>JBMEQP010000002.1:4800000-9600000 GCA_049060065.1 Cystobacter fuscus
CCCATCAGGTTCGTGGCGCCGTTGAAGGCGAGGCCCGCCTGTCCAAAGCAAAGGGGAAGCGGAGCGGCCAGTTGCAATGCCAGCTCACGCACCCGCTCCGGGCCGTGCTCCTCCAGGTATTCCGTGGGAAGCCAGAAGCTTACCGCGCATGCCGCATTCGGTTCGTCCTTCAAGGACGGAGCGCCAAGCGGTTTACCGGCATATTCAAAACCATACCGGTCCTCGCTGCTGGACTCATCTCGGAGATCGAACATGGGCCATTCAGCCTCGAGCAATTCACGCCGGATGCGCTTCCACTCGGCATCATTGAGATCCTGCATGTACCCTTCTTCATCGAAGTATTTGCCGAGCGCCCGGGGTCCCACCGCCTGAAGGTATATCTCCAGGGAATGAAGTACTCCGCGCGCTATCTCCGAGTGAGGGTGCCGGATGAAAAAAGAAAAGTTCAGGCCATCGCGGAGCAGGCTGAATCCGGCCTGTGCCATGAGGCGAATGCGTGGAGCGTACTCGTTCATGGGATGACTCCTATCCAGGGAAGGACCTGGGAGGGTCGCGTACCCAGGACTTCCTCGTACACGGCGTTTTGCCTGCGACCCGCATACGGCCCTCGAGAATACAGACACCAATTAATTTTGGACGTGTTCTTGCAGGGGAATTTGAAGTCATAGACGAATTTCGGCTGGAGCGGATCACCCGAGTGGATGACGACGTCTGGTTTGATCGTGCCTTTCAGCTCGTTGAAACATCCCTCCTCCAGCAGGGATTGCTCCTCCTCGGCGCTGATCAACTCGCGCCGTCTGGTCCGCTGGTCGTAGCGGTAACGAGGCTCCAGCTGAAGCCACCCGGGCGCAACACGCTCAGCCGCTCCTGGACACATTGGAATGCGGCCCGGTGCATCTCCTCGCCGAAGAACTGGGCTCGCGTCCTGACCTTGCCCCCGAACTTCTTCTTCTCGTCACACTCGCTCGGAGTGGGGCTCTTGCCATCCATGTGCTCGAGGAGCACTTTCAAGCGAGCCTCGTTGGCACACTCCGAAAGCACCTGATTGATGCGAGCCTCCTGCTCGGGACCCAACGCCGCCCGGATCGTGCCAACCGCAGTACCGAACTCGGCCAGCCTTTGCCCGGCGTGAGGAATAACCGTCTCCTCACCCGCCACCTGGGCGCAGAGGGCCGGGTTCGTCCTGCAGGAACTCGAGGCCGAGTCGAAGGATTGCGCGTAATGACTCGGTACGAAGTGGCCCCCCATGCCCACGTGGCAGGACATGAGGGGCACGGTAGAGAGGAGAACTCCGCCCAGGGCCGGAAGACCCGGGCAGGACCCTCTGCGAAGACTGAAAGCAACTTCATCACGCCAGGCCGTGGAACACCCGCTGCACGTCCTCGTCCTGCTCGAGCTTGTCCACCACCTTGAGCACCTCCTGGGCCTGCTCCTCGGGCAGCGTCACCGGGTTCAGGGGGATGTACTCGGACTCCGCGGACAGGGGCGACAGCCCCTTCTCTTCGATCGCGTGCTGCAGGCGGCCGAAGTCGTTGAAGGCGCAGCGGATGATGAGCTGCTTCTCCCCCTTCTCGCCCGTGCCCTCGCCCATCTCCTGCAACCCGTGGTCGATCAGATCCAGTTCCAGCGCGTCCTGATCCACCCCCTCGGGCGACAGGCGGAACACCCCCATGTGCTGGAAGAGGAAGCCCACGCTCCCCGTGTTGCCCATGTTGCCGCCGCCATCCTTGAAGGCATGGCGCACGTTGGCCACCGTGCGCACCACGTTGTCCGTCGCCGTCTCCACGATGATGGGAACGCCGTGCGGGCCGTAGCCCTCGTACAGCACCACCTCGTAGTTCTTCACGTCCTGGCCGCTCGCGCGCTTGATCGCCGCCTCGACCTTGTCCTTCGGCATGTTGCCGTGACGGGCGTTCTGCAGCGCCCGGCGCAGGGCGGGGTTGTTGTCCGGGCTCGGGCCTCCGGCCTTCACCGCGATGGCGATGTCCTTGCTGATGCGCGTGAACAGCTTCGCCATCTTGTTCCAGCGGGCGAACATCGTCGTCTTACGGGTCTCGAAAATGCGTCCCATGGCCGCGCAGAATGCCGCGCCCTCCCGCCAAGGGCCAGCGGGTATGCTCTCCCCCCGTGAGCCCTCCCCCTCGGACCTGCGACCCCTCGCGCTCGGTGAGATCATCGACCGCTCCGCCACCTTCTGGCGCAGGCACTTCCGGCCCTCTTCCTCCTCAGCCTCGGCTTCAACCTGGTGACCTACATCCTCACCAAGGTCCTCCAGTTGACACTCCAGGAAACCCTCGTGCTCCAGACGCGCGGCGGAGACCTGGAGGAGCTGAGCGCCTCGCTCTTGCGCACCGGGGTGTCGGCCGGGGGCTTCTTCCTGGTGTCCCTGTGGCTCTACTACCTCAACACCCTGGTGGTGGCGCGCTACGTGGTGCCCACCCAGCTCGGCGACGGGGCGGCTCCGCCTCCAGCCTCCAGCGCGCCTGGAAGCGGCTGGGCGCCCTCACGGGGGCCTACGTGCTCTCGCTGCTCTGGGGAACCGGCGTCCTGCTGCTCATGATGTTGCCGGGCGGGCTGATGCTCGGAGGAGGGGGTGCTCATCGCCCAGGCGGGCCGCGGCGCGCCTCAACTGGCGGGCGCCGCCCTGCTCATCGGCGGGGTCATCGTGGTGTCGCTGGGCTTCGTGGGCGCCCTGCTCTGGTACCTCCTGCGCTTCTCCCTGCTCGCGCCCGTGCTCGCCATGGAAGACCTCTCCGCGGCGCGCTCCTTCCGCCGCTCGGGCGAGCTGCTCTCGGGCCGGGTGGAGCCGGGCTTCATCGGGCGGGTGACGGTGCGCGCGATGCTGCTCGTCACCGTGGTGTCGCTCATCCTCCTCGCCGTGAGCGCCTTGTTCGGCCTGCCCGCGCTCGTCGTCCAGTTCGCCTACCGCGACCCGAGCCAGCCCCTGCTCTCGCCCGCCCCCAGGCGCTCCTCATCCCCGCGGAGCTGTTGCAGGTGGTGGGACAGGCGGTGCTCAACCCCCTGGGGCTCGTCGTGTACGCGATGCTCTACCTGGACATGCGCGTGCGCCGCGAGGGCCTGGACATCGAGCGCCGTCTGGACGCCGCCCCGCCCTCCCCGCCCAGCCCGTGGGGGCCGCATGAGCCTCGGGCTCGCCTTGCTGTGGCTCGCGGCCCTGCCCTGCCCGGACGCCGAGCGGGACATCCAAGAGCTCACCGAGCTGGCCCGGAGCGAGCCCGAGGCGATGGAAGGCGCCCTCGAGGCGCTGGAGGCCCGATGGCAGGGCCTGCCGCTGCGCGCGCCCGGCGACGACACGCCCTTCAAGCACGTGGAGACGGTCCGCGTTCGTCTCCAGGGCGTCTGCACCCCGCTCGAGGAGGAGAACATCAGTGCCTCCGCGCGGACGACCGATCGGGCGCGGCTGGAGGAGATCCTCTCCCGGCCCGAGTTCGCCCAGGCCCGGCAACGTCAGGGCGATGTGCTCCAGCGCCTGCTGCGCATGGTGAGGGCCGGCTGGAGGAGCTGTTGCAGACGCGGGGCGCGCAGAGCTTCGCGACGAGCACGCGCACGCTGGTGCTGGTGTTGGGCATCGCCGTGGTGCTCCTCACCGCGTTGCGCCTGCGCTCCTGGCGGCGGGCACCCGCGAAGCGAGTGGGTGGCCCGGACGTGGCGCCCATCCCGATGCGGCTCGATCCACCGGGGAGCACCTGAAGCGCGCCCGGGCGGCGTTGACGTCCCAGCCGCGCTCGGCCATCCGGGAGGGGCTGCTGGCGCTGCTGTCCTCGCTGGAGTCGCGGCGGCTGGCGAGACCGGATCGCGTGAGGACGAACCGGGAGCTGGTGGAGGAGCTGCCGGAACGGGGCGCCCCCGCCCACGTCACGGGTGAGGTGGAGCGGCTGGTGCGCTGGTACGACCGGGCCTTCTATTCGCTCGAGCCCGTGCCCACCGAGGACGCGGCGCGCTTCGTGGACGAGGTGGAGCGGTTGCACCAGGGCCTCGCGGGAGGCACGACATGAAGACGGCCCGGCTGGTGGCCTTCTACGGTGTGCTGGTGACGCTGGCACTCGCGTTGGGGCTCGCGACGAACGAGGCGCCGC
The DNA here is from genome assembly GCA_049060065.1 of Cystobacter fuscus. Lineage (GTDB taxonomy): Bacteria > Myxococcota > Myxococcia > Myxococcales > Myxococcaceae > Cystobacter > Cystobacter fuscus_B. Next base: position 4,804,098 of record JBMEQP010000002.1, read on the forward strand.
CCCTCGACCCGGCCCTCGGTGGACAACCCGGGGGCCCTGGGGCTCCGGGCGCTGTACCTGTACCTCGAGGAGTCGGGAGCCCGGGTGTCGGCGCTGCGAGAGGCGTTCGATGGCGCCCCGCTGTCCGACGAGCCGCGCACGCTGGTGGTGGCCACGCCCCTGGGCCGGTCCATGACGCCCGCCGAGGCCCGGGCCCTGCGCCAGTGGGTGTCCCGGGGCGGAACCCTCGTCTACCTCGCCGCGAGGGAGGCCGGGATGCGGCCGTCGGTCCTGGAGGAGTGGCTCCCCTTGTCCGAGGCCCCCCTGGTGCCCGCGAGCGCCGAGGGGCTGGCGCCCGGGGAGAAGGATCTCACGGGAACGACGGTGCGCGTCTGGGGGCCCGTGGGCGCGACGAAGGAGCTGGAGAGGTTGCGCGTGTCGCTGGATCAGGGCCTCACGGTGGACCGGCCCGAGGCGGTGCCCATCGCGGGGCCCGGGGCGTGGCGGTGGTGTGGCGGGTGCCCGAGGGGCGCGGCCGGTGTACGTGCTGGCGGGGACGGACCGGCGGAGAACCGGCGGCTGGAGATGTTGGACAACCTGCGCTTCTGGGACGCGCTGGCGGTGCGGGGCCCCTCGGCTTCGACGAGTACCACCAGGGAGTGGAGCCCGCCCGGGAGCCCCGTCGACCCGGGCCTTGTGGGTCTTCGCGGCGCAGCTGCTGGCGGTGGGGTTGCTCTACGCGGTGTCCCGGGGACACGCTTCGGTGCGCCCGGCCCCTGGTGGAGGAGCGGCACCGCTCGTCGCTCGAGTACGTGCGCTCCTGGGCTGGCTCGCGCGGCGCGCCCGGGTGGAGCGGGAGCTGGTGCCGGAGCTGGGGCGTCAGTTGCGGCGGCTCATGCACGAGCGCCTGGGCATCTCCCCCGAACTCCCCGAGGAGGAGGCGGCGCGGCTCGTGGAACAGCGCTGTGGGCTGAGCGCGGCGGACTACCTGGCCGAGCGGGAAGCACTCATCCGCACCCTGGAGCAGCGCGACATCCGCCCCGCGGACTACGCGCGGCTGGTGCGCCGGTACGCGAGGCTGGAGGCGCTCCTCACCGGACGAGCGGTACGTCCCGCCGGGCCTTCCTGAAGACAGACGAGGACTCCGCTCACCGCGAGGGAGAGCGGAGTCCCGGGCATCAATCCTTCTCTTCCACCGCGAAGAGGCCGGCGGCGCGCTGCAGCCGCAGGGCGGCGAGCGAGGTCTGCAAGCGCTCGGAGATGGCGCTCACCTCGGCGTTGGTCAGCGCGGAGTTCGCGTCCGCCACCTCCAGGTACGTCGCCACGCCCGCCTTGAAGCTGATCTCCGTGAGCCGCTGCGTCTCACGCGCCAGCGCCAGGGCCTCCTCGGCCTTGGACAGGTTGGAGCGGGCGTTGTCGTAGTCCAGCCGCGCCGTGGCCACTTCCTGCGTCACCTTGGTCTCCGCCTGCGTCTGCAGGGCGGAGCCTCGGCCACCCGAGCAGACTCCTCGCGCAGGGCCACTTCGCGCAGACCGCCGTCCCACAGCGTCCACGAGCCGTTGAGCGTCAACGTCCACGTGCCCGACTGGCCCGTGAAGCCCGCGGCGTTGGTCACCCGGTAGACGCCCGAGAAGCCCACATTGGGCAGGTAGGCGAACCACGCGCCGGTGCGGCGGCCCACCGCCGGGTCCAGGTTGCGCCGCGCGGCGAGCACGTCCGGACGCGCCTCCTGCGCCTTGCGGGCGAGTTCCGGGTCCACCGCCGGCACCTCGGGCACCTCGGGCAGTTGCAGGGAGAAGTTCGGCGACTCGCGCTGCAGGAGCGTGGCGAGCGCCAGCCGCGCGGAGTCATAGGAGTTGCGCGCCCGGACCAGATCCTGCTCGGCACGTGCGCGGTCGAGCTGCGCGCGCAGCAGGGCCACGCGCGTGACGGTGCCCGCGTCGAAGCGGATCTGCGTGTCCTTCTCGCGCGCCTGGTTGACCTCCAGGAGGAACTGCGTGGCGCGGATGGCCTCCTGGAGGCTCGCCGCGCTGAAGTAGGCCTGGGTCACGCCGAAGAGGATCTCCCGGCGCGTGTACTCCGTGTTCAGCGTGGACACTTCCTGGGCGATGCCCGCGTTGCGGATGGCGGGCCAGAGCGTCGGCGCGAGGATGGCCGGCGCACCTCGGCCTGGGCGCCGAGCTGATCATACGGCTGGATGGTGATGGGCTCTCCACCACCGGGCAGCGCGAAGACGGCTTCCGCGGAGTTGCGCGTGTAGCTGCCGCCCACCGTGACGGTGGGCAGGTAGCCGGCCCAGGCCCGGCGCGACTGCAACAGGGCCTGATCCAACCGGGCGCGCGCCACCTTCAGGTCCAGGTTCTTCTCGCGCGCCTCCTCGAGGGCCTGATTGAGCGTGAGCACCGGCTGGGTCGCGGGCTCAGGGGCCTCGGCGGCCCCCAGGGCGAGGGAAACCACCGTGAGCAGGGAGATCATGCGGCCTCCTTGCCATGCGCCGGGCGCAGCTCGGCGAGGGTGTCGCCGCCATAGGCCCGCTCCACCTCGGCCTCGCCCGTCTCCTCGGGCGTGCGCTTGGAGCCGAACTTGCGCTTGAACCACGCCGACGCGTCATCCAGCAGCGAGTACGCCACGGGGGTCACCAGCAGCGTGAGGGCCAGCGACAGCGTCTGGCCACCCACCACCACGCCGGCGGTGGCCTGGTTGAAGCTCGCGCCGACGCCGCGGGAGAACAGCAGCGGAAGCATGCCCGCCACGAAGGACAACGTGGTCATCAGGATGGGGCGCAAGCGGTCCTTGCTGCCGTGGACGATGGCCTCCAGCCGGGGCAGTCCCTCGCCACGCAGCTGGTTGGTGTGGTCGATCTGCAAGATGGAGTTCTTCTTCACGACGCCGAAGAGCACCAGCAGTCCGAGCATCGAGTACATGTCGAGCTGCTGCCTGAAGATGATCAGGGAGATGAGCGCGAAGGGCACGGTGAGGGGCAGCGACAGGAGGATGGTGATGGGATGGATCCACGAGCCGAACTGCGCCGCGAGGATGAGGTACATGAACACGAAGGCCATGGCGAAGGCCACGATGAAGTTCTGGAACGTGCGGCCGATCTCACGCGACATGCCCGCGGGAGCCGCCGAGTAGCCCGGCGGGAGCTTCGTGTCGGCGATGAGCTTGTTGAACTGCTCGACGACCTGGCCAGTGCTCACGCCCGGAACCGTGTTGGCGCTGATCATGATCTGCCGCTGACGGTTCATGCGGTTGATCTGCGAGGGGCCTTCCTCGCGCTGGAGCGTCACCACGTCCGTGAGCGGCACGGCGCCCAGACGCGTGGAGGGCACGGTGAGCTGCGAGAGCGCCTCCATGCTGTCACGCGCACCGCGCTCGGCGCGCAGCCGCACGTCGTACAGGTTGCCGGCCTCCGCGTAGTTGGACACCTCGAGACCGCCCACCACCATCTGCATCGTGGTGGCCACGTCGGACACCTGCACGCCCAGGTCCGCGGCGCGCGAGCGGTTGATGTACGCGCTCACCTCGGGCTTGCCGATGATGAGGTTGCTGTCCACGTCCACCACGCCGTGGACGCTCTTGAGCTTCTCCATGAGGATCGTGGCCTGCTTGCCCAGCTCGTCGAAGTCGGGCCCGCGCACCACGTACTGCACCGCGGCCTGGGTGCCACCGCCGCCGAACAGCGGCGCGTTGGTCACGCTCACCCGGTACTCCTTGGGCAGCTTCGAGGTGATGTCCCGGCGCACCCGGTTCATGATGTCGTCCTGGGTCTCGCTGCGCTGATCCGGGTTGACGATCTTGATGAAGAGCGCCGCCACGTTGGGCGTCTTGTCGGTGTTGTCACCGATGGTGACGAGCGTGGAGGTGGTGTCCGGAATCGTCTCGCGGATCTCCCGCGCCACGCGCTCGGCCTCCAGCAGGGTGGTCTCCATGCTCGTGCCCTCCGGCGTGCGGATGGACACCTGGAACTGGGCCTCGTCGCTCTTGGGCAGGAAGCCCGCGGGCACGGACTTCGCCATGGGGATGCACGAGCCCAGCGCGGCCACCGACGCCACCACGGCCACCCAGCGGTGCGCCATCACCCAGCGCAGGGCGCGCTCGTAGGTGCGCTCGATGGGCGTGTAGACCTTGTCCGTGATGCGCTCGAGCAGCGGCTTGCGGCCATGGCCATGATCGGGCCCCGCCGAGCCGCCCACCAGCCAGCGCGCGCACAGCATGGGCGTGAGGGTGAAGGACACCACCAGCGACACGGCGATGGAGAAGGCCATCGTCCAGCCGAAGCTGGCCAGGAAGCGCCCGGGGATGCCGCCCATGAAGGCCACCGGGAGGAACACCGCGATGAGCGACAGCGTGGTGGCGAGCACCGCGAGGCCGATCTCCTTGGTGGCCAGGATGGCGGCCGGGAAGGGCTTGAGCTTCTTCTCGTGGATGAAGCGGTGGATGTTCTCGAGCACCACGATGGCGTCGTCGATGACGATGCCCACCGCGAGCGCGAGCGCCAGGAGGCTGATGGTGTTCAGGTTGAGCCCCGCCAGCTGCATCATCCCGAAGGTGCCGATGATGGACACGGGAATGGCGAGCGCGGAGATGAGGGTGCTGCGCCAGCTGCCCAGGAACAGGAGCACCACGAGCGCGGCGAAGAGCGCGCCGAGCAGCAGGTGCTCCTGCACCGCGTGCACGCTGGTGAGGGTGGTCTCCGAGTTGTCGCGCACCACGTCCAGCGTGTAGCCCGGCGGCAGCGTCGAGTTGAGCTCGCCCACACGCCGGCGCACCTCCTGCACGAGCGACACGGTGTTCTCACCCGACTGCTTGCGGATGGACAAGAGCACCGCCGGATTGCCATCGCGCCGGGCCGCCGTCGCCGCCTCCTCCTGGCCGTCCTCCACCCGGGCCACGTCCTGCACGCGCAGGATGTTGCCCCCGTTCTCGCGCAGCACCAGCTGCCCCATCTCCTCCACGCTGGTGACCCGGCCGCGCAGGCGCAGCGTGAGGTTCTGAGGACCCGTCTCGATGCTGCCGCCCGGCAGCGACATGTTCTGGCCGGCGATGGCGCGCTGCACTTCCGCCGCGCTCACCCCCGCCGCGCGCATCTTCACCGGATCCAACCACACGTTCACCTGGCGCTTGGAGCCACCGATGAGCGACACCTGTCCCACGCCCTGCACCGTCTCCAGGCGGCGGCGCAGCACGCGGTCCGCGTACTCGGTGATCTCCCGCACGGGCCGGTTGGACTGCAACGACAGGATGATGACGGGCACCGCGTCCGGATCGAACTTCTGGACGATGGGCGTCTCCACGTCCTTGGGCAGCTCGTAGGCGATCTGGTTGATGCGGTCGCGCACTTCCTGCACGGCCACGTCCACGTTCTTCTCCAGCACGAACGTGATGATGACCGTGCTGACGCCCTCGGACGTGACGGACGACAGCTCGTCGATGCCGGCGACGGTGTTGACCGCCTCCTCGACCTTGTCCGTGATGTCCGTCTCCATCTCCTCGGCGGCGGAGCCGGGCAGACGCGTCACCACCACCACGGTGGGGAAGTCCAGCTTGGGGAAACGATCGACGGTGAGCTTCGAGTAGCCGACGCCGCCGAGCACGAGAATCAGCAGGATGAGCACCGACGCGAGGACGAGCTTACGGACACAAATACTGGCGAGCCATTGCATGGATCGAGACCCTCGGACTACTGCAGCTTCACGCCGTCGCGCAGCTCAGGCCGCGCCACCGCCACCACGCGCTCACCCACGCGCACGCCCGCCATCACCCCCACCTCGTCTCCGGAGCCGTCGCTCACCTGCACGAAGCGCTCCTCGAGCCGGCCGTCGCTCACCACGAAGAGCTTGCGCCGGCCGCCCTCGTCCACCAGCGCCGTGCGCGGCACCACCGGCATCGGCTGCTCGCCCAGCTGCACGCGCGCCGTGGCGAACTGGCCCGGCAGCAGCGCCCGCTCCTTGTTGGGCACCAGCGCCTCCACCACCAGGTCCCGGCTGCCCGAGCGCAGGCCCGCGCCCACGTACGTCACCTTGGCCTTGTGCACCACGTTGGGCGCCGCCGTGAGGGTGAACTCCACTGGCTGATCCCTCTGGATGAGCGCCGCCGAGGCTCCGGCACCGACAGCTGCAGGCGCAGCGGATCCAACGACACCAGCGTCACGATCTTCGAGGGCGGCTGCACGTACTCACCCACGGACACCGCGCGCTCGGCCACCACGCCGTCGAAGGGCGCGCGGATGGAGGCGTCCGCCACGTTGATCTCCAGCAGGGCCAGGCGAGCCTGGGTGCCCGCGACCTGGGCCGCCGCGTTGCGGCACTGCGCCTGGGCGCGATCATGATCCGCCGCGGAGATGGTACCGCTGGCGAAGAGCTTCTCGTTGCGCTCGCAGTCGGCGTTGGCCAGCACCTGCTGGCTCTTGGCCTGCACCACCTGCGCGCGCGCCTCCTCGAGGTTGGCGGAGGAGGCGCGCGCGTCCAGCTTCGCCAGCACGTCCCCCTTCTTCACCACGCTGCCGCGCTCGACGTGCACGGACAGCACCTTGCCCGTCACCCCCGCGGCCACGTCCGAGTCCTCGTTGGCCAACAGCGAGCCGGTGAGCGTGAGGAAGCGCGGCACCTTCTGCTCGCCCACCTGCACCGTGTCCGCCTTCACCGCGCTCTCCGCGGCGGCTTGACGCGCCGCGGCGCCGGGCTTGTTCTCCGCCGCGTCCACTCGCGACCCACAGCCCGCGCCCAACGTCAGCACCAGCCCGCCCACCACCACGCCCTGGAACGTCCTGCCCTGCCGATGAAGATGAAACTTCCGCATACCGTCACTCCCGCAGGCCCCGCCCTCTTGGGCGGCTCCTCGGCCGAGATAGTTAGTAACGGGAAACTAACTAACGCTGGCCCCAAGGGAGTGTCAAGTCTCGGTAACTAGCGAGCGGGCAGGCACGGGGGAGCGGCCCGGCGGACATGGCGCCTCGCGTCAACTCTCCTCTGTAAGACTGGAAAAAGTCGGGTATCGTGCACCCTTCCCCCTCCGAAGGAGTCGCCGTCAAGGGCCCGCCATGAACGTCGTCTTCATCTCGCCCCAGTTCCCGCCCCACTTCTTCCACTTCGTGGCCGCCCTGCGCGAGCGGGGCGTCAACGTCCTGGGTGTGGGGGACTGCCCCTACGATGCCCTGCGGCGGGAGCTGCGCGAGTCGCTGTCGGAGTACTTCTTCACCCCCAACCTCCACGACACCGAGGCGATGGTGCGCGCCGTGGGCTACTTCACCGGGCGGCACGGCCGCATCCACCGCATCGACTCGCTCAACGAGACGTGGCTGGAGGTGGAGGCGCACCTGCGCGAGGCCTTCCACGTGCCGGGCCTGCTGCCCGCGGACATCGCCCGGCTGCGCTCCAAGCTGGGCATGCATGACTTGTTCAAGCAGGCGGGCCTGCCCCACCCCGACGCCATCGCCGTGCGCGACGCGGCCGGGGTGAAGGACTTCGCCCGCCGCGTGGGCTACCCGCTCGTGCTCAAGCCGGACGTGGGCGTGGGCGCCGCGCGCACCTTCAAGGTGTCCAGCGAGGCGGAGGTGGACGAGCCTTCCGCGGACCATCGCTCGCCGGCTACGTGGCCCAGTCCTTCGTCAAGGGCACCATCGTCACCTATGACGGGCTCGTGGACGGCAACGGCCACATCGTCTTCACCACCAGCCACGAGTACAGCGACGGCATCATGGAGTCCGTGCTCGAGCAGCGCGACCTCGCCATCTGGAGCCACCGGCAGCTGCCCTCGGCGCTCGACACCATGGGTCGCAAGATGGTGGAGGCGCTGGGTCTGCGCGAGCGCTGGTTCCACCTGGAGTTCTTCCGACTGGCGGACGGCAGCTTCGTCGCGCTGGAGGCCAACCTGCGGCCCCCGGCGCCTTCGTGACGGACATGATGAACTACGCGGGGGACACGGACGTGTACCGGCTGTGGGCCCGCCTCATCGCCGGCGAGGACCTGCGCGGATTTCACTACGAGCCCAAGTACCACGTGTGTCACATCGCCCGGCGCACCGGCCGCACCTACCGCTACGGGCACTCGGAGGTGGTGGCGCGGCTGGGCGAGACGCTCCTGCAGCACGCCACCCTGCCCTCCGTCTTCACCAGCGCCCTGGGGGATGAGATGTACCTCACCCGCCACCGGGACATCGAGGCGATGCGCGAGGCGATGCAGCTCGTCCAGGCCCGGAGCTGAACGGGGCGCCGCCCGCGCGGCGCTTCAGCTCAACAGCCAGTTCATCGCGAGGGGAAGCCGGCGCTGCCGGGCTTTCTCGTCGTGGTGGCCCCCCGGCTCGAGCACGAGCGCCAGCTCGTGGTCGCCGTACCCCAGGCCCTTGAGGTGGTGGTAGAAGTCGCGCGTGGCCTCGCCGTAGCGCATGACGTAGCCCACGGGATCCACCGTCTCGTGCAGGCCGGCGTCCAGGTAGATGCGCGACCAGCGCCGGGTGTGCGAGGTCCACTCCGAGAAGAAGCGGCTCCACCCCCACATCACCGAGGGCGACAGGCCGCCGATGCGGCCGAACAGCTCCGGGTGCCTCCAGCCCATGTACAGGGAGATGAGTCCCCCGAGCGACGAGCCCATGACGGCCGTCGACTCGGGGCCCTGGCGGGTGCGGTAGACGGAATCCACGTAGGGCATGAGCGTCTGGGTGACGAAGCGCACGTAGGCGTGGCCGTGCGCCCGGACGTGGCTGCGCGGCTCGTCCCAGGGCGAGTACTCGGCGAGCCGGTTGTGCGTGGAGTCCACGGCGACGATGATCCACGGCTCCACCCTCCTCGGCCACCAGCGCATCCATGGTGGCGTTGGCGCACCACGTCTCGTAGATGGCCGACTCGGGGTGGGCGAAGACGTTCTGCCCGTCGTGCATGTAGAGCACCGGAAAGCGCCGCTCCGGCGCGTGATCATACGCGTCCGGGGTGTAGATGCGCACGGTGCGGGAAATCCCCTCTTGGGGCGATGAGAAGTCTCGGATGATGTGGACGTAGCCCATGGACGATTCCGGCCGATTGCCGCGAAGCGCCATACTAGGCGGACTCGCCCCCTCCCGCCATCACTCCCGAGCACGGAAATACCGCGCCACCGCCTCTCATTTCCGTGGGAGACGGCGCGCGGTTGCCGAATCAGTGAATCCCTGGGGGCCGGGGGCCTACAGCCCGCGTCCGGCCTTCACCATGGCCTCGCCCACATGCTGGCGGATCTCCTCCACCTTGGCCTCCCAGCTCTCGTGGCGGATGCGCTCGGCGCGCTCACGCGAGGGGCCCGCCCCCTCGGCGAGGCACTCGTCGATCTTCCGCACGAAGTCGGCCTCGTCCGTGGCCAGCTTGCACAACCCCACCTTGCGCACCTCGGGGATGTCCGAGGAGACCACCGGCAGGCCGGCCGCCGGTACTCGCGCACCTTGAGCGGGTTGGCGTTGAGCGTGAGCTCGTTCACCCGGAAGGGCATGAGCGCCACGTCGAAGGCACGGCAGTAGCCGGGCAGCTCCGAGTAGGCCTTGCGGCCGAGGAAGTGCACGTTGGGCAGGGCCTTGAGCGCCGAGGATCCACGTCCGGCGCCACCTTGCCGATGATGACCACCGAGCCCTCGGGGTGCGCCTTGGCCGCCGCGGCGATCGCCTCGGTGTCCACCCAGTCGGCCACCAGCCCGAAGAAGCCCAGGATGGGCTTGGGCAGGTTCGCGATGTCCGCCGGGATGGGCGTGGACGCGTCACAGGCCTTGACGAAGTGGTTGAAGTCCACGCCGTGGCGCACCAGCACCGTGCTCGGATTGACGCGCGCCTTGTTCTCCCGCAGCCGCTCGGCCGAGGTGATGACCGGTCGGCGCGCTTGAGCAACTGCTGCTCCATCTCCGCGATGTGCCGGCCGTTGGTGTCGCTGAAGGCGGAGAACTCGTCCACGCAGTGGTAGACGACGAACTCCTCGCCCAGCCGACCGGACACCGGCGCCGAGGCCGGCAGGAAGGACCAGGAGATGGGCCGCTTGAAGTGCAACTGGCGCATGGCGCGCTGCACCTGGGCGCGCAGGAGCGAGCGGTTCAACGCGCGCACCGCCTCCGAGCCGTAGAAGGGCACCGCCAGCGGCGCGAGCACGAAGAGGTTGGGCTCCACCTCGCGCACGCCCTCGGTGAACTTGGCCAGCTTGTTCCAGATGCGCTTGACGTCGTGCGCGTTGGCCTTGGGCGCCCGGTTGCCAATGCTGTTCACCCAGAGCACGCGGTTGTCGCGTGAGAGGATGCGCATGATGTGGACCTTCGACAGCGGGTCCCCATCCCAGTCGTTCGAGAACACCACCAGATCCCTGCCACGAAGGGCCCGGCGGGCCAGATCCATTTCCTCACTGCGCCGCATGTAGCTCGCCTCCGACAATCGTCGATTGAGTCAAATCACCGTAAAGCTTCATCAAGATCGGTCCGGCATCGGGTGACACCACCCGCGCGGGTCCGGCTTCCAGGGCATGCAGCACCCGCCGGGTCAGCTCCTCCGCGCTGCCCGCGCGGAAGGTGTAGGCCCCCTCGGGCCGGGCGCACACGTCGCTCGCCACGCACGGCACCCCCAGCGCGAGCGCCTCGCGCACGGAGATGGCATCCCCGTCATGCGTGGTGGGCCGGATGAAGGCGTCGCAACGCGCGATCAACGCGAGCGCCTCCGGGTGCGCCAGCTCCCCCAGGTTCTCCAGCAGCGACTCCACCCCGTGCTCCCGGGCATCCCGCTGGAACTCCTCGGAGTGCGTTCCCGGTCCGAACACCGCGAGCCCCACGCCGGGCCGCGCGTCCGCGAGTTGGCGCAGCGCGCGGAACATCAACCCGCGTCCATAGACGGGCGAGGGGTGGTGCGCCATGGCCAGCAGCACCCGGCGGCGCTCGCGTGCCGCCTGGATCGCCGGCGTCACCTCGCCCGGACGCACCTGCGAGCCGCAGAAGGCCGGGTACACGAGGAGCTTCTCCGCGGGGACTCCGCAGCCCACGAGCGCCGCGCGCACCGCCTCGGACACGGCGACCACGTGGGAGTAGCCCATGAGCACCAGGCGCGCGAACGCCCGCCGCGACGGGGAAGCGGCCAGGTAGTCCGGCAACAGCCCCGAGTGCAGGGTGATGACGCGCGTGGCGCCAGGGACGCGCAGCGCCCCGGTGGCCGCGAGCACCCACGACTTCGGGTTGTTCCCACTGGTGTGGACATGCACCGTCCACCCCTCGCGGATGAACCCCGCGAGCCGCCGGGCGTATTGGGCCGGGGTGCGCACGGAGATGACGCCCGGAGCCGGACGGCCGCCCTTGCCAATGTCCAGCACCACCGACTCCACTCCGCGCTCGCGCAGGGAGTCGTGCAGTTGCTGCACGTGGACCGCCACGCCACCATGCGGTGGCGGATAGTCGCCAACGAGGAGCACTCGCATGGGTTTCCTCGGGCGCTAGCGCGCGGCGGACGAGGTGGAAGGACTGGACTGCACCACCTCGTTGCGCTGAACCATCGGAGGCCGCAGGCCCATCTCCCGCTCGTAGGTGGCGAGCGGATCCGGATCCTTGCGGATCTCCCGGGCCGGGATGCCACCCACCACCGAGCCGGGCGCCACGTCCTTCACCACCACGGCGTTGGCGCCGATGATGGCGAAGTCACCGATGCGCACGTTGCCGAGAATCTTGGCGCCCGCGCCAATGCGCACGTAGTCGCCGATCACCGGCAGATCCTTGAGCCCCGAGCGGCCGCCCACCGTCACCTGGTGCGAGATGAGGCAGTGGCGTCCGATCTTCGCGTCCTTGTGGATGACGATGCCCATGCCACCGTAGCCCAGCTGCGTCCCCTCGCCGATCTCCGCCTCGGGCGGGAGATACGAGCCATGCAGGAAGTGGATGGCCTTGCGCAGCACCGCGGGAAGAACAGGCACGCCCCTGCGGTGCAGCTTGTGTCCGAGCCGGTACAGCGACATCGCGTCGATCCCCATCACGCCTCTCCCCTGTTGAACCCGTTGAATAGAGCCCCAAGCTAGATACGGGCCCCAAGGGCCGGGAGTCCCCCTGGAGCACCCGGTGTCGGCTAGTCGAAGCTCGCGTGCCCTCACCCACCGCGGCGGGCACGCGCGAGCAGCCCGAGGGGCCGCACGCCCGTGGCGTACAGAACACCCACGTAGCCCAGCACGAACAGCAGCCCGGCCACGGCCAGTGGCAGCGTCCTCCAGACGAAGCCCTCGGGCAGACCCCCAGGCCCGCTCCGTCCCCAGGCGCAGCACGAAGACGGCCGCGGCGGCGGCGAACGCGGCGAGCGACGCCTTGCCCAGCTCGCGCCAGGGAATGATGTCCCGGATGCGCAGGCGCAGCGACGGCGTGGACAGGGCCGCCGGCACCCGGACGAGCAGCGAGCACTTGCCCACCAGCTCCGCCAGGGCCCACGACACCACGCCCCCCATCATTCCGAACTGGCGCACGCCCACCCAGACGAGCGGCACCGTCACCACCGCCTTGATGAGGTAGGACAGGAAGATGGCCCGCGTGTGTCCCCGGGCCCGCAGCACCCCGTCCATGGGCAGGATGGCGAGAACCACGCCCACCACGCTCACGCGGAAGATGGGCACGGCGGGCAGGAACTTCGCGCCGAACAGCGCCCCGATGAACTCGGGCGCGGCGGCGAAGAGGAACGCGGCGAAGGGCAGGAAGAGGAAGGCCAGCTTGCCCGCGGCCTCGCGGAACGCCCCCACGCCCTCCTCCAGCCGGCCCTGCTTCTCCAGCTCGCCCAGGCGCACCATGAGCACCTCGCTCGTGGGCGTGTAGAGCAAGTCCACCACGGGCAGTTGGAAGCAGCCCACGCGGTAGAGCGCGTACAGGGCCGGGCTCACCACGCCCGCCACCATATAGAGGTGGGCGTTCTGCTGCGGAATCGCGAGCGCCATGGCCGCCCCGAACGGGGCCGCGTAGACGAGCTGCTGACGCCACAGCTCCGCGCGCGCCAGCGGTCCGGTGGTGCCCCTCAGCGCCACCACCCACGTGGCCACGAAGCGCAGGAAGGTGAAGCCCACCACCGCCATCATCATCCCATGCAGGCCGGCGCCCAACAGGCACGGCACCACCATGGCGGCCGCGCGCACGGCGTCCGACACCAGATAGACGAGCGCCGACTGCTTCGTCCTGCCCTGGCTGGTGAGGGAGATCTCCAGCGGGAAGGAGCCGAGCAGGAAGGCGGTATAGAGCGCCAATGTCGCCCGGTGCTCGAGCAGCGCCGGGTTGCCGAAATGGTTGGCGACGAGGCCTAGCAGTCCCCACACCAGCGCCGCGGCCACCGCCCCCGCGCCGGACATGAAGAGCAGCGTCTGCCCCAGCCACGGCCGCTTCTCCTCCGCGCGCGGCAGGAAGTAGTAGAGGCTCTGCACCACCCCGAAGGGCAGCACGTAGTAGAGCGTCGTGGCGATGAGGAACAGCTGGTAGTAGGTGCCATACTCCTCGAGGCTGAGCACCCGCGCCAGCACCAGGGGAATGGACAGCGTCAGCCCGGCGGTGAACAACCGGGCCAACACCAGGGGGCCCGCCTTTCCCATGAAGGAAGCGGCGGGCGCGGCGGACCCCGACTTCTCACTCACCGCGGCTCCTTCCGTCATGATGATGGGGTTGGGCGTGTTGGTCCCGGAGGGAAGGACCTCCTGCCCCTCCTTCTTGAGGCGCTGCGGGCGCCGGCCCAGCACCGGCTCGCGCATGCCGAGCGTGCCGAAGCAGTCATCCAACTGGCACACCGTGAGGCTCGACGAGTAGCCGCCCGTCACCCCCACGCTGAAGTTCTCCCACAGCACCTTGCGCTTGAGGGTGAAGGGGTTGCCGCCGATGCGGTTGTTCATGTCCTCGGTGGTGACGGCCGAACGGAAGCCGTTGCGCATCAGCACGTCGATGACGTCGTCCGAGTACCAGCCGTTGCAGTAGGCGAAGTCGCGCACGGGCTTGCCCAGCTCCCGCTCGATGACGGCCTTGGACTCGCGCACCTCGCGCTCCACCACGTCGAGCGGCTCGTGCGTGAGCACCACGTGGCCGAGCGTGTGCGCGCCGAACTCGAAGCCGTCGCGCGACATGGTGCGCACCTCGTCCCAGTCCATCAGATCGCCCTGCTCGGGAATCAGCGGCGCGTCTGGACCGAGCCGCTCCTCCAGCGCGCGGATGGTGTCCATGAGCGTGGCCGTGGAGTGCACGCCGATGAAGTCATCGAGCGCCGCGGACAGGCGCTTGCGCCCGGACATCACCTCCACCATCAGCCCCGCGGCCGGCTCGGGCAGCACGTCGAACAGCGGCTGGTAGCCCCTGGCCTGGACGCTGTGCACCAGGTGGAAGAGCCGATCATGGTTGAAGCGGTGGTTGGTGCCGATGAGATCCGCCGGCAGGTAGGTGATGGCCGGCACGCCCATCTCCTTCAGGACGGGGTAGGCGTAGCGGTACACGTCCCGGTAGCCATCGTCGAAGGTGACGACGCACAGGTCCTCGTGCGCGGTGCGGGCCCCGGACATCACGTCCAGCGCCTCGCCCATGGTCGCGAACTTGTAGCCCGCCGCCGACAGGCCCTCCAGGTGGCGCCGGAACGTCTCCTGGGAGATGAGCAGCCCCGGAATGGAGCGCTGCAGCTCACCAAAGAAGTCCTCCACCACCCGGTGGTAGCTGACGATGAGGATCCGCCGCCCACCCGACTGGTGCCGCCGGTACGCCGCCAGCGCCTTGCGCAGTCCACTGTGGTGCAGCACCCCGGCCGCCGCGGACTTCACCGCCCTCCGAACAACCCCTCGCATGTCCATCGCTGATTCCTCTCCAGATGACGCCGCATGCTTCTCGCCCCGAGTGGTTTGCACACGGTGTGCCATCCCCGGGAGCCACCCGTCCCGGGAAAGGGAGTCCTCGCAAAGAGTAAGTCCGTTCCCACGCCATGACGTTCACGCGGAGAGATCTGCGCAACCAAGGTGTCTTCGGCCGGAAAGAGCATGCGTTCCGCCGAAGACAAGGGCTCCGCGCGGGGCTGCCTGCCTGCTTTCAGGGCCACTCGGGATGAAGGCTCCTGTCTCGGAAACTGAAAAACTTCCATTTCGTAGGCGGATGTAGGGAGTGGGCAAGGAGGATCTCGGGGGAAGGGAAAATGCCCTCCCAGGACGATCTCCTGCCCCCGCGGAGAGCCCCCCGTGGCCGTGCGTCCCGTCCCCTGTCCAGGCAGCCGGAGGTGCTTTCGCTGGAGTGCGAAGAAGTTTCCAGTTACGAACGCTCCCGCCGATGGACGCCTCCCCCGCCGCGCCCCCCGCGCTCGCCCTCCACGATGTCAGCAAGCGGTATGGCCGCCATTGGGCGCTCGCGCGCCTGAGCTATGCCCTGCCCCAGGGCCGCTCCCTGCTGCTCACCGGGCACAATGGTTCCGGAAAGACGACGCTGCTGCGGCTGGTGGCCACGGCGCTCTCGCCCACCCATGGCCGGGTGGAGGTGCGGGGCCTGGACTGCGTGGCCCAGCGCGACAGCGTGCGCCGCGAGGTCGCCCTGCTGTCCCACGCGAGCTTCCTCTATGAGGACCTCACCGGCCGGCAGAACCTGATGGTGCTCGCGCGGCTGCTCGGAATGGAGTCCCCCACGGACGTGGCGGACACGCTGCTCATGAAGGTGGGTCTGACGAAGCGCACGCAGAGCCCCGTGCGCCAGTTCTCCGCCGGCATGCGCAAGCGCCTGGCCATCGCCCGGTTGCTGCTCAAGGCGCCCGCGGTGGCGCTCCTGGACGAGCCCTTCGGTGAGCTGGATCCTCGGGCATCCAGGCCATGGAGAAGATCATCGGCGAGCTGAAGGACTCCGGAGTCACCGTGGTGCTGGCCACGCACCTCATCGAGCAGGGGCTGAGCCTGTGCGAGGAACGGCTCCACCTGTCGGATGGACGGGCGGTGGCGGCATGAGGCCCGGGCGCTCCATCTCCCTGCCGAGGTCGGTGGGAGTCCTGCTGGCCAAGGATCTGCTCATCGAGTGGCGCACGCGCGCGCGTCTCAACGCGCTCATCTTCTTCGCGCTCGCCACGCTGCTGCTCTTCTCGTTCGCGGTGGGGCCGGACACGAAGCTGCTGGCACGCAACGCCGGGGGCTACCTATGGCTCGCGCTGCTGTTCGCCAGCGTACTCGCCCTGGGGGAGTCCTTCCGGGTGGAGCAGGAGAACCTCACCCTGGACGGACTGCGGTTGGCCCCGGCGGACGCGCGCGCCATCTTCCTGTCCAAGGCGGTGGGCAACACGCTCCTGCTCGTGGCGCTGGGCGCGCTGCTCATCCCCGTCATGGTGGCGCTCTACGGCGTGCAGGTGACCATGGGCCCGCTCCCCTTCGCGCTCACCCTGGTGCTCGGCTGCATGGCCATCAGCGCGCCGGGCACGGTGTACTCGGCCATCGCCAGCAACGCGCGGGCAAGAGACGTGCTGCTTCCGCTGTTGCTTTTCCCACTCATCATTCCGGCACTGCTCGCCGCCGCCAAGGCGACATCACTGGTGCTCCAGGGTGATCCCATGGAACAGCTCGCCTCATGGTACGGGCTGCTTTCCGGGTTCAACCTGATTTATTGGGGGCTAGGCTTCGCGCTCTTCCCCCGGGTCATCGAGGACTGAAATCGTCATGAACACGGTGCTGCAGCTGGTATCGACGACGGCGGCGTTGGTGTCCGTCGCGCTGGGAATCTACCTGGGCGTGAAGTGGGCGCCGGTGGGCTCGCGCTTCAACGCCCGGCCGGCGCTCATCTTCATGACGGCGGCGGGGGTGGTGCTGCTGGCACTGGGGTCGTGGATGGGGCTCGTCTGGACGCCGCCCGAGCGGGAGATGGGGCACGTCTACCGCATCATCTACGTGCACGTGCCGGCCATGTGGATGGCGATGCTGGCGCTGGTCATCAACTTCGGCTGCTGCATCGCCTACCTCTTCAAGGCGAGCTGGAAGACGGACGCGCTGGCGGAGGCGGCGGCCGAGATCGGGCTGCTGTTCGGCACCTACGGCCTGGTGCTCGGCTCCATCTGGGCAAGCCCACCTGGGGCGTGTACTGGGACTGGGATCCGCGGCTGACGGCCATGGCCATCATGCTGGTGACGTACGTGGGCTACACGGCGCTGCGCCGCTTCGTGGAGGATCCGGAGAAGCGCGCGGTGTGGAGCTCGGTGGTGGGCATCATCTCCGGCATCAACATGCCCATCGTCTGGAAGAGCGTGCAGTGGTGGCGCAGCCTGCACCAGGTGCAGTCCACGCCCAAGACGGTGGATCCGGACATGGTGCTGGCGCTGCGCGTCAACGCGTGGGCCTCGCTCATCCTGCTCGTGCTCTTCCTGTTGCACCGCTACCGCATCGCCCTCGCCACGCGCGAGGCGGAGGTGGCCCTGCCCTCGGCGCTGCCCACGGACACGCGCGCCAATCCCTCGGAGGTGGTTTGATGATGTCGGCAATGCACACGGGTCTCGTGCTCGCCGAGGTGGGCGTGGGTCGCATCCAGGGAGGCTGGGGCTACATCTGGAGCTCCTACGCCATCGCCTGGGGCTCGCTCGCGCTCTATGCCCTGTCCCTGTGGCTGCGCCGTCCCGGCAAGGCCGTGAACGAGTCGAAGGAGTAACGCCATGACGCAGCAGACGCGCAACCGGCTCATCGCCGTGGTGGCCTTGCTGGTGGCCGGCGGCGGCCTGGCCCTGGTGGCCTTTGGCAACATCGGGGAGAACCTCGTCTATTACTGGCGGCCCTCGGAGATGCTGGCCCAGGGGAGCAAGGCCTACGGCCCCATCATCCGCCTGGGCGGCCAGTGCAGCCGGGCAGCATCCAGTGGGACGAGCAGCACACCACCCTGCACTTCCGCGTCATGGACGACGAGAAGCCGGGCGCGCCCCAGGTGCTCGTGCGCACCAACGAGGTGCCGCCGCAGATGTTCCGCGAGCGCATCGGCGTGGTGGTGGAGGGCACCTTCGACGCGTCCCAGACGTTCCAGGGCAGCCGGCTCATGGTGAACCACTCCAACGAGTACCGGGCGCCCAAGACGGATGACGACGTGAAGAAGATGTTCGAGGAGATGCAGAAGCAGGAAGCCACCACGGCGGCGAGGACTCCGTGAAGGCGACGCTCGGCTACGCGCTGGTGCTCGGGGGGCTCGCGTTCGCGAGCTTCGGGGCGCTGGTGGGACTGGTGAGTGGGATGCGCCGCAACGACGCGGCCTTCCCTGGGTGCTGCGCTGCGTGTACGGCTTCGCCGCCTGCATGGTGGGCGCCAACCTCGTCATGGAGTGGGCGCTGCTCACCGATGACTTCAGCGTCCAGTACGTGGCGCAGGTGGGCAGCCGCGCCACGCCGACGATCTACAAGATCGTCTCGCTGTGGAGCGCGCTGGAAGGCTCCATCCTCTTCTGGGGCCTCATCATGGGGGGCTACGTGCTGGCGTTCGCCCTCACGCACCGGCGCGAGCACGCGCGCTACATGTCGCTCGCGCTGGGCACCATGCTCGCCGTGGGCGTCTTCTTCAGCTTCCTCATCGCGGGGCCGGCCAACCCCTTCCACGCGATGTCGCCGGTGCCCCCGGACGGGCCGGGCCCCAACGCGCTTTTGCAGAACCACTACCTGATGATCATCCACCCGCCCATGCTGTACCTGGGCTACGTGGGCATGACGGTGCCCTTCGGCATCGCCGTGGCGGCGCTGCTTCGTGGGGAGATGGGGGATGCGTGGATGGCGCCCCTGCGGCGCTGGACGCTCTTCGCCTGGCTGTTCCTGTCCATCGGCATCATCCTGGGCGCGTGGTGGGCGTACGCGGTGCTCGGCTGGGGCGGCTACTGGGCGTGGGATCCGGTGGAGAACGCCTCCTTCCTGCCGTGGCTGACGTCCACCGCCTTCATGCACTCCACGCTGGTGCACGAGCGCAAGAAGATGCTCAAGCTGTGGACGCTGAGCCTGGTGCTCGCCAGCTTCGTGCTCACGGTGCTGGGCACGTTCATGACGCGCTCGGGCATCTTCAACTCGGTGCACAGCTTCACCCAGTCGGACATCGGGCCCACGTTCCTGGTGTTCATCGCCATCCTGCTCTTCGTGTCCATCGCGCTGCTGGCCGTGCGCGGTCCGCTGCTGGTGGCCGAGAGCCAGATCAAGTCGCTCCTGTCGCGCGAGACGACCATCCTGGTGAACAACCTGGTGTTCGTGGCCATCACCTTCACGGTGCTGCTCGGCACGCTCTACCCGCTCATCTCCGAGGCGGTGCGTGGCATCAAGGTGAGTGTGGGCGAGCCGTACTTCAACAAGATGGCGGTGCCCGGCGGCGTCATGGTGCTCTTCCTCATGGGCGTGGGGCCGATGCTGCCCTGGGGCAGCGCGGATCCGAAGACGGTGAAGAGCGCTTCTGGATTCCGGCGGCGGTGGGCGTGGCGATCGTCGCCGCGTGCCTCGCCGGGGGCCTGCGGGGATTCTACCCGCTGCTCACCTTCGGGCTGGCGGGCTTCGTCACCGTCATCACCCTGCGCGAGCTCTTCCTGCCGGTGAAGGTGCGCATGAGCGAGCACCGCGAGGGCTTCGTCACGGCGCTCGTGGGCAGCGCCACCAAGGCGCGCCGGCGCTTCGGCGGCTACATCGTCCACCTGGGCATCGTCGTCATCCTCGTGGCGGTGGGCGCCTCGTCGGCCTACGTGACGCGCACCTCGGGCACGGTGCGCGTGGGCCAGACGCTGAAGATCGGCGACTACGGGGTGAAGTACCTGGGGCTGGCGAGTGGCAAGGAGCCGCACCGCACCTTCGTGGCCACGCGCGTGGAGGTGACGGCGCCCAACGGCGAGGTCACCGAGATGGCCCCGCGGATGAACTACTACGAGACGATGACGGACCCGGTGGGCACGCCCGCGGTGCGCTCGACGCCGAAGGAGGACCTGTACCTGTCGTTGATGGCCTTCTCCGAGGATCGGGGCACGGCGAGCTTCAACGCGTGGATCTTCCCGCTGGTGGGGTGGATCTGGTGGAGCATCCCCCTGCTGGTGATCGGCACGCTCATCGCGCTGTGGCCGGCGCGCCGGGCCCGGGCGGTGGTGGAGTCGCGAGCCCCCGCGGCGGGAGCTCCTCCCGAGGCGGGTGAGATGAACCGGGGGACGGCATGAAGTGGCGCATCACGCTGAGCTTCATCGCGCTGTGTCTGGCGCTGGTGGGGGTGCTCTACAAGGGCTTCGGGCGCGACCCGCACGAGGTGCCCTTCATGCTCAAGGGCCAGCCGGCGCCCGCCTTCACCCTGGCGGCGCTGGACAGCGGCGAGCGGGTGAGCCCGGCGGAGCTCAAGGGCCGGCCGGTGGTGCTCAACTTCTGGGCGTCCTGGTGTGGCCCTGCAAGATGGAGCACCCGGTGCTCGAGTGGGGCGCGCGGGAGTTCGGCCACCAGGCCCGCTTCCTGGGGGTCGTCTTCGAGGACACCGAGGACAACGCGCGGCAGTTCCTGATGCAGATGGGCGCGAGCTTCCCGCAGCTGGTGGATCCGCGCTCGCGCATGGCGGTGGACTACGGGGTGGCGGGCGTGCCGGAGACGTACTTCATCGACGGCCAGGGCATCATCCGCGGCAAGCACGTGGGACCGATCGATCCGCAGACGCTGGCGACGTGGATGAAGGAGTTGACCGCGGAAGGGCCCACCGCGAAGCAGTGAGTCAGTGAAGGACCCGGGCAGCGGAGGCCATACCCATGCAGTGCCAGGAGTGCGGAGAGATCGCGCGGGACGTCGCCCTGCGCTACTGCGAGAACTGTGGGGCGAAGATGCCCGCGCCCCCGCCCGGAGTGCGCCGCACCGGCGCCCGGCCCGCCCTCCCGGCCGAGCGGCGTGCCGCACCGGCCCGCGCCGCCCTTCCTGGAGACGAGACCGACGAACAGCCCGAGATCGCTCCGGTCAGACGTGTCGCGCGGGAGCCGGAGCACGCGGAACCGGAGGCACCTCGGGGGCCGCCCTACGACGGCCCCATCTGGCTGGCGCACGTGCCGGCCCACTCGCCGAGCGTGCTGGGCGTGGGGCTGCTGGCGGTGGCGTTGGTGCTCTCCATCCTCCCCTTCTTCGCGGACGTCGGACCGCTCTGGTCGCTGGTGACGTTGGCGGGAGGCTGGCTGGTGGTGGCGCGGGAGCTGCGCGCGGTGGGCGAGCGGCACGCGTTGGTGGACTGGGTGCCCGACTCCCTGCTGCACCCGGCGGTGCCCGCGCTGTACGCGGTGGTGGTGGGGGTGCTGGCGATCCGGATGCTCGGCGTGGGCATCACCCCGGTGTTGTGGGCGGGAGGCGCGGCGCTGATCGGCTTCGATCAGTACCGCAAGGTTTACGTGGGGGAGGACGGCTGGAGCCGCTTCTTCGATCCACGCCAGCTGCGGGTCGGAATGGCCCCCGTGGCGCTCGCTGGCGTGGCGTTGTGCCTGCTGTCGCTGTTCCTCTCCTGGGAGTCCAGGCCCACCTCCGCGGCCGTCCGAGGCTCTAGCGGGGGGTCGCCGCAATTGCGCGTGATGGACCAGACGCCCGCCTCGTCCGACGTCGTCTACAACCTGCTCGACATGCCGCACGACGCGGGCTGGGATCAGCCCCTGTCCGTCTTCGTGGCGCTGCTGCTCGTCGGGGTGTTGGGCTTGATGGCGCTGCGCCCGGAGGTGCCGCGTCCCGAGGCGCTGCGCTTCGCGCCCCTGGGGGTGCTGGTGGTGTGCCTCGCGTGGATGATCTTCAACGGCGTCCTGTCGTGGGGGCCCGTGTTGTTCCTCGTGGGCCTGGTGGCGACGGGATTCGTCTCGGTGTACGGCTCCTTCTCGTTCTCACGCGAGGCCTGAGCGGACGCGGGGGCCCCCTTCGGGAGGCCCCTGGGAACGGCTCAGCTCTCCTCGCCTTCCTCCAGGAGCTGCGAGATGCCGGTGCCGGTGGCGCCGGGCAGGCGGCGGACGCTGGAGAGGTGGTGCAGGAGCAGGCTGCGGTTGTCGCCCACGGAGAGGTTCTGCATCTCCAGGGCGCCGATGCGATCCTCGGGGCTGAAGGCGCTCTCGACCTTCTCCATGGAGAGCTTGCTCGGATCGTAGGCCATGTGCTCGGCCTGGGTGTCGAGCAGCGTGTAGTCATCGCCGCGGCGCAGCTCCAGGGTGACGCTGCCGGTGATGCTGGGGGCCACCCACCGGGTGAGCGAGTCCTTGAGCAGCAGGGCCTCGGGATCGAACCACTTGCCCTCGTAGAGCAGCCGGCCGAGCCGGCGGCCCAGGGTGAAGTAGAGGTCCGTGGTGTTCTCGTTGTGGATGGAGGACAGCAGGCGCTCGTAGACGATGTGGAGCAGCGCCATGCCGGGGGCCTCGTAGATGCCGCGGCTCTTGGCGTCGATGACGCGGTTCTCGATCTGATCGCTCGAGCCCAGGCCGTGCCGCCCGCCGATGCGGTTGCACTCGAGGAAGAGCTCGAAGAGGGAGTCGAAGCGCTTGCCGTTGAGGGACACGGGCAGGCCCTGGGCGAACTCCACGGTGATGCGCTCGGCGCGGATGTCCACCTCGGGGCGCCAGTGCGCCACGCTCATGATGGGCTCCACGATGTTCATGCCCTTGTCCAGGTGCTCCAGGTCCTTGGCCTCGTGCGTGGCGCCCAGCACGTTGGCGTCGGTGGAGTAGGCCTTCTCGGTGCCCATGCGGTAGGGCAGCTGGAGCGAGTGCAGGTACTCGCTCATCTCCTTGCGGCCACCGAAGGCGCTGACGAACTCGGGATCCAGCCAGGGCTTGTAGATGTGCAGCGCCGGGTCCACGAGGATGCCGTAGCGGTAGAAGCGCTGGATGTCGTTGCCCTTGTGGGTGCTGCCGTCGCCGAAGACGTGCACGCCGTCCTCGCGCATGGCGCGCACGATGGCGGTGCTGGTGACGGCGCGGCCGAGCGGCGTGGTGTTGAAGTACTTCTTGCCGCCCACGGACAGGTGGAAGGCGCCGCACTGGATGGCGACGAGGCCCTCGCGCACCATGGCCTCGCGGCAATCCACGAGCTTCGCCTGCCGGCGCCATGGCCCAGGGCGATGGGGGGGATGTCCGCGGGGTTCTTCTCGTCGGGTTGGGCGAGGTCGGCCGTGTAGGCGTACACGTCGAGTCCCTTGCGGGACATCCACGCGACGGCGGCGCGGGTGTCGAGACCGCCCGAGAAGGCGAGACCGATGCGGGTACCAGCGGGAGGAAGCGAACGGTAGATGCGGCTCATGACGCGGCGCCCTAGCACGGAATGACCCGGACGTCCCGTGTCTCCTATGCGATACCGCTCCGCCATGAGGGACCCGACCCCTACCCGGAGTGGAGTGCGCCCCGCCCTGCTCCTGCTGCTCTGCCTGCTCTCCTGGGGGTGCTCGGCCATCCCTCCCGCACCGGGGGACGACTCGATCCGGGCCCGGCTCAAGGCGTGCCTGCTGGTGGGAAACATGGCGTGTGTGGTCGACCAGTACCTGGTGCTCCAGGACATCGGGCGGATGCCGGGGTGGCTGGTGGCGTTCCAGAACGCCTTCAGCATCGCCAACCGCAAGGCGGGCGAGTGCGAGCGGGTCGCACGGACCGTTCACGAGGGATTGGTCAAACTCGGGCAACAACCCGAGGTCTTGCGTTTCACCGTCCAAGGAGACACCAAATTGCTGGGTTTCAATGAGCTCTCCAATGGAGTTCTCGTCCGAAACCATCAGGTCGCTCTCACCGGAGAGCATGTGGCCGTCAAATGGGGGGAAAAGGTCATCGACGCCTACACGGGTCTCGCCGGTCTTCCCCTGTCCGATTACATAGCTCGGCTCAGTACAGCGGCCAACAGCCATGTCGTCTACGAGGTGACACAGGCACCATGAGTGAGAAGAAGATCGCCAAAGTGGAACCGCTGCCGGAAGAGTGGCGCGGACGTCGAGTTGGACTCATGGATGCCCTGCTGTACGCACGCAAGCGCATTCTTGAAAGACGGGGTCTCTGGTCCGTCACTGGCTTTGACTCCGTCGAGTCGCTCTTCGCGTTCACCATGGGGTGGGCCTCCAATACCCAGTTCAACGGAGGCGAGGATCTCGAGTGGCAGGAGTTCTGGGACTGGCTCCGGGACGTGAAGAAGGAGATGCCACCGGAGGGCTGGCACGTGAAGTACCTGCGCGACTGCGACGGGGACCATGAGCGCGCCGCCCTGAAGTTCCTCGACTTCGCCCACGAGTTTGTCTCCATGCGCCGCGCGGCCCCCAAGCCCTGAGAATTGACGCCTACACAGGTCTGACCGGGTTGCCCTTTCAGGACTACGTGGCCCGGCTCCGCACGAGCCCGGGCAACAGAATCGTCGACGAGGTGGTCAAAGAGCTATGACCGAGAAGCGAGTCGTCAAAGAAGAGCCGATTCCGGAGGAGTGGCGTGGTCGAAGGGTAGGCCTCATGGATGCACTGCTCTATGCCCGACAACAGATTCTCGAGAAGCGTGGACTCTGGTTCGTCACTGGCTTTGACACCGTCGAGTCGCTCGTCGCGTTCACGCTGGGCTGGGCCTCCAACACCCAATTCAACGGAGAGGGCGATCAGGAGTGGTGCGACTTCCTGGATTGGTTCGACGAGGTGGAGCCCGCGACGCGCTACGAGGGCTGGCACGTGACATTCCTGCGCGAGTGCGGCGGAGACCACGAGCGCGCGGTCATGAAGTTCCTCGATCGCGCCCTCGAGTTCGTCTCCCTGCGTCGCTCGGCCCCCAAGCCCTGAGAATTGCAGGCGATTTCGTACAATCCGCCGTCGCGAAACGCGCATCCGTCCACCTCTTCGGTTACTGTCCGGACACAAAGGACCCTAGAGGAAACACATGTCCCGCACCATTCGTGCTCCCCGTGGCACCACCCTGTCCTGCAAGGGCTGGGTCCAGGAAGCCGCCCTCCGGATGCTGATGAACAACCTGGATCCCGATGTGGCCGAGCGCCCCGAGGATCTCGTCGTCTACGGCGGCATCGGCAAGGCCGCGCGCGACTGGCCCTCGTTCGACCGCATCGTCGCGAGCCTCCAGCGCCTCACCGACGAGGAGACCCTGCTCGTCCAGTCCGGCAAGCCCGTGGGCATCCTGCGCACCCACCCCGATGCCCCCCGCGTGCTCATCGCCAACTCCAACCTCGTGGGCAACTGGGCCAACTGGGACCACTTCTTCGAGCTCGAGAAGAAGGGGCTGATGATGTACGGCCAGATGACGGCCGGCTCGTGGATCTACATCGGCACCCAGGGCATCCTCCAGGGCACCTACGAGACCTTCGCCCAGGCCGGCCGCGTCCACTTCGGCTCGGATGACCTGTCCGGCCGGCTCGTGCTCTCCGGCGGCCTCGGCGGCATGGGCGGCGCCCAGCCCCTGGCCGCCACCATGAACAACGCCGTCTTCCTCGGCGTGGAGATCGATCCCACGCGCGCCCGGCGCCGCGTGGAGACGCGCTACCTCGACGTCGTCGCCAAGGATCTCGACGAGGCGCTCGCGCTGGTGAAGGAGGCCCAGGCCGGCGCCAGGGCCGCTCCATCGCCGTCATCGGCAACGCCGCCCAGGTGTTCCGCGAGCTGTACCGGCGGGGGCTCAGCCGGACCTCGGTGACGGACCAGACGAGCGCGCATGATCCGCTCAACGGCTACATCCCCGCGGACCTGTCGCTCGAGGCCGCCGCCGAGCTGCGCCAGCGCGACCCCCAGGGCTACGTGGAGCGCGCGCGCCAGTCCATGGCCGTGCAGGTGCAGGCGATGCTGGACTTCGCGCGCGCGGGCAGCCACGTGTTCGACTACGGCAACAACATCCGCGCCCAGGCGCAGCTGGCGGGGCTCGAGGGCGCCTTCGACTTCCCCGGCTTCGTGCCCGCGTACATCCGCCCGCTCTTCTGCGAGGGCATGGGGCCCTTCCGCTGGGTGGCGCTCTCGGGAGACCCCGAGGATATCCGCCGCACGGACGAGGCGGTGCTGGAGCTCTTCCCGGAGAAGGCGTCCCTGCGCCGCTGGCTCACGCTGGCGCGCGAGCGCGTGGCGTTCCAGGGCCTGCCCGCGCGCATCTGCTGGCTGGGCTATGGCGAGCGCGCCCGGGCGGGCCTGCGCTTCAACGAGATGGTGCGCAAGGGCGAGCTCAAGGCGCCCATCGTCATCGGGAGGGATCACCTGGACTGCGGCTCGGTGGCCTCGCCCAACCGCGAGACGGAGGCCATGAAGGACGGCACGGACGCGGTGGCCGACTGGCCCATCCTCAACGCCCTGGTGAACGCGGTGAACGGGGCCTCGTGGGTGTCCTTCCACCACGGTGGGGGCGTGGGCATGGGCTACTCGCTGCACGCCGGCCAGGTCATCGTCGCCGACGGCACCGCCGAGGCCGCCCGCCGCATCGAGCGCGTGCTGACGTCCGACCCCGCCATGGGCGTGCTGCGCCACGCCGACGCGGGCTATTCCGAGGCCCATGACACGGCGCGCACCCGCGGCGTGCGCATCCCCGGCCTCACCGAGTGACACGATGGAAACCCTGGAGCTGCTCATCCGCAACACCTCCGAGGTGCTCACCGTGGAGGGCTCCCCCCAGGAGCCCGCCGAGCGTGCCCTGACCCCGCATCCCCACGCCTGTGTCGGCGTGCGCCGCGGGAAGATCTGGTACGTGGGCTCCGAGAGCGCCCTGCCCCCGGGCGCGGTGGGCCCCAGCACCCGGGTGCTGGACGCCCACGGCCAGTTCGTGGGCCTGGGCTTCGTGGACCCCCACACCCATGCCGTCTTCGCCGGCGAGCGCGCGGCGGAGTTCGACCTGCGCTGCCAGGGGGCCACCTACCTGCAGATCGCCCAGGCCGGTGGCGGCATCGCCAACACCGTGCGCGCCACCCGCTTCGCCAACGAGGAGGATCTCATCCGGCTCGCCCTGCCCCGGCTCCAGTTGATGCTCGAGTACGGCATCACCACCGCCGAGGTGAAGAGCGGCTATGGCCTCACGCTCCAGGACGAGCTGAAGATGCTCCGGGTGGTGCAGCGGCTGTCCACGCTCCAGCCCGTGGAGCTCATCCCCACCCTCATGTGCGCGCACGCGGTGCCGGAGGAGTACCGCGAGTGGCGCGAGTCCTACCTGGACTTGTGCATCCAGGAGATCATCCCCGCGGTAGCCGAGCAGGGCCTGGCGCGCTTCTGCGACGTGTTCGTCGAGCAGGGCGCCTTCACGCACGCGGAGGCGCGCCGGCTGCTGCTGGCGGCCCGGAAGCGGGGGCTGCAGCTGCGGTTGCACGTGGATCAGCTCAGCGCCTCGGGAGGCGCGGAGCTGGCGGCCGAGCTGGGCGCGGCCACCGCGGACCACCTGGAGCAGGTGAGCGACGCGGGCATCCAGGCCCTGGCGGCCGCGGGGGTGTCGGCCGTGCTCGTGCCCACCGCCACCCTCTTCCTCCGGGTGCGCCCCTATGCCCCCGGGCGCAAGCTGCGCGACGCGGGCGTCAACGTGGCGCTCGGCACCAACCTCAACCCCGGCTCGGCCATGAGCGAGAACCTTCCCCTCGCCCTGGGGCTCGCCTGCCTGGAGAACGGGCTGACGGCCGCCGAGGCCTATTGGGCAGCCACCCGGGGGGCGGCGCTCGCGCTTGGTTTGAGTTCCGAAGGACGCATCACCGTGGGCGACCCCGCCAATCTTGTCATCTTTTCGTGTTCAAACTACCGCCACCTTCCCTATCACCTGGGAATCAATCACGCGCGGATTGTGATCAAGGGAGGCCATGTCGTGGTAGAACAGGAACGAGCCCTCTGTGCATGATTCTGGTTGTGCAAGAGGCACTCGAGGGAACTTCCGCCCTGGGCCGGCCGTTAGCATCAAACAAGCAAGCCTATGTGCCGCCTCTTTGGTTTCAGATCCGCAATTCCCGCCGCCGTCCATCCCTCCCTGGTCACGGAGAAGAATTCCCTTCTGCGTCAGTCACGGGAGCACAAGGATGGGTGGGGTATCGCCGCCTATGAAGCGGGAGACAATCCGTTCGTCGCGCATGGACTGGGTCCGGCGCACTGCGACCCGGACTTCGAGCGGGTGAGCAGCCGGGTGTCTTCCCGCACGGTCGTCGCCCATATCCGCCTGGCGTCCGTGGGCCGGTGGAGAAACGCAACGCCCACCCCTTCACCCATGGCCGGTGGTGCTTCGTGCACAACGGCACGGTGAGGAACTTCGCCCAGCACCAGAAGGCGGTGGAGGCGCTCATCCGCGAGG
Organism: Cystobacter fuscus; assembly: GCA_049060065.1. Taxonomy (GTDB): domain Bacteria; phylum Myxococcota; class Myxococcia; order Myxococcales; family Myxococcaceae; genus Cystobacter; species Cystobacter fuscus_B. Next base: position 4,832,192 of record JBMEQP010000002.1, read on the forward strand.
ATCTGCTCGCCCTCATCCAGGGCGCCACGGACACCGAGCGCTGCTTCTACCTCTTCCTCACCCGGCTGGCCGAGCAGGGGCAGGACTTCGAGGCCCCGGCCTGCGTGGAGAAGGTGGCCCGGGCGCTGGCGGAGACGATGAGCCGGGTGTCGAGCCTCACGGATGAGCCCGGACAGGACGGCTCGTCCATGAACTTCCTGGTGACCAACGGGGACGTGATGGTGGCCACGCGGCGCAACCGCTCGCTCTTCCTGTCGGACACCGCCCCCGAGACGGGCCGCTGCCCCCACCGCAAGTACGTGGGGGCGCCCAAGCCGGGGGATCGGCTGGAGCAGTTCGTGCTCGCCAGCGAGCGGTTGTCCGGAGAGGACCACTGGCACGAGGTGGCGGAGGACAGCGTCATCGGCGTGGACAGCGGCCTCGTGTTCCACCAGTGGCAGGTGCGGACCCGGCCCCGCGGCACTGAGTCCCGGGTGGCGCGGCGCGCCCTAGGGCGACGGAGGGCCCTGGAGCGGCTCGCCCCAGTGGGCCACCTGGGCGCTCACCGTCATGTCCCCGTCCACGTGGAAGGAATGGCGCGGCATGAGCGTGCCCTCCGAGGACAATTCTGGCGTCCAGACGTCCTCCCGCCAGAGCGTGTAGGAGACCTCCGCGTCCACCGGGAGGCGCACCATCCCCGTGTAGTGCCCGTTGGCCTGGCGGCGCAGGTAGAAGCCCGGGGCCACGTTCCCACCGAGCGAGGCATGCGAGCCCATGACGGTGATGACGGCCTCGGCCGGTGTCCCTTCGGGGACCGTCACGTCGAAGGTGACGGTGGCGTGGGGGTACTCCGGGGTGGGGGCTCGATGGCACCACATCCCACCAGCACCGCACAGGCGAGTGGGATGAGCAGGAACCACTTCATGGGGTGGGAGGGGCGCATGGGCGCAGGATATGCCAACCCCCGCGCCGGAGCGCACGGCCCGCTCATCTGTTGTTCGCTGCACGCACCTCCGGACGCCACCCGTGTGGCCCGGTCAGCGCTCGGCCAGCAACCAGTCCTCGAGCAACCGGGCGGGCCGCGCCCCCAGGCCTCGGCCACCAGCTCCCGGGACTCCTCGCCCACCTCGCGCAGGGTGAGCCGCAGGTACTCGCGCGGCGCGGCCTCGGGGATGCGATCCAACCACTCCACCAGCAGCGCGCCGTCCCCGCCCACCATGTCCAGGAAGCCCGTGGCGTACAGCTCGTCGTAGTCGGCCAGCCGGTAGAGGTCCGCGTGGTACAGCGTCAGGCGCCCCTGGTAGGGGTAGACGATGGCGAAGGTGGGACTGGCCACCTGCGAGCGCTCCACCCCGGCGCCCTCGGCCACGCCGCGCACCAGGTGCGTCTTGCCCGCGCCCAGCTCCCCCACCAGCCCCACGAAGTCCCCCGGCTGGAGCAGTCGCCCGAGCCGCACCCCCAGGCCGTGGGTCTCCTCGGGCGAGCCCGAGCGCACCGTGTGGCTCCGCGTGGGCGCGCTCATCGCTCCCACCGCGTCCACACCGAGCACAGCCCCTTCACCACGTCCGAGGCGATGAGGCCCAACCGGCCCCGCCGCTCGGCGGCGAGATCTCCCGCAAGCCCGTGCGCGTACACGGCCGTCCAGGCGGCCTCGGGGAGCTTCAGGCCCTGGGCGAGCAGCGCGCCCAGCACCCCGCTGAGCACGTCCCCCGTGCCGCCAGTGGCCATACCCGGGTTGCCCGTGGGGTTGACGTACACGGTGCCATCCGCGTGGGCGATGAGCGTGCGCGCCCCCTTGAGCACGAGCGTCACCCCGTGCGTGCGCGCGAAGTCCCGTGCCACCCTCACCCGCTCCTTCTGCAGCTCCTTCGTGGGCAGGCCGGACAGCCGCGACATCTCGCCCGGGTGGGGCGTGAGCACCACGGGCCCCTTCGCCCGGCGCAGCACCGCCAGGTCCGTGGAGACGGCGTTGAGCGCGTCCGCGTCCAGCACCACGGGCACGTCCACGCGCTCGAGCAGCTCGCCGAGCAGCGCCGTCGTCTCCTCGCCCCGGGGGATGCCAGGGCCCACCACGAGCGCGTCCTTCTGCTCCGCCGCGGCGAGCAGCGGCTCCAGGTCCGCACGTCCCAGGGGACCGCGATCCTCCAGGGGCCAGCCCATCAGCTCGGGGGCATGGCCGAGCACCGACTCCACCACCTGGGCGCGCGTGGCCACGGTGACGAGCCCCGCTCCGGCGCGCAGGGCGCTCAACGCGCTCAGGGCCGCCGCTCCGGACTTGCCCAGGCTGCCGGCCACCACCAGCACGTGCCCGTAGGTGCCCTTGTGGGTGTCCGAGCGGCGCGGGGCGATCGCCCCCCGGGCATCCGCCTCCTCGACGAGGAAGACCTCCGCGCCGGCCTGGGCCTCGACGGCCTCGGCGGGGATGCCGATGTCCACGCACCGCAGCTCGCCGCACAACGTGGCGCCGGGCTCCAGTACCTGCCCCTGCTTGAGGAAGCCGAAGGTGACGGTGGCGTCCGCCTCCACGCACGGCTCGAAGGGCACCCCGGTGTCCGAGTGCAGCCCCGAGGGCACGTCCGCGGCCACCACCTTCGCCCCCGCCGCGCGCCAGCGGCGCACGTGCGCGATCGCCTTGGCGAACTCCCCGCTGGGAGGCCGGGTGAGCCCGGTGCCGAAGATGGCATCCACCACCACGTCCCCCACCCGCGGCTCCTCCACCTCCCCGAGCGCCTGGGGCTCAAGGCCCGAGGGCCCCAGGGCGATCAGGTTGCGCTGGGAGTCCGGCGTGAGCTTCTCCGGGGGCCCACGAGCACCAGCGTCACCCGTCGGCCCCAGGCATGGAGCAGGCGCGCCGCCACGAGCCCATCGCCCCCGTTGTTGCCGGGTCCGCACACGACGAGGAAGCGTCCACCCGGAGTGCCCAGCGCCCGGGCCACCTCCGCCAGTTCCCGTCCGGCGTTCTCCATCAACAGGGGGGACGGCATGCCGAACTGCTCTCCGGCGGCGCGGTCGGCCGCGCGCATCCGCTCAGCGGTGAGGACACGGCGCATGACGTTCAGCTCCTCTCTGCAGCACCACGGTGGCGGCGGCGACACCCGCGTCATGGGTGAGCGCGAGGAAGGCCTCCGCGCGCCGCTTCTCCATCTCCACGCGCGCCACGCCCGACAGGCGGAAGCCCGGGGGACCGCCCGCGCGCACCACTTCCATGTCTTGCCGGTGAGGCCCTTGGGGGCGCCCAGGGCCTTGATGAGCGCTTCCTTGGCGGCGAAGCGCGCCGCGTAGGCGCTCGCCTTGTCCGAGCGCGCGTCGCACAGCTCGCGCTCGTCCGGCGTGTACACGCGCTCGAGGAAGCGCTCGGCGCGGGCCCCATCCAGGATGCGCTGGATGCGGGCCACCGAGCAGATGTCCAACCCCAGGCCGATGATCGCCATGGCGCGCGCTCGCCCCTAGCCCGGGTTGCGCATCAGCTCGAGCATCTCGCGCACCGCGCGCTCGAAGCCCACGAGCACGGCGCGCGCGACGATGGCATGGCCGATGTTCAGCTCGTCGATCTCCTGGATGCGCGCGATGGGGCGCACGTTGTCGTAGTTGAGCCCATGGCCCGCGGCCACGCCCATGCCCAGCCGCGCGCCCGCCTTGGCCGCGTCCACGATGCGGCTGAACTCGCGCTCGCGCTCGCGCTCGTTGCGCGCCTCGCAGTAGCGCCCGGTGTGCAGCTCGATCCGGTCCGCGTTCACCTTGTGGGAGGCGCGCACCTGATCCAGGTCCGGATCGATGAACAGCGAGACGGTGATTTCCCCGTCCTTGAGGTTCTTGATCGTCTTGGCGAGCGCGTCCTTCTGGCCGTTGACCTCCAGGCCGCCCTCGGTGGTGAGCTCCTCGCGCCGCTCGGGCACGAGCGTCACCACGTCCGGCTTGTGCTCGTAGGCGATCTTCACCATGTCCTGGGTGGCCGCCATCTCCAGGTTGAGCAGCGTCTGCACCGTCTCGCGCAGGATGCGCAGGTCGCGCTCCTGGATGTGGCGGCGATCCTCACGCAGGTGGATGGTGATCTGCCCGGCGCCGGCCAGCTCGGCCAGGGCGGCGGCCGTCACCGGATCCGGATACGACACGCGACGCGCCTGCCGCAGCGTCGCCACGTGGTCCACATTCACACCCAGTCGCTGTCCCATTTCGGCCGCTCTCCCTCACGAGGGCACACCGGGCGGAAGTCCTACACCGCTTCCGCCCGGGCGCGCGCCCTTCTATTCGCGGCCCGGGAGGGGATGTCAACCGTTGAGCGCCGCGGACAGCTCCTGGGCGATCTGCTGCGCGTACTGCTCGTTGCGCGCGGCGTCCGTGCCCTCGATGAGGACGCGGGCCTTGGGCTCGGTGCCGGAGAAGCGCACCAGCACGCGGCCGTCCTTGCCCAGCTTCTTCTCCACGTCCTGGATGGCGCGCATCACCGTGGGCAGCTCGCCCAGCTCGCGCTTGTTCTTGACGACCACGTTGAGCAGCGTCTGGGGCACGGGCTGGAAGATGGAGGCCAGCTCGCTCACGGGCTTCTGCTGCCGGCACATCACCGCGAGCAGCTGGAGCGCCGCGAGGGTGCCGTCGCCCGTGGTGGTGTGGTCGGAGAAGATGAGGTGGCCGCTCTGCTCGCCCCCCAGGTTGTAGCCGTTCTTGCGCATCTCCTCGACGACGTAGCGGTCACCCACCTTGGTGCGCACCACCTTGACGCCGTAGTTGGCCACCGCGCGCTCCAGGCCGATGTTGCTCATCACCGTGGCCACGAGCGTCTTCTTCTTGAGCTCCTTGCGCGTGACGAGCTCGCCCGTGCAGATGGCCATGATGGCGTCGCCATCCACGACCTGGCCCTTCTCGTCCACGACGATGAGGCGGTCGGCGTCGCCGTCCAGCGCGATGCCCAGGTGGGCCCCGTTCTTCACCACGCACTTGGCGAGGTTCTCCGGGTGGAGCGCGCCGCACTTGTGGTTGATGTTCTTGCCGTCCGGCTGCACGCCCAGGGTGATGACCTTGGCGCCCAGCTCCTCGAGCACCGCGGGGGCCGTCTTGTAGGCGGCGCCGTTGGCGCAATCGACGACCACGGTGAGCCCCTCGAGCGTCAGCTCGCGCGGGAAGGTCGTCTTGAGGAAGACGATGTAGCGGCCGCGCGCGTCCTCCAGGCGGAAGGCCCGGCCAATCTTGGTCGCCGTGGGGCGGATGGAGTCGATGGCGCCGCTGGCCACCAGCTCCTCGATCTTCGCCTCGGTCTCGTCCGGCAGCTTGAAGCCGTCGCGCCAGAAGAACTTGATGCCGTTGTCCTGGTACGGGTTGTGGGAGGCGGAGATGACGGCGCCCGCGTCGGCCCGCATGGACGTGGTCAGGTTGGCGATGCCCGGCGTGGGCAGCGGACCCACCAGGTCCACGTCCACGCCCATGGAGATGAGCCCCGCGGCGAGCGCCTGCTCCAGCATGTAGCCCGACAGGCGCGTGTCCTTGCCGATGATGACGCGGTGGCGGTGCGGTCCATTGCGGATGAGGTGGGCCAGCGCGCGGCCCAGCTGCATCGCGACCTCCGCCGTCATCGGGTAGACGTTGGCCACACCCCGGACTCCATCCGTGCCAAACAGCCGCTGCGACGCCCTCTCTTCATTCGGGGGCATGTTCATCCTGTACGCCATAAAATTACCGCTCCACCTTTCCCTGGCCGGCCACGCGGGCCGGTCCGCCCACGCCAGAGGGCTTATAGCGTGCCCTCCACAGAGCCCGAAGCTAGGGAGTGGAAGTTCCCTGGACAAGCGTGCGACCCCAGAACATGGACTCGCACTCCAGGGCGGTCGGTACGGGTCGCACCTTCGCGTTCATGGTGGGCCTGCATCGCCCTCTAGTAGAGCGAGCCGCCATCCAGCGCTCCGCGCAGGGCGTCCACCACGGCGAGCGCATCCCGGGCCTCGAGCACGTCGTGGACCCGGATGAAGTCCGCGTCTCCCGCGGCGGCCACGGCGGCCACCGAGCCCAGGGTCGCCGCCAGCCGCTGATCCACCGGGCGGCCTCCGGCCAGCTTGCCCAGGAAGCTCTTGCGGCTGGTGCCCACCAGGACGGGCAGGCCCAGCACGCGCAGCTCTCCCAGGCGCCTGAGCAGGAAGAGGTTGTGCCCCAGCGTCTTGCCGAAGCCGATGCCGGGGTCCACCAGTACGCGCTCGCGCGGAATGCCCGCCGCCACGGCCCGCGCCACGCCCTCCTCCAGGAAGTCGAGCACCTCGTCCACCACGTCCTCGTAGTGGGGGGCGAGCTGCATCGTCTCGGGGACGCCCTGGATGTGCATGAGGCAGCAGGCCGCGCCCGCCTCGGCCGTCACCCGGGGCAGCTCCGGATCGAAGCGAAAGCCACTGACGTCGTTGACGAGCACCACGCCCGCGCGCAGCGCCTCGCGCGCCACCGCCGCCAGGGTGGTGTCCACGGACAGCGGCACGTCCGTGCGGGCGCGCAGCCCCTCGATGACCGGCATCAACCGCGTGAGCTGCTGCTCGGCGGGCACGGGGGTGGAGCCGGGCCGCGTGGTCTCCGCCCCCACGTCCAGCACGTCCGCGCCCGCCTCGGCCAGCCGCAGCCCATGGGCCACGGCCTCCTCGGCGCGCAGGTAGCGCCCTCCGTCGGAGAAGCTGTCCGGGGTGACGTTCACCACGCCCATGACGTGGGTGCGCGCGCCGAAGGTGAAGGTGCGTCCCCCGAGCGTCAACGGCGCCGGGGGCCGCGTGGACTCCAGCAGGCGCGCCACGGCGTCAGCGAGTCCGGCCAGCTCCGGCCGCTCTCGGGCACGGGCCACCAGGCGCTCGAACTGCTCCCTGCGTCCGGAGAGCAGCCCCGTGCCGGGCCGGGTGAGGGGCTCTCCCGCGACCCACGAGGGGTACTCCTCGCGCCCCGGGTGGGTGCCGCTGGCGAGGAGGTCCACGAGCACGCGGCCCGGCTCGCCTTCGAGGCCCGTGAGCAACACGTGCAGCACGGGCATCTTCTCGCGCAGTGCCTCGCGGGCGGAGGGGGCAGCCCGAGGCGCAGCAGAGCGGGCTCGAGGTCGGCGGGGCGATCGAGGCGGACGGGACGGGCTCGAATCATGGGCGGAGCGGCTCCGGCGGGACGTGCGAGAAAGACGAAGGCCCTCCCCACGTGAGTGGAGAGGGCCTGGGTTCTACCTGAGCGGAGGGCCGCGGCTTACGCCTTGTTCGGCTCCATGTTGGGCAGGCCCTCGAGCGCGTCGAGGATCTTCCGCTTGTCCTTCTTCTCGGTGGACTTGGTGGGCGGGGCCATGACGCGGGGCGGCGGGCGCTCGCGCGTGAGCTGACCGCCCTGCAGGAGGATGTTCACGTCCTCGGCGTCCAGCGTCTCGTACTCCACCAGGGCGTCGGTGACGCGCTTGAGACCCTCGAGGTTCTCGGTGAGCACCGCCTTGCCCTTCTCGTAGCAGCTCATCACGATGCTGCGCACCTCGGCGTCGATGAGCCGCGCGGTCTCCTCGGAGTAGTCCTTGGAGGAGTTGAAGTCGCGGCCGAGGAACACCTCACCGTCGCTCTTGCCAAAGGCCAGGGGCCCCAGCTTCTCGCTCATGCCCCAGCGGCACACCATGGCGCGCGCCGTCTCCGTGGCGCGCTCGATGTCGTTGGAGGCGCCCGAGCTCATCTCGTTGAACATGAGCTCCTCGGCGATGCGGCCGCCCATGGCCATGGAGATCTGATCGAGGATCTGCTTCTTGTAGCCGTTGACCTTGTCCTCGGTGGGCAGGCTCCAGGTGAGACCCAGGGCCGGCCGCGCGGGATGATGGTCACCTTGTGGAGCGGATCGCAGCCGGGCAGGAGCTTGGCGATGATCGCGTGACCCGCCTCGTGCACGGCGGTGTTCCGCTTCTCCTTCTCGGTCATGATCATGGACTTGCGCTCGGGGCCCATGAAGACCTTGTCCTTGGCCTGCTCGAAGTCGCTGAGGTCCACGCGCTCCTTGTTCTGGCGGGCGGCCATCAGCGCCGACTCGTTGACGAGGTTCTCCAGGTCCGCGCCCGTCATGCCGGGAGTTCCGCGGGCGATGACCTCCAGTTCCACCTCGGGGGCGAGCGGCACGCGGCGGGTGTGCACCTTGAGCACGCCCAGGCGGCCCTTGAGGTCGGGGCGCGGCACCACGATGCGCCGGTCGAAGCGGCCGGGACGCTGCAGCGCGGGATCCAACACGTCCGGACGGTTGGTGGCGGCGATGAGGATGACGCCCTCGTTGGACTCGAAGCCGTCCATCTCCACCAGGAGCTGGTTGAGCGTCTGCTCGCGCTCGTCGTGTCCGCCGCCCAGGCCCGCGCCGCGGTGACGGCCCACGGCGTCGATCTCGTCGATGAAGATGATGCACGGGGCGTTCTTCTTGCCCTGCTCGAACAGGTCGCGCACGCGGCTGGCGCCCACGCCGACGAACATCTCCACGAAGTCCGAGCCGGAGATGGAGAAGAAGGGCACGCCCGCCTCGCCGGCCACCGCGCGGGCGAGCAGCGTCTTGCCCGTTCCCGGCGGGCCCATCATCAGCACGCCCTTGGGAATGCGGCCACCCAGCTTGGTGAACTTCTTGGGATCCTTGAGGAAGGCGACGATCTCCTCGAGCTCCTCCTTGCACTCGTCCGCGCCGGCCACGTCCGCGAAGGTGATCTTGTTGTGGCTCTCGTTGAGCAGCCGCGCCTTGGACTTGCCGAACGTCATCGCCTTGCCGCTACCGCCCTGCAGCTGGCGCATGAAGAAGATGAAGAAGAGGAACAGGAAGACGACGGGCATCCACTGGCCGAGCACGGTGAGCCAGAGGCTGTTCTGCTCCTCGCGCTCGTACTTCACGTCCACGTCGTTCTTGCGCAGTTGCTCGAGGATGGCCGCGTCCGGCGCGGGACCCGTGGTGCGGAAGTCCGTCTGCGAGTCGGAGAACTTCCCCGTGTAGGTATTCCCCTTGACCGACACCTCGCGGACCTTCTTGTCCTCCACCTTGGCGAGGAACTGGGTGAAGGTCGGTTCCTCCACCTGCACGCCGTTGGTGTTGAAGAAGTTGTAGAAGGCGACGAAGAGGACGATCAGGATGACCCAGAGGCCGATGGTTTTGTAAGTCGAACGCACGTGGCAGCAGCCCTTCGGTGCTCGGCGGCAGTGGTGGGCACGGACGGAAAAGCCCAACACTTCCGACCGGTTGTCACGACACCGGGCGTATTGCCCGTGTGGCTGACGGTAACAGCAACAACAAAAACGCCTCAACTATTTTGGGGGTTCCTCTTCTGGCACGCCCCCCGAATTGTCCGACTCCTATAACGCACAGCCCCCGGGCTTGCCCGTGCCAGGAGGCAGTGCCCAGAGATACAGCCGTACAGCGCCCGCGTCCGGCGAATTCCACACCCCTGGTACCCAGAGCACACTCCCCCGGCGTCCGTGACGACCGGCACCCGGTCCCGGTGCTCACGGGGAACGCGGCCGTCCACCAGCACGTCCTGCAGCTTCCGGGAGCCGGCGGGACCGCGCACCCGATCCCCGACGCGGCGCGTCCTCACGGTGAGCGGCCACCGGGTGTCCTCCCTCAGGGACAGGGCGAGCGCCCCCGGGGGCGGTGGCCCGGACCCCACCCCGAAGTGCCAGTGCGTTCCGGGCTGGATGCCCCCGCTCCCTCTCCTTGAAGGACCGGGCAGGCCGCGGCCTCGTGCGCGGGCCCCTCCCGGCGCACGCACCGCACGCGTCCCCCCATGGCCATGAGCTGGAGGCCCCCCGGCACGTGTCCTCCGCGCAGCGTCACCGTCCCGCCCTCCGCCACCGCGTCCAGCACCCGGGCGAGCGAGGGCCCATCCACCTCCACCCCCGCTCCGGTCATCAGGCGGACGAGCACCCGGCGGCGCAGCGCGGGCTCCAGGGCGCGCACGCCCACCGCGTCCAGACTGCCATCCGGCAGTAGCAGCCGGCCCCAGGCCTCGTCGGCCATGCGAGCGAGCAGCGCCTCGTCCTCGGCGGCCAGGCGGGTGAAGGCCGCCGGTGCGGCACCACGGAGAAGCCCACGGCCGCGGAGAGCGCGGGCAGCAGCTCGTGCCTCAGCCTCACCCGGAGGAAGGTCCTGTCCTCGTTCATGCTGTCGTGCACGAAGCCCGTCCCCTGCTCGGCGAGGAAGGCCTCCACCTCCTCGCGCGTGCACTCGATGAGCGGACGGACGAGCGTGTCGCGCGCCCGGTGGATGCCGACGGCGCCGCGCAGGGCGGTACCTCGCACCAGCCGCATGAGCAGCGTCTCCGCCCGGTCCGTCGCCGTATGCGCCGTGGCCACCGCGCCCAACTCCCGCTCGCGCCGCAACGCCTCCAGCGCCGCGTAGCGGGCGTGCCGGGCCCGCTCCTCCACCCCTGGACCCGACCGCAGTCCCAGCTCGCGGACGTGACACGGCAGCCCCCACCGGCCGCCAGCCGGACGACCGCCTCGGTGTCCCGCCGGGCCTCGGGCCGCAGACCATGGTCGAGCGTGGCCACCTCCACCCGCAGCGCCAGCGCCTCGCGCACGAGCGCCGTTCCCACCAGCAGGGCGCACGAATCCGCGCCCCCCGAGACGGCCAGCAGCACCGAGCCTCCCTCCAGACCGAGCTGGCGGTAGCACCCCGCGAGGTTTCGCGAAAACAAGAGGCTCGTTTCACCCATGACCGGCATCGAACACGCGGGGGAATCAGAATCGCGCGGGCCGGGTTACACCAGATGCGGCTGGTTGAAGCAGCCGAAGACGATTCCTATGCTCTTCCTGAGGGTCGCGACGGTCGGGGAAACGGGGGACGGGGGGAATGGCCGAGCGGCTCGAAGAGTTACAATGATGGATTTTCAACGGAGTTGGGCCTAGGGGTCCCCCCTCCCCCTCTGGGCCCACGGGGCCGCTGGGACACGTCCTGGCGGTCCTTCTTTCCGGAGCGCCCCGGATCCTGCCTGCCAGGATCCGGGGCGTTCTCTTTTCGCGGGTTTTTTACGCGCACGCGGAATACCCGGCGGCATACGGTGGGGACACACTCCTAAACCGTTGACCCGTCAGGAGGTCTGTCGGATAACGGCTCCAGTGTGTTCAGGTCGTCACCTCGTATCCGTTCCGGAGACCCAGGATGGCAGGCACCGACAAGCGCAAGCAGTCCCTCTACTTCCCCGAGGAGATGCTCAAGGAGATCCAGGAGGAAGCCAACCGCCAGGACCGTTCGCTCTCGTGGGTCGTCCAGCAGGCCTGGAAGATCGCTCGTGACCGCATCAAGTCATTCCCCGCCGTCAACGACGTGACGGGTGACGAGCGGCAGGACCCACGTGAGGAAGGAAGGTCCTAAGTTCATGGCCGCCACTGATCATCGAAAACAAAGCCTCTACTTTCCCGAAGACATGCTGGATGAAATCCAGCGCGAGGCGACGCGGCAGGATCGTTCGCTGTCGTGGATCGTCCAACAGGCCTGGAAGGTGGCCCGGGGTGATCTGCGCAAGATGCCCTCGCCCAACGACGTCTTCGGCGCCCCGCCGCCGCCGCCCCGCCCCGACAGCTCGTCGGACGGGACGTAGGCTCGAAGCACCCTCCCCTTCGCGGCCCTAGCGCGACTGGGAGGGTTTCGCGCAGTTCTCGAAGGTGATGCGCGGGGCCTGTTTCAGGGCCTGCTCCTGTTGCGCATGGCTGGTGCGCATCCTCGCCTCGGTGAGGGTCACGTCCGTGGTCCGGCCCTCGGAGGGCGTGCTCGCCGTGGCGGGATTGCGCGTCACGTCCGAGGCCGCGTCCTTGAAGATGGCGCCGTAGCCGTCTCCGCCCAGCGCCAGGAACGACGACATGGCCACCCGGTAGTACGGGGCGTTGTCCTGCGGGGGCAAGTTCACCACGCGGTTGTTCACCTTGAGCTCCCGCACGCGCTGGCCCACCGGGCGCGAGCAGTCCACGCGCAGCGTGGTGCCCTCGGACACATGCAGGAAGGCGCCCGAGGGCGCGAGGATGGGCTGGCCCTCCGGCGACAGGCCCTCCACCGAGTGCTCGAACATCTTCACGAGTTGCTGCTCGGTGAGGTCCACCGTCACCACGGAGTTCTCGAAGAGCATCACCTCGTGCAGGAGGCCATTCTTCAGCGGCCCCTTGGGGATGGACGTGCGGGTGACGCACAGGCCCTCGGCCCGGAGCGCGCCTCCGTTGACGATGCCCAGGTCCGCGGGCGCCCGGGAGCGATCCTCGGCATGGCGCAGCGCGTCCGCGGCGAGCTGCCCGAGCGCGTGGTTGTCATGCCGCGTGTAGCTGCGGTCCAGGTAGACAACATCGGCCGGTAGCCGAGGACCGTCTCGGGATCCTCCACCAGGGGCTGGCACTGATCGTTGTAGCGCAGGCAGCCCAGGCCCGGAGCGAGGGCCAGCGCCAGCAGCGCGACGGTGAACGGTCGGGACATCACAGGTGGGCCCTCAAGGTCAGGAAGGCGGACAAGCCCTCGCGGGGAAGCAGGTTGGGGATGCGGTCCGGACGGGGCACATCATCGCGCAGGTCGAAGTCGAAGACGTTCTGCACCAGCAGCGCCAGCTCGAAGTGATCGGCGATGGGCTCGGTGCGCACCTGCGCGGTGATGAGGTTGTAGGCGGGGATGCGGTAGCGGCGCACCAGCTCCAGCACCGAGCGCGTGTTGTTGCGCCGCTCGGCGCCCGCGCGCACCACGAGATCGAAGTTGATGATGTCTCCAATGGGCATGGAGATGCCGGCGTTGAAGCGCGCCTGGGGCGTGTCGGTGAGGTAGAGGTGGTTGGCGGGCAGCTCCAGGTCCTCGGCGCGGAAGAGGCTCGCGTTGACCCAGGCGGTGGCGCGCTTGCTGGCCTCCAGCCGGGCCTCGCCCTCCACGCCGTACACGCGCACGCCCAGCTCGCGGTTGCGCACCGGGACGATGTTGCCCGAGGTGTCCACCGCGGCGATGGGATGGGAGAAGCCCTCGTAGAAGGCGTTGCCGCGCAGGCGCACGCGCGCCTCGCCCGCCGTCTGGATGAGGTCCGCGCCCAGCTCGATCGTGTCCACCACGGCGGGCTGCAGGCTCGGGTTCCCCACGAAGCGGCCCTGGTTGTAGTAGGTGTTGGGGATCTGCTCGAGCAGCTCCTGGAGCGTGGGCGGACGGAAGGCCCGGCCGTAGAGCAGCTTGAGCACGAGCGAGTCGGTGGCCGAGAAGACCAGTCCCGCGCGGGGGTTGAGGCTCGTCACCGGTGCGTGCCGGTGATGGCGGGGCTGTCCTTGTCCACCAGGGGCAACTGGGTCACGTCCGCGCGCAGTCCGAGCGTGATCGTGAGCGGCTCCACCACCGTCCATTGGTCCTGCACGAAGGCGCCGAACGCCAGCCGCCGCGAGGCCGCGCCCTCGGCGATGTCCTGGATGTCCACGAGCCCCGTCGGCGGCGCCAGCTCGGGACGCAGGCGGCTGTCGGAGGTGTAGTTGGTGAGGTAGGAGTAGTCGTCCAGCGTCTGCAGCTCCCCCACCGCGCCGAAGGACAGGCGGTTGCCCTCGAAGAGCGACAGGTCCGCGTCCACGCTGGCGCCCAGGGCGCTCACGGTGACGAGCGTCTGCTCGAGCATGCCCTCGGGGAAGAGCTGGGTGAGGTCATCCGGGCCGGTGCGGAAGTTGTCCGGACCGATCTGGAAGAGCCGGTCCGTGTACTGCCGATCCGCGGACAGGCGCGCGCGCACCCGCATCTGCTCGTTCACCTGGCGCTCGTAGGTGATGTCGCCCAGCAGCATCAGCCACTTGAGGCGCGAGTCCGGACCCATGGTGTCGAACAGGCCCAGGAGCGCGGCGCGCTCCTCGGACATCACCCGCACGGACGCGGAGAGGCGGTTGCGCGAGGAGATGGCGTACTCGGCGCCCAGGCCGAGGTTGAGCAGGAAGCGGTCATCATGGGTGTAGCCCGCGGGATCCAACGGCTCGCGCAGCTTCTGCGAGAGCGTGTCCGCGTCGAGCGCGTCCTTCTCGACGGCCGTTGAGCCCCCCTCCTGGTACCACACGTCCCCATCCCCGAAGATCTTGAGGCGATCCAGGCCAACGGCACCCGACAGGTGGAGATCCGCGGCGGGCGCGAGCCCCTGCTCCACCTTCCTGGGCACACCGCCCACCGAGGCGGAGGAGAACAGCCCATCCTCGCGCTGCGTGACGAGGTTCACCACGCCCAGGAAGGCCCCCGCGCCATACAGCGACGAGCCCGGACCCCGGATGACCTCGATGCGCTCGAGGTTCTCCACCGGCAGGTTCATCAGCGCCTTGCCGTCGAAGAAGTTGTTGAGCCGGTGGCCGTTGAGCAGGAAGAGCACCTCGGCGTCGTTGCGCAGGCCGCGCACGGCCGTGCGGTGGAAGCCCTGGACGTCGCGGCTGATGGACAGCCCAGGCACCACGTCCAGCACGTCCGCCACCGTGCGCGCCCCGAGCGAGCGGATCTGCTCGCGTCCGAACGAGGCGGCGATGGCGGGCACCTTCTTCACCGACTCCTCGTGCCGCGTGGCCAGCGCCAGCGTGTCCTCGGCGGTGTAGAGCGCCGTGTCCTCCTCCATCTGCGAGCGCGCCGACTCGACGGGCACGGGCTCGGGAGGAAGCGGGCGCGAGGGCCGCTCCGGGGCCGGGGCGCGGCGGCCGGCTCCGTGTCCGCGGGCAGCTCGGCGTTGAGCGCCGCCATGGCGTCATCGGCATCGGACTTCCGGGCCGGCTCGGGCTTGCGCGCGGGCTCCGTGCGGGTGGGCTCGGGCTTGCGCGCGGACTTCGCGGGCTCGGGGGCTCGGGGAGGCGGGGACGGACGCGGGGCCGGCTCCGGGGGCGTCCGGGTCGACAGGGGCGGCACCCGGGCCGGAGGCTCCGCGCCCTCGACGAGGACCCGGGCCGGACGCGTGGCGCTCTTGAAGAGGGGGACCCGCTCTCCACCGGGAGTGAAGCCCTCCACGTAGTACTCGACCCCGGGAGCGGCCAGGTGCGTGCCCGGAATGACGCCCCGGTAGAGGTCGCCGTACTGCAACTCCATGGGCGCCTCGGTGTAGGGCTCGCCGGAGCCGCGGTAGCGCAGCACCATGCGGAGGATGCGCTGGGTGCCGGTGAGCACGCCATCCACCACCAGGGCCTGGCCGGCTTCCGCCTGATCCGGGGGGTTGTGAAGCAGGGTCGACTTCTCCTGCGAGTGGACGGGCAGCGCCACGAGCAGCACGAGCGCGAGGAGGATGGAGCGGGGGCGCGAGGAGACCACGGGGAATCGGATCGTCCACCGTGGGCCCGGACGCGTCAAGGAAGGGGGACGGGGTCGCTGAATTTTTGCCGGTCCCTCGGGTGCGTGCGAGTGGTGACCGCCCATGCGCGCGTCGCTCGCCCTCCACCTCGCCCTGTTCCGCCGCCAGAAGGCCCAGATCGCCCGGGCCGTCGAAGGACAGTCGGCGGCCTTTCGCGCCTACGAGGCCCGCTACCGCCGGCGGACCTCCGACTACCGCCAGATCCTCTCCGCCCACGCCGTCGCCCAGCAGGTGCGCGCCGCAGACGTCATCTACGTGGGCGACTACCATACGTTGCCGCTCGCGCAGGAGACCTACCTGAACCTCGTGGAGGGCGTCCGGGAGGCGGGCCGCCGGGTGGTGCTCGCGCTCGAGTGCGTGGAGGGCCGGCACCAGGCGTCCGTCGACGCGTACCTCGCCGGACGCCTCACCGAACGCGCCCTGCTCTCCCGCCTGGGACTCGGCGCGGGACAAGGGCCTGGTCCGGGGCGCGCGCTGCTCGCCTACGCCCGGCGCCACCGCCTGCCCGTGGTGGGCATCGACCGCCGCGCCCAGGGCGAGCGCTCGCTCGAGCTCCGGACGCGTACGCGGCCGAGCGCATCGCCCGGGCCCTTCGCTCCGAGGACGCTCCCCGCGTCGTGGTGCTCGTGGGCCAGTACCACGTGGCGCCCTGCCACCTCCCCGCCCAGGTGGAGCGGGCACTCGGCGAGGCGCACGGTCTCAAGGGGCTCGTGGTGTACCAGAACGCCGAGGGCGTCTACTGGCGGCTCGCCCGCGAGGGCAAGGTGGGCACGGCGCAGGCGGTGGAGCTGGCGGATGGGGCGTTGTGCCTGCTCAACGCCTCCCCGGTGGTGTGCCAGCAGAGCTTCCTGGACTACCTCGAGGCCGAGTCCGGGGACGCCCCGCTGCGTGAGCGCGGCGCCGCCGAGCGCTTCCGGGAGATGGCGGGCCTCATCGGACGGCTCGCGGGCGTGCCGGTGGGCCGCTGGCTGGACGAGGCCGAGGTGGTGACGGCGGCGGATGGAGACGCGCTCGAGCGCATCCAGCAGCGGGGCCGCTTCACGCAAGGTGAACTCGTGCAGCTGCGCCGGTACATCCTCTCGCGCGAGAGCTACTACATCCCCGGGCGCGCACGGCGTACCCGGCGTCGCTGTCGCTCAACCACGCGGCCGAGGAGGCGGCGCACTTCGTGCGGCACTGCGCCGTGGGCGACGCCATGGAGGCGCCGCGCCGGGCCTCGGATGCCTTCTACGCGCGCTGCGTGGAAGAGGCGCTGGGCTTCTTCGGCTCGAAGCTGGTGAACCCCCGGCGCGTCTGCGTGGGGGCCGGCGAGTGGGCCCTGCGCTTCGGTCAGGCCCGGGGCGTGGAGCGGCAGATCGCCGCGTTCGTGCTCGCGCACAAGGCGGCCGAGGTGGAGGTGCCGGACGAGGCGGTGAAGCTCCTGCCCCTGCGCAAGGACCGGCTCTTCCACGGCGTCAGCCACGCGCTGGGCTATCTGCTGGGCGACGCGCTCTACCAGGGCTTCGAGGCGGGCCGGATCGAGCGCGCCGAGGTGCGCGCCCTGTTCCGGGATCCCCTCGAGGACCCGCGCGCCACCTACTTCCAGTGGGTGCGCCGCCTGTCCGCCTGAAGACGTGAGAGGATGGGCGGCGACATGAAACTCTGGGTGGATGCCGATGCCTGTCCCGGTCCCGTGCGGGACATCCTCTTGCGCGCCTCTCAGCGCTTGCGGATACCCATCGTCTTCGTGGCCAACAAGACGCTCTCCCTGCCCCGCTCGGAGCTCGTCTCCTCGGTGCGCGTGGGCAGCGGGCTCGACGTCGCGGACCAGTACATCGCGCAGCAGGCCCAGTCCGGCGATCTCGCCGTCACCCAGGACATCCCGCTCGCGGCCCTGCTCGTGCCCAAGGGCGTCGTCGTGCTCGATCCCCGCGGCGAGCTGTTCACCGAGGACAACATTTCCGAGCGCCTGTCCGTGCGCAACTTCATGCAGGAGCTGCGCGAGAGCGGCGTGGTGACGGGAGGCCCCAGCGGCTTCTCCTCGCAGGACCGCCAGCAGTTCGCCGCCGCCCTGGACCGAGAGCTCGCGCGACTGCACAAGCCACGACCCTAGGCGCCCCTCCCCTCTTCCGGCCTGGCGCGCCGCTCTGGCAAGGTAGCCGCCAGTCCTGCCGGGGAGGCCACACCATGAAGATGAAGGAACGGGTGGAGAAGCTCGAGGAGCAGCGCCGCCGCAACGAGGGCCTGGGGGATCCGAGCGCATCGAGCGCCAGCACGCCAAGGGCAAGCTCACCGCCCGCGAGCGCCTCCAGCGGCTCTTCGATGAGAACACCTTCGAGGAGATGGGCCTGCTCGCCGGAGCCGATGGCCACCTGCCCGAGGAGGAGGACCCTCCCGGCCCTCGTCCGCGGACGGCGTCATCACCGGCGTGGGGGAGATCGACGGACGGTCCGTGGCGGCGGCCATCTACGACTTCACGGTGTTCGGTGGCTCCATCGGCACGGTGGGCGAGCGCAAGGTGGCGCGCATGCGCGACCCGGCCCTCAAGCACCGCATCCCCATGGTGTGGCTGGTCGACTCGGCGGGGGCGCGCCTGGAGGCGGGCGGCGACGTGGACCCCCGGCGCCTCGCGGGCTTCGCGGACACCGGCTACCTCTTCCGCGAGCAGGTGGTGATGAGCGGCGTGGTGCCCCAGGTGGCCGCCATGGTGGGCCCCGGCGCCGCCGGCACCGCCTACATCCCGGCGCTCGCGGACTTCGTGCCCATGGTGAAAGGCACCAGCTCGCTCGCCCTCGGCGGCCCCTACCTCGTGGAGTCCGTGGTGGGCGAGAAGGTGACGGAGGAGGAGCTGGGCGGCTCGAAGGTGCACACCGAGGTGTCCGGCGTGGCCGACGCCGAGTACCCCGATGACGCCACGTGCCTCACCGCCATCCGCGAGTACCTGTCCTTCTTCCCCTCGCACTGCGAGGAGCGGCCCCGCGCCGGCCCACGGCGGATCCGTTCGATCGACGCGACGAGTCGCTGCTCACCGTGGTGCCCGACAGCCCGCGCCAGGCATTCGACATGCACAAGGTCATCCTGTCGCTGGTGGATGACCGCAAGTTCTTCCCGCTCAAGCCCCGCTTCGCGCGCAACCTCATCACCGGCCTGGCGCGCATCGACGGCTGGCCCGTGGGCATCGTGGCCAACAACTCCATGTACCTGGGCGGCATCCTGGACGTGAACGCGGCGGACAAGGCGGCGCGCTTCATCAACCTGTGTGACGCCTTCCAGGTGCCGCTGCTCTTCCTCCAGGACGTGCCGGGCTTCATGGTGGGCACCAAGGTGGAGCAGCAGGGCATCATCCGCCACGGGGCGAAGATGATGTACGCGGCCGCCAGCGCCACCGTGCCCAAGCTCACCGTGGTGGTGCGCAAGGGCTATGGCGCGGGCTACTACGTCATGAATGGCCGGGCCTTCGAGCCGGATCTCTTCATCGCCTGGCCCGGCGCGGAGATCGGCGTCATGGGCGCCGAGGGCATGGTGGCCATCGCCGCGCGCAAGCTGCTGCAGGGCGCCGAGAGCCCCGAGGCCGCCGAGGCCATGAAGAAGGAGCTCGCCGAGGGCCTGCGCCAGCACATCCGCATCGAGCGCACCGCCGCGCTCGCCATGGTGGACGACGTGGTGGATCCCCGCGACACGCGGCGCCTGCTCGCGCGTGCCCTCAAGCGCTCGGCGAACAAGAAGGTGGAGCGCCCCTTCCGCCGCCGGGAGATCTCCCCCGTCTAGAGCCCCTCGCCCACCTGCTCCAGCGCGCGCTCGATCTGCTGCAGCGCGTAGGGCTTGGGCAGCACCACGGCGCTCAGGCCCTTGTCCAGACCCTCGGTGGCGTTCCCATACCCCGAGGCGACGATGACGCGCAGGCCGGGCACGCGCCGCACCGCCTCGCGCGCCAGCTCCACCCCCGACATGCCCGGCAGGCTCACGTCGGTGAACAGCACGTCGAAGCGGTTGGTGGACAGCGCCGAGCGGGCCTCCTCCGCGCTCGAGACCGCCAGCACGTCGTGCCCGAGGATGCCCAGCAACTCGTACGCGGACGTGCGGATGTCCTCGTCGTCCTCCACCAGCAGCACGCGCAGGCGCGTCTTCTTCGAGGGCTCGGGGGCACGCGCGGCCCGGACCCGCTCGCGCCGCAGCGCCAGCATGTCCCGCGCGTTCTGCCGCTGCTGACGGTTGCGCAGCATCGTGCGGATCTTCCGCGCCATGTCCTCGCGCCGGTAGGGCTTGACCAGCAACGCGACGCCCGGATCCAGCCGCCCGCCATGGACGATGGCGTTCTCCGTGTAGCCCGACGTGAACAGCACCTCGAGCTCCGGCAGGGCCTGCCGCGCCTGCCGCGCCAGCTCGGGACTGCGCATCGGACCGGGCATCACCACGTCGGTGAACAGCAGATCCACCGGCATGCCACTCTGGATGATGGCCAGCGCGCTCTGGGCATCCCCGGCCTTGAGCACCCGGTAGCCCAGCTCCGAGAGCATCTCCACCGCCGTGGCGCGCACCGCGACGTCGTCCTCCACCACCAGGATGGTCTCGTTGCCCCCTCGATGGGCCCCTCGAGCACCTCGGCCGGCGCCGTCTCCGCCTGGAAGGCACGGGGCAGGTAGATCTTCAGCGTCGTGCCGTGACCCACCTCGCTGTAGATCTTCACGTGGCCCCCCGTCTGCTTGACGAAGCCGTACACCATGCTCAGCCCCAGCCCCGTGCCGCGGCCCTCGGGCTTGGTAGTGAAGAAGGGCTCGAACGCGCGTTCAATCACCTCGGGAGACATGCCGCAGCCCGTGTCGGAGATGGCCAGCAGCACGTACTGGCCGGGCACCACGTCCTGGTGCAACTGGGCGTAGTGATCGTCGAGCATGGCGTTGCTCGCCTCGATCGTCAGCCGGCCGTGGGACTCCATCGCGTCCCGGGCGTTGATCGCCAGGTTGAGGATGACGTTCTCCAGCTGGTTGGCATCGGCGAACGTGTTCCACAACCCGCCGGTGATGACCGTCTCGACCTCGATGTCCTCGCCCAGCGCGCGCGCAGCAGCTCATCCATGCCGCGCACCAGACGGCCCAGGTTGATGACCACGGGCTCGAGCGGCTGGCGCCGGGCGAACGCGAGCAGCTGCGCGGCGAGCTTGGCGCCGCGATCCACCGCGCCGACCGCGGTCTGCAGGCGCCGCTGGCCCCGCTCGTTGCCGGCCACCTCGTTCTGCAACAACTGGAGGTTGCCCCCAATGACTTGCAGCAGGTTGTTGAAGTCGTGCGCCACCCCACCCGTCAGCTTGCCCACCGCCTCCATCTTCTGGGCCTGGCGCAGCGCGGCCTCGGTCTCGCGCCGCTCGGCCTCGCTCTGCTCGAGCGCCTGGGTGCGCTCGCGCACCAGCTCCTCCAGGTGCTCCTGGTAGCGGCGCAGCTCGTCCTGGGCGCGCTTCTGCTCGGTGACGTCCTGTCCCTGGGCGAAGACGCCCGAGATGGTCCCATCCGGCTCGACGATGGGCTGGTACACGAAGTCGACATACCTGTCGCTGAGCGGCGCGTCCGGCGTGCGCTGCAGGCGCACCAGCATGCCCCGGCCGACGAACGGCTCCCCTGTCGTGAGCACCTTCTCCAGCAGCGCTGGGAAGCCCTGCTCCACCGTCTCGGGGAGCGCCTCACGTATCGGCTTGCCGAGGATGTCCCGGTGGCCCACGAGCTGGAAGTAGGCGGGGTTGCTCATCTCGAAGACGAGGTCAGGCCCGCGCAAGACCGTCACGAAACCCGGTGCCTGCTCGAACAGCCGGCGCAGCCGGTTGCGCTCCTCATCCAGCGTGCGGTTGGCATCCTGGACACTGCGCGCGCGGTGGAGGACACCGGCCTCGATTTGATCCTGGGGGAGCCCGTCTTCCTGTGCCACCCGCACGGCACGCACCGTGCGCTTGAGCTCCTGCAACTCCGTGACGTCCACGGTGTGCTGGAGGATGAAGGCCACCTCGCCCCGCTCGTCGAACAGCGGCGTGTGGGTGGCGCTCCAGAACCGATCCCGGACGACGATGCCCTCGGGCGTATGCAGGGGCACCCGGTAGGGGATGAGCGCCAGCGTGTCCGGCGCCCGCCGCTTCAGCACCCGCTCGAACGACTCGCGCAGCATGCGCGCCGGGAGGTTGTCCGGATCGTTCGGATCGTTGGGAAACGCCGCCAGGATGTGCTGGCCGACGATGTCCTCGAACCGGCTCGCCGTGACGCGCAGGTAGGCCTCGTTGGCCGCCACGTAGCGCAGCTCACGGTCCAGGAGCATGTAGGGGTTGGGCGAGAGGTTGAAGATCCTCTGATAGTCAATAATCACGGACATATTTCCACGAGGGCCCGCGCCCCCTCTCCCGTCCCTGGGTACAGCAACTGATCCAGCCCGGTGGCGCTTTTACCCAAACGTGTCGCTCCCATTCCAGAACCTGGCTCGCGGCGGGTGGATCGTTCATCAGTCCACAATGAGCACACGAACCCGCCGCGTGGGAAAAGCCTTCCAGTCACCACTCGACTGGGGCGCGGGGGGCGGAGGAACATTTCGGGATTGACGGCGTCTGGCCGCGACCGCTCCCCCGCCCGCCCGGACGAGCGAAGCGCGGAGCGGGGAGCCAGACGCTCGAGGAGCGGCCGGGCGCCAGAGGGTCCGACCGCTGGCGGGCAGGCCAGCGGCCGGCCGGCGCGGGACTACGGCAGGACGTTGAAGTCGCCCGCCTTCAACCGGTGCTCGATGGCGGGCGTCATCACCGGCGCGGCGAACTCGGCGACGCTCGCCGCCGGCATGCGCAGCTCCAGTCCCCGGCCCAGACGGTGGTAGAGGGCGTTGGTGCCCAGCGAGAAGAGCCGCAGCTCGCGCAGCGCATAGGCGCCCTCCAGCCTCGACAGGCCCACGTGGCCCGCGTCGAAGCGCAACGTCACGGTGTGCGAGCCCACGCCGAGCTGGTCCGTCACCTGGGCTTCGGCCACCGGCCGCTCACCGCCCTGGCGCTCCGTGGCCACCAGCGTGCCCGACACCTCGTAGCGATCGCGTGCCCGGCTCTCCAGCTCCACGTCCACCTCGAAGGCCGCCACCTTGCCGGCCGCGTCGCGCACCAGGCGCGGACGCCCCGCCGAGACGATGCGTGCCGTGGGCACCGCGAAGCCCACCGACGTCTGCGCCAGGCGGTCGAAGTCCCCGCCCTCCGAGCGGCCCGTCGCGCGAACCTCGAGCACCCACGCACCCGGCTCATCCCGCTCGCTCAGCACGCGCGAGACGAGCGCCCGGTACTCCTGGCCCACCCGGACCACCGGCACCGTGCGATCCTTCTCGAAGCGCGGGTTGTAGAGCGTGGCCTCGAAGCGCACCTTCTCCAGCCGGGCCGTGGAGTGCAGGTCCACCGTCACGTAGCCCTCCTCGCCCGGGAAGAACTGCATGGCCGAGGCGGTGAGCGACAGCTCGATGGGCGAGGACGGCAGGCGCACCTCGATGGCCATGCCCACGCGGGCCGCCTCGGGGCCCACCCGCACCTGATAGGCGCCCGCGCTCATCTCCCGGCCCATGCGCATCAAGGTGACGGGGCGGGAGATGCCCTCGGCCTTCAGGCGCGAGGCACTCACCCCCAGGGCGTCCTCGGCGGAGCGCGCCGCGCGCACGTCCGCGCGCACGCCGCGAGGGTCGAACATCGACATGTCGCGCAGCGCCCGCTCGCCGCGCTGGGCATCCGAGCCCTTGGGGATGAACATCACCCACGCGTCCTCGGGCGTGTCGATGGGCAGCGAGAGCTGCTGGGGCGCCGAGCCCGGGGCCACGTGCAGCACGGTGGACTTGGAGCTCCGGGTCTCCGGCGCGAGGGGCGGCGCGAGCGGCTGCTGGGGCGCGCCGGGGTTGGACACCGAGACGAGGCCCGGAGCGAGGGGCTCACGCACCTCGCGGGGGAACAGACGCGCGGGAGTGACATCGCCCGCGACGCGCCGGGCGCTCGTGGCCGGCTCATGGAGGACGAGGGCTCCGGGGCCGCCGGGGTGAAGCCGCCGAGGAGCACCACCGCCAGGGCCCAGCCGGAGGACTGAACGAGGGAGCGTGGAAAGGTCATGGTCTTGGACTCTCGGGGGAGCATCAGTGAAGGGCCTCGACGATGGAGTAGTTCTCGCGGTTCAGGGTGTAGTCCCAGGACAGCGCGCCGCAGAAGTTGGAGCCGCCCGGCGGCGCCTGGACGCAGTCATTGGCGCCCGTGGAGCCCAGCGCGGCGTCGAAGCCATACTTGGCCACCAGGCACGCGTCGCAGATGCCATCGCCCTGCCACGAGTCGGGGCAGACCTCGCCCGCGGTGGAGTAGCTGGCGGCCCTGAGGTACGGGTTCCAGCTCTCCGTGCTCGGGATGCGGTAGGAGCTGGAGTAGCCGTAGGCGACGAGGCAGTCCGGCTCGGGGTAGCCGTTGGTGAGATCCGCGCTGGAGCAGCCGTACTTCCAGACCGTGTTTCCGGTGGAGTAGTCGTAGGCGTAGCCCGAGTAGTAGTTGTTGCAGGCCTGACCGGCGGCCAGCACGTTGGTCTCCGGGGGCCACGTCTGCTGCGAGGGCGCGGGGATGGAGGCGTTGGCCACCTTCTTGGCGATGAGCGAGCCGCTGTTGTGGCAGCCCCGACGCGACTGGTGATGGTTGAGGCGCCCGTCGTCGATGATGATGTTGCCGAAGTAGCCCGAGCTGTCCGTGCCGATGAACCCGTCGGTGCTGGCGTTCCAACTGCCCCAGCCGAGCAGCGCCGCCGCCTTGAGGCCCACGGCGTAGAGGTAGCCGCCGCAGTGCGCGTCGCTGGAGAAGAGGTTGGCGTAGACCTTGTTGCCGCGCACCACGGAGATGGGCTTGCCGCCCACCGACGTGGCGCCCTGGGCTCCGGCGAAGGTGCCGTTGGAGTTGTACAGGCGCATGTTGTCCGTGCGCTGCTGCACCACGGCCGGGTTGTTGTAGCTGCCACCGCCGAAGAACTCGACGACGCTGTTGGCGATGTTGAGGAAGGAGCCGCTGGTGGTCACCTTGTCGGCCAGCGGCGTGCCCGTCAGGTCCGGCGCCGAGAAGATGACCTGGGAAATCTTGCTCGTCACGGCACTGACGACGTTGCCCTGGGCGCTCACCGCGCCGGTGTGGCCGAGCATGTAGCGCACCGGGCTCGAGCCGTTCGAGTGGGTGATGACGGTGAAGCTGGTGATGCCCTTGGCGTTCACCCAGGGGACGATCTGGTCGACGATGGAGCCCCAGCTGCACTGGCTGAAGCCCGCGCACGAGGCACCGGGATAGCCCACGACGAGGTAGGGCAGACCGTTGCTCATCGTGGTGAGGGCGCTCTGTGTCCAGTAGCCCGTCGTCGCCGAGCTGACGGATTGATCGCCCGTCCCATGGATGAAGACCACGCCGGGACCCGCGGCCTGGGCTTCGCCGTTGACGCAAAGCAGCGCCGCGCAGGCCGTGGCGAGCGCCGGCCTGACCTGTGAAGCAGATGCATGGAGAACCTCCTGGAGAGGCCGACGAGCGCGGCTCCGCACAGCGGTCGAGAGAGCAGGCAACCTTAACAGAACGGTGACAGGGATTCCCCAGCCCCCCAGTGAAGGGCATCTGCCTCGACCGGGCGCGTCAAGAATTGATCCCGTGCGGCTCGGAATTGATAGGGTTATCTCCGCCTTCCGCCCTCCCAAGGAGCAATGCGGTGAACGCCCTTCTCATACGCCTGGTGTGTGGTCTGCTCTTCGCCGCGATGGCACTCGGCGCCGTGGTCCATCCGCCGAAGGATCTCACCCAGGGACTGGGCATGCTGCTGCCCATGTCCATGCTGCTGGGCTACGCCATCAAGGGGTCACCGCGCCGCTCGCTGATTCCCAAGCGCAAGGCGGCCCCGCCCCCTCCGGACGTCTCGGGTACGTGAGGCACGCCGCCCCGCGTCACGGGGTGCCGCGCACCAGGGGAGAGGGCACGAGCGAGGTGCTCCCCGCCTCGCGCGAGCCCGTGCCGATCGGGGCGGCGGCCTGCTCGCGAGGAGCCTCCAGCAACGACATCACCACCGGGTGCACCTTGTTCGCGAAGTAGCGACCCCCGGCCACGGTGAAGTGCACCCCATCCGCCATGCGCAGCCGCATGGGCTTGCGGAAGCCCTCGACGGGGGCCTCGCGCAGCAGGTGGCCCCTGGCATCGACGAAGAAGGGCCGCGTCTCCAGGTGCGTCGACGCGCTGTCGCTCCGCACCGCCTCGCGCAGCACCCGGCGGATGATCTCCAGCTTGCGCTCGAAGCGGGGCAGGCCGGTGAAGGGCAACTCCACCCAGAGCACCCTGCGCCCCGGCGCCGACAACGTGCGCAGGAACTCCGTGGCCCGCTGCTGATAGGCGGCCTCCCACCCGGACACGCCCCACTGCACCTGCGCCTTGCCCTGCTCGTCCGTGAGCCCCTGCCCGTCGTTGCCGCCCAGGATGACGACGACGACGTCGGGTTGATGGCGCTCCACTTCCTCCCGCCCGGCCTTCATCCAGTCGAAGAAGTCGGGACGGGCCAGTCCCGTGGAGGACTTCGCCCGCCGCACCGCGCGCAATCCCGGCTGCGCGTTCAGCAGTTGTTCGAGGGACTCTCCGAAGCTGGTGACGATCAGGCTGTCACCCAGTAGGAGCACGGTGCGAGAGCGGGCGGCGGCATCGGGCGTGCCCTCCTCCGCCCGCACCGTCACGGACCACAGGAGAGCAAGACACACGAGCGCGCGAATCAGGGCGTTGTCCATCCGGCCCGCACGCTACCGCGCCCTTGCCCGGGGGTGAAATGCGCTGCCTTCCCTGGTGGGCGGGGAGCCAGGCACTCAGCGCGCGACCGCCAGGAGTTGTCCGATGGAAATCACCGTCCCCTCCGGATTCACGGCCCCGACGGCCGCGAGGGCGGCCCTGCGCTCCACGGCGGGCAACTCCCAGGTGAGCCCATCCCCACCCGGAGGCTGGGGCGGAACGGGCTTCTTGTACCCCTCGGGCGTCAGGACGATCTTCGTGTCGGACACACTGCTGAACCCCCGCCCGGATCGGGATGTCGATCTCCGCCACGCGCTCCACCAGGACCGCGCTCATCCTGGCGCGGTGGTACCGGTAGATGAGCAGTCCCCGCCCCTCCCTCGGCCGCACCGCGAGATCGAAGGTCTCGGGCCCCACGCGCTGGAAGACATCGTCCTCGAAGGCCGCCCGGGTGAAAACGTTCCCCGAGGGCGAGATGCGCGCCCAGGAAAGCTCCGCCGCTCCCGCGCTCCCCGCCATGCCGCTCAGCAGCACCACCACGAGCACACCCTGCTTCATGACCCATCTCCCTGCTGTTCAAGGTGAACGTCCACCCTCTCTACGCCGGGGGAAATGGATATTCCCTCATTCGAAAAGCACGAGCTCCGACACCCAGGAGCCGGCCGGTCGCGCAGCCAGACGGAGCGCGTCCTCGCCAGGGCCTGGGCGGGTGTCGCTCCCCGACCTACCTCGTCGAGCAGGGCCTGGAAGAAGGCACCGCCTTGCGCATCGGGGATGGGCGAGGCGGGAGCCACCACGGACCGGGCACCCGCCTGGATGAAGGCCGCGGGCAGGCTCGCCACGGCGTAGTAGCGCAAGGCGCCCCCATTCGCGCGGCACGCGGCGAGCAGCACCAGCGGCGCGCCCCGGAGCGACATCCCCTGGAGGTCCGAGACCGTCAACGCGTAGCGGCCGTCGGGCTCGGGCGACAGCGCGAGGAAGGACGCGTCGGAGAAGCCCGAGCGGATCAACCCGTGCGCATGGAACTCCACCTCGGTGGCGTCCTCGAGCTCCGCGAGGACCGCGTCGGGAGTGGCCGACGCGCCCCGCAGGAGGACCTCACCCGGTCGCGGCGCGCGGTTCCACGGCAGCAGGCGCGGCAGCCCGAGCGTGGCCGGCGGCTCCACGTCCGACACCACCACGTGCTTGGGAGGAGTCCGGCCTCGGGCCCCTTCCCCGCTCCGCCCCCGGGCACCAGGTAGCTCCAGGCCCGCTCGGGACCCAGCAGTCCGGGACGTCCCAAGAGCACGGGCTCGGCGAGCACCCGCACGGCGTCACACCCCGCGAGCCCCTCCAACACCGCCGGAGGCACCGCGGGGAAGTCCTCGAGGAGCGGACGGGTGCGCTGTCCCAGGTACTCGCCCCGCACGTCCCCCCGGGCGCCGCGCGCCACGAAGAGCACGCGCTCGTCCTGCCCCGCCACGGCGAGCAGACATGAGGCCGGCGCGGCGCGCTCCTGTCCGGCGGCGAGCACGGTGAGGGCCTCGGCGAACTCCCCCGCCTTCCCGGCGTCCATCACCAGCGTCTGGTGGGCGTAGGACCAGGCCTTGCGCGCCTCGATGTCCGTGGCGCGCAGGGGCCCGGCCGCCGCGATGACCTCGCGCAGGCGCCGCTGCCCCTCGCGCCGGTCCGTCTCGATGAGGATGCGCGCCGCCATCTGCTCCAGCAGCAGGCGCGCGCCCGGCGTGAACGACGCATCCTCGCGCAACAGCTCCAGCCGCCGCGCCACGTACGCGCGCTCGTCCGCGGTCGTGCCGAAGCGCAGGAGATCTCCGTAGACGGCGAGCTCGAACAGCGAGGGCGGCGCCGCGCACTCGCGAGCCCGCGCCACCTCGCGCCGGGCCTCCGCCACGTCCAGCGCCTCGATGGCCAGGAGCGCGCGTTGATGGTGGTAGTCCGCGCGCCGCTCACAGTCCTCCGGCCGCCGTTGCAGGTACTCGTCCAGGTAGGCCCGGGCGAGCGCGGGCTCGTGGCTCAGGCGCGCACTGGTGATGAGCGCGAGCACGAGCACCTCCTCGTGGTGCCAGTCCTCGAGGCGGCGCGCCACGTCCAGCGCCGCGCGCGCGGGTCCCATCGCCTCCTGGCGGCGATCCAACTGGTTGTAGAGGCCGCTGAGCTCCGCCTGGAGCGACACGCACCGGTACTCCAGCCGGGCGCGGTGGCACTCGTCGATCGCCGCCACGAGCCGCCGCTCGGCCCGGGCACCATCGCCATGCGCCAGATCCTCCGCCACCTGGGCCTTCACCAACGGCGCGCGGTACCACACGGCCTCGCCCGATTCCTCGACGAGCGCGCGCAGCTCCTCCAGGTGTTGGCGCTCGACGCGCAGCAGGAGGATGGCGCCGAGCAGCAACTCCCGCTCGCCCGCGCGGCGCAGGCGCGTGAGGAACGCCTCCGCCTGCTCACCCGTCAGGGCCCGGGCATCCTCCAGCAGCGCGCGGTACGTGCGGGCCAGCGGCGCGCGGCGCGCGAAGTCGGCCCGGGCCACGCGTTGCACGTAGTCGGACGCGGTGGAGTTCCTGGCCGCGGTATCCAGGGCACTGGCCAGCGGCGCCAGTGCGAGCACCTGCTCGCGGGACACCGCGGCGCGGATCGCATGGTAGAGGTAGAGCCGCGCCGGTCCGGGTCGCGGCGGACCATCGCGGATGGAAGCGCCGTTCCCTCCAACGCGAGCGCCATGCCGGCGGCGTTCATGTCCGTCCACGCCCGGCTCCGGGACGCGGCGCTCGCGCGCAATCCCTCCGCCAACCGCTTCGCCTCCTCGCTCCACCCCGGCTCGCGCCGGTCCGCCACGAGTTGGAACTCCATGGCGGCGGCGAGCTCCAACGACATCGCGCGCAACGCGACGCCGCGGTTCCAGTGGGCGCGCGGGTGCTCCGGCGCCGCCCTCAGCGCGCGATCCAGCGCCACGAGGGCCCGCTCGGGCTCGCCCTGCCCCAGCGCCGCCAACGCGCGATCGCTGTCCACGTCCGGCGAGGGCGGCAGACGCTCCAGGGCCTTCTCGGCGCGCTCGAACTCACCGGCGAGCAGGTACGCCGTCGCCAGGCCGTGGAAGTCCCCCTGCTCCTCGAGCCGCGCCAGCAGCCGCACATCCAGCTCCGCGGAGCCCGAGGCCCCATCGCGCAGCGTGCCGGAGCTCCGGTAGCCATCCAGGCCCGGGTAGCCGAGCCGGCCTTCCAGGGAGCGCGTCGGCGCGAGCGCGAGCAGTTGGGCGCCCATGTCGGGGGACGCGGGCCGCATCCACCACGCCGCCAGCAGGCCGAGCAGCACGAGGGCCGCCATTCCCACGCCCGCGCTCCACATCCGCGTGGTGCGGTGGGCCCAGGAAGGGCGGAAGGGCTCGCGGCGCGGGGCACGGCGCGAGGCCGCGGCCGACCGCACGGCGAGACTCGCCTGGAGTTGATCCTCCAGGGCGGCCTGACAGTCGGCGCACCCCGCGAGGTGGGCCTGGAACTCCTCGGCCTCGCTCGTGGACAGCTCTCCATCCACGAAGGCGGCGATCCGCTCGCAAGCCATCACTCGACACCTCCGGGTTTCGCCTGCTCGAGGAGGATGTCCTTGAGCCGTTTGCGCGCCCGGAACAGCCGGGTGCCCACCGTCATGGGGGCGATGCCGAGCTGCTCGGCGATGCGCGCGTACGACAGACCTTCCATGTCCTTCAACCGCACCACGTCCCGGAATTCCTCCGGCAGCTTCTCCACCGCGCGCCAGACGTCTTCCAGCGTATAGCCCGCCCACGTCTCCGCTGGAGCCGCCTCCTCGCTGGCAACGTCCATTCCCTCGGTGAATTCCTGGTGGGGATGGCGCTTGTCCTGTCGGCACATGTCGAGGAACCGCCTGACGAGGATGGAGGCCAGCCACGGCAGGGGGCGCGGACCGGTCATAGGTGTGGAAGGCGCGGAACGCCCGCTCGTAGGTGTCCTGGAGCAGGTCCTTCGCATCCGAGGGGTTGCGGCCCCGGCACAGGAAACGGGCGCGCTCCTCCAGTTGCGGCTGGCAGCGGGCCACCACCTCCTGGAACTCCCGCGCGGAGCCGGGAGCGCCGGACGTGGCGCTCGCGGGGACGGGGTCCGTGCCGGACTCCGGGTGCGGGTGAAGCGGAACGGGAAGTCCACGAGGGCACTACTTCGCATGGGACGCATCCCGGCGAAAGGGCCTCCCGGGACTTCACTCCTCGTCGAGAGGCCGCTCAAGGCACGAGCAGGGGCGTCTCGCGCGCCCGGGGGGCGAGCCGGGAGAAGACCGGCTCGCGAGCTCCGGCTGGCCGGCCCGCAGGCCCAGGGAAGCCTCGTCGAGCAACGGCGTCACCACGAGTCCCTCGGCCCCATGGTGGGCGAGGAAGACGAGGTGGAGGGCGGGCACGCGCAGCTCGAAGAAGTCCGAGGCGCGCGCCCCGGCGGTGCGCATCACGCCGCGCCGGTGCTTCTCCAGCAGGCGGCTCTTCTGGGCACCGCCGATCTGCACCGTCTCCCACCGGCCCCGGGTGGACTGGACCTCCACGAGGGAGCGGACCTCGCCCTCCACCTGGACCGGGTAGACGACGCGATGGAGCTCGAGCAGCAGTCGACCCGGGTCCTCGCCCTGATAGCGCTGGAGTTGCTCCAGGGAGACCATGAACACCGCGAGGGGCTCGCCGAGGGTTCCGCTCCCCGCCTCCGCCGGGCCCTGGAAGCCCAGGGAGCGGGCGTTGGAGGCGCTCACCCGTCCAGCGAAGTCCTGGAGGGTGCGGGCCGCGGCGGCGCGGGCCTCATCGGGTTGCGCGAAGGAAGCGGGGGCGGAGCCCAGGACGAGGAGGCATGCGGACAGCAGGAGGTTCTTCATGGGATGTCTTTCCAGAACGGAGAGGGAGAAAGGCCGGGCGACTACTTCGTCCAGAGGGCGGACAGCACGCCGTCCAGCGCGCTCACGTGGGACAGGCGGTAGCCCTGGTTCAACCCGGCCACGTAGTTGTAGGTGGATTGATAGCTGGCGCTCGTCATGTTGTAGGCCTGGTAGAAGCCAGACGACGTGGGGTGCCGGTGGCCGCGTAGCGGATGCCATTGGGCGTGGAGTAGGAGTTGAAGCGCACGGGCACGAGGCCCTGGGCCGCGAAGCTCTGTTTCTTCGACTCGAAGTCCGCCGCCGTCATGTGCCAGTAGGTGGCGTAGCCGTTGTGGGCCTTCTTCACCCAGACGCCGGAGAAGCGGATGACGCCGTTGTCGTTGTAGACGGCCAGGTCCACGTTCAGGTAGCCGGCGTTCCACATCTCGCTCCACTTCGCGGACATCTCGGCCTCGGTCAGGTTGGCCAGGGAGAGGAACGCGCCGTCGATGGGCGCCCAGATGACGGTGAAGAGCGGGCCGCTGGACGTGGGCAGCACACTGACCCGATCCGGACGCCAGCCCTGGGCGCGGTAGGTCTCGAAGTAGGACTGGAATTGCTGCGTCGTCATCAACACGCGCACCGGACGGCTCCCCGCCGCCTGGAAGGAGCCCGCCATCAACCGGCTGCCCGAGGAGTTGTACGCGGTCAGGGTGACCGGCCAGCGATCACGCCAGGCGTGGTGGTCGAAACATCCCTGGAAGCTGCTCGCGGGAAAATCGTGGAAGTCGCTGTAGCAGGGCGGGCTCTCGCGGATGTTGTAGTAGTCCCGCCAGTGCACGTGATCGGCGCCGCTCACGTACTCCGAATAGGTGATATAGTATTGATCCCCCACGTTGGGCGCCCACGGATCATTGACGTAGACATAGTTGGTGTCGAGGAGCGTGAGATACCCGCTGGCCACCATCATGTGTCCGCCACCACCGGTCCATCCCCAGGAGAAGCCCACGGGCCGGTTGGCGTTGATCTCACTCACCAGCGACGACCAGCTCAACGCGCTGTTGGACGTGGTGTTGTACGCGAAGCCATACTTCTCGAACTCGGGCCAGCCGGGCTTCACGCACGCCGAGGGCACGGGGCTGTCGCAGCAATCCGAGCGCCCCAGGCGCCGGTTGGCCTGATCACACTGGGACACCCGCGTGGCGCCCAGGTAGTTCATGATCATCTGGCCGCTGCCGGCCCAACACCACTGGTTCGTCTCTTGGGGAAACAGTGGCACCGGCAGCGTGCTCGCGTTCGCGGCCGAAACAGCCATCACGAGCGATGCCAGCGCACCGCGCAGAATACTCCGCATGTCGTCATCTCCAGGGGTCCCGAACTCCCCGCCCCATCACTGGTACGACGCGGGGAGGGATTATTCCCGGAGGATTTGGCGGGGCATTTTCCCCGCGACGCCCCCCGCTACCGGGAGGCGGGCTTGAGCGCCCGGGTGGCGCAGAACCCCGACAGGTACTCCGACAGCCGGTCTCCCTCGGTGTGCTTGTCCTCGTAGAAGCCGGTGAGCAGGAAGCCCGCGTCGAGCTGTCCGCCGATCTGATCCTCCAGCGAGTGCGCCACGCACAGGGGCTCGCCCTCGTCGGTGTAGCGACGCCGCTCCTCGTCGGTGAGGCTCGCCACGTCCGAGTACGGCATGCGGTACTTGAGCCGCGGCCCGCCCTGCTTGTCCAGCTCCGGATCGAACAGGAAGACGATGGGGTTGGAGAAGCCCGAGAGCAGCACGCCACCGGGGCGCAGCACCCGGAAGGCCTCGTGCCACACGGGGCGGATCTCCGGCGCGAAGCAGTTGGAGCAGGGGTGGAAGATGAGATCGAAGCTCTCGTCCGCGAAGGCGGACAGGTCGCTCATGTCACCTTCCACGCGGCGGATGTTGAGGCCCTCGCGCTCGGCCACCTCGGCATCGCGCGCGAGCTGGGCGGGCGAGTTGTCGAACACCGTGACGCGGGCCCCGGCGGCGGCGAACACCGGACACTGCTGCCCGCCCGCGCTCGCCAGCCCCAGCACGTCCTTGCCCGCCAGCGAACCGAACCACTCGCGCGGCACGGGCTTGCACGGGGTGAGCACCACGCTCCACTCCCCCGGCGCGCCGCGGCGATCACCTCGGGACCCACGGGAATCGTCCACCGATCCCCCTTGGCGACCTGACGGTTCCAGGCCTCGCGGTTGTAGGCAGTCAGGTCCATACCGCGCTTCCACTCCGTCCCCATGACGGCTCCTTGTTGAACACTGAAGACCGGATCCACGCGATATCACGCTTCCGTGCTCGAAGAGCCCACCGAGCGGGTATTCCTCGGGCATGACCTCCGCGATCCGCTCCGTGTTCACCCTCGCGTTGCTGTTGTGCTCCCTGCCCGCCCTCTCCCAGGAGAAGAAGGCCCCCGAGCCGCTCGGCATCGCGCTCGAGGGCTACGCCTACCCCGCCCCCGTCCAGTTCCTCCCGCTGACGATTCAGGGCCAGGACGTCCGCATGGCCTACATGGACGTGCCCCCGAGCGGCAAGGCCAACGGGCGCACCGTCGTGCTGTTCCACGGCAAGAACTTCTTCGGCGCCTACTGGCGCGACACCATTCGCGCGCTCGGCCAGGCGGGCTATCGCGTCGTGGTGCCGGACCAGCTCGGCTTCGGCAAGTCCTCCAAGCCGGCCATCGACTACAGCTTCCACCTGCTCGCCACCCAGACGAAGCGGGTGCTGGAGAAGCTCGGAGTCTCCAAGGCCGCCATCGTGGGGCACTCCATGGGCGGCATGCTCGCCACGCGCTTCGCGCTCCTGTTCCCGGAGACCACCACGCACCTCATCCTGGAGAATCCCATCGGCCTGGAGGATTACCGCGTCCTCGTGCCCTGGCGCTCCACCGAGGAGCTCTACAAGGGCCAGCTCGACACCACCGAGGAGTCGGTGCGCAAGTACCAGAAGACCTACTACGTCACGTGGCGTCCCGAGTACGAGGAGTACGTGCAGGTCATCTACCGCCAGACGCTCGGGGGCGAGTACCCGCGGCTGGCGTGGGTGTCCGCCGCCACCGAGCAGATGATCTACCAGCAGCCGGTGGTGCACGAGTTCCCGCAGGTGACGGCGCCGGTGCTGCTCGTCATCGGGCAGGCGGATCGCACCACGATTGGCCGGGCGCGCGTGTCGCCCGAGGCCCTCACGAAGCTGGGCCAGTACCCGGAACTGGGCCGGCGCGCCGCGAAGCGCTTCCCCCGCGCCACGCTCGTGGAAATCCCCAACGTGGGGCACATCCCCCACTTCGAGGCCCCGAGAAGTGGCACGAGGCGCTGCTCGGGTTCCTCGGCAAGTGAGGGGATGGTGGCTCAGGCGCCGCCGTCGGTGACGCCGGGGTCGGCGTTCACGTCGATGCCGTCGCGCAGCAGCTCGGCCTTGTCCGCGTTGCTCGCCAGGGTGGCCACCGGGTTGTCATACCAGCCCGGATCTCCATAGCCCTCCAGGTGCTCGCGCACCTTGCGGCTCCCCGGAATCCACGTTCAGCTGCGGTACTAGTCCTGCCCGCCATCCTTCCATTCACCTTCCCATGGCAATACATCCGTATCACTGAAAAGAGCCTGATATATGCGAACATTGCCTGGGTCTGTATTGTACAGCGAAAGGGTCACGGGGCGCATCAGTTCATCCTGGCTCAGGACCTGGATGCCTTGTGCCGAAAGAACCTGAAGCAACTTCAACGCCTGCTCTTCCAGCGTGGGTGCTCCGGGAGACACCACCTCGGCTGAACCATTTCCGGAAAGACGAAGCACAACGGCATAAGGTCCGACCATGGATAGCCTGAGCACCCATTCCTGTTGACCATGGCCTCTCAAGATATATCCAAAGCTCACATCATCATTGGCGTCGGTATCCTCTTCTGTTTTGAACATTCGTTCGAGATGGCTCGCAATCTGTTTATAGGGACGTTGACGCAGCGCTTCGGACACAAAATGGAAATCGGGATTTTCAAAAGACCCATAAACACTCCGTATCACATCAATGATCTCTTTCATCGAAATCCCTCCGCGCTGGCAATTTGAAGCCTTTCTCCGTAAGCATCAATCATGACGACATCCACGATGCTTGAAGTTCCATTGAAACTTCCTGATTGGAGCCGATTCTCATGGCGGGCCCTCCGGCCCCAACGGATGGCCGTGAATCTCACCTTGGGCATCCTGATGAACTCTGACTCTTGTTTGCTCTCCTCCTTTTGGACCGCTGCCAGTCAGGCCTGATCCAAAGTCCGAGAGGGAGGCTTTGAAGAGGGAGGGCCCAGGGGGCAAGCCATTTCAGGAAATAGAGGAGCGTGCTCGCAGCAGGCTCTCGCAACAAGAGCATCTCAGGGAGGGCAAGTGGCTGATGACGGACCTGCGAAGCCGTGGAGGTGGAGGCAGAGGAGGCCGGAGCCGGGCGCTCAGGCAAGTGGGGCCAGACTCTCCGGGAGCACCGCCAAGCCCAGCAAGCCCTGGTAGAGCACTTCCTGGGTGCGAGTGTAAGATACGGGCCTGCCGTCTTTGGGTGGTAGGTGCGTGCGCACCAGCGCCAGCAGGTTGCAGGCCAGCAGCCGCAGCCAACTGAGCACTACGGGCGCCCGGCCACGCAAGCTGGCCGAGGCCGTGTCTTCCTCCAGCACCACGTCCGCCATCCAGTTTGGCCCGTTCTCTATTCCCCAATGCCCTCTCACC
Organism: Cystobacter fuscus; assembly: GCA_049060065.1. Lineage (GTDB taxonomy): Bacteria > Myxococcota > Myxococcia > Myxococcales > Myxococcaceae > Cystobacter > Cystobacter fuscus_B. The sequence goes on from JBMEQP010000002.1 coordinate 4,867,714, forward strand.
AGCGTGAGCATCTGCTCTCCCGACAGCTCCCCGCCGGGCATGGACGTGATAAACAGCCGCGTCTCCACCTCGGACAACTTTCCCTCCCGTTCCCGCGTGCTGCGCACCCACACCCATTGCCTCGCTTCTGGAAACGCATCTGTCCCGGGCACTCATGTCGCGCTCAGCTGCCGCTCCACCCACTCGCCCCGCGCCCGCTCTCTCACCGTCACCTGCACGGGTGCTGCCCTCCCTCAGCGCCACCCACATCACGTCATGCAAGCGCTGGAAGTTCTCCTTCACGGCGAACACATAATGCTTGCCTCTCTCACCGCCTCGCGTTCGCCGCGCTCGTCAGCCCCGCGCCCCCGTTACGTAACGCCGGCCCAGGCGACCCGTCCAGGAAGGACGCAACAGGAGCATGGGCTCACATGGCTCTCGGCTGGCCAACAATGGCAAAAGTCGAGTCTAAGCGCACGCCTCCATTTCTATAAACGAAAGTATCCCCTCTGGCACCAGCGACTGGAAGTGAGGAGTAACCTACAACGCCGAGCGAAGGCGAAGAGAAGCTCGTCCTCGCAACTTTCAACCGGCGTTGCCGGCCAAGTGGCACTGCGCCCGTGACTCCCATTCCTCTCGTCTGCCTCCAATGCTTGTTACCGATTCGCGCAGACGGCCACCACCGAGCATTCAATCCAATGCCCAGGACCTGTGCGGGTAATGCCCAATTTGTCCATTTCTTGTGCGCTATGATGGCCGCGACAAATACAGGCACCACTGGAGCTCCCTTGCTTGCATGATCTCCATCCTCCAGATCAAAAGGGTCTTGTCCACGCGTATTGCCTGCCGCTTTCCAATCTTTGCACTCCACGAGCTTAGGATGCGAAGGCGGACAACTCGCCACAACGGTGATGTCGTTAGCTTCACCATGAGTTTCATCTGTACCTGAATACTTGCGAGCTGGCACCTCCATGGTTTCCCTTTTGGGTATTCTGTTTGACTGCTTATAACTTGCCTGCTTGGTGTTTTTGCTAGGATCCAAGCTCATCCATTTATCATAACATCTATCCCATGATTCCACTTGCTTTGAAGAAACATCAACCGCACTGCGCACAATAAAAGCAAGTGCTTCTTTGTATTCTGGATTTTGCTCCTCTTTTTTCGAGACACCCTTTGAATTTCCCCTCGATGTCACCGATTTTCTTGATCGGGGCTTGCATTCCCAGCGTGGCGTCTATGCAGTATGAAATTCTTGAGCGCAAGTTTTCGTCAGCGATTTTAGTTTGTTTGAGAGCATTGTAAGACGCCTCTGCTCTGGGCGCGCAACCACAGTTTTCGCGAATTTTCGCCAGAGCACCAGGACAAGCTTCAATCGGCGACCCACTGGCTTGGGCAATTGCAATTGACGACAAAAAAGCGCGAGAACCAGCACTTGTGATTGATCGTGTCTCATCTACGCCCCCTAGAAGAATATGGCTTACTACGCCACAGTATGAATTCTTCGAACCCCGCTTTGCAGGCGCGACCACTCTAACATACAAGGGAGAGAGAATCAGCACTAGTACCACTTGCTTTGTGAGAAAGTTGTCAACGAGCGTATAAGAAGGAAGGCGTGTGGAGGGAGTGTACTGGGGAGGAGAAAGCCGCTGATGGGTGCCGCCAGGACTGTGCGCCGGGCCGGTTGGAGAGGCAGTGCAGCCCTCTTCAGGCACACGCCGGCCCACCCTGCAGGGGGGCTGCTCTGGGGCACCGTGACGGCTTGGGGCACAGCACCACTCGCTCTGGGGTGGCCCCTGCGCTGGAGCCAACCTCGCACTAGACGTGGGTAGTCCCAGGTGCTCCACAATGGCGCGTACCCCACCGGGTGCCGGTCACGTACGCCAGCACCCGCCTAGGCCTCATCAGTGAGCACAGGCGAAGACATTCACCGTCGCCGCCAAGGACGGCCTCTCCTCCTCCGACCCGCTCGGGTTCCTCGGCAAGTGAGGGGATGGTGGCTCAGGCGCCGCCGTCGGTGACGCCGGGGTCGGCGTTCACGTCGATGCCGTCGCGCAGCAGCTCGGCCTTGTCCGCGTTGCTCGCCAGGGTGGCCACCGGGTTGTCATACCAGCCCGGATCTCCATAGCCCTCCAGGTGCTCGCGCACCTTGAGCACCGTGAACATGCCCCCCATGGTGATGCCTCCGTAGCGGCCCTTGCCGCCCACCATGGGAATGCTGTTGGCCGGCACGGCCATGCCCATGTCCTCCATCTCCCCCATGCCCGTGTGGCCCATGGTCATGTAGTCCGGCAGGATCTCGCGCACCTTCTCGTCGAAGCCCTCGGGCTTGAGGCCGATGAGGTTGGGCATGCCGTGCCCCATCTGGTTCATCACGTGGTGGGTCATGTGGCAGTGCATCGCCCAGTCGCCGGGCTCGTCCGCCACGAACTCGATGCCGCGCGTGCTGCCCACCGGCACCAGCACCGTGGTGTCCGACCACTGCGCGGACTCGGGCACGCGGCCTCCGTCCGTCTCGGTGATGCGGAACTGGTAGCCGTGCAGGTGGATGGGGTGATGGTCCATGGGGCCGAGGTTGCCCAGCCGGATGCGCACCCGCTGTCCCTTCTTCACCACCAGCGGCGCCGTGCCCGGGAAGGCCTTGCCGTTGATCGTCAGCAGGTTGAAGTCCGTCATCTCGTTGGGGTCGGGCCGCCGGGCCCCCGGGTCCAGGCGCCACTCGTGCAGCATCAGCGCGAAGTCCCGGTCCACCTTCGGCCCCCGCGGCGGCTGGCGGGGGTGGACAATGAACATGCCCGTCATGCCCAGGGCGATCTGCGTCATCTCGTCGTGGTGCGAGTGGTACATCAGCGTGCCCGACTGGCGCAGGGTGAACTCGTACTTGAACGTCTCGCCGGGGGCGATGGCCTTCTGGTTGAGTCCCCCCACCCCATCCATGCCATTGGGCAGCAGCAGCCCGTGCCAGTGCACCGTGGTGGGCGCGGGCAACCGGTTGGTGACGTAGAAGCGCACGCGGTCGCCTTCCACCGCCTCGATGACCGGGCCATGCACGCGGCCGTTGTAGCCCCAGCACCGCGCCTGGAGCCCCGGTGCGAACTCGTGCTCCACCTCCTGGGCCACCATGTGGAAGACCTTCACGCCGTCCACCAGCTTCCAGGGCAGCTTCGTCCCGTTGGGCACCACCACCGGCGTGTAGTCCCGGCCGGGCCGTCCCGGGGCAGGTGCTTGCCGCTCGCCTGGGGCCTGCCCGTATCCGCCGCCGAGCCCTCGCGCGCCGGCATCCCGGAGAACGGCTCCTGGGCCCGCGCCTGTGTGGCCGACAACAGCGTGCTCCCAGCCATGCCCAGACCACTGGCGACGAGCAAGCGCCGCCGGCTCAAACCCTTCGTCTCGCTCATCGCGTCTCTCCCGCGTCATCCGTCAGCCGGCCACCCACCGCGTTCTCCAGGGCGTTCCGGGCGTTCCAGTAGTCCCGCAGCGTCTCCACGTACTCCCGATACGTCCGCACCTCCTCGCGCCGGGCCTCGAGGAGCTGGAACGGGCTCAACACCATGGCGTTGTATTGGAGCTGTGATTGCTCCACGACCCGCCGGCGCAGGGGCAACAGCGTCGTCGCGTAGTGCTCCACCAACCGCCGAGCCGTCTGCAACGCCGCCCGCCGCTGCCGCACCTCCGAGCGGGCATCGACGGACAGCTGCGCCAGCTTCCGCTCGGCCTGGCGCTCGCGCGCCTCCAGCCCGCCGATGAGCGCCTGCCGCTGGTTGAACAGGGGCAATTCCAACACGAGGCTCGGGCCGATGAGGCGCAGCCCATCCGACTCGCGCTCGGCGTCCACGCCCACCTCCACCGTACCGAGGAAGCGGGAGCTTCGCGCCAGGGAGACGGCCTTCTCCATCAACGCCACGTCCTTGCGCGCGGCGTCGATGTCCAGGCGGCGCTCGATCGCGAGCCGCTCCAGGTGCTCCAGGGAGGGCTCCTCCGCGGGAGGCTCGGGAAGGGGCTCGCTCACGGTCCACTCCGTGTCCTCGCCCCACAGCCCGAGTAGCCGGTTCAACCGCTCCCGGCTCTCCACGAGCGCCAGCTCCTCCCGGGCGAGGCCCACGCGGGCCTCCTGCCAGGCGGCGCGCGAGAGGGAGAGATCCAGCTCGGGGATGTTGCCCGCCTCCTGCTGCATCCGCGCCAGCTCGGCCGTCGCCGAGAAGACGGCCACGAGCTGGCTCTGGTAGCGCAGCAGCTTGTCGGCCGCCTGGACCGCCGCGTAGGCCTCGCGCGTCTCGGCCACCACGGCCAGCGCCTCATGGGCGGTGCGCAGCACGTCCGCCTCGAACTGCTGCCGGGCGATCTGCTTGCGCGCCGGGAGCATGAAGAGATCGAGCACTTCCTGCACGAGGGAGAACTCGAGGCGGGGGCCGGAGCCCGCCACGTTCGGGAAGCCGACCGCCGCGCCCAGCGTGGGGTTGCGCAACAGCCCCGCCTCCACCATGTCCGCCTGGGAGATGCCGAGCGACTCGTAGGAGGCCTGGAGCCCCGGGTTGTTCACGAGCGCCAGGCGCACCGCCTCCTCGCGCGTGAGTCCGTCCTGAAGGAGGGCATGGACGCGCTCGCGCACGGCCTCGGCCGGAGGCGTGCCCTTCTCCCAGCCGGTGGACACCCGCACCCGCTCCTGGACCAGGGCTCCGAGTTCCGCGTGTCCCCGCTCGGGAGACAGCGTGGCGCAACCCATGGCGGACAGGCACACGGCCGCCGTGAGCAGGAGGCGGTTCATGGGGAACCACCCTGCATGGAGGACGTGCCCGGCGCCGGCGCATCCCGGGAGGCGCTCTCCTTCGGCGCGGGAGGGGCCTGGAGCACGAGCTTCATCCCACACTTCGGGCAGCGTCCCGGCTCGTGCGAGGTGACGTCCCGGTGCATGGGACACACGTAGAGGGCCTGGGACGGCGTTCCGGCGTCCGGAGTCTTCTCGGCCTGGGCCAGCGTGGCGGGAGGCGCGGCGGCGGGCGAGCCGTGCAGGGCGCGCATGGCCCGTATGGGGGACTCGGGCGCCGCGGGGTTGGAGGGATCCAGCAAGGAAGGGACACGCTCCGCGGCGCCCAGGGCGCACGCGGACAGACCGAGCGCCAGGGCGCCGGTCAGCAGCTTCATCGAAAGAGACATGGAAGGTGTTCCGCGAAAGAAGTGAGTGGAGCAACGGCTTGTGGACACACGCCTCACGTGTCCGGAGTGGCGCGAGGCCCTCACGGAGACGGAGTCGGAGACCGGCTCAAATCAGCAACTGACGCAGGGAGAGGAACAGGCGCTCGCGCGGAGGCGGGTCGTGCCCGGAGCGCAAGCGGAGCCCCGGCTGTTCGGGAGGCGAGGAGCCGCCCAGTCGATGCCCTCGGGCAGCTCCACCCAGTGGACCTGGACCTGCGCGTCGACGAAGGGCAGGCGGGCGCCCACGTCCACGGGATGACCCTGGCGCAGCTCGCAGCAGTCCTGGGCGAGCAGCCGGGCGTCCTGCACCTGCTTCTTGCCGGGACACGCCGCGCATGGTGCGACCCGACGGCCGGTGTAACGGCACACCCGCTCACTCCCGCCCGCGAAGGCGGCCTGCCCCGAGATCAGGAGGGCGAGAAGGAGTGCGGCGAAGCGGGTCATCACGTTCCTAGCTCTATCGCTCCGAGACGAACTCCGCAAGCGGCCCCGGAGGGCGAGCCCGGCGTCCCGGGGGCGGCCTCGAACTCCCAACGTAGACCGGACAAACACTTCAACGCCGCAAGTCTATCCTGCTCCTCAATTCGCCTGTCTATTCGAGACACGACGTCTCAAGTCCACGCAAGGGAATGGAGAAACCCAGCACTCAACAAATCCCTCTCATCTGTTCATCCGGTCAGGAAAATACTTCACGGCGAAGTGCTATCAACAAGGCACCTGGTGCCCACCTCCGCCCGTTTTTCCCGAGCGCTCCAGGTGTACCCCTACATGCCCTGATGGATGAGCGCCTCGGATGAGAACCCGACCCTGTTCCCCGTGATTCCGTTGTTGATGTCCCTTTCACCTGTCGCACAAGCACAGATTGGAGATGAGTCGCGCGCGGAGCGTGCCCGGCAGATCCGGGTGGATGCCGCCAACGCCCAGCGCAACCAACCGCTGCCCGCCCATCCCAACAATGGGGATGAGCGGCGCTACTCCACGTACTTCGCCAACTACACCAAGGGGCTGCCGCACGACACGCTCGGCAATGTCTCCCTTCCGGCCTATCAGCGCTATCTGTCCGCGCTGCGGACGGGCAATCCGCTCGACTTCGAGGCCATCCCGCTCGGAGGCGAGCGCAAGCTGGTCAATCCCCAGGCCGCCTACGCCTTCACGCTCGAGGGAGCGGATCCCCAGGCGACAGCCATCCAGCCCGCGCCCCGCTACTCCAGCAACGAGACGGCGGGAGAGATGGACGAGCTGTATTGGATGGCGCTGGCGCGCGACGTGAGCTTCGACCAGTACAGCACCTCATCGCTCATCGCCGCCGCCGCCCAGCGGCTCAACCAGTTGAGCCTGTACCGCGGCGCCAAGGCGAACGGCGTGGTGACGCCCGAGGTCATCTTCCGCGCGGACGTGGACGGCGCCCTCAAGGGCCCCTTCCTGTCGCAATTCCTCATCAAGGACATTCCCTACAGCGCCGGCCCCTTCGTGCCCTCCCGCGATGAGCCTACGGGCTACCAGACGCTTCCCCAGCGCAACCTCGTGCGCCCCAGCGGGGATGACCGGGTCACCCAGTTCGCCGAGTGGCTGGACATCCAGAACGGCCGGGTGCCCACCCTCACCGGAGGCCTCATCGACGAGCGCGACGAATATGAACCGCTCCGCCGTCACATCCGTAACGCCCGCGACCTGACCGAGTACGTGCACACGGACTACCCCCTCGAGTCCACCTTGAGCGCGGCGTTGCTGATCGCGCGCCAGGGCGACTTCCTGGCCAACGGCGCCTACGATCCGGATCCCAAGTCCTCGTTCCAGGCGCTCGACGAGCTGAGCCCCTACCGCCAGTACCTCAAGCAGGAGGCCTTCGTCACCCTCGGCAACTCCGATGCCCAGTCGGCCGCGGTGCTCGTCACCAACACCGCCCTGCGCGCGGACTGGTTCCAGAAGTGGCTGGTGCACCGGCGGCTGCGCCCGGAGGAGTTCGGCGGCCATGTGGACAACCTGCTGGCGGGGCGTCAGTCCTACCCCTCCACCCCGAGCTGCTGAACTCCCCGGTGCTCCCGCTCGTCTTCGCGCGCAATGCCCAGCTCAACGCCGCGCGGGGCCTGTCCGGAGGCGGCACCTACCTGCTCCCCCAGGCCTTCCCCGAGGCGGCTCCGCTACACCCCGCCTATGGCTCGGGTCACTCCACCTATATCGGCGCGGGGGTGACGATGCTCAAGGCCTTCTACTCGAACTTCCCCCTCCGCGACCCCGAGGTGGTCGTCGACGACGGCCTGGCCCTGGCGCCCTACGAGGGCGGCCCCTTGATGATGTACGACGAGCTGGACAAGCTGGCGTCGAACATCGGCGTGGCGCGCCTGTTCGCCGGGGTGCACTGGCGCAGCGATCATGACAACGTGGTGCGTCTGGGCGAGCTCCACGCGCTGCGCACCCTGCAGGACATGTCCCGGCTCTACAACGAGCAGTTCCCGGGCTTCAGCGTGCGCACCTTCGGGGGAAACACCCTCACCATCACCGCGAACAGTCCGAACCTGCCCAACGTGGTGACGGCGGTGACCGCCCTGCGCCTCGTCGACGCGGACACGGGCCAGCCCGTACCGGGGTTCTCCCCGCTCGTCAACGGGGCGACCGTCGATCTGTCCGACCTCGCCGCCTGGGGCATCCGCCATCCCGCCATCGAGGCCATCACCTATGAGCCCAAGGTGGGCAGCGTGCGCTTCGTCTACGACGGGGCCACGTCCGCCGACGACCTCGCGCCCTACCGGTTGAGCACTCCCCACCCGCTCACCGCGGGCCGCCACGTGCTGCGCGCCACGCCCTACAGCGAGAGCCAGGGAGGCGGCCTGGGCGGCGTGCCGCTCGTCATCCGCTTCACGGTGACGAACTGAGTCTCACTGGCGGGACGGGCTCCCGGCCCTCCGGGCAGGACGTCCCGGGAAGTGATAGGACAGGGGCGCCCATGACCGCTCCCCTCTCATCCGGGGCCCCACGCCGTGCCGCGTTGGCCTTCATCTTCATCACCGTGCTGCTCGACATCCTGGCGATGGGGATGATCATCCCCGTGTTGCCCAAGCTCCTCGTCGGCTTCATGGACGGGGACACGAGCCGGGCGGCCCAGATGTTCGGCGTGTTCTCCACGGCCTGGGCGCTCATGCAGTTCATCTTCTCGCCGGTGCTCGGGGCGCTGTCGGACCGCTACGGCCGCCGCCGGGTCATCCTGCTGTCCAACGTGGGCATGGGGCTGGACTACATCCTCATGGCCTGGGCGCCCACGGTGGGCTGGCTGTTCGCGGGCCGCATCATCGCGGGCATCACCGCGGCGAGCATCAGCACGGCGAGCGCCTACATCGCGGACGTGACGCCGAGCGACAAGCGCGCCGCGGGCTTCGGGATGCTCGGGGCGGCGTTCGGGGTGGGCTTCGTGTTGGGGCCCGGACTGGGCGGGCTGCTGGGGGGAATCGATCCGCGCCTGCCCTTCTGGGTGTCGGCCGGGTTGAGCCTGCTCAATGCCCTGTATGGCCTGTTCGTCCTGCCCGAGTCCCTGCCGCCCGAGAAGCGCAAGCCCTTCCGCTGGAGCGGGGCCAATCCGGTGGGCGCCCTGCTGCGGCTGCGCGCCACCCCGGAGGTGCTGGGGCTGGTGAGCGTGCACTTCCTGAACAACCTGGCCCACATCGCGCTGCCCAGCGTGTTCGTGCTGTACGGCGGCTACCGCTTCGGCTGGGACGAGCGCGCCGTGGGGCTCGCGCTGGCGGGCTCGGGCCTGTGCTCGCTGGTGGTGCAGGGCGGGCTCGTGCGGCCCGTGGTCAAGCGCCTGGGCGAGCGGCGCACGTTGATGATGGGGCTGGTGTTCGGCGCGGTGGGCTTCTCCGTCTACGCGCTGGCTCCCTCGCCGGCGCTCTTCTGTGGGCTCGGCATTCCCATCATGGCCCTGTGGGGCTTCTTTTCGCCGGCGTCGCAGGGGCTGATGACCAGCCGCATCCCGCCCTCCGAGCAGGGCCAGTTCCAGGGAGCGCTCTCCAGCCTGCTGGGCATCGCGGGCCTGATGGGGCCCGGGCTCTTCACGCAGACGTTCGCGTACGCCATCGCCCCCGAGCGCGCCATCCATCAGCCCGGAGCGCCCTTCCTGTGCGCCGCGCTGCTGTTGATGTTCGCCCTGGGGCTGGCGGTGCGGGTCACCCGCGAGCGCGAGGCGGCCGTGCTGACGACTCCCGGCCCCCTGGCGTGAGGCGGGGCCTCAGGACTCGTGCAGGACGCGGCCTTCCATGCCGCCGGCCACGGTGATGACCTCGCCGGTGACGTGGCCGGAGACGCGATCGGACGCGAGCGTCACCACCACCCGGGCCACGTCCTCCGGACGGCCCAGCTTGCGCAGGGGCATGGTGCGCGTCACGCGGTTGATGAACACCGGGTCGGTGAGCTTGTCCCGGTGGCGCTCCACCCCCGTCCAGCCGGGGCACACGGTGTTCACCCGGCCGAACGGAGCGATGCGCGTGAGCTCGTTCTTCAGGCTCTTGAGGAAGCCACTGGCCAGCGCGCCCTTGGCGGCCGCGTAGTCCGAGTGGCCCGCCTCGCCGAAGAGGCCCGCCGTGGAGGCGATGAGGATGATGTTGCCCGTGCCCGTCGTCTCCACGTGGCGCAGGAAGGCGCGGCAGCTCAGGAAGACGCTGTCCAGGTTCTCCGCCAGGGTGCGGCGCCAGCGCGCGAGCGGCATCTTCCACACGGGCTCGTCCGCGGGGGGCCACACGCCCGCGTTGGCCACCAGCACGTCCAGCCGGCCCAGGGCCTTCACCGCCGCGGGCACCAGCGCGTCCACGTCGGCTTCCGAGGTGAGGTCCGCCCGGAGCGCCACGCCGCCGAGCTCCCGCGCCAGGACCTCCGCCCTGTCCGCGCTCTGGTGGTAGTGCACCGCCACCTTCGCCTGCTCCTCGGCGAAGGCGCGCACCACCGCGCTGCCGATTCCACCCGCGCCCCCGGTGACGAGGACGCCCTTGCCCTGAAGCCCCGTGTCCATGCGCTACCCGCTCCCGCGTGAGGTCTACTTGCCCTTCTTGGTGGGCGCGGCCTTGGCGTACGCGACGCTGCCCGCGATCTTCTCCACGAGCGGATCGAAGTGCTCCCGCTCCTTCCTATCCATGTGGAAGACGAGCGACCAGGTCGTCTTCCCATCGCACCCCACGTACGTGATCGTGCGCACCGACTCCGCCCCATCCGGGGTGGTGTCCGAGTCCACGCGCCGCGCCGCCGGGGCCTTGCCCAGCTTGAGCGGCTTCCAGCCCTCGCTGCCGCCCATGGCGGTGAGGATCTTGTCCACGCACGCCTGCGGCTTCATGCCCGCGCTCTGCACGGCGCCCACGTCCACCAGCACGTACGCATCCCCCGACGGGTCGGCGAAGCGCTGGGTGCCATCCGCCTCGGACTGGGTCCAGTCCGAGGGCAGTTGCAGCGTGAGCGTCTTCACCTCGTGCTTCGTGAGCTCCGCCGGCTCCCCGGCCATGAGCACCGCCATCAACAACGAGCCAAACATCACCGTACCTCCCGCCTGTGCCGCGATGGATTGAACATGCCGCTAGTCGAGCACCAGCCGCTGGCCGATCACCGCCAGCGAGCGCTCGAAGCGGTAGTTGACGCCCATGTGGCCGTCCTCGAACTCCTCGTGGGTCACCTCGACGCCCCCGTTCTTGAAGTCCTCGGCGATCATCCGCACGCCCCAGCGCAGGTTGAACTCGTCGCGCGTGCCGCAGTCGATGAAGACGGTCTTCATCTTGCGGAACGCGTCCACGAACTTGGGCACGAAGCGCACCGGATCGTGCACGAGCCAGCGGTTCCACACCTCCGGCCGCAGCCGGCCCGTCTGCGTGTCGAAGGGCAGCTCCAGGTTGAGCGGCTCGCCCTTCTTGGGCGAGTAGGCGGCGGCCATGGCCAGCACGCTGATGATGGTGAAGTCCTCGCTGCGCGCCTTGGTCTCCCGGGAGCGCTGGACGAAGTCCGTGTACCAGGCCTCCAGCCCACCCGCCTTGAGCAGCGCCGAGGCCGTCTTGGGCAGATCAGGCAGGTAGCAGTACTCGAAGTAGGCGTCGGGCGACTGGGCGCTCAGGTGCGAGAAGAGATCCGGGTGGTAGCGCCCCATCACCAGCGCGCCGTAGCCGCCCGAGCTGTGGCCCACCACCGCGCGCGAGAGCGCCTTGGGCAGCGTGCGGTACGTCCGGTCCACGAAGCCCAGCACGTCCTTGGCCAGGAAGTCACGGTAGCGGCCGATGGCGTCGCTGTTCACCCACTGGCTGCCACCCATGGACGTCCACCCGTCCGGGAACACGCCGATGACGGGCGGAATGGAGCCCGCCGCCACGAGCGCGTCCAGCCGCTCGGGCACGCTCAGCGAGAAGGGCGAGAAGTTCGTCCACGTCCTGCCGCTGCCGCTGTAGGCGTTGAGGAAGTAGACCGTCGGGTAGCGGCGGGTGCCCGCGGCATAACCGGGTGGCAGGTACACCGTCAGTGCCCGCCGCGCCGGATCTCCCAGCGGGTTGCCCTCCAGCGCCGGTGAGTGCATCTCCTGCGTCTCGAGTACTCCCTTCATGTGCGTCCCTCCCGGAACAAGCCCATCCTGGGTTCAGCCGCGCTGCCCGGATGGCTTGCCGAAGAACTTCATGACCTGTTGGAGATCCTCCCACGCCTTGCGCTTCTCCGCCGGTTGGCGCAGCAGGTAGGCCGGGTGGAAGGTGGGCATCAGCTGGATGCCCTCGTATTGGCGCCGGTGCCGCGCAGCCGGGTGATGGGCGTGGAGTCGCGCAGCAGCGTCTGCGCCGCGAACTTGCCCAGCGCCACGATGGCCTTGGGTTGGATGGACTTGAGCTGCGCGCGCAGGAACGGCTCGCACGCCGCCACCTCGTCCGGCTCGGGGTTGCGGTTGCCCGGCGGCCGGCACTTCACCACGTTGCAGATGTAGATGTCGTCGCGGCGGTAGCCCATCGCCTCGATCATCTTCGTGAGCAGCTGGCCCGCGGCGCCCACGAACGGCACGCCCTGCTGATCCTCGGTCTCCCCGGGACCCTCGCCCACGAACACCAGCTCCGCGCGGGGGTTGCCCGAGCCGAAGACGATGTTCTTGCGACCCGTGCACAGCTTGCACCGGCGGCAGTCCCCAGCTCGCGCCGGATGTCGTCCAGGAGGGGCCGCTCGCCGTCCACCACACCCGGCAGTGGGCCCGCGTACGGACGCGTCTGGGCCGGCACCTCGATGAGCGCGGGCGGCGCGGGGGTGAGGACCCGCGAAGCCGGAGGGCGCTCGGCCTGGGGAGCCGCCGCGCGAGGGGGCGGCGGAGGGGCCGCCGGGGGAGGCGCCTGGGGCGCGGGGGCGGGCTTGCTGGCCACCGGGGGGCGCGCCAGGGCCGCTGGCCGGGGGAGACCCGCGGCACGGGCTTCCGCGGCCACACGTGCGTCCACCTGGAGGAACCGGCCACCCTCCTCCTGCTGCCAGAGGAGGTGACGGCGCAGATCCTCGAGGACTTCGCTCAACGCCTGCGAGGGATGGGGGGCTTCGCTCACGAGGGTGGTTTACGGGTCCGGGTGCCTTGATTCAACCGCCTACCGGGTAGGGTGCCCGCACGCTTACCCCATGGCCGGGGGCCGCGCCACCTCTTCGAGGCGTGTGCCAGCGCGCGACATCATGCTGGAACAGGATGAGCACGAGCGCGGCGAACACGAACAGCCGCAGTTGCTGGATCTGGACGGCCTCGTTCACGCACCCACCCTACCCCGTGGGCCGCAGGCGTTGGCCCGAAATGTCCGCTCTTTGTCCGGTGAGCGTCTGGGAACCCGGCCCCGGTGCCCTCTAGAGTACCCGGCATGTCATCTCCCCCGAGTGAAGGACAGCGCGAACGAGCGAGGAAGGCGGTCCGGACACGGCACGTCGCCGTGCTCGTGCTCTCGCATGTCCACCTGCTGGATTTGTCCGGTCCGGTGCAGGCGCTCTTCGAGGCCAACGGGTTCGGAGCCGACTACCGGCTTCTCTATTGCGGCGTGGCGGCGGAGGCCACCTCGGCCCAGGGGCTCGTGCTGGGACGGCTCGAGCCCCTGCCCGACCCGCGCTCGCTGGACCTCGTGCTGGTGCCGGGTATGGACTCGCGCACGCTGAAGGACCTGGAGGGCGTGCCGGTGGCATGGCTGCGCGAGGCGCACGCGCTGGGTGCCCGGGTCGCCTCCATCTGCAGTGGGGCGTTCGCCCTCGGGCGCGCGGGGCTGCTCGATGGGCGCTCGTGCACCACGCACTGGAAGGTCGCCGAGCTGCTCCAGAAGTGGCACCCGACGGCGAAAGTGCTCCATGACCGCCTCTTCGTCCGCGATGGCAACGTCATCACCAGCGCGGGCGTGGCCTCCGGCATCGACATGGCGCTCTCGCTCATCCATGAGGACCACGGCCCGCTGATGGTGGCCCGCGTGGCGCGCGAGCTGGTCGTCTACCTGCGGCGCGACGGTGAGCAGACACAGGCGTCCGTCTTCCTCGAGTACCGAACGCACCTGGACCAGGGGGTCCACAAGGTGCAGGACTGGCTCGTCACGCACCCGAACGAGCGGGTGACGCTCGAGGGGTTGGCGAAGCTCGCCGCGATGAGCCCGCGCTCCTTCACCCGGGCGTTCCGCCGTGCCACCGGCATCACGGTCAAGTCCTTCACGCAGAAGGTGAAGCTCGAGGTGGCGGCGAACATGCTGCGCGACCCCGAGGCCAGCGTGGAGAACGTCGCCTCGCATTGCGGCTTCATGGATGCGCGCCAACTGCGCCGCCTCTGGAAGGAGGAGTTTGGCGTGAGCCCCTCCCAGTGGAAGGTGAAACGGCGCGCTCCGCCGTCGAGGCCGGTGTAGCACGCGGCCGCACCGCGACCGTCGAAGTCAACGCAATCCACGACCCGCATTCGCGGGACAGGGTGAAGTCATGTGCAGACTGTTGGCAATGGCGCTCGTCTTCTTGTCGCTCCTCGTGCCAGCGAGGGGCGAGGCCGCGCCCGAGACGAAGGGTCCACGCAAGCCGTACACGCGCAATGTCGCCATCGTCCTCTACGAGGGCGTCGAGGTGCTCGACTTCTCCGGACCGGCGGAGGTGTTCCAGTCCGCGGGTGGCTTCGGAGCATCGGGCCTGGAGCGGGCCTTCCGGGTCTACACGGTGGCGCGCACGAAGGCCCCGCTGACGAGCCAGCGCTTCCTCAAGGTGCTCCCCGAGTTCTCCATCGAGGACGCGCCGATGCCGGACATCGTGGTCATCCCCGGTGGCGGCACGCAGGTGGTGCTCGAGGATGCGGAGTTCATGAAGTGGATCGCGAGGAGCGCGAAGGACTCCGAGCTGGCGCTCACCGTCTGCACCGGCGCGATGACACTGGGGAAGGCCGGGCTGCTGGATGGGCTGGACGCCACGACCTACCACGGCGCCATCGATAGCCTGCGGAAGCTGGCACCCGGGGCGCGTGTCCACCAAGGGCGGCGGTTCATCGACAATGGCCACATCGTCACGACGGCGGGAGTGTCCGCGGGCATCGACGGCTCGTTGCATGTCGTGGCCCGGCTCCTGGGCAGGAGCGTCGCGGATCGGACGGCGCAGTACATGGAGTACAAGTGGACGCCGGAGCCCTACCTGCTGACGGAGTACGCGTACCTCAACCCGAGCCTCGACGAGAGGGGCCGGGCCATCCAGCAGGCGGGTATCCAGGCCCAGGAGAAGAACTGGACGGCGGCGGTGGAGACGTACCGCGAGTTGCTGAAGGAGCAGCCCTCGGATGCGGCGCTCTGGAACCAGCTCGCTCAGACGCTCACCGTGATGAAGGATTACGACGGCGCCATCGAGGCCTATACCCACGTGGCCGAGTCGAAGGAACTGCGCCTCGCGGCCTTCTACAACACGGCCTGCGTCTACTCGCTGAAGGCCGACAACGACCGGGCGCTCGAGTACCTTGGGAAGGCCGTGGAGGCGGGTCTCAAGGGAACCAGTGCGCTGTCGGACCCGGACCTGGAGAACGTGCGCAAGGACGCGCGCTTCCAGAAGCTCATCACGCGTTTGCGCTGAGCGACCGGGGACTCACGCCTCGCGACCATCCGCACGGCGCATGGGCGGAAATGAGGCCGTGATGAGCCCGTGGCCATGACTGCCGTGCCCTGGAGCCCTGCCCGTTTGCTTGGGTAGCCTGGGTCCGCTCCGCACGAACGCGGGCCCCCAACAAGCAGGTCTCCTCCATGGAATTCAGACAACTCGGCGCGTCAGGCTTCAAGGTTCCCGTCCTCAGTCTCGGCACGGGGACGTTCGGAGGCAGCAACGAGTTCTTCAAGGGCTTTGGCAGCAGCGACGTGAAGGAGGCCACCCGGCTCGTCGACATCTCACTCGACTGCGGGCTGAACATGTTCGACTCGGCCGACGTGTACTCGGGCGGATTGGCCGAGGAGATCCTCGGCCAGGCGATCAAGGGCCGCCGTGAGCAGGTGATCCTCTCCACCAAGGCCACCCTCCGCGCGGGCCCCGGTCCCAACGACGTGGGCTCGTCACGCCACCATCTGATCCGCGCGGTCGAGGGGAGCCTGCGCCGCCTGGGCACCGACTTCATCGACCTCTTCCAGCTCCACGGCTTCGACCCCGTCACCCCCGTCGAGGAGACCCTCAACACGCTCGACGACCTCGTGCGCGCCGGGAAGATCCGCTACATCGGCTGCTCGAACTTCCCGGGCTGGCACCTCATGAAGTCGCTGGCCGTGTCGGAACGCCACAACCTCGCGCGCTACGTGGCCCACCAGGCGTACTACTCGCTCGTCGGGCGCGACTACGAGTGGGAGCTGATGCCGCTGGGGCTCGACCAGAAGGTCAGCGCGGTTGCCTGGAGCCCGCTGGGTTGGGGCCGGTTGACGGGCAAGATCCGCCGCGGCCAGCCCCTGCCCGAGGGCACCCGGCTCCAGAACTCCCAGACGGCCGCGGGCGGCCCCCAGATTCCCGAGGAGTACCTCTACCGGGTCATGGATGCGCTCGACGAGGTGGCGGCGGAGACCGGCAAGACGGTGCCGCAGGTGGCCATCAACTGGCTGCTGCAGCGGCCAACGGTCGCCAACGTCATCATCGGCGCACGCAACGAGGAGCAACTGCGCCAGAACCTGGGCGCGCTCGGCTGGAACCTCACCCCGAAGCAGGTGGCGAAGCTCGACGCGGCGAGTGCCACGCCCCCGCCTACCCCTTCTGGCACCATCAGCGGTTCAGCGAGAACAATACCTTCCTGAGGTCTTGATTCCAGACAGCTCGACATGGTGATGGCGGCGCCTCCGCCGAGGCGCCCACGGCCTGCACGGGTTCTGCACGAATATTCCTCCGAAGCATCGCTTCATCCGCGGCAGGGGGCGCATTAGCTTTTGCCAACCTTCACGGAGGCACGGACATGGCAGACGTCTATGAACAGGGTCACAGGCAGCGCGCGCGGCGACCGCGGATCTTCGCTTGGGCAAGCGCCGGGGCGCTGATGCTGCTGCCACTGGTCGCCATGCAGTTCACCGATGAGGTGAAGTGGGACGGGGCCGACTTCGCGTTCTTCGGCGCGCTCCTGCTCGGCGTCGGCGGCACCTATGAGCTGCTGGCGAGGAAGAGCGGCAGCGCCGCCTACCGCGCCGCCGTCGGCGTCGCGCTCGCGGGCGCGTTTCTCCTCGTCTGGGCAAACGCCGCCGTCGGGATCATCGGGAGCGAGGACAATGACGCCAACCTGATGTTTGGCGGAGTGCTCGCCATTGGCATCATCGGAGCCATCATCGCGCGCTTCCAGCCGGCTGGCATGGCGCGCGATTTGTGCGCCATGGCACTCGCCCAGGTGGTGGTGGCCCTCATCGCACTGATTGGCGGCGCTGGCGCCGGTGAGCCGATCCGGCCGAACGACCTGCTGCTGCCGACGGGCTTCTTCGCCACGCTGTGGCTCGCATCCGCCCTGCTGTTCCGGCGAGCGGCACGAGAGCAGAAGCCGACAAACGCAGCGGCCTAGGAGCTTGTCGGCGAATCGGCCAGGAGGACGGTGGCGCGTAGCAGGCACCAGGTGGCGCACCAGCAGCGGAGGTGACGGTATCCCCTGGTGCACTGCGCCGGGCGGGCAGCCCCGCCTGCTACGCGGGCTGCGCTACCAGGGCGGGCAACTCCCAGCCCTGCCGGTACAGCTTCTTGAGGTTGTGCACCGCGCACGCCAAGGAGAATTCTCCGCGCACCTTGGGCAGGCCCCGCAGCGAGAAGCGCGGCAGCGTCCCGTTCTTCACCTGGCCGATGACGGGCTCGGCCGTCACCTTGCGCCGCGCGTACGCCTTGCGTCCCCGCTTCGTCAGCAGCTTGCGCTTCATCCGCTCCTTGAAGCTCAGGCCCTTGGGCGGGCGTCCGCGCGGTGCCGCTGGCGCCTCGTGTCCGTGCTTGGAGCGGCCGGTGGCGACAAAGCACTGCACGCCCTGGGCCTCCACCTGCTCAATGTCCTCCTGGCACAGGTAGCCCGAGTCCGCGCTCAGCTCCACGGGCAACAGCCCCGTGTTGCCCCGCACCTGCTCCACCATCGGCTCGAGCTGACGTGCATCGTTGCCGCTCTGCCCCACCTCTTGCGCCACTATCAACTGCGTGTCCGCGTCCACCGCCACCTGCGCGTTGTAGGACTGCTGGAAGGAGCCTGCCCGGGGCATGATTCTGGAGTCCGGGTCGGTGAAGTTGCGCTGCGCCTTCTCGCTGGGTTTGGCCTCCTCGGGCTTGTCCTCGCCCTTGGCCTCCGCCTTCTGCCGGGCCTCCTTCTCCAACTCTTCCTTGGCCTGGCGAATCTTCTGCCGGCGCCTGCTCTTGTCCACCGCCAGCGCCAGCTTCTTGTCCGCCTCCAACTCACGCGCCGCCTGCCGCAGGCGCTCGGCGCGCTTGTTGGGGTCCTTCATCTCCTCGGGCAACTCATCCCCGCGCCGCCCCTTGCCAAAGCGCCTGTCCTCCTCGGCATCCCGCGCCGCGGCCTCCTCCAGGAGCTTGCCAATCTGCTCGTCCAGCTTCTTCATGGACTCCTCCATGCGTCCGTAGCTCATGGCCTTGTGCTTGCTGGCGTTGGCCTTCACCTTCGTGCCGTCCACCGCCGGTGCCCCAGCTTCTTGAGCCCCGAGCCGCGCGCCAGCCTCAACGTGTCCACGAAGAGCGCTCGGAAGGCTTCCAGGTGCCGCACCCGGAAGGCACACACCGTGTCATGGTCCGGCCTCTCGCCTCCCGTCAGGTAGCGAAAGGCAATGTCCGTCTCGCACCGCCTCTCAATCTCCCGGCTGCTCGTAATGCCCCGCGCGTACGCGTACATGAGTAGCAGCGTCATCATCACCGGGTGGTAGGGCGGCTGCCCGCGCTCCTGGGTGTACGCCTTCAGAATGGGGCTGAAGTCGAGCGCCTTGCGCAGCTCGACGAAGAAGCACGCCGGTGCCCCTCTCCCAGCACCTCCCGCGCGTACTGCGGCAGCAACTGCCCCTGCTCCGGTGTCCACTCCCGGAAGGGCCTCGGCGAGGCGTAGCGGGCGGAGCCCTTCGCTTGCTCCTCCCTCTCCGGCTTCTCGCTGGCGGCTACTTCCAACAGGGCGGCTTGCTCCGGCTTCTTCGTCGAGGGCGTTCTCACCCTCCACCTTCAACCAGAACTCGCCTCCCCCCTGAAGGACCACCTGGGGCGTCACCCCTCTGGTCCACCCTCTACGGTGGGTTTCTCCGACACGCTCCTAGCCCACCCATGGGCTCCTCTCGCGTCAACCGGCCGGGCCCTCCACGGTCTCGAGGTGGTTCAGGAGCGCCGCCGCGAGTGGGGGCACGACGGCGCGTGAAATCGTGTGCCCCATCCCGTCGATGGTCACGAGGGTCGAGCGCGGCAGGGTCTCCGCGAGGAAGCGCGAGTTGGACTCGGGATTGGTGGGATCCTCCGGGGTGGAGATGACGAGCGTGGGCACGGTGACGTGAACGAGCTCCGCCCCCCGAGCCAATCCGGAGGAGTCGGCCCGTGCGTGAGCATCCGAGGTGTCATGGCGGCCAGCGTGGGCGATGAGGCGCCGCTCGAGTGCGCGGAACTCCTCGGCGTCGAAGGGAAGCTGCCTCCCGTTGAGTCTGCGCCAGTTCTCGACCCGCCATTCGATCTGCGCCTCGCGGTCGCGCGGCTCGAACATCTGGCTCCAGAACGCGTACAGGTCCGGATCGATGGGGGCTCGCGCCGTCGCGTTGGCGCGAGCAGGAGCGCCTTCGAGGGCGGGCGCCCCGATGACCGTCGCGCTGAGCAGCCGCTCGGGATGCGCGACCAGGAGCCACTGCACCAGGATGCCTCCCAGCGACAGCCCCACGACGTGCGCGCGTTCGATGCCGAGCGCATCGAGGATGGCCAGCGCGTCCTCGGCCATCCGGGCCGCGGAGTAGGGAACCCTGTCGAAGGCCCAGAGCGAGACTCCCTCGGCAACCTCGACGAAGCGTTCCATGGTCCCAGCTTCGCAGGACGGTACCCCGGACCGCGACTCAATCCGCCGCTCCTTGGATGGCCTCCGTCAGGAACTCCACCACCGTGCGGACACGTGCGGTCCCGCGCAGATCCGGATGAGTGACCAACCAGACCTCGTAGTCCGCCTTGCGGGTGCGGCCGGGCCAGATCCGCACCAGGCCTTCCTTCTCGCCCATGTAGACCGGCATTTCGCCGATGCCGAGCCCGGCGGCGACGGCACGCCGCACCAGCAGGCTGGAATTGAGCGCCGCCACGATGCGGCCCTGGCGCGTCGGTTCATCGAGCAGCGTCAGCCCCCGCCGCCTTCCAGGTAGCCCTTGTAGGCGACCAGGTCATGCCCGGCGAATTCGGTGTTCGGCGCCGGCTCGCCGCGCGCCGCCAGATAACCCTCGCTGGCGAAGAGCGCCACCGGCCATCGCGCGATCCGGCGGACGAACAGATCCGGGCTCTCCGGCTTCACGTTGCGGATGGCGATGTCCGCCTGTCGCAGCGTCAAGTTGAGCATCTGGGTCGAGGCCTCGAGGTCGACGCGGATGCCGGGCCGCGCCTCGTGCAGCGCGGCGACCGCCGGGATGAGGAAGTCGATCGCGATCGAGTCGGTGCTGGTGACCCGCACCGTGCCGCTGAGCGTCTCGTCCTGGCCGTCGATCTTGGCCTGCAACTCCAGCGCGGCGCTTTCCATCCGGCGGGCGGCGGCGAGCGCGGACTCGCCGGCCGGCGTGAGCAGATAGCCGTCGGACGCGCGCAGGAACAGCCTGGCGCCGAGGTCCCGCTCCATCGCGGCGATGCGGCGCCCGACGGTCGCCTGGTCCACGCCCAGGGCGCGCGCGGCGCCGCGCAGGCTGGCCTCGCGGCTCAGGGCGAGAAAGATGCGGGTGTCGTCCCAGTTCATCCGGCGGTCCTCGAGCTGCCCTCGATGGGGTGATGCACGACTGCATCATATGGATGAGAAGGTGCAGCAACTCTACAACACCTCGCCGGCCTAACCTTGCTGCGTGTCCGCGCCCGATGCGGACCGGGAAGGGACAAGACATGACCAGCCATCACTCCCCCGCCGGCGCCAGCGCGGGCGCCACCGCCGAGACCCTGTGGGCCATCTTCGCGGGCCTGTCCGCCAGCCTCGTCGGCATCGGCCTGGCGCGCTTCGCCTACACGCCGCTGCTGCCGCCGATGATCCAGCAGCACTGGTTCGCGGCCTCCAGCGTGGCGTCACTGGGCGCGGCCAACCTCGCCGGTTATCTCCTCGGCGCGCTGGGCGGACGCGGCCCGGCGCGCTACGGGTCGCCGGTGGCGGTGATGCGGCTGATGATGCTGCTGACCTCGGTGTCCTTCCTCGCCTGCGCGTTTCCGCTCTCGGAGGTCTGGTTCTTCTGCTGGCGCCTGCTCTCCGGCGTGTCTGGCGGCGCGATCATGGTGCTGGTGTCCGGCGTGGTGCTGCATCAGGTGCCGGCCGAGAAGCGCGGTCTGGCCAGCGGCGCGATCTTCCTCGGCATCGGCCTGGGCGTGGCGCTCTCCGGCACGCTGGTGCCGCTGATGCTGACCGTCAGCCTGCGCGCCGCCCGGCTCACCCTGGGCGGCACAGCGCTGCTGCTGACCTTCGCGAGCTGGGGCGCCTGGCCGGCACGGGACGGCGCGCACGAGGTGCCGACGCTGACGTCGCCGCGGCGTGGCCGCATGTCGCGGCCGATGCGGCTGCTGATGGCGCAGTACGCGCTGATGGCGGTGGGCCTGGTGCCGGAGATGATGTTCCTGGTGGACTACGTCAGCCGCGCGCTCGGCAAGGGCGGCGGCCTGGGTGCGGCGGCCTGGGTGGCCTACGGCGCCGGCGCGATGGCCGGCCCAGTGCTCTACGGCCTGGCCGCGGACCGCTGGGGCGTGCGCGCCGCGATCCGGCTGGCCCTGGGCACCCAGGTGGTCGCGGTGCTCGGTCTGATGGCCGCGACAGGCAATGCCACGCTGATCGCGCTGGCGGCGGTGATCGGCTCCTTCCCCGCCGGCGTGGTGCCGCTGGCGCTCGGCCGGGTACATGAGTTGATGGAGGACCCTCACGCCCGCCAGGCGATGTGGAGCCGGGCGACCGTCTCCTTCGCGCTAGCACAGGCGCTCAGTGGCTATGTCTATTCGACGGTCTACGGCCTGTCCGGCGGCCAGCACCAGGTGCTCTTCGGGCTGGGCGCTGGCGCGTTGCTGATCGCCTTCGCGCTCGATGCGCGCGGGCAGGACATAGCCCCTCAACCGCGACCCGGCCCGCCCCCTGTGGGAGCGCCTCTCGGGAGAGCCTCATGACGCCCGAGGGCTGGCGGGTGTAGCTCCGGAAGCAACAAGGGCCGTGAGCCTGTTTTTCCGGGGCTCGCCTTGCTTCAATGTCTGACTCGCATTCATGCTCTTCCGGCTCGACGGCATGCCGCCGTCGATGGGGAGGAAGACCTGGATGCGTACCCGAATGCTCGCAGCTTGTGTCACGTTCGCGCTCACTGCCTGTGGCACGGAACCGTTGGACCCTTCAGCCGGTGAGGAGAAGGTCGACGCCACCGACCTCGGCTCCACCCAAGACATCCAGGCGGCCCTCGCCGCCTTCCCCTCGACGCAGGTGCTCGGCACGCACGAGAACGGCGTTCCGTACATGGTTCGTGGCAACTTCGGCGCGACCGCGCTGTCGCCTCGGGGGCTCGTGGCCCGGGACGCCCACGCGCTCGTCAGCTCGGCCCTGGCCGGCATCGCGCCCATGTTCCGCCTGAATGCCGCGGACCTCGTCGTACGCCAGCTCTCCGTGGACGAGCAGGGCCATACCCATCTCCGCTATGCCCAGACGAAGAACGGGCTGCCGGTCGTGGGCCACGAGCTGGTCGTCCACGTGGATGACGAGGGCCGCATCTACGCCGCCAATGGCTCGGCCCGCGATGGCGAGCCGCTCACCTCCCGCGCCCGCATCTCCTCCGAGGCCGCGCGCGTCGCGGCGCTCGGGGACACTCCCGGAGGAGTCTCCGCGGAGACACCGCGGCTCGTCTACGTGCGTTCCCGTGCGGATGGGCGGTTGAAGCTGGCCTTCGAGACCCTCGTGATGGGCAGGCACGAGGGCAAGCCCGTGAAGGACCACGTCTTCGTCAATGCCCTCGACGGCTCCGTCGTGGAGCGAACCTCGGACATCCACGACGCGCTCAACCGCTCCGTGTACTCGGCCAACAACAGCAGCTCGCTGCCCGGCACCCTCAAACGCAGCGAGGGCCAGGCGGCCACCGGTGACTCCGCCGTGGACACGGTCTATGAAAACATTGGCATCTTCTACGACTGCTTCCATGACAACTTCGGGCGTGACGGGATCAACGGCATGGGCATGCAGATACGCGTCAGCGTCCACTACAGCATCAACTACTCGAATGCCTACTGGGACGGCGCCCAGCTCGTCTGTGGTGACGGAGATGGCATCAACAGTGGTCCGGTGTGCAACGATCTGGATGTCATCGTCCACGAGCTCACCCACGGGGTGACGGAGACCGATTCCAACCTCACCTATGCGGGCGAGTCCGGTGGCCTCAATGAGGGCGTGAGCGACATCTTCGCCGCCTATTGCGAGAGCTGGACGCGCAACTGGTCCACGGACCTGGACGTGTGGAAGCTGGGCGAGGACGTCTGGACACCCGCCACCGCGGGTGACGCGCTCCGCTACATGTACGACCCGGCGCTGGACGGTGCCTCGCTCGACTTCTGGACGAGCACCGCCGGCAGCAAGGACGTGCACTACAGCTCGGGCATCGCCAACCTCGCGTTCAAGCTGCTGTCCACGGGCGGCACGCACCCGCGCGGCAAGTCGACCACCGTCGTACCGGGCATTGGAGTGCAGAAGGCGGGCGCCATCTTCTACAAGGCCAACCGGGACCTCTTCACGCCGTCCACCACCTTCGCCCAGGCGAAGACCTACACCGAGCAGGCCGCGACGATGCTCCACGGCACCGGTACAGCCGAGGTGGCGGCGGTGACGGCGGCCTGGTCCGCGGTGGGCGTGGGCGTGGCGGTGCCTCCCGCGCCGGCCAGCCCGCTGACCAACGGCGTGGCGAAGACGGGCCTGTCGGGCGCCACGGGCTCCGAGACCTTCTACTACCTGGACGTCCCGGCCGGCGTGGCTTCGACCATCGCCCTCAGCGGCGGCACGGGTGACGCGGACCTGTATGTGAAGGCGGGCTCCACGCCGACCACGTCCTCGTATGACTGCCGTCCGTACAAGACGGGCAACGCCGAGACGTGCTCCATCGCGGCGAGGACCACGGCCACCCGTATCTACGTGATGCTGCGCGCCTACAGCGCGTACGCGAGCGTCTCACTCAAGGGCAGCTACTGAGCCAGCCGGAGCGAGCGTGGGAGGGTCGTCCTGGGCCAACTGGGATGTCCAGCTCGACCTTGGCCTGGGGCGCCGCCTCGAAGCGCTCCAGCTCTCGCCCGGTGCGCAGCCTGCTCCGAGAGCATCCGCGACCTCACACCCCGGGGCCAATTCCTCCCAATCCCCGCCCGGTGGTACAATCTGGCCTCATCGGTTTCCACACGTGCCCTCCCTCCGCCCGTCCTTCCGCCGCTACCTTCCGCTGGCTGCTTCGACGCTGCTGGCCGCCCTCATTCTCGGTACGACCACGGCCCGCGCGTACACCATCGAGACGCCGGTGACGGAGGGCTGCCACGAGCGGATCACCGCCGCCGCGCTGGCGCGGGCGGGCTGGCCGGACGGAGCGCTGCCGCCCGCGCCGACGGCCGGACAGAAGGTCCTCGTGGACAACCTGCCCTTCCACCTGCCCACGGCTCGCGACGCGTGGACGGTGGCGATGCTGGCCGGGGTCCGAGACAACGATCTCCATGGTGCCGCCGCCACGGATCTGCCCGAGCACGTGGAGGTGGACCTCGCCCCCGCCTCGCAGCCCGAGCACTGCCTGCGGACGTCGGACCAGGACTTCGCGGCCGGAGACGTCCAGGCCGCCCAGGCGTGTCACGACTCCATCCTCGAGCAGGTGGCGCTCGCACTGGGGGACGCCGAGGCCATCGACCTGGACGCCACCGAGCCGGTCCAGCTCGCCCTCAAGTACCAGCGCGCGCTCGTGCCGCTGCCGCGCTACGCCTACCGGCTCGGGCGTGCCCTTCACGCGCTCCAGGACAGCTTCACCCACATCTACCGCTCGCCCGACATGCGGCGGATCTGGAGCGTCTTCAACTACGTCGACCCCGCGCTCGCCCCCGACTACAACCCGGCACGGGATGGCCGGGCGCACGTCTCGGCCTTCGACCGCTGCACGGACGAGGACGCGCCCGGTCAAGCGCGAGTGGCCGCGGCCACCCAGGCCTCGGCCGACCTGCTGGCCGCCCTGGCCGACGGGAGCGGGGGACGTCAGGGGCGCCTGGCGCGGGCGGATGCCGTGCTCCAGGGCTATCTCCAGGTCGCACCCGGGTGCTCCATCGGCAATGACTGGTGCGGCGCGCTGGAGAGCTACGCCACGAGCCCCACCCACTCCGAAGGGTGCGCCGCCGCGCCCGGCGTGCTCTCCGCGGGCGCCCTCCTGGCGGGGCTCGGCCTGCTCCGCCAGCGGCGGCGCCGCGGGGGCCATCGGGGACGGCCATGAAACGGCCCCTGCTGCTCTGGTTCGGTCTGGTTGCCGCCGCCCTGCCCTCCGCCGCGCCCGCCGGGACGCCCGAGACGTTCGCTCCCCGCCTCCACGTCGCGGCTGGCGTCTCCCTCGACCGCTCCGCCCTGAGCGCGGACGCGGGCGTCCGCTGGGCACCGCTCGCCCACCTCGCGCTGGGGGTGGATCTGGAGTTCAACCCGTGGATTGATCTGCTCTCCGGCTCCTTCGCGCCCGGGGTCTTGAGCCTGGTGGGCTCGGGCATCTACCGCTGGACGCAGGTGGAGGGCGTGGAACTGCGCACCACGGTGCACCTGGGGACGAGCCTGCTGCTGTTCAGCGCGGTGGGCGCGCCGAAGGGCTCGGTGGGTGCGTACCTGGGCCTGGGCGCCCTGAGCGCGGCCGTCCGGGTGGCGCCGCGCACCGGCTCGAGTTCAAGCCGGACATGGTGGTGCCCGTCCCGCAGCTGCGCGGCACCCCGTTCGCCTACCGCCAGTACCGCCTGATGGTCGGACTCGAATGGGGGCCCTGACGTCGCCCACGCGAGGGACAGGTGCGCCTGGAGCGCGACATGCAGTTTCATTGACGTTTCCTTCGGGAGTGGAGGACCCTCGTGACCTCAACTGGAGGAACGCAATGCTGCGAGACTTGTTGTTCAGGGGACTGGGATTCGTTGCGGTCATCGCGCTGGTGGGCTGTGGTGGCCCGGTGGACGAGGACACGGAGTCCCAGCTGGCCAGCCAGGAGCAGATGCTGCCCATGTGCAAGGTGGATGTCCCCCAGCCCTGCCCGGAGGGGTACTACTGTGACGGCAGGACGTGCCGTCCGCTCCCCTGAGCTGAACCCCGGCCGCCCTCCCCCGCATCCTCACTCGGGTTGCGCGGGGGAGCGTGTCTGGCCTTGATGGAAATCATCCGAAAGCGCTGCGTTTTGGTGATGCGTTCAATCTCGATGACTTGACATTCACCAATCAGTGACGAGGGGGTCCCCAGGCTTCCGCGTGCATTCGCGGGAGCCTGGCGGGCGGATTGTCCCGCCGCGATTGGAGTCGCGTTCGAATCCGAAATGTATTTCAATGAATAAGATCTACACGCCCTGAGACGTAGCGAGGCCGTTCAGCAATCCTTCCGAGAGGTGAAGCATGAGCGCAGTCCGTCTGGTCCAACGTTCGTCATCTTGGAGTCTCTTCCTGTCGCTCTCCGTCGCGAGCGTGCTCGCTGGCTGTCGTTCGTCGTCGGAGGGCCCGCCTGACGAGCCGCCTCCAAGCGACAACGGCACTCCTCTCCCCGATGGGGGGACTCCGCCTTCGTTCACCTGGGGCACCGGCACGGACACCGGCACGCTCGCGGGCAACGTGTGGACCCCTGGGCGTGACGCGACGGGACTCGTCAACGAGGTGTCGTGGGCGCTCGTCCCCAAGGGGCGGTGGATCGAGGTCGCCGGAACGCCGCTCACCTCACTGGACGCGGAGGTCAAGGCGGCGCTTCCTGGCTTCAAGGATTTCGGCTCCGGGGGGATCGCCGCGGTCATCAACGCCTACTCCGGCGTGGCGGTCGACGCGCCGGCGCCCGCTGGTGGGCCTTCGGCGGCGGGCACGCCGACAGCTCCAACAACGGCCTCTATCGCTTCGACATGGCGAAGATGCGCTGGAGCATCGAGCAGCTCCCCGACAACCCGGCGAACTGGACGGGGGTCGTCCATGGAAACACGTACAGCTACTACCCGCCCGCCGCGGAGTACGCCAAGGCCCACCCGGACAGTGACGTCTATTCGGATGAGTTCTTCGACCCGGACCGGCCCGCCGCGTCGACCGGCCACCCGGTGGCCCGCCACACGTACAATGGGCTCGTCTACAACCCGGACCTCCAGGAAGTGGCCTTTGGCATCCGGCGGATGTGGCGCTACAGCCTGACCACCCACACCTGGAAGCGCCACAACCCCTTCAACACCCCGGGGGCCACCTACGACGGCGCGACGGGATACGGCGGCGCGGCCGGCTGGACGTTCTGGGACGAGGTGAAACACCGCTACCTCTTTGGTCCCACGGAGAACTATGACTATTCGAAGTGGTGGTCCTTCGACACCAATGACCAGTCCTGGAACTGGGAGGTCATCACTCCCCCCGTGTGGTTCTTCGCCCAGATGGTCAGGGTCGATCGCAAGCTGGTGAGCTTCCCCTACCCGGAGTCGCAACACCAAACCTTCCCGCCAAGGCTGGTCACGGTCGACATGGACACGGGGAAGTGGGAGTTCCTGAACCTGGAGCACGACCTCGAGCTCTCACGCACCTACACCGATTACTTCGAGGGAATGATCTTCACCTACGTGCCACCGCTCAATCGCTACATCGCCGCGTTCCCGTATGACCGCGACGGAGATGGGCGCTTCGAGTACCGGACCTTCGAGGTCGACCCGACGACCCGCAAGCTCAGCGAGGCGCCGCAGTACGAGGCCGGCGCCTTCGGCGGGTGGCACGACCTCGTCAAGAACCGCTTCTTCTATCTGGCGACGCACGACGCCCTCGTCTACGTGCGCAAGGGAGAAGAGAACCTGCGCGTGTTCCGGCTCCCCTGAGCCAGCACCGCCTTCTCCCCGCCGGCCTCCAGGGGCCGACGGGCGGGCGCGGGCGGAGGCGTGACTCCGCTCGCGGCCCCCTGGCCCCCGTAGCTCAGATGTTGATGCTCTGGGGAATGGCCGAGGGCAGGAGCGTCGCGTAGGGCGTGCGCCCTCCCAAGGTATTGGCCGCCTGGATGTGCTTCTCGATGGACTGCAATGCGCGCTGGAAATTGCCCAGCACCAGCAGCGCCCGGGGATCGGACATCTGGCCCCCGTACTGGCCGAGCACCGTGTAATAGACGTTGCCCAGGCCCGCCAACACCGCCTGCTGGAGGATGGACTGGTTGAGCGGAGGCAGCAGATCCAACAACTGCGTCGCCTCGGCGCCCGAAGTGGCCGGGCCCGGGAACGGTGCGTAACCGGCGAGTGGGATGGCCGGCGTGTAGCTCATCGCGGTGCGCTGCGGGAAGTTCACCGCCGCGTGCTCCACGCTCGCGGTGAAGATGATCTGGGTGAGCAGCTTGCACAGGTAGTCGAGCGTGGAGATGCACGGCGTTCCATCGGCCCCCCCTCGCCGATGTCCTGCAGGTGCCCGGCGCTCACCAGTTCCTGTACCCAGGCCTGCAACTCGTAGTCGCCCACCACGTCCGCCTCCCCGGAGTAGTAGAGCGCGGTGTAATCCGACACCCACTCATGGATGGCCTTCCAGAGGGCCAGCGCGTCATCACGGTAGGGGTAGTCGGGCAGCTCCTCCGGTGAGCCAATGCCCTGACGGGCGAGCTTCTCGGGGAAGAACGACTCGTTGTAGCGCACCGCCTTCACGGCGTTGGCGGCCACCTGGTTGGACGAGTCGATGGTGCCCGCCAGGAGCTTGTCCACCGGCCCTCCCGGGGTGATGAGCGAGGTCGCCGCGCTGTAATTGATGAACAGCGTGCCCGCGAAGTGAGGAGTGAGCAGGACGTAGAGCGGATGCTGTGGATCCAACTGCCGCTCGGTGGCGAGCACGAACGGCTCGGTGAGCAGGTGCGTGAGTCCCAGGTGGCTGATGAGCTCGTGGTAGTTGCCATCCGCGATGTTGACGCACGTCTTGGCGAGCGTCCACGCGAGCCCTCCATCCGGGTAGAAGACGGGGCTGCTCGCGTCCTGACCGATCTGGATGGACAGGGGGCGCAGCGAGCCCCGGCCCCTCCCAGGCGCGGCACATAGAAGAGGGCCTTGGGCGCGAACACATACTTCTGCTGAGGCGTGGTGCCCGGCACCAGTTGCGCGAGCGCCTTGTAGTCCACGAGGTAGAAGTGCCCGGCTTCCACGGCCTGCTCGCGCGTCCACCCCGTCTCTCCCGTGATGCGCTGGAACAGCGCGTCCGAGGGCAGCAGTTGCGCGAGATCCTCGAGGGTCGCCCGCTGGAGGATGCCCGCGTTGGGGCCGGCGACACGCAGCGCGGCGAACGCCTCGTCCGTGAGGTACACACCCGCGGTCCACGGCAGCACCACCTTGCGGAACTGTGCGTCGTAGTCCTGCAGATCCGTGGCGCGCCCGTAGAGGCCCGCCTTCGTCAGCAAGAAGTCGAGCACGGACTTGACCAGCTGGGACAGCCAGGACTCGATGTTCTTGGCATCCTGCCCGAGGGTCTTGTCGAGCATCGGCGCCTTCGCGTTCGCGGGTGTGTCGAGCACCCCGTCACCACCCGGCGCGCCCTCCGGTGGACGCGTGACCTTGCGCGCATGCGCGTTCTGGCCGCGTTTATCAAGCCCGATGAGGTGGAAGTTCGCGTTACCGATTAAGTCAATTGACTTCATCAGTCATTCGACTTAATCATCCTCGTGGGGGCTCGAGGACGGGCCACCTCCAGGAGCTCATGAGTGAGTCCGAGCAAATCCGATCGGGGCAGTGAGACCCGCGAACTGATCCTCGTCACCGCGGAGCGGCTGTTCGCGGAGCACGGCGTGGAGGCGGTCTCCAACCGCCAGGTGAGCGAGGCGGCGGGCCAGTCGAACAACTTCGCCGTCGGCTACCACTTCGGCTCCAAGGAGGAGCTCGTGGTGGCGATCGTGCGCCGGCATTCCGAGTCAATCGAGCGGCGGCGGACCGAGCTGCTCGCGGAGATCTCCGGCTCGCCCGATCTGCGCGACTGGGCCTCCTGCCTCGTGCGGCCGACCACCGAGCACCTCGCCTCGCTGGGCAGTCCCTCCTGGTACGCGCGGTTCGTCGCCCAGGTGACCACCCATCCCTCCTTGCGGGAACTCGTGACCAACGAGGCGCTCTCCTCGCGAGCGATGCAGCAGATCGTCGAGGGCATGTTCCGGCTGGTGCCGCGTCTGCCCGAGGAGGTGCAGCAGGAGCGTGGCTACATGAGCCGGTTGCTGATCGTGCACATGTGCGCCGAGCGCGAGCGCGCGCTGCACGAGGGCACCGCCCCGCCCCGCTCGACGTGGGAGTCCACCGCGGCCGGACTGGTCGACGCACTCGTCGGAGTGTGGCTGGCCCCCGTCACCGCCCGGCGATGACCCGAGTGGCTCACCGTCGGAAACAACCGAAGTGACACGTGAGAAGTCCGCATCCAGTCGCCGTCCTCAACCCTCCTCCTCGGGAACTCCTCCATGAAGAAACTAGAAGGCAAGGTCTCCATCGTCACGGGCGCGGCCTCGGGCCTGGGCCGCTCCATCGCCCAGCTCTTCGCCGCCGAAGGCTGTCGCGTGGTCGCCACCGACATCAACCCGGCGGGGCTCGAGACCCTGGCCGGAGAGATCCGGGCCGCGGGCGGAGTCGTGACGCCACTGCGCGTGGACATCTCCCAGCAGGCGGACCTCGACAAGATGTTCGAGGCGACCCTGAGCACCCATGGCACCCTGGACATCCTGGTGAACAACGCGGGCGTCATGGATGACTTCAGCCCGGTGGGGGACGTGACGGACGCGATGTGGGAGCGCCTCATGAGCATCAACCTGACGGCGCCCTTCCGCGCCATGAGGAGCGCCCTGCGCATCATGGCCGAGAAGAAGTCGGGCAACATCATCAACATCGCGTCCGTGGGCGGCCTGCAGGGCGCGCGCGCCGGAGCGGCCTACACCGCGAGCAAGCACGCGGTGATTGGCCTCACCAAGAACACCGGGTTCTTCTACGCCAAGGCCGGCATCCGCTGTAACGCCATCGCCCCGGGAGGCATGCTCACCAACATCGCCGCCGGTCTGGACATGAGCAAGGTGCCCGCGGCGGTGATGGAACGGATGGGGCCCGGCCCGGCGCTCAATGTCCGCAACTCCCATCCGGACGAGGTGGCGCGGGTCGCCTTGTTCCTGGCCTCGGACGAGGCGTCCTTCGTCAATGGCACGGTCGTGACGGCGGACGGAGGCTGGAGCGCCTACTGAGGCAGCGCGGGCAGGTAGCCCCGCACCAGGTCCAGCAGGGCGCGAGCCACCTCGTGCTTGGTGCCAGACAGCGCGTGCTCACCCCCATCGCGGGTGAGCACCGTCACCTGGTTGGTGTCCACGCCGAAGCCCGCGCCCGGCGCCGTGACGTCATTGGCCACGATGGCGTCCAGCCCCTTGCGCTCGAGCTTCTGGCGCGCGTACTCCACCACCCGCTGCGTCTCCGCCGCGAAGCCCACCAGTGCGGGCCTGCGCTCGCGCCCCGCCACCCGCCGCGAGCCTCGGCGAGCACGTCCGGCGTGCGCACCAGCGTCAGTGTCTCCGGCCCCTCGGTCTTCTTCACCTTGTGCTCCGCGCGCGTCTGGGGCTTCCAGTCGCTCACCGCCGCGGACGCGATGAAGAGGTCCACGTCCTCCACCCGGGCGAGCACCTCGCGCGCCATGTCCTCCGCGCCCACCACGTCCACGACTTCCAGGCCCGCCCGCTCCACCGCGCCCACCGGACCGAGCACCACCGTGACGTGCGCCCCGAGGCTGCGCGCCACCTGCGCCACCGCCATCCCCATCTTCCCCGTCGAGGGATTGGAGATGAAGCGCACGGGGTCCAGGTACTCGCGCGTGGGCCCGGCGGTGAGCAGCACCCGCCGGCCCGCGAGCGGCCCCGGAGCGAAGAGGCTCTTGGCCGCCGCGACGATGTCCCCCACGTCCGCGAGCCGGCCCGCGCCCACGTCTCCGCACGCGAGCATTCCCGCCCCCGGCCCCACGAAGTGGAAGCGGGGCGAGGCACGCAGCGCGGCGAGGTTCTCCTGGGTCCGCTCGTTGTCCCACATGGCCACGTTCATCGCGGGCGCGAGCAGCACCGGCCCCCGGAAGGCGAGCAGCGACGTGGTCACCGCGTCGCCGCCGAGCCCCGCGCGGATGCGCGCCATCAGGTCCGCCGTCGTCGGGGCCACCACGTACAGGTCCGCCCAACGCGCCAGGTCCAGGTGGCCGAAGTTGCCCTCCTGCGAGGGATCGAAATAGTCCGTGAGCACCGGGTGGCCGCTGAGCGCCTGGAAGGTGAGCGGCGTGACGAACTGCTGGGCCGCCTCCGTCATCGCCACGCGCACCTGGGCCCCAGCGCGGCCCAGTTCCCGTACCAGCTCGCACGCCTTGTAAGCCGCGATGCCGCCGCCCACTCCGACGATCACCCGGCGCCCCTGCAAAGCCGACGCGTTCATGCCGCGTTCCTTACGCGCCACTGCCCGGGCTCGCAACCTTCTCGCGGACCGGACAACCCCAGGAGCGCCCTCCCCGCGCCATGCCGGGTTGCTCGTCAGCGCGTGGCGGTGGGGTCGCGTCGGTTCAGCAGCTCATCCCGGAGGGGCACCACCTTCGTGGCGGACAGATCCACGGACGTCTTGAAGTCCGAGTCCAGGTTCTGTTGACGCAACTGCTCCAGGTGCTTGAGCAGCCGGACCTGCCGCTCCGTCTTCGCCGGATGGGGCGTGGAGAGTCCGCCCCGGTCCGGCAGCTTCGCCAGGAAGGACACGTACTCGCCGGGCGCGTAGCCAGCCGCCGCCATGAGCTCCACCGCCTGGAGATCCGCGTCGAACTCGTCCTCCTGACGGAAGCCCTGACGGTTCATGCGCTCGACGAAGCCCCGGGTGACGGCGCGGATGAACTCCCGGCCCGACTGATCGAAGTCGAACCCCTTGACCTTGCTGCCCGCCCGCGCGAAGGCTCTCGCAAGGTACTCGCTGGAAGCACCTGGGACAGGTTCTGGAACCCCTGTCCCAGCCGCTGCCCGGCCTTGGAGACCGCCCGCGCCGTCGCCTCCTGGTATGCGCTCCCCTCCTCGACCTTCGCCGAGTTCTCGCACTGGCCCACCAGATAGTCCTGGTACTCGTTCAGGGCGTGCTTGCCCGTGATGTGGGCGATCTCGTGCGCCAGCACCCCCGCGAGCTGGGCCTCGTTGTCCAACCGCGCGAGCAGTCCCTCGGACACGAAGACGTAGCCGCCCGGGCCGCTCACCGCGTTGACGCCCTCGGACTGGAGCACGCCGAACACCCAGGGCAGGTGCGGCCGGCTGGATTGGGCCGCGAGGTTCCCGCCAATCTTGTTGAGCTGCACATGCAGCGCCTCGGCATCGCCCCGGGTGGTCAGGCCCCCCCTCGCTCACCCACTGGGCGCTCACCGCGTCTCCAAACGAGCGCTCCTCCTCGAAGGTGATGACCCGCTCGCGCAGGGCCACGCACTCCTGGCGCATCTCGCTCGCGCGGAGCCGGCCTGCTGGTCCGCCTGGATGAAGCGGGAGCAGGAGCCGAAGCCGCACAGCGGCAGACAGACGGCGACGAGCATCAGGTGGCGGCGCATCACTTCTTCCCCTTGCGCTTCTTGTTCTGGGTCTTGGCCGGCCGTGGTGGAGTCACCTCGCCCGAGCCCACCACCTCGGGCAGCCCGGCCGCGCGGGCGTACGCGGCCACGTCGGCCTCCCGCACCTGGCTGGCCAGCTCCGACAGGTGGATGAGCTGCTGGACGCTCTCGGAGTGCTCCAGCGTCTTGCCGAACTCGATGGTGCCGGGACCGATCGCCTTGATGGCCGCGCCCGAGGAGGCGAAGGCCTCGGGGGACAGGGGCTTCTGCGGATCCTTGCTGAGGACTTCCAGCGCGGGGGCGAGGCGGAGAGGTTGGCCTGGTAGATGAAGCCCTCGAGCGCTCCCTTGTCGACCGCCACCGACACGCGGTGCCAGGAGGAGGTGCCCTCGCGTCCGAGGTAGCTCACCGGATGGCCCGGTTGCAGCACCCGGAGGGTGTCCGCGGTGGGGCTGCCCGAGTCCTTCAGGTGGGTGTTCTTCGCCTTGACGTACAGCGTGCGGACGGGCTCGCCGGCCAGGGCCGGGCCGCCGAGGGACAGGCCCACGAGGGCCAGCCAGAAGGAGGGTCGTTGGGGCCTCACGTCACTTCTCCAGGTTCGTCACGCCCTCGAAGGGCATGGCGGGGGGATGGAACACATGGTGCGCGCAGCGCACGAGGAGCGCCCGGCTGGGGCCGTCCTCCGGATCCGCCGCGAGCGCCACCTCCAGCACGCGCACCGCCTGCTCGAAGCAGGCGGCACGGTAGAGCGCGAGCGCCTCGGCGTAGCGCTCCACGGTGGCGCGCCGGGTCGCGGGCAGCGTGCCCTTGCGCGCGAGCAGTTCGTAAAGGGTGACCACCTCCGCCTTGCCCGCCACCCGCACCCAATCCAACTCGCGCGCCTCGATGTGCTCGCGCGCCAGGGCGTAGGTGCGCGGGCCGATGAGGATGACCGTGTCGTACGCCTTGTTGGCGCCCTCCAGCCGGGCGGCCAGGTTCATCCCATCGCCGATGGCGGTGTAGTCCAGCAGGTGCTCGCTGCCGAAGTTGCCCACGAACATCTCCGCGGAGTTGAGGCCCATGCGGGTGTAGACGTCGGGCAGGCCCTCCTGGCGCAGCTCGACGCGCAGGGCGTCCACCTCGTCGCGCACGGCGAGCGCCGCGTGACAGGCGCGCACCGCGTGGTCGGCCATGTCCAGGGGCGCGCCGAAGAGGCACACCACCGCGTCGCCGATGTACTTGTCCAGGCAGGCCCCGTGCGCCATGAGCACCGAGCTCACCCGGGTGAGGTAGCGGTTGAGCAGCACCACCAGGGCCCGGGGATCGTCCTTGAAGCGCTCGCTGAAGGTGGAGAAGCCGCGGATGTCGGAGAAGAAGGCGGTGATCTCCCGCGTCTCGCCCTCCAGCGAGGGCAGCCGCTGCTGCTCGACGAGCTGATCCACCAGCGTCTTGTCCAGGAAGCGGTTGAAGGACTGGCGCAGCCGCTCGCGCTCGCGGTTGGCGAACATGTGGTTGAAGGCCACCGACGCCAGGGAGGCGAACACGCCCGCGTAGATGGGCATGGCGCTGAGCACGTGCACCCGTCCGTGCTCGAGGAACACACCGGTGAAGAGGAAGAAGCCGAAGCAGAGCGCCGGCGGCCAGGCGATCTCCAAGAGGGGCGAGCGCGCGAGCGTGAGCAGCGCCACGGACAGGAGCGCCACGGCGCAGGTGAGCAGCAGCGACAACGCGAAGGGCGCCTGGGTGATGAAGCCCCCGGACAGCAGCGCCTCGAGCACCACCGCCTGCTTGACGAGCCCGGGCGCCTCGCTCTGGAAGGGCGTGGCCTTCACGTCGCTGGTGCCCACCGACAGGCCGCCCACGACGATCACCTTGTCGCGGAAGGTGCCCTCGGGCAGCACGGGGACGAAGGGCGTGCCCCGCTCTCGATGCTCCCGGCGGCGTGCCCAGTCCTCCAACACCGCGTAGACGCTGATCGCCTGGAAGCGCTCCTGCCACGGGCCGCCGAAGTCCAGCTCCGCCGTGCCGTCCAGGTTGATGGGCAGCTCCCGGGCACCGAGGCGCAGCCGGCCCGGGGTGAGCTCCACCCGCTCGGCGCCGTGGAGATCCATCGCCGCGGCCAGCGGCAGCGTGGCGTACGTGTTCTCCCCATCCGAGTACGCGAAGCGCGTGCGGCGCAGCTTTCCATCCGCGTCCTCCTCCATCATCACGAGTCCGAAGCCCGGCACGGTGGGCACCAGCATGGGCAGGGGTGGCACGGGGTGGAGGGGAAGCCGGGGCTCGCCGCCGCCCGGCTTCTGGACCAGCGGGGGCAACACGAGGCCGGGATGATCCACGGGAAGCGCGAGCGCCCGCGCCACGTCCTCGGACGCGAGCGGTGGAGGCTCCCGCGGCTCGGCGAAGGGATCCGAGGCCAGCTCGGCCACGGGGAGCGAGGGCGACGGGCCCTCATGGGCGGGAGGCCGGGGAAGCGGTTGACGGGCTCCACCCGGGGCAGGGGCGGCTGGCCCACGTTGACGCTGAAGCCCAGGGTGAGCGGGATGCCGCGCTCCTCCAGGACCTGGACCAGCGCCAGATCATTGCTCTCGTCGGTGCCCCGCTCGTCCATCACCCCGTCGAAGACGATGGCCCGGGCGCCCTCGTCCATGAGGTGCTCGAAGACGCGGGCCCACAGGTTGCGCGAGTACGGATAGACGCCGTAGTTGCGCACGTAGCGCGCGTTGTCGCGGATGCCCTGCAGCGTCCGATCGTCGATGCCGACGATGAGCACGTCCCGCGAGCGCGCATGGCCGCGGGTGAAGAAGGTGAGCCCCTGATCATAGGTGGCGAGCTCGGCGTCATGAATGCGCAGCCAGCCGTGGCGTTGGCAGAGCGCCGCGCCCGCGGTGGCGAGCGCCGTCACCAGCAGGATGAACCTCCAGCGGTTGCGCAGCCGCAGGGCATGGACGCGCGAGAGGGGCGAGCGCATGCCGCCGACGCTAGCACTTCACTCAGGGAGTGAGGACCACCTCCGACGAGGAAGGCAGATCCACCGTGCGCACCACGGGGGGCTCCTCGTCGGTGTGCAGGCTCGCCCAGATCACGGTGTAGCGCCCCGGAGCGAGGCCCTGCAGGAGGACGCGCTCGCCCGTCGGCTGGAAGATGACCTGTCCGTAGGCCACCCGGGCCAGCTCCTGCTGGGGACGGGTCACCCCGCGCATGTCCCCGGCGACGACCCAGAGCACCCGGCTTCGTCCGGGCTGCAGCACCACCGTCAACGGGTGCGTGCCGGGAGCGGGCCCGAAGTTCACCTGCTGCTCCCCCTCCCCACCTGGATGAGCACCACGGTCTGGCCGGAGAACTCGCGCCCCGTGCCCATCATGAAGCGGTAGCTGCCCGGGGCCACGTCCACGGAGTAGCGCCCGTCCGGCCCGGTGACGATGCTCAGCGGCTCCGAGCGCTCCGTGTTGATGGCCTCCACCTGGATGCCCGCGGCGGGCGTGCCGTTGGCCTGGTACACCGTGCCGGACAGCCGCGTGGCGCGCTTGAGCACCAGCTCCAGCGGGCGGCGCTCCTCGGAGGAGAACGGCGCCGAGGCGCTCAGGCGTCCCTTGCGCGCGGAGACGTTGAACTTCCTCACGAAGGAGGGACTGGCCAGGGTGAAGCCGCCATCCGGCCCCGTCATCACCGAGTCATCGCACGCGTCACACCCCACCACCGCGTCCGCCACGGGCCCTCCGCTCTCGTCGCGCACGCGGCCCGTCACCTGGGCCGCTCGCTGCAGCACCAGATCGCCCAGATCATTGGGCCGCGCCGGCTTGTCCACCGTCAGCGGCACGAAGCCCGGCGCCTCCAGGGACACGATGACGCGCTCCTCCACGACGGACAGCGCCACCTCGAAGCGCCCGTCCGCGCTCGTCACCTCGTGCTCTTCCAGTTGGAAGTGGCGCACGGGCTCGCCGTCCTCGGCCACCACGCGGCCGCGGAACAGGGCGCGCGCATTCATCACCACCCGCACCGGCTCGCCCCCGGCCGAGCCCTGCACGCGCTCGCCCTGGTCGTACGCCGAGTGCCGTGCCTCCACGAGGTAGGGGCGTCCGGGGTTGAGGGCGCGCATCTCGAACTGGCCCCGGGCATCGGTCGTCACCGCCTCGGACGTGCGGGGCAGCACCGACACCGACGCGCCCGCGATGGGCGCGCCCTGGGTGTCCACCACCTCGCCGCGCAGCACGGCCCCGGGCTCGAGCGACACCGTCACGCGCTGGGTCTGCCCATCCTCCACCACCACGCTCTGCCGGGGCGAGGGCAGGTAGTCCGGGTGCGTGGCCACCAGCGCGTAGGTGCCCGCGGGCAGGCCGCGCATGGGCACCACGCCATCGGAGCCCGAGGTGGAGTCACTGCGGAAGATGCCCTCGCGCTCCACCCACAACATCACGTCCGCGCCCTCCACCCGGCGCCCCTCGGACGTCACCGTCACCTCCAGCGACGCGCGCGGCTCCAGCTCCAGCCTCACGCCCTCCGCCGGAGCCGTCGCCTTCACCTGTCCGCCGCCCCACTCGGAGTGGTGCGCGTGCAGCTCGTAGAGGCCCGGCGTGGGCACGGGCGCCGAGAAGTGGCCCTCCTCGTCCGCGAGCACCGCCTCCCCGGTGGGCTGCACCAGCACCGACACGTTGGGCGCGGGCCGGCCGTACTGATCCAACACCTGGCCGGAGATGAGCGTGGCGCGCGACATCTCCAGCTCCAGCGTCGTCTCGCCCGGCTTGACGCGAGCGGGCAGCCGCGCGTCCTGGTAGCCGGTGGCCTTGCCCTCCAGCACGTAGTCGCCCACGGCCAGGGGGCCGAACTGCACCAGCGCGCCCGTGGCGGCCTTCTGCGTGTGGATGGGCAGGGGGCCGCGGGAGGTGCGCAGCACCAGGGTCGGCGAGGGCACCGGCTGCCCGGCCTCGTCCACCACGGTGACGAGCAGCGTGCCGGCCTCTTCCAGCTCCAGCGTCACCCGCGTGAGGCGCTCGCTGAGCGTCAGGGTGCGCGGCTCGGCCCCGAGCGCCCCCGCCTCGGCGGACACCACGAGCGAGTCCGGGTACAGGTCCTCGAAGCGCACCACGCCGCGCTCGGTGCGCGCCTCGCGGGCGAGGTGATCCGCCCGCAACCGCACCGTGGCCTCCACGGGCCGGCCCTGGTGGGTGACGTGGACTTCCAGGGTGCGCGAGGGCTCCAGGCGCAAGCGCACGGGGCGCGGGCCCGCCTCCACCTGGTGCTCCACCGAGGGCAGGAAGCCCTGGGCCGAGGCCACGACATAGAAGGGCCCCTCGCCGAGCCCCGACAGGGTGAAGGAGCCATCCGGAGCCGTCACCGCCTCGGACGGCACGGGCACCTTGCGCGACACCGCGTACACCCGGGCGCCCGGCAGACCCCGGCCCGCGTCGTCCACCACCTGCCCGCCGATGCTCCGGGGCGAGGACAGGTACAGTTCCACCGGCTCTCCCGGGGCCGCGCGCTCGCGCAGGGCGGCACCGAAGCCCCCGGCCCGGGCCCACACGGAGAAGGACACGCCGACGAGGTGATCGAAGCGGAAGCGGCCCTGCGCGTCCGTGCGCGTGCTGGCCCGGGCCTGGAGAAAACCCCGGGCCTGCTCGAAGAAGGCCCACGCGTGAATGCCGCTCTCGCGCGCCGGACAGGCCAGCAGCGCCAGTCCGCACTCGTCACAGCGCACCGAGGTGAGCGTCTTCTGCGCGCTCGCGGCGAGCGACACCTCCGCGTCCGGCACGGGCCGGCCGGAGGGATCCAACACCCGCCCGGTGAGGGTGAGCCCCTCGGACGCGCCGGAGGACACCTCCACCGCCGCGAACTCGGGCAGCGCGCGGACGGCGGGAGCCCCCGTGTCCCCGGTGGACGCCGGGACGCCGGAGCGGGGCCACAACACCGCCACCGCCACGGACAGCATGGCGAAGGCCAGACCTATGACGAGCCATTTGCGCATGGTGTGGACGGACGGCGTGGGGGCGTTCCCCCGCGGCCGGCCTGCCAACGGACATTCCGGGCCTTTCATTCCGGCCCGGAGTTGTCCCGGAGGCCCTATTCCTCGGCGAAGGGCTGGATGGCCTGGGCCACCGCCAGTTCCTGCCGGGCCTCGCTCAGCTCCGAGTTGGTGGCCCGCAGACGATCCGACAGCACCTGCACGAAGCTCCAGAGCATCTTCACCGCCAGGATGGACTCGCGCTTCATCAGCCCCATGAGATCCGAGCGGGAGATGACCATGGTGCGGGTGGGCTCGACCGCTCGCACGGTGGCCGAGCGGGGGGCATTGTCGATGAGGCCCATCTCCCCGAAGTGCCCGCCCGGGCGCAGCTCGGCGATCTCCACCCCGCTCTTCTCGATGACCACCCGGCCGCGGATGACGACGAAGAGCTCCTCGCCCGGCTGGCCCTCCACGACGATCTCCCGGCCGGCGGGGAAGGTGCGCGTGGTGGCGATGGACAACACCGCCGTCTGCTCCTTGTAGGTGAGGTGGCGGAAGAGCGGAATCTTGCGCAGCGCCTCCATGCGGCTCTGCGCCTCGCTCGTCTCCGCCTCCAGGGTGCCCTCGCCGGACACCTTCACCACCACGGCGGTGATGTTGTCCTTGCCCCCGCGCTCGTTGGCCAGATCCACGAAGCGCTTGGGCAGGTCCACCGGGGTGGAGCCCTGCACCAGCGGCAACACCTCGTCGTCGTCCAGGTAGCCGTGCAGACCGTCCGAGCACAGCAGGAAGAGATCGCCCGGGAAGAGATCGACGATGAGGGTGTCGACCTGGACGGACTCCTGGATGCCCACCGCGCGGGTGATGACGTTGCGGTACTGGGAGGTGGCGGCCTGTTCCTTGGTGATGGTGCCGGCCTTGAGCTGGGCGGCCACCAGGGTGTGATCCTCGGTGAGCCGGTGGCACTGGCCATGGCGCACCAGGTAGATGCGCGAGTCGCCCACGTGGCCGATGACGCCCTTGTTGCCGCTCACCGCGAGGCACACGAAGGTGGTGCCCATGCCGCGCTTGGACGGATCCGACAGGGCCATGCGGAAGATGTCCGCGCACGCGCGCTGGATGGCCACCTCCATGAGCGCCTGGGCCGCGTTGCGCGCGTCCTGGCTCGTGTTGGTGCTCAGATCCTTGAGCAGATGGCGGTTGGACACCATGTGCTGGCGCACCACCTCGGTGGCGCGCGAGCTGGCCACCTCGCCCGCCGCGTGGCCGCCCATGCCATCGGCCACGATGAACAGGCCAAGCGGGGCGTCCACGAGCATCGCATCTTCATTGTGCTGCCGCTTCCGGCCCACATCCGTCAGGCCGAACGCCTCTGTCGTCAATGGCACCGCGAACGCTCCCTGCTCCCTCGTCGAGGGGTCCCATCTTACGTTACGAAGCCCCCGCGAGGGCTGACAAGCTCACGGACCCAGTCGCCGCGCGAGCACCTTCGTGAAGCCACTGGCCAGATAGAACGTCAGCTCCACATGACCGAAGCGCACGCGCGCTCCGTCGTTCAGGGCACACGCGCGCCGTGGCAGCAGGCGAACCCCCTCCACGAACGTGCCGTTCTTCGAGCCCGCGTCGGTGAGCAGATAGCCCCCCTGGCTCTCACGCTGGAACCACGCGTGGAAGCGCGACACCGTACCATCTTCGAGCACCACGTCGTTGTTGCCCGTTCGTCCCACCGTAATGCCCCGTCCGAACGCATTCTCCCGCGTCTTGATCACCGGGAACACCACCGGCTCGCCCACCCCCATCATGGGCTTGGACACATGGCTCAGGGTGCGGAATTGACGGTCCGAGTCGGCATCGTCCGGCACCCGCTCCCCGCCAATCGCGGGCGTGAACACCAGCAGCGCGGGGGGCAGCGTCCGCTCGTACTCCGTCCGCTCCCGATGGAACCGGCCGATATGCAGGCTGAGAGGCTCGAGCATCTTCAGTACACACTTCACCCCGCCAGGGGGCACAGGATCCAGTGGGGCCTAGCGCCAGTCCGCGTACAGACCCAGTTGCAGGCCCTCGATGAACGGCCGGGAGCGGCTCGAACGTTTGTAGTTGTAGGGATCACCATACCCTACCGTAATCCCCGAGCCAACGGCACCGAAGCGGTAGCCGATCCGCGCGCGGCCTTCCAACAGGCCCATCCAGGCAGACTCCCGGGCAGGCGAGGTGGTGAAGCGCCCCCGTGCCCAGGTGGGTCCCGTGCTCACCTGGAAGCCCCACTCCAGGCCGGACTCGGTGCGGTTGGTGTACCCCACGCCGAACAGCAGCGAGTAGAGCTGGAGCGAGGTGAGCGCGCCGCTGGCGTCCGGGATGGAAGCGGGCCGGGCGGCGGCGAAGGCCACCGAGGGCTCGATGAGCAGCCCGAGTGAATCCTTCCGGCTGCGGAAGAACAGCAACTGCCACTGCACGCGGGCCTCGGGCAGCACCGCGCCCTGGCGCAGGGACACGCTCAGTGAGGCGGCCCGGGGATACCAGGGCGGCGTGACGGATGCCGACAGCTCGGCGGGACGGGGGTCTGGGCGCTCGCCGTCGTGCAGAGACAGAGAGTGAACACCAGGACGGTGAGGACACGGCGATTCATGCCGCTTCCTTACCTCGTTTCCAGGCGGGGCATGTCAAGCGCTTGTCAACGAAGTCCTCCGTTGGCTATAGCACGGGACCCCCCTCCCTGACGGGCGGGCTCAAGGAGTCATCAACCCCCATGCCCAGTGCGTCCGTACGTACAGGCAACACCAAGAAGCGCCCCCTGAGAGCCGATCCGCTGGTCCGCAAGGCGGCCGCGGCGGCCACCGGCCTGCTGGACCACAGCGAGCGCGTGCTGGTCGTCTACGACGAGGGAGGGGCGACCCTCTATTACGAGTCGGACGACGCGGAGGATGGAATAGCCCGCCGCACGCTGCCCCGCGCTTCCTGAGCGCGCGCCCCCACCACCATGGATGCCGAGCAGGACATGCCAGGGGGCTTCTCGCTTCCCTCGTGGCGGCCCACCCTTCCCCCCTCGGCGGCTTGGGACACCCACCGGGCATGCTGGTGGTTGCTGCTGCCCGAGCCCCCCGGGCCGGAGGGAATCGGGGCCCGCCTGAAGCAGCGCCTCGAGGAGGCCGGTCAGCGCGTCATCCTGCTCACCCCCGGTCCCCGCCTCGCCCAGCTCGGTGAGAACCACTGGTCGCTCCAGCCCGCGGAGGCGGCGGACTACGAGCTGCTGCTGCGCCTGCTGATCCCCCAGGGGCTCGCGCCCGACCGGGTGCTGCACCTCTGGAGCCTCCTTCCCCCTCGGAACTCCGCAGAGCCGGAGGCGGCCTTCGAGCCGGCCCAGGAAGGGGGCTTCCAGTCCCTCCTGTTCCTGCTCCAGGCCCTCGGACGCCAGGAGCCCCGGCCCCTGTCGCTCGTGGTGCTCACCCACCGCATGCAGGCCCTGGGCGAGGAGACCCCCTGCCCCGAACGGGCCACGGTGCTCGGCGCCGTGCGCGCCGCGTCCCGCGAGTCCCCGCACGTCGCCTGCCGCTCGGTGGATGTGAACCTCCCGGCGCCCGGAAGCTGGCACGAGGCCCGGCTCGCCGACTGGCTCCTGTCCGAGTGCGCCACGGCCTCGTCCGGCGAGGACGTCGTGTACCGGGGCCAGCAGCGCCACGTGCGCGCCTTCACGCCCATCGAGCTCCCCGAGGCCGCCCAGTCCTCCGCGCGCGTGCCCGGCCCGCTCTCCCCGCGCGAGCGGGGCGTCTACCTCGTGCTCGGAGGCTTCGGCACCCTCGGCGCCAGCCACGCCGAGGCCCTCGCACGGCTCGTCCGGGCGCGGCTCGTGCTCGTCAGCCGCTCCCCGATGCCCGAGCGCACCCACTGGGAGGACTGGCTGGCGAACCATGACGCGAGCGATCCCCTCTCGCGGCGAATCCGCCAGGTGCGGGCACTCGAGGCCCTGGGCTCCGAGGTGCGGGTGATCAGCGCGGACGTGGGGGATCGGGATCAACTCCGGACCGCCCTCGAGGAGACGCTCGCCCACTTCGGGGCGCTCCATGGGGTGGTGTTCTGCGTGGGCGCGATGAACCCCTCGCTCTCGCGCTCCCTCGCGGACCTGACGCCCGAGGACGTGCGCGTCCTCTTCCAGAGCCGGGTGCGTGGCCTGTACGCGCTCGAGGAGGTGCTGCGAGGCCGGCCACTCGACTTCTGCCTGCTCGCCTCGTCGCTCGCGGCGGTGCACGGACGGGGGGCGAGCGCCGCCTATGCCGCGGCCATGAACTTCGTGGACGCGTTCGCCCTGCGCCAGGCGCAGCGCTCGCCGGTGCCGTGGGTGAGTGTGGACTGGGACGGCTGGGCCAGCGACGACGCGGACGCGCTCCCCTCGACCGTGGCCCCCCTGGGCTCGCGGCCCATCACGGCGGCCGAGGGCGCCGAGCTGTTCACCGGCGTGCTCTCGCTCGGCGGCGTGGCCCGGGTGGCCGTCACCCCGCGAGCCCCATCCGCCGCCGCCACGCCCCAGCCGCCGCCACGCCCCCGGAGCACGGCACGCCCCGGACCGAACCCGCCGCCTCCGACCCGAGCGCCGCGCGCAAGGCGTCCCGTCCCGCCCTGGAGACCGCCTATGTGGCGCCGCGCGACGCGGTGGAGGAGTCCATCGCGAAGGTGTGGGAGTCGATGCTGGGTATCACCGGGGTGGGCATCTACGACAACTTCTTCGAGCTGGGGGGCGACTGGCGCACCGGGATGACGGTGATGACCCAGGTGCGTGAGAAGACGGGGGTGCCCTTGCCTCCCGTGAGCCTCCAGGAAGGGCCCACGGTGGAGCTGCTGGCCCAGCGGCTCCGGGCCGCGTCCGAGGGGCTTCCGGACAAGTCCTTCGACCGGCCCCTCGTCCCCTCCTCCGCCGTGAAGCCCTCCGGCGAGGAAGACTGAGGGAGCGAGCATGAGCCGGACAGAGGAAGCGTTGATGGCCGCGGTGTGCGACGTGGCTCGCGAGGCGGGTCGCGCCACGCTGCGGTTTCATGGAGGGCGGCTGGACGTCGAGCGCAAGGCGG
Source organism: Cystobacter fuscus (assembly GCA_049060065.1). GTDB lineage: Bacteria > Myxococcota > Myxococcia > Myxococcales > Myxococcaceae > Cystobacter > Cystobacter fuscus_B. The sequence continues at coordinate 4,912,186 of JBMEQP010000002.1, forward strand.
ACGACTCCCCGCTCACGGCGGCGGACAAGGCCGCGCACACCCTCATCGTCGAAGCCCTGCGGCGGCTGACGCCCGAGCTGCCGGTGCTGTCCGAGGAATCCGACGAGCGGGAGCTGACCGAGCGGCGCCAGTGGAGCGACTACTGGTTGGTGGATCCGCTCGATGGCACCAAGGAGTTCATCAAGGGCAGCGGCGAGTTCACCGTCAACATCGCCCTCATCTCCGGGACGGAGCCCGTGCTGGGGGTGGTGCATGTGCCAGTCTCGGGCGTGACGTACTGGGGACGGCGGGGCCAGGGGGCCTTCCGGGCGGACGCGGGCCAGGCGCCGGTGGCGCTGCACACGCGGCCCGCCGATCCCGAGCGGCTGGTCATCGTGGCGAGCCGGGATCACGCGGGACCGCGCGTGGAGGCGCTGCTCGCGCGGCTGCCCACCGCGACGACGGCCAACCTGGGCAGCTCGCTCAAGTTCTGCCTCATCGCGGAGGGCAAGGCGGACTTCTACCCCCGGTTCCAACCCACCTGCGAGTGGGACACCGCGGCGGCGCAGTGCGTGCTGGAAGCGGCGGGCGGCGCGGTGACGGACACCGAGGGCCGCCGGCTGGCCTACAACAAGGAGCGGCTCACCAACCCGTCCTTCCTCGCCTTCGGAGACGCGCGCCAGGACTGGCTGGCGCTGCTGGAGGAGCGGGGCGGCGGGTAGCGCCCGGTGGGTGCCTCACGGGCACTGCGCCATCCCCGCGTCGAGTCGCCCCGCCCTCACGAACAACCCGAGCGCGATCGCGCGGCCATGGACGAGGCCTTGCGACTCGAGTCTGTCCACGACGGATTCGAAGGATGCGTCCTTGTCGAGCTCCACACACGCCGACCTGCTTCCCCATCCACCGACCCGCCACCTCCACCCGTTGGAGATTCAAAACCGCCCTCGACATCGGTGCCCGTCTGTCTCACGGTATGTTCCGCACACCCAGACAGACAGACACCCAGGGACAACACCAGGAGAGTCCAGCATCCCGTCATCACTCCCACTCCTTGTGGGCGCTTCGCTTGGGATCGCGGTTCTCCAGTTCAGGGATTCAGGAAAGGTTCGAACCCGGTGTGTTCGTTCTGAAGCCGTGTCAGGAAAACCTCGATACTCCTGGTAATCTTTGCCTTCTCCCGTGCGGATGTGAAGTAACCGTTGATGAAAATTTCCATATCGCTCCGGTATCCAACGACCGGGCTGTAGCCTGGCCAATCCTGTCCCTGGAGTTTCAGGTTCTGGACGTGGACGTCGTCGAGTGTCACCTTGCGAGCCAGGGGATCATACGTGAAGCCCAGATGGATGCTGTAGCTCACGGGGACCCGGTACTTCCGCCCGCGCGTCGAGAACAGCAGCTGGGTCTCTCCCCGCATGTGAGAACCTGACGCGAGCGCGATCTTCCGTCCTCTCCAGGACAGGGCATTTCCCTGGATGTCGAAGCGCCAGCGATGCGGGCCCTCCACCAGATTGACGAGCGGAAGAGCGGAACGGATGTTTCGCACGGAGTTCTCGAGCACGAACTCCTGCTCCAGCTTCTGGCGGAGTCTGTCGAAATCGAACTTCGAGTTGAGATGACGGAGACCGAAATGCGCGCCCTCCACCAGGAAGCCCTCTCCGTCCTCGAAGGACCCCTCCGGGTAGAGCCGCCGCCCCAACCCCATGATCGCCTCCCCCAGGGAGACCTGCGAGGTGCCGGAGTAACGGCGAGCGATGAGACAGGCCTCCCGATGCCACTCGATTTCCACCTGCTCGCAGTTTCCACCCGCCCAATAGCGCGCCCGGACAGTGTTGGAGAACGCCTCGGAGAGATACGGTGTCGCCGTCATCATGAGCTGCGTGGCATAGGCACGGAGGTAGACGTAGTGCGCCCTGGGCAGATTCTCCGTGGGATTCATCCGAACGGCCCGCGGGTTGAGGAGCGGAATGCGCGTGATGTCCGCATCGCACTGCGGGCTCACCAGGGAGCCGAGACAGATGACCCGGGCGTCCACGGTTCCCAGCGAGGCGGGGAAGGTCAGCGCCTCACGGATTTGACGGACGTCGTAATCCCTGTTGAAGCGGAACCCGGCCGTCACCCTGTTCACGCCGTACTCGAACCGGGCGTCCACCAACGCCGGGTTGTCCCGGGTGAAAAAAGACGACGCGAGCTCGATACGGGTGGGAAGGACATCCACCTTCACCACGTCCAGGTCATAGAAGGCCTCTCCCTGGCGCGCCCGGAGCAGACCGACGGACTCGCTCCAGTTGGTGATGAACTGAATACTCGCCTCGATCTCCGAGCCGTTCTCCCGCACTGAAATGAACTGCCGTCCGTCCTCCTCCACCACGACCAGGGTGTTGGGGAGGACGACCAGGGCTCCGCGAGGGCAATCGACGAAAGACTCAGCGACAATGCAACCATGAGGCTGCGCATCAAGGTCTCCTAGATCTCCTCCGGAAGCAGGAGGACTTCCCCGTCGGGGAGGATGGTGACCACGGTCCCTCCCTCGTAGGTGTACTGCGTGGTTCCATCATCGAAGACACGATGAAGTTGAAGCTTGTCGAGTTCGAGCTTGAGCTGCTGCTTCTTTCCCAACACCAGGAATCGACCCCCCTCGTTCGAGGGTTCCTCCCTTCGCTGGACCACGGCCTCCTCCGCACGGGACGGCGGCGGGCTCGGCGCCTGACCTTCCTGGGGCATGCTGGCCTGTCGCGGCGAACGCGACTCCTTGACCCTTCCGGCGGGCGGGTTCTGCTCAGACACCCACGTGTCCCTCCAGGACATTGCGACGAGCACGAGCATTCCCAAGGGCCCGGCGATGAGCCCCAAGCGCTTCTTCGTCATGATTGGCTCCTTCCTCGACACTTCACGGCTTCACGAGGAACCCGAACGGCCCCACCGCGTCGTTGGCCAGCGTGAATCTCACGAGACGCGAGCTCACATCCTCCCCGGCTCCGCACCGGTACACCTGCTGCCCCTCGACGAGCTGGTAGCAGGCATCCAGAACGACGTTCACGTGACGCAGCCCGGTCGCTAGTTCATTCGTGAGCACACCTCGATCGAGATACGCCGCCACGTCGTCGCTCTCCGCCCAGTGACGAAGCGCGCTCAGCGCCAGGAAGGCCGGCTTCGCGTTTTCATCCTCCACGTTCGTGACGAGCGGAAAGCTCTCGAAATAGTCCCGCGGGGTGGCCTTCGTCTTGACCGCGCTCAGCCAGGCGATGAAGTACTCCTGACGTGGAACCTGGGCGATCGTGCTGTTTCGCGCGGCATTGAAGCTGGGCTTGCTCGGCTCGAGCAAGGTCGCGAAATTCGCGTAGCCCGGGGTGAGTGTCCCATTGAGCCAGCGGGTGACGCCCGTATAGAGAAACGTACCGTTGTCGTCCGGAATCTCGAACTGCTCGAACCGGGGAGCGCACTGGACGTACTCCTGCCGGAGGTACTGAGCGAAAAGCGGAGCGTAGGCGATCGCGAGCTCCTGCACGGCCTCCGCCGATGCCTCACCCAGGCTCCCGGCGAGGACCGTCCGGTTCGGGGCGTTGAGGTCCGCCTGCGGGAGGGACAGGTACCACGCCTGGAAGCAGGACAGGTAGGCCCGCTGCTGCGACAGGACATGACGGAATTCGATGGCGAGTTGAAGCCCATTGAGCACTTCCACGTTCATGTTCACGAGCGGGCTGGAGGGCACGGAGACACCACTCGCCGCGAACACATTCAACTGCCTCTGCAAGGCGTTCTTCAGCTCGGAGAAAGACTGTCCGTCACCTCGGCTCCGGCATGCGACACATGCAGCCGGTAGACGTTTTCCGAGGTCGTCGTACGCCGGAGCTTCCCGACATATTCGGGGAGTTCGGCGGCCAAGGCAGCCGCCGGAAACGCGATCATGGCGACCATCACCCAATGCAAGCGCATGTTCTTCTCCAAGGAGATTGAGTCCAACACAAAGCACTTGGCCAGCCCTTGGGGGCTGGCCGCTGAACAGCATTCGACTCTCGAGGACTGTGGGTCAGATTTCGTCCGGGAGCGAGACCTCCGAGGAGGAGGAGGAGGGTCCTCCGATTCGATGTTCCCCTGGTCGTCCACGGGGGCGTCCTGGTTGCGGTGCTCCGCGCACTCCGGCGTCGTATCGTTCTCGTCGCACAGATAGGAATCCCGTGCTTCCGAGTAGGCGTCCTCGACGGGCTGGCTCGTGGCCGACTCCGGTGCGGTGCAGGCGAGGTACCGCTTCAGGCCAGGGTTCCAGGCCAGACACATGTCGGCCGTCCCCAACTCGACGTTGATCTGCTTGTTCTGGTCGATGACGATTTCCTGCTCGAACTTCACCGTGTTCAGGTGTTGGATGTTCTGGGTGTTGGTGTGCCAGTAGAAGCGCGCCGCGTTGGAGAAGGCCCCGACAATCGTCCCGATGTACCCGAGGGTGCGCGCGCTCCCGAAGAGACTGGACCAGCCGTCGTTGGCCCCCTGGTGACGGTGTGCCGCGATATCCTGCTGGACCTTGTCCCAGTAGGTCAGCTTCTCGTTATAGGAGAGGGAGACGCGCTCGAAGTACAGGTTCGTGAAGCGCTCTTGCAGCGCCACCAGGGATTGCGCGTAGACGAGCTGCGCCGCGCTGCCATCACCCCCTCGACGTGGACCCGGCACGGCTTGTTCGTCTCCGCCACCGACTTCGCCACCATCGAGGTGTAGATGTCATCGTTGAAGATGATCAACCCATCCTTGATGTCCGTTCGTCCCTGGACGGACCAGCCCGTGGTGAAATCACACGAGAGCCTTGCCTTCAACGCGGGCGGGCGGACCGTCAGTTGGGCCTTGAGCCCCACGGGCACGACGATGGGCGGGGGCGCGGAACTGAACTTCTCGGCACCGTCGAGCGTCAGGTCGAAGTTGTACGTCCCCGAGGAGCCATCCCCGCTCCCCTTCATGGAGCGGAACAGCGCCACGCCGATACGCTGTTGATCATTGCTCCCGGTCATGGTCTCCGCGAGCGAGAAGTACGAAATGCTCTGGATGGGGAGCTTGACCGGGCTCACCGGTACAGCCCCAGCTCGGCCCGGACCTGCTTGTAGAACTTCAGGTACTCGATCTCCTCCGGGGTGAAGCCCGAGTAGACGTTGCCGGAGAAGATGCCACCATTGGACTGGCTGAGATCTCCAAGCTGCTTCGTGCGCACCGACACGTCCTTGACGTCAGCGGACGAGATCGGGAACCCGGACAGGCCGAAGAGATCCGCCATGCGGCCGTACTTGGCGTTCAGCACGTAGGCGGGCAGCTCGCTCTCGTTGTTCTGGGCGCGGTTCTTGAGGACTTCCAACTCCGCCGCGAGCTTGGTCCGAGCCGCGTTGATGGTATCGCGCTCTTGTTGGGTCAACTTCGGATCCTGGAGCTTGGCCGTGAGGACCGAGTAGGCCCTCCGGATCGCCATGAACTCCTCGGTGGACAGCAGGCTGATTTCCTTGCTGATGGTGTCGATCTCGCTGCGACGCGCGACGGCCGCGTCATTGGCGACCACGGTCGCCGCGCCCGCGGGGTTGGGTGACACCCGGAACGTGGGCGAGTAATAGAACTTCGTCGGATCCGCGTGATCCTGGTAGGTGCCCAGGCTCAGGATGAACTTCAGCGCGTTCTTGCCCTGATCCGTCTCGGCCAACTTGAGGAGGACCCGATTCTCCTGCGGGAGCGCCTCGGTCATCGTCTTGGGGACCGCGAGCGCGGAACCCGCGGAGAGTACGACTCCCAACACCATCAACCCCTGCTTTGCTTTCATGACATCTTCCCCAGCCCCATGCCGAATTGGCTCACGCGTGTGTCCTTCGTGCGTTCGCTCAACTCGATCAGCAAATCAGAGCGGCAGCCGCCCGCATGACGCGGCGGCGCCTCCGCTCCTCATGCAGCATTGAACTTCAGCTCACGACGAGAACTTCATCCCCTACAGCAAGCACACAGGCCTACCCGTCCCTACGACGCACATGGTCGACACAGGGGCCCGATGCATCAATTCTGTTCTTCGGTGCCGATGAGTTCTCGGGCTCTGAACAAGAGGACGAAGGGCAGGCCCATCTCACGCTTTCGCAGGAGAAGCAGTTCTGTCCAGGGGATGGAATCGTACGGGAGGGTCACCTGGTGAAGGGTCGTTCACCGCTCAGCATCTTGTCCGTGTCCGGTGGCCGTTGTCCTTCCGCGCGTCGCCAACAGGACAGCTCCCCACCCATGGAGGCAGCCCTTCACCTCCCGCTGAGACGCTTCCGCCCGGGGCTGGTGAGAACCCGGAGCTGAAGTAGGGCTGGGGCGATTTCATTCCCCCGGCCAGCAGAGGCCCACCACTGGGTGCTCAGCTCAAAGCGGGGCCATGCGCGTCATCATCGGCAGGGCATCATGCCAGGATCTCGATTCCGACCAGGACTCCATCCTGGTCGAAGTCGAGCACCACATCGGGGCCCGTGTAGGAACCCATGAGTTCGGCCAGCCTGATCGACTTCGACATCTTGCACGTCTCACCGGGGTGGCTCGGGAGGCGCAAATAGGCCACGTCCTGATCGTCCTCGGAGACTCGCAGCTCGAAGCGCCCGAGCGTCTTCTTGGAATCCGTCTGCCCCATTACGGCCTCCACTGCAAAACGGTCTTCAGCTTCAATACACCATCCCTGAGCTGATAGACGACCGCACCACCTCGGCCAAAGCCAGGAACAATGACGCGGTCCGCGTAAGCCGTGTCCCGAATGGTTCCGGGCGGAAGCCCCGACTTCTCGATCTGTCGGCCGAACTCCTGCAAGGCCGCGCGAGCATCCTGCACGCTCGAGAAACCAGCCCGTTCAACCGCACGTTCCGCCGCGTGCGGCATGTTGCTGTTGACCACCTTGTCAACGTGGATATCCGACGCGCCTCCTGACAACTCGCCCGTGACATGACCGTTGCCTCGGCCATCTCCGGCCGACATCGCGACCGCGTTGGGTGCGAGGGTGATGGTGACGGCCTCGGCGCTCACGGCAACCGTCTCGACCTCCCCCACTGCCGCGAGGCGGATACCCACCTGTGTCTCCGCCTGCGCCGCCGCCTGCATCGCACCGGGCAGCGTCGGCACCTTCGCCGCCAACCCCGTCGCCGTATTGCCGAGCGCCACCGTGGCCAGCATGGCGAACGCACACGCTGCGTTGCGGCCCATGACCTTCCCGTACCGCTCCCCGGCCTCACGCAGCTCGTTGAACGTGGCGGCCCGGTCCGCCTCGTCCATCAGCCGCTTGAAGCCCACGACGAGGCCCCAGAAGGTGTCGACGCCCACGTAGGAGATAAGCGTGGCGGTCATCACCGCCGCGAGACCCTTCGAGACCGTCACGTCGGGAATCGAGATGAGGAGCATGTACGTGGTCCAGGTCCAGAGAACCGCCGCCACCATGGCGTGGGGGTCGGCCATGTGCTTGAGCGCCTCCAGCATCTCGTCGAGCACGGCCCCCTTGGCGAGGGCCAGGGCCAGGGCGAAACGGCCGTCCCCGTTGACGATGGGGCTCTCCGTCAGCAGGCGGAGACAGTCTCCGGGCCTGCCAGTGCGCTCGCACCAGCGCAGATAGTCGCGCGTCAACTCCACCTCAGCCCCCGGTGGTGCCCCCTCCAGATTGGTCTGACCAATCCCGGTGTCCGCAGCTCTCGGCGGCGTCATTCGAGCTGCTCATCAAGAGCGCCCATGCGTCGGCACAAGGGCCTTGGCGGGCATTCCCGCTGACATGCTGGCTGGTCGGCTGGTTCGTCTTCCTCCAAATCCACCCGAGGAGCAGCGGCCTTGACCTCCTGGGCACGCGCCACGCAGGCGGCCAAGCCGCGCCGGAAGAGGGCCCACCCGACGAGCGCACCTTCTCGTTGCCCTCGGCGAGCCCTGTGGTATAGAGCCGCCCGTGGTCGCGCGTCCGAGCCCTCCCACTCGCCCGGATTCAGTAGTTGCATGGGGGCGGGAGGAGAAGTACAAGGGCGCCGCCATTACCTGATGGCCGGGTAGCTCACCTGGTTAGAGCGGCGGTCTCATAATCCGCAGGTAGTCGGTTCAAGTCCGACCCTGGCCAAGGCCCCGGAGTCACTCTCTGAGTGATTCCGGGGTTTTCTTTGCCCCGAACGTTCGGATCCGGAGCTGCTCCGGGACGTCCCCGAGTTGGAGCGCAGTCGCATCGTCCGCTTCAACCAGGATGACGTCTTCGCCTCCCGCAGCCTCATCCCATTCACCCGGAAGTAGACACCCCGCGTCCACTCTCGCGCGACGAGAACCCAACTCCTGGTAGCACCCGCTCCAGGAGCCAGGGCATCCTCGGTTTTCCCCGGGGTGAGGAGCGCGCGCGATGCAGGATCCCACGACGTCCCAGGAGCAGACGGGCACCCGGCCCCCGCCGGGCACGTCCGGACACACGGCTCCCTGGCATGCCCTCCCCCCGAGTCCGTGCTGTCCCGGGTGGAGAGCACGGCGGCCGGGCTCACGCACGAGCAAGCCCGCGAGCGCCTCGCCCGCCACGGCCCCAATGTGCTCAAGCGCGAGCGGGGCGATGGCGTGCTCACCCTGCTGTGGCGGCAGGTGAACAGTCCCCTCATCTGGGTGCTCATCGCGTCCGCGGTGCTGGCCGTCCTCCTGGGCAAGGTGACGGACGGGCTGGTGGTGGCCGCCGTGGTGGTCCTCAACACGCTCGTGGGCTTCGTGCAGGAGTACCGCGCCGGCAAGGCCATCGAGGCGCTCAGCCAGATGGTGCCGCAGACCACGCCCGTGCTGCGCGGCGGACACAAGCAGTCCGTGCCGGCCGCGGACCTGGTGCCCGGAGACGTGGTGCATCTGGAGTCCGGAGACCGGGTGCCCGCGGATCTCCGGCTGCTGCACGCGCGCAACCTCCAGATCGAGGAGGCCGCGCTCACCGGCGAGTCGGTGCCCTCGCGCAAGCAGGTGGACGCCGTCGCGGAGGACGCGGAGCTGGGGGATCGCGCGAGCCCGGCCTTCGGCGGCACGCTGGTGACGTCCGGGGCGGCGACCGCGGTGGTGGTGGCCACCGGCGGAACCACCGAGCTGGGCCGCATCTCCCACCTGCTGGCGCAGGCCACCGACTTGCGCACGCCCATGACCCTGGCGCTCGAGCACATCGGCAAGCTCATCACCGGCGCCATCATCGTCCTGTCCGGAGTGCTCCTGGGCGTGGGGTTGGTGCGCGGCTATGACCTCAGCGAGGCCGTGCTGGTGGCCATCACCCTGGCGGTGGCCGCGATTCCCGAGGGTCTGCCCGCCATCGTCACCATCGCGATGGCCATCGGCGTGCAGCGCATGGCGGGCCGCCGTGCCGTCATCCGCAAGCTGCCGGCCGTGGAGACCCTGGGCAGCACCACCGTCATCTGCACGGACAAGACGGGCACCCTCACGCGCAACGAGATGACGGTGCAGGCGGTGTGGACTCCTCGCGGGCGCTACACCCTGAGCGGGGTGGGCTATGCGCCTCAAGGGCAGCTCCAGGTGGAGGGCCAGCCGGTGGAGCACCCACCCGAGGACGTGCACGCGCTGCTGCTCGCGGGCGCGTTGTGCAACGACGCCGCGCTCCAGTCCCGGGAGGGCCGCTGGGAGATGACGGGAGACCCCACCGAGGGCGCGCTGGTGGTGGCCGCGGAGAAGATCGGCCTGCGCATGGGGGCGGAGCGCGCGCGCCACGTCCGCGTGGACGCCATCCCCTTCGAGTCGGAGCACCAGTTCATGGCCACGCTCCACGCGGGGGAGCCCGAGGGCCGGCGCATCCTCCTCAAGGGCGCACCCGAGGTGGTGCTGCGCCGCTGCGCATTGGAGGGCGGCCCGGAGCCGGTGCTGGCGGAGGTGGAGCGCCCGGCACGCCAGGGCATGCGCGTGCTCGCGGTGGCCCAGAAGGCCGCGCCCTCGCTCGGAGACGACCTGCGGATGGAGCACGTGGAGGGAGGCTTCACGCTGCTCGGGCTGGAGGGAATGATCGATCCGCCCCGCGAGGAGGCGCTCGCGGCGGTGAAGGCCTGCCACACCGCCGGCATCCGCGTGAAGATGATGACCGGCGACCACCAGGCCACGGCGGAGGCCATCGGGGTGCAGCTGGGCATCCACGCCCCGGATCGTCCGGGGATGACGGGCGCGCGGCTGTCCACCGTGGACGACACGCGCCTGACCGAGGTCGTGGCGGACACGAACGTGTTCGCGCGGGTGGCGCCCGAGCACAAGCTGCGGCTGGTGCGCGCTCTCCAGGCCAAGGGGCAGGTGGTGGCCATGACGGGCGATGGCGTCAACGACGCGCCCGCGCTCAAGCAGGCCAACATCGGCGTGGCCATGGGCATCACCGGCACGGCGGTGTCCAAGGAGGCGGCGGACCTGGTGCTCACGGACGACAACTTCGCCTCCATCGTCGCGGCGGTGGAGGAAGGCCGGCGCGTCTACGACAACCTCATCAAGTCGCTGGCCTTCGTGCTGCCCACCAACCTGGGCCTCGCGCTCATCCTCATGTTCGGGGTGGCCTTCTTCCCCATCCAACACGTCGAGGGGAAGTGGGTGCCGTTGATGGCCATGCTTCCCACGCAACTGCTGTGGATCAACCTGGTGGCCACCGTCACCCTGGCGCTGCCCCTGGCGTTCGAGGTGCGTGAGCGCGACGTGATGCAGCGCCCACCGAGAGCCCCGGACGCGCCCGTGCTCAGCCACTTCGTGGTGATGCGCACGGGCCTGGTCGCGCTGCTGATGGCCGCGGGGGCGATCGGGCTGTTCCTCTGGGCGTACCGCCAGGACGGCGCCGGACAGCCCACGCGCGCCCTGGCCCATGCACAGACGATGGCGGTCAACACCGTCATCAGCTTCCAGATCTTCTACCTGTGGCTGTGCCGCACGCTGGCGGGCTCCTCGAGGAGCGTGGGCCTGTTCAGCAACCACACCCTCTTCGTGGGCATCGGGATTCTGGTGCTGCTCCAGGCCGCCTTCATGTACGTGCCCTTCATGCAACGGATCTTCGGCTCCGCCCCCTGTCGCTCGAGGATGTCGGCCTCTCGGTGCTCGCGGGAATGGTGGTGTTGCCGGTGGTGGGCCTGGAGAAGTGGCTGCGCTCGCGCGCCAAGTGAGTTCCCGTACAGAAGAGGTGGAACGCCATGAAACGCGGTGCGCTGGTTGATCGGAATTCCCTGTTCGCGGCCCTGGGCACGCTCCTGCTGGCGGGGCCGGCCCTCGCCGCGCTGCCGGAGTACACCTTCCAGCTCCAGGCCCGGACCAACATGCTGGGCAATGCCTCCGGGGCCTACAACCTGGAGCCGGGCGCCCTGCTCTCCGGCAGCTATACGCTTCCCCTCACGAAGGATCGGCGGGTGGGCTTCACCCTGGCCATCACGCCCGAGGGCCCCCCGAGTCTCTGGTATGGCGTGGAGGGCAAGGGAGAGCGGATCTACACCCTGCCGAGCATCGGAGAGGATGCCCGCATGGGGATCCCAGCCTCGACTCACGGGGCAACGTGGTGTTCGCCGTCACGGGCGCGGACTCCAACGCGGACAATGGCATCTACCTGCTGAACGTGGACGACCCGAAGCAGGTCCGTGTCATCCGCGAGCCGCTGGGCTCCTCCTACTGGTCGAGCCTCGTGCTCAACGAGGCACAGCAGTTCGCGGCCCGCGCCCGGGTCGGCATCGGCAACGCCTACGTCCTGTACACCCCGCGGGAGGGGCGCTACGAGGTGACGCTCATCGCCACGGACCACGAGCTCGACGCGGCCAGCCCCTATACCTACCTCTACTCGCCCAACCTCAACGATCTGGGACAGATCGTGGCCGCGGTGGATCTCCAGCCCTACTCCACCGAGTGGTTCCAGGAGCTGCGCGTGTGGAACCCGGATGGCACGTCCCACCTCATCGCGGACTCCCGCGGACGCAATCCCTCATCATCCATCTTCCGCTTCGCCTCGGTCCAACCCGCGCTCAACAACCACGGACAGGTCGCGTTCCTGGCGTCGGTGCTCGATGCGTCGAAGCGGAAATCCACCGCGCTCCTCCTCTGGAATGGGGCCGAGTTGAAGACGCTCGCGCAAGACGGCCAGGGGGACATCAAGGAGTTGGAGCTCTTCCCCCCGGACATCAATGATCAAGGGCTCGTCGTCTTCCGTGCCTTCCGCGCCGACGGGTTGCGCGCGGTGTGGGTGAGCGACGGTGCATCCCTCGAGCCCGTGGTGACGGAGCACGATGAACTCCCCTCGGATCTCGGCCCCGCGCGCGTGGACCAGGAGACGGACTCGAACCCCGTCTTCGGCGGCGCCCCGATGATCAACAGCCGCGGGGACATCTCCTTCTGCGCGGGACTGGCCCCGCCGAAGGACGACCAGGAGGAATGGGGCTCCGCCATCTACGTCGCCCAGTCCTCGTTCGCGCCGCCGGGAGAGAGCGATGGCGGAGTGGAGCCCGACGCGGGAACGGAGCCGGATGGCGGCGGCAACGCCCCGCCCGACGCGGGAACGGAGCCGGACGGCGGCACCCAGGCCCCGGACGCGGGCACTGGCAACCCCGCTCCCGGCGAGCCGGGCTCCCCTCGGGCTGTGGCTGCCGGGCGGCGGCGTCCGCGGCGCTGTGGCCCTGGGCCCTCGTGGGCCTGCTGCGTCTGGCCCGGTCGCGGCGAGCCCAGCGAATGTCGCCCGCCTGACGACAGGATGAACTCGACAGGCATGCGAACCATCCCAGCGTAAATTTCCCCACTCACTGGAATATCATTTATTCCAGTTCTAACTCGTTTAACCCGTAAAAATGATTTATATGCTCTATCGCGCCTGCTGAAGGACACAGGCTGCGTTCCGGACGAGCAACTTTCCAACGCACCCGGTGGATAAAAGCAGGCGGATTGCCTTACCCCTGGAGGTCGCGTTGAAAGACAGGTACGCAACGAGCTGGGCCCGCACCGGGCCCGGTACTGGATTGATTTTGCTTCAGATGCTGACTGCCTGCGGTTCCCAGCAGCAGCCGTCCGCGCCCCCCGACATGGGCGTGGTGGCTTCGAAGCTGGACCAGAACGTCGCGCTCGGAAAGAGCATCACGGCCTCGGGTTATACACAGGTTTATGTCGCGGCGAACGCGAACGATGGCAACCGGAGCACCTACTGGGAGGGCGCGCCCAATGCCTATCCCAATACCCTGACGGTGAACCTCGGCGCCAGCTACACGGTCAGTGCCGTGGTGCTGCAGCTCAACCCGGACAGCGTCTGGAGCACCCGGACCCAGAACATCACGGTGCTGGGGCGCAACTCGGCGAGCGGCACCTTCGCCACCCTGGCGGCCGCGGCCGACTACACCTTCAACCCCGCGAGCGGCAATCAGGTGACCATTCCCCTGACCACCACCGCGAGCGAGATCCAACTGCGCTTCGCGTCGAACACCGGCGCCCCCGGCGCGCAGATCGCGGAGTTCCAGGTGCTCGGCTCGCCGTCCGGTGGAACGGCGACCTATGCCCTGACCGTCAACAACGGCACGGGCGGCGGCACCTACGCGGCCGACACCCTGGTGAACATCTCCGCCAACCCCGCCCCCGCCGGTCAGGTCTTCAGCTCCTGGTCGGGTGGCGTCGCGGCCAACTTCGGCAACATCTCCTCGGCGTCCACCACGTACAAGACGACCGCGGCCGCGGCCACCCTCACCGCCAACTACACGTCGACGGGCACGGGCGGCTCCAAGTACGAGGCGGAAGCGGCGACCCTCAGCGGCGGCGCGGCGACCACCACCAACCACGCCAACTACAGCGGCTCGGGCTTCGTGGAGGGCTACTGGGCCCAGGGCGCGAGCACCCGCTTCAACGTCTCCGTCACGAGCGCCGGCTGGTATGACGTGGGCCTGCGCTATGGCAACGGCTTCACGGACTCCAACCTCTCCGTCTACGTGAACGGCACGCGCAGCGCCCAGAGCGCCCTGCCCACCACCGGCAACTGGGACGTCTGGGCCACCAAGGTCGAGACCTTCTACCTGAACGCCGGTGGCAACTCGATCGCCTACCAGTACGACGCGGGCGACATCGCGAACGTCAACCTGGACTACATCACCGTCGGAGCCACGGCCGCCAAGAAGGCCGATCTGAGCGTGGCCGACATCCAGTGGAGCGCGGCGAGCAACCCGCCCAAGGAAGGCGAGGCCATCACCCTCAAGGCCGTGGTGCGCAACACCGGCACGGCCGCCAGCCCGAGCGGCGTCCACAAGGTCTCCTTCCGCGTGAACAACCAGGAGATCGCCGCCTCGACGCTGCCCACCACGACGTCCATCGCCGCCGGCGCGAGCGCCACCCTGACGGCCAACGCCACCTGGTCCACCGCCAACGGCACCTACGCCATCACCGCCGTCGTGGACCCGGACAACACCATCGCCGAGTTCAACGACGCCAACAACAGCGCCACCAAGAACCTCACGGTGACGCAGCAGCCCGGCCCGGATCTCGTGGTGAAGTCCATCTCCCAGAGCCCGGCCAACCCCTCCGCGGGCAGCCCGGTCACCTTCAACGTGACCGTCGCCAACCAGGGTCTCGACGCGGCCGGCAGCTCCGCCGCCGTCAAGCTGACCATCGACGGAACGACGAGCCTCTCGGGCGTCACCTCCACGGCGCTCGCCGCGGGCGCCTCGGCCGTCGTGAGCCTCGGCGGCTCCTGGACGGCCACCAACGGCAACCACACGCTGGTGGCGACGATCGATCCCGCCAACGCCATCTCCGAGGCGGTGGAGAGCAACAACACGCTGAACTCCAGCTTCTACGTCGGCCGCGGCGCCCGCGTGCCGTGGATCGAGTACGAGGCCGAGGACGGGACGACCAACGCCCAGGTCCAGGGTCCCAGCCGCGCGCTCGGCACCATCCCGGGCGAGGCCTCCGGACGCAAGGCCGTGGTGCTCAGCTCGACCGGCCACTACGTGCAGTGGACCACCACCGCGCCCGCCAACGCCATCGTCGTCCGCAACAGCATCCCCGACGCGCCCAACGGCGGCGGCACCCAGGCCACCCTCAGCCTCTACGTCAACGGCAGCAAGGTGGACACCCTCACCCTCTCCTCCAAGGAAGCCTGGATCTACGGCGGGGATGACACCCAGTACAACAACCCCTCGGCGGGCGCCCCGCGCCGCATCTACGACGAGTCCAGCAAGCTGCTGAAGACCACCATCCCCGCGGGCGCCACCGTCCGCCTGCAGAAGGACTCGGGCGACGCCTCCCCGTACTACGCCATCGACTTCATCGACCTGGAGCTCGTCGCGGCGCCCATCGCCAAGCCGGCGGGCTACGTCGACGTCACCCAGGCGGGCAATGGCTGGGAGCCCGCCATCCCCAACGACGGCATCGCCGACGACAACGCCATCAACCAGGCCATCTGGGCGGTCCAGGCCGGCAAGTTCAGCGGCGTCTACATCCCGCCGGGCATCTACGACCAGACCAACAAGATCCAGGTCAAGGGCGTCACCATCCAGGGCGCGGGCCTGTGGCACACCCGGCTCTACAACGCGAGCCTGGCCGAGGACGCGGGCTGGGGTCAGACGGGCTTCATCATCACCGGCGACAACTCCACCTTCCGCGACTTCGCCATCTTCGGCAACACCGACGGCCTGCGCACCCAGGGGCAAGGCCTGGGTGAACTCGGCCTTCAAGAACACCGTCATCGAGAACATGTGGATCGAGCACGTCCAGTGCGGCTACTGGGTCGGCGGCCCCTCCGAGTCGACGAACCTGCGCATCAGCAACGTGCGCATCCGCAACACCGGCGCGGACGGCGTCAACCTGTGCAACGGCACCAAGGACAGCGTCATCGAGAACTCGCACGCCCGCAACACCGGTGACGACGCCTTCGCCATCTGGTCCGCGACCGACCTCTACCCGCAGCCGGACCGCAACAACGTCATCCGCAACTGCAGCGTCCAGCTGGTCTGGCGCGCCGCCGCCTACGCCATCTACGGCGGCGTCGGCAACCGCATCGAGAACAGCACCGCCGCGGATGTCTTCACCTACCCCGGCCTGACGGTGAGCTCCGAGTTCAACCCCTTCCCCATGGAGTCCGCGACGATCGACGGGCTGACGCTCACCCGCACCGGTGGCACCTACTGGGGTGGTCAGCAGTTCGGCTCCATCTGGCTGCGCGGCGACCAGAACCCGACCAACGGCATCACCATCAAGAACGTCGACATCGTCGACCCGACCTACCAGGGCATCAGCATCCAGAACAACAACGGGGGCGCCTTCACCAACGTGTTGTTCGATAACATCACCATCACCAACCCCACCACCTACGGCATCCAGGTGCTGTCCACGGCCAAGGGGGGCGCCACCTTCAGCAACGTGACGGTGAACAACGCCCCCAGCGGCAAGGTGGTCAACCAGAGCAACGGTGGTTTCACCGTCACCAACGGCGGCGGCAACAACTGGTAGCCTGAAGCCTTCGCCCCGGAAAAAACATCGGGCCGCCCCTGGAGACAGGGGCGGCCCTTTTTCTTCATGCCAGGGGCGGGCTCACCACTTGCCGTTCTTGCCCATGCGCTCGAGCTTCTTCTGCAGCTCCTTCACCTTGGCGTCGGCCTGCGCCGCGCCGCCGGAGAGGATGGAGTGCACGGTGTTGCGGAAGTCGGCGCTCACGCGGCTGTACTTGGCCCCCGTCACCTTCGCCGGCCGGGCGACCGCGTTGGTGAAGGTGTCCAGGAGCGTGCCGAAGAAGGGATTGGCCTTCAGCACGTCCGCGTCCTTGTAGAGGCTGACGATGGTGGGGTTGAAGGAGCCGAGGATGGCGCGGCGCTTCTGCTCCTCGATGCTCGTGAGGTACTTCACCAGGTCCGCGGCGATCTCCGGGTGCTTGGAGTACTTCGACACCGACAGGTTCCAGCCGCCCAGGGCGCCGGTGGACTTGCCGTCCGCGCCGCCCTTGGGCAGCGCCACCACGCCCACCTTGCCGTTGATGGGGCTGTCCGGCGAGTTGGCCAGCGCCCACGCGTAGGGCCAGTTGCGCATGAACACCGAGTTGCCCGACTGGAAGACGCCGCGCGCGCCCTCCTCCTCGTAGTTGAGCACGCCCTGGGGCGCGATGGTGCCAATCCACGAGGCCGCCGTCTTCAGCGCCTCCACCGCCTTCGGGTTGTCGATGGTGACCTTGCCATCCTTGCCGACGATGGCCCCGCCCCCGAAGGAGTCGATCCACTCCAGCGCGTTGCAGGTGAGCGCCTCGGCCGCCTTCGCCTGGAAGACGAAGCCCACCATCTTGTCATTGCCGCCCTTGCGCTCGGCGTCCTGCACCAGCTTGGCCGTCGTGGCCAGCTCCTGCCAGGTGGTGGGGGGCTTCTGCTTGTACTTCTCCAGCAAGTCCTTGCGGTAGTACAGCACGCCCGCGTCCGTGAAGAACGGCATCGCCACGAGCTTGCCGTTCACCATGTTGTTCTCCACGATGGCCGGGAAGTGCTGCTTGACCACGTCGTCCGGAATGTATGGCTTCAGGTCGATGAAGTGCTCCCCGAGGATGCCGGGCCACACCGCGTCCACCCGGAAGACGTCGATGTCCGGGGAGCCCGCGGACAATTGCTGCTGGAAGACCGTCAACTGCTCGCTGGCATCCGTGGAGCCACTGACGAGCTTCACCTCGTGGCCGCTCTTCTTGGCCCAGGCCTCCGCACCCTGCTTGCAGAGCTCGAACTCCTTGCCCACGGTGCCGCAAGAGATGGCCACGGTCTCCGCGGCGGCGACGGTGGGAACAACCAGGGTGGCGGCGACACTGATCGCCATGAGCACGTGACGCATTCGGTTCTGCCTCCTGTGGGGGTAACGCGCGCGGGAGCATCCCCAATTTCCCCGGCGAACCCAACGAATTCGGCGTCAGTCAATGTCGAGCGGTGGGCAGATGCGCCTCGGGTCGCTTGCGGAGTTGACTGTGCGTGCCACTTGTCGCTCCGCGTCAAACACAAGCGGCCCCGTCGGCCCGACGGAGGCCGGACCGGGAGGCCGTGCTCCCGGCCACTGGCGCTACCAGCCCATGTTGCCCGAGCGCCTGTCGAAGAACGACCCCGGCACGCCCGGGGCGTGGAGGGCGCCCTTCCCGGAGTCCTTCACCACCACGTCCTCGAAGCTCGCCCGTCCCCCCGCCTCGTCGATGACCTCGATGCCGTAGGTGCGCGAGCCGGTGACGAAGACGTTCTCGAGCAGGATGTTGGAGAACGTGGAGTCCTGGCTGTCCGGGTGATTCTGGAATTGGATGCCCGCGAACGTCGAATCGATGATGTCGATGTTCTTCGCGGTGATGTCGTTGACGGGGCCCTGGCGCGTGTAGAATCGGAGCGCGCCGTGGTTCCCGCCGAACATGGCGCCCCCGGCGCGGATGAGGGAGATGTCCTCGAGGGTCGTCGTCGGGGCGAACGGGTGCGCGTCGAACTCGTTGTCGATGAGGATGCCCGAGTAGGTCAGCACGTCCTCGCACACGCTCTTCTCGATGGTGTTGTTGTAGCCGCCGTAGATGGCGAAGCAGTTGGCCCGCCAGGGCATCTGCACCGTGTTGTAGCGGTAGACGTTGTCGTGGCTCGCGGGATCGCCGGCCTGCTTGTTGGACCACATGGCCATGGCATCGTCCCCGGTGTTGCGGAAGTGGCAGTGCTCGACCACGGAGTTGCGCGTGCCGTTGGCCAGGTTGATGCCGTCCGCGTAGAGATTGCGGAAGCGCGAGTGGCGCACCACCAGCCCATCCGTACCGTGGGGGTCCGCGTCCGTGCCGCACCAGAAGCCCACCTTGACGTGCTCCACCCAGACGTTCTCGATGCGCGTGTTCTTGCCCACCCCACCGTTGAAGCCGTTGTTCGGGATGTCGTCGTCGCGGAAGTCGGCCTCGCCGAGGATGGAGAAGTCGGAGAAGCGGCAGCCGCCCTCCCCCCAGCAATAGAAGGTGGCCTTCGCGCCCTTGAGCTGGGTGTACCACATGCCCGCGCCCCGGATTTCGATGCCCTTGAGCGACAGGCCCAGCTGGCCTTGCTTCACCTCGTTGACGAGATAGGTGCCTCGGGGAATCCACAGCCCCTTCTTCCCTTCCCCCACGGCCGCGTCGATGGCGTTCTGGATCGCCTCGCCGTCGTCCACGTTGTCGTCCGGAAGCGCGCCGTACTCGGTGACGGACACCAGGTCCGCGGGCTTCTCCAGCGGCGCGGCGACCTGCTCCAGGTCGATGAGATCGATGACGTAGAACGCCGCGGTGTCCCGGGCGTCCTTCTGCAGCTTCACCTCCGCGCCAGCCGGAATCGGCTCCACCAGCGCCCGCGTCTCGTCGAAGAAGGCATGCGGCTCGCCGGCGCTGGGCGTGTTGGGGGTGCGCAGCACCTCGCCGCCGTAGACCCACGAGTAGCGCGACGTCACCTCCAGCGTCTTGACGCGCTGGCCATTCACATAGAGGCCCAGGGTCGAGTCGATGCCACCGCCCTCCGGCGAGTCCGGAATCGACAGCCGCACGACGATGGAATTGGCCGCCGTCTTCGCGGTGATGGCCACGTAGTCGCCCGTCTTGTCCAGGCGGACCGCCTTGCGCCCGATGGCCTCGGCCTCGATGAACGCCTGATCGTAGCGCGTCCGGTTGGGGCCGAGCACCGTCGCGTTCGTCTTGCCGTCCTCCGCCTGGTACTCCGTCCAGGGGACGTTGGCGCCCCGTCCGCCAGTCGCATCCGTGGAATCGGAGCACGCGCCACTGCCCAGGCAGAGCGCCAGCAGGCCCACCGTCAGGCGCGCGTGGAAGGGGGCGGGGCGGGGTTCAACGCGAGTGTTTCGCTTCATCGATGAATGACCGTCCTTGTTGAACTCCTCCCCCTTTACCCGAAGAGCGAACCCGCTGGGCAGCTCCGGCACCGCCACCTGTCACCTCCGGGGAAAGCACTTCAGTGCGAGCGAGGTGATCTTCCGCAGCTCCTCCTCGCTCGCGCCGTCCCGGGCCTGCACGGACATGCCCTGGAGGATGGCGCCATAGAACCGGGCGAGGCCCTCGGCATCCGTGGTGGAAGGCAGCTCGCCCTCGGCGATGGCCCGCTGGAACCGGGCCTGGAGCCGCTCCAGCGAGGCTCGCGCATCCCCGCCACGTGCCGGGCCACCGGTTGGTTCTCCGTCGCGCAGTTGAGCACCGCCATCGAGACCATGCACCCCTGCGGATGCCGGGTGTCGGCGAACGCACGCGCGGCCCCCTCCAACACGCGGACCATGGCTCCCCTCGCCGTCGGCTCCTCCAGGGCGGGCATGCCCGCCGACCCATGTGTCCGCTGGTAGAGCTCCAGGGCTTCCCGGTACAGCTCCGCCTTGGAGGTGAAGGCCCCATACAGGCTGGGCGCGGTGATGCCCATCGCCTCGGTGAGATCCGTGATGGACGTGCCCTCGTAACCCCGCTCCCAGAACACCTCCATGGCCCGCTCCAACGCGGCACTCCGATCGAACTCCCGTGGCCGACCCCGGCCCCGGCCCTCCGTGGGATTAGCTTTTTTCATAACGATCACTCTGAAATTCCCCTGACCCGCCTCTATTTCCCGAACGTTCATTACGAATATAGGGAGGTTCGCCGATGCGCACGAAGGTTGGAAGGATGGGAAGTCGGCTCACCGCTGTCACGCTGGGGCTGCTGCTGAGCGGGCTGGCCGCCGCCGAGGAGCGCGCGGTGTCGGCGCGGTTGGACGCGGTCATCGAGCAGGCGCTGGCCGACAAGCGGGTGGTCGGCACGGTGGTGCTGGTGGCTCGGGATGGGAAGGTCATCTACCACCGGGCCGCGGGAGAAGCGGATCGCGAGGCGCATACCCCCCTGCGCGAGGACGCCGTCTTCCGGCTCGCCTCGATGAGCAAGCCCCTGGTGTCCGCGGCCGCGCTGGCGCTCGTGGACCAGGGCAAGCTGGGGCTGGAGGATCCCGTGACGCGGTGGCTGCCCGACTTCCGGCCACGGCTCGCGGATGGACGCGAGGCCGTCATCACGGTGCGCCAGTTGCTGACGCATACCGCGGGGCTCAGCTACGGCATCCTGGAGCCGGAGGACGGCCCCTATCACCGCGCGGGCGTCTCGGACGGGCTGGATGCACCCGGGCTGACCCTTGAGGAGAACCTCCGCCGCATCGCCTCGGTGCCTCTGTCCTACGAGCCTGGAACGCGCTGGGGGTACTCCGTCGCCACGGATGTGCTGGGCGCGGTGGTGGCTCGCGCGGGGGGCGCCCCGCTGCCCAAGGTCGTCGAGCGGCTCGTCACCCGTCCCCTGGGCCTGCGTGACACCGGCTTCACGGTGAAGGAGCTCAAGCGGCTCGCCACCCCCTACGCGGACGGCAAGCCCGAGCCGGTGCGCATGGGCGAACTCCACGTCGTGTCCTTGGGCGCCAGTAGCGTGCGCTTCGTTCCCGGGCGGGTGTTCAACGCCCGCTCGTTTCCCTCGGGGGGCGCCGGCATGGTGGGCACGGCCGGTGACTTCCTGAAGTTCCTGGAGGCGGTGCGCACGGGCGGCGCGCCGGTGCTGAAGCCCGCGACGGCCACCCTCGTGTCGACCGGCCAGATCGGCACGCTGGACATGCCCAACAACCCGGGGTGGACGTTTGGCTTCGGCGCCTCGGTGCTCGTGGATGCCGCCAAGGCGGGCACGCCCCAATCCGTGGGCACCGGCAGTGGGGCGGCGCCTACGGGCATAGCTGGTTCGTCGATCCGAAGCAGCGCCTGAGCGTCGTCGCGCTGACGAACACGGCCTTCGAGGGCATGTCCGGAGCGTTCCCGGCCGCCATCCGGGATGCCGTCTACGCGGGGCTCGCGGAGATGGACGCCACCCAGGCACCCCCGGGAGCGACCCCCGCCCGGTGAGCGGCGGGGACGGCGCGCCGGGCCTCAGCCCTCGTGGAAGGTGAGCGCCACGCCGGAGACGGTGGCGCGCCGCTCGGTGAAGCCCTCCAGGTCCACGTGCTCCGCCGGTCCTCGCTCAGGTACAGCCCGCCCGGGCGGCCCAGGTCCTGCGCCAGCTTCGAGGCGATGTTCACCGGCATGCCCGCGATGTCCCGGCCTCCCGAGGGCAGCTCGAACAGGAGGACCGGCCCCACGTCGATGCCGATGCGGCAGGAGATGGCCTCGCGCGCGAGCTCGCGGCGGAAGAGCTGGGCGAAGTCGAGCGCCGCGGGGATGGCGTCGAACACGTAGATGCCCAGGGGCCCCACCACCTTCACCTCCTCGCCCTGGTGGGAGGCGAGGTGCCGCAGGCCCGTGTCCTTCATCCTCGCGGACAGCGAGAGGTTGTCGAACAGGGCCAGCTCGGGTGTTTCCGCCTGCTGGGCCTGGCGCTCGATGAGCACGACCGTCTTGTGCTGGAGGTACTTGCCGGCCGGTGCTTGCCGAAGGCCACGTCCTCCAGGCGCGCCTGGTAGGCGAGCAGCTCCGCGTGGAAGGCCCGCGAGTACGGGATGGGATAGAGCTCGCTCGATCGCCGGAGGTCCGTCAGGCGGGGCCCTCCACCACCCTCCAGCACGGGCCGAGCGGCGAGGGCGGCGCCTCCTTGGGCTCCAGGGTGAAGGCGTGCCCCTCCGGCAGCAGTTCGCGCAGGGCCTGGGAGATGACGACTTCTCCGCCCTCGGTATGGTTCTCGGCCAGCTCCTCGATGGCGTCGGACTGCGCGCCGTACAAGCCCCCGCTGAGATCGTAGAACTCGCCGAAGTGCGCGCCCAGGCCGATGCGGATCTGACAGCCGCGTTGGACCTCGTCCTGGACCGTCAACAGCATGGACACGAGCGACTCGGGAGCCACCGAGGGTGGGTAGAACATCTGGGTATTGTCGGCCGCCCAGATGCCCACGCCCCGCCCTCCCAGCGCGGTCCCCAGCCCATGGACGAGCTGCTTGGGCTGATCGATGAGCGCCAGGATCTCGATGAGTCCCCGCTGCCGGGACAGGCGGGTCAGTCCCGCCGAGTCCGAGACGACGTTGTAGCCCCTGACCTGGAAGGGCTGGAGCAGGCGCAGCGCGTCCGCGTGGGTCTGCTCGCTGCCCAGCCACTGCTCGATGAGCTTGATCGGCAGGCCCCCGACGATGTCCTGCGCGACGTCGAAGAGCGAGGGGGAGTACTGCCCCTTGGTGCGTCTGGCCATGGTGGGGATCTCCAGGAGTCGGGGACCCATACCACGCCCAACGGGTGGGATCAGGGGACGCTGGGATGATCCGGGGGCCGCCGGTTCCTGGAGATCTTCACGGTGTAGGCCGCGAAGGCCACCACGGCCACGGCGAGCATCACCACCCAGGCCCAGAACAGGGGACTGTGGGAGACCTGCTGGTTCAATGGCATCTCGCCGGTATGAGTCCCCCTCTGCGCGAAGGCCACCACGGGGGCAAGCAGCAACAACATCCAAACAGGGGCCGTCCGAAGTTGTCGTTCCATGTGTTGGAACCTGGGCACGCGGGGCACCGTTCTCAAGCGCTCCACGGTGTGGACGGGGCGTCCGAGAAAACAGGCCCTGGGCGGGCCCACACCCCGTCGCCGGTCAGCTCGTCCTCGAATCTACGAAGGGCTTCGTTGACATCTACGAAGAAATTCGTATTTTGGATCGGGTCCATCGCGGCGTCCGCCCGGAGGAGTCCGTCCCATGAAAGTCTCGTCCCTCGTCTTTTCGCTGCTCACGTGGGTGTTCCTCGCCGCCGCTCCAGTGTTCGCCGAGCCGTCGATCACCGGCACCTGGACGGCCGACGTCAGGAAAGACACGCTCGAGCTGTTCCTGCGCACGTCGTCGGAGAAGCCAAAGACAACTCAGCAGTTGAACATGACGGTGCCCCTCACCTCCTTCCAGGGCCTGTCGACCGCGGACGGCAGCAAGGCACCCTTCCGGCTCGAGCGAGAGGCGGGAGTGTTCTCCTTCGAGGGGCGATTCTCCGACGCGAAGGGCGCGGGACACCTGCGCTTCACGCCCAATGAGGACTACGTCCGAGCGATGGCCGCGCTGGGCTATCCGGCCATCGCTCCGGACAAACACTACCTGCTGGCCGTCTTCGACATCACCCCGGCACGGGTGAAGGAATTGTCGGCGCTCGGCTTCAAGGACATTGCCCTGGACGAGCTCGTCCAGGTGGGCATCTTCCAGGTGACGCCTGGGTACATCCACGCCCTCGCCCAGCATGGCTATACGAAGCTGACGCTCGCGAAGCTCATCCAGTCGCGCATCCATGGCGTGACGCCCGAGCGCATCCGCGCGCTGGCGGCCGAGGGCTACAAGGCCCTGGACCTGGAGGAGCTCCTCGCCATGAGCATCCACGGGGTGACGCCGGAGTTCATCCGGGAGATGCGCGAGGCGGGGTACGCGAAGCTGACGCCGGAGGAGCTGGTGAAGCTGCGCATCCACGGCATCGACGCGAAGTTCGTGCGCGCCCTGTCCGACGGGCGAGACACACGCGAGAAGGAGTAGAGTGTGGCCAGGGGGGCCTTCGCCTCCGTGAGTCTGGGGGTGGACCATCAGTGATGACTCGTCGCGAGCCCTGTGGCTGCTCGCCTTGGCCCTGCTGTCCACCGGCTGCGTGTCGCTACCACCCAGTAGGGGAATGAGCCTGCGTTACACGGCGCAGCCCATATCGGCAGCGGGGTCCAGCGTCGACACTCCCGGCGCCCTCCCTCACCGTCCGAGCCCCAAGCACCGCTGCGGCCACACCGTCGCCCGGCCTCCCGGCAGGAGTCAACGGCGGTGGTCCTGAACAGTTCCGAGAGAGCCACGCGGCAGGGCGCCCTCGCCGCCCAGCTGGCCTTTCGCCGTGCCCTTCTCGACGTGTCGGGCTCCACCCGCCGCCTCTCCGCCGAGTTCTCCAGACTCCAGGCTCCTGGGCGGGGCCTTGGCGGTGGCCACAGCATCTTCGTCCGCTACGCGGATGACGGCGCCCGGCAACTACGGTGGATGGACGCCCAGCTCTCCGCAGCCACACGACTAGCCACCGCCGCCTCGCAGGTGGAAGACCCGGACATGCAGCTCGCCCTGCTGCGTCTGGCCGGCCCTCGGCTCGAGTCGGCCCTGCTCGGCTCGCTCCTTGTCTCCGTCTGGATCGACTTGCTCCACCTCGCCGACACCGTGTGCACCCAGCACTTCTACAGCGTGGAGCGCATGTTCGCGGACCTGGGACGCTGGCAGCACAGGCTTGAGCCCACCCTGGCGGCGCTCTCCACCTTGGAGCCCGGACAGGTGGAGGCCGCGGCGCAAGCCGTCCCCATGCTGGTGGCCCACCTCACCGGCGAGTTCACGGCCACCGTCCAGAAGTTCCGCGAGTGGTTCGAGAAGCGAGGCTTCACCGGCGAGATGGACATCGACCAGTTCTGCGTCGAGATGCAGCAGGCACACCACGAGGCCATCCACGGCGGTGGGAACTGGAAGCTGGGCCGCCAATGG
This sequence comes from Cystobacter fuscus, assembly GCA_049060065.1. Taxonomy (GTDB): domain Bacteria; phylum Myxococcota; class Myxococcia; order Myxococcales; family Myxococcaceae; genus Cystobacter; species Cystobacter fuscus_B. The sequence continues at coordinate 4,937,491 of JBMEQP010000002.1, forward strand.
CCCGGTGAATGGAACCGAATGCTCATGGATGCACTGCACGAAGCCGAGGTAACGGCTGGACGGATGTTGACGCGGAACGGGGTGCTGGACATCGTCGCGGAGCGCATGGAGGAGTACAACCTCGCGATGAACTTCATCCCTTGGAGAGGGCGATGAGTGGTGGGCGTTCCTGGGAAGGCAACTGGAGGATTCGCCTACATGAGCGAGTCCACGAGCGCGGGTACACTTCGCTCACCGCCTTTGCCGAAGCGCGTCCTACCGCCTCGCTGGTGGCTCTGGCCAAGGAGCTTGGAGAGGACGACGTCGCCGGGGTGCAGGTGTTGAGCGGATTGCTCGCCGAGGCGGAGCAGCGCAAGCAGGTCACGCGCTTTGTTCGCGGTGTGCTCGTGCGCATGTTGTCTCAAAGTCTCCCCGATGGCTGGCCGACCGTGCTCGACGACGCCAACCGTTTCAAGGTCGCCAAGGCGATCGGCCCGTGGATTGCTTACACCCCGGAAACCCATAAGGAGCGCGCCGGGCAGGTCAGGACAACCCTCCTCGCCAAGCAGCCTCCGCCCGGGTGGCGGCCGCTCGGACCCGACGACGAGCTGCTGCTCACACTACTACCCGACGAGGATGCCTGAACTTCACCGCCTGGAGAGGACCATGAGCGACGGAAATGCCTGGCAGGGAGACGTGAAGGCACGCCTGTATGAGCGAGTCCGCGAGCGCGGTTATGATTCGCTCACCGCCTTCGCCGAGGCGCGTCCCACCGCTTCGCTGGTGGCACTGGCGGACGAGCTTGGCGAGGATGATATCGCGGCAGTGCAGGTATTCAGCGGGTTGGTCGCCGAAGCGGAGCGAAGCCGCAAGGTCATGCGTTTGGTGCGCGGGCAACTCGTGCGTGAACTGTCTCAGCATCTCCCGAACGGCTGGCCCGTCGTGCTGGACGATGCGACTCGCTTCGATCTCGCGCATGCACTCGCCCGTTGGACGACCTACACGCCAGAAACGCATAAGGAGCGTGTCAAGCAGGCCAGGGCAGCGCTCCGCGCCTCACCACCGCCGCCCGGGTGGCGCCCGCTCGACCCTGACGACGAACTGCTGCGCACGCTCCTACCCGACGAGGAAGCCTGAACATCATCTCCTGGAGACGACTATGAGCTGGGACCATTCCTGGAAGGGGAATTGGAAGGGCCGCCTGTACGAGCGGATCCGTGAGCGCGGCTACGATTCGCTCACCGCCTTCGCGAACGCCCACCCCACTGCCTCGCTGGTGGCGCTAGCAGAGGAGCTTGGCGAGGACGACGTCGTCGGAGTGCAGGTGCTGAGCGGATTGCTCGCCGAGGCGGAGCGGCGCAAGCAGGTCACACGTTTTGTGCGTGATGTGCTTGTACGCGAATTGTCCGAGTGTCTTCCCAACGGCTGGCCAGCCGTGCTGGATGACGCCAACCGCTTCAAGGTTGCCAAGGCGCTCGGCTCGTGGATTGCCGACACCCCAGAACCCCATAAGGAGCGTGTCAGGCAAGTCAGAACAGCCCTCCTCGCTACACCGCCGCCACCCGGCTGGCGCCCGCTCGGCCCCGACGACGAGTTACTGCTCACTCTTCTGCCCGACGAGGACGCATGAACGTCATCTCCTGGAGAGGCTCAGGAGCATGGTGACGACTCTTCTCGCACAGGCCCTGTGAACTCAACGCGCGGCCACGAGACGGACTTCGGTTGCTTGGACTTCGTCCCGGAAATGCTCTCATTCTCCAACGATGCCTGTCGCTGCTGGTACAAAGAGCCTGGCGGCGTCATGCCCCATGAGAGGTCATGCTGGAGACTCCAACTCGAGAGGTCAAGACCCTTTCATGTCCGGCCAGCGCACCCCACCTGCCAGGATCGGGTCTCGGGTTCATCTGACTGGTAGTCTCAGAGTCCTCTTGGAGGTGCGACTGGATGTACGAGGACAGCAGCGCGTCGTGGGGCGAGCCGCTCGGGCTCGCGCTGGAGCCGGGCACGCAGGTGGCCGGCTACACCCTGGAAGCGATCCTGGCCACCGGCGGCTCGGGCACCGTGTACCTCGCCCACCGGGGCCACCAGCGCGTCGCCCTCAAGCTGGTGCCCCGCGACGCCTGGGGCGAGCGCGAGGTGGATGCCCTGCGCCGGGTGCGGCATCCCCAGGTGGTGAGCCTGCTCGGCTATGGACTGTGGCCCGAGCAGCGGCCGCACTTCCTCGTCCTCACCCTGGAGCTCGTCGAGGGGCTCGCCCTGGATGTCTGGGCGCACGAGCACAACCCGAGTGCCCGGCAGTTGGTGCGACAGGTGCTGCTGCCACTCACCCGCGCCCTGGCCCAGGTGCACGCGGTGGGGGTGGTGCATCGGGACATCAAGGAGTCCAACGTCGTCATGCGCGCGGCGGACGGACTGCCGGTGCTCGTGGACTTCGGGTCCGCGCGCTGTGAGGGGGCACCACGGCTGACAGAGCGCATGCCGCCGGGCACGCGCGAGTACCGCAGCCCCGAGATGCTGCGCTTCTCACGCGAGTGGGACGGTGGCCACTACCCAGCCACGCCCTCGGACGATCTGTGGGCGTTGGGCGTCACCTTGTACTGGCTGCTCACGCGCGAGCTGCCCTTCGGGGACCGCGGCGGGCCGCTGGCCCAGCGCATTCTCGAGCAGGCCCCCGGCCGGTGCATGACGTCAATCCCCGGGTACCCCGGGCGCTGGGCGACGTGTGTCTGCGCATGCTGGAGAAGGAGCCCTCGGCGCGCTACCCCACCCCCGAGGCGCTCGCGGAGGCGCTCCTGGAGGCGCTGGCCCGGGCCGATGACACCTGGGACGTGCCCCTGCAGCCCGTCCCGCCCCAGCCGCTCGCGCCGAGCCCCCGCCCTCCAGAGCCGCCCACTCCGGTCACCTCGGTCCGGGTGCCCCCGGAACGGGAAGCAGTGGCCCGCCGCGGACAGCCCGGCGCCTGGCTCGTCGTGCTGATGGGGGTGTTGGGCGTGCTGTTCTGGAGCAGGAACAGCCCCCCAACTCCACGTGTTGAGTCGCTCGCTCCCCTCCCCCCGTCCCAGGGCACCCAGCGCCAGGAATTGGCGCTCGCGCCACCTACGGGTGAAGTTGGGCACAGCGCGGGACCTTCGAGGTCATCTTCCCCCGCGCTCGTCGCCCAAGCGACGCTCCGAGAGGACCCTCCCATGCTCAAGTCTCCGAAGTCCCGCGCCCCTCACCGCCACGGCGGGCCTCGCCGCCTGTGTCGGGATCGGCTGCGCGAGCGTGCCGCGGCCCGTCGTGGACCCGCCTCCGCCGCCCATCCCCTGCCCGGCGGGCGCGGCCCAGACTTATAAGGCCTACCGCACCCTGAGGAGCACCAGCGTTCTCTTCGAAGTCGCGGCGGATAGGAGCGCTATCGTCCATAACAATGCGCCCCTCCGCGCCCAACTCATCCAGAATTGGGGAGACATTCCCGCACACACTCCATTGCTCGGGCGCACCTGGTTCGGAAAGGACCGTGTCTATGGAAGGTTCACGGAGGCCCTCCTCTCCTCCGGCGAGCGCCTGCCCATCTGCCTCGACCTGGACTTCAATGGGCCTGGTGTTCCCATGCAGCCAGGAAGCACGCGCACGGTCGCCCGCCTCAGCAGCATCTCCGCAGGCGCAGACGTCGCTCCCGAGAGCATGGACAACCAATAGGTGGAGTGCCCCCATGCTCACGCTTCTCGCCTCCTGGTTGCTGGCGTCATCGCCGCTCCTTGCATCCCCTACGGAGCAGCGCCCGAGCGACGACTGCGAAGACATCCGGCGTCTCGAGTTATCTCCTCCCGTGCTGTCCCCGCCGCGCATCTGCGTCAGTCCTGGAACCCTGACGGGAGTGATTTTCGATCATCCCGTGGTGGTGGAATTACAGGAGGAGGTCCGATTCGTCGAGATCACTCGCGGGAGGACGGGCATCGCGTTCATCCCGCCGCGCGACCTGCGACCAGGAGAGACCTTACGGCTGACCGCGGTGCTGGGAGTCGGTGAGACGAGCCAGAACCTGACCTTCGTGCTGGTGGCACACCCCGGCCATGGGTCACACCAGATCGAGGTGAATTACAACCAGCGAAACTGGCAGTCCATGAACGATGCTTTGAGTCAAGCCCTGCTGGCCAACAGGAGGTTGAACGCGGAGAACGCCGCACTCGAGGAGGAGGGAATTCGAATGCGAGCACAGCTCGCCCGGCCCACGGGACTGTGCGGAGCCTACGCCGGTGGGCAATTGAGCCAGAATGGAATCACTTCCCGTCGGATTGACGTCCCCCTGGCACCGGACGGTGCATTGGGGGCGCTGCACGCAGTGACTTACCGGGGGAGATCGAACATCGCGGTGGAGGTCATGCTCATCCACCGGGGCCCGGAGCCGTGGAGCCTGGAGAACGCGACGCTCGTCAACGAACTGGGGGAGACCCTGAATGCCCTTCGTCACCGGCAAGTCGGCGCGCTCTCGCCCGGCGAAGAGCTGCCGGTGTTCGTGGAGTTCGACCCCACGGACTTCACCCTCGGCAAAGCCACGCTGACGCTCACGGGTACGAGAGGCCGGACCCTAACCCTGCCCAAGGTCGTCTTCCCCTGACGGTGCCATTGTCGCCGGGCGCTGGGGGCCCCACCGGTCACAGCGTGCGGAGCAGGAAAATGATGCGCGGCCCCACGCGCTCGTGCCGCCTCCGGCATGGGCCTCCAGGACCTGCCGCCGTGGATTGCGGCGGGTCGCCTCGCGCCCAAAGGATTACCCCGACCCATTGCGTCTCTGCAATTCCGCTATCTGCTCGTCCGTCGGTGGTCCATCTAATAGAAAGATTCCCACTCTCGCGAGCGGAAGTTCTAGCTCGATGGCTGTGCGCACTTGAGCAACCAAAATGGGATCATCAGGAAACCGGTCTGCCACCTCGGCAGCAAGTTCCGGGGCCAGTGAGAGCGCCTCAAGCTTCTCGGCATCATGTCCCGCCGCAGCGCGAATGGCCTTGATCTTCTCGCAGAACCACACCGCACTCTCGACGGTCTTCATTTCGCACCTCGGAATTGCTTCTCAAGTGTGGCGACTATGTTTCTGTAAAGCAACTCAATTTGCGGCAAGCTGCGGAAGGACTCACAAAGCCGCGACTGCCAATAAAAGACAGTTTCGACCTCACGGCGCCGTGCCTCAATCGGATTAGTGCCTCCGAGCTGGGGTGTGAACGCGGCTTGGTCCATGAACTCCATCAACTCTGCGTTCGCACAATGGAGAAGGAGGCGCGCCGTGAGGCACTCCCTGGGGGTTCGTGGGAGGTTGCGTCGAGTCTCCTCCTGGCCGGAACTCTTGGAGGCGCGCAAGACTCGCTGACGACAGCTCAGCTGTTCAGGAGCACCAGGACTCGGCCGAGCAGCCAGTAGCTCGTCCAAGTCTGGCGGGGACGCCGGCACAGGCTTCTTGACCGCTTTCGTCTCATCCGCAGCCCAGAGTCCAGGCTCCCTTGTCGGAGGAAGCACTCGCGTGTTCGGCGAGCGGTCGATGGGCGCGAGTTGCTCGCCCGGCTGGCCCACCATGGGTGCCCCGCTCCCGCGGGGACGTACCGGGGAACAGGCACTGGGAGGGACGGAGTTGGAGGTGGAACTGGAGCCACTGCCTGGGCATGAACCGCCGTGTGGCGACCAGCACGCCGAGCCCCATCATACGGGAGGTCATTCCGAAGACTCCTACTCGAAACGTCATGCCCCATGCTTCTACCCCCTTTCCATCGCCCAGGCAAGGCCACCCCCGGGCGCCTACAGTGCGTTCCCGCAGACCGTGGCGATGCCTGCGCACGCTCCTGCCCGACGAGGAAGCCTGAACTTCACCCCTCGGTGACACAGGGGTCAGACACGCACGAGCAGGGCGAACTGGTGCGCGCCAATACCCAGCCCTACCATCACCAGTACTTCGTGCGCAGCTCGCGATGAAAGCGCGCCAGCGTCACGGGCAGGGAGGCGTGGACCATGTTGCCGAAGTCCTCGTAGGTATCCAGGTACTCGCGCGGGCGGAGCTGCGCCGCCCAGTGGTCCATCAGCTTGCGCGTGGCCTGGTGGGAGATGAGCGTGACGTCGTCGCGGTGGATGCCGTGCTTGGCCAGCAACCGCGCCACGAGCCTCGGCGGTCCATCCATCCCCGAGGACAGGAAGGCCTGGATGCCCGCGTCCGGCGCAATGCCATACGTGGGATGCTCCACCCCCGAGCCAGGACGCGACGCCATGGTCATGGCGCCGTACTCGCCGCTGAAGGTGTCCGCCGCCCAGTCCACCAGCACCAGGCGCTCGCCCGCCCCCACCACCGCCGCGCCCGCCCCATCCCCGATTCCAATGGCATGGCCCTGGCCGTAGTCCACGTTGCGCGTCCACCCCGATCCCACCGCCACCAGCGCGTGCCGGATGCTCCCCGCCCGCAGCGCCTCCCACGCCAGCACCACGCCCATCAGGAAGTTGGCGAAGTCCGCCTGCACCGGGATGACCAGCGCCTCCTGCCCCAACCCCAGCTCGCGGTGCACCGCGTAGAGCGCGTTGGGCGAGATGAACTCCGACACGGACACGTAGCCATACAGCCGCTCCACCGCCTCGGGCCGCACCCCCGCGTCCTCCAGCGCCGCCCGCCCCGCCCGCGCCGTGAGCGCCGCCAACGACTCCCCGGGCCCCAACACCCGGCGCTCCCGGTTGCCATAGAAGAGCGCATGTTCCCCTCCGCCCCGGGTGGCGGCGCGCCGCAGCGGCTCGAAGAGGGGATCGTCATTGTGGCGCACCTGCTCCGGCACCGCGGCGCCCACACCCAACAGCGCGAAGTCATTCGACATGGTGCGCGTCCCTACCGGCCGTCCGACGCCACCGCGGCGAAACGGTCCCCGTACGGCGGCACCTCGCGGTAGTCCACGCGCGCGATGATGACCTGCGGCTGTCCCAGTTCGTCCGCGCGGCGCAGCACTTCGGGCAGCAGCGCCGCGAGCTGCCCCGGCCCATCCACGGTGTACGCGCGCGCACCGAGCGACTCGGCGAAGGCGGCGAGGTCCGGATCCCCCAGGCCGTAGAAGTCATCCTCCAGCGGCACGGTGGCGTCCTGGGCGTGCTCCCCGTGGTTGACCATGCCCAGGTAGTTGTCATTGAGCACCAGCGTCACCGTGCCCACCCGGTAGCGCGCCGCCGTCAAAAGCTCCGTGCCATTCATCAGGAACGCGCCATCCCCGGTGATGGCCACCGCGGCCCGCTCCGGCCGGCCCAGCTTGCCGCCGATGACCGCCCCGCAGGACCAGCCCATGGAGGACAGGCCGCACGGAAAGAAGATGCGCGTGGGGGGCGTGAGCCGCAGCAGGTGCGAGGCCCAGCCCGTGCAGTTGCCCATGTCGATGTACAGGTCCATGTCCGGACGCAGGTGCGCGTTCAGCTCGGCCATGAGCTGCTGGGGCTTGACCATGCCCTCGGCCTGGGGCGCGCGGGGGCTCGGCACGGGCTCGCGCGACTCCACCATCCGCGACCAGCGCTCGCGCAGCCGCTCTCCCCGGGAGGCCCGCTCCTCCGTCCCCGCTCCACCAGGCCCGCCACCACCGAGCCCACGTCCGCGACGATGGGCAGGCGCACCGGCAGGAACTGCCCGATGTGGGCCGGCTGGGCATCCACCTGGATGACATGGTCGATGGTCTGCAGGTGCTTGTTGAAGCCCCGGCTGGCCCACTCCCCCATCCGGCTGCCCAACACGAGCAACACGTCCACGCCCTCGCGCACATACGCCTCCGCGCGTCGGCTGCCCGCCAGCCCCAGCACGCCCAACGACAGCGGCTCGTCCTCGGAGAACAGCCCCTTGCCCCGCAGGCTCGTGGCCACCGGAATGCCCTGCTGGGAGACGAAGGTGGTGAAGGCCTCGCCGTGGGTGCCCAGGGCCTCGCGCGCCCCGGAGCCCAGGACGATGAGCGGCCGGCGCGCGGCGCGCAGCAGTTGGAAGGTCTCGTCCAGATCCTCGGGAGCCGCCGCGGGCGGGCGCGCGCGGAAGGCGCCCCGGGTGGTGGGCAGCAGGGCGTGGCGGATGCGCTGGCGCGCGATGTTGGAGGATGCTCAGGTGCGCGGCCCCACCGGGCAGCCCGTGCACCACCCGCAGCACCCGCGCCAACAGGCGCTGGAAGCTCTGCGCGTCCACGATGCCCGCCGACATGGCGCTCGCCTGGCGGAACAGCTCCACCGTGTTCACCCCGTGCGTGCCCGTGCTCTCCTGGATGGCGTTGAGGCCGAAGCGATCCGTGGCCACCTGCCCGCTGATGGCCAGCAGCGGCACGCCGTCCAGGTGCGCCGAGGCCACGCCCGTGAGCGCGTTGGTGGCCCCCGGGCCCGCCGTCACCAGGCACACGCCCAGCTTGCCCGTGGCGCGCGCATAGCCGTCCGCCATGAAGGCCGCGCCCCCTCATGCGAGGCGATGACGAAGCGGATGGCGCCATGCCGGCGCAGCGCCTGCTGGAAGGACGCGATGTTGCCCCCCGGTATCCCGAAGACGGCGTCCACCTCTTCCGCCTCCAGGTGCGCCACCACGCAGTCCGTGACGGACACCTCCTCCACCCGCCGGAAGCCCACGCCCCGCGCCTCCCACTCCCGGGCAACCCCGCCCCCCACGCCCGGGGCCTCCAACGCCAGCAAGCCCGCGGGCAGCGCGGGGACGAATCGACCTGGAACTCGATGTGCGAGGAGAAGGACATGGGCCGGGGGTCGCCTTACGTCGGGGGTGTAAAAATCCAGCCCCAATACACCAAGCAGGCATGACCGACAAGCCGTGTCATCACAATTTCGTGCTCCTGCTGGAATCAGGACAAAGACGCGCCGGGGAGATCGGCGCGCAGGCCGGTGAGGAGCCGCTCGAGGCCGAAGGCGAAGCGCGTGTCGAGGTCCGTGTCGAAGATGTCGTCGAGCGCCGCGAGCACGTGGGGGAAGCGCTCCTGGGGGAAGGAGGCGAAGCGCGCGCGGCCGCGGGGCAGGTCCACGGGCTCGGGGTTGAAGCGTGGATCGAGCGCCTGTTCCTCCATGCTGAAGCCAATCACGTAATAGACGAGCGAGAAGCTGCCCCAGGCGGCCACGCGGGACGAGGCGCCCGCGCGCCGCAACGCCCCCATCAGGGCCTCGCTCACGCGCAGGATGTTCTCCGTGACGATGTAGGTGCCCGCGAAGACGCGCGCCCCGTCCCGGCGCGACAGCAGCGCCCGCCGCAGCTCTCCCGCCACCCGCCGCAACACCTCGTCCCAGGGCCGCGTGGGCTCCACGTCGCGCGCCACCGGCTCCACCAGCGCGTCCGCCATCCCATCCAACAGCGCCTGCTTGTTGGCGAAGTGCCAGTAGAGCGACGGCGCCTGGATCTCCAGGCGCTGCGCCAGCTTGCGCATCGTCACCCCCTCGATTCCCGCCTCGTCCAACAACGACAGCGCCTCCCGCACCACCCGCTCCCTCTGAATGCGCATGACTCCTCCGGGCCCGCGCTTGACAGCCTAACACCGTTAGTCCAAAACTAACGGTGTTAGATTGGAGGCAGCAATGACACGAGAGCAGGTGGAAGTGGCCGTCGTGGGCGGAGGCCCGGTGGGGTTGATGCTGGCCAGCGAGCTGGCCCTGGCGGGAGTGAAGGTGGCGGTGTTCGAGCGGAGGAAGGAGCGGATCGCCCAGTCACGCGCCCTGTCCGTGCACCCGCGCACCCTGGAAATCCTGGCGCTCCGGGGGCTGGCGGAGCGCTTCCTGGAGCGCGGCACGCCCCTGCCGACGGGGCACTACGCCGCGCTGGACACGCGCCTGGACTTCTCGGCGCTGGACACGACGTTCCCCTATTCGCTGTTCATCCCCCAGACGCTCACCGAGGCGCTCCTGGAGGAGCGCGCGCGGGAGGTGGGCGTGGCGCTGCATCGCGGCCACCGCGTCGGCGGGCTGTGGCAGGACGCCGAGGGCGTGCGGCTCGAGGGCGAGCGGGAGGAGGGGACGTTCCAGGTGCGGGCCCGGTACGTGGTGGGCGCGGATGGCGCGCGCAGCGCGGTGCGCACGCTCGCGGGCATCCCCTTCCCGGGCACCGACGTGACGAGCACCCAGTTGCTGGGGGATGTCATCCTCGCGGAGCCGCCCCTCGGCCCGTGATGTCGCTCACGCGCCCGAGCGGCGGCGTGATGCTCGTCCCCCTGGGAGACGGCGTCCATCACCGCATCGTGGTGTTCTCTTCCGGCCGCCAGCACGTCCCGCTGTCCGAGCCCGTCACCCGGGAGGAGCTGGCGGAGGCGGTGCGCGAGGTGGTGGGCACGGACTTCGGGATGCACTCGCCGGCATGGCTGTCGCGCTTCGGCAACGAGACGCGCCAGGCCAGCCGCTACCGCGAGGGCCGCGTGTTCCTGGTGGGTGACGCCGCCCACATCCACATGCCGGCGGGTGGACAGGGCCTCAACGTGGGGCTCCAGGACGCGATGAACCTGGGGTGGAAGCTGGCGGGCGTGCTGCAGGGCCTCGCGCCCGCGTCGCTCCTCGACACCTACCACCACGAGCGCCACCCCGTGGGCGCGCGGCTCATCCAGAACACGCTGAGCCAGACGGCGCTCATGACCCAGTTGAACCCGGCGGGAATGGCCCTGCGCGACACCTTCTCCGCGCTGCTCACCCAGCCCTCCGTCAACCGGCTGCTCGCCGAGCAGATCTCCGCCTTCGACGTGGCCTACCCCACCCCGCCCCTCCCCGCCCCGGAGGGACTGAAGGGAGAGACCGCCGTCCGAGGCACGCGCCTGGCCGACCAGCCCCTGCGCCCAGGGCAAGCGCCTCGCGCTCGCTCTACTCCCTGCTGCACGAGGGCAAGTGGCTGCTGCTGCGCCGGCCCACCTCCGCGCGCGTCGAGCTGCCCGCGTCCTGGAGCGGCTGGACGACCCAGCTCACCGCCGAGCCGTCGCGCGAGGTGCCGGGCCTGGGCGCCTGGAGCTCGCTCCTGGTGCGTCCCGACGGGCACCTGGGTTACGTCTCGCATTGAGAAGACCCCGCCGCACCGTCTCTCCGCGCTTCTCGTCGAGTCGCCCACCAGACAGGCAATCCCTGACATCTCGTGGAATTGTGTCTGCCTTCTCCACCGGGGGGCACAGGCTTTCTCACGCCTTGTCTCTCCTTGGAGAACAAACAGGCGGTCATGGTTTCCAACAAAGCGAGAATATGGCATTATGGCCGGAATCTCGCGCGAGCACCCGGCCCGGGGCACCGTATCGACTGAGAATCAAAGGAGAGGATTGATGGGTACGACGGCGTCCGGAGGCGCTGGGTCCGAGAATCCAGAGGGTGCCGCCCGGAGGGTCTCGTCGGAAGCAGCCCTCCACGTGCTGCTGTCCAGGAGTCGGCCGGGCACGGGCCCCACGCTCCTGCACGGGCTCGTCCGGCATGTCGCCGAGGTCTTCGACGTCACCAGTGCCGTGCTCGTGCGGCGCGGCCCCGGCGAGGAACGGCTCCACCCGCTCGTGCTCTGGAGCCGGGGCCAGTCCCACGAGGAGCCCGCGATCTCGCCCCAGGGCAGCGTGCTGGACGAGGTCTTGCGCCAGGACGTCTTTCATTGCCCCGAGGACGCACACGCGCGGTTTCCCGAGGATGAGTGGCTGCGGCGCCTGGGCCCCCAGGGCGTGCTGGGCATGAGTGTGAGGAATTCACGGGAGGAAGTGCTCGGGGCCCTGGTCCTGATGCATGACGCGCCCCTGAAGGTGGCCTCCACGGACCTCGCCTGGCTCAGGGCCTTCACCCTGCTGGCGAGCACGTCCCTGGAGCATCTCCAGACACGGGCCGAGCTGGACGAGGCACGTGACTTCCTGCACAAGACGCTCAACGCCATCCAGAAGCCCGTCTTCGTGAAGGACAGGCAACACCGGTTCGTGCTCACCAACGAGGCGTTCCGCCGCTTCATGGGCGTCCCCGAGCAGAGCCTGCTCGGCAGGTCCGACGATGACTTCGTGCCCCCCCACGAGGCGGACGTCTTCCGGCAACAGGATGAACGGGTCTTCACCACCGGTCAGTCCAACGAGAACGAGGAGACCTACACGGACGGCGCGCGGGGCACCCGCACCCTCGTCACCCAGAAGGCGCGCTTCACCAGCGCCAGGGGCCAGCCCTTCCTCGTGGGCGTCATCCGCGACGTGAGCGAGCACAAGCGCATGGAGGCCCATCTGCGGATGGCGGACCGGATGGTGACCGTGGGCACCCTGGCCGCGAGCGTCGCGCACGAAATCAACAACCCGCTGTCCTATGTCAACGCGAGCCTCGGCTTCCTGCGCGAGCAGCTCGCCCAGGAGGACGCCTCGCGGCTGTCCCTGGACGAGCTGCGCGAGGCGGTGGCCGATGCGCTCGAGGGCATGGGGCGCGTGCGCACCATCGTGCAGGACCTGAGGACCTTCGCGCGCGCGGATGACGAGCGGGCCGAGCCCATGGACATCCATCAGGTCATCGGCAGCGCGCTGCGCATGGTGCGCCACCAGTTGCTGGAGCACACGCACTGGGAGCTCGAGCTGGAACCGGTGCCGCAGGTGCTGGGCAATCCGGCCCGCCTGGGCCGGTGCTGGTGAACCTGCTGGTCAACGCGCTCCAGGCCTTCGTCCAGAGCGATCCCAAGCGCAATCGGATCCGCATCGCGTCGCGGCTGAGCGACACCGGCCGGTGATGGTGGAGGTGGAAGACAATGGGCGGGGCATGACGCCCGAGGTGCTCGCGCGCCTCTTCACCCCCTTCTTCACCACCAAGCCCGCGGGCGAGGGCACGGGACTGGGACTCAACATCTCCCAGTCCATCATCCAGGCCATGGGGGGACGCATCGAGGTGAGCAGCACCCCCGGCCAGGGCAGCACCTTCCGGCTGCTGCTGCCCCGCCTCCAGGAGCCAGAGCCGCGCTCTGGCGCCTAGCAGGCCGGTCGCGGCGCGGGCGCTCGCTCCGACACCCGCCCCGGGAGCATGCGAGGAAACAAGCCCGAGTCCTCAGGGTGATCGGCTTCACTCCCCTCGGGTGAACCCGCGCACAGCGCCCGCGTGGTGGGGTCGGCAGACTGCATCGTGTCAAGGCTCCAGTAGCTCGGAGTCCTGGCAGACGAACGGGAATCGTTCGTCTCATGACATATTGCCCCACTTCCCGCCGAGTGACCCTCCCCGCCGCCATGAAGCCCTGCGAATCGCGACGCCTCTCGTTGCTCCTGTGCCTGCTGCTGGCCTGTGATCCGACCCCCGACCCCCTGCGCAACGAGGACATGCGGGTGAAGAACCCGCCCGTGCCGCGGGTCTCCGCATCGAGGACGGACCCCCTTGGCGCGGCGGGCTGGGATCGGGTCGCGTTCCTGTTGCAAGGCCGCGCCAGACACACGACCACCGTGCTGCCCGACGGCAAGGTGCTCGTGGTGGGCGGAGACTTCGACGGCACCGCGCTCGACTCCGCCGAGGTGTATGACCCGACCACCGGGAGCTGGTCCTTCACGGGTGCGCTGGTGCACGCCCGCACGGACCACACGGCCAGCCTGCTGCCCGACGGCAAGGTGCTCGTGGTGGGCGGAACCCGCGGTGACTCCGCGCTCGACTCCGCCGAGGTGTACGATCCGAAGACGGAGCCTGGTCCCCACGGGTGCGCTGAAGCAGGCCCGCTCCGGCCACACCGCCTCGATGAGCAACGGCAAGCTGCTCGTGGTGGGCGGCAACGAGGGTGACTCCGCGCTCACCTCCGCCGAGGTGTACGACCCGAAGACGGGAGCCCGGTCCTCCACGGGGGCGCTGGCGCACGCCCGCGCCCACCACACCGCCAGCCCGCTGCCCTCTGGCAAGGTGCTCGTGGTGGGTGGGATGCAAGACAACGAGGCGCTCGACTCCGCCGAGGTGTACGACCCGAAGACGGGAGCCCGGTCCCCCACGGGAGCCCTGACGCGGGCCCGCGCCCACCACACCACCACCCCGCTGCGCGATGGCAGGCTCCTCGTGGTCGGCGGGCAGGACCACACCCGCGGCGCCGCTTTCGCCTCCGTCGAGGAGTATGACCCGGCCACCGGCCTCTGGACCGCCACCGGTTCGCTGACGCAGGCGCGCGATCACCACTCCGCCACCTTGCTGCCAAATGGCACGGTGCTCGTGGCCGGTGGGTTCAACACGGAAGGCTATGAGAACGTCGGCACCACCGAGGTGTACGACCCGGCGGCCAGGACGTGGTCCTCCGTGGGTTCGCTGTATCCCGGCTGCCTCGACCAGACCGCGACCCTGCTGCCCGACGGCAAGGTCCTCCTGGTGGGCGGAAGTTATTGGTACGTGCCCTATTTCAACTCCTCGGAGTCCGTCTGGGTCTACTCCGCGGCCGACGGGACCTGGTCTTCCGCGGGCTCCGTGTCCGATGCCGCCACGAACAACACACTCACCTTGCTGCCCGACGGCAGGGTCCTCACGGTGGGCGGACACGCGGCCGTGGGACCCTACGTGCTCTACTCCGCCGAGCTGTATGACCCGGTCAGTGGGACCTGGTCCCTCACGGGCTCGCCCAAACAGCCCCGCGACCTCCACACCGCCACCCTGCTGCCGAACGGCAAGGTGCTCGTGGTGGGCGGCAGCAGCAGGACCACGCTGTTCGCCTCCGCCGAGTTGTATGACCCGGCCAGCGCAACCTGGTCCTACACGGGCTCTCTCAAACAAGCCCGCTTTGGCCATACCGCCACCTTGCTGCCGAACGGCAAGGTGCTCGTGACGGGTGGCAACAGCGGAAGTGCGCGGCTCGCCTCCGCCGAGCTGTATGACCCGGCCAGCGGGACCTGGTCCCTCACGGGCTCTCTCAAACAGACCCGCGTCTTCCACACCGCCATCTTGCTGCCGGAGGGCAAGGTGCTCGTGCTCGGCGGTCAAGAGGACCCGCTCGCCCCCACCTCCGCCGAGGTGTACGACCCACTCACCGGGAAATGGACCTCCGCGGGGTCGCTGCTGCGGGCCCGCGACGCGTTCACCGCCACCCTCCTGCCCGATGGCAGGGTGCTCGTGGTGGGGGGAAAGGATGGAAGCGGCACCGTCCTCGCCAGCGCCGAGCTCTATGATCCCCGTGATCCGTCCACCGGGAGCCGCGCCACGGGCTCGCTGTCGATGGGCCGGCTGTCGCACACCGCCACCGCGCTGCCGGGTGGCAAGGTCCTGGTGGTGGGAGGAAACGCCGGAGGCATGTCGTTCGCCTCCGCCGAGGTGTATGACCCGGTCCTCGGGCGCTGGTCCCTCACGGGCGAGCTGGCCCAGGCCCGCGACAATCACTCGGCCCTCTTGCTGCCGGGCGGCAGGGTCCTCGTGGTGAACGGCACCATGCACGGGGGCAGCGGTGCCCCCTCCGCCGAGCTGTACCCGGGTTCGGAAGACGCGACGCGAAGCCCCCTCATCACCGGCGTGAGTGCCCTCTCCTTGGAGCAGGGCTTCTCCATCACCGTGACGGGCGAGCGCTTCCGGGGCGGCTCCGAGGCGGGCAGTGGCACGACCCGGTCTTCCGCCGCGCCCCGCCCCTGCTCTCCTTGAGCTCCGTCGAGAGCGGCTGGTGGGTGCCCCTGTTCGGACATGACTTCTCGGACACGTCCGTCTCGGCGACCCTCCCCTACGTCCCCAACGGCTACTACCTGCTCAACGTCACCACCCAGGGGCGGACCTCCAGCCGGGTGGTCTCCATCATCAACCGCACCCTCCGGACACCGCGCTGGATTCCGCGGCGCCCGCTCCGGTGACCCAGCTCTCCACGGCGGCCTTCTCGTTCTCCTCGGAGCCGGGCGTTTCCTTCGAATGCAGCCTGGATGGAGCCCCCTTCAGCGGCTGCACCAGCCCCATGAACTACTCGGGCCAGCTCGAGGGCGAGCACCTCTTCCGGGTGCGCGCTCTCGACCCCGACCACCACGTGGACCCCACTCCCGCCGAGTACCGCTGGACGGTGGACCGGACGAAGCCCGACACGGTGATCGATGAGACGCGGGCGCCCCCCGCCTTCACCCGCCTCACGTCCGCCCACTTCGTGTTCTCCTCGGAGGAGGGCGCGACCTTCCAGTGCAGCCTGGATGAGGCCGCCTACTCCGCCTGTTCCACCCCGTGGGACTCCGCCTCCCTGACCGAGGGCGAGCACACCTTCCAGGTGAAGGCGACCGACAGGGCCGGCAACGAGGATCCCATCGCCGCCGTGTACCGCTGGACGGTGGATACCCAGCCGCCCCGGCGCCCCGAGCTCCAGGTGCCCACGCCGCACCAGCAGTTCTTCACCGCCCGGCCCATCCTCTCGGGCACGGCCGAGCCCGGCAGCACGGTGAAGCTCTTCGTCGACGGCGTCCAGATCGACGAGCGCCTGGCGAACGAGGGCGGGTACTGGGAGTCCACGTCTCCCTCGCTCACGTGGGGCAACCACACGGCCAAGGCCACGGCCACGGACCCGGCGGGCAACACCAGCGAACCGTCCTTGGAGGTGTCCTTCGCCACCGTCCAACGCGGCTACTACAGCATGAGCTGCGCGGCGGCTCCCTCGCTCTCCTCCTCGTGGCCCTGGGCGCTGCTCGTCCTGGGACTGTCGCGGCGCAGGCGCTCGCCCTGACGCACGCTCTGGGAGCGCTCGGGAAGTGTCATGGGTGCTGGGCCCCGCCAACCAGTGCCAGAACCCGAGCGAGGTATGGTAGGACTCGTGGCGCAAGCGATTGCGCCCGATGAGTGTCCACGCCCTCCGTTCTTGTCAAACCTGCGGCAAGCCCCTGCCCCAGGGAGCGATGGCGTGTCCGCACGACGCAACCCCCGCGCCCGGCACCGAGCCGGCGCAGAGCACCCGGACCGTCCTCCCGAGCCCCACGCCCCGGCCCGATGACGCTCCGCGCACGGCCACGTCCCCCTCTCCCCCGGGCTCCGCGAGGCCCTCGGGCTCCGCGCCGGAGCAGGACGAACTGGTGGGCCGGCAGCTCGGCGAGTACGTGGTGCGCAAGCGCATCGGCAGCGGAGGCATGGGCGTCGTCTACGAGGGCGAGCACGCCGCCATCGGCCGCAAGGTGGCCATCAAGTTCATCCGCGAGGAGTATGCGCGGGATCCCCACGCGCGCGACCTGCTGAGCGAGGCGCGCGCCGCTGGCGCCATCCGCCACCACGGCGTCATCGACATCCACGGCTTCGGCCACCAGCCGGGCGTCGGTCAGTACCTCGTCATGGAGTACCTCGAGGGCCAGCCCCTCAACGAGCTCATCCGTGAGCGCGCCCCCCTGCCGCCCTCCGAGGCCATCGCGCTGCTGTGCGAGGTGCTCGACGCGCTCTCGGCCGCGCATGCCATGGGGGTCATCCACCGCGACCTCAAGCCGAGCAACATCTTCGTCGTGCGGCAGTCCAACGGCTCCGACTACATCAAGGTGCTCGACTTCGGGCTCGCCAAGCGCGCCACCGCGCCCGACGGCACCACGCCCCAGACGCACTCGAACCTGATCGTCGGCACCCCGCAGTACATGTCCCCGGAGCAGGCCCTGTGCGAGGCGGTGGGGCCCCAGACGGACCTGTACGCGGTGGGTGTCATCGCGTTCGAGTTGCTCACCGGGCAGCGCCCCTTCCCGGGCCGCTCGCACATGGAGGTGGTGGCCCACCACCTGAGGACGCCTGCCCCCGCGCCCTCCTCGCTCGTGCCCCAGACTCCCGAGCTCGATGCCCTCGTGCTCCGGCTGCTCGCCAAGGAGCCCCATCGACGCCCGGCCTCGGCCAGCGAGGTGGCGCGGGAGCTCCGAGCGCTGCTCCAGTCCCCGGAAGGCTTCGGGGTGAGGACGCCCCGGACCCTCTCCCGCCCCCTCCCGGTGGTGACGCCCGCGGAGTCCGTGTCCCCGAATGCACCGACGGCGACGCTGTCGCCCGCTCCCGCCACGCCCGGGCCCGCGGCGCCCGGACTGGCGCCGGCGCCCACGGTGCCTCCGACGCGCGGCTCGCGTTGGAAGTGGGGCGCCATGGCGGGAGGCACGCTGCTGCTCGCGCTCGGCGTGGGCGTGGCCCTGCTCGAGGGGCCCACGGGGCAGGTCCCGGCCAAGGCCTCCGAGTCTCCTCCGGTCACGGCCTCGCCCATGCCCGTCACGGTCGCGCCCACCACGGCACGGCCCACGTCCAGCACGCCCGCCCCCGAGCCCCAGCCCACGTCCGCCCCGGCGCCCGTGGAGTCCCAGCGGCCAGTGACCACCACCGCGCTGCCCTCGGCGAAGAAGAAGGCCCCCAAGCCGGCGCGGCCCATGCCACCCGTCACCACCGCCGCGCGAGAGCCACCGCGCACCTTACCGGAGCCCGCGCCCGCGCCCTCCGCTCCCGAGCACGCCGCTCCCGAGCACGCCGCGACCGGCATCCTCCACCTCATGGTGAAGGGCGCCTGGGCCGAGGTGTGGATCGATGGGCAGAAGCTCGGGCGCATTCCTCCGCAGAACCGCTACCCGCTGGCCGTGGGTGAGCACGAGCTCGAGCTGCGCAACCCCAACTTCCCTCCCACCGGAAGACGGTGCTCATTCCCGCCAACGGCACCCTGCCGCACACCGTGGACTTCACCGTCGCCACGGCCCCGGTCTCTTCCTCGCCCAGGCCATGATGCCGCGACACCTGTTGCCGCTGTTGCTCCTGCTGCTCGCCGCTGGGATCGCCCGGGCGGACGCTCCGGCCATCCAGCCGGGCATCCAGCTCTACGAGAACGGTGAGTACGAGGCGGCGGCCCAGGTCTTCCTGCAACTCCTGGCCGATCCCCAGCGCTCGTCCCAGGAGCGGGGAGAGGCGCGCGTGTATCTGGCCGCCTCGCTGCATGCGCAGGGACGGGTGGAGGAGACCCGGCAACATCTCGAGCTGCTGGCACGGGAGAATCCCGAGCAGCAGGTGGATTCGGTGCGGTTCCTGCCCGAGCTGGTGGCGCTCGCCCGGGAGATCCGCCAGCGGGTGGACGCCGAGCGGGAGTTCGCGCGAAAGGAAGCGGAGCGCGAGCGGCTGGCGCGGGAAGAAGCACTGAGACGCGCCCCTCCTCCCGCCTGGCTGCGGCCCGAGGCGTTCGGCCTCTACGAGGTCCTGGGCCCTCAATGGACCGTGGGCGCCGGCCTCGCCTACCACCGGGGCCTGCTGGAAGGCGGTGCCCGGGTGATGCTCAACCGGGATCCAGCGACCGACCCGCCGAGGCTCTTCCCGACCTTCCAGCTCCAGGGAGGAGTGCTGCCGGGCAGGGGGCTCGCGCTGGGCAGCGGGACGTTGCAGCCCCTCGTCGCCCTGCGGGCCATCCTCGTGCCCGGCACGCGGAGCTACGGCGGAGGCGTGGTGACGGGCGTGCGCTACAAGTGGGCCAACGGCCTCGTGGCGCTGCTGGACCTGGGGGCCGACTACCTCTTCCTCACCCCCGACGACGGCATCTACCGGAACTTCGCCGTGACGGCCCAGGCCGGCCTCGGCTTCGACGTGCGCCTGTCCTCGGGGAAGTGAGCGCCTCTCCCGCGCTGCTCCAGCACTCCTCCTTCATCGTCTACCTGCCGCGCGCGGGCGGGGACGAGGCCGCGTCCCGGGAGCCTCCTGACGGAGGAACGTCGCACCGGGCCGCTCGCGCTCGTCCACCTCCAGGCGGAAGATGTCGGGTCGGCCGTAGTGGCCACAGGGGTCGAAGTCGAGCCGCGCCCGCGTCAGCATCCCGAGGTCCAGGTCGGCCGTCAGCACGCCCTCCTCGCCCCAGAGCGGGCCCGCGAGCACCTCGCCGAACGGGGAGATGATGACACTGCCACCCCGGGACATGACGTGCGGGGTCTCGGCGGGGAGGGCCTCTTCGCGCAGGACCTCGGGCGGGTACATGTCACGGGTGACGAACTGGTTGCACCCGAGCACGAAGCATCGGCCCTCGTTGCCGATGTGGCGCATGGTGGCCTGCCACGTGTCGCGGCTGTCGGCGGTCGGGGCGAGGTAGATGTCGACGCCCTTGGCGTACATGGCCGCCCGGGCGAGCGGCATGTAGTTCTCCCAGCAGATGAGCCCGCCGAGGCGGCCGAAGGGCGTGTCCACCGTCGAGAGCGTGCTGCCATCACCCTCGCCCCAGATGAGGCGCTCGGAGCCGGTGGGCTTGAGCTTGCGGTGCTTGGCGAGCAGCGCGCCCTCGGGCCCGAAGTAGAGCTGCGTGCAATAGAGCGTTCCGCGCGTGAGGCGATCCCGCTCGATGACGCCGATGGATAGGAAGACGCCGTGCGCGCGGGCGATGCCTCCGAGGCGCTCGATGGCCGGGCCGGGGATCTCCACGGACTGCTCGTTGTAGAGCTGCCAGAGCCGGCGGCCGGCATCGCTCCGGCTGCCCACGATGAAGCCGAAACCGAGTCCTCGGGGATAGGCCGGGATGAACGCTTCCGGGAAGAGCACGAGGCGCGCGCCGGTGCTGGCGGCGCGCGCGGTCCACGAGGCGACGCGCTCGAGCGTTCCCTCGAGATTGAAGAGCACGGGAGCGGCCTGGACGACGGCGACACGGACCTGCGGGGAGTTCGACATGCCGCGGAGAATAGACGGCGGCCCGGTGTCCGCGAAGTACGCGAAGCGCGGATGACGCTCAGTAGGCCAGGGCCACGCCGTCCTTGCGCATCTCCGTGGCCGCGCCGTAACGGCCCGGCCGGCGCTCGATGCACTGGTAGCCGCCAAAACCCCCATCCGGCTCGCCCAGCTTCCATCCGAGCGCCACCAGCGCCTTCCTCGTCGCCTCGGGTACGCCCGTCTCCAGCCGCAACAGGCCCGGCGTCTGTTGCGCCTCGCCCGTGGGCTCGGACGAGCCCTCGTGATGCCAGCGGGGACTGTCCCCGGCCGCCTGCAAGTCCAGGCCGTAGTCCACCATGTTGATGATGATCTGCGCCTGTCCCTGCGGCTGCATGTCTCCTCCCATGACGCCAAAGGCCAGCCACGGTTCACCCCCGCGCACCGCGAAGCCCGGGATGATCGTCTGGAAGGGCCGCTTGCCGGGCGCATACAGGTTGGGGTGCCCGTCGGTCAGCGAGAACAGCTCGCCCCGATCCTGGAACATGAAACCCAGCGTGGGATGGCCCGTCCCCGTTCCGTCCGCCACCAGCCCCGAGCCCATGCCCCGGAAGTTGGACTGGATGAGCGACACCATCATCCCGTTCTTGTCCGAGGTGCAGAGGTAGGTGGTGTCGCCCCGGCTCGGCGCGTCCATCGGCATCACGCGCTCCATCACCCGGTCGGCGCGGATGAGCTTCGCGCGCTCGGCCGCGTAGGCGGGGCTGTTGAGCTGCTCCAGTGGCGCGCGGAAGAAGTTGGGGTCGGCGAAGTAGCGGGCCCGGTCCTCGAACGCCAGCCGCTTGGCCTCCACCTGATGGTGGATGGATTGAGCGCTCTGGAAGCCCATTCCGCGCAGATCGAAGTGGCGCAGGATGCCGAGCATCTGCAGGGTGCTCAACCCCTGGCTGTTGGGCGCCAGTCCATAGACATCCACGCCCCGGTAGTCGGTGGACAGCGGCTCGGTCCATTCCGAGTGGTGGGCGGACAGGTCCGCGCGGTTCATCCACCCACCGATGCGGCGGAAGTAGCGCTCGATGGCCTGCGCGATCGGGCCCGCGTAGAAGGCGTCCCGCCCGCCCCGCGCGATGAGCTGATAGGTGCGCGCCAGATCCGGATTGCGCCAGACGTCTCCTTCGGCCGCCGCGGCTCCCGGGCCATAGACGCGCTCGGCGTTGGCCGTCTCCTCGACTCCCGAGCCCGGCTTCAGGAAGCGCGCGAGGTTGCGGCCGAGGTAGTAGCCAATCGTCTGCACCTGGGGGACTCCCGCCTGCGCGTGGGCGATGGCCGGCTGGAACAGCTCCGCCCACTTCAGCCGGCCATAGCGCTGGTGCAGGGACCACCAGGCATCCACCGCGCCGGGCACGCTGACCGACGTCATGCCCACCCGGGGCACGAACCCATTCACCGCGCGCCGGCGCACTTCCTCCAGGGACAGGCCCCGGGGCGAACGGCCCGAGCCATTCAGTCCCACCACCTTGCGCGTCTTGGGATCCCACAGCATGGCGAAGCAGTCCCCGCCGATTCCGCAGCTCACCGGCTCGACGAAGCCCAACACCGCGTTGGCGGCGATGGCCGCGTCCACCGCCGAGCCCCCCGCGCGCAGGATGTCGAGGGCGGCCAGGGTGGCCAGGGGATGCGCCGTGGCGGCCGCGCCATTCATGCCCCAGGCGGCCGAGCGGCTGGCATAGCTCGCCCCGGCGATGCGATCCCCGGACCGCACGTCGGGCCGCTTCAGGTTCGGGTTCACGGCGTTGGCGTCGGCCCGGGAGGGAGCCGGCGCGGGAGCGTCATCGGTGGTGCGAGCGGGCGCGGCGGGCGGCGTGGGCCGGGGCTGCTCCGTCGTCGCCTGGGCGACGGCCGAGAGACCCACGGGAAGAGCGGCGAGGAAGGTACGACGGCGCATGACGGCTCCCATCGAAAGGGCCGCCACTATAGGGGCAGGCAGGCGGACAGCGCGCAGGTCACCTGGTAGACGCCGGACGACCCTGGGACGCCGTCTCCTGCATGGCGGACCAGACAATCTCGATGTCCCGCTCCGTGGTCCTCCAGTTGGAGAGGGCGGCACGCATCCCAGGCACCCCATTCAGGACGGTCGGCGAGAGGAAGACCCGCCCATCATCGCGGAGCCGATCCAGGAAGACCCGGATGTCCTCCTGGGTGACACTCCTCCCGGCGCAGGGTGAAGCAGACGATGTTCAGTCGCACGGGGGCCAGCAGCTTGAAAGCAGTGGAGCCCTCGATGCGCTCGCCCAACATGCGCGCGAGCCGGCAGTCGCGCTCGATGATGTCCCGATACCCCGAGCGGCCATAGGCCATCAGCGTCATCCACGCGGGCAACGCCCGGAAACGGCGCGAGTTCTCCGGCCCCTGATCCGCGAACGGGGCGGGCCCCTGCCGCACGTCGAGGTAGGGCGCGTTGTTGCGGAAGATCTCCAGCAACAACTCCGGGTGCCGGGTGAACTGCAAGGCGGAGTCATACGGGACGTTCAGCCACTTGTGCGCGTCCACCGTCACCGAGTCCGCCAGCTCCATACCGCGCGTCAGATGGGCGAGCTCGGGCGAGCACGCCACGAGCCTCCGAAGGCGCCATCGACATGCAACCAGAACGGATGGCGCTCCTTGAGCCGGCCAATTGCCTCCAGGTCATCGTAATCCCCGGTGTTCACCGTCCCGGCGCTGGCCACGACGATGCACGGTTTGCCGCCCAGGGAGTCGAGCTGGGCGCGGAGCGCCTCGACCTCCATGGCTTCCCGCCCTGGCTGGCCGCGCACCCGGACCAGGGAGCCGCGTCCCATGCCGAGCATGGACAACGCCTTGAGGGTGCTGGAATGAGGCGTGGCGCTCAGGGTGGGAATGGGCCCCAGCGCGTACAGTCCCTTCTCGGCCACGTCCACGTCGAGCTGACGGGCCACCCATTGTCTCGCGCACGCCAGGCCCACGAAGTTCGACATGGTCGCCCCCGACACGAAGCCACCGGAGAAGGTCTCGGGCAGGGCCAGGAGCTGGCGCAGCATGTGGAGCGTCTCCTGTTCCACCTGGGGCGCGGCGGAGCTTCCCGGATGAGAGGAGTTGAGATCGAGCGCGCTCACCATCCAATCCCCCGCCAGGGCCGCGGGGGTGGTCCCGCCCTGAACGAAACCAAAATAGCGGGGCCCCGCGCTCCCTCCGAGCTCCTGCCCATACCGGTCCATGAAGAGCCGCAGGGACGGCTCCGCGCCCAGCCCCTGCTCGGGCAGGGACAGCGCTTCCCGAGCCGTGGCCTTCACCGCGGGAGGCAGCTCGTCGAGCCGGTTCAGGAAGGAGGACGCCTCTGTCCTCGCCCGCTCCAACAACGCCTCCAACCCCCGCAGGTCCGCCATCAGGTTCTTGTCCATGGCGGGCTTCTATAACGTCCGCCCACGGGGCGGCACGCGTGCGCGAGGCCCCCCGCTTTCGGGCCGGAGGGCAAACCGTCTAGTGTTGTCCGCGCCCATGCTCTGTCTGACCTGCGCCGAACCCCGCCTCGAGGCGCCCGAGTCCACCTGTCCCGTATGTGGCGCCCCGCTCCAACCCCTCACCTCGGACAGCCTGGAGTCGCTCGTCCAGGAGCGGCTCCAGCGGAAGATCTCCGCCCTGCGCGCCACGCGGCTGCTCGATGAGCCCACCGCGACCCGGCTCTCCGATGCCCTGCTGGACGCCACCGCCGTGAGCGTCGCGGCCCCCCTCCTCGAGGAGCCACTGACGCTGGAGCAGAAGGCCGACGCGCTCGCCGACAAGCTCGCGGCGCTCGAGGACTGGCGCCCCACCTGGGGCCGCTCGTTCTTCCAGTCGCTGGAGGACAGGGCCCGCGAGGAGCGCGAGGCCCGGCAACGGGCACTCCGGCGCGAGCGCCGTGCCCCCGGAGAGGAGGACGATCTCGATCTCGCCTCGGACTCGGGGCAGGCGCTCTTCCACCGCGTGGACGCGGGCGCGCTGGGCGGCCTGGAGGCCATGGCCGCGCTCGATGGTGACACGGCGGACACGAGCGACTCGGCGCCCAAGCTGCACGAGTATGTCTGGTGGTTCCTCGGCGCGGTGCTGGTGCTCGGCGGCTCGCTGATGGGCGTGCGCGAGGCGTGGCGGGCGCTCGGGGGCGTGCCCCGGCAACTGCTCGTGACGGGCGCCCTCTTCGCCTACCACGCGGCCTTCATCGGGCTCGGCGTGTTCCTCTCCCGGCGCTCGGCCTCGGTGGGCCGGGTGCTCGCGAGCATCGGCATCGCGCTGTTGCCAGTCGTCTACGTCGCGCTGTCCTCCCTCGTGGCGCTGGAGCCCCCGCTGGGCGGTGCCGTGGCCGCCGGACTCACCGGGCTGAGCCTCGTCACCCTGCGGCCCACGGCGCGGCTGTTGTACGGAGCGTCCCCGGTGTCGCTCGGGGGGGCGCTGATTCCCTCGCTCCTGGCCGGACTGCCGTTGATGGCGTTGGACGAGGCCCCCGAGGCCCGTACCCTCTGCGCCTTCGTGGGCGTGGCGGCGCTGGCGGCCTCGGCGTGGCGCGTCCGGAAGGAAGCCGCGAGCCGGGCCACGCTGGCGGTCCTCTCCACCGGTCTCTACGGCGCCGCCGCCCTGGCACTCTTCACGGTGGCGAGCGCGCCGGAGGGCTTCGCCGCCCTCTCCCCGGGCAATCCGCTCCTGAGTGGCATGACGCTCTGGGGCATGGCGCTCGCCGCGGTGGTCGCGGGCGTGTCGGCCCAGGCGCTGGCACACGAGCTCCATCCGCGGGTGGCCCCCGTGGTGGAGACGATCGCGTACGCGGTGGTGGCGTGCGGAGCGCTCGCCAGTGCCTCCGTGGCCCTCGGCCTGTCGCCTGGAGCGGCGCCCGACGTGGATCTCGCCTCGGCCCTCACCCCCCTGGTGGCGGCGCTGGCCTTCTTCGTGCTCGAGCCCCTGCGCCCCGCGCTCGTGCATCCCGGGGTGCTGTCCCTGGCACTGACCAGCGTCCTGCTGGCGCGGTTGGGCACCCCGAAGCACCCCGCGCATGGATGGTGGGACTCGCGGTGGTGGGCGCGGGGCTGCTGCCCGTGGCGCGGGTGAGTGAAGCGGGCCGCCTGCGCTCCCGGTTGCTGGGTTGGGGCGTGGTGCTCTCGGTGGCCTCGTTGGCCCTGACCTCGTTCGATGTCCTGGGCGAGAGCTTGGACAATCCCGGGCCCTCGCTCATCGCGGGCGCGCTGGTGGCCCTCTCCGCGCACCTCACGGGAGGTTATCGCTGGAGGGGCCTGCACTACCTGGGAGGACTCGGGGCGCTCGTGAGTGGATTGGCGCTCGTCGACATGCTCGGGGTGCCCGGCCCCGCTCCGGCCCTGGGACTGCTCGGCGTGGTGGCGGCGCTCTACGCCGGAGCCGGTCTGCTCCAGAACGCGTGGCTGCGTCGCGCGGGCAAGACGGATGAGTTGCTGCCCCTGGATGACCTCTCGCTCATGGTGGCCGCGCTGGGGGCCCTGCGCGCCACGCTGTTGCTCGATGTGGACGCGGAGAAGCTCCTGCCGCACGCGCCCCTCACGATGGACGCCCTCCAGGACGTCGTCCTGGGTGGTGCGCCGGCCCTCTTCCTCTCGGGGCTCCTCCTGTCGCGGGCGAGACGGGATGGCAGCCGGCTCGTCACCGCTCTGGCGGCCTGGGCGCTCGCCACCGCGGTCTGGCTGCCCCTCGTCCGCTTCGTCCCGGTGGGGACGCTCCTCGACGCCCGCGCCCTGCACTTCGCGGGAGTGGCGCTGGGGTTCTCCATCATCGCGTCACTGCGCCACGGGGAGGCCAGCCCGCTGGAGCCGCGCCCCAAGGGCCGGCGGTTGATCGGATGGTTCCGGCTGCCGTTCCCCGAATCCGGCCGGGCGCTGTACACCGATGGCTTCGCCTCCGTGGCGCTCGTGGGGAGCGTGTTCTCCCTCCTGTTGCTCGCGACGTGGATGGGGTTTCCCACGGAGCAGGGCCGCTCCCATGTCGTGCTCGCGGGCGCGCTGCTCGTGGCGGGCGCGGCGCTGGCCTTCCTGTCGCGAGGCTTCGTCACGTGGCGCCTGCGCGGTTCGGTGGGCACGCTCGCCGCCGTGGGCCTCTTCATCGCGCTCACCGCGGTGCTCAACCGTCTGGGGCGCCCGCTGCCTCCCGACGTGGTCGCCCTGAAGCTGACGTGCATCGGTGGAGGGCTCTGGGTGTTGGCGCTCGCCACGCGGCGCTTCGGCCCGGCCCTGGGGCTCCTCCTGGAGAACGAGCGCCAGGGTCCCCTGTACCAGTACGTCCCCTTCGCGGGAGTGGCCGTGTTGGGAGTGCTGCTCGCGGGGGATCCCTTCCTCGTGGGCGGGCCCGTCCTGTCCCGCGCGATGACGGTGGTGCCGCCCCTGTTCCCCCTGGGGGCCGCGCTGCTGGCCCTGCTGCTCGCCACGGCCTTCGAGTCGCGGCTGCTCGTGAAGGCGGCCCTGCTGCTGGGTCTGCCGGGCGCCGCGCTGTGGGCCGTCCAGGGAACGCCTCTGGGACATGCGCTCGTGGCGATGGATCCACCGGGAGGCCGGTGGATTCGCGCCGACACGCTGGAGCTCGCCCGGAACCTGTCGTGGCTCGTCCAGGGAGCGTGGCTGAAGTCCGGGGAAACGCTCGCCTCGGTGTGGTACCGCGCCTTCGGGGGCATCGCCGCGGCGGGGTTCGTCTACGCTGGCGTGGGCCGGTGCTCACCCGCGTGGAGGCCCGGCACCGCTTCCTTCCCCATGTCGCGAACCTCTTCCAGTGGTGGGCGAGATTCGCCGCGGAGCTCGTCTTCCTGGCGGCGTTCCTCCAACCCGGGCTGGAGGCGGCCATACTCACGCTCGGGGCCGGACTGCTGCTGCTGAGCGCGAGCCGGGCGCGGGCCCTGGGGCGTCTGGTGTGCGGAGGGGCGCTGCTGTTGCTCGTCCATGCCCTGGCGCACCGCGAGCCCCGGTTCGCCGTCTGGCCGGGGCCGGTGCTCGCGCTCGTGGGGCTCCTGGCGGTGTTCCTGAGCCCCCACGTGGCCCGGTGGAGGAAGCACGACCCGGAGCGGTCCCGGGTTCAGGCCCAGCTCGGGGCGCTGTTCTACGGAGTCCACGCGCTGCTGTACGCCCTGGCCACCGGAGCAAGTCCGCGGCCGGAGGTGGCCATGCCCTGGGTGCTCCTCGAGGCCGTCATGCGGAGCTGGGACGCGGCCTGGAGCCAGAGCGTGGCCCTGCCCGTGACCCTGGCGCTGCTCGCCACCACGCTGTTCCTCGGCGCGGCGCAGTGGAAGGGCGCCCTGGCCGGCCTGGGCGCGGCGTGGGGCACGATGATCGCGGGCCTCGCGGCGGTGACGGGACTCTCGGTGGCGCTCGTGGCGTTCGTCGCCGGCCTCGGCAGCCGCGACGAGTACGCGGATCTGCTCACCCTGCACGGCCCCGCGCTCACGCTCGGCGTGGCGGGGGTCGCGGCGCTCGCGCACACCGCGGGCCGCTGGCTGCGCACCACCCGGGAGGATCTCACCGGGGGACTCGCCTGGGGCCGGGATGCGTGGCTGGTGCTGACCGGGGCCCTGCTCGCGCTGATGGCGGCCCAGGGAAGCCCGCCGGACGAGAGCGCCCTGCCGCTGGCGTTGGGCGCCCTTGGGCTCGCGGTGGCGGTGGCGCTGCACTGCGCCTGGCGTGAGCAGACGGGCCGGCACGTGTACTTCGTGCAGGTGGCGGCGGTGGGGCTGTACGCGCTCGTGCGGCTCTTGTACGCGCGGGAGCTGCGCCCCGAGCACGATGCGCTCTTCGCCCTGGTGCTCGGCTTCGTGCTGGTGGGCGTGACGGTGCTGGCGCGGCGGGCGGGCATTCCCCCGGTGGCGCGAGCGACGCGCCGGTTCGCGGCGCTGCTACCCCTGGGCATGGCCCTGGTGCTCCCGAGCGAGGCCACCGGCGAGGCCGCGCTACTCGCGGGCGGCTCGAGCCTCCTGTACGCGGCGCTGGGCGCGGTGGAGCGCAGCCGCTTGTTCGGCTCGCTCGCGGCGGCCGCCTGCAACGCGGCGCTGCTCGTGGCCGCGCTCTCCATGGACCTGGAGGGTGTCGAGGTCTACCCGGCGCCGCTCGGCCTGCTGCTGTTGATGCTGGCGCAGCTCTTCACGAGCAGCCTCCCCCAGGCGGCGAGGAACGCCGTGCGAGTGGTGGGCGGCCTGCTGTTGTACGTGCCCGCGGCGGCGAAGCTGACGCTGCGGCTCGGGCTCGCCGAGGACGGGACGTATGCCGTCCTCTTCGGCGCGGTGTGTCTGCTGGGAGTGATGGTGGGCATGGCCCTGCGCATCCGCGCCTACCGGCGCTGGGCACGCTGTTCCTCACGCTCGACGTGGCGGCCACGCTCGTGCACGCCGGACTGAGGGATCACCGCGTGGGCTTCGGGGTGATGACGCTCACGGGGCTCGTCATCGTGGGCGGCCGGGTGCTCGCCACCCTGCACCGCCAGCGGGTGGACCTGCTGTGGCGGCGCGCGGGCGTGGCCCTCAGGGGGTGGGACTGACCGGGGCGCGCCCCCTCGTCGGGCAGGAGCGCCGTCAGGTTCTTCTGGATGGTGTCGCAGATGCGCTCGAGGGGCAGATCATTGTCGTCGTTGCCGAAGGGATCCTCGATCTCCACGCCGATCTCCTCGATGCCGAAGAAGAGGTAGGCGACGACGAACGTAGCCGGCACCGTGGCCCACCCGAACGCGTCCACCAGGGCCAGGGGCAGCGAGAAGCAATACAGGACGAGCGCCCGGCGCAGGTGCAGCATGTACGCGAAGGGCATGGGCGTCTTGTGGATGCGCTCACAGCCGCCCAGGTAGTCGATGAGCAACTGGACGTTCTGGTCGAGCTGCAACTGGACGTATTCGGCGTAGTAGCCGCGGCGCCGGCCCTCGTCGAGCACCTCGCTCATCCGCCGCGCCACGGCGAGCGGCACGTGCTGGGCACCACGCACCCGTGCCACCTGCTCTTGCGGCAGCTCGGCCGCCTGGGGTCCCAGATCGGCCGCGCTTCCCCGGAGCGCCGCGGCGGACGCGTACGGGAAGGCCGTGGTCCAGCGCACCAGCGCGCCGTAGAGGGCGGTGTCGCCGCGCAGGAAGACGCTGGCGGCGCGCGCCGGTTGCGCGTCTCGTTGACGATGCCGCCCCACAGCTTCCGCCCCTCCCAGAAGCGGTCGTAGGAGGAGTTGGTGCGGAAGACGAGCAGGAGGCTCAACGAGAGGCCCGCCAGCGTGTGCACGGTGGCTGGAATGTCCACGGGGCGGACATGGAGATGGACGGCCGTCACCCCCACGGACCACAGCACACAGGCCATCACCCGGTAGACGATCTCCTTGATCATCGAGCCCCGGAGGTAATGGAGGTACGTCCACCAGCGATGCGGGTCGTAGTCGATCATGCGCGGGGAGGGCTATGCCGTGCCGGCTCACGTCAAGGCAAGCGCTCTCCGTGGGTTGCTTTACAGCCCCCAGGCGCCTACCTACGATGAACCGGCCGAGCGCTCACGGGGGCAAGACATCATGAAAGCGAGCAGTGAGCCCGAGGAGGAGACGCGGAACTCCTCCCCGGAGGAGGAGCTCTTCGGGGTGCGGGAGCTGCTCGCGCAGGCGCCCGGCTACATGTTCACCTGCGATCTGGACGGGCGCATCCGCTTCATCAACCACGTCCAACCCCAGCTCCCGCTGGAGCGCGTGGTGGGCAAGCCCCTCTACGACTGGCTCAACCCCGAGGCGGCCGAGTCGTGCCGCCGGGCCTTCCTCGAGGTGCGCTCCACCGGGAAGCCCCACCCGTTCGAGGTCCAGAGCCGGTTCGAGGTGGGCTCCGAGTGGTACGCGGGACAGGTGGGCCCCATCTCGCGGGACGGGCAGGTGGTGGGCTTCACCGTCATCGTCACCGACATCACCGAGCACAAGGTGACCCAGCAGCGCCTGGAGCGCGCCAGACGGGAGCTGGAGCGCTTCGCCCACGTGGTCTCGCACGATCTGCAGGAGCCCCTGCGCAAGCTCCAGACCTTCGGCGAGCGTCTGACGAAGCTCGCCTCCGGGGCGCTGGGTCCCGAGGGCCGTGACAGCCTCGAGCGGATGCAGGGGGCCTCGGCGCTCATGCGCCGGCTGCTCGACGATCTGCTCACCTACTCCCGGGTGTCGTTCAGGGCCCGGCCCTTCACCCGGGTGGACCTGACCGTCGTCGCCCGCGAGGTGCTGGAGGAGCTGAAGACCACCGTCGAGCAGACGGGGGCGGGTGTCACGCTCGAGGCCCTGCCCGTGCTCGAGGCCGACGCCACGCAGATGCGCCAGCTGCTGCGCCACCTGCTGGGCAACGCCCTCAAGTTCCGCCGGGAGGAGTGCCTCCCTGCTGCGCATCCACGGAAAGGTGGACGCCCGGGGCCAGCGGTGCGTCCTGGTGGTGGAGGACAACGGCATCGGCTTCGACGAGAAATACACCGATCGCCTCTTCCAGCTGTTCCAGCGCCTGCACGGTCGTGAGCGGTACGAGGGCACGGGGATTGGCCTCGCCATCTGCCGGAAGATCGCCGAGCAGCATGGCGGGAGCATCGAGGTGAGCAGCAGGGCCGGAGAGGGCTCGACCTTCCGTGTCACCCTGCCGCTCGAACAGCACGTTCCGCGGTGACAACGCCCTTCAAGGCGCCAGCCGCAGCCACAGCGAGTCCGACTTCCCCACGGGGGTGTACGTCGTGCCAGCGAACGTCATCCGCCCATCGAAAGGGCCCCCGACGAGCGTCTCGCCCGAGGGCCGCACGCCCAGCAGGGAGGGCTCCATCCACGAGTTCAGGCTCCGGGACCAGCGGTGCTCGCCGGTGGGGCCATAGCTGGCCACGAAGCCGTGGACGTCGTACCAGGAGGGGCTGATCGCTCCGCCCCCGAGGTCCGCGACGCCCGAGGCGACCCCCATCACCACGAGGTTGCCCGCCGCGTCCGTGGCCAGCCGCCGCGGGTACTCCGAGGCCTCCACGCCTCCATACCGGCGGGCCCAGCGATCCACGCCCCGTGCCTCCAGGATGCCCAGCATGAGGTCCGACGACGCGGAGCTGGCCACCGTCTGCTCGTTGAAGGTGAAGGCTCCGCTGAACTGCCCGGTGAAGGCCACCGCGTCCCGGGCCAGCACCACCAGGCCCTTCACGAGCCCGCTGGCCCCCTGGAGCGGCCGCGACCAGCGCAACTGGCCATCGGCCGGAGAGAAGGAGGCGATGAAGGGGGTGCGCGCGCCCGTGGCCCCCAGCTCGCTGTCGCCGGTGGTGAAGTCCGGGCTCGCCACGCCACCGAGCAGCACGTTGCCCGCGCTGTCCGTCGCCAGCGCATGCCCCTCGGTGCCCAGGCTGCCCGCGTCCCAGGCACGGGACCAGAGGTGCTCGCCTTCCCAGGAGAAGCGGGCGAGGAACATGCCCGGAAGCAGGAAGGGCTCGCGGCTGCGGCTGCCCGCGTCCAGGGTGGCGCCGCCCAGGTTCATGGCGCCGTGGAAGTACCCGGTGACGAGCAGGCTGCCCTGGGCATCGGTGGCCACGGCGAAGGCGAAGACGGACGAGGGCGTCCGTCCATCGCCCGTGCCGAAGCCCTTGAGCCACACCGGCCTGCCGTTGGGCGTGAACTTGGCGATGAAGAGGTTGGAGCCGAGGGCCGCGGGGAGCGGCCCGGTGCCCAGATCGGGCGAGCCCGCGTATTGGCCCACCACGAGGATGTTGCCCAGGGGGGTGAGCGTCACCCGGGAGGGGTTCAGGGACGAGCCGTCCTCGAGGGTGAAGACGCGCGACCACTCCTGGCTGCCATCCGCGCGGTAGCGCGAGAGCGTCAGCCCCAGCCGGTCCGTGCGGGACTCGCCCGCGATGACGAACCCGCCGTTCGCATCCACGGCCAGGTCCCTCGCCTGTTCATCCCCCGGACCGCCTTCTCGCGAGACGCCGGTGAGGCTCCCCCCGCTGCCCTGCCGGGTGCAGGCGCTGGTGGTGAAGGTGAGCACGAGCACCGGTTGCAGCTCGTACCGGGGCTCCTCCTTCGAATAGAAGTCCGTGCCATCGCCACTGTCGGGCACGAGCACGAAGGCGTGCGCGTTGCCGCCGTTCGCCACGGCGGCGGTCACGTCGAACTCCACCTGGGCGCCCGCGGTGATGGCGCCCAGGTTGCCCAGGGCCTGTCCTCGCGCGGCCGGGCGCGTATTCCACGTCAGCGCGTTCTCGTTCCAGGTGGACTCGGTGGCATACAGCGCGGGGCCATTGGAGGAACCCTCCGCGACGTGGAGGATCAACCGGGCCCGCTGGAAGCCCTTGAAGGCGGTGGTGAAGCGCAGGTACGCCTCCTGCCGGGGATTGGCGTCGGACAGGAGCGTCCGGGACATCCCGAAGAACGAGCTGGGCGCGTCCGCGGTGACGGAGGTGTCATCCGAGGGATGAACCTGGACATCGTAGGAGAAGGTCTCGGGCTCGCACGCCGGGGTGGGCGTACCGCGCCTGGACTGCGCCTGGGACTCCAGCGTGTCCCACGGCTCCTCGGGCGAGGCGCCTTCTCCACATCCGCCCAGCATCGCCAGGCCCCACACGAACCCCACCGCCAGCGACCATCTGCTCACGCGCACCCGCGCCTCCCGGCTCCTCGTCCGTCCGGCGGCCGATGCACTTGAAGTGCCGGGAGAACCCCAACCCTCTCACCGGGAGCGAACAGGGCGATGGGAAACACCTTGCCCTGTCGTAAGACATTTCCTGCCCACGAAGGGCTCGCGGAGGAACACGCGAGCCCCCGCGTTCGCTACTTCGCGAAGGCCTCGGCGAAGAAGTTGTTCATCGCCGGTAGGCACGCTTCGCCACCTTGGCGTTGTACTGGGCCCGGCCCGCGGCGTTGGCGTCGACATCGGTGAAGCTGTGCACGGCGCCGCCGTAGGACACCAGCTCCCAGTCGGCCTTGGCCTTGCGCATCTCGTCCTCGAAGCCCTTCACCTCGGCGGGGGGAACGAAGGGATCATCGGCCCCGTGCAGCGCGAGCACCTTGGCGGTGATGGCGCCCTCGGCGGCGGGAAGGGGCGCGTCCAGGCCGCCGTGGATGGACACCACGCCGGCGACAGGGGCGCCGCTGCGCGCCAGCTCCAGCACGGTGGTGCCTCCCAGGCAGAAGCCAACGGCGCCCAGCTTCTTCGCGTCGAGTCCCACCGCCTTGCCCTCGGTGCGCAGCACGTCCAGGGACTTGTTCACGCGCGCGCGCATGAGGTTGCGGTCGCCCTTCACCGCGCCGGCGAGCTTGCCCGCCTCGTCGGTGTTCTTGGGGCGCACGCCCTGGCCATACAGGTCGGTGACGAAGACGATGTACTGCTTGCCCGCCACCAGGACCGCCTGCTTCACGTTGGGCTCGTTGACGCCCATCCAGTTGGGCACCAGCACCAGCCCCGGACGGGGGGTCTTCACGGCGTCGTCATAGACGAGCACGCCCTCGAACTTCGTTCCCTCCAGCTCATAGACCACCGGCTTCTGCACGGGCTTGGCCACCGCCGTCATCGCCAGCAGTCCCACCAGTACGCCCAGCACTCGCTTCATGTCGTCGTCTCCTCGGATGGGAAAAGCGCGCGATTGAGTGTTCCGGGCCCCTCGGTTTGCAAGCGGATTCGTCACACCGGCCTCTTCATGTCCGGAGGTCGGCGAGCCAGCGCAGGGCGCGCAGTCCGGGCATGAAGCCGTACTCCCGCCCCGGGTGACGACGAACCGCGGCAGGCCCTGGAGGCGCCTCGGAATCGGCCGGCGCGGGATGGAGAAGGAGCCCGCACCGTCGCTGGCCCCGACAATGGGATCCTTGAGGGTCCCCAGTCCGAGGAAATCACCGCTGTCGACCCACTCCGACTGGACGAACTCGAACTGCCGGCCCAGATGAGCCCCGATGAAGGCGAACATCAGCCCCCGGTCGGCGCCATCGTCCTCGAGGACACCTTCCGGGAGCTCCGGGCCGTAGGCGGTTCCGCGGCGGATCATCCGGTGCAAGCGGACGACGCCCGCCACGGAAGCGTCTCGCGGATTCGCCCGCCGGATATGACATCCGGGAGGAGTCACGTATCCCGTCGGATCCTCCTGCCGGTAGAGGAAGTCATTGTTGCGTCGAGGGTCGGCACCCAGCTCGGGGGCATCATGGAACGGACAGAGCGCCAGGGGCGCCGCTGCGCCAGCGCCCCATCAGCTTGGCCGCGAGGAGTTCCTCATCCTCGGGGCTGGAGGAGTTCGCTCGCAGGTATTGACGGAACGCCGCCACGCGCTGATGCAGCTTGCGGAAGGCGACATACGTCCCGTTGCGTCCCAGGACCTCGGGCTGGGGCATCGGGGGAGGCCCCCCATCTCGTCGGGGTAGCCGAGGACGAACTCCCCGGCCTTCAACGGACTCTCCCGGGAGTTGGTCCCGGGGATGCCGCTCCCCTCGATGGCGGGGTGGCTGATGCCATCCCGGAACCCGAAGGGCTCCCGCTGGGTGGGCAGCGCATGGCAGTCCTGGCGCCAGATCGCCTCGACTCCAGCCAACGCCTCGAGCGCATTGCGTGCGCGCGCGAGCGCCGCTTCCAACCGCCGCGCGTCCGGGGCAACGGCCACGAGCACGACGTGGACGTCCGGCGTCCCGAGCGGCTTCTCCCAGTGCTCGGGACTGCTCTCGCCCGTGTCTCCCAGCGTCTTGGCGCGCGCGGCCATGCCCTGCCTGAACTCCCACGCGAAGCTATCGAGCGAAGCCCGTGGGACCCCCAGGGCCTTCAGTCCGTGGAACGTGAGCGCGACGCTCAACCAGGTATCGCCCACCGGGCTGAGCGGGTTGCCCGCCGAGGCCACCGCGGTGCTCAGCCGCTCCATCAGCTCGCGCCCCGCCTCGCGGTCGTCGATCCGGAGCAGGATGTAGGTCGCCGCATACGGAGAGGGCCGGGGGCGGAGGATTCCGCTCTGGATGTCATCCAGCTCGAGGGGTGTGTTCGCGACGCCGCTCATGGACCCTCCTGGCTTCATTTCGCCGTGGCGAGGTTCCTCCAGAAGCGCTCCAGGCTCTCGTCGTGGCCGAACAAGGTGCTGAAGACCGTGGAGTCGGCCACCAGCACATCCCCGCCCCGGTTGCCGCTCGGCGGCATCCAGACGAGCGCATTGAACTCCTGGTTGCCGGCCAACGTGAACGGATGCGGCCTGGACGTGTCGATGGGCTGCCCGGCCAGGACATGGACGGCCTCCGTCGCTCCGTCCGTCACCGCGTAGTGCGGCAGATGCTGGTGGAAGTTGAAGTTCGTGACGCCCTCGAGCCAGCCGCGCGTATCCAGCTCCCGCATGACCGTCAGCGGAGCAATCCGGCGACTCCCGGCCACCACCGCGGGACGGAGACCGTGCCGATTCTCCACGGGGATTCCGAGCCCCCGCATCAGCGAGCGCGTGTATCGCCCGAACCGCTGCTGGCGGGGCACCAGTGCGTCACCATGGTGGGCGTACTCCATCGCGCGCTCCGCCATCTCCGGCGAGGCCCCAACGTCATGATGGGGACCGATGATGAGGCAGGTGCCCTCTCGCTCGAGGAAGTTCCGGACGGCCTCGATCTCCTCCGTGGAGCCTCCTGCTCGGTGACCATGTGGTCCAACCCGAAGACCAGCAACGTGTCGGCGTCAGCGACGACCCGCTCATCGAGCGGGAGCCTGAAGCCAGCCTGATCGACGCGCTGGAACACGGGGACCCCGTGCCCGGTGGTCTCCTGGATGACCTGTTGGAACCGCACCCAGGCCCAGAAGAACAACTCCAGCGAGCCCGCGATCCCCTGCTGGAACATCAACGGGTCCGCGAACCTCGGTGACTCATACTCGGGCCAGAGCACCCGGCGGACCTCGGTCATGGTCGAGTAGCGGTTGTCCAGCTCGGTCACATCCCGGTTGGCTTCGCCCGGGTAGCTCCATGAGATGTAGACGCTGACGCGGCGCCGGCCCTTGACGTACTTCCGCGGCACATGCTCCTGGTTGTAGGTCCGCGCGGGTTCGCTCATGGCCATGTCCTCCCTGCGGCGCCATCCGCCTCATTGCATCTGTTCGAGCATCTCGGAGAAGGCGGCCTTGAGCTTCAGGGCCTTCTTGATTTCGTCGGAGGTGACATACGGATACTCGCCGTACTCCATGAAGCTCGGGCACTGGTGCTTCCGGACGAACTGGATGAACGCCTCGGGGTTCGTCTTCCAGTCCATCGGGAAGCCCTCGAGGTTCTCGAAGACCGTGTCGACGCCGACCTTCTTGAAGAGCAAGATCGCGTCATCGGTGTACTTGTCGAAGTCGGTATCGAAGATGCCCTGGTACATGAACCGCGTGTCGTCGTCGAAGAGCACCCAGCGCAGGTAGTGGAGTTTGAGTGGCGCGAGCAGCTCGGGGTCGCCCTCCAGCGCCTTCGCCAGCTTGTGCCCATAGCCACGGATGGCCTCCGCCCTCCCCGGCTTGACGTTGGCGATGAGGGTGAAGCCGTAGCACGCCGGGGTCTTCGGCCAGATGGGGCCGTATTTTCCGACCTCCCACGCGTCATCGTGTTTTGGAATCAAGACCGCCGCTGGTTTCATACCCAAGAACGTGTTGTCCTGGTCCGAGCGCGTCAAGGCATGGCGGCCTCAAGGAAGGCAGGCATCGGTCGGCGGCGTGCTCAACTCTCCGCGCAGGCGCGAGGGCAACCATGCGAGGGCATGGGGGGAGCCGACGGACCGTGAGCCCCGCCGGCTGCCCGCGTCGCTCGTCATCTCCCCGGGTGCGGTTGGGCTCAGCCCCCCGCACCGCGGCCACCAGGGAGACGATGCCGAAGAAGAAGAAGAGCGCGGCGGCCGTCCAGCGCACCCACTTCATCTGGACCTTGGCCGCCAGCTTGTCGCCGAGGAACACCGCCGGACCATTGGCGGCCATCATCCCCAGCGTGGTGCCCACCGTCACCAGCGTGAGCGACTGGTAGCGCGCCGCCAGCACCACCGTGGCCAGCTGCGTCTTGTCTCCCATCTCCGCCAGGAAGAAGAGGATCACGGTCGTCAGGAAGGGGCCGAAGCGCGCCGGGCTCTCCGAGTCCTCGATGGTGTCGGGCTTGAGTGTCCACAGACCGAAGGCGATGAAGAGCACCGCCAGGATGCCCGCCATCACCCGCGGCGGGACATACGAGGACACGATGTCTCCCACCGCCGCCGCCAGGGCGTGGTTGGCCAGCGTGGCCACGAAGATGCCCGCGAGCACCACCCACGGCTTGCGGAAGCGCGACGCCAGCGAGAAGGCCAGCAGCTGGGTCTTGTCCCCCATCTCACTGGCGGCCACGAGGATGAATGAACCGATAATCGCTTCCATCGCCACGACACTCCTTTGCGCACCACTCGGGCCGAGGAAGTCGTTGGGAGCGCTCGCGCGCACGACGGACCTCGGCCAGGTTGAACCCTGTCCGAAGGTCTCGTTCGCCTCGCGCGCTGGCGAGGTGGGGGCCGGGCCCTCACGGGCCAGTGTGTCGAGCTCCCCGGCGCCGTTCACTCCCGGCGCGAACTACTCCCCTTACTGGAATCGGCAGGTAGCAGGCGGCTCGCGCGGGCGTCAAGTGCGCTTCCGGGGAAGTGGTTTTTTTGACGGCTCCCCTGCCTGCCCCCCTAATGCCGCCCACAGGCCGGTAGTGGCCTGTAGCAGTAACGAGGAGGTAGTTCCGATGCAGGATGCCAGCGCCAGCCCGATGAGCCCCGAGGCCACTCCGGCTTCGGCCGATTCGAACGGTCCCGACGCCTCGGAGTCCGTGGTTTCCACCCACGTGCTCGTCCCCATCGAGCAGGTCCACAAGCTGCGTGAACTCGCCCGCCGCACCCGGATCCACCAGAGCGAGTACCTGCGCGAGGCGGTGGAGGACCTGCTCGCCAAGTACGTCCGCCCTCCCAACGGGGAAGGCACGCCGTGAGGGCGCCCACGCCACAGTCGTCCCGTCACCTGGCCCTGGGCCGCGACAAGGCTCCGGTGTACGCCGAGGTGGAGCGGCTCTTCGGCGCGCGGCCCGCCTCGGACCGCCCCGGCTCCCTGCGCGAGGCCATCGTCCGCTGGCTCAACGAAGAGCTCTGAGCGGCCCTCGCCCCCAGGGCCGAGCACCCCCTGCTCGACAAGCGCCCACGGCCGGGAAAGACTCACGGTCCGTGTCGGCCATCGAAGTGACGGGGTTGCGGAAGAGATACCGGCGTCTGTTGCGTCCGCCGGTGGACGCCCTGCGCGGGGTGGATCTGAGCGTGCCGGAGGGCAGTGCCTTCGGGCTCATCGGCCCCAACGGCGCGGGGAAGACGACCTTCATCAAGAGCCTGCTGGGCATCATCCAGCCCACGGACGGCACCGTGCGCGTGCTGGGAGGCTCGCCGCTGGACGCCCATGTCCGCGCGCGCATCGGCTACCTGCCCGAGCGCCTGCACCTGCCCCACACCTGTAGTGCCCTCGGCTTCCTGGACATGATGGCCCGCTTCAAGGACCTGGTGCCCGACGCCCGCGCGCACGGCCAGCTCCTCGAGCGCGTGGGTCTGGCCGCGGCCGCGCGCCAGCGCATTGGCGAGTTCTCCAAGGGCATGCGCCAGCGCCTGGGCCGGCCTCCGCGCTGCTGGGCAACCCCGAGCTGCTCATCCTCGACGAGCCCACGGATGGAATCGATCCCATGGGCCGGGTGGAGGTGCGGCGCATCCTCCAGGAGGAGGTACGGCGCGGGGCCACGCTCTTCCTCAACTCGCACCTGCTCGCGGAGACCGAGCGGGTGTGCGACCGGGTGGCCATCCTCTCGGGGGCCGGTGGTGCGGCAGGGCCGGTTGGAGGAGCTGCTGCGCGGCGGAGTGCGCTGGACGGTGCGCTTCGCCCCGGGCGTGGACGCGGGCGCGCTGGCGGCCGCGGGCTTTCTGCCGGGAGACACCGAGGGCCTCTACCACCTGGAGGCACCGGGGCTGCCGGAGCTGAACGCGGCACTGGACCGGGCCCGGGCCTCGGGCGCGCTGATGATGGAGCTGCGGCGCGAGGGCAAGGATCTGGAGCAGGTGTTGCTGTCCACCGTGGAGGTCGCGGCATGAGGCACGTGCTGAGAGTGGCGCTGTACGTCCTGCGTGAGGCGGTCGCGCGCAAGCTCATCCTGGCCTTCCTCCTGGGCATTACCTGGGTGCTCATCCTGATGGCCATCGGCCTGCGACTGGACGTGGTGGACGGAGCCCTGGCCGCCACGCGCCTGTTCGGCGGCCCCCTGGGCATCGAGGTGAACGCGGTGGACGTGGCGCTGCGGCCCGTCTTCGTGGCCGCCGCCTACGGCCTCTTCTACTGGGGCCTGCTCTTCGGAATCGTCGCGTGCGCGGACTTCGCGCCCTCGCTGTTGTCGCCCGGCCGCATCGAGCACCTGCTCGCCCTGCCCCTGCAGCGCTGGCACCTGATCGCCGGCACCTTCCTGGGCGTCATGACGCTGGCGGTGGGTGGCGCGCTCTACGGAGCCGGTGGGCTCACCGTGCTGCTGGGCTTCAAGACGGGGGTGTGGATGCCGGGCCTGCTCCAGTCGTCGCTGCTGGCGTGCGCGGCCTTCGCGCCCGTGTACGCGGTGATGTTGACCACGGCCACCTTCGCGCGCAGTGCCTCCTTGAGCGCGGCGCTCGGGCTGTTCGCGCTCGGCGGGGGCGTGGTGGCGGGCAAGCGCGACGCGATCGCCCCGATGATCAACGAGGGGCTGCTGCGCGAGGGCTTCCTCCTGTTGACGATGCCGCAGCCCCGCCTGTCCACCCTCGCCTCCACCGGCGCGGCGCTGGCCGGAGCCGAGCCCCTGGTGCCCGGCGTGCTCGGGCTGCTGCTCGTGGGGGCCTTCACCTACGCGCTGGCGGTGATGGGGGTGGGCTGCTGGTGGTTCGAGGGAAAGGACTACTGACGTGAACCGGCGACGTTGGCCGTGGCTCGCCCTGGCGCTGGTGCTGCTCGCGCTGGGCATCGTCGCGATGCGCCTCACGGAGGACAAACCCCCGCCTCCGCGCCCGCGCCCGGTGCGCTTCGCCGCGGCGAACTCGGACGAGGCGATGCGGCGCCGGCTCGCCCGGACCACCTATGTGCCCCCGGCCGCGCACGACGCGGGCACCGAGCCCTCCAAGCCGGTGGATCCCTTCCTCGAGGCCCTGCCACGCGGAGAGAACCACACCGCGGTCGTCATCGAGGCCAACGCGGTGCGGCACTCGCCCCTGGGGGAGCTGTTGCTGGAGTGCCTGCTGATGCAGCCCCAGGCCCGCGAGCAGTTGGAGGCGTTCCGCCAGCACACGGGCGTGGATCCGCTCGAGGGCGTGGACCGGGTGGCCGTCATGGATGATGGGCTCGTCATCTCCGGACAGTTCGGCCAGGCGCGCATGGAGTCGCTGCTGCCTGGGGAGTGGCGGGCCTCGGAGCATGGCGACAAGGGCCGTGTCTACGCGCCGGCGAAGCCCCCCACCCCGAGCCAGGGCGACCTGGCGGCGGTGGGCACCTGGGGCGACTCGATGCTGGTGATCGGCCGGACGCCGGAGGAGGTGCACGGCATCCTGGAGCGCATCGAGGGCCGGGGCTCCTCGGAACCGCCGGTGCTCGGTGGCCAGTACGCCTATGGAGACGTGTACGGGGTGGTGTCCGTGGAACGGCTGGCGGACAGCCTGCCGCCGGAGCAACGCGCCCTGGGCGAGCGGCTGAAACAACTGGCGCCCCGCGCGCGGCTGAACCTGGATGTGAGCTCGGACTTCGCCCTGTCGGTGGGCCTGAAGGGGCCGGACGCGGAGCGGACGGCGGACATGGCGAAGGCCATCGGCGCGGCCATGGCCCTGGCGCGCTTCGAGGCGCAAAGCCAGGGCCAGACGGAGCTCGCCCGCGTCCTGGAGTACGCGGGGACGAGCGCGATGAACGATCACCTCGGCGTGCAACTCGCGGTGCCCCTGGAGGTCCTCCGCCAGGAACTCTCCTGGTGCCGGGGCGCCAGCATCTCCGGGAGCACGGACGCGGGCACGCCGGCGCCTGCTCGATGACCGCTCCGTCCGGGAGATGCGCGGCGGAGGACCCAGGACTCGCGCGGACTGCTCACGGGGTAATGAGCCGGATGGCGTGGT
This sequence comes from Cystobacter fuscus, assembly GCA_049060065.1. Classification (GTDB taxonomy): domain Bacteria; phylum Myxococcota; class Myxococcia; order Myxococcales; family Myxococcaceae; genus Cystobacter; species Cystobacter fuscus_B. The sequence continues at coordinate 4,978,956 of JBMEQP010000002.1, forward strand.
TGAAGGAATCGCTCACGTAGATTCGCCCCTGGGAATCCACGGCCAGGCCCGTGGGCGCGACGATGTCCGCCACGTCCCCCGAGCCCAGGTTCGTCCCCAACCGCCCAGAGCCGGCGAGCGTGGAGACCTGCGTGTCCGCGGCGGTCTCCCCGGGGAGGATCTTCCGGATGCGGAAGTTCGCCGTATCCGCGAGCAGCACCTCGCCCTGAGGGCCCACGGCCGGCCGAGTTGGGCGCGGAAGCTGGAGACACTGCCCGTTCCATCCAGGAAGCCAATCGGCGCGCCGGACCCCAGGCCGGCGAGGGTGGTGACCGAGCGGGTGGGCCCCGCCTGGATGCGGCGCAGGTGCTGACTGCCCGCATCCAACACGTACAGCTCCCCGGCCTTTCCGAGCGCGAGGGCGGAGGGGTAGGCGAAACGGGCGTCCGGGCCGCGCGCCGCATCGCTGGTGCCGTTGACTCCGCTCCCGGCGAGGGTGACAACCTCCTTCGTGGTGGCGCTGTACATGCGGATGCGGTGGTTGTCCTGGTCCGCCACGTAGACGTTGCCCGCCCCATCCACGGCGAGCGCCATCGGCCGGCCGAAGTTCGCCCGCCGGGCCGGGCCATCACGCATGCCCGTCTGGAAACCCACGCCCGCCACGGTACTCACCTGCCACGCCCCCGTGGGGTCGCGGTCGAGACGGCGGATGACGTAGTTGCCCGAGTCCGCCACGTAGAGCTCCCCCGCGGGCCCCACCGCCACCGCCGTGGGCATGCGGAACATGGCCTGGCTGCCCTCGCCGTCGCGGTAGCCGGACGCTCCATTTCCCGCGATCGTGAGGACCCTCCGGTCCGTCCCCGCCTGGATGAGGCGGATGCGGTTGTCGCGGGTGTCCGTCACCACCACGTGGCCCTCCCGTGTCACCGCCAGTCCGCTGGGAGCCTGGAACGTGGCCTCGGCCGCCGGCCATCGCCACTCCCCGCCGCCCCTGCCTGCCCCGCGAAGGGCTCGACGGAGCGCGCCCAGGCGCCAATGGGCGCCGGCGTCGTCGGCCTGAGCCCCGTCGCCAGGGAGAGCTTCCGCGGCGGATGCCGGTGCGCCAGCGCCCGCTCGAGCACGTTGAGCGTCATGCGCTCCACCCGGGAGTCCTTCAGCGCCGCTTGACTGTCGGACAGGCCGAGCGCCCACCAGATCGTCCCCGCCGAGAACACCAGCCGCCCCGAGGGAAGTGTCCGGTCCACCGCGGTGGAGTAGGAGGGCAGGCCATCGGCGCTCACCACCGGGCTCTTCAGGCTGACGCGCGTGCCCTGTGGGTAGTCCGGCCAGTCCGTGAAGGCCTTGTCGTACTCGAAGCCGACGAGTCCGGGCAGCAGTTCTCCCCGCCGGAGTCCCGTCCCCTCGAACAGCCAGTGCGAGGCGTCGCTCACCGCGAGTTGGTACCCGAAGAGCAGCCACCCCTCGTACATCGCGCCGTAGAGGTTGTTCTCCGCGCGCGCGTCGGGAGGATCCCGGAAGCGCACCGTCGAGTTCGGGATGGGATCCTTCTGGGGCTCGTCCTTGTAGCAGACGATGGTGCGCAACATGTTCCCCTGTGCATCGGGCAGGACACGGATGCGCCAGTAGGAGCCATTGGCACCGAAGTAGACCAGGCTCATCTGGCCATTGGCCAGCGCCGCGTCCACCTGCTCCCGCTCCTGCATGGGCCAGTACTCGTCCTGGCCCCCATGAACGAAGGCGCCAATGCCCTTGAGCAGATCGGGGAAGCGGATGAAGTCGAACTGCGTCCCGTAGGTGACGTCATAGCCATGGCGCTCGAGGAACCGGACGAGCTGCTGATCCAGGTAGAACGTCTTCCCGGCCCCTTCCAGGGCCTGGTAGGGGCGATTGAAGGACACCTCCCACGCGCGGCCCCCGGGCATCGTCCGGGAGCCGTCGAAGTAGAGGCTCTCGCCGCCCCAGGTGTTGTAGGCCTGATAGGTGGTGAAGTTGGGCGTGAAGAGGATCTCCGCCGCGCGCCGGTCGCGCACCACGAAGGGCGCGAAGCGCATGAACTTGTCCGCGCGCCAGATCTTCACCACGTAGAGGCCCGACAGCCAGGACGCATCGACGGGGACGGTGAAGGAGTTCCGCCAATCACACTCGACGCGCGAGGTGACCGGATCCCGAGGGCACGCGGGCTGCGGGTGCACCTGCCAGGGCCCCCGCTCCACACCTTCCGGGCCCCCGCGCCTCCGTAGTAGCCGAGCCGGAAGACCTCGGCGGTGATGGTGGCCGTCTCCTGGTTGCTGGAGACCTTCACCCCCAGGGTGTCCCCCGCCTCCAGCGACTCGCTGGAGGTGTAGACATCGAGCTCCCCATTCGCCGAGCTCCTGCCACTCGTCCAGCTCGAATCACCCGGGCGCTCGTTCTCCAGTTGGATGGGATTGGGGGGTGGGAGGGGCTCGGGTGGCCTCCCCGCACCATCGCCCCCCCATCATTCACCCCCGGGCGTCGTGCCGGGTTCGAGTCGCGGCATCCTCCGAGGAAGCACAGCACCAGCAGGATTCCTACCCCGAGCCTCCAGTACCGCGATTCGCGATTCATGCGCGCCCCCGATGTCCCCTCTGAGGAGAGGACCGGGTGAGGTAAAGCGCGGCACCTCCCGGAACAACCTGCCCTGGGAGGCCTGTCTCCCGCTGGTACCGGGCAGATGGCCTTTCAGGCGTTCGCCTTCATGTCCCATCTGATTCCGGGAAGTGTCCGCGGCCGGGAGGTGTCCTGAAGAGTTCACCCCTCCACTGAAAGGATCTGAATGAAGCGGATTGGCATGGTTGCCCTGCTGATGAGCCTCCCGCTGGTGGCGCTGGCGTCACCTGTGTGGAAGGGAGACTTCGAATCCGGAGACCTCTCCCAGTGGACCGGGAAGGAACAAGTCGCCTCGGATCGACTCCAGGTCATTTCCTCCCCGATCGCGAGAGCCAGCACGCCCTCAAGGTGACGGTGCGCAAAGGGGATGATCCCATCAACGCGAGCGGCAACCGCAACGAGCTCGTCCACTATGGAAACGAGACCGAGGGCTCGGAGTACTACTACAAGTGGAGCACCATGTTCGCGCCGGATTTCCCGAGCGCGAACACCGGCAACTCTTCACCCAGTGGCACCATGACGGTGCCAACGGCTCGCCGCCGCTGGAGTTCTATGTCTGGGGCGAGAACATCTACCTGCGCCTGGAGGGCCGGGACGATCGAGTCGTCTGGAGCGCCCCGCTGGTGCGTGACCAGTGGCTCGACTTCGTCCTGCACGTGAAGTGGTCGTCCGACCCGAAGGTCGGCTTCGTCGAGCTGTATTACAACGGCGAGCTCGCCCTTCCCCAGCAGTTCACGCCCACCCTGTTCGGTGGCATGCAGAACTATCTCAAGCAGGGACTGTACCGGGACGAGCGGATCGCGCAGGTGGGTGTCGTCTATCACTCCGGCATGGAGCAGGCGACGTCGCTCGAGGACGTGTTCCCCACGGTGGCGGCCGCTCCGGAGCCTTCCTCCACGAGTCCACAGACGCCGGGCATGGGCTCGCAGGCTCCCTCGACGATGAACCCGGGTGCGGAGATGCCCGATGCCCTCACCGATCCGGCCGTGGGATGCTCCGCGTCGGGTGGCTCCATGGGCGGACTGGGGCTGCTCTGCGTGCTCGCCCTGTGGGGCGGCCGGATCTTCAAGCGCCGCGCCCGCGGGGGCTCTTGAATCAGGAGGTTGGAGTGGGCCCCTGATTGATGGGACCCCCGGGAGCATCGACAATGCGTCCATGCCGCCCCCCGCTCCGTCCCCATGGCCGGGCCCCTGACCCTTCTCGTCCTCGCCGGCTGTCTCGCCAGCGCGCCCCTCGCCTGTATGGGCCCGCCGGGACCCGAAGGGCCCGCCGGCCCCACGGGTCCCGAGGGCGGCGGCAACCCCCTCACGCCCCGGCGGCTGCTGGATGACAAGATCGGGCGCTGGCTGCCGGACAACCGTGAGCGGCTCAACGCGCTGATTCGGGACGTGGGGATCGCCAGCCCGGCGTTCGACCCCAGGAACCGCCCCGTGGCCGTGTTCGACTGGGACAACACCCTGGTGAAGAACGACCTGGGGGACGCCACCTTCTTCTGGATGCTCCGGCACGACAAGGTGCTCCAACCCACGGGCAAGGACTGGAGCACCACCAGCCGCCACCTGACGGCGGAGGCCCGGGCGGCCCTCTTCACCGCATGTGACCTGGCCGGCGAGCCGGGGCAGCCCCTGCGCACGAGCGAACACGCCGCGTGCGCCGACGAGCTCGTCAGCATCTACACCAGCGGCAAGACGCGAGCGGCCCAGGCCGCCTGGGACAAGCAGCTCACCCTCACCCTCAATACCACCTACGCCTGGGTGGCCCAGCTCCAGGCGGGCCACACCCCCGAGGAGGTCCGCGACTTCGCCCGGGCCGCCTATGCGGAGAACGCCTTCAATCCCGTCGGCACCACGCAGACGGTGGGGAGCGTCACGGGGCTCGCCTACCACGTGCGGGTGTACGAGGAGATGGTGGACCTCGTCGAGACGATGCAGGACAACGGCTTCGACGTCTGGGTGCTCACCGCCTCGCCCCAGTTCGTCATCGACGCCGTCTCCGAGCAGCTCATCGGCGTCAAACCCAACCGGGTGGTGGGCATCCGCTCGGTGACGGACGCCCAGGGCCGGCTGACGGCGCACCTGCAGGGCTGCGGACCGGTGGCCGATGGCGAGGACACCCTCATCACCTACGACCAGGGCAAGCGCTGCTGGATCAACAAGGTCATCTACCACCTGCCCGCGGAGCAGCAGCTCGCGCGTCAGCCGGACGAGCGCCAGCGCCAGGTCTTCGCGGCGGGGGACTCGGACACGGACTCGGCCTTCATGCAGGACGCGACGCGGCTCAAGCTCGCCCTCAACCGCAACAAGGTCCAGCTCATGTGCAACGCCTACGCGAACGCCCGGGGCACGTGGCTCGTGCAGCCCATGTTCGTGCGGCCCGCCGCCCAGGCCGCCAACCCGTATCCCTGCACCAGCGCGGTGGACGCGGCCGGCCAGCCCCTCGTGGACGAGGATGGGCAGCGCTTCACCCAGGACTTCGAGGACCGCGTCCACCAACTGCCTTGAGCGGCACCCGGTACGTGTTCTCCATTCGCGTCAAACCAATAATGATGAGGAAGACCCATGACCCCGCAAGCCATCCGATACGAGTTCCACCTGCGCCATGCGCCCGAGCGCGTCTGGAAGGCACTCACCACGCGCGAGGCAATGGCGAAGTGGCTGATGCCCAATGATTTCGAGCCGCGCCTGGGCCACCGGTTCACCTTCCGCCGCGAGCCCATTCCCCAACTCAACTTCGATGGCATCGCCCATTGCGAGGTGAGCGCGCTCGAGCAGCCCGGGCTCCTGGCGTTCACGTTCCGGGGCGGCGCGCTCGACACCCGGGTGTCGTTCCGGCTGGAGCCCGAAGGGGACGGAACGCACCTGTTCTTCGAGCACAGCGGGTTCGACGTGAACGACCCCCGCCAGAAGTTCTCGTTCGACGTGATGGGCAAGGGCTGGGGCAGCCTGGGCGAGAAGCTGGACGAGGTGGTTACCGCATCTCCCGCGGAGAACCGCTAGGGATTGCCCCCAGCGGAACCCGCGACGACCTCAGCCGAGCATGTCCCGCACGAGGGGAACGACCTCGCGGCCATACAGCTCGATGCAGCGCATGAGCTTGTCGTGCGACAGTGGGCCCGCGCTGTACTTCAGATCGAAGCGAGACAGGCCGAGGGCCCTGGCCGTCGCGGCGATCTTGCGCGCGACGGTCTCGGGCGAGCCGAGGTAGAGCGAGCCCTGCTCGATTTCCCGCTCGAACTCCGCCGCGCTCATCGGGGGCCAGCCGCGCTCGGCGCCGATCCGGTCGCGCATCCGCTTGTAGTGCGGCCAGAACTCCTCGCGCGCCGCCGCGTCCGTCTTGGCCACATAGCCGGGAGAATGGACGCCGATCGGCTGCACGGGGCGCTCGAGCTGCCCGAAGGCGCGGTGGTACAGCTCGACATAGGGCCTGAAGCGCGCGGGGTCGCCGCCGATGATGGCCAGCATCATGGGCAGCTCATATTGGGCCGCGCGCACCACCGACTCCGGGCTCCCACCGACGCCGATCCAGGTCTTGAGCGAGCCGGTCTCGATCCTCGGGAACACGCGTTGCCCCTGGAGGGCGGCGCGCGTCGTGCCCCGCCACGTCACGGCCTCCTCGCGGATCAGCGCCGCGAAGAGGTCGAGCTTCTCCTCGAACAGCGTCTCGTACTGACGCAGCTCGTAGCCGAAGAGCGGAAAGGACTCGGTGAAGGAGCCGCGCCCGAGGATCACCTCCGCACGCCCCTTGGCCAGGGCATCGAGCGTGGAAAAGCGCTGGAACACACGCACGGGATCATCCGAGCTCAGCACCGTCACGGCCGAGCCGAGGTGGATGCGGTTCGTACGCGTGGCGATCCCCGCGAGCACGACCTCGGGCGCGGAGACGGCGAAGTCGGCGCGGTGGTGCTCGCCCACGCCGAAGAAGTCGAGGCCGAGCTCGTCGGCGAGGACGGCCTGCTCCACGACGTCGCGGATGACCTGGGCCTGCGAGAGCGGCTCACCGTCGGGGCCGAGGGTGACATCCCCGAAGGTGTCCAATCCAAGTTCCAGAGGTCTTGCCATGCGAACTCAGGCCGAGGGCAGCGAGGAGGCCTGTTGCTCCTTGTTCAGCTTGCCGGCGATGTCCTTGAAGGACTGGTGGCCCGCGTTCATCAGCAGGAGTCCGAAGCCCACCTGCTGCAGCGTCTGGCACAGCCACAGCACGTTCGCGTACGCCAGCCCGCTGCTGTTGACCACCGAGGCGGGGAGGAACAGCGACAGGCCCACCTTGATGGCGGCATGGAAGGTGCCGAGCATGCCGGGCGCGGCGGGAATCATCACGCCCACCACCAGCACGCAGTTGAGCACGTAGGCCTGGAACAGCGTCAGGTTCAAGGCGCCGAACGCGCGCGACAGCACGGCCATGCCCGCGCCGTTGAGCGCCCAGTAGATGAGCGTGTAGAGGAAGAAGCCCGTCATCTGGCGAGGCCCGGGCAACTGCCGCATGGCGCCCACGAACGTGTCCACCACGTCCGCCACCATGTCCGCGAGGCCCGGAACCACCCGGCCCACCGTCGAGCGCACCAGCCGCACCGCGCGCTCCTGGTGCCACAGCGCGAACAGCAGGAAGACGAGCAAACCCCCGAACCCCGCGAACATCAGGTTGGCGCCCAGCTTCACGTAGCGCATCCCGGGCACGTTCGTCGGCACGAAGAAGAGCAGCAGGCGCATCATCACGGCCACGAACATGCCGTCCGTGATGCGCTCGAGCACCACCGAGGTCATCGCCGCGCTGCGCCGGATGGAGCTGCGCTGGGCGATGAGCAGGAGCCGGGCGAACTCACCCAGCCGGAAGGGCAGCACCAGCAGCATCATGAAGCCGATACCCGACGCCTCGTTCAGCTTGCCAAAGGGCACCCGCTCCATCCCCGACAACAGGCAGCCCCAGCGCAGGGTGCGCGCCGGTGGATGAGCGTCAGGATGCCGAAGTACGGCACCACCCAGGCGTAGTTGGCCGACTTCAGGACGGACAGCTGTGACTCCCAGTCCGCATCCTGGAACGCCCACCAGAAGAAGAGCAGGGTCACGATCAGACTGGCGATGAGTTTCACGGCACGTTTCACGCCCGCCCGTATACCGCCCCCCTCGCCCGGACTCCAGGGGTTCCCTGTCCATTCCCCTGCCAGGAGACCAGGGCCCCGGCCGTGGGGCTCCCCAGCGGTCCCGCCGGCAACGGATCACGCCTCAAGCGTCTCCGGGCGTCCGGTCCGGGTGCTGATCCGTCGGCAGCTCGTCCTCCTGCTCGTCCACCTGACGATCCGGGACCCGGTACTCCTCGCCGAGCCAGCGCCCCAGGTCCACCATGCGGCAGCGCTTGGAGCAGAAGGGAAACGCCGGGTTCTCGGCACGCGGAGCGACCGGCTTCTTGCAGATGGAACACTCTCGAACATTCATGGCCACGGCGTACTCATAAGCCTTGATGTGGCCCACGGCCAGCGCGTTTAGAGTCCCGCACGTGGACGCTCCCGGTGAAGCGCACTTCCTCCTGCAAGGTGACCGGCTCTCCCGCGACTTCGTCTCGGTGGGCGTCGAGGACACCGTCGCCCAGGCCCTGGAGAAGATGCGCGCGGCGCCCGGCAGCAACGAGATCTTCTACTGCTATGCGTGCGACCCCGCGGGCCGTCTGGTGGGCGTGGTGCCCATCCGCAAGCTCATCCGCGCGGCGCCCGACGAGCGCATCGCCGCGATCATGTTCACCCGCGTGGTGAAGCTGCCGGTGGACGCGCCGGACTCGCTGGTGGAGGACTTCTTCGTCACCTACCGCTTCCTGGCCTTCCCGGTGGTGGACGCCGAGGGCCGCATCGTCGGCGTGGTGGAGGTGGGCAACTTCGTCGACGCCTTCTCCGACACCCTCTTCGACGAGGTGGAGGGCCGCGTGCGCGACGAGGTGTTCCGCTTCGTCGGTCTGCCGGAGAACGAGCTGAGGCAGACGCACCCGGTGAGCATGGCCCTGCGGCGCTTTCCCTGGCTGCTCGTCAACATCGGCGGCGGCTTCCTCGCGGCCACCGTGTCGCGGCTCTTCGAGCAGACGGTGGAGCGGCTCGTCGTGGTGGCCGCCTTCATCCCCATGGTGCTCGTGCTCTCCGAGAGCCTCGGCGTGCAGACCACCGCCGTGTCCGCGGCGATGATCGCCAACCAGCGCGTGGACGTGCCCCAGATGCGCCGCGAGGTGCTCGGCACGAGCCTCGCCGGGATGATGGCCGCCGGGGTGGTGGCGCTGCTGGGCAGCCTCTACTCCCCCACCTCGCCTTCCCCTTCGTGCTCTTCATCGCCATCACCCTGTCCACCTCGCTCGCCGCGGGGCTGGGCGCCCTCCTGCCCTTCGCCTTCCAGCGCTTCCGGGTGGATCCGCACCGGCCTCGGCCCCGCTGGTGCTCGCCATTTCCGACAACGTCACCCTGCTCACCTACTTCACCCTCGTCACCCGCCTGCTCGGCTAGAGGCGCGCTCCCGGAGAACCCTCCCATGCAGGTCCTTCGCATCACCCGTCCTGGCGGCCCCCGAGGTACTCGAGTTCGAGGAGCGCCCCGCGCCCACCCCCATCGGCTCGGAGCTGCTCGTGCGCGTGCACGCCACGGCGCTCAACCGCGCCGATCTGCTTCAAATCCACGGCAGGTACGCCGCGCCGCCGGGAGTCCCCGCGGACGTGGCGGGCCTGGAGTACGCGGGCGAGGTGCTGGCCGTGGGCCCGGCCGTGCGCCGCTTCCAGGTGGGCGACCGGGTGATGGGGCTGGTGGGCGGCGGGGCCTTCTCCGAGCAGCTCGTCACCCACGAGCGCGAGGCCATGCACGTGCCCCCGCTCGACTTCACCCAGGCCGCGGCGCTGCCCGAGGCGTACCTCACCGCCTTCGACGCGCTCGTGCTCCAGGGCGGCCTGCGCATGGGCGAGTCCGTGCTCATCCACGCGGTGGCCAGTGGCGTGGGCTCGGCGGCGGCGCAGCTCTGCCGCGCCATGGGGGCGCGGGCGCTCGGCACGGGGCGCAACGCCCAGAAGCTCGCGCGGGCCACCGAGTGGGGCGTGGAGAAGACGGTGCTGTGTGACACCCAGCCCCCGCGCTTCGCGGACGCCGTGAAGGAGGCCACGGGCGGGCGCGGCGTGGACCTGGCGCTGGACCTGGTGGGCGGGGACTACCTGCCGGAGACGCTGCGCGCCATGGCCCTCCAGGGACGGGTGCTGCTGGTGGGACTCGTGGCGGGCCGGCGGGCGGAAGTGGATCTGGATGTCGTCCTCGCCCGCCGGCTGCACCTCACCGGCACGGTGCTGCGCAGCCGGCAGCCCGAGGAGAAGATGGCCCTCGTCCAGGCCGCCGAGCGCAGCCTCCTGCCCCTTTTCCACTCGAGGGCGCTCACCCCCGTGGTGGACGCCATCTACCCCATGAAACAGGCGCGTGACGCCATCACCCGCATGGCGAGCAACGAGACGGTGGGCAAGCTCGTGCTGCGTTGGGAGTGAACACAGGCGCGCCCTTCCATCTTTGACCCCTCCCGGAGCGTGACGTACCGTCCAAGTCCCCCCGACGTACCGTCCAAGTCCCCCCTTGAGCGGAGAGCCACGCCATGGACTCAGCGAAACCGGCCCTCACGACCCCCACCGGGAGATGTGAACAGACCCCGCCGCCTCGTGGTCGAGGCATTGGGCTGTGGACTGCTGGTGGTGGCGCTGGAGGGGGCCCACCATGGCGCCGAGCACCTGGGCGTGAGCGTCACGGGGGGTCAGCTCTTCATGTCGCTGGCGGCGGGCGCGGTGCTCGCGTGCCTCACGCTGGTGCTGCGGCCCTTCTCGGGCGCCCACTTCAATCCCGCCCTCACCTTCGCCGACGCGCTGGAGGATGGCACGCCCTGGAAGGACGTCCCCCTCTACGTGCTCGCCCAGTTCTCGGGAGGACTGGCGGGCCGGTTGATCGCCCACCTCATGTGCGGCGAGCCCCTGCTGCTCACCGCCCTCGCGCCCGCCGCCACCTCGGCGCGCTTCCTCACGGAGCTCGTCGCCACCTTCGGGCTGCTCGTCGTGGTGCGTGGGTGCGCGCGCAACCGCCCCTCGGCCATGCCCTTCGCGGTGGCCGCCTACGTGGCCGCCACCGTGTGGTTCACCGACTCGCGCTCCCTGGCCAACCCCGCCCTCGTCCTCGCGCGCGCGGCGAGCAGCCAGACGAGTGCCGTGCACCCGCTGGACGTGGAAACCCTCGTCGTCTCCCAATTGCTGGGCGCGGCGCTCGCGGTCTGCCTCTTCCGCTGGCTCCAGCGGCCCGCCCGCGCCTCGCCGCCGGGGCCCTGGACGATCATCTGTCTGTCTCCCCAGGAGGGCGTCGCCGAGCTCGCGGCCTCCCTGCTCAACGGGCTCGCGGCCCCGGCGCGCGTCCAGGCCATCGCCTCGCCTTCCGACGAAGGGTCCGTGGGGGCCCAGGCCTGCGCGCGGCAGGCGATCCTCGTGTTGCGGCTCGTTCCGGCGGGGGCCTCGCGGGACGCGGCCCTCCTCGGAGAAGTCTGGCAGCTGTCCCCGCTCGAGCTACACGCGGCGCTGCGCGGACGGCTCCAGCGCTTCCTGCGCGAGCGCGGCTGGTTGCGCCTGTACGCCGTCGGAGACCCCTTCGCTCCGGGGCCCGGGGACGGCCGCTGACGGAGGCGGCGTGGCGGGCGCGTCCAGGACGTGGGCCGGCACCTGCGCGAGCGCATCCCGTAGCACCTCCAGGCCCGCGCCGGGCTTGTTGGCGCGCTCGCTCAGCACCCGCCGCCAGCCCCGCGCTCCCGGCAGCCCCGCGAACAGCCCCAGGATGTGGCGCGTGACGCGCGACAGGTACTCGCCCCGCGCGAGCAGCTCCTCCACATAGGGCTGGAGCGACTCGACCACCGGCGCCGCGTGGGCGCGGGGGCCGTCTCGCCGAAGATGACCGAGTCCGCCAGGGCGAGCATGTAGGGGTTCTGGTACGCCTCGCGGCCGATCATCACCCCATCCGCCCACTCCAGGTGCGCCCGGGCCTCCTCCAGGGACTTCACGCCCCCGTTGAGGGAGAGGGTCAGGTGGGGGAAGTCCGTCTTGAGCTGGCGCACCCACTCGTAGCGCAGCGGGGGAATCTCCCGGTTCTCCTTGGGGCTGAGACCCTGGAGGAAGGCCTTGCGCGCGTGCACGATGAAGGTGTCGCACCCCGCCCCGCTCACCGTGCGCACGAATCGGGTCAGCAGCTCGTACGAGTCGAGGTCATCGATGCCCAGCCGGTGCTTGACGGTGACGGGCAGGCGGGTGGCGCCGCGCATGGCCTCGACACAGCGCGCCACGAGGTCCGGCTTCGCCATGAGGCACGCGCCGAACATCCCGTTCTGCACGCGATCCGAGGGGCAACCGACGTTGAGGTTCACCTCGTCATAGCCCCACTGCTCGGCGATGCGCACGCACTCGGCGAGCTGGGCCAGGTCGCTGCCGCCGAGCTGCAACGCCAGCGGGTGCTCTTCCTTTGAGAAGTCCAGGTGCCGGGGCTTGTCGCCGTACAGGATGGCGCCCGTGGTGACCATCTCGGTGTACAGCCGCGTACGCTTGGAGATGAGGCGCAGGAAGTAGCGGTCATGCCGGTCGGTCCAATCCATCATCGGCGCGACGGAGAGTCGGTGGCTCGGCATGGTGGACGAGGGCGGGCGGGCGATCATCCCACCATCCATGCCGGGCTTCGGGCGTCCATGCAAGGCCGCACGGGCACGGCGGCCCCTTGGGCGGGCGAAGAGGCCCCCACGGGACCGTTGCACTGGCCGCCCAGGCCCTTATCCTCCGCCGCCATCATGCCCGCCGCCTTCGATCCCAGCGCCGCCGCTCCCCAGGACTCCGGCATCTTCGGCCTCCCCCACACTCCCGAGGAGGCCCACGTCGTCCTCATCCCCGTGCCCTTCGAGGCCACCACCAGCTATGGCGGAGGCACCTCGGACGGCCCCTCGGCGGTGCTCCAGGCCAGCCGGCAGGTGGACCTCTTCGACGTGGACACCGGCCGTCCCTACGAGCGGGGCATCGCCCTGCTGCCCGAGCCCGAGCAGTGGCGGGCCTGGAACACCCGCGCCAAGGAGCGGGCCGTGCCCATCATCGAGGCGGGCGGCATCGACGCCTCCAGCCCGAGCTCATGGCCGCCTCCGCGGAGGTCAACGGCCTGTGCGAGCAGCTTCACGAGGCGGTGTACCAGACGGCGAAGGAGTGGCTCGGCAAGGGCAAGCGGGTGGGAGCGGTGGGCGGGGACCACTCCATCTCCTACGGCATCATCCGGGCCCACGCGGAGAAGTATCCCGGCCTGGGCGTGCTGCACCTGGACGCGCACGCGGACCTGCGCGACGCATACGAGGGCTTCGCCTGGTCGCACGCGTCCATCATGCACAACGTGGCCGAGCGCATTCCCGGGGTGAAGAGCCTGGTGCAGGTGGCCATCCGCGACATGAGCGAGGACGAGCACCGCTACATCGAGTCCTCGGGTGGCCGCGTGAAGCGCTTCTTCGACACGGAGCTCCAGCGCAAGCGCTTCGACGGCATTCCGTGGAATCGGCAGGTGGATGAGATCGTCCAGCAGCTCCCCCAGTTGGTGTACCTGTCCTTCGACATCGACGGCCTGGATCCCACGCTGTGCCCGCACACGGGGACGCCGGTGCCGGGGGGACTGTCCTTTCCCGAGGCGGTGGCGCTCATCTCCGGGGTGGTGCGCTCGGGGCGGACCATCGTCGGGTTCGACCTCACCGAGGTCGCCCCGGATCCCGAGGGCGGCGAGTGGGACGGCAACGTGGGTGCCCGGCTGCTCTACAAGATGATCGGCTGGATGCTGAAGTCCGAGCGGCCGTAGCGCCCGCTCCTATTCAGGAGCGATGCCGTTCGGCCACGCGGTAGAGCTGGGTGAGGGAGCAGTCCAACAGCGCCTGCCTCGAGTGCATGGAGTGGTGGGCCCTGGCAAAGGGCAACCAGACCCGGTTGCCCACGAGCACCTGAGCCTCCATGAGATTCCCGCGCGGTATCCACTGCCCGCCCAGGTGGCGCACCAGCACCTGGCCCAGGTACGCACCAATGGCGGGGACCGCGCGCTCCTCGATGACTTCCCGAAGACGGCTGGTGGGAAACTCCTCGCGCCAGAAATAGAAGTCGACGTCCGTGAGCGACTCGGGCGTCGCCTCGAAGACGGAGGGAACTTCGGTGTGCAGCAGCGCCACCAGGAGTTCGGCGAGGGAGCTGTAGTGTTCGAGCGTCCGCGCCGGATCCTCCACATCCGGAGGCAGGGCGGAATCGGCGGAGCGCCACTCCTCGGGCTCGGGCGGCTGCCGGGCGTTGAGCTCGGCGATCCTCTGCTGGCGCTCGTGGCTGACGACGTGCTCCACCACACGAGAGAGGAGTGGCGCCACATCCGGGTGGAACTGGGGAGTCACGGGAGTGAGCCTGGCGCTGCGCGCTCGGAGGGTGCGCAGCACGGTGTCGTAGTCCAGGTCCGGACGGAGGTGGACATGGGCACGAGCCTGCGCCTCGCGCGCCTCATCGCTGGCGAAGTCCGCGGCCGTGGGCCACGTCACCAGCAGGACGGATCCATTGGGCAATTCCTCCACGAGGTGAGCCGGAGTGGAGAGCATGCGCTCGCGACCGACGGTGGCCACCAGCTTCGGGCCGAAGACGTTGAGCCAAAACACCTCGTAGATTTTGTCGAAGCCGTCTCTGTCTCGCGCCTCATCGTCGAGACCAAGATTGGAGGAGTAAGTCAACTCCTTGTCATCGCCACTGTGGGCAGCCGCATGGGAGACCGGGTAGTGAGAGGCCCACGCACGCACCATGTTCACGAATTCGCGACAGCGCGTCTCCTCCGCGAAGAAGGAGAGCGGTTGCACGTTGACCGTGATCTGTAATTCGGGAGGCCGAGGAGGCAGCCAGATCCAGAGCATCATGTCCAGAGCGGGCCACGCCGTGCGATAGAGCCCCAGAGCCGTGCTGTTGCCATCGCGCCGCTCCGCCAGGGAGACCCAGAAGGAGGGGCGAGAGTATTTCCGCCGCCTCCTGCCAGTGACGACATCCGGCATCCACCCGTCGGCATGGTCCTCGAGTGCCTGTAGAAAGGGCTCCAGTTCCCGTTCCAATGCGGCTTGCTGGTCGAAGGCACCGTCCAAAGTGAGCCGGAGGCGATCCTCCTCCTTCAAGTCCTGAAACCGCAACACCTTCATTGGAAATACACCTCCACTCCCGGAGCCTTTTGCTCGGCTGTTCTCACTGCTCTCTTCAACATGTCTACGCGCTTGGGCTTGAGGCCGCCGTCCTCGTAGATGAGGCGAACCCTCGGAACCAGCACTCTGCTTCCTTCCGGGAGAAGATGCTTCAGGGATAGTCGGCGGATATCCAATGTCTCGCCGTAATATCCCAGGGCCTCCCTCGCGTCCGCGCTCATTTGAGCTGTCAAAGCATCTTCCTCCAACAGTGCGAGATTCCGGCTCTTGAAGCTGAACGTCTCGACACGAGGTGGTCGCCCAGCGAACTCGCTCTCCTCGATGACGAGCACATCCACGAAGCGCAAGCCGGGCCCGGCTTCCTCACGCCCACGTACTTCTCGATACGAGGCTTGTCGAAATCCCCGAGAAAGCGGCGCTGGGCCCAGGGCAGCTCCGCGTCGGCGTACAACAGCTTCAACATGGCACGCTCGAAGGCCAGACCTCGAGCGAAACCATGCCACATCTTCTCGTAGGGTGCCCAGCGCAGGGGCCCTTCGACTGCCATGCCCTGCTTGAGTTCTCCAAGACGCCTCTCGTAATAGGCGACATACTCAGGCCAACGCGGGTTGTCCCGAGCATCGAATGGTGGCGACTCGACAGAGGGGCGTTGCTGCTCCAGCACCGCCACGTCCCTGGGCAGACGTGGGCCCGAGGCTTCGGACTCCACCCACGCCAGTTTGGCCTCCACCACCTCCGCGGTGAGCCCCGCGTGCTCGTCCACCAGGGAGGCCAGACTTCCCGGGCGCGCCGCTGCATGGGCATCCTTCGAGGTGAGGCGTTCCCCGGGGTTCTTCGCCGCACCACCCTTGGCCACAGGGGGCCCGAGCGCTCAGACCGGCTTCGGACAACCAGGCCTGTGCCCTGGCCATCACCCCGGGCCTCTCGCAGCGCCAGGGCGGCATCCACTCCCCACGGCCACGAAGCGGCCCGCCTCTCGGCTGGCCTGGATGTCCCGTGACAGCTCACGCAGGCCGTCCACGCCCAGCAGCATCTCCAGCTGCCGCGCCCTCTCCTTGAATCCCCTCCACCGCAACTCCAATGCCTGGGGACCGTTCAGAAAAGGTGCCCCGGCGCCCGTCGTCGCACCTCGGGCATCGGAGAGGACACGCGCGCCCCTGCCTCCCGCGTAGAGCGTCACCAGCAGCACCGCGGGCGCCAGCTCACGCGTCGCCCGCTCGTACTGGCCCCGCGTCAGCGAGTACACCCCATGGCCCGTCCCGGTCACCAAGCCATGGAAGCCCAGCGGTACGCCAAAGGTCAGATGATCGAAAACACCCAACACCACGTTGCCTGGGGCGTAATGCTGCTCCATCCACTGCTTCTCCGCCGTATCGAGGGCATCCTGGTAGGGCGGCGGCAGTTGGTTTCTTATGACGGTGAAGTTGAATCCCGCGCCCCCATCGTAGACCTGGGTACTGGAGAGCGCGTCCCTGCCCGCTCGGGCAAGGCCTCGGCCCAGATCTCCCCATTCGAAGTCCCGATCCGGACGAGCCGTGGGCTTCAACCCCCTCTTCTCCAGCGCCACGCGGAATGCCGGCAGGAGTTCGAGCGTCTCCTCGAGGCGCTTGTCCCGAGCCAACACGAAGAGATTTCCCGCAGATCATCGTCATGGGCCGAGTCGACGATGAAGAGGGCGAGCCCCTCGGCTTTGAGGACCCCATAAGCCTCAATGGCCTTCACGAGGAAGGACGTGCGCTTGCGGTTGAGGATGTGGGCGACATCTTCGCGCGGTGTTCCCAGTGACCCGAGCCGCACGGCGCCCCAATCATCCAGCCGCTCCACCAACCGGGGCATGTCCACCCTGTCCTGCAATGCGAGGAACTCCGCGGGCGAGGCACACGTCAGGAAGGGGCGAGGAGCGCCGCTCCATCATCGGAAGAGAAGTCGGGCCAACCAAGAGGCACGTGCTGGCTTCCGCAACCGGGAGGGCCGTGAGGGGCGGTGTCCCCGCAGGCCAACGCGCGCGGAGCGGCCTCGTCTGAACCCGCCCTGGCGACGCCCGGACTCGGAGCCAGCGAGGCACAACCCGTGGCGAGCAGCGCTGCCAGCAGCAGCACCGCCCGCCGATGAGCCAGGATCTCAGCGCGCATGGTCCCTACCCACTCAGGGCGTCTTGCTCATGGGCCGCGCCTGGGGCCTGGTCGCCCAGGACGTATTGGGCTTCGCCTGCATGACGAAGTGCAGGCTTCCTCCCGCCAGAAGCTCCTCGTGCCGGAGGAAGCCGCGCTCCAGCGGGCGGCCGTTCAACGACACCTTGCCGACATAGACATTGGCCTCCGACAGGCCCTCGGCCGTCACGGTGAAGCGCTTGCCATTGGGCAGGTTCAGCGCCGCGCGCTCCACGAAGGGACGGCCAATGACATACTCGTTCGAGCCGGGCGTGACGGGATAGAAGCCGAGCGCGGTGAAGACCAGCCAGGAGGACATCTGGCCCAGGTCGTCGTTGCCCGACAGCCCGTCCGGCGTGGGCTTGTACTGGCTGTCGACGATCTGCTTGAGCCGGGCCTGGGTGCGCCACGGCGCCCCGGCGAAGGAATACATATACGCGACATGATGGCTGGGCTCGTTGCCATGGATGTACTGGCCGATCAGCCCGGCGATGTCCTCGGCGTGCGAGTAGTCCAGCTTCGAGATGTCGTACTCGAACATGGTGTCGAGCTTCTTGACGACCGCCGCGTCACCCCCCATCGCCTTGATCAAACCACCCAGGTCCTGCGGCACGAACCAGGAATACTGCCAAGCGTTGCCCTCGGTGTAATCACTGCCATAGTTGATGGCGGTGGGATCGAAGGGCGTGCGGAAGGCCCCGTCCGCCCGGCGGGCACGGATGAAGCCGCTCTTGGCATCGAAGGTGTTGCGCCAGTTGCCCGCGCGGGCCTCGAAGGTCCGGGCGATGTCCTCCTTGCCCAGGGCACGGGCCATGCGGGCGATGGTCCAGTCGTCATAGGCATACTCGACGGTCTTGGACGCGGCCTCCGGCTCCCTGTCGATGGGGACATAGCCCTGGGACATGTAGTCCCCGAGTCCCCCATAGGGAGCGTAGGTGGCGCTCTTGACCATGGCGTCCAACGCGGCGTTCGCGTCGAAGCCCCGGATGCCCTTGATCCAGGCATCGGCGATCACCGGCACGGCGTGATAGCCAATCATCGTCCAGGTCTCGAGCCCGTGGAACTGCCAGACGGGCAGGATGCCGTAGGGGCTGTGCCGCTGGGAGGCGAGCAGCGAATTCACGATGTCGCTGTTGCGCTTCTCCGGCTGGACCAGGAGCAGCAGCGGGTGCTCGGCCCGGAAGGTGTCCCACAGGGAGAAGGTCGAGTGGAAGGTGAAGCCCTCTGCCTTGTGCACCTGATCATCCGGGCCGCGATAGCGGCCGTCGGCGTCGGTGAACACGCTGGGGGCGATCAGGCTGTGATAGAGGGCGGTATAGACGCTGGTGCGCATCGGCGCGGGCGCGTCGAGCTCCACCGCCCCCAGCGCCTGCTCCCAGGCCGCGCGGGTGGCACCACGCAAGGCCTCGAAGTCGAAGCCGGCCTGTTCGCTGTCCAGGTTGAGCAGGGCGTTGTCCTCACTGACCGCGGAGATGGCGACCTTGACGATGAGCGGGCCATCCAGCTCGCCGAACTCGAAGACGCCCTCCAGCGCGCGGCCCTCCAGCTGCGCCTTGTCCGCGGGGGTCCGTCCCGGCTGACGGAAGCCCTTGTAGACGATCGCCTCGTCGCGATCGTGCAGGGCGTGGGAGACGAGCGGCTTGTTGAAGCGGATGGCGAAGAAGAGCTTGCGCCCGGGGGCCCAGCCGCGCGTCTCGCGGTAGCCCGTCACCGTGCCATCATTCGCCACGCGCACGCGCGACCACAGCACCTTGCCCGGGTAGTTGTAGATGGACGAGCGCAGATCCAGCAGCACGCCCGCCGGGGCCTTGCCCTCGAAGGTGTAGCGGTGCATTCCGGTGCGCAACCCCGCCGTCAGCTCGGCGCGCACGCGCGAGTCCGACAGGGTGACGGCGTAGTAGCCCGGCCGGGCAACCTCCCCCTCGTGGCTGAAGCGCGATCGGTAGCCCGAGCCCGGCTTGTCCGCCTCGCCCGGATCCAGCTTCACCGTGCCCGAGAACGGGGTGAGCAACACGTCGCCCAGGTCCGAGTGGCCCGCGCCGGAGAAGTGGGTGTGCGAGAAGCCCAGGATCGTCGGATCCTCGTGGCGATACCCCGCGGCCCAGTCGTAGCTCTGCTTGAATGGACGCACGTCGGTGTCGGGGCTGAGCTGCACCATTCCGAAGGGCGCGACCGCGCCGGGAAGGTGTGGCCCTTGCCGCCCGTTCCAATGAACGGATCGACCGCGTCATAGGCGGACGGGGCCGCCGCCCTCGCCTCACCGCTCATCGCCCCCAGCAGGGCACCCACCGCGCAGAACATCCCGAGCCGCATCCGTTCACCCCTCCTTCGAAGAACCTCGCCACGGATGACTAGCACGACCGCCCCTCCTCCGGGACATGGAGTGACCCGCGGTCCTCTCGGCCGGCCAGGCCTTCTGGGGAGGCACCTTGAAGGGGAGCCGCCAGACTGTCTCTCCATGGATATTCTTCGGCCCAGAAGTCCCGGCGGTTGAATCCGTATCTTCTCATCGGTACGTTCAGCAACTCGCCATGGTGGCGAGTCGAAAGGCAGCTGGTCATGAACAACGTACTCGCATTGCAGAAGCTCCCCGCGGATACAGGTGGGGAAGCAGTTGGAGGCGACTCGGCGGATGGAGGGCAGGAGGCCACTGCCTCCAACCTCAGCTTGCTCGAGTGTGAATCAAGTTCGAATTTGAGTCTCTTGTTGTGCTAGTGCGCAAGCGCTGTTCGAGGTGCAGTGCCATCTATTGATGGGAAATCGCCTCCCGAGGGCATCAGCCTTCGGGAGGTCCAGGGAGTATGCATGCGCGGCATCGAGCGACGGGCACGGGAGAACATCCATCTCTTCACGCTTCTGCATCCGGAGCGCTACGGGAGCCTGGATGCCTATCAATCGAAGAGCGCCGGGTTCCGGGAACTTCTGGCCCGTCTGCTACCAGCATCCTGGACGGTCGGAAGGAAGTCGGGAATCTGGTGCGAGGCCCAACCCCCGAGCCCTCCTTCCCAGACACCGGCTTCAAGATCCATGTGTCCACGGCGCACGATCGCGCCCGGGAGATCCTGACGACGGTCGTCCCCCTGCTCGTTGCCGAGCGGGTGGCCTTCAAGGTGCTCGTCGACGAGTTCGTGCTCGACTTGAGCAATTCCCACATGTGGGCGCGGGGTGCGAGCGGAAATTCATCACCATCTATCCCGCGGATGTCGGTCAGATGAAGCGGCTCATGGAGCAACTGCACGGCGTCACGAAGGATTTCGTGGGTCCCTATATCCTGTCGGACAAGCGGTACAAAGGCAGCCATGTCCTCTTCTACCGTTACGGTGCGTTCCGGGGCCTGCGGCGCCTCAACGCCTACGGAGAGCAGGTGCCCCACCTGCGGATGACCGATGGCCGCCTGCTTCCGGATCCACGCCCCCTTCTTCACCCTGCCCCGGGAGTGGGCGATCCCTTCCCGGATGACGACCAGGGGGCCAACGAGGAGCCCCTCCTCCATGGCCGCTACAAGGCGCTCTCGGCCATGAGCACCTCCTCCAAGGGAGGAGTCTATCGGTGCCTCGATCTGACGTCCCGGGTGGAGGTGGTGCTCAAGGAGGCCCGGCCCCTGGTGAACCGGGGGCGCAAGAATCCCTGTGACGCCGTCGATTGTCTCGAGAACGAGTACCGGATCCTCAAGCGGCTGGAGGCCACGGGACTGGCCCCCGCGCGCTCGACTTCTTCCAGGACTGGGAGCACAGCTTCCTCGTCATGGAGCTCGCGCGGGGCAGGAAGCTCAGTGCCCACATCGCCTCCGGACAACTGTCCCTCCTCGCGTCGCCCACGCCGGGTGCCGACGAGGTACGTCGCTTCGGTGAGACCTTCCTCGCGGTGTCGAGGAAGCTCATCTCCGCGCTCCGCGCCATCCATTCACAGGGCGTGGTCATCCAGGACATCTCCCCGAAGAACATCCTGTTCGACCTGGAGCGCGATCAGCTCACGTTCATCGACTTCGAGGCCGCGCTCGACCTCCAGAACCCGGAGCAGGGTCCCGTCATCCGGCTGTTCACACCCGGCTTCGGAGTGGAAAAGCCCGCGGATGCTGTTCCCACCTTCCGGGATGATCACCATGCCTTGAGCCGGGTGCTCGGTGATTTCCTCTACCCTCCCACTCCCTTCTTCACGCTCGCGCCCCACCAGCGCGAGCCCATGCTCACGCACTTCTCCCAGGAGAAGGGCATCCCGGAAGCCTTCGTGCGGCTCATCTTCGGAATCGAGCAGGACTTCCAGCGGGCGGACGAGCTGTTGGCCGAGGCGGAGCGGAGCTTGGGGGACATCCGCTCGGCGCGGCCAGTCACTCCCCGTCGAGATGACGACGCGTTGCGAGCGTCCCTCGAGGGGATCATCCGCTACATCGTCGATCAGATCCACACGGGGGAGGACCCCCTGGAGCTCCCCACGGATTACCGCCGGTTCACCACCAATCGCTTGAGTGCCGCCTATGGCGCGTCTGGTATCGCGCTCTTCCTCCAACGCGTGGGCAAGCCGCCTCCCGAGATCTTTCTCGAGGCCCTGCTTCGCGAGTCTTCCCAGATCGACAACCAGCGCTACGCACCCGGCCTCTACATCGGCAGTGCTGGAATCGCGTGGACGCTGCTGGAACTGGGGTGGAGAAAGAGGCCGAGGCGCTCCTGGATGTCGCGGCGCGCTCTCCCCTGCTCTTCGAGAATGCCGATCTCTTCTACGGGGGTGGCGGATTCGGGCTCACGAACCTGTTCTTCTTCGACCGGCTCGGGGATGAGAGGTATCTCCAGCGGGCGACGCAGGTCTTCGACACGCTGAAGCCGGGCCTCAATCATCCGCACGAGGGTACTTCTTCGAGAACAACGGAGATGTCTACCATGGCCTGGCGCATGGCGCCTCCGGGCTCGCCTGGTTCTGTCTGAAGCTCCATCAGGCGGCCGGGCGACAGGAGCACCTCGATGCCGCGATCCGGCTCCTGGACTTCGACCTGTCGAGTGCCGAGCGGAGCAACGGTCATCCACGGTTCCGCCGCTCCCGGCGGGAGCCGGTGTTCTACCCGTACTGGCACATCGGGAGCGCGGGCATTGGCTGTGTCGCGCTGCGCTTCCACGACGTGCTCCGGGACGAGCGGTACGCCCGGGAGGCGCGGAGCATCGCGTCGTCGCTCGCGGGCAACTACACCGTGTTTCCCACCAACTTCGCGGGCATGACGGGCCTGGGGGGATTCTTCGTGGACCTCTATCGGTACACCGGCGAGGAGGCCCGGCGGACGGAGGCCCGGCGGTTCCTGGAGCGAGTAATGCTGTTCGCGCTCGAGCGGCCGGCCGGCCTCGTCTTCCCTGGCGAGGATCTCCTCCGCGTCTCCACGGATTACGGCACGGGGTCCGCGGGGACCGGCTCCTTCATCCACCGGCTCCTCACGGGCGGCGGCATTCCATACTTGGACTTCTAAAAATCCAGGGCCTCGGCGCTTCCGTGGGGAGGGTGAAGCAAGAGCACCTTCTCGTACATCCGCCCCGACACGATCACCCTCCCAGGGAAGGTGCCTGGGCCCAGGCGTCAGTGGTCGTGTTTGCGCGCGCCGTGGCCCTTGCCCTTGTGCCGGCACTGGTATCCATCCCAGTACTCACTGGGATGACACTCCGGCCGGGACTGGGACCGGACGCCCCTCCTGGAGGAAGAGGAATGGGTGGCGTCACGAACGTAGATGCAGCCCGGCAGCACGAGCATGAGGGCGGGGATGAGGCAGAAGATGGGTTTCATGGGGCTCGGCACCCTAGCAGGCCCGCCGTGCCGCGATGAAGAGGGTCTCTCCCGGGTGCCCCGGAGTACGTGGACCGTGTCCGCTTCTTGAAGTCAGACATCCCGCCCTTGCTTTCCGGCTGGCCGCCCGCTCCCGGGCAAGCGCCGGAAGGGGCGAGGCCCGGCTCGCACCGGACACAAGACAGACACGGAGAGTGATAAACGTACTCGCTGTCCTCGCGCCTTCTCACCAGGGGTGACAGCCATTCAAAGCCATAAGCGGAAAAGACTGTCTGATCGCGTCATCCGCCGGTCCGTCCTTTACAGAACACACCGCGAAAGAGCACCATCCTGGCCATCATTTTCTTTCTCCGCTGTATCGCGAACAGGGATTCGCACTCGGCGTGGAGGTGGCATGAAGGCCAGAGACATGGCGTTGCAGCGTGATGTGTGGAAGGTGGTCCTGACCGCGATGCTCCTCGTGGGAGGCCTGATGGGCCACGAGGTGTCCGCGTCGTCCTTTACCCTCTTCGAAAGCGGGCAGGTCCGGCCGCTCGCTCTCTCGCCCTCGGGCACCCGCCTCTTCGCCGTCAACACCCCGGACAACCGGCTCGAGGTCTTCCAGGTCCTGCCCACGGGCCTGCTCCACATCTCCTCGGTGGCCGTTGGACTGGAGCCCGTCGCGGTGGCGGCGCGCAGTGACAACGAGGTCTGGGTCGTCAATCACTTGTCCGACAGCGTGAGCGTCGTGGATCTCTCCCCGAATGGGCATGGGGGCTCCGTGGTGCGCACCCTGCTCGTGGGCGACGAGCCTCGCGACATCGTCTTCGCCGGGACGGGCAAGAGCCGCGCCTTCATCACCGCCGCCCACCGCGGCCAGAACGTGCCTTTCAACCCCCAGTTCGCCACGCCGGGCATCGGCCGGGCGGACGTCTGGGTGTTCGACGCCAACAACCTGGGCACCTCGCTCGCGGGCAACCCGCTGTCGATCGTCACCCTCTTCAGTGATACCCCGCGCGCGCTCGCCGCGACGCCCGATGGCTCGCGCGTCTACGCCGCCGCGTTCCACTCGGGCAACCGCACCAGCATCGTCCACGAGATCCTCGTGCCCAACGGCGGCGAGTCGGTGGGCGGCGTCCCCGGCCCCAACGTCAACTTCGAGGGAAAGCCGGCGCCAGAGACCGGCGTCCTCGTGAAGTTCAACGGCACGGATTGGCTCGACTCGCTGGGCCGTTCCTGGACCGACAAGGTGCGCTTCTCCCTGCCGGACAAGGACGTGTTCGTCATCGATGCCACCGCCAATCCCCCGGCGCAGCTCTCGGGCCCGTCCGGCTTCTACTCCGGCGTGGGCACCATCCTGTTCAACATGGCCGTCAACCCGGTGAGCGGCAAGGTGTACGTGAGCAACACCGAGGCCCGGAATGACTTGCGCTTCGAGGGGCCGGGCACCTTCGCCGGCACCAGCCTGCGCGGCCACCTGCACGAGAGCCGCATCTCGGTGCTCGGCTCCGCGGGGGTCGCGCCCAGGCACCTCAACAAGCACATCAACTACGCCGCCTGCTGCGCCGCCCTGCCCAACGCCGAGAACGACAAGAGCCTCGCCCAGCCGCTCGGCATGGTGGTGACCGCCGACGGCGCCACCCTGTACGTGGCCGCGTTCGGCTCCTCGAAGCTCGGGGTCTACTCCACCGCCGCGCTCGAGGCCGACACCTTCGTGCACGGCACCGCCAACCAGATTCCCCTGAGCGGTGGTGGCCCCACGGGCATGGTGTTGGATGAAACCAACGGGCGCATGTACGTGCTGACGCGCTTCGACAACGCCATCTCCGTCGTCAACACCGCCACGAAGCAGGAGGTGGCCCACCTGCCCCTGTTCAACCCCGAGCCGCCGAGCGTGGTGGCCGGCCGCCCCTACCTGTATGACGCGCGCAAGAGCTCGAGCCATGGCGACGCGTCCTGCGCGAGCTGCCACATCTTCGGCGACTTCGACAGCCTGGACTGGAACCTGGGCAACCCGGATGCGGCCTACAAACTCAACAAGAACCCCATCGTCACCACGCCGCCCGAGTTCGGCACCGATCCCACCTTTGGCCAGGATCCCAACTTCCACCCGGTGAAGGGTCCGCTGGCGACCCAGAGCCTGCGCGGCATGGCCAACCACGGTCCGATGCACTGGCGGGGAGACCGCTCCGGCGCGGATACGGCGACGAACGCCCAGCCAGACAGCGGCGCGTTCAACGAGACCGAGGCGTTCAAGCAGTTCAACCCGGCGTTCATGGATCTGCTCGGACGCTCCGCCCAGCTCACCCCGGCGGAGATGCAGCGCTTCTCGGAGTTCATCCTCCAGGTCGTCTATCCGCCCAACCCCGTGCGCAACCTGGACAACTCGCTCACGCCGGCGCAGCAGGCGGGCCGGGACTTCTTCTTCAACACCACGAGCTTCTTCCATGGCCCGTGCCAGTCCTGCCACCGGCTGGATCCCAACGCCAACCCCGGCGCGGGTCCCTTCAAGGGCTTCTACGGAACGGATGGCAGCTCGGCGTTCGTCGCGACGGCGCTCTTCCCCAAGGTGCCGCACCTGCGGAACCTGTACCAGAAGATCGGCATGTTCGGCGTGGCCTACCCCTTCGGCTTCCTGCCTCCGGACTCCTTCATGGGCGATCAGATCCGCGGCTTCGGCTTCAACAGCGACGGCTCGATCGACACGATGATGCGCTTCAACAGCGGGTTCGACCACGATCCGATCTTCAACTCGGTCGGCATCCCGAACACGCCCGCGGGCCACCAGGCCAAGCTGGACATGGCCGAGTACCTCCTCGCCTTCGACACCAACCTGGCGCCCATCGTCGGGCAGCAGGTGACGCTCACCCCCCTCAACGCGATGGTGGCCGGCCCCCGCGTCAACCTCCTGGTGGCGCGCGCGAACGTCGGCGAGTGCGACCTGGTGGCCAAGGGCCGCAACGCCCAGAACGAGGTGGGCTTCGCCTACGTGGGCAACGGGATGTTCAAGAGCGACCGGAAATCCGATCCCCTCCTGGCCGACGCGGCCCTCCGACTGATGGTGACCACGGGCCTGGGGGCGCTGACCTACACCTGCACGCCTCCGGGCTCGGGTCAGCGCATCGGCATCGATCGCGACCTCGACGGGCACCTGGACGGCGATGAGCGGCTCAACGGGACCGATCCCGCCAACCCCCTCAGCCATCCCTGAGCACCAGCGCGGAAAATAAATCCGGGGTTGAATCCAAGAGGCTGGGACCGGGAGTCCTCCCGTCGATAAAACCGACGAGAGGACTCCTTCATGAAATCCCAGCTGCTCACCCTGTGCCTCCTGGCCACCCTCCCCGCCTGGGCCCAGTCCCCGCCCGCCCCCGAGGCGCCTGAAGCGCCCGCCGCCCCCTCCTCCCGCCCCGCCGCGGTCCCCTCGGCTCGAGGCCCAACGCCAGGAGCTGGAGTCGGACATCCAGCGGTTGGAGTCCGAGGCCCAGCGGCTCGATCCCGAAGGACGGCTCGAGTCCAAGCACCTCTTCGAGCTCCTCAAGGATCGTGAGCGGCGGGCGCGCGCGAGCGATACCGACATCGCCCCCGTCATCATCAGCGTCTCCCTCTTCAGCTGCCTGCTGATGGGTTTCCTCGCGTGGCTGCTGGCCCGCAACCGCAAGCACCACCAACTCCACCAGACGGTGCGCATGATGGTGGAGAAGGGGGTGGAGGTTCCTCCTGGGCTGCTCGCGCCCGCGCCCAAGAAGCCCTCGGATCTGCGGCGAGGCATCATCCTGTCCACGACGGGCGTGGGGCTGACGATCTTCCTGGCCGCTCTTCCCGATTCGGAGGGCGCCTGGGGCGTGGGGGTGACGATCTTCTTCCTCGGCCTGGGACATCTGCTCGTCTGGCGCCTGCAGCAGGGCCGGAGTCCGCTCGCGTCGCACCTCTCGCCCGAGTCCCCGCTGTAGCCGCCGAGAGCCATGTCCTCCCCTCCTGAAACCCCTTCGGACGCCGAGCTCATCACGCGCGTGCTCACGCGGGATGACCGGAGCGCCTTTGGCGAGCTGGTGGCGAGGCACCAGTCCGCGGTGCGCGGCCTGCTGCGGCGGCTGACCGGGGGAGACGTGGCGCAGGCGGATGACCTGGCGCAGGAGACGTTCCTGCGGGCCTACCGGGGGCTGCGCGGCTACCGGGGCGGGGCGAAGTTCTCCTCCTGGCTCTACCGCATCGCCTGCAACGCGTACTTCAGCCATGATCGGGGCAGCCGGAACGAGCCTTTGGCACTGCCCACGGTGGAGGAGGAAGTCCCCTCCGCGGGCCACCTGCCGGACGCGCTCCTGGACCGCTACGATCTGGAGCGGGCGCTCTCCACGCTCAAGCCACGCGAGCGGGCCGCACTCGTGCTCACCTACGCCAACGAGCTGACCCACGAGGAGGCGGCGGTCGTGCTCGACTGCCCGCTGGGCACGCTCAAGACCCACGTCGCGCGCGCGAAGGAGAAGCTGCGTCGGCGATTCGAGGAGAACCCATGAACGGCCATGATGACGAGGCCTGGATCCAATCGATGATCCAGCGGCGGCCACCGTCCGAGTTGTCCGATGGCGGTTTCCAGCACCGGGTGCTCCAGCGCCTGCCCCGGCGCGAACGTCCCGTGATGCGCCTGCTCGCCCTGGGCACCACCTGGGGAGTGACGGCCGTGTTCTCCCTGCTGTCCTGGGACGCGGGGGTGTTCTCCGCCTCGGGAGGGGTGGCCCCCGTCGTCCCCTTCAGCCTCGGGACGGCCCTGCTCTGGTATGTCGTCGACGCCCTGAGGTGAGCCCGGGAAGCGGGCCACCGCGAGGCGGGAACGGCTAACGCAGGGAGCGCAGGGGCTCCGCGCGAATCACCCGCGCCGTGGGCGCTCCCGCGTCCTCCACGTAGGCCACGCGGGCCTCGGTGCCCTCGCTCAGGGCCTCGGGAGGCAGGGCCTTGCCCGCCTGCACGGTGCAGGTGACGTCATCCGTGCGCAGCTTCACGGGTCCCTTGCCCGGCACGTCGACCACCACCAGCCCGCTGGAGCGGAAGTTGATGATGCCGGAGACCACGGTGACCTGCTCGGGGGAGTTCAGCGCGTTGGCGCACAGGTGCTTCTCCTCCGCCGAGACGCCCGCGCCGCCCACGCCCTCGTCCAGGCTCTTGGGCTTCTCGCGCTTGATGTTCAGCTCCCGGGCCACCTGCTCATAGAGCTCGTGCTTCGCCGCCGCGGGCTCCGCCACGGTGTTGTCCTCCGAGGGGAACTGTCCCGTGTCCACGGTCGCCCCGCCACCGCCGCCGACGCTCACCGCGACGGGAGCGGCCTCGTCCGCGCTCGTGGGCGCGGGTGAACGGGCCAACTGGCTCGCACACGCCATCGCGCTCGCGCTCAACACCATGCAGCCCACCCGCATCCAGTGCCTCATCGGTCCCTCCCCGTGTGGATTGCGAAGCCCTCTCGGAGCCGTCCTGATGAACTAGGCATTCCTCCGCCGGGGGGCTACTCCGCCCCACACCCAAGGCCTTCATCCAAGGCACCGCCTGCTCGTCCACCCGCTTGGACATTGAAGGCCAACCAAGACTGCCTGATGGACGAGCAGACGACCCATGGCTGGCCGCGCAGTGCGATTCTTCCGGAGAGGATTACTGGGGCCAGTGGTAGCGCTTACCGCTGTTGCCCACGACCCAGATGTCCCCCGGATTGTTCGCCGCGATGTCCAGGAGCTGGCTGGAGCCGCTGACCCTGAATATCTCCGACCACGCACTGCCGTTGTAACGGTAGACCCTTCCGCTCACTGAGGTGACGTAGATGGAACGGCTCCCAAAGGCGACCACCGAAGTGAGAGTGTCATTGGGTGCACCCGAAACCTTGCTCCAGGCCGAACCATTCCAACTGTACATGGTTCCACTGGTGCCCACGGCATAGGCCAGCCTTGGATTCACGACCCAGACACCCATGAGGGTGAGTCCCCCGCTGGGAATGCTCTCTGCACTCCAGTTCTCCGAGTTGCTGTTGAACCGGTAGATACAAGACGAGTTTGCCCCACCGACAGCGAACAGCGTGTCTCTTGAGAGGCCATGCACGTCCGTCAGTTCCTCGGACATGGACTGGGTATCGTAGCTGGTGCCTTGGGGCGTGAGCATCCGGAACGCACGTCCTCTGTCTGTGCCACTCGTGTCCAATCCCACGTAATGGGCTTCGATGTCGTTTCCAACGGGTATGGCAGCAACACCACCAATGTGTGTATAAACGGACTTACTCCCAGGGGCGACACACTTCATGGTGCTTGGAACGTACCGCGCCGTGAATCCAGCATTCCCTCCGAGCAGGGCATCCCCTGAACCGGGAGTCGCGGCAACGGTGTACACGTCAGCACCCGCCGTACAGGTGCTGAAATCATCAAAATCCGTTCCCCCAGGCTTGAGCTGGTGGAACTTGTTACCGCCAGCGACCCACACGCCTCCGTTCCCATAGAGCGCCACGGAACGCCGGTATCCGCACCCGTCGAGGAGTAATCCGCCCACTTCGCGCCGCCCGTGGGACACACGCTTGTTTCCGCCGTGGCGGCGTCGCAGTCATTGTCTTCTTTATCACACAGCTCGGCCGCGTTTGGATGGGTGAACGGGTTTCCGTCGTTGCAGTCCCCTCCTTGGGTGACGTACCCGGCACTGGGCTGGCCGCACGTCTTGATAACCGAGTTGTTATCCCCGTATTGGTCGGAGTCGTTGTCCGCGTAGTACTGCGTGGGAGGCGTCGAGGAAATGCACAGGCTGCTCTTTCCATCCGTCGAACACTCCTTCGTACTCGCGCACTGATACTCATCGGTGCACGCCCCGCCTACGTCGAAGCCCTCGTCCTTCTGGTTGTCGCAGTTGTTGTCCAGCGTGTCGCAGAGTTCCGGGGCGCCGGTGTACACGTTGCTCTTCGTGTCATCGCAGTCATCCGAGCTCGTGACGTAGTAGCTACCGGGTGGAGTGGTGCCACAGAGCGTTATCCCCGTCCCCGTTGCGCCATGGCCATCCTTGTCCCCGTCCGGGTACCAGGTGCTCGTCACGACCTTGCACGTGGCCTGGGTGGTCGTGGCACATGCGATCGTGCCTCCACATCCGAGTTCACCCACGCAGGAGGAGCCCGTGTTGAATCCCTCATCGATGAGGCCATCACAATTGTCGTTCACCCCATTGCACAGCTCGACAGCGGCTCGGTAGCGCTCCTTGCGGGTATCGTCACAATCGAAGCTGTTGTTCACGTAGCCCGCCGGGTGGGAGCACTGGCTCAGACCCTGTTGAGGATCGCCTTCACCGTCCCCGTCTTGGTCTCGGTACCACTGGGGGATGACTCCCTGGCAGCTCATCGCACCCTGGGCGTCGCAGGCCCAGGTCTGGCATGTGGGCCCCGTGCCACACTGCTCGCCGACCTTCTCGAAGCCCTCGTTCGTCTTGCCATCGCAGTTGTCATCCCGGGTATTGCACAGCTCCATCTGCCCGGGATGCACCGTGGCCTCGTCGTCATTGCAATCAGTGCCGCCGGTGGCCTGGAGACATACCCATCCTCGTCCCCGTCATCCGCCAGGAGCGTCAGCGCCATCGAGGAGTAGCCCCGTCCAACGCTGACGGAATCCGACGCGGTGAACACGGGCCTGCCCGAGCACTGCTGTTCGAACGCCTCCGCGGTGACGGTGATCGTCGGCCCCCACCCCTCCTTCGCGGGGAGCACCGCCACCTTCACCTGCTCGCCACGCTTCTTCCCCGCGAGCACCTCCTGGATTTCCGACGTGCGCACCCCGCCCACGCCTTGCTCATCCTTGACGGTCACCCGGATGCAGCCGGGTTTGAAGTTCGGAAAGGAGATGGTGAGCTTCACCGCTCCCTCTCCCTCGTCATGACAACCAACGCCCATGCAGGCCATCAGGCCCACCAGCAATACGAGACGTGAGAACATGGCCGGGCATCATGCCCTACTTCAACGCATGGCCCATCAAATGGCTCATCCGCGTCCACCCCGGCTGGACCCGTCCGCCCGGAGTGTCTCGACGAGCAGCCGGGCCTGGACGGACAGGGCCTCGTGGTCGCGCACGCACAGGATGAGCCGGCGGGTGGCCCAGGCGTCGCTCAACGCCACCCGGCGGATCGCCATCGAGCGCTGGCAGCGCCGGGCCGCGGCCTCCGGAATCACTCCCACGCCCACGCCGCGCTCCACCATGCGGCAGAGCGCATCGAAGCTGCGCAGGCGCACCCGATATCGCGGCCGCCGGCCGAGCCGCGCCGCATGCCACGCCAGGTGCTCCTGGAGCGCGCTGCCCTCGCCCAGGCCCACGAAGGGCTCGTCGAGCACCTCGGCGAAGGCGACTGTCCGGCGCGCCGCGAGCGGGTGCCCTCGCGCCATCACCACCACCAGCCGGTCCTCCTGGAACGCGAACGTCTCCAGCGCGCCGAGCTCCACCGTGTCCGCCACGAGCCCCACCTCGGCCCGCCCCTCGGCCACCGCCTGGACGATCTCGTGGCTGAGCCGCTCCTCCAGCTCGACATCCACCTCGGGATGCGCGGTGAGGAAGGCGCTGAGCGCCTCGGGGAGGAACTCGGTGAGGGCCGCGGTGTTGGACAGCAGGCGCACCTGGCCCCGCACCCCACCCGCGTAGCCACCGAGCTCACCGCGCAGGTTCTCCACCTGCCGCAGCACGGCTCGGGCCTGTTGGGCCAGCGCCCGGCCCGCCGACGTGGGCCGCACCCCGCGCCGCTCGCGCTCCAGCAGCGCCACCCCCAGCTCGTCCTCCAGTCCGCGGATGCGCGCGCTGGCCGAGGCGAGCGCGAGGTGGGCCCGCTCCGCCCCGTGGGTGATGCTGCCCGCCTCCACCACGAGGAGAAACAGCCGCAGATCCGTCAGATCCAACCCCATCGCTCCTCCTGCCTTCGTGGCAGGCGAAGGCTGCCCGCGTTTCTTCCACATTGTCTGGAGGGGGGCACGTCCGCAAGCTCACGCCATGAACCTGCTCTCCACGCTTCCCTGGCTCCTCGGCGCGGGCCTGCTCGCGGGGGCCATGAACGCCGTGGCGGGAGGTGGCACGTTCGTCACCCTCCCCGCCCTCGTCCTGGCCGGTGTGCCTTCGGTCGTCGCGAATGCATCCAGCACCGTCGCCCTCTTCCCGGGAGGGCTCGCCAGCACCTGGGCCTATCGCGCCGATCTCTCGCCCCCGCGAGGCGTGTCGCTCCGCGCCCTGGTGGCGGTGAGTCTGGCCGGGGGCCTCGTGGGCGCGCTGCTGCTGGTGCTCACTCCCCGCGCCGCCTTCGACCAGCTCCTGCCCTGGCTGCTCCTGCTGGCCAGTGGCGTGTTCGCGCTCGGGGCCCGGCCGGGCCTCATGCCCGGCCCTCGAGTCCACTCCTCCCCCGCCGTGCTGCTCTCGCTCCAGTTCCTGCTCGCCATCTATGGCGGCTACTTCGGGGGCGCGGTCGGCATCATGATGATGGCGGTCTGGAGCCTGCTGGGCCGCTCGGACTTGAAGGTCCTCAACCCCCTCAAGGCGCTGCTGGTGACCGCCACGAACACCATCGCCGTGCTCTGCTTCGTCGTGCTGGGCGCGGTGTCCTGGCCGGAGACCCTGCTCGTGCTGGGTGCCGCCGTGGTGGGGGGCTACGCGGGCGCCCGGCTCGCCCGGCGGATGGACTCCCGGCACCTGCGGCTCGGCGTCACCGGGTTGTCCCTCCTGCTGACGCTCGCCTACTTCGTCCGAGCCAGATGAGCGGTGCCGCGCTGGGAAGAGGCGCTCAGGCCGCCGAGCGCAGCGCACCCGGACGCGCGACGAGCTTCTCCAGGGCCTCGGCGGCGAGCCGCGGCGAGTCGAGCGCCTGGAGTTGCTGGGCCACGGCCCGGACGCGCTGGTGCAGCGCGGTGTCCGCGAGCAGCGCGGCGAGGGCCTTCTGGATGCCCTCCTTCGTCGCCTGCTTCCTGGGCAGGTGGTAGGCGAGCCCCATTTCCGCCAGCCGCGCGCCGATGAGCGGCTGGTCCCCGAACAGCGGGGTGATGAGCATGGGAACGCCCTGGCGCAGAGCCCGGCCGGTGGTGCCCCATCCCCCGTGCGTCACCAGCGCGGAGACGTGGGGGAGCACCTGATCATGGGGAACG
This sequence comes from Cystobacter fuscus, assembly GCA_049060065.1. Taxonomy (GTDB): domain Bacteria; phylum Myxococcota; class Myxococcia; order Myxococcales; family Myxococcaceae; genus Cystobacter; species Cystobacter fuscus_B. The sequence continues at coordinate 5,011,763 of JBMEQP010000002.1, forward strand.
AAGGACTCGAGCCGCACGTGCGCGCCCAGTCCCTCGGGGATGTCCGCGGCGCCGGCCGCCGTCGCGAGCAGGGGCACGTTCAGCGGAGCCAGGGCCTCGAGCGTGCGCCGGAAGAGGCTCCGTCCATGGGCAGGGTGGTGGTGCTCACCAGGACCGTACCGGGGGCGAGTGTGTCCACGGGGAACGGCGCCGCCTGGGGCCGCGGCAGGCTGTAGGACATGGGGCCCACGCACAGTTGCCCGGGCCACCGGGGCCCCGGGGGTAGAAGCCCTCGTGCACGGTGACCGGGTGCAGCGTGTCGGACATGATGGTGTGGAAGAACTCGGACGGGCCACCCTTCCTGGGAGGCAGCCCCAGTTCCTCCCGGCAGCGGGCCAGGGGCAGGACCAGCCCCATGAGCGAGTGGAGCAGCCCTTGGGGCAGGTACTTCATCAACGGGTGGGGTGGCAGCACCATCTTCCCGTCCGCGCCAAACAGCATCAGGGGATTGGGACCCACGCTGGCGAAGGGCCGTCCCGTGAGTTCCGCCGCGTACCGGGCCGCCGGGGACATGAAGTTCGACACCACCACGTCCACCCGCTCGTCCCGGATGACGCCCTCCCACTCCCGCGCCATCCGCACGACCTCTCCCACCATGTCCGCCCGCCCCCGTACGACGTCGCGCACCACCTGATGGACGGGCCGCTGCGTCCGGCTCGCCCGAAGCTGGAGCATGCGCTCGAACGGATCCCCGAACGTCCTGCCCTCGCGCGACTCTCCTCCCGCCGCCACCACGCCGTGCGTGAACTTCCGGGGGCGTAGACCAACGCCCGGTGTCCCCGGCGGGTCAGCCCCTCCACGATGCTCAACATCGGCAGGGTGTGCCCCGCCTCGCCATACGCCAACACCAGGAACGTCGCGCTCATCGGCCCTTCCCTCTTCCCATCCGGGCTTCACTGAATCCGGATTCAGAGTTTGATGGCCAGTTATAATGTGACGTGGGAAAAGTGCAACGCGGGGCCGGCGAGGGAACACGTTGAAAAGCAAAACGCCGGAGCGCGTGGAGCGCCCCGGCGTCGGTCCTTCGGAGACTCAGGCTCGAATCACAGACCGCGGTACTGCTGCACCAGCGAGTCCATGCGGTCGTTCTGACCGGTGGAGAAGGTGTTCATGCACGAGTCGTCGGTGTAGTCCATGAAGTTGGTGATGGGATCCACGCCCGCGGTGGTGCAGGTGTCGCGGCCCGTCGGACAGCCGTAGGCGGCGGAGGACTCGGCCGCGGTGTCGCTCACGTAGTCACCCGAGCCGGTGCAGCCGCCCTGGAACGTGTGGTACAGGCCCAGCCAGTGGCCGACCTCGTGGGTGGCCGTGTCGCCCTCGTTGTAGGGCGCCGCGCTGCCGCCGGGCAGCGAGCTGTAGAGGATGACCACGCCGTCCAGGCTCGGCTGCGAGGCGTAGCTGGAGGAAGGTCGCCCAGCCGAGCAGGCCCTGGCCCATGTTGTTGGAGTAGATGTTGAGGTCGGCCGCGGTGCCCTTGCGCAGCGCCGCCTTCATCTTCTTCTCACAGGCGCCACCGCTGCACGTGTACCAGGAGGAGTTGGTGGTGCGATCCGTGCTCGCCAGGGTGAACGTGAAGGGCGTCGTCTTGTAGGCGGCGTTGAGCACGGAGATCTGGCTGGCGATATCCGCGTCCGAGACGTTGCCCTGCGAGGCGCTGGTGCCGTTGTTGATGACGTGCCAGTAGACCTTGATGTTGACCGAGCCCGCGGCGCGCGCCTGCGCCCGCACACGGCCGGCCAGGGCCTGCTCCACGCTCTGCTTCTCCTCGGCGCTCAGCTCCTGGGTCGCGCAACCACGCACGACTTGCTGCTGCGTCGCCTCCTCCGCGGGCGCCTGCTCCACCTCGGTGCACCCACCGAGCGCCAGCATCGAGCCCAGAACCACCGCGAACTTTCCACTCATCGAGACAACGCCACGGAACATTTCAGCTCCTCGGGAAAAGTTGGAAGTACTTATATCTCAAGAAAAGAGAATCAACAATGGAGAATCTGCCCTTGTTGGAAAAATCTCCTATTACGGAGAGGAGAGAGAGAAAGGCTGACAGTGAAAAACAGGAACCTGGGTGAATGGACTACATGGACCGAACGAAGGAGGTAGGTTCTCGAGAGCAACTCGGAAGGTGGGGCGAATGCGCGGAGTGGTGGCGCGGCCCTCGATTCCTCGGGAAACACTGCTCAAGGAGTGCCTGCGCATGAACTCTGGGAAGATGGCCGTGCATCCGGATGCCTTGGAGCCGGGGACGCGGGTGGGCCGTTGGCGCGTGGTGGAGTGCTTGGGCGTGGGCGGCCAGGGCGCCGTCTACCGCGTGGAGGACATGGACCATCCGGGAAACTTCCATGCACTCAAGCTCGCCCTGCGTGCGCGCGATGGACGAGCCGAGCGAGAGGTGGCGTTGATGAAGACCCGGGTAGTGCACCCCCATGTGGTGGGCTTCCACGGCTGCGCGCGTTGGCCCCACCCACACGAGGGCGGCACGGGCTTCGTCATGGATTGGGTGCCCGGCATGGCCTTGCACCAGTGGGCCGAGACGGGCGACACCACCTTCCGGCAGCTCACCGCCGCGGGCGCCACGGTGGCGCTCACCTTGGGCGAGTTGCATGCCCGGGGCGTCCTGCACCGCGACCTCAAACCCGAGCACATCCTCCTGCGGGAGTCGGACGGCCAACCGGTGCTGCTCGACTTCGGTGTGGCCTGGTTCGAGGGCGCCGCCCCCTCACCACCGGCCCGCTGCCACCGGCCACCCTGTATCTGCTCAGCCCCGAGGCCATTCGCTTCCTCTGGGACAGCCCCCAGCACCCTGGGGTGCGCTACGCATTCCAGCCGGGTGATGACCTGTACGCCCTGGGCGTGTGCCTGTACCGGGCCACCACCGGGCATTACCCCTTCTCCGAGTGGCTGCCGCCGGACCTGTTGCAGTACGCCATCGTCCACCAGCGAGTGCCCGCGCCCGTGGACGTCAATCCCCGGGTACCTCGCGCCCTGAGCGAGGTGATTGTCCGCCTGCTGGCGAAGAACCCGCGCGAGCGCCACGCGAGTGGCGCGGAGGTCCACGCGGCACTGGTCGACGCGGCTTCACATGCACCAGGGGAATGGGACATTCCCATCTTCGACACGGAAGAGGTGCCACCAGAGCAGGAAGGAGACAAACCTCAGTGGCGCATCCTGCGGCCCGAGAGACCCAGACCCTCCTGGACGTTCTCGCTCCCTCCTTCCCTGCCCCATGCGGCCCGCGAGGAGAGAAGGCGCCACTGGCCGCGGAGGCTCGCACTCGCCACGGCGGTGCTGCTGGCGATGGTGCCCATGACGCTCGCGCGCAGAGACGCCAGGGTCGACGGGAGTTGGGTGACGGATGTCCATGTCGGTCCCGCCTCCGAGCCATCCACGGAGGCCCCCTTACCCATGAAGAACCAGAAGCTGGCACCGTGCACGGCGAAGCTCGAAGTGGAGATCTCCGGCGCGTGCTGGCTTCGGCTTTGGGACAGGCCGCCGAACTGCCCACCCCAGACGGTCGCGTATGGAGCCAAGTGCCTCTGGCCCGTTCCAAAACCCCAACCCGACATCCCCACCAGCGTCGACGCGGGAACGCCAGAGGCCCGGTGAGAATCAGAGAAGACCTATCTGACAGCGAAAGGAGCACCGAGCGCCTTCCATGTATCGGAGTCGACGGGCTCGGGAAGAACCCAGGCTCCTTCACTCTCATTCCAGCGTGCAACACCGGCGTACCTCCAGGGGCCACCAGGTTCCATGCGCGTCAGCACGAAGGCGGTCTCCGCTGGATTTCGACCGGAGATGATCGGTTCGAGGCGATCGGGTGTCTTGAGGCGGCCCGGCTGGTCGATGCAGAGGAACAAATGGCCATGGTAACGCCCCGTTTTCGGGGCCGAGGGGAGTCCGAACGCGCTCATGGCCCCCTCGTCGTCGAGCAGCACGCCAGCAAAGGGGCCCAATCGCTCTGGAGGGATGACCTCCTCCAGCTGCGCGATAGGAGTCACCTCCTCCGTCACCTCGAAAGAAGGATGGTCTGGATTATCGGAGCGAAGGAGCCAACGCGCGCCATGTTGAACGATGCGCTTGAGCTGGTAGGCATGCCCCGAGGTATCTGGCACCTGGACGAGCGCGACACGTCCGCTCAGCGCGCCAACACCCATACCCCGGACGTACCGCATCACCAACCAGTCCCCATCCCGGATGGGCCGCTCTCCACCCTTCATGGAATCACCCGACGCACGTACGGCGAAGAGGTCATCCGCGCGCGACGTCAGCGGCAGTTGAACGCGCCCCTCTTCCGGTGCTCCCGCCAGCGAGTCGCTGGCTGCTCCCGCGGCGGCTTTCAAACTGGGAAATGCAACGAGCGCCCTCCTGGGGAGTAGCGGAATGACCGAGCCCCCGAGGGGCTCCAGATGCCAGCCATTCGTGCCCTCCCTGAACCGGACCTGGAAGGCTGTTCCCGAGGCGCCCGCCTTGGCACCAAACCATTGGCGAAGCAGCTCTGGCAGACGATTCGTCTTCTTGGCTGCACCTGCCGGCCAGGCCTTGTTGACGGCGATCTTCACGAACGGGAACTTCCATTGACTGCCATCAGGCAGTGTGACGATGACTGGCCCCTGAGTCCTGCTATCAGGGATGCCTGGCCGTCCTTTTCGGGAAGGCAGCATCAGGATAGGCATATCTCCGAAGCCGTGGCTCACCTTGGCATCAAAGCTCTCAGGTAGAGAGTTCGCTTGTCGTTGATCCACGTACCTCGCCAGCCGGTAATCCACCAGCTCCTGGGTCATGGAATAGAACGCGGCACGTGTGTCTTCCCTGATGGGGAGGAGGAAAACAAGACGCTCCCCTTCGACCTGGAACCAGACCCGATCTTTGCTCCACGCGTCGATCGGGTTCGTCTTCCAATAGGAGAGGAACGCTCGCGGTTCTGGTGCGCTCGCCTCTTCGAGGGCCTTGACCCCTTCCAGGTCCTCGCCAAGCTCGGGACGCTGTCGGAGCAGGCTCGAGCTGCGTGAAGCCAGCTCCAGAAGTGGCATACCCTTTTCGAGGGCATGGGCATCCAGAAGTACCTGGAGGACCACCATCTTGAAGCTCTTGCTCATCGGAGTCTTCCCGAGAGCCTTGAACCAGTCCTTGCCTCGATGCTCCAGGGCTTTCGCTTCTGCGCTCGTGAGATCTCCCTGGCTCCGGACGAACTGGAACCAGCCCTCCTTCAGGGCTGATGGCAGATAACCCAGGCGGTACAGCTCTCCCATCGTGGGTCTTCTTCCCCAGGCGCGCCGAAGTTCGCCATACCTCCGTGCGACCTCGGTGCTCCCCTTGGGAATCAACTTCGCCAGCACCCTCTTGGCCTCCAGTTCCACTTCCACGGAGCAGCCTGGCGGAAGGGCTGGCTCCTTGCCATGAACAAGGTAATCCTGAAGCAATGGAGCCGAGTGGCCTGCTCCATGGGAGAGCAGGGTCTGGATGCGGTCCAGGAACATCCGGTGGTTGCCCACGAAGTCGATGATCGTGACGGAGGTCTTCCCTTCGGCCTTGCGAAGCCCCCGTCCGAGCTGCTGCATGAAGAGCACAGAGGACTCGGTGGGTCGTAGCATCACCACCCGGTCCACGGTTGGAAGATCGATTCCCTCGTTGAAGATATCCACGGCGCAGATGGCATCGAGTTCGCTGTTGGCCAGCCCTGGCAAAGCTTCCGCGCGATCATCCGACTCCGCTCCGGAATGAATCGCCACGGCTCGTACGCCCTTCTGTTTCAGCCAGTCACGGACATACTCGGCGTGAGGCACGGAAGCGCAGAAGACCAAGGTCCGGGTCGCCGGGTGTTTCTCCCAGGCTTCCCACATCTTTCGCATTCGAGCTTCCGTTTGTACCGCCGCCGCCAGCTTCGCTGGATCGAATCGCCGATTGCGCCACGGAATGTTCTCGTAGGCAACGTCGTCCTTCAATCCGTGATAGGCGAAAGGCACCAACAGTTCGCGTGAAATGCCTTCCGCGAGGTCGGCTCGATAGACGACGTTGTCCTCGAACAACCCGAGGATGTCCCCTGCGTCCGTCCGCTCGGGGGTTGCGGTCAACCCGAGCAGGAAGGTGGTCCGCAAACACGCCAGGATGCCACGATAGCTTGGCGCCGAGGCATGGTGAACCTCGTCGATGACGACATAATCGAAAGGCGGAGCCTCGCCCAGCCACGCGAGGTTTTCAGGGCGCGAGAGCTTCTGCACCGAAGCGAAGATCACATCGGCATCCAGCTCTCCGCGGGAGCCGACGAACCAACCAAACTCCGAGTGTGGAAGATAGGAGCGGAGCGTCGCCGCGGCTTGCATCAGCAATTCGGAGCGGTGCACGAGGAACAGAACGCGAGCGCGCCTTCCCAGCGCGACCTCGACCTTCGAGATGTCGATTGCCGCGAGGAGGGTCTTGCCCAGGCCCGTCGCCATGATGACAAGCGCTTGCTGCTGCCCGCGATGACGGCTGCTCTCGAGTGCGGCAAGTGCTTCTCGTTGAATCTCGTGGGGCTCACGTGGGGGCGGAGATGCCGGCTCATCTCCAAGACCTTCGGCCTCGGGCGACAAGGCCCGGAGCGGTGGTCGTGACGAAAGCGCATCCCGCTCGTATCGGGAGATCCACGCCGCGTCGAAGCGTCTGGCCCGCGACCACCACTCCTCGAAGGCGTCCACCGCTTTCTTGTAGGCTCCTGGGTTCTGGTCACGCTCGACGGGAAGGTTCCATTCGATACCTGTCTTCAGCGCCGAGTGGGAGACATTGCTCGAGCCCACGAACGCGACGGCCAGCTCGGGTCCCTCGAAGCGCCAGGACTTCGGATGGAACGCGCGGCCGATGTCCTTCACTTCCACGATCCGCGCCTCGAACACGCCCGCGCCCTCTTCCCGCTGCGCCTGGTTCGCGTTCATCCAGTCCAGGAGCTGGCGAAGAGCGGATGCCCCGGTGATGGACATGTAGTCCCCGGTCAGCAGCCGGACCCGCGCGCCTCGCGACAAGGCGTCCTGGACCAACGCGTACAGCACCGCGAGCCCGCTTTCCTGCACGAAGGCCGCCAATACCGAGACGTCCGTGGCCTGGGCGAAGAGCGGCTCCAGGTGCCAGAGGAAGGGATCCTTCACGCCTCCCGTGGCCAGTGGCTTCGTCGGAGTCCTGAGGTAGTTGCCCCTGCTCGGAATCACGTGGCGCACCCCTCCCCGCGGGTCCGCCATGTCTCCCTGGTAGCGTGGAATCACATGCACATGCAGGTGCGGTACCGTCTGCCCCGCCGCATCACCCACGTTGATGCCCAGGTTGTACCCGTCCGGCCTGGGGTCATTTCCATCCAGGCCGCGCTTCACCACGTCGACCAGCTCGAAGAGGGCCCGCTGCTCCTCGGGCGTGGCCTCGAACCAGGAGGCCACGAGCCGGCGCGGAATCACCAGCGTGTGCCCTGGACTCACCGGGTACTTGTCCCGGATGGCGAAGCACAGGGTGTTGGACGCGACCCAACTGGACTCGGGCACCTCGAGGAAGGGGGAACTCACGTGGGCACACTACCCCGTGCGGCCTGCTCCCTTAGAGCGTCCCGCCGGGACTGGCCGGCGCGGGCGCCTCGTGGCCGATGCGCGAGTGCTTGTGGCCATAACCGAAGTAGAGGACGAGGCCGAGCGCCATCCACACCACGAGCCGCATCCAGGTCGGCAGGCCCAGGCCCAGCATGAGGCCGCCACAGGTGAGGATGCCCAGCGCGGGCACCAGCGGCACGAAGGGCGTGCGGAAGGGCCGGTGCAGCTCCGGCCGCCGGTAGCGCAGCACGAGCACGCCCGCGCACACGACGATGAAGGCGAACAGGGTGCCGATGGACACCAGCTCTCCCAGCAGGCCGATGGGGAACAACCCCGCCACCGCCATGGCCACTCCGCCCGTGATGAGGGAGGCGACATGGGGCGTCTGGAAGCGCGGGTGCACGTGGCCGAAGAACGGAGGCAGCAGGCCATCACGTGACATCGCGTAGAAGATGCGCGCCTGGCCCATCAGCATGACGAGCACCACCGAGGCCAGTCCGGAGATGGCTCCCAGGCTCACGATGGGCCGCAGCCACCCCAGCGAGGGCCCCGCCTTGGCGATGGCCACGTACACCGGCTCGGGCACGTTGAGGGTCTGGTAGGGCGCCAGCCCCGTCATCACCAGCGACATGAGCACATACAGCAGCGTGCAGATGATGAGCGCCCCCAGGATGCCCACGGGCAAGTCCTTCTGGGGATTGCGCGTCTCCTGCGCGGCCGTGGAGACGGCGTCGAAGCCGATATAGGCGAAGAAGATGACGCCCGCCCCCGCGAGCACCCCGCTCCAGCCGAACTGACCGTAGTTGCCCGTGTTCTCCGGGATGAAGGGCGTCCAGTTGGCGGGCTCCACGTGGGGCGCGCCAAAGCCGATGACGAGCAGCACCACCGCCAGCTTCACGAAGACGATGATGTTGTTGGCGCGGGCCGACTCGCGGATGCCCGTGACGAGCAGCAGCGTCATCACCCCCACCAGCACCACGGCGGGCAGGTTGATGAGGGCCCCCGTGGCATGGGGGACGTGCCCTCCGGGAGCCACGTCGAACGGCGCGTTCACCAGCGCATGGGGCAGCTCGATGTGCAGGTAATCACGCAGGAAGGCGATGAAGTACCCGGACCAGCCCACCGCCACCGCCGACGCGGCGAAGAGGTACTCGAGCATGAGATCCCACCCGATGAGCCACGCGACCAGCTCGCCCATCGTGGCGTACCCGTAGGTGTACGCGCTCCCGGCGACCGGAATCATCGCCGCGAACTCGGCGTAGCACAGCCCGGCGAACAGGCAGCCCATCCCCGCCAGGATGAAGGACAAGATGATGGCGGGCCCCGCGTGCTGAGCCGCCGCCGTGCCCGTCACCACGAAGATGCCCGCGCCAATGATCGCGCCCACGCCCAGCATCACCAGGTTGAGACCATTGAGCGTGCGGCGCAGCCCATGTCCGTGACCTTCCTCTTGCTGCAGTTGAGCGATGCTCTTCTTCGACCAGATTCCCATGGGCGGCAGTCAACGCGACCCACCTCGCTTCAGCAAGAACGGCCCGCAGGGGTCCTCTCCGATTATTCGCCGAAGAGCGAATGCCGCTGCGCGTCGAGCGAATCCTCTCGTGGCGAGCGAAGCCCTCGCGTTGTAGTCATCGCCTCATGCCCATTCGCTACCGCAATCCGGTGCACGACGCCTACTTCGCGGATCCCTTCGTCCTGCGGGTCGGGGAGGGCTATGTCGCCTACGGCACCGGCCGGGTGGTCGACGGGCGCGCCTTCGAGGTCCTCATCTCCTCCGATCTCGTCACCTGGCGCAGCGTGGGGGGCGCCCTCGAGCTGCTGCCCCCGGAGCTGGGCGGCGACTACTGGGCGCCCGAAGTCGCCGAGGCGGATGGCCGCTGGTGGATGTACTACTCCGTGGGCCATGGGGACGTCGGCCACCACCTGCGGGTCGCCGTCGCCGATCACCCGACGGGCCCGTTCGTGGATCAGGGCGTCAACCTCACCCCGGACGAGCGCTTCGCCATCGACGCGAGCCCCTTCCGGGACGAGGACGGCACCGGTACCTCTTCCATGCCCGGGACGTGCTCGAGGGAGATCGGGTCGGCACCATGGTCGCCGTGGACGTGCTGGACGGCATGACCCGGCTGCGCGGGCTGTCCCGCACCATCCTGCGGCCCAGTGACGACTGGCAGGTGTTCCTGCGCCAGCGGAAGATGTATGGGCAGCTCTACGACTGGCACACGCTGGAAGGCCCGTTCGTCCGCAAGTACGGGGGCCGCTATTACTGCTTCTACTCCGGCGGCTCCTGGCTGGAGCCCACGTACGGCGTCGCCTACGCCGTGGCCGATCACCCGCTCGGGCCCTGGGTCGAGCCGACCGGCATCCCTCCGCTGCTGCGGACCGTGACGGACCGGGTGATCGGCCCCGGGCACAATTGCGTGGTCACCGGCCCCGACGGTCAGGACGTCATCGTCTACCATGCGTGGAATCCGGAGCGGACGGCCCGCCGGATGTGCATCGATCCCGTCCTGTGGAGCCCGGACGGCCCCCGCGTACTCGGGCCATCCTTCTCGCCGACCTGGCTGCCCCGCTCGGACGAGTGAGGCACGGCGTGGGCATCGAACATGACCTGGGGAATGGCATGGCGCTGCTCGTCGGAAGATGAGGCCCCCTGCTCGCTCGGCGACAGGGGCGCCTCGCGTGCACAGGCAGCCCGGGCCATGCCTTCCTGACAGGACAGAGGGCCCTCGGAGGAGCGAGTGACGCGCCCCGCCTGGAGCTCGCACCGAATGTCCGCGCACGAACACGATTCCGGCACGAACCCGTGGTTTACAGAGCGGAGGATGCGCACCCTGACCGGTACTTGACGCCAAGGAAGTCAGATCGCAGCCGAATGAGCCAGAATCCCCCAGAGACCCAGGCGCCCGCCACCGCCGCGGAAGTGTTCGCGGGCGGCGGGCAGATGGGCGCGCTCATGCGCTCCATCGACTGGTCACGCACGGAACTTGGACCCGTGGACACCGGCCCGCCGCCCTGCGCACCATGGTGGGCGTGGTGCTGGGCAGCCGCTTCCCCATGTTGATGTGGTGGGGAGAGCACCTGGTCCAGCTCTACAACGATGGCTACCGGCTCATCCTGGGAGACAAGCACCCCGCGTCCATGGGCGCGCCGGGCGCGGAAGTCTGGAAGGAGATCTGGTCCACCATCGGCCCCATGGCCGAGGGCGTCCTCCGGGGCGGCCCCGCCACCTGGTCCGAGCACCTGCTGCTGCTCATGAACCGCAAGGGCTTCTTCGAGGAGACCTACTTCACCTTCTCGTACAGCCCCATTCCCGATGATGCCGGAGGGCAGGGCGGCGTCCTCGTCACCGTCCAGGAGACGAGCAGTCAGGTGCTGGGAGAACGGCGGCTGTACACCCTGCAGCGGATGGCGGCGGACTCGTTCCAGGCCCGGAGCGTGGAGCAGGCCGCACGGTTGGCGACGCACGCGCTCGACGGCAACCCGAATGACCTGCCCTTCGCGCTTCTCTACCTGTGCGACGCGGACGGCAGACACGCGTCGCGGGTGGCGGCCCGGGGACTCCGGGAGGAGGGCCTCTCCACGCTCCCATCCGTGCTGGACCGGCCACCGCCCAAGAGGATTGGCCCGTGCACGAGCTCCTCGCCACGCACCAGCCCGTCCAGGTGGCTCCACTGCCCCAGCGCCTGCTCTCGGCGCTCGCGAGTGAGGGCCCCCTGGTGCCCACCCGGGCCCTCGTGCTGCCCGTGGAGGGTGAGACCGGCCAGTCCCCAGCGGGCTTTCTCGTGGTGGGCCTGAGCCCCCGGCTCGAATTCGACGACCAGTACCAGGGCTTCCTGCGGCTCGTGGCGAGCCACCTGTCCACCGCGCTCGCCCACGCACGCGCCTACGAGGAGCAGAAGCAGCGCGCGGAGGCCCTCGCCGAGCTGGACCGGGCCAAGACGGCCTTCTTCAGCAACGTCAGCCACGAGTTCCGCACGCCCCTGACGCTGATGCTCGGCCCCCTGGAGGATCTGCTGACCACGGGCCGGCCGCCAGACGAGATGCGTCAGACGCTCGAGCTCGTCCACCGCAATGGCCTGCGCCTGTTCAAGCTCGTCAACACGCTGCTGGACTTCAGCCGCCTCGAGGCGGGCCGCGTCCAGTCCAGCTACCAGCCCACGGACCTCGCCGTCCTCACCGCGGGGCTCGCCAGCGCCTTCGACTCGGCCATGGAGAAGGCGGGGCTGCGCCTCCGGGTGGAGTGCGAGCCCCTGCCAGAGCCCATCTGGGTGGACCGGGAGATGTGGGAGAAGGTTGTCCTCAACCTCATCTCCAACGCGTTCAAGTTCACCTTCGCGGGGGAGATCGCGGTGCGCCTGCGCTGGCGGGGCGATCACGTGGAGCTGTGCGTGAGCGACACCGGTACGGGCATCCCCCCGAGGAGCAGTCACGCATCTTCGAGCGCTTCCACCAGGTGCGGGGCGCGCGGGGCCGCAGCCACGAGGGCAGCGGCATCGGCCTGTCGCTGGTGCGCGAGCTCGTCAAGCTGCACGGCGGCGGCGTGCGCGTGGACAGCACGCCGGGCCAGGGCAGCACCTTCATCGTGTCCATTCCCACCGGCTGCGCCCACCTGCCGCGCGAGCGGCTCGAGGCTTCACGCCCACGGGAGTCGACCGGACTCGGCGCGGCGTCCTTCCTCGACGAGGCCTCGAGCTGGCTCGCCTCCCTCCCCCAGCTCCCGTGCACGCCCCCACCGCGCCAGAGGCCCCTCCCGGGCGAGGTCTGGCCCCGAGTGGTTACATCCTGCTCGCCGACGACAACGTGGACATGCGCGACTACGTGCGTCGCCTCCTGGAGACGCGCTTCACGGTCGAGGCGGTGGCGGATGGACGGGCGGCGCTCGAGGCGGTCCGGGTGCGATCGCCGGACCTCGTGCTCTCGGACGTGATGATGCCGGGGCTGGATGGCCTGGGCCTGCTGCGTGCGCTCCGGGCGGACTCCAGGACGGCGACCATTCCCATCATCCTTCTGTCCGCGCGCGCCGGCGAGGAGGCCACGGTGGAAGGCATCCAGACCGGAGCGGATGACTACCTCGTGAAGCCCTTCAGCGCCCGCGAGTTGCTGGCGCGCGTGGAAGGCGCCCTGCGTCTGGCGCGCGAACGGGCCGAGCGCGAGCGGCTGGCCCTGGATCGCGCCGAGTTCGAGCAGCACCTCATCGGCATCGTCAGTCATGACCTGCGCAATCCCCTGGCCGCCATCACCCTGACGGCCACGACGCTGCTGCGCGGCACGGAGCTCGGGGAGCGGCAGCGCAAGTCGCTCGAGCGCGTCCTCGCGTCGGCGGAGCGCGCCAACCGTATGATCCGGGATCTGCTCGACTTCACCAAGGCCCGCCTGGGTGGGGGCCTGCCCATCCACCCCGCGCCCCTCGACGTCGATGCCCTCTGCCGACAGGTGGTGGACGAGTTGCAGGTCGCCCACCCCACTCGCGTCATCCTGCTCGAGCAGCGCGGCGACGGTCAGGCCCACTGGGATGGGGACCGGATGGCCCAGGTGCTCACCAACCTCATCGGCAATGCCCTGCACTACAGTCCCCCAGGGACTCCCGTCCAGGTGAAGGCCCACGCGGAAGCGGAGACCGTCGTGTTCGAGGTCCGCAACGAGGGAGTCCCCATCCCGGAGGAGTTGCTGCCCCGGCTCTTCCAGCCCATGCAGCGCGGAGAGAAGACGGGGGACAACACGAGCCGCAACGTGGGGCTGGGGCTCTACATCGTGGACCACATCGTGCGGGCGCATGGCGGCACCATCGAGGTCCGCTCGCGCGAGGGCGAGGGAACCACCTTCCGGGTGCGCCTGCCCCGCACGGCCCCGCTGTCCCCCGCCCAGGAAGGAGCACGGCCTTGAGCGACACGGACACGGTACTCGCGGGCGGAGGCGAGCTGGGCGCGCTCCTGCGCTCCGTGGACTGGAGCCGCACGCCGCTGGGCCCCATCGAGGGCTGGCCCGCGTCCCTGCGCACCTCGATCAGCACGATGCTCGGCTCGCCCTACCCCATCGCGCTCTACTGGGGGCTCGAGTACGTCCTGATGTACAACGACGCCTTCCGTCCCATCCTCGGAAGCAAGCACCCCACCTCCGTCGGCGTGCCGGCGCGGCAGGCGCTCGCCGAGGTGTGGCACGTCCTGGAACCCATGCTCGAGGGCGTGAGGACCACCTGGACCCCGTCGTACGTGCAGGACCTGTGCGTCTTCCTGGAGCGCCAGGGCTTCGCGGAGGAGTGCTTCTTCACCGGTCCTATATCCCCACCCGCGACGAGACGGGCCGCTTCGTGGGCGTCTTCACCATCGCGAGCGAGACGACGCGGCAGGTGCTCAGCGACCGGCGCTTCAAGACGATCCGCGAGCTGTCCATCCGCACCGCGCTCGACAAGAACGTGGAGGACGTCTTCCGCTCCGTGGAGCAGGTGCTCGCCCAGTCCGGCGCGGACGTGCCCTTCGCGCTGCTCTACGCGGTGGAAGCGGGCAAGGCGCGGCTCGTCGTCGGCACGGGGGTGGAACGTGGCGGGCCGGCCGCGCCGGTGGAGCTGGCGCTCGCGCAGGACGCCCCCTGGCCCCTGGCCGAGGTCCTGCGCTCGGAGCGCGAGGTGCTCGTCGAGGAGCTGGGCTCGCGCCTGGGCGCGCTGCCCGGAGGCCCCTGGCCCGAGCCGACCACTCGCGCGCTGCTGCTGCCCGTGTCCCTGGGCTCGAGCGGAGACACCAACGCGGTGCTCGTGGCGGGGCTGAGCCCTCGGTTGCCCCTGGATGAGGGCTACCGCGACTTCCTGCAGTTGCTCGCGCGTCAGGTGGCGGCGGACGCGGCCCGCGCCCGAGCCTACGAGGAGGAGAAGCGCCGCGCCGAGCAGCTCGCGGAGCTGGATCGGGCGAAGACGACCTTCTTCAGCAACGTGAGCCACGAGTTCCGCACGCCCCTGACGCTGATGTTCGGCCCGCTCGAGGACGCGCTCGCCGATGGAGAGGAGCCCCTGTCCTCCCGCCAGCGCGAGCGCCTGTCGCTCGTGCACCGCAACGGGGTGCGCCTCTTCAAGCTCGTCAACAGCCTGCTGGACTTCTCCCGCCTGGAGGCGGGCCGGGCGAAGGTGGTCTTCCAGCCCACGGAGCTCCCGGCCTTCACCGCCGAGCTCGTGAGCCACTTCGAGTCGGCCGCCCGGCGCGCGGGGCTCCTGCTCACCGTGGACCTGCAGCCGCTTCCCGAGCCCGTCTGGTTGGATCGCGAGGCCTGGGAGAAGGTCGTCTTCAACCTGTTGTCCAATGCGCTCAAGTACACCTTCGAGGGAAGCATCACGGTCAGTCTGCGCGCGGAGGAGCCGAGGCCGTCCTGCGGGTGCGCGACACCGGCACCGGCATTCCCGAGCAGGCCCTGCCCCACATCTTCGAGCGCTTCCAGCGGGTGGAGGGGCGCGCGCGCGCAGCCATGAGGGCAGCGGCATCGGGCTCGCCCTGGTGCAGGAGCTCGTCAAGCTGCACGGAGGAAGCATCCACGCGCGGAGCGTCGTCGGCGAGGGCAGCACCTTCTCCGTCCACCTGCCCCTGGGCATCGCCCACCTTCCCAGCGGACACGTGCTCGCGGGGGAAGAGGCCGGAGCGACGGCGGCACGCGCCGAGCCCTACGTCGCCGAGGCGCTGGGCTGGATGCGCTCGGAAGCGGACTCGCGGCCAGCGCCCTCCGCCACGGCACCCGCCGACTCCCGGGCCCGCGTGCTCGTCGTGGACGACAACGCGGACATGCGCGCCTACGTCACGGGGCTGCTACACCCCTCCTTCGACGTGGAGGCCGTGGGGGATGGTGTCCGGGCCCTGGAGTCGATGCGGGCCCGCCCGCCGGACCTCATCCTCTCGGACGTGATGATGCCCCGGCTGGGCGGCTTCGGTCTGCTGCGTGAGGTGCGGGCGACGGAGTCCCTCAAGACCGTGCCCTTCATCCTGCTGTCGGCCCGCGCCGGCGAGGAGCCTCCGTCGAGGGGCTCGAGGCCGGAGCGGACGACTACCTGGTGAAGCCCTTCAGCGCGCGGGAGTTGCTGGCACGGGTGCAGTCCCACCTGGAGCTGGCGCGCATGCGCCGGGAAGCCGCGGCGCACGAGGCCCGCGAGGTGAACCTGCGAGAAGCCGTCCACGCGCGTGACGACTTCCTGTCGGTGGCGAGCCACGAGCTCAAGACGCCCCTGGCCGCCTTGCGCCTTCAACTCGAGGCGCTGGAGCGGATGCTGCCCGGCGAGCTGCGCACGCTCGTGAGCGAGCGGATCTTCGCGGTGCGCCGGCAGGTCCAACGGCTCGCGGGCCTCATCGAGACGATGCTGGACGTGTCCCTGGTGGCCGCGGGACGGTTGCGCCTGAAGCTGGAGCCAGTGGACCTGGCCGTGCTCGTCGCGGATGGCGTCGCGCAGATGCGCGAGGAGCTGGCCCGGCAGGAGTGCACCCTCTCGCTGGAGTCGGAGGCGAGCCTGCCCGGCCAGCTCGACGCCACCCGCCTGGGGCAACTCTTGCGCAACCTCCTGTCGAACGCGGCCCGGTATGGCGCGGGCAAACCGGTGCTGGTGCGGCTGCGCCGGGAGGGACGTCACGCCCGCCTGGACGTGGTGGACCACGGCATGGGCGTGAAGCCCGAGCACCAGGAGCGCATCTTCAACCGCTTCGAGCGCGCCGTCTCCGCGCGGCACTTCGGGGGCCTGGGCCTGGGGTTGTGGGTGTCTCGCCAGGTGGTCGAGGCGCACGGGGGTTCCATCTCCGTGACAGACACGCCCGGAGGCGGAGCGACCTTCACGGTGAAACTGCCGCTCCAGGAGGGGTGATGCGGTGAAATCACGCATCATCACGTCGTAGCGGCCGGCCGTGGCATTCGCGGCCATGTCGCGCGTCTCCCTCTCCTGAAGGCACGATTCAACATCATTCAAGCAATCGATTCCGCCGAAGAACAGCGACTCCTGATGATGGAAGAAATGGCACACAATGAGGCCCTGATGCGGCGGCTTTTCATGGCACTGCTCGTGGGCGGTGTCCTGGCACACGCGGGCTGCCGCTGCGGTGCCGCCCCCAAGGCTCGGGTGCTGTGGTAGGCGACGGAGGCTCCTGCCCGACTCCAGGGCGAGCAACGCCTCCACGGAGTCTGGTGAAGACAGAAGGCGCACCCGTCTGGTGCGTCTAAGCGAGATCATTCCCACGCCTCCTTCCGCCGTACCTACGACGGCCATGCTTCGCGCCCGCTCCATGCCTTCTTCGGGCCAGCGCGAGCAGGTGGGAAACATCATCGTCACGACGCAATGCGGGCCCCACTACTGCACTGACGGACTTCGTGACTCACGAAGCGGGTTGGACCTGCTGCCAACGGCACTCACCGTGGAGGAGAGTGAACTCGTCGCGGCATCCGCCGAGTTCGAGCGTGCAGTGCGAATTGCCCACCTCGGAGAGTCCTACCTGTCCGCCTACAAAGGATTTACGGAATTCTCAGGTGGTGCTCACGCCAATAACGAACTGACCTGTGGAACCTGGGATCGCCGCACTGGCCGCGAGGTAGGGCTGTCCGAGGTATTGCCACCAGCGGAAGCAAGCGCGCTCAAACAGAGGGCGACCGTGGCGCTCCAGGAGTTCCTCGAGGAGACCGGCCGCCCGCGCTATACACTCGATGAATTGAGCTTCCTATATGACAGCGCGAGCAGGCGCGTCACATTCTGTGCTCTGGCGCCCATGGTCGTGGCGGGCACCATCATCGAGGTTTCAGTCGAGCGGGAAGGTGGACCCTAGCAGCGGCAGCGCCCCACCCTGGCCGCACCAGGGCTCACGGGCCTCATCGAGACGATGCTGGACGTGTCCCTGGTGGCCGCGGGCCGGTTGCGCCTGAAGCTGGCCACACGGGCGGAAGTGGCCTTCAGGTCAGGGCGGGACTCAATACAGGGTACGCGAGGCGGTCGTGACGAACAGGGGCCGGCCGTTGCCCAACTGGCCATCGTAGTTGAAGCCCCAGGCCCACACGGTGCCGTCGAAGCGCACCACCGCCGAGAAGTCATCGCCAGCGGCCAGGGAGGCCACTCCGCTCAACCCTGGCACCGGCTCCGGCGCGTAACGCGTGGTCGTGGTGCCATCGCCCAGCTGGCCCTCGTCATTGAAGCCCCAGGTCCACACGGAGCCATCCGAGCGCACCGCCGCCGAGAAGGACGAGCCCGCGGCGATGGCCATCACGCCGCTCAACCCTGTCACCTGCACCGGCGTGAGGCGCGCCCAAGCGGTGCCATCGCCCAGCTGTCCGTTGTAGTTGGAGCCCCAGGCCCACACGGTGCCGTCGAAGCGCATCGCCAACGAGTGCTCGGTGCCCGCGGCGACAGCCGTGACGCCGCTCAACCCTGGCACCTGCACTGGCGTGGGCGTGGAGAGATAGGTCGTGGTGCCATTGCCCAGCTGGCCCTCGTCATTGCGGCCCCAGGCCCACACGGTGCCATCCGAGCGCACCGCCAGCGAGAAGGACTCGCCCGCGGCCACGGCCACGATCCCGCTCAACCCCGGCACCTGCGCCGGCGTGTTGCGAATGACCGTGGCGCCATCCCCGAGCTGGCCATGGTAGTTGTAACCCCAGGACCACAGGGTGCCGTCGGAGCGCACCGCCAGCGCGTGATCCTCGCCCGCGGCCACGGCCACGACATCACCGAGCCCCTGCACCTGCACCGGAATCGAGCGCTCGCTCCAGGTGCCATCGCCCAGCTGGCCATAGGAGTTGGAGCCCCAGCCCCACACGGTGCCATCCGAGCGCACCGCCAGCGAGAAGGACTCGCCCGCGGCCACGGCCACGGCGTCGCTCAGCCCCCGCACCTGCACCGGCGTGGAGTGAGTGAGCAGCGTGCCATCGCCCAGCTGGCCACGGTCGTTGCGGCCCCAGGCCCACACGGTGCCGTCGGAGCGCACCGCCAGCGTGTGGTCATGAGCCGAGGCCGCCGTGACGGTATTGCTCATTCCCTGGGTCTGCACCCGCGCCAGATGATCGAGCGAAGTGCCATCGCCCAATTGGCCCCCGTCGTTGCGGCCCCAACCCCACACGGAGCCATCCGAGCGCATCGCCAGGGCGAAGTCATAGCCGGCGGCCACGGCCAGGGTCCCGCTCAGTCCCAGCAGCGGCGTAGCCGTCAGCAGTGCGCCGCTCTCCCGGCTTCCAGTCCCCAGCTGGCCGACGCCGTTGGCGCCCCAGCCCCACACGGTGCCATCCGAGCGCACCGCCAGCGAGAAGTAGGTCCCCGCGGACACGCTCACGGCTCCGGTCAGCCCCTTCACCTGCACCGGCTTGAGGGAATCGTCCCGGTTGCCAGTCCCCAACTGGCCGTAGGAGTTGTAGCCCCAGGCCCACACGGTTCCATCCGAGCGCAATGCCAGTGAGTGGTAATAGCCACCAGTGGCCACGTTCACGACCTTGGTCAGCCCAGGCACCTGCGCCGGCGTGGAGCGACTGTAGATGGAGGAGCCACTCCCCAGCCCGCCATAGAGGTTGCTGCCCCAGGACCAGACGGTGCCATCGGAGCGCACCGCCAGCGAGTAATCCGTGCCAGCGGCGATGGCGACGGCTCCGCTCAGCCCCAGCACCTGCACCGGCGTGCGGCGGCCGCTCGTGGTGCCATCGCCCAGCTGACCATAGTAGTTGTCGCCCCAGGCCCACACGGTGCCGTCGAAGCGCACCGCCAACGAGTGGGTGATGCTGGCGGCGACGGCGACGACGCCGCTCAATCCCTGCACCTGCACCGGCGTGGAGCGCAAGGTCGTGGTGCCATCGCCCAACTGGCCATAGGAGTTGGAGCCCCAGGCCCACACGGTGCCGTCGGAGCGCACCGCCAGCGAGTGGAAATCACCAGCGGCGACCGTCACGACGCCGCTCAGCCCCTGCGCTTTCACCGGCGTGGAGCGGTTGGTCGTGGTGCCATCTCCCAGTTGTCCGGCGATGTTCTCACCCGAGGTCCAGACCGTGCCATCCGAGTGCACGGCCATCGAATGCGTTCGCCCCGAGGCCGGCGGGGCTTCGTCTGCACTCCTTGTTGGGCGGAACCCAGCGCCTCCTGCTCTCCTGGCGACGCGTCGGTGGGCAGGCCACAGCCGCTCACCATCCACACTCCAAGCCAGACGCCCAGCCATCCGCTCATCCACGATCGCCTGCCGCGTTGCATTCCTGTACTCCGGGTCCGATAGGGGGATTGAGCAGGTGGACGCCGGATCCATTGGAAAATTCAAACTAATCCGAAAAGACCGTAAGTCCGCGTCCCGTCCCCCTTCATCCTCAGGAGCGAGCTGGGTTCGACTCGGAAGCGCTGCCTGCCCCTCCCAGAATGGCACCCAGTACCTCGATGAGCGCCCGCGGATTCTCCCGGAAGTAGAAGTGGCCGCCAGCGAAGCGATGGAGCCGGAAGTCCGAGGTGGTGTGGTCACGCCAGCGTTCGAGCTTCTCCAACGGCACGGCGTCCCCGTCGGCGCCGAACACCTCCAGCGGTACCGTCAGAGGAGACCCCGGCCTGTGGAGGTACGTCTCCAGGAGGGTGAAGTCCGCCCGGAATGCCGGGAGCAGCAAGGCCAGCAGCTCGGGGTCGGCCATGACGTGGGCGGGGATCGCTCCGTACCGTTCGCCGATGGCCTTCGCCAGACTCGCGTCTGGCAATGCGTGCAGGTTGGAGGCCGTCCGCGGCAGGTGCGGGGCGGCATACGCGGACACGATGAGCCGGTCGGGGAGTGGCCGGCCCTGAACGGCCAGCTCGCGAGCCACCTCGAATGCCGCGAGTGCACCCAGGCTGTGACCGAAGAGAACGAAGGGCGGGGTCAGGTCCGTTTCAGCGAGGAACCGCTCAACGAACTCCCGCATGCTCACCACTGGCGTCTCCGCGACGCGCTCCTCGCCCCGGCAAACAGACGCCGTAGACCTGGACACCGGGCAGTTCGCGACCCCACCGGACGTACTCGCCGGCAGGCCTCCCGAGTGCGGGAAACAGTACAGGCGAACCTTGGGCGCTCCCGGGAGGGTCTTCCCCACCAGCCAAGGGCTCTTGTCGCTCATGGGTTGATCCCCTGGAG
Source organism: Cystobacter fuscus (assembly GCA_049060065.1). Lineage (GTDB taxonomy): Bacteria > Myxococcota > Myxococcia > Myxococcales > Myxococcaceae > Cystobacter > Cystobacter fuscus_B. The sequence goes on from JBMEQP010000002.1 coordinate 5,032,407, forward strand.
GGTGGGAGCGGCGCCTGCCCGGCGTTCCGCGATCACCGCGGCGAGCGTCGCGGCGTTGCGGCCGCGCAGGATGTCGGCGGCTGTCACCGCGACCGCGAACTCCGTCCGCGCCCAGGAGGCGACCTTGGTCGCGATCAGCGAGTCGCCACCGAGATCGAAAAAGCTGTCCTGCGCCTCGATGTCCGGCACCCCCAGCGCCTTGCTGAACGCCATGAGGACCGCGGCCAGCACCGGTGCATGGGGCGGGTTGTCGCGGGGCGTTCCCGCCTCGGGTGTCCCTGGGCCCTCGCACCGATCCAGGAAGCAGGTGTGCTGCCCGAGGCGGTGGGGCGGGCATGTTCGGGTGGAGGCACCAGATAGCGACGCCGCTCGAACGGGTACGTGGGCAGCGGGGTTCGCTGGCGACGCTCGCCCGCATGCAGCGCGGTGAGGTCGACGTTGGCGCCACTCGCCCAGAGCTTGCCCAGGGCGGCGAGGGCAGTGCCCAGGTCGGAGACGGCATCGACGGGGTGCGGCAACACGTTCACGACGACGTGCCGATCCTCGAAAGCCGGATGCTGCCGGGTGAGTGTCTGCAGCGTGCGTCCGGGCCCGACGTCGACCAGGATCCGGTTCTCCGTCGCCAACAGGGTAGACAGCGCCTCGCCGAACCGGATCGGCTGGCGCAGATGCGCCACCCAGTAGTCCACCGTGCGCAGCGTGTCCGGGTCGGCCCACGTCCCCGTGGTGTCGGAGAGCATCGGCAACGCGGGCCGGTTCAGGCGCAGGCCGGCGAGGACCTCCGCGAACCGGTCGAGGATCGGCTCGACGAGCGCGGAGTGCCCGGCGGTCGCGATCCGCAGGACGCGGGCCTCGATCGAGCGCTCCGTCAGCTCCCGCACGAATCGGGCCACCAGCTCAACGGGGCCGGTGACCGTGCACTGCCGGGGTCCGTTGATCGCGCCCACGGACAGGCCCCCGGGCAGCAGTGGCGTGAGCTCCGCCTCGGACAGCCGCACGGCGGCCATACCGCCAGCGGGGACCAGGCTGAGCAGCCGTCCCCGCTCGACCACCAGCTTGACGGCGTTGGCCGGGGAAAACACGCCGGCCACGCAGGCGGCCGCGTAGGCCCCCAGACTGTGCCCGACCACGGCACCCGGCCGCAGCCGCCAGGACATCAGGAGCTGGGCCATCGCGTACTGGACGGCGAAGACCGCGGGTTGGCTGACGGCGATGGTGTCCAGCCGTTGTCCGGCGAGGTCGCGCTGGCGCTCGCCTTCGGGGAACAGCACGTCGCGCAGGTCCAGTCCCAGTGACGGGCCCGCCAGCTCGGCGATCTGGTCCAGGCCCCGGCGAAACTCCGGTTCCTGGCGGTAGAGCGCGGCGGCCATGCCAACGTGTTGGCCCCCCTGCCCCGGGAACATGAACACCGGCGCGGGACTGGCCGTCTTCCCGATGTTGCCCTCGAGGCCGCCCCCGCGGAGCGCGGCGACCGCCTCACTCGGATCAGAGCAGACCACGAACCGGCGATGAGGGTACGCCGTGCGACCGGTCTGGAGGGTCCACGCCACGTCGGCGAGGTTGACGTCCGGATGGGCCATCAGGTGGTCGGCGAGCTGACGCGCCGCCGTCTCGACGCCGCTGGGGGTGCGCGCCGACAGCACGAGAAGCTGATGCGACCGTCCCTCCGAGACCTCGGGAGCAGTGGGGGCCTGCGCCACCACGGCGTGCGCATTGGTCCCGCCCACCCCGAGCGCGTTGACGCCGGCGATCCGAGGGCGGCCCGGGGTACCCCACTCGCGCAGCCGGGTGTTGACCTCGAACGGCGACGAGGCGAAGTCGATCGCCGGATTGGGCCGCTCGAAGTGCAAGCTCGGGGGCAGCACGCCGTGCTCGACGGCGAGCACGGTCTTGATCAGCCCCACGACGCCGGCCGCGGCATCGGCGTGGCCGATATTCGTCTTGACCGAGCCGATCCAGCAGCGGTCGCGCGAGCCGGCCCCCGTCCCGAACGCCTTGGTCAGCGCCGCGACCTCGATCGGATCGCCCAGCGCGGTGGCGGTGCCGTGCGCCTCCACGTAGCCGATCTCGTCGGAGTGGACCCCGGCCACCTCGTGCGCGGCTCGGACGACCCCGACCTGCCCGGAAACACTGGGCGCGGTGAACCCGATCTTGCCTCGGCCGTCGTTGTTGATGGCCGAACCGCGGATCACCGCGTGAATGTGGTCGCCGCTGGCGAGCGCGTCGGCCAGCGGCCGGAGCACCACCAGCCCCACGGCGCTGGCACTGACCGTCCCGGCGCTGGCCGCGTCGAAGGTCCGGCAGTGTCCGTCGGGGGCCACGATGCCACCGGGCGTGTAGCGCATCCTCGGCAGGCTCGCGATCACGCTCGCCCCACCCGCGATCGCCATGTCGCAGTCGCCGGCCAGTAGCGCCTGGATGGCGACATGCACGGCCACCAGCGAAGTCGAGCAGGCCGTCTGCACCGTGACGGCCGGACCGGTCAGCCCGAGCTGGTAGGCGATCCGGCTGCTCAGGAAGTCCACGGCGGTGGATTGCCGGAGCTGCCACTCGTCGACGAACGGCAGCTGGTCGAGCCGGGCCCGGACGTGCTCGGCGTAGTTGGTGCCGGAGCCACCGACGAAGACCCCGGTCACCGGCCGGCTGGAGCCACCGTACCCGGCGCTCTCCAGCGCCTCGTGCGCACACTCCAGCACCAGGCGGTGCTGTGGATCGAGAATCAGCGCGTCGTTCGGCGAGTAGCCGAAGAACTCCGCGTCGAACTCGGCCGCCCCCTCCAGCACGCCATACGCCGGGACGTACTCCGGGTGCGCCGGGTCGCGTTGATCGCCGAGCACCGAAATGGACTCGATGCCCTGGCACAGGTTCCGCCAGAACTGCGTCACGCTGGCGGCTCCGGGAAATCGTCCCGCCATGCCGGTGACGGCGATGTATCGACTCTGGTCGTTGTCCTCGTAAGCGATGTCGGTCATGTCGTGCTTCCCTGGAGCGCCGATGAGGAGGACGCCGCGATGTGGATTGCTGCCATGTGATCGAGTGCGCGCCTGTCGAGCTTGCCGTTGGACAGGCGGGGAAGCTCGTCCATGGCGTGGAATGCCGCGGGCACCGCGGCGTGCGGCAACATGCCGCGCATGTGGCGCCGCAGCGCCACCGGTTGCAATTCGCCGGGTGCCGAGACGACGAAGCCGACGAGTGCGATCGGGGTGCCGGCCCGACGGACCACGCCAATCGCGCTGCTCCGGCCGCCAGAAGCCGCGCTCAGGGCGTGTTCGACCTCCATGAGCTCGAGCCGGACGCCAGCGAGCTTGAGTTGCCCGTCCTGGCGGCCGTGATAATGCACGAGGCCCCGCTCATCCAGCCGGGCGAAGTCCCCGGTGCGGTAGAGCCGGTTCGCTCCCGCGCGCTGGCCGGCTCGGTCGTATAACCGAGCGCCACTCCGGGGCCGCCGAGCCACAGCTCGCCGATCTCACCCGTCGCGGCCGGTCCGTTGTCGGTTCGCAGGTAGACCTCGGTGCCGGGGATGGGCCGGCCGATGGGCACCTCGGTGGCGTCACCGTCGCTCGGCTGGCACTGGTGGACGAGGGCCCAGACCGTGCACTCGGTGGGGCCATATTCGTTGTACAACGCGACGTCTCGCATCAGGTCGAAGTGGCGGCGTACCAGCGCCGGTGGGCAGGCTTCGCCAGCGACGATCACCGCCCGCAGCGAGGACAGGCTGTCGTCTTCGTCGCTCTCCAGCAGGATGCGGTAGAGCGATGGGATGAGCAGGACATGCGAGGCGGCGTACTCCCTGCACGCGTCGCGGATGGCGACGGTGTCGACCACGGCGGGGCTGGGAATGACGAGGTGCGCCCCGGTGGCGAGCGCCCAGTAGATGCCGGCGACCGAGCTGTCGAAGGAGATCGACGAGCAGAGCAGGAACACCGACGGGGCTGACGGGTAGTACGCCAGCCGGGCCTGGGTCGAGTACGCCAGGGAGTGCCTGGACACCACCACGCCCTTGGGCACCCCGCTCGATCCGCTGGTGAACAGGGTGTACGCGGCCAGATTGGGATCATGGCGCGACGGCGAAGCCGGTGCCGTCCCGTCGAGGTGCGTCGGGATCCGAATCACGGTCTGGAAGGTGCAGCCGGGAGGGAGTTCGGTGCGCGACCGCGGATCGACGACGGCAACGGCCGCGCCGCTCTCGCGGATCATCGCCATGCGCCGTTCGACCGGGAAGGAAGCGTCCACGGGCACGTACTGCGCGCCTGTGCGGAGCACGCCGAGCATCGCCACCACCGCCCATCGCGACAGCGGGCAGTGGATGACCACGGGTGTACCCGGCCGGACTCCGGCGGCGTACAGCTCGAGCGCGAGCGCGGAGGCCGCCTGGTCGAGCTCGGTATAGGAGTGGGTGCCGTCGCGGTCGGTGAGGGCCGGTCGCGAGCCCCCGGCGCGGATGCCGGCCGCGATCATGTCGGCGAGGTCCGGGACCCCGCGCGGGGGGCACCCACCGACTGGGGCGTCCAGCCGGGGCGAAGTGCGTCGAAGGGGGATGCAAGTGCCATGGTCAGCCTTTCTGGGGTTCCTGGGCCGGGGCCCTGGCGCCAAACACGAACAACGCCGCGGCCATGACTTGGAGGACGGCCAGGGCATGGAAGATGGTGGGGAGCCCAGCACTCTGCGCCGCCGTGCCCGCGAGGGCCCAGCCCAACGCCCCCGCCGCGAGCGCGAGCGCGGTGGCGACAGTCAGGCTCTCGGTGCGCTTCGCTGGCGGGATGCGCAGGGCGCGCACCGCCGCGATCGGCGCGCTGGAGACTCCGTTCAGAAAGCCAGCCAGCAACAAGCAACCCGCCAGGGCCTCGATGCTCAACGGCAAGAGCAGCATGACGAAGGCCGGCCCAGCGCCACCCGGCCCGCCACCGCCAGGGTCAGCGCGGGTACTCGCCGCAGCAGGAGCCCCACCAGCAGCGTCCCGGCGACGGCTCCGCCGCCGAACATCGCCAGCAACACGCCCGCCACCATCGGAGAGCCGTGCTGCTGGGTGAGAGCGATGACGGGCAGCAGGGCGAACAGGGCCTGCCAGACCATCTCACCGATCACGAGCCCGAGTGACCAGCTCCCAACCAGCCGGTCCGACAACAGAATGCGCGCTCCCGCGCCCACGGAGCGGCGACCGGCCTTGACCGGCTCCGTGCCCGACTCCGTCCGGGGCAGATACAGCCGCAGCAGCACCGCCGACGCCACGAAGGACGCCGCGTCCAGCATCAGCACCACGGGGGCGCCCAGCGCGGTGATCAGCACGCCGGACAGCAGCGGGCCGATCAACACGCTGAGCCGCGTGGCGGTCTGCAGCGTCGCGGTCGCCCTGCTCAGCAGGGCCTCGTCCTCTCCCACCACGAGCGGCAGGATGGACTGCTGGCTGGCCGGTAGGGCGCGTAGAACGCACCGACCGCGAACATCACGACGATGAACACGCCGATGTTCAGCCAGCCCAGGTAGTAGAGCAGCGGCAGGAGGGCGACGAGCGGCCCTCGGACGGTGTCGCCGACGAGCATCACCCGCCGCGGGCCCATGCGGCCCACGAGCGACGCGCCGAACACGCCGAACACGGCGATGGCCGCCAGCTGCGCCGCCATGACCAGGCCCATGTCGCGCGACGAGCCCGTGAGCTGAAGCACCAGCCACGGCATCCCCACGGCGCTGAGCTGGGTACCCAGCATCGACATGAACTCGGCGGTGAGCAGGACCCGCAGGGTGCGCTGGCGCCTGAGCCGAAGCGAACTGTCTTCCAGGGTGCTCATGTCAGGCTCCATCCGTAGTGCCTCGGCCGCGGCGAACGGGCCGGGCCACACGACGTGGCCGGACCGGTGCCAGCTGCTCGCCGTTCTCCAAGGCCGTGGCGAGCGCCGCCACGGTGGGGTGTTCGAACAGGTCGACGATGGGGATGTCGCGGCCCAACTCCGCGACCAGCCGGCCATGCAGCCGGCCAGGCTCAGCGAGTTGCCGCCGAGGTCGAAGAAGTTGTCGTGCGCACCGATGTCTTGGGTGCCCAGCACCTCCGACCACACCGCGGCGATGCGACGCTCGAGCTCGCTGCCAGGGGCGGTGAATCCGCTCCTGCCGACGAGGTCCGTTCGGATCGGACGGGGCAGCCCGGCCACGTCGACCTTGCCGCTGGTGTTCAGGGGCAGCTCCGTGAGCCACACCACCGCCTCGGGGACCATGTAGGCCGGCAAGCTGGAGCGCAGCCGCGCCAGCAACCGCGCGGTGTCGGTGCGGCCGGGTTGGCTGGGGATCACGTAGGCCACCAGCGCGGGTGTCTGTTGCGAATCGCCATGGACGACCGCCTGGGCCACCTCCGGCTGGCGGAGCAGCACCTGCTCGATCTCGCCGGGCTCGATCCGGTACCCGCGGATCTTGAGCTGCCGGTCGGCCCGGCCCAGGTACTCGATGGTGCCATCGGCGAGCCAGCGGCCGAGGTCACCGGTCCGGTAGACTCGGATCGACTCGCCATCGAGCTCCACCGAGCGGAACCTGTCAGCCGTCAAGTCGGGCCGCCGGAGAATGCCGGTGGCCAGACCGCCGCCTGCCGGCAGATCTCACCGGGGACACCCACGAGACTCCGGCGCCCCTGGGGGTCGAGCACGAGCACGCGGACCCCAGCGATGGGCCGGCCGATCCGGTTGATGGGAGGCTGTGGCACTGACTCGAGGTCGTGAGTCGTGGCGACCACCGAGTTCTCGGTGGGGCCATAGGCGTTGCACACCCTGTAGGGCAGCCCCGGCGGCGGCCACTCCGAGAGCGCGGCGCCGCCGATGAACATCCAGCGCAGCCGCGTCGGGCCAGCCCCGGTCCTCCATAGGGCCTCCGCGAGCGGTGTGGCCAGGAACGCGATGTTGATGCCATGCTGGTCCAGCCAGGCTCCGACCGTCGATGCGACGACCGGCGCCTCGTGCGGCACCGGCAGGCACCGGTCGCCAGCGCGAACCAGACCTCCCATTGGGACGCGTCGAACCCGACGCTCATCAGATGCGAGCAGCGGTCGCGGTCGCTGATCGCGTAGTGGCGCGCGGTCCACTGGATCAGCTGGGCCAATCCCCGGTGCGTGACGACCACACCCTTCGGAGTCCCCGTGGTGCCGGAGGTGTAGATCACGTACGCGGTGGAGTCGGCGCTCCAGTTCGGGTCGTCCGCCCCGGTGCCCCCGGCGGTCGCGTCGGTCTCGTCCACGCGGAGGGTCGGCACGGAGCCTGACCGTGCCGCGCCGTCGCGGTCGGTGAGCAACACGGGCGCGTCGAGGTCGTCGAGCACGAACCTCACCCGACTGTCCGGCCACGCCGGATCGATCGGGCAGAAGGCCGCGCCAGCCAACCAGCTTCCGAGCATCGCCACCGTGAAGTCCTCGCCGCGCGGGAGCAGCAGCGCGACCACCGGATCCGCGCCACGCAGCCTCGGCCGGATCCGAGCCGCCAGCGCCCGTGCACGCCCGACGAGCCCCTGGTAGTCCAGCGTTCCACGGAGCGACTCGACGGCCGGTGCCGAGCCGCGGTCGCGGCCGTGCCGCAGCACCAGCGCGGGGACCGGAGTCATCGGCTCGGGCTCGGGTCCGCGCTCCCACCGGCGCAGCCGCGCGAGCTCGTCCGCGGCGACGTCGAGTGCCGCCACCGGCTGGTCCAGGTGGTCCGGCATCAGCTCCATCAACCGGCCCAACATGGTGGCGAAGCGCTCCACGTCGTCACGGCGATAGCGCGCCCCATGGTACGCGACATTGCCGGACAGCTTCGTGCCGTCCAGGGTGAAGCCCACGGTGAGGCCAAGCTTGCCGGCGTAGCCAGCACCCGCGTGGCTGATGTCGGCGGCCTGCAACGGGCGTCCAGCCAGCGAGGCGGGCTGTGCCGGCACGGCGCTGAAGGTCAGCGACACGTCCGCGTACGGAGTCCGACCGGGTCGGCGGTGCGGGTTGAGCCGCTCCACCACCTCCTCGAACGGTGCCCCCGCGTGCTCGAAAGCCTCCAGCACCTCCGAGCGCATGCCGTGCAAGACGTCCAGGAACGTCGCGTTGCTGGCGAGCTGGGAGCGCAGCACCACCGTGTTCAGGCATGGCCCCAGCAGCTCGGCGAAGTCCGGGTTGTCTCGGTTCGCGATCGGGTTGCTGATCACCACGTCGCCATGGCCTGTCCAGCGGTGGAGCAGCGCGGCCGGCCCGCCGCCGTGACGATGAACGGTGTGACGCCATACCGGGCCTGCAACGGTCGCAACCGCTCCAGCAGGTCGGCGCGCAGCGGAATCGTCACGACACCGTGAGGCCCAGGCTCCGCCGGGGGGCTGAACTCCACGTAGGCCGGAGCACCCGCCAGCTTGTTCTCCCAGTAGGCCAGATCGTTCCGGCGCTGCACGCTGTCCCGCTGGGAGCGCTGCGCGGTGACGAAGTGCCGGTACTGCACCCGATCATCCGCGGCGCTCGTCGCGGTCCCCGGACGGGCGACCCCGTGGCCCGTCGGTGAGTTCGCCGAGCAGCCCGGCAATGCTGTCGGCCAGTGCCGCGGCGTCCGCGGCCGATACCCGCTGCCCCTGATACGACAGAATGGCGGACAGCTCGCCGTCCTGCTCGGCGACCGTCAGGGTCAGACCGAACTTCGCTTCGTGCGACCACAGCGAGTCGAAGAACAGCGGGGTCAGCTCGATCCCGCCCAGCATCGCCCGCCGGGCGCTGCGCAGGTTCATGTTGAGCGTCACATCGATGTAGGGCGTGTGCCCCGCGACGCGGGCCGGGGCGAGCCGGTTCACGACCTCCTCGAACGGAGCCCCGGCGTGTTCGAGCGCGCCGAGCATCTCGGTGCGCATCGCCTGGAGGACATCGCCGAGGGGCGCGCCGGCGGCCAAGTCCGAGCGGAGCACGAGCGTGTTCAGGCAGGGCCCGAGCAGCCCGGCGAAGCTGGCGGGGTCCCGGGTCGAGACCGGCACGCCCAGGGTGACGGTGCGCTGTCCCGTCCACCGGTGCAGCGCGACGGCCAGCGCGGCGCCGAACGCCATGAACCACGTGACTCCGTGCTGGGTCTGCAGCGGCCGCAACCGGTCGGGCAGGTCCGCCGGGAGTGGCACGCGAACAGCGCCGTCGCGGCCCGCCGGAACCGGCGTGGGGAACGCCAGGTTCGCTGGCGCGTCGGCCAGCTTTCGCTGCCAGTACTCCAGCTCGTTCTCGCGCCGCGCCGGGTCCTGGCGGGCCTCCTGCGAGGCCACGAAGTCCCGGTACTGCACGGCTGGCGGCGCCGCGGTTTCGCCGGTGACGACCGCACGGTAGTAACGGTCCAGCTCGGCCAGGAGCACGGGGACGGACTCACCGTCGATGACGAGGTGGTGCAGGCACAGAAGCAGCGCGTGCCCCTGGGCGCCGAGGTCGGCCACGGCCGCGCGCAGCAGCCGGCCCGAGGCGAGGTCGAATCGTCTGCTGGCGGCCTCGTCGAGCCACCGTGCCATGTCGGCGTCGGGGTCGCGCGAGGCGCGCAGGTCCAGCGTTTCCACCTCGGGCCGCCATCCGCCGGTCACCACCTGCCGGACGGTGTCGTCGTCGGCCACGAACGCCGTCCGCAGCAACTCGTGCCCGGCCACGAGCTGGGTCAGGGCGCGACCCAGCAGCTCGACGTCGAGCCCGCCGGCTGCCTTCCAGGCCAGGACCACGTTGTTGCGGGCCTGCTCGTCGACGGTCTCGGCGAGCCACAGGCGTCGCTGGAAGGCGGTGGCGGCCAGCTCGCCCGCGGCGCGCGCCGAGGACGCTCCAGAGTGCCCGGCGGACGGCTGCCCGCCGATCTTCTGGTCGATCAGGTCCGCGAGATCCTGCAGCCGGGGGCACTCGAACAGCGTTTTCATCGGCAGGTCGATCCGGAAGCGCCGGCGGAGCTGGTTGACCAGCCGGACCGCCAGCATGGAGTGACCACCGAGGGCGAAGAAGGAGTCATCGGCGGACACCCCGTCGACACCGAGCAGCTCGGACCAGATGCCAGCCATCGCGACGGCCGTGGGGGTGCGAGGCGCGGATCCGGCGCCGCTGTCCAGCGGGACGGCACGGGCACGCACGGCGGCGACGTCGAGCTTGCCGTTCGAGGTCAGCACCATCTTGTCGACGAGCTGGAACACCGACGGGATCATGTACTCGGGCAGCTTGCGCGCCGGTGGCCACGCAACTCGGCCAGGGCGACCCCGACCCGGCTCTGGACGACCGCGACGAGGCGATCGTCCTCGGCGATGACGACCGCTTCGACGACCGCGGGATGCTCGCGCAGGCAGGACTCGATCTCACCGAGCTCGATGCGGTAGCCGTGCAGCTGCACCTGGGAATCGGCGCGGCCAATGAAGTGCAGCGCACCGTCGGGGGTGTAGCGGGCGAGATCCCCGCTGCGGAACAGGGTGCCGGAGCCGACGGGCGAGGCGACGAAGCGCTGCGCCGTGAGTTCCGGCCGATTCAGGTAGCCGCCGGCCACGCCCGCGCCGCCGACGAAGATCTCGCCCACCGCGCCGACGGGCAACAGCCGGCCACGGGTGACCGGGTCCAGCAGCAGGAGCGTGGTCGTGGGGATCGGCGTGCCGATGATGCTGGCGTCGGAGTCGACATCGGCCCGGGTGACGGTGCGGATGCTCGAGTGCACGGTGGTCTCGGTGATGCCGTACATGTTGACCAGCCGCACGTGCGGGTAACGCTCCATCCACGAGCCGAGCATGGCCGGACGCAGCGCCTCTCCGCCAAAGATGACGTAGCGCAACCGGCTGAGGCTGCTGGGCGACTGGGGCTTCAACCCGAGCAGCCGCCGGAACGCGCTGGGCGTCTGGTTGAGGACCGTGACGCGCTCGCGCTGCAGCAGTTCCCAGAACTGCTCGGGGTCCTTCGCCTGCTCCTGGGAGACCAGGACCACCCGTCCGCCGTGGACCAGGCCGCCGAACAACTCCCATACCGAGAAATCGAAGGCGTAGGAGTGGAACATCGTCCAGACGTCGGACGCACCGAAGCTGAACGGCAAGCGGTCGTTGACCAGCAGCCGGACGAGGTTGCGATGCGTGATCACGACGCCCTTGGGCCGGCCGGTCGTCCCGGACGTGTAGATGCAGTACGCCGGCGCATCCAGCGCGACCCGCGGCAGCGCCGCTCCGGAGCTGTCGGCCTGTGCCGGGTGCATGACCTGTCCGGCGAAGCCGTCCAGACCCGGATGAGGCACCGCCTGGTCGGCCACGATGGCCCACCGGGTGCCCGAGTCCGCGAGGATGAACTGCACGCGATCACGGGGCAGCGCCGGGTCGATCGGCAGGTAGCCGGCGCCGGCCAGCAGAACGGCCAGCATCGCCTGGACCTGCTCGGGGCCGCGCGGCAGCAGCAAGGCCACCAGTTCGCCACGGCCGACGCCCTTCGCCACCAGCGCGCGCGCCAGTGCCTCGGCCCGGTCCAGCAGCTCGCGGTAGGTCAGCGAGATGTCCCCCGAGGTGATGGCCACCGCCTGGGGCCGGGCGAGTGCCCGCTGCCGGATGAGGTCGTGGACCGCCGTCTCGGGATACCCGGCATCGGTGGCGTTCCACACCATCAGCTGGGTGTAGCGCTCGTCCTCGGTCAACGGATCGGCATCACCGATCGCCCGCTCGGGCGCGGCGACGAGCTGGTCGAGCAGCGCGCGATAGTGCTCGGTCATGGCCCGCACCGGGTCGTCGTCGAAGTACCGGCCATTGAAGACAAGCCAGCCATCGAGCGAACTGGCGCCCGGCTGCAGGAACAGGTGCAGATCGTACTTGCCGTATCCGCTGGCCGTCTGGACCTCCTCGGCGACGATGCCGTCGGCGGCACGAATCAGCCTGGGCTCCTCGGCGTACGTGAACAGCACGTCGAACAAGGCCGTACGGCTCATGTCCTTGGACGGGTCGACCCGGCGTACCAGCTCGTCGAAGAACGCCTGATCATGCGCTCGGGCGTGGGCCGTCTCGGCGGCCGTCTGCGCGACGAGCGCGGTGAAAGGCATGCTCACCGCCGGGCGCAGTCGCACCGGCAACAGGTTGGCCAGCGGGCCGACCACATGCCGGGTCTCCGCGCGCCGTCCGGGGTGACTGACGCCGATGACCATGTCCTGCTGGCCGGAATACCAGCCGAGTAGCGCGGTGAAGGCGCCCAGCAGCACGTCCGAGACGCCGAAGCCAAGCCGCTCCGCGTTGGCCGCGAGGGCGGCGGGCAACGAGAACGCGACGCGCCGCTCCTCGTACACGTGGATCGCCTCGCGCGTCCGCCGCTCGGGGAGCCGCAGCACGTCGACGGCGGGTTGCAGTCGAGCCGCACGGGACTCCAGGTGCTCGGCCTTGACCTCGGCCGACACCGCATCCAGCCAGCCGGCGTAGCTGCTCTGGACGGGGCCGGCCGGCCATTCCGGCCAGGAGTTGCTCGGCGACGAGCCGCAGGGAGGCCCGATCGATCACCGCCTGGTGGCCAACCAGTGCCAGCCAACCGCCACCCGACTGCTCGGGCAACACGGCGACCCGCAGCAGACAGCCGCTCGTCAGATCGAACGGGGCCGCCGCCCAGTCGGTCAGTGCCTCGGGCACACCGGAGCCCGCGACCCCGGGCTGCGCGGGCAGCCACCGCGGGCTGATCGTCACCTCGGAGAGCACTCGCTGCACGATCCGACCCTCGACGCTGTCGAGCACGGTGCGCAGGGACTCGTGTGCCCGTACGACCGCGTCGAGCGCCCTGGCCAGCACGTCGGGGGCGGCGAGACGGTCGACCCGAAGGAACAGAGGCAGGTTGTGGTACACGGGCGACGTTGGGTACACGTGGCCCGCCTCGAACCGGTCGACGAACCACATGCGTTCCTGATGGGCCGAGGCGGCGCGCGCGACCGCCGGGAGACCGGAGTCGGTTGCCGGCGGAGCGGACACGACCACCGTGCTGCCGGCGTCCGTGGGCCTGTAAGAGGAGTTCAACTCCCTCAGCAGGACCCCCATCGACTCGCCGTCCCACAGCAGGTGGTGCAGACACAAGAAGACCAGCTGCTCGGCCCCGGGGAGCTCGACGAGGGCCGCGGTCAGCAGGCGTCCAGACGCCGGATCGAACTCATGGTGGGAGGCCTCGGCCAGCCAGTCGCGCAGCGCCGCCTCCGAGTCCGCGCGATCGCGCAGGTCGACGCTGTCGACGTGGGGTGACCACGGCTCGCCGACGACCTGCCACAACTCGCCGTCACGCTCGTGGAACGCGGTGCGCAGCAACTCGTGTCGCGCCACCATCCTGGCCAGCGCGCGGGACAACTCCGCCGCATCGAGCCCGCCACCGGGAACCCGCCACGCCAGCGGGACGTTGTAGGCGGCACGGCCGGACTCCACCCGCTCGGCGAACCAGATGCGCTGCTGGAAGCTGGACGCGGGTACCTCCACGGCGGGGGCAGCGGGCGGAGAAATGCTCTCGGCGACCACGTTCGGCTTCGACGCCCGGACCTGCTCCGCGAAGTCCGCCACGCGCGGATACTCGAACAACGTCCGGATCGAGACCTGCGTGTCGAAGCGACGCGACACCGCGAGAACCAGACTCTCCGCGAGCAGCGAATGCCCACCCAGCTCGAAGAACGAGTCCTCGGGAGTGATCCCGCCGACTCCCAGGACCTCCTGCCAGACGCCGACCATCTCGGCGACATCGGCGGGGTACTCGGTCGCGGGGCGGGCCTGGGTGGCGGGGGTGGCGGAAGGCGCTGTCGGGCTCGGCGCGGCCAGTACGGGCAGCGCGGCGTTCGGGTTCGTACTCAGCTCGCGCAGGATCTCGCGATAGTCGGCCGCCATCGCGGCGACCCGGGTCGGGCCCACGGCCCCGGTCGGATCCTTCCACAGCACATGCGTTCCCGCGCTGTCCTCGCGGACCATGACGGCCAGGGTGAACCCCGCGGTGCTTTCCATGTCCAGCAGGCTCAAGGTGGCGGTCGCATCGGGAGCGCACAGCCGCAGTGCCTGCACATCGACGCCATCACGCAATCCCGCGTTCCAATACTGGAATACGGTCTGGTGGGTCCGCGCACGGGCGGCCGGACCGGTCAGCCCAGCCGCGCGCATGATGGCCGGCAGCGGCAGCTCGCCGTGCCGCATCGCATCCTTGACCCGGCCGCGCAGGCGGTGCACCAGATCGGCATAGCTGTCCGAACCACGCACCTCCGCGCGAATCGGCAATGCGTTCACGAAGTAGCCAATCCGGTCGCGCAGCGACTCGGTGGTCCGCCCGTGGAACGGGAGGAACGAGAGCACGTCCTCGGCGCCGGTGTGCCGGCGCAGCAGCGCGAAATACCCGGCCATCAGGACGGTGACATAGGAAACGCCCAGCTCCTCGGCGCGGCCGCGCAAGTCGGCGACGAGCCGTGGCTCCAGTGTTTCGCTCCGGACCGTGTATTGCGGTGCATCGACGGTGGCGGGCAGGGAGAACTCCGGACCCGTCGCGCCCAGGACCCGGCGCCAGTACTCCCGGGACGGATCACCAGCGGTGGTATCGGCCAGCTCCCGCGAGCGGCGCGCATACTCCGTCAACGCCACGGTGGGGTCGGCCGGAGACAGCGACTCGCCCGCGTAGGCCCGGCGCAAGGCATCGAGCAGGATCAGGATCGACGCCCCGTCGAACACGAGGTGGTGTATCGCGAGCAGCAGGACCGTCTCGTCCGGCCCACGCAACACATCGACCCGGGCCAACGGCCCCGGCGAAGGTCGAAGGGGTGCTGCCGGTCCGGCGGATGGCCGCGTCACGGTCGCCCACGAAGGTCGACTCCCGCACCTCGATGGGCGGCGCGTCGGACCAGTCCAGCACGAGCCCGTCGGCGCCCGACGTGATCCGCGCGCGAAGCTGTGGGTAGGCCTCTCCCAGTGCAGCGATGGCCGCGCGCAGCCGCGTCATATCGAGCGTGCCGCGCACCAGGAATGGAGTTGGGATGATGTGCGACCATTGGCTGGGATCCAGCTTCCAGCCAATCCACATGGCCTCTTGTCCGACGGAGAGAGGGATTTGCCGTGGTGCGGTGTTCATGTGTTGCTCTTTCTTGACCGGTCAGCGCCGGGAGCCGGTGGCGGCGTCGTAGGTAAGGTGATCGAGGGTGGTGCCGCTCAGCCATGCGGCGTTGAGCGATGGGACATTGGCGGGAGCGTCGGCGGAGAGCCGGCGACGCAGATCGGCGATGCGGTGCCCGGCCGATACGCAATACACGTCGGCCAGATCCTGCGCGCCGTGGTCGCCGGTCGAGGCCATCTTGGAGGTGCGGGCGAGCGTCAGGGACATGACGAGGAGCTCCCGGGCAATGCTCGTGAGCAGGATGAGCGTCCGCTCGCGCTCCATCAGCGAGGCACGGTCCGGGTTGGCGCGCGCCAATTCCAGACAGGTCGCGCCGAACCGATGGACCTCGTCCGCGACCCAGCGGAGGTGGCCGAGGTTGCGGTCGGAGAGGACGGCTCCATCGAAATCGCGCTGGACTGGCTCGTTCTTCGCCAGTTCGTCCGCGTGATCGGGCTCGGGGTAGTAGTACGACAGGATCGACATCCGGGCGATCCAGTTGTCGATCTGGAAGTCCACGCCCCCGGAGATCCTCAGGTTGCGCGCGTCGCGCAGGAACCGCTCGACCGGGACCGGCGGCGCGCCCCGCTCTTGTTTGCTGTGCGCGGTCTCATAGCCCTCCGCGGCCAGCAGCGACATCGTCCGTTCGACGACGTCCCAGCAGAGCAGCGAGCTGACGTTCTTGGCGGCGTTCTGCTCGAAGCGCTGGTTGAGCCGCCGATCCTGGTCATCCGGGAGCAGGCACCACTGCGACATCGCCTCGATCGCGAAGGTCTGCGCGAGCGACTCCGCCAACTGCAGCTGAATCTCCTGGTAGTCCGCCAGCTTCCGGCCGTCGACCTCCCGCCGCAGCACGAAGTCTCGCGCCCATTGCACGCACAGCTTGGCGATCGCCAGCGACGGCGCCGCGATGAGGTGCAGCCGGCCACGAGCCACCATCTTCGCGGTCTCCGGCGTCACCCGGACCTGGTGCTCGGAGGCGCGCTCCACGAACATCTGGTTCGCCGGGACGAGCACGTTGTCGAAGTTCAGCCAGCCGTTGGGGAAGCCCTTGATCCCCATGTACTCGTGCCATTGTCCGGCGGTCACGCCAGGACTGTCGGTCCGCACGAAGAACATCTGGACCCGCTCCTGGCCGTTTTCGCGGATCGTCGCCGATACGCTGACCAGCTCGGCGACGGGCGCGTGCCCCACGAAGACCTTCCGGCCGTTCAGCAGATAGGCATCCGCCGTTTCGACCCGCGTGGCGGTGGTGGCGCGACGCTGGTTCGCCGCCCCTGGGGCTCGCTGTCGGCGCTGGCCGAGAGGCCGCCGCGAGCGACATGCGCGCGCAACAACTCACGCAGCGGCCCCTCGGGCACGACCGAGAGGAACGCGCTGGCGCCGAGCGCGTTCTCGATCGCGATCGACAGCGCGACCGGCGTGCTCCAACTCGCGGCCGCCACGACGACCCGGAACGTGTTGTAGTGCGAGAGTTCGTGCCCGCCGACCGAGCGATCCGCTTGCAGCCGGAAGTAGCCGCGCGCGGCCAGCTCCGCGAGGAAGCCTTCGGGGAGCTGGCGGTCGCGGTCGACGGCCGTGGGGTCGATTCGCTCGCGAAGCAGCGCGGTCAACTGCTCGACGAGGCGGTCGCCCTTGGCCCGGTCCTGAGCCTCCTGGACGGGAAAGTCTCGGATCAGGTCCCAGCGAAACCTGCCTTGATAGAGCTCCTCCAGGAAGCTGGGCCGGTTCGGGTCGCTGGAGAAGTTACGGGGTTTCTTGCTCATCGGATTCCTCGAGATCAAATGGCGGCGGGTCCGCGCGGGACTACGGACGCTCCGACAGGGCCCGTCGGTCGGTCTTGCCAGACGCGTTTCGCGGCAACTCCGCCAACTGAACGAATCGTCCAGGCACCATGTGGGCGGGGAGCGTCGCGCGGGCCAGCGCGGTGAGTTCCGGCGTCGAAACGGCGTCGGCGACGTAGAAGGCCGACAGCATCCGGCCCCCTACCCGGCTCCGGGTACAGACCACGGCCAGGTCCCGGATCCCCGAGGCCTTGCGCAACGCCGCCTCGACCTCTCCGAGCTCGATCCGGAAGCCGTTGATCTTCACCTGATCGTCGGCTCGGCCCGAATAGCAATACACGTCGTTCTTCGTCCGCGTGGCCAGGTCACCACTGCGGTAGTAGACCCTGGGAGGTTGGCCAGGGAGCGTCAGCAGGCGGAACCGCTCCGCGGTGAGCTCGGGCCGGTTGAGGTAGCCGACAGCGACTCCATCCCCGGCAACCCAGATCTCACCCATCCCTCCCGGCTCGACGGGGGCGCCACTGTCGTCGAGGACCCGAAGCTCCCAGCCCTTCAATGGCTCGCCGAGATCGGTGGCGAATTCGCGGTCATCGCCGGTGGACTCGAGCTCGGCGGGCAGCAGCGGTCGAGTGGTGACGAACACCGTGGTTTCCGTGATGCCGTAGGTGTTGATGAACTCGCAGTCGGCGCGAATGGATTCCCGCCAGGACCGGGCGTCGGCCACGTCGATCGACTCGCCACCAAAGATGATGCGGCGCACGGTCACGGGGCGCTCCGCGAGCTGCCGCGCGGCGGCGGTCAGGTAGCGGAAGACCGACGGCACGATGTTCATGACCGTGACCCGCTCCCGTACGAGCAACTCGGCACTGGCGCGAGGCGAGGCGGCGACCTCCGCCGGCACCACCACGAGGGTGGCACCCGTGGCCAACGCGCCCCACATCTCGAAAACCGAAAAGTCGAAGCAGTAGGAGTGGAAGAGCGTCCACACGTCGGTTTCACCAAACTGGTGCCGCGAACACACCGCATCCACCATGGCCACCACGCTGCGTCTGCGGACCTCCACGCCCTTGGGCAGACCCGTGGAGCCCGAAGTGTAGATGACGTAGGCGGCGCTCTCGGGGTCGGCCTCGATCCTCGGCGAGACGGGGACCTTCTGGGACCAGTCGATCTGGTCCAGGCGAAGCACGCGCGCGGCGCTGATTTCGTCAGACACCTCCCGGTCGGAGATGATGACTGACAGTCCACTGTCGCTGGCCATGAACTTGAGCCGCTCGAGTGGGTACGCCGGATCGAGCGGCACGTACGTGTGGCCGGTCGAGATGATCGCGAGCACCGCCACCACCACGTCGGCCGTGCGTCCCATGTGGATACCGATGCGGAGACCCGGCTTCGGACACAGCTCACGGATCGCCACCGCGAGCACATCCGCGCGGCGGGAAAGCTCCGCGTAGGTCAAACCGCCGCGCTGGTCGCGCACCGCATCCCGGGTGGCGACCCTGGCGGCCTGATGAGAGAACAGCCTGTACAGGTCACCTGTTGATGTCGTCGACATATTCTTTTGCCTTGTGAAGAGACTAGAGCTTGACGCGTACGCGCAATCGACGGAGCCAGCTGTCGAGTTGGAGCACCATCTCGACGTCGGCCCGACCGAGCCAGCCGCCGCGGTCGAGCAGGCGTTGGTTCTCGACGACTTCCGCGGCGCGACGAAAGTCAATCAGCGGACGTACGGGGGCCGTCGAGTCATCGAGCAGCATCCGCAGCCGTGTGACGAGCGAGGCCTTGTAGTGTGTGTCGTAGGTGATCGGGTAGGGAACCTTGGCCCTGGTGAGCACCGACGGGGGCACCAGATCCCTGGCAATGGCCCTCAGCAAGCTCTTCTCACGTCCGTCGAAGCGCTTCAATTGCCATGGGACGTTGTACAGATAAGAGACCAGGCGGTGGTCCGCGAACGGGAACCGGATCTGAAGCCCCGCCGCCGCTCCGAGCCGCTCCGAGTGATAGACCGCCTGCTCCAACAGGCGTGTCATATGGAGGTAGTCCACCTCCCGCGCCGCGCGGTCGACGGCGGCGGCACCCGAGAGCTGTGGAACCTCCGCCTTGGCCTCTCGGTACAGCCGCTCCAGGTAGCCGGCGACGTCCACCGTTCGCAGGAGCGCCTCGTCGAACAGGCCGGTGCCAATTCCATATTCCATGCCGAACCCGCGGGCTCGCGCGATCCAGGGAAACATGGTGGGCTCGCGCAGCCCGTCGGCCGCACCGTTGAGGCCACTGAAGATGGCATCAGCGGCCTCTCCGCTGAGGACCACGGGCGCCTGCTCCGCGACTCGCTGGCTGAAGATGAACGGGGTGATGTTCTTGTCCCCGAAGGGCGACGGGTGGTCCTTCGCCGCGAGCACGGACGACAGGATCACGGGATCAGACAGCTCCTGCGGGCGGACCGCGATCTCGTGGTGCTCGCAGCCCCACATCTTGACAACCTCTTCGGCGAACGGCCGATCGGGCACCGCGGCCGCCGTGTTGCCGAACATCACCGTGAACGTCCGCGGCGGCGTGCTGGAGTTGCGAGCGATCAGACCCGTCAGCGCGCTGGAGTCCAGACCACCAGAGAGCAGGACCGCGGGCTCGAGGCCGCGCAGATCCCGGCTGATGGCGTCAACGAGCAGCTCACGAACCTGCTTCTCGGTGTCTTCGCGGCCGAGGGTGTGGGGACGGGCCTCCATCGTCCAGTACCTGTGATGGAGCACCCGGTCGCGCGTGAATCGGACCGTACAACCCGCCGCCACTTCGTACACGCCGCGCAGCGCCCCGTGCCCAGGGCTGCGCAACTGGGTAAGGAGGGCACAGAGCCCGTTGCCGTCGATCTCCGGATTCACCAGGGGGTGCCCCGCCAGGGCCGCGACCTCCGAGGCGAACACGACGCCATGAGGTAGCGGGGCATAGCTCAGCGGCTTGATGCCCAGCCGGTCTCGCCCAAGTAGCAGCTCGTCGGTCCGAGCGTCCCAGACGGCGAAGGCGAAGGTGCCCTCCAGCTGCTCCACCGCCTGGTGCCCCCACTTCAAGTACGCCTGCAGCACGACCTCGGACACCGACGGGGGCCCGCCCGCGAGGGAGCCACCACCCGCGGCGGCCCACAGCTCGTCCGCGTTGTGAAGGTACCCATCGCAGACGGCCGCGACCATCGCACGACCGTTCTGCTCGCGCACGGCCGGCTGGGCCGTCCCTACCCAGACGGCATCCGTCCGCTGCCCCAAGGCGGCCCGCGGGCTCAGCCACAGTCCCTCGCCATGACGCCCACGCGTGACGAGCGCCGCCACGAGCTGGGACGCGGCCAGCCCTTCGGACCTCAGGTCGCGTTCGCGATCAATCCACCCGGCAATCCCGGACATTACCTCTCCCCCGACATTCCGAGACCACTGACCAGCGCCTCGATTGTACTTCCCGCGGCTTGTCCACCCGGCCGGGCGAGATGCTCGCGGAGGCCGGTGACGATCTTCACGGAGTCTTCCATGATTCCCCTTCCGTGGTGATGTGTGATTGTGGCTGACTTACGGCCCGTGACTGCCCGATAGCCACCTTGGTGCTTGCTGGGCATGTGTATGAAAGGAGTTCGCCTGGGCGAGGTGTGATGCGAATGCCAACGACTATCGAATCTATTCGGGTAACTACTGACCGAGCATGCGCTCGAACGCTTAGTATCAATGCCTTGGCCGGTAGCACTGAAATCGCACGACTCCGCGAGGGCGCGAAGTGCTTCCGAGGCGAAAGCAAGAGCGGGCGCCTCATAGTGAAAGAGCACCAAGGAAGCAAAGCAAATCCGTAACCTCGCGAACTCCTTGAGGGCAGGGCCTGTCGTGCGGCCGTAGCTAAGAAATCTCTGAGGAATGGCCCTGCTGAGACGCCCGGCTTAGAATCCTCTCAGGAATCCCGCCGGTGCCTGGCTTAGAATCCTCTCAGGAATCCCGCCGGTGCCGGCTTAGAATCCTCTCAGGAATCCCCTGGGCCGGGCAGCTGGGGTGGTCGAGCATGGCCGCCCTGGACTCCAAGTGACGAGTCTGGCTCGCCCCACGGGGAGGGGCGGGCAAGCATCGAGTGGAGCGCACCGGCAGGCAAGAG
The DNA here is from genome assembly GCA_049060065.1 of Cystobacter fuscus. Lineage (GTDB taxonomy): Bacteria > Myxococcota > Myxococcia > Myxococcales > Myxococcaceae > Cystobacter > Cystobacter fuscus_B. The sequence continues at coordinate 5,053,326 of JBMEQP010000002.1, forward strand.
GTGGAGCCACCGCGCGCAACGCGGCCCTCCCCCTTCCCAAGGAGCCTCCGCCCTCCCGTGGCCTCCTCCGTCGCTTGTCGGGCCCGCGGAACACTTCCAGATTCGTGGGGGTGAAATCCTCTTCTCTCCACGAGGCCCATCATGGCAATCACAAGTTCCAACATCGATTCAGGCACGACTCCACAACGAAGCACGTCGGGGCTCTGGGGGGTCCCTTCGTCATGGGGCTGTTGCTCTCCCTGCTTGGCATCGTGGCGCTGGGCGCGGTGGTGGTCACCAGCGTCGCCTCGGTCATCTTCTTCGGCTCCATGCTGGTGGTGGCGGGTGTCTTCGAAGTCGTCCACGCCTTCCGCGTCCGCAAAACGGGCCCCTTCCTGATGTTCATGCTGGGAGGCGTCCTCTCCATCGTGGTGGGAGCGATGGTCCTGGCACGGCCGGGCTCCGGGCTGGTGGCGATGACTCTGCTGCTGGCCGGGTACTTCTTCGCCAGCGGGCTCTTCCGGGGCATCACCTCCATCGTCGACCGCTACGCCGGGTGGGGCTGGGACTTCGCCTACGGCATCGTGTCCGTGGTGTTGGGCGTCATCATCTCCGCCCAGATGCCCGCGTCCACCCTGTGGGCGTTGGGGCTCGTGGTGGGCGTGGAAATCCTCAGCCGCGGCATCTCCATCATGGCGGGTTCGCTCGCGGTGCGCGGGGCGATGCAACGCCTCGCCCACCCATGACTCCGGTGTGAACGAGCCTCTGAACTTTCATCGGAGCGACAATGAACGCTCCCCTGAAGGTCATATCGGGCTACCAGGGATTCCCCTATCCATGCGTTGCGGCAAGAGCAGCCTACTGGCTTGCCGCTTCCAAGGTTCCATCGCATCGGGGGGTCCCTTCAATGAGCAACGAAAAATTCTCAACCCAGGATCAGCAGACGATTGGCGAGTCTCTCAAGGAGCGCATCACGGATGCGGTCCGCGAGCGTGTCGTGTCGGCTCTCGAGGATGGTCTCGGTGACGAGATTCGCGAGCGCGTCGGCGAGGCGCTGCGCTGCGCGCAGGCCGAGCGCTCGCCGCTGATTCAGGAACAGTCCGCGCTGATCGACCCCGAGAACATCTCGGACGCCATCCACAAGCGCCTCTCCGAGGCCATCCGCGAGCGCATCAGCTCCGGCGTGCACGAGCGCGTGCGTGAGGTCCTCAAGGATCGGCTGGGGGAGGCCCTGCGCACCGCGCTGGTCGAGCACTGGATGATCGCCCAGCAGGGCCATGGTCAGTTCGACACCGAGCGCCTCGCGGAGAAGGTCCGCAACCGCCTCGAGGATGCGCTGCGGGAGCGGATCGGCTTCGTCGTACGCGAGCGTGTCCGCGAGGCGCTCCGGGAGCAGTTGGCGGACACGCTGCGCTCCGCGGTGGCCGAGCGCCGGATGGGGCCACAGGGCTTCGGCCAGGTCGACCCCGAGCGCCTCGCGGACGCCATCCGCGGACGCCTGGCCGATGAACTCCACGAGCGGCTCGCCTATGCCGTGCGCGAGCGCGTGCGCGAGGCGCTCAAGGAGCGGCTGGCGGACACGCTGCGCTCCGCGATGGCCGAGCACCGGATGGGGCCGCGGGGCTTCGGCCAGGTCGACCCCGAGCGCCTCGCGGATGCCATTCGCGAGCGCATCGTGGAGGGGATCCGCGAGAAGGTCCACACCGCCCTGCGCGAGCGCGTCCGTGAAGCGCTCCGGGAGCGGTTGGCGGACACGCTGCGCTCCGCGATGGCCGAGCGCCGGATGGGGCCGCAGGGCTTCGGCCAGATGCAGCCCGAGCGCCTCGCGGACGCCCTTCGTGGACGCCTGCTCGACGCCCTCCACGAGCGGCTCGCGCGCAACCTCCGCGAGCAACTGGAAGAGGTGCTCCGGGAGCGGCTGGTCGATTCGCTCCGCGACATGCTGGGCGGGGCTCAGCAGCCAGGCATGGGTGAGCCCTGGATGGGCGCCCAGCCCGGCTTCGGGCAGATCGACACCGAGCGCATCGTGAGCGCCATCCGCGAGAGGGTCGGCGAGGAGATCCGCGCGCGCGTGGCGGAGACGGTCGGTGAGCGCGTGGGCGAGGCGGTCCGCCGGGAGCTGAGGACCAGCGCCCAGCATCCGCAGGCCTGACCCGCACCACCTCTGACGCGAGCCAGAGGGGTATGACCGCTCACGCTTGTCGATGATGCGCGGTGACACCCCGCTCCTCGTGCGCCAGGAAGCCATGTCCCTCGTGGTGGGGGCGATGGCCCTGGCGCGGCCGGCCAGAGGGTTCTCGCGACAGCCGGCTCGAGGGCCGTAGACGGCCTTCAGGAAGTCAGGCCGCCTGCACGGCGGGGGGAAGCGCGCCGAGCTGCTGCAGCAAGGACAGCATGTCCAGCTGATCCCAGATCTCGACGACCTTGCCGTTGCGCAGCCGGAAGTGGGGATGGTCGGTGATCTCCACGCGCCGCCCGGTGGGGGCGATGCCCATGAAGCCGCCGGTGTGCACGCCCGTCACGAGCAGGCGCACGGCCACCATGTCCTGGTCATACAAGAAGGAATGGATGATGAATTGAATGTCCGAGAAGGACTCCAACCACACACGCGCCATGAGCTTCAATCCCGGTACGCCCGCCGGGACACCGGCTGGCAGGGGTTGCGCCACGACGTCGGGAGCGAAGAAGTCAGTCATGCTCTCGACATCGCGCTGGACATAGAGGCGAGTCAGGTACCGCTCGTAGAGTTCCCGGGCCTGCTGGGCGTTCATGAGATGTCCTTCCGCGTGAGACGGGGGACTGTCATGGTGCTGGACCGCGCGAGAATCACAATCACCCGGGTGAGACGGCGTGCAGTAGCGCGCAAGCCACGGCCCTGGAGGGCCGGGCAGTGACCTCTGTCCAACGGCCCGTGCGTGTCTTCGTCAACGGTTGGCCTTCCCCCGCGGCACCTCCTCCAGCAGCCCCCGAAGTAGGACTTCGACCTGATTTTTCACACCCATCGGCGCGGCCATCGCGGAACGCACGGGGAATGAGGCGTGATGGGGCCGCACCCTACCCTGGTGCGGTATGGTCCGCCTTCACGCCCGTCACCTCGGGGAAGGGCAGAGCTCCATCCATGATCGTCAGCGATCCCCCTACCTCCCTCGCTCCGCTCGTCGTCCCGGGATACACGCTCCGGGGCTCCTTGCAGGAGACGGGAACCAACGTCCTCTACCGCGCGGTGCGCGACGCCGACGGACTCCCGGTGATCATCAAGACGCCGCGCGCCCGGCACCCCGGCCCGCGCGAGCGCGCCCGCTACCAGCGCGAGTACGACATCCTCCAGCGCCTGCGGGGCATTCCCGGGGTGCTCGCCGCCTACGCGCACCACGAGTTCCTGGAGCGCCCCGTCCTCCTGCTCGAGGACGTGGGGGGCACGGCCCTGTCGGAACAGACCTCCTTCCCCCTCGAGCCGTCCCGGTTCCTCGAGCTGGCCCTCGCCCTGGCGACCACCCTGGCGGAGGTGCATCGGCGCGGGGTCATCCACAAGGACATCAAACCGGCCAACATCCTCGTGTCGCCCTCGGGCGGGGCACGGCTCATCGACTTCGGCATCGCCACCCCGCGGCGGGTGGAGCACGTGGAGGCGCACCTCCAGCACTCGCTCATCGAAGGCACTCCGGCCTACATGTCCCCGGAGCAATCGGGGCGGATGAACCGCGCGGTGGACTACCGCACGGACTTCTACTCGCTGGGCGTCACCTTCTACGAGGTGCTCACGGGCAGGCTGCCCTTCCGGGGGCAGGACGTGCTGGAGTGGTTCCACGCCCATCTGGCCCAGTCCCTCCCCTCCGCACCAGCTGGTGCCCGCCCTTCCCCCCGCGCTCTCGGCGGTGGTGATGAAGCTGCTGGCCAAGGTGGCCGAGGAGCGCTACCAGAGCGCCGAGGGACTGCGGGCGGATCTGGAACGGTGCCAGGAGGCGTCGCGGCACGGCACCCGAGAGCCCTTCCCCCTGGGCAGCCGGGATCTCCCCGCCCGCTTCCAGCTTCCCCAGCGGCTGTACGGACGCGAGGCGGACGTGGATGCCCTGCTGGCGGCCTTCGAGCGGGTGGCCCGCACGGGCCGGAGCGAGTGGGTGCTCGTCCATGGCTATTGCGGCATCGGAAAGACCTCCGTCGTGCGCGAGCTGCACCGCCCCGTGCTGCGGCGCCGCGGCTTCTTCCTCGGTGGCAAGTTCGATCAGCTCCAGCGCGACGTGCCCTATGCCACCCTGGCCCAGGCCATCCGGGAGCTGGTGCGGCAGCTCCTGGCTGGCAGCGACGCGGAGGTCGCGGACTGGCGTCGGCGGTTGTTGGAGGCGTGGGAGGGCAACGGACGGGCGCTGGTGGACTCGGTGCCCCAGCTCGAGCAGCTCGCCGGCGCACAGCCCGCGCTCGCCGACGTGCCCCCGACGGAGGCGCGCAACCGGTTCAACCGCGTCTTCCAGCGCTTCCTCGGCATCTTCGCCAGCGTCGAACGCCCCCTGGTGCTCTTCCTGGACGACCTGCAGTGGGCGGACGTCGCCAGCCTCGAGCTGTTGCGCTACCTCGCCACGCACCCGGCCACGCCGCCCCTGCTGGTGCTCGGTGCCTACCGGGACAACGAGGTGAGTCCCTCCCACCCGCTGGCGAGGACCCTGGCCGAGGCGCGCACGGAGGGGGCCACCCTGGGGGACATCCACCTGGGGCCCCTGTCGCTGGAGCAGACGCGGCAGCTGGTGGCGGATGCCTTCCCCGGAGCCGGCGACGAGCTGGTGGTGGGCCTGTCCTCCCTCGTCCAGGACAAGACGCGTGGCAACCCCTTCTTCCTCCTCCAGTTGCTGCGGACGCTCCAACAGGATGGCTCGGTGGAGCGTGTCCCGGAGGGCGACTGGCGCTGGGACGTCGACGGAGTCCGGGCCAAGGGGTACTCGGACAACGTCATCGACTTCATGGCGGGCCGACTGCTGCTGTTGCCGGAGCCGACCCGGCGGTTGCTCCGCCTGGCCGCGTGCGTGGGCAATGTCTTTCCCGCGAGGATGCTGGCCCTGCTCTCCCACCAGGAGGAGACCCAGGTGGAGCAGGCGCTGGAGCCCGCGCTCCAGGAAGAGCTGCTGGCGCGGCTGGACACCTCGCGCTACCGCTTCTCGCACGACCGGATCCAACAGGCCGCCCATGCCCTCATCCCCGAGCAGGAGCGCGAGGCCGTCCACCTGCGCATCGGGCGTCAGTTGCTGGAGAGCCTCTCGCCGGAGGAGCTGCGCGAGCGCCTCTTCGAAGTGGTGGGGCACCTCAACGCCAGCAGGGAGTCGCTGAAGGACGACGCGGAGCGTCACCGCATGGCGCACCTGAACGCCGAGGCGGGTTGGAAGGCCAAGGCCGCCTGCGCCTACCGCTCGGCGGTGGCCCACTTCGCCACCGCCTTCTCCCTGCTGCCCGGCGAGCCCTGGGAATCAGAGCGGGAGCTGGCCTTCAAGCTGCGCCTGGGTCAGGCCACCAGCGAGTTGATGAACGGCCAGACCGCCGAGGCGCACCGGTTGTTGGAGGAGCTGCTGCCGCGGGCACGCACGCGCGCGGAGATGGAGGCCGCCTATCGCCTCAAGAGCGATCTGTTCCTGCGGGCCAGTGATCCCCATGGCGCCATCGACTGCCTGCTGGAGTGCCTGGAGAAGTTCGGCATGCCCCTGCCGCCGGAGCCCTCCTGGGAAGAGGTGGTAACGGCCTATGAGGAGGTGTGGTCCCTGCTCGGCACACGCTCCGTCGAGAGCCTCCTCGAGCTGCCGGCCATGAGGGACCCGGACATGAAGGCCGTCATGAGCGTCCTCTCGGCCCTGTTCGCCCCCGCGTTCTTCTGCCGCAGGAGCCTGCACGTCTTCCACATCTGCCGGATGGTCACCCTCTGCCTCCAGCATGGGAACATGGAGGCCTCCGCGCACGCGTACGCGTGGTTCGGCTACCTGAGCAGCAATGTCTTCAAACGCTACCGGGAGGGCCGGCGTTCAGCGACTTCGCCTGCCGGCTCGCCGACCTCCAGGGCAACGCCGCCTACCAGGGCGAGGCGTTCCACGCCCGGGCGATGAACGGGGTGTGGGTGAGTCCATTCGCCGCCACGCGGGAGTTCATCCTCCGGGGCATCCAGCAGTCCGTTCTGGCGGGTGAGTTCCGCAATGCCTGCCTCTGCTACAACCACAGCACCCTGATTCCCCTGGTCATGGGGCGCGAGCTGGCGGAGGTGCGGCGCGAAGCGCTCGCGGGCTACGACTTCGCGTCCAAGGTGGGCTTCTGGGATGTCGCCCAGACGATGATGGTCTGGCAGCGCTTCGTGGCACAGCTGCAAGGCCGCTCCGACGCCCTCTGCACCTTCAACGGCGAGGGGTTCGACGAGCGGGCCTTCGAGGCACGGCTCCTCGAGGGCTCGGTCGTTCCACTGCGCTCCAGCTATCTCATCGTGAAGGCCATGGCGCGCTTCATCTGTGGCTCACTGGAGGAGGCGCGCCGGGCGTTCGAGAGCGCCTCGGAGCTGGTCTGGTCCAACGCCGGACAGCTCTTCTCCTACCTCTACCAGTTCTTCCGGGCGCTGACCCTGGCGGCGTGCTGCCGGGACGCCCCGCCGCCGCGGCGGCACGAGGACCTGGAGAGCATCGGGCAACACCACCGGCAACTGGCCGAGTGGGCTGGGAACTGCCCGGAGAACTTCCGCGCGGCGGAGCGACTGGTGTACGCCGAGTTGGCGCGGCTGAACGAGCAACCGGATAAAGCCAGCCTCGCGTACGAGGAGGCGATTCGAGCCGCCCGCGAGCAGGGCTCGCTGCTGAACGTGGCCCTGGCGAGTGAATTGACCGCGCGCTTCTGGAAGGAGCGCGGGCTGTTCACCACCGCCGTCCTCTTCGCGAGGGAGGCCCGGGAGAGCTGGTGGCTGTGGGGGGCCGAGGGCAAGGCGCGGCAGATGGAGGAGAAGTGGCCCGCCCTGGGCCCGCCCTCCGCGAGGACGCAGGACACCCACAGCAGCTGCGACACCCAGACCAGTCACCTGGATGCGCTCTCCATCGTCAAGGCCCAGCAGGCCATCTCCAGCGAAATCGTCCTGGAGCGGCTGGTGAATACGCTCATGCGCGTGGCGCTGGAGAACGCGGGCGCCCAGCGCGGCGCGCTGCTGGTGCCGCGCCATGACACGCTGGAAGTGGCGGCCCTCGTGGACACCTTCTCCACCCAGGCCTTGCTGGAGGGAGAGTCCGCCCGGCCCCTGCCCTGGTCGCTGCTGACGTACGTGCGGCGCTCGGGCGAGCACGTCCTCATCAACGACACCGCCCAGCCCCACGCCTTCTCCTCCGATGCGTACCTCTCCAGCGGCCCGGCGCGCAGCGTGCTGTGCCTTCCCCTCGGACGCCCCGAGGAGCTCGGCGGGCTGCTGTACCTGGAGAATGATCTGGCCACCGAGGCCTTCTCCCCGGCCCGCCTCGTCCTGCTGCGGCACCTCGCCTCCCAGGCCGCCATCTCCATGGAGAACGCGCGCCTGTACGCGGAGGTGCGGCGGGCCGAGGTGGCCCTGCGGCAGGCCAATGACGAGCTGGAGCGGCGCGTGGAGGCGCGCACCCACGAGCTGAAGCAGGCCCAGGCGCACCTGATGGAGACGGCGCGCGTGGCGGGCATGGCGGAGGTCGCCTCCAACATCCTCCACGAGGCCGGCAATGCCCTCACCAGTGTGGTGGTGGACACGGATCTGATCCGCGACTCGGTGGACGCCTCGCGCGTGGGCCGGGTGAAGCAGGTCGCGGAGCTGCTCGAGGCGAGCCAGGATCACCTGGTGGACTTCCTCACCGAGGATCCCCGCGGCAGCCTCCTGCCGGGCTACCTGTCCACGCTCGCGGGCGAACTGCTGCGGGAGCAGGAGTCGTTGAGGAACAGCCTCGAGTCCTTGCACGGTCACGTGAGCCGGGTGGGAACCATCATCCAGACCCAGCGCACCTATGCGACGTCCACGGTGCTCACGGACGAGTGTGACCTGACCGCACTGGTGGAGGAAGCCCTGCACATGCTGGCCGCGCGGCACTTCCCCATGTCGGTGACGAAGGAACTCTCCGCGCTGCCGAAAGCGCGGGTGGACGAGGCATCGCGTGCTGCAGATCCTCACCAACCTGCTCAACAACGCCCGCGCGGCCCTGGAGTCCGTGCCCGAGGAAGCACGGCGCCTGGGGGTGCGGCTGACGGCGGAGGGCGGCTGGGCCCGCATCCAGGTGGTGGACAACGGCGAGGGCCTGACTCCGGAAGTCCGCGAGCGCCTCTTCACGCAAGGCTTCAGCACCCGCAAGGACACCTACGGCACCGGCCTGCACTCCAGCGCGTTGGCGGCCCGGCTGCTGGGCGGACGGCTCACGGTGGAGAGCGAGGGGCCGGGCCAGGGCGTCACCGCCACCCTCGAGCTTCCCCTCGGGGGCACCCGCCGCGACGTCTGAGGTTCACCCCGTGCACGGGCGGGCGGGCCCGGGGCTCCGGGGGAGTCGCGATGATGGCCCTGTCGGTGCTCGGGCTCGTCGTCCGCCCGCGGCGTGTCTCGTCCCCCCGGCCTCAGTGATGCTTGATCATCAGCGTCCGAGGAGGTGACATCCCGCCTCGAGGAACGCTATCGCCCGTCAGGGCGCAGTGTTCACCCGCGGGAGCAGCCGACCGGTGTCCTGGCTCACGAATACCCCGCCCTCCTGGCCCGCTGGCCAATTCCGCCCGAGCAGCACCTTCGGAGAGCAGCTCGCCTGGAGGAGACCCTCACCCGGTGGGTGAGAGGGACAGGCTACCGACCACGGCGTCGGCCAGTACCGCCGCCTGCTCCTGTGGCAGATGGAGCCCGGTGGCGTTCTGAAGGGTCGTCTCACGCACGCGGCGGAGCAGCTCGGGAGTCACCGGGAGGCCCGGGGGCTGGGGCTTGTTCGCGGGCTCCTTGAATCGCTTGAACATCCTCTTCACGAACTCTCCCACGAGCCCCGTGCTCTCGGCCTTGAGCTGCTTCTTGACCTCCCCCACGAGGAACGTGACGACCTGGGTCGCGACGGCCAGGATGGCGGGGGTCATCTGGGTCAATAGCGTTCCCATGTCGAAACCGAGGATCTCGTCCTGGGAGGAAACCCCTCGCAGCACCTTGTCGGGATCCTCGAAATAGGCCGCGCGATTCTCCTCGAACCGCGGCAGCTCGCCCGGAGCCACCTGGAGGACCAGCTCTCGTGAAAGCTCGGAAATGATTTGCGCCTGATCTTGATCCATCACGGTGTGCTCCTTCCACCCATCATCCAGACATCGACGGAGTCCAGCCCTACGTTGAAGTGACGAGCCCCCAAGAGGAAGGCCCACCAAGAGGAGCGTCATGGGCACGCCGCGACGTACACCCCCGTCGGAACCACTCCGGGAAACACTCGAACTCCTGCTCGCCAGGGCCGATGATCATCAACCCAGCCTGCCCTCCGGACTCGATTCCGCCTCCGTCCAGAGCGCCCCCCGACCCGAGCGATTGCCGCGCCGGGCGGAGGTTCCCCTGCTCGACAGGCCCGACGCGGACCCCAACGCACTGCCCGAGCAGCGCTGGGGCGTGATCGCGCCCGAAGGGGACGAGGGCAACCGGTTGCTGCGAGCCATTGCCCCGCTGGTGGAGTACCGGGCGCGGCAACAAGGCGCGGAGGTGACGATCTACCGGGTGCGCCCGGACATGGACGCGGCCCAGGCGGTGACCTGGAGGGAGCGGGTGTATCGGGACGAGCGCGTCCCCTCGGAGGAGCGGCCCAGGTACCTGCTGATGCTCGGGGGCCCGGAGCAGGTCTCCTTCGAACTCCAGCACGTGTTGGCCCAGGGCGCCTTCGTGGGACGGTTGCACTTCGCGACGCCGGAGGGAACACCGGACCTCGCCAGCCATGGGGCCTATGTGGACAAGGTGCTGGCCCACGAGCACGCCTCCGAGCCGGCCGAGGCCACCGACGTCCTGCTCTACACGGCCGCGGATGGCTCGCGGGCCACCGTCCAGGGCCACCAGCTCCTGATGGAGCCCTGCCGGAAGGTGGTGGAGGCGCGATGGCTCCCCAAACAACTGGCGAGGCGGCTCCAGTCTCTCTCCGGCGAGGAGCCGGAGGCGCTGCCACGCGTGGCTGGCGAGGTGCGCTCGGGGGTGTTGCTCTCGGTGTCACATGGGCTGGGGGCGCCGAAAGGCGGATGGGCCTCCGCCGAGCAGCAGCGGGCGAGGCAGGGCGCACTCTGTCTGACGCCCAAGTTGGAGCTCACCGCGGACACGGTCCGGCGGCTGCCGTTCCTCCCCGGAGGCGTGTGGTTCTGCGTGGCGTGCTTCGGAGCGGCCACTCCGCGCAAGAGCGCCTTCCACGCCTGGCTGTCGATGCTGGCGAAGCAGAAGCTCTTCCCGGGCCGCCCCGAGGCCGTGCTCGACAACCTGCCCCGGCCCGGGGCTCCCCCTTCCTCGCCGCGCTTCCCCAGGCCCTGCTGGCCAATCCGCTCGGGCCCCTGGCCTTCCTGGGGCACAGTGATCTCGCCTGGAACTTCGGCTTCGCCAGCCCGGACAACCTCGCCGAGAGCCGCGCGTCTCGCATCCTCTCGGCGCTCGAGGTCCTGGCGAAGGGCAGCCGCGTGGGGGTCGCGCTCGATGCGCTGATGCGCTCCTTCCGGGACGTGAATGACAGCCTGATGTCCGCCTACCAGGAGCGGCAGGAGGCGCTCGAGGAGGAGCGGCCGGACCCCATTGATCCCAAACTGCTGGGATACCTCTGGATGCTCCGCAATGACTTGCGAGGCTATCTGCTGCTGGGAGATCCAGCGGTCCGGCTCCAGCTCCAGCGAGCCACGAAGTAAGGAAGGGGCGCTCCGCGTGCTCAGCGCGTGCTCAGAAGGAAGCGCGGCCCTGGGAGCGCTCGCAGTCGGCGAAGCGCCGACGGCCCGCGCTTCGCGCTCATTGAGGTAGGTCTCGCGCAGGTCCGGCGTCAGGCAGTCCTTGTTGTCATGACGTAGATGTTGCTGGAGTTGCGGAATCGACAGGAGGGTCCAGATCCTCGCGGTCCTGTCACTGCTAGCGGTCACGAGGTGCCGGCCATCCGGGCTGAAGGCAACGGATTGAACCGGCCCGGTATGTCCCCGCAGCACGAGGGGCTCGCCCGTTCCATCCGTCCGCCACACGCGCGCCGTCCCATCGTCCCCCACGGTGGCGATGCGCTGGCCGTCCGGGCTGAAGGCGGCGGAACGGACCGGTCCCGCGTGTCCCCGCAGCACGAGGGGCTCGCCCGTCCCATCCGCCCGCCACACGCGCGCCGTCCCATCCCCTCCCGCGGTGACGATGCGCTGGCCGTCCGGGCTGAAGGCAACGGATTGAACCGGCCCCAGGTGTCCCCGCAGCACGAGGGGCTCGCCCGTCCCATCCGCCCGCCACACGCGCGCCGTCCCATCCCCTCCGCGGTGACGATGCGCTGGCCGTCCGGGCTGAAGGCAACGGATTGAACCGGCCCCAGGTGTCCCCGCAGCACGAGGGGCTCGCCCGTCCCATCCGCCCGCCACACGCGCGCCGTCCCATCGTCCCCCGCGGTGACGATGTGCTGGCCGTCCGGGCTGAAGGCGGCGGAGCGGACCAGTCCCGCGTGTCCCCGCAGCACGAGAGGCTCGCCCGTCCCATCCGCCCGCCACACGCGCGCCGTCCCATCGTCCCCCGCGGTGACGATGTGCTGGCCGTCCGGGCTGAAGACGGCGAACCCGATCGGCCCCAGGTGTCCTCGCAGGACGAGGGGCTCGCCCATTCCATCCGCCCGCCACAAGCGTACCGTCCCATCGTACCCCGCGGTGACGACGTATCGCCCATCCGGGCTGAAGGCGGCGAAGAGGACCGGTCCCGCGTGCTCCCGCAGCACGAGAGGCTCGCCCGTCCCATCCGCCCGCCACACGCGCACCGTCCCATCCACTCCCGCAGTGACGATGTGCTGACCGTCCGGACTGAAGGCGGAGATGGCCGGTCCCCCGTGCTTCAGCACCACGGGCCGGCCTGTTCCATCCACCCGCCACACGCGCACCGTCCCATCGTCCCCCGCGGTGACGATGTGCTGACCATCCGGGCTGAAGGCGGCGGAGCGGACCAGTCCCGCGTGTCCCCGCAGCACGAGGGGCTCGCCCGTCCCATCCGCCCGCCACACGCGCGCCGTCTCATCATCCCCCCCAGTGACGACGTATCGCCCATCCGGGCTGAAGGTGGCGGAGAGGACCTCTCCCGCGTGTCCCCACAGCACCATGGGCTGGCCCGCTCCATCCGCCCGCCATACACGCGCCGTCCCATCCTCGCTGGCGGTAACGACGTATCGCCCATCCGGGCTGAAGGCGGCGGAGAAGACCTTTCCCGTGTGTCCCCGCAACACCACGGGCTGGCCCGCTCCATCCGCCCGCCACACGTGCACCGTGTCATCGGTCCCCGTGGTGACGATGTGCTGACCGTCCGGACTGAAGTCGGCGGAGAGGACCCTTCCCCGCCCTTCAGCACCACGGGTTGGCCCGTTCCATCCGCCCGCCATACACGCGCCGTCCCATCAAACGAGATGGTGACGACGCGCTGGCCGTCCGGACTGAAGGTGGCGAATCGCACCTGTTCCGCGTGCTTCAGGACCACGGGCTGGCCCGTTCCATCCGACCGCCACACCCGAGCAGTTCCGTCCGCGCTGGCGGTGACGACGCGCTGACCATCCTCGGAGAAGGCCGCGAAGAAGACATCCCCCTCATGTCCCTTCAGAATCACAGGCTGGCCCGTGCCATCCATCCGCCACACCTGAGCTGTCCGGTCCGCGCTGGCGGTGACGACGTGCTGGCCATCCCGGCTGATGATCGCCGAGTAGACTACTGCCGGGGCGCGGAGTGTCACCTCGGGAGCACTCATCGCCAGGGCTCCGTGCGCGAGGGTCGCCCACCCCCGAACCCGCTCCGGCCGGTGGACTTCGAGCAGCAGCTTCATCGCCATCGCGGACTGGTCACGCTCGAGCAATTCCCGCGCCCCGACATCAGGGACTGGTTGCGGGCCCGCTCCGTCTGCGCCAACGCCAACAGCAACAGACCCCCCATCACCACGGCCACCACCAGTGCCACCACGGAGATGAGCCGCAACCGCCGCCAGCGGGCACGCTCCCGCTCCAGTCCCCGCTGGGACTCCTCGTCCCGCAGCCGATCCCGCCGCAGTTCGAAGACCTTCCTCGCCAGCCAGTCGTGGCCGAGCTCGAAATAGCGGCTGCCGTGGTGCTCTCCGGCCAGCAGCACCACGGCGCCCTCCAGGGTGGTCAGCACCCGCTCGGCCTGTCCCGGAGGGAGCGCGGCCTGGGCCTCCGCTCCGTCAGCAACGTCCGGCTCCCATCGCTGGCCACCGGTGCTCCTCCAGCAGCCGCCGGGCATCCCCGGCCAGGGCCCCAACCCTTCCAACGTCGCATCCAGGTAGCGATGCAGGATGGGCTCGGCCGCCACCGGCCCCCGAACCACGTTCCCGGCGGCGCGTTCCTCCCAGAGGGCACGGCAGACGATCTGCGCGAAGGCGGCCTGCACCTCCGCTTCCTCCGTGGCGTCCTGTCCTGGCACCCGGACCTGAAGCATCAGCTCCAGCAACTCGTGCGGGGGCCAGTGCTGCGCGGGAGTGCCAGAGGCCGCCAGCCTGCGTGCCACCTCCCCCATTTCGCGCACCGTGAGCGGGCCGAGCCGGCTGCCGTGCTCCAGCAATTCCGCCGCGCCACGCAACCGCTCCCGGAAGCGCCCCAGGTAGTCCTCGCGCAGCAGCAACACGAGTTGCAGTCCCCTCAAGGGGCTGCGGACCAGGCGCACCAGGCCATCGAGCAGCGCATTCGTCTGCTCCAGGTCGCGCCCAGGCAGGAGGAGTTGCTCGAGCTGATCCAGGTAGAGCACCACCGGCCGATTCGAGCGCCGCTCCGCCAGCCGCACCGCTTCCTCGAGCGCCTCGTCGGGGCGCATCCCCGCGGACGGCGCGCCGAGCCGCAGGTCCGCGAACATCGCCTGGACGAGCCACTCGAGGGGCCCGTGGCTGGCCAACCAGCCCTCGACACGGACCACGCGGAACTCATGCTTCTCCTCCAGCAGGGGAATCACTCCGGCCCGCATCAACGAGGACTTGCCCGCTCCCGAGGGTCCGAAGAGCAGGAAGCAAGGCCAGGAGAGGATGCCTTGCACCAGCCTGCGCGTGGACTCCTCCCGGCCAAAGAAGCGGTCCCGCTCGCTCGCGCGGTAGGGTTGGGGTCCCAGAAAGGGATTGGCGGAGCCACTCATCCTGCCCCCCGGCCGCCAGCGCCTCGAGCCGGGCCTCCAGTTGCTCATCCGTCGATTCGAGCGCCCTCACCCCGGTCCTTCCAGGCAGTCCCCTGCCTCCCTCCCACAACTCCTGCTCGCGGCTCCTGGGGTCGAGCACGGCCATGCTGCCGCGCATCAACGTGCGCTGACCGAAGAGCTCATAGAGCAGCATCCGGTGGCTCCAGTCCAACATGGACATCCCGACGAGCAGGAGCGGACGCACGCTCAGGGCGCTCTGGATGGGCTCGACGAGCTCGAAGGGCAGCAGGCTCGACAGGCCACGGACGCCCAGCAGGTAATCATCCTCGGTGAGCAGTGGATGGCTGAAGAGGTGGGCCGGCAGATAGCCGGAGCACAGCCGGAGCACCACCACGTCCCGCTCGGTATCCAATTCGCTCGGGACCTCGCGCAACCGCGTCCAGCGGACGCCGCCCGCCTCGCGCCTCATCATCACGGCGTGTCCGTCCGCGTTCGAGGAGGGCTGGATGACGTAGAGCGTGAGCCGTGGATGCTGCTCGGCGATGGCCTGCTCCAACAAGGGCAGGCGCAGCAGGGTGATGTGCACCCCGGTCCCGAGCCGCCGTGCCAACAGACGCATCAGGGGAGGCATGAAGTCCGACTGGCCGAACACCTCCTGGAACTCGTAGTCCAGCTCCTCCTGCCCGATGCGTAGCGCGAAGTGCTCCGCCAGGGTGCTCATTGGCAGTTCGTGTGGCACGGAGAGCGCCTTCTGGATGAGCTCGCCCTGAAGCCGCTCGCGCAGACCTCGGAAGTCGGGCGCCTCTTCCTCCCAGCGATTTCCCAACAGCAGCGAGAAGGGCTGCTCCAGGAACTGCCCCAGGACCGGAGGCGGGTGGAGCCTCCGGCCGGGTGGCCGCCACGGGCAGGGGCGAGACCTTGCGTGCCTTGAAGTCGAACAGCACGGGATCGCGTCCGCGCAGGTACAGCACCGGGGAGAACGCCTCGGCACTGCCCTCCAGCTCCGCCAGGACGCTGCGCCGGGCCTCGTTGAGGCTGAGCGCCACGTCTCCCTCCTCCCGGGCCGCCCGCGTGAGCGCGCGGTAGAACACACGCGAGCAGCGCAGGGCCACGTCCATCCTCACCGGCCAGAGGTAGGCGAGGACGGCATCCGCCGCGGTGCGCGCCAGCAGCTCCGCCGCGCTCTCCAGGGCACCAGGGCTCGCTCCCTCACAGGCCTCCAGGACGATGAGCCGCAAGGGGCCCTGGCCCCATGCCCCATGGAGCTGCTGAGCCAGCAACTCCACCGAGACCCAGCTCTCCTCGTCCTCCTCGTCCGCCAGCCGCAGGACGGGCCTTCCCTCGTGCAGGCCCCCATGTCCGATGAAGTGGATGATGTGAGGCTCGGGCTGGCGCCTCAGGCGCTCGAAGAGGGCGGCCTTGCGGGACCTCGGTCCCGTGAGGGGCTCGAGCCACTCGACCTCGCCCGAGGCGAGACTCTCGTGAAGCGTCGCCTGTAACCGGGGGAGGGAGTGAGGGTGCAGCGGCGCGATGGCGAGCAGCCGCACCGCGCCCCGCACCTCGCGCGGTTGCCAGGGCTCGGGCGAGCGCACGCCACGCACTGGCAGCAGGCTCGCCGAGTTCCCCAGGAACGCGAAGTCCTTTCCCGGCTCACAAAGGGCCTCCCAGGGAAGCCCTGGAGCTCCGTGTCCTGGAGCATGAATCGCAGCAGGACGGGCCCTCCATCGGAAGCCTCGCGCAGCCGAGCAAGTACCGCCTGGAGCTCTCCCTGGAGGAGGGCCCGGTGGAGCGCCTGGACCTGCCGTGCGAGCGCGGGCTCGAGCGACATGCCTCTCTCGGCCGCCTTCTTCAGGCGCGTGGCGAGCGTATGCAGCGCGTCCGCATCGAAGCCGGGGCCGAGCAGGTGCACCCCGGGCTGCTCCTGACGGCAACCCAGGCCCCGGGCCCTCAGCTCGGCACCACTCCGCTCGACGTCGATTTCCAGCCAGTTCCTGGCAGAAATTGGAATCCTCCCGGGTGCGCTCCCTTCTTGGGGAGAGACCACAAGGGAAACCTGTGTAGCCCTCGACGCCGACGGAACGGTGTCCAAGAACCCGCCTGGCCGAAGAGCAGCCGATGAATCGAGTCGCGGCCCGTGGGGGGCACGCCTCCCCGCGGCGGGTGCTGGGAGAAGTCCGGCACCCGCCGCGTCTGGACGGCGGTGACGCCGATCAGGCCTTGGCGTCCGCCGCGACCTTCATGGAGACGATCTTGTCGGGATCCACGACGGGCTCGCCGCGCTTGATCTTGTCGACGTTCTCCATGCCCTCGATCACCTGGCCCCAGACGGTGTACTGCCGGTCCAGGAAGGACGCGTCGCCGAAGACGATGAAGAACTGCGAGTTGGCGGAGTTGGGGTTCTGCGCGCGCGCCATCGAGCACACCCCGCGGCCGTGATTGGCGCTGCTGAACTCCGCCTTCAGGTCCGGCTTGGAGGAGCCGCCCATGCCGGCGCGGCCCGGGTTGAAGTCGGGGCCCGTGGACTTGCCGAACTTGACGTCACCCGTCTGCGCCATGAAGCCGGAGATCACGCGGTGGAAGACGACGCCGTCATAGGCGCCCTCGCGCGTCAGCTCCTTGATGCGGGCCACATGGTTCGGAGCGAGATCGGGGCGGAGCTCGATGACGACCTGTCCCTTGGTCGTCTCCATGATGATGGTGTTTTCCGGATCCTTGATGTTCGCCATTTTTCCTTCCTTCTTTCGCGTGGTGGTCATCGGACACGGTGCGCACATGGATCGTGGGCGCCGAGTCGGCGACCGCCGCACTTTGTCGATCGCCCTCGGGTTTGTCGACCCGTTCCATCGCGTTCGACGCGAGGTGTCAGGAGGCGTACCTCCCCATGCCCCCCCGAGGAGTCCCTCGTGCCGCGCGTGGCCGTGCTCGTCCCCTCCCTGCCGGGCACCCGGGCGTGCCTGGGCCTCGTGGGGATGGGGACCGCGGTGCTGCTGCTGGATGCCCTCGCCGCGGCCCTGGGCGAGGATGCGGTGGGCGCAGCCAGCGGCGACCCATGCCGACGGCCGCGCGACATACATATGGGAGAGACTCCATGCCTCCAAACCAGAACGCACGGGCGCTGAGCGATGCACAGGTCCAGCGCTTCATCGATGAGGGCTTCGTCAGGATCGACGAGGCCTTTCCCCGGCAAATGGCCGATGAGGCCCGAGCCCTCTTGTGGCGGGACACGGGCTGCCATCCAGAGGATCCGTCCACCTGGACCCGACCGGTCATCCGGCTGAACCAATATGGACAGACGCCGTTCGTCGAGGCCGCCAATACGCCCATCCTGCATCAGGCCTTCGACCAGTTGGTCGGACCAGGACGGTGGGCGCCACGCGGTACGCTCGGCACCTTCCCCATCCGCTTCCCCTCCCCGAGGACCCCGGAGATACCGGCTGGCACATCGATGTCAGCTTTGGCACCGAGGAGCCCAACTTCATGTCCTGGCGCGCGAACGTCACGTCCAGGGGACGGGCGTTGCTGATGCTCTTCCTGTTCTCCGATGTCGGAGAGAAGGATGCGCCCACGCGGATCCGGGTCGGCTCCCATTTGGAGATGGCCCGCAGGTTGGCGCCCGCGGAGAGGCCGGTCTGACCCTCCGGGAACTGGCCGCCAACGGCTTCGCCGAAACGGAGGCGCTGCCAGAAGTGCTCGCGACGGGAGAGGCGGGAACCGTCTATCTCTGCCATCCCTTCCTCGTTCATTCGGCCCAGCCCCATCACGGGACGCGACCGCGGTTCCTCGCACAGCCGCCGCTGCTTCCCACGCAGCCGCTGCGGCTCGAGCGGCCGGACGCCGCCTATTCGCCCGTCGAACGGGCGATCCGCGACGCCCTACGAATGACCTCCTGAGCATGTTGGCAGGCGCACGGAGAAGGTGGTGCCCTCCTCCGGCGTCGAGCGCACGTGGATGTCCCCGCCATGGGCGAGGACGATCTGCCGGGTGATGAAGAGCCCCAGCCCGAGGCTGCCCTGATTCGCACCCGCCTCGGGCCCCCGCCGGTAAGGCTCGAAGAGGGTCGACAGCACCTTCGGAGGAATGGCGTTCCCCTTGTTCTCGTTGTGCACCTCGAGCACGATGCTCGCGCCCTCGCTCCGGGTAAACACCCGTACGGGTGAACCGGGCGGACCGTGCTGGAGCGCATTGCCCACGAGGTTGGTCACCACCTGGGCCAACCGGTCCCCATCCCACGCACCCCGCCCCTCTCCACTGGCGTGGAACGAGATGTGCCTGTCCGGGTGGGCGAGCCGCACCTCCTTCACCACCCGCAGGACATGGGCGTGGAAGTCCAGGGGCTCGCGGTGGACGGGGATGCCCTTCATGCGCGCCTGGTTGAAGTCGAGCAGGTCGTGAATCATCCGGGTGGCCCGGTCCGCCGCCGCGCGGATGCGGCTGACCGCCGTGGTGGTGCGCTTGTCCAGGTCCTCGCGCTTGAGCAGTGTCGTGGCCGACAGGCTGATGGCGTTGAGGGGCGTGCGCAGGTCATGGCTGACAATGGCCACCACGTCCTCGCGCACCCGGATGGCGTCCTGGGCCTCCTGGTAGAGGCGCGCGTTGTCCAGCGCCAGGGCCGCGCGATCGGCGACGCCCCGGGCCACCTCCAGGTCCGTCGTGGCGCACGTGGGGCGGGGCTGGCTCCAGGCGAAGGAGATGAGGCCGAGCTTGCGACCCCGGGCCACCAGTGGCACGAAGAGGAGGGATTTCACATCGAGCGCCTCCAGGAAGGCCCGGTGCTTCGGGTCGCGGGCGAGGGAGTCCAGCCACTCGGGAGTGGGCTTCGGCTGGGCCACGGGCACGCCTCCCTCCAGGACGCGCGGCAGGAGGCTGGAGTCCAGTTGAGGAGAGGAGGGCTTCGAGCGGAGGATGAACGCCCGGCGCTCGGGGTCGCGTGCCGCCACCTCCAGCAGCCGCAATTGCCCGTCCTCCCCCAGCAGGTCCACCATGCAGTAGTCCGCCAGATGGGAGACGACGAGCGAGGCGAGGCTCTTGAGCGTGGTGGGGACATCGAGCGACTGGGACAGCAGCGTCCCCACTTGGACGAACAAGGCCTGGGCCTTCTCGGCGTGCTTGCGCGCGGAGATGTCGCGCACCAGGCAGGTGAAGAAGCGTCCCTGGGACAAGCGGGTCTCTCCAACGGAAAGCTCCAGGGGGAAGAGGCTGCCGTCCTCGCGACGGCCTCGCACCTCGCGACTGCTGCCGAACAGCTTGCGCCCTTCAGGCTGGATGTTGCCGCTCAGGTAGGGCTCGGGCAGCAACTGGAGGAAGTCCTGGCCGAGGAGCTTTCGGGGGGATGGCCGAAGATGCGTACGGTGGCCGGGTTGATGCTCTGGATCTTGCCCGATTCGTCGATGATGAGGATTCCATCCACCGCCGTCTCCAGGATGGCCTCCAACCGCTGGGTGGTCGCGCGCAGCGTCTCCTCGGCTTGCCGACGCGGGGAGATGTCGCGGGTAATCATGGCGAAGCCACGCAGGCCCCCGCGCTCGTCACGAAGGGCGGTGAGCAGGACGTCCGCCCAGAAGCGGCTGCCATCCTTGCGCACCAGGGGCATCTCCGCGCGGTGCTTTCCCTCGGTGGCGGCGAGTTGCAGGGCCTCCTCGGGGACGCCGGCCACCACGTCTCCTGGGAGGTAGAAGAGGGACAGGGAGCGGCCGAGGACCTCCGACACCGTCCAGCCCTTGATGCGCTCGGCGCCCGGATTCCAACTCGTCACCCGGCCCTTGGGGTCGAGCATGAAGATGGCATAGTCCTCCACTCCCTCCACCAGCAGGCGGAAGCGCTCCTCCATGGCGCTCTCGGCGCGCTTGCGCTCGGTGATGTCCAGCATCGCGCTGGCCACGAGGACGACCTCGCCAGCCCGGTTGCGCACCGGGGCGTGGTTGGAGAGCCAGTGACGGAGTTCCCCGCCCAGCGCGGCGTGAGAGCCCGTCAACTCATGGCCGAAGACCGGATGCCCTGTTTCCAGCACCGGCGGCGGAGGGGCGAGAGCTGGGCGGCCACGGCGGAAGAGAACTCGTCCAGGCCATGGCCCAGGATGTTCTCGATGGGATAGCCAAGGACATTGGCCAGCATCTGATTGATGCGCACGTAGCGCAGGTCACGGTCGACGAAGGACAGCGCCACCGGAGCGGTGGTGAGCAGGGTATCCAGCAGCGCCAACGCCTCTTCCGCCCTGCGGCGCTCGTATACCAATTCCGTCACCTCCACCACATGTCCGAAGACGCCATCCACCTGACCGTCCGGCCCACGGGTAGGTGTATAGACATAGTTGAAGAAGGACTCCTTGGGCTCCCCGCCTTCGTGTGGGACCAACCACAGCGGGGCCTCGTTGGCTGCGGCGGGCCTTCCCGTGCGGTAGACGTTGTCGATCAACTCGCCGTAGCCCTGCTCCACGAGCTCGGGAATCGCCTCGCGCAGAGGCTTGCCCACCAGTTCCCGGCCACCGAGGCGCTGGATCGTGAGGGGATTGGCCAAGGTGAGGATGTGCGCGGGCCCCCGCATCACGAAGATGAAGGCCGGCGACTGTTGAAAGAGCGAGTCCAGGCGTTCGCGTTGGGCTTCGGCCTCGCGCAGCAGCCGGGCCCGAGCCGCCTCGGCCTCCTTGCGCTCGGTGATGTCCGTGGCGATGCCACCCATGGCAGTGGGCGCGCCCTCATTCCCCGGCAGGGGAAACTTCGTGGACAGGAAGGTGCGCGGCCCGGAGGGATAGTGGACCACCTCCTCGGAGACATGGGTATGCCCGGCCAGCGCCTGGGCGTCATTGGCCTGGAACGGCACGGCGATTTCCTCGGGGAAGAAGGCGAAGACGTCCTGGCCGAGGACTTCCTCGCGCGGACGTCCTATCAGTTCATCCACCACGTAGCGGTTGGCGACGATGAAGCGGCCCTCGGCGTCCTTGGCGAAGATGGCGACGGGGGCATGGTCCAACAACGCCTGGAGCCGGAGTTCGTCGAGCCGCCGCGCGGCATCCCGCTGACGGGTGTACTCGCCCGCCGCATCGGCGATGCCGTGGACGATGAAGGAAGCGAGCGTGCGGAGCTCGGCCAGGGTGACACGCGTGCCCGCCTGCTCGACCACGTCGAGGATGCACTCTTGCAGCACGCCGTATTCCCGCACCAGCGCCGTCAGGTCGAAGCCGATGCCCAGCCGCTGGCGACCGTGCTCCCGGGCGACGGTGCTCTCCTCCGGTACCGCGGCGGCTCCTTGCTGGCCGGCCCGATGCAGCACCGTCGCCAATTCCCGGAGGTAGTCACCCACGTGGTCCTCCAGCACGCCCTGGGCGCGGGAGGTCGGGGCCAACTCCTCGTGTAACTGCTCCACCCAATGGTGGATGATGTCGTCCTGTCGGAACTCCAGCACATCCGCCAGGGATGCAGGCGGGGGCTCTTGCCGATGCGTCTCGAGATTCACGGCGGCACTCCTCCCCAGCAGTGGAGACAGCGGCTCCATCCGATGGACCATGCGATGGAGATAAGCAGCGCATGGGAAGAGGAGTCCCCCGAGCCAGCGGGCGGACAGGTGAGAGCATTCCCGCTCGTAGGAGCCGTCGTGGAGGGCAGGTGCCGCGTGTTCCGCCGTGCTTTCGTCCGCCCCTTTCCTGGCAGCACGAGCCGGCCTTTCCCGCCGGGCGTGTGGGCCGGCTCCGCCGGGCTCAACGCTATTCGATGTAGACCGCGACGGTCGCGCCGCACGCCGTGTTGGCGGCGCAGCCCACCCGGATCTGGTAGTACCCGGCGGAGGGAACGGCGTAGACGAGCTCGGCCGCTCTCGAGCAGAGAGCTCCCGCGTTGTCGTTGTTCGCGACCTCGGTCGTGTAGCCGCCGTTGCGCTGCTGGAAGAGCCGCAGGAGGGTGTCCCCACTGGCGCTGGCACCGAAGGCCGTCGTGCCGCAGGTGCTGACACGGAGGACCTCGCCGCCATTGAAGTAATACTGCTTGTTGAAGGTGTTGACGGTCGCGTCGTGGGTGTTGCTCAAGCTGGGCGCGGCGAAGGTCGCCTTGCGGCGCGAGAGCGCGACCGTGCCCGAGCAGGCGCCGACGTCGAAGCATCCCGCCCGGAGCGTGTAGATCCCCGTGACCGGGGCCGTATAGACAATCTTGGAGCCCATGGAGTCCAGTCCACAGGATTCGGAGTCATCGTTGCCGGCCACCTGGACCGATGCACCGTAGAGGCGAAGGTAGGTATCGCCGGTGAACGCGCTGTCGGTCAACCCACAGGTCCCCAGCATGACCGTCTCCCCCTTTGCCAGGGAGATCTCACTGCTCGCCGAGTTGGCGGATCCTGCGCGCTATCCGTGTGGGAGGCGCTGTAATCGAAGAACGCCAGGCCGTTCTTCACGGTCCCTGGCCCCGGGTCTTCATCCTGGGATGGCTCCATGGCCCCCCCACAACCCGCGGTCAGCAGAAACACTTCAAGGATGAGCAGGCGGCGCATCATGATAGTCCCTCGATGATGGAGAGCCTTTCGGCCCTTCGTTATCAACATCCGTGCGAAGCCAGGGGCTCACGGCAGGCCATCGCATCTGCCGGGGCTCTGTTCCCTGCGGAAGACCTCGATGCCATTCCACGTGCAGACGAAGCTCCGGCTGGGATTGTTCGCGGCGTTGAGGGCGCAGTTGTCCAGCGCGTACTGGCAGGGGGTGTTGTTGGTCGTGACGAAGTTGTGAGAGCCGCAGATGTAGCCCCGGTACGTGCCGGTTCCCGAGGAGATCTGGCAGACGAGCGGATTGCAGGCCCCGGGGACCACCTCCTTGCGGTAGACGAGCCGATCATTCCACGTACAGTAGAAGCTCGTCCCAGGATTGGCCTCGGCCTTGCGCGTGCATTTGCGGCGCGCCTCCTGACAGGAGATGCTCTCGGTGGTGATGAAGTGGGTCGAAGTGCCGCACGTATAGCCCTTGTAGGTGCCCGGGCCCGTGGCGTTCGCGCAAGGATCCGCGAGCGCGGGCTGCTCGGGAACCAAAGCCTCTCCCAGCCTCGCGCCACTCCTTGCCTGACTGTCCAAAGGCACCTCGGAGTCACAGCCCCCCAGGAGGGCGGCCAATGACAGAACGACGACGACGGTGCGACGCGGTGTCGGCATGGGTTGTCTCCTGGTACAGGTAAATGAATAGCACCGAGCCCCGCGAACACCCCTCTGTCCCGGAGTGCCTGCCGTCGTTGGATTTGAATCATTCGCGCGCGGAGCTGCCCGCGCGGCGGGGGCGCTTCACCTCGCTGGACGGCGCTTGCGAGGCCTCGCCCAATTCTTGTCCGCGATGGCCACCAGGATGAGCACGAAGGAGAGCAGCCGGATGAGATACACCACGAGGACGTGCTCGTTCTCGCCGCCCCTCAGCAGCAGCATCATCACCCGGTGCAACGCCATCATCCAGAAGGAGGCGGCGAAGAACCCGAAGAAGCGATCACCCGTCTTCCTACAGAAGCGGAGGAAGAACAACCCCGCGACGAGGCACAGACCCGAGGTCATGCCGGAGAGGAAGTCGTTCATTCGGAATCCCACACGAGGCCATACACCAGGAGCGCGAGCGCCAGGAACCCGGACACGTTGCGGAACAACAGCAAATCCCGGCTGGGGAAGACCATCTTGTCCAGCACCAGCAGCGCGTTGTTCACCGCCAGCCCGGCGAAGCACAGACTGCTCCACAGCAGCAGGCGCACCCGGCTCTGGGCATAGCCCCGCAGGAGCAACACCGCGCAGGCCAGACTCGTCACCGCGCACAGCAAGAAGACCGCGTCAGCCATTGTCATCCCCCTTCTTCCTCAGCCGGAAGGCGTCGGCGAAGGTTCGAATCTTGTCGACTGGTTTGGAGAAGATGAGGTTGATGACGGTCACCCGGCGCGTGGGATACGCCGAGGCCAGACCGCGCACCGCCGCATCCAGCGCGGCACTCTCCGGACCGTAACGGTACCCGGCCTCGCTCCCGTCGGCCCGGGCCAGGAAGCCGTCGTAGGTCAGGTCCTCCAGCCGTTCACCCGCGGAGAGCGGGGAGATCCGCAGCTCGCGGGCCACCGACTCCGCGTTCCAGATCCTGCTCGGGTGCTGCAACAGCAGCAGGAGGATCTCCAGCTGCTCCACGGAGTCGATGTTCTCGGCGATGAGCCGCCGGACATCCTCGGGAAGATCGCCAGCCGGCAAAAGTCATTCCACCCTTTCTCCCCACGAACCCGGGGCAGGCACTCGTGCCAAGTCTCCCGCTCAGCCCCGGGGCAGGACCACGCTGAACGTCGTGCCCTCGCTACTCGTGGACTCCACCGACAGTCCCCCGCCATGCAGTCGCGCCAGCTCCGAGGCGATATACAACCCCAGTCTTCCCGTCGAGCCCTGGGCCCGGAAGGGCTCGAAGAGCCGCTGCCGCTCCTCGTCCGTCAGCTCCGGCCCCTGATCCCTCACCCGCATCGTCACCATGGAGGGCGTGGACTCCACGTCCACCCGGACCTCGCCCCCATGCCGCCCCGCCTGCTCCAGCAGCGCGTCCAGCATGCGCTGCACGCGCTCCGGATCGAAGCGCAGCTCCACCGGCTCGCCCGGCACGTGCACGTTCCAGAGCACCCCGGGCTGGCGCTGGCGCGAGGTCTCCACGCCCGGCGCAACCGGGCGGCCGGTCCGCCATCACCGGCCGCAGCGTCACCGCGTGCGCCGCCGGTGCGCCGCCTCCTGGAAGTCGCGCGTCAGGCCCTCCAGCGTCCGCAGGTGCTCGCCGAGCCGTTGCAGCGCGTTGCCGTCCGTCCGGCCCTGCTCGCGCAGCCGCTCCAGCTCGGAGCGCGCCGAGGACAGCGGCCGCGCGAAGCCCTCGGCCACCCAGTCCCCCAGCCGCTCCACCGCGGACGTGCCCTCCAGCGGCTTGGGCTTGGGCGCATGCGCCAGCGCCTTGCGCACCAGCCCCTCGAAGTCGGTGATCTCGAAGGGCTTGTGGAGGAAGGCATAGGCCTCGGGCGCTCCGTGGGGAAGCACCGCGCTCAACAGGATGATGGGCACCCGGCTCAGCAGTTCGTCGCCGCGCATCCGCCGGCACAGATCCAGGCCGCTCAGGCGCGGCATCATGTGGTCCGTCACCACCAGTTGGGGCCGGCGCGCGCGCGAGACTCCACGCCTCCTCGCCATCACGCGCCTGGATCACATCGTGACCCAGATCCTCCACCACCTGACTGAGAACCTCGAGCACCGCGGGCTCATCGTCCACCACCAGGACGAGACTCATAGGCCTCCCATCCAGTCAGGCGGCCCCCCACCCGTCCAGCACCGTTTTGGGGAATGCCGCTATCATTGGGGAGTTCCCGACATTCAACGGGCGGCCCGCCTCCCGCGGGGCGTCCGCGCAACAGAGGAGACCAAGGACGTGAAGACGACCCAAGCAGTGCGCAGGAGCCTGGGGATGCTCGCGGTGCTGGCGGTGGTGGGGGGCGAGGCCCGGGCGGACCCGCCCGGCGGCGCAACGAGGTGGTGGAAGTGGTGCAGAAGGTGTCCCCCGCCGTCGTCTTCATCGGTACCGAGCAGGAGGTGGAGTCCCCCTTCCGCGGACGGCGCTCCATCATGGAGGAGTTCTTCGGCGCGCCGCCGCAGGCCCAGCGCACCCAGGGGCTGGGCAGCGGGGTGCTCGTGGACCCCAGCGGCGTCATCATCACCAATGATCACGTCATCCGGGGCGCCTCGGCCATCCACGTGGTGCTGGCCGACGGGCGGGAGTTGGAGGCCGAGGTGGTGGGCAGCGACGCCAACAACG
Organism: Cystobacter fuscus; assembly: GCA_049060065.1. GTDB lineage: Bacteria > Myxococcota > Myxococcia > Myxococcales > Myxococcaceae > Cystobacter > Cystobacter fuscus_B. The sequence continues at coordinate 5,079,340 of JBMEQP010000002.1, forward strand.
ACCTGGCCGTGCTCAAGGTGAACTCCAAGCAGCCCCTGCCCGCGGCGAAGCTGGGCACCAGCGCGGATCTGATGATCGGCGAGACGGTGGTGGCCATCGGCAGCCCCTTCGGGTTGAGCAAGACGGTGACGTCGGGCGTGGTGAGCGCCACCGGCCGCACCTTCAAGGCGGACGGGCGCACCTACAACGACTTCATCCAGACGGACGCGGCCATCAACCCGGGCAACTCGGGCGGGCCGCTGCTCAACGTGGACGGCGACGTCATCGGCATCAACACCGCCATCTTCGCGAGCGCCCAGGGCATCGGCTTCGCCATCCCCGCGGACAAGGTGCGCCGCATCATGGACGAGCTCACCCGCTTCGGAAAGGTGCGCCCCGCCTGGGTCGGCCTGGAAGTGGAGGGGCTGTCGCCACGGCTGGCCCGGCAGCTCGGCTGGGATCGCACCTACGGCGTCGTCGCCCGGGAGGTGGAGCCGGGCAGCCCCGCCGAGCAGGCGGGCGTGCGCCGGGGCGATGTGCTCGCCGAGATGGGCGGCTCACGCATCTCCGACGCCGAGGACTACGTCACCCGCGCCCGCGGCTACCCCGCCCGCGCCGCCTTCCCCCTCGTCGTCTTCCGCGATGGTGAGTCGAAAACACTCCAGGTGACCCCCGTGGAGTTTCCTCCCAGCTCGTGGAGGCGCTGGGATGGAACCGGCTGGGACTGCGGGTGAAGCCGGTGCGCGGCGCCATGGCGGTGCAGTCGGTGCGTCCCGGCTCGGCCGCGGACGAGGTGGGCCTGGAGCCGGGAGATCTCATCACGCGCATCAACAACCAGCCCACCACCGAGCCCGCGGCCTTCCAGGAAGCGCTCCTGTCGGCCCGGGGCAGCCGCAGCGTGTTGCTGCTCGTGCGGCGCGGACGTTACGGCTACCACGTTACCCTGCCTTTCTAGGCAGGGGCCCTAGCGAAGCCCAGGCCGGGACCTCTAGCATGGGGCCCCAATGAATTCGGTTCGCTACCATTCCCTGGGACCTCTTCTCTCGGGAGAGGGCTCGCGGGCCTTCCTCGGGCTCGCGCTCGAGGAGGGCCGGCGCCCCGGCCGGTGGTGCTCGTGTGGGCACCGCCCGATGTGGCCCGGGACGCGGAGCTCTCCGTGCAGCTCAAACGCGAGACCCAGCGCGCCTCGGCGCTCGAGCACCCCAACATCCTGCGCGTGCACGGCCTGGCCCAGCTCGAGCCCGGCCTCGCGCGCATCACCGAGTTCGCCAACGGCGAGTCCCTGCGCCGGGTGCTGGAGGTGCGTCCGCGCATCCCCCCGCCTTCGCCGCGCTCATCGCCTCGGACGTGGCCATGGGGCTGCACTACGCGCACCGGCGGGCAACGACGATGGCACGCCCCTGGTGCACGGAGACGTGCGGCCGGAGACGGTGATGGTCTCCTTCAATGGCGTGTGCAAGGTGACGGGCTATGGCGCCCTGAGCGTCGCGCCCCGCGAGCGCACCGGCCGGCGCGTGCGCAACCGCCGCAACTACAGCGCCCCCGAGCAGCTCAACGGCGGCCGGGGGGCGATGACCCCGAGCACCGACGTGTTCCTCCTGGGGTTGCTGCTGCACGAGTGCCTGTCGGGGCACATGCCCTTCCACGACGCGCCGGATGGGGATCAAGCGGTCCTCACCGCGCAACTGCCCGCCCTGCCGAACGATGTGCCGCGCGCGCTCGCCGCGGTGGTGACGCGCGCCACCGCCAAGCGCGTCCACGAGCGCTACGCCAACGCGCTCGAGTTCCGCGAGGCCCTGGTGGCCGCCGTCGATGGCGTCATCCCCCCGGCCAGCGTCTTCGCCGAGTTCCTCACCCAGCTCTTCCCGCCGGACCGCGATGCGCGGGCCACGCGGCACCAGATGCTGGAGATGGGGCTGGCGGAGGTGGGACGCCGCGCCTCGCCCGTGAGCTCGGGAGCGATGCCGGCCGTCACGGCCCCGCCGCGGCGGCCCTCGGGCGCCATGGTGGCTCCGCTTCCCCGCGGATCCGGATATCGCCGTCGACGTGAGCACCGACTTCGTGGACGTGCCCTTCGAGAACGAGGACGCGGACGCCGTGGACTCGGTGCTGGAGATCACCGGCCGGCATGCCCGTCCGGGCGTGGCCCGGCCCCTGCCCCGCGAGGAGCCGGAGCCCGCTCCCGTCCGCCCGCGGCAGCGCCCCCGTCCCCCGCGCCGAAGCAGGAACAGGCCGCCCCGGCGCCCGCGCCACTCCAGCCCCGCTCGCACCTGCCCCTGATCGCCGGCGCGCTGACCATCGCGGCCGTCGTCGTGGTCGCGGGAGGCGTCTTCGTGTGGAGCACGCGCGAGCGGGTGCCGCCCACCGCGCCCAAGGCCCCACCTGTCGCCACCGCCGAGCCCTCCGCGCGGCCACTGCCCCAGGCCGAGCCCTCGCCGGAGGCGACGGCCCAGGCCCTGGCGCCGGACGCGCCCTCGGACACGGTACAGGCCGTGGCCACCGCGCCAGACACCGAGGCTCCCGCGACCTCGGACTCCGTGGTGCTCGCCGCGAGCACGCTTCCTCACCGCCCGCGCCCGGGGACGCGGAGGCGCCCACGGCCGAGAGCGCTCCGGTGACCACCCGGCTCCAGCTCTTCGTGCTGCCCGAGGTGGAGGTGTCGCTCGGGGGCAAGCCGCTGGGCCACACGCCCCTGACGGTGCCGCTGCCGCCCGGTGCCCACACGCTGGAGTTGAGCATCCCCACCAAGGGCGTGCGCACCACCCGCACCCTCACCGTGAAACCCCAGGGCGTGACGACCGAGCGCTTCCTGTTGGGCCGGGGCTCGGTGCAGGTGAACGCGCCTCCGGGCGCCGTCATCCTGCTCGACGGACACAAGGCGGGACGCAAGCTGTCTCCGTGGGAGGGAGAGCACCAGCTCGTCGTCACCTCCGGGGAGGGCCGCTGGGAGAAGACCTTCCGGCTGGAGTCCGACCAGCAGTTGACCTTCGACGCGACGCCCACCCCGCCGTGACGCGCCGGGGCATGAACGGTGGAAACAGACACCTCCTCTATAGGTTTGAGCACCCAAGAGGGGGTAGAGACCACGCGGATGTGGAAGCTCGGCGCGTATGTGCTGGCGCTGCTGGCCGTGGCTTGTGGTGGAGCAACGGAAACCGAAACACAGACGCCGGAGACGGAAGGCGCGTTGACGCTTCCCCTGACGGCGACGAGCGCGGACGGCAAGGTTTTCAAGGAGGTGAAACTCAGACTTCCTCGTCTGGCAGGAGTGTGCACAGTAGCGCATCGTCGGGACCAAGCGGGCGCCAGCCGGCGGCGGCGGCTTGGCGCGGAGTGTTTCCCTCGCCTGCCTGACGCGCTCCTCATGGGTTTTGGAGCGAAGGCAGCCCACGAGCCGAGCGCCATGGCGACCTTGAAACGGTTGGCATCATCCAGAACGGTTGGCCAGCCGTCAGGGAGACACTCGGAAAGCTCGCGGACGAGCACATCGCGCACGAATCGTGTGATCTGGTGACTCCGCTCCGCCTCGGCGAGTAGTTCGCTCAACACCTGCACGCCTGCAACGTCTTCCTCGCCCAGTTCATCAGCCAGTGCCAAGACCGGTACGGCTGGGCGGGCATTCGCAAAGGCGGTAAGCGAATCGAAACCCAGTTCACGGACCCTTTCATACAAACGGGTCTTCCAATTACCTCGCCAAGCACGCCCGCCGCTCATCGCCCTCTCGCCTCGAGCCGTGGACCGGCGAGACGCAGAAGAGAAAACTGCATCTCCGGGCCGGCTGGTAGCGGCAGCGACGCACAGCCAGTGAACAGCAGCATCATGGCGAGAAGCAGGCCCGCCCATCGAGCCGGCACCGAGTCAGCGCGCATTGTTCACTCCCAGGCTCCATGGAAGCGTGGGTTGTCCCCGCCCACGCCTCACGCGCTCTTGCGGCGGCGGATCATCGCCTCGTACGAGCGGCCCACGCCCTGCGAGAGGATGAGCAGTTCGCCCACGTCGGGCGGGGTGAGCTGCCCCGGGCCATTGTCCACGTACAACATGTGCACCAGCTTGCCCCGCACCAGCAGCGGCAGGATGACGGCCGTCGTCGGATAGTCCCCGGTGAGCAGCTTGTAGAACAGGCCCGAGGCCGCGTCCCGCCGCACCGGCCCCACGTAGTGCGCGCGCGTGTCGCGCACCAGCCGGAACGTGCTCGGCCCCTGCAGGCCAATGCCCATGCGCCGCACCGCCGCCTCGCGCACCCCTGCCCCATCCCACGCCACCCCGTCACCAGGCTGCCCTGCACGCTCAACAACAGACACCGCTTCCACTTGCCCAGCGCGAAGCGCAGCACCGTCGTCGCCACCTGCTCGCGATCCACGCTGCGCGACAGCTCCGCCTGGGCCTCGGCGAAGGTGAGCGGCGTGTACACCTGCTCCGGCGCGGGCGCCCTCGGGCGCGGCGTGTCCTCCAGCTCCAGCACCGACATGCGCCGCGGCGCCTCGCGGTGCACCGACGGCACTGGCTCGGGCGGCGTCTCGGGCTCGGCGAGCGGCTCGGGCTCGAGCACCTCCCCCTCGAGGATGGGCTCGGAAACGGGCTCGGGGACGGGCTCGGCGGCCGGCTCGGGCGCCGCCGCCTCCTCCACCGTCTCCACGAGATCCAACACCGGCTCTTCCTGGCCCACCGCGCTCCCGCCCTTGAGCGCCTGGGCGTAGAGCGACTGGAACTCCTCCTCGCTGATGAGATCCGCGCTCTGCGCGCGCGAGATCTCCTTCTCTTCCTCCTGCTTCGCCCGCGAGGGCCGCACCGCGTTCATGTCGATGGACCGCATCGCGCGGAACGCCTTGCAGTAGCGCCGCAGGAGCTGGTTCATCCGGAACTCGGGGATGATCACCGGCACCACGCGCTTGCCCGTCTTGAACGCCAGCGCGTCGCGCGTGGCCGGTCCCCGGGTTGAGCATCGCCACGCTCATGCGCGTGGCGTCCACCCGCATGGGCAGGTAGTCCTTGTCGTCCGCGTCGCTCGGGTCCACCAGCGCCAGCGCGCGCGGATCCGGCACCATCTCGCCCGAGGCCGAGGATACGCCGTGCTGCTGGCCGAGCACACGCGCCAGCTCCTGCTCGGACAGCAGGCCCAGCTCCACGAGGTTCGTCCCCAGCCGTCCACCGTGGACGACCTGGGACTCGAGCGCTTCCTCCAGCGCCTCGGGGGTGATGAGCTTTCTTGGAGAAGCAGTTCGCCCAGGCGCATGACGGCCTGGGCTTGTAGCCGCCCCCTGGCGCTCTCCGCAAGACGCGCCGGGCGGCCATCCGCTTTCTCAGGAGATCGGATCCTCCGGGTGATGGCTGAGCGCCACCCGGTTGCCCTCGGGGTCCCGGACGTACACCGTCCAGCGCGTTTCGTGCTCCAAGGGGATGCCGGCGCGCGCGAAGGTCTCCACCGCCCGGGCCCGCTCGGCCGGGGCGATGCGCAGGGCCAGCAGCAACAGGCCCGGCCGCTCGTGGCGGAAGGAGCCGGCCTCGGGCTCGCCCGCCACCGCCTCCAAGGCGAGGAAGCCGCCGCCGGGAACCCCGACCCACACGCTGCGCAGCGAGCCGTCCGCCCGGAAGTGGCGCTGCAGTTCTCTCAGACCCAGCACGTCCCGATAGAAGGCGGTGACCCGCTCCACGTCGCGTACCTGGATGGCCAGATGATGGAAGCCCTGAACGTCCATGACGCGGATGCTATATGGTGCCCGGCCCCCATGGCGCGACTGCTGATCGTCGAGGATCACCCCGAGCTGGCTTCCTCATGGTCGCCGCGGCCGAGAGCCGCGGCCATGAGGCCACGGCCGTCCATACCGGCGAAGCCGCGCTGGCCCTCGTGCGTCCGCAGGCCTTCGAGGCGGCCGTGGTGGATCTGCTCCTGCCCGACATGCGGGGCAGCGCCGTGCTCTCCGCGCTCCGGGACAACGCCATTCCCGCCATCGCCGTCAGCGGTGTCTTCAAGGGCGATCGCTTCGCCCGCGAGGCCACCGAGGTGTACGGCGCGCGCGCCTTCTTCGAGAAGCCCTTCGAGCTGCTGCACCTGCTGGAGTACGTCGAGCAGCTGTGCGGCCTGGACAGCCCCGCCTCCCCGCCCTCCGATGACGACTCCGACGAGGTCGTCGTCTTCGAGGACGCCTCGCTCATGGAGCTGGACGACGAGCCGGGCTTCACCGTCACCGAGGAGGATGAGCCCCTCTTCGCGCCCGCCGAGCCCTCGTCCCCCGTCATCCAGGGCCTCACCGTCATCGAGGAGGCACAAGATCCGCTGAGCGACGAGCGCCCCCTGCCTCCTCCGCTCCCCCCGTTCCGCTCCTTCGTGGAGACGACGCCCGCGTTCGTCCGGGAGACCCCCATCACCCTCAGGACGGTGGAGCTCGCGGGGCTCGTGGATCTCACCGCGCTCGACTCCCCCGACGCGCGGGAAGAACCCCTCGTCCCGGAGGAGCCGCCCGAGGAGGAACTGCAGGAGCTGGAGGCGCTCGAGTCGGAGGAGGAGCCCCCCGCGACGTCCGCCATCCCCGCCGAGGAGCTCTCCACCCTCGAGGAACTCGGGCCGGATACGGCGCCGCCCCCGACCCCCACCATCTCCGCCGAGGAGCTCCAGGCCCTGGAAGCACTCGGAGCAGACGAGGCGCCGCCCCCGACTCCCGCCATCTCCGCCGAGGAGCTTCAGGCCCTGGAAGCACTCGGAGCGGACGAGGCGCCGCCTCCCACGCCCGTCGTCTCCTCCGAGGAGCTCCAGGCCTTGGAGGCACTCGGGCCCGCCGACGAGCCGTTCCTCCCCGCGCCTCTCGCCGAGGCGACCGGACCCACCGAGGAGTCGCCTTCCACGTCCGTCGTCTCCGCCGAGGAGTTCCAGGCCCTGGAGGCGCTCGGTCCCGCCGAGGAGTCACCCTTCCCCGAGCCCACCGCCGACGATCTCCCCCCGCGGGAGTCCTCCTCCGAGCCGCCGGAGCCCGAGCCCGAGCCCGGGCTAGCCCTGCCCTTCGGGGAGCGCGAGAAGGTGTGGAGCAAGACGCCCAGCACCGCGCCCCGGACGCGCGCGCCTCCCGCCTGGTCGCTCTCCGGCAACCTCAAGGACACCAGCGTCCCCCGCCTGCTCAACGCCTACTACGAGGCGCGCCACAGCGGAGAGCTCAAGCTGCGGCAGGGCACCACCCAGAAGGTCGTCTACTTCGAGGCCGGGCGGCCGGTGTACGCCGCCTCCAACCTCGCCCCCGAGCGCTTCCTGCGCTTCTGCGTGCGCCGCGGCGTGGTGAGCGAGGCCCAGGCCCAGGCGGCGTTCGCGCTCGCCCGGGAGCAGAACCTGCGCTCGAGCGAGGCGCTCGCGCGGCTGGGGTTCGTGGACGCCGTGCGGCGCCAGCAGGTGCTCGAGGAGCAGGTGAAGGAGGTGCTCTGGTCCACCTTCTCGTGGACGGAAGGCGCCTATGGCTTCAGCGCCCTGCGTCCCCCCAGCGCGGGACGGGTGGCCCTGTCGCTCTTCCCCGGCGATCTCATCCTCGAGGGAGTCCAACGCTCCGAGCCCCTGGTGGCGCTGCGCCAGCACATGCCGCCCTCCCGCCGGCTCTTCCCCTCGGCCGCGCCCCCCTACGCCCTGCACGAGCTGAAGCTGAAGGGACAGCAGGCCCTGTTGCTGGCGTACGCGGACGGCACCAAGACGGTGGAGGATCTGCTCACCCTCACGGAGCTGCCCGAGCGCGAGGGACTCGCCACCCTGCGGGGCCTGGAGCTGCTCGGCGTGCTGGAGGAGCGGCGCGAGGAGCCCGGGAGCCGCCGCCGCATCAGCTTCGGGTTGTAGGGCGCCCGCGCGCCGCGGCCTTCACCGGCGGCGGTGGCGCAGGGCCGCTCCCATCGCGGCGAGCACGAAGAGCAGCGGCCCCGACTCCGCGCTGGCGCACCCGCAGCCGGACGGATGTGGCTCGTCCGTCTCGGACACGGAGAGGCGCACGTCGCCCTTGCTGGCCTCGCCCCACATGCGGCGCTCGCCCACCAGGAGCGGCCGCGCCACGTAGCCGAGCGTCCGGGTGGCGCCTCCCGCCAGCAGCAGCCCGTCCACCTGGAGCGTCTTGCCATTCCAGTGCGTCTCCACGGGCGCTCCGTCGAGCGTCGCGCTGCCCTCCACGTACGCGAGCCCCTCCAGGTGCTCCACGTAGCGCGCCCCGCTCACGTCGCACGCCGTGGTGTTGGTGAGATCCACCCGCACGCCCACGAGTCCCGTCTCCGAGGCGACGGGCAGCTCGGAGCGGCGGCCCACCTTCACGAAGGGATCCACGGAGATGGGCACGTCGAACGACAGCTCCGTGCGCGCGGGCCCTTGCTCGCCGTCACGCCCACCCGCACGGAGCCGCCGAGCAGCGCGTCCAGCTCCTTCGTCTTCGTGGCGAGCCGCACCGTGCCATCCGGTTCGGAGAGCTGCTCGAGCTCCAGGGCCGACTCGTACGTCCAGGTGTAGTCCGGCGTCTGGCAGAACCCCGGCGTGGGGGTGACGAGGGACGAGAGGGACAGGGTCGCGCCCTGGCCACAGACGGCCTTCATCGCGCCCTGGGGGTGAGGATCCAGGGACACCCCGGGCCGGGCAGCACCATCGAGCGCTCCTGCTGCACCACGGAGCTACCCGTGGAGTCCTCCAAGGTGGCGCGCAAATGGTAGAGCCCGCAGTCCAGGTCCGTCAGCGGCCACTCGCCCGGCACATCCACGCCCGTCGTCCGTGCCGACACGTTCGCGTCCTCTGGTTCCAGCCGGAGGTTCGCGTGCAGCTTGCGCTCCACCTCGCACTCGAGGGGCGAGTCCACCCGCAGCGTCTGGGCGTCCTCGCTCAACGACACCTCGAGCGAGTCGGGTTTCAGCGGTGTCCAGACCGACTCGATGAGGAGTTCCCGCTGGGTTTCATCCGAACTATCGGTGCCCACCGCACTCCTGGCGTGGACCCACACCCGGGCCGGGGGCTGACAGGCGGTCGTCTGGAGCACGAGCCCCGTCGCATCCACCGGGAAGCCGGTCACGACGCCGCCCTCCCGCTTCTGGATGGAGAGCTCCGGCCCCGGCACCCCGCCACCCTCCAGGTTCATGCGCCGGTGGTCACCACGCCGGGAAACCCGGGCGCGTTCACGCAGTCGTGCGGCTTCTCGGGGGACAACTCCACCCGATCTCCGGGCGCACCCGCAGCACGCCTGCGTCCGAGGTGAAGACGGGAGCCGGAACGCCCCAGGGCTTCTGGTGCACCGTGTAGCGCTGGAAGTTGGAGAGGTCGCCCTCGTCCACCACGTCGAGCTGGTACTGGTAGTCCCGGCCTCCCGCCTCGCAGAAGGAGGACGGGGGCTCGAGCGTGAGGCGGGCGCTGTTGTCCGGCGTGGGCACCATCGGGCCGTCCGCGGACAACTGCGTCCAGCGCTTGCTCTTCCAGCGGCATTTCCCCGACGTCACGTCCCCCACCGCGTCGAGCGTCAGGGGATCGCTGCCCGCGACCAGCTCGAGCGTGGATTTCCCCGGGGCCACCACGCCTCCATCCGACAGCTCCACCCGGGGCATCTCCGGGCGCGACGTATGCAGCACCCTCACCGGCATCGTCCGCCGGACCTCGTGCGCCTCCAGGCCGTCGGAGGCCGTCAGCTCGAAGTGGCCCACATCCGTCGTCCGGCAGATGGGTTTCGTGGAGACGTCCATCACCACGGGCTCGCCTGGCTCCGCGGACATCGGCTTCACCTCCCACGGGCCCGTGACCGCGTACGAATACGAAGTGGTGAGCCGCACCGGATCTCCGTCGGAGTCCTTGCCCAGGAACGTCAGCTGGAAGTTCTCGTTCTCCTCGAAATCCATCGCCGTGAGCACCCCGCCGTCCGCGTCCAGCACCGAGAACTCGGGGCGCGCGTCATTGGAGTAGGTGAAGACGTTGTGCACCGTCTCGCCCGGGGCGGTGAGGACGCAGAAGGACGCGCCATGACAGGCCACCTGCGTCAGCTTCGCCGTCATGTTCTTCAGGACGTCCGGTGGAATCACGCGCGGGCGCCAGACGGTGCCCGCGCGCGTCGCCTCCTCCATGGGCACCGGACTCATCACCTGGAGGCCGCCATCCGCCCGCGTCACGAGCGCCATGCCGAACCCATGGCCCCCATCGCCGCCCCCTCCACGGACATGGACAGGGCAACGAACTCCTCGCCCGGCGCCAGCGGCTGGGCCACGTGGAGCGCAGTGGTCGAGCCCTGGAGGAAGGCATGACGCGCGCCCATCACCGCGAAGGCATCGGACTCGCCCTCGACGGGAAACAGCGCCGCCGCTCGCAGCGGGCCCAACGCGCCCGTGTCCACCGGGCCTCCGTCCGGATTGTTCAGAACCCAGATCGGCTCGTTCTTGGGGTTGAGGGTGCCCCACTTGCCATTGGGGGCGGCACCCGGCATTCCGAGGAAGGAGTAGACCGTCGACCCCACCCGCGTCACGGCGAATGGGGCGTCCGGGTTCGAGGTCTGCTCCAAGCGCACCACCGGATCGAAGGTGTCGGCGGGCACGCCAATGCCCGCGTCCGAAAGCAGGACCGTGTGTTGGCCGACGCCCCGGGTCATCGCGGCGGCGCCTCCCCCGGCACCTGCTTCACGCGGTGAAAGCCGTTGTCCTGAAGGTTGATGGACGAGCCGGGAGTGACGCCCCCGCACGGCCCTCCATCCGCGCCGCGCGAGGCGCGCTGTCCGTAGTCGTCGATGCTCACGAAGCAGTTCGTGTCCGGCTGGTAGGCGGTGCCCACCGAGTCGTTCGCCCCGAGCCCCTCGAGCTTGTGCGCCACGCCCCCGTCCACGAACAGGTAGACGCCCCCCCGCCATCCGCCAGATAGCCCAGCGAGAACGTCCCCTTCCCCCACACGTCGAGGACGTCGTTGGGCCGCTCCGTCACGGAGGTGACCTCGTGCCATCCCGCGTGCGCGCGGGACGCGGCCAGCATCGCCAGCACCCCCGCCGCGGCCAGACACACGAGCCGCGCGCGCGTGCGCCACCTAGTAGGCGAACTCCGCTCGAAGGTAGAGCCTGTCGGACTCATTCTGGGTCTCCCGTGACAAATCCGCTCCGGTGAATCCCAGCAGGGTGTAGCCCACGCCCACCCGCATCCGGTCATCCACGCGCCGGGCGATCTCGCCCCGGAGCGAACCCAAGGATTCATGGTCGGTCGACACCGACCGCCCCGCGCCCTCCACCGCCACTTCCCATCCACCCACCACTCGCACCGAGGGGCGCAACGAGCCGGTGAACACCCATATCGCAACCTCGCCCCGGTTGCTGCGGCTCGCGTGCAGACCCGCCGCCAGCGCGAGGCGATCTCCCAGACGCATGGCCGGCAGGAGTGAAATGATCTGCTGCACCCGCTCGCCAAACACCCGGCGCTCCCCGGGCGACAGCTCCCGGTTGATGCCGTAGCGCGCCACCACCGTGAAGGGCCCGGGCCTCCAGGAGAGGGCGGCGTACCCCTCGAGCAACCGGGCATCCATCCGCCCGCCTTCCCGCTCGCCCGTGCGGCTGAAGTTCATCCGGCCCGAGAGCGACAGGTCCTCGCGCAGCACGGCCTCCGCGGCGAGCATCGCCACCGTCTGGAGGCGATCCACCGGCGCGCTGGAGCCTCGTGCGGGCGTGCCCCGCTCGAAGCGCAGCTCCAGGTGGCCCCCCAGCCGGAGGCGCTCCAGGACGAGCTGTCCGGACACCCCCGCCGCGTCCCGCCGCGGCGTGTCCGGCACGTCGAGCACGCCCCGCACGCCCCGCTCGTAGCGCGCGCTCAGGTCCAGGGCGCCGAAGACGGTGCGCTGGAAGCCCACCGCGCGCGCCAGCCGCATGCCCTGGGTGTCATGGGAGGCGACGTCCTCCACGAAGACGCTCGTGCCGTCCGCCAGTTGGGTGCTCGCGCCGCTCACCATGCGGCGCGCGCCGAAGTCCGGCCCGTCCACGTCCACCGAATAGCCGCCGTAGTAGACGTCCTCGCCCCGCTTCCAACCGCCCCGCACCCACGCGAGCGGCCCCAGCTCGGGCCCCCAGCCCCCGCGCACGCCCAACGTGGCGTCGCCCGACGTCACGTCCGCGCCCACCGCGGCGAAGGTGTCCGCCACCCGGCCGAGTCCCTCGCCATACAGGCCCACCGTCTGCTGGTGGCTGGCCGACACCCGCAGCCAGTCATTCACCCGGTAGTGCCCCTCGAGCCCCACCGACGTCCGTCCTCCCTCGAGCAGGGTGTCACCGCCGGGCAGCACGCTGGCGCGCAGCCGCGCGTCGCGCACCTGCGCGCTCACGCCCCACCGCGCCCACTCGTAGCCCAGCCCCAGCCCCAGCGTGCGCGCCCCCACCTCCCCCGGCTCGAAGGGACGCCGTGGATCCGCCGTGAGGCGCTCATCCCCGAGCAGCGTGAGGCGCCACGGCCCCAGGGCTGCGCGGCGCGCAGGGAGAGCTGACGCGAGGACTGGAGCTCGGCGTGGGCGCCATCGGAGAACCCCGCGGTGCGCCGGCGGAAGGCCGCGTCCACGGAGCCTCGCCCGAAGAGGCCCGGCCCGCGCACGCGCACGCTCAACGCGTCCCCACCGGCCGGCGCCCAGGCCAGCGAGGGCCGCAGGAAGGAGAGTCCCCCGTCATCCGAGACGCCGAAGGACGCCGGAGGTACCGCCGCGCCCTCGCTGCGCGCCACCTCGGCCAGCAGCGTGTAGGCGCCCAGGGTGGTGCGCGCATGTCCGGTGAGCAGCTGGTAGGGCCGCCCCCGCCCGGGCTCGCGCACGGCCGACACGGACACCCGTCCACCCTTCCACTCGGCCCAGGCCTCGCCGCCCACCGCGTCCGTGGGCGCGCCGGAGCGCAGCACCGCGTACTCCACGCACAGCACGGGCTCCGGCGCGGCCGTCGGAGCCGCGGTGCTCAACAGCGCCTCGCCCGACACGAAGGACAAGGGCCGCGCCAGGAGGATGCGCCCCGCCACGTAGTCGATGTCGTAGTCCCGGTGCCGCACCAGGTGCCGCTCGGCGAGCGGCAGGCCGGTGAGGCCATCGCGCAGCTCCACGCGCAGCACCTCGGAGCCCTCGGCCATGGGCACCGAGCCCAGGTAGTAGAGACTGCCGCCCGTGGCGCGCAGCTCCTCGTACGCGGGCCGGGCGGCGAGGGCGCGCAGCGGATCCGCCAGTCCCCCGGCGAAGCCCGTCACGCCCGCGCGCACCGGGCCCAGCTGAGCCGCCAGCTCCGCGTAGGGGCCGAACAGGGGACGGTGGTAGCGGCCCACCTCGCCCTCCTCCCACCGGGCCCGGTACGTGCCCAGGCCCACGCGGCCCAGGACGTCATGACGCAGTTCCAGCCGCAGGCGGCTCTCGGCCGGGTTGGGGGTGAGGCCCACGGAGGTATCGCCCCACTCCGGCAGCACCCAGTCCGGATCCGGCACCCGGTCCAACCGGGGAAGCTGGGGGCGCAGCGCATCCACCAGCGGGCGCCCGCGCAAGGCGTCCACGTCCGTGTCGCGCACGTCCAGCTCGCCCACCAGGGAGAAGGGCCCCCGGTACGCCTCCACATGGGCCGAGCCTCGTCCGCGCAGGCGCACGCCCCCCGTGGAGGGCGCGTACGTGGCCTCCACGTCCAACAGGGCCACCGCGAAGTCCCGCCGCACCGCCTCCACGGGCACCGTCATCGTCCAGGCGGGCTCGCCGGGCGGTTGCACCTCCAGGACGACGGGATTGCCGCCCGGGGCGAGCTCCAGGGGCAGCAGCGCGGAGCCGTCGGGGCCCACCGTCACCTCGCCCTCGGACGAGCGCACGCGCGTGCCCGGGGGAAACCGGGCGTTCAACGACGTGGGGCCACTGGCCGGTGGCCGCTCCTTGCTTCCCGGCAGCCGCAGCACGCCGCGGGGTTCGGGCGCGCGGGGAATGACGAGCACTCCGCCTTCGCGGGGCACCACGTCGACGCGCTGATGGAAGAGGCGCAGCACGCCCTCGGTGCCACGCACCACGAGCGGCAGCGCGTTCTCCCCGGGCACCAGTTGGACGCGGGCGCTCCAGTCGCCCCGGGCGTCCACGCTCGCGCTCACGCCGCCCACCGTCACCTCCTCGTGTGGCTCCACGTGGCCCGCCAGGAGGAACTCCACCCCGCCCGGCACGCCCCGCGCGGCGGGCGGCGACGCGTCATAGGCCAGCCGCAGGGTGGGCGGCGCCTCGCGCTGGAGGCGCACCGCGAAGTCCTGGAGCACCCCGGCGGCCCAGGGCACCTCGAGCGTGACGGCCTCGGGCGAGGGCACGCTGCCGGCGGGCAGGGTGCGCGTGTCCAGGCGCAACCGCTGACGGCCCGGACGCAGGTGCAGGCCGCCCGTCGCGTCCGGGCCCCGCGCGTCCACCTGGGTGAAGTGGTAGCGGCCCTGGATGTCCGTGAGCACCTCGCGGCCCGACGCCAGCACCAGGCGGATGCCGGGCAGGCCCGGCTCGCCGGGAGCACACCGCCCATCCGCGTCCTCGTCGCGGCACACACGTCCGGTGATGGCCGCCGCCAGCTCCGGAGGCTCCTGCCGCGCGAGCAGTGCCCGGGCGGTGCCCGGCCCCACCAGCACCCCCACCCCCGCGCACAGCAGGCGCCACCCCTTCACGGGCGCACCTCCGCCATCGCCGTGACACCGGTGGCCACGTCCGCCACGGACACGCTCAGGGGGCCGGGGTTCTTCACGACGAAGCTGCCGCGTCCCCCTCCACCACCACCGCGCTCCTCTCCCCGGCGGACAACGAGACATGGGCCTCGCGTCCCTCCAGCACCTGGCCCGTCGCGTCCTCCATCCAGTACGTCACCCGCGCGCCGTCCACCTTCAACCGCACGTTCACCGGCGCATCGGGCGCCAGCCGCACCCGCCGCGTCTCCCGGGGGACGAGCGGGGAGGGATCCACGGGGAACACCGGCCCGCCCTCGGCCAGCACGTCGAGGGTGCGCCGCAGCCCCGGCCACCGCTCGTGGAAGACCTCCAGCCGGCCCGGGCGCGCGGGGCCGAGCACCACCGTGCCATCCGCCCCCGTCATGAGCCGCGCGTCGCCCACGCGCAGCGGCTGCTCCGGCACGGGCAGGCCACACGAATCCGTCACGCCCGCGTACAGCACGCCCTCGTCCACCCAGACGCTCAGCCGCGCGGGCTCCGTGCCGACCGGCCCATACGCGAGCACCTCCAGCGTCGTCTCGTGCTCCCGCGCCAGCGGCGGCAGGCTCCAGGAGTTCTCGAAGACTCCGGGCATCTCCTCCCGGGGGCGGAGAACGTGCCCAGGGGCGAGCGCGGCACCACCACGGCCCCGGGCCTGCGCTGGCCGGCGGCGTCCCAGGCGCGCGTCGTCACGCGCACCGTCGAGCCCAGGTGCACCAGCGGCTCGGCCAGCTCCAGGGCGACGCGCGCCACCGGCCCCTGCTCGAGCTGCAGGGGCAACTCCTCGCGCGAGCCCGCGCCGCGCTCCGGCCACGTGGCCAGCAGCCGCTCCGGCGTCTTGGGCGGAGCGGCCGGCGCGGTGTAGCGCCACTCGAGCAGTCCCCCTTCCGCGTGCGTCGGCCCGCGCAGGGTGCCGTGACGGACATTCACCTCCACGCGCGCCTGCCGCACCGGCTGGCCCAGCTTGTCGCTGGTGGCGCACAGCAGCCGGGCCTGGGAGACGCCGTCCGGGGAGCCGCTGCGGGTGGAGCACGCACGCCAGCCCGTCCGTGGGCGGCAGCCCCAGGTTCATCTTCGTGCGCCGCACGTTGCCCGCCTTGTCCACCACGCTCGCCTCGGCGGTGTCATGGCCGGGCGGGACGATGACGGGCAGGCGGAAGCGCCCATCCGCGGCGGCCCTGGCGGGCCCGAAGCTCGTCCCGGCGATGGAGACGGACAGCTGCGCGTTCGGCTCGGTGCGGCCGGGCAGCTCCACCGCGGCGGCCAGCGGCACCAGCACCCGGCCATAGGCGCCGTGGATGGACTGGGGGTGGGGCCACGCCGACAGCGCGACGAGCACCGCCACCTCCGGGTAGCGGGTGTCCGGGAGCACGTAGCGGGCCGTCCAGGTGCCGGGCCCCGCGCGCACCAGCTCCTCCACCCGCCCCACGTTGGAGCGCAACACGGGCGGCGCCCCGGAGTCCTCCGGCGTGCCGTCTGGCTGGAGGATGCGCACCGTGAGCCGCGCCTCCTTGTCCCGTCCCTTCACGGGCGCGGGCGGCTCCAACGACAGCGACACCTGGGTGGCGGGCGGGCCCAGGGTGAAGTCGGCCTCGCTCCTCGCCTCCCCGGCCTGGGCGGACACCCGCACCCGCCGCGTGCCCGGCTCCGGGACGACGAGGAACGTGCGCAGCGGCGGCTGCCCGGCTCCGGGCAACAGGCGCGCTCCGCTCGCGGACACGGCGACGTCCTCGGCGGGCACGAGGCCGCCCGAGGCGTCCCGTCGCACCAGGGCGATGGAAAACCCCTCGGGCGCCACGGCCGCCGATGGCCCCAGGATGTCGAGCGTGTCCGCCGAGGCCACCGTGCCCGCGAACAGCAGGACTGACAGGAAACGGTTCAGAGTGTCGGTAATTTATCAGCGTCCATGCCGCGCCCGAAATGCTATCGCCGGGGCGCGACACGTTTCCCCACCCCACCCCCTCGGGGAGGCGGGCGGCGCGGGCTCACTTCCAGGCGACTCCGGTCTCGTCCCCCAGGCGCACGAAGTAGCGCGAGCCGCCCACGCGGGCGTACTGGATGCCCAGGCGCTCCGAGCGGAGCTCCTCGCCCTGGCGGACCTCGGTGGGCTGGAAGGTGGCGTCCTGCGCCGCCACCTCGCATACCAGGGAGCCGTAGAACCGCACCCGGAAGGTGCTCCCTTCCTGCCCCTGCGCCTCGGCGGACAGCGGGCGCGAGCCCTGGAGCGGAACCTTGCAGGGCCACGCCCGCCGGCATCTGGGCGAAGTCGTGGGGATCCACCGCCACGCCCTCGCCGAGCCACACCCAACCCGAGGTGGCGGCCGGGCCCCCGTAGCCGTTGTCCACGCACAGCACTCCCGTGCCATGGCCGGAGATGGGGGTGGAGACCGGCGCCGGCCGCCCGGCGGCGTGCGTCACCTGGAGCACCCCCTGCAACTGGCGGTTGCCGGGCGTGGCGCACACCGTCCGCGCGCTCTCGGTCCTGGGCGCCTCGTGACAGTCGATCGGCAGGCGGAACTCGTAGGCGTAGACGTTGTACTCGCCGTTCTGGCGCAGCGCCCAGACCAGGCGCACCGGCCATCCGCGCCATAGCTGATGTCGCTGAGCGACTCGCTGGCCGGGGTCTCGGTGAGCCGGTAGGTCATCCGCGTGCGCAGATCGTACAGATGGATGTCGTAGTTGGGCGTGGGGCTGGTCGCATCCCAGTGCTCGAAGGCGATGAGCGGACCGCTGATGGAGGGGTTGGTGTCCGTGCCGGGCAGGGACAGGCGCTGGGCCTCGCCCCTCCAGGGACGTCCAGGCGATGTCCGACTCCAACACGCCATTGACCCAGGCGCGGCTCACGTACACCACCACCTCGCCATTGGTGTCCGGCTGCGTCTCCTCCCCTTCGGAGCCGGTGAGCTGACGGATGTGGTAGCCCGCCGACAGCTCGCGTGCCGCCCAGATGTCGCACCCATCCACGCTGGTGGCGCACTTGGACCACACCACCACCCGGCCGTCCTCGCTGACGGCGGGGGTGCGGTCCACGCTCGCGTCGGCGGTGAGCCGGGTGAGCGCGAGCGTGTCCTGGTTGTAGACGTGGATCTCCGGGGAGAGGGAGCTCGGGCCGATGGCCACGTCCTGCCAGGCCACCGTGCGCCCGCCCACCGTGGGGGTGCGGCGATCCGTGCCGGGCCGCGGCACGAGCTCCTGGGCCACGCCGCCCTCGCGCACGTCGAAGCGGTAGACGTGGTTGGTGGCGTTGGTGGGGCTCGTGCGGGTGAACACCACCTGATAGCCCTGGATGTCGGCGAGCGAGTCGAGCCCTCCTCCGGTGGACACGGGGAGATCCACGCCCGTGGCCAGGTGGTGGTAGCGCAGCTCACTGACGTCGCGGACCGGCTGGTTCGTGTAGACCACCCACTCGCCGCTCACGTGGGGATCCGTCTGATCTCCCGGCGAGGTGTTGACCACCCGGGGTGTTCCCACCAGGGCGCCCGCGGTCCCCTGCCCCAGCGCCCACGCGGGTATCAGGCACAACAGAGCAGCAACCATCCGCGGCATCGCGAGGAACCTCCGGCTCGAAGAAGAGGGGACTCCCTGTGCCTGGGCTCAATCCCGTGCCCGCTGCTCGCGGCACGTCCCCACCCCGCATTCATCTGGAGGACTTCGGCCCCTCGACTCGCCGTCTCATGGCTCGGTGCTCCAGGGCTCCGACCTGGATTGTCCCCGTGCAGGAATTCCCGCTGAGGTGTTGTTTTGCAAGCTACAGACCATGACAACAGGGGTCAACACACTCATTAGATGGACTGCACTCAAGGAGGTGGAGGAGCGGGGTCATTCCAGAGTCCTGGGTCGACGGTGACCGCCTTGGGCGGAGTGGTGTCGACCTGGAGTGCGCGTTGTTCCTCTTGCCGTAAACCGCCCACGGAGAGGACCTGGACGTGCACGGGGTTGGAGCCCTCCTTGAGGGTGAGGGGGAAGGAGAAGCGGCCCTGGGCGTCGGGAAGCACGCCCTCGCCGTTGGCGAGCACCTGGGTGCCGGGCTCGGTCTGTCCGGAGACGAGGATCTGCCGGCGGGGACGATCGGGCCAGTTCACCTTGAGCAGGAGGCTGGTGGGGATGGGGGTGGGGGCGGAGGGCGCCTGACCGGGGCGGACGACGGACTGCTGGCCCGCGAGGACGAGGACGCTGCGCTGCTGGCCGGACAGCGTGGTCTGCCCCTCGAGCGTGGCGAGGGCGACGGTGCCCGCGCCGTTGTTGCTCACGGTGAACGCGCCGCCTTGCGAGCGGGCGAGGGCGTCGCTGCCGGTGGCCGTCATCTCCAGGGCATGAGGGGAGCCGGAGTCGGCGCGCACCCGCGCCGTCGTCATGCCCTTCTCGAGCAACAGCCGCGAGAGCTTGTCGGTGAGCTCCGCCACGGTCACCTCGGTGCCGGGCTCCATGCGCACTTCCACGGCCTCGCCGCCGATGAGCACCGCGTAGGAGCCCGCGAGCGTGCGCACCGCGTCGGAGGCACGCAGGGCCTCGCCCACGCTGGCGCCGCGCCACGCGCCGCCGCCCCGGCGCACCTCGACGGTGCCGCGGATCTCCTGCAGCGTCAGCTCCACCAGGCGCGGAGGCTCCGCGGCGGGCGGGGGCTTCGGGGGGACGGGCGCGGGCGCGCTGACTGGAGCGGGGGTCGGTGCGTCGTGGAGGAAGAGGAAATAGCCCACGGGCAGCGCCATGAGGATGGCGAGGAGTCCGACCAGGAAGGGCGCGCGGCGCCGGCGAGAGCGGGAAGCGTCCATACGGGGCCGCAAGCTACCTCAGCCGGGGGCACGCGCCTCACGTCTTCGGTCACCTCACCACACGGTGAAGCAGGCAGGTACCCTGCCCCACTCCCGTGCGCGGCCCGAGCGCATGCGTCCAGCTGCCCCTTCGCCCAGGAAGAGAGGCACGGCCCGGCCGCCCCCTCGAAGACCCCGCACGGGAACCTCGCGTCGGTGGACGTCACGCTCACCCCACGCTCGGCATGGTCGGAGTCGGGAAGGTCTCCGAACCAACGGCTCAGGCCCGGCCCCAGACAACATGAAAGACAAACATCCGCCATAACGGATGTCGTTGGATGCAGGGCGCGTCGCTCCCATAACGGCTTCTCATTCTCGAGGCTGGTGCCAATCACTGACGCACCGCGGCTCCGACTCACAGCGCATTCGTCGCATCCTGACAGTTGACACCCCGACTAAAATCGGCAACATACGCTCGCTCGAAAACGGGGAATACATGAGTCGATGATTCATTGAGAGGCACACTGCGTCAGGACTCAATGTCTCGGCGCTCGTCTCTTGGGGGGATGGGGGGTTGAGAGTCTCTGTGGGCTCGCGGACTCTTTCTGGCTCTCACTTCTCGTGGTGACGCTTCGCGGCGTTGAGTGCGCCCAATCGCTGGTCAGTTCTGCCTTTGGTGCGGCCCGCTCCCCGGAGCTGGCCCGTTGTGTCGTGCCCGAGACAAACGGACAGCATCCTCCTCCAGATGGCCCATTGCTTCGACAGCCATCCATGAAGCAGTCGCTCGGGGGAACCATAAGCGGGAATGATGAGCCTACGTTGTCATCGGTGCCTGTCCTCGACGTCTTGACATTTGAGAAGCAGATCAGGCAGTAAAACCGTATTCCTCGAACACTGAACAGACACACCACTCCATGAACAAGCGATACCTGCCGGCCCTATTGATCCTGGCCATCGTGAGCACCAGCATCGAAATCGACATGTCCGTGCCTAGCTTCCCGGACATGGCCCGGACGTTTGGTGTGGCGGAAGGAATCATCCAGCGAACCATCACCTATAACTTCCTCGGATTCTGTCTGGGGGCGCTGCTCTACGGGCCGCTCTCGGAGTGCTTTGGCCGCCGCAAGATGATGCTGATTGGCAACTGCGTCATGCTGGTGGGCGCCCTCGGCTGTGTCTACTCGCAGAGCATCGACCAGTTGCTGCTCTCCCGCTTCGTTCAGGGCATTGGCGCGAGCACGTCGGTGGTGCTGGTGTTCGCCATCATCGCGGACTGCTATCAGGGCCATGAGGCCTTCAAGATCCTCGGCCTGACCAACGCGATGATGTCCACCTTCATGGCGCTGGCGCCCTCGGCGGGTGGCTACGTGAACATGATGCTCGGCTGGCGCGGCAACTACGGCGTGGTGGCGGCCATCACCGCGACGGCGCTGGTCCTGATGTTCCTGCTGCTGCCCGAGACGAAACAGAAGCTCGAGACGCTGGATGCCGGGAAGATCGTCCGCGACTATGCCGTGCTCGTGCGGCATGGCGGCTTCATCAGTGCCTCCCTGGTCCCCAGCCTGTTGTTCGCCGCGTACATGGTGTTCATCGCCTCCAGCGGCTTCCTCTATCTCCAGAGCTTCGGGCTGCCGATCCGCGCCTTCGTGCCACACCTGTCCATCATCGTCCTCTCCTTCGCCATCCCGAGCATGTTCGCGGGCAAGCTCATCGCCTTGCTCAGGGGCCCGGACAACACCGTGAAGGTGGGCATGGGCATCACCACGGGCAGCATCCTGCTGCTGCTGTGCCTTCCCGAGAACCCCTACGTGCTGACGGCGTTGATCAGCCTGTACTGCGTGGGCTTCGCGATCTGCTATCCCATCATCTTTGGCCGCTCGATGGAGATCTTCCCGGAGATGCGGGGGACCGCCTCCTCGGTGATCATGAGTGTCCGCTCCCTGCTCGTGTCGCTGCTCACCGCGGCCGCCAGCGCGTTCTTCACCGGCAAGGTCTTCACGGTCGCCGCCTTCATGATGGTGGGCGTGGTGGTGGCCAGCGTCCTCGCGCTGAAGCCGGCACGCCCGGCGAGCAAGACCCGCCTGGCGGACTGAGCAAATCCCCTTCGAGTTAGAGGCGTCACGGTCAACGCCACTCCACGCGGAGCAATGCCCGCTGGAGTGGACGTGATGGATTCGTCGCGCCTTTTCCCTCCGAGTTCCATCCAAGGAGTACACCGTGAAGCAAGCCGTAAGCCTTGTGGAGCGAGCCGCCACCCCACTCGAGGCGAATCCTCGTCCGGCCAGCATCAGCCGCAGCCTGGAGTACCGTGACAAATGGGAGGCCCGTGGCTCCATCCGGACCCGCCCAAGGAAGCCCATCGACTTCGCGCGCGAGGGCCTGTTCTTCCCCAAGGAGAAGCAGCCCCTGCTCCTGAACGAGGCGGCCAATCAACTCGGGCAGGAACAGCAGAACACCCTGCTGCTCCACTCCTTCTTCAAGTACCTCAACGACATCATCAGCCTGGAGATCAAGTTCATCGTCTCCGCGTGCGAGAAGATCATCTACGGGCAGCTGCCGCTCAGCTACCCCGACACGCTCAAGCTCAACGCCTACACCGTCATCATCGACGAGTACTACCATGTCTATGTCGCCCAGGACATGAGCCAGCAGCTCAAGCAGCACTACCCCGAGCTGCGGGAGCTCCACTACCCCCTGTCCGACTCCTACCAGTCCATCATCGAGACCAAGGCGTTGCTCGATCCGAAGTACCACGACGTCTTCGAGATCCTCGCCGTCTGCATCTTCGAGACCACCCTGGTGCGCGAGCTGGTGGAGTTCTTCAACAGCGACAACATCCACCCCTCGATCAAGTACTACATCAACGACCACATGAATGACGAATCACGTCATTACGGCTTCTTCTTGGACTTGATGAAGTACACGTGGGAGCACCTGCCGGAAGAGTACCGGGAGGCCATCGGGACCCATCTGGCCTTCTTCGTGAAGCGCTACCTCAACGTCGAGTCCGACAAGGCCTTCAACACCCAGCTGCTGCGCGAGTTCACCGGCGAGGACTCCGCGGCCGAGCAGATCGGAGCCATCTACAAGGGCTTCGACATCACGCCGGACATTCCCATCGTCAAGAACGTCCTGACGGCGCTGCGCACCTCGGGCGTGGCGGGCCATCCGTCCGTCCGTTCCAGTTTCAGCAACATCGGCTGGCAGATCTGAGCCGCCTTCCCCGCTGGAGAACCCTTCGATGAGCCAGACCATCTCTCACCAGACCACCCAGTTCAACGACGTCGCCCTGACCAACGCGCTCGTGGAGAAGATCGAGAACCGCCTGAAGAAGGCCGAGCGGCTGCTGCTGCCTCTCGAGCGCACCCTCGAGCTGCTGCACCAGCTCAAGGAGTTCGAGCTGGGCCGCTTCCTGCTGCACAACCGGGGACTCAACGGCTACTGGACCTCCTATATCTTCCAGCACGGCTTCGGAAAGCAGCCCGAGAGCGACCTGGAGCGCTGGCTGCTCACCAAGTCCCTGCTCGTCCAGGCCCGGGGACGCTTCCTCCGCTTCAAGCAGGAGCTGAGCCAACACGTGCGAGAGGGCGTCCATCTCGCCTCCATTCCCAGCGGGCTGATGGATGATCTGCTGCAGCTCGATTACAGCGGCCTGCGCGACTTCCGCCTGACCGGTGTCGACGTGGACGGGCAGTCGCTGGAGTTCGCCCGGCAGAACGCCCAGCGGCGGCAACTGGAGGCGCACTGCCAGTTCCTGCAGCGCGATGCCCGGCAGCTGGGCATCCAGAACGAGTTCGACGCGATCAGCAGCAACGGGCTGAACATGTATGAGCCCAATCCAGAGCGCCTGATCGAGCTCTACCGCAACTTCCACACCGCCTTGAAGCCGGGGGGCTACCTGCTCATGAGCTTCCTGCTGCCGCCGCCCGCGGGCGACTTCACCTCCAAGGGCTGGGAGGCGTACGAGACGGCTCCGGAAGACCTGCTCCTCGAGCGCTCCTTGTTCGGCGACATCATCCAGGTGAACTACCTCAACTTCTCCTCGGAGCAGGACACCCGCGCCCAGTTGGAGAAGGCCGGGTTCACCGTCGAGCGCATCAACTACAGCAGCAAGCAGGTCCTCCCCATCGTCATCGCTCGCAAGGGATGACCCCCGCGGCAGTTCCCTGAGCCGACCGGAAGCACCCCCAGCCCATCTCCCTTCGTGCCGAGACGCCCATGAGAGTGCTCAATGTATTGGTGAACACCGAGTTCGACGCGTTGGCGCATGACCTCGTCGACTATCTGATCGATGCCGGTCACCACGCCTACGTGCTCCGCCCCTGCCACGAGCAGGCGAAGACCTGGAGCGAGCGCTTCACGTTCAATCTCTCGCTGATTGGCGCGGAGGACGTGGCTCGTCATCCCATCGATCTGGAGATTGGCACGACGTGCGGCGGCAGTGTGTTCAACCTGGACAAGCTCTCACTGCATCTGGAGCGAAGGGAAGACTGTCATCTCGGGGCCTGGCTGAGCCGGAAGGAGGGCCACGCCCTGCTCCGCCAGGAGACGCTCCCGAAGAGCCCCGAGCACGCGCCGGGCGAACTCCTCTCGGCGGCGAAGGATCTCTGCATCGACAGCGTCATCCTGCTGGCCCGCGGGCATGAGCCGGAGAAGTTCTCGGCCCGCGCGCCCGAAGAGAATCACCTGGCCGAACTCGCGGAGTTGAGCCTGGCGATGCAGGTGTTCGAGGCGGAAGCCCGGAAACGGGCCTCACGAGAGGACTGCTTCTCGCTCCTGGGCGCCCTCGGTCCCGCCACCGCTTCCCCCCGCCCCGTCTTCGACAGCCCGCTCACCCGGAGCCTGTCGCCCGGCGAGCTCGAACTGCTGGGACTCGGCCTGCAGATGCTGTTCAACTCCCGGCAGGACGGCTGTTACGAGCATGAACTGCGCAGCGGCACGACACGCATCCGCAAGGCACTCGAGGTGCGCCGGAGCAATGACTGGCCGGCGCTCGACAAGGAGCTGAACCGGGCCCTCTACGGCATCCAGCACAACCGCTTCTTCGACGCCGAGGCCGTGTTCCGCGCCCAGCCGCCGGTGGGCCTGCTGCTCTGCTACGACGCGTCCGAGCAGGGCTCGAACGCACCGCTGACCCTGAGCTACGACAGCGCGAGCCAGCGGCTGAGGGTCCACGCCGTCGAGCACCCCTTCTTCGCCCACGTGGGCGAGGCCATCGCGCACTTCCTCGCCCAGCTGGACGGCTTCCTCGAGGGAGGCCAACCCTTCGCGCGGCTCCTCTCCCTCCCCCAGTCGCTCTACCAGCGCTACTACGTCGAGGGCAACGAGACGAAGCGGGACTTTCCGTCCGAGCGGACCATCCATGATCTGATCGAGGAGCAGGCGCGGCGTCATCCCCAGGAGGTCGCGGTCATCCATGGCGACGTCCAACTGACCTACGAGGCCCTGAACCAGCGAGCCAACCAGCTGGCCCGCTACCTCCGCGAGGAGCGTGCCGTCGCTCCGGGCTCGTTGGTGGCGATCTACCACTCCCGCAGTGAGCAGTTGATCACCGCCATCCTGGGGGTCTTGAAGCTGGGATGTGCCTACGTCCCGCTCGATCTCAACTCGCCGGTCAGCCGCACGGCCAGCATTCTCCATGACAGCCGGGCCGCCGTGGTCCTGGGCAATAGCGCGAACCTCGGGCGGCTCGCGGAGCACCTGGGTGCCGCCCCCAACGCGCCGGTGCTGCTCGCCCTCGATTCCGCGGAGGTCCAGCATCGCCTTCAGGCGCAGCCCGCCGGGGACCTGGAGCCGTGCACGGCCAGTGGCGATCTGGCCTATGTCATCTACACCTCGGGCACCACCGGCAAGCCCAAGGGCGTCGCGGTCGAGCACCGGAGCTTCGTCAACATCGCGCTGGATTTCGGCGCCCAGCTGCCCTTCACCCCGAAGGACCGGATCCTGGCGATCACCACCATCGCCTTCGACATCTCCACCCTGGAGATCCTGATGCCGCTGATGCAGGGCGGCAGCCTGGTGGTCGCGGATCAAGCGGACCTGCTCAATCCGAGCAAGCTGCTGTTCCTGATCGAGCAGGTGGGCGTCAGCATCGTGCAAGCCACGCCCTCGCTCTGGCAGATGATCGTCCAGCACCTGGAGGGCCGGAAGCTGGCCATCCGCGCGCTCTGCGGAGGAGAGGCGCTTCCGCCGCAGCTGGCCGGACGGCTCGCGGCCTCGGTCATCAAGTACTGGAACGTGTATGGGCCGACCGAGACCACCGTCTGGTCCACGCTCTTCCCCATCGACGTCCACGAGAGCCGGGTGCTCATCGGCAAACCAGTGGCCAACACCCAGTGCTACGTGCTCGACGCGGACAAGCAGCCGCTACCTCCGGGCACCCTGGGCGAGCTGTACATTGGCGGTTGCGGCGTGGCGCGCGGCTACCTCAACGCCCCGGAGCTCACCGCCAGCAAGTTCGTGTCCAACCCGCTGCCGGGTGCCCCCTCCGAGCGCCTCTACCGCACGGGCGACCTGGTCCGCTATCTGCCCTGCGGCAACCTGGAGTTCTTCGGCCGCAACGACTTCCAGGTCAAGCTGCGCGGACACCGCATCGAGCTGGGCGAGATCGAGAGCGCCCTCAAGCAGCACCCCGCCATCCAGGCCAGCCTGGTGCTGGTCAAGCGCAACGCGGCCAGCAGCGCCAGCGAGAACCAATTCCTGGTGGGCTATTACGTGGCCCCCGAGCCACTCGATGCCCGGCAGCTCACGGCGCACCTGGAGGCTCGCCTGCCGGACTACATGGTGCCCGCCGCGCTGGTGCACCTCGAGCAGCTGCCCCTGAACCAGAATGGCAAGGTGGACCGCGCCGCATTGCCGGAACCCACGCTGGTCCAAACCCACGCCTACGTGGCCCCCGTCACCGAGCTGCACAAGCAGCTGTGCCGACTGTGGACCCGGATCCTCGATGCCCCGGAGCAGCGGATCGGCATCACCGACAACTTCTTCCGCCTCGGCGGCAACAGCATCTCGGCCATCCGGCTGATGAACAGCATCAACCGGGAGCTGAAGGCCGACATCAAGATCAGCGACATCTTCGACGCCAAGACGATCGAGCGTCTGGCCGAGGTGGTGAGCGCGAGCCTGGGTCAGTTCGCCTACCAGGAGTACACCGTCGACGCGATCGACGAGGCGGCCCTGTACAGCCCCTTCCCGCTGAACAACGTCCAGCAGGGCTATTACTTCGGCCGCTTCAACAGCTTCGAGCTGAGCAACGTCTCGACCCACGTCTACAGCGAGTTCCGCTACAGCCAGCTCGACCCGGCCCGGCTGGAGGCGGCGTTCAATCGGCTCATCGCCCGCCACCTGGCGCTGCGGACCCAGTTCTCCGATGGCCAGCAGCGCTTCCTGCGCG
Organism: Cystobacter fuscus; assembly: GCA_049060065.1. Lineage (GTDB taxonomy): Bacteria > Myxococcota > Myxococcia > Myxococcales > Myxococcaceae > Cystobacter > Cystobacter fuscus_B. The sequence goes on from JBMEQP010000002.1 coordinate 5,106,082, forward strand.
AGCACGGCCACTACACCATCGCCTTCCACGAGCTGCGCGGCCGGGCGGAGCTGGAGCAGCTGCGAGCCCAGTACTCGCACAAGGTCTACGATCCCGACCAGTTCCCGCTGTTCGACATCGTCGTGAGCCGGCTGGAGGGCGTCTACCGGCTGCACATCAGCTTCGATGCGATCATCATCGACATGGCCAGCTTCCAGATCCTCTTCGAGGAGTGGCAGCGGCTGTATCAGGACCCCTCCAGCAGCTGCCCTGCCTCGGCATCAGCTACCGCGACTATGTCCTGGCCTACGAGAAGATCCGCGAGGGTGCGCTGTTCCACAAGGCACGCCAGTACTGGGAGAGCAAGGCGGAAGGGTACAACCTCGAGCTGAAGCTGCCCCTCAAGTCCCACCCCTCGAGCATCGCCAAGCCCTTCTTCAAGCGGAAGAGCCAGCTCATCCCCGCCGCCGTCTGGGACCGCTTGACGGACAAGTGCAAGCAGTACGGCATCAGCCCGACAGCGCTGATCCTCGAGCTCTACAGCCAGGTGCTGAGCCGCTGGAGTGGCCAGGAGCGGCTGAGCGTCAACCTGACCTTGTTCAACCGCCTGCCGCTGCACGCCGACATCAACGGCATCATCGGTGACTTCACCGTGCTCGAGCTGTTCGACTACCGCTCCGAGCCGGACCGCACGATCGTCGAGAAGCTGCGCGACGTGCACGGCGGACTCCTGCAGGACATCGAGCACAACCTGTTCGACGGCATCGACTTCCAGCGCCTGCTGAAGACGCAGCGCGGCATCCCGAGCAACAAGGTGATTGCTCCGGCGGTGCTCACCAGCGTGCTCGGCATGAAGGGCAAGGCCAGCATGTTCGAGCTGCCGCTGGGTGAAGGCTACCTGGGCATCGACTACTCCATCTCCCAGACGGCCCAGGTCTGGCTCGACAACAAGGCCTACGAGACCGACGAGGGCTTCGTGGCGGAGTGGGACTACGTCGAGCAGTTGTTCGACGAGCAGGTCCTCGCCGACATGCATGCGGCCTACTGCGCCGCGATCGAGCGGATGGCGCGGGTGGACTGGGAGACCTCGGTCCACCCGGAGATCGAGACGCCTTCGCGGGACCCGGCGCTCGTCCAGGCGGCCAACAGTGAGCGGCAGCCGCTCGACGAGCAGACCCTGTTCGGACTCTACGAGCACCGGATGTCCACCGAGGCCTGGGAGGACCGGGTCGCCGTGACCGATGCCTTCCTGGGACGCACCTTCAGCCATGGGCAGCTGCGCCGGGACAGCGAGGGCCTGGCCCACGAGCTCGTCACCCTGCGGCGGCAAGAGGCCACGGAGCTGATCGCCGTGCTCTCCGAGAAGGGCTACAACCAGGTGGTCTCCACCCTGGCCATCATGAAGGCGGGCGCGGCCTACCTTCCGCTCAACAGCGAATGGCCCGCGGCGCGCATCGAGGAAGTGCTCGCCCAGGCCGGGACACGCACCCTCCTGGTCTCCCGAGCCCAGGCCCAGCGTGACGAGATCCGCGCCCTGGCCGGCACCTACCGGCTGCTGGAAATCGAGCCCCTGCTCGCGAACCTGAGCACGGCGCCGCGAGACACCTCCCCGAGGGAGCTGCCCACCGTCCGGCCCGACGACGTGGCCTACGTCATCTTCACCTCGGGGTCGACCGGCAAGCCCAAGGGCGTGACCATCAGCCACCGGGGTGCCGTCAACACCATCACCGCCATCAACCGCCGCTTCGGGCTCACGCCCCATGACAGCGTGCTCGCCCTCTCGGAACTCAGCTTCGATCTGTCGGTGTATGACCTGTTCGGAGTGCTGGCGGCGGGAGGCAACATCGTCTTCCCCATCCAGGCCGAGACGAAGAATCCCGCGCACTGGTTGGAGCTCGTGGAGAGGCACGGCATCACCCTGTGGAACACCGTGCCGCAACTGGCGGGCCTGCTGATCGACGAGGCCTCCGGCACGCGCGGCCGGCTCGCGAGCCTCCGGGTGTTCCTGCTGAGCGGTGACTGGATTCCCACCAGCCTGCCCGGCCGTATCCGTGGCCAGTGTCCCCAGGGCGTGATCATGAGCCTGGGCGGCGCCACCGAGGGCAGCATCTGGTCCATCTGGTACGAGATCGGCCGGTGGATCCGGCCTGGAGCAGCATTCCCTACGGCGTGGCCATGCCCAATCAGGCCATGTACGTGCTGGACAACCAGCTCCGGCACTGCCCCACCGGAGTCACCGGGGAGATCTACATCGGCGGCATGGGGGTGGCGCTCAACTACTGGCGAGCCCCGGACCTGAGCAAGGCCCGCTTCCTCGAGCATCCGCGGCTCGGCCGCCTGTACAAGACGGGTGACCAGGGACGCTGGTCGCGCTCGGGCTACATCGAGTTCCTCGGCCGCAATGATTTCCAGGTCAAGCTGAATGGCTACCGCGTCGAGTTGGAGGAGATCGCGGCGAAGCTGTGCCAGCTCCCAGGGGTCGACAACGCCGTCGTGCGCATCCAGAAGGCACAAGGCCGCGATCACGTGGTGGCCTACCTGGTGCCCACCGCCGACAAGGACGCGCCGGTGGAGCGCGTCGATCCGAATCTCTTCGTGCTCGCGGGCCACGGACTGCTGAACGACGCGCGAGCGCGCTACGCCCTCCCCGTCAGTCTGGACGCGGAAGCCTGGTGCCAGCGCAAGAGCTACCGCCAGTTCCTCGAGACCCGACTGGAGCCCACCCTGGTGGAGCAGGTATTGGACGCCGCTCTCGGCGCGCCCCAGCCGGCGCTCACCCTCGTCCACCGGGAGCTCGACCGCGAGACCCTGGGGGCGCTGTTCAGCCCGTTGGCGGCGATGCAGCTGGGCAACCGGGCGCTGCCGAAGTACCGCTATCCCTCGGCCGGCGGGGCCTACCCGGTCCGCGCCTGGCTGAAGCTCGGCGGCACCACCGGAGACATGCAACCGGGGCAGTACTACTTCCACCCGCTGCGGCATCAGCTCTGCGCCGCGGCGGAGACTCCCGCCGGTCTGTTCGAGGGCGATGCGCCGCACCAGCTGGCCCTGAGCATCCACTGGCCCGCCATCACGCCGCTCTACGGCACCCAGTCCCGTCGGCTGGCCCTGATCGAGCTCGGGCACATCCTCCAGCTCCTGAGCGACGTGCTGAACCAGCGGCACATCGCCCATCGGGTCGTGCTGATGGAGCAGGCGCTCGACGCGGACAACAGCCTCGTCTGCCGGATCCTCCTCGGGGAGGGCGACAGCGGCTTCAAGCCAGTCCCCCTGTCCGTCAGCTGCTTCCGGAAGACAGAGGACGGCCGCGGCTATGCCGAGGTGCGGGGAGACCGGCGGTTCGCCCTGCTGGGCGGCGTGCTCCCCGGAAAGATCTCGGATGCCTACGCCATCCTGGGCAAGGCGCAGTACGCGCTGGCCCTTGAGGGGGACGAGCGCCTCGAGACGCTCGTGTCGGCGGGCTACCTGACCCAGCGGCTGGGAGATGCGCTCCATGCGCGGCAGGTGGGCAGCTGCGCGCTCGGCGTGAAGCCGACCGAGCGCTGTCTGTACACCGTGGCCCTGGGCCCCATCGATCCTGGCGTGCTGGGCCAGACGGACAGCCCACTCGAGCGGGAAGAGCCGCGCCGGGCGATCAACCGGGAGCTGTCCAACAGCTTGCCCGACTACATGCTGCCGGACTTCTACCACGTGCTGGAGAGCCTGCCGCTGACGCCCAATGGCAAGCTCGCCGCCGATCGCCTCCCGTCCATTGACTTCAACGTGACGCGGGTGGCCCCGAAGAATGCCCTCGAAACCACGCTGATGGGCATCTGGCAGAAGGCGCTGGGCATTCCGGAGAGTGCCATCAGCACCGATCGCAGCTTCTTCAGCCTGGGGGGCAATTCCTTGTCCGCCATGCGCCTGGTCCGGGCCCTGCACGTCGAGCTGGGGCTGACCATCAAGCTCAAGGATATCTACCAGCACAACACCATCATCGCCCTGGCACAGGCCTTCGGACGCGAGACCGAAGTCACGGCCCGTGAAGAGGGAGAGCTCTAATGTTCTTGTTGCAATTGCTCAACGAGTTGAGGGCCCACGGCATCACGCTGTGGAACAAGGGCGGCGGACAGCTGGGCTTCAGCTTCCCGAAGGAGACGGGTTTCCCCGAGGCGCTCAAGGAGCGGGTGAAGGTGCACAAGGGTGAGTTGCTCGCCCTGTTGACACTCAACGCCATCGACTCGGAACAGCGCGCCAAGAGCCGCGTCTACTTCAAGCTCCCCGGCGAGCAGCACGTGCGGGCCCTGCAATCGATCCAGAAGGGCATGTACTTGCAGAGCCGGATCGATCCGCTCCCCTACACCTACACCATCCCGCTCTTCATCCGGATTCAGAAGGCGGACCTGGGGCGGCTCGACGCGGCCATCGTGGCGCTGCTCGAGCAGCAGCCGATCCTGCGCATGAGCGTCGCGGAGGACCTGAGCTTCACCCTGCTCACGCCGGAGCAGTTGCCCATCCAGCACGTGCGGGTTCAGGCGGACGAGCTGACCCAGGCGTGCGAGACGCGGGCCAGGATGGGCTTCTCCCCGGGCGCGCCGCTGCTCAGGCCCGAGGTGCTGGAGATCGCCGGAACGCCGGACGTGGTCGTCAGCCTCTGCCACCATCACATGCTGTCCGATGCCTACTCCTCGGAGCTGCTGGTCCAGCAGTTGATGGACTGCTACGAGGCCCGAGACAGCGCGCGGAGCACGGCGTCGCTCGACTACTTCGATCTGGTCGCCCACCAGCAGGTGGAGTGCGCCACCCCCGGCTATGTCGAGGCGCGGCGGGTCCTGGTGAGCAAGCTGGAGCAGGCGGAGAAGCTCCAGCTGAAGAGGAAGACCCTGACGTCGCAGGAGAATCACGCCAGCACCCTGCGCTTCTCGCTCGAGGCCGCGGCGTGCCGGCGGCTCCGGGGGCTCGCGAGCGACCACCAGCTGGGTCTGTACTCCGTCCTCTTCACGGCGCTCTACCAGACCCTGGCGGCCTTCTCCAACGGGGAGCCCGGCTTCCCCATTGGCCTGACCGTGGCCAACCGTCCCGAGGAGTTCCGTCAGGCCATCGGGCCATTCATCAACACCCTGCCGCTGATTCCCGAGTACCGCGCCAGTGACAGCTTCCTGAGCAACGCCCAGCGGGTGCAGCAGGAGCTGCTCTATTTGAACCAGCATCATCAGCTCAACCTGAACATGCTGGCGGAGCAGATGCGCAACGGCTCCGAGCTGCCCGAGCTGATGCAGGTGCTCTTCACCCTGCACAACTTCAAGCCCGTGGAGCCGCTCCCCGCGAGCGTCGTCTACGAGGTGCTGCCTTATCCAGACCTCGCCGAGAAGTTCGGCATCACCCTGGTGGCCAAGGAGCACGACGAGCACGTCTCGTTCACCGTCACCTACGCCCAGGCCTGTTTCGAGGAGACGTTCATCCGGACGCTCGTCGACAGCTACCTGACCCTGCTCTCCAGCCTCACTCCGGACAACCTGCACCAGCCGGCCAATCAGCTGGCGCTGCTCAGCCAGACCGAGCGGCGGCGCGTGCTGGTGGACTGGAACCAGACGGAAGCGGCCTTCGAGCGGGAGCTGACGGCCGCCCAGCTCTTCGAGCGGCAGGTGGAGAGGACTCCGGACAACCTGGCCGTGGTCTACAAGGACACGCGGCTCACCTACCGGGAGCTCAACGCGCGCGCCAATCAGCTGGCGCACTGGCTGCGGACCGAGGGGGGCGTGGCGCCCGAGAGCCTGGTCTGCCTCTGTCTGGACCGCAGTGAGGACATGCTGGTGGCGGTGCTGGGCATCCTCAAGGCCGGCTGCGCCTACGTGCCCATCGATCCAGGCTTCCCCTCCGAGCGGATGGACTTCATCCTGGAGGACACCCGCGCCCCGCTGCTCCTCACCCAGGAGCGCTACCGGCCGCCTGGCGCGGCCGTCAGCCGGGCGCGACCCTGCTCGCCCTCGACAACGCGGACAGCCGCGCGGCGCTGGCCCGGCAGCCCAGCGACAACCTCCCCTCCGTCATCACCAGCCAGGCCCTCGCCTACGTCATCTACACCTCGGGAACCACCGGCAAGCCCAAGGGCGTGATGTCCGAGCATGCCGGCCTGGTCAACCGCATCCAGTGGATGAACAAGCAGTACCCGCTGCGGGAGACCGACAAGATCCTGCAGAAGACCACCTATGTGTTCGATGTGTCGGTCTGGGAGCTGCTCTGGGCCAACTGGTACGGCGCATGTATCGTTTTCGCCGAGCCCGAGGGGCACAAGGACGCCGACTACCTGATCGAGCTGATCGAGCGCGAGGCGATCAACGTCCTTCATTTCGTCCCGTCGATGTTCGGCGTCTTCCTGGACACCCTGCGCGCCCAGTCCACGACGACGGCGCGGCCGCGTCTGCCGAGCCTGCGCTACATCTTCTGCAGTGGCGAGGCACTCAAGCTCAAGCACGTCCAGGACACGCACGCGCTGCTCCCCACCGCGCAGCTGCACAACCTCTACGGCCCCACCGAGGCGTCGATCGATGTGCTGTACTTCGATTGCACTGACCGGTCGCTGGACTCGGTGCCCATCGGCAAGCCGATCGACAACACCCAGGTCTACGTCCTCAACGAGGCCCTGCGGCCCCTGCCTGTCTACGGCATCGGCGAGCTGTTCCTCGGAGGTGTCGGCCTGGCGCGAGGCTATCTCAACCGTCCCGAGCTGACCGCCCAGCGCTTCATCGCCAACCCCTTCGCCGCCCCGGACGCGCCGGCGTCCACCCGCTCCCGGCTGTATCGGACCGGAGATCTGGTGCGCTGGCTGCCGGATGGCAACATCGAGTACCTCGGGCGCAACGACTTCCAGGTGAAGATCCGCGGCCAGCGCATCGAACTGGGTGAGATCGAGACGGCCCTGGCCCAATGCGCCGGGGTCCAGCAGAGCCTGGCGCTGGTCCGTGCCCAGAAGGGCGCGCCCGGAGCACCCCCAGTGGCTCGTCGGCTACTACGTCTCCGAGCGCCCCCTCGACGAGGCGGAGCTGGTGCGGCAGCTCAACGAGAAGCTGCCGCAGTACATGGTCCCCACCGCCTTGGTCCATCTGACCCATATTCCGCTGACGACCAACGGCAAGCTGGATCGCAATGCCCTGCCCGACCCGCAGTGGACGGAGCGCGACCAGTACGTCCCGCCGCGCAACGAGCGGGAAGAGCGCCTGCGCGCCATCTGGGCCGAGAGCCTGGGACTGGAAGCGCATCGGTTGGGAATCCGCGACGACCTGTTCAGCCTCGGCATGGACAGCATCATCGCCATCCAACTGGTCAGCCGCCTCCGGCAACGCATGGCGCTGAAGGTCAGCGTCAAGGATGTCTTCGCGCACAAGACCCTCGAGCGCTTCCACGATCAACTGATCGCTCGAGAAGCCGAACAGGCCCGGACCACCCAGCTCGTGGTCGAGCAGGGGACGCTCGAAGGCACACTCGGCCTGCTGCCCATCCAATCCTGGTTCTTCGCCCAGGACTTCGCCCGGCCCGCGCACTGGAACCAGGCGTTCCTGGTGAAGACGCCCGTGCTGGAGCCCGAGCGCCTGGAAGCGGCGCTGCGGGCGCTGGTGCGGCGCCATGACGCCTTCAGCCTGCGCTACACCCCCGTCCCCGGACAGCGGGAGCCCCAGCAGTCCTACGCGCCGGCGGCGCCCCTCGTGCCCCTGCGGCGGTTGGACATCCGCGACCTGTCGGCGGCCGAGGGGACCGAGTCCTTCCAGGCGGAGCTGCGCCAGCGCTTGACGGACTGGCAGAGCGACTTCGACCTGCAACACGGACCGATGTACTGCTTTGGCTACCTGTCCGGCTACGCCGATGGCAGCAGCCGGCTGTTCTTCGCCCTGCACCACCTGATCGTCGACACCGTCAGCTGGCACGTCCTGGTCGAGGATCTCCAGGCGCTCTACGAGCAGCGCCCCCTGAGCGACAAGGGCAGCAGCTACCGGCAGTGGGTGGACAGCGTGGCGCGCCACGCCCAGCGCCACGAGGCCGAGCGGGAGTTCTGGCGGGAGCTGCTCGCCGACGATCAGTCGGACCAGCTCACCCGGCTGCGGGCCACGGTGCCCGGCGCGCCCCGTGCGAGCCAGATCAGCCTCGACAAGGCGAGCACGGATGCCCTCCTGCGTGGCGCTCACCGCGCCTACCACACCCAGGTCAATGATCTGCTGCTGACCGCCATCGGCCAGGCCCTGCGGGAGCTGGACGGAAGCCCCGTCCACCACCTGCTGATGGAAGGCCATGGCCGCGAGGAGATCGACTCCGCCCTGGACATCTCCCGGACCCTGGGCTGGTTCACGACGCTCTACCCCGTGCGCCTCGACGTGGAGGGGCAAGTGGGCGAGGGCCTCAAGCGGATCAAGGAAAGCCTGCGCGCCATCCCCGAGAAGGGTCTGGGCTTTGGTGCCCTGATGGGTTACGGCGAACGCGCCCTGCCCCCCATCTGCTTCAACTACCTGGGACAGCTGGACCGGGAAGGCTCCCACCAGGAGTGGCGGATTACCGCGGAAGACAGCGGTGACGCCATGCCCGCGGTCAACCAGACCGGCGTGAGGCTCAACCTGTTCGCCTTCGTGGTCGAAGGCCGGTTCCACCTGCGCATCGACTCCTGCCTGGACACGGCCCTCACCGAGACGTTCCGTCAGGCCCTGGAGCACCACCTCTCCTCACTGCTGACCCACTGTCTGGAGAAGGCGGTCGGTGAGTACACGCCCAGCGACTTCCAGGGCGTGAGCAGCGAGGCGGACCTGCTCCACCTGCCGGTGCTGCCTCACCTGGACCCCGGTGGCTGGTTCGCCATGACGGAGATCCAGAAGGCCTATTTGATCGGCCGGCTGGGTCACTACGAGATCGGCAACGTCGCCAATCACATCTACAACGAGTACCAGTACCGCCAGCTGGACACCGGCAAGCTGGAGGCCGCGCTCAACCGGCTGATCGCCAGCTGCGAGGTGCTCCGCACGGTGTACTCCATCGACCGGTTGCAGCAGCGCTACCTGTCCCTGGAGGAGACCCCGGCGTACGCGCTCAAGGTCCATCGCTTCGAGGAACAGCCCTACAGCGAGGCCACGCTCGAGCCGATCCGTGAACGGCTCTCCCATCAGGTCTACGACGCGGAGCGCTTCCCGCTGTTCACCTTCGAGGTGAGCCGCTTCAAGGACCGCTGCGTCCTGCACGTGAGCATCGACCTCATCATCCTCGACGTGCAGAGCCGCCTGATGCTGTTCGGCCTGCTCGACGACCTCTACCGTGGAGCGGACATCCAGGCCCGGCTGCCGCGGGTGAAGTTCAAGGACTATCAGGACCATGCCAGCCTGCTCCGGCACTCGCGCTGGTACCAGAACGACAAGGCCTACTGGCAGGCCGAGCTGCCCAGCCTGCCGCTGCGGCCCACCCTGGCCTTCAAGCAGGAGCCAGAGAGCATCACCCACCCGCGCTTCGCCGAGCACACCCTGTACGTCGACCCGAGGACGTGGGCGAAGTTCAAGGCCCAGGCCCAGCGCAACAACGTCTCCTATTCGTCCGCGCTGCTCGGTCTGTTCGGCAGCCTCATCTCCTACTTCTCCGGCTCGCGCGAGTTCCTCATCACCCTGACGCTGTTCAACCGCTACGCGGTGTGCGAGGACGTCGGCTCCATCCTGGGCGACTTCACGTCGACCACGTTGTTCCACTTCGCCCAGGCCGGTCTCGATGCGCAGGCGCTCCTGCGCCGGACCCACGATGTGCTCTGGGAGGACATCTCCCACGCGCTCTACTCCGGCATCGATGTGCAGCGTGAGCTGAGCAAGCTGCACGGCCTGGATACCCACAAGGCCGTCTCGCCCATCATCTTCACCGGTGTGGTGGGCAATCAGACGCGTCAGTTCGAGCGCGCCGCCCTCCTGGAGGACGGCGAACTCATCGAGCAGCGCTACTGGTGCGCCCAGACCTCCCAGGCCTGGATCGATCTGCAGGCCATCGAGGTGGGCGACCGCTTCATGAGCAAGTGGCTCTACGTGGAGCAGCTCTTCGAGCCCGGCTATATCGAACACCTCAACCGGCTCTACTGCGCCCTCATCGAGCACCTGGCGGAGCACGACTGGAGCGAAGCGCTGCCCTTCGAGCGCTACCTGCCGGCGCGCGATCGCTCGCTCATCGAGGCGGCCAACCGTGCCACCCTCGCCACCAGCGAGGACACCCTGTTCGACGCGTACGAGCGCAACTGCCGGGCACGCGGGCTCGAGTCGGCCATCGCCGTGGTCGACCTGGGCCGGGGCGAGCGCTTCACCTACGGCACGCTGCTCGCCCACAGCGAGCGCCTCGCGCATGCCCTGCACCAGCTCGGCACCTCCCGCCAGGAGGCGGATGGGACCCCGACCCAGCTCATCGGCGTGCTGATCGAGAAGGGCTACCACCAGTGTCCTGGCGTGCTGTTCGATCATGAAGGCCGGCTACGCCTACCTGCCGATGCACAGCGAATGGCCCGCCGGCCGCGTGGACGACGTCATGAGCCAGGCCGGCGCCTCGCTGCTGCTGGTCTCGCGCGCCCAGTACGACAACGCCGAGGTCCAGGCCCAGCTCCAAGGCAAGTACCGCCTGCTGGTGATGGAGGAGCTGCTGACCCAGACCGCGGAGACGGTGGTGCCGGAGGGCGCGCTGCCTCGGGTCTCTCCCGATGCGGTGGCCTATGTGATCTTCACCTCTGGCTCCACGGGCAAGCCCAAGGGCGTGACCATCTCCCACCGGGGCGCGCTCAACACCATCCACGCGGTCAACCAGCGCTTCACGGTGACCGCGGAGGACAAGGTACTGGCGCTCTCGGAGCTGAGCTTCGATCTCTCCGTCTATGATCTCTTCGGCCTGTTGGCGGCCGGTGGGCAGATCGTCTTCGTGCCGCCGGCCTCCACGAAGGATCCCTCCGCCTGGCTGGAGGCGGTCGAGCGCGAGCAGATCACCCTCTGGAACACGGTGCCCCAGCTGGCGGGCCTCCTGGTGGATGCCCTGCAGCATGGAGGCAAGACCTCCCAGTCGCTGCGGGTCTTCATGCTCAGCGGGGATTGGATCCCCACGCGGCTGCCCAACCAGCTCAAGGCCATCGCGCCCAATGCCGAGATCATGAGCATGGGCGGCGCCACCGAGGGCAGCATCTGGTCCATCTGGTACCCGGTCGAGAGCGTACCCGCCGAGTGGACCAGCATCCCCTACGGCGTGGCGATGCCCAACCAGAAGATGTACGTGCTCAGCGACAGCCTGCAGCACTGCCCGGTGGGGGTCACGGGTGAGATCTTCATCGGCGGCATGGGCGTGGCGCTCAACTACTGGCGGGACGAGACGCTGACGCGCGCGCTACCTCACGCATCCGACCCTGGGCCGGTTGTACAAGACGGGTGACCTCGGGCGCTGGTCGGCGCACGGGTACATCGAGTTCCTCGGCCGCAACGACTTCCAGGTCAAGCTGCGCGGACACCGGGTCGAGCTGGGCGAGATCGAGAACGCCCTGCTTCGCCATCCGGACATCAAGCAGAGCGTGGTGCTGGTCAAGGAGCAGGCGCAGGCGGGCAGCCGCGTGCAGGCGCTGGTGGGCTACTACGTGTCGGAGCAGCCGCTGGATGAAAAGACCCTGCTCGAACAACTGGCCGCCAGCCTGCCGGAGTACATGGTGCCCGCGGCGCTGGTGCACCTGCAGGGCCTGCCGCTCACCGCCAATGGCAAGCTGGACCGCAAGGCCCTGCCCGAGCCCGGCTTCGGTCACGGCGGCCAGCGCGTGGCCCCCCGGGACGAGCGCGAGGCGCAGCTGAGGGCGATCTGGGCCCGGATCCTCGGCATCCCCGAGGAGCAGCTGGGCATTCGTGATGATCTGCTGCGCCTGGGCATGGACAGCATCGTCAGCATCCAGCTGGTGGGGCGGCTGCGGCAGCACTTCGGGGTGAAGCTCAGCGTGCGTGACATCTTCGCGCACAAGACCATCGAGCGCTTCTACGACCAGGTCCTGCGTGGCGCCGTGGCGCAGGCGGCCCCGGGCACTCGCGGAGAGCAGGGTCCCCTCCAGGGCGAGGTGCCCCTGCTGCCCATCCAGACCTGGTTCTTCGACAACCGCTTCCCGCGTGGCCACCACTGGAACCAGTCCTTCCTGGTGAAGACGCCCGCGCTACCCCTCGAGCAACTCCGGGGCTGGCTGCGGACCCTGGTCGCCCAGCACGACGTCTTCAGCCTGCGCTACCGGCTGACGCCGGCGGGCCAGCCCGTGCAGTTCCATGCCGCCAGCACCCCGCCGCCCTCGCTCCAGTGCCTGGATGTCCGCACCTTGGGCGCACCCGAGGGCAGCCCCGAGTTCGAGCAGGCCCTCCAGGCGCGGTTGACCGAGTGGCAGAGTGGCTTCGATCTGGAGCAGGGACCGACCCACGCCTTCGGCTACCTCGAGGGCTATCAGGACGGCAGCAGCCGGGTGTTCTTCGCCCTGCATCACCTCATCGTCGATGCCGTCAGCTGGCGCATCCTGACCGAGGATCTGGCCACGCTCGCGGGAGGGGGAACCCTCGGAGCCAAGGGCAGCAGCTTCCGCCAGTGGGTGGAGGCCATGGCCGGCTACGCCCGGACGCACGACGCGGAACGCGCCTACTGGGACGGCGTGCTCGCCGACCACCAACCCGGCACCGCGCCTCGGCTCGACGCTCCGCCGAGCGAGCTTCCCATCGTCTTCAGCGAGGCGAAGACCCGCCAGCTCCTGCGCGACAGCCCGCGGGCCTACAACACCCAGGTGGGCGATCTGCTCCTGACCGCCTTCGCCCACGCCCTGCGCGCCGTCACCGGCGATCCGGTGCATCACGTCGTGATGGAGGGCCATGGCCGCGAGGACATCGATGCCAGCCTGGACATCAGCCGCACCCTCGGCTGGTTCACCAGCATGTTCCCCGTGCGGCTGAGCACCCACGAGGATCCGATCGACAGCCTCAAGGCGATCAAGGACATGCAGCGCGGCATCCCCAACAAGGGTCTGGGGTTTGGCGCCCTGTTCGGCTATCCCCTGTCGCGGCTGCCACGCATCTGCTTCAACTACCTCGGGCAGTTCGGTCAGGACGAGCGGGCCAGTGGCCCCTGGCAGATCGTGAACGAGCCCAGCGGTATCGCGCTGCACTCGGACAACGTGCTGCCCTATGACATCAACCTCGCGGGCATGGTCCTCGGTGGGCAGCTGCGCTTCCAGCTGTCCTGCCGCGGCGGACAGGAGCTGACGCGACGCCCGGCCCAGGCGTTCGAAGCGGCCCTGTCGGAGCTGATCCAGCGCACCGCCGAGTGCTCGCGCCGCTACCTGACCGTCAGCGATCTCGACCTGCGCATCTCCCCCGCGCTGTTGGCGCGTTTGCAGGCCGAGCGGGACATCGAAGAGGTGTTCCTGGCCAACAGCCTGCAGCAGGGCTTCATCTATCACGCCCTGCAACAGGGACACGTGGACGAGGCGTACCGGGTGCAGGCGGTCTGGGAGTATCAGAGCGCGCTCGACCCGGCACTCCTGGAGCAGGCATGGAGCCTGACCCAGCAGGCCCATGGCAGCTTGCGTCTGCGCTTCGACTGGAGCGAGGAGCTGCTGCAGATCATCGATCGGCGGGGCCAGTTGCACTGGCACTACGAGGACCTCAGCGGCCTTGCTCCCGCCAGACAGGATGAGGCCTTCGAGCGGCTGCTCGAGCAGGACAGGACCACGCCCTATGACCTGGCGGCGGGAAGCCTGTTCCGCGTCTACCTGCTCAAGCGCGGCCCCCAGCGCTACACCTGCCTCTTCAACACCCACCACGCCATCCTCGATGGCTGGAGCAGTCCGCTCCTGCTGGACACCCTGCACGCGTTCTATCTGGCCCTGAAGGAGGGCAGGCCGTGCGAGATGCCGCTGGACAGCTACCCCGCGAGCCAGCGCTACCTGCAGCGGCACACCCGTGAGCACGAGGCGTTCTGGCGTGACTACCTGAATGGACTCGAGGGCGGCTGTGACCTCGGCGGCCTGTTGCGCGAAGGCCGCACCCTCACCGACATCGCCCAGTGCAAGCGTGTGCATCAGCAGGGCCAGCGCAACCTGTCACTCGACCCGGCGCGGCTCGACGAGCTGCGCGCCACCTCGCGCGGCTCCGGTGTCACCCTGAACGTCCTGTTGCAGTTCGCCTGGCACAAGGCGCTCAGCGTGTTCGGGCGCTGCGCGCAGACGGTGGTGGGCACCGTGGTGGCCGGACGTGATCTGCCGGTGGATCACATCGACCGCTCCGTCGGCCTGCACCTCAACACGCTCCCGCTCCGGGTGTCCCACCCGCCCGCGGCCTCCACCACCCTGCTGGAGGAGCTGCACCGGCTCCAGGACGACATCAACGAGATCAACCAGCGCAGCACCATCGATCTGGCGAGCCTGCAGCGCAACGGAGAGCGGCTGTTCGACAGCCTGTTCATCTACGAGAACTATCCGAACGGCGGCAACGCCGAGCATGACCGGCTGCTCAACGCCGTGTTCAAGGCCCGCTACGAGAAGCGGGACTATCCGCTCGTGGTCTCGGTGGGCGAGCACCAGGGCGGCATGGTCTGGCACCTCGACTTCGCCGAGGAGTTGTTCGAGCCCGCGGCGATCGAGCGCCTGCTCACCTGCGTCGAATGGATCCTCGGACAGCTCAAGGGCGACCTGGAGCGCGGCAGCGCCACGCTGACGCTGCTTCCCGAGCGGGAAGCGGAACGGCTGCTGCGGCACTGGAACGCCACCGAGAGCGAGCTGGGCCATGAGCTGACGATCCACCAGGCCTTCGAGGCCCGTGCCGCGGCCACTCCCGACTCCGTGGCCCTGAAGACCCAGGGCCGTTCCCTGAGCTACCGCCAGCTCAACGGCTACGCCAACCAGGTCGCGCGCCACGCGCTCGAGCTCCAACCGCTCCGTCCCGAGGAGCCGGTGCTCCTGCTCGTGGACCGCGGCGAGTTCACGATGATCGGCCTGTTGGCGATCCTCAAGGCGGGCTCCGCCTACATTCCGCTCGAGCCCGACTACCCCGACGAGCGCATCGCGCGCATCCTCGAGGACAGCCGGGTCCGGCTGGTCCTGACCCAGACGAAGTATCAGCAGCGGCTGGCGCGGATCGCTCCGTCCCTCACCACGCTCGCCCTGGATGGAGACCCCGCGCCCTGGAGCACACGAGACGCGGCCGACCTCGCGCGCCCCGTCACTCCCGCGCATCTCGCCTACATCCTGTACACCTCGGGCACCACCGGTCAGCCCAAGGGCGTGATGATCGAGCACCGCGCCTACATGGGGACGATTCGCGCCCTGCGCGAGCAGTACTTCCCCGCTCCGGGCCCGCTGTGCACCTACAGCATGACCCGGTATGTCTTCGACATCTTCGGGTTGGAGTACGGCTTGACCCTGCTCAGCGGCGGGTATCTGCACCTGGGCGATCACCTGTTCACCCGCCTGGACTGCGCGGCCTACGACTTCGTCCAGATGACGCCGAGTCTGCTGGAGATGAAGCTGGACACGCTCGTGCCCAGCCCCACGACGAAGCTGCTCGTGGGAGGCGAGAAGCTCGAGCGCCAGCTGTTGCACAAGGCCCTGCGGCACGGACTGCCACTGGTGAACGTCTACGGCCCCACCGAGACCACCATCTGGTCGACCTCCCGGTCCTATCTCGACACGCCGCTCGAGAAGGCCACGTCCGTCACCATCGGCCGGCCGCTGGCGAACGAGAAGGCCTACATCCTCGATGCCCAGCTCAGGCCGCTGCCCATTGGTGCCATCGGTGAGCTGCACATCGGCGGAGAGGCCGTGGCACGGGGCTACTTCAACCGCCCCGAGCTGACGGCCGAGCGCTTCATCGACAATCCCTTCCGGAGCGAGGACGAGCGTCGTGCCCAGCGCAACGCGCGGCTGTACAAGACGGGCGACCCGGCGCGCTGGCGGGAGGACGGAGAGATCGAGTTCCTGGGCCGGCTGGACAACCAGATCAAGCTGCGGGGCCACCGGATCGAGCTGGGGGAGATCGAGAGCGCCATCGCCCGCTTCCCCGGCGTGAAGCAGGGACTCGCGCGGATCGCCAGCCTGGGCTCCGCCCAGGGCGGGACGAACTCGGCGGATCAACTCCTGCTCGGCTACTACGTGTCCGAGGCCGCGTTGGACGAAGGCGCCCTGACGGCGCATCTGGCGACGCTGCTGCCGGAGTACATGCTGCCCAATGCCCTGCTGCACCTGCGGCAGCTGCCGTTGACGGTCAATGGCAAGCTGGACGTGAAGGCCCTGCCCCTGCCGGGCAAGGTCCAGTCCAAGACCCGCACGCCGCCGCGTGGGGAGCTGGAGACCCAGCTCGCGGAGCTCTGGAAGGAGCTGCTCGGACTGCGGGAGGTCGGCATCCATGAGCGCTTCTTCGAGCTGGGTGGCAACTCCATCCTGCTCACCAAGCTCTACATGCGGCTGCCCGAGGCCTTGCGTGAGCGCGTCAGCATGGTCGAGCTGTTCAAGTACCCGACCATCGCCACGCTCAGCGAGCACCTTCAGGCCCCCGTGGCCCGGCCCGACGCGGTCGCGCCCCAGCCGGAGCGAGCCGCGGCACCGGTGGGGCAGCAGGACATCGCCATCATCGGAATGGCCGGCCGCTTCCCCATGGCCGACGATCTCGAGGAGTTCTGGGACAACCTCGTCTCTGGCCGCGAGGCGACCCAGTACTACGGCCGTGACGAGCTGCTCGAGGCGGGCGTGCCGGCCAGCCTCCTGGATCGGCCCGGCTACGTGAGGGCGCAGAGCCGGCTGCGGGACTTCAAGAGCTTCGATGCGGCGTTCTTCGGCTATTCGCCCCGCGAGGCCGAGCTCATGGATCCCCAGCACCGCCTGTTCCTCGAGTGCGCCTGGCATGCCCTGGAGGACGCCCACTGCAACCCCTCCACCTATCCGGGGGAGATCGGCCTGTACGCGGGCGTGGGTCAGAACAACTACGAGAGCGCCTACATCCAGCCAGCCCTGGGCGAGGGAGACCTGCCCAGCCAGTACCAGGTGATGATCAACACGCAGGCGAACTTCCTGTGTACCAAGGTCGCCTTCAAGCTGAACCTGACCGGTCCCGCGGTGACCGTGCAGACCGCCTGCTCGTCCTCGCTGGTGGCGGTGCACCGTGCCCGTCTGGCGTTGCAGGCCGGCGACTGCGACATCGCCATGGCCGGTGGCGTCTCCATTGGCAAGCTGGAGAAGGAGGGCTACCTCTACCAGGAGGGCCTCATCTTCTCGCCCGACGGCAAGTGCCGGGCGTTCGACAGCGCGGCGCAGGGCACTCTGGAGGGACAAGGCGTCGGGCTCGTGGTCCTCAAGCCCCTGGCGCGGGCGCTCGCCGACGGCGACGAGATCCGCGCGGTGATCAAGGCCACGGCCATCAACAACGACGGACGCAACAAGATTGGCTACACCGCCCCCAGCCAGAAGCGTCAGGCCGATGTGATCCGCGCCGCGCACCGCAAGGCGGGCATCCGCCCCGAGAGCATCAGCTACATCGAGGCCCACGGCACCGGGACCGTGCTGGGTGATCCGATCGAGTTCGAGGGACTCAAGGCCGCCTTCGGTGACACGCCCTGCCCCGCGCCTTACTGCGCACTGGGCTCGGTGAAGACCAACATCGGCCACCTCGACGTGGCCGCCGGCATCGCCGGCTTGATCAAGACCGTTCTCTGCCTCGAGAACCGGACGATGGTGCCCACCTTGCACTTCAAGGAACCCAACCCGCGCATGGGCTTCACGAACAGCCCCTTCTACGTCAACACCGAGACCAGGCCCTGGACGGGAGAGGGACCGCTGCGTGCCGGAGTGAGTTCGTTCGGCATCGGCGGCACCAACGCCCACGTCGTCGTCGAGCAGGCGCCGGGCAACACGCCCCGTGGCGACGGACCCAAGGGGCGCCAGGGCCAGCACCTGCTGGTGCTGTCGGCGCACAGCGCCCAGGTCCTGGAGCAGCAGGCCACTCGCCCGGCCACGCACCTGCGGGCGAATCCGGAGCTGGCGCTGGACCGGGTGGCCTACACACTGCAAGTGAGCCGCCAGCGCTTCACCCACCACCGCGTGGTGGTCGGGGCCGACCGGGAGTCGCTGATCCAGGCCCTCACCACGCCCCAGCCGAGCCTACAGCTCGCTCCGGAAGGCGGGCCGGTGGTCTTCATGTTCCCCGGCCAGGGCGCCCAATACCCCAGCATGGGCCGTCAGCTGTATGAGAGCGAGCCGCGCTTCCGGGAGCAGGTCGACCGCTGCCTGGCCATCCTCCGGCCCCACGTGTCCGGCGAGCTCGGTGAGGAGGATCTCCTCGGCTGGACCGAGCGCGTCCACCACACGCAGTTGACCCAGCCGGCGCTGTTCATCCTCGAGTACGCCCTGGCGCAATGGCTCATCGGTCTCGGCATCCAGCCGGCGGCGATGATCGGCCACAGCCTGGGCGAGTACGTGGCCGCCTGTCTGGCCGGGGTGTTCTCCCTGGAGGACGCGCTCCTGCTGGTGCTCGAGCGCGGCCGGCTGTTGGCCAGTCTGCCCGAGAGCCGGATGCTCGCGGTGCCCCGCGACGCCGAGGCCCTGCGGCCATGGGCGGAGCGCTTCGGGCTCGACATCGCGGTGATCAACGACGCGGGCAGCTGCGTGCTGGCCGGTGGCGCCGAAGCCATCGAGCGCATCGCCGCCGAGCTGGCCCGGGACGGGGTGGAGTGCAAGCCGTTGAAGGTGTCGCATGCCTTCCACTCGCGTCTGCTCGAGCCGGTGCTCGAACGTTTCCAGGCGCGGGTGGCGCGGCTGCGGCTCCAGCCGCCGCGGCTGCCCTTCATCTCCAATCTGACGGGAGGCTGGGCCGATCCGGCCGAGGTGACCACGCCGCGCTACTGGACCCAGCACCTGCGCCAGACGGTGCGCTTCCACCAGGGCTTGACCACCCTGCTCGAGGAGCCGCGCCTGCGTCAGGCCACGTGCCTCGAAGTGGGACCGAGCCAGATCCTCACCCGTCTGGCGCAGCGCCATCCGTCGCGGGGCCTGGCCCGGGTGCTGCCCACGCAGCCACGGGCCGAACACGCGGAGCGCTCCGGCGCCAGCCTGTTGACCGCCCTGGGCCAGCTCTGGGCCGCGGGTCATGCCATCGACAGCGAGGCCTACTACGGGCTGAGCGCCCGGGATCGCGTCCGGCTGCCGCCCTATGCCTTCGCCCGTCAGGAGCACTGGATCGGCACGGCGAACAAGGCCAGACCCGCCCCCTCGCGCTCGCGCCCGCGACCACTCCCGAGTCCCTGGGCGATGAGGGGCTGACCCAGGCGATCACGGACATCTGGCGTCAACTGCTCGGCGTGCGCGAGGCGGGGCTCGACGATGACTTCTTCGAGCAGGGAGGCGATTCGCTGACCGCGGTCCGGCTGGTCGCCGCCATCGAGCGACGTCTGGGCCTGAAGCTGGAGTTCATGAGCCTGGAGCGGCACAGCATCCGGGCCATCTCCGCGCGCCTGCGACAGCACCTGGACGGCCAGGGCTCCTCCGGCAATACCCTGGTGGTGATCAAGAAGGGCCGCCCCGACGCCGAGCCGCTGGTGCTGGTGCATCCCATCGGCGGCGACGTGTACTTCTACCGGGAGCTGGCCCGGTGTCTGCCCGCGGAGCAGCCGGTCTACGCGATCCGCTCGCCCATGCTCGATGGAGGCGCCCCTTCGACAGCATCGAGGCGATGGCCGACGCCTATGTCGCGCTGCTGGAGACCCAGGGCATCCACCCGCCCTACCGGCTGGGCGGCTCCTCGTTCGGAGGCATCGTGGCCTACCACATGGCGGGGCTGCTCGCGCGACGCCACGGCGTCGCTCCGGAGCTGGTGCTGATCGACAGCCCGGCGCGGGGCAACCTGCCCAAGGCCATGGATGAGCTGGAGACACTGGATTACCTGGCCCGGTACGGCCTGGGCGGGCTGCCCTTCTCCCGGGAGCGGCTGAATGCCCTGCCGAGCCTGGAGGAGAAGATCCAGTACCTGGCCGGCTGCGCCCGTGGCACGGCCTTCGAGGACATGCTGTCCGCCGACTTCCTGCCCCGCTTCATCCAGACCGGCAGCGCCATGGCGAGCTCATGCAGCGCTACGTCCCGGAGCCCTACGCGGGACCGATCCTGTTCTTCTCCCACCAGGAGCCGATCGCGGAGTTCCCCACGGGTCAGTACGCGTACTGGAAGAAGCTCGCCCTGGGGCACTGCCAGGAGATCCCGGTGCCTGGCAATCACCTCAGCATGAACGCCCTGCCGAACGTGGCCCATATCGCCGCCGCGCTCAGCTCACCCCCCTTGCCGCGTCATTGAAGGAGACCGCCTGATGAGCGCCGATTTTTCCAGAACGAGCCTGAGCCCCACGAAGGCGCTGGAGGGCCAGACGGGCCAGCCGGATGTGTATGCGCGGACCTCGCGTGGCCCGGTCTCGGGCCACTGCGCCGTGCCAGGGGTCGTATCTGGTACGAGCAGCTCAATGCCACGGCCATGGGCACGCCGATCCTGGTGGTCCACGGCGGGCCGGCAACGCCCCATGACTACCTGAGATCCCTGGCCGCCCTGGTCCCGGAGCATCCCGTCATCGTCTACGATCAGCTGGGCTGTGGCCGCTCGGACCAGCCCGAGGATGCATCGCTCTGGCGTCTCGAGCGCTTCGTCGCGGAGCTGGAGGCACTGGTGCGGCACCTGCAACTCGGTGCCTTCCATCTCCTGGCGCACTCGGCTGGCAGCATGATCGCCTGTGATTACGCCCTGACGAAGCCGAAGGCGCTTCGGGGGGCTGGTCCTGGTCTCCCCGGTCCTGAGCGTCCGGCAGCACCAGTTGGAGATGCAGCAGCTGTTGGCGAAGATGCCCGCCGAGATCTCCCGTCCGCTGATGCTGTCGCTCAACGGAGGACCCACCTCCTCGCTCGAGCTGCTCGAGGCGAACCTGTACTTCGCCGAGCAGTGGATGTGCCGGGTGAGCCCCTGGCCCGACGAGTTGATGGATGCCTCGACCAACACCAACGCGCACGTCCGGGACGCGCTATGGGGCAAGACCGAGTTCCGGGTGACGGGCACCCTGCGCAATTACGAGCGGCTCGAGCACCTGCCCGCGCTGAGCACCCCCACCCTGCTCCTCTGCGGCCAGCATGACTTCACCTCCCCCCGCCTGTGCGGGCGCTACAGCCAGGCCCTGCCCAAGGCCGAGCTGGTGGTGATCGACGACGCCTCCCACATGGCGCACCTGGAACAGCCCCAGCGCTTCGCCCACGCGCTCAAGCCCTTCCTGCGAAGGGTGGACGAGGCCTCGCACGCGGGGCGCGCGCCGGCGCATGACCCGTCACCTCCGCCGGGGGCCGCTCCGGTTCGACCGGCGCTCATCCAGCTTCATGAGCGTCGGCACGAGCCGCTGTTGCTCCTGGCGCAAGAGGAACTCATCCAGGTTGCCCGGGTGCACCTCCACCTTGCCCCCCACCACGTCCCACACCTGCGTCGCCAGGGCGTTGACGAAGCCGCGGTTGTGCGACACGAACACCAGCGTCCCCTCGTAGCCCCGCAGCGCCTCCACCAGCCGCTCCGTCGACTCCAGGTCCAGGTGGTTGGTGGGCTCGTCCAGCAGCAGCAGGTTGGAAGGCCGCAGCAGCAGCTTGGCCAGCGCCACGCGCGCCCGCTCGCCACCGCTGAGCACCCCCACGGGCTTGTTCACGTCATCCCCGGAGAAGAGGAAGGCGCCCAGCACGCCGCGCACCCAGCTCTCCGGCCGTCCCTCCGCCAGGGGCCGCACCTCCTCCAGGATGCTGTTGCGCTTGTCCAGCTTGTCCGCGTGGTGCTGGGCGTAATAGCCGCGCACCACCTTGTGCCCCAACTCCACCAGCCCCACGTCCGGCTCCAGCTCCGCCGCCATGAGCTTGAGCAGCGTCGTCTTGCCCGCGCCGTTGGCGCCCACCACCGCGATGCGCTGGCCCCGTTCCACCCGTGCCTTCAAGCCCGCGTACACCACCGTGTCGCCGTAGCGCTTGCCCACTCCTCCAGCTTCAACACCTCCCGCCCCGAGCGCTCCACGGAGGTGAAGCGCAGGTGCATGCGCGCGCGCTCCTGCAGCACCTGCACCTCCTGCAGCCGCTCCAACATCTTGGCGCGGCTCTGGGCCTGGCGCGCCTTGGTGACACGGAAGCGGTCGATGAAGGACTGCAGCTCCGCGCGGCGCGCCTCCACCTTCTCCGCCTGGGCCTGCAACTGGGCGGTCTCCTCGGCGCGCTGGCGCTTGTAGGCGTCGTAGTTGCCCACGTACGAGCGCAGGCCCTCCACCTCCAGGGCCAACACGCGGCCCACCTGCCGGTTGAGGAAGTCCTTGTCGTGGGAGATGAGCACCAGGGCCTTGGAGGAGCGGCGCAGGAAGTCGTCGAACCAGGCCTGGGTGGGCACGTCCAGGTGGTTGGTGGGCTCGTCCATGAGCAACAGGTCCGGGTCCTGCAACAGCAGGCCGGCCAGGGCGGCGCGCATGCGCCAGCCACCGCTCAGGGCGCTGGTGGGCTTGTGCAGCATGGCGTCCTGGAAGCCCAGGCCCTTGAGGATGCGCTCGGCGCGGTGGCGGCCGAAGAGCTCCTCGAAGGCGTTGAGCTCGGCATGGAGGTTGGCCAGGGACTGGGCCAGCTGCAACTGCTGCTCCTCCTGGGTGGCGGTGGCGAGCGCGGTCTCGGTGTCGCGCAGCCGTGCCTCCAGCGCGTCCCGGCCGGGCACCGTGCTCAGCACGGCGTCCACCACCGTGCCCTCGGGCAGACCCGCCAATTCCTGGGGCAGGTAGCCGATGCGCATCCTGCGCCGGTAGGTGAGCGTCCCCGAATCGGGCTGCTGCAACCCGGCCAGCATCTTCATCAGCGTGCTCTTGCCGGTGCCATTGGCGCCCACCAGGGCGATGCGATCCTGGGGCCCGATGGTGAAGCTTTCATGGTCGAAGAGGACCCTCTCACCATAGGCGAGATACACGTCCTGGGCGATGACGAGGCTCATTGGAGCTCATATGTACCAGCCCCGTGCGTGCCTTGGAACCGTGGGATCAGGGGACCGCGGAGACTTCGGCGAGCTTCTCCTGAGCCACCTCCCATTGGGCGTAGAGCCGCGCCAGCTGCTCATCCCCCTCGCGGTGCATGTCCATCAGCGGCTTGGCCTTGGCGAAGTCGTTGTAGAGCACCGGATCCGCCAACTGGGCCGCGCGCTCCTTCTGCGCCGCCTCCAGCGTGGAGATCTCCGCCTCCAGCTTCGCGATCTCCTTCTTGATGGGGCCCTCCACGGCGCCGCGCTTGCGCCGCGCCTCGGCCTCCATCCGCTTGCGCTCCGTCTCCGACATCCCCGCCGTGGAGGCCTTCTCCGCCGGCTTTTCGCCTGGGCCCGCGGTCTCCTGCACGAGCCGATGCTGCTCCTGGTGGTGGAGGTAATCGTCCAGGTTGCCCGGGTGCCGCTCCACCTTGCCGCCCACCACGTCCCAGACGTGTGACGCCAGCCCGTTCACGAAGCTGCGGTTGTGGGACACGAACACCAGCGTCCCCCCATACCCCTTGAGCGCCTCGATGAGCATCTCCGTCGAGTCCAGGTCCAGGTGGTTGGTGGGCTCGTCCATGAGCAGCAGGTTGGAGGGCACCAGCAGCAGCTTGGCCAGTGCCACGCGCGCCCGCTCTCCACCGCTGAGCACGCCCACGGGCTTGTCCACGTCATCGCCCGAGAACATGAACGAGCCGAGCACCCCGCGCACGAAGCTCTCCGGCTTGTCCGCCGCCAGCGGGCGCACTTCCTTGATGATGGTGTTGCGCTTGTCCAGCTTGTCCGCGTGGTGCTGCGCGTAATACCCCATGATCACGTTGTGCCCCGGCGTCACCGTCCCATCGTCCGGCTCCAGCTCCCCCGCCATGATCTTGAGCAGCGTCGTCTTGCCCGCGCCATTGGCGCCCACCACGGCGATGCGCTGGCCGCGCTCCACCCGGGCGTCCAGACCCGAGTACACCACCGTCTCCCCGTAGCGCTTCTGGATGCCCTCCAGCAGCACCACGTCCTTGCCCGAGCGCTCCACCTCGGGGAAGCGGAAGCGCATGGTGGCCCGCTCCTCCAGCACCCGCACCTCCTCCAACCGCTCCAACATCTTCGCCCGGCTCCGCGCCTGACTGGCTTTCGTCACCCTGAATCGATCGATGAACCCCTGCAGCTCCGCCTTGCGCGCCTCCACCTTCTCCGCCTGCGCCTTGAGCTGCTCGGCCTCCTCGGCCCGCTGCTTCTTGTACGCGTCGTAGTTGCCCACGTAGGAGCGCAGCCCCTCCACCTCCAGTGACAGCACCCTGTCCACCTGCCGGTTGAGGAAGTCCCGGTCGTGGGAGATGAGCACCAACGCCTTGTTCGAGCGCTTGAGGAAGCCGTCGAACCACGCCAGCGTCGGCACGTCCAGATGGTTGGTCGGCTCGTCCATCAGCAACAGATCCGGATCCTGCAACAACAGTCCCGCCAATGCCGCGCGCATCCTCCAACCGCCACTCAGCGCCCCCGTGGGCTTGGCCGGTCCGCATCCCGGAAGCCCAGGCCCTTGAGGATGCGCTCGGCGTGATGTCTGCCGTAGTGCTCCTCGAACTGGCTCAGCTCGGCATGCAGGTCCGCCAGGGACTGGGCCAGTTCCAATTGCTCCTCCTGGCCCGTGGCCGCGGCGAGCGCCACCTCCGTCTCCTGCAGGCGCGCCTCCAGCGAGTCCCGGCCGGGCACCGTGCTCAGCACGGCGTCCACCACCGTGCCCTCGGGCAGGCCCGCCAGCTCCTGGGGCAGGTAACCCACCCGTGCCTTGCGACGGTAGGTGAACGTCCCCGAATCGGGCTGCTGCACTCCGGCCAGCATCTTCATCAGCGTGCTCTTGCCGGTGCCATTGGCGCCCACCAGGCCAATACGGTCCTTGGGTCCGATGGAGAAGCTTTCACTGTCGAAGAGAACCTTCTTCCCGTAGGAAAGGCAGATGTCCTGGGCGATGACGAGGCTCATGGCAAGCGTGGACATGTAGCAGTCCGACGCCCTTCCGGGAATCGCGGAGATGCCCGCCCGCTCCCTGGCCAGGACCCCCCGGTACCCACTTCGGGTGGACTCACCTGGACCCGGGTGGACCCTCGCACAGGGAAGTCGCTAAACCGCTGGGACCCTTGAGGATTTCCCGCTCACGCCTTGGGCAGCCACACGGTGAAGCAGGTGTCCTGCCCCACTTCCGTGCGCAGCTCGGCGGAGGTATTTCCACCAGTTGGTGCCGGAGCACCTGCCGCTGCCCTCCCTCCAACTTCCCATTGCAGCGGGTGCACCGCTCCGGGGCGGGCACCTCGATGAACCGGTCGACCTGCTCCGGCGGGAGCAACTCCCGCAGGTGCGATTCGTGGCCGGGCTGGCCGCCTGGACGCCGCCCCGTGGGCTCTCGCGGTGGGCGCCGCACTCCAGGAGAGTCCGACGACGGCGGCTTGGAGGTATTGGTGGAGTTCCGCCTCAGGCGTGCTTCCAGTTCCGCCACGCGGCGAGTGAGCACCTTCACCTGCGCTTCCAGCTCCTTCACTCACGCCAGTACTCTCGGTCATTGCCTACACTGAGAGCATGATGTTCCAACTGCACTCGGGTGACATGAACAGATGATCCGGGTCACCCGCCTACTCCGCCTTCGGCGGCTCGTTCTTCATCAATTCTTCCGGCAGGGGCATCCTGACGAACCGCAAGCCCGGTCCCCTTCGCTCGGGCATGACCTGGAAGCCCTGGCCCGCGATCCTGACGAGAGCACCCTCGCTCGCCGCTCCTCCGCCGAGCCACGCGTCCGCCTCTTCTCTCGTCGCGAACGTCTGGGAGACGACGATGTAGTCGATGGCGGGCGTGTAGAACGAGCGAAAGAACTCCCGGTAGTCGTCCAGCTTCTGGGACTCACGCACGTAGAACAGCGCCACCGCGGCGATTCGCAGTGCCTCGTCCTCTGGCGAGCCCTCCGGGTACTTCTCGTTGATGGTGCGCAGGACTTCGAAGACGGAATCGGCGTCGAAATTGTGGTTGTAGATCATCTCGATCTCCGGACCTAGAGAGCAAGCGGAGCCAGGAGCAGCGCGCCAGAACCACCTGTCGTGACGATGAAGGCCGCGCCAGCGACAATGACGATGGTTCCCAGCGCCACCTCGGCCTTGTGTTCCCCGAGCCATTCAAGAGCTTCGTTCATGCGGGAAAATTCGAGCTGCTTTTTCCGCGAGCGCTCTGCCTCTTCGAATTCCTCTTCGCAGTCCGTGAATTGCCGGTTGCAGTCAGCGGTGCAGCGTTTGTAGTACCAGCCAGCCTGTTCCTTGCTGTGAGGGTACGGCCATTGCCGCTTCTCCCAGCAGGTCTTCATGCACTTTTCGAGTTCCTCCTGACAGATATCGGCGCCGCACCACCAGTTCCAAGGCCAGTGCCGAGACCCTCCGCGCTCTCGGAAATCACATGGCTCCGGGATTCAGTCCGTTCAGTGTGAGCACATCCCGCGTTGATCACCACTATGGTCATGGTTACCACAAGCACTCTCATTGCCCCTCCTCCGTGCTCCGCTCGGCTCCCGCATCAAGAGGCGCGCCTCACGCCTTGGGCAGCCACACGGTGAAGCAGGTGCCCTGCCCCACTTCCGTGCGCAGCTCGATGGAGCCCCCGCCTCGCTCACCACCCGCCAGGCGACGGACAGGCCCAGGCCCACGTTGCTCCACACGTCCTTGGTGGTGAAGAAGGGCTCGAAGACGCGCGAGCGGTGCTCCGGAGCAATCCCCTTGCCCGTGTCCTCCACCTCGAGGAAGCCCTGCCCGTTTCGCTCCCCGGTGCGCAGCGTGAGCCGGCGCTGCTCGGACTTCATCATCGCCGTGCGCGCGTTGGACACCAGCGCCAGCACCACCTGCGACAGGTGTCCCGGATCCGCCCGCACCCGCACGGGCGGGCTCGCCAGCTCCATGGAGAGCTGGATGCCCTCCGCCTGAATCTGGTTCTCCGTGAGCGACAGTGCGTCGCGCAGCACGCCCCCCAGGTCCACCGGGCGCAGCTCGGGCCGCGCCCGTTGCTGGGAGAAGCGCAGCAGGTTCTGGGTGATGTCCTTGCACCGCTTGGCGCTCAGCTCGATCTTCCGCAGCGTCTCGAAGTCCGGGTCCTTCTCGCCACGCTCGAGCATCAACAGCTGCGTGTTGCCGAGGATGCCGGCCAGGGGGTTGTTGATCTCGTGCGCCACGCCGGCGCCGAGCTGGCCCACCGCCGCGAGCTTCTGCGCCTCGAGCAACTGGCTCTGCGCGGTCTTCAGCTCCGCGGTGGCCTCGTCCACGCGCAGCTTGAGCTCGTCGTTCCAGCGCAGCATCCGCTCCCGGGCCCGCTCCAGCTCGCCGCCCATGGCATTGAAGGTGGACGCCAGATCGCTCAGCTCGTCATCCCCATCCACCTGGACGCGCTGGTGCAGCTCGCCCCGGCTGAACGCCTCGGCGCCGGACACCACGCGGGCCAGCCGGCGGTTGATCCGGCGGGTGAAGAGCGCCCCCACGCCGAGCAGCACCACGAAGGCCCCCAGGATGAACAGCAGCACCGTGCGGCGCATGGCGCGCACCGGGGCCAGCACGGACGCCTCGTCCAGGGACACCACCACCGCGAAGTCGGGCACCTGGGGCACCCGCGCGGTGCTCACCCTCAGGGCGAGCGGCTCCACCCGGAAGCTCCGCCCCGCCGTGTCGCTCGCGGCCGCCAGGGGCGCGGCCAGCGCCGGCTCCAACGACTGCAAGCGGCGTCCGGCCTGGGTGCTGAGCAGGATGCTTCCGGACGACACCTTCACCAGCTCGAGCCGTCCGAGCTCGGGCCGCGCGCGCCGCGCCAGGAGCGACTCCAGCTCGGAGAAGACGACCTCGGCGAGCGCGAAGGAGGAGTTCTCGCCATCGGCGAGCTTCACCGCCATGGCCATCGCCGTCTGGCCGGAGGGCTGGTGCGCGTAGACACCACCCAGGAAGACCTGGCCTCGCTCCGCCTGGCGCAGCGAGCGCACCGGCACGGCCTGGGCGAGAGCCAGCGCCGCGGAGGGCTCGAAGCTCGGATGGTCGTTCCTTCCCTCCGCCTGGTAGAGCGGCGCTCCCTGGGGCCTGCCCTCCGCGTCGACCGCCAGCACCGCGCTCACCGCGTAGGACTGCCCGTAGAGCAGCTTCAGCCCGCCCTCGAACTCCGCGGGGGTGGTGATGTGCTCCCAGTCGATGAGTCCCGCCGAGCGCCCGAGCGCCTCCGCCGTCTTCATCAGCTCCCCGGAGAGCGCCTCGGCGGTGGTCTCGGCGATGAGGCCCTGCTCGGAGACGATGCGGCGAGTCAGCTCCGACTCGGCTTCCGACAGCAGCGAGAAGCCCACGGCCGCCAGGGGCAGCACCGAGGCGGCCAGCATGAAGAGGATGAGTTGCTGGTAGAGTCTCATCCCACGCTCGTGCGTACGAAGGCCTGGTCGCGATCACTGCGCAGGTAGACCGAGCCCGGAATGGACTTGGCGCGCTTCTTCAGGTCCGAGGCCCGCCGCGCCAGCTCCGTGAGCGCCTGGCCGGGCACGCTGTCGCTGAGCACCGCCACCACCGACACGCTCATGATGGGACAGCGGCGCGTGTCCCCGTAGCGCCCCTGCGTCTCGATGTAGCCGCGCTCCCGGTCCTGCTTGTCGTAGTAGAGCGGGATGAGCCGATCGAAGACCTCGAGCGCGCGCTGGCACACCCGATCCACGCTCTCGGCGGAGGTGACGAAGACGAAGTCATCCCCCGTCATGTGCCCGAGGAAGTCGCCGGGCAGCCCCTCGCGCGCGAGCACCTCGCGCAGGAGATCTCCCGTCTGGCGGATGACGCCATCGGCCTTCGCCAGGCCGTAGTAGTCCTGGTAGGCCTTGAGGTTGTCCAGGTCCAGGTAGCAGTAGGCGAACGGGGTGCGCTCGGCGCGGCGGCGTTGGATCTCCCGCTCGATGGCACCCGGGCCGGGCAGCTGCGTGGTGGGCGAGGCGCCGCGCTCGCGCTGCTTGCGGCGCAGCACCGCCTCCACGCGCGAGCCGAGCGTCAACGCGTCGAAGGGCCTGGGGAGCACGTCATCGGCGCCGCGCTTCAGGGCGCGCACCTTGATGGACGTGTCGGCCGAGGGGGCGAGGAAGAGGACGGAGATGGAGCCGCTGGCGCGCTCGGCCTTGATCTCCTCGAGGAAGTGGTAGCCATCTCCATCGGGCAGTTGCTCGTTGAGCAGCAGCACGTCGGGGCGGTACTCGCCCAGGGCGCGGTGGGCGAGCGCCAGGGAGGTGGCCACGCGCACCTCGTAGCCGAGGCCGCCGAGCGCCTCGTGGCAGAGCGAGGCCATCTTCTCGTCGGCGTCGGCGAGGAGCACGCGCCCCTGGGACTTGCCGGCGCGACCGAGCACGAGCGAGTCCACGGTGGCCACCGGCTCTCGGCGCTCAGGGGCATGGACAGGAAGGCATCCGCCCCGGCCCGGAAGGCGCGCGGGCGCTCGTCGAAGGCGGAGAGGACGAGCACGGGCAGCAGGCGCGTGCGTGGAGCCTGCCGCAGCAGTTCGGTGAGCCGCAGCCCATCGATGACGGGCAGCCGGGCATCCACGAGCATCGCGTCCAGCGGCTGGGTGCGCGCGAGCGACAGGGCCTCCTCGGCGTTGGGCACGATGCGCACCGCGTAGCCGCGCGCGAGCAAGAGCGCCTTGGTGATGAAGGCGATGTTCGGATCGGACTCCACGAGCACCGGTGGCCGCGCGGCGCGGCGTCCTGCTTGCGCGGCGAGTCCGGCTCCTCGGGCCGGGGCGGCTCGGTGCCGGGCTCCAGGGGGAACACCGCGATGAAGCGCACCCCATCCGCGCACGGCTCGCTCCAGATGTGGCCGCCGTGCGCCTGCACGATGTTGCGGCAGATGGCCAGCCCCAGCCCCGTGCCGCGCACGGTGCGGTTGGCCTGGGTGCGCGCCTGCTCGAAGCGGTCGAAGATGCGCTCCAGGTTCTCCTCGGCGATGGGCTCGCCGCTGTTCCAACACGACAGGGCGAAGTAGCCGGGCACCGCCGAGGTGCTCTTGAGCGCCAGCCGCATCTGGCCGCCCTCGGGGGTGAACTTGGCGGCGTTGGTGAGCAGATTGTTGAGCACCTGGGTGATGCGGTTGGGGTCCACCTGGGCGCGCTGGCCATGTTGCGGCAGGGCGGTGGTCATCGTCACGCCGCGCGCCTGGAAGGCCGGGCCGTACTTCTCCACCGCGCGGCGCACCAGCTCGTCCACGTGCGTCCACTCGAAGTTCATCCGCAGCCGGCCCTTGGCGAACTTGGCCAGGTCCAGCAAGTCATCCACGATGGCGTTGAGCTTCTCCGTCGAGTCGCGCGCGAGCATGAGGTAGCGCCGCTGCTTCTCGTTCATGTCCGTGGTGAGGAAGTTGAGCACCAGGTCCAACGAGCCGGAGATGGAGGTGAGGGGCGTGCGCAGCTCGTGGCTCACCATGTGGACGAACTCGTCCTTGCGCTCCTCGAGCTGCTTCTGCTCGGTGACGTCGCGCAGCACCACGCACACGCCGCGCAGCACGCCCCGCGCGTCGTGCACCGGGGTCACCGTGGTGTGGATGGTGCGCGCCTCCAGCGTGAGCTCCTCGCGCAGCACCTGGGCGCTGCCCGCCTCCCAGCCGTGCACCAGCTCGAAGGGATCGAACCCGAGCCGCTCGCGCAGCCGCGGTCCGGCGTCCCGGAGGGCGCCGTCCTCGAGCCGCAGCAGGCGGCGCGCGGCGGGGTTGAGCACCACCACCTCGTTCTTCTCGTCGGTGAGCAGCACGCCATCGGCCATGGACTGCACCATGCGCTCGATGCGCTGGCGCGACGCCTCCTCGGAGGCGCGCAGGGCCTGGATGGCGGCGGCCGTCTGGTTGGCCAGGGTGTCGAGCAGCGCGCCATCCTCCTCGGAGTAGGCGTTCGCGCGCTCGGAGAAGAGCGACAAGAGGCCCACCGGACGGCCCTCGGCGGTGAGGGCCACGGTGAGCTGGCTGCCCCAGACGACCGGGGCGGCGGTGTCCGGGGACGTGCTGCCCTCGACGTGGGTGATGACGCGGTCCTCGGACAACATCAGCCCCGAGCGCGTGCTCCAGGCGCACAGCATGGACTCCTTGACGCCGATCAGCGCCTGCTCGCCCACGTCCAGCCCCTGGCAGCGCAGGCGCAGGGTGGCCGTGCGATCCCACCCCACCGCGATGAGGGCCGCGCCACAGTCGTACGGCAGCACGCGCGACACCGCCACGAGCACCCGATCGATGATGGCGTCGTAGTCGAGCGGCTCCCCGGCGCTCGCGCGCGTCACCGCGTAGAGCACGTCGAGAGCCTCCACCCGCTGGCGCAGCTGGCGCAACAGCCGCTCCTTGTCGCGCCGCAGCTGGGTGTAGTCCACCGCGTTCTTCACGGTGAAGACGAGGTCGTTCAAGTCCCACGGCTTGGTGATGTAGCGGTAGACCTGCCCCCGGTTGATGGCCGCGATGATGTCCTCGGGGTTGGTGTAGCCGGTGAGCAGCAGCGCCGTGACGTCGAGCCCTCGGCGCGCGCGGCCGTCACCAGCTCGATGCCCGTCATCTCCGGCATGCGCTGGTCGGTGATGAGCACGTCCACGGGGTGGCGCCGCAGCAGCTCCAGGGCCTCGCGACCCGAGGAGGCCGAGAGCACCTGGTAGCGCTTGTGGAACATGCGCTGGAGGAGATCGATGACATCCGGCTCGTCATCGACC
Organism: Cystobacter fuscus; assembly: GCA_049060065.1. Lineage (GTDB taxonomy): Bacteria > Myxococcota > Myxococcia > Myxococcales > Myxococcaceae > Cystobacter > Cystobacter fuscus_B. Next base: position 5,137,764 of record JBMEQP010000002.1, read on the forward strand.
AACAACAGGGTATGTCGGGTGTCGGACACGGTTGGCCGAGTCTACGCCCAGCCGGGGTGCTCCCTCAGCATCCGTCCTCGGAGGGCCGGAGCACCCTTGAACGCATTGACTCTATACGTATGTTCAGGGAGCATGCTGGGACTGAAAGCCTGTTTCGCAGGTGGGTTGCCCACCAGCCGAGGGAGCCGGGCATCATGGAAGAGCTGACCGAACGTCAACGGGAGATCCTCGCCTTCATCGTGAAGGAGACCGAGTCGCGGGGCTTCCCGCCGACCATCCGGGAGATCGGCGAGGAGATGGACATCCGCTCGACCAACGGGGTGAACGATCACCTCAAGGCGCTCGAGCGCAAGGGCTATCTCAACCGGGGCGAGCAGCAGAGCCGCTCGCTGGTGCCCACCAAGCGGGCGCGCCTGCTGTTGGGACTGGGAGTGAAGAAGGAGTCGGGGATGGTGGAAGTCCCCCTGCTGGGCAAGGTGGCCGCCGGCGCGCCCCTGCTCGCCCAGGAGAACGCGGAGGACTCGGTCCGCATCGACAGCTTCCTGTTGGGGGGCAACGGGCGCGAGGTGTTCGCACTCCGGGTCAAGGGCCAGTCGATGATCGACGATGGCATCTTCGACGGGGACTACCTCTTCGTGCGCAAGGCGGCGCAGGCGCAGCCCGGCGACATCGTGGTGGCGCTCATCGAGGACGAGGCCACCGTCAAGCGCTACTACCCGGAGGGCGATCGCATCCGCTTCCAGCCGGCCAACGCCACCATGCAGCCCATCTACGTGAACCGGGCGGACTTCCGCTCCACGATGATCCTCGGCCAGGTGGTGGGCGTGTACCGCAAGCTGCCCGGTGGCAAGAACTGAGCACTCCCCTTTCCGGATGGCGCGGTCCGTTTTTCGCGTCATGCGCGGATCGTGCCTACCTTGGGTGGAGGGAGGAGACGGAGGCCGCGCCGTGTCGCCTGATGACCAGGCGGGCGGGCTCCGCTGGGACGCGCCGCGGGAAGCTTGAATTCCCGAAGCGGAGGGTCCGTATCAGAACGCCATGACGTTTCGTCCGCTCCTGCTGGCCTGCCTGCTGGGCGTGTCCTTTGCTCCTCCCGTGCTGGCGGCGCCGCGCGCCCGCGAAGCCGGTGGAGGTGAAGGCGAAACCGACGTCCGCCGCGTCCGGCACCGTCACGAAGAAGTCCACGCCCGCGAAGTCCACGCCCGCGAAGCCGAAGCGCAAGGCGGTGCGGCCTTCCCGGGGCCGGCGGGTGGCCCAGCGCGCCACGGGCCTCGTGGGCGCGTCGCTCTCCTCCTACCACGTGCCGGATGATTGTTCGGGACTGGTGCGGCTCGCCTACCAGTCCGTGGGCGTGGAGCTGCTCTCGCACGGCACGCGTCCGGGAGAGAACGCGGCGAGCGCCATGTACCGGCGCGCCCAGGCCAAGGGGGCCCTGCACCACAAGGCGCCCCAGCCCGGCGACATCATCTTCTTCCGCGAGACGTATGACCGGAACCGCGATGGCCTGCGCAACGACGGGGTGACGCACGTGGGCGTCATCGAGTCGGTGGCCCGCGACGGCACCGTCGTCTTCGTGCACCGGGGTGGCAAGGGCGTGGGACGGGCGCGGATGAACCTGCGCCACTCCAGGCACCAGGGCACGGGTGGCCGCGTCCTCAACGACTACATCCGCAAGGCCGAGCAAGGGGACCGCGCGCGTCTCACGAGCGAGCTGTTCGTCGGGTACGCGTCGTCCGGCCGCCTGTAGGTGCGCCTTCCCTCCCCGCGCCCCCGGTTCATCACGCCGCCGTCCAGGCGGGAGAGCGCGTGGAGGCCGGGCGGCGACTTTCTCCGCGTCGGTCCGGGTTTCTCCTTCATCCACCCAGGCCGGCGAGGCAGTGAACCCTCGCCTCAACGAGGCGCACCATGAAGCAGGAGACGAAGCGGAAACCCTTCTTCGCGCGGTTGCTCGAGGGTCAGGGAACCGAGCCCTCCGAGAAGGGACAACACGCGACGCGGAAGTACCCCTCGGACAACGACGAGGAGCAGACGCTGAAGTTCCCGTCGGACAGTGACGAGCTCGGGGCCTGAGCCCCGCCCTCAGGGGCACTTCTTGGGCGTGCCCCCATCCCCCGCGAGGCGCGCGCACGCGGCGCGCACCACGGCCTCGTCCTTCAACTCCCGGGCGAGCGTCGCGGTGCGCCGCTGCAGCTCCGTGTCCCGGGCATGGTCCGGCTCGGCGCTCAGGTTGGTGAGGATGCGCAGCGCGTCCGGCTTGCGCCCGAGCGTCGAGAGCAGCTCGGCCAGCTCCATGAGCTCGCGCACGTCCGAGCCCGACACCGTCTCGAGCGCCTTGCCCAGCTCCTCCTGCGCCGCCTCGCGCTCGCCGCGGCCCAGGTGGATGCGCGCGATGGCCACGTGGATGACGGCCCGATCCTTCACGCGCAGGGACTCGCGGTAGGCAGCGAGCGCATCGCCCGGCTTGTCCAGGCGCGTGTAGATCTCCCCGACGAGCTCCCACAGCGTGGGATCCCTCGGCGACTGACGCGCCGCCTCGCGGTAGGACTCGGCCGCGGGGAGCAGTTGTCCGGCGCGCACCTGCTCGTCTCCCAGCGCCGAGAGCAACGCCGGATCCTTCAGGCCCTTGGGGCCCGTCCACTCCCCGAGCATCAACAGGGCCTCGGCGTGGCGTCCGTCGGCGATGAACACCTCGGCGGCGCGCAGCACGAGCGGGGCCTTGCCGGCGTCGGGGCTCGCGTCGGCCGCGAGCAGGAAGTGCTTCACGGCGGAGTCCTTCTCGCCGCGCTTGAGATCCAACTCCCCGAGCTGCTCCAGGGCATTGAAGTCCCGGGGGTAGAGGGCCAGGGCCTTGCGCAGGGCGCTCTGGGCCTCCTCGGAGTGACCGAGCTGGGCATGGATGAAGCCCACCCGGCTCCAGTTGGTGGAGCGCTTGGGATCGCGCTGGAGGGCGAGCTGGAACTGGGCGAGCGCCTCGTGGAGCTTGCCCATGGACAGGTAGACCTCGCCCAGGGCGGCGGGCAGGCGGGGGTCGTCCGGGGACAGCTCCTTCATGGAGGCGAAGGAGGCCAGGGCCGGCTCGAAGTTGCCCTGGAGGTACTCGGTGGTGCCCTTGATGTAGTAGCCCTCCGCCCGCTCCTTGGGGCCGGGCTTGGGAGGGCCGTCCTCGCAGCCCGCGAGCAGGAGGACGAGCAGGGACAGGACGCGCCAGCGCGGATGCATGGGAGGGTGGGCTCCAGGCTCAGAAGTGCCAGACGATGCCGGCGTTGAGATCGAGGTTGAGGCCACTGCCCAGCCCCCCGTCCGCCAGGCCGAGCGTCGCCTGGGCGATGTTGGTGGAGGCCTCGAGCTGCACGCCGAGGTGATTGAAGAACAGGTACTCGAGGCCCACGAATCCGATGACGGTGGGCAGCGGGCCCGTCTGCCGGAAGATGCCGAACTCGCCGAAGGACAGCTGCACGCCCAGCCCCAGCCCCAGTACGGACGCAGGGGGTTCTCGATGCCGTGGTAGTGGCGCAGCCCGACCACGCCGGGCACCACGTTGAGGCCGCCCTTGGTGCCCGTCTGCGTGGAGGTGACGAAGGTGAGGCCCAGCTGGCCGAACACCACCCACTCGGGATGGAACTGGTAGCCGAGCTCCACGTCGCCGCCGGGGTTGAACGTGGAGAGGTTGGAGATGAGGCTGTTGTTGATGCGCACGCCGGCGAGGAACGAGCCCTGGCTCGGGCGGCCCTCCTCGGGCAGGGGCGACGTGGCACGCGCGTTGGGGTCCGGCACGAGCGTGGCGAGGATCTGATCCGCCAGGGACACGGCGGCGCGGGGCAGGGCCTCGCGGGCGGCCACCTCGGCGCGGGGCCGGAGCAGGGCCCGCCCGCTCTCCGAGTCCATCAGGGTGGCGGTGAGCAGGAAGCGCGAGCCGAAGGCATCCAGCCGGCCGGTGACGACGTAGCGGGCCTTGGTGGCGCGCGCGGCTTCCTGCTCGCACGAGCCATCCGCGCACGCGCCCGCGGTGCGCACGGCCTGGACATCCGACTCGGTGGACACCGCGAGGCGGGGGGACTCGGCGAGCCGGCTCGCCATGAGCGCCGTCAGGCCGGGGGCTTCCTCACGTGCCTCCGCGTCGGCCTTGAGGGGCAGGAGCACGAGGCGCAGGGGCGCGGGAATCTCCGCTGCCGGGGCGGGAGGCGCCGGGGCCTCGGAGGCGGGCCGGGCGTGGACGGCCGGGGCGAGCAGGAGCAGGAGCAACAGCGGCGGGAGACGGCACACGCGCGACACTCTAGTGCCAGACGCTTCCGGGTGGGGCACGGAGCGAGGCGCCCCCCCATTCGGTCCATCATCGGACTCACATGGGACTCACGAGGAGGGCAGCGCGCCCAGGTAGTCGAGCGGATCCACCGGCTTGCCATCCACGCGCACCTCGAAGTGCAGCTGGGGGCCGCTCGTCTTGCCCGACTCGCCCACCGTGGCGAGCACCTGCCCGCGGCGCACCTTCTGGCCGCTGCGCACGCGCAGATCGCGGTTGTGCGCGTAGAGCGTGATGAGGTGCTCGGAGTGCTGGACGATGACGATGAGGCCGTAGCCGCGCTGTTCCCCCGCGTACAGCACGTCGCCCTCCTGGGCCGTCTTCACCGCGGTGCCCACGGGGACCGCCAGATCGATGCCGTCATGGGGCTCGCGGCCCTTCTTGCCGAAGCGCGCGTAGAGCACGCCGCGCAGGGGCCAATCCAGCGTGCCCTTCGTCTCCGGGACGGGCTTGGGGGGCTTCTGGGGCGGGGGCCGGGACGACGGACGGCGCGACGGCGACGAGACGAGGGGGCCCCGGGACGAGGCGGTGGGGCTGGACGTCGCGGGCGGCGGCGAGGACTCGGTGGCCACGGGAATGGGCCGGGGGGCACCGGGAATCACCAGCTCCTGGCCCACGGTGAGCGTGCGCGGATCCTTGATGCCGTTGGCCGCGGCGAGCTGCTCCACGCTCAGTTGGTGGTTGACGGCGATGCGGTAGAGCGTCTCGCCCGGGGCCACCTTGTGGGTGCGCGAGGAGGGCACGGGCGGCTCGGAGACGAGCTCCAGCTCCGGGTGGGGCTCGTGCAGCTCGGCGAGCTCGATCGGAGGTGCGGCGGAGGAGCGCACGGCGGAGGGGCGCATGGCGGCGGGCGCCACGGCACAGCCGGAGGCCGTCAGGAGCGCGAACAGCGCGAGCAGTGCCGGACTGGCCGCCGCGCCCCGCAACCTCAATCCCCTCCCCTGCCCGCGCCCGGGAAGCCCTCGAGGGTCCAGCCCGCGAGGTCCTTCAGCATGGGGGTGTCGGTGAGCTCGAAGTTGAGCGGCGTGACGGAGATGAGGCGCTCGTCGTGCACGGCGTTGCAGTCGCTGCCGGGCAGGTCCTCGTGCGCGTAGGTGCTGCCGCCGATCCAGTAGTACTTGCGGCCGCGCGGATCTTCCTTCTCCACCACGTCATAGCCGTACGAGTGCCGGCCCAGGCGGGTGATGGCGTAGCCCCGGGGCTCGCCCGAGGGCACGTTGACGCTCAGGAGCATCCGGGGGAAGCCGGGGCTGGGCGAGCGCGGCGGCCACCAGCGAGCGGGCGAAGCGCGCCGCGTGCGTGAAGTCGAACGGGGCGCGCGACACCAGGCTGAAGGCGATGGAGGGAATGCCCAGCAGGGCCGCCTCGCGGGCGGCCGCCACCGTTCCCGAGTAGTTGACGTCGTCGGCCAGGTTGGCCCCGTGGTTGATGCCGGACACCATGATCTTCGGGCGATCATCCTTCAGGAGGTGATGGATCGCCAGATAAGCGCTGTCCGCGGGGGTGCCATCCACGGAGAACCAGCGCTCGCGGACCTCGGTGAGGCGCAGGGGGCGCCAGAGGGAGATGGCGTGCGAGGCCGCGCTCTGCTCGCGGTCGGGCGCCACCACCCACACCTCGCCCAGGGGACTGACCGCGTCCACCAGGGCCCGGAGCCCCTCGGAGAAGTAGCCGTCATCGTTACAGACCAGGATGCGGGGTCGCTGCGTGCCGGCCACTTCTCCGCCTTTCTTCAGGTTGTCGACCTGGGCCTACTTGGCCTTCAGACCCTTGATGGACTTCATGCCCGCGTACCGGGCGCCCGCGCCCAGTTCCTGCTCGATGCGCAGGAGCTGGTTGTACTTGGCGATGCGGTCCGAGCGCGAGGCCGAGCCGGTCTTGATCTGTCCACAATCGAGCGCGACGGCCAGGTCCGCGATGGTGGTGTCCTCGGTCTCGCCCGAGCGGTGGCTCATCACCGAGGTGAAGCCGGCCTTGTGGGCCATGCGCACCGCGTCGAAGGTCTCCGTGAGGCTGCCGATCTGGTTGACCTTCACCAGGATGGAGTTGGCGGTGCCCGCCTCGATGCCGCGGCTCAGGCGCTCCACGTTGGTGACGAAGAGATCATCTCCCACGAGCTGGATCTTCCCACCGAGCACGTCGGTGATCTTCTTCCAGCCGTCCCAGTCGTCCTCGGCCATGCCGTCCTCGATGGAGACGATGGGGTAGCGCGACACGAGCTGCTGGTAGTAGTCGAGCAGGCCCGAGGCGTCGAATTCCTTGCCCTCGCCCTTGAGCTTGTACTTCTTGGAGCCCTTGTCGAAGAACTCGCTGGCCGCCACGTCCATGGCGAGGAACACCTGCTCACCGGCCTTGAAGCCCGCGGCGGAGATGGCCTCCATGATGAGCTTGAGCGCCTCCTCGTTGGCCGGCAGGTCCGGGGCATAGCCGCCCTCGTCGCCCACGGCGGTGTTGAGCTTGCGGCCCTTGAGGATCTTCTTGAGCGCGTGGAAGATCTCCGCGCCCCAGCGCAGGCCCTCGGAGAAGGAGGGCGCGCCCGCGGGCACCACCATGAACTCCTGCACGTCCACGCGGGTGTCGGCGTGGGCGCCACCGTTGAGGATGTTCATCAGCGGCACCGGCAGGGTGCGCGCCTGGGAGCCGCCGATGTAGCGGTAGAGGGGCAGACCGTGGGCATCCGCCGCGGCGCGCGCCGTGGCCATGGACACCGCGAGGATGGCGTTGGCGCCCAGCTTGCCCTTGGTGGGCGTGCCGTCCATCTCGATCATCTGCTGGTCCACGGCGTACTGATCCGCCGCGTCCATGCCCACCAGCTCGGGGGCGATCTTCTCGGTGATGTGCTCGACGGCCTTGCGCACGCCCTTGCCCAGGTAGCGGCCCTTGTCGCCGTCGCGCAGCTCCAGCGCCTCGTGCTCGCCAGTGGAGGCGCCCGAGGGCACCGCCGCACGGCCCTTGGCCCCGCCCGCCAGCAACACCTCGGCCTCCACGGTGGGATTTCCACGGGAATCGAGTACTTCACGCGCCACGATTTGAGCGATCTCGGTCATGGCGCGGGGTTCTAGAGGACGTCCCCCAGGCTCGCAAGCAGACTGCTACACTTCGCGGGCACTTCACTCCCGCCCCTCCGCCGCCATGCCCCCGCGCCGCCCCACCGAGTCCCCTCCCGATATCTCCCCACGCCTGCGAGGCCGGGGCGCCCTCCTGGGCCTCGCCGTCGGGGACGCGCTGGGCACCACGTTGAAGGGCCGGCGGCTGGTCGCCCCGGCCTTCCCGCACCTGTCCGATGGAGTCCACCGGAACATGCGCGGCGGCGGTCCGTTCTCCCTCAAGCCGGGCCAGGTGGGCGAGAGCGGTCAGATGGCCTGCTGCCTGGCCGGGGGCCTGCGGGAAACCGGCGCCTATGACACGGAAGCCCAGATGCGCCGCTACCTGAAGTGGCGCCAGCACGCCGTGGGCATGGACGACTACACCCGGGAAGTGCTCACCGAGATGGCCGAGTCGACCCTGCCCAAGGCGAACGCCGCGCAGCGCCTGTGGGTCAAGGACGGGCGCAAGCGGGCGCTCAATGGCAGCCTGGCGCGCACCGCGCCCTCGGCGTCTTCTACTCCAAGGACGCCCAGACGCGCGCCCTGGCCTCGTTCGCCGACAGCATGCTCACGCACTACGATCCGCGCTGTCTGCTGGCGTGCGCCACCCTCAACGCCTCCATCGCCCATGCGATCCACGCGGGGGACAAGCTGAACAAGGAGGATCTGATCAAGGCCACGCTGCGCGAGCTGGCCGTGATGAGCGCGCTGCTCGGGCGCACCCTCAGCGCCGTCGTCAAGGAGATTGCCTCCGCCACCGCCGACGTCCGGGAGGATCTGGCCGTCTCCAACCAGGGCGATCCGCTGCTGTACTGGCCGGAGCTGCACATGCACCGCAAGCTGGACCATGTGCGCGTGGCGTTCCGCCTGGCCTACTGGGAGCTGTGGCACGCGCCCTCGTTCGAGGCGGCGCTGGTGGACGTCGTCAACCGGGGAGGAGACTCGGACGTGAACGGCGCCGTCACCGGAGCGCTGCTGGGCGCTTTCTACGGAGAGGAGGCCATTCCCGTGGCCCGGCGCCGGCCGTCCTGGAGGCACTCAACTTCCGGGCCGGGCCGCTGTGGACCCTCTACCACCCGAAGGACATGATGCTGCTGGTACCGGGCTGAAGGGCCAGGGGCCCCACCCCGGCACTCAGCCGAGCAGATCGATGATGACGACGCCGCGCGGCGGTTTCTCGTCATCCTCGGCGTCCGAGCGGCGCCGGGGGCGCTCATCGGGCCGAGGCAGGGGATTTCCAGCACGGGACGATCCCGGTCATCCCGGTTCCGTTCCCGGCGCTTGATTTCCTCGATGATGAAGGCGTCGAGCATGGGTTCGGTTTCTCCCTCAGCCTACGTACCCCAGTGGACGCTCGTCACTCCCTCGGGAGGGCCGCCGCCACGGGTGCTTCAACTGCAAAGTAAGGGCCCCGGTCACGATTGGAGGACTCCAGGGCTGGCAAGCCCGCTTGTCCGTCCTCCACCCGACAGCCGGGCCCGGTGGAACGTCCCTCGATCCGGTGTCGTCCAGCCCCGGACATTCAGAACGTGAAGTGGATTGTAATGAACTTGTACGGGCCCGCAAGCGATGCATGGGGCCCCGTTCCGCTCCGCCTGGAATGACAGGGACGACGAGAAGGGGGCCCGGTCTCCCGCCCGCTCCTTGGAGGACCGAGGGAAGGAGCTGGAAGAGGCGCTAGGTCGCCTCGGCGCGGCGCTTGAAGGAGTCCAGCATCTTGGGCAGGGACGACTCGGTGAGGGAGTTGACGATGGCCTTGGGGACGAGGGGCCCCAGGGCGAGCTCCACCGTGTAGGTGGCCTTGGTGCGGCCCTCGCCGTCGGGCTCGAGCACCCAGCTGCCCTTGTTGTCCTTCATCACCTCACCCTCGACGAAGGTCCAGGACATGCGCTTGGGGCGATCCTCGGTGACGAGGATGGTGTAGCGGATGGTCTTGATGACATCCACCTCGTACTGGATCTTGACCGAGTTCTCCTTGCGCTCGAGGACGCGGATCTTCTTCACCTCGGAGAGAAACTCCGGGTACTTCTCGTACTGGGTGATGACGTCGAAGAGCTTCTCGGGGGGAGCGTTGATGACGATGGAGCGAGAGGCGCCAGCCATGGTGTGTGTCTCCGAGGGGTAGAAAGTTCTCTGAAGAGGTTGAGAGCGTGCCTAGAAGTTGTAGCCCGGCTTCTTGTCGAACTTGTGACGGGACTGGATGAAGCGCACGGTGCCGGTCTTGCTGCGCATGACCACCGAGTGCGTTTCGCACCCGCCGCCGAAGAAGCGCACACCGCGCAGGAAGTCGCCAGAAGTAACGCCCGTGGCGGCGAACATCACGTCGCCGCTGGCCAGCTCCTCGGCGGTGTAGATCTTGGAGATGTCGGTGATGCCCATGCGCGCGGCGCGGGCGACTTCCTCGGCGTTGCGCGGCACGAGCCGGCCCTGCATGTCCCCGCCCACCGAGCGCACGGCCGCGGCGGAGATGACGCCCTCGGGCGCGCCGCCGGTGCCCATGAGCACGTCCACGCCCGTGTCCTCGAAGCAGGTGGCGATGGCGCCCGCCACGTCCCCGTCGTCGATGAGGCGGATGCGCGCGCCCGCGGCCCGCACCTCCTTGATGAGCTCCACGTGGCGCTCGCGCTCGAGGATGATGACGGTGAGGTCGGCCACGTAGACCTTCATCTTCTCCGCGATGGAGCGCAGGTTCTCCGTGGGGCTGCGGCGCAGATCGATGGCGCCCCGGGCGCGCGGCCCCACGGCGATCTTCTCCATGTACGTGTCCGGCGCGTTGAGCAGCTTGCCCTTGTCGGCCATGGCCACCACGGCGATGGCGCCCGGGCGGCCGTAGGCGCACAGGTTGGTGCCCTCGAGCGGATCCAACGCGATGTCCACGGAGGGATCATCCGCGTGGCGCCGGCCCACCTCCTCGCCGATGTAGAGCATGGGGGCCTCGTCGCGCTCGCCCTCGCCGATGACCACCGTGCCGTTGATCTGCAGGGCGTCGAAGGCGCGGCGCATGGCGTCCACGGCGGCCTGGTCCGACTCGTTCTTGCCGCCACGGCCCATCAGCCGCGCGGAGGCGATGGCCGCCATCTCGGTGACGCGCACGACCTCCATGGCCAGGTTGCGATCCATTGTGGGTACCTCCTGATGAAACGGGTGTGAAGAGGTGGAGACTCAAGCCGCCGTTTGCAACAACCGCACGAGCACGGACGGCAGGCGCGTGGGCCTGCCATCGCGGCCCACGCAGGCATGAAGGGTCTGTCCGGTGCACAGCAGGGTCTCGGGAGCCCCCTCGCGCCGGACGTCATACTGGAAGGTGAGCGAGGCCCGCTTGAGCTCGCTCACCCGGACGTGCACCAGCAGCACGTCGTCATAGCGCGCGGGGGACTTGTAGGCGATGGAAGCTTCCACCACGGGCAGCATCAGTCCCTCGCGCTCCACGTCCCGGTAGCTGCCACCCCGCGCGCGGAAGTACTCGCCCCGGGCGAACTCGAAGTAGCGGAAATAATTGGCGTGATACACGACACCCATCTGGTCCGTGTCGCCGTAGATGACTCGGATTCGTGCCTCGACCATGAGTCCCGCCGACCGTAACAAGGCAGTGTCCAACCGGAAAGCATGAGCCCTGGGAGTTGGTTGCTTCTGAGCACGAGACGTGGAGGATGCGAGCCCATGTTCCGCCCCCGCGCTCCCCTCCCCCTGCTGCTGCTCCTCCTCGCGCTGCCCGCCTGGGCGAAGCCGCCCCGGTTGACGCTCTTCATCACCGTGGACGCGATGGGCTCGGATCTGCTGCTGCGCACCCGGCCCCGGCTCCAGGGGGGCCTGGGCAAGCTGCTCGACTCGGCGGCCTTCTACCCCTACGCGCGCTACGACTACGCCAAGCCGCGCACCGCGCCGGGCCACGCGACGCTCGCCACCGGCGCCAACCCGTGGCGCCACGGCATCGTGGACAACCGCGTCATCGATCGGGCCACGGGCAAGCCCGCGCGCGTCTTCCCGGACGCACAGCACCCGGTGCTGGAGGCGCCCCTGTCCGAGGACGACGTGAGTCCGGCCAACCTCCTGGCGGAGACGCTCGCGGACCGGTTGCGGCTGGCCACCAACGAGCAGGGCAAGGCGGTGGCCCTGTCGGGCAAGGCGCGCTCGGCCATTCCGCTCGCGGGCCGGCTCGGCCAGGCGTACTGGTTCGACGAGACCATGGGGAAGTTCGTCACGGGCACCTGGTACACGAAGGAGCTGCCCGGCTGGCTCAAGGACTTCAACGCGGCCAACCCCCCCACCACCTGGTTCGGCAAGACGTGGGAGCTGGCGCGGCCGCGTACCGAGTACCTGGGCGAGGATGATCGTCCCTACGAGGGGGCGTACTACGAGCTCGGGCGCGTCTTCCCCCACCCGCTCACCGGAGGACTCACGGCCCCGGGTCCCGAGTCCTACAGCGCCTTCGCCATCTCCCCGTTGTCGCTCGATCTGGTGGTGCGCGCCGCCGGGGCCGCCATCGCCGGCGAGGGGCTGGGCAAGGACGAGGTGCCGGATCTGCTCGCGGTGAGCTTCAGCGCCACGGATCGCGTCTACCACCAGTACGGCCCGAACTCCTGGGAGATGCAGGACACGATGTTCCGCCTGGACAAGGCGGTGGGGACCTGGTGACGCTCGCCGAGCGCGCCGCGGGAGGCCGCGCGAACCTGCTGGTGGTGCTGTCCGCGGACCATGGCGGCGCGGCGGCGCCCGAGCACTGGACGGCCCAGGGAATGGAGGCGCACCGCGTGAACCCGAAGGATCTGTCCAAGGGACTCACCGAGGCGCTGCGCCAGCGGTTCGGCGGGGACGTGACGGCCACCGTCGAGGAGCTGGACGTGTACCTGGGAGGCAAGACACTGGAGGGGGGCAAGGTGGATGGGGCGGCGGTGCGGCGCGCCGCGGCGGACTGGCTGAAGAAGCAGCCCGCCATCTCCCTGGCGGTGGCGAGCGATGATCTGCCCACGCTGCCGGACGTGGCGGGGCTCGCGTCGGCCCTGCGGCGCGGCTACTACCCGGGACGCAGCGGCGACGTGCTCTTCGTGGTGAAGCCCTTCCACGTCATGAGCGCGGACACCGTCGGCACCAACCACGGCGCGCCCTACGCGTATGATCAACTGGTGCCCTTCGTGCTCGCGGGCAAGGGCGTGCGGCCGGGCACCTACACACAGCAGATCAGCACCACCGACGTGGCGCCCACCGTGGCGGCGGCGCTGGAGATGAACCTCCCCGCGTCCGCCGAGGGACACCCCCGCTCGGAGGCGCTCGGAACCGGACGCTGAGGCCCCTCATGGGGCCTGGAGGATCTCCAGGGACAGGTCCATGGCGCGCGCCGAGTGGGTGAGCGCCCCCATGGACACGAAGTCCACGCCGAGCTTCGCCAGCCGGGGCAGCCGCTCGAGGGTGATGCCGCCGGAGACCTCGAGGGGAATGCGGCCGGCCGTCAGCTCCACCGCGCGGCTGATCTGCGCGTCGTCCATGTTGTCGAGCATCACCACGTCGGCGCCTTCCTCGAGCGCCTCGGCGAGCTGCTCCAGGTGGGTGACCTCGATTTCCACCTTCACGAGCTGGGGGGCGTTGGCCCGGGCGCGGCGGAGCGCCTCGCGCACCGAGCCCCCCACGGCCGCGATGTGGTTGTCCTTGATGAGGATGCCGTCGAAGAGGCCGAAGCGGTGGTTGAAGGCCCCGCCCGCCTTGACGGCCAGCTTGGACAGCGAGCGCATGCCCGGGGACGTCTTGCGCGTGTCGAGCACGCGCAGGCGGGTGCCCTCCACGGCGGCCATGACCTGACGGGCCATGGTGGCCATGCCCGAGGTGCGCTGGACGATGTTGAGGGCGGTGCGCTCGGCGGTGAGCAGCGAGCGCAACCGGCCATGGATCCGGGCCACGAGCGCCCGATCCTGGACCTCCTGGCCATCCGACGAGAGCAGCTCGATGCGGACCTCGGGGTCCACGCGCTGGAAGACGCGGGCGAAGGCGTCCAGTCCGGCGATGACGAGCCGCTCCTTGGCGATCAGCTCGGCGGAGCCCAGGGCCTCCGCCGGGACGAGCGCGTGGGTGGTGATGTCCCCCGCCGCCCCGAGGTCTTCCTCCAGGGCGAGCGAGATGAGGCGATCCAGGAAGGCATCCATGCGCGTCGTGTCTCCCGTGACTCTCTACCGGCGGGACTTCGCCGGCTTTCCCTTGGCCTGCTTGCGCGCGGGCGCCTTGGACTTCGCCGGAGCCTTCTTCGCCGACGCCTTCTTGGCCGGGGCCTTCTTCGCGGGCGCCGCCTTCTTCGCCGACGCCGCCTTCTTCGCCGACGCCGCCTTCTTGGCCGGAGCCTTCTTCGCGGGCGCCTTCTTGGCCGGGGCCTTCTTCGCCGACGCCTTCTTGGCCGGAGCCTTCTTCGCGGGCGCCTTCTTCGCCGACGCCTTCTTGGCCGGAGCCTTCTTCGCGGGCGCCTTCTTGGCCGGGGCCTTCTTCGCGGGCGCCGCCTTCTTGGCCGGAGCCTTCACCGGCCTGGAGGACCCGGACTTCCGGGCAGGAGGCGCCGCGGGCGCGGGCTCCTCCTCCTCCTCCTCGACGATGGCCTCGACGACGTCGTCCTCATCGTCCTCCTCGGTGTCGACGACGGCTTCGACGACGTCGTCCTCATCGTCCTCCTCGGTGTCGACGACGGCTTCGACGACGTCGTCCTCGTCGTCCTCCTCGACGACCGCTTCGGAGGAGATGACCTCCGCCTGGACGAGCTGGGCCTCGACGACGTCGTCCTTGACGACTTCGGCCGTGACGGGCTGGGACGCGGGAGTGGGAGCGGGCGCGGAGTCCCGGCCCTCAAGTCCGCCACCGTCTGACCGGAGGTGGGCTCCGCGGCCTGGGGCGCGAGCCGCTCCAGGTTGTCCCGGAGCTTGGTCACGCGGGCCTCGAGTTCCTCGACGCGGGCGCGATCCTTCTCCACCACGTCCGGGGGCGCCTTGGCGACGAAGCTGGGGTTGTCCAGCTTGCGCTTGATGCCACCGAGTTCCTGCTCGGAGCGGGTGATCTCCTTGCCCAGGCGCTCGCGCTCGGCGTCCACGTCGATGAGGCCCGCGAGCGGCACGAAGATCTCCAGCTGCGCGCTGACGAAGGCCGCGGACAGGGGCGGCTTGGCGCCCGGCGCGGCGATGTGCAGCTCACCGAGGCCGGCCATGCGCGTGACATCGCCCCGCCACCGCTCGAGCAGCTCGCGGGTGCGCGCGTCGGCGCTCTGCACGTGCGCGGTGATGCGGGCCGAGGGCGCCAGGTTGCTCTCGCCGCGGATGTTGCGCAGCCCCTCGATGGCGGTGATGACGGTGCCAATCTCCGCCTCGGCGGCGGTGTCCTCGAGCGACACGTCCGGCTCGGGGAACGGGGCGATCATGATGGAGTCCGTCTGCCGGGTGAGGGGCAGCTTCTGCCAGATCTCCTCGGTGATGAAGGGCATGAACGGGTGGAGCAACCGCAGGATGCGCTCCAGGCAGTACACGAGCACCGCGCGGGTGGTGTCCTTGGCCTGGGCGTCCTCGCCGTAGAGCGAGCCCTTGGCCAGCTCGATGTACCAGTCACAGAACTCACTCCAGAGGAACTGGTAGAGAGTGGAGGCGGCCTCGGCGAAGGCGTAGGCCTCCAGGGATGTGCGCGTCACGGCGATGGCGCGCTGCAGCCGCGAGAGGATCCACCGGTCGGCGAGCGTGAGGGGGCGCTCGGTGAGGGGCCGGGAGTCCAGGGTGAAGTCGCCCATGTTCATGAGGGCGAAGCGGCTGGCGTTCCACAGCTTGTTGCCGAAGGCCTTGTAGCCGGCCACGCGGTCCAGCGAGAGCTTGATGTCGCGGCCCTGCTGGGTGAGCGAGGCCAGGGTGAAGCGCAGCGCGTCCGCGCCGTGCGCGGGCATGCCCTGGGGGTACTTGTTGCGCAGGTTCTTGTTGAGCTGCTCGGGGGGCGCGCCGAGGATGATGTCGAGGGGATCGATCACGTTCCCCTTCGTCTTGGACATCTTCTCGCCCTTCTCGTCGCGCACCATGGCGTGCAGGTAGATGGTGCGGAAGGGCACGTCCTTCATGAAGTGCAGGCCGAACATCATCATCCGGGCGACCCAGAAGAAGAGGATGTCGTGGCCCGTCTCCATGACGGAGTTCGGGTAGAAGGCGCGCAGGTCGGCGGTCTGCTCGGGCCAGCCCAGGGTGCTGAAGGGCCACAGGCCTGAGGAGAACCACGTGTCGAGCACGTCCGGGTCCTGGGTGAGCCGCGAGCCCGAGCACTTGGAGCACTTGTCCGGCGCGGTGCGCGCCACGATGGGCTCGGCGCGCGAGTAGTCGATGGAGCCGGTGGCCTCCAGGCGCGGGCTGCACTCCTCGCAGTACCAGGCGGGAATCTGGTGGCCCCACCACAGCTGGCGGCTGATGGTCCAGTCGTGGATGTTGCGCATCCAGTGGAAGTACGTGTTGGTCCACGACTCCGGGATGATCTTCGTGCGGCCCTGCTCCACCGCCTCGATGGCGGGCTTCGCCAACGGCTCGATCTTCACGAACCACTGCGGAGACAGGCGCGGCTCCACCACGGTGGCGCAGCGCTGGCAGCCACCCACCGACAGCTTGTGCGGCTCTTCCTTCTCCAGCAGGCCCTGCTCGGTGAGATCCTCGAGGATCTTCTTGCGCGCGGCGTAGCGGTCCATGCCCGCGTAGGGGCCGCCCTCGCTGTTGATGCGCGCGGCCTCGTCCAGGACGCTGATCTGCGGCAGCTTGTGGCGCAGGCCCGTCTGGTAGTCGTTGAAGTCATGGGCGGGCGTCACCTTCACCACGCCGGTGCCGAAGGCCGGGTCCACCAGCTCGGCGTCGGCGACGATGGGGATTTCCCGGCCGATGAGCGGCAGCACCACGGACTGGCCCACGAGCCCCTGGTAGCGCGGATCGTCCGGGTGGACGGCCACGGCGGTGTCGCCGAGCATCGTCTCCGGACGGGTGGTGGCGACGGTGAGCCGCCGGTCGCTGCCCTTGACCGGGTAGTGGATGTGCCAGAGCGAGCCCTGCTTCTCCTCGTGCTCGACCTCCAGGTCGCTGAGCGCGGTGAGGCACGAGGGGCACCAGTTGATGAGCTTCTGGGCCCGGTAGATGAGGCCCTCCTCGTACAGCCGCACGAAGACCTCGCGCACGGCGGCCGAGACGCCCGGATCCATGGTGAAGCGCTCGCGGCTCCAGTCCAGGCTCGCGCCGAGCACCTTCTGCTGCTCGTTGATGCGCTGGCCGTACTTGTTCTTCCACTCCCAGACGCGCTCGAGGAACTTCTCGCGGCCCAGGTCATGGCGGCTCTTCTTCTCCGTCTGCTTGAGCTCGCGCTCCACCACCATCTGCGTGGCGATGCCGGCGTGATCCGTGCCGGGCACCCAGAGCGTCTTGAAGCCGCTCATGCGCTTCCAGCGCACGAGGATGTCCTGGATGGTGGCGGTGAGCGCGTGGCCCAGGTGCAGGCTGCCCGTCACGTTGGGCGGGGGCAGCACGATGCTGAAGGCGGGCTTGTCGGCATCGGCGTCGGCGCGGAAATAGCCGCGCTCCTGCCAGCAGGCATACCAACGGGCCTCGACCTCCTTGGCATCATAGGACTTCGGCAGTTCGGTCGTGTCGCTCATAGAAAAAACACAACCGGCCCCGCGGGCCGGTGAAAGGACCGGCCCGACGAGGGCCGGTCGGGGTGAGAAACCACGGATGCAGCGGGCTGGGCACTCAGTGCTTCGTCTCGCGATCCTTGATGAGCCGCTCCAGCTCCTCGCGGATGATCGTCTCGGCGAGCTGGGGAACGACTTCCCAGGCGATCTTCTCGATGACCTCGCGGGAGGCCTTCGAGAGGGCCTCGCGCAGGAGCGCCTCGCCACCATCGGCGGAAGGCGTGGAGGGAGCGAGGGCCGAGGGCCTGGACTCGGGAACCGCGACGGGCTCCGGAGCGATGGGCTCATCGAGCGACAGCTCCTCCAGACCATTGGCCTCGGCGACGGGCTGCGGCGCGACGGGCGCGGGCTGCGGCGCGCCGCCTCCCAGACCGAAGGGATCGCGTCCCCGGCCCGCGGGAGCACCCGGCAGCGGCGCGGCCCCGGGAGGACGCGGCAGACCGCCGGCCATGCCCGGAGGAGGAGCGCCCGGTCCCGGAGGACCACCCGGCCGAGTCATGCCCGGAGGCGGAGTCCCAGGCCCCGGCATCCCCGGCCGAGCCATGCCCGGAAGCGGCGCCCCGGGCGCGGGCGGCATGCCCGGACGAGGACCCATGCCCGGAGGCGGCGCACCCGGTCCCGGAGGACCGCCCGGACGCGCCATGCCCGGAGGCGGCGCACCACCCGGCCCCGGCATTCCCGGACGCGCCATGCCCGGAGGCGGCGCACCACCCGGCCCCGGCATTCCCGGACGCGCCATGCCCGGAGGCGGCGCACCCGGTCCCGGAGGACCGCCCGGACGCGCCATGCCCGGAGGAGCACCCGGTCCCGGAGGACCGCCCGGACGCGCCATGCCCGGAGGAGGAGCACCCGGGCCCGGCATGCCTGGTCCAGGCGGACGCGGCGCGCCAGGACCCGGAGGGGCGGCGGGCGCACGAGGCTGGGCGGCGGCGGGGCCGGGAGCCGTCACCTGCGTGGCGGCGGACGCGGGCATGGTGTTGGACTTCTGACCCACCAGCGTCTTGACCTTGTCCAGCAGGACCTGGCTCTCGAAGGGCTTGGTGATGTGATCGTCCGCCCGGGCGGCGCGCGAGCGGGCCTCGTCGAAGGCCTCGAAGGTGCCCGCCAGCAACATCACGGGAATGTGCTGCGTGGCCGGATCATGCTTGAGCGCCTCGCAGACCTCGTAGCCGTTCTTGCCCGGCATCATCACATCCGCGAGCACCACATCCGGGCGCAGCTCCCGCGACCGGCTGATGGCGTCCAGCCCGTTGTCGACCGCGGTGACCTGGAAGTCCTCGGTCGCGAAGATCATCCCGATCACCTTGCGGATGGTGAGCGAATCATCGGCGACCAGCAGAGTCTTGGGCATCGGTTCGGGCCTCGGGGGAGGACTCCCCTCAGAATTCGGTGAACGGCGGCACGTCACGTGCCACCGGCAGGCCGGGCAGCTTACGGTTGCCTACCCACGCCTTCAAGAAAACAAGCGGGGTTCAAGAAAACATGCGCCACAGATCCACGAAGAGGATGGGGTCCGGCACGCCGGAGACGGTGAACTCCCCGGGATTCCCGGTGGGATCGAAGCGCGGGTAGACGCCAATCACGCGCGAGGCGCACAAGCCCAGGGTACGTCCTTCCACCTCGGCGAGCACCAGGAAGTCCTCCGCGGCGGCCCGGCCCCCCAGCAGCGCGGGCACCGAGTAGAGGGGCCAGAGCACCGGCCATGGGGCATGAGTCCCGCGATGGCGCCTCCCCGTCCGGGCAGCGCGCTGAAGGACTCGCCGCGCATCACCACCTGGGAGATGAAGGGCAGTGGCAGGCCGAACAGTCGCCCCTGGGACTCGAAGACGAGCGAGCGCTCGGGGGGAAAGCCGAACAGGTGGAGAGTGGGCAGGGGGGGCGGCGTGACGACGCCGGGCTCGTGGGGCAGCACGTCCGCGCCGAGCTCCAGGTAGAGCCGCCCCTTGTGCATGACGGCGCTGTGGCTGAGCGCGGCCAGCGAGTCGCCCAACCCCGAGGGCAGCACGAAGTGGACGGCCCGGGTCACGTCGGCCACCTCGACGACGGCGCTCACGCGCACCGCCAGCGTGGGGCTCACGTCCAGCACCACGACCATGCCGGGGGTGGGCTCGGGATCTCCACCCAGCAGCACCGAGAGATCCTGGACCTCCAGCACGCCGCGCAGGCTCGTCTGGTCGGGGTCCGGTGCGGCCACTTCCGTGACGGAGGTGGCCTCGACGCTGAAGCGCGTGCCGCCCGCTTCCAACAGAAGACAGAGTCGGCGTCCGCTTTCGAAGAGGGGCACCTGGGCAGGCTAGCAGCGTTGGGACCTTGGTGCTAAGCCCCGCGTGCGATGGCGCGTCTCCTCCTCGTCGATGACGACAAGATGGCTCGAGTCCTCTATGGGGACTCCCTGCGGAGCGTGGGCCATGAGGTCACCACGGTCGCCACCATCGCCGAGGCCAAGCAGACCCTGGAGCACGGCCGCTACGACGTGGTGGTGACGGACCTGCTGCTGCCCGAGGGCAACGGCATGGAGGTGCTGCGCTACACCAAGGAGCACCACCCGGGCATCGAGGTGGTGGTCATCACCGGCCTGGACAAGGTGGACCCCGCGGTGCGCGCCCTCAAGAGCGGCGCCGCCGAGTACCTCGTCAAGCCCGTGGCCCCCGAGGTCCTCCAGCACGCGGTGAACCGGGCGCTCGCCACGCGCGAGCTGCTGCAGGAGAACGCCGCGCTGCGCCGCTACGTCTCGCTGTTGGAAACCGGACAGCGCATCTCCACCACGCTCGATCGCGGCCGGTTGGTGACGACCACGTGCGCGGCCTTCCTCGGCATGGCCGCGGCCAGCGCGGTGATGCTCGTGCAGCGCGATGCCCAGGGCAAGGCGCGGGTCTTGGGCACGCAGAACCTGACGGGTGCCTCCCACGAGAACGCGCTGCTTTCCCGGCTCGCCCCGTACCTGCCGGCGTTGAGCGAGGCGCGTCTCTTGGAGGGACTGCCCGGCCCCTGGCCCTGCGGTCTGGCCGTGCCCGCGCAGGATGGGGAGGATCTGCTCGGGTGCGCCCTGCTGCTCTACCCTCCCGGCCTCCCGCGGACATCGCCGAGGCCACGAGCTTCCTGGCGCGCAGCCTCGCGCTCGCCCTGCGCAACCAGGGCCGCCTCGCCCAGGTGGAGGACCTGGCCTACCTGGACGACCTCACCCACCTCTTCAACACCCGCTACCTGCACCTGGTGCTGGACCGCGAGGTGAAGAGCGCCCAGCAGACCCACGGCGCCTTCAGCCTGCTCTTCCTGGACCTGGACTACTTCAAGACGGTCAACGACACCCTCGGGCACCTCATGGGCTCGCAGCTGCTCGTGGAGATGGCGCACGTGCTCAAGGGGTGCGTGAGGGATCGCGACGTGGCGGTGCGCTATGGCGGGGACGAGTACGTGGTGCTGCTGCGCGGCACTGACTCGAGCGCGGCCCTGAAGGTGGCCGAGCGCATCCGCCGCGCCGTGGAGAAGCACCGCTTCCTCGTCCCCGAGGGCCATGCGCTGTCGTTGTCCACCTGCATCGGCGTGGCCAGTTTCCCCGAGCACACGCAGGACAAGGCCACGCTGTTGGATCTGGCGGACCGGGCCATGTACCGGGGCAAGAAGGGCAGCCGGAACGTCGTGTACCGGCCGGCAAGGACCTCGAGGCCACGCCTCCGGCGCGCCACAGCCAGCCCACCGGCGGCTGAGTCCGGAACGAGCGGCCAGCCGGGCGCCCGCCCCAGGGGTCGCCAGCCCTCGGAATCCAGGCGCCCGCGTTTGCGGCCGGGCCAGCGGCTCGGTCATGCTCAGACGCCATGGACACCCCGGCTTCGCTCGCGCTTCTGCTCCAGGCCCTGGAAGCGGGAGATCTGCAGGCCGCCAGGGCCGCCGCCGCGGAGTTGCAACGCACCCGCCAGGTCTCCACCCAGCTCGCCGCCGAGGTGCTGCACGAGCTGCGTCAGCCGCTGCTCGGCGTGAAGGCCTATACCCAGATGCTCACCGAGGAGATCGGCTCGCGCGGCGCCCTGCGGCAGATGCTCGCCCAGGTGGAGCGGATGGAGCAGATCATCTCCGACTTCACCCGCCTGGCCAGCGAGCGCCCCGCTCCCCAACAAGCCGTGTCGCTGGTGGCGCACGTGCAGGCCGCCACGCGCGCCTTCGCGCTCAACC
This sequence comes from Cystobacter fuscus, assembly GCA_049060065.1. GTDB lineage: Bacteria > Myxococcota > Myxococcia > Myxococcales > Myxococcaceae > Cystobacter > Cystobacter fuscus_B. Next base: position 5,158,981 of record JBMEQP010000002.1, read on the forward strand.
CCGACTCCGCGCGCATCCACCTCGAGGTGGATGTCCGCGAGGAGCTCACCGTCAACGGCAATGGCCGGCTGTTGGAGCAGCTCGCCCTCAACCTCCTCAACAACGCGCGCGACGCGGTGACGGGGCCCGGGCTGGTGAAGGTGGTGCTCACGCGCGAGGACCGCGCGCCGGTGATGTACGTGGCCGACTGGGGCCGGGGCATTCCCGACGCCGTGCTCCCCCGCCTCTTCGAGCCCTATGTGACGGGCAGCAAGCGCGGCACGGGGCTCGGGCTCGCGGTGTGCCGCCGCATCGCGCGGGAGCATCACGCCCAGCTCGAGATCGTCCCGCCCGCGGTGCTGTCCCTCCAGCCCGCCCCCACCACCGTCTTCCGTGTCCGCTTCCCTCCCCGGAGTCGACGCCCACCCCGCTCCCGGCGCCCGCGCCCCTCGCGCCCGCCCCGGCCTCGGTCCGCCGCCGCCTGCTGGTGGTGGATGACGAGGAGATCATCCGCAGCGTCTTCAAGGACTTGATGAGCCGGGAGTGCGAGGTGCTCGAGGCGGCCCACGCCGAGGAGGCCCTCGCGATCCTGGAGCACGGGCGCGTGGACCTCATCCTCACCGACAAGAACCTGCCGGGCCTGTCGGGCCTGGAGCTCGCGCGGCGCGCCCGCCAGCTCGATCCCCACTCCCGCGTCATCCTCATGACGGGCTACCCCTCGCTCGTGACGGCCCAGGAGGCGCTCGAGCTCGGACTGCTCGACTACCTGCTCAAGCCCTTCGACGACATCCGCGAGGTGCGCGTCCGGCTGCGCGAGGCCCTCACCGGCGCCGCCCCGCTCCCCGGGGACTGCGCCCCGGCAACCGCCGCGTGGACGTGCTCGAGGACAGCCCCGTCTCCGCGCGACGGCTCACCGAGGCGCTCGCCCTGCTGGGCTTGGAGGCCCGGGTCCTGACCACCGCCCCCGCCGAGCCCACCGCCGAATCCCCCCTCGAGCCTCCCGCCGCCGTGGTGGTGAGCTGGGACTTCGCCGCCGCCCATGGACGCCAGGCGCTCGCCCTGGCCAGACGGCTGGGCCAGGGGGCGCCCTTCGTGGTGCTCGCCGAGTACCTCTCCCAGGAGACGATGCTGGAGTCGCTGCGCGCGGGAGCCTCCGGGTGCCTGCCCCGGGAGCTGGAGACGCCGGAGCTCAGCCGCGAGCTATCGCGCCTGCTCCACACCACCTGAGCGCCCGGCTCCCGCCGGAAATACCACGGCCCCGAGCACCTTCCCGTGAGGGAGGTACCCGGGGCCGCGAACCTCATGAGCCCGTGGGGACGAGCGGCTCAGTAGTCCATGTCATCGCCGCCGTAGTCCGGCGCGCCACCGGCCCCGGCGCCCTTGGCCTTCTTCTTCGGGCGCTCGGCCACCATGGCCTCCGTGGTCAAGAGCAGCGAGGCCACCGAGGCGGCGTTCTGCAACGCGGTGCGCTCCACCTTCGTCGGGTCGATGACGCCGGCCTTCTCCAGGTCCTCGAACACGTCCGTGCGGGCGTTGTAGCCGTACGCGCCCTGGCCCTCGCGCACCTTGTTGATGATGACGGCGCCCTCGAGGCCCGCGTTGCTGGCGATCTTGCGCAGCGGCTCCTGCAGGGCCTTCTTGATGATGTCCACGCCGAAGTCCTGCTCACCGCCCAGCTTGAGCTTCTCCAGCGCCCCGAGGGTGCGCAGGTAGGCCACGCCACCGCCGGGGACGATGCCCTCCTCCACGGCCGCGCGGGTCGCGTGCAGGGCGTCCTCGACGCGCGCCTTCTTCTCCTTCATCTCCGTCTCGGTCGCCGCGCCCACGTGGATGACCGCCACGCCGCCGGCCAGCTTCGCCAGCCGCTCCTGCAGCTTCTCGCGGTCGTAGTCGCTCGTGGTCGTCTCCGTCTGCGAGCGGATGAGCTTGATGCGGCCCTCGATCTCCTCGCGCTTGCCCGCGCCGTCGACGATCGTGGTGTTGTCCTTGTCGATGGTGATGCGCTTGGCGCGGCCCAGATCGTTGAGCGTCAGGGCGTCGTACTTGTGGCCCAGCTCCTCGCTCACCACCGTGCCGGCCGTCAGCGTGGCGATGTCCTTGAGCAGCTCCTTGCGACGGTCACCGAAGCCCGGCGCCTTCACCGCCGCCACGTTGAGCACGCCGCGGATCTTGTTCACCACCAGCGTGGCCAGCGCCTCGCCCTCCACGTCCTCGGCGATGATGAGCAACGGCTTGCCCGCGCGCGCCACCTGCTCGAGGATGGGGATCATGTCCTGCATCGACGAGACCTTCTTCTCGCTGATGAGGATGTAGGCGTCCTCGAGCACCGTCTCCATGCGCTCGCGGTTGGTCACGAAGTAGGGCGAGAGGTAGCCGCGGTCGAACTGCATGCCCTCGACGACGTCCAGGGTGGTCTCCAGGCCCTTGGCCTCCTCCACCGTGATGACGCCCTCCTTGCCCACCTTCTCCATGGCGTCGGCGATGATGTTGCCGATCGTCTCGTCGCCGTTGGCGGAGATGGTGCCCACCTGGGCAATGGCCTTCTTGTCGGCGGTGCTCTTGGAGAGCTTCTTGAGCTCCGCCACCACCACCTCGACGGCCTTGTCGATGCCGCGCTTGAGGTCCATCGGGCTGTGGCCGGCGGCCACCAGCTTCAGGCCCTCCTCGTAGATGGCGCGCGCGAGCACCGTCGCCGTCGTGGTGCCGTCACCCGCCTTGTCGCTGGTCTTGGAGGCGACCTCCTTGACCATCTGGGCGCCCATGTTCTCGAACTTGTTCTCGAGATCGATCTCCTTGGCGACCGTCACACCGTCCTTGGTCACCGTGGGCGAGCCGAACGACTTCTCGATGACCACGTTGCGGCCCTTGGGACCGAGCGTCACCGCCACCGCGTCCGAGAGGATCCGCACACCGCGCAGAATCGCCTCGCGCGCCGACTGGTGGAAGAAAATCTCCTTCGCTGCCATCGTTAACCTCCTGAAAAGATTGAAGAATGTACGTCGTGGGCCAGGAGCCCTTGAGTTAGCACTCGGCCCAGGCGAGCGCCAAAATAAGAGACCGACCCGGGTTGTCAACACGGAACGGTTGGCATGTGGGGGAGCGGACGGCTGGCGGGACGCACGGGCGCCGGAGTGTTACTCGGCGAAACGCACCAGGTTGAGCAGCTGGTTGAAGTCCAGGGGCTTCTCCAGGGTCATCGCCACGCCCTTGCGCAGGCCCTTGTCCTGCACGTTGCCGTCGGCGTTGCCCGTCATGAGGATGACGGAGGTGCCCTGGTGCCGGGGGTCCGCCTTGAGCATCCCCGTGAACTGGATGCCGTCCATGTGGGGCATCCGGTAGTCACTGATGATGAGCCCCACGTCATGGCGCTCGAGGATGTCCAGGGCCTGCAGGGCATCGGACGCGGAATAGACGGTGTACCCGTGCTTCTCGAGGAAGCGCGAGAGCAGGGTGCACAGCTCGACATCATCATCCACGACCAGAATGTTCACGGACCCTTATGAGCGGTGTGCGGAGGGGGCGGAAGGTAACAGCCGAGAGCTACGTTGACAACGCGCGGAAGGGATTCGTATGTCGCCGAGCATGGGGAAGCGGACGTCGAAGCGGGGGAGCCGGCGGATTGGGAGGCCCGGCTCGAGGGGGTGGCGGCGGCCTTCGACCGAGGCGCCCACCCGGAGGCCCTGGCCGGAGCGGACGCGCTGCTGGCCGAGGACGACTGCCTCACCGAGGCCCTGCACTGGCGCGCGGCGGCCCTCACCGAGCTGGGACGTCTCGACGAGGCCCTGGAGACCTACTCGCGCGCCGTGAAGCTCGCCCCGGATGACCTGGAGCTGCTGCTGTCGGCCACGGAATGCCTGGTGGGCCGGGTGGGAGACGACCGCGAGGCGGTGGAGGATGGGCTCGCCCTGTGCGCCCGCGGCCGCAAGCTCGCCCAGCGCGCCGGGGACCTCGAGCTGCTCTTCGAGTTCCTCTTGTGGGAGGGGATTGGGCTCAATCAGGTAGGGGAATGTGCGCGGGCGCTGACGAGCCTGGAGGCGGCGCTCGGGCATGTGCCGCGCTCGGTGGAGGCGAGGCTGGAGCGGGCCATTGCCCTGTTCGAGCTGTGCCGCTTCGGCGAGGCGGACGCGGCGCTCGAGGAGCTGTTGGGCGATGCGCCGGACGAGCCGTGGGCGCACCACTACCTGGGGCTGCTGGCGGAACGGCGGGCGGATGGGAAGGGGGCGCTCGGACACTTCGCGAGGGCGCGCGCCCTGGCGCCCGAGGAGTTCCCGCCCCCGGTGGAACTGGGGGAGGAGGCGTTCGACAAGGCCGTCGAGGACGCGGTGAAGGCGCTGCCGGGGCACGTGAAGGAGTACCTGGACAACGTGACGCTCGCGGTGGAGGAGATTCCCAAGGACGAGGACTTGATGGGCGAGTCCCCTCCCCTGTCTCCGTGCATCCTGGGGGTGTTCCGGGGCTCGCCGGTGGGCGAGCGCCACAGCATCCTGGGCACGTTCGACCCCTACCCGGCCTCCATCGTGCTGTACCAGAAGAACCTGGAGCGCTTCGCGAGGACGCGCGAGGAGCTCATCGAGCAGATCGGCATCACGGTGATGCACGAGGTCGGACACTTGATGGGGCTCGACGAGGAGGACCTCTGGCAGCGGGGGCTGGACTGAGACACGGGCGTTGACGAGGTGCCTCGCTCGTGGCGGTAATCGCGCGTGGTAGGACCACTGGACCTGGTGGCTGGCCCGGTCTTCAAACAAGGACCAGCGGCCATCTTCCAGGTGCGTATCCCTCTGAAACCCCTCGCGACACCGCCCTGACTGTCGCCGCTCAAGGTACAGATCTTGGTACCGGGTTGGTACCGTTTTGCGTCGTCCGGCGGGCCCGCAGTAGTTGGGCGGACATGACCAACAAACTCCGCCTCTCCTACGAGCTGGGAACCATCCGGGATGCCGTCAACGGGGCCATGCTGCTGGCCGAGTCACTTCGGGACCGCACCTTCACCCGGGACGAGCAGGCCGCCCAGGCACCCGCCTACGTCGCCGGAATCTTGGCCCTGAGCGGCGAGCGGCTGAAACTCGTGGCGATGGCAGTGGAGGACGAGCTGGACCCCGAGCTTCTCCACGCGCTCCACAACGAGGCGGATGCCGAAGCCGACTCCGAGGGCGGGATCGTCTTGGAGGCTCGGACTCCGGTCCCTGAAGAGGGAGAGCCCGAGCCGGATGATGGGAAGGGGCCGTTGGTTACCTGATGAGCCATGGACGGGGCTCTTGTCTCGCCCCTCTGTTCAGAACTCACGGTCACGGCCAAGCAAGTCCTCCACCCGCTGCTCAAAGACTCTATGTTGACCACATGCTGACCAACATAATGACGGTAAAGGCAGCGGTGGGCCGAGTCGTCAATTTCAAAAGAGTGCAGTGCGACGCGGAATTGGACGAACTTATTGGCGTTAAGGACTACGGGGGAATTCTCCTCTTCAAGCGAGGGCCTGCGACGACCATGTCCAACATCGAGTGGCTTCGGCCCGTAGGGCACAAGGAAGTTGCTCAACTCTTTGTCGATCTGAACGCGGCAAGAGGTGGTCAACAGACAGAGGACGACCTCCGTTCTTTCGCTGACCACCTCATTGACCTCTTCCCCACCGAATTCACGAACGAGACCGAAGCCGTCGAACTTCTACTTGCTCACAAGCCGGCAAAATGAGCTGCGGGATCCTGAACTCACGAGCACAGCCACCCACGCACAGATGAGCCCGCAGATCAAGGCTGCTTCCAAAGAGGATGCACATGAATCCAGCAGATACGAAGAAATACCCTGAGAATGCGGCGCGCCGACTTCTCGCAGATGTGAGCGGGCGCGAGTCCGAGTACATCGATCAAAGAAGGACTGCCGCCATAGCGTTGCTCAGTCAGTTCGCAAATCTCGTCACCGAATACAAATTGGCAATCAACGTCAGCGATTCGGACTTCGTTTACCTCAACCAAAGGAGAACGCTAGGGATCGCCGTCAGGGCGGATGGCTGGTTGTACCTTGCCTCTAAGGAAGGGCACGAGCAACTCATCAAGTTGCACTACGACCCAATCGCAAAGCGCTTTGAGGGAGTCGACGAAGATCCCGATGTGATACCTGTGCCAGGCCAACTTCGGCCACGCCGCGATGCGTTGGCAGTTCTCGTCAATACGGCCCTTAAAGCGCTGAGCCTGATCAAGTAAGGCATTCGGTTGCGGTTTATCTGCCGAGCACTTCGATGGCGCGCTGGAAGTACCGGGCGCGCTCGCTGTAATGGCTCAAGCCCCCGTTGATGCACTGGGTGATGGACTTGTAGGTCGGCTCGAAGCTGTCGCCGCTGAGCGTATCAGCCAGCTCATTGAGCCCCTCTCGGTCCAGAACCACGCGGCAGCCCGGAACGCCAGCTTCGGAGCCGCAACAGACTTCGGGTTCGTCATGATGTCGGTGGACTTCATGAACTTGGAGAACCGCTCGTAGTTCGACCGGCCCGTGAGCTGGATGATCCCCCTGCCCTTGAACAGCGGCCCATCGCCCTTCACCTGGTTGCCCAGCTTCGCGGCCAGCTTCGGATTCACGTTCGGGTCGTAGGCCCAGCCGTCAGCCAGCTCCTCCAGGTAGCGGAACTCGCCGGACTCGTGGCCGCACTGACCCAGGAAGGCGGCGACCCTGAGCGGAGTGTTGATCTTCCCCTCGTCCAGGGCCTCGTTCAGGCGAGGCAGGTAGTCACTGGCCCGGTCCTGCTTCAGGTTCGGGAAGATCTTCATCAACTGCGCGAGGGTGACGTGCATGGGGCCTCCTTGGCCATGCACAGGAAGAAGGCCGGGACGCTGCGGCCGGTTACTTGGCGCGCTCGAAATGCGCAGCCCAGCTCACGTTCCAGTCCAGAGGGCGCGCGGTGAAGTACACCGGGACGCGCCGGGCGTCGCGCTCAACCCAGAGAGGAGATTGCGAACAGGTCCAATGCGCCGGGATGGGCGTCCTGGGCGCGTCCATGTAGACAGTGGCGAGGACCACGGCGTCGTAGTGCTCGGCGTAGGCGACGCACTGTCCCAAGCCGCGATCCATCTCGCCCGCCCCCTGCTGCCGGGAGCGGTAGAGCTTGTACTCGACTGCAACGGTCCGAGCAGGACCGTGCTCAAGCCCCGGCACCACCAGCGCGTAGTCCGGACTCCGGACGCTGCCGTCGATGCCGGAGACGGCCCTCGGCTTTGTGGCGGGGCCGAAGCGCGCCTGCAACGAGCTTGAGAGCCGGAGCGCCACTTGGTGCTCCTTTGCGTCGGGCGAGATACCGCACAGGTCCGCACCTGCCAGGGACTTCAAGACATCCGCGATGGCGACGCCGATCATTCTTCCCCCGTGGAACTGGTTTCGAGGAGCCAACCATGATCCGAGCAGGCGGGTCCAGGAGTCATGCCTGGGCGGCCTCGCCGAAGATGTTCGGCACCACCTCGACCTCAACAGGCTTGAGTGAAGAAGTAACCTGCCGCTTGGCGTACTTCTTCCGCAGGTCCTCCAGCATCTTCGAGATGTCGGAGGGCATCCCCTGGCACAGCTCGATCACGGACGCCGGATCATCAATCACCAACATCTCCTGGATGACGCCGTGGTTGATGATGCCGCCCTGCACCGCTTCAAAGTCCTGAGCCCAGGGGGACTGGAAGACCTTCACGATGGACTCGAAGGCGCGGGCCCGGAGGAGCCGGGCGTAGACGAGCTGCTTCTCGCTGACGCCGTGGATGACGGGTAGGGGCTGGCCGATCATCTTCAGGAAGAGGTCCTCCTGGGCTTGGCAGAAGGCCATGCTGGCATCGGACTGCATTGAGCCCTGGCGGCAGGCCCAGCAATCCTCCGACTCCAGGTTCCGGATCTTCTCCGCGTGGGTCTTCTGAGTGGAAGCCGCCCAGGTGCGCTCGGCGGTGTGGCCGCAAGCCATGGTGATCTTGTAGGTCAACGAGGTGAGGGTGGGCATGTGCGTGGCTCCGGTTGATGTTGATATAGCGATTACAGGCTCAGCTTGAGCGTCTGCTTCCCCATCCAGTCGTAGTGGACGGGCGCAGCGGGCGGGGGCTTGGGGGCAACGGGCTTGCGCTTCTGGGTCTCGCGCATGGCCCGGATGACCTCGGGGAGGTTGACGGCCTTGCCGTTGGCATCCAGGACGAGCGGCAGGTCCGCCAGGACGTTCTGGAGCGCGACCTGGGTCTTGGCCGGGGTACTGTGCTTCGACGCAACCTCAGCCGCCACAGGCCCTCCACCGAGGTCCTCGGCGATGGCGTCCTCGAACTGGGCCTGGATGGTCAGGCGCATCGAGTTGTCGATCTGCTCCGGTGAGGTAACGGCGGTGCCGAGCAGGGGCAGGTCCTTCGCCACGCGCAGGGTCAGCTCCAGGGCTCGTTCGGGAGTCAGATCTTCCAGGGAGAGGAAACGCCCCCGGCCAGCGCCATGCCCCGCGACGAAGGCGGTGTTGTAGAGCTTCCCCTGCTTGACCAGGGCCTGGATGCTCCGCTTCAGGGAGCGCTCGGGCACCCCAAGCCTCTCCGCCAGCTTCTCCGAGGGCTCCCGGGTGATCTGCTCCTGCTGGATGTGCTTGAGGAGCAAAACGTCAGGATTGTTGGCAGGGAGGAACTGCTCGATCGTGACCGGAGCATCCGGCTCAGCCAGCTTCCGCAGCAGGGGCTGTGCCTCATCGTGGGGGATGGAGGAGGTGGTCTGCCAGATCAGCCCCTTCTCCGTCATCCAGCCCTGGCGCACGGCCTCGCTCATCCAGAGCGTGATCTGCTTCCGGCTGGCCTTGAACTTTCCCTGGAGCGGGTTCACGTCCGTGGTGGTCATGGAACCCTTGTCGAGGTGAATCGTCTCCACCAGGACGAGAGCGCCCTCCCTGGGAGAGAGCTGCGACCAGCGGGAAACGGTGGTCTCCATGGTGAAGCCCTTCGTCCCACCCCGGAGGAGCGTGGGCTTGCGCTTCGTCTCCCGAATGAACTTCACGTCCTTCGTCTCACGGCCAGGGAAGTTGGTCAGACCCTTGCTCGTCGTCACCTGCTTCCGGAGCCGATTGATCTTGTCCTTCTTCCAGGAGGTGATTCCGTACCGGACCCGGAGGATGCGGGAGATGTCCTTGCTGGTCAGCTTGGCCGTCCCCCTCTTCGTCTCCTGGTTCAGGATGGTGAACATGATCTGCATCGCCCTGGCCTGCTCTGTCTTCCGCATATCTCCAAGGATTAGGACTGAGTTCCTACACCCCTTCCCACCCCTCTTTCCTATCGGGCCAACTCGTTCACCAAAGAAAGGGGAGTATTGGGGAGCATGATTTGGCCCGATACTCGATTCGGCGATTTTTCGAGAGGAGGCAGAGGACGGGGCAGTCTTGACGACGTACTCCTGGAGCAAGCGAGCGGCCTCTTGAGGCGGGATGAAGTCGGAGGGATTGGTAGAAGTCACGGGACTGCCTTCTTTAAAAAGGTGGCGCGGATTTCATAGCGAATGCGTTGCAATGAAGGGTCTGGCAGGAGAGCCGGGGCAGGTGGATCGCCACCGAGAATCGGAAGGAATGGACAATCCCCTGCGGGTGGTCATTCAGAAGAAGTGGTCTCATGCGCCCACGGCCGCTCCCGGGATGTAGGACCAACACCGCCCTGGAGCGATCCGCTATATCCAAAGTGTCACGGTAGCTTCAGGTGGGCAGAAGGGTGGCTCGTCTCGCAGTGTGGTAGCCGGGGACGGTCCACTGTCGTTTCCGGAGTACGAACGGGAGCGGCAATCTCTCCCTCATGCCCCTGATCGACACCACTGATGCCAAGTTCGAGGCCGATGCCGTCCAGTTCCTCGCCGAGATGAAGCGTTACAACAACGGCGAGTTCACCCGGCAGGACCTCGACAGCAACCCCAGCCTCTCCCTCTTCTTCGCCCGCTGGCTGTCTGCTGGTCTCGCAGGCCCCGAAGCAGGGGCAGGAGACCACTCTCCGAAGCCCAGGAGCCTCGCCACGCCTCCGAAGCAGGCTCGGGGCACCCAGGGCAGGCCTTCCAGCGGCATCACGCCAGCGGGGCTCCCAGGACGCAGCGCCAAAAAATCGTCGCGAAGCTGCTGGAGTGCCCTGGCCTGACCCGCGACGAGCTGGCGAGCCTCCTGGGGATACGCATCCCCTCCTGCTCCGGTCGAGTCCATGAGCTTCTCGCCGAGGGCAAGCTGATCGAGTGCGGCACGAAAATCGGCGCGACCGGGTACGAGCAGGCCCAGCTCTACCTCGCGGCCTGAGCCCGAACGCAATCTTCTAGAGGACATGATGACTACCCTGTTGATCGCCCTCTTTGTCCCCGTCACCACCCCCGAGTACGTCGGTGCCCTCGTCGGCCTGCTCATCGGCATCTACCTCACCCGGAAGGCGTAGCTCATGGTCCGGCCCAAGTTCGTCACCGTCGAGGAGATGTATCGGGAGGAGGCGCGGATGATCGCCGAGCGCTTCATGGCCGAGCTGGTCGAGTTCCTCGACGCGCATGGCCTGGGTGAGATGGACCCCGGGAGGCCATGGCCGAGCCCAAGCTGATGCTTGCCATGGCTAACTGGAAGGCCCTGAAGTAGGGCCACCTGTCGCACATGCCACACAAGCAAACACCATGTGCGACAAGACACACCTCCTCCCCCGGGGTCAAAAACCCAGCGTGTGGCCCAAAATACGGATTGCTCGGCGCTCTCAAATTAGGCGACGCGGGGAATCGCGGAGAATTTGTTGAGTGACCCCAGCTTTGACCGCCGTTAAACCAGATCATTATCAAAATTTTCTTGGGTCTATGTGTTTCCGTTACTAGCGGCACCACAGAGCGCAGCCTGCAAACGGTCATCAGTGGGAATGACTTTGCGCCTCCTGCTCCATGAGGTGCTCGGACCCCAGCGGCAATCTTGGCTGAAGGACAGCAGCACAAGCCAAGAGGAAGCACATGAGCACGACCAAGATCCACCGCCTCACCTATGCCCAAATGGAAGGGCTCGTCCGCAAGCTGCGTGAAACCGACGAGACGTCTCCCGAGCACATCCGCGCCCAGCAGCAACTCACGCTTGGGATCCGAGGCTTCATCGTGAATACGGCCTGCCGCGTGGCAGATCAGCTCGGCTTCCCGGTCGAGGATTTGATCAACGAGGGCATCGTAGCGGTCATCCCCTGGCTGAAGAAGTTCGAGCCCGGCCGGGCTCCTGGTCGGACGCTGCTGCCCGGGTACATCACCAAGGTCGCCAGGGATGCGATGATGCGGTACGTGCGCGAGTCGCGGTCTACGGTTCGCGTCACCCGACATGGCAGCCGCAAGGCGTCGGCTATCCGCAAGCAGGCCAAGACGCAGGGCGTATCCGTCGAGCAGTTCCTGGCGGAGCGCGGTCATGGTCCGGAGTCCGAGGAGCACCGGCATGCTTCCCTACCGGCCGAGGCGTTGAATATGACTCCAGCAGCGAGAACACGGACGGCCCCTACGAGCGCGCCGTGTCCGTGGCCGCTGGTGATCCCCATGCGCTCAACCCCGAGCAGCAATACGAGAAGGCTGAGACCGCCCTGGCCCTCCGTGACGCGATCCTGGCCCTGTCGCCGCTTCACCGCAAGGTGGTTAATGCCAGCTTCGGCATGGAGAACGACTGCGAGGAAGGCGACTACAAGATCGCCAAGACCCTCAAGCTCAAGCCTCCCGAGGTCGCCCAACTCCGTGCCGAAGCCATGGCCGTGCTCAGGAAGAAGATGGCCAAGGTGCGGTGATGCCGGTCATCATCACCAAGAAGGCTAGCCCCTGCACCGTCTGCGGCTACCGGATCGGGAAGGGAGAGGAAGCGCTCTACAGCCGCGAGACCGGGACCATCCATCCGGAGTGCCAAGGGGGCGAGGCGATACGAAAGAACGATAGGCTTGGCTCCTGCCTCCGATGTGCTCGACCCCTCGTACCAGGGTAAGTGCTCGCCCGAGCCCGTCGTGACGTGAAGGCAGAGGCATGAGCATGTCCGTCGCTCCCATGAAGGAGAAGGAAGCGATGGACATGAAGGAGCAGGCGGAGAAGTTCCGGAAGGTGGTGCTCGAGAGGGGAGGAGTGGGCCCGAGAGCGCGCTACACGACGGAGCAGAGACAGGAGGCGGTGGAGTACGTGCGAGCGCGCCAGCAGCAGGGGGGCGAGCGTGGAGGAAGCGGCGAAGGAGTTGGGCATGAGCAGCTGGACGCTCAGCCGGTGGGGCAGCGCGGCGCGGCGAGCCGGCCAGCAGCAGCCCGCGAGGACGGCGCTGGTACCCGTGGAGGTGAAGGCCGAGCGTGCCCAAGCGCGAGGAGGGGGCTGGTGGTGCACGGGCCCGGAGGAGTGCGGGTGGAGGGGCTGTCGCTGGAGGAAGCGGTGCGGCTGTTGCGAGGGCTGCTGTGATTGGCTCCACGCGCAGGCTCGCGGTGTACGCCTACGGGCAGCCGTGCGACATGCGCAAGAGCTTCGATGCGCTGTGCGGGCTGGTGACGCAGGCGCTGGGGCGCGACTTTCTGTCGGGAGACGTCTTCCTCTTCGTCGGACGGGACAGGAAGAGGCCAAGGCGCTCTTCTGGGACGGCACCGGGCTGTGCTTGTACGCCAAGCGGTTGGAGAAGGGACGCTTCGCCCCGCTGTGGCAGCGCGAGAGTGGCGCGCAGCCGCTTGCGCTGACGGTGTCGGAGCTGGCCCTCTTCCTGGAGGGCAGCGAGCTGGTGGGGCGAGCACCGCTGTCGCCCGAGCCGTACAAACTGGTGCCGCTCTTCCAACCCCAGACAGCGCAGGGGGTGACTTCGTGAGTCATGCGGCACGGACTACTTGCGCGGGAGGGTGAAGCCATGTCACTACCGGGGGCATGAGCTTCCAGCTGACGACGGAGAAGGACGTGGAGCGGCTGCGCCAGGCGGCCCTGTTGCTGGAGGCGGAGAACAAGCGCCTGATGGCGCGCGTGGTGGAGCTCACGCGCAAGCTGATGAGCGCGCAGGGCCAGGACGCCAAGGAATTGCAGTTGCGCTTGCAGGAGTTGGAGTGGCAGCTGGCGCAGCGCACCGGCGAGCTGTTTGGCCGCTCCAGCGAGAAGCGCCCCACCGCGAGCAGGACGAGGGGAAACAAGCCGGGCCGGCCGAGCCCGCACGCGGCCACGGCCCGCGCTCCCAGCCCACGCTGCCGCTGCTGGAGCAAGTGCACACGCTGGAGGAGCCGGACAAGCAGTGCCCCAAGTGCGGTGGGGCGCTGGCGGAAATGAAGGGCTGCTACGAGGAGGCCGAGGAGGTGGACGTGGTGGAGCGGCGCTTCGTGCTGCGCCGCCACAAGCGCCAGAAGTACCGCTGCGGCTGCGGCGGGTGCGTGGAGACGGCCCTGGGCCCGCCCAAGCTTCAGCCCGGCGGGCGCTACTCGGTGGACTTCGCCGTGGAAGTGGCCGTGGCCAAGTACCTGGACCATATGCCGCTGGAGCGGCAGGTGAAGACCATGGAGCGCGAGGGGCTGGTGGTGGACAGTCAGACGCTTTGGGACCAGATAGACGCGCTGGCGCGGCTGCTGTCCCCCGCGCACCAAGCGCTGCACGAGGCCCTGCTGACGCGGGAGATTCTGGGTGCGGACGAGACGCGCTGGCCGCTGCTGGGCAGCAAGAGCCAGACGCGCTGGCACGCCTGGGCGCTGTGCGCTCCGGACGCCGTGGTGTACCGGATACAGGAGGGCCGGGACACGGAGGCCGCTCGCAACATGCTCAAGGGCTTCCGTGGAATCCTGATGACGGATGGGCTGAGCACCTACGAGAGCGTGGCGGGCAAGAGCCAGGGCATGTGCCTGGTGAGTTGCTGGATGCATGCACGACGTAAATTCGTCGAGTGCGCGGACGCCTTCCCCCAGGCGAACGAAGCGCTGGAGATGATTGCCGAGCTGTACGCGGTGGAGCGCGAGTACAAGGAGGGGCCCGCTGACTTGGAGCGCCTGCGGGCGCTGCGCCAGCAGAAGAGTTGTCCCCTCATCGAGCGCTTGCAGAAGTGGGCGTGCGAGCAGCGCGTGTTGCCGGAATCGGGCCTGGGCCAGCAATCAAGTACATGAGCAACCGGTGGACGGGGCTGACACGGTTTCTGACGGACCCGAGGGTGCCGCTGGACAATGGCGCCACCGAGCGCGCCATGCGCGGGCTGGCGGTGGGCCGCAAGAACCACTACGGCAGCCGGAGTCGGCGCGGCACCGAGGTGGCGGCCCTCTACTACAGCCTGATGGAGACGGCGAAGCTGTGCGGGGTGGACCCCAAGCGCTACCTGCGAGAGGCCGCGCTGGCGGCCTTGCGCGGGGAAGCAATCCCCCTGCCCAACCAACTCGCGCAGCCCGCCGAGGGCTGACGCGCTACGCTCCTCATTCCCACCTGTCTCGAGCTGACCGGGCGCCGCGGTGCCTGTTGCACTGCGGTGAGTGCCCCCTCACGCCCTCCATTCGTCGTCAAGCTCCTCGACCACGGGGCTCGGCGAGCATTTACGTACCAGGAGATGGCCGCCTGGAATACTACGAGCAAGAGGCGAACGGCGAGTTCACGCACGGGTACAGACTCTACTGTCTCGGCTCTGCGGGAGCCCCACGGGGTAAGCGCCACTTCTACCTCGGCGTATGGCCGAGCACGCGCAGCACGACACCACCGCCCTGCCACCCCTATCGGCAGATTCCGCCCTGCCATCCTCGGGGGTGACGGTACCGGGCAAGGTGCGTGCGAAGAAGAAGCGCGGCATCAATTGCTCTCTCACCAAGGCGATGATCGCCAAGGTCTCCGAGGCCCTGGAGAAGGGCTACACGAAGCGGATCGCCGCATCCCACGCAAAGATTTCTAGCGAGCAGCTCCTGGGAATGTGGCTCAAGCGAGGTCGTGAAGCGCTGGAGCGGTTGATCGAGGCGGAAGCGCGCGAGCAGGAGATTGAACTCGACGAGCAGACCCTCCTCAAGGTCGAGCTGGTCCAGGCAGTCGAGCGTGCCGAGTCCGAGTACCTGAAGCTCAAGATCGATCAGGCCAACAACAGCATCATCCAGCCGAACGTGGACTTCCGTCCCGTGAAGTGGCTGCTCGCCGTCCGCGACCCCAAGAACTTCGCGATCCAGAGCGAGGGCCATGGCGATGCCGTGAGCGCGAAGGACAAGCTCGGCATCTTCGAGACGGTCACCCCGGAGGAGGCCACCTCCATCCTGGAGGACAAGCTGGAGCGCTTCCTGGCGGGGTTCACCGTGCCGGAGCCTGTCACCGCTCCCGCGCCTGAGAACGGGGGCAGGTAATGGCCTCCGGTAGCGCTCTCGTCACCGTGACCGAGGATCCGCTCAAGGGCGTCCCGGTCGTGTCCCCCGAGACCCAGGGCCGGTACTCCAAGCTGGAGTTGGTTGGTCTGAAGCTCAGGCAGCATCATGGGTCCGTCCGCGACCTGAAGCTCAAGCTCGGGCTGACGGCGCAGGAGATTCTCTGCCTGCACTACGACCCCCGCTTCTCCCTGCGCCCCATCCAGAGGGTGCCCGAGGAGGATTGGAAGACCTGGTTCTTCATGGGCGGCCGTGGCGCGGGCAAGACGCATGCGGGATCCGGTGCGGTCATCCTGGAGGCGATGCAGGACAAGGAGGCCCGGATCATCGTCGTCGGGCCGACCTACTCCGAAATCAAGAAGAACCAGCTCGAAGGACCGAGCGGCATCCTCACGCTTTGCCCGCCCTGGTTCTACCCGAAGTACGAGAAGGCGAACCGCAAGCTCCTGTTCCCGAACGGGGCCCAGGCAACCGGCTCCCCGCTGCTGATCCAGACAAGTTCCGTGGTCACGCCTGCTCGTTCCTCTGGGCCGACGAAATCGTGGCCTGGAAGAAGGACCCCGTGGGTGTGTACACGGAATGCCGGACGGTCATGCGTCACTCGACCAGCCGGATGCGCAAGCTCGGGCTCTCGACACGCATGGTCATCACGACCACCCCTGCCCCTACCCCGCTCTTCAGGACCATCCTGGAGGACAAGGACGGGCTGGTGCTGGCGCGGTCCTCGACCTTCGACAACGCCCAGAACCTGGACAAGAAGTACGTGGCCCAGGCCCGGCGGATCGCGGCGACGCCCCACGGCAGGCGCGAGTTCATGGGCGAGCTGACGTTCGCGATGGACGCGAACATCTTCAAGAAGGTGGACTGGGCGGCCCACCGCATCAGGTCCCTGGATGAGCTGCCAGCGCGCGAGGACAAGCCGCTCTTCGACCGCATCTACGTGTCCGTGGATCCGGCGACCGGCGAGAAGAAGTCGAGCGACCTCCACGGCATCGTGGTCATGGGCGTCCGCGAGGAGGCGGATGGGTTCGATCACGTCTTCATCCTGGCCGACCTCTCGATGCAGAGCCCGAGCCCAACCGACTGGGCGAAGGTCGCGGTCGATGCCTACAACGCTTGGATTCCCTTCGCGCCCCGAAGCGGACCTATGTCTTCGCTGAGACCAACACGGGCGGCAACATGGTCAAGCAGACCGTGTTCGCGATCCAGAAGGTCAAGTTCAGGTCGATGCGTGCCCGGAATTCCAAGGCCGAGCGCGCCGCTCAGTCTCCGCCCTGGCCGAAGCCGGACTGGTCCACATGGTCGGGGTCCACCAGGAGCTGGAGAAGCAGCTCGGGAAGTTCACGGGTCAGGCAGGTGGACACGGCCGCGACGACCGGGTTGATGCCATGTGCTGGCCAATCTGGCTCTACGTGGTCATGAAGCGGAAGAACCAGGGGGCGCTCGGGGCGGCCACCCCCAGGGCATCGACGACCAAGACGACCAGGACGACGAGTAGCGCTACCACCCCTTCTTCCTGGGCATGGCCTCCATCCTCAGCAGGATCAAGAACGTCTTCGGCTCTTCCCGTAGCAGGGGCAAGGTGGTCCCCGCCTACTTCCAGACCTACGGCGTCCGCCGGGGCAGCGCGCAGATCCTCCGCGCCTACAAGGAGAACGGCTGGCTGTTCGCCATCACCAATACCATCGCCTCGGGTGTGGCCAATCCGATCTGGCGCGCGTACAAGCGGGTCGATTCGAGTGGGAAGGGATTCAAGGACTACGCCCTGGTGAACGCCGACAAGCGCACCCGGACCAAGGCCCTGAAGCAGCTCCAGAAGCAGAGCGAGCTGATCGAGATTCCGAACCATGAAGTCCTGCGCATCCTGAACGAGCCCAATCCCGCGTTCACTGGCCGAGCCTGCGTGAAGGTCATGCAAACGCACTTGGATCTGGTTGGCGAGGCGTTCCTCTGGCTCCAGCGGAATGACCAGGGACAGGTGGCGGGCTACATCCCCCTGCCGCCCCATGCCGTGGTCTTGACTCCGACCGAGGAGTCCTCATCCTTCCAGGTGATCTACAACACCATCGCCAAGAACATCTCCGCCACGGACATGATCTGGCTCAGGAACCTCGACCCGGAGAACCCGCATGGGCGCGGTGCCGGCGCAGGTCTGGCCCTGGGCGATGAGCTGGACTCTTGCGAGTACATCAGCCGGACCCTCCGGGCCTCCCTGTCCCGGGGCGGCATGCCCCTGGCAGTGGTCGGACTCGCCTCGAAGAACCAGGATGACGACAACGAGGAGGCCCTGGAGGACCTGGAGAAGAAGTACCAGGAAGCGCTCAAGGGTCCGGAGAACGCGGGCAAGGTCTGGTTCGCTCCAGGTCAGGTCACGATGTCAACCGTCAACGCGAACTTCAAGGAGCTTCAGATCCATGACCTGAGCAAGGCCATCCGCGACTTCATCCGGCAGACGTACAATGTCAGCCCCGAGCTGATGGGCGACCTCTCGTCCTCGAACCGCTCGACCTCCGAGGAGGCGAAGTACACGCTGGCCGAGTACGTGATTCTCCCCCGCCTGGAGTTCTGGAGGACCGAGCTTCAACACAAGCTTATCCCCCTCGTCGATCCGGAAATCATCCTGGAGTACGAGGACCCTCGGCCCCAGAACTGGGAGCGCATCTTCAAGATCATGACCACGCAGCCAGTCGAGGGCTTCACCTGGAATGAATACCGCGAGCTGGCTGGGTATGAACCGGACCCGGAGCTGGTGGGCAGGCGTCCTCTCCCGCTGCCGGGTGCCGCGCCCGTCAACCAACTCGGTGTGGACCAATCCGTGAAGTCGAACCAGATGCCCCCGCCGACCCTGTTCCGGAACGTGTAGCGATAAGAAGTCCACGACACTTCTTCCTGGGCATGGCGAAGAAGGTCATCCACAAGCAGCTCGGGGAACTGATTCCAAGCGAGGACGGGAAGATCGTCTTCCGGTGCTCCGACGCGAGCAAGGACCGGCACGGTGATCGCGTGTTCGTCAATGGCGTTGACCTGACGAACTACACGCTCAACCCCGTGCTCCTCTGGAACCACAATCAGGATCTGCCCTGCGTTGGTACGGCCAAGGTCTGGGTTGAGGGCAGCGCGCTCTACATGAGCCCCACCTTCTCGAGCGCGAACCCCCTCGGCACCCAGCTCGAGGCTCAAGTCGAGGCGCGAGAGATTCGGGCGGTCAGCATCGGCTTCATCGTGCTCGACGCCAAGCCCAACGAGTTCGACGGGTGGGACTACCTCCGCATCGAGCTGACCGAGATTTCCTTTACCAACGTGCCCGCCCATCAGGGCGCGCTCCGGGAGAAGTCGATGACCAATGAGCTGACCGCGCTCCAGAAGGCGCACAAGCGCATGGCGAAGCGGATGAAGTCGCAGGACGAGGCGCTGACCAAGATGTCCGCCGCGCTGGAAGAGGCGGTGAAGCTGCTCAAGGAACTGGGCCAGGACGAGGCCGAGGAGCCCCGTGAGGGCACCAACGCCGAGACCCCTGCCCCTGAATCCGCGGAACAGAAGGCGCTGAAGACCAAGACCAAGGCCGATGACGGTTCGTCCCCCACGGCCACCGCTGGCGATCCGACGTGCCCGAGCTGCGGTGCCGCCTGCTCCGTGTGCATGGCCGCGAAGGCCAAGACGAAGGCTGAAGCCCTGGAGGACCAGCCTGCTCCCCCGCCCCGGAAGAGCTGACTGGCCTCAATGCCGAGGCGAAGGCGTTCTGGTCCTCGGTCAGGAAGTAGCCCCTCAACTCCTTACCCAGACGTACTGATTTCAGAAGGAAGGCAACAACGATGATGATCCCCGATTCCGTGAAGAAGGAGATGAAGGCGCTGGCCAAGGCCGAGGCCGAGGCTGCTGTGGCGTCCCGCGTGAGTGCGGTGACCGCGACCGCCGGCACCTCCGTGACGGCCCAGCCCGTGCAGAAGCACCTGCCCACCGAGGCTCGCAAGTCCTTCGGCCTCAAGATGACCCAGGCGTTCATCACCAAGGCGGCCGACAAGGTAAGCGAGGCCAGCAAGGCGTTCGTCACCAAGGCGGCTGGTGCGCTTGCTGGGACGTTCAACCAGGGTGGGTCTCTGCTCCCCGAGGAGTACAGCTCGGAGCTGATCGAGGCCCTGTGCGACGTGTCCGTGCTGCTCGCGGCCGGTGCCCGGGTCCAAACCTACCATGGCAAGTTCAACATCGGGAAGCTCAACGGCGGCGCGGTGGCGCAGTTCGTGAACGAGGGCTCGGCTCCGACCGGGACCACGCTCAGCACGGACTCCGTGATCCTCGGCTCGAAGAAGTGCGCGGCCGTCCTGGATGCGTCCAATGACATGCTGAAGAACCCCAACTTCGACAGCATGAGCGCCCTCGGCGCGGACATGGTTCAGGCTGTGACCGTGGCCGTGGACAAGGCTGGCCTCGTCGGCGATGGCGTGGGCCCCAACCCCACGGGCCTGACGAACCAGCTCGCGTCCTCGCAGACGTTCGCGGCCACCGGCCCGACCGCTACCATCGCCTCGATCATCGCCGACCTGGACAAGGCCGAGCGGCTGGTGCGCGAGAGCAAGATCCCGTTCCAGGGCAACTCCCCGGGCTGGGTCATGTCGTCCAAGACCCTCATGCGGCTCAAGTCGCTGCGGGACAGCGCCGGCTGGGTGTTCCGCAACCAGCTCGACCAGGGAATGCTGAACGGCTACCCGGTGTACGTGACGGACAGCATCGCGACCGAGAACATCGTAGTGTTCGGTCTGTTCAAGCAGCTCTACTTCGGCGTGGAGCGAGACCTGGAGGTGGCGAGCGCCGAGCCGAACTTCGCCGCCGACCTGACCACGCTGCGCGGTGTGACGAACGTGGACTTCAAGGTCCGCCACGACACGGCCTTCAGCGTCATCACCAGCACGAACATCTGGTAGCCCGAAGCGCCGGAGCCCGAATCCGGCCCTTCTTCCTGAGCAGGCGCTGCGAAGGCATCCCGCCTCTTGCAGCGCCTGTTTCATTTCTGGAGGCCCGAGTAGCTCATGCCGAACGCCATCGACCTCACCACCATCGAGACCGTGGCCCCAATCCTGGGCGCGCAGGCTGCCGATGCCAATCTGGCGCGGATGATCACAGCCGCCTCGGCCACCATCGCCAAGTACGTCAAGTACCCCCTGCACCGCCGGATTGATGAGGCGGAGGTCGTGGCATCGCAGGGAGGCAAGTACCTCTTCCTCAAGGCTGGCGCGATCCGCACCATCAACTCCATCGCCATCGACGACTCCGAGGTCCCGTTCGGGAACTACCTCCTGGACAACCGGCAGATGGGCTCCATCGTCCACACGAAGTCCACATGGCCCTTCACCGGGACCAGCACGGGTGGCGTCGCTCCGGGCAAGGGTGACTGCATCGCCGATGGATCCATCGTGGTCACGTTCGACGCGGGCTACATCACCCCCGGCCAGAAGACGCTCGACTCGTCCCTGACCGTGGACCTGGAGCCCGACATCGAGCAAGCGTGCATCGAGCTGGTGACGTCGATGTGGCGCAAGAAGGGCAAAGACGGGGACGTGGCGAGCTACAGCCTGGGCGACGGCTCCGTGAGCTACACCTCGGAGAAGTCCAACATCCCCGCCTCGGTCAAGGCCGCGCTGAAGCCCTACGCCAAGCTCACCCGCCGGACCTTCGGGTAAGGAGCAGACCGTGTTCGAGGAGCACTTCCATCAGACCTTCCACATCGCCGGTACGCCGGGCATGTGGCCAGAGGGGACCAGTCCTTCGCCGAGCCCCAGCCCCACCCTTGCCGGTATCAGCCCAGCGCCAAGCTCGTGAAGGACAAGGACGGGAAGCAGGTTGTGTCCGAAGCGATCATCTACACGCTCGGCGAGGCCACCCTGAAGGACACGGTGTATCCGCCCGGGGCGGACACCACCAACATCAACCAGGGTCGCAAGCCCCTGCGCGTTGACCGCTACCACGACCCCGAGACCGGGGACTTCGCCTACTACCGCATCACCATCTAGGAAGTCCGACATGGCACTCCGCGACGTTGAACTCGACATCGCCCTCGTCCTGGAGGCGGCTGGCCTGGGCCTGAGCATGGCTGACGTCGAGCCGACGCTCTACGCAGGACCCATCCCCGAAGCTGCCCCAGACCGCCTTGTGGCCGTCAGGGGGCTGTCTGGAGGAGAGCCAGAGGACTACCTGGGCAACGTCACCGCCATCTACCGGCCGGAGGTCCAGGTGATCATCCGGGGCAACCGGAACGGGTATCGGGACACCCTCGCCCTGGCCAGTGCCTGCTTCGAGCTGCTGCGCAACATCAGGCCCTCGGGGTACATCCGCATCGACGTGGAAAGCTCCCAGCCCGAGTACATGGGAGCCGACGACCTGGATCGTCACCGCTTCATCTTCACCGTCAATACTGAGTACCGCGCTACCAACTCCATCTCGATTTGACCTTGTTTCTCAGCAGATCACAAAGCACCTCAGCTTTATCATTTTTTCTTGCGATCCGATGACAGTCGGCCCCTGGTGAGACGGCTGCACACATCAAACAGGCGCATTGAGCGAATCAGGCGTTGACACCACAAGACGTGTTCCGGTGATCCGTTCAAGAGCGAGCGTAGGACCCACATTGTCAACGATCGACAGATAGTTCTCGATGAGGGCTCGTATGTGATCGAGGCGTCCATGCTCGACTTGGTGCCAAAGAGATGGCAAGTAACGCACAACGATACTCAGCGCGTACAGTGCCGCAAAATGGATCACGAAAACATCTGTAATACCACCCCAAAATGGAGCAACGACGCTTGTGCCGCAATATCCAGACTTGTACGACTCAAAGTAATTCCACCAAAGCTCGGCGCTTGGATGATGGACCTCGCCAATGAAACACTCTCCGCCATCAAGCTCATCCTGTTCAAGCTGGATGTTTTTAAATGGAAGACCCAGGGATCTAAGGAACTCCACGCCTACCTTTTCCGGATCAGCATAGATTGCTCCGTATGTGATCTTGTCGGCTCCTTCCTCAGGAGACTTCTGCGCTGACCTCCCCGGAACGCCCATGCGAAAGCTTGCCCGATTCGAAGCAATTATGGAGTTTTTGCTGGCATGACCGATGTGGAAAGAAAGAGCAGACCCTCCTAAGCACTCCTCAGAGAGTTTGCGCAGCTCTGGAATGCGACGCAGAAGATCCGCAAGAGAAATCAATCGTTGCTTGTCACCGTCTTTCAGTCGCGCCCACTCGCGTGGACGCTTTTCGAAGGCAACTTGCGATAGATCTACGCCTCGTGATCTGCAATATGCCGCAAAATGACCGTTCTGCATACAAGCAACATGATAGTTGTGCGGGAATTCACCATCGGGACTTTGTAGAGCCGCGAATCCATGGCCCTGTTCAGTATGCCGCTGGGCGTCAGCAAGATCGGCAGTCGGATCCACCGAAGCAACTTGTTCCGCAATTGAGACTTGCAGAATCGCGTAATATCGCGTCAGGACCTTTGCATTCAATGTGCGTGTCTCGGTCTCCCAATAGCCAAGTGCACTTTGGATGGCCGATGCAAGACCTTCGGATTTTTTATCGAGTATAGAAGAGTCGAGAGCAGGAGCGCGCTCTGTGAGGATTCGGCGACACAAAGTTGGGCTTGTCAGGCGACGAAAACGAAGCCAAACGGCCTCGGATACATTCTCCGCGACGAGGTGCTCTACTTTTGATCTATTCTGCGGCATCTATTGCTCCTCTCTTGTGATCCAGGATGCGGGCGTGCGTCGTGTCTAACATAATGAAGAGTCCAAAAAGAGTCGAGCCGGATGATCAAGAGGGCGTCATCAGAAGGGTTATAAACGGCCCCTCATGAGTCAGCGCTGCGAAGAATGAACTCCAGATGGTGGTTCTATGAAGGCCCCACCTGGGTAGGTGAACTGGCCACATCGTACCAGTGACCGTTGGTCAGCGGCTATTGCTTGAGCCGGTGCACTAAGTGCCGGGCGACCATTTGCTCCGGACGGAGAGACAGGAGCCTCATGAATTTCGGGCGGACCCGCTAGGAGCTTGTCGGCGAATCGGCCAGGAGGACGGTGGCGCGTAGCAGGCACCGGGTGGCGCACCAGCAGCGGAGGTGACGGTATCCCCTGGTGCACTGCGCCGGGCGGGCAGCCCCGCCTGCTACGCGGGCTGCGCTACCAGGGCGGGCAACTCCCAGCCCTGCCGGTACAGCTTCTTGAGGTTGTGCACCGCGCACGCCAAGGAGAATTCTCCGCGCACCTTGGGCAGGCCCTGCAGCGAGAAGCGCGGCAGCGTCCCGTTCTTCACCTGGCCGATGACGGGCTCGGCCGTCACCTTGCGCCGCGCGTACGCCTTGCGTCCCCGCTTCGTCAGCAGCTTGCGCTTCATCCGCTCCTTGAAGCTCAGGCCCTTGGGCGGGCGTCCGCGCGGTGCCGCTGGCGCCTCGTGTCCGTGCTTGGCGCGGCCGGTGGCGACAAAGCACTGCACGCCCTGGGCCTCCACCTGCTCAATGTCCTCCTGGCACAGGTAGCCCGAGTCCGCGCTCAGCTCCACGGGCAACAGCCCCGTGTTGCCCCGCACCTGCTCCACCATCGGCTCGAGCTGACGTGCATCGTTGCCGCTCTGCCCCACCTCTTGCGCCACTATCAACTGCGTGTCCGCGTCCACCGCCACCTGCGCGTTGTAGGACTGCTGGAAGCTGCCTGCCCGGGGCATGATTCTGGAGTCCGGGTCGGTGAAGTTGCGCTGCGCCTTCTCGCTGGGTTTGGCCTCCTCGGGCTTGTCCTCGCCCTTGGCCTCCGCCTTCTGCCGGGCCTCCTTCTCCAACTCTTCCTTGGCCTGGCGAATCTTCTGCCGGCGCCTGCTCTTGTCCACCGCCAGCGCCAGCTTCTTGTCCGCCTCCAACTCACGCGCCGCCTGCCGCAGGCGCTCGGCGCGCTTGTTGGGGTCCTTCATCTCCTCGGGCAACTCATCCCCGCGCCGCCCCTTGCCAAAGCGCCTGTCCTCCTCGGCATCCCGCGCCGCGGCCTCCTCCAGGAGCTTGCCAATCTGCTCGTCCAGCTTCTTCATGGACTCCTCCATGCGTCCGTAGCTCATGGCCTTGTGCTTGCTGGCGTTGGCCTTCACCTTCGTGCCGTCCACCGCCAGGTGCCCCAGCTTCTTGAGCCCCGAGCCGCGCGCCAGCCTCAACGTGTCCACGAAGAGCGCTCGGAAGGCTTCCAGGTGCCGCACCCGGAAGGCACACACCGTGTCATGGTCCGGCCTCTCGCCTCCCGTCAGGTAGCGAAAGGCAATGTCCGTCTCGCACCGCCTCTCAATCTCCCGGCTGCTCGTAATGCCCCGCGCGTACGCGTACATGAGTAGCAGCGTCATCATCACCGGGTGGTAGGGCGGCTGCCGCGCTCCTGGGTGTACGCCTTCAGAATGGGGCTGAAGTCGAGCGCCTTGCGCAGCTCGACGAAGAAGCACGCCAGGTGCCCCTCTCCCAGCACCTCCCGCGCGTACTGCGGCAGCAACTGCCCCTGCTCCGGTGTCCACTCCCGGAAGGGCCTCGGCGAGGCGTAGCGGGCGGAGCCCTTCGCTTGCTCCTCCTCTCCGGCTTCTCGCTGGCGGCTACTTCCAACAGGGCGGCTTGCTCCGGCTTCTTCGTCGAGGGCGTGCTCACCCTCCACCTTCAACCAGAACTCGCCTCCCCCCTGAAGGACCACCTGGGGCGTCACCCCCCTGGTCCACCCTCTACGGTGGGTTTCTCCGACACGCTCCTAGCGCCCCAGACCGCCCAAGTGGACGCTTCCCTGCTCCAGCCCTTCTTCCTGGACATGGCGAAGACCGTGATCAGGGGCAACAAGGAGCTGATCCGGAACATCCGGCGGCTCTCGGCTGAGGTCCTGAAGGACTTCGGCCCAGTCGTGCACGCGCACACCCAGATGGCGCTCGACATCAGCAAGACCATGGTGCCTCAGAAGTCAGGTGGCCTGCGCCAGTCAGCGTTCACCGCCGGGCCGGACATCAACTCCGACAAGAAGAGCATCAGCGGCACCTGCGGATATGCCCACGAGCAGGCCGGCCCGATCCACGAGGGATTCCACTGGGGTAGCCAGATCATCACCCTCCCCCTCACTTCTTGAAGAAGGCCGTCCGGAAAGTCCGGCGCAAGTTCATCAAGGGGCTGCTCAGCTCGGCCCGAGACACCATCGCAAAGCACAACGCGAAGTAACCCAGGAGACCCCAGATGTCCGATCCCAAGGCGGCAGTTTTTGACAACGTGTACGTCGATTCGACGGCCCCGACCATGGTCGCGGACGAGAAGATCGACGGCATCAGCGACCTCTCCATCTCCCGGTCCAAGGACATGGTGGATCGCAACTACCTCAACGGCGGCGGCTACAAGAACCGCAAGGGCACGCTCAAGGACTGGAGCATGGACATGAGCGGCCACTTCATGGATGGCGATGAGCCCCAGACGGCCCTCCGCGCCAGCTTCGAAACCGACGTGGACGTGTACGTGACCGTCATCACCGACGCGGAGGCGGCGGCCGGGAGCCAGGGCTTCCAGTACAAGGGCGTCGTAGACTCCTACGACGAAAAGCGCACCGCCGCTGGTGTCGTGGAGTTCTCGTGCAAGATCCTCTGCCGGGCGGCTCCGCTCGCAATCTAAACCACGCCCTGACTCCCAGCAGGATAGTGGCAAGGAGGGGGTGGGCTCGAAAGGGCTCGCCCCTTCTTCCTTTGGTGAATCGGACCAACCGTCTCCTGGGAGGAACACCAATGTCCGTGTCGAAGCTGCTGGGGAAGAATCGCAAGCTGGTTGAGACCGTCGAGGTCGAGGTGGATGGCGAGAAGGTCAAGATCGACCTCCGCAAGCCCTCGGTCGGCGAGGTGATGAAGACGGTCTCGGCGGGCAAGCTCGCGGGCGAGCTGGACGCCGAGGGCAAGCTGGATGAGGCGGATCCTCTCAAGGGAATGAGCTTCGTGGCCCGCGCCCTGATCATGGTCGCCTATGACCCCGAGACCAAGCGCCCCCTGTTCAAGGCAGAGCAGGTCCCCGACATCGTGGAGGAGGACTGGTTCCTGAGCATTGGCTCGAAGATCATGGCTGCCTTCAGCGTGGAGCCCGAGGCGATCAAGGGAAAGTAAGAAGCGACCCGTATGAGGAAGCCCGATACGCGGTCGCGAAGCTCCTGGGCAGGTTCCCTCACGAAGTGGACAAGATGCCATACGAGGACATGATCGGGTTGATGATGTTCTGCGAACTCGAAGCAGAGCGGATGGATAAGCAGCGCCAGGACCCTGGCCCCCTACAGGCACCTCCGGCAAGCGGGTCGAGACCATCCGCTACACCAAGCGAAAGAGGTAGCAGCCACCCCTTCTTCCTGGAGAGGCGGACCATCACCCGAAGGCCCTGGGATCTGCTCCTGGGGCCTTTTCATTTGGAACTGGCACCGACCAACGAAGGAGCGAGGCAACTATGGCTGGCGGTTTGAAGGTCGGGGACGTGTACGCGGTCTTCACCGCGAACGTCTCCCAGTTCCAGAAGTCCATGGAGAAGATCATGGACTCCGTGGAGAAGACGGCCAAGGAGGTCAAGAATGCCGCCAATGACATCGGCGAGATTGGTGCCGTCGTGGCAGCGGGGATCGGCGGCGCGGTCCTGGCGGCCTCCCAGACCAACTACGCTCTCCAAGGGCAGCTCCACGACATCCAGCAAGCCCTGTTCACGATGGCGGTCGAAATCGGGAAGATGTTCACGCCTGTGCTGACCGAGCTGAGCGGGTTCTTGAAGAAGCTGGTCGCTTGGTTCCAGGCCCTGAGCCCGGCCGTGAAGGAGAACGTCGCGTCCTTCCTTCTCCTGGTGGCGCAGGTCGGTATGGTCTCGCTGGCTGTCGGCAAGGTCGCGGATGTGGTCGAGAAGGCGGCTGGCATCCTCAAGGGACTGACCAGCCTCATGGGGGGCGGCTTCCTGCCGGTCATCACCATGGTGACCGCACTCGTCCTGCTCTTCGGCACGCTCTACAAGGCGTGGAACGACACCAGCACCGGTCTGAAGGAGGGCATTGAGAGCATCGTCGTCAAGCTCAAGGCGCTGTGGGAGCAGCTCAAGGGCTTCTTCGAGGCGGTGTTCAGGATCCTCCTCGACAGCATGGCCGCGCAGATTCGGACGATGGCCGGCATGTTCAGGGCCCTATTGGACCTGCCGGGCATCCGCGACATCCCCGGCATGGACAAGGCCATCCAGTTCCTCCGGGACATGGAGACTGTAACCGGCGACAAGCTCATGGCCGGCATCGGCAAGGCCGTGAACATGGCCGGCGACACCGCCACCGCAGTCGGCAAGGGCGTGGCGGACGGCTTCAAGTACAGCATCTCCGGGCTGAAGCAGGCCAAGGATGATGTGATGAAGAAGCTCGGCTGGACCGACGCCAAGGGAAGCAAGGCCAAGATGGCTATGACTCCCGAGGAGGCCAAGGCCACCAACGATATGGCTGGAGTGGTGAGCGCCTGGCACAAGGCGGGCACTGGGGCGGAGTACGTGTCCCGGAGCTTCCAGTCTCTGGCCAAGCACGCGCCGAAGTTCGACGTCATCATGTACAAGCTGGAGCAGACGGCAGCCCGCACTGCTCTGGTGAACAGCGTCAAGGGCGCGGCCGGGAAGATCTACGCTGCTCTGGGCGACGCGGCCGGCATCATCACGAACGCCATCAGCGCGGCGGCTACTGGTGGCCCCATGGCGGCTCTAGTCTCGGTAGTCTCGGATCTGCTCGTGAAGAGCGAGACCTTCCAGACCATCGTCACCATGGTCACGAACTTCATCCAGTTCGTTGCCGACACCATCGGCACGGTCCTGGCTCCGGTCCTGCCCGTGCTGGCAACCGCCTTCGACATTGCCGCGACCCTGCTCACGGCCATCCAGCCCGCCCTGGAGATGTTGCTGGAGCCCTAACCCTGATCGCCCCCATCTTCGTGCTGATCGGCATACTCCTTCAGGGACTCTCGCCCATCATCGAGTTGCTCAGCAAGGTCCTCGTCCTGATCATTCAGCCGCTCAACCTCCTGGCGGGCCCCATCCTCCGGGGTCTGTTCGAGTCCGTGAAGTACATCAGCATCGGCATCCTCTACGTGGCCAAGGGCATCGCCTGGGTCTGGAATGGGATCATCGGTGCAATCCAGTCGGTGCTGAGCGCCATCGGCAACATCAAGATCTTCGGCGGCAAGCCCTTCGACTTCCTGAACGACTGGGCCGACAGCCTCAACAGCGCGAAGATGGACACGGACAGCCTGGATTCCGCGCTCAACAACCTCCAGAACATGACCTGGGAGCAGGCCCAAGCTGCCTCCCAGCAGGCCGAGGAGACCTGGAAGAGCTACGAGGCGAACAAGAAGGTCAACGAGGCCCTGAGCAACGTCCCCACGGCCTGGAAGCGTGCCCTCCGTGAGTTCGAGGCCCAGGATGCCAGGGTCGTGAGTCCGCTCGCCGCACCGGCTTGACCACGGGCAGTTACCGGCTGGAGGTACCACCTCCCGGGCCGCAATGGCCGTGGCTCCGCCTCCGGCCAGCACGCCCCCTTCGGTCTCGAACACGGTCGTGGTCCAGATCAGCAACCTCAACGCCTACGACCCTGATGAGGCTGGGGAGATGATTGCCAGCTATCTGGAGAAGAAGGAGCGATCCAAGAACCTCCGGAACTATGGCTCCTCCGTGTCTCGGTTCAACCGCTACGCCTAAGCGAAGGAGCTGATCGTGCCCTACATGAGCATCAACGGAATCAGCATCGAGGTCCAGCAAGGGGCCAGTCGATTGACGCGGCTCCTCCAGGACGCGACCCCCGCCTATAACGGCAAGCAGCATCAGATCCTGAATGGCCAGAGACGCTCCTGGTTGCTCACCACGGCAACCCTCTCCACCACCGAGCGTGAGTTCCTGCACGTCATGCTCGATGGATGGGGTGACGCATTGGTCGAAGCGAAGACGAACTTCCTCTGGACCACCAAGGGACTGACGAACTCATCGGGGACCGCCAGTTCCGTGGCCGCCAGCCCTGCCCCATCCGGCATTCACTACAACATCGGCGCAGGAGGGGATCTGGTCCTCCCCCTCTACGACGCCCCGGAGGGCGGCTGGTTCGTTTTCTCCCAGGTCCGAGATGCTGGCAGCTCCGGTTCGTTCCAGCCCAGTATCGCCCTCAGCTCCGGGCTGTACCGAATTGGCACGACCACCTACTCCATTCCAGCCCCGTGGCTGACCGTCGGACCCAGCACCATCGCCTTGAACAACACCAAGAACTACAGCGACGTCTGGTTCGTGCCGCGCCTCCTGCCCAGTGCCTGGATCACTTCGATGATCACGGCATTTACCGGCAAAGCCATCCCCCGGCCACCGGCCGTCATCGTGGAAGGCTCCTTCTGGCCCCGTTCCGTGACGGCCATGGTCGAGGTGACCGGCGAGACCATTTCCGGAGCCATGATGAACGGCATCTGGGATCCCGGCGCGGGCTCCCTCTCCCTCCAGCTCGAAGAGGTCTAACGTGAAGCTCAACGGCATCATCTGCCCTGTCCTCAATGAGGTGCAGCTCACCTACGCCAAGGCCCGCCAGTCCTCTGGCCGGGGCGTGACCGGCACCTACTTCAAGACCCAGAAGGGGCAGCGCGGGATCTGGGAGTTCACGACCGAGGTCATGCCCCTGACAGAGGCTCGAGCCTGGGAGGGGCTGCTGAGCGGCCAGTACGACACCTGGAACTTTGACGCGGTTACCGCTAACAGTGCCCGGAGCCTCCAGCCCATTACGACTAACGGCGTCATCGTCACGAATGGAGGTAGGTTCGGTAGTCCGGATCACACGTATCAGGTCAACGGCCTGACCAGCTTCAATCTGGGGCTACTCGACTCCGCCAACCAGTGGTCCTGCTCCTTCATGATGAAGACAGCGGCAGTATGGGCTCACTGGTGCGTCATCGGCGGTACCACCCCGGTTTTCTACAAGGATGGAATCGTAGTCGCCGCACCCGCCTACGTGGTCTTCGGTGTGAGCAATGGCCGATTGCTCCTGCATCTGTACCCAAACAACGGCTCCAGCTATCAGATTGACGAGCTGGTGGCATTCCGCTTCGCCATCCCTTCTTCCTGGGTGAGTCAGATCCGGAGCTACATGCTCGCGCAGAAGTACCCGGTTGCACCTTACCTGGAGTTGGTCAGCGAGGCGCAGACCGTCACCAAGTTGGTCAAGGCGACAGTCGGGGAGGTCACAGCGAGCACACTCACGGATGGCGACGTCGGCGAAGTGGTGCCATTCACGGTGATGGAGCGATAGAGATGAGAACAGCCAATCCCCTGTACCAGAACGGAGACGGCTACGCGATACACGTCAGGGTGACCGTGTTAGACGATGCAGGGGCGTGGCGCGACCTCACCGCCCTCTTCGGGTATGACTGGATCAAGAACATCAACATTGACATGAATGTGGATGAGATGGCCACCAGTGCCACGCTCACCATCATGAAGCGGGCCTACAACCTGTCGATGTCGCCGCTCCATACCGCGAGCCGCATCAACTACCCCCTGAACAGTTCCTCGCCTTCGGCTCTGCTCAGGCCGAATCGCGAAATCAAGATCGAGACCTCTACGACTGCGGTCGGCGACGGTCCCGGCAGCTATGACCTGATGTTCCACGGGTACATGAGCACCGTGCGCCCGAACCGGGACACCATCGACGTGGAGTGTGTTGACCTCATGAAGCCCTTGGTCAACGCCTTCATCCGGGGCGAGTACACCTATGGCAGCACCTCCGGAGTGGCGGTTGAGACCGTCATCCAGAGCATCATCAACGATGGCCTCTGCGGCAGACCCTGGGCCGGCGTGACGGCGTATTCACTCGGCGATCTGGTCCGGAAGACTGGCACCGGCAACGGCTATGGCTACCGCTGCATCACCGCTGGGACGACAGCCGGGACCGAGCCCACATGGCCTACGACGCTCGGATCCACGGTGCCCTCCGGCACGGCCGTCTTCGAGTGCTTCTCTACCCACCCCACGCTCAGCGTCCCGACCACCCCGGCCTGGGACTTGGGCCCCTTCATTCAGAAGAAGGAGTCGGTGGCCGACGCTATCGGCAACCTCGCCCAGCAGCTCGGCTGGGACCTTCGCTACCGGCCCAGCGGCAACACCTTCGTCCTCACCTTCAGGGATCCAGGCCGGACCACGACGACCCCCGTCTACACCATCAACCAGGACCTGTACCGGGAAGTGGAGAGTCTGGAGCTGTCGGACGGTGATGTTCGCAACCAGGTCAGGGTCTGGTACTCGGACGCTGCGGATCGCGACTCGACCGGCAGTCCCAAGCGCAAGTTCGTGTTCATCCAGGACTCGAACAGCGCGAAGAAGTACGGCATCCGGTACATGGAAGTCGCCGAGGCCAGTTCCTCGAACATCGACTCCCAAACGGAGGCCCAGCGTCTCGCCGAAGCTGCCCTAAACGACCTGAAGGAGCCTGTGGTCCAGGCCAGCATCGTCCTGCACTACATGCACCACCTGGAATTGGGCGACCTGATCCAGCTCGGTGGCAACAACGAGGACTTCAGCTCCTCGTACAATGCCGCGATTACCTCTGTCGCTCACAGCTTCTCGGCTCCCGATGAGGATGGCCAGTTTGAGCGCTCGACCACGCTCGGCCTGCGCTTCGCCGGACCTGTCTCCCAGGCCCTGGGCTGGCTTGAGGTGGAGGCTCGCCCTGGCCAAGCCCCCACGGCTCCCGAGTCGAAGCTGAGCACTCCTGCGAGCGTCCTGGTGGAGCGCACCGAGGGAGGAGTGACCGTCTCCTTCGCGATCCCTCAAGACCGGGACTCCCTGGGGAACGTCCGCTTCTTCGACGCGGAGCTGCACCTGGGCGACACCTCCGGCTTCACTCCCTCCAGCTCGACCCTGGCGGCGGTGGTGCGAGGGAACAAGTTCACGCTCGGCAATCTCCTCCCCGGTCGGACCTACTACGTGCGAGTGGTGGCGCGCGACATCAAGGGCAACCTCTCGGAGCCGACTACGGCCACGCTCTACACCGTCCCCTACATCTCCCCGTACCAACTCCAGCCGACGATCAGCTACAACCGCCTGCCGGTCAACGGCGACTTTGAGGCGCAGACCTTCCCCAACACCGCCCCAGACACCTGGGAGGCGCTTTACTATCCCTGGGGGCAATATTGGGTCATGGATACAGGAGCCTACTCGGGCAAATATTCACTCTTGCTCAAGGCCGGATCGCCCAACGGGTATCTTCCCGGACAACTGTTCGCCGAGCTGAAGTCGCAGCCGTTCACCGCTGTTCCCGGTCAAGTGTACCTGCTGCGCGTCAATGTCTACAGCAACAAGACCAGCAATCGCAATACCAACTACAATGCCCCGTTCGTGTACTTTGACTGGCTCGATGCTAACAACAACATCGTTGGGTTTGGCGGCTACCTCGCTCCGACAACCGCCGGACAGTGGTTGACCACGGAACGGGCTGTCACGGCTCCCGCCGGGACCCGGTATGGTAGGGTCGTGATTCGACGAGACCATAGCGACAGCGACACCATCTGGCAGTTCGATAGCGTCAATGTGGATCGCGGCTCCTTCTCCGTCGAGGACGAGGCAACCTTGCCGCTGAGCAACGGCTGGACCGTCGATGCCTCCGGAGGACCGAACATCACGTACTACAAGGACGGGTTTGGAACGGTCACGGTAGTAGGCACGGCCCTTTTCAACAACTTTTTGGGAGGGCCCAGGGGAGTTCCCGATCTTCCGCTGTCTTTCCCCGCTGGATACAGGCCGCGAGGGCAAATCTGGCTACCTGTCACGGGCACCACCAATGACATGCAATCATTCTTTGCTGGGATCTACGGCATCAATGCGGCTGGTCAAGGAGCCCTCTTTCCCACTGGGCAGACAATCCCTGGCGGTGGTCGGGCCAGTCTCAGCCTCTCTTCAATCCGGTTCCGCGCCTATCAATAAGCAGCCCTTCTTCCTGGATACGCCATGGCACCCATCGCCACAGACATCGGTGATCGAGTCCAGGACCTGGAGAAGCAGGGCCGGCTCATGCCCGCTTCCAGGGCGAGGTAGGAGTGGAACTGCGCATGCTCAAGGAGCGTCTACAGGAGGTCGAGGAGCGGACGCTCGGGGCTATCGAGAAGGTTGGCGACTTGCTGACCGGCCAGATCGCCACCCTGGCGGCCGACCTCGGTACCAGCGTCAAGGCCCAGAAGGATCGCCACGAGGAGTTGGAGAAGCGCGTCAAGAAACTGGAGGACGGCAAGGAGGAAGCTCGGGAGAAACAGGCCGAGGCCAAGGACCGGCGCGAGACCTTCACCAAGCTCCTGATCGCCCTCCTGGGCGTAGCAGGCGGCGGCTTCGGTCTCCGGCTCCTGGAAGCGATCCTGACGAAGCTCGGGGGCTAAAACCGTGGACAAGATCAAGCTGAGGATTGGCGAGCGCTTCAAGAGCCGGAAGCTGGCCCTGAGCTGCTTCGTCATGCTCCTGGGGGCCGCCGGCTTCCTCCTGGTCGGGAAGTTCCGGGGCTCGCCGTGGTCTACCCCGAGTTCTGCATGTTCCTGCTCGGGGCCAGCACCATCTACGTGGGCGGGAATACAGCCGCCAAGTTCGTCCAGGCCCGCGCTGCGCTGAAGCGGCGGCCCAAGGTGCCTGCGTCCGACCAGGACGCGCCAGCGGGTCAGCCAGGAGGCCAGGAGCCGTCTGCCGAGCCCAGGCCGGAGTAGCCAGAGGGAGCCGCCCCGGTCCGAACCCGAGCCGGACGGTGCTGGGTTGACCCCTCATTCAGACGATGATCAGCGCAAGCTCAAGGTGGCTCGGCCAACGCGGGATCGCCGGGGTTCTGGAGCTGGAGCGGCACCACGACCATTGGCGGCACCTGGCTGACGTTGTAGAAGAGCTGGGTCGTCCTCGGATTCGTATGGCCGAGGACCGAGGCGATGCTCGCCAGGGGCACTCCGCCTGCTCCCGAGTACGTAACCTGCGTCCCCTCCTCCAGCGCCCAGGCAACGAACGAGTGCCGCAGCTCGCTGAAGTTGATCTTCGGAAGCCCGAGGCGCTTGCAGACCCGGGCGACAGACTCCTGGATCGCGTTCTTGGTGGGGGCCTTGCCCCGGACCTGGAGCCGGAGCGCGGCGGACGTCGCCTGAAGGTCGAGACTCACGGTGTGGATGCGCCCGGACTTGTGTGCGAACCGGACGGTGCTGGCAATGGGGGTGCCCGGAGGGAGACGACGAACCTCGGCCTTGCCGCTGGCGATGCGCTCGATTTCGCTCCCATGGATCCCGGCCTTGACCCGGAGGCAGAGCACGTCACGAACCGCCTGGGAGCCCAGCCCCGCGTACAGCGCCTCGACCACGGCCTTGGGGTACCCCTTCGTTCTCACGGCCCGCTCCGGTCGGCTGGCGGGCACCTTCAAGGCCCTGGAGGGGTCCGAGTCCTCATCGAGGAGGCCCTGAGCCCGCAGCCAGGAGCAGAACGCCTTGAAGACGATGATCCGGGTCTTCCTGGCGGTCGTCCACCTGAGCAGGGCGCTCTTGACGGTGGCGGACGGGAGCCGGGCGAGGTTCGCGCCCTTGAGGGCGGTCGCCCACTGACCCAGGTACCTTCGGCTGTCGTCGATGTAGGTTCTGGAGCGGTCAATCTGCGCCGGTACGATAGGTAGAGGGCCAGGGAGTCCACCCCGAGCCGGGCGTCGAGCTGCTGGCGCTTGGGCCGGTACGCGGTGGGCTCCCGAAGGAACAAGGCGAACTCGGCTTCGGCCTGCTCCTCGGTGCGCACGTCCAGCGTGTGCTGGTACGGGACCCCCTCCACCGTCTTGCGGATCACGTACACCGTCCGCCCGTTGCGCTTCTGGTACTTCCGGCCCCCACTCCAGGTGCCCGTCCAGCGCGGCATCCTGCGGCTCCTTGGTACCATTCTTGGTACCGGAAGACCGTCAGGGGCCGATCAAGGGGACAATCCCCTTGTAACCGTCCGGATTTCCGGCGGTAATCGCGCGTGGTAGGACCACTGGACCTGGTGGCTGGCCCGGTCTTCAAAACCGGTGGGGGGCGTGGAAGCACGTCCCCGGGAGGTTCGATTCCTCTGTCCTACCGACCTTGTTCCCTCTGAAACCAGGCGTTTGCGGCTGTTGAATCAGCGGACTCAAGTCTGCCTGTCGCGTGAAAGCGCCTGCGCGCGACCGACATCTCCTGAGCTCGCCCTGCGGTGGTTCGTCCCTCCCCCACGTCGAACTCTGTCTCCTTCGCGTCGTCGAGTTTGCAGCTGACGAGGACCGCCGAGTGCTTCGCACGCGAGCGGCAACTCGCCAGCCCTGTCTCCTCAACCGACCTCGGCGTTGGCTCCCTGCAGCTCGGATTTGGGAGCGATGGTCCGAGGATGCGACCGCCCGTTGAGCATCACGCCGATCCAGGTCGAGCGCACCGGTAGTGATAGCTCAGAAGGAGGATGGGCACGGCGATCGCCAGGATGAGAGGATACTTGAGGCCCCAGTGCAGCGGCCAATCCATCATGAGGGCCTGCAGCGCCATGATGAGGGGCAGATGGATGATGTACAGCCAGTAGGACGAGTCGCTGAGGTAACGCCGCCAGGGGTTGAACTCCGAAAAGAAGTGCAGAGAGGCGCCGATGAGCCCGAGCGCCCAGAGCCAGGCCGAGAGACCGTATCCCAGGGCGCAGAGCAGCTTGGCCGTGCCCACCAGCGGCGTCAGCTTGGGGGCGCCGTCGACGATGACCAGGGATGACTGCGGAGTGAATCCACCCAGGGAGGTCATGACCGCCGTCACGACGAGCGCGAGAATGAGATATGCGCCCCAGCGCTGGCGCCACCCGAGCATGAAATGGGAGTGCTTCTGCAGGAACCAGCCGAACACGAACGCGACGCCATAACCGACGAATACCGGAAGTTGCGGCACCAGATCCATGTTGGGTGTGGGAACTCCCTCCCACAGGTGCCACGGGTCGAAAAAGAACAGGCTCGTCGCAAGGGGCAGAGCCAGGATGACGGGCTCGAGTCCGCGCGAGCAGCTCCACGTGAGGACCCGCTCCACGACGCCCGACACGGAGGCGCCTTCACCCTTCGAGAGCAGCGAGGACAGCTTGCGCGCACCCAGGAACAGCAAATAGTACCAGTACAGAACCCACAAGAACCAAAGGTGCGCCAACGGGATGGGCAGGATCTTTCGTTCCGGCACGAGGCTCGTGAGGGGCTCCTTGAGATTCGGCATGATCACCATTACGATGAGCAGCACATTCATCGGAGCCACGAGCACGAAGCCGAACACGAGCGGCAGAAGAATGCGCTTGGCACGCTCCTTGAGGAATCCCTTCGTCGATTGCCGGTGAAACTGCCGCCCGGCGAAGAAGCCGGCCAGCAGAAAGAAGATCGGCATCCGGAAGAGGTGGATGACGAAGAACGCCGGCCCAGCGTGGCGCTCGGAGAGTTGTCGATGATGGGCCAACCCGTGTATTTGAATCCAGGCACGAAGGACAGCGTCGCGTGCAAGACGACACCCAGCAGCAAGGCGAAGCCGCGGAGCGCATCCAGGGCGTGAAGGCGCTCGGAGCTCGTTTTCGAAGCCGAGCTCGCGGCGGGCATCGCTGCTGACGGACTACGACTTTCTCTCATATTCGAACCCCGAGGACCTGGTTGCGTTGGGCAGTGGAAGCGCTGTTGAGAACTCGTTTTAAAAACGGACAAAAGAAGGCAGGTGACTTGACCTGCCTGCTAAGTCGCCACCATGGCCCGATTGAAGTCTCGCATCTCCCTTGCAAGCAAGGCCAACGTCAGAACAGCCGCGGCCAGATCAGAAGCAATAATGGAGTACCAGACCCCATCGACGCCGAACAATCCAGGCAGGATCAAGAGCGCGGGGATGAGCAGGAGAAACTGTCGGGAGAGGGTCAGGAACATTGCGTGCTTCGGCTTGCCCACGGCTTGAAAATATCCCGAGCACACCATCTGAAATCCGGCCACCGGCAGGAACAACAGGGACAGTCGGATGGCATGAACGCCGAACTCGACGAGCTGATCATCGTTGTTGTTGAAGACCTTGACCAGGGCACCCGGAAAGAACATGGCAACGAGAAATCCCGCGGAGGCGATGAAGATACCGCCCAGCGCCGCGTATTTGAATGTTTCCTTGACCCGGTCGTAGCGCTTGGCTCCGAAGTTGAAGCCAATGATGGGCTGTGCGCCCATGTTCACGCCCATGATGGGCAAGGTGATGACAATCATGAACGAGTAGATGATGCCCATGACGGACACGGCAAGATCCCCACCCGTGACAAGCAACTGATGATTGAAGAGACTGTTCGAGATCGTCGTGGAGATGTGAAGCGCGAAGGGCGGCGCGCCGACCGCCAGGATCCCTTTCGTCACGGCCGCGTCGAGACGCAGGTTTCTCGCGCGCAAACGCACCTGGGACTTGCCTCTGATATAGTATGAGAAGACCACCAGGGCCGACAGGGCCTGGGCGGCCACGGTGGCCCACGCTGCGCCCTTCATACCGCCATTGAGAGTAAAGATGAAAATGGGGGCCAGAATCGCATTGGCGACGACGCTCAAGAGCATCGCCCCCATGGCGAGTTTGGGATTCCCCTCACCCCGGATGGTGCCACTGAGCCCGGAACCGAGCATTTGCAAGGGAGTGCCCACGAGAATGACCGACATGTAGTCGCGCGCGTATGGCAGTACCTCGGCACTGGCGCCAAAGAGCCCCAGCAGGGGATCGATGAAAACCAGGCTAATGGCTGCGAGCGAAATCCCGAGCGCGAGCAGCAAGATCAGTGCATTGCCCAGGACCCGCTCGGCCTCGTCCATCTTCTTCTCGCCGAGACGGAGGGAGACGAGCGCCGTGCTGCCGTACCCAACGAGCAGGCCGAACGCCATGGTGAAGGTCATGAAGGGAAAACTGACCGTCGTCCCCGCGATTCCCAGTCTCCCGATGGCATGGCCTACGAAGACTCTGTCTATCAGGTTATAGAAGGCTTGGGCCAGCATGGCGATGATCGCTGGCATCGAAAAAGACAACAGCAGTCGGGGGATGTTCTCCTCGAGCAACCTGCTTGAGTTGGAAGAGTTCATGACCGGAGTACCTTTCCCTCTGCGTGAGAATCAGCCCACGTTTTGCGCGTCGCTCGCCTTTTCCGGAACCAGCCTGACACCGCTCCGCCCGATGTCCTTGAAGCTCTTTTCCGCGATGTAGAGGCAGAACGAAGGCGAAAGGCGATAAATCCACCAGAACAGCTTCCAGGACGAGGGAAGGATGATGATGGCGTGATTTTTCGCGACGGCATCGAGCGCTTTCCTCGCGAAATCCTCCGGAGACATCGGGTTTCTCTTTTCCCACATCTCCCGGTACTGCTCCTGGGACATTTCGAAGATCTTGCGGCCGTATTTGCCGCCCTCGATAAGCGGAGTGCGGACGACGCCCGGACACAGCACGCTCACGCGCACCCCGAGCTGCGCCGCCTCGGCGCGCAGGTTGTTCGAGAGGCCGACGATGGCATGCTTGGTGGTCACATAGGAGGTCGTGCCAGGGCTGGGGACCAGGCCGGCCATGGAGGCCGTGTTGACGATGTGACCGAAGCCTTGATTGATCATCAGCTTGTACGCGGCCTGGACGCCATTGATGACGCCGATGAGGTTCACGTTGATCACATGCCGCCAATCCTCGATGCTGTAGTGCTCGGCCCCCGCGCCCATGGCATGGCTGATTCCCGCGTTGTTGAACATGTAATCCAGGCGCCCGGTCCGCTTGACCGTGTCCTGGACGATCTTTTCGAGCGCGCCGTAGTCGGTCACATCCAACTTCGCTGCTTCCGCCTTTCCTCCGGCGGCACGGATCTTGGCGGCTACTTCCTCGGCCGCCTCGATTTGCAGGTCGGCCAGTACGACCTCGCAGCCTCGGGCCGCGAGCTCCTCGGCCATCGCACGGCCGATGCCCGAGGCCCCTCCCGTGATGACAGCGGTCGCGTCCTTGTAGATCCTGATTGCGTTCTGTGTTGCCACGATGGAGCTTTCCCTTCTGGGCTTTGACTTGATCTTCAGCCTCACAGACAAACCATCTGTGCTTGAAATTCTTTCATCGTTTTCAGATCATTTCCGAAACGATTGATGGTGCTTATCTGCGTGGAGTGGCTGTTGGGTGGAAGAATGTATTTCACGAACGTCGCGAGCGTGGCGCTGGGCCCGAGGTCGATGAAAACAGCGTCGCCCTGGGCAAGCATTTTCTCGACGGTCTGGAAGAACTCCACGGGCATTCTCATGGCGGACCAGATTCTTTCTGCGGACATGGCGTCCACCCTGCCTGTCGAGACGGAGGAAATGAGCGGAATCTGCGGCGGCGAGAAGCTCAGGGTTCCGAGGAGACGCAGACATTGCTCCTTGACGGGGTCGATGAGCTCCGTGTGCACGCCGTAGTTCACGGGCAGCCTTTGGCACAGGATGTTCTCCCGCTCCAAGACGCGTTGGAGTTCCTCCATATCACCGACACGCCCGCTGACCACGAAGTTGCCGTCGAAGTTCGTTCCCGTCACCCAGCATTTGGCGAACAGGGACGCGCGCGTCCTCAGGATCTCGAGAGGGCTGACGACAGCCAGCATGCTGGAGCGTGGTGTTTGTTTCTCGAGCAGCCGCGCGAACTCCACGGCGAATGTGAGCCCGAGCTCCAAGGAAAAGACCTCGGCGACCACGGCCGCGGTGATCTCGCCCAGACTGTAACCGAGGAGAAAGTCGGCCTGATACCCCATCTCCTGGACGAGCCGCGTCAGACTGTATTCGACGCACAGGAGCGCCGCGTTCGAGTCTGCGAGCGAGTCGAAGGAGTCGCTCTTCTTCACCCGCGGGTCGAAGATTGTTTCCAGCAGCGACTTGCCGAGAACGGGCGAGGCGATGTCATCACAGTGTTCCATCCAGAGCCTGAAGCGCGGGTTCTGCTCATAGAGCTCACGCGTCATATGATAGTATTGCGAGCCCTGCCCCGAATACATGAACACTGTCGGCTTTTTCATCGCTGATGTTTCCAGGAATTTTCAATCATGAAAGTGGATGTATCGCGTGACTCTCAATATTTCTGCAGGCAGATCGCCGCGCTGATACCTCCGAATCCCATGCTGAGGCTGATTGCCGTCTGAAACACATGAGGGACCATCTCCTGCCGCACCCAGTTGAACGAAGGATCGATGGGGCTCAGCAGATTTCGGGTGGGATGCAACCGCCCCTCCCTCATCTGCAGGAGCGTCGCAATCACCTCCACAACCCCCGCTGCGCTCAGCCCGTGCCCGGTAATCGACTTGGTCGCATTGATCCGCGCGTGTGTGAGTTCGCAATGCTTGAGAGCCTGCAACTCGATTTCGTCACCGATGAGAGAGCCTGTTCCGTGGGGATTGATGTAGTCGACCGCGGCAGCCGAAAGCCCCGCCTGCCTCAGCGTCGTCTCGATGACGCGGATCTCCCCTTCGAGGGAGGGATTGGGGTTCCTGTTGCCGTCCATCGCGATGGCGCCACCGCGAAAGCGAGCGTATGGCGTCGCCTGACGGCTTCGGGCCCCGTCTCGTTCCACGACAATGGCGCCGCAGGCTTCACCGAAAATGAATCCGTTCCTGTCCTGGTCGAAGGGGCGGCACGCCGCGGATGGATTGTCCGCGAAGCGGTCCGAGCCCATGGCACCCATGGCCCTGAACGCGAGGCATTCCCAGTACGAGATATCCATGAGCGCGCCCATGGCGATGCACACGTCGACTTGGCCCGACTCAACGGCCCGGATGGCCTGCAGGACGGCCAACAGGCCGCTGGCCGAGGCCCCGCCCAACGTGTAGGCGAAGCTCCGAATGGGGAACATCTCGGTGCAGAACCCGCCGAGGTCCGTGTCCATGAAGGACATGCCGTAAGTGGGACGCAAGAACTCGGGGCGGCCCGCGTACTGGGCATGGACCAGGGTCAACTCCCTCTGCTGGACGTTGGACCCCCCAATCACCAGACCGATACGGAACGGGTCGACATCCTCCAACCGGGCCTCGCGCCACGCCTCATCGAGGGTGACCAGCGCGACACGCGCCGAGAGCGACGCCGTGCGCAGCGCTTTTGAGAAAAAGTCTCGAGCATCGCCACCTGGGCAATCTCGGCGCCCAGGAAAGCCGTCCCGAAGCCGCCCGGATTGGCGGAGTCCTGCGACGGTGCCTGCCGCCCGGGCCGCTCCATTCTGCCAAAGGCGTGACGGCCCGCGAGAAGCGCGGCAATGAAGTCGTCCTTGCCTTGGCCCACCGCGGAGGTGATGCCAAGGCCCGTGACCACGATATCGCTCGGGTCAGGAGTTCGACTTTGCATGGAAGATGCTCACCAGATCGCCAATGTTCTTGGCGCCCGCCAGATCGACGAGCGGAATATTCAGCGACAGTGACTCGAGCGTCATGATGATGATTTCCGACCTGTCGATGGAGTTGGCACCCAACTCCCGCAGCGAGTCGGTGGGCTCGAACCGGCGGCCCTTGAGCTCGGGAATGACCTCACACGTATGCTTCACGACCAGATTGAAGATGTCTTGTTTCGTCATTTCATTAACCGCCTATGTATTGTGACTTGATGAGGTCTCGGACCTCGGGTTGGTGAAAGGTCTTCTCGTGCATCGCCACTTCGCGCTCGATATAGCCCGGGAGCTCCGCACGCAGGCCAGCCACGAGATGATCCTTCAACGTGATGAGAGAAAGTCTCGGCTTTTCAGCGATGGTCTCGGCCAACTCCAGGGCATAAGGCATGACCTCGGCGCGCGGCAGCACGGGGAACGAAATGCCCCGCTTCTTCAAGTCATGGCCGTAATAGGTCTTGGCGGAGATCAGCATTTCCTCCGCCAGGCTGAAGCCCAGCTTCTTGGGAAGAATCAGCGTCGCGCCCATGCCGGGAGTGAAACCATACTTCATGAAGTTCGTCGTATAGATGCTCTCCAGACTGAGAATGATGAAGTCGGAGAACAGCCCCATCGCGAACCCGCCGCCGATGCCGTGACCCTGCATGGCCGCGATCACGGGAATGGGACAATCCAGGGCCAGGCTGTAGAGATCGGAGTCGGTGAATTTGATCTTCCGCTCCTGGATGTGCAGCAGGCTCTCCTTGGTTCCACCACTGGCGAAGTAACTGTCGTAGCCAGTGAGGATGACGACCTTGTACTTGTCGCTGGCATTGACTCGCTTGAAGGCCTCGCTGAGGCCAACGATGAGTTCGTCGGAGAATGTGTTCTTATGGGCTTTGTCCTGCATGGTGATCTGAACGATGCAGGGTCCCAGCTCCTTGAACTCGACAATCCCGGCCGACATACGCTACTCCCCTTCCCAGGGAAACTGACCTGTGCTTACGTAACGCGCTATCTTTCTCAGATTCTCCTCATCGGAAAAGACTTCCCGATTGGCCTCGATGGCTTTCGCCCTCGAGGCGAGAAGCGTGTTGTCTAGGTTCCGAAGATAGTTCTTGTAACGAGACACTCCGGTCTTGGACAGGCAGCGCAGCCGCAACAAATGCCTCCGCAGCAGATTGCCGCTGGTCTGCTCGCAGGCATCCACCAATTGCCAGCTCAGCGCCTGCTGGGCGCTGATCGGCTGGGTCATGAGGGTGATGTAATTGGCCTTCGCCTGACCGATTCTCCTGATCAGGAAAGGCAGCACGCAGGCCGGCATCAGCCCGAACAAGAGCTCCGACAAGCTGAACACCGCCTTGTCCTCGCAGAGGACGATGTCGCAGGCGGCCACGAATCCCACGCCCCCCGCGTTGACCTTGCCGCGGACGTGCGCAATGGAAACGAACGACCCCAGGGCCAGCGACAGCCAGAGATCGTACAAGGCCTCGGCATGCGACTTCTGATGGCCGTCGCCATCGCGCTGAGAACTTACCTCCTGGAAGTCCGCACCAAAGCAAAACACTTCGGGCAGACCCTCGAGGACGAGCACCTTTGCTCGTTCCTCGCAAAGCCGCACGACGCTCGCGCACTCCTCAACCAGG
The DNA here is from genome assembly GCA_049060065.1 of Cystobacter fuscus. Classification (GTDB taxonomy): domain Bacteria; phylum Myxococcota; class Myxococcia; order Myxococcales; family Myxococcaceae; genus Cystobacter; species Cystobacter fuscus_B. The sequence continues at coordinate 5,202,213 of JBMEQP010000002.1, forward strand.
CGCCGGTTGATGCAATTGTTGGCATCAGGCCGATGGATCTGGAGGAAGCAGATGTCGTTCTCGAACCGGACCTTGATGGTCTCGTATGTCGTGCTGCTCAGGACGTCCATTCGTACTCCCGGTGGAACTCATTGATCCGCTTCAGGAACAGGACCTCCCTGCCGAGCACCGTCCTGGCTTTCGGAATGAGGGCTGTGTCGAGCACGGCGTTGCGGGTTCCGAATTTCACGGCATGGTTCGTCTTGAGCAGCGTGTCGTACTCCGACATGTTAAGCTCGTACCGGCTGTTCAGGTGCTGCGCGATCTTGAACTGGCGCAAGTGGAGCTGACTCTCCTGCCGAGCCACGCCGCTGAAGAACTCCGAGCAGCAGCCCGAGCCGTAGGAGAAGCAACCGATTCTCTGGGGCCTGGAGAAGTCCCCATTGTCGATGGTGCTGGCGAGCGACAGCACCATGGTCGCCCCCATGATATTTCCGACGCGCTGGCAATACGTCAGACCCGGATGCATCCGGCGTCGGAAATCCTCCTCGATCGTCGCCGGATTCGCCTTCGCGAACTTGCGCATCAAATTGCGGTGCGCCCCCTTGACCATGCCGCCAAAGGGCGTGTGAAACGCCAGATAGCCGAAGCTCTCGGCGAAATTCACGTTGCCCACGCGCTTTTGATACTCGATGAACGTGTTCTCACAGCAATCGAGGTAGGAAAGCAGCGACAGATCGGCGTTACCGGCCTCGCTGTCGGGCACCGGGCGGCACGTGTCCATCACCTCGTAGCCGTAGTAACCGTTCGCGCCAACGTCGATTTGGAAGATGTGCGGCGTTTCGCTGACGAGCATGGCCACGGCGCCGGCTCCGCCGCTGGGCTCGGCGAAGGACCAGTCCTGGGAGAGCGCGTCTCCACCCTCCACCACCATGAAACGCGTGATATCCGTTGCTATCACCAGGGCCTTCGCGCCCGGCGAGGCCTGGGACAGAATGAAATTCACCGCCATCTGCAAGGCGGCCACGCCGGAATAGCAGGCGTTCTTGATCTCGAAGAGGCGGCAGTTCCGGTTCAATCCGAGCAGGCTGTGAAAATACGTGCTCATGGATTTTCCGAAGTCGAACGCCGACTCGGTTGCCGTGATGACGAGCTCGATGCGATCCCGCTCCGCCGGACTCAGGGCATCAATGATGGGCTTGGCGGCATTGACGCCGAACGTGACCGGGTCCTCATAAGGCAGAGCAACGGTCTTCTCCTTCATGAGGAGATTGTGGAACCTTGCGGTCTCGAGCCCACGGTGGCGCGCCAGCTTTTCCACGTCGAGGTAGCACGTGCCGGCGAAGACATTCAGTGCTTCAATTCCAACAGACTTCATCAAACTCTCCCTGAAGGTATCCCAGCTGTCTCGGGCTCACGCCCAACGCTAGTTCACTGGCTCGATTTCGTTGAGGTCGAAGTAGCCCCGGTAGCCGCTCATATAAACCGCCGGGCGGTGGCCAAAGAGAACGGTCGCTGGCGTCGAGGTCTCCAGACGCTCGTAGTTTCCAATCTTGGACTTGACGCGCGTGCCGACCGGATGTTTTTCGTTCCACTGCCGCACCAACTCAGCAGCCGGCAGGGGGGACGCCTTCGCGACAGGCACCGAATGCTTCTTCGGGTTCGGAATCTCCCTGCGAATCTTTTGCACCAACTTTGTCAGGACATCTCCGTGCCCCAACTCCTCGAACTCCATCCCCTCATAGCCCAGAAGATATTCCACGCTGTCGGACCACCGCACCGAGCTGACGATCTGCTTCGTCAGGTACTCCTTGACGAGGTGGTTCTCATGGGGCCTCGCGGTCACGTTCGAAATGACCGGAATCTTCAGCTCCGAGAAGGCAATGGGTCTCAGGAACGCCGCGAACTCGTTCCTGGCAGGCTCCATGTATCGGGAATGAAAAGCGCCACTCGTGTTCAACGGAACGAAGAGATGCTTCCCAGTCTGGAAGAGAGGCTGCGCGGCCTTGATGTCCTCGATGCGTCCCGAGAGAACGATTTGCGATGGCGTGTTGTAGTTCGCGAGATCGATGGAGGTGAGCCGATTGCTCTCGAGAATGGACCGTATCTCTTTTTCCGTGACGTTCAGGACGGCGGCCATGCCACCCCCCGAAGCCTCGGCCATCAACTCGCCGCGCTTTTTCACCAGCGTCAGGCCGGTCTCGAAACTGAAACACTCGGCCGCCAGGAGCGCATTGAACTCGCCCAGGCTATGTCCGGCCACGAAGTCCGGCTTCCGCCCCGTATCCCGAACCTTCTTGTAATAGGACAGGGCATTGACGACGTAGAGCGCCGGTTGCGTGAACTGGGTCTTGTTGAGCTCGTTTCCGGGGTCCTCGAGACAAAGCGTCTTGATCGAGTAACCCAGGACGGAATCGGCCGCCTTGGTGAGCGTCTCGAACTCATCGAACAGAGACCCCCCCATCCCCTTCCTTTGTGAGCCCTGGCCGGGAAAAATGTATGTTTTCATGAAACGCTCTCTCTTTCAGAGCCTGGGAAGCGATCGAAAATGGCCGACCACTTGTCCTGTGGCAGTGAACTCCTGGAAACGAAGCACGGCTCGGAAAAGCCGGATTTAGGGGCGGCGACCTTAGCACGACACCTTGGGGGGCTCAACTGGCATCCCGCGCGGCGGGCGGGCGCCATATGGGCGAATCCGCGAGTCGCGGAGAGGCCCTTCAAACGAGCCCCTGCAAGCGCCCCGTGAGAATCGAGGCGGCCTCATGCATGAGCTTGGTCGCTATCTGATCGACATGACGGTTCCGCCAGCTTTCGAGCGGGGTTCCTTTCACCCATTGGTTGAAGGATCCCAGCGCGGGGCCGGTATGGACCTGCAGATTTGCCGGGTCGCGCTCGGGCTCCGCGAAGGAGAGGCGGCTGCTGTACCCGTAGTACCAACGAAAAATCAGCGCCATTTTGCGTTTCGCACTGCGCCTCGCTCGCTCGATCTCCTCGGCTTGGCCCGTTCTTTGCAGGTATTCCTGGGTTTCTCGCCAGACGTCCTCGACGCTCTTCTTGAAGTAGGCCTCCTGAATCTGCTGCCGCGAGCCCGGCGGTATCTCGTCCCAGGAGCCATACGCGTTGTAGAGAGCGAACAGCTTGTTCGCTCGGGCGGAAAAGGACGCCTTTTTCAAAACCTGGACCAGCGCTCCTATCTCGAACATGTCGCCGGCAGGGCAGTAATCGGTGTCCTGGATGTTGATGTCCTGCAGCCGATCCTTCACCGCATCGCTGATCCTTGCCTCCACCGTGCATTGGTTGATGGAGCCAGTCACGACGAAGTCCGCGCCCATGACGAAAGCGGAAGCGACAGCCTGCGGTGTCCCGATTCCCCCAGCCAGCCCGATACGGATCTTCTCGGAATAGCCATACTCCCGCATCATGTCGCGGCGTAGACTTTGTATCGATGGCAGCAGCACGGTGGGCACGCCCCGGTCGGTGTGGCCTCCGAGTCCGCCTCGACGCAGAGATCCTGGCTCACCGGGATGCCCCTCGCCATCTCGGCCTGGTCGGGGCTGACTTTTTTCTCGGCCAGCAACTTCGAGACAATGCTCTCCGGGGCCGGCTTCATGAACTCCCGGGCCACCTCGGGACGCGAGATCTTCGCGATGATCCGCGTGCCCCTCACAATGCGGCCATCGGAACCCCTGCGCAGCCCACGCAGATGAAACAGGACCAGGGCCGGAGTGACCTTTACAAAGGCCGACGCCTCGATGAAACGAACGTTCTTTCCGAGCAGGAGCTCGACATTCGTTACCTCTTTCGCCGGCTCCTGCAGGTTGCAAAGCAGATTGACGCCGAACGGTTGCTGGGGCGACAAGCTCCTTTGAATGAAATCGATGTCGCTCGCCGTTTGCTCGGCGCTGAGCCCGGCCGCGCCAAGAAAGCCCATGAAACCGCTCCGCCCCATCGCGACCACGAGCTCTTTCGAGGCGATGCCCCGATACATCGACCCCGAAAGATAGGCGTAGTCGACTCCGAAATCCCTGCGAAACAGGTCGCAGCCAAGCTTCTGTGCAATCTTTTCCATATGGTGCGACCTGTGCTCGAGAGTTCGGAGTCGCCGCTCTCTACTTCAAGAGAGCGATCGCCTCGTCCACTGTTTTCGTGAAAACCACTTTTCCGACGCGATTGCTCTCGACGATGAGGGCGTGCAAGCTTTTACTTTGCACCTCGGCGAAATCACCAAGAATGACCATGCGGCAATGATAGTTCGTGAGCTTCTGCAAGAAGTCACCAGCAACACCGCTCCGAAGCTCGAAGAAGCTCGGAATCAGCGCCTCCTTGTTCACGACGATCGTGTCCGCCGGGCTGCTCATGATGAGCCCGAGCAGGTCGGAGGAGGTGGCAATGGCTCCATCGCCCAGCTTGTAGTGACACAGGCTGCCCTTACCGGACTCGATGATTTCCTTGCACGCTTGTCTCTAGCTCTGGCTTATCCATTTTTTCGCAATCTCGATACGGGTTTGTTGCAGGCCATCAGCATAGAACATCTCACAAAACCTCTGGATGGTCAAGAGCGACGGCGCGTCGCTGAGCATCGCAAAGTGATTCGATGAGTCGACATCCCTGCTGTGGAAATTCGGCATCTGCTTTTGCCACTCACCCCAATAATTCATGTGGTCCAGGACCTTGCCGTCGGTCTGGGCAGAGAACACGGACTCGAGTTCGCCATAGAAGAGCCCGCTCTTGTTCCGGAAATAGAAGCAGGTGACGGACTCGGGCTGTGGCAGCGGCAATATCTCATACTTCAGCACCTCATAGGACTCCTGAACCCGAACGTTCTGCTTGATGAGCGCACGCAACGCCTCCGCGGGCCTGCTCAAACTCCGTTTTTGAGCAAGCGCGATGAGTTGATCCAGCAATGCGTCGTCATCCTGTTCCCAGTTCACCTCGCTGCTCGCGATGAACGTGGCCTTGAACTCCGAGGGGGACGGCTTCACGCTTGCAAACAGCAAGGCATTGACCAACTGCAGACACATGCTCTTGCGCGACATGGTCATGGTCTTGATGGCATCGCTGTACATCGAGTCCAGCATGACGATGGTCTCGACGGTCTTGCCCTGCGCCTGCAGTTGCCGAGTAACCTCGTAGGCCAGGAGGCCGCCGAGAGAGTACCCGCCCAGATCATAGGGCCCCTCCGGCTGTACCGCCTGGATGATCTGCGCGTAGTAGGCAGCCATGGCGGAGATCCCCTGCAGCGGAGCGCTACTCGTCATCCAGCCACGCGCTTGGATGCCATAGAACGGCCGCTCGACGTTCGGAGCGATTGCACCATAGACCTCGATGCCGCCCAGTCCGCCGTGGAACCAGAAGACCGGCCTGCCCGTGCTGCTCGAATTGAGAGGAATGACTTCGGGGAAGCGCGTCAGCACGGCGGAAAGCGGCAACGTGTGCCCGCTCATGGCAGGTGCGCGGCGCGTGAAGCCGGACGAGGAGGCGCGCGCGAAGCGCCGAATCAAGTCCTGCGTCGAGCAGCGCTCGGTCAGCGCCGTCAGGCTGGCCTCGGGATCGAGGTCGGTTTGGATCCTCTTCACGAGCTGCAAGGCGAGCATCGAGTTGAATCCGTAGTCCTCGAGCGGTGCGTTGACGTCGAGGCTGCTCGCCGTCACGCCCAGCAGGTCGGAAACGATACTCACAATCCCCTCCGCGGCGGAACTTCCAGCGATGGCTCCCGCGTCAGGCATCGCGGAGACACCGCTCTTCGGCTCCACGGCCACGTCCTCGCCCATGTCTCTGGCGCTCACCCAGAATCGCTTCTTGTCGAAGGGATAGGTCGGCAGCGTCAGCAACATCCTCGGAGCCCTGCCCTCCTGCGGGAGAGACTCCCAGGGCACATGCCCCCCCTGCGCCCAGAACAGGGCCAGGTTTTCGAGTTTGTTCTCCGCGAGGAGCTCTTTCAGGACAGCCTCTCCAACCCTCCCGCTCAACAACGCGCCAAGATCCGCTCTGTCGTGCCTCGCCTCGCCCGTGAAGAGCGGAACGGGGGCCGTCGTCTCCGAGCCCTCGAGATAGCTGCTCAAGCCGGCGATGAGTTCCTGCTTGCTTCCAACCACCATTGCAAGCCGCGACTCCATGGCCTCGCGACCGCGCTGTAGCGTGAGAGAGAGAGCCGCGAGCGACACGTCATCCTGCGCGCTCGCGAACTCCAGCATCTGCCGCGCGAGCGCCCGAAGCCTGTCTTTGTTGCGGGCAGAGAAGATCACGATCTGCGGCGTTGGCTGCTCACCGTGGGATGCCTTCTCGTTCGCATCCGCGGCAATATACTCCTCGATGACGATGTGGGCGTTGGAGCCCCCAGCACCGAAAGCGCTGATGGTCGCGCGTCTGGGATACTCCTCTCCTGCCCGTCGATGTTCACGACGGGCCTTTGCCACTCCGTCACCTCCTGCGGCAGGTAGAAAGCTGTTCCCTTGAACGCGAAATGCGGACTGAGCTTGCCGCGCTTGACGAGCGGGAGCAATTTCTTGTGCTTGAGCTGCAGGACGACTTTGCTGAGCTGAGCGACTCCGGAGGCCGCCTCAGCATTGCCGAGCGTCGACTTGACCGAACCCAAGGCACAGAAGTGCTCGTCCTGTGTGTGCTTCCCAAACACCTTCTTGAGAGCCGAGAACTCGATGGCATCGCCCAGAGGGGAGCCGTTCGCCGATGCTTCGACGTAGCTGATCGTGCGCGGGTGGACGCCTGCTCTCCTCAAGTTGTCGTCAATCAATTGCGCCTGCTGCTCGGGACTGGGCACCATGGGCCCGTTCGTGCGCCCCTTGTGGTTCGTGGCGCTCGTCTTGATGACGGCCAGGATCTCGTCCCCATCCCGGACTGCACGCGACAACGATTTCAGAAGGACAGCTCCGACCCCCTCGGCGGGAATGAAGCCGTCCCCGTCGAGAAACGCCCGGCTGTCGGGGTTGCTTCCCGTGAGTCCCGCCAGGCTCAGACCCAGATACTTCTTGGGGTGAAGGGAAAGATTGATTCCGCCTGCGATCATCAGCTCGCAGTTACCCCTTCGCAGTTCCTCACAGGCCATGTGGATGGCGATGAGGGACGAGGAGCACGTCGTGTCGATGGCCAGACTCGGGCCTTGCAGATTGAAGAAGTGCGAGACCCGGTTTGCGATGGCGCTGTAGGACAGGATCGAGGTGATGGACTCGTGGACGATATCGGATGGCAGCAGCTGATACTGCTGGTACATGGCGCCGACATAGACCCCGACTCTGCTCTGATACTTGCTTTGCAGGGTCTCCCGCGTGAGCCCTGAGCTTTCGAGGAGATTCCACACGCACTCCAGGAAGAGGCGCGTCTGCGGGTCCATGATCGCCGCCTCGCGGGGCGAGATATTGAAGAACAGCGGATCGAAATCACCGACGCCGTCGATGAAGCCTCCCCATTTGTTGGGAGTCTTGCCGGGCCGGTTCTTTTCGGCGTCATAATAGCGGCTGTGCTCCCAGCGGTCCTTGGGCACCTCGGTGATGCCATCGCGTCCCGCGACCAGGTTGCTCCAGAACTCGTTCAGGTCTTTCGCTTGGGGATAGCGGCCGGACAGCCCGATGATCGCTATCGCGTCCTCCGCCGGCTCGAGCTGCCGCCGCGGAGCGAGTTCTTTGGCGGGCAGAGCTTGCGTCGGTTGCACCACGACGTTCGGCATTGGCGTATCGCGCAACGTCTCGCGCTCCGCGGGCTTCTCTGACTTGGCGCTGATTCCCAGGATTTTCTCCAGTGTGCCCGCATGCGCGCTGAGGAAATACCGGCTCAGATCGTCGATGGTCTGGTACTCGAAGAAGAGCGTTTTGGAGAGTGAACCAAAGAGGCTTCCAGCCTGTTCGTGAGCGTCAGAGCCAGGACCGAGTCGATGCCGTATCTCTCGAAGGGCGCCCCTGTATCGATGCGATGGACGGGGATTTGAATCACATCGGACAAGGTGCTCTTGAGGTACGCGGTAAGCTTCGAACTCATGGCCTTCTGATCGACACTCGCGACAGGCTCGGGTCGCCTGTCGGCCGACCGTGCGGGCGCCAGCTCGTTCCTTGGGACTGGTCGTGGAGTCTTGTGGAGCACGACCTGCTTGATGCGCTTGGTATCGCCCGCGATGACCATGACCTGCGCATGGGCCGCATTCAGGCTGGCATAGAGCGCTCCGATGCCCGTCGCGGTCGGCATGGGGAGCATCCCCAGCCGCTCGCGCATCATGGACTCCGTATTCTTGTCCACGCGCATTCCGCCCTCGGCCCAGAGCGGCCAATCAATGGACACGCTCGCACCGAAGCGCTGCCCTTGCGCCACCAGGCCCTGCCGATAGTGGGAATAGGCATCCAGAAACGCGTTGGCAGCCGCATAGTCGGCCTGAGCTATGTTGCCGAAAACCCCTGCCCCGCCGGCAAACACGACGAGGAAATCCAGTTTCACGTCCTTGCTTGCATTGTCCAGGTTCACGAGCCCCGCCACTTTGGGCGCGAGGACTTCGCGGCATTCCTGGGATGTCTTCCTCTTGATGAAGTTGTCTTTGATGACTCCGGCGCTGTGGATGATGCCGTGAAGGGCGCCATGCTCCCGAATGATCTTGCCGATCAGGGCATCAACAGCATGCGATTGGCTGACATCGACGCTCTCGTAGCTGACGTTGGCGCCTTGCGCGCGCCACACCTTGAGAATGTTCTCTTGCTCGGGGCTCAGCGGCGAGCGGCCCGCCAGAACGAGAGTGACGTCCTGGACCTGAGCGCTCATGTCCTTCGCGACGAGCGTGGCGATGCCACCGAGCCCACCCGTGATCAGGTAGACACCGCCGTTCTTCCACGGGACCCGAACCTCGGGCCGAGCGCTGTCCTCGACCCAGGTGAGAACCTCGGTCTCTCCATCGCGGAAGCGGATGCAGGCATCGCTCGCATGCTGACGCCCGGTGGTGACCTGAGACAGCAGGCGCGCGACGCTTTCCCCCGTGTCGACGAGAACGGCCTGTGCCAGAAGCCTGGGATCCTCCATCTGCGCCGACTTCAGGAGGCCCAGGAGACCTTGGATCACCGAGAGGGTTGGATCCTCGGGAACGACCAGTTGCATCAGCACCTTTTGCTGCGTCTTGCTGTCCAAGATGCGCTGGACATGGGCAAGGGTCTGCACGGCATAGTCGGTGAATCGCTCTGCGATTCCCGGCACGGCGGAGGTCAGGCGAAGAGCCTGCAGAGACGGGCTCTGCGCCTCAAGCGCGCTTGCCAGCGCGGGCATGTCAGGCAGCAGGACGATGTGCTGCAGTGGTTCGGCTTCCGTAACACCTGCCGATTGCCTCTCCCATCTGGGGAGGAAGCTCACGCACGACGCCTGGGGCGCTATCTCTCCAACCTCTCCATCCAGGATGCGGTACGACATGCCCTTCATTCGGGCACGTACCCCTCCCAGCTCATCGCAGAGGTCGATATCGAGCTTGAAGACCCTGCCGCCCTTCTCTACGCCTGCACTGTAGCGAATCCACGCCCACATGGACTCCGTGCAGCCGCCAAGGATCTCCAGCTCATCCAAGGCAAACGGCAGCGAGGGCTTCATATCGGACACATCAAGGGAGCGCGAATTCCCGGCAGCCAGCCCCATTCCGAGCGAGGCCTGCAGCGTCGCGTCGAGGAGGCTGGGATGCAGCACGAACGTATCCCGTGTGGCGCGCACCGAGCTGGGCAGTGTCAGCTGCACCAGGACTTCGTCGCGACCGATGTGCAAACGCTCGATGCCTCGGTGCGAGGAGCCGTACTCGAAGCCGATCTGCTCGTACGCCGGGTACAACTGCGCGGCACTGAGTTCCGTCTTGTCGCACGCGGCCTTTATACGTTGGATATCGAGCGTGGCAGGGGTGCAGGCCTTCAGAAACGCTTGGCCCTGGCTATGCACTCGCGAGAGCGCTCCAGCATCCGAGATGTCATCGGCCGAACTGGAGATCTCGTACTCGATCTCGCCCTGGCCCTTGAGCGTGAGGGCCGTCGTAAGAGTCTTGGATCCCTGGCTAGCGGTTACAGGGCGCGCCCACACGACGTTCCTGAGCGCGATTCCTTGCCCCCCTGCCCCGGCTCTCCCAGGGCAAAAGCAGCCGCCGCTCGCGCCATCTCGAGACAGGCCACGCCCGGAAGAACCTTCTGGCCCTTCACCTTGTGATCCTTGAGGAAGAACTCGTCGCCGGTAAAAGTCGACTGGTAGCGCTGAGCCCGGAAGTTCGAGACGTTGATATGCAGCAGAGGATGGAGCGCCGCCGCCTTCAGTGCGTGAGACGGGGCCTGGGCTTGCGCTCCGGCACCCAATACCGCTCGCGGGCGAACGGGTACGTGGGGAGAGACACGCGCACATGCTGCCTTGCGGCGAAGAGCCCCGCGTAGTCCAAGCGGTATCCCTGCACGTAGAGGTCCGCAACGGTTGACAGCAACTCCACGAGGGATTCGGAATCGGTGCTCAGCACGGATTTTCGAATGCACTCATTGCCGAAATTCTTGAGCGAGGCCTGCTCGCGATGTCCTTGCTCGGGGAGCTCGCCAACGCAAACGCGAGGGCTTTGTCCCTTTGTCAGCCAGAGCTGCAAGCTATGGATCACCTCCGCATTGTTGTGTGCGACGAAAGCCAGCCTGTGCGGACAGTGCTTTCGCCCAAGGAGCAGCGTAAAGCTCACATCGCCCAGGTCCAGTTCAGACGACTTCTGGCAGTGTGCGATGAACCTTTCGACCTGCTCTTTGAGTTGCTCTGCGGTGTACGCGGACAAGGTGATGAGGTGGGCCGCTTGCCCGCTGGAGCGTTGAGCGCGGCGCGGAGCCTCCTCGATCACCACATGTGCGTTCGTTCCACTGACACCGAAGGAACTGACGGCTGCGCAGCGCTTTCCACCGCCCGAGACCTCCCAGGGGCGATTCATCGTGTTCACGTAAAAGGGGCTATTGGTGAAATCAATATGCGCATTGCCCCTCTCGAAATGCAGCGAAGGTGGAATGCGCCGATTCTTGAGCGAGAGCAGGACCTTGATGACGCCAGCGACGCCGGCGGCGGTGGTGGTGTGCCCGATATTCGTCTTGATGGAACCCAGCGCACAGAAGTCCGTCTGCTTGGTGTACTTGCCGAAGGCCCTCTTGAGCGCGTGATATTCGATCGGATCACCGAGCTTCGTTCCCGTTCCGTGGGCCTCCAACATCTGGATCCGCTCGGGATTGATTCCGAACGTGTCGTAGACCGAGGTCTCCAGCCGCTCCTGGGACTTCGCGCTGGGCGCGGTGATCCCGTTCGATGTGCCATCCTGATTGATTCCAGAGCCGCGGATGACACCATGGATGTGATCTCCGTCGGCAAGCGCATCGCTGAGCCTCTTGAGGACGACGACCCCCACGCCCTCACCTGGGACGAAGCCATCGGCCCGGTCATCGAACGTGTGGCAACGCCCGCTCGCGGAGAGCATGCCGGCTTGGTTGGCAATCAGGTAGAATTTCGGCGTGCACTGAATGGAGATGCCGCCGGCCAGGGCCATCTCGGTTTCGCCGGCCCAGAGCCCCTGACACGCGAGATGAATAGCCACGAGCGAGCTCGAGCACGCGGTGTCGATGGAAATGGCCGGTCCCTGCAGATCGAGATAATAGGAAATTCGCGCCGGCATTGCCGAGAGCGCGTTTCCCCACATGGCCTGGGCGGGAGCCTCGCCAGCGAAAAGCTGCGCGTAGCCGCTCTCCTGGCATCCGACATATACGCCGCAGCGCTTGCCTTGCATGCCGAGACCAGCGTACCCGGCATCCTCCAAGGCCTTCCACGACTCCTCGAGAAACACGCGCTGCTGAGGATCCATGTATGTCGCTTCGAGGCCCGACATCTTGAAAAACACCGGATCGAACGTGTCGATACCGTCGATAAAGCTGCCGTGCTTGCAGTATTTCGCGCCCGCGGGGTAGTAGCGAGACAAGTCCCAGCGCGAGACCTCCTCGACGAGGTCGTGTCCCTGCGCCAGGTGCTCCCAAAGCTCCTCGACGCTGTTCGAGCGGCCATACCTGCCGCTCATGCCGATGATGGCAATCGGCTCCTTGCGGAAGGCACCCGCCTCCGCGATCTCCTGGAGCACCGGGGCTACCCTGGCCGACGGTACCTCGCTCTTGCGCGGTACCACCGTGAAGGCGCGGGCTCCGCCGTCGGAACGCTCAGGCCGCTCGGCAACGAGGCGGTGGACTCCGCTTTGTAAGCGCTGACAATATGCCGCGCCAATTGGTTGATGGAGCCATGATCGAACAAGTCGGTCGTCGCCAGACCGATGCCGAGCTTCCTGTTTATCTCCTGTATCAATTGAACGCCGAGAATGGAGTCGATGCCGTAATCCATGAAGGCATCGTCCTCGGCGATCTGGGCCCTATCGATCTTGAGGGACTGATTCAGCTGTTCGAAAATGATATCCTTGACGTGACGCTCCAGCATCTCGTCCGTGGCCGACTGCGAATTCGCTGCGGGTTGTGTATGAGACGGCTGCGGACTCTCGCGTCGCGCCCCTGGCTTCGCGGCTTTGGGCGCATCCGGGCCCTTGCGCTCGGACGTACCGGGCATCTCTTGCCGGATCAGACCATCGCTGTCCGCTGCGAGAATTTGATAGCCCAAGTGATGCAGGGCGAGCGCCGGAAACGAGATGGAACCGAAGCCCTCTTGTTCGAGCACATCCTGCCAGGACTCGGGAGACAAGCCCGGGCAACCTGGAATGCGGATCTCGGCATCCTCGTACAGCCACCAGCCTTCGAGGAGCCCGAACGTCAAATGCGTGAAGAGCGAGTGCGCGGAAAGCTCGTTCACGAGAAGAACGCCATTCTCCTTGAGAACGGCCTTGGCATTGCGCAACGTCTTGCGGATGTCTCGCGTGGCATGCAGGACGTTGGTGGCCAGCGCGATGTCGTAGGTCCCGAGCGCTACGCTCTGCCTCGCGAGCGGCTCCTCGACATTGAAGAGCTTATAGTCCAGATAGGAGAATTTCGGCCCGTACTCTTTCTCCGCGTACAGCAGGAATGATTTCGAGACGTCCGTGTAGCAGTACGTCTCCACGTGAGACGCGAAGGGCTTGAGCTTCTCGAGGACTCTGAGGCTGCCGCCGCCCGTTCCCGCGCCAATCTCGAGGATGCGGATCCGGGCCGCTGGATTGCCCCGCACGATCTCTTGCAGCACGGCGACGACGGCGTCGGCCATGATCTCATTGAAACAATCCGTGATGGGATTGTTCTTGTAGATCCCTTCCACCAACTCCATGGAGGAGTTGGGAAACATGATATCGGTTGCAGGCACGGCACCACTCAGGATCCGCGGCAACGCGCGCAGCATGGCATCGAGCAGCACGACCTGCGCGCGCAAGTCCGGGTTCTGCGCCCACACGCGGCTTCCTTCTCCCATTCCGCCCACACGTCACGACTATTCGTGACACGGGTCGGCAGGGCTTGCGTGACGTCGCCTTGCAGATAGCCACGGCTCGACAACAGTCGGATGGACTCGTCCAACCAGCGCCGCAGTATGTCACTGAGCTGCAGGCGTGCCATCACGTCCGCGATCGGGCTACCGCCCTGAGCGAAAAATCCCACGCTCTGCAACTGACTGAGCAGGAGTCGGCACAGGAGCTCCTCGTCGAGCTGCTGGTCCGTGCCTTGTGCGCTGTTGGCAACGGCAAGGGTCGCCTTTTTGCTCGCGATTGCCTGGCACAGAGGGGCCAGAGAAATCCTGGTGCCTCTCTGGCCCGTTGTTATCGCTTCACGCTGGATAATGTTTTCCATGTTACGAATTTCCTGACTGAGCTTTGACGAGGCCAAGCTGATCGAATGCGCCTGAAAGTAGGATGTCGAGGGCCGCCATGCCGTCGGCAGGCTCAATCGAGGCCGCGCCGGCTTTGCTCATGCGTTCCTGATACTGCTGCGAGGCGACGATGCCGACGCTGCCCCAGTATCCCCAATTCATGACCTTCACCGCAGCGGACCATTCTTTGGTGAGTTGGTGGGCATAGGCATCCTTGAACACGGAGCCGGCCACGTAATTGCACTGCCCGGGAGCCTTGATGAAGGAGTTCATCGAGGAGAAGAATAGGACGAAATCCAAGGGCTCTCCCTGAAAGACCTGAGCCAGACGCACGCTGACGTCGACTTTGGCGGTGACGGCCGCGCGGAAGCGCTCCTCATCCATCCGTTCCAAGCTCTGATCAAGCAGGACGATTGCCGAGTGGACGACACCATGGATGACGGGATGACTCTGCTTGATGCGCTGATAGGCCTTCTGCAACGACTCGCGGCTCGCCGCATCGGCTTGCACGTAGAGCGGCGTCGGCCCCAGCCGGCCCAGACGCTGCAGCTTTTCCCGAATCGTCGCATCCTCTTCCCTGCGCCCGATCCAGATGACATGCGCCCCGTAGGTGCGGATCATGTGCTCCGTCCAGGCTTCCCCGATACCCCCGGATCCACCGATCACGACGTACGTGCCCCCTTGCCTGTACAACGGCCGGCTTCCGGGCTCGCGCGAGGCGCCTTGGATGGGGATGAGGGCTTGCCGGTACCAACGCTTGCGGCGGTAACCCCAGATGTTGCCACGAGCCTCACAGGGCAACGAGAGGAACTCCTGGAGCGGCCAGTCGTGATTCTTGTCGAGATCGACCACTCGCACGTTCCAGCTCGGATACTCCTTTGCCACGGAGCCCATGAGTCCGTGCAACCCAGAATGGGTCGGGTCCACCGTATCGTTTCTCAACACGGGCTGACTCTGTTCCGTGACGATTGTCACGTCGAGCGCGCGGCGGCCGTATCCCAAACTCAGAGCCGCTTTCAGTGTGCGGAAACAGGCGTAGAGGCCATTTTCCTGCTCCGCGATCAGCGCGTCATCCGTGAGGCCGTGAGGTGCCCCCTGCGGCGCCAGCCAGATGAGGTGACTCATTGGTTCGCCGTGACCTTTGAGTCTCGCGGCGAGCGTCTCTATCGTGTCCGCGCCATCGACACGCAGGCGCTCGGCCTGCGGATAGAGGAGCTGATCTGCTCCCAATGCTCCTGTCTGCCGCCGACCACGACGACGCGGCCGGAGGAGACAGGAAGGGTGCGCGACTCGGGCCTGGAGACCACATCCCAGACCGGCTTCAGCAAGATGTTCGCATCAGCCAAAGGCTTCGTGGTGACCGCAGGCACCAGCGATGGAGCTGCGGGCGCCGACGACAGAACTGCGATTTGAGGCACGACCGGAGCGGTGGCCTGGGGTGCCGCTGCGAGCCAGTAGCGCTGGCGGGCAAAGGGGTACACGGGCAGCGGGATGCGCTGGGGCTTTCCACTCGCATAGAGCCGCTCCCAGTCCACGGCCAGCCCCTTTACCCAGAGTGAGGCCAGCTTCTCACACTTCGTCGCATCCATCGTGCTGTCGAAAAGGTTGCCCAAATCATCATGAGCAGCGAGCAATGCGACTTTCTCTCTACCCTTCTTGACCTGCCCGGTGAAGATGTCATCCGCCCTGTCGCCTTCGATATACCGCGTCAGCTTCGCGAGGAGTTCCTGGCGCGTGGCGGCGACGAGCGCCAAGCGCTGGGTCATCGGCTCGCGGCCCAACTGAAGCGTGTAGGCGAGGTCCTGAAGGTTCAAGGACGGGTGCGTCTCGATGTGGCTCTTGGTCCGGGCCACCGAGGTCTTGAGCTGTTCCTCGCTCTTCGCCGACAGCACGAACACGCCGGTGTGCGCGGCTGCTCCCGCGTGGCGTTTCCGTGTCTGGGCTCGTACTCCTCCAACACGAGATGGGCATTCGTGCCGCTGAAGCCGAACGAACTCACGGCCGCGCGACGGACCCCACCAGCCTCCACCGTCCAGGGTTTCAGCTCGGTGTTGACGTAGAACGGCGAGCGCTCGAAGTCGAAATGCTCGTTGTGGCGGTTGAAGTTCAGAGTGGGAACCAGGCGCTTGTGCTCCATGCAGAGCAATGCTTTCTGCACCGAGGCGATGCCCGCAGCCGCGGATGTGTGCCCCATGTTGCTTTTCACCGAGCCGATGGCGCAGTATCCGACCTTGTCGGTTTTCTCGCGATACACCGTGGCCAGAGCCTCGAGTTCGATGGGGTCGCCCAGCTTGGTTCCTGTGCCGTGCATCTCAACGTAACTGACGCTGGCGGGATCGATGGCGTAGCGCTCGTAGATGTCCCGCTCCAGCTCTATCTGGCTCGTGACACTCGGAGCGGTGATACCGTTGGTCTTTCCGTCCTGGTTGATACCTGAGCCTCTGATGACACCGTAGATGTGATCATGGTCGCGCTCGGCGTCCTCCAGTCTCTTCAGGATGAGCGTGCCAACGCCCTCTCCCGGCACGAAGCCGTCAGCGCCGTTGTCGAAGGTCTTGCACTGGCCCTTTGGCGACAACATTCCCGCGCCGCACATGCTGATGTACGACTCGGGGCTCAGGTAGAGCGTAACGCCGCCCACCAGAGCCATGTCGATCTCGCGACTCTTGAGCGCCTGAGAGGCGAGATGGGCCGCGACGAGTGAGGACGAGCACGCCGTATCGAGAGCGATGGCGGGGCCCTTGAGATTCAGAAAATAAGCGATGCGCGCAGCTGTGATGGCATTGCTGTTGCTCGTGGCAGAACTCGAGTCTCCGCCATGCTTCTGCATCAGCATGCTGTACTCGTTGCTCATTATTCCCAAGTACACGCCGCACTTCCTGCCGCTCAGCGACTGCACGTTGTATCCCGCGTCCTCGAAGGCATGGTACGCCTCCTGCAGGAAGAGCCGCTGCTGCGGATCCATCGCCTCCGCCTCCGCGGGAGGAATGTTGAAGAACAATGGATCGAAGATCTCGATGTCATCGAGGACCCCCATCCACTTGCAGTAGACCTTGCCCTTCTGGTTCGGGCGCGGGTCGTAGTATTGGCTGACATCCCAGCGTGATTTCGGAATCTCTCGAACGCAATTGCGGCCACTCGCGAGATTGCTCCAGTACTCCCCCAGATTCTCCGACTGTGGGTATTTTCCAGACATCCCCACGATGGCAATCGCGTCGCGGTGATACGCACCTGAGGCACGTGCCACGTGCTCGGTCGGGGCCAGCACTTCCGCGCGCTCGGGCACAAGCACAGGCGCAGGCGCGGACACAGGCGCAGGCGCGGACACGGGCTCGAGCTTGAGCGTACGCACAGGCGAGGACACAAGCGTAGGCGCGGACACGGGCACAGATGCAGGCAAAGACTCGCGAGCAAGAGCGGATGCGGACGCAGGCTCGCGCACAGACGCAACCGCGGGCGCGACGTTCACGAGAGGCTTCGCAGCGTGAACAGGCTGGGCCTTGGAGTTCAGAGCACCTGCTTTATCGAGCTCCTTACGCATGTAGGCGGCCAGCGCCCGGAGATTGGGATGGTCATAGAGCTTGGTGGCTATGAGGGAGAGGCCGTACCGCTTGTTGATCGCCTTTACCCACTCCACGCCGATAATGGAGTCCAGACCGAAATCGACAAAATTCCGGTCGAGGTCCAGGTCGCTCTCGGACACGTACAAAGCCTCGGCGAGGCTGCTCGTCAGCTCCGCCTGCAGTTCCTCCTCCCGGTATGCGGTCGCAAACGTCTCCTCGACCGTCGCTTCCGCCACGGCGCGCGCCGGAGACACGCCCTGCGGCCCCAGGTTCGTTTGCGGCGCCCCCATCGCGCGCAGCTCATTTTGCAAATACGCCGCAAGCTGACGCACCGTGGGAGTGTCGTAGAGCTTGATGGCGGCCAGCGCAAGCGCGTATTTCTTGTTTATCGACTTTATCCACTCCACTCCTACGATCGAATCCAAGCCGAGGTCAATGAAATTCTTGTCAGGGTCGACATCGTCCTCCGCCATGTACAAAGCCTGGGCGAGACTCGCCGTCAGCTCGTCCATGAGCGTCTCCTGGCTCGGAGTCGGGTGCTGAGTAGGGTTCGGAGTCGGAGCCTCTTCATTTCCCACGACAGCGTTGCCAGTGGCGCCCGCACTCACGGCCGTCAAGGTCACTGTCCTGGCAGGAGGCCGCACTGACGCCGGCTCCTCTGGCCTCTCGTCCGTGTTCCCGTTGCTCTCGAGCGACGAAAGGAGAATGCCCTTCGGTTTCGACACTGCGAGGGTCGCCGGCAATGGTGCGGAGTCCGTGTGAACCAGGCTGATTGTCTTCTTCGTGAGTGTTTTCTCCGCCACCGGGGGAGCGATTGGTGCCGCACTCGAAGGAATGCCCGACGTAGCGCGGGAAGGAGCGCTTGCCGGGAACCAGCACCGCTTGCGCGCGAAAGGATACGTCGGCAGCGAAACCCGACGCGGCCTCAAGGTCGCGTAAAGGCTTCGCCAATCGAAGGACAGGCCATTGACCCACAGTTCGAGGATCTTTCCGAACTTTCTCTTTTGAGCCCAGGCCTCGATGGTCTTCGCCATGTCCTCGTCCTCGGACAAGAGCGACACGGCGTCCTTCGAGCGCTTGACCTTGCCTTGGTATAGCTCGCTTATGCCTTCTTTGCCGTCCAGGTAGTCACGGAGCTTGGCGCTGAATTCTCGTGCGGAGCCCGCGAGGAACGCGAGCCGCTCTTCCATCGGCTCGCGGCCCACCTGCAACGTGAACGCGATGTCTGGCAAGTCGGCATCGGAGATTTGCTCTTCCTGTGCCCACTCGAGCAACCGCCGCGCCTGCTCGCACAACTGCTCCGTGTTCTTTGCGGAAAGAACCATGATGGCCAGATGAGACGGCGTTGCCGGCTCGAACGCCGCCGCTCTCTCGGGGGGCACATACTCCTGAACGATGACGTGAGCGTTCGAGCCGCCTGCGCCGAAGGACGAGATTCCAGCGATGCGCGGGCATTCCTGAGTTCGGCCCGCGATGGTGATGACGGGTCGTTTCCACTCTTCCAACTCCTGCTGCACCCTGAACGGCGTCTCGCTGAAGTCGATGTGCGGGTTCAGAACCTTCGCGTGCAGGGAAGGTGCGAGCTGACCATGCTTCATCTGCAGCAGGACTTTGGTCAGTCCCGAGATTCCCGCCGCGCTCTCGCAGTGCCCGATGTTGCTCTTCACCGAGCCTATCGCGCAGAACTGCCGATCGCTCGTGTGGCGCGAGAAGGCCTTGGTCAGACCTGCTATCTCGATGGGGTCACCGAGCGAGGTCCCGGTGCCGTGAGCCTCGATATAGCTCACCATGCGCGCGTCGACACGTGCTTTCTCGAGGGCATGAGCGATCGCGTTGCTCTGCGCGTTCGGATTCGGGACCGTGTAGCCGTTGGTCTTGCCCCCGTGATTGACCGCCGTGGCCTTGATGACGCCGTAAATCCTGTCGTTGTCGGCAATCGCCTGAGCCAGGGGCTTCAGAAGCACGGCGCCCACGCCCTCACCGGGGACGTAGCCGTCGCCACCGAGGCCGAAGCTCTCACAAAGCCCCTTGCTCGACGCGAACTTGCTTTGTCCCAGCAGCAGGTACTTGCTCGGATGAAGCGACAGGTTGACACCGCCAGCGACGGCGAGTTCGCAATCCCCGAGCTGCAAGCTCTGGCATGCGAGATGGAGCGCCGTCAGGGACGAGGAGCACATGGTTTTCACCGTGAGGCTCGGTCCCTGCCAGTTGCAAAAGTACGAGACGCGGTTGGCGATGGATGCCGAATTCCCCGGGAGCACCTGGCCGCGCTCCAGCGCCTGCTCGCTCGCGCCGTACAGCTGGTACTCGTCATACATCACGCCCACGAACACCCCGACGTTACCGTCGACGCCGTTCGAACGGAACTTGTTCAAGTCCTGCCGGGTGTATCCTGCGTCCTCCAGCGTTTCGTATACGCACTCCAGGAACAAGCGCTCCTGGGGATCGGTGATCTCCGCCTCTCGCGGCGAGATGTTGAAGAACAACGGGTCGAACTGGTCGATACCGTCTACGAATCCGCCCCACTTGCAATAGGTCTTTCCCGGCTTCGCTTTGTCTTCATCGAAGTAAGCGCTGTGGTCCCAGCGGTCCTGCGGGATCTCCGTGATGCTGTTCTTGCCCGTAGCCAGATTGCGCCAGAACTCCCTCAGATTCCGAGCCTGAGGGTAGCGCCCAGCCAGACCGATGATGGCAATATCCGCGCTAACCGGAGCGACTGCTGGCGATACCACAGGAGCCGCAGGGGCCGCGGGAGCTGTAGCAGCATTGAGGCGCGGCGCTTGCGACTGCGCCGTGGGCGGAACAGCGGCATCGCTCCCCAGCAACTCCCGCAGTCGAGCCTCGTGCGAGACGATGAAGTACTGCGTCAGGGCCTTGATGTTCTGATACTCGAAGAAGAGCGTCTTCGACAGGCGTCCGAAGACCGCCTCCAGCTTGGAGGTCAAGCTCATCGCCATCACAGAGTCGATACCGTATCGCTCCAAGGGAACGTCGGCCTCGATGCGCTGCGGCGGCACCTTGAGAGCGCTCGAGAGAAGCGATTTGATGTACTCGATGGCCTTTTCCTCCAGGCCATTGCCATTGCGTTGTCTCGTCGGCGTTCCGGGAATTTCAACATTCACGAGTTGCGTATCCTCGCTGCCATGCTGCAGTTCCAGCGCGTTTCTGATGCGAGCTGCGTCGCCCGCTGCGACGAGCACCTGACTGTGACTCGTTTGGAGACTTTGTGAGAAGGCTTCTATCCCCGCCTGTTTCTTGAGCAGAGAAATCCCGAAGCGCTCTCGAAGCATCGATTCCGTACCGGAGTCGGGGCGCATGCCCCCTCCGCCCACAGCGGCCAATTGATGGACAACGTGCGACCACGTCGCCGGCCCGCTGCCACCAGGCGCTGGCGATACGTCGCATAGGCATCCATGAATGCGTTTGCGGCTGCGTAATCGGCTTGACCCACGTTACCTGCGACGGCGGCACCAGAAGAGAACGTAACGAAAAAGTCCAGGTCCACATCCTGGGTCGCCTCGTCCAGATTCACGAAGCCGGCCACCTTCGGCGTGAGAACCTCGCTGAACTCGCGACCGGGCTTCTTCAGGATGAAGTTGTCCTGAATGACGCCAGCACTGTGGATGATTCCATGGATTTGACCGGCGCTCTTCAGAACCTTGTTGATGAAGGCCTGGACATCCACCCGACTGGCGACGTCCACTTGTGCGTAGGACACCCGTGCACCGGATGCTTGGAGTCGCTCCAGGAATTGCCGCGACTCGCGGGTCTCGGGAGAACGACCAGCGAGGGCGAGTGTGACGTCCTTCACCGGCTCACAATCTCCTCGGCGAAAATCCGTCCGAGCCCGCCGAGGCCGCCCGTGATCACGTAAACGCCACCGGCCTTCCAGGGCGAAATGAGCTGACCCGACACGTGCTCTTCGAGCCAGCACAAGACCTCGCGCTGGCCGTTGCGGTACCTGACCATCGTGTCCACGAGATGACTCCGCTCGGCATCGAGGCGCGCGCGAAGAGACTCGGAATGCTCGTTGGTATCCGCGACGATGACCTGCCCCACGATTCTCGGATTCTCGAGCTGCGCGGTCCGCAGCAAGGCAGCAAGGCCGGATAGGACAAACGATTCCGGCTGGGCCGACACCAGGACTTGGATGAGGACCTCGGGCTGTGTTTTTTCTTGCAGTATCGCCTTTATCTTCTCGAAGACCTGCAACGCGTAATCGCAGTAACGGCGGTCGAGAGTGGATGCCTGCGAGGAGAGAGCCAGCACCTCGCACGTCGCATCCGAAGCCATCGTATCCGCGGAGTTCCTTTCTCGACGAACAGCACCGCGCGCCGTGCCTCGGATGCGCTCCGCGCCGGCTTGGCCATTGCGCGCTTCTGCCATTGCGGAGAAACGATGATGCGGGCGGACTTGGACTCATCGTGCGAGGCCCGTACAGAGAAGCCCCTCATCCGTACACAGACGCGTCCCGCGTCATCGCAAAGATCGAGATCGAGGCGGCGGATGGAGCCGTCGCGCGAATTGCCCGCGCTGGCGCGTATCCAGACCCACATGGAGTGCGTCAGCGAGCCGAGCACCTCGACCTCTTCCATGGCGAAGGGCAGGTAGACCCGGTGCGTGCCTTCCGCGTCGGCCAGCATCATCCCCAGCGAGGCTTGCAACGCCGCGTCCATCAAGCTCGGATGCAGACGATAGTCATCCCACGTCGCCTTCGCGGCAAGTGGCAGCGCGAGGCGAGCCAGCACCTGATCATTGCCAACAGAAAGGCGCTCGATGCCACGGTACGAACTGCCGTACTCGATCCCCGCGGCCTGGAATGCAGCGTAGACTTGCGCGCTGTCGAACTCACGCGTGCGGCATTCAGCCTGGAGTCGCGCCAAGTCGATGGAGCCCGCCGCGCCATCCCAGGCCAGCACGAGAGACCCCTGGCTGTGAACGGCAGGAGCCGCAGTGGTTCCTTGCCCGTTCACTGCTGGAGCGGAAATCTCGAACTGAATGGCCCTCGCATCATCCTGATGCAACGCAATCTCGAGTTCGCGCGGACGGTCGTTCACCCGGAACGGCTGTGCCCAGATCACGTTCCTGAAGAGCACACCCACGGGCTGCGGCAGCGTTTTCCCACTGGCCCTGATCGCAGCCGCCAGCGCCATTTCCAGATACGCAACGCCCGGAAGGATCTTCTCGCCACGCACGCGGTGGTCATGCAGGAAGGCCTCGTCGCCAGTGAAGGTCGAACTGTAGCGCTGCTGCGAGAAGAAGGAAGTATTGAGGTGGAGCAACGGGTGCAGGGTCGCAGTGACCGGTGAACGGAGACTCGTCTTCCCGTTCTGCTTCGTTGCGACCCAATAGCTCTCCTTGGCGAAAGGATAGGTCGGCAAGGGCAGACGAGAAGGTTTGTGGGTCGCGTAGAGCATGCGCCAGTCGATGGCGCTGCCATTGGCCCAGGCTTCCGCGAACTTTTGATGATCCTTGTTCGTGATCCACGAATGGACGAGGGCCTTCTTCGCCTCATCCTCCTCGTCCCACGTCACCGCTTGCGCCACCCGCCCCTGGAAGAGCGCGAAGCTGCCACCTTGCCCCAGATAGGCCTTGAGCCCGCGCGTGACTGCGTCCTTGGAGTCAGCCACGAACGCCAGCCTGAAATCCATCGCCTCTCGACCTGCTTGGAGCGAAAAGGCCGGGTCGGTCAGGTCGAGATGCGGCTCGCTCGCGACGAACGCGAGCAGATTCTCCGCCGCGACCTTCAGTTGCGCTTCTGTCTTTGCGGACAGGACGAGGACGACCGCAGGGGCGGGCGTGGTCTGCATGCGACTGTCGCGCGCGGCGCGATACTCTTCGAGCACGACGTGGGCATTCGTTCCGCTGAATCCGAAAGAACTCACGGCGATGCGACGCGGCGCGCGACCACCTTGCGCTTCCCACGGCTGCAGACGCGTGTTGACTCGGAATGGCGAGGTCTCGAAGTCGAAGTGCTCGTTGGGCTTCTCGAAATTGAGAGTCGGCACGAGCATGGTATGGCGCAGACACAGCAGCGCTTTTTGAACACCAGCGACCCCTGCGGCGGCGGAGCTGTGCCCGATATTGCTTTTCACCGAGCCAATAGCACAGGACTTCGCGGGAACGCCTCTTTCGCGGTAGACGGTGGCCAGCGCATCGAGCTCGATAGGATCCCCGAGTTTCGTGCCCGTCCCGTGCATTTCCACGTAGCCGATGCTCGCTGGATCGATGTCATAGCGATCGTAGATCGTACGAACGAGTTCCATCTGACTCGTGGCGCTCGGCGCCGTGATGCCGTTGGTTTTGCCATCCTGGTTGATGCCCGACGCCACAACGACGCCATAAATGTGGTCGTGGTCGGCCTCGGCCTCGCTCAGGCGCTTCAGTACCAGAGCCCCGACGCCCTCTCCCGGCACGAACCCATTGGCGCTGTTGTCGAATGTCTTGCACCGCCCCTCTGGCGAAAGCATGCCCGCCTCGCACATCCCGACGTAGGTGTCCGGGAGCAGGTAGAGCGAGACGCCTCCGACCAGGGCCAGATCGATCTCATGGCTCAACAGCGCCTGCTGGGCCAGATGCAGCGCGACCAGCGAAGACGAGCACGCGGTATCAATCGCGAGAGCCGGGCCCTTCAGATTGAGAAAATAGGCGATGCGCGCCGCGGCGATGGCGTTGCTGCTGCTCGTCGCGGCATTGGTCTCCGCGCTGTTCTGAAACACCAGGAAGCTGTACTCGTTGCCGCTCACACCCAGATAGACACCGCACTTCTTCTTGCTCAGAGATTGCGGATCGTATCCTGCGTCCTCGAACGCCCGATAGGCCTCCTGGAGGAACAGTCGCTGCTGCGGATCCAGCCCTTCCGCTTCGAGCGGAGAGATGTTGAAGAACAGGGGATCGAAGCAGTCCACATCGTCCAGGAGCCCCATCCACTTACAGTACATCTTGCCCTTCTGGTTGGGGCGCGGGTCGTAGTACTGCGCGACATCCCAGCGGGACTGAGGAATTTCCCGCACGGAGTTCCGCCCGTTACGAAGGTTCTCCCAATAACGCTGCAAGTTCTCTGCCTCGGGGTAGCGCCCGGACATCCCAATGATGGCCGCTTTCTCGCCCGTGCGGACCTCCAGCACTGCTCTTTCCTTCGTGCTCGCGGTCGCTACGACCGGGCGCGGCGGCTCCGCGATCGTGACAACCGGCTCGGTCAATGCCGTCGGCTCGACAACAACCTTCGGTTCAGCCACTGCCTTCGGCTCGGCAACGACCACGCTCTGGACTTGCGTCTCCAGAAATCCGGCCAGCTCTCGAATGGTCGCGTAGTCATACAACCGCGTCGCCATGAGCGAAGTGCCGTACGTCTTGTTGATGGTCTTCACCCACTCCACGCCGATGATGGAGTCCATGCCGAGTTCGACGAAGTTGCGGCCGACGTCTATCTCCCGCGCATCGAGGAACAGGGCCTCGGCCAGACTCTTCTTCAACTCCTCCATGAGGGCGGACTTTTGACGCCGTGGCTGAGGTTGCGCGGTCGCGGAGTCCTGAGGCCGGGAAACAACCGGGACCGGGCTCGGCATCTCGGCCCCTGTGGACTTGGAGGCGGGCTTGGATTTTCTGAGCTCGCTCTGCAGGAACTCCGCGAACTGACGCACCGACGGGTGATCGTAAAGCCTGGTCGCGGTCAGAGCGGTCCCGTACTTCTTGTTGAGGGTCTTGATCCACTCCACTCCGACGATGGAGTCCAGGCCCAGTTCCATGAAGTTCCGATTGAGATCGATGCCGCTCTCAGGAAGGTACAGCGCCTCCGCGAGGCTGACTCTCAACTCCTGGCGCAATGCGTCCGTGACTTTCACCGGCTCCACGGGATGTTCCACCAGAGGCCCCGTCGTCGCGGGGGCGGTGTGCAGCTCGCCCAGGGAAGCAAGCGCTATGTTCCTTGGCTTGGCCACCGAGAACGCCGACACGACTGCTTCTGCGCTCAGACTTTGCAGCGCAACCCGTGGCCGTCTGACCTCGTCGCGGGCCGCGTCTTTCGGAGCCTGAGCCACGACAGGAAGAGGCGGCACGATCTCAACGGGCTTGGGCTGCGGCGGAACCACAGGCGCCTTTGTGACCCAATACCTTTTGCGCGAGAACGGATAGCCCGGAAGCGCGAGCAATCGCGCCTCGTCATGCACGAAGAGCTTCCGCCAATCCAGGGTGGCACCCTGGCAATAAAGGTCGGCCAGGGCGCAGAGCGCATCGCGGCACCTGGCCGCGGAGATGCCCGGCGACGCAATCTCCGCAAGCAGCGCTTCGCCTTGCTCTTGCAGCAGCGCGCGATCTTTGATCTCGCGCGGCGCCTCTCCACGGCGCACCGTGGGCCGCTCCTCGCCGCTCTCCGCCGTTCTCAACGCGGAGATGGCATCGTCATAACCGCTGACGGCGAGCGCGCAGCGGTAGGAGAAATGCTGCCTGCCTTCGAGCAGAGTGTAGCTGAGATCGGCGCCAGGGAAGGCGCCAGAGTCCCCCTTCTGCAGCGCCTCCCGCAGCTCCCGAATCCTTTCTTGCAGAGACTCGGGGCTTTTGGCGGAGAGGACCAGCAGATGGGCAGGGGCCGCGGTGCGACGTGCCGCTCGTGCATGGCCCGGATGACTTTCCACGACCATGTGAACGTTTGTTCCGCTCATGCCGAACGCGCTCACGGCTCCGAGCCTCGTCCCAGCGGAACTCACCTGCCAGGGCCTAGCTGTCTTGTTGACGAAGAATGGGCTTTCCTTCCAGGCGATGTAGTCGCTGTCCTGCTCGCAGTGCAGACTCGCGGGGATGACCCCATGCCGCAGCGATTGGACGAGCGCTATCAAGCTGACGACACCGGAGGCGGCCAGGGTGTGCCCGAGATTGGATTTCGTCGAGGTCAACGCGCAGAACTGCTCTTTGCGCGTGTAGCGCTTGAACACTTCGTTCAGCGCGTTCACCTCGACCGGATCGCCGAGCCGGGTACCGGTGCCATGGGCCACGATATGCTCGATGCGCTCGGGGTCGATCTGGTACTGCTGATAAATGCTGCGATAGAGGTTCGCCTGCGACGCGCCGTTCGGAGCCGTGATCCCGTTCGTCTTGCCATCGTAGTTGATACCGCTGCCTCGGATGACTGCGAGGATGTTGTCGCCGTCGGCTTCCGCTTGCGACAAGCGCTTCAAGACGACCACCGCGATGGCCTCACCCAGCACCATGCCATTTGCCCGTTTGTCAAATGCGTAACAGACGCCGTCCTCGGACAGCATGCCGGCCTTGCTCGTCTCCGCGAACACGCGCGACGTGGTCGCCAGATTGACCCCGGCAACGATGGCGGCATCGCACTCGCCGTTGCGCAGGCTCATGCAGGCCTGGTGAGCGGCCGCCAGCCCCGAGGAACAAGCGGTGTTGATGGCGAGCACGGGCCCCGAGAAGTCGAGAAAATACGCCAGCCGCGACGCCAGAATCGCCTCGTGCTGCGCCGTGATGCTCCCTTCTCCCTGGGTCAAGTGCAGATAGTCGCCCTGCTCTGCCCCAACGAACATTCCAATGCGCTCGCTCCGGAGTTTCCGTGCGCCATAGCCCGCATCCTCGAGGGCCCGCCACGCCTCCTGCAGCAGGAGCCGCTGTCGCGGATCCATGGATTGAGCCTCGCGCGGCGAGATCTCGAAGAACGCGGGATCGAATTCCGCTATCCCGGGAATGAAGCCGCAGCGCGCTTTGCTCCGATCCGGGCCTCCGGATCGCTCCAATCGGAGAGACGATCCTCGGGAACGGGCGAGAGCACATCCCGCCCTTGAGCGAGGATGCTCCAAAGCTCGTCGACCGTTCGGGCCGCGGGAAAGCGGCCGCTCATTCCGATGATGGCGATGGGCTCCGGTCCCGATATCTGGTGCTGCATTTTGGGAGGCTCGACGTCCGCGGCCGGGGAGCGAGGAGCGACTTTGGTTTCCGTGACTTCGAGCACAGGCTCTCCCTCTTGAGGGGCCGACGCATAGAGTTTTTGCAGCGCATCTTTTTGCTCAGCCATGAGATGCGCCGCCAATTTCTGCAGGGTTGGATACGCGAAGAAAACCGAGGGGAGCACGTCGAACGCGAAATGACGGCTCATCGCTTGAGCGAATTTCGCCAGGGCAACGGAGTCGAAGCCGACCTCCGAGAGATTCTCATCGGCATGGATCCGCTCGGGGGGCAGCTTGAGAAGCTCGCCAACAATCACCTTGAGATCCGCAAGAACGCGCGCATCGATGCTCTCGAGCGCCGCCTGTGTAGCGACCGGCTTGGCGTGCGAGGCGGGCTCTGCCGTAGGCTGCTGAACCTCCCGTGGCGCCTTTTCGATGCCGAGAAGACGCTGGACGCGACTGGGTTTTCCAACCACGACGAGATGCTGTGCTGCGGATTGTCCCAAGAGCCGCTCGAAGAGCGCGATGCCCTCTGCCTTCTCGAGAAAATGCAGCCCGCTGGCAGTGAGATACAGCTCGGTACTTTGCGCGTCATCGAACCCCATGCCGCCCTCTCTCCACAAGGGCCAATTGATAGCGATGGTCGTACCGGAGAGCGTCCCCTGCCGCACTTGCGCATTGCGATGCTGGACATAGATCGTCTGGAAGCGGTTTCCGACGGCATAGTCGCAGCTGCCGAAGTCCCCGAGAATCGCTGAGCTCGATGAGAAGTAACAGATGAAGTCGATGGGCTCGTCCGCGAGGACTTCGTCCAGCACGAGCGTGCCACCAACTTTGGAGGCAACGAGGTTTTGAAAGGCGCGGGCATCATTGGTGAGAACGTTCCCCTTGGCCGCAACGCCGGCGGCGTGAATAACGCCGTGAATCGTTCCGAAGCGCTCCCGCCCTGCCCTCACGACCCCATGCATGGCCTCGCGATCGCTGACGTCCGCCTGTCCATAGAAAACCTCGCCTCCCAGCGCCTCGAGCTGCGCGATCTTTTGCGCCTTGTCGGCATCGAGAGGCGAGCGGCCCGTCAGCACCAGACGTGCTGCGTAGGTTCTGGCAAGGTGCTCCGCGAACAGCAGCCCAAGGCCGCCCAGCCCACCCGTGATGAGATATGTTCCACGCTGCTTGAGGAGCACCCTCCCCGCGTCGAGAGCGCTCGGCCGCACACGGCTCACATGGCGCGAGCCGTTGCGGAACAGCACGCTCACGGGCTCAGCCGCGGCAAGCTCGTCCCAAAGGCGCGCGAGCCGGTCCCCATGGACGTCTTGCGGCTCGAGCCCTGGGCATCCTCGAGTACTGCAATCATCGTGACGGAAGGAAGAACGCGTGCGAGCGAGCGCTCGAATCCCATCCATGACTCCAGGAACGCACGCTCGATCCCATTGCGGAACTCCCCTGCGACCAGGATGCGCTGGACCTTCAGCTTCGATGCCGCAACAGCTTGCAGGACGTGGACGATGCCGGTGTACGATTCCTGCCACGCGCCATCCCTGAGCGCCCACAGGTGCAGGATGCCGTCTACAGCTCCATACTGCGCCTGGATGTCTTGAAACGCGCGGACGCAATCATCCGGCGCAAGAGCGTGCACTTCGTAGGACTGTGCCGAAACTTTCTTGAAGCCTGCGCCCTGAGCCACGAACACGAGCGTCGCGGCGGGGTCGAGGTTCCGCGCGGCGCGCGCGAGCTCCTCCTGGCTCGAGCGGTCGGTGCACAAGCAGATCAGTGTCCTGGGTGCGACAGCCCGCCGGACTGGCCGCTCCTCGGGCTGCCAGGACTCCTCGAAGACGAGCGTGGCAGGGGCTTCCTCGCCACCGGCCGCAGCGACGCGCGACGCCGCCTCTCCTTGCGTGGGAGTGACGGAGGAGGGAGACGTGCCAATCCAGTAGCGCTCCCTGCTAAACGGGTAGGTGGGCAACGCCACGCGCGGCGGCTTGTCGTCGCCATAAAGTTTGTCCCAATCGACCGCGACCCCCTTGACCCAAAGGCCCAGGAGCCTCGCGAATTTTTGCTTCCTTATCCATCCCTCCACCGCGTTCTGCATTTCCTCATCGGCGGAGAAGAGCGCGAGGGTCTCGGAGTCCTGAGTCGCCTGACCGCGGAAGAGGTCCTGAACATCCTCTTTTCCGCTGCAAAAGTCCTTGAGCCGCGCGAGCAGGCTCTGCATGGAGGTCACAATGACGCCGAGCCGCTCCCGCATGGCTTCCCGTCCCACTTGCAAGGTGTAGGCAAGCGAGGGCAAGTCGTCGGACGAAAGATTCTTCGCCTCTATCCAGGCGACGAGCGCTTCCGCTTTCTCGCGCAAGCGCTCGCTGCTTCTCGCCGAGAGCACGACAAGCACGGGAGCGTCCGGAGCGCGAGCAGGGCGTGATGCGCCCTCCGCGGGCGCTCGAAACTCCTCGATGACCAGATGGGCGTTGGAGCCGCCGGCCCCGAACGAGGAGATTCCCGCGATGCGTGGAAACTCCCGCGCGACTCCGCCAACAGTCACGACCGGGCGTTTCCAGTCGGACAGGGTTTGCTGCACCACGAAAGGCGTGCTCTGAAAATCGATGTGCGGATTCAGCTCCGCGGAGTGCAATGAGGGCACGAGCTGACCGTGCTGCATCTGCAGCAGGACTTTGGTCAGGCCCGAGATGCCCGCGGCACTCTCGCAATGCCCGATATTACTTTTCACGGAGCCTATCCCGCAGAACTGGTTGTCCTGAGTGTGCTCCCGAAACGCCTTGGTGAGCCCGGAAATCTCAATGGGGTCTCCGAGCGCGGTGCCAGTGCCATGCGCCTCGATGTAGCTCACGGCGCGCGGATCGATTCCTGCCTGCTTCCAGGCTTGCGAGATGGAGCGAGCTTGCGCCTGCGGGCTCGGGACGGAGTACCCGTTGGTCTTGCCTCCATGATTGACGGCAACCCCTTTGATGACCCCGTAGATCCGATCCTTGTCTCGCAACGCCTGCGACAGTGGTTTCAGCAGGACAGCACCCACCCCCTCGCCCGGGACGTAGCCATCGCCGCCTTTGCCGAAGCTCTCGCACCGGCCTTTGCTCGAGACGAACTTTCCCTGCCCGAGCATCAAATACTTATTGGGATGTACCGACAGGTTCACGCCTCCGGCAATCGCCAGTTGGCACGCTCCCGATTCGATGCTTTGGCAGGCCAGATGAATCGCGGTGAGCGAGGATGAGCACATCGTGTCGACGCTCATGCTCGGACCATGGAAATTGAAAAAATAGGAGACGCGGTTGGCGACGGAAGAGGAATTTCCGGAGAGAGCCACGGGGTGTCCCAGGAGCTGCTCGCGAGCGCCGTAGAGCTGGTACTCCTCGTACATGACACCGACGTACACGCCGATGCTCGGCTCTCCGCCGGGGCGCGCTGACGTATTCAGCCGCGCGGGCGTGTAGCCAGCATCCTCAATGGTCTCGTAGACGCACTGGAGGAACAGGCGCTCCTGAGGGTCCATGAGTTCCGCTTCGCGAGGCGAGATCTGAAAGAACAGCGAGTCGAACTGATCGACACCGTCGATGAAGCCGCCCCACTTGCTGTAGGTCTTGCCCGGCGCATCCTTGTCGGCGTCGAAGTACACACTGTGATCCCAACGCTCAGCCGGTATCTCGGTGATGCAGTCACGACCAAGGGCCAGATTGCTCCAGAACTCATCAAGCGTGTGGGCTTTCGGATAGCGCCCCGACAGCCCGATGATGGCAATATCGAGCCCCTGGGGCTTGCTCTGCCGCGAAAGCAGGGGCGCATCGAAGCGCGTCGGCCAGTTTTTCCTCGCGAGGCTCGCGCTTGGCGTTTGCGCAGGCGCTTTTGTGGCAGGGGCGCTCGCTTTCTCTTCGCCCATACCCAGGAGTTCGAGCAGCCTCGGCCTGTGCGAAGCGATGAAATGCTGTGTGAGCGCATGAATGCTCTGAAACTCGAAGAACAGGGTTTTAGAGAGGGAGCCGAAGACGGCCTCGAGCTCCGTCGTCATGCTCATCGTCATGACCGAGTCGATACCGAAGCTCTCGAACGCCGCGTGGGCATCAATGCGGTTGACCGGAAGCTTGGTGGCTTTGGACAGAAGGCGTTTGAAGTACGCCGTCGCCTTTTCGTCCAGCGCGTCGTTGTCGTTGTGAATCAAGGAGTCGTCCTCATCGCAGAGGAAACAGAAGAGATCTTGCCCTGCGCAGGTGAGGCAATGTTCGACGCGTCCCGAATGCGGCTCGGCTCGCCCTCGAGGACCATCACCTGGCTATGCGGGGAGTTGAGGATTTGATAGAAAGCGGCAACACCCGCGGCCGTCTCGAGGGGAACGATGCCGTAGCGCGAA
Organism: Cystobacter fuscus; assembly: GCA_049060065.1. GTDB lineage: Bacteria > Myxococcota > Myxococcia > Myxococcales > Myxococcaceae > Cystobacter > Cystobacter fuscus_B. The sequence continues at coordinate 5,233,790 of JBMEQP010000002.1, forward strand.
CGCAGCATGGCCTCGGTTTCCGACGAGACATGCATGCCTCCGTCGGCCCACAGCGGCCAGTTGATGGACAGGCTGCGCCCGGAGCGTTCCCCGCGCGCGACGAGCTCCCCCCGATACCACGCATAGGCATCCATGAAGGCGTTCGCCGCGGCGTAATCGACCTGGCCCAGGTTTCCCGAGGCTCCTGAGGTGGAGGAAAACGTCACGAAGAAATCGAGCGGAAGAGTGCGTGTCGCGCTGTCCAGGTTCACGACGCCCGACACCTTCGGAGCCAAGACGTCCAGGAATTCGCCCGCCTGCTTTTTCAAAATGAAAGTGTCGCGAGTCACTCCAGCGCTGTGGATGACGCCATCGATCCGGCCGCATTTCTGCAGTGTTCTCGCGATCAACGCATCGACCTCGGACTGGCTCGAGACGTCAACCTGCTCATAGCACGCGCGAGCGCCACAGGCCTCGAGCTCCTCGAGCGCCTTGCGCTTCTTGGGGCTCAAAGGTGAACGTCCGGTCAGAATCAACGTTGCGTTCTCGATCTGCGTCGCGATTTCGCGCGCGAAGAGCAGACCCAGTGCCCCCATTCCCCCGGTCACAAGGTAGACCCCTCGTTCCTTCCAAGGGAGCGGAATCGCGGCAGCCGTGCTGTCCTCAACCCACGTCGAAACCTCGCGCCGCGCATTCACGTAGCGAACGAGTGTATCTTGAGGGTGGGCGCGGTTTTCCAGAATCTTCGCGACGGCAGTCTCGGCAGTGTCCGTTTTGTCGAGGAGGATGACCTGCCCTGTGATTCTCGGATTCTCAAGATGCGCTGTGCGCAGCATCGCGGCAAAACCGGACAGCAGGATAGAGTCCGCGCTCGCGGCAATCACCAATTGGATGAGGACCGGGTCGAGAGACGCGTCCTGCATCACGGATTTGGTCTTTTCGAGAATCTGCAGCCCATATGCGGAGTATCGCCTGTCCGGCGTTTGCTTCTCCGCGGCCACAACGATGACATCGCCGCCATCGCGCTCCTCGAGCAGCGCCGCCACCTCGGGCTGCTCGAGGAGGAGCACAGTCCGGTTCACGTTGCTCGCGTCGGGTGACGCGCTCATAGCCGGTTGCTCCTTCCACTGCGGGAACAAAAGGACCTTCGTGCGATCGGGCTTCCCCTCGAGAACGCGGAATGACAGGCCGCGGATGCGGACCCGGACGCGGCCGTGCTCATCGGCGAGGTCCAGGTCGAGCTTGCGCGTCGTAGCGTCGGAAGCGTGCTCCTCGCTCAAGCGAACCCAAACCCACATGGAGGCCGTGCAGCTGTCGAGGACGGTGATTTCATCGACAGCGAAAGGCACGTAAAGGCTGGATCCAGACGCGGAGGACCATTGCCGCGCAGGCTGTCGCATCACGCCGATGGACGCTTGCAACGCCGCGTCGAGCAGGCTCGGATGCAGCGTGAAATCCCCATCGGTGCCTTGAATCGAGGCCGGCAGAACCAACTGCGCCAGCGCTTGGTCTTGCCCAATCCAAACGTGCTGAATGCCCCGATGGGAGGGACCATACACGATGCCCGCCGCACGGTAAGCCTCGTAGCATTGCTCCGCGGTGAGTTCGAAAAGGCCGCAGGCGGCCTCCAGTTGCTGCAGCTCGAGTGCGGTGTCCGCAGCGCTCTCCTCGAAGGAGATGGCCCCCTCGCTGTGCAGAACGAACTCTGCCGCACTCGCACCCAATCCCGTCGGCGCGCTGTAGGCACGGAATTGGATGTCGCCCGTGGCACCGGGCTGCAGGCCGATGTGCAACTCCTGCGGCAGCCCGTCTGCGCGCAGCGGCTGCGCCCACACAACGTTCTTGAGCGCAACAGGCGTCGACGGGGCGACTTGCGCTCTGCACGTGATGCGGGCAGCGGCGATGGCCATCTCCAGAAAAGCCGCGCCGGGCATGAGCTTGGAACTATTGACGACGTGATCGCGCAAGAAGAACTCTTGCCCGGTGAAGACCGACGTGAACCGCTGCTCCGTGAAATCGGAGGTGTTGGCCTGTACCAAAGGATGCAACCAACGGGAGCTCTGCGGAGCTGTATTCTCGAAGCTCCCGCCGTCGAAGGCGCAACAGTGCTCGCGCGCAAAAGGATAGGTCGGCAGCGCAATGCGCCGCGGCGTGTCGCTCCCGTAGAGTAACTGCCAATCCAGTGGCACGCCATTGACCCACAGCTCCAGGAGCTTCTCGTACTTCTTCTTTTCGGCCCAGGCCCTGATCATCGCATCGAGATCGGCGTCGGGTGCAAAGACAACAAGCGCGTCATTGTCACGCTTGATCTTGACTCGAATGACGTCCTCGGTGTCGGCTTTGCCGGCGAGGAAGCGTTGCAGTTTCTCCACGAGGTCCGACAAGGAGGCCGCAATGACACCCATGCGCGCCTCCATCACCTCACGTCCGACCTGCAGGGTATACGCAAGGTCGGCCGGGCTCAGGTCCGCGCTCTCGGGTCTCGCTAGCCATTCCAGCAGGGATTTGACCTGCGCCTGCAAGCGCTCCTCGGTCCTCGCCGAGATGGGAACGATAGTCGGATGTGCGGCGTCGACCACGCTCGGCCGTTCTTCGCGCCCGTCGGGGAGATACTCCGCGATGACGACATGGGCGTTCGAGCCTCCTGCTCCAAAAGAAGACACACCGGCAATGCGCGGGACCTCCCCGCTCGTGCCGTTGGACGAGAGGATGGGTCTCCTCCATTCCGCCAACTCCCGCTGCACGACGAACGGCGTGTCCGCGAAATCGATGTACGGGTTGAGCGTCTCCGCATGCAGCGAGGGCGCAAGCTTTCCATGTTGCATCTGCAGAAGCACTTTCGTGACTCCCGCAATGCCCGCGGCACTCTCGCAATGACCGATGTTACTTTTCACGGAGCCTATTGCGCAGAACTGCTTCTCGGCGGTGTGCTCGCGAAAGGTCTTGGAGAGCCCGGTGATTTCGATCGGATCACCCAGGGCGGTCCCCGTGCCATGAGCCTCGACGTAGCTCATGGCACGCGCATCGATGCCAGCCGCTTTCAGGGCATGGCCAATGACACTGGACTGGGCTTGTGGATTCGGTACCGAATAGCCATTGGTCTTGCCTCCATGATTGACGGCCGTTCCTTTGATGACACCGTAGATCCTGTCTTTGTCTGCAATCGCTTTCGCGAGGGGCTTGAGCAGGATGGCACCGACGCCCTCACCGGGAACGTAGCCGTCGCCACCTGCGCCGAAGCTCTCGCAGCGTCCGTTGGTCGAGGCGAACTTGCCTTGGCTCAAGAGCAGATATTTGTTCGGATGCAGAGAAAGATTGACCCCTCCTGCGATCGCCACCTCGCAATCGCCCCATTTCAGGCTCTGGCAGGCCAGATGAATGGCCGACAACGACGAGGAGCACATCGTGTCGATGCTCATGCTCGGGCCATTGAAATTGCAGAAATATGACACGCGGTTCGCGATGGACGCGGGATTTCCGGCCAATGCCAGAGGTTGGCCGAGGAGTTGACCTTGGGCTCCGAAGAGCTGGTACTCCTCATACATCACTCCGACAAAAACCCCCACCTGACCATCCAGGACATTGCTCGCGCGGGCCTTCGCTCCGCCCCGCGTGTACCCGGCATCCTCCAGGGTCTCGTAGACGCACTGGAGGAACAGCCGCTCCTGCGGATCCATGATCTCCGCTTCGCGCGGAGAGATGTTGAAGAACAAGGGATCGAACTCGTAGGCGCCGTCGATGAATCCGCCCCACTTGCTATAGGTCTTGCCAGCCGCGTTCTTGTCAGCATCAAAGAAGAGGCTGTTGTCCCAACGCGCCTTGGGGATCTCCGTGATGCAGTCTTTCCCAGCGGCCAGGTTCTGCCAGAACTCATGCACATTGCGAGCCTGCGGGTAGCGCCCCGCCAAGCCGATGATCGCGATGTCCGTGGGTCTCGTGGCACCGTTCGCCCTGGAACTGGAGATGCCCCTCGACTCTGGAGTGGTGAGTGTCCGCCGCACGCGCTGTCGCCACGGCATCTTCGTCTCCGACGCAGCGTGCGTTCCAGTCTCTGAAGCGTGTGTGCGCGCTGCCGACATGCAGAAGCTCGTGCATCTTGTTCGGGAAGGACTCCATGAAGTAACGCGTCAGAGCATCGATGGTCTGATACTCGAAGAAGAGCGTCTTCGGCAGTGATCCGAAGACATCCTCGAGCGTGCGCGTCATATCCATGGTCATCACCGAATCGATGCCATAGAGCTCGAGCGGCGCTTCCGCATCGATCTTGGAAACGGGCAGCCTGATGACTATCGCCAAGAGCTTCTTGAAATAGGTGACGGCTTTCTGCGCAATGCTCTCGTCCGTCTCGGGCTGCTGCGTCGGCGCGTGACTCTCGATGCGAGCCGATGTCGCCGCGGGCTCGTCCACAAGCTGTTTTGCAAGGAGGTTGGCAAGCAGCGTTTGCCTCAGCCGCGACCGCTCGCCCTCGAGCACCAGCACCTGGGCGTATTGGGAGGCCAAAGCCTTGTAGAGAGCGCGAACCCCAGTGTCCTTTTGCAACGGAACAAGGCCGAGGCTCTCCCGCAGCGATTTTTCCGTGCCCGCGTCGACGTGCATGCCGCCATCGGCCCACAAGGGCCAATCGAGCGACAAGGTCCGGCCGCACCGCCTTCCCTCCGCCACGAGCGTGTTGCGATAATGCGCGTACGCATCCATGAACGCGTTCGCGGTCGCATAATCGGCCTGGCCGACATTGCCGAAGACTCCGGCGACGGAAGAGAACACGATGAGGAAGTCAAGAGCCAGATCCTGCGTGGCCTCATCCAGGTTCACCAGTCCCGCAACCTTCGGCGCCAGGACACGGGCGAAATCATCGTCTGTCTTCTTGAGAATGAAATTGTCTTTTATTAGCCCGGCGCTGTGCAGGATCCCATCGAGCCGACCATACGTGTTTTGAATCCTGCTCGTGAGCGCCGCGACGTCATCCTTGACGCTAACGTCGACCTGCTCGTAGGTCGCCTCTGCTCCAAGCAGTCTCAGCTGCTCCAGTATTGAGTTTTTCTGCTCGTCGCATGGCGTACGGCCCGTGAGAATGAGCCTCGGCTGACGCACGTGTGTTGCAATGTCTTGCGCGAAGAGAGTGCCCAGCCCACCCGCACCACCCGTAATCAGGTAGACACCACCATCCTTCCAGGGCGGCGTGGCCGCGAGTGCGGTGCCGTCCTCACGCCACTGCAGGATCTCACGCTTCCCGTTACGATAACGGATGGTGGCGTCCGATAGCACAGCGCGATCGGCCTTGATGTGCGACACGACGCGCTCCGAGCCATCTCGCGGCTCGACGAGAACGACCTGGCCGAGAATGCGCGGATTCTCCAGCTGAGCGGTCTTGAGAATACCGCCCAGGCCCATCCACAGAGAGGACTCCTCCATCGAGGCAACCAGTTGGACGCGCACTTTATGTTGCGCCCGCTCGCGCAGGAGTTCCTTTATTGTGGCGAAGATTTGCAGCGCATATTCCGTGTAGCGGACGGCAACGCTCTGCGCGTTGGAGCCCAGGAGCACGACCCGGGCTGCGTCCCGCGATTTCATCCTCTCGGCGATCTCAGGAAGTTCGACGAGTAGCGTCACACAGGGGAATGTGTCGTTTGCGCTCTCCGCGCGTTCCTTACCTATCCAGCAGGGCGAGGCGAGAAGCTCACCCGTGGCTGCTTCCGCCGAGTAGGCGCGCGAGGAAACGCCCTTGAGCCGGACGCGAATGTGCCCAGCGTCATCGCAGAGATCGATGTCGAGACGACGAATCGTGGAATCGCGTTGCTGCTCAGGGCTATTCCGAACCCACGCCCACATCGAAGGAGCACACTGCCCGAGAACCTCCAGCTCATCAAGCGCGAAGGGCAGGAAGAGCGTCTGGCCCGCGGCCTCACGCGGCATCATGCCAATGCAGGCCTGGAAAGCGGAGTCCAGCAAGGAAGGATGAAGGCCATAGTTCTCGAGTGTTCCCTGCACCGCCTCTGGCAGCGTGAGACGGGCGAGGACTTGCCGCTCGCCGATCCAGAGACGCTCGATGCCTCGGTGGCCTGGCCCGTACTCGATGCCCCGTGCGCGAAACGCATCGTAGCATTGCTTTGCGTCCAGCGTGGCACTCTGGCATTCGGTCCGCAGGCGCGACAGGTCAACAGAGGCGTCCACGCTCGTGTCCGCGGGCTTCAGGGACACACGCGCGAGACCTTCACTATACACCAACGGCTCTGCCTCAGAGCCAGGACTAAAGATCTCGAAGGCGAGCTCGCCCGGCTCCTTGGCAAGCAAGCTCACATGGACTTTTTGGACGTGCTCCCTGACCTTGATGGGCCGCGTCCAGACGACGTTCCTCAGGCTCAGGGCGACGTGCTGCTCATCGAGCGAGGCCTCCACGGCGGCTCGAACCAACTCCAAGCACGCGGCTCCAGAGAGAACCTTCTCGCCCCTGACCTGATGATCCTGAAGAAGAACTCGTCTCCCGTGTATACCGAGGTGAAGCGCTGCTCGCTCAAGCTCGAGGTGTTCGCATGGAGCAAGGGATGGATTTGTCCCGACAGCAGCACGTGCTGAGGAAGAGGCGCGTTACCTCCGGACATCCAATAGCGCTCGCGCTGGAACGGATACGTCGGCAACGAGACGCGGCGCGGCCTGATGGCGCCGTAGAGCTTCTCCCAGTCGAGCACGAGGCCCGTCACCCACAACTCAAGCAGCTTGCCGTATTTCCCCTTCTCGACCCAAGCGTCGAGCGCCTTGGCCATATCCTCGTCGGCGGCAAAGACGAGCAGCGCGTCCTTCTGGCGCTTGACTTTCCCCCGATACAGCTCGGAGATGTCGTCCTTGCCCTCCAGGAAATCTTCCAGCTTGGCGACGAGTTCCTTGATCGTACCCGCGATGAGGCCCAGCCGCTCTTCAAACGTATCCCGGCCCACCTGCAAGGTGTAGGCAATGTCGGCGAGCGCCGCTTCCTGGCATTTCTCCTCGTCTATCCAGCGCAACAGCTGCTTGACGTGCTCCTTGAGGGCATCCTCGGTCTTTGCCGAAAGAACGACGACTGATGGAACGGCAGCCGTGCTCTCCGCGCGTTGCTCGGCTTCTCTCGGAATGTATTCCTCGACAATAACGTGAGCGTTGGAGCCTCCCGCTCCGAAGGACGAGACGCCAGCGATTCTCGAAGACACGGTTCCACCGGCCAGGAGCGGGCGTTTCCACTCCGACAAGTGTTTCTGCACGTAGAACGGGCTGTTCTCGAAATCGATGTGAGGGTTTAGAACCTCGGCGTGAAGCGAAGGAACGAGCTGCCCGTGCTTCATCTGCAGCAACACCTTGGTCAGCGCCGAGATACCCGCGGCGCTCTCGCAGTGCCCGATGTTGCTCTTGACCGAGCCTATCGCACAGTACTGCGTGTCGCTCGAGTATTCGCGAAAGGCCTTTGTCAGGCCCGCCATCTCGATGGGGTCTCCGAGCGAGGTCCCAGTGCCGTGCGCCTCGATGTAGCTCACGGCGCGCGCATCGACTCCCGCCTCGCGCAGCGCATGGCCGATGACGTTGAATTGCGCGTGGGGATTGGGAACCGAGTACCCGTTCGTCTTGCCGCCGTGATTGACTGCCGTTCCTCGGATGATGCCGTAAATGGTGTCTCTGTCTTCAATCGCCCGGGAAAGCGGCTTCAGAAGAACAGCGCCAACGCCCTCGCCCGGCACGTAACCGTCGCCACCCTGACCGAAGCTCTCGCAGAGCCCTTGCTCGACGCGAATTTGCCACTTCCGAGCATGAGATATTTGTTCGGATGCAGAGAAAGATTCACGCCGCCGGCGATGGCGAGTTCGCAGCCGCGCGTCTGCAGGCTCTGACAAGCCAGATGCAAGGCCGTGAGCGACGACGAGCACATCGTGTCGATGGCAATGCTCGGGCCGTGCAAATTGAAGAAATAAGAAATGCGGTTGGCGATAGACGACGGGCTGCCAGAAAGCGTGATATTGCGGCCCTTCTGCTGTTCCTGGGCCCCGTAAAGCTGATACTCTTCGTACATCACCCCGACAAAGACTCCGACGTTTCCTTCAAGGCCGCGATCGCGATAGCGACTCAACGCATCGCGGGTGTAGCCCGCATCTTCGAGCGTCTCGTACACGCACTCGAGGAAGAGTCGCTCCTGCGGGTCCATGAACTCCGCTTCGCGCGGAGAGATGTTGAAGAAAAGAGGATCGAAGCGATCGACTCCGTCGATGAATCCGCCCCATTTGGTGTACGTCTTGCCCGCTGCGCTCTTGTCCGGGTCGAAGTATAGGCTGTGATCCCATCTGTCGCTCGGGATCTCGGTGATGCAATTCTTTCCCGCAGCCAGATTTTTCCAGAACTCCTTGACGTTTCTCGCTTGTGGGTAGCGTCCCGCGAGCCCGATGATGGCAATCTCGAGGCCGCCGGAATCGATTTCGGAGCGGGGACGTGATGCGTCCCGTGCGGACGATGAGAGACGCCTCCTCTGTCGCGCGACAGGCTTGAGCTCCGCAACGGGCTTCGGCTCGCTGCTTGCGCCGTGGCTTTCGACTTCGTTCTTTCTGAAGGTCTGCTCGCGCCCCCCAGAATCGTGACAAGCCTGTCCTTGTGAGCCTCGAGGAAATACTGCGCCAATGCGCGGATGGTCTGGTACTCGAAGAACAAGGTCTTGGGCAATGACCCAAAACCTGCTCCAGTTTGTTGGTCAGACTCATCGTCATGATGGAGTCGATGCCGTAATGCTCAAGAGCATCGTTCGCATCAATTCTGTCAGCGGAGAGGCGCAACTCAGAAGCCAGGAGTCTGATGAAGTACTGGCTGGCTTTGTCTTCGAGCGCGTCGCCCGGCTTTGGAGACTCGGCGCCAGGGACCTGGGCACCAAGCAACTTCTGTTGAGGATGTTGTTGCGAGTTTTCTTGCACGACGTGCGGCGACAGGGACGCGCCCGCTTCGTAAGCTCGCGAGGAGAATCCCTTGAGCCTGCAGCAGAGGGCACCGGCATCATCGCAGAGATCAATGTCCAGCTTGCGTACCCGACCGCCGATCTTGTCATCGTGACTATAACGGATCCACGCCCACATCGATGCGCTGCACGTTCCCAGAATCTCGATCTCGTCGAGCGCAAACGGAAGATAAAGCACGCCCTCGCCGTGAGCAGAATTCGAAGCGCTCTGGAAAAGGCCGATGGAGGCCTGCAGGGCGGAATCAAGAGACTCGGATGCAGCACGAATGCGCCGAGCGTCGCCTGAGCGGCCGCGGGCAATCGCAAGCGAGCCAACGCCTGCCCCTCTCCGACCGCAATGCTCTCGACACCGCGATGCGCGGGTCCATAATCGAGGCCCAGCGCCCGATAGATTTCATAACAGCGCGCCGCGTCGAACCGAGCGACGTGACATGCGGCCTGCAGTTTTTCCAGATTCACTGGAGGGGCGTGCGTAGGCTCCGCAAGCAAGGCCATGCCTTGGCTGTGGACGACGGGCTCTGCATCCGCACCCGCACCCGACTCTACGTGTCGGGGCATACTGGAGATCTCGAACGCGACCTCGCCGCGCTCCTCGAGGAGCAACGTCGTGCGGACGTGCGCAGGCTGATCCGCGACCTTGATGGGTCGCGCCCATACCACGTTCCGCAGCTTCATCCCGCGCTGACGAGTGTCGAGAGAGGCATCAAGCGCGGCCCGCGCCATCTCGAGATACGCCACACCGGGCAGGACTTTTTCACCCTTGACGACGTGATCTTTCAAAAAGAGTTCGTCACCCGAGAACGTCGAACTGAAACTCTGCGCGTCGAGGCTCGAGGTGTTCGCGTGGACGAGAGGATGGAGTAGCGCAGATGCGTGAGCCGCGCCGACTTTGGCCGCAGCGATGTCGGCTACCCAGTAACGCTCGCGAGCGAAGGGATAGCCCGGCAAAGGCAGGAGCCTCGGAAGCTGCGCGCCATAAAGCTTCTCCCAGTCAAAGGCCAGGCCTTTGACCCAAAGCTCGAGCAGCTTGCCGAATTTCCGCTTTTCAACCCACGCTTGGATGGTCTGCGCCATGTCGGCGTCAGCCGTGAACACAGCCAAGGTGTCCTTGTGCTGTTTGACACCACCTTGATAAAAATCATCGATATCATCTTTTCCCGCGACGAACGCCTCGAGCTTTTTTCCAAGCTCGGCGTGCGAGGTCTGAGGAACGCAAGCCGCACCTCCATCGCCTCGCGACCGACCTGCAGCGAGTAAGCAATGTCGGCGAGATTCGTGTGCGCGGCATTCTGACGCTCGAGCCAGCTCAGAAGATCCTGGGCCCGCTCTTTCAGACGCTCCTTGTCCTTCGCCGAGAGCACGATGAGAGCCGGCTGACTCGCATCGACGGCTATGCCGGCCGTGGCCTTGGGACGATACTCCTCCACGATCACGTGCGCATTGGAGCCCCCTGCACCGAACGACGAGATCCCGGCGATACGGTTCTGCTCCACTTCAACCCCGTCGACCTCGACGGTAGGGCGCCTCCACTCGGCCAACTCCTGCTGCACGCTGAACGGAGTGCGAGCAAAATCGATGTTGGGGTTCAACTCCTGCGCGTGCAGGCTGGGAACGATCTGTCCGTGCTGCATCTGGAGGACGATCTTGCACAATCCGGCAATGCCGGCCGCCGCCTCAAGATGACCGATATTGCTTTTCGCCGAACCAATGGCGCAATACTGCCTTGCTTCGGTGTCTTTCGAGAAGGCATGAGCAAGCCCGTCGACCTCGATGGGATCTCCGAGCGACGTTCCGGTTCCGTGCGTCTCTACGTAACTGACCGCGCGCGCCGAGATCCCCGCTTTATCCAGAGCCTCGCGTACCACATCGGCCTGCGCGACCGGATTCGGCACGGTGTAGCCGTTGGTCCGGCCGCCATGGTTGATGCTGCTACCGCGCAGCACGGCATAAATAGTATCGCCATGCTTCTCCGCATCCGACAGGCGTTTGAGCAGCATCACGGCCACGCCCTCGCCCGGGACGAAGCCGTTGCCATCGGCGCCGAAGCTCCGGCACTTGCCGTCGTCCGACAGCATCCGTTTGCTGCACATGAGAATGTAGTTCGAGGGATGCAGGTAGAGATTGACTCCACCCGCAATCGCCATGTCGCACTCGCCGCGGCGCAGGTGCTCGATGGCCTCGTGGATGGCACTCAACGAGGACGAGCACATCGTATCAATCGGCAGGCTCGGGCCCTTGAGATTGAGATGGTACGAGACGCGATTAGCTACCGATGCGAAAGAGGTCAGGGGATGGAGGCTCTCGTTCCGCCTCCAAAGCTCCGGCCCGTAAAGATCGAAACCGGTCTTCGAAATCCCGGCGAAAACACCGACCCGCCCGCCGAGTGTTCTGGTCAGGCGCTGCCGCGTGTAGCCCGCATCCTCGAGCGCTTTCCAGGACTCCTGCAGGAACAAGCGCTCCTGGGGGTCCATATTCATCGCTTCATGCGGGGAGATATTGAAGAAGAGCGGATCGAAGTCGGCGAACCCGTCCAGGAACCCGCCCCATTTGCTGTAGCTCTTCCCCAAGGCGACCGCTTCATTCCGATCCGCGTGGTAGAACCCATCCAGGGACCAGCGATCGGCGGGGATTTCCGTGATGCAATCCCTCCCCGCTGCCAGGTTCTGCCAATACTCGTGCAGATTCTTGGCCTGAGGAAAGCGGCCGCTCATGCCGACGATGGCGATTGCGCCATCGGAGGATGATGCCTCTCGTACGCTCTTGGCGGAGGCAGCTCTGGCCGGCGCTGGCTTCGAGGGGGCGGGCTTCGCGACGACGAACTCGCGCGCCGCTGAGGATGAGGACACCGGTTCAGGACGTGTTTTCTGCGCCCCATCGAGCCCCGTCCACGTGAGGCACGTCCCCCTGCGCTCCTTGATGAAATAGTCGGCGAGGGCATCCAGCGACTTGTACTCGAACAGAAGCGTCTTCGAGAGCGCCGCGAAGGTCTCGGCCAGCTTGCTGTTCAGCCGAGTGACGACGATAGAGTCTATCCCATAGCTCTCGAGGGGCGCCTCCGCGTCGATCTTCGAAGCCTGAAGACCAATGACACCGCCGAGCACCTGCTTGAGCTTGTGAATGACCTTATCGCGCAGCATTCCCGCGTCGACAGCCGCAGAGAGAGAGGCAGGCGTGGTGGAAGAGGCGGCGGAGGCCACTTCTGGCGCCGGCTGCCGCAGGAGCGCCTGACGTATCCGGGCTCCGTCGCCCTCGACAACCATCACCTGATGATGGGCCGAGGCGAGACACTCATACAGTGCGTGTGTCCCCGTCTCCGTGCGCAGCGGCTTCATGCCGACCTGTTCCCAGAGAGCGCGCTCTGTTTCCCTGTCGACGGACATGCCACCCTCGGCCCACAAAGGCCAATTGAGCGAGAGGCTCCGTCCCGAGCGCTGTCCCGCGGTGACCAGACCATCGCGGTAATGCGCAAATGCATCCATGAACGCATTGGCGGCCGCATAGTCGGCCTGGCCAACATTGCCCGTAACCGATGCTCCAGAGGAAAACATGACAAAGAAATCCAGCTCGAGATCGCGGCTGGAGCTATCCAGGTTCAGCGCTCCGGACACCTTCGGGGCGAGGACGTGCCGGAGTTCGGCCGTGCTCTTCTTGAGGATGAAATTGTCCTTGATGATGCCCGCACTGTGAATGATTCCGTTGATCGCGCCGCACTCCTGCCGCGCCTTTTTCAGGAAAGCATCGACACTCGCGGCGTCGGCGACATCAAGCTGCGTATAGCTCACCTGCGCATGCGAGCGCCGCAGCGCGTCCACTGCCTGCTGCTTCTTGCCATCGAGCGGGGAGCGGCCAACAAGGAAGAGGGTCGCATTCCGAACGGACGACAGAAGGTCCTTCGCGAAGAGCAGCGCGAGGCCGCCCAAGCCTCCTGTGATGACGTAAGCGCCCCCCTCCTTCCAAGGCAGGACGGTGTGCTCCGGGGGCGCCAACTCCTTCCAGCTCAGGACTTCCCGTTCACCCTCGTGGAAACGTACTGCCTGCTCGCCCGTGCGATTCCGGCTGTCCAGGATCTGCGCGACGGCCGTTTCTACGCCGGTGTGGGCGTCAACGAGCACGAGCTGGGCCACGATTTTGGGATTCTCGAGGGCAGCGGTCTTGAGGATGGCGAGGAGGCCGGAGTGGAGGAAGGCTTCGCCATTCCACGGGCAAATGAGTTGGACCAGCGTTCGCGCCAATGAGGTGTCGGTGAGGAGTTGCTGCACCGCACCGAACACCGGCAGGCGAAGTCTGAGTATCGCTCCGCCAGCTCCGCGGCCTGGCTTTCGAGCAGGCGTACCTCGATCGTATTGTCACGAGATTGCAGCGCTTCCGCCAGCTTCCGCGGCCCGACGAGCAGCGCGACGTGGCGGAGTTTCTCCGCCGTCGCCACGGCGTTGTCCTGTGCCTTCTCCCAGACGGGATGGAACCTCACCAGCTCCCCGCCAGGCTCTGTCTGTGCGTCCGCCGCCCGCCGGCCCTTCCCGGCCGGCTCCTCAAAATACCGGCGCAGGATTTCCTTCGCATGTTCTTTCGAGACGCGCTTGGTCTTCAGGTCCAGCAGGAGCTTTTCGAGTTGGTTATCCACTTTTAGCGTCCCCAATTATCCATTGCCTCTACGGGAGCCAGCATTAAACGTCAGCCGAATCTTCTCCGCGGTGGTTTCCATGTTGAGCTCGTCGCTCAAGTAGCCATCGAGGACCTTGTCAATCAGCGATTGCGAATCCTTGTTGTCCGTGGACTCGGTCTCGTCCTCGACCTCGGGCCGAATGGTCTCCTTTTCAGCAATCCAATAACGCTCTCGGGCGAAGGGATAGGTTGGCAGCGAAACGACACTCGCCTTTCTACCCGGGTGGAGCATCCGCCAATCGAGTTCGAGGCCGTTCACCCAGAACTCAAGCACCTTCCCGTACTTCCCCTTGGCTATCCAGACCTCGAGGACCTGGCTCATGTCCTCGTCCGTAGTGAGCATGGACAACGCCTGGCTGTTCCGCTTCACACGGCCCCGGTACAGCCCCTCCGTCTGCTCCGGTCGCTCCAAAAAGCCCTGCAGCTTGTCTTTCAGTTCGTCGACGGAGCCGACGACCATCCCCAGCCTCTCGGACATGGCCTCACGCCCTACCTGGAGGGTGTGCGCGATGTCGACGATGGACACCTCTCGGTGCTCCCCATTCCGCAGCCCGTCCAGGAGCCCCTTCACCTGCTCCCGCAACCGTTCCTCATTCTTGGCGGAAAGAACGACGACGGCGGGTTCATGAGCCTCAACGCGAGCGGGGGCAGACTTCTTGGGAATGTATTCCTCGATCACCACGTGAGCGTTGGCTCCACCCGCTCCGAATGACGAAACTCCAGCCCGCCGTGGGACCTCGCGAGCAACGCCACCCGTGCTGATGACCGGCCGCTTCCACTCCGTCAGTTCCTGCTGAACCACGAAAGGTGTCGTCGCGAAATCGATGTGGGGATTCAGCGCCTCCGCATGTAGGCTGGGGGCCAACTGGCCGTGCCGCATCTGCAGCACGACCTTGCACACACCTGCGATGCCAGCTGCTGCCTCGGCATGACCGATATTGCTCTTACAGGAGCCTATCGCGCAGTACTGCAAATCCTGCGTGTCGCTCGAGAATGCTCGGGTCAGGCCATTGATCTCGACCGGATCGCCGAGCGCCGTTCCGGTGCCATGGGCCTCAACGTAACTGATCGTGCGCGCATCGACGCCCGATTTGTCGAGCGCCTTGCGGATGACCTTACCCTGCGCAACCGGATTCGGCACCGTGTAGCCGTTCGTCGTTCCCCCATGGTTGATGCTGGTCCCGCGGATGACAGCGTAGATGTGATCGTTGTCTCGCTCGGCATCCTCCAGCCTCTTGAGAATGAGTACTCCAACGCCCTCACCCGGGACGAAGCCGTTTCCGCCGCGTCCGAAGCTCCGGCATTTCCCCTCGTCCGAGAGCATTTGGAGGTTGCAAAGATTGATGTAGCTCGACGGATGCAGGTAGAGATTCACTCCGCCCGTCACAGCCATGGAGCAGTCGCCCCGGAGCAGGTGCTCGCAGGCTTCGTGGAGAGCCGTAAGCGACGAGGAGCACATCGTGTCGATGGGCATGCTCGGGCCGTTCAGGTTCATCTTGAACGAGATGCGGTTTGCGACTGAGCCGAAGGAGGTGAAGGGATAGGAAGTGTCGCCGTTCCGCCACAGCTCGGGACCGTAGAGATTGAACCCTGCGCGCGTGACTCCCACGAAGACGCCGACCTGCCCGTCGCACTCCTTCTCCAGGCGTGCCCGCGTGTATCCCGCGTCCTCGAAGGCCTTCCATGTCTCTTGCAGGAACAGACGCTCCTGCGGATCAATCTCCATGGCCTCGTTGGGAGAGATTTCGAAGAACAGAGGATCGAATTCAGCGAAGCCCTGAACGAAGCCTCCCCATTTGCTGTAGCTCTTACCGTTCGCGATGGCCCGCTCCTTGTCGGGCTCATAGAAGGCATCGAGCGCCCAGCGGTCACTTGGAATCTCGGTGATGCAGTTCTTTCCGGACCGCAGGTTCTCCCAATACGCATCCATGGTGTCGGCCTGCGGGAAGCGCGCACTCATGCCAATGATGGCAATATCACGAGTCCGAGCCCGCGGCGTCTCCTCGGACTCCTGGCGCACGTGGCGCGGCTCCGCTGCCTTCATGGAGAAGTCGGCTGCGACTGACTGACGGGACTCGACCAGCTCGGCAACCGCTACGGCAGGCGGGGCGCGCGGCGCGTCCTCCACGGGGTTGACGAGACGCGCGATGGCCTCGCTCTGGTGTGCGACGAAATAGTCCGCCAGTGCCTCGATGGTGCGGTACTCGAAAAAGAGCGTGCTGCTCACCTGCCCCAGCTCATTCTTGAGAATGTTCGTGAGCTGGAGGATGAGAATGGAGTCGATACCATAGGTAGACAAAGGCGCCCTGACATCAATGGAGCCAATGGGAATCATCAAGGTCTGCGCGAGCATCTTCTTCAGATAGGCCCTGACGTTCTCCTTGAGCGTCGCCCCGTCCACGCGCGCGGGCTGCGCATTTTCAGGTTGCGCCACACGTTGCGTGTGACCTTGCACCTCAGGTTGCTTGTGGGCTTGCGCCTTGGGCTCCTGCGTGGCCACCCGAGGCAGCACGTCACCATGAGCCTGCCGGCTCACCCCATCGCTGACAGCGACGACGATTTGCTGATTGAGCACATGCGCATCCGCCGCGGGAAATTCCACGGACGTAAATCCTTCCCATTCCAAGACGGATTTCCACATGCGGGGCTCCAGTCCGGGCCCTCCCACAGTCCGCAATTCGGCGTCGTCGTACAGCCACCATCCATCCAGGAGTGCGAACGTCAGCAGGCCAAACACCGTGTTGCCGACGATCTCGTTCACGACGATGACGCCCCCGGGTTTCAGCAGGGCCTTGCTATTGCGCAGCGACTCGCGAATGTCCTTGGTCGCGTGGAGAACGTTTGTCGCGATGATGAGGTCATACGTTCCCTCTTCGAGCCCCTGCGCCGCCAGCGGCTTGCTCGCATCGAAAATCTTACAGCTCAAAAATGGATTCGCGGCTCCGAACTGCTGCGTTCCATGGATGAGGAAGGCTCTCGAGAGATCGGTGTAGCAGTACTCACCGATGTGGCGGCCGTACGGCTGGAGCCGGCTCAGGACCGTGGCTGCGGTGCCACCCGTCCCGGCACCTACTTCGAGGATGCGTATTTTCGCATCGGCATTCTGCGCCAGCCAGCGCTCGACCCATGCAACGGTGCAATCACCGACGATGTCGTTGAAGTAGTCGGCAATCATGTTCCTTTTGTAGATTCCCTCCACGTACTCGAGAGAAGAATTGGGGAAGATGATATCGACCGCTGGAATCTTTCCGCTGAGGATGTCGGTCAGTTCCTGGAGCGTCCTGTCCACCAAAATGACCGAGGCCTTCAAGTCCGGATTGGCCAGCCACTCGCGTTTGCTGCGCTCCCACTCGCTCGCGATCTCATTTCTATCGAGCACGCTCGCAGTGTTGACAAGGAACTTGAATCCCGTTTTCACGAGGTAGCCCTGCTGCGCGAAGAGCTTCATGCACTCCTGCAGCCACCGATCGTATTTGCCGATGACGCCGTTTTTCTGCTTGAAAGACGCTACATCGAAGGTTCTCTCCTTGAACCAACCGTGGCTTTGCAATTCGCACCAGAGAAGCTTGGCGAGGAGAGCATCCAACTCCCGCAGCTTGGATTGCACCTGCGTTTGCACGGTCAGCAGCGCTTGCTTGCGCGAAGGAAGCTGCGGCGTGAGTGCGTCCGCAGCTCTTGCCGCGGGGCTCAGCACGCGAATGGACTCATGGCTCACGAAAGACTCGAACTGCTCCGGCTTTCGGGTGTTGAGATAAGCCAGTTGCTTGAGCGGAGCGGCTAGCAGCTTCTCGACGGCATCCATCGCAAGCGCGGGGTCGATGTCGCCAAAGCCGTATTGATAGATGCGCTCTCGAACATGTTGCGGAACATCGAGGCCACTGCCTACGGCGCCCCAATATCCCCAGTTGACCACTTTCACGGGGTAGGACAGCTCCGAGGCCAAACGGTGCGCAAAGGCGTCCTCGAACGCATTGCCGGCCACGTAACTGCAGTAACCCATGGTCTGGCTGAACGATGCAATCGAGGAGAAGAACAGCATGAAATCCAGAGGCTCGGCTCCGAAGACCTCTGCCATGCACACACTGGCGTCAATCTTCGACTTCAGACCTTGCCTGAATTGCTCCTCGCTCGTGTTGGGTAGGCTCCGATCCACCACGCCAAAGGCTGACTGGACAACGCCGTTGATCGTCCCAAACCTCTGCTTGATTTGCGCGTACGCGACTCTGAGGGCATCGAGGTTGGAGGCGTCTGCCGAAACATACAATGGCGGACGGCCCAGGGCACCCAGCCTGTCGATTTTCTGCTGGATGGCACTGTCCTTCTCTCGTCGGCCAATCCACACGACCTGAGCCTGGAAGCGTCGGATCACATCCTCGCTCCAAAGCTCGCCAATGCCGCCGGCCCCGCCCAGGACGACGTACACGCCCGCCTTTCTGTAGAGGCTTTGGGTTTGCGCGGGGAGCGTTACCTTTGCCAGGACCTGGCGGAACCACTGCCCGTTACGCAACGCCCGAATCGCCTGTGAAGGCGCGCTGAAAAGAGCGTGCACTGGGAGGTCCTGGTCCACGCCGATGTCGAGCGACCTCACACTCCAGTTGGGATATTCCTTCGCCACCACGCCGACGAGGCCCAACACGCTCGCCTCAGCGGGGTTCACTGGCTCTCCCTGTAGCACCGGCTGGGCCCGGCGGGTCACGACCGTCCAGTTCAAGTCCTCGCTTCCATACCCCAGAGCGAACAGCGCCTTCAGCAACTTGAAGAGCGCAACCACTCCGGCGTCGGTCCTTTGGAGCAGCGCGGCGCTTTGCACGCTGCCGTCGACTGGAGCGATCCAGATGAGACTCTGAATCGCTCCGATGCGCCGGAGCGTCGCGGTTATCGCATCGACGCTCTGCGCGCTCGTGATGCTCAGGAAATGCGGAGCCGTGCAGAAGGCCGCTATCTTGGCGCGCTCCGAAGCGTCTCCCCCGATGATGACGACATTTCCTTTGGGAGAAGGGACAGCGGCGGGCTCGGAAAACCCATCCCTGCTCCAGAACGGGGCCAGCGCCATGTGGTCGCGCTCATCCTTGCTTTCCTTGCGCTCCACGAGAGCACGCACTTCGGACGCGGCGGGGGCCGGGCGCTGCGACTGGACCGTCTCGGGGAGCCAGTAGCGCTGCCGCTGGAACGGATATGTCGGAAGCGGAAGCCGCTTGTGTGTTCCCGCGGCGAAGAGCTGCGCGTACTCGAGCTCATAGCCTTGGAGATACAGATCGCGGATGGCCGCAAGATGCTCCAGATATGCGGTCTTCTCCACGCCTGCGGCGCACTGCCGGAGGCACGCGTTGCCATATTGCTCCAGCGAGGACTGTGGGCGAGGCGCATGCTCCGACAGATCGGCAACACGCACCTGGGTCTCGCTTCCGCTCGAGAGCCACTCCTGCAAGTGAGTCGTGAGCTCGTGGACGTTCTGGGCAACACACGCCAGTCGGACGTGACAGTGCCTGCGTCCCAAGAGCAATGTCAGACTGATATCTCCCAAATCAACATCCGGATGTTTTCTCAAATACGCAAGCAGTTGCGACACTTGGGTGCACAGTTGCTCGCGCGAGAACGCGGACAATACCACCAGGTGGGCAGGAAGCTGTGCTGCGCTGCGTTCCCGCTGAGGCGCTTCCTCAATCACCATGTGAGCGTTGGTGCCGCTGAAACCGAACGAACTCAGTGCCGCAAGACGTGGGCGGCCCGGCTCGACAGTCCAGTCCCGATGCACCGTGTTCACGTAGAACGGGCTGTCCTTGAACGCAATATGTGCGTTGCCTTGCTGGAAGTGAAGGGAGCGCGGGATCTTCTTGTGCTCCAATGCAAGCAGGATCTTGATGAGGCCGGCCACTCCAGAGGCCGGCGCGGCATGCCCGATGTTCGTCTTGATCGAGCCGATGGCACAGAATTCCTTCTTGTCCGTGTAGCTTCGGAACGCCCGGCTCAGCGCATGAAACTCGATGGGGTCACCCAACTTGGTTCCAGTGCCATGGGCTTCGACCATCTGAATGTCGGCAGGATTGATGGCGAATGTATCGTAAACCGCGCGCTCCAGTCGCTCCTGCGATTTCGCGCTCGGCGCCGTGATGCCGTTGGACGTCCCGTCCTGATTCAAACCCGAGCCGCGCACTACTCCGTAGATGTGATCGCCGTCGGCGAGCGCGTCCCGCAACCGCTTGAGCACGACGACGCCTACGCCCTCACCGGGGACGAAGCCGTCGGCTCTTTCATCGAAGGTGTGGCAGCGTCCGGTCGGGGACAGCATGCCGGCCTTTTGTGCCGCCAAGTAGTAGTCTGGCGCGCACTGCACGGAGACCCCGCCGGCCAGGGCCATCTTCACCTCGCCCGCGCGCAGCGCCCGGCACGCGAGATGGATGGCGACGAGAGAGCCCGAGCACGCCGTGTCGACTGCGATGGCAGGCCCCTGCAGATCAAGATAATAGGAAATGCGAGCCGGAATGAGAGACTCAGCGTTGCCCCACATGGCCTGCGGCGGAGCCTCCTCCGTGGGCGAGGTCAGGTAGTCGCTGATCTGGGTTCCGATGTAGACTCCGCACGGTTGGCCTTGGACCGCCGCTCCCGCATAGCCCGCATCCTCAAGCGCCTTCCAGGACTCCTCGAGGACCATTCGCTGCTGCGGGTCCATGTAGGTCGCCTCGAGGCCGGAGATCTTGAAGAACATCGGATCAAACTGCTCGACGTCATCCATGAGGGACGCGTAGTTGCAGTAACTCGCGCCTGGAGCGTGGTACTTCGAGAGATCCCAGCGCTTGATCTCCTCAACCAGAGCGTCGCCGTTGACGAGGTGCTCCCAAAGCTGACGGACGTCCTTCGCCTTGCCGAACTTGCCGCTCATGCCAATGATGGCGATGGGCTCCCGATGCGACTCCTCTTTCTTGAAAGGTTCAAGTTTCTGCGGAGTGGGCGTCGGTTCCGGAGTGAAGGTAGCGGCGGAAGTGGGCACATTCTGAGCCGGAGCGGCACTCTCCTCAGCGACAGGCCTGTGCAGTTCCGCAAACGAAGACGACAGCGCATCCCGATAATTTGCAGTCACGTAATGAGCCAGCGCGCGCACTGAACTGTTGTCGAACAAGTCCGTGGTCACGAGCGTGATGCCGAGGGCCGCATTCAAGTCCTGAATCAGCTCGACCCCGAGAATGGAGTCGACGCCGTAGTCCATGAAGGCGTCATCTTCGCCAATCTCCCTGCGGTCCAAGCCCAGGGACTTTTGGATTTGCGCGATGATGACCTCCTTCACGCGCGACTCCAGGGCCGCGCTGTCGTCTGCCCTGTCATCGCGCGCGGCACGCGGTGGGACGTCCGATTCCTTCCTGCTCCGCGCGAGAGACGCGCGGCTCTCGTTTGGATAGGTGTCCGCGACGTAAGCCGCGAGCTGCCTGACGGAGCTGTAGTCGAACAAGTCGGTCGTCACCAGCGTCACGCCCAAGGCCTCGTTGAGATCCTGGATGAGCTGGACTCCGAGGATGGAGTCGACGCCGTAGTCTACGAACGCGTCATCTTCGTGGATCTCGCTCGCATCGAGGCTCAACGATTTTTGAATTTGCGAGACGATCGTGTGCTGCACGTGATCCTTGACCTCGCTGTCGCTCGCAGCACGCGGGCCGGCAGACCCGGAGATAACAAGCCGCGCGCTCTCTTGCGGCGCGGAACGCACCAACGCTCCGCTTTCCGCGCGCGCAGCGCCACCGGTCTGCTGGGCCACGACGATCTGATGACCGAAATCGTGGGCCTTGGAGGCAGGGAACGACACGGACGGGAACCGTTCTTCTTGCAAAACCGTTTGCCAGCCAGCGGGCGAAAGCCCCGGGCAACCCTCAAGTCTCAGTTCCGGGTCCCGGTAGAGCCACCACCCCTCAAGCAAGCCGAACGTCAGATGAGAAAACAGCGTGTTCGCGGCGAGCTCGTTCAGTATGAGCATGCCGTTCGCGTTCAACAGCGATTTCGCATGGCGGACCGCCGCTCTGACGTCTCGCGTGGCATGCAGGACGTTGGTCGCAAGAACGATGTCATAGCTGCCCACGCCGACACCCTGGGCAACGGGACTCTGCTCTACATTGAAGAGCTTGTACTGCACATACGGATGCTCAGCACCGAACTCCTTCTGCCCCTTGAGCAAGAAGTATTTCGAAAGATCCGTATAGCAATATTCCTGCAGATTGCTCTGATGGGGTTTGATTTTTTGCAGCACTTTTGCGCTGGTGCCGCCTGTTCCAGAGCCAATCTCGAAGATCCGGACTCTGCGGGAGGGCTCTCTCTTGAGCATGGTCTCGAGAGAAGTCGCAACCAGGTCCGCCACAATCTCGTTCAAGGCATCGGCGCTGTCGCACCTCCGGTAAATTCCCTCGACGAGGGACATCGACGAGTTGGGAAAGATGACGTCCGTTGCGAGCTTTTGACCCGTGAGAACCCTCGGGCACTCGCGTATCGCCTGATCCAGGATGTTGATGTAGGGGTTGGCGCCCTTGCTGTCACGGCAGAGGGTCTCCCACCTCTTCCACACGGCGCCGCCATCCCTCGGTGCTTTGTGGGTCACGGAATAGCGGTCGAGACTGCACTCCAGGTATCCGTTGTCGGACAAAACCCGGAGACTCTCATCGAGCCAGCGACCGTAGACACTATCGGGCTTCAGTTTGCCCTTGAGTTCCGTGAGTGAGCCGCTTCCCTCGGTCTTCATGCCCAGCACTTGCAGCTGGGTGATCAAGAGTTCGCAGAGCAGGTCGTCATCGAAGCCTCTGGCACGCCCAGAATCAGCGATAATGCGCTGAATGTGACGCTCATTCGCGCTCAACGCAGTGGCACGGAGGCTGTTCGCGTCATTGGGCTGCGCGGTGATGACCCCATCGGCAACGAGCTCCGCACCAAGCTCCAGCCTCGTGGTTTTCATCAGAGCGAGCTGATCGAACGGCCCGGAAAGCAGAACGTCCAGCGCGTCCATGCCTTCCGCGGGCTCTATTGAGCCGATGCCATCCTGTTCCATCCGCTTGTGGTATTTGTCCGAGGCGACAATGCCGACGCTGCCCCAATAGCCCCAGTTCATCACTTTCACTGCGCATGGCCAGCTCTGGGCCAGGAGTCGGGCGAAGGCATCTTTGAAGACGCAACCGCAGACGTAGTTGCTTTGCCCCGCTGACTTGAGAAACGAGTTCAGCGACGAGAAGAACAGCACGAAGTCCAGAGGCTCATTTTGGAAGACCTGAGCCATGCGGACGCTGACATCCACCTTCGCGCGCACGGCGGCCTTGAAGCGCTCCTCGGTCATCCTCGCCACGCTCTGATCAAGCAAAGCAATAGCGGAGTGGACGACGCCATGGATCTTGGGGAAGCGTGTCTTGATTTCCCGAACGGCAGCCGCAAGGGACTCCTGCTCCGAAGCATCGGCCTGCAGATACCACGGGGCAGGCCCCACGAGGGCCAGCTCGTCAATCTTGGTCTGAATGCTCTCGTCCTTGGGGCGGCGACCAATCCAGACCACCTGTGCCTGATACCGGCGTACCATGTGCTCGGTCCAGGCCACTCCGAGTCCGCCAGCGCCGCCGATGATGACATAAACGCCGCCATGCCTGTAAAGCGTGCCGTGCTCGTGCTCGCCACTGTCTGCGTGAATGGGAACCAGTGTCTGCTTGTACCAACGCCCATTACGGTGTCCCCACACGCTCCCCGAGGGCTCTGGTGGCAGGCTCAGCGCCTCCTGCAGAGCCTCTTCCTGAAGGTCCTCCACATCAATGAGGCGGACTCTCCAGAGCGGAGCCTCCTTCGCCAGGGAGCCCATGAGACCGTGAACGCCGGCGTGGGTCGGTTCGACGCGATCAGAGCTGTCGATGAACTGGCTTTGGACCGTGACGACCGTCCACTCCAGCGTGCGTCTTTCATAGCCCAGGGCCAGGAGCGCTTTCGCCAGGCGGAAGCCGGCGTACACGCCCTCCTCTTGCTTCCTGATGAGAGAATCGCTGTCGGGCCGCACGGGCCTGCCGTCGCCCGCGATCCAAATGACGCGATCGTACGTCGCACCGTCGCGCGCGAGTCGTGCCTTGAGCGCGTCGATGGTGTCGTTGGCCCGGAGAAGAAGCGTCTCCACCCCTGTCTCCGCCTTGAGGACAGAGCCCAAAGCCGCTGGATCATCTCCCACGAGCAAGGTTCTTCCGCTCGAGGTTCGTTGCGGAGAACGAACCTGCGGCAGCACGGCCTCCCAGCTCGGCTTCATCAGAACCGGACGTCCCAACGAGGACGCCGAAGCCGACCGGGACCTCGATAGCTCCTGCGGGCTGCGCTTGAGGGGACGCGTGCTGAAGGCCTTTATGCGTACGCTGACGTTTCCTTGCGCGTCGCACAGATCGATGTCGAGCTTCTCGTTTTGCGCCGCCGAGTCGCTCTTCCCATTGCGTCTTATCCAAGCCCACATGGTTGACGTGCAGGGCCCCAGGATTTCGAGCTCCTCCATCGCATAGGGCAGATAAGGATCATCAGTCGTGCGCAGCAGGCCAATGGACGCCTGCAACGCGGCATCGAGCAGGCTGGGATGCAGCACGAACTGATCGAGGGTGTCCTCCACCGCCTGCGGCAGCGATAGCTTCGCAAGGACCTGAGAGGCGCCCACGAAAGCTGCACCATTCCTTGGAAAGCCGGTCCGTAATGGATCTCCTTGCGTCGATAGGCGGCATAGGCTTCCGCAGCGGCGATCTCAAACGTGCTGCATTCGGCCCGCAGTCTCTCCAAGTCGAGCGAGAGGTTGCGGCGCGTGCTGCCAACGACGATGAGCCCCTGACTGTGGACAACGGGCTTTGCTTCCGCGGTCGCATCATCGGTTGCTGCCGCAACAATCTTGTAGCGCACGCCGGCGTCGTTGTGCTGCTCCAGGCTGATGTGAACGTCCAACGGAGTGTCGCCGACCTTGATTGGCCTCATCCACACGACATCCCGCATCGTGACGACGCCCGTGCGTCCACCCTTCTCCGCCGCCGCGATTTCATGCGCTGCGCGGGCCATTTCCAAATGGCCCACACCCGGAAAGACTTTTTCTCCAGCCACTACATGATCGCGCAAGAAGAACTCTTGCCCGGTGAACTTCGCGCCGAGACGCGGTCCGCTGCCATTGCTGAAATCCGATTGGACGAAGGGATGGCGCGAAGCGGCTTTCTGCGACGCCTTTTCCGCCGGCTTCGCGACGTCGAGTGGCCAGCAATGCTTCCTGACGAACGGGTAACCGGGGAGCGAGATCGGAGGCAGGCGTTTGCCCCCGAACAGCTTCTGCCACTCGAGATCGTATCCCTGGCAATAGAGATCGGCGATCGCGTTCAGCGTCTCCTGAAAAGCCGCAGTGTCGTGACGCAAGAAGTCTGCCTGCTGCAGCAAGTGGTTACCGGACTGCTGCAGCACTTTTTGCGCGGTGAAGCTCTTCGGCACCTTGCCTTCAAAAATGCCCGGCGTCTTCTCGCGACGAGCCAGTTGACGCAGCAGATTGAGCGCCTCCCCGGCATCGCGAGCCACCACAGCACATCTGTGCTGAAAGTGTAGCCGCCCCTCGAGCAAGGTTGCGCTGACCTGGCGCAGGCTGTGCTTCTCGAAGGCCGCGCTTTCGAGGAAAGCAATGAGGTCGGAGACTCGCTGTTGCAGAGACTCCTCACACTTGGCCGACAGAACCAGGAGGTGAGAGGGCGTTCCAACGGCCCCGTCATCGCCCCGCGTGGAAAAGCTCTCCACGACCATGTGCGCATTGGTCCCGCTCATGCCAAACGAACTCAGGGCCGCAACGCGTTTCCTTCCGGCGACGTCGGGCCATTTCTTGCTCGTTTTGTTGACGTAAAACGGGCTCTCCTTCCACGTGATGTACTCGCTCTCCTGCTCGCAGTGCAGGCTAGCTGGAATCGTCTCATGGCGCAGAGCCTGCACGATTCCTACCAGGCTGACGATTCCGGACGCAGCGAGCGTGTGCCCCACATTCGATTTGATCGAAGTCAGCGCGCAGTATTGTTGCTTCCGGGTGTAACGCTTGAAGACGTCGTTGAGTGCGTTGACCTCGATGGGATCACCCAACCGGGTTCCAGTCCCGTGGGCGATCACATACGAGATGTCTTCCGGGTTCACCTTGTATCGCTCGTAGGTGGATCTCAGAAGATTGACCTGCGACGGTCCGTTGGGGGCTGTGATGCCATTGGATTTACCATCATAATTGATGCCGCTGGCGCGGATGACGGCATGAATCCTGTCTCCATCGGCAATGGCTTTCGACAACCGCTTCAGCACGACGACCGCAACGGCCTCGCCGATCACCATGCCGTTGGCGCGCTTGTCGAACGCATAGCAAGTGCCATCGTCAGACAACATTCCCGCCTGTTTCGTCCCGGTGAACAGCTGAGGCGCCGTGACCAGGCTGACACCCGCCGCGAGGGCCGTTTCGCATTCTCCGTTCCGAATGCTCATGCACGCCTGGTGAGCGGCCACGAGCCCCGAAGAGCATGCCGTATTGATGGCCATGACGGGACCGCTGAAGTCGAGGAAATAGGCCAGCCGGGCGGCAAGAATGCCGTCGTGGTTGGCGGTGATGCTGCCCTCGCCGTTCGTCAGGTTGCCGTAGTCGCCCTGCTCGACACCCACGAACATGCCGACCTTGTCCGTCGTTGCCTTCCAGCCCGCATCCTCCAGTGCCCGCCACGACTCCTGCAGGAGCAGGCGTTGGCGCGGATCCATGCTCCGCGCCTCTTTTGGCGAGATCTCGAAGAACAGGGGATCGAACTCGCTCGGACCGGGAATCTGCCCGCAGCGGAATGCGCCGAAGACGCTGTTCTTGGGCTCGCCCCACAAGGCGAGTCGCTCGTCGCTGATATGGCTCACGACATCGCGACCATCCGCGAGAATGGACCACAGCTCCTCGACGTCTCTCGCTCCGGGAAAGCGGCCGCTCATGCCAATGATCGCGATGGCGTCATCGCTCTCCACGTGCGGTACTTGGGATTGAGGGCTCGACGAGCCTTCGGTCTGAGGCCGTGCGGGTTCGGGCATGGCGGCCTGGGGACGTTCGGCCTGGTGACCCTCAGCCTGGGGCCATGCGGGCTGGAACCACTCGGATTCCGCACGGAGGGGCTCCGTCACCGCAGCCTCGAGCGCGCTGTCGTCGCCATAGACCGCACTGAGACGCTCCTTGTGCTCGTTGGCAAAGTAGCCTCTCAGTTTTCTCAACGTGGAGTAGCCATAGAACAACGAGGGCGTGACCTCGACGCCGAAGTGCTTGCTGAAGCGGGCTGCGAGCTCGGTCAGAGACACCGAGTCGAAGCCGTAATCCGCGAGGTTGTCGTCCTCGTAGATTTTATCGCGAGAGACGTTCACAAGACGGCTGATGATCTCCTTGAGGTCCCACGCCAGGCATTGTTCAAGGCTCAGCCCTCGCAGTTCCTTCCGTCTCGTGTCGGCCACAGGGGCGGTTTTCTCCACCTGAACCCGGGAAGGCTCGGACTGCGTCAAGCCGAGGAAGCGGCTCACACGGCTCGGCTTGCCAACGAGGAGCATGTGCTGCGCGCCGTCTTGTGACAGCAACCGCTCGAACAGCTCAATGCCATCCTTCGTCTCAAGGAAGCTTTGGCCGCTGGATTGCAAATACATCTTGGTGCTGTCTTCATCGAAGCCCATTCCTCCTTCGCGCCACAGCGGCCAGTTGATGACCACCGCTTTGCCGCGGAGATGACCCAGCTTCGCTTGCTCATTGCGATATGCGGCATAGGCCATCTGGAACCGGTTCCCGACCGCATAGTCACAGGTGCCGAAATCACCGATGACAGCGGAGGTCGAGGAGAAGTAGCAGATGAAATCGATGGCCTCGCCCGCGAGGGCTTGGTCCAGCACGAGCGTGCCGTGGGTCTTGGGCTCCACGATCTCCATGAAGGAGCGCATGCTCTTCTTGAGGATGCTTCCCTTGCCCTGAACTCCGGCCGCGTGAATGACGCCATGAATGGCTCCGAAGCGCTCACGCGCCCGCTCCACGACATGTTTCATGTCATTCGCGTTGGAGACATCCGCCTGCACGTAGATGGCCTGCGCTCCCGCAGTGCTCAGGCCACGGAGCTTTTCCTGTCGCGCCTCGTTCAGCGGGGAGCGTCCCGTCAGGATGAGATTGGCGTGATAGTTCCTGGCAAGATGCTCGGCCATGATCATGCCGATGCCGCCGCAACCGCCCGTGATGAGATAGGTGCCACCGCGCTTGAGAGCGTCGGAGCTCTCCGCGAGGACAACCGGACGAATGCGATTCACGAAGCGCTTGCCATCGCGATAGAGCGAGCTGGAGGCTTTCTCCTGACGCAGCTCGGCAAGCAACCGTTCCATCCATCCGCCAATTCCGGCGGGCTTCTTCGGATCCGCGAGATCCTGCAGCACCGCCACGACGGACAACTGTGGCATCACGAGGCCCAACGAGCGCTCGAAACCGATGTTTGCCTCGAGGAAGGCGCGCTCTATACCGTTACGGTACTGCCCGGCGAGCACGAGGCGCCTCGCAGAGACCTTGGCCTCGGCAACGGCCTGAAGAATGAAGACGACATCACTGAAGTCATCGAAGCGAGACTCGGACTCGAGCGCCCAAAGATTGAGTAGGCCATCGATTCGGCCATGGCTCGCCTTGATGTCGAGAAGCGCATTCACATAGCCATTTGACTCTGTGCGCGGGACCTCGTAGGAGTTCGCGGAGAGCTTCCGATAGGTGTTTCCTTGCGCGATGAAAATGAGGGAGACGGCAGGATCGAAGGCTCGCACCGCCTGCGTGACCTCGGCCTGACGTTGCGCGCCACTGCAGAAACAGATGAGGCTTCCGAGCTGTCGCGGCGGAGCCTCGCCCAGGGCCTGCGGTTCCCACGACTCCACGAAGGCAAGGGGCTGTGCGCGCTCCTCTCGTCCATCAAACACGGAAGCGGGCGCAACCTGGCTCACGGGAGGCAGTTGGGCGGGGAGCGGCTCACTGGTGCTCACACGTGCTTGAGGCGCGGCAAGCCAATGGCGTTCGCGGACAAACGGATACGTGGGCAAAGAGATACGGCGCGGCCTGGTGCTCCGAGCAAGGGACGTCCAGTCGAAGGTCAATCCCTTCACCCAGAGATCCATCAGCTTCTCGTACTTCCCGCGCTGGATCCACTTCTCCACCGCTTCCTGCATTTCCTCATCGGCCTTGAACAGCGCAATCGTGTCCTTATGCTGCCTCACTTGTCCATGGAAGAGGCCGTCGACATCGTGCTTGCCATCCAAGAACGCCTTCAGCTTTTCGCGCAACGCATCGTGGGTCTCGACGCTCAGAGCGAGCCGTTCCTCCATGGCCTCGCGACCGACTTGAAGCGTATAAGCGATGTTTGCTAGCTCGGCATCCTTGCCCTCTTCCGACAACCAGAGCAGGAGCGATTGCGCTTTCTCCCTCAAGCGCTCCCCATCTTTCGCCGACAGCACGATGAGTTCCGCATGTGGCGATTGAGCCATGCGCGGCTCCTGCTCTTCCGGTGGAACATACTCCTCAATAATCACGTGGGCGATGGCGCCGTGTGCACCAAACGACGAAACGCCTGCAATGCGCGGCAGTGTTTTTGTCGTTCCATTGATCGTCCGCGTCGGGCGCTTCCACGGCTCCAGCTTCTGCTGCACGTAGAACGGCGTGGTCGAGAAGTCTATGTAGGGATTCAGTTGCGCGGAATGCAGGGAAGGAACCAGTGTCCCATGCTTCATTTGCATGAGGACCTTTGTGACGGCAACCACTCCGGCCGCACCTTCCAGGTGGCCGATGTTCGATTTGACCGATCCGATCGGGCAGAACTGAGACTTTTCGGTGTACTTGCGGAACGCCTTGGTCAGGCCGGAGATTTCAATGGGATCACCCAAAGACGTCCCTGTCCCGTGGCCCTCGATGTAGCTGATGTCTTCGGGAGAGATTCTCGCGTCTTCCAAGGCAGCCACAACCATATCCGCTTGCGCGAGAGGATTGGGCACGGTCATGCCATTGGTTTTTCCTCCGTGGTTGACGGCCACTCCGCGTATCACTCCATAAATGTGATCGCCGTCCTCGATCGCCTTGTCCAATGGCTTGAGCAGAACGCAGCCCACTCCCTCGCCGGGCACGTAACCCGTGCCGCCCTTCCCGAACGAGCGACAGCGCCCGTCGGTCGCGAAGAAGTTCATCTGACTCAAGGACACATACTTGTTTGGATGCAGCGACAGGTTGGCCCCGCCAGCGAACGCAAGCGATGAGGTACCGTTCCTAATGCTTTCGCAGGCCATCGCGATTGCATAAAGCGAGGACGAGCACGCGGTATCGACGGTCAGGCTCTGCCCGTTCAGATTGAAGAAGTAGGAAACGGCGTTGGACGCCGCAGCACGATCCGAGAGAACGACGTCCTCTCCGCTGTAGAGCTGGTACTCATTCCACATCATGCCCAAGTAGACGCCGACCTTCCTGGCGCTATCGGCACAGAGTGTGTCTCGGGTGTATCCAGCATCTTCCATGGCTTCCCACGCGGACTGCAAGAACAACCGGCCCTGGGGATCGGTCAGCGCGGCCTGGTTCGGGGACATGTTGAAGAACAAAGCATCGAAATACTCGACGCCATCGATGAACCCGCCCCACTTGCTATTGGTCTTGCCGGGTTTCTTTTCGGAATCGTAGTACTTGTTCTTGTCCCATCTGTGGGCCGGGATCTCCTCAATACAATCCTGACCCTGCTCCAAGACCTTCCAGAATTCGTCGACGTTCCATGCTTTCGGATAGCGGCCGCTGATCCCGATAATGGCGATATCGCGGCACCGCCTGTCTTCTCTCGAAGGCTCGTCATGTGAAGCCCGCGGACCCGACGGTTCAGCAAATCGTGGCTCGGCCGATCGTGGCTCGGCAAAACGCCCCTTCGGAGACGGAGCCGCGGCAGCCGGCTCGACTCTCGTGGGCACTGCCTGATTCTGGACTTCGACGGCAGCGGTCTGACCGAGATTCAGGAGAGTCTTCAGCCGCTCCGCCTGGTGTTTCGTGAAGTACCGGGCCAGATCCTGGATGGTGCGGTACTCGAAGAAGAGCGTTCCCGGGATGGACTCGAAGTCCTTGCCCAGCAAACGCATCAGTTCCATGATCTGGATCGATTCGATGCCGTACTGACCAAGCTCGGCAGAGGCATCGAGCCGCGCTTTGGAATCTTGAAGACCTGGGAGATCTTTCCCTTCAAATACTCGGCGGTCTTCGTGAACAGCTCGTCCTGAGCAGGCGCAACCGAAACCCTGGCCTGAACGGAAGGCTTGACCTGAATCGAAGGATTGGTCTGAACGGGCGCGACACGCACAGGCTCCTGCGCGCTGTCTCTCGCGACGTCCTTCTCGAACGCCTTCGCGGTTTCCTTCGCACGTTCCGGTTTGGACACACGCAAGACCTTTTCTATCTTTTGCTGCTGGCCCTTGGTCACTACGACCTGCGTCTCGCTCGAGGCCAGGATCTTCAGGAACGCCTGGAGGCCTTCCTCGGTCTTGAGACCGCGCATGCCTGAATAGTCATAATAGAGGGTTTTCGTGGCTTCATTTTCCTTGATGTCGCCAAGCATGCCCCCTTCATCCCAATAGGGCCAGTCGACGGAAATGCTTCGGCCCCGTCGTTTGCCATCGGCTCTGAGCGCCTCTCGGTAGTGGGCATAGGCGTCGAGGAAACGGTTGGCGGCAGCATAACTGCCCTGTCCAAAGTCGCCCACGTGTGCGGAAATCGACGAGAACAAGACGAAGAAATCGAGCGAGTCCTCTTTCGTCAGCTCGTCCAGGTGGATCGTTCCATGGACTTTTGGCGCCAGAACGGCGTCGAAATCGGCTTTCACAGCGTCCTTGACGCTCGTGCTCCCGACAATGCCGGCGCTGTGAAAGACTCCATCCAACTTGCCGAAGCGCTCCCGTGCCGAGCTGAGAGCTCTGCTCACATCATCGCGCTCAGCCACGTTGCAAACGAGGTACATGACCTCCGCGCCCGCTGCCTCCAACGCCGCTATCTTTTCCCGTCGTTCTGCGTTGAGAGCCCTGCGTCCGAGCAAGACGAGTCTGGCCCGACACTGCTGAGCCAGATACTTGCCGAAATGCAGACCCAGCTCACCAGCTCCACCGCTGATGAGGTAAACGCCCTTCTCCTTGAGGGGCAGCACCGGCGAGCCTTGCTGCTCGCTTCCAGCCCATGGCTCCAAGACTCTTTCGGAGCGGGTGCCGTCGGCATAGCGGATTTCGTGCCCACCTCGCGATGTCGCGTCCTCCATCATACGGAGCTCTTGCAACACGCTGCCCACAATGTCATCGGCTCCCCGCTTCGCGTCGAGCTGGAGGCTGCTCATGCGGAACAGGTGGTTCACGGGCGTCATGGATCTTGCGAAACCCGAGAGCGCCTCCGCGGCCACACGGCCAAGACCATTTTCGAGTGGCACGACGGAAAGGTGCTGAATTTCACGCTCGAGATTGGCCTTGTGTGCTGCCTGGAAGAGGTAGAGAAGGCTTTCCAGCTCGAGGGTGAGTTCCGGTTGCGCTGGCGACAGCGGCCAGAGATTGATCATCGCGTGAGGCAGTTGTCCCCGTTCACGCAACGCCGTCAGCAACTGATCAAAGTCCTGGGCCCTACCGCGATTGATGCTGAAGCAGTCCCTGGCAAGCTCTTCGAATGCCGCCCCGGTCTTCACCTGGACGAGGCGTCCCGCATGGGACGTTCTCAGGCGCGCCAAGCGCACTTCGTCGTCGTCGAAGACGAGAATGGATTGCTCCGACTTCGCTCCAGGACTCCGCAATTCCTCGGAGACGGGTTTCTCCGCCCATCGCGGAACGTAGTAGTGCAGCTTCTCATCTTTCTTCGCGGTAAACGCCTTGAACACAAGGCCCACAGCTCTCACGCACTCCGCCCCACTCTCGTCGCAGATCGAGAGATTGACGCTCATGGAGCCGTCGAGTGCGATCCGGTGAATCGTGGCGTAGCAGTAAGAGAGGCGCGGTATCGGAGCGAAAACGACGAGCGCTTCCAGACTGAAGGGAATTCTCAGAACATCGTCCTGCTTTCCAATGCCCCTCAATGTATTGAGCGCGGCATCGAAGAGCGACGGGTGCATCGTGAAGCGCGGAAATTCTCCATCCAGGTCCCGGCCATCGGCGAGCACGATCTTCGCCAGAGCCTCGGTTTCGCCGCAGTAAAGCGTTTCAATGGCCTGGAACGTTGGGCCATACCCAAAGCCCAGCTTCAGGAAACTCGAAAAAATCTCCGCGTTTTCCCTGCGGAAAGTACATCTCGCTTGAATCTCACGGATATTGATGGTGGCTCGCGCACGATCGGGCTGCTGCCGCGCGTAGTTCACCCGGCCTTGAGAAAAGACAGTCTTCGTCTCACCGCGCTCACTGTAGATGAGATACTCCAGCGTGTCCTGCTTGAGCGGTGTCAAGCCGATGTTCACCAGCATGGACTCATCATCCATGACAATCGGGAGGCCCCAGATGATATCCTGGAGCGTCACGACGGCGGAACCGGTCGAGAGCTTCGCGGCGTTATACGCCATTTCCAGGTGTGCAACCCCTGGCAGCAGGATCTTTCCGTCGACGACGTGATCTCGCAGAAAGAATTCTTTTCTGAAGAGGCGTTTGCTGAACTTCTGTGCCTCCAGAGTGGAGTCGTTGCTGTCCAGGAGCGGATGCAGATTCTGGCGAATGTGCTGCCCGGCGGAAAGCAGCTCGCGGGACTGTTGATTCTGCGCGGCCCGATTTCCAGCAGCCCAATATATTTCGCGCGCAAAAGGATAGGTCGGCAACGAAACGCAAGTCGGTTTCTGATCACCGAACAGGTTTTCCCAGTCGAGCTCGTACCCCTGGCAATAGAGATCGGCCAGGGTGCGCATGATATCCTGATACTTGCTCCGGTTATCGCTCACAACTCTGGCGCGTGAAATCAGCTCGTTTCCGTATTCCGCGAGAACGGATTGGGGCTGGAAATCCCTCGAGGACGCTCCTCGGAACACATTGGGTGCCTTTTCCCGTCCGTGAATCTGCTTGAGCAGGTGTTCGGCTTCCTCATGCGTGCTGGCAATCAGGGCGCAGCGGTGCGCGAAGTGATGCCTGCCCTCGAGCAGAGTGGCGCTGATCTGCGCGAGGCTGCACTTTCCGGCATGCTTGCCCTGGAAAAAGAGGAGCAGATCCTCGACCCTGGCCGTCAAGGCCTCGTCGGTCTTCGCGGATACCGCAAGAACATAACACGGCCGGGAATCAAGAGCGGCTCGAGCCTCATTGGCCGCATAACTCTCAACAACGACATGCGCGTTGGTCCCGCTTATGCCAAAGGAACTGACCGTGCCCATGCGCCTTCTATCTGGCGTCTCGAGCCAAGGCCGTGTTTCCCTGTTGACGTAAAAGGGGCTTTGCTTCCAGTTGATGTAATCGCTTTCCTGCTCGCAATGCAGACTCGCCAGCAACACTTCGTGCCGGAGTGCCTGAACCAGACCTATCAAACTCACCACTCCCGATGCGGCCAAGGTGTGGCCGACATTGCTCTTGGTCGAGGTCAACGCGCAGTACTGTTTCTTGTCCGAGTATTGGCAGAAGACCTCGGCGAGCGCGTTGACCTCGATGGGATCCCCCAGCCGGGTTCCAGTTCCATGGGCCACCACGCACTCGATCTCAGCCGGGTTGACATGGAATTGCTCATAGACGGAACGCAGCAGCTTCGCTTGTGCTGATTGGCTGGGCGCAGTGATGCCGTTGGTTTTGCCGTCGTAATTGATGCCACTTGCCTTGATGACGGCATGAATCCTATCGCCGTCCGCCACGGCCCGCGACAGGCGCTTCAACACAACAACGGCAACGGCCTCGGCCATCACCATGCCATTGGCGCGCTTGTCAAAAGCGTAGCAGACACCGTCGCGCGACAGCATTCCCGCCTGGCTCGCGTGTTTGAAGAACTGGGGGGTCGCAAGGATGTTGACTCCAGCGGCGAGCGCGGTGTCACACTCGTTGTTACGCAAACTCAAACACGCCTGATGCACGGCGGCCAAGCCCGCCGAGCAGGCGGTATTGATGGAAAGCACCGGCCCCGAGAAATTCAAGAAGTAGCCGAGGCGTGAAGCCATGATGCCATCGTGACTGGAGGTGAGAGTCTCCTCCTCCCCGGTGAGACGATGGTAGTCCCCCTGCTCGGCTCCAACGAACATTCCCATCTTGTTGTTTTGGAGCTTTTTCGCCCCATAGCCGGCGTCTTCCAGGGCCCGCCATGCTTCCTGCAGCAACAAACGCTGCCGCGGATCCATGGCTTCCGCCTCTTTTGGCGAGATCTCAAAAAACAAGGGATCAAACTCGGCCGCGCCAGAAGCCATCCCCCTTCACCTGGGTCGCGTCCGCGTCGAGAGAGTCACGCCAGCTTTCCAGGCGATCCTCGGGAAGCGGCCCGATCACATCCCGGCCTTCGAAAAGAATGGCCCAGAATTCATCGATCGTCCTGGCTCGAGGGAAACGCCCGCTCATTCCGATAATGGCGATGGCATCATCATTTGCAGGCGGAATATGTCGAGGCATGGATCCGGAGTCGTTCTTCGGCAAGGAGACAGGGGCTTTTTTTGTCGTAAAGGGCGCTCCCACCGCAGTTTGGACTTCCGCAGTGGCCGCGTATACCCGCTCAACGGCGTTTCCGTGCTCTTTGATCAAGTAGTTCTTGATTTGTTCGAGCGTGAAATACGCATAGAAAAGTGAAGGCGTGACTTCGATTCCGTAGTGCTCGCTCAACTGGATCGCCAGCTGAGTGTTGCTGATCGAATCAAAGCCATGATCGGACAGCTTGTCATTCGGATAGATCTGATCCGGGGTGAGCTTCAGGATCCGACTCATGATGCTCTTGAGGTCCCACTCGACACATTCTTCCACGCTCAAGCCTGCCAACTCCTTGCGTCGTGAGGTTTCGCCCGTCTTCGATGGCGATGCGCTGTCCCTGCCTGGCGACGCCGGTGTTTCAACGATGGTTTCAAACTCGAGTTCTTCGTGCTCGAGGGACTCACCTGTGCCAACAGTGGACGGCGTCACCCAGAAGCGCTGCCGGGCAAACGCATATGTTGGCAAATGAAGCCTTTTTGTCGTGGTCGAGGAGAAGAGATCCTTCCATGGGTAACTAGACCCTTTGGCGAACATCTCGGCCAAAGCCACCGTCTGTTTCGTATACTCAGCCGCGGGAACCCTTGCGCCAAAGTGAAACGCGTGAGCGTCATCGGTCGGATGCGCTTCCGCCAACTCCAAGGCGGACGGGAGCGTCCTCGTGTCGACTCCGTGGAAGCAGTTCTCGGCTTGCTCCCCCTGGGCCAGGCGGCTCAGCTTCTCCCTCAACTCATCAACGCTTCGCACAACGAGAGCGGTTCTAAAGTTGAAATGAGCGCGCCCCAGCAGCAGCGTTGCGCTGACATCGATGAGGTCGATGTCATCCCCCTCCGCCCGATCCACTCCGAGAGAGCGCGTAGCCGGTGCGCCAACGCCTCCTCGCTTTTCGCAGACAGGCAGATGAGATAGGCGGGATGGCTCTCGGGGGCGATACCGGTTACCGGGGGCGGAGCCTCCTCCAAAATCACGTGCGCATTGGTTCCACCAAAACCGAACGAGCTGACTCCGGCGCGACGAGGAATGGGCTCGCCCGTCTCGGAGAGCAAGGGCTTCCACTCGCGCAAGGAATCCACGACATGGAATGGCGTGTGTTCAAGTGTGATACGCGGGTTCAGCTCCTGATGGTTCTGAAGCCCAGGCAGCTGCTTGTGAGCCATCGAAAGCAGGACCTTGATGACGCCGGCGATACCCGCCGCAGACTCCAGATGGCCTATGTTCGTCTTGACCGAACCCAGACCGCAGAAGT
This sequence comes from Cystobacter fuscus, assembly GCA_049060065.1. Taxonomy (GTDB): domain Bacteria; phylum Myxococcota; class Myxococcia; order Myxococcales; family Myxococcaceae; genus Cystobacter; species Cystobacter fuscus_B. The sequence goes on from JBMEQP010000002.1 coordinate 5,270,257, forward strand.
TGTGCTGGCTAGAGCCCTCATGTCTTCCCGTTGCCTTCTTGAACCCTTTTACCAGGCCTTGAATCTCGACCGGATCGCCTGTTGGAGTGCCCGTTCCATGCGCCTCCACGTAACTTATCGTGTCAGGCGGAATATCTGCTCGAAGGATTGCATCTGCAATGACCCGGGCTTGTGCTTCATCATTGGGATAGGTCAAGGTGCGGGTCTTGCCACTGTGATTCGCGGCGCTGCCCTTGATGATGCCATAGATACTGTCGCCGTCTCTGATGGCATCGGCGAGCGGCTTGAGCAAGACGAGCCCTGCGCCCTCTCCACGCACATAACCATCGGCGCGTTTATCAAACGTTTTGCATGAGCCGGTGGGAGACAGCATGCCCGTCTTGGAAAAAGAAATATGACGGGCGGGTGTCAAGAGGAGGCTGATTCCTCCAGCAAGCGCAACGCTGCATTCATTCTGATTGAGGGACTGGACCGCCAAATGAAGGGCGTGCAGGGAAGCAGAAGAAGCTGTATCCACCGCCACGCTTGGCCCAAAGAAGTTGAAAAAGTGCGAAATACGATTCGCAATGACCGCACCCGCAGTTCCCGTGGAGTGGTGGGCCGCGAGCTCCCGGAGTTCTCGCTCCTGCAATTCCTTGTAGTCTAGATTGAAGGTCCCGAGAAAAACCGCGACGTTGCTTCCTGAGAGTGCATCCGGGCTGAGGGCCGCATCCTCGATACACGACCAGGCAAGCTCCAACATGATCCTTTGCTGAGGATCCATGTTCTCCACTTCCAGAGGGGAGAGGCTGAAGAATGCGGCATCAAAGGCATCGACGTCTTTGATGAAGCCGCCCCATCTGCTGATGGCTGTGCGAGACGGGCCTCGCGCATCGCCGCCGTATTCCTTCCAATCCCAGCGGGCTCTGGGGATTTCGCTAATATGGGAGCGACCGTGCTTTAGATTATCCCAAAACTGATGGTAGTCCTCTGCTCCAGGAAATCGACACGCCATACCAACAATTGCGACGTCATTTTTCTGCATTAGAGGACCTCTCTTAAAACCCCATAGCGAAGGAATTTCGCGCCCAGCCTGCTTACATCCCGAAAAGTCGGACCACCTTTTGCAGCTGCCCCTTGGAGTGTCAAGAAGGTGACTAGGCTACCCCGTGTTAGTACGTACACAGCCCTGGGAATGGAAACACCTCGGGCAACACTCATTTTTAACTTGACAAAGGCTCCGCGGGGCAAAGGTGTGCCCGCACTTCAGGCCATTGATCACCTTGAAGTGGTCGGGTGCCCACTTCAGCGTCACGCTCTTCTCCTCGCCACAGCGCGTCTTGTCCCGTCCACACGCCTCGCACAGCAACGCTTCGGGCGGGGGTTGGTGGACGCGCTGCTCGCGCGGCAGGTGGGAGGGCAGCCGGCGGCCGTCCGTGTCCCCTGCTCTCCTTCTTCGCGACTGCTTGTTGGGGCTCGGAGGCGGATGGGGCGTCCTGTGCGACGCCAACGTCCCCGGCGCGAGGCGTCGCCGCCTGCGCCTGCTGGGCACAACCCGGCCCCTCGACCTTGCCCGTCCGCAGCCTCGGACCTACCTCCACCCAGGTTGGCTTTCATTTCCCCACCTGACCGCCATGGTAGCACCCTCCACATGACCTTGAAAGTGGTGGGCCTCACGGCCGCCTCCGCCATGGCGGCCCCGCGTCAGCCCCGAGGGAAGCCGCAATCTAACGCGGCGGAGTCCTCGCAAGGCGGAACCCCAGGTCGTCGATCTGAAAGGTCGGATGGCTGCGGCGGCGGCTCGAGGCCGTGCATCCCCAGTGCTGATCGAACCATCCGCCACCGCGGAAGATGCGGTAGGAGCCATAGACCTCCTTGTCATAGAGGTCCCAGCACCATTCCCACACGTTTCCAATCATGTCGTGCAGACCCCAGGCGTTGGGCGCCTTCTGACCGACCTCATGGAGGGTGTTGTTGGAGTTGCCCCGGTACCACGCAATGGCGTCGAGATCGCCATATCTCAGGCGCGCATCGCCGGCGCGACAAGAGAACTCCCACTCGGCCTCCGTGGGCAGACGGTAACCGTCCGCATCCCAGTCGACCGCGACATCCTCGCCATCGTCGCTGATTGTATAGCAGCGCTGGAGACCGGCCATGCGTGACAACGTATTGCAGAAAGCAACGGCCTCCAGCCAGGAGACGTTGACCATGGGCTTGTTCTTGTCCGCATCATCCCCACTCGGCGTGTTGCCATCCCGCGACGCAGCGTGACCTTGACGCGTGATGACGGCGTACTGCTCGCGGGTCACGGGGCACCGAGCGATGAGAAAAGGCTTCACCGCCACCTTCCACTCTCGCTTTATCCGGTAGTCGCGTAACACGACCTCTCCGCCCTGAATGGGAATCATCTGCTCCCGGATCCGCTCTATTGTCCGTTCCGTTTCTTGGTCTGCATCCGGGCCCACCATCTCATCCTCCAAGGAGATCTCGTTCTGATTCCGACCCTACAGCTCATCATCGTTCATGGCCAGGAGCTGGATGAGGCGGGGGAGCGGCCCGGGTCTTCCAGCGACACCGACCGCACGGACCCGGGGCACTTCACGCCGCCGCTCTCGACGCTCGGGTACGAGGCGCAGGGCTTCCGACGTGGGTTCGGGCTCGCCGCTAGCATGACCTCGCGACAGGCGCTCCTGGACTACTCCCTGACCCAGCTCTACCGCGCAGCCGAGCGACACCGGAGCTGAATCGAATCAGTCGGATTCCGGGCGCTTCCCGAGCGATTGCCGCGATGCGGCAATCCATTTTTCCTGAGTAAACGAGAAAGGCCAGGACGGCTCCACTAGGGTGCGCCTCCTCTTACCCCAGAGGAACTCCCATGCATCGAGTGAAGCAGTCGATAGGACCCGTCCTGTCGGCGCTGTTGCTGTGCGCCACGCCCGCGAGCGCGCAGATCGCCGCCGCCCACGTCTACCACAACCACATGCCCAACTTCTGGGCCTACTACGACCTGAGCCAATACGCGTCCACGCCCACCGGCGGCCCCGTCCGGTACATGTATGACGCGCAGGTCATCAACCTGAAGAAGAACCCCCGTCGAACTACACGTATTACCTGCCATCGGGCGCGCCCATGCCGCACGATGACCTCGTCACCTATTACTCGCACAACGCGAAGACGGGCGCCTACCTGTACTGGCCCCCGAGCGTCGCCTCGGACATGAAGACCAACGCCCCCACCGGCGGTGCACGTCACCATGTCCGGCGCCGTGGTGAACAATGTCCAGGATCTCGTCACCCTGAAGAACGTCCCCGGTTACGACAACCTCAGCTGGGGCTCCTCCTGGAAGGACCGCTACAGCACCCTGCTCACCCCCGCGGGCAACCGCACCCTGGACCTCATCCACTTCACCGGCCACCACTCCATGGGGCCCCTGGTCGGCCCGGACTACTTCCTCAAGGATCTCATCTACCAGAGCGCCACGCTCGCCCAGCCCTACTTCCTCGGCGGCTCCTTCCAGTCCTCCAAGGGCTTCTTCCCCACCGAGCTCGGCTTCTCCGAGCGCCTCATCCCCACCCTCTCCAAGCTCGGCGTGCAGTGGGCCGTCATCGGCGACAACCACTTCTCCCGCACCCTCAAGGACTACCCCTACCTCAACGATCCGGGCTCCGACACGCTCGTCTCCCCGCCCAATCGCGCCGACCTCCAGAACACCAGCTCCGTGGGCTCCTGGGTGAGCGCGCAGATGGCCCACGAGCAGCAGGTCATCAAGAACAAGTACCCCTTCGCGTCCACTCCTCACTGGGTGCGCTACGTGGACCCCGCCACGGGCTCCGAGTCGCGCATCGTCGGCGTCCCCGTCAACCAGAATGGCTCCTGGCTCGAGGGCTGGGAAGGCGAGGCCACCGTCGACGTCGTCAACCTCAAGAGCTTCGAGGGACTCGTTCCCCAGCGGCAGTTCTTCGTCATCGCGCATGATGGTGACAACTCGAGCGGACGCGCTGGCTCCGACTCCACCTGGTACAACGGCCGCTCCGTCACCTGCGCCAATGGCGTGCAGTGCGTGGGCATCTCCGAGTACCTCGTCAACCACACCCCCGCCTCCACCGACGTGGTGCACGTCCAGGACGGCTCGTGGGTGGACACGCGCGACTCCTCCTCGGATCCCCAGTGGCACCACTGGAAGCTGCCCTTCGGCATCTGGAAGGGTCAGTTCCCCGCCTTCAACGCCGCCACCGGCCTCAATCTCTCCCCCAAGACGAACCTCAGCGGCGTGCAGGAGGGAATGACCGTCTCCCTCGAGCACGGCTGGCACTACCTCGAGCGCAACTTCGCCCTGCTCCAGGCCGCCCTCAACTACGCGAAGACCGCCGAGCAGATCTGGCTCGGCGCGCACCCCAACCACTGGGCTCCCACCTCCGCGCTCGACAAGCAGATCACCCACACGGGCAACCAGCTCAACCCGTGGATGATGTCCTTCCCCGTCAAGGGCGACGTGAACAACGACTGGGCGGGCGGCGCCAACCCCGCCGAGCTCGCCTGGTACTTCCTGCTGCCCGCCATGGACTCGGGCTTCGGCTACTACGACGAGAACCAGGACGACAACGTCAAGCCCACGCTGTCCTTCAATCAATCCCTCTACTTCTCCAAGCCCTACGTGCAGCAGCGCCTCGCCCAGGACAAAACGGGCCCCTCCGTCTGGTGGGCCCAGCGCTGGCCCTACAACCCCGGCAGCGCCAACACCGACAAGTCCGAGGGCTGGACGCTCCACTTCTTCAACAACCACTTCGCCCTCTACACCTACGCCTACGACGTGAGCGGCATCTCCTCCATCAAGGCCCGCGTCCGCGTGCACACCAACAAGAGCATCGACCCGCTCGACAACACCCCCAAGGTCTATGACCCGGCGGCGCTCAAGGCCGCGGGTGTTCCCAACATCGACCCCGCTCGCGTGGGCGCCTGGGTGGACTACCCGCTCACCCGGCGCGACCTGAAGCCCGTGATGAATGGTGTCTCCTGGCAGCCGGCCTACCTGCCCGTCATGGCCAAGGTGCCCGCGCAGGAGATCGGAGATCTCTACTACGTCTACCTGGGCAACTACCGCGACCAGCTCCTCGACTACTACATCGAGGCCACCGACAGCCGGGGCAACGTCACCCGCGGGGAAATCCAGTCCGTCTACGTGGGCTCGGGCCGGTACAACCTGGTGGGCGGCAAGTACATCGAGGATCCCAACGGCACGGTGCAGGGCACCCATCCCTTCCTCGTGGTGGACACCACCGCGCCCTCCGTCCCCTCGGGACTGACCGCGACGGCGAAGACGGATCGCTCGGTGACCCTGGGCTGGAGCGCGTCCTCGGACAACGTGGCGGTGAGCGGCTATGACGTCTTCCGCGATGGCACCCAGGTGGGCTCGAGCAGCGGCACGACCTATACCGACAGCGGCCTCTCCTCGAGCACGCAATACAGCTACACCGTGCGCGCCCGGGACGCGGCCGGCAACGCATCCGCCCAGAGCACCGCCCTGACCGTCGCCACCCTGACGCCGGACACCACCCCGCCCTCCACTCCCTCGGGGCTGACGGCGTCGGGCACGACGAGTTCCTCGGTGGCCCTCGCCTGGACGGCCTCCACCGACAACTACGGCGTCGCGAGCTACGAGGTGCTCCGCAACGGCACCCAGGTCGCGTCCGTCCCGGGCACGACCTACTCGGACACCGGCCTCTCGCCGAGCACCGCCTACAGCTACACCGTGCGCGCCCGGGACGCGGCGGGCAATGTCTCCGCGCCCAGCTCCGCCCTGTCCGTCACCACCCAGGCCGGCAACAGCGCCACCGTCTATTATTCCAACAACAACTTCACCCTCAAATACATCCACTTCCGCATCGGCGGCGGCGTGTGGACGACCGCGCCCGGCAACGTCATGGCCAACTCCGAGGTGCCGGGCTACGCCAAATACACCGTCAACCTGGGAGCGGCCACCCAGCTCGAGTGCGTCTTCAACGATGGCAAGGGCACCTGGGACAACAACAAGGGCATCAACTACCTCCTGCCCGTGGGCATCTCCACGGTGAAGGACGGCGTCGTCACCCCCGGGGCTCCCGCGCTCGACACCACCCCGCCCTCCGTCCCCTCCGGCCGGCGGCGGCGTCCAAGACGTCCTCCTCCGTGTCGCTCACCTGGAGCGCCTCCACGGACGCCAGCGGCATCGCCGGGTATGACGTGTACCGCGATGGCGCGCTGGTGGGCTCACCCGTCTCCGCCAGCTACACCGACAGCGACCTGAGTGCCGGCACGGCCTACCGCTACACCGTGCGCGCTCGCGACACCGCGGGCAATGCCTCCGCGCAGAGCACCGCCCTGAGCGTCACCACGAACACCACCTCGGCCACCTCCGTCACCTTCAACGTGACGGCCAGCACCGTCGTGGGACAGAACATCTACCTCGTGGGCAACCATGCCGCGATCGGCAACTGGAACACCGGCGCCGCCCATCCTCCTCTCCTCGGCCAGCTACCCGAAGTGGAGCGTGACCCTCAGCCTGCCCGGCTCGACGGCCCTCGAGTACAAGTACATCAAGAAGGACGGCTCCGGGAACGTCACCTGGGAGAGCGGCGCCAACCGCGCGACCACGATCCCCGCCTCGGGAACCGCGACCCTCAACGACACCTGGAAGTAGCCGGACCGGGCCGGCGCGCGAAGTCACCCGGCTTCGCGCGCCGGGCCTCACCCTTCCGATCAGACGCCGCGACCAAACGCCTCATCCCTCGGAGGGCAAGGAAGAACCCGAGCCATCGTCACTTGGGCAAGGGGTCTACTGGCCCCTTCCCTCGGGTCATCCCATTCTATTCCCAGCAGCCATTCCTCCTCCAGGCCGCAAGCCCGCTGGGACGACAGACGGCACCACCACCGAGCGTGACGCCTGTCTTCACGACCAATGCACCCGTGCGGAGCCATACCTAGCCTCACGGGGGTCCAACTGGAGGAGAGGAAAGCACATGAAACACATCAAGACGGTGGTGGTCGGTGCGTTGTCCGCGGCTCTGCTCTTCGGCGTGGGCTGTAAGACGGCGGGCGGTGCTGGGGATCAAGGAACGACCGGGACCGATACATCTGGCTCCACGACCGGATCTGGAACGACCGGAACCGGAACGACCGGAGGCACCACGGGCGGTGGCGACACCACGGGCGGAGGCACCGGAGGAACGGGTGCTGGCGACATTGGCGGCTCGGGCGTGAACAGTGAACCGGGCGGTTTCAGCCCCGACCCCTCGGGCGTGGACAGTGACCTGGGCGGCTCCGGCACCAGCAGTGACGTGGGCGGCTCCGACACCGGAAGCACGGACTCGCGCAGGGACCTGGGCGGCTCCAGCGGCGTGGGCTCCGGCGGCAGCACGAGTGGCACGGGCGAAGACGACATCAACCGCTGACGCCGGACACGAGGAGGGCCCCGGGGCCGTGGTGTCCCGGGGCCGCGTCATTCGAGCCCTCCACGCGTGTGGGTGCTCTCCCGGGCGACCTGAATCCGCTCGCCCCTGATCCCTGGGACAATGCGACCTCCGCCCCGGGTTGACAGTTTGCTTCCATGAGCCTGGCAAGACGCATGGAGAGCGAGCAGCACGAGGTGGGCTCCGCCACGCACCGACGGCGGGTGCTCGTGGCGGCGGACGGCCGGGGTTGGTACGTCCGGCTCGAGGGCAGTCGTCAACTCGCCCGATATCCCAACGTGACCCAGGCCATCCATGGCGGGCGCAGGCTGGCTCGCCAGCACAAGCCCGCGGGCCTCGTGGTGCGCTACCTGGACGGGGAAGAAGAGGAATCCTGGTACGGGGACAGCGAGGATCCTCGAGGGCCCATTCCAAAATCAAGGACCACTCCTTATTTCTCTAAAAGCTCAGTCACGCAGGCAGGAGACCGCCATGGGGAGAACCTACAGTTTCGAACCCTTCTTGTCGCAGCAACCCGCGCAGACCTACAAAGGCTCGGGACCCCGGCTCGGCAATGAAGAACACAAGATCGCCCTCACCAAGGAGGAGGAGAAGGCGGCCCTGCCCGACGCGCCCGCTGGCTATGGACAGGCCCACGCCGAGACCGTGAAGCGCTACCGCGCCCGCGCGGCGAAGAAGCGCACCGAGCCCAAGGTCCCCGCGGCCAAGGCGAAGAAGGCCACCACCCAGGCGAAGCCCGCCCAGGCGAAGCCCGCGGCCACCCAGGCCGAGGTCCGCCCGGAAGGTGACAACGGGCGAGGTCGCCGCCAAGGCCTCCACCCGTCAGGAACGGGCGCAGAGCGAGACAAAGGCCCCCGCGCGCAAGAAGCTGACCGCCGCGGTGCTGGTGAGCAGCATCGGACGCAAGGTGGTGACCCGGGCCGCGGTCGCGGCGAAGAAGACCGTGGCGCGCGCCGTGAAGACCGCCACCGCTCGCAAGTCGGCCAAGAAGCGCTGAGCACCTCCGGTGGGGGCCGGCCAGCGCAACACGGGCGAGTCCGGCACCCACGGCGGTCCCAACTAAGGACGGCAAGGAAGACCGGCGCCAGTTGCATGCACCCGGCATCTCCAAGGCGGGATCGCAGGAGCTGGCGGGTCGCGGCGGGCGGATAGCATTCCGCCCCCGCCACGCCGTGGAGGGCTAGACTGCCCTCGTGCCACATCCATCCGAGCAGAGCGCTCCGTCGGGACTCCGGGCGCGGCTGCACACCATCATCTTCGAGTCGGACACCCCCGCCGGTCGCGCCTTCGATGTGGGACTGCTGTGGGCCATCGTGCTCAGCGTCCTCGCGGTGATGCTCGAGAGCGTGGAGTCCATCCGCATCCAGTATGGGCAGGCCATCCGCGTGCTCGAGTGGTGCTTCACCGTGCTCTTCACGCTGGAGTACGTGCTGCGGCTGCTGTCGGTGAACCGGCCCCTGCTCTACGCGTCGAGCTTCTTCGGGTTGGTGGACCTGCTGGCCATCCTGCCCTCGGTGCTGAGCCCGGTGCTGCCCGGCATGCAGTCCCTGCTGGTGGTGCGGGTGCTGCGCCTGCTGCGCGTCTTCCGCGTGCTCAAGCTCGCCAGCTTCCTCGGGGAGGCGGACGTGCTGCTCACCGCGCTGCGGGCCAGCCGGCAGAAGATCATCGTCTTCCTCGGGGCCGTGCTGAGCACGGTCGTCATCATGGGCTCGGTGATGTACATGGTGGAGGGGAGCGCCAACGGCTTCGACAGCATCCCGCGTGGGATGTACTGGGCCGTCGTGACGATGACCACGGTGGGCTACGGAGACCTGTCGCCCAAGACGGTGCCCGGACAGTTCATCGCCTCGGTGTTGATGATCATGGGCTATGGCATCCTCGCGGTGCCCACGGGTATCGTGTCCGTGGAGCTCGCCCAGGCGACCCGGCAGCACGCCATCGATCCGCGCGCCTGTCCCGGCTGCGGCCTCGAGGGCCACGACCTGGACGCACGCCACTGCAAGCGCTGCGGCAACGTCCTCTGAGCTGGTACAGCCCCGCCGTGTACGCCCAGTCCTCGCCCTTGGCACCCAGATGGAATCGGGCAAGCTGCGCGCATGCGAATGACACCCACCGTCCTCGGCCTGCTGCTCTCCCTGTCGCTTCCCGCCCTGGCGCAGGAGCCCACGCCCCTCGATCTCTCCAAGGTGCCCCAGCAGGGAAAGACACCCCAGGACTTCGTTCCCCCGGGCTGGAAGATCGAGGACACCGTGCGCGGGGACCTCGACAAGAATGGCGGCGAGGACGTCGTCCTCCAGTTGGTCGAAGCGGGGCCGGACAGCGACTCCGAGGGAGCGGCGATCGAGCACGCCCGCGCCCTGCTCGTCCTGCTCACCGACGGCGCGACGCTGCGCCGGGCGGGCGCCTCCAACCAGGTCCTCTATTGCACCACCTGCGCGGGCACGCTGAGCACCCCGGGCGCCGTGGGACAGGTGAAGCTGCAGAAGGGCGTCCTCCTCGTCGAGCAGAGCAGCGGCTCGCGGGAGATGACCCACTCGCTGCTGCGCTTCCGCTTCGAGCCCAAGGACAAACGCTTCCTGCTCATCGGCGAGGACATCGAGCACGTCGACCGGGCGACCGGCAGCACCCAGAAGACCAGCACCAACCTGCTCACCGGACAACAGATCTCCGAGAAGCTCCAGTTCGACGAGAAGAAGAACAAGAACGTCATCCTCTCCACCAAGAAGGAGAAGGTGCCCGTGAAGAAGGTGTTCCTGGAGGACGTCAACATCTCCAAGTACTGAACCCGGGTGAGCCCGACCCGGTTTGTTGGCGCTCCCGCGTTTTACGCGGCGCCCCGGAGAGAGTGCTTCGTCTAGGATGAGCGGCCCCTCAAGCCCCCAAGGGTTCACGCATGATCCTTCGCTCTCTCTTGTTCTCCATCGCCGTGGTCTCGACCATTGGTTGCGGCCCTCCAGCTCCCCGCCCCCGGGAACCGACGCGGGCTCCGATACCGACGCGGGGACCGATGGCGGTTCCCCTGGCGAGCCTCTCCCGCCCGACTTCTACACCTCATTCGAGGACACGGAGCTTCAGCCCACCTGGAGCTCCACGGTCGAGCTCGACGCGGCGGGACAGAAGAAGTCCTCCGGGATCACCGGTACGCCGGACACGGGGCTCCGCGGCAACATCATGGAGCAGGTGGCCGAGCTGACCGCCAACGGCGACAACCCTCCCAACGAGACCGCGGACCTCATCGCCGACGGGGATGTGAACTCGAAGTGGTTGACGTTCACGAGCACGGGCTGGGTGCAGTTCAAGCTCAAGCAGCCCATCGCCGTGAAGCGCTACGCCCTCTCGTCCGCCAATGACGCGGCCGAGCGAGACCCCGCCACCTGGAAGCTCGAGGGCTCGCAGAACGGAACGAGCTGGACCGTGATCGACCAGCGCGGCAACGAGTCGTTCACCAATCGCTTCGAGACCAAAACCTACACGTTCGCCAACACCACCGCCTATTCCTATTACCGGTTCAACGTCACCGCCAACCGCGGCGCGAGCATCCTGCAGATCGCCGAGTTGGTGCTTTCCAATGGTGATGACTCTCCGCCGCCGGTCACCGACATGAAGAGCGTGGTCGGCAAGGGCCCTCGCGGCTCGTGGAACTCCAAGCGCAGCGCCGGGTTCACCGGCACGCATGCGCTGCGCTTCACGGGCGCGGTCACGGAGAAGGGCCGCGGCTACTCGTACAACAAGCTCTTCGACGTCGACGTGCGGGTCACGCCGACCACGGAGCTGTCGTATCTGCTCTTCGTCGACGCGGCGACGGACAACCCGAACTACCCGAGCACCTACGCGGCGCTCGATCTCGCCTTCGACGACGGCACCTACCTGAGCGAGCTGAACGCCGTGGATCAGCACCACGCGGTGCTGAGCCCCACGGGCCAGGGCGCGTCGCGCACGCTCTACCCCAACGAGTGGAACTACAAGGTCTCACGCATCGGTGACGTCGCCGCCGGCAAGACGATCAAGCGCATCCTGATCGGCTACGACCAACCCCAGGGGCCGGTGACCCACTTCGGCGGCTGGATCGACGACGTGCGGATCACGGCCAATCCCGTTCACACGCCCCCCGCGCATCTGTCGGACCACGTGACCACCCTGCGCGGCACCCACTCGAGCGGCAGCTACTCGCGCGGCAACAACTTCCCCGCGACGGCGATCCCTCACGGTTTCAACTTCTGGACCCCGGTGACCAACGCGGGCACGGCGGGCTGGCTGTACGAGTACCACCGCGGCAACAACGCGGACAACCGCCCGACGCTCCAGGCGCTCTCCCTCAGCCACCAGCCGAGCCCGTGGATGGGTGACCGGCAGAGCTTCCAGGTCATGCCCTCGGCGGCCAGTGACACGCCGAGCGCCAACCGCGCCACGCGCGCCCTCGCCTTCCAACACGAGAACGAGATCGCGCGGCCCTACTACTACGGCGTGAAGTTCGACAACGGGATCCAGGCCGAGCTCACCCCCACCGACCACGCCGCGCTCTTCCGCTTCACGTTCCCTGGCGACGACGCGAGCCTCCTCTTCGACAACGTCGACAACAATGGCGGGCTCACCCTCGACCCCTCGGCGCGCACGATCACGGGCTACTCCGACGCGCGCAGCGGACTGTCGACGGGCGCCACGCGAATCTTCATCTACGCCACGTTCGATCGGCCGGTGGCCACCAGCGGCATGCTCTCCGGTGGCGGCGGCGCGAACGTGACCGGCTACTTCCGCTTCACCGTCCCGGCGGACGACCGCACCGTGACCATGCGCATCGCCACCTCGCTCATCAGCGTCGAGCAGGCCAAGAAGAACCTCGCGCTCGAGATCGCGGACAGCGACCGCTTCGATGACGTGAAGGCGCGCGCCCAGAAGCTCTGGGACCAGAAGCTCGGCATCATCGAGGTCCAGGGCGCCAGTGCGGACCAGCTCACCACGCTCTACTCCAACCTGTACCGGCTGTTCCTCTACCCGAACTCGGGCTTCGAGAACACCGGCACCGCGGCCGAGCCCGTCTACGCGCACGCCAGCCCGGTGACGGCGAGCGGCACCAACACGCCCACGCAGACCGGCGCGAAGATCGTGAGCGGCAAGATCTACGTGAACAACGGCTTCTGGGACACCTACCGGGTGACCTGGCCGGCCTACGCGCTGTTCACGCCGACCTCCGCGGGCGAGCTGATCGACGGCTTCGCGCAGCAGTACAGGGAAGGTGGTTGGATCGCGCGCTGGTCCTCGCCCGGCTATGCCGATCTCATGACCGGCACGAGCTCGGATGTCGCCTTCGCCGACGCCTACGTGAAGGGCGTGCGCAACTTCGACGTGGAGGCGATCTACGACGCGGCCCTGCGCAACGCCACGGTCCGGCCCACCAGCAACGGCGTGGGGCGCAAGGGGCTCGAGTCGTCGCTCTTCCTCGGCTACACCCCGGACTCAGTGGGCGCGGGTCTGTCGTGGGCGATGGCCGGCTATCTGAACGACTTCGGCATCGCGAACATGGCGCGCGTGCTCTCCGCGGACACGAGCCACCCCCGCCACCAGGAGTTCGTCGAGAACGCGGAGTACTTCCTCGATCGCTCGCGGCAGTACGTGAACCTGTTCGATCCGTCGATCAAGTTCTTCCAGGGGAGGAAGGCGAGCGGCGAGTTCGTGACGTCCGCGGCGGACTACGACCCGCGCCTCTGGGGCAACGACTACACCGAGACCAACGGCTGGAACATGGCCTTCGACGCGCCGTACGACGGCCTCGGCCTCGCGGCCCTGTACGGCGGCAGGGCCGGGCTCGCCACGAAGCTCGACCAGTTCTTCGCCACGCCGGAGACGGCGACCTTCGGCGGCGGCTACGGTGGGGTGATCCACGAGATGGTCGAGGCGCGCGACGTGCGCATGGGGCAGCTCGGCTTGAGCAACCAGCCCTCGTTCCACATCCCGTACATGTACATCCACGCCGGGCAGCCGGCGAAGACGCAGGAGAAGGTCCGCGACGCGCTCGCTCGCCTCTTCGTCGGGAGCAACATCGGCCAGGGCTACCTCGGCGATGAGGACAACGGCGCGATGTCGGCGTGGCACCTCTTCAGCGCGCTCGGCTTCTACCCGCTCGGCGTGGGCAGCGAGCACTACGTCATCGGCTCACCGCTCTTCACCAAGGCCGTCGTCCACCTGGAGAACGGCAAGGACATCACCATCAACGCGCCGAACAACGGCCCGAGGAACGTCTACGTGCAGGCGCTGAAGGTCAACGGGCAGGCGCAGACGAAGACCTACCTGACGCACGAGCAGCTCACCGCCGGCATCACGCTCGACTTCGATATGGGCCCCGCCCCTTCCGCGTGGGGCACCGGTGCCGAGGACGCTCCGCCCTCGATCACCACCGATGGCAACGCCCCCAACCCGTTGCGCGACACGGCGACGGGCGGCACGGCCACGTCGAACGACAACACCGACATCCGCAAGCTCTTCGATGACACCTCGGCCACGAGCGTGAGCTTCACCGCGGCGGATCCCGTGCTGCAGTACCAGTTCGCCTCGGGAGGGCGGCAGGTCACCTTCTACACGCTGACGTCGGGGGGCACCGGCACGGTCGACCCGACCGGCTGGACGCTGAGCGGCTCGAACGACGGGGTGAACTTCACGACGCTCGACCAGCGCGACGCCCAGACGTTCCGCTGGCGCACGCAGACGCGCGCCTTCCGGGTCGCGACCCCTGGCACCTACGCGTACTACCGCCTCGAGCTGACCGGCGCGGCGGGCATGACGCTCGCCGAGGTCGAGCTGCTCGCCGGGCCGTGAGCACCTGAGGTCCAGGTCGCCAGGCCCCAGTGACGTGGCGCTCCCGCGGTTGAAGCGCGGGAGCGCCACTCGCGAGCTGGCGCCTCTCACGAGAGGCGAGCCTCGAACCGGTCGGCGAGGCCACGGAAGTGGCCTCCGGCGCATCCTCCCGCGCCAGAGGCAGGTCGACCGTGAAGGTGGCGCCCTGCCCGGGAGTGCTGGACGCGACGATACCGCCGCCGCTCGATTCGACGATCTTCCGGGTGATGTAGAGCCCCAGCCCCAGGCCGCCGTAGTGCCTGCCGGACACCGCCCGCTCGAAACGGAGGAAGATGCGCTCGAGCGCCGCGCTGGGGATGCCAATGCCCTCGTCGCGGACCGTCATCAGCGCGCGTCCCGCCAGCGGCTCGAGCCGCACCCGGATCGGCTTGCCCGCCCCGTACTTGAGGGCGTTGGACAGCAGGTTGTCGAGCACCTGCTCGAACCGGAAGGGATCCACCCAGGCCATGAGCGGCTGGGGGGCCTCCAGCTCGAGGGCGGACCCGACGCGGGCGGCCTCTGGTTCGAAGCGCCGCACGACCTCCTGGAGCAGCGCCGCGAGATTCACCTTCTCGGGGTGCAACTCCAACCGTCCCGCGCCGATGCGCGACACATCGAGCAGGTCATCCACCAACTCCACGAGCTTCTTCACCTGACGCTGCGCCATCTCGATGTGGCCCAGGCTGCGCTCGGGGGAGGCGGAAGGAGAGGTCGCCGCGAGCTCGCGCCGGAGCGCCTGCAGCTTGAGCTTGAGCGGCGTGAGCGGTGTCTTGAGTTCGTGGCTGGCCACCGAGAGGAACTCGTCCCGGATGGCCACCGCCTGCTCCGCGCGCGCCAGGCTCTGGCGCAGCCGGAGCGCATCCACCCACATCATCCGCAGCATCAGCCCCACGCTCGCCAGCTCCGCCAGGGCGATCACCCAGCGCTGGAGCGCTGGCGGGGGTTGCTCGACGAGCGGCGGCAGGAGGACATCCACCCCCACCACCCAGGCGACGACGCCGAAAGCGGCGAACATGTAGCGGGCGAGCGCGGGCCGCTCGGCATAGGGCTGCACCAGCACGACCCCGGCGATGGCCATCACCACCAGGGCGGCGAACAGGAAGTGCACGAAGATCGCCCCGAGGGCCACCATCACCAGCAGGGCGTAGCCACTCAGGAGCGCCGCACGCTCCGAGTGCCCTTGGGCCGCCAGCCGCCGGGAGCGCGCGAGCGCCAGCGTATACACCAGCACCGCCCCCGTTCCTCCCACCAGGGACACGCTGCGCAGCACGACCGCGAAGACGGCGTAGAGCAGGAGGAAGCCCACCGCGATGGGCAGCATGAACTGGAGGAACTGTCCGAGCCGCAGGCGCTTCAGCTCTTCTTCGGAGGACTCAGGAATCCGGGATGGGCTCGTCATTCGGCACCGCTCGGGCGACGCAACCACGAATGCCCGCCCCTGTCACCGAAGCGCCCGGACGATGGTTGATTGATGGATGAACATGGCTCCACCCTCCCCCAGGCGGAGACCCGGGTTGCCCAGCGAGCCAGTGGGCGAGGCCCCGAATCGTCCTCCTCGGCACCAGCGAGCCGCTGACGGCTCGTCCAGCCCGGTGGTTCACCCGGGGTTCACGAAGACCCCAGCCGGGCGCGGTACTCGAACAGGGACGTGGGAGGCTGGATACCCGCGCGGAGATCCGGAGCGGGCTCGGGTGGAAGGGCCAGCAGGCGCAGCGGGAGCACCCCGCCCAACACTCCAGCGGCAGATCCTCGTCATCGTCGCGAGGCGGTCCAGTGCGGACCTTCGCCGAGGCTCGTCCAGGGGCAGTCGCAGCACGGACGTCGCCTTCAGCTCCTGGGCGTTGGGTGGGCGCACCTCGGCCCAGCGGCCGCGCAGGGCGTGATCCGTGATGGTCTCGAGCGCCCGCGTCTTCTCCTCGTCGTCCGTCACCAGCGCCGCCGTGCCGAGCACCACCACGGAGCGGTAGTTCGCGCTGTGGTGGAACGCGGAGCGCGCGAGGACCAGGCCATCCAGCAACGTCACCGTGACGCAGACCGGTACGCCCTGGGCGAGTTGCCGGGCCAGCCGGCTCACCGAGGCACCATGAAGGTACAGGTGCCGACCGCCGCGGCCGTAGACCATGGGAATGACATACGGCTGGCCCTCCACCGCCACCCCCACGTGGGCCACCGGGCCCTCATCGAGGATGGAGTGGATGACGGCCTCCTCGTAGGAGGCGCGCTGTGGGAGCCGGCGGACGGTGCCGCGTTCACTGGGAGGCGGTGTGTTCATGCACCCATTCATCCCCCCGAACTGGTCCATCCAACAGACCCAGTTCCTCCAATTCCGATGGACCAGTGCCCACCGTCCGGAGCAGGCTCCCACCCATGAAGGGCTGGGACCTGACACTCGACCTCCATGCGCCGTCACCGACCCCCTCTTCGTGCGCATCGCCCGCGCGCTGGAGGAGGACATCCGCCGCGGCCGGCTCCCGCCCGGCGCGCCACTGCCCGGGAGCCGTACCCTCGCGAAGTCCCTGGGCGTGCACCGCAACACGGTGCTCGCCGCCTACCAGGAGCTGGCGACGCAGGGCTGGGTCATCACCTCGGCGGCGCGGGCCACCTCCGTTTCTCCCACGCTGCCGGACATGCCCGCCCGCTCCACCACCGGCGTCCCCCGTGGGGCCATGCCCTCACGGGTGGGCTTCCCCTCTCCTCCGCCACCCCCCTTCGCCGTGAGCGCATCGAGGCACCGCGCGGCGCGCTCGTCATGGCGGGAGGCGAGCCCGACGTCCGGCTCCTCCCCTCCTCCACCCTCGCGCGCGCCTACCGCCGGGCGTTGAAGCTCGGTGGCAAGCGGCTGCTCGGCTACGGCGACGCGCGCGGCCACCCACGCCTGCGCGCCGCGCTCGCCGAGATGCTCTCCTCCCTGCGCGGGCTCGCCGTCCACGCGGACGAGCTCATCATCACCCGGGGCAGCCAGGGAGCGTTGGATCTGGTGGCGCGCACCCTCTTGCGCCCCGGGGACACCGTGGCGGTGGAGGCCATTGGCTACCGTCCCGCCGGCACGCGCTCCAGCTCGCCGGTGCCCGCCTCGCGCCCATCCCGGTGGATGGCGAGGGACTGCACGTGGAGGCACTCGAGACGCTCCGCCGGCGCACGCCGGTGCGCGCGGTGTACCTCACGCCCCACCACCACTACCCCACCACCGTGACCCTCTCCCCGGCGCGGCGACTCGCGTTGATGGCGTGGGCGCGCACCCACCGCGTGGCCCTCCTCGAGGACGATTACGATCACGAGTTCCACTACGACGGCCACCCCGTGCTGCCGTTGGCGAGCGCGGATCGGGACGGGTTGGTGCTGTACGTGGGCACGCTGTCCAAGGTGCTCGCGCCCGGTTTGCGCCTGGGCTTCCTCGCCGCGCCACGCCCCTTCCTGGAGCACGCACTCGGGGTGCGCGAGGCAGTGGATCGGCAGGGGGACTTCGCCGTGGAGCTGGCCGTGGCCGAGTTGTTGGAGGAAGGCGAGGTGCAGCGCCACGTGCGCAAGCTCCGAGGCGTCTACCGGGACCGGCGCGATGCCCTGGTGGGGGCGCTCGAGCGGGAGCTGGAGGGGCGCTCACCGTCTCGCCACCCGCGGGGGGCATGGCCCTCTGGGCACGGTGCGCGCCAGACGTGGATGCCGACGCCTGGGCCCGCGCGGGACGGGAGGAAGGCGTGCTCTTCACCCCGGGGAGCACCTACAGCTTCGACGGGCGTCCCGTGCCCGCCGTGCGGCTGGGCTTCGCGGCCCTGAAGGAGTCCGAGCTCGTGGAGGCCGTGCGGCGCATGGTGCGCGCGCGGACGCGCCCGTGAGGTGTCTGTCTGGGTTCACGCTCGGCCGCGCGGGCTGGAGACGAGCCGGCGCAAATCGCTCGTGAGGCCACGCGCCACGGCCCCGAGAAGAACGCCAGGCGGGGCCCACCCTTCCGGGTCGATCCGGCGCGCCAGCAGGAGGGAGAAGCGCCGCATGTACTCGCCGTCGGTCATCGTCCACCGGAGCACGCTCCGGGCGGCCCAGGGGGAAGCTCGGTGTAGATCTCCCGCTTCACCCGGTCGAGCGTGGCGTGGAACATGGCGCGGGTGGCCGAGAGTGCCTCCCGTTCGTAGCGCTCGATGGCTTGTTCCCAGCTCAGGGCGCCCTGCTTCCAATCGACGAGCGCGGCCGCGAGCAGCTTGCTCTCGAGCAGGGCGTCATAGATGCCCTGCGCGTCGATGGAGTCCTTCTGGTGGAAGGCGTCACCGACGAGCGCCCAACCGGGACCGCCCGCCTGACGGTAGAGGTTTCCCATCCGTTTGATGCCGCGGATGGAAGACACCTGGGTGGCATGAGCCAGGCGCCGCCAGATCGCGGGATGGCGGCGGAGTCCCTCGAGGTAATACGTCTGGGCATCACCGGACACCTTGAAGCGGTCGGAGCGTCCCTGGAAGACGACACCGGCACGGCCCTGGGTGGTCGGCATGATGATCATGCAGAACCCATCCCCCTCGGAGTGGATCTGGATGCCGGTGGACTCCGCGTCGTAGGGCGCGTATCCGGACCAATAGGCATACAGCACCGAGGTATCGACATCCGTGCGCTGCTCGGTGACGCGCGCACCGGCCTGACGTGCGACCAGGCTGTAGCGCCCATCGGCGCCGACGACACAGCGGCCCCCGACCACCTGCTCCCCGCCGTCCTCGAGGCGGAGCTTGACCCCGGAGACGCGCCCGGAGGTGTCGCGCTCGAGCGAGAGGACGTGGGCGCCCTCGAGCCGCGTGACCGAGTCGAAACGGGAGAGGTGGTTCCAGAGGCAGCCGTCGAGGCGTTCACGATCGACGGTGTAGATGTAATCGCGGCCACCCACCTCGGAGACGGCGTAGTGGGCGCGGAAGTAGTCCTTGTACTCGACGAAGAAGTGGCGCAGGCGCGGCGCGTCGTGTGCGTACTCGGACTCGGGGAGCTCGAGTTCGTCGAGCAGGCTCATGGAGCTGTTCATGAGGAACGGCACCGAGACGGGCGGCGCGCTGGGGAAGTTCGCCCGATCGATGATCAGCACGCGCATGCCCTGGCGGCCCAGACGCATGGCGAGGCTGGCTCCCGCGGGTCGTCCGCCGACGATGATGGCGTCGTAGATCTCTGTGGTGGGTCGCATGGTGCTCATGGAGGCTCCTGGTGAGCCGAGCATGGGTTCGCGCGACCTGGGCTGTCAAAGCGATCCGCGCGGCACGGCACGACAGGGGCCAGCTAGTTGTCCAGCGCGCCCGCGAGGATCCACGAGCGGATCTGGGTGAGCTCTCCCGGGTTGGAATCGAAGTAGTCGGAATCGCCCTGGGGCATCCGGATGCCGCACTCCTCGCCGCTGATACGCCTCACCAGCAAGGAGGCGTCGGGGTGGTCGGGCGAAACCCGAGGACCCGAGGCACACGGCCCCACCCCCGACGCCATCAGCGAGGCGTGGGACTTGCCCACCTGCAGGTTCAACTTCTCGACGCCATTGCCGTTGTGGCAGCTCGAGCACTTCGAACTCCAGATGGGCTCGATGTCCTGGGCATAGGAGGGAACGCCCACCTGCACGGGCACCGAGCGGGTCTCCGTGCTGGCACCATCGGACACGGTGACCTTCAGGGTATAGGAGGCGGGCTGGCTGAGTTCCCCCGAGCGCCAATCGGTGGAGGACTGGTTCGGATGGGTGAAGACCCCCGCTCCGGGGGGCTCCGTCTTCCAGGAGTAGGTGAGCGGATCCCCATCCGGATCCCTCGCGGAGATGAAGAAGGAGTGCGACCTGCCCGCGACGAGCCCCTCGGGCTCCTCGCTGAACGCGTCCACGATGGGTGCCTGGTTGAGGGCGGGGACGTTCACCACGGTGACCGACACCGTGCCCTGGGTCGACCCTCCTCCCATCCGAGACCGTCACCTTCAGCAGGAAGGTCGTGTCGCGGGAGATGAACGGCGCGGTCCACGAGGGGGTGGCGTTGCCGCCCTCGGCGAACGTCCCCAGGGGCGCGAACGGGCTCTGGGTCCACGAGTAGGTGAGCGTGTCGCCATCGGGATCCGTGGCGGTCACCGCGAGGCTCGCGGCGGAGCCCTCGTCGAGGGTCTTCCGCGTCGTGCTCACCGGTCCGAGCGTGGGAGCACGGTTGGGCGCCAGGACGGTGACGGAGATGGGCGCGGAGAGGGCGCTGTTGCCCGCGGCGTCCTGGGCCTTCACGGTGAGCTGGTGATCGCCCGCGGGAGTGGTGGACGAGTCCCAGGTGCACGAGAAGGTCGAACCCGAGCGCCGTGCGATGTCGTCCACGCACACCGGCGAACCGGCGACGGAGAACTCCACCCGGGCCACCGTGCCCGAGTTGTCCTCGGCGGTGGCCCGGAGGATCCGCGAGCCCGAGATGCGCTCGCCTGACGTCACCCCCTCCACCACCCGGACATTCACCGGAGCGACCGAGTCCGCGTCCCCGCCACACCCCATCATCCCCAGGACAACACATCCCGCGAAGAGCCGAAGCGTTTTCATGGGGCGACACTATCGCATGCCCCCAAGGCGGGGCATCTCCGGGGAGATGCCCCACGGCCAAGCCGAGCCGCCCTGAGTCAGTCCACGAGCAGGCGCTTCACGGGCGCGGCGAAGAACTCGAAGAGATCAGACAGGATGACTGGATCTCGTTGAAGTGCTCGTCTGTGCAGGTCCAGTTCATCTGTCGGTGGTACTCGTCGTGGTGGCATCCTCATCCTCTCTCCTCGCCGGTGCGGTCGACCTCGCGCTCACGGTGTCTCGCCGCATCCTTCGCTCCCGTACCGGGGAGTTCGACGCACAGTCCGCCACCCCACGTGTGGGGTTGATCAATGTCACGGCAGAAGTCCACCACCTCCCGGGAGGAGGAAGACGCGAGCGACATAAAAACACCGCGCGGCGAACTCGAGCCTCCGGCGGCGAATGAAAGGAAGAAGACACGGAGAGACGCCGTGTCGCTCATTCCCTACGGAGGGGAACCATGACACCGCTGTCTTGTCGCGTCGCCACGACCCAGCACCAGTTGGACGACGCGCTGCGCATCCGCTGGGCCGTCTTCGGAGCGGAGCTGGGATTGCTCGGAAGCGCCATTCCGCCCGCGCCCCGGGAGGTGAACTGCTTCGACACGCTGGAGACCACCGTGCACCTCGTCGTCTATGCGGGCGACGAGCCGGTGGCCACCTCGCGGTTGTTGTTGCCCAACCCCGAAGTGGCACGCGCCATGGGCGGACGGCTGGGGATCGACCTGGAGCGCAAGCTGGATTTGTCGGCGATGGGTGGACCCGGGCTCCTGTTCGCGGAGACCACGCGTCTGTGCATCCTCAAGTCCTGGCGCAACTCCGAGGCGATCCTGTGGTTGCAGGCCGGGCTCTACCGGGAGAGTCGCCGCCGGGGTGTGACGCATTGGATCGCCTCGGCCAACATGGAGACGGATGAGGCCGAGGACGCGCGGATCGCCGCCCAGGTAGCCCGTCAGCAGGGCTTGATGAGTCCGCGCTGGAGGGCCCGGGCCCTCGCTCCCCGTTTCCTCCGGCCGCCACGAACACGCCGCTCTACACGGACCTGGAGCGGGAGCGCGCCCGGCGGGGGCAACTCGAGGGGCTGCGGCTTCCCCGAGTCCTGTCCTTCTTCGCCCGAAAGATGGGCGCGCGCTTCATCGCCGACCCGCTCTATGACTCGGGCTTCCAGCGCTTCTCCCTGCCGCTGGTCGCGGCGCTGGATGAGATTCCGGCGCGCACCCTGGCGCACCTCGAGTCCCTGAACGTCCGCGAGTCCTGAACCGGACGCCTCTTCGTCACCCCTCTCCCCTCACCCCTTCACCTCGACGAGCGGGACCGCTCCACGGCCCCGAACAGGAGACGTACATGCACACGCTGACTGGAACGCATTCACGGATGGATTGGATGGAGGCCCTGGAGCACGAGGCGCGCTCGCTGGTGGAGGAGTTGGAGGCGCACCCCACCGCCCGGAGGCTCTTCGACGGCAGCATCGACACGGCCGACTACACCCGCTACCTGGTGCAGGCCTACCACTACGTGCGGTGGACGACGCCGCTGTTGATCGAGTCGGGCGAGCGCATGAAGCGCTCGGGGAGCCACTCCGCGCTCGGAGCGTTGTTCCTGCACAAGGCCGCCGAGGAACGGGGCCATGAGCGCTGGCTGCTGTCGGATCTGAAGAACCTGGGCTGGCCGGCCGAGCGGGTCACGGCGGCGGGCCGGTGCCCGGCGGTCAACGCCTACATCTCCTGGAACCGGTACACGACACTGGTCGGCATCCCCCTGGCGTTCCTGGGCACCGCGTACGTGCTGGAGTACCTCGCCGAACGGCGCGCTCCCCAGGCGGTGGAGCGGCTGCTCGCGGCCCGGAACATCCCCAACATCCACAAGGCCGTCACCTTCCTGCGCGGGCACGGAGAGGCGGATGGAGGGCACGTGGCCGAGCTGACCCGGCTGCTGCGCTCGATGACGGACCCGCGCGAGCAGTCCGCCCTGCTGCTGTCCGCGCGCACCACCCGCTCGCTGTACCTGGGGCTCTTCTCCAGTGATGCGCGGAAGGCTCGGAGCACGCTACCTCCTAAAGAGGTACAGACACCGTCCGGCCCCGCGGCGCATCTTGCTTCACGGGAACTCACCGGACGCGTGAGTCCACGGCCTCCATTGTCCGGCCCCACTGCTCCATCTCCTCGCCGCCCGCTTCCGTGCCGCAATGAAAAAAACACCTTCCGGTTCGATCCGAAAAACCAAGACCCGGAACCTGACCCTCCTGCTCATCCGCAAGGAGTTCAAGTCACCAGCGGAGGCGCTCAAGGACGCCGGGCTGCTCGACGAATGGTCCCTTCCGGGGGACTTCGAGTTCGAGGGAAGCCTCCATGTCTCGAAGCCGCCGCTCAAGGAGCCGCGCTGGGCCTCCTTCGTCAAGGAGGGTTTTCCGGTGGAGATTGAATTCTCCCAGAGCGCCACGGCGGCCGCGGTGTTGTTCATCAAGACGGACTCTCGAATGTTCGCGGTGACCTTCGGACAAGGACGTCACCTCCTCAAGCCCGACAGCTACGAGATCGACTTCGGCTTGAAGGTCACCTTGAATACGGTGGACCAGCGGAAATTGCGCAGCCTCGACCTGCGCACCTTCGAGGAGTTGACGGTCCATACCCGGCGTCAGGTCAGCCGCAGTTCCTCACTCGAGGCCTTCAATGTCGACGTCTTCCGGGATCTGCTCGGTTCGGTGACCGGTGAACCATCGGATGAGTCGCTCGCCAAGCGGCTCACGGGCCGTGATGCACTCGCCTTCTCGGGCGCCATCGCATTCGCGGACCTGGCCGACAAATGCAAGACGCTCCTCGGGCACTACAGGAGCGAGCTCTACAAGACGAACTTCCCGTGGGTCGACAACGTCCGTCAAATCAGGGATGCGAGCACCATTGATCGTCTCAACGACAAGCTGGTTCAGGCCATCAACGCCCATGACATGGAGCGGATACACGGCTCCACCAGAGGTCATCGAATGGAATGACGTGAGCTTCCTCTATCCCGGTGAACACCTCGGCACGGTGGAGGCCCATACCGATCTCGACCTGGGCGACTGCACGGCCGCGCTCGCCAGCCGAGAAGGCGTGGAACCGGAGGACTTCCATTTGTCACTGGAGACGCTCAAGCAGCAGAAGATCCGCACGGTCTCCGAGGATGCCTCCCTGCTCCCGGAGAGATGGTCGCTCTACAAATGCCTGGTCGCGGAACTGAACGAAGAAGGAGCGCTGTGCATCCTCTCGGCCGGGCAATGGTTCAAGGTCGAGAAGACCTTCGCGGCCCAAACGCTCGAGGATACGGTCGCCCTCGTCAAGGACATCAAGCATCTGCCTGTCGCCCAGCCCAACCAGGAGGAAGGTGATTACAACGAACTGGCGGCCGGTTCACGCAAGCACCGGTGCTCCTCGACAGGAAGAACAAGAAGGCCAAGGGGGCGCGTACAGCCATCGAAGCCTGCGACCTGTTCTCCGCGAGCGGACAGTTCATTCACGTCAAACGGAAGCTGCGTTCGTCATCATTGAGCCATCTGTTCTCACAAGGGACCGTCGCGGCGGAAACGTTCCTCGGAGATGAGAAATTCAGGAAGGACGTCAAGAAGGCGGTCGCGGAGCAAAACCCTGTCATCGCCGGGCGGCTGGGAGATCCACGAAGAGACCCGATCCCAGCCGATACGAAGTCGTCTTCGCGATCATGACGACCACGCCCCAGGCGAAATGGCCGCAAGCCCTTCCCTTCTTCAGCCAGCTCAATCTCGTCCGAAAAGCGGCGCACTTGAGGCTGTTGGGTTTTCAGGTGGCCCTGTATCGGATCGAAGAGCGGAAGTAGCGTGAGGTGGGCCGGGCTTTCACGAGCGTGTGGTCCGAAGGATGAGCGCGGCCCGGTACATGAGCGCGGCCCGGCTATGGACTCCCAACTTGTCGAAGATTTTTTTCAGCTGCTTCTTCACCGTTCCCGTGGCGCGTTGACGATGCTCCGCGATGGTTTGATTCTCCCACCCCTGAAGAACCCCGCTCACGACCTCGGCCTCACTTTCGGTGAGCAGCGAACGCCAGGCCTGGGGCAAGGGCATGGAATAAGGAATCTCGCTGAGCACCACGGCCCACTGCCTGGGCCCCGACGCAGAGGGCAGCGGGACGAACACCACGTTCAGGAACCGGTCCATTCCCGGCCGCTCCCGTTTCCAGACATCCCAGTGGGACGTCACGAGGGGTTCCTGTCGCGACAACAGCGACACTTGCTCGACAAGAACGTGCGGAAGATCCATGGGGCCGAACTCGGAAGGCGCGAACCATTCCCTCAACAACGCCATGGCACGAGGTGCCCGCAGGATGACCCGCGTGGGGGGAACCAGGACGATGCACTCCGCGCCCTGGTGCTCGAAGAGCGCGTCCAACAGATGGCCTCGGCTCGTCTGAGCACTCAGGAACCGCCGGTCACGGACGGTCTTGGCCAATCTGGGCGTGAGCCATTGGAGCAGCGCTCGCTCGTGATCCGAGAAGGGACGGTGCCCCTCCCGATACAAGGTGAGGCCTCCATGCCAGTCCTGGTTCACATCCAACATGACCGCCATGGCGTAATCCGCCGGCATCCCCGTCTTGCGGCAGTACTGATACAGCTTGCTGTGCCTCACTGCTTCGCGAGACAGCATCTCCGAGTCCCTCATCACCTTGTTGGGACTGCGAAGGACCGCTTGTCGCACGAAGTCGTCTTCCGCGACTTGCGCGTACTCGGCGAAGAACGACAAGGGGGCATTCACCTGCAGCCAGTCGTACGGAACGGATGGATCCGGAGTGGAGACACACAACGCCATCGAGTCCGAGGGGAGCAGGCGAGACAGCGGCTGCTGCGCTCGCTGGAATGCCTCGGATAGATCCTCGGAACTGAGGAGCGCATCGAACAACTCCAAGATCAGCGCCTGCTCTCGAGCATCCACTTCTGGCTTGATGATCATGCGTCCTCCTCGTCCTGATGGGGTGGAATGACAGGTTCGTGGATGCTCCAGGGTCTTCCCTTCCGCTGTCTGCCCCCCAAAGTGGTATGCCCCACGGACCTACATCCAGGGGAACGAGCGCTCCCAAACAGTAAGTGAGCACTCACTTTCTTTTTGGGATGGAGCCACTCATACTCATGACATGTCCGATTCTTTCCTCCCCATCGACGGAGCGCCGCCCGCCCGGCGCACCCAGCAGGAGCGCCGGGATTCCACGCGCCAGAAGCTGCTGGACGCCACCGTCGAGTGCCTCGTGGAGCTGGGCTATGCGCGGACGACCACGATCGCGGTCGCCCAGCGCGCCGAGGTGTCCCACGGGGCCCTGTTCAAGCACTTCCCCACCAAGGCGGCGCTGCTGGCCGCGGCGGTCGAGCGCCTCTTCCCCCTCCTCATCGCCCGCTACCGCGCCGAGCTCACCGACCTGCCGGCCGCCGCGGAGGATCGCATCGCCGAGGCCATCGAGCGGCTGTGGTTCATCTACCAGCGGCCCGAGCTGCTCGCCGCCATCGAGCTGTACGTCGCCGCGCGCACCGACTCCGAGCTGGCCGCCGCCCTGAGCGTGGTGGACCCACCCCACCGCCGCCACCTGCACCGCGTGGCGCGTGAGCTCTTCCCCGAGGTCGCCGCCGCCCACCCCGGCTTCGATTCGCTCGTCGAGCTCATCCTCAACGCCGTGCAGGGCGCGGCCGTGGGCGGCGCGGCCCTCCCCCCAATCCAGACCACCGGGGGATGCTCACCCTGCTCGTCCAGCTCTCCCGCCGCGCCTTCTCCGCCCCCGACTAAGCACAAGGAGCCACCCCATGGCCGACACGCCCATCGATCTCACCCTGTACGCCATCCCGGCGTTCATCTTCCTGATGGCCGTGGAAGGGCTCTACCTCTGGCGCCACCGCGAGTCGGGCCTCCAGGGCTATGCCGCCCGGGACACCGCGGCCAGCCTGTCCATGGGGATCGGCTACTCGGCCATCAACATGGTGTGGAAGGGCATCGCCTTCGCCTTCTACACCGCGCTCTACCAGCTCACCCCGCTGCGGCTGGGCACCGGGCCGCTCGTCTGGGTCGCCCTGCTGTTCGCCGACGACCTCTGCTACTACTGGTTCCACCGCATCCATCACGAGTCGCGCTTCTTCTGGGCCTCGCACGTGGTGCACCACTCCAGCCAGCACTACAACCTGTCCACCGCCCTGCGCCAGACGTGGACGCCCATGACGAACACGGTGTTCTGGGCCCCGCTCGCCCTGCTCGGCTTCCACCCGGTGATGATCGTCACCCAGCAGGCCATCAGCCTGCTCTACCAGTTCTGGATCCACACCGAGGCGGTCAACCGGCTGGGGCCCCTGGAGTGGGTGCTCAACACGCCCTCGCACCACCGCGTGCACCACGGCGCCAACCCGCGCTACCTGGACCGCAACTACGCCGGCATCTTCATCATCTGGGATCGGCTCTTCGGCACCTTCCAGGCCGAGGACGAGCGCCCCGTCTACGGCCTCACCCACAACCTGAAGACATACAACCCGGTGCGCATCGCATTCCACGAGTTCGCCGCCATCCTGCGCGACGTGCGCCGCCCCGCCCCGCTGCGCGTCCGCCTGGGCCTCGTGTTCCGCGGGCCCGCCTGGAAGGCCCCCGGCGACAACCCCGAGGCCCTCCCGGCCCCTCAGTCCCCCGCGAGCGAGCACGTCTCCTCCGCGTGAGGGACTGTTCGGTCGCGTCGCGGCCCTTCGACAGGGGGCTCTCCGCGAGGCCCCGCGCGACCCCGAACCGCCCCTCAGTAGAGGATGCAGTCAAACCTTTCGACGATGGCGCGGAATTCTTCCGGGTGGGCGTCGTATCGCTGCGCCTCGGATGGGGCGAAGAGTGTCAGGGCCTTGGTCGAAGGCGGTTGGTCGTACAGGTCCTCGATGACGACAGATCCAAAGCGTCCCGGCCACTGGACGCTGTTGAGTTCGCGGGCTCGCCCAATGGGGTCCAAGATGGTGAAGCAGGGCCACTTGGGAAAGCGCAGGGTGGCGGGGTCCGAGCCCATGATGCGGCAGCCATCCAGGCGGGCCTCGGTGAAGTCGCAGTCCTCGATGGAGCCGTGCTGAAACCCCGGCAGGCTCATGTACTCGGGCCAGTGCCCGAAGTCGCACCCCGAGAAGCGACCCTTGAACCGACAGCCCTTCAGCGACGCCGCCAGCCATTGCTGGTGGTTCTTCAGTTCCTGCTTCACCTCGAAGGTGCAGTTGATGAAGCGCGCACCAGCGAAGAAGAGGCGCCGGGCGGACACCTTCAGCACGAAGGTGCAGTTCTTCATCGTCAGGTTGGGGCCCAGGAAGTAGTGCGCCTCCTTATCCATCAACTCCAGCCGCTCGTTTTCAATCTCCGCGTTCTCGAAGTGGACGTTACCGAACCGGTCCATGGCCACCGCCCCATTTAGAAGGTGAGCATCCGGAAGAACTCGCCCGCCATACGCCTGCCGTGCCGTGCCAGGTTCGACTCCGTTCCGGAGAGCATCTCGTACTTGCGGTTGTTCGTCAGATCAACCACGTCGACGCCCTGATGGTTGAACCGAAAGCGGCCTTTGAATTGCGCCTCCACCTTGGCGTGCACGAACCGCCCCCGGGCCTCTCGCTCCAGCAGTCGCGCCAACCAGTATTCGCCCTGCTTCTCTGCGTCTCTGATGGCGGCTTTTTCCTGTTGGCTAAGGCGATGAGGGCCCCACTCCTTGGCGGCCTGGGTGACAGCCTCCTGGAGCATGTCCCCCACCTTGTCCTCGGCGGGAATGTCCGCGGCCGACTTGCCCGGGGCAAGTGCCAGCGCTGGCCGTCGCTGAGTTCCACCTGCCGGTTGCCGCCCCGGTGACGAATGACGGTTTCCGCATAGCGGCCCCTGGGGCCTGTCCCCCAGGCGCCAACGCAGGGGCTCAACCCCGCACTCGTAGGGCGAGCCCCAGGAAGATGGGTGGACACGGCGCACCTCCGGAAGCGACGCCGCCAAAAACCGTCGCTCAGGAACTACACGAAAATGTAGGTGAACCCGTCAAGCCACTGGAAGACCACTCCGCATGAGGGGAGGCCACCAAGCCTCTACTCGGCCCAGACGAGAAGAGCATCCGCCGCGCCGACATTTCTCAGGGCCTCGCCTCGAGTTCCAGCGCGCCGCCGAGGAAACGCACGAACCAGTCCCCCGCCAGCCGCGCCACCCGCTCCAGCGCGCCCGATTCGGGGAACAGGTGCGTCGCCCCCGGAATCACCTCCAGCGCCTTGGGAGAGTGCAGCCGCTCCAGCGCCTCCTGGTTCAGGTCCAGCACGATGTCGTCCGCCCCGCCCACGATGAGCAGCGTCGGCGCCCGCACCCGCTCCAGCGCGTCCCCCGCCAGGTCTGGCCTCCCGCCCCGCGACACCACCGCCCCGATGGCCTCCGTCCGGTCCGCCGCCGCCACCAGTGCCGCCGCCGCCCCCGTGCTCGAACCGAAATAGCCCACCCGCAGGCGGCTCAACTCCGGATGCTGGAACACCCAGTCCGTCACCTTCCCCAGCCGCCTCGCCAGGAAGCCGATGTCGAAGCGCAGCCCCGCCGTGAGCGCGTCCTCCGCCTCCTCGTCCTCCGTCAGCAGATCGAACAGCAGCGTCCCCAACCCCGCCACCCTCAGCGAGTAGGCCACGTAGCGGTTGCGCGGACTGTGCCGGCTACTCCCGCTGCCATGCGCGAAGATGACCAGCCCCCGCGCTCTCTCCGGTACCGCGAGCGTCCCGCCCAGCCTCGCCTCTCCCGCCATCACCCGGACTTCCCGTTCCATCGCCATGTCGCTCCTCCTGTCCGCGCTCAGACCCACCAGGTGTCCCCAGAATCCAGCGCCGTCTCGGGGCCACCCGTCTCCGGGCGCTCACCCCGCGCCCGCGCCAGCAGCTCCCTCACCTCCTCGTCCGAGGTCTGACGGAAGTTGTCGTAGAACTGGCCCACCGCCATCATGAACTCGGCCCGGTATACGCAGACCGGGTCGTCCACCTCGGCGCGCAGCGAGTCCAGTGACTCCACCGCGCCCACCGGCACCGCGAGGACGATCTTCCCCGGCCGCTGCTCCTCAATGCCCCGATGGCCGCGCGCACCGTGCCTCCCGTGGCCACGCCGTCGTCCACCAGGATGACCGTACGCCCCTCGAGCCGCGGCGCGGATGCGAGCCCCGGAAGCGCGCGACGCGGGCCGTCACCTCGTCCGCCGCACGCTCGGCCACCTGCCTCACCTCCGCCTCGGAGAAGCCCAGCGAGCGCATCATTCCCCGGTCCAGGAAGAGCACCCCGCCCTCGGCCACCGCCCCCAGCCCCAGTTCCTCGTGTCCTGGCGCCCCCACCTTGCGCACCACCCACACGTCCAGCGGCGCGCCGAGCGCTCGGGCAACCTCGTAGGCCACCGGAACGCCACCACGCGGCAGGCCGAGCACCAGGGGCGACTCGGCCCGATACCCTTTCAACAGGGCCGCCAATCGCCTGCCCGCCTCAGTCCTGTTTTGAAAGCGCATGGGATCCCCCAGGGAAGAGTCTTCCTCTAGGAGAAGCATCACGTGCTCCATTGGCTCCCGAAGCGCCACCGAGAGCTCAACCCCCGGGAGATTGAATGAGCGCTTGCTACGCGCGCTCAAGGCTCGCGATGTCGATGACGAAGCGGTAGCGCACGTCGCCCTTCATCATGCGCTCGTAGGCCTCGTTGATCTTCTGGATGGGGATGATCTCGATGTCCGACACGATGTCGTGCTTCGCGCAGTAGTCGAGCATCTCCTGCGTCTCGGCGATGCCGCCGATCATCGACCCGACCAGGCGCTTGTTCCCGCCAATGAGCGAGAACGCGTGCACGGGCACCGCCTCCGGCGGCACGCCGACCACCACCAGGGTGCCCTGGGGGCGAAGCATGCCCAGGTACTGGTTGTAGTCATGCGGAGCGGAGATGGTGTCGATGATGAGATCGAAGCGGCCCGACAGCTTCTTGAAGGTGTCCGCGTCCTTGGTGACCTCGAAGCCCTGGGCGCCCAGGCGGCGCGCGTCGGCCTCCTTGGTGCGGGACGTGCTGAGCACCGTCACCTCCGCGCCCATGGACGCCGCGAGCTTCACGGCCATGTGGCCCAGCCCGCCCAGGCCCACCACGCCCACCCGGTCGCCCTTCTTGCAGTTCCACTGGCGCAGCGGCGAGTACGTGGTGATGCCGGCGCACAGCAGTGGCGCGGCGGCGGCGGGGTCGAGCCCTTCGGGCACCTTCAGCGCGAAGTGCTCGGTGACGACGATGCGGGACGCGTAGCCGCCGTAGGTCGGCGTCTTCCGGTCCATGTACGTGCTGTTGTAGGTGCCGGCCATGCCCCGCTCGCAGAACTGCTCCAGGTCGCGGCGGCACGTCTGGCAGTCGCGGCACGAGTCCACCATGCAGCCGACGCCCGCCATGTCGCCCACCTTCAGCTTCGTGACGTGCTGGCCCACCTGCTTGACGCGGCCGATGATCTCGTGGCCCGGCACCATGGGGAAGATGGCGCCGCCCCACTCGTCACGGGCACTGGTGGATGTCGGAGTGGCAGACCCCGCTGTAGAGGATGTCGATGAGCACGTCATGGGGGCCGACCTCGCGCTGCTCGAACGAGAAGGGAGCCAGCGGCTTTCCAGCGGCGGGGGCGGCATAGGCAGGAGTCTTCGGCATGGGGTTGTCCTTGGAGTTTTCGTGACCTGGAGGCCACTCGCCCCCAGGTATGCGCTCCGGGAACAGCGGGCGAAACTGGCGGGATCCACATGGGCCATTTAGAAATACTTCAAGATGGCCTTCACCCCGCTCAATGCCCTGAATGCGTTCCTCGTCGTGGCCCGCAAGCGCGGCTTCACGGCCGCCGCCGCCGAGCTCGGCGTCTCTCCGTCCGCGCTGAGCCAGTCCGTCCGCCAGCTCGAGGAGCGGCTTGGTGTCCCCCTGCTCACGCGGACGTCCCGGAGCGTGGCGCTGACGGAGGCGGGGCGGCGCCTGCTGGAGAACGCCGGGCCGGCGATGGACCAGGCGATGGAGGCGCTGAAGACGGCCGCGGCGCAACCGGGAGAGGTGACGGGCCGGGTGCGGCTGACGGTTCCCACCATGGCGGTGTCCACCCTCATCGCGCCACTGCTGCCACGCTTCCTCGCGCGCTACCCGAAGGTGGAGGTGGACGTCCGGGTGGAGGACCGCTTCGTGGACATCGTGGCCGAGGGGCTGGACGCGGGGATCCGGCTGACGGAATCCATCGAGCGGGACATGGTGCAGGTCCGGCTGTCGGACGCGTGCCGGTTCGTGGTGGTGGCCGCGCCCTCGTACCTGGAGCGCAGGGGCACGCCGGAGACGCCGGACGAGCTGCTATCCCATGACTGCATCTGCATCCGCTCCCCCACGACGTCAGGCATCTACCACTGGGAGCTGGAGCGCGGGCCGCGCAGTTGGCGCGTGCCGGTGCGGGGGCCCGTCATCACCTCGGACAGCCACCTGCTGCTACAGATGGCGGAGGCCGGGGTGGGGCTCACCTACGCGTTCGAGCCCATGGTGACGGAGCAACTGCGGCGAGGCACCCTGCGCGTGGTGCTGGAGCCCTACGCGGCGTTGGTGCCGGGCCTCTTCCTCTACTTCCCCAGCCGCGCGCAGGTATCGCCCGCGCTGCGGGCCTTCGTGGACGTGGCCCGAGAGGTGGCGCCACGCAAGAAGAGGGAGACCCCGGAAGGCGCACGCGGCTCGCGAGCCCGCCCCCACCGCGAATAGTCTGACCACGGGCAGCCTCACGAGCCCCGCGGACGAGCACGTCTCCTCCGCGTGAGTGGACACTTCGCCGGGTTCTGCTTGCCAGCGTGAGGGCGCGGGGAATGGAGCTTGTTAGCCTCCGGCCATGGCCTTCACGCTGACCGTCAATGGAGCGACCCACTCCATCGACACCGACGAGGACACGCCCCTTCTCTACGTCCTGCGCGACGAGCTGGGGCTCCATGGCGCCAGATATGGATGCGGCGTGGGCCAGTGTGGCGCCTGCACCGTGCTGAGCGATGGCGCCCCCTGCGCTCGTGTTTCGTTCCCGCCGCCTCGCTGAGTGGCCGCGCGATCACCACGCTCGAGGGTCTGCGCGCACCGGATGGAACGCCGCACCCGCTCCAGCGCGCCTTCCTGGCCGAGCAGGCGGGACAGTGCGCGTACTGCATTCCGGGGATGATCCTCGCGGCCGAGGCGCTGCTGCGGGAAAAGCCCGCGCCGAGCGAGGCGGAGATCCGCACCGCCCTGGACGCCAACCTGTGCCGGTGTGGCTCGCACAACCGCATCGTGCGCGCCATCCAGCGCGCCGCGGCGGAGCGCCAGCGATGAGCGCGCGCATCGAGCGGCGAGCGGTGCTCCAGGGCGCGCTGGTGCTGGCCTTCTCGCTCGCGGGTCCGCCGGGGCTCGGAGCCCAGACGGCACCCGGGAAGCTCCCGGGAGATCTCGAGCGCAATCCCCAGCTCGACGCCCGGTTGCGCATCGGCGCGGACGGCGGGGTCACGCTCAAGACGGGCAAGGTGGAGCTGGGCCAGGGCGTGTTGACGGCCTTCGCGCAGCTATGCGCCGACGAGCTGGACATCGAGCTGTCCCGGCTGGTCATCGTCTCCGGTGACACCCGGCACTCGCCCCGCCAGGGCGCCACGGCGGGGAGCATGTCCATGCCCGAAGGAGGCACGGCGGTGCGCGCCGCCGCCGCCGAGGCCCGCGCGCTCCTGTTGGCCATGGCCGGCGAGCGGCTGGGTGTTCCCGTCACCCGGTTGACGGTCCAGGACGGCACCGTCACCGATTCCACCGGGGGCAAGTCCATCACCTATTGGCGCTTGATGGGAGGACGCACCTGGAACCGGAAGGCCACGGGCACCGTCGCGCCCAAGCCCGCCTCCGCGCGGCGCTACATCGGCCGGCCCATCGCGCGCGTGGATCTTCCCGGCAAGCTCACCGGCGAGCCGAGCTTCGTGCAGGATCTGCGTCCCGACCGGCTGGCGCATGGCCGCGTCGTGCGGGCCCTTCCCAGGGCGCGACGCTCCTCGAGGCCGACGTGGCCTCCGTGCGGGACATGCCGGGAGTGCTCGGGGTGGTGCGCGATGGGGACTTCCTGGGCGTCATCGCGGAGAAGGAATGGCAGGCCCACAAGGCGGCGACGCGCCTCGCGGCGAGCGCCCGGTGGCGGGAACACGCCCGTCTCCCGGAGGACCCCTACGCCTGGCTGCTGGGACAGAAGACCCAGGACACGGTCATCGATCAGGCCGAGCGCCCGGAGGGTCCCGCACCGGCGCGGACCCTGGAGGCGAGCTACCGCCGCCCGTATGTGATGCACGGTTCCATCGGCCCGTCGTGCGCGGTGGCGCATTGGGACGGGGACGTGCTGACGCTCCACTCCCACAGCCAGACCATCTTCGAGACGAGCGCGGCGATCGCGAAGATGCTGGGCCTGCCCGCGGACAAGGTGTGGGGCCGGCACCTGAGTGGCGCGGGGTGCTATGGCCACAACGGGGCGGATGATGCCGCCGCGGATGCCGCGCTCCTCGCTCGCGCCCTGCCCGGCCGCCCCGTCCGGGTCCAGTGGTCGCGCCAGGACGAGCACACGTGCGAGCCCTATGGCCCGGCGATGGTGACGAAGGTGCGCGCCAGCGTGGACGCGGCGGGCCAAGTGCTCGACTGGACGTACGAGCTGTGGTCCACGTCGCATGGCACTCGCCCCGGGGGTGAGCCCGGCAACCTGCTCGCGGGCCGCAGCCCGGCCAAACCCTTCCCCCAGCCCGTCCCCAGGAATGGCGGGCCGCCCAACTACGCCGCCGACCGCAACGCCATTCCGCTCTACGCGTTTCCCGGCCGCAGGGTGACCACGCACTTCGTCACCGAGATGCCCGTGCGGACCTCGTCCCACCGCAGTCTCGGTGCCCTCGCGAATGTCTTCTCCATCGAGAGCTTCATGGACGAGCTGGCCCATGCGGCGGGCGTGGCGCCGCTCGACTACCGGCTGCGCCACCTGGAGGATCCCCGCGCGAAGGACGTCCTGCGCAAGGCGGCCGAACTCCTGGGCGGCTCCGCGCGTCCCCGCCCGCCCCACCATGGACGGGGCCTTGGCTTCGCGCGCTACAAGAACCTCGCGAGCTACTGCGCCGTGGGGCTCGAGGTCTTCGTGGAGCCCACCACCCACGCGCTCCGGGTGACGCGGGCCGTGCTGGCCGCCGACGCCGGAGAGATCGTCAACCCCGACGGGCTCACCAACCAGCTCGAGGGCGGTCTCATCCAGACCCTGAGCTGGTGTCTCAAGGAGGAGGTCCGTCACGACGGGCGGCGCATCCTCTCGCGCGACTGGAGCAGCTACCCGGTGCTCACCTTCTCGGAGGTGCCGCCCGTGGAGGTCGCGCTCATCGACCGCCCGGGCGAGCCCTTCCTGGGAGCCGGAGAGGCCACGCAGGGGCCCACGGCGGCGGCCCTGGCCAACGCCGTCTTCGACGCGACGGGCCTCCGGGCGCGGGAGTTGCCCCTGACGCCCCAGCGTCTGGCCGCGCTCCGCGAGGCGGCCGGGCGGTGACGGGCTGGAGATCAGTTGAGCTGAGAGAAGGAAAGTGACCTTGCCCCGATTACGTGGCTCTCCCGCACTTCATGTGCTTCACCTGCCGCAGGCAAGCAAGCTTCTCTCGTGCGGCCAGCCGAATGCGCGTGGGATGCACACAAACCGCGGGAGAGGCCCAAAACCGGGGCAGCCTCATTCACAGGTGGGGCGGTGGTTTGTACACCATCGGGTCCTGCTTTTTGTCTGACAGCAAGTCATCGTTGTGCGTTCATTCCGCCGCATGTAGAATTTTGCTGCCACCTCGTCGGGTAGGTCAGGAAGAAGAACCGTCTGAGGGGAGAATGGATGCGAGTCCCAGCCCATCGTGTCTTCACCGGGAATGAGCGATTCAAGGTCCAGCGACCCCTGGGGCTGGAAGCTTTGGAGCCGTCTACTCCGCCTTCGATCACCAGCACGGAATTCCTGTGGCCGTGAAGGTGCTGCATCAGACCGACCCCGAGGCTCTGTACAGGTTCAAGCAGGAGTTTCGACTTTTGACGGACCTTGTCCACCCGAACCTCGTGACGCTCTACGAGTTCATCTCGGAGGGGCAACAATGGCTCTTTACCATGGAACTGATCCAGGGTCGACACTTCGTCGAGTTTGTTCGGGCGCAAGGCCCTTTAAGCCGTGGTGAGTTGCCGTTTCCTGACGAGACAGCCAGTATTAACCACGGTGGGGTTGCAGCCAGGACAGGTGTTGGTGCGCGTTACAACGAGGCAACCCCAAACGCAGAGACGGCCAGCTGTCTCGTTCCACGATCCTCGTCTGGTCTCCCAGACTCACTTACTCCACCCGTTCATCCCATTGCCACCACAGCGTTCACCGCCGATCCGAGAGGCTGCGCGCCGCCTTCTTCCAACTCGCGCGGGGCGTCTGCAGGCTACACGATGCCAACATCATCCACCGAGACCTCAAGCCTTCAAACGTGCTGGTGACGGCCACCGGACGTGTGGTGGTTCTAGACTTTGGCTTGGCTAGGGAACTGGCGCCTGCGGCAAGCGGAACGCGGCCGGAATCAATCGCCGGTTCGCCACCGTACATGTCCCCGGAACAGTGGTCCCAGCAGCCGCTCACCACCGCCACTGATTGGTACAGCGTGGGTGTGATGCTCTTCGAGGCGCTCACCGGCGTCCGACCCTTCTCCGGCTCACCTCAGAAGATCATAGCGTCACAGCAACTCGGGGCTCCGCCCATTTCCGATTGGGTCCTAGACATTCCAGCCGACCTCGAAGCGCTCTGTCGGGAGTTGCTTGACCCCAACCCCAGGGCACGCCCTTCGGGTGATGAGGTGCTGCGTCGGCTCGACCGCAGTCGCGAGTTCACGAAACCCCAGGGCATTGTGCACGTCCACCATCAAACCATTCGCGCCAGCTGATCGGGCGGACCTCCATCCTGGCCGAGCTTCGGAATGCCTTCGAACAGAGCAGAAATGGGGAGGTGATGATTACCCACCTGCATGGCAAATCCGGCATGGGCAAGAGCGTACTTTTGCGGACTTTCGTGGAGCAGTTGCGGGAGGAGGGCTCGGCTGTTTGCCTTGTGGGACGCTGCTTCGAGCGCGAGTCCGTGCCCTATAAGGCCTTGGACAATCTCATAGACGCGCTCAGCCACTATCTCCTTCAACTCCCGAGAGAGGACGTATGCGAACTGCTCCCACGGGAGGGTTTTCAGGCACTCGCTCGGCTCTTTCCGGTGTTGAAGCGGAACATGATGCTTCTGGAGCTAACCCACGAGCAGACGCTGGCAGAGCCTCGCCTCATCCGCTTAAGGGCCGTGGTCGCCTTCAAGGAACTGCTCCATCGCCTCGCCCTGCGTCGGCCGTTGGTGCTGTGCATTGATGCCTTCCAATGGGGGGACCTAGACAGTGCTCGGCTGTTAGCGGAGTTTCTCTCTCCACCATCTGTGCCCCCCTGCTGCTGGTGCTCAGTTACTGCGACGATGAAGCCCAGGGGCGCGTGTGTCTGACGGAGTTCCAACGACTGCTGGCGCAGTCCGGCGCGCAGTTGCAGATGAGGGAGTGCGTCGTGGGTCCGCTCCTCGCGGACGATGCTGTGCGGATTGTGCTCAAGTCCCTTGGGAGTACGGACGCGGAGTCCTTACGGCAGGCTAAGCTCATCGCACAGGAGTCCTTAGGCAACCCGCTGCTTTTGGAGGAACTCGTCCGCTTCTTCCAAAGCGGGCGTTCAAGAGAGGATGGCTCTTCTAATGGCTGGGGCGC
This sequence comes from Cystobacter fuscus, assembly GCA_049060065.1. GTDB lineage: Bacteria > Myxococcota > Myxococcia > Myxococcales > Myxococcaceae > Cystobacter > Cystobacter fuscus_B. Next base: position 5,307,807 of record JBMEQP010000002.1, read on the forward strand.
CTCGCTCGGTCAGCTTTTCGATGAGCGCCTGCGTCATTTGCCCGAGGACTCGCGACGGTTGCTGGACTTGGTGGCGGTGGCGGGTCAGCCTATTTCTCAGGAGATCGCCGTGAAGGCCGCGCAACTGGGAGATGACGCATTGTCAACACTGGCTAGGCTGCGCTTCAGTCAGTTCTTGCGGACCCGCGCCGAGGGCGAGCGTGCCAGCGTAGAGGTGAGCCATGACCGTGTCCGTGAGCACGTGGTCGCTCAGTTGAGTGCCCCCATGCTGGCTGGGTACCACCGACGACTTGCGGAGGTGCTCAAGGCCTTGCCCGACATCGATCCAGAAGTGCTGCTCATCCACTTCCGCGGTGCGGGACAACTCCGCGAGGCAGCTCTCCAAGCCGTACGCGCGGCGGAGAAGGCGGCTCGGGCACTGGCGTTCAACCGGACCGCAGAACTGCTGGGACTGGCCCTGGAGTGGAGCGAGGGCACCGTTGAGGCAGGATTCCCGGACCGCCGAGTGCTCGAGTTGCGGCGTGCAGAGTCACTGGCCCACTCAGGCCGAGGGGGCGAGGCCGCTCCTCTTTTCATCCGCTTGGCCGAGCAGGCGCCCGAGTCGGAGTGGCTGGACCTCCAGCGCTGCGCCGTTGAGCAGTATCTAGCCACCGGCCATCTAGATGAGGGGCTCGCCCATCTCGACTCACTGCTCGGACGGCTGCGGCTGACCTATCCTCGGTCCACCGCGAGAGCCCTTTTTCGGCTCCTCTGGATGATGCTTCGCCTGCGGGTGCGTGGCGTAGAGTTTCGGGAGCGGCTCGACTCGGAAATACCCCGCGATACACTCACGCGGATCGACATGTGCTGGGCCGTGGGCAAAGCTTTGGCAGATGTAGAGCCACTCCGGGGGATCGGCTTCCAGATCCACAGCCTGCTGCTGGCGCTCGACGCGGGAGCCGCGAGTCGTGTGGCGCGGGGACTCGTCATGCTCGGGCCAATGCAGATCTGGCTGGGCACGTCGCGGGGTATCGCAAAGGGGAGTCGACTGCTTGACCAAGGAATGGCTCTCTCCGGCGGACGGGGGACTCGGTTGTGCTCGGCTTCGCAGAGGCGTTCATGAGCGCTCGGTATTTCGTAGAAGGGGACTGGGACTCCGCCCTCGCGCTCGCGGAATCCGGGCTCGCGCGCCTACAGGCTCGCGCCAGCCACGCCGTATGGGAGTGCAATTTGGCGCGTACCATGGCAGTGGGCGTGCTTGAGGGAACCTGGAGGATGCGGGAACTCTCCATCCGTACTGCGGAGTGGTATCGTGCGGCGGTGGAGGTGGGGGATCGCTTCGCCCAGGCGACTGCCTCGCTCTCCTCTGCGCTAACGTTGATTGCTGCAGCGGATACGGCGGGTGCCCGCCGTCGTGTCCGGGAGGTGCTGGCGGGTTGGTCCTCGGCGGGGGTTATGCAACACCTGATCGCGGTCCGGATGGAGGCCTACGCGGATCTCTATGATAACCAACCAGGGGAGGCGTGGGAGCGGCTCACTCGGAGCTGGCCCGACGTGAAGCGATCACAGGCTCTCCGCGCCCAGGTATGCAGGATCGACCTGTATTCGTTGCGCGCCCGGACTGCGCTCGCGCTCGCGGCCAGAGAGCCGAAGCGTCGCCAGCAACTCCTTCGCTCTGCAGAGCAGGATGCCGGGCGCATTGAATTGGAATTGCGGCGCGATGCTCCGGCACTAGCCCAATCCCTGCGGGCCGGGATTGCTTGGATGCGCGGCAACTCTGGAGAGGCTCTCGCCTGTTTGGAGCGGGCCATGGAGGGCTACGAGGTTGCACGGATGTTTGTCCTCTCCGCTTGTGTGCGTCGGCGTAAGGGAGTGCTCATTGGAGGAGAAGAGGGCGCTGCGCTCGTTGCCAAGGCTGACGCCCTGCTCAGATCTGAGGGAGTCGAGGAACCGGATCCATGGGTGTCCATGTTGATACCAGGATTTATATGATATTTTTCATGTCATATTCGATTAAAGGGAATGCCCATGCTGCGTCATAGAATACACTTGCTCCTTGCCTTGCTCGTTGCTGGATGCTCAATCCGACAGCACGCACGGCGGGACGTGCAAGCTCCCGCTGGACCGGAGATCGGCTCCGTGTTGTTTCCGACGACTCCTAACTTCTCTTTCGCTCCAATGGGAATGTACTCCACGGGCCTTGCCTTTGCTGATATTAATGGCGATGGGTTCGATGACGTGGTTGTGTCCAGTGGTAATGACCAGGGATTGCAACCATTGGCCGTCTATGAAAATAACAAACAGGGTGAGTTTTCGCTCCGACCGAGTTGGATGTCCGACGATCTTGATTCGAATACAGGCTTGGCCGTAGGGGACATCAATGGCGACGGTTGGATTGACGTCGCGGTCTCGGTAATCGGAGAGCAACTCGGTGCCGGGCGTGTCAAGGTTTACCTCAACAATCAGGGGCAACTGGAGGGCAGCCCTTCATTCGAGAGCGCGGATCACTTCAGCAGTTTCGCCTGCGCTCTGGGGGATGCAGATGGGGATGGCCGTCTGGACCTTGCTGTGTCCATTCTCTTCGAAGGGGACTCGCGTGGTGGGTTCCAACGCATCTACTTCAACAGGCCCAATGAGAAGGGTGAGTGGATGCTGGAGCGCGAGCCGGGCTGGCGTTCCTCGGATTCGATGGTGGGGGGAGGGCTTATGTTCGCGGACATGGACGGGGACGGGTTCCTAGATCTAATCGTGGGGGCAGCGCAAACCCGCATCTATTCAGGGGGACTGGACGGAGCGGGGAGGACAAGGATTGCCCGGGAACCCTCCTGGATGTCTCAGCAGGGACCGGATGTGGGCGGAGTGGACGTAGGGCCACTGGGACGGGAGAAGATGCGGGGATTGGTGCTCGCGCGGAATGAGCGCTTCTGCGCGCAGTCCTCCGGGTGTGGGCCTGCCCAGTTCAGGCCTACATTCCCCAGCAGGGAACCGAGCCTGTGTGGCACTCACAAGCGCAGCGGCTCTGGGGCTCTGGGGTGAAACTGGCAGATATGAATAACGATGGCGTGTTGGATCTGCTTGGCGGAAGCTGGATGCGGCCTGAAAACGCCAGAGAAGTCTCCAGCGGACGGCTTCTCCTCTTTCTTGGGGGTAATAGGCTTTTTGCTGATTCGCCAGTCTTCTCTTCTAGCACTCGGACCATTGTACAGGCCATCGACGTGAGGTCGCTGGACGCCCATCCCTCACGCCCTGGCTCTGAGGCATTCACCCTCACAAGGACTCAATCGGTCGTTACCCTCTCCCCGCAAGTTGTTGTCCGAATCGAGCAGGTGCTAAGAGACGGTAGGCGATTGGATCCACACGATTACATTACAGTTCCGGGCTCAAATTGGCTGTCCTTCTGCAATCCACTACTCGCGGGTGAGCAAATCGTCGTCCATTATCAATATCCACACGAGTTGGACATCGCGAACGCAAATCAGGATTGCAATGTTGGAAATTTCATCTATTATCGCTTCAGACGGACTGAACGTGCCGAGGACGTTCCCTTTCCGCCTACGCAACAGCTTCCCGCCGTATCCCATGGAGAATCACATGTTGATCACGTTCCTTGCCTATCTGAATAGCAATCCTACGTGGCGAAGGGAGTTCATGAAGAATCCGCGAGAGGAGATGCGCAAGCATGGACTGAGCAAGGAGCAGCAGGACGCCATCTTGAGCCGGAATATCGGCCGCATTTCCGAGCATGTTGGGCAGGAACTCAAGGGCGAGTTCCTGGGGTACTATTGGTTTGGTGGAGAACCCGTCATCAAAGGCCTATCTCCCACGAGCGGGCATCAGGGGACCACACTACGAATCACCGTGTCAGGAGATTATTTCCCCGAGGATACGTATGGGTGGCTTGAGTTCACCACGAGTAACCTCAACATCAAGGATAGTAGGGTGGTGAACTCGCTACAGATCGATTCTGTCTTGGAGGGTCTCCTGACGATTCCGGACGATGCCCCCCTTGGATGGTGGACGCTGCGACTTTTCGACCCGCAGACGGAGCAGACAATCTCCCTGCCAAGAGCCTTTACCGTGGAAAAGAAATAGAACGTTCAGGAGATTCCTGGGATGATCGCGCCACTCGATGAATTGCTTGCCCAGATGCAACCGCACTTGCCACGAGTGCTGGTCTCTGAATACTCTTTCGCACGTGCGATGGAGATCGCCCGTGTGCTTCCGGATATATCCGGCGGTATCTGCCTTGAGTGCCGCCTCGGGAGAGGGGACTCTCGAGTGGACTTCATCATCTGTGCTCTGGCTCAGGATGGCGGGCGCGAGGCGTTTCCAGTTGATCCACCAACTCCACTGAGCAGTCCTCTGTGGGAACGCGTGTTTGCCTTTTGCAAGGAGTGGCGGAACCCGGCCTCAATGCTTCATACCCGGATTCCGATGATCTGGCTTGAGTTCGACATGGATGAGTCCGCCTCCCCGATTCTAAGACCGCTTCCCTTTGCATGCATTCAGCCTTGGATCGCTCGGGGGCCACCTGGGAGGAGAGATCCTATGGCTCAACTAGAGGATCAGGGCCGCACACTCGCTTGGCGGTCGCTGGAATTGCTCGGCGAGCATCTCCTGACATCCAGCATCGAGCGAACCGTCTCGGCTTGTTTCGAGCAACTGCCAGACGGTGCGCACCTCATGCACTTGGCGCCGCTCACGTCTCGGAAAATGGAGGCCGTCCGAGTCGTGGCAAGCCTGCATAAGAACCACGTTCCGAACTACCTTTCTCGGCTCGGCTGGCCCGGCTCTTCTCTCCAAGTGAAGGAAATCCTGGAACACAGGCTTGAGTTTTGGAATCACGTAGACATCAACGTGGACGTTCAGGAGTCGGTACTGCCCGATGTTGGATTCGGATGGCAATTGTCCGATATTCCAAATGATCCACGGACACGGCTATTGCTCGATGGGCTCGTGGAGGATGGACTCTGTGACCCTGAAAAACGAGATGCCCTGCTTCAATGGCCGGGACGCGAGGAGGCCGTCCTGAATGACAATCAATGGCCCAGCACGCTCTGCCGGACGCTTGGATTCAAGCTCGTCCATCGGCATGGCGCGCCTATTGAAGCCAAGGCCTATCTGTATTTTGAGAATCGGTTCTCGCTGCTGTCGTAATAGGCTTACTTCGGCAGCCCCCGATCCCGTGAGCACGCTAAGCCAGTCGGAGTAAGTCCGTTCAGGGGCATCTTCCGACGGTGGTGAGGAGCGAACGCGGGAAGAAGGCGGAGCCGGGAGTGCAGCTGACCGCCGGACAACGGCGCTTGCTGGTGGAAGTGGTCCGGCGCGGTGGCCGACAGGGGGTGGCGCTCAGGGCTGCCGCCCTCCTGCTATCTGCCCAGGGGCAGAGCGTCTCCCAGGTGGGCAAGGATTTGGGAGTTACCCTGCGGGCCGAGCACGGCCGGCGCTGCAGATGGCGCTCAAGCTCTGCAAGCCCGTGAACGGTCCGGACGACCTCCACGGCTGACGGCTGCCGCGGTGGATCTGCTCCTCGCGGCCGTGAAGGCGACGCGTCAACAGGGGTATGCGCCTGCCCCGTTTTAGTGGCTCTCCCGCACTTTATGTGATCGCCATGTGGGGGGTGAGTCGCATGCGACGGAGCAGCAGGCGTCCCAGTTCGTGGACCACATAAAGCGCGGAAGAGCCACTAAGCCGGGGCAGGCTCAGACTTACCTCGGATAGCTTAGCGCTTCTTCCCGGCCCCGCGCTTGCCGCCCGCCTTCTTGTCGCTCTCCTTCCAGACGCGAGCCATCCAGTCCTCGATCTCGTCCGCCTCGCGGGGGATGTCCTCGGAGAGGTTGCGCATGCCGCGCGCGGTGACCACGACGTCGTCCTCGATGCGCACGCCGATGCCGCGGTACTTCGCCGGCACGGTCAGGTCATCGCTCTGGAAGTACAGGCCGGGCTCCACGGTGAGCACCATGCCGGGCTGGAGCTTGCCGTACTTGTAGGCTTCCTGCCGCGCCTGCGCGCAGTCATGCACGTCCAGCCCGAGCATGTGGCTGATGTTGTGCAGCGAGTAGCGCTTGTAGAACTGGTTCTCGTCCTTGAGCGCCTCCTCGGCGGAGGTGGGCAGGATGCGCAGGCGCTCCAGGCCCTGCGCGAGCACCCGCATCGCCACGCGGTTGGGCTCCATGAAGTCGACGCCCGGCTTGACGGCCTTGAACGCCGCCTTCTGCGCCTCGAACACCAGCGTGTAGATCTCCCGCTGCTCCTTGGTGAAGCGGCCACTGATGGGCATCGTGCGGGTGATGTCCGCGGTGTAGAGCGAGTTGCCCTCCACGCCCGCGTCCAGCAGCAGCAGCTCTCCCGGCTCGAGCTTCCCGTCATTGCGCGTCCAATGCAGGACGCAGGCGTGCTGGCCCGAGGCGGCGATGGTGCCGTAGCCCACGTCGTTGCCCTCTTCCCGGGCGCGCAGGTTGAAGATGCCCTCCACGGTGCGCTCGCTCTGGGCGGAGCGCAGCGAGCGGATCACGTCCTCGAAGCCCCGATGCGTGGAGGCGATGGCCGCGGACAGCTCACGCAGCTCCTGGGCGTCCTTGAGGAGCCGCATCTCGGAGAGCGCCGCGGCGAACGCCCGCTCCCTCTCGGTCTGCTCGGGCAGCACGCCGTCCACCTTCGCGGAGAAGCCCCGGAGCACGCGCCAGGGATGGATCGCCGCGCCACGCAGGGACGACAGCCGCGCGGGCAACTCGTTCAGCCCCCGGCACTCGTCGACGCCGAAGCGGACCTTGCTCTGCTCCACGCCCAGCCGGGGGCCGACCCACAGCTCGCCCTTCACGCGATCCGTGAAGAAGGTGGGATCGCTCCGGCCGGGGTTGGGCTCCACGAACAGGATGTCCGTGTGGCCGCCGCCCTGCTTGGGCTCCATCACCAGCACGCAGTCCGGCTCCAGGTTGCCCGTCAGGTAGTAGAAGTCGCTGCCGGGGCGGAAGCGGTAGGTGGTGTCGTTGGCGCGCACCTTCTCGTGCCCGGTGGGAATGACGAGCGTCTCCCCGGGAAACAGCTTGGACAGGGCCCGGCGCCGCGCCAGGAAGGACTCCGCGTGCTTGAGGCGGGGCGGCGGCTTCGTGGAGGCCGGCTTCCAGTCCTTCATCATGAAGTCCAGCAGCGCCGGCGGAGGCGTGCTGTCGTAGCTGTTCTGCTTCGGCGGGGACGCCGGCTGCTGGGGCTCGGACGTCACGGGCTGTTCGAGGGCGAGCGGTTTGTCTTGCATGGTTGGTCTCCTGAACAATCAGGTGGAGTGCTTCGAATCCCCGGAGCGCTCAGGGCTCCGGACAATGGGCTCCCGTGTCGATCCACGCCTGGAGGAGCTCCCCGAAGGCCCGCTGCGTGCCGGGCACCGCCTGGAGCCCGGGCCCCGGCTCCCACCCCCAGGCGACCAGCACGTCCTCGGCCATGTGGTGGTGCAGTCGCGCCGGTCCTTGCCGCCGTTGCGCGCCGGATCCTTGAGCTGCGCGCAGATGGAGCCGAGGATCTGCCCACCCACGCCATCTCCGCCGGCGCCAGGGCCCACTTGGGATTGCCGGGGACGCCGCGCAGCGTCTCGCCCACCACGGGGAGGTTGGTCGCCTGATGGCACGTCGAGCAGGGCAGTCCCGGAGGGCCATGGCCGCCCTCCTCCAGACACCGCGGGCTGGTGGCGCCGCTGCTCCAGCCCCTGGCGCGGCACGCCGTCCGCCGGGTGGCAGTTGGTGCAGCGCGGATGGGTGATGACCCGGCCGGCCTCGGTGAAGAGCGCGATCGAACGGGCCCGGGGATCCGCGATGGTGGAGAAGTCCGACACGGGCCGGAGCGGCGGGAGGAACTCCTCCTCGCGTCCGGTGCGCGGAGCCGGCTCCGGGGGAGGCGGTGGCCGCGCGGCGTTCTTGCACCCCACGAGGAGCACGGTGGCCGCGCTCAACACCCGAAGCATGGCGGGGAGGACTCGCATGCGGCGCGAGCCTGTCACAGGCCCGGAGTCACGGCCAGGGCCGAAACGCTCAGTCCCGGCAGCAGGCGATGGCACCGTCCTGCGAGCGGAAGAAGGCCGTGGTCAGCTCCCGCCCCACCCAGCCGCACAGCACCTCGTAGGTGCGCCGCCGGGCGCCGCCCACGCGCGCCGCCTCGCGGCTGAGCGTCTCCGGGTGCCGGATGAAGACGTTGTAGCCGAGGATGAAGCCATCCGAGCGCAGCACGGTGATGCCGTCGGTGGCCATCATCCCGCGCAGCAGTTGCGCCATGGCGCTCACCGCCGAGGCCGACTCCACCTCCGGCGCCTCGTGGTGGCGCATCACCCGCGCCACCATGTCGATGGGCGTGTCCAGCAGCACGCCGTCCACGAAGAGCGGCAGGGCCGAGCCCCCCTTGGGCAGCACCGCCACCAGCGTGCCGTGCGAGGACTGCATGGCCTCGAAGAGCACGCGCCGGTAGAAGTCGCGCGTGAGGCCGCGCGCCGGCTCGCGCACGTCCGCCGTCAGCCCCAGCGACAGCTCGTCCATGGCCACCGTGGGCAGCAGGTTCTCCGCCCGCGCGCCCGACAGGAACACGTGCCGCGTGAGTCCGCCCAGCGCGCGCAGCTCGACGACGTTCTCCGCCAGCTGCAGCACCCCCACCATGCGCGAGGCGCCATCGCCCGCGCGCCGCATGCGCTCCAGCGGCGTCTCCACCAGAGGCGAGGGCTCGGTGCGGAAGATGCCGTAGCGGAAGCCCTCGGGCACGAGCAGCAGGTACAGCGACCACCAGCGTCCCTGGCCGAGCGGCGCGCACTGCTTGAGCGCCCGCTGCACCGTCTCGCGCGTGCGGGGACCCGTTCCCACCACCACCGGATCCTTTCCGTTGAGCACCCGCATCATCCCGTCCAGGTCGTCCCCCAGGAACGCCACCGGGAAGAGCGGCTCGCCCTCCTCCCGGTAGCGCGACAGCGTCACGAGCAGCTCGCTGAGGGGCTCGCCCACCTGCGCGGAGCCCAGTCCGGCCTCGGTAAGGAAGGAAGAGATCGCCTCCGACAGCAGGTGGCGGAAGGACAGCACCGTCGAGGCACCCGGATCCACGGGACCCAGGTTCGTCCGGGGGCCCGGAACATTCGACTCATCGTCTGAAGCCAGGAAGAGCATGGGGAGACACCGCGGCGACCGGCCAGGGCCTGGAATGAATTATCCATCCTTCAGGCCCCTCGCGCTCCCTCCGAATTTCCCGAGGACGCGCGATGCCGGCAAGCCCTCCAGGCATCCGGGCACTCCGGATGATGGAGGGGCGACACTCCCGCCTCTCACCAGGGGTCAGCGGTGGAAGCGCTCGAGGATGCCCGCGGCGGCCTCGGCGTGGCCCGCGTCCCTCAGCCGGTCCGTGGCCCAGGTCACCGCCCGTGCCATGTCCTGCACGGCCACATAAGGCGTAGGCATGGGCATGAGGTGGAAGACGGTGCTCATCGTCATCCGGATGAAGGGCGAGGTGATGATGAACGCGCAGCCGAGCAGCAGCTCGCGCATGGGCTGCTCGTGTTGGCGCAGCCACTCGAACTGGCGCTGGCGCTGGCGCGCCGTGGGCAGGGCGAGCCGCGCCGTGTCGAGCACACTGACGTACGGCTCGCCGCGACGCAGGTAGAGCGCTCCCTGGAGGAGGTACTCCTCATAGGCCTCGTCCGAGACCTGTCCCTCGAAGCGGGACACGAGCAGGGGCCAGAGCGAATCGTCGAAGACAATGGACGCGGCCATACCCCCTACACACCTGTCTCCGGGAATCGGCGGCCCTCCAGGGTCCTCGCAACCACGACGCACCGCGTGAACGTCATGCCGCCTACCCTATCCCCAACGCCTATCCGCCAGAAGCCACGGCGCGAGCGAGGCACCTCGAAGGGCGAGGAGACGAACCGCCGCCGCCCACCCTCCCCGAGCGGGTGCCCGGCCTCGGGAATCTGATTCCTCGAACAGACTCCGTCCCTCGCCTTCCAGGGCACTCCACTTCTCCGCGTGAGCCGCGCGCGACACGAACGAGACACGAGGCCACCCGTCCCGAAGCGCCACTGTCTTCCACCCGTATGACACTCATGGGCACAGTGGGTGCATACCCCGCGTGTGCGGCGGACGAGCCGCATCACGAGGTGGGCACGAGATGAGACGTGGATTGGGGTGGGGCGCGAGGTGGATGGGCGGAGTGGCGGCGGTGGCGTTGTTGACCCACTGCGGTACGGGGGGAGACAGCGGGCAGGCGGAGGCCCGGAGCGAGGCGCCCACCTCGCGGGTGGAGCAGGCCCTGGTCACGACGGTGACCTTCACGCCGAGCGCGGATGCGGTCGCGCGCCGGGACTCGCCCGAGCAGAACTTCGGGAGCGGGGAGACGCTGAGCGTGGACCAGTCGCCCGAGGAGCACGGGTATCTGCGCTTCAACGTCACCGGGGTGACGGGCACGGTGATCCACGCGAGGCTGCGCCTGTATGTCACGGGCAGCACCGTGGATGGACCGCGGCTCTACGGCACGCGCAACTGGGACTGGCAGGACTCGACGCTCACCTGGTACCGGTCGCCGTACGCCTCCGAGCAGCAGCTGCTGGAAGACAAGGCGGCGCTCTCCAGTGGCACCTGGGCGGACTTCGACGTGTCGGCCACGGTGCATGGCGATGGCGACTACACCTTCATCCTGGAGGCCACCTCGACGGATGGCGTGGACTTCGCCTCGCGCGAGAACAGCCGGGCGGACAGAAGGCCCCAGCTGGTGCTCACGGTGGACTCCGAGCCCACCTGCCTGCCGCGCGTCTACACGAAGACCCACACCGAGCCACCGTACGGGGACACCTACGTGTCCGAGGCCCAACCCACGCAGCGCTTCGGAAGCGAGTCCGTGCTGCTCGTGGACTCGAACCCCACCCGCTTGGAGTCCTACCTGTTCTTCTCCAACGGGTACATCTACGACCTCGACGCGTGGAACGTGAAGCGGGCCACGGTGCGGCTGTACGCCACGGATGGCACCTCCAATGGTCCGCGGGTGTACGCCACCCAGGGAGGCTGGGTGGCGCCGCCCTATGACTTCGATTGGAACACCCGGCCGACCGCCGTGGGCCCGCGACTGGCGGATTTCGGCGTCATCTCGGCCAACACCTGGGTGGAGACGGACGTCACGAGCGTCGCGGCCAGACAACGGGGCGCCCTCTTCTTCGGGCTCCAATCGGATTCGGGTGATGGGGTGGACTTCGTGTCGTCGAACGCGGCGGCGGCCGAGCGGCATCCCCAGCTGCGCGTCGAGCTGGAATCGGGCCCCTACTGCACCTACCGGGGCACGGCGGGGGGCCGCACGAGCTACACCCGGCACTACGGCGGCGCGGGCAACGAGCGGCTGCTGGCGCTGGGCGCCGACTCCCAGGGCGGCTTCGTGGCGGCGGGCCTCTTCGGCGATGCCCCCTTCCCCGGTGAGACGGGCTTCGCCCTCGCACGCTACGACGCGACGGGCTCGCCCCTGTGGACGCGGCAGGTGACCACCGCGAACGTCCACCCGCGGGCGCTCACGGTCACCCCCGAGGGCAACATCCTCGTGGTGGGCGTCTACGCCGGGTCGCCCGACCTCGGCACGGGCGCGCTGCCCACGGTGCCCGGGTCGTGGACCGCGGGAACGTTCATCGCGAAGTTCTCCCCGTCCGGCCAGCCCGTGTGGAGCCACGGCTTCGTCGCCACCTACTTCTACGTCCCGGACCAGGAACTCCAGTACTGGCCCGTCCAGGCGGCGTCGGTGACCACGGATGCCCAGGGCAGCCTCATCGTCGTGGGCAACTTCCATGGAGAGGTGGACTTCGGAGGCGGCGTGCTCTTCGCGGGTCGCAACAGCGTCTACGGCGAGGATGCCTACCCGGGCAGCTTCATCGCGAAGTTCGACTGGCGGGGCCAGCACGTCTGGTCCCGTGCCACCGAGGGGGCGCCCGCCGACCCCTCGGCGGAGACCCGGGCGGTGAGCACCGACAACGCGGGCAATGTCTTCGTGGCGGGCCGGGCCAACTCCGGCGCGGACCTCGGTGATGGACAGCCGGTCGTGTGGAGCGCGCCCTACCTCGCGAAGTACGACGGCGCCACGGGTGCGCTCCAGTGGAAGCGGGTGTTCCAGGGCCCCTCCTGGGTCTTCGGCGAGGTCGTCGCCGTTCAGCCACTGCGCAATGGCGACGTGGCCTTCGCCGCCAACCTGGGCGCCACCTTCTCCTTCGGGGGCGGGACGTACACCGGAGGCGCTCCGTGGGATCAGGGCTACCCGGCGAACCTCAATGGCTTCACGGGCACGCTGAGCGCCACGGGCGGAGACAAGGCCCTGCGCGACCTCAAGGGGACCCGGCTCCAGGACCTCGCCGCGACGAGCGATGACACCTACGCGGTCTCGGGACATGGCGGCAACGTCAACCTGGGCGGCGGTGTCGTGGGCCCGGATGAACGCATCGCGGACCCGACCTTCGTGGCGCGCTACACCGCGTCGGGCGCTCACGTCTGGTCCCGTTCGCTCGAGGGAGAGTTCACGGGGGGCTTCTACGACACGAGGATGCACCGGTGTCGTTGCCCGGAGGCGACGTGTTGGTCGGCGGTGACTTCACCCAGCCCTTCCAGTTCGAGGGGGTGACGTACACGCCGCGCGGAGCCTTCGACCTGTTCTACCTGCGGCTCTATCGCTAGTCCCGGGTGACGGGGAGACGCGAGGGCGTCTCCCCGTGGCCCCTTTTCAAGGCGTGACGGGCTCGCGCGCCTGCGCGACGGCCACCACTTCCTGTCCCGGCACCGCCATCACCCGCCGCGACCAGGTGGGATGCTGGGGGCAGCTCACGCGCACCTCCAGCTCCCGGCCCGCCTCGATGGACAGGGAGACCGGCGTCTTTCCCGGCGCCATGCGGCCATCCACCTCGACGAGACAGCCCGTGGGCTCGCTCACCTTCAACGTGCCCTGACTGCCCGGCACGGGCTGGGTCTCGGTGAGGGTGTGCACGTCGAGGACGTCCTCGCGCACCGCGAGACCGAAGCGGCGCAGGCGGCCCTCCACCGAGGTGGAGATGATGCGCTGGCGCACCTCCGCCGGATCGAGCGTCTGGGGATCCTCCACCCGCAGACCGGCGACGTAGAGCTGCTCCCCGGGCTCCCGATTGAGCACCTCGACGCTCGCTCCCGAGCGGCTCGCGGCCACGACCACGCCCACCGCGATCAGGCTCAGCAGTCCGATGACACCGGCCACGACCCAACGCATGGGGATGGCGCGAGAGGCCGCTGGCACCACCTCCGTCGAGGGGGGCGGGGCCAGCGAGACCTTGGGCGGAGCGGCCGGAGGAACGACCGGAGGAGCGGGCGGAGTCGGCGAGACGGAGGGTGGAGCGACCGGAGGAGCGGCCGAGGCCGACGAGACCGCAGGCTGAGCGGCCGGGGTGGCGGGCGGAACAGGCGCCGTCAGGACGGCGGACAGGGCTGTCCCGGCGGGCGGGGGAACCATGGGGGTCTCCCCAGTGGAGCCCCTCAGGATGGGCGAGGGTCCGGTCCAGTTCGGGCTTTTCAAGGCCGGCCCGGAGGGCGAAGTCACCATCGGGGTCTCCCCGGTGGACCCCTTCAAGATGGGCGAGGGTCCGGTCCGGGTCGGGCTGTTCGAGGCCGACACCACGGCGGGGAACGAGCCGGTGGCGGGCGAGATGGGGCCGAACTCCGCGAGCCGATCCCCCAACGTATTGAGGAAGAACCGGGCCACTTCCGCGGGGGAGGAGTGCAGGCCGAGGCGGACCATGACCGCCTCGATCTCCTCGCGCAGGGCGGCGGCCGAGGGCGTGCGGCGCATGCGGTCCTTCTCCAGGGTGCGCAGGATGATCTCCGACACCTCCTGGGGAATCTCCGGCTTGAGATGCGAGGGCACGGGGGCGGGGTCGCGCACGATGGCGCTGAGCGTGGCCGCGTCGTGGTCGCGCTTGAAGGGAAGCTGGCCGGTGAGCAGCTCGAAGAAGACCACGCCGAGCGAGAACACGTCGTTGCGCGCGTCCAGGGGCCGGCCGGCGGCGGCCTCGGGGGAGATATAGGAAATCTTCCCCTTGACCACGCCCGAGCGGGCGACCTCCTCGCCCTGCACCTTGGCGATGCCGAAGTCGCCCAGCTTGATGGCGCCATCGAGCGACAAGAGGATGTTGTGGGGGCTGACGTCGCAGTGCACCACGGGGTGGGACACGCCAGCCGGGTCCACGTAGCTGTGGGCGTAGTGCAGACCGGCGGCCGTCTCGGAGATGATGCGCAGCGCGTGCTCGAGCGGCAGGGAGATGCCCTTGCGCTTCATCTCCGTCATGAGCCGCTTGAGGTCCGGCCCGCGCACGTACTCCATGAGGATGTACGCCACGCCCTCGGACATGCCCATGTCGAACGTCTGCACGACGTTGGGGTGGGTGAGGCGCGCGTTGGCGCGGGCCTCGGCGAAGAGCATGTCGACGAAGTCGGTGTTCTCCGCGTACTGGGACAGCACCTTCTTCATCACCACGTACTTCTCGAAGCCCTTCACCCCCACCTGCCGGGCGAGGAACACCTCGGCCATGCCGCCCTGCCCCAGCCGCCGCAGCACGCGCAGCCGGGTAGCGCCGATGTCGTTGTTGAGGTCGGAGTGACTTTCCTTGCCCTCGTTCTCCGAGGGCTCGGTGGTGGTGGAGAAGAGGTACTGGCTGAGGGCGCGCGGCTCGAGCGCCTCGATGTCCTCCAGGCGCGTCTCCACCAGGGGAGTCTGGCTGAGCAGCTGCACGAGCTGGGGGATGGCGGGCAGGCGCGCGGTGCCGCCGCACACGGGGCACTCGCGCTCGGGGCTGGCGTTGGCGAGCAGCCGGGCGAGGTACTCGGAGGCCAGGGTGCGCTGGGGGTTCTCGTTGCCGCAGTGGCGGCACTCGCTGGGCAGCCACAGGGTGTTGATGCGCGCGGCGAGCGGCCGGCCGAAGCGCGCGAGGGCGGTGAGCGCGGGTGGCGTGACGCGGCAGAGCACCACCTGGGCGCCGCGCGAGGCGGTGTCGAGCACCTGCTCCAGCTTGGGGATGGCGTCGGGCTCCACGCGCGAGACGTGGGAGAAATCGAAGGCGACGCGCCCTTCCAGGCCCGTGGCCAGCCGCCGCACGTTCAGGTCCCCCGTCAGCTCGCTGGCCAGGGTGATGTAGGTGATGTCGTCCTGGACGATCTTCAGGTGGGTGGTGAGCGGCACGGGGGCGCTGGGCATGATGGCGCGCAGGTAGCGCATCACCAGCGGATCCACCGTGCCGAAGTGCTGGCGCCGGGCGTGGTCGAAGAACTCGCTCGGCAGGTCGGCGAACTCCAGCTTGCCGGCGCACACCGGGCAGGTGTGCACGGGGGCGCGGCCCTCGGCGATCACCGCCGCCTCGGCCTGCAGGTCCACCAGCCGCAGCCGGTCCTCGCCACAGGCGCGGCACAGGTAGGGGGCCAGCACGGACAGCACTCGCGCCACGCCCGCGAAGCCCTCCACCATGTTGAGCTGATCCACCATCACCGGGGGCGTGTTCACCAGATAGAGCGACAGGGCCCCGGGGGCAGCTTGCTGGTGAACTCGATCCACTTGCTGACGCCAAAGGAGCTGATGCGCTCCACCGGCCCAGATCGAGAACGATGAAGCCGACGAGATCCCTGATCTTGGAGGTCAGCGGGAACGTCTCGTCGATGACGCCCGCGATGCGGACGTGGTGGATGGTGCCCACGCGCACGCGGTTGATCGTGGCACTGCAGCCCTGCATCTCCACCGGCCCAACTCCTCGCGAGTCCAGAACATCCCATCCGGCGCGGGGGGCACGCGCACGGCGTCATCCAGTCATGGGGAACCTGGGGACTGTAGCGTATTTTCCCCGGCACGTGAGGACGGAGCGGACCTCGACGGGAGGGGGCTTGAGCGAATCCCGGGAAGTGCTTGACGCCCCCGCCGCCCCTCGTTCTCGGGGAGCGGCCCCTCGCGCGCCCCCGGGGACCTCCAGCGAACCTGGCAGGCAGGCAACCCCACCGGGGGTGCCGCCGCGGAACACGCGGGGCGAGGGCTCCGTCGGTGCCGCGTTGCGGCATGTCTTCCAGAGGGAGACACGAGGTTCACGAGGCAGATTCCGCGGCCCCTTTGGGGTATAGGGGGCGCGTTCTCCTTCCATGATCGAGAGATGCACGTGTCCAAACCCCGCCTGATCAACCGCGAAGAGGAAGCGCTGCCGCTCGACCGGGAGCTGCTGGTCCGGATGCATGACCTGATGGTGAAGGCGCGCGTGCTCGAGGAGCGCCTCATCCAGATGTACAAGCAGGGGCATGGCTACTTCTGGATTGGTGGCCCCGGCGAGGAGGCCTTCAACGTGCCGCTGGGCCTGCTGATGAAGAAGGGCCAGGGTCCGGCCTACGACTACCTGCACGCGCACTACCGGCAGTCGGCCACGATGATCGCGCTGGGCGAGGAGCCCATCGGGGCCTTGCGGCAGATGAAGAACACGGCGTCGGACCCGTACTCGGGGGGACGCAACTTCGCGGGCCACTTCTCCAAGCGCGAGTGGAACATCGCCCCGGTCTCCTCGCCCATCGAGGTGCAGTACACGATGGCGCCGGGCACGGCCCTGGCGCAGAAGCGCCACGGGGGCGACGGCATCACCATCGTCACCGGCGGAGACGCGGGCACGGCCGAGGGGATTTCGCCTCGTGCCCGGTGTGGAGTTCGCGCCCGGGCATGGAGCTGCCCCTGCTCATCATCGTCACCAACAACCAGTGGGGCATCTCCACGCCGGCCAACACCCAGCACGGCGAGACGCACATCGCCGACCGCGGCAAGGCCTTCAACATCCGCACCCGGACGATCGACGGCAATGATCCGGTCGTCGCCTACCAGGAGCTCAAGGAGGCCATGGAGTACGTGCGCCGCGAGCGCAAGCCCTTCCTCCTGGAGGCCCTGGTGTCGCGCCTGTACGGCCACTCGTCGGCGTCGGGGGCGAACATGGTGGGCAGCGAGCAGGACTGCCTGACGCGCTTCGAGGAGCGCCTGGAGAAGCAGGGCGTGCTCAAGCGGGCGGACATGGACGCGCTGCGCGGCCGCTACACCGAGGACATCGCCGCCCTCGCCCGCCAGGTGCGCGAGGAGCCGTTGCCGGCCCCCGAGACCATCTGGAACCACATCTACGCGGAGAGGAAGTAACCCATGGCCAACATGGCTCAAGCCATTCGCATGGCGCTGCACTACGCCGAGGAGAACCTGGGCGTCACCGACATCTTCGGCGAGGACGTGGGTGCCCCCCTGGGCGGCGTCTTCACCGCGACGCAGGGGCTCAAGACGGCGTGGAACTCGCCCCTGGACGAGCGGGGCATCATCGGCATGGCCATCGGTCTGGCCATGGCCGGCCAGCGCCCCGTCGCGGAGATCCAGTTCGCCGACTACATCTTCAACACCATCGACTTGCTGAAGATCGCCGGCAACACCTGCTGGACGACCCACGGCGACTGGAACCTGCCCATGGTGGTGAAGACCCCGGTGGGCAGTGGCATCCGCGGCTCCATCTACCACTCGCATTCCTTCGATGCGATGGCCACCCACATCCCCGGCTGGAAGATCGTCATCCCCTCCAACCCGCTGGATGCGTACGGACTGATGATCTCCGCGTGCCAGGAGATCAACCCCGTCATGTTCCTGGAGCCCAAGGCGCTCTTGCGCATCAAGGGCGAGGAGCGCATCCCGGGCGAGCCCGAGGACGACAAGCAGCTGTCGCGGCTCATCGACGCGCCCCTGGGCGACCGCTCGCAGTGGAAGCCGCAGTGGCCCGCGCAGCTCGAGGCGTACGCGGTGCCCATCGGCAAGGGCAAGGTGGTGCGCGCGGGCTCGCAGGTGACGGTGGTGAGCTACGGCCGCACCCTGCCCCTGTGCAAGAAGGCCGCGGACGAGCTGGCGAGCGAGGGCGTGGACGCCGAGGTCATCGATCTGCGCTCGCTCTGGCCCTATGACTGGGAGCTCATCCGGGGCTCCATCGAGAAGACGGGCCGGGTGCTCTTCGTCAACGAGGACACCGAGGTGACCAACTTCGGCGAGCACCTGGTACGCCGCACGGTGGAGGAGCTGTTCTACAAGCTGCTCGCGCCGCCGCGGCTGCTGGCCGGCAAGTTCGTGCCGGGCATCGGCCTGGCCGACACGCTGGAGATGGCGTCGGTGCCCCAGCAGGCGGACATCACCGCCGCCGTGCGCGCTGGCCTCCGAGCAGCCCTGATTTTCCCGCCCCCCTCGCCCAGGGCCTTTGCGAGGGGGGCGGATCCATGGTGTAGACTGAGGTGCCGTGCAACCGACGCCCACCCGAAATCCCGCCCCCGACGCGCCCACCTTCCGCATCCGCCGCGCGCGGCGGGGAGACGCCGAGAGCCTCGCCACGCTGCTGCGTGAGATGGGCTACCCCCATGGCTCGGATGCCCAGACGGTTCACTGGGTCATCAGCCATCCGGAAATCGAAATCTTCGTGGCGGCCGACGCGCAGGATCGTCCCGTGGGGATGGTGTCCCTGTCGCACCGGCCACAGCTTCGGCTGCGCGGGCGCATCGCCACGGTGGACGAGCTGGTGGTGACGGAGAGCTGGCGGCGCCGCGGCGTGGGCCGGGCCCTCGTCCAGCAGGTCATCGAGCGGTGCGGCGCCCGGGCCCTGAGCGTCAAGCGCATCGAGGTGAGCGCCTATGCCCAGGAGCCACTCCAGAACTTCTACGCGTCGTGCGGCTTCGAGTTCGTGGACCGCACGGTGATGCGCTACACCGAGTTCGAGGGCCAGCACGGCTGATGCGCCGGGTGGCCCTCGCGGGCCGCGCCTAGCGCTTGAAGCTGCCCACCACGCGCTGCAGGCGCAGCTGATCCTCTTCCTTCACGTCCACGAAGCGCACGCCGATCGCCTCGGCGTCATCGCGCACCCACGAGATGATGCCGTCGAGCTCGAAGTCCTCGCCGCTCACGGACATCTGCAGGCGCACGCGCGAGCCCACGTCGTAGGAGCGGCGCGTGCGCAGGCACAGGCCCCCCGCGGAGAGGTTGAGCGAGTAGGCCCGCAGGGCGCGCGCCGCGTCCTGGGTCTGCTCGAAGCGGACATCGAACGTCGCGGCCACGCGCTCGTGAGATCTCCGGTTGGCGTACAACGCCGCCGGTGACTCCGTCATATCGGCAGACTTGGTGGTCATGCGCACTGATTCCCTCGGGCGTGTGAGTCGGTGAGGTCCTTTTATAGGGAGCCCCGAACGGAGGCGCATCCACTCGAGGACCGCGAAGTGAAGAGAAGTGTCCGCTGTCCTCCATGTCCTGTTCAAGGGGGGGCCGTTTCTCCTCGGACGTCTTATTAGTCCCGTTCGTTTCTGCAACGGGAGCGTCAATGCGGGCGGATTTGTTCGTGTGCAGCGGTGTCCTCATCGTCGGGCTGATGGCGGCTTGCCGCGGCGATGTCCTCACTCCGGATGCGGGCACGGGCGCTGATTCCGGAGTGTTCCGGGATGGAGGAACTCCAGGCGGAGGACTCCCGGACCCGGGCAAGGAAACGGATTGCGACGTGGCGGCGCAGACGGGCTGCGAGGCCGGCGCGGTGTGCCTGCGGGGAGTACTCGCGGATGGGGGCCTGGGAAACCTGTGCTTCACGGGAGAGTGCGATCCGGTGGCGCAGAACTGTCCCGAGGGCAACCGGTGCGCCTACGTGCGGCACGACAACGTGACGACCCGCCGCTGCATCCCGGCGAGCACGGGCACGGTGGCCGAGGGCGGCGCCTGCCAGAGCGTCGCGACGGCCGAGGGCGACTTCTACGACACGTGCGCGCCGGGACTGTCCTGTACGGATCGCTCCACCTCGTCGGGGGCGAGCACGTTCACCTGTCAGCGCTTCTGCCACGGCGGCGAGCAGTGCGGCGCGCCCCGCGACTGCATCGACGTGCTGCGCTTCGAGGGCTCCAACGAGCGGCCGAGGGTGTGTGGCACGCCCGGCACCACGTGCGACGTGCTCGCGAGTGACTGCACGGACTCGCGGGGGTGCTACCCCTCGCCGAGGAGCGGCGGCGTGTGCGTGACGGCGGGGACGATCGCCGAGGGCGAGCCGTGCGCGTACGTGAATGACTGCCAGGAGGGCAGCGCCTGCGTGAAGGACGGAGCGGGCCTCTTGTGCCGCCGGCTGTGCCGCGCGCCCTCGGGCTCACCGGGCTGCGACGGCGAACAGACGTGCCAGCCCCTCCAGGACTACCCGGGCGTGGGCGTCTGCGTGCGGTAGCGCGCCCTTCCCCGCTCCTCCGGGGCCTCGGATGACGGGAGGCCCCGGAGACGCGGCCTCACCCCGTGTTGCGCATGCCCACGGCGATGCCGGCGAGCGTGAGCAGCAGGGGCCGATCGCAGTGGTCCTCCCCGGCGCGCTTGCGCCGCATCAGCTCCACCTGGAGGAAGGACATGGGATCGATGTAGGGGTTGCGCAGGGCGATGCTCTGCTGGAGCTGGCGGTTGTTGGCGAGCAGGCGCTTCTCGCCCGTCACGCGCTTCACCCAACGGCGGGTGCGCGAGTACTCGGCGCGGATGCGCTCCCACAACGGCCGGGTGGACTCGGGCGCCAGCGCCGCGTAGCGCGAGGCGATGGCGACGTCCGACTTGGCGAGCACCATGGCCACGTTGTCGATGACGGCGTGGAAGTAGGGCCACTGCCGGTACATGCGCGTGAGCAGCGTGAGCCCCCCGGGCCGCGAGCCCAGCTCCTCCAGCGCCGAGCCCACCCCGTACCAGCCGGGGAGGATGGCGCGATTCTGCGTCCAGGAGAACACCCAGGGGATGGCGCGCAGGGACTCGAGACCGCCGGCGGCGCGCTTGCTCGGGCGCGAGCCGATGGGCAGCGCGGAGATCTCCTCGATGGGGGTGGCCGCCTGGAAGAAGGGCACGAAGTCCGCGTCCTCCCAGACGAGCGCGCGGTAGGCGCGGCGGCCCACCTCCGCCAGCTCGTCGAAGGTGGCGCGGAAGGAGGCTCCTCCTCCGGGGCCAGGCGCGGCTGCGCGTCGAGCGAGTGCAGCAACACGCCGCCGAGCACCAGCTCCAGGGTGCGCCGGGCCAGCTCGGGCCGGGCGTATTTGTGATCCAACGCCTCGCCCTGCTCGGTGGCCTTGTAGGTGCCGCCGACGCTGCCCGGTGGCAGCGCGAGGATGGCCTGCTGGGCGGGACCCCCGCCGCGCGCCACCGTCTCGCCGCGGCCGTGGAAGAGGCGCAGCCGCACCCCGCCTCGCGCGCCACCTGGGTGAGCGAGGACTGGGCGCGGTAGAGCGCGGCGCTCGCGGCGAGCAGCCCCACCTCCTTGCCCGAGTCGCTGTAGCCCACCATCACCTCCTGGACGTTGCGGGCCGAGAGGTGCCGGCGGTACTCGGCATGGGTGAACAGCTCGCGCAGCACGCGCGGCCCATCATCCAGCGCGCCGAGCTGCTCGAAGAGGGGCACCACGTCCACGGTGGCGCACCCGCGCGCCTCGTCCCACAGCCCCGAGGCCCGCGCGCACTCGAACGCCGCCAGCACGTCCTCGGCGCTCGAGGCCATGGAGAGGATGAGCGTGCGGCAGCAGCCTCGCCCGACTCGGACTGGGCCTCGCGCATGCGCTGGAGCACGGCCAGCAGGCGCTTGCCACCCTCCGTCGGCGCGGGGCCGCCCTTGAGGGACGCGGCGGCGCTGCGCGTCCTCGGCGGGGGCGCGCACCTCCAGCTCGGCCGGTGGAAGCCCACGGCGCGCACCAGGGCGATGAGGCGTTGGATCTTCCGCACGCCCGCGTGTCCCGCCTTGGCCTCCACCAGCGAGCGCTCGAGCAGGTGCAGGTCCGCGAGGAGATCCGCGGGCGAGCGGTAGGCGGCCTCGGGAAGCGGCTCGGAGCGGCCCGCGCGGCGGCCCTCGACGTAGACGAGGGCGGCCTGGAGCCGGCCCTCGATGAAGCGCAGCTTGCGGCGCCAGGGCTCGCCCTCGGTGCGCGCGCCGTAGCGGGCCATCACCTCGGGCAGGGCGCGGGCGTCCTCCTCGAGCGAGGCCTGGAGCTCCTTGGAGACATGGGTATGGCGCTCGGACTGGGTGAGCACCCAGCCCAGCCGGGCGATCTGCGTGCGCAGGGCGCGCAGTCCGCGGGCGCGGTGGGCGCGCAGGGTGTCGGCGAACACCTCGGGAGTCACCAGCGGGTTGCCATCCATGTCCCCGCCCACCCACGAGTGCAGCCGCACGGGGGTGGCGAGCACGCCCAGCGGTTCGCCATAGGCGCGCTCGAAGGCCCAATCGAGCGTCTCGGGCATGAGCGCGAGCTGCTCGGCGAGCACCTCCTCCACGTACCAGAGGACGTTCTTCACCTCGTCGCCCACGGTGGGGCGCTCGCGCCGCAGCTCGTCCGTCTGCCAGAGGGCGGAGATCTCCTCGCGCATGGCCGCGTGGGTGTCGGCCTTCTCGCGCGGGGTGAGCTGGCAGCGGTCGCGGTTCTCGAGGAGCCGGGCGAGCCGGTACGTCTTCTCCAGCACCGTGCGGCGGGCGGCCTGGGTGGGGTGCGCGGTGAGGGTGAGGGTGACGCGCATGGACTGGAGCACCTCGCGCAACCGCGCGGCGCTCACGCCCGCCTGCCGCAGGGAGTGCATCACCGCCTCGAGCGAGCCGCGCTGGGGGCCCCGGGAGCCGGCGACCTCGTGCTCGCGGGTGCGGCGGATGCGGTGGTTCTGCTCGGCGAGGTTGACGAGGCGGAAGTACGTGGAGAAGGCGCGCAGCACGGGCTCGGCCTGTTGCAGGGGCATGCGGCGCAGCAGCGCGGCGAGTTCCGAGGCGGCGGCCCGACGTCCGGACTTGGGGCCGCGCCGCCGCTCGATGGAGAGGCGGCGCACGCGCTCTTCCAGTTCGAAGACGGCCTGGCCCTCCTGCTCGATGATCACTTCCCCGAGCAGTCGGCCCAACAGCCGGACGTCCTGGCGCAACGGCAGATCGACATGACGAATGGGAGGCATGTCGCGCCACGCTAGGCCGCCCCCATTCGGGGATCCACTGGGGAAACGAAACTATCCAGGTGCCAACGCCATTACGTGCCGATGCGGCGCAGGATGAGCAGCGGCCCGTCATCCACCTTGCGGCCGGTCAGGTCGATGGCGCAGTCGAGCATCCAGTCGCCATGGCCCTCGGGATCCAGCAGGCGCTGCTGGGCGTCCCACTGCCGCGGGCCCGTCTCCTTGAGCAGGGTGTACGCGGGCCGGCGGGCCTGGGGAGTGAGCACCACGTTGCCGTGCTCCTCGAAGTACGGCGCCATGGCCGCCTCCAGCTTCGCCGCGGTCCACGCCTCGCCGCCCGCGTCCAGACGCAGCAGCGCCACCGCGTCGGCGTAGCGCCGCAGGCCGAGCATGCGCACCAACCGGTACAGCTCGTTGCGCACGTGCGCCGCGAAGGCCCGGGGATCGTCGGTGAGCTCCTGCGGACGGCGCTCGGGGGCCTCGGCGCGGGGGAGGATCGCCTCGCCCGGGTTCTTCAGCCGCTCCCACTCGTCCAGCAGGCTCTGGTCCACGTGGCGGATCATCGCCCGCAGCCACTCGATGATGTCCTTGAGCTCGTCGTTGCGGTAGCGCTCGGGGATCGTCTGGGTGAGGGCCTTGTAGCAGTCACCCAGGTAGCGCATGAGCACGCCCTCGCTGCGCTGCAGACCGTACTCGCGCACGTAGTCGTGGAACGTCATGTACCGCTCGTACATGTCACGCAGGATGGACTTGGGCCGGATGTTCTCCGCGCCCACCCACGGGTGCTTGTCCGCGAAGGCGTTGAAGGTGGTGTAGATGAAGTCCCGGTTGGGCTTGGGCCACTCGAGCTTGTCCAGCTCCGCCATGCGCTCGTCGTACTCCATGCCCCGCGCCTTCATCTCGGAGATCTTCTGGCCCTTGAGTTCGTGGAGCTGCGCGTAGAGCACCACCTCGGGGTTCTCCAGGATGGACTCCGCGAGCGTCACCACGTCCAGCGCGTACGTCTCCGCCTCGTGGTCCAGCTTGTTGAGCGTGTCCAGGAGGTAGAGCGACAGCGTCTGGTTGAGCGAGAAGTCGCGCTGCAGCCCCGGCGCCACCGTCACGGTGGCACCCGAGCCGCCCTCCCCCTTGTTCACGAGCACCGGGCCCGCGTTGCGCAGGGTGCGGAAGCACGCCGCGGCCTCCTTGAGGTTGCGCCGCTTGATGTACTCCGAGCCGTGCGAGCGGAAGATGAGCCGCACCAGGCGCTGGTAGCCCTCGGCGCCGCCCACCATCTCGCTCTGGAGCAGGTTGAGCAGGAAGCCGTGCGTCACCTCGAAGCGGGACTCGAGCGGCTCGGGCAGGCCCGATTGGAGGCGCTCGAAGGTGTTCTTGTCGTAGTTGACGAAGCCCTTCTGCGGCGGAGGCTTGCGCGGCAGCCGCTTGCCGCCCTTGGCCTCCTTCTGGGCGATCTTCACGTTCTCGATGACGTGCTCGGGCGCCTGGGCCACCACGCTGCCCTGGGTGTCGAAGCCCTTGCGGCCCGCGCGGCCGGCGATCTGCTGGAAGTCACGCACGCTCAGCGTGGCGAGCTTCTCGCCGTTGAACTTGAAGAGCTGGGTGAAGAGCACCGTGCGGATGGGGATGTTCACCCCCACGCCCAGCGTGTCCGTGCCGCTGATGACCTTGAGCAGACCCGTCTGCGCCAGCCGCTCCACGAGCAGCCGGTACTTGGGCAACAGGCCCGCGTGGTGCATGCCGATGCCGTGGCGCAGGAAGCGCTGGAAGTCCTTGCCGTAGGGCGTGTCGAAGGGGGCCTCGAGCAGCGCCTGACGGATGGCCTCCTTCTCCTCCTTGGTGGAGAAGTCCACGCTCATCAGGTTCTGCGCCTGCTCGGCGGCGGCGCGCTGCGAGAAGTTCACCAGGTAGATGGGCGCCTTGTTCTGGCGCACGAGGTCCTGGATGGTCTCGTGCAGGGGCGTCTCGCGGTACTCGAAGTCCAGGGGCACCGGGCGAATGGCGCTGCGCACGCTCGCCACCTCGCGGCCGGTGAACTCCTGGAGCTTCTCCTCGATGAGGTGCGTGTCGCCCAACGTGGCCGACATCATCAGGAACGTGGTGGACGGCAGGGTGATGAGCGGCAGCTGCCGGGCGATGCCGCGCTCGCGGTCCGCGTAGTAGTGGAACTCGTCCATCACCACGTAGTCGGCGCGCAGCATGGCGTCGCGCAGGGCGAGGTTGGAGAGGATCTCCGCGGTGCAGCAGATGATGGGCGCCTCGCGGTTGATGGCCGCGTCACCGGTGAGCAGGCCCACGTTCTCCGCGCCGAAGGCTCGCACAGGGCGAAGAACTTCTCGTTGACGAGCGCCTTGATGGGACAGGTGTAGAAGGACACCTTGCCCTCGGCCATGGCCTTGAAGTGCAGCGCCATGGCGACGAGCGACTTGCCCGAGCCGGTGGGCGTCTTGAGGAACAGGTGCTTGCCCCCGAGCAGCTCGAGGATGGCCTCCTCCTGCGCCGGGTAGAGGGACAGGCCCGTGGACTCCACCCAGCCGACGAAGCGGGTGAGGATGTCGTCGGAGGCCAGGGGGCCGGCGGAGCGGTCGGGGAGCAGGGCCGCGAGCGGCGCCCGGGGGATTCAATCGTCTGCATGGAGAAGGGAAGTCTAGGCGGGTGACTCTCTCGGCCGCCGGGAAAAGTGCATCCCCGCTCGCTGATCTCCCCACATGAGAACACGCCGCGGGGAGGATGAATCAGCCCACCAGGGAATACACAAAGGGTACATAACTGCACGCTTGCTGAACAGGCATGTAGCTTTGGACCCGCGAGACCGGTTATACCTGCATTCCTATGACCGGCGAAAAGCTCGTCTACGCAGGAACCGTCGAAGCGCTCTTCCTCCGAGCCCTCGAGAACCGCCTCACGCCCGCATGCAGGCAGCGGCTGGCGGACGCGGGGTTGGATCTCGAGCAGAAGCTCTCTCCCACCTACACCCTCGATCAATGGAAGCAGTTCCTGCGGATCGCGGCCGATCACGTCTACGCGGGGATGCCCGCGGAGGCGGCGTACTACTCGCTCGGTGAGCGGTTCATCGACGGTTACTTCTCCACCCTCTTCGGGCGCGCGCTGCTGGGGATGGCCCGGCTGATGGGGCCCCGGAGGACGCTGACACAGGCCCGGCTGTGCTTCCGCACGAGCGCCAATTGCAGTGAGGTGCGAATCGTGGAGCGCGGGCCAACGGAGGTGGAGGTGTGGCTGACGGACATCGGCGCTGACTTGCCGACGTTCGTGGCGGGAGTGCTGGCCCGGACGGCGGAACTGACCGGTGGACAGCGGGTGGTCGCGCTCCCCGAGGGCTTCGACGGCCAGTCCGCCACCTACCACGTGCGCTGGTCCGAGCAGACCGAGACCGCCGTGGACGCCGCGCTCGTCCCTCCGCCTTCCGTGGGTGGGCGGGCCCCGAGTCCCAGCCTCCGGCGTAGCTGTTGTTCCCGTGGGAGCGCGTGAGCGAGGAGCCGAGCAGCGCTCCCGCCCGTGCTCCCCTGCTTGGGTTGAGACCAGGCAAGCGCGGCAGGTGGCCGCCTCCAGGGTCTCCCCTCCCACTCCCCTATTGATGGGCGCGAAAGCCTCACAGGGGTGCTGTCCGCCAAGGTGATGGAATCATGCACCCCTCTGGCACCAACCACGAGGAGGCACCATGAATCGAGACCGACTCCTGCGCGCCCTGGTCGCGAGCCTCGTCTTCGTCGCGGCGTGCGCCAATTCGCGGCCTCGCCCTCCGGAACAGAGGTCGACAAGTACATCCCAGAGCTCGGCCCCTCTCGAGGAAGCGTCTCAACGGCCCGCGTCAACGGATGGACTCTGGTGGGCCATGCCTCCACCCGTGCTCATCAGCGCGCTACCCGAGGGCAGGCTACGGCTTTCATTTCCCTCTCCGACGATCCGTCCTGAGATGGCGAGACTGAGCGCGGAAGAGGTTCGTCCGCTATTCACGGCATTCAACTCGCTCCGCCTGCGAACCCGACTCCCGCTCAGGCTGCTGGAGGTGCCAGAAACAGCCCACTCGAATCGACCCCCTGTCACATCGTGGGAGGCGAGGCTGCGCGAGGACTTCTTCTCGATCTACGGCTCCTCGCTTCTCCCCATACCTGAGTCACTGGAGACGAGTCGACTGCTGCTCGCGCTTCAACGCTCCACTCGCTACATGGATGATGGCATCCGCGAAGCCGCGCAGGAACTCTTCAATGCTCCATCGTTCCTCGTCAGTGTTTCGCTTTCCATCACGGCGTATTTCGCCGCGTGGTTGGTCCCGGAACCCTTCTTCTCCAAAGGCTTCGCTGCCGCGCTCACCGTGCGATTGGCCCTTCTGGTGGGATTGGTAGAACTGGGCAACTTGGCTCGCGCGTGTATCCGCCTGTACCAGGAAGCCGAGGCATCGACATCACCCCAGGAGTTGGAAGCCGCGTCCGAGCGCTTTGGTAGGTCGCTGGGGGGAACGGGTCTCCGGGTACTCACGGTAGTAGCCAGCCTGGGCATGCCCCAGGTGTTGCCAAAGGTGCCCCACGTGGGCATCTGGACCCTGCTGAGTCCTCTGCGCCATGCACCTGCGAGTGGGCCGACACTGGAGACTATTGCCACGGCCCATGTGGTGGCGGACGGCTCCTTGATCATCACGGGTGTTGCCGCAGGTACTTCCCCTACTTCTCTCTGCGGGGAACTCATCACCTGCATGGCAATGCACGGGGCAGGAGGCTCCTCGGGGGGCGGGCCAAAGCTCTCCACTCGTTACGGCAAGCCCCACACTCGCCAGAATCCGCAGCACAATGAGACCATCGAGAAAGAACTCGCCAGACGTGAATCCATTGGGCATACCGACTTGAGGAAAAACAAGGCACAAATTGATGCCCAGAGCCTACGCGTCGATGACCCGAACGCGCTGGCAAGACACCGCTTCCGCAAGCCAGATGTGTCATCCCTGCGCCCTGACGGTGTCCGACACAATACCAACTACGTTTCCAATCCAACGGACTTGCAACGCGAGCTGGAGGCTTTCAGTTCCATGGTTCGTGCAGACCAGCGGGCCATCCACGAACTGTATCAACTGGATGGCACCTTGCTTCGAAGGTATGTGCCTCCAGGTGTCAGCTTCCCCTGAAGAGGTGGATGAGAGATGGCTCCCAGAACGGACCTGGAGCAGTTGAAAGACGAGTTGGTGGATGCCTGCGCCAGCGGGGAAGAGGCCCGGGCTCAAGCCCTGGTATTGAAGCTTGGCGAGCAGCCTCGGAAGGCAAGAGCCTTGCTGGAGGCGCTGCTGCAAGCCCCTGATTCGCGAGCACGACAGGCCGCGGCCTTTGGCCTGGGCGAACTCGGAGGTCCAGCCAGCACCAAGCGACTGGAACAACAGCTCGTTCTCGAAGAAGCCCGGGGAGATTACGATGGAGCATCCGTCGCGGAGGCCATCACTCTGGCGCTGGGACGTATCGAAGGAGCGGGTGCACGGGCGAGCCTGATACGGAGACTGGATCGGCTGGCCTCGGGCAATCCAAACTCCGCGGATGTCAACATGGTGGCCTACGAACTCTGGCGAAGGCGCCATCCAGACCTGATCCTCTCTGTTCGGAAGAGTATGGAGCGGCTTGTGCTACCAGCACCGAACATCTTGAACAGCCTGCTCATTCTCCTGGAGAAGGCACCCGACGAACTCCGGACATGGGTGCTCGACCCCTCCGTGCCCATAGAAGACAAGACGGGAGTCCTCGCACTCCTCGATGAGGAATTGCCGGAAGAGTGGGCGGCTCTCCTTCCTTCCTTCATCTCCGTGGCCCGTTCCTCGTGCGAAACGGCCCTGGGCCAGGGAAAGGCAGCCGTGTATTACTGCGAGCGTCTCTGCTCCCTGTTGATCAAACACAAGGAGCGGCTCTTCTCCGCGCTTCCCACGCAACTTCGCTCCGAACTCCGCGATATGGCACGGAAGCTGATTGTGGCCACCATACCCAACAGTTCCCTGCGCGCCGCGATCCTGCTCCAGTTCGTCGGCCAGTCCGAGGACGCAGCGCTGCTCGAGGCACATCGCCCGGCGGAGCCCATCCTGGCCGAGGCTTTCGATGAAGCCGTGAAGGTGCTGCGTGGGCGCTGACTCGCCATGGGCACTGTGGACAGTCCTGCTGCTCGCCACGTCCACGCTGTCCACTGGCTGTGCGTCGCTGCCGCCACCAGGCCAGAGGATGAACCTGCGCTACACGCTGCGCGAGGCCGCCGCGTCCGCGTCGGCGCAAGGGTCGAGCGTTGAGCCTCCGCGCGCCCTCGTTTCGCCACTCCCTCCCCGCTTGAAGAGTCGGCGCGGCAACACCGGCACCGAGCCACCCGGGAGACCCTGGCGGAGGTAGACGACCCAGGCGGCGCCACGGGAGCTGCGCGGCAGAACGCTCTCGCCGCCCAACTGGCATTTCGCGGTGCCATTCTCGACGTCTCCGGCTCCACTCGCCGATTCTCCAGAGTGCTCTCCAAACTCAAAGCCAGCGAGCGGGGCATCACCGCCGGAATCTCTGGCGTCTTCATCCGCTATGTCGAGTATGGCGAACGTCAATTGAGGTGGATTGACGCCGAACTCGCCGCCTCCTCCCGGTTCGCCAGCACCGCTTCGGAGGTGGATGACCCGAACATGCAGCTTGCTCTCCTGAGCCTCGCCGGCCCGCGGCTTGAGACCGCCATGATGGGCTCGTACCTGCTCGCGACATGGCTCGACTTCCTCAATCTCGTCGATGTCGTGCTCAAGCAAGGCTTCATCAGCGTGGAGATGCTGTTTGTGAAAATGGATCGCTTGCAGAAGATGATTGAGCCCTCCATGATCGCGCTCTCCTCCTTGGAGCCAGCGCAGGTGGAGGCTGCGGCGAAAGACATGCCCGCGCTGATGAGCCATCTCTCCAGTGAGTTCAATTCCACCTGTGAGACCGCGCGCATGGCAATGAAGCGTGGCGAGCAGGCAATGCTGTTGGCGCAGCTCGTCGAGATGGTCACCATGGTATCAGCGATGAAATTCTCGCTGCCCACGCTGCCCTCGTCCGCTCCCGCCACAGTCGGACTGAGCCTGGTGGCGGGAGGCGACGGCGTGATGATGGGTACTCGGATGGTCGTCTCCGCCGACTGGGTGGAGATGATGCGCCGACTGGTGCAAGCGGGCATCATCTCTTTCCCGTCGTCAGTGCCGCTGTGCGAATTCAGGCCGGCCAGGTAATGATGACCCAGTCGCACGACGAGCTGCCGCGCGGCGTGCGCGACGCACTGGGTGATGGGCCCGAAGTGCGGGGCATGCGGGTGACGGGCAGAGCGGGGGCCGGCATGGCCGAGCTACCTCGACACCATGTCTTGCCACGAGAGTTCCGCGAGTGGTTCGAGCAGCGCGGCTTCACCGGAGAAATGAGCATCGATCAGTTCTGTGTCAAAATGGAGCAGGCAGGACATGAGGCCATCCATGGCGGTGGCAACTGGCAAATGGGTCGTAAATGGCCCGGCGAATGGAACCGGATGATCATGAAGGCGCTGCGCGACGCCGAGACCGGGGCCGGACGGATGTTGACGCGAAACGAAGTCCTGGACATCGTCGCTGAGGTCATGGAGCAGTACAACCTCCCAATGAACTTCATTCCATGGAGAGGGCGATGAGCGACGAACGTACCTGGGAGGGTAACTGGAGGGTTCGCCTGTATGAGCGCGTCCGCGAGCGAGGTTTCCAATCGGTCATGGCGTTCGCCGAAGCGCGCCCTACCGTACCGCTGCCTGCGCTGGCGAAGGAGCTAGGCAATGACATCGCCGGGGTACAAGTGTTGAGCGGGTTGCTCGCAGAGGCAGAGCAGCGCAAGCAGGTCACACGCCTTGTGCGCGATGTGCTCGTGCGACAGCTGTCGCAGAGTCTCCCCAAGGGCTGGCCAGCCGTGCTGGATGACGGCAACCGATTCAAAGTCGCCAAAGCACTCGGTTTATGGTCTGCCTTCACCCCAGATGAATATGAGGAGCGCGTCAGGCTGGTGAGCAAAGTGCTCCTCGCCACGCCACCACCACCCGGTTGGCGCCCACTCGGGCCCGACGATGAACTGCTCCTCACGCTCCTGCCCGACGAAACAGCCTGAGCCCGCTTCGACCTGGAGTCACTCCCCTTCGGGGCCACTGCTCCAGCGCCCCTTCCCCTCTCCGCTCCCCTCTGAAGGAGCCCCCGGTAGAGACGCCACGGGCAGGATGCGCACGTAGTCGCGGAAGGCCTCGTGAAGCACACGGCCCTCCCGTCCGGCCGCGTACGCGAAGGCACTCCGCGGCGACACCTCCCCCCGGGCGAGCTGCTCGACGAGCGCACCGAGATCCGGCCGTGCTCCGCGGACACGAATGAAGAACACCATCGCGATGCTCTGGTAGTAGGCCGCGCCCGCGAAGAGTTCATCCGCGGTGTGGGGAAAAGCCTCCACCAGGGCCTCGAAGGGCAGATGGCCCTCGGGCAGCCAGTCATGCAACCCGAGCCGCGGGTCCTGCCACCACGTCTCGCGGGCGACCAGCATCGCAATGCCCTCGTGGAGCCACATCGGCTTGCGCACGCCGAGCTGGTTGAGGACATGGTGGGAATACTCGTGCAGCACGCTCTCGCTGAGATCCCGCTCGGCGGCCACGTGGATGGCACCGTCGTAGTAGCCACGGGTCGCGCGATTGACACAAGCGGCGCTCACGAGCTGCTCGACGCTCGAGTAGACGAAGACGGACGGAGCGCGGACCGCGTCCACCTGAGACCCCAACAGCATGCGGAGGAGGCGATGCGCCTGCTCGAGCATCACGCGCGCCTGCTGCGCATGCGCGTCCCACACGTCCGGATGATGGCGGATGTGCTCCGAGCCTTCCGGCCCAGCCACGAAGCTCGACAGGAGCGCCTCGCGGTCCACCAGCGGACGTGTCCCATCCTCGCACAGACCCGGTTTCCCCCAGCGCACCCGCAGCCGGGGATCATCGGAGCGCACCTCGCCCGAAGGAGGAGCCTGACCCTGTTCCGCTCGAGGAGGCTGTGGAGAAGGAGCTGGCGGGGTACTCACCGTGGGCGTGACACTCCCCACGGTCGGGCCCCCGTCGGTGCGCACCTCGGCGCGCGAGTCACGCGCCCTCTCCGGGGGCCGGGTGCTGGAAACGGAAGCCCTCGGCCGAGGAGGCACGGACACCTCCGAGGAGGTGCCCACGTCCGCGGATGGGGCGAACAAGAGACTCGCACCCCACAGGGCCAAGAACCCCACGACGACGAGGAGCAGGAGACGATTCCGGGACCGCATCGCCACGAGACTCGCACATCTCACCCGCGAAGTGCGGGTGAGATGTGGCTCCCAGTGATGAGCAACGGGGACAGCTGACTCCTCTTGGCTCGGGACAGGGGGAAGGCGGCGGCCCCGCCCCGTCAGTCCTCCAGCGCGCGCACCCGGAAGTCATCGAACCAGATGCCCGCGATGGGCGTGAGCAGGCCCGCGAGGCCCTCGTCGCTCGGGGCGGCCGAGCTCGTGTCCGTCACCCGCAGACGCACCGGCCGTTGACCGAGGCGGCCAGGTGCACCGGCTGCGTCCCCCACGCGGCCAGGGTGAAGGTCGCCCCTTCCCACGCGGAGGACTGGCCACTGGCGGCCTCCGCGAGCACGGTGGGCTTCCCGTCGCGATAGCGGCGGAGCTGGATGCGTCCCGACGGCAGGTACACGAGCGCGTAGAACGTGTCTCCCCTGGCGCGCAGCACCACGCCCGCCTCGTCCGCGGCGAAGTGCTGCAACCACGCCTCCACCGGCAGTCCCGGCAGCGCGAGGGCGAGGCCAGCGCCTGGTTGTTTCCCTCGCTGTTGTCCAGGTCGCTCACGGCGCGTCTGCCATTGGACAGCCACAGCCCGCTCAGCGACCAGTCGGAGCCCAGTCCGCTCGAGGCATTGCGCGAGAAGCCATCGCGGAAGAGCTCCCGGCCCGGGGAAGGAATGTCCCGCGAGGGCTCGGTCGGCGGGGGCGACTCCGAGCCGCCGCCACCGGGCCCGTCCAGCTTCACGCGCACCATGTTCCCCCGCGAGTTGTTGTCGGGGGCCTCGCCGAAGAAGCAGGGCACGTCGTCCACGCCCTCGGACAGGGTCTCCAGCGCATTGGGATAACCCTTGAAGGTCCGCTTCGAGTCCAGCACCACCGGGTCGCTGAACCGGCCCTCCTTCAGCGTCCGGGCGTGGAGCTCATAGGACCTGTCGGCGGAGCGCATGACGTTGTAGAAGACATACAGCGTCTTGCCCACCCGGGTGATGGCCGCTTGCATCGCCCAATCCCGCGACGACTCCAGCAGCGTGCGCGAACCGAAGCTCGTGCCGTCGAAGTGACGGTAATAGAGGCGCTCCGTCTCGTCCTTGTAGACGAGGTGCATGCCCCCCTCCCCGTCCGCCACCGCGCTCAACGCGGCGCCATGGTAGATGCCATCGGAGAAGGCGGTCTTCACGTCTCCCCAGGACTCCACCGGATCGCCGTCGCGGCGGATGCGCATGCGCGTGGGCTCGAAGCCGTCATGCATGGCGTAGAGGAAGACGAGCTTGGAGCCCACGCTCAACAGCCGCCCGCCCCCGCGGCGCTTGACCCGGCCCAGGTTCGCCTGGCGTTGGAAGGACGCGCCTTCATCCGAGGACACGGAGAGCACCGCCGTGGAGCCCCCATCCTCTTCCAGACGAAAGGCCTGTACCCACAGCCGGCCTCGCGAGTCGCGTGCGAGCAGCGCCCGGGTATAGGCCGTGGAATCATCCGCGTTGAAGATCCGCACGGCGGGCTCTGGCGCCCAGTCATGGGAGTCCGGCCGGTAGCGCCACCACTGGAAGTACACGTCATGCCGGGACGAGCCTTCAGGCTGGGGGACTCCCACGAATAGACGAGCGCCACGTCCCGCCCCACCGCGACCAGATCCGCGCGGTCCGCGTGGCTTCCATCCGGCTGGATGGGGGCATGGAAGCGGAACGTGCGGCCCTCGTCCTCGGAGCGGTAGAAGGACAGGCCTCGCCCCTCCACTCCTTCCTGCTGGACGGCGAGCAGCCAGTAGCCGGGCGTCCGCCCCCGGTTTCTATCCGTACCAAATGCCTTTGCGCGGGCAGTGTGAGTGCGTTGCCAACCTTGACAGGCAAGACAGGCGCGGTGCTCGCGAGCACCGCCGCGAGCACCGCGACCGAACCGATGATCATTGACATCCCCCTCCCTCGAACTGGAGGGGAACCTAAGACTCGGCTTCACGGGAAGAAAGCACCTCGTCCGGCCTCCATGCTTCAGGGCCAGACAGGGCATTCTTCTTCCCTCTCGAGGGCATCCGGGGCGGCGGGAATGGACATGCCGCGTCCCATCATGCCCGCATGAATACTCAGCCCTGCACCCGGACAGCGGTGGAGGGGATGGAGCACGGCGAGGGGCCGTCATACACGCCCACGCCGTCTTGCACGTAGAAGGCCTTTATCTCCTGCGGAGCGCCGGTGCTCTTGTTGCGCCCGACATAGAGCGACACGTGCGAGATGTTCCCCGCGGCGCAGGCGCGGTAGATGATGAGATCCCCCGGGCGCTTCTCCAAGGGGCTCACCCTGCGGCCCCAGGAGTCAATGGCCCAGGTGTCCACCCGCGGCACATTGAAGCCCGCCTGGCTGTAGGCGTAATAGACCAGGCCCGGGCTGTCGAACCCGTCCGGGCCCGCGCTCCCCTGCACATACGGCTTGCAGATCTGGTCGCGCGCCACCGTGATCGCCTTCTTGACGTTGGTGAAGTCCGGCTCCTCCCACGGATAGTCCGTCGGGCGCGAGCACAGCTCCCGTTGCTCGACGCCCGCCTCCCCCGCGGGAGCTCCGTCCTCCCAGGCCTCGGGACCCGCGTTACAGCCAACGAAGGACAGTCCGAAGATGAACGATGACGCGGCGGCGGACAGGGTGTTGCGCAAGGCCATGCTGGTTCTCCTGGGTGATAGGGACATGCACGGTATTGGCGATTAACTGCCTAGGCAAGCAATTCTTGAATTATCGATTATTGGGAACATGAAAGTACAATCGCGCTGTGAGATTGAAGTGCGTCTCGGCGAGGACATGGCCGGAGCGGTGGCGCCCCGAGTCAAGGGACAGCCGAGCGGGCCAGAATGGGCAGACCCCTGAAGGCAGACCTGCCGGGGAGGCGGCTGATTGGCAATCCCCGGTGGCGTCCACAGCCTTGGCGCATGAGAGCGCTTACCTATGAAGGCCCCTATCGTGTCGCGGTGCGCAACAAGCCCGATCCCAAGATCCTGCATCCGCAGGATGGCATCGTCCGTGTGACGTCCGCGGCGATCTGCGGCTCTGATCTCCACCTGTTGCATGGACTCATGCCCGACACCCGCATCGGCTTCACCTTCGGCCACGAGTTCACGGGCATCGTCGAGGAGGTTGGCCCCGACGCCCGGGGAGTCAAGAAGGGCGACCGGGTGATGCTGCCGTTCCAGATCTTCTGTGGCGGCTGCTACTTCTGCACCCAGGGCCTGACCTCGTGCTGTGACAACACCAACCCGGCGACCGACGCGGGCACTGGTATCTACGGCTACTCGCACACCATGGGCGGCTACGACGGCGGCCAGGCCGAGTACGTCCGCGTGCCCTTCATCGGCGTGGACGCCGAGAAGATTCCCGATGACGTCGAGGACCTCGACGCGCTCCCCATCACCGACGCCTTCTCCACCGGCTATCAGGGCGCGGAGATGGGCGACATCAAGGGCGGCGAGACCGTGCTGGTGCTCGGATGTGGCCCGGTCGGTCTGTTCGCGATGTGGTCGGCCTGGGCCATGGGCGCCGGCCGGGTCATCGCCGTGGACCATGTCGACTACCGCCTCGAGTTCGCGAGGAACTGGTTCGGTGTCGAGACGCTCAACTTCAAGGATCTCGACCTCGTCACCACGGTGAAGGGCATGACGGAGGGCCGCGGCGCCGACGTGACCATCGAGGCCGTGGGCTGCGAGGCGGCGGGCTCGCCGGTGCATCGCGTGCTCGGCGTCTATGGAAAGCTGGAGGCCGGCTCCCCGCAGGCGATCAACTTCGCCATCCACGCGACGCGCAAGGGCGGGACCATCTCCCTCATGGGCGGCTACGGCCCGCCGTACGCGGGCGTCGACATCGGCACCTTCATGAACAAGGCGCAGACGATGCGCACTGGCCAGGCCAGCGTGAAGCGTTACATGCCGCACCTGCTCGAGCACGTCCGGGCCGGGCGGATCAAGCCGAGCAAGGTCTTCACCCATCGGCTGCCGCTCGAACAGGCGCCCCAGGGCTACCACACGTTCGCCCAGAAGCGCGACGGCTGCATCAAGGTGGCGCTCTTCCCCAACGCAACCCTTCACTAGGAACGGAGACGCCTGATGAAACCCGTACCAGAGGTGACCACTCCGGAGACCATCCAACGGCGCTCCGGATACCAGTCCATGCAGCCCGTGCTGAGACCGGATTATTGGGGCGTCGACCTCGAGCCCTCGCACCGGCCGGGAGTCCCCATGATGAGGGATCCCCAGCCGTGGCCCAACGCGCGCTTCCCACCGGAACCCCAGCGCGGCCCGTCGGCGGTCCCCATGCACGGCCGCCCCAACAAGACGATGCCGCCTGTCTTTGGCACCGCCGTGCCCCTGCACGGCCTGTCCGGTGTGGTCCGCAAGCTCGCCTACCGGCTTCCGGACCACTACCCGAGCCACTGGCTGTTGATGCTGCTCGGGGACCGGGTCGACTCGTGGAGCTACCACGCGCGGCGCTACCTGCCATTCGCGCTGCCGCTCGCCGCCGCCCTGCTGCTCGTGCGCCGGGCGCGTGACTGAGCAGCGCCCACACCGCCTCATGCTCCGTGGCCACGCCCGGCGCGGCGACGTGGACCCCTCCCGCTCTTGAGGAGCGGGAGGGCACATGCCAGTGTCCAGGAGAGACACTGCCCCCTCTCCGCCCATGCCGACGCCCGATCAGGAAGAGCGGACCCTCGAGCCGACGCTCGCGCCAGAGCCCACCCCTCCGGGCCCACGCCCCCGGAAGCGGAGTTCCCCGTTCCCCACTGGGAGCGCTACGAGTTCCTCGAGCGTCTGGGCAGCGGAGGCATGGGCGAGGTCTACAAGGCAAGGGATCCGCGTCTGGGCCGGGTGGTGGCGCTCAAGTTCATCCGCGGGGCGGATCCCGACAAGGTCATGCGCCTGCTCCAGGAAGCCCGCGCGCAGGCGCGCATCGACCATCCTCACGTCTGCAAGGTGTACGAGGTCGGCGAGGTGGGCGCGAAGGCCTATATCGCCATGCAACTCATTGGCGGAGAGGGGCTCGACCGGGCGGCCTGGAGCATGACCCTGCCCGAGAAGGTGCAGGTGATGCGGGAGGTCGCCGCCGCCGTCCACGAGGCGCACCGGCTCGGCGTCATCCACCGCGACCTCAAACCCTCCAACATCATGGTCGAGCGCGGGGAGGATGGGCGCTGGGTGCCGGTGGTGATGGACTTCGGCCCGGCGTACGACATCGGCCAGGGGCACGCCCTCACCCAGACGGGGGCGCTGATGGGCACGCCCTCGTACATGGCCCCCGAGCAGGCCCGTGGCGACGTGCGCGGCATCGATCGCCGCTCCGACGTCTACAGCCTGGGCGTGACGCTCTACGAGCTGCTCGCCGGCGTGGCGCCGTTCACCGGCGACTCGCTCCTGGGCACGCTGAACAAGGTGCTCCACGAGGAGCCGCCCTCCCCGCGCGCGCACGTGCCCCACCTCCCGGGCGACCTGGAGACGCTCGTCCTCAAGTGTCTGAGCAAGGAGCCGGACCAGCGCTATGACTCCGCCCGGGCCCTGGCCGAGGATCTCGGACGCTACATGGATGGCGAGCCCATCCTCGGACGGCGCCCGAGCCTGCTCCATCGGCTGCGACGACGCGCGCGCCAGCACCGCGCCCTGGTGGCCGTCTCGGCGGTGTCCCTGGCGAGCATCCTCGTCCTCGCCGCCTTCGGCGCGCGCGCGGGGCTGGAGGCGCGCACCACCCGGCAACGCTCCGAGCAGCGCGCGCGGCTGGCCGGACAGCTCGGGCAGCAGGTGAAGGAGATCGAATGGTTCCTGCGCGCGGCCCACACGTTGCCCCTGCACGACACCAGCCAGGAGCAACGGCTCGTGCGCGAGCGCATGGCGCGGATCGCCTCACAGCCGCATGAGCTGGGCGGCCAGGGCGAGGGGCTGGTGCACTACGCCCTGGGGCGCGGCTACCTGGCCATGCACGAGCTGGAGCGCGCCCACCAGGAGTTGGAGCGCGCCCGGGAACAGGGCATCGACTCGCCCGAGCTGCACTACGCGCGCGGCCGCGTGCTCGGCGAGCTGTACCACCAGGCCCTGGAGGACGCGCGGCGCAGCGGCGGCACGGAATGGGTGGCCACGCGGCAGCGCCTCCTGGAGACGCAGTACCTGGAGCCGGCGCTCCAGTCGCTCGAGCGCAGCCGGGGCCTCGACCTGGAGTCCCCCCGTTACCTCGAGGGCCTCATCGCCTTCTACCGCCGGGAGTACGACGTGGCGGCGCGGCTCGCGGCCCAGGCCGCCGAGGAGACGCCCTGGGTGTACGAGGCCTGGAGGCTCGCCGGAGACGTGGCCTACTCCCGTGCCATGGAGCACCTGGAGCGGGGCGACTACGACACGGCCCGTGCCGGCCTCCAGGAGGCGGATCGGCTGTACGCGCGAGCCCTCGAGTCCGGGCGGAGCGATGCGCGCAACCACGAGGCCCTCGCGGAGGCGTGGTTGCAGCAGTCGGTGATCGACTCGCGGCAGGGGAAATCGCGCAAGGCCTCGCTGGAGCACGCGCTGGCCGCGGTGGACCAGGGACTCCGCGCGGCCCGGGGCGAGCCTCGGGCCATACCAAGAAGGCCCAGGTGTTGATGCAGTGGTACCGGCTGATGAACTTCGAGAAGGGCGGTCTGGATCCAGCGCCGATCCTCACCGAGTGGACCGCCACCGCCGCGCGCGCCGTGGAGCTGGATCCTCGTGACGTGTACGCCTACGACATGCTGGGCTACAGCCACTTCATGCGCGCGCTCCGGCTGGCGCGAGAGGGTGCGGCACCAGACGCGGCCTGGGACGAGGCCATCTCCTGGCTGACCCGGGCGCTGGAGCTGAAGCCCGAATACCCCTGGGGGCACAATGATCTCGCCCAGGTCTACCGCTGGAAGGGCAACCATCAGTGGGAGCACGGCGGGGATCCGCGTGAGGCGTACGCCCAGGCCGAGCACCACCTGCTCCAGGCGGCGCGAAGCGATCCGGCCTACCTCTTCGCGCACATGAACCTCATCGACGTGTACAGCCAGCGGGCCGAGTACGAGCTGTCGCGTGGGCGCGACCCCCAGGAGGACGTGGACAAGGCACTCCAGGCGGGTGAGCGGGCCCTCTCGCTCGACGGCAACTACTTCCTGGCGCTCAACCAGCTGGCCCTCGCGGAGCTGAAGCTCGCGCGCTACCTCGTCGACAGTGGCGGGGACCCACGCCCGCGGCTGGAGCGGATGTTCCAGCACCTCGAGCGCTCCGCGATCATCAACCCCCACTTCGGGCGGACTCCCCTCTACCGGGCCATGGGCCACCTGCTGGAAGTGGAGCACGTGATGAGGGATGGCCAGGAGCCCTCGGCCGCGCTCGAGGCGGGACGGCGGGCCCTGGCGGAGGCCAACCGCCTGAGCTGCGATTGGGTCGAGTGCCGGCTCGTGAGCGCGCGGTTGGCCCTGGCGGAGGCGGCGTGGGCGAAGCAACGGGGACGCCCGGAGCCGCCCCTCCTCCAGCAAGCACTCGCGGAGGCCCGGCGCGCCGTGGAGATGTATCCCCTCGCCGAGACCCACCAACTCCTGGCCCGCGTTCACTGGCGGATGGCGGAGGCGCTGCCCTCGGGCAAGGGGCTCCCCTCTCTCACCGAGGGACTGAAGCAGGTGGACCTGGCGCTCCGGCTCGACCCGAACCTGGCGCACGCCCATGCCCTGCGCGGGGCCCTGCTGCTGAACCGGGCACGGACGATGCCCGAGGCGGAGCGCCCCGACACCGTCCTCCAGGCCCGGACCGCGCTCGATCGGGCCCTCGCGCTCAACCCGCTGCTGCGGCGCGAGTACGCGGCGCCGCTGCGCGAGGCGGAGTCAGGGCTTCGCTAACGCCTCGGGAGGAATGCCGGTGAAGAGCTTCCCCTCCGTGGAGAAGTCCTTGGACGCGCACGGCCCCACGCCGTAGGTCTTCAGGTGCTCGGAATCCTGCCCGGCCCAGGCCTCCGCGTCCGGGCGGCGCCGGTTCTCCGGGTTGAAACACACCGCGCCCTGGGGGCTCCAGAGGGCCTCGATGCGCTCGACCGGCTTCCCATCGCCAGAGGCGTACTGGTCCCACTTCTCGATCTTCGTGCCCTTCTTCGTGTAGCTCTTGAAGTCACGGTGGCCGACGAAATAGGCGGCGCGCTTGGCCTGCAGACAGGAGCGGTAAACATAGTCGCGGGTCTCGTCGCGCAGGCCCGTGCTGGAATCCCAGGGCGTGAAGCCCCAGGCCAGACAAGTGACGAGCGAGCCCTGCTCGCAGCCCATGCTGGTCACCTGGGGGTCGAGCTTGACGCTGGCGTTCACACCGCTGACGCGCTGTCCCTGGAGGAAGGAGACGACCGCCCCTCCCGCATCCGCCTGACAGTGCCGCACCCAGTTGGCGCCCGGCAGGGCCTCCCGGTATTCGAGCTTGTAGCGATGCACCTTGTCCGTCGTCGCGTCCGGCTTCGGAGGCTGGTGGGCGGAGAACCTCAGCTCATAGTGCATGATCGGGCTCGCATCCCCGGTCCCCGTGAGCAGGGAATCGAGGCCGAGGACCAGCGTGCTCAGGCTGTCGCCCTTCGCGATGGACTCCTTCGTTTCCCCCTCTACCCGGTACTTGATGGAGAGTTCGGTCCGGTCCCCGTTGATGGCGAGCACCTCCACCGGCTTGGAGTTGGCCGCGAGCTTGCCGCGGACCTTCGGCTGGACGAGGCGCAGGGGCTGGTCCAGGTAGCGCATCTCGAGCAGGACGCCGCCCGTCGGCGTGTTGATGAAGGCTTCCGGGCAGAAGAACGGCCGATCCCGGACCATGAAGCAGTAGTTGCCCCCCTCGGCGGTGTAGATGCCCTTGGCGTTGCCACTGCCCCCGGGGTCACAATCGCCCGTGGGACAATTCTCATCGATGGTCTCCAGCAGGGACTGCTTGATGCCGCATTGGGGCCCACCGGGACAGGTCTTGATCGGGCCCGGAGTCTCTTCCGGAAGGGGCTGCCGAACGCCCCACCAGCACCCGCTGGCCACCGTCGCCAGGGCCATGCCGAGGAGCCAGAACCACCGCCGCCCGCCCACCTCGCGGGTCTCCATTCCATGTGTCTTCGTCGTGTCCATGTGTTTCCCCCTGATGCGGCGACACGGGCTGGCTCCCCCATACACCCACCCGCGCCGCCGCGAAGTCTCGTTGCCCGTCGGCTTAGCCAAAGCCATGCCAGCGCGTCAAAACGCGCGGGAGCGAGGAATCACGGGCACATACCGCGCCGGACGAGCCGGAAGGCACGCGAGCCTCGCGGATGGCACAACGGGTGGCACGGTTGCAGGCACGGCGATCCGTGCCAGACCCACCCGCCTATTACTACAGTTGGACATTTTTAAGTGGACAGAGGAATGGCCCTCCCCCTGCTGCCGTAACAAGCTGCCGTCCTCCGTTTGGCGTGAACCCATGACTCGGACCTCCTCTCCTCTGAGATAATACGGCCCCAGCGCAACGCAACTGCGGAGGTGGGGTGGAGGGCCCCACTTGTCTGGTGGGGAGCCAGGAGAGAAAGCGAAACGAAGGCAAGGGTGACGCCGGAGGTGGCGTGGTTATAACCCATGGGAGAAGTCACCTTCACCTGGGGGCCGCCATGTCGAGCCGCGCTGTCGTCTCGGACCACAACGAAACGGTTTTCGTCAGGAAATGGGAAGAGGAGTGGCGCCGCGTACAGGCGTGGGTCCAGCCCCACTTCGCGCGTCCGGAGACACGCACCTCGGCGGAGTCGCTGTTGCAAGGATTGCTGGCACGAGTCGAGCGCAAGAACTCCTGGGGCTTGAGTGAGGAGGTGGGCCGGGAGACGCCCTACGCTTTTCAACACCTGCTCAATGGGGCCCAGTGGGACGAAGACGCGCTCCGGGACGACGTGTTGTCGTATGCCCGAGAGCGGCTGGGAGAGGGGGGAATATTGGCCGTGGATGAGACCGGCTTCTTGAAGAAGGGGGACAAGTCCGCGGGAGTCGCACGGCAGTACAGCGGCACGGCGGGCCGGGTGGAGAATTGCCAGATAGGCGTCTTCCTGGCCTATGTCACCGATAAGGGACACACGCTGGTGGACCGTGAGCTGTACCTCCCCAAGGAATGGCTTGAGGAGCCGGAGCGCGGTCGCCGGGCAGGAATTCCCCCGGGAGTGGGATTCCAGACCAAGCCTGAGCTGGCGCGAGTCATGCTCCAGCGGGCGCTGGACACTGGACTCCGACCGAAGTGGGTGGTGGGAGATGAGGTGTATGGCCGGGATGGAGAGTTGCGACGGTTTCTGGAGAGCCAGTCGCAACCGTATGTGCTGGCGGTGGCCTCCAATACCTACGCCTGGCACGGGGAGGCTCACGTGACGGCGGGCGAGGTATTGAAGGAGGTGAAGACACCCGAATGGACGCGGCTGTCGGCGGGAGCCGGAGCCAAGGGACCGCGGCTGTATGACTGGGCGCGAGTCCAGCTCAATTCTCCGGCGAGGAACCAAGCGCGATGGTTTCTCTTCCGCCGCGGCCTGTCGGAGGATTCCGACGTGGCCTTCTACCGGTGCATGCACCGGCCACGACGTCGCTGGCGGCCCTGGTGGAAGCGGCTGGTAAACGCTGGCCGGTAGAGGAATGTTTCGAGTCGGCCAAGGGGGAGGTGGGACTGGACGACTATGAAGTGAGGCGGTGGCGAGGGTGGTACCGCCACATGACGTTGTGCCTGGTGGCCCATGCATTCCTGGCCGCCGCGCGCGTCACGGCCAATGAACCCGAGGAGGAGACAAAAGTCCCAAAACGTCTGGGCCCGCCGCACCGAAGAAGTCGCATGGGCGCGTTTCGACGGCGGCGAGGCCTGTCCTCATCCGCTTCAGTCTTCAGGAAGTGAGACGTCTGTTGTGGAAACTCGCCCGGTGGGTGGTACGACCCACGTTGGACTTCATCCTGCGGTGGAGCCGCTGGCGGCGCCACCATCAGGCCGTCGCCAAACTCTGCCACTATCGTCGCAAAGCCCCCAGAATTCACGTCCAACTGTAGTACTATAATCCCCGCGTATGGAACAGAACGGGTCGACCCTGAAGCCGAGCGGGATTCTGGGTGACAAGCACGCTTCCGAGGAGCGCGTCCCGGGTCTGCTGCGGCTGTTCGCCGCGGGCACGGCGATGGCGGTGGCCCTGCCGTTGAAGGACGGGGAGTTGGAGCTGGGACGAGGCTCCCCGCGCTGGGCGAGGCGCAGGATCCCCGGATGTCCCGCCGCCATGCGCGGCTCAAGTTCGATGGACGGCGCTTCTGGGTAACCGATCTGGGCAGCCAGAATGGCACCGTCGTGGATGGGGAGCCCGCGCCCGCCCAGTCGCCTCGCGAGGCGCAGCGCGTCATCCGCATGGGGGACTCGCTCTTCGTGCCCTGCGCGGATGTGGGGCCGCTCGAGCGGCGCGGGGTGATGACGCGGGAGGGCTTCATCCGGGGCCCGGCCATGCAGGGGCTGCTCGAGGAGGTCACCCGCGCGGCGCGGCTCGGCTTCCCGCTGCACATCCACGGCGAGAGCGGCACGGGCAAGGAGGGCGTGGCGCGCGCGTTCCACGAGAGTGGGCCGCGGAGCGCG
The DNA here is from genome assembly GCA_049060065.1 of Cystobacter fuscus. GTDB lineage: Bacteria > Myxococcota > Myxococcia > Myxococcales > Myxococcaceae > Cystobacter > Cystobacter fuscus_B. The sequence continues at coordinate 5,351,566 of JBMEQP010000002.1, forward strand.
GGGCCCTTCGTGGCGGTCAACTGCGCGGCCATTCCCCAGGGCATCGCCGAGCGGCTGCTCTTCGGCGCCAGGCGCGGCGCGTACTCGGGGGCGGATGCCGATGCCCCGGGCTACCTCCAGACGGCGGATGGCGGAACGCTCTTCCTCGACGAGGTCGTGGAGCTGGACCTGGCGGTGCAGGCCAAGCTGCTGCGGGCGCTCGAGACCAAGGAGATTCTCGCCCTGGGAGCGGCGAAGCCGAAGACGGTGGACATCCACATCTGCTCCGCGAGCAACAGGGATCTGCGCGCGCTCGTGGCGGCCGGCAAGCTGCGCGAGGATCTGTACTTCCGCATCGGCCGCCCGGAGGTGACGCTGCCTCCCCTGCGCCAGCGCCCCGAGGAGCTGGCGCTGCTGCTCCAGCGGGAGGTGCGGCAGGTGGCCCCCACGCTGGGGCTGCACCTCTCCCTCGTGGAGGCATGTCTGCTGCGGCCCTGGCCGGGCAACGTCCGAGAGCTGCTGGTCGAGGTCCGCGGCGCCATCCAGGCGGCGCTCATGCAGGCGGCCCCGCGCGTGGAGGCTCGCCACCTGAGCCCGAAAGCCGGCACCGCGTTCGGCACCGGGGCCGCGGCGCCCGCGCCGTCCACGCCTCCGCCGGAGCCTCCCGAGCCCATGCGCGAGGCTCCCTCGCGGGCCCGGCCGCTCGATGACGACGAGCGGACCCGCATCGAGCAGGCCCTGCGGCAACACGGAGGCAACGTGGCCGCCACGGCCCGGGCGCTCGGCATGCACCGCACCCAACTGCGGCGCTTGCTCGAGCGCCATGCGATCGCCGCTCCCCCTGACAGTGAATAGGCCCGAGCCCGTCCAGCAGCGGGCCGCTCCCGCTGGCGCCGCGAGGCCCCCGGGCATTGCTCCGGCGTACAGGTACGTCCCCCTCTCGCATCCGGGAACAGTGCTTACGTTTGCCCGCATGAGCCACGTCAAGATCTACACGAAGTCCACCTGCCCGTATTCGAAGCGGGCCAAGCAGCTCCTCGACGCGAAGGGCGTGATGTACGAGGAGTGCGTCATCGACGTCGACCCATCCAAGCGGGGCGAGATGATCGCCGCCACGAAGGGGAAGGCGACGGTGCCGCAGGTCTTCATCGCGGGCCGTCACATCGGGGGCAGCGACGAACTGCTGGAGCTGGAGAACGCGGGCGAGCTCGATGTGCTGCTCGCGGATTCGAGCGCCCAACCGACCGCTTGAGTGGCCGGCCGCCACACCGGAGTCAGCCGAGGTGTTGCCGGCCGAGCATCCGGTAGAGCGTGCTCCGCGCCACGCCAAGGCGCCGCGCCGCCTCGCTGAGGTTCCCGTTCGCGGCGGCCATCGCCTCGCGCAGCGCTCGGGCCTCCGCGGCCTTCCTGCCTCCGCCCGCGTGCACCGCCACCGGGCCGGGCGTTTCCACGACGTCCTCGGGGAGGTGCTCGGGAGCGAGCGGCTCGCCATCTCCCGCGAGCGCGAGGGCATGAGCGAGCGCGGACTTCATCTCCCTCACGTTCCCTGGCCACGCGTGCGCCGCGATGAGCCGCTCGGTCTCGGGACACAGCGGGGGCCTCACGGCCACCACTTTCAAGGTCATGTGGAGGGTGCTACCATAGGGGTCAGGTGGGAAGGTGAACGCCCACCTGGGCGGAGGTGGGTCCGGAGTTGCGGACGGCCAAAACGAATTCCTCGCGCCCCTACGTGGAGGAACGAACGTGGCCTTGAATACAATCGTGGAGCGATTCACGCAGCGCAGTCCCGTCACGGTGATGGTGCGCCGCACGCTTGAGCATGCCCTGAGTTCGCAGTGGATTGATGAGGTATTTGAATCACAGCGAGACAAGCAGTACACGCGTGAGCTGCTCTTCTCCTCGGTAGTGGACTTGATGGGACTGGTGGCGCTGGGATTGCGGCCGTCGCTGCACGCCGCGGCGCAGTCGGACCCGGACCTGGCCGTCTCGGTGGCAGCGCTCTACGACAAAGTCAATCGCACCGAGCCCCAGGTGGTGCGAGCGCTGGTGCAAGGGAGCGCGGAGAGACTGTTGCCCGTGGTGCGGCCCATGAAGAAGAAGGGGCCGTGGGCGGCGGGCTACCAGGTGCGAGTCTTGGATGGCAATCATCTACCGGCCAGTGAGAAGAGGCTCAAGCCGCTGAGGAACTTCCGAGGAGCAGCACTGCCAGGACAGTCCTTGGTGGTGTATGCGCCTGAGATGGGGTTGGTGGTGGATGTGCTGCCCGCGGAGGATGCGCATGCACAGGAGCGAGCGTTGACGGGGCCCGTGCTGGAGCGAGTGAGGGAGGGGGAGCTGTGGCTGGCGGACAGAAACTTCAGCACGAGCCGGATTCTGCGAGCGGTGGAGGAGAAGAAAGCGGCCTTCATCATTCGAGAGCATGGAGTGTCGCCCAATCCGACCGAGCTGGGAGAGAAGCAAGAAGTGGGACGAGGGCGGACAGGAAGAGTGTACGAGCAGGCAGTGAGAGTGGAGGGGGAGCTGCCGTTGGAGTTGAGACGGATTGAAGTGCATTTGGAGGAGCCAACGGAGGATGGGGAAACAGTCATCCGCCTGCTCACGAACGTGCCGACGGAGAAGATGAGCGCCCTGGAAGTAGCGGAGTTGTACAGGAAGCGCTGGACGATAGAAGCGATGTTTGGAGAGCTGGAGAGCGTCCTCGAAAGCGAAGTGAGGAGTCTGGGGAAGCCGAGAGCGGCGCTGCTGGCCTTCGGGGTGGCGGTGCTGGCCTACAACGCGTTGTCAGTGGTGAAGTCAGCAGTGGAAGCCAGTCATGACTTGGAGGCAAGCAACATGCAAGTGTCCACCTACTACATCGCCGCCGAGGTGAAGTTCACCTATGGCGGGATGATGGTGATGGTGGAGCCAGAGGAGTGGGCTGAGCAGGAAATACAATCCGCGGAGCAGTTGAGTGCGGCCCTGCTGGAAATGGCGAAGAGGGTAAAGCCCGCGACGTTGCGCAAACATCCCCGGGCAGCCAAGAAGAAAGTGAAGAAGGGCTATGCTCCGGGGGAGGTGGCGCGCAAGCACGTGGCGACAGCGCGTGTGCTCAAGGGTGAGAAGCTCTCCTGAGCAGGGAAGAACCGAGGCACCCAAGAGACCAGACGACCCCAAGAGCGTCCAGTGGCGGGCGCTCCATGGAATGGCTATGTCCTGACAAACTGCCGGTAGCCATGGCTCGCCATTCCCTTCCTATCTGATCGTTTAAAAGAAACACCTGCCATCGACCTTGAAAGGGGTGGGCCTCACGGCCCTGCTCCCGGGCGAGCTTCTCCACGAGGGCGCGCGCCAGCTCGGTCTTGTCCGTCCTCCGGCGCAGGGGCGGCAGGGAGAGCACCGCGCCGCGGATGCGGTAGTAGAGGTCGCGCCGGAACTTCCCCGCCTCCACCATCGCGGGCAGGTCGCGGCAGGTGGCGCTGATGAGCCGGAAGCGTGACTCCCGGGGCTTCGTCTCGCCCAGCCGGAAGTAATGGCCATCATCGAGCACCCGGAGCAGGAGCGCCTGCAGCGACTCGGGCATCTCGCCGATCTCGTCGAGGAAGAGCGTTCCCCCATCCACCACGCCCAGCTTGCCCTTGCTTCCGGCGGCGAGCGCGCCGGTGAACGCCCCCGGTGCGTAGCCGAACAGCTCGGCCTCGAGCAGTCCCGCGGGCAGCGCCCCACAGTTGAGCGCGAGGAAGGGACCGGACGCGTTGCCACTCGCCTCGTGAATGGCGCGCGCGAGCAACTCCTTGCCGGTGCCCGTCTCGGCGAGCAACAGGACCGGGAGCGAGCTCCCCGCGACCCGGGCCGCCCGTTGCTTCGCGTCCCGCAGCGCCGGATCGCTTCCCAGGAGCACGTTGAACGAGTCCGGCAGCGGATCGACCGGGCGAGACCGGGGCACGTCGCGTTCGACGAAGACGGCGAGCGCGAGCGGGCGTCCGCGCGCATCGAAGTGTGGCACGGGGTGAAGGAGCATCCCGGAGCCACGGCACGGCCTGCCGCCCAGGGCCGCCTCCACGAGCGCGGTCCACGACAGCGAGAGCACGTCCTCGACGGCCCGTCCCATCACACAGGCGGGGGAAGCCCGAGCCTCACCGCCGCATCCGCGCTCACCTGTCTGATCACGCCGGGCGCCTCGACCAGGAGCGACGCGGAGCCCGCGAGCCGGGCCTCGAGACTCGGGCGGCCTCCCGCGAGCATCTCCTCATAGCCGCGCAGCCGGAGCGACTGCTCGGCGGCGTGTGCGGACGCGAGCACGAGCGCCTCGAGCAGCGGATTGGCCTGGGTCACGGATCCGCTCACATCCAGCACGGCGACGAGCTCACCGAAGGGATCGCGAATCGGCGCCGCGTAGCAGGCGAGGCCGTGGTTGCGCTCCTCGAGGTGCGCGCGCCCGACCACCGCCACCGCCTCGCCCTCCGCGATCGCGGTGCCAATGGCATTCGTGCCGCGCGTGCTCTCCGCCCAGCGCGCGCCCTCCACCAGCCGCGACGTATCCGCCGAGCGCAGGGACGCGCCCACCCCACCCCGCGCGAGCACCACGACCCCGTCCGCATCGCTGAGGACCGCGCGGAACTCCGAGGCGCTCGTCTCCGTGGCGAGCCGCGACACGAGCTGGACCGCATCGACGCACCGCTCGGTCAGGGACTCGCGCCGGGAATGCAGCTCGGCATCGGTGACGCCTTCGGAGTGCGAGGGCCCATCCGCCTTCGCTCCCAGCTCCACCGCGCGCGACCACCGGCGGAGGAGGGAGTGCGCGCGCTCCTCCGCTTCGACGGCCCCCGACACGAACCGCTCCCAGAGTCGTGGCCCTGGCTCGACCAGTTTGAGCATCCCGGTTCCTCCTCCTGGTTCGCTACCGACGCCCCCCGCCGGACATTCCGAATTCTGTTTCAATCCCTCAGGAGATTGCACGCCCGCCCCGCGCCCTTTCATGTGACGTCGCGCGTCATGTCGCGAAACGCTGCAACTGCCTCGTGCGAGTGACCGCTTCCGCTCCAACCCGCGACACCCACCGAGAGGAGAAAGGCCCGGCACGCACGCTGCAAAAGGGAGTCAGGACCCGCCGCGATTCCGCGGCCCCTCTCCCCGGAGCGCAGATGTCCAGCAAGGTGTACGCCGCCCCCAACACGTCGGGTTCGCCAGTTCAGTTCAAGTCCCGCTACGCCAACTACATCGGGGGCGAGTGGACACCGCCGAAGCGGGGCCAGTACTTCGAGAACATCTCGCCAGTCACCGGCCGCGTGTTCTGTGAGGTTCCCCGCTCGGATGCGAGCGACATCGAGGCCGCGCTCGACGCCGCGCACCGCGCGAAGACGGCCTGGGGGAAGACCTCGCCCGCCGAGCGCGCCCTCCTCCTCAACAAGATCGCGGACCGCATCGAGCAGAACCTCGAGAAGCTCGCGATCGCGGAGACGTGGGACAACGGCAAGCCCATCCGCGAGACACTCGCCGCGGACCTGCCGCTGACGGTGGACCACTTCCGCTACTTCGCCGGCTGCATCCGCGCGCAGGAGGGCAGCCTGTCGGAGCTGGACGCGGACACGGTGGCCTACCACTTCCACGAGCCGCTCGGCGTGGTGGCGCAGATCATCCCCTGGAACTTCCCGCTGCTCATGGCCGCGTGGAAGCTCGCCCCGGCGCTCGCCGCCGGCAACTGCGTCGTGCTCAAGCCGGCGGAGCAGACCCCCGTGTCGATCCTCCTGCTCGCGGAGCTCGTGGGCGAGCTCCTCCCGCCCGGCGTGCTGAACATCGTGAACGGCTTTGGCGTGGAGGCGGGCAAGCCGCTCGCCATGAACAAGCGCGTGGCGAAGGTGGCCTTCACCGGCGAGACCACCACCGGCCGGCTCATCATGCAATACGCGTCCGAGAACCTCATCCCCGTGACGCTCGAGCTCGGCGGCAAGTCGCCCAACATCTTCTTCGACGACATCTTCGCGAGGAACGATGACTTCGCGGACAAGGCGATGGAGGGCTTCGCCATGTTCGCCCTCAACCAGGGCGAGGTCTGCACCTGCCCCTCGCGCGCGCTCGTCAGCGAGAAGATCTACTCGGAGTTCCTGGAGCGGGCGATCGAGCGCACGAAGAAGATCAAGACGGGCAACCCGCTCGACACCGCCACGATGCTCGGCGCCCAGGCGTCCAACGATCAGCTCGAGAAGATCCTCTCGTACGTGGACATCGGCAAGCAGGAGGGCGCGAAGCTGCTGCTCGGCGGCGAGCGGCTGCGCCAGGGGGGCGAGTTGGAGAACGGCTACTACGTCGCGCCCACCATCTTCCAGGGCCACAACCGGATGCGGATCTTCCAGGAGGAGATCTTCGGACCGGTCGTCTCCGTCACGTCCTTCAAGGATCTGGACGATGCGCTGAAGCTCGCGAACGACACGCTGTATGGCCTCGGCGCTGGCGTGTGGACCCGCGACGCGTCGACCGCGTACCGCGTCGGCCGCGAGGTGCAGGCCGGCCGCGTCTGGACCAACTGCTACCACCAGTACCCGGCGCACGCGGCCTTCGGGGGCTACAAGCAGTCCGGCATCGGCCGTGAGAACCACCGGATGATGCTGAGCCACTACCAGCAGACCAAGAACCTGCTCGTCAGCTACGCCCCCAAGGCACTGGGTTTCTTCTAGGCGCGCACCGGCGCCTCCACCCGCAGCGTTTCATCTACAGACAAACAGGGAGCCAGACATGAACAAGACCATGAAGGCCGCGGTCGTCCGTGAGTTCGGCAAGCCATTGCGGATCGAGGAAGTGGAGGTCCCCCGCCCCGGGCGCGGCGACATCCTGGTGAAGATCCACGCGTGCGGCGTCTGCCACACGGATCTGCATGCCGCCGAGGGCGACTGGCCGGTCAAGCCGAGTCCGCCGTTCATTCCCGGCCACGAGGGGGTGGGCCACGTGGTGGCGGTTGGCGAGGGCGTCACCCACGTGAAGGAGGGCGACCGGGTGGGCATTCCGTGGCTGTACTCCGCCTGTGGCCACTGTGAGCACTGTCTGGGGGGCTGGGAGACGCTGTGCGAGCAGCAGAAGAACACCGGCTACTCGGTCAACGGCGGCTTCGCCGAGTACGCGCTGGCCAACGCCAACTATGTCGGGCGCCTGCCGGACAAGGTGAGCTTCGCCGAGATCGCGCCCGTGCTGTGCGCCGGCGTGACCGTCTACAAGGGCCTCAAGGTCACCGATACCCGGCCCGGGGATTGGGTGGTGATCTCCGGCATCGGCGGGCTCGGCCACATGGCGGTGCAGTACGCGCGGGCCATGGGGCTGAACGTGGCGGCGGTGGACGTGGACGAGGGCAAGCTGCAACTGGCCAGGAGGCTCGGCGCCACCGTCACCGTCAACTGCCGCGAGGGCGATCCGGCGGCCTACCTCAAGAAGGAGATTGGCGGCGCCCACGGCGTCCTGGTCACCGCGGTGTCGCCGAAGGCCTTCGAGCAGGCACTGGGCATGGTGCGCCGCGGCGGCACGATTTCGCTCAACGGCCTGCCTCCGGGTGACTTCCCGCTGCCCATCTTCAACGTGGTGCTCAACGGCATCACCGTGCGCGGCTCGATCGTCGGCACCCGCCTGGACCTGCAGGAGTCGCTGGAGTTCGCCGCGCAGGGCAAGGTGAAGGCGACCGTGTCCACCGACAAGCTGGAGAACATCAACGACGTGTTCAAGCGCATGCACGCCGGCAAGATCGAGGGCCGCGTGGTGCTGGACCTGGGCACGTGAGGTAGGGCGAAGATCCGACCGTGGGCACGCCTCCTCTCGAGGCGGCCCCTCCGGCGCATGGCGCTCGGGTCCACTTAAGCCGGTATGAGGTCTCCTCGTGTTAGGAGCCCTTCATGGCAAGAAACGTTCGTTCCCTGGTCTCCGCGCTCACGTTCGCGGGAGCGCTGGCGTGTGGTGAGCCCGAAACGCGCACGCCCCTCGACCTGTCCAAGCCTGGCGACACCCTGCTCGGCTTCGTGAAGACGCGCGGCTCGATCGATCCCGAGCAGGAGGTGGTCTTCTACTGGACCGGCTTCATCTACTCGTCCGTCCAGGAGAGCAGTCTCCCCGTCACGCGGAGCAACAAGGTGCTCTTCAAGTTCGAGGGCTACAACATCACCCGCTTCCAGAAGACGGCGGAGGGCTACCAGCAGATCAGCCGCGAGGCCTCCTTCTATGAAGACCCCACCACGGGGGAGATCCTCGAGTGCTGGAACAACCCGCTCAACGGCAGGTCCGTGTCCGTCGTCCACGTGTGGAACGACCCCGTCAACAACCGCTTCGGTGAGAAAGATGCTTCCCTGCTGGCGCACACCGAGGATGGGGATCGCGTCGTCTACAGCACCGACATCCTCCTGGCCTACCCCTCGCCGCTGCCAGTGGCGCAGTACCCGGACTACTCCGGCGGCAACCTCTACCAGGCCGCCGAGCTCTTCAACTTCTACGTCTCGCGCGCCGCGCTGGAGGACTCGAGGCTCGACACCGTCCCCGCGGACATCTCCTGGACGCGCGTGGGCCCCTACCTTCCCTGGATGCAGATGGGCTCCCAACCGGGCCAGCTCATCTACCAGACACATGGCCGCAAGCTGATGGGCGGCTGGGCCGAGCTGCCCCAGCACCTCCGGGATTACGTCACCCGCTCCTTCCCCGAGTACCAACACGCCCCCACCGAGTGGCCCGCGGGCCAGGGCAACGCCACGAGCTGGCGCTACTTCAAGCAACTCGTGGACAGCGGGCAGTACAAACCCTCCTGTCCGTGAATCCCACAGGGGGCTGGCTGCACGGCCTGTGGTTCGACGCAAGGCGGCGGGCAACCTCTATTGGAGGCGGCGGGAATCGAACCCGCGCTGGGCGGTGCGAAAACTCTAGCAGATTCGCGCCCTTACCTCGTAACCGTCCGGAATGCTTGGGAGTCGATATTCCGCCGCGTCCCACCCTGTCCCGCCCCGTTCCAGGTCATTCCGCATGTTCATGCGACATATGCGCGACATGGCGAGGGTGTGCTGCCCACCGTTGGGCTGTTCAGAACTGAGTGGCTTGCCGCGCCCTTGGCCGTTCTGAATGTGCAGCTCGCTCCCAGTGCCCTTCCTTGCCGGAATTCTACCCACAGCACCCGCATACCCGGCCCGCGCACCTCAAGCGGAGCCCTCGGCCGTTGGGGCATGCTTTGACGCGCCAGGCATTGAAGGAATTGCGTGAGCAGTACCGGGCTTTCGTCGCGGCGTTCCGAGAGGCGGCGGCACGGTGGCGGCGAGGGGATTTCTCGGCCAGCTTTCCGCTCTTCTCTTCCCGCCGCGTGTCGTGCCGGGTTGCGTCACTCGAATTCTCGGACGCCATCCTCGGCCCCTCTGCACCAGCCCTCCCCCTCAACACGGCCTCTATCCTGCCTATACGCCGTTGCGGTTGACCACGGCGCATCAAGGTTTGAAGACAGTCGCCCGTGCCCGACCCTCTTGCTCAACGCTCGACCCGATGGGCGTCGTTCTTTTGCGGTATTGGTTTGGCGTCATACCGGCGCGTTGCACGAACATCTGCCGGAAGTACGCTATGTCGCCGTAGCCGACCAACTGAGCGATCTCCGCCACCGTCTTGTGCGTTTCGACCAGCATGGTCGCTGCGGCGTCGAAGCGGATCTTCTGGACGAAGGCCCGAGGCGTCCCTCTCCGGCCGCATGGAACCGCCGTAGCAAGGTCTGGTGGCTAACACCCAGCCATGCCGCCAGTTCTCCGATCTGAAAGTCGCGTGCGAACCGCTCCTGCATCCACAGCTTGGCTTCCGCGACCAGCGGATCAGTCGCGACCTCGCACAGCGGTTCCTGGAATTTGGCTGGCTCCCGAAGGAGTAGGTGGCGCGCGACGGATATGCCGAACGCGGCGGCGATCATATGGAAAACCAGTCGCGCATTGGCGACATCGGGACCACATGTCATCAAATGGCCAGCACTGACCACGGGGTTGAAGCTGTCGATGGCGACGGCAGGAAACATGTGCCTGAAGCTGGTGACGAGCCGGGGATGGACCGCTGCGCTGTGACCATTCAGCAAACCCGCTGCGGCCAGATGACAAACGCTTGCACCGCAGGCGCCGATCAACCTTCCGCCCCTATGCTGATCCCTCAGCCAGCGATGAAGGGGAGCAGCTTTCTTAAGCAGGTCTCCCAGCCGGTCGAGATCGGCGATCTGGAAGGACGGCAGATAGATCAGCCGCACGTCTCCCAGCCTGCCAAGCGGCATATCTGGTTCCAGGCTACGTCCGCCTGCCAGCGACAGCTTGCCACCCTGCGCGGCAACCAGCGCGAGGCGGGTCTGCATCTGTGCGTAATCGCCCAAAGGCGGATTAGCGGAAAAGGATTCACCCAGCCGGCTGTGCGCGTCGACCATCGCGCCAAGACTGGCAATGAACGTTTCGGGCGAAGCGACAATGGCTACGGTCGTCATGGCGCGTGTTCAAATACCCCTTCTACTTCGTTGATTCCACCACTTTTCGCTGGCCGCCACTGGCATAGTCTCATCGTCCATATCGGAGAGGAAAGGGTAACGATGGCTACGCAGATTGATGCACCCTCCGCGGACAAGTTTCCGGAGGTCGGAGAACTCAAGACCCACAATCACCTGTTGGGAGACCTGGAGGCGCTCGATGCCGCATGGGAGCGGGACGGGTACTGGTTTTTCCGCGACGTGCTCGACAAGGACGCTGTCGCACGCCTGCGCAAGTCATGGGTCGATGTCCTGGAGCGGGAAGGCGTGATCGACCCGGTCGGCGATGCCCCAACCGACAGGAGCATCCGCTACAATGGCGCTAGCCTGGAATCATTTCCGTTCCGCATGGAGCCGCTGGTGGCGCTCAAGCCTTGGCGGACGTTCGTGGAGGAAAAGCCGATCCACGACTTCTTCACCAGATTGTTCGACGACGAGCCATTCTGGGTACCCGTCGTTGAATATCGCGCGACCCCGCCGCAACAGGACCGCAATCGGCCGCGCATCGACGGCATCCACCAAGACGGGCCCTACAGTCCCGGCATCCCCTTCCGCATCTGCTGGATTCCGCTAGCGGAGATCGACGCCGAAACCGGCGGCCTGATGCTGGCGGAGGGCATGACCGAAAAAATCAACCGTCACCCCAGGGATGCGGGCGGTACCAATACCACCATCCGGCTTGAAGATGTTCCTGCCGATCGCTGGAGGCGGACCACCTATCAGGCAGGCGACGTCCTGCTGATGAACCTGTGGACGCCGCATACGGGCCTTGGCAATCGCTCCGACCGTTTCCGGCTGTCGATGGACCATCGCGTCATGGCAAGGCGCGACAAATGCCCGATCGTGGGGCATGTGGAGGAGATCAGCGAACAGCATGTCGTCGTGCGGGATGTCGGGGGACGGCATGTACTGAGCATCGACCCCGACACCTATGTCCGCAACGATCAGGGCAAGAAGCTCAGTGGCCCAGGGATCGCCGAATGGTATCGGCCGGGGTCGGAGGTCATCATCGCCCATGACGGCGACAGGGCATCGGTGGTGCGGCCGCCCCATTGATTGCTTGATTGGGGGAGGCGAGTGCGCGGGTCGGCCCACTCGCTCGCCCTGTCATTTCCGCGTATAGGCGGGAGGGTCGGGTAAGTTCGAATATCTGACCATTGTTCGCATAATAGGATGCACTCCTGCATCTTGAGCTCGCTGCCACGCTACCCATAGCCAAGGGGGCGCGGCTCGTCCCCCCATCCATTCAATGAAGGGATCCCATGACTGAACTCCAATGGCCACCCCGCGGCAACTTCGGCTACAAGGCCCTGGTCGGTCCGCACCAGTACGAACCGGCGCGCCTGATCGAAACCGACCGCGGCTATTTCGGCCTCACCTGGGAGGGTGCGCTGCACTACGGCTCGCTGCGCGACGAGGAAGGCCATCTGTATTCGCTGACCCGACGCTTCTGCGACCCGTCGAAAGGCGGCCACAACAGCTTCATCGTGCAGTCCACGCGCAATGACGACGGCTGCCTGCACTTCGACCCTTCGCTGTTCAAGGGCGCGGCCAGCGGCACCGGCGTCGTCACCGGCGTTGAGAACGGAAGCGCCTTCCGCCGCAGCCCGGTTGGCGTGGAGGGCCGGGCCTACGAAATCGTGTATGCGCCCAACAGCCTGAGCTGGCAGGAGCAGGACGTGATGCAGCTCACCGGCCGCCTATGCGGCCCGGGCCTGCACTGGTACCTGCCACAGACCGATGTCGGCACCTACTACGCGTCGGCCATGTTCCAAGTCGAAGGCACGCTCGGCGGCCGCCGGGTGCGTGGCTTCATCTGCGCCGACACGGTGTTCATGCGCGAAGGTTCAATGCTGTACGGTGCCGACGACCCGCTGGCGGGGCACCACACGCACGTCACTAGCCCCGGCAGCGGCCCTTCTCGGCCTCTCCGCTCCAACCCTCACCCTCAACATGGCTTCTATCCCGCCTATACGCCTGCACGGCCGGGAGCTGCTCCAGGCCCACGTCGTGTCCATGACGTGCCCGTACATGATGCGCGGGCAGTTGATCGGCGTCGCGAGCAGGACCTCCGTTCCCAAGGGCTCACGCGTCCTCGTGGGCGCGGGCGCCGAGGGCTCGCAGGCCGGCATCCGCACGGCCTTCCGCGTCGGTTAGAAGAACCGCTCGAAGGAGTGCCGCGCGCTCTCCCACTCGCGGTCGAGCATGGAAATGAGGAGCTCGTCCCGCCACTGGCCGTGACGAAAGGCATTCTCTCGCAGGGTGCCCTCGTGCCGCATTCCCAGACGTGCCGTGAGCCGCCGGCTCGCCTCGTTATCCACGTCGCAAAACGCGTAGATCCGATGCAACCCCAACTGATCGAAGCCATACCGCAGGAGCGCGACGAGCGCCTCCGTCCCCAGCTCCCGCGCCTGGTGTTGCGGCTGGAGCCCGAGGCCCACCTCAGCCTGCTTCGCCGGCACGCGGAAACCCCGCAGCACGCCCTCGCCCACGACCCGTCCCGACTCCTTCAGCTCGCACGCCAGGCCGAGCACGTCCCCGTTCCCCCCGCCGTGCCAGCTCCGCTGACGCTCGGCGATGTGACGGACAACCTCCTCCCTCGTCATGGGAGGGCCGGTGTACCGGCAGACATCCGGATCCGCGCGGTGGGCGAGGACGGACTCGACATCAGAGTCCTCCAGCGTCCTCAGCACGAGCCGTCGGGTCTCGATTCTCACACGTACCATGGGCCGCGCACCGTAGCCGGGAGCCGGGTGCACAGCAAGGCAAGGCAGGTCCCATCCCCTCGGAGGCAGTCATGAGATTCACCGGGTATTGCCGCTCCATCCTGTTCACCCCGGCGCTGGCGGCCGACCGCTTCGCCCGGGGACAGCAGTCCGGTGTGATGGCCATCGTCGAGACCGCCCGGGGGCTGGTGAACGTCAACGCCATCTCCTGTTCCATTTCTGCTCCCTCAAGCGGGGACGGAGGCGGGCCCACAGAAGGAGAGCCTCTGCTTGGCCGCGACGGTGGAGGAGCCGAGGAAGCAGAGGACGGCGCGGGTGGATTGGGCCGGGCTGCTGCGCAGGACGTTCGCACTAGACGTGTTCGCCTGTCCGCGGTGTGGAGGCAGGCGAAAGGTGCTGGCGTATGTGACGGCCCCCGCTGGGGTGCGCTCGATATTGGAGCACCTATTAGGAGTGAGTTCGACTCAAGGCGGCGGGCAACTTCTAGCGGAGGCGGCGGGAATCGAACCCGCCGCCTGGCTCCCCCAGAGCAGGCCTGGCGGAGTCTTGTGTTGGCATCTTAATCCTACTGCCCACGTAACCGGGGCAAGCCCACGCTGCACGGTGAGCTCATCCCGTGCGGCGGCATGGTGCTGCTGCTCATCTCCTCGGCGAACCGCGACGAGCGGGCCTTCCCCAACCCAGGTGCCTCAGCTCGCGGCGGCGAAGCCCCCGTGGAACGTCACGGGGATGGGGTGGTCGAAGTGCACGGTCGCCACGGGACCGTCCTCGAGGTGCTGTCCGTCCAGGACGGCGACATAGGAGTGGTCGCTCGTCGCGTCGTAGACGAGGTCGAGCACGAAGGCATCATCCTCCGCCTCGCCGCGCGGCACGAGCACGGGCTCGCTCGGCGCATGCCCGGCCGGCACGGCCCACTCCGTGCTCCTCCCGCCGTCGAGCGCGATGCGCGTGATCCCCGGGTACTTCCGGTCCGCGCCCTGGCGCTCGGTCTGCGCGAAGAGGGTGCCGTAACGCGCCCCGTGCACCCGCGGGTGCAGCTGTGGGAACTCACAGGGGGCGTCGAAGAGTTTCGTCTCACGCACCCTCCCGGTCTTCAGGTCCAGGTGCAGGCGCGTCAGCAGCGGGGCGATCCCCCTTCTCCTCGGTCTCGCCGATGCCATCGAGCGTGAACTCCGGGTAGCGGCACAGGTCGATGCACGGACCGCCTTCCTCCTCGAAGGCATTCGCGAAGTGCCGGTCCAGAAGGCATCGAGTTCGAAGGTGCGTGGCCTCTGGATGTCGTCCAGGGGGACGACGATGAGCCGCGCTCCGAGCTCCGGCTTCCACTGGAAGAGCTTGGTGAAATCGGCGAGGCCCAGCATCGCGCGCAGGAGATTGAGCTTCACCGGTCCCAGGAAGAGGATGAGGTGCCGCTCGGTCGCGATGAAGTCGTGCACCATGGCCAGCCAGGGCGCCTCGACCGTGCCGAGCTTCGAGGGGGCTCCCTCATCCGGCAGCGCGTAGAGGTCGATGAGCATCTTCGAGCCGTAGCGCACGCCGAAGTTGAACGTCGTCCGCAGCGAGGCGACACGGTGTGGGTGCGCGGAGAAGGCGCCTGTCACCACGCCCAGGTCCGTGGCCTCGAGCGTGTCCAGCGTGCCCGGGTCCATTTCCTGCAACAATCCACCCTCCATCAGCGCGAAGAGCCGCTCCTGCCACAAGAAGGTCGAGGTGTTCCCCGTCGTCTTCGCCGTATTGGCGCGCGCGGCGCGCATGCGGTCCATCCACGAGGCCGCCGAGTTGAAGAGGAACCGCCCCGCCTTCTCCTCCGCGCGGTAGCCGGCGCTCTCGACGATGCGGCAGGCGCCCCGCGCGCCACCGCCCTCGAAGCGCACCGCCGTGATCGCTCCGTCCGCCTCGAAGGCATGCGAGAGGCTCGCGCCAAAGCGCTCGAAGAGGCCCGGTCCCGCTCGGAAGAGCGTGCCCCGGAGCGACTCGGGAAGCCGCCCCTCGACCCGCAGCGGCTCGAAGCCGTGGGGCCGCGACAGGGAGCGCAGCAGGGGACTCACGGCGTTCTGGCTGCTCATCGACATTGCTCCTCGGAAGGGTGGATCCGCGACGGGATTGAAAGTAAGTGAGTCTTACTTACTTTGCAACGGACTTCGTTTCCGGTCCAATCCGGTGCCACGCATGACTCGAAAGACGCCCACGCGCCCCTACCACCATGGGGACCTCAAGCGCGCCCTGCTGGAGGCGAGCCTCGAGCTCATCCGCGAGGAAGGCGTGGACGCGCTCACCGTGGCCGAGGTCGGCCGCCGCGTCGGCGTGTCCTCCGCCGCTCCCTATAAGCACTTCGCGGACCGCCGGGCGCTGTTGCGCTCGCTCGCCGAGGAGGGCAACCGGCGGCTCGGCGAGGCGATGGTCGCGGCGACCCAGGGGAGCACCGATGCGCACGAGGCCTTCCGGCTCTCGGGCGTGGCCTACATCCGCTGGGCGGCGGAGAACCCGGCCCTCTACCGCATCGCGACGGACCCTTCGCACGTCGACTACACGTCGACGTCTCATGAGGTCGATGCCCCGGAAGCCCTCAAGGGCTCCATGGAGACGTTCTGGCCGGAGCTGGCGGCCCTGGTGCGCTCGGGCGCCGCCCTTCCCGCCTCCCATGCCCTGGTGCGGCAACTGCAAGGCCGCGCCCTGGCTCAAGGCATGGCCAGCCTCTTCGTCAGTGGCGTCTTCGCTTCGCTCGGCATCACCACCGCGGACGCGGAGCGGCTTGCCCGGGCGGTGACGGGGGAGGACGTCCCCGCCACGCCGCGCCGGAGCACTCCCTCGCGCGCCCGCTGAGTCCGGGAGGGTCGCTCACCGCCTCCCCTACCAACCGGCGTTGTCAGGCTTGCCGAGGTCCGTGAGCAACTGCTGTCCCGAGCCATCGGCGTTCATCACGCGCAGCTGTGTGCCGCTCGTGAGCCATTCGCCTGCATCGCATGGAGGTCGGCGTTCACCACGTTCCCTGTACGAGAGGTCTTATTGACGGGCGGGGGTCAGAGGTGGTGAAGATGGGTTCGTGCGTAGACAGGGGGGAACGTCTTCGTCGGTTGTCCGACTTCGGGTGGAGGGAAGATCACTTGTTGCGTGAGCCTGTGGCCTGGCACTGAGTTGGCGACGACCCTGAACGTCCAATGGACGCGAGGCAACAATCGCTGGCGTGAAGCGCGGGCCTACTGTCGGAGAAGGTGTGTGAGGATGGCTATTTCCAATCAGGGGGTGGGGACTCGGAAGCGGAAGACGAAAGCGGGAGGGCTCCTCGGCGGAACGATGCTGCTGCTGAGCGCCTGCGGCCAGTGCAACTCGGAAACGAAGACAGGAGAGAAACCCGCGCGAGCCGCCGAGGACAAGTTCACCGTCAGCAATCCGGTGTCCTTGGAAATCAATGGGTACAACTATACCGACCTGTATATCGATGGCTTCACCGTGAATGGACAGGGGTGGAGGAAACATCTTCGTCAGCTCTCCGGCATCGGGTGGCGGAGGAAGTGTGTGCTGCGTGAATCTCTGGCCGGGCCTCGAATTACCCACGACACTGACAGTCAGATGGACGCGGGACAACAATCGCTGGTGTGAGGCGGAGGTTGTACTCAAGGGGCCCATTCCACCCAAGCCCGAGCACCTCGGCGTGCATTTCTTTCCCGATGGACACATCGAAGCCGAACTGTCGGAGGACTATCCCCAACTGAGGTTGGTGTTGGAGCGGTTCAACAATGGACAGCGCAAGCAGTTCGGGAACGTCGTGGCGGACGAGCGGAACGCGAGGTGCGGGGATGGCGTCTGAACAAGAGTCGAAGAAGCTGCAGTCTCCCAGTATGCTGATACAAGCCGCGTCCCTGTCGAGCGCGAAGGTCGCACCCACCAACTCCGTCCCCCTGCTGATTGGCAGCTCGAACAAGGTGCCGTCGAATGCCGTGCGGCAGGGAATGAAGATCTCCTTCTTCTTCGACGGTACCGGAAACAATCTGGATGCGGATTACGGCACTCGCGAGCACAGCAACGTCGCGAGATTGTTTCGCGCGCATCAAGAGGACGCGCGCAGCCGGGTGGCGATTCGCTACTACATCCCGGGTCTTGGTACGCGCTTCAAGGACATCAACGATCCAGGCGGGAAGACCACGGGGCTGGCCTTCGGTGGAATGGGCGAAGAGCGCCTCGAGTGGGCGATGAAGAAGCTCGAATCCCAGCTCGCCCAGGCCAACGGCCGCTCGGTCCACGTGGCCCTGTTCGGCTTCTCCCGTGGGGCCGCCCTGGCGCGGGCCTTTGCCCGGCGCCTCGCCGACCGGTGCACGAAGGCCAGCGCTGGTGGCTGGACCTTCCAGCACAAGAACACCCGGATCCCCTTCCAGCTGTACTTCATGGGCCTGTTCGACACCGTGGCCTCGGTGGGTGCGCCCATGGGGACGAACAACCTCCAGTCCCTCGACCTGACGGCGGGGATGCTCGACCTGGAGCAGGCAATGAAGCAGCGCCACCTCTACGGGAGCACGCTCGACGACATCGCGTTCGCTCGCGGCGGCGCACCGGGCGCGGACCCCGCCTCGGGCCTGGCCAACGGCCACATGGCCTGGGCGGACGACCTGCGCATCCCCGACATGGTGGGCGACTGCCTCCACATGATCGCGGCCCATGAGATCCGCAACTCCTTCCCCGTGGACAGCCTGCTGGAAGGCAGCGGCTACCCGAAGAATTGCCGGGAGCGGGTCTACCCCGGGGCGCACTCGGACGTGGGTGGTGGCTACCGCAAGGGCGAGGGGGCGCGTAGCCCGGTGCCCGGTTCATTCCTGAGCCTCATTCCACTGCGCCACATGCGTGACGAGGCCATCCAGGCGGGCGTACCGCTCTACACGGACCTTCCCGAGGTCCTCAAGGAGGACTTCGCCGAGGATCCCGCGAGCAAGGCGGCCTTCCAGGTGCTCTGCCGCCGGTTCGACCTCTACATGAAGAAGGTGGGGAGGACGGCGGGACCGCTGGGCGAGGTGATGCTGGCCCACTCCCAGGTCTTCCAGCAGTGGCGCTTCTTCCGGGCCGCCAGTGATGAGAAGGCCCGGGGCGCCTACGGGCCCACGCGTGACCGGCCCCTGCTCAACCAGTTCCAGCCGGTCTGGCAGAAGGAGGAGCAGGCCCTCAAGAAGCGGATGGATGCGCTGGAGAAGGAGTACAAGCAGGCCCAGGGCAAGGCCCGGATGCTCCTGGAGTCCCGGGCCACGCTGCTTGAGTCGGGCCGCAGGGAGTACCAGACCCAGACTGCCCTCGCGGTCCAGAAGCAGGACCAGTTCCTCACCCAGAAGTCCCGGTACGACACGCTTCCCAGCTCGGACATCTCCTTCTCCGTCAACTCCAAGCTCTATGACCGGCAGCTCATCGCGGATGCCCGGGAGTTGCAGGCGCTCGCGAAGAAGAAGGGCCGAGACCGGCTGCGTCCGCACTACTTCACCCTGCTCTACGCCTACGAGGCGGAGTTCGAGCGCAAGCAGGGGATGCGCAACGAGGAACTCATCGCGTTCTTCGACACGTATGTCCACGACTCGCTCGCGGGCTTCGCCAAGGACGCGACCCTGCCGTCCGACCCGCGCGTCATCTACACCGGGGGAGACGACAAGCTGCGCTACGCCAGCAACGCTCCCACCCGTTCGGCTCCCCAGGCCACTGCCCTCGGCTGAGGCGAGTGCTTGAGCCGAAGCGTTCTCCTGCTCGAGGGGAGTGTGCATCCACGATCTTCTGGGCGCAGACCCCACGCCGCTGGTGCGAAGCATTGAGGCCAGATGCACAGCCCCAGCGGCACCCGTCCGCGGCCCTCCTCGGCCCCTCTTCTCCCGTCCTCCCCCACACAGCCGCTCTCCGTCTTATGCTCCGCTGGCGGACCTGGGGACCGAGGACGACCACTCCCCGCGTCAGCAGGACCGAGCGCGAGCGCGCCTCGCCGCGGAGGAAGTCCAGTGCGACGTGAACAGCTCGTCCGGCTCATTGCCCGGGAGGTCGTGGCTCGCCGCGCTCCGCACGAGAAGCTGTCGGGGCTGTACGAATACTGGGGCTGGGACGAGGACTCGCCAGACTGGTGGCGGCTGCCCTCGTCGGTCCGCCAGGAGATGCTCCAGCGCCCGGGCTCTCCGCCGAAGCTGTGGCGCTCGACCTATGACACCTTCTTCGAGATTGCCGAGGAAGAGGCACGCAAGCTGGTGCGCAACGAGGCGCTGCTCGTGGAGGCCAGGGAGCTGGGAGTCGAAGTCGACCGTGTCGAGGGGGCCCCCGCCCCCGCCGAGCCCTGCCCCTGTTGCGGCTTTCGCACGTTCGAGTGGCGCGGGGAGTACGACGTGTGTCCCGTCTGCGCGTGGGAGGATGAGCGCGGTGAGGACTCCCTCGATGACGGGCCCGAGCAACTGGCCCGCTTCAGTGCGCCCAACCACATGACGCGCGCGGAATACCGGAGCCAGTACGAGCGCCAGCGTGAGGAGGACCTCCGCTCCGGCGATCCCGAGCGCTTCCACAAGTACGAGCGCTTCCCACGGTAGAGCCTCCGCGGAACCTGGCCTCCCTGGGCGCACGATGCCCAGCCTGGGCAGTGGTCCGCCCCGGTGCAACGGTGTGGACCCCCTCCGCCCCGCCTCGACTGTTGCTTGTTGGGCTTTCCGCTGCCCCAGGCTAGGCTGCCTCCCCCCACTCGTGCCGCCCCCCTCGTGCGGCGCCTCCGGCCCGAAGGAGATGTCCATGGTGCTGAAGCGTTTGATGTTGCTGGTGGCAGGTGCCCTCGCGCTGGTTCCGTTGTCGCCGGCTCACGCCGACCAGTTGCAGGACATCAAGAAGAAGGGCGAGCTGGTCTGTGGCGTGCTCGGTACCGATGAGCCGTTCAGCTTCATCCAGGATCCCGCCAGCCGCGCGCTCGTCGGCTACGACGTGGACCTGTGCAACGCGGTGGCCAAGAGCCTGGGCGTGAAGGCCACCCTCAAGCAACTGGCGGTGTCCGCGCGCATCCCCGAGCTGCAGCAGGGCCGCATCGATCTGTTGGCCGCCTCGCTCACCCACAACAAGGAGCGCGAGGCGCTGATCGACTTCTCGCTGTCCACCTTCATCACCGGTCAAAAGGTCATGGTGAAGAAGCAGAGCGGCATCACCCAGTTGAGCCAGCTCGCCGGCAAGAAGGTGCTGACGGTCAAGGGCTCCACCATGGAGCAGAGCATCAAGAAGGCGGTGCCGACGGCCGTCGTCGTCTCCTTCGACAACAGCCCGCAGGCCTTCCTCGCGCTGCAGCAGGGCAAGGGCGTGGCCTACGTCAACGACGAGACCTCGCTGATCGACGACTTCTCCAAGCTGGGCCCCGCGGCCAAGGACTACGAAATTCTTCCCCCAACCTGTCCACCGAGCATCTCGCGCTGGGTCTGAAGAAGGGCGAGTCCGCGTTCCGGGAGCAGGTGAACAAGGTGCTGCGTGACCTGGAAGCCTCGGGTGAGGCCGAGAAGCTGTTCACCCGGTGGTTCGGCCCCACCACCAAGATGAAGTTCCCGAGCCGTCCGTTCAAGATCGAGACCGACAAGGTCGACTGAGCCCGGCGGATGGCCCTCCCCGCCGGGGCGGGCCGTCGTCCCGAGCGGCCCATGAACTCATTCGATGTGTCGATGCTGCTGTCCGGCCAGTACCACGACTGGCTCGTGAGCGGCTTCGTCCTCTCCATCAAGCTCGCGTTGATCACGCTGGTGCTCGCCCTGCCCCTCGCGCTGCTCGTGGCGGTGCTGAGACTCGCGCCGCTCGCGGTGCTGCGTGCGGTGGGCGTGGTGTTCGTCGAGGCGATCCGCAACGTGCCGCTCCTGGCGCACATGCTGTTCTGGTACTTCGGCGCGCCGGAGGTGCTGCCAGAGCCACTCAAGCTCTGGCTGTACGAGCACGACGTCGAGGCCGCCAGCGCCGTGATCGCGCTGGTGCTGTACACCGCCGCCTATATGTCGGAGGACATCCGCAGCGGCATCCGCTCGATTCCCAAGGAGCAGATGGAGGCCAGTCGCGCGCTCGGTTTCAGCTTCCTCGGCGCCATGCGGCTGGTGATCCTCCCGCAGGCGCTGCGCCTGACCGTGCCACCGTTGATCAGCCAGACGCTCAGCCTGTGGAAGAACACCAGCATCGCCATGGTGATCGGCGTCGCCGAGCTGATGTACCGGGCCCAGCAGGTGGAGAGCGCCAGCTTCCGCGGCTTCGAGTCCTTCGCCTTCGCCACCGGGGCCTACCTGATGGTCTCGCTCGCCATCTCCGGGCTCTCCGCCTGGTACCACCATCACCATCCGGTGCGGAGCGCCTGATGTGGGAGCTCCTCCAGACCTACTGGCTGTACTACCTGCTCGGACAGTATCCCGATGGTCCACTCGGGGGCCTCTCGCTGACGCTGGTCCTGGCCGCGCTCGCCCTGGTGCTCGCCTTCCCGGTCGGCATCGTGCTCGCGCTGTGCCGTCTCTCACCCTACCGGCTCCTGCGCTGGCCGGTGACCGCCGTGGTGTTCGTGGTGCGCGGCACGCCGCTGCTGATGGTGGTGTTCTGGGCCTACTTCCTGCTGCCGTCACTCACCGGGCACACGACCGACCAGTTCAACACCATGTTGGCGGCGCTGGTGATCTTCGACGGCGCCTACCTCGCGGAGATCATCCGCGCTGGCATCCAGGCCATCCCCAAGGGCCAGATGGAGAGCGCCCGCTCGCTCGGGTTCGACTACCTGCGGGCCATGCGGCTGGTGATCCTCCCGCAGGCGCTGCGCAACATGCTGCCCTCGCTGGTCAACCAGTTCGTGTCGACCATCAAGGAGACCTCGCTCGGCTACATCATCAGCCTCGGCGAGGTGTCCTTCGTCGCGACCCAGATCAACACCCAGCTGTTGACCCGGCCGGCCGAGGTCTATCTGCTGCTGGGGCTCACCTATTTCGTGCTGTGCTTCAGCCTGTCGCGCTTCGCCTTCTGGCTGGAGCGGCGGCTGGCCGCGGGCGCCTCACACCCGGGAACGAGATGATCAAGCTCGAGAACGTCAACAAGTGGTACGGCGACTACCACGCCCTGGTCGACATCACCGAGGAGGTCTCCCAGCGCGAGGTGGTGGTCGTGTGCGGCCCCAGTGGCTCCGGCAAGTCCACGCTGATCCGCACGATCAACCGGCTGGAGCCGATCCAGAAGGGCCGCATCCTGCTGGACGGCCAGGACATCTACGGCCAGGGTGTCGACGTCAACGCGCTGCGCAGCCGCATCGGTTTCGTCTTCCAGCAGTTCAACCTGTTCCCCCACCTCACCGCGCTGGAGAACTGCACCCTGGCGCCGACCCGCCTGCGCAAGCTCCCGCCGCGAGAGGCGGACGAGCTGGCGATGTCGCTCCTGGACCGCGTCGGGCTCGCGCACAAGGCCTCCGCCTACCCCGCGCAGCTCTCCGGGGGACAGCAACAGCGGGTGGCGATCGCCCGGGCGCTCGCGATGAATCCGCCGGTGATGCTGTTCGACGAGCCCACCAGCGCGCTCGACCCCGAGATGGTCGGCGAGGTGTTGCAGACGATGAAGGGGCTGGCGCGCGATGGCATGACCATGGTGGTCGTCACGCACGAGATGGGCTTCGCCCGGGACGTGTGCAACCGCGTGCTGTTCATGGACCAGGGCCGCGTCCTGGAGCGCGCCACGCCGGAGCGTTTCTTCAGCCAGCCGGAACATCCGCGCGCGCGGAAGTTCCTGGCCGACGTGCTGTCCCCCTGGCAGGGCACGCCCGACGCGAGCCCCTGAAGGGTCAGTCGACCGCCCGGCAGGAATAGAGGTCGCGGAGGGTGAATTCTGCTTCCGCCCCTTGTTCCGCCGGCGTGAAGAAAACGGTCTGGCTCTCGCCCGCGGTGAGATCGAAGGCATTGTCGGAGAACCGGCCCTCGATATCGGCCTCGATCATCACGAAGAGTGCCAGCCCCTTGGACGAAAGCGTGATCTCGTAGCCGCCGTCGGCGCTCCGGACCGTGCGGGCAGAGAGCCCCGGCGGCTCCAGTTCGAGCTGCTTGTAGGTGCCGTTGACGTGGTGCCCCCTGCCCGACGAGCCGTCCGAGGCTGAATAGGACCACACGAGCAGGCTCCCCTTGGGCACGCTGCTGGCCGGCAGCGAAATCAGCGTGGAGGCGGCATCCGGCCGGCAGGTGCCGCGCGCGGTGGTCAGCGGCGAGCGTTGGCCATCCATCGAGACGGTGAAGAACTCGGCCGAAATCCCGGTGGGTTGGGGGGTGTCGTTGACCATGGCCATGTCGATCACCGTGCCGTCGGCCGAGGGGATCGCGAAGATGCTGACGGGCGCGAAGAAGCGCCGCGCCTGATAATGCATGGCCTTCCAGTTGCCGCCGTGATCCAGGCTCGCCCAAGAGGCCACCGGCCGGTGTCGTTGAGCTGCCAGATGATCGTGCCCATGCAATGGGGCTTCAGCGACCGCCAGGATTCGACGGCGGTCTTGATCGCCAGTCCCTGCTGGATCTGCGAGAGGTAGACAAAATGAGCGAAATCCCTCGGGAACCGGAAGTAACGGAACATGGTGCCCGCGATGCGCTCGTTGCCGCCAGGATTCTTCTGGTGCACCTCCATCACCGGAGACGCGATGTTGCGGTCCTTCTTGTCGGCGAACCGGTTGATCAGCAGGTTCGACGTATAGGACTGGAAGCCGAATTCCGAGCAGAAACGCGGCTTGACCGTGCGGTAATGGTCGAACGACTTGTTCTCGTGCCAGACCGACCAGACATGCATGTCGCCGGAGCCGTCGCCATGCCAGGCATCGCCGAAATCGAGAGCGCCGCGGGATGGGCTCGACGGCCACCAGCTGATCCCTGGATGGGCCTTCCTCGCGGCGGCCTCGATCGTCCGGTTCAGCCTGTCATAGGAGACGAGGTAGCGATCGCGGTTCTTCTGGGAGACCTCGAACCAGGTGAGCGCGCCCACGAGTTCGTTGTCGCCGCACCAGAGCGCGATCGAGGCGTGGTGCGAGAGCCGCCGCACTCGGTAGTCCACCTCGGCCGCGACATTGTCGAGGAATTCGGGCGTCGAGGGATAAAGATTGCAGGCGAACATGAAGTCCTGCCACACCATCAGACCCAGCCGGTCGCAGAGGTCGTAGAACCAATCGTGCTCGTAGAAGCCGCCGCCCCAGACGCGGATCATGTTCATGTTCGCGTCGACCGCCGACCGCAAGAGCGCCTCGGTCTTCTCGGGGCTCGTCCTGGAGAAGAGCGCGTCGGCCGGAATCCAGTTCGCGCCCTTGCAGAAGATCTCGCGGCCGTTGACCTTGAAGGCGAAGCGGGCGCCTGACTCGTCCTTGTCGGTGATGAGTTCGATCGTGCGGATGCCGACCTGGCGGGTCACGGTCTCGCCAGGGATCGTGACCTTGAGTTCGTAGAGCTCCTGCTTGCCACTGCCGGCGGGCCACCAGAGGCGCGGCCGCTCGACGACGAAGCGCTGGTGGATCACCGTCTCGCCGGCAGTCGCACCGCAATCGAGCCGCACCGTTTCGCCGTCGAACTCGAATTCGACCGGCAGCACGCAAGGGTCCACGGCGAAGAGGGTCAGTACGACATCGAGCTCGACCGAGCCGCTCTCCAGAGGGAGCTGCTTGATCATGAGATGTTCGATGCGCGCCGGGTCCAGCTTGCGCAGCCTGACCGTGCCGTAGAGGCCGAGCGGCGCGAGCGCGATGTTCCAGTCCCAGCCGAAGTGGCATTGCGGCTTGCGCAACATGTTTCCGTATGGAATTGGCGAGTTCCGGGTCCACGGCACCTCGAAGGGCTGCCGATCATGGACCGCCTTGCCGGCCTCGATGGGGGAATGCAAGATCACCTCGAGGGTGTTCTCTCCCGCGACGAGGAACTCCGACACGTCGGGCCGATAGCGGCGGAAGCAGTTGTTGGCCTCCAGCACCCTCTCGCCATTGACGCGGATGGTCGCGACCGTATCGACGAAATCCAGGTCGAGATACCAGCGTCCCTCCACATCGGACGCGTCCAGCCGGAAGCCGCGCGAGAGCCTCCAGTCCTTGTGCGCCACCCATTGCACCTCGGCTTCGTTCTCTCCGAAATAGGGATCGGGAATGATGCCCTGTTCCCGCAGGGCGGAATGGACGTCGCCCGGGATGGTGATCTCGAGGTCCGGCCGCTGGCCTTCGGCATGGAGCGACCAGATGCCACCGAGGTCGATTGGGGTGGTCTCAGACATTTCGTATTCTGATCATCCCCTGCCCTCGTGTGCCAGAACCGGGTTCCGTGAATTCGCACGCGGCGCGTACAAGGGCGAGCCGACGCTGATGCTCGAGCGGGTTCCCAGGGCCGGTGAGCCGGGAAAGGTGTCAAACAATTGTTTGACACCTTGGCCGGGAACACACCCTGGCCGGCTGGCGGTGCCGCTCAGGCGCGGCGACGGCGGAGGAGCCCGAGCGCCAGAATGAGCAGGCCAGCGGCCGGCACGGCCGCGGTGCCGGAAACGCCGCCGAGCTGACAGCCGCCGCTGCTGCTGCCCGGCCCGTTGTCCGGCGTGACACCGTCGCCGCCCGTGCCATCTCCGTCGCCGGGCGGGGCGATCGTGACGGTGGCGCAGTGGTGGTAGTAGCAGCCACCGGGGTTGTTGATCGCGTGGTTCGACATGAACTGGGTGATCTGCAGCGTGCACTTGTCGCAGGTGAAGCCCTGCGGCAACTGGACCTGGACCGACTGCGGACCGGAGAACTTCGAGGTGTGCACGAGCAGGCCGTCGGCGAGGAGCGGCAGCGTCGGGTTCTCGTTGATGGGCGTGCTACCGCACGGCGTGTCGCCGGCGGTGACCGGCGGGTCGGCGGGCAGCGAGTTCATGTCCTGGGCGATCGAGACGCGGTAGTGGCCGGGGTGGAAGACCGTCTCGGTGAGGTCGATGGTGATCGTCTGCCCCGGGCGGTAGGTGGTGACCTCGCCAGTGGGCTGGGCCGGCTGCCCGGGGTCGGCCTGGCCACAGGGCTCGCTCTTCTGCGGGTTGCCGAGACGGTCCTGCGCCGCCCAGCTCGCCGGCTGCTGGATGCTGAAGTGGGCGCGGGCCGGCGCGGCGGAGAGGAGGAGCGTCGTCGACGCGGCGATGAGGGAAGGAGTCAGGGAGGGTCGTTTCATGGGTTTTTCCAGGCACGAGGGCCGGCGGCAGCCTACCGCGCGACGGAGACGGGCCCTAAGACCTTGTGTCGATGCCCACCACCTGACCAGGGAGGGCTCACACGAGCCGGTGTCCCCCATCCACATGCAGCACCTCGCCGGTGGTGAAGCCGTTGCCCATCAGGAAGAGCGCGGCGTGGGCGATGTCCGCGGGGACTCCCACGCGCCCGACCGGGAGCCGGCGCACATGCTGCTCGAAACGTTGCTGTTTGACGCCCTCGCCAAAGCTGTCCCACACGGGCGTGTCGACCCAGCCGGGAGACAGCAGGTTCACCCGCACGGGCGCGAGCTCGAGGGCCAGGGCCCTCACGAGTGACACGAGCGCACCATTCGCCGCGGCGACGACCGCGCCCCCGGCCCCGGTCGCACCGCCGCGATGCCTCCGGTGAAGAGAAGCGAGCCTTGGGACTCGAGCCGTGCATGCTTGGCGACGTGGAGCGCCACCAGGAGCTTGGAGTCGAGGCTTCGGCGCGCCATGGTCAGCTCGAGCTGGCGAACAGGTTGATAGTAGGGCTCCACCGTCGTGACGACGACATGGTGCGCGGGCGGACACTCCTCGAAGAGCCGCCGAGCCTCATCCTCCTGGGTGAGATCGGCGGCGACAGTGCGCACTCCGTGTGTCACCGCGAGCTGGGCGGTGGCGGCGGCGAGCCGCTGCGCGGAGCGGCCCACCAGGGTCACCGAGGCTCCTGCCTCGAGGCTGGCCCTGGCCACCCCAAGACCGATTCCAGACGATCCCCCCGCCACGATGATGTGCTGATCTTTCAGGTTCATGCCTTCGAAGTAGCGCACCCTCCCGCTGCCAGCCATGGGATGGTGTGGCAAGCTCCATCCCATGAATGGGATGACCTCCTTGGATGACCTGCGGCTCTTCGTGGCCGTTGCGCGACACTCGAGCTTCGTGGAGGCGGCGCGGCGCACGGGAGTCCCCACCAGCACGGTGAGCCGCAGGGTGGCACAGCTGGAGGAAGCGCTGGGGGCCCGCCTCATCCAGCGCACCTCGCGGAGTGTCGGCCTGACCCATGAGGGGGAACGCCTGCTGGAGCGTGCCGGGCCGCTGCTCGAGGGGCTGACCTCCGTGCTCGACACGAGCATGGAGCGCGAGGACGAGCCCAGGGGCCGGCTTCGGGTAACGGCGCCCGTGATGACAGGCTCCCAGCGCATCGCGCCGGCGCTGTTCGCCTTCGCGGCCGGCACCCTCACGTGACGCTGGAACTCGAGCTCACCAACGCCAGGGTGTCCCTGGTCGAGGAGGGCTTCGACCCGGCCTTCCGCGTGGGGCCCATCCACGACGCGGAGCTGGTGGCACGGCGAGTCTGGTCGGTCCCCTTCACGCTCGCCGCATCGCCCCAGTTCGTGAAACAGGCGCTGGAGGGCCGGACCCAGCTCGATCGCGAGTTGCTCGGCTCGGTGCCCGCCATCCTCGGTCAACCCGGCGGGGTCTGGCGCCTTCGCCGGCGAGATGGTTCCGTCGAGGATTTCCAGCCATGCGAGCGCCTCCGCGTGAATGATCCACGGATGACCATCGCCGCGGCGGTGCAGGGGCTGGGGGTCGTCTGCGCTCCGAAAGAGGCCATCGATCAACAAGGTCAGGCGCTCGTGCAGCTCACCCTGACCGGGCGCACGGTCGAGCCGCGCGAGCTCTTCGCGGTGTACCCTTCCCGGCGGCAACTGCCCGCCCGGGTGCGCATGGCGCTCGACTGGGTGATGAAGCACGGCTGACCCCGCCTCGGCCGCGGCGGGAGCCACTCTCGAAGTCGGTCGAGTAGAGTGTCATGGGCATGAGACTTGGTGGCTATGTCATCCACGGAAACAACCGGGACACCCTCGAACGGTGTCTCGAGAGCCTGTCCGCCGTTTGCGACGAGGTGGTGGCGCTCGACTCACAGTCCACGGACGGCTCGGTGGAACTCGCGCGGAAGATGGGCGTCCGCTCCGTGTCGCGCCCATGGCGGGGCTACGGAGCCGCCCGGACCGCCGCCATGGAGGCCTTGGGCTCGTATGACTATGTCTTCTATCTCGACTCGGACGAGCACCTGGAACCCGAGGCCCTCCAGACCCTTCGGGATTGGCGGCGCTCCGCCCCGACCGCCCCCGCCTATCGTCTGCCCCGCCGGGACTGGGCCGAATTGGATGGGCACCGCTTCCTCTACCGCACCGAATGGCGCGCGCGGCTGGTCCGCGGCGAGGCCGCGGTGTGGCGTCCGGAAATGATCGTCCATGAAGCACTGCCCCGGATGCACGCGCCTCGCCTGCATGCCCCCATCGAGCACCGCTTCGCCACGTCCCTCCAGGGACGGGAGGAGAAGGAAGAGCGCTATGCCCTGTTGTGGGCCGTTCGCGCCTTCGCCGAGGGCAGGCGCCTCAAGCCCGCGGCCCTTCAACGTCCGGCGCATCTGCTGCGCGATTGCCTCGTGCATGGCGCCCTCTGGCGCGGCGGACTCGATGCGCTGCGGCTCGCCTGGGCCGTGTCCATCTACCACTCCTCCAAGTACCGCCACCTCGGCGCCTTGAAGAAGGGAGGCTTCCCCGAACTGAGAAGGGCCTTCGCCGAAGGGCGCTACGAGGAGGTGTTCGCGCGGGTGAGGGAACAGGCCCTGCCCGCCAGCACGTCCGCGCCCTCCGCGAAGTGACCCGTCTGGCCAACGCGCCCACGTCGGGCATGAGCGGCCCGCGCTCCCCCATGGCCGCGGGAGGGTCTTCCGCCCCCCCGAGCGCCTGGACCTCAGAAGACCGCGATGGGGTTGACGGGAGAGCCCGTGCCGCCTTCCACGTTCAGGGGGGCGATGCCGAGGAAGAAGTCATGGCGCTTGCGCTCGGCGGCGGCCTTGCTCAGCGCCTCGGGGTCGGCGTTGTCGATGACGTGGATGCCCAGGCCGTTGATCAGCATCACATGCACCGGAAGAAAGGAGCCCTCCACGCCGGAGGGAATCACGTCCAGACCGACGTCCGTGGCGACGACGGCGACCCCCCGCTTCTTGAACCAGTCGGCGGTGGAGGCGTGCAGTCCCGCGGACTGCTTCGACACATCCCACGGTCCCACGGCGGCGCGGCGGGCCCAGCGGCCCGTGCGGATGATGACGGCGTCACCACTGGACACGCGGACCTTCGTCTTCTTCTCCCAGGCCTCGAGATCCTTCGCGTGGATGGCGGTGCCCGGCTCCAGGTAGGAGACGCCCTGGAGGACCGGCAGGTCGATGAGCACTCCGCGCGTCAGGAGCCCGTCCTTGAGCGCGCTCACGGCGAGCGTGGCGCAACCTTTCGCGGTGACGAGCTTCTGGTCGTACCCGTTGTACATCTTGCCCTGATCGAAGACGTGGCAGAGCGCATCGAGGTGGGTGTGCGAGAAGCCATGAAACCCGATGGACAGGGAGTCGGCGCTGTACGTGGAGTCCGGGGACTCACCCGTGAAGAGCATGTCGTGGCCGAGCGGGTACGGGACATCCTCGGCCTTCTGGGTCTCCAGCGGATGTGCGAGGGAGACGGAGACGCCTTCCCGGACGAGCCGTGCGGCGTCCTTGCGCTTGGCGGCGGAGATCAGATTCGCGGCGCCGAGCTGATCCTCGGGACCCCAGCGCTGCCAGTTCCGGTTCTTCTCCATCCAGGTGTCGATGTCCTTCGCGGTCGCGAAGGGCGTGGTGGCGGTGCTGTTCTGGGCCGCGCTCGGCAATGTCCACAGCAGTACGCCCGTGATGACAACGGTCTTGAGCAGGTTCATGGCGCCCTCATAACGCCCGGAGGGAGTGTCGCCACTGAGAATGCTGGACGTTGATTCCCGGCGGGCTCCGGGTTCACGTTTGTTAGGGTGCCACCTCGCGATGCCCGCTGGTCCCGATCTGTTCGCCGCTTCCGTCGATGTGAACCGCTTCGCGCCGCTGGCCGAGCGCATGCGTCCGCGCACACCCGAGGAGTTCATCGGGCAGTCGCACCTGCTCGGCCCTGGCGCGCCCCTGCGCCAGCTCATCGAGCGCAAGGCCATCGTCTCCTGCCTCTTCGGAGGGCCTCCGGGCGTGGGGAAGACCACGCTCGCGCGCATGCTGGCGGCCAGCGTCGACGCGGAGTTCGTCATCCTCTCGGCCGTCTCCGATGGCATCCCCCGCATCCGCGAGGTGGTGGCCGAGGCCGAGCGCCTGCGCAACCAGTACCACCGGCGCACCGTCGTCTTCGTGGATGAGATCCACCGCTGGGCCAAGAACGTCCAGGAACAGGCCCTGCCCCATGTGGAGAGCGGTCTGCTCATCCTCCTGGGGGCGACGACGGAGAACATCAGCTTCGAGGTGAGGCCCGCGCTCGTCAGCCGCTGCCGCGTCTTCCTGCTGCGCGAGCTCACCCCCGCGGACCTCCGGACCGCGCTCCTGCGGGCGCTCTCCGAGGAGAAGCGGGGCTCGGCGCCCGGCGTCTGACCGTGAGTGACGAGGCGCTCTCCGTCCTGGTGGGGGGAGCGGAGGGGACGTGCGCAAGGCGCTGGGCGGGCTGGAGCTCGCGGCCCAGCTCACCGCCGACGGCGCGGAGATCTCGCGCGAGACGGCCCTCCAGGCCACCGGGACCCGGCTGGCACGGCACAACAAGGACGGGGACGAGCACTTCGATCTCTTGAGCGCCCTCCAGAAGTCGTGCCGGGGCTCCAACCCCCAGGGCGCCATCTTCTGGGCGGCGCGGCTGCTGCAGACGGGCGACCACGTGGCGCTGTGGCGCCGGCTCAAGGTCATCGCCGTGGAGGACGTGGGGCTGGCCATGCCCGAGGCCATCGGCATCGTGCGCGCGTGCGAGGAGGGCTTCCACTCCGTGGGCATGCCCGAGGGGCGCATCTTCGTGGCGCAGGCGACGCTCTTGCTGGCCACGGCGAAGAAGAGCAACCGGGGCTATCAGGCGATGGACGCGGCGCTCGCGGCCGTGGAGGCCCACCCCAACGCGGCCCCGCCCCTCCACCTGCGCAACGCCCCCACCGAGCTCATGAAGGAGCTGGGCTACAAGAAGGGCTACGAGGCGCCCTGGAACCACAAGGACCACTACGTGCCCGGGCAGACGTATCTCCCCGAGCCCCTCGAGCGCTCCGTCTTCTACCGGCCGAGCAAGGAAGGTCACGAGGCGGAGATCCACGAGCGGATGAGCCACTGGTGGCGCGAGGACAAGGCGTCCCGGGGTGAGTGACAACGCTCAGCACGGGACCTCCTCACCCCCGTGAATCGTCCGTCCATGAATCGCACGCCTCCGCGCTCGCCGCCCCATACCCTCACCCTGGACGCGATGGGCCCTGGTCGGTACCGGCAAGGCCTCGGCCGAGCGGCTCGGCGTGATGGAGACCCTGTCGAGGACGTGGCCGCGCAGTTCCGCCGCCCTCCCATCGAGTCGCTGCGCAGGGCGTACGGACCGGAAAAACGGAGCCCGTGCTGAGGACGTGGAACTCGCACTGTCCCAGTGGGAGGCGAAGCTGCGCCCGTTCATCTCGAACATGCAGCTGCACGGGCTGAAGATGAGACAGTTCTTCACTCCACAAGGCAGGCGCCGTGCGGCGTGTGCCCGGGATGTCGGGGGCTCGACAGCGCCGCGGACGCCGCGTGCGCCACCCGACGCTCGACATCGGCGAGGCTGAGAGCGATGACGGCCTCGCGGCCATCACGGCGCGGTTGGTACTGCGCCTGCCCCCACTGATTGGACCGCAACCTTGAGGGGCGCGGGCGGACGCTTGGCCGCCCGGACGGACATCCCAAGGAGTAGTTTGCCCGCTCGCTCACCTGTCCGTCCATGGAGGCAACCCCCCACTCCAGCGAGCCCTCACAACCGGCGCAGGGGGCCTCCATCTTCATGGCGCGAGGAGAGGCTGCGCTTCAAATGGCCGAGACATGAGCAATCCCATCGCAAGAGCCCTCATCGGCTTCGTCACCTTGATGCTGATCCTGGCCCTCTGCCTTTTTCTACCGGCCGGCTCCTTCGGCTTCTGGCGAGCCTGGGTCTACCTCGCCGTCTTCGCAACCTGCGACCTCTTCATCACCGCGTATCTGATCAAGTATGATCCGAAGCTGTTGGCCAGCCGTGTCAGGGCTGGCCCGACCGCCGAGACCCAGAAGACCCAGAAGCTCATCATCGGCCTGGCGAATCTCTTCTTCATCCTCCTGTTCATCGTCCCAGGCCTGGACTTTCGGTTTCACTGGTCGGATGTGCCGCGAGCCGTGAGCTGGCTCTCCGATGGGTTCGTGGCGCTTGGATTCTTCATCGTCTTCCTCGTCTTCAGGACGAACAGCTACGCCAGCGCCACCATCGAAGTGGCGAATGAGCAGACGGTGATTACCACCGGTCCGTACCGGGTGGTCCGGCATCCCATGTACGCGGGCGCCAGCCTCCTGCTCGTCTTCACACCGCTGGCCCTGGGGTCTTGGGTGGGGGTCTCCGTTGCCCTGCTGGTGATGCTGGCCATTGCGGCCGGGCTGCTCGATGAAGAGAAATTCCTGCGAGCACACCTGAGCGGCTACGAGGAGTACCGGAAGAAGGTGCGCTACCGCCTCATTCCCTTCATCTGGTAGTGCCACCCTCGATGCGACCATCGAGAGCGCCGCCGTCGCCCGTGCTCGCGGGGTGCTGGAGGCCAAGGTCCGGGTGTTCGCATGGTCCGCTCGAGTCGTACGAATCTCCTCGTACAAATCGTCAGACACCTTCTCAGCGATGCCGATGCGGTGATGCCGCATTCCCATCGGATGCGCCGTAACCTGACGCGCTCATCGTCCCGAACAATCGGACGGGTCAGACGACAGGGCCATCCGATGCCATTCCAGTACGACCACGGATTCGTGTCCCCCCATCGGCAGGGGGTTGGTGCTCAAGACCAGCCGGTTCCTTTCCACGGTTGCCTTCCTTCTCTGCACGGTTCCGATCCAGTTCGGGAAGACACTGCCCTTGATGTGATGGCAGACCGTGTCTGTCTGCTCCTCGGTTTCGTAGGTCCCGAAATACGCAACGGCCCCGGCCAGCGCGTCCTTCGCCTCCTGCGCCGTGCCCTCCTTCAAATCCGCGGATTCGAAGGGGGTGCGGTCCCGGTCCATGAGTTGCACCACCATGTTCCCGTGGCGGTCATACATCAGAATCCCCAGGGGATTCTGCCCGTAGGGGTAGTTCCGGCTGCCATCAGGCAGGAGGCCCTCCACGGATACGAGCTGCCAGATGCCGACGAGTCTGTCCTTGAGCATGGATCTTTCTCTTGCAGAACATTGAGGGCCTTGCATCAGAGCCGGTGTGCTCGCGCATCAATGTGAAATGTGGACAGGAGCTTGCCCTTGCTATTGTGGGCTGTGACCATGAAATGGTCGGCCCGTTCCCGTACACAGCTCAGATGAAGCGGCTCCCCGGAAGTGACGCGCGCTCACAGGTGAGAACACACCTGGTTATCTGATAGGCGTCGAACCCAGGGAAGTGGCGCAGAAGAGAGAACGCGTTCCCACCAAGGATCGACACAGGACACATCGCCCGTATGGCGAAGTGGCCGGCGAAGTCCTCGTGGCGGAATCCGTCCAGGGTGGTTCTTAGCGCCTCGCCAGGTTGCGTCCAGTCTATCCGCATCGGCCGCACCGGGTCCACGTACGGGCTGTGCTGACCAGGAACCAGCGCAACCGCCGGTGCCGCGTCGGCCCCCTTGAGCCTCACGAACTGCTCTTCGTTGAGGCCAATGCACTCCACCTCCGTGACCGCGTAGCGCTCGCCCCCTCCGTGAAACATGTCACGGTCACCGCATACAAGGGAAACCGCTTTGACTGATCAATCCGCTCCACGCGCCCCACGCAGCGGAAGGAGTTCGCGGTGGTGGCGTGGACCGGAAACACCTGAATGTCCGCCTTGGTGGCGAGGTAGTAGTGCTTGGATCTGGCCGGATTGGCCGCAGCGCAGGCCAGCACGCCATGGACTGCCATGGTGCGCAACCCCTCGGAGCAGCTCATCAATGTCGTCTCGGCGTAGCGCTGCTGCTCCGGCCTGAACTTGCTGTGTACAACACCATTGTCGACGGTAACGTCGTACACCTCGACATAGGGTGCGGATTCTCCGATCAGCTCGAGAAGGTTCTCCATCGAATCCCGCTTCGGCTTCTCGCTGGCGGCAACTTCCAACAGGGCGGCCTGCTCCTGCTTCTTCGTCGGGGTGGTATTCACCCTTCGCCTTCAACCAGAACTCGCCTCCCTTCTGAAGGACCACCTGGGGAGTCACCCCCTGACCCACCCTATACGGTGGGTTCTTCGGCAAGCTCCTGGCCATCGCGGGCTTCGCGGGCAGGACCCCTCTTCCTTCCAACAGCACATCTCCGGCAAGCCCGCGGATTTTCCGGCATCATCACTCTCCCAGAGAGCACTCACACAAGGAGAACACGATGACCGATAGCAGCTCGAACCCATTCTCGCCTTACGTCCCGCCACGGGTCTGGTCCCCGACCACCCCGTCGGGCGGCGCCTTCGCCAACATCAACCGCCCGATCGCCGGCGCCACCCACGAGCAGGAACTGCCGATCGGCAAACACCCGCTGCAGCTGTATTCGCTCGGCACACCGAACGGCCAGAAGGTCACCATCATGCTCGAAGAGCTGCTCGCGGCTGGCCACAGCGGTGCCGAATACGACGCCTGGCTGATCAAGATCAACGAAGGCGCCCAGTTCGGCAGCGGCTTCGTCGCCATCAACCCGAACTCCAAGATTCCGGCGCTGGTCGACCGCAGTGGGGAGACGCCCGTGCGCGTGTTCGAGTCCGGCTCCATCCTGGTCTACCTGGCCGAGAAATTCGGCGCCTTCCTGCCGAAGGACATCCCGGCGCGCACCGAGACCTTCAACTGGCTGATGTGGCAGATGGGTTCGGCGCCCTTCGTGGGCGGCGGATTCGGCCATTTCTATGCCTACGCGCCGGAAAAATTGGAATACCCGATCAACCGCTACGCGATGGAAACCAAGCGCCAGCTCGACGTGCTCGACCGCCTGCTGGCCGAGCGTCGCTTCGTCGCTGGCGACGAGTACACGATTGCCGACATGGCGATCTGGCCCTGGTACGGCGGCCTCGTGCTGGGCGAACTGTACGGCGCCGCCGAATTCCTGTCGGTGCACGACTACCAGCAGGTGCGCCGCTGGGCCGACGAAGTCGCCGCCCGTCCGGCCGTGGCCCGCGGCCGCAAGGTCAACCGCGTGCGCGGCGCGCCGGACGAGCAGGTAGCGGAGCGCCACGACGCTTCGGATCTCGACTGATCCTGCGTTGCAGCAACGGCGGCACGCGGTCCTGTTTCCCGAGGCCTCCCTGACGCCGGTGTCGCGCTCCGCGGGCCCCTCGCACCACGGGAGGCGCTCTCTCCACATCCATCGTTGACCGGGAGCCGCCCTGGAGATGGGGAGCCGGGGCGCACCCACGCGACAGCAGGACGATTCCCTTGCGCGCCCTCCTCCGCATGTCTACATAGTTAAGAAACTTAGTAACAAATAAATTTAGATTTTCCGGACAGGGCTCCGGCGGTGGTCCAGCGATGACGAAAAAGGGTTCATCTCGAGGAGGGCTGTCGGGCAGTGCCGCGCGAGTCGCGGAGGATCCGATCGGCCAGCGGCTGCAGGAGATCTCCATCCTCACGCGCCAGATCGAGAGGAAGCTGGGCGAGGTCCTGGAGGTGAACGCCACGGACCGGCGGCGATGGAGCAGTTGATCACCCATGGGCCGCTGACCCCTGGCGTCCTGGCCACACAACTCGGGGTGACCACCGCCGCGAGTACCCAGATCACCGATCGGCTGGAGCGTGCGGGCCATGTCTCCCGGGAACGACATGACGCGGATCGGCGCAAGGTGCTCGTCGTGCCGACCGTGGCCTCCGTGCAACGCGCCCTCGCGGAAATGACCCCGGCGTTCAACGACCTGGAGGCGCTCTTCGGCCAGCTCAGTGCGTCCGAGCGCAAGGTGATCGAACGCTTCCTCGGCCAGCTCGTGGAGCTCTACCGGGCCGCGGTCCGTCCCGCGCGGTCCGAGGAGTAACCCTCCAGCGGCGCGGTCGCTGCCCGGAGCGCAGTCAACCCCTGCAGGAGCAACCTCATGACACACGCATCCATCCTCATCACCGGAGCGGGCATCGCCGGTCCCGCGCTGGCCTACTGGCTCAACCGCTACGGCATGAAGACCACCCTCGTGGAACGCGCGGAGGAATTGCGCACCGGTGGCCAGAACGTGGACCTGCGCGGCGGGGGCCGGGAGGTCGCGCGCCTCATGGGCCTCGAGGACGAGGTCCGCGCGCGGAACACCACGGAGGAGGGCATCCACTTCGTGGATGAGGCGGGCCGCACGCGTGCCTCGCTCCCCGCGACGGCCTTCGGCGGGGAAGGCCTGGTCGCGGAGCTGGAGATCCTCCGCGGGGAGCTCGCCGTGCTCCTGTACGAGCGCACGCGCGATGACACCGATCGAGTCCTACGAGGCGCTCCTGCGCCCCTACGTCACGCGCGCCCAGTCGCTGCCCCGGGCCTCCCGCGGCTCGCCAACCCGAAGACCCGGGCGGGCATCGCCATCGAACACGCGCTGCTGCGCGTCGCCACCCGGCCCGTGATCAGCCGGCTGTTGGGCCGTCTGCTCTCCACCTCCGACAAGAGCATCACCCTGCCGGACTACTCCCACGTGGGGCACGCGATGTCCGCCTGAGCCCCCGTCCCTTCACCGTCACGAGGGGCGCAAGGGGCGGCACGGTGATTCAGTTGCTTCAACCAGAAGGACGTCGCCCCCCACCGCGGCGCGGTGTTCTCACTCGATGACACGCACCTCGATGCCGTTCACCATCGGCTGATCGTTCGCTCCGCGCGAAAAGTCCACGTTGATGGTGCCGTTGGCGTCCGCACGCACGAAGTACAGCAGAGTCGTTGCCCTGAACGGACCGCCCGCGAGAGAAACGATATCGATGTTGGTATACACCCTCCCATTGAGGGACACATTGAACCGGCGCTGACCCGGCAACGAGAAATACAGCTCCGCGAAGTGAAGAACCACGGCGTAATTGATCCCCGGCGTCAGCCCCGGGAACGAGTAGCCGAACTGACTACCCTGGCGAGCATCCGAGTAGATCTCGGGCGGCCCCGCGAGGTACACATCCGTGGTGTTCACTGGCTGGGAGACATTCGAGAACACGTCGCCTTGCGTGAAGTAGTCATCCGCGGTGAAGCCACCCGCCGCGTCACCGCCAGCGTTCACCGCGTGGACATCATGCGGCGGCAGCACTGTGCGCTCCACGCTGGCGCCGTCGGTCACAGCCGCCGCGGTCTCCGAGAGTGCGGTGTTGAGCTGACCGCTCGGCTCCTCTGGCGAGAGGCAGCCAGCAACACCGGCCGAGCACAACAGCGCGACGAGAACTTGAGATACAACCTTCATGATCGAGCTCCTTGAATATGAATGACGAATCGACGTTGGGGCGTGCTCGTCGCGTCGTGGCTAGCACGGCGCGCGCGGACGGCGCAACGCTCAATGCGTGCCAGAGGGCTGCGTACGCACCATGACAGACAATATGCGTTGGGTGAGTGCGGCAGCGGCGAGCGTCGACGCCCGGGTCGCTCTCGTCGCGGATCGGCTGGGTGCGCTGCTGGTCATCCGCGTATAAGAATTCAAGAAAGCCCCCCGCCGACTGCTTTCAATCCCATGGGTGGCCAGCCGGCGGGAAAAGTTCGCTTCGGGCCTGGCGCCCTGCCTTCAGGCGAAGCTGCCTATCTTCCTTTCCACGGCCGCGCGCACCGAGCCGGTGGTGACGAAGGAGCGCGCCGTCGCGATATCGTCATGGAACCAGCGGTCGCCGTCGAGGCAAGCCGGGATCTGGCGCCGGATTTCCTCATACGCCGCCTGCGTGCCCTGCCCCAGCACGAAGCCCGGCAGCAGCGCTTCGGTCATGGTCAGACCCTGCGCCGCCATCAGCATTTCGACGCCGACGATGTACTGGGTGTTGGCCACCACGGTGGCCGCCTTGCGCGCGCACCAGGTGGAGTTGGAGACGTGGTCTTCGCTGTTGCCCTTGGCCGGAATGCTGTCCACGCTGCCCGGCATGCACAGCGTGCGGTTTTCCATCACCAGCGCGCTCATCGAGCACTGCACCACCGGATAGCCGGTGTTGACGCCGCGGATGCCGGTCATCAGATTGCGCGGCAAGCCCCAGGACAGGGTGGGATCGATCAGGCGCGCGATGCGGCGCTCGCAGATGCTGCCGAGGTCGGTCACCGCCATTGCCAGCAGGTCCATCGCCTGCGCCAGGTACTGGCCATGGAAATTGCCACCTGAAATGATCTCGAAACCGCCGCCTTCCTTGCCGAAGATCAGCGGATTATCGGTGGCGGAATTGATCTCGTTGCCGATGATGGTGTCGACATAATCGAGCGCATCGAACACCGGGCCGTGGACCTGCGGCGCGCAGCGCAGCGAATACACATCCTGGATGCGCGGCGTGTACGGGATATCGGTGCGGCGCAGCTCTTCCGGGAACCGCACCGCGCGCGCCTCGTGGCTGGTGCGGGTGGAGCCCTTGAGCAGATTGCGGATGATGGCGGCGGTCTTGATCTGGCCGGGATGCGGGCGCGCTTTGTGAATGCGGTCGTCGAAGCCGGACATCTCCGCGCGCAGCGCTTCCAGCGTCAGGCCGAGCGACAGGCAGGCGTTGGCCAGCAGGTCACGGGCATCCTTCGCGGCCAGCACCGCCACCGCCAGCGATACCGTGCAGCCGTTGATCAGCGCCGACGCATCCTTCGCCTTGAGGTCGAACTTGACGGGAGTGAGGCCGGCACTGGCGATCGCTTCCGGCGCGCTCATGCGCCGGCCCTGGTAAATCACTTCCGCCTTGTCGAAGCCGGTGATGGCGGCCGCCGGGTAAGCCAGCGGCGCCGGTCCCCGGAGGCGCCGACCGAGCCCTTCTGCGGCATCACCGGATGGATGCCGGCGTTCAGGAAGGCCAGCAGGCGGTCGAGCACCTCGACCCGAGGCGCCGAATAATTGCTGGCGAAGGCGTTCGCCCGCAGCAGCATGGTGGCGCGGCTCACCTCTTCGGAGAAGGGCTCGCCCATGCCGGCCGCATGCGCCATGATCAGCTGGGTCTGGAACAGCTCGATATGCTCGACCTTGATGCGGGTGTCCTTGAGCAGGCCGACGCCGGTATTGAAGCTGTACATCATCGGTGCTTCGTCATGCATCCAGGTGGCTTCGATGTAGTCGCGGCTTTCCTCGAGCGCGGCGCGGGCGGAATCGGCCAGGCCGACCTTGATGGAGGGATCGCGGGCGATGGCGACCACCTGTTCCGCGCTGAGATTGAAACCGTCGATGAGTGTCGTCGTCATGAATGTCTTTCTGAGCTGTGTTACCTGGTGCCGGATTCGAACCACTGGAGGCTGGGGCGGCTCGAGCCTCAACACCACGCGGCCCGAGGGGGCTCGCGCGCCGGGGCCAGCAGCGGCGGACAAAGTCCGCCGCCGAGCGGGGATTGACCCCGGGGTTCACGGCACCACGTAGCCGAGGAGCTGCTCGAGGATGTGTCCCTCGCAGTTGGAGGCGGGGGAGACGAAGTGGTCCTGTCCGGCACCGACGCGGCAACGGTAGAGGGGCACGGTGCCCGCGACCGGCTCGTGTGGATGTAGCCCACGGGACCGAGCGGCTGGAGCCCCTCGCAGTTCACGTCCGGCGTCAGCAGGTTGTGGTCGCCCACGCGGCACTCGTAGAGCAGACGCGTGCCGGGCCGGGGATCGCGCCAGAGCCGCCACGAGCCTCGACGCCGAAGCCCGGGGGCAGCAGGCGCGAGGTGGCCCAATGTCCCCGGATGCCGTGGTTGCCGCGCTGCAGCCGCGTGTAGGGCAGGTGCTCGAAGCCGCAGGACAGCTGGGGCGGAGAGATCGTTCCGGTTGGCCAGCGCCCAGGTGCCCCACGCCGGCTTGGCGCTGCCGTCCGTGCGGCGCAGCCCGCCGGCCAGCCCCTGGGCGGTCTCGACCGGGTGATCCACCATCCGATGGTAGATGTAGCTCTCGATTCCGGGAGTCCCCAGCACGGCGCGGAAGGAGTCACACACGCCGGCGCTCTGCGCGGCCTCCGAGGAGTTGGGAGACTGGGAGCTGACCCCGCTCTCGGTGAGCTGGATTTCCCAGGACGAGGGCACGTTCGGGAAGGTCTTGCGCAACCATCCCGCGAGCACTCCGAGGTTGCCGTACGTCACCCGGGGATAATCGTCCGCGGAGAACTGCGGGCGGGTGAGGTCTGGCGGGTAGGGGTGGTAGGCCACGCGCCGTGCACGCGAGCCCACCCGGGCCGCGAAACCTTTCAGGAACGTCATGCCCGACAACTTGGGATGGAAGTCTCCGGGCTTGTCGAACTGGGAGTCGAAGTGGTGCTCGAGCGAGGTGAGCACCTTGGCGGCGGGCTGCGCGGCGGTCACCCGATCATAGGCCGCGTTGTAGTTGGCCGCGTAGATGTCCATCCAGGTGTTGGGATCGCACGCGCCCGCGCCCTGGCCACAGCCCACGTCGAACCATTCATTCGCGTTCACCTCGTTGTGGATGACGAAGTCCGCGATGCGGCCGTGGCCGTTCTCGCCATTGTAGAGCCGGGCGAGCATGCCCGCGAATCGTCCGTAATCCGCCGCGTCATTGGGCACGCAGAAGATCTCGAAGCCGGGCGAGCTGGGCGTGCACACGCGGCCCGCGCGAGCCCATGCCGGCACGCCGTACACCACCGCCGTCACCACCAGCCCGCGCGCCGTCCAGCCCCGGATGGCGGCATCCACCGCCGCGTCCACGACGAAGCACCGGTTGTCGTACTGCACCTCGTTCGACGCGCAGGGCGGGGCCTTGGGATTCGGCTCCCAGGTGTACCAGGTGAGGTTCATGGCCACCCCGCCCGTGTTGTTGCCCGCCACCTCGTCCAGGTTGGGCCAGAAGTCGGGCTGGAGGCCCTTGATGCGGTACGCGCTCCGGGTCGGATAGGGAAGGGCCGCCGAGGCGGGCTCTCCCCAGGAGAGGAGTCCCAGCAATACACACAACGGAAGAACGAAGGGTTTGGTGACGACCATCGATGCCTCTCTTTGTCGAACCCCCACGCGGTGTCTCGGATGGCGAGGGGGGCGTCTGACAGGGCGCGATGGGCCTTCTACTCGGAGTGAATGCGCTCAACACCCGATGGGCCCGACGACGCGCACTCTTCTCGTATGCGGAGCATTAGGGTCGCTGCTCACCTTGGGCGCCGGTCCTGCACGTCCTGTTGGAGTGGCACCTCCCCCGCTGTTCCATTGCTCCGGGTGCAGGCCGCAAGTCCTCTTTCCGGAGGTCGCGCCCGAGTGTGCTTCACGCTTCTTCATATTCCCGTCACACGAGTTCATTCCCGCTCTGGCGGGCCGGTGCGAGGATGGCCCGCGTGAAAGGGGCAGGAAGCCCCGGGAGTGATACGGAATGGCGTCAGGAAAGGCGATTCTCGGAGGCATGCTGGGGCGGTTCCTGTTCCGCGACGCGCGGGTAGCGCAGGTGCGTGACGTCTCACCTCGCTTTCGCTGGATGGAGCTGGAAGGCGAGGCGCTGCGCGGTGTCTCCTGGAACGCGGGAGACAAGGTGCAGGTGTTCCTTCCACGCGAAGGGATGCGGACGTACACGCCCCTGGCGTGGGACTCGGCTCGCGGGGCGATGCAGTTGCTCGTCTACCTCCATGGCAACAGCCCCGGCGCGGAGTGGGGCCGCAACGCGCGGGTGGGGGACCGCTGCCAGTTCATGGGGCCTCGCGGTTCCCTGGCACTCTCGTCCCTTCAAGGGCCCGTGGTGCTGTTCGGAGACGAGACGTCCTTCGCCGTGGCCCACACGTTGCGAAACCTGAGGGCCGGTACGGATGGTGTCGAGCAGGTGTTCGAGGTCTCCTCCAGAGACGCGTCCGAGTCGGTGCTGCGCGAGTTCCACCTGTCGGACAGCGCCCTGGTGGAGCGCACCCGCGACGAGGGACACCTGCCCGCGGTGGCGGAGCGCCTGGGCGCCGCACTGAGGCGGCATCCAAGCGCGCACCTCGTCATGACGGGTCGGGCGCAGGCCATCCAGGCGCTGCGCGCACGGCTCCGGCAAGACGGCGTGGGCGCGGCGCAGAAGGTGAAGGCGTACTGGTCCGCGGGGAAGCGCGGGCTCGACTGAACAATCCTCACTTCTCGCCGAGCATGGCTCGTATCCGAAGGCTCACGTCCCGAGCTGTTCGAGCCCCACCGTGACGCGGAGGGCCGCATCGGTCCACGCCGCAGCGAGCGCAGCCTCGTCCACGGCCTGACACGAGGCACGGGCCGCGTCCAGTCTGGTGGCGGGCGATCCCAGGTCATCCGCCGGGCGCTTCATCCCGAACTCCCGGACACGCGCGGCCACGGCCGAGAGCCGCGCCGTCCAGGCTGGGACGACCGTGGCGCAGGCCCTGGTGCACCGCGTCCACCAGACAGCCTTCCAGCTCGGCCAGGGCCGCAGGGAGGGGGGCCACGGGAGCCTGTCCTCCGCCGTGCGCAGGGGTCCCGTCGCGGCGGCGGTTTGCACCCTTCCAGGGAGGAACGGGGCGGCGGGGCGGCCTCGTGAGCGACCGGGGTCTGCAAGTACCGGGCGAAGTCCCGGCCTTGTTCATGGGTTCGATTCCCGCCGCCACCACGTCAGAGGCACGCGAGCGGAGGCCGGGTTACGAGTCCTTCCGCCCAGAGGCATGCGCCCCGCCGTCCAGAACCTCGCGGAGGGTCGTGGCCTGGAGGACCCGGTCGAACCAGCGGTCGAGCGTGTCCACGTCCGTGCACTCGAGGATGCGCTGCCGGGCTGCTTCCTCCACGTCAATCCCTCGGAGGGCGAGAATCCGCAGGAGGGACTCGGCACGGCCCCGTGCCAGACCCTCTTCCCTGCCTCGTACCAGGCCCTTCTCCATCCCCTGCTGCCGTCCCTGCTCGATGAGTTCCTCGCCATAGCTCCGCATCAATTCCTCCGCGCGTTGCTCATCCAGCACTGAATGTAGCACCTGTCCCGTGCTGTCGTGGACGGCCTTGTCCCCGGTCCACAGCAGGTAACGGATGACCACCCGCAGGTGTTCGGCGCCCTCTGCAGCCGCCTGGACCTGGGCGAAGAGGCCCACCCACTCCGGCAGCTTGCGCGCCAGTTCCCCCGTCCGCCCGTAGCGCAGCACCAACCACGCCAGCCGGACCAGTGGAGGGCCCGGCCGTGCTTTCAACGCCTCTTCCCGCTCCGCCGTCAGGTCATCGAGCAGGTACTCGAAGCGCGGCACCCACGCTCGCCAGTGTGCCCGCTCCGCCTCGCTCTCCCCCGGCAGCTCGAACAGGTCCTCCACCCGCCGCGGCGCGCTCCAGGCTCCTCGGGCCCGTGGTACATCACCAGCGGGAGGATGACCGGCAGCCGTGAGCACTCCGGGTGCTC
Organism: Cystobacter fuscus; assembly: GCA_049060065.1. Lineage (GTDB taxonomy): Bacteria > Myxococcota > Myxococcia > Myxococcales > Myxococcaceae > Cystobacter > Cystobacter fuscus_B. Next base: position 5,395,273 of record JBMEQP010000002.1, read on the forward strand.
CTGGCGCCAACGCTCCACCTGGCGCACCACGTAGCGCAGCATCCTCAGCGCCATCCACCTATCCACCGTGGACTGGTGTTCCAGCAGCACGTACAGCAGCAGCGGGCGGCCCGTGCGCAGGCGGGCGGTGAAGAGCAGGTCGCTCTCGGTCTCGCGCAACTCCGGGTCCACCACGCTGCCGGGCTCCAGGCGCAGACTGGACCAGTCCACCGCGGAGACGACCTGGGCGGGCAGGATGGCACGCAGCTCGGCCTCGGCTCGCTCGGGACGACCAAAGGTATAGCGGGCGAAGAGGTCATGAGGTCCGGGCATGGCGCACGTCGCCTGAGCACGGAGCGGGCCAGTCGCACCCCGAGGGGAGCCCACAGGCCGTCGACGTCCGCTTGCGCTCCCGTGGTCCCGGTGGTGAGACGCCCTTGTTCCGGGAGGGGTCTCCCACGGGTCTGCCCGAGTCAGACGAACCGTCTCGTACAAATCGTCCGTACAAATCGTCTGACACCTTCGCCGGGGCCTCGCGGGCCCTGAACTCCCGGGTGGGCGCTCGGCTAGCCCGGATAATTCACCAGGGCAGAGGGGAAAGGGGGCGGTTGCGGGCGTAACGCACTGATTTAGCTTGGGTTTGTCCAGAACTCAGGCCGAACCAGAAGCGTACGCCCGCATGACGCACTGTACTCCAGCCGTTCTCCACTTCCATCCCACTCTTCCGGTCCACCTCACGTGCGACGCGCCGGACACGTCCAGTGATGGCGGGGCGCTGCTGTTGAGGCAGATGGATGAGCGCCTGGGCCTCACCAGCAAGCTGGCCGGCTGCATCCCCGACGCACGCGACCCCTCGCGCGTGGTGCATACCCGGCTGGAGCAGGTGCGCCAGCGCATCTACCAGATGGCGCTGGGCTACGAGGACTGCAACGACGCGCACACCCTGCGCCATGACCCGGCCCTCCAGGTAGCGTGCGACGTGGTGCCGCACAGCGGCTCGCCCCTGTCCTCCCAGCCCACACTCTGCCGCTTGGAGAATGCCGTGGACGGACGCAGCGTACGCAAGCTGCTGGGCGTGCTGGAGCAGCACTACCTCGACTCCTTCACCTCGCCCCCCGAGGTGGTGGTGCTCGACATCGACAGCACGGATGACCCTACGCACGGCCAGCAACAATTCTCTCTTCCACGGCTTCTACGACCAGCACATGTACCACCCGTTGCTGGTGTTCGACGGCACCACGGGCCAGCTCGTCACCGCCATTCTGCGGCCGGGTACGGCCCACGCCGCACGAGGTGCCGCGGGAGTGCTGCGCCGGCTGATTGTTGCCCTCAAGCAACGCTTTCCCAAGGTGCGCGTCGTCGTGCGCGGCGACTCGGGCTTCGCCATGCCGCGGGTGCTGCGAACGCTCGAGGAGCTCAACACGTACTACGGAGACATCGACTACCTGTTGGGACTGGCGCGCAATCCCGTCCTGCAGCGCAGGGGCGCGCCCGTCATGGCCGCCGCCAACGAGCAGTACGCACAGGGCCGCTCCTACGTGCGCCACTTCGGCGCTTTCTCTTACGCGGCCGAGTCCTGGCCCCACGAGCGCCACGTGGTGATGAAGGCCGAGGTGAGCGCCAAGGGAGAAAACCCGCGCTTTGTCGTCACCTCGTTGGAAGGCTTTCCGCCCGAACTGCTCTACGACGCCTACTGCGAGCGCGGGCAGTGCGAGAACTACATCAAGGACTTGAAGAGGGCTCTGCTGGCTGACCGGCTGAGTTGCTCCACCTTCTGGGCCAACTTCCTGCGACTGCTGCTGCACGCGGCGGCCTACGTGCTGATGCATGCGCTACGCACCGAGGCGGGCCGACTGGCTCCCGCGCTGGCCACGGTGCAGATGGACACGCTGCGGCTCAGCCTGTTGAAGGTGGCGGCCCAGGTGACGCGCTCGGTGCGCCGGCTGTGCGTGCGCTTGCCGATGTCCTTCCCTCTGGCTGCCGTCTTCATGGCCCTGGCCGGCTCGCTGAACTGGGCACCCTCGTGAGCTGACGCGCGGTGCACGCCCCGCTGCTCCTGCGCACGGCTACCTGGCCGACACGGCCGAGGTGCGCCTGGTGCTGCGCGTGAGTCGCTGACATCCAACCCCACGGATTTCGCTTCCCTTGCCAACCTGGTTGCCGTTCACCTGACAGATAGGGGCAACGAGCCAGATCGTGCCCCGGGTCCTGCGCACGGCTGCTTCGCGGCTTCTCGCCAAGCCCTGGTGAATTATCCGGGCTAGGCGGGAGCGTGGCTCCTCCGAACCTGTTCCACGGGCTTGCCCTTGGGGTCCTCCAGTGGCCAGTCGTCGCGCTGGAGTCCGGCACGTGGCCCGGTGTTAACCTGGGGTGCATGCTTCCACTCCTCCTTTCGCTCCTCATGGCGCAGATCCCATGCGCTCAGGGAGAGTCCACGGCGGTGTGTCACTGCAAGCAGGGCATGGCCAGCGCTTGCGCGGCCCTGGACCCGCGGAAGGCCGCCGAGATCGAGAAGGCCCTGCGAGTGTTGAAGGTGGATGCGGAAGGCGGAAAACAGGCAGCAGAGGCCGCGATTTCGGAGTCAGAGGCCACCTCCAGCGCACCCGAGCCTCCCGACTGCAAGGGCCAGATGCATCACGTCATCTCCAGACCCATTGCCAAGGCCCTGAATCGCCATCCGACACTCACGGGCGTCTATCAGCCCCGGGATTCACGTTTCGTCACCCGTGCCGTCGACGAAGCCGCCCACTGTGGCTACCAGGACTGGCACCGGAAGGTAGATGAAGAGGTCGTCAATTGGCTCGACACCCACAAATCCGTGACCGCGAAGGAGTTCGAGGCGTTTCTTCGCTCGCTCTACAGTCGGCCTTCCTTGCGTGCGAGGTTTCCCCATGGATTCTGAGGCCCGTGACGCTTCATCCCGTTTCTTCGTGCTCAGGCATGCCCTTGGCTCCAGCCACGACACCTCCTTCGAGACCGTGGGAGAGGACAATCTGGGTGATGCCCCCCGGTGCCCTCGCTGTGGCGCCTTCATTGGGATGAGAACGTGGTTGCCACCCCTGCGCGGCGAACTGAAGCTGAACGGCGAGGACTTCGGGGACTACGTGAGGGGACCCAGCGGTGGTGCGCTCGTCTCCGAGCAATTCGCGAAGGCGTTCCGCGCCGAGGGATTGACAGGCCTCCCTGACTTCCAGCTCGTCGAGATGGTCCGGGTTCGCGGCCGACGGCGCTCTCCCCTCGCCTCTTCTCCTCCACCCTATTTCCATGTCACGCCTGTCTTTGGTGGCGCGGCGGTGGATGAGTCCAAGAGCCGCATCCGGCGTGCGTCTCCCATCTCGTGCGACTGGTGCAGGGAGACCAACGTGGAGACCATCCATGGCTTCGCCCTGGAGGAGGGAAGCTGGCGGGGTGAGGACGTCTTCTTCGCCCGCGGCCTGCCGGCAGCGCGGTGGTCTCCGCGCGCTTCGTTCACTTCGTGGAGCGGCACGCTCTGAAGAACATGTTGCTGCTCCCCACCGAGGAGTACATCTGGGATCCACTGGAGTTGGGACCGCCGCGCCCCACCCCGTGAGCTACCGGCGGCCCAATCCACCTTCTCTGGGCGGGTGATGAAGTCGAGCAAGGGGTCCGCCAGGCAATGGATCGGTGAGCTCGGGGCGCGGGGCCACCACGGGCTAGCGGGGTAGCGTGTGAAGAGACAGACTCCACTGTGGTTGCTCGCGGAGCTGCTGTGGCTGGGAACCTCCATCATCGTCACGGGCCTGGTCTTCTATGTGAGCGCACGCGAGCCCGGGTCCGAAGGGCAGGTGGATTGGCTGTTCGTTGGGCTGCTGTCGACCGCCGTCACGGGGCTCGTCGTCGCGATCGTCCGCGAACTCCGCGCACGCCCCTCTCCCATGCAGCAGGCCGCGCTCACCGCGATCTTCAACGCTGAGGATCCCGATACCATCGGAGCGGTGGTCGTGATGAAGAACGGAACCCCAGAGGTCGTCGCCACCGTCCGCAGCCGCGATGAGTACCTCGAGCTGGCGGGCTCGGGCCGACTGCCCGAGGATCACCTCGTCTTCCTGCCTGACGACGCTTGAACCGCTGCCACCGTCGACCCTCGCGCTCTCAGAAATGGACGTGGACGGTGGCGTGCCGCATGCCTCATCACTCCGGCTCGGCGCACTACAGCTTGAACAGTTCCACCCGCTCGCCCAGGAGTGAGCCCAACGCGACCCGGCGCGTGGCCGCCACCGTGGTCTCCCCCTTCATTCCCGTGGACACCCCCGACCCCACGTAGAAGCCCGCCAGCAACAGCGTCACCCGCGTGGGCGTCGCCGCGCTGTACGTCATCAGCAGCGCCCCTCCCTGTCCTCCCACTTCCAGGAGGTACCCAGGGTGTCGGGTGGGGGCCTACCTACACGAGTCGTCTGACACCCTTCCTGCGCCCGACTTCCAGGAGGTACCCGGTGTGCCGGTGGGGGCCTACCCACACGAGTTCGATTCCCACCGCCACCACGTCAGAGGCACGCGAGCGGAGGCCGGGTCACGAGTCCTTCCGCCCAGAGGCGTGTGCCCCACCGTCCAGCACCTCGGAGAGAGTCGTGGCCTGGAGGGCCCGGTCGAACCAGCCGTCGAGCGTGTCCACGTCCGTGCACTCGAGGATGCGCTGCCGGGCTGCTTCCTCCACGTCAATCCCCCGCAGGGCGAGAATCCTCAGGAGGGACTCGGCACGTCCCCGTGCCAGACCCTCTTGCCTGCCTCTCACCAACCCCTTCTCCATCCCCTGCGCCAGCCCCTTCTCCATCCCCTGAGCCATGCCCTGCTGACGTCCCTGCTCGATGAGTTCCTCGCCATAGCTCCGCATCAATTCCTCCGCGCGTTGCTCATCCAGCACTGAATGTAGCACCTGTCCCGTGGCGTCGTGGACGGCCTTGTCCCCGGTCCACAGCAGGTAACGGATGACCACCAGCAAGTGTTCGGCGCCCTCCGGCGCCGCCTGGACCTGGGCGAACAGGCCCACCCACTCCGGCAGCTTGCGCGCCAGTTCCCCGGTACGTCCGTAGCGCAGCACCAACCACGCCAGCCGAGCCAGTGGAGGCCCGGGTCGTGCTTTCAACGCCTCTTCCCGCTCCGCCGTCAGGTCATCGAGCAGGTACTCGAAGCGCGGCACCCACGCTCGCCAACGTTGCCGCTCCTCCTCGCTCTCCCCTGGCAGTTCGAACAAGTCCTCCACCCGCCGTGGTGCGCTCCAGGCTCCCTCCGGCCCGTGGTACATCACCAGCGGGAGGATGACCGGCAACCGGGAGTGCTCCGGGTGCTCCTGACGCCAGCGATCCATCTGACGCACCACGTAGCGCAGCATCCTCAGCGCCATCCACCGGTCCACCGACGACTGGTGCTCCAGCAGCACGTACAGCAGCAGCGAGCGGCCCGAGCGCAGGCGGGCGGTGAAGAGCAGGTCGCTCTCCGTTTCTCGCAGTTCCGGGTCCACCACGCTGCCGGGCTCCAGGCGCAGACTGGACCAGTCCACCGCGGAGACGACCTGGGCGGGGAGGACGGCACGCAGCTCGGCCTCGGCCCGCTCGGGGCGGCCAAAAGTATAGCGGGCGAAGAGGTCATGAGGTCCGGGCATGGCGCGGCGCCCCAGCACGGAGCGGGCCAGTCGCACCCCGCGGGGAGCCAGCAGGCCGTGGACGTCCGCTTCCGCTCCCTTGGTCCCGTCGGCGAGACGCCCTTCTCCCAGGAGGGGTCTCCACTGGCCCGCCCGAGTCATACGAACCGTCTCGTACAAATCGTCTGACACCTTCTCAGAGCAACTCTGTGCGGCAGTGGTGCCAGCGCATCATCCTTGCTATCAATCAAGAGAGTACAGACTCTTGACGGCGGCATCTGAACAGGTGAGGAGCAATGGAATCGTGTTGGGCCCATGAACTATCGCTGTGCGGCGGGGGCATGTCCCGCGAGCACTATCTCACTGATGGGTTGTTTCCAAATGGAGCGACAGTGCGGGGCGCCAGTTGGTGTCCTGACAAGGAAAAAAATCTGCCATCCTCTGCACTGGTCGCCAACATCCTCTGCCGTGATCACAACTCACAGCCAAGCGAATTGGCTCAAGCGGCGATCAATGCTTGGGAGCTGTGTGATGATCTGGAGAGAATGAGAGAACTTCGCAATGGGCGGCCCTCTACTCGGTGGTCACAGCGTCGGTACGTTATCGATGGGCTTAGGTTCCAGAGATGGTGCTTCAAGCTGATGACGAACCTGCTCTTCTCCGGCAACTACAGAGCGGTAGAACCTGGGTGGAGGCCCGACCTACGTCTCGTCCGCCGCATCTTCGGAATCGAGCCGTTTGCAGAAGGCTGCGGAATCGGCGTGTTGGCAGCCGAGGGAGAGTACGCTGAGAATACGAAGCGGCTCTCATTCGACATGACTGTAGACGGAACAGGACAACAGGTCGGCGCAATTCTCCACTTTCGGGGTCTGCTCCGCGTGGCGTGCTCTTGGGATGTTCCTCTCGAACGGGCCATTTTGAAGCCAGAATATGGGGGGAAGTTCGGGCAAATCATCCCCCACCTGAGAACGATGGCGTTCGAACACAATTTAGAGCTGCGATTTGATTGGAGTGGTGAGTTCAACGCAGCGAGCAACTTGGTTTCGAAAGAGGTATTGTCGATGTTCAACAAGGTGAAAGCAAAGACGCGGTAGAGACAAGCCATGGCTCGCGCGAAGCCCAGGGAACCGAAGGCGGCGCGATGGCGGAGCGTGAGGCTGAAAGGATAATGACGACGGCGTGCTCTTGCGGCGTCTGCTCGCCATCACTCACAAAGCGAAGATCGCTCCGAACGGCGCATCAGGAGCCCTGAATGGAGTGCTCTATGCCCCTAACTCGACACCTGCTGTCGCGGCCCAGTGTGCGAACGGCGTTTGAGGAAACTGTGCCGGGCGGGAGGTGGCGGGCGCTTGAACTCCAGAAGGTGGTTGATGCGGTCTACGCGACAACCGAGAAGAAGTGGGAGGATCAAGCTGAGAAGAAGGAGTTCAAAACCTAGCAAGCTGCTGAAGAAGTAGGCGGCGCTCAGCGCGGCACGGGAGACTCCGGAAGCAGCCCACCCGCGCGAGCCCGGAGCGCCTCGAAGATGTCCGCCATCTTCTACGGCGAGACGAGATGGGGTGGCGGGACTGGAGGCAGTTCCATCATGGATTCAAACCGGGCTCCACTGCGGATGGGCCAACACCCGGGCCTCGGCCTCCGGCGTGAGCGGCTGCCCGTGGGGAGCGCGCGAGGACGAGCGGCGCCAGCGCTCCAGCCAGCGCTCGCCCAGGGGTGAATCCAACGCGGCCCGGCGCGTGGCCGCCACCGTGGTCTCTCCCTTCGTCCCCGTGGACACCCCCGCCCCCACGTAGAAGCCCGCCAGCAGCAGCGTCACCCGCGTGGGCGTCGCCGCGCTGTACGTCATCAGCAGCGCCCCCTCCCCGTCCTCCCGGCACCCCGCCCTCACCCGCGCCAGCACCTCCTCCGTCCACATCTCCGGGTTGCTCGCCGGGGAGAACGGGTCGAAGAACACCAGGTCCGCCCGGGGCACCCCTCCATCCGCCCCCGCGCATCCCCCAGGTGCAGCCGCCAGCGCAGCCCCGCCTCCTCCCAGGCCCCGTCGCGCATGAGCGCCTCGGCCGCCTCCCGGAAGGGTTGCAGGAAGGCAAACCCCGCCGCGTCCGCCAGCGCCAGCCGCAGCGGCGCCAGGTCCACCTCGAAGCTCACCACCTCCAGCCCCCGCCGGCGCTCGGCGCCCAGCTCCCGCGCGCACGTGAGCGCCGCCACCGCGTTGGTGGCCGCCCCCAACCCCACGTCGTGGATGACGAGTGGCTCGCCCGGCGTGCGCAGGCGCTCGGCCAGGCGAGGCTGCTCCACGTAGAGCCGCTGCGCCTCCTCCCACGGGCCCGTCGCCGGGTGCATCACTTCCCCGTGCCCCAGGTGGCGCACCGCGCGCGCCCCATTGCGCAGCGTCACCAGCTCGAAGTCCCCATCCCTCGGGTTGCCAGTCTCCACTCAGCCCACTTCCTTGAGCGTCACCGCGTTGGCGCCCGCTTCCAGCTGCGCGTCCTTCAGATCCTTGGGCGTCGCCACCGCCTGCTTCAGCTCGCGGTAGGCCTGCGCGTAGGAGCCCCGGAGGATGGCGTCGCGCATCTTCCAGGTGAGCATCTGGTAGTGGTGCACGTTGTGCACCGAGAGCATCCGCGAGCCCGTGTGGTGCTTGCCGCTCATCAGGTGCTGCAGGTAGCCGCGGCTGTAGCGCTTGCAGACGTAGCAGTCACACGTCGCGTCGAGCGGCTCGTCGGACAGGCGGAACGCCTGGCGGGTGATGCGCACCAGCCCCTGGAAGGTATAGGCGTAGCCCTGCTGCGCCATCTTCGTGGGGATGATGCAGTCGAACATGTCCACGCCCCGCAGCACCGCCTCGAGCAGGTCCGTGGGCGTGCCCACCCCCATGAGGTAGCGGGGCTTGTCCTGGGGGAGCTGCGCGGCGGCGCGCGCCGTCATCGTCTTGCGCTCCTCGTTCGTCTCGCCCACCGCGAGCCCGCCGATGGCGAAGCCGTCGAAGGGGTGCTGGGTGAGGAAGCCCGCGCTCTCGTCGCGCAGGTGCGGGTGCACGCCGCCCTGCACGATGGCGAAGAGCGCCTGCCCGTGTCCACCTGGTTCTTCGCCGCCGTGCTGCGCAGCGCCCAGCGGTGGGTGCGCTCCATCGCCTCGCGCGTGCCCGCCTCGTCCGTGCGCGAGTCGATGCACACGTCCAGCACCATCATCACCTCCGAGTTGATCGCCTGCTGCATGGCGATGCTCGACTCGGGGCTGAGCAGCTGCCGGCTGTTGTCGTGGAAGCTGCGGAAGTGGGCGCCCTTCTCGGTGATCAGCCGATCCTCCGGCAGGGAGAAGATCTGGAACCCGCCCGAGTCGGTGAGCACCGCCCCGTCCCACTGCATGAAGGGATGGATGCCATTGAAGCGGCGGAACACGTCGATGCCCGGCTTGAGCATCAGGTGGTACGTGTTGGACAGCAGGATCTTCGAGCCGGTGGCCTTGATCTCCTCCATGCCCAGGTGGCGGAAGGAGGCGTGGGTGGCCACGGGCATGAAGACCGGCGTGGGGATGGAGCCCCGCCGGGTGTGCAGCACGCCTGCGCGGGCCCCGGTGGGGTCGGTGGTGACGAGTTCGAAGCGGACGGCCATGTGCGTCCCCTTATACCCGTGGCCGGGTCCAGGCACGCCCCCTCTCCGCCCGGCCCCTCTCCCACCAGACCACCAGGCCCCCGTTCTCCCCACCCCACAGGGCTATTGCGAATTACCGTTTTCTGAATCATATTCAGCCGCATGAGTTCTCGCTCAGCACCGCGAAGCAAGCCTCAGCCCCTCCGGGAGCGGATGAAGGAGGAGGCCCGGGTGGCCATCCTCGAGGCGGCGGAGCAGGTGATTGCCGAGCAGGGCCCGTCCGCCACGCGGATGGAGGACATCGCCACGCGGGTGGGCGTCTCGGTCGGCACGCTCTACAACTACTTCGAGGACCGGCAGCGCTTGCTCCAGGCGCTGCTCGACGCACAGGCCCAGCAGTTGATGGCCGTCCTGGACGCGGAGCTGGAGCGCAGCCGGGGCTCACCCTACCGCACGCGCTTGCATGGCCTGCTGCGCTCCATCCTGGAGCACGCCCAGAAGCACTTCCGCTTCCTCTCCCTGCTCTTGGAGGAGCGGGTGCTGCGCGTGGCCACCTCGAGCGAGGAGCTGGATCGCCAGCAGCGGCTCGCGAACGCGCTGACCGAGAGAATTGGCTCGATCAACTCCGAGGGCATCGCCCAAGGGGTGCTGCGGCCCGAGGACGCGTCCCACTACCCCATCCTGCTGCTGGGCATGCTGCACAGCACCCTGGTGCGGCAACTCCTCGATCGACAGCCCATGCCCGTCGACGAGCAGATCGCCCTGCTGCTGCGCTGCTTCCTGGATGGCGCCAGCCCGCGCCCCGGGTGAGCGTCCGTCAACCCCACACGAACAACCCTCCACGAACAACCCCCATCACTCCATCCCAACAGGAGAGCCCATCATGGATCTGCTGAGCCGCTTCGACTTCCTCAACCCCGAGGTGATGCGCAACCCCTACCCCTACTTCGCGGAGATGCGTGAGAAGGCGCCCCTGCACTACGACGCGAAGATGCAGGCCCACGTCCTCACCCGCTACGAGGACGTGTCGTACGTCTTGAAGAATCCCGCCCTGTTCTCCTCGGCGCAGGTCCGCATGGCCGGCAAGCTCCAGACGGAGCGCAGCCAGGATACCGGGCTCGAGGGGGTGGACAGTCTGCTCACCACGGACCCGCCCGTGCACACGCGCCTGCGCGGCCGGGTCTCCCGCGCCTTCACCCCCAAGCAGATCTCCGCCCTGGAGCCGCGCGTGCGCGAGCTGTCGCGCGAGCTCGTCGCGGAGATGACGGCCAGCAACGAGTTCGAGTTCATGAGCGGCCCGGCCTCGCCCCTGCCCGTCACCATCATCGCGGAGATGCTCGGCGTGGACATCTCGCGCCGCCGCGACTTCAAGCGCTGGAGCGACGCGATCGCCAACTCCGGCAACGCCAGCCTCACCGGCAAGACGCCCGAGGACGTGGTGCGCAATGCCAAGGAGATGCTCGCGTACATGACGGAGGTGGCCGAAGCGCGCCGCCGTGAGCCCCGGGGCGACCTCATCTCCCTGCTCGTCCAGGACAGCGAGGGCCAGGAGGCCCTGACGCCCCCGGAGGTCAACTCCTTCGCCATCCTCCTGCTGCTGGCGGGCAACGAGACCACCACCAACCTCTTGGGCAATGCCCTCACCGCGCTCATCCGCCACCCGGAGGCGTACGAGTGGCTGCGGCGCGACCCCACGCAGGCCGCCTGCGCCGCCGTGGCCGAGGAGACGCTGCGCTATGACTCGCCCGTGATCACGGTCGTGCGCCGCACCACCCAGGAGGTGGAGCTGAGTGGCGGCAAGGTGCCCGCGAACACCACGCTGTTCGGTGTGGTGTCCGCCGCCAACCGCGATCCGCGCAAGTTCGCCAACCCGGATCGCTTCGATCCGCGGCGGGACACCACGGGCCTGATGTCCTTCGGCCACGGCATCCACTTCTGCCTGGGCGCTCCGCTCGCGCGCCTGGAGGCCCCCGTGGCCCTGCAGGAGTTGATGGCACGTGCCCCCGCCTGGGCTTCTCGCCGCGCCAGCCCGAGCACATCGACTACGGCGCCTCGTTCGCCCTGCGCGGCCCCCGCGCGCTCTGGCTCCAGAAGAACTGAGCGCGTCCCCCTCGAGCCAGGGAGTACGGGGACGAAGAAGGGTGGGCGCGCTCCTCCGCGCCCGCTCGCATCCTGGCTTGCCCCTCCGTAGCATGAACTTCCGCCGTCCCCCGTCGTTTTCCTCACCGAGGAGAGCCCCACATGGACCTGCTGAGCCGCTTCGACTTCTTCAACCCCGAGGTGATGCGCAACCCCTACCCCTACTTCGCGGAGATGCGCGAGAAGGCGCCCCTCTTCTACGACGCGAAGCTCCAGGCCCACGTGCTCAGCCGCTACGAGGACGTGTCGTTCGTGCTCAAGAACCACGCCCTGTTCTCCTCCACGAAGATCCGCGTCGCCGGCAAGCTCCAGGAGGAGCGTGCCACCGTGCAGGAGCTGAGCTCGGTCTCCAACCTCGTCACCACGGATCCTCCGGTGCACACGCGCATGCGGGGACTCGTCAGCCGCTCCTTCACCCCCAAGCAGATCAATGCCATGGAGCCGCGCGTGCGCGAGCTGTCGCGCGAGCTCGTCGCGGAGATGACCTCCCGGCCCGAGTTCGACTTCATGGAGGCGCTGGCCTCGCCCCTGCCCGTCACCATCATCGCGGAGATGCTGGGCGTGGACGCCTCGCGCCGCCACGACTTCAAGCGCTGGAGCGACACCCTCATCCACGCCGGCAATGCCGTTCTGCAGACGGGCAAGACACCCGAGGTGGTCGAGCACAGCGCCCGGGAGATGCTCACGTACATGATGGAGGTGGCCGAGGCGCGCCGCCGCGAGCCCCGGGGCGACCTCATCTCCCTGCTCGTCCAGGAAACCGATGGCGTGGCGGCCCTGACGCCCCAGGAGGTCAACTCCTTCACCGTCCTGTTGCTCATCGCCGGCAATGAGACCACCACCAACCTGCTGGGCAACGCCCTCCACGCCCTCATCCGCCATCCCGAGGCGTACGAGTGGTTGCGGCGCGATCCTCCCCCGCCGCCTGCGCCGCCGTGGCCGAGGAGACGCTGCGCTACGACTCGCCCGTGCTCGGGCTCATGCGCCGCACCACGCAGGAGGTGGAGGTGAGCGGGGGCAAGCTGCCCGCGGACAGCACGGTGATGGTGTTGCTGGCCGCCGCCAACCATGATCCGCGCAAGTTCCCCGACCCGGAGCGCTTCGACCCGCGGCGGGACACCAATGGCCTGATGTCCTTCGGGCACGGCATCCACTTCTGCCTGGGCGCCCCGCTCACCCGCGTGGAGGCCCCCGTGGCCCTGCAGGAGTTGATGGCACGCGCACCCCGCCTGGGCTTCGCCCCGCGCCAGCCCGAGCACCTCGACTACGGCAACTCGTTCTTCCTGCGCGGACCCCGCTCGCTCTGGCTCCAGAAGAACTGAGTCCCCTGAACGTCCGCCGTCCCACCCCACCGGTTCCTCTCCGAGGAGAGCCCCACATGGATCTGCTGAGCCGCTTCGACTTCTTCAACCCCGAGGTGATGCGCAACCCCTACCCCTACTTCGCGGAGATGCGCGAGAAGGCGCCCCTCTTCTACGACGCGAAGCTCCAGGCCACCCTCGTCAGCCGCTACGAGGACGTGTCGTACATCCTGAAGAACCCCGCCCTGTTCTCCTCGTTGAATGTCCGCATCGCCGGCAAGCTGCCGACGGAGCGCAGCCAGGAATCCGGGCTCGAGGGGGTGGACAGCCTGCTCACCACGGACCCACCCGTGCACACGCGCCTGCGCGGCCGGGTCAACCGTGCCTTCACCCCCAAGCAGATCTCCGCCCTGGAGCCGCGCGTGCGCGAGCTGTCCCGGGAGTGCATCACGGAGATGACGACCCGCGACGAGTTCGACTTCATGAGCGGCCTGGCCTCGCCCCTGCCCGTCACCATCATCGCGGAGATGCTCGGCGTGGACATCTCGCGTCGCCGCGACTTCAAGCGCTGGAGCGATGCGATCGTCAACTCCAGCAACGTCACCTTCATTGGCAAGGCCCCCGAGGACGTGGTGCGCAACGCCAAGGAGATGCTCGCGTACATGACGGAGGTGGCCGAGGCGCGCCGCCGCGAGCCCCGGGGTGATCTCATCTCCCTGCTCGTGCAGGAGAGCGAGGGCCAGGAAGCCCTGACGCCTCCGGAGGTCAACTCCTTCGCCGTCCTCCTGCTGCTGGCGGGCAACGAGACCACCACCAACCTCCTGGGCAATGCCCTCACCACGCTCATCCGCCACCCGGAGCACTACGAGTGGCTGCGGCGCGACCCTCCCCGCGGCCTGCGCCGCCGTGATCGAGGAGACGCTGCGCTACGACTCGCCCGTGTTGACGCTCAGCCGCCGCACCACCCAGGAGGTGGAGCTGAGCGGGGGCAAGGTGCCCGCGGAGACCACGCTCATGGTGCTGGTGTCGTCCGCCAACCATGATCCGCGCAAGTTCGCCGACCCGGAGCGCTTCGATCCGCGGCGGGACACGGCCGGGCTGCTGTCCTTCGGGCACGGCATCCACTTCTGCATCGGGGCCCCGCTCGCCCGCCTGGAGGCCCCCGTGGCCCTGCAGGAGCTCATGGCGCGCACTCCCCGTCTGGGCTTTTCGCCGCGCCAGCCCGAGAATATCGACTACGGGGCCTCGTTCTTCCTGCGCGGCCCCCGCGCGCTCTGGCTCCAGAAGAACTGAGCCCGAGCGGGCCGTCGTGCCCTTCGCCGTCTCTTCCCGGAGCATTCCATGAGCCTGCTCGATGGCTTCGACTTCCTCGATCCGAAGTTCAAGCAGTACCCCTACCCCTACTTCGCCGAGATGCGTGACAAGGCTCCGCTGTTCTGGAGCGAGCGCCTCAAGTCGTGGATCCTCAGCCGCCATGAGGACGTGGCGTTCGCCCTGAAGAACGCCGCCCTGTTCTCCTCCTCCGGCGTCCAGATCGGGGGCCGGAAGCGAGGCTTCTTCCAGGTCGAGTCGGTGGCCGAGCTGCTCACCTCGGACCCTCCGGTGCATACGCGGATGCGCGGCCTCGTCAGCCGCGCCTTCACCCCCAAGCAGATCTCCGCGATGGAGCCGCGCGTGCGCGAGCTGTCGCGCTCGCTCATCGCGGAGATGACGGCCAGCCCCGAGTTCGACTTCATGGACGGGCTGGCCTCGCCCCTGCCCGTCACCATCATCGCGGAGATGCTCGGCATCGACACCGTGCGCCGCCGCGACTTCAAGCGCTGGAGCGACACGATCATCTCCGGCCTGTCCGCGAGCCTGCGCACGGGCCAGGAGCCCGCCGAGGTCGGCCTCTGCCGTCAGGAGATGCTCACCTACATGACCGAGGTGGCCGAGCAGCGCCGCCGCGAGCCCCGGGGCGATCTCATCTCCCTGCTCGTGCAGGAGACGGACGGCGTGCCCGCGCTCAGCCCCCCGGAGGTGAATGCCTTCACCGTGCTGCTGCTCATCGCCGGCAACGAGACCACCACCAACCTCCTGGGCAACACCCTCCACACCCTCATCCGCCACCCGGAGGAGTACGAGTGGCTGCGGCGAGACCCCTCCCCGCCGCCTGCGCGGCCGTGTGCGAGGAGACGCTGCGCTTCGACTCGCCGGTGATGGCGATCTCGCGCCGCTCCACCCAGGAGGTGGAGGTCAGTGGCGGGAAGATCCCCGCGGAGTCGACGGTGACGCTCCTGCTCGGCTCGGCCAACCATGATCCGCGCAAGTTCCCCGATCCGGAGCGCTTCGATCCGCGGCGGGACACGGCCGGCCTGATGTCCTTCGGCCACGGCATCCACTTCTGCCTGGGCGCGCCGCTCACCCGCGTGGAGGCCCCGGTGGCCCTGCAGGAGTTGATGGCACGCACCCCCCGTCTGGGTTTCTCGCCGCGCCAGCCCGAGCACCTCGAGTACGGGCCCTCGTTCGCCCTGCGCGGCCCCCGCTCGCTCTGGCTCCAGAAGAACTGACGCGCCCGAGGCGTGACCGGGCGGGCATCCAGGGGCCTGGAGACCGGGGTGGTAACAGGTGAGACTTCCCCGGAGGGCATGAACGTGCCTTCCGGGGGGTTGGAAGCCTTTGTCCGCCGCCCATATGGCGACTCGATGCGTCACCTGTCTTCCGGACGCCTTCCCCTTCCGCTAGAAAGCGCCCCCCATGTTCTCCATCACCAACGTCTCCAAGGCCTACGGGCCCAAGAAGCTCTTCGAGGACGTCAATGTCGCGTTCTCGCCCGGACGCCGCTACGGCCTCACCGGCCCCAACGGGGCGGGCAAGTCCACCTTCATGAAGATCCTCGCCGGAGACGAGGAAGCCGACATGGGGACCATCTCCCGGCCCAAGAAGCTGGGAATCCTCCGCCAGGATCAGTTCCGCTACGAGGACAACCGCGTCCTGGACGTCGTCATCATGGGCAACAAGGCCCTGTGGGAGGCGATGAAGGAGAAGGACACCATCCTCGCCAAGTCCGACATCACCGAGGACGACGGCAACCGGCTGGGTGAGCTGGAGATGGTGATCGCCGAGGAGGACGGCTACAGCGCCGAGTCCGAGGCGGCCTCGCTGCTCGAGGGTCTGGGCATCCCCACCGAGAGCCACGAGGGGCCGATGAAGCAGCTGACGGGCGGCCTGAAGCTGCGCGTGCTGCTCGCCCAGGCGCTCTTCGGCAAGCCGCAAGGCCTCTTGCTCGACGAGCCCACGAACAACCTGGACATCGACTCCATCCGCTGGCTGGAGTCGTTCCTCACCGCGTTCGAGGGTGTGCTCATCACCATCAGCCACGACCGGCACTTCCTCAACTCCATCTGCACGCACATCGCGGACATCGATTACGAGACCATCATCCAGTACACGGGTGGTTACGACGACATGGTGCGGCAGAAGTCCCAGGTGCGCAGCCGCATCGAGTCCGAGGTGGACGAGAAGAAGAAGAAGATCGCCCAGTTGCAGGACTTCGTGGCCCGCTTCCACGCCGGCACGCGCGCCTCCCAGGTGCAGAGCCGCATCAAGCAGATCGACAAGCTCAAGTCGGATGATCTGAAGCGCTCGAACATCGCCCGCCCCTTCATCCGCTTCGATCAGGCGGAGCCCAGCGGCAAGCAGACGCTCACCGTGGAGGACCTCAGCAAGTCCTTCGACGGCCAGAAGGTCATCAAGCCCTTCAGCCCGCTCATCGTGAAGGGCGAGAAGATCTGCGTCATCGGCCGCAACGGCGTGGGCAAGTCCACGCTGGTGAAGATGCTCGCCGGGCAGCTCGAGCCGGACACCGGCAAGCTCATCTGGGGCCACAACGCGAGCGTGGGCTACCTGCCGCAGGACCACCACGGCACCATCCGCAAGGGCACCACCGCCTTCGGCTGGCTGCGCGACGTGAAGGTGAAGCTCACCAACGAGGAGATCTCCGGCGTCATGGGCCGCATGCTCTTCTCCGGCGAGGAGCGCATGAAGCCCACGGACACGCTGTCCGGAGGCGAGACGGTGCGCCTGCTCCTGTGCAAGCTGATGCTGGACCAGGACAACGTGCTCATCCTCGACGAGCCCACCAACCACCTGGACCTGGAGTCCATCAGCGCGCTGTCCGAGGGCCTGCAGAAGTTCGACGGCACGGTCATCGTCGTGACGCACGACCAGGAGCTCGTCTCCGAGGTGGCCACCCGCATCTGGAGCCTGGAAGGCGCGGGCAAGCCCATCCTCGACTTCAACGGCAGCTGGGCGGACTACACGGCGAAGCACCCCGTGCACACCGCGCGTCGCTAGCTAGCGTTCGGAGCGGCGCATCAGGAACAGCCCCATGCCGAAGCCCGTGGCCCAGGTGATCGCCGCCCTCAGCGGCGACATGCGAGGAGGCACGGGCGGCGGGGGCGGCGGCTGCTGAAGGAGCAGGGCGATCTCCTCCTGTTCCGCCCGGCGCAGCTCGCCCTTGGTGACATTGGGGCCCGGCTCGTCCAGACGCTTGGCGCCGGGGGCCTTGCCCTCGGGCGACTTGTGCTCGAGCAGCGCGTTGATCTCCGCGCCCAGGAGGATGACCTGGGCGGAGATCCACATCCACATGAGCAGCACGATGACGCCGCCGAGCGCGCCGTAGCTCACGTCGTAGCTGCTGAAGTTGCGCACGTAGACGGAGAAGCCGAAGGACGCGAGCAGCCAGAGCACCACGCCCACCACGGAGCCGGGGGTGATGAACTTGAAGTCCTGCTCCACGTCCGGCAGCACGTAGTAGATCATCGCCCACACCAGCATCATCACCAGGCCGGCGAAGGGCAGGCGCAGCCACATCACCACGGTGCCGAGTGGCTCGCCCAGCCAGCCCGCCACCGCGGGCGTGGCCACCATGGCCGCCGAGGCGAGGATGGAGAGCACCGCGCCGGACAGCGTCACCAGGATGGCGATGCCCCGCGTCTTCCAGAAGGGCCGGCTCTCCTTCACGTCGTAGACGGTGTTGAGCGCGTCCATGAGCGCCACCACGCCGCCCGACGCGGCCCATATCGCGCCGAGGCCACCCACCGTCAGGAGCCCCACGCTGTTGCTCGCCGCGAGATCATTGATCCGCTGGCCGAGGATGTCCGTCACGGCCGCGGGCGCCACCTTGCCCAGCTCCTGGATGAGCACCTGGGCCTGGGCGGGATCGATCATCAGACCCGCCAGGGCCACGAGGAACAGGAGGAAGGGAAAGATGGCGAGCAGGGCGGCGAACGTCACCGCGCCCGCCACGTTGCTGACGTTGTCGTTGACGTACTCGTTCTTCAGCTCGCTGAAGAACTCCTTCCAGCTCATCCCCTTGCCAGGCCAGACCATCGCACGTCCTCCCGTGAACCCCAGGAGGATGCGCACTCGGCTGGCCTACCTCACCTCACCCCTGGAGAGGACGGGGATGCCCGCCTGTCTACCCCCGGGGCGCGCGAGGGGGCGTCAACCCGCGTAGGTGGGCAGCAGCGGCGCGTCCTTGAGACGCGGGGCGGCGCTGTCCTTGGCGGACAGCAGGGGCGACGTCACCGGCCAGGGGATGCCCAGGTCCGGGTCGTTCCAGGCGATGCCATGCTCGGAGCCGGGCGAGTAGAAGTCGGTGCACTTGTAATGGAAGTCCGCGCTCTCGGAGAGGACGCAGAAGCCATGCGCGAAGCCCGCGGGCACCCACAACTGGCGCCGGTTGTCCGCGGACAGCTCCACGCCCACCCACCGGCCGAACGTCGGCGAGCCCCGGCGGATGTCCACCGCCACGTCGTAGACGGCGCCCGCGAGCACCTGCACCAGCTTGCCCTGCGCGTTGGGCTCCTGGAAGTGCAGGCCCCGGAGGATGCCCCTGGCCGAGCGCGAGAAGTTGTCCTGCACGAAGGGGCCGGGGATGCCCAGGTCCGCGTAACGCTTCGCATGGAACATCTCCATGAAGAAGCCGCGGTCGTCCCCGAAGCGCTTGGGCTCGAGCAGGATGACCTCGGGCAGGGCCGTGTCCAGACGTGTCATGTCCGGGCTCCTTGTTCTCGACGAGGGCCATCAGGTAGCGCCCGTAGTCGTTCTTGCGCATCGGGTGGGCGAGCTGGGCCACCTGCGCCGCGGTGATGTAGCCCATGCGGAAGGCGATCTCCTCGGGGCACGCCACCTTGAGGCCCTGCCGGTTCTCGATGATCTGGATGAAGTTGGAGGCCTCCATGAGCGACTCATGGGTGCCGGTGTCCAACCACGCGTAGCCGCGCCCCATGAGCTCCACCTGGAGCTGCTGCTTGCGCAGATAGGCGATGTTCACGTCGGTGATCTCCAGCTCGCCGCGCGGCGAGGGCTTGAGCTCCCGGGCGATGTCCACCACCTGGTTGTCGTAGAAGTACAGGCCCGTCACCGCGTAGTTGGACTTGGGCTCGGCGGGCTTCTCCACGAGGTTCACCGCGCGGCCACTCGCGTCCAGTTCCACCACGCCGTAGCGCTCCGGATCCTTCACGAAGTAGCCGAAGACGGTGGCCCCCGAGGTACGTGCCGCCGCGCGCTGCACCAGCTCGCTCAGACCGTGGCCGTAGAAGATGTTGTCGCCCAGGATGAGACAGACGGGCTCCTTGCCCACGAACTCGCGGCCGATGATGAAGGCCTGGGCCAGTCCGTCCGGGCTGGGCTGCACCGCGTACTGGAAGTTCACCCCCCACTGCGCACCCGAGCCGAGCAGCTCCTCGAAGCGGGGCAGATCCGAGGGCGTGGAGATGATCAGGATGTCCCGGATGCCCGCCAGCATCAGCGTGGTGACCGGGTAGTAGATCATCGGCTTGTCGTGGATGGGCAGCAGCTGCTTGCTGACCACGCGCGTGAGTGGGTACAGCCGCGTGCCGGAGCCCCCGGCGAGAACGATTCCCTTCATGACCTGCCTCTCAAGCTCCGCCAGACGCGACGTGCTCCGGCTCTTCCGCACACCCTGGCGGCTCCTTCATGGCTATATCGAGCCAGGGGCCGCCCGTTCAAGAACCCCGCCCGGACCGCCACGCGGCATGGAAGCGCTTCAAGGACTCGGCGAGCGGCAGCGGCTGGGCGTTCAACTGGGAGCGCACCTTGTCCACCTTGAGGCCACTGCGCAGCGGCCGGGGGCTCGCCAGCTTCATGTCCGCCAGACGGGTGGGGATGATGAGCTGGGAGTCGAAGCCGAACACCTCGCACAGGGCGCGGCCGAAGCTCACCCGGTCCACCACGTCCGCGCCACAGGTGTTCCAGATGCCGCCGAGCTTGCGCTCGCCCAACTCGCTCACCATGGCGGCCACACTGTCGGCCAGGCTCGCGGAGACGAACTGGTCCTCGAACAGGCGCACCTGCTGCCCCTTCTCCAGGGAGCCGACGAGCCAGGCGCCGAAGTTGAGGCGGCCCGCCGCGGGCCACCCGTACACCACGGCGGTACGCGCGATGGCACAGCCGGGCACGAAGGCGCGCGCGGCCTGCTCGGCCATGTGCTTGGTGAGGGCATAGACGCCGCGCGGGTTGGGCAGCGCCTGCTCGTCATAGGGCCCGTGCTCGCCATCGAAGACGTAGTCGGTGGACACGTGCACCAGGTGCGCGCCGAGCTTGCGCGCGCTCCGGGCCACCGCGGCCGTGGCGGTGACGTTGGCGGCGAAGGCCTGATCGGGATCTCGCTCGCACGCGTCCACCTCCGTCATGGAGGCCGGATGGAGGATGACCTCGGGCGCCGCGGCCTCGATGGCCGTGGCCACGTCCTGCTCGCGCGTGAGATCGCACTCCACATACGCGTGGGCGCCCGGGGTGCGCCGGGGGCCGCGGCCCAGCCCCACCACCTGGTGGCCGGCCTTCTCCAGGAGCGCGCACACCCGGCTGCCCACCAGCCCGTTGGAACCCGTGACGAGGAATCTCATGGTGGTGTCTCCTGGGCTCAGCCGTTGAGGCGCGTGCGGTACTGGGTCTCGAAGTACTGGCGGTAGGCGCCGCTCATCACCCGCTCCCACCAGGGCGCGTTGTCCACGTACCAGCGCACCGTCTCCTTCAGGCCCTCCTCGAAGGTGTGCGCCGGCGTCCAGCCCAGCTCGGTGCGGATCTTCGTCGGATCGATGGCGTAGCGCCGGTCATGCCCCGGGCGGTCCTTCACGTACTTGATGAGGGACTCGGGCTTGCCGAGCAGGCCGAGGATGGCCTTGACGATCTCGATGTTCTTGCGCTCGGAGTTGCCTCCGATGTTGTAGACCTGACCGGCCTTGCCCTTCTCCAGCGCCGTGAGCAACGCCGAGCAGTGGTCGTCCACGTGGAGCCAGTCGCGCACGTTGCCGCCGTCGCCGTAGACGGGCAGCGGCTTGTCCTGCAGGGCGTTGACCACCATGAGGGGGATGAGCTTCTCGGGGAACTGGTAGCGGCCGTAGTTGTTGGAGCAGCGAGTCACCACCACGTCCATGCCGAAGGTGTGGTGCCAGGCGAGCGCGATCAGATCCGAGCTCGTCTTGGACGCCGAGTAGGGGCTGGAGGGCTGCAGCGGCGAGGTCTCGGTGAAGTAGCCGGTGGGGCCGAGCGAGCCGTACACCTCGTCCGTGGAGACCATCAGGAAGCGCTTGATGCCGCGCACGCGGCTGGCCTCGAGCAGCTGCTGGGTGCCCAGCACGTTGGCCTGGACGAAGGCCTCGGGGCCTAGGATGGAGCGGTCCACGTGGCTCTCGGCCGCCGGTGCATGACGGCGTCGATCTGGTGCACGCCCATGAGGTGCTCGACGAGCTCGCGGTTGGCCACGTCCCCTCGCACGAAGACGTGCTTGGGGTCGCCCTCGAACTCCTTGTGCGTCTCCAGGTTGCCGGCGTAGGTGAGCTTGTCGAGGTTGACGATCTTCCAGTCCGGACGCACCCGGCGCAGGTACTTGACGAGGTTGGAGCCAATGAAACCACAACCACCGGTGACCAGGACGTTCATCGACGAACTCGAAGAGTGAAGAAGTGAAGACCGCGCGTCTGAGTAGCGAAGGGGCCCCAGGACGTCAAGGCGACCTTGTGTGCCGTGCACACCCCGGATACACGCTGGAGCCCTCGTGAGAATCCCCAAAAGCAAACGGACGGCCGGGCCCTCCTCGTCCCGGGCGGTCCATCAATTCGTGCCCCGGCTCGCCTGGGGCGACGCGGTGGGCAACCAGGTGCGCTACCTGCGCGAGCTGCTGCGTGGCTGGGGCCTCTCCTCGGAAATCTACGCGGAGCAGTGGGACGAGGCCTGCCAGGGGCTCGTCCGGCCCGCCCGGGACTATCCACGCGAGGCGGACGACTCGAGCGCGCTGCTCATCCACCACAGCTTCGAGTCGAGGCTGGTGCCGCTGCTCGCCCGGGCTCCGGGGCGCAAGGCCCTCATCTACCACAACATCACCCCGGCCCGGCTCTTCGAGGGTTTCGAGCACAAGGTGGCCCGGGCGTGTGAAGCCGCGCGCGAGGAGCTGCTCGCCCTGCGGCCCCTGGTGGAGCGCGCCTGGGCCTATTCACGCTTCAGCGCCGAGGAGCTGGTGGCGGCGGGCTACCCGCACGTGTCCGAGCTGCCCTTCGCGGTGGACTGGAGCGCCTTCGACGTGGCGCCAGAGCCGGTGCTGCGCGCCGAGCTCGATGACGGGTGCGCCAACCTGCTCTTCGTGGGCCGGGCCGTGCCGAGCAAGCGCGTGGATGACGTGCTGCGCGTCTTCACCGCCGGCAGCGGCTGTACCAGCCCCGCTCCCGTCTGGTCGTGGCCGGCTACCTCAACCGCGAGACGCCCTACGGCGCGTACCTGTACGGCCTCAAGGAGATGCTCGGGGCCGAGCACGTGCGGTTGCTCGGGCGCGTGAGCGCGGCGCAGCTCTCCGCGTGCTACGCGACGGCCTCGGTGTACCTCTCCATGAGCCGGCACGAGGGGTTCGGCGTGCCGCTGCTGGAGGCGATGTACCGGGGCGTCCCCGTGGTGGCGTACGGCGCCGCGGCGGTGCCCGAGACGATGGGCGGGGCCGGCGTGGCCACGCTGACGAACGAGCCCCTGGAGGTGGCGCGGCTGCTCGCGACGCTGGAGAACAACCCCGCGCTCAAGCAGGAGATGATCGCCGCCCAACGCGCCCGGGTGGCGCGACTGGGGCAGGAGGCCGTGGCCACGGCCATCCGCGAGGCGCTCCAGCCCTTCCTCGCGGGCCCCACGAGCACACCGGGCCCCCGCGTCGAGGAGCCGGCTGGAGTGATGCTCGTGTGTCCCGGCCTCGCCGCCTTCCCCGAGGCGCCGGGCTCCCGGCTCGCCCTCCGGCTCGCGGAGCGACTCTCCTCGTGCCGCCTGTTGACGCTGGATCCCTCCCCCGGCCCACGCAGTGTGCGCCCCGGACACAGCGGGTGGGAGGCCAGGAGGTGCTCGCCTTCTCGCCGGACGAGCCCCTGTCGAGGGAGCCCGAGAGGCCACTCCCCGGCTCCTCGTCGCTCGGGATGGCGCTGCGCACCTCGCGCGCTCCCCTGCTCTTGCTGCCCGCGGATTCGCCGCTCGCCCGTGACACCCTGCCCTTCGTCTCCCCCCGGGCCTGGGGCGTGCGCGACGTGAAGGCCGCGGCCCCCGCTCCCGAGGTGACGTCCCACCTGGGCTCGCGGCTGCTCTCCGTCGATTTCCACCAGCCGGAGCCCGCCGTGTCCGCGCTCATCCAGGCCCTGCGGCCCCTTGGAGCCCCCCATGCGCCCTGACGATCTCCTCACCGATTCCCCTCTCGCCGAGCGCCTCGCGGAGGAGGCCGGACGGCTGCCCACGCCTCCTTCCGCGCGGGTGGAGGCGGTGCGCCAGCTTCTCGACGCCTCGCGGCGTGCTCCGGCGGAGACCGAGTGGCCCCCCCTGCTGCAGACGCCCCGCGACAAGAAGGACAGCCGCTACGCGGAGCCGCCCACTTCCCACCGCTCCGGCCTGACGGGTCCCCTGTTGGTGGGGGCCAAGCGCGCCTTTCGGCTCGCCTTCCAGCCCTTCATCAACGAGGTGCTGCGCAAGCAGGTGGAGTTCAATGAGGCCATCCTCGACTCCCTGGCGCTCATCTACGAGCACCAGCGCGAGGAATCGCGGAACCAGAGCGCCCGGCGCCGTGAGATCACGGCACGGCTGACGGCGCTCGAGCGCTCTGGCGAACCACCCTCTCGAACCTCATGACACGATTTGACGAAGCGGCGTGAGCAGACACGATAATCCGAATTCCGGCGCTGCTCGGATGTCTGGTGAATCTCCCGCCCCTGATTTGATATGGGTATGCGGATGGACGGGACTCGAAGCCGGCGCGGACGCGCTCAGCGGATGGCCGTCCACGTGTACCAGGCATCATAGGCCAGATTGGCCAGGGGGATGCCGCTGCGCCGCACCACGCTGTCTCTCCAGGCGTTCGCCATGAAGGCCCTGCGCATCTCGCCGAGCACTCCCCTCACGGAGCGGTGCGCGGCCAGCTTGCGCGGATCGAGCTTCAGACCAAAGGTGGTGATCTCATGGACGCCGAAGCTCTCCACATGCGAGTACTTGAGGAATTCAGCGGCCTCCTCGTATGTGGGATAGCGCGTGTAGCGCAGGAGCGACTGGAGGGTGCCGGACTTCAGCTCGTCCGCGGTGAAGCGCAGCAGGGGCGCCAGACGCGCGAAGTCGCGCGCGTAGTCGTAGAGGGCCTCCTGCGCCCGGCGGAAGAAGCGCGCGCTGTTCTCCTTCTCCCGCTCATGGTGGACGAACGCCGGCACGGGGATGTGCGGGGCCCAGGGGTTGGAGCCGTAGCGCACGGTGCTGCCATGGTTGGCCTGCGTGACCATCTCGAAGATGGCGGTGTTGCGCAGCAGGTCCGCCTGTTCCAGATCCCGATGCCGCAGATCCGCCAGATAGCCGTACTTGAAGGAGCGCTCGGGCTGGGGCTGCCCGTCGGGCACGTAGGCCAGGTAGAAGCCGTGGACCTCGGGGAAGCACGGCTCCTCCTCGAAGGCGCGCACCAGGTTGTCCTGCATGCTGCCCTTCCACCCGATGTCCACCAGGGCCACGCGCTTCTGGCCCATCAGGCCGCGGTAGCGCAGATAGCGGGCGAGCGAGGCGCGGGCCTCGTCCCTGCAGGCGAGGAAGCGGGCGCGGGCCTCGCGCGAGGTGAGGAAGCGCTGGAAGGCCGCGTCATGGAGCGGATCGGTGATGGGGCGATCCGGATCGAGCAGCCCACACTCGGCCGCCAGCGGCACGAACACGTCGGCGGGGAGCGTGAGATTGGTGAGCAGCCCTCTGAGGGACTGGCGGCTGTACTGGCGCCAGAAGCGATGGACCTCCTCCCAGCTCAGCTCCCGCATGGAGGCGAGAATGGTGGAGGCGCGGCTCACGAAGAGGTAGCGCGCGCGAGGCATCCGGCGGAAGAGGCCCGACTCCTGGAGGATGCTGAAGATCTTCAGCAGCGTGAGGCCCTCGCGCGCCAGGAAATACACCTCATCGATGCCCAGCTGCGCGGTGCGCTCGATGACGTCCTGAATGAAGGCCACCAGCCCCGGGGCCAGCGTGCGTCCGAGCTGATAGCTCGCATCCTCGGAGTCCTGCCGCACATGGAGCGGCTGGTTGCGCATCACCACGTCCAGGTAGTGCGCGGACCAGAACGGATTGCCTTCCACGGCCTGCTGCGCCGTCTCCAGCCGATGGCGGCGCTGGCGCTCCAGGGGATCATCCACGCGCAGGGTGGAGATGCCCAGGCGCCGCGGCTGCACGTTGTCGCTGTTCTCGTCGTCCCCGACGAAGAACAACTGCTCGGGGCACAGCCGCTCCAGCTCCAGCACGCGGGTGAACAGCCGTCCGCTGGCCTTGCGCATGCCATGGTCGACGGAGACATAGCCCGCGTCGAAAAACGACTCCAAGCCACAATGCCGCAGCAGATCTCGCAGCAGGGGCTCGGACAGGTACATGTCGCTGATGAAGATGAGCCGCTTGCCACGGGCCTTCAACTCCGCGAGCAACTCGCTGATGCCGGGGGCGGGCCGCAGCGCGAGCTTCTCCATCTCCAGCTCGAGCGCGCACAGCTGCACGGCCAGTTGAGAGCGCTGCGGTTCGGTGGGCACCCAGCTGCCCGCCCAGCGCAAGACCAGCTGCTCGAAGTCCACCTCGTTGTCGCGGCCCTGGGCCAGCTGCTCCGAGGCGATCTCCAGCTCCAACTGGGAGCGGCGCTGGCGGACCTCCGCCATGCTCGGCAGGTGCAGGGGGTTGAGCAACTCGCGCAGCCGCGCATGGAAGCCGCGTGCCACGGCCGTCTTGAGCCACTCGCCCTCCACGTCGCGGACGACCAGCGTGTTGAAGACGTCGAAGCCCACCACCGCGTGCTCGAGCGTGTACTCCAGCACGCGCTCGCGCAGCGTGGCGAAGGAAGCGGACTCCACGGCGGTGGACGGGCCCGCGGCGGCGCCCACCGTGGTCCGCAACAACTGGGAGGCCTGACGCAAGCCCTCGGAGACCGGCAGGGGCAACGTCTCCGCGGCCAGCACCTTCACCCGATCCATCGTCCCCGCGCGTGGCAGGACGGTGGGCTCGGGCGCGCTCTTGTTCGCCGGTAGAAGTCACGCGCCAGCTCCACGGCCCAGCGCTGGAGGGAGGGCGACAACGCGACCACGGCTGTTCGCAGGCGGGGGCTCATCGGCTCCGGCGACCTTGAGATTCAGAAGGAAGGGGCCCCGGAGGAGGCACGAGGCCCGAGCCGACGACGGACGCACCTTCCGTCACGCGCACGCCCGCCGACGACGGGGCGGCCGCGGCCTGCTCACCCCGTGGCAAGGCGTCCAGGTGCCTCGAGGGATCCGCCAAGAGGTGCGCGTCATGCAGCATGCGCTGAAAGCACGCCGAGGCGTCGAAGGCTCGCGCATCTTCTGCCAGGCGCGGATACGCACGGCCTTGAACAGCTCGGGCATGCGCACCCACTCGTCCACGGCCTGCAGCATGAGGTCCCCATTGCGGGGCAGATACTCGTCCTCCTGCTCGATGTACCAGTCGGGCAGGAAGGTGTTGTCGGAGATGAGCAGCAGCCCTCGTGCCAGGGCGCGCAGCGGCAGCGCGTCGAACCGGCCCAGCAGATCCCTGGTGGAGTAGATGAGCACGCCCGCGGAGTCCAACGCGGCGGAGATCTGCGCGAGAGAGGCATCCGAGGGCAGCACCTCCAGCGGAGCCATCTGGCGCAGGCGCGTCATCAACGCCGGGGCGGGACGGGCCCAGTCGACCACCAACAGCCGGCGCTGCTCCAGGCGAGGCCCCGCGACGAAGCGGGCGGTGTCCACCGGCAGCGGCATCGTCTGCAACACGGGCAGCCGGGCCATCTCCGCCGGAGGCGGCGAGTCCAGATACGTCAGCCAGCGGAACCCCTCGACGCCCGGGCCCGAGTTGAGCGCGAGCCGGGTCAGTTCGGCCTGGGCGAACACGGGCGAGGCAATGACGCCCACGCGCAGGGTGCCGGGCAGGAGCGCCGCCAGCTCCGGCGCCACGTCCTGGGGACGAAAGACGATGCTCGCGTCGGCACCCCACTGCCGGGCCGCCTCGATGGCTTCCGCCCAACGCTCCGACTCGACCGCGAAGAAGCGCGTCTCGGCCCACTTCGCGTCGAGTGGGACGTGGGGCTCGAAGAGGGGCCTGCCGAGGAAGGCCACACGCTGGAGGTTGGAAGGCAGCGGAGTGATTCTCATGAGAGGGCCCGGACGAGGTACGAGCGCAGGGAGCGCTTGAGATGTACGGGGAAGCGCGACTTCAACCCCTGGATGAGGCGGGAGCGCTTGAACTGGCGATAGTGCTCCAACAACACCTGCTCCCCGGGTCCGATGGTGGGCTGCATGCTCGCCAGGGCACGCTCGTAGCGCCAGACATCGTCCTGCCACGCGCCGCGCACCGAGGACAAGGCGGCGAGCGCCGGACGCAGGTCCGCGTTGCTCCAGCCCGTCTCGTGTACCTGGGCCAGCCCCGACATCATCTGGTGCGTGCTGGACGTCCAGTCCGTGAAGGCGCGGGCGGTGCGCAGCGCATTGCCACGCAGATGGGCGAGGTAGGCCGGCTGGGTGCTCAGCATCCGCAGGTACTGGATGATCTGCCGGCGGTTGTGCGGCTCCACGAGCAGTGAATTGTGGCCATGCACCATGTACTCGTCCGTACCGGTGACCGTGTAGGTGATGGCGGTGCCACCCTGCGAGAACATCTCCAGCGGAGGGCCAAACATGCCCTCCACCTTGGACAGCTTCAGCAGCACGTCGTACTGCCTATACACCTGATGGACCTGATTGATGGGGATGCGCTCCAGGGGCTCCACCACCTGCTCTCCCACGCGGGGACGCATGCCCGCGGAGCCGCTGGACAGCCAGCCCGTGTCGAACATCACGCCCTGGGCACGCGCCTCCTGCAGCACCTCGAACGTCTCCGGCACTCCCTTGAACCCTACTCCCCAGGGGCCCTCCACCAGCACGCGCAGCGGCCCCGAGCGCTCGGGTGGAGCCTCCACGCACGGGAAGTGCTCACGGCTCAAGCCGTTCTGCACATACAGCACCTGGGCCCGCGGCTGTAGGGTTTGGATGAACTCCACCAGCCACTTGGCCTCGGTGATGAAGAGCAACGGCAACGAATAGGTTTGTCGATTGAGCAGTTTGTAATGACGCTCGGCGTGGAAGCGCGACTCCAGGCTTTGGTTCAGGTAGCCATACACCCGCGCGTCCACGCGCCAGAGATCGAAGAAGGTGAGCCACCAGGTGGCCAGCGCGAAGTCGAAGCGCTCTCCCTCGGCCTCGGCCAGTGGCCGCAGCGTGAGATCCCCGAGCCGGGGATGCCACAGGGGATAGGTCAGCTTGACGGGACCCGGCGTGATGAGGACGACCTCATTGCCGAGATCCTGCAACCGACTGGCGTATTCAAGAATGACATTCGAGCCACCAGAAATGTTGGCGATGTCACCGACGAGGAACCCGATTTTCATGCCTTGGCAGCTCGTGTCGTGTGGCGTGGTGCGCCGGGGGAGAACGATGGACTACCACGGGAAAATCCCCCCGGTCGGGGCATCCACTTCAGTCGGAACGAGGCCAGCGAAGTGGACAGTCCGTGTAGCCCGGATGGGCCGGTTGCGTCAACGGGTCTCGCCAGCACGCCGAGGGCGGCATGAAGGCTCGCGGCAATCGCATAAACCATACGGCCCGGCGGCGTGTCACGGCTCGTGCGACATTGCCGACTCGCGAGCGGGCCCCACCGCAGTGGGTGGGCGGCGCGCAAGAGGCTCACTTCCAGGCTCCGACTCGAGCCTTCGTCCACCTCCAAGGTCGCGCGGCGGCACCATGACCGAGGCCCAGTGTTCCCCAATGCGCGGCGCCAATCCACCGCCAGTCGGTCCAGCGCCCGGGTGATTGGCAGGCAAGCGGCCGCTCCACCGGCAGCCGAGCGCTGTCTGTCTCCAAGGCAGCCAGGCCGCCTCGGTGTCGAGCCATGCGGGAACGCGGTGCCATCCTCTCCCCTCCTCTCCCCTTCCCCGCCTCATCCCTTCTCACCGCGGCCTGTTCACCATCGAGCGCAACGCACCATGCAGCCAGGGGAGCCGCTCGCGCAGACGCATATTGAGGTCATCCACGACGCGAAACCGCAGCCCCCGCGAACTAGCACCCTCGGCATGCGCGCGCACGAGCGCCTGTTGAAATGTGTTCAATGGAACAATCATCTGCAAGCCAGGGGATGAGTGTGCGGTGGACGGGGGCGCCGAGGAGAAGGAGCGCACCTCGCACGTCGCCAGTCCCTCCGCCAGGAACACGGGCTCGAACAGCGAGAAGAGGCGCACGGGCAGCGCGGCGGCCTGGGCCTCCGGCTCCAGGCACAGCGGTCCCACCCGGGTCCGGTCGACGACGAGCGCTTGGAGCAGCTCGGGCTCCTGGAGCAGGTGGGTCGAGTCCAGGTGCTCGCCGAGGGGAAAGGGCCGCTTGCTCTCGATGTACGGCACGTCCCCGGGGGCGCCAGGAGCACAGGTCGCGCGGAAGGCCCGTGCCACACTCCATGCGGAGGCTCCCCGCCGGAGCGCGTCGACGAGTCGCGCGTAGTGCGCGGGGTACACCACGCTGCCAGCCCCCAGGAAGGCCACGTACTGGCCCCGGGCCCGCCGCAGAGCCTCGCTCCAGGCGCCGGGCGGCGCGCCCTCGAGCCGTTGGAACTGGAAGCCTCCCAGGCGGCGGTGGCGCTCCACCACCTGCTCCTCCCCGGCTCCTTCTTCCCCGAGCAGGAGCACCTCCAGGGGCTGATGCTCCTGGCAGGCCAGGGAGAACAGCGTCTCATCCAGGAGCCCTGGCCGCGCGGGCGACTCCCTCCAGACCAGGACGCTCAGCAAACCGGGAACGAGCTCTCCCGCGGCGGCGGGCCGCGTTGGCGCGGAGGCCACCGCGTAGAGGAGGAGGTCCGCCTCGGCCGAGGCGTTGAGTTGGGTCAGCAGGGACCGCAGCGCCAGCTCGGTGCCCTCCGCCAGCCCGGAACTCCCAGGAGGCGCGCGAAGCGCGTGCCGCTGCTTCACCTGGAAGCCATGCACGTCGAGGGCCCGGGAGACCTCGGCATCGGATGGCCCTGCTCGCCCGGAGGGCCGTCCCACGAGCGTGGCGAGAAGACGCGACGCACAGCCCGCGTTCCAGAAGCCGAAGAGGAGCTCCGCGTCCGGCACCGCCCGCCGCAGGACTCCCAGCCACGTCTCGAGGGACCGGGCGCCCTGGAGTGGCAGCACCACGTGGGTGGGCGCGAAGCGCGTCAGGGCCTCCAGCACCTCGGTGGGAGGCGCTCCGCCTGGAGCAGGAGGAGCGCCCGCGTCCAGCTTCACCTCGAGCACCGCGCAACCCACCGCCTCCAGGGCGGCGGAGGATTCCGCCTCATGGCCGAGCAGGGCCACGCGGCCATCGGCCCGCACGCGCTCGAGCATCCAGGAGCGCAGGTGGGAACCCAGTCCGAGGAGGGGCGTTCCCGCGTCGGGGGAGTCCATCACCAACGCGCCTCGGCGAAGTCGAAGAGGTGGGCGAAGTCCGCGATCCGCGCGAGCTGCCGTGGCACGCGGGCCACGGGAGGAAGGGTGAAGGGCTCACCTCCCAGCGCCTGGTATTCCTGGAGACGGGCCCGCATGAAGCCGGCGTCGCCGTACTTCGCGCCCAGCAGGGCGGCGCTGCGGCGCACGCTCAGCTCCCGGGTGCGGCTCGTCTCGCGCGTCACGGTGTAGTGGTGGACGAGCGCCCGGGGGGCCAGACGCACGGAGAAGCCCGCCGCGCGGGCGCGCCAGGACAGGTCCACGTCCTCGCAGTACATGAAGAAGCGCTCGTCGAAGCCGCCCACGGTTCGCCACAGCTCCCGGGTGACGAGCAGCACACAGCCACTGCACCAGGGCGTCTCATGCGTCACCGGGTGGTAGCGCTTGGGGTGCTCGTCCGGGAACAGCCGGGCCTCCACCAGGCCCGTCCGGGGCCCGCGCCCGGCCTCCGCCACCAGTTGCGCCGGCAGTCCGGGTGCAGAACCCCATCCGGGTTCACGCACACGTAGTGGCTCACGTCGGGTGAGGCGAACACCCGCGCCATCATCCGGTTGTGCGCGGCACCAAAGCCGAGGTTCGCCCCGGCGAAGTGGTAGTCGGGCGCGGGCGCGAGCCGCGCGAGGGGCTCGCGCAGGGAGTCCTCGGGCGAGTTGTCCCACCAGCACACCTGGAAGGGGGGCGTCCCCGGGGTGCTCCGGCACAGCTCGAGCGAGGCGAGGAGCCGGCGCAGCTCCTCGAGTGGATTGCGGTAGAGGACAACCCCCAACGCGATGCCTGTCCGCGAGTTCACGCGCTGACGGCCTTCTCCGGAGGAGAGGAGACCGCGGCCTCGTGGATGAGCAACTCCCAGCGATGCGGCACCCGAGTGATGCCCTGGTCCGACAGGGACGAGCGCACGTTGAAGGTACAGGCCTCCGGGCGCGACTCGTAGGGCGTCCCATCCGCCGCGAGCGCGGACACCGCCACCTTGTACTGGCCGGGCATCAACCCG
Source organism: Cystobacter fuscus (assembly GCA_049060065.1). GTDB lineage: Bacteria > Myxococcota > Myxococcia > Myxococcales > Myxococcaceae > Cystobacter > Cystobacter fuscus_B. The sequence goes on from JBMEQP010000002.1 coordinate 5,426,873, forward strand.
AGCCGCTCCAGCCTCAGCCGCACCATGCCCTGGGCGGGCAGGGGCTGGGGCAGCGGCACGGCGTCCACGAGCGTACTCGTCTCGTACACGAGGGAGCCATCGGCGCGCTGGAGGCTCCACCCGAAGCCGCCCTGCTTCACCTCGCTCTCGGTGGAGAAATCGAGCTGCAGCTCCAGCGCGTCTTCCGTGTCCACCTCCGTGGCGGACACGCCCTCGCGGGTGAGCAACCGGACCTCGCCCAGACGCAGCTGGGCCTGGGCGGCCACCTGGGGGGTGTTCACCAGCTCGGGCAGCGCGCCTCCATCCGCGGCCAGCGCGGGCGCCAGCAACGCATTGCCCTGGGCCTCGGCGAGCTGGACGGCCTGCTTGTAGCGGCGGACGATCTCCGCGGGCGGTCCCACCTCGCGGATGCGCCCACCGTCGATCCACGCGGCGAGATCGCACCAGCGCTCCAGTGTTCCCAGATCATGGGTGACGAGGACGATCGTCTTCCCGGCCTTCTGGAAGTCCGTCATCTTCTGCAAGCTCTTGCGGCTGAAGTGCTCGTCACCCACCGCGAGGATCTCATCGATGATGAGGATCTCCGGATCCACGTGCGTGGCCACCGCGAACGCCAGGCGCATGTACATGCCGCTGGAGTACGTGCGCACCGGCTCGTCGATGAACTCCCCCAGCTCGCTGAAGGCGATGATTTCATCCATGCGCTCACGGATCTCCGTGCGCGACAGGCCCAGGATGACGCCGTTGATGAGGATGTTCTCCCGCCCGGAGAAGTCCGGGTGGAAGCCGGCGCCCAGGTCCAGCAGCGCGGAGATGCGGCCGTTGATCTCCACCGAGCCCGAGGTGGGCGAGTAGATGCCGGTGATGAGCTTGAGCAGCGTGCTCTTGCCCGAGCCATTGCGGCCGACGATGCCCACCGTCTTGCCACGGGGGATGGTCAGGTCGATGCCCCGGAGCGCCTCGATGACCGTGTCCGGCTGCTGCTGCCGGCGCTGGCCGCGCAACCAGCGCACCAGCTCGGACTTGAAGGTCGTGTACTCGCCTCGGATGGTGCTCTTCCGGAAGCTCTTCACCACGTCGCGCAGGACGATGGCATCCATGGGGGTTAAGGGCATCAGACGAACTCCGCGAACTCCTCACGCCGCCGCTCGAAGAGCACGGACGCGAACATGAGCAGCATGAACGCGATGGCCATCCACAGCAGCAGGGGCCCCGCGTCGGGCAGGCGCTGCTCGTAGAAGATGGCCTGGTAGGAGGTGACCATCACCGCCATGGGGTTGAGCAGCACGATCAGCGTGCGCACGTGCGCTGGAATGGTGAGGGCCTGGTAGAAGATGGGCGTGACGAAGAACCAGAGCGTCAGCAGGTTGGCGATGATCTGCTGCAAGTCCCGGAAGAAGACGTTGAGCGCGGACAGCAGATAGGAGAGCGCCAGCGTCACGCACAACTGGATGAGCAGCACCGCCGGGAAGGCCACGAGGTGCCGGTGGGCCAGCGGCCGAAGAAGCAGCCCAGCACGATCATCAACGGCAGCGACAACAGGTAGTTGACGAGGTTGGTGACCACCACGGTGGCCGGAAGTACCTGCGCCGGGAAGCGCACCTTGGTGAGCAGATCGCGCCGATCACTGATGGAACTGGCCCCCGCGCTCAGCGAGCTGGAGAACCAGATCCACGGCAGCAGGCCCACGAACACGAAGAACGTGTAGGCCTCGAGCTTCTGCCGCATGTAGACGGAGAAGAGCAGCGTGTAGACGGCCATCTGCAACATCGGGTTGAGGAACGTCCACAGGAACCCGAGCACCGAGTTGCGGTAGCGCGCCTTGAGTTCGCGCTGGGTCAGGCTCAGGAGCAGACCCCGGTATTGGTAGAGCTCTCGGAGGTTGCGAAGCATGGGGGGCCCATTCATACAGCATAAAGGGGGGCAGTAGGTACCGCCCTCCAGTTCCCCGCTCCGCATGGCAGGCAGCCCTTCGACCCAGGGCGGTCCACGCGTCCGGCGAGAGGACGGCGGTCAGCGGGCGCGCCGGCCCGGTGCAACGTACAAACGACAAGGCCCCCTGGTTTCCCAGGGGGCCTTTGTATGGAGCGGGAAAAGGGATTTGAACCCTCGACCCTCGCCTTGGCAAGGCGATGCTCTACCGCTGAGCTATTCCCGCATCAGGCTGGAGTATGGAGCGGGAAAAGGGATTTGAACCCTCGACCCTCGCCTTGGCAAGGCGATGCTCTACCGCTGAGCTATTCCCGCGTCTCGACTCCTGATGACCTCCGGCGTTGCCTCGCGGCGCCGTCGAAAGTGAGGGCGGTATACCCCCCGCATCCGGAGGCGTCAAGCCTTCTGTTCACCGCCTCCGCCACCTCGCCGGGCGAGCATGGAGAGGAAGGCCCGGAAGTACACGACGGCGCTCCACACGGAGAACGCCCCGGACAGGTACACGAGCACCGGCCCACCTTGTTGAAGTTCACCGGCGCCGCGTAGACGCCCATGTCCACCCAGTGCTCGTAGTGCACGCACAGGGAGATGATGCCCACGAGCTGCAGGGACGTCTTCCACTTGCCCTCCTGCCCCGCGGCGATGACCATGCCCTCGCTCGCCGCGATGGTGCGCAGGCCGCTGACGATGAACTCGCGCGCCAGGAGCACGATGACGACCCAGGCCGCGATGCGCCCCAGCCGCACCATCATCACCAGGGCCGCCATGGCGATGAGCTTGTCGGCCAGCGGATCCATGAACTTGCCCACCACGGTGATGAGGTTCCAGCGCCGCGCCAGGTAGCCATCCACGATGTCGGTGATGGCGGCCACCGCGAACACCGCCGCCGCCAGGAGCGAGTCGAACGGGTCCGCCTCGTAGGTGAGCCAGACGAACAGGGGAATGAGGACGATGCGTCCGAGCGTCAGCATGTTCGGCAGGTTCCAGAACTCCTGCACGAGGATGCTGGGCTCGCGCGCCGCGCGACGCCGTGCCCGCTCCTCCTTCTTCCGCTGCTTCCGTACCGCTCGCTCCGCTCGATCCATGGCGGAGCGTTCTAGCGGAGTGGCAGGGAGATGAGGGCAAATCCTTCGCCGCTCAGTTCCACTCCAACGCCGGGCGGGGGATTGTCCCGGGACAGCGGCACCACCCGGGGGTGACCGAGCCCTGCCAGCCCACCAGGTAGGACATGGGTACCGTCACCGGGGCCTCGGACGTGACGCCCACCGAGCGCAGCGCGCCGCGCACCCGCAGCACCACCCTGCCCTGTCCGCGCAGGTACACCAGCTCCAGGTCCGGCGGCACGTCCGAGGGCACCTTGCCATTCTCGAAGGCCACCACCTCCTCGAAGGCGAAGACGCACTCCTCGCGCACGTAGACGCCCGTGTCCCCCAGGTCCGTCGCGAGGAAGGAGTGCCCCTCGGCGGCCTCCAGGAAGAGCACGCCCCGGCCGCTCGCCCGCGTGAATCGGGCCGGGCCCTGGCCGAAGGGCTCGTCCGTGGCGCGGCCCCGGAAGCGCTTGCGCTCCGGCTCGAACTCGAGCTGTCCGCTGAAGGCCACCAGCCCCTCCAGCCGCGTGAGCAACTCGCCCTCCACGTAGACGGAGAAGCTGCCCCCACCCACGCGCAGGCGCTGCGTGGGGCTCGCGCCCTCCAGCGCCAGCGCCGGGGTGAGCTCCGCCAGCAGCGGAACCTCCTCGCTGGGAGCGAAGATCGGAGACTGCGGGGGCAGCTCGGGCGTGGCCCCTTCCAGGGACTCGGGCAACCGCTCGCCGTCCGGCTGCGAGGCCGAGTCCCACTCAGCCGCCCCGGCCTCGTCCCCGGGTGTCCCGTCCGACGCGCGCGCCGGCTCCCGAGTCCGAGGCGGAGAGTGCTCCGGGTCCTCGTCCTCGTCGAAGCGCAGCTCGTCGTCGGAGGCCGAGGGCACCTCGTCCAGGCCGAACTGGGCGCCCCACTGGCCCTCGGAAGGAGGTGGCGGTGGCGGACGCGCCGCGGGCGCCGGGAGCGGCGCGGGCGTGGCGGCCCTGGCGGGCGTCCGGGCGAAGGAGCCCCCGCGATGGCCCGGGCCATCTTCTGGGCCATGGCCTCGCTGCCGGCCACGAGGAAGTGCTGCCGGGCCCGGCCATACTCGCCGGCCTGGGCCAGCGCCAGCCCGAGGTAGTTGTGGGCCTTCTTGTGGTCCGGTTGCAGATCCGTCGCGGTGGCGAACTCGCGCATCGCGCGCTGCAGGGCGTTGGTCTTCAGGTAGACGAGCCCCAGGTTGACGCGCAGCGTGGCGTCCACCGGGTTGTCGCGCACCAGCGCCTCGTAGATTTCCGCCGCCCGGTCGAAGTGGCCCAGCTTGAAGTAGGCCAGGCCGAGCATGTTGCGGCCCTTCTCGTTGCGGGGCTGGAGCTGGTGGGCGCGCTCGAGCAACCGCCGGGCTTCGTCCAGACGGCCCTGCGCCAGCAACTCGCCTCCCTGGAAGAGCTGCTTGAGGAACTCCTCGTCAACGGGGCTCTTGGGCCCCCGCCCCGTCACGCGCGTCGTCGGCATCGGAAGTCGTCCCGCGGGGCTCGTCCTTGGAGAGCCGCTCGCGTTCCTTGTAATGGAAGTAGAGCTGGAGCACCTTGCGCACGTAGGCCTGGGTCTCCGGGTAGGGCGGCACCGCCCCCATACTTGCGCACGGCGTCGGGGCCCGCGTTGTACGCGGCCACCATCTTCACCATGTCGCCCTCGAAGAGGTTGGCCAGCACCCGGAGGTAGCGCACCCCACCCTCGATGTTCTCCCGACTGTCGAAGATGTCGCGCACGTACATGTCCGACGCCGTGGCGGGCATGAGCTGCATGAGCCCGCTGGCTCCCTTGGGCGAGAGCGCGTTGGTCTTGAAGTTGCTCTCCGTGTGCATGATGGCCCGCACGAGCGCCGTCGGAATCTTGTAGCGCGTCGCGGCGGCCGTGATGTGGGCCTCGAACTCCTCGGGCGTGCGCGCGCGGCCCTTCACCGGCGCATTGACCGCGGGCGCCTCGGAGAAGGTGCCCTTGAGCCGGCTCGCCTTCTTGGCTCCCCCCGGCGGCACGTTCGTGTAGACGATCGTCCCGTCCTTCTCCACGTACCGGTAGATGCCACCTTCGGCACGAGCGCCCAGCGGGGCCAGGAGCAGCGCGCAGAGCAAGGGAAGGAAGGAGGGTCGCATGGTAGCGCTCCAACCTTAATTCCCCGCCCGAAAGTCCTCAAGAAATCGCCTTGTTTCCGGCACTTACAGTCGTTAAGGCTCCCACACATGCCCCATCGGTTCGACTTTCTGGTCCTCGGCAGTGGCGTCGCGGGTCTGTCCTTCGCCCTCCAGGCCGCCCGGCATGGCACGGTGGCGGTGCTCAGCAAGCGCGAGCCGCAGGAGAGCAACACCGCCTATGCCCAGGGAGGCATCGCGAGTGTCCTGTCCCCCACGGACACGTTCGCCGCGCACATCCAGGACACCCTGGAGGCCGGCGCGGACCTCAACCACCTGGACGCCGTGGAGGTGACGGTGCGCGAGGGGCCCGAGCGCATCCGCGAGCTGGTGGAGCTGGGCGCCGACTTCAACCGGCGCGCCTCCGGCGAGTTCGATCTCACGCGCGAGGGCGGGCACTCCGAGCGGCGAATCGTCCACGCGGGCGACATCACCGGGCGCGAGGTGCAGCGCGCGCTGCTCGCGGCGTGTGCCGAGCAGCCCAACATCACCTTCTTCCCCAACACCGCGGCGATCGATCTCATCCTCGAGCGGCGGCACGGGCCGGGCGCGCCGGGGCGCTGCCTGGGGGTGTACGCGCTCATGCCCTCGGGGAAGATCGAGCGCTTCCTGGGCAAGGGCACGGTGCTGGCCACGGGAGGCGCGGGCAAGGTGTACCTCTACACCTCCAATCCGGACGTGGCCACGGGGGACGGGGTGGCCATGGCGTACCGGGCGGGGGCCGAGGTGGCCAACATGGAGTTCTACCAGTTCCACCCCACGTGCCTCTTCCACCCCGAGGCCAAGAGCTTCCTCATCAGCGAGGCCCTGCGGGGCGAGGGCGGCAAGCTGCGGCTGCGCGGGGGCGCGCAGTTCATGGACCGCTACCACCGGATGGGGGAGCTGGCGCCGCGCGACGTGGTGGCGCGCGCCATCGACGCCGAGCTCAAGCGCACGGGCGACGACTGCGTCTACCTGGACATGACGCACCTGGGCCGCGCCTTCGTCTCCGAGCGCTTCCCCAACATCTACGCCACGTGCAAGGCCTTCAACATCGACATGGCCGTGCAGCCCATCCCCGTGGTGCCCGCGGCCCACTACATGTGCGGCGGCGTGGTGACGGACTTGAATGGCCGCACCACCCTGCCCGGCCTGTTCGCCATCGGCGAGGTGGCCCACACGGGCCTGCATGGCGCCAACCGGCTCGCCTCCAACTCGCTGCTCGAGGGGCTCGTCTTCGGCCATCGCGCCGCGGCCGTCTGCGCCGAGGAGGCACGCGCCCTCACCGCGCCCCAGGCGGAGCCGCCCGAGTGGGACGAGGGCAGCGCGGTGGCCTCGGACGAGAGCGTCGTCGTGGCCCACAACTGGGATGAGATCCGCCGCCTCATGTGGAACTACGTGGGGATCGTTCGCACGGACAAGCGCCTCATGCGCGCGCGCCGCCGGCTGGAGTTGTTGCGCGAGGAGATCCGCGACTACTACTGGCGCTTCAAGGTCACCCAGGACGTCATCGAGCTGCGCAACATCTGCGAGGTGGCCACGCTCATCGTGGACTGCGCCAGCCGGCGCAAGGAAAGCCGCGGCCTGCACTTCACCCTGGACTACCCGGAGCGCGACGATCACCGCGGCAAGCGCGACACCGTGGTGCGCCGCGAGCCGTGAACCCCCCACTTCGAGGAACCCCCGAACCATGAGCATTCGATCCATCTGCGTCTTCTGTGGCTCGCGCGTGGGCGCGCGGCCGGAGTACCTCGAGGCCGCGCGCGCCCTGGGCACGGAGCTGGGCCGGCGCGGGCTCACCCTCGTCTACGGCGGCACGAGCGTGGGCCTCATGGGCGCCGTGGCGGACGCGGTGCTCGCCGAGGGAGGCCGGTGGTGGGCGTGCTGCCCCACCTGCTCCAGTCCCGGGAGATCGCCCACAAGAACCTCACCGAGCTGCACCTGGTGGACTCCATGCACACGCGCAAGGCGATGATGGCCGAGCGCGCCGACGCGTTCATCGCCATGCCCGGCGGCGTGGGCACCTTCGAGGAGCTCTTCGAGATCACCACCTGGGCCCAGCTCGGCCTGCACCACAAGCCCATCGGCCTGCTCAACGTGGCGGACTTCTACGGGCCCCTGCTCGCCCTCATGCGGCGCGCGGTGGACGAAGGCTTCATTCCGGAGGCCCGCGCCCAGCCCTTCGTCCACGACGCCTCGCCGCGCGCCCTGCTCGAGTCCCTCCTGAAGGCGGAGCAGCCGCTCACCCCGGCCACGCCCGTGCTGGGCCCCGCGCAGAGCTGAGCCGGACGGCCCCGCCTCAGCGCGTCTGCATCCGCATCTCCGCCTTGCCGAGCGTGGAGGCCGGCGCAGCAGCACCCACTCGGCGTTCGCGGGAATGACGAGCGCCCCGTTGGCGAAGAGCGCGGGGAAGCGCAGGCGGTAGCCCACCCAGAAGACGCCCGTGTACGGATAGTAGGCGCGCATCTCCATGTCCGCCCGGCCCACCCGCTCCACGCTCAGGGGCCGCACCGTGCCCGCCGGCGTCACCAGCTCCACGTTCCAGATGGAGTGGGGACGATCGAAGTCGTCGTAGTGGTAGTCGTAGACGTAGACGCCGAGGAACAGCTCGTGCGTTCCCGTCGCCGCCGAGATCTCCTGGGCGAGACTCTCCCGGACACGCTCCTGCGACAGCGCCTTGAAGTGGGCCTGGCGCTGGAGACGCGCCTCGCGGAAGGCGTCGGTCTGCAGGGTCGCCGTGGCGAAGAGGACGGTGTCGAAGCCCTTGTAGATCTCGTCCCGGCCCGAGTAGCGCGCCAGGACCTTCTGGTAGGCCTCTTCCTGGCGCTCGTCCTTGCTCACCGGAGCCGAGTCCCCCACCTGGGGAGGCACGGTGACACAGCCCGCGAGCGCCAGGAGCAGCGCCCCGAACCGCGATCCCATCCTCATGGGATGAAGTCCCGGCGGGTGAACAGGGTGTGGAGCTTGTGGCCGCTGGCCTCGACCGCCTCGCGCCCTCCCTCCAGCCGATCCACCAGGGCGAAGGCGCCGAGCACCCGCAACCCCTCGAGCTGCGCGCGCTCGATGGCCTTGAGCGTGGAGGCCCCCGTGGTGACCACGTCCTCGAGGATGGCCACGGGCGCGCCGGGCCCGAGCGCCTTCATGCCCTCGATCCACTGGCCCGTGCCGTGGCCCTTGGGCTCCTTGCGGACGATGAAGGCATGCAGCGGCGTCTGGGCCAGATAGCTCGTGAGGCTGACGGCCGAGGCGAGCGGATCCGCGCCGAGCGTCAGGCCCCCCACCGCCACGGCCTCGGGGGCCTCGCGGCGCACCGCGTCCAAGAGCAGCCGGCCGATGAGGTAGTGCCCCTCGGCCAGCAGCGCCGTGCGCTTGCAGTCGATGTAGAAGTCCGACTCCTTGCCCGAGGAGAGCACCACCTTGCGCCGCTCGAAGGAGCGCTCGGTGAGCAGTTGCAGCAGCCGATCCCTGTCACGCGTGGGCGTGTCCATCTTCACAGTTTCTCCAGCCAGGCCACGAGATCCGCGGAGTAGCGCAGCTGGGTGATCAGCTCCTGCTTGCGCGTCTCGTCGAGGTCGGCGAACACGTCCGCCAGCAGCGCCAGGTCCTGGTTGATGTCCACCAGCCGCTGGGTGGCCTCCACGGCCAGCTCGTCCGCGTCGACCTCCTCTTCCACCGTCTCCGGCGCCAGCGACTCGTCGGTGGCCAGTGCCTTGTCCAGCATGTCCCGGGCGATGGGCGTGAGCCGCCCCTCCGCCTCGAGCTCGTCCCGGCGCGCCTCCAGCTCCTCGCGGCTCACCGGCTCGGCATGGATGGCCGAGGCGAGCGCCAGGAGCAGCGCGTCCTCGTCGGACAAGTCCGTGTGCAGGCGCGCGAGGACGCGGTCGCGCTTGAGGAAGCGCAGCGCCGCCACGCGCCGGAAGCCGGAGATGATTTGAAAGCGATCCGGCGGCCGGAAGCGCACGTCCACCGGGAAGAGCTGTCCCAACCGCGCCAGATCCGTGGCCAGCGCGGACAAGTCCCCCGTGGGACGGATCTGGAAGGTGGTGTCCTCGTCGATCCGCTCCAACGGAAGGTGGGCGGGCGCCACGTGGCCACGACGGCGCAACGTGGCGGACTCGAGGCTCTCCTCGACGGCCTTCGGAGGCACCTCGCCCTCGGACGAGGCCCCGGCGTTGGACTCCTCGCCCCCGGACACCGCGCCCGTGGGCTCCTGTACGGCCTCAGTGGAGGCGCCGGACGGCTCGGCCGCGTCCACCGGGGGCGCGACCTCCGCCTGGGTGCTCGGCTCCGCGTCCACCTCGTCGATCCTGTTCTCGGCGTTCATGGCGTTCATCCGCACCCTTGGCTGACCCGTCACCCTGGGGACGGGTACCCCCAACGCTTCAACGACCCTTCTTCTTCACGACGACCTTCTTGCGAGCCCCTTCCGCCACCGAGGGAGGAAGCGGCGCCGCGGGGGGCGGCCGGGGAGGCTCGGGACGCGTCGGCTCGGCGGCCCGGGGGGCGGGCGGCGGAGGCGGCGCGGGCCGGGACGCCGGAGCGGCCGGCGCCGGAGGCGGCGCGGGCCGGGCAGGCGGGGTGACCGCGGGACGAGTCGCCGCGGGGGGCGGCGTGGGACGGCCTCCCGGCAGGGCGGGACGGGCCACGGTGGTGCCCGGACGCAGCGGCGCGCGCACGGCGGCCGGACGCGGCAGGGAGGGACGCTCGGCGGGCACCCGGCCCGGCTCCACCTCGCCCATGTCCACGCGGCCGCGGAAGCTCGCCCCATCCACGATGATGACGCGCGGCGAGTGGATGTCCCCCACCATGCGACCCTCGCGGGTGAGCTCCACGCTCTCGGTGGCGTTGATGTTGCCCACCACCACGCCGCTGATGATGGCGTTCTTCACCGCCACGTTCGCCTTCACCACGCCCGTGGGCTCCACGATGAGCGTCCGGCTCAGGGTGAGCTCCCCTTCCACCCGGCCGCGCACGGTCAGGTCCTCATCACCCGTCAGCTTGCCGCTGATGAGGATGGAGGGACCCACCACGGTGTTGTTGACGTTGGCCCCAGAGGCCAGTTCCTTCGTGGTGGCCAAGGATCAGCGCTCCTTCGGGATGTCCATGTCGACGTTGCCCTTGAAGGAGGCTCCGTCGGCGATGAGGATGCGCGGCGCCCGGATGTCGCCCACCACGCGGCAGTCCGTCTTGAGCTCCACCTTGTCCGAGGCGGCGATGTTGCCCGTGACCCGGCCGGCGATCTCCACGTTCTGCGTCTCGATGTCCGCCTCGACCACGCCGCTGCCCTCGACGTAGAGGCTCTCCTTGAGGGAAATCTTCCCCTTCACGGTGCCCTGGATGACCAGGTCCTCGTCGCCGGAGATCTCCCCATCGATGACAATGCTCGAACCGATGACCGTATTCGCCATGAGTGTTGTCCACCCCTCCCGAGAGGCATGCTGCTGGCCGCGAGGCCCGTGTTAGATGTCGTCCGGCAACTTCACGTCCATCTCGATGGAGCCGTTGAACACCGCTCCATCCTCGATGACCACGCGCGGGGCCTTGATGTCTCCGGCCACCTTCGCCGACGCGTTGATGGCCACGCGCCCCGAGGCGTCGATGTTGCCACTCGCCTCGCCATTGATGGTCAGTTCCTCGGCGCGGATGTCCGCCTGCACCTTGCCGGTGCCCTCGATGGTCAGGTGGTTCTTCAGGGCAATCTGCCCCTCCACCCGTCCCTCGATGATCAGATCGCCGCCCCCGGTGAGATTGCCCCGGATGACGATGCCCTTGCCGATGATGCCCGTTTGATCGCCCTGTGCCATGCGGTGAAGCCTCGGCTGTGAGATTCCAACCTACGTCAGAGACGCTCGGAGATCCAGTTGCAGATGTCCCGGAAGACCTGCTCGCGCCCGAGCTCGTTGAGCGGCTCGTGACGCATCCCCGGATACGCCTTGTACACCTTGTCGCGGGAGCCCACGGCATCGAAGAAGGCGCGTCCGGTCTCCACCTTCGCCACGCCATCCTCCGCTCCGCTGAAGAGGAACAGCGGCACCTGGAGGCCCGGCGCGATCGCCATCACCCGCGCCTGGGCCTTCGCCGACTCGATGAACCAACGCGGGGTGACGATCCGGCCGTAGAGCGGATCCGCGCCCGCCGCGCGCTGCACCGCCTCGTCCCGGCTGAGCTGCTCGAGCTTGAGCTCGGTGGGCAGGGGCGCCCACGGCACCACCCGCGCCAAGATCTTCGCCGCCAGCAGCTTCACCGGGGGCGGAGTGATGGCGAGCTTGAAGAAGGGCGAGGACAACATCATGCCGCTCAGCCCCTTCAGCCCTCCCCTCGCCCACTGGTGCACGGACATCAAGGCCCCGTGGTTGTGCCCGAGCAGGAAGAGCTTGCTCCCACCCGCCGCCGCGCGCACCCGCTCCCAGAAGGCGTTCAAATCGTCCAGGTAGTCCGGCCACGCATCGCAATGGCCCCGGCGCCCGTCCGCCCGGCCATGGCCGCGGTAGTCGAAGCCGTGCACGGCGAAGCCCTGCCCCGTGAGCGCCTCGATGGTCGGCAGGTAGCGGCCGATGTGATCGCCATAGCCGTGCACCACGGCCACGTGGGCACGAGGCTGCTCCGGCTGATCGGATCTCCAATAGAGGCGGAGCCCATCCCTGCTGGTGAAGAACCCCTCGTCGAAGCGCGCCATGGCTGCCGGGGACATTAGCGACCCGCCGCACCAGTGGATAGCAACTTCAGCTTCCGCTCGATGAGCACGCGTTGATCCGCGGGGTCGGCGGCCTCCGGCATCCGCTCCAGCACATCCAACGCCCGCTTCCAGGCCTCCGCCGCCGCCTCCGGACGCGACACCCGCTGGTAGGCATCCCCCAGGTGCTCGAGGATGACGGGCTCCTCGGGCTCCAGCTCCGCCGCGCGCGCCAGGGTCCGCACCGCGCTCGGGTAGTCCCCACGCTGGTAGTGGATCCACCCCAGCGAGTCGAGGAACGAGCCCGTGTCCGGACGCAACGCCAACGCCCGCCGCACCAGCCGCTCCGCCTCGGCGAAGTCCCGGCCGTGTTGCGCGAGCAGATAGCCGATGAAGTTCATGGCCGCCGCGTGGTCCGGCTCCAACCGCAGCACGCCGCGCATCGAATACAGGGCGCCCGGCACGTCCCCCATGTCCAGCAACACCGTGGCCAGCACGTAGCGCGGCGCCGCGTCCTCCGGAGACTGGGAGATCGCCTCGCGCAGCGCGGCCAGCGCCTCGCCGGGGCGGCCCTGACGCTTGAGGGTCGAGGCGAACGCCTCCAGCAGCTCCGGTGTCCGATGGCGCCCGAGCGCCTCGCGCAACAGGGCCACCGCGCGCTCTGGATCTCCACCGCGCTCCACCGCCCGGGCCTGCTGGATGCGCAGGCCGGTGTCCTCGGGATGCTCCTCGAGCGCTTCCGCGAGCAGGGCCAGCGCCTCCGCGTGCCGCCCCGCCTGGGACAGGCACAGGGCCCGGCGCGAGCGCGCATCGGCCACCAGCACCGAACCATCGGGCACCTCGGCATAGGCGGCCGCCGCCTGCTCGAAGTGACGCAACCGCTCGTGCACCGGCCCGCGTAGAAGGACACGCGCGGCGAGGCGCCCCGGCCCCCACGCGCCGCGTCCAGCACCTCCAGCGCCGAGGGGTTGTCCCGCGCGGCCAGGAACAGCAGCGCCACCTGCACGGTGAGCTCCGGATCCCCGCGTCCGCCAGCAGCCGATCGAAATACGCCCGGGCCCGCACCGACGAGCCGAGCCGCAGGGCGAGCCGCCCCGCCCCCTCCAACATCGCCGCGTTGTCCGGGTCGCGCTCCAGCGCCCGCGCCAGATACTCCTCCGCCGCCGCCAGACGCCCGGCCTTCTCGTTGAGCCGCGCCAGCGTGATCAACGCCTCCAGGTCGCCCGGGTCGCGCTCCAGCGCCCGCTTGAGCATCCGCTCGGCGCGCACGGCATCTCCCCGCTCGGCCAGGGCCATCCCGAGCCGCCGGTAGCCGGACACCTCGCCGGGAAGCGCCGCCGCCAGCGCCTCCACCGCCTTCACCGCCTGGTCGTGGGCCCGTGCCTCCAGATGGAGCTGCGCCAGTTGCAGGTAGGCTTCCGGTTCGCGGGGCTTGAGCCGGATGGCGCGACGCAGGTGTTGCTGGGCGAGCCGGGACTTGCCCGCCTCCTTCAGCACGCGCGCCAGCATCAACCGCGCCTCGTAGTAGCGGGGCTGGAGCTCCACCGCGCGCCGCGACTCGCGCTCCGCCCGCTCCAGCTCTCCCAGGAGCAGGTACTCCTCACCCAGGCGCGTGAGCAGGTAGGGGTTGGACTCGTCAGTGGCCAGCGCCAGCCGCAGCTCGTCCGCCGCGCCCTGATGCCGGCCCTCCAGGTGCAGCAACTTCGCCCTCAAGGCATGCGCGTAGCTGGCGGATGACGCGGAGCCGACCGCCTGGGACGTCGGGGACGTGGCCTCGCGCATGGCGGAGCGATCCGCCTTCGGTCGACGGGCGGCAACGGGCGCCGCGGCCGCCCCCCACCCGAGGAGGAGCAGCAACGGCACGGCGCGGGCAGCGTTTCGCGGGATGCGCACGCCTCCGATTCTAGCGCGGAGGCGGCGCTCACGCAGGGGGGCCTCTACAACCGGGGAACCGGGGCCGGCGCCCCCAGCCGCTCCAGGATGCGCTCCACCGGCTCGCTGTCGTGGCTCACGTCCGCCACCGCCGAGCGGTACTCCATCCGCGTCTGTTTCTCGACATCGGGCAGCAGGCGGCCGATGGCATTGCGTGCCGCTTCAACATTGCACTCCGGCAGGATGATGGCGAGCACCCCATCCCCCATGTGACCGAGGATGTCCTGGGTGCGCAGCCGGGCGCGTATCACCGGGGGCACCCCCACCAACGCCTCGTTGCCGACGGGGCGGTCCGGACGGAGCACCGCGAGGCTCACCGGCCGGCTGTAGCGCCGTCCCCGGCCCACCTCGTGATCCAGGCGAAGGAGCAGACCGCGCCGGTCATAGAGCCCGGTGACGGTGTCATTGCCGCTGCGGCGCGTGCTCGGGGCGGCGCGCTCCAGCTCGCTCTCCTCCTTGCGCAGCTTGAGGGCACGCTCGGTGCGCACCAGCAGCTCCATCGCGTTGAAGGGCTTGCTCATGTAGTCCACCGCGCCGAGGTTGAGCGCGCGCACCTTGTCGGCCACGCCCTGGTGGGCCGACAGGAGGATGACGGGAATGCCCGCCGTGTCCGACGAGGACTTGAGCGCCACGGCCGCGTCCAGCCCGTCCAGCTTGGGCAGGAAGACGTCCATCACCACCAGATCCGGCCTGGACGAGCGCGCCCGCGCCAGCCCCTCGGCGCCATCGCGCGCCACGTCCACGCGGTAGCGCGAGCGCAGCACCTCCACCAGCACCGCGGCGATCTCCGGCTCGTCCTCCACCACCAGGACACGCGGCTGCTCGGTCGTCTCCTTGTTGGGCAGGTTCTGCACGGCGCGCTGGATCTCGTGCGCCAGGGGCAGCGTGAAGATGAACGCGGCGCCGCCTCGGGCGGGGCCTCGGCCCAGATCTCCCCGCCGTGCAGCTCCACGAACTCCTTGCAGATGGCCAGCCCCAGCCCCGTGCCACCGCCGCCCTTGGCTCCGCTGCGGTAGCGATCGAAGACGAGCGGCAGCTCCTCGGGAGGAATGCCCTTGCCATCGTCCTGCACCACGATGCGCGCCACGTCCCCGTCCGGGCGCACCAGCCGGGAAGCGCGCACCACCACCTGCCCCGCGTCCTTCGCGTGGTGGATGGCGTTGGTGATGAGGTTCTGCAACACCTCGTGCAGCTTGAGCTCATCGCCGATGAGCATCATGCGCTCGGGCGCCTCGGCCCTCAGCGCCACGCCCCGCTCCTTGGAGAGGATTCCCAGCTCGCTCACGCTCTCGCGGCAGAGCACCGAGATGTCCAGCACGCGCGGCTCGATGGACAGGCGCGCCACGTCCCCCTTGCCCCGCTCCAGCAGCGACTCCACCAGCCCGAGGATCTTCCGGCCCTGGCGGATCATCGCCTCGGCGGACTGCTTCTGCATCTCGTCCAGCTCGCCCTCGAGCAACAGCCGCCCATGGCCCAGCAGCACCTGCAGCGGCGCGCGCAGATCATGGCTGCACACCGCGATGATCTCGTCCTTGAGCCGGTTCAGGTCCTTGAGACGGCGGTTGGCGTCCGACAGCTCGCGGTAGCGCTCCACGTAGGCGAGCTCCAGCTCGTCGCGCTTCTTCTTGAGGCTGGTGTGCAGGCGCGCGTTGCGGATGCAGTTGGCGAGCGCCGCGCCCACCGCCTGGGCGAACTCCTGCTCGTCGCGGTTGAAGCCCTCGGTGCCATGGGAGATGCGCAGGAAGAGCGCCCCGAGCAGCTCGTCCTGGCACACCAGCGGCTGCACGAGGATGGAGCGCACGCCGAGCGACGCCATGGCGGGGTGCACCTCGGCCATGAGCGGATCCCGCTGGGCCTCCTCCACCAGCACCTGCTGCCGCGTCTCCAGCGCCCGGCGCAGCTCGGGGTAGCGCGCCGGTCCACGTCCAGCGACAGGCCCGGGTCCTCCATGGTGGCCACCACGCTCGCGGTGCGCGAGTTGCTGTCCTCCACCAGCACCACCGAGCAGCGGTCCGCGTTGATGACCGCGCCCACCTTCTCCACCACCGGGCGCAGGATGTCCTCCAGCTCCAGCGAGCTGGTGGCCACCTGGGTGATCTCCAACAGCCGCTCCATGCGGTTGCGCGTGCGCGCCATGAGCCGCCGCTCGCGCAGGGCCGTGTCCAGCCGCGTGGTGAGCTCCTCCAGGGTGCGCACCCAGTCATCCGCGGGCAGCTTGCGCAGCACCTCCGAGCGCGTCCGGGTGAGATCCGCCAGCACCCGCAGCTCGCGCAGTCGGGCATCCCGGCGGATGGCCTCGAGCGCCTCGGTGGCGCGCTTGCCCGTGGCGGACACGAGCACCGCGTCCGGCCGCGACGACTCGGCCAGGCGCGGCAACTCGTCCAGGTCCTCGGTGATGACCCACTGGAAGCCCGCATGCGACAAATGCGCGAGCAGGACCTCGTTGGTCTTACGTGCTCCAATCACCAGGACGCGGCCACGAGGCCCCGCCAGTTCCGCTCTCAAGGAATCCCCCATGGTGCCTGGTCCTTTCCTAAGGGGTGAAAAGACCAGCGATTTTCCAGCGTAGCATCAGCCGTCATGCGCGGCTCCAAATCATGCCGTCGAAGCGCGTGAGGGGCCAGCGTGGCGAACCGCGCGAGTCAGGGCAAGCGTCATGATTCAACGCCCCCACGTAGGAGCCCCACCGGCCCCGGGACAAAGCGCTTCCTTTCTCGTCTGCCCTGAATCCAACACATGGGGAGGGCTTCATCCTCCCTACCCGATGGGATCCTCCCCTCCCCGGCAGCCAGGCCCCCGGGCACCGTCCGGAGAGGGTAGACCCCATGATGAGCTCCATGACGCGCTCCAGCCTCCCCTTGGATATGGACACCGAGAACCCCTCCCGAACCGCCGGCATGGACTGGCTGTCCGGCGGTGGAGCGATGGGTGAGCTCATCCGGTCCATGGATTGGTCCGCCACGCCCCTGGGTCCCGTCGAGTCCTGGCCCCAGAGCTTGCGCACCACCGTCAGCCTCTGCCTGTCCTCCACCTTCCCCATCCTGATCGCCTGGGGACCCGAGCGCGTGCAGATCTACAACGACGCCTACCGCCCCATCTGCGGCGCCAAACACCCCCAATCCATGGGGCAGCGCTTCAACGAGTGCTGGGCCTCGGCGCTCCCCGCCGTCGGCGCCGTGGTCGACCGGGCCCAGGCGGGCACCGGCTCCTACCTCGAGAACCTGCCGATGATCCTCGACCGGCACGGCTACCTCGAGGAGGCGTTCATGACCTTCTCCTTCAGCCCCATCCGCGACGAGTCGGGCAACGTGGGCGGCCTCTTCCACCCCATCACCGAGACCACCGACAAGATGCTCAGCGCCCGCAGGACCCAGGCGCTGCAACACCTCGCCGCGCGGCTCGGCGACGTGAAGTCCCTGGTCGAGGTGGGCGAGCGGCTGAGCCAGGCCGCCGGGGAGTCCGTGCTCGATCTGCCCTTCCTGCTCTACTACCAGTTCGACGAGACGGGCCGGCATGCCCGGCTGCTCGGAGGCACGGGGCTCGCGCCGGACAGCGTGGCCCGGCCAGCCGAGTTCGACCTCGGGGGCCCGGACGAGCCGTGCTGGCCGCTGGCCCGGGTGCTGGCGTCGCGGCGGATGGAGCCGGTGGAGGAGCTGCCCGGCCGGTTCGGCGCCTGGAGCTGCGAGCCCTACGAGGAGCCTCCCCACCAGGCGCTGCTCATTCCCCTGCAGCCGGTGGGCGAGCCTCCCCACCGGCTGTCTGGTGGCGGGCGTCAGCGTGCGGCGCGCGCTGGATGCGAGCTACCGGGCCTTCTACGAGCTGCTGGGCAACACCGTGACGACCGCCCTCACCAACGTCCGGGCGTACGAGGAGGAGCAGAAGCGCGCCGCGGCCCTCGCCGAGATCGATCGCGCCAAGACGGCCTTCTTCTCCAACGTGTCCCACGAGTTCCGCACGCCCCTGACCCTGATGCTGGGGCCCCTGGAGGACTCGCTGGCGGATCTCCAGGAGCCGCTGTCCACCGGGCAGCGCCAGCGGCAACAGCTCATCCACCGCAACGGCCTGCGGCTGCTCAAGCTCGTCAACTCCCTGCTGGACTTCTCCCGCATCGAGGCGGGCCGCGTCCAGGCCAGCTACCGGCCCACCGATCTGTCCCAGCTCACCGTGGATCTGGCGAGTGCCTTCGAGTCGGCCATGGCCCAGGCGGGACTCACGTACGTCGTCACGGCGCCCGCCCTCCCCGAGCCCGTCTACGTGGACACCGACTTCTGGGAGAAGATCGTCCTCAACCTCATCTCCAACGCCTTCAAGTTCACCCTGAAGGGCAGCGTCGAGGTGTGGCTCACCCCGCTCGAGGGCCGGGTGCGGCTGACGGTGCGGGATACCGGAACCGGCATCCCCGAGGCCGAGATGCCCCGGCTGTTCGAGCGCTTCCACCGCGTGGAGACCACCCGGGGCCGCACCTACGAGGGCACGGGCATCGGGCTCGCGCTGGTGCAGGAGCTGGTGAGGTTGCAGGGCGGCTCGCTGCGCGCGGAGAGTGTGGAGGGACGGGGCAGTGCGTTCCATGTCGAGCTGCCCTTCGGCCATGCCCACCTGGATCCCGCCCGCATCGACTCGCGCGACAAACCCCTGGGCTCGCAGTCCTTGAGCTCCGCCTTCGCCGAGGAGGCACTGCGCTGGTTGCCCGACGCGGTGGAGAGCCCCCACCCCGGCGCCCGTCTCCACGGTCAGGCCCGCCGCCCCGCCCTATAGGGACGAGGGATTCCAGCTCCCCTCGAGACCGAGGATCCTCATCGCCGACGACAACGCGGACATGCGCGGCTACATCAAATCCCTGCTCCAGCGCTCCAGCGAGGTGCGCACGGTGGAGGATGGCGAGGCGGCGTACGCCCTCGTGCTGCAGTGGATGCCGGACCTCGTGCTCAGTGACGTGATGATGCCGAGGCTCGACGGCTTCGGCCTGCTGCGCAAGCTCCGGGAGGATGCCCGCACCCGCTCCGTGCCCCTCATCCTGTTGTCGGCGCGCGCGGGAACCGAGGCCCGCATCGAGGGGCTCCAGGCCGGCGCGGACGACTACCTCGTCAAGCCCTTCAACGCCCCCGAGCTGCTCGCCCGTGTCGAGAGCGCCGTGCGGCTGGCGCGCGAGCGCACCGAGCGCGAGCGCGCGGCCGGGGATCGGGTCAAGCTCGAGCAGCAGCTCATCGGCATCGTCAGCCACGATCTGCGCAGTCCCATCTCGGCCATCCTCATGTCGACGCAGCTGCTGCTGCGCCGCATGGACCTGGACGAGAAGACGGCGAAGATGGCCGCGCGCATCCAGACCAGCGCGGAGCGCGCCAACCGGATGATCCGCGACCTGCTCGACTTCACCCAGGCGCGGCTGGGCGGGGGCCTGCGCATCGAGCGCGCGCCCGCGGCGCTCCATGACATCGTCTGGCACGCCGTGGAGGAGGTGAAGCTCGCGCATTCGGGGCGAGAGTTCCTCCTCGACATGGACGAGATGCCCACCGGCGAGTGGGACTCGGACCGGCTCTCCCAGGTGGTGATCAACCTCGTGAGCAACGCGGTGAAGTACAGCCCCACGCCCAGCCCCGTCCGCATCCAGGTCCGCAAGCGGCCCCACCAGGCCTTGCTCGAGGTGCACAACGGGGGCGAGCCCATCTCCCCGACCCTGCTCCCCCTGCTCTTCGAGCCCTTGCAGCGCGGCGGGCAGAGCGTGGACAAGGCGGGCCGGAGCATCGGCCTGGGGCTCTACATCGTGGATCAGATCGTCCGCGCGCACGGCGGCACGGTCAGCGTCCAATCGACCGCCCAGAGCGGCACGACCTTCTCGGTCCACCTGCCCCTCCAGGTGGTTTGACGCGCTCCGGCCTGACAGGGGCGGGTGCTCCTGACCTAGAGTGCGCCCCCATCATGGCCCACTCTCCTCTCCGTCAGGCAGTGCCCGCCTCGGCGCTGGTGCCCCTGTTGGCGCTCGCGTGCAACAACCCCCGCCCGTCACCATCCCGGATCCCCCCAGGTCACCGTGAGCCTGCAGGAGACGAGCATCGTGGGCCGCGGCGTCAAGCTCTCCATCTCCACCTCCGGGTGCGATCAGGTGCAGCGGCTGGAGCTGTTCAACGACACCACGTTCATCAAGCAGGTGACCTACGCCGGCAATCCCACCCCGGTGGAGCTGGCGCGCGACGAGATCAGCTACGCACAGGGCCTCGCGGTGCCCCTGTCCCTGAGCGCCCGCGTCACCTGCGCCGATGGCCGCGCCAATGTCTCCCAGGGCCGGTGGCCACCTTCTTCCCCGTGGAGGAGGTGGTGGAGCCACTCAACGCCACCAGCCAGGTGGTGCCGGACTACTTCGTCGCCGACGGCAGCGGCAACTCCGTGTCGTTCATCGGCTGCGCGATGGATGGCGCTCGCCCGTACCTCTACCGGGTGGACAAGAACAGCCCGAACACGCCCCAGCGCGTGGAGATCAACTTCCCCTGTGACGCGACCACGCTCATCACCGACCGCAAGCCGGCCGGCACGGGCACCCGCTGGGTCTGGACGCCGGGCCGGGGCCTGCTCTCGCTCGACGCGAACTTCAAGGTGCTCTACTCCGCCAACGGCGCCGTGGAAAACCTCGTGGTGGCCGCCGACGGCAATGCCTTCCTCTACAACGTCACGGGCCTCTATCTGGTCACGCCCAAGGGACAGGTGCGCTGGAGCCGGGAGTACACCGGCGCGGCGAACCCTCTTCCCGGCCGGCCCGCGGGAGATCCCGTCCACATCACCAGTGGGACCCAGGCGGGCAAGGTTTTCGTGCCCCTGCGCGAGGAGCACACCGAGACCGTCAACCTCCGCGTGGTGGTCCTGGACTACGCCACCACCGACCCCAACGGGAAGCAGCTCGCCCAGTACGAGATCGATGCGCTCGAGCCCATCCAGGCGACCTGGACCGCGTTCAACGACACCGGCACGGTGATGTACCTGGGCACGCAGCAACAGGGGTCGGCGACCGTCCGCGCCTGCGCCCTCGGAGCGAACCTTCCCGCCTGCGTCGCCTCCAATCCCCAGTCCCGGCTGTGGATCAGCGATCCGATTCCGGGCGCCCTCGCCGCGCTGATTCCGTACGGCAACAACAACCGCCTGGCGGTCATCACCTCCAACCGCTTCTGGTTCATGGACGTCACGCGCAAGTCGCTCACCGAGGGCCGGGTCATCAACAAGGATCAGCAGCCCCTCTCCCCCACCGGCGCGCTGGTGGGACGCTTCGCCCAGCCCGGCAAGGGCGAGGCGTTCTTCATGTTCAACAGCGCGCCCGGCACGAGCGATGTCCCCAACCCCTACCCGGTGGAGATCGTCGCCACGGACAAGGCCGAGCAGGGCCTGCTCTACCGCTACCAGATTCCAGGCGGCCTGAGCCTCTACGGGGCCCTGGACGACGCGGGCACACTCTGGATGCGCGCGGGCCGCAAGCTGGTGAAGCCCTTCTCGCTCGCCGAGTACCGGCAGCTGCGCTGAGCGGCCGGGGGGACGCTCACCCCGCGAAGGGCAAGCCCTCGGTCTTGCCCTCGAGGTCCGCCCGTGAGGCCCACCCCAACAGCCCGGTGGAGGACTTCACGAGGTAGAACTCCTCGCCCGGGCGCCCCGAGGTGTCCGCGGCGAGCACCTGGATGCGCGAGTCCTGCGCCAGGGTGGCCACCGGCGTCTTGTCACTCCGGCCCTGGACGATGGGGAAGGACTGCTTCACCTTGCACTCGACGCCCACGGCGTAGAGCGGCTGGGGCACCGCGCGGATCTTCCACGCCGGGCGATCCAGGACGTACTTCTCCCGCTTGTTCCAGAAGCCCATCCACGAGTCCGAGAGGATGATGCCATTGCCCTTGGCCTCGGTCAGGGCGTGCACCTCGCCCAGGGGCTTGAGCGTCTTGCCATCGAAGCCATAGAGGAAGACGCGGTGGTCGCTGTCCGTCTGGCCCGTGGTGATGGCGATGTCCTTCCACTTGTCGCCGCGGTCCAGGTCCACGACCTCCACGCCGCCCTCGTTGGGATCCTCGGTCTTCGCCCGCACGCTGGCGCTTCCCACCTGGAGGGTGAAGCCTCCTGGTCCACGTCCCACTTCACGATGATGGACTCCGGCTTGCCATCCCCATCGAGATCCGCGCGCACGGGCTCGGCGGCCAGCGCCGGAAGGGACAGCAACACGGGAGACAGGGCACTCAGCACTCGAGCCTTCATGGCAGCGACCTCGGGGAAAAGGGGCGGACATCCTACCGGCCCGGCGCCTGTTTCCACGGGGCCCCGGGTGATGACTAGACTGAGGGGCATGGAACGCCTCCGCTCCACTCCGTCCACCGCCACTTCCGAGGACGTTCCGTCCCTCCTCCTCCTGGAGGTGCCGGACGTCAGGCGCCAGACCGTTCCGCTCCTCAAGCGGCTGAGCGCCCTGCGCTCGGAGGACGTCACGCCGGACCGGGTGGCGTCCTTCGTGGACGGACTCGCGCTGCCCCTGGGCCCGGAGGAGTCCCCGCGGCTGCGCGCGGACCTGTTGTTGGAGGTGCTGGAGGACGAGCGGCTGTGCACGCTGACCACCTCCGAGGGGCGACGGGTGGGCGGCGCGGCCCTGGAGGCCTTGCAGGACCTGGGCTTTCCCTACGCGCTCGAGGTGACCCCCGCCATGCTCGCCCGGGTCCGCGAGCATCAAGCCGCCGCCGGGCCCATGAACGGTCTCCTGGGAGGACTGGGCTCGGCCGTGGGCAGCGCCGCGTTGGTCTGGGCGGTGTACCTGCCCTCTGTCCCAGCGGAGTACAAGGTCTGGCTCTCCGTGCTGCTGCTCGGACCCGTGGCGATATCGGCCCTCGCCGGTGGGGCGACCTTCCGTCGCTCCATCGCATCGCCAACCTCGCTCAGTGGCTGGTGGGCCTGGCGTGTCTGCTCGCATCCGCCAACACGGAGAAGGTCTCCACGACCCTCACCCTGGGCTTCGCCGGGGTCCTGGCGCTCCTCTCCGCCTGGTTCCTGCTCCCCGCTCCCCGAAGGGGCCTCCCCCGCCAGAACCCGAGCGCTGAAACCCCCGCGCCGCCCGGCTCAGGGCCGGTCCGCGACGAGCAGCGCCTCGACGTTGCCCGCGGGGCCCGGCACGGTGGAGTCCATCACCCCGCGCACCGTGAGGCCCTGTCGCTGGACGAAGGCGACCGTGGAGTCGATGGCCTCCTGGCGCGCGGCCACGTCCCGCACCACGCCGCCCTTGCCCACCCGGTCCGGCCCCACCTCGAACTGGGGCTTCACGAGCGCCACCAACAGGCCCTTGGGCTTGAGGAAGGGCAGCACCGCGGGCAGCACCTGCGTGAGCGAGATGAAACTCACGTCGATGACCACCACGTCCACCGGCTCGGGCAGATCCTCCTCGGTGAGGTAGCGGGCGTTGACGCGCTCGCGCGAGCGGATGCGTGGATCCGTGCGCAGCTTCTCGTGGAGCTGCCCATAGCCCACGTCGATGGCGTGCACGCGCACCGCCCCCTCCTGCAGGAGGCAGTCGGTGAAGCCGCCCGTGCTGGCGCCGATGTCCGCCGCCACCCGGCCGCGCATGTCCAGGCCGAAGCGATCGATGGCGGCCTTGAGCTTCAACCCGCCCCGCGACACGTAGGGCAACACCTCGCCCTTGAGCCGCAGCTCCGCCTCCACGGGCACCAGCGAGCCGGGCTTGTCCACGCGCTGGTCCCCGACGACCACCTGGCCGGCGAGGATGAGGGCCTGGGCCTTGGTGCGCGACTCCGCGAGCCCCCGCTCCACCACCAACACGTCCAGCCGCTCCTTGCGCGGCTTCATGGTGCTTCCTCCTCGAGCAATGCCCGGGCCGCGCGTCGCAGCCCCGCGGCATCCAGGCCCAGTTGCGCCCGCTGCACGCGCGCGTCTCCATGGGGCACGAAGACATCCGGCATGCCCAGCAGCGTCACCCGGGCCGTCACGCGCCGGGCGGCAAGCAACTCCAACACCGCGCTGCCCAGGCCCCCGTGCGTCGTGCCCTCCTCCGCCACCACCAGCCGCCCACAGGCCGCGGCCTCCAGCACGGCCGCCTCGTCGAGCGGGGTGACGAAGCGCGCGTCCACCACGCTCCAGTCCGGCTCCGCCGCGGCGGCCTCCAGCGCGGACAGGGCGAGCGGCCCCAGGGTGAGCAGGCACACGCGCGGCGCCCGCACCCGCTTCAACCAGCGCGCGCCCCGCCCCGTCCCCGGCGGCTCGGGCGCGAGCTCGGCCGGCCACTCCGGCAGGGTCCCCCGGGGAAAGCGCATCAACGAGGGGCCCGGCAGCGCGAGCGCCGTGGCGAGCATCTCCGGCACGTCCCCGCCCGTCACCGGCGCCATGAGCGTGAGGCCGGGGATGGGCCGCAGCGAGGCCACGTCGTAGGTGCCCTGGTGCGTGGCGCCATCCGCGCCCACCAGGCCCGCGCGATCCACGGCGAAGAGCACGGGCAGGCCCGGCAGGCACACGTCGTGGATGATCTGATCGTACGCGCGCTGCAGGAACGTCGAGTAGATGGCGCACACGGGCCGCAGTCCCGTGGCGGCCAGGCCCGCGCAGAAGGTGACGGCGTGCGACTCGGCGATGCCCACGTCGAAGACGCGCTCGGGGAAGCGCTGCTGGAGCCGCACCAGGGCGCTGCCCTCGAGCATGGCCGGCGTCACCGTCACCACGCGCGCGTCGCGCGCCATCAGCTCTTCCACGGCGGAGGCGAACGCCTCGCTGAAGGTGCGCTGGCCTCCGCGCGAGCGCACGAGCTTCCCATCCCGCCACTCGTACGGGCCCATGGCGTGGCCGCGCGTCTGGAGATCCGCCTCGGCGGGGGAAAGCCCCGGCCCTTCTGCGTGAGCGCGTGCACCACCACCGGGCGCGACGAGGCGCGCGCCTCGCGCAGCGCGTGCAGGAGCGTGGGCAGCTCGTGTCCGTCCAGGGGCCCCAGGTAGGTGAAGCCGAGCCCCTCGAAGAAGGCCCGGCTCCGCTCGTGCGCAGCAGCGCGGGGATGGCGCCCACGTTGGCGGAGATGGACATCTGGTTGTCGTTGAGCACCACCACCAGCGGCAGGTGCATTCCCCCGGAGTTGTTGAGCCCCTCGAAGGTGAGGCCGCCGGTGAGCGCCCCGTCCCCCACCACCGCCACCGCGTGCCCGGGCAGTCCGCGCAGCCGCCGGCCCTGGAGCATGCCCAGCGCGGCGGAGACGGCGGTGCTCGCGTGGCCCGCGGCCAGGGCATCGTGGGGGCTCTCGCGGGGATCCAGGAAGGGCGCGATGCCCCCGGCCTGGCGCAGGGTGTCCATGCGCTCGCGCCGGCCGGTGAGCAGCTTGTGGGCGTAGGCCTGGTGGCCCACGTCGAAGACGAGCGCATCCTGGGGCGAGTGGAAGACGCGGTGCAGGGCGACGATGAGCTCCACCGCGCCCAGCGAGGCGCCCAGGTGTCCCCCCACGCGGCCACACAGGGCGATGATGTCCTCGCGCAGCTCCTCGCACAGACGGGGCAGGTCGGACTCGGGCAGGGCCCGGAGGTCCTTGGGGTCGTGGATGCGCGGCAGGAGCCGCTCCGTCACGAGCTGCGCTCCACCGAATAGCGCGCGAGCGCCGCCAACGGACCCGCGTGGGGCTCCAGCGGGGCCACGGCGGCGATGGCGTCGGCCACCTTGCGCGCCGCGAGCTGCTTGGACTCCTCCAGGCCCAGCACCGCCGGGAAGGTGTGGCGTCCGGCGGCGGCGTCCGCGCCCACGGGCTTGCCCAGGGTGGACGCGTCGCTCGTGACGTCCAGCACGTCGTCGGCGATCTGGAAGGCGAGCCCCACCGCGTCCCCGTAGGCATCCGCGCGGGCGAGCGCATCGGCACTGCCACCCGCGGCGATGACGCCCATGCGGCACGCGGCGCGGATGAGCGCGCCCGTCTTCAGGCGGTGCATCCGGGTGAGGTAGTCGATGTGGGCCGGCCGATCCTCGGCGATGTCCAGCACCTGCCCGCCCACCATGCCCGAGGAGCCCGCGGCCACGGCCAGCTCGCGGCAGAGCGTGGCGCGCATCGGCTCGGGGCCGCCGGCCACCAGGGCGAAGGCATCCGTGAGGAGCGAGTCGCCCGCGAGGATGGCCATCGCCTCGCCATACACCTTGTGGTTGGTGGGCACGCCCCGGCGCAAGTCGTCGTCGTCCATGGACGGCAGGTCATCGTGCACGAGCGAGTAGGTGTGGATGAACTCGAGCGCGCACGCGCAGTCCTCCACCACCCGCGGCACGGCGCTCTGCTGGAGCACGGCCTCGGCGAAGCTCAGGCACAACACCGGACGCAGCCGCTTGCCACCGGCCAGCAGCGAGTAGCGGATGGACTCGAGCAGGCGGGGGGCACATGGGTCCCCAGCTCCTCCGTGCGCGAGCGCAGCAGCGCTTCCACCCGCTGCTGCTGGGTGTTCAGGTAGGCATCCAGATCGAAAGACGACATGTCAGGTGACCTCGGGCGTGGGCTGTGGAAGGAGCTGGCGCAGACGGCGGATCAGCGCCTCCAGGTCCAGGGGCTTCACGAAATAATCCGCGGCGCCGGCTTCCGCGCCGCGCCGTTTGTCCTCGGGCTCCCCACGTCCACTGATGAAGATGATGGGGATGTCGCGGAACTGTTCGTTCTTCTTGACGGCCTTGCACAGCTCGAAGCCGTCGATCCAGGACATGTTGACGTCCATGAGGATGACGTCGGGCCGCTTGAGTTGAAGGGAGGCGATGAGCCGCAGACCGTTGGCGGCGGCGTTGACCTCGAAGTCCTCGGACTCCAGGGCGAGCGAGAGCAACTCGCGCGTGTCGCGGTCATCGTCGACGATGGTGACCTTGGGCTTGGACATGAGATGGCCGGGGTGGGGGGTCGTCGTCCCTGGACAAACTAGAACGGCACATCATCCTCGGGAGGGGGAGTGGCCGCTCGGGAAGCAGCCGGGCTGCTCCGGGCCGGAGCGGGGGTGGCGGGCGCCGGGGACACCGCCGGGGGCTTCACGCCCGCCTGCAGCGCCACCACCTCGTCCTGTCCATCCGCGGACAGCAGCTCCTCGATGCGCTTCTCCGCCGCGTTGAGCAGCTGCTCACCCCGGCGCACCAGCTTGATGCCCTCCTCGAAGGACTTGAGCGACTCCTCGAGCGAGAGGGTGCCGCCCTCGAGCCGGGCCACCATCTCCTCGAGCTTCTGCACCACGTCCCCGTACTGTTCGGGTACCGCCTCCGCCCCCTTGCCCCTGCTGTCCTTCGCCACGGCGTGTCCACCTCGAGAGAAAGAGCCGGCGGACTCTATAGAGGAGGCCTTCTCCGGGTTCCAGAGGGACCTGAGGGGGTTGGTTAGCAATCCACCGGACCCTTCACGGCCGTCACGGTGGCCTCGATTTCCTCGCATCCCTGGAGCGTCCTCGCCCCGCCGCTGGCGAACTTGATGCCGAGCAGCTCTCCGGGCTGGACATCCGCGATGGAACGCACCACCCCCGTCGCGCCGCCGGACGGTGACGGCGTAGCCGCGGGACATGACCTTGAGGGGGCTCAGGGCATCCAACCGGCCCTCCAACCCCTGGAAGTGACGTTGGGCGTGGGCGAGCGCGTCCTTCTCCAGGGCCACCGTGCGGGCCTTGTGATCGGCCAGCCGGGCGCGCAGCTCGGCCACCCGCGCCGCCGGGGAGACACGCTCCAGCCGCAAGCGGGCCTGGGCCGACCGGGCCCGGCGCGCCGCCACGTCCGCGCGCAGCGCGTCCTTGAGCCGGGCGGACAGCTGCACCAGCCGCGCGCGCTGCTCGGCCAGCCGCGATTGGGGCCGCTGGCGTTGCAGGTGCTCGGTGTGGGCCCGGAGATCCTCCCGGTGCCGCCGGAGCACCAGCTGCATCCGCCGCGTCATCGCCTCCTCGGCGTCCGCCAGCCGCAGCCGCTCGGTGGACAGGCGCCGGCGGGGATCCACCAGACCGCTGCGCGCCTCCACCAGGACGCCGCGCAACTCCAGGACGCGGCGCTCGGCCGCCTTGCGCAGCCGCACCGACCAGGTGGCCGGGCCGTACTCCAGCTCCTGCAGCACCGGCGCGAGCCGCTCCGCCGCCGCGCTGGGGGTGGGCGCGCGCCAGTCCGCCACGAAGTCCGCGATGGTGAAGTCGATTTCATGCCCGATGGCGGACACCACCGGCACGGGCGAGGCGAAGATGGCGCGCGCCACGCGCTCCTCGTTGAACGTCCAGAGGTCTTCCTTGGAGCCGCCGCCGCGCGTGACGACGATGACGTCCACGTCCGTGCGCGACAGGCGCTCGATGCCGCGCGCCACCTCCTCGGCGGAGCCCTCGCCCTGCACGCGCGCGTCGCACAGCAGCACGGACAGGCGCGGGTGGCGCGAGTGCAACACGCGCAGGAAGTCCTGCAGCGCCGCGCCGGTGCGGCTCGTCACCACGCCGATGCGCCGGGGCAGGAAGGGCAGCGGGCGGGGCGGCCGGACGCGGTTGTCGCCAATGAGCCCCTCGGCGGCCAGCCGCGCCTTGAGCTGCTCGAAGGCGAGCGCCAGCGCCCCTCCCCTTCTGGCTCCAGCTTGAAGGCGATGAGGCTGTAGCGCCCCGAGGGCGCGTAGAGGTCCACGCTGCCCTCGACCACCACCGCGAGCCCGTCGCGCAGGTGGAAGCGCAGCCGCGCCGCCTGCGACGCCCACATCTTCACGTCGATCGACGCCTCCGCGTCCTTGAGCGTGAAGTACAGGTGGCCGCGGGCGTTGGCGCCCCGGAAGCCGGACACCTCGCCGCGCACCAGCACCCGGGGGAAGCGCGACTCGAGCGTCGTCTTGATCTGCTGGGTGAGCTCGCCCACGGTGAGCACCGTGCGCGTGGGGGCCGCCGGGCGCGCGGGCGCTCCGGGCAGCGGGGACAGCGACGTGGACACGTCCGCCAGCGCCGCGGGTGGCACGGGCGCGGGGGGCCGAGCGGGAGGCTCGGGCGGCTTGGGCACCACGGCCTCCGCCGGCGGAGCCAGGGGGAGAAGAGCCCCGCCGAACAGATCTCCCTGCCCGGCCGGAGGGGCGGGAGGAGCCTCGCCCGTCGCGCGCCGCTTCTTCATCGCTTGAGCTTCTCGACCCAGCCCTTGGCCTTCTGGTGCGTCTCGTCATCCGGCGACGTCATGGTCATGACCTCGCGGAACTTGGGCAGCGCTTCCTCGGGATCGGTGTCCTTCATGGCGTAGGCGCTCATGTAGACATCCTTCGCCTTCTGGCGCATCTCGCTGACGATGTTGGCGGCGCCCGTGTTGCCCGGGTCCGCCTGGAGGGCGCGCTGGGCATAGTCCATCGCGCGGCCCCACTGCCCGGACACCTTCGCCGACGAGGCCATCTTGTAATAGTTGTTGGCGGCGCGCTTGCCGGCCCCGGCGACGAGCTTGCTGCCGCGGCCGTTGGTGATCTTCCGGTCCAGGTCCAGCAGGCGCGTCAGGCCCCGGTCATCCAGATCCTCCATCCGCTTGTAGAGCATGCCGAAGTCGGCGAGCTGGCTCGTGAGCGTCTTGCACTGAGGGGCCTTGGACGCGCAGTCGTTGGCCATGGCCATGGCGCCTTGCAGATCGCCATCGCGGTAGCGATCCACCGCTTGATCCCACGGCTTGGGCACCGCCTTGGGGGTGGGCGGAGGGGGCGGCGCGTCCCGCTCCGCGATGGCGCGCGCGGCCTGCTCGTTGACGACCTTGGCGTCGCGGTGCTCGGGGAAGGCCACGAGCACGTCGTCGGTGATGGCCTTGGCCTGATCCAGCTGCTTCTGCGTCAGGAGCGACAGGGCCTCGCCCACGCGCTTGTCGGCCTTGTCCTTCAGCCCCCGGCGCAACGAGCCCACCGCCTCGAACATCTGGGTGTCCTGGGACACCTGGGCCAGGGAGGTGGAGGCCGGACCGAGCTGGTTCTGCTCCAGCGCCGTCCGGGCCGCCTCGAGCGCCAGCTGGTTGGGAATCTCCTTCTCCACGCGCGCCGGTAGTCGCCCACCTGCGGGTGATCGGGCTCGGCCTCCTTGAGCTCCAGCAGCCGCGCCTTGGCGTCGGTCCACTTGCCATCGCGGATGAGGTTCTTGGCCTCCTGGAAGAGCCCGGCGATCTGCTCGCGCTGCTGCAGGGCGGCCTGGGCGCTCTGGCGCTGCGCCTCGGCCTGCCGCTGCTGCTGCAACTTCATGACGAGCAGCACGCCCGCCAGGAGCACGAAGACGGACGCGGAGATCACCAGCAGGCGCTTCTTGCGCTTCTGCGCCTCGGGATCCACCGCCGCCGCGCGGCCCCGGGCCGGGCGCGCCCGCGACTCGGGACGGGGCGGAGGACGCCGGGGGGCGATCGCCGCCTCTCCGTCCCCCTCCTCCTCCGCGACGGGCGCCGCCGGAGCGGCCGCGGTGCGGCTACGAGCCGGGCGCGCGGGGGGTGCCGAGGGCATCGGCATCATCATCGTGGCATTGGAGGCGTCGTTGAAGGTGAGCTCCGTGTCGCCCAGCGTGAGCACGGCGCCGGAGACCAGGGGCGTCTCCTCGCTCAGGGGCTCGCCATTCATCAGGGTGCCGTTACCGGACCCCAGATCGTTCACCGTCCAGCCTCCGCCCAGGCGCCGGATGAGCACGTGCCGGCGGGACACCGAGGAGTCGGGGATGCAGATGGGGTTGTCGTTGGCACGGCCGATGACGTACTCGCCCTCCTCCAGACCGAACTCCTGACCGGCGCAGGGGCCGGCGGTGCACACCAGCTTCGTGGCCGACGGGGGAAGGGGCTCCGGCGCGGAGGCACGAGGCGTGGCGGCGGTGGGACTCCTGCGCGCCGTGGGACGCGGACGCGCGGCGCCGCCCGAGGGGGCGTCCGACGAGGAACTGGTCGTGGGGCGACGACGGGTGGGAGGGGAACCGTTCGACATGGGAAGTCACCGCTTCATTTCGTACACGGACACGGGCGTCACGGCCCGTGCTCGATGGCCTTCTCGGCCGCCAGATTGTGACAGCGATGCGCCTCGGGAGGAAAGCTCCGGTTGAGTTCGTCGCGCACCGTGGCCGCCTGCTCGGTGACCTTGAACTGGATGTCGCGCTGGAAATCCAGTCCCAAGTGGCCACATGTCCACTCCAGGTCGACCGTCCCTCCCCACCCGGGCGGAAGGTCATCCCCGGCGGGCCATGGGCGCTCCAGGCCCCCGGCCCCGCGCGGACTAGCCGCCGACGTCGCCGAACATGAACTGGAACACGATGGGCCCGAAGAGCACCATGAACACCGTGGGGAAGATGCACGCGATGAGCGGGAAGAGCATCTTCACCGGCGCCTCGCCGGCGAGCTTCTCGGCGCGCTGGGTGCGGTCGATGCGCAGCTGGGTGGACTGGATGCGCAGCACCTTGCCGAGGCTGGTGCCCATCTTGTCCGCCTGGATGAGCGCGGTGACGAAGGTGGTGAGCGAGGGCAGGTCCACCCGGGCGATCATCGCCTTGAGGCCCTCCTCGCGCGTCTTGCCCATCTTCAGCTGCTTGAGGACGATCTGCAGCTCCTCGCGCAGCGGGCCCGCCTTGCCCTTCTCCACCACCTTGGCCAGCGCGCCCGTGAAGTCCAGGCCCGCCTCCACCGACAGCGTCAGCAGGTCCAGGTTGTAGGGCAGTGCCCGGGAGATGAGCAGGTGGCGCTTCTTCACCTGATCGTTCACCCAGATGAGCGGGTAGTACATCCCGAACAGCAGGAAGAGCAGCGCCCAGGCCAGGTTCTCGCCGATGGCGTTCACCAGGATGAGCCCCGCCAACAGACCCACCGCGGCGGAGATCTCCTGCAGCGCCATGATGTCCTCGGGCTTGAAGGCCTGGGGCTCACCCGCCCGGATGAGGGCGCGGCGCATCTTGTTCTCGTAGCCCGGCCACATGAAGCGGCGGTTCATCACGCCGAGCTTGCGGATGGCGACCGAGCCGAAGCCCGCGACGCCACCGGCCGACTCGTCGCGCACCTCCGAGACGAACTGCGAGAAGTAGTTCTGGTAGACGCCGAAACCGAAGAAGCCCACGGACGCCGCGAACATCAGCGCCGAGCCGCCCATCAGCGTCGTGGTGAGAACATCGCTCATGGCCGTTCCTTAGATGTCGATGTTGACGATGCGCCGGATGATGAGCACGCCCATGACTTCCATGAGCGCGATGATCGTCACCAGCACATACCCGAACCAGTGGTCCATCATCGGCTCCATCAGGTCCGGACGCATGTAGTTGAGCACCGGGCCGAGCACGCCCGGCATGGCCGCCACCACCCAGCCCTGCAGCTTGCCCTGGGAGGTGAGCGCGTCGATCTTCCCCTCGAGCCGGAAGCGCTCGCGGATGACGCTCGAGATGGTCTCGAACATCTCCGCCATGTTGCCGCCGAGCTGCCGCGCGATGTTGGTGGCCACCACCACCAGCTCCAGGTCGTCGCTGCCCACCCGGCGGCCCATGTTGATGAGGGCCTCTTCCAGGGGCACGCCCAGCTTGATCTCCTTCACGAAGAGACCGAACTCCTGGGCCAGCGGCGGCTGGGCCTCGCGCGCCACGTGCTCGATGGCCTGCGGGAACGTGAGGCCCGCCTTGAACGCGTTGGCCATGGCCTGCAGCGCGTCCACCAGCTGCACGTTGAACTTCTTGATGCGCCGCTTGCGGTAGTGCTTCACCAGGATGATCGGCAGGAAGAAGCCGAAGATGGTGCACACCACGCACAGGATGGGGTTGAAGATGATGTACGACAGGATGCCCAGGAGGCACATGCTGGCGATGTTGAGCACCAGCAGCTGACGGGCATCGATGAAGAGGAACATGTCGCTCAAGTCGTTCATCGACTTGACGACGTAGCGCTCCTGGTACTGCTCGTAGGCCTTCGCCAGCACGGTGAAGATCACCAGGCTGAAGAAGAAGACCGATCCGGTGACGAGGAGGAGGACGATTCCGGCCAGCATGGGCGAGGACTTCCTTCAGCGACGGGGGAGGCCAGCAGCGGGGAGGAAGGAATCAAGCGGTGCCTCAGGGGGTGCCCGAGGAGCCCACGGCGCTCTTCTCCGAGGCGTTGCCCTTGATGATCTGGATGATCTCGCGGCGCTTCTGCTCGAGCACGCGGGTGCGCTCGCCCGACAAGAGCGTGGTGATGGTGGCGCGGCCGCGCTCCTCGATCATGTCCACGTCCTCCTCGTTGCGCAGCGACAGCGTGAGGTTGCCGAGCTCCGACGCCAGGGTGAGGATCTCCGCCTCCTCGGGGATGACCATCAGCGTGATGTTGTTGTACTCGCGCTGGGACTCGGGGATGAGGTTCACGTTCGTGGTGCCCGTCACCTTGCCGGTGGCCAGGACGATCACGTTCTGCAGCAGCGTCACCGCCACGCTCTCGTCCGTCTGCGGGTCGCGGAAGGTGCCGATCACGTCCACGTGATCATTGGGCCGCACCCAGCCACCCACCGACGTGGTGGTGCGCGAGTCGATGGTCACGGCGCGCACCTTCTTCTGCACCTTGGTGGACAGGCGCTCGGCGGCCTTGGTCGTCTCGAACTGGCTCCACAGCAGCGGGTCGCCCGTCTGCAGCGCCACGAGCACCTTCTGGCCCACCACGTAGTTGGCCGAGTCCGGCTTGACCACCGAGGAGGTGACGAACTGCTCGGGCACCTGCCGCTGGCTGATCATCTCGAAGGTGATGACGGTCCCCTCGGGCAGATCCTGCGTGGCCACGACCACCGGCACCAGGTTCCAGCCCCGGCGTACGTCCGCCTCCTTCTTCTTGATGGCGGACCACGCGATGATTCCAGCCAGCAGGCCGAGGCCCAGCGCGATGATCAGAGGAGTCTTACCCTTCAGCATGTCTTGAGGACCTCCAAAAGCGGGGGGTCGCCCGCAGGGGGCGGGAATGCGGCGGTGCGGGAGCTGTTTGCAAAGCGGGGGCCCGAGGCACCAGCGGGCGGAGATGTTATCCAGTAGTCAAGGAAGGTGTCAAAGACGCGAGAGTGCGGTTGACTGCTCGCCCTACCCGCCGCGTCGACCGTCCCGGAAACCTGACGGGTTGCTCCGCCGGTGGACTCCCCTCTGACGGCCACCTGACCGATACACCCCCTGGCATGAATGTCGCTAGATGGCGGTATTCATGAGTGAACACTCCCCGTCCCGGGACTCAGGGCAGGCAGCGGTCGAATCGGCACTGGTCCTCCCGCTGATGGTCTTCCTGGGCCTGGGTCTCATCCAGCTGACGATGATGCAGCAGGCGAAGTTGATGACCGAGTACGCGGCGTACTGCGCGGCGCGCACGGGCATCGTGTGGAACGGCAACAACGAGCGCATGCACGACGCGGCCATCATGGCGCTCTTGCCGACCATGGGCCGCA
This sequence comes from Cystobacter fuscus, assembly GCA_049060065.1. GTDB lineage: Bacteria > Myxococcota > Myxococcia > Myxococcales > Myxococcaceae > Cystobacter > Cystobacter fuscus_B. Next base: position 5,460,944 of record JBMEQP010000002.1, read on the forward strand.
CGGACACGCTGTTCCACCTGGGCAAGACGTGGGCGCTGGCGCAGCTCTACGACGAGGCGCTGCAGCTTTTGGCCTGGCCGAACAAGAAGCAGAGCGATGATCCGAAGGCGGGCTCGACGAAGACCTCGAGCGTGCCGGCGTCGGTGAACGGCTCCAACCTCTTCGGCCAGGTGCGCGTCGACACGGTGAACCCCTCCTGGTACTCGCCCATCAAGAGCGTGTGGAAGCTGCGCTCGGGCGCGGGCTGGAAGGAGCTGGACTTCGACGGGCCGGACACCTACCCGCAGGTGCCCTCGCTGGAGTCGAAGTTCGCCAAGTTCTTCAACCTGGCGCTGCCGGACAACGACGAGGAGGTCTACCGCAAGGCCACCGTGCTGAGCATCCGGGTGCGCTACTGGTACGAGCTGCGCGTGCCCTTCGCCAATTGGATCATCTTCACGTCCTGGTGGGCGGCCAACGCGGGGGTGACCCTGGGCGGCGCCATCTACAAGCCCACCACCGACTCGGGCGCGCGCATCACCAGCAAGAAGGGCGGCATGAGCGAGGTGGGCGCGGTGCCCGTCAAGGGACTGGATCACCAACGCGGCTACAACTCGCTGTACCAGCCGGAGATGACCGTGCTCTGGATGCTGGCCACCGGCAGCATCCCCCTGCTCTCGAAGTACGTGGGCAAGCGCTACTTCATCCCGCTGACGGCCACCTACAGCATGCGGATGCAGTCGAACTTCTACTACAAGTGGCTGATGCACCTGGAACCGGAGTGGGGACTGTAGAGCCATGGTGACCCGTGCACTACGAAGGGGCATGAAGCGGCAGGAGGGCCGGCCCTCGTGCTCGCGTGCCTGTTGATGCTCATCCTGAGCATCGCGCTCATCACGACGGTGAACATCGGCCATGGGGTGCACGAGCGCATCCGCCTGCAGAACACGGCGGACGCGGCGGCCTACTCCACGGCGGCGATGGAGGCGCGCGCGTTCAACTTCTACGCGTTCACCAACCGCACCCAGGTGTCGCACTACGTGTCGGCGATGATGTGGCAGTCGCTCGACTCGTTCCTGTTCTCCATCCAGGCGTTCCTGACGGACATCTTCGGGTTCATGCGCACCGTCGGTCCGTGTTTCCCCTCGGACTCACGCAGCAGCTACTGGATCATCGTCTGCGCCGTGCTCGACAGGATCCCCTACGTCAACATCGTCATGAAGGCGCTGGACATCGTCTACAAGGCGGTCCGGCTGATCCTCGACGTCATGAAGAAGGTCTTCCCGGCCATCGACCGCGCCATTGGCAGGCTCGTGGTGCCTGGGCACCGGATGCTCAACGGGGTGATGGCCGGTGCGTCCACGGCGGTGATGATGTCCACGTCCACCTACGTGCTGGGCACCTCCAACACGATCATCGCCGCGAACGATCCCAACGTGGACTCGATGATCCCGCAGACGCTCGCGGGGCTCATCAATCAGTGCCTCTACAACCGCACCCACTACAAGCAGGCCAACGGCACGCCGTTCTCTCCGGTCAACCCCTTCAAGGAACTGGACCCCACGGTGCGCGACGAGTCCAGCAAGGTCGCCCGCGCCAAGCGGGTGATGGCGGGAATCACCAACGCCACGCGCTTCCCCTGTGACGCGAAGACGAGTGCGTGCCCGGAGACGTTGGTCACCAAGCGCACCCTGGGCGCGCTGCTGCCCATCCCCGACTGGCTCAAGCCCCTGGAGACCTTCCTCGACAACATTCCCAAGTGGGGCCAGACGCGCTTTCTCACCTACAAGCTCGGCTACGGCACGGATGAGAACGAAACGGGGGCCAAGTCCAAGAAGCGCAACAAGATCCGCGAGATGAACGATCTGCCCAACTCCCCCATGGGCATGATCGCCCAGGGAGACATCCTCGCCTCGGACGACCCGTACTACATCAAGCTGGGGCCGAGCCGGCTCGGCATCGTCAACAACCCCTTCAGCTGCCCCAAGGAGCGCAGCTCGAAGGACAAGCGGACCTGGCGCGACTGCTGGGGAGATCCGCGCGAGGACAAGGACAGCACGCTCAAGACGAGCATCTGGGCCCTGAGCAAGAGCGAGCGCAAGGGCGGCGCGCACTGGCGGGTGGTGTTCCCCGGCCAGGCCACCGACGAGGATGACGAGAAGGTGGGGCTCTACGAGAGCAAGCCCTGTCTGTTGGATACGCCGCTCAAGTGCTTGTTCAAGATGTCCGTGTTCGTGGCCAACACCCGGATCGATCCGGATGACAAGGACCACGCCTGGGAAGGCCTGATGCCCTTCCCGCACTTCGAGCCCGGCGACTACGCGAAGGACTGCGGAGGGGGCTTCGGCGCCGACCCCAGCACCACGGAGATGGCCCAGCGCAAGCATGACTTCAACCAGCCGTCGACGTGGGTGCTGCTCAACAAGAGCACGGACGAGCTGCACAACTCCAAGGCGGATCAGACCGGCGCCACCTACAACCGACCGGGCCTGCTCAACGACGGCGGCAAGCTCACCTTCTCCATGGGCTCGTCGTCCACGACGCTGGACCTGGACAACGATCGCAAGAAGCTGGAGATCGCCGGCTTCCAGATCTCCTCGGGCATGAGCGTCATCTCGCGCGGGCAGACGTACTACCACCGGCCCGGCAACTGGACCGAGCAGCCCAACTTCTTCAACCCCTACTGGAGACCGCGCCCGGCGGCCGTCTGGCAGGGCCGGAGTCGCTGCCGCTCATCAACAAGCTCACCAACGCGCTGCCCGAGTCCGTGCGCGACACGCCCGCGAAGATCATCACCCACTGAGAACCGTCATGCTCCGCTCACGCGCACACAAGAAGACCGTCCGGCGCGGCGCCGCCATCGTGGAGTTCGCGCTCGTGGTGCCCATCCTGGTGTCCATCCTCATGTTCAGCATGTTCCTGAGCGACATCATCCGGGCGAAGCTCAAGATGCAGGAGGCCAGCCGCTACACGGCGTGGGAGATGAGCAGCTACACGCTGAGCGACTACGGCAGCGCGGATCATGACAAGGCCTTCGAGACCGCCCAGAAGGCGGCGGTGGAGGAAGCGGCCGAGCGATACAAAGACCTGGACTCGCTCGAGCCGGACGGCAAGTTCGGCTTCATGCTGAGCGCGGAGCCGGTGCAGGTGAAGGTGGAGAACCAGACCGTGGCGGGCATCGACCTGAGCCGGGTCTTCGAGGGAAACGGAGGCATTGGCGACGAGGCCAGCAACGCGGTGGGCAAGACGCTCAACTACTTCCTCGACCACTTCAAGATGAACACCAAGGGGCAGGTGCAGGTGGAGATCACCAGCAAGCTCGCCAGCCTCGGGCTGCCCCGCAACTACCTGCAGCAGGAGCAGAAGGGTTTCTTCGACGTCGACAACTGGGGCGGCAAGGACCTGAGCAACCTGCCGGTGAAGAACCGCTACACCCTCATCGCCACGGGCTGGCAACTGCCCGACGGAGCCAACGCCGTCATGGCCCCCAAGCGGGCGGGCGTGCACAGCGGAGGCAAGGACCTGCACGGCATGACCGCGCAGGTGGACCGGATGAAGTTCCTGGGTGTAGGAAACTACGCGGACAAGGTGGGGTTGGGCGGGCTCGGCGCGATCGCCAACTTCGTGTTCCCCGACTTCTTCGGACCGTTCGTGGTCGCCAACAACTATGAGCCCTCGGCCGAGGGGAACAAGTGCAACAAGCCGGGGCACGGCGCCTCGGTGGGGCTCAACAACCTCAACGAGTACCCTGGCCTGGACGACGACGCCCAGCGCTGCTTCGACACCGCCCCGTTCCGCGACACCCAGAAGTACGACGACTCGCTCTACCGCAAGGTGTTCATGGCCCGGGGCAACAGCTTCATGGGCTGCAAGAACGAGCAGGCGGACATGCCCAACACGCCCGCCCCTGATCCCAGCGTCCAGAAGGACAAGAACAAGAAGAAGGTGTCGTGCGAGTAAGCTCCTCCCCCTCCTGGTGTTGCTCCTCTGGGCCCCTCTGTCGCGGGCCGAGCAGGAGCTCGCGGTCTACCCTGGCACCGTGCACACGCGGATCGGCAATGATCTGCTCATCGACGGCCAGTACCACCGCATGGCCTACTTCACCACCAAGGACTCCCTGGAGAAGGTGGCGAAGTACTTCCAGGGCTACTGGCGCAAGCAGGGCTACCCGGTCGTCGTGGAGGGGGACTTGAAGGAGGAGGCCGTGGTGTCGGCCTTCTATACCCGCGAGGGGCTCCAGCGCGCCGTGGTGCTGCGGGCCGAGCGGGACAGGACGGTGGGCTTCACCGTGCTCAAGGATCTCTGGCTGTACGAGAAGCCGCCGGATGCGGGCAAGGGCCGCTTCATCCAGATCGAGGGCTCGCTCTTCAGCGCGGACGTGGGCTCGAGGGACGAGGCCGGGAGCACCCAGCACCGCACCCAGGTGGTGGAGCGGGGACTGGACGTGGTGCGGCAGGAGCTCGTCTCCAAGATGACCGCCACGGGCTACAAGCCGGTGCGCGAGTCCGGAGGCAAGCTGGATGGCCAGCGCAACCTCGTGCTCGAGTTCACGCGCGGGGCCGAGCAGGTGCTCACCACGCTGGTGGAGCTGGCGCCCTCGCAGGTGGCCGTGTCGCAGAGCTGGGTGGGAACGGACCGGCCGGACGGCATGCCCAACGCGGACGCCGTGCGCCAGGCGCGCGAGGCGCACGCGCGCGAAGTCCAGCAGCGCCGGGAGAAGAAGCCATGAGCGCGCTGCTGTGTGCCGTGTCGGTGGCGCTGGTGGCGGCGGCCCCGCCGCAGCTGTCCCGCGAGGGCCGGATGCTCTTCGAGTCCGCCCCCGCCCGGCTGGAGGCTCGCGTCGGGGAGTGGGTGACGTACCAGATGGATGGTGGGCCCCAGCAGGGCTTCATGCGCATGGCCGTCGTCGGCGAGGAGAAGGACGCGCGCGGGCGGGACGCGGTATGGGTGGAGATGGAGTTCGGCAGGCACTCGGAGCTCAAGGCGCCGCTGGCGCAGTACCTCATGTTGGTGACGCGTGACGTGGGGCTGCGCTCGGAGGGCGTGACGCGGTTGTTCGTCAGCCAGGGCTACGAGAAGCTGCAGGAGCTGGAGCAGGACGCCGTGACCCACTTCATGGGGACGCCCAAACCGGAAGCGCCCCCGGCGGCCCTTCCCCCGCCCACCGAGCAGCTGTCCGCGGGTCCGGACACGAGTGTCACCCGGGGCAAGCCCGCGCGGGTGATGACGCTCGCGGGGACGGTGATGGCCGAGCCGATGGAGGTCCGCTACCGTCAGCTCGTCATCAAGCGGTACTGGCTCAGCCGGGAGGTGCCCATCCTGAGGCTGGCGAAGATCGAGTTTCCCCCCATCCACTATGTGATGGAGGTGCGCGACTACGGCGTGGATGCCCGACCCCGCATGATACGCCCCTCCCCGAACGACAAGAAGATGCCCCTGGGGACCGAGGAGCAGCTACCCTCGCGCTTCAAGTTCCAGCCTCCCGTCGAGACCGATTCGAAGGAAGACCGCCCATGAAGACGCCCATGCCGACTCACACGCTCCGCCGCCGCGCCCGTCGTGGCCAGGCCATGGTGGAGTACTCCTTCATCAACTGGGTGCTGGTGTTCGGCCTCATCGTCATGATGAGCGTCGACCTGGGCAACGGGAAGGAGAAGATGAACGTCATCGACGCCTTCCTGCGCGCGTACCAGATTTATTACGACTCGTTCTACTTCGTGCTCAACCTGCCGTTCCCGTGAAGCGCACTCCGTCCCACGCCGCCTCCGCCTCACCGCTCGCGCTCCGGGTCATCCACGGCATCGTCTTCGGCGGACTGACCGCCATCTGTGTCGTGGCGGGCCCGGCGGAGTTCGAGCACCTGTGGCGCACCCAGATGCAGCCCTTCCACGCCGGGCCGCCACCGCGGCCGGCGCTGGTGCTGGCCGTGCTCGCCACCGTGCTCGGCATGGGCGTCATCCTGGTGCAGGGCCTGCGCGGGCGCAGCGCGCGGCTCGTGTGGTCGCTGTTCGTCCTCGCGGGCCTGGTGTTCACCCTCTGGGACACCCACGAGGGTCCCGTGCCGGGGCGCAGCACCCCCTCGGCCAACCTGAAGATCCTCCAGGTGGCCCGAGCGCTCCATGGCCGCATGGTGGAAGCGCTGCAGACCCGCGGCGCCCTCCCCGAGGACGCGGAGAGCTGGCAGCAGGAGCTCCAGCAGGTGGCCCAGGGCCAGCCCACGCCCGTGCGCACGCGCTCGTTCGCGGCCCTGCCCTTCCGCATCCAGAAGGTGGACTCGCTCGAGGCCCTGCCTCCGGAGGCTCCGCCGGGCACGGTGTTCCTCTATGTCATGGAGGGTGGCGTGGCCTACGAACTCCAGGCGGTGGGCCTGTCTGCCGAGGGAGCGCCGTGGCGGCTCCTGGCGCCGAACGGCGAGCCCGTGGTCTTCCGGGGAGCCTACAACCCGGAGCTCGTCGCTCCGGCCTCGGGAGAGGGCGCGTCCGTACCGCCGTGAGCCGGCGGCGTGCCGCGCCAGCGAGGCGGGACTAGCGCTTGTCGACCTCGCCGCCGGCCTCGGGCCCGGGCGACCGAAGCTGGTCCTCCAGGACGCGAAGGGCCGACCGGGCCTCACTGGAGCCGGGCGCCGTCGCCATGACGCGCTTGCAGACCTCGATGGCGTTGCGCCGCCGGCCCAGTGCGGCCTCCGCGTCGCACAACCGCGAGAGCACCGACAGGGCCAGGGTCCCCTGGGCGCCAGCGGCCAGGGCCGCGCGCAGGAAGACGACTTCCTGGGAACGCTCTCCCGAGCGGAGGGCCGGTCCGCTTGCCGCACCAGCTCCGCGGGGGACGGAGAAGCCCGCGCGGCCGAGCGCCCGCTGGAGGCCGACACGCCCTCGGCTTCCTCACCCACCTCGGCAGCCACTCCCGCCTTGGACGGCTCCGGCCGCGGCGAAGCACTGGCCACGCGGGCCGGTTGGCTCGCTGGAGCGGCGGGCGGCGGGGGAGCCGCGGAGGGGGCGCGCCTCGCCTCCTCCTTCTGGAAGCTGTCGTCGTCCATCGCGGGGGCGGGGGCCGAGGCCATCGGCGCGGACATCCCCTGGACGCTCTCCGCGGACGGCTCGCCGCCGGCTTCGTAGGCGGCGTTGGAGTCCACCGAGCCTTTCCTTTCGAGGCGCTCCCACCACCCATCCCGGTCAGCGCACTGACTTTTCCCTCGGCGGCCCGGCCTCGCGCCGCAGGTGACGGCTTCGACTTGGCCACCTGGGAGAAATCGCGGGGTGAGGCGTAGGAGGGCTTGTCGGTCCGCTGGGGACTGGCGAAGGGCGCGGCCTCCGCGAGACGCGACGGTTGCTCGGGGGCGGCGGCGGGGGCCGGGGCCGCGGCCACCTCGGCCCGCAGGACGGGCTCCTGCGCGGTGCTCTGCAACGACGGGCTCAGGTCCACGCCGCGGTTCACCTGGAGGACCACGATCCCGAAGACGCTCACGGCCGCCATGCTCAACGCGGGGGCCATCAGGCGGCGCCACCAACGAGGGGCGGGCTCGGCGCCCTCCGCCACCCGGCGAGCGGACTGCTGCGCATACGCGAGCAGCGAGTCCAGTCCCGCCACCGGCGCATCTTCCTGGGGCAGGCGGGCCATGGAGCGGCGCACGCCGCGAATGCCCCGAAGGGTCTCCGAGCACCGCGAGCACCCCTGCAGGTGCTGCTCCACGGCATGGGCCTCGGTCTGCGGCAGTTCGTCATAGGCGAAGTCCAGCAGCCGATCCTCGTGCGCATGGGCATTCTGGGTCTTCATCCCGCCACCGTCCTTCCATCCTCTGCCAGATCGCCATCCACGCCGAGCTCGGCCAGCCGCCGGCGCAGGCCCTCCAAGGCATAGCGCATGCGGCTCTTCACCGTGTTCTCCGACACGCCCGTCACCTCGGCGATGTCCTTGAAGGGCATGCCGCTGTACTCGCGCAACACGAAGACCTCCCGTTGCTCCTCGGGCAGGCCGGCCAGGGCGCGCTCCAGCAAGGGCCTCACCCGGGCGTTGTAGGCGCCGCGCTCGGGGCTCGCGCCCTCGTCGGGAAGGGCCTCGCCCAGCGGACGGCTGTCCTCACCCTCGGAGCCCGCCATGGGCGACTCCAGCGAGGCCGCCTGCCGATAGCTCTCTTTGCGCGCGCTGTCCACGCAGAGGTTCCTCGCGATCGTGTACAGCCGGTGGTGAACTTCGCCTTCGTTTCGTAGTCCGGTGCGCCGCGCACCACCTTCAACCACGTCTCTTGAAGGACGTCTTCCGCCCGGGCGCGGTGGCCCGTGAAGCGGAGGATGAAGTTGAACACCGGGGTGCGGTGCCTGCGCACCAATACCTCGAACGCACGGGGGTCTCCCGCCCGGAAGGCGAGCATCAACCGTTCGTCTGAGAGATCCGGTTCCAACATTCCCCCAAGCCCGGGGCCCCGCGCCCCGCCTCATCCCATCCGCTCGCTTCAACGGACGAGGAAGGATTCAGGTCTACGGTCTTCGGCGGGCCCCGTAAGTGGGCAGAATGACAGGGAGTGCCGCCGCTGTCACCCCTCAAGGGCCCGGGTTGGATTTCCGGGAGGTGGCGAGAAGCACGGGTATGGCGACGCCCGCCACCAGGGCCGCCTGCCACAGGAGCACCGCGGGCAGGGGCCGCTGGAGGTGGATGAACAGCGAGCGGCCGAGGGCCGCCCCCAGCAGCACCCCGGTGAGCGTGCGCACGGCGTTGGAGCCCCCGGTGGGACGGAAGCGGCCCACGGCCCAGTCCACGAGCGCGGGCAAGGTGAGGCCGAGCACCACCGGCACGTCCCAGGACCAGGTCAGCGGGGCGCGCAGCTTGAACAGTCCCACCAGCACGGCCAGCAGGACCGGGTAGGTGCCCAGACAGCGGGCACACACTCGAATGCCCCCGAGCACATAGGTGCGGTTGTACTCCTCGGGATGATGGTGACTGAGCCAGAACACCCTACCCTCCCTCGTGGCTGGGGGAAGCCTCCGGAGGGAGGCCGGACGCTCGCGCGCGTCGTTCTCCACCAGGAAGCACGCGGCGGTATGCCCCCGCTCCAGCGAGTAGAGGGGTGGCGTTTCCCGCCGGCAGCGCTCCATGGCGAAGGGGCAGCGCGGATGGAAGGCGCACCCGGGCGGGGGCGCGAGCGGAGACGGGACATCGCCCTGGAGCAGGATGCGTGCTCGGCGCCGCTCGGGATCCGGCACCGGCACCGCCGACAGCAGGGCCTGGGTGTAGGGATGCCGGGGCGTGCGGTAGAGGTCCGCCGCGTCCGCCAGTTCCACGATGCGGCCCAGGTACATCACCGCCACGCGCGTGGAGACGTACTCGACGATCTTCAGGTCGTGCGCGATGAAGACGTAGGTGAGCCCCAGCTCGCGCTGGAGATCCCCGAGCAGGTTGACGATCTGCGCCTGGATGGAGACGTCGAGCGCGCTGATGGGCTCGTCGGCGACGACCAGGTCTGGCCGCAGGGCGATGGCGCGGGCGATGCCGATGCGCTGGCGCTGGCCTCCGGAGAACTCGTGCGGGTAGCGCTCCAGGGCCTCGCGCGGCAGGCCCATCATGTCCAGGAGCCCCGCCACCTTCGCCTCGCGCGCGGCGCCGTGCTCGAGCCCGTGGATGGCGAAGGGCTCACCGAGCAGCTCGCGCACGGACATGCGCGGGTTGAGCGAGGCATAGGGATCCTGGAAGACGAGCTGCATGCGCCGCCGCAAGGGGCGCAGCTCGCGCTGGGACAGGCCCGTCAGCTCCCGGCCCTCGAAGCGGATGGAGCCCGCCGTGGGCCCCACGAGCCGCAGGATCGTACGCCCGAGCGTGCTCTTGCCGCAGCCGCTCTCGCCCACCAGCCCGAGCGTCTCGCCGCGCCGCACGTCGAAGCTCACGCCGTCCACCGCCTTCACGCTGCCGCGCGCGCCCCCACGGCCCGCCGCGCACCGGGAAGTGGGTCTTCACGTCCCGCACCTGGAGGAGGGGCTCGGTCATGGCGCGGGCACCGGGTTGTGACATGCGGCCTCCTGGCCCTCGCGCTTGGACTCCAAGGGGGTTCCACCCGCGAGCACACGTCCAGGGCGCGCTCGCACCGGTCGCGGAAGCGGCAGCCCCCGGGCAGCCGGTGCAGGCCCGGCACCATGCCGGGAATCGTCTTCAACCGGGGACGCGCCCCCGGTGGCCCGTCCACCGTCTGGAGCGCCGGAATGGAGCGCAGCAGGCCCGCGGTGTACGGATGCGCCGGTTGCCGGAAGAGCGCCTTCACCGGGGCGCGCTCCACCACGCGGCCCGCGTACATCACCACCACCGTGTCACAGTGACCCGCCACCACGCCCAGGTCATGGGTGATGAGCATCACCGCCATGCGGCGCTCGGTCTGCAGTCGCTTGAGCAGCTCGAGGATCTGCGCCTGGATGGTGACGTCGAGCGCGGTGGTGGGCTCGTCCGCGATGAGCAGCTCCGGGCCGCTGGCGAGCGCCATGGCGATCATCACCCGCTGGCGCATGCCGCCGGACAACTCGTGGGGGTAGCTGTCCACGCGCTGCTCGGGGGCGGGGATGCCCACCTGCCGCAACATCTCCACGGCGAGCTCGCGCGCGGCGGAGCGCGACAGGCCCAGGTGCAACCGCACGCCCTCGGCGATCTGCTCGCCCGCCGTGTAGACGGGGTTGAGGGACGTCATCGGCTCCTGGAAGACCATGGAGAGGTGGCGCCCGCGCTTGCGGCGCATCTTCTCCTCGGGGAGCGCGAGCAGATCCTCGCCCTGGAAGAGGATGCGCCCGCCCACCACCCGGCCCGGAGGCTCGGGCACCGGGCGCATCACCGAGAGCGCGGTGAGGCTCTTGCCGCAGCCACTCTCCCCCACCACCCCCAGGGTTCCCCCGGGCGGCAGGGAGAAGGACACGTCGTCCACGGCCAGCACGGGGCCGGCGTCCAGCGACAGCTGGGTCTTCAATCCGCGGACGTCGAGAAGAGGTTCGGACATGGGGTGCACGGGAGGGCCAGTGAACAGCCGGCCCGGGCCTTCACTTCCGGGACAGCTCCTCCAGGAACTCCTCCTCGTGGATGAGGCGCTTGCGGATGAGCAGGCGGATGAGGCTGGCCACCATGCGCGCGGGCTTCACCTTCTCCGTGTGAAGCTGCGCCTCGGCGCCATCCGCCATGCGCTCGAGCTCCTCGAGCACCTTCAGGTCTTCCTCGGAGATGTCGGGCAGCTCGGGCCGGGGCGGCGGCAGCGGCGTGCCCTTGGCGGCCCCTCCGAAGACGACCACGGGCACGCCCTTCCTCGACTCCTGCTCGGGGGCCGCGTCGTCGGCCTCGTGCACGCCCTCACCGAGCAGCTCGTCGAGCACCTCCCCGTTCTCCTGGGGAGGAGGGGGCGGCGGCAGCGCGGTGTTCCGGGCCTTCGTGGCGGCGCGAGGGGTGATGAGGGTGATGTCCTCGTCCTCATCGGAGAAGGGAGGAGGCGGCGGGGGCCTGGGCATCGCGGAGACAGGCGGCTCCCAATCCAGGAGGGACACGTCGGACCGGCCGCCGTGCGGCATCTCCAGCGGCTCGTCCTCGTCCTCCAGCTCATCCACCACCCGGCCACTCACCAGTTCCAACACCCGATCCAGGTCGTCCTCGGCGGCCACGTGCACACGGATGGGCTTGTTGAGCTGGAAGCTCAGCTCCTCCACGGGCCGCAGGTCCGAGGGATCGTCCACCGCCACGTGCAGCCGCTCCACGCGCCCCTCACGCTCGAGCCGGAACGGCACCAGGCGGTGCTCGATCTGGAAGTCGAGCGGCACGAGCGCGCGCACCTCGGGGGGAATCTCCGGCAGCTCGACGAACGGGAGGTTGGCCTGCCGGGCAAGCGCCCGGGCCACCTCGGGCAGCGAGGCGAAGCCCAGGGTGACGATGACCGAGCCCAGCCGCACGCCACGGGCCCGGGTGCGTTGCTGCTTGCCGAGCGCCTTGCGGATCTGTTCCGGATTGATGACGCCGGATTCGAGGAGGAGCTCGCCGATCTTCTTGCGCATGAGAGGACCGAGGGGACGGCCTAACGCTTGACCTTCGCCGGTACTCGTCGCGGGTGAAGACGCCCTTCTCGATGAGCAGCTCCACCATGGCCTTGAGGGCCGCGACCTCCTTGCGCTGCACCTCCTCCACGCCGCGCAGCATCTCCACGGGGCTCGCGCCCGAGCGCACCGAGGGCGACTCGCGCGAGGCCATGGGCGGCATGGGGGCCGGAGCGGGCTGGGCGGCGGGCGAGTCCTTCATGTTCCGCACGACGGTGCGTCCATGGGAGTCCACCACCTTGAAGTTGGTGTCCGCGTCCTCCAGCTCGCCCCCGTCCTCGTAGAAGCGGGCCATGGCGCGCGCGATGGCCGTGCGGCCCGCCACGTTGGGGACGATGCGGCACTTGGTGATGGCGCGCAGCTCGTCCAACTGCCGCACGTTGAGTGGATCCGCGATGGCCACCACCAGCGTCTTGCCGTCATCGCGCAGTTGCATGGGCAGCAGCGCGAAGTCCCGAGCCGTCTGGACGGGAACCCGGTTGAGCACGTGCTTGGGGACTTCCTTGAGTGCGTCCAGGTTCACCGCGGGGATGGCGAGCTGCTTGGAGAGCGCGCGGACGAGGATGTCCTCGGACACGAAGTTCATCCGCACCAGGATTTCTCCCAGTTTTCCGCCCCATTTCGCCTGCTCCGCGAGCGCCGCCTTGAGCTGGCTCTCCTGGAGCACGTTCGCCTTGATCAGCAGTTCGCCGAGCTTGATCTGTGCCATGTCACGGTCGTGGGGGCCCGAACGGACCCGCCGGTCGCCTCACTCTACCCCGAGATGCCGGGGGTTGCTCTTTTCTTGAGCCACTCAGGAGCCCGGCGCGGCGGGCGGCAGGGCGACCGGAGGCAAGGCCTGTCCTCCCTCGTCCACCTCGACGACGGGAACGTCCTCGGGGGCGGACAAATCGAAGAGGGTGAGGTCCGGGGCCTGGTTGAGCGTGACATCGGTGTAGCGCAGCCCCAGGGAGGTGTCCGCCGAGGCCGCCCGGAGCGTCACCTGGTGGGGGAAGACGGCGTCGCCCTGGGGCTCGAAGCGGCCGTACTCCAGCGCATAGGTGCGCGCGCCCTGGACCTCGCTGCGCACCACCCGCAGGTAGCGGGGGTGGATGTGCAGCACCTGGGACACGTCGCCGCGCACCAGGGTGAGGACATAGAGCGCCTCCTTCTCGTCCACCCCGAGCGTCATGCGCTCCGCGGGGATGAAGGGCACCCGGCCGAGCATCACGGAGACCAACTCCTCGCTCGGCAGGGCGAGGGGCAGGAAGCGCGACAGGTTCTGGGGGGTGGCGGGCCCCTGGTAGAACTTGTTCTCCTGGAATTGGAGCAGCCCGAAGCGCTGGCCGTCGGTGACGAGCACGGCGATGGGGCGGTTGAAGAAGTCGAACATCTCCACCCGGAGCAGGCCCGGCCGGGAGGCGGCCAGGAAGACCGACACGGTGCCCGTGCCCTGGGGAGACTCGACGCGCAGCTTGCCGTCTCCCTGGAGGGTGGCCGTGACGTCCTGGGCCTCGCGGGTGAGGCGGAAGAGCTCCTCGGGCTGGGTGATACGGCCCCGGGGCCCGAAATCCAGGCGCTTGGGACAGCCTGAACAAACGAGGGCCAGGAAGATTGCGACGGCAGCGCGGTTCATGGCTTAAGTCTCGCGCCCGGCGACCTCCCTGGCCACTCCCGTATGAGCCTTTCCGACATCCTCCACTACCTGCGCATCGGCGGCTTCACCCTCGCCTTCCTCCTGCTCGCCTCCACGGTGGCGCTGGTGGTGGCCATCGAGCGGCTCATCACCCTCTGGGGGGTGAGCGAGCGCTCCCGGCTGCTCGGGGACACCGTGCACAAGCACCTGTTGCGCGGAGACATCGCCGCGGCCCGCTCCGCCACCGAGCGCTCCAACGCCGCCGTGGCCGACATCTTCCTCGCGGGCTTCGATCGCTTCGAGCGCACGCGCGGCAGTTGTGAGGGAGTGGACTCGGCGGTGGAGCGCGAGCGCGCCCAGGTGGGCCTGCGCCTGCGCCGCAACCTGTGGCTGCTGGCCACCATCGGCTCGCTGACGCCGTTCGTGGGCCTGTTCGGCACGGTGGCCGGCATCATGAAGTCCTTCAAGGATCTGGGCCTGGACGTGGCGGCGGGAGGCACGGGGGGCACCGGCGCGGTGATGACGGGCATCTCCGAGGCGCTGGTGGCCACCGCGGTGGGCATCCTCGTGGCCGTGCAGGCCATGGCCTTCTACAACTACTTCCAGGCCCGGCTGTCGCGCGTGCTCGTGGAGCTGCGGCTGTTGGGAGAAGAGTTCGTCGAGCTCTTGCGCGAGCGGCCCCTGGGTGCTCCCGCCGCCATCGCTCCCGCCGCCCCCGCGGCAGCCTCCGAAGCGCGTTCCCCCACGGACACCTGAGGTTCCTCACATGGCGATGGGCAAGATACCCGGAGACTCCGAGGGGGGTGACGACGTCGGGTTCGCGGAGATCAACATCACCCCGCTGACCGACATCTTCCTCGTGCTGCTCATCATCTTCATGGTGACCAGCTCGGTCATCGTGCAGCAGGCGCCCAGCGGCGGGGCCCAGACGGGCCTCAAGGTGAACCTGCCCAAGGGCGGGGCCACGGACGTCACCGCGCGCGCCACGGACATGTCCGTGGCGATCCTCTCGGATGGGAGATTCGTGCTCGGGGGCAACGTCGTCACCGAGGACGAGCTCAAGCGCGCCTTCACCGACGCCCAGCGGAAGGATCCCGACACCATCGTCATCGTCCAGGCGGACGAGGGCGTGCCCCACGGCACGGTGGTGCAGGTGATGGAGCTGGCCAAGGGCGCGGGACTCGGACAGCTCGCCATCGGCGTGCGCGAGCCCCAGTAGAGCGAAAGCGACCGCCCCCGCCCTCCTTCCCGGAAGGAAGAGGAACGGGGGCGGCGGGTGTCACGCCCGTGGGCGCGGGCTCAGATGGCGCCGAACGCCTGCGTGGAGATGTCCACCGACGAGGTGTCCTCGGTGGCCATCATGCGCGCGGCCTGCTCCACGTTGGGCAGCACGTTGCGCGCGTACCACAGCGCGCTCCACTTCTTGCCCTCGTAGAAGGCCTTCTCCTCGCCCGTGGCCTTCTCGCCCACGCGCTCGGCGATGAGGGCCGCGTCCAGCAGCAGCCAGCCCACGGCCACTTCCGACATCATGTTGAGGAAGCGGTTGGCCGACAGCGGGATGAGCGTCATCTTCGCCGGATCCTGCGACCAGCCGAGGATCGCCATGGCGCTGGCCATCAGGCCTTCCTGCGCGGCGGCGAGCTGCTTGACGGCCTCGCCGTAGATCTTGTGCTCGCGCTGGGCCTCGATGAAAGCGCCCACGTCCGACATGAACTGCTGGAAGTGCGCGCCGCCGGCCTGGCCCATCTTGCGGCCCACCAGATCCATGGCCTGGATGTGGTTGGTGCCCTCGTAGATGGAGAAGATCTTCGAGTCACGCGTGTACTGCTCCACCGGGTAGTCCTGGCAGAAACCGGCGCCGCCGAACACCTGGATGGCCTGGGCGCACAGCCGGAAGGACTGATCCGAGCCGTAGGACTTCACCAGCGGGGTGAGCAGCTCCACCTGGCCGCGGTGGTAGGCGGCCTGGGTGTCGTCCTTGCCCGCCAGCTGGTGCGCCTTGTCCGTGTGCATGGCCAGCTTGACGATGAGCGCGCGGATGCCCTCCACGTGCGCCTTCATGTCCAGCAGCATGCGCCGCACGTCGGCGTGCTCGATGATGGCCGCGCGGGGCGCGGTGGGGTCCTTCCACTTGTGCGCCGGAGCGCCCTGCTTGCGATCCTTCGCGTACTCGAGCGCGTTGAAGTAGGCCGTGCTCGCCAGCGCCAGGCCCTGGATGCCCACCGCGATGCGCGCGCCGTTCATCATCTTGAACATCTGGCTCATGCCGACGTTCTCGATGCCGCCCACGAGCTCGCCCACACAGCCGTCGTTCTCGCCGAAGTTGAGCACACAGGTGGCCGAGGCGCGGATGCCCATCTTGTGCTCGATGGAGCCCAGGGTGACGTCGTTGGGACCCTGGAGCGAGCCGTCCGGCTTCACGCGGATCTTCGGCACGATGAAGAGCGAGAGGCCCTTGGTGCCGGGCACCGCGCCCTCGATGCGCGCGAGCACCAGGTGGATGACGTTCTCGGCGAGATCATGATCTCCACCGGAGATGAAGATCTTCGTGCCACGGATGCTGTAGGTGCCGTCCGCGTTCTTGCGCGCCGTGCTCTTGGCCGCGCCTACGTCCGAGCCCGCCTGGGGCTCGGTCAGGCACATGGTGCCGCCCCAGGTGCCGTTGAGCATGCGCTCCACGTACAGCTTCTTCTGCTCGGGCGTGCCGCACTCGGCCACGAGCTCCGCGGCGCCGTAGGCCGGGCCCGGGTACATGTTGAAGGCCGAGTTGGCGCCCGAGAGGATCTCCTCGACGAGCACCGAGAGCATCATCGGGCCGCCCTGGCCACCGTGCTCGGGGCTCACGGCGATCGACTTGAAGCCCTGCTCGTAGACGCCCTTCCACGCGTCCTTGAAGCCCTTGGGCGTGATGACCGAGCCGTTCTCCACCCGGCAGCCCTCCCGGTCGCCCGAGGCGTTGAGGGGCCCGAGCACGTCCTTGGCGAAGCGGTACGTCTGCTCGAGCACCGCCTTGGCCTCATCCGGGCCCCAGGCGTCAAACGGCGCTTGTCCGGCGACCTGGCCGAAGCCGAACTGCTCGAACAGCGTGAAGTAGAGTTCCCGAAGGTCGATCTTGTACGTGTTGATGCCGGCGGACATGGCGCTTCCCCTAACCCCGAAGAAGGGGGCTCACGGCTGGAATAAGGCGCGTGGCCCCAATTGGGATGAGGGGAAGGTTACGTCGATTGATTCTAGAGTCAACCCGGAATGACGCCTCGCGTTGGGTGGGACATTGCCCACCATCCCGCGGGGCGGCCGACAGGCGGGAAAGACCCTATTTCTTGGTCTTCTTCGAGGGATCCGGGGCGGTGGCCGTCTTGGCGGCGGGCTTGGAGCCCGTCGTCTTCTTGCCCGACAGGCTGGCGCCCTCTTCCTCGGTGCCCTCGGGGGCGGCGCCGCCGGCGTTCTGCAGGAGGCTCTCGCGCGGCACGTCCACGACGATGGGGGACTGGCCCGAGCGCTGCCGGTTCTCGTCCTCGAGTGAATAGAAGAGCTGGATGCTGGAGTGGCCCTTCATCACCAGCTCACCGCGCTGGTTCTCCGCCCACAGCTCCACCTCGACGAAGTAGCGGCCGCCCTCGCCGTAGCGGTCGCTCACCCGGCCCTTGCAGACCACGGTGTCGCCGGGCCACACCATCTTGATGAAGCGCACGTGGTAGCGCCGCAGCTGGCCGCCGCGGGCCCAGTCGCTGATGAGCTGGCCGAGCATGCCCATGACGAGCATGCCGGGGGCGTAGACGGACGGCATGCCCACGCTCTTGGCGTACACCTCGTCCACGTGCACGGGGTTGAAGTCACCCGAGGCGCCGGCGTAGCGCGACAGCTGCACGCGATCGATGGGGGCCTTGGCGAGCGCGGGCAGCTCGTCACCCACGCGAATGCCTTCGAAGTAGAGCTTGCGCGCGGGCATCACGGATTCTCCTTGGCGGCGCGGACGATGAGGGTGCGGCGGGCACGGAACACCAGGTTGCCCTCCTCGTCGCGGCCCTCGTCCTCGATGACGGCGACGTCCATCTTGCCCGCGGGCCCCGTGCGCTCGAGCACCTCGGCCACGCGCGTGGCGACGAAGATGCGATCGCCAGCGAAGATGGGCCGCTCGTACTCGAAGGACTGCTCGGCGTGCAGCAGGCTCTTGATGCCCACGCCGAGCAGCTCGCGCAGGTCCGCCGCCGAGCTGAAGGACGCGGGGAACGTGGGCGGGGCCACCACGGTGGGGTAGCCCGAGGCGCGCGCGTACTCCTCGTCGTAGTAGATGGGGTTGTAGTCACCGAGGGACTCGGCGAAGCGCCGGATGGCGCCCTTCTCCACCTCGTTCAGGAATGGCGGGGAAGCCCGGCCAATCGCATTCTTGTCCAGCATGTCCCTCTCCCTTTAACGACCGGCCGGCAGCTCGAGCACGGTCAGAAGGCCCGCCTCGGCCGCCGTCACGCGCGGGGCGGCATTCACCAGCATGTGTGCGGTGGCCCGGTCGCCGGGCACCCCCCACGGATTTCCAGAACCAGCTTCGGCTCCGCTTCAATCTCGATGCGATCGCCCGGCTCGTCCGCGCCCACCGCGATCGTCAGCTCCAACCGCACCCGCTCCTGCCCCTCCTCCAGGCCCACCGCGGACTGGAAGATACCCGCCACGCGGCCCTTCTTCACCGGGAAGGCTCCTCCGGTGATGTCCTCCTCGGCGAACACGGGGACGATCTCCTCCTCGAAGTCGTCGCAGTCCATGCCCAGCCCCAGCGCGCACAGCGCCGCGCTCTCCACCAGGCCCACGTGGCCGAGCTGCTCCCGGTCCACCAGGGCGAAGAACTCCTCCTCGCTCAGGCCCGCGCCCACCTTGCGCTGCAGGGCCTCGCGGCGGTGGCGCGCGTCCACCACGCGCGTCACCGTGGCATGGCGCACCGGACCGCACGCCGGCCCGCCGTGGCCACCAGGCGATCCATCACGAAGCCGGGATTGACGCCCGTGCCGAGCACCGCCACCCCCGCGCGCTGCGCGGCCTGCTCCAGCTTCTGCGCGAGCTCCGGGTACTTGAGGAAGGGAAAGGCCAGCTCCTCGCAGGTGGAGACCACGGACAGGCCGAGCTGGATCGCCTGCAGCAGCTGATCCATGACGCCTTCCAGGCGCGAGCCCGTGGCATGCAGCAGCACGACGCCCTTGCGCCGTCCCACGGCCGCCTCCAGGCTGCCCGCGACCTTGCCCTTCAGTCCCGCGACCCCCACCACGTCCGACAAGGGTCGCCCCACCAGTTGGGGGTTGGCGTCCATCGCGCCGAGCAGCTCGACCTCGGGTGAAAGCAGGGCCGCCCTGACGATCTCCTGCCCGATGACTCCCAACCCCATGACCACCACCGGGACCGGCCCTGCGGAGGCTCTAGGCATCGGAGAACTCTCCAAATTTCAAGGAGTTACAACACGGTGCAGCACTGCGGCGCACCATAGACCACCCCCCGCCGGACAGGCAAGCGGCTCGTGAGGCGAGGGGGTGCTCATTTTCCGAAAACCCCGGGATATCACGAGGGCTCGTCGGGCAGGCAGGTGCACGGTGGGGCAGACCCGAGGGTGTGACCTTTGGGTGGGAAGCCGTGTATAACAGCCCGGTTCTTCAACATCCGTTCTTCAGGGTTGGGAGGCTGTATTCATGGACCGCATCCTCGTAGTGGATGACGATCCGCTCATTCTGGCCGCGCTGTCGCGGATCCTCCAGTCGGAGGGCTACGAGGTCGTCACCCACACGGATCCCGCCCAGGCCGCCAAGGAGCAGGGATTCCAGGTGGTGCTGACGGACTTCATGATGCCGCTGCTCAACGGCGTGGAGCTCTTGCGCACGCTGCGTGAGAAGAATCCGCGCGCGGTTCGCCTGATGCTCACGGCGGCGGCGGACTTCCGCACCGCCTCCGAGGCGGTCAACCGGGGCGAGGTGTTCCGCCTGCTGGGCAAGCCGTGGTCGCTCAGCGAGCTGACCAGCGCGGTGCGCCAGGCCATCGAGCACTACCGGCTGGTGGAGTCCAACGAGCGGCTCACGCGCGAGGTGGCGGAAAAGAACGCGGAGCTCACGGCCATCAACCGGGACCTGGAGCGCATGGTGGTCGAGCGCACCAACGGCCTGCTCGATGGGCTCATCAGCGCGCTCGACTACCGCGACACCGAGACCCAGTGGCACTCGCGCCGCGTGTCCCTCTACTCGCGCCGCATCGGCGAGGAGATCGGCCTGACGCCCACCCAGCTCGAGGTGGTGGAGCAGGGCGCGCTCCTGCACGACATCGGGAAGATTGGCGTGAGCGACACCATCCTGCTCAAGCCCGGCCCGCTCTCGCCCGAGGAGTGGGTGGAGATGCGCAAGCACCCCGAGTACGGCTACAAGATCCTCGCGAAGATGCCCTACCTGCACGACGCCTCGCTCATCGTGCTGCACCACCAGGAGCGCTGGGACGGCAAGGGCTACCCGCAGGGCCTCAAGGCCCGGGACATCGTCGTCGGCGCGCGCATCTTCGCCATCGCCGACACGGTGGACGCCATCACCTCGGATCGTCCCTACCGCAAGGGCCGGCCCCTGTCCGTGGCGCGCGATGAGATCCGGCGCTGCTCGGGCACGCAGTTCGATCCCGAGATCGCCGAGGCCTTCCTGCGCATCCAGGACGCCGAGTGGCAGCGCATCCGCAAGAAGGTCGAGGACATGGAGAACGCGGAGAACGCGCTCTGGGCCGGCTTCACGCCGGGCAAGGTCCCCAACCGCGTGGCGAGCTGAGACGCCCGCCCCGCCCGCCTCGCTGGACTAGGGCGACACCTCCACGTCGAGCAGGGTGTCGCCCTCCAGCAACTGGTCCACCACCTCCAGGCCGCGCGTCACCTCGCCGAACGCCGTGTAGCGGCCGTCCAGGTGCGGCTGCGGCGAGTGCGTGAAGAAGAACTGGCTGCCTCCCGTGTCCTTTCCCGACAGCGCCATGCCGATGACGCCCCGCGCGTAGCGCCGGTGGGTGATTTCACATCGGATGGAGTAGCCCGGTCCCCCTCCCCGTCTCCCCGCGGATCTCCCCCCTGGACCACGAAGTCCGGCACCACGCGGTGGAAGGCGAGGCCTCGGAAATAGCCCTGGCGCGCGAGCGCCACGAGGTTGCCCGACGTCAACGGCGCCTCCGCGTCCAGTGCCACGGTGATGTCCCCCTTGTGGGTGCGGAAGACGAGAGAGGTTCCCGCCGGCGCGGGCTCGGGACGGTGCGCCTCCTCCGAGACTTCCACGAAGGGCGCCCGCACCGGTTGTCCCGTGAGGCGGGTGAGCGCCTCGGCGGCCACGCGGCGCACGTTCGCATGCGGATGTCCCAGCCACCCGCGCAACACCTCCTCCGCGTCCCGCCCCGCGAGCGCCACGAGCCCCGTCGCCACCGGCTCGGCCAGCTCCGGCTCCCGCGGCACGCGCTCGGCCAGCGCACGCACCCCGGGCAGCGCCTCCAGGTCCTTCAACTCCGCGGCCGTGCCCGCCGCCGAGGCCGCCACCACCGCGTCCTCTCCCGCCACGAGCTCGCGCACGGGCACGGCCGCCTCGGGCACGGGACGCGCCGCCACCGCCGCGAGCGCCGCCAGCCTCACGCGCGCATCCGCGTGCTTCAGGTAGCGCACCGCCTCGCCCGCGCCCCCCGCCGCGCCGGACCGCGCCACCTCGCGCAGCCCCAGCGCCAACCGCGAGCCTCCGCCACCCGGCCCCCCCACAGCGCAACACCTCGTCGAGCCGCCCGTGTTGCCGATCCATCGCCGCCGCCAGGCGGCAGTCCAGGTTCATCAAATCCCCACCCGCTCCCTCGGACGCCGCCCCGGGCGCCGCCTCCTGGAGCGCGCGACGCAGGGACACCAGCACCCGGCGCCCCGCCTCGGGAAGGCCCTGCTGCGCGAGCGCGAGCCACGCATGGCCCACGGCGGAATCCCCTCGGGCCACGCGACCCGCCCCCGGTGCGAGCCCCGCCAGTGCATCCAAGGCCGTGCAGTCCCCCGAGCACCTCGCGGCCAGCTTCGCGAGCGTCCGCGCCGCCTCGGCCGCCACGCGCGGCACCTCGTCCGCGAGCAGCGCCCCCACCACCGCCGCGTCCTCCGGAGCGCCCGCGTCGCCCAGGCCCTTCGCGCACACGGCCCGGACGTCCGGCGCCCCATCGCCCAGGCAGACACGCAGCGGGCCCAGGGCGTCGGCGCGCTTCAGGTTCGCCAGCAGATAGGCCCCTCCATATCGGGTGGCTTCGGGCAGGCCCGCCTGGAGCAACCCCTCGACCCGGGCGATCGGAACCTCCACCAGCGACGCGCCCCGACGCCCCGCCACCCCGAGCGCCAGTGCCGCGCGACCCGCGAGGACGGGCCCGAGCGACAGCCGCTCCACCAGTCGCGCCACCGCATCGGGCGTGCCGAGCTTGCCCAGGGAGTCGAGCAGCGTGAGGTACGCGCCCGACTCCGCTTCCAACGCGCGGTCCTCGCCGCCCGCCTCCTGACGCGTCCGGTACTCGCTGGCGAGCAGCACCCGGGCCAGCCGGGACTTCTCCTCCGGGGTGAGGGGCTCCCACGACAACGCCAGCACTCCGGCGGCGAAGGCGGCCGCCTGCCTCACGGACGGCTCGCCGTCCTTCATGCCCGCCTCCACCGCGTCCAGCGTCGAGGGGGCCTGCAGGCGGGCGAGCGCGAGAAACGCCCGGACCCGGACCGGCGTGCTGCCCCGCAGCGCCCGCTCCACCAACCGTCCATCCGCCAGCGAGCGGCGATCCTCCCACCGGGCGATCTCCGCGAGCGACTCCTCCTGGGTGGGGGACGGAGAGGAGTGGACACAACCCGAGAGCACGGCCCCCGCCAACAGCCAGGCGGCGAGCGAGGCGTACAGAGAGTTCATGGCGCGCTCGCGTAGGCCAATTCTCCGCGAAAATCCAGGGGTTAGCGCTCGCTTGCCGTTTGACTTGGGGCTCCCCGGCGCCAGAAGATGCGGGGCGCTTTCCAGTCTCAAGGAGTACCGGTCCTGAAATGCCCTGGCTGCGGCATCAAGGTCGCGGATGGCACCGCCATCTGCCCTTCGTGCGATTACATCATCGATGCCTCGTTCATCTCGTCGGATGCTCCCCGGAGAAGTCTGGTGGAGGAGGGAGAAGAGGAGATGACCGGGTCGCTCTCGGCGGTCCCTCCTCCGTCCCGGTCCGTCAGCACCAACCCTGGTACGCGCGGCGCCCCCACGAAGGTCACCACGTCCTCGGGCGTGCGGGTCTCGTCCGGGGGCATGCGGGTCACCACCGCCTCGGGCGTGCGCCCCAAGGGAGCCTCCGGCACGGGCTCGCGTCCCTCCGTCGCCACGCCCACGGGCTCGCGTCCCGCCGTGTCCCCGACCACGGGCTCGCGTCCCTCCGCGCCCCCGAGCGATGACGTCACCAACATCCGCTCCATGGAGGACATCGTTCGCAGCGCCCCACCCCGCGCCTCGAACGGACGCCCCATCCCGGCCGTGCGTCCCGGGAGCACCACGGGCTCGCGTCCCACCGTGCCTCCCCGCCGCGAGACGGACACCGAGCTGGATCCCTCCGACGTCAACTACGTCCCTCCCCGGCCCGCGCCCTCCTCCGTCCACGCCACCGGGCAGATCATGGCGCCCGAGGAGCTCGCCGCGGACCTCAAGGACTTCCTCGGCGACCTGGGCCGCTCCGACAAGATCGTCTTCTTCAGCGCCGTCGCCGTGGTCCTCTCGGCCTTCACCCCCTGGAAGGAGACGGCCGAGGACGGCGACATCCTCGGGCTGATGAGCCTGGGCATCATCGCCATCCTGGGCGCGCTCGGCATCGTGGGCGTGCTGGCCGTGCGCGTGCGCCGCATCATGCCGCGCCTCAACGTGCTCGTGCCCTGGATGGCGCAGCTCGGCCTGTCCATCGCCTGCGTCCTCTGGTGCCTCATCTTCATGAAGCTCTCCACCGACAACACCGAGGTACCCTCGGCCGTGGGCAGGGAGATCATCCACAGCTCCTCTCCGAGCTTCGGCGCGGTGCTCGCCCTGCTGGGCTCGCTGGGCTGTCTGGCCGGCACGGTGCTCGGCATCAAGGAGAAGCCGCAACCATGACGCCGTCCCCCTCGTCGGCCAGCGCTGCCTCGTCCCTCGATCGGCTGCTGCGGGCCCTGAGCGGCACGGTGCTCGGCCAGGCGCACGTCGTGGCCGACCTCGTCACCGCGTTCCTCGCGCGGGGCCACGTGCTGCTCGAGGGCGTGCCCGGCGTGGCCAAGACGCTCACCGCGCGCGGCATGGCCTCGGCGCTCGGTCTGGGCTTCACCCGCGTCCAGTTCACCCCGGACCTGATGCCGAGTGACATCCTCGGCACCCACGTCTTCCGGCCCCAGGAGGGCGCCTTCCAGCTCGTCAAGGGCCCCATCTTCACCGAGGTGCTGGTGGCCGATGAGATCAACCGCACCCCGCCCAAGACGCAGTCCGCGCTCCTGGAGGCCATGGAGGAGCGCCGGTCACCCTCGAGGGCACCGCGCACGCGCTCCCCGCGCACTTCTTCGTGGTGGCCACGCAGAACCCGCTGGAGCTCGAGGGCACCTATCCCCTGCCCGAGGCCCAGCTCGATCGATTCCTGATGCGGGTGCGCGTGGGCTACCCGTCGCCCGAGGCGGAGCTGGACATGGTGCGCGCCTTCCACCAGCGCCAGGGCCGCCCGCCCCAGGTGGAGCGGGTGCTGGACGCGCCCACGCTGCTGGAGTTGCAGGCGCGCGCGGCGGCCGTGGCCTGTGACGACTCCATCCTCGACTACACGGTGCGCCTCATCCGCGAGACGCGCGCCAACCCGCGTGTGCGCCTGGGAGCCTCGCCGCGCTCGGCGCAGGCACTGCTCGCGGCGGCCAAGGCCCGCGCGGCCCTGCACGGCCGCGACTTCGTCACCCCGGACGAGGTGAAGGCCGTGTGCCCCAGCGTTCTCAATCACCGCCTGCTGCTCAAGGCGGAGGCGGAGGTGGAGGGCCTCACCGCGGATGACGTGCTCCGCCACACGCTGGAGCGCGTCCAGGTTCCCCGGTGAGCGCCGGCCGGCCCGTCCCCACGGGACTCGCCGTGGCCCTCGTGGCGCTCGCCCTGGTGCCCGCGGCGCTCGCCGTGGCGGGGGATGTCTTCCTCTGGCTCGCGCTCGCCCTGGACGGGGTGGTGCTCGCGCTGTGCGTGGGGGACTTTCTCGCCGCGCCACACGCCTCGGACGTGACGGTGCGGCGCGAGGTGGAGCCCGTGCTCTCCTCGGGCGTCGCCCAGACGGTGCGCCTGGTGGTGGAATCGCGCGGCGCGCGGGCCCTTCGCGGACGGGTACGCGACGAGGTGCCCACGGGCGTGGACGTGCGCGGGCACGAGCAGCCCTTCTCCCTCACCCCCGAGGCCCCCTCCGCCACCCTCTCCTACTCACTCACGCCCCTCACTCGGGGAGATCTGCGCCTGGGGGACATGAACCTGCGCCTGTTGGGGCCCCTGGGCCTGTGCGCGCGGCAGGTGCGCGTGCCCGCGGCCCAGAGCGTGAAGGTGTACCCGGACCTCACCGCCCTGTCGCGCGAGGCGCTCGCGCTCACCCTCGCTTCGGACGCGCCCGCCGAGCGCCTCCTGCGCCGCTCCGCCGAGGGCCGAGAATTCGAGTCCCTGCGCGAGTACCGCCCGGGTGATGACTATCGCTCGGTGGACTGGAAGGCGACGGCGCGGCGGGGCCGCACCACCGTGCGCGTGTACCAGCCCGAGCGCAACCAGCCCGTTCTGCTGATGCTCGACTGCGGGCGCCACATGGCGGGCCGCGTGGAGGGCCGCCGCAAGCTCGACCATGCGGTGGACGCGGCGCTGCGTCTGGCCAAGGTGAGCCTGGACGCGGGGGACCGGTGGGCGTGCTCGCCTTCGCCAGCGACGTGCGCGCGAGCCTGCCTCCGCGCAAGGGCCACGAGCACCTGCGCCTCATCACCGAGTCGCTCTACCGAGCCGAGGCCGCCCTCGAGGAGAGCGACTACGGGCGCGCCTATGACTTCGCCTTCGCGCGCTCCTCGCGCCGCTCGCTGGTGGTGCTGTTCACGGACCTGGTGGATCCGGACGCCTCGGGCACGCTGCTCTCGCGCACGCTGGCCCTGCGCCCCCGGCACCTGCCCGTGGTGGCCTCGCTGCTGGACGAGGATTTACAGAAGGCCGCCACCGCCGTGCCCGAGTCGGTGCCGGATGCCTACGCGCGCCGGCCGCCGCGCGCCTGGAGGAGGACTACCAGCGCACCGCCCTCACCTTGCGCGACGCGGAGCGCTCGTCGTGCGCGCGTCCGCGAAAGGCTTTGGCGCCGCCGCCGTCAATACCTACCTCCACGTGAAGGCACGTGGACTGCTGTAGTGCTCTGTGTCCCGATGAGACTCATCCCCTGGAGAGAGCCATGAACGAGGAGCGTTCTTGGCAGGGGAGTTGGAAGGTGCGCCTCTATGAGCGGGTTCGCGAACGCGGATACACTTCGCTCACCGCCTTTGCCGAAGCGCGCCCGACCGTCCCGCTGGTGGCATTGGCGGAAGAACTCGGGCAGGACGACGTCAACGCAGTGCAGGTATTGAGTGGGCTGCTCGCCGAGGCCGAGCAGCGCAAACAGGTGACGCGCTTCGAGCGAGATGTGCTCGTTCGAATGCTGTCCCAGAGTCTCCCCGATGGTTGGTCGTCCGTCATGGACGACCAGGCCCGTTTCGCCGTGGGCAAGGCACTCGGCCGCTGGATTGGCTACACCCCCGAAGCCCATCAGGAGCGCTCCGAGCGGGTCATCGCAGCTCTCCTTTCCACGCCGCCACCGCCCGGCTGGCGGCCACTCGGTCCCGACGATGAGCTGCTGCGCACGCTCTTGCCAGACGAGGAGGCTTGAGCTTCACCTGTGAAGGCGCGCGGTCTGCTGTAGGCCCCCCTCCTGCGAAGTGCTGCGGAGGCGTGGGGCTATTCTCCCCCTCCTTCAGTCTCCGCCTCCGCATCTCGGGCCCGCTCACGCTCGGCGGCCCGCTTCGTCTCTTCCCACTCCGTCAGGGCGGAGGCCACGGGGTGGAGCGTGTGGCGCATCAGCCGCTTGTGGTGCACCGCGAGATAGTGCTCCCCAGCGATGGACACGAAGTCAAAGGGAGAGGCGGGGTGGTTCTCCAACCACCCCCTGCTTCCACACGGTCTTCGAATGCGGGCGTCGCGGGAGGTATTCCTCTCGCGGCAAGTTCTTCGATGTACGGCTCTATGATGTAGTCCCGGTACATTCCGCGAGCGTTGTCTTCACGAGAATACCAAGCCGGTAATACTCATCGCCAATGAGTATGCGTACCGGACTCGGTGGCTCCGCGAGCCCCTTCAGCCAGGCCTCCGCCTCGTCACGTGTCGTGAAATGAGCGATGGCGAGCGGAGCATACTCGAGGCGATTGTTGACGTAGTCCTCGACCGCGGCGAGTTGTTCGGTGTCGGCGATGAAGTTGACCAGGTTGATGAGGACGGCTGCGGACTGCTTTTGTTCAGGCTCAGGCGCTTCGTCGAAAGCCTTCAGGAGAAGCCGCATGACCTCATGTGAGGTCGCATTCTTGCTCGCGTCGAGGGCGGGGCTCACCTGGGGGCGTGGCGTGGGAGGAATCCCTCTGAGGTAGTCTTCAAACAGGTAGACTTGGCCTGTTTCGCCAATGTATGCCTTGTATTCGTTCACCTGGGGCCAGCGCCGCTTTTCTTCTTCTCGGCCCTCGAGTCGAGCTGCTTGCCACCGGGATGCGGCGAATCGTGATGCGCTTATCAGTGCGTCATGGATGCTCACCAGGTCGCCTCCACGATGTGTGGAGTGGTGGGCAATGCGAGGGGACTCTCCGCGACGAGCACGATCGGCACCAGGATGAGAACACCTCCGCCCGAGGCGGCGACGGCGGCAACGAAGGCGACTCCAGCGATGACGATGACGGAGCCCGCGAGAATTTCCTCGCGGTGATTCTTGATCCAATCCACCGCGGGCTCTATCGCATTGAACTCCGCGGCATATTCTTCGGCCCATCTGCCCATTCGCCGCTTGCACATGTCTGCTTGCTTCATGCAATGCTCTGGGCACCACCACTTCCTGGCTTCGCGCCACGGCTGTATCTTGATGGCGTCATATCGCCAGTGCCCGACCCAGACCGGCCTGCTACTCGCGAGGCAGTCCTCCTGGCACTGGACTCGTCGGCCTTCGCAGTACTCGTCCAGCCCCGTCGAGGAGACGCGCACGGTGCCTCGGTTCGAGTTCATCGCGCTCGTGGTGTATTGGTACGCCGTCAGGTCGAATTCCTCGAGCGGCTTCCAATCGTGCATCACCCGCCCATCCGGCATCTCCTGGATGAGGAGCGCGTACCGGCGAGGTCGTGCTGACCGGTGGGGCCCCAAGCCGCGACAGTAGGCCGGGTGACACTACAGGAAACAAGGAAAAGACTGAGGCCCAGCGCCATGAGCTTCCGAGGAAGTGTTCTGGTGGTCATGTAGGATTCTCGGAGTTGCGCCGGCGTCCGCTGCGTCTATGCCAAGGTGATCTCCGCGCACTAGGGGGTGGATGCGCGCACCACCTGGAGTGAAATGGGGCCCATGTACCCCAGGCCTCCGCGAGATGCACGCACCTCCGTGGACCCCGGTTGCGCGGCGGTGCTCCCGAAAAAATCCGTGCCAAGTCCGCCGGGGCCGATTTGTTGGCCCCCGCGAAGACCCCTTTACAGATGCGTTTCGCTCCCCAAAATGGCCGCCCAATCGTGCTACACGCCTGTGTAGCGACGCACGACACGGACGGAGACAGGCGCTTGGCGGAGGCGAGGGAATTCAGGGAGTTGCGGGTGGTGGCGGATGCTGCGGCGGTGATGGCGTCGGAGGAGGCACTCTCCTCGGAGGCCGGGCAGCAGGCGCAGGCGTTGACGCCCTTCCACGAGCGGCTGCTCGCGGAGGAGCTCACCATCAAGAGCTCGGACTCGCGCGAACGGCTCGCCGGGGCGCTGGCCGAGGCACGCGTGGACTTGAACCCGCACCAGCTCGAGGCCGCGTGCTTCGCCCTGGACTCGCTCTCGCGCGGCGGCTGCATGCTCGCGGACGAGGTGGGCCTGGGGAAAACCATCGAGGCGGGCATGGTGCTCGCCCAGCTCATGGCCGAGGGCAAGACGCGCATCCTCATCCTCGCCCCCGCCGTGCTGCGCGCGCAGTGGAACAGCGAGCTGCGCGAGAAGTTCGACCTCGAGTCCGTCATGGTCGACGGCCGCACCGTGCGCGCCACCGGCAACTGCTTCGATCAGCCCTTCCCCGTCATCTGCTCGCACCCGTTCGCCGCCAACAAGGCCTCGCTCGTGGCGGAGATCCCCTGGGACGTGGTCGTCATCGACGAGGCCCACCGGCTGCGCAACGCCTACAAGGCCGGCCATAAGACGGGTCAGGCCCTGCGCGCCGCGCTCTCCGGCCGCCCCAAGCTGCTGCTCACCGCCACGCCCCTGCAGAATGACCTGATGGAGCTGTTCGGCCTCGTCACGCTGCTGGACGAGCAGATCCTCGGCCCCGAGCACGCCTTCCGCACCCGCTACCGGCTGGAGGGCGAGACGGGCGGACTGCCCGGCGACGTCGCCACCGAGCTCAAGGAGCGGCTGGCCCCCGTGGTGCAGCGCACCCTGCGCCGCCAGTGCGCGAGTACGTGCGCTACACCAACCGCCGCTCCATCGTGGAGGACTTCGCCCCCTCGCCCGAGGAGCATGATCTCTACGAGAAGGTGAGCGAGTACCTGCGGCGCTCCGAGGTGGCCGCCATCGAGCCGGGCAAGAAGACGCTGCTCACGCTCTGCTACCGCAAGCTCCTGGCCTCCTCCACCTACGCCATCGCCCCCACCCTGCGCCGGCTGTCCGAGAACCTCACCAAGCGCCTGGAGGCGGCGCGCCTGGGCCAGCGCGCCCTGGGCTTCTTCGAGCCCGAGGAGGCCGAGCAGTTCGCCGAGGAGGGCGAGGAGTGGATGGAGGACTCCTCGAACAAGCCCGTGAGCATCCGCACGCTCGAGAACGAGATGTGGGAGCTCAAGCAGTACGCGGACCTCGCCGACTCCATCAAGGTCAACGCCAAGGGCGAGGCGCTCTTGCGCGCGCTGGATCGCACCTTCAAGGTGATGAAGGGCCAGGGCTGGCCGGAGAAGGCGCTCATCTTCACCGAGTCCAAGCGCACCCAGCAGTACCTGTGCACCCTGCTGTCGCAGAACGGCTACGAGGGGAAGATCTCCCTGCTCTCCGGGGACGCGGGCGGTGGCCCCGAGGAGCGCCGCGCGCTGGTGAACGAGTTCCGCGAGAAGACGCAGATCCTCATCTGCACCGAGGCGGGCGCCGAGGGCCTCAACCTCCAGTTCTGCAACCTGGTGGTGAACTACGACTTGCCGTGGAACCCGCAGCGCGTGGAGCAGCGTATCGGCCGCTGCCACCGCTATGGCCAGCAGCGCGACGTGCTCGTCATCAACTTCCTCAACCGGCGCAACGCCGCGGACGCGCGGCTGTACGAGCTGCTCGAGAAGAAGCTGAACCTCTTCGACGGCGTGTTCGGCGCGTCGGATGAAATCCTCGGCGCGCTGGAGAGCGGCGTGGACTTCGAGCGGCGCATCCTCGACATCTACCAGTCCTGCCGTCACCCGGACGACATCAACGCCGCGTTCGACAAGCTGCGCTCGGACATGGAGGGCCGCATCAGCGAGCGCATGACGGAGGCGCGCTCGGTGCTGATGGAGCGCTTCGACGGAGACGTGCGGCGGCGGCTGCGCATCGCGGGCGCGCAGACGAAGGAGGCGCTGGAGAAGCGCCAGCAGGAGCGCGCGCGCTGACGGGCTCGGTGCTGGGCAGCCACGCCTCGGGCCGGCTCCAGGTGGCCAAGGCCGCCTACGCCGTGCGCGACCGGACGCACGACGCCATCAACTACCTGCAGCTCAACGCGGCGGGTCTGCCCGCGCGCCGGCGCGGCTGGCGGGCAGCGAGGGCTGGTGGTTCGTCTACAAGTGCGAGACGACGGGCCTCAAGGCCGAGGAGCGGATGCTCCACCTGGTGCTGGTGCTCGAGCGCGACGGCAAGAGCTTCCGCGCCCTGCCGCTCGAGGACGGTGAGCACTTCATGAAGCTGGTGGGCAAGGAGGAGCGGCGCCGCCAGCCTCCCCCGTGTCCGTGACGCTCATGCAGGAGCAGGCGCTCATGGCCGCCAAGGACGAGGTGCTGCGCGCCGCCGAGCGCCGCAATGCCCTGGAGTTGGACCGGCGCGCGAGCGCGCGGACCGCTTCGCCGAGGACTGTCTCCTGGAGTCGCGCGAGGCGGTGGAGCGCGCGCGAGGCCTGGCAGGAGGCGCGCCGCCACGTGTGCACCCAGGAGGATCCCGCCGAGCGCATGAAGGCGCGCGCCCACGCGGAGCGGCTCGAGCGCGAGTACCGCAAGAAGCTCGCCTCGCTGCGCAACGAGGAGGAGAAGCGCTACGCGGCCAAGGATCGGCAGATCGCGGACCGGCCAACAAGGCCAAGGTCACCGAGAAGCGCTCCCTCATCGCCTCCGCCTACTTCTGGTTGTCCTGAGGCCGCCCGGCCCCCTGCTTTCCGAGGGGGCCCACGCCCTGGCTGGGCCAAAGCGCAGGCCGGTCGTTACCCTGCCTTCATGTCCGACGCCCGTCCCGTGCGCCCGCCCTGGAAGTCTGGCTTCGTGCTCGTGTGCAAGAAGTGCTCGGGCAACAAGAACCTGGACTTGAGGAAGTGGCTGGAGCGCCGGCTGGAAGCGGAAGGCCACGGCGACGAGGTGAAGGTGCTCAAGGTGAGTTGCATGGACATCTGCCCCAAGGCCCGCGTCATGGCCGTGGTGCCACCGGGGCCCGAGGGCTCGCCGGGCGGCTGCTACGCGGTGGATCCCCTCCACGAGCGGGAAGATTTCTACCGGCAGGTCCTGAAACTTCTTCCGGAGGACCATCCCAAGACGCACTAGGGCCTAGGACTCCCGGGGCTTGAGCCGCACCCAGGTCGCGCCCCAGCCGCCATCGGCCTCGGTCGCGGACCGGAAGGACTCCACTTCGGGAAGCTTGGGGAGGAGTGACTGGACGGTGCGCCTCAACGCGCCCGTGCCCTTGCCGTGGATGATGCGGATGTCGAGCACCCCGGCTTCACGGCACGCCCAGAGATACTCGGTGACGACGTCCTTCACGTCCCGGGGGTGGAACGGATGCAGATCCAGGTTCCCATCCAACGGCAGCGCCACCGGCGCCTCCGGATCGAACCCGGCGTCCTCGTCCCCCTCGTTACTGGCCACGACGCATGCGGTCAGCCTCTTCATGCCGACGCACCGCGTCCAGGCGCCGCTGTTCCCGAGCCGCCTGGAACTCGGCCTCCAAGGTGGAGACTTCGTTTCGCAGGGCGGAGAAATGTTTACGCACGTCTTCCCAGGTATCACCCGCTGGCGCGATTTGCGCCTGCGCCTCGGCACCAGGGCCCGCACCACCGGCCGCTGCCATGCGTGCCACCAAAGCCGCAACAAGGACCGATCTCATACCCTCTCCCTCAGCAAGCCACGTGCCATGCTCCACGTCCCTTCAGTCCCACACACTGTCCTACTTCTTTCCACACTCGGAGGGACTCACGGCGTCACGGTGGAACTGGACGCGGTGCGTGAGATGACGCTGCGCGCCGGTGGATGGCGGACAGGGGGGCACTGCCCTCGGCCTTGTTGTTGAGGGTGGCGAAGACGGGCCGACCCAGATTCAGCGCGGCGGTGGCGACGCGGGCGATGCCCTCGCGGGTGCGCGGGTCCTCGTCCACGAGCCGGTCGAAGGGGAAGTAGCGCTTGCGCGCCTCCTCGTAGTCCAGGTTCGGCGGGAGCATCCAACGCACCACGAGCGCGGGTGCCTGTAAGGCGCACAGGCGGACGGTCTGCCGCTCGACGGGCGGCAGGTTCTTCCAGACGGCGAGCACGGGGCAGGCCCCCGCGTCGGCGAGCAACTGGCCCAGGGCCTCCGTCATCAGGGCCTCGTTGCGGACCTCGACGGCGTACAGCGGGCCCCGCGGGAGCGCGGCGAGGAAGGTGTGCAGACGCTCCATGAAGGGGCCCACGCCGCCCAACTCCTGGACGTCCTGCGGCGGGAGCTGGAAGACGATGGGCCCGGCCTTCTCGCCCAGGCCCTCGACACACGGCCCCACGACGAGGTCGGCCGCGTAGGCGGCATCGAGGAAGCGGGCATTGGGCTGACCTCGCACGTCGCCATAGCGCGCATGCACCGGCCAGCGCGCGAGCGTACAGGCCTCGTGGGCCTTCACGAGGAAGCGGAAGCCCGGAGGCACCTGGGCGGCGTACTCGGCGAAGGTGGCGGCGGGGATGGGCGCGTAGAAGGTCCGGTCCACCCCCACGGTGCGCAGGACGGGGTGCTGGGCGTACGCGGCGAGCCCCTCGCGCGACAGCCGCGCCGGCGTGGCCTCCCGGTCGTAGACGAGCCCCTTCCACCCGGGAAACGTCCACGAGGAGGTGCCCAGGTAGAGCGCCGGGGGAAGGCGCTCGCCCAGGGCCCGGACGTCGTCGGGCTGCTCGGCGGGACCGACGGGTTCACCCTGCCCGCGCCGCCGTCCCTTGGCGGGAGTGGGGCTGGGCGCCCCGGTGAAGAGATCGAGTTGGGAGGAATCGGCCATGTGCGCTCCGGTGGACTCTATTTCTAGAGTAAGCCCGAGCGGCCACACTTCCAAGGTCTTCTCCGCCGAAACACCGGGGGCCGGCATGCCGGGGGGCGGGCACCCGGCCGCGATGCACCGCGTCGTGCGCGGGGCCGTCAGTTCGTTTCCGGGACGTCCGCCGCGGCCTTGCGCACGGTGAGCACCGCGGCGTCCACCTCGGCGAGGATGCGGCGGGCATGGGCGAGGAAGGCCGTGCCCGCGGGCAGCAGCCGCATGCCGCGCGGCGTGCGCTCGAAGAGCGGTGTTCCCAGCTCGTCCTCGAGCGACAGGATGTGACGGCTGAGCGGGGGCTGGGACAGGTGCAGCCGGCGCGCGGCGCGGCCCACGTGGCCCTCTTCGGCCACCGCGACGAAGGACTGGAGGTGCGTGAGGCTCACGGCCCCGACTCTAGCGCCTCTCCGGACTCCGGGCCCAATGCCAAGACAGCATTGGACGCCCGGACGCCCCAGGTCCACCTTGCCCCGCCATGGGAATTCCACTGCTCAAGGGAATGGATATCGAGCGCCTGCGCCACGCGGGACGGGCCGCGGCCGGAACGCTCGCGCATGTCGCGGCCCGGCTCGCCCGGGCATCTCGACGGCGGACATCGACACGTGGGTGCGCGAGGACACGGCGCGGCGCGGCGGCACCCCCAGCCAGCTCGGCTACAAGGGCTTTCCGGCGGCGGTCTGCACCAGCCGCAACCACGTCGTCTGCCACGGCATCCCCCGCCCGGACGAGCGGCTCGCGCCCGGAGACATCATCAACGTGGACGTCACCACGTGCCTCGGGGGCTTCCACGGGGACACCTCGGCGACGTTCCTCATCGGCGAGGTCTCCGCCGAGGCGCGTCATGTGGTGGACGTGGCGCGCCGGTGCCGCGACGCGGGCGTGGCGGTGGTGCGCCATGGGGCCCGGCTCGGAGACATCGGCGCCGCCGTCGAGGAGCTCGCCCGCCAGGAGGGCTGCAGCGTGGTGCGCGAGTTCGGCGGACACGGCATCGGCCACCAGATGCATCTGCCGCCCCACGTCTCGCACGTGGGCAGGCGCGGCACAGGCATCACGCTGCGCTCGGGCATGGTCATCACCATCGAGCCCATGGTGAACCTGGGGCGCCCGGAGATCCGGGTGCTGCCGGACGGGTGGACGGTGCTCACGGAGGACGGGAGCCTGTCGGCCCAGTTCGAGCACACCGTGTTGGTGACGCGCGAGGGCTGCGAGATCCTCACCCCGCGCCCCCGGCCGGGGAGATGCTGTAGGGTCCGCCCCCGCGCCCCCCGAGAGCCCGGGCGCACGAGGAGCGAGCGTGCAGCTGACCTTCATCGATACCGAGCACCCGCTGTACCCGGAGGAGCTGGAGCTGCGCTACCGGTGCTGAGGGCCCCCCTCGGCTTCGACCGGTCCTCGGTGAAGTTCCCCTTCGACGCGCAGAGCCTGCACCTGGTGGCCGTGGACGCGGGGCGGGTCGTCGGGTGCGTGCTCTTCCATCCGGAGAGCGAGCACTCGGGCCGGCTCTTCCAGATGGCGATCGAGCCCGCGCGGCAGCGGACCGGCCTGGGCGCCCGGCTGGTGCGTGCCCTGGAGGAGGAGCTCGTGGCGAGGGGCTTCCGGGAAGTCACCCTGCATGCGCGCGCCCACGTGGCGGGCTTCTACGAGACACTCGGCTACGAGGTGTACGGCGAGCCGTTCGTGGAGGTGAACATTCCGCATGTCCACATGCGGCGGAGTCTGAACGAGACACGGCGGAACGGACCGGGGGGACGTTAGGCTTCGAGGATGTCCGAGCTGCCCGCCGCGCTGCCGCCCTCCGATCCACTCGCCGCCCTCAACGCGGCCTTCCGCGACGCCTACGCGGCGCGCCGGGACGCCGTCCTCGCGCAGATGGGCCCCGTCATCGCCCAGATCGACGACGTGCTCATCCTGCGCATGCGGGGCGAGCGCCACGAGGGCCCCGCGCGCACCCGGCGCTACCATGAGTTCAAGTCGCTCGCCCACCTGCCCCTCGCCCTCTACGTGCTGCTGTCGGGCCAGAGCGGCGTGCTCGACGAGGCCACGTGCGAGCGGCTCGCCACCCTGCGGCGGCTCGTCACCGACACCGAGGCCAGCCTCGCGCGGCGGGCCTTCTCCTCCGAGGAGCGTACCCGCCAGCATCGCCTCCTGGGCCAGGCGCGCGACCTGATCGACCAGGTCCTCTCGAGCGCGACCGTCTCCACCGGGGCGCTCGCCGCCTATGTCCGCGCCCAGGCGCCGGATCTGCTGCGCAACGCCGAGGACGCCGCGAGGGATCAGCTCGAGACCATGCACGCCACCGTCGAGGCCTGGAAGCAGCGGATGACCCCGGAGGAGCGCGATCAGTTGCGCGCGGTGGTCGCCGTCTCGCACATGTCCCGTCCGGGCAACGTGGCCGTGCAGTACTTCTCCGTCACCTTGGGCGAGCGCTGGGAGGGCCGCTTCGATCAGGAGGGGCTCGACCCGGGCAAGCGCGTGCTGGCGGCCGAGACGACCTTCGACGAGGAAGCCTCCTTCGCGCTGCTGGCCACCCATGTGCTCGATTCCAACGTGGGCAACCGCTTCTTCGGCGAGGAGTCGCGCCTGTCTCGCGACGCGCTCGCGGACGCCGCGGAGCGGCTCCTGGCGAGGATGTTCCACCGGGAGCCCGCGCCCCCTCGCCACCCATCGACGCCTAACGCCCCGGAGGCGCGCCGATGATCTGGTGGACTACCTCCAGCAAGGGCGCCAACCGGAAGGGCTTGGGCAGGAAGGCGGTACACGGCAGGTGCCGCCAGAAGCTCGGGGGCGCCGAGCTCATGATGACCACGGGGATGTCCCGGAGCTCGGGCGCCTTCTTCATGGCGTCCAGCAGCTCGGGTCCATTCATCAACGGCATCATGTAGTCGGCGATCACCAGCGAGGGACGCTCCTGCGCCATGCGCTCCAGCGCCTGGCGTCCGTCGAACGCCACCATCGTCGGGTAGCCCTCGTCCTGGAGCAGATCCCGGATGGTTTCGACCATGCCGAATTCGTCATCGACGATGAGGATGGGGCCCATGCCTATTGGTCCCGGTGCGTCGGGACTCGTGCCTGTCCCGTCAGGAGTTGCTGCCCGTCCTCGATGATCTCACCCACGGCCAACCCCTTCTCCCCGATGATCAACTCGCGGAAGGAGTGATCGTAATCGCTGTTGCGCACCTTCATGGCACAGATGAAGCGGCGCAGTTGGGAGCGCAACTCGACGGAGCGCAGATAGAGGATGTTCTCCGCCACCAGGGACAGGCCCTGGAGTGGAAACTTCAGCTCCGGACCAAAGGCGGACGACGTCTCGGCCGTATAGAGCAACGTCACGTCTCGCTGGCGGCACTCGTTGACGAGCGCCGCCAGGAAGCGCGTGACCCGGCCCTTCTGGGCACTGGCCTTCTGCAGCCCGTCGTACCCATCGACGAAGAGCCTGCGCACGCCCCGCTCGCGGATGAGGGCCAGCAACTGCACCCCGAGCTTGTCGAGGACGTTCTCCAGGGGCGGATGGTAGCTGATGGAGAGAGTACCGCGCTCGATCAAGGGCTCGAGGTCCAGACCCACGCCGCGCGCCTGGAGCCGCATGCGATCCGGAGAGTCGTAGAAGGCGAAGTGGTGGCCGCGCTCGCCCTGGCTCGCCCCCTGCGCGAGGAAGCTCACGCCCAGCAGCGTCTTGCCGCTGCCCGGAGGGCCATACAGGAGGGTGGAGGAGCCGGACGGAATGCCCCCGCGCAACATCGCGTCCAGCCCGGTGATGCCGAAGGCGCACCGCGTCTGGCCCGAGGGGGACTTGGAGAGATCCTCGCGGGGAATCGATTCCAGTCGGGGGTAGACGACGAGCCCGTCGTCGGTGATGTCGAAGCTGTGCCAGCCGAGCAGGTGCGCGCTGCCCCGGAACTTGCGCACGTCCAACTCCCGGAGCATGCGCGCGCCCAGCGTGCGCTGCCGCAGCAGGATCAAACCATCCACCATGGTGTGCTCGGCGCGCAGCCCCTTGCCACCGCCCGTGGTGAGGATGAGGGTGGTGCACCCCAACAGGTTCGTCACCACCTGGAGGTTGTGGATGAACTTCTTGAGCGCCTGGGGGGACGGGGCCATCTCCTCGGCGGCCACCAGGCCATCGAGCACGAGCAGCGAGGCGTCGCGGGCCTTGATTTCCTTGCGGATGAGCGCGAGCAGGCCATCCAGGCCACCCTGCTCCAGCACGTTGAACGCGCTCACGTACGTGGCGGACGGCCCGATGCGGGAGGCATCGAAGAACGAGAGCGGCTCGAGGTTGGAGATCAGATCCGTGTGCGACTCGGCCAGCAAGGTGACGTACAGCACCCCGTGTCCCCGCCGGAGGTGATGGAAGCAGGTCTGATTGGCGAGGATCGTCTTTCCCGCGCCCGGCAGCCCCATCAGCATGTAGGTCCGGCCCCGGCGAAACCCCCCGTGCAGCACCGCATCGAGGCCCGGGACGCC
Source organism: Cystobacter fuscus (assembly GCA_049060065.1). Classification (GTDB taxonomy): domain Bacteria; phylum Myxococcota; class Myxococcia; order Myxococcales; family Myxococcaceae; genus Cystobacter; species Cystobacter fuscus_B. The sequence goes on from JBMEQP010000002.1 coordinate 5,498,719, forward strand.
CGTTGAAATCCGCTCCTGAGGACCTGGACCGTGCTCTGTCATCACTCGTTCTCTCCTACACCGCAGACTAACGGCCCGTGTTCGGTGCGTGCGTAGCTGGAACGGCATTCGCGCGCCAGAGTCATCTGCCGAACGCCCCTCTTCGTCCCGCGGCCCCTGGTTCCCGCACGGCTGGTAATCGGCTCCGTGGCCGCACCCGCCACACCCCACCGCCCGCGAGGAGCCGCGCATGTCCGGTCCACTGAGTGCTTCGGAGCTGGAGAAGATCGACGCCTACTGGCGCGCCGCCAACTACCTCTCGGTAGGGCAGATCTATCTCAAGGACAACCCGCTGCTCACGCGCCCGCTCGTGCTGGACGACCTCAAGCCCCGGCTGCTCGGGCACTTCGGCACGACGCCCGGGTTGAACTTCATCTACGTCCACCTCAATCGCATCATCCGCCTGAACCAGGCCAACATGATGTATGTGATTGGCCCGGGACATGGCGCCCCCGGCATCATCGCCAACACCTTCCTCGAGGGCTCCTACACGGAGACCTATCCCAACATCGAGCGCAACACGGATGGGGTGAAGCGGCTGTTCCGCCAGTTCTCCTGGCCCTATGGCGTGCCCAGCCACGACTCGCCGGAGGTGCCCGGCTCCATCAGCGAGGGCGGCGAGCTGGGCTACAGCCTGCTGCACGCCTACGGCGCCGCCTTCGACAACCCGGACCTCATCGTCGCCTGCGTGGTGGGAGACGGAGAGGCGGAAACGGGCCCGCTGGCGGCGAGCTGGCACTCCAACAAATTCCTCAACCCCATCTCCGATGGCGCGGTGCTGCCCATCCTCCACCTCAACGGCTACAAGATCGCCAACCCCACGCTGCTCGCGCGCATCGAACCGGACGAGCTCGAGGCCCTCTTCCGCGGCTACGGCTACCACCCCTACGTCCTGGAGGGAGATGACCCGCGGACGATGCACCAGCGGATGGCCGAGGTGCTCGACACCCTCTACCGGGAGATCCGCGACATCCAGCACAAGGCGCGCGAGAACAACGACGCCACCCGGCCCCGCTGGCCCATGTTGATCCTCCGCACCCCCAAGGGCTGGACGTGCCCCGCCATGGTGGACGGCAAGCCGGTGGAAGGCACCGGCGCGCCCATCAGGTCCCGCTCGACGAGGTGCGCACCAACCCCGAGCACTTGAAGCTGCTCGAGCAGTGGCTGCGCAGCTACAAGCCCCACGAGCTGTTCGACGAGCACGGCACCTTCCGCGAGGACCTGGCGGAGCTGGCGCCCAAGGGGCGGCTGCGCATGGGCGTCAATGCCCACGCGAACGGCGGACAGCTCCTGGTGCCGCTCGTGCTGCCCCACTTCCGCGAATACGCCGTGGAGTGCGACACGCCGGGCTCGCACCTGGTGAGCGCGACGAGCGTGCTGGGCAAGTACCTGCGCGACGTCATGCGCCGCAACCTCTCCCAGCGCAACTTCCGCATGTTCGCGCCGGACGAGAACGCCTCCAATCGCTTGCAGGCCGTCTACGAGGCGAGCGGCAAGCGGTGGAATGCCCGCTACGAGGACGTGGACGAGTCGCTCTCCGTGGAGGGCCGGGTGATGGAGGTGTTGAGCGAGCACCTGTGCCAGGGATGGCTCGAGGGCTATCTGCTCACCGGACGCCACGGCTTCTTCTCCTGCTACGAGGCGTTCATCCACATCGTCGATTCGATGTTCAACCAGCACGCCAAGTGGCTCAAGTCCGCCAGGGACCGGCGTGGCGCAAGCCCATCGCCTCGCTGAACTACCTGCTCAGCTCCCACGTGTGGCGGCAGGATCACAACGGGTTCTCCCATCAGGATCCCGGCTTCATCGACCACGTGGCCAACAAGCGCGCCGACACGGTCCGCATCTACCTGCCCCCGGACGCCAACACGCTCCTGTCCGTGGCGGACCACTGCCTGCGCACGAAGAACTACGTGAACGTCATCATCGCGGGCAAGCAGGCCGCGCCGGTGTGGCTCGACATGGAGAGCGCGGTGCGCCACTGCGCCGCGGGCATCGGCATCTGGGAGTGGGCGGGCAACGAGGCGGGAGGCGAGCCGGACGTGGTGATGGCCTGCGCGGGGGACGTGCCCACCCTGGAGACGCTCGCCGCGGTGACGGTGCTGCGCGAGTGGGCGCCGGAGTTGAAGGTCCGCGTCGTCAACGTCGTGGACCTCTTCACCCTGGAGCCCGTCGGCAACCACCCCCACGGGCTGAACGACGAGGACTTCGACCGGCTCTTCACCCGCGACAAGCCCGTCGTCTTCGCCTTCCACGGCTACCCCACCATCGTGCACAAGCTCACCTACAACCGGGCCAACCACGGCAACATCCACGTCCACGGCTACAAGGAGGAGGGCACCACCACGACCCCCTTCGACATGACCGTGCTCAACAAGCTGGATCGCTACACGCTGGCGCTCGACGCGATCCGCCACTCCCGCGCCACCGCCCACCGGGTGAAGGACGCCGAGCAGCGGCTGTCGGAGGTGCTCCAGCGGCACAAGCTCCACGTCTCCGAACATGGCGAGGATCTGCCGGAGGTGCGCGACTGGAACTGGACGGCGCGATGAACGGCCCCCTGCTGGTCATCAACAGTGGCTCGTCCTCGCTGAAGTTCGGCGTGTATGTGCACCGCGAGGGCCATGAGGCCGTGCTGTTCAAGGGCGTGGTGCGGCACATCGGGGGCGAGCGGGGCACCCTGTCCCTCCAGGACGCCCACGGACAGAAGGTGTTCGAGAAGTCCGCGCCCTACCCCACCCAGCGCGAGGCGTTCGATCGGGCCATGGACCGGCTCGAGTCCCTCGGCCACACCCCACCCGTGGCGATCGGCCACCGCGTGGTCCATGGAGGGCCGCACCTGCGGGAGCACCGGGCACTGACCGACGAGGTCCTTCACACCCTGGAGGCGACGACGCACTTCGCGCCCCTCCATGTGCCGCCGGCGCTCGAACTCATCCACCACGCGCGCGAGCGCTACCCATCCGTGCCCCAGTTCGCGTGCTTCGACACGGTCTTCCACCGCACCCTGCCCGAGGAGGCGGCCGTCTTCCCTGTACCGCGCGAGTACCGGGACCAGGGCGTGGAGCGCTACGGCTTCCACGGGCTCTCCTACGAATCCATCGTGGAGCGGCTCAAGCCCCGCGTGCCCGAGCGCACCGTCGTGGCGCACCTGGGCAGCGGAGCCAGCCGGCCGCGCTCCGGCACGGCCTCTCCGTGGACACCACCATGGGGTTCACCCCCACCGGCGGCATTCCCATGGGCACGCGCACGGGCGACATCGACCCCGGCGTGCTGCTCTGGCTGCTGCGCCAGGGCCACCTGGATGCCGAGGGGCTCGAGTCCCTGGTGAACCACGACTCGGGGCTCAAGGCGCTCTCCGGAGGCACGAGCGACATGTCCGAGCTCACGCGGGCCGCGGGGTTCGGTGATGCGCCGGCGGCGCTGGCGCTCTCGGTCTTCGTGCGGAGCATCGCCAAGACGATCGGCGCCTATGCCACGGTACTCGGCGGCGTCGACCTGCTCGTCTTCACGGGAGGCATCGGCGAGAACAGTCCCATCGTGCGCCAGCGCGTCTGCGCGATGCTCGGCCCTCTGGGGCTGGTGCTCGATGACGGCCGCAACCGGGACGGTCAGGGAGTCATCTCGGCGCCCGGCTCGCGCGGGACGATCCAGATCCTCCCCAGCGAGGAAGAGGAGCAGATCGCCCGCCATACGCGCCGGTTGATGCGGACCTGAGGGCGCCGGAACTCAGGCCGGGTGCACTTCCATGGGGAGCACCGCGGGCCCACGGGGGCAGCACTCAACCACCGTTCAGCCATGCATCGGCGGCAATGAGCCCCCGCGCGGGGCTGTGGTACCTTGGATGCCCGGCTTGAAGGTCATTGGGGAGTGAGGCTGCGGTGAAACCAACAGGGGACGACGCCGTCCGGCCAAAGGGCTTCATCCTTTGGTTCACGGGCCTGTCCGGCGCGGGCAAGAGCACGCTCTCGGAGGAAGTGGGCCGCGGACTGGTGCCCAGACATTCCGTGGACATCCTCGATGGGGATGAGATCCGCAATTTCCTCTCGCGCGGGCTGGGTTTCACCCGGCCGGACCGCGAGGAGAACATCCGGCGGATCGGCTTCGTGGCGCGGCGGCTCGCCGGGCATGGCATCGCGGTGCTCTCCGCCGCCATCTCTCCGTATCGCGACTCGCGCGACGAGGTGCGACGGCTGGCGGCCGAGGAGGGCATCCCCTTCCTCGAGGTGTACATGCAAGCCAGTCTGGAGGTCCTCATCCGTCGAGACGTGAAGGGGCTCTACAAGAAGGCCCTGGCGGGTGAGATTCCCCACTTCACGGGCATCTCGGATCCATACGAGCCGCCCGAGTCGCCCGAGATCTTGATCCGCAGTGATTCGGAGAGCGTGGACAAGAGCGTGGCCCGCGTCCTCGCGGTGCTCGAGGAGCGGGGGTTGACCTCACCGGCTCGATGAAGCCTGTCCGCTGGGACACCCTGCCCGAGCAACCAGACGAGCCCAGGATGCTCGCTCGCCTCTCTCCGAGGTGTCGGACACCACCCGGCGAGTCGCCTGAAATTCGGGCCAGGGGGTGTCAGTCGACTGCCCGATGAACACCCTGTCTGGTGAGATGAGGCCCGCGACCCCGCTCCCTTTCGTGCGTGTGCTCACCTGGGCCTGTCGGGGCGGGCTCTGCGCCTTCATCGGCCTCTACACCCTGTGTGCCGTGCTCAACATGCAGTTGGGCTATCAGGGCAACGAGAACACCGAGCTCACCGCGCTGGTGTGGCGGGAGTGGCGGCACGTGGTGTTGGGGCAGGTGGCCCGCCTTCTCACGGCCCATACGGTGCTGGGGCTGCTCGCGGGGCTCGGCCTGGGGCTGGGTGCGTGGGGAGTGGGCGTGAAGCGTTGGAGCACAGCATTCCTGTGGGGACTCGGCGGAAGCTTGCTCCTGGCGTTCCTCGTCCTCCTGGGGGACATGGCTCACCATCCCCACCTCTACGCCGCCACGCTCTACACGCGCGCGGAATGGACGAGGGCCCTGCTGCTGGCTGTCAGTCAGACGTCTCCCGCGCCCTGGCGGGCCCTGGCCGCGCTGCTCCTCACACTCGCCCCCGTGTTGGCGCTCTGGCGCCTCGGAAGGGAGCATCGAGGGGGAGCTCCAGACGCCGCGGCGCGCACCGGCCGCGCTGAAGCCCCTGGGGGTGGCCGTCCTGGGCGCACTCTTCATGGGACTGCTGCTCGCGTGGAACCCCCGCTCCGTGGCCTCCTCCGAGCAACCCCGCCGCCCCAACCTGCTCATCCTCGCCTCGGATGGGCTGCGGCCGGATCACCTCTCGGGCAATGGCTATCCTCGCCCGACGTCGCCGCACATCGATCGGCTCATGCGCGAGGGCAGTCACTTCGAGGAGACGCTCGTGCAGATTCCGCGCACGGGGCCCTCGTGGACGACGCTGCTGAGCTCGCAGTGGGCGGGCCAGCACCCCATCCGTCACACCATGGTGGGCCCCGAGGCGCGCGCTCAATCCTTTCCCACGCTCGCCACCGCGCTGCGCGAGGCGGGCTGGCGGACGGAGGTGCTGTCCGACTACGCGGGCGACATCTTCTCGCGGCTGCCGCTGGGCTTCGAGCACGTGAGCGCCCCCGCCTTCAACTTCCCCGAGCTCATCCGCCAGCGCATGCTCATCACCCAGGTGACGCTGCTGCCGTGGACCGCGCTCGTGCCCTCGTTCTTCCCCGAGCGGCAGCAATTTCCCGAGCTCACCGACCCCTCCCCGCTCGCGGCGAGCACCCGCCGCGCGCTCGAGGGCTTCGGCTCCGACGAGCCCTTCGCGCTGCTCGTGTTCGCCTCGGTGACGCACTTCCCCTACGCCGCGCCGCATCCACACGAGGGCCAATTCCTCGCACCTGGAGAGAGCGGACCCTGGCGCTTCGGGGCCACGCCCCAGATGGAGCCGCCGCGCGCGCCTCCGAGTGACTCGGACAAGGCGGCGCTGGTGGCCAACTACGACGCGAGCGTGCTCGCCTTCGATGCGTTCGTGGGGCGGACAATGGAGGAGTTGGAGCGGCGGGGGCTCGCGGAGGACACGCTGGTGGTGGTGCTGTCGGACCATGGCGAGCACCTGGAGGAGAGCGACCGGGGAATGGGCCATGGGGAACACCTGTGGGGCGGCGAGGCCCTGCGCGTGCCCTTCATCTTGCGCTGGCCCGGGAAGGTGGCGGCGGGCCGGGAGGTAGCGGCGCGCGCCCGGGCCATCGACGTGGCGCCCACCCTGCTGGAGCTGTTGGGCGTGGAGGCCCCGGCGCGCTTCCAGGGGCGCTCGCTGGCCTCCCAGCTCACGCCGGGGAGGGAGCCTTCCGCGCTGGAGGAACTGCCCGCGCTCATCGAGACGGACATCTGGTTCTCGGAGCGGGATGGCCAGCGCTACCAACGGTTCCGCCTGCCCTACCCCTGGCTCTACGAGACCATGAGGGCGGAGCCCGGCACGGGGGACCTTTCACTCAAGCCCGAGTGGGAGGAGACGGTGGAGCGCGCCAGACACCGAGGCTCTACCTGGGCCGCTGGAAGCTGCTGGAGCTGCCCACGCGCGAGGGCGTGCGCGTGGAACTCTATGACGTCCGAGAGGACCCCGAGGAGCGGCACGAGGTGTCCGCCGCGCATACCGAGGTGGTGTCCGAATTGCGCGCCCGGCTCCACCGGGAGCGCACCTGGGGTGAGGCCACCGAGTCGTATTGATGCTTCGCCGCGTGGTGGAGACGGCGGGAAGCGAACCCGTGAACAAGGCGATAGAAAACCCTAGGCAGGACGCGCTGTTACCCGCCAACGCCTTGATTCTCCTCGGGTTCGTCACCCCGTCCCATCACGCTCCGCCCCTTTCCCCGTAAGGTCAAGCTGACCAAGAACGTATTTTATTAAAACCACCAGAAACGTCTCGACCAGAAGGTCGTCCTGCCATAGATAGATATAGAGCCCACCAAGCGTCAATTTTATTGACACTCACAAATGGGCCCTGCCACTCTTGAAGGGCGCCAGGGCTCTCTGCCAATCTGATGGATGAGAAACATTGAAGTGCTGCTCTAGCCCAAATTCTGAGCCACGGCTATTCAACGCACAAGTAACAAGTTGCTTGACGTCCTTCGTACAACCGTTCAAGACAATCTGCGGCCGATATTCCATCAGGCGGCCCACAAAGTCTGTTTGACATCCCGCATTCCACAGAACTTTCCATACTTCGTTTTTCAGCTTGTCACCAAGCCTTCTACGCGCTCCTTGTGATGATATGAGATATCTCAACGAAGCTTGGTAGGGCACCGGATTCACCAAGTAGATTCGATAAACCGCATCTCTCAAATCCAGCCCAGCGAGTCCGAGCATGGGTACCACATGCGAAACAAAGTACTTCTGAAAGTTTCTTCCTGTCGCGCCTCTCGCCGGTCCGAGCGGGCGCAGTTCATTGTCATACTCATCCTTATGAGGTGACTCAAGCAGGACCGCGATTTTCCTCTCTGGAGCAGAAAGATCAATGTCTCTATCCAGTCTGTCAAAAAGCCGTGCCATGTTCCTCTGCTGGCCTTGAAAAGAACGCAAGCAGGTACCTTCTGGCGTATGCAAATCCCACCAACCGACGTTGTCGTGCCAACAGAGCAGGTAGCGCTGCTTGTCATCCACCTTCCTATCGGGTGCAAAGAAGCGGTCCACGACAGTTATATGCCCATCATCAGGACCAATAGACAACCAACCTCCTCTCCTCGCAGGGGAATTAGGGTCATTCCATTCCTCTGGGATCTCCATCTCCAACGAAACCTCCCGAGAGCTGCCACCGTAATCCAGGAAAAAGCTATTCATTGTTCTATCCAGTTGGTTGGTTCTGACGAGACGTCGGGCACGGCAACAGGGCCGCGAACCCGCAGCAGTTCCAGCGTGCCATGCGACCACTCCATGGAAGCACCCTATTCACCGTTGCCCACGCCACGGTGAGGACGGCACACCGCACCTCAAGGGGCGAAGCGCCCGCCAATCTCAGGGAAGCGCTCGTAGGCCTGTTTGAGCGCGTCCAGGTGCGAGGGGTTGTCCAGGTCGAGCGGGGTATCTGTGAGTTGTACGATCCACCCACCCGTCGCGGTGCGCCGTGCGCGCGAAAGCAACTCCGAATCGCGGGTAGAGTCCGGGAAGCCAATGGCATCCGCAGCAGCGGCCGACCAGTAGCTCAGCCACCCCAGGCGATGCGGAATCTCGGGCGAGCGCATAGCCCTAGGGGACTTGAGCACTGGCAGCCCTCGGGGTGGAGGTTCCAGGTCGTCTGGCCGATTCTTCGTTTGGTGCGCGATGTCCACCCCCGCACGGAAAGGCGTCGCGTGCCCCCAGAACGCGCGAGAACCCTCCGCCATGGCCTCCAGCACATCCACTGCCGCTGCGATGCCGGTTGCATTGAGCGGCAAGGCTGCATGGACTTCAAACTGTGCCTGCCCTGCCGGGGAGAGGCCCTCTGGCTTGTTCCATCCAGAAACCGTTACCCGGTAGCTCTCGTCGCCATTGCAAATGAGCCGAAATCCCCGTCCGGTCTGCCTCCCTTGAGCGAGCCATGCCTCGCGCTGCGGTAGTCGGAGCAGCTTCCCCTCGCCAGAAATTGTCCATTCCAGACGCAAACCAGGGAACGCCCGTTCCATTCCTTGAACGACAGCCAGAGGGCGACCATCATCACCCACGAGTGCGGGTGCATACACTATAATGGCGATTTCATTTTCTTGTATGGCAGGCATCTCAGCACCATTCCATGACTTCGATAAGGCCCTTGAGTTCTGGATCCGCGAGTTCCAAAGCGATTTTGTGTGCGGGACTTCGCACGCCGACCCGGAAGTTAAATCTACAAGCCAGAGCAAGTGCGCGCTCGTACTGCAACTTCAGCACTTGATCGTCGAGCACAATTCTCCGAAGGTCGGGCGGGTACGTGTCGAAGTTGTCGGTCTTGACTTCCCACAGCGTACGCGTGGCCAGTTGCAGCGCGTCGAAGTCTTTCCCATTCACGAACACATCCCCGCCGGGAAAACTGTTGTTCGGAATTCTGTCGGCGCACTTGTTGTGCAATTTATTACCGCCGCGATGGTACGGCCGGGAGACGGGCTCGCACCTGTTGCGATCTCGCTCCGAGGTTTCGGGGGGCGCTACAGGGGGAAAGTCCGGCCCCCTTGGCTCCGGCTTGGGCTTCTGTTCCGGCGAGGGTTTCGGCGGGGCCGGCTTCGTTACAGGCACCGGGCGTGTCTCGGGCACTGGGCGCGTCTCTGGAGCGGGCCTGACCTGGGAGCGGCCCCTCTTCTCATACTCCAGCGCTTCCTTGATGGCGAAGCCCACCACCACCACGCCCGTCACCACCACCGCCCCCACGACAATCTCCGGTGCTGCCAGGACGCAGACCCCGAGCCCCATGGCAGCCGCCCCAGCAGAAGCCATGGAGCATCTTCCCGTGGTGTCGTGAAACTCAACCCGTTCATGGTCGAGGGCTTGATAGCACCGCTCCGCCAGAACGGGCCAAGGCTGGGAAGCCTCCTGGACGACGCACCGTCCCCCATCTGTCCATGGCAACTCCGATGCTCGCTGGAGGTTGGCGAGCCTCGGGTCACGGTCCACGGGCTCTTCCGGGCTCAGCGCTGACGTCGCGCAGGCTGAGACATAGAGCAGAACTGCGATGCACGCTCGGAAACGCATGGCTATGTCCTCCAACCAGGCCGAGCGACGCGCTCCGGCACGACACGCGGAAAGTGCGCCTGAAATAGGCATGCTCAACCTCTGGCCGTGAGCAGCAACAATCCTTCATGCCGTGCGTGCGCGGTCCGTAGAGCGCGGGGAATGAAGGCGAACAGCTCCTCAGGTAGGGTGAACTCGTTATTGCCACGGTCCAACCAGCGCCGGGCTCGCGTGAGCATCTCCGGCGAGGGTGTTTCGATCACGGAGTCCACGAGGGGCAGGACCTGACCGACATCGCTCGGCGCCACGAAGAGGGCGCCAAAGTGGCCCGGCAATCGTGCCACTTGCTCCGCGCCCAGTCCGAAGTACAAGGCCGCGGCGGCTGGGATGCGGTCGGTTATGATGATGCTTGCTCGCTCCCAGTCGAGCTCGATGCCCCATTCTTCAGGCGCTACCCCTCTCAGGAAGAATTCTCGCCCGAATTCACTCAGCGCCTCCGGGCGGAACAACTCCTCGAAATCCACGGTCCCTTCGGCATGCGTCAGCGCACCGGGACGAGCGGGATCCGGAACGAACTCGGGAATCAGGGAGTGGGGGACTCGCGCCAGCGCTCAAGCACCCGCTGCGCGGTCCGACTCACGGGCGAGGCGGCTACGGCCTCGGCGAAACGCGTGGCGACCCTGGAGGTGAGTTCGGGGGGAATGCGGAGAGACAGCCAGAAGAAGGACACGCCCATGGAGCAAGTCTAAGAGACCAAGCACGGAGTTGGTGGCCCTGAAAAGGTGTCAGACGATTTGTACGAGGCGATTCGTCCGACTTGAGCGGACCTGCTGGAGGCCCCTCCGGGAGAATGACGTCTCGTCAACAGCGGAGAAGGTGTCCGGAGAAGGTGTCAGACGATTTGTACGAACTCGGCAATCGGGGGCTTCGACATGTGCTCGTTGCGTCCCGCGGGCGGCGGTAGGCCTCCATGCCTGCTTCGTCGTCGCCTCGAACTCCACCATGATGCGGTGGGGTGCCTCACCCAGGAGGACGGGAACAGGCATCTCCTCCGGAAGCAACGTGTTCTCGCCGTAGACGCGCTGCGCCCGAGGGCTTTCGCCTCCGTGAGGATAGTACAGGAGTGGACAATGCACGCTGACTTGTCGCGGGCCACTTGGGTGGGCCCGCTGATCGCCCTGGCTCTGTTGTCCACTGGCTGCGTGTCACCAGGGCTGCCGCCCGGTCGAGGAATGAACCTGCTTTACTCGGCGCGCGAGCCTGCCCCGCCCGTGTCTTCGACGGGGCCCGGCGTCGAAGCTCTGGGCACCCGTCCCGCGCCACCCGAGCCCGAGGCTCCGCAGCGGCTGCACCGGAGCCCAACCTCCCGGGAGGAGACAACGACGGTGGGCCCGGACAGCCTGGAGAAGGACGTGCGGCAGAGGGCCCTCGCAGCCCAGTTGGCGTTTCGTGGTGCCATTCGCGAAGTGTCGGGCTCCACCCGCCGCATCTCCAGCGAGTTCGCCCGACTCAACGCCAGTGACCGGAGCCTTGTCGGCGGAAACGGTGTTTTCCTCCGCTACACCGACTACGGCACCGCGCGACTGCGGTGGATGGACGTCCAACTCGCCGCCGCCACCCGGCTAGCCAACGCTGCTTCGGAGGTGGATGACCCAGACATGCAGCTCGCCCTGCTGCGCCGGCCGGCCCTCGGCTCGAGGCCGCCCTGCTCGGCTCCCTTCTGCTCTCCGTCTGGCTCGACTTGCTCCACCTCGCCGACACCGTGTGCACCCAGCACTTCTATAGCGTGGAGCGGATGTTCGCGGACCTGGGGCGCTGGCAGCAGCGGCTGAGCCCGCCATGACGGCGCTCTCCTCCCTGGCGCCCGAGCAGGTGGAGGCCGCCGCAAAGACGTCCCCGCACTGGTTTGCCACCTCACGGCCGAGCATGCGCGTGACGGGCAAAGCGGGGGCCGGCATGGCCGAGCCTCCCCGTCACCACGTGCTGCCCAAGGAGTTCCGCGAGTGGTTCGAGCAGCGCGGCTTCACCGGCGAGATCGACATCAACAAGTTCTGCGTCAAGCTGGAGCAGGCACATCACCAGGCAATACACGGTGGTGGGAACTGGAAGCTGGGGCGCGCATGGCCCGGTGAGTGGAACTGGATGATCATGGAGGTGTTACGAAAAGCCGAGTCCAGAGCGGGCCGGATGTTGACGCGAAACGAGGTCCTGGACATCGTCGCGAGGTACATGAAGGAGTACAAGATCCCGATGAACTTCACCTCTTGGAGAGGACCATGAGCGAGGATCGTTCTTGGGAGGGCAATTGGAAGGCGCGCCTGTATGAGCGAGTCCGCGAGCGAGGCTACGACTCGCTCACTGCTTTCGCCGAAGCGCGCCCCACTGCCTCGCTGCTGGCGCTGGCCGAGGAGCTTGGCAGGGATGACCTCGCCGCAGTGCAGGTCTTCAGCGGAATGGTGGCCGAGGCGGAGCGGAGCCGCCGGGTCACACGTTTGGTGCGCGGCCAGCTCGTGCGCGAGTTGGCCGAAGCACTCCCCAACGGCTGGCCGGCTGTGCTGGACGATGCAAACCGCTTCAAGGTTGCCGTGGCACTCGCCCGTTGGGGTACCTACACACCAGAAACGCATAAGGAGCGCGCCGACAAAGTCGGCGATGCACTCCTTGCCACGCCGCCGCCGCCCGGCTGGCGCCCGCTCAACCCCGACGACGAGTTGTTACTCACGTTCCTGCCTGACGGGGAAGTCTGAACTTCATCCTGATGATGCGCATCCTCTTCCACATCCAGATCTCCCCCTTCGCCCGTCGGACCCGCCTCGCACTCGCGCACAAGGGGCTCCCCGTCGAGCTGCGTAGCGTGCGTGCCCACCCGGAGTTCCTCGAGGAGTCGCGCCGCCTCTCCCCGCTCAAGACGACCCCCGTCCTCGTCGAGGCGGATGGGCGTGTCCTCGGGGACTCGACCGCGATCTCCCACTACCTCGATCGGGCCTACCCCTCGGCTCCGCGGCTCTGGCCTTCGGAGCCCGATGATGCGCTCGCCGTCTTCGAGGTCGCCTCGCTCGTCGACGTCGCCCTGGGCACCATCGCCGATCTCGGCGCCCGGTACCACGCGCTTCACTCCTCCGAGGCCTGGAGTGCCGTGAAGACCGAGGCGATGGAGCGCGTCCAGCGCGCGCTGGACGCACTGGGCCAGCGCGTCTCGGTGCTCTCGCGCCCCACCATCGCCCGGAGTGGCTGGTCGGCGGCGGACATGTGGCTCGTCACCGCGGAGCACTGGCTCGCCACCTTGCCCCAGCGTGCGCCCAAGTACCCCGTGCTCGCGCAGATGGTCTCGCTCGGTTGGCGCCTGCCCCCGGAGCTCCGCCGCTGGGCCGATCAGCACCGCGACCGGCCCGACATGATCGCGCTCGGCTAGCGGTTGCCCGGGACGAGTCAGCCAGCATTTCACCCCACCATGCCCACGAAGCTGCGCGTGTCGTAGGCGAACACCACCCGGCCGCCCTCGCTGTCGCGCTCGAAGAGTTCGCGCAAGGCCTCCATCACCGGCGCGTGGGCCGGGTGACCCTCCTTCGGGACGCAGGACGAGGACAGGTGCCGCCCACGCTGAAAAGGTGTCTGAAAAGGTGTCGGACGATTCGTCCGAGGCGATTCGTCCGACTTGAGCGGACCAGCTGGAGGACCCTTCCGAGAGAATGACATCTCGCAGACGGGACAGAGGGGCAGACGAGGACGTACACGACTTGAAAGCACGGCCGGGCCCTCCGCTGGTCCGGCTGGCGTGGTTGGTGCCTCGACAGGCGGTTCGACCGGGCCCTCCAGGCCACGACCCTCCGCGAGGTGCTGGACGGAGGGGCCCACGCGTCTGGGCGAAAGGACTCGTGACACATCCTGGACGGCGGTACTGCTCGCGCAACTCCTGAAGCCATCCTACTTCGTGGACGTGGCCGCGGGATCCGCGCCCGGGGGCAGGCCGTCCACCAGCAACATGTCCGTCTGGGTGCATGCCTGACGGAGCGCCTTGGCTGGGGCGTACTCGGGAGAGTTCCACCACTCCTGGGCCCGCTCGTAGCTGGGGAACTCGAGGATCACGAACCGGGGCACGTCCCACGAGCCCTCGAGCACCTGGGTCCTGCCGCCTCTCGCCAGATAGCGGCCTCCGTAGAGACCAATCGTCGGTGGCGCGAGCTGCTTGTACTTCTCGTACGTCTCCGCATCCTTCACCGTGACTTCGACGACCACGTAGGCAGGCATTCATTCCCCTTTCGCAGGTGGTGCATCGTGCCCTGGAAGGAACTGGGGTACGCGCCCTTTTGGTCGAGTCCTCCGTGTCGAATCCTTTGACACCCGCTCCGGCTCCGCACGCTTCACGAAGGCGCCCGGTGTGAGCCCGACGAGCTCCCGGAAGTCGGCGATGAGGTGCGCCTGGTCGTAGTAGCCCGAGTCCGCGGCGATGCGTCCCCAGTCCTTCGAGGTCGCCGCCATCCCCACGGCACGTCGCAGGCGAACGGCCCGCGCGAAATCCTTCGGCCCGATGCCGACGCTCTCCGTGAAGGCGCGGCGAAGATGCCGCGACGTGACACCAAGCTGCTCCGCCACGCTCTCCACCCGAACCTCGTCTCCTTCGAGCAAGCGAACCGCGCGGCGAGCGAGCCGTGCCGATGCCGGATCGAAGGTCTGCTGGGCACGAAGGGCGATCGCATGGGAGAGTCGCTCGAGCATCTCCGGCAGGCTTCGTGCCGCGAGCAGCTCGAAGCAGAGGTCGCCGCCCGAACGGCCCCAGAGGTCTTCCAGCGGCACGATCCGGTCCGTCAGCTCGCTCGCCGCCACGCCCAGGAGCTGCTCCGACCAGCCTGGCTTGAACTGAAGCATGACCGCCCGCGTGACGCCGGTTGCGTTCTTGAACAGCGCCCGTGTTCGCGGGCCCGCGATGCACACATCCCCTTTGCGACCCTCCTCGAACACTCGAAAGACAAGGATCGTTCTTCCGTCGGGCAGCCGTTCGTGACTGACGCGTCCAGTGACTGGCACGACACCGCGAACGTCTTCGACGAAGCGGGAAATCGGGAAGCTCAAGGCGGCGGAGTCCATCGTGCGAGACATCCTCGTATCCTCGCGCGTCCACCTCGGTCGTTCAATCCGGCGCGGAAGGAGCGATGAAAAATGTCCGGTCCTTCCAATTCCCGGATCGCGCCGCGCGGCATGGTTCGCGCTCTCGTCTCCGGGCGTTTTCACGGGGCCGAGCCCTCGAAAGGACATCAGAATCATGAGCGAATCGACTTCCGCGACCAACACCCTCAGCGCCCCCACGCCGGTCCTCTCGGTCAGCCCCATCGTGCTGCCAGCTCCCGGCCGCGCCGTCGAGCTCCAGGTGCGAGTCTCCGCGCCCGTGACCGGAAGCGAACTGCCCATCATCCTGCTCTCGCACGGCCACGGCCGCTCCAACCACCTCTCCTCGTTGAACGGCTACGCCCCACTCGCCAACTACTATGCGGCACACGGCTTCGTCGTGATCCAGCCCACCCATCTCGACTCGAAGACGCTCACCCTCGACTCCAAGGATCCCGATGCGCCTCTGTACTGGCGAGCGCGGGTCCAGGACATGAAGCGCATCCTCGACCAACTCGACGCTATCGAGCGCGCCGTCGTTGGACTCGCCGGGCGCTTGGACCGAAGCAAGGTGGCCGTCATCGGGCACTCGATGGGCGGGCACACCGCGAGCCTGCTGCTTGGCGCGCGGCACACGGCTTCCCATGGCGGAACGGAAGTGAACCTCGCCGAGCCCCGGATCAAGGCGGGCGTGCTGCTCGCCGCGCCCGGCAGGGGCGACGCCCTCAGCAAGTTCGCCGCCGAGAACTACCCCTTCTTCTCGACCATCGACTTCTCCACGATGACGACGCCCGCGCTCGTGGTCGCCGGCGACAAGGACGACTCGGCCTACCTGACGGTCGCGGGCGCTGACTGGCACGCCGATCCCTACTTCCTCTCCCCGAGCCCCAAGTCCCTGCTCACCCTGTTCGACGCGGGGCACGGGCTGGGCGAGTCTCGGGGTATGACGTCGCCGAGACCACGGACGAGAACCCCGAGCGAGTGGCCGCCGTGCAGCGTCTCACCTGGGCCTACCTCCGCACCGCGCTCTACCCCGGAGACTCCGCCGGCAGCAAGCGCGAAACGCGCTGACGGGCGTCGCCGGGCAGCTCGGACGGGTCGAGTCCAAATAAGCGAAGGAGGCCCATCCGTCGTCGCAGGAGTGGCGCCTGAGGCAATGAAGGTCTGAACGCAAGTGGCGGTGGCTTCCCTGCCGTGAAATTCTCGAGCCAGGGGGCTAGAATCCGGGGCCGCGCCTGAACCCTGGAGGCCGTACCTTGAAACCATGCATCGCCGCAGTGGTGGGTCTCCTCCTGCTCGCTCCGGTGGAAGCCTTCAGCTTCGCCACGGGCAAGGACGTGACGTTCGTCAGCGTGGAGCTGCTCGACTCCACGGGGACGGCGGACTCCTGTGACGATGACGGAGTGCTCGACACGGGCGAGACCGCGCGCGTGCACGTCACGCTGCGCAACAACGGCACCGAGAAGCTCACGCAGACGAGCATGACGCTCTCCAGCTTGGACCCGGACATCTCCTTCCCCAAGGGACAGGAGGTGACCTTTCCCGCCTCGGAGCCGGGCAAGAACACCAGCGCGGAGCTGACGATGAAGCTCGTGGGTTCCGCCAAGCCACGCGATGTCACCCTGCGCATCGACTACCGCGACAAGGAGCAGCAGGTCTCTGGGGACAAGACGCACACGACGGTGTTCCGGGTGAACACGGACAAGCTGCCGGAGACGAGTACCCTCGAGACGGTGGAGATACCCGATCACCCGTGGGCCATCAGGGCCAGCCCGGCGAGCCTCTCGCAGTGGACGCGCCAGCTCGATTCGACGGGCACGAACTGGTTCTTCCGGGGACCGAACAACGGGTTGCCCGGAGACCTCGTGCTCGTCTCGCCACCCCTCCAGGTGTCGGAGACGAAGGCGTTCCGGTTCACCTTCCAGCAGCGCTACGTCTTCGAGACGGTGTCCAGCTCGAACTCCTTCTACGACGGCGCCGTCATCGAGCTGAGCGCGGATGACGGGGGAGCTGGGTGGATATCGGCGACCGGGTAAACCCCACCTACAACGCGACCCTCGTGACGTCAGGGAAGAACCCGCTCGCGGGCAAGAAGGCGTATGGAGGCCAGAGTCCCGGCTACCCCGCGTTCGCGCCAGCCACCGCCGACCTCGGTACCGACCATGCGGGGAAGACGGTGCGCCTGCGCTTCCGCATCGGCACGGACGACGACAGGGGCGCCACGGGCTGGGACCTGGATGACCTCCAGTTCGAGGGATTGGTGAACACGCCCTTCAGCTCGTTGGGGGCGCACCGGGGCGTGTGCCTCAACCGGGTGCCGGTGGCGAACGCGGGCCCGGATCAGACCGTCAACGAGCGGCGCCTGGTGACGCTCTCTGGCAGCGGAACGGACCCCGAGGGCAGCAAGCTCACCTACGAGTGGAAGCAGACCGTGGGCCCGCTCGTGACGCTCAGTGACGCGAGCGCGCACGGCCCCACCTTCGTCGCGCCCAAGGTGACGGCGGACACGGATTTGCGATTCGAGCTGCGGGTGCGCGATGAGGCGAACACGAGCCAGCCAGACTCGGTGACCGTGCGGGTGCGCGACATGCCCGCAGGCAACCACGCGCCCACGGTGACAGCCAAGCCGGAGTTGAGCGTCTTCGAGCTGGACACGGTGACCCTCGAGGCTCGGGCACGGACGCTGACGGGGACACCCTCAGCTACCAGTGGAAGCAGGTGGGCACGCCCGCGGTTGTCCTGGACGGTGCCACCACGACGAAGGCCACCTTCGTTGCCCCCGAGGTGACGGACACGCTCGTGCTCACCTTCCAGGTCGTCGCCGACGACAGCGAGGAGCTGAGCGCCCCCTTCACCGTCACCGTGAAGGTGAACAACCGCGAGCATGCGCCGGTGGCCTCGGTGAAGCCGGTGGCGGCGGTGGACGAGGGGACCCGCGTGACGCTCGAGGGGAGCGCCACGGATGAGGATGGGACGACCACGTTCGTCTACAAGTGGAAGCAGCTGAGCAGCCCCATCGTCTCCCTGAGCGGCAAAGACACGGCCTCGCCCTCCTTCATCGCGCCCGACGTGGACAAGAAGACGGATCTGGTCTTCCAGCTCATCGTGAGCGATGGAAAGCTGGAGAGCCAACCGGTGAAGGTGACCGTGTCCGTCCTGGACGCATCGCTGCAGGCCCGGGCGGGTGCGGACCAGCGCGTGCGTGAGGGCAGTGGGGTGACGCTCAACGGCTCGGAGTCGAAGGGCACCGACCTGAGCTACACCTGGACCCAGGTGGACGGCCCCACGGTGAACCTCATGCTGGCGGGCTCGAAGGCCATGTTCAACACGCCCGACGTGGACGAGGAGACGGCACTCACCTTCCGGCTCCAGGTGACGGACACCCGCGGAAGAAGCAGCGAGGACACCGTCACCGTGCTCGTGACCGATCAGCAGCCGCCTCCTCCGGACTCGGGCTGTGGCTGCGCCGCGGGCCAGGATGGGGGCGTGTCCATGGCGCTCCTCCTGCTGCTCTCGGCGCTCGGCTTTCGTTTTCGTTCGTCGTCAACGCGGACCAGCCCCTCTTCGTCGGTTTGATTGCGGCTCGAAGGTGGGCGGCGATTAATCTCCGCGCCATGCGCGCACTTGCCCTTCTTCCCTTGCTCCTCGGTGTCTCCGCTCGCGCGGAAGCGCCACTGGATGACCTCCTCCAACGCCTGGGCGAAGCGGAGGAGCGAGCTGGCCATCCCCGCCTGCCGCACCGTGGAGAGCTCGGTCACGGAGGAGCTGGACAAGGAGGGCAAGGTGAAGGGACGGCTGACCCGGAGCTACGAGGTCACCCGCTCCGGAACCACGGTGGTTGCACGCAAGCTCCTCTCCCAGAAGGAAGAGGGGGACCTGACCAGCCAGCTCAAGGCGGACCCGAAGGACCCGCCGAAGAACGAGGACGACAGGGCGAGGCTGTCCCCGTTCCACCCGCGGGCCAGAGCGGATTACCGCTTCGACTCCACACCGGGTCCGAGCGAGGGGCTGGTGACCGTGAAGTTCACTCCCTTGAAGTCAGACAAGAAGCGGATGAAGGGACAAGCGGTGGTGGACACGCGGGCCGGGAAGATGATGACCCTGCGCGTCTCCCCGTCCGAGATGCCCCCCATGTTGGATGAGCTCCAGCTGGACTTCCTGGCCTACACGGAGACCCCGTGCGAGCGGCAGCCCACCCAGATGAAAATCACTGGCTCGGGCGGAGTCCTCTTCTACAAGCTGCGCTTTCGTACGGAGGCGACAGTGACCGGACACCAGAAGGTGGACGGGCCGGGCACCGCGACCGGTGCGCACTGACGGGTGCCGGCCCTTCCCTCCCCTTCCTCGTGTTTCAGCCCACTCAGTTCTCGCGGATGAAGCTGGTGATCAGGTCCGCGCACAACCGTGGCGCCTCGTGCTGCGGGCCGTGGCCCATCTGCGGAAACACCATCAGGTGCACCGACTTCGTCTGCGGCGTCAGATCGAACCAGTTCTCCACCGGGAAGACGATCTCCTGATCTCCGGAGATGACCAGCACGGGGATGTCGGTCGTCTTGAGGAAGTCGCGGTAGCCGTTGTCATCGACGAAGAGATCCTCGGCCCGGGTCTCGGCCATCATCTTCAAGACGGTGGGCATCGGAATCGCCGGGCTGAGGTCCGTGGTGCGCGCCGCGATGCGGTTGTGCGACGCCACCGCCGCGGCGCGGGACTTCCGCGACTCCGGATGGAAGAACAGCACGGTTTCGTCGTCCAGATCGTTCACCGGTTTCAAGGCGCGCTCGAAGAAGATGGGCTTCGCTCCGAAGCGAACCTTGCCCGGGGGTGGTGCCAATCAGGACGTTCTTGAGGATGCGCTCGGGGAGCAGGCGCGCCACCACCTGCGCCGCGATGCCGCCCAACGACCAGCCGCCAATGACGAAGCGCTCGAGGCCCAGCGCGTCGGCCAGATCGATGGCGTCCTGGGCCATCTTCTTGCGCACGTAGCTGGGCTCGCCGGTCGACTGGCCAAGGCCGGAGTAGTCGAAGGTGATGACCCGGTGGTGGACCGCCAGCGCATCGAGGAAGGCGGGATCCCATGAGTCGAGAATGCCGCGGAACCGCACACACAGGAGGATGGGCACTCCCTGGCCGATGTCCCGGTAGGCGAGGCGGCGGCCCTTCACCTCGGCGAAGCGGGTGGGAGTATTGACGGCGGTATGGACGGGGACGGGCGTGCTCATGTCTGGGTTCTCCTCCGCGAGCGGGTGGTGCAAGCGATGGAGCGACTATGACGCTTGGCCGTCGTGCTGTCTTTCGTACGGGTGGATGAGCCGGCCCATACCTTGGTATGGGGTCATCCCCCCCGGCATCCTGCTATCCCGCGATGGGCAGGGTGAAGACGAATCGCGCCCCGCCAGCGGGGATGTTTTCCGCCCAGATGCGGCCGCCGTGCGCCTCGATGATGTTGCGGCAGATCGACAGCCCCAGGCCGAGACCGGTCGCCTTGGTGGTGAAGAAGCTCTGGAAGAGCCGGTCGTGATGTTGCGGCGGGATGCCCGGCCCCGAGTCCTCGAGCGCGACGCGCAGCTCGCCGTCACCCGCCAGGGTCATCAGCTTGAGCCGGGGCCGCGGGCAGCAGGCGCGCTTCATCTCCTGCATGGCATTGAGCGCCAGGTTGACGACGATCTGCTGGAGCTGCACGCGGTCGGCCTCGATGTCCGGTGGGCCGTCGGCGAGCTCGAGGCGCAGATCGACCTCGTGGGCCATGAGCTCGTGGTGGAGGAAGCGCACCGCCTCCTCGATGACGAGGTTGGGCGACAGGCGCTGCCGCTCCGAGGCCTTGTTCGAGGCCATGGCGCGCAGGCGGGCGATGATGTCGGCGGCGCGCCTCGCGTCGCTGACCATGTTGGCGTTGATGGCACGCAGCTCGTCGAGGTCCGGCTCGGGCCGCGAGAGCCACCGCGTCGCCGCCGCGCCATGCGCGGCGATGGCGGCCAGGGGCTGGTTCACCTCGTGGGCGATCGACGCCGTCAGCTCCCAAGCATCGACAGGCGCGAGGCATGGGCGAACTCGCTCTGCAATTGCCGCAGCGCCTTCTGCGCGGCCTCGCGCTCGGTGATGTCGGTCAGCCCGACCAGCACCATGCCGCGCATCCGCAGCTCGGGGGAGTCGTTGAGGGTGAACAGCGTGTTGATCTCGCTGCCATCCAACCGGTAATGGACCGTCTCCTCCTCGAAGCTGGTCTGCTTCCTGTAGCTGGAGAGCAGCGAACGCCGGATGACCGGATGGGACGAGGGCGGCCAGAAGCGCGTCACTGGCTGGCCGACCAGCTCCGACCGATCCCTGGCGCCCATGATGCGCACCGCCGCTTCATTGACGTCGACAATGGACATGGCGTCCATGCAGGTGAGCAGGAAGCCGGGGTGGCTGTCGAAATAGGCGGCGAGGTCCTCGACGCCGCGCGCCTCCAGCTCGGCCAGGAGCGCGCGCTGGCGCGTGGTGTTGATCTGCAACAGCGCCGTCGACATGGCCTGGAAGAGCTGGCGGAAGCGCAGCTCGCTGGTGCGCACCTCCTGCTCCGCCGCCACCCGGTCGGAGAGGTCGATGATGCCGATCAACACCGTGCCCCGCCCATGGTGGCCCGAGGGCCAGCAGACCGTGAACAGGACATCGATCTTCCGTCCGCCGAGCGTGGTGAGCCGCGTCTCCCGGGACATATGGGGCAGCCGGTCGAGCGCCGCCAGCAGGCTCTCGGCGTAGACGTGGCGGCTGTCCGGCGGCCAGTAGGGCTCGAGCGAGCCGCCGATGATGTCTTCACGCTTCCCGGCACCGAACAGCGCCACGCTCTTGTCATTGACATCGACCACGCGCGCCGCGGCGAGGGTGGCATCGATGAACTCGGGATGGGCCTCGAAGTAGCCGCGGACGTCCTTGACGCCGCCACGGATGAGCTGGGCCAGCATCCTGCTCACCTCCGAGAAATCGATCTCCCAGAACGCCGCCGCCATGGCCTGGAACAGGTTGCGGTAGCGGTGTGCCTGAAGCCGGGATTCGAGCTCGATCCCGCTCAAGCGGGTGGTGTCGCGGCCGTATTCGAGGATCGCGGCGGGCTGGCCCTCGGGGCCGCGCAGCACCGTCCACCTGACCTCGACACGCCGCTCCTCGCCGGACGCGGTGGTGCGTTTCAGCTCGCCTTCCCAGTGCCCTTGCTCGAGCAGGTGCCGCTCGAGGCCGGCGATGGTCGTCGGGTGGTGGGCATTGAGGCGGTCATGGAGGGGGCGGCCCACCATGGCCTCGCGAGAAAAGCCATAGAGCGCCTCGGACGCCTTGTTCCACAACAGGACGCGGCCGCTCGGGTCGCGGACGATGACGCTCTCGGCCGAGCCATCGATGACCGCTCCGAGCAAGCCCGGCGAGGTCCCGCCATCCTCCGGCCCGTTTCCTTCCGGCATCAGCCCACTCCTTGAAAAGACATGGGAGCATGCGCGGCGGGACCTCACGGAGCAAGGGCGCGTTCCACGCAGGCGATGAACTCCTCGCTGTCGAAAGGCTTCTTCAGGAGGCCGGACGGATTGCACGCACGTGCTCGCTGCAGCACCGCCGCCTCCAACTTGGCGGTGATCATGATGACGGGCACCGTGGAACCCCGCGCGTCGAGCGTCCGCTTGAGGTCGATGCCACTCATGCCCGGCATGTGGATGTCGGTGATGACCAGGTTCGTGGTCTCGAGCTCGCCTGACTCCAGGAACGCCTCGGCGCTGTCGAACGCCAGTCCCTTCAGCCCGAACGATCGCAGCAGGCTGAGCACGGCCAGACGGACCGACGCGTCATCGTCGATGACGGAGATGAGGGGGGCGGACGGCATGGCATTCCTGGCCTTTCCCGGCTGCGCGTTTCAGGACGAGGGCTTTCGTGTCTGGGATGCGGGCAGGGCCTCGGCCAGGGTCTTCGGGAGACTCAGCGCCTCGGCCATGCGCACCAGATCCGCCGGGCTCTTCGCCTCCATCTTGCGCATCGCCGAGCCGCGATGGATCTTGACCGTGATCTCGCTCAAGTGGAGGTCTCCGGCCACCTCCTTGTTGAGCCGCCCGATGGTCACCAGGGTCATCACCTGCTGCTCGCGCTTCGACAGGGTGCTGAAGCGTTGGCGCAGACCGGTCAGGTCCTCGCGTTCGGAGCGCTGGCCACGATGGCGCTCCACCGCCAGCGTCACGGCATCGAGCAGCTCCTGCTCACGGAAGGGTTTGGGCAGGAAATCGACCGCGCCCGCCTTCATGGCCCGCACCGACATGGGAATGTCGCCGTGGCCGGTCATCATGATCACCGGCAGATCGATGCCGAGCGACTCGAGCTGCCCCTGGAAGTCGAGGCCGCTGGTGCCGGGCAGGCGCACGTCGAGCAGGAGACAGCCGGGGGCGTCCACCCGCTCGGCGTCCAGGAAGGCGCGCACCGAGGCATGGGCCCGGGCCATCATCCCGACGGAGCGGAACAGGGACTGCAAGGCCGTGCGCAGCGACGAGTCGTCGTCGACGATGTGGATGACGGCGTCCTCACTCATGCCCAGACCTTGGCATGCAGGGGAAGCGCCCACAATCATACCTGAGTATATGGTCCGAGCCGGAGCAGCTGGTGGGGCCGCTCCCGGTACTTCGGATGTGTTCCGGAGGTTAGAGGAGCTCCGCGAGCTTGCTCAGCTCCACATTGCCCCCGCAGAGCAGCACGCCGACGCGCTCACCCGGGCGCGGCCGGTAGGCCCCGGAGAGCAGCGCGGACAGGGCCGTCGCGCCGCCGGGCTCCGAGGCGATGCGCCAGTCCCGCCAGAGCGTGCGCTGGGCCTCGCGGATCGCCGCGTCACTCACCAGCGCCACATGGTCCACCGCCGCGCGGGCGATGGAGAACACGAGCCCTCCCGTGTTGCGCGCGCCGAGCGAATCCGCGGCGATCGACTCGACCACCACGTCCACGGGGTGTCCCGCCTCGAGCGAGGCATGCAGGGCCCGTGAGCCCTCGGGCTCGACGCCGACGACCTTGACGCCCCGCCCCGCCCACCAGCTCGCGATGCCCGAGATCAGCCCGCCTCCGCCCACGGCCACGAGGACCGTATCGAGCCCCGGCTCCTCCTCTTCCCATTCGAGCGCCACGGTGCCCTGGCCCTGGATGGTGGACAGCGCATCGTAGGCGTGGATGGACAACGCGCCCGTCTGCTCGATGTACGCGGCGCAGGCCTGGAGCGCGTCGGCGTAGCGCGTCCCCTGGATGACGACCTCGGCACCGAGGCGGCGGATGACCTCGACCTTCGCGGGGCTGGAGATCTCCGGCACGAAGATGCGGGCCGGAACGCCCAGCCGTCTCGCCGCGTAGGCGACCGCCGCCCCATGATTGCCTCCCGAGGCC
Organism: Cystobacter fuscus; assembly: GCA_049060065.1. GTDB lineage: Bacteria > Myxococcota > Myxococcia > Myxococcales > Myxococcaceae > Cystobacter > Cystobacter fuscus_B. The sequence goes on from JBMEQP010000002.1 coordinate 5,522,893, forward strand.
GCGGCGACGCCCGCCTCCGGCACCCGCTGCGTCAACAGGGTGTTGAAGGCCCCTCGCGGCTTGAACGAGCCCGCGTGCTGGAGCAGCTCCAGCTTGAGGCTCACCGGGCCGTCATGTCCCAGCGCTCCGCCCGGCAGTCTCCAGGCGGGCGTGCGGCGGATATAGGGGCGGATGCGCTCGTGGGCGGCGCGGATGTCATCTCGTGAAAGGGGAAGGGTCACGGGGAGCGAGGGAGGTGAGGACACTGAGGGTTGTCGCGGGCCGCGCACCCGCGCGAGCCACGTCCCCATGGATAACCCTTTCGCCGTCGCCTGGCATTGGTCATTGCGTTCCAGCGTGATTGTCTTGCAATGGCGTCTTCATCGACGCCACCCCCACCCTGGGTGCGGGGGGAGGGGGCCTCATGGGGTGTCCTGCTTGACAGGCAGCCACCGGGCCCGCCGTGCGAAACCCGACACGGCCTCCCCGAGGAATGGTCCTGGCCGAAGCGTGGGCGCCTGCCCCATGGGGCCCAGGGGACGCTGCCTCGTGAAGTGGAAGGTCGTACTCCGAGCGAGCAGGAGGCTTCCCGGGGGCGAGTGCGAGACTCGACGTTAGAGGACCGACTGGCGCCAGACCGCCCCTCCACGTCAACCCGCGCGCCTGGCGCGCTTCTGTGCGAGGTTCTCCCTCTGCCCCCGCCCACACGTGCCCTCCGTGTCCTCCTCCCCTTCCGCCCCCTTGCCGCCCGCCCCGCTGCTGCTGGTGGACGACTACCCGCCCAACCTGATCGCGCTGGAGGCGGTACTCGCACCGCTGGGCCAGCCCCTGGTGAAGGTGACGTCCGGAGAGGAGGCGCTCAAGGCGATGCTCTCCGAGGACTTCGCCGCGGTGCTGCTGGACGTGCAGATGCCGGGGCTGAGCGGGCTGGAGACGGCGACGCTCATCAAACAGCGCAAGCGCTCGGCCGCCACGCCCATCCTCTTCCTCAGCGCGGTGAGCCGCGACGAGGGGGCGATCCTCGAGGGCTACGCGCACGGAGCGGTGGACTACATCGTCAAGCCCTATGATCCGGACATCCTGCGCGCGAAGGTGGGCGTCTTCGTGGACCTCTACCGCCGTAGCCGGCAGTTGCAGCGCGAGGAGGCCGAGATGCGCCGGCGCGAGCGCGAGCTGCTGGAGCGCGAGAGCGCGGCGCGCGTGCAGGCGGCGGTGCAGGAGGTGCAGCGCGCGGTGGGGCCCCTGCCCCTCGTGGACGCGCTGCTGGCGGCCGCGCCCGTGGGCATGACGCTGGTGGACCGCGAGCTGCGCTACGTGCGCTGCAACGCGTGGATCGCCCACGCCATCGGCCGCTCTCCGGAGCAGGTGGTGGGACGCACCGTGCACGAGGTGTCTCCCCTGGAGCAGGCCACCCGCATCCAGCAGCGCGTGGAGCACGTGCTGCGCACGGGCGAGACCCTGATGGGACTGCCCACGCACGTGGACTTCGCGCACACCGGGGAGCGGCGCCACGTGCTGGTGAACTACTTCCCCGTGCGGGGCGAGGATGGCGCCGTCGTGGCCGTGGGCGCGCTCTTCCTGGATGTGACGGCCCAGGTGAGGGCACAGCAGCACGCGGAGTCCCTCAACGAGCGCCTCATCGCGCAGCAGCACTGGCTCGAGGCCGTCCTGCACCGGATCCCCGTCCCGCTGGTGCTGGTGGAGCGCGGCAGTGGACGCTTCACCTTCGCCAACGCGGCGGCGGATCGGATGTGGGGGGCACCTATCCGCGGCCGGAGACGCGCGCCGAGTACGACCGCATCGTCACCGTGCGCCACCTGGATGGCACCCCCATCCCGTCCGAGCAGATGGCCTCGGCCCGCACGGCGCGCGGCGAGAGCGTGAGCGGGCTGCAGATGCTGCTGGACACCCCGCACGGCAGCACCGCCATCCTGGTGGAGTCCTCGCAGGTGCCCGCCATGGAGGGCAGCCCCGCCGTGGGTGTGGTCACCTTCCAGGACATCTCCGCGCTCAAGGAGGCGGAGCGCGCCCTTCAAAAGCGCGAGCAGGAATACCGCACGCTCGCCGAGTCCATGCCCCAGGTGGTGTGGACCGCCCGCGCCGACGGGCAGCTCGACTACGTGAACCAGGTGCTCACCCGCTACATCGGCCAGGAGGAAGCGGCGGCGCTGGGCCACGCGTGGACGCAGCTCATCCACCCCGAGGATCTCGACGAGACCCAGCGGCGCTGGACGCACAGCGTGCGCACGGGAGAGCCCTTCGAGGTGGAGTACCGCATCCGCCGCGCGGATGGCGCCTACCGCTGGTTCCTCACCCGCGCCACCTGCATGCGCGAGCCGGACGGCCGCCCTCTCAAGTGGTTCGGTACGGCCACGGACATCGACGACGCGCGCCGCACCCGCGACGCCCACCGCTTCCTCGCCGAGGCGAGCGCGCTGCTGGGCAGCACGCTGGAGGCCGAGGCCACGCTGCAACAGGTGGCGCGGCTCGCGGTGCCCACGCTCGCGGACTGGTGCTGCGTGGACATGCTCGAGGAGGACGGCTCGCTGCGCCGGCTCGCGGTGAGCCACGCGGATCCGGCGAAGGTGCGGCTCGCCTGGGAGATCGCCCGCCGCTACGCCCTCAACCTGAAGGCCACGCATGGCGTGCCCCACGTGCTGCGCACCGGCGAGCCCTCGTGGGTGCCGGACGTCACGGAAGACATGCTCGTCGCCGCGACGGGCGGCGACCCGGAGCGGCTGGGGATGGCGCGTCAGTTGGGGTTGCGCTCCTTCCTCGCGGTGCCGCTGGTGGCGCGCGGAAAGCTGCTGGGCGTGCTCATCCTCGCCCACTCGGAGTCAGGGCGGCGCTACGACGAGGCGGACGTGCGGCTCGCCGAGGATCTGGGCCGGCGCGCGGGGCTCGCGGTGGACAACGCCCGGCTGTACGCGGCGTCGCAGACCGCGGTGCGGTTGCGCGACGACTTCCTCGGGGTGGCGAGCCACGAACTCAAGACGCCGCTCACCCCCATCCAGCTCAAGGTGCAGGCCCTGCAACGGCGCGTGAGCACGGAGCCAGACGGCGTGCTGCCCGCGCGCCGGTGGGCGCGGTGCTGGACGTGGTGAGCACGCAGACGCGCAAGCTCAGCGTGCTGGTGAGTGGACTGCTGGACGTGTCGCGCATCAGCACGGGGCGGCTCGAGCTGCACCTGGAGCCGGTGGACCTGGTCGCGCTGGTGCGCGAGGTGGCCCACGCCTTCGAGGCCGAGGCGGCCAAGGCGGACTGCGCGCTGCGGCTGCGGCTGGCCGAGGAGCCGGTGGTGGGGCGGTGGGATCGGCTGCGGCTCGAGCAGGTGGTGACCAACCTGCTGACCAATGCGCTGAAGTACGGCGCGGGCCGCCCGGTGGAGGTGGCGCTCGCCTCGGTGGACGGGCGCGCGCTGCTGGCGGTGCGGGACGAGGGCATCGGCATCGCGGCCGAGTCCCAGGCACGCATCTTCGAGAAGTTCGAGCGCGCGGTGAGCGACCGGCACTACGGCGGGCTGGGGCTGGGGCTCTACATCACGCGGGAGATCGCCCGCGCGCTGGGCGGCGGCGTGAGCGTGGAGAGCGAACCGGGGCGCGGCGCGCTCTTCACCGTGTCCCTGCCCCTGGGGTCCTGAGGTGGCCCACGAACGAACGCTTCTCTTCCCGCCGCCACCGGAACAGGATGACGCAGGATGTCTCTCCCCGTCGCCCGTCCCCGCTGTGACCGCTGCAACCTCCCGCTCCAGCTGTGCCTGTGTGCCGAGCTCCCCCGGGTGGAGACGCGTACCCGGATCCTCCTCGTGCAGCATGTGGTGGAACCCCGCAAGAAGAGCAACACCGGGCGGCTGGCCACGCTGGCCCTCACGAATTCCAGGCTGCTCACCTATGGCGCGCCGGACGAGGCCCTCGACACCGCCCTGCTCGGCGAGCCCGGCACCTGGCTGCTCTTCCCCGATGGCCCCACCGCGCCGCCGGACGCCCCCGCGCCCAGGCAACTGGTGGTGTTGGACGGGAGCTGGTCACAGACACGGCGGATGACCCAGCGGATCGCCGCGCTGCGCACGCTCCCCCGGCTGGTATTGCCGCCGCCCGCCCCCGGGACGCTCCGGCTGCGCGAGCCCACGCACCCCTCCGGGATGTCCACCCTGGACGCGGTCGCCCGCGCGGTGGCGCTCCTGGAAGGACCGGACACCGCGGCGCCGCTGGAACGGCTGGCCGCGCTCCGGGTGCGGCGGATCGCCGACTGCGGAACACTGAATTGAGTTCCCAGTCGGCCCCTGGCGAAGGCGTCGAGCCACTCGCCTGACACCTTCCCCGGCCGTCAGACTTTCGGGGTGACTTCCCGCAGCAGCCTGGAGTTCCACGGGCACCAGACGAAGCCCGGGAGGAACGCGCCTCCAGCTTCGTCCAGATGATCCTGGACGTAGCGCATGTCCGCATCACACACTTCAATGGCCACGGCGAAGAACGCGATGGTCGCCGGATCGAGATGGTACTCCCAGTTGGGGTTGTAGGGCCTGCGGCTCTTCACGATCCTGCCCATGACGTGCACCTTCATCGTCTCCTTTCCGGAGAGGATGTCGAGGGCCTCTTGGATCTTCGCGGGATCGGTCAGTTCGAAGACGAACTCCTGATCCGGCCGCTGCATGAATGAGAAATACCTGGAACCAGCCATGGACTTTTCCCTTCCTTGAGTTCTACGTGTTCGACTGTGGTTGACTACAGATGGGCGGTCAGGAATTCGCTCAATTGGGGCTTGGACGGCACCCCTTCCTTGACCGCGACGACTTGTCCCTGCTTGAACAGCAGCAACGCCGGAATGCGCCGGACGCCATGCCGCTGCGCGATGGAGCGGTTCTCGTCGATGTTCAGCTTGGCGATGGTCAGCTTGCCCGCGTATTCATCCGCGATCTCGTCGAGAATCGGAGCGATCCTCGAGCAGGGGCCGCACCACTCCGCCCAGAAATCGACCAGGACCGGGCCATGCTCCTTCAACACGGCCGCGTCGAAATTGGCTTCCGACACGTGAATGTATCTATCGCTCATGCTCGGCTCCGCGAAGTGCGTCCAGGGGCGTCACGGGCGAGCGCATTGACAATCACCGGGGCCAACGAAGTGTCGCCCCGGTTGCGCTGCAACGTCGTCCGCGCGCCCTCCCTCGCTCGATGACCATGCCCCTTCGAGCACGACCAACGACTCGCACTCCTATAGCCCGGTGGCCGGCGCCAACCCATTGAGCTTTTCGCTGAATTGACAAAAACACGAGGCCGTGCATGGCGTCGCGCCCTGGCCCGGGCTCATGGGCTCCGGGCCGGAAACGCTCAACACCTGCCAGCGAGAGAGGACCCGCCTCCCGGCCACGAGGAACGCTTCGCGCCAGACGGAGAGCAGGCCCTCAGCGGGGCTCCCCGGCCTCGGTACCCTCCCGAGGACCGGGGAGATGAAGCACGGCGTGAATCAGTAACAAGCTCCACAGACCTTGCGGATGTTCCCCGCGAAGTACTCATCCGTGCCGTTGGAGCAATAGCGATTCAGGGCGTTGCCGTAGCCAGTGCACATCCGCTCGCAATCCCAGACGTCGTAGGCGGTGTAGCCGGCCGCACAGGTCGGAACCAGACCCTGCTCCTGGCTCGTCAGCTCCGTGCTCCGCGCCGCGGCATCGGTGTTCACGTCCGCGACCGCTCCACCACAGCCCACGGACAGCAGTCCCAGCGCCAGCAAACCACCAAGGATCTTCACTCGCATCGGCCTCTCCCGGATGTACAACGTGCTCTCGAGGAGTTCGTAGAATAACACGCCCCCCTCGACTCAGGGGATGCCCTTGAACTGGAAGCCGAGCGCGAACCACGGGATGGCCGGCTCACCTCCGCGCCCGTGCGGTAGCGATGGCTGAGGAACCACTGCGAGATGAGCACCACGGAGGGGGCGTTGAAGAGCCGATCGGGCTCGTCATAGAAGGTATAGGAGATGATGGGGCCCACCCGGTGGATGGTGGGGTTGAGCCCGAGGTCCGTCTCTCCGGCCGGGTAGTGCTCGGGCTGGTAGATGCTGCCCGTGGCCGTGTAGCGCACGCCCACCGACAAGCGGCCCGCCGGGTAGAGCAGATCCGCGTCGTTGGTCGCCACCCAGCCGCCATTGGGGGCCACCACGTCCAGCACCGGCTCGTAGAAGACGCGGTCTCCGTCGCGCAGCTTCATGTTGAAGTTGAAGAGGCGCGGGTTGCTGCGCACCGCGACGGGGCCCACCTTGAATTGCACCAGCGCGGCCAGGGTGAACAGGGTGCCGTTGGAGACATAGTTCGACCCCCCACCCCGCCGAGCTCCGCCAGACGCCGGTCGCTCGCGTCCGCGTTGGGGCTGGAGAAGGACTGCAGGTAGTTGAAGTTGCCGAACCAGCCGATGCCCTCGTAGGAGGCGGACAACTGCAACACGGAGAGGGGCTGGAATTCCACGCCGAGGCCGCCGCGGACCAGGGCGGGGCTCACGAAGGCCACCGGCCCCAGGCCGATGTAGTTGTCCTTCAGCAGGGGCGACTCGTTCTCGTACAGGCGATAGCGCACCTGGAAGGTGAGGTTGGTGAAGAGGCCCGTGGGGTTCGCGCGCGCGGCGACGCCCACCCGGTAGAAGGTGTGCAGGGGTGGAATCACTCGCGAGGGCGCATCCTCCTGCCGTGGCACCGTGGCCGCCGGCACCTGCGAGCCCTGGGCGAGTGCCCCCGTCGCTCCGAGCACCGCCAGCAGCCCCCACAGACTTCCACTCGCCACTGCGCTCCGCTTTCTCATGATGGTTCCGCCTCGTGTATGCGCTTGCGTCCCTTCAACAAGGGCGGACTGTAAGCCACATCACACGCGGGGTGATACCGGAGAAATGACGAGGCGCCACGGTGGTGCGGCGTCAGGTGGTGCCCGCTGGCGGAGCGGGGGGAATCAAGCGCGCCTCGCGCAGCTTCCAGAAGAGCTCGAAGAACGAGTCCGGCGTGTACTGGTAGTCCGAGAACCCGCGCAGGCGGCTCTTCGACATATCCGCCAGACATTCGATCGGACGTCCGAGATCGGCATCCGTGTGCCACGCGGAGATGAGCCGGCTCAACTCGCTCTCGGCCAGTTCATACTTGCGGGCGATGTCCTTCCAGATCGGTCCGGCGTCGGCCAGTTGCCGCTCGAGCGGCGTGACCTGACCCGGGTAGTCCGCGGCCCGGACCCCGAAGTGCTCGGCCAGCTTCGGCCACAGCCACCGCCAACGAAAGACATCCCCGTTGACGACATTGAACGCTTCGTTGCGTCCACCCTCCGCGGTCGCGGCCCACTCCAGATGCCGTGCGAGCAGCCGCGCGTCGGTGACATCCGTCAGGCCGTTCCACTGCGTGGGCGAGCCAGGAAAGAGGAACGGACGCCCGGTCTCCCGGCAGATCGCGGCGTAGACGGCGAGCGTCACCCCCATGTTCATGGCGTTGCCCACGGCGAAGCCGATGATGGTGTGTGGGCGGTGCACGCTCCAGGAGAAGCCCTGCCGTCTGGCCGCGGCGAAGACCTCATCCTCCTGGACATAGTAGAAGTTCTCGATCGGCAGGCGCGGTTGCTCCTCGCGGAAGGGAGTGTCCGGAAGCACGCCCTTCCCATACGCCTCGAACGGCCCGAGATAGTGTTTCAAGCCGGTCACCAGGGCGACATGCCGCAGCGACTCTTCCTCGCGCAGGACGTCGAGGAGGTTGCGCACCATGGCGCCATTCACCGCGCAGTTCTCGGCCTCCGTGGGTTGTCTCAGCCGGTGCAAAAGAAGACATGCGTCGGTTTCACTCCGGAGAGGGCCGAGCGCAGCAGCTCCGGGCGCAGCAGATCGGCGGCGACGGGATGCACGCCCGGCAGGTCCATCGGCGGGCGCCGCGCCAGCCCGTACACCGTCCACCCCCCCGAGGCGAGTCGCCGGGCGAGATTGTTGCCAACGATGCCGCTGGCCCCGACGACGAGTGCCACCCGTTGCATGATGCCGCTCCTTCTTGCCGTGTTGACGAGGAGGTAGGCTCCTGTCCCGGGCCGGGCAAGATGGCACCGTCAACTGGTCTGGTGACTTGTTGGCTCCTCCCCATGCCAGGGCCTGACGGCCGCTCCGCGGGGGCCATGCGACACCACACCGGCATCGGAGGACGGGATGAGCAAGGCAATGGGATGGGGAGGCAGGGGCATGCTCAAGGTGCTCACGCTGAACATCGCGCACGGCGTGCCGTCCATCCCCGTCCCCCTGCCCTTCCTGCTCCCCCGTCGGCGGCTGCTCGGCCACCTGGATGCGATGGCCGACCTGCTCGCGCGGGAGGGGGCGGAGGTGGTGGCGCTCCAGGAGGTGGACCGGGCCGGCCTCTTCAGCGGCACGGTGGATCCCCTGGAGCGGCTGGCCACCCGCGCGGGCTACCCGCACCTGCTGCATGGCCCCCACCTGCACCTGCCCGGCGTCTGTGCCCGGGGCACCGCGCTGCTCTCCCGGCGACCCTGCTCGAGCCCGAGTGGAACTCCTTCGAGGCGGACCGGGCCGTGGACAAGGGCTACGTGGTGGCGGCGGTGGAGGACGCGGGCCGCCTGCTCGACGTCGTCTCGGTGCACCTGGACAGCTTCTCCGAGCGCTGCCGCCAACGACAGGTGGCCCGGTTGCTCCAGGCGCTCGGGCGGCGCCCACCTCGTCCCCGCCTGGTGCTGGGAGACCTGAACTCGCCCGGGGGCTCACCGACGGGCTCCCTGGCCCGGTTGGTGGAAGCCCTGGCACTGCACACGCCCTCCCCTGGCGGCGGCGAGCCCACCTTCCCCGCCCACCGTCCGGCGCTGCGGCTGGACTGGATCCTCGCGCCCGAGGCCCTGCGTTTCGCGGAGCAGCGCACCCTCGCCGAGCGCGTGTCGGACCACCGGCGGTGGCGGCGGAGCTCGAGTGGATCAACCCTTGAGGCCGCTACGGGACACGCCCTCGATGACGTGCCGCTGGGCGAGGATGAACAGGAGGATCGCCGGGATGCTGGCGACGACTCCGCCCGCCATGATCACCGGGTAGTTCGTGGTGTAGGCGCCCTGGAGGATGGACAACCCGGGCGGGAGGGTGAAGTTGCGCGGGCTGAACAGCACGTACACCGGCCAGATGAAGTCATTGTAGTTGGTGAGGAAGGACAGCACGGACAGCGTCGCGATGCCGGGGCGGGCGAGCGGCAGGATGATGCGCAGGAAGATCTGCCATTGATTGGCGCCCTCGAGCAGCGCCGCGTCCTCCAGCTCCCGGGGCAGGGTCGCGAAGAACTGGCGCATGAAGAAGACGCCAAAGGCGCTCCCCGCCCCTGGGACGATCAGCGCCCACAGCGAGTCGAGCCAGCCGAGGCTGCTCACGATCAAGAAGTTGGGGATGAGGAACACGAAGGTCGGGATGAACAACGTCCCGATGATGAGTCCGAACAGCACGCGCCTGCCGGGGAACTCCAGCCGGGCCAGGGCGTACGCCGCCAGGACCGACGTGGCCACCACGAGCAGCGCGTTGGCCGTGGCCGCGACGAGGCTGTTGAAGAACCAGAGCAGCACCGGCGTCTCGGACTCCATGGAGACGAGGGGGACGTAGGCCTCGGTCGTGACGGGGTGCGGAATCCACGAGGGCGGCTGCCGGGTCGCGTCGGGGTTCGTCTTCAGCGACGTGCTCAGCATCCAGAGCAGCGGCGCCACGAAGATCCACGTCAGCAGCGCGAGCAGGACGTAGAAGGAGAGCCGCTGGAGGGAACGGGAGGCAGTGGCACTCATCACGTGTCCTCGTGCCGGAGGAGGCGGAAGTTGAAGGCGCTCACCACGAGCAGCGCGAGGGCGAGGACGTAGCTCATGGCCGCGGCGTTGCCCATGCGGAAGGTGCGCAGGCCCGTGTCGGCGATGAACATGATGGCGGTGCGCGTCTCGTTGGCCGGAGCCCCGCGCGTGACGAGGTAGGACTGGCCGAACATGTTGGCCGAGCCGAGGATCGTCATCGTCAGCACGAGCAGCAGCACTGGCTTCAAGCCGGGCAGCGTGACATGGAGGAACTGCTGCCAGCGGTTGGCCCCGTCGACCCTGGCGGCGTCGTACAGCTCCCGGGAGATGTCCTGCAGCCCGGCGAGGAAGATGATCGCGTTGAACCCGAGCGTCCACCACACCGTCATGCCCACCAGCGACACCCAGGCCCACGGCAGATCCGTGGTCCACGGGAAGGACGCGGACAGCATGTTGTTGATGAGGCCAATGTTGGGGTCGAGCAGGAATCGCCAGAGCACACCCACCACGGCCACGCCGAGCACGTAGGGCGCGAAGAAGACGGCGCGGAAGAAGGTACGGCCGGGGAACTCGCGGTCGAGCAGCAGCGCGACGAGCAGGGGCACCACGACGAGGAAGGGCACGCTGAAGAGCGTGAAGAGCCCGGTGGCCTTCATGCTCTGCCAGAAGTCACCGAAGTCACGCGACTCGGGAGAGAAGAGGTTCTGGTAGTTGCGCAGCCCGACCCAGGGCTTGCGCGGCAACAGGAAATCCCAGTCGTGCAGGCTGATCCACAACCCGTAGAGGCCGGGCAGCACCACGAAGACCCCGAACAGCACGAGGTACGGAGCGAGGAAGAGGTACGGGGTCGCGCGTCCGGCGCGCCGGATGGGAGCTCGTGTGTCCATGGGGTCAATCGCCGTATTTCTCGTGGTTGTCGCGCACCACCTGGGTGGCCTGCGCCGCGGCGGCCTTCAGCGCGTCGGCGGGCGAGGCCTTGCCGAGCACGGCCTGGTTCACGGCCTTGTCCACCATGGCCAGCGCGTCACTGATGCCCGCGACGGCCGGCGGGAAACGGATGTAGGACGCCTGCCGGGCGAACTGGCCCTGCTTCTCGAGCGACTTGAACTCCGGGCTCTCGGCCACGCGCTGGAGCACCGGAATCTTGCCGCTCTCGAGCCACTCCACGGAGCGCTGGCTCATCCACTGGATGAAGGTACTCGCGGCCTCCAGCCTGCGCGGGTCGGGCGAGCGCTGCCGCATGAGCACGAACTGGTGGGAGTTGCCCCAGACGGCCTCCTGGGGGCCGATCCTCGGAATCGGCGCCGCGCCCCACTCGAGCCCCGGCACCTCGTCGAGCGCGTTGATCTGCCAGATGCCATTCCAGTTGAAGGCGTTCTGTCCGTTCTGGAAGGCGATGAAGTCCGCGTCCTGGCCCACGTTCGGCGGGCTGTAGCCCTTCTTCACCAGGTCCACCATCCAGGTCAGCGCCCGCACACCGGCGTCGGAGTCGAAGGTCGCCCGGGTGACGCCCGGATCGAACAGCTCCCCGCCGAACTGCCACAGCAGGGACTCGAACTGGAACGTCCCGGTGAACAGGAAGGGCGCCATCCAATGGCCCTGGATGCCCTTGCCCTTGAGCTGCTCGAGCGCCGCCATGTACTCGTCGCCGGTGCGCGGTGGCTTCTCCGGGTCGAGGCCGGCCCGCCGCAGCACCCCCTTGTTGTAGTACATGCCGAGCGGATGCATGTCGAACGGGATGCCGTAGCGCTTGCCCTTGTAGAGGCCCCCTCCCAGACCTCTCGCGAGGTGTAATCGGAGGCCTTCAGCCCGAGTGACTGAGCGATGTCATCGATGGGCATGATGATGCCGCGCGCGGCGTTGGTGGGGATGCCGTCGAGGTGCATGACACAGACATCGGGAGCCTGTCCGCTGATCACCGCGCCCGGGACCTTCTGGAAGAAGTCGGCCCAGAGGTAGATGTTCATCCTGACCTGGATCCCAGGTGTCGACCGATTGAACTCCTCGACGAGCTTCTTGATGTACGCCCCGTCGCCACCGGTGAAGCCATTCCAGAACGTCAGGGTGACGGTCGAGCCCCTGGCCTCCTTGGGCGTGCGTGATTCCTGGCACCCACCGAGAGCGGCGGCGGCCCCCGTGCCGAGCGCCCACGTCATGAAGTGCCTGCGACTCAGCGACGAAGCGAAGCGGGATGGCGGCATCGTCCTCGGGGGTATGGCACACCGGGGGGACATGACGAACCCGGGCCGACTTGCTGTGTCCAGCAACGTGCGTCTGGCGCGCGCTCCTGGCCCACTGCTCGACATTCACGGCTCCAGGATCCTTGTATAAGGACACGCGAGGAGGCGGTCCGTGAAGACACGAGGGTGGGTGCTGCTCGGCGCGTGGACGGCACTGGTGTACGCGGGCGCCGTACCCTCGGGTTTCGTCCTGGATGATCATTACGCCGTGGAGAGCAACCCCGTCGTCCAGGGCGAGGTGTCTCCCGTCGAGGCCTTCACCCGCGACTACTGGGGCCGCGTTCCACCGGATACCATTGGCACCTACCGGCCGCTCGCGGTGCTGACCTTCGTGCTCGACGCGCGGGTGGGCGACGGCGCGCCGTGGGTGTTCCACCTCACCAACGTGCTGCTGCATGTGCTCGCCGTGCTGGCCCTGTTCGGCGTGTGGCGCGCGTGGGCGGGTGACACCATCGCCTGGGCCGCCGCCGCCCTCTTCGCCGCGCTCGCCGCTCCCGCCGAGGCCGTTCACTCCATCGTCGGCCGCGCGGATGTGCTCGCCGCGCTCTTCGGGCTGCTCGGCTGGGCCGCCCACCGCGCCCCAGGCCTCCGGGCCGCCACGCTCGCCGCCGTCTGCTACGCCCTGGCGCTCCTGTCCAAGGAAAGCGCCCTGCTCTATCCGCTCGTGTGGTGCTTGATGGAGGCACTGCGCACGGGCCGCTGGCGCGCCAGCCCTGGGGCCGGCTGGGCGGCTATGCCCTCGTGACGGCAGTCGTCCTGGGGATGCGTAAGCACGCCCTGGGAACGTTCCTCGGCGCGACCATCGGCGACATGACCAACCCGCTCGTCTCCGCCCCCTGGAGCGGGCGCGTGCTCGGCGCGGCCGACATCTTCTGGTCCCAGTACCTCGCCGGCATCGCCAACCCCCTGCGCCGGCTCTACATGTGCTCGGCGCCCGCGTGTGCCCCCGTGGGGGTGGACAGCGCCGGGGCCGGCTCGGCCTGGGCGCGCTCGGGCTCCTCGTCGCCCTGGTGCCAGTCACCGGCGCCGGGCGCCCCTGGTGAGCGCGGGCATCGCCTGGTTCCTGTTGCTGTTCCTGCCCATCTCCAACCTGCTCGTGGTGGGCCCGTCCGTGTATGGCGAACGGTTGCTCTACGCGCCCCTCATGGGCGCCACGGTGGCCCTGGCCCAGGCCGTGTCGCTCCTCGCCGCCCGGCTGCCTCGGCCCGCCCTCGCCTGGGGGCTGCTCGTCGCGCTCGGCGCGGGCAACGCCCTGGCCGTGCAGTCGAGGCACGCGGACTGGCGGGATGACAGCTCGCTCACCCTCCAGGCCATCGAGGTGCAACCCCGGAGCACCGTGCTCCAGATGCTCGCCGCCGACGCCTGGGTGAGGCTCGGGCGCTGGGCCGAGGCCGAACAATGCGCCCGGGACGCCATCGCGCTCGACGCCGGATATGGCCGCCCCTACGGCCTGCTCGGCGTGGCGCTGGACCAGCAGGGACGCACCGGGGAGGCCCAGGCGATGTTCGAACGGGCCTTCGCCCTCGAGCACTCCGAGGAGGCCCTGATGAACCTGGCGCGCTTCCATGCCCGGCATGGAGACCCGCGAGGCGCGCTCGCGCTGCTGGAGCGGGAAGCGCGCAACCGGACCCCGAGCCCGGACCAGCTCGCCCTGGCCGAGGAGTTGCGCCAGCAGCTCGCCATCGAGCCCAGGTGACGCGGCCGGCGCCCCGGGCCACCGACCCGGGCTTCTTCTACGTGGGGCGGTTCGGCCTCGCCGCCGACCGCGCGGCACGGGGAGTGGAGTCTCCCACCCTAGAGGGTGGGCCAGAGGGGTGACGCCCCAGGTGGTCCTTCAGAGGGGAGCCGAGTTCTGGTTGACAGTGGAGGGTGAGCACCCCCTCGACGAAGAAGCCGGAGCAGGCCGCGCTGTTGGAAGTCGCCGCCAGGGAGAAGCCGGAGCGGGAGGAGACGAAGAGCTCCGCCCGCTTCAGCTCGCCGAGGCCGTTCCGGGAGTGGCAACCGGGGCAGGGGCAGTTGCCGCCACGGGACGCGAGGGAGGTGCTGGGAGAGGGACACCGGCGAGTTTCTTCGTCGAGCTGCGCGAGGTGCTCGACTTCAGCCCCATTCTGAGCGCGTACACGAAGGAGTGCGGCCAGCCGCCCTACCACCCGGTGATGATGGCGCTGCTGCTCATGTACGCGTACGCACGAGGCATTACGAGCAGCCGGGAGATTGAGAGGCGGTGCGAGACGGACATCGCCTTTCGCTACCTGACGGGAGGACAGAGGCCCGACCATGACACGGTCTGCGCCTTCCGGGTGAGGCACCTGGAAGCCCTCCGCGCGCTCTTCGTGGACACGCTGAGGCTGGCGCGAGCGGCAGGGCTCGAGAAGCTGGGGCATGTGTTGGTGGATGGCTCGAAATGAAAGGCCAATGCCAGCAAGCACGAGGGGGGACCTGGGGCCAGGAGGCCATCCCGGCCCGGCGGGACGCGCTACACCTTGAGGCGGATGGCGCCCGGCAGGATGGTGATGCGGCAGGGCAGCCGTCCGGGCACTTCCCCATCCATCTCCAGGAACACCTGCTCGTCGCTCTCGGCGCGCAGCGTCTGGCATTGGGTGTAGCGCGTCTTCGTCCAGGTGATGTGGTCGCCGTTGTAGACGCCCTTGGACTTGATGACGAAGTCGGCCAGGGTGTAGTCGCGCCAGAGCGTCAGATCGAAGCGGCCATCGTGGGTGACGGCCTTGGGGGCCACGCACATGCCACTGCCGAAGTAGCGGCCATTGGCCGCGGCGATGGCGGTGATGCCCATCACCTCGGGCTCGCCCTCGTCCACCTGGAGGCGCACCTGCACGTCCTTGTGCTTCGCCAGGGTCTTCACCGTGCCCCACAGGAAGCTCAGGTTGCCGCCGAGCGCCTTGCTGCCCACGTTCACCTCGTGGGCGATGGCGGCGCTCACCCCGAAGGAGGCGATGTTGGCGAAGTAGCGCGACTCCGACTGCCCCTGGTGGTTGACGTACTCGGCGAGCCCCACGTCGAAGGGCTCCGTCTTGTCGCCGCGCAGCCGCGCCAGGGCGGAGTCCAGCTCCAGGTCCCACCCGAAGGCCCGCCGGAAGTCGCCCCCGGTGCCCCGGGGAATGAGGCCCAGGGCCGCCTGGGGGTTGATGGCCTTGCCGTCCACGAAGAAGCCGTTGAGGACCTCGTTGACGGTGCCGTCGCCTCCCACCGCGGTGATGCACTCGTAGCCATCCGCGAGCGCATCCCGCGTCAGCCGCACCGCGTCCATGACTCCCTCGGTGAACCCGAAGCCGAAGTCACCGATCACCCGGGTCACCTGGCCCGAGATCTCGGCCCACCGCCTGCCCGTCTCTCCGCCAGCGCTGCGCGGGTTCACCACGAGGAACGTCTTCATCGGCTTGGGAATCCTCTACTTCTGCGGCAGGGGCGCGGCGCGCACGTGCACCTCGCGCAGCTGGCGCTCGTCCACGTCGCCCGGCGCGCCCGTCATCAGGTCCGTGCCCGTCTTCGTCTTGGGGAAGGGAATCACGTCGCGCAGCGACTCGACGCCCGTGAGCAGGAACGCCAGCCGGTCCATGCCCAGCGCGAGCCCGCCGTGCGGCGGCGCGCCGAACTTCAGCGCGTCCAGCAGGAAGCCGAACTTCGCGCGCGCCTCCTCCTCGCCGATGCCCAGCGCCTTGAACACCTCGGCCTGCACCTTGGGATCATGTAGACGGATGGAGCCGCCGCCGATCTCGAAGCCGTTGAGCACCACGTCGTAGCGGTGGCACTTCACGCGGCCCGGCTCGGTGTGCAGGTACTGCACGTCCTCGTCGTGGGGCCGGGTGAAGGCGTGGTGCGCCGCCGCCCACGTCTTGCTCTCCTCGTCGTACTCGAACAGGGGCGGGTTGACCACCCAGAGGAACTTCCACACGCCGCCGCTGCCGTACTCGGGGATGAGGCCGAGCTTCTTGGCCACGTGCACGCGCAGGTTGGCCATGACGGTGTGCACCAGCGACTCGCGGCCGAACTGGAAGACGATCAGGTCGCCCGTCTTCGCGCCGCACGCCTGGGTGATGGCCTGGCGCAGCGCGGGGGTGATCGTCTTGGACAGCGGGGACTGGGTCCACTCGCCGCCCTCGCCCACCTTGGCGCGCGCCAGCCCCTTGGCGCCGTTCTGCTTGGCGAACTCCTCCAGCTTGTCGCTCTCCGCGCGGCTCAGCGGCTTGTCGCCGGGGATGACCATCGCCTTGACGATGCCACCCTGCTCCACCGCCTCCCAGATCATCGGCACGCCGCCCGCGGCACCGTGCTGACGGATGAGATCCGTGAGCACCACGTGCTCCAGCCCGAAGCGCAGGTCCGGCTTGTCGTTGCCGTACTTCGCCATGGACTCGTCGAAGTCCATGCGCATGAAGGGCGTGGGCACGTCGATGCCCAGCACCTCGCCCCACAGCTTCTTGATGAGCCCCTCGACGATGGTGAAGATGTCGTCCTGGGTGACGAAGCTCATCTCGAGATCGATCTGCGTGAACTCGGGCTGCCGGTCCAGGCGCAGGTCCTCGTCACGGAAGCACTTGACGATCTGGAAGTAGCGGTCGAAGCCCGCCACCATGAAGAGCTGCTTGTAGAGCTGGGGGCTCTCGGCGAGCGCGTAGAACTTGCCCGGGTTGAGCCGGCTGGGCACCAGGAAGTTGCGCGCGCCGCCCGGGGTGTACTTGCCCATGAAGGGCGTCTCGAGCTCCAGGAAGCGGTGCTCGTTGAGGTAGCTGCGCGTGAGCGCGTTCATCTTCGAGCGCGTGATCAGCGACTGCTGCAGCGGCCGGCGGCGCAGATCGAGGAAGCGGTACGCCGGCGCTTCTCCTCGGCGGTGTCGATGTTGTCCTCGACGAGGAAGGGCGTGGGCTCGGAGCGGTTGAAGATGGTGAGGTCGGACGCCTTGATCTCGATCTCTCCGTCTTGAGCTTGGGATTGACCTGGGCGCCGCGCGAGACGACCTTGCCCTTGATGCCGATGCAGTACTCCAGCCGCAGCTGGCCCGCGAGGTCGTGCGCCTCCTTGGCGATGTCCGGCTCGAAGACGACCTGGGTGAGACCCTCGCGGTCGCGCAGGTCGATGAAGACCGCGCCACCGTGATCACGCCGGTTCTGCACCCAGCCGAAGAGGACGACCTCCTCGCCAATCTGGGCTTTGGTGAGCTGCCCGCACGTATGGGTTCGCTTGACCTCGGTAATGAACGGGACCGCCATGACACCGCCTGCCAGGAGGGGAAAGAAAGGGCGGCACCATAGAGAGCGCGGAAACGACGCGTCAAGGACTCCGGAAGGAAGGTGCCGCGCTTCCCAGCTCGCTTCTGGTGCCCGCCGGACCCGTAGTAAGAAGCCCGGCATGGTCCGAAAGCTGACAGCCGCCGCCACGGCGCTCGCGACGCTCGTCGTCTCCTGCGCGCCCGAGACGAGCCAGCCCACGAAGGTGCGCGCCCTCGTGCTCTCCAGCAATGGGGAGTACACGCCCACGGAGGTGGAGCTCAAGACGCTCACCGATGTCGCCTCCCTGGAGGGCAAGGTGGCCCGCTTCGTGGGCAGCGCGAGCATCCAGTTGTCCGGCCAGGATCCCGAGGTCCAGGCGGCCACGACGGAAGACGCACTGCGGCGTGCGATGACGAAGGACTCGGGCCGCTCCATCACCGCCAGCTTCATCCCCGACGCACAGGGGGTGCTGACGCCCGCGGACTTCCACTCCTGGAACGTCACCACCACGTATTACAACCTGGAGCGGGCCTGGGAGTACTTCAACACCGTGGCCAACGTGCCCCAGGCGGAGCTGCCCCAGACGCCCGTCTACTACTTCCCCGAGTTCATCCTCGGGGAGCTCAGCGACAAGCCGCAGCGCGACAACGCCCTCTTCTTCGCGCCGATGGGCGCCTTCATGGTGCTGCCCTTCGACACGCTGCAGAAGGCGCCCCTGGCCATCAACGCCTCCATCCTCACCCACGAGTACGCCCACCTCGTCTTCAACCGCCGCGTCTTCGACGGCCGCGCCCTTCCCCTCCTCACCGTGTGGTCCCAGGACGGCGTCACCCCCGGCCTCAACGTCATCAAGGCCATGGACGAGGGGATCGCCGACTACCACGCCTACGTGGCCTCATGCGCCACGCGCTTCGGCTGCAACACCCGCGTGCTGTCCACCACCTACGATGACGCCCTCGTCGCCTCGCGCGACCGGCCACGCCCCGGTGCATGGACGCGCTGACGTACAACCAGCTCCTCAACGCCAACCTCGCCGCGGCGGCTGGCCTCGAGTACCGGGTGGGCACCCTCATCGCCCACGCGCTCTTCCGCTCCGCGACGACCGACGCCGAGCGCCGGCGCTGGTCCGCGCGCTGGTGGCCACCTACTCGGACCCGGATGGGGCGAAGTACGGCTTCAACCAGCTCGCCAGCGGCTTCCTGAACTCGCAGGAGTCCTTCACGCTCGCCGTGGCCGCCAAGGCCATCGTGCAGCACCTGCCGGCCGGCAGCACCCTGCAGGCGCAGGTGTGCAACAACTTCGTCAACATCCTGCAGATCCCCGCCTCCTCCCTGACCGGCGCCAATGCGTGCCCCGCCAGCACCATCCCCGGCGACTGCCCCTCGATCTACTCCACCCCATGACGACCCGCGCCCCCTCCACCGGCCGCTGTTTTCCCTCCTGGGTTGTCTCGCGCTCGCCTCGCCCGCGCTCGCCCAGGGCCCGGATGAGCCCTACCGCTACCCGGACGACGAGGAGGAGCCCTCCCGGACGGGCCGCGCGCCCCCCGAGGACAAGCCCTACGCCTACCCCGACGACGAGGATCGATCCGAGTCCTCGCGTCCCCGGCGACGTTCCGCCCGGGACTCGGAGTACAAGGATCCGGACGACTTCCGCCGGGCCGAGCGCGGCGAGGAGGAGGAGAAGGACTTCGAGCGGCTGGCGCGCCTGGATGACCCCAACACGGGCATCGCCTTCGAGGTGCTCGGCGGGGTGATGCTGCTGAGCAGCCCGCGCGGGCAGTTGCTCGGGGATCCGCAGCCCGCCTTCGGCGGACGCTTCACCTGGGAGTATGGGCGGCTGCTCAACTCCGAGCCCCTGCGCGAGGCGCTCTGGCTGGACGCGCGCTACGGCTTCGTCGGCCAGCGCGAGGGCACCGCGCTCGTCGTCGGGGACGTGCAGCGGCACTACGTCTCACTCGCCCCCGCGTACGAGCTGACCTTCGGAGAGGGCTCGGACTACGGCGTCTACGCGCAGGTGGGCGGCGGCATCGTCTACGAGCTGTCGCGCCTGGAGGTGGGCGGCAAGCTGACGCCCGTGGAGGGCATCAAGCCCCTCATCCAGTACGGCGTGGGCCTCCGGGGCCGCACGAGGCTGTCCGCGACCTCGAATCTGCGACTCACCGGCGCCTGGAGCTGATGCGCTTCCGGCGCGGCTACCAGGACGACACCTCCGCGGGCCTGAGCGCCGGCATCGGCTTCTGACGGGGGACGGGCGCTCGTCCGCCCGTCCCTCGTGGCGCTCACCGGGCGGGCCATCCCACCGCCGCATCCAGGGAAAACTTTCCCTCCGGTGGAGGGATCTACCGTCCCCTTGCGGTTTGACGCACGTGTAAACCCGCGAATCCACTGAACTCCAGCCCTGGCACGCCTGCTGCTTTTGTAACGGCGCGTCAGACCGATGGGGTTGGGGAGGCGGGAGATGAAGAGCACGCAGAAGCAGCAGTTGGACCCGGTGTGCGGCAAGCACCTGGAAGCGCCCGAGGGCCGCCCATCCACGGAGTACAAGAAGCGGCGGTACTTCTTCTGCTCGGAGCGGTGCCGCACGGCCTTCGAGAAGCGGGCGGAGCGCTTCCGGATGAACGACCGGCGCGCGCGGGAGCGCTGCTGACGCCCGGCCGCGTGCGCTGGGGCATCGCCTAGGCCACTCTCAGGGGAGGTTTCGCGGGGGACGGCAACACGTACCCGCCTAGCGTTCGGAGCCGCCCTGTGAAATCCTCTGCCCTTCTCCCTACCCAGGGAGTGGGGGAGAGCATGCATAACAGGCGGAGCGGGCTCGGATTGCTGCTAGTCGTGCCCTGGCTGGCAGGATGCGTGAGTGGACCCCAGGTACGCTTGGACACGGGCCACGGCAAGCCCCTCGTCTACACGGCCCCGGCCGAAGAGCCCCCGCCAGTGGCGGTACGCCAGGAGGAGTTCGTCTCAGCCCTGACGGACCTAGTGCTGCACATGCATCTGTCGCTCGAGTTGCCAAGGCGGAAGGGGCGGGTGGAGAGGGCCGCCTGGAGCACGAGCGCGCGGGACATGGCTCAGGAAAGGCTGGAGCGCCAGTGCGCGCACGGGGAGGCGCCAGAGGGGTGTCTGGCGCTGCCGAGCAACGCACCTCCACCAGAGACGCTGGCACGCCTGCGGCTGGCGCTCTCCTTCTCCGTGGAGTCGGTATTGGAAGGAGCAGCAGTACCCCTCAGCGAGTATCTGGACCCGCTGGCCTTCAAGGTGACGGTGTACACGGCGCTGTGTACCTATCTGGTGCTGCTGCTGGTGCCGGTACCCGAGCCGGTGACGAAAGGCATCGCCGCGGTGCTGACGCTGTACCGGTGGCATACCTGGGCTTGGGACCAATGAGGGAACTGGTGACGGCAGGAGGGCGACTGCTGAGGGAAGCCGGGCGGTCGACGACGAACGAGGAACTGAGGGGGCGGGTCAGCGATTCGCGCGGGTGCTGGGTGACAATGGCATGCGGGTACTGCTGTTGCTGGCAACGGCATCTCTGGGGGGACAGAGGGGGCTGGTGGGACAGGGGCCGAAGCTGCCAGGGTTCGCACGGGCAGCATTGCTATCACCGGTGAGAACGGGGGTGAGGCTGGAGGCGGCGGGACAGGTGAGCACGGTGGTCCTGGGGACCAGGAATTGGTGGTGGAATTGGCGCCCACGGCGGTGGCGGCCAGCGCCATGGAGCCCGGCAGCGGGGCCTCGTTACCGAAAAAGGGTCGCCTCACCGGACAGCCCGAAGAGCCTCACCCAAACGACGACCAGGAAACGACAAGGGGGCGTATTCGTGAGAACGAGTCGGCCCGAACACTCGCGGAGAATGGCTACGATGTGGAACAGAATCCACTCCGTAAAGTCAATGGTAAAAAACCCGACTACAAGCTCAACGGCGAGTACGCAGATTGCTACGCTCCCAGCACGAACAATCCCCGCAGCATTCGCGACACAATCGCGCGCAAGGTAAACCAACGGCAGGCAGACAAAATCGTTCTCAACCTTGATGACAGCCAGGTGACGGTTGATGCTCTCATGCAACAGCTCGCAAAAGATCCAATCGCCGACCTGAAGAACCTCATCGTGGTCAAAGGCGGAAGGATAATCCTGCTCTATCCCTGATGACCCGGCTGAGAGGTGGCTGACATGGCGCTGGACTACGACCTTTTTCTATCCACTCGCATGAAGCCCATGCAATTCATGGAAAAGCTGTCTGAACAGTTCGATGGGCTGGCGTGGAGTGAAGACAAGTTCTTTTTGTTCGACGCAACAGTCTCGATTAGCGCCGCTGAGAGTGGGACTGAATCGGCTATCAAGTCCGCATTCCATTTCACCCCGACAGTGATAGTCGGTTTCCGCCGCGCGCATGATGCGGACTGGGACAGGTTCAGACGGGTTTTGCTGGATGCGTCCCTTCTGCTATTGAATGAATCGCAAGACGCACTCCTGCTCTTCAATGGAGAGCGAATCGAGTTCCAGCGACTCGATGGGCAGCTCGTTTTCAATTCCGAGTCTGGATATTGGCGGGACAAGGACTGGCTGAAGAGCAGGCTCGATATTCCGTTCGAATGCCGTCCCTTGCCGTCGCCACTGCTCTCACCCTAGCACTTCGGTCACATTCCCAAGGATGCTGCGGAACGCAGAGGGGCAGTCCTCCTGCAAGGGAGTCCGAAGTGACCGAGCAGTACTCAGCCCTGCGGTCATCGCAAAATCCCGCCGAAGAGAATTTCTCCTCGGCATCTTGCTACGCTCCTTGACGGATAGTATTAGTGCTGGAGCCGCTCGATGAATAGCGCCCAGAGATGCTCGGCGGCGCCTTGGTGCGATAGCTTTTCCTCACGCTGCTGAGTATGCTGAGTAATGGACTGCATACCAAGGCTCTTCAAGTAGAGCGACTGGCTGTCGTGGTTGACGCTCAGCATTTCGTTGAAGCTGTTGCCGCTTGTCGACGCGTCGTACGAGAAGGCAATGCCATCTTGGCTTCCGAAGCCGCCCAGGCCAATTGAGCACTCCGCCATCTTCTTGCCATTCCTGTAGAGGTATGCGGCGAATCGGCGCGCGTCGATGCGCTGATAGCGGGTCTTGATGTCGGCGTTGCGGTTCTGGAGTTCCTCTAGAGAACCCTCGAAGAATCTGGCTATATACTCGAAGGCGTCGTTCACGAACTGATCACGATCCAGTTGTGAAAACTCCTGCCTCAATCGTAGGTTGCTCGAACGTGGATGCGCGGGTGTCGTCGGTGCGGAGTTTGTCGCAGCGACTGCTGATCCACTCAAAGTGGACTGAGTCGTATGCACAGAGGCAGGCACTCGGGTTGCGCCGAGTCCTTTGACCGCATCACGGACCTTCACCGCGACATCTGTAAATGCTTCGTCCTCGTTGGCCCACAGGGTAACGGCCTTCCCGTCCCGTGGTGCGGCCAGCAACTTGCCGAATGGCGCCGAGTGCCAGTCGCATGGGCGCAAAATCACCGGGATGACTCGCGCCTCGCGGGCATCGTGACGCTCCAACGCGCGAACCATCTCCCTAGTACTACAGTTGGACGTGAATTCTGGGGGCTTTGCGACGATAGTGGCAGAGTTTGGCGACGGCCTGATGGTGGCGCCGCCAGCGGCTCCACCGCAGGATGAAGTCCAACGTGGGTCGTACCACCCACCGGGCGAGTTTCCACAACAGACGTCTCACTTCCTGAAGACTGAAGCGGATGAGGACAGGCCTCGCCGCCGTCGAAACGCGCCCATGCGACTTCTTCGGTGCGGCGGGCCCAGACGTTTTGGGACTTTTGTCTCCTCCTCGGGTTCATTGGCCGTGACGCGCGCGGCGGCCAGGAATGCATGGGCCACCGGGCACAACGTCATGTGGCGGTACCACCCTCGCCACCGCCTCACTTCATAGTCGTCCAGTCCCACCTCCCCCTTGGCCGACTCGAAACATTCCTCTACCGGCCAGCGTTTACCAGCCGCTTCCACCAGGGCCGCCAGCGACGTCGTGGCCGGTGCATGCACCGGTAGAAGGCCACGTCGGAATCCTCCGACAGGCCGCGGCGGAAGAGAAACCATCGCGCTTGGTTCCTCGCCGGAGAATTGAGCTGGACTCGCGCCCAGTCATACAGCCGCGGTCCCTTGGCTCCGGCTCCCGCCGACAGCCGCGTCCATTCGGGTGTCTTCACCTCCTTCAATACCTCGCCCGCCGTCACGTGAGCCTCCCCGTGCCAGGCGTAGGTATTGGAGGCCACCGCCAGCACATACGGTTGCGACTGGCTCTCCAGAAACCGTCGCAACTCTCCATCCCGGCCATACACCTCATCTCCCACCACCCACTTCGGTCGGAGTCCAGTGTCCAGCGCCCGCTGGAGCATGACTCGCGCCAGCTCAGGCTTGGTCTGGAATCCCACTCCCGGGGAATTCCTGCCGGCGACCGCGCTCCGGCTCCTCAAGCCATTCCTTGGGGAGGTACAGCTCACGGTCCACCAGCGTGTGTCCCTTATCGGTGACATAGGCCAGGAAGACGCCTATCTGGCAATTCTCCACCCGGCCCGCCGTGCCGCTGTACTGCCGTGCGACTCCCGCGGACTTGTCCCCCTTCTTCAAGAAGCCGGTCTCATCCACGGCCAATATTCCCCCCTCTCCCAGCCGCTCTCGGGCATACGACAACACGTCGTCCCGGAGCGCGTCTTCGTCCCACTGGGCCCCATTGAGCAGGTGTTGAAAAGCGTAGGGCGTCTCCCGGCCCACCTCCTCACTCAAGCCCCAGGAGTTCTTGCGCTCGACTCGTGCCAGCAATCCTTGCAACAGCGACTCCGCCGAGGTGCGTGTCTCCGGACGCGCGAAGTGGGGCTGGACCCACGCCTGTACGCGGCGCCACTCCTCTTCCCATTTCCTGACGAAAACCGTTTCGTTGTGGTCCGAGACGACAGCGCGGCTCGACATGGCGGCCCCCAGGTGAAGGTGACTTCTCCCATGGGTTATAACCACGCCACCTCCGGCGTCACCCTTGCCTTCGTTTCGCTTTCTCTCCTGGCTCCCCACCAGACAAGTGGGGCCCTCCACCCCACCTCCGCAGTTGCGTTGCGCTGGGGCCGTATTATCTCAGAGGAGAGGAGGTCCGAGTCATGGGTTCACGCCAAACGGAGGACGGCAGCTTGTTACGGCAGCAGGGGGAGGGCCATTCCTCTGTCCACTTAAAAATGTCCAACTGTAGTACTAGAGTAACAGTACTCCGAAGCCAGGAAATCAGCGCTGACGAGCAGCATGATGACATCTGCCTCCTCAAGGTGCGTGCTGATGGAAGCATCGAACTCACTGCCGGCCAAGATTCGACGGTCGTGCCAGGGCTCAATGAGCCCTTGTCGCTTGAGCATTGCCAGGTGGGCCTCCAGTTTGTTGCGAAGCGCCTCGTCGACATGGCTGTAGGAGAAAAAGCTTTGCCATAAAATGGGTCCTCGCCCGAAATATTGCTCGATGGATACCTATGACATGATACCCGGATTTCAACGCCCCGAAGAACAACCTCCTTCGTCGCTATCGCAGCGCTCGGAGCGTCAGGTCGACTCAGACCTAGCCAGAATCTCCGCGACTTGTCTTAACAAGCCGTCAGGCAGGTTGGCGGCCCCCTCCCCACCGTTCTTCACTGCGAGCGCCAAACGCTGCTTCGCCATCTTGGGATTGAATTCACCGTGGTAAAAGACAACGGGAGTGCGATTTTGTCGCGCGCGCATGAGTCGCAAGAGCCTTAGTCCTTCCGGACGCCCCTTTTTCCGCATAGGGAATCGAGTCCAATCCGAAACAACCAGATCATACGGTTCCTGATTCCTCTCGGCTTCTTCCAACACGGAGAGAGCATCCTCTGTATTGGTGCTCGTCTGCACTTCTATCTGGAGACCTCTCAGAGCAGCGATCTCAGAGGTATTTCCCGAAGGGACGTCATCAACCCAGAGTATTCGTTTCTGCACCCGAATGTCGGCCAACCGCAGCCCTAGGGAACTGATGAACTTGTCTCCCTGTGGTCGTGGTGCTTCACCTTTTGCTTCGAGCGCTTGGTTGATGCGCTTTTCCAATGTCGTAAAGACGTTTTGCTCTGCCTTGAAAATCTGCGGAGTGACAGCTGCTGGTACACGGTGCGTGAGGCGGCGGAAATCAATCAGATGCTCGACAGTGCGACGAATTGCTTTGGCGACGTTCGTCCAGGCTTCATCGCGGTTCTGCCAGTTCGTGACAGGTCGAATGTTGGTGGGAAGCCACTTGAGATGTGAGAACTTGGCCCTCCCAATCGAGATGCCGGACGAGAACTGGAATGACGACGCATTCTCCATTCTCGTGTCGTTGAAGCGCCACCGACATCTCGCGATCGTGGCAATAGTCCGAGTTCATGAAGTCCGCGCTCACCAGGAGGAGCACAATATCGGCCGTCATCAGGTGCTCATCAATGGAATTGCGCCAATCATCACCTGCGGTGATACGGCGATCACACCATGTCCGCAGTACGCCCCGCCGCCGAAGAAGAGACAGGTGACCATCCAGTTCGGCGCGTAGCTCCTCATCTCTATGCGAATAGCTGTAGAAGAGATTGACTGAATGAGGATGTGCCACAGGATCGCCATTGAATTCGTTGGACATCATCGCAGTGCTTGGGCTCCTGCCTGCAGTGACGACGGGGACAACGAACATAAACTCAACATGGCACTCATACAATTGGTGTGTCTTCACGTCCGCCAACACCGCGCCCGCCTGCTCCTACATCGGAGACCAAGCCCATGGGAGCAAATCCGTGCAGGAAACACCCATCGTTATCCAGCCAGAATCCACCACCGGCCGCCTACGCGGCGATCCGCAAGTCCTTGAGCTTGAGGGACAGCCGGCGCTGGCCGCGGAAGGTGTCGAAGCCGGCCTGGAAGGCCAGATCCACGGGCCCCTCGGTCAGCGCCAGCCGGTCCGCCATGCCGAAGCCGATGGCGTCCACGTTGGGCGCGTCCACCAGGGCCAGCTTGAGGTGCCCCGAGCCGCCCGTCTTGTGCGGCAGCACGCGCGGGCGCGCCACCGGCGGCGCAGCACCAGCACGGGCTCGGGGTTGCCCTGCCCGAAGGGCCGAGCTTCTGCAGCGCCTCCACCGCCTTCTCGTCCAGCTCCGACACGCCCACCACCGCGTCCACCTTGCAGCGAGGGATGAGATCCTCGGGCGTCAGGCGCTGGTAGGCGATGCGCTCGAAGGCTCGCGGAAGCTGGGCAGGTGCTTGCCCTCGATGGTGAGCCCGGCGGCGTGCTTGTGGCCGCCGAAGCGGTCGAACAGGTCCGCGCAGCCGCTCAGCGCGTCGTACAAATGGAAGCCCTCGATGCTGCGCGCCGAGCCCTTGCCCACCCCGTCCTTCACGCCCACCATGACCGTGGGCCGGTGGAAGCGCTCCACCACGCGCGAGGCCACGATGCCGATGACGCCCGGGTGCCACCCGTCCGCGTAGAGCACGAAGCCGCGGGCGTTCTGCTCGGCGCGCTCCCCGGCCTGGGCGAGCGCCTCGGTGAGGATGCTGCTCTCCAGGCCCTGGCGCTCGGCGTTGGCCCGGTCCAACACCTGCGCGAGCGGCCGGGCCGCCTCGAGCGTCTCCGCGCACAGGAGCTGCAAGCCCAGCGAGGCGTCATGCAGCCGGCCCGCGGCGTTGATGCGGGGGCCCAGGCGATAGCCCACCTGCCCGGCGGACACGGGACTGTCCGCATCCAGCCCCGCCACCTCCTTGAGGGCCCGGACGCCGGGACGCAGGCCCGCGCTCAGCGCCTGCAGGCCGTGGTGGACGAGGATGCGGTTGGCGCCGGTGAGCGGCACCACGTCCGCCACGGTGGCCATGGCCACCGGGTCCATCAGCGCCTTGAGGTTGGGCTCCTTGCGGGTGGCGAAGAAGCCGTCATCGCGCAGCCGCTTGCGCAGCCCCATGCATAGGTTGAAAGCCACGCCGGCGGCGCACAGGTGCTTGGTGGGGTACTCGCAGCCGGGCTGGTGGGGGTTGAGCACGGCCACCGCGGGGGGCAGCGTGGGGGGCACCGTGTGGTGGTCCACCACCACCACGTCCAGCCCCAGCTCCTTCGCCCGGGCGATCTCCGCCACGGAGGTGATGCCACAGTCGAGCGTCACCAGCACCCGCGTGCCGTCCGCGGCGATCTTCTCCACCGCCTGGAGGTTGAGGCCGTAGCCCTCGTCCATGCGGTGGGGGATGTAGGTGGCGGGCCGAGCACCCAGTTCCCGGAGGAACAGGGCCATGAGCGACGTGGAGCACACGCCGTCCACGTCATAGTCGCCGTAGAGGGTGATGCGCTCCTTCTCCCGGAGCGCCCGGGTGAGCCGCTCCACGCCCGCGGCCATGCCCTTCATCCGGTAGGGGTCGGGCAGGTCCGCCAGCCGGTCGGACAGGAAGGCGGAGGCGGCCTCGGGGGTGCGCAGTCCGCGGTGGATGAGGATTCGCGCCGGCAGGGGATGGAGACCCAGCTCCACGGACAGTGAAGCCGCCTGCTCCTGGGGCACTTCCGGCATCATCCAACGCACAGTCACCTCCGCTCCGGAGCCTCCTACCGTGGAAGCGTCCAGGCCAGAAATCTTCATCACTCTACCTGGGGGGTCTGTCCAGACTGATCTGACCTGGGATTCGCTCCCCTGCTCGCCTGCCCTCAAGGCGGGGTGGGACACGCCTTCACGGGACTTGGACGAGGGTCCTCCATGCCCTGAAAACACCCGAGGCCCGCGGGTCCGTGGAGTCACGGAGCCCGAGGGCCTCGGCGAGCGCTACCTGGACGGTCCGGGGAAGCTCAGGCCGTCGTGGGCTGGTTGACGCCCGTCTTCTTCCCCCGCGCGTGCTCGCGCTCATCCAGCCAGATGGTGACGGGGCTGGCGATGTACACGGAGGAGTAGGTGCCCACGATGATGCCCACCAGCATCGCCCAGGCGAAGTCGCGGATCTCCCCCACGCCGAAGATGAGCAGACCGACGAGCGAGAGCGCCGTGGTGCCCGAGGTGAGGATGGTGCGCACCAGGGTGTCGTTGACGGCGATGTTGATGACCTCGGGCAGGGGCTTGCCCTTGTACTTGCCCATGTCCTCGCGGATGCGGTCGTAGATGACGATGGTGTCGTTGACCGAGTAGCCCACGATGGTGAGCAGCGCGGCGATGGCGGTGAGGCCGAACTCGGCGCGGCTGAACAGGTAGAAGCCGGCCACCATGATGACGTCGTGCAACATGGCGAGCAGGGCGCCGGGGCCGAACTTGAAGTCGAAGCGGAAGGCCACGTAGATGAGGATGGCCACCATGGAGAAGAGCAGCGCCTGGATGCCGCGGTTGCGCAGCTGCTTGCCCACCTGGGGACCCACGTACTCGGTGCGGCGCATCTCGAAGTCGGGCTTGTCCGCGCCCTGGCCCTGCATCAGCGCGCCGCGGATGCGGTCCGCCATGCCGCTGGCCACCACCTGGTAGTCGTAGTCGCCGGACTGCGCCTGGCCGATGTCGCGCACCTCTTCCACGCCGGTGCCGGTGCCCTCCACGGTCTTCTCGATCTGCGCCACGTCCAGCGGCTGCTTGGAGCGCACGTTGATGATGCCGTTGGCCAGGTCCACGCGGATGGCCTTGGGATCGATCTGCCCGAGCGCCTGGAGGGCCTGGCTCGCCTTGGTCGCGCCCTCCTCGGTGAGCTGCGTCACGCCGCCCAGGCGCACGAGGAACGAGTTCTCCGACGCCGAGCCGATGCTCTGCACGGACACGTCGTGGAGCTGCCCGGTGGACTCGACGCGCTGGCGCACGTCGCTCGCGGAGACGGAGTGGTTGAACTGCACCTCCACCACCGTACCGCCGGCGAAGTCCACGCCGAAGTTGAAGCCCACCACGGCGATGCCCACGAGGATGATGAGGTTGACCGCCGTGGAGATGAAGAGGGCCGGCTTGCGCTTGCCGATGAAGTCGATGTTCGTCTTGTTCTTGAGGATCTGCATGTCGGCTGTACCCCGAGGTGCTGCCTAGACGGACACCGTCTGGGCGTTCCGGCCGTGGACGAAGTAGGTCATGATGACGCGCGTCACCAGGATGGAGGTGAAGAGCGACGCCAGCAGGCCGATGATGAGCGTGGTGGCGAAGCCGCGCACCGGGCCCGTACCGGTGAAGAAGAGGATGAGGCCGGCGACGATCGCGGTGACGTGGGCGTCGAAGATGGTCCAGAAGGCGCGGTCATAACCCTGGTCCACCGCGGCGCGTGCCGTCTTGCCGTGGCTGAGCTCCTCGCGGATGCGCTCGTTGATGAGCACGTTGGCGTCCACCGCGATGCCCAGCGTGAGCACGAAGGCCGCGAGGCCCGGCAGCGTGAGCGTGGCGTTGAAGAGCGCCATGCCCCCGAGGATGAGCAGGCCGTTGAGCAGGAGGGCCACGTCGGCGATGAGGCCGGCGGAGCGGTAGTACAGCGCCATGAAGACGATGACGCACAGCACGCCCACCGCCGCGGCGAGGCTGCCCTTGCGGATGAGCTCGTCACCCAGCGAGGCGCCCACCTGGCGGATTTCGCCCGTGGTCACCGGCGCGGGCAGCGCGCCCGCCTTGAGCGCCAGCGCCAGCGTCTGGGCGTCCGCCAGCCACTGCTCCAGCGGACGGCCACCGGCACGGCCCATGGTGATGCGCGCCCGGCCACCGCCGATGCGCTCGTTGATGCGCGGCGCCGACTGCACGTAGTCGTCCAGGACGATGGCCATGCGCCGGCCCACGCCCTTCTCGGTGAGCTCCTCGAACTGGCGGGCCCCGGCGGCGTCGAAGCTGATGTTCACCTCGGGCTCGTTGAGCTGGCTGAGCGAGGCGTCCGCGCCGGTGAGGCTCTCGCCCGTCAGCGGCGCTTCCTTCTCCAGCAGGTAGGTGCGGTAGCTGTCGCACACGCCCTTGCGCGTCGCGCTGGCGATGCACTCGAGCATCACCACGCGGCCCTGGGGCGTCGCGTCCTTCACGTACGCCAGGAGCGCCTCGCGGTTGGGGCCCTGGAGCTGGGGGAAGCCATCGGCGGTGGTGAGGGTGATGTTGCTGCCCTCGGGAGGAGGCGTGTTCTGGTAGTGCTGGCGGAAGAAGTCCGTGGTGTCGTCCACCATGTGGAACTCGAGCTGCGCCGTGGTGCCCACCAGCTCCTTGGCCTGCTCGGGATCATTGCGGCCCGGCAGGGAGATCTGGATGGCGTCCGTGCCCAGCTTGCGCACGTCCACCTCGGCCACGCCCCACTTGTCGATGCGGCGGCGGATGACGAGCATCGCCTGATCCACCGACTCGTCGCGGAAGCGGTTGACCTGGCCCTCGTCCGGCGCGAGCACCAGGTTGGCGCCGTCACGCGACACGCGCGTGAAGTCGGTGAAGGTGGCGAGCACCTCCTTCTCGATGGCGTCCATGGTGGAGGGGTCCTGCGCCGTCAACGTGAGCTGCAGCCGATCCACGTCCGTGTTGACCGTCACCTGGCCCAGCTGCTTCTCGTTGATGTAGCGGGCGATCTGATCGCCGCGGCGCTCGGTGCGCTTCTCCAGGGCCGTCTTGGTGTCCACACGCATCACCATGTGGATGCCGCCCTGCAGGTCGAGCCCCAGGTTGATGCGGTACTTGGCGGGAGGCGCCCAGCCCGGCATCGCCTTCTCGATGGCCGCCAGGTTGTTGCGCTCGCTGCGGTCCACCTTGAACAAGGAATAATAGGAGGGCATCAGGAGCCACAGCGTCACCAGCGTCACGCCGATGACCAGGCCCAGCCTCCAATACCAGCCGCGATCCATCACTTCTCCTCCTTCTTGTCCTCGGTCTTGGCCGCCCCGGCCGCCTCGGGCACCGCGTAGCGCCCGGCCACCGACGTCTTGAGCACGCGGATGCGCGTTCCGCTGGCCACCTCGAGCGTCACCTCGCGCTCCAGAACGTTCTGGATGCGCCCGATGAGGCCCCCTGGGTGACGACCTCGTCGCCCTTCTTCAGGCTGGAGATGAGCTCCTGGTGCTTCTTGAGCTGCTTCTGCTGCGGGCGGATCATCACGAAGTACATGATCGCGAACAGCCCGATGATGAAGACGATGTTCATCATCCCGCTGGGACCGCCCGCCGCCTGCGCCAGGATTGGAATGCTGTCTGCCACGAACCGCCTCGCCGCTGGATGAAAGGTGTACCGGGTCGCCGCCCCTGATTTTCACGGTCGGCGAATAAGTCCGAAAGGGGGCCTCTTAGCAGCAGCCCCACATCCCCGGCAAGCAAACCGAGGAAACCGGACACTTCCGCCGTGCGTCACTCCCGTCGGGCAGGCGGCCAGGGGCCCCTTCCTGGCGGCCTCCGGGGTACTACTTCACCCGCGTCCGCTCGGTCTCCTGGGCCCGGGCCCGCTCCCGGAAGTCCCGGGCGAACTGGGCGTAGCGGTCCTCGGCGATGGCCTCGCGCACCTGCTTCATGAGGGTCAGGAAGTAGTGCAGGTTGTGCAGGCTGTTGAGCCGCATGGCCAGGATCTCCCCCGCCACGAAGAGGTGGCGCAGGTAGGCCCGGCTGAAGTTGCGGCAGGTGTAGCAGGAGCACGCCGGGTCCGCCGGCCGCTCATCCCTCGCCCAGGTGGCGTTGCGGATGACGAGCTTGCCCTCGGAGGTGAAGAGCAGGCCGTTGCGCGCGCAGCGCGTGGGCAGCACGCAGTCGAACATGTCCACCCCGTGCTCCACGCAGGTGACCAGGTCCACGGGTGTACCCACCCCCATGAGGTAGCGCGGCCTGTCCCGGGGCAACAGCGGCGCGGACCGGCCACCCCCTCGTACATGGCCTCGGGCGTCTCGCCCACCGCGTAGCCCCCGAGCGCGTAGCCCGGCAGGTCCACCGCGCACACCTCCTCGGTGTGCCGCTTGCGCAGCTCCTGATCCAACCCGCCCTGGACGATGCCGAAGAGCGAGGAGCGCTCGCGGCTCCAGGCCTTCACGCACCGGTGCAGCCAGCGCGTGGTGCGCGCCAGGGACTTCTCCAGGTAGGCCCGGCTCTCGGTGGACGGCGGGCACTCGTCGAACGCCATGATGATGTCCGCGCCGAGCGTCTCCTGGATCTCGATGGAGCGCTCGGGCGAGAGCATCAGGTGGCGCCCGTCCAGGTGGGACTGGAAGGCGGCGCCCTCCTCGGTGATCTTCCGCTTCTCCGAGAGGCTGAACACCTGGAAGCCCCCGCTGTCGGTGAGCATGGGCCGGTCCCAGGAGATGAAGCGGTGCAGGCCGCCCATGTGCCCCACCGGGTCCTCTCCCGGCCGGAGCATCAGGTGGTAGGTGTTGCCGAGGATGATCTGCGCGTCGAGCGTGAGCAGATCATCCGGCCCCACGCCCTTGACGCTGCCCACGGTGCCCACGGGCATGAAGATGGGCGTCTCCACGGGACCGTGCGGTGTGTGCAGCCGTCCCCGGCGCGCGCGCGTGCCCGAGGCGTCCTCGTGCAACAGCTCGTAGCGCACCAGGCTCGGTGCGACCCGGGTGTCCCCCTTCTCCTTGCGCGGCTCTGCCATGGCGTCTGTCGTCTCCCTACTCCGTCACCAACATCGCGTCGCCGTACGAGAAGAACCGGTAGCCGGCGGCGACCGCCTCCCGGTAGGCCGCCAGGGTGCGCTCGCGCCCGAGCAGCGCGCTCACCAGCACCACCAACGTGGAGCGCGGCAGGTGGAAGTTGGTGAGCAGCACGTCCACCGCCCGGAAGGTGAAGCCGGGGCGGATGAAGATGGACGTCTCGCCCGGGCCCGCGCGCAGGCTTCCCGACGCGGCATCCCACGCCGACTCCAGCGTGCGCACCACCGTGGTGCCCACCGCCACCACCCGGCGGCCCTCGGCCCTGGCGGCGTTCACCGCCCGGGCGGTGGCCTCGGGGACGGTGTAGCGCTCCGGGTGCATGTGGTGCTTCTCCAGGTTCTCCTCGCGCACGGGCAGGAAGGTGCCGGGCCCCACGTCCAGCGTCACCTCCACGCGCTGGATGCCCCGGGCGGCGAGCGCCGCGAAGGTGGCCTCGGTGAAGTGCAACCCCGCCGTGGGCGCGGCCACCGCCCCCGAGGCCCGTGCGTACACCGTCTGGTAGCGCTCGGCGTCCGCGTCCTCGGGAGGCCGGGTGATGTAGGGGGGCAGCGGCAGGCGGCCCGCCGTGTCCAGCAGCCGCGCGAGCGACGCGCCCGGCGCCGCATGGAAGCGCACCCGGTACTCCCCTCCCCGAGCGCCTCCAGCACCTCGGCCTCCAGGCCACCGGTGAAGGACACGCGCGCCCCGGGCTTGAGGCCCTTGGAGGCCGGCCGAGGCAGATCCACTCGAGCGCCTCGGGGGCTCCACCGAGCGCCTGGGAGGTGAGCGTGGCGGCGGCGGGACGCACCACGAGCAGCTCGACCCGGCCGCCCGTGCCCACCTTGGAGCCCAGCAGCCGGGCGGGGATGACCCGGGCGTCGTTGACCACGAGCAGATCGCCCTCGCGCAGCAGCTCGGGCAGCTCGGCGAAATGGCGGTGGCTCCAGGCGCCCGAGGCGCGGCTCACCACCATGAGGCGCGAGGCATCCCGGGTGGCCAGGGGGGCCTGGGCGATCTGCGCCTCGGGGAGCGCGAAGTCGTAATCGGAGAGCAGGGAGGACACGGCGGGAGCCGCTTGTAACAGCCCGGGCGCCTCGGACGAAACGGGATGTGTCGGCGGAGCTTCAGTAGAGCTGCTGCAGCTCGGTCTCCGGGTAGTAGTGCAGGAGGATGTCCCGGTAGGACTTACCGCTGTCGGCCAGCGCCTTGGCCCCCCACTGGCAGAGGCCCGCCCCATGGCCATAGCCACGGCCGGTGAAGTGCCACTTGCCGGCGGTGTGCTCCACGTCGAAGTCCAGGCTCTTGAGCTTCGTGTAGCCGAGCTTGCGCCGGAACTGGGCCCCGTCCACCGAGGCCCCGCCGGCCGCGCTGACCCGGTTCACCCGGTGCGTGGACGTGCGGCTTGTCACCCGGAAGCCCTCGGTGGACTGGCCCAGGGCGGCGCGCAGCTCGCTATCGGAGACGGTGGCGCTCCAGCGGCTGGCGGGCAGGCGGCCACACGGGCAGTCCACGGCCTTGAGGTAGGGCAGGTCCCGCTGGAGCGAATCCCAACCGGACTCGGTGCGGCCTCCGCAGGAGGCATGGAAGTAGGCCTCGATGGGGGCGAGTTCGTACGTGAGCACCTCGCCGCGGGTGGCCTCCACGGCGGCGCGGGTGCGGGCATCCTCCCGGTTGAGGCCGCCATACACCTGATGGAGCACGCTGCTGCCCATGTGGAAGGGGGCGCCGTAGGTCTCCAGCTTCTTCTGCAAGGCGTAGGTGCGGGCCGCCACGGCCTGGGCCTTGAGGGCCTCGGGGGGAAGGACACGGGCATCTCGCTGCCGAGCACGGCGGCGAGGTAGTCCTCCAGGGCGATGACGTTGATGAGCTGGAGCCCGTCCTTGTACAGGCGCACCACGACGTCGCCGCGCACCTCCATGTCCCCGGCGCGGATGGCCGAGTCGCCCGGCGTGCCCGCGTCCGACGACTCCACCCCGGCTCGAAAGCGCACCGCGGAGCCGATGACGGGCGCGCCGTTGAGCTCCAGGCGCGAGCCCCGCCGCCGCACGACGACCCCGTCCTGCTGCAGGGGGGTGAAGGAGGCGTCCTCGGTATCGGAGCCGAAGGAGAGGCCCTTGCCACTCACGCGCACCTCGCCCTGGGCGTCACCCATGGCGATGCGCATGGTCTCCACGGCGGGCGCGCGCAGGGGCACGAGCAGGAGCAGCATCAGTGCAACAGGTCGCCACATGGCCGCCAGTGTAGGGGGCTGATCTCGGCTCAAGAAATCAGCCGCCGGATGTCGGAGAATGCCGTGCCCGTGTCCCCTGCCCCCGACGCCTCCCACTTCTCGACCGCGCAACTGCTCGCGGCGCTCCGAGCCCTGCCCTACCGCGAGGCCGCCTTCCTGCTCACGCGGCTGACCCAGGGCCGCTCCCTGGAGGAGAGCGCGGCCTTCTACGGCATCTCCCCGGAGGCCTTCTCCGTCCACTTCCTGCGCGCGGCGCTGGGGCTGTCCCGGGCGGCGTCGCTGCCCTGCCGGCCACCGGAGAACGACGCGCAAGAGGATGTCTGGGCACGGGCCCTGGCCGGAGCGCTCGAGCAGGACACCGGAGTGGTGCCCGCTGAGCTGGCGGCGACGCTGGCGCTGTGCCGGCGGATGCACGCACGGAGCGACGAGGTGACGCAGGCACTCCAGGCCGCCGAGCGCGAGGAGGAGGACTCACCCCGGAGACGGCGGGAAGACTTGCTACGGCGCCCGGCGGTGCTGGCGTTGCTGGGGCTCACGGCCGGCTGTACTGCAACCACGCGGTGGAGGAGCCGCCGAAGCGGCCTGTTGCCCCACCTTCGCTCCAGCGCTGAGCGCCGGAACTCCCTTCCACGTGAGCAACCCTCCGGGAGGACGCGTGTTTCCCGGGGTGATGTCGTCCCTCCCGGCAGCGCCCAGCTTCCCTCTTGAAGGGACATCCCCATGAGGAGGGAGAAACGACCATGAAGCACATCAAGGTAGCGCTCGTTGGCGCCATGGCGGCGGCCCTGCTGCTGCACCCGGGGTGCAGAGCCGACCACTACAAGAGCTCGACCCCACAGAAACAGGGCCAGCAGCAAGGAACGGGTGGCTCCGGTGGCGCCACCCAGCAGCAAGGAACGGGCGGCTCGGGAGCGAACAGCGGGACCATGGGCCATGACAACCTGCCGAAGCCGGAGGGGAGTTCGCGGGGCGGCACCAGAGGCGGGACGGGCGGTGGCGGCACGGGCGTGGGAAGCACGGACACCGGCGACGTCCAGGGAAGCGGCACGCCAACGCCGGGCACGGGCACCACGGGCACGGGCACCACGGGCACGGGAACCCAGGGCAGCGGCGGAGCGACGAACACCGGGCAGAACCAGGGCGACACGTCACGCTGAGCCCAGGGCTGGCGAGGGACGGAGTGCCCCTGGCCGGCCCTACGCCCGGGGCTGCTCCACCTGTCGCGGTGGAGCGGCGGCCCCCAGGATCAGCAAGCCCACGAGCGGCAGCAGCCCCCCACGGCGCACACGCCTGTCCACCCCAGGTTGCTCCAGGCCAGACTGCCCAGCCAGGCACCGAGCGCTCCGCCCACGAAGTACGTCACCATGTAGACGGTGTTGAGGCGGCTGCGGGCCTCGGGGCGGAGGGCGTAGACGCGCGCCCGGTTGGAGATGTGGTTGGCCTGGGCGCCCAGGTCCAACAGGATGACGCCCAGGGCGATGCCCCACAGCCACCGGCCCGCCACGCCGAGTACGACGAAGGAGACGAGCAGGACGCCCAGGGAGAAGGCGTTGATGCGCCGATCCCCGCGGGTGTCGCTGTAGCGGCCCACCAGGGGCGCGGCGATGGCTCCGGCCACGCCCACGACGCCGAACAGCCCCGCGACACGCGCGCCGTAGTGCTGCGGCAAAGCGTGCAGGTGGAGCGCCAGCGTGCTCCAGAAGGCGCTGAAGCCCCCGAAGGTGAGCGCGCCCAGCAGGGAGTGGAGCCGGAGCACGGGCTCCTCGCGTACCAGCACCACCAGCGAGCGCAACAAGGCCGGGTAGGACCAGGAGGTGCTCGCGGGCTGATGGGGCAGCGTGAGGCGCAGCACTCCCGCGAGCACCAGCATCAAGCCCGCGGCGAACCAGAACATGGAGCGCCAGCCGAACTGCACGCCGACGAAGCCCGCCGCCGTGCGTGACAGGAGGATGCCGATGAGCAAACCGCTCATCACCTGCCCCACCACGCGTCCGCGCTGCTCCGGGGCGGCCAGGTGCGCGGCGAAGGGCACGAGCAACTGGGGCACCACCGTGGTCACCCCCACCAGGCCGCTGGCGAGCACCAACGCGGGCAGGTGGGGGGCCAGGGCCACGCCCATCAGCGCGAGACTCACCAGCAGCGTCATGAGGACGATGACGCGGCGCCGCTCGAGGCTGTCTCCGAGTGGGACGATGAGCAACAGCCCCAGGGCATAGCCCACCTGGGACACCGTGGCGACGAGGCCCACCGCCCGATCCGAGGCCTGGAACGTCCGGCCGATGTCTCCGAGCAGGGGCTGGTGGTAGTAGAGGTTGGCGACCGCGAGGCCCGAGGCGAGGGCCATCAACCAGACGAGGCCCGGGCGCAGGCGAGAGGAAGAGTCCACGGACGGGCCTCTACAATCCACCCCGTTGCCGCACAAGCGGGAGGAAAGCGCTCCGTGAGGTAGACACCACCGCGACGCTCCTGCGCCGCCTTGCTAGGCTGGGCGCACGAATGACCGACTTCCTGCGCACCCTCACTCGAGGCATCTGGGTGGTCTCGCTGCTGATTCTCACCGGCGGGCTGATTCTATGGCTGGTGAAGAACCCCGCGCGGGACATGACGGCCCTGCGGGCGCTGGGTGGGTACCTGAGTGAGCGGGCCTTCACTCCGCTGGGGTTGCTCGGCCTGTCACTGGTGCTGGGCGTGGGCGGGGTGTGGCTGGAGCGCCGGAGCCCCCGCTACACCCAGGCCCGCGAGCAACGCCCGGTCCTGTCGCCGCTGGAGGTGGTGAACGCGGAGGTGGCGGTCGCCGTGCGCGAGCTGCTCGCCGAGCTGAACACCACGCTGCGCCGCTACGTGCTGCGCGCCGAGCCCGACATGATCGCCTTCGTGGATACCCTGCTCGATGGGGCCATCCGGGTGGGCGCCAGCGATGTGCACGTGCACCCGCTGGAGATGGGCACGCGCATCGCCTTCCGCGTCCACGGCGTGCTCGAGGAGGTGATGATGCTCTCCCGGGAGAACCACCCCCGCCTCATCAACCGCTTGAAGGTGCTGTCCAAGGTGGTGCTCTTCCGCACGGATAGGCCCCAGGACGGCCACTTCTCCATTCAGACCCCCGAGGGCCCCGCGGACATCCGGGTGTCGCTGTTGCCCACCAACCACGGGGAGTCGGTGGCCCTGCGCATCGCGCGCAGCAGCGTGCGGCTGCCCCTGCTGTCCAACCTGGGCTTTCCCCAGCAGTTGCTCCCGGCCTTCCAGCGTGTGCTCGATCGGCCCCAGGGCGTCATCTTCGTCGCCGGCGCCACCGGCAGTGGCAAGACGACGACGCTGTACGCCTCGCTCGGCTACATCAAGGAGACGCGCGGCGACATGACGAGGATCGCCACCATCGAGGATCCAATCGAATACGACGTCCCGCTCTTCTCCCAGACGCAGGTGAACACCGAGCAGGGCTTCACCTTCGCGCAAGGGCTGCGCTCGGTGCTGCGCCAGGATCCCAACGTCATCATGGTGGGGGAGATCCGGGACGCGGAGACCGCGCGCACGGCGATCCAGGCCGGACTGAGTGGACACCTGCTCTTGACGACGGTGCATGCGAACTCGGCGGCGGGCGTCTTCAACCGGCTCATCGAGATGGGCGTCGAGCCCTTCCTGCTCGCCTCCGCCTCGGTGGCCAGCATCTCGCAGCGGCTCGTGCGCTCGCTGTGCCCCCACTGCCGCGTGCCCTTCCAGCCGGAGAACGAGGAGGTGGTGCGGTTGCACGCGGCGGGCCTGCCCACCTCGGGTCCGTTCTTCGGCTCCACGGGCTGCGAGCGCTGTGGGGGCTCGGGTTTCCTGGGGCGCACCGCGCTCTACGAGGTCCTCAGCGTGACCCCGACCATTCGCGAGTGCATCAACACCAAGGTGCCCACCTCCCAGACCCATGACATGGCGGTGAAGGAGGGCATGGTGTCCCTGCTCGCGGCGGGCCTGGAGCGCGTCCACGCCGGCGCCACGACGCTGAAGGAAGTCTTCCGGGTGGTCGGATGAAGCCGGGATTGGGGAGGGAAAACCCGTGAGCCAACAGGAGCACGCCAGCCAGAAGGTCGCCGCGGTGTTGAAGTTCGGCTCCTCCCTGTGCGCGATGGCCGCCGCCGGATTGCTGATCCTGCCCCTCGTTCGGGGAGAGGTGCGCACCGCGCCGCGCGACATCACCCTGACGCCCATCACCTCCGAGGACGAGGAGACGCGGGCCGAGGAGGAAGTGGCGGTGGAGGCGGAGTCCACCAACAACAAGGCCATCCGGGAGTCGCGCTCCGCCTTCGAGGGGGCCATCCTCTCGCTCGATTCCCAGCCCTCGGAAGCCACCGTGAAGGTCAATGGCAGGGACCAGGGGGAAACCCCGGTGATGGTGGGACTCGAATGCGCGCCGGGCGAACCGGTCGTCATCACGTTCTCCCGGCGTGGCTTCGAGAGCACGACCCACCGGACGTCCTGCCCCGGGATGAGATGGTCAAGGTGAATGCCCGGCTGAAACAGAGCACCCGGGGGAGCACTGGCAAGCGGTGAGCCCCGTTCGATCAGGAGTTTCCATGTCCCGCCGTCTGAGTGTCCTGCTGCTTTCCACCGGCTGAGCGTGCCCGCGCTCGCGCTCGCGGAGGATCTCCCCCGAGAAGCTCGCGAGCATCCGGCGTGATGAGAAGCAAGCGCTGGAGAAGGTGAACGCGGCGCATGGAGGCAAGAAGTCCTCCGAGATGAGCACCGCCGAGCGTCGGCAGATCATCCAGGAGCAGCAGCAGGCCATCCAGGGGGTGCTGGACAAGCACGGCGTGTCGAGCAAGGACTACGCGCGGCAGACGGCCCGGATGGGGCCGAAGCAGAACGCCCAGGTGGACGCCGCGGAGAAGGCGCTGGAAGCGCGCAAGCAGGGCTCGGCGGCGTCGCCCGGGGAGATTCCGATCGAGCGGGGCTGGGGGAGCGACCAGCAGGTGGCGCAGGAGGCCGCGGAGGGCGCGGACGGCGCCATGCCCATCGTGGAGCCGGGGCTGCCCGCGGAGGAGCAGGTGCCGATCGAGGGAGGGGAAATGCCCACCGTGGACGAGGCCGGAGCACCCGAGGGCGAACCGGTGCCCGCCGGGGAGTCGTGAGCGCCCTGCCCTACCCCCAGCGCCGCTCGCGCCACACGGCGTCGTAGGGGCAGGAGCAGTCGAGCTCCTCCGGCTCGGGGTAGACGTAGCGCTCGCCCTTGTAGTTGCGGAACACGGTCTCGTGCGCGCCGCGCTCCACCACGTAGTCCGGTTGGAGCGTCACCTTGCCGCCCCCGCCGGGCAGGTCCACGGCGAGGTGGGGCACGGCGAGTCCGGAGGTATGGCCGCGCAGCTGCTGGAGGATCTCCACGCCCTTGGCGATGGGGGTGCGCAGGTGCTCGCAGCCCTGGGCCACATCCATCTGGTGGAGGTAGTAGGGGCGCACGCGGATGCGCAGCAGCGCGTGGGACAGCTCCTGGATGATGCGAGCGTCCGAGTTGAGCCGCCGCATGAGCACGGCCTGGTTCTCCACGGGGACACCATGGTCCACGAGCCGCTCGCAGGCTCGCGCGCCTCGGGAGTCACTTCCTTCGGGTGGTTGAAGTGGGTGACGACGTAGACGAGGGCGTAGCGGCGCAGCAGCCGGGCGAGCGAGTCGGTGACGCGCATGGGCAGACACACGGGCACGCGCGTGCCGATGCGCACCATCTCCACGTGGGGGATGTCGTACAGGGGCGCGAGCAGCTCCTCGAGCCGCTCCTCGGTGAGGAGGAAGGATCTCCGCCGGAGATGAGCACGTCGCGCACCTCGGGGTGCTGGCGGATGTACTCGATGCCGCGCCGCATCTGCTCCTTGGAGAGCTCCGCCTCACCGCCCTTGGTGATGCGGCGGCGGGTGCAGTGGCGGCAGTAGACGGAGCAGGTGTCGAGCGCGAGGAAGAGGACGCGGTCCGGGTACTTGTGGACGATGGCCTCCTCGGGCCGGGTCTTGTCCTCGCCGAGCGGATCCTCGAGCTCCCCGGGGCGCACGCGGGCCTCGGCGTGCACGGGGATGGACTGCATGCGGATGGGACAGAGGGGATGGTCCCGATCGATGAGGGACAGGTAGTAGGGGCTGATGCCCACGCGGAAGAGCGAGGAGGTGTCCTGCACGCCCGCGCGCTCGTCGGGCGTGAGGGGGATGACCTTCTCGAGCTGCGCGAGGTTGCGCACGGCGTTGCGCTGGTGCCAGCGCCAGTCGGCCCACTGCGCGTCGGTGGCCTCGGGAAACAGGACCGCGCGGCCGGCCTGGGAGGCGGGCCGCGCGGGAGCGCCCTTGGAGGGCGGGAGCGAGGAGGACATCACGCCGCCTGGGCCTGATCACGCCACCACTGCTGTCCGGACTCGGGCAGCGTGTAGATGGGATCGAAGTACTCGTACTTGCGGGTGAGCGCCGCGGCGTCATCCCCTTCGATGCCGGTGCGGTAGTTCTTGGTCCAGAACGAGATGCCGCGCTCGCGGTCGTACTCGGCGATCTGATGGACCCAGCGCTTGCCCACGAAGGGCACGTCACACACGATGCGCGGGGTGGCGAAGCCGGGCATGTAGCCCATGATGTCGTGCTGGAGCTGCTGGGCCTCGGCCACGCTCAGCCGCCAGTGCTCCGAGTTGGGGATCATGTCGCACATGTAGAAGTAGTACGGCAGGATCTTCGCGTGATCGAGCAGGGTGAAGCACAGCTCGAGCAGCTCCTTGGGGGTGCCGTTGATGCCGCGCAGGAGCACGCCCTGGTTGCGCACGTCGCGGAAGCCCATGTCGAGCAGCTTGCGCACGGCCTTGCCGACGAGCGGGGTGAGCTGGCGCGCGTTGTTGACGTGGGTGTGGAGCGCGAGGTCCACGCCGCGCTCGTTGGCCTTCTTGGCGAGGCGCTCCAGGCCATGGAGGACGGAGTCCTGGAGGAAGTGCTGGGGGATGGCCATGAGGCCCTTGCTGGCCGGGCGGATGTCCCGGATGTTGGGGATGTCGAGCAGGGCGCTGACGAAGGGCTCGAGCGCCTGGATGGGCAGGTTGGCGATGTCGCCGCCACTGACGACCACGTCGCGCACGGTGGGAGTGCGGCGCAGGTAGTCGAGCATCTGCTCGTAGCGTTCCTTCTGGCCGAGGTGGAAGCGGTGCTTCTGGACCTGGGGCACGTCATTGCCCACCGGGTCCATGCGGGTGCAGTGGCCGCAGTACTGGGGGCAGGTGGGGAGCATCTCCGCCAGCACCTTGGTGGGGTAGCGGTGGGTGAGACCCTCGACGGCCCACATCTCCGCCTCGTGGAGGCTGTCGCGGCTGGCCTTGGGGTGGTTGGGCCACTCGGGGTGCCGGTCGTCGAAGGCGGGCAGCATGTAGCGGCGGACCGGATCGTTCCACAGGTCCGTCTCATCCATCGTGTTGATCATCTGGGGCGGCACGAGGATGGACATCGTCGCGCGCTCACGCTGATCTCGCTCCAGGCTGGCCAGGAGCTCCTGCGGCAGGTGGGAGCCGAGGACGGCCTGGAGCTCCTTGAGGTTCTTGACGGTGTGCTTGCGCTGCCAGACGGAGCTTTCCCATTCGGCCTGGGTCACGTCCTTGTAGCCGGGCAGACGCCTCCAATCGGGCTCCACGAACTCACGGCGAAGCGGATAGGAGAAAGGCTGCTGAGCGGGGCCGGCCGAGGCGGCCTTTCCGCGAATGGGCGTCGTCGTCATGATGGTCTTACCTTAGCGGAACCAAGGTGGGGAAACAGGGGCGCGGAGGCCCTCCCTCCAGGGGAGAACACTGGAGGGAGCGCCTGCCACGCGGAACTACTCGAGCTGCACGTTGACGAGCTTGGCCATGTCCCCTTCGGTGATGTTCACCTTCTGGGGCTTGCTCTGCTGGGAGCCGAGCTTGAAGACGATGGTGTGGCTGCCCACGGGAAGCACGAGGGGGTTGCCGAGCGCGGCGGGAGTATCCCGGCCCGAGTACTTGCCATCCACCCAGATCTGGGCGCCGAGCGGACGCGAGCTGCAGGCGAGCTTGCCCTTGGCGACGGCCTGGGGCTTGGCGGCGGCGACCTTCGCCGCGGCGGGCTTGGCCGCGGGGCGGTCGACGGCGGGCTTGGGCGTCGAGGGACGCTCGGAGATCGCGGGCGGAGGCTCCTCCTTCTTGAGGACGAAGGAGACCTTGACCTGCTCCTCGCCATTGGAGCGGAACTCACCCGAGTAGGACTGGTAGCCGGCGCGGGTCGCCACGAAGGTGTAGGTCTTGCCCACGGTGAGATTGGCGAGCGTGGCATCGGGCGTCTTTCCCACGCGCTTGCCACCCACCTCGACCTCGGCACCGCCCGGCTCCCCCACGAACACCGCCGAGAACAGAGCCGGCTTGGGCGGTTGCTCCGCGGCGGGAGGGCGTGCTGGTTCCGGTCCCCGTGCCCGCTACGGTCTCGCCCGGAGAGGCGGCGGGAGCCTGCTGCTGTTCGGTGGGAGGGGAGGAAGGGGTCCCGGTGCCCGTGGCCGCCACCGCCTGGCCATCAGCGGGAGGCGTGGTGGGCGCCGAGGGCTCCTCCTTCAGGACGAGCGAGATGAGCTGAGGCTGCTGCCCCGGGGTGACGCGAATTTCCTGAACCGCCGACAGGTGTCCGGGGGAGGACGCGGTCAGCGAATGGACACCTTCTGGCAGTTCAATGACCTTGTTCTGGGGGTAGGCCTGCCCGTCGATCTGGACCTCGGCACCCGCGGGTTGAACGGAGATCATCAAGCTGCCCGTGCTGGGTCCGGAGAACAACACGGCCCCGAGGACGACGAGCAGCACCAG
Organism: Cystobacter fuscus; assembly: GCA_049060065.1. Lineage (GTDB taxonomy): Bacteria > Myxococcota > Myxococcia > Myxococcales > Myxococcaceae > Cystobacter > Cystobacter fuscus_B. The sequence goes on from JBMEQP010000002.1 coordinate 5,566,675, forward strand.
GGCGGCGGCCGCGGCACTGGCGATGAGCACCTTGGGCGGCGGCTTCCGACTGCCCTGGACGGCGGGCTTGGGCGTCTTCTTGGGGAGCTGCGCGACCTTCTCGGGCGGCTCCTCCTGCTCCATCTGCGGGACGTGGATGGGTCCCGTCATCTCCTCTTCCGAGGATCTCTCCCGGCGTCCGTGCGTTCATCCTCGGACGAGTCGTCGTAGGTGTCGGGATCCTCGTCGTCCAGCCGCGGTCGCTCGCCCGTGATCGCGGGACTCAACATGGTACTGCTACTGCGCGCGCCCGCATGGCCCACCCGCGTGGCGTTGGGGGCTTCCATCTCCTCCGGTTCCGGCCGGGAGGTGGGCGCGGGGCCGATGACCGTCGCCCCGGCATAGCCTTCGCCTTCCCCGATGACCACCTGGGGCTTGCCGCTGTTGCGAGCCGAGGGAGCCTGCGTGGATTCCGAATCGGCGATGTACGCCGTTTCACCCGTCAGGCTGTCATCGACCAGCACGCTATCCGAAGGCCCGGAGGGGACGGTGGCGGGCCGCTTGCTCTCTCGTTCTTCCTGTCCTCGAAAAACAAGGAGGAGGAATCGACGATCTGCGTTTTGTCTCCGCACCAATCTCCTCTTCCCGTGGCTCCTCATCCTCCTCGGAAGGAGACTCATACTCCGCGCGCGCGGGAGATGGAGCCGAGGAGGGGGTGGGACGAGTAGACGCTGGCAGCGAGGGGCCCGCCTGCGGCTTGCGGGCAGCGCGCAACATGTCGCCGGTGACGCCGGTGGCCTCGATCTGCTCCGGGCGCTCGATGGAGGCATAGCGCTCCATCTTCTCGGCTTCGCGCAGGATGTCCTCGGCGAAGGCCTCCTTCATGTAGGCCGAGAGGTGCTTGGAGGAGTAGATGGCATCGCCCGCGAGGAGGAAGCGCATCAGGTCCTCCTGCAGGTCCGAGCCCCACTGGTACCGGGTATCGGCCTCTCCGGAGAGGGCCTTCATCAACACCTTCTCGAGTCCGGTGGGGATGTTCGGATTGAACTGCCGCGGAGCGGGCACTTCGGCGTTGCGCACCTTCTCCAGGGTGGAGAAGTCGGACTCACCGACGAACAACCGCTCGCCCGTCAACATCTCGTAGAGGATGACGCCCACCGCGAAGATGTCACTGCGCCGATCGATGGGGAGGCCGCGGACCTGCTCCGGGCTCATGTACCCGAACTTCCCCTTGAGGATGCCGGCTTGGGTCTTCTGCGACCGGTTCGCCGCCTTGGCGATACCGAAGTCGATGAGCTTCACCTCTCCCTCGTACGAGATGAGGATGTTCTGCGGAGAGATGTCGCGGTGGATGATGTTCAGGTCCTGGCCGCGGGCGTCCTTCTTGCGGTGCGCGTAATCGAGGCCCTCGCAGATCTTCGAGGCCAGGAAGACGGCCTGGGCCGTGGGCATGATCTCCTTGCGCCGGCGGTAGCGCTCGAGAATGGTGCGCAGGTCGCGCCCGGGCACGTACTCCATGGCGATGAAGTAGGTGTCCTCGTGCTTACCCAGCTCGTGGATGTGCACGATGTTGGCGTGGTTCAGCTGCACGCTGATCCGCGCCTCGTCGATGAACATCGTGATGAACTCATCGTCCTCCGCCATCGTCGGGAGGATCTTCTTGATGGCGAGGATGCGCTCGAACCCTTCGACGCCGAAGGCCTTGGCCGTGAAAACCTCCGCCATGCCGCCAACGTTGATGCGCTCGAGGAGGAGGTACTTCCCAAATAGGGTCGGCTTCTTCATTGCGTGGTTTCGCCCGCCCTGCGAGGCCACTGCTCCGTTGAAGGGGGAAACGGTGGGTGAAAAACGGACGAGACGGGGACTTTAGACGGAGCGCGAAGAGGAGTCAAACTCCTCCCGACGGCGATTCTCTAAGAGTTCCAGCCACTTGGCTCCGACGGCTCGCCTCGGACGGCGATTGGGCCCGCCAGGCCGTCCAGCAAGAAGACTCGAGAATGGGACCCAGAAGAAGAAGCTGAAGAAGCCGGTCAGCCGAAGCCCGCAAAGGCGAAGGCCTCGAGTCGACACCTTGCGGTGCGGACTCGAGGCCTTCAAAAAATCCGGCAGCGACCTACTCTCCGCGCGGTTTCCCGCGGAGTACCATCGGCTCTGGAGGGCTTAACTTCCGTGTTCGGGATGGGAACGGGTGGGACCCCTCCGACATTGCCACCGGAAAAACAGGACAGTTCATACGAAGGGTAGGTGAATCAACTTCCACTGCGAAGTGCTCGTGCCTTCTTCCGGGCCCGGCGCCGCGCTCTCGCGCTCGCTCGGGGCCTCGACCTTGGCCTCGACTCTCTTGCCACCCACCTCTCCGGTGGGGCTGCTGAGAGATTGAGGTAAAGTAAGCCTCTCGACCTATTAGTACCGGTTAGCTCAACGCGTTACCGCGCTTACACACCCGGCCTATCAACGTCGTCGTCTTCGACGGGTCTTCTGGGGCTTGCGCCCGGGATACCTGTTCTTGAGGTCGGTTTCCCGCTTAGATGCTTTCAGCGGTTATCCAATCGACACATGGCTACCCAGCGATGCCTCTGGCGAGACAACTGGTACACCAGCGGTGTCTCCAACCCGGTCCTCTCGTACTAAGGTCAGAGCCTCTCAAGTATCCTACGCCCACAGCAGATAGGGACCAAACTGTCTCACGACGTTTTGAACCCAGCTCGCGTACCGCTTTAATTGGCGAACAGCCAAACCCTTGGGACCTGCTCCAGCCCCAGGATGCGATGAGCCGACATCGAGGTGCCAAACCTCCCCGTCGATGTGAACTCTTGGGGGAGATAAGCCTGTTATCCCCGGAGTACCTTTTATCCGTTGAGCGATGGCCCTTCCATTCAGGACCACCGGATCACTATGACCTGCTTTCGCACCTGCTCGACGTGTCCGTCTCGCAGTCAAGCTCCCTTATGCCATTGCACTCGCCGCCCGGTTTCCAATCGGGCTGAGGGAACCATCGCGCGCCTCCGTTACGTTTTGGGAGGCGACCGCCCCAGTCAAACTACCCACCAGACAGTGTTCCAACTCCCGGTGAGGGAGCATGGTTAGACACCAGAATCCGACAGGGTGGTATTTCACCGTTGCCTCCACCGAACCTAGCGGCCCGGCTTCAAAGGCTCCCACCTATCCTACACAGTCGAACCCTAGTGTCACTGTCAAGTTGTAGTAAAGGTTCACGGGGTCTTTCCGTCTTGCTGCGGGTAAACTGCATCGGCACAGCTATTTCAATTTCGCTGAGTCCCTCTCCGAGACAGCGCGGAAGTCGTTACTCCATTCGTGCAGGTCGGAACTTACCCGACAAGGAATTTCGCTACCTTAGGACCGTTATAGTTACGGCCGCCGTTTACTGGGGCTTCGGATCATCGCTTCACCTTGCGGCTGACGAATCCCCTTAACCTTCCAGCACCGGGCAGGAGTCAGACCCTATACGTCGGCTTCTTGCCTTCGCAGAGTCCTGTGTTTTTGGTAAACAGTCGCTACCGCCATTTCTCTGCAACCTCTCTCGGCTTCGGCTGTACGCCTACACCTGTCAGAGGCCCACCTTCTTCCGAAGTTACGGTGGAAATTTGCCTAGTTCCTTGGAGGAGAGTTCTCTCAAGCGCCTTAGGATTTTCTCCTCACCCACCTGTGTCGGTTTGCGGTACGGACACCCTGTAGACTCCCCGCGGAACTTTTCTTGGAAGCCGAGCATCAACGACTTACCCCGTGAGGGGTGCCATGGGGTCTCGGGGATAGCTGCCGCGCCTTTAGTCGTACGCGACACCCCTACGCCTTTGGACTGACACAACCACCGGTCAGCTCGCCTAGCTTTCTCCGTCCTTCCTCGGTTCAACGTCTACAAGATGGCGCAGGAATATTAACCTGCTTGCCATCACCTACGCCTTTCGGCCTCGGCTTAGGTCCCGGCTAACCCTGGGAAGATTAACTTGACCCAGGAAACCTTGGGTTTACGGCGAGGGGGTTTCCCACCCCTTTATCGCTACTCATTTCGGCATCAGCACTCGCAACCGCTCCACCAGCCCTTGCGGTCTAGCTTCTCAGCTGTTGCAACGCTCCCCTACCACTGCATGCACCGAGTGCATGCAATCCGAAGCTTCGGCGCTAGTCTTGAGCCCCGTTACATTTTCGGCGCGGCCTGTCTCGACCAGTGAGCTATTACGCTTTCTTTAAAGGATGGCTGCTTCTAAGCCAACCTCCTGGTTGTCAATGACTTGCCACATCCTTTCTAGTGTTCACTTAGACTAGACTTGGGGGCCTTAGCTGTCGGTCTGGGTTATTCCCCTCTTGCCAATGGACGTTATCACCCACTGACTGCTTCCCGAGCTAACAATTGCTGGCATTCGGAGTTTGGTACGGTTTGGTAATCTGGTGAGACCCCTAGCCGTTCCAGTGCTCTACCTCCAGCATTGAATTACTCGAGACGATACCTAAATATCTTTCGGGGAGAACCAGCTATCACGGAGTTTGATTGGCCTTTCACCCCTACACACAGCTCATCCCAGAAATTTTCAACTTTCATGAGTTCGGTCCTCCATGAGGTGTTACCCTCACTTCAACCTGGCCATGTGTAGATCACCCCGCTTCGGGTTATAATGCACGCAACTCATTCGCCCGTTTCGGACTCGCTTTCGCTCCGGCTCCACCTATCGGCTTAGCCTCGCTACGTACATTAAGTCGCCGAATCATGATGCAAAAGGTACGCCCTCGCACTGGGTTGCCCCGTAGTGCTCGGACTGCTTGTAGACATGCGGTTTCAGGTTCTTTTGACTCCCCTCACTGGGGGTTCTTTTCACCTTTCCCTCGCGGTACTAGTTCACTATCGGTCGCCAAGGAGTATTTAGCCTTACCGGATGGTCCCGGCGGATTCAGGCAGGATTGCACGTGTCCCGCCCTACTTGGGTACCCCGCTCGGCCTCCGTCCGTTTTCGCGTACGCGACTGTCACGCCCTTTGGTCCACCTTTCCAGATGGTTCCGCTAACAGACAAAGGTCCTACCGCGGACCCGCAACCCCGATGCCATTTTCATGACACCGGTTTAGGCTCCTCCCATTTCGCTCGCCGCTACTCTGGGAATCACTCGTTGTTTTCTTCTCCTCAGGGTACTGAGATGTTTCACTTCCCTGGTTCGCTCCTTCAGCCCTATGGATTCAGGCTGAGGTAACGCGGCTTTCACCGCGCTGGGTTTCCCATTCGGACATCTCCGGCTCAACGTTCGGTTGGCAACTCCCGGAGCTTTTCGCAGCCACCCACGTCCTTCATCGCCTCTTGGCACCTAGGCATCCACCGCACGCCCTTAGTAGCTTACTTACCTTAATCCCTCATCAGCCCGCCTCCCGGCGGGTTGCATTGAAACTCGAGACCAAGGTCCAGGCCCCGGCTCTTCGCCGCGGACCCGAAAGAATTCACTTGATGCGTCGTCGTGTCCCAGCCAGGCCGCTATCGCAGCCGAGCTGTCACCTCAATCGACGCTGAGAACTTCTCAGCAGAAATTGATTTCTACCCTTCGTATGAACTTGTCAAAGAACGTCTCCGACGTGTTGCATGTGTCGGTAACTTGTGGAGCTGGACGGGATCGAACCGACGACATCCAGCTTGCAAAGCTGGCGCTCTCCCAACTGAGCTACAGCCCCTGAATGTGTCGCTGTCCCTCCACCTGCCGGCTGTCGTCGCGACCCCAGTTTCCCCGGTGGGAAATTGGTGGGCCTAGGTGGACTTGAACCACCGACCTCGCGCTTATCAGGCGCGCGCTCTAGCCAGCTGAGCTATAGGCCCAGTGGATTTCCAGCTTCCGTCTCTTTCAAAGAACCGAGCCTCTTCGCTCGGCCTCTCAAAACCAGACAGCAAACCCTCGACAGTTGCAGAAACGTTGACCTGGTTGACCTAAGGCGACTTGCGTCGCTGGTACACCCTGTGGCGCCGAGGCGCTCACCGTGTACCCGGTCTCCTTAGAAAGGAGGTGATCCAGCCGCAGGTTCCCCTACGGCTACCTTGTTACGACTTCACCCCAGTTACCGACCACTCCTTGGGCACCTCTTGGTGAGATGACTTCTGGAGCAATCGACTCCCATGGTGTGACGGGCGGTGTGTACAAGGCCCGGGAACGTATTCACCGCAGCGTGCTGATCTGCGATTACTAGCGATTCCGCCTTCATGGAGTCGAGTTGCAGACTCCAATCTGAACTGAGACCGGTTTTATGCGATTAGCTCCCTCTCGCGAGTTGGCAACGCTTTGTACCGGCCATTGTAGCACGTGTGTAGCCCTGGTCATAAAGGCCATGAGGACTTGACGTCATCCCCACCTTCCTCCGGTTTAACACCGGCAGTCCCTCTAGAGATCCGCTTGCGCGGCAACTAAAGGCGAGGGTTGCGCTCGTTGCGGGACTTAACCCAACATCTCACGACACGAGCTGACGACAGCCATGCAGCACCTGTCTCTCGGTTCCCTTGCGGGCACCGCCTCATCTCTGAGGCCTTCCGAGGATGTCAAGACCGGTAAGGTTCTGCGCGTTGCGTCGAATTAAACCACATGCTCCACCGCTTGTGCGGGCCCCCGTCAATTCCTTTGAGTTTTAGTCTTGCGACCGTACTTCCCAGGCGGAGAACTTAATGCGTTAGCTACGGCACCGCGGGGGTCAACACCCACGACACCTAGTTCTCATCGTTTACGGCGTGGACTACCAGGGTATCTAATCCTGTTTGCTACCCACGCTTTCGCGTCTCAGCGTCAGTGACCGTCCAGGTGGCCGCCTTCGCCACCGGTGTTCCTCCCCATATCTACGAATTTCACCTCTACTTGGGGAATTCCGCCACCCTCTCCGGTACTCAAGCTCTGCAGTTTCGAACGCACTTCCTCGGTTGAGCCGAGGGCTTTCACATCCGACTTGCAAAGCCGCCTACACGCGCTTTACGCCCAATAATTCCGAACAACGCTTGCACCCTCTGTATTACCGCGGCTGCTGGCACAGAGTTAGCCGGTGCTTCTTCTCCCGGTACCGTCAAGCCGTTGGATGTTAGCCAACGGGTTTTCGTCCCGGTCGAAAGTGCTTTACAATCCAAAGACCTTCATCACACACGCGGCGTTGCTGCGTCAGGCTTTCGCCCATTGCGCAAAATTCCCCACTGCTGCCTCCCGTAGGAGTCTGGACCGTGTCTCAGTTCCAGTGTGGCTGATCGTCCTCTCAGACCAGCTACCCGTCGTCGCCTTGGTGGGCCATTACCCCGCCAACTAGCTGATGGGCCGCGGACTCATCTGGATGTGATAGCTTGTATACAGAGGCCACCTTTTCCTCAAGAGCCGAAGCTCCCGGGGGCTTATCCGGTATTAGCCAATCTTTCGACTGGTTATCCCAGACACCCAGGCAGATTATCCACGTGTTACGCACCCGTGCGCCGCTCTACTAGGATTGCTCCATTCGCGCTCGACTTGCATGTGTTAGGCACGCCGCCAGCGTTCGTTCTGAGCCAGGATCAAACTCTCCAATTGAATTTTTTGAAGGGTTGAACCGGCTAGGCCAGGTCCCGGCTAAGGGGTTACCTGACTTCGCTGTTCATCAGGGTTCCTGCCAATCGACTCACGCCGACTCGCTGCGGAACCCGTCTCAAGAATTGACTGCGGTTTCCGCAATCTGTCTTCTTTGGGTTTGCTATCTGGTTTTCAAAGACCGAGCCGCTTGTACCGGCTGTCCTGCTGTGCTACTGTCCTGCTCAACCTCACCGCTTTCAACCAGCGGGGCGGCTCTTTTATTCTGAACCGTTTTCGCTGTCAAGCGGCCGTTGCCGCTTCGCTTTTCCGGTTCACCTCGAAGGAGAGTTGCTTTTCTCTTTCGTGGGGGCGCGGAACCTACTGCCGTTCCGCCCTTCGTGTCAACTCGCTTCGTCGACTCGTTTTTCCCGCCCGCCGCTCGTCTGTCACCTGCGTGACATCTTCGCTTCGGGGGAGGTGGCTTCTACCACCACCGCGTTTCGAGTCAACTTCACTGCGTCGACTTTTTATTTCGTCTTTCTGCTGCGCTCGTTCGGAGGTCCCCACCGCCAGTGCGGTTTCGCCTTCCCGTCCGAGGGGGCGCGGCTTCTATCGCCTCGTCCCAGGGGGAGTCAACATCCTTCGTCGACTTCCCTTCCCGCTCTCCGTCTTCTGTCGCCTGCGCGACTTCGCCGGTTCGTGGGGGCGCGGCTTCTACCACCGCCGCGTCTCGAGTCAACATCCCTTCGTCGACTCCCTATTTCGTCTTTCTCGCCCAGGTGTCCCACCGCCAGCGCGGCTTCGCCTTCCTGTTCGAGGGGCGCGGCATCTACCACCGCCGCGCTTCGAGTCAACACCGCTTCGTCAACTCTCTCTTTCGTCCTTCTCTCCCACTCGTCACCGCGATGTCGCTTGCGCGATGTCGCCTTGCCGAGGGGCTGAGATTTCTAACACCTTCGTTCGAGGTGTCAACTCCACCCGCTCAGCCGGAAGGAGGTTGGGGAACACAGTATCTCGACCGTTCCGGGCCCATCCTCGCCACAGGCATGGAGACGAGCGCTTGCAGGGCCCGCGCTTCCAGGTGCGCCACCATCGATTGGTGTGCACCCACGCGATAAGCTCCCACTCCATGCGACTGCTCCTCAATCTCCTGTGGGTCGTACTCGGTGGTGGATTCATCATCGCGCTCGAGTACCTGCTCGGTGGGCTCCTGCTGTGCCTCACCATCGTCGGCATCCCCTTGGAGTGCAGTGCTTCAAGCTCGCCGGACTCGGCTTGTTCCCCTTCGGCAAGGACATCGTCGACGTGCCGGGCGCCAGCCCCTGGGCTGTGTGCTCAACGTCTTCTGGATCGTCGTCGCTGGCGTGTGGATCTTCTTGAGTCACATCGGGCTCGCCCTGGGGCTCGCCGTGACCCTCATCGGAATCCCCTTCGCCATCCAGCACGTGAAGCTCGCCCTGCTCGCCCTCGCCCCCTTCGGCAAGCTCGTGCGCGACACGTGAGCGGCCTCAGAACGCCACGCCGAAAGCCAGACGAGGCGTGGGCACGATCTCCACCCGGAGTGCACCCTCCCCCGCCGGAGACTCCAGATCGGGAATGGAGCGGTACTGGGCCGAGAAGCCCGCGGCGAGCGTGAACCGATTGAACAACACCAGCGTCCAGCCCACGCTCCCTCCCAGTCCCATTCCAATCCCCCTGCGTCGCACCCGATCCTGGGAGCGAAGTTGGTAGTTCGCGCTCAGCTCGGGGCCGAAATAAATGCCACTCGGCGCAGTGCCCAAAACGAAGAGCCGGATACCCAGGGTCCCCGATAAACCCAGACTCCAGGTCTCCGGTGTGCGGCCGTAGGCGAACTCCGGCGCCACGTACAACGAGAAGCCGCGGCCAAAGGCCCGCTCGTACTCGATCCCTAGTTGTGAGTGCGAGAGCGCCAGGGGATTGATGGTGAAGGTATTGCGCGCCCCCAGGTCCTCTTCCACCGGCGGCTTCGGCTTGCCAATGCCCGAGAACCAATCCCGGAACCGCGTCAGGACGTCGTCCTCCGCTCGCGCCATCCCCGGCGACAGGACCCACAGTGAAAAGAAGATGCTCAGCACGGTGCGATGCATGGTGCGCTCGTGGGTCGAACGTCTCGTGAGGAAGGTCCTTCGAAGCCGCGACGGCCATCATCATTAGGTCACAGCGACCACCGGCTCAAGGCGCTTCACCCTCCCCTGCTGCCCTGCCGTGGAATCGAGCGCTCGGTGAATCAGTGTATCTTCGTCTTTTCACCGTCCCCGGAATCTTACGGCTCGACCCCCAGCGAGGTGGCCGCATGGTAGCTCGCATCAAGGTTGTTCCCCATGTCGTGTCGCAAGCAGCCCTCGTCGTGACGTGGCTCCTGCTCATGGCGGCAAGCACCGCGGCCTCCGCCGCGCCATTCACCCTCTTCGAGAGCGGGCAGGTGCGGCCCCTCGCCTTGTCTCCCAGCGGCCGGTTCCTCTACGCCGTCAATACCCCCGACAACCGCCTCGAGGTCTTCCAAATCAAGCCCTCGGGTCTCGTGCCACTCGTGTCGGTTCCCGTCGGCCTCGAGCCGGTCGCGGTCGCCGCCCGGAGCGATGAAGAGGTGTGGGTCGTCAACCACCTGTCCGACAGCGTGAGCATCGTGAAGCTCGACGACAGGAACACCCGAGGCGCCGTGGTGCGAACCCTGCTCGTCGGTGACGAGCCTCGCGACATCGTCTTCGCCGGACCGGGCAAGAGCCGCGCCTTCATCACCGCCGCCCACCGCGGCCAGAACGTCCCCTTCGATCCTCGGTTCACCACGCCGGGCATCGGCCGGGCCGATGTCTGGGTCTTCGATGCCAACAGGACAGGCGCCTCGCTCGGTGGCGACCCGCTCTCGATCCTCTCCCTCTTTGGTGACACGCCCCGCGCGCTCGCGGTGACGCCCGATGGCTCGCGCGTCTACGCCGCCGTCTTCCACTCGGGCAACCGCAGCTCGGTCATTCACGAGAGCCTCGTGCCCAATGGCGGTGAGTCGGTCGGCGGCGTTCCCGGCCCCAACGTCAACTTCCAGGGACTGCGGGGCCCCGAGGTCTCCGTCCTCGTGAAGTTCGACGGCACGAACTGGCGCGACGTGCTCAACCGCACCTGGACCGACAAGGTGCGCTTCTCCCTGCCGGACAAGGACGTGTTCGTCATCGATGCCACCGCCAATCCCCCAGCGCAGCTCGCGGGCTCGTCCGGCTTCTACTCCGGCGTGGGCACCATCCTGTTCAACATGGCCGTCAACCCGGTGAGCGGCAAGGTGTACGTGAGCAACACCGAGGCCCGGAATGATCTGCGCTTCGAGGGGCCGGCACCTTCGCCGGCTCCAGCCTGCGCGGCCACCTGCACGAGAGCCGCATCTCGGTGCTCGGCTCCACGGGTGTCGCGCCCAGGCACCTCAACAAGCACATCAACTACGCCGCCTGCTGCGCCGCCCTTCCCAACGCCGAGAACGACAAGAGCCTCGCCCAGCCACTCGGCATGGCGGTGAGCTCCAATGGCACCACCCTGTACGTGGCCGCGTTCGGCTCCTCGAAGCTCGGCGTCTACTCCACCGCCGCGCTCGAGGCCGACACCTTCGTGCCCGACACCGCCAACCAGATCCCCTTGAGCGGCGGCGGCCCCACGGGCCTGGTGCTCGATGAGGCTCGCGGGCGCATGTACGTGCTGACGCGCTTCGACAACGCCATCTCCGTCGTCAACACCGCCACGAAGCAGGAAATCGCCCACCTGCCCCTGTTCAACCCCGAGCCGCCGAGCGTGGTGGCCGGCCGCCCCTTCCTCTACGACGCCAGGAGGAGCTCCAGTCACGGCGACTCGTCCTGCGCGAGCTGCCACATCTTCGGCGACTTCGACAGCCTCGCCTGGGACCTCGGCAACCCGGATGCCGCCGTGGCGAACAACCCCAACCCCATCGTGCCCGTGCTACCCGAGTTCGGCACCGATCCCACCTTCGGTCAGGACCCTGGCTTCCATCCACTCAAGGGCCCCCTGCTCACCCAGAGCCTGCGCGGCATGGCCAACCACGGGCCCATGCACTGGCGCGGCGACCGTACCGGCGGCAACGACGCCCCCAACGCCCAGCCCAACAGCGGTGCGCTCGATGAGGCCGCGGCGTTCAAGAAGTTCAACCCCGCCTTCATGGACCTGCTCGGACGCTCCGCCCAGCTCACCCCGACGGAGATGCAGCAGTTCTCCGACTTCGTCCTCCAGATCACCTACCCGCCCAACCCCGTCCGAAACCTGGACAACTCCCTCACCCCCCAACAGCAGGCGGGAAGCGACTTCTTCTTCAACACCACCAGCTTCTTCCACGGTCCGTGCGGCAGCTGCCACCAACTCGACCCCACCGCCAACCCCCAGGAAGGCGCCTTCGCCGGCTTCTTCGGCACCAACGGCAGCTCGTCCTTCGACGCCGAGCCGCTGTTCCCCAAGGTGCCCCACCTGCGCAACATGTACCAGCGCGTCGGCATGTTCGGCGCCGGTTTCCCCTTCGGTCTCCAGCCCGCGGATCCCTTCCTCGGAGATCAGATCCGCGGCTTCGGCTTCAACAGCGATGGCGCCATCCCCACCCTGTTCCGCTTCAACAGCGGCTTCGACCGCATCCCCGACAACCCCGCCGGTATCCCCAACACGCCCGAAGGGCTCGCCGCCAAGGCGAACATGGAGCTGTACATGCTCGCCTTCGAGAGCAACCTCGCTCCCATCGTCGGCCAGCAGGTGACCCTCACGGACGCCTCCCCGGCCGAGGCGCTCGCCCGCCTCCACTTGCTGATGGCGCGCGCCCATGTGGGCGAGTGCGATCTGGTCGCCAAGGGACAACTGGCCTCCAGACCCGTGGGCTTCCTCTACCTGCGCAACGGCGGGTTCAAGCCCGACCACGCGGCCCTGCCTCCGCTCTCCGAAGCAGCCCTCCGTCAGCTCGTCTCCATCACGCGGGGCGCCCTCACCTATACCTGTGTCCCGCCCGGCTCCGGGCAGCGCATCGGGATTGACCGGAACCTCAATGGGGTTCTCGACGGCGACGAGCCCTAAGCCACGCCCAGGAGCCACCGGGCCCCGACGCCCGGTGGAACTCCCCGCAAGATGCACCCCCCTGGGGGTAACGCCCATCCTCTTCCATGCCCCCGCCCTCCTCTCCCCCGCCCTCCTCCCTGGCCCGCTCGACGCTCATCCACATGGGCGCGCGCATCGCGATCATCATCGCGCTGACCACCTTCTTCAGCTACCTCCACATCTTCAATGCCCTGCGCACCGAGACGCTCGTCCAACTGGAGCGCGGCGTCCTCGAGCGCGTGCAGCGCGAACAAGCCATCTTCGTGCTCGCCCAGGACAACCACGCCCTGCTCAAGCAGGTCTTCGAGGAGCGGGTCCGCTTCTGGCGCCAGGAGGATCCCCGCGCACCGTTCAACCGGCTGTTCGTCCAGTTGCCCGATGGGTCCACCCGCAGCCGGCTCGAGGGCTTCGATGGCACCCGGATGCCCTGTCTCTTCCTCCCCCAGGGATTGAACGTCGACGCGCAGTTGCAGCGCTCGCTCCTGGCCGCCTACGACGTGCTCTCGCAGTATGGCCCCGCCTTCCACGTGCGCTTCACGGACACGTACATCTCGTTTCCCGGCGGCGCGATCGTCCTCTACTGGCCCGCCCAGCCCACTGGTGCCATGACGCCACGCCCTCGTTCAACGTCAACGAGTTCGATTTCTACGCCCTCAGCACTCCCGAGAAGGATCCGCTCCGCCAGACCGTCTGGACCGGCATCATCGCGGACCCCGTCGCCCACACGTGGTCCGTCTCCGCCTCCACGCCCGTCGATCTGGACGGCCAGCACACCGCGACCCTCACCCACGACATCCTCATCGAGCAGTTGCTCGAGCGCACCATCAACGAGCACCTGCCGAGCGCCTACAACATGCTCCTGCGGGACAACGGAGAGCTGCTCGCCCACCCCGCGATGAAGACGAACACCGGCGCGTCAGGCCTCTCGCTCGCCGAGTTCAACCCCGCCCCGTTCCAGCAGCACGTGAAGTCCATCCTGGAGGCCATCCGACGCTCGCCCGAGCAGATCATCAAGAAACTGCCCCAATCCAATGAGTACGCCGCCACGGCCCCGCTCAAGGGGCCCGGGTGGATCTTCGTGACGATCCTGCCCGAACAGGCCGTCTCCTCGACCGCCCTGGGCGTGGCGCGCTACATCCTGGCGTTCGGCGTGCTGTCGCTGCTCCTGGAGCTCGGCATCATGTACTGGGTGCTCAAGCAGCAGATCTCCCGCCCCCTGTTGGCCTTCACCCAGGCCACCGACCAGCTGGCGGGCGGTGACTTCCAGGTCGGGTTGGATCTCTCCCGCGGCGATGAGCTGGGACGGCTCGCCCACGCGTTCCAGCACATGGCCAGTGAGCTCCAACGGCGGGAGGAGGCCTTGCGGCAGGCCAACGAGGGGCTGGAACAGCGCGTGGAGTCGCGCACCCGGGAGCTCCAGGCGGTCCACCGGCAACTGGTCGACACCGCGCGGCAGGTGGGCCGGGCCGAGGTCGCCACCAACGTCCTGCACAACGTGGGCAACGTGCTCAACAGCGTGCACACCTCGGCGCTGATGGCCCGTGAGCGGCTCGCGGGGCTGAAGCTCGACAGCGTGGAGCGCGTGGTGGGCCTGTTCCAGGCGCATCGGGAAGACCTCGCGACCTTCCTCACCCAGGACGAGCGCGGCCGCGGCGTGCTGCCCTTCCTCAGCCAGCTGGGCAAGCACATGCAGGAGGAGCGTCAGGAAATCCATACCCTGCTCAACGACGTCAACCGGTACACCGAGCACATCGGCGCCATCGTCAAGTTGCAGCAGCAGTACGCCCGGACTCCCCAGCACCTCTACGAGTCGGTCGATCTGGCGGAGTTGGTGGAGGATGCCCTGCGCATCAACGATGCCGCGCTCGGCCGGCATTCCGTCCGGGTGGAACGCCAGTTCGACGCGCTCCCCGCGGTGGTGACCGAGAAGCACAAGGTGTTGATGATCCTCGTCAACCTCATCAGCAACGCCAAGTACGCCGTGGAGTCCGTGCCCGAGCAGGAGCGGTGTGTGACCGTGCGCCTGCAACGCCCCAACGCCGAGCGGATCCATCTCTCCGTGCAGGACAATGGCGTGGGAATCCCACCCGAGATGCTCACGCGCATCTTCCAACATGGCTTCACCACCCGGGAAGGCGGACACGGCTTCGGCCTGCACTCCAGCGCCCTGGCCGCCCAGGAGATGGGTGGCGCGCTGGTGGCTCGCAGTCAGGGACCCGGTCAGGGTGCCACGTTCGTCCTCGAGCTGCCCCTCCAGCCACAAACCGGACGCCAGAACACTCCTCCAGGAAATAGCGGTGCCTGAAGCGTCCATCTCTGCTTTGTATCCACCCGAGTGCACGGAAAGGAACCACGGCCCATGTCGGACAAGACCATCATCGAGGGACTCGAGGCGCTGCGAGCGGCGGTGGGGCGCAAGCTCGGCCACTCCGAGTGGAAGACGCTCACGGACGCGGATATCTCACGCTTCGCCGAGGCCACGGGCGACTTCCAGTGGATCCACCTGGACCGCGAGCGCTGCGCGCGCGAGTCGCCCTTCGGCGTGCCCGTGGCCCATGGCTACTACACCGTCTCGCGCATCGCCGGCCTGTTCTTCGAGGTGCTCGAGGTCCGTGGCTTCTCGCTCGTGCTCAACTACGGCCTCAACAAGGTGCGCTTCCCCGCCCCCTCAAGTCCGGCGCCCGCTACCGGCTGGCGCTCGAATTGAAGGAGCTCAAGGACCTGCCCAAGGGGGTCGAGGCGCTCATGATCGCCACCATCGAGATCGAGGGCGAGCCCAAGCCGGCCTGCGTCGCCGAGGGGCTCTACCGCTACATGCTCGCGTGAGCCAGCAGGCCCGAGCGCTCCACCCGCTCGACGGCCTCCGCCAGGCGCTCCTCGCCCTGCACGAGCGCGAGCCGCACATGGCCCTCGCCCATCGCGCCAAAGCCGCTGCCGGGCACCACGGTGACCCCCGCCCGCTCCAGCAGGGCCATGGAGAAGGCGAGACTGGACTCGAAGCCCCGGGGGATGGGTGCCCAGCAGAACATGGTGGCCCGGGGCTTGGGCACGTCCCAGCCCACGCGCACGAGCCCGTCCACCAGCACGTCCCGGCGCCGCTGGTAGGTGGCCGCCAGCTCGACCACGCTCTCCTGCGGCCCCGTCAGGGCGGCCACCGCGGCCAGTTGGATGGGACGGAACAGCCCATAGTCCAGGTGGGCCTTCACCTCCGCGAGCAGACCCAGCAGCCTCGCGTTGCCCACCGCGTACGCGATGCGCGCTCCCGCCAGGTTGTACGTCTTGGACAGGGAGTTGAACTCCAGGCCCACCTCCCGCGCGCCCGGCGTCTCCAGGAAGCTCGGCGGCCGGTACCCGTCGAAGGCCAGCTCGCTGTAGGCCGCGTCATGCAGCACCACCGTGCCGTAGCGGCGCGCGAAGGCCACCACCTTCTCGAAGAAGCCCGGCTGGACGATGGCCGCGAGCGGGTTGCTCGGGTAGTTGAGCAGCAACAGCCGGGCACGCCGCTTGACGTCCTCCGGCAGCGCCTCCAGGTCCGGCAGGTGGCCGTGCTCGGCCCTCAAGGGCACCGGGTACAACCGCGCCCCCGCCAGCACCGGCCCCGCCGCGTAGATGGGGTAGCCTGGATCCGGCACCAGCACGAGCTCTCCAGGATCCGTGAACGCCTGGGTGATGTGGGCCAGGCCCTCCTGCGAGCCGGTCAACCCCAGCACCTCGGTGCCCGGATCCAACGTCACGCCGAAGCGGCGCTGATAGGCGAACGCCACCGCCTCCCGGAAGGCGGGTAGATCCTTGAGCGGGTAGCCGTAGTGGCCCGGCTCCCGCACCGCCCGCGCGAGGGCCTCGAGGACATGGGGAGCGGGAGGCAGATCCGGACTGCCGATGGACAGGTTGAGGACGTCGGCGCCAGTGGCGAGCTTGCGCTGGCGCGCCTCGTCCATGGTGGAGAAGACGGAAGCGGAGAGCTGGCGCAGACGCAGGGGTTTGTGCTCGGACATGGGACGGGCGCCCCTCTACCACGCACCCTAGTCCCCGCGCAGCAACGCCACGCCGCCGAGGATGAGCAGCACGGCGAGCAGCCGCCTGGGCGACAGGCTCTCGTGGAAGAGCGCCACGCTGAACACGAGCGTCAGGGCCGCCTCCAGTCCGAGCACCGCCACGTACACGACGCCCAGGTCCGCCTGACGCAGCGCGAACGCCTGGAGCACCGCCCCCAGCACGAACAGCCCCAGGAAGGCCAGCGTCGGCAGGGGGCGGGAGACCCCTCCGAGAGCTTCATGAAGATGCCACCCCCCGCGAAGCAGACGGCCGTGAAGAGCAGCAACACCATGTTCCTGGCGGACACCCGGCCTCCTCCTCAATCCTGCACGGGCTCGCTCGCGCCCCGGCCATTGACCGGCAGGAGCAGCACGAAGGTGGTGCCCCGGCCCAGCTCGCTGCGCACCCGGATCTCCCCCCATCTTCTGGATGATGGACTGGCTGATGGACAGCCCGAGCCCCGTGCCCGAGCCCGCGGGCTTGGTGGTGAAGAAGGGCTCGAAGATGTGGGGCAGCACCTCGGGGGGATGCCCGTGCCGGTGTCGGCGATGTCGATGCGCACCCAGGCTCCCTCCACCCCGGTGCTCACCCGGAGGAGGCTGTGCTCCGGCGTCCCGGAGCGCATGGCGTGCGCGGCGTTGATGACCAGGTTGAGGAAGACCTGGCTCAGTCGGCCCTCACTGGCGGGGACGAGCGGCAGCACGCTCGCGTAGTGCTTCTCCACCCGCGCCGTGTGCTTCAACTCGGCGTGGGCCATGCGCAGCACGACGTCCAGACACGCATGCAGGTCCACGGGCGCCACCTCCTCCCCCGCCGTATGGGAGAAGAAGCGCATGTCGCGCACGATGTCCCGGATGCGCCGGCCTCCGGTCAGGGACTCGGAGAGGATGTCCTTCACCTCCGAGAGCGTCTCTCCACGCGCGGCGGCAGCCCCGGCATCGCCGCCAGGGTCGCCTCCAGCTCGTCACGGCACTCCTGGAGATAGGTGAGGTTGGAGAGCACGTAGGCCGTCGGGTTGTTGATCTCATGGGCGATGCCCGCCGCCAGCGCGCCCATGGACGCGAGCCGCTCGTTCTGGATGAACTGCTGCTCCAGCCGCCATTTCTCGGTGACGTCCCGGCCCACGAGCAGCATCCGCCGCTGCGTTCCCGTCACCTGGAGCGAGGCGTTGATGCTCAGCACCACGCGCTCGCCCGTGGCCGAGCGCAGGCCCTGGTTCTCCAGGCGCACCGTGCCGAAAGCGAGCAGATCCCTCAGGGCCCGGCGCAGGGTCTCGCGCTCGTTCTCCAGGCACAGCGATTCGAGCACCGTGCCCTGCAGACGCTCCTCGGAGATGCCCAACAGCCGCTCCGCCACGGGGTTGACGTGCAGCACGCGCCCGTCCTCATGCAGCATGAAGACGGCCTCGCCCGAGTGCTCCATCAGGTAGTTGTTGCGCTCGTGCGCCTCGTGCACCTGGGCTTCCAGGCTCGCGGCGTAGCGCTCCAGCAGCGACTTGGCCTCGCGCAGCGCCGCTTCCTGGCGCCGGCGCTCGCTGATGTCGGCGTAGATGCCCACCATGCCCTGCACGGAGCCGTCCTCGTTCTTGAGGGGCACCTTGCTGGTGAGCACCCAGGAATCCTCCTTCGCGCCGAGCAGCCGCAGGGGCTCCTCGAAGGACAGCCTGGGCACGCCGGACTCCATCACCGCGGCGTCATCCCGGCGGTACCTCTCGGCCAGCTCGCGCGGCAGGGGCAGCTCGAAGTCCGTCTTCCCGAGGAGCTCCGCGGGAGACGCCACGCCCATGTCCCGCGCGAACTGCGGGTTGGCGCCCAGGTAGGCGCTGTTGCGGTCCTTCCAGAACACCGAGTACGGAATGTGGGTGATGATGCTGCGCAGCAGGGCCTGCTTCTCGCGCAGCCGGGTCTCGACGCGCTGGCGCTCGCGCATCTCCGCCTCGAGCGTCGCGTTGAGCTGGCGCATCTTCTCCTGGGTCCGCTCCAGCTCCGCGTTGTGCTCCCGCATCTTCTGCATCTGGGCGCGCAGGCGCAGCAACAGCTCCACCTGACGCTTGAGCCCCAGCAGGATGTGACGCTGGGAGTCACTGAGCGTCCGGGGCCGCGGATCAATGACGCACAGGGTGCCCAGGTTGTAGCCATCCTCCGTCTGGATGGGGGCGCCCGCATAGAAGCGGATGAAGGGAAACCCCTGGACGAGCGGGTTGGAGGCGAAGCGCACATCCGCCCGCGCGTCCTCGACGAGAAAGAGACTCTCTCCCTCGATGGCATGGGTGCAGAAGGAGATGTTCCGATCCGTCTCTTCCACTCCCTCCAGGCCCACGTTCGCCTTGAACCACTGCCGCTCCCGGTCCAACAGGCTGATGAGGGCGATGGGCGTTCCACACGACTCGGCGGCGAGCCGCACGATGTCGTCGAAATCGGGCTCGGGAGCAGTATCGAGAAGCCCCGAGCGGGTCAGGGCTTCGAGGCGTTGGCGCTCGTCCACCGGCATTTCTAGAGAGGCTACACCCAGAGTGAGCGGCGAGCAGCGTGAAGTCACGGGTTCGATCCTTCAACAAGACGCTCCACCGGCACTCGACCTCAGCGCACCTGATGGACGGTTCAAGTCTGGAACATGCAATGACGCGAGGGAGCACGGGCATCCCCCTGCCTCCAACTGCCCACTACTGCTCACTTGAGTGCCATTTCCACGAGGCATCCAACGCCATGGGACATCCAACCGCCCGCATCCCGGGCCCGGCATCGGGCACGGGGACGAAAACCCACACAAGAAGGAGGAACAGCAATGACCGAGGCATACAAGGGACGAGAAATCCGCTTGAAGTCCCGCCCCCAGGGCGAGCCCACGCGGGCCAACTTCGAGCTGACGGAGGTGAGCATCCCCGAGCCCGCGGAGGGCCAGCTCCTGGTGCGCAACCACTTCATGTCCGTGGACCCGTACATGCGGGGCCGGATGAACGACGCGAAGTCCTACGTTCCGCCCTTCCAGCTCGGACAGGCCCTGGATGGAGGCGCCGTGGGCCGGTGCTACGCTCGCGCTCGCCCGACTTCAAGGAAGGCGACTTCGTCGTCGGCAATGGCGGCTGGCGCGAGTACAACGTGAGCGACGCGAAGGGCTACGCCAAGGTGGACCCCAGCTGGCGCCGCTCCAGGCCTACCTCGGGGTGCTCGGCATGCCGGGCCACACGGCCTACGTGGGCCTGCTCGACATCGGCAAGCCCGTGAAGGGGGAGACGGTGTTCGTGTCCGCCGCGGCGGGAGCAGTGGGCGGGCTCGTCGGGCAGCTCGCCAGGCTCAAGGGCTGCCGCGTGGTGGGCAGCGCCGGCTCGGACGAGAAGGTGAAGCACCTGCGCGAGAAGCTCGGGTTCGACGAAGCCTTCAACTACAAGTCCGGGCCCACCGCCGAGGCCGTGGAGCGCACCTGCCCCGAGGGCATCGACATCTACTTCGACAACGTGGGCGGCGAGCAGCTCGAGGCGGCCATCGGAAAGATGAACAACTTCGGGCGCATCGCCCTGTGCGGCGCCATCTCCCAGTACAACGCCACCACGCCCGCCCCCGGCCCACGCAACCTCTTCTCGCCGTGGGCAGGCGCCTGACGCTGCGCGGCTTCATCGTCTCCGACCACCGCGACCAGTTCCCCACCTTCCTGCGCGACATGTCCGGCTGGCTGCGCGAGGGCAAGGTGAGCCTGGAGGAGACCGTGGTGGACGGCATCGAGCAGGCCCCCGAGGCCTTCATCGGCCTGCTGCGTGGGCAGAACACGGGCAAGATGGTCGTGCGGCTCGCCTCCTCGCCCACCTGAGCCCCCTGCCTCTTCCCTCCTGGCGCCCAAAAGGCGCTATAGAGTGCGGCGTTCCGTCGCCGCGATGATCCAGCTTCACGCCGTCCACCACCACTTCGGCGAGCGCCCCGTGCTCCGGGGCCTCGAACTCACCCTGTCCGAGCGCCGCATCGGCGTGGTGGGCGGCAACGGCTCCGGCAAGAGCACCTTCGCGCGGCTGCTCAATGGCCTGCTGGTGCCCGAGCGCGGCCGTGTTCTCGTGGACGGGCTCGACACCCGCACGCACGCGCGCGCCGTGCGCCGCGGTGGGCTTCGTCTTCCAGAATCCGGACCATCAGATCGTCCTGCCCACCGTCGAGGAGGATCTCGCCTTCGGGCTGAAGAACCTGAAGCTGTCCCCCACCGACATCGCCGAGCGCGTCACCGCCGCCCTGCGCCGCTACGATCTGGAGGCGCTGCGCCACCATCCGGCCCACCTGCTCAGTGGCGGCCAGAAGCAGTTGCTCGCCCTGTCCGGCGTGCTCGTCATGGCGCCGCGCTACATCGTCTTCGACGAGCCCACCACGCTGCTGGACCTGCGCAACCGGCGCCGCTTCGCCCAGGCCATCCACGAGCTGCCCCAGACGACCATCGTCGTCTCGCATGATCTGGAGTTGCTGCGCGACTTCGAGCGCGTGCTCGTCCTCGACGAGGGCCGGGTCGTCCACGACGACGTGCCCGCCAGCGCCCTCGACGCCTACGTGCGGAGCATGGCGTGAGCCTCGGCCTCTACGTCCACCGCGCCTCCCCCGTGCATGCCACCCCCGCGGGCGCCAAGATGCTCGGCCTGCTCGGGGCGGCCATCGCCCTGCTGCTCTTCTCCTCCTCCCCGTGCTCGCGGCGGCGCTCGCCACCACCCTCGGCCTCTACGCGCTCGCGCGCCTGGGCCCACGCGAGCTCGCCTTCGTCCTCCCCCTGTCCGCCTGGGTGCTCCTGCCGCTCTTCGTGCTGCAGGGGGTGCTGTCCGGCTGGGACACCGCCACCCGGGCCGTGCTGCGGCTCGCGGTGCTGGTGCTGCTCGCGATGCTCGTCTCCCTCACGACGCGCGCCTCGGAGCAGCTCGACACGCTCCAGCGCGCCCTGCGGCCCCTGGCCCGCTTCGGAGTGAGTCCCGCGCGCCTGGGCCTGCTGCTCGCCCTCACCCTGCGCTTCATCCCCCTGGTGGCCACCTGGGTGCACGAGGTGCGCGAGGCCCAACGCGCTCGCGGCCTGGAGCACCATCCCCTGGCCGTGCTCGTCCCCCTGCTCGTCAAGACCCTGCGCACCGCCGACGCGCTCGCCGAGGCCATCGACGCGCGCGGCTTCGACGCCGAGGATCCTCGTGAAGACCCGAGATCTCGTCCATGTCGCCCTGTTCGCCGCCCTCGTGGCCGCGCTGGGGCTCCTGCCCCCCTGGCCCTGCCCGTCATCCCCGTGCCCATCACCGCGCAGACGCTGGGCGTGATGCTCGCCGGCTCCACGCTGGGGGCACGCAAGGCGGCCCTGTCCCTGCTGCTCTTCCACCTGCTCGTGGCCGCGGGGCTGCCCCTGCTCTCCGGAGGCCATGGGGGGCTCGCCGTCTACCCGGGACCCACGGGCGGCTTCTTCGTGGGCTTCGTCCCCGCGGCCTTCGTCATCGGCTGGCTCACCGAGCGCGCCCGGCACCGGCTGTCCGTGCCGCTCGCCTTCGCCATCAACGTGCTGGGGGGAATCGGCGTCATCTACGCCGTGGGCATCCCCTGGCTGGCGGCCTCCGCGGGGCTGCCACTTCCCAAGGCCGCGTGGGGCTCCCTGCTCTTCCTCCCCGGGGACTGCGTGAAGGCGGCCTTCGCCGCCTCCGCCGCAGTGACCCTCAAGCGGGCTCGGCCCTGATCCAACCCCTCGGGCCGCCGAGCCCCGCTCCCCCGCCCTGACTCCGGGCCTCCTCCTCAAGGCATGGCCTTGGGCGCGGCATTGACCGCCTTGAACGTGTTGTAGCTGGTGATCAGGTTGCGGTAGTCGGGGATGTGGTTGGAGAACAGGGTCCCCAGACCCTCGACGTCACGGCGCCAGTCGCGGTGCAGCTCACAGGCGACGCCGAACCACGTCATGAGCTGCGCGCCCGCCTCGGACATCCGGTTCCACGCGGAGTGGCGCACCACCTCGTTGAACGTCCCGGAGGCGTCGGTCACGACGAACACCTCGAAGCCCTCCGCGATGGCCGACAGCGTCGGGAAGGCGACGCAGACCTCCGTCGACGCCCGCGATGATGAGCTGCTTGCGGCCGGTGGCCTTCACCGCCTTGACGAAGTCCTCGTTGTCCCAGGCGTTGATCTGCCCGGGGCGCGGAATGAAGGGCGCCTTGGGGAACTTCTCCTTCAGCTCCGGCATCAGCGGACCGTTGGGGCCGTCCTCGAAGCTGGTCGTCAGGATGGTGGGAAGCTTGAAGTAGGCCGCGAGGTCGGCCAGGGCGAGCACGTTGTTCTTGAACTGGTCCGGGCTGAAATCACGGACCAGCGACAGCAGACCGGCCTGATGGTCCACCAGCAGAACCGCCGCGTTGTTGATGTCGAGACGGCTGTAGGGCTTGCTCATGATCTTGTCCTCTGTATGCGCTTGATGCGCGGTGATGGCGACAACGAAAGGGTTGGGCGGGGTGTACGAAACACCGCCGGAGAGGGGCTGGCCCGCTGGACCGGCCCCCGGTCAGCGACCGGTGAAGTGGATATACATCTCCAACACTTCACCCATAAGCCGGAACCCCTACACACACTGTTCCATGCACGGGACAATGCCGTGACACCATCACCTCGGCCCGCGACTACGCGTCATCGTCTTCGTCGCGACGTTCGGGCTCGGGCTCCAGACGGGCTTGACGCTCACTGGCCCGCCAGGACTCCTCGGCATCTCCCGCGTGCACCCGCGCGGCGGCCTGATCGTCCTGCGCACCCGTCCACGTGGTGTGTCCCCCCGCGAAGCCCTCCAGTGGGCGCGAGCCCCGGTTGGCCTCTACCTTCAAATCCTTCTCCTCCTGCTCGCGCAACCGCTGGCGCTCCTGCTCCCGCTCGCGCTGGTGCTGTCTCTCGATGGGTTCGTCGGCCATGGTGAAAACCTCCTTGCTGCAAGGTGCGGTCTGCCCCCCGCGCATGTCATCCAGTGGTCCGCTCGTCCGGCCGCCTCCCCAGCCAGTGAGCCCCCACGGCGCGGGAGGAAGGCGCGGGGCCAGGGGTGTTGCCCAGGGTTCAGGTCGCGCCGGTGAGGCGGGGACCCGCTCTCGCGGACCTTCGCGCCGGACGGCCTGACGAAGACAGGGACGACATGAACCCCCCTACCCGTAGCGCGCGGAGAGGGACTCGGGCCGTCTTCGCCTGGATGGGCGGAGCCGGAGCCGTGCTGCTGCTCGCGTGTGGAGTCAGCTCCGCGAAGGAATCGAAGGACATGGCAAGCAATGGAACACGGGCGGAAGCCCCGCATGACGAAACGAAGACCGGTCAGCTGCGCGCGCCCTCACCGGCCCACGGTCGAGGCGCCCGAGCGGGGTCTGCGGTCGCTGGGGCTCGGCACCAGACGTGACGGGCTTCTCTACGTGCCCAAGGGGTACCAGGAGGATCGGCCCGCGCCCCTGGTGGTGATGCTGCACGGCGCGGGAGGCAACGCGCGCCACGCGCTGAGCCCCTGGCAGAAGCTCGCGGACGAGGCGGGAGTCCTGCTGCTCGCGCCCGAGTCCCGGGGCCGACGTGGGACATCATCGCCGAGGACGACTACGGGCAGGACGTGGCCTTCATCGACCGGGCGCTGGCGTACGTCTTCGAGCGCTACGCGGTGGACCCGAGGCACATCGCCCTCGAGGGCTTCTCCGATGGCGCGTCGTACGCCCTGTCCCTGGGCCTCACCAATGGGGACTTGTTCACCCACGTGGTGGCGTTCTCACCGGGATTCCTCGCCCCGGCGGCGCGGCGTGGCGAGCCGCGGATCTTCATCTCCCACGGAGTGAAGGACGAGGTGCTGCGCATCGGGCCGTGCAGCCGGCGCATCGTCCCGCGGGTGCAGGGAGCGGGCTACTCGGTGCTCTACCGCGAATTCGACGGACCCCACACCGTGCCAGAGGACATCGCCCGCGAGGCGCTGGCCCGGTTCACCGCCCGGTGAAGGGTCCATCACTTCACTGCGCCGGGCGGCGGGAGGACTCCTCGAAGGAGGCGCCCTCCCCCGCCCGGGTGAGGGCCAGACTCAGTAGGTGCCCTTGAGCGAGACACTGGAGTACGAGGAGTACGCGTACACCATCACGTAGATGCGGGTGGCCGCGCTCTTCGCCGCGATGGTGCACGTCTCGGCGTTGCCAGTCAGGTACGGACGGCAGTCGTACGAGGACGTGGTCGGCGTGGCGCCCGCCTTCACGTACAGGTCCGCGTCACCCGTGCCGCCGCTGATGGCGAAGGTCGACGCCAGGCCGGCCGGAACGTCCAGGTAGTAGTACTTCGCCGCGCCCGTGGAGGCCGACAGGCCGGTGACGGCCACGCCGTTGGTCAGCGGGGAGGACGTCGGGGAGGCACCACCACGCCCACGCCCACCGCGTTCCAGGCCGCCGTCACGGACGCGACGTCCGCCGTGGAGTAGCCGAGCGCCGTGGCGGCCTGCTCGGTGTACGTCTTCGCCTGGGCGAAGGTGGTGCTGGGCGTCATCAGGTCCACGTTGGCCTTGTAGAAGATGGCGCCCGCCTTCTGCACGCCGATGCCCGTCACGTTGACGGTCGACTTGCCGCGCGGGTGCGTGCCGCCCTTGGACAGCAGCGTGAAGGCCGGGTTGGCGATGCCCGAGCTGTAGTGCACGTCCACGCTGCCCGCGCTGCTGGTCCAGTAGTCCAGCGAGGTGCCGTCCTTGGCCGGGTCGTACATGTAGCGCAGGGCGTCACCCGGGGTGGCCGGGGTCCAGATGTCGTCACCCACCATGAACACCGCGTTGGTGGTGGCCCAGGTGCCCGAGGCGTAGCTCTCGCAGTAGGCGCCGAAGATGTCGCTCATCGCCTCGTTGAGGCCACCGGACTCACCCGAGTAGGTGAGGTTGGACTCGCTCGAGGTCACCGCGTGGGTGAGCTCGTGCGTGGTCACGTCCGCGGACAGACCGAGCATGGTCGAGTTCACGCCGTCGCCATCGCCGTACACCATCTGGGTGCCGTTCCAGTAGGCGTTCACGTAGTTGGTGCTGTAGTGCACCGTGCTGGTGAGCGTGGCACCCGCGTTGTTGTACGAGTCGCGGCCGAAGTTGTTCTTGTAGCAATCGTACGTGCCACCCAGCTTGAGGTAGTTCTGGTCGAGGTGGGTGTCACCGATGGCGGCCGGCCCTCGGTGCGCTTGAGCGTGCCCGGGGTGGTGGTGCCGTTGTTGGCCGAGTACATCTTGCGGTTGAGCGCGGTGTGGATCTTCGAATCGCGCCGCAGGATGGTGCCCTGGTACGCGTCCACGTACGTCAGCTCGTCGATGGGCAGGTCACGGCCCTCGCCCTTCAGCGCCACCTCATAGGCCAGACGCAGCTTGCCCTCGGAGCGCACGTACACCAGCTCGGCGCGTCCGGCGGACAGGCCGCTGCCCTCGGTGTTGTTCACGGCGGCGAACCCGGCCGCCTCCGCGGAGATGCCCGGCTTGGAGGAGACGATCTCCCCGTCGCGAGCCGTGCCGTTGGCGCTCGTGATGGTGCCGTCCGGCGCCACGTGGATGAGGAGCTCCTCGTTCACCACCCGCAGGCCATTCTTCATCTGGCCGTAGCGGATGTGGGTGACGCCCTGCTCGTCCACGCGCGAGCGCTTCGCCACGAGATCCGAGGCATTCAAACGAAACACGGCGGCAATGCCGGGCAGCGCGCCGCTCACACGGCTGTGCGCGTCACGTACCGCGAGTCCCTGCACGGCGCTACTGGCGGTGCCCAGCTTGCCGCTGATCATGAAGGGAAAGTCATTCTCCGCGCCAACGACCCGGGCGGAGGGCAGCGCCGCGAGCGAGGCCTGCACATCGCCGAGGGACTCAGCGGCCTCGTCGAACTTCTGGGCGCCGTCGGGGAGCTGGGAGTTGTCGACCTCGCAGGCGGCGAGGGGAAGGGCGAGCAGAGCGGCGGCAAGGAATCGGGTGCGAACCAAGGGGCGGTCCTCCTGTCCAACGGCGGGGGTGCTGTTGGACGCAGGACACATAAGCAGTTATCGGGCCAACCCATAACTCATCGAAATCCCTGCCATGAGGGTTATTCCCCAGAGCCGAGTGGAGCATGGATGTCTCATCGGGCCCGCTCCAAGATGTATGGGAATTTTGCATTGGCGGCGAAAAACAGCCTGATTTCAAATATTTCCGCCAGCTCGCAACGACTGTCCTCAATTCAGACAGCCCCTCGGGAAACGAAGTCTGTTTTGACCCAGACGCCCGGTGATTGAAGTATACATGAGTTGATTGTCAATGCAACCATTACGCGCGCAGTCCGTGTGCGTTCGACTGACTCGCTTCATCGCAACCCGCGCTCCGTGTTCACGACCTCCAACACATCGCGTGACGAGGGGCAGACCTCGACGTTCAGTAGCCGATGTGCTCCGGTTCCACACGCCCTGAGTCCATGCGCTCCAGTCCCCTCAGCGGCCAGACCAGTTGGGCGATGCGAACGTAAAGAGAGCCGAGGCTGCGAAGATTCGCTTCGCACTCCTCGGTTGCCAGACGCAGGAGGCCGCCTGGAGGCAGCTCCGTACTGGAGGGGACTCTCGACCGGAAGCGCGGCAGCCTCCTCCGGGAGCGCATCGAGGATGGCTCGCTTCGTGAGCATATCATCGTAGAGTAGCGCCCATTCCAGGAGTTGCCGCGTGAGTTCGCGTCGCAGTTTCTCCTCCGGGCCGAATACCTGAAGACACATCTGGAACAGCTCCGATCCCGCCCCAGAGGAGAACTCCGATTGGGCGGAGGTGAAGAGCGGGTCGGCCGCGGTCCTCCAGAGGATGTCCCAGGCGTCCGCGGCATGCTCCCGCAGGAAGAGGCCGCGGGCGGTCAGGTAGCTCTGCATGGAGTCGTGGAAGAAGCGGACCTGACTGGGGAGCTGCCCCGTCCTGGGATTCACGTCATCCGGGACGAGTATTCCGGCCTGCAGCAGCTTCTGCATCCGCTCCTGCTCGGGCGCGTTCCGGTAGCGCAACGAGCGGATGCCGTTGATCCAGTAGGTCCGCAAACAGAACTCGCCGGCCCAGATCAACAACTCCGCGTCCTCCTGGCTGACGAGCCCCCCTGACGCCGAAGCAGGCCACGGAAAGCCTCCTCGTAGAGCTCCGCGGCGCTGCTACTGCCCGTGCTGCCGTCCAGGAGGAGGGCCAACCTGACCAGGATGGGCAGATAGGTACCACCAGGATTCCGGCATGCGGACTCGAGCGCCTCGCTCAGTCTGGCGTTACCTCTCGGCGCATAGGCGGAAATGAAGAAGCCGAGCGTCCGCTCATCGAGACACTGGGGCTCCACGCGCAGCCACCTGGGAGCGCTCTCGATGGCATGTCGGAACCCGAGATGGGGTCTCGAGGTGAGCAGCAACCGCACCGCCCCTCCGTATCGACCATCAATGAAGCCCTGGAGCTCGTCGGGGGTAAGACAGGACTCGGTGAGGCCGTCCACCACGAGGACATAGTCTCCCCGGAGGAGCATCGCCTCGTGGAGCTCGCTCGGAAGCGGATGGGCCTCCAGCGCTCGGCGGGCCGCATCCACCAGGGTCGAGGCCCTGGTGTCACACAGCACGGGCAAGGGGCGAGAGGGGTCCTCCTCGAAAGCGATGAGCATCAACCGCACCAACTCCCTCAGCAGAGCGCTCTTTCCCCTCCCTCCAGGCGACTCGATGAGGACACTGCCACTCAGTTCAGAGTCGGGAGACGTGAGCACGAGGCAGAGCCGCTCCTCGGCCGTCGAAAAGATCTGCCGGGGGGTCGCGTGCGCCCCGTGGGCCGGGACGGGCGAAGCGCGAGTCCAGCCCTCCTGTATGGTCATTGAAATGGAGACGAACCGCTCGTCATTGGCCTGGCGACGCCACACTTCCAGCTTGTGCCTCACGTGCGCGACATAGTCACGGAAAACACGCCGGCGGGTGGAAGGTAGTACGAGCGCGAGGGGAACCAACCACTGGAAGGGCTTGGTTGACGCGAGCAGGCGGAACACAGCGGGCGAGAAGGCGCCCAGGACCAGGCAGAGCAGCATCTCGGCGAAGAGCACGCCCACGAAGCTGGGGAAGTGAACCCTCACGTCACGGAGCATGTTGGAAAGCGCGATCCCGCTGCCCCCCACGATGCTCACCATCCAACTGATGAAGGGCAGCCAGCGCCGGGCCGGCGCGTGCGAGGGAGGACCACCATCGGCACCAGGAAGAACAGCGTCGCGATGAAGCAGGCCACGGCCGTGCGGAACCAGACCTGCTCGGCAAGCGGGGAGTAGAAGGGAATGCCATGCAGGACCAACTGGGTGTTGGTACCAACATCGTCCTGATAACGAAAGATGATGTCGTAGGTGCGCACCCCGAACGAGGGCGCGGATGGATACCAGATGATTCGAGGACCGGCGCTCCTCGTCGAAGCTCCGGGTGATTGATGCCACCGGGCTTTGTGGCGCGCTGGGGTCCCTGATGGTGACCTCCAGCCGCCCCCCGACCTCCGCGGCATGCGCGAAGCCGGCCAGTTCAAGGACACCCCGTTCGCGTCTGCCTCACGGAGCGCGGCTCGGAGGTCGAGCGTTCCCTCGAGCCGGACGACCCGCCCCTTCTCGACCTTCAACCGACCACCCTTGAGCGCCAGGGTCGCGCCCACGCTCGCCAGCGGAACGTAGGCGAAGCTGACAGGAGCGCCCTGAACCCAACCATGAAGCCCATCCCCGGCGGGAAAGACCTGTTCCACGACCGCGGCTTTGACCACGAAGCGGGGCTGGAAGTCCGGCAACTCGCCTCGCAAGGAAATGAAATAAAGCTTGCCATCATCCTTGGATTGAAGCCAAACGCCCATCCCATCGGGAGCCACGTTGAGGGAGCTGACTCCCGCGCCTCCCAGCAGAGGGGCTCATGATGACCGAGTCTCCGTCCGCGCGGAGATGAAAGACCCGATTCGTCCGGACCAGGAGGCCATCGCGTGAACCCGCCGGATAGGTTCTGAGCACATCGAAGCTCCCTTCCTCCGTATCGGAGAGCGGAAGTAAATCCATCCGCCCGGCAATCACCCTCCCGCTTTCATCCAGCAAATAGGCGCCTCCTGAGCGGGTCAGCACCCACACGCGGCCGGAGCGGGTCGCGGCGATGAGCAGATCCTGGCCGGGAAAGAGCGGGCCACTGGCCAACAAGGAGGTTCCCTTGGAGTCCATGAGATGAAGCCCCCCTGTCCCTCCGAAGTCGGGGTTGGTGGAACCGGCAACCCATAAATGGGCACCGTCCGCCGCTCGCACGCATTGGCGAACGGCCTCGTTCAACAAAGGAGAGGGCTTCGTGGCAGGAGCCGCCATCGCGGTGACCGAGTAAAGTCTTCGACTACTCTGGAGATCCGCCTCGGCCA
This sequence comes from Cystobacter fuscus, assembly GCA_049060065.1. Classification (GTDB taxonomy): domain Bacteria; phylum Myxococcota; class Myxococcia; order Myxococcales; family Myxococcaceae; genus Cystobacter; species Cystobacter fuscus_B. The sequence goes on from JBMEQP010000002.1 coordinate 5,596,593, forward strand.
TCACCCAGGCCTGTGTCCCGGCGGCACCGGGCACGACCCAGTAAAGCTCATTCACTCCCAAAAAGGGGCCCTTGACGGGGGCACTCGCCCGGGCATCAATGAAGAAGAGGTGTTTACCCGTTTTGAGCCAGACGGCCGATCCATCTCCAACCGGCACGACTTGCCAACCATTCACGTTCGTACCCGTCCGGGCAGCCAGTTGCTCGAGAGCGGCAACGGGCTTGACGTCCCCTCCCGGGCTGGCCATGCCCAGCACGTCCGAGCCCGAGAGGCTGTAGACCATCCAGAGATAAGGATGAGGTGTTCTGTCCTCCAGGGGCCTGAGATCCAAAAAGACATCATAAGGAGAAAGAACAACCTGATTACGCAGGGGGATGAGCCGGTCGGCTTCGAGCATCAGCCTGCCGTCGAGGCGATCACCATTGGCTCCCACCGTGTAGAGAAGGGCTTTCGTGGATGTCCCTTCACGTCTGGTGGAGTGCGCGACAACCCAGGCCCGGCGCGGTTGACCCGTCGGGAGCAACTCCGAAACCCGGGCCCCGGGCATCCACCAGGACCCCACTTCGTGCGTACGCCTGCCCTCCCCGTCCACGCCATGAATACCGTCCGAGTCCACCACCCAGGAATGCCAACCATCCTCCATGGGAATCAGGTGGGCCTTGCTTGTCGCCACGGGCACCGGCCAGAAGGCGCTGCCCTCCACATTCATCTCCATGTCCGCGGGAGCACTTGCACACTTCATCAGGCAACACAACGCCAACAAGAAGAGAAGAGCCAACATCCGCTGCCCGTTCCATGTCTTGAACCCGGTCATGAAAACCATTGCCCTCTTGTCGTCACGTCATTTGAACCAATAGAATGATTCACACCCAGCTTCTCCAGTCCGACCAGACGAGGTGTCGCGAAGCGTTCATCATGGAGGACCCCTGGTCTCACGAGCCAGCGCTTGCGTGAGCATTTCGGGATGCTAGCTTCCATTGCACGTTCGTGGAATTGGGCGAGGAGATGAAATCACATGCGGCATTTGACGGGAGTGTTGGCGGTAGCGCCAGTGGTGCTACTCGCGGCCGACTTGGCGTTTGGGCAGGCTCGAAGCACAATGAAGGTAGCAAGCCGCGGTGCCCAGAAGGCAGCGACCAACGAATCAGCAACTGACGAGCGGACGAAGACCGGCCAGCCAGGACTCCTCGATGAGCCCCAGTTGCTCGGCGATTGCTCCAGATGCTTCGTTGAGTTCTGGCGCAAGGACAACCTGTTCGTCCGGACGCGTATTTGTGGCCAACTCCCCACGGACCCTCGAGGAATAACCAAAATGCCCCCCATGATGTGCATTTGGATTATTCTCGAAAATGGCGAAACGCAATGCGTCCACGGAGATCGATTTCAATTTCAAGCAATGCCCCTCAACCAGAGATCCTGGAAGGATTACGCTTTCTACGTGGGCCCGGATGCGATCGTGGAATTCAACGCGGGAGCCAAGCCCAAGGAGCGAGCGTCCAGAGGGCCCGGAACTCGCCCCTGGCGAAGAATCCAACCAGCCATGGCCACTGCGCGTCACCTGCAAGTAAAGCCAGGCGCGATGGAACAACGAGGACCCGGCGCCGCACCCGAAGTGCGTCCGCCCCCGGAGACAGAAGGGACGCCGGAGCGGATCCACGATGAGCGAGTCATCGAGGGAGCTTCACCCCGGAGGTTGATAGCGGAACTCTACCGCTCACGTCACCGGGACAAGCTCATCAGCGGATGAAGAACGTCCGGACAACAGGCAGGCGCGAGCGCGCTGTTTCACATTTTGTTGTCCCAAGGACAGAATTCAAAACCCACGATGCACATCTCTTCCACGCACATCCCGAAACCCGAGTCTGTTCTCACCTCGCCCGCAGTGGAGGAATTGCTCGCCCACTACTCGAGCAACCTCGAGACGAATCAAAGGTTGCGCGAGTTGCATGCACTGCTGACGTCTGCCCAGCCCCAGGCACCGCTCACGACGCGCATGGCCTGGATGGAGGAGTTGGCTGGCTGGCTCCAGGCACCAGGCGCCACGCCGCCACGGCGCGGCCGGCTGGCCCCCGTGGAGTCCGCCGGTTCGGCACGCCTGCGATTGTTGCTGGAGGTGCTCGGCAGGTCTCCCTCGTGGAGCGAGGCCGTACGCGGTGTCGTCGCCTCGGTGCTCTCGGAGACGTCGATGCTGCGGCTGCTCACCGAGCCGGGCCTGTCCGCGGGCCGGGGCCTCATGGAGGACGCCCTGACGCGGCTCGGACAACGACTGGTGCCCGTCGCACCCGAGGAGCGGGACCGGCACCCCTGGTGTGGAACCTGCTCCCAGGTGAGAAGGGGCAAGCCTGGCTGGACGAGCTGTCCGCGGAGCACGTCGAGGCGCTCTGCTCCCTGCTGGGAGCGGAGTCCTTCGCTCCGTTGAAGGCCGCGGTGGAGGACGCGGTGGTCATCCTCGCCGCGCGCGTGAGTGCCCGCGGGCTGGCGAGCGACGTACTGGCCCGGCTCGCTCCGGCGCCTCTCGAGCAGTCGCCCTTCGTCCACCTGCCGCGCGCGTGCGAGGCGCTGCGGATGGCGGTGCGAGCGGGCGCGGAAGCACCCACCGTGGAAGCCAGACGAAGGGCCTGCGCCGAGGCCATCGCGGGCTGCCGGGCCACCGCCCGGCAGGTGCTGTGCCACATGGATGAACACGCGGTGTGTATCGATCTCGTCTACCGGCTCGAGCAACTGGGCCACACCCTGGATCGGCTGGAATCGCTGCTCTGGCTGCTCGCCCCGGAGGATCCCCGCTCCCTGCCCCGAGCCGCCACCCGGCTGCTCTCCTCCCTGCTCCAGGCGCACGCGCGGGAGCGCGGCGTGGTGGAGCTCTTCCGCAGCGGCGTGCGCAGCATCGCGCGGCGCATCTTCGAGCACACGGGCAAGGTGGGCCGTCACTACATCACCACCACCCAGGACGAGTACCACCGGATGGTGAGCGCGGCGGCGGGCGGAGGACTGCTCACCGCGGGAACCGCGGCGCTCAAGCTGACCATCACCTTCGCGGCGCTGCCGCTCTTCTTCGAGGGGCTGGCCGCCGCCACCAACTATGCCGTCTGCTTCCTGCTCATCCAGCTGCTCGGCTTCGCCCTGGCCACCAAGCAGCCGTCCATGACCGCCGCGGCCCTGGCGGCCTCCATGGACGTGAAGGCGGGCGACAAGGAGATGCACAGCCCGGTGGAGCAGCTCGCCTGCATCACCCGCTCCCAGCTCGCCGCGGTCTTCGGCAACCTCGGCGCGGTGGTGGCCACCGTCACCCTCGTGGGGTGGGTGCTCCAGACGTTCCGGGGCCGGCCCCTGCTGGAGGTGCACGAGGCGGAGTACGTGGTGCGCTCGCTCCACCCGTTCAAGAGCGCCACGCTCCTCTACGCCGCTTTCACGGGCGTGCTGTTGTGGTGCTCGAGCGTCTTCGGTGGCTGGCTGGAGAACTGGGTGCACTACCGGCGCCTGCCCGAGGCACTCGCGCGCCATCAGGGCCTGCGCGCCTGGCTGGGCGAGGCCCGGGCCCAGTGGCTGAGCAAGGCCATCGCGCACCACGCATGCGGCCTGGGCGCCAATGTCAGCCTCGGTCTGCTGCTGGGCATGACCCCCGCGGTGTGCCGTTTCTTCGGCCTGCCGATGGACGTGCGGCACGTCACCCTGAGTGCCGGCACGCTCGCCTTCGCCGGCGTGTCGCTGGGCGCCGAGCGGCTGGTGGAGCCGGCCTTCCTCTGGGCCGTGGCGGGCATCCTCGTGGTCGCGGTGTGCAACCTGACCGTGAGCTTCTCGCTGGGGCTCTCCGCGGCGGTGCATGCGCGGGGACTGGCCCCGGTGGGCTTCCTGCGCCCGGCGTGCGCGGTCCTCACGGGGGGCATCCGCTCGCTCTCCGACTTCATCCTCCCGCCCCGGCCCCCGCTCCTGCCGGCGCAGCGGCCCTCGTCGCGCTACAGCGTGCGCTCCGCGGAGCGCCCGCGCACCCTCTCCGTGAAGCATGGGGTGAGTGAGGGACACGAGCTGACGGCGCTGCTCGCCCGGGAGCCGGCTCCGCCGGGCGGCTCGGGTCCCACCGTGGCGGACCACTGAGCCGCGAGCGCACCACTCCGCCAGTCCCTCCCGGGACGCTCGCGGCCCAAGGCTCCGTGGCCACTCAGAACGGCTCGAAGCAGTCATAGTTGTGCTGCGAGTAGATGCGGTGGTCGCGGAAGGTGAGGAACACGGCGAACGAGGCGCGCATCGTGCCTCCCGCTGGCAGCGAGCCCACCGGCACCGCGAGCGTGCCGCTCCATTCGAGCTCCAGGGCCACCTGGTCCCCCAGCGCCAACGCGTTCTTCACCTCGTAGCGCTGCGCGGACATCACCTTCTGGCCCCGCTCCCCCGCTTCGAGCAGGGCCTTCAGGTCCCTCGTGGCCCCATTGGGCACGAGCCGGTTGGGGAACTCCCGCTGCGTCACCTCGGGGTGGAAGAAGGCGCTCAGCGCCTCTCCGGTCGCCCCCTCCTCGATGGCACGGAGGTAGCGGCGCGCGAAGTCGAGATTCGTCGTGGACATGGTGTTCTCCCTTCAGTTTCACAACCCAGGTTGTACAACCCAGATTGCACAACCTGGGTTGTGGATGCAAGGGTCTCCCCATGCCACGCCGCCAGGAAGCCGCCCCCGTGCAGCCCGAGTCCCTGGATCTGGGACACCTCGCCCTCTTCGTGGGCATGAGGGTGAACGACCTCGTGCTCGAGGAGATTCACGCGGCGGGCTTCGCGGGCCTGCGCCACGCGCATGGGTTCGTCTTCCAGCACCTGCTGGGAGGTGCCCGGTCGATCAGCGAGCTCGCGGCGCTGCTCGAGGTGACCCAGCAGGCCGCGTCGAAGACGATCACCGAGCTCGAGAAGCTGGGCTACGTCGAGGAGACGCGGTCCGAGGACGCGCGCGTGCGTCGGGTGCGCCTGTCCTCACGTGGACAAGCCGCCGTCGACAAGAGTCGTGCGGCGCGGGCGGGGCTCGAGGAGCGTCTGCGACGGGAGCACGGGAACCGCGCGGTGGAGGAGGCGCGCAGGCTCCTGGCGAACGTGCTCGACTCCCTCGGGGGCACGGAGGCCGTGCGTGCCCGGAAGGTCCGCTCGCCTCGCTGAGCGGACGACTCCCTCCACCCCAGGGGCAATGGTTCCTCCCGGTGTCTCCGTGGTACGGCACCCACGGGTCCTCGAGAAGGAGACACCGTGGCGCGAATCCTGGTCATCCATGGTCCGAACCTGAACCTGCTCGGAAGACGGGAGCGGGACATCTATGGCGCGGACACCCTCGAGGAGATCAACCGCGTGCTGACGGAGGTCGCACGACGGCACTCGGTCGAGCTGGAGTTCTTCCAGAGCAACCACGAGGGCGCCCTCATCGACAAGATCCAGGGGGCGATGGAGACCGCCCGGGGCATCCTCATCAACCCGGGGGGCTTCACCCACTACAGCATCGCCCTGCGAGACGCCTTGAGCGCGGTGGCCCTGCCCACCGTCGAGGTCCACCTGTCCAACATCCACGCCCGGGAGGACTTCCGCGGACACACGGTGATCGCGCCCGTGTGCATCGGGCAGGTCGGCGGGTTCGGAAAGCAGAGCTATGTGCTGGGATTGATGGGACTGGTGAGTCACCTCGAGCAGAACGGGCGCCTCGGCTGAAGCCGCCCCGCCCTCGAGCCACCGGGCCCACGCGCGACCGAGAACGCATCCGCCACCCTGGTCGCTCCCCTCGAGCACGGCATGCGAGGCCGCCCCTCCCCTCGTGACGGACCCCGTCCGTCATCGTCCAGGGGGTGCCTTGCGACGCATGCGCACACGTCACAACTCTGACGCACGACGTCGGACTGTGCGTGAAGCCATTCGTCGCGATCGTGCCGCGTCCTGGAGGTACCCTGTGCCCAAGTCCTTGATTGCTTCCGCTGAGTGGTCCCTCCTGCTGTCTCGCATGCGCGCGCTCGCACCCGAGGCTTTCGACAGCCAGGGCCGCGTGCTCAACCTGATTGCTCGCGAGTGGGGCACTCCGGGCCACGGCAAGCCCTATCTCTCTCCAGTGGACGGCTCCCAGTTGGGATTGCTGCCCATGATCGACCTGGCCACCGCCACGCACGCGGTGGCCTCCGCGGCCGAGGAGGCCGAGGAGTGGGCCCGGGTGGACCTCGACACGCGCAAGGAGCGTGTGAGCGCCTGTCTGGAGCTGCTGCGCGAGAACCACGAGCTGCTCGCCCTGCTTCTCACGTGGGAGATTGGCAAGCCCGTTCCCCAGTCGCGCGTCAGCGTGGAGCGGTGCATCTCCGGCGTGAAGTGGTACGTGGAGAACATCGATTCGATGATGGCGGGCCGCGAGCCGCTGGGGCTCATCTCCAACATCGCCTCGTGGAACTACCCCATGTCGGTGTTGATGCACGCCGCGCTGGTCCAGGTGCTCGCGGGCAACGCCGTCATCGCCAAGTCGCCCACGGATGGAGGCCTGCTGGCCCTCACCCTCGCGATGGCCTTCGCCCGTCGCTGCGGGCTCCCGATGTCGTTCGTGAGCGGCTCGGGAGGCAAGCTCAGCGATGCCCTGGTGCGAGATCCCCACATCGCCTGCTTGTCCTTCGTGGGTGGCAAGGCCAACGGGCGCGACATCGCCGCGAGCCTCTATGATCGCAAGAAGCGCTACATGCTGGAGATGGAAGGGGTCAACACCTACGGCATCTGGCGCTTCAGTGACTGGAATCAACTGGCGAAGCAGCTCAAGAAGGGCTTCGAGTATGGCAAGCAGCGCTGCACGGCCTACCCGCGGTTCGTGGTGGAGCGCGGCACGGTGCCCCGCTTCCTCGAGATGTACCTGCCGGTGCTCACGTCGTTGAAGGTGGGCCACCCGTTGCTTGGGGAGACGCCGACGGCCCAGCCCCCCTCGGTGGACTTCGGTCCGCTCATCAACAGCCGGAAGGTCGAGGAGTTGCACACCATGATGAGCGAGGCCGAGGCCAAGGGGGCCGTTCCCCTGTACAAGGGCCGACTGGAGCCGGACCTGTTCCTGCCGAACCAGGACGTGTCGGCCTACCTCGGGCCCTGCGCCTTCCTCCACGTGCCGAGGAACTGTCGCCTCTATCACAACGAGCCGTTCGGCCCGGTGGACTCCATCGTCGTCGTGGACACGGAGGAGGAGCTCGTCACGGAGATGAACGTCTCCAACGGCGCGCTCGTGGCCTCGCTCGCCTGCGATGAGCCCGAGACGGCCCGGCGCATCGCCTCCGAGCTGCGCGCCTTCAAGGTGGGCCTCAACACCACCCGCTCCCGCGGAGACCGGGAGGAGTCCTTCGGTGGCATCGGCCAGTCCTGGCAGGGCTGCTTCGTGGGCGGCGCCTACCGGTGCAGGCCGTGACGCAGGGCCCTCCCGGCGAGCACCTCTTCGGCAACTTCCCCGACTACACCCTGTTGCCCGAGAAGCGGTAACGGTTCGCCGGGCCCGCCCCGGCCTCGTGCCGGGTCCGGCGGGGCTCCTAGGGGCCCCAACTTGAGCACACTGCGTCAAAGCACACACTGCTTCACCCGGAGGGGACCCTCCTCACCGTGAAGCCGTTTACACCCAGCGGAGATACGTCTACATGGCGCGGGAGAATGACCAGAATCTCGCGGGACCACTCAGAGGACAGCATCAAGGACATGGCTCGCAATGCTCGCGTCTCCAGTGCGTGGGGATCGCGAGTCATGCGCATCCGGAGCGTGTGGGGACTCACCGTCCTGCTCACGACCGCGCCAGCGCTCGCGCAGAAGACGACGGCGGACATCCGGGTCGGCCTCAGCGCGCTCCGCGGGCCGGCCTCCGGCGTGACCGTGCTCGCGGTGAACACCCTCAACGGCTTCGCGACGAAGGGGATCGCGCGCGCGGATGGCTCTTTCTTCCTGACCGGCCTGCCGCCCGGTGAGTATGTCATCACCGTCACCCAGCCCGACGGCAAGGAAACCTATCGGACGGTCACCGTCCAGGTCGGCCAGACGGTGGACCTGAACATCAACGTCGAGGAGGAGACGGCACTGGATCTCGGCCAGGGCGAGACCCTGTTCGTCCAGGGCAAGACCCCCGAGGCTCGAGCTCCGAGGTCGCCACCAACGTCAGCCGCGAACAGATCGCCAACCTGCCCCAGAGCAACCGCAACTTCCTCAACTTCGCGGCCCTCGCGCCCGGCGTTCGCGTCTCCAACGATGAGTTCAACAAGAACTTCTCGTCTGGCGCGCTCGCGGCGAGCAGCACCAACGTGTTCGTGGATGGCGTGAGCCTCAAGAACAACGTCATCCAAGGCGGGTTGGTCGGTCAGGACGCGAGCCGCGGAAACCCCTTCCCCCAGCTCGCGGTCAGCGGGTTCCGCGTGATCACGCAGAACTACAAGGCCGAGTACGAGCAGGCCAACTCGGCGATCATCTCCGCGATCACGCGCTCGGGCGGCAACGAATTCCATGGCGACCTGCTCTTCAACTTCCAGAACCAGGCGCTGATGGCGCGGGATTACTTCGCCGTGCAGCGTGGCGAGCTGGTGCGGCCCGACGAGCTGCGCTCCCAGTTCAGGGCGGCGCTGGGGGGCCCCGTGGTGAAGGACAAGCTGCACTTCTTCGCGACCTATGAAGGCAACGTGCAGAACCGCGTGAACGCGGTGACGATCGGCAATCCGACGGAGGAAAACCTGAGCCGGTTCGGCCAGTTCCAGGGCAGCTTCACCAGCCCCTTCCGGGAGCACCTCGGCTTCGCGAAGCTGACCTGGAGGCCGGCGGACAACCAGACCGTGGATGTCAGCGCCAGCCTCAGGCGGGAGACCGACGTCCGCAACTTCGGTGGCCAGCTGAGCTTCGAGAGCGCCGAGGACGTGCGAAACGATGTCCTCACCGCCTCGGCCCGGCATCAGCTGCGGCTGGGCGCGCTGACGAACGAGGCCACGCTTCAATACCTCGACTCGCGCTGGCACCCGACCGCCACGTCCTCTGGCGCGGTCGGGCAGGACTACGAGAGCGTCATCCGGATCGGCGGCCGGGATACCAGCCAGGACATCCGCCAGCAGGCCTTCACGTTGCGCAACGACACGACGTTCGCGAACTTCGATTGGGCCGGCCAGCACGTGGTGAAGGCGGGCGCCAAGCTCTCCTTCCAGCACTACCAGATCGAGCGCACGCAGTACGGCAACCCCGTGTTCCGCTTCCGTCAGGATGCCGAGAACGGCCTCAGCTACGCCTTCCCGGCCGAAGCCGCCTATGGCGTCGGTGACCCGAGGGCGGCGGCCAACAACACGCAGGTGGGGGTGTACCTCCAGGACGATTGGGAGATCGCCAAGAGGCTGACCCTGAACGTGGGCCTGCGCTGGGACGTCGAGAGCAACCCCCTGAACAACGACTACGTGACGCCCGCGGAGGTCCGCGCGGCGGTGGAGGATCTCGCGCGGACCGTCGCACAGACGAATGGGCCCGACTTCTTCCCGGTCGACAACTACCTGACCAACGGCAAGCAGCGCCCTGTCTTCCTGGGCGCGGTGCAGCCGCGGCTCGGCGCGGCCTTCGACGTGATGGGCAACGGCCACACGGTTCTCTTCGCCGGCGCCGGGCGCTACTACGATCGCACCCTGTTCAACACCGGCGTGGACGAGAGGCTTCGCCTTCAGTATCAGGTCCGCACGTTCTATTTCTCGGCGGACGGCGCCCCCCGCAACGGGCTGCCGACCATCGCCTGGCGGCCCGAGTACCAGAGCCGGGAGGGTCTCAATTCGCTGATCAGCAGCGGCGTGGCCCCCGCCCCGGAAATCTACCTGCTCGAGAACGACACCAAACCGCAGTTCAGCGACCAGTTCAGCGCGGGCGTCCGGCAACAGGTGGGTCCGGTCAACACCTCGGTGACGGTCACGCATATCCGGAGCCAGAATGGCATTGGCTTCTATCCCGCCAACCGCCTGACAACAGGCACCCGCGACTATGTCCCCGTGCCGGGTGGCTTCGGCACGGTCATGATCTCGGTCGACGACCGGACCGCCGACTACAGCAGCGTGCAGGTCTCGGCGGAGAAGCCCTATTCGAGCGAGCTCTCGGCGGGGGGCTTTCAGTGGGGGCCTCCCTGGCCTACACCTTGGGGGTCGCCCGGGAGCGTGGGTCGGACTTCAACTTCGACTATCCGACCGTCAAGGACAGCCCCATCACCCCCACCTGGAATGACGAGCGCCATCGGCTCGTGCTCTCCGGCATCGTGGGGTTGCCCCTGGACTTCAAGCTGTCCACGCTGATCACCCTGGGGAGCGGCCTGCCCTACACCATCAACGATGAGTCCAGGGGCTCCGCGCCCCCCGAGCGCGTGCTCCTCACCAATGGAGGCCGGGCGCGGGGCCTCCTCCAGTTCAGCCAGGTGGATGTCCGGCTGGCCAAGGACTTCACGCTCACCAAGGGAGGCCACCGGATCAGCGCCTTCGCCGAGTGCTTCAACCTCCTCAACACCAGGAACTTCGGCGGATACGACGGGTACATTCCTCCGGGGACAGAGCCCGCGAACCCGAATTTCGGCAGGCCCACGAGCCTGGTGGGACCGCCGCGCAGCGTTCAGTTCGGCATGGGCTACAGTTTCTGAAGAGGACGGGACCTCCAGTGCTGGACGCGGTGGCCCTCTTCATCCTGGAGGGGCCATGGCGACTCCGTACGAAGGCATCGCGGCACGGCTGAACTTCTCCAAGCCTGGACGTGCGGCCTGCAAGGCCTGGCCGAAGCAGAAGCTCGAGGATGGGCGGTCCGTTGGGGAGCACCTCGAAGCACTCGAGGAGCGGCCCGCGTTCCAGGTGGCCTTCAGAGGCGACTGGTTCGTGGAGCTGCAAGGCGTGGTGGCGGCGAGCGACATCGAGTCCATCGCCGCACAGGTGGCGGGCCTCGCCGCGGCCGCGGCGGCGAAAGGCGCGCACGCGGAGTGGGCCCGCTTCCCCTGGAGGGCAAGGCCTTCCCGTGTCAGGTATGGGACGGCAAGCGGAAGAAGTTCGTCGAGGCCGAGCCCGAGGCTCGCACGTCCAGGCCGACTACCGCTTCATCCAGAAGGGGCTGCGCGAGGAGGCGAAGAAGCTCGCGCCCCCACCACCGAAAGCACCCGCTGAGCGGGGGCTCGAGTGCGACTGTGGCGCGCCGGTCCAGCGTACGGCCACGCGCTGCGGTTCCTGCGGACGAAGCTTCAAGGAGCCCCTCCTCACGGATGCGCTTCCCGGAACTGGGAAGAGGCGATCTCCTCCGCGCGGAAGCGGCTCCACGAGCTGGGGCTCTATCCGGCTCCGGAAGACAGCTTCGGGGGCTTCGCCGAGCTGTATCCCCAGAACGCGAAGCAGGCACTGGGGGCTCCCGGGATTCTCCGCGACGTGGGCATCACCCTGCTCGCCCCCGAGGAGTTCGAACGGCGCGAGGCGCTCTTCGCGGAGGCTCGAGCTGGCCCCGGAAGTATCCGCTGGGCCGTGGCAAGGATCTTCGCGACTGGGTGGAGCATGCGATGGAGCGGGCACGAGACGCGGACCGCCCGACACTGGAGCGGCTCGTGACCGAACGGGAAGACACCCTCAGGGCCCTGAGTGACGTGGAGCGCACCCAGCCCGGCTGGTTCACCGCGGCCGCCGCGGCGGGCGAGAACCGTGTGGATCTCACGACCCTCGGCCCTCGGATGAACGTCCTGCTCGCGGTGGGGGGCAAGGCGCCGGTGGGGACCGAGGAGTGGAGCTCCGAGCCGTCCTTCGCACGGCACCCGAGCGCGTGCCCGCGAGCCGCAAGCGCGCGCTGCTCGCTCGAGCCGAGAAGGACGGGCTCGCCTCCAATGCCGGGCTCGGCCGCTGGCTGGATGTCCTCCGGCTGGTGGAGCGTCGAGGCTCGCGGACGCGCTCTCTTCCCTCCTTCAGCGAGCGGCGAAGGCGGACGGAAAGAAGCCCGCTCCCGAGACACTCGGCTGGCTCGCCCAGCAGGTGCTCGCGTGGAAGGAAGACGGGAGGAAGTTGCAGCTGTGGCCACTCCCGGATGAGGAGCTCGAGCGCGCGCTGAAAGAGGTCGCGAAGAAAGGGCTTCCCGCGGGGATCGCCCGCTTCCGCGAGGAGAAGGTGGCAGCGCCAAGGGGCATCGAGGGTCATGACGCCTGGGCGATCGACGTCCACCGGGTGAAGACGCCCAAGGTGCGCTGCCCGGAGTGCGGTGCGTCCATCGCTCCGAAAGCGGAGCTGCGCATCCCCACGCTGGGCAAGACGCTCGGTGCGCGGACGGTCCGCATCTACGAGTGTGAAGCCTGTGCCCGCGAGGAGCCCACGTCCGACAAGCTTCAGGTCCGCGTGGAAGCAGGCGTCCCCAGGGGGACGAAAGCGCCCACGCACTTCGTGGACTACCCGGATGTCCACGAGGCGCGGGAGCTCGTGAAGAAGGGCTTCGACGAGAAGCGCTACCGCCTGTTCCTCGAACAGAACGGGCTGCTCGAGCCCCGGGCCGCCAAACTGGGTGGCCACGTGGGCCTCTACGAGGACCCGGAGCAGCTCCAGATCGGCGTGAGGTGCGAGCACCCCTCGCAGCTGCTCCACCTCTCGCCCCACGCGCTTGGACTTCAGCTCCCCAAGTCCCGGGTCGCGGTGGAGCTCTGCATGAAGCCCGGCTGCAAGCGGCCGGGCGTGGCCGAAGAGGTCAGCACGGACTGACGCCTGGATATCCTCTCGGGAGTGTTCGTGGATATCCTCGGCGCATGTGGCGTATTCGCTCGTTCTGGGGTCAGCTGTTCGTCATTCTCCTGGGGTGCGGCACGGTGGGCTGTGGCCGGTGCGCAACGCCATCCAGGAAGACCGGCGGAGTTCCAACTCGCTCCCGGCCTTCACCCATCGGCCGGGCTCCTGGCGGACGGAGGCCGTGCGCATGCGCGATGGTGTGGAGCTGTCCACGCGCATCCTCCTGCCGGAGGGCGTGGAGCGCGCGCCCGTGGTGCTCATCCGCAACCCCTACGATCTGGGGCCCTTCATCGAGCTGAGCTGTGATCTGTTCGTCCGCTACGGCCTGGGCTGCGTGCTGCAGGACGTGCGGGGACGGATGGCCAGTGGCGGCGAGTGGTGGCCCGTGGTGAACGAGGTCGCCGATGGCGAGGACACCCTGCGCTGGCTCGTGCGGCAACCCTTCGTCGACGGCAACGTCGCGCTCTTTGGCATGTCGTACCTCGGGGGCACGGCGCTCGCCGCAGTGGCGGGGGAGCTGCCAGTCGAGGTGAAGACGGTGGTCGTTTCCATCTTCGGCACGGACCTGCGGGAGGTGGTCTCCGAGCGGGGGCTGCTCCCGCATGAGCTGTTGACGGCCTGGGCGGCCTACATGCCGGGCCGTCGCGAAAACCGCTCTCCGGGGGACGCCTACCGGAAGATGCTCGAGCACCGCCCGCACCTCGAGGCCGACGTCGCCGCCTTCGGCACACCGCTTCCCTTCTATCGGGAGTGGTTGCATGCGTTGGAGCCCGGAGGCGCGCTGTGGCAGCGGCCAGAGAACGTGGCCCTGCGTCGGATGCCGGAGCGGCCCGGAGTTCCTCCGATGCTCCTCGTCGGGGGCTTCGATGATCCCTTCCTGCCGGCGACGCTCCGGACCTGGGAGTCACTCGCCTCGCGCGAGCGGAGCGTGATGGTACTGGGGCCGTGGAACCACCTGGGCATGCAGAGCGGGGCCGTGAAGACCCCCGGCATCCAGGACGACATGAACCAGTGGGCGTTCACCATCCCCTGGCTGCGCCATGCGCTCCAAGGCGTGCCCCTGCCGTATGAGGCGGGCCGAGTGGTCGTCGCCGGCCATGGGGATACCGGTTCGCGAATCCTGCCCGCGTGGCCTCCCGCGACGCGGGAGCAGGTGCTCTTCCTGGACACGGCACCAGCCGCGGGGGCGCCCGGGGCGTGTGCCTCGGCTTCATTGAGCGGCCAGTCACCGCTCATGCCCGCCTCACTGTCCTACCACTATGACCCCGCCCAGCCCTGGAGGAGCGAGGGAGGTGCCCGTGGGCTGGCCTTCGCCATGTTGGGCCGCCAGGGAATCACGCCGGGACCCGTGGTGCAGACCGGCCCTGTGCGCGGCAGGACGTGCTGCGCTTCGTCGCGCCCCCGGCTCGGTCCGAGATGCGCATCGCCGGCCGCGCACGGCTGCGTCTTCGCGTGCGCTCGAGCGCGGAGGACACCGCCTTCGTCGCCAAGCTCGTCGACGTGGACGAGAAGGGGCGCGCGCTGCATGTCACCGACGGAGCGGCGACCCTGCGTCTGCCCCTGGCGGACACACCAGCGCCCCTGGCGTACGCACCCGGCAGCGAGCGCGAGGTGGAGATCGACTTTCTCCCCACCTCATGGGTGCTGCCGAAGGGACACCGACTCGGGCTCTGGGTGTCCTCGTCGAACTACCCCATGCTGTCGGCGCATCTGAACACCGCGCGCCCCTGGTACGAGGAGACGACGCCCGTGGTGGCCGCGCAGACGGTGGAGCTCGGAGGAAGAGAAGAGGCGTCGAGGCTCCTCCTGCCAGTGGAACTCCAAGCCGAGGCGCCCACCGCGTCCGTCACGCCGCCTTGACGTGGTGGCATCACAAGCGGACATCTCCCTAGCCACGTTGATGGTGGCCTTCGGCAAACCGCTCGTCTCACCCGACCAGATCAGGTGCGGTAATATCCGTATGGGGGGGCCTGCTTGGACCTCACGCATGAGACTTCCAGGATGGGCAAAGCCATGGCTTGGACACAGAGGAAATACCCGGCTCTTGTTTTGTTGTGCCTGCTCGCCGCTTGCGGCGATCGTCCCACCGGTGGCGAAGGGACCGACTCCAAGGACGCGGGGATGAGCACCGGGGACGCGGGGACAGGCCCCGGTGACGGGGGGCACGTCCCGCCAGGACCTTCCGCGATGACGTTCTCTCCGGACACTCTGGCGGCAACCTATGGCTCTGGCGACTCGATCAGCCTGACCTTCGCGGCGACCCTCACCACCCCGTTGTCCGACGACGTCTATCTCGTCGTCGTCGACAAGGCCGGAGTGCTCGAACGGGACGTCCGCCTTCAGGCCACGTCCGGAGCACCGGATACCTACTCCGCGAATGCGTTGACCTCCTCCAGGCTCCCGGCGGGGCATCATCAAGGGGCTCTCGAGGTGAGGTTGTGCCGGGACAGGGATTGTAACGCGCAGCATCCGGGTTCACCCGTGTACCTGCCGTATGACTTGCAAGTCCTTCCGGGCACCCACCTGACGCCGCTCACCCGCTGGCCCTCTGTCCCCGACTGGGAGACGTACCAGGGAAACGCCGCACATACAGGCCATGTTCCGGTCACGCTGGACCCGAGCAGGTTCTCGCCCCGATGGAGCTGGAAACCCCCGAAGAGCTACAGCTCACTGACCCCTCCGGTCATCGCCAATGGCCTGGTCTATGTGGCGAACTCCGTCCCCTGGACAAGCGATGTGCCGCGAACGCTGTACGCGCTGAGGGAGAGCGACAAGGAAATCGAGTGGCTCTTCGATTTCGGCAACACCGTGACAGCCAATCCTCCGGCGGTCTCGGGCGCAAAGGTGTTCATCGCGACGACCGGTGATGAGGACGCTTCCATGTGGTCTCTCGACGCGGCCACCGGGGCGCAGCTCTCGAAGACGCTTTTCGACGCACGGATGGACAGGTCCTACGCCCCCACGATCGAAGGCGGTACCGTCTATTCCGCTTGCTCGAATTCCCTCGGGATGTGCGCATTCAACCACGCCGATGGGGTGCGGAACTGGTTCACCCAGCTGGCGTACTACGAGGACTGGACGCCCGCGGTCGATGCGAACCACGCCTACTCATTCCTCGGAGGCGTGCTCAGCGCGCTGGTCAAATCCACCGGGCAGGTGGCCTTCACCCTCACCGACCCGGAGTTCGAACGGGACGGTTTCGGCACGCATGGCGCGCCCGTTCCTGGCACGAATGGAGCGGTGATCGCCGTGAGCGGTGGGAATGCCTTCGGGAACACGCGCCTCGTGAGCTTCAACACCACGAAGCGCGGCCTGAACTGGTCCGTGACAGGCAGGTATGGCGGCGTCCCGGTGCTCGCCAAGGGGGTGGTGTACGTCACCAACGTCTCGGCCGAGTCTTCCCGACCGACAGTGGAAGCACGAAGGGAATCAACCGGCGAGCTGCTCTGGAGCTGGACACCGCCTCGCCTCGAGGAAAAGGCTCGCGAGGGACTGCACGGCAGCTATAGCGACCTGCTCGTCACCGACAACCTCATCTTCGTCAGCACCAGCCAACGGGTGTACGCGATTGATCTCGAGACACACTCGTCGGTCTGGTCCTATTGGAAGACGGGCAACCTGGCGATGTCCGCCAATGGCGTGCTGTACATCAACAGCGGCGACAGCCTCGGCGCCGTCAACCTGAAGTAGGGCTGCCCAGGACGCTGGGTTCAGGCGTTCTGTCCCCCATCGACCGTGAGGCTGGTACCCGTCACATGAGCGGCGTCCGGCCCGGAGAGGAAAGCGACCGCGGCCGCGATGTCCTCCGCCTTGCCATAGTGCCCCAAGGCGCTGAGTCCGAGCTGCATCTTGGCTCTGGGTCCCTGCGCCGGGTTCATGTCGGTGTCGGTCGAGCCCGGGTTGACCAGGGTCACGGCGATCCCCCGTGGCCCCAGGTCCCGAGCCAGACCTCTGGTCAATGAACTCAACGCCGACTTGGTCATGGAGTACACCGTGACGCCGCCATAGGCCACGCGCTCGGCGAGATTGC
This sequence comes from Cystobacter fuscus, assembly GCA_049060065.1. GTDB lineage: Bacteria > Myxococcota > Myxococcia > Myxococcales > Myxococcaceae > Cystobacter > Cystobacter fuscus_B. The sequence goes on from JBMEQP010000002.1 coordinate 5,613,309, forward strand.
TGCCGATGTTGATGATGCGACCGCCGCGAGGCAGGTGTGGATCGCCGCCCGCGTGGCCAGCACGACCGCCCGGATGTTCACGTTCAAGAGCGCGTCGATGTCCTCGAGAGACATCTCCTCGAGCGGACCTCCCCGGGCGATGCCCGCGTTGTTGACGAGGATGTCCAGACCGCCCAACCGTTCGACCGTCGCCGAGACGGAACGCTGAACAGCCGCGGGGTCCGCGCTGTCGGCCTGGAGCGCGATGACCTTCCTCCCGAGCCCCTCGATCTCTCGCACGAGCGCCTGGGCCGTCTCGGCCGAGCGCTGGTAGGTGAAGGCGATGTCCGCGCCCTCCGCCGCGAGCCTTCGCACGATCGCCGCGCCGATTCCCCGACTGCCTCCGGTGACGAGCGCCTTCTTGCCAGCAAGCTTCGACATGGTGTTCCCTTTTTGTGATGTTCGACACAAAATGCTCGGTGGGAGTACGAGAGTCAAGAGGTTTCTGTGCCGACCACTACAGAAAAGAAGGCGCCCAAGCGGGGCCGCCCAAGAGAGTTCGACCGGGAGACGGCGCTGTGCGCCGCGATGGAGCTGTTCTGGCGCAAGGGCTACACCGCGACGTCCATCTCGGAGCTGTGCGCCGCCATGGGGATCAACTCGCCCAGCCTCTACGCGGCGTTCGGCGGCAAGGAAGCCCTCTATGAGGCGGCCATACGCCAGTACCAGGAGACGAATGGTCCCTTCGTCTGGGGCGGGTTCACCGAGGCTCCGACCGCGCGCGATGCGATCGAGGCCTTGCTGCTCAGCTCCGCCGAGGTCCTGCCCAGGCGTGGAAAACCCCTGGGCTGCATGGTGACGCTCGCCTCCGCGGGGGATGAGGGGCATGCCGAACTGAAGGCGCTCCTCGTGGAGCTACGCGCCCATACCCTCCAGCGCATCCGCGAGCGCCTCGAGCGGGCCATGGCCGAAGGAGAGCTTTCACGCGACGTGGAGCCGCAGCACATCGCGCGGTTCTACGCGGGCGTCCAGCAGGCCATGTCCATCCAGGCCCGTGATGGCGCGACCCGCGAGGACTTGCAAGCCACTGCGCGACTCGCCATTAAGGCGTGGTCCTCACTGACAGGGGCAAGCCGATAGACTCTGGCGCAGACGCACCTCCAACTCCACCACGTGCGCCGGCAGTGCCGCCACCTGCGCGTGATTGACCCCAGCGCGAGCGCGGCTCTCCTCCGCACGTGTGGCGGCGCTTCAGATGCCGAGGACCGCCTCCATTTGATCCTCTGGCCTTGCTTCGGTCCATCATCGGACGTTCGCTCCGCCGCAATCCCGGAAGTCTCCAACTCGGAGACAACTTGGGTTCCATGGCTCTCAAGTCATCTGTTGTCACTTATGCAGACAACCTGCCGAAAGGTCTGCTTGCAGAAAACCCTATTCAGTGGTGACCTAGCCACATTGGAATCACGGAATGGCACCCCCGCGCGTTCTCCCCTGGCGGGCTCTTGACTGGATCACCAGCGAGCGATGTGGGTTCTGGAGTTGTCGCATGGAAAGGAAGAATGGAATGAAGCCGCGCCTTTGGTCTCCTCTGGTTGCCATTCTGTGTGCTTGCGGTGGACCCATTGAGGACATCGAACAGGTCGATCCTCTTGCAAAAGAGGAGAATGAGCTCGCATCCTCGCAGTCTTCTTTCTGGACGTCCAATCTCCCGGCAACCATCTACAACTCAGGGTCCGCGGAGCAGCGCTTCCTGACGGGAGACTTCAATGGGGATGGCCGGACCGACATCTTCCAGACCTACCGGGGATGGGGCAGCATTCCCACCTGCACCTCGACGGGAAGTGGCTGGTCTTGCGTCAACTTCCCGGCAGCCATCTACAACTCAGGGTCCACGGAGCAGCGCTTCCTGACGGGAGACTTCAATGGGGATGGCCGGACCGACATCTTCCAGACCTATCGGGGGTGGAGCAGCATTCCCACCTGCACCTCGATGGGAGGTGGCTGGTCTTGCGCCAACTTCCCGGCAACCATCTACAACTCAGGGTCCGCGGAGCAACAGTTCCTGACGGGAGACTTCAACGGGGATCGCCGGGTAGATGTCTTCCAGACCTATCGGGGATGGGGCAGCATTCCCACCTGCACCTCGACGGGAAGTGGCTGGTCTTGCGCCAACTTCCCGGCAGCCATCTACAACTCAGGGTCCGCGGAGCAGCGCTTCCTGAAGGGAGACTTCAACGGGGATGGCCGGGCCGACATCTTCCAGACCTATCGGGGATGGGGCAGCATTCCCACCTGCACCTCGACGGGAAGTGGCTGGTCTTGCGCCAACTTCCCGGCAGCCATCTACAACTCAGGGTCCGCGGAGCAACAATTCCTGACGGGAGACTTCAATGGGGATGGCCGGACCGACATCTTCCAGACCTATCGGGGATGGGGCAGCATTCCCACCTGCACCTCGACGGGAAGTGGCTGGTCTTGCGCCAACTTCCCGGCAGCCATCTACAACTCAGGGTCCGCGGAACAGCGCTTCCTGACGGGAGACTTCAACGGGGATGGCCGGACCGACATCGTACAGGTCTATCGCGGTTGGAACTCCTACCCGGTCTGTTTTTCGACAGGTACTGACTGGTCCTGCAGCAATATCCCCGCAGTCCTCTTCAATTCGGGGTCGGAGGAACAGTCCTTCCTCGTGGGAGACTTCAATGGCGATAGAAGGTCCGATCTCCTGCAGACCTTCCGGGGATGGGGCTCCATCCCGATCAGCCTCAGTCTATGAGGTGAGCTGACGGGTCTAACGGACCAGCGGCTTGGCGGCGCGGCTTGGCCATGAAAGCGTGGCCCACACTGACAGGGGCGAGCCAATAGGCTCCACCCGGCTTGCTCCCGTGTAACCGTTCACCGCGTCGGCCGCGACCGCGAGAGCGGCCTGATGTGGGTCGGGTGGCCCCGGGAGTTGCCGTCCCGGGGCTCCCACAGATCCGGACGTGCGGGACTACCGCATCCGGCTCCTCGGCTCATGGGTTCGCTACAAGCTGGTAGAGGCTGTGAACTACACGCGGTTTAGGTAGCGGGAAGCGACGGATGATCTGGTCGAACTTCTCCCATGTCGTCCGCCCCTGCTGAGTTCGCCGCACGAGCCACTTGTGCCTGTCTCGCCAGCGTCGCTATCCGCTGAAGTTTCGTTGATACGGTTATAGGGCTCGGTGTCCCTGCCATCTTTCCCTCCTGCGGTTCCATGTTCCGGCGCCTCCTTCCCTCCACAGGGTCCGGTTGAGTCCGTTCCCCTGCTTCCTCGGTACTTCGAGGCGCTCCGACTCCCTGACAACCCTCCCACCCGGCTTCGTTCTCCTTCGCCGCGGCGGTACCACCGCCACCCATCTTTCGCTCTCGTGGGTGTCGGGCGCCCACCTCCCACGAGCCAGGGTTGTTGACCGGCTTCCCCAACCGGTTTGTGACGTGGAGTCGTCAGGGCCTCCCAGGTTCCTGGGGGTCCCTCTTGTATACGTGCCCCGCTCTTCGACCCCGGCGAGACCCGGAGACCGGGCCCTTGCGGCCCCAAGGTGCTGCCTTCCGCTCGTTCAACGGCGTCGGCTCTCGCACGAGAGTAACTTTCGAGGCTCAATCACGCGGCCCGCACACTGGCTGTCTACGCTTCGCAGCTCGGGTTGCCCCGACGCCACGCAAGACTCGCTTCCGGCTGGTGGCCTCCTTTACCGGGCAGGGTTTGAACCTGCTGGGTCCCTCGTGAGGTTTCCACTCCGCTTGTCACTCCTGCATCGTTTCCTCCTCACCCAAGCTTGGCCCGGCGCACTGAACGGTTACCGGGTACCGGGACTCAGTGACGACGGCCCGAGCCCGGCTCCGACAGGCCCCGGTGGAGCTGCGCCGTGGCGGGCTGAGGCAGCACCGAGGCCGCCGCGGCCATCGCCTTGTTCTTCACCGAGCCCGCGACCACCTTGTCCTCGCCCGCCATCAGGGCCTCGAAGCCCTGACGCGCGACGAGCTCCGCGCTGTCCTTCTTCTCCGTGCCGGCGCGCGTGTCGTCCATGTCCGCGCGGTGGAAGAAGTTGGTCTCGGTCGGGCCCGGCATGAGCGCCGTGATCGTCACGCCGGTGTCCTTGAGCTCGTTGCGCAGGGCCTCGGAGAACGACAGCAGGAAGGACTTGGAGGCGGCATATACGGCCTCGAAGGGGCCCGGCATGACGGCGGCGATGGACGAGGTGAACAGGACGCGGCCCGCGCCCCGCGCCACCATGTCCTTGAGCACGCGCTTGGCCAGGTGCACCGAGGACGTGATGTTGAGGTTGATGAGGTTGAGCTCCGCCTTCAGCTCCGTGTCCCGGACGAAGTCCCCGCCCACCCCCACTCCGGCGTTGATGGCGATCGCCTCCACCGGCCGGCCCACCTCCTGGATCCGCGTGTACAGCGTCTCCACGCCCTCGTATTGGGCCAGGTCCGCCCGCACGCTCCACACCCGGGCACCCAGACGCTCGAAGTCCCGAGCGGCCTCCTCGATGCCCGCGCTCCGCGCGGTGACCAGCAGGTCGAATCCATTCTGGGCGAACTGCTTGGCCAGCTCATAACCAATCCCGCTCGAGGCGCCCGTCACGACCGCCAGGGGACGAGTCCCCGCCTTGTCGACTTTGGCCATGGCCTTCTCTCCATTGTCAGGGTGTCATGCAGCGCGCTCAATGTTGGGTCACCGACAAGCGCGAACAACCGGGAGCATCCAAGGGGGCAGGGGCTCGGGGGCGGTTGGCCGGCCGTCCGCTCTGGCTCGGTGCGGCCGCCGCTTGTGCCCGCGCACCCGGAGGTCAACCCTTGAGGGGGAACCCCGGGGAAGTGGCCGATGACCGACGTCCGCCGACTCTACATCCTGCTGTGCGGCTACGAGATCCTCCCGAAATCGGTCTCCGTGCGGGGTGCCCCGCCCTCGCTCCTCATGTGCGAGCCGGTCTGTGCCTACCTCCTGGAGACGGCGCGCGGATGGGTACTCTTCGATGCGGGGATTGATTCCGCGCGCTTGAAGGATCCAGTCCAGCGCGAGCGCTTCCTGACCGCTCCGGGCTCGGTGTCGGCCCCCATCGTCCTGCCAGAGCATGAGCTGCTGCCCCAGCTCGCGCGGCTGGGGGTCGCCCCGGAGGACATCCACGCCGTCATCATCAGCCACACCCACTACGACCACACGGGCCACGTCAAACACTTCACCCGCGCCGCCCTCTACATGCAGCGGCGCGAGTACGATCACGCCATGGGGGCGCATGGCAACCCGGCCGTGTTCGACGATGATGTGCGGCTGCCCGGAAGGGAGTGGCGGCTCGTCGACGGGGACTGGGAGCTGATGCCCGGCGTGCGCGGCATCCTGACCGCCGGCCACATGCCGGGGCATCAATCCCTGCTCGTCGAGCTGCCCCGCGGTGGCACCAAGATCCTCGTCGCCGACGCGGGCGACCTGCGGGAGAACTTCGAGCAGGAGCTGGCTCCGGGAGAATGTCCGGACCCCGCGCAGGGCATCGCCTCCATCCGCAAGCTCAAGGCGCTTCGCGACGCCACGGGGGGAGACCTCGTCCTCTTCCATGACCCCAACGACGTGCATCCACGCCCCAGGGCCCCGGACTTCTACGAGTAGCCGTACGCCAGGATGCCCGGCGAACGAGCCATCCCCAGGGTCGGACCGGGGTGTTACATCCCCCTCATGGATGAGTCGACGGGAAGAGAGCGGGGCCAACCCCAGGGGAAGAAGAAGCAGCCCCGGAAGGTGTCACCGCGCTACCTGGAGAACGCCGCGCTGCACTACCTCAAGCGGTACTCGGCGACGGTGAGCCAGCTCAAGACCGTGCTCATGCGCAGGGTGGACAGATCCCTGCGCTTCCACGGGGGAGAGCGCACCGAGGCGCTCGGTTGGGTGAACGCGCTCGTGGAGAAGCTCGTGCGCAACGGGCTCGTCAACGACCAGGCCTACGCGGAGACCAAGGCCCATTCGCTGCGCGCCTCGGGCCGCAGCGCCCGGGTGATCGCCCAGAAGCTCAAGCTCAAGGGCGTGGCCAAGGAGGTCGTCGAACAGAAGGTGGCCGAGGCCTCCGCGGAGGTGTCCGAGGAGGCGGCCGCGCGCATCTGGGCGCGCAAGAAGCGGCTCGGGCCCTTCCGGCGCGACCTGAAGACCCGCCCGGACAACCGGCAGCGGGATCTCGCCGCCATGGCCCGCGCGGGCTTCTCCTTCGCCATGGCGAAGAAGATCATCGATGGCTCGGCGGACGAGCCTCCCCCTTCGTTCTAGCTGACGTCTGTATAAGAAGATCCCTTCAAGCAGAAACCATGTTAATCATTTTAATACGGGATAAAAACTCTGTCGCGGAGTTCCTGTGTTTCAAGGTGGTGGGCGTGGACCTGGGCCAGGGGCTGCCCGTCTTCAAGGGGCAGTGGAATCCGGCCAATCCGGGCGCCGCCAGCAAGAGCTATGCGTTCCTGCGGTTCACGGGCGCGCACTACTGGGACATCGAGCGGCTGAGCGCCGAGAACTACTACTACGGCGTCCGGGCCGACACCTCGTCCCACCTCCAATGGAACGGCCGCGACCCCGGTGCCGCTCCGGGCTCCCCGTGCCGACTGGACGGGAGACCCCGCGGACGCCTTCAACCCCGCGGATGCCTCCGTGCTCCAGTGCTACCGGCCCGCGCCCTGAGTCCCTCCACCCATCAGGGCAGGTCGCGCTCCAGCAGCAGGTTCACGAGCGGAACGCTGTAGCGATCGTCGGGGAGGCGGTCGACGATGCGGAAGCCCGCGCTCAGGTAGAGCCCAAGCGACTGAGGCAGCCCCTCGACCGTCCAGAGATAGACGCGTGAGAAGCTCGCGGCACGGCAGAACTCCAGCGCGCGCCGCACGAGCTCCTTGCCAATGCCCCGGCCGTGGTACGCCTCTTCGACGATGACCCAGCGCAGGCGCGCCCCCGGCTGATCCGTCTTCGAGCCCGCGACGGCGATGGAACCGACGAGCCGGCCGTCGAGGTGGGCCGTCAACAGGAGGTCGCGGCCGGCCTGGTAGTGCGCGAGGAACTCGCGCAGCTCCTGCGCCATCATTCCCTCGAACTCGGCGCCCGAGCCCCAGGCCTTGGCGTAGTAGATGCCGTGCAGCTCGGCGATCCGGCCCAGCAGGCCCGGCCGGTAGCCCTCGACGTACTCGGTTCCCACGTACGCAGTACTCGTGTGCTCGGTGCTCATGTGCTCATCTCCCATGGGGGTCATAGGTCCTCGTAGGGCGTGCCCTCGTCCCAGAGCCGCTCGAAGGCGAGGTTCAGCAGGGCGACGGCGCCCCGGTGGCGCAGGGCGACGGCGGTGAAGCTGGGCGGACCGCCCACCGGGTCCTGCATCGAGAGCAGCGCGACCTCGTCGTCGAAGACCTGCATCTTCACCGGCAGGGTGTGGACGACCCGGATCCGCTGCCCCTTCTTGCTCAGCGTGCCCATCCACTCGCGCAGCTCCGGATCGTCCAGGGCCTCTCGCTCATAGAGCGCGCGGTAGCGCACGCCTCGCTCGAGCGGGACCTGCAGGAAGCGGCGGTTCTGCTCCGAGGACAGGATGAGGGGGCGCTTGATGAGCGAGTGGACGTGGTGCTTCGCCGCGCTCGCGAAGGCGATGGCCTGCACGGCGATGCGCGCGGGGTCGGCCAGGGCCTCGACGTATTGCAGCGGATCGTTCTCCCCCTTCCCCGACTGGAAGAGAGGGCCGAGTTGCGCCGCCAGCTCCAGGGCCACCGCGGCCGTCCGCTCGCGCTCGCGCTCGAGTTCCATGGCTCGCTTCGCGCTGAGCGCGGGCAGGGCCGTCGCCGGATCCGTGGGGAAGAACGTGCGCGGGGTGGTGTCACGCGCGACGCACAGGCCCTTGGCCTCCAGCGAGCGGAGTACGTCGTAGATGCGCTGCCGCGGCACCCTCGCCCGCTCGGCGAGCTCCGTGGAGCCCTGGCCGCTCCGGGAGAGCAACGCGAGGTAGACGCCACTCTCGTAGGCGTTGAGCCCGAGGCTCGCCAGATCCGTGCTCGAAGCCTCCACCTCTGTCCCTGTCTTCACCGCTGTCGCTCCCGGACGTTGTCGCCGACCTTCCCAGCTCGGCACCACTGCTCAGTGGTGTCACGATGAATAACACCACTGGGCAGTGGTGTCAAAGTGGGCAACGCGAGCGCCCCCGGCCCTCGCCCAGGCAGGGGGTCTGCTGTCGCGTGAGTGGCGACGATGACCGAGGGGTGCGCGGCTCGGCCCACGAGGCCGAGCCGCGTGACTCCCACCCGCTCCTAGAACTTCACCTGGAGGGTCTTCAGGTTGTGGCTGAGGGGCGCCACCGGCTGCCAGTCCGGCTTCTCGTAGGCGGGCCGGACGTTCGGGAAGCGGCGCAGCAGGATGCGGAAGCACTCATCCGCCTCCATGCGCGCCAGCGCCGCGCCCAGGCAGTAGAAGGACCCCATGCCGAAGCCCAGGTGGCGGTTGGGCTTGCGGGTGATGTCGAAGCGGTCCGGCTCCGGGAACACCTCCGGGTCGCGGTTGCCCGCCCCCAGGGCGAGGTAGAAGGTCTGGCCCGCGGGGAAGGTGCGGCCACACACCTCCACCGGCTCGGTGCTCACCCGGGAGATGATGCTCGCGGGACCATCGCAGCGCATCATCTCCTCCACCGCCGTGGCCATCAGCTCCGGCCGCGCCTTGAGGGCCTCGAACTGGTCGGGGTGCTCGAAGAGCAGCACCAGGCCGTTGGCGATGAGGTTGGCCGTCGTCTCGTGCCCGGCGAAGAGCAGCAGCACGCAGTTGGACACGATCTCCTCCTCGCTCAGGGTGCCCTCCTTCGAGGCGGCCAGCAGCACGCTGATGAGATCCTCGCGGGGCTCGCGGCGGCGCTCCTCGAGCAGGGGGCGCAGGTAGTCCTGCATCTCCAGGACGCTGCGCTGGGAGCGGCGCAGTTGGTGGATGTCCGAACGCCCGAAGAGCGCGGTGATGTCACGTGACCACGCCTGCAGCCTCTCCCGGTCGCGCGTGGGCATGCCCAACATCTCGGCGATGACGTTGGCGGGCAGCGGGTAGGCCAGCTCCTCCACCACGTCCATGCCGCCCCGGGGCTCGACCGCGTCGAGCAGCTCCTCGGTGATCTGACGCACGCGCGGACGAAGCGCATCCACCGTGCCAGGGGTGAAGTAGCGCTTGAGCAGGAGCTGGAAGCGCAGGTGATCCTGCTCGTTGGTGTGGCCCATCCACAGTTGGATGGACTGGCGCACCGGGAGCAGTTCCCGCTGCTGCTCCGGCGTCAGCAGCTCCATCCAGTTCGCCATGTTGGAGGAGGCCAGGCGCCGGTCCTTCAACGCCGCGAGGATGTCCGCGTAGCGCGTGAGCACACAGGCATTGAGCTGGGGGCTCCAGATCAGCGGATTCTCGGCGCGGATCCGATGCAGCGTGGGCATCGGGTTCACCATCATCTCCGGCGTGAACAGATCATGCGTCGGAAGCGTGGAAGCGGTGGTCGTCGTCATGGCGGGAGTCTCCATCCAGGGGCGATTCGGGTAAAGCGTGAAGAGGAAGGAATCTTTCCATCTGGTCAAACCTCGTTGACCACTTGGATGACCACCTCGGAGAGCGAACCCTCGCCCGCGCCCACTCCCGAGAAGAAGACCCCGTAGTCCCGGCTCCCACCCGCGGGCTCACGCGAAGCGGGCCAGGGCGAAGCGCGACAGCTCCCAGGGCACCCGCTCGTCCGTGGCCATCCACGCCGCGATCCGGCCGAGCAACACGGTGAACTTGAAGCCGTGCCCGCTCAGTCCCCCCACCACCGTCACCCGGGACTCTCCGGGCAGCCTGTCCACCACGAAGTCGTGATCCGGCGTCATCGTGTAGAGGCACACCTTCTCGAACGCCACGCGCGGCGACAACCCGGGCAGGTGCTCCGCGCAGGCCCGGCGCAGGGGCTCTCGGTCCGACTCGTGGATCTCCCGGTCCACCCGCTGGGGCTCGGTGGGCGAACCCGGCTCATGCAGCGCCACCTTCACGCCGGGCAGGTGTTCGTCGTGTGGGAAGCCGTAGAAGTTCGTGCCGAAGTCGATCCACACCGGGAAGCGCTCCGCGCTGAAGCGCGCGAGCGGCTCCGTCGGCTCGAAGTGACAGTACACCTGCCGCGTCACCGTGAACGGCAGCCGCACCACCCTCTCCAGCAGGCGGGCCGTCCACGGCCCCGCGCAGACCACCACCCGGTCGAACTCGAGCACCTCACCCCCCGCGAGTACGAGGGCGACGCTTCGCGCCCGGGGCTCGAGGGCCTCCACCCATGTGCCCGCGCGCATCTGGGCCCCATGCGCCGACGCGAGGCGGAGCTGCGCGCGCACGCACGCGGAGGCCCGGAGGAAGCCCGCCTCGGGCTCGAATACCCCCGCCTCCCCTTCCCGCAGCCGGAAGCCAGGGAACTTCCGCGCGCACCCGGCGGGGTCCAGTTCCTCGAAGGGAACCTGGTTGTCCACGAGCGCCCGGCGGATGGCGGTCAGGTCCGGGTGCCCCTCCGGGGCGAAGAACAGGCCGCCCGTGCGCGCGAAGAGCTTCTCCCCCGCCTCGCGCTCCAGCTCCGCCCAGAGCGGGTAGGCCTCGCTCATCAGCGACGTGTAGAAGCCATCCGGGTACGTCTTGCGGATGATGCGCGAGGAGCCATACGAGCTGCCCTGATCATGATCGGGCGTGAATTGCTCCACGACGGTGACGGCGTGTCCCTCGCGAGCGAGGAACCGCGCCACCGCGCTGCCCACTCCACCCGCTCCCAGTACGGCGATCCGTGCCATACCGGGCATCCTGCCCCAGCCCGCGGCCTCCGGGAGGGGCTGGGAGGGTGTCAAAGAACTCGAGCGACGCGACCGGCACAACCCGCGGCGGGAAGGAGAAAGGCGGAAAAGGCGCTGAGAAATTCCCTCGTCCCCAGCAAACCGCTGCTTCTCGGAACGCTGCGACGAAGGTCCGGTACTGCTCACGCAACTCCCTCAGTGCCTGACACGTGGAGGCATGCCCCAATGGCCGCGGGCTGCGCTTGAGGCGCTCGGGCCGAGTATGCGGGTGCTGTGCCCTCACGGCTCGCACCCCGAAGACGGGCTTGTCCCTTGCGCGCGCCTGGGCTTCCACCTCCTCCACCAGTGCCCGCACCGCACGCCGCCTCTGCTCCTCCCCCAGTCCTTTCCAACACGGCAGGGGCGCCACCTCCAACTCCACGGGCTCGGCCCATTGCTCCGCGAAGCCTCCCCGCTCTTCCGCCATGTCCGCGCTGCTCCTTTTGTTCCAGCGTTTTGTCCAATTGAACCACTGGAACACTCGCCGAGCCGACCCCAGCAATTGCGGCAGACACGTCAGGCCCGGCCACTCGGCGCTCCTCTCCACCAGCCCCTCCTTTACCCCGTGGGCCAACACGTAGCGCAACCGGCCCACCACTGCCGTGTCGTCCAACACCGGCTCCGCCGAGTACCGCCTCTCCCAGAATCCGCCGCTCCAGTCCACCAGCCTCCCCACCTTCTTGGACAGGTTGGCGCGCAGGTACTGCATGAAGGAGGCGAGCGCCGCACCCCGCGCCCACACCAGCAGGTGGAAGTGGTTGGAAGCGAAGGTGAAGGCGTGCAACCGGATGGTGCCGGCGCTCTGCTGGACGGCTCGCGCCAGCACTCCTCCCACCACCTCGTTCATCTCCGCGCTGGGACGCAGCAACAGCCGGCCCTGGAAGCACCTGGACGTGACAAAATAGAGCCCCTCCTCCTGGAACATCCTCAACGGCCAGCCCATCCCGATCCCCCGTGTGCACTCCGCCGGACCGGATGCACCCCGTGGGCCAACTCCAAATCCTCCGTTCTCGCGCGAATCCCTCGTTTCGAGTCCTTTGACACCGTCTCCGCGACGAATCGTCCGACGAATCGTCTGACACCATTTCGGGGACACCGTCTCCGCGACGAATCGTCTGACACCATTTCAGGAGACGAATCGTCTGACACCAGGGACCGGGGACCGACAGGGGCCGGGCCTTTTCAGGAGACGAATCGTCAGGAGACGAATCGTCTGACACCAGGGGCTGGTTCGAGGTACTCAAGGCCTTCGCCGACAAGCGCAAGCCTGTCTACCGGGGGGCGCTGAGCCGGCGAGGCACGGGAGCGAGCAGATGGGACGGCAGGTCACGGCGATGATTCTGGCAATCGCGCTCGCCACCACGGCGGTGCTTCGCCTGGGACCGGAGGCCGTGCTGTTCCCGTCCGTCCGGGGGTGGTGCGTGGGCGCACTCGCCCTGCTGCTGTACAGACCCCTGTCCCGGTGGGGACTCGGGGTGCTCGACCGCCACCTCCAGCGCTATTCCGCTCGGGGCCGGTGGGCCCGGCTCCTCGGCTCGCTACTGGGGGCCGCCCTGCTGATCGTGGCGATTCCCCTGCCCCTCCTCCCCTGAGCGAGCCCATCTCCCTGGAGGTGACGGCCACGGGAGAGAAGAACGCGGCCAGCCATGGCACCGAGGTCTGGGTGATCGGGCTCCAGGACGCGGAGAGCGGAGCACCCCTCGTGCTCACGCCGGTGTCCGGCGCATGGGAGCAGAAGAACGGCAAGCAGTTGTCGTTCGGCCGGCCCGCCGCGACCCTGCGTTGGGAAGGCAGGGCGGAACGGGGGCTGGTCCTGAAGGTGATCCGTCACCCCTGGTCGGGCCAGACGCGCATCACGCTCGGAGGAGAGACGCACACGGTGGATCTGTTCGCGCCGCTCCAGGAGGAGTGGAGCCATCCGCTCCAGACCCCCTCCCACGTGAGCGGACTCCTGGTCGTGTTCGCGTGGCTCGCGGAGTGGATCAGCCTCGGGCTGGTGCTGCTGGGGGTCGGAGGGGGCCCGGCGTCCAGGAACTGGGCGGGGCACGGGAGGGAGCCGGGCCGCTGGACCGGGTGGGTACCCGCGAGCGTGTGCGTGATGGTCTGGAGCCTCTACCTGCTGGCTTTCTGGCCGGGCGTCATGACGGTGGACTCCATCAACCAGTGGACCCAGATGACACAGGGTCCCCTGTCCAACCTCCACCCCGTCTACCACACCCTGACGAACTGGCTGCTGACGCGGGTGTGGACGTCGCCCGCGACGGTGGCCCTGGCGCAGGTACTCGCGCTGGCCGCGGCCTTCGGCTTCGCACAGAGGGAGCTGTCGCGCTGGGGTGTGCCCACGTGGATGCGGGGCTTGCTGACGGGAGTCTTCGCGCTCACCCCCGTCAACGGCATCCTGGTCGTCACCCTATGGAAGGACATCGCCTACGGCATCTCGTTCCTGGTGCTCTTCACCCTGTTGTTGAAGGTCGCGCGGACCCGGGGCGAGGTGTTGCACTCGCTCCGCTTCCGGCTCGGGCTGGGCGTGACACTCACCTATACCGCCCTGCTGCGTCACAACGGGGTGCCCGTGGTGCTCCTGCTGCTGGGGCTGCTGGTGCTCATCAGCCCGCGACCCCTGCGGCGGCACGCGGGCCTCCTGTCCCTCACCGTCGTCGGCACCTTGCTGCTCATGCTCGGCCCGCTCTCCAAGGCACTCGGGGTGCGGCCCATGAGCCCGGTCTTCTCGCACATCTTCCCCATCCATCACCTGGGCGCGATCGTCCATGCCGCGCCCGACTCCCTGCAACCCTCGGAGCAGCGGCTGCTCGAGGAGATCCAACCGCTCGAGGTCTGGCGCGACGACTACTCCTGCTACGCCATCAATCCGTTGATCTTCAACGGCCGGTTGAATGAGGCCTTCTTCGACACTCCCCGCCGCCAGGAGTTGGTGGCGCTCTGGCTGCGGCAAGCCCCGAGGCACTGGCGGGTGCTCGCCCATCATCAACGCTGCGTGACCTCCTTGATCTGGAGGATCCTCCCGCCCGCCGGGGGGTACATGTATCTCTTCAGCCTCGAATCGGATCCCAACCCGTTCGGGTTCGTGCAGGAGCCCCGGTGGCCCGCCTTGAAGGAGACGCTGACGCGCTTCTTGAAGGGTTCCTCCGAGCCCGAGCGGCTATGGTGGATCTGGCGGCCCGCGCTCTACCTGTACCTGACGCTCTTCTTCGCGCTCATCGCCGCGGCGCGGCTGCGCAGCCCGTGGATCCTGCTGTCCATCGTGCCCGTGCTGCTCAACTCCCTGGTGCTGCTGGGCATCAACATCGCCCAGGACTTCCGCTACCAGTACCCCGTCTATGTGGTCGCGCTGCTGAGCCCCGCCTTCCTCTTCATGCGGAGGAAACGAGACGACGAGGATCATGGAAGACGTTGACACATCCTGGACACCATCCTGACGACGTGAGTCCATGCAGTTCGGCATGGACCAGACCCCGGAGCTCGACGAGCGAGTGAAGGCGGCGAAGCAGGCCCCACCCTCGGGGCTTTTGTGTATGCGCCCTCAGCTCATGCTGGGAGTTGATCTCCACGCGAGGTCAATGCCGAGAACAACCACGCGCCGACCATGAACATTGGATGCATGGAATTGCTCGGCACGCCGGTTCAGCGCCCTGCCCTCGATCTTCCAGAGCCAGGACTCCAGACGAACCAACAACAGGATGCCGTGCGTCGTCGAGCTGTCATGCAGGTACTGCGGGACTTGATGGAGAAGGATCTCCTCCAACTCCTTGTAGGAGTAACGGCCCTTGTCCAAGGGCTTGAGCTCTATCGGAACCTGTCCCAAACCACCCATTTGCACTAGAAAGTCAGGTTTTTCCCTGCTTTCATCTCGGACCCCGAGAGTCTGGGCAGAGGGGCTATGCGTCGCGCAGGAGAGCCTGAAGCTCCTCGGGAATGGGCATGGGGGTGAAGATGCCGACGCTGGCCCCTCCCGTGTTGCCGAGGGGGCGCGCCCGAGGAGGGAGCCGGGCCCGGCGAGCAGCAGCCGCGGCACCTGGCCGAGCAACTCGTGCATGTCCCGTCGGCGCCAGGCGAAGGTGAACATCCTCCAGTGCACCCGGAGGTGCGCTCCGGCATGGGCCTGACCGAGGATGTGCGCGCGCTCGAGGAGCCTCCACGCGGTGGGCAGCTCTCCACGCGTTTCTGCTTCCGCCGACTGGCGGAGCTCTCTCTCGAAGTGCTCGCGTAGCGTGGGAGTCATCATGTGTAGGTGCCTCTGTGAGAAGGGGGCCTCGAGGATTTCAAAGGAGTGCTGGTGCCAGATACCGTGAGGCGCGGCGGGCGGCCCCTCCCACCCACGGAGGGGCCGCCCTGTCGTTTTCCGGCAGTCAAAGGCCCTTCTTCGCGCGCAGGGACCGCTCGACCTCGGGGAGGAACGGGCTACCGCCCGCTCCGCGTGCTTCCTGGCCGGTGGAGGTCGAGCATGCCGTTCTTGAGCACCTCGGGCACGAAGGTCTGCTCGCCGTTCTCGGGCATGTCGGCGTCGATGTCGGGCACGAACTCCTGCCAGCCCCTGCCTCCGACGATGAGGGTGCGGAAGGCCTCGGGCACGGAGCGCGGCCCACCCGCGTTCGCCCAGATAGGCGTGTGCGGGTCGAGCAACAGCGCCCGCGCGGTCAGGACTCCACTGGTTCCAAGCACCGCGCCATCGCTTCCCCAGCTTCCAGTGATGATCCCGGACGCCGTGATATCGCCGTCCACCGCGACGCGTGCGCTGCCCCCATAGGCGATGTTCCGTGCGCGGACGTTGCCCGTCACGATGAGCGCGCAAGTGCCGGCGCCCTCGGTCCTGAAGACGAGATCCCCGGCCGTCACGAGATCTCCGTCGATGATGAAGGCCCAGGGGCCGTCGCTGGTCCGCAGCTCGTGGGTGACGTCGAGGCCACCTTCGATGATGCGGGGGCGTGGCGCCTCGTCGTTGAGGTCGCGCGTTTCGAGGAACCAGTTCAGCGATTCATGGCCACGGTAGCGGAACGAGATCTCCTCGAAGGACACCTCGCGGCCCATTTCATCGAGCATCATATCGTCGTCCTATACGCTAGCTGGCCGCTGAAAAAGTAGGGGGAAAAGGGATGAACAGGCTGCGACCACCTGCTTCGGAGCTACCGGATAAACGGACGGCTCCGTCTTCGGGGCTCATGCGCAAGACGGACGCGTGGCTGGTCCTCGAGCGCCGCATCCACCACATGGCGAATCTGGAGGAGGCGCGCGCCGTCTTCAGTGGCATCTACTCGGAGGCGAAGCTGGAGCCTTCACGGCAACCCGCCTTCTCGTGCGAGCACCCGGATGTGCAGCGGGCGTGTACCGTGCCCGCCCCGGATTCAATGCCCTCTCAGTAGCACAGGAAGTTGTCGCCCCAGTCGTGCGGGTCCGAGGCCTCGAGGATCTGGAGGCATTCCTTGCCAGGGATGGGGCCTGCGTTGGACCAGGAGAAGTTCAGGGGGCTGGACTGGGGCACGCACAGGTAGTTGTCTTGCCAGGTGTGTGGGTCCGAGGGCTCCGAGATGCGCGTGCAACGCATTCCGTCAACAGTCCCCTCGTTGCTCCACACGAGCCCATAATCGACATTCGAGCACAGGTAGTTGTCGTGCCGGTGTAGGGGTCCGAGGGCTCCGAGATGCGCGTGCAGTATGGCTTCCCAGCCAAGAGGCCGTTACTCGACCAGCGGAGATCCTCGCCGTAGCGCGGGTACATCGCGAGCAGCGCGTTGACATCGCCGCCGGTCATCTCGCCGGTCTCGGACGAGCGGAAGCAGGAGTTCATGAACGAGCCCCCAACCACCAGCCGGTGCTGGGTGCTCGCGCCATCGAGAAGGTGAGCGGCAGCTCATCGTAGTTCTGGATCGCGAGGTCGAGGGCCGTGCTGAACGCCCCGATGAACCCGGGGCCATCAACGCAGATCTTCGTCACGGAGGTGCTGAGGGTGTTGGTCGTGCGGTATTGCTCCTGGGTGGTGCCGGTCGCCTCCAGCATCTCGCGAGACGCCGCCAGGGTGACCTCCGCGTCTCGCCCGACGTAGACGGCATCACCAACGAGCATGATGTCGTCGGCGGGGAAGCCGGCCTGCAACAGGTTGTCGACGATCTCCTGCGAGTCCGTGGGCTGTGCGCCGCAGCCAAATGCCAGTGTGCCGCTCACGGCGAGCGCGACAATCGAACGTACCGGGTTATTGCGAGTGTGATTCACGATCTTTCCTTCATTGCCGCGGATGACTGCGGGAGAGCGCCGCCCCTCGACAGCGAGACAAACGCCAATCGGTTTGTGAGCCGTGCACACCTTGAATCAGTTCGTGTGCCTCAGTTCATGTGTCAGAGATTACCGACCGGCTTGGACCGGGGCTGTGATCTGGCACACGGGATTCGTGAGCGCCGCATCACTCGGCCCTTGCAGGAGAAGGCGGCGAGAATCTCCACCCGCACTCCATGTACTGGCGAAGTCTCGCTCCACGTACCGGGGCACGCTCCGCTGGGAACGCCGCTTCTTCGACTGAAAATCCGCACGGACGCTCCAGGGAGAGACGAGTCCTTCGACACCGTCTCCGGGACACCGTCTCCGAGGCTCCCTCCAAGGAAAACTTGGACCCCTACTCCAGCTGCCGCCGGGTTAGGGTCCGGCGCCCGTCGGCTTGGCCACCGGCCGACATCCATCAAGAGGAGCACGCATGACCGACCTCATCCGACAGCTCAACGACATCGTCTGGAGCCGTCCGCTGATCTACCTGTGCCTGGGCGTGGGGCTGTACTTCTCGCTGCGTACCCGCTTCATGCAGGTGCGTGGTCTGGGCGAGATGGTGCGGCTGATGTTCAAGAGCCAGAAGTCGCAGGCCGGCGTGTCGTCGTTTCAGGCGCTCACCATGGCACTGGCTGGCCGCGTGGGCACCGGCAACATCGCGGGCGTGGCCACCGCCATCACCTTCGGTGGCCCGGGTGCCGTCTTCTGGATGTGGATGACGGCCTTCCTCGGCGCCTCCACCGCCTACGTCGAGTCGACGCTGGCGCAGATCTACAAGGAGGTCGACGAGAAGGGCCAGTACCGCGGAGGCCCGGCCTACTACATCGAGAAGGCCATGGGGCAGAGGTGGTACGCGTGGATCTTCGCCGTCGCCACGGTGGTGGCCATGGGTCTGTTGCTCCCCGGCGTGCAGGCCAACGGCATCGCCGTCGCGGTAGAGAACGCCTGGAAGGTGCCAACCAGCGTCAGTGCGGCCGCCCTCGTGGTGGTGCTCGGGTTCATCATTTTTGGTGGCGTCAAGCGCATTGCCCACTTCGCCGAGGTCGTGGTGCCGTTCATGGCGCTTGCCTACATCGTGGTGGCGCTGGTGGTCATGTTCCTCAATGCCGGCAAGATCCCCAGCATGATCGCGCTCATCTTCAAGAGCGCCTTCGGCATGGAGGCGGCGTTCGGTGCGGTGCTGGGCCCGGCGGTGGAGTGGGGAGTCAAGCGCGGCGTGTACTCCAACGAGGCCGGCCAGGGCAGTGGCCCGCATCCAGCGGCGGCCGCCGAGGTGTCACACCCGGCCAGCCAGGGCTACGTGCAGGCGTTCTCGGTCTACGTCGACACGCTCCTGGTGTGCTCGGCGACCGCCTTCCTGCTGCTGTCGACCGGCATGTACAACGTGGTGGATCCGGGCGGCAAGGCGATCGTGGAGAACCTGCCCGGCGTCGGTGCGAGCCCCGCCTACGCGCAGGCGTCCTTCGAGCAGGTACTGCCCGGCTACGGTGCGAGCTTCGTGGCGCTGGCGCTGATGTTCTTCGCCTTCACCACCATCGTGGCCTACTACTACATGGCCGAGACCAACATCACCTACATCAACCGCAAGGCGCACCGGCCATGGATGTTCATGGTGTTGCGCATCACCATGATGGCGTCGGTGGCCTACGGTTCGGTGAAGAGCGCGGGAGTGGCCTGGGACCTGGGTGACGTCGGCGTGGGTCTCATGGCCTGGCTCAACATCATCGCCATCCTCATCATCCAGAAGCCCGCGCTGGTGGCGCTGAAGGACTATGAGGCCCAGAGGCAGGCCGGGCTCGAGCCGGTGTTCGACCCCGACAAGCTCGGCATCAAGAACGCTGGCTTGTGGAAGCGCCTGGCTGAACAACGGCCTGGTGTCGAGGAGCCCGCGCCGGACATCGCGGCCCGCGCCGCCGCGAACCGGGAATAGCGCGAGGGGTTGTCGAGGCCTCTTCGCGTTAGCGCCGCAGCAGCGAGAGCGCGTTGGGCACGGCCGCGAAGCTCGCCGTGTTGTCGAAGATGCACCAGGTGCGCCGGCCCACCCGCTGGTGCGCCGACAACTCGCGGGCGAGCGCGTCCAGGTACGGCTCGGAGTACTCCGAATGATAGATTCTGGGCGAGCCATGCAGCTGGTAGTACGCGACCTCGCCCCGTACGGGCACTTCGGGCACCACCTGTGGGTCGGCGCGCACCATCCCCACGCGCACGCCCGTGAGCAGCCGCTGTGCCGCCTCCGAGCACCATGTCAGAAGGTGCCCACGGCGCCGCGCGGAGGGAAGTCTCCCTCGTTGCGCGTGGGCGGAGCCCGCGCGTTGGTGGCGGTGGCTCAGGACACCCGGACGCGCTTCGGCACCTCGACGTGGTCCAGGTCCCGTACCGCCACCACGTCCTCCACCACCGTCCGCGCCTCCCGCACGAACGCGTCCGTGTCCTCGTAGCGCTGCGAGAAGTGCGCGAGCGCGAGCCGCCGCACCTTCGCGTCCCGCGCCAGCTCCGCCGCCTGCTTCGCCGTCATGTGGAAGTGGTCGTGCGCTTCCTGGTGCTCGCTCTCGAGGTACGTCGACTCGCAGACCAGCAGGTCCACGCCCTCGGCCAGCCGCGCCGCGTTCGCGCACGGGCGCGTGTCCATGATGAACGCGAATGCCTGTCCCTCGCGCTTCTCGCCCACGTCCTCCAGGCGCACGGTGCGGCCTCCCACCTCCACCACGCCCTTGCGCTGGAGCTCCCCGACGATGGGCCCCGACAGCCCGTGCTCCTGGAGCCGGCTCGGAACGAGCTGCACGCGCGCGTGCTCCTCCAGCCGGAAGCCGAAAGTGTCCACCGAGTGCTCCAGCCGCGCCGCCGAGAGCGTGAAGCCCTTCGTCTCGACGAGCCGGCCATCCTTCGTGATGGGCCTGGGCGCGATGGTCGCCTTGTCCGCGAAGATGGTCGCGTGCCGCAGCCGCTCGAAGTAGGCCTGCCCCGAGGCCGGGTAGTAGACCTCGACGCAGTGGGGCACCGTTTCCAAGGACAGGCGCTGGATGATACCGGGCAGCCCGAGCGCATGGTCTCCATGGAAGTGGGTGATGCAGATGCGCGTCACCTGGCTCGCCGAGAGCCCCGCGTGCAGCATCTGCCGCTGCGTGCCCTCTCCCGGGTCGAAGAGGATTCCCTCGTCCTCCCAGCGCAGGAAGTAGGCGTTGTGGTTGCGGTGACGCGTCGGCACCTGGCTGGCGGTCCCGAGGACGATGAGCTCCCGATTGGACATGACGTGTCTCCCGCGCGTGGCGCGACTGGTGGGTCCCGGCCGGACGGCGCCTCGTCCCCACTCCTGACTTCTAGCCCAGTCCACTCCGGGCCCCCTGAGCAATGCCGTCCGGCGACCCTGGCCGCCGCGGCGTCCGGCTCCTGGGCGGCGTGGCCATGGGCTACGGCGCGCCGTTGTCCAATCAGTGCTCAGGCCGGGTAGAGCGCCAGGGGGAGCCTGCCCCTGCACCGCGACGGCGCTCAGGGGCAGCAGGTACAAATCGTCTGACACTTTCTCAGCGCGGACCGGCGCGGCTCGTCGTGTGGACGCTCAGGGGCACCAGAAGCCGCGGATGTTCAGGCTGGCCTTGGTGCCGGAGCGAGTGGAGCAGACGCCGGCCTTCCAGTTCGCCTCGTTCAGACGGATGGTGCTGCCGCTCACGCTCGACACGTAGGCCGCGTGGCCGTACGGGTTGGAGGAGGATCATCGCCACGCAGCCCTTGCGGGTGGTGCTGCTGTTGATGACGGCAACCTTGTCGCTCCAGGAAGTGAGATTGTAGGGCAGACGGGGTGCCAGACACCGCGCGTGCAGCACGCAGTTGTCGCAGTGGCCACAGGCCGCGGACTCAACCTGGGCGAGGTCCTCCTGCTGGGCGTCGGACACTTCCGCCGCGTCGTCCATCTCGGTGCCACCACATCCCACGAGAGCGATGGAGACGGTGAGCAGGGAACGGGAGAGCAGGCGCGTGGGGAATTGGAACATGGATATGACTCCGGGACAGGTGGGGTTTGGGCGATGCTTGGGACGCGTCCAGAAGGAGGTCCGTAGCAACGGAAAATACATGAGTTCCTCGTGATTCAAAAAGAGCATGTAAAACATGTATGGATTGTCAGCTCGGAGGGGGAGCAGGCACCCGCCGTCACGCTCCACGATGCGCTCGCGGCAATGGACGATGTCACTGCCAAACCCGCCCCCTAGCGGAGCGGCTGCTGCGCTTGCGCGTCACGGAAGGCACGTGGATCGAGGACGGCGTGCCGTTGCGATGGTCCGCGGCACAGCCCGCTCCGTAACCCTGCTTGGGGGAGCGTTACGCTCCACCGGCGCCGCGCACGGCCTTGCTGGCCCCAGCCCTCTCCTCCTCCCCGCACCCACCCCGCCGGAACGGGACCGGCTGCTTTCTGGACCCCGGGCGCTGATTCAGGCATGCCGGAGGACTCCACTCACCGGCTCCACGGACGGGGCCCCACCCGGCGAAGGAAGTGCATGCGAGCCTGTCCGTGCTGCATGGAGATGCTGACGCCCGGCATCCTGGGGTTCGGGGGCCGGCGCCTCGCCGGGCACTGCGAGGCCTGTGGCGACGCCGTCTGCCAGGCGTGCCTGGGCCTCCACGTGCTGGAGGCCGGCGTCCTCCGCGAGCGCGCGGGCATGTCCGGACAGGAGCGCGGGCACGTGAAGGGACGGGTGTGCCGATCCTGCCTGTGGGAAGTCCTGACGGACCGGGGCGAGACGCCGCCTTTTCCCGCGCCTCGGGGACAACGCGAGCGCGCCGCTCGGGCCGCGCGGGAGCCTGCGCCCACCCGGACGTGAAGCCGTGCATGGGCTTCTGCCCCGCCTGTGGTGACGAGGTCCCGTGGAAGGCCGAGCACGGCAACCCTTCCTGTGCGGGCTGCGGCGCGCCCTCGCATCAGCGCTTCAACTGCTGCTGGGCCTGCGGCGAGTCGTTCGACGAGGAGAACGAGCCCTCCCCTGTCGCGCGGGGATACCGGCTGGAGTTCGACTGTGACTCCAGCGAGTGCACGGGGAAGCTGGCGTGGCTCATGCCGCACTGTCCATGGTGTGGCGAGGCGAAGCGCTGGGAGCACGCGGAGGCTGGCGGCCTGGAGTGCGTGGAGTGCGAGAGCCGCCTCGACCGGGCATGGGCCTTCTGCGTGCGCTGTGGCGAGGAGGCACCGCTCCCCGACGACTGTCCCCGGTGTGGGTTGGGGCTGGACGAGCCTCCTCCGCCGCCCGCTGCGAGCAGTGTCACCACCTCGTGTGCGGAGACTGCTGTGACCTTCGCGCCGTCCCGGCGGAGTCCGGGGAGCGACACGAGCGGCTGCTGTGCTCCGATTGTGGAGCGGGCTTCGCGCCGGCCGACGAGGCGGATGACGAGGAGGTCGAGCCCGAGGTGGAGGCCGAGGCCGAGCCCGAGCCGCGCGAGGAGGCTCCGCCGGAAGCACCACCGCCCTCGCCGTGGGAGGTGCTCGGCGTCGCGCCCGGAGCGCCGCTGGCGGAGGTGAAGCGAGCCTATCTGGCCCTGGTGGCGCAGTACCATCCCGACAAGGTCGCTCAGCTCGGGCCCAAGCTGCAGGCGCTGGCCCAGGAGGAGACGCGCCGCATCATCGAGGCCTGGGAGCAGGTCCGGAAGCAGGCGCGGCCCGGAGCCTGAGGCCCCAGCGAGGGTGTCCGAGAAATCCCCTCTTCCCCAGCGAGGGCCAACGCCAAGTCCTCCGTTCTCGCGCGAGCCCCTCGTTTCGAGTCCTTTGACACCCTCTCCGAGGCTCTCGCCCCGAGCACGGGCTTGTCCCTTGCGCGCCTCGACTTCCACTTCCTCCACCAGTGCCCGCACCTCACCCTCGCGCCGGCCCCAGCCGCCTGTCCCCTGTCCGGTGTCAGACGACTCGTAGGCGGTGAGGGAGCGGAACAAGTTCTCTGACACCTCCTGGTCGGATGCGCGTCTCGCGTACTGCGCGACACATGAAAACGCTGCCCCCTGCCAAAGAGAACGCGGAAGCCAAGGCTTTGGTGGATCGCCTCGTCTCCAACCTCGAACCAGCTGCCGAGGCGTTCTGCTACCTCGAGAAGTACCTCGCGCTCCCGACGTTCGTGTACGAGCCGGGCGAGCAACCGGACTTCGAGCGAGAGGGCGTGCATCTGGTGATGGGCGATCTCGAAGTCCCCGAGGCAGTGCTCAATGATCTCGAGAATCGCCAGTTCATCTTCGTGGCGGGAAACCTGCGCTGCCGCGAGCTGTGGACCTCGGGGTGGATCTTCGTCTCGGGAGCACTCCGTGCCAACCGCGTCGTCGGCCAGTCGGGCTGCAACAACATGCTGGTCTGCGACACCCTGGAAGTCAGGGAACTGGTCGAGCGAGGCCACTCTTCAGGAGCTTCTCGACGAGGAGGGCCAGGTCGATTGGAACAAGTGGTACGAATTCGTCGAGAACGAGCGCCGCTGGCATCGGTAGCAGCGCTCCCAGCCATGGCGGGCGTCCTGCTACGAAGGTTGCACCACTCAGGTCGGATAGCCCCCTTGGCTCTCCGAGTTACCCCTGAACGGATTTAATTTCCCTGGCTTGGCGCACCAAGCTCTCACCTCGGAGGCAGAGAGGGTGTCAAAGAACCAGCGCCAGTAGAGGGCTGTCCTCGCGTGCCTCACATGTCCGGCTCGCACGTCCAGGCGAACTTCTCGTAGTAACGGTCACATTTGTAATGAGGGCCGCAGACCTCGGGGACGGCCGGGTCACAGGCCTTCCTGCAATAGCTCATCTGGCAGACGAAGCCCTCGGGGCAGGCAGGCGTGTGCTCCTCACCACAACGGATGAGACACGTCCCCCAGGCTTCGCGGGGGTGGCTGTAGGTATTCCACATATGGCACTTCTGGCCCTCGGGACAGGGGGTCTCCTGGCAGTTCTGGCCATACACCTGAGAGCAGACCGACACGCCCTCCTGGCTGTTGGGCCGGATGCAGTCCTGGCCCTCGGGACACGTACGGCCCTCACACGTGGGCAGGCAGGAAGGGCCATCGAGGCCCTCGCGGCAGAAGAATCCCTCTGGACAGCTCCCGGGCTCTTCCACCCGGCACGGCCGGCCACACCGGCGGTCCTGGCAGAGAAGGCCCCGTTCACATGCGGCTTCACGTGAATCGGACATGTCCAGGCAGGGCTCCCCCTCCTTGCGCACACCCACGAGCGTGCACTGGCGGAGTCGAGGCCCTCCCTTTACCGTCTCCACCGTGCGGCACACCATGTCCTCCGCGCATTGCTGATCCGTCATGCACCGGCTGTCGGTGCAGTACGTCCACATGGACCGTGCATTGAAGAAGCAGGCGAGCGGTGGCTCGCAGTCCTCGCGGCCCGCGCAGGGGCGCTCGTAGGTCATCAGGCTGTGGCGCTCTCCGGGCGAGAGCATCGGGACAAGCCTCGCCGCGGGAGCCGACCGCAATCCTCCCAGCATGGCCACATAGATGACCCAGGCCAATGGCAGGACCAGGAAAAGACCTGGCAGAACGGCAAGGAGCGTACGCCAACGCATCACGGGTCGGCCCCGAACTGACACGCATGAGGGCACCCGGACTGATTCCACTCCTCAGGGGGAACTCGACATCGCTTCTTCCACTCCTCCTCACTCAAGTGGCAGTCGTGCCGGTGCATCTCCTCCGAGAGGTCCTCCGCCATCGCCCGGTCGATGGTGCCGCCTTCCCGCCACGTATCTGGACACCCCATCCCCATCGCCATCCATGCCGTGAACGTGAGCACGCCTCGCCAGCGCATGTGTCCTTCTCCTGAGCGCAGCGCCCGTTCCAGGAGCGGGCAGCAGGGCACGCCACCTCGCCTTATAGAGCGGAATCTCCGTTACGGAGAAGGGGGCTCTATCCCGGGCGGGTGACTCGCCCCCCCGAGAGGGTGTCAAAGAATTCGAGCGACGCGCTCTGGCACAACCCACGGCGGGAAGGAGAAAGACGGAAAGGGCGCTGAGACATCCTCTCGGCCCCAGCGAGCCGCCGCCTCTCGGAGCTCCTCTCCACCAGCCCCTCTTTCACTCCATGGGCCAGCACATAGCGCAACCGGCCTACCAGTGCCGTTCCAGCACGGGCTCCGCCGAGTAACGCCTCTCCCAGAAGCTGCCACTCCAGTCCACCAGCCTCCCCACCTTCTTGGACAGGTTGGAGCGCAGGTACTGCATGAAGGAGGCGAGCGCGGCTCCCCGTGCCCACACCAGCAGGTGGAAGTAATTGGAAGCGAAGGTGAAGGCGTGCAGCCGGACGGTGTCCGCGCTCTGCTGGACGGCTCGCGCCAGCACGCCTCCCACCACCTCGTTCACCTCCGCGCTGGGACGCAGCAACAGCCGGCCCTGGAAGCACCTGGACGTGACGAAATAGAGCCCCTCCTCCTGGAACATCCTCAACGGCCAGCCCATCCCCCTCCTCCGCGTGCACCCCTCCAGGACGGATGCACCGCGTGGGCCAACTCCAAGTCCTCCGTGCAGGAGAAGTACTGCGCCCGCCACAGCGGCATTGAGGCTTCGCGCGGGCAAGTGCAAGAATGTACGCCATGCATTCATGGCTACGACTCCTGGTGCTGGCGGGACTCAGCCCGGTGCTCGCAGGCAGCAGTTGCGATGAGGACGAGACGGTAACACTCGAGCAACTGCGCCAGGATGTGGCGCCTCCCTTCGACTACACCCTGTACTGTGACGAGCAGGGGCGGCTGCGAGCCAAGGGCTCCGACGTGTTGCTGGTGCACCGTTCCGCCCACCTCGAGCAGGTGTACGCGGACGCTCAACGGGGGGACGCGCGTGCCCTGACTCTCTTCGGCCAGTTGGAGACCCAGGTGGCCGCCACGGGGGCCCTGGCGGACCGGGCCCTGGGCCCGGTGTGTACCGCTCTGCCCGCCTGCACCGTGCGCTGGAGCTTCCTCGATGAGTTGATTCCCTCCCGCGAAGCGGGCGGCATGAGGCTGCGCCACGTGCTTGCACAAAGCTTCGAGCGCGCCGCCAGACTCAAAGGGGTGCAGAACGCCGTCCTCGCCTCGGTCTTGAGCATCCTGATGATGGGCAGTGTGCTGGAGCAGGCAGAAGCCAGCGCAGCCGGAGCCGGGGTACGCGCGGGGGCCACAGAGTTAGGAGGAACGACCGCCAGAGTGGCAGAGCTGCGGGCCGCGCTCCTTCCGCTCAGCAGGGGCGTATCACGATGGGCGTGGGACTGGCCAAGGACGCCAGCGGTGCACAGCGTGTGCTGATCGGCACGAGCGAGCCGCGTGGGTACCTGCGGCCGGGTGTGCTCCTGAAGCCAGGAGAGACACTTGCTCCGGGCCTTGGTCACGCGGAGGCCGACATCGTGAACTTCACTCAGCAGAACGGATTGCACCTCCTCGAGGTCGGCGCGACTCGTCCGATTTGTCCCTCCTGCGCGGCTGCCATCGAGGGAGCCGGAGCGGTCCCCGTGACGCCGTTGAAGGTGCCGTGATCATGTTCCGCTTGGATTCGATCTCTCCTGACCTGGCCGAGAGCTTCAGGCACGCGACACCCGCGCACCGACGCAAGGCCACGCTGGTTGCCTGCACGCTTGTCGCCTCGCGGGTTGGTCTTGAAGGTGAAGAGGTTGTCGCCGCACTCGCGCACCTCCGCCAGGGTGGAGAGGTGGATCGCGAGCTACTCCGAAAGCTTGAGCGCCTCTCTGCCCAGCTCGATGACGAGTACCTCCGCCTGGAGGAGGAAGGCGATGAAACAAAGAGGCCGGAGGTGCTCCGGCTCTTCTCGAGGGCTCGCGCAGCTTCCGCTCTCGGGTTCGCCCTTTCCGAGGACCCCGGACAGCTCCACGAGGCGCTCTACGAGGCGCTCGCGGCAGTGGACGATGCCACTGAAGTCATCCGGGCGGTGGCGGAGGCGCTTCAGCGCTGACCAAAGCCTGCAACTCTCGCAGCGCACCCACTGAAACCCGTGCGTCAGCATTCCCCACGGCAACCGCGCACAGCTCGCCATGGCCGGGCTTGAACCCGGCTCCGACAAGCCCGTGCCGCCGGGCATCCCGCCCTACCCGCTCACCTCGCGTGAGGGGCTGGCGACGAGGCCCGAGCGCACGGTGAAGTCGCCGAAGCCTTCTCCCGGCCGCCTGTCCTTGGCGTACGCGGCGAACACCGGCTCGAGCGCCTCCAGCAGGCCCGCCTCGTCGATGTTCTCGCGGTACAGCCGGTTGAGGCGCTGCCCGCGCACGTCTCCGCCGAGGAAGAGGTTGTAGCGGCCCGGTGCCTTGCCCACGAGCGCGAGCTCCGCGAGGTAGGGCCGGGCACACCCGTTCGGGCAGCCGGTGATGCGCAGGTGGATGTTGTCCTTCTCCAGCCCGTGCACCGCCATGCGCGTCTCCAGCAGGCCCACGAGGTCGGGCAGGTAGCGCTCGGCTTCCGCCATGGCCAGGGCGCACGTCGGCAGCGCCACGCAGGCCAGCGCGTTGCGGCGCAAAGGGCTCGCGCGCTGGTAGCCCGCCGGGCCATGCGCCTCCACCAGGGCCTCGATGGCCGGCCGGTCCTCGGTGGCGATGCCCGCGATGATGAGGTTCTGGTTGGGCGTGAGCCGGAAGTCGCCCCGGTGCACCCGGGCGATCTCCCGCAGACCCGTCAGGTGCGTGCTCCCCTCGCGGTCCGCCACCCGGCCGCTCTCGATGAAGAGCGTGAGGTTCCACTTGCCGTCGTACCCCTCCGTCCAGCCGAAGCGGTCCCCGTTGTGCTCGAACTTGAAGGGGCGCGCGGCCTCCAGCTTGAAGCCGAGCCGCTGCTCCAGCTCGCCCACGAACCAGGCGATGCCGCGATCCTCGATGGTGTACTTGAGCCGCGCGTGCTTGCGGTTGGTCCGGTCCCCGTAGTCACGCTGGACCTTCACCACGTTCTCGGCCACCACCAGCAGGCGCTCGGGCGGGACGAAGCCAATCACGTCCGCGAGCCGGGGGAAGGTCGCGTTGTCGCCGTGCGTGGCGCCCATGCCGCCGCCCACCACGACGTTGAAGCCCACCAGCTCCCCGGCCTCCAGGATGGCGATGAGGCCCAGGTCCTGGGAGAAGACGTCCACGTCGTTGAGGGGCGGCACCACGACGGCCGTCTTGAACTTGCGCGGCAGATAGGTGGAGCCGTAGATGGGCTCCTCCTCGCCACCCGCGACCTTCTCCTCGTCCAGCCAGATCTCGTAGTAGGCGCGCGTCTTGGGCAGCAGGTGCTCGGAGAGGCGCTGGGTCCACTGCTGCACCAGCGCGTGCGCGCGCGAGTCCACCGGGTTGGGATTGCACATCACGTTGCGGTTGACGTCGCCGCAGGCGGCGATGGTGTCGAGCAGCGTGGCTTTCATGGCCGCGATGGTGGGCTTGAGATCGCCCTTGAGCACGCCGTGGAGCTGGAAGGCCTGGCGCGTGGTCATCCGCAGCGTCCCGTTGGCGTGGGTGCGCGCCAGCTCGTCCAGGACGAGCCACTGCTGGGGGTGCACACCCCGCCGGGCAGGCGGGTGCGGAGCATGAAGCTGTAGGCGGGCTCCAGCTTCTGCTGCCGGCGCTCCTCGCGGATGTCCCGGTCGTCCTGCTGGTAGCTGCCGTGGAACTTGATGAGCTGGGTGTCGGCCGAGGCGATGGCGCCGGTGAGCGGATCGGCCAGGCTCTCCGCCAACGTGCCACGCAGGTGACGGCTGCGCGCCTTGATGTGCTCCACCTCGGACAGGGGGGCGGACGTCGGATTCTTGCTCATGGGATGACCTCGCCTCAGTAGACGTCGCGCAGGTAGCGCTGCTGCTCGCGCAGGGTTTCGAGATGGGCCCGGGCGTCCTCTCGGCTCTTGCCGCCATGGGCCACGTAGATGTCGATCAGCGCCTCGTGGACGTCCGGGGCCATGCGCTGGGCCTCGCCGCAGACGTAGAGGGAAGCGCCGCCTTCCAGCCAGGCGTGGACGTCACGCCCCTTCTCGCGCAGGCGGTGCTGGACGTAGACCTTCTGGCCCTGGTCCCGCGAGAACGCCACGTCCAGCCGGTGCAGCTCGCCCTTCTTCACCGCCTCCTGCCACTCCACCTGGTAGAGGAACTGGCTGCGGAAGTGCTGCTCGCCGAAGAAGAGCCAGTTGCGGCCGCTCGCTCCGGTCTCGGCCCGCTCCTGCACGAAGGCGCGGAACGGCGCCACACCCGTGCCCGGGCCGATCATCAGGATGTCCCGCGAGGGATCCGCCGGCAGGCGGAAGCGCTCGTTGGACTCGATGAACACCTCCACCAGATCCTTCTCCGCCGTGCGCGTCGAGAGATAGGAGGAGGCGGCGCCGAAATGCCGGGTGCCGAAGCGCCTCGTAGTCCACCCGGGCCACCGTCAAGTGCACCTCGTCCCCCACCCGCTTCTGGCTGGAGGCGATGGAGTAGAGCCGCGGCGTCAGGCGGCGCAGCGCGCCCACCAGCTCCTTCGCGTCCCACTCGGCGGGATGGGCCCGGAGCAGATCGATGACCTGATGGCTGTCGAGCAACTTCCGCAGGCCCGCCGCGTTCTCGGGAGCGAGCAGCCGCTCGAGCTCCTTGTCTCCGGAGCGCGAGGCGTGGCTCGTCAGGAAGGGCCGACTCAGGCGGGTGATCTCCAGAGCCTCGGACAACCAGCGGTGCAGCGGCAGCGCGCGGCCGTCACGCGACACCTCGGTGGCGCCGTCGAGCTTCAGCGTGGAGAGCACCGCGTCCACCAACTCGGGGGGATTGCGCGGCACCACTCCGAGCGCGTCTCCCGGCTCGTAGCGCAGGCCCGAACCCTCGAGCGACAGCTCCACGTGGCGAACGTCCTTGAGGGCCCCGCGGCCGGTGATGCGCTGGTTGGCCAGCACCTGGGCGGGATAGGGATTCTCCCGGCTGAAGGTGGGCGCCACCGACGCGGTGGGCAGCGCGGTGACGGTGGCAACGGGAGTGCCCAACTCCGTGCGCGCGCGCTCCAGGGCCTGTACCAGCCAGGGCTCGGCCACCGGCTCGAAGTCCACGTCGCAGTCGGCGCGCGAGAACAGCCGCGCGGCGCCCAGCTGCGCGAAGCGCTCGTCGAGCACCCGGCCGACCTCGCAGAACTTCGCGTAGCTCGAATCCCCGAGCGACAGCACCGAGAACTGGAGCTGGTTGAGCGCCGGGGCGCGCTTGCCCATCACGAACTCGAAGAAGCCGCGCGCGTCATCCGGGGGATCGCCATCCCCCTGGGTGCTGATGACCACGTACAACACCCGCTCGTTCTTCAGCTCGCGCGTGGGGTACTCGCCGGCGCGGAAGACACGCACGGCGACCCCGGCGGACTCCAGGCGCTGCTTGAGGCGCTCGGCGAGCTGCCGGCTGTTGCCCGTCTGGGTGCCGTAGACCACGGTCACCGGCGTCTGGGGCCCGGCCTGGGGCGCGGCCGCCAGCGGGGACTGGGGCGCGGACACGGGCAGCGACCGGGCGGCGAGCCCGGCGAAGTACCCGCTCAGCCAGTTGAGCGACGGGGCATCGAGCCCCTCGACGAGGCGCTGGAGCAGCGCGCCCTTGTCCGCGCCCAGCGGCGTGGCCAGGGCGGCGATGGAGGATGCATTCACGGAGGCACTCAAGGCGTCTTCTCCTGCGCGTCGAGCACGCGCTTGACCTGCGTGTCCACGTCCTCCGAGGGCTCCAACTCGAGCCAGGGGACGCCGGCGCCACGAAGCTGTTCCCTCAAGCCCAGCCGCGCCTGGGGAACCGGGGTGTAGAGGATGGCGAGCAGGCCCGCCTCGGCCAGCGCGAGGGCGTTCTCCGCGTCACCGCGCACGGTGGCGGTGTGCCGGCCCTGATCGAAGAGGGCACGCTCCAGACGGAGCGCGGCGTCACGCACCTCGGGGGTGCCCGTGAGCAGGAGGACCGCTCCGGACTGACCCAGGCGCTCGCGCCGCTCGCTGGCGGAGACGAGGGAGCGCGTCTCGTCGGCGCCCTGCCCGCCCGCGCCGCCGAGGATCATCCCCGCGGCGACCGTGTCGTTGGTGAGCGGATCCACGACGATGAAGGCCCCGGTGCGGCGGTTGTCCCGGTAGGGATCGCACACCACCGGCCGCTTGCAGACGAGCCGCACCTTGGCGATGTCATTGAGCCCGAGCGTCGGGGCGGGCTGCTCGGACAGGTCCTCCAGCTCCTTGCGCCAGAGCACCTGCTCGATGTGGGCGGGGACGTACTTGGAGGTGTGCTTCACGAGGTAACGGCGCGAGGTGTCCAGGCGCTCCTCGCCGAACCAGACCAGCATGGCCTCCATGTCCTGGAGCACCCGCGGGGGCTGCCCGGCGTGGGCGAGGAGATCTCCCCGGCTGATGTCCACCTCGTCCGCCAGTGCGCAGCGTCACCGAGGCGGGCGCGCTGGCCTCCTCCAGGCGGCCCTCGAAGGTGTCGATGGACGCGATGTGCGTGCGCCGCTTCGAGGGATACACGACGACCTCGTCCCCCAGGCGCACCTTGCCGGAGACGATCTGCCCGGCGAAGCCGCGGTAGTCCAGGTCCGGCCGCAGCACGTACTGCACGGGGAAGCGGAAGGCCGCGTCCTCCTGCCGGCGCTCGTGCGGCAGCGTCTCCAGCCACCCGAGCAGCGTCTCGCCGTCGTGCCAGGGGGTGCGGGCGCTCGGCTGGGTGATGTTGTCGCCCGTGCGCGCGCTGATGGGGAAGAAGCGCACCTGCTCGAAGCCGAGCGTGCGGGCGAAGGCCTCGAACTCCGTGGACAAGCGCTCGTACACCGCCTGATCGAAGTCCATCAGGTCCATCTTGTTGATGGCCACCGCCGGTAGGGAATGCCCAGCAGCGAGGCGATGTAGGCGTGCCGCCGCGTCTGCGGGAGGATGCCCAGGCGTGCGTCCACCAGGATGACGGCCGCGTCGGCCGTGGAGGCCCCGGTGGCCATGTTGCGCGTGTACTGGAGGTGTCCCGGCGTGTCCGCGACGATCACCTTGCGCCGCTTCGTGGAGAAGTAGCGATAGGCCACGTCGATGGTGATGCCCTGCTCGCGCTCGGCGCGCAGCCCGTCGGTGAAGAGCGAGAAGTCGATCTCCCCGCCCGCGCTCGCGCGCTTCACCGCCGCCACCTGATCCTCGAAGAGCCCGTTGCACTCGTAGAGCAGCCGGCCAATGAGCGTGGACTTGCCATCGTCCACCGAGCCCACCACCGCCGGGCGCAACAACTCCTTCTCGGCGTGCTCGGCGAGGAAGCCCTGGACGTCCGTCCTACCTTGAACCTGAGTCTCGGCGCTCATCTTAGAAATACCCCTCGCGCTTCTTGAGCTCCATCGAGCCTTCCTCGTCGTGATCGATGAGCCGGCCCTGCCGCTCGGACACGCGGGACTCCACCATCTCGGTGATGATGTCCTCGACGGACGCCGCCGAGGACTCCACCGCGCCACTGAGCGGATAGCAGCCCAGGGTGCGGAAGCGCACCCGCTTGTTCACGGGCTTCTCGCCCGGCCGCAGCCGCATGCGCTCGTCATCGACCATGATCCACTGGCCGTTGCGGCTCACCACCGGGCGCTCGGCGGCGAAGTACAGCGGCACCACGGGGATGCGCTCCTTGAGGATGTAGTGCCACACGTCCAGCTCGGTCCAGTTGGACAGCGGGAAGACGCGCATGCTCTCGCCCGCGTCGATGCGGCCGTTGTAGAGGTTCCACAGCTCGGGCCGCTGCTTGCGCGGCTCCCACTGCCCGTGCCGGTCACGGAAGGAATACACGCGCTCCTTGGCCCGGGACTTCTCCTCGTCGCGGCGGGCACCGCCGAACGCCGCGTCGAAGCCGTGCAGCGCGAGCGCCTCGAGCAGCGACTGCGTCTTCATGGCGTGCGTGTACTTCTGGCTGCCATGGTCGAAGGGGTTGATGCCCTCGGCGAGCGCCTTCTTGTTCTGGTGCACCAGGAGGTTCAACCCGTGGCGCGCCGTGAACTCGTCCCGGAACCTGTACATCTCCCGGAACTTCCACGTGGTGTCCACGTGGAGCAGGGGAAACGGCAGGGGCGCCGGATGGAACGCCTTGCGCGCCGGTGCAAGAGCACCTGGGAGTCCTTGCCAATACTGTAGAGCATCACCGGGCGGGCGAACTCCGCCGCCGTCTCCCGGAGGATGTGAATGCTCTCCGCCTCGAGCACCGCGAGGTGCGAGTGCCTCGCCGCCAACGTCTCACTCATGTCCCGCCTCGACCTTGAGAAATTGTTCCGGCCCCGCCATGCCCGGCCGCGTCCTGGCCAGCGTGGGCAGTTGGGCCCGGAGGGAAACGACCTCACCCACCACCAGCAGGGCGGGAGAACCCACGGCCTCCTCCCGGGTCCGCGCGGCGATGGACGCCAGCGGCGCCTCGAGCACGCGCTGGTGCGCCCAGGTGCCCGCCTCCACGATCGCCGCCGGAGTGGACGGCGCGCGGCCCGCGGCGATGAGCGCGAGCGTCACCTCCTCCAGCCGACGGCCCGCCATGAAGAGCACCAGCGTCTCCGCGCCCGCCGGTGCGCCCAGTCCGGCGCCTGGCCCGTGCGGTGCGCGGTGGCGAACGTCACCGAGCCCGACACGCCCCGGTGGGTGACGGGAATGGCCGCCGCCGCCGGCGCCGCCAGTCCACTGGAGACACCCGGGACGACCTCGTAGGCGATGCCCGCCGCCTCCAGCGCGAGCGCCTCCTCCCCACCCCGGCCGAACACGAAGGGGTCTCCCCCTTGAGCCGCACCACCGAGCGGCCCAGCCGCGCCTGGGCGATGAGCAGCGCGTGAATCTCCTCCTGCGCCACCGACTCGCCCCCGCCCTCCTTGCCCACGAACACCAGCCGCGCGTGGGGCCGGGCATGCGCGAGCACCTCCGGGTGGATGAGGCGGTCGTACACCACCGTGTCCGCGCTCGCGAGCAGCCGGGCCGCGCGCAGCGTGAGCAGGCCGGGATCTCCCGGACCCGCGCCCACCAGGTACACGATGCCCTCGACGTGTTGACTCATTTCTTCTCTCCAAAAGTCTCGAGCGCGGTGCGCACCCGGGCCCAGGCTTCCCGGCTCCGTCCGCGCACCAGCAACTCCCCCGCCTCGCCCTCCACCAGGTCCTTGAGCAGCCGCATCCGCGCGGGCCCCTGCGGCAGACGCTTGCGCAGCCACCCCATCAGCCGCGCGAGCCGCACGTGCCCGGGCAACACCTGCTCCACGAACCGCTGGCGCAGCAGCCGCGCCAGCGCGGGCGCCTGGCCCGAGGTGGACACCGCCACGACGATGGGTCCGCGCCGGCCCACCGACGGCAGCGTGAAGTCACACAGCTCCGGCACGTCCGCCGTGTTGAGCCATATGCCGCTCGCGCGGGCCTCGGCCGCCACGGCCTCGCTCACCCGCGAGTCATCCGTGGCCACGAACACCAGTTCCTGCCCCCGCGTGTCCCCGGACCGCCAGGCGCGCTCGAGCAACTCCAGACGGCCCGCGTCCGCGAGCTGGCGGATGGAGGCGCCCACCACCGGCGCCACCACGCGCAACCGGGCTCCCGCCTCGACGAGCTGCCGGCTCCGCTCCTCGGCGATGGTGCCGGCTCCGACCAGAAGCACCCGCCGGCCCTCCAGACGAAGGCAGACGGGGAAGTCCACGGGCGTGCTCATGAGACCGTCACTCGGAACTGGATCCTGGAATTCATTCAGCGCTTCACGTGCAGACCGCACTCGCGGTTGTCGGGCGACTCCCACCACCAGCGGCCCGCACGCTCGTCCTCATAGGGCTTCACCGCGCGCGTGCAGGGTGCGCAGCCGATGGAAGGGTAGCCGCGATCATGCAGCACGTTGTAGGGGACTCCGTGCGCCTTGATGTACGCCCACACTTCCCGGGACGTCCACCGGGCGAGCGGGTTCACCTTGAGCAGGCCATGCGTCCCGTCCACCTCGAGCGCCTGGACCTCGGTGCGCGTGACGGACTGCTCGCGCCGCAACCCCGTCACCCACGCCTCCCGCCCCGCCAGCGCGCGCTTGAGCGGCTCCACCTTGCGCACACCGCAACACTCCTTGCGCTCCTCGATGCTCTGCTTGAACGAGAAGTACCCCTTGGTGGACTCCAGCGCCTCCACCCGCGCGCGCTCGGGGAAGAACGTCTCGATCTCCACCCCATAGCGGCGGCGCACCACGTCCATCACCTCGTAGGTCTCCGGCGGCAGCCGTCCCGTATCCAGCGTGAACAGGCGCAGGCTCGGCGCGTGCTCTCGTGCCAGATCGATGAGGACCATGTCCTCCGCGCCAAAGCTCGAGGCGATGGCCGCGCGAGCCCCGAAGCGCCGCTCCACCCACGCGAGCACCCGCTCGGCGGGGGCGTCGAGCAGTTCCTCGGAGGTGGCGCGCAGTTCCTCGGGCGAGAACCCGGGCGATGACAAGGAAGACACGGACATGGCGGACCCCGACGGAAAAAAGAACGGCCCGCCCCTCGTGCGAGGCCGGGCCGTACGTGCGCCGGACAACGGCCCCCGTGGACCGATGCCCTCGGCGAGATTCCTCACCCGCGCCCCCGCTCCTCGACGGCCAGCGAAGCGCGCTACAGCATGAGAAAGCCGTAATTACCGCCCGGGCCTTTCTCCGTCAAGGTAGAGGGAACGCCAATATGGCGGATGGGATCCTCTTGCCTTCCTGGAGGGGAGGCGTCCAGGTGCGCCTGGGCGTGAAATCAGGCACAAAGGCCGGTGCCCACGCTCTCCTCCCTCTCCATCTACCCCCTCAAGTCCTGCGCGGAGCTGCCGCTGACCCACTCCACGGTGGAGCCCCTCGGACTGCAACATGATCGCCGCTGGATGGCGGTGCGGCCGGACGGCTCCTGCATGACGGGGCGCGAGCTGCCCGGCTTCGTGCACCTGCGGGCCGTGCCCGTGCCCGAGGGCCTCCACCTGTCGGCGCCCGGCATGCCCGAGCTCGCGGTGGCCGTGCCTCCAGCCGACGCGCCCCGCCTCGACATCACCGTCTGGAGTGACACCTGCTCGGCCGCCTGGGCCGGGGAGGAGGCGGACCGGTGGCTCTCCGCGTACCTGCGCGAGCCCGCGCGGCTGGTGTACGTGGACGCGCGCATGCGGCGCCCCGTGGATCCCAAGTACGCCGCGCCCGACGACCGGGTCGGCTTCGCCGACGGCTATCCGCTCCTGCTCATCTCCGAGGCCTCGCTCGTCGACCTCAACACGCGTCTGCCCCAGCCGGTGCGGATGAACCGCTTCCGCCCCAACCTCGTGGTGAGCGGCTGCGAGCCCTTCGCCGAGGATCGCTGGAAGCGGCTGCGCATCGGCGAGGTGGAGCTGGTGCTCGTCAAGCCGTGCGCCCGCTGCGTCTTCATCAACGTGGATGCGAGCACGGCCCGGCCCGACCCCGCCCAGCAGCCCCTGCGCACCCTCGCCACGTACCGCAACCACGGCAACAAGGTGCTGTTCGGCCAGAACGTCATCGCGCGCCACGGAGGGGTGTTGCGCGTGGGCGATCCGGTCGAAGTGTTGGAAGAGGCCTGAAAGAATTACGGCTTCGCGCGGGAGTCCTCGCCCCCTGGGGCGGGGCTTCCCTCGGACGAGAAGGTGGAGCGGGCCCACCGGGCGCTGGCACACGATGTGCTGAACGCTCGGGCATGACGATCGCGCGTCGTGCCCGGAAACTCTTCAAGCTCGGCAAGCAGGCGGTCTCGGAGTGGAGTGACGACAACGCTCCGATGTTCGCGGCCTCGCTCTCCTACTACACCCTCTTCTCCATCGCCCCGGTGCTGGTCATCGCCGTGAGCGTGGCGGGCATGGTGTTCGGCGAGGAAGCGGCGCGGGGGCAGATCCAGGCGCAGCTGGAGGATCTGGTGGGCCGCGGCAGCGCCGAGGTCATCGGGCAGATGATGATCAGCGCGCGCAAGCCGGGCGCGGGCATCCTCGCCACCACCCTTGGCCTCGTCGCCCTCATCTTCGGCGCCACGGGCGTGTTCGTGCAGTTGCAGGACTCGCTCAACCACATCTGGAACGTGAAGCCCAAGCCGCGCAACGGGGTGATCGCCTTCCTGCGCAGCCGCTTCCTGTCCTTCGCCATGGTGCTGGTGATTGGCTTCCTGCTGCTGGTGTCCCTGGTGGTGAGCGCCGTGCTGGCGGCGCTGGGCGCGTGGTTCTCCAACCTGCTGCCCGGCTGGACGGTGATGTGGCAGGGCGTCAACCTGCTCATCTCCTTCGGCGTCATCACCGTGCTCTTCGCGATGATGTACAAGCTGCTGCCCGACACCCACGTGTCCTGGCGGGACGTGTGGCTGGGGGCCGCCGTGACGTCGCTGCTCTTCAGCCTGGGCAAGTTCCTCATCGGGCTGTACCTGGGCCGCAGCGCCGTGGCGTCGAGCTACGGCGCGGCGGGCTCGCTGGCGGTGGTGCTGCTCTGGGTCTACTACTCCGCGCAGATCCTCTTCCTCGGGGCCGAGTTCACCCAGGTGTACGCCCGCAGCCACGGCAGTCACAGCCACCCGGCACGGGACAGGGCCCCGCGAGCCGAGGGCCAGGCACCGGAAGGGGCGGAGGCCCGCTCCGCCTGACGCAGCGTCTTCCTTCTGGCAATCCGCAGGACCGTCCCACTCGGGGATGACGGGTTTTGGTAGGGAGCGGCTCCATGCTCTCCCTCCTCGCGGCCCTCTGGCTCACCGCGGCCCCGCCTCCCGCGGCTCCGCAAGCGCTCACGTCCATCACCTCCTCCCGTGCCCTGTCCGATGGACTCGAGCTGCGCGCGGGAGAGGCGACCCTGCGCATCTCCGCCCTGCGTGACGACATCCTGAGAATCCGCGTCAGCCCGGGAGCCACCCCGCCAGAAGACGCCTCGTGGGCCGTGTTGCGTGAGGCCCGCGCCCAGCGCGTCAAGGTGAAGGCCCTGCCTGAGAGCGAGACCGCCATCGGCTTCCGCACCGCGGCGCTCGAGGTCCGCGTCGAGAAGAATCCCCTGCGGCTGCTCATCCTCGATCTCCAGGGCAACCTGCTCTCGGCCGACGCGGTGGGCCGCCCCACACAGTTCCTCGGAGGCGGCTTCCAGCTCTCCAAGCAGATGCCCGCGGACGAGCACTACTTCGGCCTGGGCGACAAGGCCGGCCCGCTCGACCGCCGCGATCAGGCCTTCACCCTCTGGAACACCGACGCCTACCGCAACCAGGAGTCGACCGATCCCCTCTACAAGAGCATTCCGTTCTTCATGGCCGTTCGCGCGGGCCGCGCCCACGGCATCCTGCTCGACAACACCTGGCGCACCCACTTCGACTTCGGCAAGCAGTGGCGTGACGCCTACTCCTTCGGCGCCGAGGGCGGCCCGCTCGAGTACTACTTCCTGCACGGACCCGAGCCCAAGAAGGTGCTCGAGGGCTACACCTTCCTCACCGGGCCCGCGCCCCTGCCCCCGCGCTGGGCGCTCGGCTTCCAGCAGTCCCGCTTCAGCTACGAGCCCGAGTCCCGTGTGCGGGAGATCGCCTCGCGCCTGAGGGCCGATCAGATCCCCTCGGACGTGCTCTTCCTGGACATCGACTACCTGGATCGCTTCCGCGCCTTCACCGTCGACAAGAGCAAGTTCCCGGATCTGCCCGGGCTCATCCGCGACCTGGGCCAGCAGAACTTCCGGGTGATCACCATCTCCGACATGCACATCGCGCGGGTGCCCGGCGCCGGGTACGCGCCGTATGACACGGGAGTCGCCGGCAACCACTTCGTCCACAACCCGGACGGCAGCCTCTTCTCCGGCCGTGTCTGGCCCGGCGACTCGGTGTTCCCCGACTTCACCCGCGCCCAGACGCGTGACTGGTGGGGCTCGCTGTACAAGGAGTTGGTGGCGCAGGGCGTGGCGGGCCACTGGAACGACATGAACGAGCCCTCGGTCTTCTCCCCTCAAGACCCTGCCGCTCGACTCGGTGCACCGCATCGAGGAGCCCGGCTTCGAGAGCCGCAACGCCTCCCATGCCGAGGTGCACAACGTCATCGGCCTGCTGAACGCGCGCGCCACCTATGAGGGATTGTTGAAGCTCCAGCCCGAGCAACGGCCGTATGTCCTCACCCGCGCCACCTACGCCGGTGGCCACCGCTACGGCGCCACCTGGACGGGCGACAACAGCGCCACCTGGAACCAACTGCGCCTGAGCACGCCCATGCTCTTGAACCTGGGGCTCAGCGGCTTCTCGCTCGCGGGAGTCGATGTCGGGGGGTACTCGGGCACACCCCGGAAGAGCTGCTGACGCGCTGGTATGAGGTCGGCGCCTTCAATCCCCTCTACCGCAACCACGCCGAGAAGGGCACCGGCGACCACGAGGTCTGGGCCCACGGCTCCGCGCCCGAGGCCGTGCGCCGCCGCTACATCGAGACGCGCTACCGGCTGCTGCCCTACTTCTACACCCTGGCGGAGGAGAACTCGCGCACGGGTCTGCCCATGATGCGTCCCCTCTTCCTCGAGTTCCCCTCGGCCACCGAGGACAAGCACCCGCTGGACCTCGATGCCGGCCACGAGTTCATGCTCGGCCGCGCCCTGCTGGTGGCGCCCCCGCCCTTCCCCGAGAACCCGGACGTGTACCCCGTCACCCTGCCCCCCGGTGACTGGTTCGACTTCTGGACGGGCCGGAAGGTCGAGGGCACCCGCGACGGCACCGCGCCGGCCAATGCCTCCACGCCCTCGACCTTGAAGGTGACGCCCAAGCTGGACGAGCTGCCGGTGTTCGTCCGGGCCGGCGCCATCCTTCCCATACAGCCGCTGGTGCAGCACACGGCGCAGGTTCCCCAGGGCCCCCTGGAGCTGCGCGTCTACCCGGGACCGGACTGCCAGGGCGAGCTCTACCTCGATGACGGCCACAGCTTCGCCTACAAGAAGGGCGCCCGGCTGCGGCAGCGCTTCTCCTGCCAGGTCGAGGCGAACGCGCTGAAAGTGACGCTGGCCGTGCCCACGGGCAGCTACCCGGCATGGTGGAAGACCGTGGACCTCGTGGTCCACGACTGGCCCGAGGCCCGCACCACCGCGACCCTCGCCCGCGGGGGCTCCCCCTCCGTCCGCTACGACGCCGCGACGCGTACCTTGCGCCTCTCGATTCCCGCCGATCGCGCGGGCTCGGAGCTGCGGCTGACGCGCGCCCCCTAGCCCTCCCGACGAGCAAGAGGAAGAAGCCGCGGCCCGGGCGGACGAGCGGCGCTACCAGCCCACCTCCCGCCCCGGGTGAGGCGCCGAGCGCCCTGGCTCCCCCTCGAGGATTGAGGCAGTGGCCTCCCTCATCCATAGTTCCTCCCCGAGGCAAGCCCGGCCACCGTCTCCTCCACGCCGGGCCGCCACCCAGGAGAAACCATGAGTTCCCCCACGTCCCCGCGTCCAGAGGCCGCGAACGCATCCGGCTGCCCTTTCTCGGGCAGGACCTTCAACCCCTTCGTGCCCCCCCATCACGAGAACATGCAGGCCCTCTTCACCCAGGCCCGGCGCGAGCAGCCCGTCTTCTTCAGTGAAGTCATGGGCGCCTGGGTGGTGACGCGCCACGAGGACATCTGCGCCGCCCTGGAGGACACGCAGCGGTTCTCCTCGAACCTCGATTCGCAGATCCTCGAGTCGCTGCTGCCGGAGCCCCGGGCGTACCGGTGAACGCGGGCTACCGCAACCTTCCCCTGATCTACGATGATCCCCCGCGCACACGCGCTCCCGGCAGATCGTCGCCCGGCTGTTCACCAAGGAGAACCTCGCCGCGCTGGAGCCGCTCGTGCGCGGCATCACCGAGGAACTGGTGGACGGGTTCGCCCAGGATCGGCGGGTGGATCTGGTCAGCCGACTGGCCTACCCGCTGCCCATCCAGGTCATCTTCTCGTGGATGGGCCTGCCGTCGGAGATGAAGGACTCCTTCAAGAAGTGGTCCCACGATCTCACCATGATGCTGGCGCTCCAGGCCCGGACGCTGGAGCAGCAGAACGCGTGCGTCCGCGGGGTGACGGACATGCAGCGCTGCGTGGCGGAACTCATCTCCGAGCGCGTGGCCCACCCGCGCGAGGATGGCCTGACCGTGCTGGCCCAGGCGATGAGGGAGGAAACCACCCTGGACGCGGCGGAGCTGGCGGCCATGGTGATGTTGCTGATCTCCGCCGGCCACGAGACCACCTCCAGCCTGTTGGGAATGGCGGTACGCGTCCTGCTGGAGCAGCCCGAGCGCTGGCGGCGGCTGCGCGAGGAGCCGCACACCCTTCCGCGGGTGGTCGAGGAGGTGATGCGTTACGAGACGCCGATGGCCATCCTGGCCCGGAAGACCGCCACACAGGCCGAGCTGGGAGGGGTGACGATCCCGGCCGGAGCACGGGTGCTGCTGGTGGTGCTCTCGGGGAACCGGGACGAGCGGCGCTTCCCCGAGCCGGAGAGCTTCGACCCCAAGCGGCCCCAACTGGGGCAACACCTGGGCTTCGGCCGGGGCGTCCATGTCTGCGTGGGCGCGGGCCTGGCCCGGCTGGAGGCGCGAGTGATGCTGGAAGTGCTCGCCCGTCGACTGCCCGGGCTACGGATCGTGGAACCGCCCCGGCTGGTCCCTGGCCCGGTGCGCCACCACGAGCAGCTCCTGCTCGCCTGGGACTGAGCGCCTCAGCCCTTGAGCGTCCGGCCGAACAACGCGAGCAGCGTCTGCCAGTGCCGCTCGGAGGCATCCTTGTCGTAGACGGGCGAGCCCTCCACCGCGAAGCCGTGGCGGGCGCCGACGTAGAGCTCGGATTGATGTTTGACACCCGCCGACTTCAGGGCCGCCTCCAGCCGCGAGATGGCCTCGGCGGGCATGAAGAAGTCCTGATCGGCGTGGCCGAAATAGACCTCGCCCTTGAGCTTGCTGGCGAGCAGGTGGGGGCTGGATGGCTCATCCGTGGCCAGCCGCCCGCCATGGTACGAGGCCGCCGCGGCGATCCGGTCCGGGAAGTCGGCCATCACGCGCACGGCGATGGCGCCGCCCATGCAGTAGCCCACCACGCCCACGCGAGACCCCTTCACCTGGGGCTGTGCGGAGAGGAAGTCGAGCTGCGCGGCGGTATCGGTCTTGATGCGCTCGGGCGTGAGCGAGGCGATGAGCCCGAAGATGCGCTTGCGGAACGCCTCGTCCTCGAACGAGCCCTCCGTCAGGCCGGGCAGCGGCGCGCGGCCTTCCCGGTAGTAGACGTTGGGCAACAGCACGACGTAGCCCGCCGCCACCAGCCGGTTCGCCATGGCCTCGAACGCGGGACGGATGCCCATGGCGTCCGTGATCAGGAGCACCGCCGGCCACTGTCCCTCTCCGTCAGGGTGATACAGCCCGGCGTCCAGCGTTCCCTCTGGGGTCTTGATGTCGACAGCTTGCACGGCCATGCGCCACCTCCAGTT
Organism: Cystobacter fuscus; assembly: GCA_049060065.1. GTDB lineage: Bacteria > Myxococcota > Myxococcia > Myxococcales > Myxococcaceae > Cystobacter > Cystobacter fuscus_B. The sequence continues at coordinate 5,655,638 of JBMEQP010000002.1, forward strand.
CGAGCCGAAGGTGTCTAACGCATCGGGACGGGCCTTCAACAGAATCCGGGGGAAAGGGGATGCTGGAGGACACTCGCGAAGAGCCCCTCCAGCCCGGATCAATGGCACCCTCCCACCATGAAGCCTCTTCCGCCGAAGCAGAACGCCCGCATCCACGGTCAGACCCTCGAGTACATCATCGCGGGTCAGGGCTCCCCCACTCTGGTGCTCGTCAATGGTGCCGGTGGCCCCATCGAGGGATGGTTCAGGGTATGGGAGCCGCTGTCCGCGATGGGGACCGTCTTCGCGTACAACCGCCCAGGGATTGGGCGGCAGCGGGAAGCCGGTGATCCCGCAGACCGGAGAGGTCATCGTCGAGTCGCTTCGTGCGCTCCTGAGTCACGCCCACCTGTCCCCGCCCTACCTCCTGGTGGGTCATTCGCTCGGTGGCCTCGCCGTCAACCTGTTCGCCCGGACATTCCCAGGGGAGGTGTCGGGCGTGGTGCTGCTCGATGCCACCGCTCCCGAGGACGTCAGCGTCATGGCCGGGCATCAGGGCGGCTTTCAGCGTCTTGCCCAGCGCACGCTCGGTGCGCTCTTCGGAAAGGATGAGCTCGGAGAGACGGAACACGTTTCACGCACCGTCGACCTCCTCCAACGCGCGGGCCCCTTCCCAGACGTCCCGCTCGTCGTCGTGACGGAGGGAAACCCGCCATGGCCTGGGCCACCCCGGCTCGAGCCCTCGCCTCACGAGCGGAACACCAGCGCGGCCTCGCCGCCCTGTCACCCCAGGGGAAGCAGATCATCGCCAGCCGGAGCGGACACTTCCCGCAGCTCACGGAGCCAGAGATCGTGGTGGATGCCGTGCGCTTCGTCCAAGCGCGCCGGACTCCTTCGTGCGGCCCAGCAGAAGTCCAACGCTAGGCCAACAGGCTTCACGGGGAACCGGATTCTCCCCTGGAGATCGAGCTGTTTACCTTTGAAGAATTGCCAGGGCTCAATCCGCTCACCCTTCTCATCCACGGGGCTTCTCAAGTGCCAGCGCCCTGGGTGATACCTGTCATCCATCAACTCGTAGTACTTGGACATGTTTGCACTCCAGCCCCAGTCTTGAGCTTTCGTCGCCAGTCGGTGGCGCAGTGACTCCGGGGTGCACCTCTTCAGCGATCATGAAGAAGTTCATGTCCACGGCGACTACTGGACACGAATGGCGTCACCGTCCCGGGAGGTTGGAATTTTGCGTCATACTGTCACGGGGACACGCGCTTAACCCGAAAAAATGAGCCAATTGCTCCTAGGCGGCATCACGTCCCTGCGGAAGCAGGAAGACGCGACCTACCCCGATTCCCGGTAGCAAGACTGGAAGGCCACCATGAACAAGAATATCGTCCGTCGAACCACCATTGCCGTGACCGTCATGGGCCTGCTCGGCCTGACGGGCTCCCTGGTCGTGCCCTCTGCCAATGCATCGCAGGTGAGCACCCTGGCCACCTGCAACGCCACCGGTACGGAGCGGTGGGCGAAATCCCCGAGGGATGGCCGACCGCCAGCGGTGAGCCCTTCCACCGACTGGCGCTCAAGGCCGCGCACAACACCCTGCCGTTCGGCACCCGGGTCAAGGTGTCCTACCAGGGCCGGTCCGTCACCGTGACCATCAATGACCGCGGAGGCTTTGGCGGCGCGACGTGCCTGGACCTCACCTACGGAGCGTTCACGCAGATCGCCAATACCGACCTCGGCGTCATCCCCGTGCAGTACGAGATCCTCAAGTGAGAGCACGCCCGTGCGCCAGGAAGAATCCCCTCTGGCGCACGGGCGAGGCCCCTCGCTTCAACGGATCTTGAACGGAGGGGACATGGATCGGCCCATGCCCTTCACTCGGAGTCCACCACCCAGAATCGCCACTCCGTGGGAGTATCCCAGCGTCGTCGGTATTGCTCCCGCTCCTCCTCGGGCAAGTTCCTCCAGAACGGGGACCAGGCGTGAAGGAGCCACGCCTCTCCGTTGCCTTGCCGCCATCCCGAAGAGACGGGCCCATACCCAGGAAACGCTCGCCAGGGAGGCGGCATGTCCCCCGCTTGATTGAGTTTCCGAGTCTCCGAGAGAAAGACTTCGTTCAGTCCAATCAGGGAGAGATGGCAGACCCACTCGCTCCAAGACTTCACCAGGACCAGAAGCCGCGCCTCATCGCCACGCCCATGCTCCTCGCAATGAGGAATCCGTGTGAGAACCTGGTCGCGGCGGAGAAAACCCAGCCAGCCTGGATGAGCATGGGCCGGAAGATACCGATGCGCTGCTCGTGAGCAGACGCAGCAGTCTGGTGGAAATGAAAGTGTGCGCTCCGCCCGCCAACGCTCCAATACGGGGAGGGTCAAGAACCAGTCCGCCTGACGCAACATGGGATAGCCCGCGTAGGCCAGGGTTGCATCCTCGGCGGCCAGGGAGGCTTCGGCGGAGGACTCGAGGACTTCTCGAGTCCGAAGATGCGCCGGATCTGACGGTCCAGGTTCATGTGCCCCAGAAGTGAACCAAAGAGGTCCACGCGATGGAAGAGTGGGCTCCATCGCATCCGGAAACCCGCGCGGCCCGTCGAACAGGCAGGGCACGTGCCCTCCTCCTGCCCTACTCCTGGATGAAGGCCAGCAGGTCGCGGTTGATGACGTCCTTGTTGATCGAGCACATGCCGTGGCTGAAGCCTGGATAGCTCTTGAGCCGCGCGCCCTTGACCAGCGAGACCGTGAGCTTCGCCGCGCCGTCAATCGGCACGATCTGATCGTCGTCGCCGTGCATCACCAGCGTCGGCACGTCGAACCTGGCGAGATCGGCGCGGAAGTCAGTCTCCGAGAAGGCCTTGATGCAGTCGTACTCTGCTTTCAGCCCGCCCATCATGCCCTGCATCCAGAAGCTGTCGCGCAGACCTTCCGAGACCTTCACGCCCGGACGGTTGAAACCGTAGAACGCGATGCTCAGTTCCTTGAAGAAGCTCGAGCGGTCACCGAGCACCCCGGCGCGGATACCGTCGAACACGTCCATGGGCAGGCCATTCGGGTGCCAGTCGGTCTTGAGCATGATCGGCGGAACCGCGCCGATGAGCACGGCCTTGGCGACGCGCGCGGTCCCGTGACGGCCGATATAGCGCGTGACCTCGCCGCCTCCGGTCGAGTGGCCGACATGGATGGCCTTCTCGAGGCCGAGCGCGGCGGTCAGCTGGGCGAGATCATCGGCATAGGTGTCCATGTCGTGGCCGTCCCACGGCTGTGACGAGCGGCCGTGACCGCGGCGATCGTGGGCAATGGTGCGGTACCCCCGCGCCGACAGGAACAGCATCTGATCCTCCCAGGCGTCCGCGGTGAGTGGCCAGCCATGAGAGAAGACGATGGGCTTGCCATTCTTCGGGCCCCAGTCCTTGAAGTAGATCTGGGTGCCGTCCCGGGTGGTGAGATAGCTGCCAGAGATCTTGCCCGCGCGCTCGGCGAGCGAATCCGTCTGGGTGGTCATGGAGGTTTCCTTTCAGCGTGTGCGGCAGCCACCCTAATAACCGCCGAATCCCGCCGAATCACTCAAAGGAGTGAGCCATGGCTACCCAGCATCTTCAGGCCACCTCACCCCGAGCCAGCGCCAGCACGAGCAGCAGGGCGCATTCCCCCACCTGCTGCGTGGCCCCGAGGAAGTCCCCGGTGATGCCACCCGCGCGCACCCAGAAGCGCCAGCCGCACACGAGCGTGGTGAGGCCGGCGGCCGCCAGGAGCGCCCACGCGGTGGCCGCCTCCAACCCTCCCCGCCAGAGCAGCGCTCCCATCAGCAGCACGGGACAGGCGGTGGCCAGCATCGCCTGGGCTCCGGAGACACGCACCATGCTCCGGCTACGTGAGGTCGCATCGCTCGACACATAGGGCAGGCTCACCATCAGCCAGATGGGAGGGGTGCGCGCCGGGCACTGGCTCAACACGAGCGCCAAGGGCGCGGCCTCATCGAGTCTCGCCAGCAGCGCGATGCGCAGCACCAACACGACACACAGCGCCGCCGCACCGAATGAGCCGATGCGGCTGTCCTTGAGGATCTCGAAGAGGCGCGTGCGGTCATACGCGCCCCCGAGTGCGTCGGCGGTGTCGGCCAGGCCGTCCTCGTGGAGCGCCCCCGTGAGCAGCATCCCCACGCCCACCACCAGCGCGGCGGCGACCAGGGGCCCCGCGCGCTCGACGGCCAGCCAGATCAACGCCAACAGCCCACCGAGGCTCGCTCCCACCAGGGGAACCAGCCCGAGGCCCACTGCCAGTCCGCCGGTGCGTAGGGGAAGCCCCCCACGGGAATGCGGGTGTAGAAGGCGAAGGCCGCACGGGCCCCCCGAAGCACCGGAGGAATCGGCATCAGCCCTGCTCTCGGTCTGGAACCCCGGCCTCCTCGAAGGTGGCCATGCCCGCGTGAAGCGCGCACGCGGCGTCCACCAGCGGCAGGGCCGTCAGCGCGCCACTGCCCTCACCCAGCCGCATTCCCAGCTCGAGCAGCGGCCTCGCGCCGAGTGCCTCCAGGACGTGCCGGTGGCCCGCCTCCGCCGAACGGTGCGCGAACAGCATCCACTCCCGCGCTCCCGGGGCCATGCGCTCCAGGGCCAGCATGGCCACCGAGACGATGAAGCCGTCCACCAGCACGGCCTTGCGCCGCTCGATGGCTCGCGCCGCCGCGCCCACCAGGGCGGCGATGTCCCGTCCCCCGGCGGACTGCACGATACGCTCGGGAGTCGCGCCCCGGAGCCGCCGCACCGCATCGCGCACCACCTCCACCTTGCGCGCCGGCCCGCCTCGTCCACTCCCGTCCCCCTGCCCACCACCTCCTCCGCCTCCCGCCCGAGCAGCAGGGCCGCCACCGCGGCCGCCACGGTGGTGTTGCCGATCCCCATCTCTCCCAGCACCACCAGGCGGACGTCGTCCGGAAGCTTGTCCACCTCCGCGGCCCCCGCCGCCAACGCGCGCCGGAAGGAGTCCTCGCTCATCGCATCCTCCACCCGCAGGTCCTCCCGGCTCGTCCGCCACCGGGTCGCGCCGGAAGGAGACCCCCTCGGAGGGCACGTGCGCGAGCGGTCGCACCACCCCCACGTCCACCACGCGCAGCGGCACGCCCAGGTGCCGACACAGGACGCTCGAGGCCGCGCCACCCCGAAGGAAGTTCTCCACCATGGCCCCGGTGACGGCCTGGGGATAGGGAGAGATGCCGTGACGGGTGACGGCATGATCCGACGCGAAGAGCAGGGCCGCCGCGGGCCGGCTCCGAGGCAGGGACGTACCCTGCAACGCGGCGAGCTTCACCGCCGCATCCTCCAGCGCCCCCAGGCTGCCCGGGGGCTTGGTCAGACGGGATTGTCTTTCCCGCGCATGGCCGGCCGCCGCCACGTCCGGCGTCGGAATGACCCAAGGCTCCCGCGTCGTCTCCACCATTCGATTGCTCATGTCATTTCCCCCACGTGTTCACAACCCTACCAGTTGATCAATGTATGCGAGATCCAGAGCACTCGCGAAGTGATCAGCGAGCACCTCGTAAGGGTCGGCCGGAGAGAAACCCGCGGTCATCACACCGAGCTCCGACAGCAACGCCCGCCGCACCGGCACGTTCTCGAAGAGGCCGTGCACGAGGGTCCCCGCCACCTTCCCTTCCCGGGCCACACACCCCTCGGGCTCCTGGCCCGCCCCTGGCCGCACTCGCATGCCAAAGGGTTGTGCGCCCGGCGCCACCGTCACCTGCCCACAATGGATTTCGTAGCCCCGCACCTCGGAGCCTCCCGCGGCGCGCATTCCCGGCAGCCCCTCGCCGAGCCGTAGGGACACCGGCGCGGTGGACTTCTCCTTCTCGAAGCGCGTCACCACCGGCAGCAGGCCCAGTCCCGCCACATCCGGCTCCGACGACTCCACGCCCAGCGGATCGAGAATGCGCTCGCCCATCATCTGGTAGCCCCCGCAGATGCCCAACACCGGTTGGCCCTCGTGCACCCGCCGCACCAGCGCTCCCGCCGGCCCGTGCGCCTCAGCCAGGCCAGATCGTTCGCCGTGCACTTGGTGCCCGGGATGATGACGAGCCGCGCTCCCTCCAGTTCCTCGGGCCGCTCGCACCAGCGCACCTCGACTCCCGGCTCGCGCGCCAGCGGCTCGAACTCATCGAAGTTGGACAGGCGCGGCAATCTCAAGATGCACACCAGTGCCCCACCCCGCGCCTCCGGCTCTCCCTTGCGCAGATCCAACGAGTCCTCACTGGCGATGCCCGTGTCGCCCAGGTGGGGGATGACTCCGGCCACGCGGATGCCACACCGCTTCTCCAGAAAGCGCACCCCTCCCTCGAACAGGGTTGGATCACCGCGGAACTTGTTCACCACCAGGGCCCCCACCCGCGCCCGCTCCGAGGGCTCGAGCAGCTCCAGCGTCCCCACCAGCGCCGCCAGCGCCCCTCCCCGCTCGATGTCCGTCACCAGCGCCACCGGGGCGTCGGCTCGCTCGGCCACCCACATGTTCACGAGATCCCGATCCTTGAGGTTCACCTCCGCCGGGCTGCCCGCCCCCTCGATGATGACCAACTCATGGCGCTCGCGCAGGGCGTCCAACGCCTGTCCCACCACCTCGCGCAGCTCGGGCTTGCGCCGGTGGTAGTCGCGGAAGTGCATGCTCCCCAGCACCCGGCCCATCACCACCACCTGGGAGCCCGACGTCGTCTCCGGTTTGAGGAGGATGGGATTCATCTCCGCGCACGGCACCGCTCGCGCCGCCTCGGCCTGGGCGTACTGGGCCCGGCCAATCTCCGCTCCATCCGGCGTCACCGCGGAGTTGAGCGCCATGTTCTGCGACTTGAAGGGCGCCACCTTGAAGCCCCGCCGCGCGTAGATGCGGCAGAGGGCCGTCACCAGCAGGCTCTTGCCCACGCTGGACGCGGTGCCTTGGATCATCAGGGTACGGGCCTTCATTCGAGCGACTCCCGGACACGCCGCCGGGCGGCGCGCAGAAGGGGATGGTCCGCCTCGAGTCTCACGCCGAGGCGGATGTGATGCGGAAGGCCGAGGCTGGTGCAGTCCCGCACCCGGATGCCGGCCTGGGCCGCGGCCGTGGCGAAGGCACGAGCCTCGGGCACCCGGCACAGGAGGAACGTGCCCCCGGAGGCGTCCACCCGGGCTCCGGCCTCGGTCAGGAGTGAGTGCTGCGCGCTCCGCAGCCGGGCCACCTCCGCCCTCACCGCGTCCACCTGACCGAGACAGTCGAGCGCCACCCGGCCCGCCGCCAGCGCCGGCGCCGACACGTTCCAGGGCGGAAGGGAGGCCTGCACCGCGCGAAGCAGCCGTGGCTCTCCCAGCAAGTAGCCGAGCCGCAACCCCGGCAGGGCGAACACCTTGGTGAGGGAGCGCAGCACCACGACATTGCCTCCCGGACTCAGGGAAGGCACGCCCTCGAAGAGCGGCTGGTAGGCCTCGTCCACCACCACCAGCGTCTCGGGCGAGGCCGCCGCCGCGGCCCGCACCGCCTCCAGCGGGAAGACGGCGAGGCAGGGATTGCTCGGCCGGCACACGAAGAGCAGGGACGGCGTGTGGCGGCGGAGCATGGCGAGCAACGCCTCGAGGTTCCACGCGAAGGGCGGCCCCTCGGCGGCGAGGCATTCCACCGTGGCCCCGCTGGCGCGCACCGCCTGGGCGTACTCCGCGAAGGCGGGGGTGAGCACCACCGCGCTCCGGCCCGGGCCGGCGAAGGCGCGAGCCAGGGCCCAGATGAGCTCCACCGAGCCATTGCCCACCACCACCCCGTCGAGCGGCAGTCCATGCAGCTCGGCCACGCGCTCGCGCAGGGGAAGCCCGGTGGGGTGCGGGTAGCGCCGCACGTCCGCGGCCCGGAAGGCCTCGAGCACCGCTTCCGGAGGAGGCAGCGGAGAGACGCCCGTGCTGAAGTCCACGCACCCGGGCGCCGCGTCCCCTCCATGAGGAGTGGGCTCCAGGTGCCGCAACTCAGGGCGAGGCGAGGGCAACACGGAACCCCTCCCCATAGACATAGGCGGCCGTCAACGCCGCGGCCAGCAACGAGGCCGCCACCATGAGGAAGACCGCCCGGCGGATGTCCTCCGCTCCCGGCTGGCGTCCTCCGGCACCCAACCGGTAGTGCCCCACCTTCTCCAACTCCACCCCCAGCCCTCCGGCCACCGCGGCCATGGGCCGGCCGGCGTTGGGGCTCTCGGTGGCGGCGCCATCGCGCCACCAGGAGAGCACCGCCCGGGCCGGAGACGCACCACACAGCGCGCACGCCAGCACGAGCAGCGCGGCGGACAGGCGCGCGGGCACCAGGTTGAGGACGTCATCCAGCCGGGCGGCGGCCTTGCCCAACCACTCCAGCTCTCCGCGATAGCCAATCATCGCATCCAGGGTGTTGGCCGCCCGGTACGCGAGCGCCCCGGGGACGCCCGCCACCGCGTAGAAGAGCAACGGCGCCACCACCGAGTCCGAGGTGTTCTCCGCCACCGACTCCACCGCCGCCGCCGCCAACAACGGGGGCTCGAGGCCCGAGGTGTCGCGCGACACGAGGCTGCGCAAGGCGAAGCGTGCCGCGGGCGCATCCCCCTCGCGCAGCGCGCGGAAGACGGCCGGGCCCGCCTCGGCGAGGGCCCGCACCGCGAAGGCGCTCTTGAGCAGGTACACCTCGAGCGCGAGCTGCACGAGGGGCCAGGGGGACACGAGGCGCAGCAGGGCCCACGCTCCGAGTCCGAAGACGGCGGGACCCGTCACCGCCATCACCAGGCCGTGGAGGAAGGCGGGAACGGGCGCACGGGGCGCCAGCCGGCGCAGGCGCCGTTGCAGGCGTCCCATCCACACCACGGGGTGCAGCACCGTGGGGGGCTCGCCCCAGGTGAGGTCCACCACGAGCGCGGCCACCAGCACCAGGACCGCATGCAGTCCCCCGTCGATCATCCGCCCGCCCCCACCAACCAGTCGCCCGGTTTGATGCGCAGCAGCAGCCCGAGCGCGCCGAAGTACACCTCGTCCGCCGCGGCCGCCAGGCGCTGGTGCGCTCCCCCACTCACGTCGCGGAAGGTCCGTCCCAACGGCGTCTCGGGGACGAGGCCCATGCCGACCTCGTTGGTCACCAGGATGGTGGCGCTCCGCCGCCGCTGCAGCACTCCCACCAGCCGATCCACCTCGCCCAGGATGGTCTCCGGCGCGTCCCCCCGAAGCAGGAGGTTGGACAGCCACAGCGTCACGCAGTCCACCACCGTCACGTCCGCCGTGTCCTCTTCCAGCACCTCGCACAGCCGGCGCGGCTCCTCCACCGTCTCGAAGAGCCCCACCCGCTCCTCGCGGTGGCGCCGCGCGCGCTCACGCATCTCCTCGTCGAAGGGCTCGGAGGTGGCGATGAAGGTGCGCCGCGCTCCCAGCTTCTGGGCCAGCTCGAGCGCGAAGCGGCTCTTGCCACAGCGCACGCCACCGCCCACCAGGACGATCTTCCCGCTCACCGCATCCCTCGCTCTTCCAGCCAACGGCGCACCCCGCGCGCGGTGGCCTCTCGTACCGCGCCTCCCAGCAGGCTGCCGAGCCGGGTGTGCTTGCCCATGTACTGCTCTCCTCCGGGCCCTTCCGGAGCCGCCACCACGATGCAGTCGGTGCCCGTCCCGGTGGCCACCCGCAGCGAGCGGCGGCTGGGCACTCGCGCCTCCATGAGGGCCGCCGTCCGGGCCTCCGCCGCGAGCGCCAGGGCCTCCACCAGCGCGCTCTCCGAGAGCGGCTGAGACACCGGCACAGCAGGTTGATGGTGCCCACGCTCCGCAGGGGTCCGGGCTCATCCCCAGCCGCCAGCGCGTTGCCCAGCCCCACCGTGGCCACGCAGCGCGCCGAGAGCGCCCCCGAGGCGAGGTGCACGTCATCGAAGGTGGACACGTCGCGCGAGGTGAGCAGGCCCACCGTCTCCTCCGGTGGCTCCTCCCCGAGGCTGGCCGTGAGCAGTGCCAGCGGATCCACTCCCGGGACGAGCTCGTCGTCACGCACCTGCCGCCACACCACCGCCCGGGCACGCCGGCGGCCCCCGTTGAGGAGGGCCCACGAGAGGACGGCGTGCGGACGGGCGAAGCGCACCACGAGCACCCTCCCGCCTCCCTCCAGGGACGGCGCTTCCCCCTCCGGCGTGGCCAGGGCGGCCGTCATGTCCGTTGCTCCTTGAAGGCCCGCGCCGAAGCCACGAGTCCCTCGGCGACCAGGGGGTTGGAGGCCCAGTGGGCGTGGACGTAGGAGGCCAGCACGTTGGGCGGGCCAAAACCCTCGGTATGGATGGTGCCGCCACGACGCTTGCGGATGCGCAGCACTCCCCCTGCTCGGGGACGCCCTCCAACGTGGAGTAGCGGAACTGGTGCCCGCGGAAGCGCAACCCCGCTCCACCCAGTACGGTGCGCACCGTCGTCTCCACCTCCACGTAGCCGAGCGCCTGGAGCTTGGGCGCCATCACCGCCACTCCGGGCACGAGCCCCACCATGGGGAAGTCCTGGCCCTCGAGGGTGCGGATGGCCTGGCTGAGGTACATCATCCCGCCGCACTCGGCGTAGATGGGGCCACCGCGCGCGGCGAAGTCGGAGAGCGCGCGCCGCAGGGACTGGTTGTCGGCCAGCCGCTGAGCATGCAGCTCCGGGTAGCCGCCTCCGAGGTAGACGGCGTGCACGTCCGGAGGGAGCGCCTCGTCCGAGAGCGGCGAGAAGGGCACGCACTGGGCGCCGAGCCGCTCGAGCCGCCGCAGGTTGTCCGCGTAATAGAAATGGAAGGCGGCATCCTGGGCCACCGCGATGCGGCAGGTGACGGGGGCATCCGAGCGGTCCTCCTCCGGTGCCTCCGGCAGGGCCGGGGCCTCTCGCGCGAGGCGAAGGAAGGCCTCCGGGTCATTCCATTCGGCGAGCAGCGTGCCCCAGGCGTCGAAGTGCCCCGAGGGGATGCTCTCCTCGGAAGCGGTGAGCAGGCCCAGGTGGCGCTCGGGAAAGGCGAGAGACTCCTGGGCGGGCAGTCCCCCCACCACCGGCACCGCCGTGCCACGCGCCGCACGCTGGAGCAGTTCCAGGTGGCTCCGGCTGCCCACGCGGTTGGCGAAGAGGCCCGCCACCTTCAGCTCCGGATCGAACGCCGCCAGCCCGGTGCCGATGGCGGCGATGGTGCGCGCCATGCCCGAGACATCCACCACCGCGAGCACGGGCGCCGCCAGCCACTTGGCCACCTGCGCCGCCGAGCCCTCCTCCGAGTCCGGCGAGGCCCCGTCATAGAGCCCCATCACCCCCTCGATGAGCGCCACGTCATGGCCCTGGCTGGCGTGCCGGAAGGTGGAGACGACGGCATCGCGGCCCATCAACCAGCCATCGAGGTTGTGGCACGGTGCCCCGGAGGTGCGCGCGTGGTAGCTCGGGTCGAGGTAGTCCGGACCGCACTTGAAGGTGGCCACCTTCAGGCCGCGTGCCTGGAACGCCCGGGTGAGGGCCACCATGACGGTCGTCTTGCCCACGCCGCTGGACGTGCCCGCCACCACCAGCCGGGGAATCAGAGGAGCGCCGTCCATCAGAAGTCGAGCCCCACCTGCGCGGGAATGCCCTTCTCGAAGGGGTGGCGCACGTTGCGCATCTCGGTGACGAGTTCCGCCGCCGCCACCAGGGGCTCCGGAGCGGAGCGCCCGGTGATGATCACATGCACGTGGGAGGGCCGTGCCGCCAGCGCCTCCAGCACCTCGTCCACGGGGACGAAGCCGTAGTTGAGCACGTACGTCAGCTCATCGAGCACCACCACCTCGTGCTCGCCGCTCGTCATCAGCCGCCGGGCCTCGGCCCAGGCCTCCTGGGCGGCCCGCTTGTCCCGGGAGATGTCCTCGCTCTCCCAGGTGAAGCCGCGTCCCATGGTGAGGAAGACGAGCCCGGGGATGGTCTCCGCGTAGGTGCGCTCGCCCGTCTTCCACTTGCCCTTGATGAACTGCACCACCGCGGGCTTCATCCCCCGGCCGAGCGCGCGGAACACCACGCCGAGCGCGGCCGTGGTCTTCCCCTTGCCCTCTCCCGTGTAGACGACCAGCAGTCCCTTCGTCGGCCTCGCGTTCACGTTCCACGCTCCTGTCGTTCGAACCACGCGAGGCGCTCGCGCAGCCGCACCACCTCGCCCACCACCACCAGGGCCGGCGGCCCCAGCACGTCGTGCTCCCGCACCCGCGCGGCGAGCGTCTCCAGGGTGCCCACCACCACCACCTGCTCGGGCGAGGTGGCCGCGGCGATGTAGGCCGCGGGCGTCTGGGGGCTGCGTCCACACGCCACCAGCCGGGCCAGGTTGGCCTCCAGCTTCCGGGTGGCCATGAAGAGCACCAGCGTGCCCGCGGCCGCGCCCAGCTTCTCCCACTGCGTGAGGCTGCGAGGCCCCTCGAGATCATGCCCCGTGACGAAGGACACGTCGGAGGCGTACTGCCGGTGGGTGAGCGGGATGCCAGCACAGGCGGCGGCCCCGAGCGCGGCCGAGATGCCGGGCACCACCTCGTAGGCGATGCCCGCCTCGAGCAGCTCCTCCGCCTCCTCACCGCCTCGCCCGAAGATGAACGGATCTCCCTGCTTCAAGCGCACCACGTGCCGCCCGGCGCGGGCCCGCTCGAGCACCGCCGGATGCAGCCGGTAACCAGCCTGGGTGGAGCCCTGATTGCGGTGGCCCACGAGGATGCGTTCCGCCTGGGGGCCGATCTCCGCGAGCACCGCCGGGGGAATGAGGGCGTCGTAGGCCACCACCTCCGCCTGTTGCAGCAGGGTGAGCGCCCGCACGGTGAGCAGCCCCGGATCGCCCGGCCCCGCGCCCACCAGGGACACGAAGCCGCCCCGGCGCTCGTCCCGCCCACGCCCGAGGGCCTCCTCGCAGAAGCGCACCCGCTCCTCCAGCGAGGCGAGGGAGTCCGGAACGAAGTGCAACCGCGAGGCGGAAACGGAGCGGCGCAGGAGCGACTCGAGGACGAGCTGGTAGCGCATCTCGTCCATCGGGCTGTCACTGCGGACGCCGTCCCGCTCATAGGGGATGACGCCCCAGGGGAGGACGAAGAGGGCGTCGTAGTGCCCCCCGAGCGCCGGAGACTCGAAGAACTCCGGCACGAGCTCCGCGCAGTCGTGCTGGAGCGCATAGGCGGCGAAGTCCGTGGCGCAGTTGTCCGCCACGAAGCCCTCGCGCGACTCGTCCTCGCGCCGCCGACGCACGGCCCACAGCTCCCGGAGCACCCGCGCGCGCTCGGGCACGGGCAGCTCCGCCAGGCGCTTGCCGGTGCGCAGGACGAACTCCCGCGTCTCCTCGGGAACGATGGGCAACCCGAGGCGGCTCGCCAGCGCGTTCACGAGCGTCGTCTTCCCCACCCCGGCCGCGCCGGTGATGGCAATGCGCAACGGCCGGTCAGGGCGCATCGTCCGTCCCCCTGCGGAAGCGGTGGGTGAAGGTCGGGTCGTACAGGCGCGAGTTGGCGAAGTCCTTCGCCTCCAACACCTCGCCCACCAGGATCATCGCGGTCGCGTTGATGCGCTCGGCGCGCACCTTGTCGCCGATGTCCGCCAGCGTGCCGCGCACCACCTTCTGGTCCGGCCAGGTGGCCTTCTGCACCACCGCCACGGGGCAGTCCGGCCCGTAGGAGGGCAGCAGCTTCTCCACCACGTCGCGGATGAGGCCCGCGCTGAGGAAGAGCGCCAGGGTGGCACGGTGGCGCGCCAGATCCTCCAGCTTCTCTCCCTCTGGCATGAGGGTGCGTCCCTCGGCGCGGGTGACGATGACCGTCTGTGACAGCTCGGGCAGCGTCAGTTCCTTGCCCAGCACCGCGGCAGCGGCGGTGAAGGAAGACACTCCGGGATGATCTCGTAGGGGATGCCGAGCTCGACGAGCCTGCGCATCTGCTCCGCGGTGGAGCCGAAGATGGACGGATCTCCCGTGTGCACGCGGGCCACGTCCTGATCCGCGGCATGGGCCTCCTTGAGCACGTCGATGATCTGCTCGAGCGTCATGGACGAGGAGTCGAGCACCCGCGCATCCGGCCGGGCCCGGGCGATGACCGCCTGCGGGACGAGCGAGCCGGTGTAGAGCACCACGGGGCACTGCTCGACGAGCTCGGCCCCGCGCACGGTGATGAGCTTCGGATCTCCGGGTCCGGCACCGATGATGTAGACCTTCATTGTCTTCTCCTCACGAGCAGCGCAGGACGGAGTCGCGCACCAATTCCCAGACATGTCCGGGCACCAGACCGAGCCAGCGGGCGTCCGTCTCCGGCCGGGCCTCGTTCTCCGTCACCACCCGCCACAGCCGCTCCGACACCGAGCCGTTGCGACGGATGACCAGCCGCTCGAAGAGCAGCCGCGCCAGGGCCTCGCCCTCGAGCTCCATCACCAACAGCGGCGCGGCCACCTCCACCGGGCGCACCGGAGAGAGCCGCACGAAGGGCAACTCCACCCCGGGAAGCTGAGCGGGAGGCTCGAAGCCCGCCGCGGCCCAGTCACACGGCTCCTTGAGATCTCCCACCAGGAAGAACGCCCCCTCGGTGGAGGCGAGCAACGCACCCGCAAGACGTCCCACGCGTGCCATGGTTCAGACCTCCTCTTCGCGAACGACGAGTGAACGGCCCGGCTGCTGCCCGGGGAGCACGTCTCCCTCGAGGGTGTATTTCCGCGTGTAGCCTCGCGGCGTCACCATGTAGCCCTCGAAGAAGAAGGTGTGCGAGTTGCCCACGATGACCGTGGTCAGCATGCCGATCTCGTAGTCCAGGAAGTGATCGAGGTCGGTCATCACCACCTTCTCCGCCTCGCGGTAGGCGCCCTTCACCAGCGCCACCGGAGTGGAGCCCTCGCGGTAGCGGCGGATGATGGAGTGGGCCTCCACGATCTGCCGGGTGCGCCGCCCGCTCGCGGGGTTGTAGAGCGAGATGACGAAGTCGGACGACGCGGCGGCCTCGATGCGTTTGGCGATGACGGCCCACGGCGTGAGCAGATCCGACAGGGAGATGGTGCAGCTGTCGTGGACCAGCGGAGCGCCCACGCGCGAGGCGCAGGAGTTGGCCGCGGTGATGCCGGGCACCAGGTTGAGCGTGGGGGCCTCCCCCCGCTTCCAACCGATCTCCCGCAGCACCTCGAAGACGAGCCCCGCCATGCCGTAGACACCGGCATCCCCGGAGGAGACGAGCGCCACGTTGGCACCGGCCCGGGCGCGCTCCACCGCGGCGCGGGCGCGGCCGATCTCCTCCGTCATGCCCGTCTGCACCACTTCCTTGCCCTCGAGGAGATGGCGCACGAGCTTGATATAGGTGCGGTAGCCCACCACCACCTGGGCATTCCGGATGGCCTCCAGGGCGGCGGGCGTGGCGTGAGCGCCATCGCCCGGGCCGATGCCAACGACGGACAGGATTCCTCCCTCAGACATGGTCGGGCTCCTTTCGAGGGGAATGAGGAATGCGCGCGACGGCGAACGTCATGGAACGTCCGGCGCCGGGCTCGGTGTAGATCTGCTTGCGGACGAGCAACTCGGAGGCTCCAGCGGCGAGCAGCGCCGACGGCTCGGCCACGCCGCGGGTGCCCACGTGCTTCTTCACCGTCTCCGACGGCGTGGGAACGGGCACCGCGTCCAGCTCGGCGGCCGGGTACGTCTGGAGCGCCCAGCCGTGTTTCTGGCACAGCGCCAGCAGCGCGGGCTCATCCGCCTTGAGGTCCACGGTGGCCACCGCCTTCACCGAGGCGGGAGACAGCAGGGCCTGGGCGAGCATCTGGCTCACGCCCCGCTCCACCAGTTCCTCCGGAGTGCCCCGGTCACAGCCGATGCCGAGCACCAGACTGCGGGGCCGGTAGATGACGGCCTTCTCCCACTGGGCGCGGTGTGTCTCGCGGATGTCGCGATCGGTGGCGATGAGGAGCATCTCCCACGCCGCTGGGTCCACCCCCTCGAGGGAGCGCGCATAGCGCACGCCCGGAGGCAGGGGCTTGTCCTCGGGCCACCAGGAAGGCTCGCCGGCCTCCTGGACGAAGAGCACCGGGGCCTCGTTCACCACGGCGGCGCAGCCCCGGGTGACGTTGCGCTCCAGATCATCCAGCCGCCAGCCCAGCTCCCGTCCAAGGATGTCCACCGTGAGGGTGCCTCGCACGTCCGAGGCGGTGGTGACCACCGGGGTGGAGCCGAGCACGCTGGCCACCCGCTCGGTGAAGGCGTTGCCCCGGCCCACGTGTCCCGACAGCACGCAGATGGAGAAGCGCGCGGCGTCATCGACGCACACCACCGCCGGATCCACCTTCTTGTCCTCGAGCAGCGGCGCGATCATCCGCACCACCGCGCCCACGCTGATGATGAAGATGTGGCAGTCGTAGGCGGTGAAGGTGCGCGACAGGGTGGGCCCCATGGGCAGGGGCATCGGCAGGGCGCCCACGGGGGCCTTGGCCATGAGCTTCTCGGAGACATACAGCTCCGCGCCCGGCAGCCCCGAGAGGAGCCGCTGGGCGATGCCCAACCCGTGCAGGGTGATGGCGTAGACGGCGTAGGGTTTGCGTGCCGGGGGCAGACTCACCGGGCCACCTCCGCCGCCTGGGCGAAGCGGCCGGCGAGCACGCCGCTGCGATCCTTCTTCGCCACCATCACCATGGAGAAGTAGTCGCACTTGTCGTTGCGGATGCTGCGCAAGTCACGCACCACCTTCTCCTGCCCGGTGGAGGCCCGCGACACGTAGACGGCGCGATCGAGCAACCCCTCGCGCTCGAGCGCCTCCACCACCTGCGGCATGACCGAGCTCACCTTCATCAGCAGCACGGTGTCGAAGTCGCGCAGCACGCGGGTGAGGTCATCCACCCCGTAGGTGGCCGGCAGGACGGCGATGCGCTCCTGGCCATCCGCCACGGGCACCTGCACCGCCGCGGGCACGGCGGTGATCGAGGAGACCGCGGGCACTACTTCGGTGCGCGTCCCGGGGAAGCGCTGGGGCACCTCCGCCAGGAGGTAGATGAAGGTGCTGTAGACGAGCGGATCCCCCTCCGTGATGAAGGCCACCTTCTTGCCCGCCGCCAGCCGAGGGGCGAGCTGCGCGTAGGCCTCCTCCCAGGCGGGTCGCAGCCGCTCGGGATCCTTCGTCATCGGGAAGGTGAGGAAGAGCCGTTCCTGGCCGGGCACCTCGCCCACGTTGTCCTTGGCGATGCGCCGGGCGAGCGACTCGTCATAGACGGAGCGCCGGGGGATGGCGATGACGTCCGCCGAGCGGAGCGTGTTCACCGCCCGGAGCGTCATCAGATCAGGCGCCCCCGGCCCCACTCCCACGCCAATCAACACGCCACTCATGTCGCTTCTCCCTGTACTGCCGCCGGCCGGGTGGCCGCGAAGATGTGGATGGGGTTCTGCGCCTCGTAACGGAGGTAGTGCGCGAGCGGCTCGCCGCGAGACACGTTGAGCATCGTCACGTCCGGAGTGATTCCGTACGAGCGGAAGGCCGCATAGGCCTCGGCCACGTTGTCCAGGGTGATGGCGTTGACCACCAGCCGACCGCCCTCGCGCAGGCGCTGGAAGGCCACGTCGATGATGTCGCGCATGCTGCCCTTGCTGCCGCCGACGAAGACGGCGTCCGGCGCATCCAGTCCCTCGAGGGCTCCGAGCGCGCCCCGCGATGACGCGCACGTTGTCCACCCCATGGGCGAGCGCGTTCTCCCGGCACAAGCTCACACCCTCCGGGTCCACCTCGATGGCGAAGACACGGCCCTTGGGAGCGAGCATCGCCGCCTCGATGCCCACCGAGCCCGAGCCCGCGCCGATGTCCCACACCACGCTGTCGGGGCGGATCTCCAACTGGGCCAGGGATAGCAGGCGCACCTCGCGCTTGGTGATGAGCCCCTTCTTGGGCATGCGCTTGGCGAAGGCGTCCTCGTGGAGGAAGGACATGCGCGGCGGTGGGCGCCAGCTCGGATCCGTGCGCAGGAGGACGAGCACGTTGAGGGGCCCGATGTCCGTGCACTCCGCGAGCGACTCCAACATGAAGCAGCGGATGCGCTCCTCCGGATTGCCGAGGCTCTCGCAGACCCAGGCCGTGAAGCCGCGCACGCCGTGCTCCAGGAGGTGGCGGGCCAGCGCCGGGGGCGAGTTCTCCCCATCGGTGAGCAGAGCCACCTTGGCCAGCAGACGCAGCCGCGTGCACAGCCCCTCGCGCGGACGGCCGTGCACGGAGATGACCTCGGCATCCTCCCAGGACACGCCGATGCGTCCGAAGGCGAGCTGCACCGAGGACGGATGGGGAATGAACTCCACGTGCTCGGCCCCTACCCTCCGGGCGACCTGCGCGCCGATGCCGAAGAAGAGCGGATCCCCCGAGGCGAGCACGCACACCTGATTCTCCAGGGCGAGCTCGGCCACCCGCTCCAGCGTCGGGCCAATGCCGCCACTGAACGAGAGCCGCTCCCCGGAGAACTGGGGGAAGAACTCCAGGTGACGCTTGCCGCCGACCAGCACCCGGGCCTGCGCCACCGCGTTGGCCGCGCGCGCCGACAAACCCAGACAGCCGTCGTCTCCGATGCCCACCACCACCACCGGCTTCATGCCTTCACCCCATCCGCGCTGAGCATCAGCAGCGCGTGGATGATGGACACGGCGATGGTGCTGCCCCCCTTGCGGCCACGCACCGCGATGTGCGGCACCGACAGCTCGAGCACCGCCTCCTTGGACTCCGCCGCCGACACGAAGCCCACCGGCACACCGATCACCAGCGCCGGACGGGCACCCTCCTCCTTCACCAGCCGGGCCACCTCCAGGAGCGCGGTGGGCGCGTTGCCCACCGCCACGATGGCGCCCGTGAGCAGTCCCAGCCGGTGCGCCTTGCGCATGGACTCGATGGCCCGGGTGGAGCCCGCCTCGCGGGCCGCGGCGATGACGTCCTCATCCGAGATGAAGCAGTGCGTCCGGCAGCCATAGGAGGCGAGCCGTTCCTCGTTGAGGCCGGCGAGGATCATCTTCACGTCGGCCAGCACCGGGCTGCCGGCACGCAGGGCGCGAATGCCCTCGGCGATGGCATCGGGCGAGAAGCGGGCCAGCTCCTTGAACTCGAAGTCCGCGGTGGCGTGGATGATGCGCCGCACCACCTGCCACTCGCCCGGCGAGTAGGAATGCGGACCGGCCTCGTTGTCGATGATGGAAAAGCTCTCGTCTTCGATGCGACGCCCGAGCGTCGTCATCTGCCGCATGTCGTTCATGCCGCGTGTCTCCTCTCGGGGTACTGCCCGAGCAAGGTGCCGTTGAAATCCACGAGGACGGCGCGAACCTCGAGCGGTCCTCCCGCGTGACGGGTGCACTGCTCGACGACGCGCTGGCACACCAGTCCAGTGATGTGGGTGAGGCCGTTGGCCGCGCACAGCTCGAGCACGTGGCGGGCGGTGTTGGCGGTCCGGATGTTGGCCACCAGTGTCTCCGGCGCTCCCGCCTCTGCGGCCAGCGTGGCCAATAGCTCCATGTTCACCTCGGAGCCGGCCGCGTGTGTCTGCATGCGCCCATCGGCCATCTTGGACAGCTTGCCCATCATCCCCACGATGTGGACGCACGCCGCCGGCGCCGGGCGGCATGGCGGATGGCCACGCCGATGAAGTCGCCCACCTGGATGAAGGTCTCCTCCGGCAGGTGGGGCAAGAGGCCCATGGCGTACTTCTCCGACTTGCCTCCCGTGGTGAAGACGAGCTCGGTGTTGCCACGCGTCCGCGCCACGTCGATGGCCTGCACCACGCTCGCCTTGTAGGCGGACGTGGAGTACGGCCGGACGATGCCGCTCGTTCCGAGGATGGAGATGCCCCCGAGGATGCCCAGGCGCGCGTTGAGCGTCTGCAGGGCCATCTCCTCGCCTCGGGGCACGTGAATGGTGACGATGGCGCCCCGCCCCTCGGGCAGCTCCTCCAACACCATCTCCGTGATGTTGCGGCGCGGCACCGGGTTGATGGCCGGGCTGCCCACCTCGAGCCCCAGCCCCTCCTTGGTGACGATCCCCACGCCCTCGCCCCGCTCGAGCACCACCAGGCCGTCCTCGTCCGTCAACCGCACCTCGGCGACCAGCTCCGCGCCGTGGGTGCAGTCCGGATCATCCCCGGCGTCCTTGATGACACTGCACAGCGCCTTCTCCCCGTCCGACTCGCAACGGTGCAGGGCGAACGTCACCGGCTGCCGGTTGGGCAGCGTCGTCTCCACGTGGGTGAGACGCTCGCCGCGCACCAGCACGCGGGTGGCCGCCTTGGCGGCGGCGGCGGCACAGGCCCCGGTGGTGAAACCGGTGCGTGAGCCGCGCTTGTCCCGGGCGGGAGGCGCTTCGCTCATCCCGCGGCCTTCTTCGAGGGATTGTTGAAGAAGGACTCCATCCGGATGGCCTCCATCGCCAGTCCGGACTCCACCAGGGCCTGCCGCAGCGGGCTCAACACCGCCCCATCCCCGACGAGGTAGACGCGCTCGGGCGCATGGGCTCGCGCGGCCTCCAGGGCCAACGCCTGGATGTGCGCGATGCGTTCCGGATGGCCCGGCGGCGGGCAGTCCTGGTGCTGGAAGCGGCAGCCCAGCGCCTCCACCTCCTCGCGAGTCTTCTCCGCGGGCAGGAACACCGTGGGCGACTCGGAGAACCACAGCAGCCGCGTCCGCTGGCGCTGCGGGGCGAAGGCGCGGCCGTGCACCAGCCCGAGCGCGGCGGTGATGCCGCTGTCGGTGGCCACCACCAGCGTGTTCCGGGGCGTGGAGTCATCCGGGAGGAAGCTGCCCCACGGCCCGCTGAACGGCAGCTCCGTGCCCACCGGGGCCTCGTGCAACATCGCCGAGCCGGGGCCCTCGGCGAGCCGGTAGACACAGATGCGGAAGGTGCGCTGGTCCGCGTCGCTCGACACCAGCGAGTAGGCACGCTTGTGCGCCTTGCCATCGGCGCGCGGCACGCCGGTGTTGAAGATGAGGTACTGGCCCCCGGTGAAGCCGAGTTCCTCCTCGTCCCGCAGTTGCAGGTGGAGGAGCCTCCCGCGCTCGCCCACGGGCGCGGAGGAGAGGATGCGAGCGGTGCGGGAGACGGCCATGGTGCTAGTCCCTCGGGTAGATCTCGTGGGTGAAGTCGTGCACCTCCTCGAGGTCACGCCACAGCCGCTGGAGCGACTCGTTCTGGCGCTTCAGCTCCAGCTCCACCGACTTGGTCAGCACCAGGAGCGAGCGCAGGTAGGGCATCTTCGGATCATCCGCCCGGGTCGTGGAGACCTTCTCCTGCAGCTCCACCAGGGAGGCATCGAAGAAGCGCAGCATGTTCGCCATGTCGCGCGCCTGCATGAGCGAGCGCACCGGCCCCGGCTTCTCCGCCGCGACGCCCAGCTCGGCCAGCTCGTGCTGCCGCTCGGCGTCGTCTTCCACTCCCAGGATGTTCATCAGCGACAACCGCAACGCCGCCAGTTCATGACACGCCATGTGTGTTCTCCTCGTTACTGCATGATGTTGTCGACCAGGCGGGACACGAGGCGATCACCCACCAGGTGCTCGTCCACGAGCTCCCGGGCATCCGCCTCCGTGACTCCGCGATACCAGATGCCGTCCGGGTAGACGGCCACGGTGGGCCCCTCGCCACAGCGGCCCATGCAGGCCGTCCGGGTGATGCGCACCGAGCGCCCCTTGCCCACTTCCTTGAGCTCGCGGCGCAGCGCCTCGATCAGCGCCACGCTGCCGCGCTCGGCGCAGTCGGCGTTGCCGCAGACCAGCACGTGCTTCTCCATGGCGCGGTGGGCGTGCGGATGGGGCGCCGCCTGGGTGTGCGTCTCCCGGTGGCGGATGCTCCAGAGCAGCGCCTTGAGGCCCCCGACGTTCTCCTGGAGGCCCGTGAGCGGCACGCGGTACTGGCAGCCATCGCACGGCAGTGGCACCCCGCCCGCGAGGGCCTCCTGGATGCGCCGGTCCACGTGTTGGACGAGCGGTGACATGCTCCCGTCCGCCGGTGCGGTGCCACCTCGGCGCGCAGCCAGGGGTAGCGCTCGGAGAAGAGGGCCACCTGGGCGTGGATCTTCTGCAGCAGCACCCCGGTGAAGAGGAGATAGGGCGCAACCAGGATGCGCTCGGGCCGGGCCCGGGCCATCCACTCCAGCGCCTCCTCCAGCGAGGGCTTCGCGATGCCGACGAAGGCCGGTTGCACCTGGGCGAAGCCCCTGCCCCTCGGCGTAGAGGCGCGTCAGCTTGCAGAAGTCACCGTTGGCGTCCGGATCCGACGAGCCCCGCCCCAGCATCACCACCACCGTGCGCGCGCGTCCTGGGCGGAGAGCGGTCCGGTGCGGGCCTGGGTGCGCTCGAAGGCCAGTTGCGCGAGGTCCGGGTGGACGCCGAAGGCCTTCACCGCGAGGAACCGCACGCCCGGGTGATTCTTGCGCGCCGTGGCGAGCGCCAGCGGAATGTCGTTCTTCACGTGCTTCGCGGTGAAGAGGAAGAGCGGGACGACGAGCACCTCCGGCACCTCGGAGGCGATGGCATCCAGCGCTTCGGGCAGGGCCGGCTCGGTGAGCTCCACGAAGCCCAGGCCCACGCGCCGCTCCGGATGGGCCTCGCGGTAGGCGTCCACGAAGCGGTGCACCTCCGCGATGGCCTGCGCGTCGCGGCTGCCGTGTCCGACGAAGAGGATGCCGTGGTGGGAAGGAGGGGTGCTCACGGGTGCGCTTCCTGGCGTGTGGGGACGAGGAGGGGGAGGAGGCGCCGGGCGGCCTCGGCGACCGTGAGGGGCGGGGCCTCCCCTGTCTTGGGAAGGAAGGGCGCGAGCTGGGCCCACAACTCGGCGACGGCCGGTGCGCGCAGATGCGCCCGCGCCAGCAGCGTCGCGTCCCGGAAGACGTCCGCGGGAGCACCGAAGGCGAGCAGTCGCCCCTCGCCGAGAATGGCCACCCGGTCGGCGAAGAAGGGCACCTCGTCGGTGGCATGGGTGGAGACGACCAGGGCCACGTCGCGCTCGCGCGCCAGTCGTCGCAGCAGCCCCGCCGTCTCGCGCTCGCCCACCGGATCCAACCCGGCGGTGGGCTCATCGAGCAGCAGCACCGCCGGATGCATCGCCAGCACGCCCGCGAGACAGGCCCGCTTCTTCTCCCCGAAGCTGAGCGCCTCGATGGGACGCTCGGCCAGGTGCGCCAGCCCGGTGGCCGCGAGCGCCTCGTCCACCCGGGCCCGCACCGCGTCCGGGGCGAGGCCCTGATGCATCGGCCCGATGGCCACGTCCTCGCCGACCGTGGTGCCGAAGAGCTGGTCATCCGGATTCTGGAAGGCGAGCGCCGGCCCGCTTCGGTCCGGGCCACCGCTCCGCGCGGAGCCACCTGTCCGCGCAGCCACACCCTGCCGGCGCGCTCCGGCACCAGCCCCGCGATGCCGCGCAGCAGCGTCGTCTTGCCGCACCCGTTGGCGCCGAGCAGCGCGACCACCTCTCCCGGCCGCACCTCGAGGGACAGGCCGGAGAGGATGACGGGGCCGCCGGGGTTTCCCACCGCGAGCGCCTCGAGTGCGAGCGCCGCCTTCACGGCCGCTCTCCCGAGGGAGGAGGAAGGTGGGCACCGCGGCAGCCCCGGGCGGCCATCGCCTCGGCGGTGGCGTGGGCCTGATCGAACGCGCGGACCAGGGTGAGCCCGCCGAGCGCCCCGAGCGAATGCACGCCGCGGCGCACGCCCCGGTAGCCGAGGCGGAGGATCTGGGCCTCGCGCGCGGTGTGGGCCGCGCGCTCGAGGACGGTGGCGTAGCGCACCGCGAGCGCGAGCACCTCGGCGAGCGGGGCCGGCACCCGCCAGGCTCGCAGCGCGCCCACCAGCGCCCAGGGCGGCGTGAGCGCGATGAGGAGACCGAAGACGGTGGCCCCCGCGGCGACCCGCGTCCCCAGCACCAGCCCGAGTCTCCAGGCTCCGCTCGCCTCCGACCGCAGCACGCCGTGCAGGGCCCAGAGCGCCAGCCCCGAGAAGAGGGCCACCCCGAGGCGGCGGAGCAACACCCCTGCCCGCTCGCCCACCGCGAGCGAGGCGAGCAGGGCCAGCGCCGCCACCGCCGAGGCGGTGTACGGGGCGGGCCCGGCGAGCGCCACCAGGAGCGCGAACAACGCGCTCCCCAGCTTGAGGCGGGCATCCAACCCGGCCACCCGCTCGCGAAGGGCCGCGCGGCTCACGCCCGCTCTCCCGTCTCGACGAACAGGGAGCGGTAGAGATAGCCGAGGAAGAAGCCCCCCACGAGCCCGGCACACAGGAAGGCGAAGAGGAGCACATCCCCTTCCAAGGGAATGAGTGGCGGGTGCGGAGAGCGTCCCGCGGCTTCCGCGAACGGGAGCACGACGTGCTCGTCGACACCCGGCCAGCCCGAGCCTCGGCGAGGAGCGGATTCATGGCGTGGCGGGTGCGGCGGGACGCGCGTGGAACTCCAGGAGGGCGGGCCGGCGGCGGGAGATGAAGACGACGGCGCCGGCGGTGAAGGCCCCTCGAGCAGTCCGAGTGGAAGCTGGGTGGGGAGGAAGGAGAGCAGCAGGGTGCCCAGCGTGGTGCCCAGCGGTTGGGCGCCGTGCAGCGCCGAGGCCAACTCGAAAGACGTCATGGCGTAGGTGGCCCAATCGGACAACATGCCCGCGGCGAAGGCCGCCACCGCGAGCGAGGCGCGCAGGGAGCGCAGTCCGTGGAAGATGGCGTAGCCGACGAAGCCGCCCACCACGCCCATGGACCAGATGTCGGCGCCCAGGGTGGACAGTCCCCCGTGGGCGAGGAAGAGCGCTTGCAGCAACAGCGCCACGAACGTCACCAGCACGGTCATCACCGGACCGATGAGCACGGCGGCGAGCCCCGTGCCACACGGGTGCGAGCAGGTGCCGATGATGGGCACCGGCACGGGCATGCAGGAGACGACGAAGACCGCGGCGGCGAGCATCGCCACGAAGGGCGAGTAGAGCGGGCTCTGGGCCATGCGTTGGCGCAACCGCGTGACGCCCAGCGCGAGCAGGGGCAGCACGGAGAGCGTCCAGCCCGCGGCCCACCCGAAGGGAAGGAGGCCTTCCGCCAGGTGCATGGCATGCGCGGGATGAGGCAGCAGCAACAGGACGAGTGCCGCGAGCCCCGCGCTCGGGGGGAAAGGCGCTGACTGAAGACAGGCCTGGAGGCAGTGCCGGAGGACGGCACCGCACCCACGCCCGGAGAAACCCGGCATGGCAACCTCGCTCTCAATCCGCGGAGAGATGGGTCGAACAGCCCTGGGTAGGTCTCCTGGCTCGTGGATTCAGAGCGCCTGACGGCGTTCAGCGCCACCTCCACCTTCCCCGATGCCGAGGCATCGAGTGGTGACTTCGGAGGTAGCTCCCCACTTACAGTGGCGGGACCGCGCCGGACTCACACCGGCTTCCCTGTTATGCCCGTGATGGCGGGCACCCCTGGCGATGGATTCAACTGTCGGGGGCCAAGTACCGGAGGCGGCGCGCTTCTGTCAACGGAATGCGCCCCCCTTTTCTCAAGGACTAAGCATTCCACCACCGGTTCTCCCAGATCAGCTCGTCCAGCGTGCGGCGCGAGTCCCAACCTTCCAGCTCCAGCATCGGCCGCTCATAGAAGGCCTCGACATGGCCCAGGCACAGGATGGCGATCGGCTCACTGCCCTCGGGTGCCCCCAACAACTCCGCCAGCCGGGTGGGCTCGAAGAGTGACACCCAGCCCATGCCAATGCCCTCGGCCCGTGCGGCGAGCCAGAGGTTCTGGATGGCGCAGCTCGCGGAGGCGAGGTCCATGTTCGGCATGGTGCGCCTGCCGAACACGTAGCGCTCGCGTTGATCCATCAGCGCCACGACCCAGAGCTCGGGACATTCCTTGATGCCCTCGACCTTGAGCCGCAGGAACTCCTCGCCCCGAGTGCCCAGCGCCTCGGCGGTACGCGCGCGCTCCTGCTCGACCAACGCGGCGATGTCACCGCGCAGCCGCGCATCCGTGATGCGAATGAAACGCCACGGCTGCATGAAGCCGACGCTCGGCCCGAGATGCGCCGCATGGAGCAGCCGCGCCATGATCTCCTGATCGATGGGATCGGACCGGAAGTGGCGCATGTCCCGGCGTTCGCTGATCGCGCGGTAGACGGCTTCGCGTTCCGCGGGAGAAAAGCGGTGTTTCGTCATGAATCGTCGAGCCCCTGGCAAGCCCTTTCTCGCGGCGCTCCATACCACCGCTCGGCCTGCGCGGTGGCTCAGCCGAACGTCATGTTCATCAACTTCACGACGGGCTCGTCCCCGTGGAAGTCGATGACGTTCACCGCCGAGTACCCCTGCTCCAGCCGGAACAGGTGGGCGTCCGGCAGGCCCAGCGCCTCGGCGAGCAACGTCCGGTTCACGCCGCCGTGCGAGACCAGCACGAACGTCTCTCCCGCGTGCCGCGAGCGCAACGCCCGGGCCGCCGACGACACCCGCTCGCGCAGCTCCGGGTAGCTCTCGCCCTTGGGGAAGCGCACGCGCGTGGGATGCGCCATCCACTCCGCGAACACCTCGGGGTAGCGCTTCTCCACCTCCTCATAGGTGAGGCCCTCGAGGAGACCGAAGTCGAGTTCCTGGAACGCCGCCTCCGTGTCCACCGCCAGCCCCTTGAGTTGAGCCAGCGGGGCCGCGCTCTCCACCGCGCGCCGCAGCGGGCTCGCGTAGACGCGTGACAGGGGGGCCTCGGCCAGGAACCGCGCGGCGTGCTCGGCCTGCACCCGGCCCGAGGAGGACAGCCCCACATCCAGCCGCCCGTAGCACCGGCCCCGCGCCTCCTCCACCGGCTGCCCGTGCCGCACCAGCACCATGCGTGTCACGCCCTTCGCGAGTCGCCAGTCCACGTTCGCTCCCATCGTGCCTCCCCTTCAAGGGGCTCCGAACGTATCCTCCCAAAGCTGCTGCCCCTCGGGGGACAGCCCGAAGGTCCACAGGTCCGTCTTGCC
This sequence comes from Cystobacter fuscus, assembly GCA_049060065.1. Lineage (GTDB taxonomy): Bacteria > Myxococcota > Myxococcia > Myxococcales > Myxococcaceae > Cystobacter > Cystobacter fuscus_B. The sequence goes on from JBMEQP010000002.1 coordinate 5,682,483, forward strand.
CGCCCCCTTGGAGTTCGTCACGCCCACGACCACGAGGCTCTCATCCGCCAGGCGCGCGATGCCGTTGCCCATGTCGTTTCCATCTCCCCCATAGGTCCGCTGCCAGAGCAGACGGCCGTCCGCAGAGAGGCGCCAGACCTTGGCCTCCCGGTCGACGAGCAGCTCCTTCCAGGAGAAGCCCGTCACGGCGATTCCCCCATCGGACAAGACGGTCAAGGCCCGGCCTGCCTCCGCTTGGGGACCATTGGGAACGTAATCCCAGAGAGGCGTGCCTCGAGGATCCATGCGGACGACCCAGAGCGACCCATCCGGAGAGTCCGGACGGCTCCGTCGACCTGTCGCGACGAGCCCTCCATCCGGCAGCAAGGCGAGCGCGTTCAGCTCTCCCTGGCCCTCGACCGGCAGTTGCTGCTCCGCGGTGGCCCGGCCATCGGATTGCAGCAGCAACAGCCTCGAGATTCCCAACCCGGTGGTCGAGGTCTCCGCCGTTCCCATGACGGCCACACGCTGAGCGGGGAGCGACACCAGGGCGGTGATGTGCTCGAGCCGTGGAAGGTTCACTTCCCAGAGCGGCTCGCCCTGGGCGTTCATCCGCACCACCCAGCCCGCTCCGTCCTGGTCTCCGCCCGCGACAATGGATCCATCCTCGAGCACCGAGACGGCATTGAATCCGTTGAGGCCCTCGTGGCCCGGGGTCCGCTCCCAGAGCGTCTCTCCGTCCGGGGAGAGCGCGAGAAGCCATCCTCGGAATCGACCTACCGCGACCTGCTCCTCTCCCGCGACGACGAGCCCCCCTCCTGGCAGCGAGGCGATGGCTCGGCCCAGGGTGGCGGTGCCGAGTGCTCTCGTTCCATAGACCCTCTCCCAGCGGGGGGCGGAGCCTTATTGAAGTGGAGCACCCAGGCTTGCCGGACTCCGGGTTGACGGGAGTTGGTGTGGCCGACCACGGAGAAGCCGCTTTCAGTCGCGACGACCCCCTCGGCCGACTCGTGTCCAGTGCTGTTGCGCCGCTCGACGTCTCGCGCCCAATCCAGATCATCGTGTCCCGTCGTCGGAGGAAGCACCGCGCTCGTCCGAGACCAGAGGAGGAGTGCCGCGAGCAGCAGCACCAGGGCGGCCAGTGCCACCCTCCATCCAAGTCTTCCGGGGACGTCGTTCTTGGGAACCGTTGTGCCCACTAAAACCAACTCCGCTCCTTGGTGACCCACTGCGTGCGCAGCGGCTCGGGCAGCCCCAGATCCCTGACGGCCTCCAGGATGGTGTCATCGTCACAGACGAGAGTGAAGATCCGCTGCCATTCCGGAGTATGAAGCCGATTCTTCTCGGCTTGGCTGAAGGGGCGGATGATGGGGGCGATCTGGCCGTACCGCAGATCGATCCACGGCCCGTTGTCTTCCTCACCAATGTATCCGCTCAGGAAGCGCATCTGAGCCTCGAGGTTGATGCGCCATGTGCTCAGGAGGGAGAACACGGCGGAGCGGGAGCCGAGACGGCAGCGCACGGAGTAACGGTACCCATCGGGTCTCCGATCCCGTAGGAGTTCGACCTGTTCGGCGGTCGTCAGCCGCCACAGGAGCGCATCAACTTGGTCACCGAGCCACCTCGCGCCAACGCCGCCACCATCGAGCGTAGCATCGAGCCGGTGGAGGTTGGGACGAGTGCGCACTCGGCTCAGCTCGGTGCCACTCTTCTTCTGCTTCCGGAAGGGAGCGGGACTACTTTCCCTTCTTAAGTAGCCACACGAACTTTCGATACGTCTCCGACTCGCGGTCTCTGGCAATCACGAACAAGACTGTTGGCTCCGTCACGAAGAGCGACGCAACCCTTCCATTCTGGGAAACAGGGATTGGGGTTGCCTTGGGGTCATCCAGAAGCGCTCTCTCTTGAGCTGAATAGACATCAAACGAATCAACCCTGAAGTCAGGGCCTCGTCCGATGGACAACTGTTCTTTGCCTGTGAGCGGAATCAGCGATGCTCCGGGTTGCTCGGAGAGATGCGCGGTGTCGTCCGCTACCCGACCTACGCATTTCGTTCCCTCACGCAACTCCGTGCAGGAGAAGACCGCAGATGCCGGGTACTGCTTGCCGTCCACTTCCAACCACACCAACCTCTTCAATTCATTATCGACGCTAGCACTGATCTCGTCTGCAACACAGCCCTCCGGATCCTCGCCGAGGCTTGCTGCAATCTCTTGGATGTCCTTCAGGCGCTGTACCGGCGAGCCTGCGGCCAGCGCCTTCGAGCGAGATTCCCATGCCGCGAGTTTTTCCGCGCATCCCCAGTTCGAAGGGATGGGCAACGGTCGCTCTTCCTTGACGACGGGGACCCCGGCGTCAGGAACTCGTGGATGGTCGCTTTCCCTCTTACACGCGGCTCCGGCCCCGACCAGAAGTGCCAGTAAAAGGCATGGCTTGGCATCCATACCGCGGAACCAACTCGCCTGACACCCTTCAATCAATGACATGTAGCGCTCCAACACTTTTACCATCCTTGGCGCGCCGACACATCAAGTACTTGCAGAGGTCATCCCAGTTCGCGAACTTTGTCTTACCGGCGGGAATCCCAAGCTCCGCATCTGAGCGCTCGAAAAACCGTGGATCTGTTTTGTTATCGGCAATGAATGGTCTCACTGTCGCACACCCATGGGATATCGTTCCAAGGTGGAGGTAGCGGTCCCCCGAGTGGCCAATCCTGAACCAGACCTGCTCATATTTTGAGTACTTGGGATAGTAATTGACATGAGGAGCATCCGGAATCTCTATATCATGACGACCCAGCGAAATGGGATTGGTGGCCTCCGTAAAGGCATTGAAGGGGCCTTCCTTGCCATACCATAATTGTTGCTTCTTTCTGCTGAGCTTCACCAGTCCAGCTTCTTGGTGAGGGGATACGGACAACAGGTACGAGTCGTTTGTTCCCTTCAATTTCACACTGGCCTTTTTGTTTTTGATTGAGTCCGCGCCTTCCAGGATCTTGAACCACTCTCGACCGTCGCTCACGTCGAGCAGTTCCACCTTCAGGCCCCAAGGAAGGGACATCCCCTGGCTTTTATCCCTTGCTACAACTGACGGTGAGACGCCTGCGGGAACCGTCAGCATCCATCCGGTGTCATCGGGATTAGCTATATAGCGAATTTTCAAGCCTGCCCTCCTAGAGGTTCCCTCTGATGGGACCTCCTCCAAATTGAGCGAATCTACCAGTCGGAATGTCACTCCCAGGGTAGCAGATGGGCATCCGGTTCTGGAACTGATGCTTGCAACTACGACACTCAAAAGTATTCACGAGTCGCGATCCCCCCGGTGTCCCCACGCATGTGGGCCCAGACGGCGAATATCCATCGCGAGCAAGCGCACCAGCAAGCGCCGTTCACCACCTACGCCTCAAAGTGGCCCGGCCCGGAAACACGAACGCCCGGAAGCCCCAAGGGGGCCACCGGGCGGCTTCGTCTCCAACGGGAGAGTCCAGCCTTACGCCTTGGGCGTCTCCTGCTGCTTCGGCTCCGCCGGCTTCGCGGGCGACACGAGCGAATCCAGCCGGCTCGTCAGCCGATCCAACTCGCGGTTGATCGCGCTCACCTGCGACTGGCTCGCCACCCCGCCCACCACCTGGATCATCTGGCTGCGCAGCCCCGTCAGCCGCTGACGCACCTCACCGCCCACCCAGCTCGCCTGCTTCTCCAGCTTCTGCACGGTGGGGTTGGCGCGCAGATCATTCACGTTCAGCATCCCCAGCACCTCGCGGCGCGACTCCCGGCCAATCGTCGCCAGCGTCTGCAGCGCCTTCTGCGCATCCGCCTCGATCTGCCCCAGCTGCTTCTGGGCCTGCTCCAGGCGCCCCTTCACGAAGGACGCCACCGGCCCGCGGCCTCGGTCACCGCCGTCTCCGCCTTGGCCGCCTCCGCCTTGGCCGCCTCGGCCGCCTTGCCCGCGGCCGCCTCCGCCTTGCCCGCGGCCTCGGCCACCGTCTGGGCCGCCTTCTGCGCCACCGCCTCCACCTTCTCCGCCGCCTTCTGCGCCACCGCCTCCACCTTCTCCGCCGCCTTCTGCGTCACGGCCTCCGCCTTCTCGACGGCCTTCTGCGCCGCGGCCTCCACCCGGCCCGAGGCCGTCTGCGCCGCGCTCTCCGCCTTCGCCGCCGCCGTCTCGGCCGCCGCCTGCGCCGCGTTCTCCGCCACCACGGCCGCCGTCTGCACCGCGGCCTCCGCCGCACCCGCCGTCTCACTCACCGTCTGGGCCACCTCACTCGCCGTCTCGGCCACCGTCTGCGCCGCGGCCTCCACCTTCTCCTCCACGCCATTCACCGCCGGTGCGGGCTCGGTGGCCTGGGGAGCGTGCGACTGCTGGGATTTCGAGTGCTTGTGGTGCTTGGCCATGTGTTTGAAACCTCCGCTAGGGTAAGTACCCCAGTGCTAACGCGTCGCGTTAGGGTCGTCAACCCCCCATGACGCGATGAGACGAAAATCAGGTGGTTTCCGACTCCGGCGGGCCAGCGTGTTAGCTCTGGTGCCTCCTCTCCCACCCCTCCGGAGACCCCATCCATGCGTCAGCTCTTCCTCACCGGCGCGGGCATCCTGGTGCTCGCCTCCGCCGCCTGCACGACGACATCCCACGAGGGGCGTGGGGCCGACCCCACCGTTCCCGCAACCCCCCCAGCGCCCACCATGTCTCCTTCCTCGGAAACGACGTCGTCCAAGACGAACCCGCTGTTGGATCACTGGTCCGGCCCCTATGGCGGCGTGCCGGCCTTCGATCAAATCCGCATCGAGCACTTCCGGCCCGCGCTCGAGACCGCGATGGACGAGTACCGCCGGGAGATCGCCGGCCCGGCGAACGAGCCGGCGGCGCCCACCTTCGAGAACACGATCGCCGCGTTCGAGCGGCTCGGGCAGCGCGTCGAGGAGGTGAGCACGATCTATGGCATCTGGGGCTCGTCGCTCAACGGGCCGGAGTTCCAGACCATCGAGCGGGAGATGGCGCCCCGGCTCGCGGCGCTCTCCGACGAGGTCATCCAGAACGAGCGGCTGTTCCAGCGCATCGCGGCCGTCTACGAGTCGCCCGACAAGGCGAAGCTGACGCCCGAGCAGCAGCGCCGGTGTGGCACCACTACACGCGCTTCGTGCGCTCGGGGGCCCGGCTCGACGCGCAGAAGAAGAAGCAGCTGTCGGCGCTCAACCAGCGCCTCGCGTCGCTCTACACGAGCTTCGGCCAGAACGTGCTGGCCGACGAGGAGGGCTACGTCGTGGTGCTCGACTCGGAGAAGGATCTCGACGGCCTGCCCGACTCGGTGCGCGCGGGCGCGGCGGCGGCGGCGGCGTCGCGGGGGCTGGCGGGCAAGTGGGCCATCACCAACACGCGCTCGTCCATGGAGCCCTTCCTGACGTACTCGCGCCGCCGGGAGCTGCGCGAGAAGGTCTGGCGCCACTACATCAACCGGGGTGACAACGGCGACACCCACGACAACAACGCCATCATCACGGAGATCCTCCAGCTGCGCGCCGAGCGGGCCCAGCTCCTGGGCTACGCCACCCATGCCCACTGGCGGCTGGAGAACACCATGGCCCGCACGCCCGAGCGCGCCATGGAGCTGATGGAGGCCGTCTGGAAGCCCGCCGTCGCGCGCGTGCGCCAGGAGGTCGCCGACATGCAGGCGCTCGCCACGAAGGAGGGCGACAAGATCACCATCGAGCCCTGGGACTACCGCTACTACGCCGAGAAGGTGCGCAAGGCGAAGTACGACCTGGATCAGAACGAGGTGAAACCCTACCTGCAGTTGGAGAAGCTGCGCGAGGCGATGTTCTGGGTGGCCGGCGAGCTGTTCGGCTTCACCTTCACCCCGGTGAACGACGTGCCCGTGTATCACCCGGACGTGCGCGTCTGGGAGGTGAAGGACAAGGCCCAGGGCAAGCACGTGGGCCTGTGGTACTTCGATCCCTATGCCCGGCCGGGAAAGCGCTCCGGGGCGTGGATGAACGCCTATCGCTCGCAGGAGCGCTTCCGCGGGGAGATCACCACCATCGTCTCCAACAACGCCAACTTCGTGAAGGGCCAGCCCGGCGAGCCCGTCCTCATCAGCTGGAGCGACGCGGAGACGCTGTTCCACGAGTTCGGCCATGCGCTGCACGGCCTGAGCTCCGACGTGAACTACCCCGCGCTGTCGGGCACCAACGTGGTGCGTGACTACGTGGAGTTCCCCTCGCAGCTGCTCGAGCACTGGCTGGACACGCCCGAGGTGCTCAACACCTACGCCCTGCACTACCAGACGGGAAAGCCCATTCCCCCCGAGCTCGTCGCGAAGATCGCCAAGGCGGCCACCTTCAACCAGGGCTTCGCCACGGTGGAGTACCTGTCGAGCGCGCTCGTGGACATGAAGCTGCACCTGGCGGGCACGAAGAAGATCGATCCGGACGCGTTCGAGCGCGACACGCTCCAGGCGCTGGGGATGCCCAGGGAGATCGTCATGCGCCACCGCACGCCCCAGTTCGGCCACGTCTTCGCGGGGGATGGTTACTCGGCGGGCTACTACAGCTACCTCTGGTCGGACACGCTCACCGCCGATGCCTTCGAGGCCTTCTCCGAGGCCAAGGGCCCCTATGACCGGGACGTGGCCAGCCGGCTGAAGAAGCACGTCTTCTCGGTGGGCAACACGGTGGACCCGGCCGAGGGCTACCGCTCCTTCCGCGGCAAGGACGCGGGCATCGACGCGCTGATGCGCAAGCGCGGCTTCCCCGTGCCGGCGGCGCCCAAGAAGAAGAACTGAGGGCCCTCCCGCCTCCGCATGCTGCGCCGGCTCCTCCCCACCCTCGCCGCCCTCGTCTGTGGCCTGCTGGCCCTCTTCTGGGGGCTGGTGAGCCTGCAGCGAATCTTCGCCCAGGAGCGGGAGGATGCCCGGGCCCAGCTGCGCACCAGCCGCGAGGCCCTCGAGGAGTCCGCCACCCAGTCCCTGCGCCACCGGCTCGCCCACCGGTTGGAGCACGAGCTGCCCGCCCTGCATGCCGCCATGGGCAATCCCCTCGCCCCCGGCGAGGGCTACTATCTGCGCTTCCGCGGGCAGCAGTTCCTGCCCCGTGCCACCCACTCGGCCCCCGGCACGGACACGCCCGCCCGGCGCAACTACCGCGCGCTCGTCCACGCGCTCACCTCGGGCCCCCTCCCCGAGCCCTGGCGCGAGCGGCTGACACGGCTGCGGGACGTGGAGGCGGCACTCGAGCGGAAGCAGCTCCCGCGCGCCAACGCGCTCGTCGAGGAGTTGCTGCGCCATCACGCGGAGCACCCGCTGCCCGCCGAGCAGGAGCTGCCCTTCGTGCTGCTGCTGATCGAGCGGCTCCAGCGGGGAGCGGACACCCTCCCTGGTCCGCGCGCTCCTGCGCGAGGGGCTCCCCGAGGACTTCGGTGGCATCCAACGCTCCGCGGGTCTCCAGAGGACTTGCTGCGCGAGCGCGAGCGCTTTACCTCGCCCGACTTCGCCTTCCTGCTCGTGCGCACCGTGAAGGTGAGCACCGCCCTGGGCGAGCCCACTGACGACTTCCTGGCCCGCGCGCGCGAGGCCGACGCGGGCCTCATCATCCTCCCCGAGGGACTCACCGGCCCCACGCTCCTGGGCGAGCGCTGGTACGTGGAGCCCACCCTCCTGCCCCAGCAACAGGACGTGGTCGTGCGTGGCATCGCCGTGGAGCTCGAGCCGCTGCTCGACGAGCTGGCCACGGAGCTGCGCGCGCGGGGCCACTTCGGCCCGGAGGGACGGGTCAGGCTGAAGTCCTCGGACTGGGTGCTGCCCCTGGACACCCTGCGGCTGGAGGTGTCCGTGCCCCAATGGCGCGCGGCCGAGGAGGCCATCGAGCAACGCCATGGACTCAAGACGCTGCTGGTGGCCACCTGCGGCTCGCTCGCGGTGGCCATCGGGGTGCTCGCCGTGGTGGCCCAGCGCGGGCGCTACCGCTACGTGGAACTCAAGAACGACTTCGTGGCCACCGTCTCCCATGAGCTGCGCACCCCGCTCGCCTCCATCCGCCTGCTGGCCGAGACGCTCGAGCGCAAGCTCGCCCAGGCCCCGCCCGACACGCGCGCCTATCCCGAGCGCATCCTCCAGGCCGCCGACGGCCTGAGCTTCCTCGTGGAGAACATCCTGTCGTTCAACCGCATCGACAAGGGGCGCTGGCGGCCCCGCATCACCCTCGTGACGCTGGAGGAGCTCGTCGGCATGCTCCGCGCGGACTTGAGGGACTCGGTGTCCGTCCCCGTCCGGCTCACCGCGAACGTGGGCGAGGCCCAGATCGAAGCGGACCCCTCGCTCATCCGTCTGCTGCTGGCCAACCTCGCGCGCAACGCCTGCGCCTACAACCGCCGCAGCCCGGTGGAGCTGTCCCTGAGCGCCTACCCTTCCGGGCACAACGGCTGCGTGGTGATGTTCTCCGACAATGGCATCGGCATTCCCCCGAGCGAGTGGGAGAACGTCTTCCGCGACTTCCATCGGTTGGATTCCAACGGTCCCGAGGTGCATGGCAGTGGCCTCGGGCTCGCGCTGTGCCGCAAGATCATGACCCTGCACGGAGGCCGCATCTCCGTGGAGAACTCCAGCCCCGAGGGCACGACGTTCTGTCTGCTCTTCCCCGAAACGCGAGAATGAACGCCCCTTCCGTGCTCATCGTCGAGGACGACGCGAACCTGCGGCTTGGCCTGTGTGACAACCTCCGGGACGAGGGCTACGAGGTGGCCGTGGCCACGAGCGCCCGCGAGGCCGAGCCCCTGTTGGGCACGCGCTCCTTCGAGCTCATCCTGCTCGACGTCATGCTCCCGGGCGAGGACGGCTACGCCTTCTGCCGGCGCCTGCGCGCGAGCGGCGTGCGCACCCCGGTGATGATGCTGACGGCGCGCTCGCTGGAGGACGACATCGTGCGGGGCTTCGAGGTGGGCGCCCAGGACTACCTCACCAAGCCCTACCGGCTGCGCGAGCTGCTCGCGCGCGTGGGCGCCCTGGTGCGGCGCACCGGCGGCGAGCCTCCCCAGGTCGTCTCCTTCGCGGGCTTCCACCTGGACCTGGGCAAGCGCTCGCTGCGCCGCGCGGAGGGCGGAGAGATTGAGCTGACACGCACCGAGTTCGAGCTGCTCGCCTTCCTGCTCAAGCACCGCGACCGGGCCCTCACCCGGACGGAGATCCTCGATGCCGTGTGGGGCGACGTCGTGGTGGACCCGCGCACGGTGGACAATTTCGTCTCCAGCCTGAAGAAGAAGCTCGGCTGGACGAGCACCTCCGCCTTCACCATCCACACCCTCCGGGGTGGGCTACCGGCTGGAGCTGGAAACCATGACGAAACCATGACGAAGACATGGACGGCCCAAGGCCACGCCGTCCGCGCGACTCCGTAGGTTGTGGGGTGTCAGCCACGGAGGGCGTCACATGTTTCAGTCGGTCATCCAGCAGTCCACAGCGGGCAGGGGTCGGTTCGGCACGGGCGTCTGGGTTTCCCTGTTGGTGCACGCGGGAGTGCTCGGCGGCGTACTGCTCGTGTCGGGAGCCACCCGGGAGCTCACTCCCCTGAAGGAGCCGGACGTCTTGATCTTTCAACACCACCCCTCGGGCCCACCGCGACCACAGACGGCTTCCCCCGGCCCGAGCAGAAGTCCGCCTCGCCCAAGGTGGCCGCCAAGAAGCCCCCGGCGCCCCGGAAGACGCTTCGCCAGCCCACGCTCATCCCGCCCCCACCCGCAGTCGAGCCCCAGCCGGTGGAGCCCGAGCCGGTGGAGCCCACGCCCTCGGACGCGGAGGCGAGCAACGAGGCCACGGATGCGCCCCTGGGAAGCGCCGTCGGCGATGTGATCGGAGATACCGCGTGCCGGAGTTGCCTCTCGGGGCCCGCTCTCCAGGGCACGGGCGAGGAGGTGATTCCCTTCGGCGTAGGCATGACGCCCCCACAACTGCTCTCCGAGGGCGTGCCCGTGCGCTACACGTCCGACGCGATCCAGGCGGGGGTGCGTGGGCTGCTCATCGCCAAGTGCATCATCACCCGTGACGGACAGGTGGACGACTGCCGCATCATCAAGGGCCTGCCCTTCATGGAGCAGGCGGTGCTCGAGTCGCTCGAGAGCCGCCGCTACCGCCCGGTGACCTTCCAGGGCAAGCCGGTCAACGCGCGCTACACCTTCAACGTGAGGCTCCAGATGCAGTAGTCCCCGAGCCCCAGCCCTAGGGGGGCCCTTGTCGGCCCGCGACCCTTGCTTCGCCTCCGCCATGGTGGGGCCCGCGGCCCGCGTCGGGCTCACCGTCACCGGGACGGACACGACGCGCAGGTTGCCCGCGAAGTCCGCGGCGCGCAGGTACAGGGAATGGCCGCCTCCCTTCACGGCGGAGAGATCGTGACGGCCCTTGTAGGTCATCGTCTCCTTCTCCAGCTTCAGCGGCGTCCAGGCCCCCGAGGCGGAGTCGAGCTGGTACTCCACCCGGCGCACCCCCGCGCCCGTGGGGCCATCACTCGCCTGGACGGCGATCTCCAGGTGGCCCTGGAGCGCGTCACCCGTGGGCTGGAGGACCGTGACACTCGGTGCCGAGGAGTACAGACCCAGCATGGCGGCCATGAGGTGTGCGCCGACCACGCACAGAACACCCATCGACGGGGCCCACGTCGTCCAGACGGCCGGCCTGACATGACTGTGCTTGGAGGTGGTTGCCATGCCCGTCCCCAAAGCCAGAAGCGTGCCGGACCCGGGGCGCCCACACCCCTCGTGAGGGCCTCTTCCCGAGCCCCTCCTTTCTTTCGGGAAAACAGAGGGTTGCCCGGTCTGTCCGGATTGAAGACGCCCCGCGTCAATCCGCCCCCCGGCATCTCCCGGAGCGACGCGGAACTTCTTACCGAGACACTCCCGAACAGTCGGGAAGAAACTCCAGCATCCCCCCGGATGGAGGCACGTCCCCGTCCCCTCGGGCCCAGGGGGCCGGGACGCGGGGGGTACGAGGCGCGGTGTGGGGTCCGGGACGGTCGAAAACCGGGGCCTTGACGGCCGCTCGCGGATAAGACGTCCGGACCCCGGGAACGAGAGGACGCGTGGACCCGACCGCCCTGCTGTTGAGCCTGCGCCTCGCGGGCTGGACGACGATGCTGCTGCTTCCGCTGGGGTTGCCCATCGCCTGGTGGCTCGCCCGTTCGCGGTGGCGGTGGAAGTTCCTGCTCGAGGCCCTGGTCTCGCTCCCGCTGGTGCTGCCCCCCACGGTGCTCGGCTTCTACCTGCTGCGGGCCATGGGCCCCGGGGTCCGCTGGGGCCCGCCTTCGAGGCGCTCTCCGGACACCCCCTGCCCTTCAGCTTCGAGGGCCTGCTGCTCGCCTCCGTCATCTCCAGTCTGCCCTTCTCCGTCCAGCCCTTCACGGCCGCGCTCGCGGGCGTGGAGCCCCGCCTCATCGAGGCCTCGTGGTGCCTGGGCGTGTCCCGCGCGCGGACGTTCTTCCGGGTGGTGCTGCCGCTGGCGGCCACGGGCATCCTCTCCGGCATGGTGCTCACGTTCGCGCACGCGCTGGGGGAGTTCGGCGTGGTGCTGATGGTGGGCGGCAACCTCCCGGGCCACACGCGCACGGCCTCCATCGCCATCTACGACGCGGTGCAGGCGCTGGACTATGACGCGGCGGGGAGGATGTCGCTCGTGCTGCTCGTCGTGTCGTTCGTCGTGCTGGCCCTCACCCAGGGGCTGCGCCGCGGGAGGAGGCCCCATGGACGCGGCGCTCCTGATCGACTTCGAGCAGCGCTTCCGGGACGGCCCCACCATCCAGGCCCACCTGACGCTGCCCGCCACGCCAGGCCGGGTGGCGGTGCTCTTCGGCCCCTCGGGCGCGGGGAAGACCACGGTGCTGCGCGCCCTGGCGGGGCTGGCCGTGCCCGAGCACGGCCGCATCCTCTTCCACGGGGAGACGTGGTGCGACTCGAGCACCCGCGTCTTCCTGCCCCCCAGGCGCGGCGCATCGGCTTTCTCTTCCAGGACTACGCGCTCTTCCCCCACCTCACCGCGGAGCAGAACGTGCGATTCGGCCTCGCGCACCTGCCCGTGGCCGAGCGCCAGGAGCGCTCGCGCGCCCTCTTCTCGCTCTTGCACCTGGAGGGACTGGAGCGCCGGGGCGCGCGCGAGCTGTCCGGAGGCCAGCAGCAACGGGTGGCCCTGGCGCGGGCGCTCGCCATCCGCCCGCGCCTGCTGCTGCTGGACGAGCCCCTGTCGGCGCTGGACGCGCCCTCGCGCGAGGGACTCCGGGGCGAGCTGCGGCGGCTGCTGCGCGAGCTGGGCGTGCCCACGGTGGTGGTGACGCATGATCGGCTCGAGGCACTCGCGCTGGGAGACGATCTCGTCGCCATGGAGCAGGGCCGGGTGTGCCGGTGGGGCCGGTGGCCGACGTGTTCAACCACCCGGCCGAGCTCGCGGTGGCGCGGATGACGGGGATTGAAACCGTGCTGCCGGGCCGGGTGGTGCGGCGCGAGGCGGGGCTGGCCACGGTGGAGGTGGGTCCCCACGCCCTGCTCGCCCTGGAGTCCACGCCCGGAGGGGACGCCGTCTTCGTCTGCCTGCGCGCGGAGGACGTCACCCTCGGCCCGCCCGAGGCCGCGCCCACCAGCGCGCGCAACCGGCTGGCGTGCACCGTGGTGTCGCTCGTGCCCGAGGGTGCCCTGGTGCGCGTGACGCTCGACGCGGGCGTGCCCCTGGTGGCCCGGGTGACGCGGCTGTCGCGCGAGGAGCTGGGGCTCGCCGAGGGACGCGCCGTCACCGCCTCCTTCAAGGCGCCCGCCGTGCGGCTCGTTCCCCGCCCGTGAGCACCCCCAGCGCCCGGCCACGCTCAGGTGGCGCGAGCGTGGGCGAGCACCCGCTGGAACGCCAGCCGCTGGATCAGCCACCGCCACGGCGAGCGCAACGCACCACGGGCACGCGCCCCGCCGCGCCCCACCAGCAGGGACTCCATCGCCGAGCCCACCCCCAGCAGCACCGCCCCGTGCAGCCGCTGGGCCGCGTGCTGGCAGAACAGCTCCTGCTTGGGCGTGTCCATGGACACCCACACCAGATCGGGCCGCGTGAGCTCGATGCGATCGATCAAGGTGTCCACCCACGGCCCCCGGCCATTGTCCGGCACGTCCGGCGCGGCCACGCCCACCGCCAGCAGCCCGTAGCGATCTCGCAGCGCGCCCGCGGCCCACTCCGAGAGCTTCGGACGCTCGGCCACCACGACGACGCGCGGGCCCGCTCCCGCGCCAGGGCGGCGAGCGGCGGCAACCACTGCGCGCCCGCTCGCGGCTCCAGGGCGAGCGCGGGCACCCCCAGGCGCCCGGCGGCGCGCATCATCTCGGGGCCTCCCGCCAGCGACAACTCCGCGGTGGCGAGCGCCGAGCGCAACACCTCGTCGCGTTCGGCGCGCACCACCTGCTCCACGTCCGGCAGGAGGATACGTCCCCCCTGGCCGCCCGTGACGAGTCCCTCGACGGCCCGGAGCACCTCATCCAGGCGGCCCAGATCCAGGGGGACGTGTCCGATGCGCACCCGCGGCAAGCCGCCCGCGGGGCTCTTGTCGAACCGCCAGGGCCTGGACGGAACGAGCCCAGCCCGTGCCGTCACCAGCCTCATCACCCCACGCATGACCCGCCTCCTCCTGACGCCCTCTAAGGGAGCGACACAGTGGTGTCGCGAGCCCTGATCTGCCAGGGGAGTCTGACGTTCTCGGCGCAGGTGGCTGACAAGTACGTGAAGTGTTCGCCCTGGCCGGATTCGTCCAGCGTTACAGATCCGGCGGCGGCCGGACGCCCAGGTGGCAGGCGCGCAGCGCGAGCTGGGTCCGGTTCTCCGCGCCCAGCTTCCGGTAGAGCTGGGTCACGTGGGATTTCACCGTGCGCTCGGCGATCTGCAGGTGCGCGGCGATCTTCAGGTTGTCCGCGCCGCCGGCCACGTAGGCGAGCACCTCGCGCTCACGCTGCGTGAGCGTGAGCAGCACGCTCGCGGTGGCGTTGGTCACCGGAGAGTGCTCGAAGTCATTGCGCAACAGCTGCACCGGAAAGAGCCGCTCTCCGCGCACCAGGGCGTTGACGGCCGTGCACACCGCGTTGGACGTGAGGCTCTGCCGGAAGAGATAACCCGAGGCCCCCTCATCGAAGCACTGGGAGATGAAGTCCTGGGCGTTGGCCGAGGACAACACCAGCATGCGCACCTCCAGCCGGCGCTTGCGCGCCTCGCGCAGGAGGTTGAGCCCCTCCATGCTCGAGCACCCCATGCCGGAGTCTCCACCGGGCTCCACGTCCAGGATGGCCACCTGCGGAGGATCCGTGCCGATCCCATCCAGGAGCGTGCGCGCGTCGCGCGTCACCCACAGCAGATTGAGGCCTTCACCCTTCAACCCATCGGCCAGTCCCTGCCGGGCCGCCCAAGGTCCTTCCAACAACCCAACGCGCACATCCGCTTGATTCGCTGCCATGTGAGGGCCCCCCAGCCATCATGGCGTACTGCCCATTTTTTTTAGTGAAACCAACCTACCTCAGGGTCCGGCCCGCATCCTGGCGATCTCGAGATGAATCGTGCGCGTTGTGGCTCGCGAGGATGTCTGGCCCGACCGTCGACACTTCGGCTGCGTGCTGCGTGACTCCGTCGTCACCTGGACGACTTTACTCCCAAACTACCACCAGGATGAAACCACCACCCGGATGACCGCGGTCCTTCTCGACCAGCGACATGACGAATGGCCATCCCTCGTTCTGCTGTCCAGTCACGGCGGCGTGCGCATGCCGCGCGACTGTGCACGAGCGAACCCATCGGCCCGGGAAGATGTTGGGCGGCGGGCACTGGCCCCTTCCCTGGCGCGTGTCCGAACAGGACAGCGCTCCGTTCCCGGGGAACGAGAGGCCACGCCAGGGTGGCCATTCCAGGTAATCTTCCCAACACATGAGCTCCCCCGCTTCCCCCAGTCTGGACGTCGCCACGCCCGAGCGCGTGTCGCTCTCCCTTCCCGTGGCCGGCATCGGATATCGGTGTCTGGCCTACCTGGTGGACCTGGCCCTGCTCTTCGCCTTCTGGGTGCTCGCCTACTTCGTCTTCACCCTGCTGGTGAGTGACGTCGTCGGCTTCTTCCAGGGCCTGTCCGGCCTGGTGCGCACACTGATGGTCGTGGGCGTGTTCGCCACCCAGTGGGTGTATTGGACACTGTGTGAGGTGCTCATGGGAGGCCAGACGCCCGGCAAGCGGCTCGTCGGCATCCGCGTGGTGCGCGTGGATGGCTCGCCCGTGGGCGTGTTGGAGAGCGCGGTGCGCAACCTCCTGCGCGTGGTGGACTCCTTCCCGCTCATCTACGCCGTGGGGTGTCTGAGCATCCTGCTCACGCGCCAGCACCGGCGGCTGGGAGACTTGCTCGCCGGCACCCTGCTGGTGCGCGAGGAGCGCATCGACCTGGACAAGTACACCGCCGCGGCCGCGCCCTCCGTCGTGCCGCCGCCCGCCGGCGCCACGGCGAGACTCGCCTCGGGGGACGTGGAGCTCATCCTGTCCTTCCTCGCTCGCGCGCCCTGGCTCGAGCCGGCCGCGCGCACCCGCCTGGGCGCGCGCCTGGTGGAGCGCTATGGCGGGCTCGACGCGCACCAACGCGCCACGCTGCTCGCCGCGCCCGGGGGCGCCGAGTCCTTCCTGCGCGCGCGCGTCCAGGCGGAGCGCTGACATGGCCTCCTCGCTGCCCGCCTTCGTCGCCCGCCGCCGCCCGGATTGGACGGCGCTCGAGGCGCTGCTCACCCGGCAGCGCGCGGGCACCCTGCGCCTGGAGGAGCTGCGCACGCTCGACGTGCTCTACCGGCGGGCGGCGGCGGACCTCGCCCACGCGCAGACCTTCCACCCGGGCACCGACGTCCACCGCTTCCTCAACCAGTTGTGCGCCCGGGCCTACGCCGCCATCTACCAGCCCCCGCGCGAGCGCTGGGCGGCCCTGCTCGCCTTCTTCCGCCAGGACTTCCCGCGCACCCTGCGCGCCCACGGCGCCTTCGTGGCCGCGAGCGCTGGCCTGTTCGTGCTCGGCATCCTCCTGGGCGCGGTGGTGGTGCTGCTCGAGCCCCGGGGCGCGGAGCTGCTCGTCCCCGAGAACCTTCGCGACTACATCTCGCGCAAGCAGCTGTGGACGGACGGCCTTTTGTCGGTGACCCCGCCGGGCGCGGTGGCCTCGGGCATCGCCACCAACAACCTCACCGTCACCATCGCCACCTTCGCCTCGGGGCTGCTGCTCGGCCTGGGCACGGTGTTCATGCTCCTCAACAACGGCGTGCACCTGGGCTCGGTCGCCGCCCTGTGCGTGCACGAGGGGCTGGGCGCCAGACTGTTCGACTTCATCGCCGCCCATGGGCCCGTGGAGCTGTCCATCATCGTCATCGCCGGGGGCGCGGGGCTGCGCGTGGGACAGACGCTCATCGCGCCCGGCGAGCTGCCCCGGGGCCAGGCCCTGGTGCTGCGCGGGCGCGAGTCGGTGAAGCTCGTGCTCGGGTGCGCCCCCTTCCTCGCCCTCATCGCCGTGGTGGAGGGCTTCATCTCCCCGGGCGACTTCTTCCCCGGGTGGGTGAAGGCCTCGCTGGGGCTCGCGCTGGGGGCGCTCTTCTGGGGCTACCTGCTGCGCGCCGGCAATGCCGGGCCCCGCGCGGGCGTCGCGGCCGGCTGACGCACCGGCGTGCGCGCGCTGGCGGTGGCCGAGGATCTTCTCGTACGCCACGTTCAGCTCCCGCATCTTCGCCTCGCAGCCGCCACGGTCCGGGTGCTGCGCCAGCGCCAGCTCGCGGAAGCGCGCTCGCACCACCTCGATGGAGTCCGTCGGCGACACGCCCAGCACCTGGTGCGGATCCTGCTCGTCCAGCGCCGCCAGCCACGCCTCCAGCTTGCTCTTGGCCGCCAGGAAGCGCGCGTCCCCTCCGTGTTGTCCTTCACCGGATGGGTGCGCATCTTCGCGTCCGCGCGGAACACGTCCGTGTAGGTACTCGACACCCAACGGTGGCACGAGCCGCAGCGGAAGTACTTGATGCTCGGTCCCTCGTGACGGGCCATGCGCACACCGCAATAGGTGCACTCGACCTCCACGTTCTCCAGGGTCCGCCAGTTCCAGCTCGTCCCAACCGCCGCGCTCATGGGTGTGTCCACCTCGGTGTGTGTCCAGGCGCTACAGGTTCGTAGCGGGCGGCAAGGTCTCACGATCGGATCCCCTGTCAAAAAAATGAGCGGGGGAGGGGTGGAAAAATCCGCTCACACCCGGCGTCCGTCCGGGGCCATTCCGCGCTAGAACCCGGCGGATGCTCGAACGGACCATCGCCTTCATCGGCGCCGGCAACATGGCCGAGGCGCTCATCAAGGGGCTGTTGCGCGCCGGCACCGCGCGGCCCGACTCCATCATCGCCACCGGACGCCGCGGGGAGCGGCTGGACGGCCTCCAGCGCACCTACGGGGTGCGCACCACCCTGGACAACGTCGCCGCGGTGCGCGAGGCGGACGTGGTGGTGCTCGCCGTCAAGCCGCAGGCCCTGGACAAGGTGCTCCTCCAGGTGGCGCCCGCGGCGGACCAGAAGAAGCTCTTCATCTCCGTGGCGGCCGGCGTGCCCATCTCCGTGATGGAGCGGCGGCTGGGCCAGGGCATGCGCGTCATCCGCACCATGCCCAACACCCCCTCGCTGGTGGGCATGGGCGCGTGCGCGCTCGCCCTCGGGGAGCACGCGAGCGAGGAGGACATGGCCGTGGCCAGCCGCGTCTTCCAGTCCGTGGGCATCACCACCGTGGTGGAAGAGAACCTCCTGGACGCCGTCACCGGCCTGTCCGGCAGCGGCCCCGCCTACATCTTCCTCGTCATCGAGGCGCTCTCGGACGCGGGCGTGAAGGTGGGCCTGCCGCGCTACACCGCCCAGAAGCTCGCCGCGCAGACGGTGCTCGGCAGCGCCCAGTTGCTCATCGAGACCAACGCCCACCCCGGCCAGCTCAAGGATCAGGTGACGAGCCCCGGCGGCACGGCGATCGCCGGCCTGCATACCCTGGAGGCGGGCGGGCTGCGCACCACGCTCATCAACGCCGTGGAGGCGGCCACGCGCCGCTCGAGGGAGCTCGGGGAGCAGTTCCTGGAGAAGTCCTAGCGCTGGCCTATACTCGGGGGCATGAAGCTCACCCCGCTCGACATCCGGCAGAAGCGCTTCGAGGCCGCCCTGCGCGGCTTCTCCAAGCGAGAGGTGGAGGCCTTCCTGGAGCTCATCGCGGGTGAGTTCGAGGAAGTGGTCAAGGAGAACATCGGCCTGAAGGAGGAGCTCAAGCGCACCCAGCTGCGGCTGGAGCAGCACCTCGAGCGCGAGCGCACCCTTCAGGAGACGATGGTCACCGCCCAGCGCATCAGCGAGGACATGAAGGGCGCGGCCAAGAAGGAAGCGGAGATCATCCTCGCGGACGCCGAGCACCAGGCGGAGAAGATCGTCCACGGCGCGCACCAGCGGCTGGTGCAGGTGGTGGAGGACATCAACGAGCTCAAGCGCCAGCGCGCCCAGTTCGAGTCCCAGGTGAAGTCCGTGGTGGAGGCGCACCAGAAGCTGCTCGAGACGTTCAGCGGGCGCACCTTCGCGGACAAGGACTACGCGCGCGTCGAGGACAACGTGGCCTACCTCACCCAGAAGAAGGCGCAGAGCGGCGAGTAGTCCCCGCGTGACGCCGCGCGTCGCGAGTTCGGAGGGCGCGGAGCTTGGCGCGGCGAGGGGGCAGGCTGCTATGTCTTCGGGCACGTGAGGCCCGCCCATGCGCCACCTGCTCCTGCTCCTGCTGCTGTTGCTCTCGCCCCGGGTGTGGGCCCAGGAAGAGATCGCCGGTCCGCGGCTTGAAGCGGGCCATGCGCAGGGCCACGTGGAGCCCGCCCTGGTGCCCACGGCCCCGCCCAAGCTGGTGGTGGGCGCGGTGGACACGCCCCGCTTCCACATCCTCTATACCGCCCGCTCCCAGGAGTCCGCGCGCCAGCTCGCCAGCGGCATCGAGTCCATCCGCGACGCCTTCGTGAACGTGCTGGGGCGCGACTGGCCCGGGACGACGGAGGTGCGCGTGGGCATGGGGCGCCAGGAGTTCGAGGCACTCGCGCTGCCCGGGGGCGAGCCGCCCGGCTGGGCGGTGGCGCTCGCCTACCCCACCCACCGCATCATCCTGCTCAACGCCCAGACGCTCGCGGGCCCCGAGGGCCAGGTGACGCTGCGGCACGAGCTGGCGCACGTGGCGCTCGGGCAGCTCGCGCCGCGCTGGCCGCGCTGGTTCCAGGAGGGGCTCGCCCAGCACCTCACCGGGGAGAACCTGTCCATGACGCACTACGCGGCCCTCTTCAGCGCGGTGGCGCAGGAGAAGGTGTTCCGCTTCGAGCACCTGGCCGAGGAGTGGCCGGACCTCCCCACGGACGTGGAGATCGCCTACGCGCAGAGCGCGGCCTTCGTGGCGTGGCTCTCCTCGCACTACGGCCCCGAGGGCATGGGCCGGCTGGTGGACGAGGTCGCCACGGGGCAGCCCTTCGAGCAGGCCTTCGGCAAGGCCTTCCACACCTCGCTGTGGGTGGAGGAGCAGGCCCGGCGCGAGGGGCTGGCGGCCCGCTACGGCTGGCTCCCGCTCACCACGAGCACCTCCCTCTTGTGGCTGCTCATCATCGTGCTCGGCGCGGGGGCGTACCTGAGGCTGCGCGCCATCAAGGAGCAGCGGCTCGTCGAGATGGACGCGCGCGAGGCCGCCGAGGAAGCCGCCATGCGCGAGGCGCTCGAGGCGGAGCTCGCCCAGCAGCGCGCCGCCCTGGTGCCCCAGGACCGGCCGTCTCCCCGGCGGCGCCCGAGGCATTGGAAATCCCCGAGTGGTACGAGTCGGCCACCCCGTCCGGCGCGGAGCGCGACGAGGACGAGGACACGCTGCCCCGTCCGGCGAAGCCCACCGTGCACTGAGTTCCCCTCCCCGGGTAGAATCTACAGAGCCGGGCGCGACGACGCCCCAGTGCTCCGCGCCAAGTGGCTGAATTCATTGTGTATTGGCCGCGCGAAGCCGTTGGCCAGCGCCTTGCTAAAGCCCCAGGCATCGGCGGGGAGGAGAGGCGTCATGGCGGAGCATGCACGGCGAAGGGCAGGGGTGGCGAGGGTGTTCGTGGGGCAGCCCGAGCGGCTCGCGGCGGCATGGCGCCGGATGCGCTTCGCGGAGGCCCGCAAGGACGGCTCTCCTCCCCACAACCAATTGGAGAGCGTGGTGGAGCCCTTCATCCGCGAGGTGGGCCGCACGCTGGAGGGCGCGGGGGGCAGCGCCTGGAGCCGGACGCGCGCGGTGCTGCGGCTGTCGTCCCGGCGCGGCTCGCGGGTGCTGAATGACGAGTTCGCGGCACTGCGCCGCTGCATGCTGGACGCGGTGGAGACGCTCGGCGGAGGGGACGCGGAGCGCGCGGTGGTGAACCAGGCGCTGGACGAGGCGGTCGGCTCGACGGAGGAGCTGGTGGAGCACCGGCCAATCCGTTCGCGCCCAAGCCGCGGGTGCCCTTCGCGGGGCTCGTCGTGCAGTGCTTCGAGAAGCCCGCCCGGGCGCGCGAGAAGGCGCACTCCGGGGAGAAGCACGCGCCGGCGCATTGAGATTTTCCGAGGGTTGGTCGACCCGTCCGGCTTGACGCCTCCCCCGCTCGGGGGCGGTGTCCGGGGCCGGCGGTTGAAGGGGGCTGCGCTGACGGGCCATGGGGGGCCCGAGGCGCTCACGGGGCGCGTTCCCGTACGGGGGTTCGGAGAACGCGCACGGTATGGCCGCTGAAAGCCGCGTGGGCGGGGGTCCACGCGAGCCTTTCTGACGGCCGGACGGGTCGACACTTTTTCCGGGCGGGCGCGTACGTCAGTGCGCGTCCGCCCACGTGTTTCCAGCCCCCACTTCCACCTTGAGCGGCACCTTGAGCGTCATCACCGCGCCCATGCACTGGCGCGACAGCTCCTTCACGGCCTCCACCTCGTCGTCGGGCGCCTCGAAGAGCAATTCGTCGTGCACCTGCAGCAGCATCCGCGTGCGCAGCTTCTTCCGGGTCAGCTCCGCGTCCACCTCCAGCATCGCCTTCTTCATGAGGTCGGCCGCCGTGCCTTGAATCGGCATGTTGATGGCGGCGCGCTCGGCGGCCTGCACCACCTGGCGGTTCTTCGCGCTCAAATCCCCCATGGGCCGGCGCCGTCCGAAGAGCGTCTCCACGTAGCCCCGCTCGCGCGCCACCCGCACCGTCTCGTCGAGGTAGCGCTTGATGCCCGCGTAGCGCCTGAAGTAGCGCTCGATGATGTCGCGCGCCTCCTCCTCGGGGATGTTCAGGCGAGTGGACAGGCCGTAGGGCGACAGGCCGTAGGCGATGCCGAAGTTGACCATCTTCGCCACCCGGCGCTGGTCCTTCGTCACCTCCGCCTGCGGCACGCCGAAGACCTCCGCCGCGGTGCGGCTGTGGATGTCCTCGTCCCGGGCGAAGGCGTCCAACAACACCTCGTCCTCGGCGATGTGCGCGAGCAGCCGCAGCTCGATCTGGCTGTAGTCCGCGGAGACGAGCTGGTGACCCTCGTCGGCGATGAAGGCGCGGCGGATCTCCATGCCCAGCTCGGTGCGGATGGGGATGTTCTGCAGGTTCGGATCCGACGAGGACAGGCGCCCCGTGGCCGTGGCCGCCTGGTGGAAGGTGGTGTGCAGACGCCCATCCTTCGTCACCAGCTCCGGCAGCGTGTCCAGGTAGGTGCTCTTGAGCTTGGACAGCGAGCGGTACTCGATGATGGCGCGCGGCAGCGCGTGCTTCTCGGCGAGCTTCTCGAGCACCTCCTGGTCCGTGGACGGGCCCGTCTTGCCGCGCTTGAGCACCGGCAGCTCCAGCTTCTTGTAGAGCACCTCGGCGAGCTGGGGGTTGGAGCCCACGTTGAACTCGGTGCCCGCGAGCTGGTGGATCTCCTTCACCTTGGCGTCGCACTCGGCGCCCACCTTGTCGGAAATCTTCCGCAGCGCCGCCACGTCCACCTTCACGCCCCGCTCCTCCATGCGCGCGAGGATGGGCATGAGTGGCACCTCCAGCTCCCTGGCGAGCCGGTTGAGACCCAGGGGCTCCAGCTCCTCCTGGAGTCCGGGCACGAGCCGCCGCGCCACGTCCGCGCGCACCGCGTACGCCACCGCCACCTCTCCGGGCGAGAACTCCTTCAGGGGCCGCGGCTTGCGCCCACCCGTGGAGGGCAGCGCGGGCAGGTCCACCTGCATCCGCTCGCGGGCGAGGAACTCCAGGGTGTGATCCCTCCGCGACGCATCCAGCAGGTAGCTCAACAGCTCGACGTCCTCCTCCCTCCCTGAGCTGGATGCCCTCGCGCGCGAGCAGGAGCCACAGCGCCTTGAGATCATGCCCGCCCTTCCTCACCTTCTCGTCCTCCAGCACGCCCGTGAGCGCGCGCTTGAAGTCCGCGGGCTTCACCTGCTCCACGCCCAGCCCCTCGTGGTGCAGGGGCACGTAGCGCGTGGTGCCGTCCGGCAGCGCCACCCCGAGCCCCACCAGCGTGGCGGACAGGGGCAGGCCCTCGTAGGCGGGAAAGAGCGTCACCCGCCCCGCCGGCGGATGGCCTCGGCGAGCGCCTCGAGCGCCTCCTTCGTGGTGACCTGCTCCGTCTCCGTCTGGAGCTTCGTGGGCTCGCGGGCGGGCAGCTCCTTGAGCAGCGCGGAGAACTCCAGCTCGGTGAAGAGCGGGCGCAAGAGCTCGTCTCGCAGGGGCTGGCGCACGAGCTGGGAGATGCTCACGTCCAGCTTCAGGTCCGTGCGGAACGTCACCAGATCGCGCGCGAGCAGGAGGCTGTCGCGGTGCGACTCCAGGGCGGCGCGCATCTTCGGCTTCTTCACCTCGGTGAGCCGCGAGAGCAGCGCGTCCACGCCGCCGAACTGGGTGAGCAGCTCCACCGCGCTCTTGGGGCCGATGCCCGGCACCTTGGGCACGTTGTCGATGGCGTCCCCGATGAGCGCCAGGTAGTCGCGCATCTGCGCGGGCTCGATGCCCAGGCGCTCCTTCACCTCGGCGGGCGTGGTGTAGCGCTCGTTCTGCGGATCATAGAGGTGCACGCGCTCGGAGACGATCTGCACGAAGTCCTTGTCCCCGGTGACGACGAGCACGTCGAAGCCCTCGGCGACGGCGCGCTGGGCCAGGGTGCCGATGACGTCGTCCGCCTCCCAGCCGGCCACCTCGAGGATGGGCAGCGCGAGCCCCTCCACCACCCGGCGGATGTAGGGGAACTGCTGGGCGGGTCCTCCGGCGTCTCCTTGCGGTTGGCCTTGTAGTTGGGATCGATCTTCTGGCGCTCGGCGCGGCTCTCCTTGTCGAAGGCGAGCGCCACGTGGGAGGGCTCGAGCTCGCGGAGCGCCTTGAGCACCTGGCGGGTGAAGCCCAGGGTGGCGTTGGTGGGAATCCCCTGGCGGGTCGTCAGGGGGAATGGCGTGATAGGCGCGGAAGATGAAGCTGGAGGCGTCGATCAGGACGAGGCGGGGCGCGCCATTCGAAGGAGGGGGGACCATGGGCCCGGCCTTAACCGAGCCCACGCCCCTCTGTCCACGTTGGTAGGAAGCTCAAGCGCTACCCGTCAACACCCGCTCTGCTTCTTCTGCTCGGCGACCTTCTCCGCCATGCCGTCCTTGGGCACGGCGTATTCCAGGACGAGGTCCAGGTCCTGGCACGACTGGGCGGACTTGAAGGCCTTGAGGGCGCGCGTGGAGCACCGGCCCACCTCCGAGTTGAGGTCCGTGTTGCCCGCGTAGAAGCTGAAGCCCAGCTTCCAGATGCGGCAGGCCCGGCGCCCGTCTCCGCGCTCGTCCCAGTACTTGCCGCGGGTGATGGCCTTGGCGGCCATGTCCTGCTGGATGTTGCGGCGGTAGAAGGACGGACGCGACTCGAACAGGTTGTCCATCAGCCGCTTGTCCACGTCCAGCGCCTCCTGGAGCGACTCGGCGGCCTTCTCCACGTCCTCGCTCTGCAGGTGGCCCTGGCCGATCTTGAAGAGCTGATCCACGTTGTTCACGTCCGCGATCATCTTGTCCGCGTCCGCGTGGAACTGGGCCATCTCGTAGTTGTTGCGCAGCCGCTGCAGCGTGGCGACGGCCTCGTTGCCGCGTCCGCCCCAGTAGTCCAGCATCGCCTCGTTCATGAACTTGTTGGGGAAGCGCTGCTTGAAGGCTCCTCCACCACCTTGCGCGGGTTGGGCGCCGCGTCGTCATCCATGAAGATGTCCGACACGGGGCAGTGCCAGGGCTCGGCGGTGGGATCCAACTTCTGCCGGGCGTTGAGGAAGTCCACGTAGAGCTTGTTCTTCGGCCGCCACTCGGTGCGGCCCAGGCGCCGGCGCGAGTCGATCACCAGGGTGAAGCCGATGGGCGGCTCCAGCTCCTCGCGCGCCATCTTCTGGCAGGCGAAGCCCATGTAGCGCTCGCACCGGGGCACCGCCGCGCTCCACTGGGCGTCGCGCACGTAGCGCTTGCAGTCGTCCTCGGAGCGCTTCATCACCTGGAGCACCGCCTCCTGCACCTTGGGCTTGGCGCGGCGGAAGTAGGTGCTCTCCTTGGGAATCTTCTTGAAGAGATCCAGCGCCTCCTCGTCCTTGCCGCGCTGGAGCGACTTGATGCCCTGGGCGAACTGCTCCGAGGCATCCTTCTCCAGCGTGATGCGCTTCATGAGGGAGACGGCCTCGGAGTTGATGGGATCGAGGTTGAGCACCTTCGAGCAGGCCGTCTGCGCCCGGCCCCAATCCGGCTCGCCGCCCATCTCCATGGAGGAGTAGGAGCGGCACTGGCTGAGCAACTCGTGGATCTGCTCGGT
The DNA here is from genome assembly GCA_049060065.1 of Cystobacter fuscus. GTDB lineage: Bacteria > Myxococcota > Myxococcia > Myxococcales > Myxococcaceae > Cystobacter > Cystobacter fuscus_B. Next base: position 5,707,265 of record JBMEQP010000002.1, read on the forward strand.
GGGATCCGCGGCGGGCGAGCCCTGGGCGGCCAGGGCCCTCGAGGCACCCGCCTCCGAGCCCCCCGTGGTGCTCTTGATGATTCCCGCCACCAGCAGCACGCCCACCACGCTGGCGGCCACGATGAGCAACCGCTTGCGCGAGGCCGCCGCGGGCGCCACCTCCGAGCCCGCCGCCTCGGCGCGCGAGGCGCGGCCCTTCCTGGCCGGCGCGGAGCCGGTGCGCTCGACCAGCACCTCCACCATGCCGAAGGTGATGACGTCACCGGGTTGCAGGTCCATGGGCTCCTGGGGAGCCACCCGCTCGCCATTGAGCAGCGTGCCGTTGGCGCTGCCCAGGTCGCGCAGCACCGGACCGTCCGGGCCGAGCTCCACCTCGGCGTGCCGGCGGCTCACCGAGTCGTCGTCGAGCAGCACCGTGGCGGGCGCCTGCCGGCCCACGACGAGCTTGCCCTGGAGCGGGTACTTCTGGTTGGCCCAGGGACCCGTGAGGCCCTTGAGCACGAACCCGCCCTCGCCCTCCTTCTCCCCGTCCGCGTTGTCCTCCGGGGGAGGCGCCACGGCGGACGCGGGCCGCCGGCGAGCGCCGAGGGAGGCCGCTTTCCGGCGGGGATGGATCGGGTGGGTGCCGGCCTCGCGCCTCCGGGCGCCGCGCTGGCCTCGCCCGTGGGCTTCGCGCTCCGGCGCACCCCGGCGGGCCGGGCGGGCGCCTTGAGCCGCAGGGCGTAGTCGCCCAGCACCACCTCCGACGTGGGCGTGAGGGCCGTGGGGCCGGTGATGCGCTGGCCATCCACGAAGGTGCCGTTGGCGCTTCCCACGTCCTCCACCATCACCGCGCCGTCTTCCTCGAAGAAGCGGGCGTGGCGGCGCGACACACCGCCCTCGGCGAGGACCAGATCGTTGGTGCCTTCCTGGCGGCCGACCCTCAGCTCGCCAGACAGTTCCTGTTCGCTCTCGCTGCCGTCGGGATGACGGATGACCAGGGTAGGCATGACGGGATCAATCCTCGCGGAAGATGCTCATGTTGACGGGGATGCCCTTGCGCTGCAGGTCATCGTAGAACTTGGGCACGAAGCCGCTCGCCACATACCGGCCGCGCACCTTGCCCTCGTCCGTGAAGCCTTCCTGCTTGTAATAGAAGATGTCCTGGAGGGTGACGATGTCCACCTCCATGCCGGCGATCTCCGTGATGAAGCAGATCTTGCGCGTGCCGTCGGAGAAGCGCGTCTGCTGCACGATGAGGTGCACGGCGCTGGCGATCTGCTCGCGGATGGCCTTCACCGGCAGCTCCATGCCGCTCATGAGCACCATCGTCTCCAGCCGGGCGATGGCGTCGCGCGGCGTGTTGGCGTGCAGCGTGGTGAGCGAGCCGTCGTGGCCCGTGTTCATCGCCTGGAGCATGTCCAGCGTCTCGCCCGCGCGGCACTCGCCCACCACGATGCGGTCGGGCCGCATGCGCAGGCAGTTCTTCACCGGGTCTCGGATGGTGATGGCGCCCTTGCCTTCCAGGTTGGGCGGACGGCTCTCCAACTGCACCCAGTGATCCTGCGGCAGTTGCAGCTCGGCGGCGTCCTCCACCGTGACGATGCGCTCGTCCTCGGGGATGAAGGAGCTGATGATGTTGAGCGTCGTCGTCTTGCCCGAGCCCGTGCCGCCGGAGATAACGATGTTCTTGCGCGCCTTGACGCACATCTCCAGGAACTCGGCCATCTGCGCCGTGACGGTCTTGAACTTGATGAGATCCTGGATCTTCAGCGAGTCCTTCTTGAACTTGCGGATGGTGATGCAGGGGCCCTTGAGCGCCAGCGGCGGGATGATGGCGTTGACGCGGCTGCCGTCCTTGAGGCGCGCGTCCACCAGGGGGCTGGACTCGTCGATGCGCCGGCCGATGGGCGCCACGATCCGCTCGATGACGCCGAGCACCGCCTGGTTCGAGCTGAACGTCTTCTCGCTCAGCACCAGCTTGCCCTTGCGCTCGATGTAGATCTGGTTGGCGTGGTTGACCATGATCTCGCTGATCTCATCCGACGCGAGGAACGCCTCGAGGGGCCCCAGGCCCAGCGCCTCGTTGATGACGTCGGTGAGCAGCTCCTCGCGGTCCACCTCGGGCGGCAGCTCTCCGTCCGCCTCCATCTGATCGATGATGTCGCTGATGGCCTTCTCGGTGCGCCGCCACAGCTCGTCGTCCCCGAGCCGGTCCATGTCCATGCGGCGCAGGTCGAGGTACTCGATGAGCCGATCGTGGATCTCCTTCTGCAGCCGGGTGTAGGCCTCCACCCGGGGATCCACCCGCTTCCTGTTCTTGGCGAGCGCCGAGGCGAGCGAGGCGGGCATGCGCGCGTTGGCTTCCGGCGCGGGTGGCTCCTCCTCGTAGGGCTCCTCCTCCTCCACGGGCTCCTCGTCGTAGTACTCCTCCTCGGGAGGCGCGGTGCGCGTGTGGGAGGCCTCGAGCTCGAGCGCCTCCACGTTGAGGATGTAGTCGCCGATGGAGATCTGATCGGTCGGCTTGACCACCTGCGGCCCGGCGATCTTCTTGCCGTTCACGAAGGTGCCGTTGGTGGACTTCATGTCCACGACGATGAACTTGCCGTCCTTGGCGATGATCTTCGAGTGGTACTTGGAGACATTGCCCTTGGCGAGACGGATGTCGTTGCCATCCAGGCGACCGATGGTGATCTCGTTCTTCTCGAACTCGATCTGCTCGGTGCCGCCACCCTTCTCCTCGAGCGTAATCAGAAACATGGGCGCGGATGCTACCAAGTGTCCCCATGTGGCTCCAAGGGGACATGACGCGCCGTCACGCGCCCGCCCGCCCCCTGAACGCGACGAGGCCGGCCTCCCCTCCCTCGCGGAGGATGGAGACCGGCCTCGGGCCGCCCGGAGAGCGGGCGGGGAGCCTCGACGGGCAGCTCAGTCGAAGATGTTGAAGGAGACCTCGGAGCGCGCCTGCTTGTAGCGGCTCTTCACGTCCTCGATGAGGGTGTGGATCTTGTCCGAGTCGGGCGTGACGATGCGCGGGGTCACGAAGATGACGAGCTCGCGCTTGGTGGAGTCGAACGCGCGGTTCTTGAAGATCTCCCCGATGATGGGGATGTGGCCCAGGCCCGGCAGCTTGCTGACGGCCTTCTGCTCGTCGTGGCTGAACACGCCGGACAGGACGATCGTCTCGCCGTGGCGCACGGTGACGTTCGTCTTCACCTTGCGGGTGCGGAAGCCGGGGATGGCCGCCGAGCCACCGATGGAGACGGCCACCGAGGTGTCCAGCTCGCTCGCCTCGGCCTCGATCTCCGTCTGGATGTTGCCGTTGCTGTCCGCGGTGGGGCGCAGGTTGAGGATGACGCCGTAGGGCTTGTACTCCACGGAGAACTGGTTCTGGGTGATGAGGGGGATGGGCACCTCGCCACCCGCGAGGAACTCGGCCTTCTCGCCGCTGGCGCACACCAGCTTGGGCTGGGCCAGCAGCCGGCCGTAGCCGTCATTGCCCTGGAAGCCCACGGCGAACTCCGCGCCGGCCGTCAGCGTCGCCGGGCCCGTGCCCGAGCCGAAGGTGCCCGGGAAGAGCGCCTGGTTGAGGGTGGCCGTGGCGGACACGGTGCCGGCGATGTCCGTGGGGTACTTGATGCCGTAGCGGTCGCGCGAGTTGCGGCGGATCTCCACGAACTGCACCTCGGAGATGATCATCTTCTTGATGCCCACCACGAGCAGGTTCTCCACCTTCTCGCCCAGCGCCTTCACCAGCAGCTCCGCCTTCTGCATCTCCTGCTGGCTCTCCACCGAGCCCTCCAGGAAGATGGTGGAGCCCTGGGGGTTGACCTGCACGTTGCGCAGGCCCGCCTTCTGGAAGGCGGCGGTGAGGTTCTGCGCCACGAGCTTCTTGGCGTTGGGCGCCACCTTCACGAAGCTCTTCACGTTGGGGTAGAGCGCCGCCACCTCCTCGATGCGCGTGGCGTCCGCGGACGTGTACGCCTGACCGTCCAGGAAGATGCGATCTCCCACGATGCGGATGCTGACGCCCTCGATCTCCCCGAGCAGCTTCTTGATGTCGGAGCTGACCTCGGTGGGGTCCTGCTTGCGCACCGCGATGTTGTAGGTGACGCGCTGGCCGTTGCCCTTCCACACCAGCAGCGTCGTCTTGCCCTCGCCCTGCCCGAGCACGAGCACCTGGCCGGGACCGAGCGCCTTCACCTCGGCGACGCCCGGGTCTCCAATGGAGATGCGCGTCATGCCGGGGATGGAGAGCACCTTCTGGGCGCCGATGCCCAGGTTGATGAGCGAGCTGTCCTGGGCCTGCGCGCTCGCGGCGGCCAGCACGGTCAACAGGACGCCGATCATGGCGGCCTGGGTGAAGCGTCCAAGCATCGTGAGAGTTCCTTCGCGTCGCATCCGAGCTACCCCAATCTGTCGTGCTGCCACCACATGGCCCAGAAAGTCCCCAGCGCGATCGCCACGCCATACGGGATATGGCGTCGCGGCGCGTCCACCGCGCCCTCCTGCATCCACCGCACCCGCACGGCCCAGCGCCGCACCAGGTCGCCCAACGTCTCCCAGACGGCGCCGTGCCACAGCAGCGTCACCACCGCCTGCAGGGCTCCCACCAGGGAGATGAAGGCCGCCGCGGCCATCACCGCGGGAAAGCCCAACACCGCGCCCACGCCCGCCATCAACTTCACATCCCCCCACCCCATGCGCCCGCGCACCGCCGCCGGCACCAGCACCAGCGCCAACCCCGCCCCGGACACCACCCCACTCACCAGCCCCGTCTCCAGCCCTCCCACCCCCTCGCTCGCCGGGCGCACGCCCAGGGCCACCACCATCAGGGGATAGGTGACGACGTCGAGGATCCGGCGGCGGAGCACGTCCGTCACCACGGAGATCACCAGCGCCATGCCCAGGATGATCCACAGCGCGAGGTGAGAAGGCGTCATCGAAGGCGGGCCGCCTCCCCCGGGGGTGGGAGGAGGCGGCGGGAACTAAACCAGGGAGGACCGGCATCCGTCAATCATGCAACGGCCCAACTTCCTGAAAAGACAGCGCTCCCGGTGATTCTCCGGTGCGTCTTGCGGTGCGTCTTCTATTGATAGGTGAGCCGGACGCGCTCGCTGCAGATGAAGTACTCGTCGCCGTCCTCGACCTTGCGGCGCTTGATGCGCTGCTTGTTGAACCAGGTGCCGTTGGACGAGCCCAGGTCCTCGATGAAGAAGTCGTCGCCCTCGCGGACGATGACGGCGTGCTCGCGCGATACCTTGCCGGAGTTGATGACCAGGTCGCAGTGCTTGCCGCGGCCGATCACGAAGCGCTCCTTGGTGATGCTCTGCGGCTCGGCGTTGTCCATGGACAAGAGCAGCCCGCCCACCGGCTGGTCCATGGGCTCGTCCTCGGGCGGCGCCTCGTCCTCGGGCAGCGGCTCGTCCTCGGGCAGCGGCTCGTCCTCGGGCAGGCCCAGATCCGAGTCGTGCTCGTCGGCCAGGGGCTCCTCGTCGAGCTCCTCGCGCGGCTCGTTGCTCTTGCCCTTGATGAGGCGCTCGAGCTCGGCGGCGGTCTCCAGCACGCGCTCGGCCACCTCGCGGCGGGCCGGATCGTTGTCCAGGGTGTTCGCCGAGGGGCGCTCCTCGAGCCGGGGGGCGGCCCGCTGAGGGGCGGGTGCCGGCAGCGGCGTGTCCTCGCGGGGCGGAGGCGTCTTGGCGCCGCCTCCACTCACCGGCTGCAACACGGGCGGAGCGGATCGGGCGGCGGCCGCGGCGGCGGGACGCGCGGCGGCCGTGGGCGGGGCGGCGGGAGCCTCGGCGATCGCCTCGGAGCGGCTCGGGCGCACCTCGAGGAAGCCGTTGAGACGCGCGAACATGAACAACGCTTGATTGATGAGCGCGTCGCGGTCCGAGCCCATCTGCTGGGCCATGTCTTCGTAGGTCTCCCACAGGTGGTCGGCGATGCCGACCTTGCGGGCAGGACGGGAATTCTGGTCAATCATCGGTTTGACTCACTCATCCAGGAGCGCCGGACGATAACAGAGCGTTCCCGGGACGCGAAATCAACGAAAGGGCACCAGAGACAGGTTGTTCGCCGCTCCGGCGACGACGGTGGACAGGTTCATCTGCAGGATGGCGTTGGCGGAGGGATAGACGATGTAGGCGAAGTCCGTGCCCCCACCCTCGCCCGCACCACGGGTCCGGGCAGTCGGAACGCGCGGAGCGCATCGTAGTTCACGAGGTCCACCGAGAGGACGTACGGGTAGAAATGGGACGCGGTGGTCACCACGAAGCTCTGGTCCCGGCCCACGGGGCTCTGGCGCAGGTCGCGCGTGACCGTCAGGGAGACGGCCGTGCCCGTGGCCTGCCCCGCGTAGCCCGGGGGTGGAAGAAGAAGGTGTCGGCGCGGGAGTAGGTACTGCCCGTGCCCATGCGCTGGAGGTAGTTGCCCCCGGCATCGGTGAGCACGAGCGGGCGCTCGCCCCCGGCGCGGACCTCGAAGCGCGGGTAGTCCACGCAAGCCTCCGGAAGCGCACCCACGGGCACCAGCAGCGCCGTGGCGGCCCCGGGTGCGCGTTGCACCTCTCCCACGAGCACGGACTGGGCACAGGCCGGCAGCGACGTGTTCTCGGGGAGCAGCACGATCAGATCACCCGGCCGCACGCTCGGCCGCACGACCCCATCCTCCAGGGCCTCGACGATGGGAACCGTGAAGGTGGGGGTGGCCGGATCGCGCTCCAGCCGGGAGGTGTTGGGCAGCACGCGCTCGGAGGTGAGCACGTAGCCCTCGTCCCGGGTGACGCCGAACGTGCCCGAGAAGGCGATGTCCGCCCGGCGGTCGGGGGTGGAGGGATCCACGTTGTTGCCCACGACATCCAGCAGGGAGATGGTGGCGGTGGCCGTGTTCGGCGTCTCCGTGGCCAGCCAGGTCGCGCCCACGTTGAGGTGGACGAGGTTCAGGCCATCGAAGAAGAGAATGGCGCCCGTGGACAGCGGCACGATGCCCAGCAGCGGAACCGTGGACTCGCGCTTCTCGCCGCCCTGCACGCTCAGCAGGGTGTTGGTGGACAGCGACAGGCCCATGGGCAGCCCCGGGCCCGAGTTGATGGGCAGCATGGGGTAGCCGGTGAAGTCCTTGGCCAGTGCGCCCGTGGTGGAGTCCACCGCCAGGATGCCCGACTGGCACGCGACGGCCGGAGCGGGGGCGGCGGGCTGGGTGCAGTTGGAGGGATCCAACACGCCGAAGATGCGCGCGCCCGCGGCCCGGCGCCCCGGCTGGGTGTCCTCTCCGGGCACCCGGCCGTGAGTGACGAGCTGGAGCACCTGGGCGCCGCCGAAGTCGAGCGTCGTGCTCCGGGCCTTCGCGTCCAGCTTCAGGATGAAGCTCGTTCCCGGGTTGCCGAACTGGCCCCGGTGCGTGGACACCGCGAGCAGGTTGGGATCGGGCAGCACGAGCAGGGAGCTCACCGACTCGTCGGCGGCCAGCTCCAGCAGCAGCTCCGCGGTGAGGGGCGCCGGGGGGAGGCCAGTGCCTGGGGGTCCGTCGAGAGCGGGGCGCGCCACAGCCGCGCCCCGGCGGGCTCCTGGGTGGCGAAGTAGAGCGTGCTCGAGCCGCCCTCCTGCTCGGTGGCGAGCGCCGCGAAGGCCGTCACCGGCCCCCCCGAGGACACGCCCGTCAGCAGCCGCGTGTCGAGCCGGGCCACCTCGTGCAGCTTGTCGGCGGCGGAGTCCACGACGGAGATGAGGGCCGAGCCACCGCTGCGCGCGTACACATAGGCGCCGGTGCGCTCATTGCCCTCGGCGTCGTAGCGCACGTCGCGCGCGAGCGCCTGGGGCCGGGGCAGCACCGGAATGGCGAGCGGCTCCAGCGGATTGGGGGCGCGCACGTAACCCCGCTTCAGCGCGTCCTCCGTCAACTGGAGCACGCGCAGCTCATTGCGGTCCGTCGACGTGACGAACACCAGATCATTGACCAGGGCCAGGTCGTACGCCCCCTGGAGACCGGCGGGCAGGGCCACCGGCTCCTGCTGCGTGCACGCGCCCAGCAGCACTCCCACGCCCAGCACCAGAGACACCATGAAGCGCTTCACTGCTGCACCTCCCTGCACGTCGCGGACTGCCCCACGTCCTGACGAGCGCCGAGATAGGCCACGAGCCGCGCGTCCTGGGGACTGTCGAGGTTGGGGATGTCGATCACCGAGATGCGTCCATCTCCGAAGTTGCTGGCGAAGACACGCGCCGAGTTGCCCTCTCGCTGCACGTCGAGGCCGAAGGGCCGGGGCGACTCGGTGCCGCGGATCTGCCCCACCGGCACCTGGGCCACGACCTGCCCCACGTCCGGGTCATAGATGGCCACCACGCCCGCGTCGCTGCAGGAGATGAGCACCAGCTCCGCCCGCCCGGCGCCCCGGGGCACCAGCTTCACTTCCGTGGGTCCGAGCGGCAGTGGCACCGAGCCCACCACGCTCAGGCGGAGCGAGTCCCCTTCACTGCCCTCCACGTTCACGACCAGCAGCGAGTCCGGTATGCGCACGGCCATGTAGAGCCGGCGGCTGGCCGAGCCCGACACCGCGGGCCTCGCCGTCAGCGCGAGCCCCCGGGAGTCGTTCGCCGCGAAGCTCAAATCCAACCCGGGGTCGAACACCCGTCCGGGGTTGTTCTTGTCCAGCACGCGCAGCAGGAACCGCCGGGCCGCCGAGCTGCTCGTCACATACCGGTCGAACCGGCCGGAGACGAACACGTAGCGCTCGTCGACGAGCACCGAGTTGCTGCCTCCCTGGGGGAGATCCGGAATGGACAGGGAGAAGAAGTCCGACGTGGTCACCCGGGGCTCGTCGCCCGGCAGGCGCACCACGTAGGACTGGAAGGCCACGTTCGATTCCGACCCGGCCGACCCGGCCGGAGAGTCCGCGGCGCTCAGGTGTGTCACCCACACGTCGCCCTGCGCCCCCACGTCCACGCCGAAGGGCGCGGGCGCGCGGGGCAGATCCCCCGTCTGGCCCGGCAGCTGGGTGAGCGACAGCGCGCCCTCGAGGCAGTTGTTGCCCGAGGTGCCCACGCAGGAAAGGCGCGTCGGCTCCGGCACGTCGATGTAGTGGAGGAAGTCGCCGTCGGCGCGCGCCGGCACGAAGAGGCGGGGCGCCGCGTCCGCGCGCTCCCAGTAGGCGAGCTCCCCGGCGTAGCTCTGGATGAAGACCCGGGACTCGGGCGGCACGTTGAGCTGCTCGAGCGTCACCACGGGGGCGGCGGAGTTGGCACCCGACTCGCTCAGCAGCGGCAGCCGGTTGCCCTCCGTGCCCACGCGATCCAGATCGACCGCCATGACGGTGCCCTGATCGAAGCACCGGTCGAAGTTGGCGCTCGACACGTAGAGGATGCCCCGCGTGGAACCGGCCACGGAGCGGTAGTGGATGCCGCTCGGGTAGACGAAGCGATCCGTGGGCGGGGGTCGCGGCTCGGCTTCGGAGCACGCGACGAGGAAGAGCGCGAGGCTGGGGAGGAGGATGCGCATGTCGGAAGGGGGGCGGAGTGTAGGAACCCCCTCCCTTCGAGCAACTACAAAGGGGCCACCCTATTCCGACCCCTCGGGGCGGGTGGGCCCCAAGTGGGTGCGGAGCGGACCCGGAGAGAACCCCTCCTCCCCTCCCCGGCGGCCGTCAGGCCTCGGACTGGATCTTCGAGAAGTCGGCCACCTGGTTGAACAGCGTGCCGACCTCCGTGAGCAGCCGGATGCGGTTCTCGCGCAGGTCGCGGTCCTCGGCCATCACCATGACCTTGTCGAAGAAGGTGTCCACGGTGGGCTTGAGGCCGGTGATCTCCTGGAGGGCGCCGGAGAAGTCATCGGCCTTGACCCGATCGCCCACGCGGGTGCGCGCCTGGACGAAGGCCGAGTGGAGCTGGCGCTCGGCGTCGTCGGTGAAGCGCTGGGAGTCCACGCCGCCGCGGCTCACGTCCTTGCCCTGCTTCTCGACGATGTTGACCACGCGCTTGAAGGCCACCGCCAGGGGGGCGAAGTCCGCCTGTCCCACGATGCTGGCGAGCGCCTTTAGACGCTTGTGGGCGGACACGAGATCGTCATAGCCGGCGGCGAGCACCGCCTCCACCACGTCCGTGCGGTACTGCTCGGTCCACAGCGCCTTGAGGCGACCGCGGAAGAACTCGAGCACCTGCTCGCGCGCGGCGGGCTCACCGGCCTTGCGCTTGACGTTGGCGAGCTTGGGCGCGAGCTGCTCGAGCGCCGCGTCCACCGCCTGGGACAGCGAGAAGCGGTAGCCCCGGTCCAGCACGATGCGGATGGTGGTGAGGCACGCGCGCCGCAGGGCGAACGGATCCGCCGCGCCGCTCGGCCCCTTGCCGATGGCGAAGATGCCGCACAGGGTGTCCAACCGGTCCGCGAGGCCCACCAGGGCGCCGGCGTCCTGGGTGGGCAGGGAGTCCTCGGCCGAGCGCGGCAGGTAGTGCTCGAAGATGGCCAGGGCCACCGCCTCGGGCTCTCGCTCGCGCGGGCATACTCGCGGCCCATGACCCCTTGCAGCTCGGGGAACTCGCCCACCATGCCGGTGACGAGGTCCGCCTTGGACAGGGTGGCGGCGCGCTCGATGGTGGACTTGAGCGCGCCATGGCCCGTCGACTCCGCCAGCTTCACGGCCAGCGAGCGCATGCGCGCCACCTTCTCCGCGTAGCTGCCGAGCTGGCCCTGCCACACCACGCGCGAGAGCTTCTCCGTGCGCGCCTCGAGCGGCGTCTTGCGGTCCTCGTCGAAGAAGAAGCGCCCGTCGGCCAGCCGCGAGCGCAGCACGCGCTGGTAGCCACGCAGCGACAGGTTCACGTCGCGCACCGGCGTGTTGGACACGGCGATGAAGCGCGGCAGCAGCTTGCCGTTGGCATCCACCACGGAGAAGTAGCGCTGGTGGCTCTTCATCTCCTGCACCAGCACCTCGGGAGGCAAGTCCAGGTGCCGCTCCTCGAAGGAGCCCACCACCGGGTTGGGCAGCTCCACGAGGTTGGTCACCTGATCCACCAGGGAGTCGTCCTCCATGAGCTTGCCGCCGGCCTGCTGGGCCGCCGCGCGCACCTTCTCCAGCACCGAGGCGCGACGCTTGGTGAAGTCCGGCACCACGTTCGCCTTCTCCAGGGCGGCCTCGTAGTCCGAGGGCCGGGCGAGCTCGATGGCCGCGGGCGACAGGAAGCGGTGGCCGTAGGTGGTGCGGCCGCTCTTCACGTCACCGAGCACCACGGGCAGCACCTCGCCGCCGAGCAGCGCCACCACCCACTGCACGGGCCGCGCGAAGGCCTGCTCCACGTCGCCCCAGCGCATCGTCTTGCGGAAGCTGATGCCGTGCACCGCCGCGTGGAGGATGTCCTTGAGGATGTCCGCCGCCGGGCGGCCCTTCTCCTCCACCTTGGCGCCCAGGTACTCCCCCTTGGGCGTCTGCACGCGCAGGAGGGCATCCACCGCGACCTTCTGGCTCTCGGCGAACTTCTCCGCCGCCTTGGTGGGCTTGCCGTCCTTGTCGAAGGCCGCCTTGACGCTGGGGCCGAGCACCTCGCGGGTGATGTCCTCGCCCCGCTCCGCCACGCCCTTCACCCACACCGCGAGCCGGCGCGGCGTGCCGTAGGTGCGCACCTCGCCGAAGGACAGCCGGGCCTCGGCGGCGCGCTCGGTGATGATGCGCTTGAGGTCCTCCAGCGCGGGGAGGATGAACGAGGCGGGAATCTCCTCGGCGCCGATCTCCAGCAGCAGTTCACTGGCCACGGGCCACCTCCGCCTGCTCGGGCTTGTTGAGCGTCACCGTCTTCCAGTAGTCGCTGGCCGGCTTGCCCTCGAGTACCGGCGGCTGCTCGCCCACGGTCCAGGGCGTCTTGAGCAGCGGGTAGCCGAGCTTCTCACGCATCTTCAGGTAACCCTCGGCGCACAGGCGCGCGTTGTCGCGCACGCGCTTGATGAAGTTGGCGCGCTCGGTCACCGAGATGGCGCCGCGCGCGTCCAACAGGTTGAAGGCGTGCGAGCACTTGAGCGCGTAGTCATACGCGGGCAGCGGCAGCTCGCGCTCGATGAGGCGCTTGCACTCCTTCTCGTAGGAGTCGAAGAGCGCGAAGAGCATCTGTGCGTCGGACTCCTGGAGCGCGTAGCGGCTCATCTCCACCTCGTTCGGGTGGAAGACCTCGCGGTACTTCACGCCCTTGACCCACTCGATGTCGTAGACGTTCTCGACGTTCTGCAGGTACATGGTCAGCCGCTCGAGGCCGTACGTGAGCTCCGCCGCCACGGGCTTGCACTCGAAGCCACCGCACTGCTGGAAGTAGGTGAACTGGGTGACTTCCATGCCGTCACACCACACCTCCCAGCCCAGGCCCCAGGCGCCCAGCGTGGGCGACTCCCAGTCGTCCTCGACGAAGCGGATGTCGTGGTCGAGCGGATCCATGCCGATGGCGCGCAGCGAGTCCAGGTAGAGCTGCTGGACGTTCTTGGGCGCGGGCTTGAGGATGACCTGGAACTGGTGGTGCTGGAACAGGCGGTTGGGGTTCTCGCCGAAGCGGCCGTCGGCGGGACGCCGCGAGGGCTGCACGTAGGCCACGTTCCAGGGCTCGGGGCCCAGGGCGCGGAGGAAGGTGGACGGGTGCATGGTGCCCGCGCCCACCTCGAGATCATAGGGCTGGTTGATGATGCAACCCTGCTTGGCCCAGTGGTTCTGGAGCGTGAGGATCAAATCCTGGAAGTACATGGCGCCGCGGACCGTAGTGACGGGGTCCAGGTGCGTCAAGAACGGCCCGCATGCTCCGTGTCCTATCCGAAAGCCGGAAGGCGCCTCAGGAAGACGGCTCGCGCAGCCACTCGGGCATGGCGGAGGCCACCTCGGCCCCGGTGGGCAGGCCCGCCACGGCCCCCAGGTGCTCCACCACGCGTGAGCCCACCACGCACGCGAAGCGGATCAGGGCGGTCAGCTCCTCGAGGGGCGCCCGCTCCAGCGCCGCCGCGTCCGGGTAGCGCCGCGACAGCCCCCGGAGCAGGCCCGAGGTGAAGCCATCCCCCGCCCCGGTGGTGTCCACCACGCGCGCCCGGGGCGCCTCCACGTGCACCACCTGGCCCTTCCAGAGGAAGACGGCGCCCGCCTCATCCCGGGTCACCACGGGCAAGAGCACGCCCTGGCCCGCCAGGTGGTGCAGGGCCTCCACGGGGCCCGGCTGGCCGGTGGCGAAGGCCACCTCCTCCTCGGACATCTTCACCACCGTGCAGCGCGGCAGCAGCCGCCCGAGCAGCTCGCGCAGCACCTGGGGATCCTCCCAGGCATGGATGCGAATGTTGGGATCGCAACTCACGATGCGCCCCGCCGCGCGCGCGACCTCCACGCCGCGCAACATCGCCGCGCGCGCCTCGGGCAGCGCCAGGGAGTTGGTGCCCAGGTGCATCACCCGCGCGCGGGCGAGGAAGGCCGGGTCCACGTCCCGCTCGGAGAGGAGGAACTCGGCCGAGCGCGTGCGGAAGTAGCAGAAGCTGCGCTCGCCCCGCGCGTCGAGCGAGATGAAGACGAGCCCGGTGCGGCCCTCGGCCGTCTGGCGCAGGCGGCTCACGTCCACGCCCTCGGCGGCCAGGCGCTCGCGCAGCAGGTGGCCGAACTCGTCCTCGCCCACCACGCCCACGCTGGCCGAGCGGCCCCCCAGGCGCGCCACGCCCACGGCGACATTGGCCAGCGAGCCGCCGATGCCCGGGGTCCAGGAGGCCACGTCCCGCACGCGCGCACCGGCCCGTGCGGGGAGGAAGTCCACCGGGCACTCGCCCACACACACCACGTCGAGCGCGGCCGCCTCGTCCTGCGTCATGTACCGCCTCCTGGCCGCCGTCAGTCCAGCCCCACCTGGTCCATGAAGTCCACGCTCTTGAGGCGGCGACCCAGGTGGTGGGAGATGAAGAGGTTGAGCAGCGCGCGCGCCCGGGCCCGGAGCTCCGCGGGCAGTGGGGTGCGCTCGCCGGCCTGGAGCGCCCGGAGGCCGGAGAGCAGCTCCGGGGAGATGGCCACCGCGTCGCGCGCCCGGACCGCGCACGCCTCGCACACCGCGCCGCCATGGGCCTGATCGAAGCGGGGCCGCGCGCCCGGAGGGCCACCGCACAGCGAGCACGAGTCGAAGCGCGGCATGAGGCCCGCGTGGGCCAGCGCCGACAGCTCGAAGGCCAGCAGCGAGGTGGGGCCCGCCTCCTTCGCATCGAGCTTGTGCAGGTAGCCCTCGAGCAGCCCGAAGAGCTCCGGGTGGGGCTCGTGGTCGCGCGTCAGCTCGCGGCACAGCTCCACGGCGTAGAGGGCCCGGGCGATGAGGGGGAGATCCGCGCGGGCCGCGTAGTAGCCCGCGACGATGTCGGCCGAGTCCAGGCGCACCGTGGCGCCGCGCGTCTCCACGAGCTGCACGCGCAGGCGCATGTAGGGCTCCAGCGCGCCGGCGAAGCGGCGTTTGCTCTTGCGCGCCCCGGCGGCGAAGGCCGTCAGCTTGCCGTGCTCGCGCGTGAGGAGCGTGACCAGCCGGTCCGCTTCCCCATAGTCCACGGTGGAGAGGACCAGCGCCTCGTCAGTGTATCGATCCATGCGTCAGGGGCGGGGCTGCGGCAGCGCCACCTTTCCAGTCACCACCAGGGCCGCGAACACGCCGGCGGCGAGCACCAGCAGCACCACCGCGAGAATCAACCAGGCGCGCCGGCGCCGCTCGCGCTCCAGCGTCACCGGACTGGGCTCGGGAGCGGCCTTGTCCACCTCCTCGTAGCGGAGGATGGCCTCCTCGGGCGCCAGGCCGATGACGGTGGCGTAGGAGCGGATGTAGTTGACGATGAAGACCCGGTTGGGCAGCCGCTCGATCTGCCCTTCCTCCAGGGCGGCGAGCAGGCTCGGGGAAATCTTCGTCACCCGCGACACCTCGTCACGGGACAGGCCGCGCAGCTCACGTTGCTGGGACAGATATCTGCCGAATTCGACGTAATCCACGGGGATGGGACTCGCTGGTTACAAGGCCTCGAGCAGGCGGTGGCAATCGTCCTTGAGGTTCTGGCTCGTCGCCTTGGCCTCGCACGTGGTGAAGCTCTGCTTCGCCTCCTCCATCTTCCCCTGCTTCGCCGGCAGGCGCCCTCACGCAGGTGGGCGTCCGCCACGTCCGGGCAGGCTTCACGATAACGCCCCAGGTAGCGGCATGCCTCGGAAAGCTCGCCGCTTTCCTCGTAGATGGTGCCCAGGTTGCGGTAGCCCAGGCAGAAGCTGGGATTGACCGTCACCGCCGCCTTGATGTTCTGCACCGCCCGCTCCTTGTCGCCCTTCTTGTACAGGGCCCACCCCAGGTTGCTCTGCGCGATGAAGGGCGTGGGGTAGAGCATGTCGTTGAGTGCCTGCTCGTAGAGGGGAATGGCCTCGTCATAGCGCGCCTGGGACAGATAGACATTGGCCAGGTTCGTCTTCGCCTCGGAGAAGGTCGGACGCAGCGCCAGGGCCTTCTGGTAGTGCTCGATGGCCTCCTCGGGGCGATTGAACGACAGGTGCAGCAGGATGCCGATGACGTGGTGCGCCTCCGGGTAGTCCGGATTGAGCTCCAACGACTTCTGCAGTTCCCTGTAGGCATCCTGCACGTTGCCCAGGCGCTGGGCCTGCAGGGCGAGCTCGTAGTGGATCTCGGCGCCCTCGCGCTCCTTGTCGGTGGGGACATGCTTGCAGCCCACCAGCAGGAGCGCGAGGAACCAGAGGGAGGAAGCGCGGGAGAGCATTCGGGGGGATCTCGTCACGGGAGGGGGAATCAGAAGGAGGCCAGCAGGCGGCCGAGGTTCGTCGAGGCCGTGCGCTTGTCGTCGGCCCGGGTCCGGGGGCCCGGCGCCAGCTTGGGGTCCTTGTAGAAGACGGGCAAGCTCTTCAACAACTCATCCTGCTGCGCGGCGGACAGGGAAGCGTAGTGCGCGTTGTCCATCATGAAGCCCATGGACTCCACGAAGGCGAGCGCCTCGGCCTCATGCTGTTGGGTTTCCTCGAGGTTCGAGCCGCGACGCGAGGGGGCGTACACGGCGCAATCCCTGGCCTCGGACAGGAACAGGTAGATGAAGACGGCGAAGCCACTCGCGCCGCGCAGGCCCACCACGAAGGCCTGCGCGGGCCCCGCGGGCTTGCCGGGAATGGCCGGTGGGGCGAGTTGATGGACTGGTGCACCAGCAGCACCTGCTCCGCGCCGCGGGCAGACCCCGGAATCTATCGTCGATGACGAACATGCTTGGGCACCCTCCCCGCGCTAGCGCGTGGTGAGGACGAACTCCTCGGTCACGTCTTCCGTCTGCGCGGCGGTGCGCTCGAAGCGGATGAGCGGCTTGTCGAGCATCACCCGGCCACCGCCCTCGTTGCCCTCGCCGATGATGACCTGGAAGGTGTGCTCGGCGGACTGGCTGCGCCGCGGACCGGTGAGCACCTTGGATGCCATCATCCGCACGGTGTTCTTCCCGGGCCGCAGGTAGCGGGTGAGCTCCGTGATGACCTGCCCCTCGCCATTGCGCAGCTTGCGCACCCACGCGGAGTTGATGAACAGGTCGATGTCGTACTCCGTCTTGCCCTGGGCGGACTGCTCCGTCACCAGCCAGTAGCGCTGGGTGATGCGGGTGGGCGCGGTGGGCGCCGGGGTCTGTGGGGCGGCGGGCACCACCGGAGCGGCCGTGGGAGCGGGGGCCACGGGGGCCGGGGCGGCGGGGGCCACCGGAGGGGCCGTGGGAGCGGGGGCGACCGGCGCGGGCACTTCCATCGTCTTCACGGTGTAGCCCGGGGCGACGATGTGGATGTTGCCCTGATCATCGAGGCGGACGGAGGAGACCTTGTCGAAGGTCTGGTTCGTCAGGCCGTCGATGCGCACCCCATTGAGGAACACCGAGGCGAGAGCCGGCAGGGGCAACAGGGCCGAGAGGACGAGAACGGAGATGACGCGGCGCATGAGGTGATGGACTCCTCCTGGAACAGAGCGATAGCGCACCCATCCGGCACGGACAAGCACGCGCCCCCTCCGCGCGCGCTAGGGGCCCTTCACCTCGGGCGAGGGCTCCTCGGACTCCCTCTGGGCCATGGCCCAATCACCGCCCAACCCCTCCCCTTCCCGGAAACGCCTGAAGTCACGGCGGACCAGACGCGGATAGCGGCGGAAGGTGTCCAGTTCGCCCGCCTTCTTCGCCAGCCAGATGCGCGTGGGGCCCGCATTGTAGGCCATGAGGGCCAGGTCCAGATCCCCGAAGCGATCATGCAGCGTGCGCAGGTAGCGGATGCCCAGACGCACGCCCAGGGCGGGATCCGCGGCCACCTCCTCGCGCGACAGCCGCAGCCCCTGCTTCTCCGCGAGGAAGTGCAGCGTACTGGGCTTGATCTGCATCAGCCCCCGCGCCCCCTTGTCGGAGATGGCCTCTTCCGTGAAGTCCGACTCCACGTCGATGAGCGCCAGGATGAGCAGCGGATCATACCCCGCCTGGCCGGCCTCCTCGGCGATGGCGTGGACGAGCTGCCGCCGCAGGGTGAGACCCAACTCCGGAGCACGCTTGGCGAGCACCGCGTCGATGAGCGCCGCGTCGGGAGGCGCTGCTTCGAAGCGGGAGGACTCGGCCGTACGGGGCGCCTCCGGAGGGGTGAACAGCGGCACCGCGCGGGCGGACAACACCAGGGCGACCCCGGCCACCAGGGGGAGCTTTCCACACCCGGCGCCCAGCGCGTGCAAACCGCGGAACAGCCCCTCGGCCCAACGCTGACGGGTCGAGGGGGTGGGCATCACTTGTTCTGCCCCATGGCGTCGATGCGCTCGGCCAGTCGGATGAGCCGGCTCTCGATGTCCTGGATCTGATCGCGGCGCGGAATCATGAAGCCCGACAGAGCACGCCGAACTCCCTCCTCCACGTTGTGCTCGAGATCCTTGCGGTGGCCCGTCAGCCGGTCCGTCAAGAGCCGCCCCTGGCGCACCACCTCGTCCTGGCTCCAGCCCGCCGGGTCCGCCACTCGCTGCGCACAGCGCGTGGCCTCGTCCTCGGCGGTAGATACGGCCAGCAGGGCCTGGCTCCACACGCGCTCGAACGTCTCCGCCAGGTGGTACTTCTGGGGGATTTCCACGTTGTCCATGACACACTCTCCAGCATGGCCGTCCCGACCCGGGGCCAGGACGGCGGGGGGGTAAGGAGCGATCGAGCCAACAGACACTCGATCGTGTGAAACACCGCTCACGCTCGCCGAGCTGCTCGCTGCGACCACTGCTGGATGTTCGCCCGGAAAGCGCACGGGTCGATCTCCATCGTTTTTACGAGTTAGTGCAACCAGCTTACACGGGTCAAGCTGTAAAACTGTTGAAAGTCATAAAAAAACCGCCACTCCCGGGGAAAACGGGAGTGACGGCTTGGAACTTCCCTCAACGTGACACGGAGCGAGGGCTAGGCCGCCCCGCTGCTCTGGGAGCCCTCGGAGCGGCTGCCCGAGGACAGGGGCGGCACGAGGTCGTCGCCGTGGGTGGCGGCCAGGGCGGCCTCCATCTCGGAGATCTCGTCGGCGGGGCTCTCCACCTCGATGTCGAGGTGCTTGTAGTTGGGCAGACCCGTTCCGGCGGGGATGAGGCGGCCCATGATGACGTTCTCCTTGAGGCCGCGCAGGTAGTCCACCTTGCCGTTGATGGCGGCCTCGGTGAGCACCTTGGTGGTCTCCTGGAAGGAGGACGCGGAGATGAACGACTCGGTGGAGAGCGAGGCCTTGGTGATGCCGAGCAGCAGGGGCTCACCGACGCCCGGACGCTGACCGTTGGCCATGACCTTCTCGTTCTCCTCCTCGAACACCCACTTCTCGACCTGCTCGTCGACGAGGAAGCTGGTGTCGCCCACGTCGGTGACGCGCACGCGGCGCAGCATCTGCCGGACGATCACCTCGATGTGCTTGTCGTTGATCTTCACGCCCTGCAGCCGGTAGACCTCCTGCACCTCATCCACGAGGTAGCCCGCGAGCGCCTTCTCGCCGAGCACCTTGAGGATGTCGTGCGGGTTGGCCGAGCCATCCATGAGCGCCTCGCCGGCCTTGACGCGGTCGCCGGCGTGCACGCTGATGTTCTTGCCCTTGGAGATCAGGTACTCCTTGGCGAGGTCCGTGCGCAGCTCGCCGCCCACCTCGGGGGTGATGATGAGCTTGCGCTTGCCCTTGGTGTCCTTGCCGAAGGAGACCACGCCGTCGATCTCGGCGATGGACGCGGCGTCCTTGGGCTTGCGCGCCTCGAACAGCTCGGCGACGCGCGGCAGACCACCCGTGATGTCCTTCGTCTTGGTGGTCTCGCGGGGCACCTTGGCGATGACCTCGCCCGCGTGGATCTCATCGCCGTCGTTGACGGTGATGATGGAGCCCTGCGGCAGGAAGTAGCTCGCCTGACCCTTGGAGGACACCGGGTCCTTGAGGTTGCCCTGCTCGTCGCGCAGCGTGATGTGCGGACGGGCGTCGGGGTCCTTGGACTCGATGACCGTCTTGCGGGTGAGGCCCGTCACCTCGTCGAGCGACTCGTTCATCGTGACGCCTTCGATGATGTCCTCGAAGCGCACGGTGCCGCCCACCTCGGTGAGCAGCGGAATGGCGAACGGATCCCACTCGGCCACGAGGATGCCGGCCTCGATCTTCTGGCCTTCCTTCACGAGGATGCGCGCACCGTAGATGACCTGGTAGCGCTCGCGCTCACGGCCGCTCTCGTCGACGATGACGAGCTCGCCGTTGCGGTTCATCGCGACGAGGCTGCCGTCCTTCCTCTGCACCGTGTTGAGGCCGGAGAACTTCACCGTACCCGCGTTGCGGTTCTCGAGGCTGGACTGCTCGGCGCGCCGCTGCGCCGCACCACCGATGTGGAAGGTGCGCATCGTGAGCTGGGTACCCGGCTCACCGATGGACTGCGCCGCGATGACGCCCACCGCCTCGCCCACGGCCACCTTGCGGCCGCGCGCCGGTCACGGCCGTAGCACTCCACGCAGATGCCGCGCTTGGCCTGGCACGTGAGCACCGAGCGGATCTTCACGCGATCCAACCCGCTGTTCTCGATCTTCTTGACGCGATCCTCGTCGATCTCCTCGTTGGCGCGCACGAGCACGTCGTTGGTCACCGGATCGAGGATGTCGTCCAGGGCCACGCGGCCGAGGATGCGCTCGCCGAGCGCCTCGATGATTTCACCGCCCTCGACGAGGGCGCCGATGAACAGGCCGTCCATGGTGCCGCAGTCGTACTCGTTGATGATGGCGTCCTGGGCCACGTCGACGAGACGGCGGGTGAGGTAGCCGGAGTTGGCCGTCTTGAGGGCCGTGTCCGCCAGACCCTTGCGGGCGCCGTGGGTGGAGATGAAGTACTGGAGCACGGAGAGGCCTTCACGGAAGTTCGCCGTGATGGGCGTCTCGATGATTTCACCGGAGGGCTTGGCCATGAGGCCGCGCATACCGGCGAGCTGGCGGATCTGCTGCGCGCTGCCGCGGGCACCCGAGTCGGCCATGATGTAGATGGGGTTGAAGGAGGGCTGCTTGCGCGTCTCGCGCTTGCCGTCCTTGTCGCCCACGGCCTCTTCCTGGGAGATCTGCTGCATCATCTCGGCGGCCACCTTCTCGGTGATCTCCGCCCAGATATCGATGACCTTGTTGTAGCGCTCGCCGTCGGTGATGAGGCCCTCGAGGTACTGGTTCTCGATCTCCGCCACTTCCTTGCCCGCGTACTCCAGGAAGGTCTGCTTCTTGGCGGGGATGATCATGTCCTTGAGCGCGATGGAGATACCGGCGCGCGTGGCGTTGGTATACCCGAGGCTCCGGATGCGATCGGCCAGGAGCACCGTCTCCTTCTCGCCGGTGAGGCGGTAGCAGAGGTCGATGAGGCCACCGAGCGACTTCTTGTCGAGCACCTTGTTGATGGCGTCGAAGCCCACCTTGCGCGGCACGATGTCCCAGAGCAGGACGCGGCCGACGGTGGTCTCCTTGCGCTTGCCGAGGATGCGGCAGACGATCTTCGCCTGCAGGTGCACCTCGCCGTGGTCGTACGCGGCACGCACCTCGTCGGGCGAGGCGAACACCCGGCCCTCGCCGTGGGCGAACTCACGCGCGCGCGTCATGTAGTAGATGCCGAGCACCATGTCCTGCGTGGGGACGATGATGGGCTTGCCGTTGGCGGGGCTGAGGATGTTGTTCGTCGACATCATCAGCACGCGCGCCTCCATCTGGGCCTCGATGGACAGCGGCACGTGGACGGCCATCTGGTCGCCGTCGAAGTCCGCGTTGAACGCGGCGCACACGAGCGGGTGCAGCTGGATGGCCTTGCCCTCGATGAGCACGGGCTCGAAGGCCTGCATGCCCAGGCGGTGCAGCGTGGGGGCGCGGTTGAGGAGCACCGGGTGCTCGCGGATCACGTCCTCGAGGATGTCCCAGACCTCGGGACGCTCCTTCTCCACCATCTTCTTGGCGCTCTTGATGGTGGTGACGTAGCCCTTCTCTTCGAGCTTGTTGTAGATGAACGGCTTGAAGAGCTCGAGCGCCATGATCTTGGGCAGACCGCACTGGTGCAGGCGCAGCTCGGGGCCCACCACGATGACGGAGCGGCCCGAGTAGTCCACGCGCTTGCCGAGCAGGTTCTGACGGAACCGGCCCTGCTTGCCCTTGAGCATGTCGGAGAGCGACTTGAGCGGCCGCTTGTTCGGGCCGGTGATCGTCTTGCCGCGGCGGCCGTTGTCGAACAGGGCGTCCACGGCCTCCTGGAGCATCCGCTTCTCGTTGCGGATGATGATGTCCGGGGCGTTGAGCTCCTGCAGCCGCTTGAGGCGGTTGTTGCGGTTGATGACGCGGCGGTACAGGTCGTTGAGGTCCGACGTCGCGAAACGGCCGCCGTCGAGCGGCACCAGGGGGCGCAGATCGGGGGGAATCACGGGGATGACGTCGAGCATCATCCACTCGGGCTTGTTGCCCGACATGCGGAAGGCCTCGGCGACCTTGAGGCGCTTGGCGTACTTCTTCTTCTTGGCCTCCGAGTTGGTCTCGCGCATGTCGCGGCGCAGGTCCTCGGACAGGCGGATGACGTCCAGGGCCTTGAGCATCTCGCGCACGGCCTCACCGCCCATGCCCGCGCTGAAGGACTCCTCGCCGTGCTCCTCGTAGAGCCGGTGGAGCTTCTCCTCGCTGACGAGCTCGCCCTTCTGCAGGGGCGTCGCCTTGGGGTCGATGATGATGTAGCTCTCGCAGTACAGGACCTTCTCGAGCTCCTTGAGCGTGATGTCGAGCAGGTTGCCGATGCGCGAGGGCAGCGACTTGAGGAACCAGATGTGCGCCACGGGCGTGGCGAGCGTGATGTGGCCCAGGCGCTCACGGCGCACCTTGGACTGGATGACCTCCACGCCGCACTTCTCGCACACGACGCCGCGGTGCTTCATGCGCTTGTACTTGCCGCAGTTGCACTCGTAGTCCTTCACCGGTCCGAAGATGCGGGCGCAGAACAGCCCGTCCCGCTCCGGCTTGAAGGTGCGGTAGTTGATCGTCTCGGGCTTCTTCACCTCGCCATGCGACCACTGGCGGATCTTGTCCGGCGACGCCAGCGCGATGCGGATGGCGTTGAACGAGAGCGGATCCTTCGGCTTCTCGAAGAAGTTGAAAATGTCCTTCACGTTGCCTCCGAACTTCTTTGGAGCGCGTGAGCGCTTATTCGTTTCACCCTCCCGCCAGCGCCCGCCCGCTCAGGGAGCGGGCGCCGGGGGGAAGGCACGCTGAACTAGGCCTCGGTACCGGTCTTCACGCGGTCGTCGCTGTCGCCGCCGCCGAAGTCCCCCGAGAACGAGCGCTGCCGTTCGGGCGGGGCGCTCTCCAGCAGCTCCACGTCCAGGGCGAGCGACTGGAGCTCCTTGAGGAGCACGTTGAACGACTCGGGCAGACCGGACTCGAGGACGTTGTCGCCCTTGACGATGGCCTCGTACATGCGCGTGCGGCCCACCACGTCGTCGGACTTGACGGTGAGGAACTCCTGGAGCGTGTACGCGGCGCCGTAGGCCTCCATGGCCCAGACTTCCATCTCTCCCAGACGCTGACCGCCGAACTGCGCCTTGCCGCCCAGGGGCTGCTGGGTGACGAGCGAGTAGGGCCCGATGGAGCGGGCGTGGATCTTCTCGTCCACCAGGTGGTGCAGCTTGAGCATGTACATGACGCCCACGGTGACGTTCTGGTCGAACGGCTCACCGGTGCGGCCGTCGAAGAGCACCATCTGGCCGGTGCGCGGCAGACGGGCCTCGTCGAAGAGCGAGTGGATCTCCGTCTCGCGCGCGCCGTCGAACACCGGCGTGGCGACATGGATGCCCTTCTTGAGGCGCTGGGCGAGGCTCTTCACCTCTTCGTCGGACAGGCCGTCCACGAACCGGCCGAAGGCCGCGTCGTCGTAGACCGTCTTGAGCTGCTTCTTGAGGTTCTCGCCGCTGTAGTTCTCTTCGATGTAGCGCTGCAGCTGCTCGCCCACGCCCTTGGCGGCCCAGCCCAGGTGCGTCTCGAGGATCTGCCCGATGTTCATGCGCGAGGGCACGCCCAGCGGGTTGAGCACGATGTCCACGGGACGGCCATCCTCGAGGAACGGCAGATCCTCCTCGGGGAGCACGCGCGACACCACGCCCTTGTTTCCGTGGCGGCCGGCCATCTTGTCGCCCACGGCCAGCTTGCGCTTGATGGCGACGTACACCTTCACCATCTTGATGACGCCCGGCGGGAGCTCGTCGCCCTTCTTGATGCGGGCGATCTTCTCACCGAAGGCCAGCTTCACGGCCTCGGTGGTCTCCTCGAGGTTGCGCAGGATGTCGCGCAGCTTGCCGTCGAGCGGGTCACCGACGGAGATCTCCGTCCAGTACTTGTAGGGCACGGTGGCGAGCAGCTCGTCGGAGACGATGTCGCCCTTCTTCAGCAGGATCTTGCCCTTGTCATCCACGAGCTTGCCCTGGACCTCCTTGGTCCGGAGCATGGTGCGGATGCGGTTGTAGGCGCTGTCGCGCAGGACCTTGATCTCGTCGTTCTGGTCCTTGAGGAGCTTGGCCTCCTCCATCGACTCGATCTGCTTGGCGCGCTCGTCCTTCTCCACGCCCTTGCGGCTGAAGACCTTGGCGTTGATGACGGTACCCACGACGCCCGGGGGCACGCGCAGGGAGCTGTCGCGCACGTCGCCGGCCTTCTCACCGAAGATGGCGCGCAAGAGCTTCTCCTCGGGGGAGAGCTGGGTCTCGCCCTTGGGAGTGATCTTGCCCACCAGCACGTCGCCGGGCTTCACCTCGGCGCCGATGCGGATGATGCCGCTCTCGTCGAGGTCCTTGAGGGCCTCCTCACCCACGTTCGGGATGTCGCGGGTGATCTCCTCCTTGCCGAGCTTGGTGTCGCGCGCGATGCACTCGAACTCCTCGATGTGGATGGACGTGAAGACGTCCTCCTTGAGGATGCGCTCGGAGATGAGGATGGAGTCCTCGAAGTTGTAGCC
Source organism: Cystobacter fuscus (assembly GCA_049060065.1). GTDB lineage: Bacteria > Myxococcota > Myxococcia > Myxococcales > Myxococcaceae > Cystobacter > Cystobacter fuscus_B. The sequence continues at coordinate 5,731,686 of JBMEQP010000002.1, forward strand.
CTGCCACGGCATGAACGCGACGACCACGTTCTGGCCCAGCGCGAGCTCGCCCGTCTCGGTGGCGGGTCCGTCCGCGATCACGTCGCCCTTCTTCACCTTGTCGCCCTTGCGGACGATGGGCTTCTGGTTGAGGCACGTGTTCTGGTTGGAGCGCTGGTACTTCAGGAGGTTGTAGATGTCGACCTCGCTGGAGATGTCGAACGCACCCGCGGCGGAGTCGGCCTTCACCACGATGCGGCCGGCGTCCACGCTCTCCACGATGCCGTCACGGCGGGCCACGCACGTGACGCCGGAGTCGCGAGCGACGATCGCCTCGATGCCGGTGCCCACGAGCGGAGCGGCGGTGCGCAGGAGCGGCACGGCCTGACGCTGCATGTTCGAGCCCATGAGGGCGCGGTTGGCGTCGTCGTTCTCCAGGAACGGGATGAGCGAGGCGGCCACCGACACGAGCTGGTTGGGCGACACGTCCATCAGGTCCACGTCCTCGGCCTTGGCCTGGACGAACTCACCGCCGCGGCGCGAGGACACGAGGGCGTTGATGAACTTGCCCTTGGGGTCCGTCTCCGCGTTGGCCTGGGCGATGGTGTGCTTCTCCTCCTCGAGCGCGGAGTAGAAGGCCACGTCGCCGGTCACCGAGCCGGCCTCCACCTTCTTGTACGGCGTCTCGACGAAGCCGAACTCGTTGACGCGGGCGTAGGTGGACAGCGACGCGATGAGGCCGATGTTCGGGCCTTCCGGCGTCTCGATGGGGCAGATGCGGCCGTAGTGCGTCGGGTGCACGTCGCGCACCTCGAAGCCCGCGCGCTCGCGGGTGAGGCCGCCGGGCCCGAGCGCGGACAGACGCCGCTTGTGGGTGACCTCGGACAGGGGGTTCGTCTGGTCCATGAACTGCGACAGCTGGCTGGACCCGAAGAACTCCTTGATGACGGCCGTCACGGGCTTGGCGTTGATGAGATCGTGCGGCATGAGCGTCTCGATCTCCTGAAGGCTCATGCGCTCCTTGATCGCCCGCTCCATGCGCACCAGACCGATGCGGTACTGGTTCTCCAAGAGCTCACCCACCGCGCGCACACGGCGGTTGCCGAGGTGATCGATGTCGTCGATCACACCCTTGCCGTTCTTGAGGTCCACCAGGTAGCGGATGACCTCGAGGATGTCGCGCTTGGTGAGGATCTGCCCGTCGAGCGGCTCCTCGAGGCCGAACTTGAAGTTCAGCTTGAGGCGGCCGACCTTGGACAGGTCGTAGCGCTCGGGGTTGAAGAACAGGTTGCTGAAGAGGTTGGTGGCCGTCTCGGGCGTCGGAGGATCGCCCGGGCGCAGGCGGCGGTAGATCTCCATGATCGCCTGCTCGGGGGTCTCGATCTTGTCCATCATCAACGTCTCACGCAGGTAGGGACCCACGTTGAGGTTGTCGATGAAGAGGACCTTGAACTCCTTGATGTCGCGCTTGAGGAGCTCGTCCACCTTCTCCTGGGAGACTTCCTCGTTGCACTCGAGGATGACCTCACCGGTGTTCTCGTCCACCACGTCGTAGGCGGACACCTTGGTGAAGAGCTCGTCCGCGTCGATGGGGAGCGTCTTCATCTTGGCCGCCTCGAGCTTCTTGATGGCGGCGCGGGTGAACTTGCGGTTCTTCTTGACGATGATGTCGCCCGTCTTCGTCTTGATGTCGCGCGTGGCGCGCTGACCGGGCAACAGCTCCAGCTCCACCGACTTCTCGAACTCGGTGTTGCCCTGGAGGTAGATGGTCTCCGTGGCGTAGTAGTAGTTGAGCATCTCCTCGGTGGAGCCGCGGAACTCCAGAGGATTCTTCTTGGCCGTGTCGGGCACCGCGCCCAGGGCGCGGATGAGCACCGTGGCCGGCAGCTTGCGGCGCCGGTCGATGCGGACGTAGAGGATGTCCTTGTGGTCGAACTCGAAGTCGATCCACGAGCCGCGGTACGGGATGATGCGGGCGTTGTAGAGCAGCTTGCCGGACGAGTGGCTCTTGCCCTTGTCGTGGTCGAAGAAGGCACCCGGGCTGCGGTGCAGCTGGCTGACGACCACGCGCTCGGTGCCGTTGATGATGAAGGTGCCGTTCTGGGTCATCAGCGGGATTTCGCCGAAGTAGACCTCCTGCTCCTTCACGTCCCGGATGGACTGGGCGCCGGTCTCCTCGTCCTTGTCCCAGACGACCAGGCGCACGACGACCTTGATGGGCGCCGAATAGGTCATGCCACGCTGGTGGCACTCATCCACGTCGTACTTGGGCTTCTCGAGGTGGTAGCTGACGAACTCCAGCGAGGACGTCTCGTTGAAGTCGCGGATCGGGAAGACCGACTTGAAAACTCCCTGCAGTCCGAGGTCCTCACGCTTCTCGGGCGGAATATCCGCCTGGAGGAACTTCTCGTAGGACTGCTTCTGGATGTTGATGAGATTGGGAATGTCGATGGTCTTCGCGATCTTCGCGAAGGTCTTCCGCACGCGGAAGTTGTTCTGGATCTGCGTCGGCATTCAAACTCCGGGGCGAGCAAGCTCGGGCGGGACGAGCTTGGATAACGCGCAGCGGCAGCGGGAAATTTAGAGATACGGAAAGGGCAAAGCCGGCGCACCCTTTCCGGGCACGCCGGCCTGCTCAACCGGTCAGGAGGCGACGGGAATTTCCCGAAACCCGTCGCCGGCCCGAGACGAAACTACTTGATCTCGACGGTGGCACCAGCGGCGACGAGCTGGTCCTTGATCTTCTTGGCGTCGTCCTTGTTGACGCCCTCCTTGACGGTCTTGGGAGCGCCCTCGACCAGGTCCTTGGCCTCCTTCAGGCCCAGGCCGGTGATCGCACGGATCTCCTTGATGACGTTGATCTTGTTCGCGCCGGCGTTGGCCAGCACGACGTTGAACTCCGTCTTCTCCTCGGCGGGAGCGGCGGCGGCGGCACCAGCGGCCGGGCCAGCGGCCACGGCGACGGCGGCGGCGGAAACGCCCCACTTCTCCTCGAGCTTCTTGACGAGCTCGGCGGCCTCCATGACCGTCAGGGAGGAGAGCTGGTCGATGATCGTGTTCAGGTCAGCCATGTGAATGTCCTTCTTTCAACTTGTAACGGCCCCTCTTCCTTCCGGAACGAGCGGGACCAGAGGTGTGCGGTGGGTTTGCTACTGGAATCGGTTACTTGGGCTGCTGCTTGTCCACGTTCGCCTGGAGCACGCGGGCCAGCTGGGAGCCGGGGGCCGCGATGGTGCGAACGAGCTTGCCGGCCGGCTGGTTGAGCATGCCGAGCAGCTGGGCGCGGAGCTCGGGCAGACCGGGCATCTTCGCCAGGGCCTTGACACCCTCGGCGTTGACGCGGCGGCCCTGCACGGACGCGCTGCGGACCTTGATGGTCTCGAGATCCTTGATGAAGTCCGTGAGGATCTTCGCCGGGGCCACGACGTCGTCGTAGCTGATGGCGATGGCCACGGGACCCACGAAGTCCTCGGCGATGACCTCCACCGGGGTACCCTTCGCGGCGCGCTTGGCCAGCGTGTTCTTCAGGACCTTGTAGTCCACCTTGCCGTCGCGGAACTTCTTGCGCAGCTTGGTGACCGTCTCCACGTTCAGCTTGGAAAACTCAGCGACGATCGCGGTCTGGGCCCGCGAAAACTTCTCGTTGAGTTCCTTGATGAGTTCTTCCTTCTCGCTCTTGATCACTTGGTTTCACCTCCTCACGACGCCCACCCGAGGGTGGGCTGGATTACCTGGGCCACGCAGGGTGGCAGAGCGAGAGGAGCCTCGAGAGGCACCACACCGCACCTCCAGTCTCGGCAGGGTGGCTCGGGGTGAGCCGTTTGAACCCGGTGGACTGCCCGCGCCTCCGACCGGTTGCCCGGTTGCCAACGGAGAGCACGCGCCCCGCTCCGGATCCCTGCTGTCTGGGACCAGGGATGTCTGAAGCGCGCCGTCTCATCGACGTGGCGCTTCAATTGCAAAAGCCGGGGCGCTATACCCGCGGCTTCGCAAAACGTCCAGCAAATTGTGATGGGGATGGTCGCGAACCAACGGGGCGGACTTCGTTAACCGAAGCCACGCCCCCTCGTCAGGACTCCGCAACCACCCTACCCTACCCTTGACTACCGGTGACGGGCGAGGATCTCGGTGGTGTCGATCTTGATGCCCGGGCTCATGGTGGCGGAGATGGCCACGCCCTTGAGGTAGACGCCCTTGGCGGTGGCCGGCTTGAGCTTCATGACCAGGTCCACCAGGGTGTTGAAGTTCTCCTGGAGCTTCTCCGCGGGGAACGAGGCCTTGCCGAGCTTGGCGTGGATGATGCCCGCCTTCTCGGCGCGGAACTCGACCTTACCGCCCTTGGCGTCGCGCACGGCCTTGGCCACGTCCATGGTCACCGTACCCACCTTGGGGTTGGGCATGAGGCCGCGGGGACCGAGCACCTTACCGAGCCGGCCGACCACGCCCATCATGTCCGGGGTGGCAATGACGGTGTCGAAGTCGAGGAAGCCGCCCTCGATGCGCTTGGCGAGGTCGTCGCCGCCCACCACGTCGGCTCCGGCGGTCTCCGCGTCGGTGGCGCGCTCGCCCTTGGCGAACACGGCCACGCGCACGGTGGCGCCCGTGCCGTGGGGAAGGACCACGGCGCCACGGACCATCTGGTCCGCGTGCTTCGGGTCCACGCCCAGGTTGAGCGCGACCTCGACGGTCTGATCGAACTTGGTGCCGCGGAGGGTGGTGGTCTCCTTCAGGGCCTGGAAGCCCTCGGCGATGTTGTAACGCTTGTTGCGGTCCACCTTCTCGGCGGCGGCGCGGAACTTCTTACCGGACTGAGGCATGGGGAAAATCCTCTTGATTCAAAAGGGTGAAGGTGGAGGGACTAGACGATCTCGATGCCCATGGAGCGCGCGGTACCGGCAATGGTGCGCTGGCAGGCCTCCAGGGAACCGGCCGTGGTGTCCTCGAGCTTCTTCTTGGCGATCTCCTCCAGCTGCTTCTGGGTGATCTGCCCCACCTTCTCCTTGCCCGGCTTCTTGGCGCCCGAGCCCTTCTTCTTCTCGGTGTGCAGGCCCGCCGCCTTCTTGATGAGCACGGCCGCCGGAGGCGTCTTCAGGATGAAGGTGAAGGAGCGGTCCTGATACACGGTGATGATGACCGGGATGATCAGACCTTCCTTGGCCTCCGCCTGCGTCTTGGCGTTGAACTGCTTGCAGAACTCCATGATGTTCACGCCCTGCTGACCGAGCGCGGGGCCGATCGGCGGAGCGGGGTTCGCCTTGCCGGCGGGAATCTGCAGCTTGACCTGTCCTGTGACCTTCTTCATCGGCTGACGACTGCCTTTCGAATGGGTGGTTGTCGCGGCCCGCTTGACAGGCGGGCCTCCCACCCCGGGGATCCCCGGTGCGTGAGCGACCGGGGAAGACTACGACTAGCCGGTGGTCTTCTCCACCTGCATGAAATCCAGCTCCACCGGCGTGGCGCGGCCGAAGATGCTGACCAGCACCTTCACGCGGCCCTTCTCGGCGTTGACCTCTTCCACGGTGCCATTGAAGTTGGCGAAGGGGCCATCGATGACGCGCACGGTGTCGCCATCGGAGAACTGCATCTTGGGCTTGGGCTTGAGCGTGCCCTCGGAGATCTGCGAGGTGAGCCGGGCCACCTCGGCATCCGAGATGGGGGTGGGCTGCTCGTTCTGCGCCGCGCCGGGGAAGCCCGTGATCTTCGGGGTGTTCTTCACCAGGTGCCAGGAGCGATCATTCAGCTCCATCTGCACGAAGATGTAGCCCGGGAAGAACTTGCGCCGCGAGGTCTTCTTCTCGCCCTTCACCATCTCGACGACCTGCTCCATGGGGATCAGGATCTCGCCGAACAGGTCCTGCAGGTTCTCGAGGCGGATGCGCTCTTCCAGGCTCTTCTTCGCCTGGTTCTCGAAGTTGGAGTAGGTGTGGACCACGTACCATTTCATCGCCATTACAACTTCCCCCAGATGGCAGGAATCCACTCGACCATGAGGTTGTAGGCGAGGGTGTCGATGCCGAAGAGGAGGATCGCCGCGACGATCGACGCGACGATGACGGCCATGGTCGACGCCTTGGTCTCTTCCCACGACGGCCAGGTCACCTTCATCAACTCCGAGGCGACCTCCAGCGAGAGCGCGTGCGTCTTGGGGTACACGTAGGCCCCCACCACGAGCCCCGCGGCGATCACGAAGCCCAGGAGCGTCGAGCCCGTCCAGTCGAGACCATCGATGATGACGGGATCGCTCCACCCCAGGCGCGCCCAGATGAGGCCGCAGACGTGCTCCAGGAAGAACGCGAAGATGAGACCCGCGATGAGGAAGAAGATGACCACGAGCCGCTTCGGATCCATTCCCGAACGGTTGGCCTGCTGGCTGGCCTCTGATGCCGCTGCCATGATTCCTCGCTGACTGAGTGCGACTAGATATCGAAAAACACAGGAACCCCCGGTACGTGGGTACCGAGGGTCCCTGCAACTAAACAACTGGCAGGCCAGGAGGGATTCGAACCCCCAACACGCGGATTTGGAGACCGCTGCTCTACCGTTGGAGCTACTGGCCTAGAGAACACCTGACCGAAACAGCCGACCTAGACCTTACCTTCCTTATGGACGGTATGCTTGCGCTCGCGGGGGCAGTACTTGCTCAGCTCGAGCTTGTCCTGGCTCTTCCGCTTGTTCTTGGTCGTGTAGTAGTTCCGCTCCTTGCAGGTCGTGCACTCGAGCGAAATGATGCTGCGGTTACCCTTGGGCATGGCTTGGACTCGATGAACACGAGGGAAAGCTGCGCGAAACAGCTTTCCCTCGGAGTTGACTCACTGGAGAGGCAGGCCGGAGGCCCGCCAGCCAACTAGGCGATGATCTCGGCGACGACGCCGGCGCCCACCGTGCGGCCACCTTCACGCACTGCGAAGCGCAGCTCCTTCTCCATGGCCACCGGGGTGATGAGCTCCACCTCGATCGCCACGTTGTCGCCCGGCATCACCATCTCCACGTTCTCCGGCAGCTTCACCGTGCCCGTCACGTCCGTGGTGCGGAAGTAGAACTGGGGACGGTAGCCCTTGAAGAACGGGGTGTGGCGCCCACCCTCTTCCTTGCTCAGCACGTAGATCTGCGCCTTGAACTTGGTGTGCGGGGTGATGCTGCCCGGCTTGGCCAGCACCTGCCCACGCTCCATGTCCTCGCGCTTGAGACCACGCACCAGCGCGCCGATGTTGTCGCCCGCCCGGCCCTCGTCCAGCAGCTTGCGGAACATCTCCACGCCCGTCACCACCGTCTTCTGCGTGGCGCGCAGACCCACCACTTCCACTTCCTCGCCCACCTTGATGATGCCGCGCTCGACGCGGCCGGTGGCCACCGTTCCACGGCCGGCGATGGAGAACACGTCTTCCACCGGCATCAGGAAGGGCTTGTCCGTGGCGCGCTGGGGAGTGGGAATGTAGCTGTCCACCGCCTCCATCAGCTTGAGGATGGCCGGCTCGCCGATCTCCGAGGTGTCCCCCTCGAGCGCCTTGACGGCGCTGCCGGGCACGATCGGGATGGTGTCGCCCGGGAACTCGTACTTCTTGAGCAGGTCGCGCACTTCCATCTCTACGAGCTCGCGCAGCTCGGGGTCGTCCAGCAGGTCCACCTTGTTCAGGAAGACCACGATGTAGGGCACGCCCACCTGGCGGGCGAGCAGGATGTGCTCACGCGTCTGGGGCATCGGGCCGTCCGCCGCCGACACCACCAGGATGGCGCCGTCCATCTGCGCCGCGCCCGTGATCATGTTCTTGACGTAGTCGGCATGGCCCGGGCAGTCCACGTGCGCGTAGTGCCGGTTCTTCGTCTTGTACTCCACGTGCGCCGTGGAGATGGTGATGCCGCGCTCGCGCTCCTCGGGGGCCTTGTCGATCTGGTCGTACGCGAGGAACGTCGCGCCGCCCGTCTTCGCCAGCACCTTGGTGATGGCCGCCGTGAGGGACGTCTTGCCGTGGTCAACGTGGCCGATGGTGCCGATGTTGACGTGCGGCAAGCTTCTGTCGAACTTCTCCTTGGACATAACGCACCTCGAAAAATGGAGCCCTGAACCAGGATTGAACTGGTGACCTCATCCTTACCAAGGATGCGCTCTGCCAACTGAGCTATCAGGGCTTGTATTTGCGACTGCAACAACTGGAGCGGGAAATGGGATTCGAACCCACGACATTCAGCTTGGAAGGCTGACGCTCTACCAACTGAGCTATTCCCGCGATTCTGATGGAGGGGGTTGGATTCGAACCAACGAAGGCGTGAACCGGCAGATTTACAGTCTGCTCCCTTTGGCCGCTTGGGTACCCCTCCGTACCGCTCTTCAACTACCGCACAACCACTGTTTCTTCCTACTGCTTTCTTCTGCTTCCGGGCCCTCACCCGCGGCCCTCATCCCTGGCCGGCGGCGGGATTTGAACCCGCGACCTACTGATTACAAATCAGTTGCTCTACCGACTGAGCTACACCGGCATCCTGCACTGCCCGGCTGCTTCCCCGACCCGCCCGTCCGTTCGCCGGGGAGCCACCTGCTGTCCCCGTCGAGGGGCGCCCTTGTAGAGGCCCCCGCCATCCAAGTCAAGCAGTTTGCGCCAGGGGGTTCACTTCGTGGCACCCGGACGCGCGCTGCCCGTTGACGCGCGGCCTCGTATAGCAGAATCGCCGCCGAAACCGACGCATTCAACGAGCCCACCTGACCCAGCATCGGAATCTGCAGGCGGAAGTCGCAGTGCTCCAGGACGCCGGGGCGCACCCCCGCCCCCTCGGCCCCGACCACGACCGCCAAGGCCCCATCCAGCCGCGCGCTCCACAAGGGGACCTTCGAGTGGGGGTCGGCCGCGGCGATCCACACGCCCGCCTCCTTCAGCTCCTCCAGGGTGCGCGACAGGTTGACCACCCGCGCGATGGGGCAGTGCTCCACCGCCCCCGCGGACGCCTTGGCCACCACTCCCGTCACGGGCACCGCCCGGTCCTTCGCGATGACCACGGCATGGGCCCCCAGCGCGTGCGCCGAGCGGATGATGGCCCCGAAGTTGTGTGGATCCTGGATGCCGTCCAGCACCACCCACAGGGGCGGCCGCTCGCTCTGGGCGGCAGACTCGAGCAACTCGGAGAACTCCGCGTACTCGAACCCCTTGAGTTCGGCCACCACGCCCTGGTGCACGCCGCCCTCGGCCATCGCCGCCGGGCGCTCGCGCGGCACCCGCTCCACCCGGATCCCCTCCTCCCTGGCGCGGCTGAGGATCTCCGCCGCGGCCTTCGCCGCCACCTGCCCCTCGGTGATGAAGAGCCGCTCCACCCGCTGCGCATGGGCGCGCAGCGACTCGAGCACCGGATTCACCCCGTAGACGTAGCGCTGCTCGGCGCGCTCGCGCTCCGCTCCCCGCTCACTTCCCCTCGACGATGGACGCTGGCGCACCACGGGCTAGAGAACCTCGACGGGCACGGAGAGCGTCTTCTTCTGCCGGGCACACAACTGCTCCGTGCAGATGAAGAAGGTGAGCTTCGCCTCCACCGTGCCCTTGCCGGCGGCCGTCGCCGTGAACGGCACCTCGAAGCGGGGATCCACGAAGGGCTGCCCCTCGGCCTTCTTCGCCACCGAGTCCTTCAACGCGAGCGTCTCCTGGGGGAAGGTGAGCTGCGCCCCCTTGAGCTCCAGCTTCAACGGCGCCTCGTCGGACACATGCGCGCCCGGCTTGCTCTTGATGGTCAGCACGAACGTGCCCTGCCCGCCCGTCTTGAGCTGCGTGGACGTGCCCGCGGTGCTCACCTCGTAGAGCGTGGCGGGATCCACGGGGGCTTCGGCGTGGCCCTGGGTGCAGGCAAGGGCCACCACCGCGGCGGCCAGGGTGCTGAGGGATCGGATGTGCGGCATGGCACGGTCTCCTGGGCTGTCCAGCGCCGCCCCTATATCACCCCCCTCCCCCGCTCGCAGACCTCTTTACGGCTCAACCCTTGGCCTTGGATGCCCGCTTGCGCCGAGACACGGCCGTCGGCCCCGCCCCGGAGGACTCCACCCCGGGGCTCCCCGCCTCCAGTTGCTCGGCGCGCTCGATGATGATGCTGGCCAGGTCCAGCCCCGTGGCCGACTCCATCTCCGCGAGGGCCGGCGAGCTGTTGACCTCGAACACCTTGGGGGCCCTCCGGCACGTCGAGCAGATCCACCGCCGCGACCTCCAGCCCCACCAGCATGGCCGTCCGCTCCGCCGCCACCCGATGGGACTCGGTCAATTGCAGCGCCTCCAGCCGCGCTCCCCGGTTGAGCGTGTAGGACAGCCGCCCCACCCGCGGCCGGCGCCGCACCGCCGCCACCGCCCGCCCCCCACCACCAGCACCCGCACGTCCTTGCCCGAGTGCTGCACGTACTGCTGGACGATGAGGTTGTGTCCCAGGCCCAGGATGGCCTCGAGCGCCGCTTCCAGGGACTGGAGGCTCTCGCACACCATCACCCCGCGCTTCTCCTGGCCCTGCAGCAGCTTCACCAGGACCGGCACTCCCCCACCAGCCCCACCATGGCCTTCAGGTCCGCCGCGTCCCGCGCCATCACCGTCGCCGGGATGCCGATGCCGTTGGCCGACAGCAACTGCAGCGAGCGCATCTTGTTGCGCGACTCGGAGATGGCGCGTGCCGTGTTCACGAGCGGAACCCCGCCCATCGCGAACTGGTTCACCACCGCCGGGCCGTAGTTGTTGATGGACTGCGCGATGCGCGGAATGACCACGTCGCAGGGCGACAGCTTGCGGCGCCGGTAGTACAGGTTCGCGCGCCGCCCATCCAGGTGCATCTCCACCCGCACCGGGTTGAGCACACGCACCTGATGCCCTCTCGCGCGTCCGGCCTCGACCAGACGCTTGGTGGATGAAATGGAGGCGGAGCGCGAGAGGACGGTGATCTTCATGGGGGGGCCGGGCCGGAGGCGGCGCAGACATAGCCCCGCCCCCTCACCACGTAAAGCCGCCCCTGGGAACTACCGCTTCTGGACGGCGCGAACCTCGATGTTCGCGGGCGCCGACGGAGAGGACGCCTCGATGCGAGCGCACGTGGAGCCCAGGAACACGATGCCCGGATCCTTCATCGTCCACGTATCCGGCCCGGGCGACAGCCGCTCCCCATTGAGATAGACCACCATCAGCTCCTCGGAGGTGGGCCGCTCGGCGGGATCGATGCGCAGCTCGCACGGCGCCTCGGCGATGACTTCCTCGGCGATCGCCCGGAGCGCCTGCGACAGCTGGTCCTTGTTCTCCGCCTCGAAGAAGCTGCGATTGCACCTGCCGGCGGTGCAGGTGTCGTCCGTGCCGCAATCCGCGTTCTTCGAGCACTTGCGCTCGAATCCACCCGCCACGCCCATGCCCTGCAGCGTCGCCGCGCCCCGACGTCCCGCCTCGGTGTTGGCCTTGAAGTCCGTACCGAAGCCAATGACGATCGTCTTGATGTCCAGGCCCTTGTTGTCGCTGCGCAGCGCCTTCACCGCATCCACGGAGGGATTCGTGTCGAGGCAACCCACCCGCTCAAACCCCGTGTCGGGGTGCAGCTCGACAGGATGCAGAAGCAGTCCTGGGACGGCGCGGGGGTCGGATAGTTCTCGTTGCAGTTGGGCAGACCGTCCGTGAGAAGCACCACGAAGTCGGCGCGATCCTCCTCCTTCAGTTCGTTCAACTTCGCCAGGTACTTCAAGCTCTCACTGGTGGGCGTACCGCCCTTCGGCACGCGCGAGCCCTCGGGCCCGGAGTTCTTGATGGCCAGCAGCTCGGCCGTCACCTTCTCCGACTGCGTCTTCAGCGTGGCATCGTCCTCCACGTTGCTCGCCGGCAAGGAGACCGTGAGGCTGGAGGACGCCGCACAACCGCCGTAGTTGTCGATGACATTCGGGTTCGGATAGGTGGCGAGGCCGATGCGCGCGATCGTCCCGCTCTCCTTGAGGAAGGACGACATCGCGTCCTGCAGATCACTCCAGCGCGTGGGGCACTTGGTGGTGTCGCAGGGATTGGACGTACTCCCGCAGATCCCCTTGGCGGTCCTGCACTCGGCCTTGTTGGGGTTCACCGGCGCGGTCATGGAGCCGGACGTGTCCACCAGCAACATCAGGTTGGGCTTGCTGGCCCGCGCCTCGACGGTCCGCGTCTCCGTCGTCTGCGAAATGGCGATCGGCTCCACCGGCTCGAAGTCATAGGTCTGGCAAGCCGAGGTGAGAACACCGCTCAGGGTGCCCACCACCAACGCTCGCAGAAAAGTCAGCTTGGCGCGCATATGTTGAAATCGCTCCTCGGAAGGCTGGCGCGAGGCAACCCCGCGCCTGAATGTGTCCGGCCACGAAATGGGCCCCACAATACCCTCTCCCAGGTCCGCGCGGCCAGCCTCAACGCACCGCCTCCCTACAGGGTGAGGGTGCGTGCTCCATCCGTCAGCTTCCACAGCGCCTCCAGCTCCATCACCTCGTCCAGCGTCCCCCTCAGCTCCTCGGGCGTGTACCCACAGATTCTTACCGTGGTGTCACACGCCAGCAGGCGAGCTCCCAGTTCGCGCGCCTCCGCGAGCATCCGCTCTGGCACCGGCACTCCGAGTCGCTCCGCTCGCTCGCTCTCCGCCAGCTCCCGCTCGCTGTGCGGCAGGCCAAAGCGGCCCCTCATCAGCGAGCGCAGGGCGTCGAAGGCGAAGACGAAGTACACCTCGTCCCCCTGGGCCGCCGCGGTGACTCCCATCGAGGCGGCCTGGAACGCAGGCTCATACGTGGCGTGTTGCAAGAAGAAGAAGACGCGTCCGGCCATGGCGCCGGAACAATAGCGGCATGCCCCCAATCGTGGGACGCGGAGTGCACCGAGGCCGCCCTGGCCGCCCGCCGCTCGCCGGGTTTGCCTCCCTCGCACGGTGTCCTCGAAAAGCGCCCGTGCGTCCGGGCGCCCTCCCGCCGGGACCGTGCGACAACGCACCGGAGGTAGATCCCCGCTTCACGCGCGCCCCTCCTTTCATTAGATGGAGGCCATGCGCCCCACCGTGCTCCTCTTCGATATCGACGGCACCCTCATCACCAGCGGGGGCTCGGGCCGCCGCTCCCTGGAACTGGCCTTCCACGCGCTCTACCAGCGCCGCGATGCCTGTGACTCCTTCAGCCTGTCCGGGATGACGGATCAAGCCATCGTCCGCAAGGCGCTCACCGCCATCGGAGTGGAGGCCACCCCCGAGGCCATCTCCGCCGTCATCGACTCCTACCTCCAGCACCTCGCCGAGCAGGTCCTCCGCGTCGATGACCGCGACTACCGCCTCCACCCCGGCATGCGCGAGGCCGTGGACGCCGCCCTGTCCCGCCCCGGCGTCGCCGTGGGGCTCGGAACGGGCAACGTGCGCGAGGGCGCCCGCATCAAGCTCAGCCGCGTGGGCATCCATGATCGCTTCTCCTTCGGCGGCTTCGGCTGCGACCACGAAAACCGCGTCGAGCTCATCCGGCATGGCGCCCGGAGCGGAGCCGCCCGGCTCGGCGTCCCCCTCGAGGAGTGCCGGGTCGTCGTCATCGGGGACACGCCCAAGGACGTCGACGCCGCCAAGGGCATCGGCGCGCGCTGCATCGGCGTGGGCACCGGCAACTTCTCCCCCGAGGCCCTGCTCGCCGCGGGCGCCGATCACGCCTACGCCGATTTCACCGCGCGCGAAGCCCTCTCCACCCTGCTCGACGGCCCCTGAGCCCCCGGTACTTCCGGCTCCCCCTCTCCCCGGGTGTGCTATCTCCGGCCCCCCGCCCGGGTACCGCTGGAGGCCCCTCCCCCATGTCGCTGTCCACCCTCGAAGCCTACGATCTCGTCCGTTTCGCCGAGGCCTTCGACTCGCGCCTCGCCTCCGCCGACGAGCTGCTCGCGGGCCGCTCGGGCCTGGAGCGCGAGAAGGAGTGGCTCGCCACCGCCCTCCAGCTCGTGCGCACCGAGCGCGCCCCCGCCCAGGCCGTCCTCGAGAAGGTGCGCGATCTGCCCGAGCTGGAGGAGGTGCGCGAGGAGTTCGCCTACACCCTCCAGAACGCCTGGGTCGACACCCTGGAGAAGGTCCACGCCGGCATCACCTTCTGCGCGAGCAGCCGCGCCCCCGTCATCGAGGCGCTCTTCCCCCACCTCAAGTTCCCCCAGCTGCGCCGCGCCTCCCGCGAGGCCCTCCAGGAGTTCGTCGCGGGCTACGAGCGCCGGCTGAAGTCCTCCTACGTCTCGCGCATCCTCGCCCGCGACGACTTCGCCTTCGTGCGCCCCGTGCTGGAGCAGGTGGCCACCGCCTACGCCCACTGGCAGTCCTGCTTCGCCCCCGTGCAGCTTCCCCACGAGCAGGCCGCTCCCCTGCGCGCCGAGCTCATCGCGCTCGGCAAGCGGCTCGACCTCGCCCTGCGCCGGGCCCGTTGCCTCGCCGAGGCCGCCCTCGCGCCCCTCCCCGACGCCTTCGAGAACTCCGGCCTCGCCGCCAAGCCGCGCAGGCGCGCCGCACGCGGACTGCCGCTCGTGGAGTCCGGCGAGCTCACGGTCCCCGAGTCCCAGGAGCCCGCCCCCGAGTTCAGCGAGACTCCCCTCCGCGAGCCCGACTCCGAGGAGCCCAGCGCCGCCGAACTGGCCGAACTCGCGGCGCTCTCCGGCTCCGCCCCGGAACCGGCCGTCTCCGCCGAGCCCGTCGCGCCCCCGCCCTCCACGCCTCCAGAGCCCGAGTCTCCCGCCGCCCCCCTGGCCGCCGAGCCTCCCGCCCCGGTGGCCGAGGTCGCCGCGCCGCCCGAGGCCGAGAGCCCGCCCGCTCCCGAGCCGAAGGCCGCCGGGCCACCCGCCAAGCGCGGCCGCAAGAAGGCCGAGTCCAAGGCGCCCACTCCGGAGTAGACCCGAAGCGCGGTGGCCCCGGGCCCCGTTATCGAGGAACTGGCCATGGCCGACGTCGCCCTCCCCATCGATCCACTCCTGCCTCAGCTCGTCACCACCCTGCGCGGTGCCTCCTCGCTCGTGCTGGAGGCCCCTCCGGGCGCGGGCAAGACGACCCGCGTGCCCCGCGCCCTGCTCGAGGCCGGCATCGGCCAGGGCAAGGAGATCGTCGTCCTCCAACCCCGCCGCCTCCCCACCCGGCTCGCCGCCCAGCGCGTGTCCGAGGAGATCGGCGAGCGCGTGGGCGAGACCGTCGGCTACCAGGTGCGCTTCGAGGACGTGCGCGGCCCCAAGACCCGGCTGTCCTTCGTCACCGAGGGCGTCCTCGGCCGCCGCCTCCTGTCGGACCCCACCCTGCGCGACGTCTCCGTCGTCGTGCTCGACGAGTTCCACGAGCGCCACCTCTCCGCCGACATCTCGCTCGCCCTGCTGCGCCGGCTCCAGCTCGGCCCCCGGCCCGATCTGAAGATCGTGGTCATGTCCGCCACGCTCGAAGCCGCCCCCATCAGCGCCTACCTCGGCCAGTGCCCCACCCTGCGCTCCGAGGGCCGCCGCTTCGACGTCAGCCTCGAGTACCTCCCCGCCCCCGATGAGCGCTACCTCGATGCCCAGGTGCTCTCCGGCATCAAGCGGCTGCACGCCAACGGCCTCGATGGCGACGTGCTCGTGTTCCTCCCCGGCGCCGGGGAAATCCGCCGCGCCCGCGACACCTGCGCCGAGTTCGCCGAGCGCCACGACATGGAGCTGCTCCCCCTGCACGGCGACCTGCCCCCCGCCGAGCAGGATCGCGCCGTGCGCCGCAGCTCGCGCCGCAAAATCATCCTCTCCACCAACGTGGCGGAGACCTCCGTCACCATCGACGGCGTCGCCGCCGTCATCGACAGTGGCCTCGCGCGCGTGGCCTCGCACTCGCCCTGGTCCGGCCTGCCCATCCTCAAGCTCGCCAAGGTGAGCCGCGCCTCCGCCACCCAGCGCGCCGGCCGCGCCGGCCGCACCCGCTCCGGCCACTGTCTGCGCCTCTACACCCAGCACGACTTCGATGGCCGTCCCGAGCAGGACGCCCCCGAAATCCGCCGCATGGACCTGGCCGAGACCGTGCTCTCCCTGCGCGCCGCCGGCATCCAGGACCTGGGCGCCTTCCCCTTCTTCGAGGCCCCACCGGCCGCCTCGCTCGAGGCCGCGGAGACCCTGCTGCGCCGCCTGGGCGCCGTGGACCCCAAGGGCAAGGTGACCGACATCGGCCAGCGCCTGCTGCGCTTTCCCCTCCACCCCCGTCAGGCGCGCATCATCGTCGAGGGCGAGCGCCGGGGCGTCGGCGCCGACGCGGCCCTGCTCGCCGCGCTCGTGGGCGAGCGCGACATCCGCCGTGAGGCTCGCACCCAGATGTCGGGCCCGGGCCGCGCCGCCCACGTCGTCGCCGGGCCCTCGGACCTGTTGGATTTGAGCGAGCGCTTCCGCCAGGCCGAGCGCGCCCAGTTCGCCTCCGGCCGCGTGCAGTCCCTCTCCCTGGAGCCGGGCGCCGTGCAGGCCGTGGACCGGGTCCAGCGCCAGTTGCGACGCGCCGTGCGCGAACAAGCCTCCAAGCCCCCCACCCCCGAGGCCCAGGAGCAGGCGCTGATGCTCAGCGTGCTCGCGGGCTATCCGGACCGGGTGGCCCGGCGCCGCAAGCCTCGCGCGCCCGACCTGCTGCTCTTCGGCGGCGGCACCGCGCAGCTCTCCGAGAACAGCACCGTCCAGGAGCCCGAGCTGCTCGTCGCCGTGGACATCGAGGAGCGTCCCGGGCGAGGCGTCATCGTCCGGCTCGCCAGCTCCGTGGAGCCCGAGTGGCTGCTCGATCTCTACCCCGATGCCCTCGAGGAGGTGGACACCCTGCAGTGGAACGCCGAGGCGCGGCGCGTCGAGCGCATCACCCGCCTGGCCTACGGCAACCTCGTGCTCGAGGAGACCCGCGCCCCCGCGCCCCCGTCCGAGGCCACCGCGCGCGTGCTCGTGGAACAGGCGCTCGCCGCGGGCCCGGGCCGCTTCGCCAATCCCGAGGCCCTGCTGCACTGGCGCACCCGCGTGGCGCTGCTCGCCCAGGCCTTCCCCGAGGCGGGCTTTCCCCAGGTGGACGACGCCTTCATGCGTGACGCGCTCGCCTCCCTGTGCGCCGGGGCCCGGAGCTTCGCGGACCTCGAGGGCGTATCCCTGCTCGACGCGCTCCAGGCCCGGCTCACCCAGGAGCAGCGAAGCTGCTGTCCCAGCATGCCCCGCAGAAGGTGTCCCTGCCCGGAGGCCGCCGGCCCAGGTGAACTACGAGCCCGGCAAGCCGCCCTGGGTCGAGTCCCGCCTCCAGGACTTCTTCGGCATGGCCCAGGGGCCCAGCGTCTGCGCCGGACGGGTGCCGCTCGTGCTGCACCTGCTCGCGCCCAACATGCGCGCCGTGCAGGTGACGACCGACCTCGCGGGTTTCTGGGAGCGGCACTACCCCGCGCTGCGCAAGGAGCTGTGCCGCAAGTACCCCAAGCACAGCTGGCCCGAGGATCCCCGCCACGCGCAGACGCCCGCCGAGCGCGGACGGAGAATCTGACGAGCCACGGCGGGGCGGCGCCGGCGCCCCAGTGAAGACTCAGAGCTTCTTGCGCATCTCCAGGTGCTCGATGCCCGCCTCGTCGAACACCTCGCCCCAGGACGAGTAGCCCTTCTTCTTGTAGAACTCGAGCGCGTAGAGCTGCGAGTTCAGCACGATGCCCTGGACGCCGCGGTTGCGCGCCTCCTCCTCCAGCGCCGCCAGCAGGCTCCCGCCCACGTTGGCCTTGCGGTGCGCCTTGAGCACCGCCATGCGGCCGATCTTCGCCCACGTCCCCTTCTCTCCAGGGGGAGGCTCCGGCAACATCACGAGACGCCCCGTCCCGATGGCGTGGCCGCCCTGGAACGCGAGCACATGGTAGGCCTTGGCATCCTCGGCATCGCGCTCGATGCCCTCGGGAACGTGCTGCTCCTCGATGAACACCACCTCGCGGATGGCGAGCGCCTGGAACAGCTCCGCCTCGGAGCGAATCTGGGCGATGGTGACCGGCTGGGGGTTGTCCGGGTTCGACATATCGCCGAGCAAGGTACACAAAACCCGGCGGCTCAAACAGGCCAAAAGGCGGGCTCGCCCGGGTGCACTCTCCGTCTTATCCCAACGAGTACTCTCCGCCGTGCTACCCTGACGCGTGATGCGATCCGCCCTCCTCGCACTCGTCCTCTCGCTCTGTTCCCTTCCCGCCGCGGCCCAGCCGGAAGTCTTTTTCGGCTCCAACCGCGAAGCGCCCAACCTCAAGGAGGAGGACTTCGACCGCCGCTTCCTCCGCTCCGGTTTCTACCGGCACTCTCTCGGGGAACCAACGACGCGAACTGCGCCCGGCTGCTCGGCGGCATGCTCACGCTGCTCGGCGAGACCGCGCCCCTGCTGCACAAACGCGACGAGAACTTCTACCTGGATCCCCTGCTCGCCCAGGCGCTCAACACCCAGCTGAGCACCCCTCGCTTCCAGGCCAACGCGTACCTGGTGGCCATGGTGCGGCGCGTGCTGATCGATCGGAAGCTGCCCGAGAGCTGGTTCCAGACCGCGTCCACCCTCGGACCCCTGGTGCTCACCATCGACGTGGGCAAGCTGCGCTTCCTGGCCGAGGGCCTCCAGCCCATCGACAGCTTCTTCCTCACCCTGCCGGCCCTGCGCGAGCGCTACGACATCGAGGTCCGGCGCGCCACCGCCACCGCCGCGCGCTCCGCCGAGAAGATGTTCCGCGAGAACTACCTCGACCGTCAGGTGGCCTTTGGTGACCTGAAGCTCGTCGACGTGACGGTGGAGCAGCCCAAGAAGCCCAAGAAGCGCAAGGGCCAGCCCGAGGAGGAAGCGCCGCCGCCCACCGCCGTGGCCCGCATGGTGTGGTACCCGCCCGACCCCAACGCCGGGAAGATCGATCCCTTCAGCAAGTACAAGCCCCTCGAGGTGCGCATCACCGCGAAGCTCGCCGCCCAGCAGTACCTGGACCTGAGCCGCATTCCCAAGGGCACCCGGCTGATGGTGCGTGGGCGCTTCTGGTCCTTCGCCAAGGGCGTGGACGAGTTGGAGCTGCGCGACGCCCTCATCTTCCAGGATCGCGACTGGTCCCAGGGCAACACCCTGGTGGACCCCGCCTCCGTGGCGCAGTGCCCCGTCGCCATCAATGATCTGATGGGCGCGGCGCCCACCCAGGCCGGGGCCTTCGGACAGCCCCGCCGCTAGGCTCCGAGGGAGCCGCACCATCCCGGCGGCGAGTCCCCCGTCCATGACGGGAGAGGGCTCGCCGCGAGCTGTCCCCGCGGTCCTCCCTGGCACACCCCGTGCTCCCGGGGAGGCTCCCCCCACGCCGCGAGGGAGCATGAAGATCGACGATCGCCAAGACACCCCGCCCACCCGGTCCGTCCCGGAGAAGGACCGCTTCCAGGAACTGATGAGGAGGGCTCCGCCCGAGCCGGTGAAGCGCCCGCCACCGGGTGCTCAGGGGGTGCGCTCGCCCGGGATGCCCGCCCGGGGAAGCCTCGGCGCCCGTGCCGCCCCCGGCGCCCTCCAGGTCGCTCCTCGGGGCGCATTCGCCAGCACCGAGCAACTGGGACGGGTCCGCCAGGGGCTGAGTGCCGAGGCCCACCGACTGGGGGAGGTCCGGGGGAAGCCCACCAGACGAACCAGGAACGGGTCCACCAGCGCCTGACGGCGCTCCTCGCCCGCGAGCTCGCGCGGGAACCACCCCGGAACCAGTGACGGGCAAAGGGGAGTCCGCGGCCCGAGGCGCGGAGCTCCTCCCCGCCGAACCGCCAGACGCCCGCCCCACCCCACCCGGGACGCGCCTGGAAGGGGGCCCGGGCCCGGTGACGGCCGGGGCCTCCTCGTCCGGGGAGGCGCGCGTCCAGGCCACCCTGGAGCTCATCGAGAAGATCGAGGTGTTCGTGCGCTCGCAACGGCCCGCGCTCGCGATGCGGCTGGGCGGGGCGTTGGAGGCCACGGTGGAGGTGGAGCGCACGGGCCCTCGCGAGGTGGCGCTGCGCATCCAGGGCCACCGCGGGCCCCTGCCCCGGGAGAACCTCGCCCGCATCCAGGAGGAGCTGGCCGCGCGCGGACTGAGGCTCAGGGCCCTGTCGAGCGCCTGAGCGCCCCACTTTCCAAAGGAAAGGCCCCGCGCCTCACGGCACGGGGCCTTGGATTCCCGTGGGAATGACTACTTGCCGGGCTTGAGCTCCAGCAACTCGCGCTTGCCCTTCTTGTCCTTGAAATCCTCCGCCTCCGGCAGGCCGCGCGCTTCTCGGCGATGTTCGGCCACTTGGGGGCGTAGTCCGCGTTGATCTTCTGGTACTCCTTCCACTCCTTGGGCAGCTCCGACTCCGGGAAGATCGCCTTCGTCGGGCAGACGGGCTCGCATGCACCGCAGTCGATGCACTCGTCCGGGTGGATGACCAGGAAGTTGGCCCCCTCATAGAAGCAGTTGACGGGGCAAACTTCGACGCAGTCGGTGTACTTGCACTTGATGCAAGGCTCGGCAACTACATAAGCCATTGAGATCTCCGATAGGACAGGACCGTGCGCGCCCACAGTAGTGGGTTGTCACGGGGGAGGCACTCCTAAATTGAGTGCCCTCCTCTACCTCATCCGAGGAGCCCCTGGGCACGCATCAGTTCGGCCACGAGGATCGCTCCCTTGGCCGCTCCCATCTTGGTGTTGTGGGATACCAGCACGTACTTGAAGCCATTCTCCAACACCGAGTCCTCGCGCACCCGGCCCACGGTGGTGGCCATGCCTCCGTGGGTGTCCCGGTCCAGGCGGGGCTGGGGCCGGAACGGCTCGTCGAGCACCTCGATCCAGCGCGGCGGAGCCGACGGAAGCTGACGCGCCACCTCGGCGCCCCGCCACTCGCGCATCGCCGCCACCACCTCCTGCACGGAGGCCTTGCGGGAGAGCGACACGAAGACGGACTCGGTGTGGCCTTCCATCACCGCCACCCGGGTGCAGGTGCACGAAACGCTCACATCGTGCGGGGTCAGGGCGGCACCGCCGGCGTTGAGCGAGCCCAGGATCTTCTTGGTCTCCACCTGGACCTTCTCCTCCTCCTTGGGGATGAAGGGGATGACGTTGTCCAGGATGTCCAGACCGATGACGCCCGGCGAGCGGCCCGCGCCGGACATGGCCTGCAGCGAGGTCATCAGCACGGACTTGACGCCGAAGTGCTCGGCGAGCGGGGCCAGGGTGATGGCCAGACCCGTGGTGGTGCAGTTGGGGATGGGGACGATGAAGCCCTTCCAGCCCCGCTGCTTCTGCTGCGCGCGGATGAGCGGCGCATGGGAGGCGTTGACCGGAGGGATGAGCAGCGGGACGTCCGCCTCGTAGCGGAAGGCGCTGGCCGCGGAGAACACGGGGATATCGCGGGCGAGCCGGGGCTCGAGCTCCTTGGCCACGTCCGACTCCACCGCCGAGAAGGCGATGTCATAGTCCCGGGCGTTGATCTGCTCCCCGCTCATCACCTTGAGCTTCGCGACGGACTCCGGGAGCGGCTCGGGGACGAACCAGGCCGTCATCCCATTGGAGGCGCGCAACGCCTCCACGTAGGACTTGCCCGCCGAGCGCGGCGAGGCCGCCGGCCCGTGAGTTCGATATCAGGGTGATCCTTGAGCGCGGAGATGAACTGCTGGCCGGCGAGTCCGGTGGCACCGATCAGCACGGCACGAAGCTTGGCCATGACGAGACATCCTTGATGGAGCAATGGAGCGTGGATTGCCCCGCGTCTTTACACGCTTTGGCACCGCACTTCACCATGCCCGGGGGTGCACGGGCCCCCCGGATTCTCAACAGACCCCGCTGGCCATGGCCTGCGAAACGTAGCGGCACTCAGTGGGCATGCCCTGGCTCAGCCACTCCTGGAGACCCCCCTCCAGGCACACCGCGTTGAAGCCCAGGCGCTGCAGCAGCCGGCAGACCCGGCGGGCATCGGAGCCGTCTGGAGCACACCCACACACCACGATGAGTTCGTCGTCGGGCAGCACCGCCCCATCCCGAAGAATCTCCTCGAAGGGCATCCACAGGGCGCCGGGGACATGCAGCCCGTAGCGAGCCCAGTCCTCGGGCTCGCGGCAATCGAGGACGAGCACCTCATCATCTCCAAGCCGCACGTACAGCTCGGCACAGGGCATACGGGCATCCACCACCCGGAACCTCCTGTTGCGGTGTCTATTAGGGGCAACCCGGAGCCCCCTCGATCCCATCCCGGAGGCAGGCAGCCGCCCTGGGTGCTCCCCGAGCCCGGAACCGCCCAAGGCCCCACGCTCCTGTCTTGACCCGGCGGATTCAGGTCCATATAAGGCCGTACGCACCGTTCGCGGCGCCATAGCCAAGTGGTAAGGCAAGGGTCTGCAAAACCCTCATTCCCCGGTTCGAATCCGGGTGGCGCCTCTTCGAGACAAGGCCCGATGTGGACTCCGGTCCTCATCGGGCCTTCGTGTTTGTGAAGTCGTGCCGTCCGCGAGCGGGCGGGAGGAGGCTCGCCGCCTCTCTTGCCTCGCGGGAGGCCCGCCCCGCGCCCCCGCCGACGGAGCCGGGGGCCCGGTGGAGCAGCCCCCGTCACCGCCCTGCGATCATCAACCCAGCGTCACCCGGGCGTTGCGGAACATCCGCATCCACGGGCTGTCCTCGCCCCACTCCGGCGGGCACCACGAGTACTGCACGCTGCGGCTCACGCGCTCCGGGTGCGGCATCATGATCGTCACCCGCCCGTCCCGGGACGTCAGGCCCGCGATGCCGTGCGGCGAGCCGCTCGGGTTGGAGGGGTACGTCTCCGTCACCCGCCCGTGGTTGTCCACGAAGCGCACGGGCACCACGCCCAGCCCGTTCACCCGCGCCGCCTCCTCGGCGGTGGAGAACTCCGCGCGGCCCTCGCCATGCGACGAGGCGATGGGGATGCGGCTGCCCGCCATGCCCTGGAAGAACAGCGAGGGGCTCGGCGCCACCTCCACCTGCACCAGCCGCGCCTCGAACTGCTCGGAGGCGTTGCGCACGAAGTGGGGGAAGTGCTCGGCCCCGGGAATCAGCTCGCGCAGCTGCGCCATCATCTGGCAGCCGTTGCAGATGCCCAGGCTGAAGGTGCCCGCGCGCGCGAAGAACGCGGCGAACTCGTCCCGGGCCCGCGCGTTGAACAGGATGGAGCGCGCCCAGCCGCCTCCCGCCCCCAGCACGTCTCCGTACGAGAAGCCACCACACGCCGCCAGGCCCGTGAAGTCCTTCAGGGACACCCGCCCGGTGAGCAGATCGCTCATGTGCACGTCCACCGCGCTGAAGCCCGCGCGCACGAAGGCCCGCGCCATCTCCAACTGGCTGTTCACCCCCTGCTCGCGCAGGATGGCCACCCGGGGCCGCGCCCCTTGGCGATGAACGGCGCCGCCACGTCCTCCGAGGGCGAGAACGTGAGCCGCGCGGACAGGCCCGGATCCGCCGGGTCGCACCGGCGGCGTACTCCTGCTCGGCGCAGCGCGGGTTGTCGCGCAGCTTCTGCATCTCGTAGCTGACGCGCGACCACACCGCGCGCAGCCCCATCACGTCCTCCTCCAGCAGCACCCGCTCCCCGTGGCGCACCCGGGCCGTCAGGGCCGGCTGGGGACGGCCCAGCTCGTGGCAGTGCGCCTCCAGCCCGTGCACCTTCATCACCTCGCGCACCCGGGGGAGATCCGCCACCCGCACCTGGAGGATCGCGCCCAGCTCCTCGTTGAAGAGCGCCGCGACCGCGTCCGCCCCCAGGGCCGTCACGTCCACCTCGAAACCGCAGTGCCCGGCGAAGGCCATCTCCACCAGCGTGGTGATCAACCCGCCGTCGGAGCGGTCATGGTAGGCGAGCAGCGCGCCCGTCTCGTTGAGCGCCTGCACCGCGGCGAAGAAGCCCTTGAGGGCCTCCGGGTCGTCCACGTCCGGGCAGCGCGGGCCCACCTGGGAGTACGCCTGGGCGAGCACCGAGCCGCCCAGCCGCTGCTGGCCTCCCGCCGGTCCACGAACACCAGCCGGGTGTCCGCGCTCGGATCGCGCAGCTGGGGGGTGAGCGAGTGGCGCACGTCCAGCACCGGCGCGAAGGCCGAGACGATGAGGGACAGGGGCGCCGTCACCGCCTTGCGCTGGCCCTGCTCCTCCCAAACGGTGCGCATGGACATGGAGTCCTTGCCCACGGGGATGGTGAGGCCGAGCGCCGGGCACAGCTCCATGCCCACCGCCTTCACCGCGGCGTAGAGGTTGGCGTCCTCGCCCGGGCTGCCCGCGGCCGCCATCCAGTTGGCCGACAGCTTCACCTTGCCGAGCTGGGCCACGCGCGCCGCGGCGATGTTGGTGATGGCCTCGCCCACCGCCATGCGCGCCGAGGCCGCCGCGTCGATGAGCGCCACCGGGGTGCGCTCGCCCACCGCCATGGCCTCGCCCGTGTAGCCCGCGTGCGCCGACAGCGTCACCGCGCAGTCCGCCACCGGCACCTGCCACGGGCCCACCATCTGATCCCTCGCCGTCAGGCCCGACACCGTCCGATCACCAATCGTGATGAGGAAGCCCTTGTCCGCCACCGTGGGGTGCGCGAGCACCCGCCCGAGCAGCTCCTTCACCGGCGCGTCCAGCTTCAGCTCCGCGTGCGAGAGCGGACGTGACTTCACGTCCCGGTGCATGCGCGGGGGCTTGCCGAACAACACGTCCATGGGGATGTCGATGGGCGCGTTGCCGAACTGCTTGTCCCCCACCGTCAGCACCTGCTTGTCCGTGGCCTCGCCCAGCACCGCGAAGGGCGCGCGCTCGCGCTCGCACAGGGCCGTGAAGCGCGGCAGGTCCTCCGGCGCGATCGCCAGCACGTAGCGCTCCTGCGCCTCGTTGCACCAGATCTCCACCGGCGACATGCCCGGCTCGGCGTTGGGCACCTCGCGCAGCTCGAAGCGTCCCCCGAGGTCATTGTCGTGGATGAGCTCCGGCACCGCGTTGGACAGGCCACCCGCCCCCACGTCGTGGATGGAGCGGATGGGATTCTTGTCCCCCTGGGCCCAGCACTGGTCGATGACCTCCTGGCAGCGCCGCTCCATCTCCGGGTTGTCGCGCTGCACCGAGGCGAAATCGAGGTCCGCCGCGCTCGAGCCCTGCGCCATCGAGGACGCCGCGCCGCCGCCCAGGCCGATGAGCATCGCCGGGCCCCCCAGCACGACGATGCGGTCCCCCGGCTGGAGCGTGCCCTTGCGCACGTGCCCCGCCCGGATGTTGCCCAGGCCACCGGCGATCATGATGGGCTTGTGGTAGCCGCGCACCTCCACGCCCTCGGACGTGGGCACCTGCATCTCGAAGCTGCGGAAGTAGCCGCACAGGTTGGGCCGGCCGAACTCGTTGTTGAAGGCGGCGCCGCCCAGGGGCCCGTCGATCATGATGTCGAGCGCGGACACGATGCGCTCCGGCTTGCCATAGGGCGTCTCCCACGGCTGCTCGTGGCCGGGGATGCGCAGGTTCGACACGGAGAAGCCGCTCAGGCCCGCCTTGGGCTTGGCGCCCCGCCCCGTGGCGCCCTCGTCGCGGATTTCACCGCCCGCGCCCGTGGAGGCGCCCGGATGGGGGGAGATGGCGGTGGGATGGTTGTGCGTCTCCACCTTCATCAGGATGTGCGTGGGCTCGCGGTGGAAGCGGTACTCCCCGCTGCCGGGCTCCGGGAAGAGGCGCTCCACCTCGAAGCCCTCCATCACCGCCGCGTTGTCCTTGTACGCCGACAGCACGCCCTCGGAGTGCGCCGCGTAGGTGTTCTTGATGGACTGGAAGAGCGAGCGATCCTGCGCCACGCCATCCACCGTCCACGAGGCGTTGAAGATCTTGTGCCGGCAGTGCTCGCTGTTGGCCTGGGCGAACATCATCAACTCGACGTCGGTGGGGTCCCGCTTCAGCTCGGTGAAGCGCGCCACCAGGTAGTCGATCTCATCCTCCGCCAGCGCCAGGCCCAGCGCGCGGTTGGCGGTGACGAGCGCCTCGCGGCCTCCCGCGAGCACCCCCACCCGGGTGAAGGACCGGGGCGTGTGCTCGGAGAAGAGGATGGCCGCGTCCTCCTCGCGCCCCACCACCGCCTGCGTCATCCGGTCGTGCAGCACCGGTTGCACCCGGGCGAGCGACTCGGGAGCAAGGGCCTTGCCCGCCTCGTCGGCGATCCAATAGGCGATCGCTCGCTCGATGCGCCGCACGCCGTGCAGGCCACAGTTCTGGAAGATGTCGGTGGCCTTGGACGACCAGGGGGAGATCGTCCCGGGCCGGGGGATGACGAGCTGGAGGCTGCCCCGCGGCTCGGTCCGGGCGAGCCGGGGACCGTACTCCAGTAGCTTGTCCACCAGGGAGCGCTCGGGAGCGGACAGGGGAGCGGGGACGTCGAGGACGTGCACGAACTCGGCGTAGACGGAGCCCACGGAGGGCTCCCGCTCACGGCAGAGGGCGAGCAACTTGGCCAGACGGAACTCGGAGAGGGCGGGGGCACCACGCAGGGTGAGCATGGAATCTCTGGGAGAGAGGGGCCGAGGGGAAGGGTTCAAAACGCGGGCGTCTTATCACCGAGGCGCCATCCTCATTCGAGGAGATCTCGCGCCGAATTGTGGTTGAATGCGCGGCCATGGGGCGGGATTCAGTGCGAGCAGGTATTCAGGGGGCTGATGCGTCGAGGACAGCGAGGGACCGGGGTGAACACACGCCCGAGGTCCGTCACTCCGTCACCCATGAAGGCGCGGGCTTGAGTAGGGTAATGCCCCGTCCTGTCCTCCGCCGGTCGCCAGGATCCCCCTCCTCCGCCTCCGTGGTTTCTCCGAGAGATTCCCGATGAGCCCCTCCCCTTCCCCTCCGCCGTCCACTTCCGCACCTGCAACCTGTGCGAGGCCATGTGCGGCCTGCGCATCGAAACCGCCGGGGGCCGAGTCACCTCCATCCGTGGGGATGACGAGGATCCCTTCAGCCAGGGCCACATCTGCCCCAAGGCCGTCGCGCTGCAGGATCTCCACGAGGATCCCGACCGGCTGCGCCACCCCGTGCGGCGCACCGCCTCGGGCTGGCAGCCCCTGTCGTGGAAGGAAGCCCTCGACGAGACGGCCCAGCGCCTGCACGCCGTGCAGCGGCAGCACGGCCGGGACGCGGTGGGCGCGTACGTGGGCAATCCCACCGTGCACAACCACGGCGCCATGCTCCTGCTGCCCTTCCTCCTCAAGGCGCTGCGCACGCGCAACAAGTTCTCGGCCACGTCGGTGGACCAACTGCCGCACCACGTCGCCTCCTACCTGATGTTCGGGCACCAGCTGCTCATCCCCATCCCGGACATCGATCGCACGCGCTTCATGCTCATCCTCGGGGCCAACCCGCTCGCCTCCAATGGCAGCCTGATGACGGCGCCGGGCGTGCGCGGCCGGCTCAAGGCCATCCAGCAGCGCGGCGGCAAGGTGGTGGTGGTGGACCCGCGCCGCACGGAGACGGCCCGCATCGCGGACGAGCACCTCTTCATCCGCCCCGGCACCGACGCGCTCTGGCTCTTCTCGCTGCTGCACGTGCTCCTGGGCGCGGGGCCGAAGCTCGGGCGGCTCGCGGACTTCACCGACGGCCTGGTGCACGTGAAGGAGCTCGCGCGCGAGTTCACCCCCGAGCGCGCCGCGGTCCACACCGGCATCCCCGCGGACACCACGCGCAGGCTCGCGCTCGAGCTGGCCGCCTCGTCCTCCGCCGTCTGCTACGGCCGCGTGGGCGTGTCCACCCAGCCCTTCGGCGCGCTGTGCCAGTGGCTCATCAACGTCATCAACGTGGTGACGGGCAACATGGATCGCGAGGGCGGCGCCATGTTCACCCTGCCCGCCTTCGATCTCATCAAGGGCCCCCGTCCCATGACGGCCGGCCGCGGCAGCATGGGCCGCTTCAAGAGCCGCGTGCGCGGGCTGCCCGAGTTCGGCGGCGAGCTGCCCGTGTCCGTGCTCGGCGAGGAGATCCTCACCCCGGGCGAGGGGCAGATCCGCGCCATGGTCACCTCGGCGGGCAACCCCGTGGTCTCCACCCCCAACGGCCGGCAGCTCGATCAGGCGTTCGCGTCGCTCGACTTCATGGTGAGCATCGACCCGTACATCAACGAGACGACCCGGCACGCGCACATCATCCTGCCGCCCGTCACCCAGCTCGAGCGCGGCCACTACGATCTCATCTTCAACACGTTCGCGGTGCGCAACACCGTGAAGTACTCGGCGCCCCTCTTCACGCCGCCGCCGGGCGCGCTCCAGGACTGGGAGATCTTCCTGGAGCTCAAGCACCGCCTGGACTCGCTGCGCGGCGAGCCCCTGGCGCGCGGCGAGCTGCCCTACCGGGCCCTCAAGGCGCTCGGCCCCGAGGGCATCATCGACCTGGGCCTGCGCGCGGGCCCCTACGGCATGCGGCTGCGGCCCTGGCGCCGAGGACTGAGCCCGGCGAGCCTCAAGGCCGCGCCCCATGGCGTGGACCTGGGCCCCCTCCAGCCCTGCCTCCCCGAGCGGCTCGCCACGCGCGGCCGCCGCCTCCAGCTCGCCCCCGAGCCGCTGGTGGCCGACGTGGACCGGCTGCGCCAGGCCTTCCCCGCCGCCCCCGGCCTCCGTCTCCGAGGACGCGCTGCTGCTCATCGGCCGGCGCCACGTGCGCGACAACAACTCGTGGATGCACAACGTGCCCAAGCTCGTCAGTGGCAAGCCGCGCTGCACGCTGATGATGCACCCCGAGGACGCGCGGCGCCTCGGCCTCGAGGAGGGCCAGGAGGCGCTCGTCACCTCCCGCGTGGGCGAGGTCAAGGCCCCCGTGAACGTGACGGACGAGGTGATGCCCGGCGTGGTGAGCCTGCCCCACGGCTACGGCCACGCGCGCCAGGGCATCCAGATGCAGGTGGCCGGCGCACACGCCGGCGTCAGCATCAATGATGTCACAGATGATCAGGTTTTGGATGCAATCGGTGGAAACGCCGCCTTCAGCGGGATTCAGGTGCGGGTCCAACCGGTACAATCAATGACCACGACCGTGCAACCGCGGCAATCCGCGATCGAGTGAGACGACGCCATGATTACCCTGTACCAAACCCCAGTCGCCTGGGGGACCCCGAACCTCAGTCCGTTCTGCTTCAAGCTGGAGGCCTACCTGCGCATGGTGGACCTGCCCTACGAGGTGAAGCTGGCGGATCTCCGCTACGCCCCCAAGGGCAAGGCGCCCTACGCCGACATCGACGGCACGATCATGGGCGACTCCCAGTTCATCATCGAGCGGCTGAAGAAGCAGTATGGGGATCCGCTCGACTCGAAGCTGACGCCGGAGCAGGTGGCGGTGGGCCACGCGGTGCGGCGCATGCTGGAGGAGTGCACCTACTGGTACATCGTGTACATGCGCTGGGTGGACGAGGCCGGCTGGCTCGCCTATCTGCCCGTCGCCGAGACGATGGTGCCCCACGTCGTGGGCGGCCGGTGCCGCTGTCGGATCTGCGCCAGAAGATGCTGCAGATCCTCCATGACCAGGGCACGGGACGCCACGCCATGGACGAGGTGCAGGAGCTGGCCAAGGCGGACATCTTCTCGATCGCGACGATCATGGGCAACAAGCCCTACCTGCTGAGCGAGACGCCCTCGTCGTTCGACGCGGTGGTGTACTCGTTCCTGGTGAGCATCATCGCCAACCCGGTGGACACGGACCTCAAGCAGTACACCCTGAGCCAGACGAACCTGGTGCGCTACTGCGCCAAGTTCAAGTCGCGCTACTTCGCCAACTGGAAGCCGCCCGAGTTCAAGGCCGCCTGAAGTCGCGCGCGCGCAACCAGGGAATGGCGGGCGGAGCGGTCCACGGTTAGCGTCGGGGGGCTTTGCACAAAGCCGTCCTCGCCCTCCTCGCGCTCGTCCTCGCCACCTGCGCCGCGCCCCGTCCACCTCCGGTGGCGATGCCCACGCCCGCCCCCACCGGGGAGCCCCGCCCCGGGCCTCGCTCCCTGAATGGCGGTGCGTCCGCTCACGCTCCGGACGCCCTCGGGCCGTCCACCGAGCCCGAGCTCAAACCCATCGACGAGTCGCTGCCCGCTCCGGACACGCTCCGGCGTCTGGACTTCCGGGGCGGAGAGCCCCAGGTCCCCATCGGCTTGATGCAGGGCCGGCGCGAGGTGCGCTTCTCGCCCCGGGGGCGGATGCGGCTGCGCTTCGGCGGCGAGGAGGACCGGGTCCTCGAGGCCCCCGCGGGCTCGGTGTGGACGGTGCGGGTGACGGAGGGCTCACCCGCCGAGCTGTCCTCGTACCTCCAGCTCGCGGAGGTGCCCTTCCCGGACAAGGCGGGACTGGCCGAGGCCCAGGCCCAGTGGCACGCCCGGGGCGTGGCGGTGCGCGTGCACGTGCTGGGCGTGCTCTACGGCATCGCCGGCAAGGTCATCGACAACCGGCGCTACCTGCTCTTGTCCCAGCAGCAGCTGTCTCCCACCGAGGCGCCCGCGCGTCAGGCGGAGCTGCTGCGCGAGTACGGCGCGCGCACCACCCTCTTCGAGGAGGTCCGCGTCCCCTCGCGCGCCATCCTCGAGGTGCGTGACGAGTCCGGCGTCGTGGTGGGGCTCGCCCAGGACTCGGTGCTCGCGGAGACGCTGGACGAGTCCGGCTTCGACGTGCGGCAGGTGGAGCACGACGTGGGCTACGACAACCACGGCTTCGAGGACCGGAGCTTCCGGGGCACGCTCCAGCTCACGGTGGATCGCCACGGCACGCTCGCGGCGGTGAACCTGGTGCGGCTGGAGGATCTGCTCAAGGGGCTCGTCCCCTCGGAGATCTACGCGCGGGCGCACCCGGAGGCGCTCAAGGCGCAGGCGGTGACGGCGCGCGGCGAGGTGCTGGCCAAGGTGGGCATCAAACACCTGGCGGATCCCTTCCTCTTGTGCTCCGAGCAGCACTGCGCGGTGTACCGCGGGCGCACGGGCGAGGCGGCCAGCACCACGGCGGCGGTGGAGGCCACCCGGGGCGAGGGCCTCTTCTCCCAGCGGGGGCGGCTGGTGGACTCGGTGTACAGCGCGGTGTGCGGGGGCCACACGGAGGACAACGACGTCGTCTGGGGCGGCCCGCCCAACCCCAACCTGCGCGGCCGTCCCGACGTGCTGGGCCCCACCGAGGGGCTGCCCGGCCCGGACTCGCTCTCCGAGTACCTGCGCGCGGAGCTGCCCACGGCCTGCCGGCTCTCCACCTTCGCGCAGCCGAGCAAGTACCGCTGGGAGAAGCGCTTCAGCGTGGAGCAGGTCAACGCCTTCACGGCCAGCCTGGGAGTCGGCCCCGTGCGGGCGTTGAGCCTCGGGGAGCGGGGCGTGTCCGGCCGGGCCCGCACCCTCACGGTGGCCGGCGAGCGCGGGGTGACGCAGGTGCGCGGCGAGCTGAACATCCGCCGCCTCTTCGGCATGCTCAACAGCTCCATGGCACTGGTGGACGAGGAGCGCGACGCGGAGGGCCACCTCACCGGCTGGCACTTCCGGGGGGGCGGCTGGGGCCACGGCGTGGGCATGTGCCAGACGGGCGCCATCGGCCGGGCCGAGGCGGGCCAGCGCTACCAGGACATCCTGCGCTTCTATTTCAACGGCGCCGAGGTCGCGCCCATCTACTAGAGGGTACCCGGGTCGGGAGCCCCCGGACGGGAGGCCCTCCTTCGCTCCGCTGTCGTCCCGGCGACGGTTCGGGAGTAAGCAGCCCACTCA
Source organism: Cystobacter fuscus (assembly GCA_049060065.1). GTDB lineage: Bacteria > Myxococcota > Myxococcia > Myxococcales > Myxococcaceae > Cystobacter > Cystobacter fuscus_B. Next base: position 5,763,253 of record JBMEQP010000002.1, read on the forward strand.
AGGGTTATCATCCACGCGCGTGTCGACGGGTCCATCGCATCCAGAGCTGCCATCCAGGCGTCGGCGTCGGCGGGATCACCCCGCCCGCTACCTCCTCGCCACGCTCCTGGCCCTGCTGTTGCAGGGAGCGTTCGTGGGCCTGCTCGCCCTCCTGGCGTACATCCAGGTGAACCTGCCCCCCGAGTCCAAGCCCAAGCCTCCGAGCGCCGTGGCGCTGCGGCCCATGACGGCCCAGGAGTGGGAGAAGAACCGGGGTCCGCTGTCCAACACCCCTTCCACCGCGAAGGCCCCGCCTCCGAAGAAGAAGGAGGAGAAGAAGCCCGAGAAGCGGCCGGACGGACAGGTGGTGGATGTGGCGCCGGGCAACCGCCAGGAGGCGCCGGACGCGAAGTACCTCGCCGAGCAGGACAACAAGGTGGAGAAGGAGACGCGCGCGCGCGAGCAGACGCCCAACTACAAGACGGCCCAGCCCCGCACGACGGCGCGCGAGGCGCGTCAGGGCTCCGGCGTGAGCGAGGAGCAGGCGGGGCACGTGGCGGGCAACAACGGCCGGGGCGCGGATGACCGGCCCTTGAGCGAGGGCGGCAAGAAGTCCGCCTTCGAGCTGCCCGATGCCCGGCGCAAGCAGGAGATCGCCATGCGGCAGGACCCGAACAACCGTGGGCCCGGCATGGACGTGTCCAACCGCAACGAGAGCGACGAGGTCATCGGCAACGCGAAGCGGCTGCGCGTCCAGGAGGGCTCGGGCGACGGCGACGAGGGCTCCGAGGGCCGCGTGGGCACGTCGGGGCTCGCCCGGCTCATGCCCTCGCAGGCGGTGATGGATCAGATCATCGGCGGCGCCCCGAATGATCACCTCAAGGACGTGGACGAGGGGGACGGCACCTTCCTCAACACGCGCGAGTGGAAGTACGCGAGCTTCTTCAACCGGGTGAAGCAGAGCGTGGGCACGCACTGGAATCCGAACATGGCGCTCATGCGCCGGGATCCCACGGGCGCCACGTACGCCGGAAGGGATCGCCACACGATGGTGCGCGTCACCCTGGACGAGCAGGGCAAGGTGGCGGACATCACCATCGAGAAGAGCTGCGGCCTGGACTTCCTGGACATGGAGGCCGTCGAGTCCTTCCGCCGCGCCCAGCCCTTCCCCAATCCTCCGCCGGGCCTGTTGGAGGACGACGCCAAGGTGCGCTTCTCCTTTGGTTTCTTCATGGACATGGGCGGCGGCCCCCGGATGAGACTCTTCCGCCAGCCCAACTGATGGCACTAGGGTGCGCCGCGTGGACGCCTCCCCACTCGAGCGCAACCGCAAGGTGCGCACCGTTCTCGCCGTCATCCTCCTGGCCAACTGGGCCGTGGCCCTCACCAAGCTCGTGCTGGGCCTCAAGAGCGGCTCGGCCGCGGTGACGGCCGACGGCGTGCACTCCTTCATCGACGGTGGCTCCAACGTGCTCGCGCTCGTGGCCATGTCGGTGGCCTCCCGGCCCGCGGACGAGGATCACCCCTACGGCCACGGCAAGTTCGAGGCCCTCGCCTCCCTGGGCATTGGCGCGCTCATCGGCACGTCCATGCTGGAGCTGGGGCGCATGGCGCTCGACTCGCTGCTCCACGGCCGCCACCCCGAGGTGACACCCCTCATGCTGGGGGTGATGGTCGGCACCCTGCTCGTCAACCTGGGCGTCACGCGCGTGGAGCACCACTGGGGACGCCAGCTCCAGAGTCCCCTGCTGCTCGCGGACGCGCGGCACACGCTCTCGGACGTGGGCGTCACGCTGGCGGTGCTCGCCTCGCTCGGGCTCGTGTGGCTGGGCTACCCGAAGGCCGATGGCCTCGTGACGCTCGGGGTGATGGTCTTCGTCGCCCGGGTGGCGTGGGGCATCGTCAAGCAGGCGGTGGGCATCCTCTCGGACACGGCACGGCTGGACAAACAGAAGGTGGCCACCCTCACCCTCCAGGTGCCGGGGGTGCGCTCCTGCCACGACGTGCGCAGCCGGGGCATGGAGGGCACGGTGTACGTGGACCTGAAGATCGAGGTGGATCCCCAGATGTCCACCGCCCGCGCCCATGAGCTGGCGGACGCGGTGGAAGCACGGCTGCAGGCGGAGTTCCCCGAGGTCGTGGACGTGGTGGTGCACGTCGAGCCGGCGCGCGCTCACGCCGCGCTTCCTCCCGGAAAGACGTAGCCGGGAGCGCTACGCCGCGCTTGCCTCCACACGCACGAGGCCCGGGGTCAACTGGTGCCCGCCGAGCCAGTCGTCGATCATCCGCGTGAACAGCTCCGGGTACTCCACGTTCCAGGAGTGACCCGCGTCCGGTACGCGAGCGGCCCAGGCGCCCGGGATCAGCCGGGTGAAGTCCGGCAGCTCGGCGCGAATCTTCGGATGTTCCCGCGAGCCCGCGACGGCGAGCACCCGATGGGCGGCCCCGTCGAAACCGGAAGCCGCCCCCAGCGCCTCGGGAAGACGCGAGCCAAGCAGCTCCTCGAACACCGCCTTCATCACCACGGGCGACGAGGTGCGCATGTCCTCGAGGAAGCGCTCCATGTAGGCGGCGGGGATCTTCATCGCCCGCGCGCTCATCTGGAGCACCACCTTCGTCGTGCTCACGCGCATCACGGCCGCGTACATCAGGCGCATCGCCCGAGGCGAGGAGAAGGGCTGGGTGGTGACTCCGCTGACGATGACGTCGCCGCAGACCCGCGGATGATCCGCCAGCAGCCGCAGGGCGAGGTGGCCCCCCAGGGACAGGCCCACGACATGGGCCGTGCCCGTCCGCGTCCGGGCCTCGACGAGCCGGGCGAGCTGCTCGGCCATGTGGGCCAGGGACACCCAGGGCGCGGCCGTGTTCTCGCCAAAACCCGGCAGGTCCACCGCGAGGCAGTGGTAGCGGCTCGAGAGTGGCTCCATCTGGGCCTCCCACATCCAACCACTGACGCCCGCCCCATGCAGGAACAGGATGGCCGGATGCCCCGGGTCCCCCTTCGTCACCAGCGGTATGTCCATCAGTCCACCCTCACGGGCGAGCGAGCGGGCCCACCACTTGACGATATATCCCGGAAATACGGCTTGGGGCTTGCCCTGGGGTGACGGCATCGATATATCGACATATGTCGAGATGCTTGAGCTGACTGAAACCTTCAAGGCCCTGGGAGACCCGACGCGGCTGCGCATCCTGCGGCTCGTGGGCGAGGCCCGCCTCAACGTGTCCGAGGTGGTGTCGCTGGTGGGAGTGGCGCAGTCGTCGGTGTCGCACCACCTGACGAAGCTCAAGGCGCTGGAGCTCATCCGCGAGGAGCGCCAGGGTGGGTTCACCTACTACTCGCTGATGGTGGACGAGAAGGCGCCGCTGTGGCCGCTCATCCGCCCGGCGAAGGACGCACCCGACGAACATGGGGACCTGGCCCGGCTGACGGAGCTGCTGCAGCGCCGGGAGGACGCGCTCACGCTCAACGAGAAGCTGCTCGAGCCCGGCCAGTCCTGGCGGCTGTGGGCCTCGGCGCTGGCCAGCCTGCTGCCGCCGCTGGACGTGGTGGACTTCGGCTGTGGCACCGGCGTGCTCACGGTGGAGCTGGCGCGCTGGGCACGGCACGTCACGGCCATCGATCACAACCCGGCCGCGCTGGACAAGGCCCGCGCCGAGGCCGGGCGCCTGGGCCTGCGCAACATCACCTTCCTCGAGGCGGACCTCAAGGCGCTGCCGCTCGAGAGTGGGGCGCAGGATCTGGTGGTGCTCTCGCAGAGCCTGCACCACGTGAACTCGAGCGAGCGCGTGCTGGCCGAGGGGTCGCGGCTGTTGCGGCCCGGTGGGCGCATGGTGGTGCTGGAGCTGATGCCGCACGACGAGCAGTGGGTGCGCTCGCGCCTGGGCCACCAGCACCTGGGCTTCGAGCCCGCGGCGCTCCAGAACGCGATGCGCGCGGCGGGGCTGGAGACGCCCACGCTGGTGGCCGCGCCGCGCGACGCCGCGTCTCCGTTCAAGGCCTTCCTCCTCACGGGCACGCGCCCCCTGGCGCCGGCCCTTCCGCCCCCTCTCCCCTTCGCCCCTCTTCCCTCGCTCCCAGAGCCCCATGAGCATGCCCCACCACACCCTCCAGGAACTCGAGCAGCTCTTCGCCCAGCGCATCGCCGTGTTGGATGGTGCCATGGGCTCCATGGTCCAGACCTATCCGCTCACCGAGGCGGACTTCCGCGGCGAGCGCTTCAAGGCGCACCCCAAGGATCTCAAGGGCAACAACGATCTGCTGTGCATCACGCGGCCCGACATCATCGAGGAGATCCACGCGCGCTACTTCGCCGCGGGCGCCGACGTGGTGGAGACGAACACCTTCAGCAGCACGTCCATCGCCCAGGCCGACTATGAGCTGGGCTCGCTCGTCACCGAGCTGAACGTGGCCGCGGTGGAGTGTGCCCGCAGGGCCGCGCTGGCCGCCGAGGCCGCCACCCCGGGCCGGCGCTGCTTCGTCGCCGGGGCCATCGGGCCGCTCAACCGCACGCTGTCGATGTCGCCCGACGTCAACCGCCCGGACTTCCGCGCGGTGACGTGGGATCAGGTGGTGGACGCCTACGCGGAGCAGGTGCGCGCGCTGCTGTCGGCCGGAGCGGACGTGCTGCTCGTGGAGACCATCTTCGACACGCTCAACGCCAAGGCCGCGCTCTTCGCCATCGACACCTGCTTCGAGGAGCTGGGCACGCGCGTGCCCGTCATGGTGTCCGTCACCATCACCGACGCCTCGGGGCGCACGCTGTCCGGACAGACCATCAGCGCGTTCTACCACTCCATCCGCCATGCCCGGCCCTTCAGCGTGGGCATCAACTGCGCGCTCGGCGCCAAGGACATGCGGCCCTACATGCAGGAGCTGGCGCGGATCGCCGAGTGCCATGTCACCTGCTACCCCAACGCCGGCCTGCCCAACGCGTTCGGCGGCTACGACGAGACGCCCGCCGACATGGGGAGCTCGCTGCGCGACTTCGCCCGACAGGGCTGGGTGAACATGGTGGGAGGCTGTTGTGGCTCGACACCAGACCACATCGCCGCCATCGCCTCCGCCGTGTCGTCCTTCGCGCCTCGCGCCGCGATTGCTCCCACACACACCATGAGGCTCAGTGGTCTCGAGCCGCTCGTCGTCCCCTAGTCCGACGAAGGAGGACACCGCCATGACCAACCAGGCCTCGCGTTTCCAAATCATTGGCGAGCGAACCAACATCACCGGCTCTCCCAAGTTCGCCAAGGCGCTCAAGGCGGGCAACTGGGACGAGTGCCTCTCCATCGCCCGGCAGCAGGTGGAGTCGGGCGCCAACATCCTCGACATCAACGTCGACGAGGCGCTCATCGACGGTGAGGCGACGATGGTGAAGTTCCTCAACCTCATCGCCGCCGAGCCGGAGATCTCGCGCGTGCCGTTGATGCTCGACTCGTCGAAGTGGAGCGTGCTGGAGGCCGGGCTCAAGTGCATCCAGGGCAAGGGGATCGTCAACTCCATCTCGCTCAAGGACGGAGAGGCCGAGTTCCTGCGCCGCGCGCGGCTCATCCGCCGCTATGGCGCCGCCGCGGTGGTGATGGCCTTCGACGAGCAGGGCCAGGCGGCCACGCGTGACGACAAGGTGCGCATCTGCACGCGCGCCTACCGGCTGCTGGTGGACCAGGTCGGCTTCCCGCCGGAAGACATCATCTTCGATCCCAACATCCTCACCGTGGCCACGGGCATCGAGGAGCACAACAACTACGCCGTGGACTTCTTCGAGGCCACGCGCATCATCAAGGCCACCCTGCCCCACGCGAAGGTGTCGGGCGGCGTGTCCAACGTGTCCTTCTCGTTCCGGGGCAACAACCCGGTGCGCGAGGCGATCCACACCGCCTTCCTGTACCACGGCGTCGCCGCGGGCATGGACATGGGCATCGTCAACGCCGGCATGCTCGGCGTGTACGAGGAGATTCCCAAGGAGCTGCTCGGGTACGTCGAGGACGTGCTGCTCAACCGCCGCCCGGACGCGACGGATCGGCTCATCGCCCACGCCGAGCAGCTCAAGGCGCGGCAGGGAGGCGACTCCAAGCTCGAGGTGAAGGAGGACCTCGCCCGGCGCAACGCCCCGGTGGCCGAGCGGCTCTCCCACGCGCTCGTCAAGGGCATCGATGCCTTCATCGAGGCGGACACCGAGGAGGCGCGACTCCAGTACAAGCGCCCGCTGGACATCATCGAGGGCCCGCTGATGGACGGCATGCGCGTGGTGGGAGACCTGTTCGGCGCGGGCAAGATGTTCCTGCCGCAGGTGGTGAAGTCGGCGCGCGTGATGAAGCGCGCGGTGGCGTGGCTGACGCCCTTCATGGAGGAGGAGAAGCGGCGCCACGTGGAGGCGGGAGGCGAGGCGCGCACGCAGGGCAAGGTGCTGCTCGCCACGGTGAAGGGCGACGTGCACGACATCGGCAAGAACATCGTGGGCGTGGTGCTCGCCTGCAACAACTACGAGGTCATCGACCTGGGCGTGATGGTGCCCACCGAGAAGATCCTCACCACGGCGCGGCAGGAGAAGGTGGACGTCATCGGGCTATCGGGGCTCATCACGCCCTCGCTCGACGAGATGGTGAACGCGGCGAAGGAAGCCGTGCGCCTGGGCTTCGAGGTGCCGCTGCTCATCGGAGGCGCCACCACCAGCCATCCGCACACCTCGGTGAAGATCGCGCCGGAGTACGAGCCCGGCGTGGTGCACGTGCTGGACGCCTCGCGCGTGGTGAACGTGGTGAGCGCGCTGCTCTCCCCCGAGCAGAAGCCGGGCTTCCTCAAGGAGGTGGTCGAGAAACAGAACCGGGCCCGCGAGGACTTCGCCGCCCGCCGGGTGCAGCGCAAGCTGCTGACGCTCGAGGAGGCCCGCCGGCGCCGCGCCACGTATGACTGGGCCCAGGTCGACATCCCCCGGCCCGAGTTCCTGGGCACGCGGGTGTTCGACGACGTGCCGCTCGCGGAGGTGGTGCCCTTCATCGACTGGGGCCCCTTCTTCAACGCCTGGGAGCTGTACGGGGCCTTCCCGCGCATCCTCGAGGACGCCGTGGTGGGCACCGAGGCGCGCAAGCTGTACGACGACGCGCGCGTCATGCTCAAGCGCATCGTCGAGGAGAAGCGCTTCACCGCGCGGGCGGTGCTGGGCTTCTGGCCCTGCAACTCCGTGGGCGATGACGTCGAGCTGTACACCGACGAGGCGCGCTCGAAGGTGCTGGGCACGCTGCGCATGTTGCGGCAGCAGGCCGAGAAGCCACCGGAGCAGGCCCACCTGTGCCTGGCGGACTTCGTGGCGCCGAGGGACAGCGGCCGCATCGACTACTGCGGAGGCTTCGTGGTGACGGCGGGGCACGGCGTGGAGGCCTTCGCCGAGCGCTTCCGCCAGAAGCACGACGACTACTCGGCCATCATGGCGCAGGCGCTGGGAGACCGCCTCGCCGAGGCGATGGCGGAGCTGATGCACAAGCGCGCCCGTGAGTTCTGCGGCTTCGGCAAGCACGAGGACCTGTCCAACGAGCAGCTCATCCGCGAGCAGTACCGCGGCATCCGTCCGGCGCCCGGCTACCCCGCGTGTCCGGAGCACACGGAGAAGGGCACGCTCTTCGCGCTGCTCGAGGCCACGAAGGCCACGGGGGTCGCGTTGACGGAGAGCTACGCCATGACGCCGCCCAGCAGCGTCAGCGGCTTCTACTTCAACCACCCCGAGGCGAAGTACTTCGGGCTGGGGAAGATCGGCCGGGATCAGCTCGAGGACTACGCGCGCCGCAAGGGGATGTCGGTCGACGAGGCGGCGCGATGGCTCGGCCCCCAGCTCGACGAGGACAAGGCCCCGGCGACGAGCGTGGCGGCCTGAGTCGCGCGGCCCGGACACGCACCACGTGTTCAGGGCCGTGACGAAGGCGCCCGCTCAAGGTCGACTTCCGTACACACGCGCGAGGAGAGCGGCGCGCCGGGGGGCTCGCCCGGCACCGGGATCCCCGGGGTTAGCATCCGCGCGCGATGACAGCCGACTCCTCGGGTTTGAAGGCCCTGCTGCGGATGCAGCGCCGAAACTACTTCATTGGTGCGGGCTGCCTGACGCTCGGGCTCGTGTTGCACTGCGTGGTGATGCAGTCCTTTCCCAGACTGCTCGTGGGCCTCCAGGCCGCATGGTCCACGCTCTTCGCGCTGATGGGCCTCTGCGTGGGCGCGGGTTGGCTGTCGATGAAGTGGGCGGGGGTGATCGCCTCGGTCATCGGGTTCGTGTCCCTCACGAGCTTCATCCTCCTGAGTGGAGGCCCGGAGAGCCCCTACTTCAGCATGTACGCCGCCCTGCCCTTCATCCTGGCGGTGTTCACCCCCGACAGCCGCCTGCCAACGCTGCTGAGCGGGAGCGTGTCGCTCGTGGCGATCGTCATCGTGAACGCCATGGCCGACGTGCCCCTGCCGCGGGTGATCCTCCAGGTGACGAGCTACAGCACCTTCCTGGGACTGGCGCTCGTCGGCACGCGCATGTACCGGCACATGCTGGATGCGCAGCTCGGAGCACAGCAGGAGCGACTCCATGCGCTCGAACAACTCGCGGAGAGCGAGCGCCTGCGCGCGCGTGCCGCGCTCGAGCGCGCCGAGGTGGAGCGGCTCGTGCTGGTGGGGCAACTGGCCGCCGGAGTGGCGCACGAGGTGAACAACCCCCTGGCCTTCGTGAAGGCCAACCTGAGCTACCTGCAGCGGGAGACCTCGGACGAGACGTGGAAGATCGAGCGCGAGGAGTTCCGGGACGTGCTCGACGAGACGAAGCAGGGGGTGATGCGCATCCAGCAGATCGTCACGGATCTGCGGGGCTTCTCGCGCGCGGACGGCTTGACGGAACAGGAACCGGGTGTGCTGGAGGAGGCCCTGAAGGAGGCGAAGCGGCTCGCCTCGGTGCGCCTGCGCGAGGGCGGCGAGGTCTCGTTGGCGCTCGCCCCGGAGCTGCCGCCGGTCCGTCTGGGGCAGCGGCACATGGTGCAGGTGCTGGTGAACCTGCTCATCAACGCGGCGGACGCGGCGCAGTCGGCCCGGCCCCCGCGCCGTCCCCACATCAAGGTGAGCGCGCACAAGGAGGCGGGAGGCGTGTGCCTGCGGGTGGAGGACAACGGGCCGGGCATCCCTCCGGACGTGCTGCCCCGCCTCTTCGAGCCCTTCTTCACCACCAAGCCCCCGGGCCAGGGGACGGGACTGGGGCTCGCCCTGTGCCGCGACTACGTGGCGCGCGTCGGGGGCACGCTCCACGCGGAGAACCACTCCAACGGGGCCTGCTTCGTCTTGATGCTGCCGGCGGCCTCGGAGCCTCCGCCCCCGCCGTCTACGCGGTCCCAAACAAGAGGGCCCCAGGTTCCATGGAACCCGGGGCCCTGGGATGAACGGCGGTGCTCGCCGGAACTACGCCGCCTTGGACGGCTCGGGCGGCAGGTAGTCCTCGATGGGAGGGCACGAGCACACGAGCTTGCGGTCGCCGAGCACGTTGTTGAGCCGGCCCACCGCGGGCCAGAACTTGTGATCCTTCACCCACGGCGCCGGGAAGGCCGCCTTCTCGCGCGAGTAGGGACGGTTCCACTCGGGCGCGGTGATGACGCGGGCGGTGTGCGGCGCGTTCTTCAGCACGTTGTTGTCCCGGGGCATCCGGCCGTCCTCGATCTCGCGGATCTCCTCCCGGATGGCGATGAGCGCGTCACACAGCCGATCCAACTCCGCCTTGGACTCGCTCTCGGTGGGCTCGATCATCAACGTGCCCGACACCGGGAAGGACACCGTGGGCGCGTGGAAGCCGTAGTCCATGAGCCGCTTGGCCACGTCCTCCACCTCGACGCCCGACGTCTTCTTGAGCGGACGCAGGTCCACGATGCACTCGTGCGCCACGCGGCCGCGCTTGCCGCGGTAGAGCACCGGGTAGTGCGGCTGCAACCGCTCGGCGATGTAGTTGGCGTTGAGGATGGCCGTCTTGGTGGCCCGGGTGAGCCCGTCCCCGCCCATCATCGCGATGTACATCCACGAGATGACGAGGATGCTCGCGCTGCCCCACGGGGCCGCGGAGATGGCGCCGATGCCATCGTTGCCGCCCGTGGCGATGACCGGGTGGCCCGGCAGGAAGCGCGTCAGGTGGCTCGCCACGCAGATGGGACCCATGCCGGGGCCGCCACCGCCGTGGGGGATGCAGAACGTCTTGTGCAGGTTGATGTGGCAGACGTCCGCGCCGATCTCCGCCGGCTTGGTCAGCCCCACCTGGGCGTTGAGGTTCGCCCCGTCCATGTACACCGGCCGCCGCGCTCGTGCACCACGGCGCAGATCTCCTTGATGTCCTCCTCGAACACGCCGTGCGTGGACGGGTAGGTCACCATCAAGCAGGCCAGGTTCGCCTTGTGCTCGTCCGCCTTGGCGCGCAGGTCCGGCACGTCGATGTTGCCGCTCTCGTCGCACTTGACGACGACGACCTTGTAGCCGGCCATCACCGCGGAGGCCGGGTTGGTGCCGTGCGCCGACGAGGGGATGAGGCACACGTCCCGGTGGCCCTGGCCGCGGTGCTGCTGGTAGGCGCGCACCACGAGCAGGCCCGCGAGCTCGCCCTGGCTGCCCGCGTTGGGCTGGAGCGACACACCAGCGAAGCCCGTCACGGCCGCCAGCATCCCCTCGAGCTGCTCGAACAGGAGCCGGTAGCCGGAGGCCTGGGAGCTGGGCGCGAACGGGTGCAGCTTGCCGAACTGCGGCCACGTCACCGGCACCATCTCCGCGGTGGCGTTGAGCTTCATGGTGCACGAGCCGAGCGGAATCATCGAGTGCGTGAGCGACAGGTCGCGCGACTCGAGGCGGCGGATGTAGCGCAGCATCTCCGTCTCGGAGTGGTAGCTGTTGAAGACGGGGTGCGTGAGGTAGGCGCTCGTGCGCCGCAGGCTCTCGGGCAGCGGGGTGTCGAGCTTCTGGCCCAGCTCGTCCATGGAGAAGCCCAGGGCCTTGCCGCCGGCGAACACGGAGAGGATGGCCTCCACGTCCGAGGCGCGCGAGGTCTCGTCCAGGCTCAGGCCGATGGTGCGCTCGTCGATGCGGCGGAAGTTCATCCGGTTGGCCTCGGCGGCCGAGAGGATGGCGCGCACCTGCGGGGGCGTCGCGTCCACGCGCAGCGTGTCGAAGACGTGCTCGTGGGCGGCGCCGTAGCCGAGCTTCGCCAGCCCGCGCGAGAGCAGCACCGTGAGGCCGTGCACGCGCTCGGCGATGGCCTTGAGGCCGCGGGGCCCGTGGTACACCGCGTACATGCCGGCCATGATGGCCAGCAGCACCTGCGCGGTGCAGATGTTGCTCGTGGCCTTCTCGCGGCGGATGTGCTGCTCGCGCGTCTGCAGCGCCATGCGCAGGGCGCGCTGGCCCTGGGCATCCTCGGACACGCCGATGATGCGGCCCGGCATGATGCGGGTGAAGGCGTTCTTCGTGGCGAAGAAGGCCGCGTGCGGGCCGCCGTAGCCCATGGGCACGCCGAAGCGCTGGGCGCTGCCCACCGCCACGTCCGCGCCGAACTCGCCCGGGGGCGTGAGCAGCGTGAGCGCCAGCAGATCCGCGGCGACGATGAAGAGGCCGCCCACCGCGTGCAGCTTCTCGCCGAAGGCGCGGTAGTCGTGCACGACGCCATCCGTGGCCGGGTACTGCACGAGCCCGCCCACGTACTTCTTCGCGGACAGGTCCACCGTGCGGTGGTCACCCACGACGACTTCCACGCCCAGCGGCTGGGCGCGCGTGCGCACCACGTCGAGCGTCTGCGGGTGGCACGTCTCGGACACGAAGAAGACGCCCTTGCCCTCGCCCTTGTACTGGGCGACGGCGAGCGCCATGGCCTCGGCGGCGGCCGTGCCCTCGTCGAGCAGCGAGGCGTTGGCGACCTCCAGACCCGTGAGGTCCATGATCATCGTCTGGAAGTTGAGCAGCGCCTCCAGACGGCCCTGGGCGATTTCGGCCTGGTAGGGCGTGTACTGGGTGTACCAGCCCGGGTTCTGCAGGATGTTGCGCAGGATGACGAGCGGCGTCTGGGTGTCGTGGTAGCCCATGCCGATGAACGAGCGGAAGAGCTGGTTCTTCGCCGCGATGGACTCCAGCGCCGAGAGCGCCTCGGTTTCGGACCAGCCGCCGGCCACCCACAGGGGCTCCTTCGAGCGGATGACTTGCGGGACGGTCTGGTCGATGAGCTCGTCGAGCGAGCCCACGCCCATCGTCTTCAGCATCCCCTGCAGTTCCTTCTCATCCGGACCGATGTGCCGGTCGGCGAAAGACTCCTGGTATTTCCAGTTCAAGGACATAGGTATCGAGCACTCGCGGTGCGGGTGAAGCCGCGAGGCCGTGGATAACATCCGGCCGCGCGCGCGCCAGTCCGAAAGGCGTCAGGACTACTTCAACAGGCTCCCGTACGCGGCGGCATCCAGGAGTCCCGCCAGCTGGCTGCTGTCCGAGGGCTCGAGCTCGAGGATCCACCCCGCCCCGTAGGGGTCGGTGTTGATGACGGAGGGGTTGTTGGGCAGGTCCTCGTTGACCTTCACGACCTTGCCCGACAGGGGCGCGAAGAGGTCGGAGACGGCCTTGGTGGACTCGATGACGCCGAACTGCTTGCCGGCGGTGAGGGTGGCGCCCACCTTGGGCAGCTCCACGTAGACCACGTCACCCAGGGACGACTGGGCGTGATCCGTGACGCCCACCACCACCACGGAGCCCTGCTGCCGGGCCCACTCGTGTTCCTGCGTGTACTTGAGATCGGGGGGAATGTTGCCAGCCATGTGCGTCGCTCCTCTATTTCTTCCAGAAGGGGGTCTTCACCACCACGGCGGGCACCGCGCGGCCCCGGATTTCCACGTCGAAGGTCGAGCCCTCGGTGGACAGCTCCACGGGGACGTAGCCCATGCCGATGGGCTTCTTCACCGAGGGGCCCTGGGTGCCGCTCGTCACCTCGCCCACCCGCTGCCCGTCCTTGAGCAGCGGGTAGCCGTGCCGGGGGATGCCCGAGCCGGTCACCTCGAAGCCCACGAGCTTGCGCTGGAGGCCCTCGGCCTTCTGCTTCGCCAGCGCGTCGCGGCCGATGAAGCCCCCCGCCTTGTCCAGCTTGCAGATCCACCCGAGCCCGGCCTCGAGCGCGGTGTGCGCGTCGTCGATGTCGTTGCCGTAGAGGGCGAACTTCATCTCCGTGCGCAGGCTGTCGCGGGCGCCCAGGCCACAGGGCTTCACTCCGTCGGCCTGCCCCTCCTGGAGCAGCGCCTTCCAGAGCGCCTCCGCGTCACCGGGCGCGCAGTACAGCTCGAAGCCGTCCTCGCCCGTGTAGCCCGTGCGCGAGACGATGCAGGCATGACCCGCCACCGGCCCCTCGGCGAAGCGGTAGGTGCCGATCTTCGTGAGGTCCACCGGGGTGAGCCGCTGCACGAGCGCCGCGGCCTTGGGGCCCTGCACGGCGATCTGCGCGTAGTCGTCGCTGCGGTCCACGGGCTTGACGCCCTCGGCGCGCGCGAGCATCCAGGCGAAGTCCTTGTCCTTGTTGGAGGCGTTGACGACGATGAGGATGCGCTCGGGCGAGAAGCGGTAGGCCACCACGTCGTCCACGAAACCGCCCTGCTCGTTGAGCAGCCCGGCGTAGAGCGCCTGGCCATCCGCGCACCTGGAGAGGTCGTTGGTGATGAGACGGTTGGCGGTCTCCAGGGCACCGGGGCCGCTGAACTCGATCTCCCCCATATGCGACACGTCGAAGAGGCCCACCGCGTTGCGCACGGCCTCGTGCTCGGCGATGACGGAGCTGTACTGCACCGGCATGTCCCAGCCGGCGAAGTCCACCATCCGGGCGCCCAGCGCACGGTGGGCGTCATTGAGCGGCGTTCGCCGGGTCATGTTCGTCTCTCCTGGGAGGGGGGTGAAAACGGCGCGGACTATAACCGTGTACCTCCCTCAATCAAGGTTCTCGGGAAGCCACCGGGGACGTTCTAGACTGTTCGCGTCATGAAAATCCGCAATCGCCTGAACCCATCCAGCCCCTGCTTCTCCTTCGAGTTCTTCCCGCCGAAGACGGACGCGGGAACCGCCAACCTGCTGCAGACCCTGGAGGAACTGGCCCCGCTCGAGCCGGGGTTCGTGTCCGTCACCTATGGCGCGGGAGGCAGCACGCGCGACCGTACGGTGGATCTCGTCACGCGCATCAAGCACGACACGGGCATCGAGGCCATGGCCCACCTCGCGTGCCTGGGCCACACGCGCGAGGAGCTGCGCGAGCTGTTGCGGCGGCTCAAGGCGGCGAAGATCGACAACCTGCTGGTGCTGCGCGGCGACATGCCCCAGGGCGCCTCCCCCGACACCCTCGCGAACACGGACTTCCGTCATGCCACGGATCTCGTGCGCTTCATCCGCGAGGAGGATTTCGATTTCAGCCTGGGGGGGCGTGCTACCCGGAGGGCCACGTGGAAACGCACTCGCGGGACGAGGATCTGCTGCACCTCAAGGCCAAGGTGGACGCCGGCCTGGACTTCGTCATCACCCAGCTCTTCTTCGACAACGCCTTCTACTTCGACTTCGTCGAGCGGGCGCGCCGCGTCGGCATCAACGTCCCCATCGTCCCGGGCATCATGCCCATCACCAACCACGAGCAGATCCAGCGCTTCACCCGCCTGTGCGGCGCCACCATCCCCATGCGCCTGGCGCTCCAACTGGAGAAACTCAAGGATCAGCCGGAGGCCCTGGTGCAGCTGGGGGTGGCGCACGCCACGGTGCAGTGCATGGAGCTGCTCTCGCGGGGTGTGCCGGGAATCCACTTCTACACGCTCAACAAGTCACCCGCCACGCGGATGATCGTGAGTGCCTTGAGGGCCCGTACATGAGTGGTCCCGGTCTCAATGTCCCCCTGAACGATCCCCGCCTGCCCACGCTGCGCCGGGTGCGTCCGCCCGCCTTCCTCCTGCTCTGTACGGGAATCCTGGACATCCTCTTCTGGGTCGCCATGGTGATCCTGCATCTTTCGCGCGTGGGCAACTTCGTCGTGCCCGCGGATCAGTTCTGGCCATTCCTCTTCAACATCATGGGAGCGCTCGTGGCGCGCGGCATCACCATCTGGGCCGCGCTCAACATCGTGAACCTGAAAAAATGGGGAATTGGCATGGTGGGCTCACTGACCGTCATGCTGCCACTCGCCCCCGCGTGCTGCTTCGGCGTGCCGGTGGGCGCCTGGATGCTGTTCGTGCTGAACGACACGGACGTCCGCAAACATTTCACCTGAAGTGCGCTTGTGGGGTGCTCCCGGTCACCGCGAAAGCGATCTTTCTCTCCCCGCCCCGCGCCCTATTCTCGCGGGGCATTCACTCGATGGGGAGAGTGGTCCATGGATCATCACTACGCGGACATCAACGGCATCCGCATGCATTACGTCACGCATGGTGCGGGGGAACCCATCCTCTTCATCCATGGCTTCCCCGAGTACTGGGGTGTCTGGAAGAAGCAGCTTCATGACCTGGGCAAGGACTACTTCGTCATCGCCCCGGACATGCGTGGCTACAACCTGACCTCCAAGCCCAAGGAGGTCGAGGCCTACCACATCCGGCACCTCGTCGAGGACTTGCGCTGCCTGCTGGAGCACCTGGGCATCGAGAAGACGAACATCGTCTCCCAGGACTGGGGCGCGCTGGTGGGCTGGAGCTTCGTGCTGCGTCAGCCCGAGTACGTGCGCCGGCTCGTCACCATCAACATCACCCACCCCGCCCTGTTCGACCGGGAGCTGCGCGAGAACCCCCGCCAGCAACTGGCGGCCCAGTACATGCTCGTCTTCCAGACGCCGCAGGCCGAAGGGCAGATCATGGGCGATGACTACGCGTGGGCCCGGCAGGCCGTGCTCAACGACGCCCGGGCGCACGGCGCCATCCTGTCCGAGGATGACATGACCGAGTGGGTCAGCGCCTGGAAGCAGCCGGGCAGCGTCACCGGCGGGCTCAACTACTACCGGGCGGCGAAGATGGGCCCACCCGACCACCAGGGCCACGTGGGCGGCAGCAACCTCGTCGAGGGGCTGCGGCCGGACCAGCTCGTGGTGAACAAGCCCGTGCTCTTCATCCACGCCGAGCAGGACACCTACCTGCTGCCGGACGGACAGCGCGGACTGCGCGACTTCGTGCCCCAGATCTCCATCCAGCGCCTGGCGGAGGCCACCCACTGGGCCACGCTCGAGAAGCCCAAGGAAATCAGCCAGCTCATCCGCAACTTCCTGAACACCACCCAAGTCACCTGAGTCCCGGGGCGACAGGCTCGCCACCCACGGGGGAGGTGGACGGAGCCGGCACTCAGGCCGCGTACGCGAGCAGCTTGTCGAGCAGGGGCCTCACCAGCTCCTGGCCACGCAAGGCGTCGCGCCAACGGCTGGGGATGGCGTCGAGCCCCTCGCGCAGCCCGGCGATGCCTCCCGCCACCGTCGCCGTCGTGTCGGTGTCATGTCCGAGCGCGATCGCCGCCTTCACCGCCCGCTCGAAGGAGTCCGCCTCCAGGCAATCGCGCGCGGAGAGCAGGCAATCCACCACGTACCCCGTCCCCTTGCCCCGGTAGGGCACGTCCGGCCGCACCGACGCCTCCAACTCCGTGCGCTGCTCCAGGCCCTCGGGGTAGAGCGCCCGGAAGGAGGCCAACGCGTCGGCCCATGCCCGCGAGGAGCCCTCCAGCGTCCGCCGCGCCCACAGGCAGTAGAGCGCGCAGCACACCTGCGACCGCACGTGCCCGTGCGTCACCCGGGACTGGAGCATGGCGTCGCGCGCCAGCGCTTG
The DNA here is from genome assembly GCA_049060065.1 of Cystobacter fuscus. Lineage (GTDB taxonomy): Bacteria > Myxococcota > Myxococcia > Myxococcales > Myxococcaceae > Cystobacter > Cystobacter fuscus_B. The sequence goes on from JBMEQP010000002.1 coordinate 5,780,011, forward strand.
ATCATCTCCCCGGTGCCAGAGCGCCAGCGGCAACACCCGCATCAGCGCGCCATTGCCATTGTCCCGCTCGCCCGCCGGACCCGCCTTCAAGGCGGGCACGCCCTCGCGGAGGTTCGACAGGGCCGTGCGCGTCTGGATGCCCACGTCGAACACCTCGCCGTCCACCGCCAGGTAGCCCCACTCGAACCAGTTCACGAGCCGCCGCCCGAGGTCCTCCAGGTCCAACATCCCCCGGTACAGGAGCGAATCGAGCAGGCACAGCGCATGCGAGCCGTCATCCGACCACGTTCCCGGAGGCACCTGGGCATGCGCCCGGGTGAAGTCCGCCGGAGGCGTGAACTCGAGCTGCGCGGGCGGGGGAATCCGCTCCGGAGAATGGAACTCGTAGGGCACGCCCAGCGCATCCCCGATGAGCAACCCATACAGCCCGCCTTCGAGCCGCTCGCGCCGCGTCGGCATCAAGCCCCTCCCTTGGCCGCGTCCAGGGTGTTGCGCATCAACATGGCGATCGTCATCGGCCCCACGCCGCCGGGCACCGGGGTGATGAACGAGGCGCGCTCCAGGGCGGCCGCGAACTCCACGTCCCCCTTGAGCTTCCCATCCGGCATCCGGTTCATCCCCACGTCGATGACGACCGCGCCGGGCTTGATCCACTCGCCCTTGATGAGCTCGGGCACGCCCACCGCCGCCACGACGATGTCCGCCCGCGACACCTCCTCGGCCAGGTTGCTCTTGCGGTGGCAGATGACCACCGTCGCGTCCGCCTGCAACAGCATCAACGCCATGGGCTTGCCCACGATGTTGCTGCGCCCCACCACCACGGCGCGCTTGCCCGCGGGGTCGCACCCCACCTCGCGCAACAGCCGCATCACCCCGAAGGGCGTGCACGCCCGCGGCCCCGGCTTGCCGAGCGACAGCTTGCCCGCGTTCATCGGATGGAAGCCGTCCACGTCCTTCTCCGGACGCACCGCCGAGATGATCCGCTCCGCGTCGATGTGCTTGGGCAGGGGCAGCTGCACGAGGATGCCGTGCACCGCGGGGTCCTCGTTCAGCCGCTCCACCACCGACAGCAACTCCTCCTCGGTGATGCTCGCGTCCGGGTGCTCCTCCCACGAGTTGAAGCCCACCTCCTCGGCCGCCTTCTTCTTGCCGGTGACGTAGATCTTCGAGGCGGGATCCTCCCCCACCCGGACCACCGTCAGCCCCGGCACCAGGCCGCGCTCGGCCTTGAGCCGCTCCACTTCCTGCTTCACCTCGGCGCGCACCCTCGCCGCCACCGCTTTTCCGTCGATCAACTGGCCCATAGCGCGGCGGACTCTATGCGAAACTTCCCGCCGGTCTAGGGAGTGACGCACGCGTGGCACCTGGAAAAGTTCTCGGAGCGATGCTTGGGCTGGGCGTGGGGCTGCTGATCGGCGGCCTCTGGCCCGTCGTGGTGCTCGTGTTCGCCGGAGTCCTGGTGGGCCATCAACTCGACGGGCTGCTCCAGCCCCTCCGCGCCCGGCCGGCACGAGCGCGCCCGTGCCCCCGAGCCCCGGGAACTGGCTGCCCAGCAACACTTCGCCCGCCATCTGTGCGCCCTCTTCATCGAGGTGGCCCGGGCCGATGGCGAGCTGGTGCGCGACGAGGTGCGCGTGGTGCGCGAGTACTTCGCCGAGCAGTTGCGCTACGGCCCCGAGTCACTCGAGCTCGTGCGCCGCTACCTCAAGGAACACCTCGCCCGTCCGCCCACCCTGGAGGATTCCGCCGCCGCGTGCCGCGACGAGCTGACCATGTCGGCGCGGCTGCTGCTGCTCGATGCCCTGTACGGGCTGGCGCTCGTGGATGGCCAGTTGCACCGCGCCGAGCAGGAGACGCTGCGCCGGATCGCCCAGGGGCTCGGGTTGTCCGAGGCCCAGCTACGCTCCGTCACCGCGCGCCACTTCGGCGAGGCCCAGGCGCACTACACCCGGTTGGGCCTCACCCCCGAGGCGACGGACGCGGACGTGAAGCGGGCCTTCCGCCAGCTCGCCGCCATCCACCACCCGGACCGGGTCGCCCATCTCGGCCCCGGGGCCGTCGAACAGGCGTCGCGCCGCTTCCAGGAGATTCGCGAGGCCTACGAGAAGATCCGCCAGCTGCGCGGAGGCTGAGTCCCCGCGAGGCGCGGCCGGGTGGAGGCACCCCCCAGAGGGCGGGCGAGCGGAAGGCTCGGCCGGGTGCGAGGAAAATCGGGCGGCGGGGTGTTTGCCCCGAGAGGGCTCCGCTCCGGCCGGTCTGGCGAGAAAAGAGTGACATGGGTCAGTTGGCGAAGCTGCTGGAGGAGCGCGGCGAGGAAGTGCTCCACGAGTGGAGCGAGCGCGTACGCCAGCACCGGCACCGGGAGACGTTTCGCGCTCGGAGCTGGAGGACCCTCTCCCCTCCATCCTGCGCCAACTGAAGGTGGCCCCATGCGGTGGGGACTCCGCGCGCCGCTCCACTTCCGGAGTGGGCATGGGGGCCGTCGGGCGCGAGCACGGAGCCCAGCGCTTCCGGCTGGGCTTCACGCCGGGCGAGCTGGTGCGCGAGTACGGCCTGCTGATCGATCTGCTGCTGGAGCTGCTCGCCGACAAGGGCCTCCAGCTCTCGTTGGAAGAGGTGAGGCAGTTGACGAACCTCGTGGCCACGGTCACCGCCGAGGCGGTGGAGGAGCACGCCCGCCAGCAAGCGCACTCGCGGCGCGAGGAGGGTGCGGCCCATCAACCTCGGCGCCACCGATTCCCGGGGGAGGAGGAGCGCGCCCGCCTCGACGCCGCCTTCCTGCAGGCGCCCGTGGCCATTGGCATCATCCGGGGCCACCAGATGGTCATCGACCTGGCCAACCCCCAGTTCTGCCGCTTCTGCGGGCGCCTCCCCGAGCAGGTGGTGGGCAAGCCCCTGCTGGAGGCGCTGCCAGAACTGGAGGGGGTGGGGTTGGACGAGCTGATCCACGAGGTGATGACCACGGGCGTGGCCTTCGTGGCCAAGGAGCAGGTGGTCCGGCTCGCGCGGGGCACGGACGGTGCGCTGGAGACCGCGTACTTCAACATCGTCTACGACGTCCTGCGCGATGAGCGGGGCCACATCGAGGGCGTGATCACCGTCGCCACGGAAGTGACGGAAGGAGTGCTCGCCCGCCAGCAGGTGGAGATCCTGCTCCGGCGCACCCAGGAGTCCGAGCAGGCCCGCTCCGCGATGATGGACGCGCTCGCCGCGCAGACGCTCGTGGCCGTGAGCTACCTGCGCGGCCCCGACCATGTCTTCGAGACGGCCAATCCCGTCTACCGCCAGATGGTGGGCCGGGACGTGGTGGGCATGAAAGCGCTGGAGGCCCTCCCCGAGCTGGCCTCACAAGGGTTTCCTCCAACCTGACGCGGGTGTTCCAGACAGGGGTGCCCTACATGGTTCGGGCCGTGCCGGTCCGGGTGGCCCGGGGGCGCGGCGGGCCTCTGGACGAGCGCCTGTTCGATCTCATCTACCAGCCCGTGCGCTCGCCCGGGGGAGGCATCGACGGCGTCCTCTCGCTGGTGTTCGAGGTGACGGAGCAGGTGCGCCTGCGGCAGGAGGCCCAGCGGCTGGCCGAGGAGGAGCGGGGCCGCCGGGACTTCGAGCAGCACCTCATCGGCATCGTCAGCCATGACTTGCGCAACCCCCTGAACGCCATCCTCCTGGGCGTGCGGCAACTGCTGCGCCCCGGGGAGCTGGACGCGCGCACCACCAAGAGCCTCGAGCGGCTGCACTCGAGCACCGAGCGCGCCGTGCGCATGGTGCGCGACCTGCTGGACTTCACCCAGGCACGCCTGGGCGGAAGACTGAAGATCGAGCGCGAGCCGGTGGACGTGCACGAGGTGGTGCGCGCGGCGGTGGAGGAGTTGCAGGCGACACATCCCGAGCGGGAGCTACGACTGGAGACACGGGGAGACGGCCATGGGGAGTGGGACGGGGACCGGCTCGCGCAACTGGTGGGCAACCTGGTGGGCAACGCGCTCAAGTACAGCCCCGCGAACAGCGTCGTGACGGTGCGCAGCCAGGGCGGGCCCGAGGGCATCCGGCTGGAGGTGCACAACCTGGGGGAGCCCATCTCCGCCGAGGCGCTGCCCCGGCTTTTCCAACCCCTGCAACGCGCCATGGGGAGCCCCGACAAGACGAGCCGCAGCGTGGGCCTGGGCCTGTACATCGTGGAGCAGATCGTGCGCGCGCACGCGGGCAGCATCCAGGTGAACTCCAGCGCGTGCGAGGGCACCCTCTTCGCCGTGCGCCTGCCGCGCGAGGGCTGACCCCGGAGCCGGGCTCGGACTGGCGGACTTGGCGCGCGGCGAGCCCTGACGGCGATGTCCTGGTGTGGGGCATGATGCGCGGGCCATGAAGCCACTCACCGAGGAACAACGAGCCACCCTGGAGGACGTCTACCGACGTGTCGACGCGCGGGCCTCCTCCATCTCCGAGGGCCATGACTGGTGGCCCTGCCGCAAGGGGTGCGATCACTGCTGCCGCCACCGGCGGAGCCGCTGACCGTCTCCGAATGGGAATGGACCTACCTCTGGGAGGCCTTCCAGGCCCTGGCCCCCGCCGCGCGGGAGGAGATCCGCACGCGGGTGGCCGAGCTGGAGGGCACGCGGCGGCCCTATACCTGCCCTTTCCTGGATCGCGAGTCTGGAGGGTGCCGGGTGTACACACACCGGCCCCTGGCCTGCCGCACGTATGGCTTCTACGTCAGCCGCGGTGTGGGCACCTGGTGCCACTTCATCCAGGCGCTGCTCGAGCAGCATGGAGAGGGGAACATCCTCTGGGGCAACCACGACGCCGTGGAAGCCACCCTGGAGCGGCTGAGTGGTCCCCCGCTCTCGTTGTTCCAATGGTTCTCCGCCCACCCCGGCCAATGTCTCCCATGAAGATGCAATGGCCCGCCGGGCATGGCTCACGGTCGACGAGCCCCGCTGTATCGTACTGGAGTCCAATGCCATTCCCAGCTCCAATACGAGCGGAAATCCGCTGGGACCATCCATGTGAGGTGGCTGACATGTACCTCCCCCTTTCGGGTGAGCACTAGTCTGGAAAACGTGCATAGCTTGACATGGCGGTATTTGTTTCCATACCTTTTTCACCCATGAGCCAGCCGGGTATCGAAGACGCCATCAAGAAGATCGTGCGCAGCACGCTCAATCTGCCCGAGGGCGAAATCGAGTCGTCCACCAACCTCCGGGATCTGCCTGGAGTCGAGTCGATCAAGATCCTCCGCATCGTCGCCAGCCTGGAGAAGAAGTTCGACGTCCGGCTCGATGATCAGGTCGTGTTCCGGGTGAGCACCATCGAGGAGCTGGCGAGCGCGGTGTCGAAGCTGGTCGAGGAGCGGCAAACGCCGTGAATACCACCGGCCAGCATGAGACGCCTCGGGCGGGGGAAGGTTGGTCTCACGGGGTCACCAACACGCACTACGATCAGGATCCACGTCTCTTCGAGCTCTTCCTGGATCCCTCGATGAAATACAGCCCGGGCTTGTTTCCCGAGGGCAACGAGGATCTCGAGACGGCGCAGCACAAGAAGATGCACTTCATTGCCCGGCAGCTCGGGCTCCAGGGCGGAGAGCGCGTGCTCGACGTGGGGTGTGGCTGGGGCAGTCTGGTCTGCTTCCTGGCGCGGGAGTATGGCTGCGAGGTGGTGGGTGTGACGCCCGCTCCGCGCCAGGCCGACTACATCCGCGCGCGCGCGGCGCGGCTCGGCGTCGCCGGGAAGGTGCGGATCGAGGTCGGCCACTTCCATGAGGTCTCGCTGCCCCCGGGCGCCTTCCAGGGCATGAGCTTCGTTGGCTCCATCACCCACTTCCAGGACAAGCCGGGGACGATCGCCAAGGCCTGGTCGCTGCTCAAGCCCACCGGCAACGTCTATCTTTCCGAGACCTGCTTCGGCAACGCGGCGAAGCGGCGGGAGTTCGAATCCCGGCCCGGCACGAAGTTCGTGCTCCAGGACACCTTCGGCTGGGCGGAGCTGCTTCCCGTCTCGGACTACGTGCGCTACTTCGAGGACGCGGGCTTCTCGCTGCGCGGGCTGGTGGATCTCACCGCGGAGTACTCCCGGACGATCGACTTGTGGAGCGAGAACGCGCGGCGCAACAGCCAGGCACTCGACGCCATCGAGCCGAACCTGTCCGAGCGGCTGCTCAAGTACTTCGAGATTTCGAACGCGGGTTGGGGTTACACCAGCAAGCAATACGCGCTGGTCGCATCGAAGCGCCGCTAGCGACGTCCCGGGGGGTCTATGCACAAGACGCACATTCAGCCAGAGCGCATGCGACGGCTCGTCACCGACTACATCGATCGGTGGGAGACCAGGGCATGGGGAGCGGTGGACATCCCCTGGGAGCAACTCCAGGCGGACCGCCTCACCGAGGCCCAGGGCTCGGCCATCCGCTTCGTCACTCTCATCGAGGATCACGTCCCGGGCTACCTCCAGGACGTGCTGAAACACTTTCCCACCGATGACTCGGTCTCTCCGGGCCAGTTCATGCACAACCGGGAGCTGTTCCGGTTCTTCATGCGCTGGGCCCAGGAGGAGGACCGGCACGCGGATCTCTTTGGCCGCTACCAGGTGCGCGCCGGCATCCAGAGCGAGGAAGCCCTCCACGCCGAGCTGTGCCGGCAGGGCCGCAAGACGTGGCACTTCCCTCGCGAGCTTCCCGTCCAGATCTTCACGTACACCGTCATCCAGGAGAAGGCCACCCAGCTCTACTACCAGATGCTGGGCCGGACGGTGGAGGAGCCCGTGCTCAAGGTGCTCCTCAACCGGATCCAGAAGGACGAGGCCCGGCACTTCGCCTTCTACGCGAGCCTCCTCGAGGCCTACATCGAGGAGCTGGGACAGGACATCCTCCCGGCGATCCAGGAAGCGCTCCAGTCCTTCAAGATGCCGCTGGCCGAGCAGCTCGACAATTACTGGCGGTGGTCGTTGGAAGTCAGTGACACGGCGGGCGGCTATGATCACACCGTCGCCTACGCGGAGTTGCTGCGCGTCGTCCAGAGGGCCGCGGACGCCTCCAGTGCCTCCCAGAAGCTGGCGGATTGGGTGCGAGCGGTCCGCGCCACCTGAGGAGCGGGCCATGACACCCGAGCACATCTCGACGCTGGTGGAGGCGCTGCGGTGGACCCGGAGCGCGTTTCCACGCGAGGCCATGCCTATCCCACGCTGAACACCTTCCTGAGCTACGAGGCGCTGGAGACACGCAGCGCGGCCGTGGCGCGGCGGCTGCGAGCGCGGGGGCTCCAGCGCGGGCAGCCCGTGGGCCTGCTGCTCAAGACGGGCCCCCAGTTCCTGCTGTCCTTCTTCGGCGTCCAGCGGGCGGGAGGCGTCCCGGTGCCCCTGGCCCTGACGAGCGGCAGGGATCTCTCGGGCTACTTCGAGCACCTCGCGCCCATCCTGAAGGATGGGGACATCCAGTGGCTGTGTGTCGAGACGTCGCTGATGGAGCTGCTCGGCGCGGGGCGGACGCCCGAGGGGTTGCACCTGCTGTCCAGTGAGGAGCTCGTCGCGGAAGGTGGCGCGGGCGAGGGCCCCGAGCCCATCGAGCCGGGGCCGGAAGAGCTGGCGTTCATCCAATACACCTCCGGAAGCACCGCCGCGCCCAAGGGCGTCGCCATCACCCATGCCAATGCCATCGCGGGGCTGCGCTCCATCGTGGCGAGTGGAGGGTTCAACTCCGAGGACGTGTTCTGTGGCTGGCTGCCCCACTTCCACGACATGGGGTTGGTGGGCATCCTGCTCACCAGCCTCTTCAATGGCTGTCAGGCGCACGTCTGGTCGCCCTACTCCTTCATCAAGGATCCCTCGGGCTGGCTGGCCTACTTCGCCAAGGTGAAGGCCACCATCTACACCGGGCCGAACTTCTCCTATGCCTGGCTGTGTGACGGCGTGGAGCCCGAGGAGGTCGCGGCGCTGGACCTGTCCTCGGTGCGCCTGGCCGTCAACGGCGCGGAGGCCGTGGACGCGCGGCTGATGGAGTCCTTCGCCGACAAGTTCGCCCCCGCCGGACTGCGGCCCGAGGCGCTCTACCCCGTCTATGGGCTGGCGGAGGCGGTGCTCGCCGCGACCTTCCCCGCGGTGGGCGAGCCGGTGCACGTGGACTGGGTCGATCGCGCGGCCCTGGGCAATGACCGGGAGGTGCGCCGGGTGGAGCGCGCGATGCCGGGCAGCCGGGGCGTGGTGGCCCTGGGGCGGCCCGTGGAGGGCCTCCAGCTGCGCATCGTGGGCGAGGACGGAGCGGTCCAGGGCGAGGACCGCGTGGGGGAGATCCAGCTCCTCGGGCCCGCGGTCATGCGGGGCTACTACCGCAACCCGAGGCTCACGGCGGAGTGCTTCCAGGACGGGTGGCTGCGCACGGGAGACCTGGGCTACCAGAAGGACGGCCGCCTCTACGTCGTCGGCAGGGCGAAGGACGTGCTCAAGCAGGCGGGAGAGAGCTACTACCCCGAGGACATCGAGGCCGTGGTGCGCCCCCTGGAGGGCGTCCACCGGGGAGGCTGCGTCGCCTTCGTGGGAGGGCCCCTGGGCGAGGAGCGCATCATCTGCCCGGCCGAGACGGGGCTGCGGGCGCCCACCGAGCTCGAGGGCCCGGCCCGGGAGATCGGCAAGGTGGTGCGCCGCAAGGTGGGCCTCGCGAGCCTCGAGGTGCTGCTCGTGAAGAAGAGCTCCATCGCCCGGACGACGAGCGGCAAGTTGCAGCGCCACGTCATGAAGCGCAGGAGCCAGGGACCAGCGGATGCGTCCCTGCTGTTCCAGCTCCGCCTCTGAGCCCTCACTCCCGGGACAGCCACTCCCGGCGGAGGAACCCGGCCAGGGCCCGCGCCAGCTCCTCGGGGTGGTCGAGCGGGACGAAGTGGGTTCCGCCCGGGATGTCCACCCGGGTGGGCCGTGGGAAGCCCGCCTGGAGCTCGGCCATGCCCTGCTCGCTGGTGACGATGCTGTCGCCCGCGCGGATGAGCAGCGCCGGGATGTCCACGAGCGGAAGGAGCGGACGGAGATCCCCGGGCTCCAGGTCGCATAGGTCTGGGAATCGAACTTGACCGAGAAGCCCTCGGGCGTCCGCTTCAGGCCCGTGGCGATGAAGTCCCACAGGGCCGCCTCGGTCACGCCCACGCTCGTCTTCTGGATGCCACGGATGAGCTGGCGGATCGCCGTGTCCGCGTCCGCATGGCTCCGCCGGATGCTATCGGCCCGCGCGTGGAAGAACTCCACCTGCCAGGAGGGCACCCGCGGATCGATGTCGACCCAGGCGAGCGCCGAGGGGCGCGGACAGTCCGCCTCCCCGCGCGCGCGGCGTGCCGCGAAGGCCGTGACGGCGAGCGCGCCCGCCGAGTGCCCGATGACCGCCGGGCGTGACGGCGCGAGGTGGCGCGCGACACGCTCCAGGTCCATGGCGTGATCGGCCGGGTTGTAGGCGGGCGGATGGACATGCTCGCTGTCACCGTGCCCGCGCATGTCCATGAGGACGGCGCGCACCTCCAGCTCGCGCAGGAGCAGCCGGGCGACGGGCCGCCACACGCCGCGGTGACTGCTGTTGCCATGCGCGAACAGGAGCGTCGGCGCGCCCGGCCCCGCCCCCAGCACCTCACAGGCGATGCGAGGGCCCGGGCCCTCGATGAACAGCGCCTGTTCGTCCGCGCTCATGGCTGGAACTTCCGCGGCAGCAAGGAGTAGGTGCCCAGGGCGGTCGCCACGTGCCGGCCCCCCTCGGTCCTCGCATCCATCCGGGCGTGGAACAGCTCACTGCCCTTCTTGAGCAGCTCCCCCGTGGCGATCACCCGCTCGCGCGAGGCAACCTCCAGGAAGTTCACCTTGAACTCCGCCGTGACGAGCCAATAGCCCTCGCTCCGCGTGGCACAGGCGAACCAGCCCACGCCGTCGAGTACGGTCGCGATGATGCCTCCGTGGATGCAGCCCGAACCGTTGTTGTGACGGTCATCCGGCTCGAGTGCGAGCCGCGCCTGCCCCGGTGCCAGCTCCTCGAGGGTCTGCTTCACGAAACTCAGCGCGGGCGTGCGCTCGAAGAGCCTGTGGAGCGAGGCGAAATACAACGCGTTGGGTGACTCGGACGTCATCGGCTCTCCCCCGGAGGCGAGTGAACGTGAAGAGGACGCCCAGTATAGGTGTTTTTTTCGAGGGGCGCTGCAACCGTGCACGGCCGTGGGCAGAAGGCGCGCGGCGGTCCTCCCGAGCCGCCGTTCGCTGGAGGAACGATGTCCCGCGGCACGTGGGGTCAGCCTGGGACAGATACATACATTTCACAAGCCAGACACAAGCGACTGAATGCCACACACCCAAGCGAATGATTGACAGCAGCAGTGCGCTTTTTCAAAGCACATCAAATCGAGGAACACTGTCAGGAAAAACCGTTTTGACAGACCTCTTCGAGTCGTGCACCATCGTCCCTCCGCACGGGCGTGCACGCCCGCTCGCGCATCAGTAGAAGCTCCGCATCATACACAAGGAAGTGTCATGCACCGGACTCTCGCGCTGCGCTTGCCGGCCTCCTGGCCGTTCTGCTTTTCGTGCTGTTTGCCTGCCCACGACTGGCAACCGCACAGACACGCATCATGCCTCTCGGGGATTCGATTACCGGATCGCCGGGATGTTGGCGCGCGCTGCTGTGGAACCAGCTACAAAGCACGGGCTTCACGAACATCGACTTCGTCGGCACGCTGCCGCCCCAGGGTTGCGGTGTCGCTTACGACGGCGACAACGAAGGCCATGGTGGCTACCGGCCACCAACGTGGCGGATCAGAATCTCCTCCCCGGCTGGTTGAGCGCGACGAACCCGGACATCGTGCTCATGCATTTCGGCACCAACGATGTCTGGAGCGCGCGGACACCGGCCAGATTCTGGCTGCCTTCAGCAAGCTCGTGGAGCAGATGCGTGCGAGCAATCCAAACATGAAAATCCTGGTGGCGCAGATCATTCCAGTGGCGCCCGGGAGCTGCGCGGACTGTCCGCGGCGAACCCTCGAGTTCAACGCCGCGATTCCCGGCTGGGCGGCGAGCAAGAGCACGACGGCTTCGCCGATCGTCGTCGTGGATCAATGGACGGGTTTCAACCCGGCCACGGATACGGGCGATGGCGTGCACCCCAACGACGCGGGCATCGTCAAACTCGCGAACAACTGGTATCCGCCGCTGGCACAGCTCCTGAGCAACACTGGCGGCGGCGGCGATGAAGATGAAATCATCGCGAACGGAACCTACCGCATCACGCCGCGCGACAGCCCCGACAAGGCGCTCGATGTCGCGGGGCATGGGACGGCGGACAACACCAACGTGCTGCAGTGGTCCTATGGCGGAGCGAACAATCAGCGTTGGACGCTGACCCATCTGGGCGACAACGTGTATCGGCTCACCGGCGTGGAAAGCGGCAAGGCCCTGCAGGTCACCAGCACCTCGACGGCCAACGGAACGAATGTCGACATTCGCACCTACACGGGCGCCGCGAACCAGCACTGGGCAATCACAGCCACCAGTGACGGCTACTATCGCCTCACCCCCGTGAGCAGCAGTGGGTCGGCATTGGAGGTATCAGGCAACTCCACGGCCAACGGAGCAAATGTCCAACAGGGGCAGTGGACCGGCGGCACGAATCAACAGTGGACGTTCCAAACGCCCTGACGAGCACGGCGCGCACGACTCGAGCGCGAGCCGATAGACCTACAAGGAGCACCTGGTTTACACCGGGGCGGAGTGCGGCTACCTGTCCAACAGACCGGTGGCCGACCCTTCCCTATGCTCCCTCGCTCGCCCTCCTCGAAATGGCGAAAGTCGACTCAGAGGCGGCGGTTTCCAGTAAATACCCATTTCAGTGTAACACCCTGAGGAGAAGCACGTCCACACAGGGGAAGAGATGCGTCAGGTTGTCCGATGGATGATGGTTGTGGCCCTTTGTTGTGTGGGCTGTGCGGTATGTGGACAGGTCGGCACGGTCAAGTGGAAGCTGAATGAAGCAAAGGCGGACTTCGACGCGGCGGTAAAGCTCGCGGGAGCGGGCAAGTATATCGAAGCTCTTGCGCGGGCTGAGCATGCGCTCATGATTAGAGAGGCTGCCCTCGGCGGACGCCACCCTCTCGTTGCCACTTCGCTCAGCAACCTCGCCGACATCTACAACGCCCAGGGGTTGTACGGGCGAGCCGAGCCCCTCCTCCAACGTGCTCTCGCCATTCGAGAGACTGCCTACGACAAGAGCCATCCCCTCATCGCTGCTTCACTCGCGGACCTTGCTTTGGTCTACCAGTCCCAGGGGTTGTACGGCCGGGCCGAGCCCCTCGTGCAGCGCGCTCTCGCCATACGCGAAACAGCCCTGGGCCCAAGTCACCCCCTCGTCGCCGCTTCGCTCAACAACCTCGCCTCTATCTACAACGCGCAGGGGTTGTACGGCCGGGCCGAGCCCCTCGTGCAGCGCGCTCTCGCCATACGCGAAACAGCCCTGGGCCCAAGTCACCCCCTCGTCGCCGCTTCGCTCAACAACCTCGCCTCTATCTACAACGCGCAGGGGCTGTACGGTCGGGCCGAGCCCCTCGTGCAGCGCGCTCTCGCCCTGTTCGAAGCCGCCCTGGGCCCAAGTCACCCCGATGTCGCCACTTCGCTCAACAGCCTCGCCATTCTCTACAACGCGCAGGGGATGTACGACCGAGCCGAGCCCCTCTTGCAGCGCGCTCTCGCTCTGCAGGAGGCAGCCCTGGGCAATAGTCACCCCGATGTCGCCAGCTCGCTCCAAAACCTCGCCTTTCTCTACGACGATCAGGGGATGTACGACCGGGCCGAGCCCCTCTTGCAGCGCGCTCTCGCCATACGCGAAACAGCCCTGGGCCCAAGTCACCCCCCGCGTCGCCAGCTTGCTCCACAACCTCGCCGCTCTCTACACCGCACAGGGGATGTACGGCCGGGCCGACCCCCTCTTGCAGCGCGCGCTCGCTCTCCATGAGGCAGCCCGGGGCAATAGTCACCCCCACGTCGCCGCCTCGCTCCAAAACCTCGCTAGACTCCGCCTGGCGCAGCAGCGCCTCGAGGAGGCCCTGCCACTCTTCGAGCGTGCCTTCTCCCTCTCCGAGCAGCGCCTGCGCCACGAGGCGCTCGCCTTCTCCGAGTCACGCCTTTCCAGTTTCCTCCACTATCTGCGTGCCAACGAGGAGACGATCTACGCCTTGCTGGGTGCTTATCCCCAGGATGCCCGCGTGCAACGCCGGCTCTTGGCGCGGCCCTCCTGCTCAAGGGCCGCTCCGTCGAGGAGACCGCTCAGATTTCCCGCACCCTCTACCAGCACCTGGGCCCCGAGGACCGCGCCACCTTCGAGCGCCTGCGCGGCCTGCGCACCCGGCTGGCGGCTCTCTCCCTCGCGGGCCCTGGCGCGCTCTCCTCTGAAGACTACCAACAGCAACTCAAGACCCTGACCGAGGAGGGCGACTCGCTCGAAGCGGACCGGCCAGACGCTCCGCTCCCCTGCGCGCTCTCACCACCCTGCCTTCCCTCGCCGATATCGTCGAGCGTGTCGCCGCCTCGCTCCCCAAGGACGGCGCACTGGTCGAGTTCATCGCCTACGAGGACGACCCCCTGGAGCACCCACCCGGTACACCCCCGCACCACTTGCTGGGTCGGTGCACTATCTGGCGCTGGTGCTCTTTGCCGATGCCTCCACCCGTGCCGTGGACCTCGGCCCCGCCGCTCCCATCGACCTCGCCGCCTCGCGCTTGCGCAAAGCCCTGGCCAACCCGGCCGTCTCCGTCCAGTCCGCCGCCCAGCAACTCCACCGGCTCGCCTTCCAGCCCCTGCGACCCCTGCTGGGCTCCACCCGCCGCCTCCTGCTGTCTCCCGACGGCCAGTTGGGCCTCGTCCCCTTCGACGCCCTCCACGATGGCCGGAGCTTCCTCCTGGACTCCTTCCACTTCACCTACCTCACCTCCGGCCGTGAGCTGCTGCCTCGTCCTCAGCAAATAGTCTCCTCCTCCTCTGTCTTCGTCCTCGCCGATCCGGACTTCTCGGCCTCTCCGCCTTCCGTCCCCTCCTCGTCCAGTGCCGCTCCTCCTCCCTCGGACTCCCTCGAGCGCTTCTTCTCCTCCGCGCGCTCGGACCTCACCCAAAGCGACTGGAGCCTACTGCCGGGCACTCGTCAGGAGGCCCAGGGCATTCAGCGCCTGCTGCCCCAGGCCCAGCTCTTCCTCGGCCCCGAGGCCACCAAGGAGCGCCTGCTCCACCTACCCACCCCCGGCATCCTCCACCTCGCCACCCATGGCTTCTTCCTTGAGGACACTCCCGCCCCTCTTCCAAAAAACTCCCGCGTCATCCATCCCGATGCTTCCAGCAGCGAGTTCTCCGCGCGCGGCCCCGAGGATCCCCTGCTGCGCTCCGGCCTCGTCCTCGCGAGCGCTCTCGCCCCGGAACCCGGCTCCTCGGCTCCCCCTCCAGACTCCATCCTCGTCACGGCGTTGGAACTGGCCGGGCTCAACCTCTGGGGGACACAACTCGTTGTCCTGTCCGCCTGCGACACCGGCCGCGGTGAGGTCCGACTGGGCCAAGGTATTTACGGCCTGCGCCGCGCCCTGGTGGTGGCCGGGGCGGAAACAGTGGTCATGAGCCTGTGGAAGGTGAAAGACGACGCCACGCCCCTGCTCATGGACGCCTACTACCGCAACCTCCTGGCCGGCCAGGGCCGCGCTTCCGCCCTGCGCCAGGCCATGCGCTCGCTGCGGGCGACCCATCCCCATCCCCACTACTGGGCCCCCTTCATCGCCCTGGGCAGCGACGACCCCCTGATGCCCTCCCCCTTCACGCCATCCACCCCGCTCCCCGAAGCGCCTGACTCCACGGACGTGACGAACGAACATGGCCGGTGACCCGCCCGGGCCTGGACGTAGCGTATTTCGAAAAAGCGAAAAACTTTCGTATAGATCGTCCGCGCCCCCTCTCCTTCATACGCGACGGTCAGGTGCCCACCAGGTGACGGGACCTGACCGGTACACCTTCGCACTGGATGGGAGATGCAATGCGTCGAGAGATCAAGGCCCTGTTGCTCGCAGGGACGGGGCTGCTTGTCGGGGTAGGATGCGACACAGGGGAAGAGAATGCGTCGCAGTTCAGCCCGCCCGCCACGGGGGCCACCGCCGGCCTCTGTGGCGATGCCACCCGGACCCCGGATGAGCAGTGTGATGACGGCAACACGGCGAATGGGGACGGCTGTAGCAGCCTCTGCGCCGTGGAGGACGGCTACCTCTGCTCCAATGCCAACTTCTCCCTGGCCTACAATGAGCATTGGTCCCTGTCCGGCTCGGACGATCCCAATTGGATCCTCGCCGCGGATGGGCTGTCGGTCCAGCAAACGAAGAACTCCGACCCGGGCATCTACATGACCAACCTGCCCGCGACAGGCACCACGCTCACCTTTGATCTGGCGGTCCAGACCACCAATGATGACGACTATATCGGCTGGGTGGTGGCCTACGATCAAGGTGACATCACCAACCCCCAGGCCGAATTCATGCTGTTCGACTGGAAGCAGGCGACTCAGTCGGAGCCCGAGTTCGTGGGACGGGTGGGCATGGCCATGAGCCGGGTCAGGGGTGTGGTGAAGCCCGTGGGGTCGGATAAACTCGCCCCCTTCTGGGCGCACAAAGGCGCGATCTCCGAAGAAGCGCGGGCCCTCACGCTGGGCAGCAAGGGTTGGGCCGACTTCGTCAGTTACCGGGTGAAGATGAAGTACGGGCTCTCGAGGATCCAGGTGTGGGTCGATGACGTGCTGCAATTCGATCAGCAGGGCACTTTTCCCGCGGGCAGGTTCGGTTTCTATACCTCCTCTCAAGAAGCGAGCAAATTCACCCTGGTGAGTCCGACCACTGGCAGCGTCTGCGGACTGGATCCCAATGCGGATCCCGATGGGGATGGCGTGCCCACGGCCAATGATCCGAAGCCGTTCGATCCGTCCATCTGCGGCGATGCGAATGGGGATGGCGTGGATGACTGCGCCGCCCAGCAGGATTGCATCCAGGTCCGGCTTGGCGACTACAACCTCTTCCTGACCGGGGACTACTCGCTCGGCAAGGACGTGCAAGGCAAGGTGGCGGCGGGTGGCAACATCTCGCTGAATGACTTCTCGGTGGGCTGGAAGCTGCCGGACAACCAGGTCGACCATGTGCTGGTGGCGGGCGGAGACCTGATCCTGTCCAGTGGAGGGATCTGGGGAGATGCGTGGCATGGGGGCAGCTACACCCCCCGTGCCAGTGTGACGTTCTTCCGGGGCTCCGCCGCCCAGGGAACCCCCATTGACTTCACCGCCCGCGGTGCCGAGCTGCGCAAGCTGTCCCTCCAGCTCGCCGCGCTGGCGGTCAACGCGACGACGACCCTCGAGACCTGGGGAGGCATCACGTTGCGCGGCACCAGACCGGACGTGAACGTCTTCGAGGTGCCCGCCAGCGCGTTCACGGGGGCGCGGCTGTTGTCCATCACGGCTCCAGCGGGCTCCCTGGCGGTCATCAACATCCGAGGCAGCGCGGCGACGTTCACGGGCTTCGGCCACACGTTCAGCGGTGGCATCGATCAGCATGGCGTGCTCTTCAACTTCGTGGACGCCGAGTCGATCAACGCCAAGAGCTACGGCTTCTGGGGCACGGTGCTCGCTCCGAATGCCCACGTCACCTTCAACAGCGGGAGCTTCGATGGCGGCCTCTATGCCCACTCGCTGACGGGCAACGCCGAGGGCCACATCAACGTGTTGCACGACCGCGACATCTGTCAATAGCTGCCGGTCTCGGCTTCGCTGGGGGGGCACACGCCATGGTTCTCCGTGGTCCCTCTCAGTGCGGATGATCACTCGCCCAAAACACATCCAGAACAAACAATCTCTGTGATGGAATCAGGACACGTCGCCGTCCTCGTTCCTCACGTATTCCCTCGCGTGGTGGCGCTTCCCCTGACAAATCATTGAAAGGGGCGTGTGACCTCACCTTCGTGGGGCGGAAACGTCCATTGGGGTGCCTCGCGGTGCCCCAAGGGGCGGTGCAGTGCAATCAACAAGGAGAATCCACAAGATGAATCACCCCCGCAGGATCTTCAGCGCATTGCTGTGCCTCCTGGCCTTGGGAACGGGTTGCCAGAAGGAGATCGAAGGCAACAACAACCAGAACCTGCTGCAGTCCAACATCGGCCTGAGCAACGACATGGCCTACATGCGTCAGCTCGTCGAACGCACGGGCGGCCATAAGTTCAAGCTCGATCTCACGGATGACACCCAGTATCGCTTCCTCCGTGCGCGAGTGGCCGCATCGGGCAAGACGCCCGCCAACTACCCCCAGTTCTTCGCCACGCTGGAGAAGATCAGGTCTCGCCAGAAAACCCAGCAGACGCAGCTCTCCGACACCCAGCCCTCGCGTGATCACATCATCGGTGACTTCACGATCCCGCCGGGTGGGACGACGTTCGAGGCCACCGCCTTCTCCACCATCCAGGATGGCGCGGACTACAACTTCGTCGATGTCGTGGTCTGGAACGAGAACCAGACCCAGCAGCTCTCGGACTATGGCTGGGGCGAGGTCTACGGCGATGGCCGCAAGCTGAAGGCTCGCGCAACGGGCCCCATGCCGTTCTACGGCGATGACATCTTCGTCGTGGACTCGGTGAACCTCATCAGCCGGGGGGGCGTGGAAGACGTCTACATGATCACCGAGCGGGTCAGGACGCCTCCTGGGGGAGGCATGTGGCACCCCACCGACAACAACCGCGATGGAATCGTGACCATCTGCCTGAACAGGGGCGACGGCGACTGTGACTACCCGCTGGTGGGCTACCAACAGGTCCAGATCCCGCTCAAGGGCTACTTCACCTTCCCCTTCGAGGTGCTCCGGATCAACAACAACAGCAAGACCTACGTCAAACTCGTAGAGGAGCGGGGAGGTCCTCGCGAGATGCGCTTCGGGCCCTTCGCCAACTGGCTGAAGATCAACCCCAACGACAAGCGTCAGGTCCTCTGGGACGTGCCGCAGGCGAATGGTGTCTTCAACGGCATCCTCTTCCGGCCCTATGAGGACGTGGACTTCTTCCTCTCGGTCGACGTGGAGCTGGCTCGCCCGGGCCGCGCGACCACCGCCTCGAGCAAGATCTCCTCCGTCCGGAGCGTGACCACGCCAGGGATGCCGAACGCCCCCAAGATCCAGCTTTTCTATGGCTGTTTGGCGAAGGGGACCCAGGTCAAGCTGGCCAACGGCAAGACCGCGAACATCGAGACCATCACCAAGGGAAGCCGGTGGTAGCTGATGGTTCCGGTGTAGCGCTGACCGTGGAGGATGTGTCGGTGGGTATCGAGCGCATCCCCATGGTCCGCATCAAGGACGACGCGGGTCGCGATCTGCTGCTGACCTCCAGCCACCCCGTCATCACGCCCGACCGCGGAGTGGTGTGGGCCGAGGAGCTGGCCGTGGGCAGCAAGGTGCTCACCCAGTCCGGCGTGAGCACGCTCGTGAAGGTCAAGCGTGAGATGTACCGGGACAACGTGTACAACCTGAAGCTCGACACGAGCACCCTGGCGAAGAAGACCTACGCCAAGGGCAGCACCCTGTACGCCAATGGTTTCCTCGTGGGAGACCTGTCGCTGCAGCGGGCCCATGAGTTCAAGAACAGCGAGGATCGCAGCGCGGACGTGCAGCGCCGGCTCCCCGCCCAGTGGCACACGGACTACCAGAACAGCATGAAGCTGGCAGCCCGCTAGGTGGCGATTGAACAGGGCCCCGGGGCAAGTCCACCGGGGCCCCGTTTCATCTGAAGTCCAGGAGCATCATACATGAGCCTTGAAACGTCTTCCTCCCCTTGTCTGGGAAACCTTCGTCCGCGAGCCTCCTCGGCTCGGCAACCACCGGGGCCGGGCTTCTTCGCCGTGATGACGGCACTCCTCCTGCTGGTGGCCTGTGGTCCCGATTCTCAATCCCAGGATTCACCGCGCGAGGGGAACACGGAGGGCGGCGGCCTGCTCCAGTCCCCCCTTTCCGACAACGGTACATCGTGGACGTCCACGGCCCCCATGAACCGGGCCCGTTATTACCATACGGCGTCCCTGCTCCCCCAGGGCAAGGTGCTCGTCACGGGCGGAGGACTGACCGAGGACAGCGTGCTGGCTCAGACGGAACTCTACGATCCCGCCTCCGCCACCTGGACTCCCGCCGCGCCCCTGTCCCAGCCCCGGCTCGGTCACAGCGCCACTCCGCTGTCCAACGGTGCAGTGCTCGTCGCGGGGGGATCGGACGGCGAGAATTACCTCGTCAGCGCTGAACTCTACGACGCCGCGACGAACACCTGGACGGCCACGGCCTCCATGCGGCAGGCGCGCCACTACCACACCGCCACCCGCCTGACCGACGGCAGGGTGCTCGTCGTGGGGGGATGGAACGATGACACCATCCTGGCCAGCGCCGAGCTGTACGACCCCTCCACGGGCAGATGGAGCGTCACGGGCCCGCTCTCCCAAGCACGGGACTCCCATGCGGCCGTCCTGTTGCCCGATGGCAAGGTGCTCGTCATGGGGGGATGGGGCAACACCAGCTATCTCACCAGCGCCGAAATCTATGACCCGGACACTGGCAAATGGACGCTCACCGCCCCGCTCAACTTCGCTCGCGGCTATCACACCGCCACCCTGCTGGCGAACGGCAAGGTTCTCGTGGCGGGTGGATATGATGAAGTGGGGCTGCCTGGAGCCACGCAGCTGCCTCGCACCGCGGAGCTCTATGATCCTGACATCGCGCTCTGGGAAACCGCTCGTCCGCTCGCAACGGCACGCTACTATCACACGGCGACCCAGCTGCGGGATGGTCGGGTTCTCGTCTCGGGTGGTTACAAGGCGGACAACACCGCGATCGCGAGCGTCGAACTCTATGAGCCGAGCAGTGGTCTGTGGGTCTCCGCCGCGCCCATGGCCAAGACGCGCAGCAATCATACCGCTACCCTGCTGACCTCGGGCCAGGTGCTCGTCGTGGGTGGCAAGAGCGGCACCGTGCTCTCCAGCGCGGAGGTGTACGGCCTCGGCGGAGGGGGCGGGGACCCGCCTCCCGAAACCTGGATCGACTCCTCTCCGGCCGCACGGACGCGCTTCACGGACGCCACCTTCACCTTCCACTCCAATGAGGCCGGTGCCACGTTCGAATCCAGTCTGGACGGCTCGGCCTTCTCCGTCAGCAACTCACCCATCTCCTTTCAAGCCTTGACGGAGGGAAGCCACTCCTTCCTGGTCCGTGCGAAAGATGCCACGGGTCACGTCGACGCCACACCCGCCACCTACCAATGGACCGTGGACCTGACGCCCCCCAATACCCAACTGGTCTCCACCCCCCAGTGCAGACGCACGACACCACCGCCACCTTTTCCTTCAATTCCACGGAGGCGGGCTCCACCTTCGAGTGCAAGCTGGATGTCGCGCCTTTCGAGTCCTGCGTGTCGCCCGTGAGCTTGAGCGGCTTGTCCCCGGGCCGGCATTCCTTCCAGGTCCGAGCCACGGATGCCGTTGGCAACATGGACGCTTCCCCCGTCATCCACGCCTGGAGCATCCTCCGGCAAGCCGTGGTGCCCGTCATCGTCTCGCCCACCGAGGAGGCTACCCTCTCCGAGTCGACGCCCACCCTCTCTGGAACGGCGGCCCCCCACGCCCCCTCTCCCTTTCCCTGGATGGGGTGGTGGTGGGCTCGACCACGGCCAACGACCTGGGTGAGTGGCGCTTCACTCTCTCCGCTCCCCTGAGCCAGGGGGAGCACATCCTCCTGGTGTCGGCCCACGATGAGGAGGAGGAGAATGTCCCCTCGAGCCCACGCCGCTTCACGGTCACGGGAGCCGAGCCTCCCCCCGTCGAGTCGGCTGGATGCTCCGTAGGGACAGGCACGCCCTCCCTCGCGCTGGTCTGGGTGCTCCTGCTGATTGTATTTCCGGCCGCTCGGCGGCGCTCGCCGGCCCGGTAAAGCCCAGGTCGAGAATGAATCGCCACCGGGGCTCGTGACACCGAGCCCCGGCCACGCTCAGCCCCCACTCGAGAATCCCCCCGCCATGCGTCTCTTCCGCTCGCTTCACGCCCTGTTCTTTTGTCTGCCCATGATGCTCGTGGCCTGCCAGGAGGTCGGCGAGCGAGAGAGTTCCACCGCGTCCCGGTTGTCCCCCATTGATCCAGGGCTCGACATCGTCCTCAATCTCGAATCAGGCAGCAGCCAGATCGAGATGATTCAAGGAGAGAAAAAGAACATCACCACCTCGCTCAACGTGGTCAACGGCAGCGGGCTGTCGCTGAAGATCATGAATGAGGTGCTCATCGAGCCCTCCACCGGACTCACGCTGAAGAGCGACTACCCCAAGGCGGGACAGACCACCTCGGGTTCGGTGTCATATGTCATCAATCAGTCCTTCACGGGCCAGCTCCCGGGTTCATACCTCGTCACGAATCGAGCCTACATCCCTGGCTCCACGATCGAGGCGTCGGAGAGCTTCTCGGTGCGTGTGCTGCCACCTGGAGGAGACCCCTTGATCCTCCCACTGGGCGCCTGGCCCGGCGGAGTGCATCCCCAGGAGTCCACCGAGGTCACATTCACCGCGGCCATCACGGGCTTTCTCTCGCGGCCCGAGACGTTGTCGCTGCGCCGGGAGGACGTCCCTGGACGGCCCATCGTGGCGGCCCTGCGCGATGACGGGACGCAAGGTGATCTGCTGACCGGCGATGGGGTCTACTCCGCGAAGCTCACCATCGCCTCCGCGCAAGCCGGGGCGCTGCGCTACGTAGCCACCGCCGCCTTCCCTGGTGTGGCGGGCGAGCGCGGCTCCGCTCCATTCGAGTTGAAGGTGACCGGGCGTCCGACCCACCCGCTTCCCACCCAACCGGGCAAGGCCGTCATCGACCCCGAGGACGACGTGGCCTTCCTCTGCGACGAAGTGCTGATCTCGTTCGCCGAGGGACTCACCGAAAGCGAGCAGGACGCCCTCCTCGCCCAGCGCGTCGGAGGCACGATCGTTGGCGGCGAGCCCGGCCTGGGCATCTATCAGGTCCACCTGCCGGGCCCCTGCACCGTGAACAACGTGTACGAGGCCTTGAGCCGGCTGCGGGAGGCTCGGGGATCCAGACCGCCAGTCCGAACTACATTGGAGAGGCGGATGGTTTCATTCCGAATGATCCCCAGTATGCGTCTCAATACGGGCTCGACAGGCTCCGTGCGGACGAAGCCTGGGTCATCGCGCGGGGGAGCGGAGTGCTCGTCGCCGTGACGGACTCGGGGGCCAACTCCCAACACGCGGACCTCACCGGGCAGGTGCTCAAGGGGTACAACTACTCCGAGGGCAATGCGAATCCCCTCGATGACCTCGGGCATGGAACGAGCGTGGCGAGCATCATCGCCGCCAGGGGCGACAACGCGGTGGGCATGGCGGGCGTGGCCTGGAACAGCAGGATCCTCGCGATCAAGGTGATTGGCGAGGGGGGCTCGGTGACCACGTCCGACGGTCTCGCCGCCATCAAGAGCGCCGCGGACCAGGGGGCGAAGATCATCAATTGCAGTTGGGGATTCTGGGCCGGGGTGAGGTCCATCGACACGGCCCCTCTGGAGGCGGCCGTCCAATACGCGACCCGCAAAGGAGCGTTGGTGGTCGCGGCCTCCGGCAACGCGGGCACGGAGCGCTTGCGCTACCCGTGCGCGTTCGACGACGTCCTCTGCGTGGGGGCCACTGACGCCAATGACGACCGGTGGCCATTGAGCAATCATGGCGGCCATGTGGACTGGCCGCGCCCGGCGCCAACATCACCGTGCCGCTTCTGACAGGCGGCTACGGCTCCGCCCAGGGCACCTCCTATGCCACGGCGTTCGTCAGTGGGAGCGCGGCGGTCGTCTGGTCCTATTTCCCGTCATGGACGGCCGGGCAGGTGCGCCAGCGGCTGGAGCGCACCGCCATCCCCATGGACAGCTCCAGCCTGGGAAGTGGCCGGGTCGACCTGTTCGAAGCGGTCTTCAATGGCAGCTTCGAGGACGGTATCCGTGGCTGGTCGATGGAAGGCACCGCGGGCGCGCTGCGAAGCCTGGGCCCATTGGTTCCGCGCGACCGTGACAAGATGGCCTTCGTGAGCTCGGGGCCCGACTCCGCGCAAATCCAGACAACGCTTGATCAGACATTCACCCTCCAGCCGGGAGTCAATACACTCACCCTCCGGTTCGACTACAACTTCGTCACCGAGGAGTACCCCGAGTGGGTGGGCTCCTCCTACAACGACAACATCCGCATCTCCCTGCTGATGCCCAATGGACAGGAAACCACGCTGGCCCATGAAGACGTCAACACGGCGGCCTTCACCGCGGTGCTGGGCATCGACTTCCCAGGAGGAGACGACACCGCGGGAACCACCGGTTGGAAGACGGCCACCGCCACGTTGCCCGTGAGCGCTGGGCCGGGACGCTACAGGATCCGCGTCCGTGACGAGGGTGATGGCGTCTATGACTCCAACCTTCTCATCGACAACATCCGCTTCAAGTAGTCGCCACGACCACGGATTGCTCGAGAGGAAACAACCGGATGAGACAAGAGCGACAGCGGTGGCTCCAGGGGCTCCTGGTCTTCGGCCTGTGTGCCCTGACGGCGGCCTGCGGCGAAGGAGGA
Organism: Cystobacter fuscus; assembly: GCA_049060065.1. GTDB lineage: Bacteria > Myxococcota > Myxococcia > Myxococcales > Myxococcaceae > Cystobacter > Cystobacter fuscus_B. The sequence continues at coordinate 5,803,630 of JBMEQP010000002.1, forward strand.
GCTCCAGGACAGGCACGGGAACTCGAGCCAGGCACCCGGCGAACCCAAGATGACGAGTCCTCCCTGGTGTCCAGGCTGGAGTCCTCGCCCTCCAACGGCTTCACTCCCGTGGTGACCGAAGCGGGACTCATCACCCTCTCGATCGATGGGCTGGGCACCGCCACCGCCACCGGGACACTTCAGGTGCAGAAGCCCGCGGGCGCGACCGTGCGCCGGGCGTTCCTCGCGGCCGCCAGTACCGGACTGACCCAGCGCAAGCTCATCAATGGAGATGTGCGGCTGGATGGCCAGACCGTCAATTGGAGTCTGTCCGTCCAGAACAACATCTCCTCCTGGAACCACTGGGCCGAGGTGACGTCCATGGTGAGGGCGAAGCTCGACAAGGCGCCCGCGGGCCGCGTCCCGATCACGGTGTCCGAGGTGAACTCCTCGGGAATCGAAGGGGAGATCCTCGCGGTCATCTTCGATGATCCGGCCGCCCCCACCCGCACGGTCCACCTCCTCTTCGGAGCCCAGCAGGCGCAGGGCCACACCCTGGACATCACCCTCGCGGAGCCCTTCCACGCGAACACTCCCGGGGTGCTCCTCGATCTGTCACTCGGCATCTCGTTTGGATTTCAGTCGGGGAGCGTGGAGGAGTCGCAGCGCGGCATCGTCGAGGTCAACGGCCTGCGCATGACGTCCCTGGCGGGCGGCCAGGATGATGGGGAGAACATGAATGGCTCGCTCCTCACGGTGGGTGGCCTCGACGATACCCATGACAACCCGCCCCCTTCCTGCTCGGCCCGGGCCCGCGGCGTGACGACGAACTCTATGATCTCCGTCCCTTCGTGGGCGAGGGCAGCACCCGGGTGACCCTCTTCACGCGGAACCCCTCGAACAACGACAACATCTTCTTCGGTGCGCTCTACGCCAGCTCGGTGGCGGCGGCCATCGGGGAGTCCATCCTGCTCGGACCCGTGGAGGCCACGGGCGCCACGAGCCGCTCCCATCAGGTCACGGCGCGGGTGCAGGACCGTTTCGGCCAACCGCTGGCCCACCAGACGGTGAACTTCCTGGTGACGAAGGGACCGAACAAGGGCGCATCCGGTCAAGCCACGACGGATGCCTCCGGACGTGCGAGTTTCATCTACACCAACACGGGAGGCTCGGGAGTCGATCAGCTCCAGGCCACCTTCGTGAAAGCCAATGGACAGAAGAGCGTCTCCAATCTCGCCCTCATGCGCTGGACGGCCTCGCCTCCCGTGGCGGCCTGTCGCGATCTCTTCCTGGACACCGACACCACCTGCGGTGCCTCTGGTTCGATCGACCAGGGTTCCTTCGACCCGGATGGAGACCTGGCGGGATGCATCCAATCGCCCGCGGGGCCCTACGGCCCCGGTACCACGCCCGTGACCCTCACCTGTACCGACCTCCGTGGAAGCACGAGCACCTGCACCGGGCTCGTGCGGGTGGTCGATCGCATCGCCCCCACCCTCACCTGCCCCGTGGAACAGCACGCCGAGTGTGTCGACGGAGGCGCCACCGTGGCGGTCCCCGCCAACGCCAGCGACAACTGTGGGGAGCCCCAGCTCAGCGGTCCCGGGCCCACCCTTTACGCGCTGGGCAGGACGTCCGTGACCCAGACGGCGAGCGACGACTCGGGCAACCGCGTGTCATGCACCAGTACCGTCACCATCCAGGACACGCTCGCCCCCACCCTCCTCCTGCACGGGCAGAATCCCCTCATCATTTCCTGTGGCAAGTCCACCTATGTGGAGAGCGGCGCCTCCGCTCGCGATGCATGCTTCGGTGACCTGGGAGACCACCTGCTCCCCTCGGGCTCCGTCAACACGCGCGTCCCGGGGAGCTACAACCTGGCGTACTCGGTGGTGGATCCCCTCGGTCACGTGGGCACCGCCTTCCGAGTGGTCCACGTGCTCGACAACCCCGCGGGCTGCTACCAGCCCACCTGGAGTCCCACCGGCCCACTCCACGGTGAGCGGGGACTGCACGCCTCCGTGCGGCTGCTCGATGGGCGTGTGCTCACCGCGGGGGGATGGAGCAGGGGCAGCGAACTGTACGATCCTTCCACCGGCACCTGGTCCAACAGTGGCGTGCTGTCCACGACCCGCCGCGACTTCACCCTGACCGTGTTGACGGACGGCACGGTCCTCGCCGCGGGAGGAGCCAAGGGCAAGGCGGACCCTTCCGCGGAGCGCTACCATCCCGCCACGGGAACATGGGCCCCCACTGGATTCATGAACGTGGCGCGCGAGGAGCACACCGCGACGCGGCTGGCGGATGGTCGTGTGTTGGTCACGGGTGGGAACTCGAATGCCGGCGGGGCCTCCTGCGAACTCTATGACCCCTCCACCGCCACCTGGGTCTCCACCGGCTCCATGTCCACGGCTCGCCGCCTCCATACCGCGACCCTGCTGTCCGATGGGCGTGTGCTCGTGGCGGGCGGCCTGGGCCCAGCCAACAAGCCTCTGGCTTCCGCCGAGATCTATGATCCCAGCTCCGGGACCTGGCACACCGTGAGCCACATGGCGGTCGCGCGCGACCTTCACACCGCCACCTTGCTGGCATCGGGTCAGGTGCTGATCGTGGGTGGTGCGGACGCGCCCTCACGAACTCCGCCGAACTCTATGACCCGGCCTCCAACACCTGGACGAGCACCGGTGCCATGAACCAGCCGCGCCGCTACCACACCGACACCCGATTGGCCTCGGGCCGTGTGCTCGTGACGGGTGGCTATGACGACAGGACAGGCATCCACGCCGCCACTGAACTTTATGATCCGGCCTCAGACACCTGGAAGGTCATGCCCGTGATGCATCAGCCCCGCTACCGCCACACCGCGACCCTCTTGAGCACGGATCAGGTGCTGGTGGCGGGCGGTTTGAGCAATGGCGACCAGAGCACCTCCGAGGTGTTTGCCTCGGACGAACTCTGACCTCGGCGAAAGCCAGCTTCGCGGCACGGCGTTCCCCGTCAGAGGGGGTCGAACCCTCTCACGCTCATTTCCGCGATGCCCTCGGTGTCTCCGGGGTCCGCGAATCAGGGGGAATGATGGCGTGCAGGGGCGCATCACTGCCCAGGGCGATGAAGGGGGCCCAGTAATAGGGATGGGGGTGGGAAGCGCGCAGCGAGCGCATGGCCTCGCGCAGGGCGGAGGCCCTCCCTGTCCCGCCTGGAGGTTGCGGTAATAGGCCTCCATGAGCACGCGCGTGGTGTCGTCATTCACCTTCCATAGACTCATGACAACTGTTTCTGCCCCGGCCACCACCAGCGCACGACGCAGGCCATAGATGCCCTGCCCCAACTGCACCTCGCCGCGGCCGGTGTCGCAGGCGGAGAGGACGACGAGTTGGGTGCCCCAGAGGTCGAGTCCGGCCAACTCCAGCGCCGTGACCACGCTGGACTCCACGGGCGGCGTGGAGATGCCAGGGGCCGGGGCGCGAGTACTCGCCAGGATGAGACCGGAGTTGAGCAGCGGCTCTTGCTGAGCGGCGAGAGCGTCGCCGCCAGAAGATTCACCAACATCCCGGCGACGCGAGCCTGGAGCGGAGGGGGCTCACCGAGAAAGAAGCCATGGGTGGCGACATGGAGGATGCCCGGAGTGGGCAGCAGCAGCAGGCGCTCCTTGGTGGCCTCGGAGCCGAGGAAGAGCTGGGCCCGAGGCAGCAGGTGCTGAATGCCCTGGGCTTCCAGGCGCGTGCCCGGCAGTGGAGTTGGGGCGCCTCCGGGCAGGTTCGCGCGCCAGGAGGAGAAGAAGCGCGCGAGGGAGTCGGAGGGAGGGTCGGGCGTGGGGGACGGGTTGGCGTCGGAAGGCGCGGAGGGAGAAGACGCCGAGAAGTCGGGGTCGGCGAGGACGAAGACGGAGGAGGAGGGGGCGATGTGCTGGGAGCGAGGCAGCAACTCACGGCCGGAGGTGAGGTAGGTGAAGTGGAAGGAGTCCAGGAGGAAGGCGTGGCCGTCGTGGAGGGCGTCGAAGGGGACCAGGCCCAGCTGGCCGTCGGGAGACAGCAGGAGGCGGCGGGTGGAACCCAGCAGGGGTCGCAGGGGCGCAAAGGCGAGCCGACGGAGTTGCTGGGCGGTGGCCTGGAAGGAAACGCTCTGGTGGGCCAGGGCATCGCGCAGCAGAGCGGCGGCGCGATCGATGGGGGCGGCGGGGCCGAGGTCCACGACACGGATGGAGGCATCGGCAAAGAGCACCAGCGCCAGGTAGCGCACCGGCCCAGGAAGTGAGGCGTAGGGTGTCCCGGGGGGTGAACCAGGGGGCTGTCCTCGTAGGCGATGAACTCGACCAGGGCGCCGTCCTGGGGGAGCGAGGCGGCGACGCGCCCGACGATCTCGGCAAGGGGAGGCAGGCCGGTGAGAGCGCGCAGGGAAGCGGAGCGCCGGGCGAGTTCGGCTTCGAGCGAGTCGCCTTCCTCGGTCAGGGTCTTGAGTTGCTGTTGGTAGTCTTCACGGGAGAGTGCGCCAGGGCCCGCGAGGGAGAAAGCAGCCAGTCGGGTGCGCAGGCCACGCAGGCGCTCGAAGGTGTCGCGGTCCTCGGGGCCCAGGTCCTGGTAGAGAGTGCGGGAAATCTGGGCGGTCTCCTCGACGGAGCGGCCCTTGAGCAGGAGGGCGGCGCCGAGAGCCGGCGCTGCACGCGGGCATCCTGGGGGTGAGCGCGCAGCAGGGCGTAGAGCGTCTTCTCGTCAGCCTGCAGGGAGTGGAGGAAGCTGGAGAGGCGAGACTCGGAGAAGTCGAGCGCCTCGTGGCGCAGGCGCTGCTCGGAGAGGGAGAAGGCGCGAGTGAGGAGCGGCAGGGCCTCCTCGAGGCGATGCTGGGCCAGGCGGAGCTGGGCGAGTCGGCGCAGCGAGCCGACGACGTCGGGGTGGCTCTCACCGAGGGCTTTCTCTCGCACGGCGAGCGCGCGCTCCAAGAGGGGCTCGGCCCGGTCGTACCACCCCTGGAACATATAGATGTCGGCGAGGAGGTTGAGCGAGTCAGCGACTTGGGGATGACCCTCGCCGAGGGCTTGCTCGCGCACGGCGAGCGCGCGCTGCAAGAGCGGCTCGGCCCGGTCGTACGACCCCAGGCTCGCGTAGATGGTGGCGAGGTTGCCGAGCGCCTTGGCGGTGGAGGGATGGCTGGGGCCGAGAGTGGCCTCGTAGAGGGCGAGCGCGTGCTGGAAGAGGGGTTCAGCTCGGTCGTACAACCCCCAGCGTCTGTAGACTTCGGCGAGGTTGTTGAGTGAGTCGGCGACTCGGGGGTGGCGCTCACCGAGGGCTTGCTTGCGCAATTCGAGCGCGCGCTCCAAGAGGGGCTTGGCCCGGTCGTGCAACCCCTGGACCTGGTAGATGTAGGCCAGGTTGTTGAGCGAGTCGGCGACTCGGGTGGGATCGTGGCCAGCGGGGGCGGCCTCGTAGATGTCGAGCGCGCGCTGGAAGAGGCGCTCGGCCTGGCCATACTGCCCCTGGGCCACATAGAGAACGGCGAGGTTGTTGAGCACTTGAGCGACGTCAGGGTGGCTCTTGCCGAGGGCTTCCTCGTGGAGGGCGAGCGAGTTCTCGAAAAGTTCCCCGGCCTTTTTGTACAAGCCCTGGGCCCAGTAGAGGGAGGCGAGGTCGTTGAGCGAGCCGGCGACGTCGAGGTGGCGCTCGCCGAGGGCTTCCTTGCGCAGGGCGAGCGCGCGCTGCAAGAGCGGCTCGGCCTGGTCGTACAACCCCTGGGCCAGGTAGAGGGCGCCGAGGTCATTGAGCGATTGGGCGACTTGGGGGTGGCGCGCGCCGAGGGCTTGCTCGCGCAAGGAGAGTGCGCGCTGCAGGAGTGGCTCGGCCTGGGCCAGCTCGCCTTGCAGTTGATGGAGGTTGCCCAACAAGTTCAGACAGTCGGCCACGTCTGGATGGGTGTTTCCGAGCACGGCCTCCCGGAGCGAGAGCGCCTGTCCGGCCCGGGTCAGCGCCTCGGTGTATCCGCCCGCGTCCTTGAGCCTCCTGGCCGCGTCGAATTCCGCTTGGGCCTCCACCAGCCGCGCATCCGGCTGCTGCTGGCTGACCCGCCCTGCTGCCGCGCAACCCGTACAACAAACAACCCACAACAACATCCATCCGAAAATCTGACGCATACGCCGCTCCAGGAGCCCACGTCCTCCGCGCTCCCACAGTTGATTATTTCCGTGATGCACTCGGTGCCTCCGGGGTCGGTGAACCAGCGGGAGTGATGGCGTGCAGGGGAGCATCTCGGCCCAGGGCGATGAAGGGGGCCCAATGATAGGGATGGGGGTGGGAAGCGCGCAGCGAGCGCATGGCCTCATGCAGGGCGGACGCCCTTCCCTGCCCCGCCAGGAGGTTGCGGTAGTAGGCCTCCATGAGCAGGCGCGTAGTTTTGTCATTCACCTTCCACAAGCTCATGACGACTGTTTCTGCCCCGGCCACCACCAGGGCGCGACGCAGGCCATGGATGCCCTGCCCCAACTGCACCTCGCCGCGGCCGGTGTCACAGGCGGAGAGGACGACGAGTTGGGTGCCCCAGAGGTTGAGCCCGGCCATTTCCAGCGCCGTGACCACGCTGGACTCCACGGAAGGAGTGGAACCGCCAGGGGCCGGAGCGCTCGCCAGGATGAGACCAGAGTTGAGCATGGGCTCCCGCTTGGCGGCGAGAGGCTCCTCGATGACCAGGCCACGCGAGCCCAAGGCGGAGGGGGCTCGCCGAGAAGGAAACCATAGGTGGCGATGTGGAGGATGCCGGGCGTAGGCAGCAGGAACAGACGCTCCTTGGTGGCCTCGGGGCCGAGGAAGAGCTGGGCTTGAGGCAGTAGGCGCTGAATGCCCTGGGCCTCCAGGCGCGTGCCCGGCAATGGCGCCGGGGCGCTTCCGGACAGGTTCCCGCCCAAGGAAGAGAAGAAGCGCGCGCGAGCGTCGGAGGGAGGAACGGGCGTGGGCGTGGAGCGGGGGTTGGAGGCAGGGGCGGAAGCAGACGCCGAGAAGGTGGGATCGGCGAGGACCAAGACGGAGGAGGAAGGGGCGATGTCCTGGGCACGAGGCAGCAGCTCGTGGCCAGAGGTGAGATAGGTGAAGTGGAAGGAGTCCAGGAGGAAGGCGTGGCCGTCGTGGAGGGCATCGAAGGGGACAAGGCCCAGTTGGCCGTCGGGAGACAGCAGGAGGCGGCGGGTGGAGCCCAGCAGGGGTCGCAGGGGCTGGAAGACGAGCTGGTAGAGCTGCTGGGCGGGGACCAGGGAGGAAACATTCGGGTGGGTCAGGGCGTCGCGCAGGCCGGAGGCGGCGCGATCGATGGGGGTGGCGGGGCCGAGGTCCACGGCACGGATGGAGGCATCGGCAAAGAGCACCAGCGCCAGATAGCGCACCTGCCCAGGAGTGGAGGCGGGGGTGTACCGGGTGGGTGAACCAGGGGGCTGTCTTCGTAGGCGATGAACTCGACCAGGGCGCCATCCTTGGGGAGCGAGGCGGCGACACGCTCGACGATGTCGTTGAGGGAAGGCAGGCCGGTGAGAGCGCGCAGGGGAGCGGAGCGCCCGGCCAGGTCCGCTTCGAGCGAGTCGCCTTCCTCGGTCAGGGTCTTGAGTCGCTGTTGGTAGTCTTCAGAGGAAAGCTCGCCAGGGCCCGCGAGGGAGAAAGCAGCCAGTCGGGTGCGCAGGCCTCGCAGGCGCTCGAAGGTGTCGCGGCCCTCGGGGCCCAGGTGCTGGTAGAGGGTGCGGGAAATCTGGGCGGACTCCTCGACGGAGCGGCCCTTGAGCAGGAGGGTGGCGCCGAGAGCAGGCGTTGCACGCGGACATCCTGGGGATGAGCGCGCAGCAGGGCGTAGAGCGTCTCCTCGTCACTCCGCAGGGAGTGGAGGAAACTGGAGAGGCGAGACTCGGAGAAGTCGAGCGCCTCATGGCGCAGGCGCTGCTCGGACAGGGAGAAGGCGCGCTCGAAGAGCGGCAGGGCCTCCTCGAGGCGCTGCTGGGCCAGACGGAGCTTGGCGAGTTCTCGAAGCGAGAGGGCGACATCGGGGTGGCGCTCGCCGAGGGCTTCCTCGAGCGCGGCGAGCGCGCGCTGCAAGAGCGGCTCGGCCTGGGCCAGCTCGCCTTGCAATCGATGGAGGTTGCCCAACAAGTTCAGACAGCCGGCCACGTCTGGATGGGTGCTTCCGAGCACGGCCTCCCGGAGTTCGAGCGCATGTCCGGCCCGTTTCAGTGCCTCGGGGTACTCGCCCGCGTCCTTGAGCCTCCTGGCCGCGTCGAGTTCCGCTTGGGCCTCCACCAACCGCGCATCTGGCTGCTGCTGGCCGACCCACCCTACCGCCGCATAACCCATACAGCAAACAACCACCACCAACATCCATCCGAAAGTTTGACGCATACGCTGCTCCAGAAGCCCACGTCCTCTGCGGTCCCACAGTTGATTATTTCCGCGACGCACTCGGAGCCTCCGGAGTCGTTGAGTCAGGGGAGGTGATGGTGTGCAGGGGAGCATCACTGCCCAGGGCGATGAAGGGGGCCCAGTAATAGGGATGGGGGTGGGAAGCGCGCAGCGAGCGCATGGCCTCGCGCAGGGCGGACGCCCTTCCCTGCCCCGCCAGGAGGTTGCGGTAATAGGCCTCCATGAGCAGGCGCGTGGTGTCGTCATTCACCTTCCATAGACTCATGACAACTGTTTCTGCCCCGGCCACCACCAGCGCACGACGCAGGCCATAGATGCCCTGCCCCAACTGCACCTCGCCGCGGCCGGTGTCGCAGGCGGAGAGGACGACGAGTTGGGTGCCCCAGAGGTCGAGTCCGGCCAACTCCAGCGCCGTGACCACGCTGGACTCCACGGGCGGCGTGGAGACGCCAGGGGCCGGGGCGCGAGTACTCGCCAGGATGAGACCGGAGTTGAGCAGCGGCTCTTGCTGAGCGGCGAGAGCGTCGCCGCCAGAAGATTCACCAACATCCCGGCGACGCGAGCCTGGAGCGGAGGGGGGCTCACCGAGAAAGAAGCCATGGGTGGCGACATGGAGGATGCCCGGAGTGGGCAGCAGCAGCAGGCGCTCCTTGGTGGCCTCGGAGCCGAGGAAGAGCTGGGCCCGAGGCAGCAGGTGCTGAATGCCCTGGGCTTCCAGGCGCGTGCCCGGCAATGGAGCCGGGACGCCTCCGGGCAGGCTCCCGCGCCAGGAGGAGAAGAAGCGCTCGAGGGACTCGGTGGGAGGCACGGGCGTGGGCGCGGAGCGGGTGTTGGAAGCAGGGGCGGAAGCAGGCGCCGAGAAGTTGGGGTCGGCGAGGACGAAGACAGAGGAGGAAGGGGCGATGTCCTGGGCGCGAGGCAGCAGTTCGCGGCCAGAGGTGAGGTAGGTGAAATGAAAGGAGTCCAGGAGGAAGGCGTGGCCGTCGTGGAGGGCATCGAAGGGGACGAGGCCCAGTTGGCCGTCGGGAGACAGCAGGAGGCGGCGGGTGGAGCCCAGCAGGGGTCGCAGGGGCTGGAAGGCGAGCTGGTAGAGCTGCTGAGCAAGGGCCTGGAAGGAGACGCTCTGGTGGGCCAGGGCGTCGCGCAGGCCAGAGGCGGCGCGGTCGATGGGGGCGGAGGGGCCGAGGTCCACGACACGGATGGAGGCATCGGCAAAGAGCACCAGCGCCGGTAGCGCACCGGCCCAGGAAGTGAGGCGGAGGGTGTACCGGGGGGTGAACCAGGGGGCTGTCTTCGTAGGCGATGAACTCGACCAGGGCGCCGTCCTGGGGGAGCGAGGCGGCGACACGCTCGACGATGTCGTTGAGGGAAGGCAGGCCGGTGAGAGCGCGCAGGGGAGCGGAGCGTCTGGCCAGGTCCGCTTCGAGCGAGTCGCCTTCCTCGGTCAGGGTCTTGAGTTGCTGTTGGTAGTCTTTAGGAGAGAGCGCTCCAGGGCCCGCGAGGGAACGGTCGGCCAGTCGGGTGCGCAGGCCGCGCAGGCGCTCGAAGGTGGAGCGGTCCTCGGGGCCCAGGTGCTGGTAGAGGGTGCGGGAAATCTGGGCGGACTCCTCGACGGAGCGGCCCTTGAGCAGGAGGGTGGCGCCGAGAACCGGGCGTTGCACGCGGACATCCTGGGGATGAGCGCGCAGCAGGGCGTAGAGCGTCTCCTCGTCACTCCGCAGGGAGTGGAGGAAGCTGGAGAGGCGAGACTCGGAGAAGTCGAGCGCCTCGTGGCGCAAGCGTTGCTCGGAGAGGGAGAAGGCGCGCTCGAGGAGCGGCAGGGCCTGCTCGAGGCGATGCTGGGCCAGACGGAGCTGGGCGAATCTGCGGAGCGAGAGGGCGACGTCGGGGTGGTTCTCGCCGAGGGCTTGCTCGCGCACGGCGAGCGCGCGCTCGTAGAGGGGCTCGGCCCGGTCGTACAACCCCTGGAGTCTGTAGAGATCGGCGAGGATGCTGAGCGAGAAGGCGACGTCTGGGTGGCTCTCGCCGAGGGCTTGCTCGCGCACGGCGAGCGCCCGCTGTAGGAGGGGTTCGGCCTTGTCGTACGACCCCAGGCTCGCGTACATGGCGGCGAGGTTGTGGAGCGCATGGGCGGTGGCGGGATGGCTGGGACCGAAAGTGGTCTCGTAGAGGCCGAGCGCGCGCTCGAAGAGGGGCACGGCCCGGCCGTACCTCCTTGGCGGTTGTAGACGTCGGCGAGGTTGTTGAGCGAGTCGGCGAATCGGGGGTGACTCTCACCAAGGGTTGCCTTGCGTAGGTCGAGCGCGCGCTCCAAGAGGGGCTTGGCCTGTTTGTACAACCCCTGGACCAGGTAGATGGAGGCGAGGTTGTTGAGCGAGTCAGCAACTCGGGTGGGGTTGCTGCCAGCGGGGGCGGCCTCGTAGATGTCGAGCGCGCGCTGGAAGAGGCGCTCGGCCTGGCCATACTGCCCCTGGGCCACATAGAGAGCGGCGAGGTTGTTGAGCACTTGAGCGACGTCGGGGTGGCTCTTGCCGAGGGCTTCCTCGTGGAGGGCGCGCGACTTCCTGAAAAGGTCCTCGGCCTTTTTATACTTCCCCTGGGCCAGATAGAGGGTGGCGAGGTCGTTGAACGATTGGGCGACGTCGAGGTGGCGCTCACCGAGGGCTTGCTCGCGCAGGGCGAGCGCGCGCTCGAAGAGAGGCTCGGCCTGGTCATACAACCCCTGGGCCAGGTAGAGGGCGGCGAGGTCGTTGAGCGAGTCGGCGACTTGGGGGTGGCGCGCGCCGAGGGCTTGCTCGCGCAAGGAGAGTGCGCGCTGCAGGAGTGGCTCGGCCTGGGCCAGCTCGCCTTGCAGTTGATGGAGGTTGCCCAACAAGTTCAGACAGCTGGCCACGTCTGGATGGGCGCTTCCGAGCACGGCCTCCCGGAGCGCGAGCGCCTGTCCGGCCCGTTTCAGTGCCTCGGGGTACCCGCCCGCGTCCTTGAGCTTGCTGGCCACGTCGAATTCCGCTTGGGCCTCCACCAACCGTACATCCGGCTTCCGCGGGTCGACCTGCCCTACTGCCACATAGGCCATACAACAAACAATAAACAATATACATCCGGAATTTCTATGCATGCGCGGCCTCAGAAGCCCACACCCCTCGCGGCCCCGCCTGGGGAGCTGCCTGGTCCGGCGTGTGCCTGAAACGGATCCCTGCCCTATCGTGAAGCCATTCATCGAGGATGAGCATGGGGCTCATCCTGTCTCTTCATCTTTCCGCACGCCGCCACGTACGCCCGCTCCGATGAACGGGTCCGACAGGGGGCGCGATCAGCCCCCGCCTACCGCGTGACACCTTGGCGCATGACCTGCTCGCCCCTGCCATACGAGCGGTTGCGCAGCAGCGCCGCCTTGGCGCCCCCGCCCTTGCGCACCACCGTGCACTGATCCCCCTCGCCGAGATCCTTCTGGGCCAGCTCGAAGCGGCCGGGGCACTGCGCCATCAGCGTCTCCACCTCCTGCCCGTCTCGTGTGCGCGACAGGCACGTGGCGCCCTCGGTGCTCCACGCCGCCTCGAAGGATGCCCGATTCACATCCCAGGCCGCCGAGGACACCTTGGTCCGCGTGGACACATTCAGCCCATCGTACATGTCGATGAGGTTGTTATCTCGCGTGTGGCTGCGCCCGTCGCCGCAGTAGTCCGCCCGGGCCATGCGCGTGCACGCCCGGTGCAACTCCGCCAGCGAGCTTCCCTCCTTCTTCGCCCACGGCCTGTAGCCCCAGTTCACGCACTTGGCGATGGCGCCGTTCTCACACGCGAAGGTGAACTTCCCCCCCTTGTCGCTGCGCGCGCCGCTCTCGTCCCACACGCCGGGCACCGCCAGCGCCCGCGGTGAGGGCACGCGGCCCGTCGCGATGCACGGGTTCTCCCAGGACGCGCTCACCCCGTTCCATACCTGAATCTGGTACTTCACCAGGGAGGGGTCCTCGGCCGACACCTCGGCATCACACACCGCCACCTCCACGGGCGTGCCGTCGCTGGCCGCTCCCTGGAGCACCGCGCCCTCCAACTCCTGGGACGCGGAAGGGGCCACCAGTCGCCCTCCTTCAGGCGCAGGCCCGACAACGTCTTGTCTCCGAGTCGCGCGCGGCCCAGGTCCACCGAGGCCAGCACGCTGCTCATCTCCCGCTCGGCCACCTGGCGTCCGGTGCCCCACAGGGACGTCCCCTGCGGCCAGACGCCGCGCTCGATCGCCTGGTCCTGGCAGGGCGGCGGCCGAGCCTCTTTCGATGCTGGAGGAGCGGCCAGGGCCGGTGCGCTGACCAGGAGGCAAGCAACAACGGGGAGATAGCAATTCATCAATATCCTCTCTTCTGGAAGACGCTTCGTCGCGGCTTCGCAGAAGAGAGTCCGGGCACCGGCAGGTTATGCATGCACTTTTCCCATCGCATGAAGAGTCCAGCCCAGACGGATTCTTCTTGCGTCAATCGAACCACGGTGAGCGCACTCCAGCTCGGTGAGAACGCCGAGGCTTCCGCCAGGGTGACTCCCGGAGAAAGCCTCGGCGCACCAGACCGGGGATGGTGCACCACATCCGACAAGACGTGCCCACGTCGGTCCCCCCGACCGACCCGGTGCCCGCGTTGGATTCAAGTACCCCGCTCAGTAGAAGAGAGTCCGGCAGCGGGAAGGTTATGCAGCACTTTCTTTTTTTCGCTCCAGACGCGGATTTCAGCGTTGGTGCTCACCGCGGGGGCCAGTCGGCGCAGAGGCGCAAGCCCACGATGGGGTCGGTGTTCTCAGCGGGGAACGGTTGACGGTTGCTGACGAACGCCGCGGTGTCATCGTAGTACCAGGCGCCACCCCTGATGACGAAATCCCCGAGGTCCAGTACGGACGCCTGGGTGAGTTCGAAGGCATTGCCCGCCATGTCCTGGAGCCCAAAGGGACTGACTGATTGGGGATGGCTCCCCACCTCATCGGGCCCGAAGTCATAGGGTTGCCGGTCATAGGTCACGTCGATGTTGGCATCGTCCATCTGGAGCCAGTCGCCGTGGGGGAACATGCGGTCATCGGCGCCACGGGCGGCATGCTCCCACTCCATCTCGTTGCACAGGCGCGCACCCGGAAGTCTCCTGGGGTGATTGAGCCAGGCGAGAAAGCCCTTGAATTGCTCGAAGGAGATCCCGGTCAGGGGAAAGAGGCGCCAGTCCTGTTCCTGGCGAAGGCGCCGGCTGCGATAGCGAAGGGGCTCGCCGGAGTGCGCCTCGAGGACGGTGTTGTTGGGCCGGGGAGAGAGAACTTCCAGGTCCTTTTTTCTGGCGAGAACTCTAGCTTGATCGTACCGGCCGTGACCCGGCTTGAGGCATTCAGGTCTTGCCGATCTCCCTCCGTCGCGTCCCCGGATTCGATGTACGTCATCCAATCGAGAATGGTGACCTCGGTCCTACCAATCAGGTAGCCGCTGGCGAGGGACACCGAGTGCAAGGGGACGCTTTTCTCGAATTTCCGCATGCGCTCCGGATCCGCGCTGCCCAGGAGGAAGCGTCCGGGGGGAACGTAGATGTAACCCTCGGGCACGGTGGCGGGAAGGACGAGGTCGACTTGCTCGTGCGTTCCGCGCTCGAGCAGGAGGGGCAGGTCGACTGGCACGGAGCCCTCGCGCTGAAAGCGGAGGTGGTAACTGCCCGCCGGGAGGGACAGGCCAGCCACCGGGGTCTTCCCGAGTGGGTTGATGCCCGACACGGGCTCGAGCCGTCGTACCCCAGTCTCATTATCGACCACATATTGTTTGATCTCGACGCTCACGCCCGGCGGCGTGGTCTTGATGTCGAGCACGGCCGGAGTCCCGAGCCGCTTCAGCCATTCAGGGTTGTGAGCCGCCTGACGCTCGAAGTCCCGCCTGAGCCGGTCGCGCTCCGTCCTGTCGTAGAACGTCTCGGCCAGCAGGATGCGCTCGTAGGTGGGTGAGATGCGGAGCTCTCGCGCCTGGGCATGTTGGGGAACGAGAGCGAGGACGTCATCGAGGGCACTCACCGCATTGGCATAAGCAGAGTCCGCCTGGTTGCGCTCCTCAAGGACATGGGCCCACTTGGCTTCAGCCTGGAACAAGACGTCCTGGGGGGACTGCTTCTTGCTGGTTGCCTTGGGAACCTGTCCATCGAACAGCTGGAGTGCTATCTCTCGGTTGTACTTGGCGCTCTGGCTCAAGCGCTGTCCCGCGGCGAGCGCGGCCTGGGCTTTGGCCATCCGCTCATCGACGAAGTCCTTGGTGATCAGGTGCTCGCGCTGAAGCATCCAATCGTAAAGGAGGCCCACCCCGAGCACCACGAGGCCGATGGCGAGCCCGACGCGCAGGCGACGGCGGCGCACCGCACGATGGGAGGCCCGGAGGAAGTCCCGCTCACGCGTGCCCAGGAGGGAGCCCTCGAGTGTCCGTGCCTCGTCGAGCTGACGCTTGCGCCAGAGGAGATCCTCGGCGTTTCCCAGGCGAACCCACTCGGCTCCTGCTGCCTCCAGGCGCTGCCGGAGCGCGCGCTGCCCCGCGTCCTCGTCCAGCCAGTGGCGCAGCGTCGTCCAACTCGCGATGAGCGCCTCGTGGGCGATCTCATAGCTGGCCTGCTTCTCCACGGTGCGCGCATGCACCGGCGCCCTTCGGCGAGTACTCTCAGGGCAGTGCGAGCCTCCGGGGAGGTGGTGAGTTCCTCCTCACTCCGCGCGCCACGGGTGCCCTCGGCGGTGATGAGGCGGCCCAACAGCCGGCGCGCGGCCAGTTGCTCGGCCTCGTTGAGCCGCGCGAGCACGGCATCCGCGTGCCGCGACAACGCGCCGGCCACGCCCCCCATGGCCTGCAACGCCTCCTGGGTGATGCGGCCCTGGATGGGGTCTCGGCGCTCCCAGAGCTCGGTCAGCGCGAACTGGAGGAGCGGCAGGCTGCCCGCGCCGCGCGCCGCGGCCTCGACGAGCGTCTGGAGGAGGGCCTCGGACTCGAAGCTCACGCCGCGGCTTCGCGCGGGGCCAACGATGGCCTCGCGCACCCCCTTGGGACCGAGCGGCTGGAGCAGGTAGAGCGCCCGCTCGACCGCGCCGTCCAGGCCGGGCAGTGCACCCACGCGGGTGAGGAAGTCGCCCCGCACCGTGAGGAGCACGCGCACGCCGGACGCGGAGACGTTGAGCGCGCCCAGCTCGCCCAGCAGCCGGGCGAAGTGCTCCGCCTGGGTGGGCTCGCTGAGGGTGATGAGCTCCTCGAGCTGGTCGACGAAGAGGAGCAGGCCCCGCCGCTCCGGGTACGCCGCCCGGAGCGCGGGTCCCAGCCGTCCGGGCTCTCCGGTCAGCCAGTCACTCAGTTCGCTCTCCGTCTTCTTGAGGACGGGCGCGAGCGCGGCGGCGAGGGCCGTGAGTGGATGGCGGCCGGGCTCCAGCGTGAGGCAGGTGAAGTCGCGGTACTCATCGAGCGCGCCCTGGGAGACGCGGGGAAGGATGCCGGCGCGACACAGCGAGGACTTGCCGACTCCCGAGTCTCCGGCGACGAGGACGAGGGTGCCGCGGCGCAGGCGCTCCACCACCAGGCGGATGTCGTCGTCGCGCCCGAAGAAGAGCGCGCGGTGCTCGGCCTCGAAGGGGGCCAGGCCCCGGTAGGGGTTGCCCTCGGAGAGGACCTCCGTCACCTGGAGCTTCTCGAGCGCGGCACACAGGGCCCTGGCCGAGGCGTAGCGCTTCTCGGAGTCGGGATGGAGACAGCGCTCGATGAGCGCGGCGAAGTCGGGGTCGATACCGGGGACGAGTTCAGTGAGCGGACGAAGGACAACCGTCCCGGTGGGCGGGGATGGCTCTCCTGGAGAAGGGAGCGGAGCACCAGACCGTGGCGGCAGCGTGCCGGTGCACAGCTCGTAGAAGACCAGACCGAGCGCATAGAGGTCACTGCGAGGAGCGGCTGACGTGCCGCGAAAGAGTTCGGGCGCCATGTAGCGAGGCGTGCCCGCGATCTGGCGCGCACCACTCGCTTCGTGGGGCGCCTCGGTCCCGACGAACTGGGCCAGGCCGAAGTCCAGCAGCTTCACCTCGCCGCCCTGGGTGAGCAGGACGTTGGAGGGCTTGATGTCGCGGTGGAGCACTCCCTGCTCATGGGCCTCCGCGAGCCCACGGGCCAGCCCGATCCCCAGCCCCAGGACGCGCCTCCAGGGCAGAGGCAGGGAGAGCTGGGACAACGTCTGTCCCTCGATGTATTCGGAGACGATGAAGGGATGGTCACCGACCTCGCCGGTGCGGAAGACGGTGACGACGTTGGGATGCTGGAGCTTCGCGATGGCACGCGCCTCGTTCTGGAAGCGATCGAGCGCTCGGCTCTCTGGCTGGCGCGCGGCGATGAACTTCACCGCGACCTGCCGGCCCAACTGGGTGTCCTCCGCGAGATAGACGATGCCCATGGCTCCCTGGCCGAGCGGACGCACCAGACGGAACTCATCGAACGCGGCGGGGGGTCTCCATCCGGGCACGGGGAGCGAGGTCCGCGAGAAGCTCTCCGTGCTCGCGGGAGGCGACGTGCCGGGGCCTCCTCCGGAGGAGCCATTGTGGACGACCGCGGCGACGAGCGCATGGCACGGGGCGCACTCATCGATGTGCCGATGCACGCGCGACCGCTCTTCCACCGTCAACTGGTCGTCGAGCAACCCGGCGAGGAGTTCATCGGTCAGACATTTGGACATGGGATTCTTTCGAAAGCACGGTACCCTGGACATCTTAGGGAGGTAGGCTGGCGAAGATGAAGAGGCGACCAGACTCGGACGTGTCTTTCCTTGAATCCGCAACGAGGCATCGACATGTCGGGTGATTCTTTCTTTCCTGAGAACCTCCTTCGTGGCGCCTACGAGTTGGGGCGGAGCCGCTGGCCACGACTGGACCTGTCCTACCGGTCTTCGCGGCCTATCTGTCACAGCGGCTGCCTCCAGCCGAGCCAGAACTCCCGCTCGAGCAGGTGCTCGACAAACTCCATATCGCCGACCTCTACCTCGCGTGCGCTTGTGTGTACAACGTGCCCGAGGCCATTCCGACACTGGAGCAGCACTGCTTGAGGCGGCTGCGAGACTCATTCCATCCGCCTTCGCCGTCGCTGGACGATGTCTTGCAGATGGTCCGTGTGCATCTGCTGCTCGGCACGAGCACGACCGAGCCGAAACTTCCCACCTACCGAGGAAAATCCAAGCTATCGAGCTGGATTCGCGTCATCGCCGTGCGCATGCACCTGCATCAGAATCAGAAGGCGCTCGTCGACGAGCGGCCCGAGGAGAACGTCATCAAGGCGCTCGCGGCCCTACCCACGCCCGGGCCCGACGCGGAGCTGGGCCTCATCAAGAGCAGATTCCAGCGCGATTTCAACCAGGCCTTGCGAGAGTCCTTCGCCGCGTTGTCACACGAGCAGCGGAACCTGCTGCGGTTCTACTATATCGATAAGCTGACGACGACCGAGCTGGGCAAGCTGCTCGGAGTGGCGCAGCCGACGGCGTCGCGCAGGCTCTCGGATGCACGGGCCGCCGTCTACGAAGAGACACGGCGGCGCCTCCAGGAGCGCCTCCGTCTGTCTTCGCAAGAGTTCGAGAGCATGCTGAACGTCGTCAGGAGCCAGCTCGACCTGAGCCTCAGCCAGCTCTTGAAGGAAGAAGAGGAGGAGCCGGAGAAGGATTGAGCAAGGGTTCCCCTCCTCCGGCTCCGGCTTCGACCCTGCCTGCTCGAGCGCAAGCCGCGGTCAATCCAAGGAAAGCTTGACTTCGCTGGAAGAACAGGAGGAGCATCCGCGCCCCACGTCCTACCCCACATAAGGAGTGCCCGATGCCCTCCCCGAGGTCGAGCCCCCATCGTCCCTCTCGGCGAAGAGTCCGCGCCGCCGCCACCCTCCTCCTCGCCACGGCCGCCGGAGTGGCGGCGGGCACCGCCTGGGCGATCAACGCGCCCACCGTCTACGCCCGCAACCCGACGGCCGGCACGTCCTTCCTCAACCACACCGCGCTGCTCGGCGGCATCAACGACAAGCCGTGGTTCGAGGCGAACATTCCCTTCCTCGAGGTGCCGGACGCGCAGCTCCAGGCCGTCTATTACTACCGCTGGCAGACCTACAAGGAGCACCTGGTCTACACCGGGGCGGAGTACGGCTACCTGTCCAACGAGTTCCTCACCCCGGTGTTCTACGGAGCGCCGTACGGCGGCATCGTCGCGGCGGCCGGCCACCACATCAACGAGGGCCGCTGGCTGCGTGATCAGCAGTACGTGAAGGACATCATCAACTACTGGCTGGCGGGGCCCGGGCAGTTCCCCAAGCCCATGGTCGAGTCGGTGAACCCCAACACGTCCGACTGGGCCCACGAGTACAGCTTCTGGGCCGCCAGCTCCGTGTGGCAGCACTACCCGGTCACCGGGGACAAGGCGTTCGCCATCGCCCAGTTGCCCAACCTCATCAAGCAGTACCAGGGCTGGGACAACCAATTCAACGCCTCGCTCGGCCTCTACTGGCAGGTGCCCGTCTGGGACGCCACCGAGCTGACCCCCGCGTCCTACGAGTCCCCGGACCCGTACCACGGCGGACCGGGCTACCGGCCCACCATCAACGCCTACCAGTATGGGGATGCCCGCGCCATCGCCCAGCTCGCCACCCTGGCGGGCGACTCCGCGACCGCGACGGAATACAACAACCGGGCGAGCGCGCTGCGGACCGCGACCCGGGCCCGGTTGTGGGACCCGAATCGCTCCTTCTTCTTCCACATGCACCGCGACAACAACCCGGGCAACGCCCTGCTCGGCACCCGCGAGGAGCAGGGCTTCGTGCCCTGGATGTTCCACCTGCCGGAGTCCTCGGACTCCGCCGCGTTCGCGCAACTGCTGGATCCCCAGGGCTTCGCCGCGCCCTACGGGCCCACCACGGTCGAGCGGCGCAGCAAGTGGTTCAACCACGAGCCTCCAAGGGCTGCTGCCGTTGGACCGGACCGTCCTGGCCCTACGAGACCTCGCAGACCCTGACGGGTCTGGCCAACCTGCTCATCGACTATCCCGCGCAGACGACCATCACCCCGGCCCACTACGTGAGCCTGCTGCGCGGCTACGCGGCGACGCAGTACAAGAACGGCGTCCCCTACATCGCCGAGGCCCATGACGCCGACACCGACAAGTGGATCTACGACGGGGGCGGCCACAGCGAGGACTACAACCACTCCACCTACAACGACAACGTCATCTCCGGACTCATCGGCGTGCGCGGCCAGGCCGGCAACACGCTGACGATCCGGCCACTCGCCCCGGCGTCGTGGGACTATTTCGCGCTGGAGAACCTCCCGTACCACGGCCACAACGTCACCGTGCTGTGGGACCGGCTCGGCACCCGGTACGGCCAGGGCGTGGGCCTGCACCTCTACGTCGACGGGGTGAAGGCCGCCAGCCAGACGGGCCTGGGCGCCGTCACGATCAACGTGGGCGCACCGCTCGTGCAGTCCAACGGCGGCGGCAAGGTCAACTTCGCCGCCAATGGCCAGCGCATCGCGAACAAGGCCCAGCCCTTCGCGTCGTACACGTTCGGCGGCGCCGGGGACAACGTCTGGAACGCGATCGACGGCCTCGTCTTCCGCAATGGCATTCCCCAGAACACCCGCTGGACCACGTACGCGACCACCCAGGCCAGTGACTACTTCGGCGTGAAGTTCCAGCACCCCGTCACGACCTCGGACGTGCGGCTGTACTTCTATGACGACGGCGGGGGCGTGCGCACGCCCAAGAGCTATGACTTGCAGTACTGGACGGGCAGCGCCTGGGTGAGCGTGCCCGGCCAGACGCGGACGCCCGCGGCGCCCACGGCCACCACGGTCAACCAGATCACCTTCCCGCCGCTGACCACGACCCAGTTGCGCGTGGTCGCGCCCAACGCCGGTGGCGGCACCGGCTGGGGACTCAGCGAGTTCGAGGCCTGGTCGGCCCCGGTCTTCCTCCTGCAGAACGTCAACAGCGACAAGCTGATGGCCGTGGCCGCCGCCTCGCGGGACCCGAGCGCCAACGTGCAGCAGTACGCCGACAACGGGACGCTGGATCACCAGTGGGAGCTGGTGGACGCGGGCGGCGGCTGGTTCAAGGTCGTCAATATCAACAGCGGCCTCGTGCTGGCCGTGCGCAACGCCTCCAAGGCCCTGAGCGCGCAGATCCAGCAGTCCCCGGACAGCGGCACGAGCGACCAGCACTGGCGGTTCATCGACGCGGGCAGTGGCCAGTTCAAGATCGTCAACCGCAACAGCGGGCTCGTCCTCGGCGTCGACGGCATGTCCAGGTCGGACAGCGCCAACGTGGTGCAGTACAGCGACAACGGGACGCAGGATCACCTCTGGCGGATGGAACCGGCCCGGCAGCCCCAGCTCTTCACCGACGACTTCGAGGGCAATACGGCCAGCCAGTGGTCGCCGCAGCAGGGCACCTGGTCGCTCTGCCACCCCGTGTCCTACGAGTACTGCGCGACCGGAACGGGAGAGAACCTCGCGCTGGCGGGCGATGCCGGCTGGCGGGCGTACACGATGGACGCCTCGGTGCTCGCCAACGGCGCGCCGCTCAACGCCGGCATCGCGCTGCTCGCCCGCGCCCAGGACGCGAGCCACTACTACCAGGCGGAGTTCAAGCGCACGAGCGCCGGCTACGAGTGGGCGGTGTCGAAGAACGACGGGGGCACGTGGACGCTCCTGGCCAGCGGCCCCTACACCGGCCGTCCGGCGCGGGCAAGTACATGAACATCCGCTTCTCGGTGCAGGGCGACACGCTGACCATGGGGGTGTGGCAGCCCGGCGGCACGTGGCAGACGCTGGGCACGGGCCGCGATGCGCAGTACGCCTCTGGCCGCATGGGCCTGCGCACCTGGGGCGGGCTCACGGGCAGCTTCGACATCGTGCACGTGCACGCCGGGTAGGCGCCGTGGCTTCGCCCGTGGACGGGGGACACGGGCGAAGCACCGGGGCAACTCGAGCGCGGCGCGTGACCGTTGGGGCATGCATCCACGCGGCAGGCGCTATCACTCGAATACCTTGACACCCTCCTGTGGTTTCTCCTCGGCGGGAGCCTGTGCGGTGTGTCTCAGGTGTGAGTGATTGCCGACAGCGAGAATACGCATCGTGCGGATGTCCACGGCATGAACGGTTCTGTCCAGGCGGGCCAGGGCTCCAGAGGAGCCCCACAGCGCAGTCGTCGGACAGGCCTGTTCGTCGACAGTGAATCGGACCTGAACGACTCCCGTGGGCTCCGGAGCCGCTGTGACGTCGTAGGAGTCGGGCCGGTAGAGACAGGCCTCTTCCGGACGGGTGCCCTCGGGAGGCAGGACCTTGCCCGGAAGGAAGTCTTCCAGGGCGAGCTGTATCGCCGCGGCGACGTTGCCTTCGAGGCGGAGCCGCCCTTCCCTGGGGAGCTCGGGCGGAGGCTTCATCGGGTTCCCCTCCATCAGTCGCCCGCTCCGCACGTCCACTTCGTAGGTAGATTCCATGTCCAGCGGCGGACCCCACTGGTAACAGGCTCCAGGGGCGAGGGAGAAGCGGACCAGCGTGGTGCCTTCTCGTCCTGGAGCCGTCTCCACGTCCCAGGACTGGCGCTGGAGGATGCAGATATCACTCCGGGCTGCTCCGTACGGAGGGCGCACATCCCACGGGAGGAAACGTTCCATGGCGAGTTGCATGGCCACGGCCTGGGTACCGGAGAGCTCGACCCTACCCTCCGCGGGCAAATCCTTTCCGAACTTGAACCAGGCGGCCTCTTCGGCTGGAACGTAACGGACAGGGCTTCGGGCCGTCATGCATCCCGACACGGCGCAGCAGAGCATCAAGCCGATGGCTCTTCCCCTGAGTGCCTCCCAGCGGAGCCGTGAATGCAGGTGGGTATTCATGGTTGTACAGGGTGACGAAGCCCGAGTCCTTGTCCTCGGGTTGGATGTAGCCGATGAGCTTCCAGATCCCGGACTGGCGTTCATAGACATCGCCGGGCCGAACCTCACTGACATACGGCACGAGCTTCTGGATGCGGCAAGCCCCACCAGCCCGGTTCGGAGTCTCCTTGAGTCCAGTGGCGTGCTCTGGCGCGAGACGTATCCGATCATGAAGTGCATTGGGAGATGCTCTGGGCCTCGGGAGTAGAAGGTGGATGGATGATGGACCAGGCGTACGAATGAGGACAAGCGGTCATCGACATAAAAGGGAGCCGGTGAGCAGGACCCTCGAGAAGGACCGCATCAAGCACCGAAGCGCCGCGGCCCCCGCGGCCCTCGCCCTCGCCGACTCCCTGGCACACGACATCTCCTGGAGCGCCGTCGTCCAGCAATGGGCTCCGCCGACCCCGAATCCCTCGCCTCCTATGCGAGCGACCTGCTTCCAGGGGCGGTGCGCAACATCGCCTTGGACTCAGCACTCGGCCACTGGCTCGAAAGCGACCCGCCCGCCGCGATCGCCTGGGTCGAAGCCCTTCCCTCTTCCCCTGAAGACGATGTCATCGTCGCGCGCATCGCGTAGCACCCCGGCCTCATCGGCTCGCAGCCCGAGCTCGCCATCGCTACCTGCACCTCGGCTCCGCGCCGGCCCCCACCTCCTCCACGCCCTGAGCCCTCGCGCCGCCCGGCCGCGGACCGCGCCACGAGTCGTCTGACCTTCTTCTCAACTGATTGAAAATCAATTCTCAGCGCTTCAGGTGTCCAACCAGACCCTGAGCGTCCGAACCCGAGACAGGGTTGTGAGGGCATGAAACCCAGCGTTTTCAATGGAAGTTGAGGGTTGGGTGTAAATTCTGTTTTCACATCATGCGCGCGGGAGTGCCATCTCCCCGGCGTCCGTGTGTCTTCAGCGCGAGCGGCTCTCATTGGAGACGAGTGCTGAGTGACGGGATCGGCACGTATCCTGCTCAACGTCCGGCTCGAGCGCGGTGGCGCCCTGTCACCGCCGAGCTGGAGAATCCTACGTGACCCGTCATCGCATCCTCGCCGCGTTTCTCGCCCTGCCGCTCGCGGCGTGCACGACAGAAGACGTGGAGACGCCGCCGCCGGAGAACAACGGCGGCATTCACACCCCCATCCCCTCCGACGTGAAGGCCGCGCTGAGTGCCATTCCAGGCGCACGGGTACTCGGCTCGCATGCCAATGGCCTGCCCTTCATGGTCCGGGGAGAGTTCGGTTCCACGCGGCATCCGCCGCGCGGACTGGCGGCGCATGACGCGCCCCCCTCCAGGGTGGAGTGCTCGGGCGCATCGCGCCCGTCTTCCGCCTGAGCGCGGCGGACCTGGTGAGGGTGCGCAGCCGAGTCGACGAGCGCGGCCATACCCACGTGCGTTATGCCCAGATGAAGAATGGGCTGCCCGTGGTGGGCCAGGAGCTCGTCGTCCATGCGAACGAGTCCGGCCTCGTCTACGCCGTCAACGGCTCCGCCCGTGACGGCGAACAGGTCTCTCCCGAGGCGTCACTCTCCGCGGAGGCGGCGACCCGGGTGGCCCTGAGCGCCACCCGGGGCACGGGGCTCGCCGCCGAGAGTACCCGGCTCGTCTACTACCGTCCCGAGACGGACGGTCCGCTCGAGCTGGCCTACGAGGTGGTGGTGACGGGCAACGGTCCCGAGCTGCCCATCCGCGACCACGTCTTCCTGAGCGCGAGGAAGGGGGCCCCGCTGGGCCGCATCTCCGACATCCATGCGGCGCTCGATCGGGCGGTGTACTCGGCCAACAACAGCTCCAGCCTCCCGGGAACGCTCCTGCGCGGCGAGGGCGACCCGGCCACGGGCGACTCCCACGCCGACGAGAACTACGAGCACCTGCGCACCACCTACAACTGCTACCAGGCGAACTTCGGCCGCGACTCGCTCGACGGCCAGGGCATGCGCATCAAGAGCTCGGTCCACTTCGGCTCCACCACCAACAACAACGCCTATTGGAACCGGACCCAGATGGTGTACGGCGACGGTGATGGCGTGGAAACGGGGCCGTTGGGCAAATCACTGGACATCACGGTGCACGAGCTGTCCCACGCCGTGACGCAATACGAGTCCGGCCTCCTCTACCTCAACGAGTCCGGCGCGCTCAACGAGGGCCTCAGCGACATGTTCGCCGCCTACTGCGAGCTGGACGAAGGGCTGGTCCACGGACGCGCCCATCTGGCTGGTGGGCGATGACATCTGGACTCCGGCCACGCCGGGCGATGCGCTGCGCTACATGGCCAACCCCACGCAGGATGGCTATTCGTATGACTATTACCCCGAGCGCTACACGGGGACGGGCGACGGCGGGGGCGTGCATCGCAACTCGGGCATTCCCAACCTGGCCTTCAAGCTGCTGACCACGGGCGGCACGCACCCGCGCGGCAAGACGAGCGTCCAGGTGCCGGGCATCGGCATCCAGAAGGCCGGCGCCATCTTCTACAAGGCCAACGCGGAGTACTTCACGGCCTCCACCACCTTCCTCCAGGCGAAGACATACACCGCGCAGGCCGCCACGGACCTCGGCTACGACGCGGCGGCCGTGACGGCGGCCTGGGATGCGGTGGGCGTGGACGGCCGGCACCGCCGCCGCCTCCCCCTGCACGTCCATCCTCACCCACGACGTGGCCATCACCGACATCGCCCTGAACGCAGGCGACTGGAGCTGCACCTACACGCTGAGCGTGCCCGCGGGGGCGAGCCATTTGCGGTTCGAGACGAGCGGAGGCACGGGTGATGCGGACCTGTACGTGAAGTTCGGCTCCGCGCCCACCTCGTCGTCCTATGACTGCGGCTCGTATGGAGCGGACAGCAACGAGAGATGCTCCATCACCCCGGTGAGCGCCGGCACTTACTACGTGAAGCTCCAGGCCTACACGGCGATCTCTGGTGTGAGCCTGAAGGGCTCGTACACCGAGGGGAGCGCCGGGGACTAGGACACACCGTGCACTGGCTGGAGGAGGCATTCCGGCTCATGCCAGGGCAACCCATCAGACAAGCCCCTGGAATATCGGGGGCTCCCTTCATGGGGCGAGAGAACACCACCAGGTCAGCGGAAGTACCAGAAAGCCCTGGGAGGAATGGCCCTTGGGGACACGCATGTTGCGCCTGTGAGGATCAGTTGGCCGCAGCGGGTCAGACAGCACATGGCTGGGAAGGCGAGCATCCGAGCGCACCGGGACCACGAAACCCGCCTTCGCGGCGCATGGGGGGCGAGGAACATGAGCGGCACCACCACGCCTGACGGCTGTCCCTCCACCATCCTGATCGTGGATGACACGCCCGCCAACCTGGGCGTGGCGGTGGAGCATCTGGAGTCCATGGGCTATCGGGTGTTGGTCGCCCAGGATGGTGAAGAGGCGTTGGAGCGGGCCGAGCACATGAGGCCCGACATCATCCTGCTGGATGTGGTGATGCCGGGACTGGACGGCCTGGAGACCTGCCGGCGCCTGAAGGTGGCTGAAAGTACCCGCGAGATCCCCGTCATCTTCATGACCTGCCTTTCGGACACGACCGACAAGCTCGCGGGGTTCGAGGCGGGGGGTCGATTTCGTCACCAAGCCGTTCCAGATCGAAGAACTGGTCGCCCGAACCCGGGTGCACCTGGCCCTGCGTGAGACGCGAAAACAGCTCGAAGCCAAGAACGCGCAACTGCGGCGCATCCAGGATGAGCTGGAGCAACGGGTGCAGGAACGCACGACCGATCTGGCCAGCGCGAACACCACCTTGAAGGCGGAGATCGCCGATCGCCAGCGGGTGGAAGAGGCCTTGCGTGAGAGCCAGTGCCTGCTTCAAGCCATCATCGACAACTCGACAGCGGTGATCTCCGTCAAGGACGTCGAGGGCCGCTACTTGTTGACCAACCGCCGCTTCCTGACGCTCTTTCACCTCACCCGGGAGTCGGTCCTCGGCAAGACCGACCACGAGTTGTTCCCCAAGGCGAATGCCGACGCATTTCGCGCTCTCGACCAGCGGGTGGTGGCAGCCAGGACGGCACTGGAAGCAGAGGAGCTCATGCCACAGGACGACGGGCTCCACACCTACATCTCGATCAAATGCCCACTCCAGGATGGGTCGGGGTGGCCCTATGCGATCTGTGGGATCTCGACGGACATCACCGAGCGCAAGCGGATAGAGGAAGAACGGGAGGTGCTCCTGGCCAGTGAGCGGGCGGCGCGGGGGGAGATCGAACGCACCAGCCGGATGAAGGACGAGTTCCTGACGACGCTGAGCCACGAACTGCGGACACCTTTGACCTCGATCCTCGGGTGGGCGCAGTTGATCCTCTCCCGCTACCCCCTGACCCAGGACCTGCGTCGCGGGCTCGAGACGATCGCGCGAAACGCGCGAGCGCAGGCCCAGCTCATCGACGACCTCCTGGACATGTCACGCATCGTCTCCGGCCGGATGCGTCTGGACGTGCGGGTGGTCGATCCAGCGGCGGTGCTCGAAGCGGTGGTGGAGTCGCTGACACCTGCGGCGGAGGCGAAGGCCATCCAGTTGGAACAGGCGCTCGACCCGCCGGTCGGGCAACTCATGGCGGATCCAAATCGTCTGCAGCAGATCGCCTGGAATCTGGTGAACAACGCCATCAAGTTCACGCCACAGGGCGGGCGGGTGACGGTGGCGCTGAGTCAACAGGGCCCGCACGTGCAGCTCACGGTGAGCGACACGGGAATTGGCATCGCACCCGAATTCCTGCCACACGTGTTCGAGCCGTTCCGGCAAGCCGACGCGTCGAGCACGCGACAGCACGGTGGGTTGGGGATGGGTCTGGCGATCGTGCTGAGCCTGGTGGAGCTGCACGGGGGCACGGTGGAAGTGGCCAGCGCGGGGAAGGACCAGGGGGCGAGCTTCACGGTGAAGTTGCCCAGGGAGGCCATCCATATCGGGGCCAGGATTGAAAGGGCAACCGTGGCGCCCCGGCGTCAAGCCTCCTCGAATCTCAGCAACAGGCTCGTGGATCTGGAGGGGGTGCGGGTGCTGGTGGTGGACGACGAGCCCGACACGCGCCAGTTGATTGGGTTGGTTCTGGCGGAGCACCGTGCGGAGGTGCGGACGGTGTGCTCGGCGGCGGAGGCACTCGCGGAGCTCGCCCGCTTCCATCCAATGGTGCTGGTGAGCGACATCGGCATGCCGGAGGAGGATGGGTACTCGTTGATCCAGAGAGTACGGCGGCTGCCGCGGGAGCAAGGGGGCCGTGCCGGCACTGGCGCTGACGGCGTTCGCTCGCCCCGAGGATCGAACACGGGCGCTCCTGGCGGGATACCAGATGTACCGGCCAAGCCGGTGGAGCCCCTGGAGCTGATGACCTATGTGGCGAGTCTGGCCGGCCGTACCTATCGCGAAGCAATGCCGAGTGCATGAGCAGGGAGAAGGCGTAGACCAGCGAGCGGGCTCTTGGACCGCGTGCGCTCGGACTCCCGCTCGCCCATCCTCGGGAGGAGACGTGAGATGAGCCGCAAGATGACCTGGCTGGGAGGACTGCTCCCGTTGCTCGTGTTGTCCGCGTGGGGCGCGGACCAGGAACAATCGCAGCCGACCGCTCCCGCGGACGCGTCCGTGGTCAAGATGGGCGATATCGTTCCGCCCCGGGTGGTGCAACCGTGCAAGCCCGGCAATTGCCCATTCGCTGGCCAGAGCGTGACGGTGCTGGTGGTCAACAGCCGCCTGGTCGGGAGGCCGGTGCTGGAATTGAAGGATGAATTCGAAGCGGCCACGGGTGCGAGGCTCAACATCGTCTACCTGCCGCATGAGGAAATGTTCGCCAATTTGATTTCCGACATGACCAATCGTACCGGCAAATACGACGCGGCAATCGCCGGTGCCTGGTGGCTGGGCGAACTGGTGGCCGGCGACTACATCATCGCCTACGACAAGTATTATAACGACCCGCGCTTTCCGAAGTGGGACATCGATGAGGTGCTGCCGGGCCCGCGCGGTCTGCTCTCCTACGGCGGCAAGAAATACATGGTCGCCAACGACCACGATGGACAGGTCATGTACTACCGCCGCGACCTGCTCGAGGACCCACGGCACCGGGCCGCCTTCATGCGGAAGTTCGGCTATGCGCTGGCCGTACCGACGACCTGGGAGCAGTTCCGGGATGTGGCTGAATACTTCAACGGTCGCGATCTCAACGGCGATGGCATCCCCGACAATGGCCTGGGGATAGGGCTGAAGCCCGGTGCGCAGGGCATGTTCAACTTCATGTCGTTGTCGGCGCCGTTCGTGATCGGACCGGACAATCCCAGGCTGTACTGGTTCGATCCAAAGACCATGAAACCACTGATCGACAGCCCCGGCCACATACGGGCGCTCGAGGTATTGGTCGAGCTGGTCCGCTTTGGGCCCAAGGAGATGTTGACCTGGGACTTGGGAAAGAGCTGGGACTACTTCCTGGCGGGGCGCGCCGCACTCACCTTCACCTGGGGCGACCTGAGCGCGCTGGCACAGCAGGAAGGGAGCAAGGTCAAGGGCAAGATTGGCGCCGCTCCCATTCCGGGCACCCACGACTACTACAACATCGCGCAGCACAAGTGGGTCAAGACCGGACAGCCGAACCGGGTGGGCAATACCACCGGCGGCTCGTGGGCCGGCGTGATTTCGAAGTACTCGAAGGCGCCGGAAGCGACCTATTACCTGCTGGCGCTGATGGCGACCAAGGAGAAGTCCCAGGTATACGCGGCGCGCGGCTGGGATGGCATCGACCCGGGCCGCCGCTTCCACTTCCTGCCACCCCACGGCAGCGGGCGGCTCGACACGTACCTGAAGGCGGGCTGGGACGAGGCGGACATCCGCGACTACCTGCGCGCCTATTCCGACAATTTCGGCAACCGGCTGCAGTTGCCCTATCTGCGCGTTCCCGGTACCTACAGCTATTGGCAGGCGCTCGACGTTCACCTGGCGGAAGCCGAGAGCGGCCAGTTGAGCCCGGAAGCGGCCCTGAAGGCGGCCGCCGTCGACTTCGAGGAAATCACCCTCCGGCTCGGGCGCGAGCGGCAACGGCGCGCCTATCGGGTCTCCATGGGGTTCTGACCACTTGAAGCCCCTGGGCATCGGACGCAAGCTCACGCTCGGATTCGGCACGCTGGCCGCTGTCACGCTGCTGGTCGTGGCGCTGGGCTTCGTTGCCGGGCGCAGCGCCACCGAGGACATCAACCGCACCGAGGGCGTGCGCGGGCCGGCGACGCTGGCATCCGCGCAGGCGCAGGCCAGCCTGTTGCGGATGCAACTGCACGTGCGCGGCTACCTGGTGCTGTCCGATCCGCTGGACATCGAGCAATACCACAGAGCGAGAAAGTCCTTCGAGGACAGTCTGGCTTCGCTGCAGGCGATGTCCGTCAACGGGCCCGACGAAGAAGCCGGTGGGTGGCCGAACTGACCGAGACCTATGCGCGCTGGGTCAAGCTGCCACAGCACTTGTTCGAGCTGCATGACAACCCGCTCCAGAACCGGCCCGCGCTACGGCTCGCCCGGGTCGACATTCAAGCGCTGCGGATCCAGATCCTGGAGAAGATCGATGCGATGATCGATCTTCAGAAGACACGTGGTGCCTCACCTCGGAACCGCGAGCTGCTGGCCGACATGCTGGGCTTCCAGACCTCGTTCGATGCGATGGCGACCAACCTGATGGCGTACGGCGCCTCGGGGGAACTCAATTTCAAGCTGGCCTACGGGCCACAACTGGCGACCAACGCGACGATCTGGAATGAGCTGTCCGGCAAGCGCCACCTGCTGTCCGCCGAGCAGCGGGCCACGCTCGATGGCATCGCGAGGGATCGGGCCGGATTCGCGGAGCTGGCGCTGGAACTCGTCAGCATTCTCGGCGGCGACCACGCGTACGAGGACCTGTACCTGTACCGCACCCAGGTCACACCGCAGGCGGACATCCTGCTCGGCCTGTTGGGGAAGGTGGCCGAGCGGCAGCAGGCCCAGTTGCAGATAGATCTGGCGCGGGCGCGCAGCAGCCTCGCCAAGGCGCGCCTGCAATCCGTGGCGGGCGGGCTGGTGGCCGTCATCTTCAGCTTCGCCATGGCCTTCCTGTTCTGGCGCAACATCGTCGGTCCGGTGCACCGTCTGACCGGCGTGGCGGAACAGGTGGCGGCCGGCAACCTGTCCGCGCGCGCCGCGGTCGAATCGAGCGACGAGATCGGCGTGCTCGCCCTCAGCATCAACATCATGACGCAGCGCCTGGCCGAGACCATCGGCCACCTGGAAACGGTATTCGCCGAGGCGCGGCGAGCAAAGGACGCGGCCGAAACGGCCAACCTCGCCAAGAGCACGTTCCTGGCCCACATGAGCCACGAACTGCGCACCCCGCTGAACGGCATTCTGGGCTACGCGCAGATACTCCGCCGGGACAAGAATTTGGATGAACGGGAAATCGCGGGTGTGAACGTGATCCAACAAAGCGGCGAGCATCTGCTGACGCTGATCAACGACATCCTGGATTTCGCAAAGATTGAAGCGGGCAAGTTGGAGCTCTACGTCACGGACCTCCAGCTCGCCCGTTTCCTGCGCACCATCACCGAGATGATCAGCGTCAGGGCGGCGCAGAAGGGATTGGACTTCACCTGCGACATGACACCGGACCTGCCCGCCTGGGTGCGAGCCGACGAGAAGCGCTTGCGCCAGGTGCTGCTCAACCTGTTATCCAATGCGGTCAAGTTCACCGATAGCGGCCAGGTACGGCTGAGCGTGCGCTTGACACCTCCTGAACAGATACGCTTCGAGGTGCGGGATACCGGCATCGGCATCAGCGAAGACCAGCTGGGCATCCTGTTCCAGCCGTTCGAACAGGTGGGCGAGGCGCGGCGCCGGCAGGGGGGAACCGGCCTGGGGTTGGCCATCAGCCGGCAGTTCGTGCGGCTGATGGGCGGGGATATCCAGGTCGAGAGCCGGGTCGGTCAGGGCAGCACCTTCTGGTTCGAGCTGGAGCTGCCGGTGGTGAAGGTCGAGACGGAGGCGCCACCGCCGGACGGCCTCGTGACTGGCTATCAGGGGCCGCGCAAGAAGGTCCTGGTGGTGGACGATGTGGCCGAGAACCGGGCGATGGTGGTCGAGCTGCTGGGCCGGCTTGGCTTCGAGATGACCGAGGCGGAGAACGGCCTCGAGGGATTGGACAAGGCGCGAATCCTCCAGCCGGACTTGATCCTGATGGACACCATGATGCCAGTGATGGACGGTCTGGAGGCCACGCACCGGATTCGCCAGTTCCCGCATGGGCGGGAAGTGCCGATTCTCGCCGTCTCCGCCAGCGCCGCACAGGATGATCGGGACAGGAGTCTGGCGGCCGGCGCCAACGCATTCATCGCCAAGCCCATCGATTACGAGGTGCTGTTGAAGGAAATGAGCACCTGCCTGGGATTGCGCTGGACATACGAGCCCACCCGGGAACAACCCGCCGCGCGAGAATACGACGCCCAACAGCTGACTCCCCCACCCCAGGAGCAACTGGCGGTGCTTCACCAACTCGCGCTGGCCGGCAACATGCGGGACATCCTCCACTGGGCGACGCAGCTCACGAACCTCGGTGAGCAGTATGGTCCGTTCGCCACCAAGGTCATCCAGCTGGCACGGGGGTACCAGTCCAGAGCCATTGTCGGGCTCGTGGAGAGCCACCTGACGGACGGTCACCGCGGGCCCAGCGTGACGCGGGCGTAGGGCTGGACACAAAGGGAGGAGAGGCCGGCCAGCTCGGAGGGCCGTCAGTTGGCCCTGCCCGTCCGACCTCGAGCGCGGACTGTTCAGCATCGGGCACGATGTTGAATTGTGTGCATTCGTGAAAACCACATGACTGGTACATTGCCCGCTGCTTTTGTTTGTTTTCCAGGAACAGATAGGAGGATGTTCATGCGCGCAATCATGGCCACGAGCCATCGGATTCTCTCGTTACTGCTCTGGGGAAGCATTCTCTGTGCTCCCGGGTGTCTGGACAGCGCCCGGAACAACGGTGCGCCGTCGGAAGAGACGGCACCTCTCCGGAGCGAGCAGGGCATGAGCGGTGTGACCGCCCAATCCGGTGGCAACGTCTTCCTCATCGGGAGCGGCATCTACGACATCACCGGCCCGGCCGGAGAGATCACGATGATGGGGTTCGCCGTATCGGAGCAGAAGACCGCCGGCATCCACATGCGGCTGCGGTCACGGGCTTTCGTCATCGGCGACGGCGCCAGACGGGTCGTCTTCGTCAGCGCCGACCTGGGCCAGCTCTTCCAGATGGTCAAACTGAAAGTGAGCGAGAAGATCGCGGCCAATGCCGAGCTCGCGCAGTATTACAACACGAAGAACGTCCTCCTGTCGGCGACGCATACCCACAGCGGCCCCGGGGGCTATTCGGGGTACTTCCTGTATGACGCGACCGTCAACGGGTTCGTGAAACAGAATTTCGATGCCATCGTGGACGGCATCTACCAGTCCATCCTGCGCGCCCACAACAACGTGAAGCCCGGAAGGATCCTCGTCAACGAGGGAACGATCGAGGGCGTCGGCGGGAACCGCGCGGTGGAAGCCTACAACAACAACCCCGCGGCGGAGCGGGCCCGGTATGACGGCATCACGGACAAGACCATGACGCTCCTGAAGCTCGTCGGCCTCGATGGCGAGGAGCTCGGCATGGTGAACTGGTACGCGGTGCACCCGGACAGCATCGGCCCCGAGAACAAGTTGATCAGCGGCGACAACAAGGGCTGGGCGTCGTACCTCTTCGAGAAGGACAAGGGGACGAACTACCCGGCGTCCAAGACGTTCGTGGCCGCGTTCGCCCAGGCCAACGCCGGCGATGTGACGCCGAACATCGGGTTCGGCCAGGCGCCCCCCGACTTGACGTTCGAGAAGAACAAGAGCCTGGAGAACGCCACCCTCAAGCAATACAACAAGGCGAAGGAGCTCTACGACGGCGCGACACGGGAGCTGACCGGCTCGGTGGATTTCCGCCACGAGTGGGTGGACATGCGGACGCTCTACGTCGCTTCCGCGGGAACCACGACCTGCGCGGCCGGCATGGGGGCGTCCTTCTCGGCCGGCAGCCCGTATGACAATCCGAGCCCCTCGCCGCTCTTCCCGAACGGGACCACGGTGGACAGCGTGCAGTGGAGCGAGGGCGCCGGCAAGGCGGCGCTCTTCCAGCTCCTGGGCGGCGTCTTCGCCTTCGCGTGGCCAGCCACCGGCGACGCGGCGTACAAGCAGTGCCATGCGGAAAAACCCGTGTTGATTCCGACCGGCGTGGCGGGACTCAACATCAACGGTCCGACCATGACCCCGCAGATCATGCCCCTCCAGGTATTGAAGATCGGCAACCTGGCCATCGTCGCCGTCCCCACCGAGGTGACCACCATGGCCGGCCGCCGCCTGGAGGACACGGTGAAGACGGAGCTCGCGAGCGTCGGCGTCGACACGGCGGTCATCGCCGGGCTCTCCAACTCGTACGCGTCCTACCTGGCCACCCGGGAGGAGTACGCCCTGCAGTGGTATGAGGGAGCCTGCACGCAGTTCGGCCCGAACGAGCTGGCCGCCTTCCAGCAGGAATATGTCAAGCTCAGCAAGGCCATCGTCAGCGGTGCCGACGTCCCGGCCGGCCCCACGCCCGAGGACGTGACGGGCCTGACGGTCGATCTCACCCCGAAGGTGGTGCTGGACGACAAGCCGCTGGACAAGGACTTCGGGAGCGTGATCACCCAGCCGGCCGCGAGCTACGCGCGGGGAAGCCGGTGACCGTGCAGTACTGGGGCGGGCATCCGAACAACAATCTCCAGACGCAGGGCTCGTTCCTGGCGGTCGAAAAACAGGTGAATGACACGTGGGTCGCGATCGCGTGGGACTGGGCTCCGGAAACGACCTACCGGTGGGAACGGAGTGGCATCTCCTACTCCAAGATCACGATTACCTGGGACACGAAGAACGCCGCGGCCGGAACCTACCGCATCCGCCACAAGGGCCACTGGAAGTCTGGATGGACCGGGCAGATCAGTCCCTATGAAGGGGTTTCAGCACCATTCACGGTGCTGTAAGCGCCCGCGGTGACTCTCGAGCCAGAGGAGGACGGCAAGGCCGGCCTCCTCGCTCCCTCCAGCCGCATGCAAGAACGCATAGTGCACATGCGAATCTGACGGTAGCCGAGCGGGCACGAATCGTGGATACTCTGCTTCTCCGGAGTTCACCGGAGAGTGAACCCAACGCACTCCAGCGCGGTTGAGCAACGTTGGAGACACCGTGAAAGGAAGCAGGAACATGAAGCAAGTCATCGGTTCCGCGGCGGCCCTGGTTTTGATGTTGGCCGGGAGCGCCCAGGCCTCGACGTCCCCCGCCCCCGAGCGCCAAACCGGCGGTGCTCAACTCCAGCCGGGCTGGCCTCCCGACTGGGCCCCGCTCCAGCTCACCCCGGGCTGGCCTCCCGACTGGGCCCCGCTCCAGCTCACCCCGGGCTGGCCTCCCGACTGGGCCCCGCTCCAGATCGAGAAGTGAGGCCCTCTGGGACGAAGCACCCGCCACTCCGTGGCGGGAACTGGCGTCTCATACCTGGAAGTACGTGCAGCACTACGCCGATGCCAAGACGACGGTGATCGCCGAGGGCATGGCTCGGGCCGAGGCGGCTCGCGCCCCTCGGCTCCCGCTCGAGGCTCGATCCCGTAGAACCTCTCCACGGACAAAAGAGCCCCTCGTCTTCCCCTGCTTGAATGAGACGGGGTGGGACTCGACACCAACCCGATACAATCGCTATCAGGTCGGCTGGAGAATGGCTTCATCCGTGGGGCTGAACTGTCAGCGGTTTTTCCTTACCGCTGCGCCAACCTCCCACATCCCTCCCATCCTTTGAGAAAGATGGATTAATCATCCTACAACAAACAGGGAATCACACTTTCACAAGAAGTTCTTGTTTTCCTATCTTGCGGCTAGGTAAAAGAAACGAGCAGCGCCGATGCCTCTATTTGAGGAGAAATGAAATGAAGACCCGAACCTCATCCGCTGGGCGAAAGAGAAATCTCGCGCAGCCACCTCCGGCCGTCGCCCTGCCCGCGTTGTTCGCGGCCATGTTGTCCCTCACTGCTTGCGGCGAAGCCACGGACTCGCGGACCAGTGACGACCCGTCGCAGCAGAGCCCCGTGTCCACGACGCCGCCGGCCGCGGAGGCCGCTCCCGTGCCCGTGCCCATCCCCGGGCTGGGCGCAACGGAATACGTCCCGCTCTACGCCGTCGGCACGCCAGTGGCCGAGCAGATCCAATACACCGAGGCCGACGGAACCCTGGTCACCCTGGCCGGCTTCCGCCCGACCAACCGGCATGCCCGCGAGCGAGGCGAGCCCTGGTTCGAGCCTGATGTCGGACCAGGCAACTACTTCACCTTCCCGACGTGGTATTTCCAGAACCGGACCTTCGGTCTCATGATCCGTGACCAGGTCCCGGCCGGTCGTTCGCGCATCGAGATCTCCCTGCGCGTGAACGATGGAACCTTCATCAACACGGGCCTCAGCGCGTTCCGCCGCGATGATCCCGACATCCGGGATTACGGCTGGAAGATGAACGTCGGCTTCCAGAATCCCAC
Organism: Cystobacter fuscus; assembly: GCA_049060065.1. Taxonomy (GTDB): domain Bacteria; phylum Myxococcota; class Myxococcia; order Myxococcales; family Myxococcaceae; genus Cystobacter; species Cystobacter fuscus_B. The sequence goes on from JBMEQP010000002.1 coordinate 5,839,466, forward strand.
CGAGGGAGGCAAGAACACCTGCCACGCGACCTCGGCACGGGAAGACTGCATGGTCGTGATCACCGACAACTGGCGCGCCCCCAAGCCCGGCACCCCGTTCAAGGTGGGTGACGTGATCGAGCTGGCTCCCGCGCCGTTCCTCCCGCATACGGCCGACAACAAGGCCATCATCGATGGCGGAGGCAGCCGCTACTATTCCTTCGAGAACCTGTACCAGGTGGGCGTGGGCATCCGCGCGTGGTATGGCGTTGCCCCCATCCTCGACTCCGTCCCCCTGCCCGACAGCACCCTGCTGGGTGGCGAGGCCAGCGTCTCCTACAACTATTCCGAGGAGCCGCACCGGGTGTTCCAGCAGATGGCCAACAACATCGGCATCGCCGATACCAAGCGCTTCGTCGAGGGGCGGCGGCTGTTCCACACCTCGTTCGTCGACGGGAAGCACTCCGAGAGCCCGGACATCAACCCCGCGTTCACCCAGCACGCCAATCAACTGGGGCCTCGTTACAACAACATCCGGTGCATCGAGTGCCACGCGCTCAACGGGCGCAGCAAGGTGTCCACGCCGGGCAGCACGCTGGACACCATGACCATCGAGACCGCCGCGGCGAGCTCCAGCGCGGGGAACACTCCGGATCCCACCTACGGCATCAACGTGCAGCAGCGGGCCAAGGCCGTGGGCGCGCCCGACTACTCGGTCTCCGTGAAGTCGTACGAGAAGACCGTGCGCACCCTGCCCGATGGCGAGACGGTCGAATTGCAGAAGCCCGTCTACGCCTTCAAGGGACCCGTGCCCGCGCACTACTCCGTCCGGCAGGCGCCCCAGGTCGTCGGCCTGGGCCTGCTCGAGGCCGTGGACGAGTCGACGCTCCTGGCCCTGGCCGACCCGAGTGATGCGAACGGTGATGGCGTGAAGGGTGTGCCCAACTGGGCCTACAACCCGGAGACCGGCAAGCTGCATCTCGGCCGGTTTGGTTGGAAGGCGGGCAAGGCCAGTCTGCGCCATCAGTCGGGCGCCGCGCTCCTCAAGGATCTGGGCGTCACCTCCCCCGTCTACAAGACGCTCGACTGCCAGAAGGGCGTGGCCAATTGCAACGCATCCACCGCGGCCACGTCCATCTCCGAGACGGAGATCGATCGGCTCGCCGCCTACCTCTCGCTGCTCGGGGTCCCGGCCCAGCGCAGCCTGCGCAGTGGCTACCCCACCGGGATGCGCGTCGCGCCCGAGCATGACGTGAACCCCGAGCAGATCAGCCGCGGTGGCACCTTGTTCGCCCAGGCTCGGTGTGGCACCTGCCACACCCCTCAGTTGAAGACCGGCGCGAACCATCCGTTCGCCGAGCTGCGCAACCAGACCATCCACCCGTACACCAACCTGATGCTCCACGACATGGGGCCAGGGCTGGCCGATACGCTGACCGAAGGCCAGGCCGGACCCAGCATGTGGCGCACGCCCCCGCTCTGGGGCATCGGCTCGCTCAAGTTCGTCCAGGGCGGCGCGCAGAACGTGCGCTACCTGCATGATGGGCGTGCCCGCACGCTGATGGAGGCCATCGCCTGGCACGGCGGCGAGGCAACCAACAGCCGCGACAGGTTCGAGGCGCTGAGCAAGACCGACAGGGCCGCGGTGCTCGCGTTCCTGGAATCCCTCTAGGCCGGAACCCACGGACGGGCGCGCTTGGGTCGGCGCGCCGCGTCCGCGCGAATCGAGGCTGGTGGAGCGGGCGGGGATCCTCCACCATCGTCCTGGAGACCCATGAAGCAGCCAAGCTCCGCGGTGAAGACCTGGACCCTTACCCTGGCCGTGGCCGCCCTGGTGCTGGGCCTCGTCCGGGCGTCGTACCGGCTCCCCGTGCCCCGCGGCCCCGACACGCCCGCCGACTCATTCTCCGAGGCGCGCGCCGGCCCGTGCTGCGCGAGCTCGCGCGAGGCCCGCGCGTGGCCGGCACACCGGAGCAGGAACGAGCCGCCGAGTACCTCGCCGAGCAACTGCGCGCCATCCCGGGCCTCGAGGTGCGGGTGCAGCGCGCGAGGGAACGTGGTTCAACGGGTGGACGACCGTGGACTACCGCGCGCTCAATGTCCTCGCGCGCCTGCCCGGAGAGCTGCCCGGCGAGGCGGTGCTGCTGGGCGCGCACCATGACTCGTCGTACCTGGGTGTGGGAGCGGGAGACAACGCGCTCGCCGTGGCCGCCTCGGTGGAGGTGATGCGGGCGCTCGCCGCCGGACCACGGCCCACCCGTACCGTGCTGCTCGGGCTCAACGGCGCCGAGGAGGCGGGACTGGTGGGCGCGGCCGGACTCCTCCAACACCCCTGGGCACGGCAGGCGAAGCGCCTTCCTCAACCTCGACGCGGCGGGGCCTCGCGGCCCCTCCATCCTCTTTCGCGCGAGCCCCGCCCAGCCCTGGCTCCTCGAGGCCTACGCGCGCGCGGCCCCCCACCCGCTCGGCTCCGTGATCGGACAGGACATCATCGAGGCCGTCCCCTCGGACACCGACTTCCGCGTCTTCACCGAGCGCGGGCTGCCGGGCATGGACATGGCCCTCTTCCAGGACGGCTACGCCTACCACACGCCCCTGGATCGGCTGGAGCGCCTCGAGCCTGGAAGCCTCCAGCACATGGGCGACAACACCCTCGCGCTCGTGCGCGAGTTGGCCGGGGACCCCGGCCGGGCGAGGAAGGCGCGGGCCCCAGCACCTATTACGACGTGCTCGGCGTGGGGATGATCGCCCATGGGCGCGCCGCGGCCCTCGCCCTGCTGGGGCTCTCGGGGCTGCTCGTGCTCGCCGCGCTCGCCGCGGCGTGGCGCTCGGCCGGGGTGTCGCCCGGGAAGATGCTGGGGGCACTCGGCGGTGTGCTGCTCGCCGTGGGCCTGGCGCTGCTGCCGCCCGTGCTGGGCGCGCTCCTGTTGGGCTTCGGTCTGGGCCGTCCCCATGGCTGGTACGCCACGCCCTGGCTGGGAGTGGTCACCTTCGGCGCGCTCACGCTCTGCGGACTGCTGGGAGCGCGGGCGCTGGCGGAGCGGCACCGGAGCGGGGAAGCCCCCGGGTCCCGGCGGGTGGCGCTGGCCCGGGCCAGCGGCGTGCTGCTCTTCTGGCTGCTGGTGTCCTCGGCGCTCATGGCCGGAGGACTGGGCGTGGCCTACGTGGGCCCGTGGTGGATCCTGCCCGGGGCGGTGGCGCTCCTCGTGGCGTGCTGGCGTCCGCGCCTCGCGCGGGTGACGCTCGTCCTGGCGTGCCTGCCGGGCCTGCTCGTCACCACGCAGGCCGCCACGCCGCTGCTGGAGCTGTTCGTCCCCGTGGCCGGCAGGCTCATGGCGGGCTTTCCCCTGGATGCCGCCATCGCCCTCCTGGTGGCGCTCCCCACCGCGCTCACCGCCCTTCCCCTCTGGGTGGCCGTGGAGGCCCCGATCCGCCCGGGGTGGGTGGCCACGAGGCTCGCCGTCCTCGGCGTGGCGGGCCTGGGCGCGCTCGCGCTGACGCCGCCCTACACCCCGGAGCGGCCCCGGCGGCTGATCCTCACCCACGTGGAGCACGAAGAGCACTCCGAGCTGGAGTTGGAGGCGGAGGATGGGCTTGGGCTCGGCGAGGACGTGCCCGGGCTCTCCGCGCGGGAGCGGCGTTCGGCGACGGTCCGGCTCCCGGCCGCGACTCCCGACGCGCCGCCCCTTCCCCTGTCGGTGGAGGTGGTGGACTCGGAGGCCGCCCGTTGGACCGCCACCGTGCGCTGGCGTGGGGCGCCAGGAGCCTCGCTCACCCTTCGCCTGCCCCGCGAGTCCATCGCTGGCTGGACGCTGTCCTCCGGGCCCTCCACGCCAGAGGGGACGGGGCCCGAGGTGGCGATGCGCGTGGTGACACCGCCCTCGGGGGAGTGGACGGGGCACCTCGAGCTGAGGGGGGACTCCCCGGTGACACTCCAGGTGCGTGAGCTTCACCCGGGCCGCGCGACGCCGGAGACCACGGCGCTGAGGCGGCGTCTGCCCGCGTGGGTGACGCTGGAGGAAGACTTCGTCCGGGTGCGTCGGCTCTCGATCCAGCCCGTCACGAGGTAGCACCAATGGCTCCCCGCCCGGGGGCTCGGCCAGCACGAGGGGGCATGGCGCATGAGTTTGCTCACAACGGCCCGCCCCGCCTCCAACCGCTAGGAAAGCCGCGGCTGCATGGGTTGATTTACCACCACTCCCTGTGGTCTCGTTCAACGCCCTTCATCCCACGGCGAGTGATCTCCATGTCCCAGTCCATTACACGTGAGCTGCTCGATAATCGCCTGCGCAATGAGTTGGTCCGGCATCCCTTCTTCGAGGCGGTCAAGCGTGAGCCTCTCACGAGGAACAGGTGACGGTCTTCCTGGCGCAGTGGTGGCATCCACTGCACTACTTCCCCACCTTCCTGTCTCGTTTGATTTCGGTGGTGCCGAAGCTCGAGGACAAGACGGCCATCTCGAAGATTCTGTGGCAGGAGTTGGGGGAAGGAGACATCGAGCGCGCACACGAGCGCATCTACATCAGCACGATGACCGACGTGGGCTTCGCGCGCGAGGCGTTCGTCGACGTGGAGCCCCTGCCCGCGACGCGCAAGCTCGTCGAGCGGTACGAAGTCGCCTCGCGTGAGGCGCTGCAGGGCCTGGGTTTCCTCTACGGCACCGAGGTGGCCGACTACCCGATGGTCAGCGGCATCGGGCGTGCCGTGAAGCGTGTCACCGCGGTCAAGCAGCTGCCGTGGGTGACCATCCATGCGCAGCAGGAGCCGGAGCACGTGCGCAGCGCGAACGCCACGCTCAAGTCCGAAAAGAAGGGCAAGGAGTCTCCGGATTCGGCCGCCGTCGTCCGGGGGGCCGAGGAGATGTGGACGCTCTGGATCGCGTTCTTCTCCGAGTTGCAGCGCGAGCTGTTCGAAGAGGCGCCGCGGACCACGCGCAGAGTGCGAAAGGCCAGCTGACATGGCTCCGTCCTCGTCGGACCCGTCCCGCGGGCTCACGCTGAACACCGCGTATTCCTATGCGCTCGCGGGCGTGGGTGGGTTCAACGTCATGCTCCTCGAGATGTGTGCGTTTCGAGTTCTGCAGACGGAGTTTGGTTCCTCCATGTACGTCACCGGCTCCCTGCTCTCGCTGGTGATGATCGCGCTGTCACTCGGCTACTACGTGGGCGGGCGGGCCTCGGCGCGGCTGAAGTCGGTGGGCTACCTGTTGGCCCTGCTGGGAGGCGCGGCGGCGTACGTGTTGGTGGTGAACCTGGTGCTGGTGGGAGGGATTCTCGACTTCTGCTTCGGGCTGCGCGACGTCTTGGGCAACCCCACCGCCGTCAACGGCGTGCCCCCCGCGGTGGCGACGGTGGCGCTGTATGTCCTGCCCATGCTCGCCCTGAGCCAGACGTCCCCGTTCCTGGTGGGCATGCTGTCCACGACGGGACCGTCCGACACGCGGGCGGGCGCGGTGGCGGGCAACCTGATGGCGATCTCCACCATGGGCAGCATCGCCGGCTCGCTCATCCCCTCCTTCATCCTGATTCCCCGGGTGGGCGTGGTGGGGACGCTCTACGTCCTGCTGTCCACGGTGGTGCTCGCGGTGCTCGTCGGCGCGGTGCTCATCGGCCGCGCGAAGTCGGCGGCCGTCTTCGCCTCGGTCATGGTGGTGGGGGTGCTGGCGTATGCCCAGTGGCACACCGACGCGTCCACCCGGGGCGTCCACGACGCGGCCGTGGTGTACGCGGGCGAAACCCCCTACGGCAACATCAAGATCCTGCGCTCCCAGGACAAGGACGGCGAGGAGGCACTCTCCTATATGCCGTCGCGCAACTACGTCCACACCACCGTGTACCCCGCGCGGCCGCTCAAGGAGCAGTTCACCACGCTGCACCTGAGCCTCGGGTATGCCCTGCAAGGCGAAGAACTACCTCGTGCTCGGCACGGCGCTGGGCGGCGTCGTGGCGTCGATCGTGGCCATGGATCCCGAAGCGCACGTCACCGCCGTGGAGATCGATCCCTCCATGGACGGCATCGCCCGGCGCTTCGTGCCCATCCTCAATCACCCCAACGTCAACCTCGTCACGGCGGATGCGCGGGTCTTCCTCAAGGAGACCTCGCGGATGTACGACTACATCATCGTCGACGTGTTCGCGGGCCAGCAGATTCCCGCGCACTGCGTGACCCAGGAGTTCTTCGCGCTCGTGCACTCACGGCTGACGCCGGACGGCGTGGCGGTGTTGAACTCGAACCTGTGGGACTTCCAGATTGGCACGGGGTTGGAGGAGCCCAAGCCCTTCGTGTCCGTGCACCACGTGCATTCCGCGCTCCTGCACGCGGGGTTCGCCTCGCTCTTCCACAATGACTTCCTCGAGCACGGGGAGGTGTATGCCTTCAAGCAGCCCACCGAGCTGCCCGTGCTGCGCTCGCTGCTCGGGAGCCTCGTCCGGGACGAGACCGCCAACGTGGACCTCCGCGCCGCGGCGGCGGTGGCCTACGTGGGAGCCCTTCCGGTTCCGGCGGAGCGTGCCCGGGAGCGGCCCATCACGGACGAATGGGTGCCCGAGCACGAGCTGCACCTCAAGGAGAACTTCGAGCAGTTCCTCGGCTTGCTGGCCGCGGCGCGCGGCCGTCCCGAGTGGGAGCGCACGGTCCATGCGGATCCGTCCTCGCTCCGGTTGATCTCCGCCCGGCACTACGCGCGGATCGCCGACACGGGCCAGCTCAACTACAAGGGGTTGGAGCAGTACATGAAGTCCGAGGGCGGCCGTCAGTACTGCGACGAGCTGTTCGCCTGGGCCGCCGGGCACCAGGGTCCGCTGCATCTCGAGCTGGCGCGCTACTTCCACGGCACCGTCGCCGCGTACTGCGATGAGTACGCGGGCGAGCACGCTGGCGCGAGCCGGGGCGAGAAGCTGCTGCTCACGTACATGCGGGCCGTGGAGAAGATCCACCAGAACGATGGGGCGGCCGCGCTGTCGTTGCTCAGTGACTACATCGCGCGCAGCGAGCGCGAAGGGGTGGAGGGCTGAGCGCCTCCCCCCGGGGCCTCAGCCCACGTTGAGCTTCTGGCGGTCCATCACGAGCGCGTTCATGTACCAGGGGATGAACTGGCGCGCCTCGTCGGTGAGCACGAAGTTCCAGGACAGCGAGATGCTGGTGCTCAGCGTGTGCACCTCGTGGAACCAGCCATGCGGGAAGAGCATGATCTCTCCCGGATGGAGGTCGAACTGCATGGCGGTCGCCTTGCCGAAGTCCGGCTCCGGATGCCGCGACAGGTGCCGGCCCTTGCGGGCCTGACGCTCGGCGCGCGAGGGCACGAGGTGGGCCTGGTCGGGGGGGATGACGAAGCAGCGCTTCACCCCGTGAATCTGACAGAGCACCGAGTTGGTGCGCAGCCCATCGATGTGCAGCTTGCTGGCGGCGCCGCGCGGCGAGACGTAGAGGTTGAAGCCCGGAAAGCGCACCTGGGACGGATCTTGGCGGAAGGGCGCCAGGGGAACGCAGTAGCCGCCCTCCGGCATGAAGTAGGGCTTGGACCACTCGCCGCGGATGCGGTCGAACGCGTACTGCTCGCGCGCACGCAGGTAGCGCAGGTGGGCGATGCTGCCGTCCGGCGGTCCATCGCTCGTCTCCGCCTCGCGCAGGTGCCGCAGGAAGTCATCGTAGGAAAGAGTGGCGATGGCATACGGCCCGTCGTCCGAGACGCCGATGGGCGCGTCCGCGAAGACGCGGCGCAGTCCTTCCGGCGTCCAGGCGCGTGCCTTCCAGTTGTCCATCGCGTCGGTGACGATCACCGGGCGGTTTCCCACGATGTACGTCCGCTTGAATTCCTCGGGGCTGAGCCGGGTGCGGACGTCGATGGGCCGAGATGACATGAATTGAATCCCTTCTGGTTGGAGCAACCTAACCGTCGCCCCGCAACAACGTCAAGGCAGGGCCAGACACGAGGCGGAGAAGGCATTGGGAGGTCGCAAGGGGCTCGTGTAGCCTGAGGGTTCCCAGCGGAAAGGAGCCCCAGCCATGTATACCTTGCGCACGCTATTCCAGACCCACCTCGTGAAGCCCAGGGGTGTCATCTACGCCGGAGCGCACATCGGCGAGAACATCGGGGCCTTCCTCGACGCGGGCTTCGAGTCGGTGCTCTGCCTCGAGCCCAATCCCGAGGACTTCGCCCTGCTCGAGCGCAACGCGTCCAAGCGGGTGCTGTGCCTCAACGCGGCCGTGTCGGACCAGGACGGCGTCTCCCCGTACTTCATGGTGCCGGGCGTGCCCACCCTCAATTCCACACTCGCCCCGGACCAGGAGTACTGGAAGCGGCTGGTGGGAGAGGAGCTCGTGGCGCAGTACGCGCCCACGCGCCTCGAGGTGCCGAGCTTCCGGCTCGACACGCTGATGGAGCGGCACGGGCTGAGCGGCAGGTACAACGTGCTCTACATGAATATCCAAGGCGGCGAGCTGCTCGCCCTGCGTGGCGCCCCGCGGACGCTGGAGTCCATCGACACCGTCTTCACCGAGCTGAACTTCGAGCGGCGCTACGAGGGGTGCGCGCTCTTCGAGGAGGTGGACGCGTTCCTGCGCGAGGCGGGCTTCCGGCTCATGTACCTGGAGAAGTTCCCCTCCTCGGGCGGTGAGCACGGCGAGGCGCTCTACCGGCGCATCTCCTCGCTGCCCCGGCCGGGCGTCGAGCCGCTCAACGAGCTGGAAAACCGTTGACCCCGCCTGTCGCCCCGCCGGCTGGCGGCTTCAGGACCTTCGTCACGGTCTGGTCGGGCCGGGCCATCTCGCTGCTGGGCTCGCGCGTGTCGCGGCTGGCGCTCGGCGTGTGGCTCTTCCAGAAGACGGGGGAGGTGACGGACTTCGTCTTCATCGCCCTGTGCGACGCCCTGCCCATCCTGGTGCTCATGCCCTTCACCGGGATGGTGGCGGACCGGTATGACCAGCGCAAGGTGATGCTGCTGGCGGACACGGCGGCCGCGCTGTGCACGCTGGGCATGGTGGGGCTGACGCTCTCCGGCATCCCGCGGCCGGGGTGGCTCTATCTGGCCGTCCTCGCGAGCGCGAGCGCCGGCGCGCTGCAGAGTCCCGCCTGGTCCGCGGCCATGGCGCGGCTGGTCCCCGCCGAGCAGGCGGGCCGGGCCGTGGGCATGGCGCAGGCTCGGAGGGCATCGCGGCCATCTTCGCGCCCTCGCTCGCGGGAGGGCTCGTCGCGGCGACGGGGCTGATGGGAGCGCTGCTGTTCGACTTCGCCACCTTCCTGCTGGGCGTGTCGGTGTTGCTGCGCGTGCGCTTTCCAGGCCCCTCGGCCTCGGAGCGGGCGACGCACCCCTCGAGTGCCTTCTGGCGCGAGCTGGGCGCGGGCCTGTCCTACGTGCTGTCCCGCCCGGGACTGGTGGGCCTGCTGCTGCTGTCCTCCCTGGTGTCGATGACCGTCTTCGCGGTGGAAGTGCTCGTGCCCCCCATGCTGCTGGCGCGCAACTCCCCCGCGGTGATGGGTTGGGTGCTCTCCGCCTCGGGCCTGGGCGCGGTGTGCGGCAGCGTGGCCATGAGCGCCTGGGGTGGCCCCCGCCGCAAGATGGATGGCGTGCTCGGCGCGGGCGCGCTGCTGGGACTGATGCTGGGGATGGCGGGCGGCACGCCTTCACCCTGGGTGATGGCCGTGGCGGGCTGGGCCGCGATGTTCTGCGTTCCCCTGGTGTGGGGCTGTGCCCATACCGTCTGGCAGTTGGAGGTTCCCCTCGACCTGCAGGGCCGCGTCGTCGCCCTGCGGCGCATGATGGGCGAGGCGGCGTCCCTGCTCGGACTGCTGGGAGCGGGACCGCTCACCGACCATGTGCTGGAGCCGATGATGTCCCCGGAAGGGGTGCTGGCCGGCACGGCGGGACGGCTCATCGGCACCGGGCGGGGCCGGGGCATTGGCCTGCTGCTCATCCTGCTGGGAGTGGGCCTGCTGCTGACCATGGCGCTGGGACGCGCCGGCGGAGCCTGTACCGGGTGGAGGACAAGGACTCGTCCGCCCCCACTCCGACCGTCCTCCAGCCCGAGAAGTGAGGCGTCGCGGCCAGTTGTTCTCCTCGGAGGGGCCTCTGGTCCGCCGGGTCGGCAACGTGGTCTATTGCGCCGTTCGTTTGTGATTGGGCTCAGGCCCGAACCAGGAGACATCGGCCCGTGGACTCGCGAGACAATGTGACCGCTCCCCCACCCGTCGAGCACTTCGACACGCGACAGGAGTGGCCACTCGCCCACGCGCAGCGCCGCATCTGGTTGATGGAGCAGCTCGAGCCCGGGACGTGCCTGGGAAACGTCGCGGGCGTGCTTCATGCGCGGGGCCCGGTCGACGCGCGGCGGCTCGCCGAGGCCGTCCGGCTGTTCATCGAGCACACGCCGACGCTGCGTCTGCGCTTCTTCATGCGCGACGGAGCCGTCGCGCAGCGGCTCGCCTCCCAACCGGACGGCTCCGTGGAAGTGCTCGACTTCAGCGGGAGCGAGTCGCCGCGGGAGGACTGCGCGCGCTGGTGCCAGCATGCCGCCACCACGCCGTTCGAACTGCTCGAGCACCCGCTCCACCGCTTCGCGGTCCTGCGCCAGGGCGCCGAGGACGTGCTGCTCTTCGCCAACGTCCATCACCTCATCGGGGATGCCGTCTCCCTGGGGCTGTTCGCGCGCGAGGTCTCCCGGCTCTACACGCGGCCGGCCCCGCCGCGCAGGCCGGGCCCACCCCGCGCTCCACCTATCCGGAGTTCGTCCTGGAGGAGCAGCGCTACCGGCCTCCGAGGCGGGAGCCAGGGACGGCGCCACCGGCGGGAGCGCTTCGCGTCCTTCGAATCTCCCTCGACGCTCGGACGCCCCACGAGCCTCCGGCCGAGCTCGAAGGCGACGCGCCACTCGAGGCACCTGGAGCAGCCGGAGACCCGGGCGATCCAGGCCTTCGCGCGGCGCGAGGGCACGACCGTCGCGCGTCTGTTCACCACCCTCGCCGCGGTCTTCGTGGGGCGGGTGAGCGGAAAACAGGATGTCTGCATTGGCACGTACACGCACAACCGGTTCTCGCGCGAGCAGCTCGGGATGTTCGGCATGTTCGTGGGCACGCTCCCGTTGCGCTTCCAGCTGGAGCCGTCCGAGACGGTCTCCGCCACGCTCGGACGGGGCGCGCTCGTCCTCCAGAAGGCCTTGAAGGCCGCTCGCTATCCCTATGATCGCCTGCTCGAGGATCTGGGACACCCGGGCGCGCTGTTCGACGTCGTCGTCTCGCATCAGACCGTCGCGTATGACAAGACGCTCGATGGCGCGCCGGTGCGCATCCAATGGCTGTTCAACGGGCATGAGGCCCATGCGCTCGCGATCCACATCAGCGACCGCGTGGACGAGGGCCAGCTGACCCTGGACTTCGACTTCCGCGACGACAGCTTCGCGCCGGGCGTCGCCGAGCAGCTCACCGAGAGTTTCCTCCACCTGCTGCGCACCGTCGTCGAGTCGCCCGGGACCCGCGCGCTCTCCGAGCTGTCCCTGGTCAGCCCGCGTCAGCTGGAGGGACTGCGCGCCCTCAACCCCGCCGAGGTGGCCTTCCCCAGGCACCTCCAGGTGCAGCAACTCTTCGAGCAGGCCGCCCGGGCGAACCCGGACCTCGTCGCCGTCCGCGGTGCGGAGGAGCTCCTCACCTACGGCGAGCTCGAGGCCCGGGCCAGTTCGCTCGCGCGACGGCTCCAGGCGCGCGGCGTGGGGCCCGGCGATTGCGTGGGCCTGTGGACCGGCCGGACGCCGGAGTTGCTGGTCTCGCTCCTGGGCATCCTCAAGAGCGGAGCCTGTTACCTGCCCATCGATCCGAGCTACCCGGAAGCACGGATCGCCTTCCTCCTGAAGGACGCGAACGCCCGCACGCTCGTGGTGGACGCCGGGACGTCCGTACCGGAAGGGGCCTTCGGCGCCGACGTCGTGCGCCTGGGAGTGGACCCGGAGGGGCCGGACGTCGCGCGGACGCCTCGCGAGGGCACCCCGGCGGACCTCGCCTACATCCTCTACACGTCCGGCTCCTCGGGCATGCCCAAGGGCGTGATGCTCGAGCACCACTCGGTGGTGAACTTCCTCACCGGGATGATGCACGCGCTGCCCCTGGAGGGCGTGCGCCGGGTGCTGTGCACGACGACCGTGTCGTTCGACATCTTCGTGCTCGAGACGCTGCTGCCCCTGGCGCTCGGACGGGAGGTCGTGCTGGCGTCGGAAGAGGAGCAGCGCGATCCCGGAGCGCTGGCGGGGTTGATTTCACGGGCCCGTCCCGACCTGGTGCAGCTCACGCCCTCGCGATTGCAGCTCCTGCTCGAGCATCCGCACGGCCTCGAGGCGCTGCGCGGGGTCTCGCTGCTGTTGGTGGGCGGCGAGCCGCTCCCGCCGCTCGTGCTCGAGAGGCTCGGAGCGCTGACGACCACCCGGGTCTTCAACATGTATGGCCCGACGGAGACGACCGTCTGGTCCACGTGTGCCGAGCTGACCGGGAGCGGGCGCGTGCACGTGGGACGGCCCATCCAGAACACGCAGGTGTTCATCGTCGATGCGCGGGGCGAGCCCCTGCCGTCCGGCGTCATCGGCGAGGTGTGCATTGGCGGTGAAGGGGTGGCCCACGGGTACTTGAACCGCCCCGAGCTCGACGGTGAGCGCTTCTGGACGCCCTCCTTCGCACCGGGACGCTTCTACCGGACGGGCGATCTGGGCCACTGGCTGCCCACGGGAGAGCTCATCCTGCTCGGGCGCGTGGACGCGCAGCTCAAGGTGCGTGGCTACCGCATCGAACCCGGCGAGATCGAGGCGCAGATCCTCCGAACGGCCGGGGTGTCGGCCGCGGCGGTGCTGGGCAAGGCGGACAGGACGGGCGTGCTCTCGCTCGTCGCCTTCTACGTGCCGAGGGACGGGGCGGGTTCTCCACGTGAGGCCCTGCGCGCGGTGCTGCCGCCGTACATGGTGCCGGCGCGCTGGGTCGCACTCGAGGCGATGCCCGTGCTGCCGAGCGGGAAGATCGACCGCAAGGCCCTGGCGCGCATCGAGCTGCCCGACCAGCTCGAGCACGAGAGCGTCGAGCCGGCCAACGAGACGGAGGCGCGGCTGCTGGCGATCTGGCGGGACGTGCTCGGCGTGCGCGGCTTCGGGGTGACCGACAGCTTCTTCGACCTGGGGGGTCACTCGCTGGGCGCCCTCGCGCTCGTGAACCGGATCGACGCGGAGTTCGGGCGCCGCCTTCCCGTGAGCGAGGTCTTCGCTCATCCCTCCATCCGCCAGCTCGCCGTCCGGCTCGAGGAGGCCGGCCGGAGCGGGCGCACGCTGCCCACACCCATCGCGCTCGAGCCACGGCCCTTCCATGACGTGACGCCGCTGCAGAAGACGATGTACGCGGTGCACGTGCGGGCGGGCTCGGACAACACGGGCCACCACATGACCGGCGCGCTGCGGGTGCGAGGCCCCCTCGAGCCGGAGCAGTTGCAGCGGGCGCTCGAACAACTCGTGCGCCGCCACGAGGCGCTGCGCACGTCGTTCGAGCTGCACGGGGCCGAGGTCGTGCAGCGCGTGCACGCGGAGGTGCCCTTCGCGCTCGAGCACCTGCGCGCGACGGGGTGCTCGCTCGACGAGCTCGTGTCGGGATTCGTCCGGCCGTTCGACCCGGGCCACGCGCCGCTCTTCCGCGCGGGCCTGTGCCGCGACTCGCGGGAGGAGGCCACGCTGGTGGTGGACCTGCACCACCTGATCGCGGATGGGGCCTCGACGGGAATCCTGCTCGAGGAGCTGGCCGCGCTGCTCGCGGGTGAACCCCTCCCCGAGCCCCCGCTCCAGCCCAAGGAGTTCGCTGCACGGCAGGCGCGCGTGCGTGACTCGGCCGTGGGCGAGGAGGCGGCGGCGTACTGGAGCGCCCGGTTCGCCGAACCGCCAGAGCCCCTGGAGCTGCCCACGGATCGGCCTCGTCCCCGCGCGCCCTCGTTCGACGCGGACACCTGGAGTGTGTCCCTTCCCGAGCCCCTCACCCGGCGGCTGCTCGCACGGTGCAACGAGGCGCGCGTCACGCCGTTCGTGTTCCTGCTCGCCGTCTATGAGCTGCTGCTCTCGCGGCACGCCGCCTCCCCCGACGTCGTCGTGGTCACTCCCGTCCTCGGCCGTGGCCATCCGGCGTTCGCGCGCACCGTCGGCCTCTTCGTCAACACGGTCGCCCTGCGCTCGACCCTCCGGGAGGAGGTGTCCGTCCAGGAGCTCCTCTCCGAACTCGCCACACGCACGCGCGAAGCGCTCGATCACCAGGATCTGCCGCTCGAACAACTCCTGGACGTGGGCGCCTCGCGAGGAGGCCGGGGCCTCGGTGACTTCCTGTTCACGCTCGCCGAGGAGCACGACGCCCCCGTCCAGGTGGCACGGGGGCTGACGTTGCGGCGCCCGGCTCCGGCCATCCGCACCGCGCAGTACGACATCGAGCTGACCGCCGCGCTCGCCTCGTCCCCGGCGCTGACGCTTCGCTGGACTTACAAGACGTGTCTGTTCGATCACGCGCGCATCGAGGCCATGGCCGCCCGCTACGTGCGGCTGCTCGAGGGACTACTGGAGGATCTCTCGCGTCCCCTGCACACGGTCAGCATGCTGACGCCGGGCGACCTCGAGGCGTTGGCGGCCTGCCGGGGGCCGGTGGTGGACCATCCGCCCCGCACGCTCGCGCGGTTGTTCGAGGAGCAGGTGGATCGCACGCCGGACGCCCCGGCGCTGTGGTTCGAGGGTCAGACGCTCACCTACCGGGAACTCGACGCGTGGACGAACCCACTGGCGCACCGGCTCATGGCGCTCGGGGTCGGCCCGAACGTCCTGGTCGGCGTCTGCCTGGAGCGCTCCTTCGAGCTCGTGGTGTCGCTGCTGGCGGTGACCAAGGCGGGGGCCTACGTGCCCCTGGACCCCACCTACCCGGAGAAGCGTCTGGCGTTCATGGTCCAGGACGCACGGCCCCGGGTGCTGTTGGTGCAGGAGCGGCTGCGGCCCCGGTTCGCGGACTTCACGGGCGCGCTGCTCGCGGTGGACGCGCGGGACACCTACGCCTCCGGCTCCAGCGAGCGGCCCCCGGCCCGGGCCGGTGTCGACGACCTCGCCTACGTCATCTACACCTCCGGCTCCACGGGTCAGCCCAAGGGCGCGATGAACGCCCATCGCGGCATCAGCAACCGGTTGCAGTGGATGCAGGCCCGCTATGGCCTGACCCCCGACGACGTCGTGCTGCAGAAGACGCCCTTCAGCTTCGACGTGTCGGTCTGGGAGTTCTTCTGGACGCTCATGACGGGCGCGCGGCTCGTCATCGCCCGCTCCGAGGGACACAAGGATCCGGCCTATCTCGCCGCCCTGGTGGCCGAGCAGGGCGTCACCACGCTGCACTTCGTGCCGTCCATGCTCGAGGCCTTCGTCGGCGAGGGCGGCCTGTCCCGTTGCCCCAGCCTCCGGCGGGTGCTCTGCAGTGGCGAGGCGCTCTCGTTCAGCCTCCAGCAGCGCTTCTTCGCCCAGGCGCCCGCGCACGTGCAGTTGCACAACCTGTATGGCCCGACCGAGGCCGCCGTCGACGTGAGCGCCTGGGAGTGCGAGCGCCACCCGTCGCGGCCCCTCGTGCCCATCGGTCTGCCCATCTCGAACGTGCAGCTGTACAACCTGGACCGGTACATGAACCCGGTGCCGGTCGACGTGCGCGGTGAGCTGTACATCGGCGGCGTGGCCGTGGGACTCGGCTACCTGGGGCGCCCGGAGCTCACGGCGCAGCGCTTCCTGCGCGACCCCTTCTCCGCCTCGCCCGAGGCCCGGCTCTATCGCACCGGAGACCGCTGCCGGGTGCTGGCGGACGGCGCGGTGGACTACCTCGGCCGGATGGATGGGCAGATCAAGCTGCGCGGCTTCCGGATCGAGCTGGGAGAGATCGAAGCCGTCCTCACCCAGCATCCCTCGCTCGCGGAAGGCGCGGTGCTGCTGCGCGAGGACGTGCCGGGACAGCCGAGGCTCGTCGCCTACGTGCGGCCCCAGGACAGCGACACCTTCTCGCTCGAGGCCCTCCAGGCGCATGCCCGCGCGAGCCTGCCCTCGCACATGGTGCCCACGGCGTGGATGGTGCTGCGCACCCTGCCCGTCACGCCCAACGGCAAGCTGGATCGCGCGGCGCTTCCCGTGCCCGAGGCCTCACACGAAGCCTACGCGGCGCCTCGGGGCGCCACCGAGGAGCGGCTCGCGGCCCTATGGGCGGAGCTGCTGGGGGCGTCGCGCATCGGCCGGGACGACGACTTCTTCGCGCTGGGAGGCCACTCCCTGCTCGCCACCCAGCTCGCCTCGCGCATCCGCGCCACGTTCGCGGTGGACCTCCCCCTGCGGACGCTGTTCGACTTCGGCACGCTCAAGGCGCAGGCGGAGCGGATTGACGGCGGGGCGGCCGTGCGGGAGGGCCACATCGCGCGCGCTCGGACGCGCTCCGTCATCAGCTGTCCTTCGCCCAGCAGCGCCTGTGGTTCCTGTCGCAGCTCGAGCCGGGCAGCCCGCTCTACAACATCGCGGGCGTGGCGCGCCTGAGCGGAAAGCTGGAGGTCGCCGCGCTGACGCGGGTCCTCGAGCGCCTGGTGGCGCGGCATGAGGTCTTCCGGACGAGCTTCGTCACGATGGACGGCATGCCTCGCGCGGCCGTCACCGAGCACGTGCCCTTCACGCTGACCTGTCTGGACGTGTCCCAGCGCTCCGGCCCGGACGTCGACGCGCTGGTGTCGGAGGAGTGCCGGCGGCCCTTCGATCTCGCGCGGGCGCCCCTGTTCCGGGCGACGCTGCTGCGCCGGTCCGAGCGGGAACACCTGCTGGTGCTGGTGATGCACCACATCATCTCCGACGGGTGGTCGCTCGGGCTGCTGCTGCGCGAGCTGGGGGCGCTCTACGCGAACCCCTCCACGCCCGAGGTCCCGCCCGCCCTCCAGTACCTCGACTACGCCGCCTGGGAGCGAGAGCAGCTGGCGGGGCCCCGTTTCGAGCGCGAGCTGGAGCACTGGAAGGAGCGGCTCGGGATGCATCCTCCCATGCTCGACCTTCCGACCGACCGTCCCCGACCCTCCGTGCAGACGTTCCGGGGCGCCCTGCTCCAGAAGGAGCTGTCCGGCGACCTGACGCGGGCGCTCACCGAGCTGGGCCGCGAGACGGGCAGCACGCTGTTCATGACGCTGCTGGCGGGCTTCAAGGCGCTCCTGTTCCGCTACACCCGGCAGTCGGACCTCATCGTCGGCACCCCCATCGCCAACCGCACCCGCGCCGAGACCGAGGCGATCGTCGGGTGCTTCGTCAACACGCTGGCGCTCAAGACCCGGCCGCGAAGCGCGATGACCTTCACGCAGCTGCTCGCCGAGGTCCGCGACGTCACCCTCGACGCCTACGCGCACCAGCACGTGCCCTTCGAGAAGGTCGTCGAGGCCGTGAAGCCCGCACGTGATCTGAGCCGCTCGCCGTTGGTCCAGGTGATGTTCTCCCTGGAGAATGTCCCGGAGGCGAGGCCTCGCTCTCGGGCCTCGAGATGGAGCCGCTGGAGCTGGACACGGGCTCGGCCCGGTTCGATCTCTCCCTGAGCGTGATGCCCAGGGCACGGGGGCTGGCCCTCACCTTCGAGTACAACACGGACCTCTTCGACCGCTCGACGATCGAGCGGATGCACGGCCACCTGGAGACACTGCTCGGGGCCGCGGTCCAGGCCCCTGACACCCCACTCGGCGCGCTCGACCTGCTCACCGCGCACGAGACGCGGCGGCTGCTCGACTTCGAGCCGGGACCCTCGCGAGAGGCCGGCACCGGGGCCACCTCGTTCGTCGACATCTTCGAGCGGCAGGTGGCCCTGCATCCGCGCTCCCTCGCGCTCCTGCACCGCGACCAGGCGCTGTCCTACGAGGAGCTCAACGCGCGCGCGAACCAGCTCGCGCATGTCCTGCGGCAGCGGGGCGTGGGCCCCGAGGTCCTCGTCGCCGTCTGCCTCGAGCGCTCGATCGAGGCGGTGGTGGCGTTCCTGGCCATCTTCAAGGCGGGGGGCGCCTATGTTCCCCTGGACCCCACCCATCCGCCCGAGCGGCTCGGACTCATCCTCCGCGAAGCCCGGGCCGCCTACGTCGTCACCACGCGGGCGCTGGTGGACAAGGTCCAGGTGTCCGGCCTCCTCCCCTGCCGCTGGAGGACCTGGAGGAAGCGCTGCGGCACGCGCCCCGGACGAACCTGGAGTGTGACAGGCCGCCCGAGTCGCTCGCCTACGTCATCTACACCTCGGGGTCGACGGGACGGCCCAAGGGCGTGATGGTCTCGCACCGCAACCTCGCCACGTTCCTCGAATCGATGGTCGCGCTGTACCAGCTCGGACCAGAGGACCGGATGCTGCAGTTCGCCTCGCTGAGCGTCGACACCAGCGTCATGGAGCTCTATCCGCCGCTGGTCGTGGGCGGGGCCGCGGTGCTGCGCACCGAGGAGATGTTGAACTCGGTCCGCGCGTACCTCGACGACTGTGGCCGCTGGGGCGTCACCTTCATCAAGCCCCCCACGTCCTACTGGTCCGAGATGACCTTCGCGCTCTCGCTGGGCGATGCGCGGCTGCCGCCCTCGGTGCGTCTGGTCGGAGTGGGCGGAGAGAAGATGCAGCCGGGCCGCGCCATCGAGTGGAAGCGCCTGGTGGATCCCCGCGTGCGGCTCTTCAACGAGTACGGGCCCACCGAGACCACGGTGATGATGACGGCGTGCGACATCACGGCGCTGGACGAGGCGCGCCTCACCCAGGCGGAAGCCCCGCTCGGCGCTCCGCTCGCGCACGCGCGGGTGCACGTCCTGGATCCGGACGGCAACCGCGTGCCCCAGGGCATCCCCGGCGAGCTGTGCATCGGTGGCATCCTCGTGACGCGCGGCTACCACGATCGGCCGGACCTCACCGCCCGGCTCTTCGTCCCGGATCCCTTCTCCGAGGTTCCGGGCGCGCGCATGTACCGCAGCGGCGACAAGGCCCGATGGTGGGCGGACGGCACCCTGGAGTACCTCGGGCGCCTGGACGAGCAGGTGAAGATCCGCGGGTTCCGGGTCGAGCCGGGCGAGCTCGAGGCCCTGCTGAACGCGCATGCCTCGGTGCGCGAGGCGGCCGTCGTCGTGCGCGACGATGCCCAGGGGAACAAGCATCTGGTCGCCTACGTGGTGGTGGAGGATCCGTCCGTCGACCCCGCCACGCTCAAGCTCTACCTGCGCGAGCGCGTCCCCGACTACATGCTGCCCTCGCGCATCGTCCCGCTGCCGGAGCTGCCCATCGGTCCCTCGGACAAGATCGACCGGGCGGCGCTGCCCCTGGTCGCCCTGCACGGCTCGGACGAGCGCGAGTACGTCGCGCCGCGCACCGAGGCGGAGCAGCGGCTCGCGGAGATCTGGCGGACGGTGCTCCAGGTGGAGCGCGTGGGCGCCAACGACCACTTCTTCGACCTGGGCGGCCACTCGCTGCTGGCCACGCAGCTGGTCTCCCGCGTCCGGCAGGCCTTCAACGTCGAGATTCCCCTCACCCTGTTGTTCGAGAAGCCGACACTGGCCGCGCTGGCCGAGGACCTCGAGCGGCGGGAGCGCGCCAGCGCGGGTCCCCAACTGCGCAAGCTGTCGCGCGCGGACCTCAAGAATCGCAAACCCCGAGGCTGAGACCGCCCCGGACATGCCCCTCGTATTCCCTTCCTGGAGAACCGCTTGACTGCCCGCATTGACGACGCTTCGCGGACCGACGTGGACGACCAGTCCTTCATGCTGCCCGCCTCCCACGCGCAGGCGCGGCTGTGGTTCCTCTCGCAGCTCGGCGCGCAGGTCTCGGCCTACAACCTGTGCTTCGGCCTGCGGATGACGGGTGCCCTGAACGTCTCGGTGTTCCAGCGCGCCTTGAGCGAGCTGGTGCGGCGTCACGAGTCGTTGCGTACCCGCTTCGAGCAGCATGACGACGGGATCATGCAGGTGGTGCATCCCCCCGCCGAGGTGCTGATCGAACGCGTCGACCTCTCCGGGGTCGACGCGGGCGCGGCCCGCGGAGCTGGACCGGCAGTGCGGCGCGCGGATCTCCCGCCCGTTCGATCTCGAGCGGGACGCCCTGCTGCGCGTGACCCTGTTCGACCTGTCGCGCACCGAGCACTTCGCGCTGCTGGTCGTCCACCACATCGTCTTCGATGGCTGGTCCATGGGGGTCTTCTCGCGCGAGCTGGCCGAGCTGTACCGCGCGTTCCTGCGGGGCGGTGACTCGCCGCTGGAGGAGCCCGAGCTGCAATACGCGGACTACAGCGACTGGCATCGTCAGTGGCTGCTCGAGCCGTCGTTGCGCAAGCAGCTCGACTACTGGAAGGCGAAGCTGGCCGGGACGCTGCCCGTGCTGCAGATGCCCACGGACCGTGCGCGTCAGGCGTCGCGGACGTTCCACGGCGCGACGGCGGCCTACACGCTGCCCGCGAGCCTGCTGCGTGAGCTGAAGGCGCGAGCGCAAGAGGAAGGCGCCACGCTCTTCATGCTGCTGCTGGCCGCCTTCGACGCGCTCGTGCACCGCTACAGCGGCGCCGAGGACGTCATCGTCGGCACGCCCATCGCCAACCGCAACCGCGCCGAGCTCGAGGGCATCATCGGCTTCTTCGTCAACACGCTCGCGCTGCGCACGGCGGTGCGGGGGGACGACTCGCTGCGCGACGTCATTCGCGCCGTGCGCGCCACCACGCTCGAGGCGTATGACCACCAGGACGTGCCCTTCGATCAGATCGTCGAGCAGCTCCGGCTGCCGCGAGAGCTGGGCACGTCGCCGGTGTTCCAGGCGATGCTGGTGCTGCACAACCAGCCCACGCCGGAGTTCCAGCTGCCGGACCTGACGGTGTCACCCGTCGAGGTGGATCGGCGCGTGGCCACCTTCGATCTGGTGATCTCCCTGGAGGAGGGAGCCCGGGGGCTGGCGTGCTCGATCGAATACAGCACCGAGTTCTTCGAGCGCGCGACGATCGATCGGCTCGTGGCGCACTGGACGAAGGTGCTCGAGGCGATGGTGCGCCACCCCGAGGCGCGGGTCGCGGAAGTCGACCTGCTCTCCGAGGACGAGCGCCGGCACCTGTTCGCACTGAGCATGCCCCCGGCGTCCGCCTTTCCGGCCGAACGCTGCGCGCATGAGTGGGTCGGGCTCACCGCGCGAAGCCATCCCGGGGCGGTCGCCGCGCGCCACCTGGGCGCCGAGCTGACCTATGGCGAGCTGGAGGCCCGCGCGACCCTCCTGGCGCGGAGGCTGTGCCGGGCGGGTCTCCGCCCGGATACCGCGGTGCCGCTCTGCATCGAGCGCTCGCTGGACATGCTCGTGGGCATGCTCGGCATCCTGAAGGCGGGGGGCGCCATTCTTCCGGTGGACCTCGGCTATCCAGCGGATCGCATCGCGTACATGATCACCCAGAGCCGCAGCCCGGTGATCGTCACCGCCCGGCGGCACGAGGCTCGCTCCCGGCCGAGGCCATGGGGACGCTCACGCGCGTGTGGGTCGACGAAGGAGAGCAGGAGCGCCCCGGCGAGGACGTCGTGCTCCCCCAGGTGGACCCCCGGAGCCTCGCCTACGTGCTCTACACGTCCGGCTCGACGGGCCTGCCCAAGGGCGTGGCGATGAGCCACCGCGCCCACTCGAACCTGCTCGAATGGGAGCGCCAGCACTCCATGGCCACGCTCGGCACGAGGACGTTGCAGTTCGCCTCGCCCAGCTTCGATGTGTCGCTGCAGGAGATCTTCTCGACCTGGGCGACCGGCGGCCTGCTGGTGCTGCCCACGGAGGACGAGCGCCGCGATGGAGAGGCGCTCCTGCGGCTCATCTCCCGCGAGCGGGTGGAGCGGCTCTTCCTGCCGGTGGTGGCCTTGACCAACCTCGCCGCCGCCGCCGCCCATGCGCCCGACGTGGAGCTCTGTCTCCAGGAGATCGCGGTGGCCGGCGAGCAGCTGCGCCTCTCCGAGGATGTCCGCACCATGCTCCGGCGGCTGCCCCGCTGCCGGCTGCTCAACCACTATGGGCCCACGGAGACGCACGCGGTGAGCTGGTGGGGGCAGAACACCCCCATCGACGCGGCCCCCACGCTGCCGCCCATCGGACGGCCACTGCCCAACTTCCACGTCTATCTCCTCGACTCCTTGTTGCGGCTGGTACCGGTGGGCGTCGCGGGCGAGCTGTACACGGCCGGTGAAGGACTCGCGCGGGGCTATCTCTCGCGCCCCGAGCTGACGGCCGAGCGCTTCCTGCCGGACCCCTTCGGTGCCCCCGGCAGCCGGATGTACCGGACGGGAGATCTGGCGCGGCTGATGCCGGACGGAAACCTGGAGTACCTCGGCCGGGCCGACCACCGGTGAAGATCCGCGGCTTCCGCGTCGAGCTGGGGGAGATCGAGTCCATCCTCGCCCGGCACGAGCGCGTCCGGGAGAACGTGGTCGCCGTGCGGGAGGACGCGGCCGGTGGAGGCAAACGTCTGGTCGCCTATGTCGTGGCACGCAGCGGGGCACCGGATGCGACGGACCTGCGCTCCTTCCTGCGCGAGCGCCTGCCCGAGTTCATGGTGCCCTCGGCCTTCGTCTTCCTGCCGGAGTTGCCCCTCACGTCGAACAAGAAGGTCGACCGCCGCGCGCTTCCAGCGCCTGGGGAGGAAGCGGCCGCTGGGGAGGGCCACGTGCCGCCCCGAACGGAGACCGAGCTCAAGGTGGCGGCGATCTGGTCCGAGCTGCTGGGCGTCTCGCGGATCGGCACGGACAGCAACTTCTTCGACCTGGGAGGGCACTCGCTCCTGGCGGCGCGGATGATGTCCCGGCTGCGGGAGGCCTTCGGCATCGGCCTGAACCTCAAGACCCTCTTCGAGCTGCCCACGCTCGGGGAGCTGGCGCTGGGCATCGAGCAACTCCGGCGGGGCTCCGCGACGCCCGGTCCCGATGAGCTGGTCCCCGTCGACCGGGCCGGGCCCCTGCCGGCCTCATTCGCCCAGCAGCGCCTGTGGTTCCTCGATCAGCTCGAGAGCCACAGTGCCTTCTACAACATGCACGTGGGCGTGCGCCTGGAGGGGCGGGTGGATCACTCCGCGCTCGAGGCCGCGCTCCAGGCCCTGGCCGAGCGCCACGAGGTCCTCCGCACGCGGCTGGTGCCGGGCACGAGCGGCGAACTGCTCCAGGTGATCGCGGCCGATGCCCGTGACATCCGTCTCGAGGTGGTCTCGCTTCGCGCGCTGGAGCCCGGGAGCCGCGCGGCGCGCGCGCGAGGTGTGCCGCGAGTGGATCGAGGCGCCCTTCGAGCTGCGCCGGGGTCCGCTCCTGCGCGCGCACCTGTGCGAGCTGTCGCAGACGGAGTCGGTCCTGTTCGTGGTGATGCACCACGCGGTGAGTGATGGCGGCTCCTTGTCCATCCTCACGGGGGAGCTGGCGGAGCTGTACGAGGCACGGGTGGCCGGGCGCGCGCCGAGGTTGGAGCCGCTGCCCGTTCAATACGCGGACTACGCCGCCCGGCAGCGGCGCAGCGCGGAGCATGGGCGGCTGGAGGCCCAGCTCGCCTACTGGAAGCAGCAGCTCGCCGGAGAGCTTCCGGTGCTGCAACTTCCCCAGGATGGGGCGCGTCCGGCCGTGCAGCGCTACCAGGGCACGACCCTGTCTCGCGGGCTTCCGCTCGAGCTGCGCGAGCGCCTCCGGGCCTTCAGCACCGCCGCCGGGGTGACGCCCTTCATGACGCTGATGGCCGCCTATCAGGTGCTGCTCCACCGCCTGTCGGGACAGGACGAGCTGCTGGTGGGTACGCCCATCTCCGGCCGGACGTCCCAGCGCACCGAGGGGCTCATCGGCTGCTTCATCAACACGCTGGTGATCCGCACGCGCCTCCAGCCGGGGGACGTGTTCCGCGCGGTGCTGGGGCGCGTGCGCGACACCTGCCTGGAGCCTACGCCAACCAGGATGTGCCCTTCGAGAAGCTCGTGGAGGCGCTCCAGCCGGTGCGCTCCACCCAGCACACGCCCCTCTTCCAGACGATGCTCGTGCACCATGCACAGGCCGGCGCGCCACCGAGCTTCGGTGCCCTGCGCGCCTCGCCCTTCGAGCTGGAGGGGGAGACGTCGACCTTCGATCTCACGGTGACGCTCATCGAGTCCGAGCAGGACTTCCTGCTGCGCGCGGAGCTGGACACCGACCTGTTCGAGCCCGAGATGGTGGCCGGATGGATGGAGAGCTTCGAGGTGCTGCTCGACAGCGCGCTCACCCACCCGGATCAGGCGCTCGATCGGCTCCCCTGGCTGCCCCAGGAGCGGCTCACCCAGCTGGTGCACACCTGGAACACGACCGCGGCGGCGCACGAGAACCTGTGCGTGCACGCGCTCATCGAGGCCCAGGCCGCCCAGCGTCCGGACGCGGTGGCGGTGCGCTTCGGTGAGCGGCAGCTGTCCTATGGCGAGCTGAACCGCCGCGCCAACCAGCTCGCGCACTGGCTGCGCCGCCATGGTGTGGGCCCGGACAGCGTCGTCGCGGTGGTGATGGAACGCAGTCTGGAGCTGTTCGTGGGCATGGTGGGCGTGCTCAAGGCGGGCGGGGCGTATCTGCCCATCGATCCCGTCTTCCCCAAGGAGCGCATGGGAATGATGTTGGAGGACTCCCGCGCCGAGCTGTTGCTCACCCAGGCCCATGTGGCGCGGAAGCTGCCCTCGCATGGCGCGCGGGTCGTCCTGCTCGGGGAGGGAGGCGAGCCGCTGGAGGGCGAGCGCGAGGAGAACCCGGACAGCGGCGTGTGCCCGTCGAACCTCGCGTACGTCATCTACACCTCGGGCTCCACGGGCCGGCCCAAGGGGGCCATGGTCGAGCACCGGGCGCTGGTCAACTACGCGCACGTGACCCGCGAGGACTATGGGTTCACCTCGGCCGACCGGGTGCTCCAGTTCTCCTCCATCAGCTGGGACGTCAGCACGGTGGAGGAGATCTTCCCCGCCCTGACGTGTGGGGCCACGCTCATCGTCCGCACGCCGGAGATGCTCGACGCGCACACGCACTTCTGGGCACGGCTGCGCGAGGAGCGGATCTCCGCGGTCAACCTTCCCACGGCGTTCTGGCACGAGGTCGTCGCCAACCTCGACCCGTCGTTCGTGGTGCCGCCCTCGCTGCGGCTGATGGTCACCGGTGGCGAGCGGGCTCTTCCCGAGCGGGCGCTCGCCTGGGCCCGTCATGTCCCGGCCACCGTGCGGCTGGTCAACACCTACGGCGTGTCCGAGGCGGCCTCGGTGAGCGTGCTCGGGGACCTGCGCGCCCAGGAGCCCGTGCGCGGGCGTCCGCTGCGCGAGGTGTCCCTGGGGCGCGTCATCCGTAACAGCGGCATCTACATCCTCGACGCGCGGCTCGAGCCGGTGCCGGTGGGCGTCCCGGGCGAGCTGTACATCGAGGGGCTCGGGCTGGGCCGGGGCTATCTGCACCAGCCGGAGCTCACCGCGACGCGCTTCATTCCGGACCCGTTCTCCCCGACGCCCGGCGCGAGGCTGTACCGGACCGGGGATGTGGCGCGGTATCTGCCGGACGGAAGCGTGCAGTACGTGCGGCGCGCGGATACGCAGGTGAAGATCCGCGGCTACCGCGTGGAGCCCGGGGAGATCGAGTCCGCGCTGCGCACGGTGTCCGGAGTGCGTGACGCCGTGGTGCTCGCGCGCGAGGACACGCCGGGCCACCGGCGGCTGGTGGCCTACGTGGTGCCGGCCGGAGACGCGTCCCTGACGGCCGAGACGATGCGCGAGGCGCTCGCCCCACGGCTGCCCGAGTACATGCTGCCCGCGGCGTTCGTCGTCCTCAAGGCGCTGCCCGTCACGGACACGGGCAAGGTGGATCGCCGGGCGCTGCCCGTTCCCCCCAGGAAGAGGGCGCGCCGGACGAGCGGTTCGTCGCTCCGCGTGATGACCTGGAGCGCGAGGTGGCGGAACTCTGGAGTCAGGTGCTGGGAGTGGCGCGCGTGGGGTTGCGCGACAACTTCTTCGAGCTGGGAGGCCACTCGCTGCTCGCCGTGCGGCTGCTCACGCGCGTCCGGGAGCGGTTGAACCGCTCGGTGCCCCTCGCCTCGCTCTTCCAGGATGCGTCGCTCGAGCACATGTGCCAGGCGTTGCGGCGGGGAGCGGCGCTGGAGGAGGGACTGCTGGTGCCCATGCGCACGGAGGGCACCCAGCCGCCGTTCTTCTGCGTGCATCCCTGGGAAGGGTCCGTCTTCTGCTACCGCGAGCTGGCCAGGGTGCTGGGCGGTGACGTGCCCTTCTATGGGGTGCAGGCGCGCGGTGTGGATCGGACGTCCGAGCCGCTGCGGCGCATCGAGGACATGGCGGAGCTCTACGTCTCGGCGCTCCGGAAGGTCCAACCCGTGGGGCCCTACCGGCTGGGGGGCTGGTCCATGGGAGGACTCATCGCCTTCGAGATGGCCCGACAACTGCTGCGCGCGGGTGAGCGGATCGAACTCCTGGTGCTCATCGACTCGCCCGCGCCCGCCACCGGCCCGGAGGACCACGCGGAGCCAGACGTGCGCGCCCTGGTCGAGTCCTCACCGCTCGCCCGGGAGCTGCTCGAGGGCGTGGAGGACGTGGACCGCGCGCTCCACCTGCACCGCTGCCATCTCGAGGCGATGCGCACCTACCGCGCGGAGTCCGTGCGCTTCGAGGGGCGCACCCTCTACTTCCAGTCGGCCGAGACATCCCCGCGCGAGGTCGCCGATTGGCGGCGGCATTGTCCCCAGCTCGACGTGCACACCGTGGACGCGACGCACCACTCGATCGTGCTGGAAGCCGCCAAGGCACGCCTGCTGGCGGAGCGCATTCGCGAGCGGCTGTAGCGCGCGGCGCGGCGCATTGCCTCGGGCGGAGGGGGTGGATACGCTCCCTCCGCCCATGTCGATCCCTCGCCTCTCGCTCACCCGACCCGAGTACTCGCTGAACCTCTCGCCCATCGAGCGCCGCTCCGGCGTGTCGGTGGAGGACTTCGAGCGGCTCTACCGCCACCCCCAGCAGCCGATCGTCCTCACCGACGGCGTCGCCGAGTGGCCCGCGCTCACCGAGTGGACCTTCGAGTACTTCAAGAAGGCGCACGGCTCGCATCCCGTGACGGTGTACTTCGCCCGGGGAGGCCCGTACCTCGACAACCTCCACAGCTCGCAGCCCCGGACGGTGACGGTCGCGGAGTACCTCTCGCTCATCGAGCAACAGCCCGACTGCCGCGTCTACCTGGGGGAGTCCTCCATCCTCGACGAGCTGCCGCGGCTGGCGGACGCCGCGCCCGCGCCGCGCTACCTGCCCACGGATCGCTTCATGACGAGGCGCTTCTGGCTGGGGCCCGCGAACACGCTCACCGCCATCCACAAGGACAGCATCGTGCAGGTGCTGCCCATCTGTACGCTGTTCGCCCAGATCCGGGGACACAAGCAGTTCGTGCTCGCCGCGCCGGATCAGGCGCCGTTCCTCTACCCCTCCCCCAAGGATCCGAACGCGAGCCTCGTGGACCCCGAGCACCTGGACCTCGAGAAGTTCCCGCTGCTGCGTCAGGCCCGCTTCCTGGAGACGGTGCTCGGGCCGGGCGAGTTGCTGCTCATCCCGGGCGGCTGGTGGCACCTCGTCCACGCGCTGGAGCCGTGCATCTCCATCAGCAATGACTGGGTGGAGGATCCGCTCGCCGACATGGTGACGCGCATCCTCAAGACGCCGGATCCGACCCCGATGCTGGAGGCGTACCGCGAGACGGTGACGCGCGAGCAGATCGAGGCGGGCTTCCCCGGAGGCGTGCCCGGGGTCGCCGCGGCGCTCACGGCGCTCCCCGAGGACGCGCGCCCGCTCGTGGCGACCCTGTTCACGGCCGAGTTGCGCGAGGCCGTGCGCGAGCCAGCACCGCCTAGCGCTCGTTGCGCGGCTTGAAGCCCTTCTTGTAGAGCAGCGAGGCCGACTCCGTGGGCTGCGCGACGACGAAGCCCTTGGTGCTGTAGGCGAGATTGATGGCGGTGCGCCGCACGTCCCCCGTCAGCGGCGCCACGCGGTGGGCCGTGGTGTCGGACTTGAGCATGTAGGCGTCACCCGTCGCGAGCGACAGGCGCGTGACGTTCGGCCCCTCGATGTCGTTGAGCGAGCTGGCGCTCTTCACCATCTCCACGTTCCCTCCGCCTCGGGGGGCGCGCCCTCGATGATGAACACCAGGGAAATGGGGTAGTCGTCGTAGTGCGCGCCGAAGGTGTCGCCGCTCTGGTGCAAGTCATTGACGACATAGCGATCGATGTCGGGCAGGGTCTCCACCTCGACATCCACCACGTAGGACAGGAAGCGCAGCAGGGCCGGGTGGCCGTAGAGCAGCGGCACCAGCGTGGACAGCTCCTGGATGCCATCTCCCCCGAGCGTGCTCATCCGGCGCGGGCTGTTGTTCATGCACTCCATGTTGAACTGCCGGCGGAAGGCGCACTCGCGCAGCCGGAAGACCTCCTGCTGCAGGAGGGGAAGCCCGGGCCGAGCAGCATTCCGGGAACTTCACGTAGTGGTGCTGCGCGTAGTGCCGCCGGTACTCCTCGGCGGAGGCGGCATCCATGGAGTAGCGCTTCGTGTCGAAGAAGGAGAGCGCGAAGGAGTCGAGGGGCTCGAAGGCGGAGAGCCCCTCCGGCGCGGAGGGGGTCTGTCGGGCGGCTTGGCTCATGGAGGGCTCTCTCAGAAGTAGGACTGCAGGACGCCGCGACGGCGCACGTCCAGGGTGGCGCAGTGGAACGAGCCGCCGAACTTGTTGAAGTCCAGGAAGTTGCAGGGAATGGGCTCGAAGCCCCAGCTCTTGAAGGCGCGAATCATGGGCTCGTCCTGACGCTCGACCATGACCCGCCGCTCATCGAGCATGACGACGTTCATCGTGAGCCACTTGCTGCTCATGTAGAAGGGGATGCTGTCGGGGATCCACGGCCGGGGCGCGACGAACACGTCCCAGCCCTTGAACATGGACGGCACCGTCTTCACCCGCTCCGGGTTGATGAGCAGCTTGCCCGGCGCCAGCGGCACGAACGAGGCGTCGATGTGCATCGGGTGCGTGTCCGTGACATGCACCTGGTGCAGGCGGTACGCGGGCCCGAGGTGCTGCGC
The DNA here is from genome assembly GCA_049060065.1 of Cystobacter fuscus. Classification (GTDB taxonomy): domain Bacteria; phylum Myxococcota; class Myxococcia; order Myxococcales; family Myxococcaceae; genus Cystobacter; species Cystobacter fuscus_B. The sequence goes on from JBMEQP010000002.1 coordinate 5,868,517, forward strand.
CAGCCGGCCACGCCGAACTCGTTGGTGACGTTGCTCAACTGGTAGAAGATGTCGCGCCCACACCGGGTGAAGTCCGCCGCGTCGAAGACGGGCTCGAACTCGGTGATGGCGTAGTGCATGGGCCCGCCGGGCATCGGATCCTCGAAGCGGGCGTTGAACAGCTGCTCGGACAGCTGCGGCTTGGGCGCCGCGGTCCACCGGGCCCCTGGCGGAAGTACTCCTTGAGCAGCGGGCGGTAGGCGTTGATCTCGAAGTAGCGCGAGCGCCAGGGCATGGGCGCCTCGATGAGCTCCTCGCCGATGACGAGCAGCACGTCGCGGGGCATGGCCGCGTACAGCCCGCCTGGAGCGCGCCACTCCGGCGTCTGGTAGGGCCGGGCGAACCGGGTCACGTCCGGGCGGCGCACCGTCACGCCCTCCGCCTCGAGGATGTGGACGAACTCCTCGAGGTTCGCGCTGGCCGCATCCACCAGGGGCTGGGCGAACGGCTGGCCCGCGTTCTTCTTGTAGAGGTCCCAGTGCTCCTCGGGCATCGTCGAGCGCAGGGTCACATCCCACTCGGGGATGGTGGCGCCCTGGATGACACCGACGATGACTTCCTCCAGCGGATCCCATTCATTGAAGGAACTGACGACCGGCTGGGGACGCGGGGCCAGCTTCAGAAGCTCGGAACTCATGGTCATGCCTCTAAGGTGTGATGGGCCTTCCCGCGGATGTGACGCGGCGGGGAGCCCTCTGCTCCAGCCACGTGCTGGAGGTCCCGCCTCCCGCGAGGTGTGACACTCGCCCAGATCCAAGGAGTGGAGGGAGCACCCGCCATATAGCCGAAATGCTCACCCGCTGACAAATCGGGTTTTTCGTGGCTGCACCGGGCACCACGCCCGCCACCTCGGGCGGCAGACATTCGTTGGGCTCCGGAGAAGCCCTTGCTCGAGGTAGGCGCTTGTCCTACGGCCGCATGGGCCGCATGGGCCGCATGGGCCGCATGGGCCGCATGGGCCTCACGCCGGAGCATCGCCCCGGTGGGTGGGAGTGAATCCCGCGGGGAGGATGAGCATCCGGCCGGCCTTCGCCTGGACCTTCTTGTCCTGGTAGAAGAACCCGGTCTCGCCGCCGTCGCTCACGTCGTTCAGGTAGATGATGCTGGCGAGTCGTTGCAGGCGTCGGCGTTGTCATTGCCCGCGGCCACGGCGACGAACACGCCGACATTGGACAGGTTGATCACCGCATGCCCGGAACGGCCTGATGCAGACGGTGCCACGCTTTGACCGAGTTCCTCGGGCCCGGCCGCCATCTCCATCTCATTACCACCGCAAGCCGCCAGGGACAGCACAGAGCCAAGGAACAGCACATTACGCATCACGCGCATGAGAGTCTTTCTTTGATGGACTGCTGATGTGTGGGGCTGTCGCGCAGGCCCGAGCGACAGTGGATGCTGTCCTTCGCGCACCGCGTCCGCTGAGTGAAGCGGACGGACGCCGGGCGGCTCACGGACTCACTGGCCGTCTATGTTCACTTCCCGTCAATGCCTTGGTGTGTGTCTCGCCGGTGCTGGACGAGATGCCTGACACCTCGCCAGAGGCCAGAGAACACCTCGCCAGCGCCTCGCCAGTCACCTCTCCAACAACTCTCGGTACACCTTCCAGCTATTTCCGGGAGAGCAGGGAGACGGCGCGATCCCCGCCTCCTTCCGTGAAGGCTCCTCCGCTACACTCCTGTGGAACTATTCGTCATCGGGGCCGCACGTCCACCATGAGTCTTCGCTCACCCAGTGCCGAAAAGGACCCCGTGCCCAGGGAGGCCCCGCGGGACAAGGACATCACGTGCACGATTCCCAGCCGCCGCGCCTCCTCCTCCTCGCGGCGGCTCGCCGAGGGGGAGCTGATCGCGGGCCGCTACCGCATCCTGCGCTTCGTGGACGAGGGGGCCATGGGCGCGGTCTACGCGGTGGAAGACCTGTCGTTGCACGAGCGGGTGGCCCTCAAGGTCATCCACCCCGGGGGCTTCCGCTCCGCAGGTGCTCAAGCGCTTCAAGCGCGAGCTGCGTCTGGCACGCCGCGTGACACACCCCAACGTGTGCAGGGTGTTCGACCTGGGCGAGCACCCCCTGGGAACGGGGCCCGAGGCCAGCGCGTCCGCGTTCACGTTCCTCACCATGGAATTCCTGGAAGGTGAAACCCTCAAGGAGTTCCTGACGCGTCACGGGCGGCTGGCACCCGAGAAGCTGCTGCCCCTGGCCGAGCAGATGGCGGCGGCGCTCGATGCCGCGCACGCCGCGCAGGTCATCCACCGTGACTTCAAGAGCAGCAACGTGATGCTGGTGCCCACGGCCTGCGCAGGCGCGCGCGCGGTGGTGACGGACTTCGGCCTGGCGTGCGGCGAGGGGCTCGACGACGACATCGAGACGCAGGCGGGCACCGTGATGGGGACCCTCGGCTACATGTCCCCCGAACAGGTCGAGGGCCGGAGCCTGACACCCGCCTCCGATCTCTACTCCTTCGGAGTGGTGCTCTTCGAGATGGCGACGGGCCAGCTCCCCTTCCAGGGGAACACGCCCATGATCGTCGCCGTCAAGCGCCTCTTCGAGCCACCTCCCTCCCCCGCCACCTCGTTCCCGGGCTGTCCGCCGCCTGGGAGGCGGCCCTGATGCGCGGGCTGGCCCGTCAGCCCCAGGAGCGCTTCACCACGGCGGGTGAGTTCATCGAGGCCCTGCAGGGCACCACCCCTGCCCGCGCTCCCGAACACCCTCGGGCCCTCCCCCACCCGGAGAAGCACCCTTCCAGCGAGTCCGTCCCGGTGATGACCTCGCCGGGGAGTTTCACTGCGGCGCGGCGCGTGGTGGCCGTGCTCGCCCCGCGCAACCTCTCCGGTCAGGCCTCCTCGGCGTGGCTCTCCACGGCCCTGGCGGAGATGCTGTCGGCGGAGCTGACCGCGGGCAGCCGGTGCGCCTGCTGTCGGGAGAGAGCGTGGACCGGATGGGCCGGGAGCTCTCCCTGCCCGTGGTGGACAACCTGGCCCCGGACACGCTCCAACGCATCCGCGCCCACTCGGGCGTGGAGCTGGTGCTCACGGGCTCCTACCTCGTGTTGGGGGCGGCGGACTCCGCGGGGATCCGGCTCAATCTGCGCCTGCAGGAGACCGCCACGGGGGAGACGGCGGTGCTGCTGACCCAGACCGGGATGGAGCGCGAGCTGCTGTCCATCGTCCTGGGACTGGGGGCCCGGCTGCGCGAGCGGTTGGGAATCGGACCCCTGACGGACGAGCAGGTGCGCCGGGTGCGCGGTGCCATACCCGCCCATGCCGACGCCGCGCGCCTCTACGCCGAGGGGCTGCTCGCGCTGCGCAACCATGAAGCCCCACTGGCCGTCGAGCGGCTCGAGCGCGTGGTGGAGCTGGAGCCGAACTTCGCCCCCGGCCACTCCGCGCTCGCCACCGCCTTCAAGCACTTCTTCCTCGAGACGCGCGCCCGGGCCTCCGCGCGCCGGGCCTTCGAGCTGTCCGAGGGTCTGCCACGCGAGGAGCGGCTGCTGGTGGCGGCGCGCCACCACGAGATGCAGGCCGAGTGGACCCTCGCCATCGAGGCCTACCGCACGCTCTTCGAGTTCTTCCCCGACAACGTGGAGTACGGCACGGCACTCGTCTGCGCGCAGGCTCCGCGGGCCTGACGCGCGAGGCCCTCACCACCCTCGAGGTGTTGCAGCGCCTGCCGGTGGGCGAGGACGCGCGCATCGACCTGGTGGCGGCGACGGCCACGGCCCAGGCGGGTGACTTCCAGGCCTCGCGGCGGCACGCCGAGCGGGCGGTGGCCCGGGCACGCCGGGCCGGCCAGGAGCTCCTCGTCGCCTCCGCGCTGCTCGCCCAGGCCTTCGCCATGCGCAACCTCGGCGAGCATGAGCAGGCGCTCGCGCACCTGGAGGAATCCGTGCGGCTGTCGCTCGCCAAGGGGGACCGGGGCGGGGCGGCCCGGGGCATCATCGCGCGCTCCATCGTGCTCATCGATCTGGGGCGGATGCGCGATGCCCGGAGCTCCTTCGCCACCGCGCTGCGCGTGGCCCGGGAGCTGCAGAATCGGGTCCTCGAGGCCGAGGCCCTGGGCAATGCCGCGTGGCTGAGCTGCAACCTGGGGGACCTGAAGGTGGCGCTCAAGCACACGCGCCGGGTGAAGGAGATGTTCCGCCGGCTGGAGATGCGCGCCGAGGAGGCCGTCTACGACGTGCAGCTGGGAATGGTGCTGCGGCGGCACGGCGACCTGGACGAGGCCCAGCGGCTGCTCGAGCAGGCCAGACAGGTGCAGAACATCGTCTTCGGCGACGAGTACACGGAGGCCTGGGCGAGCTACGAGCTGGGCCAGCTCTACCTGGACCGGGGCGAGCTGACCCTGGCCCGGCGGTGGTTGGAACGGGCCCTGGTGCTGCGCCAGGCCCAAGGCATGCGGCTCTTCATCGCCGAGACGGTGCTGGCCCTCGCGGGGCTGGAGCTGGAGTCGCGGCGGCCCTGGATGCCCTGGCGCAGGCCGAGCGCGCCTGCGCGCTCTACGCGGAGCAGCGGCATCTGACCATGCAGGGCAGGGCCCAGGCGGTGCGGGCCCGGGCCCTGCTGGCGGCGGGCGAGCCCCAGCGGGCCCGCGAGGCGCTCGCCCGGGCCCGGGAGCTGACGGTGCACAACGAGCACGTGCTCGTCACCGCGGAGGTGGTGCTCGCCGAGGCGCGGGTGGCGCTGAGCACGGGGACGCCCGAGGAACGACAGGCCGCGGAGCGGGAGCTCCAGGCGCTCGGCCTCCAGGCGGCCGAGGGAGAGATGCTGGGCGTGTGCTTGAAGGTGCGGCTGCTCCTGGCGGAGCTGGCCCTCGCGGGCGGAAAGGCCGGGGCCATCACGGAGCTGAGAATCCTCGAGGCGGAAGCGGGCCGGCTCGGCTACCGCGTCCTGGCACTCAAGGCGGGCGCGGCCCTCGGGTGACGGCCCTCACACCTCCACCTGGGTCATGAGCCATGCCTCGAACTCGCCCAGCTCCCGCTCCAGGGCCGGGTGGCGCGCCTTGACCCCGGCCACGGCGCGCGCCACCCCGGCCCGGCTGTAGGGCGTGCCCACCAGTGCGTCCTGGAGCTCCTGCACCGGCTCGGAGTGGAGCGAGTCCGAGAACACCTGGGCGCGGTGGACATGGCCGTTCTCGGCGTCCAGGTGCACATGGAAGAAGCCCCAGGAGAGGTACTCGGCCATCTGGTGGTGGAACTGGGGGGCGTTGCCAAAGCGCCAGTCCCAGGAGGAGAAGCGCTCGAACGTCTCCGCGAGCGAGGGCTGGCGCTCCAGGAAGGCGTGGTCCAACAGCTCGGGCTCGGCCGTGGCGCCGTGGTGCTCCTGGAAGGCGGTCATCAGCGCCTGCACGAGGGACTCGTGGGTCACCTCTGGCTGGTGGTCGGTGATGTTCATCACCCGGGCGCGCACGGACGCGTGGCCCTTGGACTCGAGCTTCTTGGGGTGGGGCGTGAGGTAGTTGGACAGGCGCGAGAGATCCGTGGAGATGAGGAAGGTGCCGTGGTGGAAGGCCCGCTCGCGCGTCTCCCGGTACGCGCTGCCGCTGATCTTCCGCGGTCCGTCCGGCAGGTGGATCACCAGATCGTTGCGCCCCGCGGCGTCCGCCGTCACGCCGAGCCGCTTCAGCGCGTCCAGGAGGATGGTCACGTTCGTGGCCTTGTCGTAGCCCTCCCGGGAGGACAGGAAGGTGAAGCACGTGTTGCCCAGATCGTGGAACACCGCGCCTCCGCCACTGGTCCTCCGCGCCAGGAAGACCTGATCCTCCTCCATGCGCTTCAGGTTGCACTCGGACCAGGGGTTCTGGTTGCGGCCGATGACGACCGTATTGGCGTTGCGCCAGAGAAAGAGTGTGCGCGTGCGCGTGTCCATCTCACGGAAGATCCAGTCCTCCGTGGCGAGGTTGAACCAGGGGTTGAACGTCTGGGACAAGAGGATGCGGACAGGCGCTGGAGACATGGACGCGAGGCTACACCGCGCGCCCCGGCCTGGCCGCAGGCTCGCGCGCCTCGGTCGTCGTGCGGATCACGCGGATCGTAATCGTCCGCATCCACTTCAAATCCAGGAGGGACGCCTCCGCGATGTCATCCCAGCGCACGAGCTTGAACTAGGCTCGGGGACGGTTCCTGTCCCAGGAGAGCCCCATGCCCGCTTCGCCGTACGAGCTCGTCATCGCCAATGGACTCTTCTTCGACGGGCGAGGCAGCCCTCCCCAGGTGCGCCACCTGGGCATCCTCGACGGGCGGGTGGCGGCCCTCAGCGAGTCTCCCCTTCCCCACGGGCCGGCACGCGCGTCGTCGACGCCACCGGCCGCTGGGTGATGCCCGGCTTCATCGATCTGCACACCCACTACGACGCCGAGGTGGAGCTGGCGCCCTCGCTCTCCGAGTCCGTGCGGCATGGCGTCACCTCGGTGATGGTGGGCAGCTGCTCGCTCAGCCTCGCGGTGGGCACGCCCGAGGACCTCGCCGACCAGTTCTGCCGCGTGGAGGCCATCCCCTACGACGCGGTGCGCGCGCTGCTGGAGCGCGAGAAGGACTGGGACTCGCTCGGCGGGTATCTCTCGCACCTGGACGGGCTGCCGCTGGGCCCCAACGTGGGCTCCTTCGTGGGCCACTCGGCCATCCGGGCCCACGTGATGGGCCTGGAGCGCAGCCTGGACGAGCGGGTGAAGCCCTCGGCGGAGGAGTTGCGCCGGATGGAGGCCCTGCTGCACGAGGGGCTCGACGCGGGCTACGCCGGCCTCTCCATCATGACGCTGCCGTGGGACAAGATTGGCGGCAGCCGCGACATCCGCAGCCGTCCCCTGCCCTCCACCTTCGCGAGCTGGTCCGAGTACCGCCGCTTCACGCGCATCCTCCGGGAGCGGCGGCGCGTCTTCCAGGGCGTGCCCGACATCACCACCAAGGTGAACGTCCTGCTCTTCCTGTGGGAGAGCATGGGGCTGTTCCGCCAGCCGCTGAAGACGACGGTCATCTCCATGATGGACACCCGCGCCAACCGGGGCATCCACTGGCAGGTCGGCCTGCTGTCGCGCTTCTTCAACCGGATGCTGAGGGCGGACTTCCGCTGGCAGGCGCTGCCGGAGATCTTCGATCTGTGGTCGGACGGGATCGATCTCGTGGTCTTCGAGGAGTTCGGCGCGGGAGCGGCGGCGCTTCACCTGCAGGACGCGGCCGAGCGCCAGCGGCTGCTGGAAGACCCGGCGTATCGCGCCCGCTTCAAGCGGCAGTGGAAGAGCCGGCTGCTGCCCAAGGTGTTCCACCGGGACTTCAACCAGTCCAAGGTGCTGAAGGCACCGGATCCCTCACTGGTGGGGCGCTCGTTCGCGGACATCGCCCGTGAGCGGGGGCAGGACGTGGTGGACACCTTCCTGGACCTCGTGGCGCGCCACGGCCCGGAGCTGCGCTGGTACACGGTGATGGGCAATGATCGGCCGCGCGCGCTGGAGTCCATCGTGAGCCACCCGGACGTGCTCATCGGCTTCTCGGACGCGGGGGCGCACCTGCGCAACATGGCGCACTACAACTTCCCGCTGCGGATGCTGCGGCTGGTGCGCGAGGCGGACAAGCGCGGGGAGCCGGTGATGCCGGTGGAGCGCGCGGTGCACCGGCTCACGGGGGAGATCGCCGACTGGCTGGGCCTGGACGCGGGGACGCTCGCGCCGGGCCGGAGGGCCGACGTGGTGGTGCTGGATCCGGAGCGGCTCGGCGCCGAGCTGGACACGCCCCGCGAGTCCCCGGTGGAGGGCTTCGATGGCTTCGTGCGGCTGGTGAACCAGAACGGGGGCGCGGTGGAGACGGTGCTCATCAACGGCCGGCTCGCGGTGCATGGCGGCGCACCCGTGCCCGAGCTGGGCCGGGAGCGCGGCTTCGGGCGCGTGCTGCGGATTCAATGAGCGGACCGCTCGGACAGCAACCGCACGTTGAGCGCGGCGTTTCCGAAGAACTGGGTGTTCCAGCCGACCATGTGGGTCTCGAGCCGGAGTTGGAGCTTGGCGTCGTAACGGCCGAGCTTCATGAAGCCATCGTTGAACCAGCCATCGCCCTTGCCCGAGCCGTCAACGAATTGGGCGTACTGGTCAGCTGAAGGCCAGATGACGGAGTCGAGCGTCACGAGGAGGGCGCGCACGTCCTCGTCCGTCCATTCCATTCCCGCCCCATGCGCCTCGACGATGTACGCCACCACGGCGTTACCGTGGGACACGTCCTGGCCAGGGCCGGAGTAGACCCCCCACTCGTCGCTCCAGAAGTAGGCTGCCGCGTTGAGGGGACTGGCGCGCACCTGCTTACGCAGGGACGAAGTGATGTTGACGAACACCTCCCGATAGCGCGCCTTGCGTGCCGCGTCGGAAGTCATGAGCGCCAGGTCCATCGCGATGGCGGCCCAGTGCGAGGCCATGTGCGCATTCTCCCGGTAGATATGGGCGTCTGCTCCGCGTTGAAACCATTTCTCGAAAATGTCTTTCTCCGAGAACTCCAGCAGACGTTCGTACCGATCACGATATCTGGCGTTGCCGTAGAGCGCGGGGGTCTCACGGATGACGCGCAGCAGGCGGGTCACGTAGCGCCAGCAATAGCTCTCGTACAGCGGCACTTCCAGCCCCAGGGTCTCCGGGTGCCCGGAGGACCAGCCCTTGTACTCATCATCGAATTGACTTCCCTCGAGCGACCAGGAGTCCCTGGCCTTGTTGACCATGTTATCGACGTAGAGGAGCGCCCGATCGAGGTATTGGACCTTCCCCGTGGCCCGGTACATGGCGGTGTTGCCATCGATGCCATAGGCGAGGCTGTAGAATTGCCAACTGTCGCGCGAGGTGCTCGCGGGCAGGAAGCTCTCCGCGTGCTCGACGTCCCAATGGGAGAGGAACTGCTCTTCCCAGTCCTCCACGGATTGGAGTCCGGGAGCAGCTGGCAGGGGTTCGAAGCCTTGCTCAAGCCCACCCCGCGGGACACAGGCCCCTCCGGCCAGGAGCAAGAGAAACACGAGCACGCATCCGCGCGGACCACGGTGGATTGGACGACAGGAGTTCAACATGAAAGGAGCCCTGGAAGGAGGAACCGGCCACATGCCAGGATGGGTACTGAAACAAAGCACCGCGTGCGCTCGGACTGCCGCGCCATGTGTGCACAAGTCCTTACTCCGCGCCCCGGACTGTCACCCGATACGCGAAGCCCTCGTCCCCACAGACAATCCAAGTCCCATCAACGGGGCCAGGCCTGCCGCAGCATGTTGAGCAGCAGCTCCTGGTAGGACCAGCCCACGCCACGCGCCGCGAGGGAGCAGAGGCTGTCCTGTGCCTCGCGCCCCGGCCTGCCGGGCCCCGTCATGTTGGGCTTCATGTTCAGATCGAACAGGAGGAACTCTCCGTCCTCGGCCGAACGGCAGTCGATCCGGATGGGAGCGAGTGCCTGGACCCTGCTCGCCGCCAGGGCGCACCACGCCGAGAGCCGTTGCATGGCGGGCTCGCCCTGTTCCCGCGCGGAGAGCAGGGCGCTGTTGGCCACCACGGCGACCACGCCGCTGTAGGGCGCGATGCCGTCGTGGTGATTGAAACGCCTGACGGCGGGAAGAGCCCAGTGCGAGGCGAAGGTTCGCTCCGTGCCCTCGATGAGGTAGGAGCCCGGCGGCATCACCGTCAGGGTCACCTCGGTTCCAGGCAGGAAACGCTCCAGGATCAGCCGCTGGCCGTAGCGGGGAATGTCCAGGACCGGATCCCGTGCCGCGAACAATCCGGCCGCGGAACGATCCAGCTCCGCGAGGGAGCGCACCACCCCCACCCCTCGCTGCCCCGCCCGCGCACGGGCTTGATGACGAGGGGAAAGCGCAAGCCCCGCTCCTCGAGCCGCGCCTCGGATAGGGAGCCCACGGCCAGGACGCCGGACTCCTCCGTCATGCCAATCAGGACTGAGGCGGGCACGGGACATCCCGCCTCGCGCAACTCCCCCTGGGTGATCCACTTGTCATCGTACCGATCCACCCGCGCCGGGTGCTGGCCGACGACGCGCACGCCCTGACCCACCACGGCCTCCAACGGGTGACCGGAGAACAGCACGGTGTTCGCCCACAGCACCCGGGCTCCCCGGCGGAGCGCCTCGGCGATGCCCTCGGCGGTATCGGGGAAGACCCAGTCCATGGCCTCAGCGGGGTCGGCGTCCGGGCGGGGAGTGATCAGCGGGACGCCCGCCGCGCGCAGGGCATGGCCGATATCCGCTCCGCTGTCACTGTAGCCCCCGGGCTTCATGGGTTTGCGAATGCCATCGATCTCCGGCGGAGGGACCGCCTGATACAGGATGGCGACGGGTGGGAACTCGGACGTGGAAGCGGACATGAGATCTCCGAGACGGAAGTTCACCACCCCGGGAAGAGAGAGGCCAGAGGGCTCAGGGGCAGTCGGACTCGCGCGCGCCGATGTCCGGGCCCTGGCCACAGTAGGTGTCGCCCAGGGACAGGCCCGCGTCCCGGGCGGGAGAGGCGAGGTCGAGCCAGAAGTCCTCGGTGGCCCCGCTCCGGAACGCGGGGCTCGCGTCCAGCGAGTGCGCGTCCCACCCGGTGGCCGAGCGCCAGGCGGTGAGGTTCAGGTAGCTGCCCCCTTGCGCAGCACGGCCGCGCCCTTGAGCGCGGCGTACAGGTTTCCATCGAACGCGGTGTCCTGGAGGGTCGTGCCCAGCCGCACCGTCGCGGCCGAGCACGCGCCCAGGATGTTGTTGCGCACCCGCACGCCCTGGCTGGCCCCGGTCTCCCCATTGCCCACGATGAGGCCGTAGGCGGGCATGTTCCACACCGTGTTGTTGTCCACCTTCACGTCGATGGCGGCATCCACGCGAATGCCCGAGCCGTCATTGCTCTCGGCGCTGTAGCCGTCGAACACGCGGTTGCGCCGCAGGACGATGTGGGTGGGAGGCTCGCCCTCGCGGATACCGCCAATCTGGATGCCCCGGCCGTTGTCGCGCACCTCGTTGTCCTCGATCGTCACGTCACGCGCGGACAGGTGCACCACCACTCCCTCTCCCGCCGACGATGGGGTGCGGCGATGGCCCCAGACGCGGTTGCCCCGAAGTGTCACGTGGGTGCACGTCTTGATGTCCACGCCGTTCTCGTGGTTCTCGTGCAGGTCATTGTCCTCGACGAGCAGGTTGTCGAACGGGGTGCCCGCTTCAGTGGCGCCGCCCTCGGAACTCAAGCACTGAACACCATCCCCGGAGTTGTGGTGGATGTCGTTGGCGCGGACGATCACGTTCTTGGAGTTGGTCTGCACGCACACGCCGTGGCTGTCATCCCCCGCGCGCTGGAAGTTGGAGATGGAGTTGCCCTCGATGAGTACGTCCCGGGCCTTGTCGGCGACGTAGACGCCCGCGCCCTCGGTGCCATTCTTGAGCGTGCAGCCGCGAAGAATGCCGTGATGCGCGCCCGCGCCGCGCCAGTACGCCGCGAAGGCCTTGTCCCCCGCCGCATCGAAGGTGAGGCCCTCGACGCGCCAGTACGCACCCCGCACGTCCAGCAGGGGCGTCTTGCTGCCGGTGCCGCCCTTGAAGACGGGCTTCGCGTCGGGCGCGGCCTTGAGCGTGAGGTAGAGGCTGGATGAGCCGCCCTTCTCCTCGAGCCGCGGCCGCTCCGTGTACGTGCCGGACTTGAGGAAGATGGCCTCGCCCGGCTTCACCTGCGACAGCGCCTTGGCCACGGTGCGAAACGGCGCCGACTCGGTGCCCGCGGCGGTGTCCTGTCCCGAGGGAGACACCCAGAGCACGCGGGAGAACTCCGGCGTGGCCGCCGCGGCGGACATGGACAGCTCCGAGGGGGAAGGCCGCCTCATGGGCGGCGGCGAGCACTCCGGTGCCAGAAGTCAGAATACCCACGACGGCCAGGGCCGAGACGGCCTTCGGCGAACGGCTGATGCGCATCCACGCTCCTTGTGCGAGCCCCGCCTCAAACGGGGAACAGGGGGTCGGGCGCCGGACAGTTGGCCGACTCCCGCCATTCCCCCGCCCCGCCCATCACGCGGCCTGGCCGTTCGCCGAGGGCGCGGGCGAGACATGTGATTTCAAGAAGTTGGGGAGGATCTACCCTGGTATCCGAACAGGTGCGGTAGCGTCTGTCTCCTCTCCTGCCCAGTGCCCTTCATGCACCCCACCGCCACCCTTCCCGGCTTCCTGCGCGTCTACGCGCTGCCCGCCCTCTGGCTCTTCGCCCTGCCGCTGCTTGGTCTGTGGTTCTCCGGACACGCCATCGACCGCTTCGACCAGGACGTGCTCGCCAGCGTCGAGCGCCAGATCTCCCAGGACACCAGCCTCGAGGAGGAGCGGAAGCAGGAGCTGCTGACCTTCTTCCGCGCCGTGCCAGCCTCGGCGGCCTGCGTCTCCGAGCACGAGGAGCTGGCGGGATTCCGTGACAGCCTCGGCGAGGCGTGCTCGGAAGCGCGGCAGTTCCAGTGGATGCGCCGCCGGCGCTCGCCTCCATCGCGCTGGGGCTCGTGTCCGCGGTGATCGCCCTGCTGTGCGCCCTGGCGGCGTTCATCTCGCGGCCCTTCCAGTACGGCGGCTTCGTGGTGGGCTGGAACGTGCTCCGGGTCACCGGGGCGCTGCAGGCGCTCGCGCAGGGGGGCCTCGCCGTGTGGCTGTCCTACTGGATGACGGCGGTGTGGTTCGATCGCTACTACCCGAAGCTCATCCTGATGGTCGGCATCCTCGCGGGCTTCGCCCTCTTCCACGTGGTGGTCTCCATCTTCCGCCGCCCCGCCATGGACTTCGAGGTGGAGGCGGAGGTGATCGACGAGGCGCGCGCGCCCGAGCTCTGGGCCCACGTGCGCCAGATGTGCGAGCGGCTGGGCACCCCGCCGCCGGACCACATCCTCGCCGGCATCGACACCAACTTCTTCGTCACCGAGAGCGAGGTGCGCGTCGGCGAGCGGACGCTCAATGGCCGGACGCTCTACGTGAGCCTGTCCCTGTTGCGCCTGCTCGAGCGGTCCGAGGCGGACGCGGTGCTCGCGCACGAAATGGGGCACCTGCTCGGAGGAGACACGGGCCACGGCAAGCGGCTCGCGCCCATGCTCGCGCGCTTCGGACACTACCTGCAGGCGCTGCACGAGGGCCTGCTCACGCGTCCCATCTTCCACTTCATGGTGGCCTACCGCGGGCTGTTCGAGCTGTCGCTGGGGCGCAGCCGGCGTGCGAGCGAGCTCGCCGCGGATCGGCTCGCCGCGGGCATCACCTCGGGGCGGGACATCGCCCGCTCGCTGGTGAAGGTCGGCGCCTATGCGAGCTTCCGCGACCGCGTGGAGTCCGACCTCTTCGCCGGTGGCGAGCAGCAGACGGTGGCCATCGCGCAGCGGGTGGCGCTCGGCTTCGCGGACTACGCCAGCTCCGAGGCCGTGCACGGCGACCTGCACGGCTCGGTGACGCCGCACCCGTTCGACTCCCACCCGCCCCTCTCCGCGCGCCTGGAGAACGTGGGCGAGGTGCTCACGTCGGCCGATGTGTCACGGGTCCTGCTCGAGCCCACCACCTCCTCCTGGACGAGCGCCATCCTGGAGGCGGAGCTCATCGAGGCACGGCTGTGGGGGGCGTACGAGGCGCGCTTCGCGCAGGCGCATGACCTGGCGCTCGCCTACCGCTATGTCCCATCCACCGAGGCCGAGCGGCAGCACGTGGAGAAACACTTCCCGCCCCTCACCTTCGCGGGCAAGGAGGCCGGGCTGGAGGTGCAACTGGACTTCGAGCGGGTGAACTGCACGGAGTGGGAGCAGCCCGTCCGGCTCGAGCAGGTGAAGTCCGCCAGTACCGAGGAGCGGCTGTTCAAGAAGTACCTGGACCTGCAGCTCAAGGAGGGAGGCCTGTTCAAGGGCAAGCGCTCCATCTGCCTGAGCAAGATGCAGGATGCGGATGGACTGCTCCAGGCCTTCGGGCACTACCTCGGGCGCCACAGGGCCATGGAGGAGCACCAGGCGCAAGCGAAGCAGGCGGCGTGAATCCCGCCGCCCGGGGAGCGAGGGCCCCCGGGCGTCAGGGCTAGTAGGTGCCCTTGAGCGTCACGTTCGTGTAGGCGCTGTAGCCGTACGAGCACGCGTACCGGTGCCCGAGGCCGGGCCGCTGATGGTGCAGCTCTCCGTGCTCCCGACCTTGTAGGGACGGCAGGTGTAGGAGCTGGTGGTGGGCTTCGAGCCCTGCCGCACGTACAGGTCCGCGTCGCCCGTGGTGCCGCTCTTGCCCGTCTGGGTGAAGACCAGCGAGCTCTTGCCGCTCGGCACGCTCAGCGAGAAGCACGTCCACGAGCCCGTGGCGCCCGAGTACGCGGCCGTCTCCACGCCATGGGTCAACACGTCACCACCGCCGCCGCCCGTGGTGTACGAGGCCTTGAGGCTCAAGCCCGAGACCGCCGAGTAGCCCAGGATCTTCACGTAGTACGTGCCCGCCTGCGCCGTGGTGATGGGGCAGCTCTCTGTGTTGCCGCTCTGCTGGGAACGGCAGTCGTAGGACGACTCGGTCGGCGCGGAGCCGAACTTCACATACAGGTCCGCGTCACCCGAGCCGCCGCTGATGTCGAACTTCAGGGCCGTGGCGCCCGCGGGCACGGTGAGCGTGTAGGTGCAGCTCCAGGCCTTCGCGGCCACGGAGATGCCGGTGACCGCCACACCGTTGCTCAGCGCGATGATGGACGTGCAGGCCGGGGGCGGGGGCGGCTCCGCGATGCCCACACCCACCGCCTCCCAGGCCGCCGCCACGGCCGCCGCGTCGTAGCCGAGGTCCGTCGCGGCCTGCACGGTGTACGTCTTCGCCTGGGCGAAGGTGGTGGAGGCCGTGAGGTACTCCATGTTGGCCTTGTAGAAGATGGCGCCGGCCTTCTGGATGCCGATGCCCGGCACCACCGTGGTCGTCTTGTTGCGCGGGTGCGTGCCACCCGTGGACAGCAGCTTGAAGGCCAGGTTGGCGATGCCCGAGTTCAGGTGCACGCCGCCGTAGTCGTAGCCGCCGACGTAGCGCTCGGGGTAGTAGTCATACGAGACATTGTCCTGGGTGGGATTGGCCATGTAGCGCAGCGCATCTCCCGGGGTGGCCGGGGTCCAGATGTCGTCGCCGACCATCCAGATGAGCGAGTCCATGGACCAGCCCTTCGTCCAGCTCTCGCAATAGGCGGCGAAGATGTCGCTCCAGCCCTCGTTGAGCGCGCCGGGCTCGTTGGTGTAGGCGAGGTTGGACTCGGAGTTCGTCACGGCGTGCGTCAGCTCGTGAACCGTCACGTCCTGCGACCTGCCCAGCTGGCCGGCTTCCACGCCATTGCTGTCGCCGTACTGCATCTGGAGCAACTGGGAGTTCCAGAAGGCGTTGGTGGTGTAGACATCACCTGCTTTGAGGTAGTGGACCGAACTCTTCAGCAACGCGCCCGCGTTGTCATACGAGTCGCGGTTGAAGTTCGCCTTGTAGCAGTCGTAGGTGGTGCCCAGGTGCGTGTAGTTGTCATCGACGTGCGAGTCACCCGTGGGCGCTCGGCCCTCGCCGCGCTTGAGCGTTCCCGGCAGGGAGGAGGTGTTGTTGGCCGAGTACACCGCGCGATTGAGCGCGGTGTGGATGTCCGCGGAGCGGCCGAGCACGGAGCCATTGCCCGCGTCGAGGAAGACGTGGTCGCGGATGGGCTGTCCGGGGCCTGGCCCGTCACCACCACCTCGTAGGCCAGCGCGAGGGGGCCTTCCGTCTCGGGACGGTAGTAGACCAGCCGGGTGCTCTCGGCGGCGAGCCCCGTGCCCTCGGTGGCGCGCAGCGCCGCGCGGGAGGCGGCCGCCTCGGAGAGCGAGGCCTTGGTGGCCACCTGCTCGCCGTCACGGGCGGAGCCGTTGGCGGCATACACGCGGCCGGACTCGTCCACGTGGACGACGAGTTCCTCGCCCACCACGGGCAGCCCGTTCTTCATCTGCGCGTAGCGCACGTGGGTATGGCCGCGCTCGTCCACGCGGCTGCGCAGCAGCACCGGTCCGCCGTGTTCAGCCGGAAGATGGGCGCGATGCGCCCGAGCGCCTCACCCAGGCGGGTGTGCACGTCACGCGCCACCAGTCCGGACGAGGACTGCCCGGTGGAACCGAACTCGCCCCGGACCATGAAGGGCAGGCCGTTGTCATGGATACCCAGCACCTGGGCCCCGGGAATGACACTCAGCGCGGCCTTCACGTCGGACGTGGAGAGGGTTCCAACACCCTCGTTGTTCCCGGGCGACGTGGTGTCCGCGTCTTCCACCGTGCACGCCGCGAGGGGCAGGGCGAGCAGCGCGGCCAGAATGCGATGACGAATCAAGGATTGACCTCCAACTCGGCGGTGACGGAGCGCCACCGCGTGGGTCGGACCTTGAGCAGGATGCATGCCGAATCCCCAACCACCGTGATTCCAATGACATCCACGGCTCGCGGGAGGTTTGCTGGCGCGCGCATGCGGCACACGGATCACGCGAGTATGTAAATCAAATTTACACACAACGAGCGAAACGCATTTGAAAACGCGAGGTTTCGCCCTCCCCTCTCCCTGTCGTGAATTCGGACGATCCAGGGTCTGGTTGGACCCCTGGCCTCATCCTCGTCTTCCATTTGATATGGGATTACCAGGGACTCCGTGCCGAGACATCTCGCCTCTCGATATTCGAGAGTCTTTCTCCAGGGCCCCGGGAAAACACATCCTGTCAACCCGTGCGCTTCTTCGGGCTCGCGTAGGGAGCCAGGAGGTCGGGCCGGTCCACCAGACAGCGCAGCGCCCTGCCCGCGAAGCCCTCCAGCCGGTCGATGAAGGCGAAGTCGTGCTCGTCGCCCTGATCGTGCGCCAGCTCATGCAGGATGATGCCGAGCGTGCGGGGCTCCAGAGGATCATCCAATCGCACCTGCCCCCGCATGTTCACCCGCAGCAGGTGGCGCTCGCGGTCGTACTCCGCGTCCACCTGGGCGCTCGGGTCACGCACCTTGCGCTCGAAGAACTCCACGCCCGCCTCGCGCCCGGTGAGCTCGAGAGAGGACAACGCACCAGCCCCACGAAGCGCTCGGCACGCGCCCCGGGGTTCACCCGCACGTCGCGCGGCGGGCCCTCCATGCGCTCCACGTACGCTTCCGCGGACTCCACCAGCGTCTCGAGCTGCTCCAGCGCCGGCAGCGGCAGTCCCCGCAGGTCCACCACCTTCGCGCCGAGCTGGCGCGCCCGGTCATCCATCCGGGGCCCCACCGACAGCACCGCCCGCGCGGGCAACACCTTCGCCACGTAGGCCTCGAGCGCCTCCGGGCCCAGCGTGAAGTGCGCGAGCACCTCCGTCACCCACGCCCCCGACAGCTCCTGGCGGCTGAGCTCGGGCGCCAGCGACTCGAGGAGGATGGCCGCCAGCGTGCGCTTGTAGGCGTCCCTCGCCGCGTCGCGCTCGGCCGCCAGCGGGATGCGCTGCTGCACGTCCACATGCCAGGGCAGGTGGTGCGGCTCCACCGGCAGTCCCAGCTCGAAGAGGTGCGGCGTCTCTCCGGGGCGCGGGTGATAGAGGTCCACCCGGGTGGGCCGCTCGACGTACCGCTCCACCCCCCGGTGCAGCTCCACCGTCTCCAGCGGGCAGTCCTCCAGCGAGTCCTTCACCCGCGGAGGCCGGACCGTGCGGCCGTTGATGACCAGCTCGACGCCGGCGGGGGGGATGGTGAGGCGCAGCAGTTGGACGGCGGCCTCGCGCTCGCTCGCGCTCGTGTGGCGGAAGAGCCGCAGACAGGTGCCCACCTCGCGCGTGTTGGGCTTCACGTGGCGCCCGGTGTGATCGAAGACGAGCGTGCGCCCCACCGTCTCCACCTCGGCGCGGTCGCTCGCGGCGATCATCTCCTTCAGGCCCCGGCCCTTGCGGCCCCGCCACGTGGGAGGCGTGTCCTTCTCCCCGAGGAAGACGGTGAAGGCGAACTCGTCGCGTGCCGGCCCGTGGGGGCATCGTCCTCGATGCGGACCTCGTCCTCCTCCAGGCGCACCTTCACCCGGCGTGCGCGCTGATCGAACGCGTTCTGCAGGGCCTCGCGCACGAGCTGACCGAGCGGCCGGGCGCGGTTGGAGCGCCGCCAGCCTTCCTCCGACAACTCGAACCACTCCGAACGGCCATTCCGGGCCTGACTCATCACCACGCTCCCAGCACCGGGCTCCCGCGAGCGCATGAGCCGCCGCGAGGCAACCGGACCCAGGAGAACACCTCGGGCCGCGAGTCTCTTCCCGCTACCCGGGGACCCTCGCCAGCCGGGTTTCCAGCGAGGTACGGCAGGCGGCGCGGCCCCCCTTCCAGTCTTCACGACCAAAGGGGCAGAACCCGGCCCCTCCCGTTCAGCGCCCCCCGCGGGCACCCCTCCTTCAACTTTCCGTCTGTAAAGACATTGATGAACGGGCGAATAGCAAGACGTACGATTGTGTCTTGTTTGTTTGAAGAAGAACGTGTTTCATTCGAGCGGCTGCCCCCCGCTGTCTCCCCCCGCGCGAACAAGGAGCACGACTCGATGATTACATCCATGTTCAACAAGAGACGCCTGTCTGGAATTGCCAACCAGACCCTGGCGGCCTGCGCCCTGGTGCTCTCCACGGCTTGTGGCGGTGCCTCCGCCACGGGTGATGAGTCCTTCAGCCAGGTAGCCCACCAGCACCTCACCTCGTCGGACTCCACCGTCAACACCCTTCAACCGCGGCTGCGGCACACCGCGACCGGGTTGCGGAATGGCCGGGTGCTCGTGCTCGGGGGG
Organism: Cystobacter fuscus; assembly: GCA_049060065.1. Classification (GTDB taxonomy): domain Bacteria; phylum Myxococcota; class Myxococcia; order Myxococcales; family Myxococcaceae; genus Cystobacter; species Cystobacter fuscus_B. Next base: position 5,887,258 of record JBMEQP010000002.1, read on the forward strand.
TACAGCCGCACCGCGGAGGAGTACGATCCCACCACCGGGACCTGGTCGGCCGTGAGCAGCCCCCTGGGCACGCACCGCGCCCATACGGCTACCCTCCTGCGGGATGGGACGGTGCTCATCGCCGGAGGAACCAAGGTCAGCTCCACCAGCGTCGACGAGCTGTACTACCCCCAATGGGGACTGTGGTTGTCCGCGGGGCATATGAGCACCCCCCGCTTCGAGCACGCCGCCGTGCTCCTGCCCGACGGCAAGGTGCTGGTGGCGGGAGGCGGCACGGGAGAGAGCTCCGGCACCGTGCTGGCCACGGCCGAGGTGTACGATCCCACCACGTTCCAGTGGTCCCCCACCGGCTCGCTCAACACCGCCCGCCGCAATCACACCCTGACCCTGGTGCCCGGCTACGGCGTACTCGTCACGGGGGGCATCGGGGCGGAAGGCACGCCCCTGTCGTCCGCGGAACTCTACGATCCCTCCACCGGGATCTGGACGAGCGTGGCCGACCTGAGCACGGGCCGCTCCGCCCACACGGCCACCCTGCTGGACAACGGGACGGTGCTGGTGGTGGGCGGGTTGACCGAGGACAAGTACCTCGGTTTCACGGCGGAGCTGTTCAACCCCGCCACGTCCACCTGGTCCTCGGCGGGCGAGCTGAACTCTCCACGCCGGGAGCACACGGCCACGCTCGTGAATGGCAAGGTGCTGGTGACCGGTGGATACCACCCGCTGACGGGAATCAATCCCACGTCCGAGACCTATGACCCGGGCACGAACTCGTGGAACCTCGAGGCGACCCTGAACGTGGCCCGCTACAAGCACTCGGCCACGCAGCTCGACGACCATACCTTGCTGCTGGTGGGGGGATACACCACCAGCGACCAGAGCACGTCGGAACTCTACTCCATCCCCTGATGTAACGAGGGCGGCCCCGGCGAGCGGGGCCGCCCTGTCGTCAACCCACCGGGGTGCTCCCGCGGCCTCTCAGTAGAGGCTGAAGCGGAACAGGGCGTTCACGCGGTGCATCGTGCCCTTCTCCGGTCCGAACGTCGTGCGCTTGCCGTAGGTGTACTCGAGACCCACTTCGGTGTTCTTCGTGAACTTCCAGAACGTGTTCACGAACAGCTGGTCGATCCGCTTGTTCGGGATGAAGTCGGTGGTCCCGGAGCCCTCGGAGAACGCCCGCTGCGCGGTCTCGAGCCGATCGTTCTCGGCGAAGAACGTCTGGGTCCAGATGACGTTCGAGCGGAGCACGGGGCTCCAGGCGTGGGTGAGGCCGATGTGGTACGCATAGGACCGCCACAGCTCGATCTGGTCGCCCGTATCGAACGCGCCCTGGAGGAGCGAGTTGAACATGTAGCGGCCGATGCCATCACCGCCCTGCACCGCGGCGACGAGCGTCTCATTGGCGAACTTGAGGCTACCCGAGAGGCCCACACCGTAGGCGCGCTTGGTGTGCTCGGTGTTGCGGAACTCATGCGTCACCGCGCGGGCCGACACATGGCCCCACTTCCCACCGTAGCGGAAGGCACCGATGAAGTCGGGCACCGCGTCATAGTCCGAGGAGAAGGTGAGGCTCTGCGGATTCTCGATCGCGAGGGCGAGCGAGCCTCGGGGCTGAAGGTGAACGTGTAGCGGGCCATCGGCTGGCGCATGAGGGCGAGCGCGGCGGCGGGGTTGAAGTCGACCGTGTCGGGGGTCGACTCCCCGTCGAAGAAGGTGGACCGGTCTGGCCGATGAGGAGACCGCCGAGCTGTCCGTACGCGTGGCGCAGGCGGAACGCGGTGCTGTTCGTCGCCAGCTCGCCCTGGAACGGGTTCGGCGCGACGAAGTCAGCCTCCAGCCGTACGGTGAGGGCACCGAGCGGCGTGGGGGTGTTGCTCATGATACCGAGACGCGAGGCCCGCCCGGTGATGAACACCTGCCGCTTCATCGGCTCCTCGACGCCGCCGATGTTGTCGAACGGCTGCACGGCGACGAAGCTCGCCCAGTCGAAGTTGTTGATGTCCGAGGTGCGACCGTCGAGGTCGTACGTCGTATCAATCTCCGCGAACCCGTACACGTTCAGGGTCGTGTCGGTGCCGGGAATCAGGAACGTTCCGGGCGGCAGGGCGGAGTCCTCCGCGGCGGCGGCGAGCGGAAGGGTCGAGGTCAGTACGGCGAGCATCGTTGCGAAGCGCTTCGAACCAGTCATGCTTTGAGTTCCCAGTATTTGGGTGGGGTGGAGGACCCCACCCGAACCAGCCGGCGGGAAGCCATAGCACGGCTCCCACCATCACCTCACCTGTCATGACGACACCTCGCGCTCAATGAGGTGCTGAAGGCGCTGGAGGGCACGGGTTGGCCGTGGTGACGGACGGGGCCGTGCCCCAGGGGCCGTCAATGAAAGCCAGCAAGTCACGAAGGAGACGACGGTAGAATCAACATCCGCTCGCGGGCATACAACGACTGACGAACCAAGAAAGCCTTCGCCACGTGGTCGCTCTCGACTCATCGGAGACGCCGCGCGAGGCGCCGACGGAGCCACCCGTTGCGCTCGGCGGGAGACGGAGGCTGGAGCGACTTGGATTACACCTCCACGGTCGAACTCTATGGTCCGGGCGGAATGGGGGCCTTGTCGAGGGAGGGGGCCAGCCCTCGAGCTTCCGGGGATCGGCGCTCGCCCAGCTTGACACCTCGCGTCGCACGTCGTAGCACTCCGCACGTGTACGCCACCCTCCAGCGTTGTTGTCGTTGTTCCATCACCCGCCGCCCGGGTGAAGAGGGAGCTCGTGCGCGCGCGTACCATGCCTGGAAGTAACGTCAGCCCCAGAGGCCCGACGTCTTCCGCGCCGCCCCGGTTCCCGACAACGGACCGGGGCGTTTTCGTTTCCACCGAGGTCCTCTTCCCTCGTTGCAATCCCCTCCCCGTCCCCATATTTCCGCCATTCCCCCCGCGCGGCGTTTTCCCCGGCTCCCCGCTGCGCCCAGACACTCCGAGGCCTCGCGTGGTGCGGGGCCTCGTTCCTGGAGGGAGCCGGAGTGGCCGTGATGCGTGATTGAGCTGCGAGAGGTGAGCAAGGTGTACAGGCAGGAGGGCCGCGAGGTGGCCGCCCTGCAAGGCGTTTCCCTGCGGGTCGCTCCTGGCGAGGTGTTCGGAGTGCTGGGACAGAGCGGCGCTGGCAAGAGCACCCTCATCCGCTGCGTCAACCTCCTGGAGCGGCCCACGTCGGGCGAGGTGCGAGTGGATGGCCGGGACCTGCTGGCCCTCCAGCCCCATGAGCTCCGCCAGGCCCGGCAGGGCATCGGGATGATCTTCCAGCACTTCAACCTCTTCTCCTCGCAGACGGTGGCGGGCAACGTCGCCTATCCGCTGGAGGTGGCCGGCTGGCCGCGCCCCCGCATCCAGGAGCGGGTGGCGGAGCTGCTGCAACTGGTGGGGTTGTCGGACCGGGCCCACGCCTACCCCGCCCAGCTTTCCGGCGGCCAGAAGCAACGGGTGGGCATTGCCCGGGCACTCGCTCCACGGCCGAAGATCCTGCTCTCCGACGAGGCCACCTCCGCCCTGGACCCGGAGACGACACGCTCGGTGCTCGGGCTGCTGCGCGACATCAACCGCCAGCTCGGACTGACCATCCTGCTCATCACCCACCAGATGGACGTGGTGAAGGACATCTGCGACTCGGTGGCGGTGCTGGAGCGGGGGCGGCTGGTGGAGCAGGGAAAGGTCATCGAGCTGGTGACGCGTCCGGGCTCGCGGTTGCATGAGCTGTTCTACGCGCCGTTCGCGGAGCGTGACTGGCCGGTCCATCCCGGACGGAGGTTGGTGGAGCTGACGTTCGTGGGCGAGAAGGCCGGCCAGCCCGTCCTCACCACCATGGCGCGTCGCTTCGAGGTGGACGCCAATCTGATGGAGGGTTCGTTGGATCGCGTGGCCGGGGCTCCGGTGGGGCGTTTGCTCTTCGAGCTCACGGGTGAGCCCGAGGCGGTCACCCAGGCGCTGGCATTCCTGCGCGAGCAGGGCCTGACGCTGGAGGAGCGGGCCCATGTCTAGCGAGCTGTTGGCTTCACTGTGGAAGGCCACCGTCGAGACGCTCTACATGACGTCGGTGGCCGCGGTGCTGGTGTTCCTGATGGGGCTGCCCCTGGGCGTGCTGCTGGCGATCGCCGACCGGGGGGACTGTGGGAACGGCCCCTGCTGCACCGGGTGCTGGGGACGCTCGTCAACGTGGGGCGCTCCGTGCCCTTCATCATCCTCATGGTGGCCATCGTCCCGCTGACCCGCCTGCTGGTGGGCACCACGATTGGAACCACCGCCGCCATCGTGCCCCTGGTGGTGGCGGCCATCCCCTTCATGGGACGCGTGGTGGAGCAGAGCCTGCGGGAGGTGGATGCCGGACTGGTGGAGGCCGCCGTCGCCATGGGCTCCACCCACCGTCAGGTCATCCTCCGTGTGCTCATCCCCGAGGCGCTGCCCTCGCTCATCCGAGGCAGCGCGCTGATGATCATCAGCCTGCTGGGCTACAGCGCCATGGCGGGGGCCGTGGGGGGTGGCGGCCTGGGCGATCTCGCCGTGAAGTATGGCTACATGAGATTCCGCACCGACGTCATGTTGGGATGTCTCGTGGTGCTGCTGGTGTTGGTACAGTTCGTCCAGTGGATCGGGGACGGACTGGCGGCCCGGTTCGATCGCACCACCTCCCGTCCCGCGCGTTCCCTCGATTGATTTCCCTGGAGGTCCCAACCATGAAGCAATTGTCCAAGGTCCTGTTCACCTCGTCGCTGCTCTCCATGCTGGCGGTGGCGGGCTGCAACAAGAAGTCCGACGCGCCCGCCGAGCAGCAGCAGCCCGGTACCACCGTCCGCACCTTGAAGGTCGGCGTCAACCCCGTGCCCCATGGAGAAATCCTGCGCGTGGCCGCCCCGCTGGCCGAACGTGACGGCGTTCGCATCGAGGTGATTGAATTCACCGACTACGTCCAGCCGAACATCGCGCTGGCGGACAAGCAGCTGGACGCGAACTACTTCCAGCACGTGCCGTACCTCGAGCGGTTCAGCGCCGACCGCAAGCTCTCGCTGGCCAGCGTGGGCCCGGTGCACCTGGAGCCCCTGGGAATGTATTCGACGAAGCACGCGGCCATCTCCGCCCTGCCCGAGGGGGCGAAGGTGACCATCCCGGCCGATCCCACCAACGCGGGCCGGGCCCTTCGCCTGCTGGAGCAGCAGGGCTTGCTCCAGCTCCGGGAAGGCGTGGGTTCCAGCGGGACCGTGAAGGACGTGGTGGGCAACCCGAAGAAGCTGGAGCTGAGCGAGATTGATGCCGAGCAGCAGCCGCGCACCCTCCAGGACGTGGATGCCGCCATCATCAACGGCAACTACTTCCTCGAGGCCAAGAAGAACCTCCAGCTCGACGCCAAGGTGCTGGCCCAGGAGTCCGCGCAGGGCAACCCCTATGCGAACATCCTCGTCGTGCGCAAGGGCGACGAGGGACGGCCCGAGATCAAGACGCTGATGAAGGCGCTCCAGTCCACCGAGGTGCGCCGCTACATCGAGTCCACCTACGGCGGCGCGGTGATTCCGGCCTTCTGATGAGGTCCCCCCGGCCCGCCTGAAGTCAGACGTCGGCGGGCTTGCACGGAAGATCCTCCGGCTCCGGGAACTCCCGCGCCCGATGCGGGGTCGGAGTTCCCGGATGCGGGTGCGCCAGATTCGGGCACCCCGGACGCGGACTCTGGTTTCGCCGCCGGTGGTTCGCTGACGCCCGCTGCTGACAAGCACGCGTGCTGGGTTGCTCCGACGCCCCCTATCGGATTCTCAATTTTCGGGGAAATCTCGATTGTGTTGACGGTGCGGTTCGCTGGGGTCATGATTCAGCGACAACGTTTTTTTCAACGTTGCTGTGTTCCCCATTTCGGAAGAGCCGCCATGCCCAAGATCGGACCGAAGATCCCACCCCTGGAGCCGAGCGCCTCGCGGACCCAGGGAGCGCCCAAGAAGGAGTGGAAGCGTCCGCCCAGGCCCGAAGGCAGCCCCGTGCCGGAAATCGGCGTGTTCGTTCGGGGAGGGTATGACGGCAAGGCTCTCAAATACGACAAGAATGTCATTGATAGCATCTCCGTCCCAGAGGGGAATCCCAAGCCGATTGTCAAACTCCTGCCCGCGGGCGCGGATGGCAAGAGCATCCCGGAGTTGGCAAGGCAGCGCCAGGAGAGTCAGAAGGATCCCCAGGCGGCGCTCAAGGGGATCAACCATCTTTTCGTTTTCGGATCCTTGACCGCGAACGACGCGCAGGTGAAGTCGAAGCGCAGCCAGGATCCCGCGGACGAGGATCTCCATCGAGTCAAGGAGAACCCCACGACCGAAAAGGAAACGCTGGACAAGCTCGAGCACACCAGCCGGACGGAGTACGAGGAGGTGCTGCTGGAGGCGGCGTTGAACAACAAGGCCAACAAAGCCAGCATCACGGGAGTCTGTGCCGGCGCGTGGACCGTGGGAAAGGCGCTTGGGTCGAAGGTGGAGGTGCTGACCGCCGAGGAGCGCGCGCAGTACGACTGGAATGACGACAAAGACAATTACAACGAGAACCCCATCCAGGCGGTTCCGGGGACCTCGTTCCATGGCCTGGCGCAGAAGGTGACCCAGGGGAACACCGTCAACAACACCGCCACCAGTTTCTGGGCCGCCCTCGGGACGGAAGAGTCCAAGGATGGCAAGCTCAAGCTGGAGCAAGCCCCCCATCCAAGAACTCCCAGGGAGTGACACGGAATCCGAATGACCATGTGGTGGTGAGCGGAGTATCCACCACGAAGGCTGGGCACAAGCTTCCCATGGTCATGGAGCCCAAGGCCGGGGCCAAGAACAACGTATACCTTTACCAGTATCATCCGGATGCGGACATGGAAAAGGTCATGAGCGATCCCTACTATGCGCGCCCGGGTCATGAGGATGCCAAGACCGTGGAGGCCAGCAGGCGTACCCTGAAGGAGAACCTCCGAGACACACAGATCCGGCTCGACAGGGATGCTGTCCTCACGGAGCTCAAGCAGAAGGTCCCGAAGAAGGAGTAGCAAACAAGCGGGCTCATGGCCCGGGCGCGGGAGTGGACCGGGGCGCCCAGAGCCGCCCCAGGTCGAGCGGCTCCGCGGCGAACGGCTCCACGCGGACCACCTCCTCGCCTCCATACCGGGCGAACCGCCAGCCTCGCGCGCCCCGTCGGTAGACCTCCAAGGTGTGGGCTCTCGGGTCCACCAGCCACGCGTGGCTCACGCCTTCCCGATGGTAGAGAGGCAGCTTGCGGCCCCGATCCAGCACTGCCGTCGAGGGGGACAGCACCTCGCACACCCAATCGGGCGCCAGATCGAAGAAGGGCTCATCCCGCTCGAACAGCCCAGGGGCGCGCTCGTAGCGCCACGCCGCCAGATCCGGCACCAGCACCTGTCGGCCGAGGTGCAACTCCGGCTCATCCACGAACCACCAGCCTCCTGGTCCCCCCTCTCCCACTCCGAAGGTGGCCCCCAACCTCACGCCGAGCACCGAGGCCACCCACGCGTGCCACTTCGCCGGCCGCGGAAAGGCCCACAGCTCGTCGTCGATGATCTCCCCGACCCACCCCGGTGGCAGGGCCTCGATGTCCTCGTAGGTGGCTGGACGCTTTCCCCGACCCATGACCGCTCCTCCCCACAGGCATTCCCGCCCGACCGCTCACATTCTACCGGAAGGTCTGACGGGAAAGGTAGGGCTGGCGGCCACGGACAGAACGCTCCTGTCTACCGGGTGACCGGCACCTCGTGCGCGCCGAGCAGGTTCTCGTCCTGCTTGAAGGGAACCTCCTCCAGGGGTACGGCCAGCCGCAAGGTGGGGACGCGTCGGAACAGCGTGCCGAACACCACCTCGAGTTCAATCAGGGCGAGCGCGCGACCCATGCACAGGTGGATGCCATGGCCAAGCGCGAGGTTGCGGTGGGGGGCGCGGTTGACATCCAGACGATCCGGATCGGAGAAGACCGTCTCATCGCGGTTGGCCGAGTCGAGCTGGACCAGGACTCCCTCCCCGGCTCGAATGAGCTGGCCACCGATGGTGAGGTCCTCCGTGGCGGCGCGCTGCCGGGCGTTCTGTGAGACGGTGACGTAGCGCAGGAGTTCCTGGACGGCCTGGGTGGGCTCCTTCGCCGCGAGGAACTCGCCGATCTGCTCCGGATTGAGCAGCAGCGCCACCACGCCCATCCCGAACATGTACGCGGACGGGCCGTGCCCGGTGAAGAAGAGGAATTGGAACATCGAGACCGCGTCCTGCTCGCTCAGCTTCCCCTGAAGCACCTGTTCGGCCACGACACGGCCCATGAGCGTGTCGACGGGCTCGCGCTTGTTCGCGTCCACCAGACGTTGGAAGTAGCCATCCATCTCGTCGAGCGCGTGATCGACCGCCTCCCTCCCCGCGGTGCGGGACCCGATGGTGCGGCTGAGGACGTGCAGGTGCTCGTAGTCCTCGCGGGGGACTCCGAGCAGCTCGCAGACGACCAGACTGGCCACGGGAAGCGCGAAGGCCGCCATCAGGTCAGCCGGCCTCGGTCCCGCCAGCATCGCGTCGATCGTCTCGTCGACCGTGCGCTGGATGAGCGGTCGCAGGACTTCCATCCGCCGCGGCGAGAACTCCTGGAGGAGCATCGCCCGCTGGGTCCGGTACTCCTCCTCGGAGCGGAACGGGAACGGCAGGAGCCGGTCTCTCCGGGTCGCCGACGCGGGTGAGATGTGTGGAAATCCCGGCAGCCTGAAGTCCATGCTCAACCGTGGGTCGGCCAGGGCCTCGAGGGCTTGCGCGTAGCCGGTGATCAGCCACGGCGTGCTGCCATCCCACACCCGAATCCGAGACACCGGCGCTTCCTGCCGGAGACGCTTGAACCCAGCCGGAGGATCCAGGGGGCACCGCCAGTCCTTGGGCAACGGATAGGAATCGCTCATCGTGTGTCTCCAGCTCGCGCGAGGCGAGCGGCGGCTCCGGCCACCGTGGGGGTCTGGTACAGGTCGCGCAATCCAATGTCACGACCGAGTTCGGCGCGAACCCGGACCGCCACATCGACCAACAGCAGGGAATGGCCGCCAAGACGGAAGAAGTCATCGTGCGGGCCCACCGTCGCGACGCCGAGCACGTCGGCGAAGATCCGGGTGAGGACCCGTTCCATCTCGGCTCGGGCGGGAAGCAGGCGGGACACCGGAACCTCGAGAGCGGCGGCGCGCAGGACCTCCTCATAGGAGGACAGCAGTCCGTCGATGAATCCGATGTCGAACCTGCTCTCATCGAACTCGGCCCAGACAACGCTCGAGCCGTCCGCGGTCTCCTCGACACGCAGGGTGAGCTCGAACTTGGCGGTGGCGAAGTCCAGCAGGTGTTCGCGCACCGCGCAGCCGTGCAGTGTCATCACCCCCAGGGAGCCCGCCGGGTGATAGGCGAAGTTGACCTGCACGAGGGGCGAACGAGCGGGGTCTCTCGGGGGAGCCAGCTCGGCCACGAGCTGCTCGAAAGGCAGCTCCTGGTGCGCATAGGCGGCGGCGGTGGCGCCGGCCACCCTGCCGAGCAGCTCGCGGAAGTCCGGGTCCCCACCCAGATCGATCCGCAACGCGACGGTGTTGACGAAGAAGCCCAGCACGCGCTCGACCTCGGGCAGCTCGCGGTTGGCCACGGCCAGGCCGAGCAACACCCGCTCCCCGCCCGCGTGGTGTCCGAGCACGACCCCGCAGGCGGCGGCCAGAACCGTGAACGCGGTCTGTCGCCCGGCGCTCGCGAGCACGTGCACCGCCGCGGCGACCTCGGCGGGCAGAACGCGGTGCACGCGCCGTCCCCGTCCCATCACCCCACGGGGCGGGATGAGCTCCAACACCAGCGGGAAGCCAGCCAGATGCTGACGCCACCAGCTCGACAACTCCACGCGTCTCGGCTCGGTGAGCTGTTCCCGTTGCCAGACCGCCCAGTCCGCGTACTGCACGGGCAGCTCGGTCCACCCGGCGGGCTCACCGGAGACCGCCTCCCGGTAGGCCAGGGCCAGTTCCTCGAGAAAGACTTGCAACGACCATCCATCGGCCGCCAGCAGATGCACCGACAACACGAGGAAATGCGTCTCCGGAGCCAACTCGAGCACGGAGAGCCGCAGCAGCGGTCCGTGCTCGATGTCGAATGGTTGGGACGCGAGGGAGTCCGCGTGCCTCAGCGCCTCGGAATCGTCTGGCACGTCAATCAATCGCACGTGGCCGTGCCCCTGGGGCGACACGTGTTGGCTCGCGCCGAGCGGAAAGACGGTCCGTAGCGGTTCGTGCCGGGCCACCAGCACGTCCACGGCCGTGCGCAGGGCGGCGATGTCCAGCGGACCCGTCACCCGGAAGCAGCGGGCCGAGCTGTGGGCGAATCCCGAGGGATCGAGCCCGTGGAGGAAGCACAACCGCCGCTGGGCGAAGGACATCGGGAACACGGTCGTCATGAGCGGGGCAACCTGGGAATCGTGGGCCGCGCGGGAGGCAACGTGGAGAGCACGTCGGCCAGTCGCGCGACGGTCGGGCGGGTGAAGATCGTGGAGAGTCCAACCTCCCGGCCGGCCATCCTGCTCAGCCTCGCGGCGAGCTTCATGGCCTGCAACGAGTGCATGCCCAGCGCGAACAGGCTGTCATGGACACCAATCCGGTCCACCTTCAGCAACTCCACGACGAGCGCGGCGATCCGGGTCTCCGTTTCGTTCCGCGGCGCCAGGAAGGGCGCGTCCGCGCTCCCGTGCGGTGTGGGCAGGCGGGTCCGGTCGAGCTTGCCACTGGTGCTCAACGGCCACGCCTCGACGACCATGACGAGACCAGGTACGAGATGTCCGGGCAGCCTGCGTGCCATGTCCTCGCGTATCGCGTGACCGGACAGTGCGACCCCCGGTGCGGCCACGACGTAGCCGATGAGCCGCGGCTCGCCCCCCACTCGGTCGGTGATGGCAACGGCGTCGAGCACCCCGGGATGGGCGGCCAGTCCGGCGCGCACCTCGGCCAGCTCCACCCGGAAGCCCCGGATCTTCACCGGTCATCGCGGCGGCCCAGGAACTCGATCACCCCGCCGGGCAGCCACCGGCCCAGATCCCCGCTGCGGTACAGCCGTTCGCCCGGGAGGGAGCCCACCGGGTTGGGCACGAACCGCTCGGACGTGAGGCCCGGCATGCCCAGGTAACCACGTGCGACGATGGGTCCGCCGATGCAGATCTCCCCCACCACCCCCGGCGGAACCACCTGCGAGAACGCGTCGAGCACGACGAGCTGAGCGTTGGACAGGGCCGGCCGATCGGCACACTGGCTCCCTCGACGTCGTGCCAATCGTCGAGCCGCTGGCCGCTGGCCAGGATGGTGGTCTCGGTCGGGCCGTAGGCGTTCGTCACCCGCGTGATGCCCCTGCTCCGCAGCACGCGGAACGCGTCCGGGGAGACGATGTCGCCTCCGACCAGGACCCGGTCCATGTGGTCGAGCACCTCCGGGGCCTCGGCCGCCACCTGGTTGAACACCGCGGGTGTGAGGAAGGCGTGGGTGATCGCGTTGCCGGCGAGGCATTGAACCAGGACTCGCACGTCCCAGCCGGGCGGCAGGAAGTGGATCGCCGCGCCGTTCACCAGCGGTCCCCAGATCTCCAGTACCGACACATCGAAGGAAGCCGAGGCCAGGGCCAGCATCGTCTTGCCCGGCGCCAGGTCGATCAGGTCCGACCCATGCAGCCGGGCCACGACCGAGCCGTGCTCGACCATGACGCCCTTGGGCTTGCCGGTCGAGCCGGACGTGTAGATGACGTACGCGAGCTCGCGGGCATCTCCCGAGGGCAGCGGCATCCCGGGCTCGTCGGAGACGTCGTCCAGCCGCACGACCGGGATACCCGAGACCCGGCCGGCCAGCTCCGCCGTCGTGACCACGGCCCGTACCCCGGCATCCTGGAGGATCCTCTCCAGGTAGGAGGGAGGGTGGTTGGACTCCAGCGGGAGGAAGGCCGCCCCCGACTGGAGGACACCCAGTTGGGCCACGACGAGCCCGGCCGAATGCGGGATGCACACCGCCACCAGGTCCCCCCGGCCGATGCCGAGGCCACGCAGATGACGCGCCAGCCTTCCCGCCCGGTGCGTGAGCTCGCGGTAGGACATCGGCGAGTCCCCCGACACCACCGCGGGGGCGTCCGGCATGAGTTCGGCCCAGTGCTCGACGAACTCGGGCAACCCTCGCGCCGGTGCGTCGCGCCTGGGTCCCCTGGAGACGAGCGCGCCGCTGCGCATCGTCCATCAGGGACAGCTCCGACACCGGGGTGCGCGGAGCGTCGGTGATGGCGTGCAACAGCCGCTGGTACGCGGACAGCATCCCGGTGATGAAGAAGTCCTCGAAGAGATCCCGATCGAACTCCCAGGCGAGCATGATGCCTTGCAGGGACGAGCGCGGGCTGACACGCACGGGGGCATCGGATCGGGGGATGTGCACGACGTTCCCGGACAACCGGCTGATATGCCCCGGCGCGGCATAGCGGGGGACGGCGACGACGGCCAGCTCGAACTTGGCCGAACCATTGCTCAGTCCCTCGACGACGGAGACCTCGAGCGGAGCGGCGCCGAGCGGGCCCAGCGGTGCGTCGTGGAAGCTGAACATGGCCTGGATCAGCGGGTGGAGCCCGTCGTCGTGCCTCGCGGGTGACTCCGCGAAGATCATCCCGTACGGCAGCTCCTGGTTGTCATAGACGGCCAGGGAGGTCCGCCGGATCCGCTCCAGGAACTCCTCGAACGTGGGGTTTCCATGAAGCCGGCCGCGCAGCACGACCGTGTTGACGAACATTCCCAGGAGGTTCTCGGAGTCCTGCCAACGCCGATTGGCGACCCCGGACCCGACGAGGATGTCGTGTGACCCGGTGTACCTGTGCAGCAGGACGAAGAACGCCGCGAGGAGCGTGGTGAACAGCGAGGTCTTGTTCCGATCGGCCAGGTCTTGAAGGCGGCGCGCGAGCTCCCCGTCGAGCTCCATCCGGGGGGCCGCTCCGCGGAACGTCTTCGACGCGGACCTCGCGCGGCGGGGGAGCTGGAGCACGGTCTCGGCGCCCTCCAATTCCTGGCGCCAGAAGCGGCGCTGCGCCATGGCGGCCGCGCCACCACACCACTCCCGCTGCCATCGAGCGTAGTCGTAGTACCGCACCGGCGGGTCCGCACGCCGCACCCGGCCGTGGCGCACGTGGTCGGTGTAACCATCGATCAGCTCGCGGACGAAGACGTTGAAGGACCAGCCGTCGTGCACGATGTGGTGCTCGACATGCACGAAGACATGTTCGTCCGCGCCCAGCCGGAGCAGCAGCCAGCGGAAGGGCCTGCCCTCGGCGAGCGAGAACGGCGTCTGGAGCATGTCGCGCACGGCCTCACCGACCAGGTGCGCCTGCTGGGCCTCGTTCGCGCCACTCAGGTCGCGCAGCGGGACCTCCACGTCCCAGGGTGGCTCCAGCTCGCAGCGCAGCTCCCCTCCACCTCGGGGAAGCGCGAGCGCAGCACGTCGTGGCGCCGCACGATGTCGGTGAGGCTGGCGTGCAACGCGGTGAGGTCCAGGGCTCCCACCCACCGGAACACCGCCTGCGAGTGGTAGGCCCGCGCGTCCGGGTTGAGCTTGTGCATCAGCCACACGCGCTGCTGGGCATGGGACGGAGCGATACCGGTGCCGGGTTCGGCCACGCGCGGGCCCGGCTCCCCCTCGCTCCGCCGGTCTTCGAGGTGCGCGGCGAGCTCGGCGACCGTGGGAGCCCCGAGCACGGTACTCAGCTCGAGGTGCGCCCCCAGCGCGCTCCACACCCGGGCGACGAGCTGCGTGGCGAACAGGGAATGGCCGCCCAGGTCGAACAGATTGTCCCACACCCCGAGCCGATCCATCCGGAGCAACTCCGCCGCGATCCCCGCCAGGGCCTCTTCCAGGGGCGTGCGCGGCGGTTGATATCCCCCGTCCAGCCGTCGTGGGAGGGGCAACCGGGCCCGGTCCACCTTGCCGCTCGTGGTCAGTGGCCATTCATCGACCAGCACGATCACATCCGGCACCAGATAGCGGGGCAGGCGGCGGCGCAGCTCGGCGCGGATCGCCTCGGCCGACAGCACCCCCGCCGCGACCGGTAGCACATAGCCCAGGAGCCGCTCCCCTTCCCCTCGATGACGGCCACCGCGTCGCGCACGTCCGGCAGCGCGACCAGGGCGGACTCGACCTGTCCAAGCTCGATGCGCGCGCCGCGGACCTTCACCTGATCATCACGCCGGCCGAGAAACTCGAGCGTGCCGTCCGACAGCCGCCTGCCGACATCCCCGCTGCGATACAGGCGGCTGCCCGGCACCGGGCTGAAGGGATCGGGAACGAACGCCTCGGCGGTGAGGGCGGGTTGCCCCAGATACCCCCGCCCGACTCCGCTCCCGCCGATGCAGATCTCCCCCGGAGTCCCGTCGGCCACCGGGCGCAGGCGCTCGTCGAGGAGGACGACATGGTAGTTGGAGAGAGCTGGCCGATGGGCACCCGCTCGCCCTCGGGAGCGCCCACCACGGTGTGCAGCGTGCTCGCCACGGTCACCTCCGTCGGTCCGTAGCCATTGACGAAGCGGTGGAAGGGCGACCATTGCCGGGCGGTCTTCGGGAGACACACGTCCCCGGTGCTCATCACCAGTTCCAGATCGGTGAACCGGCCCGGCCGCAACGTGCGCAGCACGGACACGGGCAGCACCGCGTGGGTGATCCGGCGGGTCAGCAGCACGTCGGCCAGCGGCTCCCCGGAGAGTCGCGAGTCGTCGATGAGCTCCAGACGGCCGCCGTTGGCCAGGGCCATCAGGATGTCGAACAAGGCCGCGTCGAAGGACGGGTGGAAGAACTGCAACACCCGCGTCCGTGGCCCCAGTTCCCCCAGGAAGTCACGCTGGGCGTGGAGCAGGTTGGCGACTCCCCCATGCTCGATCATCACCAGCTTGGGCTCGCCGGTCGAGCCAGACGTGCAGATGATGTACGCCAGATCCTCCGGGGAGAGCGCCACCTCGCCCACGGCGTCCTCGCCCGTGGGATCGTCGGCGCCGGGCTCTTCGTCGAGCGCGAGGTGGGGGACACCCGGTACGGCGCTGGCCCGCGACGGACCCACCACCAGCACCGCGCCCGCCCTCCGGATGACGTCCCCGCGCCAGACCTCCGGGTGCGCCGGAGCCAGCGGAAGATAGGCCGCACCGATCCGCCAGAGGGCGAGCGCGGTCTCGATGAACGCCAGTCCACGGTCCATGACGACCGCGACCACATCCCCACGGCCGATGCCCCGGGCGCGCAAGAGCCGGCCAGAGCGCGAGTGCGCTCACGCAGCCGCGCGTAGGTCACCTCGACGGCCGCGTCCGCGATCGCGACGCGCTGGGCTCCCAATCGCGCTTGTTGCTCGATCACGTCCAGTGCCGACCGCCACGGTCCGTGCTCGACCCTGCTGTCGCGCACGCGCGCGGCCATCCGCGCACCGTCCCCACCTTCGTCCAGCGCGGTCCTGGGAGGCTCCTCGAGAGCCCAGGGGCGCTTCAGCCGGAGGCTGGACAACAACCGTTCGTATTCTGTTCCGGTGACCAGGGTGACGGGGGGCGTGGAAGGCAATGAGGTCTCCTGTCTGGGTTCTCTAGCGCAACGAAGGGCGACGGCTTCTGGCAAAAACCCGGTTGAACCGCGGCCCCACCTGACGCATTACAGAGGGACCATGAGCGACCGAGGCCCTCCCAAGAAGAAGAACGAGGCGTTCAACAACCCCTTCAAGTCGGCCATCACGGAGCTCAAGAAGAAGGAGGCCAAGGAGGCCGAGCCTGCCAAGAAGCCCAAGGCCCCTCCCCGCCCCCCAAGCCGACCAGGTCCTCGCGCGTCCGCGAGGAGGACGACGCCTCCCTCTTCCTGTCCGCCATGGACGGCGTGGAGCAGCTCACCAACCGGGGCGAGGCCCCCGTGCCCAATCCCCGCCTCCCGGAGATCATCGACGAGAACGCCGAGGCGCTCGCCGAGCTGGCCGAGATGGTGACGGGCCAGGGCGAATTCGACATCTCCGGCTCGAACGAGTTCATCGAGGGCGCCGCTCCGGGACTCGACGTGCGGCTCATGCGCTCGCTGCGCCGCGGTGACTTCGTCATCCAGGGCCAGCTGGATCTGCACGGCAAGACCCGGGCCCAGGCCCAGGAGGCCGTGGACCGCTTCCTCACCGAGAGCCATCGCGCCCGTAAGCGCTGCGTGCTCATCGTCCACGGCCGGGGGCTCAACTCCCACGATCAAATCCCCGTGCTCAAGGAGTGGCTGCGCGATTGGCTCGGCCAGAAGCGGATCGGCAAGACGGTGCTGGCGTTCGCCTCCGCACGGCCCCAGGACGGCGGAACGGGCGCGGTCTACGTTCTGCTGCGCCGGTAGCTGGACGCCCGGGCGGCTCCGTGCATACATGCCGCCATGGCACGCGATCTGATTGATCTGCACATCCACCTGGGCAGTTCCGTGGCTCCCCATGTCCTCTGGTCCCTCGCGCACCAGCAGGGCTTCAAGCTCCCGGTGAAGGACTACTTCGAGTTCGTCGAGCTCATCACCTCCCGTCCCGGCAAGGTGGGCAGCCTCGAGGACTACCTGAAGATCCTCCACACCTGGACGGAGAAGCTCCAGAGCTCGCCCCTGGCCGTCGAGCGCTGCGTGTACGAAATCATCGGCAAGGAGTACCGCGGCAGCCGCGTCACCCAGATGGAGCTGCGCTTCAACCCCATGAAGCGCAACCTCAACTCCGAGCTGGACCTGGACCACATCATCCACGCGGCCCTGCGCGGCATGGACCGGGCCATGCTCGAGTATGGCGTGAAGGCGGGCCTCATCTTCTGCCTGGCGCGCGAGTTCGATCACCGGCTCAACAGCATCCTCGTGGACAAGGCGATCAAGTACCGCAACCGCGGCGTATACGGCATCGACCTGGCCGGCACGGAGACGAACGCGCTGGAGCTGGAGCCCAACGTGGTGACGCAGTACGAGGAGCTCTTCGAGCGCGCGCGCCAGGCGGGCCTCAAGTGCACCGTGCACACGGGGGAGACGCGGGGCACCGGAGCCGAGGGCGTCATGGCGGTGGTGGACAAGCTCAAGCCGCACCGCATCGGCCACGGCATCCGCGCCGCCTACGACGAGACGGCCATGAAGATGCTGCGCGAGCGCGGCGTGGTGCTGGAGATCTGCCCCACCTCCAACCTGCACACCCGCGCCGTGGACGGCATCGCCGAGCTCAAGCACATCCTGGCCACCTTCTGGGACAGAGGGGTCAAGTTCACCCTCAACACCGACGGCACCTACCTCCTGGAAACGGACATGCTGCGCGAGGTGGAGCTCGTCGAGAAGAACGGCCTGCTCACTCCCGCCCAGGTGGATCAGACGCTCGCCTGGGCGCGCCGGCCTCCTTCATCCCCACGTGAGCCCCATGTACGCCCTGCTGCGCCGCCTGCTCTTCCTCCTGTCCGCCGAGCGCGCCCACCGCCTGGGCATGGCCGCGCTGCGCGTCCTCGGACACTTCCTGGGGCTGTGCCGGCGCCTGCGCACCCGGGCGCTCGCCCCCGCCACCTACGACGCCTCGGTGCGGGTGGCGGGCCTCGCGTTCGACCACCCGGTGGCGCTCGCCGCGGGGCTCGACAAGGAGGCCGAGGCCGTGGACGGCCTGTTCGCGCTGGGCTTCTCCGCGGTGGAGGTGGGCACCCTCACCCCCAGGCCCCAGCCGGGCAACCCCCGCCCGCGCCTCTTCCGCATCCCCGAGCACCGCGCCCTCATCAACCGCATGGGTTTCAACAACCACGGCGCTCCGGACGCCGCGGAGCGCTTGCGCGCGCGCACCGGCGGCCCGCTCCGGTGGGCGTGAACCTCGGCAAGAACAAGGACACGCCGCTGGAGCGCGCGGTGGACGACTACGTCGCGTGCGTCGACGCGCTCGCCCCGCTCGGGGACTACGTGGTGGTCAACGCGAGCTCCCCCAACACGCCCGGACTGCGCCAGTTGCAGGAGCCAGAGCTCCTCACCGCGCTGCTCCAGGCCGTCCAGGCGCGACTCACCCAGGTGGCGCCCGGCAAGCCCCTGTTCCTGAAGATCGCCCCGGACCTGATGCCCGAGGCCGTGGACGAGGTGGTGGACGTGGCGCGCGCCTGCGGGCTCGCCGGCCTCATCGCCACCAACACCACGATCGCGCGGCCCTTCGAGCACCCGGTGGCGAAGGAAGCCGGGGGCCTGTCCGGGGCCCCCGTGCGCGAGGCCGCCAACGCCGTCATCCGCCGGGCCTACGCGCGCAGCGGCGGCACGCTGCCCATCATCGGCGTGGGCGGCGTGTTCACCGCCGAGGACGTGTACGAGAAGCTGCGCGCCGGGGCCTCGGTGGTGCAGGTGTACACGGGCTTCATCTACGAGGGGCCCGGCATGGTGCGCCGTCTGCTCGCGGGGCTGGGCTCCCTGCTCGCCCGGGATGGCCTCGGCTCGGTGCGCGAGGCCATTGGCGCCGAGCACCGCCCCCGGGCCTGAGCAGCTTGCCTCACTCGTCACCCACCTGGAGAAGCCGGGTGGACTGGACTACCCTGCCATGTCGTGCGCTCCGCCGTGCTCCCCGAGTCCGTGGTCGACGATATCCTGAGCCAGCGGCTCGAAGCGCAGCGCGAGCGCATGGGACGTTGGGTGTACCGCTTCCGCACCCTGGGCGCGCTCGGATGGCTGGTGTGCGTCTACTTCCTCGATTGGACCATGCCCCTGACGGGGGTGGCGGCCTACCTGCTGTTCGCCGCGGCCTCATGGGCCGGCTCGCGCGTCGTGCCCCTGGTGCGACGTCAGCCGGACCTCGCGGTGCTGCTGCTCGACATGCCCGCCATCTTCCTCATCCAGTGGTCGTCGGTGTCCATCTCCGCCGAGGCCCAGGTCATCTCGGGCATCTCGGTGGGCATCTTCATCCTCATCGGGATGCTCATGGCACTGCTGGGGACCTCCTGGCCGAGGTTGGTGCTGGCCACCGGGTTCGGCATCGTCCTGGAGACGGCGCTCACCCGGCGGGCGGGGCTCCCGGTGGAACACACGCTGCCCGCCGTCACCCTGGTGCTCACCCTCGCGGCGGGCGTGGCGGGCTTCACCCGGCGGCAGATGTACCGTCTGGTGCTCGAGGTCTCCCAGGAGCAGACGCACCGCACGCGCCTGGGCCGCTACTTCTCCCCCGAGGTCGCCCGCCGCATCATCGAGGTGGGCACGGGCCACGCCGAGGGCGAGCACCGCGAGGTGACGCTGCTGTTCGCCGACATTCGCGGCTTCACCTCGCTGTCCGAGCGCCTGGAGAGCCCCCAGGTGGTGCGGCTGCTCAACGAGTACCTCTCGCGCATGGTGGAGGTGGTGTTCCGCCACGGGGGCACGCTCGACAAGTTCATCGGCGACGGCATCCTCGCCTACTTCGGCGCGCCCCTGGAGTTGCCCGGCCATCCCCAGGCGGCGGTCTCCTGCGGGCTCGCCATGCTCGAGGCGCTGGAGGGCCTCAACACCGAGCGCCAGGCGCGAGGTGAGGAGCCCCTGCGCATCGGCATTGGCGTGCACACGGGGAGTGTGGTCATCGGCGACGTGGGCCCGGCGCAGCGCCGCGAGTACACCGTCATCGGGGACGCGGTGAACCTCGCCAGCCGCATCGAGGGGCTCACCAAGAAGGTCGGCGTGTCACTGCTCGTGTCCGAGGCCACCCGGGCGCGCTGTGACGACGCCCTGCGCTTCGAACCCGCGGAGCCGCTTCCCGTCGCGGGGAAGACGGCTCCGGTGGTGACGTTCGTGCCGGTGCGCGCGCCGGGACTCGTTCCAGCACGGTGATGCGGTTTTGCACGGGCACGCTCAGCGGACTGCCTCTGGCATGCCGCGAGGATGCTACCGTCGGCACCTCACACTCGTGGAGGCGTGCGTGGCATCACCCTGGGACGACTTCTGGCCGAAATTCCTGCTCACCGTCGTGGACAAGGTGATCCTCGGTGGCGCGTTCGCCCTGGCCACCTACTTCCTGCAGAAACGGCTGGAGGTCTTCAAGCGCGACCAGGCCCACGCCTCGGAGTTGGCGAAGTCACGCATCGCCGCCTACCACCGGGTGTTCGCGGCGGAGTCCGGCACGGAGTTCGCCTTGACCCTGGCGTGGTCCGCCGTGGGCCTGCTGGGGACCACCAGGACAGACGTGAGGGCGGTGGCCGAGCAACGGCAAGAGGCTGTCCGCAGGATGGATGACCTCCAGAAGCGCATCGACGGCTTCCAGGGCTCGCTGGGCACGGAGCGTTACCTGATCGGCGACAACTTCGCGCGAGCCGCCCTGGTGCTCAACGGCGAGTTCACCCAGGCGATGAGGTTCATCCAGCACTGCATCGAAAGAGACGAAGCCCCGGACAAACTGGCGGTGGATCGACGCTCGCAGGCGATTCATCACGCCCGCCGTGCGCTCATGCTCTGCCTCCCGCCGTTCGCGAGGGCGCCCGCGGAGGATCTGCAATTCAGCGAGCCCGACGTCGACGACATCTACGCGGGGCTCACCACCCGGGTGCACCAGGCGCCGAAGTGACCGTTCAATGCCCCAGGCGAGGTGCAGACGTGTGAACTCTAAAGCTCGCCAAAGGGATCGACGTAATCGATAAACACGCAGTGTCTCGCCAGGATACGCTCATTCTCCATGGCCCAATGGAGGACCTTGAGGATGTAAGGGTCGTCTGGAAACTTTTCGCGCGCCTCTCGCTCGAGCGCTGGGTCGCGAGTGAGTTCCTCGATCTTCGCAACGGTGCGGTCAGAGTTGGCGCGGATCTCGCTCAACTTGTCGTTGACCCAGCCAAAGCGGTCTGGAGTTTCTATCGTCTCACTGTCACCTGGCGTTTGAATTGTTTCTCAAGTGCCCCAACGACTGAGGTATATAGACTCTCGATTACCGGTAGGCTGCGGAACGACTCGCAGAGCCTCTCTTGCCAAAGGAGTGTTTTTAGGGCTTCGCGCTCGCGCTGCGCCCTAAGCTCCTCCACGCCCGCCAGTCGGGGCGTTTTATTCAGGAGAAGCGTGACTCCCGGTTCAAGCAGTACAGGAGGAGGCGCGCCGTCAGGCACGCCCGAGCCGTCCGTGGGAGATTGTGGCGGGTCTCCTCGCTGCCAGACGCCTTGGAGGCGCGCAAGACTCGTTGACGACAGCTTGGCAGCGCGGGAGCACCCGGACTCGGTTGGACAAGGAGCAATTCGTCGACGTCCGGCTGGGGAGCGGTGGGCCTCTTGACGGCGCTCAACTCATCCGCAGCCCAAAGCCCAGGCTCGGGTGTTGGTGGAAGCACGCGAGTGTTGGGCGAGCGTGCGACCGGCGCGGCTTGATCGCCTGGCTGCCCCACTACGGGACGACACACCAGCTAAAGGTCCTCCCGGAACGGCTCCGGAAAGAGGCCGTGACGGGCTAGCAGACAGAAGTTCGCTAGGATTGTCTGCGCGTAACGGGCTATGAGCGGCTCGTCCGGGAATTCCTCGCGCAACGCGCGCTCAAGTTCGGCGGAGAGTGCCGCTAGCTTTTCGACGTCCCGACCCGCCTCCTCTCGGACCCTCTCGATCCTGAGGGTGACATTGGAGAGACCAAAGGCAGCCGCCGTCTTGTCTGACGCAGTCATTAGCGCGCCACCGGGCGGGGAAACTGCCGCTCAAGCCAGGCGGTGATGACCGCCTGGAGACTCTCGATGCCCGGCAGGCTTCGGAAGCCCTCGCACAGTTTTTCTTTCCAGAGTGCCACCGTTATCGCCTCGTGATCGAGCCGCTCGACGAGCCGCGTCACAGCCGCCGTCCGGGGCGTTTGACTGAGACTGGAATCAAACTCGTACCGCTCCCGATGGAGGCAGTGAAGGAGCAGCCGCGCCGTCAGGCACTCCCGGGGGTATGGGGGAGGTTTCGCCGCGACTCCTCCAGGCCCGAGTCCCGCGCGGCACGTCGGACGCGCTCGCGACAACTGGGTAGCTCGGGCGCCCCCGGGCTTGGCTGGGACAGCAGCAGCTCGTCCACGTCCGGCTGAGGGGCGGTGGGCCTCTTGACGGCGCCCAACTCATCCGCAGCCCAAAGCCCAGGCTCGGGTGTTGGTGGAAGCACGCGAGTGTTGGGCGAGCGTGCGACCGGCGCGGCTTGATCGCCTGGCTGCCCTACCACGGGTGCCCCCGCTCCCGCGGGGACGTACCGGGGAACAAGCACTGGCATGGACGGAGCTGGAGGTGGAGATGGCGCCACTGCCTGGGCATGAACCACCGTGGCGACCAGCACGCCGAGCCCCATTACACGGGAGGTCATTCCGAAGACTACTACTCGAAACGTCATGCCCCGTGCTTCTACCCCCGTTTCCCTCGCCCAGGCAAGGCCCCCCGCGGGCGCTGCCTACAGTGCGTTCCCTCCGCCTGTGGCGATGCCCCTCCCCCTCCTCCGCTGGAGCAGCGACATAATCCATCTTATAAGACACCAACGAATCTGGGCACTTGCGGAGTCTCGGAGATTATCACAGACGCAGAGGAAACACACGGAAGTGGTCGTCACGATTCTACTCTCGCAACGACATCCAGGAGCCAACCAACAGGCACCTGGGGTGTGGGACTCCTGCCTCGATGTCTTGCACTCAATACAGCCAAGAATGAATGACGGTGGTTGTGTAAAGGGGGTGCATTGCCCAGCTGGCCGTAGGAGTTGTACCCCAGGTCCACACGGTACTGTCAGAGCGCACCGCCATCGAATGGGAGGAGCCCGCGGCCACAACCCCACTCAGCCCTTGCACTTGGACCGACACCGAGCGATTGCTCGTGGTGCCACCCCCAAACTGGCCGTAGAAGCGGAGTCAGTCATTCCGACATGAAGAGCGGGGCAAAGTCCCTGGCGCGCCGTTCCCTCGTCTGGGGAGAGATAGTTTCTCCCCCAGAGGCCTGCTTGCTCGCCATTCCTTGGAGATTCGTTCCTACACACCTTGAAAAAGGTGGCTTTGGTCCCTCAAGAATGGGACGCACGCGTCGTGAATCACAACTCAACCCCAAGGCTGACTCCCCGGCCATTTCTCATCCATTGGCCCGGCGGGCCGACAAGCCGAACATCAAGGGCAGGTCGGGGACCCCCTCGGGCAGCAGGAAGCGGTGTCTGGGGCCTCGCGCATGCCCTCGAGCACCCTGCATCCATTGCTGTAGCAGTACTCCTCGAGCCGCTCGAGCACGAGCCCGTGGCGCAGCAGTGGGTTGAGGACGTCCGCGAGCCCCCACTGGAAGCCGTGGCTGGGGTGGGGATTCTGGAAGTCGCGCACGCCCTCCTCGTAGCCCCAGGAAACCGGGCCCTCGCCGGAGCGGGCGACGTAGTCGGACACGCCACTGGCCTCGGAGATGTGCTGGCCACCGGAGTAGGGATAGGCCAGCCCTCTCCTCCTCCCTGCACCAGCCCTCCTCCGAGCAACAGCGCCCCCATTCCGCCTATACTTCCAACGTTCGTGAAGAGTCCGTCACCGAGAAGGAGCACCGCACATGCTGAAGGTCTTTGCCTTTCTGTCGAAGCGTGAAGGCATGACGACGCAGGAGTTCCGTGAGTACTACGAGCAGAAGCATGTGCCGTTCGTGCTCGGGCTCGCGCGTGCCCCCGCCGTCTACAAGCGCAACTACCTGCGGCGCGGCGACCCGTTCAACCTGGAGGACGCGGCGCATGTCTTCGATGTCGTGACGGAGCTGGTGTTCGCCGACCAGGCGGCCTTGAACGAGTGGATGACGACGCTCTCCGTCCAGGAGGTCGCCGAAGACGAGGCGCGCTTCCTGGAGCGGTCGAAGACCCGGTGCTACGTCATCGACGAGTGCGAGACGGTCACGTGAACCGCAGCCACGACCCCACTCCGCCCTTACACTTGCACCGGCACCGAGCGGAAGCGGTGTCCAGGGCCTCGCGCATGCCCTCGAGCACCCTGCATCCATTGCTGTAGCAGTACTCCTCGAGCCGCTCGAGTACGAGCCCGTGGCGCAGCAGGGGGTTGAGGACGTCCGCGAGCCCCCACTGAAAGCCGTGGCTGGAGGCGCTCTGGCCAGTATATGGATATTCCCAACCGTCATTGGCCCAGCGCCCGGGACACTGCTTGACTGATGGTGGATCCGCCACGCGGGCAGTGTCAGGGGCTCGCCTGCCGCGCGGCGCGGGAGAGACGCAGATGTCAGAAGAACGAAAACCCATCCACACCGCCGAGAGCGATCAGGATTGGGCGGACCTGCTGTCGCCAGGACGTCGCCAGCTGCTCGTCAACACCGGACTGGTCGCCGCCACGCTCCTCACCCCCTCCTTCTCCGCCGACGCACTGGCGGCCGAGCAGGCCAGGCCGACTCCCGGTGCGACGCCACCCCCGGCACCGCCTCGCCCCACGCCCGGCAAAAGCCCGTGGGGCTATGAAACCTACAAACAACCCACTCCGCGTCCGGTCAGCCTGCGCCCGGGAGAGAGCACCCTGCCCACCACGCCGCGCCGGTACACCGACATCAAGAGCTACCACGCGCACGTCTACTTCGACGAAGACACCCATGAAAAAGCGGCACTGATCCGCAAATGGGCGGCCGAGCGCTTCAACGTCGAACTGGGCGACTGGAACCTGGAACCGCGCGGCCCGCACGTCACGCCCTCGTTCTATTTCGGCTTCACCAATGACCTGGTTCCCATCATCATTCCCTGGCTGCAACTCAACAGCCTGGGCCTGACCATCCTGTTGCATCCCAATACGGCGGACCCGCGCGCGGATCATCTGTACTACGCGCTGTGGGTCAATCGCTCGCAGCCGGTGAATGCCTATCACTGGCCGAAACCCGAACCGGGCAAGGAACCCGAGATCGAGCAGATCTACCCCAACACCCGGCCCAGCGTGAAGCTGGAGAGCTGAGAAGGGCGTATCATCCCAAGGACGCGAGGCGCGACACCGCGGTGAACTCGGACCACGAGGGCACGGCTCCCCAGTCCACCGCCTCGCCCGCCAGAGCCCTGCGCACGTCGAGCGGATCGACCCGCGGTGCCACCCCGGCGATGAAATCCATGGCGAAGTTGCACAACACCTGATCGCGGCGGAGCACGATCCAGGTGGTGCAGACCGGCAGCAAGCCACCGAGGGAAATGACCTTCAGGTCACGTGCGTCGTCGGCCAGCACGGCCATTTCCGCCAGGATGCCCACGCCCAGCCCGGCCCGCACGTAGGTCTTGATCAGATCCGCGTCCAGTGCCGTGCAGGCGAGCGTGGGCGCGTAACCGGCGAGCTGAAAGGCCTGGCGTAGGGAGGACTCGGGCCGCAGCGCCGATTCGTAGGTCACCAGCGGACAGGCGGCGAGGTCGGCGATGGTCGGCGACCGCTTCAGCGCGGCCAGCGGATGCTTCCTGGGGACCACCAGCACCCGTTGCCACTGGAAGGCGGGAACCGCCACGCAGCCCTGTGGCGTGCCCACGGCACTGACGATCGACAGGTCCACCTCTCCCCGTCCGACCCACTCCAGCAGGTTCTTCTCGTCGGCCGGCAGCAGGTGCACCGCGACGGACGGGTAGAGCTGACGCAGGCGTGCCACCGCCGAGGGCAGCACGAAGCGCGCCTGGGTATGCGAGCTGGAGATGCGCAGCTCTCCGCTGTCCTGGTTGCGGTGGTTGGCGGCCAGCGCGAGGATGTTGGCCTCCTCGAGGACCATCAGCCGCGCCCGGCGCACCACCTCCTGGCCCGCACCAGTCAGGTGCTCGAGGTTCTTTCCCCGGCGGGTGAACAGCTGCAGGCCGAGTTCGTCCTCCAACAGCCGGATCTGCTTGGAAATGCCGGGCTGGGTGGCGTGAACGCGTTCAGCCGCGCGGCTGATGTTGAGGCCGGCGTCGACGATGGCGATGAGATAGCGGAGCTGGGTGAGCGTCATGGCTTGCCTTGATGGAGTCAGTGGGAATCGGCACGAGGGAGCACGAGTGCCGACAACACCCCATGGGGACGACCTTCCCGCCCTCTTCGAAAAACGCCCGGCTCACGACGACCTTCCTCACCGCATCGTGGATCGGACGCCGACCCATCCGCGCTCAGGATACCTGCAACATCCGAGGGAAAATCAAGGTGACAACGGTGTCGGATCGAATCGGCTGACACATTCCTGGCACGGCGCCGCGCCAACATGCCGAGCATCGCCACCAGTTCCCCTCGCCCCGATGCCCACCTACCGCGCAGGACACGACGAGCCCTGGATACCGCCGGCTGACTCCGCCCAGGCCCGCGCACTGGCCCATGTGGCCGAGTGCAGTCGGGGCACGCCGCTGGACCCGGCACTGCGCGTCACGCTGAACTTCCCACGATGAGAAACTTGGCGCAGGAAGTGTCAGCCGACATGTGGGAAAGTGCGGCGATGCCCCGCCTCTCCCTGACCGCCCTGCTCGTCCGTGACTACGACGAGGCCATCGCCTTCTACGTCGGCAAGTGCGACTTCGAACTCGTGGAGGACACGCCGCAAGGCCCCGAGAGTCGATGGGTCGTGGTGCGCCCGAAGAGTTCACAGGGTGGACTGCTGCTCGCCAAGGCGAGCGGCGCCGAGCAAGAGGCGCGCGTCGGAGATCAGGGTGGCGGGCGCGTCTTCCTGTTCCTGGAGACTGACGACTTCGCCGCCGACCACGCCCGGATGAGCGCGGCCGGCGTGCGATTCCTCGAGACGCCGCGCCATGAGATCTACGGTAGCGTTGCCGTGTTCGAGGACCTCTACGGCAACCGCTGGGACCTCATTCAGCCGGCTCGGGCCGAAGGGCCGGCATGAGGGACTCGTCGAGTTCCGTGGCGCGCCACCGCAGGTGTCAAAAAGTTCGTGCACAGGTTGCGTAGACGACCCTCGTTTCACCATTCCAGCATTGGGCAAGAATCACATCTTTGTGGCTGCCATGGCTCCCCCTTCGGCCCCTGTGCCCCCACCGGGCCGCGAGGACCAGTGGGTCCCGTCGGGCCAGGCCAGCCTTGTAGACCTTGAGTCCCTTGCGGCCCTTGGGCTCCGTTGCAGACATAGCGAGTCAGCGTGGGGTTCCTTTCCGCGGCATCGAGAACTCCGTTGCGATTTCTGTATTGAGCCGAATAGGGCCAAAGGCCGGCATAAGGGACTCGTCGAGTTCCGTGGCCGCCACCGCGTGTGTCATAGAGCTCAAGCTGCGGGAAGATGACCCGCGGGCGCGTGGACTACGACGCTTCAGACGCATCCTGGAGGGCGCGCACGCTCACCGGGACGTGCTTGTGGTACGGCGTGCGCGCGAGCGGATCGCAATGCTCGCTCGCCGTGAGGCGATTGACCTGCGGGCCGTTCGGCTCCCCCCGCGATAGCGCATGCCGTATCCGTGGGGAATGATGACCATGCCTGGACGGAGCATCTCGTCGAGTTCGATGGTGACGGGGATCTCACCCGTCGCCGAGGTGCAGAGGGCTCGCGCGCCTTGCCGCAACCCGAGCGCACGCGCATCGTCGGGGTGCATCCGCATGGCCCCGCCGAGGTCGGTCTTCCGCCACGCCGGATCCCGGTAGATCTGGTTCGCGTTGTATCCCCGGCGCTCGCCGGCGATCAGCACCAGGGGGTGCTTCGCCAGGGGCTCATCGCGAAGCGCGTGAAGCGCCTGGAGCATCTCGGGGATGTCGAGATGGATGCGCCCGTCGCCGTGCCGGATGAACGACCACGTGTCCTCGAACTCATGCCGGGTGACCAGCGTCCCCTCCGCGCGCTCCAGAATGGCGCGGAACAACGACACGCCCAACGTGAACCGGTTGCCCCGGTGCCCGGCGCGGCGCACGGCGGCGGGCTCCCGGCTCGCCAGTTGGAGAGCCAGCGCGAGCAGAGGTGCCGCCGCGGCGGGTGGAACGCGCGAGGCGCTCGCGCGGGGGGTCCGGAGCGTCTGTCCCAGGGTGCGGTAGATGATGGACGCGGCGAAGGGCCGAAGGCGGGGCTGCTTCACCAGCAGGGCGCCCATCGCCGCGAGGAAGACGGCGTGCTTCGTCGCCGCGGGCTCGCGCGTGGCGATGCGGCGCAGCAGTGGGAAGGACTTCGGGAGCTCGCCCATCGCCTCGAGCAGGCGCGTGTAGATCTCCGGCTCCGGCAGGGCCTCCGCCCGCGGCGGGAACACGGGGTGGCGCAGGTGGAACGCGTTGTCCGGGAACTCGAGGTTGAAGCCGGTGCACTCCCACTTCTCGAACTGCGTCGCCGCGGGCAGGACGTAGTGGGCGAGCCGGGCGGTTTCCGTCATGGCCACGTCCACGACGACCAGCAGCTCGAGCTTGGAGAAGGCCCGCTCATAGGCGGCGGTGTTCGCTCCCGTGAGCGCGGGGTTGGCGCTGTCGACGAACATCGCGCGGATGCGGTCCTCTCCCTCGTGCTCGATCTCGCTCGGCAGGATGTTCGGCGGGTAGAGACCGGCGATGGGGTGCATCTGGTGATGGGCCGTGCGGGGATGCCGGCTGTCCCGCTCGTCGGTGTGGCCGAGGAAGGGGAGGAAGAACGAGTGGAAGTTGTTCCCACCTCGTTTGCCGAAGTTGCCGGTGACGAGGAACAGCAGCTTCTCGAGGTAGGAGTTGAGCGTGCTGTGGAGGCTCTGTTGCAGGCCGAGGTCGATGCGCACGCAGGCCGTACGCGCCTGGGCGAACCCCCGGGCCACGCGCTCGACGTCGGCGAGAGGCACGTCGGCCCGGCGGACGTAGTCCTCGACCGGAATCGAGCGCAGCTCCGCCTCCAGCGCGTCGAAGCCGGTGCAGCGCCGCGCGAGGAACTCGCGGTCATGCAGGCCCTCGCGCACGATGATGGAGAGGATGGCCGCCATCAGGAACGCGTCGGTGCCGGGGCGAAGCTGCAGGTGGACGTCGGCCAGGCGCGCGGTCTCCGTCTTGCGCGGATCGACCACGACCATCTGTCGCGCCGGGTCCTTCTTCAGCTCGCGCAGGGTGTCGCGTGCATTGGGGATGCCGTGCGCCTGGAACGGGTTGGTGCCGATGAACAACACGAAGTCCGCGTGCTCCACGTCCTCGGTGAGGTGGCAGCGCTGATCACCGAAGAGCCGTCCATTGACCCAGAAGTCGCCCGTCTTCTCCTGCGCGAGGGCGCTGTAGACGAAGCGGCTCTTCATCGCCTTCGTGAGCTGCCGGCTGTAGGCACCTCCCAGGTGGTTGCCCTGGCCACCGCCGCCATAGAACGCGAACGCCCGCCCGCCGTGCCGTTCGCGGATGGCGAGGAGGCGCCGGCGATGTCCGCGAGCGCCTCGTCCCAGCCGACGCGGACGAAGGAGCCATCAGGCTCGCGCCGCAGCGGGTGCTCGAGACGGTCCGCGCTCTCCTGATAGTGCTGCAGCCGAGCGGCCTTCTGGCAGAGGTAGCCCTTGGACACCGGATGCGCTTCATCGCCGCGAATGCTCGTGAGGCGTGAGCCCTCGACTTCGACGCGGAGTCCGCAGTTGCGGGAGCACAGGATGCAGGCGGTCTGTTCGGTGGTCATGGGGGACCCTTGCCAGGAAGATAACGAACGTTATCCTAGCAGACACCCCATGCGCCATCCCCCTGAACAGAAGTCGCGGTCCCGAGAGAAGCTCGTACGCGCCAGTGCCTCGCTCGCCAAGCAGCAGGGGTTCGCGGGCAGCGGAGTGGATGCGCTCACGAGCGCGGCGGGGTTCACCAGCGGCGCGTTCTACCGGCACTTCGAAGGCAAGGACGAGCTGCTGTCCTCCATCGTCGAGACGGAGCTCGAGGCGACGCGCGCTCGCTTCGCCACGATCGAGCCGCGCGACGAAGCGCAACTGCTCCACGCCCTCGACGCCTACCTCAGCCTCGCGCATGTGCGGCATCCGGAGGCGGGATGTGTGCTGCCACCGCTCGCCTCGGAGGTGGGTCGCGCTCCGGACGAGACGAAGAAGGTGTTCGAACGCGCGCTCTCGGAGCTGATGGCCGTTCTCTCCGAGAAGGTAGGCGACTCATCGGTCGCCTTCGCGATCCTCAACCAGTGCGTCGGGGCGGTGATGATCGCGCGGGGTCTCGCGACGGACAACGCGAAGCACGAGGTGCTCGCGGCCGCACGCCAGAGCGTACGCCAGGGCATCGCCTCGCTCCGCGGGAGGCCCCCTCCCAGAACTCAAGGCCCGGGGTGACTGGCGGGGGGCGCGTCAGCCGCGCCCTCCATCACCGGCAGGGTGAAACGAAGGTCGAGCCAGACCCCACCTCGCTCTCCACCCAGATGCGGCCTCCGTGGTGCTCGACGATGTCACGGCAGATGTAGAGCCCCAGCCCCAGCCCGCCGAAGCCCGAGATGGGGGCGTTGCGCGCCCGGAAGAAGCGCTCGAAGAGGTGCGCCTTCTGGTCCAACGGGATGCCGATCCCCCTGTCCGCCACCGAGACGAGGGCCTGGCCACCATAGCGCTCCACCGTGAGGCGGATGGTTCCCCCCATGGGGCTGTACTTGATGGCGTTCTCCAGCAGGTTCACCAGCACCTGGGCGAGCCGTCCCCGGTCCCCCTGGATGGTGAGCAGCTCGTCGGGCTCCTCGTACTCGAGCGTGTGGTGAGGGCTGACGGGGCGGAAGTCCGCGAGCACCTCGCGGGTGAGTTGCTGCAGCGGCACGGGCTCGTGCCTCAGTTCCAGCCGTCCCGCCTGGATGCGCGAGGTGTCCAGCAGATCATTGATGAGCCCGGAGAGCCGCGCGACCTGGGCGAGCGCATTCTCCACATGTTGGAGCGGGAAGGGCTGTCCGGACACCGCCCGCTGTCGCAGCACCTGCAGATGGAGCTTGAGGGGGGTGAGCGGAGTCTTCAGCTCGTGGGAGGCAATGGACAGGAAGTCATCTCGCACGCGAATGGCTTCCTCGGCCTCGTGCAGCAGCCGCTCACGCTCCGCCTGTGCACGGCGCTCCGTCGTCACGTCCCGGTAGCTCCAGACTCGGCCGATGATGGTGTCTCCCAACCGCTGGGGGCGAGAGTAGAGCTCGAGAATGCGCCCATCGCGCATCTCGATGGTGTCGTAGCTCTCCTGCTCGGGAGCCGTGCGCAGCGCCAGAACCCGTTCGCGGAACTGCTCCGGATGCTGGACCTGGGTGAGCGAGTACCTGAGCATCTTCTCGCCGTCCCAGTCCTTGCGGAACTCGTCGGAGATCCGCCAGAGCTCCAGGAACCTCCTGTTGTAGGCCGTGACCCGTCGGCGTTGGTCGACCACCACCACCCCATCCGCGGTCGATTCGAGGGTGGCGCGCAGGAGCGACACCATGTGCTCCAGGTGCTCGCGAGCCCGGCGATGCTCGGTGACGTCCACCATGATGCCGCGCAGCTCGCAAGGGACTCCGTCCTCGGAAATCACCGTGACGATGTCGCGCAGCCACACGACGCGCCCATCCGCGGCGATCATCCGGTACTCGAATTCGTGCGCCCTGCACTCCAACGCCGCCTTCATACAGAAGGCCGGAGCCCAATCTTGATCCTCGGGGTGCAGGTGTTTCAACCAGAAGTCAGGATCTTGAATCCACCGCTGGAGGGGATAGCCCAACAGGCGTTCGGCCTGCTTGCTGACGAACGTGAAGCGGAATCTCGCATCGGTGGACCAGACGATGCCATCGACGGTGTCGGTGAGTTCCACGTGCTCGCGCTCGGAGCGGGTGAGTTCCTGGGCCACCTCTTCCGGCGGTTCCCCCAGCAACGGACAGGTGGTGGACGGTGACTGGAACACGGGCCGCGCGGCGGGAACGAGGACTCGGACGGTGCCGATGAGCTCTCCCCCTCCATCCGTCGCGGACTCGATGGAGCACAGCTCGACGGACAGGTGAACGAGCCGTCCCTGCGTCGCCTCGGCACGGAACTCGACCGAGCTCGACCCACCTGTCCGGATGACCCTCCGCCAGGCCTCCAGCACCCGGTCGAGGTCCTCCGGATGCACGAGCCGCTGGACGAAGTCCCGTGCCTTGCACTCCTCCAGCGAATGGCCGAGCGCACGCAAGAGGGACGGGCTCACCCAGCGCAAGCGAGGGGGAAGGCCTCCGCCGAGCCAGAGCATCGGAGAGTCCGGCGAGACACCCGTAGGGTCGGTCGCCTCCAGCCCTGCCTCGCTCCACTGCGTGTCGGCCATGTCTCCCTTCTTCCCCACGGGCTGTCGCGCTCTCCTCGACAATCAATACGCACAGCTCGCCTGGAAGTCCCGGCCGCTCCCTCGCTGGCCAGCCCGAAGGACCCGTCGCTCGCCTCGACGATCATGCGCATGCGCTCGATCCGTCGCGCCCTGAATGGGTTGAAGCCGGGGGTCCGGGCCGGCGCTTCACTCCGTGAGCGTCCAGTAGAAGCGCTTGTTGTCCTTTCCCTTGTTGTCGAACTTCCTGATGCGCGCCCGGCCGATCTCACGTGTCGAGTGCACATGGGTTCCGCCGCAGGCTTGCGCATCGAACCCCTCGATCTCCACGATCCGCACGCGCCCATCCACGACCGGCGGGAGGACATTCAGGGTCCGGATGAGCTCGGGCCGTGCCCGGAACTCGTCCTCGCTGATGACCGAGGAGGTCACGGAGTGGCCGTGCTGGAGCACCTCGTTGACGCGGCCCTCCAGGTCAGAGGTCTGCTCACGACAGAAGCCGGTCAGCTTGAAGTCGATTCGTGACTCCTCGGGACCGAGCTGCACGCCCGTGATGACACCACCGAAGTGCTGGCGCGCCACCGTATTGACGACGTGCATCAGGCCATGGTGCCGCATCAGTGCGTGTCTGTAGGACCAGTCAATGGTTCCTCGCACCGCCGTGCCCGCCGCGAGCGCTCGCCCGATGCGGTGCCAGAGCCGGCCCTCGGCGTCCTCCCGGATTTCGGAGACCTCGACGGAGCCGCCCTCCAGGAGCAGCTGGCCACGATCACAGGGTTGACCACCACCTCCCGGGTAGAAGACCGTTCGTGACAGGACACACCATCCATCCTCGTACTCGAGCACCTCGGCGTTGAACTCACGTTGGTACGAGTCCTCGAGATAGAGCCTGGGGGTCATGGGCGGATGTCTCCTTTGGGAGTTGGGGCCGTCTCGGTGGGACGATGACCTGCCCGGCTCCCTGACAGCCCCCCTCACAAGGAGTGAATACCCCCCGCGGTCAGCCCACCACCTGGTAGGGCCTCATCATCTCGTTGTCCTCATGCGAGAGGATGTGGCAGTGCCGAGCATACCGCCCGGGCCTGTCGAAGCGGGCGATGATCCGGGTGACCTCACCCGGGAAGGCTTGCACGGTGTCCTTCCAGCCCTGCT
This sequence comes from Cystobacter fuscus, assembly GCA_049060065.1. Classification (GTDB taxonomy): domain Bacteria; phylum Myxococcota; class Myxococcia; order Myxococcales; family Myxococcaceae; genus Cystobacter; species Cystobacter fuscus_B. The sequence goes on from JBMEQP010000002.1 coordinate 5,920,451, forward strand.
CGTCCGGCGGAGGCGGTTGGAACCCCCACGGAGACCTGGGTGAGGTCCAGGATGCCACCCGTGCCTTCGCTCTCCCCGGTGTGAGGGTCGAAGTGTTCCTTGGAAGTCACCGCGCCCTCGGCCACCGTGAGGGGAGCCCTGCCGAGCACCTGGAAGTGGACCCGGTGCAGGTGGATGGGGTGGGCGTCCACCGTGACGTTGTAGATCTCCCAGACTTCCACCGCGCCCAGGGCGGGGTCCTCGGTGATGGGCTCGTCCCACAGGAAGGTCTCGAGCCGTTGGGGCTGAACCTGCCCGCCGAGCAGCGGCCTGATGCGGCCGAATCTGTCCGTTCCCTCGAAGAGCAGCACCTTGCGCTCTCGCGTGGCCATGAGCGGCTGGAGAGGGCCATGTTTGGGGCGCAGTGTGCCGGGAATGCCGCCCGGGAGTGCCTTGCGCACCTCCGAGGAAGGCCAGGGATACCCGCGCAGCGGAAGGCTCACGTCGAAGCGCATGATGTCCCGGGTGGGATCCTCCGACGCCAGCGGATCGCCCGCCGGGAAGGGGACGGGCGCATCATTGTGGAGGGTGAGCCTCGCGCCCTCCAACCCCTTGAAGTCAATCACCAGATCCCTGCGCTCTCCGGGCGCCAGAATGAACGGCTCGTCGAGCGGCACCGGGTGATCGAGCAGACCCAGCTCCGTGCCCACCTGGAAGACGCGGCCGCGCATGTCCTGGTTGAAGAAGAGCCGATAGAAGCGCGAGTCCGAGCCATTCAACATGCGCAGGCGATATTGGCGAGGCTCCACCTCCAGCCGCGGCCAGGCCATGCCGTTGACCAGGATGAAATCGCCGAAGAACTCCGGAAGCACACTGGGGAAGGGCGCCGTCGTGTCGGGTGGAGGCGTCGCCGGATAGAAGAGCTGGCCCTGGTCGGTGAACATCCGATCCTGGATGGCGAGTACAATCTCATAGGGCCCACTCGGCAACACATTGAAGGGCATCAGCCACTGCTCGTTCTCGTCCCGCAGCAGATAGAAGCCCGCCAGGCCAGCGTAGACGTTGAGGCGGGTGATGCCGAGCGTGTGGTCGTGGTACCAGAGCGTCCCCGCCTCCTGGGTGTTGTCATAGCGATAGAGCTGCTTGCTCCAATCAGGCCCCCGTTCCAGATAGCGCTGGGTGAACCATGCCTCGGGCAGCCCATCACTCTCGGGCTCGGTGTGGCCACCGTGCAGGTGGGTGACCGTGGGCACACCGAACCGAGGCCCGGCCAGATGGATGCTGGTGTCGACGGGCAGCAGGTGTGCCCGCGGAAACGGAACGAGGGGCCGAGGCAGGGTGTTGCGCCACTCGACCAGCAGCGGAACGTTCTTGAAAGCCTCGAGAGTCGGACCGGGATAGCTCGCCTTCTGACCCCACACTCCATAACCCCAGACCGTGGTCAGGAGTTTGCCGCCGGAGGGACTGGTGAGCCCCAGCCATTGCTGGAGTTCTTCCATCTGCACCTGGAGCCGACCCAAGAGGGGGCGTCCACCCGCCGCGGGAGCGGGAGCGGATTCACGAAGCGCTGTCCGGGTGGCGGGGGCGGCAGGAGGAGGTATGTGTCAGCGTGGGCCTGCTGGCGAAGGACATCCGGCAGCAAGAAACCTGTACCCACCGCCGCGCCAGCACGCAAAAGACCTCGCCGACTGATCATGAGGGCCTCCATTCGAGAGAGCCCCAACGTGCCCCAGGCCTTCTCCCGCGACTACCGGCTGACAGGGTGAGCACGCCGTCCGATAGTCGCTCTGATAGCGATTACACGGACCCCAGCAGTTCACGCTGAGGCGATGACGGAGCCGTTCACAGCGAGTGGATGTAGTGGGTCAGCGCGCTGCTCGCATTGAGCAGGTGCGCGCGCATGCACCGCGCCGCCTCCTCTCCGTCCCCTCGGGCGATGGCCCGCATGAGCTCCTCGTGCTCGGAGCGCGAGCGCGTCATCCGGTCCCCCTGCCGCAGCTGCGTCCGGCGGAACGCCGCCATGCGCGTGCGCAGCGAGAGCGCCTGCTCCACCATGAACTGGTTGTGCGTCGCCCGGTAGAGCGTCTCGTGAAAGCGCCGGTTGAAGTCGTCGTAGGCGTCCAGGTCTCCCGCGCGCACCATCGCCGCCGAGCCCTCGTGCAGCTGTTGGAGCTGGCTGCGCTCCAGCGGCGTCATGCGCCGGTCGCCAGCCGCACACACATGGCCTCGAGCTCCGCCGTCATCTCGAACATGTCCATGATGCGCTCGGGCGACAGCGGCGTCACCACCACGCCCCGGCGCGGGCGCAGCTCCACCAGCCCCGTCACCGACAACTGCCGCAACGCCTCGCGCACCGGCGTGCGCGACGCCCCGAAGCGCGTGGCGAGCTGCTGCTCGTCCAGCGCCACCCCGGGCTTGAGCGCCCCCGTGGCGATCTCCTCCTCCAACGCCGGGCGGATCCGCTCGGACAACAGCGAGCGCTGCTCCTCCAGCGCCTCGTCCTCGCTCGCCTCGTCCCTCGTCTGCTCGTTCACGCGCATGGCTTCCTCCATCGTCTCCCACCCCGGCACCGGAAGACCACTCCGTATACATGACACCCTGCATCATGGATTCTGGCATACAGTTGCCGGAATTTATCGGCTCGCGTATACAATTCCCCCAGCAGGAAGAACACGGGAGACATGGCGAGGCCGTGGCTCCCGAGACCGGGCAGCCCGACGGGCCGCCCCCTCCAGGCACGAGGACGGAGCATGCGCGACTGGAATCAACAGGCTCGCAACCGGGACGCGCGGATGGCGCGGGCCGCGGGTCTGGCGCGAGGCAAGGTCGTGGAGGCCAAGGACGCGCGCGAGCTGCTGGAGCGGGTGCTCGAGCCCGGAGACCGCGTCTGCCTCGAGGGCAACAACCAGAAACAGGCGGACTTCCTCGCCCGGCAGCTCGCCTCGGTGGATCCCCAGCGCGTGCGGGGGCTGCACCTGGTGCAGTCGGTGCTCGCCCTGCCCGAGCACCTGGACGTCTTCGACAAGGGCGTGGCGAGCCGGCTGGACTTCTCCTTCTCCGGGCCGCAGAGCGCGCGGCTGGCGAGTCTGGTGGGCTCGGGGCGCATCGCCATTGGCGCCATCCACACGTACCTGGAGCTGTTCGGCCGCTACTTCATGGATCTCACGCCCCGGGTGAGTCTGGTGGCGGCCCAGTCCGCGGACGCCGCGGGCAACCTCTACACGGGGCCCAACACCGAGGACACGCCCGTCATCGTCGAGGCCACCGCCTTCAAGCGCGGCATCGTCATCGCCCAGGTGAACGAGCTCGTCGACACCGTGCCCCGCGTGGACATCCCCGGCGGCTGGGTGGACTTCGTCATCCGCAGCCCCTCGCCCCACTACATCGAGCCGCTGTTCACACGAGACCCGGCGCTCATCTCGGAGATCCAGGTGCTCATGGCCATGATGGCCATCAAGGGCATCTACGCCGAGTACGAGGTCGATCGGCTCAACCACGGCATCGGCTTCGACACCGCCGCCATCGAGCTGCTGCTGCCCACCTACGCCGCGTCGCTCGGCCTGAAGGGGAAGATCTGCCGGCACTGGGCGCTCAACCCCCACCCGGCGCTCATCCCCGCCATCGAGGCGGGGTTCGTCGAGTCGGTGCACTCCTTCGGCTCGGAGCTGGGCATGGAGGACTACATCCGCGCGCGCTCGGACATCTTCTTCACCGGCCCGGATGGCTCGCTGCGCTCCAACCGCGCGTACAGCCAGGCGGCGGGCCATTACGCGTGTGACTTGTTCATCGGCTCCACGTTGCAGATCGATCTGGAGGGCAACAGCTCCACGGCCACCCAGGGCCGCATCGCGGGCTTCGGCGGAGCGCCGAACATGGGCGCGGACGCGCGAGGCCGCCGCCACGCGAGCCCCACCGGCTCAAGGCGGGACGCGAGGCGGGCACCTCCGCCATGCCCCGGGGCCGCAAGCTCGTGGTGCAGATGGTGGAGACGTTCCGCGAGCACATGCAGCCGGCCTTCGTGGAGAAGCTCGACGCCTGGGCCCTGGCCGAGAGCGCCGGCATGGCCCTGCCCCCGGTGATGATCTACGCGGACGACGTGAGCCACATCCTCACCGAGGAGGGTATCGCCAACCTGCTCTTGTGCCGCACCCCGGAGGAGCGCGAGCAGGCCATCCGGGGCGTGGCGGGCTACACCCCGGTGGGGCTTGGCCGGGACAAGCGCGCCGTGGAGAACCTCCGTGACCGGGGAATCATCCGGCGGCCGGAGGACCTGGGCATCGACAAGCGCCAGGCGAGCAGGGATCTGCTCGCCGCGAAGTCCATCAAGGATCTGGTTCGCGCCTCGGGCGGCCTCTACTCGCCGCCCAAGCGCTTCCGCAACTGGTGAGGAGCCCCTGCCCCATGGAAACCCTGCGATTCACCTATCAAGGCGGACGGCCCGCCACGGGCAAGGCGCCGGAGATCTCCGGAGTGCTCGGCTCGGGCAACCTGGAGGTGCTCGTCGAGCCCGCGGACCTGGGCGGCGCCCTGCACATCGAGGTCCTCACCGCCGCCGTGGGCTTCGGCCGCATCTGGCGGGCGGTGATGGATGACTTCTTCGCGCGCTGGCCACTCGGCGACGTGCGCATCTCCATCAACGACGCGGGCGCCACCCCCGCGGTGGTCAGCCTGCGGCTGGACCAGGCCCTCGAGGCGTTCGAGAAAGGCACGCCATGAGCCAGAGCACCGTGAGCCAGAGTTACTACGAGGCGACCGCGCGCGAGCGCGTGGCGGGACTGCTCGACGCCGGGAGCTTCCAGGAGCTGTTGCCGCCTTCCGCGCGGATGATGAGTCCGCACCTGAAGGAGCTCGACACGCCGGCCGCCTTCGATGACGGCATCATCGTGGGCCGGGGCCTTCTGGGTGGCCAGCGAGTGCTGGTGGCCGCGCAGGAAGGCGGGTTCATCGGCGGCGCGGTGGGCGAGGTGCACGGCGCCAAGCTCAAGGGCCTGCTCGAGCGCGCGCTCGACGAGCGTCCCGCGGGCGTGCTGCTCCTGGTGGAGTCCGGAGGCGTGCGTCTGCACGAGGCCAACGCGGGCCTCATCGCCGTGTCCGAGATCATGCGCGCGGTGCTCCGGGTGCGCGGCGCGGGCATCCCGGTGATCGTGCTCGATGGCGGCAAGTATGGCTGCTTTGGCGGCATGGGCATCGTCTCGCGGCTGTGCGACGCGATCATCATGAGCGAGGAGGGACGGCTGGCCCTCTCCGGCCCCGAGGTCATCGAGACCACCAAGGGCGTGGAGGAGTTCGACTCGAGGGACCGGGCGCTGGTGTGGCGCACCCTGGGCGGCAAGCACCGCTACCTGCTCGGCGAGGCCACGTCGCTCGTCGAGGACGACCTCGGCGCGTTCCGGGCCGAGGCCCTGGCGCTCCTCGGCCGCGTGCCCGACCTGAGCCTGGAGGCCATCGAGGCGGAGCACGCGTTCCTCGGCGAGCGGCTGCGGCGCTTCGGCGAGTGCGACGACGCGCTCGACATCTGGGCGGCCCTGGGCATCGAGCAACCCGAACGGCTGCCGGTGCTCGACACCCCCACCTTCCTGGCCACCGTGCGTGGCAAGAGGGCCTGAGCATGGACGCGCGCACCCTGTTCGATCGGCTGTTTCCCCAGGGCCATGACATCCGCTTCGAGGAGCCGTTCTTCTCCGGCACGGGACGCAATGGAGAGACAACACTCGCGGTGGTCGGCACCCAGGACAAGGCGCCCATCAGCGCGGCGCTGGCGCACCGCATGGCCACCGAGGTGCTCCGCGTCGTCCGCGAGCACCCGGGCCGTCCCCTGCTGCTGCTCGTCGACACCTCCGGGCAGGCGCTGAGCCGCCGGGACGAGCTGCTCGGCATCAACGGGTACATGGCCCATCTGGCCAGGTGCCTGGAGGTGGCGCGGCGCCGGGGCCACCGCATCCTCGGGCTCGTCTGGGCCGAGGCCGTCAGTGGCGGCTTTCTCGCCAGCAGCCTGCTCGCCGACGCCTGCTACGCCCTGCCCGAGGCGGAGATCCGGGTGATGAACCTGCCGGCCATGGCCCGCGTGACGAAGATTCCCCTGGCGCGGCTCGAGGCCCTGAGCATCCAGTCGCCCGTGTTCGCTCCGGGCGTGGAGAACTACCGGCGCATGGGCGCCATCACCGCCGTCTGGGATGGAGATCTGGCGCGCCACCTGGCCGAGGCGCTCGCCGCGCCCCTCGAGGAGGATCCGCGCGCGGCCCTGGGCGAGGCCCGGGGCGGCCGCCAGCTCGCCCACCGCGTGGCCAACAGGGTCCGTCATGACGTGCCCTGAGCCCCTCGCACGGCACCACTGGGTGCGGCTGGACGCCGATTGGGAGCGCCACCTGCGCTCTCCCCTCGCCCCGGAGGCCCGTGAGCAGCTCCAGGCCTGGTGGGCCCAGGGCCGGCCCTTCGTCGTGGCCCGGGCGGACGCGGCGGACACGGAGGAGGAGCTTCGGCTGGGACTCGCCCTGCCCGACAAGCGCCGCATCGCGCTTCACGTCGGCCGCGAGGCCGTCCTCTCCTCCCGGCCCCCGCTCGCCCTTCGGGACGTGTGGCGCACCGCACCCGAGTCCTGGTGGCCCGTCCTGCGGCACCTGCACTTCCTCGGGGAGACGCTCGGCGTCCCGGTGGGCGTGTTCGGCTCGCTGGCCTGGGAGTACCTGTCCGGCGTGAGGTACGTCCGGCCGGACTCGGATGTGGACCTGCTGTTCTCCCCCACCCGGTGGACGGACGTGGAACGGCTCCTGTCCGCGCTGGAGGCCGCGTCCCGGACATCGGGCGGGGTGCGGCTGGATGGAGAGGTGCTGCTGCCCGATGGCGGCGCGGTCGCCTGGCGGGAGCTGGCCTCGAGGCCCCACCGGTTGCTCGTGAAGGGCCCCCGGGGCGCGGGACTGCGCGCCTGGAAGGAACTCACGGCGCTGTTCGCGGAGACTCCAGCATGACACGGCCCGTGCTCCGCCAGCCGGTGGTGTTCGCGCCCGATACGGCCGGAATTGGCCGGGACGCGATCCGGGCGCTGTACGCCGAGCTGGCCCTGCACCCCAAGCCCGGCCTCGTCAGTCCGCTCGACTCGGGGAGCCATGAAGACATGGACATGGGCACCTTCATGCGCAGCCTGTTCTCGCTGCGCGGCTACTTCCGCGACATCGCCGCCGCGGGAGCCCGGGGCGCGGACTTCCCGGAGCTGCGAGCGCTCGGCCTCGATGCGGAGCGGCGGATGCTGGCGGCCACCGGAGGCATCAACACCCACCGGGGCGCCCTCTTCAGTCTGGGGCTGTTGGCCGCCGCCGCGGGGCTCTCAAGCACGAGAGCCTGCCCCTGGCGGGCACTGCCCTGGGCGAGGCCGTGCGCGAGCGCTGGGGCCGGGCCCTCGTCGAGGCCGGCCACGCGGCCCGTCACGACGACAGCCATGGGGCGCGCGCCATCCGCCGCTACCACGTCCGGGGCGCCCGGGAGGAAGCCTCCGAGGGCTTTCCCCTCGTGTTCACCACCGCCCTGCCCGCGCTCGACGGCGTGCTCGCGCGCACGGGCTGTCTCGAGCGGGCCATGGTGCAGGCCCTGTTCACGCTGATGGCGGTGCTCCCGGACACCAACCTGCTGCACCGGGGAGGCGCCGCGGGACTGGACTTCGTGCGGGACGGCGCCCGGTGCTTCCTCGAGGAGGGAGGCGTCCTCGCGCCGGACTGGCGGGAGCGGGCGCTCGCGCTGCACCGGGCCTGCGTGGCGCGGCGGCTGTCGCCGGGCGGCTCGGCGGATCTCCTGGCCGCCACCTGGTTCGTGCACCACCAGCGGCGCGGGGCGGAGCGGCCATGAGCCTGGGAATCCTCTGTCCGGGCCAGGGCGCGCAGCACCCGGCGATGCTCGAGCCCCTGAGCGCGCACCCCGAGGCCCGCGCGGTGCTCGACGCCGCGAGCGAGGTGCTCGGAGCCAGTCCCTGGACGCTCATGAAGGGGCCCGCCGAGGCGCTCGCCGAGGCACTCTACGTCAACGCCCTGGCCCAGCCGCTGCTGTGCGCCGTGCAACTGGCGACGTGGACGGCCCTGTGCTCCCGGCTGCCCACGCCGCGCGTCTTCGCGGGCTACAGCGTGGGGGAGCTCGCCGCCCACGGGTGCGCGGGAGCCCTCGACGCCGGGGAGCTGTTCACGCTCGCCCAGGCGCGCGCCCGGGCGATGGATGAGGCGGGTCCAGCCGACAGTGGCATGCGGGCGGTGCGGGGCCTGTGCCGCGAACGGCTGGAGCCACTGCTCGAGCCGCACGCGGTGCACCTCGCCCTCGTCAACGGCCCGGGCCGCTTCGTCGTTGGAGGACGGGAAGAGGACTTGCGGCGGCTCGAGCCGGAGCTCTCCGCCCAGGGCGGCTCGGTGACGGTGCTTCCGGTGCACGTGGCATCCCATACGCCCCTGCTGGCATCGGCGGCGCGCGCCTTCGGTGAGCACCGGCCCACAGTGGCCTCCGGGCGCCCGTCACGCCCGTGCTCGCGGGCATCGACGGCACGCCGGTGTCCACGCGCGAGCGGGCGCTCACCACGCTGACGCGGCAGGTGGCCGAGCCGGTGGACTGGGCCGCGTGCATGGCGGGACTGGCCGAGGAGGGCTGCACGGTGCTGCTGGAGCTGGGCCCCGGCGCCGACCTGAGCCGCATGGTGCGTGACACCCTGCCCTCCCTGTCCGTGCGGTCCGTGTCCGAGTTCAAGACCCTGGAGGGCGTGTGCTCCGTAAATGCTCGCCGAGCCCCGTGGTCGAGGAGCTTGACGACGAGCGCAGGGCATGAGGGGTCACTCACTGCGGAGCGACAGCCACCGCGGCGCCCGGTCCTCTCAAGACATGCTGCCAGCAGGAGTGGCGCGTCAGTTCGCCCCGGACTGCTCGAGCTGGTTGGGTAGGGGAATCGGCTCCCCCCGCAGAGCCGCCAGCGCGGCCTCACGCAGGTAGCGCTTGGGGTCCACCCCGCACAGCTTCGCCGTCTCCAGCAGGCTGTAGAAGAGGGCGGCCACCTCGGTGCCGCGCCGGCTCCGGCTGCCGTAGTGGTTCTTGCGGCCCACCGCCGGCCCCCGCATGGCGCGCTCGGTGGCGCCGTTGTCCAGGGGGACGCGCGGGTCCGACACAAACCGCGTCAGTCCCGTCCACCGGTTGCTCATGTATTTGATTGCCGGCCCAGCGCCGACTGAGGCAATGCGCGCTGCTCGCATGCCCACTGTCGCAGCCGCTCGAGGAGGGGACGGCTCTTGTGCTGTCGCAGTTCCAGCAGGCGCTCCAGGTCCTCCGGCCCCTGCTTGTACTCACGCTCCACCGCGTACAGCCCGGCAATCATCTCCAGGGCCTCTTCGGCCTGGGGGAAGGCTCCGCGCACTCCACGTACTTGCGACGCGCGTGCATCCAACAGTTCACCAGGGTCAGCTTCCCACCCGAGTCCGCGGCGACGCTCTCGTAGGTGCTCAGCCCATCCACCATGAGGATTCCCCCAAAGTCCCGCAGCAGGTGGCGTGCGGCCTCCACGTCCCGGCCCTCCTGTATCCGGTACACCACGGCGTCCGGCGCGCACAGCGCCCAGGCGTGCCAACGTGTCTGGCTCTTGCTGCCCAGCAGCGGCCAGCGCGTCTCATCTCCGCCCAGAATCTCGCGCGTGAGCAGCGCCTCGTGCAGCGCCTCGTGGGCGGGCGAGAGCAGCCGCGCCAGGGCTTCTATCTGGTCCCAGAGTGTCTGGCTGTCCACCACCAGCCCCTCGCGCTCCATGACTCGCACCTGCCGCTCCAGGGGCAGGTGGTCGAGGTATTTGGCCACGGCCACTTCCACGGCGAAGTCCACCGAGTAGCGCCCGCCGGCCTGGAGCTTGGGCGGGCCCAGCGCCGTCTCCACGCACCCGCCGCAGCCGCAGCGGTACTTCTGCCGCTTGTGGCGCTTGAGGACGAAGCGCCGCTGCACCACATCCACCTCCTCGGCCTCCTCCTGGCACCCCACCATTGGCGCCAGCGCCCCACCGCACCGGGGGCACTGCTTGTCCGGCTCGTCCAGCGCGTGCACCACCTCCAGCGTCGGTAGCGTGGGCTGGGGGCGCGGGCCATGGCCTGGCCGGGGCGTGGCCTCCTCGAGCTTCTCCCTCTCGTCCGGTGTGGGACGGGGACGCTTCTCGCTGGAGGGGCCGAACAGCTCGGCGGTGCGCTGCGCCAGCTGTCGCTCCACCTCCTGCAAGCGCAGCTGCAACTCCTCGGCGTCCTGGCCCTGGGCGCTCATCAACTTGCGCGTGAGCTCCACCACGCGCGCCACCAGTCGTCTGTTTTCCGCCTCCAGCAGGAGAGCCGCCTGGCGCAGCCGCTCCATGTCCTTCTCTGTCTCCAACTGGAAGCTCATGCGCCGGTAGTGCCATGCCAGCACCCTCCCGCGCAAGTAGTCCGCGCCGCATGACTCACGAAGTCACCGCGCCCTCGGCCCGTGGCTGGAAGAGCGGCGCCAGCGTGTACGGCGCGGGCGACAGCGGCGCTCGTCCCACCAGCTCGCTGCCCTCCAGGAAGAGAGCCAGCTCCGACACCGTCAGCTGAAACGGCTGCTCGCCCCTGGCGCTCCGCCACAACGGCGCGAAGCGTCCCTTCTCCAACCGCTTGGCGTACAGGCACAGCCCCGTGCCGTCCCAGAAGAGCGCCTTGGCCCTCTTCCTGTCCCGTCCCACGAAGAGGAAGACGTCGCCCGACAGGAAGTCCCGGCCCAGTGCCCGTGTCACCAGCCCACTCAGCGCGTCGTAGCTCTTGCGCATGTCGCACGGCTGCCCGTAGGCGTACACCGCGAGCCGTCGCGTGGAGCCAATCACAGCAGCCCTCGTAGCAGCGCCACCGCGTCCTCCAGCGACAGTCCCTCCACCCTCACTCCTCCGGGCCCGTGCACCACCAGCGCTCCCGCCCGCTCCCCCGCGCGCTCCGGTTTCACCTCCACCGGCACCAGTCCCGCTCGCTCCGGCTCCCGCCTCACCCGCCGCTCCGCGCTGCTCCAACGGCTGAGCGTCCAGCTACTCATCCCCAATTCCCTGGACACCTCCTCCACGCTCGCGCCCTGCTGCTGCCTTTCTCTCGCATACTCCACCGCTTGCTGCCTCTGCTCCGGCGTGTAGCGCGCTCGCGGCCCCACTCCTCCTCGCGCCAGCACCTGCTGTCTGAACTGCTCCGCCCACTCTTTCTTGTCCATCTTGTCCGCCTCCTTGACGCGGGCGGACATGCTCACCTTACGGCACTCCCGTCACGACGGGCCCGGGCGAGGACTTACACTGGAGTGAAGCCAAGGGAGGAAGCCACATGACCATCTACGGAGTGGCGCTGCTGGCGCTGTGTACGCTCGTGGGAGTGCTCCTGGGAGATCTGCTCGGGATGCTGCTGGGCGTGAAGGCGAACGTGGGCGGAGTGGGCATCGCCATGGTGTTGCTCATCCTCGCGCGGCTGTGGCTGGTGCGCTGGGGAGGCCTGAGCCCGGGGCTCAAGTCCGGCGTCGAGTTCTGGGCCCACCTGTACATCCCCATCGTGGTGGCAATGGCGGCGCAACAGAACGTGGTGGCGGCGGTGCGGGGAGGCCCCGTGGTCATCCTCGCGGGCCTCGGCGCGACGGCCCTGTGCGCCGCGGGCACGGCGCTGCTCAGCCGGCTCGGCCGCTCGCCCCCCTCCTCGAGCGAGGAGCCCCTCGCGCCGACATCCCATTCCTGAGCCGAGGTCATCATGCACGAGCTTCAATCCATCCTGAGCAAGCACGGGCTGATCACGGCCTTCGCCCTGGTGGGCGCCCTCATGTGGGTCTCCAACCTGATCTCCCGCCACCTCACCCGGGGCCGGGTACACGGCTCGGCGATCGCCATCCTCCTGGGGCTGGTGCTCGCGTACGTGGGCGGACTGCTGACGGGCGGCAACCAGGGCCGGCGGACGTGCCCGTCTTCGCGGGCGTGGGACTGATGGGCGGCGCGATGCTGCGCGACTTCGCCATCGTGGCCACGGCCTTCGAGGTGAACGTGGTGGAGGCGCGCCGGGCGGGCCTCGTCGGCGTCCTGGCGCTGGGCCTGGGCACGGTGCTGCCCTTCCTCGTGGGCGCGGTGGTGGCCTGGAGCTTCGGGTACCGGGACGCGGTGAGCATGACCACGCTCGGGGCGGGCGCCATCACCTACATCGTGGGGCCGGTGACGGGCGCGGCGCTGGGGGCCCGCTCGGACGTCATCGCCCTGAGCATCGCCACGGGGGTGTTCAAGGCCGTGCTCGTCATGGTGGGCACGCCGTTCGCGGCGAAGTCCATCGGGCTCGACAACCCGCGCTCCGCCATGATCTTCGGCGGCTTCATGGGCACGGTGAGCGGGGTGACCGGCGGGCTGGCCGCCACGGATCCCAAGCTCGTGCCCTACGGAGCGCTCACGGCCACCTTCCACACGGGCCTGGGCTGCCTCGTGGCGCCCTCGGTCCTCTACTTCATCGTCCGCGCCCTGGTGGGCTGAGCGGGACCGGGCGTGATACAGCCCGGAAGAAAGCCGAGAGTCTCCTCTCCCCCTTCCCGACGAGGGCCCCGCCATGGACACCACCCCCCTGCAAGACATCGCCGCGCCAGAGGGCATCTGCTACGGCTGTGGCAGCAACAATCCACACGGTCTGCACATCAAGAGCTACTGGCACGATGACGGCATCCACGTCATGGCCGGGCACCTCCCCGAGGCCAGATACACGGGTTGGCCCGAGCTGGTGTACGGCGGTCTGATCGCCATGCTGGTCGACTGCCACTCGAACTGGACCGCCATGGCCTACCACTACCGCGCCGAGGGCCGAGAGCCCGGCAGCCTGCCGCGGCTCGAATGCGTCACGGGCCACCTGGGCGTCAAGTTCATCAAACCCACGCCCATGGGGGTGCCCCTGCTCCTGCGCGCGCGCGTCGAAGGCGAAGTCGGCCGCAAGAGCCGGGTCATCTGCGAGGTCCATGCCGGCGATACGCTGACGGCGCAGGGTGATTCGATCTTCGTCCGCGTGGATACCGGGAAGCTGAAAGAGGCGGCGCACGGCCGGGGAGCCTGAGCCGGACGCCCCTCACTCAGCAGACACCTGCTCGGCTGCACGCTGACAACCGGCTCCGTGTGCAGCACAGCAAAGAGCTAGAGCCCACCAGGACAGTTCTCCAGGCGCAGCACACTGCGAAGACTCATCTCACGGCTCGCCACCCTTTCCAAAGGTGGAAGTCGAGCCGGCTGAGCCTTGTGCTGTTCACCAGGCGGAGGTCTGTCTCACATGAGAAACATCCTGAGCTGCAAGATGCTGGCTGTAGCAGGTACCCTGGTCATGGCCGTGGGCTGCGGAGGCGAGACCCTGACCGAGGAGGAGAGAGTTCGCCCCAGGCGAATCCTCTCCGGCTGTGCTTCCCCAATTCTACCAGGTGGTCGCCCTGCACAGCGGAAAGTGCATGGACGTCTCGGGGGCCAGCATGTCCGACGGTGCACGCATCATCCAATGGGGATGCCATGGTGGCGACAACCAGCAGTTCTACCTGACGCCGATGGATGACGGCACCTACACGATCAAGGCCAGGCACAGCGGAAAGTGCGTGGATGTCAGTGGTGCGAGCACGGACGATGGTGCCGCCGTCATTCAGTGGGGATGTCATAGTGGCAACAACCAGCGGTTCTATGTGCAGGACTGGGGAGGCCGCTACCGCATCGTTGCCAAGCACAGCGGCAAGTGCCTGGACGTGAGCGGTGCGAGTACAGCAGATGGGGCGTACTTCATCCAGTGGACTTGCCACGGGGGGAACAATCAGACCTTCTACCTGCGCTGACGGGCCCCCTGTTCTCAGGAGGCGCGGCCCGCCACCTCGCGATGCCGCGCCTCCCGCTTCTTGGCCTTGAACACTCCTGGCCCCGGCAAGCTCATCACCCCGCGGGCCCGTGCGCTTCCTGTCGTGCTCAGGATTTCGTCGGCTCGAGCGCGAAGAACATCCCCGACTGGTAGATGTCCTTGCCGTCCACGGGCCCCACGGGCAAACGATTGTTGGTGATCCGCGGCTCATTGGTGGCTTGCCCACCCGTCGGCCTCCCGTTTTTCATCACGTCCATTTTGGCGTTCTGCTGGAAATCCTGGAACACCAGGTTGCCGTTATACTTCTCGGCCTGGACCCAGTGTGTCTCGTTTGGCTGGGCTCCGAACACCATCACCCCGAATCGGGTCCCGTTGGGATACTCATTCATCCGCTTCATCAGTTCGTCCTTGGGGTAGGGATCCGGCGCGTGTCCTCCCGGGACCGTGGAGTCTGGCTTCAGCGGCGTATCCTGCTTGAAGGTCACCTTGTTGGCGGGGTTGTCGGCATATTTTTTCAGATAGCCACCCATCCCGTCGAGCTGCCCCTTGAAGTCGTAGGCCGCCGTCGTGTTGTCCGGATTCTGCGCCGGATCCGACCAGACGGTCATTTCCTGCGAGGCGCGCTTTTTATCGTCACTGATGGAGGCATGGTTGGGCAGCTTCTGCTCGATGTGGTCCTTCGCGACATCGCTCGCGGTCTTGTTGGTCATCGCGCCCACGGTGCAAAAGCTGCAATTGAGTAGGTGCGTCTGCTTGCCGCCCTGGTAGAGCGGCGCATCATTGATGGCAGGAGGGCGCGCATCCCGGAACTCCTTCAGAGCAGTGCTCCCATTATCCGTTGGCTGTTGATGGATGGGAGAATTCTTGGCCTCGTCCTTCAACGCTGCCTTCTGCTCACTGGACACGGTGGACCCGAAGAGTCTGTCGAACGGATCCGCTGGCCGGGTATTGAAGACGGGTCTGCTCCCCGAACTGGCCTTGGGCATTCCCAGAAGTGGGGGGAGGCGGGCCCCCGAGAGATTGGGCATTCCCGGAGCGGAATGCATTCCCGGAGGCGGCGGAGGAGGAGGCGGGCCCCCGAGGCCTTGAACATTCCCGGAGGCGGCGGAGGAGGAGGCGGGCCCCCCGAGGCCTTGAGCATTCCCGGAGGCGGCGGGGGCGGAGGCGGGGGCGCGCTACTGAAGGTATCCTTCACGTGCGCCGAGGAGGTGGACGCGCTCGCCTGCGTGCTGGGGGCGGGAACCTCGGTCTTGACCTCGTTCTTGGGGGAGGTCGGCGCGGAGGAGGAACTGCTGGAGTTCGTTCGGACCCTGGGGCCGGTGGAGTTGACGGTGGGCATGGACCTGCTCCTGGGAAGGCAAGAAAGCTCAACATTATCATTGAGCGCGGAAGCGCGATCAAGCGCACCCGGGGCTCGCGGCCAGCCCGCCCCCGTGTGGCTCCGCCAGGCGGACGCACCCCGTGGGCCCATCCCAAATTCTTAGAAAGTCCTGCCTCGTCGGCCTCGAGTGCATGAGGCCGCGTGGAAAGGCGTATCAGGACCGGTGCTAGTCCCCCCGGGCTCAGAGCTTGGCGTGACCCGACGCGGGGGGCGCGGTGCCTCCCTGGCCAAATTTCGCGTTCACCTCGGCGTTGGTCCGGTTGGAGCTGCCGAGGATGTACTCGTAGACGGCGTCGCCCTCATGTCCCTTCGCCTTGGCCTTGTTCACGAGGTCATCGAAGGTGGGGCCGTCCGGGTTGCCGTACTCCTTCATGTCTCGTGCGCGCAGCGCCTCCACGTCGGCCTTGTTCTCCATCATGCCGCGTGCCTCGATGCGGGCCTCGTGGCGGATTCCCGCCGCCTTCCGGGCCCGCTGCTCGGGCGACAGGCCCGCCGCCTTCCACTGGGCGTCGAGCGCCGGGATCTCGCCGACCTTCTGGTTGTACCAGGCGCGGACGTCCGCGTTGCTCATCTTCGGGGCGTTGTTCGCGCCCGTGCCGAGCACGCTCGCCGTCTTGGTGTCTCGCGACTGCGGCGAGTAGTTGTCGTGGACCCGGTTGGACGAGGCCGCGGACGTCGACGAGACGGGGGTGCTCGCGGCCGTGGGCGTGCTGGCGTGCGTGGGCGAGTTCGCGCGCGTGGGCGAGGAGGGTGGCGTGGCGGCGGGGCTCGGAGACCGGGACGTCCTGATGGTCATGGCATTGACTTTCGGAGAAAGCGGAGGGGACGTCGGGGTTTATTTGTCCTGCTTGGGCGTCTTGGACTTGCCGTAGAAGCCCGCGGACTTGTCGGAGGGGGACGCTGCCACGTCTTGGGCCAGTCGTCGAACTGAGCGAGTTCCTCGTCGCCCGCGAGCAGCGTGTACAAGGCCTCCTCGGGGAAGTCGCCGACGCGGATGCGCAACTCCTGCCCATCCACCTCGGTGCGCATCGGATGGAAGGCATCCGGCGTCTTCTCCCACTTCAACTTGCGCTGCAGCAGTTCCTCGCCCGTCATGGCCCGTCCTCGTCGGGTGCCCCCCAGCCGGCGGCACACTTCCGTGGAGCGGAACCTAGGGGAGCCCAGCACGGATTGTCAAAGGCCGACTCCGGCCGGCCCCCGCACATGAACAGGTGCCGGGTTGTCGTCCGTGGAGCCATCCCCCAGTTGGCCGAAGCGGTTGAAACCCCAAGCCCACACGGCGCCACCGGAGCCCACCGCCAGCGAATGGTCGTCATTCACCGCTACGGCCAGCATCCGGCTCAGCCCCTGCACCTGCTCCGGCACCCGACGGGCGTTCGTGGTGCCATCCCCCAATTGGCCCTTGGAGTTGTCGCCCCAGGCCCACACGGTGCCATCCGAGCGCACCGCCTGTGAATAGAAGGATCCCGCCGCCACGGACACCACTCCGCTCAATCCCTGCACCCGCACGGGTTCCAGGCGGTTGATCTCGGTGCCATCCCCCAGCTCGCCTTCGTAGTTGATCCCCCAGGCCCACACGGTGCCGTCCGAGCTTATCGCCAGCGAATGGTGGGCGCCCGTCGACACGGCCACCACTCCACTCAGGCCCCGCACCTGCACTGGAGCGAGGTGGGGCTCGCTCGTCGTCCCATCCCCCAGCTCACCGTCGTAGTTGTTCCCCCAGGCCCACACGGTGCCGTCGGAGCGCAACGCCAGCGAATGGAAGTAGCCCCCCGCCACGGCCACCACCCCGCTCAACCCCTGCACCTGCACCGGCTCGAAACGGGTGCTCGTGGTGCCATCCCCCAGTTGGCCGTAGCGGTTCTCGCCCCAGGCCCAGACAGTGCCGTCGGAGCGCACCGCCAGCGAATGGGTTTTGCCCGCCGCCGCGGCCACCACTCCAGTCAGCCCCTTCACCTGCACGGGTAGCGAGCGGGTGCTCTTGGTGCCGTCCCCCAGTGTGCCGTAGAAGTTGTAGCCCCAAGCCCAGACAGTGCCATCGGAGCGCACCGCCAGCGAATGTTCTTGGCCCGCCGCCACGGCCACCGCTCCGTTCAGCCCCCGCACCTGCCCTGGCTCCCGGCCGCTCCCGCCCTCGGAGCCACTCCCCAACTGGCCGTAGAAGTTGTAGCCCCAAGCCCAGACGGTGCCGTCCGAGCGCACTGCCAGCGAATGGGAGGAGCCCGCCGCCACGGCCACCACTCCGCTCAGCCCCAGCAGTCCCATCACCTGCGCTGGAGGCAAACGGGAGTCCTTGGCTCCACCCCCCAACTGACCGGAGTAGTTGGCGCCCCAGGCCCAGACGGTGCCGTCCGAGCGCACCGCCAGCGAATGGAGGGAGCCCGCCGCCACGGCCACCACTCCGCTCATCCCTTGAACCTGCTGTGGCCGGTTACTGTCGGCCCCATGGCCGTCCCCCAGTTGGCCGTTGTAGTTGAAGCCCCAAGCCCAGAGGGTGCCGTCGGAGCGCACCGCCAGCGAATGGGATTGGCCCGTGGCAATGGTCACCACTCCGCTCAACCCTGACACCTGCACCGGCTCCAAGCGGGTGCTCGTGGTACGATCCCCCAGTTGGCCGTAGTTGTTGAAGCCCCAGGCCCACACGGTGCCATCGGAGTGCACCGCCAGCGAATGGTATTGGCCCGCGGCAATGGTCACCACTCCGCTCAACCCCGACACCTGCACCGGCTCCAAGCGGGTGCTCGTGGTGCCATCCCCCAGTTGGCCGTAGTTGTTGGAGCCCCAGGCCCACACGGTGCCGTCATGACGTACCACCAGCGAATGGGATTGGCCCGCGGCAATGGTCACCACTCCGCTCAACCCTGACACCTGCACCGGCACCGGGCGGTTGCTCGTGGTGCCATCCCCCAACTGACCAGAGTAGTTGGCGCCCCAGACCCACACGGTGCCGTCATAACGTACCGCCAGCGAATGGGAGGAGCCCGCTGCCACCATCACCACGCCGCGCAAGCCCTGCACCTGCACCGGCGCCAGGCGGTTGCTCGTGGTGCCATCCCCCAGTTGGCCGTAGCGGTTCTCGCCCCAGGCCCACACGGTGCCGTCGGAGCGCACCGCCAGCGAATGGGAGGGACTCGCGGACAAGGAGAGCAATCGACCTCCCAACTCCACCTGCATCGGCACCGAGCGGTCACCCGGAGTGCCCTGCCCGAGCTGGCCCGAGTCGTTGGCACCTGTTGCCCAGAGGCTTCCATCCGGGAGCCCCACCAGCGAATAAAACCCCCCCGCGGCGACGAACACCATGCCGCCCGGCCCCGGCATCTGCACGGGTGCCGAGTGATTGCTCGTGGTGCCCTGCCCCGGCTCTCCTGAATCAGCAATGGGCTGACCACAAGCCACCACCAGTACCGCGAGCCAGACTCCCAGCAGTCTGGTCATCCATCGTTCCGCATCGAGGTGCATTGCTCAACTCCTGGCAAGAGGGAGACACGGGCATCCGAGGCCATGAGTCTCCGAGGAGGCATCATGGGGATGCCCTCCCAACAGTATCCTATTCGATACTCCACGGACGGCGTCGTGTCCCGCCGCGGCGCGAATGGCCTCAATCTTCTCGCAGAACCACTCCGCAGATGGTGCGGTTCGTGGATCGGCTGGGCCAGGGCTGAGCCCGCGCGGTGTAAGCACTAGGTCCAATATCCACTTCCCGACATTCCAAATAGAAAGCGGGGCGCACGCTGACTGTCTCCAGCAGAGCCTGGTGTGCGTCACGGGGTGCCGGCGACTGCTCGAACCCGAGCGGCGCCGCCACCTTGGGGAGAAGAGTTCATGTCCTATTTGCTTTCGAGGTGGCTCGCAGCGCCAGCCACCGCATTGCGCGCCGGACTGGTGCTTGTGGTTGCCAGCACCCTCGCCGCTTGTCACAACGGATCGCCGGTGGCCCAAGACGGCACCCTCGAGACGGCGGAAGACACGCCCCTCGAGGTGCACCTGCCGGCCAGCGACAACGGGGCACTCACTTTCAGCATCGTCGACGCGCCGGACCACGGCACGCTGGGTGAGATCAGCGCCAATGGCTTCGTCACCTACACCCCCGGCGCCAACTACAATGGCGAAGATGCCTTCACCTTCCGCGCCACCAACCCCAAGGGCCAAAGCGCCCAGGCCACGGTGACCCTCACCATCACGCCAGTGAACGACACGCCCACCCTCTCCTCGGTGGCCAACCAGAGCATCACCGCGGGCAGCTCGACCGGAGACCGGCCTTCACCGTGGGCGACGTGGAGACCGCCGCCGACAGCCTCACGGTCACCGCCACGTCCTCCAATACCGACCTGGTGCCCAACGACCCCAGCCATCTCGTCCTCGGCGGCTCCGGCTCCAGCCGCACCCTCGACGTCGTCCCCGCCGCCAGCGCCCGCGGCTCCACCACCATCACCCTCTCGGTGAGTGACGGCTCCGCCACCACCTCCACCACCTTCGCGGTCGACGTCACCGGTCTTGCGAGCCTCTATTGGACGACTACCGCCGGCTCGCTGTGGAGGGTTGACGTGAACGGCACGAATGCCATTGCGCTCAAGACCGGCCTCGGAGGGACAGGTTCCGTCGCCACCGACCCGGTAACCCGTACCCTCTTCTACTCCCACGGCAGCGCAATCACTCGAGCGGACAGTGATGGGGCCAACCCGGTCGATATCGTGGCGAACGGAGGCAACCCCTCCGGGCTGGCAGTCGATTCGACGAACCGCAAGCTGTACTGGTCCGATTTCAACGGTAGACGGGTCATGCGCGCCGAGCTGGACGGCAGCAATCCAACGCAGATCGTCGGCGGCATCGATAGCCCGTCTGCCCTCGCGTTCGATGTCCCGAGCGGCAAGGTGTATGTCATTACCTACAACAACACCAGGCTCGTACGATTCAATCTCGATGGGACCAACCAGGAGACCATCGGCTCGGGCCTGGGCGGCCAGGGCGTGGGCCCGGCGGTCGACTCGAGCGGCGGGAAGGTGTACTACTCTACCCGCGGCAACAGTATCTATGTCGCCAACCTGGACGGCTCCAACGCCACCACCCTGGTGACCAACCAGACCACAGTGCACGGGATTGCCATCGATGTCACGGCCGGGCGGCTGTATTGGGCGGATTGGCTGGCTGAAGTGCTCCGGAGCGCCAATCTGGCCGACGGCAGCGATATCCAGGACGTGAGCTCGGGCAGCGGCAGGAACTGGGGTCTGGCCTGGATGCCCGCGCCGTAACCAGGAAGCGGGGGCTGGCGCGCCGAGGCCAGCCTCGCATCTGCCCAGTAAGCACAAGGTCCAATATCCAGGACCTGACATGCGGAGTAGAGGTAGCCGCGCTGACATGAGCCGGCACCTCCTCTGACTGCTGGCCGTCTGGGCCTTTGCTCACCATGAACCCAGCGCCACTTCGCATGAAAAACCTACCGATCTCCCTTCTCGCCTTCTGCTTGACGCTGGCGGTCTCTGGCTGCCGCTGCTCTTCCTCTCCATCAGACGATTTCTCGATCCGTGTCGTCCTCGCGGAGAGCCGCATCTCCGCGGGGATGAAGACCACCGCGAAGGCCCAGCGGGTCCATGACGATGGCCGCGTCGTCGACCTCGACGCCTCCACTTCACCGCAATGGACATCGTCCGCTCCTCAAGTGGCCTCCGTCGAGCCGCAACCGGACGGCACTGTCCAAGTGACGGCGCTCCAGCCCGGTAGCGCCATCATCACGGTCAACACGGACGAAGCCTCGGGCGAGGCAACCCTCGAGATCACCCCTCCGCCGCCCGTGCTCACCTCCATCACGCTCACCCCCGCGACGGCTTCGGTGCGCCCGGGCTCGACACAGCAGTTCACCGCCCAGGGCAGCTACAGCGACGGCACCACGGCCGACGTGACGAGCCGCGCGACGTGGACCTCGAGCAACACCGCCATTGCCACCGTGAGCAGCACGGGCCTGAGCACCGGCGTGGCCGGGGTGGGCCCGTCACCCTCACCGCCACCCTGGGGGACGTGAGCGGCACGGCTCAACTCAGCGTCACCGGGTGGACGTCCGCGGGGTCCATGTCCACGAGCCGCTACGACCACACCGCCACGCGGCTCGACTCGGGCCGGGTGCTCATCGCTGGGGGGCGCAATGGGACGACCCCCCTGGGCAGTGCGGAGTCGTACGATCCAGCGACCAACTCCTGGTCTCCAGTCGGAGCCATGTCCAAGGGCCGCTTCGCTCACGCCGCTCTATGGCTCCCCGATGGTTACGTGCTCGTCACTGGGGGGTACAATGGGACGACCCCCCTGCGCGATGCGGAGATGTATGATCCGAAGAGCAACTCCTGGTTTCCGGTCAGCCCCATGAGCGGGGGCCGCTCCGGTCACACCATGACGCTGCTTCCCTCGGGCCGGTGCTCGTCACCGGCGGCACCGATGGCACCAACGCTCTAGCCACCGCGGAGGTGTTCGAGCCGCTCGCCAACCTCTGGCTCAAGCCCAGCCTCATGAGCACCGCCCGCTTCCACCACACGGCCACATTGCTCCCCTCGGGCAAGGTCCTCGTCTCAGGGGGGTCCAATGGCTCCGGGAGCTTGAGCAGCGCCGAGGTGTACGACCCGGCCACCAATTCGTGGGCTCCAGCGGCCCCCATGGTGACGCGCCATGACCTTCACGCGGCCACGCTGCTCCCCTCTGGCAAGGTGCTCATCTCAGGGGGGCAATCGCTCACCGGGCCTTCTTCCTCTGAGCTGTATGATCCAGTCACCAACAGCTGGTCCGCGGCTGGCTCCATGGTCGAAGGCCGCTCCCGCCACACCGCCACGCTGCTCGCTTCGGGCCGGTGCTCGTCGCGGGGGGCGACGGCAGCAGCTCTTACAACACCGCGGAGTTGTACGACCCAGCCACCTCTTCCTGGTCCGCGACCCCCTCCATGGCCGCGGCCCGCGGAGCTCACACCGCGACGCTGCTGACCTCAGACAGGGTTCTTGTCGTGGGTGGCGAAGATGGCACCCGCCCACTCGCCACGGCGGAAGTATACGTGCCCTGAGCGCACGGCCTCTCTGAAGGTCGCATCGAACCCGCGGGCGAGTGATTCATCGCCTGCCCTTCAGAAGCCAGATCGAAAAATCGTCACTCACCCTTCACAACGCCGCCTCGGCGGCCTGGAGTCAAACCATGCCAATTGCCGTTCGCCACGCCCACACCCAACCCTCCAAGTCCGTGACGTTCGATTTCAGCGGGCACAAAGTGCTCAGCTATACGGTCGGCCTCGCGTACTGGAGGTTGAGCTTCAACAACGACAACCACGTCCGCACCCTCAGGATGTCCCTCACCGCCAACCAGCCGAGCGCAACGCAGGTCACCGTCAAGGTCAACGGGGAGATCCGGGACGACAGCGGGAACAACATCCACGTGGCTGACAGCTCGGCGGAGGTCTGCTGCATCGCGATCGTCGACAGCACCATGGACGGCGACGTCGTGCTCAGCTCCGCGAACGGCATCTCCGCCGGCACGCAGAGCGGCGCCATCACGCTCCCGAGCTCGACGCTCTCGATCAACGCCGCCTTCCTCTCCGGGTTTGAGCTCGCCTACGGCAGCAGCGATAACCACGTGCTGTCGGTCGAGCTGACGACGGGCGTGTCCAAGGACGGCACCACGGACTACATCAAGGCAGACGCGTTGATGGCCGACTCCTCGGGCAACAGGGCCACGACGGCGAAGCTCGACGCCGGCCTCCTCGCCGCCAACTTCGACACGGACGCGGTGTACGCGGTCGCCAAGCCCGACCTGCAGAAGGCGAACGGCGGCACCGTCTCGGTGGAGTTCGGGAAGGCGCTCTCCGATGCGGTGGTGCTCCTCCAGGACTACCAGGTGCGCTTCAGCGACAGGGACCATCACGTCAGGTCGATTGGTGGCGGCTGCGAGAAGTGGGAGGTCAAGGGGACGACCGTCCAGCTGACCGACCCGAAGGCCTTCATCTGGGATGACAGCGGGAAGACCGCGTCGAGCGGCAGCTCGGTGTCGCTCCTGGTCGTCGGCGTCCCGAAGGACTAGCCGGCCTCCTGGTTCCCGCTGGCCGGACCCGACCGGTGCCCCGCTACGCCGCGGGGCACCCTCTTCCCGTCCCGTGCCATCCGCGCGGGCCCCACCCCATTCGCGCTCGAGGCCCACCATGTCGTCGTCCAACCCCCCGTCGCAAAGCCAGCCCCCCGCCATCCGCACGTTCCAGATG
Source organism: Cystobacter fuscus (assembly GCA_049060065.1). Lineage (GTDB taxonomy): Bacteria > Myxococcota > Myxococcia > Myxococcales > Myxococcaceae > Cystobacter > Cystobacter fuscus_B. The sequence continues at coordinate 5,943,851 of JBMEQP010000002.1, forward strand.
GACGACAGCTCCGTCGGAAACCTGTCGAGCTCCGTCAACCTGTTCCGCGGGGACGTGAACCTCACCCAGAGCCTGTTCACCCTCCCGGGGCGTTCCCAGGACAACGGTCTCGACGTGACGTTGTCACTCCTGTACCAATCCAACGTGTTCCGCGAGGCGACGACGTGGAACCGCGAGGCGCCGACGGGGGTGGTCGGCCTCGGCTGGAGTCTTCCCCTCACGTGGATCGAGGCGGTGTCCTCGGACTCGCCGGTGCCGGGCACGCGGCAGTACGCGCTCTACGAGAACGGAGTGCCCAACACGCTGGTCCGCCAGCCGTGGGCCCCCCGCCTCTTCTCCGCCGACGCGGCCCTCGCGGGCGGCCCGGCCGACGGGAAGCCCGTCCCCGCCTCGCTCGTCGAGGAGTTCCACGCGCACGGGCTCCTCCTGTCGGCGGACGCCACCGCGCGGGGCGGCCATGGCACCTGGGAGCTCGTCGACGACACCCACGAGCTGCTCTACACGCTCGAGGTGGGAGAGCGGCTGTTGGCGAGGGACGGCGGCGAGGCGTACCAGCTCCAGAACTACCAGTTCTGGAAGATCCAGTACTACCCCCGCTACGAGCGTTGGGTGGTCACGAATGACTCGGCGGTGCGGCGATCGTTCGGCGGCGGTGTCACGCGGGATGCGGCCGGCGCGCGCAGCGTGAACGAGACGGTGGCGTGGTCGGTGTGGTGGAAGGGACGTAACGGTGAGCCGCTCTGGAGCGGTGCCTCGATGAGGACCGAGGAGCAGGTCCAGGTGGCGCGCGCCTGGTACCTCGGCCGCGTCACGGACCGATTCGGGAGCTCCGTCACCTATGCCTACAACGGTTTCGAGCGGACCGACGGTCTGCTCCGCGGCTGTGAGCAGCGTGTGGGCGCCGGCGGGCTGCCGTACACCAAGGCCGTGTACCTGACCCGCATCACCGACGTGTTCGGCCGCACCGTCACGCTCGACTACGGCGACAAGCTGTGGAGCGCCGGGGAGACGGCCCCGCGCGAGTACGCGGACCCGCACCGCGCCGTCCCCAGCGACGCCCCCGGTGCATGGCAGGATCGCTACGAGACGCGCTTCCTCGATGAGATCACCCTCCGGGCGGCCGACGGCTCCACGCTCTTCACCTTCCGCTTCAGCTACGATCCGCGGCCGGACGCATCCGGCCGGGAGCGCGAGGTGGCCAACGTCACCGAGGCCACGGGCCCCCTCCGGGGAGACACGTTCAAGCGCTTCCTCACCGGCATCACCCAGTTCGACCAGGACGGCGTGGCGAGCCCCGGCCTCGTGCTCGGCTACTACCTCGACGCCGCGGCGGAGGGCGGCCAGCCCGGGGCCCTCGCGACCCTCACCTCTCCGGAGGGCGGCACCGCCACCTATACCTATACCCGCCGGGCGCTCACGCGGTGCGAACGGCGCGCGGAGGTGAAGCGGCCGGACGCCGTCGGCAGCGGCTCGCCACGCGTCTACTATGGCCCGGACTACGCGGTCGTCACGTACTACAACCAGGCGAATGGCCGGCTCTCACTCCAGGTCTGGACCTGGGGGGGCTCGTGGCTCACATGGCAGCTCGACCCGGACGACGCCCTCCTCGACACGCTCGGCCTCGAGCTCAACAGCCTCCAGGCCGTCACCAACCAGGACTTCTTCGCGCTCACCTTCACGCGCATCACCCCGTCGGAGCGCGCCGTCTACGTCTTCGACCGTGACGTGGCGCGGCCCGGCCAGTGGCGCAGCGCCACCATCGGAGAGGTCACCACCGCGAAGAACGTCCCCACCCTCACGTTGCCGACGACCGGCGTCGCCACGACCTTCGTGGGCGGCACCACCGGCTCGCCGTGGCCCGGATGAGCAGCAAGACCCTGTCCGGCAGCTACGATCTGCTCACCTGGAGATGGACCACGCGGGCGTGGACGCGCGAGACGATCATGACCCCCCGCTACACATGGATCGCGGGCACGGGGGAGTACCTCGCCACGTTGGATCTCGACGGCAAGCTGGCGCTGCGCTGGCTGGACAGTCTGCTCGTGTGGCAGTCGGGGCCCCCGACCACGCTCCCCAATCTTTCGACGGTGAACCTGAACAATGTCGCCCTCGTGCCGGGCGCCTCGCTCGTGACGGTGTCCAACCTGACCTCGAGCAATGCGCAGCAGAACACCTACCGCGTCTGGGTGGCACAGTGGACGGCGGCCTACGCGCTCGAGGTCCACGAGCTCGGCAAGTTCACCGACAACTTCGGGCAGCGCAACCAGCCCACCCCGTGGATTCCGCAGGTGATCGACGACACGCTCGTCGCCATCAACGGCAACCTCGCGCGCTTCGATGGCGCGGCGTGGGCGGTGAGCACGGCGCTCAACCCGGGCATGCCCGACGCGGATCGCGCCCAGCGCTACGCGTTCGGGCCCGACTACGCCCTCCAGGTCATCGCTCCCACCAGTGGCGTCGGCAAGGCCGTCGGGCGGGTGATGGCCTATGACCCGACGACGGGTTGGAGGCCGGCCCCGGCCACGTTGGGCCAATCGCTGCCGGCCCAGGACAATCAAACGAAGAACTGGCCCACGAGCGGCGGTGCCGACTGGGCGGTCGTCGGCCCGTACGTGTACTTCCGTGGCATCGCGTCGGACTGGGGGGCCGTCGTGACCGCGCCGGCGTCCGCCAACCTGGAGGCCGTCGTGAGCGCGGAGGGCCACGACTTCGACTCCGAGTCGCTCGTGGACGAGGGGCCGACCTTCCTGGCGTTCACCGCCAAGAAGGGAGCTCGTCGCAGCGGGTCGAGGCGGTCGTGCTGCGAAACGGGCAGGTGGGCAAGCCCGAGCCGTTCCTCGAGGAGAAGATGGTCAAAGGGACTGGCCCGGGCACCTCGCCCAAGGGGCCGCAGCTTTCGCCACCTATCCCCAGGACGCCGTCGGCTTCGACGCGGCGACGACGGTGTACCTCCACCAGTACGCCGGGGACGCCTTCGCCGGTCCCATCGCGCACTACGCGGTCACCGGCCTCGACGTGACCGACGGCTATCAGGACGAGATCCCGACGCGCTACGTCTTCGACACGGGCACCGCGGGCTGCGACCCCTCGGGCAACATCGTGAAGTACTTCTCCGCCCGCACCTGCTCGGGAACAGCGGATGCGGCGAACCCCGTGAACGGGTGGGTGGACAGCACCTACCTCAACGGCATCGCGGATCAGACCGGCGCCAACTATTACGACATGCTCGACGGCCTCCTGCTGCGCACGGAGACGCGCGACCGCGGCGGCGTGCTGCTCGAGAGCACCGGGGCCACCTGGGTCGTCTACCAACAGGTCGCCTCCGACGTCCTCGAGCCCGAGACCCTCGTGCTCCGCGGCGGTTGGGTGGTGCAGACGGTGGACACGCAGGTCATCAACGGTGTCACCAACACGAAGACCACCGTGTATGTACCGGACGGCGCGCCCGGCTCCGCGACCGGCCAGCCGGTGACCGTCTCGCTCCGGCAGTACGGGGGCGGGGGCCAGGCGCAGACGTTCGTGCGAACCACGCTCCAGGGCGTCGCGGTCGATGCCGGCCTGGCCGCGATCCACGCGCTCACCGACCCCGCGCAGGAGACCAACACGGTCACGACCGACACGGGCACGGTCCCCGTGCAGGTCATGGCGACGACCTATGCCGGCTGGCCGAGCGCCGAGGGGGTGCTCGTCGCGGTGGCCGAGGCGAGCTTCGGCCTCCTCGACGCGGCGGACGTGGCGTTCCCGTTCGCCGCCTACGTACCGGGAGACAACCCGGCCGGCTGGGCCCTCGCGGCGCGCACCACCGAGCGCACGGCCTATGGCCAGGAGCAGGAGAGCGTGGACGGACTCGGCGTGCCGACCGCCACGATCTACAGCACCAACAGCGAGTTCGCCGTGGCACGCTCGTCCAACGTGCCATTCGGCGGGCTCGCCTTCCTCGGCTTCCAGCCCTACGAGGACACCTCCCGCTGGACGCTCTCCGGCGTGGAGTATGAGGCGGACGACGCACGCACGGGCATCCGCGCGGCCCGGCTGCCCGGCGGCGCCAACGCCTCCCTCGCCGTGACGGTGACGCCCGAGGCGCCCGAGGGCACGTACCTCGTCGGGGTGTGGGTGCGGACACCGGCCGGCTTCGCCGCCGACGCCACCACCGGCATCTCCGCGACCGTCACCGTCGACGGCGTGGCCGCCACGCCGATCTTCGTGCCGCTGCCCGCCACGGACGGCGCGTGGCGCTACGTCACCGTGCCCGTCCCGCTCGGCGGCCCCCAGGTGCTCGGGGGCGCCGTTCCCGCGCCCGATCGGCGCTCCGCGGCCCGCCGCGCCCGCCTCGCCGCCCGTCCCCGCCAGCCGAGGACCCGAGGGACTGGCAGTGCCCCGCTCGCGCCCCGCTCCGCCGCCACGGAGGCGTCGGTGGCGCTCGCCTTGTCGATCACGAACACCACCGCCAGCCCGGTGACCCTCGACAGCGTGCTGGTGGGCCCCCTGGCCAACAGCCTCGTGAGCCGCACCTTCGACGAGCCGAGCCAGCAGGTCACGTCCACCCAGGACGCGAGCGGCCGCACCACGCGCACGTACTATGACCGCTCCTTCCAGCCGACCGTCTCGGTGGGTGCCTCCGGGGAGATCAAGGAGCTCTCCCAGAGCTTCCTCTCGCGCCGGGGCAACGACGGCGTCTTCTCGCCCATGAGCCCCAACGCCGAGGTCACCCTGCACCCCGCCATCGGCGGCGTGCTCGAGACCTTCCGCGACGGCGACTGCTGGCGCGAGCGCTGGGACGCGTCCGCCGGGTGGGCGGCCGGGGGCGGCGCCCTCGTGCACACGGGAGCCACCGCGGGGTCGGTCACCTGGCGAGGCACCGCGGAGGGGACAAGCGCGGTCTACTTCGAGCTCCAGGCGCGCGACGTGGTCGCCTCCGTGTCCGTGGGCAACGTGACGGTCCGCTGGGATGGCGGCTGGAGCGCGTCCCAGGCGGGCGAGGCCTGGACGGCGTTGGCCACGCCCCCCTCGCGCAGCACTGGCTCCTCGTCGTCGGCGATGGCGTCGTGCTCTTCTTCGCCGGAGGCCAGCTCCTCTTCAGTCAGGCGGTCCGCCCCGTGGGGGACACCGTGTCCATCACGCTCGCCGGGGAGGGCGCCCTCCGCAACCTCTCCGTCGTCGAGGGCGTCCGTGTCGGCGTGTCCTACAACGACGCCGCCGGCCGACAGCGTCAGGTGCAGCAGCTCCATGGCGCCGACAGCATCGTGGTCGGCCTCGTCTACGACGCGCTCGACCGCCAGCTCGTGACGACGAAGGGCGCCCCCGGCTCGTTCGGCTCCGGCCAGCACCAGCCCGTCTTCCAATACCGGCCCGGCTTCGTGGACGTGGAGGACTTCCTCGCGAATCTCTCCACCACCTGGGAGCTGAAGGGCGACGTCGCCGACTACTACCGGGGGCAGACCGAGGACGGCATCCCGCGCTCGGACGACAAGGGCTACCCCTACCAGGGCACGCGCTACGAGGCCTCGCCCCGGCAGCAGTCCATCGAGCAGGGCAAGCCCGGCAAGCCCTATGCGATCGATCTCTCGGTGCCCGAGGCGCAGCGCCAGACCACGCGGCTGCGTTTCGGCGCGAACGCGGCGGGGAGCCTCCCGGCTGGCCAGTACTTCCAGGACACGCTCACGAGCCCGGTCCAGACGCGGTCCGTGCGCCTGACCGACCAGCTCAGCCAGACCGTGACGAGCACCTACGTGTCGAACGTGGGGCAGGAGGTCTCGCGCACCTCGGGCAACCGGACCTACACGGCGGGCGCGTCCGGGCCCGCGGCCACGCTCCAGACCGCGCTCCCCAACGCGCTGGTGGGCGGGCCGCAGCAGGACCCGAGCGCCTACGCCCAGCGGATGACCACGGACGCCCTCCAGCGCACCGAGTCCCTCGCCGATCCCGACGCGGGGGAGACGCGGTTCGTGTCGGACGTGGCCGGGCGGCTGCGCTTCGTGCAGCCCGCGATGGATGCGGGCGAGCAGTGGTTCGTCTACTACAAGTACGACGCGCTCGGGCGCATGGTGGAGGAGGGCACCGTCTCGGCGGCGTGGGAGCCCGCGGCGCTGCGCCTGCTCGCGAACCAGCCCGATTGGCCGACCGAGGGAGCCACGGTCGCGGTCACGATGCGCTACGACGGCGACGGGGACGAGCCCACCCTCATCGGCAGGAAATGGATCTCGGTGACGAACAATCCCGGGGACGACGGGGACGTCACGGTCACCGAGGTGTTCGGCTACGACGACGACGGGCACCTCTCCTCGGTGCGCATGACACTCGACGGGCCCACGGCCGCCGACGGCACGGTCGCCTACACGTACGACAACCTCTCGGAGGTGGTCCGCGTCGATTTCCCCGAGGGAGCCCCGCTCGCGGCGGTCCACTACGCCCATGACGAGCTCGGGCACCTCGTGTCCGTCGGCACCGCCGCCGGCCTCGCCGACCTCGCGGCCTACGGCTGGAGCGCGGACGGCGCGGTGCAGCGGGAGGTGCTCGGGCAGGGCGCGTGGACCCGACGCGTCGACTACACCTCGCCCGGCCAGGTGGCCACGATGACGACCACGTCGGCGGCCGGCGACCAGTCCTTCGCGCTCGCCTACACCTATGACGCGGATGGCGTCGTGCGCACCCGCGGTGTGCGGTGGCGCTTCTCCGGCGAGGACACCAGCCAGGAGGAGGTCTTCGGCTACGACGGTCAGCGGCGGCTGCTCACCGCGGCCGGCGCCACGCCGATGACCATCCGCTCCTACGATCCCAGCGGCAACATCTGGGAGGCCGAGGAGAGCGGCACCGTGGTGGCCACCCCGTGCGTCGGCGGCTCGGACCGTGTCGCGTCGCTCACCATCGGGTCGGGGCCGGCCCAGCCGCTCACCTGGAGCGCGCGCGGCCAGCTCCTGGCGGGCGCCGGCCGCACGTTCGGGTACGACCGTGCCACCAGCATGACGACGCGCATCGAGGCCGGCGGCGCGCTCCGGCTCGCCTACGGCGGGAGCCAGCAGCGCGTGCTCAAGCGCCGCCGCGACGGCGCCGACAGCGTCTACTTCTTCGGCGCGGGTCTGGTCCCCGTGGCTCGGCGGGATGGCGAGTCCTGGACGGTGCTCGTCCAGGGGCCGTCGGGGCTCCTCGCCCTGGTGGGCGAGGCCACGCGCTTCGTGCTCCCGGATCCGGACCAGTCCGTGTGGGCGGTCGTGGAGGGCGCCACGCTCGTGGCCCGCTACGCGTACGCCCCGTTCGGCGGCCTCACGCTCGCCGAGGGGGACCGGCGGCCACGCCCTACCTCTTCCAGGGGCAGGAGTGGGACGCCGAGGTCGGGCTCTACAACTTCCGCGCCCGCATGTACGACCCGGTCCTGCGCCGCTTCGTGACGCCGGATCCGCAGCGGCAGTTCGCGAGCCCCTACATCTTCGCCGCGAACAATCCGCTCGGCATCACCGACCCCACCGGTGAACTCTCGGTCGGGGCGCAGATCGGCATCGCATTCGCCATGGTGGCGATCACGGCCATTGGCATCGGGCTCTCGCTCTTCACCGGCGGCGCATCGAGCGCGGCGGCGGGCGCGGCGGCGGCCGGAGCGAAGAGCGCGGCGAAGGGCGCGGCGGCGGCCGGAGCGAAGGGCGCGGCGAAGGGCGCGGCGGCGGGCGCGGCGAAGGGCGCGGCGACCGGAGCGACGGGCGCGGCGGAGGGCGCGGCGGCGGCGGGCTCGCAGGCGGCGGCCACGGTGGCCGCGGGTGCCTCGGTGGCCGAGGGCGCGGCGAGTTCGACCGCGTCCATCTCCACGAAACTCACCCAGTTCGGTCTCAATGTCGCGGGGAGCACGCTCAAGAGCGCCGGGATCTCCGGACTGAAATACGACGTGCAGCACGGCCGCGACTTCACGGCCAAGGGCTTCTTCGAGGCCATGGGGCTCGGCGCCGCCGCGGGCTTCACGACAGGGGTCGTGAGCGGCGTCGGGGGGCTCGCGACGGGCGGGCTCTCTGGCAAGAAGGGGGGCGCGGGCATCGCCGCGCGCATCGGCGCCAAGGCCGCCGTGGGCGGAGTGTCGGGCGCGATGTCGAGCGACGTGACGACGATCCTCACCAATGTCCAGCAGCACCAGCCCTGGTACCAGGGGCTTGCCAAGAGCACGGTCACCGGCTTCGCCAAGGGCGCTGGCACTGGCGCGGCCAGCGGCGCCTGGAGCGAGCGCGTGAACATCGCCAAGGCCGCGGGCGTGTCCGACCAGACGATCACACGCGTGAGCAACATGGTCGACAAGGTCAAGTCGGCCGCAATCTCCGACGGCGCGTACAAGATCTACGGTACGGCCGCGTTCTTCGCGATGCCCGGGTACGTCGTGTGGGGCGCGGCCGACAGTTGGGGCCGGCAGGGCTGACGCGCGATCCGCCTCACCGGACAGTCCGGAACGCCTTGCGCAGCTCGTTCGCGAACACCGCCGGCTGTTCGAGGGCGGCGAAATGCCCGCCCTTGTCCACCTCGCCCCAGTAGAGCAGATGCGGCCACAGCGCCTCGGCCCACTTCCTGGGCGCGCGGTAGAGCTCACGCGGGAAGGTCGTCGCCGCCATGGGCAGCTCGATGCGCCCCGCCGAGAAGCCGGAGGGTTTGCCTTGTGAGTTCTGCCAATAGATGCGCGCCGAGGAGGCCGCCGTGTCGGTCAGCCAGTACAGCGTGATGTTGTCGAGCATCTCGTCCATCGACAGGGCGTCCTCGGGATTGCCCTGGTTGTCGGTCCACGCCTGGAACTTCTCGTAGATCCACAGCGCCTGGCCCGCCGGGGAGTCCGCCAGGGCATAGCCAATCGTCTGAGGGCGCGTCGCCTGCTCCTTGAAGTAGCCGTACTGCTCGTTCGCGAAGCGCCCGGCGGCGTCGATCGCGGCCTGCTCGTCGGGCGTCGGGTGCTCCGGCAGCTTCTCCGGGAAAACAAGCGGCCAGTTGACGTGCGCCGCGACCAGGCCGTCCGGACGGAGATGCCCGAGCGCATGGGTGACTCCGGAGCCCCAATCGCCGCCCTGGGCCACCCACTTCGTGTAACCCAGCCGCTGCATCAGCACTCCCCACGCCCTGGCGATGCGCGCGACATCCCAGCCCGTCTCCGTGGGCTTGTCGGAGAAGCCAAAGCCCGGGAGCGAGGGAATCACGACGTGGAAGGCATCCTCCGCTCTTCCGCCATGCCGGGTGGGATCGGTCAGGGGTCCGATGACCTTCAGGAACTCGACGATCGAGCCCGGCCAGCCATGGGTGAGGACAATCGGCAGCGCGTCGGGATGAGGGGATTTGACATGCAGGAAGTGGATGCCGAGCCCGTCGATCTGGGTACGGAACTGGGGAAAGGCATTCAGCCGCGCCTCGAACTTCCGCCAGTCATAACGGTCGCGCCAGTAGGCGATCAGCGCTTGCGCCTTGGCGAGCGGCACGCCCTGGGACCAGTCATTCACCGTCTCGCGCTCGGGCCACCGCGTCGCCGCCAGCCTTCGCTTGAGATCGTTCAGCGCCGCCTGGGGAATCGAGACGCGAAACGGCGTCACCTGGGGGGTGGAGGGGGCCGGGGACGAACCCGCCGCCTCGGCGATCGTCTCGCTCCCCACGACGGCGAGGGCTGACGCTCCGGCCATCATCCGCAGGAGCTGACGGCGGGAGGGAAGACTCGAGGGGCTCTGGATGTCGTTCATGATCTGCTCCGTACCTGGGAGGGCGTCGGTGGCCGTGGTGGCTACTTCAGGAAGTCGGCGAGATAGCCGAGGGTGGCCTCGGGCTTCTCCTCGGCGATGAAGTGTCCGCTGCCCTCGACCTTGATCACGCGCAGGTCCGTGGCCTTGCCCGACAGCGTGGTCTTCAACCACCCGAAGCCCGGGCCGCCCAGGCCGAGCACCGGCATCGTCAGCTTGCCGTAGGTCCCGTCATCGACGATGTCCTGAGGAAAGGCCGGTACCGGGCGTTGCCCGCGCGGATCGCCTCGCGGCTCGCGTAGGCGGCGGCATAGACCGCGCGATCCTTCGCATCGATGGCGCTCTCGTCCTTGAGCAGATAGCGGAAGAACCACTCCTGCTCGAGGTGCTGGCGGCCCTCGAGGATCTGCTCGGGTAGACCCTTCACCTGATGGAAGGCGAACCACCAGGCGAACGGATGGGCCTCGTCGATCTTGTCGCCGAAGGTGCCCACGGCCGGAAGCAGCGGCCAGGTGGCGAGCTGGGCGTCCGGGTGCGGCACGTCGAGCAGGACGAGCTTGCGCGTGGCCTCCGGATGGTTGGCCGCGAAGCTGAACGCGACCTGGGCGCCGATATCGTGGCCGACGAGGTCGACCTTGTCATGGCCGAGCTGGCGGACCAGCTCGAGGATGTCCCGGGCCATCGTCTTCTTGTCGTAGCCGTCCGCCGGCTTGTCGGAGCTGCCCATTCCGCGCAGGTCGACGGAGATCACCCGATGATCGCGGGCGAGCGCGGGCATGATCTTGTGGAAGGCCCACCAGGTCTGCGGCCAGCCCGGGAGCAGCACGACCGGCGAGCCCTTCCCTCCGACGACGTAATGCAGCCGCACGCCGTTGACCGTCGCCTCCCCATTGGTGAAGCCCGGCAGCGTGCGGACCAGCGCCGCGTCGGACACGGCGGCGGTCTGCGTCGGGGCGGCCTGGGCCGGGCTGGAAAGTGAAGTCGTGGAAACGAGTGCCAGGGCGGCGAGTGCGATGAGGTTCTTCATGGTGTGCTCCCTTGGGGGTGTTGCCGATGGGCAAGAGGTATCGACACGCCGACCTTCACGAAATAGAAAGGTCCGCAAACCATCGTTGCAGGATTGTCGATGTCGAAACTGCCGGATTTCGAGGGGCTGGCGATGTTCGCCAAGGTGGCCGAGGAGCGGTCGTTCGCGGCGGCCGCGCGCGCCATGGGCCTGTCCGTCGCGACGGTCTCGCGGGGGGTCAGCCGGCTGGAGGAGCGGCTCGGCGCGCGGCTCTTCAACCGCACCTCGCGGAAGCTGGCGCTGACGGAGTTCGGGCGGACGATCGCGGAGAGCGCGAGCCGCATCTATCGCGACGCCGAGCAGGTGGAGGACTCGGCGCGGGAGCTGTCCGCCCGGCCGCGTGGACTCATCCGTCTGGCCGTGCCGATGTCCTTCGGGGTGCGCTGGGTGGCACCGCTCCTGCCGGAGTTCTTCCGCGCCTATCCGGAAGTGTCGGTCGATCTGCACCTCTCGGATGCGACCGTGGATGTGGTGGGACAGGGCTTCGACGCGGCGCTCCGGATCTCGGTGCAACTGGACCCTTCACTGGTCGCGCGACGGCTCTGCGCGGTCTCACGCTTCATCGTCGCGGCACCGAGCTACCTGAAGCGGCACGGCCGGCCGGAGCATCCTCGCGACCTGAACAGCCGCGACTGCCTGGGTTACGCCTATCGCGCGCGCAGCGACGTCTGGCGGCTCGCCAACGCCGCCGGCGACGAGGAGACCCTCACGCCCGGCGGGCAGCTTCGCACCACCAACGCGGATGCCCTGGTGCCCACCGTGCTCGCGGGCCTCGCCATCGCCGAGCTGCCCGAGTTCATCGCGAGCGAATACCTCCGCGACGGAAGGCTGGAGGCGATCCTCAGGGACTGGACGCTGACGGCGGGTGGCCTCTACTTCGTCACGCCCGCGGCACACGTGCGCCCGGCCAAGATCGAGGCGCTCGCCGAGTTCCTCGCCGACCGCCTCTCCAAGCCCGCGTGGCGCTGGCCCCGCTGACGATCAGAAGCGGCCCGTGTCCACGTCCTGGATGAAGCGGATGAGCCCCGTGAAGTACGTCCGCTGATCGTCATACATGGACATGTGGCTGCCCTGGGGGCAGTCCAGGTAGCGGCCCCGCCGCACCGGCTCGCCATCCACTCCATGTGCTTGGGATCCATGGTGTCGTACCGCCCCCCGATGGTGAGCGTGGGCACGGTGATGGCCGGAAGATCCTTCGTCCGGTCCCACTTCTCGAGGATGCCGCTCGCGCCCATCTCGCTCGGGCCCTGCATGGGCACGTACACCTTCTGATTGCCGTGCGAGAAGGCGCGCGACGCCGGCTCGGGCCACTGCGCCGATGGCATGCGCAGGACGTGGTGCTCGTAGAAGTGCGGCACCAACAACTCCATGTAACGCGGATTCGCGTAGTCCTTCGCCGCCTCGAGCGCCTGCACCTCGGCGAGCACCTTCGGGTCCATCTGGGGCATCAGCACGTTCTTCGCGTACTCGTTGTACGCGGGGATGCTCGCCATCATGTTGGAGATGATGAGACCCTTGAGGTTCTGCTGGTACTTGAGCGCGTACTCGATGGCGAGGATGCCTCCCCACGAATGCCCCAGCAGGTAGAAGTCGTCGCGGCCGAGGCCGAGCGCACTGGCGCACCTGCTCGACTTCCTCGACGAAGTGCTCCGTATTGAGCAGCGCCGCCAGCTTCGCGTCGTCGGGCTGGTCACTGCGGAACGAGCCGAGCTGGTCGTAGTAGTAGTACTCGATGCTCGCGCCCGGGAAGTAGCTGTCCGCGGCCTCGAAGTACTCGCTCGTGTTGCCAGGGCCACCGTGCAGCAGCAGCAGCTTGATGGTGGGGTTGTTCCCCACGCGCTTCGTCCAGACGTGGAATTTGCCCTGCGAGGTGGAGATCTCGATGCGCCGCGCACCGCCGCTCAGCACATCCGGGCGCCCGCTCGAGTCGAAGTAGCGGGCATTGGCGGGAGCTTGCGCCGCGCACGCCTGGAGCAGGAGGAGCGCACCGACCACGAGCAGCCCAGAAGCGTTCGTCTTCATGTCAGGAGAATCCCGAGGAGAGGGCGACGGACGTCGGGTCCGCCGCGCGAGGCAGCGTACACCCGGCGGTGCGGGGAGTGGACCCACCACCGCTATCACCGGGTGCGCTTCGCGGCGGGAGCGCTCGGGCCCGGTGACGCGGCCAGGACCTCGGGAAGCGCCGCGAAGGTCTCGTCGACATAGTCCGGCAGACTCCGACTCCCGTCCTCCGCCCACCTGCGCAGGGCCACATCCTGCGCGGCGATCGCCACCGCGGCGGTGAGCTGGGCCAACTCCTTCTTGCCGCGTCCGGCGCCCAGCCTCGCGGCCAGGATTCGCGCCAGGAGTGCCCTCCACTGCTCCCGGGTGTCGAGGAAGTGGGCCCGAAGCGTGGGGGTCTCGAGCAGGAATCGGAGGTAGCTCCGGTTTCGCTCCGGCTCGGTGAGATAGGCCCCGTACACCGCATCCAGGGCCTTGCGCACCGCCAGCAGGGGCGGTTCGTCGGCGGGCCGGGCCTCCAGCTCGTCGCCGAGCTGCTCGCTGCTGTAGCGCAACCGCCAGAGCACGACGTCTTCCTTCGTCTCGAAGTACCGGAAGAACGTCCGGCGTGAGATGCCCGCCGCCTCCGCGATGTCCTCGATGGTGGTCTCGGCGAACCCTCGCTCGACGAACAGGCCGAGCGCCACCTCTCCGAGTTCCAGGCGAAGCAGGCGCTGCTTGCGCTCGCGCAGGTTTGGCTGCTCGGGGCTCTTGCTTCGCCCGTCCATGATCGGTCCCTTCCTCACCCCTCCTGTAACACGCCGTCCCCCCGAGTGCAGCAGACGACCCCTGGGCGTGGAAGGCGACCTAGAACAGGACGGGAACGCGCGAGAAGCCGCGCAGGCCGACGCCCGCGCCCACTCCGGCGCCCCATTTCAACTGCTCCGCGGGGACCGCGAGCCGCAGCTTCGGGTAGCGCCGGAACAGGGTCTCGAAGGCAATCTGCCCCTCGAGCCGGGCCAGGGGCGCGCCCAGGCAGACATGGATGCCCTTGCCGAAGGCGATGTTCCGGTGGGCCTCGGGCCGCGTGATGTCATACACGTCCGGGTCGGGGAAGCGCGAGGGATCCCGGTTGGCCGAGCCGAGGCAGACCGACAGCTTTGCCCCTTGGGGGACGGAGATTCCACCCAACTGCATGTCCGCGATGGCGGTGCGCGGCGTCCCCATGTAATCGACCGGACCCCAGTAGCGCAGTGTCTCTTCCACCATTCCCTTGGCGAGCGAGGGGTCGGCCACCATGCGGGCGTGCTGGTCCGGGTGGGAGAACAACGCGACCATGCCATTGCCAATCAGGTTCACGGTCGTCAGGTGCCCGGCGAAGAAGAGGATGTGCACCATGGAGAGCATCTCCTCATGGCCGAGCCTGTCTCCGTCCTCCTGCGTATGGACCATCTGGCTGATCATGTCCTCGGCCGGCTCGCGCCGCTTGCGCTCGAACAACTCTTCCAGATAGGCGTTGAATCGCAGCGTCTGCTCCCGCCGCGTCGCCGCCAGCGAGGCGTCGAACCGGTCGGTGTTCATGAGGATCTCGGCCAGGTGGTTGATGCGCTCGCGGTCCTCCTCGGGAATGCCGAGCAGGTCGCTGATGACCGTGATGGGCATGGGGTAGGCGAACGCCTCGATCAGCTCCATCTGCCGGTCCGGCGCCGCCTGTCCGCGCCCGGCGGCCTCGCGCTCGGCCTTGTCGAGCAAGGCGTCGGTGATGCGCTGGATGCGTGGCCGCAAGGTCTCCATGGCGCGGGCGGTGAAGCTCGGCTGGACGAGCTTGCGCAGGCGCGTGTGGTCGGGCGGGTCACGCAGGATGAGACTGTTGGCGAGGGGCTCGGCCTCCTCGGGCACGTGGGCCACGCCCTCGAGTTGCTGGGGCGTCATCCCCGCGCGGAAGTCGGAGGACAGGCTCCCATCGAGGAGCGCGGCCACGGCCTCGTCATAGCGGGTGACGACGAGCCGCTCCTCGCTCGAGGCGAGGTCCGCCGTGGAGCCCGCTCGGCTGTCCACCTTGACGGTGTCCACGAGCCCCTTGGCGAACAGGGTGCGCACCACGGGGGCCTGCTCGCGCAGGCGAGCGTAGGTGGCGTAGGCGGTGGCCAGGAACTCGGGGTTCTCCCGGTCGAGGACCACGGGGCCGCCGGATGGAGTGGGTGCCTCCATCAGGTGTTTGAAAGGGCATGTCCCCGCCGGGGGCGGAACACCTTCCACGCTCTGCTTCTGCGATTCATCCATCGGCTTCATCGTGTCCCTCCGATCATTTGCCATCGGCCGCGCGGGAGAGTTCTTCCCACTGCGCCCAGGTTTCCAGACGTTTGGCGTACAGACCCTTGACGATGTCGACGGGCGGGCCGCCGAAGAGGACACGCAGGGGTGGGTTCTGCGCATCCACGATGCGCAGGAGCGCGTTGGCGGCCCCCACGGGATCTCCGTAGGTCGCGCCGCCGCGACGAGCGGCCATGGCCTTGCGCAGGCCCTCATAGGCGTCGTTCTTCCTGGCGTGCACGGCGGAGCTTCCGCCCCAATCGGTGCTGAAGCCTCCAGGCTCGACAATCGTCACCTTGATGCCGAACCCGGCGACCTCCTGGGCCAGTGACTCGCTCATGCCCTCGAGCGCCCACTTGGACGCATGGTAGATGCCGAGCGAGGGGAAGGCGGCAACGCCACCGATGCTGGAGATCTGGATGATGTGACCCGAGCCCTGTTGGCGCATGAGCGCGACAGCGGCCTGGGTCACCCAGAGCGCACCGAAGAAGTTGGTCTCCATCTGGGCCCGGACCTCCTGCTCGGAGACCTCCTCGACGAACCCGAACTGCCCGTAGCCGGCATTGTTGACGACGATGTCCAGCCGGCCGAAATGCGCGGACGCCTCACGGAGGGCCGCCTCCGCGGCGGCCTTGTGGGTGACGTCGAGGGCCAACGGGTAGATGGCTTTTCCGTACTGACCGACAAGGTCCGACAGGGAGTCGACGTTCCGGGCCGTCGCGGCGACCCGGTCTCCACGCTCCAGGGCGGCCTTGACGAACTGGCGTCCGAATCCGCGAGAAGAGCCAGTAACGAACCATACCTTGCTCATGCGTCACCCTCCTGGGGCTGAACAGTCCGAGCCACCTGGCTTGGACATAACGGCATCGTATGACGAAAATGGCACTCAGTGTCAAATCCATCGCGCAAGGGTGACACGCTTGTCCAGAGACAGTCGTCCACTCCGTCACTTCAGCGGCAGGAACAGGTCCGTGGTGGCCTCGTGCTCCGGCACGTCCGGGAAGAAGCGGACGCGCTGGGCGAACAGCGGGAAGTCCCGGAGTTCCTCGCCGCTGCGCGGGAGCCACTCCGCGTACAGGTAGCGGAGGCTCGCGCCGAGCGTGTCGTCCGAGCCGACGTGCCGCAGCACCGCGCACCGGCCACCGGGAATCGTCTTGCCCACCACCCCGAACGGGTTCTCCTTCACCTCGCGCTCCGTGGCCGCGCAGAGGTCGAGGCGGTAGTCCTCTGGCGCGACCTCCTCGGGGTTGTCATGGAAGATGTTGAAGGTGGCGCTGAGCCTCGGCGGCAACCCGTTCTCCTTGCGCCAGGCGATGAACGTCCGCACGGAGTCACCGATGCGCCGCGGATCTCCCCGATGCTCGAGGACGGCGACCTTCGTGTCCGGGAAGTGAACGATATCGACCCGCGCTGCCTGATGAATGGGCTTCATGTAGTGGTTCCTCAGCTCGCTCAAGGGTTGGTACGTCTCGCGCCAAGGTTCCCACCGGGGCTGCTTCCTGAACTCCGAGGGAGTCTGCCCCACACGCCGCTTGAAGGCGCGTGCGAAGGCTCGGGTCCCTCGTAACCGCTCGCCAGCGCGATCTCGAGGATGGAGTGCTGATCACGAAAGGCGAGCAGGAACGCGGCACGCTTCAGGCGCTGAAGCTGCACGTACTCGTAGACGCCCATCCCGAAGAGCGTGGAGAACTGCCGGTGGAAGTGGAACTTCGAGAAGGCCGCCACGCGGCCGAGCCGCTCCACGCTCAGCTCTTCCTCCAGGTGCGCGTCGATGAACTCGAGCACCCTTCGGAATCTGGCGAGGTAGTCGTCCGTGTCCGCCGTGGTCAACGAAGTGTCCTCCTTGACGCTCGTCAAGGTACCGGCCGGTCCACCCGGAAACCTGACCGATCTTGCTGGATGTGCCGCATCCGGGCCCACCGCGGATACGTCACCCGTGAGTCAGACGCGGCGGCTCGCCCTCTCCACGAAGCCCCGACTTCGAGAGAATGGGCGCAGCCCCTCTCCACGTTCAAAGGAATCCACTCCATGCCCTCGTCGTTCCCTCCCCCGCGCCGAAGCAGCCCCGCTCGCGCTCGTCCCAGCGTCCTGGTGCGCTCAAGCGCTTGTCCTGGTTGGCCTCGCTCGGACTGGGGCTCGCCGCCGCTGGCTGCGGTCCCACCGAGGACGAGAAGCCCACCCCTCCCGCCCCCACCGACTACACGCACCCGCTGCCCGAGAACACTCCCATCTGCGGACGCTCCGACTTCAACGAGATGTTCCCCTACTCCATCCGCTCCACGACCCTCCCGGTGCTCGTGCACTACTACAAGGAGAGCGAGCGGGAGACGGCCCAGCAGGTGCTCGCGTTCGTCGAGAAGGGCTGGGACTATCACGTCAACCAGCTCGGCATGCGCCCGGCCATCACCGATGCCGGAGAGTGCGGGCCCGATGAGGCCTTCGACGTGTTCGTGTGGAAGGGGCACCGCAGCTGCCTCGTCAACGTCCTCTCGGGCGAGCCCACCACGGCATGGGATGATCGGCGCGGCTACATGATCGTCGATCCGTGGGGCCCCTACGGCGGTGCCGAGCTCGAGGAGACCGTCGTCCACGAGATGGCGCATGCCTCGCAGGCCGCGGACGACTGGTACGAGTCCCCCATCACCTTCGAGATGTCCGCGGTCTTCACGGATCAGGTGTACGCCAACCGCTACATCAAGACCTACTTCGATGACTTCCAGGCCCATCCCGATTGGGCGCTCGACTACTACGACGAGTACGAGACCTGGTACATGTACGGCTCCTCCATGTACCTGCTCTACCTGAAGGATCGTTTCTTCGGGGGCGACGCGCGGTTCCTCTCGAGCATGTGGCTGAAGTCGCGCAACCCGCCGGGCGCGGGGGAGGATCAGACGCTCAACGATCCGGACTTCGCCGATGCGCTCGACGAGCTGCTGGCCAGCCACGGCTCGAGCTACGTGCAGAGCGTCCCCGAGTTCTCACGCTGGCGCTGGTACACGGGCGACCACGTGGACGACAACCACTTCCGTCACTTCAAGGACGGACTGGAGAACCTCCGGGCGGCCAAGATCGCGCTGGCCGCCCAGCAGGAGCCGGCCAGGGAAGATCGACATCGGCGAGAACGCGCCGATGATGCTCGGCACGAGCTACCTCGAGTTGTCGGCCGGCGCGGGCACTCCGGGCACGCTCTATGTGTCGCTCGAGGCCCCCAGCGACGCGTCGCGCCGCTTCATCGTCCAGGCCGTGCCCGGACTGACGCCGGGCTCCGATGGCGAGGTGTTGGATTTCGCCACGGGCCCGAAGGAGCTGAAGTTCGCGGCGGACCAGAAGCGCACCCTCATCGTGACCGTCGTGCCCACGGGCGATTACGACCCTGATCTGCGCACCGCGGATCGTCATCCCTTCTCGATCGTCCTCGCGGATCACCCGTAGGCCCGGGCTCGGCCGC
The DNA here is from genome assembly GCA_049060065.1 of Cystobacter fuscus. GTDB lineage: Bacteria > Myxococcota > Myxococcia > Myxococcales > Myxococcaceae > Cystobacter > Cystobacter fuscus_B. The sequence continues at coordinate 5,962,341 of JBMEQP010000002.1, forward strand.
CCCTCGCGAGTTCGCGAGGACCACGGAATCAACACCTCCGAGGCATTTCGTCTTGCTCGGGGCGGCCGCGGAGTCTTATCGCTGATACATGGCTCGAGGGAGTGAAATGCCCGAAAGGGAGGGGTCCGCCGCGCGCGATTCCCGCCAGCTCCCGCGAGAGCGCTCGGAGCGGTCGGCCGCCCCTCGTGGCGCCAGCCGCGCGACGCGCGGTGCCGAGGGAGCGCTCCCAGGATGAGCCACGAGCCTTCCGGCGAACTCTTCGCCTCGAGTGGGGAGATGGGCCCGTCCCTCCGGGACGTGGACTGGGGGCGAACGCCGCTCGGTCCGGTGGGCCAATGGCCGCGACTGCTGCGCACCTCCGTGAGCATCTGCCTCAGTCAGCGCCTGCCCACCCTCGTCTTGTGGGGGCCGGAGTTCGTCCTGCTCTACAACCAGGGCTACGTCCCCATCCTCCAGAAGAAGCACCCCTGGGCGATCGGCAAACCCTTTCGCGACGTCTGGCCGGAGGTCTGGGATGTCCTGGGGGCGCAGCTCCAAGAAGTGGTCTCCACGAAAGTCGCCTCCTGGTCGGAAGAGCTTCCGCTCCAGGTCAACCGCAGGGGATTCCTGGAAGAGACCTACTTCACCTTCTCGTTCGCGCCCCTGCTCGATGAGGAGGGAAAGGTCAGTGGCATCTTCTGCTCGGGGACCGAGATCACCCAATACGTGCTCGCCGAACGACGGATGCGGACCTCGCGGGAGTTGGGAGAAGCCGTGCTGGGCGCGAAGACGGTGGAGGAGGCGTGCGCCGCGATTGCTCGCACGCTGAGCCGCAACACCGCAGACGTGCCGTTCTCGGCGCTCTACCTGACGACCGAGGAGCAGACGCAGGCCCGCCTGGTGTGCACCTCGGGCCTCCTGGAGGGCCAGCCCCAGTGCCCCGCCCTTCTCTCGCTGAGTGACGAGAACGCCCCCTGGCCGCTGGTCAGGCTCGCACGGACGGGCGCCGCGGAGCTCGTCGAGCTGTCACCACGGCCCACCGGCGAGCCGCCGGAGACGGTCTTGCCCGAGCCCGCGCGGTCCGCGCTCGTGTTGCCCATCCTTCGCGCGGGTCAGGCGCGCCCCTCTGGCTTCCTGGTCGCCGGCCTGAATCCGCGCTGCGTGCTCGACGAGCACTACCGCTCCTTCCTCGAACTCGCCGCGGGGCAGATCGCCGTCGCGGTGGCGAGTGCCCGCGCCTACGAGGAGGAGCGCCGGCGCGCCGAGGCCCTGATGGAGCTGGATCGGGCCAAGACGGCCTTCTTCGGCAATGTGTCCCATGAGTTCCGCACGCCCCTGACGCTGATGCTCGGGCCACTCCAGGACGCGCGCGCCTCCGTGGATCAGACGCTTCGAGGCGAGTCCCTCGACGTCGTCATCCGCAACAGCGAGCGCCTGCTGCGGCTGGTGAACAACCTGCTCGACTTCTCGCGCATCGAGGCGGGACGCGCCGAGGCGCACTACCAGCCCACCGCGCTCGACGCCCTCACGGCGGAGTTGGTCAGCGGCTTCCGGTCCGCCACGGAGCGCGCCGGGCTGAGACTCGTCGTGGATTGCCCTCCCTGTCCGAGCCCGTCTACGTCGACCGGAGCCTGTGGGAGATGATCGTCCTCAACCTGGTGTCGAATGCCTTCAAGTTCACCTTCGAGGGCGGCATCACCGTGCGGCTGCGTGAGGAGGAGCGGCACGTCCGCCTCGAGGTGGAGGACACCGGGACGGGCATTCCCGCGCACGAGCTGCCCCACGTCTTCGAGCGGTTCCACCGCGTGCGGGACGCCCGAGCCCGCTCCATCGAGGGGAGTGGCATCGGGCTGGCGCTCGTGCGGGAGCTGGTGGAGCTCCATGAGGGGACGATCTCGGTGGAGAGCCGGTGGGCCGGGGCACCCGGTTCACGGTGTGCCTGCCCCGAGGCTCGGCGCATCTGCCCAAGGAGCGGCTCCAGGAGGAGCCACGGCGGACCTCCACCGCGACGGAGGCCAGTCACTACGTCCAGGAGGCGCTCCGGTGGTTGCCCGAGGGCATGGAGGAGGAGGCGCAGCCCCCGCCCTCCAGGCTCCTCCCCCTCCCCGCCTCCATGGGAGCAGCCCTCCAGCCGGGTGCTCATCGTCGACGACAACGCGGACATGCGCGACTACCTGCACCGCATCCTCGCTCCCCACTTCGAGGTCCAGCGGGCGGTGGACGGCCTCACCGCGCTCGAGGCCGCGCGCGCGCGCGCCGGACCTCATCGTCAGCGACGTGATGATGCCCGGCCTGGATGGGTTGGGGCTGCTCCGGCGGCTGCGCGAGGAGCCGGAGCTGCGCGCCATCCCCGTCCTCCTGCTGTCCGCCCAGGCCGGCCCCGAAGCCGCCGTGAGCGGGCTCGATGCGGGAGCGGATGACTACCTCGTGAAGCCGTTCTCCGCCCGGGAGCTGCTCGCCCGGGTGCGCTCCAACCTCGAGCTCGCGAGGACGCGCCGGGAGCTCTTCCGCCACGAGGCGCTCGAGGCCGGTCTCCGGGAGGCCGTGCACGCCCGGGACGAGTTTCTCTCCGTGGCCAGCCACGAGCTGAAGACGCCCCTGACCCGCTTCCGCCTTCAATTGGAGCTCGTGACGCGAGGCTTGAGCGAGGAGAGCCGGGAGCGCGTCGGGGCGCGGCTCGACACGGCCCGCCAGGCGGTGCGCAACCGGCCGCGCTGGTCGAAACGCTCCTGGATGTGTCGAGGATCAACACCGGCCAGCTCCACCTGCGCTTCCACGACGTGGACCTGGGGGCGCTCGTGGCCGAGGCGGTCGAGGACGCGCGGGACGAGGCCGAGCACGCGGGCTGCACCCTCGGATTGCAGGGGAATGCCTCCCTCGTGGCGAGGTGTGACCCCACGCGCATCCGCCAGGTCATCGACAACCTGCTGTCCAACGCCGTGAAGTTCGGGAGGGGCAAGCCGGTGGAGGTGAAGCTCGAGGCGTGGGGAGGACTCGCCCGGGTGACCGTGACCGACCATGGCATCGGCATCGATCCACGAGACCGCTCCCGCATCTTCGAGCGCTTCGAGCGCGCGGTCTCCTCACGCCATTACGGCGGATTCGGACTGGGGCTGTGGATCGCCCGGCAGGTGGTGGAGGCGCACCGCGGGGACATCACCGTCACCCCGACGCCCGGCGGCGGCTCCACCTTCACCCTGGAGCTACCGCTCGAGGCCACCGCGGAGCTGGAAGCGGGCGCGGGGTACGAGTCGCCGTGAGGGGCCTCGAGCCGAGGGCCTACCCGCCCAGGAAGCCCTCCAGGACTCCGGCGACGTTGGTGCCAATCTCCTCCACCGCGTAGCCGCCTTCCTGCACGAAGACGGTGGGCACCTTCAGCCCGGCCGGGCGCCTTCCCATCAGTGGGAAGTGCTCCGTGGCGAGCTTGAAGGCGCTGATCGGATCCCCCTCGTAGGTATCCACGCCGAGCGATACCACGAGCGCATCCGGCGCGAACCCGCCCACCACATCCAGCGCCGCGCCCAGGGCGATGCCGTACTCCTTCCAGGTGGTGCCCCGCGGCAGTGGAAGTTGCGGGTGTACCCCTCTCCGGCGCCCTCACCCCGCTCGTCGGCGTAGCCGAGGAAGTAGGGGTACTCGGTCTCCGGAGTGGCGTGGATGGACACGAACAGCACGTCCGAGCGCTCCCAGAAGATGTCCTGGGTGCCATTGCCGTGGTGATAGTCCACGTCCAGCACCGCCACCCGCCCGAAGCCCTGATCCCTCAGGTGCTGCGCCGCCAGGGCCGCGTTGTTGAGGAAGCAGTAGCCACCGTAGACGGAGCGCGCGGCATGGTGTCCGGGAGGACGGCACAGGGCATAGGCGCTCTTGTCGCCCTCGGCGACCCACGCGGCGGCCGTCAGGGCGCAATGGGCGGCGGCGAGCGCGGCGTCCCAGGTGCCCTCGACGATGGGCGTGCTGGCATCGAAGGCGTAGTAGCCCATCTTGCCGTTGATGCCGGAGGGGAGGTGATCACGTCGCAGGGAGCGGGCGGGAAAGCCGCTCGGCAACATGAAGCCCTCCTTGCCAGCCGCGCGCCACTCGGCGTGGGCGGTGCGCAGGAACTCGACGAAGCCGGCGTCGTGGACGCGCAGCAACGACTCCAGCGGGAACGGGCGCGGCTCGAGCACCTCGAAGCCGGCGCGTCGCACCGCCGCCAGGATGTAGTCGGCGCGGACCGGCATCTCGAAGCACGGCACCAGCTCGCCGCGATGCAGTTCCTTGCCCCCATCGTGGCGGGCATGCAGGGGGGAATGAGCGACTTTCATCGGAGGGCCTCCAGGGCCGAAGGCTGACGGGTTTGCCCCGTTCCTGGCAAGCCCACGTGTCCCGGCGCCTCCGCCCGCTCGCTCCCCCCACCCGGCTCACTCACGGGCTACGGCGTGAACTGGGCCTTGCCGGGGAACGTCTTCTCGGCCTGGATGCTCGGCAGGGTGTCCTCGAGCACCTGCCCGTTCGAGGCGGTGACCCGGACCCGGAGGGTTCCCGTGCCCATCCCCGAGGCCTGCACGAAGTAGTTGTAGCTCAGGCGCGGGACCTCCACCCACTTGCCGTTGCTCATGAACTCCAGCTTCTTGACGGGCAGGGCGTGGTTGCGCACCTGGATGGCCGTCCAGTACTGGCTGCTCCCCGTCTTGAAGCGGTACTGGATGGGGCCCGTCACGGGGCACGAGACGAAGCGCCATTTCACGGCCACGCGGCCATCGATGGGCTTGGCGATCTTCGCGAAGGCCTGGCGGCTGAGGTCCAGGTGGCCCGCGGTGGTGCACCCGGGGCAGACATCCACGATGCGCACCCGCACCGTGCCCAACGGGCCCTGCACCTCGGCGCACGAGCCGCACGCCCCGCTGTTCTGGTACTCGCCCTGGGCGATGGCGGCCACGTCCAGGTCCTGCGGGCTCGCGTCGAAGCTGCAGGCGCCCGCGCCGGTCGCGTCGTAGTAGGTGATGAGGCCATCCTTGAAGTTGCCGATCGGAGTCGAGGCCAGGGCATCCGCGGTGCGCGTGGACTCTTCTCCCGCGCTCGGTTCGACATTCGACTCGGGCCCGCAGGCGGCGAGCGACAGCATCAGGGCGACGACGGACAAGCGAGCGAGGGGCAAGGTGGTTCTGTGCATGCGTTGTGCTCCGGGAGTGGAGGTGTGGCGCGGCTGGAACATCCCTGCCCTTCGCGAAACTTCCATCCCCATGAACCGCACGCGCTCGACCAGACAGACGCTCGGGACGCCGTGTCTCCCGGATCACGCCAGAAAAAAGAAGGTGCTCGCCGGCGCCTTGGAGTTCATCCGGCGAACACCCCGCCCCCTTTTGTCCGGTGTCTGGTTCTCGTCTAGTTCGCGGCCGCGTCGGACTGGAGGTCGAACGAGCCATTCACGGTGCTGACCTCCACCGACTGCTCGCCGTTGCCATAGCGCCGCTCGATGGAGCCCAGGGACACCCCGCCGCCGTTGAAGCGGCCACCCACCGAGGAGAACTCCACCCGGGCCCCGCGTCGCGCGGCAGCTTCAACTTCACGTTGCCGGACACGGTGCTCACCTCGGTGTCCTCGATGTTCTCGGGCCGCAGGTCCACGCTTCCGCCCACCGTGGTCACCTCCAGACGGCCACGCGAGCCGAGCAGGGACACGTCACCGTTGACCGTGGTCACCTCCAGCGAGCCCGCCACCCCCGTCACCTTCACCGGAGCCCCCACCGCGCTCACCTCCAGCTCGGAGCCCCGCGGGAGCTTCACCACGAGGTGCACGGGTGCCGGATTGTCGCAGCGGGACGCGCGCCGCTCCTCGCAGGGGCCACAGCACACCGACACGCTCACCTCGTCCCCGTCATGCTCCACGTCGAGGAAGGGCTTCACGTCCGCCCCATCCTCCCGCCGAGCCTCCACCGAGACCGTCTGGCCCTCCACGGCCTCCACCTGGATGGAGCCGTTGATGGCGCTGAGGCTCACCTCGGGAGTAGCCCCCGCCTCGAACCGCCAGGACGCGGGCGCGGGAGCGGAGGCCAGGACGACGATCAGGGCGGTGGAGAGCATGGGAGCGTTCCTCGGAGGGCAACAGCGGGTTCCCCTCCCCTTACGCCCCCGCGCTCCGGCGATTTCATTCGCCTCGCGCCACGCGCCGGTACAACGCGTCGTGCCGGCGCACCATCCGCGTCAGCGACAGCTCCCGCTCCACGAAGGCACGCGCCTGGGCTCCCATGCGCCGGCCCCTCTCCCGGTCGCCGAGCAACTGGAGGAACGCCTCGCCCAGCGCATCCGGCCGCAGGGGAGGCACCACCAGCCCCGCTCGCCATCCGCCACCAGCTCCGGGTTGCCGCCCACGTTCGTCACCACCATGGGCAGCCCCGCGGCCATGCCCTCCATCACCGCGTTGGACATGCCCTCGGCGCTGGAGCACAGCACGCCGAAGTCCGCGCGCTCGTAGATGGCGGGCACGTCCCCGCGGTGCCTCAAGAAGTGCACGCGGTCCGCGAGGCCCAGCGACCCCGCGAGCTTCTCCATCTCCGGCCGCCGCGGCCCGTCCCCCACGAGGAAGGCATGCAGCGCGTGCCCCTCGCGCCGCACCAACGCCAGGGCCCGCAGGAGATCCTCCTGCCGCTTCACCGGGTGGTTCATGTTCGCCACGTGCACCACCACGGGCGCCCCGTGCGTGTCCGGCAGCGGAGCCTGGAGTCCCGCGCGTCGGCGCTGATCGAAGCGCACGATGTCCAGGCCGTTGGGGATGACCGTGATCTTCTCCGGCGAGATGCCCTCCTCCTCCACGAGCATTCTGCGGATGGCCTCCGCGTTGCCCACCACGTGGTCCGCCATCTGGGTGAGGCCGCGCAGCAGGGCCCGCCGCACCTTGCCGTGCCAGTGCGCCAGGTCCAACCGACCGACGATCACCTTCGTCCCCGCGAGCTTCGCCGCCGGCACCGCCAGCACCGTCGCGTAGAAGTCGTGCACGTGGACGAGCTCCACCCGCTCCTGCTTGAGCCAGCGCGCCATGCGCACCACCTGGGCGAGCGTGTTGGGCCGGGCGAGCGAGCCACGCAGGGAGAACTCCTCCGGGGTGATGCCCATCTTGCGGATGGGCTCCATCAGCGGCCCCACCGCGTCCAGCACGGACACCTGCACGCGGTAGCTGGCGGGCAGGCCACGCAACAGCTCCACCACCTGCACCTCGGTGCCACCGAAGTAGAAGGACTTGGTGAACTGCACCGGGCGCAGAGGCGCTTGCGCCATCCGCGTCTCCTCACGCCGCATGGTTCGAGCCCTCCCATCCCGGCACCACCGTCTGCTTCACGTCGCGCGCCGTCTCCTTCACCGCGTACGCCTGGGCGATGCGATGCGCGCTCGCCGCCAGCCCGAAGAGCACGTACAGGTGCGCCGAGAGGATGTAGCCGGAGAACATGTCGCAGATGAGGTAGCCCGTCATCGCCGCCGCCAGTCCTCGCGCCATCCACCCCATGCGGGGATCCCTCGAGGCTCGAAGGCGCCACCCGTGGAGCTCCCGGCGAACACCAGGAAGAAGAGCAGGCCCACCCAGCCCAGCTCACCGATGACGTCCAGGAAGATGTTGTGCGCCACGTAGGCCCGCGTGGCCTGGGGCGGCGCGTAGTCGAACCAGGCGTGGCGGAACGCGCCCGCGCCCACTCCGAGCAGCGGCTTGTCCAGGCTCATGCGCGACGTCACCTGCCGGGCGTACACACGGCCCATCGCCGAGGCGTCCTGGTGCAGCTCCGCCACCGTCTCGTTGCGCTCCCAGAAGCTCTTGGGCGCGAACACCGCCAGACCGATGGCCAGCGCGATGCCGAGCATCACCGAGCGCATCTTCTTCTTCTCGCGCAGCGCCCACACCGCCATGGCCACCGTCAGGCCGATGAAGCCACCGCGGCTGTAGGTGAACACGATGGCCACCGCCGCCATGACGATGGCCAACAGCGACAGCGAGCGCATCACCCAGCCGCTCTCCTTGCGCGCCAGGAAGGCCACCGCGAGCGGCACGATGATGCCGATGTTCATCGCCGAGCGGTTGGGGTCCGCGTACACCTCGACCCAGTGCGCCCGGTAGCCCTCCACCAGCGTCTCCGGCGTGCCGGTGAAGTGCGAGTCGATGACGCCATAGCTCGTCACGATCGAACCCAGCACCATGGCGCCACACACGGCCGCCAGCCGCCGGGGCGTGGTGATGACGTTCACCAGCGTCAGGTAGATCGCCGTGAGCTTGAGCAGCTCGATGGCGGTGGTGCGCGACACCTCCGGGTTCACCGACCACGACATCGAGGCCAGCGCCAACACCGAGAAGGCCAGCAGCGCCCCGCCCCGGACTCCATCGAACCGCAGGGGCTCGGCCCGCCCCAGTCTCCGCAAGGCCATCAGCCCCGCGGCCAATCCCGATGCCAACAGCGCCAGCCGCAAGGGGGCCAACGCGGGAAACCACACCTGCGGCAGCATGTACATCAGCGCCGCGAAGGCGGTCAGTGCGTAGAACGCCACCACGTCCCGGCGTTCCGCTTTATCGCCCAGCTCCATCCGGACCCTCCTCCCACGCCCGTCACCGCATGCGCGGACCGGGCCACCCCAGGGCGTTAGCAGGCGATATGCCAATGGCCCTGGAGGGCAAATCCCAGTGGATCCAAGGATTTACCGTGGAAGTCCTCGGACCGGCGGACGGGAAGCGGGAAGAATTACCGGCCTTTCACTCCATGGGCAGAAGAAGGGAGGCAATGGCGCTGAGCTTTCCCTCCTGGAGAAACACAGCGCCCATCTCCTCGAGCAACCGGGCGAGGACGGCGTTCACCGGCGACGCAGCTCGGGCCGGGAGGGCTCGGGCACCGCGGGCTCCAGCACCGCCAGGGCCCGCTCCGCCACGCCCGGCTTGAGACGGGGCTCGTCCGGCGTGCCCTCGAAGAGCAGCGCACCGAGCGTCTGCCGACCCTCGCGCGGCAGGGGGCGGGGCACCACCCGTCCCTCCAGGAGGGCGATGGCCACGGCGGCCGCGAAGAAGCGCTCCATCCCCAATTCATGGGGCGCATCGGCGAAGCGGGACAGCCGCTCCCGGGCGGCCTGGGCCGAGCCCCCGAGCAGCGCGCCCAGGAGCGCCACCTGCGCCTCGGCCCGGGCGAGCACCTCCTCGCTGGCGGCCAGCTCGCGCCGCGAGCGGAAGGGCACCGGCTCGGCCCCGGGCACCTTCAGGGTGCGCCGCGGACGCTTGCGGCGCAGCGCCTCCACGGCGGCGGCCTCCTCGGCGAAGAGCAGCGGCACGCCCTCCACCTTCGTGAAGGTGCCCTTCATCAACCGGTCCGCGCGGAACTTGAGCGCGAGCGTCAGGGAGAAGCCCACCTGGAAGATGCGTTTGATTTCCGTGTCGCGCACCACCTGCGCGGCGCGCGAGGATCGCCCCCGGTGAGGTGCTCCAGGGCGAGCAGCAGGTAGTCCCGGGCCATCTCGCCCACGCGCCGGATGGCGTCCAGGTCTCCCGGCTCCTCCACCTCGGCCACGAGCGTGGCGTTGGCGAGGTAGCGCAGCTCCGCCTCCAGGTTCTCGCGCTCGCGCTCGTCCAGTTCGCGGAAGGCGGCCTCCAGGTAGTCGGGCTGCTCGCGCGTGTTGGCGAGCGCGGCGCTCGCGGCCGGAGTGGGCGCGGGCCCGGTGTCCACGCGGCTGAAGAGCTGCACGGCCTCGTCCAGCGGTGGGAAGCCCAGGTCCTGCAGCCGCGCCGAGCGGAAGCGGTAGGCCACCTCCTCCAGCTCCCCGGGCACCTCCCAGCGCGTGGCCTCCAGGAAGCGCACCGCCTCGAAGGGGTTGTCCGCGATGAGATCGTTGAGCAGCACGCGCAACGCCGCCAGCTCCGCGCCCTCCACGCCCTTGAACTCGATGAGGTAGCGCCCCTCGGGCGTCTCCATCGTCACGCCCGCCGGGTTCACGTCCGGGTCCTCCTCCAGGTCGTGGATGACGGTGAACTCGCGCACGAGCATCTCCAGGACCTCGGCGTCCAGGGAGCGCACCTTCTTGAGGAAGTCCTCGGCCGAGTCCCCGCGCGCGGCGCGCAGCCAGTTGAGGGTGCCGAGCGGATCGAGCGTGTCGCGCTTCCACGAGCCCAGGTCCACGAAGGTGCGGAACTGCTCGGGCGAGGTGAGCTGGACGAGGTCCACCGCGTCGGGCAGGCCCACCTCCATGATGGTGAAGTACAGGTCCTCCGCGGGCAGCGAGCGCACCAGGGCGCGGGCATGCTCCGATTCGACGAGGGCCTCCAGCCGCTTGCGGCCGGAGAGGGCCGCGAGCTGCCGGCGCACGGTGTTCAGCGCCTTGCTTCCGCTATTGCCATTCGACATGGCGCCGTGCCTACCACGGTTCCCCCCGGCCCTTCAGCCCTTCACTTCACGCTGTCCAGGAGGGCGCCCCACACCTCGTCCAGGCCCAGCTTGTCGGTGGCCGAGAAGGGCAGCACCGCCTCGCGCGGCAGGCTGAGCTGCTCGGCGAGCGCGGTGAGGCGCGGCTTGCGGCGCGCCTTGGGCAGCCGGTCCATCTTCGTGGCCACCACGAGGATGCGCCGGTAGTCCTGCAGGTAGTCGAGCGTCTGGAAGTCGTCCGGGGTGGGGCCCACCTCGGCGTCGATGATGCTCACCACCACCTTCAGGTCCCGGCGCTTCTCCAGGTAGGTGGTGATCATCGTCTGCCACTCGGCGCGCTCGGTCTTGCTCACCTTGGCGAAGCCGTAGCCGGGCAGGTCCGCGAAGCGTACCAGGTGCGGCTTGCCATCGCGCTCCACGTCCACGTCGAAGAAGTTGAGCGTACGGGTACGGCCGGGGGTGTTGGACACGCGCACGAGCTTCTTGCGGCCCGTGAGCGCGTTGATCATGGACGACTTGCCCACGTTGGAGCGGCCCACGAAGGCCACCTCGGGGGCGAGACTCGTGGGGTAGCCCTTGGGCTCCACCGCCGTGGTGATGAAGCGAGCGTCGAGGATTTTGATCACGCTATTTCTTCTTGGCGGGCTCGGCCTGGGGAGGCTCGGCCTGGGCCGTCTTGTTGCCGGCCCGCTCGGCGGACCAGTGGTCGATCGCCTTGAGCGACTCGACGAAGTTGAAGGGCTTGAGCGAGGGGGACGAGGCGTCGTGGCAGCTGCGGCACGCCTTCTCCGAGGGGTCCACCAGGCCCACCAGCCGGGCCAGCTCCGCGTCCTTCATGACATAGGAGGGCGAGTAGTGCTGGCCGGCGCCATGGCACGTCTCGCACGTGACGTGGGAGACGCCCTGGTTGGCCCGGTCCGGCGCATGGCAGGACAGACAGCGCACGTCCTTCTGCTGGGTGGGCGCGAGCGAGTCCCCGGCCCGGGCATGCTTGGACTGCATCCAGGCTTCATAGGCGGCCGGATGGCAGCCCTTGCAACTCTCCGGGCCAAGGAAATCCGCCGCGCCGGCGGCACCGGAGAGGACGAGGACGAGCAGGAGGGACAGGAGCCAGGGGCCACGAGCAGGCATCGCGTCCGGTCACTAGCAGACGCCTCCAAGGGGGGCAAGGCGCGGGTGGGAAACACAACATCCCGAGAGGGGGCTCGCCAACACCTGGAGCGCTTGAGGGGCCGAGGGGAGATCCGGTACACCAGGGAGGATGAAGACCCTCGTCTGCGTCGCCGTGCTCCTCGCCGCCGCGCCCGCGGTGGCCAAACCGTGGCAGGGCATCGAGCCCGGACAGAGCAAGCGCGACAGCGTCATCCAGAAGTTCGGAGAGCCCTCGCGCGTGGTCACCACCGAGGGCAAGGAAGTCGTCGCCTACTTCGACGAGAGGGCCATCAAGGGCACGCGCCGGTGCAGTTCACCGTGGACGTGGGCACGCAGCACGTCGAGCGCATCTCGGTCTTCCCGGGCCCGGTGATCGAGAAGGAGTCCATCGAGAGCACCTACGGCCCCGCCTGCCCGTCCTCCGGCAAGCAGCCCTCCACCCCGTGCTACCAGAAGAAGCTGACGGACGACTTCCGCACCTACCTCTTCTACGCCCGCCAGGGGCTGGCCGTGTTCCTCAACGAGGACGGCAAGACGGTGCAGTCGCTCACCTTCACCTCCGCGCAGGCCGCGAAGTAGGCCGCCGGTGAAGCTCTATGGACTGACGGGTGGGATCGCCTCCGGCAAGAGCACGGTGAGCCGGATGTTCCGCGAGCTGGGCGCCGAGGTGCTCGACGCGGACCTCATCGCCCGGGAGGTGGTGGAGCCGGGCACCCCCGGACTGGCGGCCGTGGCCGAGCGCTTCCCCGGCGTGGTGGGGCCGGATGGGCGCCTGGACCGGGCGGCGCTGGGCGCGCGGGTCTTCGGGGACGCCACCGAGCGCGCCGCCCTCAACGCCCTGCTCCACCCGCTCATCGGCCAGCGCTTCCTCGAGCGCACCCAGGCGCTCGCCGAGGCGGGCGTGGAGCGCGTGCTCTACGACGCCCCCCTGCTCATCGAGAACCGGCTGCACGGGGCGATGGAGGGCGTGGTGCTGGTGTGGGTGCCCCGCGAGCTGCAACGGGCCCGGCTGATGCGGCGCGATGGCCTGGACGAGGCCGCGGCCGACGCCCGGCTGGCCGCCCAGCTGCCGTTGGACGGCAAGCGGGAGCACGCCACGTGGGTGGTGGATATTCGGGCACCCTGGAAGCCACCCGGGCCCAGGTCGAGGAGGTCTGGCGCGCCGTTCTCGCGCGTGGCTGAGGGCCGGGTATGCTCCGCCGCCCATGAGCGACACGCGCAAGGAAGCCAGCGGCCGGCCCCGACGTACTTCGTCACCGGCTACCCCGGCTTCATCGGCAAACGGCTGGTCGAGCACATCGTCCGCGAGGCACCCCAGGCCCACGTCTACGCCCTGGTGCAGCCCAAGCACTTCAAGGAAGCCCAGCAGCTGGCCGCCCGCCTGCGCGGCAAGGGCGCCACGCTGGAGCTGCTCACCGGCGACATCGTGGACATGCACCTGGGCCTGTCCGGCCAGGAGTACCAGCGGCTGTGCTCGCGGGTGACGCACATCTTCCACCTGGCCGCCGTCTTCTACATGGGCGTGCCCAAGGAGACCGCCCGGCGCATCAACGTGGATGGCACGCGCAACATGCTGGAGCTGGCGCGCGACTGCGAGCACCTCGAGCGCTTCAACCACTTCTCCACCTGCCATGTCTCCGGGGATCGGGTGGGCGTCATCGCCGAGGACGAGCTGGACTGCGGGCAGACCTTCCGCAACGTCTACGAGGAGACCAAGTTCCACGCCGAGCAGCGCCTGCAGCGCGCCGCCTCCAGCCTGCCCATCACCATCTTCCGTCCGAGCACCGTGGTGGGCGACTCGCGCACCGGGGAGATCGATCGCTTCGAGGGGCCCTACTACCTGGGCATCCTCCTGGTGACGAGCCCGCTGGTGGCCCCCATGCCCCTGCCGGGCAACGGCGTGGCCCCGCTCAACGTGGTGCCGGTGGACTACGTGGTGCGGGCCGTGTGGGCGCTGGCGCATGACGCGCGCGCCGTGGGCCGCACCTTCCACCTCGTGGACCCCAACCCCATGAGCGCCCGCCGCGTCTACGAGCGCATCGCCGAGCAGTCCAACAAGAAGCTGCCGCGCTTCAACCTCTCGGCCCGGGCCGCGGACGTGGTGATGCGCCTGCCCGTGCTGGAGAAGCTCGCCCGCCCCCAGCGCACCGCGCTCGGCTACGTCAACCACCTGGCCATCTACAACTCCCACAACACCCTGGAGTTGCTGGACGGCACCGGCATCCGCTGCCCTCCTCTCCTCCTATCTCGATCAGCTCGTCGCCTACGTGCGCGAGCAGTACCGCCAACGCCGCGAGGAGTCCTCCGAGGTGGAGGATCCCCTCGATCACCGGCCCCCCGGCTCGCGCGACGCGCCGGACGCCGACCGCTCCGGGAGCCGCTGACCATGAACCCCCTCACTCCCCGCCTCGTCCTCCTCTCCTCCCTCCTCTTCGCCCCGGCCTGTCTGCTGGACTCGTCGCCGCCGGGGACGCCCCCCAGCAAGAATCCCTGCGATCCCAACCCCTGCACCCAGGCGGACAAGACCACCTGCGCCAACGACAACGGCCACGCCGTCTGCCTCTGCCGCGAGGGCACGCTGCCCAGGCCCAACGGCTCCTGCGAGGCCGTCACCAGCGCCAACTGCCCCGAGCACCCCGGGGACAGCGCCGAGCCGGATGACTGTATCGCCCGGGCCGCGCCGCTCGACGCCACGCGCTCGCGCACGCAGGGCATCGAGCCGGTGGGCGACTATGACTTCTTCCGCATCGACGCCACCGCGCGCAACGCCTACGTGCTTTCCGTGACGCCGGGCCCGGCGCGCTCCTGCCCCGCGTGGACCTGTTCGATCCCGAGGGCAGGTGGATCCGGGCACAGGATGGGAGCCCCGGCGTGCAGGTGGGCTTCAAGGCCCGCGTCAGCGCCCCTACACCGTGCGCGTGAGCCACTCGCCGAGAGATCCTCGCCCGCCATCGGCACCTATACCCTCCAGCTCGCCACCCCCGTGCAGGATGACTTCGGCGACATCCCCGAGGAGGCCACGGCGCTCGTGCCCGCCCCGGGCGGCACCTCGGCCACCGTCGTCTCCGGCCGCTTCGAGTACGGGCAGGACGAGGACTGGTTCTCCTTCCCCGTCGTGCTCAACGCCACCTACCGCATCGAGTTCGACACCACCCGCGCCGTGCCCGCCCTGGCCGCCTTCATCCGCGAGAACGTGAAGAGCCCCTTCCTCACCAGTCAGAAGTCCTTCGTGGAGTTCCAGGCGGCCTCGAGCACCACGGTGTTCGTCGATCTCTACTCGGCCAACGAGGCCGCGGGCACCTACTCCTTCCGGGTGTACGAGTACCGCTGAGCGCGGCTCAGGTGTCCTCCTTCCGGGGGGCGCGGGGTGGATGCGCACCTGCTTCACCCGGCGCGCCGAGGCCTCCGCCACCTCGAGCACGGTGCCATCCCCCAGGGTGAAGCGCGCCCCCGAGGGAGGGATGGCACCCGCCAGGGACAGGCACAGCCCACCCAGGGTGCTCCAGTTGCCGTCCTCGGGCAGCTCCAGCCCCTCCACCGCCCGGTTCACCTCCCGGATGGGAATGATGGCGTCCACGAGCACCGTCCCGTCCGTGTCGTAGCGGATGTGCTCGGGCGGGGCCTCGCTTTCATTGGAGATGCTGCCCACCAGCTCCTCCACCAGATCCTTCATGGTGACGAGCCCGAGCAGCCCGCCCTGCTCATCCACCACGAGGGCCAGCTGGAGCCTGCGCGCCTGCATCTGCTGCAGCGCGTCCAGGGCGCGCATCGACTCCGGGATGAAGTAGGCCGGACGCAGCACGTCCTCCAGGAGGATGAGCTGCTGCTCGAGCGCGAAGGACAGCAGATCCTTGGCCACCACGTACCCGGAGATGTGATCCAGGTCTCCCTCGAACACGGGCATCCGGCTGTGGCCCTGCTCCAGGAGCACCTGCCGGACCTCCTCGGGTGTGGCATGCCGGCGCAGCGCCACCACCTTCGTGCGCGGCACCATGACGTCCGTCACGGTGAGCTGCGCCAGATCGAAGGCCCGCGAGGCGATCTCCCCGGTGCGCGGGTGGACGCTGCCGCTGCGCGCCGCCTCCTCCACGAGCTGCTGGAGCTCATCCGACGACAGGCGCGACTCGGTAAAGGAGGTGCTGTCGCCGAAGAGGCGCAGCACCAGGTTGGAGCTGAAGGTGAGCAGCCACACGATGGGCTTCATCAACCGCGACAGTCCATGCAGGGGCGCGCCGATGAGGAGCGCGTAGCGCTCGGAATAACGCAGGGCGAGCGACTTGGGCACCAGCTCGCCCAACACCAGCGAGAGGTAGGACACCAGGCCCACCACCAGGGCGAAGGCCGGTTCTCCGCCTGGTGCGCCGGCAGCCCGAGCCCTTCCAGGGGGCCACTCAAGCGATGGGCGATGGACGCACCACCAAAGGCCGCCGCCGTGGAGCCCACCACGGTGATGCCAATCTGCACCGTGGCCAGCAACCGCTCGGGGTTGTCCCTCAGCGCCTTGACGGCACGCGCGCCGGCGCTGCGCTGCTCGAGCAGTTCCTGCAGCCGTGTCTTGCGGATGGAGATGAGCGCGAGCTCGGCGCCGGCGAAGATGCCGTTGGCGAGCACGAGCAACAGGATGATGGCGAGTTCGGTAACGATGGCTTCCCGTCCTTGGGGGAAGCCTCAGTGTGCCGGAGATGACGACGAGGTGTGGACGAACTTGGGGAATTGACGACCCCTCCACACGGCGTCAGCGGGGCGCGAGGGTGATGATGTCCTGATCCAACAACTGGACCAGCACGCGCATCGTCTCCATTCGGGACATGCCAGAGACGGAGAAGAGCGCCTCATAGCTCAGGTGTCCGTCGATGCGCGACAACAGGAAGCCCATGCGCGCATCCAGGCTGAGCTTCATCAACTCCGCCATGCGCAGCTTCAGCCGGGGCACCTGCTTCACGCTCCCCAGCCGCTGCTCCAGCGCGGCGCGCTGCGCCTGCTCGCACCGCGCGCGCGCCCTCCAACCGGGGCTCCAGCGGATCGAGCTGCTCGGCCTTGCCCACCAGCTCCAGCGCGCTGGACACATCCCCGAGCGACAGCAGCTCGTCCACGCCCACCAGCAGCGTGTTCACCCCCGGGCCCTTGCGCGCCGGAGGCTCGGGCGGGGCCTCTTCCGCCTGGGCCAGGTCGCCCTCCGACAGGAAGGCGAGCACATCGGCGGTGATGGAAGGCAGGGAGGCCGTGCCATAGGACGGCGTCTCCTCCTCCTCCTCCAGCAGGACGACGCTCACCTCGAGCTCGGGCAGCACCACCTCGGGCGGGGTGCGCTGGAAGGGGGAGACCGCACGGGCCGACATCGCGGTTGGAGTCGCCGCCAGTCCCAGAGCCGCGGATCGCGGAGCATCTCTTCACCGGCCACTCCCCTTCCCTCTCAATTTCTGAGGTCTTGGAATCCTACGATTCCCCGGGAAGGGCGTCAACACGGACAGCGGATTGTTTCACTCCGGGGAAAATCATTTTCTCCCCGGTGGAAGGGGCGCGGGAGGAGCGCGCGTCCTCGAGGGAAACGCGCCCCGCGCCAGGCCGCGAGCGGCTCAGGGCTTGAGGGCCCGCTCGAGGACGCGCACGCCGTGGTCGAGGTCGTCGTGGGACACGGTGAAGGCGGGGGCGAAGCGCAGCGTCTTCTCGCCCGCGGCGTTGAGGAGCAGGCCGAGTTCCCGGCACCGGGCGATGATGGGGGCGCCGTCCTGGAAGAGCTCCACGCCAATGAGCAGCCCCATGCCGCGCGCCTCCTTGATGATGGTGGGCAGGCGGCGCTGCAGCTCGCGCAGGCGGCCGAGGAAGTACTCACCCTTCTGCGCCACGTCGCGCAGCATCTGGGGCTCGGTCACCTTGCGCACGACGACGTTGGCGGCGACGGCGGCGATGAGGTTGCCGCCGAAGGTGGAGCCGTGGGTGCCCGCCGTGAGGCTCTTGCCCGCCTCCTCGGAGCACAGCATGGCGCCGATGGGCAGGCCGTTGCCGAGCGACTTGGCCAGGCTGATGGCGTCCGGGAGGATGTCCTCGTGCTGGAAGGCGAAGGGCTTGCCGGTGCGGCCCATGCCGGTCTGGATCTCGTCGATCATCAGCAGCAGGCCCTGCTCGTCGCACAGGGCGCGCAGGGCCTTGAGGAAGCCCGGAGGCGCGGCGCGCACCCCACCCTCGCCCTGGATGGGCTCCACGAGGATGGCGGCGGTCCGCGGACCCACCGCCTTGCGGACCGCCTCGAGGTCGCCGTAGGGCACGTGCGTGAAGCCCTGCGGCAGCGGCTCGAAGCCCTTCTGGTACTTCGTCTGGCCCGTGGCGGTGACCGTGGCGAGCGTGCGCCCGTGGAACGAGTTCTCGAACGTGATGACCTCGTAGCGCTCGGTCTGGCCGCGGTCCTTCTGCACCTTGCGCGCCAGCTTGATGAGCGCCTCGTTGGCCTCGGCCCCCGAGTTGCAGAAGAAGGCGCGCGCCAGGCCCGAGGCGGTGGTGAGCCGGGCGGCCAGCTCGATCTGCGGCTCCGAGTAGAAGACGTTGGACACGTGCCACAGCTTGTCGAGCTGGCCGCGCACCGCGGCGACCACCTCGGGGTGACAATGACCGAGCGCACACGTGGCGATGCCCCCGAGCAGATCCAGATATTCGCGCCCGTCCGCGTCCCACACGCGCGAGCCCAACCCGCGCTCCAGGACGATGGGCTGCTGCTTGTAGTTCTGCAGCAGGTGGGCCTTGGCTTTCTCGATCCACTGTTCGTTCTTGGCCGAAGGGGAAGGCGCCCGAGGGGTGGTCTCGGTCTTGGTGGAGTTCAGCGAAGAAGGCGTGGACGACACGGGCACTCTCCTGACCTGGGGTCTTCTAGAGGATGTAACGCGAGAGATCCTCGTCCTGGACGACGGACGCGAGCCGCTCGCGAACATAGGCTGCATCGATGAACAGGGTCCGGGGGCCCTGCTCACTGGCGTTGAATGATACATCGTCGAGAAGACGTTCGAGCACCGTATGCAGGCGCCGGGCCCCGATGTTTTCCGTCCGCTCGTTGACTCCCTGTGCGATCCGGGCGATCTCCAACACGGCTTCGTCGGAGAAATCCAGGTGCACCCCCTCCGTGTCGAGCAGCGCCGTGTACTGGCGCAGGAGGGAATTGCGAGGCTCTCGCAGAATGCGGACCAGATCCTCGCCGCTGAGGGGCTCGAGTTCCACGCGGATGGGGAAGCGGCCCTGGAGCTCGGGGATGAGATCGCTCGGCTTGGAGACGTGGAAGGCGCCCGCGGCGATGAAGAGCATGTGGTCCGTCTTCACCGGCCGTACTTGGTGTTGACGGTGGAGCCCTCGACGATGGGGAGGATGTCGCGCTGCACGCCCTCGCGCGACACGTCCGGCCCCGCGCCCTTGCCCCCGCCCTCGCGGCTGGCGATCTTGTCGATCTCGTCGATGAAGATGATGCCGCTGTGCTCGGCGCGCACGAGGGCCTCGCGGTTGACGCGCTCGGTGTCCACCAGCCGCGCGGCCTCCTCCTGCTCCAGGAGCTTGAGCGCCTCGGGGGCGCGCACCTTGCGCCGCCGCGAGCGGCTCATGCCGGGCATGTTCTTGAACAGGTCCTGCAGGTTGACGCCGATCTCCTCCATGCCCTGGCCGGAGAAGTTGCGCAGGAAGGTGGGCGAGCCGCCCTCGCTCGTCTCCAGCTCCACCTCCTGGTCATCGAGCGTGCCGGCGCGCAGCTGCGCCCGGAGCTTGTCGCGCTCGGTGTCGCTGAGCCGGGGCGCGGCGGGCGGCGGGGGCGGAGGCGCCATGAAGCCCATGCCCCCGGTGGGACGCGAGGCGGGAGCCTGGCCGGAGAGCAACTGGGCGAGCCGGTCCTCGGCGTTCTCGGTGGCGCGCGCGCACCCGCTCCATCTCCTCGTCGCGCACGAGCGCGATGGCGGACTCGACGAGGTCGCGCACCATGGACTCCACGTCGCGGCCCACGTAGCCCACCTCGGTGAACTTGGAGGCCTCGACCTTGACGAAGGGGGCCTGGGCGAGCTTCGCCAGCCGCCGGGCGATCTCCGTCTTCCCCACGCCGGTGGGGCCGATCATGATGATGTTCTTCGGGTGGATTTCGTCCCGCAGGTCCTCGGAGACCTGCTGGCGGCGCCAGCGGTTGCGCAGCGCGATGGCCACGGCGCGCTTGGCGGCGTTCTGCCCGACGATGTAGCGGTCCAGCTCGCCCACCACCTCGCGGGGCGTGAAGCTGGGGCTCTTGCGTGCGTTGCTCACGGTGGCGGCTCCCTTCAGAGCTCTTCGTAGGTGATGTTGGAGTTGGTGTAGACGCAGATGTCGGCGGCGATCTGCATGGCGTGGGTGGCCACCTCGCGCGCGGGCAACTGGGTGTGCGTCATGAGGGCCCGGGCGGCGGCGAGCGCGTAGGAGCCCCCGCTGCCCACCGCGGCGATGCCATGATCCGGCTCGATGACGTCGCCCGAGCCGGAGAGGATGAACGTCTTCTCGCGGTCGGCCACGATGAGCAGGGCCTCCAGGCGGCGCAGGAAGCGGTCGGTCCTCCAATCCTTGCCCAGCTCCACGCAGGCGCGGGTGAGGTTCTTCTGGTGCTCCTTGAGCCGCGCCTCGAAGCGATCGAAGAGGGTGAAGGCGTCGGCGGTGCTGCCCGCGAAGCCGGCGAGCACGGAGCCATCGCCGATACGGCGGACCTTCTTCGCGGTGTTCTTCATGATGGTCTTGTCGAGACTGACCTGACCGTCACCCGCGATGACGACCTTCGCCTCTCGGCGCACACAGAGGATGGTGGTGCCATGGAACATGCCGGGGCATTTAACAAGGCGAGGCGGGCGTTTCCACGACTCCCGCGCGGCCTGTCCGCCCCCTCACCTCTTGTGGACGTTCCACCCGCCGTCGAGGGCGAGCGCATTGAAGCGCACCGTCACCAGGAGCACGGCGTAGAGGAACACGTAGCCCATCCGCAACCCGAGCGTCTCCCACTGGCCGCGCAGCGTGGTGGAACCTTCGCCCCTCATGGCACGAGGAACGCGACTTTCAACCCAACACATGACGAACGCGCTCGGTCGCCGCGCGTGGACTCCGGTATGATGAAGCCCGGGGGGCCGAAAGGCACACTCATTCCTGCCCCTGAGCCAGGAGATCCACCGTGAGCAACCTGAGCAGTTCTGATCGGCGTCGCCATCCCCGCCACCGCGTTCGCATGCGCATCAAGATCCTGCGCGGAGAAGTCGAGCTCGCCGGGGAGATCTTCAACATCTCCCGCTCGGGGTGTCTGCTCGTCACCCCCGTGGCGATGCGCGTGGGGGACCACTACACCGTGCACCTGCCCGTGCTTCCGGGCTCGACCTTCTCCATCAAGGTGGTGCGCACGCGCCGGGTGGGCGAGTGGTTCGCCGTGGCGACCCACTTCGAGTCCCAACTGCCCGACGAGGCCCCCATCCTCAAGCTCGCCAGCCAGGACTCGGGCGTCCAGGAAGATCCCGAGCAGCTGTTCTGAGGCGGAGCTACTTCGCCTTGCGCGCCACCAGGAGGTGCAGGCAGCCGGTGTCCTCGGTCCTCACCTCCGCGCGCTCCAGCCCGGGCAAGCCCTCCACGAGCCTGAGCAGATCCTCCGGATCCCGGTAGATGAGGTACCAGTCCAGCGCGGTCTCGGTGAACAGGTGCATGGGGTTCTTCGCGTTGAAGTTGCCCAGCACCAGCAGGCCGCCCGGAGCCAGCCCGTCCCAGAGCTTCGTGGTGAGCCGCCCGGCGAAGCGCTCCGTCAGGTAGTCGAAGAGGCCGATGGAGTAGATGAAGTCCTGCGAGGCCGGGGGCAGATCGCTGCGGTTGCGCAGCAGCTCCAGCACCGAGCCGCACCACAGCCGCAGCGCCTGATGGCGCGTGGCCGGCATCGCCCCCACCCGCGTGAAGTGGCCGAGCGCCGAGTCCAGCGCGCCCTGGTCTTGATCCAACAGCGTCACGGATTCGAAGGAGACGTCGCGCGCCACCGCGACGAGCTCGGGCGCTGAACCAGACGCCACGTTCATCACTTTGCGTGCGCCCCGGGCATGCTCCGCGCGAAGCATCTGCGCCAGCAGATCCCGTCGGTTGCGCACCGCCTGGAAGCCGGCAGCTCCAGGGCCCAGGAGTCCATCCACAACTCCAGGGGCGTCTGGCCCTCGGGCTTGCGCCGGTAGAGCGCCTCCATCATCAGGAAGTCTCCCGCGTAGCCGCGGGGCTTCTCCCAGCAGCGCCGCAGCACCGCGCTCTTCCAGAAGTAGGGCCCGAGCTCGGCGCGGAAGCGGCCCTGGTCCGGAGAGCCACGCGCCGGCCCGGTGCCCCCGACGCACCGCCTGCTCTCCAGACATCCATCAGGAGTTCATTCAGACGAGATGAATCCAATTGCGTGGGAGTCTTTGTGACTCGCTCGGAATTTTCCAATTCCTTCAGCCAGGCACCCAGGACTGCGAGTGTCGTTGCGAACGCTGAAGACGACTCAGAAGCCAGGAGATGGAGAGGGTTCAAGGCTTATCTATCTACCGTGGAGAGGCACGGTGCCCAGGGGGGAGATTCCGAGCGCTAATTGTGTCAGAATTCCTGAACCATGCCATCGCTCAATAGCCAGGAGTGCACGCAGCGGATGGGCCTCGCGCCAGAGACCGCCACCGTGCGAGGACTCATCTTCAATGCGGTCTTCAAGTTGGTGGAGCAGCATCGTGGGGCCGCGGCGGCGGCGGAGTTGAGAGCCAAGATTGCCAAGAAACCCCTGGTGGATTTCTTCTCGTACCCCGCGCGCGACTTCCTCCAGGTGCTCTTCGAGGCGGGCGAGCTGCTCGCCCCGCAGTACGGCTCCGCGCAAGAGGCCATCCGGGCGTGTGGCGCGGCGGCGGTCGGTGGGTTCTTCCAATCCGGAGTGGGCCGGACGTTGACCACCATCATCGGCCAGGGAGACCCCAAGCGGCTGTTCTCCAGCGCGCCCACGGCCTACTCCACGGCCGTGAGTTACGGGCAGCGCAAGTTCAGCGTGGTGGGCGAGCGGCGCGTGAGCCTGCACTTCAAGGGCGACATGCAGCCGGTGGAGTTCCACCAGGGCCTGCTGGAGGCGGCGCTGCAGGGCGTGGGCTGCACGGGCCGGGTGGAGGTGCGCCGGATGGGGATGGACGAAGCGGAGTACTACATCGAGTGGTGAGTGCCGGCGCCGCGCGCTCATGCCCGGGGGTGCGCGGCGTCGTAGACGGCCTGGAGCTGCTCCCAGCTCACGTGCGTGTAGCGCTGGGTGGTGGACAGGCTCGCGTGGCCGAGCAGCTCCTGGATGCTGCGGATGTCCGCCCCGCCGCCGAGCAGGTGCGTGGCGAACGAGTGGCGCAGCGCATGGGGCTCACCTTGCGCTGCAGCGCGCACTGCAGCACGTAGGCGTCCAGGTGCCGCGCGATGCTGCGGGGCGTGAGCCGGCCGCCGCGGTAGTTGAGGAACACCGCCTCCGCGTCCTGCCCCGCGTGCGGCACCGCGAGCAGCTCGCCCCGGCGCGCCAGGTAGGCCTCCAGCGCGCGGATGGACTGCGCGTTCACCGGGCACAGGCGCTCCTTGCTGCCCTTGCCCATCACCCGGATGATGCGCTCGCGCCGCTCCACGTCCAGCAGGTTCAGCCCGCACAGCTCGCTGATGCGCAGGCCGCCGCCGTAGAGGATCTCGAGGATGGCCCGGTCGCGCAGCCCCAGCACCGTGTCCTGGGGCGGCATGTCGAGGATGGCGAACAGCTCCTCCACCGGCAGCACCTTGGGCAGCTTCTTGGGCAGCTTGGGGCTCTTCACCAGCTTGGCGGGGCTGCCCGGCAGGAGCTTCTGGCGCACCAGGAACTTGTAGAAGCTCTTGATGCTCGCGAGCCGGCGCGCGCGGCTGGCCGGCGCGTGCTCCACCGCCAGCGTGCCCAGATAGCCGCGGATGGCGGCGTGCGAGGCGGACAGGAGCGAGAGCTTGGCGCGCTCGACGAGGTAGCGCTCGAAGTCCACCAGGTCGATGAAGTAGTTGCGCACCGTGTGCGCACTGGCGCCCTTCTCGTCGACGAGGTGGACGCGGAACTTCTCCAACAGGGGCGACAGCGGCTCGGTGCTCATGGGAGGCCCCAGCCTAGACGCGGCCGGGCCTCCCGCAAGCTTCTCACGGCCGGGCCGGCGCCGCGTACACGCCCGCGTTGGCGCCCTTGAGCACGTACACCGCCAGCGAGTCCCGGGGCCCGCGAAGTACGCCGGCAACTGCGCCCCCTGGTCCAGCGTCTTGCGCGCCTTCGTCTTCACGTCATAGACGGCCACGTCGAACGCGTCCGAGTCCATGCGCGCCGACGTCGCCAGCACGCGCTCCCCATCCTCGGACAGCTTGTAGCTGTAGATGCCCTGCAGCCACGTGGTCGGCTGGGGAGCCGCCTCGGCGGACAGGGGCAGCGGCAGCGCCTGGAAGTCACACGCCCGGCCCTCGCGGATGCAACCCGAGCGGAAGACGAGCGCCGAGTTGCCCGGGGTGAAGCCATAGCCGAACACCCCCGCCTGGGCCTTGATCGCCTTCTCCGCGCCCACCGGGTAGACCATCAGATCCACCGAGTACACCGGCTTGAGGAAGCGCGAGAGGAAGGCCACGTACTGGCCGTCCTTGCCCCAGGTGAAGTTGGGCACGCGGCTGCCCACGAGCTTCGGCTCGCCGTCGGGCAGCGTCACCACGCCCATCAGCCCCGCCCCCGCCGGCTGGTCGTACTTCGCCAGGAAGCCCAGCGCGCGCGAGTCCGGACTGAAGGCCACGTCCTTGACGCGCTCGCCCACCTTGCGCCCGGGCTCCCCGGACGCCGGGCCCACGTACAGGTCCCCCATCACCTCGGGCTTGCCCCCGTCGTTGCGCGCCAGCCACTTCGAGTCCGGCGAGAAGGCGAACGACGTCGTGCCCGTGGCCACCTTGAGGCCCGTCCACTCCGGCGGCGACGCCACGTACAGGTCGTACGTCGAGTTGCCGCTGCTGCGCACCGGTAGGCCACGTACTTCGAGTCCGGCGACGACACGAAGTCCCCCACCGGTCGGCCAGCTTGCGCGGCTCGGCCGGCTTGTCCGCGGGCGAGTCCACCGCCACCGCCAGGAGGCCCCCGCCCGCCGTCAGCTTGCGCTTGAAGAGCAGCGTCGCCCCATCCGGGGAGAAGCCCGCCGTGGACACCTCGCCGCCCACCGGGCGGAAGGGCCCCGCGGGCAACGCGCCCAGCTTCAGCACGCCCCCTCCACGAACGCCAGCTTCGTCCCGTCGGGGCTCGGCACGAAGTACGTCACCCCCTCCCCGAGCTTCTTCGGCTCGGCGGTCGGCTCGTTCAGATCCAGCACGTGCAGCACGCCGGACTGGTTGGCCAGGTTGTACCCGGTGAGGAACAGCACGTGCTTGGAGTCCGGGGTGAACAACTGCCCGCCGGGCACGTTCGTCACCCCATCGCCCAACCGGCGCGGCACGCCACCCTCCACCGGCACCACGTACAGCTCACCCAGGCGCATCTGCGGCGGAATGCCCTCCACCGTCGGCTTGCGCGTCTTCGTCAGGTACGAGGCGAAGCGCCCATCCTCCGTCACTCGCAGGTCCTCCGCGGGACCCACCGCGAGCGGCACCCCGGCGCCGCCCACCACCGCCGCGCCCCGGGCCGCCCCGCCTCCTCCGGCCGCCTTGTCGTCCCCGCCGCGCTTGCACCCCACCAGCGCGAGCGCCACCAGCGCTCCCATGCACACCGCTCGTCGGTTCATACCGTCCTCCCGGACGCCTCGGCGGGGGCACGCTCGGCAGCCACGTGGCCAGATCCGCCCGCGCCCGCTCCGCGTACTTCACCCGCTTGTCCGCCTTCTTGTGCCGGCCCTGCAGCGGCGGGAACAGCCCGAAGATGATGTTGGAGGGCTGATAGTCGTAGTCCTCCGGGTGCGCCTCGCCCGTCACGTGCCGGTAGAGCGCGCCGAGCGCCGTGGTGGCCGGCGGCGGCACGAACTCGCCGCCCGTGAGCCGCGCGTACACCGCCAGCGCCGCCGGGTAGCCGCACGCCGCCGACTCCACGTACCCCTCCACCCCCGTGATCTGCCCCGCGAAGAACAGCCGCGACTCGGCCTTGAGCGACAAGTCCTTCGCCAGCAGCCGCGGCGCGTCGATGAAGGTGTTGCGGTGGATCTGCCCCATGCGCAGGAACTCGGCCTGGGCCAGACCCGGGATGCAGGAGGTGAAGATGCGCTTCTGCTCACCCCACGTGAGCCGCGTCTGGAAGCCCACCATGTTCCACGACGTGCCCGCCTTGTCCTCCATGCGCAGCTGCACCACCGCGTGGGACTCCTTGCCCGTGCGCGGATCCACCAGCCCCACCGGCTTCATCGGTCCGAAGGCCAGCGTCTGGTCTCCCCGCTCCACCATCACCTCGATGGGCAGACACCCCTCGAAGTACCGGGGTTCCTCGAAGCTGTGCGGCTGCAGCTTCTGGCCCGCCTTCACCTCGGCGATGAAGCGCGCGTACTCCTCGGCGGTGAGCGGCAGGTTGATGTAGTCGTCCCTCCGCCCTTGCCATAGCGGCTCGCGCGAAAGGCGATGTTCATGTCGATGGAGTCCCCGGCGACGATGGGCGCGATGGAGTCGTAGAAGTAGAGCTTCTCCCCCACGTAGCGCTCGAGCTCGCGCGTCAGCGCGTCCGAGGTGAGCGGCCCGGTGGCCACCACCACCACGCCCTCGGGCAGCTGCTCCACCTCGCCGGGCACCACCTCCACGCCGGGCGCCTCGTGCACCGAGCGCGTCACCGCCGCCGAGAAGGCATCCCGCTCCACCGCCAGCGCGTCACCGGCGGGCACCCGGTGCGCGTCCGCGCAGCCCAGAATCACCGAGGACAGCGCGCGCAGCTCCGCGTGCAACAGGCCGATGGCGCTCTCCGGGTTGTCCGAGCGCAACGAGTTGGAGCACACCAGCTCCGCGAACGTGT
This sequence comes from Cystobacter fuscus, assembly GCA_049060065.1. GTDB lineage: Bacteria > Myxococcota > Myxococcia > Myxococcales > Myxococcaceae > Cystobacter > Cystobacter fuscus_B. Next base: position 5,988,782 of record JBMEQP010000002.1, read on the forward strand.
CCGTCTTGTGCGCGGGCGAGCGCCGCTGCGGCTTCATCTCCCGCAGCGTCACCGGCACTCCGCGCTTCGCCAGTTGCCGGCGCACTCGCTGCCCGCGAGGCCCCCGCCAATCACCGTCACCCGCTGATGCTTCACGTCCCGCTTCCTGCCTCTCTCCCGGGCGCGGCCCTCGCCGCTCCGAGCCATCCGGCCTCTGTTAGCAGGCCCCTTCCGCCCTGTCCCTCCCTTCCGCTCGGGCCACCCCGCCAACTGACCGCCGGTGCCCGTTTCCCCGCCTGCTCTCCGGCCGGGGCTCCAGGTGGGACAGCCGACGGCAGTTACCCTACCTTCTAGGGACTCCTACTTTTGCCGAGTTCGACTCGCGAAACCGCGACGCAGGAACCAACGCAGTGCACCCTTTTGATGGAGCGACAGGCCATGACGCGAGCCAATGACCTCATGAAGATTCGGGACCTCCTCCAGCGCCGCCGCCGCGCCATCCTCAGCACGAGCGAGGGGGCCCGGCGCGAGCTCGCGGCCCTCAAGGCCTCGGATCGGGATCCCGAGTACGAGGAGCAGGCCCAGGCCGAGCTGGCGGACTACACCCTGTCCAGCCTGATGGAGGCGCAGCGGCACGAGGTGATGCTCATCGATGCCGCGCTGCGTCGCATGGACACGGGCGTGTTCGGCGAGTGCGTGGATTGCGGCGCGGACATCACCCTCGAGCGGCTGGAGGCGATGCCCTTCGCCATCCGCTGCGAGGAGGACGCGACGAGCCACGAGCTGGAGACGCGCGGAGGCCACGCCCAGTCGGTGCCCACCCTCTAGCCGCACGGGCGCTCGGCTCTCCCCGAGCGCCCCGGTTTCGCGAGGGCGGACGGCTCAGGCCGCCGAGGACGCGTCGGGCCCGTTGGCCGCCGGAGGGATGGCCTCGGGCTCGGTGATCTGCCGGCGGTAGTCGCACTCCTTGTTCGGGCAGGCCACGAAGGGGCCGTCACGCTTGGAGAACTTCTGCACCGGTAGGGCGACTGGCACTGGGGGCACGCCTCGGGCAGCGGCCGATCCCACGCGGCGAACTTGCAGTCGGGGTAGCGGTTGCACCCGAAGAAGATCTTCCCGAAGCGGCTGCGGCGCTCGGTGAGGTAGCCCTGCTTGCAGTCCGGGCACGTCACGCCGATGGAGATGGGCTTGGACGTCTTGCAGTCCGGGTAGCCCGAGCAGGCGAGGAACTTGCCGAACCGGCCGCGCTTGACGACCATGTTCTTGCCGCAGTTCTCGCACATCTCGTCCGTGGTCTCCTCCTCCACGATGACGATCTTCCCTTCCGCGTCGCGCTTGAAGTCCTTGGTGTTCTTGCACTCGGGATAGTTCGAGCACGCGAGGAAGTGGCCCATCTTCCCCCACTTGATCACCATGACGTTGCCGCACTTCTCGCACGCCACGTCGGTCTTCACCTCCTCGCGCTTGACGTCGCGCATCTCCGCCTCGGCCTTCTCGAGCGTCTCCTTGAAGGGCGCGTAGAAGTCCTTGAGCACGGCCTTCCAGTTGGCCTCGCCCTCGGAGATCTGATCCAGCTTCTCCTCCATGTTGGCCGTGAACGTCACGTCCAGCTCCTGGGGGAAGTGCTTGACCAGCAAGTCGTTGCAGATGAGGCCCAGGTCGGTGGGGCGGAAGCGGCCCTCGATCTTCTCCGCGTACTTCTTGTCCTGGATGGTGGAGAGGATGGCGGCGTAGGTGGAGGGACGGCCGATGCCGCGCTCCTCCAGCTCCTTGACGAGGGTGGCCTCGGAGAAGCGCGGAGGGGCTGGGTGAAGTGCTGCTCGTCGAGCAGCTTCTGCAGCACGAGGCTGTCGCCCTCGTTGAGCACGGGCAGCTCGCCCGTGGCGTCGTCGGCGCTCTCGTCGCCCGCGGCGCGCGCTTCTCCTGGGCGGCCTCCTCCTCGGGGGTGAGGCTCGCGCCGTAGATGGCCAGGTAGCCGGGGAACTTCAGCGTGGAGCCCGAGGCGCGGAACGTGGCCCGGCCCGCGGTGATGTCCGCGCTCGTCTGGTCATACACGGCCGGCTTCGTCTGGCACGCCACGAAGCGGTTCCAGATGAGCTCGTAGAGGCGGAACATGTCCGCGGCCATGTCGTCGTTCATGGCGTCGAAGGCGGCCTTCACCTTGGAGGGCGGGTACTCGAGCGAGGTGGGACGGATGGCCTCGTGCGCGTCCTGGGCGCCCTTCTTGGTGCGGTAGACGACGGGCTCCTCGGGCAGGTAGTCCGGGCCGTACGTCTGGAGGATGAAGTCGCGCACCCCGTCACGGCCTGCTCGGACAGACGGGTGGAGTCCGTACGCATGTACGTGATGAGCGCCGTCTGGCCCTCCTCGCCGAGCAGCACGCCTTCATACAGCCGCTGGGCGAGCGCCATGGTCTTCTTGGCGGTGAAGTGCAGCCGGTTGGCGGCCTCCTGCTGGAGCTTGGAGGTGATGAAGGGCGCGGGGCGTTGCGGCGCCGCTCGCGCTTGTCCACCTTGCTCACGGTGAAGGGAGCGTTCTTCACCTCGGCGACGAGGCCCTGGGTGGTGGCTCGGTCCTTGAGCTCCACCTTCTTGCCGTCCACGCGCGACAGCTTCGCCTTGAAGGACGGTGGCCCGGACTGGCCCTGCAGCAGCGCGTCCAGCGTCCAGTACTCCTGGGGCACGAAGGCCTTGATCTCGCTCTCGCGCTCGCAGATGAGGCGCACGGCCACGGACTGCACGCGGCCCGCGGACAGGCCCCGGCGCACCTTCTTCCAGAGGATGGGCGAGATCTGATAGCCCACGAGCCTGTCCAGGATGCGCCGCGTCTGCTGGGAGTCGTAGTTCTCCTGGCTGAGCTGGCGCGGGTTGGCGATGGCCTCCTGGATGGCCGGCTTGGTGATCTCGTTGAACATCACCCGGTAGGCATCCGGGTGGCCGAGCTGCTGGTTGATGTGCCGGGCGATGGCCTCGCCCTCGCGATCCGGGTCCGTGGCGAGGAAGACCTTGTCCACGCCCTGGGCGGCCTTCTTCAGCTCGTTGAGCACCTTCTCCTTGCCTTTGATCACCTCGTACTGGGGCTCGAAGTCGTGCTCCAGGTCCACGCCCATCTTGCTCTTGGGCAGGTCGAGGATGTGGCCCACGGACGCCTTCACCGTGTAGCCCGAGCCCAGGTACTTCTTGATCGTCTTCGCCTTGGCGGGCGACTCGACGACCACGAGGTAGTGCGGCCCCTTGCCGCGGCGGGGAGCGTCGGCCTCGGCGTCGGCGTCCTCGGCGGAGGCCTCCACCGTGGCGAGCTCGCCCTTCTTGCCGCGCTTGACGGCCGCCTTCTTCGCGGAGGCCTTCTTGGCGGTGGTCTTCTTCTTGGCGGCGCTCTTCTTGCGCGCCGCTGGCTTCTTGGTCGGCTTCTCGGGGGCCGCCGTCTCCTCGACCTCCTGCTCGCCCGCGGTCGCTGTCTTCTTCGTGCGCGTCGCCATGCTTTTCCTCAGACCCTCTCGAACAACCTGCCGGGGTGCTGGATCACGAATCCCGACAGCTCCAACTCCACCAGGGCGCTGGTGAGCGCCGCGGGGGAGAGCTGGCTGCCGGCCAACACCTCATCGAATGACTTGGGAACCCGGTTCAACACCTGATAGGCCCCTCTCGCTTCCACCGAGAGCTCTTCCCATGAAGAACCCTCCGCTGGCGGCACGTACCGAAGGGGAAGCATCCCCACGGCCCGCCAGACATCCTCAACGGACAGACACGCGCGGGCGTGACCATCACGCAACAACGCATTGCACCCCGCCGCCCCCTCGTTCAGCACGTCTCCGGGCAGGGCGAGCACCGCCCGGCCCTGCGCCCGGCCCGCCTCGGCCGTGTAGAGACTGCCCGAACCCACCCCCGCCCGAAGAACCACCACCGCATCCGACGCGCCAGAGATGAGCCGGTTGCGCCGGGGAAACGTCGTCGTGCTCGCCCGCACGCCCGGGGGCAGTTCGCTGAAGAACACCCCACCCCGGGCCAGGAAGTGCGGCAGCAGCCGGGCCTGGGCGGGATCCAGCTCGTCCAGCGCCGAGCCGAGGAAGGCCCACGTCTCCCCCCGGCATCCATCGCGCCCCAGTGGCATGCCCGGTCCACCCCGGCCGCCGCGCCCGACACCACCCCGACGCCCCCTTCCGCCACGCGCCGGGCGAACGTCCGGGCAAGGGAAGAAATCCCTGATCCGGATGGCGGCTGCCCACCAACGCGGCGCGTCGTCGGGGCGGACCCACCTGTCCCCGGTAGAACAGAAGCGGAGGGGCATCGTCCGTTTCGGCCAGGCGCGCCGGGTAGGCGGGCTCGCCCTGGAAGGCCGGCCCATCTCCGCCCGGGCACAGCGCTCCAGCAGCCGGGTGGCGAGCGGTTCCAGCGCGGAGACCTCGGCGAGCCGGCGGCGAACGGGAGGCGGCAGCGGCGCTTCGGCGAGCCAGTCCCTCACCGGGCAGGCCGCCAGGGAAGCGAGCCCTCCCGGCAAAGGAGCGCAGCCGCTCCAGGGTTCTCGGACCCAGACCCGGAACCGACCAGAGCGCCAGGAGCGCGCGTTGCTCCGCCGTGTAGCTGTTCGCCGTGACGTCCACCATGCCCCACCCCTTCCCCGAGCCACCTATATAGAAGATGGGTCCGACGGAAAGAGGTCGGCACACATAAACACCTGACCGCCGGTGGTCAAGCGGCACGTCCCTGGAAGTAGGGCTCGCGGGGGGCGATTCCGTAGGTGCGATGTCCACACGGACGCCTGGACCGGGCGGCGAGGCGGCGTGTCAGCGCTGGGCCGTGGGGGCCCCGTCCACGCGCATCACCACCGGGTCGCCCGGGCCCACTTCCTGGAGGGAGCGGACGATGAGGCAGTTGGAGGTGCGCTCCTTGACCTCGGTCACCATGCACAGGGCGACGTCCTCCGTGGGCAGCGGCGCCTGCAGGGTCTTCTTGCCGATGGGCAGCTCCAGCTTGAGCACTTCCTGCCGGGCGGGATCTCCTGGCGGGTGATGGTGAAGGTGTTGCCCGGCTGGACGCCATCGGCGCTGCCCCGGTCGATCACCAGGATGTGATGCTCCGCGTTGAGGCTCAGGTAGGGCACGAGCGCGGTGAGGATGATGCCCTTGACCTCCTTCTCGTTGCGGCGGGGAACCACGGCGTCGGCCATGCGCTCGCCGTAGGGGCCCACCAGATCCCCGCGCACCACGGGATCCCACGTCTCCACGACCTGCGCCTTGACGTAGTCCTTGCCCAGCGCCGTCACGCGCAGCATGCCCACGAACTCGGTGAGGTAGCCCACCGGCTTCTTCGTCACCGGGTGGAAGATCTGCTCCGCGGTGTGGAACACCACGTAGCGGTCGCCGAGCTTCGCGTCCGTCTTGCGCTTGAAGCGCACGTAGGTGGTGTCCGGGAAGGAGAGCATCTCCGCGCCACTGCTGGAGCCCTCGATGCGGCCCGCCTCGTCCAGCTCGCGCGCGGTGACGAAGGCCTGCGTCATCACCGAGCGCCCGGACTTGGGCGAGTAGGAGATCTTCCCGCTCACCTCCACGTCGTTGCCCGACGACTCCGTGGGCACGACGTCATCACGGGTGTCCACGGGGCCGACGCCCGCCTCCACGCGCGAGGGCACTTCCTCGCCCGCGGCGAAGAAGCGCACGTTGTTGCCGGGGTAGATCCAGTGCGGGTTGGCGATCTCCGGGTTGTAGGACCACACCTTGGGCCAGTACCAGGGGCTGCCCAGGTAGCGCTGGGACAGGTCCCACAGCGTGTCGCCGGTCTGCACGGTGTGGACCTCGCCGGGAGCGGACTCGCGGCCACCCTGCCCCGGGGAAGCGTGACGCGGCCCGGGCGCGCGGCGGGAGCCTCGTCCACCACGTCACTGCCTTCGGTCTCGTCACCGGTCTCGGGCTCCGATTCGTCCTGCGCCCAGACGGGCGGCGCGAGGACGGCGGCGAGAAGGAGCGAGGAGAGGATCCGCGAGCGCATTCGGATGACTTCCTTTCGGACTGCTTAGTGCGAGAGGGACGCGAGCCGCTGCTCCGCCTGGGTAGCGGCGGCCGTGCCCGGAAACTGGGTGAGGATACGGGTGTAGAGGGCCCGGGCGTCGTCCTTCTGCTCGAGCCGCAGCCGGCACTCGGCCAGCCGGAGCATGCCGTCCAGCACGGCGTCGCCAGCGGGATAGCGGGTGATGAGCCGCTCGAACGTGCCGGCCGCGGAGGCATAGTCCTTGAGCCCCATCTGCCCGAGCCCGCTGAAGTAGAGCGCGTTGTCGGCGCGGGCATGACGGGGGTTCTTCTCGGCGAAGCCCAGCAGGGTGCTCACCCCGCCCTCCACGTTGCCGGTGCGCAGCGCCGCCACGGCCTGCTCGAAGGCGGCGTCCAGTCCGGAGTCCGACGTCCTCGGCGACAAGGCCTCGTCACCGCTGGCGCCCTCGTCGGGCGAGGCGCTCACGAACAGCTCCATGTCGTCTTCCGAGGGCTCGACGACGTCCACGCGCACGGGCAGCGCGGGCGCGGGCTCGGCCCGGGGCTTGAGCTTCACCACCGCCAGCTCCGGCGTGACGAAGGCGGACGTGGTCGGAGCCGGAGCCTCGGGGGCCGGGGCGGGCTCGGCGGCGGGAGCGTCGGCACGCGAGGCCCGGGCCTGCTTCACGCTCGTGAGCAGCTCCATCCGCTCGAGGCGCTTTTCCAGGTGTGACTGGGCCTCGCGCAGCGAGCGCACCTCGGCCCTCAACGACACCACCTCCGCGTTGGAGGCGGAGTTCGTGGTGGCGCAGGCGGTCAACGCACACAGCGGGACGATGGCAAGCAGTCGGCGAATGGCGCGGTGCTCCGAGCGACCTGGGGGGAGATCCTCGCGGAGGATAGGAAGCAGCGACGGAGACCGTCAAGAAATCGGCCCGGACGCGGCCGGGAACCGGTGCACCACGAAGTTGAGGTGACGGCCCGTGCGCCCCGCGTCCCGCCGGTGGGAGAAGAACTGACGCGCGTCACACGCCGTGCAGGGGGGCAGCACATCCACCCGCTCCGCGAGCAACCCCGCGCCCAGCAGCGTCTCACGCACGGCGCGTGACAAATCCAGGCGCACCTGGGCGCCCTCGCGCACCACCACCTGGGAACCGAAGCGGGCGGTGAAGCGCTCGCCCAGTTCCTCGGAGACGACGTAGCAGCAGCGCTGGATGCAGGGGCCCACCGCCGCGAGCAGCCGATCCGGACGCGAGCCGCGCGCGGCCAGGGCCTCCACCGCGCGCGCCACGATGCGCGCCTCCGTCCCCTTCCAGCCCGAGTGCACCGCCGCCACGCGCTGGCCCTCGGGGTCCACCAGCAACACCGGCACGCAGTCCGCCGTCCCCACGCCCACCCAATGTCCCGGCCGGTCCGTCCAGAGGCCATCCGCCTCGCCCTCGGCAGGCCGAGGCTCCTCGCTGCCCTCCCCCGCGCCCGCCTCCACCACGCGATCTCCATGCACCTGCTTCACCGTGTGCAGCGTGGCGAGCGGGACGCCCAACCGCGCGGCCAGGCGCCGGTGGTTCTCCACCACGCGCTCACGCTCGTCGCCCACGGCGAAGCCCAGGTTGAGCGAGGCGAAGGGCTCCTCGGACACGCCCCCTCACGGGTGGTGAAGCCATGAGGAACCGGGAGAAGAGGGGATTGAAGGAAGGAACGGCTCATGAAGGGAACTCTCCCGGATATTCTTTCCGACGCGCCACGCAACCTCGTTCTTCCCTTTCGGAGAATACAGGAGCAATGCAGTTTGACAGTGTTCGTTAACCGGGCCGACAATCCACCCATTCGCGAGGCCCTCACCCTCCCATGCCATCGGGTTTCAACACCATCGGCAGGAAGCTCCTGCGGAGCGTTGCCCTGCCGGGGCTGTTCACGGCCCTGGTGGTCGTGGCGCTGTTCTGGCGGCAGGCCCACGTGGCGACGCGGGATGCCACCCATGACGAAGCGTTGGTGCTCGCGGAGTTCGTGGACACCACCTTCCGGTTGACCACGCCCGCAGGCAAGCCCCCGCACTCGCCCGTCGCCGAGCTCCTGGCGAGCAACACCCGGCTGCTGGGCGCCACCACGGAGCTCAACGTGCTGTCGCCGCAGGGGCTCATCCTCTGGTCGACCCGGCCGCGAGAGGTGGGCCTGCGCCACCCGGCGGCGGCGCTGCTGACCGCGCCCGGGCCCCAGTGGGCGCGCTCGGACGAGCACCAGACGGAAGTGCTCCGTCCCCTCGGGGACAAGGCGTGCGAGGGGTGTCACGCGGGCGCGAGCGAGCGGCCCGTGGGCCTGCTGCACCTGCGCGCGGCGGAGCCGCTGGTGCACCGCGAGCTGTCCGACGCCTTGATGGGCGCGCTGGTGGCGGTGTTCGTGCTGGGCACCCTGCTCATCGTCGCCACCGGCACGTCGCTGCACTTCTTCCTCGTACGCCCCTTGCGCCGGCTGATGGCCGCCATGCGCCGCGCCGAGGAGGGAGACGTGCTGGTGCGCGCCGAGGCGGGGGACTCGGACGAGCTGGCGCGGCTCGGCTCGGCCTTCAACGCCATGCTGGCGCGCCTCACCTCCATGAAGGCCGAGGAGATCGACACCCACCGGGATCTCGAGGAGACCGAGCACAAGCTCTCCCTCAAGGAGGAGCTGGAGGAGCGCGTCGCGGAGCTGGGCCTGCTCTTCGACGTGGCGCACTCGCTCAACTCCACGCTCGAGCTGCCGGAGATGCTCGCGCGCATCACCCAGCTCGTCCCCGAGCGGCTGCACATCCCGGACTTCTCCATCATGCTCGTCAACGCGGAGGGGCACCTGGAGATCAAGAGCACCTTCCCGGCGGACCCGGTGCTCGAGGGGATGACCTTCCGCTTCGGCGAGGGCATCTGCGGGCGCGCCGCGGCGACCCAGCGCAGCGTGTACGTGCCGGACGTGGCGGAGCCCTCGAGCCAGTACGCCCGGCGGGACGAGCGGCCGGAGCAGGAGCGCGGGGCGATCTTCAGCGTGCCCCTGGTGCACACGAACACGGTGCTCGGCGTGCTCAACTTCCAGCGCCCGGAGGTGGCCAGCTTCTCGCCCCAGGAGCTGGAGTTTCTCACCACGGTGGCCGACCAGGTCGCCGCGGCGGTGAAGAACGCCCTCTTGCACACCGAGGCGGTGCGGCTCACCCTGACGGATCCCCTCACCGGCGTGCCCAACCGCCGCCACCTCTTCTCCCGGCTGGAGCTGGAGGTGGCGCGCGCCCAGCGCTTTGGCACCCACGTGTCCATCCTCATGGTGGACATCGATCACTTCAAGAAGCTCAACGACGCCGCGGGCCACCGCGCCGGAGACGAGGCGCTGCGCAAGGTGTGCGACGTGCTGCGCGCGCGCGTGCGCAAGGTGGACACGCTCGCGCGCTACGGCGGCGAGGAGTTCATGCTCGTGCTGTCCAACGTGTCCAAGAAGGACGCGCACGAGGTGGCCGAGAAGCTGCGGCGCGCCGTGGTGGAGGCCCCCCAGCTCGCCGCGCCCACCCAGCCGGGCGGCCACATCACCGTGTCCATTGGCGTGGCCACCCTGCCCACCGACGCGGCCGCCCAGGATCACCTGGTGGATTGCGCCGACTCCGCCCTCTACGCGAGCAAGCGCGGCGGCCGCAACCGCGTCACCAGCTACGAGCCCGGCATGGAGGTCCACCCGGATCGGGAGCGGGGCTTGAGCCGCCCCCATGATCCGTCCGCGGCCCCCATGGCCAAGGCCTGAGCGGCGGGCTCAGGGCAGGGTCAGGGCCCGCAGCGCGCGCCCGCCCGGCAGCGCCACGCGGAGCAGCAGCGTGCTGCCCGCGGGCGCCTTGCGGATGATGCCCGCCAGCTCCTGCGCGTTGGCCACCGGCTTGCGGTTGACCTCCACCACCACCATGCCCGGCTCCAACTGGGCGCGCTCGGCGGGCGAGCCGGGCTGCACCTCCGTCACCATCGCGCCCTTGGCCGAGTCCAACCCGGCCCGCTCGGCGATGCGCGGATCCAGGTTGCTCAAGGACAGGCCCACGCGCGCCTTGGAGGACTGCTCCTCGTCCTCCTGGTTCTGGCGCGGACGCACCCCGAGGTTCTCCAGGTCCGGACGCGTGCCCAGCTGCACCTTGATCGTCTGGCGCTTGCCCTCGCGGAAGACCTCCAGCGCGGAGGTGCTGCCCGGCTTCTTGAGCGCCACCGAGCGGGTGAGCGCGCTGCCCGAGCCCACCTTCTGCCCGTCGATGGAGACGATGACGTCATCCATCTTCACGCCCGCGCGTCCCGCCGGGGAGTTGTCGTTCACCTGGTTGACGACAGCGCCTTCCTTGACGGGCAGTTGCAGGGCCCGGGCGAGATCCTCGTCCAGGTCCTGGATGCCGATGCCCAGCCAGCGCGCGTCACCGCGCCCTCCTTCTCGAGCTGGGGCAGCAGCGCCTTCACCTGGTTGCTCGGCACCGCGAAGCCGATGCCCGTGCCGCCGCCGACGATGGCGGTGTTGATGCCCACCACCTCGCCCTTGAGGTTGAAGAGCGGACCGCCCGAGTTGCCCGGATTGATGGCGGCGTCCGTCTGCAGGAAGTCGTCATAGGGGCCGGAGTGGATGTTGCGCGCGCGCGCGGAAAGGATGCCGCTGCTCACGCTCGAGGCCAGTCCGAACGGGTTGCCGATGGCCACCACCCAGTCGCCCACGCGCATCGCGTCCGAGTCACCGAGCTTCACCGTGGGCAGGTTGTCCACCTTGCTCTTGACCCGGATGAGCGCCACGTCGGTGAGCGGATCCCTGCCGACGACCTCCGCGTCGAAGCTGCGCCCGTCATCCAGCCGGACGCGGATGGCCACCGCGCCTTCCACGACGTGGTTGTTGGTCAACACCAGACCCTTGGGGTCGATGATGAAGCCCGAGCCCGTGCCCTGGCGGATGGGCTCGCGGCGGAGCCCCGCGGATCCTCGCCTCCGAAGAAACGATCGAAGGGGGAGAGTTGCCGCTCACCCCGGGCGGCGGTGGCCTGGACGTCCACGTTGACGACGGCGCCCTTGACGGATTCCACCAACGGGGCGAGCGAGGGCAGGGCCTGCGCCTCCTTGGTGGCGGGCTGGAGCACGTTCTGGGGAGGCTGCGGAGCCGGCTGGGAGTGCGCCAGCAAGGGCAGCGCGACGAGGGCGGCACCCGCGATGGCACTCCGCGGAAATTTCGTTCGTTTGGTCATGACTCTCCCGACATAAGACACGAAGGCAGCGAAGCAAGGCGGAAGCGCCCTGCCCGTGCGACATAACAACGCGGGCCCCGCCCTCTTCCCCGAATGCAAAGGGGACGAGCGGGCGGTGCCCGATTCCGGCTGTCTCACTCTGGACGGTAGACGCGGTAATCGATTTCAGGAAACACGGTGCTCGTCGCCTCGAACCGGGTGAGTTGCTCCTCGTCGATGCGGCCCCCACGCAACTGCTCGTGCAGGCGCAGGAAGCGCAGCAGGTGCTCCTGGGTACGGCGCACCGCGTAGTCCACCATGGTCCCCGTCTTCATGATGAAGGCCCAGTCCGAGGACTGCGCGAGCAACAACTCGCGCGCGGCCTGGTTGAGCGCCCGCCGCTGCAGCGTGGGCGAGTCGTCCGGGAAGTCCTTCGCCAGGGCGATCATCTCCGGGCACAGTGGTGCAGGTGGCGGTAGATCCAATCGTTGGAGCCATCCAGCCACATGGTCGCATAGCCCCCCGCTCCCCAGGAGCACAGGGGCGGCGTGGCCACCTGGTTCTCCGGATGCGCGGCGAGGTCGTCCGAGGGCGTCACCAGCGAGAACGTCTTCTGCTCCTGCGCCACCTTGCGCAGCAGCGCCTCGAGGAACCAGGGCCCCTCGAACCACCAGTGGCCGAAGAGCTCCGCGTCGTAGGGCGCCACCACCACCGGCTTGCGTCCGCGCACCTTGCCCGTGAGCCACTCGAACTGCTTCTCGCGGTTGAAGAGGAAGTTGCCCGCGTGGACGTGCGCCCGCTCGCGCGCGAGGTCCGGATCATACGGCTGCTTGTCCTGCTCCCTGCCGGTGATGCGGTAGTACTTGAAGCCCGTGTTCTTGCGGTCTCCCGTGGGCTGGACGTAGGGCCGGACGTAGTCCAGCTCCAGATCCCAGCCGATGTCCCGGTAGAACTCCCGGTAGTGGGGATCGCCGGGATAGCCGCGCTCGGCGCTCCACACCTGCTGGCTGCTCTCCGGATCGCGCGCGTACGCGGCCACGCCCGCCTCGGTGTAGATGGGCGCGAAGGGGCCATTGAGCGGCCGGGGCGTCGCGTCCGTGAGGCCGTGGGTGTCCACGAAGAAGTAGCGGATGCGCTCGGCCGCGAGGAACTTCTCCACTCCGGGGAAGTAGCCACACTCGGCGAGCCAGATGCCCGGCGCGTCGCGCCCGAAGGTGAGCCGGTAGTGGCTGGCGGCCACGGAGATCTGCGCGCGCACCGCCTCGGGGGTCTGCTGCATCAGCGGCAGGAAGCCGTGCGTGGCGTTGCAGGTGATGATCTCCAGGTGCCCCGCGTCCTGCAGCCGGCGGAAGGCGCTCACCAGGTCGCGCTTGTAGCGATCATGGAAGGCCTGGCGCAGGGACTCGAAGTGGTCGCGGTGGAAGCGGGCGAGCCGGCCGAAGACGGGATCGTTCCGGGTGCGATGCACCTCGCGCGCGCCCAGCTCGCAGAGCTGATCCAGGCGCCGGGCATAGCGGCTCATGAGCAGCTCGTCGCGCAACATGGTGACGAGCGTGGGCGTGAGCGTGAGCGTCAACCGGAAGGGGACGTCCTCCTCCGCCAGCCGATCGAAGGTGAGAAGCAGCGGGAGGTACGTCTCGGAGATGGCCTCGTAGAGCCAGTCCTCCTCCAGGAAGTTCTCGTACTCGGGATGGCGCACGAACGGCAGGTGCGCATGCAGCACGAGGGCCAGGGAGCCGATGCTCATGGTCTCTCCCTCACCACCCCGGCCCCGAGGAGCCCGCCGGTCCGCTCGACCACACCCACATTCCCGCGGCGCCAGGATGACCCGCTGGACCGGGACCCTGCTCGAGGAGCCCGCCGGTCCGCTCGACCACACCCACTGCCCGGAGACACCGGCGAACCCCCGGGCCCGGCCCCTGTTCCGAGGCCACCGGCCCGTAGACCCACATCCATTGAACGCTCCCTTCCCCTCGCTGCGACACGCCCGGCACCTGCTCCGAGGAGCCCGCGGGCCCGTGCGAGCCGATCCATTGAACGACCCCTTCGCGCGCACTCGACGCGCCCGGCACCTGCTCCGAGGAGCCCGCCGGCCCTGGGACACGAACCCGTGCGCGAAAGGCACGGCGGGTCCTCGGGAGGCACCACCCGCCGCGGGAACTCCCATCGACGGGGCCCCCTGCTCCGAGGAACCCGACGGTCCGGCCGAATCCAGCCAGAGCTCGGAAGAGCCTCCAGGCCCGTGCGACCACACCCACCGCTCCGGGGGCGCGGTCTCGAGCCCCGTCGGCCCTGGCGCCTCCGCGGAGGGACTCTCGGCGGGCCTCGGCCCCCACGCGCCCTTCCGACGAGGAGCCCTCGGCGCGCGGGACGTGCAGATACCCCGGCGAAGGAGCCCCCTGCTCTCCAGGAGGCGCCGCGCGCGACGGAACGCGGGGCTCGAGACGCTCGGCGCTTCCCGGCAGGAGCACGCGGCGCCAGGTGATGTAGTCGTGCTCCTGATCGGGCTCGAGCCGGAGGGACACGGAGCCGGGACGAGGCTCGGCGCGCCAGGCGGCGGGAGAGGGCATCCGCAGGAAGCGCACCGAGGTGTCCGCGGAAGGCCCCGCCGGAGGCAGGAAGACGCGGTTGGACGAGTGTCCGATGCGGCGCGAACGGCCATCCCGGCCGACGAAGTGCAGCTCCACCCGGTAGGGCCGGCCCGCGGGGAGCCCGCCGATGTAGAAACTCCGCGACTCGAGCGCGACGTCGGTGACGCCGAGCAGGGTGTCACGATCGTCGTACAGCCGCATCACGACCCGTGGGTACTCCAGCCCCTGCGCGGCGCGCTCCCGGGTGGTGGCCTTGAAGTCCCAGAACACGAAGAGCGTGTGGGGATCCCGGGGCAGCAACACGATGGTGTCGTCCGCGTAGTCCACCGGCAGCACGCCGAGCGATCCGCTGGAGAGCAGCCCTCCTGGCGCATCGGGGGGCGGCGCATTCGATGCCCCGGTGAGATGGTGGCGCCGGGCCTCGTCCTCCCCCGCGATGCGCGCCACGAAGAAGCCCTCCACGAGCGGTTCGGCGGAGGTCCTCACGGGCTCGGGAGACGAGGCGGGCGCGGGCGGCTCGGAGGCCCAGGCCGCTCCGGGGATACGTCCGAAGCAGTGGCCTCGAGTGGAGCCGACTGCTTGGGTGGGAAGTCGACCACCCGCGCGGGCCGGGTCGGCACGTACACGGGGGTCTTCTCGTCATCATCCCCGGGCAGGGGCCGCCTCGGCGCGACGGGAGCCGGGGGCCGGGCCGGCACGTACACGGGGGTCTTCTCGTCATCATCCCCGGGCAGGGGCCGCCTCGACGTGGCGGGCCGGGGCGTGGGCTGTTCCTGCTCGAGAGGGGGCTGGGACGCGGAGACACCCGAGGGGGCCTCGGTGGAGCCGTCAGCCCGCTCGCGCAGCCCCATGAGGGTGACGAGCTCGTCCACGCGCGTCACCAGTGCGCCGAGCAGACCCTTGCGAGCCTTGAGCCTGTCCACCCCGCGCCCCCACTGCGCGTGCGCGAATTCCCGGAGGTGTTCCACCATGATGCTCTTGCGGTCGGCCATAAGCGATCCTGGGCTTAGGGCTGGCGTCAACCCGGGTCAACGGACGATTTCGCGACTGTTCGTGGGGATACCTCGCGGGGTGGCGAGGGACGGTGACAAGGCGGGAGCGGGCTTTGTATTCTCCGGCCCGCCTTGAGTGATCTGCCCAGACTCCTGCTGTGCAGCTTCGACGTCATCCCCGGCCCGTCGGGTTCCTCGCGCCGGCTGACCGAGTATTTGAAGGCACTGCCCGATCGGTTCTCGGTGGTGGTGCTCTCGGTCAAGACGCCGGATCACACCCATATCGAGAAGTACGAGAACGCGCGTCTGCTCCGGGTGCCCGTGGGCTCGGGAGACCGGCCTCGCGCATCCAGGCCTTCGAGCGCGCCGTGCGGCGCCAGCTGGAGAGCGAGGAGTACGCCCTCGCCCACTTCACCGATCCCTTTGGCGGCTACGCCCTGTGCGAACTCAAGGGGGACTACGGCTACCGGCTCGTCTACGAGGCACAGAGCTTCCCCTCGCAGGAGCTGCGCTACACGCATCCGCAGTTGGAGGGGGACCGCAAGTTCCTCTCCAAGATCCGGCGCCAGGAGCTGTTCTGCCTGATGAACGTGGATCGGGTCATCACCGGCTCGACCACCACGAGCGACTTCATCCAGTCCCTCGGCGTGCCGAGCGAGTCGGTGCACGTGGTGCGCGCCCCCGTGGACATGGGGCCCTATGCGCCCGAGGGGCTCGGCGTGCCCGACGGCGCCCCCATGCGGCTCATGTACCTGGGCAGTCAGGTGTCCTGGCAGGGCCTCGCCGGGCTGCTGCGGGGACTCGCGCTCGCGGTGCGCGAGGTGGACGTGCGGCTGTCGATCGTCGGCCCGCGCCACCCCGACTGGCAGCCCCACCTGGAGGATCTCGTCGCCGAGCTCGACCTCAAGCAGCACGTCGAGTTCCAGCCCGCCGTCGGCCATGACAACCTGGCCAAGGTGCTCACGCTCGCGGACGTGGGGGTGGTGCCGCTCGACGACGTGGACCGCAACCGCGTCCAGGGCGGCGCGCTCGCCAAGGTGTCCGAGTACCTCGCCGCGGGCCGGCCCGTGCTCGCCGCGGACCTGCCCCTCACGCGCGAGCTCGTCCCGGCCGGCGCGGGGGTCTTCTACCCGCCCGGAGATGCCCAGGCGCTCGCCGACCAGCTCGTCGCCCTCGCCCGCGACGTGCCCCGGCGCCTGTCGCTCGGTGAGCACGCCCGGGCCTTCGCCAGCAAGTCGCTCGACGCGGGGCTCATCCGCGGCCAGCTCCTGGACATCTATGACGGGCTGCTCGGCAAGGACGCCGCGGCCCGCGCGAGTCCCGGCGAGCGGCAGAACGAGCCTCAGCTCACGGCCGTCACCGGCACCCCCACCAACCGCGTCCTCGGAATGATGGGCACGGTGAGCGCCGAGGCCGCCCCCGAGCCCGCCCCTCCCGCCGCCAAGGCCGAGGCGCCCGACGGACCGGCCACCCACACCCAGGATACGGATCCTGGACAGGGTCCTCCGGCGCTGGATGATCCACCCGTCGTCGTGGGCCGGCCCTGCAGTCCGAGGACGGCCTCGATACCCGGCTCGTCAAGACCGAGCCCGACACCCGCCGTCCCGAGGGCCCGCCCGTGGTGATGGGTCTCCCCCTGCGCGATCCCCCCGCCGCCGATCAGGAACACGCCCTGACCGAGCAGCATGTGCGGCCTCCGGCTCCACTCCCGGTCCCGGCACCGCCCCCGATTCCGGCTCCACCCCCGATTCCAACTCCAGCCCCGGCGCCAGCCGCCGTGACGGCTCCGCCCTCCGTCCCGGCGCCTCCGCCCATTCCCAGCCGGCCCTCCCTGGTGGGCGCACGCCCCTGCCCCCCGAGCTGCGCCGCACCACGCCCCCCGAGCTGCGCCGCGCGGTGGCTCCGGAGCCCGAGCCGCTCCGGCCCCCCGCCCTGCCCTCCCGACCGTCCATGGAGATCCCAACTCCCGCGCGCGGCTCGCTCATCATTCCGCCGCTGCCGCCCCGGGCCACCCGGCCTCCCAGCGGCTCGCGGCCCAGCGAGCCCCCCGTGCTCATGCCGGTGCCCGCGCCCCCGGCTCCCGCGCCCCCGTCCTCCAGCGCGTCCCCGAGGAGGAGCCCGAGGAGATCTCCTCCTCCCATGCCGAGGTGCTCTCCGAGGAGGAGGCCTCGCCCACGCCCCGCCACGCCCACCCGCTGGAGGAGCCCGAGGAGATCAGCAGCGAGGAAATCCAGGAGACCGAGACGCCCCCGCGCCAGCCGCCCGAGTCGCGGCTCAACCCGTGGTTCGCCCAGCTCGCCCACGGCTACTGCCCGCCCGAGGGCACCCACTTCGCCCGGCACACCCCTCCCACCACCTTCCCCGGCCGGGACGAGCTGCCCGCCCCCACGGCCGCTCCCCCCAAGCTCCAGGGCGGTGCGCGCGGCAAACCCTCATAAATATTCAGATCTTCCTGCGACTCGTGTGCCAACCGACCAAGCTTGGAAGGGGAACTTTCCAAGGCTTGCCTGCCGGATCTAGGATGTGCCGGTTTTCATTGAACTTTTTGCCTGGATAAAAAAGAGCTCATGGAGCGTCGCGTCCTCATTGTTGAAAGCCAGAATGACTTCGCCCTGAGCATGGCCACCGTGCTCAAGAGCGCGGGTTATCAAACGGCCATGGCGGCCACCGCCGCCGATGCTCAGCGCGAGATGGAGAAGCGGCGCCCGGATCTCATCGTGGTCCGCGCCGAGCTGCCGGA
This sequence comes from Cystobacter fuscus, assembly GCA_049060065.1. Taxonomy (GTDB): domain Bacteria; phylum Myxococcota; class Myxococcia; order Myxococcales; family Myxococcaceae; genus Cystobacter; species Cystobacter fuscus_B. The sequence continues at coordinate 6,006,237 of JBMEQP010000002.1, forward strand.
CCAGTCGGGCTTTTCCCTCTGTGGGCAGATCAAGAAGGGCAAGTGGGGGCAGAACCTGCGGGTGCTGCTGCTCTCCTCGGACACGGGCGCGGACGGGCTGCAGCAGCACCGTCAGACGCCGGGCGCCGCGGACGGCTACCTCTCCATCCCCTTCGAGATGGGAGAGCTCGCGTCACTGAGCGTGGACATCATGCCGCCGGGCGAATCCGAGCAGGATGCCGCACCGCGTGACGGCGCGCCCTCCACGCCCCCGCCGCTCAAGGGCGCCCCCACTGCCGCGGGCGCTCCGCCCCGGCTGCCCAAGCGCGAGCGCCGCAGCGCCATCACCGAGGAGGATCGCACCTTCCTCGAGCGCGCCTTCCAGTCCATCGCCGACCGCAAGGCCGAGCTGCTCGCCGAGTCGCGTCAGCTCCGGCGCCCGCCGCCGCGGCGCGACATGATGGGCACGCCCGAGGGCAAGGTGCAGCTGTTGCGCGACGAGTTGAAGGTGCGCGAGGCGCAGATCGCCCGGTTGTCCGAGGTGTGGAACGTGCGCGAGCGCGAGCTGCTCTCGGTCGAGGACCGCCTCCACGAGAAGGACGTGGAGCTGCAGGGCCTGAAGATGCAGGTGGATGATCTGCTGCGCCGCTTCAACGACGCCCAGCAGGGCATGCTCCAGAAGGAGCGCGAGCACGGCGCGACCGTGGACGACCTGCTGCTGCAGAAGTTCTCCGCGGAGAAGGACCTCATCGAGGTCGTCGCCTCCAAGGAGAAGGACATCAACGTCCTGCGCCGCTCGGTGACCAACCTCGAGGACGAGCTGTCGCGTCGCGGGGGCGAGCTGAGCAACCTGCGCGACGAGTACGAGAAGCTCGAGAAGCACCTGAACATCGTCACCCTCGAGTTCGAGGTGAAGGAGCAGGGGCTCACCACGACGGTGCAGGCGCACGAGGCCGAGCTCGGCCGCCGCCAGCAGCGCATCGAGGAAGTGGAAGGCGAGCTGGCGCGCACCATCGGCGAGCGCGATCAGCGCTACTCCGAGCTCACCGGGGAGATCCAGGCGCTGCAGGAGCGGCTGGCCCAGACCGAGCAGGAGCGCGACACGTCCGTGCGCACCCTGGAGGCGCGCGCCCTCGCCGCCGAGCAGCATGGCGCCCAGGCGGACGCGGAGATCCAGCGCATCTCCGCCGAGCGCGCCGAGCTCGAGGCCCGGCTCAACGAGCAGATCTCCCTCCTCACCGCGGACCTGGCGCGCACCACCGCCGAGCGCGAGCAGCTCCAGCTCGACAAGGACGCCGAGGAGCAGCTGCTCAACCAGCGCCTGGAGGAGCGCGACGCGAAGGTCGCCACGCTCGAGACCGAGCTGCAGGAGACGATCGCCCGCAACGAGAACCACGAGGCGGAGCTCAACGCCAACATCCAGCAGCAGATGGAGCGCATCGGCGAGCTGGAGGGCGAGGTCGAGGCCGCCAAGGCGCACCTGGCCGATCGCGAGAACGAGCTGACGGCCGAGCTGGAGGCGCTCACCGCCGCCAAGGCCGCCATGGAGGCGGACTACGCCGGCCGGTGCAGGCGCTCCAGGAGACCGTCTCCGAGCGCGACGCGAACATCGCCACCCTGCGCGGCGAGCTGGACGCCACCACCCAGACGCTCACCACCACCCAGGCCACCCTCACCGACACCGAGGACAAGCTCGCCCAGGCCGAGGAGACGCTGCTCACCACGCGCGGCGAGCTGGACGCCACCTCGCAGACGCTTCGCGAGACCCAGGCCACCCTCACCGACACCGAGGACAAGCTCGCCCAGGCCGAGGAGACGCTGCTCACCACGCGCGGCGAGCTGGACGCCACCACCCAGGCGCTCACCAGCACCCAGGCCACCCTCACCGACACCCAGGACAAGCTGGCCCAGGCCGAGGAGACGCTGCTCACCACGCGCGGTGAGCTGGACGCCACCACCCAGGCGCTGAGCGAGACGCAGACCACCCTCGCCGCCACCCAGGAGACCCTGGCCCAGACCGAGGAGTCGCTCTCCGCCACGCGCGGCGAGCTGGATGCCACCACCCAGGCCCTCACCGAGACCCAGGGCCTGTTGGATCAGACCCGCGACGAGCTCGCCCAGACCGTGCAGGCGCGCACCCAGCGCGAGGCCGAGCTGATCGCCGCGAACAAGGAGATCGTCCGCGTCAACGGCCTCCTCCAGGAGACCGAGGCCCTCAAGCAAGCCATGGAGGAGGAGCTGTCCGAGCAGCTCGGCCTCACGCGCGCCGAGCTGGCCGAGACCCAGGGCAACCTCTCCGCCACGCGCGAGGCGCTCGCGGGTGAGCAGGCCGCCCACGTGCAGACCCAGCAGCAGGCGGCCAGCACCAGGCCGACCTGGAGGCCCAGCTCGCCCAGTCGCGCGATCAGGGCCAGGAGCTCGAGGAGCAGCTCTTCCTCGTCAAGCAGGAGCTGGGCAGCCGCGTCTCCGAGGTCACCCAGCTCGGCTCGCAGCTCGCGCAGGCCGAGGGGGAGCGCAACGATCTGCAGGAGCGGCTCGACACGCTCAGCGCCGAGTCCCAGCGCCGCATCGACATCCTCGAGCAGGACTCCGAGCGCAAGAACCAGGAGCTGTCCGACTCCCTGCAGAAGCTCAGCGGCCTCACGCAGGAGCGCGAGCGTCTGCGCGGCGAGGTGGCCGCCCGCTCCGAGCAGCTCAAGCAGCAGGAGGAGCGCCGCCAGCACGAGGCGGAGCACGCGCGCCGCGCCCAGGAGGAGCTGTCGCGCCAGCTCGCCGGCCTCAACTCGGAGCTGGAGGCCCTGCGCAAGCAGCTCGCCGCCCGTGACGAGCAGTTGCGCGCCGCCGCCGCCGCCCAGTCCAAGCTCCAGTCCGAGCGCGAGGGCCTCGCGGCCAACCTCTCCGCGGCCCACGCCCAGGCCCAGGCCCTCCAGCAGGCCCAGGCCCAGGAGCGCGCCGAGGCGAAGCGTGCCCAGGAGGAGCTGAACGCGAAGTTGTCTCGCTCCGAGTCCCGCGTGGCCCAGCTCGGCCAGGAAGCCCAGGCCCGCGCCGCCGAGGCCGAGGAGCGCGTCAAGGAGGCCCAGGCCCAACTCGCCGCCCGCGCCAAGAAGGTCCAGGAGCTGGAGCTCGCGGTGGAGAACGCCGCGGGTGCCAAGGTGCGCGCGGAGAAGGAGCTCAACGCGAAGCTGGCCGCCGCCGAGGCCAAGGCCACCGACGCCGCCACCAAGCTCGCCACCTCCCTCAAGGAGCGCAAGGAGCTGGAGGCCAAACAGCAGAAGGAGCTGGAGGATCTCGCCGTCCGTCAGAAGGCGGAGCAGGAGCGCCGCGAGGCGCTCAAGGCCCAGGAGATCGCTCGCCTGCAGCAGTCCGTGCAGGAGAAGAGCAAGGCCCTCAAGGTCGCCGAGCTGGAGCTGGCCCGCTTCAAGACGAAGGGCGCCGCCGCCCCCAACACGGTGAAGCCGGCCGCCACCGGCCCCCGGTGGAGGACGACGACTCGCTGCTGGCCACCCAGCAGGCCGTTCCCACCATCGCCCCCGCGGCACCCCGGGCCGCTCCCGCGGCTCGTCCCGGCGCCAAGCCCGCCGCGGGTGCCGCCGCGAAGCGTCCCGCCCCGGCTCCGGCTCCCTCGCTCGTCGATGAGAGCGCCCCCGAGCGCACCATGATCATGCCGGTGCCCGGCGGCGCCGCCGCCGAGGACGAGGCCGACTGGACGTCGCTCGTGGACGAGCTGGACAAGTAACTCCGGCCGTTGGGAGCGCGGGGCCTCCGGGTCCCGCGCTCACCGCGCGGCGAACGCCTACAGCGTGGCGCGCGCCTGCTGCACCAGCTCCTTGAGGTGCACCGTGGCCAGCACGTCCCGGAACGACACCGGCACGCCGCTCTCCAGGGACTCCTGCTGCGCCTGCCGCCAGTGCTCCCACATCGTCCGGGTCGCGAGGTAGGACACGAGCAGCATGAAGGCCCCGGGCACCAGGGTCACCACCGCCACCAGCATCATCCGCCACACCCAGGACATCATCACCGCCTCCATCGCTCGAGCTTCGGCGGATTTCGATGCACGTGGCGTGCCGGGTGTGTGAAAAAAGATTCCACAGTCGTTCCGCCCATTTGCCTCGAGCGTCGTGTGTCGCCTGGGCAGCGGCGAGGCAGGCACCCTGGCGTTTTTGCCGCAGTCGCCTGAAAGTTCTTCGACTAATTTGAAGGGTGTGAGTCTCCCCTCCTCCGACCGACACCCACACGCTGCGCGGCGTGGAAGACGCGGCGACGCGACTCGAGCAGGTGGGCTACCGGCCTCGCCGGAGATCGCCACGGCGAGCTTCCTGGCGGACCGGCTGGCCAAACCCCTCCTGGTGGAGGGCCCGGCGGGGGTGGGCAAGACGGAGCTGGCGCGGGCGCTCGCGCGGGCGCTGGGACGCGAGTTCATCCGCCTGCAGTGCTACGAGGGGCTGGACGAGACCAAGGCGCTCTACGAGTGGGAGTACGCCAAGCAACTGCTCTACACCCAGTTGCTCAAGGACAAGATTGGCGAGCTGGTCCAGGGCGCGGGCACGCTGGGCGAGGCGGCCGAGCGGCTGGCGGCGAGCGACGCGGTGTTCTTCTCCGAGCGCTTCCTGCTGCCGCGGCCGGTGCTCCAGGCGCTGCGCTCGGAGAAGCCGGCGCTGCTGCTGGTGGACGAGATCGACAAGGCGGATCCGGAGTTCGAGGCCTTCCTGCTGGAGGTGCTGTCGGACAACGCGGTGACGATTCCCGAGCTGGGCACCCTCTCGGCGCGGCACGTGCCGCGGGTGGTGCTCACGTCGAACGACGCGCGGGAGCTGTCGGACGCGCTCAAGCGGCGCTGCCTGCACCTGCACATCGGCTTTCCGGACCGGGAGCGCGAGCTGCGCATCATCCGCCAGCGCCTGCCCGAGGTGTCCCCGACGCTCGCCGCCCAGGTGGTGGAGGCGGTGGCGGCGCTGCGCGAGCTGGACTTGAAGAAGTCGCCCTCCATCAGCGAGACGCTCGACTGGGTGCGCGGCCTCGCCCTGCTCAACGCGGAGGTGCTGTCGGCGGAGCTGGTGGCGGCGACGTTGAACCTGGTGCTCAAGCACGAGGCGGACCTCGAGAAGGCCCGGGAGCAGCTCGCGCGCATCGCCCAGGCCTGAGCGCCCCGCCCTTCCCCACGACGAGGCCCCAGGAGAGGCGCTGGAGTCCACTCCCGGGTTCTTCGTGCCGGAACCCCACCAGAGGCTTTGACTTGAAAATCCCGCCCGCGAAGAATGCCGCCGCGTCCGTTCATCCCGTCGTCCCAAAGGAAGCTTCCCGAATGAGTTCCACCTCCTCCAGTGTGCTGCGCTCCGACCAGATCTGGCTCGACGGCAAGATGGTCAAATGGGACGAGGGCCGGTGCACGTCATGACCCACGCCCTGCACTACGGGCTGGGCTGCTTCGAGGGCATCCGCGCCTACCGCACGCATGACGGCCGGCTGGCCATCTTCCGCCTGCAGGAGCACATCGATCGGCTGTTCGACTCGGCGCACATCTGCATGATGAAGATGCCCTTCACGCGCGAGCAGGTCGCCGAGGCGTGCGTGGAGCTGTTGCGCGCGCAGAAGGAACAGTTCGCCAATGGCGCCTACCTGCGCCCCATCGTCTTCATGGGTGATGGCGCCATGGGCCTGGGCGCCATCAACCCCACGCGCGTGTCCATCACCGCCTGGGACTGGGGCGCGTACCTCGGCGACAAGGGCATCCGCGAGGGCATCCGCGCCAAGGTGAGCTCCTTCACCCGCATGCACGTCAACGTGAACATGGTGCGCGGGAAGATCACCGGCCAGTACGTCAACTCCATCCTCGCCAAGCGCGAGGCGGTGCTCGGCGGCTACGACGAGGCCATCCTCCTGGACATCAGCGGCTTCGTCGCCGAGGCCTCCGGCGAGAACCTCTTCCTCGTCAACAAGAAGGGCATCATCAAGACGCCCCCTCTCCTCCCCCATCCTCGACGGCATCACCCGCGACTCGGTGCTCAAGATTCTTCGCGACTCGGGCCGCGAGGTGGAGGAGGTCACCGTCACCCGCGACGCCCTCTACATCTGCAACGAGGTCTTCTTCACCGGCACCGCCGCGGAGATCACCCCCGTGCGCGAGGTGGACGACCGCACCGTGGGCACCGGCAAGCCCGGCCCCATCACCCAGTATGTCCAGGAGACGTACTTCCGCGCCGTCCGGGGCCTGGAGCCGCGCTACACGCACTGGCTCACCTACATCTGAGTCGCCAGGCCACCAGGGGGCCACGTCGCCAGACGTGCCCCAGGGGGGGCGGATAGGCTAAAAAGAGGAACCGATGCGCCCCGAGTACGCCGCCCCACCCAATCCCTTCAACCTGGAAAACCCCGCCATCCTCGACATCGCTCCGCCGGAGCCGAAGTCGCTGGAGGAGACGGGGCTGAAGATGGGTCTGCTGTCGGACATCGCCCTGCGCTACCTGTACTACCAGGGCACGGCCACGGGCATGGACATCGCCCAGGAGCTGCGCCTGCCCTGGCCGGACGTGATGGAGCGCGTGGTGGACTTCCTCGCCACCGAGAAGCTGGTGGACCTGCGGGGCGGCAAGGGCTTTGGCCGCGCCTCGGTGGACTTCGTGCTCAGCGAGCGGGGCCGGGAGTACGCGCGCGGCGCCATCGAGCGCAGCACCTACGTGGGCCCCGCCCCCGTGCCCATCGAGCAGTACAACGCCCTCATCACCGCGCAGACCGAGGAGAGCCCCGTCATCAGCCGCGAGGACCTGGTGCTGGGCCTGTCGCACCTCACCGTGTCCGCGGACCTGATGGACAAGCTGGGCCCGGCGGTGAACTCCGGCCGCTCGCTCTTCCTCTACGGCCCTCCGGGCAATGGCAAGACGAGCCTCGCGGAGGCCATCAGCCGCATGTTCGGCGGCGAGGTCTTCATCCCCCACTGCCTGGAGATCGACAACCAGATCATCAAGGTCTTCGACGCGCTCAACCACACCCCCGTCCACCTGGAATCCGAGCGCGACGCGGCCGGCCGGCGGCAAACCTTCGAGATGGATCACCGCTGGCAGCTGTGCCGGCGCCCGGCGGTGGTGGTGGGCGGCGAGCTGACGCTCGAGACGTTGGATCTCATCTACTCGCCCACCGCGCGCTTCTACGAGGCGCCCTTCCAGGTGAAGGCCAACGGCGGGATGCTCCTCATCGACGACTTCGGCCGCCAGAAGGTCCACCCCACGGACCTGCTCAACCGGTGGATCGTCCCCCTGGAGAAGCGGGTGGACTTCCTCACCCTGCACACGGGCAAGAAGTTCGAGATCCCCTTCGATCAGCTGCTCGTCTTCTCCACCAACCTGGACCCCAAGGAGCTGGTGGACGACGCCTTCCTGCGGCGCATCAAATACAAGATCGAGGTGGGCAATCCCGACGAGGAGGTCTACCGGGAGATCTTCGCCCAGGTGTGCCGGGCGGCCGGCATTCCCTACGTGGACCAGGCGGTCACCTACCTGTTCGAGCACTACTACCGGCCGCGCAACATGCAGATGCGCGCCTGCCACCCGAGAGATCTGGTGCAGCTCATCCGGGACGCCGCCCGCTACCGGCAGATTCCCCCGGCCCTGTCCAAGGACTTGTTGGACCAAGCGTGTGAAGTCTTCCTCGTCAGCCTGTAGTCCCGCGGTGTCGTGGTTGTCCTAACCCCCTGGAATTTCTACAATCCCGTGCCCGTTTCATCGCCTGGCCGGGCCCTGTCGGTCCCAGTCCGCCGGTATATAATAGTGAGCCGGTGTGAAGGAGCGTCACGTCCGTGAAGGAACGCTACCAAGAGATTGACGAGAAGAACGAAGCGCTGCGCGACTACCTTGGCATCTACAAGGACAAGGGCCGCGAGTTCCTGGAGCGCTTCGAGATGTCGTGGATCTACCATGACGCGGCGCTCGAGGGGACGGTGTACACGCAGCAGGAACTGGTCTCGGCGCTCTTCCCCGAGCGCGCCACCATGGATCCCGCGATGATCCCCGTGGTGCTCGAGGTGCGCAACCACAAGGCCGCGTGCGACTACCTGCGCGAGGAGGCGGCGGCCACCGGCAAGAAGCAGGCGCAGATCACCCTCACCACCATCAAGCGCATCCACGATCTGCTCTGCGGCAACACGCCCGAGGCCCTGGCCACGCGCGCCACCATCGAGCGGAGGGATCGCACCGAGAAGGAGCTCGCCAAGGAGCGCGAGCGCAGCGGCTACCGCAAGGACATGCCCCTGCACCGCACGTACTTCCACGAGATCGCCCAGCCGGCGAAGATCCAGCCCGGGCTGGAGAAGCTCGTGGACTACACGGCCAGCGCCGAGTTCCGCGAGTTCCACCCCATCAAGCAGGCGGCGGTGGTGCAGCACCGGTTCATGCAGGTGTTCCCCTTCACGGAGAACAGCGGCAAGGTGGGGCGGATGCTCACCAACCTGGTGCTGCTGCGCCACGGCTACATGCCGGCGATCATCCACTCCATCGATCGTCAGCGGTATTACGAGTCCCTGCGCGGCGCGGAAGGCCTGTTCCGCACCCTGCTGATGGATGCCATCGAGAACTCACTCGACAACGGCATCAAGTATTTCAAGGACATGGCTCGGCGCTACAAGGCGATCAACTAGGCGGCGATCCGGGATGGTGGACAGGGAAGCACTCGGGCCCCTCCCGGGGGCTCCCCCGTGAAGGCGCGGCGCGCCGTCAACATTCTTGGAGAGGCGCGGATCCTTTCCGATCCTCCTCGAATCGCCACGCCCGAGCGAGCCAACAGCGAGTAAACACCCATCTCATGCCCGCGACCCCCACAGCCAATGGCCGAAAGATGTCCGGAGGTGGAGAAACCGAGCCTCCGCCACCGCGTCTGGCGACCCTCCCCGCTCGAGCGAAGTTGGAGCGGATGATTCAAGTGGCCCGAGGGCACAAGAAAGCCCTCGTGCTCACCCACGACAATCCGGATCCCGACTCGCTCGCTTCCGCGGTGGCCCTGGCGCAACTGCTGCGCGAGCGGGCGGACGTGGCCGAGGCGCGCGTGGCCTATAGCGGGCTCATCGGCCGCGCGGAGAACATCGCGCTGGTGAAGGTGCTGCGCCTGCCCGTCGTGCCCATCGCCCAGGTGGACCTGGACGAGTACGACTTGCTGGGGCTGGTGGACACGCAGCCGCCCACGGGCAACCACGCGGTGCCGCCCTGGCTGCGCCGCGAGGTGGACATCATCATCGACCACCACCCCCTGCGCGACGAGAGCCTGGAGGCCCCCTTCGCGGACGTGGGCGGCGACTACGGCTCCACCTCGACGATGCTCGTGGAGTACCTGCGCGCCGCGCGTCTGGAGCCCTCGACGGAGGTGGCCACCGCGCTCTTCTACGGCCTGAAGGCGGACACGCGCGACCTGGGACGCGAGACGACCCCGACGGACATCGACACGTACCTGTGGTTGTTCCCCCGGGCGGACAAGCAGTTGCTCGGGCAGATCGAACACCCGGAGCTGCCCGCGCGCTACTTCCAGATGTACCACACGGCCTACGAGCGGGCGAAGGTGTACGGGGACACGGCGATCGTGACGGATCTCAAGGAGGTCTACTCGCCGGACATGGTGGCCGAGGTGGCCGAGCGCCTGATGTTCCTCGAGGGAATGAAGTGGTCGCTGGCGTACGCCACGTTCCGCAACCAGCTCTTCCTGTCGCTGCGGGTGAAGGACCGGCGGATGAACGCGGGCCGGCTCATCCGGGAGATCTGCGGGGACTACGGCGGCTCGGCCGGAGGCCACGGCAGCATGGCGGGCGCGCGCATTCCGTTGTCGGGCCGCGCCAACCAGCGCAAGGCCATCAAGCGCGAGCTGGTGCACCGCTTCCTCGATGCCTTCGGGGTCGCGGACGAGCGGCCGGTGGCGCTCCTGTCCGCGCCCTCGCCGTGATCTACTGGGACTACAACGCGGCGGCGCCGGTGCGGCCCGAGGTGGCCACGCTGCTCGCGCGGGCCTTCACCGAGGGCGGCTTCGGCAATGCCTCCAGCGTGCACCGGATGGGCCGCGAGGCGCGGGGCCGGCTGGACGCGGCGCGCGCGCGGGTGGCCCGGGTGCTGGGCTGTGAGCCGAAGGAGGTGTGCTTCACCGGCTCGGGCTCTGAGGCGGACGCGCTGGCGCTCAAGGGGGGTGTGGCTCGGGAGGAAGGAGCCCCGGCGGCGGCGCGTGGTGAGCACGGCCATCGAGCATCCGTCGGCGCTCGCGGCGCTCCACCACCTGGAGGCCCTGGGCGCGGAGGTGGTGCGGCTGCCCCCGGACGCCACGGGCCAGGTGCCACGCGAGGCGCTGCTCGAGGCCCTGACGCCCGACACGCTGCTGTGCTCGCTGATGTGGGCGAACAACGAGACGGGCGTGGTGCAGCCGGTGGCGGACGTGTCGCGCGCGTGCCGTCAGCGCGGCATCCTGTTCCACACGGACGCGGTGCAGGCGGCGGGCAAGCTGCCCCTGCGTCTGGGCGAGGTGGACGCGGACCTGCTCTCGCTCTCGGCGCACAAGTTCGGCGGGCCCGCGGGCGCCGGAGTGCTCGTGGTGCGCAAGGGCGTGGACGTGCAGGCCCTGACGCCCGGGCACCAGGAAGCCGGACGGCGCGGTGGCACCCAGAACGTCCCCTACGCGGAGGCGTTCGCCCTGGCGTTGGAGCTGGCCTGTCAGGAGCAGCCGGCCGTCGCGCAGCGGCTGGGTGCCCTGCGCGACACCTTCGAGCGCGAGGTGCGCGCCCGGCTCGCGGACGTGACGGTGAATGGCGAGGCGGCCCCGCGGGTGCCCAACACGAGCAGCCTCACCCTGGAGGGCGCGGATGGCGAGGCGCTGCTCATCGCCCTGGATCTGGACGGCATCTGCGCCTCGTCGGGGGCGGCCTGCGCCTCGGGGACGCTGACGCCCTCGCACGTGCTGCGGGCCATGGGGCTCACTCCGGCGCGCACCCACTCCACCCTGCGCTTCTCCCTGGGCCCCACCACGACCCGGGAGGACGTCGAGCGCGTCGTGGAGGCGCTCGTGCGGCACGTGCCCCGGGCACGTGAGCTGAACACCCCCTAGCCTCCCGCCCGGCGCCGCTCACCACTTCTGATCGGGGAGCTTGCCCGTGCGCACCTCGTCCGGAGGCTGCCCATAGCCCGGCATCCCGTCGTGGGACTCCTGGGACTTGGACGGCTGGCGCTCGGTATCGCGCTCCGGTTGGGCCTCCCGCTTCTCCTGGGGCTTCTTCTGATCCTGGTTCGCCATGATGTCGTCCTCCCTGGGCGCGCCCGCGCCCGCTCAGGAGGTAAATCTCCTCACGCCCAGCGCTCCCGGCAGGCAACGGCAAGCAACCCACCAGGCGCTCACTCCCGCCCGGCCCGCCTACTTCGCGTCGGTGATGCCGAACAGGCCGCGCACCACGGCGGCGATGGCCAGGGGCGTGCCCACCCACTCGTCGTAGTGGGGCGTCAGGGCGGCGGCGAAGTCCTCGGCGCTGGCGAAGCGATCCGCGGGGGTGATGCTGAAGCCCCGGGCGATGATCTCCTCCAGGGGCTCGGGGATCTCCGGGCGGATGAGGCTGGGGGCCACGTAGTCTCGGTAGATGATCTTCTTGAAGACCTCCTCCGGGGTGGCGCCGACGAAGGGGCGCTGGAGCGTGAGCAGCTCGTACAGCACGACGCAGGCGGCCCACAGGTCCACCTGCGGGGACAGCTCGCCCTGGAGCGCCTCGGGCGAGAGGTAATAGGGCTTGCCGAGCACTTCCCCGCCCTGGAGCACGCCGTCCACGCGCAGGCGCGCCACGCCGAAGTCCCCCAGCTTGATGTCGCCCAGGCGGGAGATGAACAGGTTGGAGGGCGACACGTCGCAGTGGAAGAGCCCCAGGGAGCCGCCGTTGGGCCCCGGGAGCGAGTGGGCATAGGCGAGCGCGTCGAGCAGCACCCGGCACAAGTAGAGGGCGAAATCCAGGGGCAGGTAGATGCCGCGCTGCTTGCAGCGGCGCAGGATGTGGCCCAGGTCGCGCCCGTCCACCAGCTCCATCACCATGAAGTGCTGATCGGCCACCGAGCCCACGTCCAGCACCTGGACGATGTTGGGGTGGTTGAGCAGCTGGGTGAGGTGCGCCTCGGCGTCGAAGAGCGCGAGCGAGGCGGGATCCTGCACGAGCGCGGGCAGCAGCCGCTTGAGGGCCACGACCCAGCCCTGGCGCGGTCCAGACAGGACCCGGGCGCGGAAGACCTCGGCCATTCCCCCCTGCCCAGGGCGGACAGGATTTCGTAGTGACCGAGGATGCGGGGCACCCTCGAGGAAGCAGAGGAACTCACGCGCTCACGGTCCCTGGGCTTGCCGCCTTCTGGCGGGGGCCTCGGCGTTCTTGAAGGCCTCCTGGATGTTCTCCGTGTACCGCGCGATGGAGCCGGGATCCGACAACAAGAGCTTCTCCAGTCCGAGATCCTGCGAGCCCGCCTTGATCGCGTAGCCCGATTTCACCGCCTGCTCCAGCAACAGCAGCGCCTGCTCCTTTTTCCCTGCCGGCTGTAGGCACACGCCAGGTTGTAGGCGATGTGCGGCTCGCGCTTGTTGAGCTTCTGGGCCCGGCTCAGCATCTCGACGGCCTCGGAGATCTGGTTGCGCATCAACTGGGCGGTGCCCAGCCCGAAGAAGGCCACCCAGCTCTGCTCCCCCAGGGCAATGCTGCGCTCGAACTCGGTGACCGAGCCGCCCCACTTCTTCTCCCGCAGCAACTGCTCGCCCCGCTCCAGCGCCGCCTTGGCGGCCTCGGGGTTGCGCCGGGTGGCGGCCCGCCCGGACATCAGGCTGGCGCGCGCGCGGCGGCGGCTTCCTGGGCCGCGCTCACCGCCTTGGGCGAGCGCAGCACCACCAGGCCCTCCTGACCCAACACCGGCGACAGGCACCCCGGCTGGATGCGCACGTAGGCCGTCAGCGAGCCCTCCTCGGGACTATGGAAGCCGAGCACCGGCAGCGCCTGCTTCTCCGGGCAGCCCTCGCCCTGCAGACACAGCTCGAACTGCCCCACGAGCACCCGGCCCTGCAAGAGCCCGTCGAGCACCGGCGTCCCGGGCTCCAGCCCACACGGATTGCCCCTGCTCGCCCGGCCGACCGGGCGCTCGCCCTCGGTGCTCAACTCCACCGTGCCCCAGATGTCCGCCTGGTAGCTGCCCTGGGGGGAGCTCCGCCCCCGCGCGCCAGGAACAACGGCGATGAACGCCGCCGGGCTGATTGTTCTCGAAACGGACACCATGGATGGAGCGCCGCATCATACGAGGGCCCCGACCGCATTGTAAACGCGCGGCGATGGCTTGACCCATCACACCCACGTCCTTATCATTCCCGTAGATGCTTCTGGGGTTTCCAGGAGTTTCCTGGTGTCGCAGTTAGTTGGAATTTGATTGAAGGTCTTGTCCCCTGCGGGGCGCGTGATGCCCAGCAGAAATTCGAACCGATACGTCCATCACGGGGTCCGTTTCAGGTTCCATGAGCAAGCCCTCCCCTTCGGGGAAGAGGGAAGCCTACGGTTCCATGACTTCGAACCCCACCGGCTTTTTAGGGTTCAATGGACGCTAGGCACACGGCCATTTCGCGGGGGGCTTTTTCTTTCTCTTGGCGGGGAGTGGGGCAGGTGAGCGAGACGGTGGCGCAAGAGGGAGTGGGTCGGAAGGTGACGCTGCGTGAAGAGCTGACGGCTCGTCGCAAGGCGATGACACCCGACATCATCGACGAGCGGGGATTGAAGGTTCAGTCGCGCTTCCTGGCGACCCCCTACTACAACAAGGCGCGGACGGTGGCGCTCTACGCCCCCATCCGAGGCGAGGTGCCCACCCGGGACATCCTGATCGCGGCCCTGCAGGACGAGAAGATCGTCTGCTACCCGCTGTCGCATGTGCACGGGCGCATCCTGGCCTTCCGCGCCATCAAGTCCGAGGCGGAGCTGGAGCCGGGACGACTGGGTGTGCGCGAGCCCACCAATTCGTCGGAGCTCATCGCGGTGGATCAGATCGATCTCTTCGTGGTGCCCGGCCTGGGCTTCACGCGCGATGGCAAGCGGCTGGGACGTGGCGGCGGCTACTACGACGCCACCCTCAAGGCGGCCTCCGCGCGCAGCCGGCGCGTGGGACTTGCCTTCGGCGACCAGATCGTCGACACCCTGCCCACGACGAATGACGACGTGGACATGGACCTCGTCGTCACCGAGTCGCAGACGATGCGCGGGCTCTACCGCGACTGGGATTTCCTCGACACGTGATAGTCCTTTTCATGGGTGATGTGGTGGGCAAGCCAGGAGTGCTGGCCGTGCGCACCCTTCTGCCCAAGTTGATCGCGCGGCACTCGGTGGACCTGGTCATCGCCAACGCTGAGAACAGCGAGGGCGGTGCCGGCATCTCCCCCGAGTCCGCCGAGGCGCTGCTCGACAGTGAGGTCAACCTCCTGACGAGCGGCAACCATTTCTGGACCAAGAAGGTCATCCTCCCGTGGGTGGAGGAGCATCCGCACCTGCTGTTGCGGCCGGCCAACTACCCCAAGGGGGCGCCGGGACGGGGGCACACCGTCATCCAGACGCCGGACGGGCGCAAGCTCGGGGTGCTCAACCTCGAGGGGCGCGTGTTCATGAAGCCCCTGGACAACCCGTTCGCGGTGGCGCCGGAGCTCGTGGCGGAGCTGCGCAAGCAGACGCCCTGCATCCTCGTGGACATGCACTGCGAGGCCACCAGCGAGAAGAACGCCATGGGCGCGCACCTGGACGGCAAGGTGTCCGCCGTGGTGGGCACGCACACCCACGTGCAGACGGCCGACGAGCGCATCCTCCCGGGCGGCACCGCCTTCATCACCGACGTGGGCATGTGCGGCCCGCTCGACTCCGTCATCGGCGTGCGCAAGGAGCTGTCCATCGAGCGCTTCGTCACGCTGCGCCACAACCAGTACGAAGTCGCCAAGAACCTCGTCTACCTCCAGGGCGTGGTGCTCGACCTGGACGACAAGACGGGCAAGGCCCGCTCCATCCAGCGCATCCGCGAGCACCTGCCGGGCACCTAGTCCCACCCCTTTCAAGGTCGATGGCAGGTGTTTCTTTTAAACGATCAGATAGGAAGGGAATGGCGAGCCATGGCTACCGGCAGTTTGTCAGGACATAGCCATTCCATGGAGCGCCCGCCACTGGACGCTCTTGGGGTCGTCTGGTCTCTTGGGTGCCTCGGTTCTTCCCTGCTCAGGAGAGCTTCTCACCCTTGAGCACACGCGCTGTCGCCACGTGCTTGCGCGCCACCTCCCCCGGAGCATAGCCCTTCTTCACTTTCTTCTTGGCTGCCCGGGGATGTTTGCGCAACGTCGCGGGCTTTACCCTCTTCGCCATTTCCAGCAGGGCCGCACTCAACTGCTCCGCGGATTGTATTTCCTGCTCAGCCCACTCCTCTGGCTCCACCATCACCATCATCCCGCCATAGGTGAACTTCACCTCGGCGGCGATGTAGTAGGTGGACACTTGCATGTTGCTTGCCTCCAAGTCATGACTGGCTTCCACTGCTGACTTCACCACTGACAACGCGTTGTAGGCCAGCACCGCCACCCCGAAGGCCAGCAGCGCCGCTCTCGGCTTCCCCAGACTCCTCACTTCGCTTTCGAGGACGCTCTCCAGCTCTCCAAACATCGCTTCTATCGTCCAGCGCTTCCTGTACAACTCCGCTACTTCCAGGGCGCTCATCTTCTCCGTCGGCACGTTCGTGAGCAGGCGGATGACTGTTTCCCCATCCTCCGTTGGCTCCTCCAAATGCACTTCAATCCGTCTCAACTCCAACGGCAGCTCCCCCTCCACTCTCACTGCCTGCTCGTACACTCTTCCTGTCCGCCCTCGTCCCACTTCTTGCTTCTCTCCCAGCTCGGTCGGATTGGGCGACACTCCATGCTCTCGAATGATGAAGGCCGCTTTCTTCTCCTCCACCGCTCGCAGAATCCGGCTCGTGCTGAAGTTTCTGTCCGCCAGCCACAGCTCCCCCTCCCTCACTCGCTCCAGCACGGGCCCCGTCAACGCTCGCTCCTGTGCATGCGCATCCTCCGCGGGCAGCACATCCACCACCAACCCCATCTCAGGCGCATACACCACCAAGGACTGTCCTGGCAGTGCTGCTCCTCGGAAGTTCCTCAGCGGCTTGAGCCTCTTCTCACTGGCCGGTAGATGATTGCCATCCAAGACTCGCACTGGTAGCCCGCCGCCCACGGCCCCTTCTTCTTCATGGGCCGCACCACGGGCAACAGTCTCTCCGCGCTCCCTTGCACCAGCGCTCGCACCACCTGGGGCTCGGTGCGATTGACTTTGTCGTAGAGCGCTGCCACCGAGACGGCCAGGTCCGGGTCCGACTGCGCCGCGGCGTGCAGCGACGGCCGCAATCCCAGCGCCACCAGTCCCATCAAGTCCACTACCGAGGAGAAGAGCAGCTCACGCGTGTACTGCTTGTCTCGCTGTGATTCAAATACCTCATCAATCCACTGCGAACTCAGGGCATGCTCAAGCGTGCGGCGCACCATCACCGTGACGGGACTGCGCTGCGTGAATCGCTCCACGATTGTATTCAAGGCCACGTTCGTTCCTCCACGTAGGGGCGCGAGGAATTCGTTTTGGCCGTCCGCAACTCCGGACCCACCTCCGCCCAGGTGGGCGTTCACCTTCCCACCTGACCCCTATGGTAGCACCCTCCACATGACCTTGAAAGTGGTGGCACCTAGTCCCCCTCCGTCCTCCCCTCCTGGGACGGCTCGGGCGCGAGGGGCAGCAGCAGCGTCGCGGTGGCGCCCAGGCCCGGCCCGCCGCTGTCCAGCGACAGGTGGGCGTGCATGAGCCGCGCGGCCAGGGCGCTCGAGTGCAGGCCGATGCCATGGCCTCCCTCGCGCGTGGTGAAACCCTGGGTGAAGAGCCGTGGGCGCACCTCCGAGGCGATGCCCTTGCCGGTGTCCACCACCTGCAGGCTCACCCAGCCCCCTTCCGCCGACAGGCGGATGACGAGGCGGCGCGGCCGCTCGGGTGCCTGGGACTCCATGGCCTGACGGGCATTGCTCAACAGGTTGAGCAGGATCTTCAACACCTGGTGCTTGTCGGTCCTCACCGGCGGTAGGGGGCAGAGCTCCCGTGACACGGTGATGCCGGCCTGCCGCAAGGCGCCCTCCTGCAGCCGCAGGGCCTCCTCCACCAGCGCGGGCAGATCGCACTCCTCCATCAGCAGGGTGGAGGTGACGTGGGCCTGCTGGTTCTGGACGATGGCGCGCACGCGCGAGACGTTGCCGTCCAGCGTCTCCAGGCTCCGGCTCAGGGTGGAGTGCTCCGCGGAGAGCGCGTCGGAGAGAGCGCGCAGGTAGTCCACCGGTGGCGGCCGCGCATGTCCCGGGTGAAGAAGTCCGCGAGCACCGGGCGCTTCTCCTCCAACAGGGAGGCGAGCTGCTGCAGCCGCCTCATGCGCGAGCTGGACACCGCGCCGCGCATGAGCTGGGTGTCCACGACGATGCTGTTGAGGACATTGCCCACGTCGTGCAGGACGCTGGAGGCGACCTCCGCCATGCCCACCATGCGGGCGGTCTCCACGAGCTGGGCCTGGGCCTGTTTCAGCTCCTGGGTGCGCTCGCGCACGCGCGCCTCCAGCTCCTCGTTGGCCTCGCGCAGGGCGGCCCCGGCCTTGCGGACCTCGGCGTACAGGCGGGCGTTCTCGATGGAGATGGACGCCTGGGACGCCGGTGCTCCAGGAGCGCGATGCGCTCATGGGAGAACGCCTGGGTGGTGAGCGAGTTCTCCAGGTACAGCAACCCGTAGAAGTTCTCCTGGCGGCGCAGGGGCAGACAGAGCAGGGCGCGCGCGTCGTTGGTGGCGAAGTAGGGGTCGGCGGAGAAGGGATGGGGCTGGGCGAGGTCATGCAGCAGGACGTACTCGCCGGTGCGGCGCGCATAGGCCACGAGCGACAGCGGCAACAGCTCCGGGGAGGGCAGCGCTCCGGCCTCTTCGGAGGAGAGCGGGGGCACCCCGGCGGCGAACTGGAGCACGTCATCCTGGAGCAGCAGCAGGGCGCCGCGCTGGGCTCGGAGCTCTCCACCGCCACGCGCATGAGCGTGTCCACCAGCCGCTCCAGGACGATCTCACTGGAGATGGCCTGTTGGGCCCGGATGACGGCCAGGGCATCCACGCCGTGGGTGTCCGAGTCCCGGGTGGTGCTGCCCTGGGACACCGACGCGGAGGTGAGGAGGATGGGCCACTGCTCGTCCAACTGGCGCACCTTGCCCATCGCGCCCCACTGGAAGTAGGCCTCGCGCGCCCGGCGGATGAAGGCCGTGACGAGGGTGTGCAGGCCCTGCTCCTCGCAGAAGCGCGCGGCCAGCTCACTGGCGAGCCCCACATTCGGGAGGGAGTCGTGCACGCGCGCGACCTGGATGGCGCCCTCATAGGCGCGCAGGGCGTCTTGCGGCCGGTCCTCCAGACGCGCCAGCTCCGCGGACACCAGGCGCTCGGGCGCGAGGAAGTTCGCGGGCCCCACCTCGGCCCACTCCGCGAGCCACCGCTGGTGCTTCCTCAGCTCCTCCAACACCGCGTGTCGCTCGGGCGCGGGCCTGCGCCCATGGGCCGCGGCCAGGGCGAGCGCCCCATACAGGTGGAAGGGAATGTGCGCGATCTCGCGCGGCATGTGCTCCATGGCGGGAGCGACCCGGGCGCGAAGCTGGAGCGCCTGCTCGAACTCCCCCGACAGGAAACAGGCTTGCATCCGGAAGATGGAGGTCCAGAGGGAGTAGAGAAAGCCCTCTCCTCCGCTGGCGATGCGGGCCTTGAGCTCCTCTTCCTCGATGCCATCTCCGCTCGGGGATTGGAACGTCCGGGACAACCCCCGCAGCTGTTGCACGATGCGCTGCAGATAGAGAATCGTGTCGTGCACGACGACGTACTTGCGCGTGAACGCCAGGAAGGACTCCGTCTCCTGATGGACCTCGCCCAGCTCACGCCCGCCGATGATGGCGTTCGCGACGAGGATGAAACAGCAATAACAGGCCACCGTGTAGCCGCCTGTCAGCTGGGCATGATGGTAGGCCGCCAGGATGAGCTTGCGCGTGTCGGAGAGCGGGCGGAGCCAGTTGTTGACGGGGGAAAACACGGTGAGAATCATGCTCTTGGAGGCGGACAAGCCATGGCGCTCGGCGAGGTCGACCGCGAGCCGTCCAAAGGCATACGCTTCACGGTACCGTCCGCGGACTCCGCCATACCAGAACGCGAACGAGACATATCCGACCGCGGACCCCTCCGCGTTGCCATGGCGGATGCTCAAGGCCACCATCCGGCCCGAGACCAGGGCGGCGAAGTCGGCGCTGACGGGGAAGGCCATCGGCGCCAGGGACGACAGCACGCTCATGATCACCTTCATGTCCGGGTCCGTCATGGCGGGCAGCTCGAGGAGGCTCTCGATGGGGTGCCGCGCCAGCAGCGCCCGCAGCTCCGCTTCCATCTCCTCGATCTCCCTCGGGGAGGAGTCAGGGGCAGCGACATGCCCAGCTTCGCCAGACACTCCAGGAGGCACTCCATGGAGACCGTCGCGCTGTGGGAGGTCCGCAACAGCTCGCTCTGGAGGATATAGGCGCTGGCCATGTCCGCGCGGGTGCGTGCCCGCGGCAAGGCCTCCATCACCAGCACACGCGACTCGGAAAGATTGCCGCGCATGAACTCGCTGCTCGCCTGGGAAAGACGCACCTTGAACGCGAAGTCGGGATCCGCCGCCCAGGGCTCCCCGGGCAGAAGGGAGAACGCCATGGCGAAGTAGCCACTGGCGGATTGATAGGCGGTGGAGGACCGGCGCGCGAGCCCGCCTCGGCGTTGAGGTGTGCCAGCCGCAGGCGCTCCGCGGCGTCGTCCATTCCCGCCACGCCCGCGTTGAGATGACCCACCACCTCGAAGAGCCGTTCCGAGAGTTCCTCCGCGGAGAGGCTGTCGAGCAGCAAGCGGCCCACGCGCAGGTGGAGGGCGTCCCGCTCCCCGGCGGGGATGAGCTCATGGGCGGCCTGCTGGATGCGATCGTGCGGGAAGCGCAGGTGCTGGAGCCCCGAGCGCACCACCAGCCCCTCCATCAGGGCCGGCTCCAGGCCGCTCTCCACCTCCGCCACGTCCCGCTCGGCCAGGAGCCCGAGCAGGGACAGGGAGATGACGCCGCCTCCATACGAGGCCAGTTGCAACAGGCGCCGCGTGATCTCGGGCAACTGCCGCAGCCGCCCCGCCATGAAGTCCACCACGTTGTCCGAATAGCCGCGCGCCTTCACGCCCTCCTCGTCCCAGCGCCAGCCCCCTCCAGGCGCCCGGAACACCAACCTCTCCTGGTGGAGCGTCTGCAACAACTGGAGCAGGAAGAAGAGGTTGCCCGCGGTCTTCTCCTGCACCAGGACCGACAGGGGCTCCACCACCCGCGCGTCGACACCGGGCAGCGAGTCCGCCACCAGTTGCCGCGTCTGCCCGAGCGACAGGGGCTGGAGCTGGATGTCCTCCAGCCGTACCCCCGACGCGCGCGCTTGCTCCAACAACGACGCCAGGGGGTGCGCGGCCGTCACCTCGTTGTCCCGGTAGGCCCCCACCAACAACAGCCAGGGCAGCTCCCACCGCGACGTCAGCTTTTCCAACAGCTTGAGGCTGGCGAGGTCCGCCCACTGCAGGTCATCGAGGAAGAGCACCAGCGGGTGCTCGCGCGTGGCGAACACGCCCAGCAAGCGCAGGAAGAGCTGGTGGAAGCGGTTCTGGGTCTCCGCTGGAGGCAGCTCGGCGGCGGCGGGCTGCTCGCCCAGGAGCAGCGTCAGCTGGGGCACCAGCTCCACCATCACCTGGCCCTGGCCCTCCAGCGCCTCCAGCAGCCGCTGGCGCGGGCGTCCACCTCCGCGTCACTGCCCGCCAGCACCTGTTGGACGAGCCCCCGCAGGGCCTGCACCAGCGTGGCGTAGGGCACGTCCCGCTGGAACTGGTCGAACTTGCCCTGGAGGAAGAAGCCCCCGCGGCGCAGCACGGGCTGGTGCAGCTCGTTCACGACGGAGGACTTGCCAATGCCCGAGTAGCCTCGGACCAGCACCCACTCCAGCCCGCCCCCTCCGCCACCCGCCCGAACGCCGAGCGCAGCGCGGCCACCTCGGCCTCCCGCCCGTACAGGCGTTGGGGCAGTTGGAAGCGCGCGGGCACGTCCTCGCGTCCCAGCGGGAAGTCCTCCAGCGCGCCCGCCGCCCAGCCCCGCTGGCACCGCTCCAGATCCAACCGCAGCCCCTCCGCCCCCTGGTAGCGCTCCTCGGCCACCTTGGCCAAAAGCTTCATCACCAGCGCCGAGAGGATGGGCGGCACGGAGGGCTCCACCGGTGAGGGGGCACGGGCGCCTGGGCCGGTGTGCATGGAACCACTCGAGCGTGTCCCGGCCCTGCAACGGCAGCCGCCCGGTGAGCAGCTGGTAGAAGGTGACGCCCAGGGAGTAGAAGTCCGTGCGGTAGTCCAGCGTCCGGTTCATCCGCCCGGTCTGCTCCGGGGACATGTAGGCCAGCGTCCCTTCCACCAGCTGGGGCGGCGAGGCTCCACGTGCTCGGCCTGCTGGAGCGTCGCGATGCCGAAGTCGATGAGCCACGGCTTGCCCTCGGCCGACACCAGGATGTTGGCGGGCATGATGTCCTTGTGGATGACGCCGCGGCGGTGCACCTCGGCCAGCGTCGTGCACAGGGCGAGCGCCAGGGGCAGGAAGCGCTCGGGCCCGAAGGGCTGGTCCAACTCGTCCGACAGGGCCCGTCCCCCCACGTCCTCGAGGACGAGCACGGGCCGCGCCTGGAGGAACTCGAGGCCGTGGGCCTGGAGCACACCGGGCGCCCCCTTCAGGCGCCGCAGCAGCGAGTACTCGCCCCGCAGGCGGGCGTGCTCCCGGGCGCCGGGAAACTCGGAGCGCGGGGTCTTGAGGATGACGGGCTGGCGATCCGCCTCGCGTACGGCTCGGTAGAGGAGGCTGGAGGAGCTGGACTGCAGGAGTCCGAGAAGCGAATAGCCAGGAAGCTGGAGCATGGCGCCCGATCGAGGAGAGTCCAAAGGGGGGAAACGTATATAAACCGGCGCGCGGACACCGGCTTCAGGACATGCCAAACACGGCCGCTTCGGCTAGGGTTCCGCGCCGTCATGTCCGAAACCCCCCTGCGCAAGGCGACCCCCCAGGAGCAGTTCGAGGAAGTCACCCGCGGCACCGTGGATCTCCAGGTGCCCGAGGATCTCAAGAAGAAGCTCGAGCGCTCGTATGAGACGAGCAAGCCGCTCATCATCAAGGCGGGCTTCGATCCGAGCCGGCCCGACCTGCACCTGGGCCACTCGCTGCTGCTCACGCGCATGCGGCGCTTCCAGGAGTTCGGCCACCAGGTGGTGTTCCTCATCGGCGACTTCACCGCGCTCATCGGAGACCCCTCGGGCAAGAACACCACGCGCCCCGCGCTCACGCGCGACGAGGTCAAGGTCAACGCCCAGACGTACCAGGAGCAGGTGTTCAAGGTGCTCGACCCGGAGCGCACCCAGGTGCGCTTCAACTCCGAGTGGTTGGACAAGCTGGGCACCGAGGGGATGATCCGCCCGGCGGCTCGCTACTCCGTGCAGCGCATCCTCGAGCGCGATGACTTCAAGAAGCGCTTCCGCGAAAACCGCTCCATCGCCATCCACGAGTTCCTCTACCCGCTCTTGCAGGGCTACGACTCGGTGGCGCTCAAGGCGGACGTGGAGCTGGGCGCGACGGATCAGCTCTTCAACCTGCTGGTGGGCCGCCAGCTCATGAAGGAAGAGGGCATGGAGGCCCAGGTCATCATGACGGGCCCCATCCTCGAGGGTCTGGATGCCCGGCTGGTCGACGGGAAGATCACCGGCGACAAGATGTCCAAGAGCCTGGACAACTACGTGGGCCTGAGCGAGTCGCCGGAGCAGATCTACGGCAAGCTCATGAGCATCACGGATGACCTGATGTGGCGCTACTACGAGCTGCTCTCCTCGCGCACGCTCAAGGAGATCACCACGCTCAAGGAGCAGGTGACGAGCGGCGCCCTGCACCCCAAGGCGGCCAAGTCGGGCTTCGCGCGGGAGATCGCCGCGCGCTTCCACACCCCCGAGGCCGCCGAGCAGGCCATGCAGGCCTGGGAGCAGCGCTACTCGCAGAAGAAGCTCGTCGCCGAGGATCAGCCGCTGGTGGAGGTGTCGCTCGGGGGCGCGCCGACGATCGCGCTCGCCAAGGCGCTGGCGGAGGCGAAGCTCGTGGCGTCCGGCACCGAGGGTCGCAAGCTCATGGGCCAGGGCGGCGTCCGGGTCAATGGCGAGAAGGTCATGGACCCCAAGCACGAGCTGCCCGCGGGCGAGTTCCTCGTGCAGGTGGGCAAGCACAAGTCGGCGCGGCTCAAGCTCGCCTAGGCACCGGGCCACCGTCGTCTGCCCGACCTTCGGGCCGCGGAAGGGCTGCCCCGTGGGGAGTCGTGGCTAGCTTGGCCACGAGCATCCAACCAGGCGGTCCCTTCCGACATGGAACACGCGAGTCATCCTCCAGCGCTCACCGTGGCCCTGGCCCTCACGGCGGGGATGCTGGCGCAGATCCTCGCCCGGCGCTTGAGCATCCCCGGCATCGTGGTGCTGCTGGCCACGGGAGTGGTGCTGGGGCCCGAGGGGCTGGGGCTGGTGTGGCCGTCCGGACTGGGCACGGCGCTGCCCGTGCTGGTGAGCTTCTCGGTGGCGGTCATCCTCTTCGAGGGGGCGCTGAGCCTGGACGTGCGCCGGCTGCGCAAGGAGGGGCGGGTCATCCGCCAGCTCGTCACGGTGGGGGCGTTGGTGACGGCGGCGTGCGGGGCGCTGGCGGCCCGGGGGGTGATGGGCTGGAGCTGGAGGAACGCGCTGCTCTTCGGCACGCTGGTGATGGTGACGGGGCCCACGGTCATCACCCCGCTGTTGCGCCGCATCCGGGTGGTGCGCCCGGTGGAGACGGTGCTCGAGGGGGAAGGCATCTTCGTGGACGCGGTGGGCGCCATCACCGCGGTGGTGGCCCTGGAGGTGGCGCTGCGTCCGGCCTCCGAGGCGTTCTCCACCTTCCTCCAGGAGCTGGCGCTGCGCTGGGGCGTGGGACTGGGCGTGGGCTTCGTCGCGGGGCGGCTCATCGCGCGGGGGTTGAAGTCCGAGCGGGCCATTCCCGAGGAGCTGCGCAACGTCTTCAGCCTCTCCATGGTGCTGGGGCTCGTGCAGGTGAGTGGCGCGCTCGCGCCGGAGAGCGGCGTGGTGGCCGTCATCACCGCGGGGCTGGTGGTGGGCAACGCTGGCGTCCCCGTGCGGCGCGAGCTGGTGACCTTCAAGGAGCAGCTCACGGTGCTGCTCGTGGGCATGCTCTTCGTCCTGCTGGCGGCGGACGTGCGACTCGCCCAGGTGACGGCGCTCGGGTGGCGGGGGCTCGTCACGGTGGGGGTGTTGATGTTCGTGGCGCGGCCGCTCGCGGTGTGGGTGTCCACGCGCGGCTCGAAGCTGTCCTGGCGCGAGCGCGGCTTCATCTCCTGGTTGGGCCCGCGGGGGATAGTCGCGGCGGCGGTGGCCTCGCTCTTCGCCACGCGGTTGGAGAACAGCGGCCTGGAAGGAGGGCCCGAGCTGCGCGCGCTCGTGTTCCTCGTCATCGCGGTGACGGTGGTGCTGCAGGGGCTCAGTGGCGGCTGGGTGGCGAGCGCCCTGGAGGTGCGTCGCACGGCACCGGGCGGTTATGTGCTGCTCGGGGCCAATGGGCTCGCCCGCCGGTGGCCCGCGCGCTGCGAGCCGCGGGACAGAACGTGACGCTCGTGGACATGGGGGCGGAGGCTGCCGCCGTGCCCAGGAGGAAGGCTTTCATGTGCTCTTCGGGGATGGGCTCGACGAGCGCATCCTCCTGCGCGCTCAATTGGAGGGCCGCGCGGGCTACGTGGGGCTCACCGTCAACGAGGCGGTGAACCTGCTCTTCGCGCTCAAGGTGCGCGAGCATGACCGCGCGGCGCGTCCGCTGGTGGCGATGCATCGCGGGCACACGGCGGTGCGCAAGGAGCACGCGGGTGACATCGGCCGTGTCCTCTTCGGCGAGGAGCGCGGACTGGATGAGTGGGCCTCCCGAGGCGAGCGGGGGCATGCGTCGCTGGAGCGCTGGGTGTTGGAGTCACCGCAACTGGAGTCCTCGTCCCCAGGGGTGAACCGGATGCTGGAGGAGACCCTGCTGCCGGTGCTGCTGGTGCGCGAGGGTCGGGTCCGGCTCTACGACGACACCGTCCAGCCCATGGCCGGAGACCGGGTGGACTTCGCCCTCAATGACGAGCGGGCGGACGAGGGACGCGCCCGGCTGGCGTCCCATGGGTGGCGGCCCGAATCGTCCCCGCTCCAGGACGCCGCGCGGTCCCCACCCCACCCATCCGGGCCACGCGAAGAGGGTATCCTCCCGCCGCCATGCGATCCGCCCGCCTCTCCGCCCGCCTCCTTGTCCTGAGCCTGCTGTGTCTCGCTCCCGCGCGCGTCCTCGCCGCGGGAGCCTTCGTGTCCGGTGAGACCCTGCGAGCGGTGAAGGAGCCCGAGTCCTCCTCGGTCGTCTTCACCGTGGAGCCGGGCGTCGCCTATCCGGTGCTCAAGAAGGGAGGGCCCGGACGCGAGTGGTGCAAGTTGAAGGGGGCGACGGGCGAGGGCTGGGTGAAGTGCGACGGCACGGCGGATCTGCCGGAGAAGCCCCGCATGAGTGGTGAGTTCCTGGCCTCGCGGGACAAGGCTCCCGCGGCGGTGCCCCTGCCCGCCCAGGCCCCCGTGGCCACGGGCTGTGAGACCCGGTGCACCCGCCCTCCCTCCTGCGCGAGGCGCTCGCGCTCACGCCGGTGGATCGCGAGGTGCTCGGCATGTGCCCGGCGCGCCCCGACGCCGCGGTGAGCGCGGGTGACGTGCGGCGCTTCATGGCCGCGCACTTCGAGGATCCTCGCCTCCAACGGGCCCTGTCCGCGGCGGGCCGGACGGGCACGCGCCAGAACCAGCTCGACTGGCTCACCGGCCTCTGGGTGAGCACCGGTCCGCGCAACGCCTTCACCCACGTCTTCTGCGGCGATGACTGGACCACGCGCACCATCGGCGGGCTGCACTACCTGCCGCGCTACGCCCAGCTCGAGTCCGAGGGCAAGCTGTGCTTCGACGGGCCGGCGCGTGGCGGCCGGCGCTGCGCGAGGGCCAGTACGTCGTCCGCTACCGGGGCGTGGCGCCCTGGTCCTGCGCCGAGAAGAAGCTCGGCGGCTTCTCCCAGCAGGCGGATCCCGTGGGGATGGTGGCGATTGGCACCCGCGCCTTCGCCCGCTGCTGTGCCCGAGACGGGGGCCGCAAGGAGGGCGGCGTGTACGCGGCGGCGGACCTGGGCCCCACCGCGTGGCGGATCTGGTGCGGCACGCGCAACGGCACCTATGGCATCGCCTCGCTCTACCCCACCGACGAGCGGCCGACCTGCGGCGAGTGAGCGGCTCGTGCGCGGCCTCCCGCTCCCGGGCATACTGGGCGCATGTGTGGCCGCGTCACCATCCAGACCCCCGCCCTGGCGATCGCCCGTGAGCTGGGCCTCGCCGGCGTCCGTTCCGCCCTCGAGCGCCCCCGCTACAACCTCGCCCCCACCCAGCTGATGCCCGTGGTCCTCAACGACGGGGAGCGGATGCTGGACGCCGTGCGCTGGGGCCTCATCCCCTCCTGGGCCAAGGACGCCTCCATCGGCAACAAGCTCATCAACGCCCGGGGCGAGACGGTGGCGGAGAAGCCCAGCTTCCGCTCCGCCCTCAAGCGCCGGCGCTGCCTGGTGCTCGTGGATGGCTGGTTCGAGTGGAAGCAGTCCACGAAGCCCAAGACGCCCTACCTCTTCAAGCGCGAGGACGGACGGCCCATCGCCTTCGCCGGGCTGTGGGAGGAGTGGACCGCCCCGGACACCGGAGAGGTGGTGCGCACCTGCGCCGTCATCACCACGGGCCCCAACCGGCTCATGGCGCCCATCCATGATCGCATGCCCGTCATCCTCCGCCCGGAAGCGCAAGCGGTGTGGCTGCGCCCCGAGCCCCAGGAGGCCGCGGCGCTCCAGCCCCTGCTGGTGCCCAACGAGGACGAGCCCCTGGTGGTCTGGGAGGTCGGCCGGGTGGTGAACTCTCCCACCAACGACGTGGTGGCGTGCGTGGAGCGCGTGGCGAGCCAGCCCGCCCTCCTCTGACGTCTCGAAGGGGGGCCGGAACGGGCTCCGGCGGGCTCAGGCCGAGGCGCGGCCCTGCAGGACGCCGTTGGACACCAGCAGGTCCACCAGCTCCTGGGTGGCGAGCACCCAGTTGTCGCGCACCGGCATCCAGCGCACGAGCGCCCTGGCGCGGCCCAACTCCTGGTTGATGTGCTCCACGAGCGGCTCGAAGAGCCGGGCGGGCTCCTCCCAGTCCGGCTCGCCGCCGACGATGACGTGCGAGCCGGGCTCGACGCGGAACCGAGCCACCCCGGGCACCGGCAGCACGGAGAAGCCCGGCAGGTGCTCCGCCGTGGCCTGCTCCACCCGCTCGAGCAGCCGCTCGTCCTCGAAGGGATGGGCCGTGTCCCAGGCGAAGAAGAGCCGCAGCTGGGACTGGAGCGCCTCCAGGAGCGGACTGCCGGGACCCTCGCGCCACTGGTGGTCCGCGAGCGACTCGGGGGCCACGGCGACGCGCAGGCCCCGGGCCTCGAGCTGCCGTGACAGCTCCTCCATCCGCCGCACCAGGGCCTCCGGCGGGGCGGCGCGCGACACCCACTGCACCTGGGACACCGTCTGTCCCCGGCGCACGCCCCTCACCCGGTCTCCCAGTTGCAGCCGCAGGGGGCTGAGCTCCCCATCGCCCTGCTCGGGAAAGAGCCCGCAGTGCAAGAGGCCCGAGCCGCCTTCCACGCGCAGCCGCGCGAAGCCGTGGGCCTCGTTGATGTCCTCGACGACGAAGGTCTCCGTGGGCCGCACTACTCGCCGAAGATCCGGCGGAAGAAGCGCACCACCGAACTCGTCGCCGCCGTGTCCTCGGGGCGGCCCCGGGTGTCCCCTCCATTACCGAGATCAACGGGATCCCGGTAGGCCTCCGGCTCCACGGAAAAGACGCTGAACTCGTCGTTGCCATCGAGGGCGGTGATCGCCTTGCGCGAGCGGTTGCCTCGCGTGGGGGGTTTCTGGTTGGACATGGATCCAGTCTATTCTGCTTTGGGCCCGCTGGCCATGCGAACCAGCCCGATGACGTACACTTCCATACTCGCCCCTCGAGTGGCCTCCGGGCGGACGAGCTTCACCTCCTCGAAGTGGGCACGCACCTCCTGACGGAATTCCTCGAATTCGCCGCCCATGAAGAGCTTGGCGACGAAGGCCGAACCCGGGCGGCCCCGGGTGACGGACACCTCGAGCGCCTTGCGGGCCGGCGCAGGCTGCGCGCCTCGTCGGTGGTGCGGATGCCGCTCGTCTTGGGGGCCATGTCGGAGATGACGGCGTCGAAGGGCCCGTCGTACAGCTCGCGCAGCCCGGCGTCGAAGTCGTCGGCCAGCACGTCCAGCACCACCGTCTTCACGAAGGGCTGGGTGAAGGGCCGGATGGGCACGATGTCCACGCCGATGACGCGTCCCCCCGGCCCCACCGTGTCGGCGAGGATCTGCAGGAAGCCCCCGGGGCCGCCCCCAGGTCGAGCACCGTGGCCCCCTTCTTCAAGAAGGGGTAGCGTTTGAGAATCTCGTCCACCTTGAAGGCGGAACGGGCGCGGAGACCCTCTTGCTTGGCTTTCTTGAAATAATGGTCTTTCGGACGGTAGGGCTTGCCCATGGCGGACGGGGTCCCTACCATCGGCTACTGTCTTCGCAAAGCCGGAGCAGTGAGGGGTTGTCTTCCAACCTCGGATTCCTTGGGCTGGAGGGGACATGCGACTGTTCAGCGTGACGACCGCGGTGTGCGTGTGCCTGCTGTCCGCGGCGGGGGCGGGTGCGTCCTGGTACCGCGCGGAGCAGTTGCGCTCGGAGGCGGCCTGGCTGCTGGAGCGGAGCAAGGCCCAGGCCAGCGAGTACGCCGAGAGCTTCAACGACACGCTGGCCACGCAGCAGTTGGAGACGTTCGCCGGGCGGCGGGTGGTGCTGGAGCAGGCGTACCTGTGGCAGCGCGGCCAGACGCTGGGCATCCTGTTCGCGGCGGCGGCGGCGGCGGCGGCCTGGGTGCTGAGGCTGCTGCGCAAGCTCAACGGCGAGCTGGAGGAAGTCAGCGAGGACGTGCAGGTGGCCCAGGCCAGCGAGCCGGTGCCCGTGCCCCTGCATGCGCGCGTCCAACGCTCGCGCACCTGAGTAGACTTGTGGCCTCTCCAATCGGGAGGTGAGGCATGCCAGGGTGTGCGCGGTGCGGAGGCCGGCTGGACATCGTGGGCACGCAGGTGGGGCGGCGCGAGACGTGCCCCCACTGTGGCGCGGCGCTGCGCAACTGCCGCAACTGCCGCCACTTCGACGAGGCGGCGGCCAAGCAGTGCAAGGAGCCCTTCGCCGAGGTGCCCTCGGACAAGGACGTCATCAACTTCTGCGATCTCTTCCAGATGGGCGAGGGCGGACGGCCCGACGCGGACCGGAGGGACGCGCTCTTGAGCGCCGCGGAGGCGCTCTTCAAGAAGCGCTGAGGCTCACTTCCGGGGGGACGCGCTCCGGCGCACCTGGATGAGCTCCGCCAAGATGGACACGGCGATCTCCGCGGGAGTCAGGGCGCCTATGGGCAGGCCCATGGGCGAGCGGAGGCGCTCCAGTGCCGCGTCCTCCACGCCAGCCGCCGCCGGCGCATCCGGAAGCGCTCCGCCTTGCGCCGGCTCCCGATGACACCCACGTAGGCCGAGGGCTTGGGCAGCAGGGCCTCCAGCACCGCCTGATCCAGGGGGTGATCGTGCGTGGTGACGCAGAAGCAGTCCCGAGCGTCGGAGCACAGGGCGCGCGCGTGGTCGGCGGGATCCTTCAGGAGCACCTCGCACCCGGGGAAGCGCTCGGACGTGGCCCACTCGGGCCGGGCGTCCACCACGGTGACGCGGAAGCCCACGTGGAGGGCGAGCGCCGCCACCTCCGGGCCACGTGCCCGGCCCCGAAGAGGGTGAGGCGAAGGGGGCCTCGTGCTTCTCGAGGAAGACCTTCATCCGGCCGCCGCAGCACATGCCCAGCTCGTGGGTGAGGTGGGTCTCGAGGGTGCGGGTGCGCTCGGGGGACGCGAGGAGCTGGCGCGCGGCCTCGATGATTTGGAATTCGATGGCACCGCCGCCCACGGTGCCGCGCAGCGAACCATCCTCGAGCACCACCATCTTCGAGCCGGGCTTCTGGGGCGTACTGCCCGCGCTCTCGATGACCGTGGCGAGCACGAAGGCGCGGCCTTCGGCGATGAGGGTGGCGAGCTCCGCGTAGAGGGTCATCCGAATCTCCGCAATCTACCTCACCCCCTGGGTCTGGACACGTCCCGAGGCACGCCTGGGTGACGAGGAAGAAAGCCGGAGGACATCTCCCCGTAGGGAGAAGGGTCTAGGGTGACGGTCATGTTCACGACCTCGCTTCTGCTGACCACGCTCCTGGGCGCCGCGCCCGCGACCCCCACTCCGCCCCTCCTCCGCCCGTGACCCGGAAGGTCGTGACGTTCGAGGGCACGTGTGACGCTTCCGGCGCGGTGGAGCTCAAGGGCGGCCTGTTCCTCGTGGGGGACGACGAGAACAACGTGCTGCGCGTCTACGACGGCAACACTGGAGGCCCGCCGGTGCAGACCTTCGACCTGTCCTCGGCGCTGGGGCTTCCCGCGGGGAAGAAGCAGGCGCCCGAGACGGACATCGAGGCGGCGACGCCCCTGCCTCCCCTCTCCTTCTGGATGACGTCGCATGGGCGCAAGAGCTCCGGGAAGCCGGACGCCAACCGCTTCCGCTTCTTCGCCACCCGCACCTCCGAGGACGGCAAGGACGTGCGGCTCGAGGGCAAGCCGTACACGCGCCTGTTGGACGAGCTGCTCGCCGCGCCCCAGCTCAAGCCGTTCGGCCTGGTCCCGGCGTCCCAGAAAGCACCCAAGGAGGAAGGCGGGCTCAACATCGAGGGCCTGACGGTGATGGAGGACGGGAAGTCGTTCCTGATCGGCTTCCGCAATCCCCGGCCCCAGGGCAAGGCACTCGCCGTCACGCTGCTCAATCCGCTGGAGCTGCTCCAGGGCAAGCCCGCGCGACTGGGTCCCGCGCTGTTGCTAGACCTGGGGGCCAGGGCATCCGCTCCATGTCGCGGTGGAGGGGCCGCTACCTCATCATCGGAGGCTCCGCGTCCGGCAGCGATGGCTCGCGCCTGTTCGTCTGGGACGGGAAGGCGGAGCGGCCCACGGTCGTCACCGGCGCCGACTTCACTGGCCTCAACCCCGAGGCCTTCGTCTCGTACGAGGACAAGGACGAGATCCTCGTGCTCAGTGACGACGGAACCCACCTGATCGATGGAGTGGAGTGCAAGCGCTTGAAGGAGCCCGCCTCCAAGCGGTTCCGGGGAGTGTGGACCTCGCCTGCCGCCACCCCCTGAGCCTGGAAGGATACGGTCAGGCAGCAGGGCTCCTCGCCAGAACAGGGAGCCCCATGTGCCAAGATTCAGGACGAGCGGCGTCGACGCGCGGTGCGCACGACGTAGCTCAGCATCCATCCACCTCGCAACCACAACTCATCGACAAACCAGACTCAAGAACGACACCCTCGCCGTAAAAAAATCAAAACCAAGACACTCAACACACTCATGAGCGAACCAAGAGGACTCGAAGCGTAGCACCCCAACCCTCCTCCAATCGCTCGACTCACTCCATCATCAACCATGAAATATACCTCTTCGGCAAGTGACGCACTGAGCCTTCCATGAACGTCCTTTGCTCGAGCACTCAATCGGTGCTGACCTTCCCCCAATTGAGCAGGAGGCTGAAAAACCCACTCCCCACCTGGACCAACCGGCACAGGCTCTCCACTTTGATTTCCATCAATCAAAACGACCACATATTCAACACCCGGCTCGGCGCGCCCGGAAATGGTAGGCAACCCCGTATGTACCGTTGATCCGTTGGCCGGTTCGATGATCTGGGGAGGATTTGGTCGCGCAAATTCTACTGTCCACGTCCATTTGGCTGGAGACGGGCTCACATTGCCAGCCTGGTCTCTAGCCCAGACAAGTAGAGTATGCTCTCCATTGTCCAATTCTTCAGAAACAACATGCCTCTCAAAACAAGAAGAGACGGGATCATCATCGATCTTGCACTCGAACTTGGCGCCACCACTCGTTGACGCAAAGACAAAAACCGGCTCATTAAGCCAATCCACCAAAGGAGGCTTCTCCTGAATGAGAACATCAGGAGGCTCGGTATCAACCACGAATTTCACCTTCTCAGCCTTCGCAACCAAGCCTAGATTGCCTAAATCATCCATGGCAATAGCGCTCACATCATGCGCGCCATCATCCAATCCGTCAGGCATGACCTTTGGGGAGTTATCGGTGCAGGGAGACTTCTCGCCATTCGGAGAAGGCTGGGCAGCTGACGACATAGCAAAAAACCACTGCCCGAATCTGTCCGGCTCCGTCCACCCGACTTCAACTCCATCAACATATAGACAGACATATTTGGCATGGCCGACTTCGTCAACCTGCCCCAAGAAATAGGGGGTTTTGGAGTTGATCCAATTGACGTTGTCGGCAGGCGGTGGGACTCCTTTGCTCGATGGGGGATTCTTAAACTCAACCGATGGCGCTACTGTGTCCAACGTCCACTTATGAGATTTTATTTTTTCATTATTGCCCGCATAATCAACAGCTCGCACATGGAGGGTATAGTCCCCATCTTTCAACTGTGTCTTCCTCACGAAAGCATGAAACCCATTAGACGCTCCACCCTCATTGGGATGCAACGGGGCATCGCAAGTCGAAAAATCGTCCTCATTCAAAACAACTCCCGCATCCAGCCAGACGCATTGAAAATCAACCAAATCGCTTGCGCTTGATTTCAATCTGAAACTGGCTGTCCTGTCATTCGTGCGATTCGGCGGAGGTGACGAATCATCACTTAAAATATCGACATCTGGCGACTGAAGATCCGCAATAAACCAAACTGTATTTGTTCGACAGGTAGCCAGGAGTGGGTATATCTCCGCATACATCTCATAGCAGTCCCCATCCACAAAGCGGCTGCTTGAGTCAACGTCCACCTTCCACTCGTGATTGACTGACGCCGAAGACCCAACGCGGACTCCATCAATAAAGACGTGCACCTCACGTCTGGAGGCAGACTTTCCGCTGACAGTGAATCCCGCATTTGCGTTCAAGAAGGCCCCACGCAATGGAGAGCTGATCTTGAACACCTCATCCAGACAAGTAGCATCGGGCTCATTCTCATGCATTGATTCGGAACTGGGCTCGGGATTCGGACATGCAGCACGCAAGCCAGGGAGAGCCCCTTGATGGTTGGAGTTCGTTGACTCCTGGGTATATCGATTGACGAATTGGCCCACCTTCGACACCGCCGAAGACCTCTCTCGTCCAGAGCCCAGCCCGACCCAATCAGGTTTTTCAGCCAGAACCGGCACCGAGCCAAGCCCCACAAATAACAGCACGACCCGCGACCATGCGTTCATGGGTTCATCGCTCCTCGCGTTGTACGAGCCCTAGTCGGGCCAGATGATTTCGAACTCCACCCGGCGGTTCTTCTCTCGCCCGATGGACGTGGCATTGCTGTCGATGGGCCGTGTATCGCCATAGCCCCTGGCCTCCAGCCGTTCCGGGGCCACACCCTTCTGGATGAGGTACTGCATCACCGCGATGGCCCGAGCACGTGACAGTTGCAGGTTGGCATCGGGGGAACCCCGGTTGTCCGTGTGGGCCCCCACCGAGACGAGCGGAAACTCCGGGTGCTCGTTCATGACCTTCACCACCCAATTCAGGAGGGCATGCGAGCTGGAATCCAGCACCGGTTGAGAGGGCACGAACAGAACCTTCACCATCAGGTCCATGCGTGCGCGCTGGAGCGTCACCATCGGTAATTCGTAGGGTGGACACCCATGGTTCTCCACGGTCCCCGCCACATTGGGGCAAGTGTCGAACCGGTTGGCGATGGTGTCCCCGTCGCGGTCCGACTCCGGACAGCCTTGAAGCTTGGGCTCTCCCTTCTGCTGGGGGCACAGGTCGACGTCATCCTCGATTCCGTCGTCATCCTGGTCATGCTTCGGGCAGCCGCGCGAGTCCGGTGGGCCCGCCACGGTCGGACAGGAGTCCCGCTCATTGTCCACACCGTCCCCATCGTCATCAGGCATGGGACAGCCCTTCCACGCCTGATCGCCTATCTCGTTCGGGCACGCATCCAGCGCATCCTCGATTCCGTCACCGTCCGCGTCCCGCCAGGGACAACCACTGCGCTCCAGCGTGCCCACCTCGTAGGGGCATCGGTCCATTCCGTTACGGATCTGATCCGAGTCCTCGTCCATGTCGGGGCACTCCTCCGCCGAGTGCTTCAGGTCCGTCGAACAATTGACGGACGTCTCCCCGGGTAGCCGCGGAGGCTCCACACCACCAAATGCGGTCCCCACCATCACACGGAACAACGGTGTTCCCGGCGCGGTCCCCACCCCCACGCTCCCGAGCGCGAACACCTCCATGGTGGGATTCACCGGTAGCGGGGACCCACCAGCAACTCCACCGACCTTGGCTGGTTCACCAGGGGAACGGTTCCCGCCACGTTGAACTCCCACCGCAACCGCCGGCCCACCGTGGCCGCCACGACTCCAAAGCGCAGCTCGCTGCCGACCTCCGACCGTTCAATGGCGGCATCGGCCGACGGCTGGCTCTTCTTGCGCAGCAACGCCCGGGCCTCCAGCGCCAGCCGGAACCAGCCGAGGCGCCGACCGAACATCAATTGCGGTGTGACATGCGCCTCGGACTCTCTCGAGAGCCCCGACGCATTTCCGAGCGGCAGCCCGACGTCCAGCCCCAGCGCGAGGTCCGCCCACTTCCCGTCTCGTTGGGAAAGGAGCCCCCAGCGCGCGCCCAACCTCGGAGTGGACAGTCCATAACGGACCGGCGGATCGATTCCCTTGTCGATCAGATTCGTCCCCCGCTGGAAAGCCACCACGGGGACCTGCGCCTCCACCTCGAGCCAGTTCGTCAGGGAGTAGGCCGCCGCCGGTGCGTAGTGAGCCGGTTCCCGACGATTTGCTCGACGACCCCACCACGGGACAGGACATAGGGGTTGTGCTGGTAGTGCCCCACGACAGACAAGCGCATGTCGCCCTGGGGTAACAGCTCTCCCGTTCCCAGGAGGAGAGAGCCCGCGGCACCGGATTCAGCTCCAACCTTTCCAAGGAGATGCCTTGCGCTCCTGCGGGTCCAGCCACGAGCAGCAGACCCACCGCTAGCGCGAACTTCTTTGGAGAAAGGCCCCACACGGACTGGCCTCGAATCATGCCGCCCCCCTCGCAGGATGTTCAGTCCGCTAGTGACAACCACCATGAGCCCGTTTCGATAAGGAAAGCAAGGCCTTCGAGCCGGGCGAGGGAGTCCCTCGCCTGTTGCTCACGGAGCCCAGACTGGTGCGGTGTATGGCACGTACAGGTTTTGAAGGGTTCACAGCAAGTCCGTCAGCCCTATGACTCCGGGCATCCACCAGTAAACGTCTTCTCCCGAACATTCAAGCGGGAACTTCCGTTAGATTTCACTCAAAGGAAAGGGGGGTTAAATGCATAGAGAAATTGATCGGGGTCTCCCACTTGCAAGTCCGTGGAGGCACATGTCATTCGTCGAACCCGCACGACAGAAAGGGCCCTGGAGTTCCGTTGCTTCGTCCTCCAGAGAGCAGCAAGTCTGTGTGCTGGTACGCGTCAATACGGGTGGGGCGGGGGACACGTAACGCGGGACTTGAGGGGGCAATGTCAGAGGTCCGATCAGAGATGCGGCAGACAAGCCAATATCTGGCTTATACAGGTTTTACCCGGCTCATGTTATCTCTGCTCGTCGTGCTGGCCTGTTCCGCCTGCGCGGCGAAGCGCTTCGA
The DNA here is from genome assembly GCA_049060065.1 of Cystobacter fuscus. Lineage (GTDB taxonomy): Bacteria > Myxococcota > Myxococcia > Myxococcales > Myxococcaceae > Cystobacter > Cystobacter fuscus_B. Next base: position 6,042,233 of record JBMEQP010000002.1, read on the forward strand.
GGCGTGTGACAAGCCACCGCCATTCTATCTCCGACTGGAAGCCTCGGATCGCGTCAACCCTGATCCCCGTGGGCGCTCCATGCCCACCCTCGTGCAAATCCTGCAACTCCGGGACAGCCTCCGCGCGGAGCAATCCAGCTTCCGCACCCTGTGGGACAAACCCGAAGCCCAGCTCAAGGAGGATCTCCTCCAGGTCGCCGAGTTCACCGTGGCGCCGGGCCAATCCGTGGAGCGGTGGATTCCGAGGATCCCAAGACCCAGTTCGTGGTCGCGATGGGCTTGTTCCGGCAGCCGCTCGGCTATTCCTGGCGAACGCTGACGGTGCTGCCCTCCGTTCCCAAGAATCTCTGTACCGACGAGCCCGTGGGCCAGCGTGGACCGAGAACCACCGACGAGCAGCTGCGCTTCAAGCTCCAGGGCTACCAAATCGATCTCCTCCGAAACTCGTCCTCCCCCATGAACAACCCGGTCCTCGACAACCTGGAAGGCGGCGTGAAGCCGCAGTGGAGCAAGTCATGAAGCCCCCGCAGCGCGTCGTCTGGTCGGAGGGGATGTTCATGAGCCCCCACCACATGCAGCAGCAGGACCTGTACCACGAGAACCTGGTGGAGGCCCGGCTGGGAGCCCTGTTTCCCTATACATGGGGAGTGGTGTCCCAGGAGTTCGATCTGGAGGCGCTGCGCGCGGGCCGGTGCAACTGCTGCGCTTCTCCGGAGTGCTGCCGGATGGCCTGCCCGTGAGCTTCTCGCGGGGGCAGGAGGAAGCGCCCGCGGCCCGGCTCGTGGAGGGACACTTCGCGGTCGCCGAGCACACCCTGAATGTCTATCTGGGCATTCCCAAGGAGCGCAACGGGGTGGAGAGCTACGGCCCCAGTGGGCAGGTGGGGGCGAGCCCCCGCTTCACGCCCAAGAACCAGCCCATCAGCGACCTGCACGCCTCCACCTCGGTCATGCCGGTGTCCTTCGCGCAGCGCAACATGCGGCTGCTGTTCGAGAACGAGCAGCGCGACGACTTCGACGCCATCAAGATCGCCGAGCTGGCACGGGACAAGTCCGGCAACCTGCTGCTCGTGTCGAACTACGTGCCGCCCTGTCTGCGCATCGACGCCTCGCCCTACCTGATGCACGAGCTGCGGCTGCTGCTGCGCCTGCTGGTCAGCAAGCAGCGCACCCTCTCCTCGCGGCGGCGGCACCGCAACGAGTCCGCGCTCGAGTTCACCGCCTCGGACGTCACGCTCTTCCTGGAGCTCAACGCCCTCAATGGCGTCATCCCCTACCTCCAGCACGTCCTGGAAGCCGGCAATGTGAGCCCGCAGCAGCTATACCAGACGCTGCTGCGGTGCGCGGGCCAGCTGTGCACCTTCACCCCGGACGCGGATCCCTCCGCGCTGCCGACGTTCCAGTACACCCACCTGCGCGCCACCTTCGAGGAGCTCTTCCGCCGCATCAACGAGCTGCTGCGCGCCGTGGCCCTGGAGCAGTGCCTGACGGTGTTCATGGAGCTCGGCGCGGACCGCATCTTCCGCGGGTCGCTCTCCGACGAGCGGATGGAGCGCTGTGGCCAGTTCTTCCTCACCGTGCGCAGCGAGCTGCCCGAGGCCCAGGTGGCCGAGCAGCTCCCCAGGCTCGTCAAGGTGGCGTGTGGCTCGGAGATCCGCGACATCGTCCATGCCGCCTCACCGGGCGTGCCCATCAAGGTCACCTACCGGCCGCCGCCGGAGATCCCCGTACAGCCGGGGACCTCGTACTTCACGCTCTCCGTGCAGGACGGCTACTGGAAGAACGTGATGCGCGAGCGCAACGTGGCCCTGTACCTGCCGCATCCCTTCGACATCAGCCGCACCACCATCGAGCTGCTCGCCGTGCCGACCAACGGCCAGTGAGCGCCATCACCGCCCAGGCCGCCAGGGGGAGCGACATGGATCGAGTCAACGAAGCCACCAGGGACTGTTTCGACGTCATCATCCAGCTTCGACAGAAGGAGGCGAGCGGTGCCGCCTCCCGAGAAGCTGAGCCACAGCCTCCGGGGCGTCGTGGACGAGGTGCTGCGGCGCGCCGCGGCGCTCGGCTTCAGCCACCAGGACGCGCAGGACATGGCCTATGCCCTGGTGGCGCTGCTGGACGAGCTGGTGCTCGGCAAGTCCGATCAGTACCGCCAGTTCTGGATGACCCACCCGTTGCAGCTGCACTACTTCAAGGAGAACGTGGCGGGTGACGGCTTCTTCGTCCGGCTGAACGCCCTGCGCAAGGATCCCCACGGCGCGGAGGTCCTCCGGGTCTACTACCTCTGCCTGTTGTTCGGCTTCCAGGGCCACTACCGCATCCGGGGCGGAGAGCTGGAGCTGCTCACGCTCATCGACACCGTGCAGAAGGAGCTGGAGCGGGCCAGCCCCTTCGACTTCAGCGTGCTCGCCCCCCACGGAGAGCGCCCCTCGGAGGTGTTGGCCACCGCCAAGCGGCGGGTCTCCCTGCTCGCCATGTCCCTGGGCGCCGTGGCCCTGGCGCTGCTCGTCTACGGCGGGCTCCTGCTCAGCCTGGACCGGGGCACCTCCGGGATGATCCACGAAATTGAGCTGCACCGGCCAACATCACGAGGGCCACGCCATGATCGCCTCGCTCCTCGCCACACTCCTGCTCGCCCTCATCTGGGGAGCCGTCTACAAGCTCGGCCTGGCGCCGTGGATGGGCCTGGCCGCCACGGGGGCGGTGCTCCTGCTGATGCTGGTGCGGACGTTCATCCGCCGCCGACGCGCGCGCAAGGCGGCGGCGAAGAAGATCGAGGAGGACATCACCGCCCAGGCCGAGGAACAGGCCCGGACGGTGCGCCCGGACCTCCAGCCCGAGGTCCAGGCCATGAAGGCCGAGTTCTCACGGGCGGTGGCCTCACTCAAGAACTCCAAGCTCGCGCGCGGTGGCAGGGATGCCCTCGCGGTGCTGCCCTGGTACCTGATGGTCGGCCCGCCCGGGACGGGCAAGAGCACGGCCCTGCGCAACTCGGGCCTGAAGTTCCCCTACCTGTCGAGCAAGGGAGGCGGCGCCGTTCGCGGCGTGGGAGGCACGCGCAACTGCGACTGGTGGCTCACCAATGAAGCCGTCTTCCTGGACACGGCGGGCCGCTACACGACGGGCGAGGAGGATCGGGACGAGTGGATGTCCTTCCTCGACATCCTGGCGCGCAACCGCCCCAGCCGGCCCATCAACGGGCTCATCGTCACGGTGAGCGTGACGGATCTCATGAACGCGGACCCGCAGGCGGCCGGCGAGCTGGGCCAGCGCATCCGCGAGCGCGTGGACGAGGTGACGACCCGGCTCAAGGTCGTGGTGCCCATCTACGTGATGATCACCAAGTGCGACCTGATCAGCGGCTTCGTGGAGATGTTCTCGGACCTGCCTCGCTCGGAGCGGGGGCAGATCTGGGGCTTCACCGTGCCGTTGTCCGCCCAGCAGGAAGCGCCCTCGGAGCTGCTGCTCAAGCGCTTCGATGAGCTGACGGCCGTGCTGGAGCAGCGCTCCATCCGGCGCGTCGGGCAGGAGCGCCAGCTCGAGACGCGCGAGCGCATCTACCAGTTCCCCCAGCGCTTCGATGCGCTGCGCAAGAGCATGGTGGAGTTCATCCAGCCACTGTTCATGGAGAGCGTCTTCCAGGACACGCCCGTGATGCGCGGGCTCTACTTCACCAGCGGCACCCAGGACGTGCGCCTCACGGAGCGCCAGCAGGTGCGGGGGGCGGCGGCCGAGGTCTTCGGATCCCAACGCAACGCGGTGGAGCAGACGGAGGGGCGCAGCTTCTTCCTCTGGGATGTCTTCAACAAGGTGATGTTCCAGGATCAGAAGCTCGCGGTGCGCAGCTCCATGGAGGAGATGCGGCTGCGCAAGCAGCGCTACACGCTCACGCTCGCCTTCCTGGCCACGGCCGCCCTGGTGCTGCTGCTTCCCGCCGTGTCCTACGTGGAGAACTTCGAGCTGGTGCGTGGCGTGCGTGACACCATCACCTCGGTGAAGCTCGAGGCCACGGACGACATCGGCCGGGTCGTGGAGCTGACGCCCCTTCAACGTCAGCTCGAGGTGCTGGACCAGCACCGGGTGAAGGGGCCGCCATTCTGGATGCGCATGGGCATGTACCAGGGAGGGCGGCTCTTTCCCCTGGCCCAGTCGTTCTACAACGACCAGCTCAAGGGGCTGCTGCTCGGCAAGCAGCACGCGCGCATCAAGCAGGATCTGCAAAGATTCTCCGAACTCCAGGAGCGTCCCGAGTGGGATCCCAGTACCGAGGCCTATGGGCGCAGCTTCAATGACTTGAAGATGTACCTGCTCATCACCCAGCCGCGCAGCATCCGGGAGCCGGAACTCGACGCGGACCACCAGTCCTGGCTCGTCTGGCAGATCGTGACGCACTGGCGGAACATCCGCGGGCAGAACCGGGACACGTCGGTGGAGGAGCAGATCGTCCAACACGCCAAGATGTACATCTCGATGATGGCCCGCGACCCCCAGCAACTGGGATTCGTCCGGGACGCGGAGGTGGTCATCAGGGCACGCCGCGCGCTCAACCGCGTGCCGCTGGCGGAGCTGGAACTTCAGCAACTCATCGCCGATGCGAGTCAGGAATTCCCAGACCTGACGCTGGGCGACCTGGTGGGCGCCGTCCCGGAAATGCGCTCTGGCAGGAAGGTGCGGGGTGCATTCACCAAGCGGGCCTGGGACGATCGGCTCAAGCGCGTGCTGGACGAGTCCTTCCGGGAGCGGCAGGCCTGGGTGCTCGATCGTGACTCGAGGGAGGAAGAGAACAACCTGAGGGCCGAGCTGCGCACGCGCTACTACCAGCAGTACATCGAGGAATGGGACGAGTTCCTGTCGTCGATCAGCGTCGAGGAGCCCCAGAACATCGACCAGACCGAGCGCCTGCTGACGAGCCTCACCCGTGGCGCCACGCCGCCCCTGGGCCGGCTCTTCCAGGCGGTGACGCACAACGTCCAGCTCGAGCCCCTGGTGGAGAAGGGCGCGGAGGAGAAAACGCCCACGGCCAAGGAGCGGGTCATGGAGTACTTCATGCCGACTCCACGCAAGGGCGTGCTGGATTTCGATGACATGGTCCCCGAGGGCGTTCCCCAGACACCCCAGTACAGGCCTCGGAACGTGGCGGACCACTTCAGTGGCGTGAGCGCCTTCATCAACAAGAAGTTCGCCACGAACGACAAGGAAGAGAAGCTCACCCAGCTCGACTCCTATCAGGATCAGCTCCGACTGGTGCTCGACACCATCCTGGTGGTCCGTGACAAGCCGGGCGAGTCCGGGCTGCTGCTGGAGAAGATCAAGACCACCCGCCGGGACGTGGAGATGCTCATCAAGGCCCAGGAGGGAAATCAGGCCCTCTTCACGAGGCTGCTCCTTCCGCCGCTGCGGGATGTGCGTGACATCGTCTTCCGCGACGTGTCCGCGAAGAAGAGCGAGCAGTGGTGCGAGGAGATCGTGAGTCCCTTCATGAGCGTCATGGGCAACCGCTACCCGTTCGCCAAGGACTCGGAGCAGGACGCTCCGCTGTCCGAGCTGTCCGAGTTCCTCCGCCCCGCCAACGGCCGGTGAAGACCTTCGTGAAGAACCAGCTCCAGGAGGATGTCATCCTGGATGGCAGGCGGTGCTCCCTGGCCCTGGGCTCCAGGGACATGTACAAGGAGGACCTGTGCCGCTATCTGGAACGGCTCAATTCCTTGTCAACGGCGCTGTTCCCCGGGGACGAGGTGCAGCCGCTCGTGCGGTTCCAGATCCGCATCCGCGCGGGAACCTCTCCGGACACCTCGGCCTCGGAAATCGCCTCCATCAAATTCATCATGGATGGCACCGAGGTGCTCTATCGCAACGGCCCCGACAATATCTGGCAGCGTTTGATCTGGCCCGGGCAGGCCGGTGAACTGGGCGCTACCTTGCAGGTCGTCAACATCAAGGGCGATATGTCGGAGCTCAAGGAGCCGGGGGAGTGGGGATTGTTCCGGCTGCTGGAGCGGGTGAAGAACATCGAGCCCAGCACGGATGGGCGCTTCTTCACCGCCACCTGGGAGATCCAGGAGTTCAACGGCGCCCAGGTCTCCGTCGACATCCGCCCGGAGCGGCTGGCCCACCCGTTCTTCGGAGCAGCGGGGAACACCTCCATGAAGCTGATGCAGTTGTTCCGGGATCCCAGGGTGCTGCCGCCGCAGGGAATCGCCTTGCGCGGCAAGGGCTGCCAGACGCCGCGGCACGACATCGTCGCGGTGCCCTGACATGCGCGCCCTCTCCGTCCGGGCCGGGCTGGTGGGCAAGGCGCCCTGCCAGCCCGACTTCCTGAGGATCAACGCCGCCAGCTCCCTCGCCTTCCAGCTCCAGCGCTGGCTGGCCGAGGGTGTCGAGGCGGCACGCGCCGCCCGCTGTGAGCTGCCCTCGGGGACGGTCTCCTTCCTGTTCACGGCTCCGAAGGAGAAGAACGTGCTGGTGGGGGTGTTCGCGCCGAGCACGGACGGCGTGGGCCGCGCCTTTCCGCTGGCGATCTTCACCGAGCTGCCCGCCGCCACGGCGGCCCACCGGCTCGCCCTGCTGCCCATGGTCTTCCACCCCTTCCTCACGGAGGGGCCGCGCTCCTGGACGCCGCCGCCTCCATGTCGCTTCCCGAGCTCACCGCGCGGGTGGACGCCCTGCCCTTTCCCCCGTCCGGCGCCTTCTCCGAGGCGGAGCGGCTCTGGCGGGGAGCACTGGCGCGGCGGCGCGGCGCGGAGCTGCTCGAGCCCCTGCGCCGCCCCGAGGATCCGCCGGGCGGCGCCTATTACGCCTTCCACACCTTCCGCACGGCCTGCGCCGGGGAGCACCACCGGCAGCAGGGCACGGCGCAGGTCGTCCTCGAGTGCCCCGTTGCCCCCGGGCTCGGGCCCTCGGCGTGGCTGGAGTTCGCGACCCGGCTGTTGCACTGGACGTCCGCGCCCCCGGCCTTCATCTGGTCCGGCGCGCCAGAGCCCCGCCTGCTGCTGAGCCTGGGCGCGATGACGCCCGATCTCTTCCTCCACCTCTCGCGCACCAGCCAGGGGGACGCCGCGTGTGGCCCCTGCGGACGCCCCGCGAGGCCGCCATCGGCCGGGCCGCCCAGTCCCTGACCGAGCCCCAGCGCCAGCGCATCGACTCGCCCACCACGAACCTCGAGGAACTGCTCCACGCCCTGTCGTGCTGAGCCGCGCCCCCTCATGCCCCCTTCCCTCGAAGAGCTTCGCGAGCGCGCCCGGACCTGGACGGAGCCCATCTCCGAGGAGATGCCCGCCGGCAGGTCCGCCAGACACGAGCCCGCGTACGATCTCGTCGCGCAGGAAGTGGCCCGGCTGGAGTCCCCCACGGGCACGCCCGTGAGCTGGAGCAAGGTGGTGGCCAACGCGGGCGAGCTGCTCCAGCGGAGCACCAAGGATCTCTGGCTCACCTCGTACCGGCCCATGGGCTCCACGCCACCGAGGGGCTCCGGGGCGCGGTGACGGGCGTGACGGTCCTCACCGAGGTGCTCGATCGCTACTGGCCCACGCTGTTTCCGGAGGCCCAGCGCCCGCGCGGACGCGTGAACGCCGTGGGCTGGTTCGTGGCCCGCATGACGGAGTCCCTTCCCTCGGTCCAGGTCACGGGCGAGGACTGGGAGCTGGTGGAGGGCCTGGAGACCGCCACGCGGAGGCTGGCGGAGGTCTCGCGCGTGCGCTTCGAGGAACAGGGGCCCTCGCTGAAGCCCCTGTTGGAGGGCGTCGAGCGGCTGCGCAATCGCCTCCCCGCTTCCACGACGCCCCGCCCCCCACGCCCCCCCGCCCGCGGCCGAGCCCCCGGCACGTCCGGCCGCGTCTCCGGCTCCGGCCGCGTCTCCCGCGGTGCTCGCGCCATCGCTCGTCCTCCCCGGGGAGCAGCCCGGGAGCGCGGACAACGTCCTGGACACCCTGCGCGGCCTCGGCGCCTCGTTGGCCGAGTCCGCCCGGCTGCTGCGCGAGGCGAACGCGGCGAATCCGCTCGCCTACCGGCTGCTGCGGGTGGGCCTCTGGTTGCACTTCACCCAGCCCCCGCGCCCGGACCGGACGGCAAGACACCGGTGCCCGCGCTCCCCGCGTCCCTGCGGGAGAAGCTGGACCGGCTGGAGACCCACGCGCGCTGGGCGGAGCTGCTGGAGGAAGCGGAGTCGAACCTGGGGCAACACCGCTTCGTGCTGGATCTCCAGCGCTACGGCGCCACCGCGCTGGCGGGCCTGGGGCCCACGCATGCCCCCGCGCGCGAGGCCGTGCGCCTGGAGCTGCGCGCGCTGCTCCAGCGGATGCCCGAGGTCCTGGGCCTGCTCGCCTCGGATGGCACGCCGCTCGCCGACGAGCGCACCCGGAAGTGGGTGGAGGCCGAGGTGCTGGAGCGCACCGCACCCTCGGCGCCCCTGCCGCGCACGGCCGAGCGCCCGGAGGATGGGGCCGAGATGCTGCCCCCCGAGGTGCGGGAACTGCTCGCCGCGGACCGGGTCGCCGAGGCCCTCGCGCGGCTGCAACAACAGGTGACCACGGCCACCACGGGCCGAGCCCGCTTCAAGGCGCGCCTCCTACTCGCGAGGTTGTGTGTCCTTTCCGGACAACACCTGATGGCACAAGCCCTTTACGAAACGCTCGTCACCGAGAGCACCACCCGGGGGATGGATGAATGGGAGCCCCAGTTGTCGGCGGAGTGCCTGGAAGGACTCCTCCTCGTGACGCGCACTGTGCAAAAAAACACCTCTTCGCTTCCTCGCGAGTGCTGGCCTCATTTTATTCGTCTGTCAAAGCTTGACCCGGCCGCTGCTTTCCGTTTAGGACAGTAGACTCCTGGCAGCGTGACTCTTCTCCGCTCGCTCATCCTGGCTCGCGCGCAGTCCGTCCAGTACCCCTCCGTTCGCCGCGCCGTTTCTCCCCTCGACTCTCACCCAAAGGAGCACCCTGCCGATGAGCAAGGAAAGTTCTGTCGCGCCCACTGAACGCGTCAACATCGTCTACAAGCCCGCCACCGGCAATGCCCAGGAGCAGGTGGAGCTGCCGCTCAAGATCCTGGCGATGGGAGACTTCACCCACCGGCCGGACCCGCGGCCCCTCGAGGAGCGGGCGCCCATCAACGTGGACAAGGACAACTTCAACGAGGTGATGGCGCAGCAGGAGTTGAAGGTGGTGCTGTCGGTGCCGGACCGTCTGTCCAATGAGAAGGACGCCGAGCTGCCGATGACGCTGGAATTCAAGACATTGGCGGATTTCTCGCCGGAGAGCGTCGTCAACCAGGTGCCGGAGCTCAAGACGCTGCTGGAGCTGCGCTCGGCGCTGCACGCGCTCAAGGGCCCCCTGGGCAACCTCCCCGCGTTCCGCCGCAAGCTCCAGTCGCTGCTGGGAGATCCGGACAGCCGGCAGAAGCTGATGCGCGAGCTGGGCATCCAGGACGAGACCACCCCCGAGAAGCAGTAGTCGCCAGAGGGAGAGACACCCATGAGCACCGAAACGAATGTCCTGAAGAATGGTGGCCTCGCGGTGGAGACGGTGCAGACCAATGCCTCTCTGCTCAACTCCATCCTGGCCGAGACGCGGCTCAAGCCGCAGGACGAGGGCTATGACATCGCCATGCGCGGTGTGCAGGCCTTCATCACCGAGATGCTGTCGCCCCAGCGCTCCTCCGAGGAGCGCGTGGACAAGGCGCTGGTGGACGCGATGATCGCCGAGGTGGACCGGCGGCTGAGCGCCCAGGTCAACGAGATCATCCACCACAAGGACTTCCAGGCGATGGAGTCCACGTGGCGCTCGCTGAAGTTCCTCATCGACAAGGTGGACTTCCGCGAGAACATCCGGGTGGAGATGCTCAACGTCTCCAAGGAGGATCTGCTCAAGGACTTCGAGGACGCGCCAGAGGTGGTCAAGAGCGGGCTGTACCGGCTCGTCTACTCGAACGAGTACGGCGTGTTCGGCGGCAAGCCCTACGGGCTGTTGTGCGGCAACTACGAATTCGGGCCGGGCCCCCAGGACATCGAGCTGTTGCGCAAGTGCGCGGCGGTGGCCGCCATGGCGCACGCGCCGTTCCTCTCCAACGCCAGCGCGGAGTTCTTCGGAGAGCCGAACTATCTCAACATGCCCAACCTGAAGGACCTCAACTCGCTGTTGGGAGGTCCCCAGTACGCCCGCTGGCACTCGTTCCGGGACAGCGAGGACTCGCGCTACGTGGGCCTGTGCCTGCCGCGCTTCCTGCTGCGCCTGCCCTATGGGGAGAAGACGATCCCCGTGAAGTCCTTCAACTTCCAGGAGGACGTGGTGGGCGAGCACGAGCGCTACCTGTGGGGCCATGCCTCCATCGCGCTCGCCAGCCGGGTGGCCGACTCGTTCGCCAAGTTCCGCTGGAGCCCGAACATCATCGGGCCCCAGTCCGGTGGCGCCGTGGAGAACCTCCCGCTGCACCAATACGAGGCGCTGGGGGAAATCCAGACGAAGATTCCCACCGAGGTGCTGCTCACCGAGCGCCGCGAGTACGAGCTGTCCGAGGAGGGGTTCATCGGCCTGGTGTTCCGCAAGTCCGCGGACAACGCGGCCTTCTTCTCGGCCAACTCCGTCCAGCGCGCCAAGTACTTCGGCGGCACGCCCGAGGGCAAGCAGGCGGAGACGAACTACCGGCTGAGCACCCAGCTGCCCTACATGTTCATCATGAGCCGCCCGGCGCACTACATCAAGGTGCTGCAGCGCGAGCAGATCGGCAGTTGGAAGGAGCGCTCGGACCTGGAGCGCGAACTCAACCACTGGCTGAGCCAGTACGTGGCCGACATGGATGACCCCGCGCCCGTGGTGCGCTCGCGCCGGCCGCTGCGCGCGGCCCAGGTGAAGGTGGAGGACGTGGATGGGCAGCCGGGCTGGTACCGCTGCAACATCCAGGTCCGCCCGCACTTCAAGTACATGGGCGCGTCCTTCACCCTGTCGCTCGTCGGCAAGCTCGACAAGGAATAGGCCCCTCTCCGGGAGCCGCAATCCCAGACGGACCGCCGCGGTGCATGGCGGCCCGTCCCGCCTTCCTCATGTCCGGAGCCCCAAGCTCCGGCGCTTCACCCACCCCTACGAGTTGAACGGGAGAGCCCAACATGGCAGAGACAGTACACCTCTTTCTGAAGGCCAATGGCGCGGATATCAAGGGAGAGAGTACCCAGAAGAGCCTGGGGCGCGACGGCTCCATCGAGTGTGTCTATTACGAGCAGGAGGTCATCACCGCGCGTGAGCGCGGCTCGGGCATCGCCTCCGGCCGGCGCCAGTACTCGCCGCTGCTCATCCGCAAGCGCATCGACAAGAGCTCGCCCCTGCTCATGAAGGCGCTGGTGGAGAACGCCGTCATCGAGGGGACGATGAAGTTCTTCCGCCCCAACCCCACGGGCGACGGCACGACGGAGCAGTTCTACACCGTCGTCATCAAGCAGGGCCGCATCAACCACATCAAGCAGTACGTGCCCAGCACCATCGTCCCCGCCACCTCCTTCGAGCCGCCCCTGGAGGAGCTGTCGTTCGTGTTCCACACCATCTCGTGGACGTACACGAACGGTGGTGTGCAGCACGAGGACACCTGGTCGGATCAGCGCTAGCCGGGCCATCCCCCGAGGTTCCACCCCATGTCTACCCGCGGGCTCCTGTCCCGGCTCGAGAAGGGCCACCTGCATCCGTCTTCCCACAAGGAGACACCTCTCGAGTCCATCACCCGGCACCTGCGGGTGCTGCTCAACACCCGCCGGGGGGAGTCCGTCTCTTCCCCCGGCTACGGCATCCTGGACTTCAACGATGTCGTCCACTCCTACCCCTCGGCCCTCCAGAAGATCCAGACGTCCATCCGGACGGCCATCCAGGAGTACGAGCCGCGTCTGAAGAACGTCGTGGTCGTGCACGTGCCGGATGTGCACGAACCCGCGGCACTGAAGTTCGAAATCACCGCGCAGCTCGCCCTGAGGGGCAGCCGCGAGGTCCTCCGCTTCCGGACGAGGGTCGGTGCCGGCGGCCAGCTCGAGTTGTGGTGAACCGTGAGGCCGGCGCATGTTCAGCAAGTACTACCTGAGTGAACTCACCTACCTCCGGGAGATGGGACGGGCATTCGGCCGGCCAACCCCACCATCGCGGGCCTGCTGGTGGAGCGCGGGGCGGATCCCGACGTCGAGCGGCTGCTCGAGGGCTTCGCCTTCCTCACGGCGCGCATCCGCGAGCGGGTGGAGGATGACATCCCGGAGATGGTGCATGTCCTGACTGATCTGCTGCTGCCCCATTACCTGCGCCCCCTGCCCGCCTCCACCATCATCGAGTTCACCCCGCAGATGCGCGCGCTGCGAGGCCGTGCCCATGTGCCGGCGGGCGCGGAGCTGGCGGCCAACCCCATCGACGGCACCTCGTGTCTCTTCCGGACCACGTCCCCGGTGGACCTGCTGCCCCTGACGCTGGAGGACGCGTCGCTCGACAAGTCGTCCAGCACCGCCCCCGTGCTGCGCCTGTCCTTCCTGGCGCACGAGCAGGGCCGCCTGGAGGTCTTCAAGCCCGGCGGCTTGCGGCTGTTCATCCACTCGGAGCTCGCCACCAGCGCCCTCATCCTCTTGTGGTTGCTGCGCTACTGCCGCGGCGTGGAGGTGCGCCTCGGCTCCGGACAGAGCGTGTGGCTGCCGCCGCAGGCCATCAAGCCCATCGGGTTCGATCGGAACTTCCGGCTGCTGCCCTGGCCCCGCTCGTCCGAGGGCTATCGGCAGCTCCAGGAGTACTTCACCCTGCCCGAGAAGTTCCTCTTCTTCGAGGTGCACCAGCTGGAGACCGTCGCGGCCGTGGCGGAGGATCGCTTCGAGCTGGCCTTCCACCTGTCGCGCCCGCCCCCGCTGGAGGCCCGGATCGGCCGGGACATGTTCCGGCTGCACTGCACGCCCGCCCTCAACCTCTTCTCGGCCTCGGCCCACCCGCTGCGTCACCACACGCTGGATGGCGAGCACCTGCTGCGCGCCTCGGACATGGAGCCACGGCACTCCGAGGTGTACTCGGTGGATCAGGTGACGGGGCTGCAGCCGGGCCGCAACGAGCGGCGCAACTACCGGCCCTTCTTCGACTTCGCGCACGGCGCGGGCGAGGGCTCCGAGCCCGCCTTCTACCGCCTGCGGCGCGCGGCCTCGCCCATCGATGACGGCATCGACACCTACCTCTCCCTCGAAACGGCCCGGGACATGGTGCCGTCGATCTCCGAGGAGACCCTGTCCGTCGATCTGACGTGCACCAACCGCTCGCTGCCCACCCGGCTGCAGGTGGGCGACGTGTGCCTCGCCACGTTCACCTCGCCCACCCAGGCGCGCTTCAAGAACATCACCCCCGTCAGCCGCCCCGCCCGGGCTCCACTGGGCACCGAGCTGCACTGGCGGCTGCTCTCCCACCTCGCCATCAACCAGATGTCGCTCGCGGACGCCGACGTGCTGCGCCGCCTGCTGGAGCTCTACAACTTCCACTCCCTCACGGATGACCTGACGGGCCGGGCCAACCGGCTGCGCATCAACGCCATGCGCAAGGTGGAGGTGCGCGCCTGCACCCGCTTCCTGCAAGGCGTGCCCGTGCGGGGCACCCGCACCCTCCTGGAGATCGACGGAACGAGCTTCATGGGCACCGGAGACGCCTTCCTCTTCGGCTGCATCCTCGACGAGCTGCTCGCGTCGAACGTCACCCTCAACGCCTTCAACGAGCTGGCGCTCCGGCTCCAGCCCTCGCAGATGGAGTATTCGTGGCTTCCGAGGAACGGCACCCAGACGCTCTTGTAGCGGCCTCCGAGGCCCTGGCGCCCCGGGTCAACCGCCTGGGGTTCTTCCCCCTGGTGGCGTTCCTCGAGCGGCTCACCGCGGGGGCCGCCCGGGTGGGCGAGCTGGGGCCCGTGCTCCAGGAGCAGATCCGCTTCCGGCATGACCCCTCCCTGGGTTTCTCCTCGGGGGATGTCAGCGACATGGCGCTGCGCCGGGTGCCCGCCCAGGAAGACGACGTGCTGGCGAAGCGGCCCCTCTTCGAGGTCGTCACCTCGTTCCTGGGCCTCACCGGCTCGGTGTCGCCCCTGCCCATGTACGTGGCCGAGGAGGTCGCCCAGGAAGATCCCGACCGCCCCGTGCGGCGCGAGTTCCTGGATCTCTTCCACCACCGGCTGCTCTCGCTGCTCTACCGCATCGAGTCGCGCTACCGCGTCACCACGGAGCTGACGTCCACCTGTGATGACCAATGGTCCCGGCGCATGCTGGCCCTGGCCGGCTTCGACACCTACGACCGTGGCCGGCCCAGCAAGCTGCCCGCCTGGAAGATGCTGCGTATCGTCCCCATCCTCGCCAGCTACGTGCGCACCGCCGAGAAGCTGGAGATGGCCCTGCAGGACGTGCTCGGAGAGGACCTGGGCGGCGCCCGCGTCACCGTGCACCAGTTCGTGGGCCGGTGGGTGGAGATCGACGCGAGGATGGAGCTGGGCCGCGCCAACCACCAGCTCGGACGCAACACGCTGCTCGGGGGCCGGGCCTTTGATCGGACGGGACGGTTCAAGGTCGAGATCGGTCCACTGCCGCCCCAGACCTGGCGGCGGTTGATGCCCGAGGGGGACCTGTACCCGATGGCGCGCGAGGTGGTGTCGCTCTGCGTGCGAGATCCCCTCGAGTACTCCTTCGAGTTGTTCCTCAGCGAGAGCGTCCAGCACACCTTCCAACTCGCCCAGCGAGAGCCCTCCCGGCTCGGACGGGATACCGGCTCGGCACGAACCGGCAGAACCGGATCACCGTGCCGGGTTCCGCTTGAGTCCAGCCGTTTCCGGAGCCCCTACCATGCGCGTCGAACCTCATGCCCTCGTGAAGCGACTGACTCCCACCGCGACCCAGCTGCTCGAGGGCGCGGTGGGCCGAGCCAACACCAGCCACTGCCACGAAATCGTCGTCGAGCACCTGCTCGCGCAACTGCTGGAGGCCGAGGACTCCGACACGGCGCTGCTGGCCCAGCGCTTCGGGGTGGAGCGGCGGCGGCTGCTCCAGGGCGTGGAGCGGGCGCTGCGCGAGCTGCGCACCGGGAGCGCCGCCCGGCCCGTCTTCTCCGAGTCCGTCTTCCAGTGGTTCGAGGATGCCGGCTGCTCGCGTCCCTGCACCTGGGGGACTCGAGCATCCGCTCCGGGGTGCTCTTCGCCCAGTTCATCCTGCGGCGCAGCCGCTACACCGCCGAGTACTTCCCGGAGCTGGACGCCATCCCCGTCGATGAGCTCAAGCGCTCGCTCGCGGAGGTGCTGCGGCCCTCGGCGGAGACGGTCGAAGTGGCGCCGCCCGAGGGCGGACGGCCCGCCTCCGCGCCCTCGTCCGCGGGCGGAGCCGAGGAAGGCGCCCTGAAGCGCTTCGCCACGTCGTTCACCGCGCGGGTGCGCGAGGGGAAGATCGATCCCGTCTTCGGCCGGCACCGCGAGGTGGGGCAGCTCGTGGACATCCTCTCGCGGCGCCGCAAGAACAACCCCCTGCTGGTGGGCGAGCCGGGCGTGGGCAAGACGGCGCTGGTGGAGGGCCGGCCTGGGCCATCGTGAAGGGCGAGGTGCCCGACTCGCTGAAGAACGTGGAGGTGCTGGGCCTGGACATCGGGCTCCTGCAGGCGGGCGCGGGAGTCCGGGGCGAGTTCGAGAACCGGCTCAAGGCGGTGATCGCCGAGGTGAAGGCCTCCGCCGTGCCGCTCGTGCTCTTCATCGACGAGGCGCACACCCTCATCGGCGCGGGAGGCGCCGCGGGGGGCAGTGACGCCGCCAACCTGCTCAAGCCCGCGCTCGCCCGGGGCGAGCTGCGCACCATCGCGGCCACCACCTGGTCCGAGTACAAGAAGTACTTCGAGAAGGACGCCGCGCTGGAGCGCCGCTTCCAGCCCGTCAAGGTGGAGGAGCCGGGCGAGGAGGACGCGGTGCTGATGCTCCGGGGCCTGCGCGCCACCTACGAGGCGGCCCATGGCGTCATCATCCGGGACGAGGCCATCACCGCGGCGGTGCGCCTGTCCCAGCGCTACATCACCGGGCGGCAGTTGCCGGACAAGGCGGTGGATCTGCTGGACACGGCGGCCGCGCGCGTGCGCATCGCGCAGTCCACCCGGCCCGAGGAGCTGACGGCGCTGGAGGCCCGCATCGCCGGCGTGGAGCGGGAGCGGGATGCGCGGCGCAGGATCTCGCGGACGGCCACTCGGGGGACGCGGCGGAGCTGGAGGACCTGGAGGCGAAGCTGCGCGCCCTGCACGATCAGGTGGCCACCCTGAAGGGACGCTGGGAGGAGGAGCGCGCCTCGGTGGCCGCGCTCCAGGCCGCGCGCAAGGCCTTGTCGGAGGTGCCCGCGGGACAGGAGCCCGGAGTGCTCCGAGCGCGGTGGACGAGGCGGCGGCGGCGCTGGCCCGGGTCCGGGGCGAGGAGCCGCTGGTGCACGGGGACGTGGACGCGGAGGTGGTGGCCCAGGTGGTGGCGGGGTGGACCGGCATTCCCGTGGGGAAGATGCGCACCGACGCGATGGAGGCCGTGCTCCACCTGGAGCAGCGGCTCGAGGCGCGGGTGCGCGGACAGCCCGCGGCGATCCAGAAGGTGGCCGAGACGCTGCGCGTCGCCCAGGCCGGCATCCGCGATCCGGAGGCCCCCATTGGCGTGCTGCTCTTCGTGGGCCCCAGCGGCGTGGGGAAGACGGAGACGGCGCTCGCGCTGGCCGACAGCCTCTATGGCGGCGAGCGGTTCATGACCACGCTCAACATGTCCGAGTTCCAGGAGAAGCACACCGTCTCCCGGCTCATCGGCTCCCCGCCGGGGTACGTGGGGTATGGCGAGGAGGCCTGCTGACGGAGGCGGTGCGCCAGCGGCCCTACTCCGTCGTCCTGCTGGACGAGTGCGAGAAGGCCGACCTGGAGGTGATGAACCTCTTCTACCAGGTGTTCGACAAGGGGATGCTCACCGATGGCGAGGGCCGCGCGGTCGACTTCCGCAACACCGTGCTCATCCTCACCAGCAACCTGGGCTCGGACGTGGTGATGCGGATGCACGAGCGGGGCGCCACTCCCAGCACGGAGGACGTGGTGGCGGCGATCCGGCCCACGCTCAGCCAGCACTTCAAGCCCGCCCTGCTCGCGCGCATGACGATCGTCCCCTTCTTCCCCGTGGGCCAGGAGGTGATGAAGGAGATCGCCGGAATGAAGCTCTCGGTGCTCGCCGACCGGCTTCGCGCCACCCACCGGATCGAAACGACCTTCGCCCCCGAGCTCGTGGACGTGCTGGCCCGCCGGTGCACCGAGTCGGAGACGGGTGCGCGCAACGTGGAACACCTGCTGCGCGGCTCGCTGATGCCCGAGGTCTCCCGGAACCTGTTGCAGTGCCTGGCCGGAGGAAGTGCTCCGGCCCGTCTGCACGTGGGGCTCACCCCCGAGGGCGGCTGGCACACCCACTTCACCGAGACCCGGGCGTGAGCCCTCGCGCCCAGAGGCCAGGAACACCATGAAACGACTGACGACCCTCGTGAGCACGGGATTTCTGCTCCTCTTCGGATGCGCGGCCCGGCCCCCTACCCAAGCCCTCTGCTCCATCGACGTGGCCCGGGAGAAGCGGCCCGTCCTCTCCGCGGAGGAGTGGTTCGACCTGCTGCTCCACGGCTTCGACCGTGAGGCGCGCACCCTGGCGAGGCCCACCCTGGACTGCTCGGGCTCCCCGGTGGTGTGGCAGGAGCCCATGGCGGACGAGTGCCGGGAAGCCGGCCCCGAGGCGGAGCTGCTGCCCATGTCCAAGCAGCTCTCGGACGAGGATCTCGTGATGACGACACTCCGGGCGGACCTCCGGCTGGTGTGGGTCATCGCGCGGCGCTACGCCAACGGCGAGGCCCTGGGGCCCGTGGGACTGGTGGAGCGCACGGACAAGGGCATCGTCGTGCGCGCGCTCGGCAGCCTCCGCTCCTTTCCCCTCCACTCCCAGCTGCGGCTGGAGCGCAGCGGTGACACGACCCTCCTGGTCGCCGAGGGCGAGCAATGCAGCCTGGACACTCCCACGGTGTGCCGGCGGTTCGCCCGCATCCTCCCCATGCGCAATGGCCGGTTCTTCTCCGAGTCCGTGATGAGCAAGGACGGCAAGTGCCTGGGCCCCGCGTGGTTCCCCTTCGCCCGGGAGCAGTTGCTCAAGCTGCCCAGCGGGATGCACCGCAAGGTGCAGCAGACCGCCACGCTCAAGTACACGCCCGAGGGCATCTCCATCAACGAGGAGGTGGCGATGGACGATCTGAATCCCAAGCTCCCCTCCATGCCGCCCCGCGCGTACCGGCGGGCCCAGTCCGAGCGCAAGCTCCGGGTCGAGGGCAACCGCCTGGTGGCGACGGACGCGTCCATGTGGGTGCGGTTGATGGAGCTGGAGTTGTTGGCGGGCGCCATCCCCATCGAGCCTGCCTCCGTGGCCCAGGCGAAGAGCACGCCGTGAAGAAGCCCCTGCCAGAGGAGATTGGCGTCTCGGTGACGGGCCGGGGAGACGCGGTCACGTACGGGCCGGAGCGCAAGAAGGAGCCGGCTCCGGAGCCCGGACTGCCGCTGCTCGTCTTCGGTGCCGCGGGCCGCACGGGGCGGTGCCCGGTGGAGCAGGCGCTCGCGGCGGGACACCGGGTCACCGCGTTCGCGCGGGACACGCGCGCTTCCCCCGGCCCACGCCCGGCTGCGGCACCTCCAGGGCCGGGTGGAGGACGCCAGCGCGGTGGAGGACGCCGTGAAGAACCACCATGCCGTGCTGTGCGCGCTGGGCCCCACGGGGCGCAAGGACGCCGAGGCCATCGCCCGGGGGACGGAGAACATCGTCGCGGCGATGCAACGCCATCAGGTGTGGCGCCTCATCTATGTCCCCTTCCACGAGCAGGGGGATGGCTGGGGACCCGCGGCGCTCTTCGACAAGCTCATGGCCCGCTTCCGCCCGAGGACGAACACCCACGGCTGGCAGCAGCGCGTGGCGGTGATTCGTGAGAGTTCGCTCGAGTGGGTGATCGTCCGGCCCACGCGGCTCACGGATGCCGCGGCGAGCGGACGGCACCAGGTATCCATTGATCAGGGCAAGGTGCCATTGCGCATCGCGCGGGCCGACGTGGCCGCGTTCATGCTCGAGCAGCTTCGTTCCCCCCGGTACGTCCGGAAATCTCCCGTCATTGGCGGCTGAGTCCCCAGGGAAGGTGTCATGGTCGCACGAGCCTCATTGCTGGGAAGCACCTCGCTGTTCCGCTTCGCCGTCAACGGCTGTCCGGACGAGATGCGGGTCATCCAGTTCTCCGGAACCGAGGCGATGTCGAGCCCGTTCGAGTTCCACCTGAAGCTGGCCTGCGAGAATCAGTCGCTCGACTTCTCCGACGTGGTGGGCAAGACGGCCCTGCTCACCCTGGTGGGGGAATCGGCGCCGCGCTTCGTTCATGGCATCGTCTGCCGCTTCGAGCAGGTCAACGAGCTGCATCGCCACGCCATCTACCACGCCAGCCTCGTGCCCCAGACGTGGCGCCTGCGGCACCGCCACGACTGCCGCATCTTCCAGGACGAGACCACCCCGGACATCCTCAAGAAGGTCTTCGAGAAAGCGGGCATCTCGAGCGACCACTTCAAGTTCTCCTTGAGCAACACCTACGAGCCTCGCAACTACTGCGTGCAGTACCGCGAGTCGGACTGGGCCTTCGTCAGCCGGCTCATGGAAGAAGATGGCATCTTCTATTACTTCGAGCACCACGCGGACAAACATGTGCTCGTCATGGGCGACAGTGTCTCGGCGAACCAGCCCATCCCCGGCGGCGAGCTGCTGCCGTTCCGCCGGCCGGCCGGCTTCGTCGTCGACGCGGAGCACGTCCAGCGGTTCCGGTTCGCCGAGGAAATCCAACCCGGCACGGTGAGCCTGCGCGACTTCAACTTCAAGAAGCCGGACCTGTCCCTGCACGCGGATGGCAAGGCGCAGGAGGACGCGGACCTGGAGGTCTACGACTATCCGGGCGAGTACCAACACCCCGGCGATGGCAGCTCCGCCAAGGGCAAGCGCCTGGCGAAGCTGCGGCTGGAGGAGTGGCAGGCGGGCCGCAAGGTGGGACAGGGGAGAGTGATTGCGAGCGCTTCTGCCCGGGCTCCCTGTTCACGCTGTCGGAGCACTCCCGCGCCGACTACAACGCGCGCTATCTCCTCACCAGCGTGGGCCATTATGGCCACCAGTCCCAGGTACTCGACGAGGAGTCCGACGGAGGAGACTTCAACTACTCCAACAACTTCACCTGCATCGCGGAGCAGACGCCCTTCCGCCCGCCCCGGACGACCCCCCGGCCCCAGGTGCGCGGAGTGCAGACGGCGGTGGTCGTCGGCCCCTCGGGAGAGGAGATCTACACGGACGAGTACGGGCGGGTGAAGGTCCAGTTCCATTGGGACCGGCAAGGCCAGCGCAACGAGCGCAGCTCCTGTTGGATCCGCGTGAGCCAGCTCTGGGCGGGTGAGTCCTGGGGCGGGATGTTCATCCCCCGCATCGGGCAGGAGGTCATCGTCGACTTCATCGAGGGCGACCCGGACCGGCCCATCATCACCGGGCGCGTGTACAACGGCGCGAACCCGGTGCCCTACCCGCTCCCGGACGAGAAGACCAAGAGCACCATCAAGTCCAACACCTCGCTGAACGGCAACGGCTACAACGAGCTGCGCTTCGAGGACAAGAAGGGCCAGGAGCAGATCTTCATGCATGCCCAGCGCAACATGGACAAGCATGTGAAGAACGACTCCTTCGAGAACATCCTGCATGATCGCCACCAGACCATTGGCAGCCAGCTCAAGGAGGGGAAGGTCGGCGATCAGAACGAGATGATCTACCGGGACAAGAGCCTCAAGATCCACCGGCACCACCAGGAGCACATCGGCGGAGACATGAAGCTGCTGGTGGGCGGGATCGACGGCGAGGGAAACCAGGACATCATCATCGAGGCCCACAAGAAGGAACTCATCCTCAAGAACAGCCACCTGCACGTGAAGGGCAACCTCAACGAGCAGGTGGACGCCACCCAATCGCTCATCGTGGGCAAGGATCTCCAGGTGACGGTGGGGCAGAAACATGCATTGGAGGCCGGCCAGGAAATCCACCTCAAATCCACGAACGTCGTCATCGAGGCCGCGAGTGGATTGACCATCCGGGGCCGGGAGGCTTCATCACCATCGACGCCAGTGGCATCTCCATCAAGGGCACCATGGTCTACATCAACACCAGCGGGGCGCCCATTCCCGGCAGCGGCGCGAAGCCCACCGCGCCCACGGACGCCGCCCCGGCGCAACCCACGCAGCCCACCCTGGCGGATGACGGTACCTGACGCCGAGGGAGAACCCCATGCCTCCAGCCGCGCGCATCAGCGACATGCACGTGTGTCCCAAGGTGGAGCCTGGACCGGTCCCCCATGTCGGAGGACCCACGTCCTCCGGCGAGTCCACCGTCATCATCGGCGGCATGCCCGCCGCCCGGATTGGTGACAGCCTGGTGTGCTTTGGCGGACCACCCGACTCCATCTCCCAGGGCGAGTCCACGGTCATCATCGGGGGCAAGCCCGCCGCTCGCCTGGGGGATGGCACCTCCCATGGCGGGGTCCTCGTGATGGGTTGTCCCACGGTCATCATCGGCTCGTCCGCGCAAGCGCAGACCGTCGTGGTGGCGGCCCGGGACGGCACTCCCTTCTGCGAGGAGTGTGAGAAGAAGAAGAAGGCGCAGGAAGAAGCTCAGCAGCAGCAACAGCAGGAGTCATCCGTCAGTGCTACCGGCGCGTCTTCGTCGGGGGGCACCTCCCCTGCCCAGCCAGTGACGGGGGCTCTTGCCCAGTCAGCGGCGGGAATGGCCAGTCCGCAGTCCCCCAACGGCGGCGGTCCAGGCCATGCGGCGACGAGCGGTAGCGGGCAACAACGGCAACAAGTACCGAAGAAGGCCTCCGACGAGTGCACCCACGCCCAGTTCCAGCGAACCCCTCCTCTTGGCAGCGAAACGCGCTCTCCGGAAGAGCTCGCCAAGAGCCTGGAGGATGAGGCCGGACGCCTCGACAGACTCGCCGAGGAGAAGCGAATCGCCGCGATGGAGGAAAAGGACCCGGAGAAGCGCCGTGCGCTCATCCGAGCCGCCGAAAGCACGCGCAGTGGGGCCCAGGACAAGCGCTTCGAGGCCAAGGTCGCACGAGACACGAAGGCCAGGGAGGTCTCCGTCACGGTCTCCTGCGAGGCGTGCGGCAAACTCCTCGCGGAGTTCGATGTCGTCACGGCGAAGGGCACGTACAAGGAGGTGAAGGAGTCGGGCCAGGCCGTCGATGTCGGGCAGCTCTACAAGGAGATGCAACTGGTTCAGGATCCCCTGGTCGCGCCGCCCGGTACGATCGTACACCTCGCCTTGCCGGGTGACGGAAAACAGCGCGCCCGGGCGATCAAACGCTTCGTCAGGAGCAATGGGCGGAAAATGACCAACAAGGGTGCTGGTTACGACCGCCTCATCCAGGAGCATTGAAATGTCAGGCCGCGTGATCAACGTGGACTACTCACCGCTCGCCGGCGACATGAGCGACCTGTGGACCCGTGTGGCCGGGTGTCTTGGCTCGGAGTTCAAGATGCAGAATCCGAGCGACGGTCTGGCGGGCCTGGAGTACCTGGAGGACGAAGAGGGTTGGGTGACTGGAGAAGCGTTCGACGCGAGCCAGTTCAGCCTGGACGAATTCGTCCGGTTGAACCTGGGTCTTGCCCTGGATTGCAGCCTCTGGAGCCACTCCACCGAACTCCATACCCGGGTCAGCTTGTACCGGTATCCACCCCAACCCCAAGGCGCCCCCTGCCTTTCCGTGAGGTTCGGAACGCTCCTCGATCGTCAACTCTTCCCGAACGTGGCACAACTGAAGGCGGAAGAAGAGCCCAAGGCAGCATTGACCCGCATCTGCCAATCGCTCGCGAACGCGACCCAGGCCACCGCGTTCATCGTCTACAAGGATGACGAGGAGCACCTGAAGCCAATCGATCCAGAGCAATTCGCCCGGCGTCTGCTGAGCTGGCCGAAGCAGAGTGCTGGCGCCGAGGGCTTGATGCGCGAACTGGAGACACCGCCCAAGGAGCGGGTCGGCGACTACAATGGCATCTCCAGGAAGTTTCTCTCGCGCCAGGCCCTGGAAGCCGTCTGGGGCGTACGCCCCACGATTCACGAAACCACTTCGGGGTTCGTCATCCTCGATTTGCTCTAATGGCACCTGACGCCGAGGAAGAACCCCATGCCTCCAGCCGCGCGCATCAGCGACATGCACGTGTGTCCCAGGGTGGAGCCAGGACCGGTCCCCCATGTCGGAGGACCCACGTCCTCCGGCGAGTCCACCGTCATCATCGGCGGCATGCCCGCCGCCCGTATAGGTGACAGCCTGGTGTGCTTTGGCGGACCGCCCGACTCCATCTCCCAGGGCGAGTCCACGGTCATCATCGGGGGCAAGCCCGCCGCTCGCCTGGGGGATGGCACCTCCCATGGCGGGGTCCTCGTGATGGGTTGTCCCACGGTCATCATCGGCTCGTCCGCGCAAGCGCAGACCGTCGTGGTGGCGGCCCGGGACGGCACTCCCTTCTGCGAGGAGTGTGAGAAGAGGAGGAGGGAGCAAGAGGCGGCCCAGGCTCTAGCGGCCGGGTCTCCCGCCGAAAGCCCCGAGGCTTCTTCGTCGAGCGGTCCGCCCGCCACCGCGCCGGGCGCGGTGGCGGCTCTCTCCAGCACGGCGGCTCTCGTGGCGCCCCTCGTGGATGACATCACGCATTGGCCGCCCAGACCTCCCCAAGGAAAGCCGCCCGGCTTCGACGCCCCCAATGCCGCGGAATGGCGGTACAATCGCTATCGCCACAACGAATTCACCAGGAAAAAGAAAACACGGAGCGAACTCCTCGACTTCGAAACCTACAAAAAGCTCCACTTCAACGCGGCCGCGAAGGGAGGCCGTCCCGGACGAGGTGGAGGCTCGGATCAGGTCAGGACCCGGCGCGAGCTCGAGGAGGAGGGATTCACGAACGTTGAAACCGTCTCCCTGAATGGGAAATACGTCGACCTCATCAGGAACGACAACGCGTCCGGAGGCACGGACTACGTCGAGGTGGATTCCATTCTCAAGAAGGGCACTCCCATCAAACGCCTGCGCGACAAGCTCAAGATCGAGCTGGGTGCCATCAAGGAGGGAGACAAGCTCATTTATGTTGACAAGTCGGACTCATCAAAACGTATTATCTACGAATATGGTGAAAATCCTGACGTCATCGATGTCAGGACTTGGAAGGAATAGCAGAGAGACGAAGTGAGGAGATAAGTGTTCATCTACGTGTTCTGCCAGGGAGAGCAACCCATCCGGGTCCGGGACATCACCGGGTTCATCGAGGAAGGGGTCTATTTCGATCCTTCCCCCACATCAGCCTGGCGCCTGCCTCGGCGAAGGACGACGATGCCAACTGGGCGGAGATCAAGATCGAGTACAAGGCACGTAAACGCCCCGTTGTCCTGCAGCGAGAAACCCGGGTGGAGGCACTGAAGGAAGAGGTGGAGGAGGCCATCGAGGCGCTCCAGAGCGCGGGCCCGGCGACGAAGCACTCCGCCCTGGTTTCCCGGTTGGAAGGCACCCGGAAGCTCATCGTCTTCGAGCTCGACGCCAAGGGGGCCTCCGAGGACTGCTGGGAGATGGTCGACAACCTGGAGAGCTGGCTCGCGCGTGAGCACAACGGCCTCATCTACGTCTCCGGCGAGGGGTTCTACGACGCGGAGCTCCAGCCGATCTGCAAGCTTTGAGCTGGCAACAGACACCGGTCGAACCGCTTCGCGAAACCACGCTGACAAGGAGACGGTGGGCGATGAGTGAGTCCAGTGAAGGAAGACGACTGGTCCTCCAGGTTCTGTGGGGAGCCAGTTCCCCCAGCAAGTTCATCGTCCATCCGGGGCAGGCACTTCGCGTCGGGCGCGGAACGGCCCAGGGGATTTCACTCCCCAACGATGTTCAGCTGTCCCGGGAGCACTTCGAGCTGGCGTGGGACGGCGCGCACTGCCACCTGCGCGACCTGGGAAGCGCCATGGGAACCCTGCTGGATGGACAGCCGGCGGGGACCGCGGAAGTCTTCAACAAGAGCTGGATCCGCGCGGGCTCGACCGACTTCTCGGTGTTCATCGAGGGCTTCACCCCGCCCAAGGCTCCCCCTCCTCCCGAGGCGAGAGATGCCGCACGGCAGAACCTTCGAGCCTTGCAGTCGCTCGCCGAGGAGGCGCCGCTGTTCGCCATCCTCGACGCCGCGCGCACGCCCCGGATCCTGGAGTTGCTCCAGGAGTCCGTGGAGGAGTACCAGTCCCTCTACGAGGGAACACAGGGACAAGCACTCGCGGAGGTGGCCCCCTACCTCGTGAGCCTTCCGCCTCAGTCACGGCTGCTGGAGTCCTTGACGCTCGAGGGCTGGATGCAGAACTGGGGCATCTATCTGACCTGTCCCTCGCCTTTCCTCGAGCTGAGGCGCCACCTGCGCAAGTTCCTGATGGTCGAGGCCGAGGGCAACGACCATCGCCTCTATTTCCGGTTCTATGATCCCCGGGTGTTGAGGATCTTCCTGCCCACCTGCTCGGCGCAACAACGCGAGGAGTTCCTCGGACCCATCCGCACCCTGGCCTTCGAACCAGACGATGGCCCCCATCACCTCTCCGTCCTGCCCGCGCGAGCCCCCTGAGCCCCGAGGCCCCCATGGATCCTGTGTCCTTCATCCACCAGAAGATGCTCGAGAACGAGCGGGGCCCGGATGTCGCCTACATGCGTGTCAAGGCGGGCTTCAGTCTGTGGGAGGAGGTTGGAGCCACCGTCCAGCCGCCTCACATCTGGAACGAAATCCGCAAACGCTCGAACAGGCTCTCGACCGCGCCAGCGGGCCCTTTCGCGAGAGCGGCCCCATGAGTGAGCGCCCAGCGAGCGTGGAGCACCGGGAGGAACTCGCCGGCCCACGCGGCGACTCGCGATGCTCCTGCTGCTCGTGCTCCCCCTCTTGCTCCTGGGCGCTCTCGGGTATGCCCTGTTCTCGGACACGGGCACCCAGGCGGGCAATGTCCTGGCCAGGGCCCTTTCGGCGCATGGCGAGTACGAGGCCGTACTCATCGAACTCGATGGCGGAGCAACGGACGCCTATGGTTATGAGGTCGTCCTCAGCGCCCCGAGCCGTCTGTTCGCGAGGAAAGAGGTTCCCTTCAAGAGCTACATGGAGCCCGTGCCCACGGCGATCCACTTCACGGACAACCACACGCTGGAGATCCTCCTGGAAGGAGGCGGCACGCTGGCCATCACGATCGATGAGAAGACGTTCGCGGTGGATCGGCACTTCCGCTTCCACCGGGGAGAGCGTCAAGGCGAATGAGGTGCATCCGCACGAACCGAAGGGCCTCGAAAGGTAATTTTTACAGTCAAACAGGGAAGAACCAGTTTTTTCGGTTTTCAGCCTATTCCGCTGACCCGAAATCAACGGCTGGCGCCTCCTCCGGGAATGACCCACTCCACTTTCGTCCGGCCGAGACCCCATCCATCTTCCATGACAACCGCTCCGTGAGACTCCTTCGTGCCGCGTGCGCGACGCTGCTCCTCACGAGCGCCTGCTCCCCGGCGAGCGGTTCGCCCAACGGACAGGACGGCACCACCGAGGTCGCCTCCAGCGCGCTGCGTACCTCTGGCGTGAGCTTCAAGACGGTGCTCGGCGGCCGCTACGTGGGCGCCCAGAACAACGGAGGCGGCGCGGTCATCGCGACGGCGACGAGCGCCCAGGCCTGGGAGCAGTTCACCCTCGACGACATCAACGGTGGCTCGCTCGAGAGTGGGGACACGGTCTTCATCATCGCGGGCACCGGGCAGTACTTCCAGGCCGCCAACGGCGGAGGCTCCTCGCTCAACGCCGCCAGCGCGAATGCGCTCGGGTGGGAGACGTTCCGCATCGTCAAGCAGAGTGGAAGTGGGGTCATCTCCAACGGCGACATCGTCGGCCTGCAGACGGTGACGACGGGCCACTGGGTGTCCGCGGAGAATGGCGGCGGCGGCACGGTGTTCGCGTACGGCGGCGCGTTCGGCAATTGGGAGCAGTTGGCGATCTCCGGCCTACCCTCGGGCCCGACGACGCCGCCGCCGACGACGACGCGGACGCGCGTCGTGGGCTATCTGCCCAACTGGTACGGCTCCTACGCGAGCTGGGTCGGTCGGGTGGACTTCGCCAAGCTCACCCATGTGAACCTCGCCTTCGCCCTGGGCGATGCGAACGGGCACCTGGAGCTGGCGCCGAGCAGTGATATCGCGACGTTCGTGAACGCCGCGCATGCCAAGGGCGTGAAGGTGTTCCCCTCGCTCTGTGGTGGTGGTGGAGACGGACGGATCACGCCCTTCTACCAGCCCGGCAAGGTCGATGCCTTCGTGGACCACATCATCGACTTCGTGGTCTCCAACAACATGGACGGAATCGACGTGGACGTGGAAGCGCCGGATCGCATGGGCGCCTTGTACGACACGTTCATCGCGAAATTGATCGCCAAGGCGCGTCCGCGTGGTCTTCCCGTGACGGCCGCCGTCGCGCAGTGGATGCAGTACGGCATGTCGGACACCACGCTGCGCTCCTTCGATTTCATCACCGTCATGTCCTACGACAACGCGGGCACCTGGACGGGCGCGGGCGAGCACTCGAGCTATGCGCAGGCCCAGACCGCGCTCACCTTCTATGCGAACAAGGAGTGTCGAAGGACAAGATCGTGCTCGGCGTGCCCTTCTACGGCTACTGCTGGGGCAACTGTGGCGGCCAGAGCAGCAAGTACGTGCTCTACAAGGACATCCTGGCGAAGTACCCGAACGCCTGGAACGCGGATTGGATCAACGCCGACGGCGCCCAGTACTCGTACAACGGGCTCGCGACCATGCGCGCGAAGACGACCCTGGGCAAGCAGTACGGCGGAATCATGATCTGGGAGCTGGCTGGCGACCAGAGCACCTCGAGCGAGCAGTCCCTGCTTCGCGCCATCCACGGCGCGCTGCAATAGGACGTCCCCCACCCTCCCCGGCTCCCGGATGACGAAGAACTAAGACTTTAGTTGCCAATCAACTAAGGTCTTAGTAGTTTACGGTTCCGGAGGTCGGGACCGTGTCCAAGTCATCGCAGAGCGAAGCTCCCAAGCCGCTCACGCCGGTGGAGCTGGAGTTGATGCAGATCGTCTGGCGTCACGACGAGGTGAGCGTGGCGGACGTGCTCGAGGCGCTGCCTCTGGAGCGGAAGCTGGCCTACACGTCGGTGTCCACGGTGCTGCGCATCCTCGAGCAGAAGGGGGTGCTGCGCAGCCGGAAGGTGGGCCGCGGGCATCTGTACTCGGCGGTGCTGCCGCGCGAGGCCTACGAGCTGCAGAGCGTGCGCCACCTGGTGGAGACGGTCTTCGACGGCACACCCTCCGCCCTGGTGGAGCGCCTGGTCGAGGCCGTTCCGCTCTCCCCCGAGGAGGTGGAGCAGATCCGCAAGCTGCTCGCCAAGAAGGACTCCCGGTCATGAGCGCCCTCGCGAGCCCGTGGACCACGGGCTATGTGAGCGTGGCGCTCCTGCTCACCCTGGGCTACGCGCTGCTGCGCGCCGCCCTCGCCCTCCTGGGGTGGCTGGGCCTCCAGCTGTCGGCACGGCAAACGTTGTGGGCCGGGCGCGTGACGCTGGCGCTCGCGCTCCTGCTCCCTCCCGCGTGCATGAGCGTGCGCGGGCTGGTGCCCACCGGGCCCCTCTTCACCTTCGATCGCTCCGTGGTGCGGCTCACCACGCGACTGCCAGAGCCGGCCTGGAACGCGCCTCCGCGCCCCTCCGCGCCCCTCGCCACCGAGGCACCCGCGTCCTTCCCGGTGGGGCTGGCCGTGGTGCTGCTGCTCGGAACGGTCACGGGGGTGCACTGCGCGCGGGAGCTCCGCCAGCACCTGCGACTGCTGCGCCAGCTCGAAGCACTGCCCCGCCTGCGCCAGGTGGGCCGTGTGGCCGTGGTCCTCCTCGACACGGGGACCAGCGCCTTCTCCACCGGTTCCCGCGTCCGGCGCCCCACCCCAGCGCCTGGGTGGCGGTGCCCGCCCATCTCCTGGAGGACCCAGCGGGCCTGCGGATGACGGTCCTGCACGAGCTCCAACACCACCGCCAACGCGACACGGTGCTCGCCTACGTGCGCCTGCTCCTGGACGGGCTCTTCTTCTGGAACCCCGCGGTGCGCGCCTTCGGGCGCTGGCTCGCCACCTGCCAGGAGCTCGCCTGTGACGAGGCGCTCGTGTCCGGAGGCAAGGCCCGTCCGCACGACTACGCGCGCTGCCTGCTCGACGCGGCCCTGCGCGCCTCCGATTCACCCCCGCTTCCCGTCAGTGTCACGGGCATGGCCCACCCCACCACCAGGAGGATCGAAATGCTGTTCCAATCCCGTCCCAGCCAGAACCACCGCGCCCTCGGGCTCGTCGCCACCATCGCCCTGACGCTCGTTCCCCTCACCCTGTGGGCGCAGAGCGCCACCCGGGGCCGCGCGGTGACGCTCGCCGAGGCCCAGGCGCTCGCGCGCTCCTCACAGCCCGAAGGCGACCTTCCCGTGGTGATGGATGAGCTGGTGGTGGAGAAGCTCAACCAGCTGGTGAGCACGCCCAAGGGCCGCGCCTTCATGAAGAAGGCCCTGGAGAACCTGGCCACCCACCGTGAGGCGCTCACGCGCACGCTGCGCGCCCGGGGACTGCCGGAGGGGCTGCTGGCCGTGGCCATGGTGGAGTCGGCGGTGTCCAACATGCCGGAGACGTCGACGAGTCCCTCGCTGGCTCCAGGCATGAGGGGCGCGGGGTGTGGATGTTCATCCCCTCGACGGCGCGCCAGTATGGACTCCAGGTCGACGCGGAGCGTGACGAGCGGCTCGACGTGGCGCGCGAGACGGAGGCCGCCGCGGCCCTCTTCTCCGATCTGCACGGCCGCTATGGCGACTGGCGTCTGGCGCTCGCGGCCTACAACCAGGGCGACAAGAAGGTGGACGAGGTGCTGAGCGCGACGGGCCTGCGCGATGCCAGCGCGCTCGCCCGCGCCGGCCACCTCAATGACTACGTGAGCACCGTGCAGGCTGGACTCCTCGTCCTGCGCAACCCCCACCTGCTCGACTGAGCGCGGCGAGCCCGTCACCATGGCGCGGGAGCAGATGGCCCAGGTGGGCGGCAATGCCATGGCCGCCTTCAACAGGGTCCAGCACGCCACGGCCAACACCGTGCGGACCCACTTCAAGGGCGACACGGAGGCCCAGGTGATGGCCCATGCGGACGTCGGCCACTTCTTTCAAGGGCAAGCGACTCGTCTGACACCACGGGAGGACACCACGGGAGCAGCGAGCCGGCGCTCGACCCGGCCCCCGTTCCGCTCACGTGTTTGTCTTGGAGCCCCGGGCGTCCCCGCCGGGCTCCATCGTCTTCTCCGGCGGCTTCTGCTCCTTGAGTGTCCCCAGGCTCGTGCTCCACCACTCCGGACACAGCACGAGGAAAAGGCCACCGAACGCCAACATGCCCACCAACGAGACCAGTACGATTTCCATGGGTTCCTCTCAGTCCTTCTCGATGCCATCAAAGGGAATGACTGGGCGGAGCGCGAAAGCACGCTCGGCCCCTCGGAGCTTCTCGACAGGCGGAAGGGGCGGGGCGGCGCGAATGCGCCGGGCCTCCTCTCCCGTTCGGTACGGCGCACGGGGATTCGGGCCCTCTTCCACCAGGGCGGAGGGAGGGCCAGGAACCCGGGGCGCTCGCCGGAGGGCTCAGATGAGGAGCGAGCGGATACGGAGGAAGACGGGAGGGCCCTGGGCGGGGGGCGTATCCCAGAGGGCGAACGACAAGCGGCCGCTGTCCTCGGGTGCCTGGACGGCAAGCCACACCGGCGGCGGGGACTGGGGGACCCCGAGCGGAGAGACGTGACTGGACACGTCCACGAGGGCCGGTGCGGGGATGTCCCGGTCCAACGCGTCGCAGCAATCCTTCCGCAACGCCGTCTCGTCGTGAGAGGCCTTCTCCGCCTTCTTCTCCGCGTGAGGGCAGTCGCAGGCGGTGAGCGTCGCGGCTTGCTTCGGGCAGAAGTGCGTGAGCCACACGCCGCTGGCGACGGCCTGCCAGCCAAGCAGAAGCGCGAGCGTGAGGAGACGAAGAGCCAGCGACACGGTGCCCTTCCCTATACGTGGGTCGAGTACTGGCCGCAACCCGGGGTTCCGGCGCGAAGCCGAGGGCTCCCATGGGCGGGCTCCTGGCTCAGGGCTCTTCCTGAACGGGCACCTCCGCCTCCTGGCCGGGTGCCTCCGCCTCGGTCCGCAGCGTGCTGGCCACCAGCACTTCCTGGGCGCAGAGCACCTTGTCGAGGTCCATCAACAACACGAACTTCTTCTCCCCCGCGGGCAGCCCCATCCCCAGCAGGTAGTCCACATGCACCGGCGCGCCGAACGACGGCGGCGGCACCACCTCCGAGGGCTGGAGCTCCAGCGCCTGCCCGATGGCATCCACCAGCAGGCCCAGCACGAGCTGCTCCCCGCCCAGCTTCACCTCCACCACCACGATGCAGCTCCACTTCGTCACCGTGGCCGGCGGCAGACCCAGCTTCACCGCCAGGTCCACCACGGGCACCACGCTGCCTCTCAGGTTGAAGACCCCTCTCACCCACACGGGCGCGCCGGGGATGCGTGTCACCGTGTCGTACTCGATGATCTCCTTTACCTGCAGGATGCCGAGCGCGAACTCCTCCCCGGCCAGGATGAAGCTGAGGTACTGCGTGGAGGTCTCGGGAGCCTCTTCGCTCATGACCGTCTCCTAGAAGCGCTTGAACTCACGGTCCTCGTCCAGGAGTGCCGTGGAGGGCGGCTCGCGCGCGGACGGCGCCGCGGACCCGAGCCCCCGCGCCGTGGCCTTCAGTCCATGCGAGATCGACGCCCCCGGTGCCGCGGGGCGCTGCCTCGGCCGTGGGCCGCGCTCCCCGTTGGCCACTCGGAAGAAGGACACCAACTGGCTGAGCGCCTCCGCCTGGGAGGACAGCTCCTCCGCCGTGGACGCCAGCTCCTCCGAGGCCGACGCGTTGCGCTGCGTCACCTGGTCCACGTGTGCCATCGCCTTGCTCATCTGCCCCACGCCGCTGGCCTGCTCCACCGAGGCCGCCACCACCTCCTGCACCAGGTCCGTCGTCTTGCGGATGGAGGGCACCAGCTCCGACAACAGCTCTCCCGAGCGCGTCGCCACCTTCACGCTGCCCGAGGCCAGCCCCGAAATCTCCCGCGCCGCCGTCCGGCTGCGCTCCGCCAGCTTGCGCACCTCCGTGGCCACCACCGCGAAGCCCTTGCCGTGCGCTCCCGCCCTCGCCGCCTCGATGGCCGCGTTGAGCGCCAGCAGGTTCGTCTGGTAGGCGATCTCCTCGATGATGGAGATCTTCTCCGCGATGGAGCCCATGGCCGCCACCGTCTCCTTCACCGCCTGACCACTCTCCTCGGCATCCCGGGCCCCCTGCAGGGCCATCTGCGCCATCTGCCGGCTGTGATCCCGGTTCTGGCCGATGCTGGCCGACATCTGCTCCAGGCTGGAGGTGGTCTCCTCCACGCTGCTGGCCTGCTCGCTGGTGCCCCGCGCCAGACTCTGCGAGGAGGAGGACACCTGCGCGGACGCCGACGCGAGCGCATCGGAGCCCTCGCGCACCTCCCCGATGACCTCGGCCAGCTTGTGCACCATGCGCCGCATGGCCGCCAGCAGCCGGCCCGTCTCGTCCTCCGTCGCCACGTCGATGCGCACGGTGAGGTCTCCCTCGGCGATGCGGTCCGCCACCGTCACCGCGCCGAGCAGCGGCCGCGAGATGGCCCGGGAGATGAAGTAGCAAAGCAGCAGGCCCACGAGGAGGGCGCCCCCCATGGCCCAGCTGATCCACTGCTGCGCCGTCTCATGGGTCCTGTCCGCGGCATCCGAGGCCCGCTGGCCCGCCTTCAGGTTGATCTCCGCCAGTTGCGACAGCTTGGCGTTGGCGGCGTCGAAGGCCTGCTGGGAGCGGCCGCGGAGCAGCGCGCGGGCCTCCAGGTTCTTGTTCGCCCGAGAGAGAGTAATGACCTTGTCGTGCACCTCGATGTACTCCTTCCAGAGCACCATGAACTCGTCGAACACGCGGCGCTCCTCCTCCAGGGAGATGAGCGCCTCGTACCGATCGAGGTTGTGATCGAACTTGTCGAGCTGCTCGCGCATCTGCCGCTCGTAGCCGGACATGTCCTCGGGGCTGAGGGAGAGGACGTGCTGCAGCTCGGCGATGCGGAAGTCCGAGGTATTGGTGTTCGCGTCCGAGACATAGAGGGTGCTCGGCATCCAGTTGTCGGTGACCTCGTCGGAGGCATGGCGCATCTGGCGCATCTGTTCGAGCGCGAAGACGCCCACGAGGCCCGTCAGGGCGAGCAGGATGAGGAAGGAGGTGAGCAGCTTCGTGGCGATCTTCAGATTCTGAAACCAGATCATGGGAGCGAGCGGCGAAGAGGATGGTTTCAGGCCGCGGCGGCGGGCCACGCCACCTTCAAGGCCCGAGGGGGAGTGCGACCATGTCGAGGAGGGCGGCCACCGGCTGTCATCTGGCACGCGGATGCCGGGTCAGCCCGGGGAGTCCCTGGCGCAGGGGGCTCCAGGACTCGATGACCCGCTGACGGACGAACGGCTGCTCCGTCCTCCCAAGGAAGACAGCATGGACCTTCTCCCACCCGGGCGTCATCCACCCGTGTCAAGAGCAACAATAAGCCTCGTGTTGACTGGTCGACAACTTCTTGGACTCAGGCACAGGGAACCCTCCCACGGCAGCCGGAGTCCGAGGCGACCGAGCAACACACGAGCTCAGCCCCTGGCCGGACGTCGCGCGAGTTCACCGGGGAGCACCACGGTGAACTCCGCGTAGAGCCCCTCCTCGGACTCCACCCGCATCTTGCCGCCGAGCGCGCCGACGATGATCTCATGACTGAGGGACAGGCCCAGCCCGGTTCCCTCACCCGCCGGCTTCGTGGTGAAGAAAGGCGTGAAGAGCTTGTCGCGCACCGTGGCGGGGACACCGCCGCCGTTGTCATGGACCCGGATCTCCACCTCGGAGCCT
The DNA here is from genome assembly GCA_049060065.1 of Cystobacter fuscus. GTDB lineage: Bacteria > Myxococcota > Myxococcia > Myxococcales > Myxococcaceae > Cystobacter > Cystobacter fuscus_B. Next base: position 6,076,317 of record JBMEQP010000002.1, read on the forward strand.
GTCCAGCGGGTGGACACCTTCAACCGGGGGGCTCCACCGGGTGGCGCTGGGCCTTCTGGTGGGCCGAGTAACAGGCGTTGTCCACCAGGTTGAGGATGACGCGGCTGAGGTCCTCGGGCACCAGGTGACACTGGGGCAAGGTGTCGTCGAAGAAGGTGTCGATGCGCACGTCGCGCGGAGGACGCATGGCGCGAAGCGCGTGGTGGACGAGCCGCACCGCCTCCTCCACGATCTGGTTGATGGAGATGGGTTGCGGCTCACTCCGGTTGTTGCGCGCGTGCCGCAGCATCCCATTGATGATGCCGCTGGCCCGCTGCTCGTGCGTACACACCTTGGAGATGTTCTGCTCCAACTCCTCCAGCACGGGGCCGGACTCCTCCCGATGGTCCCCCGCCTCGCGCAGCTCCCGCACCAGCTCGAGGGAGAGCTCGGAGAAGTTCTTCACGAAGTTCAGGGGATTCTTCAACTCGTGGGCGATCCCCGCGGTGAGCGAGCCGAGGAAGGCGAACTTCTCCTGGGTGATGATCTGCGCCTGCATCGTCTTGAGGCTTTGCAAGGCGAGCTGCAACTCGGCGTTCTTGGAGTGCAGCTGCTCCGTGCGCTCCTGCACACGCTGTTCGAGCGTCCGGTTGGACTCCGCGAGCTTGCGGTAGAGCCCGGCGTTCTCGATGGAGATGGCGGCCTGGGCCAGCAGCAGGCCAGCCGCCCGGAGGCGGTTGGCGTTGAAGGCACCCGCGGTGAGGTTGTTCTCCAGGTAGACGAGGCCGAGCAATTGCTTGCGGTGGAGGATGGGGACGCAGAGCACCGAGCGGACGTTGTGGCGAGTGATATAGGGCTCGCCCCGGAAGGGCTCCTGGGCGGAGGCATCATCGAGGAGCAGGTGCGTGCCGGTGTGGAGAACCAGCTCGGCGATGCCCTGGCAGAGCACGTCGCTGTGGGCCATGCGCTGTACGGGCCGCAGGGGCGCGCTGCCGTTGCCCATCTCGCCCGAGGCTCGACGAAGAAGTCCTCCTCCCGTTGGAGCACGAGCACGCCGCGCTGGGCGCCCGTACTCTCCATGAGGATGTCGATGAGCTTGGCGGCGAGTTGGGGGAAGTGCAGCTCCCGGGAGATGGCCTGGGAGGCCTTCATCACCGAGGACACGTCGAGCACCTCGGTGAAGGAGTCCGTGCTGGACAGGTCGGAGGTGGAAGCGAGCACCGGGAACTCGCCGCTCGGGGGACGTGCCCTCGGCAGGCCGTCATGCTGGAGCTTGTGATCCCAGCCCCGGAGGGTGCCACTGTAGAAATGCAGGAGGTGCGCCTGCTCGGCGGCGAGGTGCAGGACCTTGCCCGCGGCGCCCCACCGCTCATACGTGTTGAGGGCTTCCATCAGGTAGGCGGCGGCCAGGGGTGGGCGGTTCAGCTCCGCCTGGAAGCGACAGGCCAGTTCACAGGCGATGGCTTCCACGCTGGTGAAGCCGCCGGTGCGCGCCGCGGCGATGGCTTCCTCGTAACGGGTGTGCGCCTCGGCGTGCCGCCCCCGCACGCGGGCGAGCTCCGCTTGGACCAGTAGCAGGTAGGCGGAGAAGTTCTCCGGCACGCGCTGGGCACAGGTCTCCAGGTACGCACACCGTTGCTCCATGAGCGAGAGCAGCTCCTGTTTCCGGCGCTCGCTGGCCTCCGGGTACACCGCGGCCGCGCTCAGTGCGTAATAGAAGGCATGTGTGGTCCGCAGGAAGCTGCCGGGGACCGAGCCCATCGTCTCGGCGCTCTCCTCCGCCACCTCCATCGCCTGCTCGAGTTGACGGAACAGATAGTGCCGCGCGAGCAGCACCTGTCCGGCGTGCGCCTTGCTCGCGGGCCACTGGAGCTGGGAGAGCTGGAGGGTCTGTCCTGGGCTCTCCGGGGCACCGGTCAGCAACAACAACGTCTGCCGGAACGCCCGCTGCGAATATTGGTTGTCAGGCTCCCGCCGGGTCCCCAACAAATCAATGAACTTCTGGCTCTCCGCCAGCAACTCCTGGAGTGGCTCTCCGAGGGAGAACCGCCGCCAGCACAGCAAGATGGAGCAAGCATCCGCATACTGCCAGTCCCCCACCTCCAGCAGGAGCTTGCAGGCCTCGGCGAGCTGGGGGACACCGGCGCGCGTGCTCCGCGTCCAGGGGCCGATGAAACCGGCTTGAACGCAGAGGGCGCGAGCGTATTGCCTCGGCTCATCGAGGCGCGCGGCGAGCTCGAGGGCGAGCAGGCCGAAACGCTGGCCCGCCTCGGGGTCGTCGCGAAACGTCAAGACGACGAAGCCGTAGCAGGAGTAACCATGGGGTGAGAAGCGGCCGTTGCCGTACTCCAGGCTCAGCCGGACCTGCCGCAACGCCATGAGGACGAGGAGCTTCTGCGCGACCATGTAGGAGGAGACCACGATGGCACCGAGCAGCTCGGAGGCGAGCAGCGCGTTGGGATCGCTCATGCGGGGCAGGTCGAGCAACTCCTGGGGCTCCCGGCCCGCCAGCGCGACCTCCACCTCTCGCAGCTCCTCGGCGAGGGTGGCATCGTCGGGTGCGGCGGGAAGGTCGATTCCAAGCAGGCGCAGTCCCTCGAGACCGAATTCCACCGCCTCGCCGGGCCGATGATCGAGGCAGCTCAAGAGGGCCTGCAGGCAGAGGACACTGGCTCGTTGGAGCGGGGTGCGCGCCTGGGCGCGCAGGGTGGAGAATCCGGCGGCGGCCATCTCGATCTCGCCCGCCAGATAGAGGCACTCCATGAGCTCCTTCTGGAGCGTGAAGGTCCGCTCGTGCTCGCGCTCACGGGCCGCTGGAGGGATGAGCCTGCCACCGGTGCGGAAGAACTCACTCGCGGCGCGGTAGGCGCCCGAGCCTTCGCCCGCTGCCCCGCCGCCGGTGGAGGTCGGCCAGCTCCAGCCTCAATGCATCCGGGCTGATGCGCTCCGGCGCGTGGCCCAGGTGTGGAAGGATGGCGAACACCCGCTCGTCGAGCGTCTTCGTGGCGCGGGCATGCTCGTACAGGCGCAAGCCCACCTCCAGATGCCGCCCGGCGCGCTCCTGCTCGGGAATGAGCGAGTAGACGGCCTGCCGGATCCGGTCGTGCAAGAAGCGAAAGGAGACATCCAGGTCCGTGAGGTCCACCGCGCCGCCCTGTGGGTCGAGCAGGACGTAGTCCTTGCCGAGCGGGAGCACGAGTCGCTGCTCGATGGCGGACCAGAGGGCGCGTGCGGTCTCCCCGGCCGTGGCGCCATGGGCCAGTGAGAGGTCGCGGAAGCCAAACGACACGCCCAGGCACGCCGCGAGTTGGAGCAGGTTTCGGGTCTCCTCCGGCAACCGGCGGCTCTCGGCCACCAACAGCTCGGCCACGTCCTCCGGGATTCCCTGGGTCTCGATGCGGGCGAGGTCCCACTGCCACCGGCGGTTTCGTGGATCGAAGTGCAGCAGCCCCTGCTCGTGCAGGAAGCGCAGGAAGGCCTTGACGGAGAAGGGATTGCCCCCCGTCCTGGAATGGATGAGACGGGCGAGATCCAGCGCGCGCCCGGCTTCCGCGGCGGTGGTTTCCCGCACCATCTGGGCAACATCCCCGAAGCCCAGGGGCACCAGCGGGAGTTGCTCCCATGGCGTGCCGGCGGCGCGCAGCTCATCGAGCGCGAGGGTGAGGGGGTGCGTCGCGGAGACCTCGGTATCACGGTAGGCACCCACGAGCAGCAGGTGCTGGGTGGACGAGTCCCGGGCGAGGGTCCGCAGCAGGGAGAGCGTGGCGCTGTCGGTCCACTGCAGATCATCCAGGAAGACGGCGAGCGGGCGCTCGGGGGTCGCGAACGCCTGGAGCGTACGCGCGAGCACGAGGGTGAGACGGTTCCTGGACTCGGAGGCGGGCAGCGGTGGGGACGCCGGTTGCTCACCCACCAGCGCGCGGGTATCCGGGACGGCCTCGACGAGGACGGAGGTGTTCGCCCCGAGCACCTGATGGAGGCGCTCGCGCATGACGGCCGTCTCCGCCTCCCCTTCCCCGAGCGTCTGCCGCACCAGGTGTTGCAGCACCTGATGGACGGCGTCGAAGGGCTCGCTGCGCAGCAGCTGGTCACACTTGCCAATGGCGACACGCCCCCGGCTGGCGGCCGTCACCCGGTACAGCTCGTTGACGAGCGAGGACTTGCCGATGCCCGCGGGGCCGGACACGAACAGGAGCTGGCCACGGCCGGCCGCGGCGCGCGCATACGTCCCGGTCAGCACGGCGACGTCCGAGCCGCGTCCATACAGGCCCTGGGGCAGGTGGTACTGGTGGGGCCGATCCGAGAGGCCCAGGAAGAAGGGAGGAAGCCTGCCCCCTTCGCGCAGCTGGTGCTGACACGCCTCGAGGTCGGCGAGGAGCCCCCAGGTGCTCTGGTATCGGTCCTCCGGAGCCTTGGCCAGCAGCTTGAGCACGATGGCCGCGAGGAACTCCGGCACCTCGGGGTTGAAGTCCCGCGGCGAGGCAGGCACCTGGGCGACGTGCGCGTGGAGCAGCTCCAGCGGTGCCATCGTGGAGAAGACGCGCCGGCCGGTGAGCAGCTCGAAGAAGGTGGCGCCCAGGGCGTAGAAGTCCGCACGGCTGTCCACGCCCCGGTTCATGCGTCCGGTCTGCTCGGGCGCCATGTAGGCCAGCGTGCCCGTCAGATGCGTGGGGAGCTCGGGCGGGACGGTCTCCAGCGAGAGCGCCACCGCGAGGGAGAAGTCGGTGATCTTCAGCACCCCGGTGGCCGGATTGACGATGATGTTGTGCGGCTTGATGTCCTTGTGGATGACGCCGTGCTGGTGGATGTGCCCCAGGGCCGCGCTGATGCGCATGGCGAAGTCGAGGAAGGTGGTCACCTCCAGGGGTCCACGCTCGTCCAGCAGATGGCGCAGGGAGGTGCCCCCGAAGTCCTCCAGGACGAGGGCCGCCCGGTCGGGGAACTGCTCCAGCCCCAGGACCTGGACGATGCCCTCCCCCTCGACACGGCGGGCGATGGCGTACTCGCGGCGCAGCTCCAGCGTGCGGCGCCGATCGAGATAGTCGCTGCTGGTCAGCTTGAGGATGACCGGGCACTGATCCCTGAGCCGGGTGGCCCGGAAGATCGTCGAGCGGTGGCTGGAATGAAGCTGCTCGTGAAGAGAGTACCCTGCCCGGTGTGCCACGGCGTCTCCTTCGGAAGTCAGCGCCTGCTCACTCTCAGTGAGACCCCACCCACTCTATCCCGGCGGATTCCCTCCGCGCTGTGACCTTGCTCACAGGGCGGCACGACGACATCGCTGGCCGCCCGGTGGCCGGGTCACCTCGCGACCGTGAGCGCGAAGGGAGCGAAACCACGGCGACGGATGAGGTGTGGCACGAGCAGCATGAGTGCCTCCGTCCCCCGGGCGGTGAAGATGTCACCCAGGTCCTCGATCCAGTCGGGGGGCCACCCGAGGTCGTGAAGCAGCTCGCGGACGGTCGCCTTGGCCTCGCCGTCGTTGCCCGACAGGAACGCTGTCGGAGGAACGGAGAGGCCGCGCGGGGCGACCATGACGGTGAAGAGCATGGTGTTGAGCGTCTTGACGACCCGAGTGCCGGGCAGAGCCTGTTGCAGGTGCTCGGCCAGGCTGCTGTCGGGATAGAGCAGGCCCGCCGGCAGCCCTTCCGCGCCGCGGCGGGTCGCGTTCGAGACATCCACCAGGATCTTCCCGTCCAACTCCTCGCGGAGCGCACCGAGCCGCTCCAGGCTGGTGTCTCCGGGAGTTGCATTGATGAGGAGGGAGCCTCGCGCGCGGTCTGGGAGTGAGTCGCGAACGTGACCGCCGGGCCGGTCCACCTCGCCGAGGCGTCGGCGACGTTCCGTGTCCCGATCATCACGTCGCGCCCGGTGGATGCGAGCTGGGTTGCGAGGGCCGTGGCGACACGGCCCGTTCCAAGTATGCCAATGCGATTCAAGTGTTCGCCCTTTCGGTGAGCGTGTAGGGAAAGGCTGCTCAGGAGATCGAGGACAGCACGCCGACCGCGGCGCCGTGGAGGGGCGAAGCGGCGGCCAGGAAGTCGCCACTCGTCAAGCTCCACGGACGACCCTGGGTATCGGAGATCCCGCCTCCGGCTTCCTCGACCAGCAGGGCTCCAGCCAGCAGCCCGGAGCGGACCTGGCTGTATTGCCAGAAGGCGTCCATCCGCCCAGCGGCGACCTGAATGAGTTGAAGGGTCGCCGGCACCGACACGCGGAGGACCAGGGCGTTTTCGAGCATCGCGGTGACGGACTGGCCGATACGCCGGTGGGTTTCACGATCCTCACCGGCATCGCCTGACCGGTCCCGACCAGCGCCGCGTCCAGCTTCGTCTTGGCCGACACATGCAATCGCACCCCATCCAGGTAGGCGCCGCCGCCCGGATCGCGGTGTAGGTATTGTCGGTCATCGGCAGGTACACCACGGTCAGCACCGGCGTGTTGTCACGCACCAGCGTCGCCGTGACACACCAATCGGCCATGCCATGGATGTGATTGATGTTGCCCTCCACGGGATCGGTGATCCACCACTCTCCAGGCGGCAGCTCCCCCACTTCCAGTTCGTCCTCGACCCATCCCGCCCCGGGACGCGCTCGCATCAGCATCCCACGCAGCACTCCCAGCGACTCCTCATCATTGGTGTGGAGCGCGGCGAGGATTTCATCCCTGCTTCCAAGACGCGAGGCGAAGGAAAAACGCTCCTTGAGGTGACGTCCCGCGGCTTGGACGGCCGTCACGACAGCGGGCAGCAACGCTTCATCACTGGTGCCAGTCAGCATGTGTTCCTCTTGTGTGTGGATGACGGGGGATAGAATGTGAGCATTCGCTCACGTTCGCTACTCGCATTCACCCATGGCCACCCGACCCCCCGCACACACGCTCGACCCGAGGAAGAAGCCCGGCCAGAAGCGCTCGGAGGCGACCGTCGCCGCCGTGCTCGAAGCCGCTGCTCGCATTCTGGAAACGGAGGGCTTCGAGGGCTACACGACCAACGCGGTGGCCCGGCGCGCTGGCGTCAGCATCGGCTCGCTGTACCAGTACTTCCCCAGCAAGGACGCGATCACCAAGGCGCTGATGCTCAGGGAGACGACCAAGCTCCTGGAGGACGTCGCCGCCATCGACACGGAGACGAGCGGGCGGGCAGGACTCCAGCGACTGATCGAGGTGGCCGTTGCCTATCAGTTCCGGCGTCCAGCCCTCGCTCGGCTCCTCGATGTGGAGGAACGCCGCCTGCCAGTCGGCCAGGAAGTGCAGCGCGTCGGTGAGCTGTTGACCCGTACGGTCCAACGGTGCCTCGACGCGTCCGACCGGCGGTCACGCCGTGTCCCCGTTCGTCGCCGATGATCTCCTGGCGATCATGAAAGGTCTCGTCGACGCCGCGGGAGATCGCGGCGAGCGCGATGACGCGACACTCGTCGCACGGGTCAACCGGGCCGTCTTCGGCTATCTGGAGCACACCCCGCCCGGCTGAGTAGAGTCACCGGATTCCCCCTTGTTTCCGACAGGACGAAGCGCCGATGAGTGATGCCGATGCGAAGACCCCACGCGTGCCCATCCCGCGAGATCGCGACAACGACTACACCGAGGGCGCCGCGGCCATGCGCCGCGCCTTCATCCAGGAGCGCACGGGGGCGTCGCTCGAGCACGTGGGCCGCTACTCGCTCGATCCCGGCACCCTGCCCGGCAACATCGAGAACTTCATGGGCGTGGCCCAGGTGCCGATCGGCATCGCGGGCCCGGTACGCATCCGCGGAGAACACGCCCAGGGCGACTTCTACATTCCACTCGCCACCAGCGAGGGCACGCTCGTCGCCAGCTACAACCGGGGCATGCGTCTGCTGACCGAGTGCGGCGGCGTCAAGACCACCGTGGTCGAACAGGCCATGCAGCGCGCCCCCGTGTTCCTCTTCGAGGACGCGCGAGCGGCACGTGAGTTCGGCGAGTGGCTCACCGAGCACCACGATGAAATCAAGCAGGCCGCCGAGAGCACGACCCGCGTGGGCAAGCTGCTCCACATCGCCCGCTATCCGCTCGCCTGCAATCTCTACCTGCGCTTCAACTACTCGACCGGGGATGCCGCGGGACAGAACATGAGCGGCAAGGCCACCCACGCGGCTTGCGAGTGGATCCTCGCCCACTACCCGAAGAAGATCCGCTACATCCTCTCGGGCGCGATCGACACGGACAAGAAGCACTCGCAGCTCAATGTATTGCAGACGCGCGGCCGGCGCGTGGTGGCCGAGGCGGTGCTCTCGCGCGAGGTGCTGGAGCGGATCGCCCACGTCACCCCCGAGCAGCTCTTCGAATACCGGCAGATCACCCAGGCGGGCGGCTTCATGGCGGGCAGCGCCTACAATGGAGCGCACGCGGCCAATGCCCTCGCCGCGATGTTCATCGCCACCGGTCAGGACGTCGCCAACGTCTCCGAGTCCCATGCCGGCATCACCTACGCACAGCTCCTGCCCAACGGCGACTACTACTGGTCGGTCACCCTGCCCGCGCTGATCGTCGCGACCTATGGTGGCGGCACCGCGCTGGCCACCCAGCGCGAGTGCCTCGAGATGCTCGGCTGCGTGGGTCAGGGCAAGGCCGACAAGCTGGCGGAGATCTGCGCCGCCGTCGTGCTCGCGGGAGATATCTCGCTCTCCTCGGCCATCCTGGCCGGCGACTGGGTGAGCAGCCACGACAAATACGGCCGCAACCGCAAGTAAGGTGGAATGACATGTGGCTCGAGCTCACGCTCCTCCTCCTCATCGCCGCTCTCACCGGGCTCGTCGCGTGGCGGCTGCGCCCGAAGCCGTCCCTCTGCCACCCCCAGCAGTACGACGCCGCGCCGCTGCCGGGGACGTTCGCGGTGCGGCCTCTCGAGGCGATGCCGCCGATCGCTCGCGACACGCCCCTCCTCGACGCCCAATCCACCGCCTGGCGCGAGGCGATGGCGCAAGCGGGCCACCGGATGCGCCGCGCCGGGGTGCGCCACGTCGTCTTCGTGCACGGCACCTTCGTCGGCCACGACCCCACCCTGCTGCTCTCCTCGCTCCAGGGGCCCCTCTCGGCACTGGGCCCGGGGTTCATGCCGTCCCTGCTACGCCTCTCCAAGCTCCCGAGCGATCGCGTCCTGCGCGATCTCGGCAATTACACCCCCGAGTACGTCTCCCTCTTCCAGAAGGCACTGGGCGCCGACATCCCCGCCACCCGCTTCGTCTGGTCCTCGGCGAACAACCATGTCGCCCGCCTGCGCGCGGCCGTGGAGCTGCTGCGGCTGCTGGCCACCTCGGAGCTCGGGCGCGAGCGGGCACTGCTGCTCGGGCACAGCCACGGCGGCCGGTGCTCGCCCTGCTCACGCAGCTCGTCTACCCGGCACGGACCGCGGAGGCACTCTGGCAGGCCGTGCGCGACGCGGGCGAGCCCACGGAGGCCCTCCAGGACATGGCGCGCACCGTCGCCCGCGCGCGGCTCGACATCGCCACCTTCGGCATGCCACCACGCTACGGCTGGGCCACGGGCCGGCAGTGCCGCCTGCTCCACGTCATCAACCACCGGGGAGCAGAGCCGCGGGGAGCTCCCTCGCCGGCGTCCTCCACACGGAGAATGGCGACTACGTGCACCAGTGGGGCATCTCCGGCTCGGACATTCCGCCGGGCAGCGCGAGGGAGCGGGAGCTGGCGGCGCGGCTCGATGCCATTCTCGGCGTGGGCCACGACGTGCAGGCGTGGCTCCAGCACGTGCGCCACGGCGCGCGCGTGCCGCGAGACGGGTTCAGCTACCTCGTCGACTACGGCGATCGGGGCACGGGCGCCCTGCCCAACTGTCTGGCGACGTGCTTCGGGCACGGCGTCTACACGAGCTACGGCGCCATGCTCTTCAACGCCCGGCTCCTCGCCGACCACTTCTACCGGTAGCTCAGGTCAGGTCCATTCAGCTCAAAACGGAAAGCAAGAATAATCTGCTCTTGCAGTTTAACTTCAATTTGCCTAGAGCCCTCGCAACCCCAAGTCCACGAAGTCCACGTGGAGGACGCGATGCGCCGAGCCAAGCCCGATGAGTCGTTCCCCGCCGTTCACCCCCGCCGGTCGCGAGTCATGAGACTCGCCACGTGGAGCCTGCTGGCGGTCAGCGCGAGCTGCGCGCCCGCCTCCGGCCCCGAGCAGGGCGAGCCCGCGGGAAGCACCGCCCAACGCCTGGAGAGCAACCAGTACACCGTCAACTTCAAGACCTGGTCGGGCCACTACCTCGTGGCCGACAAGGGCGGAGGGGCGGACCTGATGGCCTACAGCACCCAGGCACTGGAGTGGGAGACGTTCACCCTCACCGACCTCAACGGCGGCTCGCTCGTCAGCGGTGACACGGTGACGCTGCAGAGCATCAGCAACCAGTACGGCTCGGCGCTCAACGGCGGCGGGAGCACCGTGCGCTTCACCGCCACCGCGCCCCAGTCCTGGGAGCAGTTCACCCTGCAGAAGCTCAACGGCACCGGCACCGTCGTCAGCGGTGACTCCATCGCCCTCAAGACGGTGGTGACGGGCCAGTACATCTCCGCCGCCAACGCGGGCGGCTCCACGGTCTCGGCCGCCGGGGCCTCGGCGCGCGAGTGGGAGACGCTCACCCTGGGCATCACCGCCTCGGGTGGTGGGGGGGACGGGAGGCCCGGACTTCGGCCCCAACGTCTTCGTCTTCGACCCCTCCATGTCGGCGGCGAGCATCCAGAGCCGGCTCGACCAGGTCTTCCAGCAGCAGGAGACCAACCAGTTCGGCAGCCAGCGCTACGCGCTCTTCTTCAAGCCGGGCACCTACAACGTCGACGTGCGCGTGGGCTTCTACATGAGCGTGTTCGGGCTCGGTCAGTCGCCCGACAACGTCACCATCAACGGCGCGGTGCGCGCCAAGGCGGACTGGTTCAACGGCAACGCCACCCAGAACTTCTGGCGCGGCGCGGAGAACCTCTCCATCGTGCCCACCAAGGACTCCAACACGAACATCTGGGCGGTGTCGCAGGCGACCACCATGCGCCGCATCCACGTGAAGGGCTCCATCAACCTCTGGGACAATGCCTACCAGAATGCCTGGTCGAGCGGCGGGTTCATCGCGGACTCGAAGATCGACAACGTCATCAACTCCGGCACCCAGCAGCAGTTCCTCACGCGCAACACGAGCCTGAACAACTGGCAGGGCCAGAACTGGAACATGGTCTTCGTGGGCGACGAGCAGGCGCCGTCGGGCACGTGGCCCAACCAGGTGTATACCGTCGTCGACACGACGCCCGTCATCCGCGAGAAGCCCTACCTCTTCATCGACGCCAATGGCGCCTACGCCGTGCGCGTCCCCTCGCTGCGCACCAACAGCAAGGGCACCACCTGGAGCGCCGGGACGACCGCGGGCACCACGCTCGCCCTCGACAAGTTCCACGTCGCCCGCTCGGACCGGGACACGGCCGCCACGCTCAACGCCGCCCTCAGCGCGGGCAAGCACCTGCTGCTCACCCCGGGCATCTACCACCTGAGCAGCGCCCTGCAGGTGTCCAACCCCAACACCATCATCCTCGGCCTGGGGCTCGCCACGCTCATTCCGGACCAGGGCACCGCCGCGATGAACGTCGCGGACGTGGACGGCGTGACGGTGGCCGGCGTGCTCTTCGACGCGGGCGTCACCAACTCCGCCGTGCTGCTCTCGGTGGGCAGCGCCCCGAACAGCGTGAGCCACGCGGCCAACCCCACGGCGCTCTTCGACGTGTCCTGCCGCGTGGGCGGCGCGCAGGCCGGTAACGCCACGGTGTGCGTCAACATCCACAGCAACGACGTGCTCATCGACAACATCTGGCTGTGGCGCGCCGACCACGGCAATGGCGTGGGCTGGGACACCAACAAGGGCATCAACGGCATCATCGTCAACGGCAACAACGTGTCGGCCTACGGTCTGTTCTGCGAGCACTTCGAGGGCTACCAGACGCTGTGGAACGGCAACAACGGCCGCGTCTACTTCTACCAGTCCGAGATCCCCTACGACGTGCCCAACCAGAGCCGGTGGACGCACGACGGGGTGAAGGGCTACGCGTCGTACAAGGTCGCCAACTCGGTGACGAACCATGACGCCCGGGGCCTGGGCATCTACTCCGTGTTCTACAACCCCGTCATCCTGGAAAACGCCATCGAGACGCCCACCACCCCCGGGGTGAAGTTCCAGCACATGATCACGGTGTTCCTCGGCAGCACCTCGGGCGCCGCGATCAACCACATCATCAACGGCACGGGCGCCGCCGTCACCAACCAGAACATGGTGTCGAAGTCGTCCTACTAGCCACCGTGCCGGCGACGTCAGCAGGCACTGCGCCATGACAGCGAGCGCCAGTGCCTGCCTGGCGCGGCTTCAGTCGGCTGCGCCCTACCAGCTCGCGATGTTGATGTTCGCGGACGTAGCGGAATCCGCGGGCAACCAGGTCGGCTGCGTGAAGCGGATGCCGAAGATGGCATCCGCTGTCGCGCGGTACACCGCCCCTCCCCCCTTCAGCTCCTGACGCCGAGGCCACCGCGGGGAGGATGCCCGCCGCGACGACCCATCGGTCGGCGTTTCCCCTGTGATTCCGGGCCCTTGAACATGGAGGAACCGGCCTCGAGGAAAATCGCAACGGTCCCGTTGCGATTTTCCCGGGGGTCCATTACATGAGGAAAGCAACGGTAGCGTCTCTTTTCCAGGAGGCACACGAGATGACGTCCCCCACGAAGCTTGCCCATGTCGTTCTGCGAACCGGTCGTTTCCAGCAGATGCGTGATTGGTACTGCAAGGTCCTCGAGGCAACCGTGGCCTATGACAATGGCCGGTGTGCTTCCTCTCCTACGACGACGAGCACCACCGCATCGGCATCGTGAACACGGGAGCAACCGAACAGCCCGGGCCGAAGACGCGCGGCCTGGAGCACTTCGCCTTCACCTACGCGGACATCACGGGACTGCTCCACACGTACGAGCGCCTCGAACGAGCCGGCATCACTCCATTCTGGAGTGTCAACCATGGCCCGACCACGTCGTTCTACTACCGCGATCCGGATGGCAACCACATCGAGCTGCAGGTCGACAACTTCGTCCGCAACGAAGACGCGACGAGCTTCATGCGGTCCGAGGTCTACAATAGCAACCCCATCGGCGTCGACGTCGACCCTCGCGAGCTGCTCCGCCGCCTGCACGCGGGTGAGTGCTTCGGAGCTCGCGAAAGCACACTCGAACGCGAAGCCGCGCGGATTCGAGACCGTGCCCGCGGAGTTCTTCCGCTGAAAGGCCCTGTCTTCAATTGATTCCAATCGAGGGAAAGAGAAGGAGTCCGCCATGTCCCTGACGCCAACCCTCGTTCGCGCGCAGCTGACCGCTTCAACGACCCCGAAGCAAACCCCTCCGCCGAGCGAAACCACCTCGCCGAATCTGTCCATCAAGCACCTCCACCACCACGCCTTCTTCTGCCGGGACAGCGAGGAGACCCGGCGGTTCTACGAAGACCTCCTCGGCCTCCCACTCACGCAGACCGTCGTGATGGAGGATGACATCGAGTTCTTCAAGGGCTCGTACTGCCATCTCTTCTTCTCCCTCGCGGACGGCAGTTCGATTGCATTCTTCGACTATCCTGGCTTGAGGGAGGATCGCATCCCGCCCTCCCTCAATGCGTTCGAGCATCACCTCGCGCTGGAGGTCGAGAACGAGGCGGCGCAGGAGTACTACCAGCGCCGGCTCACCGAGGCGGGGATCGAGTCGAAGCTGATCGATCATCAGGTGTACCGGTCGCTCTATTTCGACGATCCCAACGGCTTGCATCTGGAACTCCTCATCAAGACGCCCCTCACCGAGGAGCATGAACGGCTCTCGTTGAAGTCCGCCCATGCGGAGTTGAAGCGGTGGACGGAGCGCCGCTCCGCCGGGCCTGAAGCGAAGCCGTGATGCGCCCAAGTGGACGCTCGGGCGACACGTCGAGGAAGTGTCGCCCGAGGAGATGCAGCGCCGCATGGCGAAGATGGGCGGGTGAGAGCCCCACCACCCGGGCCTGCCCGTCTGGAGATCACTTGGGCGGTGTCTCCGGTGGGGCGGGCGAAGTCTGACACCGGTCATCACCACGCCCGCCGGCAACGCCTGGGTCCCGGGGTTCAGAGTGACCGCAGGAACTCGATGATCGCGTTCCGCTCGGCGCTGGTCGCCGTGCGGAACTTCTCCTTGGCGGTGTTGGCCTCGCCGCCGTGCCACAAAATGGCCTCGGTCAGGCTGCGCGCGCGGCCGTCATGCAGGTAGGCCTCGCCGCCGCTGACACTGGCCGTCAGGCCAATGCCCCAGAGCGGTGGGGTGCGCCATTCCGCGCCCGAGGCCCCGGCCTCCGGGAGGTTGTCCGCCAACCCCTCGCCCATGTCGTGGAGCAGCAGATCCGTGTACGGGCGGATCGTCTGACCGCGCAGCTCGGCATGGGGGTGATGGGGACTGGTGGTCAGCGTGGGCACGTGGCACGTGGAGCACCCCATGCTGGAGAACAGGCGCTCTCCCTGCTGCACCTGGGCATCGTCGAGGTTTCGCCGCGCCGGAACCCCGAGCAGCGAGACGTAGCGCACCAGCTTGTCCAGCTCCGCGTCGGAGAGTTCGATGCCCGCCGAGGCACAGGGGGTTCCGCCGCAATCCGGGGCACGGTAGATCGTCGTCAGGACACCCATGTCCAGGTTGAGCGCGTTCGCGACCTGCTGACTGACGCGCGCCGGCCCGCCTTCCACCCGAAACGGCCCATGCGCGGCTGGCCTGTCTGGGCATCCGTCACCACCTGCATGCGTCCGGAGATTCCATCGCGGTTGACGTCGTTGGGATCTTCCATCCCCGCGATGGTGCTTTCGGCGATCGCCTCGAGCAGGCCCATGCCGACCAGGGAGGCGCGATGCGGGCCGAGTAGTTCGTGGGCACGGGCCCCGAGAAAGCGTAGTTCGGCTGCCGCAACTGGTACGCCGTCCCATCCGAGAACGTGCCGGCCGTCATCGTCCAGTTCGAGATGCGCACCGTTCCTCGGGGCTGTCGCCGCTGATGCTCTGGGATTGCAACGCACGTCCGAGCTGGGGATGCGGGCTGACGGTGGAGCCGTCCACCTGGCCGACCTTGAGCGTGTAGCTCAGGGGAGGCGCGAGAACGGAATAGCCATACCCCCCGGCGCCTCCCGTCCCACCGCCTCCCGCGATGAACTGCTCCTCGGGCGTGACCTTCAAGCCCGTGCCCTCGGCGATCGTGAAGTGGTACTTCACGGTCGCCCCTCCCGGAATGTCCTTCACGACATGGCTGTTGTTGTTGGCGCTGTCATGGGTCATCCGAAAGCTCTGCTGTCCACCACCGTTGATGCTGTAATGGAGATCGGCCCAGGCGGCGTTGTTGACGAAGAATCGCACATTGAGCTTGGAGGCGCTCTCGCCCGGCGGCAGCGCGCGGCCGTTGTTGATGTGGCAGCCCACACAGGAGCGCGCCACGAAGAGAGGGCCGAGCTGGTTCTGGTGTTGCGTGAACACCGGATTGCCCGCCTCCGAGTGGGTCCCATCTCCGAAATCGGTATGGTGCAGTCTCCGGCCCTCGACGAAGGGTTGCGCGTTCATGGGCGCCGGGTTCGTCGACATCTGTTTGAACTGGTGCACGGGCTCGTTGGAGTAGTTGTAGCTGAGCGTCGTGCGTCCCCCCAGCCAGGCCTCGGCTCGCAGCGGAGACGAGTCCCGCACGTAGGTGATCTTCCCATTGGGACCTTGGAACTCGAAGTTCTTCCCCTCCCAGGGCACCGGGCCTCCCTTACCGACGACGTAGAGGAAGACCGTTCCGTAGTAGTTGGACCGACCCGCGGGTGGAGAAATGGGATCGAAGAAACGGCTGATCTCTATCTCCATCGGATCTCCTATTGCCAATTTCCGGTCGGCCTTCCTGGGATTGTAGTCGACGGTGGCCGTGTATTTGTTCGGACCCACCTCCTCCATGTTGATGTTGATCACGTACTCCGCCGACTCCGCGTGTTCGCCACGGTAGAACGCGCGGAAGTCCCGCTTGTCCAACGTCCAGAGTGAAGTGATGTTGACCGTGATCTTGTTGCCACCCCTGGCGACATAGTCGATCAACTCGACCGAGATCGTCCGGTACTCGAAATACAACGGAAGATAGTGCTCATAGCTCTGGAAGCTGCCCTCACGCGCGTGACGATCCCGCACCCGATCCGAGAACCGCGTCACAATGGCATCCGCCCGCTCCTCCACCATCGCGGGCTCGAGCGGAGTGGTGGCATCAAAGAGAGGCACCACGGCGCTGGTGGCCGGTTGTGCCGGCGCTCCACTCGAGTCTCACGACCCTCTTCCATTCCAGGGCCGCAGGCCAGGAGCGCGGAGAGGACTCCCCCACGACGCCCACGAGCCACGTCCGCCCACACCTCCACCCTGCTCTACCCTTGCCCCACGATGCCTTGATTGACATGTCTGTTGTCCCGGATGGCCCATTCCCTACGAGCGGTGTTCGCATCGCCTCGGGAGCGCCGTGGATCGGATCGCGCGGACACGGCGCCTCCCGGCGCCGATAGTAGGGAGGCTTCTCTGGAAGTGAAGACGGGAATACACGGACGGTGTCTCCACCCACGACTATTCGACACTCCATGTCCTACCGAGCGGCGACTACGGGAGCGAGGCTCACGTCACTTCTTCCGCAGCGGCTTCAACGCCCCACCCCAGGCGATGACCTGATCGAGCAGGGTGTGGACCGACTTCTCATGGTGGGGTGCCGGCGCGAAGGTGCTGTAGTTCTCGAAGTCGGTGCGCAGCGAGAGCATGACCTGGGCGCGCACGTCGGCGACCTGCAATTCGCCCATGACCAGACGCAGTTGCTCCACCGCGCGTGTTCCACCGGCGCTGCCGTAGCTGACGAACCCGGCCGCCTTGTTGTTCCACTCCTTGTACAGGTAGTCGACCGCGTTCTTGAGCGCGCCGGACATCGAATGGTTGTACTCGGGCGTCACGAAGACGTAGGCGTCGAAGGAGTCGATCTTCGCGGACCAGGCCTTGGTGTGCGGTTGCGAGTACTGCCCCATGGACGGTGGCACCGGCTCGTCGAGGAGCGGCAGGTTGAAGTCCTGGATGTCCACGAGTTCGAACTCGGCGTCATCGCGCTTCTTCGCGAGTTCGTGGACCCAGCGGGCCACGGCCTCGGCCTTGCGGCCCGGACGCGTGCTTCCGATGATGATGGCCACCTTGAGCATGGTTCGCTGTTCTCCTGGAGAAGGTTGGGTTCAGCGTGTCCTCGGGTGCATAGCACCCCGCGAAGTTTGGCTGGCGGAGCGGCGCTTCCTCACCGTTGTCCAGCGGGCGAAACAGGCGCTGAACACCCGATCAAGCGCGGACTTCGGAGCGAGCACGGCTCCCGTAGCTTGAGGTTCACCTGACCTCCATGGTAGGGCCAGGGCCATGACCACGCCGCAGTCCCCGGTGCTCGAGTTGCCCGCGATGCTCCACTGTTCTACCGGCGCCATCCGCCGCGAAGTGAGGGGCGAGTGCCGCACATACACGGGGACTGTGCAGTTCGCTGACTGGGACAGGGAGTTGGGTTCGGAGTCCCACCGCCCATGACCCTCTCCCTCGCGGGCTTCGTCCCCATCCCCCTGAGTTGCTCCTCGTCCTCGCGGTCTGGCTGCTGCTCTGGCATCCGGTGCATCGGCTCCTGCTGCGCCTCACGACCTGGTGTTTCGACCGGGGCGCCTTCCGCGCGACCCTCGTCCTCACTCGAGTCCTGGAGCGCCTTCCCCTCGCGGCCTGGATGAGACCCATTCTGCGGCGGGAGCAGCTCTACGCCCACTCGTCACTCGGCCACACCGAGACGGCCGTCTCGGGGGCCCGCGACCTCGCGATCCATGCCAAGGCGGACGCGTGTCTGCCTTGCGCCAACTGCGCCATCAACCTCTTCATCAACGCGGGCCTCTATCTGGAGGCACTCGACATCGAACGGGGCTGGCAGGGTCCGTCCAATCCCCCGGAGCCGTCCGCGGCGCACGCGTGGGCCCTGGTGCGCTTCAACCTCGTCGAGGCCGTCTACAACCTCGGGAGCTGGGAGGCCGCCAGCGCGCGTCTGTCCAACCTGGAGGAGACAGCTCGTGGGGACGCTTTCCTGTGGAACTTCTTCCCCGTCCAACGCGCGTGGATCCTCGCCCACACCGGACACGGAGAAGACGCGCTCAACGCCCTCGCCCAGGTGGACTGGCGGCGCCTGCCCCGGCTGTACCGGAGCGAGGCGCACTTCGCCCGTGCCGCCTCGCTGCTGGCGGTGCACCGGTACGAGGAGGCTCGGCGGGAAGTCCACATGGGGTTGAAGCACGCGCTCCGGGTGTCGAGCACGCGCAACGGGCTGTTCCTGCTCGGGCGCATCGCCCTGGCGGCGGGGCACCCGGAAGAGGCCCTGCGCTTCTTCGAGGCTGGCGCCGCGCACCCCTACCAGGGACAGGGAGGAGATGGCCTGCTGGCCTGGGGGATGGCCTCGCGGCGCTCGGCCGCCATGACGAGGCCCGGGAGGCCGGCGGCTCGTCCTCACGCGAGACCAACAGAGTGGAGCAGCCTCGCGGGCGGCCTCCCGGCTCGGGCTCCACCGGCCGGTTTCAGAAGAGGAGGGGGACGCCAAGGTGGGCACGTGACGGGTGTGTCTCGAGCCGTCCGGTGCACGAACGAAGGCGTCCTTTCAACTACTTGCCCTTGGTGTAGTCCCGGCTGGCGATGACGCCCTGCACCTCGGCCAGCGCGCGCGCCCCGAGGCCGACTCCAGCGCCTTCTCGGCGATGGCCTGCACCTGACGCTTGGCCTCGGCCAGCTCCGTCTGCAGCGAGAGGACGGCCTGCGCCTGCTTCGTGTTGGTCTCCTTCAGGGAGGCGATCTCCATGCTGGCCACGCGCTGTGCCGTCTCGGCGTCCTTCTGCGCCAGCGTGAACTTCATCTCCCAATCGGACTTCACCTGGTTGCCCGCGATGGCCGCCGCCGCGCCCGTCTCCTTCTTCAGCACCGACGGGAAGTCCGCCACCTGCTTGCGCAGCTCCTCCAGCTCCTTCTCGCGCAGCTTCAGCGCCTCCTCGCGCACCGCCCACTCCTTCTCCAGCTTCTCCTTGCGATCCCGCTCGGCGGCGGACTGCACCCGCATCTGCTCGGCGAAGGCGTCCTGCTCCTTCTTGCGCGAGAGCTGCTGGGCGTAGGTGTACTCCTCCTCCGCGCGCTTGCGTGCCACCTCCACCGCGTCCCGCTCCGCCGCCGGGTCCTGGGCGAACTTCGTGCGCGTGTCGGCGATCTCCTTCTGCAGCCGCTCCATCTCCGCCCGCAGCTCCTCCTTCTTCCGGTCGTATTCGGCCACCAGCACGTCGATGGCGCTGGCGGCGATGTCCTGGCCATGCAGGGCCGCGAGCTCCTCCGTCTTGAGCTTGATGGCCTCGTCGAGCTGCTTGAGCTCCTCCACCAGCGCCATCACCTGCTCGTTGATGCCGGCCAACGTGCGGTTGATGGTGAGACCCGCCTCGGTGACCTTCTTCACCGCGGACTCCGCCGTGAGGTTGGAGACCTCCGTCAGCACGCTCCTGGCGTGGGTGGTGCGCGCCTCCTGCTCCTTGGCCGAGAGCACGGGCTTGTTGCGGTTCTTCCGGGCCAGCTCCTCGAAGGCGGCCTTGGTCTGCTCGGTGGTGCGGCCGTGGGAGGCCTTGCGGGCGGCGGTGCGGGTAGCCATGTGCGATGCTCCAGGTTGGGTATGGACCCTCTCAGGTAGGGCCCAGGTGTCGCGTGGGGAATGCTCGGCCCCCTCTCGGGCGGCCATGCATCAGAAATACCCAATGGGTCTGACATTCCGGGCCCTGGCGTGGCTCCGGAAGGGGGTTTTTCGCACCAGACCTGGGATGTCAGACCCACCCTCCGGATTCCCGTCGGGTCCTTCGCGTCCCGGGTGTTGAAAACAAGAAATTCGTGTCCATTAATTTTAATCTGAAATCCTGGTAAGAGTCGTATGAGCGGCTCCCCCCGTCAACACGCGCCGGGTGATGCAGTCTGGCGCCCACCCCTGAGAAAACATGCTCGAACTCTTGTCCTCAGCCGTCCTCAGCCTGCTCCTCTCCCTGGGGCTCATGTCCTCCACCCGCCCGGAGCAGATGCAGGAGCTCGCGGTCACGACGACCACTGTCGCGACCCACAACACCCTTCACGGGAGCGCGGACTTCAAGCCGCTCGCGGACATCATTGGCTGGCAGGAGGTGACCACCGACGCGGGCCATTCCAAGCTCGGTGCGCTCGAGTACTACGACCACTACCGTCCTGGCGCGGGCCGGCTCGACGCCCGCAACTCCATCGCCATCTCATGGCGCAAGAACAAGTACGAGAAGACGGGAGACGGCTCCCTGCTCACGCACGGAGGTGAGGCCGGGGTGACGCCCGCGCGCTTCGTGAACTGGGTGGTGCTGAAGAACAAGGACACCGGCGCGAAGCTGGCGTTCATCAACACCCATTACATCTCCGGCGCCTGGAACGGTGAGCACCCCGAGCGCCAGGAGCGCTGGCGGACGCACAACGACGTGGTGCGCGAGGTCGTCGCGGATCTGCTCTCGCGGGGGCTGCCCGTCGTCCTGGTGGGCGACTTCAACCGTCAGCTCTCGCAGGACATCCCGGGGATGAACCACCTGCGGACGGCGGGTGTCGACGGCGTGCCCATCGACCAGATCTACGTCAGCCGTGGTATCGGCACCGGTCCCGCCGAACGCCTGGAGAAGTATGGCTCCGACCACTTCGCCTACACCGCGACCGTGCAGTACTGACACACGGCAGGCTCGACCGCGGAGTCCTTGGGCAGGATGGCGCCCGCGTCGAGGGACTTGGGGCGGCTCAGGGGTTGAACTCCACGACGTACGCGGTCCACATCGCCCGGTCCAGCGCGGACGCGCGGCGGACCCGGAGTTCGGTGGCCGAGGAGAACGAGAACCCCGCCAGCGACTCACCCAGGACGTCATCGCCAGAATAGGACGCCTCGCCCCCGGCCTGACCGTTCATGGACTGCCCGCTGGCGAACACCACCGCGCGCGTCCTGTCCACCGCGGTGATGCCGGGCAAGGCTTGGAGCTGGTTCTCGGACATGGCCACCTGGACCGACTGCACCTTGGCGAGCGAGCCGAAGTTGATGCGCTCCCAGGCCATGGCCTCGATGACCGCCGTGGCGCAGTTCCGCGAGTCATCCAGCAGGGCGCGCGAGAAGTCCAACTCCGTGGAACCGGACACCTCTCCCCTCATGACCCGGTCGCAGAGGTTCGCCGCGCCCGCGTTGTTCACCCGGTAGGTGAACAGCAGCGCGGTGGTGGCGGGGTTCGCGGCGGGCAGACCCGCGTTCCCCGCCCCGGTCTGCCCTTTGATCATCGCTCCCCTCCCCTGTTGACCTGGATGCCGTCGAGCTCCACGACCTGGAGCGAGCCCTTCCAGAAGGGGCTGCAATTGCCAGAGAACTGGACATCCACCCGGTTGCCCGCATCGGCCAGCGTCGCGGTGTAGAGGTTCCCCTCTCCGAGGAGCGTTCCACTCTGCTCGCTCGACACCAGCAGGAAGCTCTTCTGCGGTGAGACGGTCTCGATCGGCACCGAGGTGAGGAACGAGCCCTGACAGCTCGGCTGCAGGTGCTGGACCCTCAGCCCGGTGCCCAGCTCCACGGTCTGCCAGAAGATGTCGAAGCCGCCGGGCGCGGCGGCATTCCGGCCACAGGTGAAGGCGTCCCTGGCCGAGAGCATGCAGCGCACGCCCCCGGAGTCCGGACTGCGCCCGGAGGGGCTGAGGGAGATCATCAGCAGGGTCTTCGACAGGTCCACCTGCGCGGGCGAGATGGGACAGGTCACCGAGAGGCCGTTCGCGGGCAGGGTACAGACGCCCGAGCGGACCACCGGGAGGATCGTCTCGTCCTGCGACACCGTGCTCAATCCCGACACGGCGACGGACAGGCGATTCGTGCCGCTACTCTTCCCCTTGAAATAGAAGGAGGAGCGGGTCGTGCCCGCGGCGAACACCGGGTTGGACAGGGGCGTGGTGCAGCTCGCGTTGGAGAAGAACGTGAGCCCCGTGCCCGAGAGCGTCATGGTTCTCGGGCTGGGGAAGGTGGTGGGGGTGGCGTCGGCATCGCGCGCCTCGAGCTCCACCTTGCCCGAGCAGCCGCTCGTGGCCAGCGTCTGGGCACCCGTGGCGAAGAACACACCCGCCGCCTGCCCAGGGGTGCGCAGCACCGCGTCCTGCGTCGCGGAGGCCAGCCCACTGCTGGACACACCGATACGGACGGTCTGCGCCACACTGCCGCGGAAGTAGAAGGTCGCGCGGCTGCCGCCGGCATCCACCGTCACGGAGCTCGTGGACTGGGTGCAGGCCGCGTCACGGAAGAAGCTCACGGCCGTGGAGGGTTGGGCACTCACCGAGACCGTCGTGGCGTTCCCCACCGGGGAGGCCACCCCCTGCTCCGTCTGCGTCTCGATCACCACCTCCGCCGAGCACTGTCCCGTGCCCACGGTCCGCGCGGGACTGACGAAGGCCCACCGCGTGGGCGGACTGGACGGAGTGCCCGGGTCGCTCCCCCGCCATCCGGTCCCTCGCCGGGCCCCCGGGTCCGGCGGAAGCGGGGGCCCGCCCTCGGCCTGGCACACGCCCGCGCGGCAGACGAAACCCGAGGCACATTCGTCGTCCAGGGCACAGGCATAGCGCCCGGTGTCGGCGCCGGTGGACGCGGAGGAACACCCCAGCAGCAGGGTCAGAAACGTCAGCGGCACCCAGGGGCGGCGATTCATGGCAGCGTCCCTCCCACCACCACTCCCGTCGGAGTGGCGGAGACCGTCACGGGCGCGCCGAGCACCCAGAGTGTTCCTCCCGCGATGGCCGCGGCACCCGCGACCCCGAAGAGCACGTTGGCCCACCCGGCCTGGGAGCGCGCCCGGGCATCCAGCGCGAAGGCTTCCCGCTGGGTGATGCCCACGATGAGCCCCGTCTCATCCACGGCGGCGCCCGTCACGCGGGCCCGGGCCGGCTCGATTGCCACCCGAAGTAGCCCCCCGCCGCTCCGGCTCCGGCCGCCAGCCCCAGGCACACCACCGCCACGGTGCGCAGGGGCGAGCCCGGTGCCGCGAGCGCCTCCGCGCTCTTCCCGGCGCCGGGTGACTCCGAGGGCACGAGCGCTCGCGCTCCGGGAACGAGGCCCCCCAGGGGAGCCGTGGCACTGCCCACCGAGGTGAGCACCGCCCGGCGCGCGTCGAGCAGTTGCGCCCACCACTCGACGCGCTCGCCCTTCACCACCGCGGAGGCCTTGCCCCCGGTCAGGGGTTGCTCCTGTGTCTTCCACCCCGCACCGTCGCGCAGATGGAAGCGCACCGTGTGCCCCAGGCCCAGCGGATCCTCGTTCACCTGGACGGCCACGGGCTCGAGTCCTCCGCCGCCGGGCACCGCCTCCAACCGCAGCGCCGCGTCCTGATCGTGCACCCAGGCCTTGGCCTCGAAGAAGGGGGTGACCACCCTCGGGGCATAGTCGCCGGTGAGCCGGTAGTCCGGCGCGAGCACCAGCAGCGCCTGGAAGGCGGAGCGGGCCTTGGCCGGCTGTTGCAGCATGCCGGCCACCACCCCCTGGAGTTCGAGGATCTCCAACAGGGTGTCGCGATCGTTGCCCGGCTGGGCGCGGGCCTGCTCGAGCGCGCGGGCCGCCTCCGCGTAGCTCATCTCCTCGAGGAGCTGGCGAGCACGTGGCAGGTAGGGGTTGGATGTCTCACCCCATGCCAACGAGGTCAGCAGCAAGGTGATCGTGAGGAAGACGAGTCGATGGAGGGAAACCAAGGTCCGCGAATATTAATCGGGATGGCGGGAAAATGGTGAGCCTCAAGGGGAGATGCCCTGGACCTCGAAGGTCTGGACGGTGTTGGCGGGGAACCACGACCAGAAGCGCTTCCCGCTCAAGCTCGTGTCACGGTATTGCGCGTACCGCTCTCCCCGCTCGCGGTCACCGTGGACCAACGGGTGATGGGGCCGCTGACCGTGCCGAATCGGGACAAATCGTAGTCAATCCACTGGGCCGTCGCGAAGTTCACCGTCACCACGATCAGCTTGCGGGCCGCGGCGTCATAGGCGAACACGGTGTTTCGGTCATCTCCACTCAGGAGCGTCATGCCCGGCCGGAGGTGCCGGCTGAACTGGGCCATGACATACCATTTGGCATTGGCCGTTCCGATCCAGTTGTCACCAGGGTTGGACTGGACGAGGCCCCAACCCCCACTGTCGAACGGCTGCCAGTAGACCCAGGCGGTCGGGTGGTACTCCCGCAGATCGCGCATGATGGAGTCGGCCATCGGCATGCCGCTGCCGTCTCCATCCCCATACTCGGAGACCCAGCGCCGCTTGCCGCTCGTGGCCGAGTAGAGGGGACCCCGGTTCGGCCCCCGGTAGGGCTCGAGGCCACTGTAGCCGTGCACGTTGATCTGGTTGACCAGAGCCTTCGTGGCCGCATCGAAGGCGTTCCAGGTGCTGAGCGCCCGGTCCGGAGAGTTCTCGTCCGAGGCGGCGATGCCCACGCCCTGGAGCCCCCGGTTGTCGAGCTCGGTGCGGAGGTGGCCGAGGACCTGACGTTGCGTGGCGTTGTCGAAGTGACAGCCTTCCTGGTTCTTGGGGTACGTCCACCAGCTCTCCGCCGGCTCGTTGAACGGCTCGACCGTGGTGAAGTTCACCCCCCAGTGGTCCTTGGAGTACTTGACGACGGTGGCCAGATAGCGAGCGAAGTCGCCATAATTCCAGGACTGGAGGTTGTCACCGCCACCATTGCTGCCCGCGGAGCTCTTGTTGTAGTCCATCCACCACATGGGTGAGTTGGAGAACGCCTCGAAGACGTTCGCACCGCGATCCCGTGCCTTCCACATCATGTTGCGCTGCCGGGAGTCCGTGTTCCAGTCGAAGCTGGAAGAGGAGGGATCCGTGCTGGACCAGTCGAGCCAATAGCCAGGGATGCGCTTGAAGTCCGGGAGCGTGCTCGTGGCGGGATAGAGGGGAACGGTCGTCCCGACGGCCCGGGTGCCATAACCGCCGATGTTGTAACGGACCACGTTCATGCCGAGACCCGGCACGGAGTAGGTGCCCGCGTTGGTGGACAGGCTCACCGAGGCCTTCTGGGTGAAGACGGCATCCGCCAGGTCCTCGCGGTCACCGAAGGCATGGGCCCACCAGGCCAGCGAGCAGCCCCATCCCTGCCACGTGCCGAAGGTGCTGGAGGGGTTGGGCGTGGCGACATAGTCGGCCCGCGCCTGGGTTCCACCGAGCGTCAGTGCCGCGACGAGCGAGGTCGCGACCCCGGCCGCCCATGAGAAGGACTTCCTTGCTTGAATCGACATGTCATCTCCCTGGCGCGAGTGCTGTCCTTCGTGTCTATCTTCCGAAGAGCGGCTGGGCGAGGAGCCGCGACCAGCGGTACGTCCTGACATCGTAGCGGTTGATGATCCACTCCCCGTCTCCGCTGCCCCCCTGCCGGTACTTGAAGAGGAAATCGCCCTGTGGACCCCGGTAGAAGCGGGGATAGGTGGCCTGCGTCTCCAGTGTTCCCACCATGGGCTGACGGGCGAACGACGAGGCGACGAGCCCGCGCGACCGCCAGTAGGTGAGCGCATGGCCGTGCAGGTCGCCCGACAGGTGGATGTCGTGGTTGTCGTCGACCTCCAGCGTGAGATAGTTGTGGCTGTCCCAGCCCTTGAATTGATCATCGAGGACCTTGTAGGTCCACGCCCCGTCGCCATTGCGGATGGCGACCTTCACGCGCCGGTTGGCGTCGTAGTAGGCGACGAGCTGGTGCCGCTTGAAGACCACGAAGTCGAACGTGGCGGAGCTCCCGCCCCAGGCCCGGTCGACGCGGCTGGCGCTCCAGAGTTTCGTCGTCGCGTCGTAGCTCCAGACGACGAGATCCGTCAGGAACTTGTCCGGGCAGGTCGTCTCCGTGGGCTGCGACACGGAGAGCGCGCGTCCCGAGCAATCGTAGGGCAGGTCCCGGTTCGTGGGCATCGACTCCCAGCGCAGGTAATAGGTCAGCGCCGGATCCTGAGCGTCCCAGTGCAGCGGTCCATCCGTGGCGCCGAGTGACGCGATCGCTCCCGTCCCGGAGATATCCGCGGTTCCCCCCACCAGGCTGTTCTGGAGGAAGTAGCGCTCGTTCACCGGATCGACGATGCCGATGGTGTCGAGGCCGTCCTGGTTCCAGTCGCCAACGAGCGGATAGAACGGCGTGGTGGCCGGACCGAAGCCGAACCGCTGGGTGCCGTCCCGGCGCTGGAGGACGAAGGTCCTCGTCTTGCGAAGGAAGAGACCCGCGCGATTGCCGTCGCCATCCCAGTCGCCGCGAATGACGATGGCGTCCTTGTCGATCCGGGGGCGCATGAGGCGCAGGCTGAAGGGGTCACCCAGCCCGCCGCGCGCGTCTCCTTCACACTGGCTTCCGCGGGCAGCCCGGGCACCGGCCGCGTGAAGGTGTCGTAGTCGATGCCAGACCCCGGCGTGGACGTCACCGAGAGCGCCGTGCCCGCGGCGGACAGGGTCCAGTTGCCCGAGGCGGGAGCGCCACTCGTGTCGGCATCCGCCCTGCCGAAGGACTGGACGACCGCGCCGGTGTTCGTCACCCGGGGCACGGAGTAGGAAACCGAGGACGACGTGCGCGGCAGGGAGCCGCCGCCCTCGAGCACGTGCTGTGTCTTCCAGGCGGTCATCTCATGGATCTTCCACTGACCGCCCTCGAGCCGGGCGTTGTAGACCTGGGTGGTCCAGACGGGCGGCACGTCCGCGGAATAGACAACCTTGTACTTCTGATAGGTCACGACGGGGCGGCCCTCGCCATCGAAGCCGACATTCAGGTTGTTGAGCACGCCCTGGTGGGTCTGGATCGGATCGACGACGGCGTGGGACGCGGTCGTGAGGGGAAGCGTGAGCTTCTCCCCGCAGGTGTTGTACCAGTTCACCAGATCCTGGCTCCGGGCCACCGAGACGCTGTGATTGGTCTCCACCGCGGGCGTCTCCCGCCACACCCAGGCCATGTAGACCCAGGGCTGGCCCTGGCCCTGGGCGTTGCCCGAGGGATACGCATTTCGCTCCACGTTGTCGCTCCAGAGCGACGGCATGCACCCACGGGGTGCGCTCCCGAGCGGATGGGGGAAGCGAATCTTCCCCGAGTTCACGAGGGCCGAGTTCCGCACGGTGCCGAGCACGCGCAGCCCATGGACGTAGAGTGGCTGCCCGCCGACCGCCGCGAGGACGCTCTCCGGAATGGCCACGTGGAAGCGATAGCGTCCGTTGCCCGCTCCGCACCGCTCTCCCACGGCCGACTCGGCCATGAATTGCGAGGCCCCCTCGAGGACCAGCTGGCCCCGGGGCTCGTCATACGCCGAGGCTCCGGCATAGACATGGATCCGCAAGGAAGCCGCGACCCCCTGCTGACAAGTCCACCCGTGCAGGAAGTACTGGTCTCCCTCGAGCACCACGCCGTCCAGCTGACCGATGACGGCGCCGGGGTCGGCCAGTCCCTGGAAGGGCTCCGCCACGACCAGGCGTGGAAGCAGCAGAGCGCACAAGGCGAGAAAGCGCGACGTGACCACGGAGCCTCCCTGTTTCGTTGACATCCCCAGGACAGGGACGCCACCAGCTTAACCCCACCTCGGTGAGGAAAGCATGCAAAACAGGTAAATCCTCGGAGCGCGGACCATTCCCTTCGAGGTGGCTGTCTTCGAGGCGTCCTGGAGAACTTCAGCCGCGGTGAGGACCTTCTCAGGCCCCCATCTGGTGGCCTACCGGGTGGTGCCACAGGCCAGGGCGAAACCGGCCGGCACGCACCGTTGATCAGCTCGAGCGCCCGCTTCCTGTCGACCGCGACCCCACGGCCCTCGTCATAGCAGGCTCCGAGAGCGAAACAGGCCAAGGCATGGCCTCCCGTGCAGGCCTTCTCGAACAGCGAGGCGGCCTTCCTGTCGTCCCGAGCCACCCCTTTGCCTTCCGCGTAGAGAAGCCCCAGGAACCCACAGCCCTGGGCATCGTCCGCGTTGCAGGCCTTCGCCAACAGTGTCGCGGCCGGCCCTCGTCCCGCTCCACCCCTCGTCCATCCTGGTAGAAGAGGCCGAGTCTGACGCAGCTCAGAGGCACCCCGCCGTCACAGCCCTTCTCCAAGAACGTCACGGCCTGGAGGTCGTCCCGCGCCAGCCCCTTTCCGTCCGCGTAGAAGCCGCCGAGATCACCGCACGCCGCTACATCGCCCGCCTCGCAGGTCTGCTTCAACAGCGTGGTGGCCCGGCCCATGTCCTGGGCTACCCCGCGGCCATTCTCGTACAAGTGGGCGAGCAGGTGACAGCTCCCTCCACACCGGCCGAACAGGCCTTCTCGTACAACCTGGCGGCCTGAACCGGATCCGCATCCACCCCGCGGCCCTCCTCGTAGCGGTTGCCGAGGAGGAAACAACCCATGGCATCACCGTCCTCACAGATCGCCTCGTACAGCTTCACGGCCTGGCGGTCGTCCTGCTTCACCCCGCGGCCCTCCTCCAAGAAGAGGCCCAGCCTCCAACAGCCCTCGGGAGCCCCGGCCTCGCAGGCGTGAAAGAACAGCTCGGCGGCCCGGCGGTCATCCCGAGCGACGCCCCGGCCCTCGGCATAGAGCGTCCCCAACGACACACAGCTGCTGAGAAGACGGCCATCACAAGCTTCTCGAAGAGGTTCGCGGCTCTGCGGATGTCCCGATCCACCCCCTGGCCGTTCAGGAAGAGGTGGGCGAGCTGCGCGCACCCCTGGGCGGCACCGTTGTCGCAGGCTTTCCGGAACAGCGTGAAGGCCTCGTGATCACTCCGGCCTACCCCTTCTCCCGTCGCATGGAGCAAGCCGAGCCGGACGCAGGCACGGCCTTCATTCGAGGCGCATGCCTGCTCGAGTTCCCGTGGCGTCCGAGAGGAGTTCACCCCCTGTGACAGCCGCCAAGCCATGCGATGAGCACTCCAAGCCCCAGGATGAGCGGGGGTGTGCGCGGGGGTCGTGGCATCTTGGATCCTCTCGAAGAATTCGCTGGAGTGAATGAGCCGGTGAGCAGCGGAATGATGCAGACGAACTTCCGGGCTACGGCTTCGGTGCTCGCGCGGGCTCGGACCCGAAGCCACTCAGCGGCGTGTCCCGGCCCAGAACGATGAAGGGCGCCCAGAAGTGGGGATGTGGATGTTTCTCCCGGAGCGTGCGCATGGCGTTATGCAGGGCCACGGCGCGGCCCTGCCCCTCGAGCAGGTTGCGGTAATAGGCCTCCATGAGCTGGCTGGTGGTGTCGTCTTTCACCTTCCACAGGCTCATGACCACCGTCTCGGCCCCCGCGAGGATCAGGGCTCGCCGCAGGCCATAGATTCCCTGCCCCTGCCGGACATCACCCCGGCCGGTGTCACACGCGGAGAGGACGACCAGCTGAGTGCCCCATAGGTCGAGCCCGGCCAGTTCCAGGGCGGTGACCAACCCACCGTCGAGCCCGGCCTGAGCGGCGCTGGACGAGGCTGGCGCCGCGGCGTCCGCGTCGGCCAGAACGAGACCGGAGCGCAACAGGGGATCTGGGGGAAGCCGCGTGAGGACACCTTCTCCCAGCGCACCGAAATGACCGACGGCACGCGAGGCTTCTCGCGCGGGCTCATCGCGGAGGAAGAAGCCGTGGGTGGCCGGTGAAGCACTCCGGGAGCGCGCTGATGGAGCAGCTGCTCCTTGGTGGCCTTCGTCCCGAGCAGGAGCCGCACCCGCGGAATGAGGCGCTGGATGGCCTCGGCCTCCTGGCGGGTGCCGGCAGGGGGATCCAGGACTGCCCGGCAGGGCCGGTAGGCGGCTTCGAGCCCGGGACCGGGGTGAAGGCCGGGTCCGCCAGGACAGTAACGGAGGTCGCTGGAGTCCACTCCTCGATCAGGCGAGGTATCAGGTCCCTGCCCGAGGTGAGATAGGTGAAGTCGAATGAGTCGACGAGGAACCGGCGCCCATCGTGGAGCGCGGCGAAGGGCACCAGGCCGAGCTGTCCATCCGGCGAGAGAAAGAGGCGGCGAGCATTGCCCAGCAACGGCAGCAGGGGGCGGAAGGCGAGCTTGTAGAGCGCCTGGGCGAGGGGTTGGAAGTCCGCGTCGCGGCGGGCCAGGGCGTCGCGCAAGAGCGAGGCGGCGCGATCGATGGGCTCGACGGGTCCAAGCTCCACCGCGCGGACTTCCGCGTTGGGAAGGAGCACCAGTGCCAGGTAGTAGGATTGACCCGGCTGCCCGGTGTCGGCCGTTCCCGGTCTGGGCAGAGCGGGGCCTTCCGTGCAGGTGATGAACTCGATGAGGGCTCCGTGCTCGGGCAGGCCCTGGGTGACACGGTCGATGACCGCCTCGGGAGGTGGCGGTGCCTCGATGCTGTAGATGCGCTCTTGCGCGGAGCCGCGGGCGAGGTTCGTCTCGAGCATCTCGATCAGGGCGGTGAGGTTCGACAGGCGTTTTTGGTATTCGGCGGGTTGGAGCGAGCCTTGGCCCTGGAGCGAGAGCGTGGCGTACTCGGAGCGAAGCCCATTCAGCCGCTCCAGGGTGGATTGCTCCGACGCACCCAGAGGGCCGTGGTTGGAGCGTGAGATACTGGTGAGTTCGGCGGCGGAACGGCCCTTTCGCAGCAGCACGGCGGTGAGGGCGGGCGCCTCACCCGCTCGTCGGCGGGATCGGCTCGCACGAGCGCATGGAGCAGGTCCTCCTCGTCGCGCAGCTGCCACAGGGCGCTGGTCAGCCGGGACTCGGAGGCGCCGAGCACATCCAGGCGCAGGCGCGACTCGGAGATGGAGAATGCCCGGGTGAGCAGCGGCACGGCCTCGGCGAAGCGATGCTGGGCCAGCCGGAGCCGAGCAAGCTCGAGCAGGGAGCTGGCGACCAGGGGATGATTCTTGCCGAGGGCCGCTTCCTGCATGGCGAGCGCGCGCTCGAGGAGCGGCTCCGCCCGCTCGTATTGCTCCTGGTACGCGTGGAGGAGCGCCCGATGGGCCAGCACCGTGGCGACTCGATGATGCTTCTTGCCGAGAGCTGTTTCCTGGAGGGTGATCGCACGCGCGAAGAGCGGTTCGGCCCGTGCGTACATCCCCTGGCGCATGTAGAGCACGGCGAGGCTGTCGAGCACGCCCGCGACTTGCGAAGGGTCCTCGCCACGTGCCAATTGCAGGATGCCGAGCGCACGTGTGTAGAGCCACTCGGCCCTCGGGTACTTCCCCTGACCCAGGTAGACGTCACCGAGGTGGTGAAGAGAGGCGGCGACGTCTGGATGGCTCTTTCAAGAGCCGCCACCCGAATGGCGAGCGCACGGGAATGGAGCCTCTCGGCCCCAAAGAAGAACCCTTGGGCCAGATAGAGGTTGGCCAGCCCATCGAGCGATTCGGCGAACTCGAGATGGTTCTCGCCCAAGGCAGCTTTCCGTAGGTCGAGCGCCCTATCGTAGGAGATTTCGGCCGTGCCGTACGAGCCATGGGTGAAATCGAGTTCCGCGATGAGATGGAGCGAACGAGCGACGTCCGGGTGATTCTCGCCGAGGACCGTCTCCCGAATCCTGAGGGCTCGCTCATGGAAAGGCATGGCCGGTGCGGACTGTCCCTGACGGAGATTCTTGAACGCGTAGTCCATCTGTGAAATGGCGCGCCAGTTCCCATCGAGCAGCTCGGGCGGGAAGAGCGGCCGCTCCTCCGGGTACAGGCCCTGGGCTTCGTAGAGCCCGCCGAGCTTGTCCAGCGCATCAGCCACCGCGAGGTGATCCTCGCCGAGAACCGCCTCCTGCAACGCCAGTGCATGCTGAGCCCGCGCAATGGCATCGGTGTGATTGCCCGCCTGGGAGAGCGTCCGCGCTTCCTCCCAGGCACGCCGCGCCTCCTCCAGCCTTGCATCCGGCCGCGTCTCACCGGCCGCCGCTCCCACGACACAGCAGAGCGCGACCGTCATCCACCTGAATGTTTGCCGCACGTCGTGACCCTCACCCGCCCGTCATATCAGAGAAACCAGATTCGAGGCCGCGCACCACGGAAGCGGCCTCGTCAAAGAAACGAGCCGCCCCCTGCTGGAGACGGCTCGGTCCTGGTTTCCGGCAGCCGGCTAGAAGTTGGCGCAGCCAGCGCACTGCACCGTGCCACTGGTGATGTTGACGCACGTGCCCGCGGCACCACTCGCGAACAAGCAGGTGCCCGAACAATCGGTGCTGGGGCAGACGAAGGTCGTGCCACAGCCCAGACCGAAGGAAGCAACCGGCATCAAGCTCGAGATTGCCCGCCGCGTAGCCGCAGTTGATCGCCAGGCGACGCGTCCAACCGCTGCAGCCGAAGGTGTCATAGAAGACGCACTGCGAGGTGGTATCCATCGCGGACACGTCCGCGCTGGCGCACTGCTTGTCCTGCTTTTCGACGTAGGCGTCGAACTCCTCGGTGGTCCGGTAGGCCCGGGCCACGCCCGTCTTGAGGCTCTCCTCATCGACGATGATGGAGAGCTGGCCCTGGATCTCGGACAGCGAATCCATCGAGCGGAGGGTTCCATCCAGCAGCACGGACATCTGCGCCAACTTGAAATCAGGGTGGTTGGACGCCAACGACTCGGTCACCTTCACGCCAGCCGTGGATGGCTTCACCTGAAGCTTGTCCGTCGGCCGCGGCTCATTGGCCTCGCAGCCAGACAGAATCGCCGGGCCCAGGCCCATGACCACCGCGAACATACCGAATGCATTCTTCTTGCTGTTCATTGCCATCCCCAAGGTTCTACGTTGTACCCGTTCATGGGGAGCGCTCGTGGTGCTCCCCCTTGTCACAGGAGGGGTGTTCGGCTCGTCCCGGGTTCACTGTCGTGAGGCCGAGCAAATCCCCCTCGAATTGAATGAGCCGACGAGGAGGAAAATGATGCGGAGAATCTTTCGTTTTCCTCCTCGGAGCCCAGAAGAAGAGGAAAATCAAGGACTTACCTTCTCACGAGAGTTCCCCTCCCTCCTCGAATGTGGCGGCGTCCAGGGCGCTCCCCTCCGGAATTCTCCAGCGCACCGGCGCTCCATGGTCGTGGAAGGAGGCGAACGCCCATGTGGTCAAGTGAAGGATGCGGCTCAACCGTTCGATGCTCTAACGCAGCCGTACCTTCAGGTGCTCCACGGCTTCATTGGGCCGCCCCAGGAAGGCATCGAGCAGACGTTCCTCGACAGAATCTTGCTCCCAGACCGCGGCTCGCTCGAGCCCCACGCACTCCTGGGGCTCGGCGGCTCTCTTGTTACCAGCGGTATCGAAGATGGTGCAGCGACGGAAGTCTCCACGTCCTGCCTGAACTGAACCAGCGGCTGAGTCAGGTGCTCCTCGAGCGCTCTCCATCCGATGGGTTCCCATGCATTCAGAGCCAACAGGTTGACGGCAATCTTGAAGAGGACGGGCTTTGACGCAATCCCGTCCAGATCAGAGTCCGGGGCCGTGGTCCTGTGATCGTAGAAGGCAACATGGGGAGGCTCAAGCAGTCTCCCATATCCGAAGGAACCATCGGCGAGCGCCAGCCGGACAAATGTGCCTGTCTTGTGCTTCTGCTTGCCCAATGTTCAGTCCGAACAGGCAGGACTATGGGGCGCAGTAGGTCATGTTGTTCCCGCTGGGGGTACTGAATCTCGAGATGACGCAGGAGTAGTTGATGGAGTAGCTCAGCGCGCGATAGCCAGACGGGCAGCCGAGGCCGCAAGTGTAGAAGCCACTACTGGTGTCGGCCTGACATGTCACCACGGTGTTGTTGCTGCTGCTGCTGAATCTCCCAATCTCGCAGGAAGAGGTGTAGGAATAAGAGACAGGGTGATAGCCACTTGGACAGCTCCAGCCGCAAGAGCCGAAGCTGGTGCTGCTGTTGGGATCGCATGTCGTGGCATTGTTGTTGGAGGAGCAGCTGGAACTGCAGCTAGGGCTGCAAGTGTAAGAGGTGGGGTGATAGCCGCCCGGGCAGCTCCAACCACACTGCGTCAGAGCCGACTCCATCGTGCTCAGTGAGGATTCTTCCTCCTGGGACCCCGCCTCGGGTGCACCGCCGCATGCAACCATGAACGACATCATGGACAACGCGAATATCCTCTTCATGACTCTCTCCAGGGTGATGAGTGGTCGAATGATGACTTCACTCACGGTCCTGGATACGCGGCTTCCCCTTTGCGGTCAAGGATGTGGCAGGGGCGGCGCAAACGGCAGGTTCGATTTCCGCCGCCTTGACGGGCAAGTGCGGCGAGAGCATCAGTGCCCCCTCCGCCGGGCGCCTCGCCGTGCCAGGAAACCTAGAACCCAGACATCTTGGAGAGGATTTCCTTCATCACCTCCGAGGTGCCTCCACCGATGGTGATGAGCCGGATGTCGCGCCACGCCCGCGCGATGTGTGTCTCCTCGATGTAGCCCATGCCCCCGAAGAACTGCTGGACGTCGTAGGCCACCTTCTGCGCCGGTCTCCCGCGAACAGCTTCGCCATGGAGATCTCCCGCACCGGGTTCTCCTTCGCGTCGAACAGCGCCACCGCGTGGTACGTCAGCCGCCGCGCCGCCTCGATCGCCGCCATGTGCTCCACCAGCTTGTGCCGCCACACCTGGAAGCCCAACAGCGGCTTGCCGAACGCCTGCCGCTCCTTTCCATACTCGAGCGCGTCCTCGATCATCCGATCCATGCCGCTCACCGCCGACAAGGCCCCCACCAGGCGCTCGCCCTGGAAGTTCGTCATGATGTGGTAGAAGCCCTGGTTCTCCTCGCCCAGCACGTAGCGCCGGGGGATGCGGCAGTCCTCGAAGTAGAGAATCGCCGTGTCCGACGCCGGGTTGCCCACCTTGTCGAGCTTCTTCGACACCGAGAAGCCCTTCACGTCCGTGGGGAACGTCACCAGCGACACGCCCGCATGCCCCGGCCCCCCGTGCGCACCCCCAGCGTGATGAAGTCCGCCCGCGTGCCATTGGTGATCCACATCTTCGAGCCGTTGATGACGTAGTCATCCCCGTCCCGGCGCGCCGTCGTCTGCAGGTTCGCCACGTCCGAGCCCGCTCCCGGCTCGCTCACCCCCAGCGCCGCGATCTTCTCCCCCGCCAGCGCCGGCGCGAGGAACTCCCGCTTCTGCTCGTCCGTGCCAATCTCGTTGATGATCGGCGTGGCCATCTGGCTTTGCACCAGCAACGCCATGTTCACACCCGCGTTGCGGCTGCGCGTCAGCTCCTCGCAGAAGGCCGTCACGTACCAGTAGTCCAGCCCACTGCCGCCATACGCCGGATCATGGTTGATGCCGAAGAAGCCCAGCTCGCCGCACTTCTTGAAGATCTCCCTCGGGAAGATGCCCGCCCGGTCCCACTCCAGGGCATGCGGCGTGAGCTCCTTCTCCACGAACGTACGCACCGTCTTGCGAAAAGCCTCATGCTCCTCGGTGAAGGGTTCAACATGGTCGCCGGGCTCCTTGGGTGTCGGGATGAGACACGGCGATAGTACACCCCCATGACTGGTGCCGCTCTCGTCCTCCTCGCGCTCCTGTCGGCCCCCCAGGCCGCCCGTCCGCCCACCGGAGCGTGGCTCCGGGAACACTGCCGCATGGGAGCGGCGGACCCCCAGAACCCCTGGGCGCTCGCCCATGGCCTCGTCTCCGAGGGCCGCTCCTTCAAGGCCCGCGATGGGCGCCCCGCCGTGCAGGTCATCGTCTCCGACTTCCTCCATCGCGAGGGCTCCTCCCCCGACGCCGACCTCCGCTTCGATCCCGCCACCGCCAACGGCACTCCCGTGGAGCCCCACCCCCACCTCCTCGTGAAGACGCTGCTGCTCGCGGGCCTCGCCCCCTCCCACTCCTTCCGAGCCTCCTGGGGTCCCGTCACCCTCGGCACCCTCGTGGAGGATTTGAAGCGGGACTTCCGCCGGGACTCCGCCCTCTCCCCCGAGGGCGCCTGGACGCTCGATGCCCTCTCCCATGCCCTCCCCCGGGGCCTCCTTCACCACCCGGGACGGCACCCCGGTGCGCCTCGACGCCGTCATGGACGAGGCGCTCGCGCTGCTCGAGCGCGAGGAGGCCGAGCTGCTCGCGGGCATGAAGGCGGGTCTTTCCCAGATACCCAAGCGCCACCAGGGCCTCTACGCCCACCCCTGTGGCGGACTGCACCTCGTCCAGGCCGTCCTCTCCCACGCGCGCCATCCCGCCGTGCGCGCCGCCTGGGGCTCCCGGCTCGATACCCAGGTGGACCTGCTCCTCTACCGGCTCGCCTCCGAGTCCCGCCAATACGACGCCGCCCTCACCTCCACCCTCCCCGCCCACCGCCTCCCCGTGCTCCTCCAGATGATGAAGTTCCACGGGCACTGGCTGGAGACGCTCGGCCGCTACCGCGACGAGACGGGTTGGACTCCCACGCCCGCGCAGCTCCAAGCCATCCGGCAGGCGGGCGCGCTCCTGGATGGCGCGGTGCGCCGGCTCGATGCGTCAGGTGTCTGGCGAAATCGCGACGCGCTGAAGGCGTCGAGCCCCTCGCTCTATCTGGATCTCCTCGGTGACACGTGCCACGCCGCTCGGGGATGGCATGACTGGAGGCGAACCCTCGGCGATTGATACAACGCCCCGCCATGCCCTTCCCCCTTCGCCTCCTGGCCGCGAGCCTCGCCCTGGTCGGGCTCACCCTCGCCGGCTGCAAGAAGGAGAGCTGCCTCGGCAACGAGGCGTCCTGCCAGTCTCCAGCCCCTGCGAGGCATTGAGCTACGCGTGTGAGGCCGCCTCCGGCGCGGCCCTGGAGTTGCGCGTGCTCACCCCCCAGGACAAGCGCGTGGGCAGCCATGCCCCGTCCGGCGGAAGCGAAACCGTGCCCGGTGGCCTCAACGCCATTGCCTCCCGGGGAGACATCCTCCTGGGCAATGACCGGGCGGTGGCCGTCATCGCCGGCATCGGCAACGCCCACCTGCTGGATCCCAATGGCGGCTCGCTGCTCGACCTGGGCGTGCGCGGCGCGAACAACGACGGCCTCAACCAGGTGCTCTCCGTGGTGGGCGTGCTCCCCGCGGACGCCGCGCACTACACGTCCATGCGGCTCATCGACGAGCGGCCCCGGCGCGTGGCGGTGCAGCTCGACGGCACGCTCGACGGCCGGCCCGAGTTCCCCATCCACACCCTCTATGAGATGCGGCCGTGCGAGCCGGGCGTGCGCGTGCGCACCGAGGTGCTCAACACCTCCGTGGATCCCCAGCTCTGGGCGCTCGCGGACGGCTTCTACTGGAGCGGCCGCGAGGCACTGCCCTTCACGTCCGCGCCCGGCACGGGCTACTCGCACCCCTCCTTCAGCCTGCTCACCATCGGCGACGTCTACAGCCGCGTGCCCTATCTGGCCGCGGCGCTCCTCCGAGCCCGGCGTGAGCTACGCGCAGGTGTCCTGCGGACCCAAGGACACCGTGGAGGGCTTCCAGAGCGATCAGATCTCCCTCTCCGGCCTGCCGCGCACCGTGGTGCCACCTCGGGACTACCTCGTCTTCGAGCGCTTCCTCGCCGTGGGCGACCGGGGTGACGCGGCCTCCGCCGTGGATCTCGCGCTGGAGTTGCGGCAGGCGCTGCGGGGCGAGAAGTACGTGACCCTGCGGGGGACGGTGAACCGCCGCGCGCCGCCCCGTGAGCATCAGGAATACGAGCTCAGCGTGTTCATCAGCGAGGGAGAGCTCGCCGCGGACAAGAGCACGCGCACCCCCTGGAGCCGGTGACGCCCGACAACGCGGGCCGCTTCGAGGCCCGGGTGCCCGCCGGACGGAAGTACGTCGTGGAGGTGCACGCCTTCGGCCGCAAGGTGGCGGACCGGCAGCTCGACGTGGTGAACGAGGATGTGGATCTCGGCGCGTTCGCCGAGCCCTCGCACACCCGGCTCACGGTGAACGTATCGGAGATGGACACGTTCGCCCCGCTCACCGCCGAGGTCTTCCTCGTCCCGGTGGATGCCACCACCCTCCAGGACACCCAGGGCTCGCTGCACGGCGCCTTCACCCCCTGCGCCCCATGGCTGGGTCCGCCCCGGGTCCCTCGCCCGCGTGCAACCGCTTCCTCGTCGTCAATGGCTTCGCCCAGGTGGAGGTCCCCCAGGGCCGCTTCCACGTCTATGCCTTCAAGGGCCCCTTCTGGACGCTCGCCCGGGAGACCGTGACGTTCGGCGACACGGACACGGCGCTCGACTTCTCGTTGAAGAAGCTGCCGCTCCAGCCCTCCGGCACCGTGAGCGCGGACCTGCACGTGCACGGCGCCGCCAGCTTCGACAGCTCCCTGCCCGACCAGGACCGCGTGTTGTCCTTCGCCGCCACGGACCTGGACGTCATCGTCGCCAGCGACCATGACGTCGTCTACGACTACAGCCAGGTCGTCCAGAGCCTGGGCCTGCAGGAGCACATGAGCACCGTGACGGGCCTGGAGACCACCGGCCACATCCTCTGGCTCAAGCGCCACGGCTATGACATCCCGCTCGTGGTGGGCCACTACAACTTCTGGCCGCTCGAGTACGATCCGACGAAGCCACGCAACGGTGCCCCGGACGACGAGCGCGTCGAGCCCGGCGAGTTGTTCGACCGCGTGAAGGCCAGTGCCCCCGCGCCCCTGCGCGAGCAGCTCATCGTGCAGCTCAACCACCCGTGGGCCAACCAGGAGTTCGGGCGAGATCTGGGCTTCCCCGCGCGCTCGCGCTCGACACCCGCCAGAACCTGCCCACCACGGACGACGGCACCAACGCGGGCATCTACGTGCGCGCGCCCAAGGGCGGCTTCGCCAACAACGGCCAGCACACCCAGGAGGTGATGAACGGCTCGGAAAACAGTCTGCTCCCCGCCTACCGCGCCTTCTGGTTCTACGTGCTCGGCCAGGGCCAGCTCGTCACGGGCACCGCCAACAGCGACTCGCACAGCCTCACCGACAACACCGTGGGCGTGCCCCGCAACATCGTCTACGCGGACACCTCGGCCGGCCCCGGCTTCGACACCGCGCGCTTCAACGCCGCCCTGAAGGCGGGTGGTTCCTTCGGCACCAACGGGCCCATCATCGAGGCCACGCTCGACACGGCCAGCGGGCCCCGGCGCTACGGCCTCACCCCCGTGGTGCCCTCGGCCGACGCCCGGCTCCACCTCAAGGTCTCCGCCGCCCCGTGGGTGCCCGTGGACGAGGTGCGCGTCATCGTCAACGGCCGCCTCGTGCGGACGCTGAGCGGTGGAGAGCTCGCCCGCCCGGCGGATGCCTTCGGTGACGCGGGACTCGTGCGCTACGAGGGCAGCCTCGCGCTGTCCGAGCTCGTCACCATCCCCGGGGACGCGTGGCTCGTGGTGGAGGCCGGTACCCGGCTGCAACCCACCGCGGACTTCGGCGGGGTGGGCAGCCCCGAGCCCGATGGCATCCCCGACACCGGGGACAACAACGGGGATGGCGTGGTGGACCGGAACGACATCGCCCCGGGCTCCTCGTCCGGCCCCCTGCACTCCGCCGCGCTCCCCACCAGCGAGGCGGATCCGTTGTTCCACTTCGCCCAGGTGATCAACGGCGGCTACCCCATGGCCTTCACCAACCCCTTCATCCTCGACCGGAATGGCAACGGACGCTTCGACGCCCCCGGCGTGAGCGCTCCGTGAACCGAGGACCTCCCGTGAACATGTCCCGACTGCTCGCCGCGCTCGCCGCCCTGCTGCTCGTGCCCGCCGCCGCCCGCGCCGGCGAGGGCGGTGCTCCCGGTGGCTCGCTCCCGCGCTCGCCGAGGGTCCCGTGGCCCTGGGCTTCCTCTCCGCCGATGTCTCCACCGGGCGCCGCGCCTGCCCGCGCACCGAGGTGGGCCTGGGCGTCCAGGGCAACGCCATCATCGAGACCCACAACCTCTACGGCGCCGTCACCGCCGCGGGCGTGGTGTCCGGCAGCGTCGCGGTGCGCCCGGACCTGGAGGTCTTCGCCACCCTGGAGGCCCCGCGCATCCAGTACGTGCAGAACGCCTCGCTCACCGGCACGGACGTGGCCCTGGGGCAGCTCACGGCGGGGGCCACCTGGGCGGTGCTGTCGCGCGGGGCATTCGTGCTGGCGCCCGGCGTGCGCCTGCAACTGCCCACCTCCTTCGCGAGCCCCCGGACGCGGACCGCGGGCGCGGAGGTGGGCGCCGCCCTGCTCTACCGGCCCACGGAGCGCTTCGACGTGCACGGGTACGCGGGCGTGGAGGGAGACCTGGGCCTGGGCGCCGCTGCGTCTCTTCCCCGGGCCGGTGTCCTGGTGAACGTGGGTGTCGAGTACGCCTTCTTCCGGCAATTCGCCGTCGTGCTGGATGCCAACGCACGCTTCGGCCACCGGGCGGTGCTCGACTCCGTGGCCCCCACGCTGGGGGTGCGCTTCAGCGCGGGCGAGCACTTCGGCGCGGAGCTGGGCGCGAGCCTGCCCGTGCTCGGCGCCGAGCGGGCCCTGGCCGCCGGCGGACTCAAGTTCACCTGGCGGCTGTGAGCCCGAGGGGCGCATTCGGGTTGGCGCATGCGATTCGTGTGTCCTCCGTCCCACTTCCGAAGCCTACGGAGGGCTCCAGTTAGATAGAAGCGAGGTCGACAGCATCTAAATCCAGCCAGCCGCAGGATTTTCGCCGGATGATGGAAGCCGGTCAGTCGCCGACCACGAATGAGCTTGTTGGGTAGGGCTGATCATGAGCGGCGATTGAGGTTGTCAGAGCGGGCTGGCATGTGGCGCCTTGCTTCTGATATGCAGAAGCATCGACTCTGGGGGTCTCTCATGAGGGTTTGCGGATTCGTTGCACTGCTCATGCTCGCAGCAGGATGCGCCACAACGAGGGTTGTCAACCTCGATACCGGGCAGGGAGCGCCAATCGTTTATACGCCGGTCGATTCCGATCCGGTCGAGATAAGTGAAGAGGAGTTCAAGAACGCGGTCACTCAGCTTGTACTCGATTTGAAGCTGAACGTCGCACTGAATGAAGCCGAAAAGGACGAAAGGCGTTCCTTGCTCGCTTCCGCAGGAGGGATTGTCGACGGCGCTCAGGGCCGCACGGTGCCTTCGTCCTACGAACGGATTTGCCAGCGGCAGAGCGAGCCCGATAGCTGCCTGAGCCTGATCACTGCTGGGTTTACCATGGGCGTAATGGAACGGCGGATGCTGGCGCTCTACTTCGCGCTCGACACCGTCTGGGAAGGCGTTGAGGAGGCGATAAAGGACCGGCGAACCCCGCCGCTCTTCGTGCGATGGTTACATCAATAATTGGGACGGCACTCGTCATGCTTGCCGCACCCGAGCCAATCACGAAATTCATTGCAATTGCGCTAACAGCATCCCTGATTGCGTATCTCGGCACTGGCCCTGTGTGGAACATCAGGCAGGGATTCCTCCATTTATGGGACGAATCAAGGGACGCGAAGAACTTCCCCGAGTTAGAAGACGCGGGGCACCGTTTTGGAAAGATACTCGGCAGCAACGGTGCCCGCGTTCTGGTTGTCGCCTCGTTGGCAGCGCTAGGCGGAAAGAATGCCATGGCTGCGCAGGGGCCCAAGCTGCCGGGCGCCGCGCAGGCTGCAATGAGGGCGCGGGCCGAAGGTGGGTTCCAACTATCCGCCGCGTTCGGTGGCGAAGTGCAAGCAATTGCCGTCCCGGCAGCCGGAGTGCTGAATATCACGCTTGCGCCGACTGCCGTTGCAGCGGTTGCCATGGGCCCCGGGGACGGGATTCAGGGTGACGCCGAGGGACCCGTCCACCACATCTGCACGGACAAGAATGAGATTTCCGAAGCTTCGGGCGGCCCTTGGACGCCCACCTTTGAGAAGTTCTTTGATCAGGCAGGCATGAAGCTGAGCGACCATGCGAACCTGGTTCGCATCAAAGGTCACCAAGGACCCCACCCTCGCGAGTATCATGAGGAAGTGCTTCGGCGAATTACTCAAGCCATGAAAGGATGCCGGGACGCCGCACAGTGTCGGGTCAAATTGGTCAATGAGTTGGGTAAAATCGGGCGGGATCTCACAACGGCAGGAACCAAATTGCGGAAACTCATCACGAAGGACACTGGAGCTTGAGGCATGGTGAAGCGCTACTTTGACCTGAAGATCGACGTGTACGTGAAGGGACGTTGGTATCTCGGTGAGCCAATGGATCTCTCATGCCGACAGATTGAAGACATCTGGCAATTCATTGATGGCAGGAGATTGGCGGACCCAGGGCCCTTGCGCATCCCCATTTACAGGTCCGGGAGACCACTCGATATCGAGTTCGCCGGAGCGGGGCAGGCCCCCATCCTGAGCGAGCGGGCAGCTTCCGTGTTTCGCGAGATGGCCCCCAACGACGTGCAGCTCTTCCCCGTGGAGGTCGAAGGCCAGACCGAGCCGTACCACCTTCTGAACGTGGCGCGCACCGTTCGCTGCATCGACGACGCGGCATGTGAAGAGGCGCGGCTCTACACACCAGACGACGACATGCCTGACAAGA
Source organism: Cystobacter fuscus (assembly GCA_049060065.1). GTDB lineage: Bacteria > Myxococcota > Myxococcia > Myxococcales > Myxococcaceae > Cystobacter > Cystobacter fuscus_B. Next base: position 6,118,703 of record JBMEQP010000002.1, read on the forward strand.
TTGGGCAATACCACGTTGTGTCCGGCCTCCGCATCGACAAGTCGAAGGTTGGCGACGAGCGTGTGTTTCGGCTCTGGGGTTGGAGTTCGCCAATCATCGTTGATGAGGAGATCAAGGGAGCGCTGGAGCGAACCGGCATCATGGGCGGACGGTTCGACGAGGTGTGATCAGGCAGGTCCTTGCTCGAAGGTCTACAGGTACGTCGCGGCCCGACGCAGGGCGAGCGCCGCCTGGCTGCCGTGCTCCACCTTCTCGTGCGAGACGACGAGCCGCACGAGTCCGGGCAGCTCCGCGTAGCGCTCGAAGTCCGCCCGGAGCGCCTTGCGGTCCTTGACGAACACCAGCTTCGACAGCCGGGACACCCGCGGTCCGGGGGCCGAGCCAAACACCGTGGTGAAGAGCCAGCCGAGGAAGTCCTTCTTGCGGTCCATGTTGAAGAGCGCGTCGTTGAGCACCAGCGTCGTGCCGTCCCTCGAACGCACGAGCATCGCCCCCTCCATGTCGTTCACGCCGTGCAGCATCTCCAGCCGCACCGCGTCGTCGGCCGCGAAGTCCTCGTAGGTGCCGTCCACGGGCACCGCCTCCTCCACCCTGGCGCGGCTGCCCCTCGGCGCGAAGACCCGCAGCGCGGGGTAGCGCTTCTTGTACGCGGGGGCGTCGAGCCGATGCGCCCCGTTGGGGACGATGAGCACCGCGAGCGGCCCCAGGGCCTCGAGCTCTCGCTGCTCCTTGTCGCCCAGGGCAATGCCGTTGTGGATGACCAACGAGCCATCCCCCCGGCGCGCGACGGTCATGACGCGCTTGAGCGACATGTTCGGCAGGGACCCTTCCACGCGCCACAGGTTCTCGGCGAGCTGCTCGAGGGGACCATGAGCGCGCACCCGCCATTCATCGGAAATCTTGGAAGCCATGCCGGCGACCCTAGGAAAAGCTGGTGACGGTTGTCACCACCCTGGTGAGCGCGGTCACCTCTTCCGCCCTCCCACGCCCTCCTCCGCCGCGCGCGAGCACGGGCGACCTCGTGCGCCCCACTCGCCGCCGGGGTTGGCACGCCGGACGCAAGGGGGCGGCCTCGGCGTCTCATCACCAGAGGTCACGGGAATGCGGAAGAAAATGCTGGGGAATCTGCTTCGGGAGAACGGGCTCGTGGACGAGCTGCAGCTCCGGGCGGCCCTGGGCTACCACCACAAGTGGGGCGTTCCCCTGGGCCGGTGGTGGTGGACATGGGCTTCTGCTCCGCGCGCGAGGTGCTGGAGCTGCTCGCCTCCCAGGTGCAACTGCCCACGGTGGACCTGGACGCCGAGCTGTTGGATCCCCAGCTCGTGGACGTGCTGCCCGTGAGCGTGGCGGAGAGCTGCCGCGTCATCCCCCTGCGCCAGGAAGGCCCGCGCGACTCGGTGCTCGTGGTGGCCACCGCGGCGCCCGCGGATCCCCTCGCCCTGGACGAGGTGGCGCGGCGCACGGGCAAGGCGCGCGTGGTGACGCTGCTGGCCACCGACGCCGCCATCGCCCAGGCCATCGAGCGGCTCTACTACCCCCACCTGCTCGACGCGCGGCGTCCGGTGGAGCCCATTCCCCTGCCCGAGGCCGACGAGCAGCTCCCCCTGGTGACGGAGCGCTCCGAGTGCTTCGCGATGGGGCAGATGCTCCAGCGTCAGGCCCAGGTGTCCGTCGCGGATCCGGACGGGCTGCCGGTGATGCTGCCGCTGACGCACGAGGCCCCCGAGTCCCAGCGCCTCACCGAGCCCGAGCTGCGCCGGGTGGACGTGCTCCCCATGGCCCCGAGGGAGCCGCCGCCGGAGGTGTGGGTGTACGGCTGGGGCGTGAAGGCGACGCGGGGGCTGATGGCGCTGCTGGAGGAAGGCGGCCTGCGCGCCCGGGTGGGACGGACCGAGGACGTGCGCAAGGCGAGCGCGCGCGGTGGTGCTCGCACCGCTGCAATCCGTGGAGAGCGTGAAGCGGCGGGGCATGCGCGCCCGGCTCGTCCTCGTGGGCCGCTCGCGCGACGAGGCGCGGGCCCGGGCCCTGGGCGCCCAGGACTTCCTGTCGGGCCCCTTGCGCTCGGAGCAGCTCCTGGACTCCGTGCGCGAGGCCCTGCGCGCCGGCCGCGAGGCGCCGCGCCGGGCCGGCTGAGCCGCGGCCTACAGGCGCGGCTTCACGGGATCCAGGCCCGGCTCGAAGGGGCTGGGATCCAACGGACCGGGATCAAACGGGCCGGGATCCACCACCAGGAGGCACGACCACTTCGAGCCCCTGCAGGTACAGGTCCCCGTGTTGGAGCTGCCGATGCAGCAGTTGCGCGTGGAGCCGGAGAGACACGCCTGCCCATTGACGTTCGAGCACGAGTTGCTCGCGCTCGAGCAGATCGGCATGGGAGTCAGCCCGCAGTACGTGGTGGCGCCATCACACGTCACACTGGCGCCATCCGAGGCGGAGCAGCTCGTCCCCTGACAGGAGATGGTGTTTCCCCTCGCACAGGTCGTCGAGCAGGTGGAGAGGGCATTCTGGCTTCGCGCCAGGATCTCCTCGCCGGTCTCCACTTCCGTTCCACCACAGCCAGACACGACGGAAAGGACAACCGTTGCGAGGATGAGCAGCGAGTGCTTCATGTTCGACTCCTGGTTGGCGGGTCTGCTCGTCACCGTACAAACCTCGCTCGGGCCCGTCAATTCCTCTCATCCCCCTCCGCCAATTCCATCCGCTCCTCCTTCCAATCTGTTGCTCGTGAGGCAACAAGACACGGGCAAGGACTGTCACAATTCCTCACCATCCCCCCGGCTGTTGCCCGTGAGGCCACAAGGCGCGGTATAGAGGGCTCGCGACCCCCTTTCCCAGGAGAAGCCATGCACCACAGCCGGCTCTGTGCCTTCGTCATCGACTGCAAGACCGACGACCTCGACGCGGCCACCACGTTCTGGAGCCGGCCCTCGGCAGAGCCGCCCAGCCGCCGGATCCCCAGAGCCCCACCTACCGCGCGCTGTCGGCGCAGCCCCAGGAGCCCCTGCTCCTGCTCCAGCAGGTGGACCATCCCGGCCGCATCCATCTGGACATCGAGACGGACAACCAGGACGCGGAGGTCCTGCGGCTCGAGGCGCTCGGGGCCGGCGGGTGGCGTTCGTCAAGCGCTGGTGGGTCATGGAGGCACCCTCGGGCCAGCGCTTCTGCGTCGTCAACCCCCAGCGCGGCCCCCTGGACGCCACCAACGCCAACGTGTGGCCCTGAGCCCCGGCGCCTACAGCAGCCCGTCCAGGACGGCTTGCCAGAGCAACTCGGCGAACGACTCGTGGGCGCGATCCGCGTCCACCAGGGGCAGCGACAGCGTGGGCATCCTCAGGAGTCTGTCATCGGACACCACCTGGGGCGCCCGCTCGCGCACCGTCTCCACCAGGGCCTGGAGACTGGCGAGGTGAGACAGCCCCCGCCGCTCGCCCAGGCCCGTGTAGTCCGTCTCCGGCGTGAACGACAACCACAGCCCCTCGCCATACCCCCACAGGAAGTGGGCCATGGCCTCCTCGCGCACGTCCACGGTCCGCGTCTGCTTGACGCCCCGATGGTCATGGAAGGATTCCACCTGCGTCTCCTCCGAGAGGAGGCTCCGCCGGCCGAGCACCAGCAGGCGCCACTCCCGCCACTGCACCTCCATGCGCGCGCCCCGCGCCCTCCAACCGCAGCCCCGTCTGCCCCACCAGGAAGCGGCGCACGGGCAGCGGATTCGCGGCGCGGGAGGGCAACTCACAGTCCACGGCCTTGAAGCCCTCGGCGCGCAGTGCGTCCCGCAGACTCCGGGCCTCCCGGGGAGGCTGCCGGGCCAGGAGGATGGGGGGCGGCGCCGCCGGCGCAGGCGCAGATCGGCCGGCTCAACCGGCTCACCGTCTCCAGTCGCCGCAGGGCCGCCTCGTCCTGGAGCGCGGGCACCTCGAGGAGCGCCACGAGCCGGGTGCTGCCCGTGACTCCGCCCGCCGGGGAAGCCGCCGTGCTCGCCGAAGCCCGGGGGCGCCTCCCGCGAGGGGCCCTCGGAGACCCGGGCCCGCAACGTGGCCAGCTCGCGCCGCGCCTCTTCCAACTGGCGCACGAGCGAGTCCTGCTCCCGCGCATGGTGCGCCCGCAGCCGGGCCAGCGCCTCCTTCGACTGGCGCAGCTCTCCCTGAACCCGTTCCAGCTCGTCGCGCAGCGCGCGGTTCTCATCCATGCACGACGGACGTAGCAGGAAGGACGCCCGCCGGAAAACCCCCGGCGGCTACTCCTCTCCGGTGGCCTCGTGCAGCGTCCGCGTGAGCTTCTTCAGCGTGTCACGCAGGCGCACGATCTCCCCGAGCGACAGCCGCGTCTTGCAGACGAGCTGGGGAAAGAGCTCCAGTGCCCGCTGCTCGAGGCCCTCCCCTCGGGGGTGAGGAAGACCTCGACGACGCGCTCGTCCACCTGGCTGCGCCGCCGCTCGACCAGCCCCCGGGACTCCAGGCGCTTGAGCAGCGGCGTGAGGGTCGCGGAGTCGAGGTAGAGCCGCTCGCCGAGCCGCGACACCCGGGCGCCATCCTCCTCCCAGAGCGCCATGAGGACGAGGTACTGCGGATAGGTGACGCCGAGTTCCTCGAGCAGGGGCTGGTACGCGCCCGTCATCGCGCGAGAGGCCGCGTGGAGCGCGAAACAGAGCTGATCATCGAGTCGAAGAACGTCGGTCATCGCCCTTCCAATCTAGCCGCCGCTCAGGCCGGGCGCAGGTCGACGGCGATGTTACCGCGCGTCGCGTTGGAGTACGGGCACACTGGTGGGCGGCGTGCAGCAGCGCCTCGGCCTGGTCGCGCGGCAGCTCGGGAATGGAGGCGGTGAGCTCCACCGCCAGCCCGAAGCCCTGCCCCACCGAGCCGATCGTCACGTTGGCGGTGATGCTCACCGGGCCCGTGGTGATCTTCTTCGCGCGGGCCACGTGGCCGAGCGCGCTGCCGAAGCACGCCGCGTAGCCCGCGGCGAAGAGCTGCTCGGGGTTGGTGCCGTTGCCATTGCCGCCCAGGGCGCGCGGCGGGGCCAGCGCGACGTCGAGCAGGCCATCATCCGTCCTGGCGCGGCCCTCGCGGCCAGCGGTGGCGGTGGCAACGGCGGTGTACAGGCGCTTCTCGAGGGCAACGGGGGACTGGCTCATGGACTTTCTCCTGTGGGGCTGCGGTGTGAGGTGAATCTACCCCATTCTAAATCGATTGCAACTGAATCGTGCACGATTCAGTTCGGCTCCCCGACCGATGTTTTGCAATCCAAATACAAGGAAAAACTGGATACCAATGATTCTTCCCAAATCCTCATTTACAGGGATGAGTGCAGTTGATAGAAGGCATGCCGCCTCGTTGTCCCCGGAGCGACCCCATGTCTCGTACGCTGTTGGCCTCGTTGGCGACCCTGACGCTCGTCGGTTGTGGCAGCACCTCCAACACCGTGACCTCTTCCGTCGAACTCGACGCGGTCGAGGGTGCGGGCGCGGTAGCCCAGGCCCAGGCGGCCCTGAAGAGCCGCCAGCAGGCGGGCGAGGAGTTCGTGGCGCGCGGCGCCATCCTGGATGACAACGGGGACAGCCACGTCCGGTTCGACCGGCGCTTCCAGGGGCTGCGCGTGCTCGGCGGTGACTTCGTGGCGCACCAGAGCGCCAACGGGGCCCTGCGCGAGCTGACCCACGCCGGCCCGGAGAGCCTGCAGCTGAGCAGCCTGAAGCCCTCGCTGAGCGCCGAGCGCGCCACGCAGTTCGCCGAGCGCGCCTTCGTCGGCAAGCGCGACGCGGGTGCCGCCTCCTCGGAGCTCGTCGTCTTCGCCCGGGGTGAGAAGCCGGTCCTGGCCTACGAGGTGGTGCTCGAGGGCGTCAAGGACGACGGGACGCCCAGCATCCTGCACGTGGTGGTCAACGCCCAGTCGGGCGAGGTGCTCGAGAGCGCGGACGAGATCGAGACCGCCGCCACCAACAGCACGGGCAACTCGCTCTACCTGGGCGCGGTGTCCATCGCCACCAACAGCACCTCCACTGGCTACGAGATGAGGGATCCCTCGCGTGGCAATGGCTTCTACACGCTCAACCTGGCCAACGGCACGAGCGGCGGCAGCGTCTTCACCAGCACCACCAGCAGCTTCGGCAACGGCACCACGTCGAACGCGGCGTCGGCGGTGTGGACGCCCACTACGGCATCCAGAAGACGTACGACTACTACAAGAACGTCCACGGCCGGAACGGCATCGATGGCGCGGGCGGCACGGGCTACAACCGCGTGCACTACAGCAGCCGCTACAACAACGCCTTCTGGTCCGACAGCTGCTTCTGCATGACGTACGGCGATGGCGACGGCACGACCTTCACCCCGCTGACGGCGATCGACGTGGCGGGCCACGAGATGACGCACGGCGTGACGAGCCGCACCGCGGGCCTCGTCTACTCGGGTGAGTCCGGCGGCCTCAACGAGGCCACCAGCGACATCTTCGGCTCCATGGTGGAGTACTACGCCGCCAACGCCAGCGACCCGGGCGACTACCTCATCGGCGAGAAGATCTACACGCCGGGCACCGCCGGCGACGCGCTGCGCTACATGGCCAACCCCTCCAAGGACGGCAAGTCGGCCAACTGCTGGTCCAGCTCCGTGGGCTCGCTGGACGTGCACTACTCCAGCGGCGTGGCCAACCACTTCTTCTACCTGCTGGCCGAGGGCTCCACGGGCAGCACCACCTGCAACGGCTCCACGCTCTCCGGCATCGGCCGCTCCGCCGCGGAGAAGATCTGGTACCGCGCGCTCACCGTGTACATGACCTCGAGCACCAAGTACGCCGGCGCCCGCACCGCCACGCTCAACGCCGCCAAGGATCTCTTCGGCTCGGGCAGCACCCAGTACAACGCCGTGGCCGCCGCCGGTCCGCCGTCAGCGTGAACTGAGTCCAGTCCAGTCCGGTTGAAGCGGGCCGGTTTCCCTGGCGGGGGGAACCGGCCCGTCGCTTTTGCCTCTCTTGCTCCGCCGCTACCCGCCCGCGAAGGGCTGCTCGATGTAGCGGGCCACGAGCGCCCGCGTCCGGGGCGGAGGCAGGTGCTCGAAGGGGCGTCCCTCCTGTCGTGCCGGTGCGCCGCCGGTAGGCCTCGACGTCGGCGGTGCCCCCGTGCAGCCAGGCGGTGAGCAGGGCCCCGAGCGCCTCGGGCGTTCCCCACCGGAACAGCGCCCAGGCGGCTTCGTCCGCTTCGGGCCACCGCTTCTTCTCCCACGTCTCGTCCCGCAGCCCCCGCTCCAGCAGCTCCACCTGCCCCGGAGCGTCCAGCGCTCCGAGCCAGCGCAACGCCTCGGCCCGCAGCCATGGCTCGTCGGACTGCCGCGCGGTGCGCCTCAACAGCTCGCCCCCTTCGACGCGCCCCCACCGCAGCAGCCCCGCCGCCGCGCGCACGCGCACCAACGGATGCGCGGCATAGAGCAGGGCCTCGAGCCGCTCGAGCCGGCCGGGCCGGACTCGTCCAGGGCGAGCAACCCCTCGAGGGCGAAGCACGCCGCCGCTTCATCCGCCCCCGACAGCGCCGCGAGGAAGAGCGCACGGTCCCCGGGCTCGGCCGAGCCCGCCGCCTCCGGAGCACGGTGCGCACCAGGGGCAGGTTCTCGGGCCACTTCCACGCGGCCAGGGCCCAGCGCACCGCCGTGGCCCGCTCCCGCTGGAAGAGCTGCCGCAGCAGCTCCTCCGAGCTCGAGCGCCACGCCGAAGTCGCACAGGAAGCGCAGCCGCGACGCACGGGCCTCGGGCCACTCCGCCAGCACCTCGAGGGCGCGCGGGTAGTCCTCCGGGGCCGGCATGAGCCCATAGGCGACGTTCAGCGAGAGGCTCTGGGCATGCAGCACCTCCTCCAGGCGCCGCAGCAGCCCTTCCCGCCCGAGGCACACCAGGAGCGTGGGCAGGGGCAGGCGCAGGGCCCTCGCCGCCGGTGCAGGGCCTCCGGATCCGCGCTCAACAACTGGTGCAGGGCTTCCCGGGGCATGGGCCCCTCGGAGGACAGGTTCCGCGACTCCCGGGCGAGCAACGCCCACGACTCCGGCCGCGTCCAGGTGGCCGCCGCGACCTGGAGGTTGCGCTCCGGGCCTCCCGGCTCCCGCTCCAGGGCCCCTCGATCTTCCTGGCACCAGCGCGTGTACAGCCATGTCAGGACGGGCGCCGGCAGCGGCTCGCCCTCGCGCCGCGACTGGATGAGGAGGTCCGCGCGCTCCCAGGGAGACCACCGGAGCAGGAAGGCCTCCACCCAGGGGATGTCTTCCTCCGTCCGCACCAGACGCAGGCACCGATAGGCCTCCAGGACCGGGGCGTCCTCCTGGGACGGCGGAGCGCGCTGGCGCCCACGAGCCCGGAGAGCTCGGCGCCCGAGAGCCGCAGGCCCAGGTGGAGGGCCAGTCCGAGCGCCCAGGAGCGCACGGTGAAGTGTTCCCGGGGATTCAGCAGGAGCGCCCGCACGAGGGGCAGCTCGTCCTCACCGCCGAACAGGCGCAACAGCCGGAGCACGCGGACCCGCGCGTCGAAGTCCCCCGCGGGCAGTGCGTCCAGGAAGCTCAGCAGTTGCGCGCGGATGCCCGAGCGCGAGGACCAGACGAATCGGAGAGGGGTGGACACGTTGAACGCTGAGGGAAAGCGACTAGCGAGACCGGCCGCGCATATGCGTGAAGAGCACGCAGGAATCTAGGACTCTGCGGTCACTTAGAAGTAATCTAAGCCCCTGGACATAGAGCGGACAAGCCGCGCCCTGCGGCGGGAGGGTCAAACGATGTCGAGTAACAACCGCGTCGCAGAGGGGCTAAGCACGACGGCGCTTGAGACGAAGACGTACAGCGTCGCAAAGCTACTCGAGCTCATCCGAACCGGGAAAGTGCGCGTCCCCTATTTTCAGCGTCGCTTCCGATGGCAGGACGAAGACCGACGCCTTCTCTTCGACAGCCTCCAGAAGGGCTTCCCAGCCGGTACGCTGCTGCTCGCGCAGGGCGCCGCGCCCGCCGAGCGCGTCGTCTTGGGTGGGTTTACGGCGGACGTGGGGGAGGTGAAAGAAGCGTTATGGGTTGTAGACGGGCAGCAGCGCCTATCAACTCTAGCGATGGCGCTTCTCGACGAGAACTCGGGTGCATACCGGCCAATCTACTTCGATCTCCAGGCAAACGCGTTCGTCCTCGGGGCCCGCAAACGCGCACCACCGCCCCACTGGGTCCCAACCCACGTACTCGCGAGTTCCGCTCTCTTGAACAAGTGGCTCCGTGAACGCGCCTTGCCCGACGAGTTCAGCGATCGAGCCGATCAGATCGCGAGCCGACTGCGCGAGTATCTCCTGCCGGCGTACCTGGTGCCATTCGACGCTGAATACGAAGGCATCGTGAAAGTCATGTTCGCCCGGATGAACCGGAATCGCCGTGCGCTCAGCACTGACGAGGTGTTCGAGGCCCTTCACGCGACGCGAGAGGGAGGCAAGCCCATCGATAGGGTCCGCGCCGAACTCACTCAAGTGGGATTCGGTGAACTCGAGGGGAAGCAGATTGAACGCGCGGCGCTCGCAGTAGCCGGCAAGTTGCCCGGCGCGAAGCTAGTGGATGCGGTCTCGGCGAACGAGGTGCCGACACTCTTGCGCGCGTGTCACAGGCGCTCGTGCGGACGATCGAATTCTTAGCAGAGGACTGTGGCGTTCCCCACATCGAATGGCTTCCGTACGGTGGTGTCATCGCGACTCTCGCGAAACTTTTCGACGCTCACCCGAAGTTGCACGACCGTAACCGCGTCTTGCTGGCCCGCTGGTTTTGGCGGGGTAACTTAAGCGGTGATCACAAGACGGATAACAAGACTGACCAGCCTAAGTGGCAGGCCATTGGAGCCGACCAGCACGAGACGGTTCAGCGCCTCCTCAAAATTGGGAACCGAATCGACATCGCCGCAGAGATCAAGGCGCCGCTACAGCCCTTCAATCGGAGGACGGCGAGGACGCGGATCGAGCTTGTCGCTCTCGCCGCAATGGAACCGCGGTGGCTTACCGGTGAAGACCGGGGGCAACCCCTCGCGCTCGGCGCGCTCATTGAGAAGGAGGATCTTGTCCCGAGCGTGGTCATCGACGAGAGCAGAACCATTGCCGATTACCTGCTACACCCGAAGTTCGACCTCTCCGAACTCAGTACGCGACCAGACACGCTGACCCTCGAGAGTCATGGCCTGGACAACGCGATGCTGGATGCGCTTCTGGCTGGCGACGCAGCGACCTTCAGCGCCCAGCGCACCAATGTCCTTGCACATTACGTGCAGGCCACGCTTCAAGAGTGGACGGGAGTGGACGACACAGATCACGACCGCCCTCCGCTGGACGCGTATTTCGATGCGGAGTCCGCCTGATGCTCGACGTATTCCTGAACACAATTCGGATCGGTGCGATAATTCGTGAGGAGCACACGGGGATCATCTCGTTCGTCATCGACGAGACCTACGCCTCCATGCGTCCGCGACCAGTGCTCGGGCAGCAATTCGAGGAACGTCGAGAGCACCGGGTCTTCCGTCAATCAAGCTTCCCGGGCGAGCTGCCGACGTTCTTTGCCAACCTTCTTCCAGAAGGCGCTCTTCAGGCCATGGTTCAGGCGCAATTCTCGCCGGAGAACGCGGCCGCCACCCTGGCCGTCGTCGGCGAGGATCTCCCTGGCGCAGTCATCGTCCGCCCGATGACGGACAAGGTGATCGTGCCGCCCCGAGCGCGCGCGTTCGACGAGCCAGGAGCGAAAGTCCCCTCGGTTGACGACGGGTTACGTTTCTCTCTAGGCGGCGTCCAGTTGAAGTTTTCTGCCATTGAGAGCGCCGAGCAACGCTTCACCCTGCCCTTCCGAGGCATGGGAGGGCGGTGGATTCTCAAATTCGGCTCGGAGACATACCCGAAGCTCCCAGAAAACGAGTTCGTCACGATGGCCTGGGCGGCTGCCTCGGGACTGAAGGTGCCCCGGCATCGGCTCATCGCGGCGCGGGACATTGAGGGGTTGGACGACCGCTTCTGGGCGCTCGGCGAGTACGTCTTCGCAATCGAACGCTATGACCGAGGCCACGATGGCAGCCGCGTACACCAGGAGGATTTCGCCCAAGTGCGCGGAATCCCCCAGAGCGCAAATACACGGGATGGAGCCTCGATGGGCTCGCGCGCTTCATCGGAGACCTCTGCGGTCCCGAGGATCTGGCTGAGTACCTGCGCCGGGTCCTTTTCCTCCTGATTTGTTGTAATACGGATGCACACCTGAAAAACTGGTCGCTTATCTACCCGGACGGAAGAACGGCCCGACTTTCACCCGCCTACGATTTCGTGTGCGTCCGCCAGTACCTGCCCCAAGAGCTCGCGCTGCCGCTGGCAAAGGAAAGGTCCTAGATCGGATCGGTTGGGATCACATCGCGCGAGTCGAGAAGTTCCTACACACCCACGGTCACGAAACGGACTTCGAACGAACCGGGCGCGACTTTGTACGGCGCTGCTTAGATGAATGGGCCACTCTCCGTCATCGCGCTCAACCTGAGCATCGGAAGGTTATCGACGAGCACATCGCGCGCGCCCGCTCGTTCGAGGGCTTTGATTAACGTGAGAAGCAAGAGCCCTCCCAACGCCACGCCTTAATCAAGGCCCATCGCACCGCAGCGGAGGCATCCGCCTCCAAACCGCTCGTGGGAGCACCCGCGCGCTCGGGTGCCTCTCCGGCTTAAGCAGCGAGCGGAGTGCCTCGGTCTCCAGGAGGGAGATATCAGAAAAGTCACGCATTCCCGCGCAGCATAGAGGCTTCCGCCTCGCGCCGCGCCGTCCGGGGCAGCTCTTTCACACGAGGATCATCTCGTGCTCCACTGCGGACCGCGCGACGCCTTCCTGGAGAACCCGTCATGAATCCTCGACACCTCAGCCGGGGAGAGTTCCTCTCCCTCACGAGCCTGCTGGCGGGCTCCTCGCTCCTGCCCCGTCCGGCGGATGCCGCGCCCAAGCCCTCTGGGAAGACCGCCCCGAGTCCCACCGCCGCGAAGCCTGGGCCAACGGGACCCGCGCCCGCGCAAGGCGATCTCTTGCGGCGAAGCTGCCGCTCCGCGTTGACGTTGAGCTCCTCCGCGGACGCGGGCACCGAGCTCATCCGCCTGGGCGAGTGGATTCGCGACCAGGGCGTCCAGTCCGACGTGTACGGCAATGGCGAGTTCATCCAGTCCTTCGAGCGCCGCGTCGCGGAGCGGCTCGGCTTCGAGGACGGGTGCTTCATGCCCACTGGCACCATGGGCCAGCTCATCGCGCTGCGCATCTACGCGGACGAGGGGGCACGCGGACCGTGGGCCTCCACCCATCCTCCCACCACGTGCTGCACGAGGACGACAGCCATACCGTGCTCCACGGGCTCCAGCCCGTGCTCCTCTGCCCCTGGTCCCGGCCCGTGCTCGCCGGCGACGTGCACAACGCACGCGAACGTCTGGGCTCGGTCAGTGTCGAGATGCCCGTACGCTGGCTGGGCGGGCAACTCCCACGTGGGAGCAACTCGAGGAACTCAAGCGCACGTGCCGCGAGCGCGGGGTGAAGCTGCACATGGACGGCGCCCGGTTGTGGGAAAGCCAGCCCTTCTATGGGCGCTCGTACGCGGACATCTGCCGGGGCTTCGACTCCGTCTATGTCTCCTTCTACAAGATGGTGGGCGCCCTGGGCGGAGCCATGGTGGTGGGCGGAAAGGACTTCATCCGCACGGCCAGGATGTGGAGACACCGGCACGGGGGCAACCTCTTCCAGATGCTGCCCTACGTCGCCTCCGCGGCCATGCGCCTGGACGACGTCCTGGGCCGCATTCCCGCCTACGTCCAGCGCGCGAAGTCCATCACCGAGGCGCTCGCCGCCGACTCCCGCCTCGTGGTGCTTCCCAGGCCCGTGCAGACCAACCTGTTCCGGGTCTTCCTGCGCGGGGATCCCGCCGCGTTCTCGCGCCAGAGGATCGCATCGCGCGCGAGGACTCCATCTGGGTGGCGAACGGCTTCAGCCCGACGCGCGTCCCGAGTCGTCGAGACGGAATTGCAGGTGGGTGAAGGGCTCGCGGGTCTCGATGACGCGCAGGCCGTGCGCGCCTTCCTCCGGTTGCTCGAACCCGCGTAGAATCAATCCCTCACAACAGGCGTCAGCCAATAGCGCTGACGCTGGAAGGGATAGGTGGGAAGCGCGATCCGGCGTCGCGCATGGGGCGTATCGAAGGCCGCCCAATCCACCTCCACGCCCCGGACGTACAGCGCGCCGAGGGTCTCCAACACCGGCTCCACTCCGCGCCGTCCGCGCGTCCCAGATCCAGCCGTACCCCCGTGTCACTGGCCCGCGTGACCCGGGGCAGTGTGGCCGAGGCCCAATCCACGGCGGGACCCGCCTCCCCGCCGCGCGCCTCAGCCCCGCTTCGAGCCCGAGCACCCCCGCCTCCACCGCCGCGACCCACTCCCCTACCCCCTCGCCCGCCACCGCCGAGGGCCTCACCCCCCACGCCCGCCACATCCGCGACAGCGCCCACTGCCGCGCGAACACCGCGAGCCGCTCCTGGGACGCGTCCTTCCTCCGCCCCGCTCCCTCTCCGTACATCATCTGAACCAGAGGAACGCCCAGGACGTCCTTCACGGCCGCCGCACACGCCTCCAATCCTTCACGGAACGCGGGTTGCGTGTCGTACAGCTCCCGGCCCCCTCCGCCCCCTCGCCGCCAAAGACAAACGTCACGTCCGGCGCCAGAGCGCCCGGCGCCACCTTGCTCCCCCTCGCGCCTCCAACAGCCGCTCGCGCACCTGCCGCGCATCGCGCCCCACCACCGCCAGCCGGTGCTCGAAGTGCGTCCGCCCCACCGCCGCCGTGAAGCACACGTCCCCCAGGGACTCGGTACTCGTCGCCAGGAACCGCGCGTACCGCTCCACCTGCGCCCGCAGCGCCTCCTCGCTCCGGGCCGACAACACCAGCACGTGTCCGGGCCGCTCCGGACGCCGCTCCGGCTCCACTGGCCGGGGAGGCTCCGCCAACACCACGTGCGCCAGCGTCCCCGTCCGCCCGTAGGACGTCACTCCCGCGATGCGCGCCCCCTGCGTGGGCGTCCACGCCGTCAGCTCCCCGGGCACCTTCACCGCCATGCTCGCCCAGTCGATGCGCGGGTTGGGCGTCTTCAGGTGCAGGTGCGCCGGCAACTGGCCATGCCTCATCGCCAGCACCACCTTCATCATCCCCACCACCCCGGAGGCCGCCTCGGAATAGCCCACGTTCGTCTTCACCGAGCCCATCCACAGCGACTCGCCCTCTCGCGCCCCTCCTTCAACACCGACCACATCGCCTCGACCTCGATGGGATCTCCCATCGCCGTCCCCGTGCCGTGCGCCTCCAGGTAGCTCACCTCCGCCGGAGCCACTCCCGCGTGCTGGAGCGCCTGACGGATGACTCCCTGCTGCGCCACCCCATTGGGCACCGTGAAGGCGCTGCTCGGTCCGTCATGCCCCACCGCCGAGCCCCGGATGATCGCCAGGATGGGCGCTCCCCTCGCCCGCGCGTCCGACAACCGCTCCAGCGCCAGCATCCCGCACGCCTCCGCCCGGCCAAAGCCATCCGCCGATGCGTCGAAACTCTTGCAGCGCCCGTCCGGCGAGAGCGCTCCGCTGCTCGAAAGATAGACACTCACCTCCGGCGAGAGCAGCAGGTTCACCCCGCCCGCCAACGCCACGTTGCACTCCCCATTGCGCAGGCTCTGACAGGCCAGATGCACCGCCACCAGTGACGAGGAACAGGCCGTGTCCACCACGAGGCTCGGTCCCTGGAAGCCCCACAGATAGGACAGCCGCCCGGAGATCGCGCAGTTGGCGCGCGCCCCCATGAAGGTGGGATCGATGCCCGCGAGCCCCTCCTGGTCCAACACCCGCTGGCCGTAGTCGTTGTTCATCACCCCCACGAACACGCCCACCCGCTCGCGCCTCGTGCGATCCACCGCGTGCCCCGCTCGCTCCAACGCCTCCCACGCCACCTCCAACACCAGACGTTGCTGCGGATCCATCCGCTCCGCTTCACGCTCCGAAATGCCGAAGAACCGGGCGTCGAACCGCTCCACGTCCTTCAGGAAGCCCCCGCGCCTCGTGGCGATCTTCCCCGGCTCCGTGCCGAACAGGGCCTCGGCGTCCCACCGGTCCGGAGGCACCTCGCTCGTGGCGTCCACGCCCCGCACCATCAACTCCCAGAAGTCCTCCGGCCCCTCCACCCCTCCCGGCAGCCGGCAGCCCATGCCGACGATGGCGATGGGCTCCCGCCGCGCCGCCTCCGCCTGCTCCAGCCGCGCCTCCAGCTTGCGGATCTTCACCAACTGCTGCTGAAGCAACTGCCGGTAATTGATTTCCTCGGACATGACGGGTCCTCACGAATCCTTGGCGAGATCCTCGGCCACCAGCCGCGCCAGCTCGGCGTCGGACAGCGCATCCAGCTCCTCCGCCGCGGGCACCTGGGAGGCCTTGAACACGATGGGGGCAGGAGGCAGCGGCGCGGCCGGCGCCGCCTGGGCCTGGACATCGAGCTTCAAGACGTCGGTGAGCAGGTGTTGTCCCAGGAAGTCGACGGTGGGGTGATCCAACGCCACCGTCGCGGGCACCGGCGCGCCGAGCTGCTTCTGCAATACATTGCGCAGCTCGATCGCCATCAGCGAGTCCATGCCGAGCTCGGCGAAGCCCTGGCGCCAGTCGACCTCCGAGGGCTCCAGGCGCAGGATGCGCGCCGCTTCCTCCTGGAGGCTGCGCACCAGCAGGCGGGAGCGCTCCTGGGGCAGTGCGCTGCGCAGCCGCTCGGCGAGGGGAGCACCCGCGCGAGTCTCGGCGGCACGAACCGGCGCCAGCGCCGCGTAGAGGGGCGAGCGGCCCAGGGCCCCCAGCGACTCCAGGTACACCGGCCACTGGATGGACAGGAGCGCCACCTGGGGCCGGCCACTCGCGAGCGCCTCGCCGAACAACGCGAGCGCCCCCGCCGTGGGCAGCGGCCGGATGCCCCGCCGCTCCAGCGACCGGGCCAGGGTTCCGTCCGACGCGCCCACCATGCCCGTCTCCGCCCAGGGGCCCCAATCGAGCGACTGCGCGGGCAGTCCGTGCGCCCGCCGCTCGTGCGCCAGCGCGTCCAGGAAGGCATTCGCCGCGGCGTAGTTGCCCTGTCCCCCCGAGCCGAGCAGCGCGGAGGCCGAGGAGAAGAGGACGAAGAAGTCCAGCGGCCGATCCCTCGTGAGCCGGTGCAGGTTCCACGCGCCCGCGACCTTCGGGTTCATCACCCGCTCGAAGCGATCCAGGTCCTGTTGCAAGAGCGCGCCATCCTCCAGCACGCCCGCCGCGTGGATGACTCCCCGCAGGGGCGGGGACGCCGCATCCACCTGACGCAACAGACGCGACACCTCGTCCTCGCGCGACACGTCCACGGACGCGAGCGTCACCTGGGCCCCCGCGCGTTCCAGGGCACGCACCGCCTCGGTGGCCCGCGCCGAGGGCGCCCGGCGTCCCACCAGCACCAGGTGTCGCGCGCCCCGCTCCACCATCCACTTCGCCACTTCCAGGCCCAGTCCTCCGAGCCCTCCCGTGATGAGGTACGAGCCTCCGGGAGCAGCACGGGGGCCACGTCCCGTCCCCCGCTCCTCGCGCAGCTCGGGGTGCAGCCGCACGCCCCGGCGCAACACCACCTCGCGTCCGGCGGTGCTCTCGCCACGGGCCAGCTCGGCCAGCAACCCCCGCAGGCTGCCCTCCTCGTCCCGAGCGTCCAGGTCCACGCGCGTGCAGCGCAGCTCGGGGTGTTCGCGATCGATGACCCGGCCGAGGCCCCACAACGGCGCCTGGGGCAGGCTCACGGAGCCATGGCTCACCGCCTGGGCGCCTTGCGTGACGAGCCACACCGGCACCACCGTGTTGCTCCCCACCAGCGCCTTCACCAGGTGCAGCGCCCCGCCGCTCGCCTCCAGGACGGCGCGCTGCACGGTGTCCGCCGACGCCTCCTCGGACGCACGGGCATCGAGGCCCGCCGGTACACCACCCCCGCGCACCCCTCCGCGCCCAGGGCCTCGCTCAACAGACGCGCGCAGTCCTCCGGCCGCCACGCATCCACCTCGAAGGAGTCCGCGCCGAGCTTCGGAACACGGCCGCCGAGCGGACCCGGATGACCGAGGCCCCGTGCTCCTCCATCAGCCGCCCGAGCCGCTCGCCCACGCCGTGCCGATCCATCCACAGCACCCAGGGCCGGGGATCCAACGCGGGCCGCGTCCCGGACGGAGGCGGCTCGGGCTTCCAGGTCAACTCGTAGCGCGCCTCCTCCTCGGCGCCTGGAGTCCCGGACGCACGGCCTCGCGGCTCGCCATCCGCGCGCGGAAGCCGAGCACCTCGGCCACCAGTGCCCTGCTCGTCGTAGATGCGCAGATCGCCACCGAGGGACGCCCCCACCCCGGCCCGGCCGTCTTCCCGGACACGCGCGTGGCACCACACCGTGCCCCGGGGCCGCCGGTGCACGGTGAAGCGCGAGACGCTGAAGGGAATGAGGATCGCGTCGGGGAAGCGCGACTGGTACTCCAGCGTCCAGCTCGTGAGCACCTGGAAGCACGAGTCCACGAAGCCCGGATGGAGCACGTGCTCCTCCAGCGAGTCCGGCAGCTCGGGCAGCCGCAGCTCCCCGAGGATGTCCGCGCCCCCACGCTTCGCCGAGTGGATCCACATGTAGCTCGAGCCGAGCACGTAGCCCTGCCCGCGCATCCCCCGGTAGAAGTCCTCGCCCCGCAGGACTTCCTGGCAGCGCGTCTGGAGTTGCTCCCGGGACTCCCATGGCTCCGGGGGTGGGGCCTCACCGAGGCTCAGGGAGCCGCTGACATGCGGCAGCCACGTCTCCCCGCCCCGTCGGCCCCCAGCGACTTCACCTCGAACGCGCCACCGCGCTCCGGCGGAGACAGGATGACCTGCACCGTGCGCTCCTCTTTCTCCGAGAGGATCAGCGCGCGGGGGAAGGCCGGTTCTCCAGGGTGCACGCGGGAGAGCCGTACACGTCCTCGATCACCGAGAGCAGCAACGACACGTGCGAGGAGCCCGCCGCGACGCGGGTTCCGTAGAGCCGGTGGTCATTGAGGTGGGCTGGACCGGACGGGCCATACACCGTCTCGTAGACGATCGCGTCGAGCGCCGGAGACCGCAGCCGCCGGCCGAAGTGGGGCACCGGAGTCTCGTGGCTCCGGGACGCCGCGCGGGGCGTCGAGCCCTTCCACCAGTAGCGCTGACGCTGGAAGGGATAGGTGGGCAGGGGGATGAGCCGGCCCCCGCCCGCCGAGAGCTCCGAGGGCTCCCACCGGGGCGCCTGGTCCGCTCCGCTTCCGAACACCACGCCCTCGGGGGACTGGCCCGCCTCCACCGCGGACAGTCGCTCGCGCATGCGCTCCGCCGAGTCGGCCTCCACCGTGAGCCAGTGCTCGAAGCGCGTCCGTCCCACCGCCGCCGTGAAGCACATGTCCACGACGTCCACGCCGTCCTCCAGGGCCCGCGCGTAGCGGCCCGCCAGGGCACGCAGGGCCTCGGGATTCCGCGCCGACAGCAGCAGCACGTGCCGCCGCGGCTCCGCCTCCGGACGATTGCGCTCGGGCGCGGGCGGCGCCTCTTCCAACACCACGTGGGCGTTCGTCCCGCTGAAGCCGAACGAGCTCACCCCCGCGATGCGCCGGCCCTGCGTGGGCGCCCAGTCCGTCAGCGCCGCCGGCACCTTCACCCCCATGCCCTTCCAGTCGATGTGCGGGTTGGGCGTCTTCGCGCAGGTGCGCGGGCAACTGACCGTGCCGCAGTGCCAGCACCACCTTCATCACTCCCGCCACACCCGACGCCGACTCCAGGTGACCCACGTTCGTCTTCACCGAGCCCATCCACAGTGACTCGTTGCCCTGGCGCCCCTCCTTCAACACCGACCACATCGCCTCGGCCTCGATGGGGTCTCCCAGCGACGTCCCCGTGCCGTGCGCCTCCAGGTAGCTCACCTGGGCTGGAGCCACGCCCGCGCTGCTCAGGGCCTGCTGGATGACCGCCCGCTGCGCCTGGCCATTGGGCACCGTGAGCCCGCTGCTCGGCCCGTCCTGGTTCACCGCCGAGCCCCGGATGACCGCGAGGATGTTGGAGCCGCGTGCCCTCGCGTCCGACAGCCGCTCCAGCACCAGCACCCCACAGCCCTCCGCCCGCGCGAAGCCATTGGCCGACGCGTCGAACGTCTTGCACCGCCCGTCTGGCGCCAGCATCCGCGCCTTGCTCACCGCCAGCATCGACTCGGGCGAGAGGATCACGTTCACCCCCGCCGCCAGGGCCCGCGTGGACTCGCCCGAGCGCAGGCTCTGACACGCCGGTGCAACGCCGTCAGCGACGACGAGCACGCCGTGTCCACCACCAGGCTCGGCCCCTGCAACCCGAGCAGGTACGACACCCGCCCGGCCACCGCGTTGAGCGACGTGCCCGAGGCGAACCATGCATCCACCTGCTCGGCGGGCCCCTGGAGGATGACCCGCGCGTAGTCCGCCGCGGTGACGCCCACGAACACGCCCGTGCGAGAGCCCCGCAGCGCGCTCACGTCCTGCCCCGCCCGCTCCAGCGCCTCCCAGGCCACCTCCAGCATCAACCGCTGCTGAGGATCCATGCTCTCCGCCTCGCGCGGCGAGATGCCGAAGAAGCGGGGATCGAACCGGTCCACCTCGCGCAGGAAGCCGCCCTCGCGCACGTACATCTTCCCCGGCACCTCGGGATCCGGGTCGTACCAGCCCTCCACGTCCCAGCGATCCGCCGGAACCTCCGAGATGGCGTCCGTCCCCTCCTTCAACAGCCGCCAGAAGGCCTCGGGCGTGTCCGCGCCCCCCGGCATCCGGCACGCCATGCCGACGATGGCGATGGGCTCGTCCAAGGCGGCCCCGGCACGGGCCTCGGTCGTCGCGGCGAGAGGAGCCTCCTGGTGCAGCAGCGAGTCGAGGTGCTCGGTGAGCGCGCGCACGCTCGGGTAGTTGAACGCGAGCGTCGCCGGCAGCGTCAGCCCGAGCTGCTCCTGGAGCCGACCCTTCAGCTCCACCGCCATGATGGAGTCCAACCCCAGCTCATGGAAGCCGCGCTCGGCGTCGAGGGGCTGTCCGGCGGACAGGCCCAGCGTGCGCGACACCGTCTCGCGAACCAGCGCGCCCACGGCCTCGCTCCGGGCGGACGGCGTGGCCGCGTCCATCCACGCCGGACGGGGCGGGGCCTTGCCCTCGGGGAGCGCCCGCGTGGGCGCGGAGGAACCGTGCACGTGGAGGTCCGCCAGGAAGGGCCGGGGCCTCCGGCCTCGAGCAGGGAGCGGAAGCGCTCCCAGCGGACACTCGCCACCGCGGAGTGAGGCACCCGCGCGGCCACGAGCCGCTCCATCCAGTCCAGCGCGGCCTCGCGCTCAAGCGCCTGCAACCCCACGCCCTCCAACCAGACCCGCTCCTCGGGCGTCGCCGTGCCCGCGCCCTCCCACAGGCCCCAGGCGATGCTCGTCGCCACGAGCCCCAGGGCCCGCCGGTGCGCCGCGAGCCCGTTCAGGAAGGCATTGGCCGCCGCGTAGGCCCCTCCGTTCGCCGAGCCCCACACCCCGGAGACCGAGGAGAAGAGGATGAAGAAGTCCAAGGGCTGCTCGCGCGTCAACGCATGGAGGTTCCACGCGCCGTCCACCTTGGGCGCCAGCACCCGCCCGAGAGACTCCGCATCGAGGTCCGCGACCCGCGCGGTCGCGAACACCCCCGCCGCGTGGACGATTCCGCGCAGCGGCGGCAGCGCGCCCTTCATCCGCTCGAGCAGCGCCGCCATCGTGTCGCGCTGGGACACATCCGCCTGGGCCAGCCACACCTCGGCGCCCGCCGCCTCCAGCTCGCGCACCGTGGCGATCCGCCGGGCCTGCTCATCCCCGAGCGCCTGGAGCTCATCCCATCGCGAGCGCTCGGGAAAGGCCCCGCGCATGGTGAGCACCAGATGCCGGGCCCCGCGCCGCACCAGCCGGCGCGCCACGTTCAGCCCGAGCGCCCCCTTGCCTCCAGTGATGAGATAGGTGGCGTCGGCGCTCACGGGCAGGGGCTGGAGTTCGGGCGCCTCCCGCTCCAGCAGCCGCGCCACGTAGCGCTGGCCACCCCGCAGGAGCACCTGGTCCTCGCCGTCCGTCGCGCCCAGTTCCTCCCAGAGCCGCTCCACGCCCTCCTCGGGCCCCAGGTCGATCAACCCGCCCCAGTGCTGGGGATTCTCCAGCGACACGGTCCGCCCGAGCCCCCACAACAGGGCCTGGGAGGGATTCACGCGCGCCTCCCCACTCGGAGAATGCGCGTTCCGGGTCACCACCCACACCCGGGCCGCCGCGTCCGGAGTGCCCACCAGGACGTGAAGCACCGAGGCCAGCTCCAGGCACGCCTCGTGCGCCCGCTCCGTCTCCAGGGCGCGCAGGAACACCACGCCCGAGCACGAGGCCGCATGCTCCCGCCAGCCCCCGCGAAGGCCGACGGCGCCACCGTCACACAGGCCCCGCCCTGGGACTGGAGGTGCGCCGCGAGCCGACGGCCCTCCTCGCCCTCGCCCAGCACCCACCAGGAGCCCCGCGCCGGGGACACCTCGGACCCCGCGCGCGCCGAGGGCCGCCATTCCACCTCGTACCGGGCGCCCTGGCTTCCTTGCCCTGGGGCGGGCCGGGCCACCTCCACCTGGGGCATGACGGGAGCGGACGTCTCCGGAAGGGCCCAGTGCCGCTGACGCCGCCACGGGTAGCGCGGCAGCACGAGCCTGCGACGCGCGGGCTCGGGATCCACGCCCTTCCACTCCAGGGAGTGGCCCTGGACGAACAGGCGGCCCAGGGTGTCCAGCATCTGCTCCTGATCGTCCTGGCCCTTGCGCAGCGAGGCGAGCCACGTGGGCCCGTCTCCCAGACACGCCTTGCCGAGTCCCAGCAGCGTGGCGTTCGGGCCCACCTCCACGAAGACGTCGATGCCCAGGCCGCGCAGCGACGCCATGCCCTCCTGGAAGCGCACGGCCTCGCGCGCGTGGCGGCGCCAGTAGCCGGGCGCCCCCAGCTCCGAGGGCCCCACCACGCGGCCCGTCACGTTGGAGACGAGGGGCACCTGACCCGGAGCACGCGCCATGCGCGCCGCCTTCGCCTCCAGCGCGTCGAGCATCGGCTCCATCAACGGAGAGTGGAAGGCGTGCGAGACGTTGAGCTTGCGCGTCGCGACGCCCTGGGCCTCCAGCGCCGCGAGGATGCGTCCCACGGCCGCCGCCTCTCCGGACACGGTGAGCTGGCCCGGGGCGTTGTCCGCGGCGATCGAGGCGCGTCCGGGCTCCTTCGCGAGCAGCGGCTCCACCTGCTCGCGCGAGGCGAACACCATGGCCATGACGCCGCCCGGCGGCAGGGCCTGCATGAGCCGCCCGCGCTCGGCGATGAGCTCCAGCGCGTCCTCCAGGGAGAGGATGCCCGCCACGCACGCGGCGGCGAACTCGCCCACGCTGTGGCCCATCACCGCGTCGGGCACCACGCCCCACGAGCGCCACAGCTCCGCGAGCGCGTACTCCAGGGCGAAGAGCGCCGGCTGGCTGAAGGCCGTCTGATCGATGGGCGAGGTCGCCCCGTCCTTCGGGAAGAGCACCGACAGCAGATCCATCCGGGGCGAGAGCCGCGAGGCACAGCGCTCCAGCGCGTCCCGGAAGACGGGGGCCGTCTCGTACAGGCGGCGGCCCATGCCGGCGAACTGCGCGCCCTGGCCGGTGAAGAGGAAGGCCACCCGGGGCGGCGTGTGTCCCGCCTTCCTGGGCCACGCGCTCCTGCCGCGCGCCCGAGGCGAACGCGGACAGACACTCGGCGAGCACCCGCGTCGAGCCGCCCACCACGCTCAGCCGGTGCTCCATGCGCGCGCGAGCGGTGTTGGCGGTGAAGCACACGTCCGCCGCGTCCTCCTCGGGGTGAGCGGAGAGGTGGCTGGCGTAGCGGCGCGCGAGCTCCCCCAGCGACTCCTCACTCCGGGCCGAGAGCGTCAACAGGTGCGCGGGGCGCGGAGCGGGCGCGCGCGTGGGGGCGGCCGGAAGGGGCGCCTCCTCGAGGATGATGTGCGCGTTGGTGCCGCTCATGCCGAACGCGCTCACGCCCGCGAACCGGGGCTGCGCCGAGCGCTTCCAGGGCCGCGTCTCGGTGGGCACGAAGAAGGGCGTGCCGTCCAGGCGGATGCGGGGGTTGAGCCGGCTGAAGTTCAGGTGCTTGGGAATGGCCTCGTGCTGGAGCGCGAGCGCCGCCTTCATCAATCCGGCGATGCCCGCGGCCGCCTCCAGGTGGCCCATGTTCGTCTTCACCGAGCCGAGCGCGCACGGCTGCCCATCCGGCCGGGGCTTGCCCAGCACCTCCACCAGGGCCTCCACCTCGATGGGGTCCCCCAGGGGCGTGCCCGTGCCGTGGGCCTCCACGTACCCGAGCGCCGAGGGTTGCAGCTTCGCGTTCTTCAGGGCCTGGAGCAGCAAGTCCCTCTGGGCGAGCACGTTGGGCGCGGTGAGTCCCTGCGAGCGTCCGTCCTGGTTGACGGCCGAGCCGCGGATGAGCGCGAGGATCCTGTCTCCCTGGGCCTGGGCATCCGACAGGCGCTTGAGCACCACGAGGCCACAGCCCTCGCCCCGGACGAAGCCATTGGCGCGCGCGTCGAAGGCGCTGCACCGGCCATTCGGGGAGAGCGCCTGCATGCGCACGAGCGACTGGGTGACGGACGGGTGCAGCACCAGGTTCACTCCGCCCGCGAGCGCCACGTCACACTCGCCCGAGCGCAGGCTCTGACAGGCCGGTGCACCGCCACCAGCGAGGAGGAGCACGCCGTGTCCACCGAGAGGCTCGGGCCCCGGAGCCCGAGCGTGTACGACAGGCGTCCCGGCGGGAAGCAGTGCCCGTTGCCCGTGGAGAAGTAGGCGTCGATGCTCTCCGGATCCGTGGGCAGGAGCCGCGCGTAGTCATCCCCGGTGAGCCCCACGAAGACGCCCGTGGCGGTGTCCACGAGGCGCTCGGGATCCTGCCCCGCGTGCTCCAGCGCTTCCCACGCCACCTCCAGCAACAGGCGCTGGCGGGGATCCAGACTGGCGGCCTCGCGGGGGGAGATGCCGAAGAACTCCGCGTCGAAGCCGCTCACGTCCTCCAGGTAGCCCGCCCAGCGGGGAGCACCCGAGTCGGGCCCGAAGCGGCGGGAGGCCGGCTCGCGGCGGACGACGTCCCGGCCCGCGGCCAGCAGCTCCCAGTAGGCCTCCGGCGTGTCGGCGCCGCCCGGGAAGCGGCACCCCATGCCCACCAGGGCAATGGGCTCGGAGCGCGCGCTCGAGCGATTCGATGCGCGCCTGCATCTTCTGCATCGCCATCACCGCGCGCGCCGGCGCTGCTTGATTTCCTCCCTGCCCTCCTCGCTCACGATGCGTCCTCCCAGCCCGCCAGCGCGTCATCCACCATCTCGAGCAACTTCCCCTCGGACAGCTCGGCGAGCTGGTGCACCTCCTGCTCCACGGGAGCGGGCCGGTTCTTCTCCTTGCGAGGCTTCTCCACGGGCGCCGCCAGCGCCGCCGGCTCCTGCACGGGCGCCGGCCGAGCTGCTCCAGCAAGTAGGCCGACAAGGCCATCAGCGTGGAGCGCGCCCACAGCAACGTCACCGACAGCTTCAGGTCCAGCGCGGCCTCGATGCGGTTGCGCAGCTCCAGGCTCATCAGCGAGTCGAGTCCCAGGCCCCGGAACGGCTCATGCCGCCCGATGCGCGCGGGGTCCACCCGGAGCACCTGGGCGAGCCGCTCGCGCAGGTACGTCTCCAGCATCGCCACGCGTCCGCCCGGCGCGCAGCGCTTGAGGTCCAACAGCAGGCTGGAGCGGCCCCGCGCGCCCTCGGCGTGACTCTCCTGCGCCAGCTCCTCCCAGACGTGCTGCGACGCCGCGCTCGGGAAGAACTGCAACCACTGGCGCAAGTCGAGCAGCACCGCGCCCGCGTTCGCCGCGCCCTCCGCGAGCAGGCGCTCGAGCAACGTGTCACCTTGTTTGGTCGTGAAGCTCGCCATGCCCTGGAACGCGAGGCGCTCGCCCCGGTTGGCCCGCGCCGCGGCCGGCCCACCTCGGAGAAGGGCCCCCAGTTCACGCTCAGGGCCGGCAGGCCCTGCTGGCGCCGGTGGTGGGCCAGCGCGTCCATGGCGGCGTTGGCCGCCGCGTAGTTGCCCTGGCCCGGCATGCCCAGCAGCGCCGACATGGAGGAGTAGAGGACGAAGAAGTCCAGCGGCTCGTCGCGAGTGAGCGCGTGCAGGTTCCACGCGCCCTGGATCTTCGGCGTCAACACCTCGCGGAAGCGCGAGAGTTCCTGCTGCTCGAGGATGCCGTCATCGAGCACGCCCGCGCAGTGCAGCACGCCCCGGAGCGTGGGCAGCTCCCCGTGCGTGCGCGCCACCACCTCGGCGAGCCCCGGGCGTCCGCCACGTCCACGCGCGCCACCTCCACGCGCGCCCCCGTGGCCCGCAGGGCCTCCAGCTTCTCGGTGGCGGACTCGGACGGAGTGCCACGGCCCAACAGCACCAGGTGGCGCGCGCCATGCCCGACGAGCCACCAGGCCGCCGAGAGGCCCAGGCCCCCGAGTCCTCCGGTGATGAGGTACGAGCCATCCGCGCGCACCCGGAAGCCCGGCTTGGGCGGGACGACGCGCAGCTGCGGATCCTGCATCGTGACGACGAGCTTGCCCACGTGCTGGCCCCGCGCCATCTCCCGGAAGGCCTCGGACACCTGCGACACGGGGAAGGAGCGGTGCTGGACGGGCCGGAGCATGCCGGAGGCCATGCGCTCCATCACCTCGTGCAACAGGCGCGCGCACAGCGCCGGCCGGCGATCACGCAGGCCGCCCAGGTCGATGGCGACGTACATGAGCCGGCGGCTGAACTGGGACAGCTCCAGCGAGCGTCCGGCGTGGATGTCCCGGTTGCCCACCTCGAGGAAGCGGCCGTCCGGCGCCAGCACCTCCATGCTCCGGGTGATGGCGTCTCCGGAGAGGGAGTTGAGCACCACGTCCACGCCCTCCCCGTCCGTCACGCGCAGCACCTCGTCGGCGAAGGCGAGCGTGTGCGAGTCCATCACGTGTTGGATTCCCATGCCGCGCAGCAGCTCGCGCTTCTCGGGGGTGCCCGCGGTGGCGAACACCTCCGCGCCCAGCGCGTGGGCGATCTGCACCGCCGCGAGCCCGAGCCCGCCCGCGGCCGAGTGGATGAGGATGCGCTCGCCCGCGCCCAGGTGCGCCGTGGTGCAACGCGTACCAGGCCGTCATGAAGACGCTGGGGATGGAGCTCGCCTCCTCCACGCCCATGTCCGGGGGCCGGCGCGCCACGAAGCGCGCGTCCACGACGACGTGCGAGGCCATGGCCGAGCGCGCGAAGGCCACCACCGGGTCGCCCACCGTGAGTCCCTCCACGCCCTCGCCCACCGCCACCACCCGGCCCGCGCAGTCCAGTCCGAGCGGCAGCCCCTCCAGCGGCACGCCCGAGCGGCCCCCTCCACGTCCTTCATCACGTACAGGCCCATGGTCTTCATCACGTCGATGAAGTTGAGGGCCGAGGCCTCGACGGCGATCTCCACCTCACCGCGCCCGGGGCGGCGCCGCTCGGCCATGCGCACCACCACGCCGCCGAAGGAGGCCGCGGGAGCCGTCTCCACCTGGAAGCTCTTGCCGGCCGCGGGCAGCAGGGGCTCGTTGAGCATGTCCTTGGCCGCCGAGCGCCGCACGAGCCGCGCCACCATGCGCGTGCCCCCGCGCAGGGCCACCTGCTCGTCCTCCGCGCGCGCCGACAGCTCGCGGCCCAGCGACTCCACGTCCACCTGGGCGGAGGAGGGATCCAGGTCCACGCACGTGCAGCGCAGCTCCGGGTGCTCCTGCGCCACCGTGCGGCCCAGGCCCCAGAGCGCCGCCTGGAGCGCGCCCGACGTGGGCGAGCCCAGCACCGGCCGTGCCCCGCGCGTCACCAGCCACAGGCGCGGCGGATCCCTCCAGCCCCAGCGCAGCATCTCCTGCACCACCCGGAGCGCGCCGCCGCAGGTGCGCATCGCCGACTCGAGCGCCTGCTCGCCCGGCGCGTCCGGCCCGGCCGCGTCCAGGCCCCACAGGTACGCCACACCCGCGCAGGAGTTCTCCTCGGGGAAGCACTGGCGCAGCACGGCGCTCAGGTCCTCGCGCGAGCCCGGGGCCACGGTGTAGTGCCGGGCGTGGATGCGCCGCAGGCCCGCGCCCGCCTCCACGCGGACGCACGCCCCGCCCCACGACTCCAGCATCTGCGCGAGCGCCTCGCCCACGCCGGAAGCGTCCTGGAAGATGAGCCACGGCGTGTCGGCGGAGCCCGGCTCGAACACGGCGGGCAGGCCCGCGCGGCGCCAGGCGACCTCGAAGAGCGAGCGATCCTGCTCGGCGCGAGCCTTGCCGTAGCGCGTGGGCAGGGCCGCGAGTTCCAGGCCCTCCACCACGGCGAGCGCGGCGCCCTGGCCGTCCAGCAGCGTCACGTCGCCCTCCAGGGTGGAGCCCTTGCGCCAGGACTCGCGGGGGGTGATGCGCGCGTGGGCCCACTGGGGCGTGCCCCGGCGCAGCAGCTCGAAGTGGCGCAGGCGCACGGGCACGAAGGTCGTCTCGTCCGAGGGCAGGCACTCGAGCAGCACCTGGAGCGCCGCGTCGAGCACGCCGGGGTGCGGGGCGCCCGCGGCCCCGAGCGCGTCGGGCACGGCGATGCGGCCCAGGGCCTCGCCGTCCGTGCACCACACCTCCTGCACGCCGCGGAAGGTGGGGCCGTACTGGAGTCCACGCTGCTCCATCTCGTGGTAGTGCGCCTCGCCGATGAGCAGTCGGGACGACAGGCGCCGCTGGAGCTCCTCCACCACGACGGGCGCCGGCGCGCTCCGGGTGTGGCTGTCCGAGGCCCGCACGCGGCCTCCCGCGTGCACCGTCCACATCTCCGCGCCGCTGCCTCCCGGGGTGGGGATGAAGCTGGACACCTTGAAGGAGATGGCGCCCGTGGAGCTCACGTCCACGAGCAGCTCGGCCCGACGCACGCTGTCGCCGAGCAGCGCCAGGGCGTCGTCGATGCGCAGCTCTCGAGCACCCACGGCCCGGGGCCGAGCGCGGACTGCACCGCCGTCATCACCCAGTCCAGGTAGGCCGTGGTGGGCAGCAACACGGAGCCCTGCACCTTGTGGTCCGCCAGCCAGGGAAGGGTGGACAGGCCCACGTCCACGTCCCAGAAGAAGGCGCCGGGGCGCAGGGAGGAGCGGCGGGGCTCGCCCAGCACCGAGGCCGGCGGCGCCTCGCGCTGCCCGTGGGGGAGCGCCGGCTTGGCGCCGGGTTGGAACCAGCAGTCCTGGCGCTGCCAGGGATAGTCGGGCAGCCGCACCGGCGGCCCCC
This sequence comes from Cystobacter fuscus, assembly GCA_049060065.1. GTDB lineage: Bacteria > Myxococcota > Myxococcia > Myxococcales > Myxococcaceae > Cystobacter > Cystobacter fuscus_B. The sequence continues at coordinate 6,147,087 of JBMEQP010000002.1, forward strand.
TTCCGGGTAGAGCGCCTTCCACTCCACCTCGTGGCCCACCACGTAGAGGCCCCCGAGCGTCTCCAGCATCACCTCGCGCTCGTCCTGCTCGCGCCGCATCGACGGCAGCACCGTGCCCTCCAGGCGCAGGTGGGCGATGGTCTGCTCGATGGAGGGCAGCAGCACCGGATGCGGGCTCACCTCCACGAAGAGCGTGTGGCCGCTCTGGGCCGGCGCTCCACCACCGGCGAGAGCAGCACCGGCTCGCGCAGGTTGCGCACCCAGTAGGCCGGCTCCAGGTCCGAGCCATCCATCACCTGGCCCGTCACCGTGGAGTACAGCGGCACCTCGCCGCGCCGGGGCGACAGGCCCTCCAGGGCGCGCAGCAGATCCTCGCGCAGGGGCTCCATCTGCGGGCTGTGCGAGGCCACGTCCACCTTCACCCGGCGGCAGAACACCTCCTGGGCCTCCAGCCTCTTCAGCACCTGATCGAGCGCGTGGGGATCCCCGGAGAGCACGGTGGAGCGGGGGCTGTTGCTGGCGGCCACGGACAGCCAGTCCTCCAGGCCCTGGATGGCGGCGCGGGCCTCCTCCAGCGTCAGCTCCACCATGGCCATGCCGCCCTGACCACTCACGCGGCGCAGGAGCAGGCTGCGGCGGCAGATGACGCGCGCCGCGTCGTCGAGGCTCAGCGCCCCGGCCACGTGCGCCGCGGCCACCTCGCCCATGCTGTGGCCCACCACGCCATCGGGCACCACGCCCCAGGCGCGCCACAGCCGCGCGAGCGCCACCTGCACGGAGAAGAGCGCGGGCTGCACCTGATCCACGCGCTCCATCCACGCGGCCGAGTCCGAGCGCAACAGCTCCACGAGGGACCAGTCCACGTGGCGGCGCAGCGCCGCGTCGCACTGCTCGATGGCGGCGCGGAACACGGGCTCCTCGGCCATGAGGCGCCGGCCCATGCCGGCCCACTGCGAGCCCTGCCCGGGGAAGACGAACACCACGGGCTGGTGCCGGCCATCCGCGTGGCGGGTGGTGGACAGGCCGGGGCGGCTCTCTCCGCGCAGGAAGGCGCCCAGGGCCGCCCGGGCCTCGGCGTGGTTGCGCGCCTGGAGCGCCGGGCGGTAGTGCAGGTGGCCGCGGTGGACGGAGGCCGAGTAGCAGACGTCGTGCAGTGACAGCGGGCGCTCCTCGAGCCGGGCGAGCAGCAGGTGCGCGGCCCGGGCGAGCGCCTCGGGCGTCTGCGCGGACAGGGGCAACAGCTCCACGCGCGTGGAGTCCCCGGAAGGCCGTGTCGGGACGGGCAGCTCGCTCACGGGCGACTCCGGGGAGGCAGCGCGCTCCAGCGCACCGCGACGCCCCGGGCGTGCAGGGCCCCGAGCGCCTCGAGCAGGGCGGCGCGGGGCTCGTCGCGCCGCAGCGAGCCCACCACCACGCCCGCGCGCACGGCCTTGCGCAGGAGCTGCTCCACCGGACGGCACAGCACCGGGTGGGGGCTGAGCTCCACGAAGGTGTCATAGCCCTCGGAGACGAGCCGCTCGGCGGCCTGGGCGAAGCGCACCGGCTGGCGCGGGTTGCGGCAGCGCGCGTCACCGACGCGGCCCTCCGGCCCCAGCTCGCGCGCCAGGGTGGACAGCCACAGGGGGCCGCTCGCGCGCTCCTCAGCCGCGCCTGGGCCACCTCCAGCTCGTCGCGCAGGGGCTCCCACTGCCGCAGGCGGCTCGCGCGGTACACCTTCCACACCGCGTCCACCTCGTCCATCCCACCGGAGATGCACGCCGCGGCCACCTCGCCCACGCCATGGCCCACCACGGCCTCGGGCTCCACGCCCCAGGAGCGCCACAGCGCCGCGAGCCCCATCTGCACCGCGAACGTCAACGGCTCCGCGGCGTCCTCGTCCGTCTCCCCGCGCGTGCGGCTCGCGCAGCCGCTCCACGAGGGACCAGCCCGCCAGCGGCATGAAGCTCGCGTCCAGCGCCTCCACGCGGGCGCGGAACACGGGCTCGGTGGCCAGCAGCTCCCGGCCCATGGCGGGCCATTCCGAGCCCTGGGGCGCGCATACGAAGGCCACGCGCGGACGCTCGCCGGGCTCGCCGGTGAAGAGGCCCGCGCGGCGCTTGCCCTGGCGCAGGCTCTTGAGCAGCGTGGCCGGTCCGAGCGCGTGCGGAACACCATGGCGGCGCGGTGGCCACCGGAGCCCGCGTACAGGGCCCAGGTGCGGCACAGGTCGCGCACGGCCACCGGCGTCGCGCGGTTGAGCACCAGCTCCTCCGCCCGGGCCGCCTGGGCGAGCAGCGCCTCGGCGCTGTCGGCCGCCAGGGGCAACAGCTCCTCGCCCCCCACGGGCGACTCCTCCATCACCACGTGAGCGTTGGTGCCACCCCAGCCGAACGCGCTCACGCCCGCGGTGGCCGGCCCATCCTCTCCGGGCCAGGGCAGCGTGTGGCGCGGCAGACTCAGCCGCAGTTCGCCAAAGGGGATGCGGGAGTTGGGCTCGCCGTGCAGCAGGTGCGGGGGCACGAGCCGGCGCGACAGCGCGAGCGCCACCTTGATGACGCCCGCGATACCCGCGGCGCCCTCCAGGTGGCCGATGTTCGCCTTGAGCGAGCCGATGAGCAGCGGCCGATCGATGGCCCGCCCCTCGCCGAGCGCCGCGCCCAGGGCGCTCGCCTCGGTGGGGTCTCCCAGGGCGGTGCCCGTGCCGTGCGTCTCCACGTAGTGCACGCGGTTGGTGGGCACGCCCGCGCGCGCGTACGCCTCGCGCAAGAGCGCCGCCCGGCCGGGCACGCTCGGCGCGGTGAGCCCGTTGCCCAGGCCGTTGTTGTTCACCGCGCTGCCACGGATGATGCAGTAGATGCGCGCGCCCGCGGCGATCGCCGCCGACAGCGGCTGGAGCACCACGAGCCCCGCGCCCTCCCCTCGCCCGAAGCCATCCGCGCCCGCCGCGAACGCCTTGCTGCGCCCGTCCGGCGACAGCCCTCCGAACTTGGACAACAGCACGTTCGCCTCGGGCGAGAACATCAGGTTGACGCCGCCCACCAGCGCCAGCCGGCTCTCCCCCGAACGCAGGCTCTGACAGGCCGGTGCACCGCCACGAGCGACGAGGAGCACGCCGTGTCCACCGTGAGGCTCGGCCCCTTGAGCCCCAGCGTGTACGAGAGCCGGTTGGCCACGATGTTGAGCGACTGGCCCGTGGCGCTGTGCAGCGTCACCGCCGCGCGCTCGCTCAGGTGGCGGTCCGCGTAGTCGTGCCAGATGGAGCCCATGAACACGCCCGTGCGCGAGCCCTTGAGGCTCGAGGGGGCAGGCCCGCGTCCTCCAACGCCTCCCACGCCACCTCCAGCATCAGCCGCTGCTGGGGATCCATCTCCGCGGCCTCGCGCGGGGAGATGCCGAAGAAGAGCGGATCGAACCCGCTCACCCCCTCGAGGAAGTAGCCGTGGCGGGTGATCATCCTCCCCTCGGCCTGGGGATCCGGATCGTACCGGCATGCGCGTCCCAGCGATCCGCGGGAACCTCCTGGAGCAGTTCCCGGCCCTCGCACAACACGCGCCAGAACGCCTCCGCGTCCGGCGCCCCGGGAAAGCGGCACGCCAGTCCCACCACGGCGAGCGGCTCCACTTCACCCGAGGCCGCCAGGGCTCCCGGCTCCGTGTCCTCGTCGCGCTCCGCCTTCGAGGCGGCGTGGGCGCCGGGCTTCAGGGGGTTCTCGCTGTCCGTCATGTTTGCCTTCCTGTGTCCCGCTTGCAGCCGTCAAAGACTTGCGTCCCTTACGGACTTCGCCTGTTTTCGTGTGTCCAGCGTACGAAGGCTCGGCCGCCCGGGGCTACACCCCGGGTGTCGTCTATTGTGACGCAGCGCATATGAGCGGGGCCCCATCTGAACTCCCGCAAAATCGCATGTCTTTTCTGCCTTGAGGAGCGGGTAGAGACAGACCCGCGCGAAAGCAGATAGAGCGGGGATTGCCGGGCTGTAAAACAACCGGGAGGCGGGTCATTCAATTCCTGGCATGACCTGGATGCCCAGCTTTTCAATCTCTTCCAGGCTCAACCCCGCTTCCTCGAGGATCTCCCGGGAGTGCTGTCCCAGAGAGGGAGGAGGACGCAGTGGCGTGTCGCCCAGGCGCAGCGGCGTGAGCAGGTGGGTCACCGTTCTCCCCCGAGGGGTATCCACGGACCGCGCGAACAGACCGCGTGCGCGCAGCTGGGCATCCGCGAGCACCTCGTCTCCTTCGAGTACGGGTTCGACACACACGTCCTGGCCGCTGAAGCGTTCCATCCAGTACGCCAGCGGATGCTCGGAGAACAGGCGCGTGAGCTCGGCCTTCACGCGCGCGCCCGCCTCGCCCGGGGAGTAGCCATCGGCGAGCAGCTCGGGGCGGCCGAGCACCTCGCACACGCCGGCGAAGAACTTGGGTTCGAGGGCGCCCACGGAGAGGTAGCGACCATCCGAGGTGCGATAGAGCCCGTAGCCGGCGAAGCCGCCGTTGAGGATGTCCGTGCCGCGGCGCAGGGGCGGCGCCTCGTCGCCGAGGAAGAGCCGCGCGGCCGGTGCATGTGGAGGAAGGCCAGGGCGCCGTCCGTCATGGACACGTCCACGAAGCGGCCCTGGCCGGTGCGCTCGCGCTCATGGAGCGCCGCGAGCACGCCCACCAGCGCGAAGAGGCTGCCGCCGCCGATGTCACCCACCTGCACGCCGGGAAAGGCCGGCGCGCCGTCCTCCTGGCCGCCGTAGCCGAGCACGCCCGCGCGCGCCACGTAGTTGAGATCATGTCCCGCCCGGAGCCGGTCCGGGCCCGTCTGGCCGTAGCCGGAGATGGCGCAGTAGATGAGCCGTGGGTGGAGCGCGTGCAGCGCGTCCCAGCCCAATCCCAGGCGCTCCATGACTCCCGGCCGGAAGCTCTCCACGAGCACGTCGTAGCCGCGCACCGGCGCAGGAAGGCGTCACGGCCCGCGGGGGACTTGAGATCCAGCGTGAGCGAGCGCTTGTTGCGGTTGAGCCCGTGGAACAGCGCGCTCTCGCCGCTGTCGTTCAGGGGAGGCATCTGGCGCAGGGGATCGCCCCCGACGGGGTCCTCCACCCGATCCACCGTGGCGCCCAGGTCGGCGAGCACCAGCGTGGCGTACGGGCTCGGCAGCAGCCGGGAGAGATCCAGGACCTTGAGGCCAGACAGGGGAAGCGTGTTCATGGGCGTGGAGGGGGGCGGGGCGGAAAAAGAAGCGGCGCGAGCCCCAGAGGAGAGCGCGCGCCGCCCGAGGAAACACGCGGCCCCGAGGGGACGCGGCTTCCGGCAAGTCTAGCCCAGCAGCTTCGCCAGCTTCATGGCGAGGCCCATGTCCATGGGCTTGAACTTGATCTTCCCCTGCATGGCGGCCATCTGCGAGTTGAGCTTCTTCTCCGTGATCTTCACGAAGTCGTCGTTGCTCATGTAGACGGTCATCTTGGACGCGCCGTTGATGCCCTCGGACACCCAGCCCTCGGGCTTGGTGCAGTCCAGCGTCCACTTGCCGCCGTTGTCGCCACTGATGTCGAAGTGGATGACCGCGTTGATGTCCTTGGCCAGCTCCGGCTTCTCCTTGAGGATGCTCGGGATGCGGCTCTCGATGATGTCCTTCGAGTTCATGCTTGCTCCTTGGGGATTGATTGTTGAATCAACGCCGGGCAGGACCGTAATGATGGGTCCCGGAGAGGTCAAGCCAGCAAGCGGGTTCAGCGAGCGGTGCCGCGCGTGCCGTTGGCCAGGGCACGGCGGACCATGTCGAGCAGATCACTCAATTCGAAGGGCTTGGCCAGTGGCCCGTGGCGCCGATGTCCGTGGCCTTGAGGCCCACGTTGCGGTCGGCGCTCAGGACGATGATGGGGATGTGAGCCACGCTGGGCCGCTGGCGCATGCGCTGGGCGAACTCCCAGCCGTCCATCACCGGCATCATCAAGTCCAGGAGGATGAGCTGGGGGGATCGGGCTCGAGCCGTTCGAGGGCCTCCTTGCCATTGCGAGCCCGGCGGATCTCGAAGCCCTCGGCCTCGAGGATTTCCGACAGGGCCTCGAGGATGTCGGGGTCGTCATCGACCACCAGCACGACGTGGGAATCCTGGGGCTGAAGATTGGCGGAAGACAGATTCTTCTCCTCAAGTGATGCGCGGGCTCGATTTTCCCCCAAGGCGCGTCAAGGTGCGGGGGAAATCAGCCGGTCCGTGGAGCGGCGCAGCAGGCTCGTTGCAAAAGTGACAGAGCCGACCCACTCTGTACATCAACCCATGGACCAGGAGACGGCAGGCGTGAGGTGCGAGCTGGAAGGACCCAGGGCGATGGGCGCGGACGAGCCTGGCTTCGCCATCCTGTCACGACGTGGCCAGCTCCAGCCCCTGGACGAGCGGCTGAGCGCCCAGCTGGGACTGGAGCGCCTGCCCGAGACCGTGGGGTCCGTGGCGGAGTTGCTGGAGGGAGCGGGCTTCCACCCTCGGGAGGGCGGAGAGCTGTGGGAGCGCGAGGAGCGGCTGTTGCGAGTGGGCGAGCGGCCCATGGGCGATGGCGCGCGGCTGGTCTGGGCCCAGCTCCAGGAGGACGACGCGACGCTCATCCACCGCCGCGTGCGCTACCTGGGCATGGCCTCGCATGATCTCCGGGGCGCGCTGGCCAACGTGCGCTCCTACGCGGCCCTGCTGCTCAACGGCCGCATCCCCCTGGAGGCCAAGGCCCGGCGCGGGCTGGAGACCATCCTGCGCAACACCGACAAGGCCCTGTCGTTCTCCCAGGACTTCTTCGACGCGAGCCGGGCCGATCTGGGCATGCTGGCGTGCGAGCGGGAGCGGCAGCCGCTCGAGCCCCTGCTCACCGCCGCGGTGGAGCGACACCTGGAGGCGGCGGGCACGGCCAGCGTGGCGCTCGGCCTGGAGCTGCCGGGCGCTCCCCTGCCCGAGGTGGACGTGGACGCGGGGCGCGTCCAGCACGCCGTGGAGGCCTTCATCCGCCACCACCTGCTGCGCGCCCAGGCCGGGGAACAACTCCGGGTGCGGGTGCTGCCCCAGGGACCCTGGCTGCGCGTCGAGGTCCGGCGGGACGGAATCCCGGTTCCGGACGAGGAGCTCGCCCTGGTGTTCGCCCGCGAGGAGCGTGCCTTCCGCGAGAAGAAGCTGGAGGATCCGCTGCGCCCGGCGCTCGCCCAGCAGGAAGTGGAGGCACAGGGAGGCGCGGTGGGGGCGAGCAGCGACGCGGGCGGCACGACGCTCTACCTCACCTTGCCCGCCATGCTCGCCACCTCCGCGAGCGTCCAGGTGTAATCCAGGTGTAAAGCACGCGTGTCTTGCTGGCGACCCACCCCGCATGGGGCTATCCTGTGGCGCCGGTTTGTGCCAAGGAGGGCGCGATGGGTCTGAAACCGATGGAGATTCTGTTGATCATGGGGGCGCTGCTCCTCCTCTTCGGAGGCTCGCGCCTGCCGCAGCTGGGCTCTTCCCTGGGGAGCGCCATCCGCAACTTCAAGCGGGGCTTCAGCGGTGAGGAGTCCGCGCCCGAGGAGAAGAAGTCCACGCCGACCTTCGCCGAGGGCTCCAATGGCGTGGACATGAAGGACGCCAACGCGCGCAGCGCCAGCCGTCAGGGCTGAGTCCTCCCGCGAACGTCGTGCGGCTCACGCCCGTGCGCTTCCCTCCAGACGAGGGGGCGGCACGGGCGTCGTCGTTGCTTGATCCGCCCTACTCGAGCTTCTCCTCGATGCGGGCCCGAACCTCCTTGGCCTGGGCCTGGACGCGTTGGCCCTCGGCGGGGTCATACGCCACGCTGCCCTGGAAGACCTTGAGGATGGCCTCGTGCGCCTGCTTCTCCTCCCCCTGGGCCAGGAGCGTGTCGGCCAGGAACATCCACGCGCGCAGGTTGCCAGGGTGCGCCGCGAGCACCTTCTGGTAGAGCGCGGCGGACTTCTTCAAGTCCCGCTTGGGCCAGGGCAGCTCGTAGTAGTAGCGCCCCTTGATGAGCAGCGGCGCGCCGAAGTCGTACTGGGGATCGAGCTTGATCGCCGTGTCCAGACGCTCGTTGTACTTGCCCTCCAGCCCCTCGCCCAGCGCCGTGAGGATGCCCACCGCCTGCGAGTAGGAGCCGATGCCCGCGGCGGAGAAGTAGTGGCCCTCGACGCGCCCGGGCGCCGCCTTGCGCGCGCGATCTCCCATCTCCCAGGCCTGCTTGCCGAAGCTCTTCTTGACCTTGGAATCGGCGGCGCCATCCGCCTGCCACTGGAGGAGCCGGGCCGAGCGCCACAGCAGCTCGAAGTCCTCGGGGGCCGCCTGGAGCGCCTTGTTCAACGTCTCGCCCAACTGCTTCACCACGGCACCGTCCGCCCGCTTCGCGTACAGCGCGTCCATCGCGGACAGCTCTTCGGGGGTGGCGGCCAGCCCGGGCAGGGCCATCAACAGGACGAGGGCGAGAGCAAGCGAGCGCATTCCCGTCGTGTTAGCACGCGATTTTCAAACGAGGAAGGCGGCCCCCGCGGTGCTTCAGGCACCTCGAGGACCGCCTCGGAGAGCTGTGAACATGGAACCCGCCCTCGCGCTCAGGCGGCGTCGGCCGGGTTCATGGCGTCGACGAACTCTTCGTCCTGGTTGAAGGCCGCCGGTAGCGCTCGAGGAAGTTCTTCGTCTTGAGCTCCACCTGCCGCACGCGCTCGCGCGACACGCCCCAGCGCTGGCCCAGCTCCTCGAGCGTGCGCGGTTTGTCCTGCGTGAGCCGCTCCTGGAGGATGTCCCAGCCCAGATCGCCAATGCGCTTGCGAACCTTGGCCAGTGCCTCCTGAACCTCCCCATCCTGCTCGCGCGACAGGAAGATGGCCTGGGGCGACGGCCCCCCGTCCTCCAGCCGATCCAGGAAGGTCGTCTCGCCTTCCTCGTCGATGCTCGCGTCGAGCGAGAAGTCCATCATGCTGCCGCGCTCGGCCTCGCCACCGCGCACCTGGCTGCGGTTGTCCTTGAGGTAGCGGGTGATGTAGGCGCGGATCCACCACACGGCGTAGGTGGCGAAGCGCACGTTCTTCTTCGGGTCGAAGTGCTCGATGGCCTTCATCAGGCCCACGTTGCCCTCCTGGATGAGATCATCCAGCCGAGCCCCGCGGTTGGCGAACTTCTTGGCCACCGCCACCACGAACGCCAGGTTGCTCGTGGCGAGCGTCTGCCGCGCCGCCTCATCGCCCTTGCGGGCACGCCCGGCCAGTTCGTACTCCTGCTCCCGGGTCAACTGCGTGTGCTCCCCGAGGTGACGCAGATAGTGCGAAAGGCCCTCGGCGCCGTACTTCATTGTCCTGGTTGCCATGATTTCGCGTCCTCCGTTGTCTTCACGATTCGGACGCGCCCACCCCCGTCTCCGCGTCCACTCTTGGAGTTAAGACGCACGACGGCCCGGAGGGTTTCTCGATTCCACGACAGGGAAGTATTTGTTCTGCTAACCCCGTCCACAAGTCGCACGACAATGTTCGCTCCAATGACCTGGAGTGAAACGAACCCACTCCTTCCATAGCGTCACGGCCGCCTGGGCGCTGGAAAGATCTTCTCAGGATTCAGGAGCCCCGAAGGGTCGAAGAATTCCTTCAGCCGGCGTTGCAAGGAGAGCACGCCCTCGGACTGCTCCATCGCCAGATATTCCCGCTTGGCGTGTCCCACACCATGCTCGCCTGTGATGGTGCCACCCATGGCGACGGTGATTTCCAACATCCGCTGGATGCCCTTTTCCACCAGCGCGCGCTGGTGCGGACCGTCGTAGAGCAGGTTGGCGTGTAGGTTGCCGTCCCCCGCGTGGCCGTAGGTGGCGACGAGCAGACCGAGCTCCTCGCCCATGTCCTTGAGCGCCCGGATGATGTCGGGAATACGGGAGCGAGGAACGGCGATGTCCTCGGAAATCTTGTGCGGCCGCAAGGCCCGGAGGGCCGGGGAGACCGGCGGCGTGCCGTCCACAGCCTCTCTCGTTGGGACTCGTCCTGGGCCACGAGCACCTCCCGCGCCCCTCCCGCTCGCAGAGCTCCCCGAGCAGGGTGAGCTCCGCGAACAGGCCCTCCTCCACGTTGCCATCCACCTCGGCGATGACGGCCGCGCCCGCGCCCTCGGGGAAGGGAAACCCGCGATGACGCACGGCGTGAAGGGCCGTGTCATCGAGGAGCTCCAACGTCCGGGGGAGGATGCCCGCCGCCAGCACGGCGGTGATGGCGCGCGCGGCGGCGTACACCGAGTCGAAGACGACGAGGGCCGTCTTCACGTACCGGGGCCGGGGCACGAGCTGGACGGTGATCTCCGTGGCCACCCCGAGCGTGCCCTCCGAGCCCACGAACAGGCCCACCGTGTCGTAGCCCGCCACCCCCTTGAGCGTGCGGCGGCCCACGCGCAGCACCTCGCCCGAGGGCAGCACCCACTCCAGGCCGATGACGTAGTCCCGGGTGACGCCATACTTGAGCGCCCGCGGGCCTCCGGCGTTCTCCGCCACGTTGCCGCCCAGGGTGCAGAACTCCCAGGAGTTCGGGTCCGGGGATAGAAGAGCCCCTGGGCCTCCACCACCTTCATGAAGTCGCCGGTGATGACGCCCGGCTGCGCTACCGCCGTCATGTCCTCCACCGACACCGAGAGGATGCGGTTCATCCGCTCCAGGCTCACCGCCACCCCGCCCCGCAGGGCAGCGAGCCGCCGCTCTTGCCACTGCGCGCCCCACAGGGCGTGAAGGGCACACCGAGCGCCCGGCAGGTCCGGAAGACGGCGGACACCTGGGCCGTGTCCTCGGGAAACACCACGAGGTCCGGGGGATAGACGCCCGAGTCGGACTCGTCCCGGGCATAGCGCTCCAGGGTGGGCGCGTCGCGGCGCACCGCCCGCGGACAGCACCGCCACCAGCGCCGTGTGGGCTCGCTCCATCAGCGCGGGCTCGGGTCTCGGAAAGGTACGCTCCGCGGGCAGGCTCATGCCGCTGCCTCCTTCATCGGCGCGGGAGCGCCGGCGCGTCCACAACTCCCGGCGCATGGCTCCGTCCCGTCGCAACAAACCTTCATAGGCCTCCGCGTGCGTGCGCGCATCCCGCTGCCGGGGCCCCCGGATGCGCAAACACGCCTGCTCCGCCTCGATGATGCAGGCGGTGGCGGGGCTGCCGAGCACGCGCGCCAACGCCGTGGCCACCTCGCGCGCCAGGTCCTCCTGGAGGATGAGCCGGTGCGCGAAGCAGTCCACCAGCGTGCTCAGTCGCCCGAAGCCCACCACCCACTTCGCCGGCACATAGGCCACGTGGGCCCGGCCCTCGAAGGGCAGCAGGTGGTGCGGACACATGGACTGGAAGCGCAGGTCCGTCACCACCACCAGCTCCCCGGACGAGCCCCGCGGCGCGCGAATCAACGCCCCCAGCGCCTCCTCGGGCGTCTGGGTGTAGCCGTCGAGGAACTCCGCCGCCCACGCCTCCGCCACCCGCTCCGGAGTCTCGTGGAGGTTGGGATCCTCCTCCTGGGAGAGTCCCGCCGCGCGCAGGAAGTCCTGGATGGCCACGGCCATGGCCGCCCGATCCGGCTTCATGACTCGCGCTCCCTCCTTCGTGACTCGGCGATTTCCCACGGGCACACCTCCTGGACCTTCCTTGGACCCCAACACGGCGGAGGGTGCAACCTATAGCGCAGCCCGCGTGGGATCTTCCGCGAAGACCCATCCCCGGAATGAAGAGCCCTTCTCGCCGTTCACCCTCCCACCCTTGACACGCTCCGGGCGCGTCAGTAGAGCCCTCTGATCCCCTGGCCCATGCGCTCCCGAGCCCATACCGCTGGTCCCCTCATCGCGCCCCTGCTGGTGGTGCTCTGGGTGCTCCAGTCACTGCTCGCCCTCGCGCACTTCCAGGGACACTCGCACCGCTACTGCGCAGTGCACGGCGCCTTCGAGGAGGCCCCTTCCAGCGGGAGCTCCGCACGCTCGGTGCGCTTCCAGGAAGAACGAGCGGTGGAGCGGCAGGCGTCCGTGCCCGAGGGCGCGCTGCGCCATGAGGCGTGCGACGTCCTCTCCTCCAACGAGCGCCCCCCGTGGGCTGGAAGTCCCGCGCCCGCGACGTCCCTCGTCGCGACGTGCCTCGAGGTAAACCCGCTCGTCACCGCGTCTCCCCGCGCGCTGTCCTCGCTGTCCGTGCTCGACCTGGCGCCCAAGGTGTCTCCTCCGGCGCGCGCCTAGCCGCGTCGAAGCGAGGTCTTGGGTCGACGTCCGCCCTCCGGGCGACGTCCTGGTTCGAGGAGTAGCACGTGTCCCTTCCGTCGTGCCGGCTCGCCGGCATCATCGCCTGTCTGTCATTGTCCCTCCCGCTGTCCGCGTCCGCGCAGGACCCGGCCACGCCTCCCCCTCTTCCCCGAAAACCCCTGCTCCCTCCGAGGAGCCAGGGCTGTCCGCCGACGACTTGAAGGACATCGAGTCGGCGCTCGGCCAGGACGCCGCCGACGCCACCCAGGCGGGCGCGCCCCCCGCCGCGACCCCGCCCGCCGCCAGCTCCAATCCCAGCGGGGTGGTGATCAGCCCGAGCAACATCAACTTCCGCGGACTGGAGCTGTCCTTCATCCTCGACGTGGCGGGGGCCGCCTTCAGCGCGAAGGAGCCCCTGCAGTCGGGCGGGCATGATCCCACCGCCAACGGCTTCAACCTCCAGCAGTTGGAGATGTCGTTGAACACGGCGGTGGATCCCTACTTCCGCTTCACCGGCAACATCGTCTTCAGCCAGTACGGTGTCGAGGTGGAGGAGGCGTACGCCGCCACCACCGCCCTGCCCGCCAACCTCCAGCTGCGCGCCGGCCAGTTCCTCACCCTCTTCGGCCGGCTCAACTCCACCCACCCGCATGCCTGGGACTTCGTGGACCAGCCCTTCGCGCTCGGCCGCGTCTTCGGCGGTGAAGGCAACCGCGGCCTGGGTGTGGAGGCTCTGGCTGGCGCCGCTGCCCTGGTTCCTGGAAGTCGTGGGCTCCGTCACCGATGCCAGCGGCGGGAGCACCGCGCGCAGCTTCTCGGCGCCGGGGGCGGAGGGGTCCGCTCCCCGTTCGACTTCCAGTTCACCGGCGCGGTGAAGCAGTTCTTCCCGCTGGGGGATGAGCTGTCACTCGTCTGGGGCCTGTCCGCCGCCGATGGGCCCACCCCCACCGGCTACCGCAACCGCGCCGACGTGTTCGGCACCGACGTGTACCTCAAGTACCGGCCCCTCGCCGGAGGCAGCTCCACCATCGTGGCCCTCCAGGGCGAGCTGTTCTACCGGCGCCGACAGGTGCCCCAGGACGTCCTGTCGGACCTGAGCGGCTACGGCCAGGTCCTCTGGCGCTTCTCCCAGCGGTGAGCCGCCGCCGGCCGCTACGAGTTCGGCACGCCCGCGCGCGACCTCGAGGGCGCCATCGCCAACGACGCGCTCGATCCCGACTGGACCGCCAACCGCCAGCGCATCTCGGCCAACGTCACCTTCTGGCCCACCGAGTTCTCCCGCCTGCGCCTGCAAGCCGCCACGGACCTCGTCGGCTGGCGGGAGCAGCCGGACACCTCGGTCTTCCTCGCACTCGAAGTGGTGATGGGCGCGCACGGCGCTCACGCCTTCTGAATCCCCTTCCCGCACTGGAGCCCTCGATGAGCCCCTTCCGATTCCTCGCGGCCCTGAGCGCCGCCCTCTGCTGCCTGCTGTCCCTTCCCGCCCGCGCCGACCTGAAGGTGGTCGCCACGCTGCCCGACCTCGCCGCGCTCGCCAAGGCCGTGGGCGGCGAGCACGTCCAGGTCACCGCCATGGCGCTGTCCACCCAGGATCCCCACTTCGTGGACGCCCGGCCCAACCTGGCGCTCGAGCTCAACCGCGCCGATCTGCTGCTCTCCGTCGGCCTGGAGCTGGAGATCGGCTGGTTGCCCACGCTCCAGAATGGCGCGCGCAATCAGCGCATCCTCTCCAGCGGCCCCGGCTTCCTGGACGTGTCCCAGTTCGTCAACAAGCGCGAGGTGCCCCAGGCCCCCACGGACCGCAGCAATGGCGACGTGCACCCGGGCGGCAACCCGCACTACCTCTATGATCCGAACATGGGCCTCGCCGTCGCCCAGGGAATCGCCGAGAAGATGATCGCCCTGGACGCGAAGAACGCGGAGGCCTACCGCGCCAACCTGGCGAAGTTCACCGACGAGCTGAAGAAGGCCATCCCCGGCTGGCAGCAGCGGCTGGCCGGACTCAAGGGCACTCCCGTCGTCGCCTACCACCGGACCACGGCCTACCTGTCCGCGTGGCTGGGCTTCGACACCATCGCCTACCTCGAGCCCAAGCCCGGCATCCCGCCCACGCCCGCCCACGTGGCCCAGGTGCTCGCACAGGCCCGCCAGCGCAAGGCGCGGATGGTGTTGCGCGAGGAGTACTACCCCGCCAGCACCTCCAAGCTGGTGGCGGATAAAATCCCCGCCCCCTCGTCGTCCTCCCGGGCGGCACCAACTTCCGCGGCGGGGAGACGTACCTCCAGCACATCGAGGACGTGGTGACCCGGCTGGAGAAGGGCCTGAAGGGCCAGGGAGCTGAACCATGCGCCGCTCCCTCCTCCTCGTGTGGGGCCTCGCCCTGGGTGGCTGCGCCTGGGAGCCCGGTCAGGGCTTCGCCGTCGTCGAGCCCTCCGTGCGCGTCGCCTACGAGCCCCTCGCCTCCCGCGCCGCGAGCGACGGCTACCAACGCTTGAGCTCGGACTACCGGTGCGCCTGGACTCGGCCTCGATGCGGCTGTCCGGCATCGAGCTGCTCGCCAGCGCCTCGGGCTCGGGCTCGGGCGGGACGTTCGACCCGGCCCGTCCGCCCCCGGGCTACTCGCTGTGCCACGGCGGCCACTGCCACCGCGACGACGGCGCCCTCGTTCCCTACGAGCAGGTGGCCGCGGAGATGGGAGGCGGAGGCGGCTCGAGTGCCGTGGTGACGCTCGCCACGCAAGAGCCGCTGGATCTGCTCGCCCCCGAGACGCGCTCGATGGCGTGCGCTCCCGAGTGCGCGCTGCCCCAGACCCAGGTGTCCCAGGGCCGCTGGTCCGTGGCGGCCCTGCGGCTCGTGGGCACCGTGCGCGACTCGCGCGTCCCCGCGCGCTTCCAGGGTGAGCGCGCCTTCGTGCTGGAGCTCCCCACCAGCACGACCACGGACGCCCCCGTGGCGATCCTCACCGGCGCGGTGGACCTGCCCTCGGACCGTACGACCCCGCCCGAGGCGAAGCTGCGCCTGGACCTGTGCTGACGGCCGCGCTGTTCGATCCGGTGGACTGGGGCTCGCTCGTGAAGGACGACCGGATGGAGTTCGACAACAACGCACGCACGGCCCTGGTGGAGCGGCTGTCCCAGCTCAAGCCCCAAGCGGAGGTGTCCCGTGGAGAATGAGCCCGTGGTGACGGAACACCAGCACTCGCACGAGCACACGAAGGACGTGATCCTGTGCTGCGAGGATCTGGTGATTGGCTACGACGGCAAGCCGATGCTGCCGCCCGTGGACTTCCAGGTGCGCCGGGGCACCTTCCTGGCGGTCATCGGCCGCAACGGCTCGGGCAAGAGCACGTGGTTCAAGACGTTGCTGGGGCTCCTGCCGCCGGTGTCCGGCCGGGTGTACCGCTCCAGCCCGCACGTGAAGAGCGCGTATGTGCCGCAGACCACGGGCATCGACGCGCTGCTGCCCGTGCGCGCGGGAGAGCTGGTGCGCTGGGGGCGGATGTCCGGGTGGAACTTCCTGTGGCCCTTCGGCGCGCGGGGGGATCGGCGCGCGGTGGAGCAGGCGCTGGACACCGCCGGGGCCCTGCCCATCGCCCACCGCCCCTACCGCGAGCTGTCCGAGGGACAGAAGCAGCGCGCCCTGCTCGCGCGCGTGCTCGCCACCCAGGCGGACCTGGTGCTGCTCGACGAGCCCACGGCCGCCATGGACGCCGTGGCCGAGCGCGAGACGATGAAGCGTCTGGCGGAGCTGGCGCATGAGCATGGGCTCGCGGTGGTGGTGGTGAGTCACGACCTGCGCGTGGCCGCCGAGTCCGCCGATCAGCTCCTCTTCGTGGATCGAGAGACCAAGTCCGTGGTTCTGGGCGACGCGGACACGGTCTTCTGCCATCCTGCCTTCCGCCGCCAGTACGGCGACGAGTACTGCCCCGTCATTCAGGACATCCTCGTGGACCCACAGTCGGTTAGTCCCTCTTCCTGGGCCCAGTTCTGGGACGCCTACGAGCTGTTCCGCGATCCCATGCTGTGCGCGCTCATCGCCGGGAGCGTGCTCGGCTTCCTGGGCGTCTACGTGGTGCTGCGGCGCATGGTGTTCGTCAGCGCCGCGGTGACGCAGTCGGCGGGCCTGGGCGTGGCGCTCGCCTTCTTCGCGGAGATCCACCTGGGCCTGCACGTGGACCCCACGGTGGGCGCGGTGGCGCTCGCGCTGGTGGCCACGATGCTGTTGATGATGGACCCGGCGCGGCTGCGGCTCACGCGCGAAAGCCTGCTGGGCCTGGCCTATGCGTTCACCGGCGGCGCGGCCATCCTCGTGGGCGACCGCATCTCCCAGGAGGCCCATGACATCCAGGGCATCCTCTTCGGCACGGCGGTGCTCGTGGAGCGCCCCCAACTGCTCGCGGTCGCGTGGGCGGGCGCCCTCATCCTCTTCATCCACCTGTGGTGGTTCCGCGGCCTCACCTTCGCCAGCTTCGATCGCATCGGCGCGCACGTGCAGGGGCTGCCGGTGCGCATGCTCGACGCGGTGTTGATGATCTCCATCGGCCTGATGGTGGGCGTGTCGGCGCGGGCGCTCGGCGCGCTGCCGGTGTTCGCCTTCTCCATCCTCTCGGCGCTCGCCGCGCTGATGTTGGATCTGCGCCTGCCGTGGACCTTCCTCTTGTCCACGCTCGCGGGCGCCATCTCGGGCCTGGGCGGCTACCTCTTCGCCTACTTCTACAACTTCCCCGTGGGCGGCTCGCAGACGGTGCTCGCGACCGCCATCGTGGCGCTGGCCTTCGGGGTGCGCGGCGTGAAGCAGTTCGTCACCCGCTCCCGGGCCTGAGAACCCCCAAGCGCTCAGCGCACCGCGGCGGAGATCTTCTTGAACTCGGGAGCGTCCGCGCTCCCGAGCAGATCGAAGAGGGCCAGTTCCACGGTAAGCAGGCGAGCACCCGCTTCGCGGCACGCCTCCAGGCCCACGCGCCGGTCCTCGGGGTGGCGCGACAGCACCGCGTCCGAGCAGACGAACGGTGTGAAGCCCCGCTCGACCAGCGCGCGCACCGTCTGGAAGACGCACACGTGGGTCTCCATTCCCACGACCAGCACCTGCTCGCGGGCGTGGAGACACATCAGCACCTCGGGCACGCAGGCGCTGAATTCCCGCTTCTCCACGGGGGAGAAGTCCCCCAGGCGCGCCTTCACCAGGGGGTGCGTGGGCCCCAGGCCCTTGGGGTACTGTTCGGTGACGAGCACCGGCAGTTCCAGCGCCCGAGCGCCCTCGATGGCGGCGTTGACGCGGTTGAGCATCCGTTCGAGCGCGTCCGGCGCCATGGCGCCGCACAGCCGCTCCTGGACGTCGACGACGAGCAGCGAGATCCGATCCCTCTGGAGCCGGAAGGTAGGCATGGGCCGTGTCTCTCCGAGCCCCTCCCAATCGTCAAGCACCCCGAGATTCAAGGGCCGGGTGATTGACGACCCCGGACGCGTGACCAATGTCGCGGAGATGAAGGGACATGCCCGCCAACTGATGACCGCGCCCGTGAAGTCCGTCGCACTGGACACTCCGCTCTCGGAGATCGCCCTGCTGCTGGCCGATGCACACATCGCCGGCACGCCGGTGACGGACGACGAGGGACACCTGCTGGGCATCATCAGCGAGCCCGACATCCTCAATGCCCTCCTGGCGGACCAGCCGCTGGACACCACGGCGCGCGAGCTGATGACCTCGCCCGTACATACGGTGAGTGAATTCGAGACCACCGACGAGGTGATGGCGCTCTTTCGCAAGCACGGCGTCCACCACCTGCCCGTGGTGCGCGAGGAGCAGTTGCTGGGCATCATCACGCCCGCGGACGTCATCCGCTACCTCGCGAGGGATCTCGACGAGCCGCCCCGGGTGGGTTGAGGGCGAGACAGCCGGGGGCCCTCGCGGTATGGGAGGGCGCGATGAGCGAACCTCTGCGACTGGATGACTGGGGCGGCACGGGCCCCGTGCTGCACTTCGCGCATGCCAATGGCTTCCCGCCGGGCAGCTACCGCAAGTTCCTCCAGACGCTCACGCCCCGCGTGCACGTGCTCACCCAGCAGAGCCGCTGGCTCGTGCCGGGCATGCATCCCCGGTCCCTGCGCAACTGGGAAGACCTGGCCGACGATCTCGCCGGGGCCCTGCTCGCCCGGGGGCTGTCGGGCGTGGTCGGCGTGGGGCACAGCATGGGCGGCGTGGCCACGATGATCGCCGCGGCGAAGCACCCGGGGCTCTTCCGGGGCGTGGTGATGCTGGATCCCGTGCTGTTCACGGGTGGATCCGCCCTGTTCTTCCAGGTGATCGGTCTGCTCGGACTGGCCGGCCGCGTGCCTCCGGCCAGCCTCGCCCACCGGCGCCGTGAGCAATGGAACTCGCGCGAGGAGGCCGCCACGAGCTATCGCAAGAAGGCCCTCTTCCGGCACTTCGATCCCGACTGCTTCCAGGACTACCTCACCCACGGCCTCACGGACGTCCCCGGCGGAGGGATGCGGCTCACCATCCCCACGGCCTGGGAGGCGCGCGTCTTCGAGACCGCTCCCCACTCCCCATGGCGGTGGCTGCGCGAGGTGAAGGCGCCGATGCTCGTGCTGCGCGCACGGGACTCGGACACGCTCACCCCCGCGGCCCTGGCCCGGGTGCGCCGCACGCGCCCCGACGTCGAGACCGGGGAGCTGCCCGGCACCCACCTCTTCCCGCTGGAACGACCCGAGGCGTGCGGCCAGCGCCTCCAGGCCTTCCTCGACAAGGTGGGGGTGCCCGCCCCGGCCTGAGCAGGCGGCTCAGCACGAGGCGTTGGCGGCTTCTCCCCCACCGAGCTCCACCCGCTCCGAGCGGAAGAGCCGGGCGCGTTGGATCTCCGACAGGTGGGCATCCGCGCCCCGCCAGCACTCCAGACACGAGGCGAGGGCCCGGGCCGCCGCGTCCCGCTCTCCCCGGGCGACGTGCACCTCGGCGAGCAGGAGCCGTGCATGTCCGCTGCCGGGCCGCTCCTTCACGAGCGACTCGGCCAGATCGATCGCCTTGTCCGCGCGGCCAGCGCGGATCCGGGCGCGGGCGAGTGTCTCGCGGGCCTGACGGGAGAAGGGGAGGGGCCCGCCCCGCGCAGCCGGCGCTCCAGGCGCATGGCGCGGATGAGCGTGGCCTCGGCGCGGGCGGGATCTCCCTGCCGGGACTCCAGCGCGCCGCGCAGCTCGCACCCGGCCAGCTCCACCACCCGGGCGACATCGCGCGGGCACAGCAGACGACCATCGCCCTTGCGCTCCTCCGCGAGCGACAGGCTCAACGCGTCGAGCGCCTCGCACGTGCGCTCCGCCTCGGTGAGCTTGCCCATCTCCAGGGCGCGCAGGCCGCGGGCATACGTCTCCATGCCGCGCAGCAGCACCTGCTCGGCCGGGCGCGAGCCCTCGGGCAGCTCCACGCGCAGCTCCGCCGCGGCGCGCCAGAAACCAAAGCGCAGGTGCAGGCCGGAGAGCGCGCCCGCGGCGAACACGAGCGACTGGCCGAGCCGCGGCGTCACGTCTTCCACCCGGGCTCGCAGGCGGCGCGCCCACCCTGGGCCTCGCCGTAGCGCCCCTCGTCGGCACACGCCTGGACGAGCAGGCGCAGTGCCCGGCCCGCCACGGACGCACCCGCGCCGGGGATGCCCTCCTGCTGGAGCCAGGCGTCCTCCACCGCCACCGCCGTCTCCAGTGTCTCGCGGGCGTCGTGGGTGTGGCCGGTGCGCAGCAGGAGCCGGCCGGCGCTCAACAGGGCCGTGCCCACCTGGGGAACGAGCAGGCGCAGGCGGCGCGCTCTCCACCGCCTCACCGGGGCGCGCGCTCTCCTCCATCAACTGCACCCAGGCATGGTGCACGCCTTCGTGGTGCGGGTGCGTGCGCAGCAGCTCGCGCACGAGCGCCTGCGCATAGGGCTGGCCCGGTCCGGGACGCCCATCCGGCTCGTATCCGTCCGCGAGGAAGCCCGCGAGCAGCAGCCGGGCCTCGGCGTCCTCGGGGAAGCGATCGATGAGGCCCTCCATCTCGCGCACGAAACCATGGCGGCCGTTGGCGGGGCCCTTGTCGGCCAGGAAGGTGGCCGCGACGATGTAACGCTGCTCCGCGTCCGTCACGCCCTCGCTGAGCGCGAGTGCCCGATGGATGGCCTCCGCGCGCGCCGTGGCGCACCGGGCACCGGCCCTCGCGTCAGGGCCAGACCCCACCAGGCCATGGCCAGCTCCGGATCCCTCCGCGCGGCCTCCGCGAAGGCCCGCCGCGACTCGATCCGCCAGCCCAGGTGCAACAGGCGCAGCCCTTGATCGAAAAAGGCCTGGGCCAGGGGCTCGCGGGTGCTCACCGGGAGGTGCGCGCGTCCCAGGCCCTCGCGAAGACGGGGGGCGGGCAGCTCCAGATCTGGAAGCTCGTCCCAGGGGGAGATGGGGAAGAGAGCGGGTTCCTCGGCTCGAAGGTATCGCGCCAACATGGTGTTCCTCCTCAAACCCCGGCGAGCGGGGTCAACGATGCGTTCACGTCCGGGCGCTCCAGCCCGTCCACCTTCGCGGCGAACCGCCGCCACGCCGCCGCCAACCCCTCCCCGGGCACCGACGGCGCCTTGCGCAGCGCCGCGATGCACTCCCGCCGCCACTCGGGGCCCAGCAGCGCCCCCACCCACTCCTCGTGTCCGGCCAGCCACCGCGCGACCGCCACCACCGCGGCGCGCGCGAGGGAGCACTCGTCCGGAGTGCCCGGCACGCGGGGGAGGCCGAGGTCCATCGAGTTGAAGAGCGGGCGTTCCAAGCGCCGCTCGTCCACCAGGAGGGGGTGAAACCGGAGCGCGGGACATAGACGCAGCCCCCCGCGCTCCGGCACAGCACGCCGAAACCCCACAACGTGAGGGCCTCTCCCCTTCCAGCGCGGTGGCGTAGGCGCTGGTGCCCTGCCGCCCCGCCGGGAGACGCTCGCGGGAGAGGCCCCGGCGCAGCAGCAGGTTGTCCGGGTGGAGCACGTCCCGCCCGAGGCACCACATGGAGAGGTCGAACAACCGCTCGCCCTCGCGCCGCACGTCGTGCGGCAGTGCGCAGAGAGAAGAGGAGCCCATGGCGTGTGTCCTCAGCTCGCCTTGGCCTTGGCCGCCGCGCCCTTCTGGGCGGCGACCTCACCGAACAGCGCCTGGAACGTCACCGCCGCGCCGCCCTTCTTGCTCAGCACGGCGTTCACGGCGCGCACCAGCTTGCCGCGCACCTTGGGCGGCAGGGGCCGGTCCTCGATGGCGGCCGCCACCTGCTGCTCGCTCACGCCGCGGCCGCTCTTCGGCTTGCCGATGCCCAGCTCCGCGTACGGCTTGCCCTGCTTCTCCTTGTCGCGCCGCTTGTCGGAGCGCTGCTTCACCAGCTTGCGGTCCGCGTCCGAGCGCGCCTCGAGCTGCGAGGACAGCCGCACCAACGTCCGGGGCTCGAGCTGCTGCGCATCCAGGAATTGCTTGAAGGTACCCATCGTCGTCTCCTGCGGTTGAATCGGGGTGGAAGAAGAAAGGAGCGGAGGCTCGCCCCCGCTCCGGTGGAGTCACGAGCGCTCAGTGCTCGTGCTCGTGGCCGGACTCCTCGATGACGAGCGAGACCGAGCTGACGCTGGAAGGACCGAAGGTGAGGGTGTAGGTGCCCACCTCCAGCGGCGCCACGTAGCGGCCCTTGATGTCGCCGCAGGACGCCGAGTTCTTCGCGGACGACTCGAACGACACCGCCTGCCCGCTGGAGCTGGCGAGCGACAGGGACACATCCGCGCTCAGGAAGAAGGTGTAGTCCGTGGCCGCGTCCGCTTTGAACGACACCGAGCCGGTATTGCCGCTCGTGCCCGCGGGCAGCGAGATGTCATAGCGCTTGTGCGCCTCGCTCACGTCGGGCGCGCCCGTCGACGAGGCGCTCGCGGTGACGGGGACCGCGGGTCCTTCCCGCAGGTGCTCGCAGCCCTCGGCGTCGGTGTCTTCGGCGGGCTCACCGCCGCATCCCACGAGCAGGGCGCTCGACAACAGGCAGGCGGACAACAGCTTCTTCATCATGGTGTGACACTCCGGGTGATGGGACATCGGGGAACGACGAAGCCCCCGCGCCCGGGCCCCGGGAAGAACCGGGACACGGCAGACGGGGAACGTCACGCGCGCGCGGACGCACGGCGACAGGAGGGCATCACCTGGACGCGGGAGGACCCGCGAGACCGGGCTCCGGCGCGGAGGCTCGGGACACACGTCCCCGCGAGCGCCTCAAGCGAGGCACGGAGACGCGCGTCCGGCTCCGCGAAGGAGTCATCGCGCGAAAGGCGAGGTCAGGGATGCACGAACGACGGGGAACGCGCGGACGCGCTCAGACCCGAGGAGGAGAGGCCTTGGGCGCCAGACGCAGCCAGGCCACGGGCGGCTCCACGCTCTCGCGCTCCGCCACGACTTCTGGAGCTTCGGGAGCGGGCGCCTGAAGCGAGGGCAGGACCTGCGACGGAGCAGGCATCGCCCGGCGGAGGAAGGCATGGGCGCAGTGCGCGTCCACACCATGCGCGGAGACCGGGGACTCGTCGGAGGCGGTGAACCGCTCATCCTCGAAGGACACCGCCACCCTGGCGGCGGTCTCCGCCCGGCCGACACCGGCCTCGTGCACCAGCTCGCCGTGCTCCAGGCACGTGCCGTGCTGCACCAGGACGAAGTGCGCCGCGCTTCCCAGATACGCCAGCAGGCACAGCACGACCCAGGGCAGCGCCAGGGGCGCGGCCGTCGGGACATCGCTGGCGGGTGACGGGAATTCACGAAGACACGGCTCCAAGCGCAACTCAGTTGCGTCTACATCTTTACGCGAGCCTCCGCGCGGGTGCAAGTCATTGCAGGACTTCTTTCTCGACTCCCCTGATTTCCCGAAACCCGGGAAGACGCTCCGTCCTCCACGTGGGCCCTGGTATGGCCCGGTGTGTCGAAGTCCCTCCCGACGGGGGCGAGGCCGGGATAGGAAGGGTCGCGACAGAGCAGAAGGAAAGAATCCCGTGCAAGAGCTCCTGGAAGTCCTGCGGCGAGAGGCGGTCCACTTCGGGCCGGAGTTGGCCCGCACCGCGTACGCGCGAGGCCCGGCCGTGACCCTCAAGGACGGAGCCACCCGGCCCATCCCCGTCACCGCCACCCCCGTCATCCTCGACGCCGCGGAGATCCGCCGCCGCGCCACGCTTTCCGCGCACTGCCTCCGCCACCCTGAAGGTGACGCGCACGGTGCTCGCCAGTGAACGGCGCGAGCTGTTGCTCGGGGGCCTCTCTCCCTCGAGCGCACGTTCACCGAGCGCACCTTCGCGAACGTGGAGCGGCTGGCCACCACGCGGGTGGACTACTTCGTGGACACGCGGCCGCGCGCCCTGGAGGTCAACGCCACCATTCCGGCCATGCAGGGCTATTCGGACATCGCCGCGCGTACCTTCATCGAGGGCGTGGCCCGGCACGTGCGCTACCCCGAGGAAAGCTGCCCGCGCTGCTGGCCGCCAATGGCAGCAACGCGCGGGCCCTCTACGACGCCCTGCTGGACGGCTTCGCCGCCGAGCGCGATGGCCGTCAGCCCCGCACCCTCGCCCTGCTCTGCCGCCGCCACGACGCCCAGCTCTCCGAGCAGCGCTACCTGTGCGAGCGCTTCCGCGAGTTCGGCGTGGACGCGGACGTCGTCCACCCGGACGAGGTGTCCGGCGAGGAGCACTTCGAGGTGCGCGGCAAGCGCTACGAGCTGGTGTACCGGCACCTCTTCACGCGGCGCTTGGAGGAGACGCCCGCGCCCTGGGTGGAGGACTTCTTCTCCACGGTGCCGGGCCGCAAGGCGGTGCTGCTCAACCCGCCCGTCTCGCCCGTGGAGGTGAAGACGACCTTCGCCCTCGTCTCGCGCGCGCTCACGGATGCCGCGTTCGCCGCCAGCGCCGGACTCACCCCCGAGGAGTTGGAGGCGATCCGCGCCTCGGTGCCCTGGACGAGGCCCTTCCGCCACGGGCCCGAGCAGGGCCCCGGGGGAGAGCCGGTGGAGGATCTCGTGGCGCGTGTGGTCGCCGAGCCCGCCCGCTTCGTGCTCAAGCGGGCGTGGGACTATGGCGGCCGGGCCGTCTACCTTGGTCGCTCGGTGGGCACTCCGGCGTTCGAGGAGCGCTCCCGCGCCGCCTATGGCGACGTCCTTTCCTGGGCCGAGCTGTGCGAGCGGGCCGCTGGCGATACCCGGGGAGGAGGCTTCGTGGTGCAGGAGGTGGTGGAAAGCCCGCCCGAGGAGCATCTTCTGTGCGAGGAGCGTGGCCTCACCTCCCTGCGGCTCCATGTGGACTACTCCGCGTATGCCTCGGTGGGACTCGAGCGGCAGCCGGCCTGGGGTGGGGTCTGCCGGGGTTCCACCTCGGAGATCGTCAACATCGTGGGGGGAGGAGGCGTGCTGCCCCTCATCACCACCGAGGTCGCCCAGGCCCTGCTGGACGCGTGGCGGGCGCGTGAACTCCCGGCAATGGACACCTTCGGGAAGGGATGAGCGGCACGCGGGTTGTTGGAGCGCTATAAAGCGCCGTCGGGTGGGACTTCCCGCCTGTTCGGAGCGAAAGGACACGGAATTCATGGCTTGGGAATCACAGGGGTGGCAGCCAGCGCGCGCTGACGTCACGGACGTCCTGATGCAGGAGTCCCAGCGCACCTTCATGTCGCGCGTGTACGGGTGGATGTTCGCGGGACTGCTGACGACGGGCGTCGTGGCGCTGCTGGCCGCGTCGAGCCAGCAGGCGGTGATGATGGTCGCCCAGTTCCGGTGGGTGTTCCTCATCGCGCAGCTCGGCCTGGTGTTCGCCCTCTCGGGCCTGGCGCCCCGGCTGTCGGCCCCGGTGGCCGGCGCCCTCTTCCTGGTGTACTCGGTCCTCACCGGGCTCACCTTCTCGGTGCTCTTCTACGTCTACACGGGCGGCTCCATCGCCAACGCCTTCCTCATGTCCGCCGGCACCTTCGGCGCGATGAGCGTCTTTGGCGCGGTCACCAAGAAGGACCTGAGCGGCTGGGGCACCTTCCTCTTCATGGGCCTCATCGGCGTGGTCATCGCCAGCGTGGTGCAGATCTTCGTGCAGAACTCCATGCTCAACTTCGTGCTGGGCTGCGCGGGCGTGGTGCTCTTCGCGGGGCTCGCCGCGTACGACACGCAGAAGCTGCGCGAGATGCACGCCGCCGAGGGCTACAAGTCGGCCACCTCGGCGAGCATCAATGGCGCCCTGGTGCTCTACCTGGACTTCATCAACCTCTTCATCTCCCTGCTGCGCCTCTTCGGCGACCGCCGCGACGACTAGTCGTGGGCGGGTGACGACGTCCCGGCGGTGGGCTCCCTGTTCGGGCCCACCGCCTTTTTCATGCCCGGGGGCCTACTCCTGGGCCTTGCCGCGGGAGAACGGCATGAGCAGCCGCTCCACGGGGCGGCCTCCCACCGGTGCTCGTCGACGATGGCGGGCACGTCCTCGGGCTTCACCCCGCCGTACCAGGTGCCCTCGGGGTAGACGACGACCGACACGCCGAAGGAGCAGGTATCCACGCACCCGGCGGCGTTGGCGCGCATCTGCCCCTTGAGGCCGCGCTTCTCCAGCTCATCCTTGAAGCGGGCGCGCACTTCCTCGCCCCCTTCGTGGCACAGCACCCCTTGGGGTGGCCGTCGGGACGCCGGTTGGTACAGACGAACACATGACGTTGGAACGGAGGCATGTCCTCCTCCTAACGCAGCCTCCCCCTCTCCGTCCTCCCGTTTCTTGATTCAACCCCTGGCCGGGAGGACCCTCCATGCACAGACTCCCAGCAAACATCCGCTTTTGATCAACGCCCCCGGATTTCCGGAGTGACCATACATGACTCGTCATCCAACGACGTGCCCCCTGAATAGGGAGTTGATCAACGAGCCGGAGGGCTTTAGATCGCCGTCCTGCTGGAGCCCCGCCCGGCCCCGGAGCGACGCCTCCAGCAAGCGCTTGTCCGGTAGGAATCCCCCAGGGGTAGTTGGTGCGAGAATGACGTGCACAAGATCTGGGGGTGAAGCCTTGACGAATCCGGATCGAGGATCGTACCTTTGCTTACCTGTCCGCCCCCTGAGCAGGCAGACACGACGTCGACGATTCCGGCCCTGATCCAAGGTCCCCCCACCGGCTCTTGAGGGAGCGGCGAGGGTTTCCATCGAGTTGGCTCGATCCCGAGCGATCTCGCGGACTTGGCTTTTTGCAAAATTCGCAGTCACACCCAGAGTGAAACACGGCGAGGCACCATGGAACACCACGATCTGAACGCCACGGCGGCGGTGCTGGACGGCAAGGAGATGGCGGGGCAGAGGACGAAGGCCCCGGGTCTCACGGTGGAGCGCTTCTTCACGACGCCGGGGGTGGATCCGGCGGACGAGCTGGCGTGGAACTGCGCACCGCGGGCATCTCGGGAGAGGACGGCAAGTCCGTCTTCCAGCAGAAGGACGTGGAGGTGCCCAAGTCCTGGTCGATGCTGGCCACCAACGTGGTCGCGTCCAAGTACTTCCGGGGCACGCCGGGCACCGCGGAGCGCGAGACGAGCGTGCGTCACCTGGTGGCGCGCGTGGTGGACACCCTCACCCGGTGGGGCGCCCAGGGCGGCTACTTCGCCACCGCCACGGACCGGGACACCTTCCACGCGGAGCTCACCCACCTGCTGTTGCGCCAGAAGGCGGCCTTCAACTCGCCCGTCTGGTTCAACGTGGGCGTGGAGGAGCACCCGCAGTGCTCGGCGTGCTTCATCAACTCGGTGGATGACTCCATGGAGTCCATCCTCGGGCTGGCCAAGACCGAGGGCATGCTCTTCAAGTACGGCTCGGGCACGGGCAGCAACCTGTCCACCATCCGCTCCAGCCGCGAGCTGCTCGCGGGCGGCGGCACCGCGTCTGGCCCCGTGTCCTTCATGAAGGGCTTCGACGCGTTCGCCGGCGTCATCAAGAGCGGCGGCAAGACGCGCCGCGCCGCGAAGATGGTCATCCTCAACGCGGACCACCCGGACGTGCTCGAGTTCATCCGCTGCAAGTCCAACGAGGAGAAGAAGGCCTGGGCGCTCATCGAGGCCGGGTATGACCCGAGCTTCAACGGCGAGGCCTACTCGTCCGTCTTCTTCCAGAACTCGAACAACTCGGTGCGCGTGACGGACGAGTTCATGCGCGCGGTCATCAACGACGGTGCCTGGACGACGCACGCGGTGCGCGACGGCCGGCCCATGGACACGCTCAAGGCGCGCGAGGTGTTCCGGGAGCTCGCCACGGCGACGCACCTGTGCGGTGACCCGGGCATGCAGTTCGACACCACCATCAACGCCTGGCACACCTGCTCGAACACGGATCGCATCAACGCGTCCAACCCGTGCTCGGAGTACATGTTCCTCGACGACTCGGCCTGCAACCTGGCGTCGCTGAACCTGATGCACTTCCGCACCATCGACGGCGACTTCGACGTCACCGCCTTCAAGCACGCGGTGGACGTGGTGCTGCTGGCGATGGAGATCATCGTCGGCAACTCCAAGTACCCCTCGGAGAAGATCACCAAGAACAGCCACGCCTACCGGCCGCTGGGCCTGGGCTACGCGAACCTGGGCGCGCTGCTCATGGCCGCGGGCCTGCCGTACGACTCGGACGTGGGCCGCAACTACGCGGGCGCCATTACCTCGCTCATGTGCGGCGAGGCGTATGCGATGAGCGCGCGCATGGCGAGCAAGCAGGGCGCGTTCGAGGGCTACGCGAAGAACGCCGAGCCCTTCCTCGGCGTCATCCGCAAGCACCGCAAGGCCGCGTACAACATCCCCCCGAGGGCGTGACGCCGGAGTTGTTCGAGGCGCAGAAGCAGGCGTGGGACGAGGCGCTCGCGCTGGGCGGCGAGTTCGGCTTCCGCAACAGCCGGTGACGGTGCTGGCGCCCACGGGCACCATCGGATTCATGATGGACTGCGACACGACGGGGATCGAGCCCGACATCGCGCTCATCAAGTACAAGAAGCTGGTGGGCGGCGGCATGCTGAAGATCGTCAACCAGACGGTGCCGCTGGCGCTCGAGAAGCTCGGCTACCGGCAGACGCAGGCCCAGGACATCATCACGTACCTGGACAAGCACGAGACCATTGAAGGCGCGCCGCACCTCAAGCCCGAGCACCTGGCGGTGTTCGACTGCGCGTTCAAGCCGGCCAAGGGCCAGCGCAGCATCCACTGGATGGGCCACCTGCAGATGATGGGCGCGACGCAGCCCTTCCTCTCGGGCGCCATCTCCAAGACGGTGAACATGCCGTCGGACGCCACGGTGGAGGACATCGAGAAGGCCTACATCGAGGCGTGGCGGATGGGGCTCAAGGCGGTGGCGGTGTACCGCGACGGCTGCAAGCGGACCCAGCCGCTCAACACCTCGAAGGACAAGGTGAAGGACACCAAGGCCGTGGTGGCCGAGCCCGCGCTCGCCGCGGTGCGCGACGCCAACGCCATGCGCCGGCGGCTGCCGGACGAGCGGCAGGCGATCACGCACAAGTTCTCCATCGGGGGCCACGAGGGCTACCTGACGGTGGGCATGTACGAGGACGGCACGCCGGGCGAGCTGTTCTGCGTCATGGCGAAGGAAGGCTCGGTGGTGAGCGGACTGATGGACAGCTTCGCCACGGCGGTGTCGCTGGCGTTGCAGTACGGGGTGCCCCTGCAGGTGCTGGTGGACAAGTTCAGCCACGTGCGCTTCGAGCCGAGCGGCTTCACGGGCAACCCGGCGGTGCCGATCGCCAAGTCCATCGTCGACTACATCTTCCGGTGGCTGGCGCTGAAGTTCCTGCCGGCCGAGCAGGCCGAGGGCGTGGAGGAGACGATGGAGCCCAAGGTGGTGGCGGCCGAGGTGAAGCCCGAGGTGCAGGCGGCCCCCGTGGTGGCGCTGCCCATGGCCACGCCGCGGCGGACGTACCTCAACCAGGCCGACGCCCCGCCCTGCCACACCTGCAGGGAGATCATGGTGCGCAATGGTGCCTGCTATAAGTGCAGCAATTGCGGCACCACGAGCGGCTGCAGCTGAGAAGGATGTAAGGCATTGAAGCCTCGAGCCCCGGTGGGAGTCACCCACCGGGGCTTTTCCATTCAGGCGTTCCCCTCCCTCTCCACCACCCGGGCATGAGTCAATCCAGCGGGGAGCGTGTCCGGGGACGGAGACGCGTGGCGCGATGCCTTCACGGCCTGATGACGGCGCACCAGGGCGGTCGGGCTCTCTGGAGTCGGAGGTACGCGCTGTGGACGGGGTGTCGGTGCGGTCCCGCGTGGCGGTCGTGCCGCTCCGACGAGCAGGCACGGACAGCCTCGGCCGAGCGCTCGAGCACGCCAACCCACCAGGCAAGGGGCATGCGAGAGCGAACCGTCGGCGAACGAGGAAAGCCCCGTGCGGCGGACTTGCAACTGACTGATGGGGAAGGTTGGGGGCCGAGTCACCCGGCGGACTCCTCGGTATTTCTCCGAGGAGTTCCGCCGGGTTCCATCAGCGCGCGATGCAGGAGTCGAACCTGCGGCCTTTGGCTCCGGAGGCCAACGCTCTATCCAGCTGAGCTAATCGCGCAAACGCCACCGGCGAGCGGGTAAGTAGCCGACTTCTTCCGCCGACGCAAGCACGCTTTCTGGCAACAGCCCACCAGGAGCGAACACTCCCCGGAAGAAGCGTGTGGAGGTCGGGAGAGTGTCCGCCAGTCCACCAGGCGGAGCCGCTCTTCCACGCCATGCGCTGGGCGCACGGCCTCGAGCTGCGAATGCACGAGCCGGGGATCGAACCCGGACGGCCCTTCGGGCCAGCGGATTTTAAGTCCGCTGCGTCTGCCAGTTTCGCCACTCGTGCACGCGTCGACTCAACAACGGATGAACCCAGGAGACAGTCCCCTCCTCCGTGTCCCTCCGCCCTGTCCTCATCTCGACCCTCCCTGGGCGGCACCACGTTCTTACCTGGAGGGTCATGACGAGAGCCCAACTGGACAGGTAGTTGGGCCAGGGTGGCCGAACTTACCAGACCCGAGCGAGCACTGCCAGAGCGTCCTCGACTCTGAGTACGGGTGGGAGGCTCACACCCGGTGAGCGTGTGGGAGGGAGCGTTCCGCGCGGCCCGGCGCCACGAGCGCGGCAAGACGAGACGTGGGGTTGGGCATCGAGGGGCCGAGAAGCGCCCAGCGCGGAGTTCGACGCCGGTTCTGGCCAGTGCATCGGGGAGCGAACGTCCAAGGCGTCCGATGCAGGGGCGAGCAGCGGCTCGACAGGCGGAGCCCACGGACATCCTTCGGCGTGGAGTCCGGAGGAAGGGAGAGCACTGCGGACTGGACACGAGGGGTGGCATCCACCGGACGACGGCGCCGCACATGGGCATCCCGTCCCGAGCGCCGCTGTTATATAGCGACCGCCATGCTTGAAACCGTCACCAAGGGCTTCCGTGCCGCGAAGAACCGCCTCGCGGGCAAGAGTGAAATCACCCCCGAGATGGTGGACGAGTCGCTCCGCGACATCCGCGTCTCCCTCCTGGAGGCGGACGTCGCCTTCGACGTGGTGAAGAAGTTCGTCGCCCGGGTGCGCGAGAAGGCCGTGGGCGAGGTGGTGCAGACGACCATCACGGACAAGGCGGGCAACAAGCGCCGCGTCTCGGCGGGCGACCACTTCGTGAAGATCTGCCACGACGAGCTCGAGGCGTTGATGGGCCCGGTGGACACGAGCCTGCAGCTCAAGCCGCGCGACCAGCTCAGCGGCATCATGATGGTGGGCTTGCAGGGTTCGGGAAAGACGACGACCACGGGCAAGCTCGCCAGCAAGCTGCTCAAGGAGGGGCGCAAGCCGCTGCTGGTGGCCGCGGACATCTACCGGCCTGCGGCGGTGGATCAGCTGAAGGTCCTCGGCGAGCGGCTGAAGGTCCCGGTGTACTTCGAGCCCAACGTGGCGCCACCGGAGCTCGCCCGGCGCGGGTACGCCGCGGCGCGCGAGCAGAAGTGCGACGTGGTGCTCATCGACACGGCGGGCCGTCTGGCCATCGACGAGGCGTTGATGACCGAGCTGGAGGCCATCAAGGGCCGGTGCGGCCGGACAACATCCTGCTGGTGTGCGACGCGATGATTGGACAGGACGCGGTGCGCACGGCGGCGGAGTTCGACCGGCGCCTGAGCCTGGATGGCTTCATCCTCACGAAGCTGGACGGTGACGCGCGAGGAGGCGCGGCGTTGTCCATCAAGGAGGTGACGGGCAAGCCCATCAAGTTCCTCGGCATGGGCGAGTCGATGGACAAGCTGGAGGAGTTCCGGCCGGACGGACTCGCGAGCCGGATTCTCGGCTTCGGCGACATCGTCGGGCTGATGAAGGACTTCGAGCAGGTCGTCGACGAGAAGAAGGCAGCGGAGGACGCGCAGAAGCTGTTGTCGGGCAACTTCACGATGAAGGACTTCGTGGGGCAGATCCGCATGGTGCGGAAGATGGGCCCGCTGAAGGATCTGTTGGAGAAGTTCCCGCTCTTCGGCGAGATGACCGAGCAGCTCAATCCGGATGAGCAGGAGCTGACGAAGATCGAGTCGATGTACGACTCGATGACGGAGCAGGAGCGGCTGCGCCCGCAGATCATCAACGACAGCCGGGTGAAGCGCATCGCGAAGGGAAGCGGGCGCAAGACGGAGGAAGTGCGCGAGCTGCTGCAGAAGTTCGGGATGATGCAGCAGGTGATGGGGACGATTGGCCAGAATCCGGGCCTGCTGGGGAGGATTCCGGGCTTCAAGCAGATGGGGCAGCTGGCGCAGATGAAGAACATGGACCTGTCGAGCATGTTCGGGAAGGACCCGAAGATGATGGAGAAGGCCATGGCGGGGATGGGAGGCATGCAGCTGCCGCAGATCGCGCCGGGCTACACGGCGCCCATGGGACAGGCGGCGATGGCGAAGGCGCGGATGATGGGCTACGCCCCACCCTCCGCGGCCAAGCCCGAGAACAAGGACGCCATCAAGGAGCGCCGCAAGCGCGAGAAGGAGAACAAGAAGAAGAACCGGAAGAAGAAGTAGACGCGTCCGGTACGGGAGCGCCACGCACACGCCGCTCGGGAGCCCCGCGAAGGGCATCCTGGAGCGGCGCGGCCGTTTTGGGGCCCTCATCCACCTCACCGGACCCTTCTCTCCGACTCGGGACGAGCCGAGCGCATCGGGCTTTCCGTTCGGAGATGGCTGAGGCACGCTCGGCGAGACATTGCGGGGACTTACGACAGGAACAGGCCCCGCGAGTCAGCCCCGGGCTCCTGGAATGGAGCCTGCACTGCGAAGAGCCATGACCATCAAGAAACGCATCATTCCTCTATTGCTCACCGGGTGGATGTCCGCCTGCATCAACGTTCCCGAGATCGAACCCGGCGGGGGGAACCCGCGACCGGACGCGGAGGTCCCGGACTCAGGAACTCCGGTGAGCGACCTGGCGGTGACCATCACGAGTCCCGCGGACACCTTCTACAGCAGCACGTCTGTGACCATCACGGTCGAGGTGCGGGGAGGCGTCGCGGACACCGTCCAGCTCCTCAAGAATGGCGAACTGCTGGCCGCGCCGACTGCCCCACCGTTTCAGTACACGTGGGACACCACGCTGGAAGCCGAGAAGGAGTACGCGATCACGGCCCGGGCTCTTCGCGCGGGGAAGAGCTTCGACAGTAAGCCGGTGAAGGTGGTCGTCGACCGGACCAACCTGCAGGTCGCGTCACGGACGCCGACACACGGCTCGACCAACGTGGATATCCGTACGCCCTTCCAGGTGGTGTTCACCAAGCCCGTGAAGGCGACGACGGTCAACGACACCACGGTGAGCTTCGCGGTAGCTGGGGTCCAGGCGGAGAAAACGCTCTCGCTCTCGAGCGATGGAAAGACGCTCACGATCACGCCCAAGGAGCGCCCGACGCTGCCAGCAACCTTCTCGTTTGGATTGAGCCGAGGCATCACTGATCTGGCGGGCAATGCGCTGGCAAGCCCCATCACATCGACCAGCTTCCCATGGAGCTTTGAGGTTCCGGATTGGTACGCCTTCGGAGGGGCGCTGGAGGCTATCACGGGCACCGACACCCAACTGAAGGACTCCACCATGGTGCTCGACAAGGAAGGCAACCCCATCGTTGCATGGAGTGAAGAACGAACCCCAGGAGGGAGATCATCCATCTTCGTCTACCGTTGGGATGGAAGAGCCTTCGTGCCCATGGGTGAGCCGCTCAACGGCACGCCGCTTGGCTCTGCGTTCAAGGCGTCGATGGCGCTCGGTGGCGATGGCAATCCCGTCATCGCATGGGAAGAGTCCGATGGCTTCAACGAGAACATCTACGTGAAGCGATGGATTGGGAGTTCATGGCAAACCGTAGGCACTGGGCCCCTATCCGCTGAAAATGATACGCGTTCCAGCCGGGTTCCAACGCCCGCACACAATCCATCGCTCGCGGTGAAGGGCAATCAAATCTATGTGGCATGGGACGAGAGACACTACCAATGTATCGAACATCTATGTTTGGATGTCGGCCAGTGGAGGTGGTTTCCTTGGCGTAGGACCCAATATGGGGCGGGTACATGCCGTCCCTGGGAAACCAGCGGCTCAAAGCCCTCCCTGGTAGTAGACAGCTACGGTCAGCCGATTGTCGCATTCCAGGAACAAACCCTGGAGCAATACTCTCCCACCAATATTTACGTCATGAGATACAGCAACACCCGCGACAAGTGGGAGTATGCTGTTCCCCATTCCAAGGGAATGAAACCACCGGGTACATTTCGGGCGGCCTTAGCGCAACTCCTGGTGGAGAGTCTTGGGCAAAGGACTGCTCGTTGTCTATCGGCTCGAACAACACTCTATACTTGGCTTGGGCAGAAGAATCCTACATAGACGGGCCTGGCGACATACAGGTCTTTCGCTCAATCGGCGAACAATCCTGGGAGCGCATGGGACCTGCATTGAGCGCGTACGACGCGCGCACACAGGCAAGCCTTCCCAACATAAAAACATCACCTACTGGGAAGCCATTCATCAGTTGGCAGGAATTCTCCTGGGACAATGGTGGAGGCACCCAGAGTTTCATTAGCACCTGGGAGCACAACACCTGGAACAGTCTTTCAAATGCAAACGGAATCAACGCGGGACAGAAGAGCAGTATCCGATCAACAGTCTCAATTGATCAATCCGAAAGACCAATCATCGCTTGGTTCGAGGGCCGTGGCGCAGGAGACTATCTCTCGGGGGAATATCTTTACATTCGCCGATACAACCAATAAACACCAAAGGGCTGACGACCAAAAGAGTCATCCTTGACGCTTTGGAATTACAAGGCCACGTGAAAGGCGGCGCAAAACGCGCCGCCTTTGTCGATGTTTGTAAACCTTGTGCGCATTCTGCCCTTCTTCGTTTTTTTGAGCAGTCTCTTCATCCATGATTTGGAATTCCACAAGAGTGAAGACTGTTCTATTTTTTCGCTCACGGTAATCTTGCTCTGGAGCGGGCAAATACGCATCCATCCGCAAAGGCACATCCACAATAAAATTCAACGCTCGGTATGTGCTTCCAGAAAAACATTGCGTGACTTATCCTCTCGCTCTTCATAATCGAGGTCCAAATGAAGATGCTGAGCGTACTGTTGGAGATGAGGGTTCTCCGCAAGCACAGCCTTGAACGAGACAAGCGTATTTTCAGTCTGCCCAGGAACAACAAAATTAAACGGAAACAGGTGTTGGGTTAAGAAATAAAGAACAGGAATGATATCTGATTGCGTCCGAGTGATGATTCGGAAGCGAGTGCGGTCGTAGATTTGAGCAGCAACCGTCTCTCTCTTGGCCAGCAATTTGGTAACAAGAGATTCTCGCGTCTTGATGGAATGAGCAAACTCAACAACTGGTAGACCCTTTGTTTGAAGCAACTGAGCTACGCCCAGCACCTTGTCCATTACCAGCCGTGACAGATCCACTTCGGAGCATGCCAATCGATGAAGCAGATCTCGTCCCTCGATGTGCTGAATGACGTGCATCACCTTGAGGACGATACAAGCGATACGTCGATGCCTTGGTAACCCCTTGACGCCAGAGGCAAAAAGAAAGAGGTCGTGAATTTTCTCCGGACTCGCCACAGCATCTGCGACCCGGTAGTTGAAGGTTTTTCGGAGGTACTCCACAGCATCCGAAAGCACAACTCGCGCCCACGCCTCATCCTCAGCCCGAGTCGTGTCGAGCTGGCAGAGGCGAAGGAATCGATCAACCTCTTCATGGGCTTGGAAGTGCATTCGCCGCCAGTCGATGACAGAGCCACCGCGGAGAATGAGCCGGATGCGCTCAAGTTCTCGGAGGCCCATGTCCGCCACGGAACAAATGGGCAGGTCAGGCAACGACTGTAGAGTAGGTGCGGACTTCACCATTGAGCTTCTAGCTGAGCCCGATCAAGGAAGGAAGAGGCTCAGCCAGAAGCATGGGCAATGAATCCCCGCATCACCGCCACGAGGTACAAATACTACTTGACAGCGACCTGACGATTATTGCGGTACTCGGTCTGCTTGACCAGGGTGCCATCTGCGGAAAACTCCTTGGCCGTACCTTCCCTCAGCCCCTCGACGTACTGGTCGACCTTCTTGACCTTACCGTTCTCGTGCAACTCAACGACCTCGCCGTGGAAGTTGCTGTGCTTGAAGGTGGCAGACCCAGTCTTCCGGCCCTGTTCGTTATAGAAGGTCCAGAGACCCGTACGGAAGCCGTCCTCGGACATGCCTTCTGCCTGCTTGGTTCCGCTGGGAAACAAGTAGACCGTAGGCCCATGAGGACTGAAGGCCTTACCATTCGTCTTCACGCAAGCCACGATGTCCGCAGTCTTGCCGTTCGCGCTGTTGGACTGTACGGTCCCAGCAGGGCAGTCCAGTTTGATGGACTCCTTGGCAAAAACCGAAGAGCCGCAAGTCACCGCCGCGAACATTCCGAAAGCCCTGATCCACTTTGTGAGCTGCATGCTGTTCTCCTTTTTCTCAACCAACATGACATCACCGCCGTCAACCAAACTGACGCACGAGTCTTGTTGATATTTATTGGGATTGATCCAACCAGGAAAAGCAATCCCATGTAGTAAAAGCCCCACTCCTACAAATAGGAATGGGGCTCAACTACCAACAGAGGGAAAAGCTCATCCCCCCAATCAACAGGATCTAGCTATCAATGTTCTCGCACACCGGGTTTCCACCCGTGAAGTAGAAGCCAACCTGGATGGTCTGAGCGTTGGAGGGGCGGCAGAGATAGACATTGAACTCAGCATCCTTAGGGTTGCTGGTATTCCGATTGTAGCCAGTGTTCGGAACAAGGAGACCACCGTTGACCACATCAGTCCTAACCGACCCCGTGGTGACGTAGAAGAAACCAGACAGACCAGAGCGGAGAGTGGGCCAGTCAGCATCAGTCCGGTACGCACGAATCCGAACAATGAATGCGTTAGGAGCATCTGCCTTGCAGTACGACGAACCAACTTGGTAGTCGGTTCCCGTCACGGAGTAGATGACAGGGCCGTTGCTCGAAGCAGCGCTCCAGTCCGGACGGTTCTTCGAGAAGTTCTCACAGGTCGCCGCGGCCTCAGGCGCAGCCGTGCAGGTACCGCCGCTGCAGAACTGACCATAAGCGCAGGTGCTCTGGCCCGAACCCGTGCAGGCAGCTCCCGGCGGGGTGGTCGTCCCAGTCGGCTTGCACACACTGTAGGTCTTGTCGCACGACAGGGTCGAGGCGTCCGTCACGCGCTCGTCCGTCTGGCACAGTGCATCCGTAGAGCACTTGCAGATCTTCTGCGTATTCGAGGAGCTGATCGCCTCGCACGACTTCGCGGAGTCCGGACAATCAGTCGATGCCGTACAGGTCTGCACACAGACCTTGGCCTGCGGGTGGCAGATCTCGGTGCCATCCTCGCTGCAGTCAGTGTCCGCAGTGCACGACAGATCCTCACGACCACCACCCGGGCACGCCGTCAGCGCCGTGCCCAGTGCGGCAATCATCAACGTCATCTTCCGAAGCTGCATTCTCGGCTTCCTCCTGAAGGGATACGTCACATGAAGGCGGGCAGCCGGCCACTCAAGGCCCCCCTTCTTCCTGCAGCGCGCGGCTTTAGTCCCGTCGCTCCAGGCCTGTCAACGAGTGTCGACAGACCCTCTCGACGCACCCTCCCAAAGGAAGATTCATGCCCATGGGATGAACAGTCACCCTGTAGTCTTGTCCATTGGGTGACTGTCCTCGCCTACCTTGGGGTCAGAACGTAAACGGAAAATCGATGGGATCTCCCTGGACTTTGTGCTTCGGGAAGTTCCACCCCTTGATCAGCCCGGAGATGCAGGTCGCCATGTAGGTCGAGCGGAACTCCCCCGTCTGGCAGGACACATTCGTCGTCTTGCCCGACGTCTGGATCGTCCAGCGCATCACCAGCTTGCCGCTCAGACCCGGGTCCTTCTTCTTCTGCTCGTTCACGCACTTCACGATGGCGGGCTTGTTGTTCACGACCACCTGCATGATGTCCGCTTGTCCGAGCTTCTGGGAATGGATCCACCGCCACCGGGCTCCGGGGGCACGTAGACCGTACGGCCTGCAGGCGCCGAGCCCTTTCCGCTGGCCGGCTTCGTTCCGAACAACTCATCGAACTCGTCATCGCCTCCCCCGCCACTGCTCTTGGGCGGCGGGCTGTTACGCGCCACCGGCGCTTCGTCTTCGTCCTCCCGCTGCGTACGGCCCGTCGAAGGCCGTTTGGTTCCTCCTCGCGCAGGCGGATCCACCCGGGCCACCTGCTGTGGCGGAGTCTGCGCCGGCACAGCGGCGGGAGGAGGAGGCGTCGCCGCGGGCGGAGTCGCCGTCGGCGCGGCCGCTGGTGTCCCCGCCGCCGCCACCGCGGGCGCGGGCGTTGTCGCTGGAGCCGTCGTGGGCGCCGTAGCCGCCGGAGTCGTTGGCGCGGGATTCTGCGCCACCGCGGCCGCCGGGGCGGAGGCATGGGCACTTCCGCGGCCTTCGCCGGAGGCGGTGTCACCGGAGCCTGCGCCACGGGCTGGGGCGACGGAGCCACGGGCGGCGGCGCGGACGGCCGGGACGCCATGAAGAAGCCAACGCCACCCGCCAGCAACAGCGCTCCCACGACTCCGCCAATCACCATCCCCATCTTGCCGCCCTGCTTGGGCGCCGCCGGGGGCGGATAACCCGGATAGGCGGGGGGCGGCGCATAGGCCGGCGGAGGCGCGTACTGCTGCGGCATCGGCTGCGCGTAGTGCGGCGCCGGTTGGGCATAGGCCGGTGCCACGGGCGCGGGGGCCTCGGCCAGCAACGGGCTCGGCGCCGGCGCGGCTGCGGGCGGCGGCACATCCAGCAGCCCAGACGCCGCGGGCTTCGCCTTCTCCTCCGCCACGGGGCTCTTGGACGCGGGCTTCGACAGCGCCTCGTTCTCCTCCTTCACCAGCGAGGCGAGCACGCTCGCCGCCGACGGCTTCCAACCCGACTCCTGCGCGGACGGAGCCACGGGCGCGGGCGTCTCGGCCCGGCCCGCCTTCGAGGCGCCTCCCGCGCTGAACGCGGACTCCACCGGACCCGACGACACCGGCGACGACGACACCACCGGCGCGGGCTCCACGATCACCGGCCGGGTCGGACGCGGCGCCAGCACCGACGCCAGCTCCGTGGCCTCGGAGAGCGGAATCCAGTCGCTGAAGCCCGCACGCCAGCACAGGCTGTCCGGACCGACCTCGCCCTTCTCCCAGTGATCCTTCACCTTCTCCATCGACAGCGGGCCCACCTGCTTCTCGTCGATGGCGACGAACCACTCGTGCGAGGCCGCGGCCTTGGCGCTCCCCGCCTCGGCCTCCGCCAGCTTGCGCATCGCGTCGCTCGCGTCCGAAACCGCCGCGTCCTCCACCAGGGACGGACCCTCTCCCGCTGGCACCTTGTGCGAACCGGAGTTGAGCACCTGATCGAACACGGCGCCGATCTCATCGTCCTCGACCCCCCGAAGATTCCTCCCTCGGGAGGCGTGCCCAGGGACGCGGGAACGCCAAAACCGTCCGTACTCGACTGACCCTGGGACGCGGCCGCACCGCCCGCGGCCTCACTACCCGTCCCATCCTCCTTCACCGGCGCGGAGCCGGCTGGGCGGACGACAATGTTGTGGCCGCACTTCTTGCAACGAACCTTGACGCCCTTGGCGCCAACCTTGTCGTCGCTGATCATGTATTGCGCGCGGCAGCTATCGCAAACGAAACGCATCGTTCCCCGCAAGTCTCAGGAATAACGGGAGAAAACCCGTCGGAATCGTAGAGGTCGCTTCCGAGGGGGTCAAGGACACCGCTCCAGCCCGCCCGGTTGCTTCTTCA
This sequence comes from Cystobacter fuscus, assembly GCA_049060065.1. Lineage (GTDB taxonomy): Bacteria > Myxococcota > Myxococcia > Myxococcales > Myxococcaceae > Cystobacter > Cystobacter fuscus_B. Next base: position 6,186,549 of record JBMEQP010000002.1, read on the forward strand.
ACGCGTGAACCCCTCTCCGGGGTTCACGCGCCCTTCATGGTGCGGCTACTTCTTTACCTGCACCTCCACGTCCGTACCTATCGCGACACGCAACTCGCGAAGTTCGTCGGACGTGGCGAACAGCAAGAGGTCCTGGAGCTTCGCCTTCGGAGAAACCCGGAAGGCCGACCCGGTCTCCTCCAGCACCATGCGCTTGACGGGCTCGCACTCGCCCGCGGCCAGCAGGCCCGCGCGCACCGCCGTCAGCTCCACGCCCTCGAGGTACTGGCGCACATCCGCCGGCGTCGCCACCGGCACGTAGACACGCGCCACCTTGGCCAGCGCCGCGCGGCCCTGCTCGCTGACGCTCTTCTCCAGCACCCGGCGCTCCGCGTCCACCGCGCGCGGATCCACCGTGAAGCGCAGGTTGGGCACCACCAGGCTGAGCGCGGCCTGCACCACGGCCTCGAGCCGCTCGGGCGCCAGCCGCTGGCTCAACGCCAGCTCCGGACGCACCAGCGCGAACGCCCGGCCGAGCATGTAGTACGCCTCCTTCTGCCCCTGCTCCGCGAAGAAGCGCCCACCCGCGCGAATACAGGCCGGGTGCGTCTGGAGCACTTCCACGTTGAGGCGCGGATCCGGCGTCGGCTCGTTGGAGCGCCTGGCCAGTTCTCGCGCCGAGCCACCAGGTGCGGCGAGTACAACTCCACCGCGTCCATCCCGAACAGGCGCGCCACGTACCGGTAGTGCTGCACGTGGTACTCCTGCGAGCTGGCCGGTCGATGCGGTGCTTCTGGGCACGATCTGGTAGTTCTGGAACGGCACCGCGTACAGGTGGCCGAGCTGCTCGAAGAGCAGGCCCATGAGCTCGGTGAAGGGCCCTTGAGCCGCGGGTGCAGCAGGTGCGAGGACCACATGCGGTCCGGCAGCGGCCTCTGGGCCACCTCCTTGAGCTTGGCGTAGGGCCCGAGCTTGGAGAGGATCTCCTTCTCGTCGTCTCCCGCCTCGCCCAGCAGCCCCGCCACCGCCTGCGCCGCCCGCCACGCGCCGTCGTAATCACGGCGCAACGCGCACAGGCGCACCAGTTGCGAGCACACCTTGCGCGCATCCCGCGTGTTCGGCAGGGCCCGGCGCAGCGCCGCGATGGCCTCGTCCTCCTTGCCCGGAGAGGCCGCGGCCAGCTCGGCGTAGATCTCCTGCACGGACGCGTCGTCCGGCAGGCCCTTGGCGACGAGCCCGTAGGCCGCCACCGCGTTCTCCGGGCTCTTCAACACCGGGCGGTAGAGGTCACCCAGCGCCCGCCACAGACCCATGCGCGCTCCGTGCGTGTCGGGCGTCTTCGGCATGCGCCCGATCATCTTCACGTAGTTCTCCTCCAGCGCCCTCCACTGGCTCGCGCTTCCCAGCATCGCCTCGAGGGCACTGAAGCGCTCGACGAAGCGATGATCCAGATCCAGCGCCGTGTTGAAGCGCTCGGCCGCGCCTTCCACGTCGCGCAGCTCGTCCCGGCGCAGCTCGCCGAGCGCGAACCACACCCGCTTGGCCTTGTTCGGCTCGGCGCTCAGCGCGGGCAGCCGCAACATCCGCTCCAGCATGTCCGCGGCCTTCTGGCCCTGGCGCGTCTCGCGCAGCAGCACGTACAGCGCGTCCAGCACCTCCAGCGACTCCGGCATCAGCTTGAGCGCGCCGGTGTACGCGTCGATCGCCCGGTACGCGTCCTTCAACTTCTCGCGCGCGATCTGGCCCAGCTCCAGGTAGACCTGGGCCTTGCTCTCCCCTTCCAGCGCCTGCGCGAGCTGCTGGCGCAGGTCCGCCGCCCGCTCCCAGCGCTGCGACGCGTCCATCAACGCCACCAGCGCGCGCAACGAGGCCTCGTGGCTGGAGTCCACCGCCAGCGCCTTCTCGAAGTGGTTCTGCGCGCGGTCCACCTGGTTCAGCTTCGCGTGGATGTCTCCCAGCTGCCAGTAGACCTCCACCACCTCCATGTCCGTGAGCTCCTCGCGGTGGTGGATGAGGATGGTCTGGAAGATGCGCAGCGCGTCCTCGTAGCGCTGCGCGTGCTGCACCAACAGGTGGCCGTAGCCCTCGAGCACCGGCAGATACGTGGCGTCGAGATCATAGGCCTTCTTGTAGGAGTCGAGCGCCTTGTCGCGGTTGCCCAGCTTGTCCGCCACGTAGCCCAGGCGGTAGAGCTGCCGGCACAACTCCGCGGCAAGCCCCGAGTCCTTCTCCGCGATGGCCCGCTCCGCCATCTTGCGCACCACGATGTCGAGCATGCGCTCGCAGCGCACCCAGTCCTCGCGCGCGCTGTAGACGTCCGACAACGGACGCGCCGCCTCCAGGCTGTCCGGCGCGTAGCGCAGCGTCTCCTCGTAGTAGTGCGTGGCCGTGTCGGGGTCGCCCTTGGTCTCGGCGTTGTAGCGCGCCACCTCGAGCAGCGCGCGCGCCTTGGCCTCGGGATCCTCGGTCTGCTGCGCCTCCTGGAGCAGCGTCTGCTCGTAGCCGCCCCAGTCCTTCTCCTGCTCCTGGATGCCCTTGAGGGCGCGGATGCTCGCCGGTGGCCCGGGTCGATCGCCAGGGCGCTCTGGTAGCTCGCCCGCGCGCTGCCCGAGTCCATCAGCATGTCCTCGTGCATCCGGCCCATGCGGTAGTACAGCTCCACCGCCTCGGGCGTGCGGCCCGCCAGCTGCGCCTCCTGCTGCAGCACTTCCAGCGCGTAGGGCCAGTTGCCGCTGCGCTCGTACAGGTTGCCGAGCGCATGCAGCGCGGGCCGGCACATCGGATCCATGCTCAGCGCGTGGTGGTACGTGTTCACCGCCCGGTCCACCTGCTTGAGCTGCTGGTGGTAGACGTTGCCCACTTCCACGTAGATCTCCGCCTGCTCCTGCGTCGACGTGGCCAGCTGCAACTGCCGCTCGTAGGCGACGATCAGATCCTCCCACCGAGACTGCGTCCTGCGCAGGCGGATGAGGGACTTGATCGCCTGCATGTTCTGCGGATCGATGGCCAGCACGCCCTCGACGAAGGCGTCCGCGTTGGCCGGGTTCTGGTACGTGTCCTCCCAGATGCTCGCACACCGGAAGAGCACCCGGACCCGCTCCCGGTAGTCCGTGATGACCTCGAGCATGCGCTCGTAGATGGCGAGCAGCTCCCCCGGCTGGTCGAGCCGCGTGTGCAGCCGCTCCAGCGACTCCAGGGCCTGGAGGTTGTACGGCTCGAACTCGAGCGCCTGCCGGTAGGCGGCCACCGCGGGCTCGTCGTCCCCGATGTCACGCTCGTAGACACCCGCCACCTCCACCTGGATGCGCGCCCGCTCCTCGACGGTCGCCGCCGGTCGCGCGCCCGCAGCAACGTAGCGGCCACGTCCCGCCACGCCTTCTGGCGACGGTAGAGCGCGACGAGCTCGCCCAGCGTCTCCGTGTCCGGCTCCAGCTCCAGCGCCCGCAGCAGCGCGCTCGCCGCCTCGTCCGGATCGCCCTGCTCGTCCTGGACGCGCGCGATCTCCCGGAGGATGGCCTTGCGCGCCTCGATGGAGCCCGCGGCCTCGATCTTCTGCTCCAGGGCCACCACGTACTCGCGCTCGCGGCCCCGCCGCTGGAACATCCCCGCGAGCCCATCGAGCGCCGTGGCGTTCGTCGGATCGAACTCGAGGATCTTCCTCAGCGCCCCTTCCGCCGCCTGTGCGTCATCCAGCTTCAGGTCGTGCACCCGCGCCAGCGTCGCGTACATGCGCTCGGCGAGCGGCCCACGCGGCAGCGCGTCCGCCACCTCCTCGTAGACGGCGGCGAGTTCCTCGTGCGAGCCCGTCTCGTCGGCGAGCCGCTCCACCTCCTCGCGCAGCATGTCGTCCGAGGCGTCGAGCTGCAGCGCGCGGCAGAGCGCCAGGAAGGCCACGTCCTTCTGCCCGAGCCGCTCCTCCTGCACCTTGGCCAGCTCCTTGAGCGTGGCCAGCTTCTCCTCTTCCGTGACGAGGTGCGGCAGGTAGCGATCCACCACCTGCGCGTACGCCCGCCAGTCCTTGTTCGCGCGGTACAGCTCGCACACGCGCTCGTAGGCCGTGCGGTTGGCCGGATCCAACTCCAGGACCTTCTCCAGCGCGCCCGCCGCCAGCTCGGGCTTGTTGCCCGCGCCGGACCACAGGTCCGCCACCGCGAACCACGTGGCCACCGCCTGGTCGCGCTCGTTCTCCTGCAGGTGCACCTGCACCTTGAGCTCGAGCACGCGCACCGCGTCGTTGTAGGCCTGCAGGGACACGAAGAGCGCCTGCACACGCTCCAGGTCCGCCACCGCGTGGGGCTCCACCTCCAGCGCCCGGCGCGCCGCGTCCAGCGCCTCCTCGCGCCGACCCATGCCCGAGAGCACCTCGGCCAGCCGCAGGCGCAGCACCTTCACGCCCTCGGCCGACTCCTGCAGCGGCACGAGCCGCCGCAGGATGCCCACCAGCTCCTCGGCCGGCCCCGTCTCCTCGTACAGCTCGCGCAGCGTGTCCAGCACGCCCCGGTGCCGGGGATCCCGCTCCAGCGCCGCCTTGAGGTAGGTCACCGCCAGCTCCGGCTGCTTGAGCAACCGGTACACCACCTTGCCCAACCGCTCGTTGAGCCGCACCACCTCGCGCGGATCCAGCGTCTGCGCCAGCCGGTCCGCCAGCAGCACGCGCAGCTCCTCGTGACGGCCCGCCTGCTCGTAGAGCCCCTCCAGCGCCGTGAAGGCCTGCTCGTTGCGCGGGTTCTTCGCCAACAGCTCGCGGTACAGCTTGATGGCCCGGTCCAGGTCCTCCAGTCCCTCGGAGGACACCTGCGCCATGCGCATGAGGACGCGCTCGCGCTCCAGGCCCGTGACGCGCTCGGACTGCAGCTTCAGGATGGCGTACAGCTTGTCCTGCGCTCCGGCCGCGTCATAGATGCCCTCGAGCAGCCGCGCCGACGCGAGGTGCGTGGGATCCAACGCCATCACCTGCTCGAACGCGGAGGCGGCGCGATCCATGTTGTCCAGCTTCTCCTGGACGAGTTGACCCAGGCGGAACAGGTAGCCCACCTTCTCCACCGTCTGCTCGGCCGTGGCGGCGAGCCCCTCCAGCACATCCGCCAGCTCCGGCCGGCCTCCAGCGTGATGTAGAGCCTGTCCAACGCCGCCAGCGATTTGATCTGCGCCGTGGAGTCCAGCTTGCGCGCGCGCTCGTAGTAGATGATGGCGCGCTCGGGCTCGCCCAGGCGCGACTCGAAGAGCTGGCCCAGCTTGAGCAGATCTCCGCCGAGTCCTGGACCTCGGCCACGCGCGGCAGCGCGTCCTCGTAGGCCACCACCAGCTCGTCATAGGAGCCGGCCGCGTCCGTGGCGTTCTCCAGCCGGATCCGCAGCTCGCGGTCGTTCGGGTCCTCCTTGAAGGAGCGGAAGAGCGCCAGGAACGTGAGCTCCGGCTCTCCCTGGGACTCGCGCAGCGTGGCCAGCTCGCCCAGGAGCGTCTTGCGCTCGTGCGCGTCCGGCGACACTCCCACCCGCGTCTCGATGAGCGAGGCGAGCCGCGTCACGTCCTCGCTCGCGCGGAAGGCGTTGAGCAGCGTCTCCACCGCGAGCAGGTTCTGGGGCTCGCGGCCCACCAGCGCCTCCAGGCGTCCAACCGTCCCCAGGTGGTTGGGCTGGATCGACAGCACCTCGCCGTAGAGCGCCAGCGCCCCCGCCTTGTCGAGCAGCTTCGTCTCCCGCGCCACCGCGAGGCGGAACTTGAGCTCCAGTCCCTCCTCGGGCGTCACGAGCGCGATGCGACGGGCGAGCACGTCCGCCAGCTCCGGCCAGCGCTCGAGCTTCTGGCACAGGCCATCCATGCGCGCGAGCGCCGCCGCGTCGTCCGGCTTCACGTCCAGCAGGCGTCGCAGGGTGGCGAGCGCCCCCAGGCCGTCGTGCAGCTTCTCGTCCTGGAGCGCGGCGATCTGCAAGAGCACCTGGGCGCGGCGCGCGGGTTCCTCGGCGCTCGCCAACTGGCGCCGCAGCACCTCCAACAGCTCCTGCGGCGTGCCCTGATCGGCCACCATCCGCGCCATGCTGTCGAGCGCCTCGGTGTCCGTGGGTAGCAGCGTCAACACCTTGCGCCACGAGGCCAGCGACTCGTCGTCCTCGCCCAGACGGGCCTGCAGCCGCGCCAGGGCCCGGTACAGCTCGGAGCGCGCCGTGTCGCCCGCCCTCGGGGCGATCTCGGAGAGGATGGCCGCGAACTCCTCGAGCGCTCCGGCCTTGTCCACCAGCGAGAGGCACAGTTCGAGCGTGCGCGGCTCATCCGGCAGCTCGCGCAGCGCGCGCGTGGCCGACAGGAAGGCCATCTCCGCGTTCTCCAGCGGGCCCGCGTACGTCTCCGCGATGCGGCGCAGCAGCGACGCGCGCTCCTGGGGCACGGGCTCGGCGGAGACGCGCGACTCCAGCATCTGCACCTGCTTGAGGTGATCGCCCACCGCCGCGAACACCGGCTCGAGCGCCAGGGCCGCCTGGCCTCGCAACGGGCTGTCCGAGCGCGCCATCTCCTCCAGCGCGCCCACCGCGCCGGCATGTCCCGCCCGGCGGCGCAGCACCTCCTGATAGAGTTCCAGCGCTCCGCGGGGATCATCCAGGCGGCTGAACTTCAAGCGGCCCAGGCGCACGCGCAGATCGCTGCCCTCTTCCTGGGCGTTGCGCGCGTCGGAGAGCTGGATCTCCCGCTCGATGTGCTGCGCCAGCTCCGGCCAGCGCTCCATCTGCGTGAGCACGCGGCCCAGCAGCTTGAACGCGTTGGCGTCCTCCGGACGGCGCTCCAGCACCTCGCGGTACGTCTGCGCGGCCAGGGCCTTGTCGCCCAGCGTCTCCTCGGCGAGGTGCGCCAGCTCGAACAGCAGGTTCACCTGCGCGGGCACGGACGGCTCGGCCGCCACCTGCCGGCGCATCACCATCGCCAGCTCCCGGTTGGCGCCCGTGCGCCGGTGCACGCGGGAGATGGACTCCAGGACCTGCTTGTTCTTCGGATCGCGCCGGCTGACCTCCTCCAGCGCGCGCACGGCCAGATCGTAGCGCTTGAGGCGCCCGTCGTAGATGGCCGCGAGCCGGCGCCAGAGGTCTCCCGCCAGGGGCTCGGCGGCCCCGTGATCGAGCTGATCCTCGTAGGCCGCCGCCACCTCCTCGAACGAGCCCGAGTCGGCCGCGAGCCGCTCCAGGTCATCGCACACGCCCTCGGCTTGCAGGGCATCGTTGAAGGCACGCAGGCGCGCGACGAAGGCGAGCGACGTCTGGCCGAGCGCCTCGCGCAGGGTGGCGATCTCCTGGATGCGCTCCAGGCGTAGCGCGGGCTGGGTGACGGGCAGGAGGATCTCCAGCACATCCACCAGCTTCCGGGTGTCGTTGAGGCCGCGGTAGACGGGCTCGAGCAGCCGCGCCGCCTCCACCCGCTGCGCGTCGAGCTGCAGCAGGCGCTCCAGGCCCGCGACGGTCTGCGGATCGCCCGGGGCGAGTCCCAGCAGCTCCCGGTAGGCGCTCAGCGCCTCGGCGTGGCTGCCTTCCTTCTCCAGCAACTGGGCCCGGCGCAGGATGAATCCATGGCGGGACTCGTTGTCCTTGGCCAGCTCGGCGAGCTGCGCCAGCACATCCGCCTGCTCCAGGGGACGGCGCGTCTTGGCGAACAGCTTGTCCAGCGCGAGCAGCCCGTCGGCCGCCTTGCGGATGGCCAGCGCCGAGCGCCACGTCTCGATCGCCTTGGCGTCGTCACCCGCCGCGGCGTGGGCCTCACCGGCCTTCACCAGCAGCGCGCGCCGGGCCTCGGGGTCCGTGGCCAGCGCGGACTGGGCGGCATAGACCTCGGACAGGCTCTTGGCGTTCTGTCCCCGCTCGTACAGGCGCGAGAGCGCGTCGAGCGCCTGACGATCCTGCGGCGCGTCCTCGAGCACCTTCTTCCAGACGCTGGCGGCCTCTTCCGTCTGGCCCATCTGCTCGCGCAGCTCCGCGGCGCGACGCAGCATCGAGAGCGTCGCCGCTTCACCCGCGGGCAGCTCCGAGGCGGCCTCCTCGTACAGCTCGGCCAGCATCTCGTGAGAGCCCGTGTCGCGCGCGAGCCGCTCCAGTTCCGGCTGGAGCGACTCCCGCTCGATGCCCTGGGAGAAGGCCTTCACCGCCGCCATGAAGGCGAGCGACGGCTGCTGCATGTCCTGCTCGTAGATGCGGCGGATGTCCGCGGTGAGCTGCACCTTCTCCGCGCTCAGGGCGGACGACAGGCGCGCCTCGCGCAGCGCCACGCGGCGGGCATGGTCTCCCAGCCGCGCCAGCACCGGATCCAACACCTCCAGCGCCCCGGCGCTCATCGGCACGGCCGCCTTCACCCACTCCTCGAGCGCCGCGCGGGCACCGGGATGGCCCGGATCCTCCGCGAGGATGCCCTGGTAGAGCTGGAGCGCGGCATTGGCGTCGCCCAGGGACGTGCGCAGCAACTCCGCGAGACGGAAGGAGACCTCGCGGCCCTGGGGGCTCTGCCCTTCCTGCGTGCGCCGCAGCCCGAGCGCCCAGGCCAGCTCCTTCGGGTGCTCCAGCTCGGTGTACAGACGGTCCAGGGCGGCGGCGGCCTCGCGCTGGAGCGGATCCTTCTCGGCGATGGCCCGCCACGCGTTGGCGGCGCTCTCCAGGTCGGACAGCTTCGTCTCGTGCAGCAGGGCGGCCTCGCGCAGGTACGCGAGCTGCTCGGCCACGTCGGGCGCCGCGGCGGCGAGCTTCTCCAACACCTCGGCGAGCGCGGCCCACTCCTCGCCCGCGCGGTGCAGGCGCTGCAAGGCCTTCAGGCAGTCGACACTGCCCGGCTCGAGCACCAGCAGGGCCCGCAGCGACTGGAGCGCCGCGCCACGGTCGTCGAGCTTCTTCTCCTGCACCTCGGCCAGCTCGCGCAGCAGCCCCACGCGCACCGCGTCGGAGGTTCCCTCCTCCGTGAGCTCGATGAGGATCTCCGCGTAGGCATCCAGCGAGTCCGCGTCCTCGGCGGCCTGACGCGCCGCGACCCGAAGCGCGGCGTCACCCGGCGCCGGCGCAGCGCCCGGGCGAGCGAGGCGAAGGCCAGCTCCGGCTGACGCAGCTGGGCCAGTGCACCTGCGCGGTCTGCCGCAACGCCAACACCCGGGCGGCGTCATCCTTGGCCACCTCCGCGAGCACCTCCAGCGCGGCGACCAGCTTGCGATGATCCTTGGTGGCCTCATACGCCGGGATGAGCGCCCGCGCGGCCTCCTCGCGCGCGGGACCCGCCGTGAGCATCCCCTCGAGCGCGGCCCGGGCGTCGGTATCCGACGGCCGCTGGCGGAGGATGTCCGAGAAGCTGCGCACCACGTCCGTGCGGTCTCCCGAGGAGTCCTGGAGCACTTGCGAGCGCTTGAGCGTCAGGCGCGCCACGCGGTCCAGATCACCCGCGTCCTCCGCGAGCGCGATCTGCCGCGCGAGCACCGGCCCCACTCGGGCTTGCGGTCCGCCTTCTCGTACAGCTCGGCCAGCTGCGGCAGGTGACGCACCTCGTCCGCGCCAGCATGGATGGCGGCCTGGAGCGCCTCGGCCGCCTGCAGCGGACGGCCCAGCCCGGCGTTGAGATCCACGAGCTGCATCAGCAGATCCACCTTCTCCGCGCGCGGAGCCGTCTGGAGGCGCTTGCGCAAGAGCGCGTCCGCCTCCGCCGCGCGGCCCGCCTTGCCGTACATCTGGATGAGGCGACCGAGCACGTCGGACGAATCGGGCGCGCGCTGCAGCGCCGCCTCCAGCGCGCCAATGGCCTCGGGAAGCGCCCCGGACGCCTCGGCCAGCGTCGCCGTCTCCGAGAGCAACTGCACGGCGAGCGCCGGCGTCTCCGCTTCACCGGCCAGGGCGCGCAGCACGCGCACCAGCTCGGCGTGGGCGGACAGCTCATGGGCCAGCCGCGAGAGCTGGGCACGATTGGCCTCGTCGGTGGGCACCTCGCGCAGGGCCTTGAGGCGCAGATCGAAGGCGGACCGGCCGTCCACGAGCTGCTTCTCCTGCAGGCCGGCGATCTGCGCGAACAGCCGCTGCCGCGCCGCCACGTCCTGCGTGGCCTCCAACTGCTGCGACAGCGCCGTCACCTGGCGCTGATGATCTCCCTGGCGGCCGTAATGACGGGCGAGCGCCTCGGCGATCTCCGCCGTGCGCACCCCCGCCGTCGCGAGCCGCTCGAGCCCGCCCAGCACCACGCCCGTGGAGACGTTCTCCGAGAGCAGTTGCAGGAAGAGCGTCGCCGCCTCCTGAGGACGGTTCAGGCGCTCGGCGTACAGACGCGCCTGACGCGCCGCCCAGTCGCTGCGCTCCACCTGCGTCTCGGCCACCTTCGCCAGCCGTCCGGCCAGCTCCGTGGCCTCCTCCACCTTCGACAGCGCGATGCACACCGCCTGCAGGCGCCGCACGCTCGCCGGATCATCCGGCGCGAGCCGCACCAACTCACGCACCAGGGGCTCCAGCTCGGCGGGGGTCGCCCCCGACGCCTCGCGCCGGAGGATCTCCCCTTCCAGGCGCGTCTTCGGATCCGCCGAGAGCGCCGCGGCGGCACGCAACGCCTTCACCGCTTCCTGGGCGGCGCTGTCCCCCGGAGCGCGCGCGAGCACTTCCTTCCAGGCCGCTTCCGCCCCGCGGGATCCGCCAGCGGCCCCTCGAGCAGTCGCGCCGGTGGCGCCAGATGGGCAGCGACGCCTCGGGAGGAAGCGCCGCCAGGGCCGCGCGCCGCAGCGCCGTCGCGAGCGCGGGCTCCGCGTGGGCCTTGCTCGCGTGCTCCACCACTGCCTCCAGCAACATCGGCCGGCTCGGCTCCAGCGTCAGGGCGCGCGCGAGCACCTCGAAGGCGCCCCGCGCGTTCTCCGCCTCCTCGTACAGCAGCGCCAGGCCCTCGCAGAAGGCCACGCGCTCGGCACGTGAGCGCGGGGCGAGCATCGCCAGATCCAACAGGGGCTCGAGCGCCGCCAGATCCTCCTGCTCCGCCAACAGCCGCGCGAGCATGAAGGCCGCCGCGGCGTTGACCGGATCCAGCTTGAGCACGGACTCGAGGTGGGTGCGCGTCGCGGCCCCATCCTTCTGCTGCAGGTACAGGTCCGCCAGCCGCAGGTGCAGGGTCACCCGGGTGGACCGGTCCTTCACCGTCGCCAGCGCCCGCTCCAACATGGCGAGCGCGTCCGCTTCCCGCTGCTGATCCAGCAGCAGCTCGGCGCCGAGGTTGGCGATGTCCGCGCGCGCGGGATCCACCGACGTGGCCTTCTCGAAGGCGGCGAGCGCCCCGGCCGGATCATTGAGCCGGGTCATCCGCAAGGTGCCCAGCCGCAGCCACAGGTCCGCCTGCACCGTGCGCTCGCGCGCCTCGTTCGCGAGCGTCTCGATCCACGACTGCGCCGACGACACGTCGCCATTGCGCTCGGCCTGGAACTCGATGAGGTTGACGGCCTCGGGCATACCCGGCCACAGCAGGAAGCAGCGATCCAACGCCTCCTTCACCTTGTCCGTCGCCGTGGGCTCGTACCAGGCGTGCAGCTTGGCCACCAGCAGTGACAGCCGCGCCGCGCTCTTGCGATCGCGCTCCTCCAGCGACATGCCGCGCAGGGTGCGCGCGCGCTCGCGCCACGTCTGCTCGAAGCGCTGCAGCGTCTGTGCCGCCTTGTCCGCCCGGACGTTCTTCGGCTCCAGCTCCCGCACCACGGCCAGCGCCTGCTGAGCGAGCACGTGCTCGGTGGGATCCTCCACCAGCTTCTCGCAGAGGGCGGCGTACTCCTCCGCCATGCCCTCGCCGCCCAGCGCGGCCCGCTCGCGCTCGAGCGAGTCGAAGACGGGCTGGAAGCGCTCGTCGGCCATGAGCAACTGGCGCGCGCGCTTGAAGGTGTTGCGCTCCGGCCGGCGCGCGCGGCCCACTGCAGGCACAGCACCGCGCGATCCCGCCGGAAGAGCTTCTGCTCGTGGAGGTTGGCCGCCTTGAGGAAGAAGGACGCGGACTCATCGCCCTCGGAGAGGGCGCCCAGCCGCTCCAGCACGTCGACGAGCGCCGACATGTCCTGGCGCGCCTCGTAGACGGCCTTCAATCCGAGCAGCGCGGGCCGGGTGTCCTCGGCGATGAGCAGCGCGCGCCGCAACAGCTCCTCGGAACGCGCGGGGTTGCGCAAACGCTCGTGGGCGAGTTGGCCCGCGCGCACCAGCACCCGCGCCGCCTCGGCGCCCGTCGTCTCGCGCGCACGGCCCTCGTAGAGACGGATGAGCTCCTCGACCCGGCCCGCCTTCTCAAGCGAGGCCTCAACCTCGGCGAAGGGCCGCTCGGTGACGACACGCTCGGCGGGTCGGCGGAGGTTCGACGAATCCATGAAGAAAAGCCTCGCGAAAAAGAAGGGGCGGAAGAGCGGCACTCTATCGTCCGCTCCCCGCCCTCGCAATCTCGCAAATCCCGCCAACTGTGGAGATTTACTGGCTTTCTTGCCCGTCCGTAGTAGAGGCGGACGAGCTCTGCTCGGCAGTAGGAGTCTGACCCACCGCCGCGTCCTCCGCTTCCTCGGCCGCGGCGGCGGCTTCCGCGGGCTGCCGTGCGGGAGGAGTGGCGGGCAGGGCCTGGGCGCGCTGCACGCCCGCCTCGTCACCCAGCTTCGTGTACAGAGCCACGGCGCGGTCGCGCAACTGCAACTCCTCGGCGAGCGAGGCGGCCTTGGGCAGGTGGCCGATGAGCTCGTACAACCCGAGGGCCTTCTCCTTGCGGCCGATCTCCTCGTAGAGCGCGGCGGCGGTCGCCGACTCGCCGAGCAGCTCCAGCCACCGGGCGCGGCCGGCCGGCTTGTTCTCCGCCTCGGCGCGCGCCAGCTCCTTCTGGGCGAGCGTCTTGGCCTCGTCCTCCAGCTTCAGCCGCTGCAGGAAGTAGAAGGCCTTGGGCGGAGGCAGGGAGCCGAGCACCTCCACCGCGTCCTGACGGCGGCCGGCGGCCACCAGCAGCGTGGCGGCGCCCAGCCTGTCTCCACGCTCCACCAGGGCCTTCACCTCCAGGTCCCGGATGCGGTTGGCGGACGCGAAGTCGCGCGAGCGCTCGTACGCCTTGCGCGCCAGCGACAACTTCCCCGCGCGCTCGTAGGCGAGTGCCGCCTGATCGAACTGACGGGCCCGCTCGTACAGCCGGGCGACGTTCTCGAAGTCGCCCTTGCCGATGTAGACCTCCATCAGCAGCTCGTACGCGCCCGCCTTCTCGAGCACCTGGGACAGCTGCTCCGCGGGCACCGTCGCCATGAGGCGCCGGGCGGTGTCGTTGTCCTTGCCCGCCAGCGCGCAGCGCAGCGCACTGCGGATGTCGCCGCCCGCCTCGAAGAGCCGCGCGGCGTCGGCGAAGGAGTTGTTGCGCTCGTGCATGCGCGCCGCGTCGCGGGTGCGGCCCATGCCCTCGAGCTGCTTCGCCTGCTCTGGCCACTCCCCCGTCAGCTCCGGCAGGGGCTGCTGCCGGCGCTCGCCCTCGGGACGCTCCCGGCGCTCCCGGCGCTCGCCCTCGGGACGCTCCCGGCGCTCCCGACGCTCGCCCTCGGGACGCTCCCGGCGCTCCCGACGCTCGCCCTCGGGACGCTCCCGACGCTCACCCTCGCCCCGGCCCTCGCGACGCTCCCGGCGCTCACCCGCGGGACGCTCCGCCGCGGGACGCGCGGCGGGCTCCTCACGCTCCGGCTCGGGCTGACGGCCGCTCAGTCCGAAGGCCGCCGAGGCGCGCTCCTGATCTCCCGCGGCCCGCCGGCGCGGCCCACGAGGTAGAGCACGTCCGTGTAGGCCTGGAACTTCTCCTTGGCGGGATCCACCGCGGGCGCCGCGGGCGCGCCACCGGCGGCCGCCTCCGCGCCCTCGCCAGAAGCCGCGGGCGAGGCCTGTCCCTCGGCGGGCGCGGCCTCGGCCGGAGCCTCGGTCGCCGCCGGAGCCGGACCCGCCTCCGCCGCCGGAGTAGCCTCGGGCGCGGGCGGCTTCGTCTGCCGCTGCACCCGCAGCAGCGTGGTGATGAGCCGGCCCCTCACGTTGAGATCCAGATCGTCGAGCGACTTCGCGCGCAGGGCACGCAACGAGCGGACGATCGATTCCAGGGGCTGCTTCTCGGCGGAGAGATCGCTCTTGCCCAGCGCCTTCTCCAGAACACTCAGGTCGGCGATGATCCGCTGCGCGGGGCCGACCGGACCTTCGGAGCGATCCCGACCCCGACCCCGGCCGCCACCGCCCCGCCCGCCTTCGCGGTCACCAAACGAAAAACCACCCGGGCCATCCCGGCGAGGACCCTGACCGGGCGCACCACCCGGGCCCCGTCCACCGCGCGGCCCACCGCTTCCATTCTCCTGAGGCACGTGATTCTCCCGCTAGAACGCGTAGCGAAGGTTCGGCGTCAGCGCGAACCCGAAAGACTGAGACTTGACGAAGAAGCTCGCCGTCACCTCGACACCAATCGAGAAGTGCCGGAGTCGCGTGTAGTACTCCACTCCCGGTCCGGCGAATACCAGAATGTCGGACTCCGGCAGGAGCGCTTTCGGCCAGAACAGGGCATAGCCCACGCCGCCCCGCACGTAGATCCACGTGCGCGGCACTTCCTGGACGTCGGGGAAGCTCACCAGGCGCACGTGCGCCACGGCGCCGGGCACCAGCGAGGAGAAGTCACCCGAGGCGGCCCCGTTGGAGTTGCCCGTGTACTCCGAGCCGGCCCGGTTGAAGGCGCCTCGGAGGAAGAGCCCGATGGAGAGGCGATCCCCGATGTCCACGCCCAGCTCCACCTCGGCCATCTGTCCGGGCGAGAAGGGCCGGGGTCCAGAGGACGCGGGCGGATTGACGATGAAGAGGGGACCACCGAGGACCGAGAAGTAGAAACCACGCTCGATTTCCTCGTAGGTCTCGGCGGGACGGTCACCAGCGGCCTGCGCATTCGCGAGCGCGGGGAGCGCGAGTGCGGCGCAAACGACAAAAGGGCGGAGGGCTTTCATTCAGGGCTGGAAGTTAGCCCAGGCGCTCCCGGACGCCAGAGGCAAAAAGCAAGTGGGCGGCTCCGCGAACGCGGAACCGCCCACATTGGATGTTTCCTGTCAGCGGAGGATTACTCTCCGGCCGCCTTGAAGATGAACGGGTAGGTGACGACCACCGAGCCACCGCCCTTGGGCTTGGGGAACGTCCAGGTGCGCACGCGGCCGGCCACGCACTGCTCCAGCTCCGAGTTGCCCGCGGTGGACTGGGCCACGGACGACGTCACCACGTTGCCCTCGGTGGCGATGGTGAAGCGGATGGCCACCTTGCCGCCCAGCTTGGGGAAGCGGTTGAGCAGGCTCTCGTAGCAGAAGCGGATCTGCCCGCGGTTGCGCTGGATGACCTGGCGCACGAGCTCCTTGTCGAGCGAGCCGCTCACCGTGGCCTCCTCGGCCGCGATGCCCACTTCCACGCTCTGCTTGGTGCCACCGAGGCTACCGGTGGCGGCACCATAGCCGCCCATGCCGCCGCCACGGCCCTTGGTGCCGACCGTGCCGATGCCCACCACGTCCGCGGAACCGGCACCGCCACCGACACCCCCTTGAGGCCGAGGCCGCCGAAGCTGGTCGCGGCCGTCTTCCCGGCGAACATGTTGCCCATGGCGCCCTTGAGGTTGTTGCTCAGGCCACCCCCGAAGAGGCTCGCGGCGCCACCCTTGCCGCCGAAGATCTTCGCGGCCATGTTCTTCGCCTCGGCCTTCCTGTCGGGCTTGGCCTGGGTCGCCGCCTTGGGCGTCTCCTTCACCACCTTCTGGGTGTCGTCCTTCTTCTTGGCCGCTTCCTTCTTGGCCGCCTTCTCCGCCTTCTGCTCGTTGAGCTTCTCGAGGAACTTGTTCTTCTGCGTCTCGGGAGGCTTCACGATGAGCTTGGCGATGCGCGAGTTGCTGCCCGCGAGCTCATCCGCGTAGGCATCGCCGGCCGCGGCCGGTTGGACGCGCTGATGACGAACAGCGACGCGAGGAAGAAGAGCACCAGGAAGACGTTGATGACGGCGAAGTCCACCGACTCGCCCAGCGGCGCCCAGGCGCGCTTGGGCACGGACTCGAAGCAGGCCTCGAGCGTCACGCCGCCCAGATCCACCGAGAGGAAGTCGTCGTCCTTGAGGGTGAGGACGTAGGAGTCGCCCTCGTGCGAGGCCTTGCCGGACTCGATGACCTCCTTGAGGTCCAGCGTCTCGCCCTTGCGCACGAGCTCGCCCTTCATCTTGCCCGTGAAGAGCACCGAGAAGGACTGGCCGTCCGTGCGCATCACCTCGAAGCGCTCGCCGCCCAGCTTGGCGTCGCCCATGACGAAGTCGACGCCCTTGGCGCTGCCCACGGAGAAGGAGCGCTTCTGGCCCGGAGCGAAGAAGAAGTCGCCCACGCGCTGGTCGCCCCACATGAAGTGCAGGCCCAGGCCGAGCGGCCCCTTGGACTTGGAGGGCACCCGGCGCACGCGGGGCGCGGGCTGCTCGGCCGGCGTCTCCTGCGCGGCGGCCACGGGCTGGGCCACGGCCTTGGGCGCCGCGACCGGAGCGGGCGTGGCGGCGGGCGCGGCCACGGGGGCGGGCGTCACCGCGGCCACGGGAGCGGGCGTGGCGGCGCGAGCCGGAGAGATGGCGGCCTGGGCCAGCCCGGCGGCGAGCGCCGCCTCCGGCTGGGGCGCGATGGGCGCGGACGCAACGGGCGCGGTGCTCGCGGCGGCCGAGGCGAGGTTGGCCGCGGCGATGGCCGTGGTGTCCTCGAGGCGGATGGTGGTGCCACCCACCTTGATCTCATCGCCGAACGACAGCTGGCCCTTGTTGACCCGCTTGCCGTTGACGTAGGTGCCCTCGACGCTGCCCATGTCGATGATGGACAGGCTGCCGTCGGAGGCCACCTCGATGACGGAGTGGATACGGCTGACCTTCTCGTCGTCCAGGCACAGGTGCGCCGAGGCGAGACGGCCAATCTTGATGATGTCGCGCTCGAAGTCTTTCGAGGTGACCAGGGTGTCACCCTTGAAGACCCTGAGTGTCAAAGGCACAGGCATTTCAATTCCTCGGTAGGCTTGCGGCGATCTCTAGGACAACGTGGACGGCGAGGGGTTCCCGGCGATTTTCACAGCTCGCCAACCGACTGCATCACCTTGTCCTCGAAGTCCTCGCGGATACGGATGAGGTTGGAGTGCGCGACCTTCTTGCGCGCCTCGACGTACTCGCCGTCGGGCTTGGTCAGGTCGCCCTCGATGGTGTCATCCTCGAAGTCGATGGTCTGCGGGCCGCCCTTGCCCGCCTTGCCACCGCCGCCACCGGCCTCCTCGTCGGGGGCGGGGAGTCCTCGTCCTGGGCGAGGGCCGGCGTCACGATCAACATCCCACACAGCATCAGGAGCTTGCGCATCACTGTCTCGGGCGGCCCGCCTGTCCGGCGGGCCGCGATACGTCATGAAGGTTCGCATCAATCCCCCTCCCCCGCCACCGCCACCTCATCCCACATCTAGAAGATGTCGTCCGACGGCTCCGCCGGATCCGCCTTGGGCGGAGTGGCCGGCTGTGCGGCGGTGTCGGCGGGCTTCTGGGCGGGCGCCGCGGGCTGGACACCCGCCGCGGGCTGGGCCGCGGGCTGCTGGGCGGGCGCGCCCCCGGCGGGGGAGACCGCGCCACCCTGCTTGGCCTCCTCGGCCTTCATGAGCTCCTGCTGCTGCTTCTGCAGCTCCTCGAGCTTCTTGGCCTGCTCCTCCTGGAGGACGGCGTCGCGCTGGGCCTGGACGATGGACTCCGCCTCGCGCAGCAGCCCGAAGATGGGGTGCTCGGCGTTGAGGGCCATCTCGTCACCGGACAGGGCGATGTACTTCTTGTACAGCACCACGGCCCGGTCCGGAGCGCCCTTGTTGCGGTGCAGCAGCACGGCGCGGTTGAAGTAGACGGCGGCCGTGTTCGGGTCGAGCTTCTCGGCCTCGTCGTACTCCTGCATCGCCTTGTCGTACTGGCCCTGGCCCTTGAGGGCCACGCCCAGGTTCAGGTGCGCGGGAGCGTTCTTGCTGTCGGACTGGAGCACGCGGCGCAGGTGCGCCTCGGCGCCCGGGTAGTTCTCCACCTCGAGGGCGAGCTGCGCCAGCATCACGTGCGAGGGCACGTAGTCGGCGCGCACCTCGACGGCGCGATTGAACTCCAGGCGCGCCTCGTCCTTCTTCTCCTCCTGCAGGAGGATGAGGCCGATGGTGTGGTGCAGCTCGGGATCGTTCTGGTCGATCTTCATCGCGCGCAGCGCCACGAGCTTGGCCATGGCGAGCTGCTTGCGCTCCAGATAGCTGCGCATCATCACCTTGTAGGCGGTGACGGACTGGGGCTCGCGCATGAGGGCGGCGCGCGAGAACTCCATCGCCTTTTCGTGGTCGCCCGTCTGCCGGTAGATCTCCGCCAGACGCGCGCGGCTGTTGGCATCATCCGGGTACATCTTGAGGACGCCCTGGTAGATGTTCACCGCGCCCTGCACGTCGCCGGCGTTCTGGGCCAGCACCGCCAGGTTCTCCGAGGCCTGGCGCAGCGAGGGCTTGGTCTTGAGGGCGGCCTGGTAGTAGCCCACCGCCTCCGGGGTCTTGCCCTGACGCTCGGCGAGCACACCGAGGTTGTACTGAGCCTCGGCCAGCCCGTTGTCCGCGTCCAGCGCGGCCTTGAACTTGCGCTCGAGCGACGGGTAGTCGATGGCGCCGCCCTTCTTCTGGGCCTCATACGCCGAGAGCGCGTCCTCGAAGAGGAGCTTGGCGCGGTTGGAGATGGACTGCGGCTCGTTGGACTTGGTCGTCTTGCCCGAGTCCACAGCCGCGTTCTTGTTGGCGTTGGTGCCCGCGCAACCCGCGGCGAACAGCGCCGCGGTCACGGCCACGAGGAGTGAGCGCATCATGGAGGGGTGATTCGTCGTGGGGCGATTCATTAGAGGAAGTCCTCGGGTTCCTGGTCGTCCGTGCCGGCCTTGGTCTTGGGCGTGCCCTCCTTGGTGGGCGCGGCCGGACCGTCAACCTGGGTAGCCGTCTGCTGCTGAAGCCGCTTGGCGAGGTCCGACACGTCCTCGACGACTTCCTGCTTCGTGTCCTTCTCGCCCTCGGCCACCTCGACCGGCGGGGGCGGGATGTCCTGGATCTTGGCGAGCAGGTCCCCGCCGATGGCCGGTCACGGCCCTTGGTGAGGGCCACCTTCTCCTCCACCATCGTCGGGAACTGCTCCGGACGGTAGGTGGTGCGCAGCATCTTGAGGCTCTCGGCCGCGCAGTCGTTGTAGACGCCCAGCTCCTGGCTCTTGGCCACGGCGGTCATGAACGCCTCGGCGGCCTTCTCCTTGAGGGGCAGGGCCTGGTTGCCGAACTCCTCGCGCAGCGCGCCCTCGGTCTCCTCGTCGATGCCCGGCGGCATGGGGGCGTTGCCGATCCTGTCGGCGAAGTTGTCGTAGACCATGCCCAGGCGGTGCAGGGCGCAGATGGCGGGCTCGGCGGCGCCGATGGACACCGTCTGCACGTACTTCTTCTCCACCACGTCGCGCGAGTTGTTCTTCTCCGCGATGGAGGCCTTGAGCTTGTCGGGGCTGGGCGGACGGCCCCAGGACAGCTTCAGGCGGGAGAAGAACTGGTAGTCCGGCTCCACGCTGCGGAACTGGGCGCGGCCCACCGCCGGCAGCGCGTTCTTCTCCAGCGACTGCTGCAGACGGCGCGGCAGCTTCTCGTAGTAGTCGAGGATGCGGGTGTAGAGGCGCTCGGTATCACGCGGGCGCTGGAGCTTCTTCTCGTAGATGTCGACGATGCGGCCCTCGGCCATCAGGAACTTGCTCGGCTTGCTCTGGTACTGCCGCTCGTACTCCTCGAGCAGGCTCATGGCCTTGATGTAGTTGCCGGACTTCTCGTGCAGGTCGACGATGGAGAGGAACACGTCCTCGGCGTCCTTGGCCTTGGGCCAGAGCGTCAGGTAGCGCTCGCGCAGGGCGAGGGCCGCCTTGTACTCGCCGAGACCCTCGCGGTAGGTGGCCGCGTTGAACAGCGCCACCTGGGCCTTGGACTCCTCCCACTTCTGGGGAGCGCCGGGACGGTTGGAGACCACCACGTCATCGTCCTTGTCCTTGCCCTTCTTGCCCTTCTTGGCCTTGGCGGGCTTCTTGGCGGGCGCCGCGCGCGCCACGGTCTTGCCGCTCTTGCTCGCCTCGTAGCCGTCCACGTACTGCTCGTACACGTCGCCGGACTCGCGGAAGTCACCGATGGCCTCCAGCGCCTCCGCGTTGTTGTAGATGCACTCCGGCACGAAGCGCGACGTGGGGTAGCGCTCGATGATGTCCTTGCGCACCTGGATGGCCTTATCCAGCATCTTCGCCTTGTAGTAGTCCACCGAGGCGTTGAAGAGCGCCACGTCGGCGATCTCCGTCTGGGGGAAGTCGGCCACGAAGGACAGGTAGGCCTCGGCCGCCTTGGCGAACTGGTTCTTCGCCTCGAGCGCGCTCACCAGCTTGAACGCCGACTGCTCGATGACCTTGGAGAGCTCCTCGCGGAACTTGCCCGTGGCGAGCTTGTCGTTGTTGTAGAAGCGCCGCGCCCACTCGTTCACCTTCGCCCAGTCCTCGAGCAGGTTGTACGAGTCGAGCACCAGGTTGGCCGCCACCTCGCCCGCGCGCTCGCCGGACTCGAACTTGTACTCGGGCGAGCCGAGCGCGATCTCGCTGAAGCGCAACACCGCCTCGTCGAAGTGGTTGTGGCGGTAGTAGATGTTGGCCGCCTTGAAGGCGATCTCCACCCGCTTGTCACCCTTGGGCACGTACTTCAGGTAGCGCTCGCACGCCTCGAGCAAGTCCTTGCAGGGCCTGGGGGATGTTGGCCTTCTTGCGGATGTCCTTGCTGACGTCGTCCTTGAACAGGCCCTTGCTCTCGCCGTCCTTGACCACCTCGTCATAGGCGAGCACGGCGTTGTACGCGGCGTTGTTGAGCCACTTGCCCGGCTTGCCCGGCTTGGGGTTGCCCTGCTCGTCCTTGGCCTCCAAGAGCTTCACGTCCTGCAGGGTGACGAGGGTGTAGTTGGCCGCGGCCTTGTCGTACTTCTGCAGGTTGTCGTTGAGCAGTTCCGCCCAGAAGAAGCGCAGGTCGTACGCCTTGGGGCTGTCCGGGAAGAGCGTGAGGTAGTCCGAGTAGATCATGTCG
The DNA here is from genome assembly GCA_049060065.1 of Cystobacter fuscus. GTDB lineage: Bacteria > Myxococcota > Myxococcia > Myxococcales > Myxococcaceae > Cystobacter > Cystobacter fuscus_B. The sequence goes on from JBMEQP010000002.1 coordinate 6,207,632, forward strand.
GCGTAGCCGAACGTGGCCTCCTCGCGCGTCTTCTTCGCCTCGTTGTGCCAGGTGACGGCCAGGTTGGACAGGGTGCGCTCGGACAGGTCCTTCGCCTCGGCCAGCGCCTTCTTGTCCTTCTCGTCCTTGATGACACCCGAGCTCTCGACCTCCTTCATGATCTTCACGAGCCGGCGCACCTGGGTGACGGTGCGGTCCTTGTTGCCCATGCGAAGCACGATGTCGACGATGCGGCCCTGGAAGCCGGGCGCCTCGGGGGAGAGGGGCTTCTCCTTGATGAGGGCGTTGTAGGTGATGGCCGCCTCGCGGTCCTTGCCATCCGAGTAATAGAGGTTGGCCAGGCTCCTCATCATCCCGAAGCGATCCTCGGGATTGGTGGCGACCTTGGAGAAGTCCTCGCGCGCGAGCATCACGTCACCCTCGCGGGCGTAGGCGCGCACGTAGTCCTGACGGGCCTCGCGCACCAGCGAGTTGCCCTTCTTGTTCACCGGGGCGTCCTTGTCCGTGCCCGCCGCGGGGCCGGCCAGCTCGCCGTAGAGCACCACCGCCTTCCACTTGTCCTTGGCGTTCTGGTAGTCCGCCGGGTTGAAGTGGCACCAGCCCTGCTTGTAGAGGGCGAAGGCATACACCGGCTCTCGGTGTACTCGGCGGCCTTCTTGTAGGCCGCGAGCGCCCGCTCCAGGTCCGGACGCTTGCCCTTGGAGTTGTTGAAGTAGTACTCGCCGAAGGCGAAGTACGTGTCCGGCATGTACTTGGACTGGGGGAACTTCTCGATGAGGCGCTTGAAGGCCACCAGCGCCTTGCGGTCCTGGCCGTCCTCCATGAGGTTGGTGCCCAGGAAGAAGAGCACCTCGTCCGAGCGCTCGAAGTCCGGATAGTTCTGGACGATCTTCGTGTACTGCTCGAGCGCGAGCTTGCCGTACTGCTTGGAGCGCGCGGTCAGCTCGGCCTTGGCCGCCTTCGCCTTGCTCTGGCCCGCCGCGTCGTTGGCGTTCATCGCCACGAGCAGATCGTCGTCCTTCCGGTTGGCCTCGAAGAAGTAGTACTTCGACTCCTCCCAGTACAACTCGCCCAGGCGGAAGAGCAGCGAGGGCTGCTCCTTCGAGTCCGCCGACAGGGAGATGATCTTCTTGAGCGACTCGATCTGCTCGCGCCGCTTGGAGGCCACCTGCCCCTCCACGCCCAGGCGGAACTGATCGTATTGCAGCGCGGGAGCGGCGGCCTCCGCCTTCTCCTTCTTGCGGCTGATGTCACCCGCGAGGGACTTGTCGATCACCGCGGTGCTGCTCTTCTTGCCAAGACTGGCGTCGCGCGGAGATTTCTTGTCCTGCGCGGGGGCCGAGGTGGCCAGGAGCAGGAGGCTGAGAAGAAGCGTACGGCGCATGGGTTTCCTCTGCAGGGGTCTGCCGGCCGGCTGCCTTGCTTGCTCGGCAAGTGTCCGGGACTCTTCGGGAATTTCCATCGGGGAGGCTCGGCACTATGCGTGGTGCGTCGAACCCGGTCAACAGGCCCCTCGGGGCACGTCGGCTTGCTTTGGTGCCACTGGAAAGATTCCGCGCAGACTGTGACAGAAGCAGGAGTCCGCTTGCGCTGTCAGCCGCCCCTGGTAAGGGGCACGTGGGCCCGGCCGCCCGACACCCCTCCGCAACGGACCTGTAGCGACATGAGTCTCCTCCCCGAGAGCGCCAGTTTCGAAGAGCGCGTGCACGACTACTTCCTGGCCCTGCGCGGCAGCGGCTTGATGCTGTCGGCGCTGGACACGGAGCTGCTCAGCGCGTGGGCCGGACAGGCGGTGCCCTTCGAGGTGGTGGCGCGCGGCATCTCCGCTCCGCGGAGAAGGCCATGTGGGACGCTCGCCCCGGAGAGCCCGTGCTGCGCAGCCTGCGCGCCTGCCGCCGGCAGGTGGAGGCGGAGATCAAGAAGTACCGCGAGCGCATGGCGGGCGCGGGCAGCGAGGGCAAGCGCTCGGCCCGGACACGCTCCTGGGAGGAGACGCGGCACGCGCAGCTGCTCGCCTCGCTGGAGCGGCTGGCCGAGACGCGGCCCGAGCTCGCGCCGCGCGTCCACCGGCTGCGCGAGGCGCTGGCCCAGCGCGTGCCCCAGGACTTCACGGAGATGGAGACCCGGGAGGCGCTCGTGGGGCTCGTGTTGCTGCGCGCCCTGCCCTTCCCCGAGCGGCACGAGCTGTGGCGGCAGGCCCGGGGCGTGGACTCGGACACCCAGTTCATGTCCGGGCGCGCGCGGCGGCTGTCGCGGCGCTTCCGGCTGCTCGTGGCGGTGCGCCGGCGGCTGGGCCTGGGCGAGGCCTAGGCGCCCGCGGGGCTCGTCTGGGAGAGCGGCGGGTCGCCCGCCCGGCTGCTGTTCGCCGGGCGGCGGCCACGCTGAACACCTGTCTCGCCTGCTGACGCGCGTCAGGTGGCTCTGCTATGGCCCGGGGTCATGGCGAGCAAGGTGAGCGGCGAGGTGTGCGGCACGTGCGAGGGCCGGACGTACGTCATCGAGCGTCAGGGAGACCGGGCGCACGCGCGGGTGTGCTCGTGCTCCGTGCGCTGCCCCCTGTGTGAGGGCCGGGGTTCACGTACGAGGTGAAGGAGCAGACCTTCAGCGCCAAGGTGGGCCCCAAGCGCTACGAGGTGCTGGTGCCGTGCGTGTGCCAGCACCGCGCCAAACGCGTGGCGCTCTTCAACGAGATCGGCCTGCCCGGGGTCACCTCGCACGCGAGCTTCGAGAACTACCGCGCCGCCAACGAGGCGCAGGATCGCGCGCGCAACCTGGCCATGCACTTCTCCCACCACTTCGACAAGGCGGGGGTGAACAAGGGCTTCATGCTCAGCGGCCCGGTGGGCACCGGCAAGACGCACCTGCTGGCCGCCACGCTCAAGCACCTGGTGCTCGAGCTGGGCCGGCGGCGCGCTACGTGGAGATCTCCCTGCTCTACGCCACCATCCGGCGCGGCTTCCAGGAGGGCAAGAGCGGCGGGGAGATCATCGGCCCGCTGTCGGACGTGGCCGTGCTGGCCATCGACGAGATGGGCAAGGGGCGCGGCAGCCAGTTCGAGATGGAGACGCTCGATGAGCTGATCGCCCGGCGCTACAACGCGGGCCGCACCACGCTCTTCGCGACGAACTACTCGCTGGAGCCGGAGCGCCGTGCCTCGCGCGCGGCGGCGCCCGTCGGCTACCACCGCCCCGCCGAGGACGCCAAGAGCGCCCTGCGCGAGCAGGAGCTGCTGCGCGAGCGCGTGGGCGAGCGCATCTACAGCCGCCTGTGCGAGATGTGCACCTTCGTGGAGATGCCCAAGGACACGCCCGATCGGCGCCGGCTCATCCAGGAGGCCGACATGCGCCCGGGCCCACCCCCGACGGGCTCGCGCGGCCCGGGCCGCTGAAACGGCGCGAGCCCCCGCCCCCACCCCACGGGGGACGAGGGCTCGCGCGCGACCTCACGGGCTCACGGGGTGATGGCGCGCAGCAGCGCGTTGCCCGAGTCCGCCACGTACAGCGTCCCATCCATGCCCACGGCGAGCCCACCGGGCACCACGAAGTCCGCGTCCGCGCCCCGGCCATCCCGCGCGCCGAAGCGTCCCGAGCCCGCCAGCGTCGTCACCTCGCCCGAGGGGGAGATGCGCCGCACCCGGTAGTTGCCCGGATCCGAGAACGCCACGCTCCCGTCCGGCATCACCGCGATGCCCACGTAGGGCAGCATGCGCGCGTCCTCACCGCTCGCGTCCGCGAAGCCGCCCGGAGGCGCGCCGGCCAGCACGCTCACCGTGCCATTGGACAGCTTGAGCACGCGCATCATCCCCGTCTCCACCACGTACACCGTGCCGTCCGGACCCTGCGCCACCGCCGAGGGCCGGTACATCCACAGGTTCGCCGGGAGCGTGGACACGGGGTTGCCCGGCGCGAGCAGATCGATGCGGCGGATGACGCCATTGCCCAGGTCCGCCACCAGCAGTTCCTGCGCCGGGGTGACGAAGAGCCCCGCGGGCTGGTTGAAGCGCGCCTGCAGGGCGCTGCCGTCCATGCCGCCCGGCTGCATCTCCGCTCCGGCGAACACCGTCGTCGTGCCCTCCGGGGTGATCCGGCGGATGCAGTAGTTGTCCGAGTCGGACACGTACACGTTGCCCTGCGCGTCCGCGGCGATCCCCAGCGGGCCATTGAGCCGCACGTGCGAGAGCGTGGACACGGAGCCATCCGGCGACACGCGCTTCACCTTGTTGGCCAGCGCGTCCGCCACCGCCCAGCCGCCCCCGGGCAGCACCGCCACCGCCACCGGCGCGGCCAGCAGGCCCCGGCCCGGAGGACCATCCTGGTCTCCCCGCTTGCCGGCCAGTCCCGCCACCGTGCGCACCGTGGCGGGCGCGGGAATCCTCGGCGGCGGCAGGGGCTTGGGCGTGAGGGTCACCAGGTTGTCCGGCACCTCCCGGCCCAGGGCCTTGTAGAGCACGTTGGCCACGATGCGCGCCGCGCGCGGGTTGCCCGAGTCGCTGTTGCCCAGCACGTGCACGAAGTCGATGCCGCCCGCGGAGAACACCCACGCCTTGCCCTTGCGGAACACCACCATCTGCCCGAAGCCGAAGGCACCCTGCAGCGACAGCGCGGGGGACTCGGCCAGCACCGCCACGTTCCCGGGCGACCGGCCATTCTCCACCAGTTGATCCTGCTCGTAGCCGTTGGCGCGCCAGATGATGTCGCCATTCTTGAACCCCGTTCCCTCCAGGGCCCAGTGGTCCTCCTGGGTGATGACCGTGGGGTGGGCGAACTGGTGCCAGCGCGCCGAGAACATCACGCCCAGCAGCTCGTTCTCCGGGCGCTTGGGCGCCGGTCCCGGAACTTCCCCGTCCAGTCCGGGCTCTTCAGGCTCACCGTGTCGCGCTTGTCGCCCTTGTAGCAGGTGACGATCCTCCGCGGCCGTCCGTCCGCCGACGGCTCGAGCCGCACCTGCCAGTAGGCCTGGTTCGCCCCGAGGTTGATGAGCGAGCGGCCCTCGGCCTGCGCCTTGTCGGCCCGGTCGCGCTGCGCGCGCGTCCAGTACTCATCGTGCCCCGACATGATGAACACCTTGGCCTCGTCGAGGATCTCCCCGCTGCGGTCCATCTCCTCGTCGGTGACGTACGCCACGTCCAGCCCCTGCGCCTCCAGCCACAGGATGAGCCCCTGATCATCGTCCAGGAGGTGGCCCGAGCCCTGCCCGCGGTAGTAGGGCCGATCGAACGAGGCCTGGAAGGCACGCCCCACCCCCGTGATGCTGTGCTTGTCGTCGTAGAGGCTGGTACCGCCCCAGACGTTGTACGCCTGCCGGTCTGGGTGGGGATGATCACCATCACCTCGGCGCCCGGCCGAGGATCCTCACGAAGAACGGCACGTAGCGCTGCAGGTTGTCCTCGCGTACCAGCTTCACCGGTACACGCCCGGCACCCACTTCGCGTCCGTTTCAATCTCCAGCGTCGGCCGCCGGTGCAGCTCACCAGCCCCGTGGGCCGCTGCGGCGGACACGCGCTCTGGGGCACCGCCTGCAGCGGACCTCCGCGCGCCACCTCCCGGCCTCCCAGCCCGCCGTAGTAGCCCAGCCGGTACACCTCCCAGGAGAACTTGCGCGGCCCGTCCTTCACCGACACCGCGATGGACACCCGCTGTCCCGGCGACACCGTGGACTCGAGCGCGTAGCCCTCGATCTCGTTCTGGTTGGCGCCCTTGGTGATGCGCCGGCACTCGTCCCCGGACGCGCGTTCTCCTTGCGGATGCGCTGGGCGTCATGGGGCTCGGAGGGCGTGCCCACGTCGCCCGGGCCCGACGGGGGCTGCTTCACCCCGCCGTCGACCAGGATGGGCGTGCCCGCGTCCGGATCCTGGATGGGATTCGGCTCCCCGCCCCGAACCGGAGGAGGGGTAGGATTCTGCGTACACCCCACGAGGAGTCCCAGCAGACACCCCATGGCGAACAACGATTGCCGGCTGACGTTTCGACCCAGTCCCATGCCTGTCTCCCGTACCCCTCGCGGGGTCGAGGGTAAGCACCCGGACTGGATGGGGAAGTGCCAGCACCCGGCGTGAGTAACTCCTTGGACAGAAGGAGCGGGCTCACACGCCGAGGAACTCCCGGTGCAATCGGGACGTCAGGCCCTTCAAGTGTTGCTTATCCACCAGGAGCGTGAGCTGGAGCGGCGAGGTGTGCACCGCGTGCACCCGGGCGCCCAGCTCCTCGGCCACCCCCAACGCGCGCCGCAAGAGGCTCCAGTCGGCGTTGATGCCCGCGCCCACCGCCGTCACCGCGCCCACCTCCTCGCGCAGGGCCACCGATTCGCCGAAGCGCTCGCCCAGCTCGCGCTGGAGCGCCTGCAACCCGTGCACGTCCTGCAGGGGCACCGCGATGAACGCCCGGCCCTCGCGTCCCAACAGGCCATCGAAGGCCAGCGCCCGGCCCCGCACGGCCCGCGCGTCCAGGAACTCCAGCACCTGCGCCACCCGGGCGGGCCCTCCCACCGCCGCCAGCACCGCCATCTCTCCCTCGGCCGTCACCCCCTTGACCCCGGTGTCCCCGGGCGAGCCCTGCTCCACCCGGGTGCCCGTGCCCTGCCCATGCGCCGTGCGCGCCTGGATGACGATGCCCCGCGCCTTGGCGAACTCGACCGCCTGGGCGTTGAGCACCTTGGCCCCCGCGCTCGCCAGCTCCTGCATCTCGTCGTACGAGAGCGACTCGAGCTTGCGCGCGTCGGGCACCACCCGCGGATCCGCGCTGAAGATGCCGTCCACGTCCGAGTAGATTTCACACGACTCGGCCCCCAGCGCCGCCGCGAGCGCCACCGCCGTGGTGTCCGAGCCGCCCCGCCCCAGCGTCGTCACCTCGCGCTTGGAGGACACGCCCTGGTAGCCCGCGACGATCACCACCTGGCCCCGCGCGAGCTCCTCCTCTATCCGGTAGGGCCGCACCTCCACGATGCGCGCCTGCGAGTGCACGTCATTGGTGATGATGCCGCTCTGGCTGCCCGTGAAGCTGATGGCCGGCACGCCCATCTCCTGCAGCGCCATGGACAGGAGCGCCATGGAGATGCGCTCGCCGCACGTGAGCAGCATGTCCAGCTCGCGCCGCGGGGGATCCGCCGACACCTGCTTGGCCAGCGCCAGCAGCTCGTCCGTGGTGTCCCCCCGGGCGGAGACGACGACCACCACCTGATAGCCCCGCTCGCGCGTCTGCTTCACCCGGAGCGCCACCCGGCGAAGCTTCTCCACGTCGGCGACCGACGAGCCACCATACTTCTGCACCACGATTGGCATAAGGAATCCGATGCTTTGTTCCTAGAGACCCGAAAAGGTCACAGGTAACCTGACCCGGCGCGTCCGCCAAGCCACTCTGGAAGCACCCATGCACAAGGCCCGCCCCCGCTCGCCCCTGCCGTGCCCTCCCTCCCCGCCCCCATGCCGCCCGCAGGAGCTCCCACATGGCCATGATCGAGGTGCGCCAGCTCACCAAGCGCTACCGGGAGCGCGTCGCGGTGGACCACCTGGACTTCTCCCTCGCCGAGGGGGAAATCCTCGGGTTCCTGGGCCCCAACGGCGCGGGCAAGTCCACCACCATGAAGCTGCTCACCGGCTTCCTGCCCCTCCGAGGGCACCGCCCGGGTCGCTGGCTTCGACGTGTTCGAGCAACCCCTGGAGGTCAAACGACGCATCGGCTACCTGCCGGAGACGCCGCCGCTCTACCCGGAGATGACGGTGGTGGGCTACCTGCGCTTCGTGGCGCGGCTCAAGCAGGTGCCCGGCCGGGGACTCAACGCCGAGGTGGAGCGGGTGGCCGGGCTCACCGGGCTGTCGGACGTGCTGGGCCGGCTCATCCAGAACCTCTCCAAGGGCTACCAGCAGCGCGTGGGCCTCGCCCAGGCCCTGCTCGGCTCCCCGCCCGTGCTCATCCTCGACGAGCCCACCGAGGGCCTGGATCCCACCCAGCGCGCCGAGGTGCGCGCCCTCATCAAGGGGCTCGCCGGCAAGCACACCGTCCTGCTCTCCACGCACATCCTCCCCGAGGTGACGATGACGTGCGAGAAGGTGCTCATCCTCCACCAGGGCCGCGTCGTGGCGTACGACACCCTGCGCAAGCTGGAGCGGCAGCACTCGGGCGCGAACGGCAAGGCGTCCCTCGAGGAGATCTTCATCCGGTTGACCGCGGCCTGAGGCGCCGCGCGTGGCTCGCTCTTTTCCCTGGATTTCCCCCTGGAGGTTCCCGGATGCGCACCGCCCTGGCGATCGCCCGCAAGGAACTGTCGCTCTACTTCACCACGCCGTGGGCCTACGCGGTCCTCACCGCGATGCAGACCCTGGTGTCGTTCTTCTTCGTCAACTCCCTGTACGAGTTCCAGCGGGCCCAGGACATGGCGCGCCAGTTCGGCTGGGAGCAGGTCCCCCCGCAGTTCCGCAACCTCACCGACGGGGTGATGGTGCCCTTGTGGCACACGGTGATGACGATCACGCTCTTCGTGGTGCCCTTCCTGTCCATGCGGCTGTTCGCCGAGGAGAAGCGCAACAAGACGTTCGAGCTGTTGATGACGGCGCCCATCCGGCCCGTGGAGATCGTCCTGGGCAAGTACCTCGGGGGGCTGGGCATCGTCACGGCGACGCTCGGGCTCACGCTGCTCTACCCCGTGCTTCTCTCGTGGCTCGGCCAGGGCGAGTCCGGCCCCGCGCTGGAGTGGGGCACGGTGCTCCTGGGCTACTGCGGGCTCTTGCTGTGGGGCGCCACGTGCATGGCCATCGGCCTGTTCATCTCCGCGCTCACCCAGAGCCAGATGGTGGCCGCGCTGGTGACCTTCGCCGTGCTGCTGCCGTGGTTGATGCTCGGCAACCTCGCCCAGAGCACCGACGAGCCCGTGCGCTCCCTGCTCGCCTACGTGTCCTTCTCCACGCAACTGTCGGGGCTGCTCAGCGGCGTGTTGGATCTCCAGACCCCGTCTTCTTCGTGTCCGTCATCCTGCTCGCGCTGCTGCTCTGCCACCGCACGGTGGAAGCCCAGCGGTGGGCGTGAGCGGACAGGACTCCGGTACCCCTCATGAAAGCGGCCAACCTCGGTAGGATCCTGGGTGGACTCGGGCTCTTGCTGCTGCTGTCCAGTCCCTTCACCCTCTTCGTCACCTCGGGCTCCACCGCCCTCTTCGTCATCAAGGCGGTGCTGGGGCTCGTGCTCGTGGCGGTGTACTTCGCCACGAACTTCAAGCGGCTCGGCCAGTTCGCCTCGCGCCGCTCCAGCTTCTTCTTCGGCAGCAGCGCGCTGATGGTGCTGCTGGCGCTGCTCGGGCTCGGGGCGATCAACTACATCGCCCACGCGCGCAACCAGCGCTGGGATTTGACGGAGCGCAAGGTCTTCACGCTGTCGCCCCAGACGGTGAGCGTGCTCCAGGGCCTGCGCGAGCCCGTGCGGGCCCTCGCCTTCATCGCCCTGCAGCACCCCGCGCGCGAGGCCCTGCGCGCCACCTTCGAGCGCTACCGCATCGAGGCGCCCGAGCGCTTCTCCTACGCCTTCGAGGATCCGCAGCGCCGTCCGGATCTCACCAGGAAGTACTCGCTGAGCGGTGGCCAGACGACGGTGGTGCTCGTGCGCGGCGAGGGCGCCAACGAGGCCCACACCTCGCTCAACGTCATCAGCGAGCAGGATCTCACCAACGCCCTGCTCCAGCTCACCCAGGCGAGCAACCAGCGGGTGTACTTCGTCATCGGCCATGGCGAGTGGCCCCTGGAGCGAGAGATCCCCCGCCCGGGCCAGCAGGGCCGCACGACGAGCCTGTCGGAGCTGCGGCGGCAGCTCACCCAGGAGGGCTATGCCCCGCGCGAGCTCAACCTCGGGGGAGGCATGCCGGTGCCCCGGACGCCGCGCTGCTCGTCGTCGCGGGAGCCAAGGCGCCCTTCAACCCGCCCGAGGTGGAGTCGCTGCGTGAGTACCTCGCCGCCGGCGGGAGGATGATCTACTTCGCCGAGGTCTATGGAGAACCGGGGCCCGAGCTGAGGAAGCTGTTCGCGGAGTATGGCGTGGGGTTCGACCCGGGCGTGGTCGCCGACGCGCAGTTCAACGGCGGCAGCCCCTACCTCATCGTGTCGCTCTTCTTCGGCGAGCACGAGATTTCCCGGCTGCTGCGCCAGCGGCAACTCAACATCGAGCTGCCCACCGCGCGGGGCCTCACGGTGCTCGGCGAGGGGCTCGCGCCGGGCGTGAGGGTGGAGAGCGTGCTGCGCACCTCGCCCTATGGCTGGGAGGAGTCGACGCCCGACGAGAACCCAGCCCCGGCGAGGGCGAGCGCACGGGGCAGATTCCCCTCGTCACCGCCAGCTCGCGCGCGACGGCGGACGCCGAGAACAAGCGCTCCGACGAGTCGCGGCTCGTGGTGGTGGGCGACTCGGAGCTGCTCTTCGACTCCAACTGGGGCCACGAGGGCAACCGCAACCTGGTGATGAACGCCTTCGGCTGGGCCACCCATCAGTCCGACAAGGTCACCATCCGCCCGCCCGACCGGGCGACCTCCTCCCTCACCCTGGACGCGGCCCTGCTCGGCCGCATCCGTTTCCTCGCCACCGATGTGCTGCCCCTGTCGCTGCTCGGCGTGGGCCTGGCCATCTGGCTCTCGAGGCGCAACAAGTGAACGCCCGGCAGAAGAACCTCGTCACCTTGCTGGCCACCGCGGTGGTGGCCGGAGGACTCGGCCTCTATGCGTACTTCGGGGTGATGAAGCCCCAGGCCGAGCGGCCCCCGGCGCCGGAGTCGCCCGGCGCGCTCTTCCCCACCGACTCGCCCGAGGCGCCCGGCACGGATGGCGGCACCCCGGCCGCGCCCGTCTTCACCTCGATGTCCATCGAGCATCCCCACGCCAGGGTGGAGCTGGAGCTGCGCGACGGCACCGGCGCATCACCTCGCCCGTGTCCGCGCTGGCCGAGCGCAAGCAGGTGCTCTCCCTGATCGATGCGCTCTCGGACGCGAAGTTCACCGGGACGGTCACCGACAAGCCCACCGACGAGGAACTGGAGCGCTTCGGGTTGAAGCCGCCGCAAGCCACCGTGTCCGCCCGGGCCTACGTGCCGGATGCCCAGGGCGGTGGCGCCCAGGACGCCTCGCGCCAGCGCTCGGTGACGTTCCACCTGGGCGTCGAGAACGTCTTCGACGGCTCGGTGTACGTGCGCCGCGAGGGAGACCCCCACGTGTACCTCGCCAGCGGCGCGCTGCGCGTCCTGCTCCTCAACGACACCTCCGCGTGGCGCAGCCATGAGGTGTTCACCGTGGAGGAGTCCTCGCTGCTGCGCATCGAGCTCAAGGGGTCCAAGGACACCGTGGTGCTCGAGCGGGCCACCACCGACAAGCCCTGGCAGATGGCCCGGCCGATGGTGATGCGCGCGGACTCCAAGCGCGTGGCGCGCATCTTCTCCGACTTGAAGCTCTACAAGGCCCTGGGCTTTCCGGAGCCGGCGTGGGAGCCCCAGGTGGTGCGCGCGTTGGAGAAGCCCGCGGTGGAGGCCACCCTGGTGCCCAAGATCGGCGGGCCCATTCGCATCCAGCTCGTGACGCTGAATGTGGGCGGCTTCGAGCGGACCTTCGCGCGGACCGAGGGCACGGCGGAGCCCGTGCTGGCCCAGGTGGACCCCAATACCCTCAACGTCCTGTCCCCCGCCCCTGGACTTCAAGAGCAAGAAGGTGCTCGAGATGCAGACCGGCGCGGTGGAGAAGCTCGTCATCCACCCCGGTGGCCGCGGCGAGCCCCTCACCCTGGAGCGGACCCAGGAGGACGGCCGTTGGGAGGTGCGGTCTCCAGTCGTCGGCCGGGCCCGGCAATTCAAGGTGGCCTCCCTGCTCAACTCCCTGGAGAAACTCGAGGCGGAGGCCGTGGTCGCCACCGGCGCGAAGCTCGCGGCGCGCCATGGCATCACCGACAGCTCCCGAGGAGTCACGCTGATGGATGGCACGGGCGGGGTGATCGCCCGGCTGTGGATTGGCAACCCCGTGCCGGACAACGACCGCCGCACCTGGGGCCGGGGCTCCTCCGAGGACATCTACGAGCTGAGCACCGCCGCGCTCGAGGCCCTGCCCCTGTCGTTGGAGGAGTTGCTGGAGAAGTGACGGGGCCGCGCGCCCCGAACGGGCGCGCGGGCCTCACACCTCGAGCAGGAGGAAGCGCTGCTCGGGGTGCATCTTCGTCATGAGCGGCATCGCCACGTTGTAGACGGGGATGCCGCTCTTCGTCTTCGCCTGGGGCGCGCCATGGTGCGCGTGGCCATGGAAGACCGCCTCCGCGCCATAGTGGTCCACCGGCATCGCCAGCCGGCTGGTGCCCAGGAAGGGGCGGATCTCGATGTTCTCCCCCTCCAGCGTCTCCGGCACGGGGGCGTAGTGCATGATGACGACCTTCTTGGGCGTATCCAGGTGGCTGAGCGCCGCTTCCAGCTTGAGCGACTCGTGCACCGCTTCCTGGACGAAGGACTTCGTCTGCCCCTCGCCGAAGGCTGCAGCGTGGCGTTGCCGAAGCCTCCACCGAAGCCCTTCACGCCCGCCACCCCCAGCATCTTCTCGAAGATGAAGTGGTCGCCATCGAGGATGTGCACGCCGACGCGCGCCAGCTCGCCGCAGATCTCCTTGGCCTGGTTGTGCTCGTAGTCATGGTTGCCGAGCACCGCGGCCACCGGGACGCGCAGCGCGGACAGCTCCTCGGCGAGCACCTTGCCCTCCTCCACCATGCCGCGATCCGTCAGGTCTCCACAGAGCACCAGCAGATCCGCCTCCGCGTTGATCTGCTTGACGAACTGGCGGAAGCGTCCGTGCTGATCATCCCGGCAGTGGAGATCACCGACCGCCGCCAAGCGTATTTTCGAGCTCGCATCTCGCGCCACGTGCGTCCCCCTTCTCTCGGTCCCGCTCGTCCCAGGACTTGCCATCCCGGTAGCCCCAGTGGTGGATGTCCACCATGTAGTTCACCTTGGAGATGAGCGTGCCGCGGCACAAGCGCTCCTGCCAGTTGCCCTCCTTGAGGGTGTCGAGCGTGCGCGACATGAGCTCCGTCATGAGCCACGTGGGCACCAGGTCGCGCTCGCACGGGTAGGCGAAGCGGAACATCATCAGGTGGCTGAGCAGCACTTCCCAGTACCGGTCGAAGCGGCGCAACAGCCGCGCCCAGTCCATGCCGTGCCCCATCTTGAGGATGAGGTGGTTGATGTCCGCGCCGTCATAGCGCTCGCGCTCGGTGACGAAGGCCTTGGACCAGATGGTCTCCTCGGCGGGGGACACCAGACACTCGCGGCCGAACACCGGCGCCTTGCGCGCGTGCTCGAACCACTCGTCGTCCACCGTGGCCACGCCGTTGCCCGAGGAGAAGATGAAGTCGACGAAGTAGTCACCCCGCCGGGCCTTGTAGAGCCACGCCTCGTCGGTGCGCTCGGTGCGCCAGCCGTCCTTCTCCAGGACGATCAGCGCCTGCTCCGCGTCGCGTTTGCGCGGAAACAGATCCAGATCCTTCGTGTCGCGGTAGATGCCCGTATAGGCGGAATAGGCGTAGGCCCCTCCACCAGGAACGGCACGCCCGCGTCCAACAGCACCTCGACGGCGCGCCCACGCGCGTTGATTTCCTCGGGATGACGTTGTCGCTCGGCGAGCGAGGCGTCGATTCCCATCTCTCCTGGATGATTGGAGTCTCGCTTTTCCATTTCCATAGGGGGAAGCTAGGGACGGGGCGGATCCCCGTCGAAATTGGACCCAGGTTCGCTTGGAGGGCAGGCGGGCATGTTTCCAAGGGCTTGAAATCCTTGGGCTTTCGGTTTTCGTCCGGGCCGTTTTCCGTTTTCCGGGGCCACGGTGTCACTTCCAGCGAACGAGCCGCGCGCACCCCAGGGCCGGGCAGACTTCGAGGGGAGAAGCTCGTGACGAGGACCCACCCATCACCGTGGCCGGAGACGCTTCCGTCCAGGGCCCCAGGAGCCGCTCCAGCGGGACGCCCGGTCGCTCACGGTGACGAGGACGGGGCGGGTAGGCTCGGCCCTCCCCCCCGAGGCGAGACGAGGCAGTTCTTGGCAGTGACGACCCCACCGGACCTGAAGGTCATCGACGGAGGCCCACAGGACCGGCATGCCTTCCTGCACGAGCTGTACAAGAGCTACGGTGGCAGCGTGTACGGACGCTGCCGCTTTCTGTTGAAGGACGCCACGAAGGCGGAGGACGCGGCGCAGGAGGTCTTCGTGCGCGTCCTGCAGCAACCGGCGTCGTTGCGCACGGCGAACTCGCCCCTGGCGTGGTTGATGAAGGTCGCCACCCACCACTGCCTCAACCAATTGCGCGCGGAGCAGGCCCCGTGGCGTCGCTCCTTCGAGCGGGACGAGCTGGCGCGCCCCGAGGGGGACGGAGGCGAGCGGACCCTGGAGACACGCGACCTGGTGCGCTCGCTCCTGTCCCGGGTGGATGCCGAGACCCAGGCGGCGGTGGTTCACTACTGGGTGGATGGAATGACGCTGGAAGAGGTGGCGGCGCTGCTGGGCCGCTCGGTGCCCACGGTGCGCAAGCGCCTGGAGGGCTTCGCGGCCCTGACGAACGAGGAGTTGGAGGTCCCATGAGCGCGCATCTGACGGAGTGGACGCTGCGGCGGCTGCGCGCCGGGGAGCTGCCCGGCGGGGAGGAGCACCGGGCCCGGAGCCATGTCGCCACCTGCGCCGAGTGCCAGCGGGTGCTGCACGGCCTCGAGGAGGAACAGGCGCGCTTCGAGGCCCAGGTGCCCTTCGAGCGCTTCGAGGCCGGGGTCGCCCTGAAGCAGACGAGGAAGCCCGCCGCGCGGCCGCGCGTCAACGGCCTGCTGGTGGCGGCGGCGGCCCTGGTGCTGCTCACGGTGACGGTGCGTCCCTTCCTCGAGCCCGAGTCCACCAACCGGCTCAAGGGCGGTGGTGCCTCGGCGACCCTGCGCATTGGTGGCGAGGGCCCCCAGCGCGCCGTGCTCCCCGGGGACACGGAGACGGTGCTGCCGAATGAGCGGGTGCGGATCGGCTACACGGCGGGACCCTACGCGTTCATCCTCGCCCTCTCGCTGGACGACACCGGGGAGGTCTCCCCGCTGTACGCCACGGAGGAGCAGCGCAGCCTGCGCGTGGAGCCGGGAGACGGACGGCACTGGCTGCCCGACAGCGTGCGCTTCACGGGGACGGGGAACGAGCGGGTGATGGTGCTGCTGTCCAGCGAGCCGCTGGAGCTGGGCGCGGTGGCGGCGCGAGCGCTTCGCGCCTGGGAGGAGGCGGGCCACCAGGTCTCGGAGATGGGGCCCCTGGAGCTGGGTGGGGAGGAAATCGACTGGGTGCTGCACAAGCCATGAGGCGTCCGGGCCTGTCCGCCTGGGGGGTGCTCCTGGGGCTGCTCCTGGCGAGCGCCGCGGGCGCCGTCCCCACGCGCCGCTTCGCGCTGGCGGCGGGCAATGACGAGGGGGCGCGGGCACCCGGCCGCTGCGCTTCGCGCGGCAGGATGCCCGGACGATGCTGAGCCTGCTGTCGCGGCTGGGCGGAGTGGCGCCCGGAGATTCGCGGCTGCTGCTGGACGAGGAGCCCGAGGACTTCCTGCGGGCGCTCGCCGAGGTGGAGGCCCAGGCCCGGGTGGCGCGGGCCCGGGGCGAGCGCACCGAGCTCATCCTCTACTATTCGGGCCACGCGAAGGACGGCGCGCTGCGCATGGGCGAGGGGGTGCTGGAGCTGGAGGCGCTCAAGCGCCGGCTGGAGGCTCGCCCGTGGACATCCGCATCGCCATCCTGGATGCGTGCCGCTCGGGCTCGCTCACCCGGACGAAGGGCGCCCGGCGCGCGCCCGCCTTCGCCATCGACACGGGCCGGCCCAGACCGCCCGGGGGCTCGTCCTGCTCACCTCGAGCTCGGCGGACGAGGACTCCCAGGAGTCGGATCTGCTGGGCGGTAGCTACTTCACCCACCACCTCTTCAGCGGCCTGCTGGGGGACGCGGATCGCTCGGGGGACGGGCAGGTGACGCTCTTCGAGGCCTACTCCCATGCCTATGCGCGCACGGTGGCGGACACCGCCGACAGCGGCGCCGGAGCGCAGCACCCCACCTTCAGCTACGACCTGTCGGGCCAGGGAGACTTTGTGCTGACGGACTTGCGTGGACACGACGAGGGCGTGCTGTTGCCGGGGGAGCGCGCCCACGGGCGCCTATTACTTCGTGAGCCCCCTGGGCCTGGTGGTCGCCGAGGTGGACAAGGTGGCGGACACCGAGCGCAGGCTCGCGCTGGCGCCGGGCCGCTACACGGTGAAGCGCCGGCTGGCGGACCGGCTGCGCATCGGAGAAGCGGAAGTGCGGCGCGGGAGCACCACGGTGCTCGACGAGTCGAGCCTGCGTGACGCGCCCTTCTCGGATGATCCGGTGAAGGGCACGCCGTACCAGACGCGCACGCGGCGCGCCTATTGGACGCTGGGGCTCAGCGGCGGCTACCACTCCTTCTTCGACTCGCCCACGCGCGACAACCTCTTCCTCTCCACTCCGATGCTGGGACTGGAGGCGAGCCTGCACCACTACTTCCACGAGGATTGGCACTGGGACGTCGATCTGTCCTTCGGCTCGCGGCAGGCCACGCTGGAACTGCCCACGCTGTCGGGGCCGCGCTACCGCTATTCGCTGCTCAACGTGGGCACGTCATTCGTGCGCGAGTGGCCCGTGGGCCGCGTGAACCCCTTCCTCGGCGCGCGCGTGGCCTACTCGGTCATGGTTCGCGACTTCACGGACACGCGCCTGCCGACCCAGTTCTACGGGGTGGTCACCCCCGGGCTGATGGCGGGAGTGCGCTGGCCGTTGACCCACCACATCGAACTCACCGGACGCGCCCGCGTCCATTACCTCCTCTACAACGTCGGCGAGCAACGCTCCCTGGGCTACTGGGAACTCGGGGCACTCGTCACGTTCCGGCTGTGAATCGGGAGCGTGTCATGCGAACCCTCTGGCTCTTGCTGCTGGGCTGTGCCGCCAACGCCTGTGTGGGCAACTTCTCCAACGACGACCTCGAGTTCCTCAACGCCCTGCCCGCGCGCGAGGATCTGATGGCGCGGCTGCCTGGAAGCGAGGAGCGCGCCGGCACCGGGGGCCCGGGGCAGCGCGTGGCCCGGCTCGCCGTGGGAGAGGTCTCGCAGTTCTATCTCAACACCCACGATGCCTCGGACATCTTCAACGCGGGGCTGGATGCCCTGCTGTCGCGGCTGGAGCTGATCCAGACCGAGCCCCCGACGACACGCGCCCTGGGCAAGCGCGTCTGGGGGCCCATGACGCTCGACATGTCCGGCGATCACGACGTGCGCCTCTTGATGACGCGCAAGGGCCGCGTCTTCGACTACCGGCTCGAGGTGCGGCGCACCGGCTCGGGCGAGGCGGGCTGGTGGACCTTCCTGGATGGAGTCTTCGAGGCGGACGGAGGCATGCGCCGGGGAACGGGAACGGTGCACCTTCGGATCGGAGCGGCGGTCGCCAATGGCTTCGATCTGGGGTGGATCTCGGAACAGGGGCAGGAGTGGCTCTCGACCCAGGAGCGGTTGGACATCGTCTATCAGACGCACACCCTGCCCCTGAGCGTGGAGATGAACTTCGTCTCCGCCCAGACCGGGCGGGAGTTCCAGTACACCTACCGCCAGCTGCCCGACGGGCTCGGGGAGATGAGCTTCTTCCTCCGGGCGGACCTCCTGCCGGGCGAGCAGCGCGAGGATCTGTCCGTCCTCAGCCGATGGACGCGGGACGGGGCCGGGGTGGCCCGCGCGGAGGTGACGGGGGGACGTGACCGAGGGCCTCGAGGAGACCCTGGTGGAGTGCTGGGACACGGGCTTCCAGCTCACCTACCGCCAGCGCAGTTGGAACGCGGCCCCGGAAGGGACTCCCGAGGCGTGTCCGGACGTCTCCGCGCTCGGGCCCTGAGGCCGCGGCTCACATGTCCTCCAGCTCCTTGCCCTTGGTCTCGCGGATGAAGAAGACGACGAAGAGCAGCGAGGCCAGCGCGGCCGCGGTGTACAGGCCGTAGGCGAGGCCCAATCCCGCCGTGCGCAGGCTGGGGAAGGTGGCGGAGACGATGAAGTTGGCGACCCACTGCGCGGAGCCGGCGAGCGCCAGGGCCTGGGCGCGGATGCGGTTGTTGAACATCTCCCCGAGCAGCACCCACACCACGGGGCCCCACGACATGCCGAAGCAGAAGACGTAGAGGTTGGCGGCGACGAGGGCGATGGTGCCCGCGGCACCCTGGAGCACGGGAGCGCCCGAGGCGTCGAGCGGCGCCGAGCCGAACACGAACGCCATCGTCCCGAGCGTCAGCAGCATCCCCACCGAGCCGATGACGAGCAGGGGCTTGCGCCCGAGGCGGTCCACCGTGGCGATGGCGATGAACGTGGTGACGATGTTGGTGACGCTGGTGATGACGGTGATGACGAGCGAGTCCTTCTCCGAGAAGCCCACCGCCTGCCAGAGGACGCTCGAGTAGTAGAAGATGACGTTGATGCCGACGAACTGCTGGAAGACCGACAGGCCGATGCCCATCCAGACGATGGGCAGCAGACCGAAGCGTCCGCGCAGATCCTTGAAGTGGCTGCGCTCCTCGGTGGAGAGGGTGCGGCGGATCTCCACCATCTTCGCCTCGGCGCCACGGCCCAGGACGGTGCGCAGCACGGTGAGCGCCTTGGCCTCCTTGCGCCGGCGACGAGGTAGCGCGGGGACTCGGGAATCATGAGGGCGCCCACGCCATAGGCCACGGCGACGGGCAGCTCGGACAGGAGCATCCAGCGCCACGCGGCCAGCCCGAGCCAGTAGGGGTTCTCCGCCGAGCCCGCCCCGGCGGCGATGCCGTAGTCGGCGAGCAGCGCGGCGAAGATGCCCGTGACGATCGCCAGTTGTTGCAGCGAGCCGAGCCGGCCCCGGAGGTGGGCGGGAGCGATCTCCGCGATGTAGGCGGGAGCGATGACGCTGGCGATGCCCACGGCGATGCCGCCCACCAGGCGCCACAGGCTCAGGTCCACGAGCCCGAAGGCGAGCCCCGAGCCCAGCGTGCTCACGGAGAAGAGGATGGAGGCCACCACCATCACCCGGATGCGGCCCAGGCGGTCCGCGAGCTGTCCGCCCACGAACGCCCCCACGGCCGAGCCGAGCAGCGCCGAGGACACGGTCAGGCCGATGGCGGTGTCGCTGGCCTGGAAGGCGGACGCCAGGGCCCCCACGGCCCCGTTGATGACGGCCGTGTCGTAGCCGAACAGGAAGCCACCCAGGGCGGCCACCGAGGAGATCAAGACGACCTTGGAAACGGACCCTTCCGCCCGCATCGCGCCTTCGCGCACATGCCCCATCCACACACCTCCCGGAACGCGCTCTCATCATCCGCACGCCGGGCACCGAGGCATCCCCTCACTCGAGGGAGGGTGTCGGCCGTTGGAAAGAAGCCGTGCCGGCAGTGTCGCCCACGGGCAGTTCGAGGCACAGGCGGGCGCCGCCCTCCGGGCGGTTGGTCGCGGTGAGCCGTCCGCCGAACTGGGCCACCAGCTCGCGCGACAGGTTGAGCCCCAGGCCCATGCCCTTGTCGGGCCCCTTGGTCGTGAAGAAGGGCTCGAAGAGGTGGGGCAGCACATGGGGAGGGATGCCGGGCCCGTTGTCCTCGACGAGCAGCGCCACGTGCGCCTCTCCGAGACGGCCCGTCACCCGGACCTCTCCCTCCGTCCCGGTGTGTCTCCAGCACGTCGCCGGCGTTGACGAGCAGGTTGAGCACCACCTGGACCAGGCGCTGGCGCACGGCGAAGATCCTCGGCAGCTCCACGGGCACGTCGATGTGCAGCCACGCCACGTGCTTGAGCCGGAGCGAGGCCAGCTTCATGGCATCGGCCACCACTTCCGCCAGCGAGCAGTCCGTGGGCTCCTGGGCTTCCATGCGCGCGAACCCCTTCAGGTCCGCGACGATCTGCTGGATGTGCCGCACGCCCAGGCGCGTCTCGGCGAGCACGTCGGCCAGCGCCTCGCGGTCCACCTCGTGTGGCGCCAGCAATTCCTCGCGCACGTGGTCCACGTTGGAGCCCACGTAGGCCAGCGGGTTGTTGATCTCGTGCGCCACGCCCGCCGACAACTGCCCCACGAGCGCCAGCTTCTCGGCCTGGGCCCGCCGGTGCTCACTGAGCGCCAGCGCCTCCAGGGCCTCGCGGCGCGCGCGCTCACTGCGGATGCCCTGCTCCACGTTCAAGGCATGGGACACGCGGACGCAGAGGAAGTCGGCGACGAGCGTCGTGCACACCATGAGCATCAGCCAGAACGCCGACTCGACCCAGGGCCGCTGGGCGTGGCGCACGAGCAGCAGGGTGCCCGCGAAGCACACCGCGCCACTGAGGAAGATGGCGCCCCGGTCCTGCCACAGGGACAGGCCGAGGCCCACGCTCAGGGGCATGGTGGCCACCAGGACGAAGTAGGGAGTCCCCACGCCGCCCATGACACCGGCCAGCCCCACCATGCAGGACGTCGAGCCGAGCACGAAGAAGTACAGCGTCGCGCGGTTCCACGCGGGAGAGCCGTCGGGCAGGAACCTCATCACCACGAGGAGGCCGGCCCACGCCGGCGCAGGCCCAGCGCCCACGCGCTGAAGCGGCCCAGGTAGAAGACGTCGACCCAGCCGGTGCCCAGCAGGAGCGCCACCAACCCCCAGAGCGAGCGCGGCGTCCACACCGCTCGCCACCCCGTGCGGGTCGTGACTGTCTCGGTGGCCAACGCGGGGGCGACGGAGGAAGTCATGTCTTCCCTCGAAAACAGGAAAGAATAACACACTTCGAGTCCGAGCAGGGGCCACCCTCCCGCCTGCCCTCCCGGGCATCCGTCCTTGACTCGGTGGGAGTCACTCTCTACGTTGGGTCTCTTCCCCTCGGTATTCAGCGAAGGACCCCTGTACCATGGCTCGCGTCACAGTCGAAGACTGCCTCCCCCTGGTCGACAACCGCTTCGCGCTCGTGCTGCTGGCGGCCAAGCGCGCCCGTCAGCTCATGGCCGGCGCCCGCCCCATCATCGACATCTCCAAGAACAAGCCGCCCGTGCTCTCGCTGCGCGAGGTGGCCACCGGCCGGGTGAAGTTCGATCGCGACGTGCGCGAGGCCCTCACCGGCAAGTACTCCAAGGAGCCCAAGGGCGCCTAGTCGTCACCCTGCTCCGGCGGTCGTCCGGAGCCGGCGAGCGGGCTGCCCGCGCGCAGCAGCATCCGGGCCGCGCGCGCGGCGATGGCCTTCTCGCCCTTGTAGCCCAGCAACGAGGCCACGCGCCCGAGCGGTACCCAGCGGGCCTCGTCCACCTCCACCCGTTGTCCCGCGTGTTGGATGTCACCGAGCACGCCCGAGTGATAGCGGAAGAGGAAGAAGTGGACGCGCTTGAAGATGCGCTGGCCGCGGAACTGGTAGACGTAGCGGATTTCGCCCAGCGGCGCGACGAGCGTGGCCCGCAGGCCCGTCTCCTCCCACACCTCACGCGTGGCGGTCTGCTCGGCGGACTCCCCGGGATCCACGTGTCCCTTGGGCAGCGCCCACAGGGAGCGGCCATGGGGGCGGATGACGGCCACCTCCAGCTCTCCTGCCTGTTCTCGAACGACGATTCCTCCGGCGGAGGCCTCACGGGGCATGACGCCACCGTAACCGATGAGCACGCGCCGCGGTCAGGAGACTTGCGCGAAGTGGCGCAGCTTGGCTTCCGCGCCCAATCGGTACGCGTAACGCAGGTCCGACAACAGCCGCTCCAGCCGCCGGGACGTCACGTGCCCCATCAGCCGGGAGCAGAAGTTGCGCGAGAGCCGGTTGGCCTCCTGGTAGCGCCAGCGCTCCTCCTCGGACAGTCGCGCCCGGTAGGACACCCGGTCGAACAGCCGCCAGCGCAGCTCCTCGGCCCACGCTCGTACGCCCACTCCCCAGCGGTGCAGCAGGCACAGGGCGAACTTGTCCACCTCCGCTTGCGCCTCCAGCTCCAGCAGGGACACGGTCCGCTCCTGGATGGCCGTATGCGCCAGGTAGACGAAGTGGGAGACGCCCTCGGCGACCTGGCAGAAGCCGTCCAGCTCGCGCTCCATCAGGGCGTGGACCGGCGCGCCCGCGTAGGGCTCGAGCCGCCGCAGCAGCGCGGGGGCCGGTAGAGGGCGACCTCCACCTCCCCGTCCTCCTCTCGCACGAGCAGCTCCTCCTCGGAGCGGCCGGTGGAGCCCAGCAGGAGCGCCGCCTCGGAATCCACCAGGAAGACCTCCGCCCGGGCCTCGCAGGTGAGGCCGTAGATGGCCTCCAGGTGGGCCTGCACTCGGTCGATCACTCGCCGACCTCCGGGCTCAGTTGGGCATCCCCTTGGGGCACACCAGGCCCGCGTCGACCAGGACACGCTCCAGCCGATCATCTCCGGTGCGCACCCAGCTCTCGTACACCTTGAGGGCACCCGAGGGGCCATTGCTCACCAGCCCCCGCGCCGCGATCTCCCCGAGCACCTCGACGAGCGCGCGGAAGCGGGCGCTCAGCTCGCGGTACACGGCGGCGAAGCCCGCGGCCGGGGCCAGATCGGCCAGCTGCCCGTACGCCGCCCCGCCCATCTGGATGTAGTAGTCCTGCCCCACGGGCCCCTCGCGCAGCGCGCCGGAGAAGAAGCCCGCCTGATAGAGCGACACGTCCCCCAGCCGCCGCAGGGTCCGGATGCGCTCGTCGCGCTGCTGCTGGAGCGAGCGGTGGTAGAGCATCGCCAGGGGCTCCTGCTCCGAGCGCCCGTCCTCTCCCTTGCTGAAGAGTTTGTCGGACGAAGCGAACTCGGCCAGCAGGTTCACCAAGTAGAACTCGGTCGTCTCCGCGACCGCGATCCGTTGGCGCCGGATGACCTCTTCCAGGAGCGTCTTGAAGAATTCCTTCAATGACGGGGACGTGACCAGTTGACTCATGGACGCTCGACCTCCCTTCCTTCCCCCGGAAATCGCGGCGGGGGATGTACAGGTCAGAATACCAATGAGCCCGCCATGCCGCAAAGCGGCATCCAATCATTCCAAGGGCTTACGTTGGCACTCCCCCCGCCGACTGCCAGAAAGTCACCAGGGACAGGGGCCCGCGGTGCCGGGAATCCACTGGTGGACAAACCCCGGAAAACCCAGTCATCCCGGGTGGTTGCCCCCTTTCCGGGCGCATCACCGGGCGCGCTTGACGGGTCGAGTCCCCTGGTTATTATCCCGCGCGCTTGGCGGTTGGCACTCGTGAGGTGCGAGTGCTAATCGCCCTGGGCCCCAAGCCCTTCATCCACCCCGTGGGCGCGCCGGATCCCCGGCACGCCCCCTTTCGAGGAGACCGACCATGAAGATTCGTCCCCTGCAGGATCGTCTGATCATCAAGCGCGTGGCCGAGGAGAACAAGACCAAGGGCGGTCTGTTCATCCCCGACACCGCCAAGGAGAAGCCGCTCGAGGGCAAAGTGATCGCCGTCGGCAATGGCAAGGTGCTGGAGGATGGCAAGGTGCGCGCCATGGACATCAAGGCCGGCGACACCATCCTGTTCAGCAAGTACGCGGGCACCGAGATCAAGCTCGACGGTGAGGAGCACCTCATCCTCCGTGAGGAGGATGTGCTCGGCGTGATCGAGAAGTAATTCCCCCCGCTCCTCCTCATCCCTTTCAAGGAATCCAGATCATGGCAAAAGACATTCTTTTCGACGTCCGCGCGCGCGAGTCCATCCTGCGCGGCGTGAACATCCTGGCCGACGCGGTCAAGGTCACCCTGGGGCCCAAGGGCCGCAACGTGGTGATCGAGAAGTCCTTCGGCTCGCCCACCATCACCAAGGACGGCGTGACGGTGGCCAAGGAGATCGAACTGGAGAACAAGTTCGAGAACATGGGCGCCCAGATGGTCAAGGAGGTCGCCTCCAAGACCAGCGACGTGGCCGGTGACGGCACCACGACGGCGACCGTGCTGGCGCAGGCCATCTTCCGCGAGGGCGCGAAGTTGGTGGCCGCCGGGCACAACCCGATGGACATCAAGCGCGGCATCGACAAGGCCGTGGCGGCCATCACCGCCGAGCTGAAGAACCTGGCCAAGCCCACCAAGGACAAGAAGGAGATCGCCCAGGTTGGCACCATCTCCGCCAACGGCGACACCACCATCGGGCAGATCATCGCCGACGCGATGGAGAAGGTGGGCAAGGAGGGCGTCATCACGGTGGAGGAGGCCAAGGGCCTGGACACCACCCTGGACGTCGTCGAGGGCATGCAGTTCGACCGCGGCTACCTCTCCCCGTACTTCGTGACGGATCCGGAGCGCATGGAGGTCGTCCTCAACGACCCCCTCATCCTCATCAACGAGAAGAAGATCTCCTCGATGAAGGACATGCTCCCCATCCTCGAGCAGGTCGCCCGCTCGGGTAAGCCCCTGCTCATCATCGCCGAGGACATCGAGGGCGAGGCGCTGGCCACGCTCGTGGTGAACAAGATCCGCGGCGTGCTCAACGTGGCGGCGGTGAAGGCGCCGGGCTTCGGTGACCGCCGCAAGGCCATGCTCGAGGACATCGCCACCCTGACGGGCGGCCGGATGATCGCCGAGGACCTGGGCATCAAGCTGGAGACGCTGCAGCTGACCGACCTGGGCCGCGCCAAGCGCGTCACCATCGACAAGGACAACACCACCATCGTCGACGGTGCCGGTGCCCAGACGGAGATCGAGGCGCGCGTGAAGCAGATCCGCGCCCAGGTCGAGGAGACCAGCAGCGACTACGATCGCGAGAAGCTCCAGGAGCGCCTGGCCAAGCTCGTGGGCGGCGTGGCCGTCATCAACGTGGGCGCCGCGACCGAGACGGAGATGAAGGAGAAGAAGGCTCGCGTGGAGGACGCCCTCAACGCGACCCGCGCGGCCGTCGAGGAGGGTGTGGTTCCTGGCGGTGGCGTGGCCCTGCTGCGCTGCTCCAAGGTGCTGGAGAACGTCAAGGTCGACGCCGGTGAGAAGTTCGGCGTGGACATCATCCGCCGCGCCGTCGAGGAGCCGCTGCGCCAGATCGTCGCCAACGGCGGCCTCGAGGGCAGCGTCATCGTCAACAAGGTCAAGGAAGGCACGGGCTCGTACGGCTTCAACGCCGCCACCAGCGTCTACGAGGACCTGCTGGCAGCCGGCGTCATCGACCCGGCCAAGGTGAGCCGCACCGCGCTGCAGAACGCGGCGTCGGTCGCCTCCCTGATGCTCACCACCGAGGCGATGGTGGCCGAGCGTCCCAAGGAGGAGAAGGACATGCCGGCCGGCGGTGGCGGCGGCATGGGTGGTATGGGCGGCATGGGTGGCATGGGCGGCATGGGGATGTAATCCCCTCCCGCGCGGTCCGTGGGCGCGGCGTCCCCGCGCCCCGGGCCTTGCCGTCACGGCCCCTGGTTCCCTCGTGGAGCCAGGGGCCGTTCGCTTGCGGGGCCGGCGGACCGCACGCCTGGATGGCACGGGACCCGGCTCGCGATTAATTTCAGCCCACAGACAACCAGGAGGACACACGTGCAACCCGTGAAGATCTACACCACCACCTACTGTGGCTACTGCGTCCGGGCGAAGGACCTCCTCAAGCGCAAGGGCGTCGCGTACGAGGAAGTGGACGTGACGGGTGACGACGACATGCGCTCGAAGCTGGTGGAGATGAGCGGTGGCCAGCGCACGGTGCCGCAGATCTTCATCGGCAGCACCCACGTCGGGGGCTACACCGACCGGCGCAACTGGACCGGGACGGCAAGCTGGAGCCCATGCTCCAGGCCTGAGTGGCGGGCGGGCGGGCGAGCCCCCGCCCCGGCAAGCATCTCGCCTCCCCCATGAGCAGGTTACCCCGAGCGATTTCCCACTCAGGGTTCTCACACAGGGGAGGTGGACGATGGCCAAGACAGGTGGAAAGTCCCCGGGCATCAAGGACGACGTCATCGGCGTGATCTACCAACGGCTGCAGGCGGCGTCGGACGTGGACCAGTACATCCAGGACGCCGAGCAACAAGGCGACCGGGAAGTGGTCGAGTTCCTGCGCGACTACCAGGAGTCCCAGAAGGACCTGGCCGAGCGCGCCAAGAACCTGCTCGGGGCCCGGATGGCGCGCAACGAGGCGCCGCACGAGGCCCGGGCGCGGCCCGCCAAGAAGCTGGTGGTGGATGCCCAGCACCTGCGCACGGACGCCGGCTCGCCCACCAACGCCCAGGTGAAGTCGGGTGGGCAGCCGCAGGACGACATCGTGGACGAGCAATCCAAGGAGTCGTTCCCGGCCAGTGACTCGCCCGCCAAGTACTAGCGGCCTCCACCTGGAGGCGAACGGCCCGGGCACGTCCCTCGTGTCCGGGCCGTCGTGCGTGGAGGCTCCCGGAGAGGGGCGCCCGTGTGGGGCCCCGCCCGACTCCCACCCCGGGTGGAAATCTCCCGGAAGGCTTGATTCCTGGCGGGCGGTCCGGAGTGCGAGACAAACGCTTGCTCCTTCGGGAAGCCCTCGTAAACAGGAACTTCCGTGAAGCTGGCGGAGCCTCCTGCTCGCCGCGCGGAATGGAAGGACTACGCCCATGATCGACGACAGAGCCGAGTCCACGTTGACCGTGCAGGTGGGAGACAGTCCGCCGACACGCATCCAGGTGCGTGACTGGACCGTGGAGGTCAACTCGGGGCCGGACAAGGGCAAGAAGGTCACCACCCAGGACGCGCTGCTGCGCGTGGGCTCCGACCCCGCGAGCGACCCGGTGCTCAGTGATCAGACGGTGAGCCGCCGCCACCTGGAACTGGAGCGCAGCTCGCAGGGCATCCTCCTGCGCGACCTGGGCAGCCGCAACGGCACCTTCCTGGATGGCCAC
This sequence comes from Cystobacter fuscus, assembly GCA_049060065.1. Lineage (GTDB taxonomy): Bacteria > Myxococcota > Myxococcia > Myxococcales > Myxococcaceae > Cystobacter > Cystobacter fuscus_B. Next base: position 6,234,407 of record JBMEQP010000002.1, read on the forward strand.
CGGGTCATCCAGGTGCTGCTGCAGCACGGCGACAAGGTGCAGCTGGGCAAGACGAAGCTCGTCATCAAGCAGGAGTCGCGCGCCACCGAGGTGGAAGTCTCGGGCGGAGCGGACGCCTTCGGCTCGCTGGTGGGCACCGCGGAGAAGACGCGCGTCGTCTTCGCGCAGCTGCGCGGCATCGCCCGCGAGGACATGAACCTGCTGCTCGAGGGCGAGACGGGCACCGGCAAGGAGCTGGCCGCGCGCGCCGTGCACCAGCACTCCATGCGCCGCCATGGCCCCTTCAAGGTGGTGGACTGCAACCTCATCACCGAGGAGAAGGCCGAGCGCGAGCTGTTCGGCGGGCTGCGCGCCGACGAGGACAAGGGCGCCAAGGGCGTGTTCGAGGCCTCCCAGGGCGGCACCCTCTTCCTGGACGAGGTGGGCGAGCTGCCCCTGTCGCTCCAGCCCAAGCTGTTGCGCGTGCTCGAGTCGCGCGAGGTGCCCTCGCTCACCGGGGCGCCGATTCCGGTGGACGTGCGCGTCATCGCCTCCACGCACAGAAACCTCGAGGAGGACGTGCGCCAGGGCCGCTTCCGGGCGGACCTCTACTTCCGCCTGGCCGTGGCGCGCGTGCGCCTGCCCCCGCTGCGCACCCGGCGCGAGGACATCCCCGTGCTGGCCCAGTCGCTCCTGCGCGGCATCAAGACGTCCTTCGAGCTCACGCCCCAGACGCTCGCCCTCTTCGAGGGCTATGACTGGCCGGGCAACGTGCGCGAGCTGCGCAACGTGCTCGAGCGCGGCGCGCTCATGCAGGAGACGGGCAACTCGAGCTGGCTGGACTTCATGGCCCAGAACCAGCGGCGCACCGAGGGCGAGCAGCCCACCACCAGCGTGGCCGCCCTGGTGACGAACATGCCCTACCACGAGGCCAAGGATCGCGTGGTGGCCGACTTCGAGCGCCTCTACTTCGCCGAGGTCATGCGCGAGTCCAACTTCGACATGAAGAAGGCCGAGCAGCACACGGGCCTGTCCATGCAGAGCCTCTACCGACTGCTCAAGAAAAACGGTCTGCGCTTGAAGGATCTCAAGAACGCCGAGGGACTTGATAAATGACGCCTCCGTTGTCCTGACCCCAACGGAGACCTCCACATGATGCGCCGTATCGCCATCGCCTCCCTCCTCGCTTCGGCGGCCGCGGGCTGCGCCAGCACGCAGCAGGCCCAGACCCAGGGCGCCACCACGAAAGAAGAGCGGATGCGCATCAGCAACCAGCCGCCCTTCGACGTGTCGGTGTGCCAGACGCAGCTGCCCGCCCTGCCCCAGCCCGCCAACCAGGGCGGCCTCGTGGGTGGCCTGCTCTTCGCTCGTCCCCAGGTGATGGAGTGCCTGGTGGATCCCAAGTCCCGCGGCGACGCGGAGACCACGCGCGTCGTCGTGAAGACGACGGTGAACGACCAGGGCGGCACGCATGCCATCTCCGGCGAGAACCTCACCCCCGAGGGCACCGCGTGCGTGCAGAAGGTGGTGGACACGCTCGTTCCGCTCACCGCCCTGGCCAAGGGCGCGCAGCCGGTGGAGTCCGAGAGCGTCTTCGTGCACGAGCGCGGCAACAGCGCCAGCGTGAAGTTCGGCAGCAACCCGGGCTCGGACTACTCGGGCGCCGTGCGGCTCGCCCAGCCCCAGTGGTGTGACTGCTACGCGGGCTTCACCACCGTGGCGCCGCCCACGCTGCGCGCCAACATCACCCTGAAGAAGACCGCGACGACCGCGGCCGACATCACCTTCGATCCGGTGGGCACCCCCGAGGGCGAGCAGCTCGCCGCGTGCCTCAAGGGCAAGCTGGCCGCGGTGCCGGCGAAGCTGGACGTGGACGAGCTGAAGTTCCCCTACCGCTTCGTCCACTTCAACTCGCGCGCCACCGAGCCCGCCGCGGATCTCCAGCCCGAGATGCGCTTCTTCCAGCTCGACTTGGTGCGCAACCAGCGCTCGGCCGACGCGGCCATCGCCTTCGGCCAGCGCGCCAACGCCGCCGAGGTCTATGACGCCGTCGTCGCCCAGTACCAGAAGACCAAGGACTGGAAGCTGGTGGACGAGCTCAAGAGCAAGTGCAAGGTGCTCGTCGACGCCTCCCAGGCGTGGGTGAACGCCATCGACGCCCAGCTCAAGGTGGACCAGAGCACCCTGGGGCTCGCCCAGGAGCTCAAGGCCAAGGACGCGTCCTGGGCCGACCTGGAGCCCAAGGCCCAGGAGGTCATCAACAACACCCAGCAGGACCTGGACAACGCCAAGAAGCGCCTCGAGGCCGACCAGGGCGCCTGCCCCAAGGAGACCCGGGAAGCCGCGCCCAAGAAGGACGCCAAGAAGAAGTAACCCCCGGCGCCTGAAGCACCCGAGGCCCTGAAACACCGAAGGCGCGGCCCCTGGAAGCCCAGGAGCCGCGCCTTCTTCACTTCCGCGGGGGCGCGGCGGGGCCTCAGGCCACGCTGGTGTTGTCGTTGGCCGCGGTGGCCTCGCGCAGCCGCACGCTCACCAGCTTGGAGATGCCGGGCTCCTCCATGGTGACGCCGTAGAGGGTGTCGGCGACTTCCATGGTGCGCTTGTTGTGGGTGATGAGGATGAACTGCGACTGCTTGCTCATCTCCTTCACCATGTCGTTGTAGCGGCCCACGTTGCCCTCATCCAACGGGGCGTCGACCTCGTCCAGGAGGCAGAAGGGCGTGGGTTTGATGAGAAAGATGGCGAAGATGAGCGCCACGGCCGTGAGCGCCTTCTCGCCGCCGGACAAGAGGTTCATGCTCTGCAGCTTCTTGCCGGGCGGCTGGGCGACGATCTCCACGCCGGGCTCCGTCCCCTGCCCTTCCTGGGTGAGCACCAGGCTCGCCCGGCCTCCGCCGAACAGCCGCGGGAAGATGGCCTGGAACTTCTCGTTGACGATGTCGAACGTCTGCTTGAAGCGCTCGCGGCTCGACGCGTCGATGCGCCGGATGGCCTCCTGCAGCTTCTCCATCGACTCGCTCAGGTCCTTCTTCTGCGCGAGCAGGAACGCCGAGCGCTGGGTGAGCTCCTCGTGCTCGTCGATGGCGGTGAGGTTGATCTCCCCCATCTTCTCCACCTGGGCGCGCAGCTCCTTGAGCTCCTGCTCCGCCTCCTCGCTCAGCGAGGGCAGCAGGTGGTAGTGGTGCACCTCGTCGGGCAGTTCCACCGCGTGGCGCTCGCGCACCCCGACACCAGGTGCTCCAGCTCCAGGGAGATCTCCCGCTCGCGCAGCGTCATCTGCGACAGGCCCTGGGTGAGCCCATCCAGCTTCGTGCGCAGCTCGCGCAGCGCCGCCTCCTGGTCGCGCACCTCGCCGGTGGCCGCGGTATGGGCCGCGCGCCGGCCCTCCAGCCCCTCGGTGGCGCCGCGCAGCGCCTCGGCCTTCTCGGCGCGCAGGGCCTCCGTCTCGCCGATGCGGCGGTTGAAGTCCTCCACGCGCGAGGCGCCCTCGCGCACCGTGGACTCCAGCTTGCGCACCCGGCTGGCCATCTCCTCGCGCTGGGCGAGCAGGCTCTCCAGCTCCTTGCGCGCCGCCTCGCCCCGCTCGCCGCCCGCGGCCACCTTCACCTTGAGGCTGGTGAGCTGTCCGGTGGCCGCGTCCGCGCGCTGCTTGAGCGACTCCAGCTCGCCCAGCAACTGCTTCACGCGCTCCTCGCGCGCCTCGCGGTCCGTCTGGCCATGCGCCACCTCGCCCCGGCTGTTCTCCTCCTCGTGCGCCAGACCCTCGTACATGTGCGCGAGCTGGGTCTCCTCGGCGTCCACGGCGCGGATCCGATCGCGCACCCGCGCCAGGTCCTCGCTCGCCTTGTGGAGATCCTTCTCCTGGCTGGCCAGGCTCAGCTCCTCGGCGTGCTGGTTGCGCGAGAGCCCCTTGAGCACGTCCTCCGTGTCCCCCATCTGCTTCTGCAGGGTGTAGTGCCGGGTGAGGATCTCGTTGTAGCGCTCCTCCACCCGGGCCACCTCTATGGCCAGCTCGGCGATCTCCCGCTTCTTCTGCAGGGCGCCCACCGCGGCGCCCTCGCGCTCACCGCCGGTGATGGTGCCGTCCGCGCGGAACACCTCGCCCTCCAGGGTGACGAGGGTGCACGCCTCGCTCTCGACCTCCGCGTAGGAGCGCGCGCTGGCCAGGTCCTCCACGATGATCACGTCCCCGAGCAGCAGCCGCACCACGGGCAAGAGCGCCGGCTCACACGTCACCTCGTCCAGGGCGCGCGCGAGCACGCCCGGGCGGGAGCGGTCCGGCTGGATTTCGGGGGGAGCCGCTCGGGGGAGGCACGGGCAGGAAGCTGCCCCGGCCCTCGGCGGCGTCCTTGAGGTACTCCACCAACTCCACGCCCTTGGCGCGGCTCTCCACGACGACGTGCTGCAGCCGCTCGCCGAGCACCGCCTCCACCGCGCGCTCGTAGCGCGGCGTGGTGGAGAGCACGTCCGCCACCAGGCCGAAGATGCCCTGGGTGCGCGCCTCCTCGCCCGCGCGCACCATCACCGCGCGCACGCCCTTGTCGAAGCCCTCGTAGTCCTTCTGCAGCGCCTCCAGCGAGGCGAGCCGGGTGCGCTTGTCGCTCAGCTCCTCGCGCAGGCCGATGACCTGGACCTCGTTCTCCGTGAACGCCTGGCGGGTGCGGCGCAGCGCCTCCTCCTCCTGGCCCCTGCGCTCGGCGATCTCGATCGACAGGTGGCGGCGATCCTCCACCGGCGGGCCACCGACTGGCGCGCGTCCTCGAGCTGCTTCTCCTGCTCGCGCAAGCCGTCCGCCTCGGCGCGGTTGCGTGCGCGGCGGGCCTCCAGGTCCGCCTTCTGGCGGGCGAGGTTGACGAGGTTGCTCTCGTGGTTGGCCAGGCGGCTGGCCACGGTGACGAGCGCGGCGCGCTCCTGCTCCAGCCGCAGGCCGATCTCCGCCTGCAACTGGCCCGCCCGGCGCAGCTCCTCCTGCGCCACGCGCATGGCCACCTCGTCCTCCTTCCACGAGCCGGCGATGTTGCTGAGCTCCGCCTCGCGCGAGCTCATGGTCTCGGCCAGCTCGGCCTGCCGGGCCTTGAGCGCCTGGAGCTCCACCTCGGACTGGGCCACCCGGGCGCTCGTCTCCTCGAGATCCTTCTGCCAGTAGGCCAGATCCTGGTCCGCGCGCTGCACGGCGCTCTCCAGGGCGTGCACCTCGGCCGACAGCTTCTGCAACGCCTGGGTCTCCGCCTCGAGCGCGGCGCGGCGCTCGGCGATGGCGGCCTCCTGCTCGCGCATCTTCTCGAGGCCCTCGCGCTCCTCGCCCACCACGCCGCCCAGCTTCTCCTGGAGCTGCTTGGCCTCCGCGTGCAGCGCCAGGAAGCGGTGCGAGGCCGAGTGCAGATCGATCTCGCGCATGCGCGCCTTGAGCTTGCGGTACTTCTCGGCCTTCTTCGCCTGGCGCGACAGGCTCTCCAGGCGGCGCTCCAGCTCGTTGGTGATGTCGGTGACGCGCAGGAGGTTGGCCTGGGTGGCCTCCAGCTTGCGCTCGGCGGCCTTGCGGCGCGACTTGTACTTGGTGACGCCCGCGGCCTCTTCGATCAGGTGGCGCCGGTCCTCGGGCTTGCTGGAGACGATGAGGCCCACGCGGCCCTGCTCGATGATGGAGTAGGCGCGCGTGCCCACGCCGGTGCCGAGGAACAGCTCGGTGATGTCCAGCAGGCGGCAGGTCGTCTTGTTGATGAGGTACTCGGACTCGCCGTTGCGGAAGAGCCGGCGGGTGACGGTCACCTCGGGGATGCCACCCAGGTGCGCGGGCAGCGTGTCCGTCTCGTCCACGTGGAAGGTGAGCGACACCTCGGCCATGGACAGGGGCGGCTTGGACTCCGAGCCGTTGAAGATGACGTCCTCCATGCCGCGGCCGCGCAGGTTCTTGGCGCTCTGCTCGCCCATCACCCAGCGGATGGAGTCCACCACGTTCGACTTGCCACAGCCGTTGGGGCCGACGATGCCCGTGACGCCCTCATCGAACGAGAAGACGCTGCGCTCCATGAACGACTTGAAGCCGGTGATGTCCAGGCGCTTGATTCGCATGAGGGAACGGGCTCCCGAGAAGAAGGTGCGGACGGACGAGAAACGGCGCCGAGGCCGAAAAATCGGCTCCGGAGCGATTCCGGACGAGTAGCACGCAAGTTTTCGACCGATCAAGCATGACGCCCACCCGGCCCCTGCATTCGCGTGGGCGGACGCGGCTGTCCCCACCCGCCAACCCATGGGTTGTGGGAACGAGAACAGACGCTACCTTCCCTCCGCGCTTCCTGGAGGCATCCCTCGATCAAGGCCCTGCTCGCCCTCTCGCTCCTCACGGGAGCGTGCCACGAGGGTGTAGCACCCCCCTCTGACACGGCGGCGCCGCCAGCTCGTGCCGGGGGGTGGCGCGACGGGCGCCTCCGGGGCTCAGGCCTCTGGAGCCGCCGTCACCGGGGGCTTGGGGCTGGCCTGGGGCTCCACCGTCACCTTCACCACGCGGGGGCCCTCGACCTCCTCCACCTGGATGCGCCACATGTCCAGCTTGAGCACGTCGCCCTTGAGGGGGATGCGGCCCAGCTTCGCCATGAGGTAGCCGGCGATCGTCGTCACCTCGACGTCCTCGTCATCCAGCTTGAAGGACACGTCCAGCCGGTCCTCCAGGTCATCCAGCTGCGCGGAGCCGGGCAGCTCGAAGCGCCCACCGGGCAGCGAGCGCACCTCGTCCACGCGCCGCCCCAGCTCGGCCACGTCGCCGACGATCTCCGCCACCACGTCCGCGATCGTCACCAGGCCCGAGGTGCCGCCGTGCTCGTCCACGACGAGGGCCGTCTGCCGGCGCCGGCGGCGGAACTCGTTGAGCAGCTGCTCGAGCGTCACGTGCTCCGGCACGTACAGCACCGGCCGCTGCACCTGGGACAGGCTGCGCAGCTCGCCGCGGGACAGCAGGAAGAAGAGGTCCTTCACGTTCACCACCCCCTCCACCTCGTCCATGTTGCCGCGGCACACCGGCAGCCACGTGTGGCCCGCCGCGCGCGCGTCCGCGACGCACTTGTCCAGGGGCTCCTCCATGTCGAGGAACTTCACCTGGTGGCGCGGCACCATCACCTGACGGGCCGTCTTCTGCGCCATCTCCAGCGAGCGCTCGAGCAGCTCGGCGCGCGCGGTGGTGATGGCGCCCGCCTGCGCGGAGCTGTGGAGGATGACGCGCAGCTCGTCCTCGTTGTGCGCGTCCTGGGACTCGTGCGCGGTGTGCATGCCGAACGCCTTGAGCACCCAGCCGGCCAGCGCGTTGAGCAGCCAGATGGCCGGATAGAAGACGAAGTAGAAGGCGCGCATGGGCAGCGCCACCGCGAGCGTCGTCGCCTCGGCGCGCTGGATGGCGAGGCTCTTGGGCGCCAGCTCCCCGAGCACGATGTGCAGGAAGGTGATGATGGCGAAGGCGACGGCCACCGAAATCGAGTGCGCCAGCGTCGGCCCCGCCGCCTCGGGCACCACCTTGAGCAGCAAGGGCTCCAGCAGGTGGGCGAACGCCGGCTCCCCGAGCCAGCCCAGCCCCAGCGACGCGAGCGTGATTCCGAACTGCGTGGCGGACAGGTACGCGTCCAGCTTGTCCACCATCTTCATGGCGGTGGCCGACCCCGGCCGGCCGTCATCCACCAACGCCTGCAGACGCGTGGGACGAATCTTCACGATGGCGAACTCGGTCGCCACGAAGAAGCCGTTGGCGATCACCAGCAGCAGCGCCAGACCGAGGAAAACCCATTCCATGGTGGGGACTCAGGGGCTCGAAAGAGGGCCCTCTGGAGGGCTCGGGGGAGGACTCAGAAGAGCGCCTCGAACCCGGGATCGCTCTTCAACGAGTCGAACATCGTATCCGTGGCGAGCCAACCCTGAACCTTCGTGCGATCGGCCGCCACGGCCTTTTGCAGGAAGTTCAACGCATCGGCCCGGCGGCCCCAGAGCGCGTAGAGCGCGGCCAGGTTGTAGTTGAGCAGCAGATCATCGGCGTTGAGCGCGCTCGCCTTCTCGTAGGAGCGCTCCGCCTCGGCGTAGAAGCCCTTCTGGGCGTAGCAGATGCCCAGGTCCAGGTGCGCCTCGAAGTTGTCGGCCTCCAGCCGCACCACTTCCTTGAGCTGGGTGATGGCCGAGCGGTAGTCGCCCTCGTCCATCAGCAGCGCGGCGAGCTCGTGCCGGGGGAAGGCGTCCTGGGGCTCCAGCTCGATGGCCGTCTGCAGCTCGCGCATGGCCTCCTCGATGCGCCCCTGGTCCGCGTAGGTGAGGCCCAGGTTGAGGTGCGCGTCCGGGTACTCCGGATCCAGCTCGATCGCCTCGCGGTACTCCACCACGGCCATCTCGTCGGCGTGCGTGGAGAGGAAGCAGGCGAGGTTGTAGTGCGCGGTGGGGCTGTCCGGCTCCAGCTTCAGCGCGGTGAGGTACTCGCCCAGCGCCTCGCGATAGAGCTTCTTCTCCGCGTAGACGGTGGCGAGGTTGTCGTGGGCGTGAGCGGAGTCGGGATCGAGATCGATCGCCTTCTTGAACTCCTTGATGGCCTCGTCCAGCCACCCGCGATCCGCCAACTCGATGCCACGTGAGTTGTGCTCGTCGGAGAGAGCGATGTTGTCCTTTTCCCGGGCCATGAACTCGCGAAATCAATCTACGCGCCGCCACTTTCACGGCGCAAGCAAGAGCCATCCCTCCCGGCAAGTGCCCGGAGGGTCCTATCCTGGGAAGACCTAATGACCAGCTCCCCAGGGATCCAGCGCGCGGGGTGGGGAAGGCTTGCCCCCTCCCCTTCGGACCAGGGGAGGAGGCATACGGCGAACTACTTGCGGCGCTCGCGGGCGCGGCGGCGCTTGAGGGCCGCCTTCTTCGAGCCAGCGCGGTTGGACAGCTTCTTCTTGCTGCGATTTCCCTTCTGGGCAGGCATCTTCTGGTACTCCGTTTCGGCGGAATGGAGCCGCACGGACAGGCGGCGAACCGCCCTTTTTTCACGCTCCGGGACCGGAAGTCCACGGAATTTCTCGGCCCCGTCCGGCCTTGCCAGGGGCCAGACAACGGGGCACAACCCCGAGCCCACACCGATGATCGATAAACTCGAAGACGTGGAGCGCCGGTTCGAGCGCCTCACCGCCGACCTGGCCAACCCGGACGTCATCGCCGACTCGGCGAAATTACAGAAGGTCTCCAAGGAGCGGGCGAGCCTGGAGAAGCTGGTGGAGACCTTCCGCTCCTACCGCAAGGTGCTCGACGACCTCAAGGAAGTGGAGGCGTGGCTGTCCAGCTCGGACGCCGACGAGAAGGCCTACGCGCGCGAGGCCCTGCCCGGCCTGAAAGCCCAGCGCGAGGAGCAGGAGCAGGCGCTCAAGGTGCTGCTCCTGCCCAAGGATCCCAATGACGAGAAGAACGTCATCCTGGAGATCCGCGCGGGCGCCGGCGGCGACGAGGCGGGCCTGTTCGCCGAGGAAGTCATGCAGATGTACCTGCGCTACGCCGACCGCAAGGGGTGGAAGGCGGACATCCTCGACATGAGCCCGGGCGGAGCCGGGGGCGTCAAGGACGTCACCATCACCCTGTCGGGCGAGGGCATCTACAGCGCCATGAAGTACGAGTCCGGCGTGCACCGGGTGCAGCGCGTGCCGGCCACCGAGGCGCAAGGGCGCATCCACACCTCCACCATCACCGTGTCGGTGATGCCCGAGGCCGAGGACGTGGACATCAAGCTCAACCCCGCGGACATCGAGATGCAGGTGATGCGCTCGACGGGCTCGGGCGGCCAGAGCGTGAACACCACCGACTCCGCGGTGCGCCTCATCCACAAGCCCTCGGGCATCGTGGTCAAGTGCCAGCAGGAGAAGAGCCAGACGAAGAACCGCGCCATGGCCGAGCGCATGCTGCGCGCCAAGCTCTATGAAATCGAGCAGGAGCGCATCCGCAACGAGCGCGACTCCATGCGCCGCGGCCAGGTGGGCACGGGCGATCGCTCGGAGAAGATCCGCACCTACAACTTCCCGCAGGATCGGCTGACGGATCACCGCATCGGCCTCACGGTGCACAACCTGCCGGGCATCATGTCGGGCGGCGTCGAGGACATCATCACCGCCTGCCGCACCTACTACCAGGCCGAGGCCCTCAAGCAGCAGACGGGTGGCGGGGCGGGCTCGCAGGGCGCATGAGCGAGGAGATCTGGACCATCCGCCGGGTGCTCACCTGGACGGCGCAGCACTTCGAGAAGAAGGGCGTGGACGCGCCCCGGCTCACCACCGAGGTGCTGCTCGCCCACGTGCTCAAGACGACCCGGGTGCGCCTGTACGTGGACCTGGACCGGCCGCTGGACAAGGAGGAACTCGCCGCCTTCAAGGCGCTCATCGCGCGGCGCATGGCGGGCGAGCCCACCCAGTACCTCACCGGCGTGCGCGAGTTCTACAACCGCCCCTTCAAGGTGGACGCGCGCGTGCTCATCCCCCGGCCCGAGACGGAGCTCCTGGTGGAGGCCGCCCTGCACGCGCTGCCCAAGGACGCGCCCGGCACCGCGCTGGACGTGTGCACGGGCTCGGGCTGCATCGCCATCAGCCTCGCGGCCGAGCGGCCCCAGGCCACCGTGCTCGCCACGGACCTGTCTCCGGACGCCTGCGCGCTCGCGCGGGAGAACGCCCAGGCCCTGGGCGTGGCGGACCGGGTGAGCGTGCTGCACGGCAGCCTCTACACCCCCTGCCCCCGGACGCGCGCTTCCAGGTGGTGGTGTCCAACCCGCCCTACATCGCCTCGGGCGAGATTCCGGGCCTGTCGGCCGAGGTGCGCCGCGAGCCCCGGATGGCGCTCGACGGGGGGCCGGATGGGCTCGCGCTGCTGCGCCAGGTGATCGAGGGGGCCCGCCGCGTCCTCGTGCCTGGCGGGCTGCTTGCAATGGAAATCGGCGAAACACAGGGCTCCGCCGTTCAGGCCCTCCTTCAGGCCGCGGGCTACGACAACGCGCGGGTGGAGAAGGACTTGGAGCGGCGGGATCGCCTCGCTTTCGGGACACAACCCGTGGCCAACCAGCCACGGGGTGAGAGACGGGACAGATGGACAAGATCGTCGTGAAGGGTGGTCACCCCCTCCAGGGTGAGGTGACCGTGTCGGGCGCGAAGAACGCCGCGCTGCCCATCCTCGCCTCGGCGCTGCTCGCGGACGGCAGGAGCGTCTACCGCAACGTGCCGGACCTGGCGGACGTGACCACCATGCTCAAGGTGCTCGGCACCATGGGCTGTGGCACGGCTCGGCTGACGGGCGAGCGCTCGGACGTGTGCGAGGTGGCCGTCGAGGGGCCCATCCACCCCGAGGCGCCGTATGATCTGGTGAAGACGATGCGCGCCTCGGTGCTGGTGCTCGGCCCGCTGGTGGCCCGCTTCGGCCGGGCGCGCGTGTCCATGCCGGGTGGGTGTGCCATCGGGGCGCGCCCCATCGATCAGCACCTCAAGGGCCTCAAGGCCCTGGGCGCGGACATCCACCTCACCGAGGGCTATGTCGAGGCGACGGCGAAGCGCCTGCGCGGCGGCACCGTCAACTTCGACGTCATCACCGTCACGGGCACGGAGAACGTGATGATGGCGGCGGTGCTCGCCCAGGGCCGCAGCGTGCTGGAGAACTGCGCGCGCGAGCCCGAGGTGGAGGAGCTCGCCCGGGTGCTCAACAAGATGGGAGCGCGCATCCAGGGCGCGGGCACCTCTGTCATCACCATCGACGGCGTGGACGGGCTCAACCCCGTGGAGCACGCCATCCTCCCGGACCGCATCGAGGCGGGCACGCTCATGGTGGCCGCCGCCATCACTGGCGGTGACGTGCTGGTGCGGCGCGTGGTGCCCGAGCACCTGGAGCCCGTCATCCTCAAGCTGCGCGAGACGGGCTGCACCCTGACGACCGAGGAGGGGGAATCCGGGTGAAGGCCCCCTCGGTCATCCACGCGGTGGACGTGAAGACGGCCGAGCACCCGGGCTTCCCCACGGACATGCAGGCTCAGCTCATGGGGCTGATGACGGTGGCCAACGGCACCTCGGTCATCTCCGAGCGCATCTTCGAGAACCGCTTCATGCACGTGCCGGAGCTGCACCGCATGGGGGCGGACATCACCATCCAGGGGCATACGGCGGTGGTGAAGGGGGTGCGCAGCCTCTCGGGCGCCCCCGTCATGGCCACCGACCTGAGGGCCAGCGCCTCGCTGGTCCTGGCGGGTCTCCGAGCCGAGGGCAAGACGGAGGTCCAGCGCATCTACCACCTGGATCGAGGCTACGAGCGCTTGGAGCGCAAGCTGCGTGACCTGGGAGCGGATATCGCCCGGGTCAAGGCCTGAGCCCCGGGGGGTGGCCCGAGGGTTGGGTGCGTGAACACAATGCGGGGGTTGGGTTGCATCTCAAAAATCATGCGACCTATCATTCCCAGAACGCCCGGGGGCAAGCCGTGACCCGGACCGCACCCCCACGGGAGCGTAGCTCCCCCAACAGGAGATAGATCCACCCCATGAATTGCCCCGGTTGCAGCGTCGAGATGGTTGATCTCGAAGGGGACCACGAGACGTTGCGCAAGTGTGGAGATTGCGGCGGACTCTGGATTGACGTCGCGGATCTCAACCGGATCCTGCTCCACAACAACCTGCCTGGGCTCGAGAGCCAGGGAGGCAAGGTCGACGCGAACGCGCTCACGGGCCAGTGCCCCGAGTGCCAGGTGGATCTCGTCCGGGTCGACGGCGGAGACCGTCAGCATCCGCTGAGCTACGACACCTGCGAGTCGTGTGGCGGCATGTTCCTCGAGTCGGAGTTCGCCGACGCCACCGACGCCAAGGTCGCCGAGCAGGAAATCATCGACTTCTTCCGGCACTTCAACGCCAAGAAGAAGACCGCCGCCGGCTGAGCCCCTCGCGCTCCGGCCCCCTTCCGTCTCGCCCCACCGGGCCCCCGTCCACCCGACGGGCCCGAAAAAGCGCCCTCGTGGCCTCACTTGTTCCCTCCGCCGGGATGAAAGCGTCAACCCGCCTGTTGGCGGACCTTGACACCCGGGCACCAGGGGATTGAGTAGGCAGGCGAATGCCAAGAGGGAATGGAATGCGACGTCTGGGTGGGGTGTGGCTGTGCCTGTTGCTGGCCGGCTGCCCGAATGGCTGCTCGAACAAGGAGGTTTCGGTTCCCGACGCGGGTCCCGTGGTCACCGGACCCGATCAGCTCGAGGAGAAGGAACCCGATGATCGGCCCGAGCAGGCGCTCACCCTCGCCCGCGACGCGACGGTGAGCGCCAGCCTCGGCGCGGATCCATCCAAGCCCGACGAGGACTGGTACCGGCTCGCGCCGAGCACCCCGCGCGTGGCGGACGTGAGCGTCTCCGGCATTCCCGGCGGAGACGTGGTGCTGGAGGTGTACGACGCGCCCGGCGTGCGCAGCGCCAACCTCAACAGCGCCGGGGTGGGCAAGCCCGAGCGCTATCCCAACCTCTTCGTCGAGGGCGAGCGCTGGGTGCGCGTGGCCTCGGCCCGCAAGGGCACGGGCGGCGCCTACACCCTCGAGGTGCGCTACCACGTCCCCGAGGACGGCGTGGAGCGCGAGCCCAATGATCGCGCCGTGGACGCCACGCCCCTGCAGTTGGGCCAGACGGTGGCGGGCTTCATCGGTCACGCCGGAGACGAGGACTGGTACCGCTTGGAGCTGCCCGAGACGGCCCAGGCCGCGCCCGCCCCGGCGCCCGCCCCGGACGCCAACGACGCCGGGAGCACGCCCACGGCTCCGGCCCCGGCGGCGCCCGCTCCCGGCGCTCCCAGCGAGCCCGCTCCGGGACAGCCCGCGGAGCCCTCGGAAGAGGACCCGTCCGCCACCGCCCAGCAGGAGCCCCCGCCGAGCGAGCCGCTCCAGGTCCCCATTCCCCTCCCCCTCCCGAATCAGCCCGCCCCCGTGCCAGAAGAGCCTCCCGCGGTGGCGCTGAAGATCGACCTGGTGGGCGTGGAGGGCGTGCGCACGGAGCTCTCGGTCCTCACGGCCGCCGAGGCGCCGCTGTTCACCACCAAGAGCATCGAGGGCGAGGGCCTGTCGCTGCGCAACGTGGGAGCCCGGGCGACCGATCGCGTGGTGTACCTGGTCGTGAAGAGCGGCTGGAGCGGGACGGGCAAGGACGCGAAGCGGGGCTTCAACACCGAGAAGGCCTACTCGCTCACGGTGACCCTGGAGGAAGCCGGGGCCAACGCGGAGCTGGAGCCCAACGACGAGCTGTACAAGGCCACGCCCCTGCCGCTCGCGGGCTACAAGGAGGGCTTCCTCTCGCCCAAGGGCGACGTGGACAACTTCGTGCTGAAGACGGCCGAGCCGGTGCTCGCCCGGGTGGAGCTGTCGGGCGTGGAGCGCGTGGACGTGGAACTGTCCGTCATTCAACCCCCCGAGGGCGAGGGCCAGAAGGAGACGGTGCTCCAGCGCGCCAACGATGGCGCCATCAAGGAGCCCGAGCGCCTCAACAACGTGGCCTGCAGTGGCACCTGCTACTTCCGGGTGCAGGGGGCCTCGCGCAAGCAGGACGGCAAGTGGGTGCGCGACTACGAGAACGCGGAGCAGCCCTACCGCCTGTCCATCACCACCGTGCCCGACGATGGCAGCCAGGAGCGTGAGCCGAACAACAGCGCGGACCGCGCCACCGAGCTCACCCTCGGCAAGGCGGTGCGGGGCACCGTCTATCCGCTCAAGGACGTGGACTACTACCGGCTGGACTTGTCGGACCGGCCGGTGCGCACGCCCATCCGGGCCACGCTGCTGGGCATCCTCAAGGTGGACGTGGGCCTGTACCTGCACCGCCTGGGCGAGGACGGCAAGCTGTCGCTCGTGCAGACGTCCGACCGGGCCAAGGGCGACCAGGCCGAGACCATCCGCTACAGCGCCGAGCCCGGCGTCTACGTGCTGGAGGTGCGCGACGCGCGCAACCGTGAAGCCAACTTCCAGGATGCCTACCAGCTCACGGTCGAGGAGGGGGAGTAGCTCCGCCCGCGAGACTTCTCGTTGACAAGCAGCGATGGGCCTTCTACTTTCCCCCTCGCTCGCCGCGCGGTGGTAGCTCAGCTGGTAGAGCACGAGCTTCCCAAGCTCGGGGTCGCCGGTTCGAACCCGGTCCGCCGCTCTGAAGGGCCTGGAACCGCTGGAGAAGTCCTCCAGAGGTTCCAGGCCCTTCGCCTTTTCGGGCCACGAGCCGACTTGACTGAACGTCCTTTCAGACCCACCCTGAGTGGGTGAAGCCGCGTCCCGTCTCCAATCCGCCCAACCCCTGGGACACCACCGCCGTGGAGTACCTGGAGGAGATTCCTCCCACGAAGCTGGAGGTGCTCGAGGACCACAGCCGCGAGGTGCTCGGACGCAACGACAGCCCCGACGTGGGCTTCACCTGGAGCGTCAACCCGTACCGCGGCTGCCTCCATGCCTGCGCGTACTGCTACGCCCGCCCCTACCACGAGTACCTCGGCTTCGGCGCCGGCACCGACTTCGAGACGAAGCTCGTGGTGAAACCCCGCGCCGCGCAGCTCTTGCGCGACGCCTTCGAGCGCAAGAGCTGGAAGGGCGAGACGGTCGCCTTCAGTGGCGTCACCGACTGCTACCAGCCCCTCGAGGCCTCGCTCCGCCTCACGCGCGCCTGCCTGGAGGTGTGCGCCGAGTACCGCAACCCCGTGGGCATCATCACCAAGGGGCCCTCATCGAGCGCGACCTGGACGTGCTCCAGACGCTCGCCCAACAGGCCCGGCTGACGGTGGCCATCACCCTGCCCTTCCATGACGAGGCCATGGCACATGCCATGGAGCCCTATGTGGCCTCGCCCCGACGGCGCCTGCTCACCATCGAGCGGCTGGCCTCCGCGGGCATCTCCGTGTGCGTGGCCGTCGCCCCCCTCATCCCCGGGCTCAATGACGAGGACATGGTGCGCGTGCTCACCGCGGCGAAGGAGGCGGGCGCCACCCGGGCCTTCTCCACCCTGCTGCGCCTGCCCGGCCCCGTGCAGGGCGTCTTCGAGCAGCGTCTGCGCGAGAAGCTCCCCTGCGCGCCGAGCGCGTCCTACACCGCATCCGCGAGACGCGCGGCGGCGAGCTCAACGACTCGCGCTTCCGCGTCCGCATGCGCGGGGAGGGCCTCTACGCCGACACCCTCCACCAGCTCTTCTCCTCCACCGCGCGCCGTCTGGGACTGAGGACGAGCGAGCCCATGGAGGCGGACGGCGACAAGGAAAGTACCTTCCGCCGCCCCATGAAGTCCGGCACCCAGCTCAGCTTCTTCTGAGCGCCGGAGCCGCCCGAGCGCCTACCAGACCTCGCAGCGCTGCGCCGCGGGACGCACCATCTTCGCGTCCGCCTTGCACTGGAAGGCCTTCTGGAACTCGGACAGGTTGCCCACCGGGCCGTTCACCCGCCAGTACGGCGGCGAGTGCGGATCCACCACCGCGAGCTGCCGCGCGTAGGCGTCCCGGTACTTCGAGCACCAGGACTGCGCGTAGCCGATGAAGAACTGCTGGCTCGGCGTGTAGCGCGAGCCCTCCGCCTTCTTCGCGGCCTCGGCATCCCGGGCCAGCCAGGCCTCCATGGCCGCGTGGGCCAGCTTCAGGCCGCCCAGGTCCGCCACGTTCTCGCCCAGCGTCAGCGCTCCGTTCAACTTCACGTCGTCGATCGCCGTGTAGTTGTCGTACTGCTCCTTCACGCACGCCACGCGCTCGCGGAAGGCCTTGTCCGAGGCCGGCGTCCACCAGTCGCGCAGGTTGCCCTCGGCGTCATACTGCCGGCCCTCGTCGTCGAAGCCGTGGGTGATTTCGTGGCCCACCACCATGCCCATGGCCCCGAAGTTCACCGGCATCGTGGCCTCGCGGTCGAAGAACGGCGGCTGGAGGATGCCCGCCGGGAAGACGATCTCGTTGAAGGGCGGGTTGTAGTAGGCGTTCACCGTGGGCGGGGACATCAGCCACTCCTCCTTGTCCACCGGCTTGCCAATCTTGGCGATCTGCCGCGCCTGCTCGAAGGCATTCGCCCCCATGATCGAGCGCAGGAACGACTCGCGATCCACCTTCATCGCGCCGTAGTCCCGCCACTTGTCCGGGTAGCCAATCTTGTTGACGATCTTGCGCACCTTCACCAGCGCCTGCTCGCGCGTGGGAGCGTCCATCCACGCCAGGGTGTCCAGGTTGCGCTCGAAGGCCTTCTCGATCTCCTGCACCATCTGCTGCGTGGTCGTCTTGCCTTCCGCGCCGAACGTGCGCTCGATGAAGGGCTGCGCCAGCGCCTCGCCCAGCGCCAGGTTGGTGAAGCGCACGCACTTCTTCCAGCGCGCCACGTCCTCCTTCGCGCCCGTCAGGTTCTGCGAGAAGCGGAAGCGCTCGTCCTGGAAGGCCTTGGGCAGCGCCGGCACCGCGCTCGACACGTAGTTCCACGTCAGGTACGGCGCCCACGCCGCCGCCGGCATCGTCTTCGCCAGCCGCTCCACCTCCTTGAAGAACGGCGGGTGCGACACGTTGAGCGCCTGCACGCTCCCGGCCCCCGCGGCCTTGAAGTACTCGTCCCAGGGGAAGCCCGGCGCCTCCGCCTTCAGGCCCTTGCGCTCCAGGCGGTGGTAGAGGTTCTTCGGCTCGCGGCGCTCCACGCGCGACATCGACGCCTTGGCGAGCGCCGTCTCCACCTCCAGCACCGACGCCGCGCTCTTGGCCGCGATCTCGGCCGGCTCGCCCAGCAGCACGAAGGTGTTCTTCACGTGCTCGGTGTAGGCGTCACGCAGCGCCTTCGACTTCTCGTCGTCCTTCAAATAGTAGTCCCGGTCCGGCAGGCCCAGGCCGCCCTGGTCCACCTCGCCGATCATCTGGCTGGCGTCCTTGAAGTCGGTGTTGGCGCCCATCCGGAAGAGCGGGAACACGTTCTGCGCGTGCAGCGTGCCCACCACCCGCGCCAGGTCCTTCGCGTTCTTCACCGTCAGCTTCGCCAGCTCCGCCTTGAGCACCGGCAGCGACGCCTCCAGCTTCGCCTCGTCCATGCAGGCGCCGTAGAAGTCCCCCAGCTTCCGCGCGGAGGCGAGCCCCTCGGGCGCCTTGCCCTTGGACACGCCCTCGAGGATCTCCCGGAGGAGCTCCTCGTTGCGCGCCGAGATGGCATCGAAGCCACGCGACCAGCGGGGGCGATCCGCGGGGATCTCCGTGTTCTTCACCCAGTTGCCGCACGCGAACTCGTAGAAGTCCTCGCAGGGGTTGGCCTGCTCGTTCATCGCGGCCGGTCCAGACCCGGGGAGAGCGGACGGGAGTCGGCGGGGGGCTGGGGCTGCGTGGAGGGCGTGGCGGGCGAGGGGGGCGTGGGCGCGGGCTCCGCCGTCTTGCAAGCGGACGCCACGAGACAACATGCGGCGAGCAATGCCTTCTTCATCCAGTCGTTCTCCGTGTGGGGTATGAGGCAGCGCGCACCCTATCCGGCCACGGGCGCGCGCGCCTCAACCTCGTACCGGAGGGCGACCCCGAAGCGCGGCGCTACTCCTTGCCCAACATCCCGTCCTTGACGCCGCCGTCGACCGGGTTGTTGCCGAGCCACACCGAGAAGAGCGCGTCGGCGAAGTCCTTGCCCTCCACCGAGATCTTCTGTCCCCCCTTGCTCTCGATGGTGGTGCCCCGGCCGGGCACGTACGTGAGCAGCAGCTCGTCGCCCTTCTTCAGGTCCGGAATGGCCGAGGTGAAGGTGTCCAGCCGCTGCTGGAGCGAGGGCAGCTTGTCCTTCGCGTTCTTCTTGAAGCCGTCCACGATGGCCTCGGAGATCGTCTTCTTGTCCAGGTCGCGCAGCATGGACATCCGCACGCGCTTGATCTGCTCCGAGCCGATGGCCTGGGCGCCCTCGCGCGAGGGGTTCTGCAGGTAGAGGCCGGCGGCGTACACGTTGAAGACGAGCTTCTTGCGCAGGCCCACCCCGTTGAGCTTCAGCTCCGTGCCCTCGACGGCCACCGAGTCGGGAAACGCCACCCCCGCCACGTCCTTGGCGGCGGCGGGCAGCGCGAGTACGGCGGTCAACAACACGGCACACAGCGTGGTGTTCTTCATGACCTCTCCTGTGGAAGGGGAGGTGTCACCCTAGCCTTTCTTCCGGGCGAACTCCTCCAGGAAGGACACCAGGGCGCGCACGTCGTCCACCGACACCGCGTTGTACAGGGAGGCGCGGATGCCCCCGCAGATGCGGTGCCCCTTGAGGCCCACCATGCCCGCCTTCTTCGCCTCGGAGACGAACGCGGCGTCCAGCTCCGGGGTGGGCAGGTGGAAGACCACGTTCATGAAGGAGCGCGACTCACGCTCCACGGGCGCGCGGTAGAAGCCGGCGTTCGCGTCCAGGGCGCGGTAGAGCAGCTCGCCCTTCTGCCGGTTTCGCGCCTCCATCCCCGCGAGCCCTCCCTGCGCCTTCATCCACGCCAGCACGTTGCGGCACAGGTAGATGGCCAGCGTGGGGGGCGTGTTGTAGAGCGAGTTGTTCTCCGCGTGGAGGAGTAGCGGAAGAACTTCGGGATGTCCCGGCGACCCTGGGCGATGAAGTCCTTGCGCGCCACCGCGATGAGCACGCCCGAGGGCCCCAGGTTCTTCTGCGCCCCCGCGTAGATGAAGGCGAAGCGGCTCACGTCCATGGGCTTCCACATGAAGTCCGAGCTCATGTCCGCGATGAGCGGCACGCTGCCCACCTCGGGCCGGTGTGCCACTGGGTGCCGTAGATGGTGTTGTTGCTCGTCACGTGGACGTACGCCGCCCGGGGATCCAACTGGAGCTCGTCCTGCCGGGGCACGCGCACGTAGCGCTTGTCCGGGCCCACCGTGGTGGCGGCGATGCGCGCCTTGCCCACGATGCACGCCTCGTCATAGGCCTTCTCGCTCCACACGCCCGTCATCAGGTAGTCCGCGCTCGTGCCCGGGTGCAGGAAGTTCATCGGCACCTGGGCGAACTGCTGCGACGCCCCACCCGTGAGGAAGAGCACCTGGTGGGTGTCCGGAATGCCCAGCAACTCGGTGAGCAGGGAGATGGTCTCGTCGTGGACGGCCTCGTACTCCTTGCCCCGGTGGCTGTGCTCCATCACGGACATGCCCGAGCCCTGGAAGTCGAGCAGCTCGTCCCGCGCTCGCTCGAGCGCGGGCAGGGGCAGCCCCGCGGGGCCGGGATTGAAGTTGATGACGCGCATGCCTGGGTCCTTTCACTGGAAAACAACGCGCGGCCATTCTGCCCAACGCCTCCGCCGGGGGAAGCGCGAAGCGCCATCACGGCGCCAGGACGAGACCGTCGGCCACCCGGGTGTCCACGGCGGCACGGATGACCGCCTCCTCCACGCCCGTCGCCTCCGCCACCTGACGGGGCTCCAACCCCTCCACCGCCATTTTCAGCACCAACAACGAGCGCTCCTCGGCCTCCAGGTACATCGTCACCAGCCGCTCCGGGTGGCGCCAGAGCAGCGCCAGTTCCTGTCCGGGCTCCGGCCGCGCGCCCACCCCGGCCCGCATGAACGCGCACAGCCGGAAGGGATGCTCCAACATCATCAGCGTCGGGTTCACCGTCAGGCGCTCCACGCGCGCGGGCACGGGCTCCATCGACGTGTACACCGCGAAGTCCGTCCACTCGAAGCGCGCCAGCGCGGGCAGGAAGTCCGGCAGCCCGCGCGCCCCCGCCTCGTCCGCGAGGAAGCCGGCGAAGCCCTCGCCCAGGCGGTTCATCTCGAAGGGACGGGCAGGACGCGAGGCGCCGTAGGCCCGCACCAGCTCCGCCCAGAGCGCCGGCTCCACGCACCCGCGCACCCGCGGGTAGAGCTTGTCCAGGGTGGCCTCGCCATGGTGGCGCACCATCTGGCCATAGAGCGCCATGCGCGAGCGCGGTGCGTCCCAGTCCGGGTGCGCCGCGTACAGCCGCTCGAGCGCCTCCAGCCCCGGGTCCGCGAAGTACGCCTCCATCGACTCGAAGAAGCCACGCAGTCCCGGTTTCATCGCGCCACCCCCTGGAGCAGCTCCCGCGCCCGATCCGCCTCGTCCAGCACCGCCTCCAGCGAGGGGATGTCCTGATCCCATTCGATGAGCGTCGGCACCGGCCCGGTGCGCTCGAGCACGTAGCGGTAGAGCGACCACACCTCGTCGCACACGGGCGCCCCATGCGTGTCGATGAGGACGTCGGGCCGCCGCTCGTGCCCCGCGAGGTGGAGCTGCCCCACGCGCTCGAGCGGCAGCGCGTCCACGAAGGCGCGCGGCTCGTAGCCATGGTTGCACGCGTTCACGTACACGTTGTTCACGTCCAGCAAGAGGCCGCAGTCGGCCTCCTCCACCACGTGCCGCAGGAAGTCCGCCTCCGCCAGGGTGCCGCCGGGCATGCGCGCGTAGTAGCTCGGGTTCTCCAGCAGGAAGGGCCGGCCCACGCGCGCCTGCACCTCGCGCACGCGCGGCGCCACGTGCTCCACCGCCTCGGGCGAGAAGGGCAGCGGCAGCAGATCGTAGAGGTAGCCGCCTCCCAGCCGCGCGTAGCAGAGGTGATCCGAGAAGAAGGGCGCGTCCAGCCGCTCCACCAGCGCCTGGAGCCCGGAGAGGTAGGCCTCGTCCAGCGGCTCCGGACCGCCCACGTTCAGCGCCACCCCATGCGGCAGCACCGGCCAGCGCTCGCGGCACGCGTCCAGCGCCCGCTGCGGACGGCCACCGAGCGTGAGGAAGTTCTCCGGGACGATCTCCACCCAATCCAGCGCGCGGGGGGTCTCCGGCAGTCGCGCATAGAACTCGCGCCGCAGCCCGATTCCCACCCCGAGCGGCTCGCCGCCCCACCTTCGCGCGTGTGCCACCGGCATGTCGGCTCCTGGAGAAAAGACACGGGCGGCGGGAAGAGGGCTCCCCACCGCCCGGAAGACAACCCCGGAGCACCGGGGGCCATCCTCGACGGCTCCTTCGACTACTTCTTCTTGCCACCACAGCCGTTGGCGCCGCAGCCGCCCGCGCCACAGCTGCTCTCACTGGACTTCTCGGTCGAGGGCGTCGCGGTGCCCTCGGCGGCGGGGGCGGCGGAGCCCTCGGCGGGGACGGCGCTGGCCGCGTGAGCACCCGTGCTCTGCTGCTCGGCCGGAGCGGCCGCCGTCTTGGCGGTCGCACAGCCGGTCGCGAGCGTGCCGAGGGAGAGGAGCCCACGAGGGCGGTCAGGGTCTTGAGGTTCATGGCGATTCCTTTCAGGGGACGGGCCGGGGACGGATGCACCTGTGTGGAGAACCCCCTTCGCCCGGAGACGAAGGGAGCCCGCGCCACCATACGCCCGGGGCCCGACGGGAGTTACATCGGGGCGAACACGGCCCGGGGGATTCCATGCCCGGGCGGTGCCCGTCCTCCCGGGAGTTGCTGGGTTTTCCACCTCCCTGTCCAGGTGGCGGTAAACGGGGTGAATGGAATTTGACAGCCCGCCTGCCCCTTGGACTCCAGTCCATGAGGCCCGAAAACCCCCTTTTGAATCAACGGTTTGGAATGTCGAAAGCTGGCGAAGCGTCTGCCTGGGGGGCTCCCGGTGCCTTGGAGTTCCGGGATATTTTCTCCGAAAACGCTGATTGCAAATCAGTAAACGCGCTCGCACAGTTCGAGGAACGGAGAAGCCGGCGGGTCCATGGGCGCCGGCCCAGAGATGGCGATGAACGAGAACGCACTGAACGCCAACGTGGGACTGAAGCTGCGCGGCCTGCGGCTCGCCCGGAACATCAAGCAGACGGACGCGGCGAAGGATCTGGGAGTGTCCCCGGCGTACTTGAACCTCATCGAGAAGGGCAAGCGCGTCATGCCCTTCCCGCTCTTGTGGAAGGCGCT
Organism: Cystobacter fuscus; assembly: GCA_049060065.1. Lineage (GTDB taxonomy): Bacteria > Myxococcota > Myxococcia > Myxococcales > Myxococcaceae > Cystobacter > Cystobacter fuscus_B. Next base: position 6,257,179 of record JBMEQP010000002.1, read on the forward strand.
GCGCTACTTCGATCAGGATCCCGAGCAGTTCATGTCCACGCTGGGCGAGGGCCGGGTGGACGAGGCGCTCGCGAAGCTGTTGGACGAGCCGCTGCTCAAGAGCCTCGACATCGACTCCGAGTCCCTGCAGAGCCTGTCGGCGGAGCCGAAGCTGGCCGGCACGGTGGCGGCGCTCTTCAACCTCTACAAGAACACGCGCACGCAGTTGGAGAACGTGCTCGCGCAGCTCAACTCCGAGGAGCGCTCGCGCATGAACGCGGGGCCGGGCGGCTCGGAGGGGCCGCGCTTCGACTACTCCCCGTTCGACGAGGTGAGTGACTTCCTCGAGTCGCACCACAACTACTTCCCGGAGCTGGAGGAGCAGGCCGAGGCGCTGCGGCGCGACTTCAAGCTCGGACGACTCCTGTCGAGCCCCCAGCTCATCCCCATGCTGGAGGAGCGCTTCGGCTACCGCGTGCGCGTGGAGGCCGCCTCCAGTGGCTCCTCGGTGGTGCGCCGCCTGGACCCGGACACCAAGGAGCTCATCCTCTCGCCGGACCTCACCGAGCAGCCACTCAAGTTCCAGCTCGCCGCGTCGCTCGGCATCCTGATGTTGGACCAGGAGAAGCTGGTGGAGCGCATCGTGGGCGCGGCGCGCACCCGGCACGCGGAGACGCTGCGGCTCATCAAGGTGAATCTGGCCAACTACTTCGCCGGCGCGCTGATGCTGCCCTACGGGGAGTTCTTCAAGGAGGTGGAGCGCACGCGCTACGACGTGGAGCTCTTGTCCAACCTCTTCGGCACCACGTACGAGACGGTGGCGCACCGGCTGTGCAACCTGTCGGACCCGAAGCGCCGCGGCCTGCCCTTCCACTTCCTGCGCGCGGACATCGCCGGCAACATCTCCAAGCGCTACAGCGGCACCGGCATCAAGTTCGCCACCGGCGGCGGCTCGTGCGGCAAGTGGGCGGTGCACCGGCCTTCCTCAACCCGTCCCAAATCACCCGGCAGTACTCGATGATGCCGGACGGCACGTCCTACTTCTGCTTCGCCAAGGTGCAGTTGCAGCCCATCGAGGGCTCCATCGTGCGCGGCACGGCCTACTCCATCGGCCTGGGCACGCACGCGGAGAACGCCAAGTACCGGCGTACGGGTTGCCGACCACGGACCTGCGCAAGGACGCCGTCCCCAGCGGCATCTCCTGCCGCTTCTGCGAGCGCACCGACTGCAACCAGCGCGCGGCCGCCAGCTACCGCTTCGCCTTCTCCTTCGACGAGTACACCAAGAAGGATTGCTTCTTCTCGCCCCTGCTGGTCCACGAGGCCGGCCGTGCGGAATCGCTGGACAAGGCGCCGCGCCGCCGTAACAAGGCCGAGGAAAACTAGCCCCCCTGCCCTCCATGAATCACCACGACACCGAACGCGCCCACATCCTCCAAGCCATCCAAGACCAGCGCAACGCGCTCGCCGTGACGCGCATCACCGGAGACCCGGCGGAGACGGGCCGGGGGCTCGTCCACCGGCCGAGCTGCACGGGATGCTGGAGGAGCACGCCGAGAGCCGCCGCCACTACGAGGAGGCCCTGGGCTTCTTCCAGACGGCGGGGGACAAGGAGGGCCAGGCCCAGGTGCTCTTCGGGCTCGGGGTGGCGCGCGCCCACTTCGGAGACCATCGGGGCGCGGTGGAGCACATCGCCCAGGCGACGCTGCTCTTCAACGGCCTGAAGGATCAGGAGAACGAGGCGCTGTGCCGGGCGGCCATCGGCGAGTCGCTGCGGGCGATCGGCCAGCCCAAGGGCGCCGAGGAGAAGTTCCAGGAGGCGCTGCTGCTCTACCGGCAGGCGAAGAACGGGCCGCGCGTGGCCCGGCTGCTGTTGGACATCGGCGACATCCGCATGGAGGCGGGCGAGTACGAGGCGGCGCGCAAGCGCTTCGCCGAGTCCCTGCAGGTGCTGCGCAAGGAGCCGGAAATCGACATGGAGGCCCTGGCGCTGTGCGAGCTGCTGTTGGGCGAGGCCGAGGGACTCCTGGGCAACCACGAGGCGGCGCGGCCCCACCTGCAGCAGGCCGCGGAGCTGTACTCGCAGTTGCACGACCATGCCTACGAGTCGCGGGCCCGGTGGGATTTGAGCATCGCGTGCACCTTCATGCAGGACTGGAAGGGCGCGCGGGCCGAGCTCGAGACGGTCATCCCGCTCTTCGAGCACCAGGGCCGCGGAGAAGACGTGGCCAAGGCCCGCAAGGTGCTCGCGCACTTCGACTCGCGCGGGGTGTAGCTTCCTAGCGGGCCACAGTCCCCAATCCATCTCATCGGAAGACAAGGCAATCCAGCATGAACCCTCTGTCCTCTTCGTGACAGAGCATCCTCTCCCAGGGGCGAGAACTCGTCCCCCGCCCTTATCCTCCGTCCCCCCACGTATCGGATGCGCTCTCGTTTTTACGTGAGTACCCGGGAGCGGTGGGATGAGCGACACGGGTGGCCAGCGGATGAGGAAGGCGCCTTCGAGTCCTCCGACAAGACAGCGACGGTGTTCGAGCGGCCCCGTTCCATCCCGCGCGAGGTGGCCCGCCTCGAGTACTACGCTGACCGGGGACTACACCGTGCTGGAGCCGCTCGGCGAGGGCGGCATGAGCGTCGTCCTCGCCGCCTATGACGCCCAGCTCGACCGGCACTGCAATGCCCTGCCCTTATGGCATCAAAAGCGGTGCTCCGTTTCATCTCGTGCCAATCCGCCACTTTGCACGCGCCTTCATCCTATTCGTTTGTAGAGTTTCAAACAAAACGAGGGTTGTTGGCTGTATTTACCAAGTTTTGTAGGATCTCACTGTTGGTCTACTTTTACGAAATGAGGGGCACATGGCACTCCCTGCGCTTCAGCTTGGACGAGATCGTGATGCTTGGGCAACGATTCGCGGATTTGTCTATCAGGTAGCGCTCACGCTTGAGCGGTGGCTCGATCTCGCTGACGACGAGCACCTGGAACTCGAACGTGGCGAAGACATCGATACAGTAGCGAAAGTGCTCGCCGCATCTGGAGTAGAGGAGTCTACCCGGCTCCTTGAGCAAATCAAATATCGGGAGAAGAACGTTACCTTGCGGTCGTCTGCCGTTATTGAATTTCTCGCTGCAGTTGCTGAGCACAAAGAAAAAAATCCCGGACAAATACTTCGTTTTCGTTTCTTGACGACCGTAGACGCAGGTACGGAGAAACCCTCTCCTTTTACGCCCAGATATCCCGCGCTCGCACATTGGGCTACCGTTGTCAACAAAGGGCAATTCGACGTTGACACCGTAAATAAGATTCTCACGCTCGTTCGTGAGGCAGAGCGCCCCGAGGGACTTGCCGAAAACACCTGGAAGCAGTTCAAGGCCTTCCTCTCAGGCACATCAGCAGCGGCGTTCTTCGAGTTCATGAAGCTCATCGAATGGTCATTCAACACTGGTGATTTGAATGCACTGGGTGCAGACATTCGTGCAAAGATCGTCCAGCGTAAATTGGCTGCAACCGAAGAGGAATCTCAGGACTTCTACCAGCGGCTCTTTTTTCACATCTTCCATCTGCTCTCAGAACGAGGATTGAAGACGCTCACGAAGATTGAGCTAAGTAATGTACTTAAGCGTCCACCGCTTGCTCCTCAGTATCAAGCGCTGTTCGCACAAGTAACTGGACATCTCGCAGTACTTGAAAATCGGTTCGAAACAGTTGAGCAGGGGCTTACGACAGTGCAGCATGGCCTGCTTGATGTTGAGGAAACTCTTGCAACCCACCGTGCTGAACTACAGCGCATTGTAACATCACAAGGCCTGCCGACCACCATCACGCTAGGTCCCAGCACGTTTGTCTATGTCTCTCCTCCATTGGTCCAAGGCATTATTCGTCGAACCGAGCTAGTCAAGTCGCTTCAGGCCGATCTCGACATAGCATCAATCCTCGTTCTCTCTGGCCAAGCAAGCATTGGAAAAACACAACTCGCGCGGCTTCTCATTGAGCCAGAGAAAACCCTATGGCTCGCACTGCGCCATAAGAAGCCCGAGGAGAGCGTTGCTCTTTTTGAGACTGCTCAATCTGTCGCACATGCCAATCACAAAACGCACATAGTCCTAGACGATCTTCCTCGCCTTAGTTCTGGAGATCAACTCACGACACACATGCTCCACCTTGCCAGCAGTGCTCCTCAAAAGGTGAAACTCATCGCAACAATCTCAGCGCCCCTTCCACTGACGCTCAAAGAAGACACACCGACAGGCTTTCTCATAGAAAGGCCAGTCCCATTACTCCAACCGGACGAGATACGGGAACTGCTTCTCGCCCATAAAGCGCCCGAGAATATACTCGAACCTACTGCCATCCAAGTAGTGCAGGAAGCAACAACGGGCCATCCCATGCTGGTTCGTGCTCTTATCCGATACTTGCAAAAACAAGGCTGGTTGCTCACTACAGAGACACTCCAAGCTGTAGCTCAAAAAGAATTTGCCAAAGATGTACAAAAAGAGACGCAGCAACTGCTTCTTCGAACAGTTGAAGGAGACAAACCACGTGAACTCTTGTACCGTCTCGATCTCGTGGTAGAACCTATCCGCGAGCGACACCTACAGATTGTCTCTGCTGTCATTCCTGTGATCCCAGCCCCTTTCGAACAGTTGGACGAGTTGCGCGGTTTCTGGATTCAAGACACCGCTGCAGATCGTTACTCGCTCTCACCGCTCCTAGAAGGATTAGGCACCAAGAATTTGCCGGAAGATGTCCAGAGGAACATTCACCAAAGCCTGGGCAATGACATCACCAGCCGTCGACCCCTATCAATTTTTGAGGCAGACACCGCCATTTACTACTTCACAAAGGGACAACTACACGACAGGGCTGGATTGCTTTACCTCTTCGCGATGACAAATGCTCTGAAAATTCCAACAAGAATTCGACGATTGAGCCTATCCAGGCGATGGATAAACAATGATCTGCCGAATGGAATGAGTCGCTCAGTAAAGCTGTATGTTCGCGGCGTGCAGGTGCGCGTGCTCGACGCACTACACGAGGACACAACATATACACTTCGGCAATTGGACGCTCTTCTCGGAGAGGCGACCAGCACCGACACACTCGCTGTCATCCACGCGAGTCTGAACGCTGGACCACTACGGACAGAGGTATCTGCTTCGCTGTCTGAAAAATACTATCGACAGGCTGTTGCTGCGGCACAGAACGCCGTAGAGACCAACGCAGAGCAGCTCCCTGAAGACTTTCTAACAGGTCTCTATGGCATGATCTGGATAAACAGCGCCCGCGTCGAAACCATTGACGATCTTCGAGAATGGTTGAAGACAGTTCAGCAAATTGGAGAAACCGGGCGTCAGAGCGCTCTGCAGATCAATACGCCCAGCATTCGTGATGAATCGAGCCTTCTACTCCCCCAACGATTTGCGCTAGAGGAGTACAAAAAACCCGCCGAAAGCCGAAACTGGCTAGCAGTTCTCGCTGCGCAAGAAGATCTTGAGCGCGAAGCCCAAAAGCTCAACTTGATTGAACTTGCTGGATTCTCAGTTGCAGCGCAGCTCATGGTTATTTATGATAGCTCCCAGGACATTTCCCGTGTAACCAAGGTCGCCACAGAAGCGCTCAAACGCTACGGCGCCATGCCGCGAGTCCGGTTTGCCATTCAATCGAACTTTGGCCGACAACTTGGGCATGCGGGAAAAATTGATGAAGGGCTCGCGGAACTAAAATCTGCAATTTCAATCGACACGGGAAGTTTTGCCATCGTAAACCGGCTTCATGGGTATATTGAGGCAGCCCGCCTAGCAGCCCAAACAGCAGATGCCGAGGAAGCAATCAACTTTGCAAACAAAGCTGTACAATTCTCAACTGTGCATCCTGAGTTAAGCTTTGAGCGAATAAAAGCGCTTGGTGAACTCAGCATCCTGCTCTCAGACCTAAACGGGATCAAAGCAGGCTACAAGGCTTGGGCGAAGACGGCTGAAGAAATTCTACTGGCTCAAGAGGACACACCGCACTGGAAAGCGCTATTCTCCATCATAGGCCACTCGATTGGCTACTATCATAGTATTGCAACCACTGGGTTACCACCAAGCACCATTGATGGAGGACAACCCTATGTGAAACCATTGCCGGGCATATTCCTCCGCTATTCCGAAGCAGCTGCTACAATTTTTGACTCTAACAAGACAGCTCTTATTTGTGCCCAGCTAGCGATGTACGCTGATTCTATCGGCGATGATCAGGAAGCCCGCAGGTGGGCAGAGCACGGCATACAGATCGCAGAGAAGTCAGGCAGCGAATCTACCCGGGCGCTTCTCGCAAATTTGGCCTTGCCTTACCTACTCATTACCAATGCCTTCGCAACTGCCATTACAGGAAGTGTCTCGGCAGCTACAACACTCTTACGGGAATCGCGGCATGGGCTGAATAAAGAACTGCACTCCTCCGACGAGCAACTGCTCCGTAAGGATGGGGAAGCCATGGGGCGTTACCAATCGTTTTTTCCAGTATTCGTACGTCTCTTGCACATGAACTACCAAGGCGATCCACTTGCAAAAACGGCAGCACAGGAAGTGATCGGAGTCTGTCAACAACTCTCGAAGCAATCAACTCAGCCCAAACCGTGGGAACTGGCAGCCTCAATCATCGACGCAACATTCGTGCGAGGCGCACTTAAAAGCGAATTCGATCTACTCCTAGAAGAAGCGGAGCAAACACAAGAGAATCTACTCAAGGCGATAACGCTCTTTGGAGCATCTTTCGCCCCCGACGTCTCCGTTAAACAAACGCTAGCGAATCACATTACAGCCTTGAACTACGCAATGGAAACATTGAAACTCAAGGGGAGCACAATGCGCCTCATCGTTCATCCATTCATGCGGGACTTCTGGCAGTGGCGCTTTTCGTCCGCAAAATTCCAATTCCGTTCACCTAACATGGTCGAAAAAGAATTGGCCCAGGCCAGTCAGCTTTCAGGTCCAGATGGTGTTCGCGCCATCCTTCTCTCTCTATCTTACGGCCTTGCGTTGAATCTGCCTAATCACTTTATTCAGTGGCTCACAATTCGCTCAACCGATAAAAACTCATAACGTTCTCCATCTACATTACATTCTCTCTCATGCACCTTTCAATCCACACGAGTTTCTAAATTAGAACGAATAACCGCAGAGCCAAGTGTCGTAAAAATTGGCCGAACGGGCTCGGGAAAGAAGCATCCAGAAGGTGGATAGGCCCTCCATATCTTAATTCATCCTTCCCCAATATAGGTTCCCGACGCTGCGGAAATGTCCCTTCCTCAATGAGCGCGCGGCCTGATAGAACCCCCCATGGCGCCTGGACAGTCCGCTCCACTGCAATTGCCGTCCTTCCTGCATGGCACCCAATCCTCGGTGCGCCAGAAGACAAGGAGGGAGGGCTTGCGGTGCGGCAAGCAGTACCGAGAGGACGGCACCTTCCCCATCCCCCGGCAACTGCAGGAGATTTCCTCTGGTGAGGTGGTGATTACCCACGAGGTGGTCGACTCCCAGCGGGAGCAACCTGCCCGGCGGCTATACATGGTGTCTCATGTCATGACGGCTTTGTCTGAAGCCCCAGAAGGGCAGAACCCGTATCCCGCGAGGAATGCCTATGAATCGTTCTTCCGTCAGACGGCATGGGGAGCCTTGTTCTTCGCCACGACGCACATGGGCCCGGTGAGCGCGCAACGCACGGCTTCGCGCCTGCAAGCGCTCCTGCGTTTCTGGGAGCCGCTCCAATCCACTCGCTATCTCTTCAGCTCTCCGAACGCCACGCACTCCTTGGAGGAACTGATGGTGGAGTCCTGTGGCTGGGCCATGAATGCCTGGTGCCCCATGGTGGAATCCTCGGTACGAGCATGTATGAAAATGGCCGCGGAGCGTATGGCACGAGCGACGCGAGAGGACTGCATCGAAGCCATCCTCCGACAGATGCCGCGTGCTCTTTCCTCCGCACGCGGTTTGAAACACCCTCGAGTTCTGTCGGATCCCTCCTTCCAACGGGAACGCCTCGGCTCGCTCGAACCCGCATCATTCGAATACGTATCCGGTGCGTGCACGGCGGATCTCCTCGAGAAGTTGTATGAGTGGGACCGCGAACTGAGCACACAATAGAGCGTGTGGCGGCCCTCCGGCCTCTGCTGCCATTCAGGGGACGTTGTTCTCTTCGTAACAGAGCCATCACCCCGAGGGGCCAAAGGTGGTCCCCCGCCCTTGTCCTCCGCTCACCCCAGGTATCGGATGCGTTCCCGTTTTACGTGAATATCCGGTAACACTGGGAGCAGTGGGATGAGCGACACGGAGTGGCCAGCGGACGGGGAAGGCGCCTTCGAGTCCTCTGAAAAGACGGCGACGGTGCCCGAGGAGCGGCCCAGGTCCATCCCGCGCGAGGTGCCCGCCTCGGGAACGACGCTGGCCGGGCGCTACACCGTGCTGCAACCCCTCGGTGAGGGCGGCATGAGCATCGTCCTCGCCGCCTATGACGCCCAGCTCGACCGGCGCGTGGCCCTCAAGCTGCTGCGCGCTCGCACCGAGCCGGATGACGATGCCCGCTCGGAGCTGCGCATGGTGCGCGAGGCCCAGGCCATGGCCCGCCTCAACCACCCCAACGTGGTGGCCGTCTACGACTCGGGCCGCCTGGAGGATGGCTCGTTCTTCATCGCCATGGAGTACGTGGAGGGGCAGACGCTGCGGCAGTGGCTGCGGGAGCGCCCCGCCCCTGGCGCCAGGTGCTGGACTCCTTCCTCGCCGCGGGACGCGGACTGGCCGCCGCCCATGAAGCCGGCCTCATCCACCGCGACTTCAAACCCGACAACGTGCTCGTCGGCCGCGACGGGCGCGTGCGCGTGACGGACTTCGGCGTCGCGCGCACCCGCCCCTCGCCGAAGCGCCCCTCGCTCCCCCACCCGCCCCCGCGCGGCCGGGAACCTGGGACTCCGAACTCACCCTCGCCGGCTTCGTCGTGGGCACCCCCCGCTTCCTCGCCCCCGAAGTCCTGCGCGGCGCCCCGGCCGACGCGCGCGGCGATGTCTACTCCTTCTGCGTGTCCCTCTACGAGGCGCTCTGCGACCAGCCCGTCTTCGTGGGGGACACGGACGTCGAGCGCACCCGGGCCCGCTTCGAGGGGCGCATCAACCCCCTCCCGCCCACCTGCCCGCCTGGGTGATGCGCTCCGTCCTCCAGGGCCTGTCCGTCGAGCCCCTCCAGCGCCCCGCCTCCATGTCCACCCTGCTCGCGGCCCTGTCGGATGATCCCGACGTCCGGCGCCGCGAGCGGCTGAGCCGGATCGTCCGGGTCTCGGCCGGACTGGCACTGGCGGCGCTGGCCGCCGGAGGGTGGATGCAGCAGCGCGACGAGGGGCCCGAGTGCGCCCACCTCGAGCGCGAGCTGGCCGGCGTCTGGGACGACTCCGTGCGGCAGCGGGTGCGGCAGGCGTTGGAAGGCACCCGACTGGACTACGCGCCCGCCACCGCCGACCGCGTGCTCCAGACGCTGGAGGGCTACACCCGCACCTGGACGCGGATGCGCACCGAGGCGTGCGAGGAGACTCGCGATCAGGCCGGAGAGCCACGAAGCTCGGCGGTGCTGAAGGAGTACTGCCTGGAGCGGGCACGCGGCCGGTTGGGCGCGCTCACCGGGCTGCTCGGCCGGGGGGCGGACGCGGAGCTGCTGCCCCGCGCCGTGGAGGCCGCCCGGGGCCTGCCTCCACTGGAGTACTGCGCGGACGCCCGGGTGCTGACGGCCGCCGTGCCGCCCCCGGAGGATCCCCAGGTGCGCGCCCGGGCCGAGTCCCTCCAGAGCGAGGTGGACAAGCTGGAAGCGCTCTACGAGGCGGGCAAGTACGCCGAGGGCATCACGTTCGGCGAGGCGCTGCTGCCCCGGGTGGCCGAGGTGCCCCATCCCCCGCTGCGCGCGCGGGCCTTGTTCCAGCTCGCCCAGAACCTGGAGGGCGCCGGGGAGTTCAAGCGCGCCGAGGCCCGCGTCCGCGAGGCGATCCCCCTGGCCGCCGAGGGGCGGGATGACGCGCTGCACGCCCAGACCTGGGGTCTGCTGACGTTGCTGGTGGGCAACCGGCAGGGCCGCTACCAGGAGGCGCGCGACCTGGCGCTGATCACCTCCGCGGTCGCGTCCCGCACCGAGAACGCCCTGGCCCGCGCCGAGGCCCTCAACGCCCTGGGCACGTGGTGGAACGGCGAGGGCCGCCACGACGAAGCCCAAGCCTGCTTCGAGCGTGCGCTCGCGCTGTGTCAGCAGGTGCGCGGGCCCCGCCACCCCTACGTGGCGGGCTACCACAGCAACCTCGGCTTCGCCCTGTTCCAGCAAGGCGCCTATGTGGAGGCCCTGAAGCACCTCGAGGGGGCCCAGGAGCTCTGGGAGGACGTGCTGGGCCCCGAGCACCCCTACCTCGTCCACGCCCTCGTCAGCCGGGGCATGGTGCTCTGGAAGCTGGACCGGCCCGAGGAGGCGCTCGTCCCCCTGGAGCGGGCACTGGCCCTCATCGACAAGCAACTGGGGTCCGAGCATCCCTTCCGCACCGAGCCCCTGACCCTGCTGGGCTCCGTGCTGGCGGACCTGGGACGCTACCCGGAAGCGGAAGCGCGGCAGCAACAGGCGTTGGCGCTCAAGGAGAAGGTGCTGGGAGCCGAGCACCCCAGCATCGCCGAATCCCTGCTCGGCCTCGGGCGGATGCGACGGCTCCAGGGCCGCGCCCCCGAGGCCCTCCCCCTGCTCGAGCGCGCCCTGACGCGGGCCCAGGAGTCCACCCGCGCCGAGGTGCAATTCGAGCTGGCCCAGACGCTCTGGAGCCTCGGCACCGCCTCCGCGCGCGCCCGGGAGCTGGCCTCCGAGGCCCACGCCTACTGGCAGCGGCTCGGACATCCCGACAAGGCCCGGACGGAGCAGTGGCTCGCCACGCACATCGCTCGATTTCCAAGAAGATGAAAGCCGGGGGATGCCGTCTCCCCGCGCTACAATATTCCGGTGAAATAGAGTTTTCATGAATTTCTGATTTATTCATGTTTTCAGATGTATACTGCTCGATGTCTGGCTCGAGCACGGTGGCCATTCCAGTCACCGTCGGGCTGGAGTTCCCCGCAGTGTTTGCACCCGAGGAGATTGTTCATGGGGTTGAGCAGATTGGGTCTGATTGCCATGGGGCTCGTGTGTGCCACGTCCGCGTTCGCGCGGGCCCCACGGGGCAATGCGGTGTGGAGCACCCTCGGAACGAACCAGGCCCAAGAGGATCTCCTCTTGGAACACCAGTACGCGGACATCAATGGCATCCGCATGCACTACGTGACGCGGGGTGCCGGTGAACCCATCATCTTCCTCCATGGCTTCCCCGAGTACTGGGGCATCTGGAAGAAGCAGCTCGAGGCGCTGGGCAGGGACCACTGGGTCATCGCCCCGGACATGCGTGGCTACAACCTGAGCTCGAAGCCGGCCGACGTCGGGCAGTATCACATCGAGCACCTGGTGGAGGACATCCGCGCGCTGGCGGAGCACCTGAGGATCACGAAGTTCACCCTGGTCTCGCAGGACTGGGGTGCGCTGGTGGGCTGGAGCTTCGTGCTGCGCCATCCCGAGTACGTGAGCCGGTTCGTCACCATCAACATGACGCACCCCGCCCTGCTCGACCGGGACCTGCGCGAGGACGCCACCCAGCAGCAGGCCAGCCAGTACATGCTGCTCTTCCGCTCGCCCGAGGCCGAGCCCTTCATCATGGCCGATGACTACGCCTTCGGGCGGCAGGGGATGTTCGAGGCCGCCCGGCAACTGGGCGCCCAGATCTCCGCCGAGGACGAGGCCGAGATGGTCGCCGCCTGGAAGCAGCCGGGCGCCATCACCGGCGGGCTCAACTACTACCGGGCGGCGGAGATCGGTCCTCCCGATGGCCAGGGCAGCCTGGGAGGCAGCAACCTGTTGGATGGGCTGGCGCCGTATCAGCTCCAGGTGAACGTGCCCGTGCTCTTCATCCACGGCGAGAGGGATCCCTATCTCCTGCCGTCTGGCCGGTGGGATTGGAGGACTACGTGCATGACCTCACCTTCCGGCGCATCCCCGACGCGGACCACTCGGTCACCCTGGAGAAGCCGGAGCTCGTCAATCAGTTCCTTCGCGAGTTCATGCTGGAGAATTAGCCCCCGCGAGCGCCTACCGGACTCCGAGGAGGGGTACGATGGCTGGACGATGGCCCCAGCGTCCCCTCCTCCGTTTGATCCGCGCGGCCTCACCCGGCCCGCGCCCGTGCTGCTGCGCTACTACACCCTCGTGTCACTGGCCGCGCTGGTGGCCTTTCCCATCGCCTGGCTCGTGAGCTTCTTCCGGTACGAGACGCTCAAGTACTCGTTCGGCGAGGACGGGGTGTCGATGAGCTGGGGCATCCTGTTCCGGCGGGAGATCCACCTCACCTACCGGCGCATCCAGGACATCCACGTCACCCGCAACCTCCTGCAGCGCTGGATGGGACTGGCCACCGTCAGCATCCAGACCGCCAGCGGCAGCGCGACCCCCGAGATGCAGATCGAGGGCATCCTCGAGTTCGAGCAGCTGCGCGACTTCCTCTACACGAAGATGCGCGGCGCCCGGGGACTCGCCGAGTCCGCCACCCCGCCCGCTCTCGAGGGTGCTCCCGCGGCGTCCTCGGATGAAGCCCTGGTGCTGCTGCGGCGCATCGCGGCGGATCTGTCGGTCATCGCCGGCGCCTCGTCCGGGGAGGGTTCTTCCTCATGAAGGCACCGCTCACGAGGCAAGCCTCCGCGTGGGTGTATCAGGGCGTCTGGGCCGTGTTGACGGAGCTGTTCCATGTGCCGCGCCAGCCGCCATCCCTTCCCGGAAGCCGGTCCTGGCGATGCGCCCGTGCGATGGCTGGTTGCTCTACCGCAAGGTGGGCTTCTGGATTGGCCTGCTCGCGACGGTGCTCCCGATCTCCGCCGTGGGCCTCGTCATCCTCATCTCACGCCCGGTCCTGGCGGTGGCGGTGCTCGTGCCCGTGTTCGTCGTCGTCCTCGGCATGGGGCTCGCCAGCTATGTGTCCATCCACCTGGGCTATGACACCACCTGGTATGTCCTGTCGGACCGCTCCCTGCGCATCCGGCGCGGCGTGTGGACGCTCCACGAGACCACCATCACCTTCGAGAACGTCCAGAACGTGAAGATCACCCAGGGTCCGCTCCAGCGGCTCCTCGGCTTCTCGGATCTGGTGATCGAGACGGCCGGGGTGGAGGCAGCGGCCCTCGTCAACAGTTGGAGCACTCCAGCCATGTCGGACTGATCGAGGGAGTCGAAGCCCCCAATGAGCTGCGCGAGCAGATCATGACGAGGGTGCGCGCCTCCCGCTCGGCGGGGCTGGGCGACGAGCACGACACGGAGTCGCATCCGACCAGCGCGTCCACGAACTGGACCCCCGCGCACGTGGAGGCCCTGAGGGAGATCGCCGCCCACGTGGCGCGGCTGCGCGCCCGCTCGGGATGAATCGAACCCGACAGGAGCCTCCAAGGCGGTTGACTTCAGAGGTCAACTCCGCTTGGGTACATGAGAAAGGAGTGACACATGGCGGAAGAGAAACACTGGACGCGAGACAGGTGGGGCGCGTTCTACCTCGGTGCGAGTCATGACGAGCTCGGACCGGGCCTGGGGCGGCTCTACGAAGCCTGGCAGGAGGGCACGGGAGCGCCGGTGCTCCTGTTGCAGCCTGGCGCGAACGTGAACTGGCAGCCCGAGGGCCCCTTGCGGATCCAGCTCTCCTTCGACCCGAGGTGGTCCACCGTGTCCGTGAAGGTGGAAGAGGCGCCCGCCCCACCCGATCTCTCGGACGTGGCCAACATCCTCGTACTGACCACCGCGGCGATCACACGCGTGGAGGACAACCCCCAGGTGCGAGCCCATGTCGCTTCCAGTCCCAGACCACACGCGATGCCCTCGGCGCCGCCTTCGACGGAGCGGGAGCCGCGCTTCGGACGTGGGCTGGCGCTCGCGGCCCTCCTGGTGCTCTCGCTGGGGCTCGGTGTCTGGCTTTGCGCCGAGCACGGGTCCGCCGGTCCGGGGCTGGCCTCGTCCGCCATGGAGACCGAAGGTCCATCCAAGCGCCATGTATGGATTCTGGGCAACTCGAAGTATCCGGGAGCGGACGCCATCGGCTATCCCATGCCTGCCACGCCTTTCGACAACCAGTCGACCAAGCCTTGCTACCCCGAACTCGATGAGGTGGAGATCAACGGGGGATGCTGGTTCACGGTGGAACGGCGTCCTCCCTGTCTGAAGGACGTCCAGGCCGAGTACAAAGGCAAATGCTATCTGCCCATTTCGAAGGACCGGGGCAAGAAGCCGGTACGGTCCATCGAACCCTGAGCTGAAGCGAGGACAAGGCTCACGGGGGTCGGAATGTCCGTCAGACCTCCGTGAAGCGCGCACCTGTCATACCAGACTCCTCCATGGCCCGTTTGACTCGCTCGGAAACGATGATGTTCGTCTGCCAGCCCCATGGGCGGAATATCTCGGCGTCCCCTACCTTGCGGGGCGCTGATTGCCCTTCGACGGCGATGGGAAACAACTGCATCTGGCCGTCCAACCCAAGCTGCTCGAGGAGCTCTTTGACCTTGCCGTGGATGATAGGGACGCAGAGCGCGGTGGTCGAGAAGTCCAGCGGGCGCCCAGGGGCATACAGCCCGATGCGGAGGGGCTCCCGCACCGAGATGGGCAGCCCTTCGGTCAGATGCCCATGCCAGAGTTCCTGACCATCCCCATCCATTGGATCGCCAAACGTCCATCGGTCCAGGATGCGCATGTCGTTTGAAAGTTTATAATATCTCAAGTAGCTCTCCTCGACGGAGAATCATGGCGTGGTCGCCAATCGGTGGAGCCTGGAGCCTGGGTGCAGACTTCGTCTGCGATCTTGTTGAGCTCTCTTGTCAACTCGACGGTGTTGGAGGGCCAGAGACCCTGGAGAGCGCCAAAGGGGCTTCGCTCGCGTGTCCAGCTTGGGCACGGCCCTCGACGCCCCTGGCCACCTCGGCGGCTCGCCCACTCGTCCTCGCGGCGCGGAGAAGCGCTCGAAGGCCCGTTCCGCTGCGGTGAGATTGCGGTCCAACCGCACCCACTGACGCAGCTCCAGATCCTCGTGGGCGTCCGGGTCCGCCAGCGCATCGACACGTCCTTGCATCAAGCGTGGGTGCCATGGACCTGGCCTGACCTCCTTCACAGTAAGCCAGCACGCACTCACGTCGATGTTGCGCGGAACATGCCGACGTGCGGCGACCCGGCCCGGGGCGCGTCCGTGTGCGCAACCGGGGCCAGCGCCAGGAGCCGACGTCCCTGGGCTTGACCCCGGCGGCCTGGCGGCGAAGGAGCGCTCCCGGGCCCGCGCTTCGAGGCGAGAAGTTCTGATCGTCAGCCTTGTTTCGAAAGGGGCGGGTGCAATAGTCTCCGCACGCCTGTATCCTTGGAGGGGTTGTTCACATGAAATTGCTGAGCCGACTTGTCGCCCTGGCGCTGTGCCTCGTAACCACCCTTGTCGAGGCTCGGACGTTCGAGGAGATCAAGAAGGACGGCAAGATCATCGTCGCCTCTGAAGGCGCCTTCCTCCTTCAACTTCTTCCGGGGCCCGACGCTCACCGGCTTCGAGGTCGAGCTCGCGGAGGCGATGGCCAAGAAGATGGGTGTCCAGATCGAGTGGCGCGCCCTCGCGTTCGATGCGCTCCTCGCCGGTCTGCGCCAGGATCGCTGGGACATGGTGATCGCGTCGTTTGGCGTCACCCCGGGCGTTCCAAGGCCGTCTCCTTCGCCAATCCCCACTACTGTTCGGGCGGGGTGATCGTCGCGAAGAACCCGGCCATCCGAAAGGCGGAGGATCTCACCGACAAGGTGGTGGCGGTGCAGACGGGCACCACCTATCTGGAGAACATCCAGAAGATCGCGAAGGTGAAGGAAGTGAAGAACTTCCCGAAGGATACCGATGCGCGCGCCGCGCTCGTCAGCGGCCGTGTGGATGCGTGGGTGACGGACAAGTTCGTCGCCAAGGCCGCCTTGGAGGCGGCCCCCTCGGCGGGCCTGGCGATGGGCGACCCGGTGCTCGTCGAGCACATCGCCCCCGCGGTGAAGAAGGGCAACACCTCGCTCGAGGAAGCCATCAACAAGGCCCTCCAGGAAGTCATGGCCGACGGCACGTACGAGGCGATCTCCAAGAAGTACTTCAACGAAGACATCCGCTGCCGGTGAGCGACGACATCACTCCGCGCCGGACGCCTCGATGAATGGTCTTCTCTCCGTCTGGCCCCAGGCCTGGACGCGCCAACAGCGCAGCAGCGCCACCATTGCCCTGGCGGTCGTCGTCCTGGTGGCGTTCTTGTGGTTGCTCGCCATTCCCCTCGCGCTGGTGCCCGAGCCCATCGGCCCCGCCGCCCAGGAGTTCGTGGAAGGCGCGCGCGTTACCGTGCAACTGACGCTCGTCTCGGGGCTGATCGGCGTCGTGCTCGGCGTGCTCGCCGCCCTGGCGAAGCTGGCGCCCTTCCCGCCGCTGCGCTGGGTGGCCGGGCTCTACATCTGGGTGATCCGCGGCACACCGCTGCTCGTGCAGGTGCTGTTCGTGTTCCTCGCCCTGCCGATGCTCATCCCCGGAGTCCAGCTCTCGGACTTCAACTCGGCGGCCGCGGCGCTCGCGGTGAACGTGGGGGCCTATAACGCCGAGGCGCTCCGGGCCGGCATCCTCGCGGTGCCCAAGGGGCAGAGCGAGGCGGCCCGCTCCCTGGGCCTGTCGCCCGCGCAGACCTTCCTCCACATCGTGTTCCCGCAGAGCTTCAAGATCGCGCTGCCTCCCCTGGTGAACAACCCGGTGGCGCTGCTCAAGGACTCCTCGCTGGCGTATGTCATCGGCGTCGTCGAGCTGTCCAACATCGGCAACCGGGTGCAGGCCGCCACGTTCCAGCCCGTGCCGGTGTTCATGGCGACGGCGTGCATCTACCTCTTCCTCACGACCGTGCTGACCCAGATCTCGGGTGCCATCGAACAGCGGCTCGACGTCGAGCAGCGGTCCTGAGGCCCCACGCATGAACATGCCGCTCGCCCAGCCTCCCCCACCACCTCGCGACAAACGCCGCTCATCACCGTGGAGGGTGTGAACAAACACTTCGGCGCCGCGCATGTCCTGCGCGATGTCTCCACCCGCTTCCACGAGGGCGAGGTCGCGGTCATCATCGGAGCCTCCGGCTCCGGCAAGTCGACGTTCCTGCGCACGCTCAACCGGCTCGAGAAGCACGACTCCGGACGGATCGTGGTGGATGGCATCGAGCTGAACGACAGCGTGAAGAACCTCGATGCGATCCGCCGCGAGGTGGGAATGGTGTTCCAGCAGTTCAATCTGTTCCCGCACCTCACCGTGCTCGAGAACATCACGCTCGCGCCACGCCGCGTCCGCAAGACACCACGCCAGGACGCCCAGCGCGCGGCGCTCGAGCTGCTCGCCCGCGTGGGCTTGCAGGAGCACGCGAACAAACACCCGCACCAGCTCTCGGGCGGTCAGCAGCAGCGTGTGGCCATCGCGCGCTCGTTGGCGATGCAGCCGAAAATCCTGCTCTTCGACGAGCCGACCAGCGCCCTCGATCCCGAGATGATCAACGAGGTGCTGGACGTGATGAAGGACATCGCCCGCTCGGGCATGACGATGATCGTCGTCACGCACGAGATGCGTTTCGCCCGTGACGTCGGTGATCGGATCCTGTTCTTCGATCAGGGCAGCCTGCTCCAGGAGGCTCCTCCCGACGAGTTCTTCGACAAACAACAGAACGAGCGGATCCGGGGCTTCCTGGGACAGCTCGCGCACTAACAACCCAGACAGCACGGTCGTATGGGCTCCGAGGAGATGAAAGTGATGAGGATGCGTCGGACGTTCGGAGGGCTCTCCACCGCGGTCCTGCTGTTGGGCTCCGCTGCCCCAGCCGCCGAGCAGGCACCGCAAGACCCGCGGCCATCGGACGTCGAGGCACTGCGCGCGGAGATGAAGCGGCTTCGCGAGGAGTTGGACGCCCTCAAGGCGGCACGGCCCGAGGCCTCTCCCCAGGCCCCCCTGGAGGAGCGGCTCGACGCCATCGAGGTGAAACAAGAGGACGCGGTCGTCACGGGTGACATCCCCGGCTCCTTCCGCGTGCCCGGCACGGACATCTCGATGCGGTTCTACGGCTGGGCGGAGCTGAACTGGATTCACGACTTCCAGGGCGACAACTCCGACATCGACTACGCGACGTTCTCCCCGTACGTGCCGCTCGAAGGCACGCCCGGGGGAAGCGCAAGAACCGAGACTTCATCCACGCCCGCACGTCACGGGTGGGGCTCGAGGCGGGCATGCCCACCCGCTTTGGCGTGCTCGGGGTGAAGATCGAAGGAGACTTCAACAACGAGCCACGCACCGGCGACACCGCCCAGTACGGCTCTCCCGGAACGTCATCACGCAGCAGCTGACGAGCAGCTACGGCTTCCGCCTGCGTCATGCGTATGGTCAGTTCGGCGGACTGCTCATCGGTCAGACCGGTCCACCTTCATGGACGTGGACAACTACCCCGAGACCGTGGACTTCAACGGCCCGGTGGGCGCGACCATCATCCGCCAACCGCAGATCCGCTACTCCTACGTCACCCAGTCGTTGGGCACCTTCACCGCCGCGCTCGAGAACTCGTCGAGCTATGTGCTCGATGGGGATGGCACCGTGATGGCCTCGAGCCTGTCGCGCCTGCCCGACCTCGTCGTGCGCTGGGACAAGGGCTTCCAGTGGGGGGCGCTGAGCGCGCGCGCCATGACGCAGGAGCTGCGCGTCAATGATGGCGAGGAGGTGGATGCGATCCGGCGCGGTTGGGGCGCCGCGGTCAGCGGGCTCGTGAAGGTCCGCGGCAGCGACATTCTCACCTTCGGCGTGACTGGGGGTAAGGGCATCGGGCGCTACCTCAACTACTCCGAGGGCGCCCTCTACGAGACGGAAGCCAATCGGATCCGGCTCGAGCAGGCCATCGGCTTCCTCGTCGGCTACCAGTTCAAGCCCACCGACTGGCTGCGCTTCAATGTGGTCTACGGCATGTCGCGCCACTTCGACGACGATTTCACCGAGCTCGCCATGTCGACCGGGCTCGACAGTGGCCGCTTCGGCATCAACCGCTTCGTCCATCAGGCCAACTTCGGCCCCATCTTCACGCCGATGAAGAACGTCGACCTGGGGCTCGAGGCGAGCCTGGCCGAACGCCGGACGCTCGCCGGGGAGACGGGCTACATGACGCGCCTGAACTTCCTGGCCCGGTACTACATCAACTGAGCGACAGGCGCCGGCTCGGTGGCGGGCCGCTCGACCCGCCGCCCTCGTCGTCTCAGGCACCCGCGAAGCGCACCTGGGCCTTGCTCATGACGTACCCGACCGCCATCAGGTGCCGGGCCACCTGATCGATGCGGGCGTACTGCTGCGGATCCTCGCGCAGGGCGGCGGTGGCCTGCTCCAGCGAAACGCCAAGGGCGGTGGCCTCGGCCTGGATGACCTCTTGCACCTTGGCCGGAGTGAGGGTGACGCCGTCGCGCGCGCAGATGGCGCTCAGCGCCGGGCCGATGCGCAGCCGCTGCCGGGCCGCGGCCCGGGTGGGCTCGTCACTCAGCCACGTCTGCAGCGACTCCTCCTGCTGCTTCACGGTGAGCCTGAGGTCCGTCACGGCGCGGCCCTCGCTCGAGCCCCAGCGGCGGCGGACCTCCTCGTCGACGAGCGCCTCGGGGATGTCCACCTGCGTGCGGGCGGCCACCTCATCGAGCACCATCTCCTGGGCCCGGAGTTGCAGCAACCGCACGGTCATCTCCTCCAACTCCTTCAACACGGCACGCGTCGCCGCCTCCACCGTGTTCCCCCGACCCAAGGCCCTGAGGAACTCCGGGCTCGACGGATCCGGGTACGTCACCTCGCGCGCGGCCTGGAGCTGGACGGCGAAGCGCGCGAGCTGACCGCGCAGCGCCTCGACGGGGTAGTCCTCGCCCAGGGTGATGTTCACGAGCACGTTCTCCCTGGCAGGTGCCCCACCAGTTCCTCGTACAGGCCGGGCAGCAGGGGGAAGGCGCCAGCTGAATCCAGGCATCGGCGCGCACGCTGAAGGGAATGAGGCGGCCGTTCGAGTACCCCGCGATGTTGACCAGCACCTCATCGCCCCAGGCAATGGGCTCGGTGCGCGAACGCATGCGCTCGGTGGCGTACGCACGTGCCAGCTCCTGGAAGCGCTCCTGGATCTGCTGGGCGGTGATGGGCTCCGGGGCGGGTACGGTGACGGAGAGGCCCTCCAGGGAAGGAGCGGTCACCGGAGGCAGCTCCACGGGAGCGCCCTTCTCGGCCCTGCGCGCCAGCGGCATGGACATTGGAAACGCGAAGGGCTTCTTGGTGGGCAGAGCGGATTTCTGGTTCGGGTCCATGAAGGCTCCTTTCGAGGCGGAGGCTACCGCTCAACCGCCGACGTGTGGCCTATGGCCATGGGACAACCCCATGAGGGGAACCGCCAGGCTGCTGATGGCGGCGGCGGTGGCGCCGGCCTGCGCCAAGACGGGGATGTTGGTGGCGGCGGCGATGGAGCCCATGGCGGTGATGCCCGAGTTGAGCTTCTGGCCCAGGGTCGCGTTGGAATTCATGAAGGTCTGCGCGGCATGGGCGGCGTCCATGCCCGCCATGGCGAGGTTGAGGCCCGGAGCGAGACGCCCGGCCGCCTTCGCCAGGGCGCCACTGCCGCCCTGGAGGAGACCCGCCAGCATGCTCGCGTTGCCGAGCAGCGCATGAGCCGACTGGAAGGAGGAGGACGCCGAGTGAGCCAGGTTCGCCGGATGTGAATGGGACGCGGCATGGGTCGCCCCGTGCTCCACCGCGCCGCCGTGTCCGTAGCCCGGGGCGTGGTGCGTGCCCTCGAAACCGTGCGTCGCATGCGTCGAACCGCCGCCCGTCAGGATCGAGGCGAGATGGTTCACGCTCCCCATCAGACTGGAGGCGAGATGGGTCCCTTGGACCGCCATATCGGCGAAGTTGGCCGCGTGGCTCAGGCCGTTCAGCGCGCTCGAGGCGAGCTGGTTCAGGTTCGCCAGCGTGCTGGGCTTCCCCGTGGAGGCGGCCTGGGCCGTGGCAGGAGGCTTCCCCGTGGAGGCCGTGGCAGGAGGCTTCTCCGTGGAGGCCGTGGCAGGGGGCTTCCCTGTGGAGGCGGCCTGAGCCGTGGCAGGAGGCTTCTCCGTGGAGGCAGCCTGGGCCGTGGCAGGGGCTTCTCCGTGGAGGCCGTGGCAGGGGGCTTCTCCGTGGAGGCGGCCTGGGCCGTGGCAGGAGGCTTCTCCGTGGAGGCCGTGGCAGGGGGCTTCTCCGTGGAGGCGGCCTGGGCCGTGGCAGGAGGCTTCTCCGTGGAGGCCGTGGCAGGGGGCTTTCCCGTGGAGGCGGCCTGGGCCGTAGCAGGGGGCTTCTCCGTGGAGGCCGTGGCAGGAGGCTTCTCCGTGGAGGCCGTGGCAGGAGGCTTCCCCGTGGAGGCAGCCTGGGCCGTAGCAGGGGGCTTCTCCGTGGAGGCCGTGGCAGGAGGCTTCTCCGTGGAGGCGGCCTGGGCCGTGGCAGGAGGCTTCTCCGTGGAGGCCGTAGCAGGGGGCTTCCCCGTGGAGGCGGCCTGGGCCGTGGCAGGAGGCTTCCCCGTGGAGGCGGCCTGGGCCGTGGCAGGAGGCTTCTCCGTGGAGGCCGTGGCAGGAGGCTTCCCCGTGGAGGCGGCCTGGGCCGTGGCAGGAGGCTTCTCCGTGGAGGCCGTGGCAGGGGGCTTATCCGCCTCCTGGGCCTGCACGAGGGCATGCTGGAAGCTCCCATGAACGGTCGAGGGATGGACCTTTCCGCTCGTGCCTCCGGAGCCGCTCAGGGCCTGGGCCACTTGCGCCGAGTTGGTGGTGGGCTTTTCCATCGCACTATCCAGGCGGCTCGGCTTGCCCTGAGCGGCCTGGGTGCTTGCCGCGGTCGGCTTCTCGCTGGAAGCCGCCTGTGCCGCCGTGCCCGTGGGCTTCGTCGAGGCTCCTCCCGTCGGCTTCGTGGTCTCGGAGGTGCCCGGCTTGTTCGCCGTTGGCTTCGTGGGCGCGGGGGTGGTCGGCTTCGCCGCCGTCGTCGTGGGCCTGGGCGGCAGCGGGGGGCCGAGAAGCGGGACCGCGAACGGGCATGAGAGCAACCTGAGAGCAAGAGCGATTTCGCTCGGGTGACCAGGAAAATACTTCCTCCTGGTATCGAGAAACAAAGGATTATCGTGTCCCGCCTCGGGAAGTTGCTGTCTCACCTGCAAGGCTTCTGCCAGTTCATGAGAAAACGAGGTGTCCCGCTTACTCGGCTGCCCCGCGAGCGGATCGGCCCGACGTGGGGCGCGGATCATCCACAGGGGGAACTCGACGGAAGCGGGGGGTGTCAACTTCGCCAAGCGCCCACGTCGACGGGCACCATGCACCCGTCTCGCGACCTCGTCACCGTGGCCAATTCCTCCCGGCTCCGACGGGTACGGCGTCTTGAAACCCACGTATCCTGCCTTACGACGCGCGGATAGCACCTGAGCTTCGACCAGCGAGGAACGCTTCTGACCTCGAAGGACCATCTGCGCTCACGCGGCATTGGTGGGACCTGAACGCGGAGTCCAGCGAGCCCCGGTGCACGCGGGTGGACATGAAGCTCGACGACGTGCTGGGCCTGCTCCCCGAGGGAGATGGGGTGGTGGTTTCGAGCATTCCCGGCACCGGTGTGCCCATGCCCTGGCGGAAATGGCTCCTGGCACTTTCCGTTCGGGATGGCGCCATTCAACGTCATGCGCCCCTGGATGAGAGCCTCTCTTGCCTGGGCATTTCGGGCGATGGCGCGCACAGGGTGTTGCTGGGAGAAGCGCGCGCAACTCTGGGACGCGGAGCGCTGGTGCTTTCTGCGCGAGATGGAGGTCCCCGCGCGGGCTTTCTACTTCAAGGCCTGCACTTGACCCCAGCCCAGGCCCCGGCAAGCTCAATCAAAGGCAGGTGAGTGTATTCAGGGTCGAATAGCCCGTGACCTTGCAGGTTCGGACGAGATCGCCGCAGCACCCCGATACAGCCTGGGTACCGGACTGAAGGTCGATCCGTGGAATAACGCCGCCCTGACAGTTCTGGTACGGGCCCCGAGCTGCGCCGCGAGTTCTGGCGAGACCCCGCCCCGGGTGCAGGTCCCATTATAAGTATAGCAGGTGAGTGTATTCAGGGTCGAATAGCCCGAGACCTTGCAGGTTCGGAGGAGATCACCGCAGCAGCCCGTTACAGCCTGGGTACCGGACTGAAGCTCGCTCCGTGGAATAGTGCCGCCCTGACAGTTCTGGTACGGGCCCCGGCTGCGCCGCGAGCTGTGGCGAGACCCCGTTCTCAGTGCAGGCCAGCCCATCCACCCGGGTTGCGACATTGGACTTCTCATCCACGGGGACGTCGCGCCCTCCGCACCCAGCCACCAGCAGTGCCATTACCAGCAGCGCGGAGCCTGTTGCCTTGATTGCCATGTTCATTTCCTTGATCTCCTCCAAAGTGGAGGAGCCGATGTGGCACATCCCTGATCATGTGTCAAAGAGATACATCCACCTCAAGAGCGCCCATGCCGAGAGGGTGTCAAAGAACTTGGGCCCAAGAGGGTGTCCCAAGAGGGTGTCAAAGAACTTGGGCAGGCGCGACACGCGGCGGGAAGGCGAAGGGAGGAAAGCAGGCCAGAAAATCCCCCCGACTCCACCGCGCCGCCGCCTCTCGAAATGCCGCGACGAAGGCCCGATATTGCTCGCGTAGCTCCTTCAATGCCTGCCGCGTGGAGGCATGACCCAACGGCCTCGGGCTCCTCTTGAGGTGCTCGGGCCGGGTATGCGGGTGCTGCGCCTTCACGGCTCGCACCCCCAGCACAGGCGTGCCCCGGGTTCGAGCCTTGGCTTCCACTTGCTCCACCATCCCCCGTACCGCACGCTGCCTCTGCTCCTCCTTCAGTCTTTCCCAGCACGGCAGTCGTGCGAGTTCCAGTTCCACCGGCTCGGCCCATTCCCGTGCGAAGCGCACCTTACCCGCCATGTCCTCGCTTCCCCGTTTGCTCCAGCGCTTCGTCCAGTTGAACCATTGGAACACTCTCCGCGCCGGCCCCAGCAATTGCGGCAAGCACGTGAGACCGGCCACTCAGCGCTCCTCTCCACCAGTCCCTCCTTCACCCCATGGGCCAGCACGTAGCGCAGCCGTCCCACCAGCGCCGTGTCGTCCAGCACCGGCTCCGCGGAGTAGCGCCGCTCCCAGAAACCTCCACTCCAGTCCACCAGCTTGCCCACCTTCTTGGACAGGTTGCTGCGCAGATACTGCATGAAGCCGGCGAGCGCGGCACCTCGTGCCCACACCAACAAGTGAAAGTGATTGGAGGCGAAGGTAAAGGCGTACAGCCGGATGGTGCCCGCGCTCTGCTGGACGGCTCGTGCCAGCACCCCGCCTACCACCTCGTTCACCTCCGCGCTGGGGCGTAGCAGGAGTCGCCCCTGGAAGCACCTGGACGTGACGAAGTAGTAGCCCTCCTTCTGGAACATCCTCAGCGGCCAACCCATCCCCTTCCCCCTCGTGAGCACATCGAGGCCGGATGCACCGCGCACGCCAACTCGCAAGTCCGCGGAAGCATTTGAGGCAGGTGGGTTCCACCGTCCACGCCACGTCTCGTTCTGGCTTGGGTCCCGCGTTTCGAGTCCTTTGACACCATCCCAGTACGAATCGTCTGAATCGTCTGACACCTTCTCAGCGGAATCGTCTGACACCTTCTCAGCGACACCTTCTCAGCCCGAGCGCGGCATCGACCCGGTGGCGAGCAGCTTCACGCAGACGTCCCGAGTGGCGCGCCCGCTCACCACCACCTGGTTGAACTGCCCCGGCCAGAGCGGTGTCAGACCATTACCCACGTACCGCGAGGACATGCCGTTGCCTTGGGTGAAGTCCACGCGGGCCCGGGTCTGGAGCCAGAACTCCCAGTGCCCGGTGTCCCGGGACTTCCAGCCGAAGACCAGCGCCGAGTGCGTGGGCGTGCCCTGGAAGTTCCCCAGGGGAAGGTTCTCCGTGTTCGCGGCATCGGCCACGTAGGCCTGATTCAGGTTCGCCTCCGCCTGCTCCAGGTGAGGGTTCAGGAAGTGGTTGGGCAGATAGTCCTCGCCGTGCAGCACGCTGGCGCCGGGCAGGACGGGAGCCCTCCCTTGGGGAGGGGAAGGGCCGAGAAGCGCCGCTCCATCTCCAGGGAGCGTCCGATCCGGTCCTGGCGGTTCTCGTCCCGAGAGGGATACTGGCTGCGCGTCACCCGGAAGCTGCCACCGTTGAGGTGGTAGACCGTGGGCTCGTGGGCCGCGCCCTCGATGAAGACGGAGCACCCCGTGAGCACCGAGGTGAAGAACACGCGGGCCTCGCCCCCCGTCTGCCGGATGAGGAAGGGCGAGCGCTTGTCCTTGAGGGTCACCTTGCGCGTGCGGTTCTGGGCATAGGGCAACCAGAAGAGGGGGAAGCGGCCGGGCGCGGGCTCATAGGTGATGTCCACGACCTGGGCGCCCGCGGTCCGTAACGCGTGGTGGCCCGGGTTGATGTCCGCGAAGGCCACGCGGTGGTCGGAGGCCACGGACTCGTACTCCGAGTCCCCATGATTGGAGGGGTCGGTCGAGTCGAAGCTCAAGGCCCGCTGGGACTTGATGTGACGGGTGCGACTGGCGATGGGTTCTCTCAGGGTCAGGGGGTACTGGTGGGCGAAGCCCCTGGGGTTGCTCACGAACGCGTGGTTCAAGAAGAGGGTCATGTCGCGCGGCTCCTTCTTCCGGCCAGACTAACACTCCCCCCACGCCCCTGCCCGCCAGCCCCCAGGACGAACGGTCGTGGAGCTTACCAATCGCCGCGTCGAACGGCTCCGCGAGCTGGAAGCCAGTGGCCGTCACTCCGCGCCGCGGACCTCGAGCGTGTCGAGGATGTGCCGCAGCACCTCCCGCTCCTTCTCGGGCAGCGGCAGGAGCGGGGCACGCAGTGGGCCCACCCGGGTGCCGCGCAGCTCCAGCCCCGCGGCGATGGTGCGGGGCAGGCCGCCCTTCACGATGAACTGCAGCAGCGGCAACTGCTTCTGGAAGACGCGCCGGGCCGCGGCGAGGTCTCCCTTCTCCACCACCTCATGGAAGAGCCGCAGGTTGAGCTCCGGGATGAGGGCGGGCGCCGCCGTGCACCAGCCTCGCGCTCCGGCGGCGAAGGCGGCCAGGGCGAGCGGGTTGGAGCCGTTGTAGAAGGCCACGTCCTCGCCCACCACCTGACGCAGCCGGTGCATGCGGCCCACGTCGCCGGTGCTCTCCTTCACCATGGTGACGTTGGGAATCTCCAGCAGCCGTGCGAGGAATTCGGGCGTCATGTCCAGCCCACCCGTGGCCGGGTTGTTGTAGGCCATGATGGGAATGGAGATGGCGCGCGCCACCCGGTCGAAGTGCCGGAAGATCTCCTCCTCGGAGAGCTTCCAGTAGCTCATCGGGATGATCATCACCGCCGCCGCGCCCGCCTTCTCGGCGAAGCGCGCGTGGTGCACGGTGCGCTCGGTGGTGAGGCTCGAGACGCCCACCATGACGGGCACCCGGCCGCGCACGGCCTTCATGGTGGACTCGGTGACGGCCTCGCGCTCCCCATCATCCAGGTAGGGCAGGCTGCCCGTGCTGCCGAGCGGGGCGATGGCATGGACACCCGAGGCCGTCATCCGCTCGGTGATCTGCCGGAGGGTGTCGAGGTCCACGCCTCCCTCCGCCCGGAAGGGGGTGATGGTGTAGCCGATGATACCGCGCATGGGAACGTTGCGGCTCATGGTCAGCCCTCCTCGCCATTGCGCAGCAGGGACTGGCCCTTCTCCCCCACCTCCTCGCGCAGCGCCACGCCGCCCATGTTCTGCAACATGGGGGCGTTCTCGCAGGCGAGGTAGCGCGCGCGGCCCGTCGGGTGCGTGTTGACGTGGTTGTGCCACGCCCACACGGGGATGTAGACGGCGTCACCCTGCTTCCAGTGGATGCGCTTGCCCTGGATCTCGGAGTACCCCTCGCCCTCCAGCACGTAGAGGATGGTCTCGTAGGTGTGGCGGTGCTTGTTGGAGGACTGGCCGGGCTCCAGCCAACCAATCGTCATGCTGATGGCGTGCGAGGGCAGGTCCACGAAGAAGACGGGGTGCTTGCGCTCCTTCGAGTAGTCCTCGTTGCGGCCGGCATCCTCGACATTCGGGTGGGCCAGCCGCTCCGGCATGACGACGCGCGGGCGGGGCGGCGTCTTGTCGAAATCGGCGGACTCGTACTTCTTCTTCGTTTCCACGGTCTGGTTCATGGCGTCTCCCAAGGGCCCGCCGCGGTCGAGTCCGGAGGAGTTGCTCTCCGGGTGGCGGGCACGGGCAGAACATAAGAAACGACCGGCACCCCAGAAAGTGCCGGTTCGTTGAAGTAGACCAGGCCGGTGCTCCGCTCCTGGAAGATGAACCTCGAGGTAGACCCTGCTTCCGACGTCCCCCTCTTCGTGCAGCTCGCGCGCGCCATCGTGCGCGACATCGAGCGAGGGCGCCTGTCGCCAGGGGACGCACTGCCGGGGACGCGCGCCATGTCGCAGCGGCTCGGCATCCACCGCAACACCGTGGACGCGGCCTACCGCGAACTCATCCAGCAAGGCTGGGCCTCGGCGGAGCCCTCGCGCGGCACCTTCATCTCCACCACCCTGCCGGTGAAGACGCCCAAGGGGTTCGGCAGCTCACCGAGGCAGCGGATGCCGCGGCAGCCCGCCTTCTCACTCGAGGCGCCACGGGGCGTCCGGGAGGACCCGGCGGCATCCGACGCGCGGGGGGTGCTGATCTTCAATGACGGGACCCCGGACGTGCGACTCGCCCCCTCTCTGGCCCTGGCACGCGCCTTCCGCCGGGTCCTCACGGGACGCGCCCGGACGACGCTCGGGGCGGGAGATGCGCGCGGCGAGCCACTGCTGCGCGGCTCGCTGGCCCGCATGCTGAGTGAGACGCGCGGCCTCGCCGCGGGCGAGGACGATGTGCTCGTCACCCGTGGCAGTCAGATGGCCCTCTTCCTCGTGGCCCAGACCCTGGTGCGCCCCGGGGACATCATCGCCGTGGATGCGCTCGGCTATCGACCGGCCTGGGACGCGCTGAGGCTCGCCGGCGCCCGGTTGGTGGGAATCCCGGTGGATGGCGAGGGCATGCGAGTGGACGCCCTGCGGACGCTGCTCGCCCAGGGGCCCGTGCGGGCCGTCTTCGTCACCCCGCACCATCAGTACCCCACCACCGTCACGCTCACCGCCGCGCGCCGGGTGGAGCTGCTGCGCCCGGCCGCGGAGTCCGGGGTGGCTGTCGTCGAGGACGATTACGACCACGAGTACCACTACGAGGGCCGCCCCGTGCTTCCCCTGGCGAGCGCGGACCGCTCGGGGAGCGTCGTCTACGTGGGCTCGCTCTCCAAGATCATGGCTCCGGGGTTGCGCCTCGGCTACGTCGTCGCGCCCGCTCCCGTGGTGCGGCAACTGGCCGCCCTGCGCGCGGTGGTGGACCGCCAGGGGGATGCCCCCTCGAGCGCGCCGTGGCCGAGTTGCTGGAGGACGGAGAGCTGCAACGCCATGCCCGGCGCGCGCGCCGCGAGTACCGGCGCGCCGGGACGTGCTCGCGGAGGCCCTGCGCACGGCCCTGAATGACCACGTGGACTTCGAGGTGCCGGCTGGCGGGCTGGCCCTGTGGGTGCGCCTCCGCGAGGGGGGCGACGCGAGCGGGTGGGCCGAGCGGGCGCGTGCGGAGGGGGTGCACGTGACGGCCGGCCATTCCTTCGCGCTGGAGGGACAGGGGCCGGAGGCGTTCCGCCTGGGCTTCGCCTCGCTCAACCCCACGGAGCTGCGCGAGGCGGTACGCCGGCTCGCACGTGCCCGCTGACGGCGTCAGCTGAAAGCGTCAGCTGAAGGCGTTCGACGGGCCGTGGGCAGGTTTCTCGATTGAGAAATCAAAGGTCATCCCCACGGTGATGGATGTGGCCGGGAATCGGCTGACTCTCTTTTTCTCTTTGATTTGCCTTTGGGAACCGACTGGGTGCATGCTCGCGGACCTCTGACTGAACGAACCATGACGAACGCCCTCTCCACCCTCGAGCTGACCCTGCGCCCGGCGACGAACCGTGGCGTGCGTTCGCTCGTCGTGGAGGTGCTCGTAGTCGTCCTGGTAGCCGTGCTGCTGCTTGCGCTGCTTCTTGCGCAGGGGGCCGGGCCACCGTTCTGACACTGGAGAGCATCCAGGCCTGAACGAGAAGCCCCGCCCCGGAAACGGAGGCGGGGCTTCTCGTTTTTCGGCGTCCTCAACCCCTCGTGGTTCGCAGTGGAGACGCAATGACGAAAGCTGGAACAAGCCCCAAGAGAGAGCAGGCGCCCACGGGGCACGGTGATTCCTCGAGCGGCTCCGCTCCGGAATACGCCGGGAGCACGGCCCGGAGAACCGGAGCCGACATTGTCTGGGATGTCCTCGCCAGCGAGGGAGTCGACGTCGTCTTTGGCTACCCGGGCGGGGCCATCATGCCCATCTACAATGCCTTGCATCAGCGTCCGATCCGCCACGTTCTCGTGCGCCATGAGCAGGGGGCGGCACACATGGCGGATGGTTATGCGCGTGCCTCGGGCAAGGTCGGGGTGTGTCTGGCCACCTCGGGTCCGGGGGCCACCAACCTGGTGACGGGAATCGCCACCGCGATGCTGGATTCCTCTCCCCTCGTCTGCATCACCGGCCAGGTCCCCTCCTCGCTGTTGGGCAGTGACGCCTTCCAGGAGCTCGACATCACGGGCGTCACCCTCCCCATCACCAAGCACAACTACCTGGTGACGCGAGCCGAGGACATCGCGCCCACCCTCCGGGAAGCCTTCTTCATCGCGCGCTCGGGCCGTCCCGGACCCGTGCTCGTGGACATCACCAAGGATGCGCAGCAGGCCACCGCCTCCGTCGAGTCCCCACCCGGGCCCGTGCGCTTGCCCGGCCATCGCCCCGCGCACCACCCGTCCGCGGAGGAGCTGACTCGCGCCGCCGAGCTCATCGCCTCGGCCGAGCGGCCGCTCATCCTCGCCGGTCACGGCATCATCAAGGCCGAGGCCTCGGCCCAGCTGAGGGAGCTGGTGGAGAAGACGGGCATTCCAGTGGCCAGCACGCTGCTCGGCCTGGGCGGCTTTCCGGCGACGCACCCGCTCAGCCTCGGGATGATGGGCATGCACGGGGAGGCCTGGGTCAACACCGCCATCCAGGAGTCCGATCTCCTGATTGCCCTGGGCATGCGCTTCGACGATCGGGTGACCGGCAACCTGAAGACGTATGCGCGCAAGGCGCGGAAGATCCACGTCGAGATCGACCCCTCCGAGATCAACAAGAATGTCCAGGTGGACGTGCCGCTGGCGGGCGAGTTGCGCCGGACGCTCACGGAGCTGCTTCCCCGCATCACACCGCGCACCTGCACCCCGTGGGTGCAGCACATCAAGGCCCTCAAGAGCAGCTCGGCGGCGCGAGACATCCAGTACATGCCGCACAACGGCAGGCTCCACGCGGCTCACGTCATCCATGACCTGTGGTGGCTGACCCAGGGCAAGGCCCTCATGGTCACCGACGTGGGTCAGCATCAGATGTGGGAGGCCCAGTACTACCGGCATGAGCGCCCGCGGCAACTCATCACCTCCGGAGGGCTGGGGACCATGGGCTTCGCCCTGCCCGCCGCGATGGGCGCACGCTTCGCCCAGCCAGGCGAGGAGGTCTGGGTGGTGGTGGGCGACGGGGGCTTCCAGATGTCGGCGGCCGAGCTGTCCACCTGTGCCCAGGAAGGCATCAAGCTTAACGTGGCCATCATCAACAATGGCTACCTCGGCATGGTGCGGCAGTTGCAGCAGTTCTTCTATGAGAACCGCTACACCGCCACCCCCTTGCTGAACCCGGACTTCGTGAAGCTCGCCGAGGCGCACGGCTTGAACGGCCTGCGCGTCACCCGGCGAGAGGAGATTCCGGAGGCGGTGGCACAGGCGCGAGCCAGTCCCTGCACCACCGTCATCGACTTCCGGGTGGAACAGGAGGACAGCGTCTACCCCATGGTCCCCTCGGGCGCGGACCTCGACGAGATGATCCGCCGCCCCCAGGACGACAGCGAGGTCTGCGCGATGTCTCCGTGGAACAGCGGGGCCGTCTGAGGAACCAATGCCATGAGCCCATCCCATCAACGGACCTTCATCGTTCACGTCGAGGATCGCCCGGGCGTCCTCAACCGTGTCATCTCGCTCTTCAGGCGCCGCGCCTACAACATCGACTCGCTCACGGTGGCACGCACCGAGCGCCCCGCCATCTCGCGCATCACCCTGGTGGTGGTGGTGGATGAGCGCGAGGCGCGTCTGCTGGAAGCCAATCTCTACAAGCTCATCAACGTCCTCTACGTGGAGGACGTCACGCACCAGGGCCCGCTGGTCCGCGAGCTGGCCCTCATCAAGGTGAAAGCCACCGAGGAGACCCGCGCGCAGCTCCTGCGGGTCTGCGACATGTTCCGCGCGCGCGCCATCGACGTGACGCCCTCGGCGCTGGTGGTGGAGCTCACCGGAACGCCGGACGAGCTCGACGGGCTCATCGAGGTGCTACGCCCCTCCGGCATCATCGAGCTGGTGCGCACCGGCGCCGTCGCGATGGCCAGGGGCGCCCGGTCTCCCCTCGCGGGCGTGCTGGACACGGCGCTCCCGGAACAGGCGGCGTAGGCGAAGAACCCTGTCATTGGCAACTCAGTCACTCCCTCCGCTCCCGAGGCGTGAGGAAGAACCCCTCGTATTACCCAAAGAGGCAGCACGCATGGATTGCAAGTACATCTGGACGAACGGGAAGCTGGTGGCCGCCGCCGAGGCGCAGATGAATTTCCTCACGCCCGCCACGCACTACGGCATGGCGGTGTTCGAGGGCATCCGCTGTTACCGGACGGCGAAGGGGCCCGCGATCTTCCGTCTTCGCGAGCACATCGAGCGGCTCCACAGGTCCGCGACGATCCTCGGCTGGCGCGAGCTGCCCTTCAGCGTGGGTCAGCTCATCGAGGCCTGCCAGGAGACGGTCCGGGCCAATGGCCATGAGGAATGCTACATCCGCCCGCTGCTCTACCTCGGTGGCGGAGGGTGGAACCTCAACATCGACAACGGCCAGGCGCACGTGGGCATCGCCGTGTGGTCCTGGAACGCCTACCTCGGCGCGGAGGCCGCCGAGAAGGGCGTGCGCGCCAACGTCTCCTCGTTCACCCGCCACCACCCCAACGTGGTGATGACCAAGTCGAAGGTCGCGGGGAACTATCCCAACTCGGTGCTCGCCAAGACGGAGTCGGTCCGCCTGGGGTTCGACGAGGCCATCATGCTGGACACGCAGGGCATGGTGGCCGAGTGCACCGGCGAGAACATCTTCATCGTCCGGGGCAACCGGGTGATGACGCCGCCCGAGGGGCAGATCCTCGAGGGCATCACCCGGGACACGGTGATGATCCTCGCGCGCGAGATGGGCCTGGAGGTCAGCGCCCAGCCCATCTCCCGAGATCAGCTCTACACGGCCGACGAGGTCTTCGTCACCGGAACGGCCGCCGAGGTCATCGGCCTGCGGGAGATCGACTTCCGCACCATCGGAAGCGGCCGCACCGGCCCCATCACCCAGAAGATTCAACGGGCCTATCACGCGTCTGTGCGGGGCGAGCTGCCACGCGCCGCGGAGTGGTTGACCTACGTACCCGGCAAGTAGCGGTCCCCCGAACAGGAGAAGAGGCGAACGGATGAGTACGGAGAGCACGAAGGAGCGCGTCATCATCTTCGACACCACCCTGCGCGACGGCGAGCAGTCGCCCGGCGCCAGCATGAACGTGGCACAGAAGCTACAGGTGGCACTCGCGCTTCGAGACCTCGGCGTGGACATCATCGAGCTTGGATTTCCGGTCGCCTCGCAAGGGGACTTCGAGGCCGTCGCCACCGTGGCCGGGCGGGTCGAGGGCCCCACGTTGTGCGCCCTGGCCCGTGCCAACCGGGAGGACATCGACCGCACGTGGGAAGCCCTTCGCGCGGCCGAGCGCCGGCGCCTCCACGTCTTCCTCGCCACCAGTCCACTCCACCGCGAGTTCAAGCTGAAGATGAACCAGGAGGAGGTCCTCCGGCGCGCCGTGGAGTCCGTGCGCTATGCGCGCGAGCGCTTCGAGGACGTGCAGTTCTCCGCCGAGGACGCGGGGCGCACCGAGCCCGAGTTCCTCGCCGAGGTGGTGGAGCGCGTCATCGAGGCCGGCGCCACCACGGTCAACATCCCGGACACGGTGGGCTACACGATGCCCGCCCAGTTCTCCTCCCTCATCGCCTACCTGCGGCGCCACGTGCGCGGCATCGAGCGCGTCGTGCTGAGCGTCCACTGCCACAACGACCTCGGGCTGGCGGTGGCCAACAGTCTGGCCGCGGTGGTGGAAGGCGCGCGCCGGTGGAGTGCACCATCAATGGCATCGGCGAGCGGGCGGGCAACTGTGCCCTGGAGGAGGTGGTGATGGCCCTGCGCACGCGCCATGACTTCTTCGGGGTGCGGACCGCCATC
The DNA here is from genome assembly GCA_049060065.1 of Cystobacter fuscus. Lineage (GTDB taxonomy): Bacteria > Myxococcota > Myxococcia > Myxococcales > Myxococcaceae > Cystobacter > Cystobacter fuscus_B. Next base: position 6,290,749 of record JBMEQP010000002.1, read on the forward strand.
CGCACCGAGCGCCTCTATCCCACCAGCCGGTTGCTCTCCAACGTCACGGGCCTGCAGGTCCAACGGAACAAGGCCGTGGTGGGACAGAACGCCTTCGCCCACGAGGCGGGCATCCATCAGCACGGAGTGCTGATGCACCGGGGCACCTACGAAATCATGCGTGCCGAGGACGTGGGGTTCACCGGCAACAGCCTGGTGCTGGGCAAGCACAGCGGCCGCCACGTGCTGCGCCAGCGGGTGAAGGAGCTCGGCTACGAGCTGGACGGCCCGCAGATCGACAAGCTGTTCGAGGAGTTCAAGCGGCTGGCGGATCAGAAGAAGGAGGTCTTCGACGCGGACCTGGAGGCCCTCCTCCAGGGATTCATCGGCACTCGGGAGCAGCCGGCCTGGAAGCTGGAGACGCTCAGCTGTGTCTCCGGGGTGGGGACCGTTCCCTCGGCCACCGTCTGCCTCGAGCACTCCGATGGGCGCCGGGTCCGCGATGCCGCGTGCGGCGATGGGCCCGTGGACGCCGTCTTCAAGGCCGTCGAGCGCATCACCGGCCAGCAGGTCCGCCTGTGCCGCTACCAGGTGACGAGCGTCACCGACGGCGAGGATGCCCAGGGGCATGTCGACCTGGAGGTGGAATCAGGTACCCGCCGGTTCCGCGGCCGGGCCGTGAGCACCGACATCATCGTCGCGAGCGCCCGGGCCCTGCTCGAAGCCCTCAACCGGGCGGCCAACACCGCGACCCCCTCCCCGTTTCCAGCCACGACGTCCCCTCCATGGAAGTGAGCGCGTGACATGAACCCTCCTGGACCCCGAAACCTGTTCCAGAAGATCTGGGAGTCCCACCTCGTCCAGCCGGAGACGACCGAGACCCCCGCGATCCTCTACGTGGATCTCCACCGGTGCACGAGGTGACCTCCCCCAGGCCTTCAGCCTGCTGCGCGAGCGCGGCCTGCGCGTGCGGCGGCCCGAGCGGACCGTCGCCACCATGGACCACTCCACCCCGACCCTCCCTCGGGATGCGCAGGGGCGATTCCCGGTGACGGACGCGGAGGCGGCGGCGCAGCTCTCCCAACTGGAGGACAATTGCCGCGAGTTCGGCGTGGAGCTGCACGCGCTGGGCACCGAGCGGCAGGGCATCGTCCACGTCATCGGGCCCGAGCTCGGCCTGACGCTGCCCGGCTCCACCATCGTGTGTGGCGACAGCCACACCAGCACCCACGGGGCCTTCGGCGCGCTGGCCTTCGGCATCGGCACCAGCGAGGTGGGGCATGTCCTGGCCACCCAGTGCCTGCTGCAGCGCCGGCCGAAGACGATGGAGGTTCGCGTGGAGGGCCGCCTCCGCCCTGGCGTGAGCGCCAAGGACATCATCCTGGGCATCATCGCCAAGATCGGGGTGGAGGTGGCACGGGACACGTGCTCGAGTACACGGGAAGCGCCATCCGCGGCCTCTCCATGGAGGAGCGGATGACGGTGTGCAACATGTCCATCGAGGCCGGCGCGCGCGCGGGTCTCATCGCCCCGGACGACACCACCTTCGAGTACCTCGCCCGCCGCCCGCGCGCTCCCCGAGGAGAAGCTTGGGACAGGGCGGTGGCGCACTGGCGCACGCTGCCCTCGGATCCGGGCGCCACCCATGACGCGGCGGTGACGCTGGATGCCGACGCGCTCGAGCCGATGCTCACGTACGGCACTCATCCCGGCATGGGGATTCCCGTCACCGGGACCGTGCCCGCTCCCCACCAGCTCTCGGATGCGAGCGCCCGCGACTCGCTGGAGCGCGCGCTGCGCTACATGGGGCTGACGCCGGGACAACGCCTGATCGGCCAGCCCGTCGACGTGGTGTTCATCGGCAGCTGCACCAACTCGCGGCTGTCGGACCTGCGTGCCGCGGCCCATGTGCTGCGTGGGCGCAAGGTGGACTCCCGCGTGCGCACGCTCGTGGTGCCAGGCTCCCAGGAGATCAAGCGGGCGGCGGAGTCCGAGGGGCTGCACGACATCTTCCGCGAGGCCGGAGCGGAATGGCGGGAGCCCGGCTGCTCGATGTGCATCGCCATGAACGGGGATCAGGCGAAGCCCGGTCAGTACGTGGTGAGCACCAGCAACCGCAACTTCGAGGGGCGGCAGGGCAAGGGCAGCCGGACCTTCCTGGCCAGTCCCCTGACCGCCGCCGCCGCCGCCGTCACCGGCCAGGTCACCGATCCCCGCGAGCTCTTGAGGTGAAGCCCATGGAACCGTTCCGCACACTGCGCTCGCGCACCGTCGTCCTGGCGCGGCAGAACATCGACACCGATCAGATCATCCCCGCCCGTTTCCTGAAGATCACCCACCGCGCCGGCCTGGGCCGCTGGCTCTTCGCGGACTGGCGTTACCAGCCCGACGGCGGCCCCCGGCCGGACTTCATCCTCGAGCAGCCAGAGGCCCGAGGCGCCCGGGTGCTGGTCGCGGGTGACAACTTCGGCTGCGGCTCCTCGCGCGAGCACGCTCCGTGGGCCCTGGTGGACTGGGGCTTCCGCGCGGTCATCAGCTCCTCCATCGCGGACATCTTCTCCAACAACGCGGTCAAGAACGGTCTGCTGCCGGTGCGGGTGGATGCCGGGTTCCACGCCCGTCTGCTGGCCGCGCCGGGCGCGGAGGTGAGCATCGATCTGGAGCACCGCACGGTGCGGCTCGGGGATGGAACGGAGGCGACCTTCCCGCTGGATCCATTCGCCCGCTACTGCCTGATGAACGGAGTGGACGAGCTGGGATTCCTGCTCGGCCAGCAAGAGGCCATCACTCGCTTCGAGGAAGCCCGTTCATGAAAGCGCTCATCGCGGTGCTTCCGGGAGATGGGATCGGACCCGAGGTGGTGGATCAGGAACTCGCCTGCTGAAGGCGGTGGCGGAGCGCTTCGGCCACTCCTTCGAGCTGGTGGAGGCGCCCATGGGAGGCGTGGCCATCGATGTCACCGGTGCGCCGCTGCCCGCGGAGACGCTCGCCCTCTGCCAGCGGGCGGACGCGGTGCTGCTGGGCGCCGTGGGAGGACCGAAGTGGGACCCGCCCGCGAAGGTGCGTCCGGAGCAGGGGCTGCTCGCGTTGCGCAAGGAACTGGGCCTCTACGCCAACCTGCGGCCCGTGGCGCCCTACCCCGCCCTCCATGACACCTCCACGCTCAAGCCCGAGGTGCTGCGCGGCGTGGACCTGCTGGTGGTGCGTGAACTCACGGGTGGCATCTACTTCGGCGAGAAGCGCCGCGAGGAGGATCGGGCCTTCGATGCCTGTGTCTACACGGTGGACGAGGTGGTGCGGGTGGTTCGCGCCGCCGCCTCCCTCGCGCGGGTCCGCCGCAAGAAGCTCACCTCGGTGGACAAGGCCAACGTGCTGGAGACCTCGCGGCTGTGGCGCGCGGTGACCGAGCGGGTCATCCGCGAGGAGTTCCCGGACATCGAGCTGAAACACCTGCTGGTGGACGCCTGTGCGATGCACCTCATCAAACGCCCCGCGGACTTCGACGTCATCGTCACGGAGAACATGTTCGGCGACATCCTCACGGACGAGGCGGCCATGCTCTCGGGTTCCATCGGCATGCTGCCCTCGGCCTCGCTGGGTGCGAACCAGCGCGGGCTCTACGAGCCCATCCACGGCTCCGCTCCGGACATCGCCGGCCGTGGAGTGGCCAACCCCTACGGGACGCTGCTGAGCGTGGCCATGCTGCTGCGCCACTCGCTCGGGCTCGAGCAGGAGGCGCGTGCCGTGGAGAGCGCGGTGGCCTCCTCGCTCGAGGCCGGTGTCCTCACCGCCGATCTCGTTCCTCCGGGCACCCGGCCCGTGGCCACCCAGGAGGCTGGCCGGGCCGTGCTCGATCGGCTCGGCGGGCACGCGCGCTAGCACCTCCTTCTCCCTCACGGCTTTCCAGGAACCCCCATGTCCCAAGACACACGCCGCAACAGCCGCGCCATCACCGAAGGATTCGAACGCGCGCCCGCACGCGCCATGCTCAAGGCCATTGGCTTCACCGACGAGGATCTCTCCAAGCCCCTCATCGGCGTGGCCAACACCTGGACCGAGACGATGCCCTGCAACTTCCACCTGCGCCGTCTGGCGGAGAAGGTGAAGGAGGGCATCCGGGCCGCGGGTGGCACGCCCATGGAGTTCAACACCATCTCCGTCAGTGACGGGGTGACCATGGGCACCGAGGGCATGCGGGCCTCCCTCGTCAGCCGCGAGGTGATCGCGGACTCCATCGAGTTGATGGGCCGCGGCCACATGTTCGACGCGATGGTGACGCTGGTGGGTTGCGACAAGACCATTCCCGCGGCGGCCATGGCGGTGCTCCGGCTGAACCTCCCCTCGCTCGTCCTCTACGGGGGCTCCATCGCCCCCGGGTGCTACAAGGGCAAGGACGTCACCGTGCAGGACATGTTCGAGGCCGTGGGCTCGGTGGCCGCCGGGAAGATGTCCCTCGAGGCGCTCGCGGAGCTCGAGAACGTCGCCTGCCCGGGAGCGGGCGCCTGTGGCGGTCAGTACACCGCCAACACCATGGCCCTGGCCATCGAGATGCTCGGGCTCGCGCCGGTGGGCTACGCCACCATTCCCGCGGAGGATGCACGCAAGGACGCGGCGAGCGTCGCCGCGGGCCGGCTCATCATGGACGTGCTCCAGCGAGGCACGTGCCCTCGCGACGTCGTGACGCGCGCCTCGTTCGACAACGCCATCGCGTCCGTGGCGGCCACGGGTGGCTCGACCAACGCGGTGCTGCACCTGCTCGCCCTGGCGGGGGAGATGGGCGTGCCGCTCGCCCTGAAGGACTTCGACGAGGTGAGCCGGCGCACCCCACTGATCGCGGACCTCAAGCCGGGTGGCCGCTTCGCCGCGGTGGACATGGACCGTGCCGGGGGGGTGCCCCTGCTCGCCCGGCGATTGATTTCGGGCGGCTTCATGGACGGCAGTGCCCGGACCATCGAGGGACGCACCTGGGCCGAGTCCTCGAGCAGCGCCACCGAGCAGGAGGGACAGCGGGTCCTCCGGCCCCTGAGCGAGCCCATCCGCCCCACGGGCGGGCTCGTCATCCTGCAGGGCAACCTCGCCCCGGAAGGGTGCGTGGTGAAGATGTCGGGGCACGAGCGGAGCCACCACCGGGGGCCCGCGTGGGTGTTCGATCGCGAGGAGGATGCCTTCGCGGCGGTGAAGGAGCGCCGCATCCAGCCGGGCTCCGTGGTGGTCATCCGCTACGAGGGACCGCGCGGCGGCCCGGGCATGCGCGAGATGCTGGGAGTGACCGCGGCGCTCGTCGGGCAGGGGCTGGGTGACTCCGTGGCCCTGCTCACCGACGGGCGCTTCAGCGGCGCCACCCGCGGCCTGATGGTGGGCCACGTGGCCCCCGAGGCGGCCGTGGGCGGCCCGATCGCGGCGGTGCGCACGGGTGACATCATCACCATCGACGTGGAGGCCCGGCAGTTGTCCGTGGAGCTCTCCGCGGAGCAGATCACCGAGCGCCTGCGGGGATTCCAGCCGCCCGCGCCCCGCTACACCTCGGGTGTCTTCGCGAAGTACGCCGCACTGGTGTCCTCGGCCTCCGAGGGCGCGATCACGCGGCCGCCTCAACCCCAGGCTTCATCCCAGGCTCCCTCCGCCGAGCGGCGGCAGGTGGCCGCCGTTCCCTAGTCCCAACCCCCACCGTCTCATCCCCACCACCTCAAGGACCGAACCATGACCACCATCTATTACGACAAGGACGCCTCCCTCGAGCCCATCCACGCCCGCAAGGTCGCCATCATCGGCTACGGGAGCCAGGGACATGCGCACGCCCTCAACCTCAAGGAATCCGGCGTGAAGGTGCGGGTGGGGTTGCATGCCGCCAGCCGCTCGCGCGCCAAGGCGGAAGCGGCGGGTCTCGAGGTGATGTCCGTCGCCGAGGCGGCCCAGTGGGCCGACCTCATCATGATCCTCGCCCCGGATCAGACCCAGAAGCAGATCTACGACGCGGACATCGCGCCCCACCTCACCCGGGGCAAGGCCTTGTTCTTCGCCCACGGCTTCAACATCCACTACGGGCAGCTCCGCCCTCCGGCGGATGTGGACGTGGCGCTCATTGCCCCGAAGTCACCCGGACACATGGTGCGCCGCCTCTACCAGGACGGCAGGGGAACTCCCGCGCTCATCGCGGTGCACCAGGACGCCACGGGCAAGGCCAAGGCGCTGGGCATGTCCTATGCGCGCGCCATCGGCACGACACGTGCGGGCGTGCTGGAAACCACGTTCAAGGAAGAGACCGAGACGGATCTCTTCGGTGAGCAGGCAGTGATTTGCGGAGGTGTCACCGCGCTCGTCCAGGCCGGCTTCGACACGCTGGTGGAGGCGGGCTACCAGCCCGATATCGCCTACTTCGAGTGCCTGCATGAGCTCAAGCTCATCGTGGACATGATGTACGAGGGAGGCATGGGCTGGATGCGCCACTCCATCAGCGACACCGCCGAGTACGGCGACTACACGCGCGGACCGCGCCTCATCAACGACTCGGTGCGCGCGGAGATGCGAAAGGTCCTCAAGGAGGTCCAGACCGGCGTCTTCGCTCGCGAATGGATCCTCGAGAACCAGGCCGGCCGCCCGGTGTTCGACAAGCTGCGCGAGCAGGGCCGCGAGCATCCCATCGAGGATGTGGGCCGGCGTCTGCGCGAGATGATGTCCTGGATTCGTGAGTCCAAGAAGGACTCCAGCGAACGCTGAAGGTAGCGACGCCGAAGCACAGGAGAGGATGGGAGGCCGGTGGCGATAGCGGGTAACAGCTCCCGCCACGCTCGGATTGGCCCTGGCGATGGGAGGCGACGGAGTGATGATGGGCACTCGCCTCATCGTGTCCGCCGAGTGGGTGGAGATGATGCGCCAGTTGGTGCGGGCGGGCGTCCTCTCCCTTCCCGCCGTCGGCGCGGTCGTACGGATTCAGGCGGGCCGGTGATGATGGCGCAGTCTCACGACGAGTTGCCCAAGGGCGTGAGCGACGCACTCGGTGACGGACCCGAGGTACGAGGCATGCGTGTACGTGTAACAGGCCGAAGCCATCCATGGAGGTGGTGACTGGCGCCTGGGTCGCCAATGGCCCGGCGAATGGAACCGGCTGATCATGAAGGCTCTGAGAAAAGCCGAGAGCAATGCCGGCCGGATGTTGACGCGAAATGAGATACTGGGGGTGACTACACGCCAGCGTGACGGCTTGGGGCTCGCCCTCGCTCTGGGGGCCCTGGCGCTTACGCCAATTGAGCAGGCGGCGGAGGTAGCGCAGGTGCTCCAATGTTGGAACGAACTCGCCGGAATTCCCTGGTGGAGGGTGCGCTTCCCGCCGCCTCCACGTCAAAGGCACGTGAGCTGGGGCCGTGTCACGAGTCCTTTGGTCGAGACGCGTCTGCCCCACCGTCCAGCAGCTCGGACAGGGTCGTAGCCTGGAGGACCCGGTCGAACCAGTTGTCGAGCGTGTCCATGTCCGTGCAGTCGAGGATGCGCTGCCGGGCTCCTTCCTCCACATGAACCCCCCGGAGAGCGAGAATCCGCAAGAGGCTCTCGGCACGTCCTCGGCTCAACCCCCGTGCCAAACCCTCTTCCCTGCCTCGCACCAACCCCTGCTCGATGAGTTCCTCGCCATAGCTCCGCATCAACTCCTCCGCGTGTTGCTCATCCAGGACTGAATGTAACACCTGCCCTGTAGCGTTGTGGACGGCCTTGTCCCCGGTCCATAGCAGGTAACGGATGACCACCAGCAAGTGTTCGGTGCCCTCTGGAGCCGCCTGCACCTGGGCGAAGAGGCCCACCCACTCTGGCAGTTTGCGCGCCAGTTCCCCCGTACGCCCGTAGCGCAGCACCAACCACGCCAGCCGGACCAGAGCAGGACCCGGCCGTGCTTTCAACGCTTCCTCTCGCTCCGCCGTCAGGTCATCGAGCAGGTACTCGAAGCGCGGCACCCACGCTCGCCAGTGTGCCCGCTCCTCCTCGCTCTCCCCCGGCAGTTCGAACAGGTCCTCCACCCGCCGCGGCGCGCTCCAGGCCCCTTCCGGCCCGTGGTACATCACCAGCGGGAGGATGACCGGCAACAGGGAGTGCTCCGGGTGCTCCTGGCGCCAGCGCTCCACCTGGCGCACCACGTAGCGCAGCATTCTCAGCGCCATCCATCTGTTCACCGTGGACTGGTGCTCCAGCAGCACGTACAGCAGCAGCGAGCGGCCCGTGCGCAGGCGGGCGGTGAAGAGCAAGTCGCTCTCCGTTTCTCGTAGCTCCGGGTCCACCACGCTACCGGGCTCCAGGCGCAGACTGGACCAGTCCACCTCGGAGACGATAGGGGCGGGCAGGACGGCTCGCAGTCCGGCTTCCGCCCGCTCGGGGCGGCCAAAGGTATAGCGGGCGAAGAGGTCATGAGGTCCGGGCATTGCGCAGCGCTCCAGCACGGAGCGGGCCAGTTGCACCCCTCGGGGAGCCAACAAGCCGTGGACGTCCGCGTCCGCCCCCCTTCGTCTCGCCGGCGGGATGCCCTTCTCCCGGGAGGTGTCTCCCACTGGCCCACCCGAGTCGTACGAGTCGTCTCACACAAATCGTCTGACACCTTCTCCGGGACACCTTCTCCGGGGCGGCTACCATCTCACCGGCTCGCGCACGGCGGTTGCCGATCGGCAGGCTTAGGCGCTCTGCTGCGCCTGCCAGACGTTCAGTGTATCGATCACCTGCTGGAAACCGATGATCTTCCCGTTCTTGACGCGCCAGATGTGGACATATTGTGCATCGAAAGGATTGCCCGTGGCGACGATGATGCCCTTCGAGCGACCGAGGGCCACGATGACGTCACCCGCATCGAAGATTTCGGTAGGCGTCGCTTCATAATCCCGCACGTCAGTCGCAAGGCGGCGGAAGACGCCGTCGGCTACCGCGGCTGGCGTACGGTAGGGATTGCGATCGGAGAGCATGAAGTTCTCCGCCTCGTTCCAGTCCAGTTCGTCGTGCAACTGAGCCATTATTCCCGCGCCGTCACCGCGGGCAAATGCGTCATAGAGGCGCTCGACGACTTCCAAGCCATTCGAGACGTTTTCAGTACGGTCAGTCATGATCTTCTTCATCAATGGTGTGCTCTGATTGTTTAAAAGATAGTTGGTGAAGCCCTCCTCGCTGCCGCCATAGAGCGTCTCGGGGCGCAGCGGGCTGAGCGGCCTGCCATGGGGAAGGGCCGACCGAAGGCGACCAGGTCCGCCTATGCGGCAACCTTGAGGGCGTCCATCAGCGCACGAGCGGCAGCGAACGACGACCCAGGGTTCTGGCCGGTGATCAACTGGCCGTCCTGGAGCACGTAGGACGCCCAGTCCGGGCCCTTGGAATAGATGCCGCCCTTGGCGCGCAACTCGTCCTCGACGAGGAACGGCACCACATCCGTCAGCCCGACGCCTTCTTCCTCCGAATTGGCGAAGCCGGTGACCTTCTTGCCCTCGACGAGCGGCCGACCATCAGGGCCATTCACATGACGCAGCACGCCCGGCGCATGACACACAAGGGCAACAGTCTTTCCGGTCGCGATGAAGCGCTCGAGCAGCGCAATGGAGTTCTCGTCCTCGGCCAGGTCCCAGAGCGGGCCATGGCCTCCGGGATAGAAGACGGTGTCGAAGTCGGCTGCAGACACATCGGCGAGCGTCACGGTGCTGGCCAACTGCGCCATCGCCGCGGAGTCGGCCTCGAAGCGGTGGGTGGCGTCGGTTTGGAACTGCGGCTCGTTGCTCTTCGGGTCGAGCGGTGGGCGGCCGCCCTTCGGCGAGGCAAGCGTGACCTCGGCGCCTGCGTCCTTGAAGGCATAATAAGGCGCAGCCAGCTCCTCGAGCCAGAAGCCAGTCTTGCGGCCGGTGTTGCCGAGCTGGTCGTGCGAAGTGAGAACCATCAGGACCTTCATGTCGTATCTCCTTCCAATCTGTTGCGATGCGGCCGACTCCAACGAGCCGACGCGCCAGATCACTTTTCCGCAACAGCCAGTGAAATAGCGTGCGCTAGACCGGTCGTCTAGTGTATTTCGCGATGGGGGGCGTTTTTCTTCTCGGAGGTCCCTACTCGTCGGCGAAGCCCCCCCCTTGCGCGACGAACGCACGCGAGTGCGGCGATTTTTTGTAATCCTCGCGCAGCTATAGACGACCGGTCTATATTCGTGTATGGGAGGGTCATGGCAGTCGCGACTCTCGAAAAAGATACCCGCTCCGCGATCCTCAAGACGGGCCAGAAGATCATGAGCCGAAAGGGCTTCTCCGCCGTTGGTCTGACGGAGATCCTGGCCGACGCTGGCGTGCCGAAGGGTTCGTTCTACCACTATTTCGATTCGAAGGACGCCTTTGGTGAGGCAATGCTCACTGCCTACTTCGAGGACTATCTCGCCGAGATGGACGAGCTGTTCGTCAAGCCCGGTCTTACCATGGCCGAGCGGCTGATGGTGTACTTCGCCAACTGGCGTCAGAGTCAGGGAGCCTTCGACTGCCAGGGCCGCTGCCTCGCGGTGAAGCTCGGCGCGGAGGTTTCGGACCTTTCCGAGACAATGCGCCTTGCGTTGAAGGCCGGGACGAATGGCATCATTTCGCGTCTGAAGAGCGCCATTGAGGACGGTGTCGGCGAAGGTTCGCTGCATGTGGCCGGTTCCGCGGGCGATGTCGCCGCCACGCTCTATCATCAGTGGCTGGGCGCCAGCGTGATGGTGAAGATCGTTCGCACGCACGACCCGTTCGAGATCGCGCTGCAGTCGACGCGCCGGATGCTGGGAATTACCGGCCGCTGATGCCTGACGCTGGCAGGCGCCGCTATTCCGGCCTGTTGAGCTTTGAAATCAGACCGAGGGAGCGGGAATCCGGGCTCTTCATCAGCCCGCCATGCGCCGACCGGGCCACCGCGCGTATGGGGATGGGAGCTCCATCCGGTGGCCGGCCTCGTCGTACCGGAATGAGCCTCTGGGGGTGACACTTTCCGCGCGCCCCGGGGTTTCAAGGCGGAAATCCCCTTCACTTTCCGCCCCGCACGCGCCGCTGGGGCCAGAGGAGTACGCCAACGATGGCTTCGCCCTGGTGGGTCTCATCGTCCAGACGGTGGCGGGCAAGCCCTATGCACAACACATGGTGGACTCCGTCTTCACGCCGCTCGGCATGACCCACACGCGCTTCGACCCGCTGTCTCCGGAGGAGCCAGACGTGGCCCAGGGCTATGTGTGGACGCGGGGACAACTGCGTCCGCTATCACGGCCCTTGTCGAGCGCGCAGTTGCCCGCGGGCTCGGGCACCTACACCTCCGCCGAAGACCTGGCGCGCTATTTCGGCGCCCTTCTCGCTGACGGAGAGGGACCCGGGGGCGCGGTGCTCTCCAAGAGCAGTCTGGAGCGGATGTGGCAGCCCCTGGTGCTTCCCTCCAGCGGCATCGGCTGGGTCCTGTCCTCGCTGTCCGGTCGGCGAATGGTGTCCCATTTGGGCAACGTGCCCACCAGCAGCTCCATGTTCCTGCTGTTTCCCTCCGAGGGCATGGCCGTGGCGGTGAGTTCGGCCATTTCGAGGGCACGGTGGTGAGCTTCCAGCACACGCCGGATGTAGGCGGGAGAGAGTACGAGTCCAGTTCCTGGACGTGGCTCAGAACCTCAGGCGGGCCGGAAACGCGAGTTGCTCCAGTGGAGACGCGGCCTTCACGGCCAATGCCCTCGTGCAACCCCTGGCCGAGGTGTTCGCCGTGAAGCCCACATGACAGCCGTTACAGTCGCCCGTCGGAGGAGGGCAACCGCAATCCTTGGGACAGGTGTCCACCGTCTCCCCGACGCACTGCCCATCTCCGCAATAGCAGTCGTTGGGACAGCTCTGCTCCGACTCGTCCGTGGTGCACACGCCATCGCCACACGAGTGGCAGGAAATGCACGTTCCCTGTCCCGTCGTCATGCCCTGGTTCCTGGCAGGACACGCCTGAAGGGTCTGGCCCCGGGCACGCAAGGCGTCGGAGGCCGGGTCCTGGAGCGGTTCACTCGAACCACACGCCATCCACAGCAGCAGCCACGGAGCGAGAACCGCACTTCGAGATGAGCGACGCATGAGAACCCCTCGCCGGGAACAGCCTTCCACCGGGGATGGTGAAGCGGGCCGGAATCCGTTAAATCACATTAAACTATTTTAACACGAATTAAGCTCCAGATTCCAGGAGTCTCACCCTCCGGAGGGCCATCCTTCGGTTTTTCCGAAGGAACCCGCCGGATTATCTGACTTTCCTGCACAGGATCCATCGCTACCCTATGGCCACTTCGAACACCCCCTTTCATCACAAGCGCTCCACGGGCCCTCCTTTCTCATGTCTGACCAGACTTTCTCCGCCACGATCACGCCCACCCGGGGCGAGCCTCCCGTGCCAGCCGGTCAGGGCCCCTCCGCGTCCGCCTCCGACGTGCTCGAGGCAGTCCTCACCGAACTCGCCCACACCGCGGGGCTCGAGCCCGGGCATGGAACCGTGCGCGGAGCACTCCAGGACGCCGGGAGACACGAGCCCGGACCCCTCGCGGACACGTGGAGTCGGCATCTCCAGCACGCGGGTCTGGCGCTTGGCCTCACGCTGACGCTCATGCGCCGTCCCCTCGAGGAGGTCCTCCGCGAGGGAGGCCACCAGGGGCCACTCGCCACGGTGTCCGTCTCGGAGCAGGGTGCCCGGTGGCTCCTCATCGACGAGTGGGAGACGAATCGGGTGCACGTGCGCACCAACCTGCGGTCCGAAGGCCGGGCCGGCTGGAGCATCGGGAACTCTCCGCGCTGCTCGCCGCCTGGGGTCCAGCGCCCCTCACCTGGGTGATCGCCGAGGAGTCGGAGTCCCTCCAGGCCCTGCGGGGTGAGGCGGACCAGACGCCCTCGCCCTTCGCCCGGGTGCGCGAGCTGGTGCGGCTGGAGGCAGCGGATCTCCGGGCGGTACTCGTCTACGCGGTGGGCGTCGGGCTCTTCGCGCTGACCACGCCCATCGCCGTCCAGTCCCTGGTCAACACCGTGGCGTTCGGCGCACTGCTCCAGCCGCTGGTCGTGCTGAGCATCCTGCTGCTCGGAGGACTGGTGTTCGCCGGAGGTCTGCGCGCCATGCAGTACTGGGTGGTGGAGCTGCTCCAGCAGCGCCTGTTCATCCGCGTGGTCAGCGACTTGAGCCACCGGCTGCCCCGGGTTCACGCGCGGGCGATGGACCGGGCGCATGGCCCCGAGCTCGTCAACCGCTTCTTCGACGTCGTCACCATCCAGAAGGCCAGCGCCACCCTGTTGCTCGAGGGTCTATCGGTGGTGCTCCAGACGGGCATCGGCCTGCTGATGCTGGCGTTCTACCATCCGCTGCTGCTGGCCTTCGACTTCTTCCTCCTGCTGTCGGTGGCGGTCATCCTCTTCGGCTACGGACGCTCGGCGGCCACGGCGGGTCTCAAGGAGTCCAAGGCCAAGTACGCCGTGGCCGCCCGGCTCCAGGAGCTGGTGCGCCACCCCATCACCTTCCGCCAGCACGGCGCGGCGGCCCATGCCCTGGAGCGCGCCGACACGCTCGCCCGAGACTGGCTGGGCCTCCGGCGCAAGCACTTCAAGTACCTGTTCCGGCAGGTGCTCGGCGCCCTGGGCCTGCAGGCGGTGGCGAGCGCGCTGCTGCTGGGCCTGGGCGGCTGGCTCGTCATCGACCGGCAGCTGTCCCTGGGCCAGCTCGTCGCCGCCGAGTTGATCGTCACCGCGGTCCTGGCCGCCTTCGCCAAGTTCGGCAAGCACCTGGAGGCCTATTACGATCTGCTGGCGGCCTCGGACAAGCTGGGCCAGCTCGTGGATCTGCCCCTGGAGCAGACCACCGGGGAGAGCCATCCACCCCCGTCCGGGCCCGCGAGCCTGGAGCTGCGCGACGTAAGGTTCCACTACCGCGAGGACGCGCCCGTGCTGCGCGGCGTCAGCCTCGAGGTGCGGGCCGGACAGAAGGTGGCCCTCACGGGCGACACCGCCGGGGGCAAGAGCACCCTGGTGGACCTGCTCTACGGCCTGCGCCTGCCCACGCGGGGCCGCATCCTGCTCGACGGAACCGACACGCGAGACCTGTCGCTCGCCACGCTTCGCCGGGACGTGGCGCTCGTCAAGGCGCCGGAGATCTTCGCCGGAACGCTCGTGGACAACGTCCGGATGGGACAGCCCACCCTGACCCTGAGCCAGGTGCGTCAGGTGCTCGAATCGGTGGGCCTGGGAGACATGCTCACCCAACTGCCGGACGGACTCCACACGCCCCTCACCACGGGCGGCCTGCCCCTGTCCTCGGGACAGGCGGTGCTGGTGCATCTGGCGCGCGCGCTCGCGCTCCGTCCTCGCCTGCTCATCCTCGACGAGGTACTGGACACGCTCGACGCGCGCACCCGGGCCCGCGTGCTCCAGACCCTGCTGGCGCCCGATGCCCCCTGGACCCTGCTCCTCATCACCCACCAGCCGGAGCTGCTCGGCCAGTGCGAGCGCGCCCTCGTACTGAGCGACGGCCAGCTCCACCCCCTGAATCCCGAGTCCCGAAACCACGAGGCGCTCCCTTCTTGAACCCGCGTCCAACCATGAATCCGACCTCCTCCCCCACCCTGCCCTCGCTGCCCGCCATGCGCCTGGTGCGCCATAGCACCCGGGTGGCGCGCACGGTGGCCCGGGTGCTGATGCTGACGCTGCTGCTCGGTGTGCTCGCCCTGCTGGTGGCCCCCTGGCAGCAGAACATCACCGGCCACGGCCGTGTCACCGCCTACGCGCCGCTGGAGCGCCAGCAGACCCTCCAGGCCCCCGTCGCCGGACGCATCACCCGCTGGGCGGTACAGGAGGGCTCTCGTGTGAAGGAGGGCGAGCTGCTCGTAGAGCTGTCCGACAATGATCCGGAGCTGATGACGCGGCTGCAAGAGCAGCGCGGCGCCATCGAGGCCCGCATCAGCGCCGCCCAGAGCCAGATGCTGGCCTACGAGTCACGCGTGGACGCGCTGCGCTCCTCTCGCCTGGCGAGCGTCGACGCGGCGGGCTCGCGCGTGCGCATGGTGCGGGAGCGCATCCGCTCCGCCGAGCAGTCGCTCGCCGCGGCGGAGGTGGCGCGCGAGACGGCACGGCTCAACCTGGAGCGCCAGCGCACCCTGCACAAGGATGGCCTGACGGCCACTCGGGCCCTGGAAGTCGCCCAGTTGGAGTACACCAAGGCGGGCACGGATACCGAGAGCGCGCGTGCCAGCCTGAACTCCGCCCGGAACGAGCTGGCGGCCATCTCCTCGGAGCGCCAACGCATCCAGACGGACGCGGATGCCCTCGTCAACGACGGCCTCGCCAAACATGAGTACGCCAAGGCCGAGCTCGCCAAGGAGCGCATCGAGCTGGCCAAGCTCGACAGCATGCTCGCGCGCCAATCCACCCAGCAGATCCGCGCCCCGCGCGCGGGCACCCTCCTGCGGCTCATGCCCCGGCAGGGCGCCGAGGTCGTCAAGGTGGGAGATCCGCTCGCGGTGCTGGTGCCCGACACGGACTCGCTCGCCGTCGAACTGCATGTCCCGGGCCGGGATGCCCCCCTCGTGTCCCCTGGACGCCACGTGCGCTTGCAGTTCGAGGGCTGGCCCGCCGTTCAGTTCGCGGGGTGGCCCTCGGTGGCGGTGGGCACTTTGGCGGCACGGTGGCCTTCGTGGACGCCGCGGACGACGGCCGGGGTGGCTTCCGCATCGTCGTCGTGCCGGACGAGGGGGAGGCGTGGCCCTCGGGCCGCTTCCTGCGCCAGGGCGTGCGCGCCAATGGGTGGATCCTCCTGGACGAGGTCCGCCTGGGTTACGAGATGTGGCGCCAGTTCAACGGCTTCCCCGTCCATCGCCACCTCCGAGCCGGACGCCGCCGGCAAGGACACGTCCGGCGGCAAGGCCTCCGCGGGAGGAGCGTCATGAGCCCGCGCCACGCCTCCGGGAGCGTCCTGGCCCTGCTGCTGACGATGAACCTGACGGCGCCGTCCACGCGCGCCGCGAGCCTGACCCCGCTCACGCTCCAGGAGGTGCTCGACTCCACGCGCGAGCGTCACCCGGGCGTGGAGTCGGCCCGGCAGGGCCGGCCACGGCGGACGCCGAGTTGCTGTCCGCCGAGGGGGGCTTCGACACCCTGGTGAAGGCCAAGGGGACGTACGTGCCCTTCAGCTACTACCCCCACGAGCGGCTGGATGCGGCCATCGAGCAGCCCACGCCCCTGCTGGGCACGCGCCTGTTCGCGGGCTACCGCCTGGGCCGGGGGGACTTCCCCGTGTACTACGGCGGGTACGAGACGCTCTCGGATGGCGAGCTGCGCGCCGGTCTCGAGATTCCCCTCTGGCGCAACGGCACCATCGACAAGCGGCGGGCGAGCCTCTCCCAGGCGAGGCTGCGGCGGGAGATCGCCGGGTTCACTTTCACGGGCGAGCGCATCGAGCTGCAACGTCAAGCGGCCTACCACTACTGGGATTGGGTGGCAGCGGGACAGCAACTGCGCATCGCCCATGACCAGTATGCACTGGCCGCCGCGCGCCATGACCAGCTCGCCCGCCGGGCGGAGGCTGGAGACATTCCTCGAATCGAGCACACGGAGAACGAGCGCGTGCTCCTGGAGCGCGACGCGGACCGGATCGCCGCCCGGCGAACGCTGGAGAAGGCGGCGCTCAAGCTGTCGCTGTCCCTGCGGGATGCCCGGGGAGAGCCGTACGTCGTGCCCGACTCCCGGCTGCCAGACGGACTGCCCGTTCCGGAAACAGCGCTCGAGGACTCCCTGGACGCGTGGCTCGAGCGGGCACTGCGAGGGCGGCCAGAGCTGCGGGAACTGGCGCTCCAGCGCGATGTGCTCCAGGTGGACGCGGCCCTGGCGCGCAATCAGGCGGCCCCGGCGGTGGACCTGGGCCTGAGCGTGGCCCGGGACGTGGGGGCGGGGCCGGCCAATCTGAGACCCACCGAGTTCCAGGCCTCGCTCACGCTCGACATTCCCCTGCAGGCGCGGGCGGCGCGCGGACAACGGCGGGCCGCCGAGGCGAAGCAAGCGGCGGTGGAGGCCAAGACCCGGCTGGCGCGCGACAAGATCGCCACCGAGGTGCGCGACGCGGTCTCGGCCCTGCGAGCCGCCCATGCACGAGTAGGGCTCGCCCGGAACGCCGCGGAAGTGGCGCGGCGGCTGGCTCGAGCGGAATTCACGCGCTTCGAGCAAGGCGCCACCCACCTGCTGGTCGTCAACCAGCGGGAGCAGGCCGCGGCCGACGCCGAGCTCAAGGAGGTCAAGGCCCTGATGGACTACCACCACGCGGTGGTGGACCTGCTCGCCGCCACGGCCACGCTCGAGCCAGTAGTGCCGTGAGTGGCCCTGAGCGAGGACATGGCGGGAGGCGGATAAGCCGGCCGCGTCCGGCTCAGTCTCCGGACGAGGTGCCCTCGGACGCGCCGATCGCGCTCGCGGTGGCCTCGCCGACGAACGTGGCGATGCTCTGCGGATCGACATAGAACGACGCCTTGCCGTTCTGGGCCTGATAGCCGCCGCCGTAGCCGACGTTCAGGCTCGACGAGGTGCCGTACTTGGTGAACCCGGCCACGCGGCCGCTCGGCACGCTGACGTTGAGGACTCGGTGCTGCGTGCTGGTGTTGACGACGACGAGCACGATCTTGCCGTCCGGCGTCGCGTACGCGGTCGCAGAGACGTCCGAATACGGTTTCTCGGTGGCACCGATACGCACGGAGCCGGGCCGGACGAAGCGCGCGAACTGGGACATCACGTAACCGCGCTTGCTGACGCTGCCGTTCTCCGAGATCAGGCCGTAGCTGCGTCGGATGTACCACCAGATGTACCCGCTGTAGTTGGCGACCATGCTCTTGTGCAGTTCGCTGCCCACCTCCAATGCCGACGGCCAGACATTGCCATCGGTGTTGTCGGTGTAGTGCTCGGTCATCCACAGTTCCTTGCCCTTGCTCCGGGCCAGCGGATAGTCCTTCGGCTGCACGCCGTACAGGTGGCCGCCGATGATGTCCACATGCTGGCTGGCGGTGGCGCTGTTGAGGATGGGATCGGTCACCGCCGGGTTGAAGTTCAGTGACTCGGAGGCCAACACCTTCAGCGTGCCGAACCTGGAGCCCTGGGCATTCAGGAAATTGACGAAGTCGGTCCCGCTCCAATCCGCCGACTCATAGTCCGGGTGCCAGTCGGGCTCATTCTGCAACGAGATCGCGT
The DNA here is from genome assembly GCA_049060065.1 of Cystobacter fuscus. Taxonomy (GTDB): domain Bacteria; phylum Myxococcota; class Myxococcia; order Myxococcales; family Myxococcaceae; genus Cystobacter; species Cystobacter fuscus_B. The sequence continues at coordinate 6,308,904 of JBMEQP010000002.1, forward strand.
ACAGCGGCGCATTGTTGTTGGCCATGTAGCTGGCGAAACCAAGCAGGTGCGTCGCATAGGCCTCGTAATACTGTGGCAGCAGTTTGCCGCCGTTGTTCAGGTTGTTGTTCGACTTCATGTAGGCGGGAGGCGACCACGGCGACCCCAGCAGGAGCGCCCCCTTGGCAACGCGCGCGCGCGGCCGAGGACACCTGCAGATTCCACCTGGAACTCGACGGATCGATGCGCATCCGCATGATCGACAGGCCGAGCTGGCCGACGTCGCTGCCGAAGGCCAGATCGACCTGGGCCGGAGTCAGATCGTCGATCCATCCCGGACCATTCATGCCTCCGAAGCCGCGAATGACCTGATGCGTTTTCGATGGATCGATGACGATGTCCTGCGCCGATGCGTTCGCACCGAAAAGACATGCGCCCAGCAGAGGCACGATCGCCCGTAGTACGAATGACGTTTTCATTTTACTCCCCGCGCTTGTGAGAAGAGCCTTCGGTCCGATGGCCTGGAGTACCATCGAACCAGCAGCAGTGATGGGCGGCCGGCCCCGGAACGCGGCGCCGGCCTGGGTGTGGACAAACTCGAATGACAGTTTCGCTGACGCCGTGGTCAACAGGAGGAGTTGGTCTGGGTGAGCAGCCCGAGCCGATAGGGGAGCAGGTTGTAGTCACCACCCGCCGAGGGGTTCTTGCCCTGGTAGAGATACTGCAAGCGGCACGGGTCGATCTCCATGGTCTGGTCGATGCCGGAGCGGATCATCTCTCCGTGGCTGATGTCGTTGGTCCAGGCTCCCGACGGGAACGTGACGTTGTTCGCGCGCGCGAACGGGTTGCTCTCCGTTGACGCCAGCGGCGTCCACGAACCGGTGATGCCGTTGGCGGTCCACGACCGGAAGTAGCGCTTGCCGTCACTGCCGATCGCCTCGACGATCAGCAGATAGGTGTTGGTGCCCTTGACCTTGTAGATGTTCGACGCCTCCCACAGCGCGTACTTGTTGGAGTCCTGCAACACCATCACGGTGTTGGTGAACCCATTGGGGAAGTTGGCCACCGTGGTCTGCGCGCGGTAGAGATGGCCGTTGTCGTCGGAGGAGAACAGGTAGCAGTTCACGGTGTCGCAGACGACCCAGAAGTCCACCCAGTACCCATTGCCGATGTTGCCACGAATGATATCGGGCATCGAGCTCTGGAAGTTCCGCGGCGCCGACCACGTCTCGGGCCTCTCGATGTCGGTGGTGGTGGAGTACGACGGCAGACCGGTCTGGTAGACCAGGTACCAGCGGTTCTGCGGCGCGAACCAGAACACCTGCGGCGCCGCGCGGTATCCGGCGCCAATCGCCGAGCGGTCCAGGTAGTACTGCGACGCCGAGGACGCCTGCGACCAGTCGGCGAAGCCGGTGTACATCATGTTGTAGTTGCCGGCCGAATTGGCGGTCGAGGCGAACACGTGCCACTTGTTGTTGTAGCGCACCACGGTCGGATCCTTGACCGCGACGATGTTGTGCGAAGCGTCGGACTTCGGGCCAATCAACACCCCGCTGGACGACCAGCGGAAACTCGATGGCAACCCGGCCGCGGTGGCCACCCCTTGGGTTGAGTCCGTGGACGGTTGACCCCCGGCGGAAGCCGCGGCGGTGGCGCTATTCAGACAGAGAGTGGTTGCGGCGAGCGCCGCGTACCAGCGTGTTCCTCGCATTGGAGTCCTCATCATCGTTAATGGGAATAGGCAAGCAGAGGCAATACCGGACGCCGCCCGACCCGGGTCAAAACATCCGCTCGATTGAGCTTTACTCCTGCTCACCGTACCGACTTCCCGTCCAACCCGTCAATACCCGAACAGCCCGATTGTGAGCGCTCACATGGGACTGTTCACCAGTGGACGGTAGGTCAAAGACAGTGGGCCCAAAGAATTCCTTTACTCGTGGGGAGATGAGGTGTCGGTACGAGTTCTTTGACACCTTCTTGGTAGTTCTTTGACACCTTCCTGGCGCCCCACGAGCGTTGACCGGGGAGCGCGCCTAGCGTTGCTCGTCGGTCATCGCGGCGAGGTTGGCCAGCACGCGACGCAGCAGGCCATGGAGCGTCTCGATCTCCTTGGCGGAAAGGCCGGCCGTGGCCTCGTCATTCGATTGCCCGAGCAGCTCGAGCGCCCGCGGCATGAGCTTCTCGGCACGGGCGCTGAGGCGGATGCGGGTGGCCCGGCGGTCGCGAGGGTCGGGCGACTTCTCGATCAAGCCGGCCTTGTCCATGCGCTGCAGCAGCGCGGCGGCCGTGGGCTGCTCGACATGCGTGCGCTGAGCGATCTCCGTCTGGGTCAGCGCCCCCTCCTCGGCCGGGCAGACCAGCACCGGGATGTGGGCGACGCCGAGTCCCAGTGGACGCAGCTGCGCCTCGGCGACGCGCATGAACGCCCTGGCGGTCCGGGTGACGAAGTAGCCCGTGTCGTAGTCGATATCCATTGCTTGCCGTTCTATCACATAGCGTGCTATCCACTCACATAGTACGCTATGTATCTGGTCCTCGTCAGGGAGAAACGCTCATGATCCTCGTCACTGGAGCCACCGGGCAGCTCGGGTCCGCCGTCGTCCACCGCCTGCTGGAGCGCACCGCCGGCGCTGACATCGCCGCGCTCGCGCGCGACGAGAGCAAGGCCAGGGCTCTCGCGGCGCGCGGCGTCTCGGTGCGGGTTGGCGACTACGACGACACCGCCGCTCTCGACCGGGCGATGGCCGGCGTGGACCGCGTCCTGCTCATCGCGGGCAACACCCCCCAGCGCCGCGTGCAACAGCACCAGAACGTCATCGACGCGGCCCGGCGCGCTGGTGTCGGACTGATCGGGTTCGCCAGCCGATCGTTGAGGGACGTCCAGGGCTCGGAGAACACACTCATGCACGACTACTTCGAGACCGAGGACCGCATCCGGCGCAGCGGGCTGCCCCACGTGCTGTTCCGCAATGCCCTGTACCTCGACACCGTTCCGACCTACGTCGGTGGCCGGCGGGTCTTCGAGACCGGCATCCGGCTGCCGGCCAGCGACGGCAAGGTCGCCTACGCCCTGCGCCGCGAGATGGGCGAGGCCCTCGCCAACGCCATGCTCGACCACGAGGGCCCGGACCGCACCTACGTCGTCGCGGCCTCCCGCGGCTACACCTTCGACGACGTGGCGGCCGCCCTCACCGAGGTGTCGGGCAGGACCATCGACTACACGCGAATCTCCGACGAGGAGTACGTCGCGGACGCCGCGCGGGCCGGCCTGCCGGAGCACCTCGCCCGCAGGTTCCTCGGCTTCTTCTCCGACATCCGAAGCCACCAGCTGGACGAGACCAGCTCCGACCTCGAGACGCTGCTCGGGCGCACACCCACCCGGCTCCCGGAGGGGTTGCGCGAGGTCTTCGGGCTCTCGCGGTCAGACACCCGCTAGGGGTTAGACGACTCGTGGGGAGGTGAGGTGTCGGTGCGAGTTCTTTGACACCTTCCCTGGGCCGCGAGCATCCCATCGAGGATCTGGGCCGGCGTCTTCGCGAGAAACTGAGGTCTGTCCTGACACTTTGCTTCATGCTTGTCGCCGTCGCGGCGGTTCGGGATACCACCACCACCAGTGCGAGAGCGGGATCTCGGGCGGGATTTGGTCGTCGGACAGGTAGCCTTCGCTTCCCCGTTCGCGGATGAGCCCATTGATGACACTGGTATCGATGGAGGCCACGTGCTCGGCGAGCGCGGTCTCCTGGAACAGCTCGATGAAGAACTGGAGCCCGGAGCGGACGACACACAGTTGCTCCCACTCATTGGCTTCCCAGATCCCCTCGAACTGGTGCAAGACATTCAATGGGAAGAACGTGAGATCCACACCATGCTTCTCAATCACGGAGACGGTCTCGTCCAGAAACCGCTGGAGAGAGACCTCGGAGCGGAGCTTGGGGGAAGCAACGAGCACCGTCCCCACCTGGTACGTGTCGGCCATCAACTCCGCGACCGCGCCGTTCTCGTAGCCATCGCCCCCTTGTCGAAGGACATTGAGCTTCCGACGAGCTCCCTCCAGGATCTGTGTCAAGGCCTCTGCTCTCATTTTGCTCCCTGATTCATGTAGGTCGCCAGGAAGACCTCTCCGGCTTCGTTTACATTTTCTTCGTTGCGGGCTGGTTCTGGATGATCACTGTGACCTCGGTGGTGAGGACAACCAGCCTCAATCGGACGGAAGGAGCAGCGGAACAGGGTGCCGCGGCCCGGCCGGGGCTCCGCCTGCAGCCGGCCCTGGTGCACTTCGAGGATGGAGCGACTGATGGACAGGCCCATGCCCAGTCCCGCCGGCTTGGTGGTGAAGAATGGCTCGAAGAGACGCTCGCGCGCCTCCGGGCTCAAGCCCACGCCCGTGTCCTCCACCACCAGCTCCACGCGCCCCTCCACCCGCTGGGTGCGCACCCACACCTGTCGCTCCCCGGGCGGGCACGGGTTCACCGCATCCAGCGCGTTGATGATCAGGTTGAGCACCACCTGCTGGAGTTGAACCCCATCTCCCCTCACGGGCAGCGAGGTGTCCGCCAGTTGCAGCGTGAGGGTGGCGCCCCGAAGCTGCGCATCATTGCTGGCCAGCTGCGCCACCGGCGGACCAGCACATTGAAGTCGTGGGAGACGAAGAGCCCCTGGTCCTTCTTCAGCAGCGCCCGCGTGCGCCGGATGATCTCTCCGGCCCGTTTGTCGTCGGCGATGATGTCGTCGATCATCTCTCGCAGCAGGGTGAGATCGACCGGTGTGCGCTGCAGCAGCCGCCGCGCCGTCTCGGCGTTGGTGAGAATGGCCGACAGGGGCTGGTTCAGCTCATGGGCGATGGAGGCCCCCAGCTCGCCCACCGCGGCGACCCGCTCCATGTGGGCCCGCTCGTCCCGGGCCCGGCGTGTCTCCAGCTCGGCGAGCCTGCGCGGAGTCGCGTCCACCACCGTGACCACGGCGCCGCCGCCCGGCAGCTCCAGCCGCCGGGCGCGCAGCTCGAACCGGTGTCCGCCCGAGGGCCCCGGAACTCCACCATGCCCTCCTCCACCCGGCCCGAGAGCACGTCCTCCAGCAGCGTGGCCACCCCCGCCGTCTCGAGTTCTCCCTCGTGCGCCAGCTTCTGGAGCGAGCGCAGGTAGGAGCTGCCCGGGAAGAGGAGCCGCTGGGTGGACAACGCGCCCAGCCCCTCGCGCTGGGCCGAGGGGGTGCTGGCCCGAAGCACCGCGCCCTGCCTGTCCAGAATGGCCACCGCGCCCGGGAGCGAATCCAGCACCGCCAGGTTCAGCCGCTGTGCCCCCTGCGCCCGCGCCGCTCCAGCAACAGCACGACGATGAGCGCCGCCTGGAGCAAGCCCGCCGCCCCCACCGCGAGAACCCCCCAGCGGTAGCGCGCCCAGAGCTTCGAGCTCGCCAGGGTTTCCCCTGCTGTCCGAGGGGAGCTCCGTGTTGCCCGGCTCGGCGGCAACGAGCGGGGTCGCCATCAGCCACAGCATCAAAACGCCCAGGGCGCGCATCCCCATTCTCCGTGCCGTGCAGGCCGCGACCGCCCTCCTGCCATCGCGCCCATCATTCCATCTCGTTTGCTCCAGGTCGAATTGACAGGTACGCGGAGTTGTTGATGGGGTGTCTTCCATTCGCGGACCGGACGAGGAGCTGAGTGGATGAGTGAGCCCGAGCAGGAGGAGCGCACGGCGGTCCCCGGGGAAGCCCGCACGGTCATCAGCCCGCGGCGAGGCCCCACCCCCACCGAGGGCGAGCGGCCCACGCCCCCCGCCACGGGGGGAGCTGGCTTCCCCATGGCTCCCGGGCGCACCCTGGCGGGCCGCTACACCGTGCTGGACGTCTTGGGTCAGGGCGGCATGGGCGTGGTGTTGGCCGCCTATGACGCGAGGCTGGATCGGCGCGTGGCCCTGAAGCTGGTGCACTCGCGCGAGGAGGGCCGCGGCGGAGATGGGTTGGCCCAGGTCCGCATGGTGCGTGAGGCGCAGAGCATGGCCCGCCTCAATCACCCCCACGTGGTGGCGGTCTATGACGCGGGGACGCTCGAGGATGGCGCCGTCTTCATCGCCATGGAGTACGTCCAGGGACAGACGTTGCGCAGCTGGTGCCAGCACACCCCGCCCCGGCCCTGGCGCGAGGTGATTGACGCCTACCTGGACGCGGGGCGCGGGCTGGCGGCCGCGCACGCGGCGGGACTCGTTCACCGCGACTTCAAGCCGGACAATGTCCTGGTCGGCGAGGACGGCCGGGTACGCGTCACGGACTTTGGCCTGGCACGTGCCGGGTCCGTCCCGGACGACGCCGGGCCGCCTGTCACCGCCATTGCCAGCTCGGCGATTCAGGCGCCGCTCACCCTGCCGGGCTCCGTGATGGGGACGCCCGCGTACATGGCCCCGGAGCTGCTCCAAGGCCAGACAGCCAACGTGCGCAGTGACGTGTATGCCTTTTGTGCCTCGCTCCATGAGGCGCTCCATGGGCGGGTCCCCTACCCCATGGACTCGATGGCCGCGATCCTCCGTCTCAAGGAGGGCCAGCCGCCGGTTCCACCCGAGGACTCGCAGGTACCGGCCTGGGTCTCTCGCGCGGTCTCGCAGGGCCTGCACCCCGATCCGCTGCAGCGGCCCGGCTCCCTGGAGCAGGTGTTGCGGCGGCTGGAGGACGATCCCGAGGTGCGGCGCCGCACCTGGTTGCGGATGGGCGGACTGGCCGCGTCGGTGGCGCTGCTCGCGGGGCTGGCGGTCTGGACGTGGGGGCGCCAGCAGGGCCCCGGCTGCGAGAGTCTGGAGCGCCGCCTGGAGGGCGTATGGGACGCGCCGGTGAAGGCCCGCGTCACCCAGTCCCTGGAGGCCACGGGGCTGCCATATGCGAAGGACACCGCGCGGCGCGTGGAGCGGCTGCTGGATGGGTACGCCCAGGCCTGGGTGAAGCAGCGGATTGAAGTGTGCCGGTGGCGGCCGCGCACCCGGCGGAGGCACCGCGCTCCCAGCGCCTGGAGCTCCTGCGCGAGGCCTGCCTGGAGCAGCGGCGCGGCCAGCTCCAGGCCTTCACCGGACTGCTGGGGCGCGGGCCGGATCCGGAACTCGTCGGCAAGGCGGTGCCGGTGGCGCAGGCGCTGCCGCCGCTGGAGTACTGCGCGGATGCCCAGGCGCTGTTGGCGGCGGTGCCGCCTCCCGAGGCTCCCCAGGTGCGCGCGCGGGTGGAGGAGCTGCAGGCGCGGGTGGAGCCGCTGGCGGTGCTGCTCTCGGCGGGAAAGTACGAAGAAGGGCTGGCGCTGAGCGAGCAGCTGCTGCCCCAGGTGGAGCCGGTGGGCCATGCGCCCCTGCATGCGCGAGCCCTGCTGCTCCGGGCCCAGTTGCAAGAGGGCGCGGGCGATTACAAGGGCAGCGAGAGCACGGCGCTGCGGGCCATCTCCGAGGCGGCCAGGGGCAGGGATGCGGTGCTGGTGGCGCGAGCCTGGAACCTTCGGCTGCTGCTGGTGGGCATCCGCCGGGCACGCCCCAAGGACGCCGAGTGGCTGGAGCCGATGGTGGAGACGGTGGTGGAGCTGGCGGGAGACGAGGAGACTCGCGCCGACTCGCTCCAGGTGCGCGGCCGACTGCTGGAGAACGTGGGCCAGTTCAAGCAGGCCAGGGAGCACTATGAGAGCGTCTTGTCCCTTCGAGAGAAGCTCCACGGAAAGAACCACCTCCAGGTGGCCCTGGCGCTCACGGACCTGGGCAACGTGCTGCGACGCATGGGCCATTACGCGGAGGCCAGAGAGCGGCTCGAGCGCGCCCTGGCCATTCAGCAGGACACGGTGGGGCCCACGCACGTGACGGTGGCCCACGCGCTCTCCTCCCTGGGCATCGTGTTGAAGGAGCTGAACCAGCTCGAGGAGGCCCGGGTCCGGCACGAACGTGCCCTGAACATCGTGGAGGATGCCCTGGGCTCCGCGCATCTCCAGACGGGGATCCTGCTCAGCCAGCTGGGGAATGTGCTCCGGGAACAGGGCCGCTACGAGGAAGCCCGGGTCCGGCATGAGCGCGGCCGGCCATCCTGGAGAAGGCGCTGGGCCCCGAGCACCCCAACGTCTCCAAGGTGCTCGCCAACCTGGGCATCGATCTGGCGGGCCTGGGCCGGTATGAAGACGCGCGGCTGCGGTTCGAGCGCGCGTTGGCCATCCAGGAGAAGACCTTCGGGCCCGAGCACCCGGATGTGGCGGCCATGCTCATCAACCTGGGGGGAGTGCTCGCGGACCTGGGCCGGGATGAAGAGGCCAGGGCCCGGCTGGAGCGCGCGCTGGCGGTGCTGGAGAAGAAGCTGGGTCCCCAGCTCCCGGTGCTCTCCATCCCGCTCACCCTGCTGGGCCGGGCCCTCACGCGGCTGGGCCGATATGAGGAGGCGCGGCACCAACTGGAGCGCGCCCTGGCCCTGCAACAACAGCCGGAAGAGCACGCCGGACTGGTGGAGCCGCTCACCGGGCTGGGGTTGCTCCAACTGGCGCGCGGCAAGCCCGCGGCCGCCGTGCCCTTGCTCGAGCGGGCCTTGCGGCTCGCACCGGAGGAGGCGGCCACGGAGACACGGTTCGTGTTGGCCCAGGCCCTCTGGGAGTCGAAGCAGGAGCGTGCTCGTGCCCTCGAGCTGGCCACCCGGGCCCAGAAGGACTGGCAACGCCGCGGCAATGCTCTCCGGCTGGCCGAAGTGTCCCAGTGGTTGGCTTCACGACGGTGAGCCCAGCCGCTCCAGCAGCCGCACCAGCTCGGGCACCGAGTCCACCGCCAGCTTCTCCATGGCTCGGGCGCGCTGCAGGCGCACGGTCTGCTCGGCGGTGCCCAGCTCGGCGGCGATCTGCTTGTTGAGCAGCCCCCGCGCCACCCACTGGCAGACCTCCCGCTCGCGGGGCGACAGCGTGGAGAAGCGGACCCGCAGCGCCTCGACTTCCTGCTCGGAGGCGACCGCCGCCCGGTCCCGTGCCAACGCCCGCTCCACCGCTTCCAGCAGTTCCGCCATCCCGACCGGCTTGGGCAGGAAGTCCACGGCACCGGCCTTCATGGCCTTCACCGCCGCCGGCACATCCCCGTGTCCGCTGATGAAGATGATGGGCTGCTTCCACCCCGCGCGCCGCAGCTCCTCCTGAAGTTCCAACCCGTTGAGCTCCGGCATGCGCAGGTCCAGCACCACGCACCCCGGACGCCCTCCTGGTTTTCGCTCCAGCACCTGCCGCGGGTGGTCGAAGCTCTCGACCTCGTACCCTTCCAGCTGGAACATGCGCGAGAGGCTGCGCAGCTCCGAGGGATCGTCATCCACGACGAACACCGTGGAACGCTCTTGGCTCGAAAGACCGTGCACCGTGAGTGGCCCCGCTGGTCGTACCAAACGGCACACGCTACCACCGCTGGTGAGCCGTTCGCGAGTTCCCTGATTTGGCACCGACTGGGGTGGACGCTGGCAACCCTTCTCGCACCCAGACTACCGGCGCCCCCGTCCCCCGCCGCCCCGTCCCCGAGAAGGCGCACCCGACCCACGCGAGGGCCCTCCCTTGCGCCCACCCGCCCGGCCACCGGGGCGAGACGCGCCGCGGGGACCACTGCGTCCCGGGCCCCCGCGGCCCGAGGTGCCTTGCCCCCGCCTTCGCCGCGCCACGAGGCGCCGCGCTCCGGCCGAAGCCGCGCTCGCGCGACTCCTCCCGGCCCTTGGCGCGGCCCGTGCCCCGAGAGGCCCCTCCGCCCCGGCCCGGGGCCTCACGGCGGCTGGACTCCCTCCCCTTCGCTCCGAGCGTTCGCGCGGATGGCCCTCGCCTCGCGCCTCGCTCCCCGCCCCTTCGCCCGAGCGGGACGGGCCGGCGCCTTCTCGGCCGCGCGGGGGCGCGGGGCGTCCAGCGCGTCCAGCAAGGCGTCGTCCCCCTTCCGGGCCCGGAACGCCTCCAGCGCCTCGACGTAGACCGGCTCCTTCCGGGGCACCTCGGTGCGCGGCAGGCTCATTCGGGTGATGCGCTCGATGGCGATCATCGTCTCCGCGTCCCGCTCGGTAACGAAGGTCGAGGCCCGCCCACTCGCGCCCGCTCGCGCCGTGCGGCCGATGCGATGCACGTAGTCCTCGGGCGAGTGCGGCAAGTCGAAGTTGATGACGTGGCCGATGTCCTCCACGTCCAGCCCGCGCGAGGCGATGTCCGTGGCCACCGGGCACCGGTACTGTCCCTTGCGGAAGCCCTCGAGCGCCTGACGGCGCTGTCCCTGGGTGCGATCGGAGTGGATGAGGGCGGCCTTGTGGCCCGCCTCCTTGAGGTAGCCCTGCACCTTCTCGGCGCGCTCGCGGGTGCGGGTGAAGACGATGGCGCTGAGTTGATCCCTCGCCAGCAGCGTGAGCAGCAGGGGGTACTTCTCCTCGGACTTCACGTCGTACAGCCGCTGCACGGCGCGCGCGGCGGGCGTGCCGCTCGGAGTCACCTCCACCCGGACGGGCTTGCGCAGCACCTCCTGGGCGAAGCGCGTCACGTTGTGGCCCAGGGTGGCGGAGAACAGGAGCGTCTGGCGCTCGCGGGGCAGCGCGGCGAGGATCTTCTCCAGCTCGGGCAGGAAGCCCAGCTCCAGCATGCGGTCCGCCTCGTCGAGCACGAGCATGCGCACCGTGGAGAGGTTCACCACGCCCGCCTGGAGCAGGTCGGCCAGCCGGCCCGGGGTGGCGAGCACCAGGGAGGGGTTCTGCCGGAGCGCCCGGCCTGGGCCGTCGCGTCCGTGCCGCCGATGACGACCGCCTGGGAGAGGCCCCGGGGCTGGCCGAAGAAGGTGGCCTCGTCGGCGATCTGCTGGACGAGCTCCCGCGTGGGGGCGAGCACCACTCCGGCGGGGCCGGGAGCGCCCGCCAGACGCTCGACGAGGGGCAGCAGGTAGGCGGCGGTCTTGCCGGTGCCGGTGGCGGCGCAGCCGATGACGTCCCGCCCGGCGAGCGCCGGAGGGATGGCCTGGGCCTGGATGGGAGTGGGCGAGGCGAAGCGGGCACGCCGCACCGCATCGAGCGATTCATCGGAGAGGCCGAGGGTCTTGAAGGAAGAGCTCACCCGGACGGGCTATCACACCCGGGCGTCAGGGGCGATGCATGCCTCGCGGCACCCCGCCTAGACTCGCCTCATGCCCGACGAATACCGCTTCCAGGTGGATGGCCGCATTCCCGTACTCAAGCTGCACGTCGAGCCCCGGCCCGCTCCGGCCGTCCTCGTCCTGCACGGACTGGGCGCCAACGCGGAAGTCCAGCGGGGGGAGCTGAACCTGCTCGCCCACCGGGGCTTCAGCGCGGTGGGAGTGGACGCCCCGCACCATGGAGCCCGGCGTGACGCGTGGCTGGATGAGATGGAGCAGCTCGGCCCGTCCGAGTCCCATGCGCGCCTGCTGCATGCCATCCGCGAGGCCGCCCGGGATGTGTCCCGCGTCATCGACCACGTGGTGTACGAGGGCCATGGCCCCATCGGGCTCGTGGGCATCTCGTTCGGGGCGTACACCGCGCTGGCGGTGGCCATGGAGGACTCGAGGGTCCAGGCCACGGTGTCCCTGCTCGGCTCACCGGACTGGACGCCCCGGGAGGGACCCATCACCGAGGAGATTGGCGAGTTGATGCGCCATGCGCCCGTCCACCGTCCGTGGGACTGCGCGCGCCATCCGTTGCTCATGGTGAACGCGGGCCGGGATGGAGTCGTCCCACCGCACGGGTCGCGCGACTTCGCCCACACGCTCTGGCAGGGACTGCCGGCTGGGGCTCCCACGTCGAGTACTTCGAGTACCCGGAGTCGGACCACATGATGAGACAGCAGGATTGGGAGGACGGCTGGGAGCGGACGCTGGGCTTCCTCCAGCGCTATCTCCATCGGGGGTGATTGTGGATGACGCTCACTTCGCGCGCTTCTTCGCCGCGGGCTTGCGCTTCACCGCCGGCTTGCCCTTCGCGGCGGCCGGTGCCTTCTTCTTCTCCGGAGGCCGGATCACGGACGTGTAGTGCGCGATGTACTTCTTCGCGGGCATGCGGCGGATGGCCTCGCCAATCACGCCGAGCGCCACGTCCTCGAGCTTCTTGAAGCGCACGCACGACTTGCCCATGTCGAGCTTCTTGCCCGTCTTCGCCCACGCCTCGCGAAACCACTGCTCCTGCGCTGGCTGGCCGTAGACACACATCAAATAGACGGCCATGTGGTTCTTCTGCGAGGCCAGTGACGCGAACGGCAGTGGCTGCTTCGGATCGGCGTGGTAGCCCGCCGGGAACACCGTGTGCGGGACGTAGTAGCCAATCATCCCGTACTGCATGCCCTCCTCGTAGTCCCCATCGAGGTTCTTCCGGATGACGTCGCGCACGGCGGAGAGCGCCTCGCGGCGGTCCTCGGGAAGCGAGGCGAGGTACTGGTCGACGGTGGTGACCTTGCTCGGCATGGGCGGCGGGGTCAGCGCGGGGCGTTGTAGTTGAACATGAAAGGGTTGTCGCCCGGCTTGATCACGAACTCGCGCGTCACCGGCGCGCCCTGCTTGTCATTGATGAGCTTGATGACGTGGCGGCCCTCGTAGACCTCCACGGGAGGCAGGGGCGTATCCCCCAGGGTCTTGCCATCGAGCACCACGGTGGCATAGGGCAGCACGAGGAATGACAACCGCCCCTTGCCAATGGTGAAGCGCAGCACGCCATTGTCGCCGGGCTTGAGTTCGAAGGACTGCTTCTTGGAGAAGCCCTGCTGCTTGTCGAACACCTCCACGCTCACCCGGCCCGGCGTGAGGCCCTTCACGTCCGCGGGGGTGGACCCGAAGGCCTTGCCTCCCACCCGCACCGAGCCGGGGAGGTTGGACTCGACCCGGAAGGAGGCGGGAAGGAGCGCGGCGGAGCTCGGCGGCTCGGGCTCCGACGGCTTGGGTGCGGTGGCCGGAGCCGGCTGGGGCGAGGCGGAGACGGACGCCTTCTTCTCCGGGTCCGGGTCAGGCGGGGATGGGACGGGCACGGGAGGCGTGGGCGAAGGACTCGCCTCGGCCTCGGGCACGGCCGGGTTCTCGGGACGAGGGCTCGCGGACTCCACCTGGGCCACGGAAGAAACGGGGGCCGGAGCCGGCCGGGTCACCCGCCAGAAGCCATAGCCCGCCGACACCAGGGCCAGCACCGACACACCCAGGACCACCCTCCCCGTCCAGCGGGAGGGAGAACCGCCCGGCGCCCGGGGCTGAGCGGGATCGGTCCGGGTGGAGTCGCCCACGGTGAGGGGCTCCCCCACGAGCGTGGGGACCTTCGTCGGCGATTGGGTGTCGTTCCCCTGCCGCGTGCGCTCACGGGACGAGGAGGAAACCCGGGTGCTCGCGGGCGCGGCGAGCGAGGGCGCGGAAGGCGTCTCCAGCAGCAGCTTCGCGTTGGGCGTCTTGTTGGCCTCGGCCGCTCCGAGCGAGGAGAAGCGCGCGATCCAGCGGGAGATGTCGACGGGACCCACGGGCTCGTCCACGGTGCGCAGGTAGCGCTCCAGGTCCATCTGCAGCTCGCGGCAGTTCGCGTAGCGCGCGTCCCGCTCCTTGGCGAGCGTCCGCGCGAGGATCTGTTGCACGCGCGGGGGAACATCTTCCCGGTGGCGCGCCACGGGAACGGGCTCCTCGTGGAGGATGGCCAGCATCAACCCCATCTCGTTCTCGGCCTCGAAGGGCCTGCGTCCGCTGAGCAGCTCGTAGAGCACCACGCCCAGCGCGAAGATATCGGCGCGAGCATCCAGCGACTTGCCCTGGAGCTGCTCGGGCGCCATGTAGGCCACCTTGCCCTTGACGATGCCCGTCTGCGTGCGGTGCAGCTGATTGGCCGCCTTGGCGATGCCGAAGTCCGCCAGCTTCACCGCCCCATGGGTGGACACGAGGATGTTGTCGGGGCTGATGTCCCGGTGGACCGGTGCAGCGGCGTCCCGGTGTCGGGCTCCACGAACTCGTGGGCATAGGCGAGCCCCTCGCAGGCCGCGGAGATGATCTTCGCGCACAACGCGACGGGCAGCCGCTCTCCGGCCGCGCGCACCCGCTTGAGGAGTACGCGCAGGTTGAGCCCGTCGATGTACTCCATGGCGAGGAAGTACGAGCCATCGGCCTCACCGAAGTCGAAGATCTGCACGATGTTGGGGTGATCCAACCGCGCGACGAGCCGGGCCTCGGCGAAGAACATCTCGATGAACGACTCGTCCTCGGCCAGATGGGGGAGGATGCGCTTGACCACGAGCTTCTTCTCGAAGCCCATGGGGCCCGCCGCCTTGGCGAGGTACACCTCCGCCATGCCGCCAGAGGCCAGTTTGCCCATCAACTGGTACCTGCCCAGGTTCATTCGGACAGTCCACTCCTTCCATGCACCACGAGCGAGGACTCCTCGGTCCTTAGTTAGCAGAGGCCGGACAGGGAGTCACCCACGTCCACACACTGTCGGGAAGATTGCGGAAGCACCCGGACTCGCTCCGCCACGGGCCGCCAGACGAGGGCAGTGTTCGCAAGAGAAACAGGTGATTGTGCTGTTGTCGAAACCACGCGGGGTGATGGACTGTACTCCGGCATGGGAATATGGACTCACTGACAACCACCCAAAGGCCCGTGCAGGGGGGCCAGTCCCAACGACATGAACAGCCATTCGCGACGTCCAGGTAGCAGGAGCAAGGCAGCGGTGTGTGGAGTATTGCTCGTCCTGAGCGCCCCCTGGAGCGCGTCCTGGGCCGCGGCCAAGGAGCGCGACAACCCCTATATCGCCAAGGCCACGCAACTGCGGGAGAAGTTCAAATACAACGACGCCCTGCAGCTGCTCGAGAAGGCGGCGAAGTGGCCCTCCAACACACCCGAGCAGGTGGTCACCATCTCCCTGTTGGAGGGGGTGCTGCGTTACGAGACGGCGCAGCAGCCCGAGCTGGCGGAACAGTGCTTCGAGCGCGCGTTGACGCTCTCCCCGGATGCTCAGATTCCCCTGGATGTCTCGCCCAAGATCACCGACCAGTTGGAGAAGGTCCGCGCCCGGGTGAAGGCCTCCCTGGCCGCGAAGTCTCCTCCCCCTCCGGACGAGCCCGCGCAGGTGCCCATCTCCGGCGTCACCTCACGAGCCAGCCTGGGTGATCGTCTTTCGCCCTACCGGGTGCCGGTGGCCATCGCGGGAGGGGGCGTCGCCGTCGTGGGCGTGCTGTCCTGGGTCCGGGCGAAGTCCCTGGAGCAGCAACTCCGCCAGGGGGACGCCTCCATCACCACGCGGGAGCAGCTGAACGCCACCGTGGGCCAGGGCAGGACCTTCGAGGCCGCCGGGTGGATTCTCGTGGGAGCCGGAGCGGCGGCGAGCATTGGCAGCCTCCTGTTCCTCCGGCCGTCCGCGGCGACGCCCGCCCTCAGCGCGGTACCGACCGAGGGCGGTGCGCATGTCTCCCTTTCCTGGAGCACACCATGAAGAATCCGAGGATCTGGGTGTTGCGCTTGCTGCCCGTGCTGTTCGTGGTGGCCTGTATCCCCTTCGACGTCGAAGAGGACTTCTGCGAGAACGCGAGCACGGCGCAACAGGAGGCCCTCTGTGACAGGACCTCCGAATCCCCCAGTTCCTCGGATGGAGGAGACACCTCGTCGTCCTGTAACGCATCCACCCGATGCACCACGCCGCCCAGTTCGTGCCACGAGCCGCTGGGAGAATGTGTCGCGGGCACGTGCACGTATCCGCTGAAGCAGACCGGTGCGGCCTGCGAGGATGGCCAGTTGTGCACCGTCAACGACACCTGTGACGGCGCGGGCAAGTGCATCGGAGGCTCGCCCTTCGTCTGCGACGCCCCTCCCACGCAATGCCATGAGGCCACGGGGACCTGCGTCAACAACACCTGTACCTACAAGCTCAAGACCGTGGGCGCGTCTTGCAACGATGGGAATCCCTGTACCGAAACCGATCAGTGCAACAGCGCGGGCATCTGCGCTGGGAAGACCAAGGCGTGCAACTCACCTCCAGCGTGCTACCAGTCGAGCGGCACTTGCAATACCAGTTCTGGAGCATGTGAGTACAAGCCCGCGTCGGCTGGGACCGCTTGTGAGACAGGTAATCACTGCACGGAGGACACCTGCGACGGCAATGGCACATGCTTGGGAGGCGCGGCAACCGTGTGTCCGGACGGGCGGGAGGTCTGCTTGTTCAACACTGGATGCAATCCCCAGTCTGGTTGTGAATATCAAAATCGGTGTGGAGAGCAGGAAGTGTGCAGGAATGGCGCTTGTTGTCCTTACTCTACTGCTAGAGCTGGAGCTTCCAGCACCATGATCCCCCCGCATGCCCAATATCAGCCCCTCAATGACAGGAGTGGGCTGGCTTCTCCCTTGGGATTCGCTCGTGGCGGGGCGCACGGGACGCCTCCGCCGGAGTAGTTGCAGGAGGGTCGGTCACACGATGATCCGCCGCTCGGACAGCGGCGGCACCGTCCCCTGACCCAGCTCATCGGTGTGGCAGTAGGCCAGGTAGATCAGGGAGAGCGGCAGCGTGACGAGGCACGCCAGGAACGTCGCTCCCGCCACGGCCGACAGCACCACCAGGACGAGGAAGTTGATGAAGTACGAGGCCCAGTCCTTGCGGCGCTGGAAGATGCGGCCGCTCTCGGCGAGGGACTCCAGGACCGGACGCCCCTCGACGGCCAGCAGGGGCGCATGGAACCACAAGAGCGCCAGGAGCACACCCGGCACCACGAAGAGCATGAAGCCCAGGGCGATGGGGATGCCCATGGCCAGGGTGAGACCCCAGCTCTTGAGGAAGTTGCCCGGCCGGTCATAGGCCGCCTGCCAGCGCACGGGGCGGCCCGTGCGCATGCACTCGAGGGTCTCCTGTAGCAGGTTGAAGGCGAACCACGGCCCCGGGATGACGACGAGGAAGCCGGCCAGGACCACGAGGCTGCCCAGGAGCAGGGCGGTGGCGTTGCCCACGAAGAAGTCCCAGGTGCGCTTGAAGCGCTGATCAATCTGCAGGTCCAGCATGGTGCGAATCCTCCATCCGGAGCACGATGCTCCTGTCCTCCAGCAATACGGAGGACGGCGAAATCCATTGTCACGCCCAGGGACAAGGGCCGGCGGGCCCTCGCGGGGCTGACGGTCCAGTAAGCTGAGCCAGCCGGTCTCCCCACCTTTCATCCCGGAGTCCAGGACCCCGGTGGAGTTCCCATGCAAGCCCAGAAGCGCAAGCTCAAGTACCACGTGGCCATGACCCTCGACGGCTTCATCGCCCGCGAGGATGACTCGACCGACTTCTTCCCCCACCTGTCCCCCCGACCACGTCATCGACTACCTCGATGACCGGCCTCGGCGTACGACACCGTGGTGATGGGGCGAAGCACCTACGAGTTCGGCCTGAAGGCGGGCGTGACGGACCCGTACCCGTCCATGGAGACCCATGTCTGCTCACGCTCCATGAAGGAGAGTCCCTCCCCCGTGTGAACCTCGTCCGGGACGACGTCGTCGGCTTCGTGAGGGAACTCAAATCACGTCCAGGTCAGCAGAAGGACATGAGCCGCATCGTGCGCGCCGCCGGGTTGAGCGTCAGCAAGGACATCTACCTGTGCGGCGGTGGGCTCCTGGCGACGACCCTCTTCGACGCGGGCCTCATCGACGAGGTCATCATCAAGGTGAACCCGGTGATGATTGGCTCGGGCAAGGCCGTCGCCCCGCGTCTCGCCCAGCTCGTCGGGCTCGAGCTGCTCGGCACCCAGACGTACCAGAGTGGCGTGGTGGTGCTGCACTACGCCGTCAAGCGCTGAGTGCCCACCCAGGAGCGTCAGGGAGCCACGGCGTGGACGTGGCCTCCCGCGTCCATATCGATCGAGGCCCACTCCGTCTGACGGCGGCGGGAGTCGAAGGCCGCTCATGCCTCGATTTTCGTGCCGTCGATGCCACGCGGAGTGCGCAGTCCCATCGCGAACCACGCCGCGAACAGCCGCCACATGAACGCCACCGAATGCGTGGCATGGGCAGGCACGTTTCCGTCCAGGGGCGCGCCATCGGGGCGGTCCCGGGTCATCACCCGCATCTCCACCGGCGGCGCACCGGGGATGCGGTTCCGGTACAGGCTCAGCCAATGGCCTTTGTTGAATTCGAGGAACATCGCCGAATTGCAGCAAGTCGCCACCACCCGCCGCGTCGGCGAATCGGGCTTGAGGCGATATTCCTTGAGCTGCTCCCCACCGCTCGTGCAGCGCACGCGATCCTTGCGATGGAGCACGAAGCTGGTGCCACCATCGGCATCGAGCACCGGTGCCGCGCCGGGGAGCGCCTCGATCCGTCGGCCCGCTTCGCGGCAGCTCGCGCAATCACATACCGTGCTCAGGATCGGCGCACCCGCTGCCTCGAATACCACCTGGCCACATGCGCACGCGACGAAGTGGGACCTACCCGAATCAACGCTCATATCGCCTCGTCCTCGAGTCGAACCAGACCGTCCATGTACTACACTCCCTCCCAGAAACCGCCACTCCCCCTGCTTCGAGGCACCTGACGCACCCGCTGGTGAAAGTGGTGCTGGGTCGGCTCGTCGTTGTCTTGTTTCCAGTGCCGTCGCGACGCGCTGCGCCACACACACCTCGGTGCAGGGCAAGGGGCCGTGTCACTGGCCGGAACTCCTTTGTTTCGTCGAGAACGCATCACTAACTGGTTAGTCATGATTTCCTCGTTCGAAACGTTATGATAGAGAGGGCTCCGCCAGTTCGGCCCATGTATTGAAAGGGGTGTTTATATGCGTGGAGCTGCTCCTTGCTTGTTTCTGCTGTCCGTCGTGGGGGCCACCACCCCGAGCTGCGGGGGGGGCTACCTCTGAGCACGGGTTGGACGAGGCCATCGGAGAACTCGTCGGGGCGATCTCCGTGGATACCAGCAAGACGTACAACATCGTCGGCGTGGGAAGCGACAAGTGTGTACAGCCCAAGGGCGGTAATACGGGAGCTGGTACCGAGGCGGTGATCTCGACCTGCAGCGGGGGAGTTGCCCAGCGGTTCCAATTCATCACGCAGTCGGGCGGCTACTACAGCATCAAGAATGTCTCCAGCGGCCTGTGTCTCGACGTCACGGATGCATCGACGAGCAACGGCGCCCTGATCAAGCAGTGGTCCTGTTCGAGCGGGACCTACCAGCAGTTCCTGGTCGAGGACACCGGCGGTGGTACGGTGAAGCTGACCGCCCGTCACAGCGGCCTGGTGATTGACGTCATCGGCGGGGGGACGAGCAACGGAACGGGGTTGCATCAGTGGGGTTGGGGTGGGTCGACGAACCAGACGTTCAAGCTGGTGGCCAGTGGCACGGCGGGTGGTGGTGAGGATCCCTGCGCCATCTCCCTCTCCGACAAGCCCGATGGCTTCGCCGCCCAGGGGGTGGCACCACGGGTGGAGGAATGCCACCCCCATCCAGGTCACGACGGCGAGCCAGCTCAAGCAGTACCTGGAGGATGGCCAGGCACGCGTGCTCCACATCATGAATGATCTGGACTTCAGGACCGCTGCGCGCACCGTGTCGGGATGCGAGAAGAAGGCGTCCTGTGACTCCCAGGGCAAATCCATCAAGGAGTTCCGGGTTTCGAGCACCTGCAACTCGGACGAGGTGACGGCCACCCGGACGCGCAACGAGACCACCATCCACGTCAAGTCGAACAAGACGGTGATCGGCATGGGCGACGGTGCCACCCTTTACGGGGCGTCGTTCAACCTTGGAAACCAGGAGAATTTGATCTTCCGCAATCTCGACATCCGCGACGTGAACCCCAGCCTCATCGAGGCGGGTGACGGGTTCACCATCACCTCGTCGAAGCACGTGTGGATCGACCACTGCTCGATCTCGCTCATCAGCGATGGCTACCTCGACGTTGGCACCACGGCCTCCGAGACCAGCGTCCATCCCGATTACATCACGCTCTCGTGGAGCTACATCAATGGGAGAAATCCCTACCAGTGTGGCGGTCAGCACAGCTTCGTGAACTTCGCCAATAACGCCAAGATGACCTGGCACCACAACTGGTACGACAACAGCTCGGGGCGAAATCCGAAGCTCGGTGGCGCTCTGATGCAGGCCCACCTCTACAATAATTACTGGCTCAACACGTCCTATTTCTGCATCACCGCCGCGGAGAACGCGCAGGCGCGCGTCGAGAGCAACTACTTCGAGAACGCGAGCAAGCCGCACTGGCTCCAGGCTCCGGGCGCGATCGCCATCGACAGCGGGAACGTCTACACCGGCAAGTCGACGTCCACCTCCCGGGATGTCGGTGGCAGCGTGTTCTCGGTCCCCTACTCGTATACCAAGGACAGTGGTACGGCCGCGAGGGACCGCATCAAGGCGTGCTCTGGACCGCGGCGGATACAATAGCCGGCCAAGGCCAGCCAAGGTGTCCAGCCAAGGTGTCAGACGATTTGTAAGGCCCAGCCCCCAGCGCCCATGCCCTCGTTGCAGGATTGTCGATGCCGAGGACCGCCGAACGCGCTGGGGGTCAGGTCCAGTGAAGCCGGAGTGAGCCGTCTCCCTCCAGGGTGACGCGAGTGCCGAACTGGCGGCCCTCCCGGTCCAGGATGCCCTGCAACCACCCGGCGTCGGCGGAGGAGGCCCGGCACACCTGGAAGCGGCGCACCCGCATGGGCGCCATGCGGAAGGAAAGCAGCCGGCCGCTCGTGGGCTCCAGCGTCACGAAGTACATCAGGGTCAGGTCAGCACGAAAGCCCTCGTTGTCGCGGATACCTTCGTAGTCGTTCAGGAAGTCTCCACAGCCATAAAGGATGGGGCGCTCCCGGTGGATCTCGATGCCACGGGGATGGTGGGAGGAGTGGCCGTGGACGACATCCACTCCCGCCTCGTCGATGAGGGCCCGGGCGAACTCCGCTGCGCGGAGGGCACCTCGTAACCCCAGTTGCCCCCCAGTGGATGGAGGCGATGACGAGTGCTCCCGTGTGCTTGAGGGCGCGCACCCTCGCACCGATGCCGCGCGCCGTGGCGGGAGCCGGGTTCTCCAGCAATTCCACCCTGGCCTGTCCGTGCTCGCCGCCCACTCTGGCGGGATGCCGCTGCTCCTCGTCCCGAACGAGAACACGGCGACCCGGCCCTTGCCTGGGACGTCCAGCATGGCGGGAGCCCGCGCTTGCTCCAGGTGGATGCCCGCTCCCGCGGTGGCGATGCCCACGCTGCTCAAGGTCGCCAACGTCTCGCGGAGTCCCTCGTACCCCCAATCCAGCACATGGTTGTTCGCCAGCGAGCAGCATCCGATGCGGGCGGCCGTGAGGCAGGCGGCGTGCGCCGGGCTCATTCGATAGTGAATGCCCTTGTCTGGCCACCACGCCTCGCTGGTGGTGATGCTGGTCTCCAGGTTGATCAACCGCACGTCCGGAGTTCGCCGCTCCAGCTCCGCGAGCGCATCACCCCAGATGTAGTCGAGGCCCACAGGCCGGGGAATGGGACCGTTCACCTCCTCGGCCAGTGCGACGTAGTCCCGGGCGTCACGCACATAGGACTCGTACAGGTGGGGCGGGCACGGGTGGGGAAGCACCGGTCGATGCCTCGCCCGGTCATCACGTCGCCACAGAGAAAGAGGGTGAGAGCATCCCCGTGTGCTGGCGCTGGCATGCTCAACGCTCCAGCGCTGTGCCAGGGCCCGGCCGGCCGTGTGGTGCGAATCCCGTGGGGAGGTTTCGAGCACCCGCGTCATGTTCATGGCGGTCCACCTCCTCGAAACGCGATGGATCGAGCCGCGTCCTTCCGAGAAGGTGGACATGACGCTCAGCGAGCGCATGGGCTCACCCGCGTGAAGTTCCCGCGCAACCGCCCGGCGAGGGTCCAGGCTTGCCGGGAGGGTACCGGACGTCCAACTCCACCCAGGCGAGGCCGCTGTGTCAGCGACTGCGCCCGGGTCGCCTGTCGCGCATCTGGCGGAGGGTGGTGGCTTCAGTAGCCCACCGAGTCGCTGTAGTTGATCAGCTTGGTGCCGTAGTCGCCGCCCCACTGGTAGCCGTAGCGGCGCTCGGCCTCGATGTCCATGATGTTGTAGAACTTGCCGCCGGTGCGGTCGCTGAAGAAGCCCTTGTCCTGGTTCAGATCATAGAAGCGGTACCACATGGTACTGCCGGACTTTGTCTGGATCGGGTTGTAGGAGTCGTCGGTGTTGCCCGAGGGGCGCTTCACATAGGCGGTGTTGGCGACCTTGACCGTGCTTCTCTTGAACCAGGCAATCGCGGCCTGGACGGCGGCCTTGACCTCGGCGGTCTGCGGACGGGTCATCAGGAAGGCGACGATCCCCACCGATTCGCTGCCGCTCCTGGAGGGCAGCTCGTAGGCCCGTGCTTCCTTCGGCGCGTAGCTGACCGGATCGTGCTGGGCACACCACACGGTCTTCACGCCGCCCTGAACGATCTGCGCCTTGAGGATGTAGTTCACGCCCTTGTCGATCGCGGTGGCGAGTTTCGAGCGCTGCTCGGCGGTGAAGATGTCGCCGTCGAGCGGTGCCTTCTGTCGCGAGGCATGATCGAGCAGCACCAGCACCCGCACCATCGCATTGTCGTTGAAGGTGATGTAGTTGGAGTAGCTCGTGCCGGTACGCGCCGGATAGACCTGCGGCCAACCGCCCGAGGAGGACTGCATGGTCAGCAGGAAGTCGAGCGCCCGGCGGGCGGCGTCGCGGTGGTTGGTTTTGCCGCCGCGCTTGTAGACGTCGGCGAGGAAGAGGATTTCGGAGACGGTGGCGCCGTTGTCGATGGTGCCCAGTTCCACGCCGTTCGCGCCGAGCCACTCCGAGCGTGCCGCCTTGCCGTTCCAGGCGGAACTGTACCACGAGGGAATCTTGTAGAAGCCGCCGTGCGGCATCTGCCAGGAGACGATGTTGTTGGCCTTGGTGGTGTCGGCCGCGAGCGCGGTGGCCGCGTTGGTGCTGGTGCTGAGCCAGCTCTTGTAGGTGTTGAGTTCGGCGTACACCGGGTTGTTGGTCTGATCCAGGATGGGCGCGCTGCTCGCGGCCATGGTGATGCTGTACGGACCGCTGCCTTCGCCTTCCTCACCTCCGCAGGCGCAAAGCAGGTTCATGACGAAGAGGGTGACAAGGCCCGTGCGCGGTGAACTCATCTTGGTTCTCTTTTCATTCTCATGCCCGCCAGAGTCCGCCCTGGTGAGGCTGCGCTGATGCGCGGACTGTCATCATGCCTGATAATCCTGATTTCATCCATGAATCACTGCTTAGCCAGAACATTCGGATGACCCTGGGCGGGATTGTCGCTGGACAGCGTCAGGGCCTCGGACGCGCCGAGCGCTCGGTTGTAGAGCGCGAACTCGCGGTACTGGCCGGTGAAGAACTTGTCGGCGTTGTACAACGACCTGCCCAGAGAGTTGGACACCGTTGCCTACAAAAGACGCCCGGGGCCGCCTCAGCCCGGCCAGTTGGGGCGCGGAGTGAGCCGTGGGACTTCGTTGCCCCCGGTGGGCCAGAACTTGACCACTTCCGCGGACAGCCACATGGAATACGTGTTCCAGTTCTTGGTCTTGGTCAGGTCGGCGCTATTCGACTTCGGCGTGGAGTACTTCATGCTCACCCGCCGCTGATAATAAAAGGACCAGCGCTTGTTCTTCTTCACGCCGAAGACGGTCCCTTGGTGAGCCTCGACCTGGATGCCCATGTCCCGAACGGTCCCATTCGCCCCCTGGGCGGTGCCTTGACCGGGCTGGATCTTCTTCTTCCGCAACCACTGGGCTGCTTCATCCTTGAGACGCTGCTCTTCCTGAGGTGGTAGCGCTTGCAGGAAGTCGATCATGTAGTCGCCACCTTCGGCGACACGAAGGCCGCGCCCCGTTCCCTCTTTGGCTCGGGAATCGCGAGCAGTCGATCCCTCATGAGCATGGAACGGTCCACCCGGATGGCGTATCGCTGGGTATTGCGATCGAAACCACTCGGGTTCTGACCCATGGCGTTGGCGTGGTAGACGGTCGGCTCCTCCTCCGTTCCCTCCACGAACACGGAGCAGCCATCCACCGCCGCGGTGAGAAAGATTTTCGGCTCACCGCCGACCTTGAAGGGACGTTTGTCCACCAACGTCACCTTGTAGGTTTGATTTCCGCCCCAGGGGAGCCAGAAGCACGGGAACCAGTGGTCCGAGCGCTGCGTGGAGATGCTGATCGCATGGATGTTCTTGTTCCCCTTGTACCCGCCCAGTCCCTCCGTTTCGATGTTGCACCGGGCAACCCGCTCCGCGGAGTCGATGGAGAAGTGGGTCGTGACGCCAGCCGATTGGTGCGTCTTCACGGTGGGCAGCAGATTCCCATGGGGCACCAGGACGTGATTCCCGGCGAATCCGACCGGGTCCCACAAGAACCTCCAATTGAGTCCGCCAGACACGGGTACCTCCAGTGCGAGGACCCGAGTCTACTCGGAGACCGTGACATCGCCCAGGCGCGGGCCGCCGACGCAGCGCTCGAAGGTGACGGACACCGACCTCGAGGGGTTGACACCCGCGCGCCCTACTTGTCGAGCACCCTGGCGCGGATGAAGGTACCGACCCGAAGAGTCGCACCCCACGGCGGCGGCCGCCCGCCTGCTCCCCCAACAGGGCTCCTGTCGTTCCTATACGTCAGCCTTGTGCTTCCCCAGCCAGGCAATCAGACACAATCCGTGGAGGTCCTAGACGTTCGCGGGGCGCCGTGAGATCCGACTCAGAGTGAGGAGTAAATCAAACGTGCCGTATGTATGAGAGGGGAACCACGTGGTTTTGATGCCCCTGACAGCCTTACGAAGCAGGGTTTACTTCCTCGATGTGATTGGAGATTCCCGCGATGAGAAAGACAGTGACGGCGCTGATCGTGACCCTTTTGCCCGCCCTCGGCATGGCCGCACAAGCTCCGCTCTACCGCATGAACTCCGCGTCCGCTACAGACCATTTCTACACCACGAACTTCGACGAGATGATCCAGGCGGTCAATGGCACCTACACCTATGAGGGCATTTCGGGCATCTGCCATTCCACCCCTGAGGGAGGAACCACTCCGCTCTACCGGTTGTGGGGCAGCAAGGAGAGAGACCATTTCTACACGATCTCCTGGCAGGAACGGGACCTCGCCATCGCGGGAGGCTCGTATGTGTATGAAGGTGTCGCCTGCTATGTCTACACCCAACAGCAGTCGGGGACCTGTCCGTTCTATCGGCTCTCGAATGGAACGGATCACTTCTATACGGCCTCCTGGCAGGAGGCGACCAACGCCGTTCGCGCCTACCGCTACCAGTACGAAGGAGTCGCGGCCTACATCCTGCCTCCGCAGCAGGGGGGAAGTTGCCCTCCGTGAAGGACGCGGGCCTCGCCGCTCCGCCTCCGCGTCCATGCCGGACGTCCTGGAGGCGGCATGATTCGAGGGGTTGTGGAAGTGGAGTGCGGGCCTCGACTGGGCGGAACGCTGCGCGGGCAGCTCTGAGTGGCCCCCCTCCACTCGCTGCGTCTACCTCATCGGTTCCTTCCTGGCCGCTGCCTCAAGCGCCACGCTCGCCTCCTCCTCACCTGCTCGAAGGACCAGACGGTGAAGAGCAGGTGCGTCGTGCCGTGCGGCAGCGGCCGCTTCTTGCGCCGGGCGACGCGGCCATCCTCCGCCCGCTTCAAACGCTCCAGCGCCAGCGTGCCGCGCGCCCCGTAACGGCCAGCTGCTCCAGGCCCTGCCTGTCGTAGACATGCAGGGGCTTGAGGTCCGCTAATCCTCCTGCGCCTCGGTGGTTTCCGGTCGCACCCGAGACATCAGTTCCTCGCGTAGGTCCGCCACGTTCTTGTGTGGGCACGGAACGAACCCGAGGGAGGCCTTGATCTTGTGAGCGCGCAGTTGCGCACGGAACTCTTTCTGGAGGACTTGTTTGTCAGGCGGTGACTCCGCGCCCGAGACAACCACCGCGTGGATGTTGCGTGGATCACACCGGGAATGAAGGCTCTTGGTGACTAGCCGGATTGCCGAGATGAGTTGCGAGACAGCGTGCTCGAAGTACTCGCCCCGCTTGAGTTCGAAGAAGAGAAGCCAGGGCTCGGCCTTCTTCTTGCGCCGGTAGAAGAACAGCCCGTCGCAGCTCTGCGTCCCATCGGGCTCGCCGTGGCGAAGCTCGTCGTGGGGATCGTCCAGTTGGAAGAGGAGCACCGACTCCTTGTCCACGGGCGCGAGCTTCGCGCCCACTTGACTCTCCGAGAGCGAGTAGACGCCGGGATGCAGCCCGTTCCAGAGCAGCCGCTCAAGCGCCCCACCCTGCGTGCTCAAGCGTTGTCCTCCGAGGCATCGAGCGCGGCATTGAAGAGTCGGCTGAGTTTCTGCGTGACGGGCGCGAAGGTGCTCTTCGTGATGAGGCCGCTCTTCGGATCAATGGCGTTCGTCACCTTCACCTCGGAGCCATCGGGCATCTCCTCAAAGGCGTAGACGGAGACCTTGTCAGCCAACAGGAAGGCGCGGCTGGTGCGCAGTCGGAACTCCTCCGCCAGTTTCTCTCGGCGATCCTCCGGCGCTCGTCCCGCTTCGAGCAGGTTGTTGAGGTGGTCGATGACGTAGGGGCTATGCGTCGTGAATACAATACGAATGCCGTAACTCACCATCACCGCCATCAACTCGACGAGCGCGAGCTGTGCCTCGGGATGCGCGTTCATCTCCAGTTCGTCGATGAGGAGCACGTCCCCAGGAGAGGCGAAGGCACGGATGTACTGAGCCAAGCCCGCTGCAGAACGAGAGAGCGACGAGGCCACGGCAATAGGGAGTTCATGGCCAGATACATCGAGGACAAGCTTTTCCTCGTCTTGTGCTCCGGCCAAGCGGATATCGCCGCCAATGATACGACTCAGGTGCGGTAGTAGCTGGTCCCCCAACGGAGACACCTTTCGGGTCGTCCGCGTGAGCCGCATTACCTCCAAGAAGTCGTCCAACGGAGTTGGCAACGAGAAGTCTGCCCCTCCTGCCTCAGAGGCCAATAACAGTCCAGCCCGGTCCGCAGGCAGGCAAAGTACGGTCATGAGAAGCTGATGAACGCGGACCGCAGTAGCGTTGGTGATTGCGCCTTCATCCCACTGTGAACGCGTCACGGTTCGCTTGACTGACTTCAATGATCCATCAGCGAATCGCCAAGTTGATGTCAAATTGAGCCTGCCAAATTCTGGCTCAAGCTCCACATCTACTGAAGAGTGCCGTGCCTCTAGTTCGTGAATCGAGAAATTGAGCCGTACATAAGACTCAACCGGCACATTGGGTCCCGTACCCAGTAACTCCGTGAGGTCAGGCTGCTCCAGTGTGCCCTGGAGTTCATCCTTGAACCAGACAGGCAGAGCGTTGACATCTAAAGTAACAGCAGCCGTTGCATTTTCTTGACTCAAAGCATCAAACAGCGGCGTGAGCTTCTTACGAAGTTCCTCCAAGAGCGGGTTGGTGTCATCAGAGAAGAGATACCCTGTCGAATTCGGCCCCGTGGATACTGGCTTCAAAATTGAATATAGGGCCCAGGCAAGCCACGTCTTGTTCGTCCCGTTGTGTCCGCTGAACACCGTGAGCGGCTTGATGTCGAGTTCCGCGTCCGCGATGCGGCCGAGCTTGTGAACCGTGAGCTTCATGTGCCCGTCCTACCCCACTGGAGGACAGTGAGGCGAGTTCAACCCACACTCCGCCGTAAGGTTCCGGGCACCCAGGAGGACGTCCGCCAGCGCACACCGGCAAGTCGAATCGACCCTCCGCATCGGCGACGATGGGCCGGTGGTCATAGTGACTCCCATGGTGGGTACTCTTCCACTACTTTGAAAATAGGCCCCAGTGCCAGCCCCCCCGCGCCGTTCACCCGTGGGCCCGGGTGACGGCACGAGCGCTCCGCTTGGCTCTACGGATTACGGATTGCCGCTGCAGACCTTGTTCCGGGGGCACTTCTCGGCGACAAGCAGGGCCTGATCGACGATGCTGCCACACGACAGAACCTTGATGGCATCCTGGCAGGAGTCGAAGTTCTCGCTGTTGATGTGATCGTCACAGGCCTCCACCGACCAGAGGTTGTTCCAGAAGGCCTTCTCCCTCGTCATGCAGTCATCGTAGTTCGCGTACTTCTTGCCGCTGCCAATCTGCGCACAGCTCTCGTAAGCCGCACAGGAGTTGCGAGCCGCCACGGTCACCGCATCGGACTGGGAACTCACGCCGCAGCCCATCAGTCCCACCACGCCCAGCATCCACAGCCACTTGTTGTTCAGGTTCATGGGGGCGGGGGTTTATGCGCGCTCGCGTCATACCGGCAAGAGACAAGAGAGAGCCCCCGTGAAACCCCATGTCCGGGCTTGTCGGTGCTGCTCGCCCTGGGGATGATTCCCCCATGCAAGGAGCACCCATGGGAACGTTGACGGACAGGTGCGCGCTCGTGACGGGCGCGGCGAGTGGAATTGGCCAGGCGATCGCCGAGGCGCTGGGCGCGCAAGGAGTCCGGGTGTTGGTCTCGGACCTCGACGAGGCGGGCGCGCGCGCGTGGCCGGGCGCATCCCCAACGCCATCGCGCAGCGGGCCGACGTCTCCTCGCGCGAGGAGTGCCGGGCCCTGGTGGAGCGGGCGCGCAAGGAGTGGGGCCGGCTCGACATCCTGGTGAACAACGCGGGGCTCCAGCACGTGTCCCCCGTGGAGGAGTTCCCCGAGGACAAGTGGGAGCTGATGATCCGCATCATGCTCGTGGGGCCCTTCCTGCTCACCCGCTACGCCCTGCCCCTCATGTACGAGCGCAAGTGGGGCCGCATCCTCAACATCTCCTCGCTGCATGGCGTGGTGGCCTCGCCGTACAAGTCCGCCTACATCTCCGCCAAGCACGGGCTCATGGGGCTCACCAAGACGGTGGCCCTGGAGGCCGCGGACAAGGGCGTGACGGTCAACGCCCTGTGCCCCAGCTACGTGCGCACCCCGCTCGTGGAGAAGCAGATCGCCGATCAGGCCCGCGTCAACCACATGAGCGAGACGGACGTCATCGAGAAGATCATGCTCGCCCCCGCCGCCGTCAAACGGCTCCTGGAGCCCTCCGAGGTCGCCGCCTACGCGACCTTCCTGTGCTCGGACGCGGCGAGCGGCATCACCGGCGCCGCCCAGATGATGGACTGCGGGTGGACGGCGCGATGACGGACTCCAGCACGGGCTTTGGCGTCGACGTGGACCCGGGCGAGGTGGGCCTGGACGCGCGGCGGCTGCGGCGCATCGACACGCACTTCAGCCGCTACGTCGACGACGGGCGGCTCGCCGGCTGGCAGGTGATGGTGTCCCGCCACGGCAAGGTCGCGCACCTGACGTCCCACGGGCTCGCCGACAAGGAGGCGGGCGTGCCGGTGCGCACGGACACCCTCTGGCGCATCTACTCCATGACGAAGCCCCTCACCTCCGTCGCGGCGATGATGCTCTGGGAGGAAGGCGCCTTCGAGCTGTCCGATCCCGTCAGCCGCTGGCTGCCCGAGTTCGCCGAGCCGCGCGTCTACACCGGAGGCCCCGCGGCCAAACCCGTCACCGTGCCCGCGACGGAGCCCATCCGCGTGTGGCACCTGCTCACCCATACCGCGGGGCTGACGTACGGCTTCCACCGCACGCACGTCACCGACGAGCTCTACCGGCTCGCGGAAGCCGACATGGGCAGCGCCGATCTCGCCACGCGCGTGCGCGGGTGGGCGAAGCTGCCGCTCGCGTTCCAGCCCGGGGCGGAGTGGAACTACTCGGTGGCCACGGACGTGCTCGGCCGGTTCGTCGAGGCCGTCTCCGGCCAGTCGCTCGACACCTTCTTCTCCGAGCGCATCCTCGAGCCGCTCGGGATGGCGGACACCGCCTTCTGGTGTCCCGAGGCCCAACGGCATCGGCTGGCGGCGCTCTACACCCGCGCGCCCGGAACCCCGGGCACGGCGCGCATCGACGCGATCGGCCAGGAGGTGATGCGGCCTCCGGTGTGGTTGTCGGGCGGGGGCGGTCTGGTGTCGACGACGCGCGACTACACGCGCTTCACCTGGATGCTCCTGCGGGGCGGAGAACTCGACGGCGCGCGCCTGCTCTCCCCGAGGACCGTGCGCTACATGACCCAGAACCACTTGCCGGGGAAGGCGGACCTGGCCACCTTTGGTCGGCCGCTGTTCGCCGAGACCCGGTTCGACGGAGTCGGCTTCGGGCTCGGCTTCGCCGTGGTCGACAATCCGGTGGCCTACCGCACGCCCACGAGCGTGGGCGAGTACCACTGGGGTGGCATGGCGAGCACCGCGTTCTGGGTCGATCCGGCCGAGCACCGGCCGTGGTCTTCATGACCCAGCTCATGCCGTCCAGCGCCTACCCCATCCGCTCGCAGCTGCGTCAGCTCGTCTATCAAGCGCTCGTGGACTGAGCGCCCGGGCCCCGGGGCTCAGGTGTGGAAGCCAGCCCCCACCGCCACCGCGAGCAGGCCCAACACCCCGGCGGCGTAGGCGGCATAACGCCACTCGCCGCGGATGCCGAGCGTGGCGCCCGCCACCACCGGGCGCACCACCGGGGTCACCAGCAGCGCGGACGCGGCGCCCTTGCGCAGCACGTCGATGAGCACGTGCACGGGCTCGCTGTCCGGCAGGGACTCGAGCGCCAGGGACAGCAGGAAGAGCGCGCCACTGCACGGCTCCCCCCGGAGGAGCCGGAGATCCACCGCTCCCCGGCCTCCGCGCGCGCGATGTGCTCGGAGGTGGGGGTGGTGGCGACCTGGGGCACCACCGGGTAGGAGCCCGAGATGACTCGCTGGGGCGCCTCCTGGGGCGCCCACTGCACCACGGGCACGGACACATTCTTCGTCATCATCTCGCCACGCTCGGCCATATCCCATCCACTCCCTTCCACAGCATCTGTGCCGCCACCACCAGCAGCACACAGGCGAACATCCGGCGCAGCACGGCCGTGGACAGGCGCGGCATGAGCCGGCTGCCCACCGAAGCGCCCGCCAACACGCCCACCACCAGCGGCGCCACCAGCGCGAGTTTCACGTGTCCGCGCCGGGCGTAGGCGGCCACGCTCGCGGCCCCCGTCACGCCGACCATCAGGTTGCTCGTGGCGCTGGCCACCTTGAAGGGCACGCGCATGCCGTGGTTCATCAGCGGCACCTTGAGTGGGCCACCGCCCACGCCCAGCAGCGCCGACAGGCCCCCGGCCACGAACGAGCCGGAGATGCCCAGCGGATAGTTGGTGGGCTCGTAGTCCTCGAGCCCCTGCTCCCGAGCCGCGCGCGTCAGCAGCATCTGCGCCGACACGTAGAGCGTGAAGAGGCCGAATACCAGGGCGACCCAGGCGGGAGCCACCGGGCTCGCCACCAGCCCGCCGACGATGGCCCCCGTCACCGTGGCCAGCTCCAGCGTCAGCCCCAGGCGGATGTCACTCAGCCGCCGCTCCACGTAGCGCGCCGACGCGCCACAAGAGCTGGCCACCACGCACATCAGGCTCGCCGGCACCGCGTCCTCCAGCGGCACCTTGAACCCCAGGACGAGCGTTGGCACCAGGATGACACCTCCTCCGACCCCCAGGAGGGAACCCATGGTGCCCGCGAACGCACCCGCTGCGATCAAGAGGAGAAGCGTCATACCCAAAAAGAGGATAGGGGCCCCCTTGACGTTCGGATAGGCGCATTCCCCCTCGAATTCGGGCTCGATCGGCCGTCTGCCCCCCACCGTGGGACAAGGCCGGGAGGCTCTCCTAGGAGCTTGTCGGCGAATCGGCCAGGAGGACGGTGGCGCGTAGCAGGCACCGGTGGCGCACCAGCAGCGGAGGTGACGGTATCCCCTGGTGCACTGCGCCGGGCGGGCAGCCCCGCCTGCTACGCGGGCTGCGCTACCAGGGCGGGCAACTCCCAGCCCTGCCGGTACAGCTTCTTGAGGTTGTGCACCGCGCACGCCAAGGAGAATTCTCCGCGCACCTTGGGCAGGCCCCGCAGCGAGAAGCGCGGCAGCGTCCCGTTCTTCACCGGCCGATGACGGGCTCGGCCGTCACCTTGCGCCGCGCGTACGCCTTGCGTCCCCGCTTCGTCAGCAGCTTGCGCTTCATCCGCTCCTTGAAGCTCAGGCCCTTGGGCGGGCGTCCGCGCGGTGCCGCTGGCGCCTCGTGTCCGTGCTTGGAGCGGCCGGTGGCGACAAAGCACTGCACGCCCTGGGCCTCCACCTGCTCAATGTCCTCCTGGCACAGGTAGCCCGAGTCCGCGCTCAGCTCCACGGGCAACAGCCCCGTGTTGCCCCGCACCTGCTCCACCATCGGCTCGAGCTGACGTGCATCGTTGCCGCTCTGCCCCACCTCTTGCGCCACTATCAACTGCGTGTCCGCGTCCACCGCCACCTGCGCGTTGTAGGACTGCTGGAAGCTGCCTGCCCGGGGCATGATTCTGGAGTCCGGGTCGGTGAAGTTGCGCTGCGCCTTCTCGCTGGGTTTGGCCTCCTCGGGCTTGTCCTCGCCCTTGGCCTCCGCCTTCTGCCGGGCCTCCTTCTCCAACTCTTCCTTGGCCTGGCGAATCTTCTGCCGGCGCCTGCTCTTGTCCACCGCCAGCGCCAGCTTCTTGTCCGCCTCCAACTCACGCGCCGCCTGCCGCAGGCGCTCGGCGCGCTTGTTGGGGTCCTTCATCTCCTCGGGCAACTCATCCCCGCGCCGCCCCTTGCCAAAGCGCCTGTCCTCCTCGGCATCCCGCGCCGCGGCCTCCTCCAGGAGCTTGCCAATCTGCTCGTCCAGCTTCTTCATGGACTCCTCCATGCGTCCGTAGCTCATGGCCTTGTGCTTGCTGGCGTTGGCCTTCACCTTCGTGCCGTCCACCGCCGGTGCCCCAGCTTCTTGAGCCCCGAGCCGCGCGCCAGCCTCAACGTGTCCACGAAGAGCGCTCGGAAGGCTTCCAGGTGCCGCACCCGGAAGGCACACACCGTGTCATGGTCCGGCCTCTCGCCTCCCGTCAGGTAGCGAAAGGCAATGTCCGTCTCGCACCGCCTCTCAATCTCCCGGCTGCTCGTAATGCCCCGCGCGTACGCGTACATGAGTAGCAGCGTCATCATCACCGGGTGGTAGGGCGGCTGCCCGCGCTCCTGGGTGTACGCCTTCAGAATGGGGCTGAAGTCGAGCGCCTTGCGCAGCTCGACGAAGAAGCACGCCGGTGCCCCTCTCCCAGCACCTCCCGCGCGTACTGCGGCAGCAACTGCCCCTGCTCCGGTGTCCACTCCCGGAAGGGCCTCGGCGAGGCGTAGCGGGCGGAGCCCTTCGCTTGCTCCTCCCTCTCCGGCTTCTCGCTGGCGGCTACTTCCAACAGGGCGGCTTGCTCCGGCTTCTTCGTCGAGGGCGTGCTCACCCTCCACCTTCAACCAGAACTCGCCTCCCCCTGAAGGACCACCTGGGGCGTCACCCCTCTGGTCCACCCTCTACGGTGGGTTTCTCCGACACGCTCCTAGGCGGCGCGCGCGCGATATTGCCTTCTGGGAACTCGGCGAGG
Organism: Cystobacter fuscus; assembly: GCA_049060065.1. Classification (GTDB taxonomy): domain Bacteria; phylum Myxococcota; class Myxococcia; order Myxococcales; family Myxococcaceae; genus Cystobacter; species Cystobacter fuscus_B. Next base: position 6,342,248 of record JBMEQP010000002.1, read on the forward strand.
AAGCGCGAGCGGGCACGGGGAGTGAAAATGCCCCGGGCCATGAAGGCCAACAGCCGCCGCAGCACCGCGCGCGACTGCTCCACGGCGCGCTCCACCTCGGCGGCGAAGTCGAAGGAGTCGTTGCGGTAGAGTTCCTGGAAGCTCAACTGGGACCAGGCCGGCAGGGAGCGCATGCGGCCCAGGGGACTGGAGAGGTAGAGCCCTCCCAGGTACAGGCCGCGCACCCACCCGTCCAGCTCGGCCTTGGTGGGCGCCTGCTGGAGCGTCTCCTGGGAGGCGAGCCGCACCAGCTCGTAGATGCCCCGGCCGATGCCCTTGAGCGGCATGCCCGCGCTCTTGGTGACCTGGAAGCGCGAGCGCAGGCGCGGACTGCCCATGAGGTCCGCCCCATGCAGCTCGCGCAGGTAGAAGAGCGTCTGGGTCCATTCTATCTGCCGGTGGGCGACGAGCGCGTGCTCGCCCCGGCGCCGGTGGCGCAACACCAGCTCATCCACCCGCGGGTGGAGCGCGCGATCCAGGCACAGGTGGGTGAAGTAGCCGGCCAGGATGGCCAGCCCGGCCTCGGTGCCCACCAGGGCGCCGGCGGCCACCAGCTCGGCCATCTTCAGGCCCAGGGCCACCGGGGCGCGCTCGTGGAACAGGCGCGCGAAGGGGGGCCAGTCCCGCGCGGAGAAGTGGGCGCCCAGCCCACCGACGAGCCCATCACACAGGGGCAGGTCCGGCAGGGCGGCGCCGAAGCGCGCGTAGGCCAGATCCTCGGAGAGCGCGCGGATGAAGTCCTCGGGCAGCTCGCCGGGGTTGGCGGCCAGCCGCTCGATGGCCGTGAGGTGGAGCAACAGCGAAGGCATGGGCAGGACCTAGTCAGCCGCACGGGGCAATGCAACGCGGGAGTGTTCGACCCTTCTTGCTTGAAACATTCCGGGCGATACAGTCCTGCGCCCCTTTCCCTCTTCAGGAGCTGTCCCCCCGCATGAATTTCAGTTTCCTCTCCGGCGAACTCGCCCGCACGAGCGGTGAGCTGCTCGTGATTCCCCTCTTCGAAGGCGAGACCGGGGAAGGCGCGCCCGGCCTGCTCGCCCAGGCCCACGCCGCGCTCGAGGCCCGGCTGCTGCCGGCCGCCACCCAGGAGGGCTTCAAGGGCAAGAGCGAGCAGACCTTCGTGATGCACACGCTCGGCAAGATGGAGGCGGAGCGCGTGCTGCTGCTCGGCCTGGGTGCCCGGGCCCGCTTCACCCCCGAGGTGTTGCGCCTGACGGCGGGCCGCGCCGCGAAGACGGCCCAGCGGCTCAAGGTGCGCTCGCTGGTGTTCGCGCTGCCCGGAGGGCTGGACACCACGGCCACCGTGCGCGCCGCGGTGGAGGGCTGGAGCTGGGCGCCTACCGCTTCGAGACCTACAAGTCCTCGGCCCGCGAGGAGAAGAACGCGCCCCGGCTGACCACGGTGAAGCTGGCGCTCGCCGAGGGAGAGAAGACGAAGGAGCTCGAGCAGACGGTGGCGCTCGCGCAGCGCGTGGCCGAGGCCACCAACTGGGCGAGGGATCTCATCAACGAGCCGCCCAACGTCATCAACCCCGAGCGGCTGGCCCGCGCGGCGCAGGAGATGGCGCGCCAGAGCGGCCTCAAGGCGAGCGTGGGCGGGCGCAAGGAGATCGAGCGGCTGAAGATGGGGATGTTCCTCGCGGTGGCCCAGGGCAGCGTGAACGAGCCCCAGCTCATCCACCTCGAGTACACGCCGAAGAACGCCCGGCACGCGAAGCAGGCCCCCGTGGCGCTGGTGGGCAAGGCCATCACCTTCGACTCCGGCGGCCTGTCGCTCAAGCCCACCGACTCCATGGTGGACATGAAGACGGACATGGCCGGCTCGGCCGCGGTGCTCGGGGCCATGAAGGTCATCGCCGCGCTCAAGCCGCCCTTCCCCGTGCACGCCTTCATCGGCGCGTGCGAGAACATGCCGTCCGGCACCTCCTACCGGCCGAGCGACGTGCTCGTGTCGCGCTCGGGCAAGACGGTGGAGGTGACGAACACGGACGCCGAGGGCCGCCTGGTGCTCGGCGACATCATCACCTGGGCCAACGAGCACAAGCCCGCGGCGCTCATCGATCTGGCCACGCTCACCGGCGCGTGCATGGTGGCGCTCGGCCACTACCTCACGGGCGCGTTCGGCGACCACGACGCCACGGTGAACGAGGTGCTGGAGTCGGCGCGCGCGGCGGGCGAGGAGATGTGGCGCATGCCGGTGACGGAGCTGCAGAAGGACGCGCTGCGCTCGGAGATCGCCGACATGAAGAACTCGGGCGAGCGCTGGGGCGGCGCCACCAACGCGGCGCTCTTCCTCAAGGAGTTCGTCGGGGACACGCCGTGGGTGCACCTGGACATCGCCGGCCCCTCCGTCAGCCCCAAGGAGCGCGGCTACAACGGCAAGGGCGCCACGGGCGTGGGCGTGCGCACGCTCGTGGAGTACGTGCGGCGCCGCGCCGCGCAGCTCGAGGGCGGCGAGGCCACGGAGGCCCCCGCCGCCCCCGCGGCGCCGGCTCCCAAGGCGAAGCCCGCGCGTGGCGGGCGCGCCCGGAGCTGAGGCTCAGAGCTGCTCGGGCACCTCCACGGGCAGCGGGTGGACACTCTCGAAGAGGGTGTTCACCGTCTCGGGCACCTCGTCCGGCGCGGCCGAGGGCCACGTGGCGAGCATCATGAAGACGTGGCCCGCGCTGCCGTCGCGCACCACCACGCGGCCGCGCACGTTGTCGCCCACGGCGAACTGGAAGCCGACGGCGCTGTCGGACATGGACAGCGGCTCCGGATCACTGGTGACGAAGCCGGGCTGGCTGCGCAGTCCCAGCGTCAGCCGCTCGGCGAACTGGATGGGCGAGGCCACCGCGGGCGCCACCTGCAACACCACCTGGGCACCGCTCGTGCGGTGGCGCAGGACGACGGGAATGGCGAGCCCCTCGGGCGTCTGCTCGTCCGTCTCGTCCAGGAGCCAGTCGCCGCCCGGCTGGGTCAGCTCGAAGCCCAGGGTCTGATCCACGTAGCGCCGGGACTCCGGCGGCAGCCGCGACTCCTGGGCGCTCTCCGCCACGAGACCCGAACCGCCCACCGCCTCATTGGACGACGCCCGCACCGCCTGCTTCGCCCCGCTGCACGCCGTGCAGAGTGCGACCAGGCCCCACCCCAACAACCGCCTTGCGTCCATGTGTTCTCCCCTGGCCGGATGGCCTGGGACACAAGCTGGGGACGGGGGACGGAAGCGGCCAGGGGGAGGAAAGAGAGGGCCGCCGCGAGATGTCAGGCGGAGGAAACTTCCTCGGCGATGGCGCGCGCGGCCGCCAGCGGCTCGGGGGCGGTGTGGATGGGGCGGCCCACCACGAGCAGATCCGCCCCCGCGCGCCGGGCGAAGGCGGGCGTCTCCGCGCGGCTCTGGTCCCCCGCCGCCGCGCCCGCGGGGCGGATGCCGGGGGTGCACAGGAAGGGCGTGGGCCCGAGCTCGCGGCGGAAGGCGGCGGCCTCGCGGGGCGAGCACACGAGCCCGTCCACCCCCGCGCCCACGGCCAGCCGCGCCAGCCGCAGCGCCGCCTCCTCGGGCGTGCCGGGCAGACCCACCGCCGCCACCTCCTCGGCGGACAGGGAGGTGAGCACCGTCACCGCGAGCACCCGGGGCGCCTCATGTCCCCTGGCGCGCGCCCCCTCGCGCGCGCCCTTCACCGCGGCGCGCAGCATGCTCTCGCCTCCGGCCGCGTGCACGGTGAGCAGCGACACGCCGAGTGCCCCGGCGCGCGCGGCCGCCAGCTCCACGGTGTTGGGGATGTCGTGCAGCTTCAGGTCGAGGAAGATGCGCGCGCCCAGCCGCTGGAAGGCGGCCACGGCCGGGGGCCCATGCTCCACGAAGAGCGACAGGCCCACCTTGGCGTAGCCCACGTGGGGCGCCACGCGCTCATAGAGGCGCAGGCCCTCGTCCAGGGGGAGATCCGCGGCGAGCGCGATCCGCTCCCGCGCGGGGAATACCTCCGTCATGACAGTCCCTCTTGCAGGTCGCGGTAGCCGCGGTAGAGCCGCTCGGACATCTCTCCGGGCAGCACGTTGCGCGCGGAGAAGAGCGCGTAGGACACGAAGGCATCGAGCGCCTCGAGCGTCATGGCGCGCGCGAGCGCCTCGCCTCCACTGGAGACGTTGCTGCGGATGCGCTCCACGTCCAGCCGGCCATCCGGCCCGAGCGTCACGCCCTCGTAGGCCGCCTCCAGCCCGGGTTGGGGAGACTCGAGGAAGCCGCGCAGCAGGTCCGGGTTGGCGCCCGCGAGGCGGATGGCGGTGTGGATCTGCGCGAGCAGCGAGTTGAAGCGCTCCTCGGGGCTCATGGGGGCCACCACGGGCGGGGGAATCGCCGCGAAGGTGCCCGAGGCCCGCCGGGGCATGGGCGCCACGGGCGCCACGGCCGGCACGCTCCTGAGCTGGATGACAAGCGCGCCATCGCGCATGCGCTCCTCCACCCAGGTGAGGAAGGAAAAGAGGCTGCCCTCCCAGAAGGAGCGCAGCGCGCCCAGCGAGGTGCCGGAGGCCGCCTTGGCGAAGAGGGCCTCCTCGCCGGGAGGAGGCGCCTCGGCGCCGGTGGTGACCATCAGCTCATCCGGGAAGCGCCGGCGCAGCCGCGCCACCGCCTCGCCCCGCTTAAGGCCCTGGATGACCAGATCCCTCGTGCGCTCCTGGAGCTTCACCTGATCTCCGGAGGCTGGCGCCCCTCGAGGAAGAGGAAGCTGCCCTCGGCCATCTCGAAGAGGTTGAGCATCACCTCGCGCACCAGGTACGTCATGGCGCTGTAGAGGTTGGCCTCGGACAGGAAGCCCTCGCGGGTGAGCACCGCGCCGATGCGCAGCGAGGGCGTCACCTTGCCGAGCGCGAGGTGGAGCTGCTCGGGCGTGACGAGCCCCAGCTGCACCACCACGGAGCCCAGCCGCTCGTGGTGCACGCTGGAGACGGCGAAGGTGGGCTGGCCGTCCCGGAAGGTGACGGTGCGCTGCACCGGACCGTTCTGGAGGGTGAGCTGGCCGCTGCGGATGCCGGAGACGACGTGGCCGAGCACCTCCTCCACGGACAGCGAGCTGAGGCTGCCGGCGAAGAAGCCGCCCAGGGCGGCGGGCTCGCGCAAGAGCACCACCCCCTCGGACGAGTGGAAATGCGCCACGAGGGGTTGGCCCGGCGTGAGGCTGGCGGCGAGCGGGCGCTCCAACTCGAGCACCGTCGGCTCACCGCCCTGCCCTGGACGAAGCGAGGCCTTGGGACGAGCCGCCACGCGGACTCCTACTGCTTGGCCTTCAGCTCGTTGTCGATGATGCTCTTGAACTCGTCGATCGGCTGGGCGCCGGACAGCAGGATGCCGTTGATGAAGAACGCCGGGGTGCCCGTGACGCCCACCTTGGAACCGGCCTCCTGATCGGCCTTCACCACGGAAGCCTTCTCACCCGAGTCCAGGCACTTGTCGAACTTCGCCGTGTCCAGGCCCACCGTCTTGGCGTGCGCCTTGAGGTCCTCCACCTTGAGCGCGCTCTGATTGGCGAACAGGGTGTCGTGGTACTCCCAGAACTTGTTCTGATCCTGGGCGCACAGCGAGGCCTCGGCGGCCTTGGGGGCCTCCTTGTGGAACTCCAGGGGGAACTGGCGGAACACCAGCTTCACCTTGTCCGGGTAGGCCTTGAGCACCTCGTCCACCGTCTTCACGGCGCGGCTGCAGAAGGGGCACTGGAAGTCGCTGAACTCCACGATGGTGATGGGCGCGCCGTCCGGGCCGCGCGAGGGGCCGGTGGCGGCCACTTCCTTGCGCTCGGCGGGCGGGCGCGGGGGCTCGGGCAGGGTGATCTGCACGTTGGCGTTCTTCTTGAGCTCGGCGAAGTACTCGCGCGCGCGCTCCTGCTTCTTCGAGCCGGTGAGGAAGTCGACGATCTGCGGCTTGACCTGCTCGAAGGTGGTGCCCGGGGCAGCCGCTCCTTGGCCTCGTCGTACAACTTCTGGATCTCCGCGTCGGGCGGCTGGGGAATCTTGTCGTCCACCTCGGCCTTGACCAGCTGCTCCTCGGTGAGGTTGCGCTTGGCGGCCTCGGCCTTCACGAGCTTCTCCACCACGAAGCCATCCAGGCCCTGCTTGCGCGTCTGGAACTTCTGCTTCTCCAGGTTGGCCAGCGGCTCCTTGATGCGCTCGTTGAGCTCACCGAAGGTGATCTTCTGACCGTCGCCGAAGGTGGCCACGACGGTGTCGGGAGCGGGCTCCGTGGCGGAGGCGGTGGTGGGAGCGCCGGCGGTCGCCGGGGCCTTCTCCTTGTTGCAGCCGGAGAACAGGGAGGCCGCCAGCAAACCGGCCAGGAGGGTGGAAGTCGAGCGCATGAGCATATGGATTGGGGTCCTTAGTCGAGAAAACCCCGAAGTCGCAAAGAAATTTCTCACGCCACCAGGGGCTCGAGCCCGAGTTCCGGCAGACGCAGCTCGGGCAGCTCCAGGTGCTTGCGCGCCGGGACGATCTCATAGGAGCTGGAATCGGCGAGCACCGCCTTGACCAGCTTCTGGTTGAGCGCGTGGCCCGTCTTGAAGGCCTTGAGGTGGCCCATCACCGGGCGGCCAAAGAGGGAGATGTCCCCGATGGCATCCAGAATCTTGTGACGCACGAACTCGTCCGCGAAGCGCAGGCCGTCCGGGTTGAGGATGGAGAACTCGTCCACCACGATGGCGTTGTCCAGCGAGCCGCCGCGCGCCAGGCCCATCTTCTGCAGCATCTCCACGTCCCGGCGGAAGCAGAAGGTGCGCGCGCGGGAGATCTCCCGGGCGAAGCACCGGTCGGAGAACTCCAGCTCGAAGGACTGCTCGGTGATGAGCGGGTGCTTGAAGTCCACGGTGCACGAGATGCGGAAGCCCTTGGCGGGCGACAGGCTCGCCTCCTTGTCCCCGTCCGTCACCGTCACCGTCTTCTTGATGACGAGCAGGCGGCGCGGCTCCTCCTGCTCGCGCACCCCCGCCTCGGAGATGAGCGAGGAGAAGGGCGCGGCGCTCCCATCCATGATGGGCACCTCGGGGCCATCCAGCTCCACGCGCACGTTGTCCAGCCCCATGCCGGCCAGCGCCGACATCAGGTGCTCCACCGTGCTCACCTTCACGCCGTCCTTGCCCAGGGTGGTGGCCAGGGACGTGTCCACCACGTACTCCGTCAACGCGGGGATGGACACCGGGCGCGGCGTGTCCGTGCGCACGAAGACGATGCCGTGGTTCACCGGCGCGGGCAGCAGGGACAGGTTCACCGGGGCGCCGGAGTGGAGTCCCACCCCTGGCAACGGACGGGCTGGAGGAGGGTGCGCTGGTTGAAGGAGGTGTAAGGCATGTTCTTTTGTCGCCTCGCCGATGCGGATGCTTCTCTGCCCCACCCCGGATTCCACCTCCGGGCTCGGGCCTTCACTGTGTTCACTGCCCATCTGACGCGCCGCGTATCGATGCAAAACCCAAACCAGGCCCCCCTTCAACCTGCGAGGGGAAGCAGGGGGAGTCAACCCTCATCCAAGGGCTTGAACTCATTGAGGTTTCTGGGCGTCCCGCTGGAATTCCCCCGTCCTCGGGAACTCCGACAGCCCCTCGACCCGCCGTGCACCAGCCCCACCACCGTGACAAATGTGTCCGGACTTTTACTTGCCGACACGCCGTCCTGGCGCGTCACGGACGCCCGCAGATAGCGCAGACGGGGGGCCGGAATCAAACGGCGGCGGGCAAAAAGCGTGAAGTCCAGCGCGGTTGCAATGCCGCGAACCGGACGAAACCCGCACTGGATGAAACCGTCCACCGGGGCCCTTCCGGGCCCACCCGCTCAGCTGCCTTCGGCGAGGAAGCGATCCCGCAGGCGCTCCGCCTCTTCCCGGTCGAAGTTGAAGCCCCGGAGCTGGGCGCGGCGGCTGACGGCGGCGAAGGTGTTCTCCAGCACCTGGGAGAAGCCGCGCAGGTCCTCGATCAGCCGGGTGCGCACGGCGGGCCCCTCGGGAGGCCAGGGCAGCTCGGTGAGCAGCGCGGAGAAACGATCGAAGGCCTCGTAGTCCACGTAGCGCAGCAACTGGTAGCTGCCGTCCTGGAAGTAGCCGAGGAAGGCCACGATGCTGGAGATGACGGCCTCGGCCGACGGCACGTTGTCGTTGCGCAGGTGGCCCTCCGCCGCGCGGCACAACTGGGAGAAGACCCACAGGTCGCGGCGCAGCCGCTCGGCGCTCTCGGTGGCGGAGACGAGCTGCTCGTAGGGGGCCTCGCCGGAAGCGGAGCCGGGGGAGAGCGCCTCGGTGAGCGCCACCACCTGGGCCTGGAAGAGCTGGGTGAAGGCGTAGGAGGCGCGCGCGGCGGCGGCGCGATCCCTGTCCAGCTCCACGAGGATGTCGCGGGCGATGCGCTCCGTCTCGCGGGCGATGTCACGCGCGATGCGCAGGCACGCGGCCTGGAGCGGCTTGGGCCCGCCCGAGGGCGATCTCGTTCTTCAGGTAGCCCACGAGGCTGAGCGCCTCGCTGCGCACCAGGGCGAGCAGCACGCGCACGCGCCGGGGAATGGGCCCCTGGGCGTCCTGGCTCACGTAGGCCGGGCAGTGCAACAGCCGGAACAGGCCCAGGTAGACGGTGGTGAAGAGGGGCCGGGTCTCCGCGGGCACCGTGGCGAGCAGCTCCAGCAGGCGCGGGGAGCGCAGCCGATCGTACTCCAGGCGGAACTCGGTGAGGCGGCAAGGCCGGAAGTAGCGGTTGAGGACGATCTCGCGCAGGACGAGGTTGCCCACGTCGGTGAAGAGGCTCAGGCCGCACACCGGCAGTTGCAGCAGGTGATCGATGAGGTTGCGCAGTGACTCGAAGGACTGGCGCAGGACGAAGAGGCTCTCCTGCGGGGTCTCCTGCTTGCGCTCGCCCTCGATGCGCGAGCGCATGCCCCGATCATCGGCGAGCTGCGTCTCCACGTAGCGGCGGAATTGCAGCTTCTGGTCCGAGTCCGGATCCAACAGGTGCCGCGCGAGGCGGATGGCCTGGCTGAGCGTGGCGCGGATGTCCTTGAGTTCCTCGCGGAAGTCGCGCGTGACGAGCGGCTGCTCCTGGGCATCGGTGACGCCGTTGTCCTCCTGGTGGACATAGCGCTCCAGGCCGCGCAGCAGCATCTCGAACTCGAAGAGCAGCTCCTCGCGCGCCTCCACGGGCAGGGCGCGCAGCCAGCTCTCGCGCTCGGCGAGGAAGCCGGCCTGGCTGCCCTGGGAGAAGCGCACGAAGTCCTCGTAGAAGTCGCGCGGGACGCGCGAGGCACGAGGCGAATGGACGACGGGCGCGGTGCTCACCAGAGGGTCCCCTGCGCCGACTCGGGCGCCTTCTTGTTGAAGTACGTGTAGGCGCGGTGCGTGGCCGTGCGGCCCCGCGGCGTGCGCTGCAGGAAGCCCTCCTGCAAGAGGTACGGCTCGTACACATCCTCGATGGTGTCGCGCTGCTCGCCCACGCTCGCGGCGATCGTCTCCACGCCCACCGGGCCTCCGCCGAACTTCTCGAGGATGGCCAGGAGGATCTTCCGATCCATGGCGTCCAGGCCCGAGGCGTCCACGCCCAGCCGGGTGAGCGCCTGGGCGGCGAGCTCCCGGGTGATGGTGCCATCGCCCTCCACCTGGGCGAAGTCGCGCAGGCGGCGCAACAGCCGGTTGGCGATGCGGGGCGTGCCCCGGGCGCGCGTGGAGATCTCCCGGGCGCCGTCGCGCTCCAGCTTCACGCCCAGGATGCGCGCGGAGCGGTTGAGGATCATCTCCAGGTGCTTGGGCTCGTAGTACTCGAGCCGCTCCTGGATCTGGAAGCGGTCGCGCAGGGGCGAGGTGAGCAGGCCCGTGCGCGTGGTGGCGCCGATGAGGGTGAAGGGCGGCAGATCGATCTTCATCGCGCGCGCGGCGGGGCCGGTGTCGATGGTGATGTCCAGCCGGAAGTCCTCCATCGCCGGATAGAGGTACTCCTCGATGGCGGCGTTGAGGCGGTGCACCTCGTCGATGAAGAGGATGTCGCGCTCGTTGAGGTTGGTGAGCAGGCCGGCCGGGTCCCCTTGCGCTCGAGCGCCGGGCCGCTGGTGACGTGGATGCCCACGCCCAGCTCCGTGGCCATGAGGTAGGCGAGCGACGTCTTGCCCAGACCGGGCGGCCCGGAGAACAGACAGTGATCGAGCGCTTCGCCGCGGCTGCGCGCCGCCTGCACGTACACCCGGAGCTTGTCGACGACGGCGCTCTGGCCCACGTACTCGTCGAAGGAGCGTGGACGCAGCGAGCCTCGACCCGCACTTCGTCGTTGAGCGCCTCGCCCGAGAGCGCGTCTTCCGATTTCCGCTTCGCCATGCCAGTCCTCTGTCCCCACCCTACCAGAATGGCCCTCGGGTGGAGGGCTCTCTACATGATGCGCTCCGATGCTCGCCGGCCGCCGGGCCGCCTGCCCGCAGGCCCCGTCTACCAGTGAACCCGAGGCCCCCCCGCCGCGCCCGGGGGCATCCAGCCGCCCCTCGAAACGTGCGACACATTCCCCCTGGATCGTGCGTTTTCCCGGTGAACCCCATGACTCCTTCCTTCCGCCCCCTGCCCTTCCTCCCCGAAGCCCGCGCCGAGCCCCTCGCCAGCTCCCGGCTGCAGAAGCTGCGCCGGGCGGCCGGCAGGCACGCGAGGCCTTCGTGAAGGACGGCCCGGTCCAGGCGCTCGCCACCTGCGACCTCATCACCTTCCCCTATCCGGCCCTGTTCGCCTTCAGCGGCGCGGCGCTCTCCCCGGCGCCCTACGTGATGATCATGAACCGCATGCAGGTGGTGCAGTACGAGGAGGAGGGGACCCCGCGCGTGCTGCTCTTCAACCCGAGCGATTATGAGCGCGGGCATGAGGCGCCCTTCTACAAGTCGCTGCGCGGCAAGTACGGCGCCTTCCTCGCGGACAAGGTGATGACGCGCAAGCACGGCACGGTGCAGGGACACCTCGAGGCGCTGGGCCTCGGACCCGGGGACGTGGACTACATCGCCTTCGATCATCTGCACGTGCAGGACGTGCGGCGCTGGCTCGGGGGCGACGGTCAGCCCGCGTACTTCCCCCGGGCGAAGCTGTTGGTGCAGCGGGCCGAGTGGTCCTCGGCGAAGAACCTGCACCCGCTGGAGCGCGTCTGGTACGTGCCGGGGGGAACGGACGGAGTGCCCGGGGAGCGCGTGGTGCTGCTGGAGGGGGACACCGGCTCGGCCGGGGCGTGGCGCTCCTGTCGACACCCGGGCACACGCTGGGGAACATGTCGCTCGCGGTGGCCACGGACCAGGAGGTCTTCGTGGTGAGTGAGAACGGCATCGCCACCGAGAGCTATACCCCGCTGCAATCGGGCATCCCCGGCGTGCGCGCCTTCGCCGAGCAGATGGGCTGGGAAGTCGTCCTCAACGGCAACACCCGCGAGAGCTCGCTGGAGCAGTACTCGTCGATGATCGTCGAGAAGGTGTTCGCGGGGCCCGCGCGGGTGGATGGGTGCTTCGTGAACTTCCACCCCTCGTCGCTGCTGACGGTGGCGAAGGTGGCCCCCGGACTCGCGCCCACCCTCACCCTGCCCGCGCCGGCGCACGGCCGCATCCGCCGGCCTCCGCCGCCTGAGCCCACCGGGACGTGGCTCCTCGGTCGCCTGGGAATTCGGGGTTCGCCCGTGGAGCAGCCAGGCGCGCCAGGGCGGCCCGGCGGTGGACCCTCCGGGCGAACTCCCGTGAAAAAGCGGGCTCGTGTGTCTCCCGGTTCCCTGTGGTTAGATGCCCCCAGGCATGACGACCGGTTCCCCAGAAGGCCCTCCGACGCAGTGGAAGGACATCCATCAAGCGATCCTCTCCACCCTCGATGCGCTGAACGCCTCCACGAGTTGGATCGCCACCGCGGCGACCGTGGGCATCGAGCCCGTCTTCGAGCGCGTGCTCCAGCAGGTGTGTGGACCCGCGGAAGTCTCGCCCCAGGCCTATATCGAGCACATCACCCGGGACACCGGGATGCGGCGCGAGGTGCAGCAGCGCCTGTCGCGCCTCATGGAGAATCCGAAGCTCGTCACCATGCGCCGCGAGGCCCAACGCCGCGAGGCCGAGCACCAGCTCCACGTGCTGCATTACGTCCTGTCGGGCAAGCAGCCCCCGGAGTGGGTGTGGGCCACCATCGACGAGGACCAGCGCGAGCAGTTGCGCGAGGCGGCCGAGTCCGGCGAGGAGCGGGATGATGAGCTGCTGCCGCGCGTGCAGCGGGCCATCCACAAGCTCGAGGTGACCCCGGGCATCTACGGCCTGTGCGAGGACTGCTACGCCATCATCCTCATCGAGCGGCTCCAGTTGGTGCCCTGGGCGGAGTGCTGCGCCGCCTGCCAGCGCAAGCGCGAGGGCGTCCCGGACCAGGCGCCGGAGCCCGAGGTGCGCGTCACCTACTTTGAGCCGCCGTGCGAGCGGCCCTCCGAGCGACCCCCGGCCTCAAGGCGTCGCGCGCAGGACCTTGAGCGCCTCGCGGAAGAGGGCCTGGAAGGCGGCCTCTTCTCCCAGGCGCTCGCTGGCGGACTGGGCGGCCTTCTCCGCCTGGGGCTGCTTGTAGCCGAGGTTGACGAGCGCCGAGATGAGGTCCGCCGGTGCTTGGCCGCGGGGGCTTCCGGCTTGAGCTGCGTGGCCACCTGCTCCAGGTGCAGCGTCTTCACCTTGTCCTTGAGCTCCAGCACGAGCCGCTCGGCGGTCTTCTTCCCCACGCCGTGAATCTTCGTGAGGCGGGCCACCTCGCCCCGGCCGAGCGCCGCCACCAGCTCGTTCACCTCCATGCCGGAGAGCACCGCCAGCGCCAGCCGCGGCCCCACATGGGACACCGAGTTGAGCAGGAGGAAGAGCTCCTCCTCGGGGCGCGAGAGGAAGCCGAACAGCTCGAAGGCGTCCTCGCGCACCACGGTGCGCACGCGCACCTGCACGGGCTCGCCCTCCGCGGGCAGCCGGCCCAGGGTGAGCGTGGAGAAGAAGACGCGGTAGCCCACGCCTCCCACGTCGATGATGGCCTCCTCGAGGCTCTTCTCCTGCACGGTGCCACGCAGTGCCGCGATCATCGCGCCTCCGGACGCCGGTAGGACGGCGTGAGCTTGTCGGCCAGCTTCGCCTGGGTCGCGCGAGCGCGCGTGCGGCCCCGGGTGCCCGCCACGGGAACACCCGCCCGGGCGTGGTTGAGGTGGCAGAGCGCCACCGCGAGCGCGTCACTCGCGTCCGAGCGCTCCAGTTCCTCCAGGTCCAGGAAGGTGCACACCATGCGCTCCACCGCGTCCTTGTCCGCCGAGCCCCCGGCGCCCACCGAGCGCTTCACCTTGGCGGGCGCGTACTCGTGCACGCTCAGCCCCGCCTGGGCGGCGGCCAGCAGCGCCACGCCCCGGGCATGCCCGAGGATGAGCGCGCTGCGCGCATTGCGGAAGGTGAACACGCCTTCCACCGCCACCGACGCGGGCCGGTAGAGCTTGAAGGCCTCCAGGAGGGCCTCGTGCAGCGACTTGAGCCGCAGCTCGAGCGCGGCGTCGGGGTCCACCTTGATGACGCCATGGCCCACATGGACCAGACGGCCGCGCCGATCCTCCACCACGCCATAGCCCATGAAGCGGCTGCCAGGATCGATGCCCAGGACGCGCACGTGACTCTCCGCGAACAACGGAACAGGGGTTCAGCCAGCCCTATAACGCGACGGCCCGCTCCGTGTCGATGGACCCGTGCGCGCCCCGCCCCTCACCCCGAGAGCGAGTCCATCAGCGCGTCATCCATCTCGAAGTTGGCGTAGACGTTCTGCACGTCGTCGTTGTCCTCGAGCAGCTCCATGAGCTTGAGCATCTTCCGGGCGTTGTCGCCCTCGACGCGCACGGTGTTCTGCGGCAGGTACGTCCACTTCTGCTCGCCCAGCTTCAGTCCCGCGCCCTCCAGGGCCGAGGCCACCGCGTGCAGCTCCGCCGGGGCGCACCTCACCTCGAAGCCGTCCTCGCCCAGGGGCAGCACGTCCTCGGCGCCCGCGTCGAGCGCCTTCTCCATCACCACGTCCTCGCTGGGGCCGGGCTTCACGGTGACGATGCCCTTCTTGTGGAACATCCAGCTCACCGAGCCCTCCGCGCCCATGTTGCCGCCCTCCTTGCCCAGCATGGAGCGCACGTCGGCCGCCGAGCGGTTGCGGTTGTCGGTGAGGCACTCCACCAGCAGGGCCACGCCGCCGGGGCCATAGCCCTCGTAGACGATCTCCTCGTAGCTCTCCCCCTCCAACTCCCCCGTGCCCTTCTTGATGGCGCGCTGGATGTTGTCGTTGGGCATGTTCGCCTCGCGCGCGGCGGCGATGGCCACGCGCAGCCGGGCATTGCCCTCCGGATTGCCCCCGCCCAGCCGCGCGGCGACGGTCATCTCCTTGATGAGCTTGGAGTAGAGCTTGCCCTTGGTCTTGCCCATGATGGCGTTGGCCCGCTTGAGCTTCGACCATCGGTTGTGACCGGACATGGGGATGACACTCCTGGAGGCGGATGCCCCCGGCGAGGTGGACACAGCGCCGCGCCTTGTCGCCCGGACGCGCGGCGGGAGTCAAACCCCTTGGGAGGGCGAGGGGCCCCCTTGCCTCAGGCGGCCCGGGAATCCACGGCCGCGAACGCCTCCGAGAACGGCTCCTCGTCCAGGGCGCCACCCGGCTCGAAGAAGGGCGGGACGCGGGGACTCGGCGGCTCGCGCTCGGCGATGAAGTTGGCCGGCACCAGCACCCCTTGCGCGTACAGGAACGTCATCACCTCCAGGGTGGTGATTTCCGGCAGCCCGCACTCCAGGAGCGTGGTGTGCACGGTGCGCTGGCCGTCGCACAGGCGGATGACCTGCCCCACGTCGTCGGGCAGCGAGTGCAGCGCGTCCGCCAGCCGCTTGAAGTCCACCGAGAGCCGGGCCGACAGCGGAATGCCCAGGGCGCACAGGGCCGTGAAGCGCTCCACGGCCGGCAGCAGCAGCGAGGTGAACACCCGCGGGCTGAGCAGGGGCTTGCCCTGGGCGAGCGCGTCCCCGAAGGACACCGCGTACGCGCCCGAGCCGAAGAAGAGCAGGCGGCGCAGGGCGACCAGGCCCCGCTCCCCCTCGTAGGACGCATCCACCACGTGCCCCTGACGGAAGGCGAGCCAGCCCTCGTTGTCCCGCAGCTCGACGCGGCCGGAGCGCGAGCCGCACAAGAGCGCCCGCACCATCTGGGACAGGGGCATGCGCACGGTGTGCGCCTCGTAGGCGGGCGCGAACGCCCCCCGGCCGGCCTTCAACCGCGCCAGCGACACCACCACCCGGGGCTCCACCGGCTGCACGAGCAGGTCATCCACGCGCACCGCCTCGGCGCGCTCACGCGGGGCGGACGCCTCGTCGCGCGAGAACACGTACACCGGGAGCGACGCGGTGCGGGCCTCCGCGCGCAGCCGCTCGCACAGCGTCAATCCATCCAGACCGTCCGGCGAGGCCTCGGCGGGCACGAGCACCGGTGCGGCAGCGGCCCGCCCTCGCTCAGCTCCCCGAGCAGCGCCTCGATGACCGGGGCGGCGACCACCTCGAAGCCGGCGCCGACCAGCTCCTGGGCGAGCGCGGTGCGCACCTCGCACTGGGGCTCGGCGAGCAGGACGCGGGGGCGGAAGCGGATGGCCCGGCGCCGGGGGCTGACATCCGCGCAAGGCGCCGTGGGCGCCGGCTCGAGGACGGAAGCAACGCACGTGCTGTTGGCCATGGACGACTCCTGCTCGAGGGTGATCCGCTGTCCGCTTTCAGCCCAAAAATACGAGATGCCGGTAAAAAGCCTACCAGGAAACACTCGGGTCGCACGTTTTACGTGGAATGATCCCGCTGTGAAGTCCAAGCACCTGAAATCGTTGGGTATAGCGCACTAGGACAGAGAAGGAAACGCTCGACGGGGCCGGGGAGGAAGCGCCAGAGTGCACGGCCCTATGAAGCGACTGATGCAGGCCTGGGTGCTGATGCCGTGGGTGGCGATGGCGCAGGGGACGACGGCGCCGGAGAAGACGACTCCGACACAGACGGAGGCGGCGCGCGTGGAGGACCGCCAGAGGAACTTCGGGGCGATGCTGGCCCCGGCGGTGCTTCCGGACGGAGGGAGCGCGGTGGCCGGGTGGGTGGGCGCCCCCGAGGTGGGCGTGTCCTACCGGCAGGGCCTGTCGGGCTGGGAGCTGGGAGGCCGGGCGCGCTTCGACTACCTGCACCTGTCGACGACGGTGGAGGCGGTGGGCCGCTGGCCGGTGTGGAGCGAGGGCGCGTGGGCGGTGGCGCCGGAGCTGGGACTGGGAGTGACGGCCAACCCGGGCAGCCGCTACTTCGACGCGCAGAACCTGCGGGGCTGGTTCCTGCGGGTGGATCCCGCGCTGGTGGCCACCTGGCGGGTGGTGGAGACGGTGGCGGCGCTCGGCACGGTGGAGGTGCCGTATGACCTCGGACTGAGCCCCGGCGGCACCTGGCGGGTGAAGCCCCTGGCCGGCGTGGGCGCGGAGATCTACCTCGGCGAGGACCTGACGCTGTCGCTGCTGGGCCAGCTGGGCGTGGACGTGTTCAAGGAAGTGCGCGGGGTGACGCAGAGCCGGCTGGGCTACGGCGCGCGGCTGGGCCTGGGCGTGCGGCTGTTCTGAGCGGTCACTCCTCCGGGAGGGGCGCCACGCGAGGTCTCCCCAGCAGCTCCAGGGTCCGCAACGCCACGCGGATGAGTTGCTGGGCACAGGGCTCGCACCCGCCGCCACAACACCGGGGCCAGCGCCCCTCCGCGTCGCGCAGGAGGGGGCGCACACACGCCATGTAATAGTCAGGCAGTGACAGCTCCGCGCTCGCGCGCCGGAGGGCGGCGTGGAGTTGCTCTTCGGTGAAGTCGGCCACGGCGCCATTCAAGCATGACCGGGACGCCCACGCCTCACGCGACCGCGGAGCTCACGGCCGCACCACGCCCAGGGACGCGCCCGCGGGCCAACCCGCCAACGAGTGGCGCTCGGCCTCGGTGCGGCTCAACCTCGTCTCCGGGACGGGCTGGTCCCCGCTCAGCGTCATGGCGGTGGCGGACCCGATGAACCACGGCGCGGTGGGCAATGGCACCACCGATGACCTGGCGGCCCTGACGGCCACCGTCAACGCCCTGCCCGCCTCGGGCGGCATCGTCTACCTGCCCCCGGGCAAGTCCTTCCGCAAGACGAACCTCCTCACCGTCACCAAGAACCACGTGAAGTTCTGGGCGCCCAACCGCCAGGCGGACATCAACGCCACGGTGAATGGCACACGCCGGCGCCAGTCCATCCTCTGCCGCGGCAACACCGGCTGCGGTTTCTTCGGCCTGAAGTTCCGCTCGGACGCCACGGAGCGCTTCGATGCGCTGGAGGACAACCAGATCAGCATCGACCACGCCAGTGACGTGGAAGTCGTGGGCGTCGAGGTGACCAACTCGGCCGCCACCGGGCTCTTCTTCCATGGCTCGCGGCGCCACTACGTCGAGGGCAATTACATCCACCACACCTGGGCGGACCACATCCACCATACGGATGGGGCCACCCACTCCTGGGTCTGGGACAACTTCCTCTTCAACGAGGCGCCCGGCACCAACGAGCTGCCGCACCGGGGAGATGATGGGATTGCCTGCGTCACCTACGGTGTCACCTCGCCACGCTGCGGCTCCATGGAGTGGTGGAACAACGCCATGCTGGGTTCGGACTGGGGACGGGGCTACGCGGTCATCGGCGGCGATGACATCGACATCCACCACAACTGGGCCATCGGGGTGGCGGCAGCGGGCGTCATCGTGGCCTCCGAGGGCGGATACAACTCCTCCTCCAGCCAGAACATCAGCGTGCGCGGCAACTGGATCACCCGCGGCGCGCACACCATCGGGCACCCGGGCATCCTCGTGAGTGGGGGCAACCAGTCCTTCCTCTCCACGCGCCAGGCCGCCGGAGACACCGTGGTGGGCAGCCGCCTGGTGGGCACGAGCACCTACGCCGTCCTGCTCTCGCCCACGCCGCTGACCGTGCCCTCGACGCTCAGCGGCGTCTCCTTCCAGGCGTTGCGAGCCGGGGACAACGATGGCTCGCTCCGCTGGCTCTGGGCACTGCTCTAACGAGACGTGAGAAAACGAGAGACACTCCCCCCAGTACACACACCGCGATGACCCTTGCGCACGGGGAGCAACATCTATACTGTTATTCTCCGTTAACAGCGGAAGGCGGGTTTTTCATGCCTCGAAGAATCGACTCCCCTTACTCCTCGTCATCGAATTATCCGGTCAGGCATTCGGGCCACTCGTCGGCGTCGCGAGCGCCCACCTATTCCCACGCATCGAGCTCCGCCTCGGCTCCCCCCCAGGGCTACGCGCAACAGGCCTACCCACAGCACGACAACAGTGCGTATTACGGGGGCCAGCACTCGAATCCTGTCGCGCTCCAAGCCCCGCCCCAGGCCTATGTTCCGGTGCACCCCCATGGAGGAGGATTCTATTCCTCCTCGAGCAGGGTGCCCGCGCAGAGCATGGCCTCCATTCCCACCCCCACGTACGCGCCAGTCGCTCAAAAGAAGCAGGCGTATACCAACTCCTGTGGTGCGGCCAGCCTGCTCTGTGCCGCGACGGAGCTGGGCTCTACCCATCTGGGCAACCAGCCACTCGACACCAGGACGAATGCGAGCGAGACGCAGATCTATCAGGCGACCAGCGGTGCCTACAGCATGGGCAATCCCGAGAACTCGGGGTACTCGTTTCCCGATCGGATCGTCGCGACGGGACGCGCGCTCGGTTTGAACGGCCACGTCCACATGACGAACAGCCTGCCCTCGCAGGTCATCAAGTACTTCGGCGGCAATGTCGTGAACAACCTGCATGCCACGGGTGTCCCCATCGAAGAGGGACCGGAGCGTCAGCTCGCCGCCAATCAGCGCAGGCTTCGCGTGGTCGTGGTCACCGCCAATGTGGCCGGGCGCGTGCCCGTCATGGCCGGGTTGCACTACATCATGGAACGCCCTGATGGCAGCATCATGGATCCGGCCTCGGGCCGTAACTACAACAACATCCATGAGCTGAACCAGGAGATGGCCCAAGCGGGGCTGCCCGGTGTAGGCAGGATGATGTCGACGCATTACGCGAACTCGGGCATCTCCGTCGTCCTCACCGGCTGAGCGCCGCGTGGACACGCGGACTCACCTCCTGGCGCCGCGAGCCGGGAACGACGATGGCTCGCGCCGCGCATCCAAGCCTCTGGATGAGCGTGGTCCAGAGGCCTAACGCAGGCCCTTGTTGGGATTGATCAGGTACTTCTTGCCGGTGGAGCGCTTGCTGTAGACGGCGATCTTGTCGAGTTGCAGCGCCTCGGCCAGCGAGAGTTCCGCGACGTAATGACTGGCGAAGGTGGTCTTCAGCTCGGCGGCCACCCGGTCCCGCAGCTTTTGCGCGGCCTGGGGTCCGATCTTCTCCAGGAACGGCATCAGCAGCCAGCCGCCCACGCCCCAGGCCATGCCAAAGCTGCCCGCGAGCTCTATCGGGCGCGTATCGAGCTTGCCGTAGATGTAGACCTGCTTGTGGACCTGTGAGCCGTAGGGACTGTAGGTGGTGGCGGTGCGGTTGGCCGCGGCTTCCATGCAGGTCAGGATCTGCGCGGCGAGCGGCCCTCCCCGATGGCGTCGAACGCGAGCGTGGCGCCGGTCTCCACCAGGGCCTGGGTCAGCTCCTCGGTGAACGTGGACGAGGTGCTGTCATACACATGGGCCGCGCCGAGGTCGCGCAGGAGCGCCACCTGCTCCGGGCTCCGGACGATGTTCACCAGCCCGATGCCGTCCTTGAGGCAGATCTTGTTCAGCATCTGCCCGAGGTTGGAGGCGGCGGCCGTGTGCACCAGCGCCTTGTGGCCCTCACGGCGCAGGGTCTCGACCATGCCCAGCGCCGTCAGCGGGTTGACGAAGCAGGAAGCGCCATCGGCCGGGGTCGCGTCCGCCGGCAGGACCAGGCAATGGGCCGCCTTGAGGACCCGGAACTGGGAGTACATACCGCCGCCCAGCGCGGCCACGGTCTTGCCGAGCAGCTCCCGGGCATTGGCACCTGCCTTGATCACCACGCCAGCGCCCTCGTTGCCCACGGGCAGGGCCTTGTCCAGTCGCGACGCCAGGGCCTTCAGCGTCTGCTGCGGGATGGTCGCCGTGACCACGGGGCTTTCCGCCGTTCCTCCGGCTCGGGCCGTGGACAGGTCGGCCGGACCCAGCAGCAGACCCAGATCCGAGGGATTGATCGGCGAGCCTCGACGCGGATGACGACTTCGTCCGGAGCGGGTTCCGGTATCGCGACCCGCGCCAGCGACAACTCCAGCTCGCCCTGGGAGCTCACCCGCGAGCGAAGTTGGAGCCCCTGTTCCTGATTCTGGGTGTTCATCTGGATCTTCTCCTCTTGTTTATTGGAAGACGCTTCGCGGCAACCACCGTGAGCGCGTCCTCATGTCGAGGGAGCCGGTGAAATCAAGTGAATCTGGGCCGGGCCAGCGCCCCATCGAGCGTCAGGGGCTTATACCCACTGGATCCACTGTCTTATGACAGACGTGAAGGCCGAACCCTTCACATCAATGTCTTTCATGTCACGAAATCGCACCGACGCGCGGTCCGTGGCCAGCCACTCCAGCAACGACTCCGGATCGGCGATGTCGATGCCCGAGTTCCGCCACGCCATGTCAGCGGCCCGCCTCGAGACGCCCCCCGGTCCGGATGCGGTACTCGTCGAGGCTCGGCGGCCACTCCGTCCAGAAGCGGAGCAGCGCCTCATGGCCCATCAGGCTCTCCTGCTTCCGGCCCGCGTCCGCATCCGAGGCCATCACCGTCAGCATCGCACCGACGAGCGGCTTGGACTCCTGAAGCACATCGAGTGGCAGGGTGACGTCCACCGAGTAGCCCCGCTCGCTCCGGCTCCAGGTGCCCTGGGCGGGGGCGTAGAGCTCATCACCGCGGCCCGTCCACAGCCGGACCTGGACCTGTCCCCCCTCCGCGAGCAACACACCCAGCTTGCGCAACACGGTCCTGTCCTGCGCCATGCGGACGAACGGCTCGTCCCGAGCGGGCCTCCACACGGTGAGCTCCAGGTGGTCCGAATGAACACCCGTCCCGGCGTCAGCGCTGAGGGGGACGACCACGTCGTCATCCACCTCGGCGTGGAACTGCAATTGCTCGCCCACGCGCACCATCTGCCAGGCGAGTGACAGGTCCGCGGTGCCCCGCCAGCCCTTCTGTCCCCACGTCACGTGCAGCAGGGTGTCCGCGTGCACGGTGGGCGCCAGGGCCCGCGCGGCCTCGAGGGTCTTCGCCTCGCGCACGGGATAGGGATTGGCGCCCCGCACCTGCACGCCCGCGGTGTCGGTGAAGGACATGTAGCCGGGACGGACGCGGGAAATCCACTCCCCTCCTCCCGGGAGCCATAGGGACCCGTGTTGGAGGAAACCACGTACTCGGACGGCGTGAGGGTGACGCAGTCGCCCGAATCAAAGGTGTAGAGCCGGCGGACCTCACTCCCCTTCACCAGGACGAAGCACATCGAGCCGCAGAAGCGGTCCTTCTCCTCCGGGTCGTCGTTCCGCTCGTCGGCCGCGCCGAGGATGAGCATGCAACTGTCCCCCCGGCATTCGTGGTGCCAGGGGAGCATCGTCGTGTTCGCCTCATATGCGCTCCGGGCCTGGGCGAGCACGCTCTCGGATACGGGGCGACGCTTCCCAGGTGTCACCTGGGGGGCCTTGGCGGACGGCACGCGCTGGTACCGCCATTCGGGCTCGCGCGACGCCTCGGCGTCACGGGCGAGCTTCCTTCCGTCCGCGGACAACTTCAGCACCTCGCGGGAGATGTTCATCCTGTCCAACCCCCTGTCGGGATCGGGTCCGGCGTCCCCGGGAAGCGCCGGGTGAGGACTTCCACCGGCGGGGCCCGAGGAACCTCACGAAGTTCTCGCCGAACACCGACAGGGACCAACTCGCACCCAGGGCATGGCCCTTGAGATCCGAAGTGGTCAGTACGACGTTGGCGCAGCGATAAGACGCGCACGGACCTATTTCCTCGGTGATCCGCCACAGGCAGAACCGCCCCTCACAGGCGACACGGTGCGCGGAGCCCACGACATCATTCGTATGCAGCGGGCCCTCGACGAGGACGGCACCGGCCGGTAGGTGCCCTCCTCCCAGGGTCCTGGTTGCGCCCAGGCACGGGGGCTCAGCCAGAGGGCCAGGGCCCCCAGCACCACCGCCCAGTGCCGCTTCGTCCCGATGTTCCGTGCCCGCCTGTCGTGGTGCTCGTCGCGCATGTTCCTGTCCTCGCCCCGCATGGCAGTACGGGGCGCGGACTCCCCTCTCGCGTTGATTCAGAAGTTCCAGAGCAGCTCGAGGGCGATTCGACGCATCGAATCCGCCTCGCTCCGCCGCGCGCGCTCGAACGAGACGCCAGCGACTTCCACCGGCTCCCCACTGCCCTGGTCGGAGAGCGCACCCGCGACCTGCTCGGCCGCCGCTCCCGTGAACAGGAACGAGAACTGGAGCTTGGCCGAGACCGCGCTGTTGAACATGTAGGTCAGCTCGTTGTCCCACTCCACACCGAAGAGGTGCTCGTCCACCAGCCGCTTGATGCCGAAGTCCCGGGCGGTCAGGCCCACGGAGGAGGCGTTGTTCGGCTCGGAGATGGCGCCGACCAGGAAACGCTCGTTGTAGATGAGCGCATAGGCATTGGTCCGCAACCGCAGCGTGCCCTTCAGGGGCTCGGTGTCCACACCTCCTCCAATCATCGTCAGGCCGGGCGAGTCCGAGCGGCCGTTGCTGAAGAGACCCGCCCCGTTGCTCATCAGGTTGCTCTGATTGCCCCACAACTCGGGAAAGGCGCTGTAGAGCGTGCTGCCATAGGCGATGTTGCCGTCGGCGACGATCATGCTCTCCCCCCGAACCGCTGCGTGAACCGGGGCATGCCCACCACCGGCGTATAGCCTCCGAGGATGTCGTCCCCTGGGTTGTCATCGCCCTTCAGGTAATAGGCGCCCACGTGGGGCTCGAACTTGAAGCCGACGGCGGCGCTCGCGTCGTAGGCCAGGTCCGCGAAGGCCGCGAACGACTGGACCCGGAAGGTGCGGCCGTTGATCGGCTTGCCGAGATAGTCCGGGATGTCCGCCGCCGTGCCCGGATAGCGCACCGAGCCATAGCTCCCGGCCACTTCCAGGATGGGCTTGAACCCCCCCAGGTTGCCGGTGATCAACAGGCCCGGGTAGTGGGTGACGGAGGTGAGGGCGTTGATTCCCGTGGCGGGGGGCTGGCCGCGCACGCGCGCGTGGTTCACCGCGTAGAGACCCGAGAGGGTCAACCCCTCCACCGGGGTGTAATCGAGCCGCCCGACCCCGATGCGCCGCTCGCCGAAGTTGCGATCGAAGGCCCCGATGGGCAGCAACTGCGCACAGCCGGTGGGGACGCTTCCGCCGCCCGGCGGCACGTTGATGACGGGAGGACAGGCCCCCGGGATGCTCGTGGTGCGATCCGCGTAGACGAACTGCGACTCGTTCTTGAGGACGTACGCGGCCTTCCATGCCAGCGGGCCGGCCTTGCCCGTCAGCCAGAGGCCCGGGTCGTCATCCACGTAGAGCAACCCGCCTCCGTCCATGTCCGCCGAGGGCGTCGTGTCCCACCCGACATGGAGCCGGGAGGAGATCCACGGCAGCTTCACGCTGGCCTGCAACCGCTCCACGCCGAAGTCATCGAACAGGCCCTTCTCCTGGTTGGAGATGCGGTCCGTCCTCCGCTGGTTCAGGACGCTGTCGAACTCGAGCGCCATGAAGAAGTCCCAGTCATCGCCCTTGCTCACGTTGAAGTAGAGGCGGTCCTCCGTCCGCACGTAGTCGCGGCCGACGATGCCCGCCTCGTTCACGTGACTCCCCATGCCGCGGATGGGCGTCCGCTCGGACAGCCCGAGGTCCCAGTTGCTCTCGAGCGTCGGGATCATCCTCACCTGTCCACCGAGGCGCACCGACAGCCCCAGCTCCGGCGCCGTGGGGATGACCACCGTGCCCGGGCCCGCCCAGGCCTCGCCAGCGAGGCCCAGACCCAGCGCGAATGCCGCTACTCCAAACGTCTTCACGTTCAAGAACACCCCTCCTCGAGAAGGGTCGGCACCATACAAGCCTCATCCGAGCCTCGCCAGCGCCATGCCCAGCATGGACACCACTGCGTCGAGCGCCTTCAGCGGCTGGAGCATGACCTTGAAAGTGGTGGGTCTGAAAGGCTCCGTATCGACTGGGAGCTTGGACGGGAGGCGCTGTCGGCTCGGCGAGCGAATCACCGAACCTGGCGTGTGGACGAAAAAGTCATGCATAACCCCCAACCCCCGGCGCTCTATTGTTTGAGGAGCACCCCCGTTCCGTGGTGGAGCGAGAACGTGCTCACTCGCCCACCGTGGCTTCCGAACTCTTTCTTCACAAGGGGCGCACTCCGGCAAGAGCTGGCCATCCTACTTTTCATCCTCCTCATCGTCCGTCTCACCCAGGATCCGACTGAGGCTCACATCGAGGTTGCTTTGGATGGCGGCCACGAAGCTGTCGAACTCCCTCGAGGCCAGACGGAGGCGCTCCTTGAGGAGACGTTTCGTCTCTTCGTAGACCGTCTCTCGTGCGAGCGCGAGTTTGCGAGACGCCGTTGATTGATCCTTACCTATCAGCCTACCCAGCTCGATTGTCGTCAGATGATCGAGATAATAGAACCGGAGCAATCGTCGCTGCTCTTTCGGCAGCCCGTCGAGAGCATCACTCAAAGCCTGACGGAAAGCATCCATGGCTCGACGCTTGATGAGCTCGATTTCCGAGTCGGGCCCCTGGAAGGGGATGTTTTCCAGGGCATTGAGGAGGCTCGCCGGGGGCGAACCATTGCCGGACGGCGGTTTGCTGGATGGAAGCAGACGACTGGCGACAACATGAATCCAGTTTTGTAGGGCGCTGTTGCCCCGGTACGTCGCGAGCCGCGGCCCAGCGGGGGTCAAGCCCACCAGAAGATGAATACGAACACTCTGACAGACTTCATCCACCACGGAGCTCGTCCGCTTGAGCCAGGTTCGTAGCTCGACCAGATGGTGCTCCTCCAACGTCGCGATGGCTTCGGGCACTTTGTGCACGCAGGCGCACGCGAGATAGAGATCTTCCAGGTGCGTGTCCGCGAAGACCTGGGCGAGCTTGACGCCCTCTTTGGCCAGTGGCAGCCGTTGTGCCGGGTAGTCCACGAAGACCTTGTCATCCACGCCGAACCGCCTCCCTTGACGACCGCGGTTGACGGTGTGCTCGAGCAGACGTTCCAGCTCCTCGCCATCGGCTGGCAGGTCTCCGCGTCCCTTCGCGTGCTGAAGAAAAACCAAGGTGAGTGGTTCCAGTGGTTTCATGGCCCCCGGACGCTACCTGGATTGTCTTCTTCCCGCCGCCTCCTTGTGGGTAGGTTCGTGTGAGTGTCGCCTCGCTTACCCTGGTCGCGGAGTCCCCCTGGCTACCCGACGGAGAACCCGATGTCCGAATGTCTGACGGATGAGACCCTCGCGAGGTTCCTCGATGGGAGGCTGGCCGCGGAGGAGCTGGCCTGTATGCATGAGCACATGGAGGAATGCTCCCGATGCCATGAGTTCGTGCTCGGGCTCATCCACCGCACTTCCACCCGGGAAGAGACGGCGCCGCTTCCCATCGCGGGGTGGACACCTCCCACCGAGTTCGATGAGTTCCGTCTGGTGCGCCCGCTCGGCCAGGGTGCCATGGGTGTCGTCTACCTCGCACGGGACACGCGGCTGCGACGGTTGGTCGCGGTGAAGTTCATCGCCTCGCAGCATCCGGAGGCACAGGCCCAAGAGCGGTTCCACAAGGAAGCGCAGGCCATCGCGCAGCTGCAACACACCAACGTCGTCACCGTGTTCCGCATCGGCCAGGTCGGTGACCACCCCTACATCGTCACCGAGTACCTCGAAGGACAGACCCTGAACACGCTGGACCTGCCGCTGCCCTGGCGACGTGCCCTCGGTCTGGGGGTCGGTCTGGCGCGGGGACTCGAGGCCGCCCATGCCGCGGGAGTGCTGCACCGGGATCTCAAGCCCTCCAATGCCTTCCTCACCCTCTCGGGTGAAGTGAAGCTGCTCGACTTCGGGCTGGCCGAGTTCGTCGACCACTCCGCCCCCGCCGAGCCGGGCCTCGCGCGTACCGTCGTGGGGACTCCCCCTACATGGCACCCGAGCTCTTCCAGAGAAAATCGGCGACGCCGCGGAGCGATCTCTACGCGCTCGGCGTGGTCCTCTATCAACTATGTACGGGGAAGCTGCCCGCGCGCTCCTGGGCCGGGGGAGCGAACTCCTTCCCGAGCCCGCACGGCCCTCGGGGGACGAGGGCACGCCTTCGCTCACCGAGGACGTGCCGGGCATCGACCCGGACTTCGCCTCGCTCATCCAGCGCTGCCTCCACGTCGCTCCCGACCAGCGCTACGGCTCCGCCGAGGCCCTGCGTGCCGCGCTCGAGCGACTCCATGTGCCCGAGGTGCGCTGGGAGGGCAATCCCTACCGGGGCCCGGCGTCCTTCGAGGCCGAGCACCGCGAGCTCTTCTTCGGGCGCGACGCCGACATCGAAGGGGTGCTCGAACGCCTGCGCCGCCAGCCCCTCGTCCTCATCGCCGGGGACTCGGGGATCGGCAAGTCCTCACTGTGCCGCGCCGGCATCCTCCCTCGGGCCACCCAGGGCGCGCTCGACGGCTCCCGCCACTTCACTTCCCTCACGCTCCAGCCCGGCCGACGTCCTCTCGCGACCCTCGCCGCCGCGCTCGTCCCCGTCCTCAATCGGCCAGAGGACGAGCTCGGCGCCTGGCTCGCCGAGCAGCCCGGACGGCTGGGCCCGGCGCTCCGGGCCCTCTGCGGGTCAGGGCGGGGGCTGCTCCTCTTCGTCGACCAGCTCGAGGAGCTCATCACCCTCAGCGAGCCCGTCCAGGCGGAGCACTTCGCGCGGCTCCTGGGGGAGCTGGGCGAGTTGACCGTGTCCTCGTCCGGTGTCCGCGTGCTCCTCGCGGTGCGCGGTGACTTCCTCACCCGGGCCGGTGTGCTGCCGGGCCTGGACACCGCGTTCGAGCGGGCGCTCTACCTGCTGCGGCCCCTGAGCGCCGACGGGGTCCGCGAGGCCATTGTCGGCCCCGCCCGGGGTCGAGGCGTGACCTTCGAGACCGTGGCCCTCCAGACCCTCGTCGAGGCCATGGATCGGAGCTCGGGCAGCCTGCCCCTGCTCCAGTTCGCACTGGCCGAGCTGTGGGAGCGCCGGGACTCCGTCAGGGGCCACATCACCCAGGTCTCGCTGGAGGCCATGGGGGGCGTGGCCGGCGCGTTGTCGCGCCATGCCGACGCGGTGCTCGCGCCGCTCCACGAGGCCGGGCAGCGTGCCGCGCGTCAGCTGCTCGGCCTGCTCATCACGGCCGAGGGGACCCGTGGCGAGCGGAGCGAAGAGGAACTTCTCGCGGTCTCCCCGGAGGCCGGCGCCGCCCTGCGAGCGCTCGTCGAAGGGCGTCTGCTCCAGGCGCGCGCCGTGGGTGGACGGACCCACTACGAGCTGGCCCACGAGGCACTCATCGCGAGTTGGGGGACGTTGCGTCGCTGGCTCGATGAGGACGTCGGCCAGCGCGCGCTCCGGCAGCGCCTGGAGGTGGCTCGTGCCGAGTGGGAGCGGCTGGGGCGTCCCGAGGAACTCCTCTGGCGCAAGCGCCAGCTGGATGAGGCGAGGGCTCTCCCCTCCGCCGACCTGGGCTCGCGCGAGCAGGACTTCCTCCGGGCTTCATGGCGCGCCGTGCGCCGCGAGGAGCTGCGCCGCGGATTGGCCATGTTCCTCGTCGTGTTCCTGGTGGGAGGGGTCTATGGCGGATTGAGTCTGTGGGGGCATCTGGAGACCCAGTGCGTCGTCGACGAGAAGCGGGGCCTCGCCCGGGCGGAGTTCGCCCTGGGGCACGAATGGCGTCAGCGCGCCAGCGCCGCTCGCACTCGGGCGCTCGAGCTGTTCGACCCCGAAGGCACCGGGACGAAAGGAGACCCTCACCAGCGCTGGGCGGAGGCCGAGGAGAGCTGGAGCCGGGCGATCCAGGCGTTCAACATCGCCGACGCCGCCCATGCCGAAGCGTGGCGAGCCCTCGAAGATATCCTCGAGCGCGTCGGTAATGAGACGGATACGCACGAGCTTCGCATCCAGCTCACCCATGAGCGCCTCCTGCTCGCCGAGGAATTCCACCGCACGGAGACGAGCGCCCAGCTCCTCCTGGACCTCAAGCGGCTGACAGCCACGGACCCCGTCTGGCGGGAGCGGCTCGATGCGTTGGCGGGGATCGAGATCCAGACCACGCCGCCGGGCGCGGGTGTCGAACTCTGTCGGTACAAGAAGTCCGAGGGCATGTGGCGGTGCGAGCCCGTGAGCTTGCCCCACCCCCACGAGACGCCCATCGCCCGGCTGTCTCTCGAGGCGGGCTCCTATCATCTCCGCTTCACCCGAGAGGGCCAGGCGCCGGTCGATCTTCCTCTCCTGCTCGAGCGGGGCAAGACCGAGCAGATTCATCTCGACCTTCCTTCCTCCGTGCCCGAGCGCTACGTCTACATTCCCCCCGGGTGCTTCCTCATGGGCAGCAACAACCCGGAAGAAGTGCGGGACTTCATGCGCAGCATGCCGATGCACAAGCGCTGCATGAAGGAGGGCTACCTCATGGGCAAGTACGAGGTGACCCTGGGTGACTGGATGGCGTATCTCGAATCCGAGGCCGCGACGAAGGAGGAGCGAAACCTGCTGGTGGAGGAGAAATCCAGCTCGTGGGGAGCGCTCACGCTGCGCCCCCTGGGCGCTGACTCCTGGGAGTTTTCCCTCAAGTCGGCGAGTGGGAGCGTCCTCAAGGCGCGCGACGACGAGCGCCTGCGCTACCCCAACCGGAGCCTGCGCCAGGAGCAGGACTGGCGCCGCTTCCCCCTCGCGGGGATCTCCGCCGAGGAGATCTCGGGCTACCTCTCCTGGCTGAACCGCACCGGGCGGCTGCCGGGAGCGCGCCTGTGCGACGAGATGGAGTGGGTGCGTGCCGCGCGGGGGGCCGACGATCGCAGGTATCCGCACGGCTCCCGGCTCGAGCCGGACGATGCCAATTTCGATGAGACCTATGGCCGTCAGCCCGAGAACTTCGGGCCCGATGAGGTCGGCGCCCATCCCGCCGCGGTGAGCCCCTTTGGCATCCACGACATGGCGGGCAATGTCTCCGAGATGGTTCAATCGCCGGCCGCGGATCTCGGTGACATCGTCATTCCAGGGGGCGCCCGGTATTTCGAGCGCATCGTGGCGTTCATTCCCAATCGTCAGGCCTTCACCACCACGTCTCGGGATGTCACCGTGGGTGTGCGCTTGTGCGCCTCATGGCCCGTGCCGTGATGCGCGGATGAGAATTTCCGCATAACTCCGTGGGCAGTGCCTTCTTCTGCCATGAACCCCGAAGAGAGGATCATGATGAAGAATCCGCTGGTCGTTGTGGCTTGCCTCGTGGTGGGCACTCCCGTACTCGCCGCACCTCCGCGTCCGCGGCCCTGCCAGGGCCAGAGCCCCGACCGCAATGGCACGCGACAAGGCACGCTCCTCTGGGGCATGAGCGGAGAGGGCGTGCTGGCTTCGGTGGCGCTGAACGGTGCGCGGCTCAAGAAAAAGAAACTATCGGACCTGCATCTGGAGGAGGGGCAGCTGGTGGCCTCTTCCGCTTCCCACTCCCTGGAGGGCGTGGTGTTCCAGGGGAAGACCCTGGATGGCAAGTCCGTGGAGGTGGCGCTCTGCCGCGCCGAGCCCGATGAAATGGATCCCTCTCTGATGAGATACCAGATCGAGGTGTGGAAGCCAAAGCAGGCGATGTGGGAGAACCCGTGCATGGCCACGGGCGCTGTGTCCACGCCGCGAGCGCTGGCCGTGCCGGGGGTGTGGGATGCGCGCGGTGCTCGCCAGGAGGTGGCGGGGAAGTTCACCTTCGCGTGTGAGGCCGGCGCCATCGCCAAGTGCGTGGAGTGGGGCTACAAGCCGTGGGCGGAGAAGGATGGGAAATCGCTGGCGGACATTCACCGGGCGTGCACGCGCATGGCGAGGGCGGACTACTGCGGGGATGGGAACAGCCACACGCGGGATGGCAACCCCATCGATGTCTACGATGAGCGGAAGGTGATGACGCGCTCGACGGTGTCGTCCGAGCTCTGGGATGTGCGGCGGGGTTCGTTCGAGGCGGCGTGGAGCGCCGAGGGCGCTTCGTGCTTGTCACATACGCGGGACGGGCGGGCGGTGGATGAGGTGATGGCGGAATGCCCCGATCTTTTCCAGAAAGAGGACAAGGACCTGGGCGAGGGCGACCAGTGCACGGTGGTGCGCAAGGAGGTGAGTGCCGAGAAGGCGCCGCTGCGCAACCAATCGTATGGCGCTGGCGAGCAGGCCCTGCTTCAGGGCGCGGCGCGATAGGCTTCGCTTCGAGGCGCGTTGGGGGCGATGGCTCGTCCTGGGCATCGCTGCCCAGGGCGATGAAGGGGGCCAGGTCATGGGGACGGCAATCCCTCTCCCATGCCTGACGTTTCTTCCAGGTACTGCTCTCCTCGCGGAGGATCCCCCGATCCCCTGCCCTTCATTCAGCTAGGGCGTTGGCTTGCTCTGCTCGGAGGGAGTGATGGCCCGCAGGGGGCATCGCTCCCCAGGGCGATGAAGGGGGCCCAGTAGAAGGGATGGGGATGGGAAGCGCGTAACGAGCGCATGGCCTCGCGCAACGCGGAGGCGCGGCCCTGGCCCTGCAGGAGGTTGCGGTAGTAGGCGTCCATGAGCAGGCGCGTGGTGCCGTCGTTCACACTCCACAGGCTCATGACCACCGTCTCGGCCCCGGCCACCACCAGGGCGCGGCGCAGGCCGTAGATACCCTGGCCCAGGTGAACCTCGCCGCGACCCGTGTCACAGGCGGAGAGGACCACGAGTTGGGTTCCCCACAGGTCGAGCCCGGCCAATTCCAGCGCCGTGACCAGGATGGCGTCGGAACGGGGAGCGGCATCGCCCGAATCCGCGGCGAGCGGTCTGCCCAGGACGATACCCGAGTTGAGCAACGGTAACTGCTGGGGTGAGGGAAGGCTCACGGGAAGCGCCAATGGGGCCACGGAGTTGCGGGAGTCCGAGCCGGATCGGGCACTGCCGAGGAAGAAACCATGGGTGGCCGGTGGAGGATGCCCGGGGTGGGCAGGTGCAGCAGCCGCTCCTTGGTGGCCTCGGGGCCGAGGAACAGCTGCGCCTGGGGCAACTGGTGCTGAATCCCCTCGGCTTCCAGCCGCGTGCCCGGCAGCGCCGAGAAGTTGCTTCCCCGCAGGAGCGAGCGCGAGGCGTAGAAGAAGCGACCGAGCGCGTCGGAGGGCGGGGAGGACGGAGGAGCTCTGGAGGGGGCGACGGCGGCGGGCGCCGAGAAGTCGGGATCGGCGAGGACGAAGACGAAGGAGGAGGGCGCGCTCTCCTGGGGACGCGGCAACAGCTCGCGGCCCGAGGTGAGATACGTGAAGTCGAAGGAGTCCAGGAGGATGTCCCGGCCGTCGTGGAGGGCGGCGAAGGGGACGAGGCCCAGCTGGCCTTCGGGGGACAACAGGATGCGGCGGGTGGAACCCAGCAGCGGCAGCAGGGGCTGGAAGGCGCTCTTGTAAAGCTCAAGGGCGCGTAATTGGAAGGAAGGGTTCCGCAGGGCCAGATCGTCGCGCAGGAGAGAGGCCGCGGTGTCGATGGGCTCCGCGGGACCCAGGTCCACGGCCCGCGTGGACGCATCGGGGAAGAGCACCAGCGCCGGGTAGCGCAACTGACTGGCGCTCTTCACCCGCGGAGTGCCGGAAGGGAGGACCAGGGGACTGTCCTCGTAGGCGATGAACTCGACGAGCGCGCCGTCCTTGGGGAGGGACTCGGCGACGCGCTCGACGATCTGAGAGGGGGGCAGCGCGGTGAGGGAGCGCAGGGGCGCGGAGCGCTTGGCGAGTTCCGCTTCCAGCGCGTCACCTTCCTCGGTCAGGGTCTTGAGTTGCTGTTGGTAGGCCGCGGGGGTCAGGGTGCCGGGGCCGACGAGCGAGCGGGACGTCAGTTGGGCGCGCAGGTTCCTGAGCTTTTCGAGGGTGTCGCGGTCCTCGGCGCTCAGGCTCTGGTTGAGGGTGCGGGAGATGTGGGCCGTCTCCTCGACGGAGCGGCCCTTGAGCAGCAACACGGCGCTGAGGGCCAGATGCCGCACGTGGGCGTCCTCGGGGTGTGCACGCAACAGGGCGTAGAGCGCCTCCTCGGAGGCACGCAGTTGGTGGAGAAAGCGGGCGAGACGCGATTCGGAGAAGTCGAGCGCCTCCTGCCGCAGGCGTTGCTCTGAAATGGAGAACGCGCGGGTGTAGAGAGGCAGGGCGTCGGCGAGGCGATTCTGGGCCAG
The DNA here is from genome assembly GCA_049060065.1 of Cystobacter fuscus. GTDB lineage: Bacteria > Myxococcota > Myxococcia > Myxococcales > Myxococcaceae > Cystobacter > Cystobacter fuscus_B. Next base: position 6,374,679 of record JBMEQP010000002.1, read on the forward strand.
GCGGAGCCGGGCGAGAGCGTCGAGCGAGGTGGCGACGTCGGGGTGGTGGTGGCCAAGGGTCTCCTCCCGAATCGCCAGCGCGCGAAGCAAGAGGGGCTCTGCCTGATCATACAGTCCCTGGTTCACGTAGAGGGTGGCGAGGGCGTGGAGCGAGGTGGCGACGTGGAGCTGACTGCCGCCCGACGGGGCATCCCGCAGCGAGAGCGCGAGTTCGTAGAGGGGTCGGGCAATGTCGTACTGCCCTTGGTTCGCGTGAAGGGTGGCGAAGTCGTGGAGCGAGGTGGCGAAATCGGGGTGGCTCTTGCCGAGCACGTCCTCCTGGATCTTGAGCGCGCGTTTCAAGCGGGGCTCGGCCTGGTCGTACATCCCCTGGCCCAGATAGAGGGTGGCGAGGGCGTGGAGCGAGGTGGCGACGTCAGGGTGGCTGTCACCGAGCGCGGTCTCCTGGATCTTGAGCGCGCGCTTCAAGAGGGGCTCGGCCCGGTCGTACATCCCCTGGCCCAGATAGAGGGTGCCGAGAGCGTGGAGCGAGGTGGCGACGTCGGGATGGCTGTCACCGAGCGCGGTCTCCCGCAGCTTGAGCGCGCGCTGCAAGTGAGGCTCGGCCCGGTCGTACATTCCCTGGACGCTGTAGAGGGTGGCGAGGTCGTGGAGAGAGGTGGCGACGTCGGGGTGTTTCTCTCCGAGCACGGCATCCTGGATCTTCAGCGCGCGCTGCACGAGGGGCTCGGCCTCGCCGTAGCGTCCCTGGGCGTTGTAGAGGGCGGCGAGGGCGTGGAGCGAGAAGGCGAACTGGGGGTGGTTGTTGCCAAGGGCGACCTCCCGCAGGGCGAGCGCGCGCTGCACGAGGGGCTCGGCCTCGCCGTAGCGTCCCTGGGCGCTGTGGAGGGCGGCGAGGCCGTGGAGCGAGGTGGCGACGTCGGGGTGACTCTTGCCGAGCACGGCCTCCCGGACCAGGAGCGCCCCCTCATAGTGGGACTCGGCATCGCCGTAGCGTCCCTGGGCGCTGTAGAGGGCGGCGAGGGCGTGGAGCGAGGTGGCGACGTCGGGGTGGCTGTCACCGAGCGCGGCCTCCCGCAAATCGAGCGCACGATCATAGAGAGGCTCGGCCTGGTCGTAGAGTCCCCGGGCGCTGTAGACGTCGGCGAGGCCCTGGAGCGAGGAGGCGACATCGGGGTGGCTCTTGCCGAGCGCGGCTTCCCGGAGCGCGAGCGCGCGCAGGAAGAGGGGCTCGGCCCGGCCGTACAGCCCCTGGTCCAGGTAGAGCATGGCGAGGTGGTGGAGCGAGGTGGCGAGGTCGGGGTGGCTCTTGCCGAGAAGCTGTTCCCGGAGGGCGCGCGCGCTGCAAGAGAGGCTCGGCCTTGACCAGGTCTCCTTGAAGCCGGTGGAGATCCCCGAGCAGGTCCAGGGAGTCGGCGACCTGGGAATGCGAACTTCCAAACTCGGCCTCCCGGAGCATGAGTGCATGCTCGGCCTTCGTTCGGGCCAGGGCATACTCGCCCGCGTCCCTTCGCTTCATCGCCGCGTCGTAGTCCGCCTGCGCTTCCTGCCGCCGCACCTCCGGAGTCTCCTCGACCGTGCCTCCGTCGTCCGTCGCACCACAAAGAATCACTACCATCATCCATCCCACAACCTGACTCATCGTGTCCCCCCGAAAAGGGATGCATGTCATTCGTACGGAGCCCAGACTGGACTCCCATCGCCCAGCGACGAGAGACACCTCTGGCGATTGTCGAAGACCTCAACGTGCTCGAAGAGCGCGGCGAGCCTGCTCGTGCGCGTCGAAGTCAGCTGAAGAGTTTCTCGGCTACGGCGTTGTCCAGCGACAACCAGCCCTGAATGGTTCACACGTAGGTCATGTCCGTGGCCCAGGTGCTTGGGCTGGCCGGGAGATAAATCGCACTGCTTCATCCCCCTAGAAAGGGGACGTGGACAATCTATGCAGGGAATTTACGTTGTTTTTCACCCATCCCCCTGGGGCGAATTCGAGGGTGGCACCAAGAACCACCGGCACTACACTTCAGCACGGTTCGACTTCCGCGTCCACCGAGAGGGCCCTGGGTGGCTTACTGCCCGAGTGACTGGGCCGGTGGCTGAGGTAGCCGGACAATCGACCGCATGTCACGGCATGTCAAGGCAAGGACTCAGGCTCGCTCGTGAAGAACGCATGAAAAAAAGTAGTGTCTGGCGGCACCATCGGCTCAACACAGAGAGGAATGCGGGCTTCGGCGATGTCACGAGGAAGCACACTCACCCTGAAAAACGCCTCGATTCTCCTGGAAACAACATCAGCAGAATGCCGCATTTCGCCAGGGAGTGGCTCCAAAAAGATCCTGGAGTTGGTCCGCATCCTCCCCATTCTCACATACTCCATCCCATAAACCACATAGACGGGCGCCAATATGCTGACACACCCAACGACAACGAAACGGTGCCCGCCAGGCTCATCTCCAGGTGAGTAGGCCGCGCAACGAAAACACGCATCGGGAGTTGCGGTGGCATTGCCAATAGTGAAACCGGGAAGCTCTTTCTTGAGTTCATCCAAGAACATCCACCATTGACCCATTTTCTTCAATTCTTCATCCCACAAATCCATGAGCCTTCTGTGTTCAATACTTCCGGCATAAGCATTGTCGGCACGCCAATACTTCTTCGCAATCGCCAACAGGTCTTCTCGAGGGGGAATCATGGCATCAACGCCCGGAAGTCGCGATCTCAGCCCTTGGGTGACATGCTGTCTTGACTCGGGAGCCAGCGACAGCCGCCACCTGACAGCAGCGATGTGAGAAACAAAGGAACAGCGTATGGGCTCACGACCTGTACGCTGCGAATACCCAAGCGTGGGAACAGTGCCCCGGATGGCCGGAATGCCTCGTGGGTAGACGCTACCTCACCTCACAGGGGGAACCGCCCCAGGCTGGAATTTACAACCAGCCGATTACAGAAGAGGACGGACCTCCTCGTCAAGCCGTGGGATCTGACCAAGCGCCTTGAAGTCGATGGGTGGGTTGACTTTCTTTCAAAGCACACGGGAGTGGCATTATTCGGATACTGGACCGTGCTCCATCAGACAGGCGCCCGCCCCACGCCCACCTCGAATACCGAGGGGGAGAGTTCCTTCACCAAGAGATTCACGTCCAGGAAGTGCGCGAACGTTTCAATCTGCGTCCGCGCATGTCCATCCAACGGCAGGGTCCGGAACGAGCCCCCACGCGCCAGGGCCAGCAGCAACATGAGCTGATCACACAGGTGGTGCCCCACGGGGACTCCGGCCTCCAGGTAGACCCGCGCTTCCTCCGACGCGGTCGAGGCGACGGTCTCCGCGGGCACGCCCCGCTCCCCGAAGCTGGTGAACACCTCGGTGACGTGCTCGCTCTCCACCTCCAGCGACAACACGTTTCCCGGCCCGGGCGCGCGCTTCAGCTCCTCCACCCGCCGCTCCTCCTCGCTCCAGCCGAGCCTGCGCCCCACCGTCTCCAGCTCCCGCTTCGCCACGTCGAAGGGCACCTGGGAGAACATCGCCGTGGCCCGCCGCCGCACCACGTTTCCCCGCTCCAACAGATGCAAGGGCACGAGCGGCGCCGGCTGCACGCTCACGTGGAACTTACCTCCCCCGGCGGGGAAGAACCCGGGCCGCTCCAACGTGGCCTCCACCCCCGGCCCCATCCGCCGCACGAGCGGCAGGTACGCCTTGGCCAGGAAGTCGAACGGCGGCGCCGCCGGGTTGTGCGTCCCCCCTCCAACACCAGCGTGGACGGCCCGCTCGCGCCCAAGAGCGCCGGCAACACCGTCTGCAACACCAGCGTGGCGCTGCCCGCCGTGCCCACCGCGAAGTGGTAGTCCCCGGCCTTCACGCTCCGGGGCCGGAACGTCAGCTCCCGCGAGTGCAGCTCCGCCCCTCCACCTCCGCGCTCCCCACCGCCGCCGCCGCCTTCACCGACGTGAGGTGCTGGCGCAACAGCCCCGGCTTGGAGCGCCCCGCGCGGATATTCACCATCTGGAAGGGCGTCCCCGTCACCAGCGCCAGCGCCAACGACGTGCGCAGCACCTGTCCGCCGCCCTCTCCCTTCGAACCATCAATGCGAACCATCTCTGCTCCCTCCCTGTACTTCCTCTGCCCGCACGTAGCGACGCCCGCTCCCCCATCCTACTGACCGGAAGGGAAGCGGGCGTCTCGATGTCTCTATCCCCTCATGGCGTCCTCCCGGGTCCAGGGTCCGTGCTTCCCGCTCACCCCTTCACGCACACCACCTGCCGCAGCGTGTGGACGACGTCGACCAGGCTCGCCTGCGCCCGCATCACCTCGTCGATGGGCTTGTAGGCCCCGGGCGTCTCGTCGATGACGTCCACGTCCTTGCGGCATTCGATCCCCTCCGTCGCCCGCGCGTGGTCCTCCAGCGTGAAGCGCCGCTTCGCCGCCTCGCGCGACATCACCCGGCCCGCGCCGTGGCTGCACGAGTGGAAGGCCTCCGCGTTCCCCTTCCCGCGCACGATGTACGAGCGCGCCCCCATGCTGCCGGGGATGATGCCCAGGTCGCCCTCGCGCGCCCGCACCGCGCCCTTGCGCGTCACCAGCACGTTCTTGCCGTAGTGGTGCTCGCGCGACACGTAGTTGTGGTGGCAGTTCACCGCCGCCTGCGTGAGCGAGAACTCCGGCAGCTCCCCGCTCGCCTGCAACGCCTCCACGGTCGAGCGCAGCATCAGCTCGCGGTTGGTCGCCGCGTACTCCTGCGCCCAGCCCACCGCGCGCAGGTAGTCCTCGAAGTGCTCCGTTCCCTCGGGCAGGTACGCCGGTCCGCCTCCGGCAACTGGATGAAGAAGCGGCGCATGTCCTCCTTGGCCAGCTCGATGAAGTGGCTGCCGATGCGGTTGCCCACCCCGCGCGAGCCGCTGTGCAGCATCACCCAGACATGGTCCGCCTCATCCAGGCACACCTCGATGAAGTGGTTTCCGTCCCCAGCGTTCCGAGATGGCCCAGGTCCGGACCCCGGCCCAGGCGCGGGTGCTTTTCCAGGATGGCGTCATAGCCGGGCTTCAGGCGGCCCCAGGCCTCGCGGTGCACCGCGGGCGCGTCCTTCCACGCGCCCCGGTCATTGCGGCCCCCGTTGTCGGTGCGGCCGTGCGGCACCGCGCGCTCGATGGCCGAGCGCACCCCGCCGAGCGAGTCCGGCAACTGCTCCGCGCGCAGCGTGGTGCGCACGGCGATCATCCCACAGCCGATGTCCACGCCCACCGCGGCCGGAATCACCGCGCCCGCCGTCGCCACCACGCTGCCCACCGTCGCGCCGAAGCCCCGGTGCACGTCCGGCATCGCCGCCACCCACTTGTGCACGAAGGGCAGGGCCGCCATCGCCCGGAGCTGCTTCTTCGCCTCGTCCTCGAACGGCACCCCCACCGTCCACGCCTTGATGGGCACCCCACCCGCCTCGTTCGTCAGCACCTCGTAGTCGCGCTCGGTCCGCATGGTCTGTTTCCCTCGAATCGTCTGCCCGGTCCGTCCCGGGTCACGCGGAGGGATAGAGCAGGCCGCGTGCCAGCCCTCCTTCCCAGGGGAGAGGCGAAACCCGGGCCCTTTTCCTATCCCCTGGGATAAAATCCCTATCCTCATGGCGAAGACGCGAGTCCGCGAGACGGTGGTGTTCGGGGTGCTGGGGACCAACCTGGACGCGGGCCGGGGGCCCCGGAGGTGGGACAAGTGGCGCCCCTCCGTGGGGCTCTGTCAGCAGGAGGATCTGCTGGTGCACCGCTTCGAGCTGCTCCATCCCCCCGGCCAGGAGGAGCTGGCGCACACGGTGGAGCAGGACATCCAGCAGGTCTCCCCCGAGACCCAGGTGCGCCCCACCGCCGTGGGCATCCGCAACCCGTGGGACCTGGAGGAGACCTACGGCGCGCTGCTCGACTACGCCCGCGCATATCCCTTCCAGCCCGAGCAGGAGGACTACCTCGTGCACATCACCACGGGCACCCACATCACGCAGATCAGCCTGTTCCTCCTGGTGGAGAGCCGGCACATCCCCGCGCGGCTGGTACAGACCTCGCCTCCGGCCTCCGGCCGGGACCATGGCGGGCCGGGGACGCACACCCTCATCGACCTGGACTTGTCGAAGTACGACACGCTGGCGAGCCGCTTCCAGCAGGAGCAGCGCGAGGGCCTGTCCTTCCTCAAGGCGGGCATCGACACGCGCAACGCGGCCTTCAACCGGCTCATCGAGCGCATTGAACAGGTGGCCACGAGCTCACGCGCGCCCCTGTTGCTCATGGGTCCCACCGGCGCGGGCAAGTCCCAGCTCGCCCGGCGCATCTACCAGCTCAAGAAGGCGCGGCGGCACGTGAGCGGCCCCTTCGTGGACGTCAACTGCGCCACCCTGCGCGGAGATGGGGCCATGTCCGCCCTCTTCGGCCACGTGAAGGGGGCCTTCACCGGCGCGGTGGCGGACCGGCCGGGGCTGTTGCGCCGGCGAACGCGGGCGTGCTCTTCCTCGATGAGATCGGCGAGCTGGGCGCGGACGAGCAGGCCATGCTCCTGCGCGCGCTCGAGGACAAGCGCTTCCTGCCGGTGGGCTCGGACAAGGAGGTGGAGAGCGACTTCCAGCTGCTCGCGGGCACCAACCGGGACCTGCTCGCCGAGGTGGAGCGCGGGCGCTTCCGGGAGGATCTGCTCGCGCGCATCAACCTGTGGACCTTCCGGCTGCCCGCCCTGCGCGAGCGGCCCGAGGACATCCTCCCCAACCTCCTCTATGAGCTGGATCAGGCCTCGCAGGCGCTCGGCACGCGCGTGACGATGAACAAGGAGGCCCAGGCCCACTTCCTGCGCTTCGCCACCTCCGCCGAGGCGCGCTGGAGCGGCAACTTCCGCGACCTCAACGCCGCCGTGCTGCGCATGGCCACGCTCGCCCCCGGCGGCCGCATCACCCGCGAGGGCGTGGACGAGGAGCTGGAGCGGCTGCGCGCCGCGTGGCTCCCCACCCCATCGGCCCCCCGGCCCGTCGCGGCGGAGGATCTGGTGACGCGGGTGCTCGGGGAGGACAAGGCCGAGGCCCTGGACCGCTTCGACCGGGCCCAGCTCGAGGAGGTGCTCGCCGTGTGCCGCGAGGCCCGCTCCCTGTCCGACGCGGGGCGGATGCTCTTCGCCTGCTCCCGGGCACAGAAGAAGAGCGTCAACGACGCGGACCGGCTGCGCAAATACCTCGCCCGCTTCGGCCTGGAGTGGACCGGCGTCCAGGTCTGAGTGAACCACAAGGGGTAGGCGCCACATCCACCCGGGGGGTCGTCACCTGGTGCACGAAGCGACCGTTCCTGGACGACAGTCTCACGGGAAACCTTCACCCACATGCTTCCCAGTCTCGCGGAAATGGCGAAATTTTCCCGGCAGCGCACACCGCCGCCGGTTGTCCCATAGGTGCGGCGCCCACCAGATCAGGAGAAGACCATGAAGACGCTCGTGCCGCGCGCAATGCTGTGGATGGCCCTCGCCACGGGATGTGGCCCGGTCGAGCAAGCCGCCGCTCCCTCCGAGACGGCACCCGGCCAGGTGACCCAGGCCATCGAGGACGACAACGGCCTGACCCCCAATGGGCTCGCCTTCAACGGGCTCGCCTTCAACGGCCTGGCCTTCAATGGGCTCGCCTTCAACGGGCTCGCCTTCAATGGCCTGTCCAGTCCCCTGTTCTCCTCCTGGTTCTGGCAGCACCCGTCCGAGTCCAACGTCTTCATGAAGTACCTGGTGCGCTGCGCCGTGCCCGAGGGACAGACGCGCGGCTACAAGCTGGGCTCCACCACCTATGTGTGGCCCGGCGGCCTGGGGCTGGCACCGGGCTGGGCCAACGGCGCGGCGGCGACCCTGGAGGAACAGCAGGTCGTCAGCGCGTGCCGGCGGCCCTCACCAACAAGTATGGGCGCTCGGTCCTCCTGTCGGTGCAGGGCACCAGCGCCAAGGGGGTTCGCATCCCCACGACGAGCGAGGAACTGGCGGGCTACCCCCTGCGCGAGGCCTGCTTCTTCGGCAACCTCTTCACCGGAGAGGGCCTGTTCGTCGGCAACGACCAGGGCATGCTGGGCGGCAACCGAGCGAGCCTGCGCGCGTGCGCGCTGATGGGAAAGCAGGAGTGCGCGCCGCTCGTGCACGTCGGCAGCTGCCATGAGATTTGCCAGCAGGACGCCACGGGGAGCTACTTCACGCGGTGCACCCGCGGAGGGGTCACCTACCACGCGCTCAGCACCCGGCTGCGCACCCAGGACATCTACACCTGTGGGGATGGGCGCTGCCAGTTCCCGGAGACGTGCGCCAGCAACAACGCGGGCACCTCCTGCAAGCAGGACTGCGGCACCTGCGGTTGACGCGGGCGCTCGCCCCGGGGGCGGCCAAAGGAAAATTCCGCCATGAAGCCAGCGACGAGGATCTAGGCGGGGGCCACATCCCTCCCGTATAGGATGCCCCCCGATGCGAACGCGCAGGCCCCTGGCCATCTTCGATGCACTCGCCTCGCTGGCCACCGTCTTCAAGGACATCTTCCCGGGCAGCATCACGTCCACCCTGTCGGCGGACGAGCTCGCCGCCCATGTCGAGGCGCTGGGCACCCGTGCGGCCCTCAAGCCCAAGGTGATTCCGCTCGACGAGACGCGGCTGGGCGCCCTGCTCTACTTCGATGATCAGCCCACCCCCCAGGCCGGCCTGCTCATCGACCTGCGGCGCCCGGTGCGCACCAGCGACAGCCACTTCGCCCGCTCCTTCTGCCGCGTCTTCAACGACGACCTGAACCGCGTCTCCGCCGCCCTGCCCCTCAACGAGCACTGGGCCTCGCTCGAGCAGACCCGCCTGCGCCGCGCCGTCGCGCGCTTCCTCAACTACCGGCCCCAGCAGATGTCCAGTTGGATCCGCGCCGTGGAGGACTCCATGGCCCTCACCTACGAGGGCCGCGCCGTGCGCCACTGCCTCATCGTCGCGCGCAAGGCGCCCAAGCTCGTGCAGAAGCTGCAGAACAAGTTCATCCCCCTGCCGGGCGGCATCTCCATCGAGAACGCGCTCCTGCGCGAGAAGTGGATCCGCACCGTCGTGGACGGCCGCCGCGTCGCCCTGCTCGGCAGCATGCACTCCGGCAGCATCATCGGCTTCATCTCGCTCGCCGAGATGGATCGCCAGGAGCCCTCGCTGCGCTACGCCCCCCACGAGACGCTCCTGCCCGTGCAATCCGTGCTCTCCCACTCACCCCATGACGTCGCGCTCGTGGCCTCGCCCCAGGGGGATCTCTTCATCCTCAGTGGCAAGGGCTCCGTCTTCCAGAAGACCCACGGCCACTGGCGCGTGCTGGACTACGCGGCCCTGCACGAGCGCATCTCCATGCGCTTTCGCGAGGACGTCGTCACCGGCGTGCTGCGCGCCGCCATCGATCTGGCCTTCGAGCGCACCGGCGCCCTCTTCTGCCTGCTCGAATCGCGCGAGGATCTCACCGACTTCATCCCCGACCATGGCCACCCGCTCGCCGCCAACTCCCACCTGCGCCGCTCCCTGCGCGGCCAGAACATCGCCATCTGGGCGCAGCGCCAGGTCATCACCGCCGCGGCCACCACCGACGGCGCCGTCGTGCTCGACGCGGACGGCAGCATCCTCGACATCGCCTGCATGATCTCCAGCCCCAAGGAGATCGCCCGCCTGGGAGTGCGCGAGCCCAGCATGCCCGGAGCCCGGGCGCTCGCCGCCGGCGCGCGAGCTTCCGCGGCGTGGCCCTCAACGTCTCCGAGGACGGCCCCATCACCGTCTACGAGCGGGGCGCCGTCATCGGCCGCATTGGCTGACGCCCTTCCGCCGGGCTCCCGAGCGAGCACTCCAGCGCGCGTTCCAGCTTTCCCCGCGCCGCCCCGGACACTCGGATAGGTTCCCGGCGCACGGGCCCGCGTGCCCGATCCTTCCAGGAGTCCACGTGAAGTCCTTCCTCATGGTCGCGGTGGGAGCTGCCCTCTGGGGCTGTTGGTCCCTCTTCCTGCGGCCCGCGGGCCTGTCCGGCACCCAGAGCGCCTTCCTCTCCCTGGTGTTCATGTCGCTGCCGGCCCCCTTCGTGCTGAGCCGCGGGGCCCGGCGCGACCGGCGCGCCACGCTCGCGCTCGGGGTACTCTCGCTGAGCGACGCCGCCAACGCCGCCCTCTTCTTCGCCGCCGTGCAGCGCGGCCCGGTTGCCGTCGCCGTCCTCACCCACTACCTCGCTCCCCTGCTCATCGCGCTCGCCGCCCCGTGGGTGTTGCGCGAGCGCCGTTCCCCCGGGCCCTGCTCGGCGCCCCCTCACCCTGGTGGGCCTCGCGCTCCTGCTGGGTACGCCCCGCGGCGGCCTCGCCGACCCCCAGACGGCCCTGCTCGGCGGCGCCAGCGCCCTCTTCTTCGCGGCCAACGTGCTCTCCATCAAGGAGGCCTCCCGCGCCTTCTCGCCCCTGGCCATCAACTCGCTGCACGCCCCCCTGTCCGCGCTCGTGCTCCTGCTCGTCTTCGGCAGCGACGCCCTTCCCCCGCCCTGGATGGACGCCTGCTGTGGGTAGGGGCAGGCTCCATCCTGTGCGGCATCGTGGGCAACTCCGTCTTCTCCACGGGGCTCAAGGGCGTGCCCGCCGCCGCCGGCTCGGCCCTCACCTACCTGGAGCCGCTGACGGCCGCCCTGGTGGGCTGGGGGGTGTTCGCCGAGCCGCTCGGTCCCTCCGGACTCGTGGGGGGCCTCGTCGTCCTGGGCACCGGCGTCTGGGTGGCCCGGGCCCCCCGTGCTCCCGCCCCGTCCGCCGAGGTGGCGCCGGGCGTGGGATGCACATAAATGGAAGCCTTCCCAAATCCCCGCTTGCGCTCGGGGCCGGGGGAATGGTCCTCTTTCCCTTCCTTCCACGCCAGTCCGTCTTGCCCCCACGGAAGCAGTACCCGTATGGAACCTTCCATCGACAGCCGTGAGTACCGCGTCGTCTTCTTCTGCCCGACCTCGAGCGCCCAGCTCGAGCACATCGAGGCCCCCGTGCGCCGGGTGCTCACGCGCATTTCCGCCCCGCCCGCCGAGCTCGCGCCGCTCGAGGCCGCGGGCACGCTGGGCGAGGCTGGCTGGCGCGTCTACCTCGTGCGCTCCATGACCGAGCGCTCCGCCGCGCACGCCCTCGCCGCCCACGTCACCGAGGCGGCCGCCGCCATCTCCACCGAGCTGGACACCGAGGTGCTCGGGCTCTACGTGGACGTGGGCAGCGACTCGGCGCGCATCTGCCGGTGCATGCCCGAGGAGAACCCCGAGACGTTCAGCGGCCAGCGCCGCAACGTGTTGGATCGCACCGCGGAGTGGTTGGACATCAACCCCGCGCACCTCTCGGCCCTCTTCCAGCTCGCCCTGGACGCCGACGAGGAGGTGGACGCCGAGGATCGCTTCGTGGAGACGAAGCTGCGCGAGGCGCGCGCCTTCATGCAGCGCTACCGCCAGAGCCGATGAGGTCCAGCACTCCGGCGGACCTCGCCGGCCGCTGTCCGGGCTGCTACCTGCCGTGTGCCCTGTGTCTGTGCGCCGAGGTGCCGCGGGTGGACACCCGCACCGGGGTGCTCGTCATCCGCCACCACAAGGAAGCCCACAAGTCCACCAACACGGCACGCCCGGCGGCGCTCGCCCTGCCCCGCTGCCACATCCTGCCCTATGGCGCGCCGGGCCAGCCCTTCGCGCTGTCGGTGCTGGACGCGCCGGGCACGTGGATCGTCTTCCCGGACGCCCCGCCCCCTCTACCCGGAGCGCCTCCACCCGAGCGGCTGCTGGTGCTCGACGGCAACTGGGCCCAGGCCCGGCGCATGTACCAGCGCCTGGGGTTGAGCCGCATGCCGGGACTGGCCTTGCCCCCCGTCCGCGGACACCCGGCGCCTGCGCCGCCCGCCCCATCCCTACGGCATGTCCACGGTGGAGGCGATCGCCGGCGCACTCTCCGTGCTGGAGGGCGAGGAGGTGGCCCGGCCCCTCTACGCGCTGCACGAGCTGATGATCGACCGGGTGCTGGCCGCCCGGGGCCGGCTCTCCGAGGAGGACTGAGCGGGAATGACGGAGAAGTTGGTCTACGACTACACGATGGAGTCCCTGCTGCGCGTGCTGGGCCAGCCCCTCACGGCCGAGCACCTCAGCGGACTTCGAGCATTGGGCGTCGATCCCCGCCAGCTCCAACCCGCCTATCCGGTGGAGAAGTACACCCAGGTGCTCGACTTCGTCGTGGCCGAGCTCTGGCCCCGGCTGCCACGGGAGGAAGCCGACTTCGAGCTGGGCCGGGCCTTCATGCGCGCCTACCAGCAGACGGCGATGGGCAAGGCGGTGGCCGCGGTGACGCGGCTCATCGGTCCTCTCCGGTCGCTCGAGCGGATGAGCCGCAACTTCCGCAGCGCCAACAACTTCACCGAGACGAAGCTGAACGAGGTGGGGCCAAACCACTGCGAGCTGTGGTTCAACCACGCCCGCCACCCGAACTTCTTCCGGGGCCTGCTGACCGAGGCCCTCACGAGGACGGGCGCCCGGGAGGTGTCCGTGACGCTGCTGACCGTGGGCGAGGCCAACGAGGCCACCTTCCACATCACCTGGAAGCCGTAGCGCTCCCCCCGGAAAAACCGAGGCCCGCCCCCCGATACCTCTCGGCACCGGGGAACGGGCCACGGAGAAATCCCGCGTGCCCCCCGGCTCGCGGGAACGGGGAGGCGCGACCAAGACGAGGCGCCCGCCTCCCGGGGTCGGAGACTCCAGGTCGCGATCCCCCTCGCAACCCGAACCCCCTTCCCTGTTCCGCGACGCACCATCCCACGCCTGCCTGCCCTCGTCTGTGAAGCCGTTCACTCCCGGGAAGTGAACGGCTTCACACCTGGGGGCCCCCTCGGCGCGGCGGCGGGGGCGGCATTCAGGCGAAGAGTCTGGGCCCGGACGCACTCCGCTCTTCGGGGAATCCACGGGGGTGAGCTAGCCTGACGGCGCCGGATGGTCTCCATCCTCCAGGAAGGCACATGCTGCGCACCCTGCTTACCCGATTCATCCTGGCCGCCGGGCTCATCGCCTGGACGGCCTCGGCGGCGCCGACCCCCAACGCCCCCGAGCTTCCCTCCCCGAGGAGCGGCTGAACCGTCTGGCCCGCTTGTGGGGCCAGGTGAAGTACCGCCACCCCTCCCTGGCCTACAAATCCATTGACTGGGATGCCGCCCTGATGACGGCGCTGCCCCGCGTCGAGGCCGCCAAGGACCGCGCCGCCTACGCCGCGGCCGTCCAGGACATGCTGGAGACGCTCAACGATCCCGCCACGCGGATCCTCCGCCCCGACGAGCGGCAGGAAAACACACCGGCCGACCCGTCCCGCACGCGCGAGCCGCGCCGGTGGGAGGGCAAGGACGTGCTCGTGGTCAACATGGGCGTGATGCAGCCGACCGCTCCGTTGCGCGAGGAGCTCTCCCGGGCCAAGGCCGTCATCCTCGACCTGCGCGCCCGGGGATTGGATCCGCGCGCCTCCGAGTCCATGCGCCGGGCGCTGGGCGAGGTGCTGCCGCTCCTGCTCACCCAGGAACTGCAGGTGCCCGGACCCCGCGCCGTGTACCACTCGGGCTACCGCCCACAGACGATCTCCTCGAGCGGCGGCTTCGCCACGTCGTTCCTCTCCTCGACGGGAGAGCGCATCTCGCCCCAGGCCCCCGGCAAGGCCCTGCCCCTGCTCTTCCTGCTGGATGATCAATCCTCCGTGGACGCGCGCGTGCTCACCATGAAGGCCCAGGGCCTGGCGCAGCTCGTCACCGAGGGCCGCCTGGACGATGGCTCGAGCGTGGAGCGCACGCGGGTGGACCTGGGCGCCGGACTGACGGCGGTGGTGCGCTTGAGCGAGCTGGGCGTGCCCCTGCGCGCGGACGCCGTGCTGCCCAAGCGCTCCCGCTCGGGCAAGGACGAGGCGCTGCTCAAGGCGCTCGAGCTGGCGCGCAAGCCGGTGCGCGGCAAGGCTCCCAAGGTGCGCGAGGCGGACCTTCCCCCAGGCCGGTGGCAGGCGGACCGGCGTACGCGGACATGCCCTACCCGGACAAGCCCCATCGCCTGCTCGCGCTCTTCCGGATGTGGAACATCATCGAGTTCTTCTACCCCTACAAGCACCTGATGGATCAGGACTGGGACAAGGCCCTCGCCACGTTCCTGCCCCGCTTCTCCAAGGCCAAGGACGCCGCCGAGTACGCGCTCGCGGTGGCGGAGATGAGCACGTGGCTCAAGGACGGACACACCACCCTGCACGGCCACCCCGAGCTGGAGCAGCGCGGCATCGCCGGCGTGCTGGCCCCCTTCGAGGCAATGGAGCTGGAGGGCAAGGCGGTGGTCACCCGGGTGTGGGACGAGGCGGCGGCCCCGGGGCTCGCGCCGGGACAGCTCATCGAGACGTACGAGGGCAAGCCGCTGGCGGAGCGGATGGAGGCGCTCAAGCCCTACGTCACGGCCTCGACGCCCGTGCACCTGCGCCACCGCCTGCTGGCGCGTGCCCTGTCGGGAGCCGAGGGCTCCCAGGCCACGGTGGGCGTGCGCGACGCCGCGGGACAGCGCAAGCAGGTGCGCTTCACCCGAAGCCTGCAGTCGTTGCAGAAGCCGCCCACGGGAGATGCCCGGCGCCTGCTGGGCAACGGCGTGGGCTACGTGGACCTGACGCGCCTGCGGCCCACCGACGTGGCCACCCTGTTCGAGAAGATGAAGAGCACGAAGGCGCTCGTGTTCGACATGCGCGGCTACCCCAACGGCACCGCCTGGGCGCTCGCGCCGTACCTCAACGCGCGCAAGGCCCCCTACGGGGCAATCATCGAGCGCAACATCGTCTCGTCGGAGGAGCTGGGCGGGCGCTACAAGTACTTCCAGCCCCTGCCCCAGGCCGACGTCACCCCCTATGTCGGCCGCACGGTGATGCTCATCGACGAGAGGACCATCAGCCAGGCCGAGTACACGGGCCTGTTCCTCGAGGCGGCCAACAACACCACCTTCATCGGCTCGCCCAGCGCGGGCGCCGACGGGGATGTCACCAACATGGTGCTCCCGGGCGGCATCGCGCTGCTCTTCTCCGGCGACGACGTGCGGCACGTGGACGGCCGTCAGTTGCAGCGCGTGGGGCTCAAGCCCCAGGTCTTCGTGCGGCCCTCCCTCGCGAGCGTCCAGAAGGGCCAGGACGAGGTGCTGGAGCGAGCGCTCAAGTACCTCGTGAGCAAGGGCGTGGGCGCCAAGGTGACGGGCGGGACGCCGCGGTAGGAGGGGCCGCCGGGCGGTCCTTCTCACCCTTGCTGGCTCGCTCTCACCAGAGGCTTCCAGCGGCGGGTTCGCTTCCCGCCGCCTCCAATAGTGGAGCCCGTCTCCACCTCGTCATGGACCCGGCCAACCCCTTCACGGAGCGCGCCGGCTCCACGCCTGGCCGAGCGGCTAATAGCAGTCGCCGTCGCCGTACAGGTAGCAGCTCGCGGGGCCATAGGGCGGCGCCCACTGCGCGTACCAGAGCGAACTGCCGCGGTGGCTGCACACCATCTGGGACCAGCCCGTACAATCCTGCGTCACGTTGGGGCCCGCATAGACGTAGCGGTTGTTGCAGGTGGCGTAGCACCAGTAACCGTCCTGACGCGCGCCCTGCTCGGTGGAACCAAACGAGGTCTCCTCGGACTGAGCGACCTCCTCGACTCCACCACAGCCCACCAACATGGACAGCGCGAAGCCCGCGGCGGCGGCGAACGAAACAACCTTCATGGGGTTTCTACCTTTCAAGGTCATGAGCACCGAAAATCGGCGCTCACGACTTATTGTCACCAAGGGATTTATCTGGATCCTCCTGCTTGCCCGCTCTGACAGGAATTACTCTGGAAGCGAGTATTTCTCGATTCGTGAGAAACAGGGGCTTCTACCTCTGGTCTCCAAAACCCGATCGGCCAGCACCGTGAGCCGCACTCGCTCGGGCATGGCCCGCCGCGGTCGGTTGAGCACGAAGTCCTCTATTTCATCGCGCATCCCCTCCAAGGCAGACTTCTCGGCCGTCAGCCCCCCATTCACAGGAGGACAGCCCATGCCGACCCTCATCGCCGCCCCCACCCGTGTCACCGCCGCGGGCAACAAGCCCAAGCTCATCGACGAGTACATCGGGCGGGTGAACACGCGGCAGGCCGGGCTCAGCGTCGCCCACATGCGCAGCCCGGGCGGCTGGCTCGAGCCCGGACAGACGCCCGAGTTCCAGGAGATGACGGTGGTGCTGCGCGGCCTGCTGCGCGTGGAACACCGAGGCGGCGCGCTCGACGTGCGCGCCGGACAGGCGGTGGTGACCGAGGCGGGAGAGTGGGTG
Organism: Cystobacter fuscus; assembly: GCA_049060065.1. Lineage (GTDB taxonomy): Bacteria > Myxococcota > Myxococcia > Myxococcales > Myxococcaceae > Cystobacter > Cystobacter fuscus_B. The sequence goes on from JBMEQP010000002.1 coordinate 6,390,975, forward strand.
CGCTACAGCACCCCCGAAGCCGAGGGCGCCGAGTACATCGCCATCTGCCTGCCGGCCTTCTCTCCCGACACCGTACACCGGGACACCTGAGCGGGCCCGGGCCGGGCTCAGGGCGACGGGGACACGGAGTGGGTGGCCAGCTCGCCCCGGCGCAGGGGCCAGAGCAGCGCCACGAAGGCCACCGAGAGGACCGTGCCCAGCAGGAAGACCTGGGCGTAGCTCCACCCGAACCGGGTCGCGAGCAGGCCCGCGAGCGGCCCCCCGGGGACTTGCCCAGCACCTCCACGCTCGCGAGCAGCGTGTAGTGCGTGGCGCCAATGCGCCGATCCACCCGCGACATCATGAACGCGAAGACCGCGGTGGTGAGCACGCCTCCGAAGAAGTGCTCCGCCACGGTGACGGCGATGACGCCTTGGGCCGAGGGGGGATGCAGCGCCAGCCACCACTCGCCCCCGAGCGGGATGACGCGCAAGCACGAGGCGAGCGCCAGCGCGCCCAGAAGCGGCATCCGCCCCGCCAGCCAGCCCCCCGCCGCCGAGCCGAGCAACGACGCCACCATGCCCCACGTGCCCACCCACTGGCCGATCTGCGCGGCCGTGAAGCCCATGTCCACGAGGAAGGGCTTGAAGAGCACGTCCACCAGCGTCTCTCCCAGCTTGTAGGTGGCGATGAAGAGCAACACCCAGCCCGTGCCCGGCAGGCGCCAGGCGGCGGCGAGCCGCTCACGCACCTCGCGCCAGGAGGGGCGATCCCCCCGCCCACCACCTCCGCGCGCCGGGGCTCACGCGTCAGTGCCACCAGCCCGAGCACGCCCAGGGACAAGGCGGACATCACCAGGAAGATGCCCCGCCAGCCGAGCGAGCCGCTCATCCACACGAGCAGCCCGCCCCCGGTGAGCATTCCCAGCTTGTAGCCCACCACCTGGGCCGAGTTGCCCCAGCCCAGCTCATGGGGCTCGAGCAGGTCCACCGCGAACCCGTCCACCGCGATGTCCTGCGTGGCCGCGAACAGGTTCATCAGGAAGACGAGCCCCAACAGGGCCTTGAGCGCGTCGGGCACGGGCACGAAGGCCGCCAGGGCGCATGTCGCCGCGAGCCCCAGCTGCATGGGCAAGATCCACGACTTGCGCCGCCCCACGCGCTCCGAGCCATACCGGTCCACCAGCGGCGCCCACAGGGCCTTGCCCATCCACGGCAGCGACAGCAGGCCCAGACTGCCGATGACCAGCAGCGACACACCCTGCGTGCGCAGGTACACCGGCAGCGCGGTGGTCTGGAAACCGAAGGGCAGCCCCTGCACGAAGTACAGCGCGCTGAGCAGGGCCACCTTGCGAAACCGGGACGAAGTAGGCGTCACCCCCGGACGCTAGCGGAGAATTCAGCGCGCGCCGAACGTCTTCACCATCTTCGTGTACACGCCCATGATGAGCAGGGGCCCCACCCACATGCCAGTGAAGCGGGCCGCCCGCTCGTGCCCCATCAGCTCCGCCCCCAGCGAGAAGGCCATCGAGCACAGGCTGGTGAACAGAAAGACATCCGAGGGAATCTTCGCCGCCTGTTGTTCCAGGAGCCGGGTGAGGGAGTTCTCCGTGTGTTCGGCCCGCATGACCGCCGCCGCCCGGTATTCCGTCATCGACCGATGGCTCGCCGGATTGGTGTCCTGTCGCATCCCGCCTCCCCCATGTGACGGAGCCGGTGTGGCTCCGTGCGCCCCTGGCGCTGCGTACCATATTAAGTCCTCCATCCCGGAGGGCGAGGGGCGGAGGGGAGGGGCATGCAAGCGAGCGAGCAGGTACACGAGGGGTTGCTATTCGCGGCGGACGGAGCGGGTCCCCTGCTGCAGCGCGACTACTGGGGACTCATCGACCGGTGCGCGAGTTCGCCCACGGAAGTCATGGAGTGGGTGGCCTTGCACTTCGGGGAGTTCGCCCCCAAGGAGTTGTGTGTCTTCGAGCGGACGGGAGACCCTGACGGGCCCCTGAAGCTGGGGGAGGAGATGGAGGTGCGCATCCGGGGCGCGGGCCGGTGCCACGTGCGCGTCATCCATCAGGATCGCCAGAGCTTCACCCTGGGCACCCTGCCCGGCCACCCCGAGGCGGGACGCATCACGTTTGGTGCCTACCGGAATGAGCGGGGCGACGTCATCTTCCACATTCGAAGCCGGGCACGCTCCGGCTCGCCCATCATCTACCTGGGGTTCTACACCGGCGGCGAGGCCATGCAGACGAACACCTGGACGGACTTCGTGAACAACGTCGCCCTCACCGTGGGTGAGGGAATCATCGGCTTCATCCACGCGGATACGACCGTGATGGAGAAGGAGCACGAGGAAGCGGACGACGTCCAGGGCCCCACCTATCTCGCACGGGGAGACGAGACATGACGAACGTCGAGTGGCGCTTGATGTCGGGCTGGTCGGACAAGGAGGTGATGGAGCGGCTCGCGCGCGCGTCCACCCTGCCCCTCAACTTCGAGGTGCAAGAGAAGGACATGACGCCCGACAACGGCTGGAGCCGGTGGAATCCCAGGCCATCATCGGCTGTGACCCTCCGGGCCCGCCCAAGGAGGGGGACGCGTTTCACAAGCTCAAGGAGGCCGTGGCGCGCATGGGCTTCTCCGACCCACGCATCGTGCACGGGCACTTCAGCGACACCATGCCGCTGCTGGGCCGCCCGATGATGCTCGAGCTGCGACCCCTGGTGGGCCTGCGCTACCTCTGTCCGGTGCGCGTGCGCGCCGTGCGCTCCGAGGTGGATGACGAGCGCACCGTCTACGGCTTCAGCATCGACACGCTGCAGGGGCACGTCGAGGCGGGGCGTGAGTGGTTCCAGCTGAGCAAGGATCACCGCACGGGCGAGCTGCGCTTCCACATCCGCGCCGCGTGGCGCGAGGGGCAGTTCCCCAACTGGTGGAGCTACGTGGGCTTCGAGCTGATGGGCCGCCGCTACCAGCGAGCCCGGCACCACCGGCCCACATGCGACTGAGGGAGCTGCTGCGCGGCGGCTACCTGGAACAGCACCCGGACGCCCATACCCTGCAGGAGGCGAATCTCCGGGTGGGACGGCTGCCGGTGCAGTTCGCCTCGCAGCGGGGCTTCAGCCGCCGCCTGCTGGGGGTGGAGCACGAGGTGGAACGGGCCCAGGGGAGCAACGGGTGGAGCACCCTGGGCCTCGGAGTGCTCGCCGGCATGCGTGGCTTCAGCGCCCCGGCCCTGCTCGGCTTCCACTTCTCCCGCGAGCCCCGGGCCGCGCCCGCGGGAAACCTGGGGCTGCTCGCCTCACCCCTCGTGTCGCGCGCGCTCGCGGTGCTGACGGCCGGCGAGGTGGTCGCCGACAAGACACCGTGGATTCCCGCGCGCATCTCTCCGCCCGCGCTGGTGGGCCGGGCGCTCTCGGGAGCGCTGGTCGGCGCCGCCCTGGCACCCCGCCGCCCACTCACCCCGGTCCACGCGGTGCTGGGCGCGGCGGCGGCGGTGGCCTCGTCCTTCACCTTCTACGCACTGCGTCGGTTCATGACGCGCCGTCTGGGTGTACCCAACGTGGTGGCGGGGCTCGCGGAAGACGCCCTGGCCGCCGCGCTCGGGGGCAGGCTGTTCGCCGCACTGCGGTAAAGCCTGACGCGGGAACCCGGGTGGTACGCTGGAAGCCCGCTCGCCTCCTCGACGAGCGGGCGCGCTTCCCTACCCCGGAGTTCCCGATGCGTTCCACTCGTCACGCGGCCCTGGTCGCGGGCCTCACCACCACCCTCCTCGCCGTCCCCGCGCTCGCCACGAATTACACCCTGTGGATCCACGGCAAGAATGGCGGCGGAACCCAGGCGGGCAACTACAACGACTTCTCCAACTGGGGCCCGAGCACCGCCTCGGCGGGCGTGAACAAGAAGGCCGTCAACTGGAACGGCACCCAGCGCATCTCCGTGGAGAACTACCGCATCCGCGATGCGCTCGACTGCTTCTGCACGGGCGGCAACTGGTGCTACGTCGCCGTGCACAGCGCGGGGGATTTGCAGATGGGCTATGCGCTGTCGCTCCACGGCGGCACCACGCGCTCCATCAAGAACGCCACACCCAACAGCAGTGGCGTGTGTGGCGACGCGGGCGGCACCCAGGTGGGCTGGAACATCAAGTGGGTGGACGTGGCCTCGGGCGCCGCGGGCGGCAGCGAGTTGGCGGACCATGGGGACTGGGCGGTGAAGGACCCCATCGTGAGCGACCTGGTCACCACCACGGCGCGCGGCATGTACAACCACAACACCACGCACTCGGTGTGGTTCTACAACTTCGCCGCCGCCAAGGGCACCGCCTACTCGGGCATCCTCCCAGGCCAGGATGACGAGGCCGTGGCCTATCACTCCACGGGAGGCGTCTCCGGCTCCTCGGGCAGCTCGCTGTGCAACCCGGGGGACTGGTTCTGCGGCGGTACGCTCAACACTGGCACCAGCGCGTGCAGCTCCGGTCAGGCCAAGTGGTCCTACCACTCGGTGAGCTTCCGGGATGACGGCGAGGACTACAGCCACTCGGGCAACGGCAACTGGGAAGGAATCCCCGGCGTGGTGCGCAAGGACGTGGCCAGCCGCGCCTACTGAAGGGCAGCCGGCGACGGAGCCTCAGCCGAGCCTCGCCAGCGCCGCGCCCATGGCGGCCATCACCGCGTTGAGCGCCTTCAGCGGCCGGATCATGACCTTGAACCGGGTGATGCGGCCGCTCTCGTCCCATTCGACGATGTCGACGCCGTTGACCTGAATGCCACCTTCGAGCGCGCACTCGAACTCCAGCACCGCGGAGCGCTCGCCGCGCCACTGATTGACGTAGCGGAAGGCGGGGCCGCCGAGCACCTCCGTGGCGGCGGTGAGATACTTCATCGTCACCGCCTTGCCCTCCTGCGGCGTGTGTACCGCGGGGCTTTGGAAGACGACGTGGTCGGAGAGCAACGTGTCGAGTGCCTCGCGCGTTGGCGCGGCGAGGTATGCGTGCCAGCCACGGATCGGATCGGCCGCCATCAGTTCCATCCCGGAAGAGGAGGCGAACCCGGGCAACGCCGTCGCCTCCGTTGTTCGCCTGATGTTCTCACCTCCGGCCAATGCGGACAACCCGAATGCCCGCCAGCGTGGCACCAAGGCCCTCCTGGAGCACGGCGCGAGCACCCGGGATGTCTTTGCCGCGGCGCGGTGCGGGTGGGTATGTTCGCCCCGTGAGACTCGAGACAACGATCGTGGGCAACGGCCCCCGCCGCGTCGGCCTGGTACATGGACTCGGTGCCGATTCATCCACCTGGGAGCCCTTCATCGAGCAGCTCCGCGCGGCGGGCGAGGTGACGGTTTTCGCGCCCGACCTGCGCGGCCATGGCCGCAGTCCGCGGCCGGACTCGTGGGGGCTCGCCGAGTTCGCCGACGATCTCGTCGAGACCCTCCCGCGTGACCTCGACGTCGTCGTGGGACACTCGCTCGGAGGCGCGGTGCTCGCGGCCGCGGTGGAGCGGTTGCGGCCCGGCCACGCGGTGTACCTGGATCCGGGCTTCCAACTGGGCCTGCCGACCTCCGGGCTCCGGGGCCGGCTGTTCTGGGCGGCTCCCGCCCTGACACTCGGTGTCGCCGCCCTCATCACCGCGCGCTCGAACGCGGCGGCGCGCAAGGGCTACCCGGAGCGCACGCAGCGCCTCATCGCGGACGCGACAGCGCGCTTCGACAAGCGGATGGCGACGAGCGTCTTCCGGGACATCGCCTTCCACCCGGTGGTCGCCGCCGGGCCCTGGTGCCCTCCACCGTCGTGCTCTCCGCGGACAGCAAGGCCGTGTTGCCCGAGACGCTCGCCACGGCACTGACGGGGTTCGGGTGGGATGTGCGCAGGCTGCCCCACCTGCACCACGACATGCAGTTGCAGGATCCGGCGGCGACGTTCGCGCTCCTGCGGGACGTGCTGCTCGGCGAGTGAGACCGCTTCACGCCCTCCTCATGGCCCTCGCTGTCGAAAGGCATCCTGGAGGCGGCCCGCTTCCGCTCGGATCCCTTCGCGGGCGGCCCGGTGAGCTGGGGGCGGGTCTCCGCACTGCTGCCCGCCTCCCTGCAGCCCACCGCGTTCCTGACCACGGCGTTCAGCGGAGGCGAGGGGTGCTGGTACGACTCGGGCACCGCTCGCCTTGGTCAAGCCTCAACACCCTGCGGCCTTATGTGGCCCTCGCGCTGGGCCAGGCGCGCACCTGCCATGGGCAATCCCAGGTGCTCCAAAATCACTCACACCCTCGCGCTTCCCAGTCACGGCCATGTGTTGATTCCGAAACAAATCCCAAGGACAGGGGTTGTTGTGTCCGACAGGATGTTACGTTAATCACATCTCGTTGACGTCACATCTGTAGAGCCCCCAACGAATCATGTTGCTTCACCCATGGTACGACACCGTTTGTTGGTGTATCCTTGGATTCATAGTGGATCGAGGGGGGTCGCATCATGCCGAAGTTGAATTTCAAGAGCCTCTGGGACAACCATCCCGCTCCGACAATCATCGAGCCGTGCAAAAGTGATACGGGGCAACCCAACCATGTCAATCAGTGTGCCATTCGCATGGGAGTGGCTTTGCTGAAGGCCAATGTTCGCGTGCCGGCCATTTCGGTGCCCAACTGTGAGAAGAAAGGGCATGATGGCCATACGCTTGGGGCCAGAAAGCTGGCTGATTGGATGAGCAACCGCTCCGATTTGTTCGGCCAAAAGAAACCTTTCTACCAGTCACAGAAGCCCGCGGAAAACATCCGGGGAAAAAAGGAATCATTCTCTGCAGTCAATTCCGCGGCAGCGACAACTATCTTTATGATCACATAGATCTTTGGGATGGCATAAATCAGGGTGCTGGCAAGGAGATGAAGCACGGCCTCTCCGCATGGGTTGGGATGTCTGGGGCAGTCTGGTTCTGGGAACTTCCATGAAGCGTGCGGGTCTGTTTGGTCTATTGGGCCGGCCCTCGTTGGTTTGGGGGCGGTGGTTCATGCTGTCGATGGTCGACAAGCTCCCAAGAGCACGACCGCTCCGAAGGAAGACATCCAACAAAGCAGTATGACTCCCGAGGATGATGAGGCGATACCGGGAGTTCAAGTTCGTGATTATCTCCTGCGGTTTACTTCATCTGAGGGCCGATGCTCCGTGTTGTTCACCAGTCGGACGCAAAGCGGGAAACTCCTCCTTGGGATGGCTCCTCCATGTAATGTAGTGCTTGATTACCAGGGGGCGCCTCGGATTCATGCCTATGGGCAGAGCATCAAGACTTGGGTCGCGGTGGTGGCGGGGGGAGCACCGGCGGCAGAGGGCGCCATGGATCCTGTGCTCAAAATCCCTTGCGGTACTCAGATACAAGGAATCTTGATTCAGGAAGGGAGGATCGAGGCTTCGCGGCAGGTTTTCGATGGCAATGCGTTCTGCCCAGGGGCTGGCATGGATGAGAAGATTTATCGAATGTTTTCTGGCGACGACCCAAAGCGCTCGCATCATTGAGCGTTGAAGAGAAAAGCCCCATTGGTATCGGAACGAGTCCGTCGGCCCTGACCAAAGCCTGCAACTCTCGCAGTGTACCCGCGCGAACCCGTGCGCCAGCACCCCGCACTCCAGGTACCGGCGAAGTCCCGCCACCTCGGAACAGGGCACGCCGAGCCCTATCTCGCTCGCCTGCTCCAGCAGGGTGGCCGGGTTGTCCCTCACGGCCTCGTACAGCACCTTCCCTTCCGTCACATCCGTTCCGCGTTCCCTCCATCTGGGTAATCAGGTGCACGGCGTCTCGTACTCGCGCGAGCAGGCCCGCCGGCCGGGTTGGTCCATCGTCTTCTGAGCCAGGAGCGCACGCCATGCGAGCCAGTCAACGAGCGGGTCCCCTCTCCGTCCACGCCACCGCGGGCACGCACGTGGTGCTGCTCGGCATCAACCTGCGGGAACGCGACCTCGCGGGACTGCTGGGCTTCGCCATCGAGCGGACCGACCACACGGAGAACGAGCGCTCCTGGCTGCGGGGCTTCCGGACCTTCGAGGACACCGAGCCCCGCCCGGCGGCGGGTGCCTCCGTCTCCCTGCGCATGCATCCCCTGCAAGGCTTCCTGTGGAGCGACTTCACGGCCAAACCGGACCACCGCTACACGTACCGGCTCGTCGCCCTGCGCGGTCGCCCCAAGCACCTGGAGGAGAGCCAGGAGGTCGAGGTCCAGGTGACCACGGAGACCGAGCATGACGGCACGCACTCGGTGTACTTCAACCGCGGAATCGCGGGCTCCCAGGCGTACGCGGTGCGCTTTGGCAACCGGCATCCGGACGACGTCCCGGACGGACAGGCCTACGCCTGGCTGTCCCGGGGGCTCGTCGAGGCGGTGTCGCACTTCATCGCCCAGGCGAAGAACTCGAACTGGGGCCTCCGCGCCTCCGTCTACGAGTTCACCGCTCCCTGCATCCTCCAGGCCTTCGCCCACGCGAAGGCCCGGGGCGCCGACGTGCGCATCGTCTTCGACGCCAAACGCAACCAGCGGCCCGGCGCCGACGAGGAACCGCATGGAAATCCGCGCGACCGCAACCTGACGGCCATCGCGGCGGCGGAGCTCCAGGCGCTCACCCTCCCGAGGGAGAGCAACGCCCGCTATATCTCCCACAACAAGTTCATCGTCCTGCTGCACCGAGGCGAGCCGGTGGCCGTCCTCACCGGCTCCACCAATCTCACCCCGGGAGGCCTCTACGGCCACTCCAACGTGGCGCACGTGGTGCGCGACCCGGCCGTGGCCACCACCTTCCTGCGCTACTGGGAGCAGCTCGCGAACGACCCCGAGGCGCGCTCGCTGCGCCAGTGGACGGAGCAGGCCACGCCCGTGCCGAGCGTCCCTCCTCCACACGGCTGCACGCCCCTGTTCAGCCCACGTGCGTCGCTGGACGCCTTGAAGTGGTACCGGGACCGGATGCGCGAGGCCCGGAGCGGCGTCTTCCTCACCGCGGCCTTCGGCGTCAACGATCTCCTGGAGGAAGTGCTCGCCGAGGACGTGGACTTCCCGCGCTACGTCCTGCTGGACCGGGAGGATGACCACATGGAGCTGCTGCGGCGCGACCGGGACAATCGCATCGCCGTGGGCTCCGTGCTCCAGGGGAACGTCCTGGAACGCTGGGTGCGCGAGCGCACGGTGCCGGGACTCAACGGACACGTGAAGTACATCCACACCAAGTACCTGCTCATCGATCCACTCGGTCCGGACCCCCTGGTCATCACCGGCTCGGCGAACTTCAGTGATGCCTCGACGCGTAACAATGACGAGAACATGCTCGTCATCCGCGGTGACACCCGCGTGGCCGACATCTACCTCGGCGAGTTCATGCGGCTCTTCAATCACTTCTATTTCCGTTCTTCCGTGGCGAACCGGCCCTCGCCCCGGCGGAACCTCGCGCCCGATGATGCCTGGACCCGGGCGTACTATTCCCCCGGCTCGTTCAAGAGCCGAGAGCGTCTGCTCTTCGCGGGGGGAAACTCGAGGCACGCGCGGCGCTGCCCGAGTCCCCGCTCCAGGAGCATGAGGCCAGGCCGGGCACACCCTGGCCATGATGTTATACGCACAACGACAGCTCAGCGGTGTCACCCTGTCACCAAGAGTTGTTCCAGTCTCATTTCATGAGAGGAACCGAGGGAGCAGGCACCCATTCCGTCCTCACCGTGTCCGTGGCGATGATGTTATTGACGCGCCGGCAACAACCCTCTCCCGGACGGTGTCCATGAAGAACAAGCTCATCGGTTCGTTGGTTCTGGCGTGCAGTTGGCTCGGTCCCATCGCCTGCGCTGGCGACACGCCCACGCCCGCCGCCCAGGGCGGTGACGCCCCGTCGGCACCGCAAGCCCCGGCTCCCAGCAGCCCCGCCGTCGACGCCGTCGCCAGTTGCAACATCACCCAGGAGCGCGTGCGCATCACCGAGGTCGATGTCGGCGCGACGGTCGTGAGCAACGAGGACGAGGTCGCGCTCAAGCCCCTCGTCATCTCCCCCATCCCTCCGGAGGTTCACGTCTGGCCTGGATGGGCAATGACGGCAAGGTGCACATCACCCAGCTCGATGCGAGCGACCGCCCGGTGGGAACGTCCTTCGGCCTGCCGGCGAATGACTTCGCCGACCTGTACGCCGACAACACGGGTGGCACGCTGTTGCTGACACGCAATGCCAGGGGCGGAGGCACGCTCAACTGCGGCGCACCGACCAACCTCTGTGGCACCCCGCCCAACCCGCCCGTGCCCTGCTACGACATGTACATGGTGCGCTTCGATGGCACCACCGAGACGTGGGCCACCGTGCTGACGAGCTCCAGCGAGACCCTGCCGCCCTACTCCACCGGACCCACGGGCCCCAGCGTCTACATGATCTGGTGGTACGCCCACCACGGGCGCATCGCGTTCGACGGCACGCGCTACGCGGGGTACTTCGGCGCGGCGATCAGCGTCTCGCAGAATGGCTGCATCAACATCCATCAGGGCGACCGGATGAAGGTCGTCGGCACCGACGGAAAGCTCCAGTCCGGCGGCTTCGATTGGGGTTGCAGCCACAGCGGTTATGAGCGGCTCATCTGGGATCCCACGGCCCGCAAGTTCGTCTCCATCTGCAAGACCGACAACAACAACCGGATCGCCTTCGCCCCCACCTACAAGACCATCCAGCCCGTCGATCTCTCCTACTCGAACCTGGGCAACATGGTGACGGCCACGGGTGGGGGTTACTGGCTCACCACGAGCAACATCCGGTCCGGCCAGACGCCCAATGCCAATGGGCTCGCGGACGTGCACCTGCTGCACTTCGTGGACGGCGCCCCCGACAAGGACATCGTCCTGGCGAGCGATGCGGGACTCAACGACCGCGCCCCCACCTGGCCGCCTATGGCCAGAGCCAGCTCCTGGCGGCCTGGGAGACCTCGACGCGGACGGGCGACTGGTCCGGAGCGACACCAGCCGCAAGCTCTACGTCCAGGCGCTGGATCGCGCGACCGGTGCCGCGAACGGCTCGGCGCTGCAGGTCGATGTGAAGGGCAACCGCTACCAGGACTTCGTGGCCTTCCCGGACGGCAGCGTGGCCTTCGCCGCACCGGGCAGCAGCACGACCCGGATCAAGATCCTCCGCGTCCTGCCCTGCGCGGGGTGAGAAGAAGAGGAGGGGTGCCGTCCGAGTGGGTCGGCACCCCTTCGAAAACCCTTCCAAAATGCACGAAAAAACGTCCTTAAGAATCACGTAACAATTCCGTCACAGGCTGGTCGCCCATGTGGACCCGCCTCCGCCGTCCCCGTCCCGCGGCACGCCGCGTGGACCGACCTCTCCTTCCGTACTCCGAGCCGTGGCCGCCACGATCGGGCTCTTCCTGGGTGGTTGTGGTACCCAGGAGGACACGCCCCCCGAGGACACGCCGCCGGACTCCACACCGACGGGAGACCCCAACGTGCTCGTGGGCACCTTCCAGGTGCTCCTGGTGCCGCCCGTCGCCGCCTCGAATGGCCAGACCGAGACGCCGGGGTACACCACGGTGGTGGGCAAGATCTACGACGGCCCCTCCCCCTCGCAGCTCATCTGGCAACAGGCCGCCCAGGGCGGCGACTGCAAACTGACGACACCGCGCGTCCCCTTCTGTGGCACGCCCTGCGGTGGCAGCGCCGTCTGTGTCGACGATGACAAGTGTCAGGCCTATCCCACCGCGCGCGCCGTGGGCGCCATCCAGGTCCAGGGGCTGCGCACGGCCTCCGGGGCCACCGGGTTCTCGATGAGCCCCATCGCCAACAACTATCAACCCCCAGGCAGTGTCTCGCTGCCCTACCCCGCCTTCTCGGAGGGGGACGAGATCGTCCTCACCGCGGCGGGCGCGTACTACCCGGCGTTCACGCTCAAGGGGCGTGGCATCACCCCGCTCCAACTGCTCGATGGCACGCTCACGCTCCAACGTGGCCAACCCCTGGCCTTGCACTGGACGCCCGCGGGACAGGCGGAGGTCTCCACCATCCACGTCAAGCTCGACATCAGCCACCACGGTGGAACCAAGGGGATGATCGAGTGTGACACCGCGGACACCGGCTCGCTCCAACTGCCGGCCGAGCTCGTCACGCAACTGCTCGACCTCGGGGTGGCGGGCTACCCCACCATCATCGTGACGCGAAAGTCGGTGGGCTCGGTGACGATCGCCCCCGGCCGCGTGGATCTGCTCGTCTCCTCCGAGGTCGAGCGCGCGGTCACCGTCCCCGGCATCACCTCGTGCAGCGGCAACTCGGATTGTCCCTCCGGCAAGACCTGCCAGCCGGACCTCACCTGTGGCTGAGAGGCTCATGACCCAACAATCCGGAGGACGAATGTCGAAGACTCACACCACGAAGTGCCCGTGGGGCGTGGCGCTCCTGGGCGGTCTGCTCCTGGCCGCGTGCGGCAAGAGCGGCAGCCCCTCCACGCCCGCCATCGAGTGGACGTGCCGGGCCCCCAGCGCCACCGAGGCGCCCGAGTACCTCGAGCAGGTGGGTTGCGAGACGGACTTCCAGGCGCTCGCCTCGGAGCCCATCGACTCGACCCTGCCCGGCGCGCGCTCGGTCAAGGTGGTGCTGGATACGGCGGACGACAACGCGCTCTACTTCCAGAACAGTACCCGGTATCAAATCCACTACCAGTTCGCCTCGACGCACCTGTCCGGCAACGGGCTGCCCATCGTCCCCGCGCTCGCGTCGTTCAATGCCTCCGAGTACTACAGCCCCGAGCGCCGCTTCATCCTGGGCACGGTGACGTACTACGAGGGCCCCAGGCTGTGGGCGCTCGAGCTGTCGCCCTATGACACCGCCTCGGCGGCGATGATCACCACGCTGTTCCAGAAGGTGAAGGGCTCGGCCTTCTTCGGCGCGGAGCTGGTCTTCCACCCGACCTCGGCCGCGGTGGAGGTGGAGGCCGGGCGGCTGCCCTCGGACATCCCCATCAAGAGCACGGACGACATCTACGCCGCCATCGACTATCAGCCGCTGACGCTCGCCTCGGGCATCGGCCGGCTGCGCTTCGTCAAGGCGGCGGACCTGGAGGACGAGTATCTGTCCTATCAGGACCTCGCCGTGCTCGACGAGGCGCCCAATGACATCTCCGTCGTCCAGGGCCTCATCACCCAGGAGTTCCAGACGCCGCTGTCCCATGTGAACGTGCTGTCCGCCAACCGCCACACGCCCAACATGGGCCTGCGCGGTGCCATGACGAACGCCACGCTGCGCGCGCTCGAGGGCAAGCTGGTTCGGCTCACCGTGGGCTCCACCGCGTGGTCGGTGCACGAGGTGAGCGAGGCCGAGGCCCAGGCCTTCTGGGACGCGCACAAGCCCGCGCCCGTGACGCTGCCCGCGTTGGACCTGACGGTGAAGGAGTTGGTGGACATCGAGGACGTGACGCCCGAGACGGGCTCGCTGCGCGACGACATCAAGAAGTCCGTCCAGGCCTTCGGGGGCAAGGCGGCGCACTACTCCATCCTGGCCAGGACGCCCTCCGTCCCCCTGCTCGAGGCCTTCGCCATCCCCGTCTACTTCTATGATCAGTTCATGCGGCGGAACGGCTTCTATGAGCAGCTCGACGCCATGGTGGCGGATCCGAGCTTCGCCACGGATCCCGCCGTGCGCGACGCGAAGCTCGATGCCCTGCGCACGGCGATGAAGAAGGCGCCGCTCGACGCGGACTTCCAGGCACGGCTCAAGGCGAAGCTGGACCAGGACCATCCGGGGCAATCCATGCGCTTTCGCACGAGCACCAACAGCGAGGACCTGGATGGGTTTCCGTGCGCGGGCTGCTACGACTCGCACACGGGAGACCCCGCCGAGGGCTGGGAGGACGTGCTGAGCGCCATCCGCAAGACATACGCGAGCGCCTGGGCGCTGCGCACCTTCGAGGAGCGCACCTACTACGGCATCGACCACAAATCGGTGGGCATGGCGCTGCTGGTGCACCACAACTTCCCCGACGAGGAGGCCAACGGCGTCGCGGTGACGAGCAACCCGTTCGACGCCACGGGTCTGGATCCGGCCTTCTACGTGAACGTGCAATACGGAGGAGACGCGGAGGTGGTGTCACCCCCCGTGGGCGTGACGAGTGACCAGTTCCTCTCCTTCTTCAGCCAGCCCAACCAGCCGGTGACGTACTTCGCGCACTCGAACCTCGTCCCGAGTGGAACCACCGTGCTGACGGCCACGCAGGTGCACCAGTTGGGCGTGGCGCTGGATGCCATCCACAAGCGCTTCTCCCCGGCATACGGGCCGGCGGCGGGCAACACCGGGTGGTACGCCATGGACGTGGAGTTCAAGTTCGACGACGACGCGAACCCCGGCCAGCCTCCCACGCTGTACATCAAGCAGGCCCGCCCCTACCCCGGACGCGGGCAGTAGGAGGCGGGCCCGTGGAGCTGGAAGGACCGCTCCACCCTCACTCGCGGAAGGAGGCGTCGCTCCGGTCCGTGCTCGTGGAAATCCCATTCAGGTAGAGCAGACCCTCGCGGTGCCGCAGGTAGTTTCCTGGGAAGTTGAAGGACTCGAAGGAGAGCAGCGCGCTGTTGGCCAGTCCCGCCCGTCTCCACCAGGTCGCATCCGCCTTGAACAGGCTGGAGCCATCATTGCGGTCCAGCCACACCTCGCCGTCGCGATGCCGCAGGAAGTAGCCAGGGAAGTTGACGGACTCCAGCGACAGGGCCGAGGCGTTCGCCAATCCAGGCACGATCCTCCACTCCGCGTCTTCCGCCGGGAAGAGGATGTGGTCGATGCGCCCCCGGGAGTTCTGATGCCGCACGAAGGAGCCCTGGAACTGGGACTCGAACCGGGAGAAGGCACGGACCGACAGGTTGTCGAACCTCGCCTGGGCCAGAAAGGTCCGGACACCGATGGCACCGGACACATAGGAGCCATCCGTCACCGAAATCTTGGGAGTCACGAGGTCGTCGACATAGACCTTGAGGGAGGAGCCCGCGGCCACGACGCGCAGGTGACGGGACGTGCCCGTCATGGACGGCAGGGCCGCGACCGCGAGCGTCGTCCACGTGCCGTTCGCCTTGCCCAGGACCACCTGGTTGCCATCGATGCCAGCGAAATAGCCCTGGTAGGCATCCACCCCGGTGGCCGGGCGGCTGGCGCGGAACAGGAGCCCGGGGTTGCCGGACGGGCCGGGAGTGATGTCGGCGTCGTACGTGAAGTTGGAGAACAGGGTTCCGGACGCGAGGGCCTTGGCGCCCGCATCGGCCCCGACGGAGAGCTGTCCATTGACGACGGACCGGGCTCCTCCATAGGTCTGCCAGCCCGTGGCGTTGCCGTCATTGAAGTCATCCGCGAAGGGGCTCTCCCAGCGAGCGGTCTTGGAGATGAAGGGCGCCAGGAAGCGGGCGATCTTCAGGTGGCCGCTGTCGGAGGGGTGCAGCCCATCGGAGTAATCCGAGGTGCCCACCGTCACCCAGCCCGCCGTATCCACGTAGTACAGCTTCGTATCCCCCGCGGCGATCCGGGCGCTCACCGCCGCCTGGGTGGGCGCGACCTTGAAACCACCGAAGGTGCGCAGCACGAAGATGAAGGCATTGGGATAGCGGGCCCGGACGTTCTGGAGGAACGTGATGTAGGTGCTCTGGAACGCGGCATCGGAGACCCCGAAGTTCTGGTCATTGGTGCCGAGATTGATCACCACCGCGTCGGGTTGGTACTGGCTGAAGTTCCAGTCGGGGGAGGACGGGTATTCCACCGTCTGGAGTTTGAAGAATTGCCGGCTCATCCCGATGCCATTGGGCGAGTGACAGGCGAAGGCATCCTGCAAGCAGATGCCGGAATAGGCGATGCGGGTATGGTCCGCGTTGAGGAACTCGCCCACCAGCCGGGCGTAGTCACTCAATGCGCCCTGGCTCAACGCACAGCACCCCGCGGTGATGGAGTCTCCGATGAACTCGAGCCGCTTCGCGCGGGGGACAGGAGCCAGGGTGCTCGCGCCGCTGTCGAGCACCAGACCCTGGAACTGCATGAGATCCTGCTCCCGGGTGGCGACCCGCAGGGTGTGACGTCCCGAGGCCAGCGCGGTGGGCGTCAGGTTGATCGTCCCGACGGCACCGGGGTAGCTGGTTTCGGCTCTACCGTCGATGCTGACATAGACGTGGGCGGCCGCGGCCAGCCGCAGCTTCACGCTCGTTCCCGTGAAGTCGACCCGGAAGTAGGCGCCCGACCAGTTGCTGCGATAGACGCTCGCGTTGCCTTTGTCCCAACGTCCGACATACACGATGTTCGAGTCGCTCGGAGAACCGTCTCCCGTGGCCGCGCTCGCCGTGGGAATCATCCCGGGGAGCAGACTCAAGAGCAGCAACAGCAACGGCGTGGGGATGGGCAAGAGGCACCGGGTTCTCGACGTGTGGGGCATGCGTGCTTCCTTCTGGGTGAAACCGGGATCGGGAGAAGCAAACCCTGGATTACCCGTAATTAACCGGTTTTGCAAAGAAGGCGGGGGCTCGCCACGAGCACGCCAACAACCCCTCGCGCTACGCCCCGGGCAGCCAGACTTCCCAGGTGGTCGACAAGCCTCCCTGGGCATCCCGGGAGTGACCCACGACCAGGAAGGTTCCGGGCACCACCTCCACGAGGTGGTGTCCCGCCCGGGGCCCGGTGAGCGAGGGCCCCGGCGCCCACGTGCCTCGGACCGGGTCCCAGAGTTCCACCGTGTTCGTGGGCTCCGCGTAGTTCAGGCTCCCTCCCGAGACCACCGCGCTCCCACCGGGCAGTGCCGTCAGCGCGAAGCCCGAGCGAGGCACCGGGAGAGAGCCCGTGGCACTCCACTCGCCCGTCCGGGGATCCCACACCTCCGCGGTGCCCAGGGCGCCCCCCTCGCCCCATCCGCCCACGACGAGGATGCGCCCGTCCGAGAGCGTCACCCCTCGGGCCTCCTCGCGAGCGCATGTCAGGGGGCTCGTCATCCGCCAGGAGCGACCGCCACGCTCCCAACTCTCGGTCATCTGATTCAACGGAGGCGCGAGGTGCTGGCCTTCGATGATGGCGAAGCCGAAGCCGTTGTCCCGGCCTCCCGCGATGACCACGCGCTCGCCACTCACGCACACGGGACCGGGGTGGAACAGGCACACGGTCTGCCCCCACAGGTTCCCAGGCGCTCGCTCCGGGCCACAGCACTTCGGCCAGCGTTCCGCGATTCAGGTCATCATCGAAGTCGGAGCCGAGCACCAGCACCGTGCCATCCGCGAGGCTCACGGCGATGGGATGCGCGCGGGGAGCGAGCAGCGGAGGCCCTTCGTGGAAGCGCCGCGTGCCGGGCTCCCAGAGGAGCGAGGAGCGCAACTCCAGTTCCGTGCCACCCCGACCGCCCACGAGCAGCACCCGTCCATCTGGCAAGCCCACTGCGGCGTGGCCCTGCCTCGGCTGGGGCAGGAGCGGAAACGGATGCTAGGACACCGACCAGTTTGATAGAAACCTCAATGATTCCAGCCCTTTGCAATGCCATGCAAGTTGATGGCGTCGCGCCAAGTAGCTGTTTTCCTTGAGGGAAAGCCCATCAAACCATTCGGTGTTCTAGAACACCGAATGGATTGAACCCCTAAAGATTCCGAGGGTTTAGCCTGGGGCTCGACAGAGAGGGGTCCGAGTGGGCACCTTACTTCCGCAGTGGAGCGGAGCGAGGTGACTGTGGAGATAGTGAAGTGGAGGCCGAAGCAGGAGTTGAGCGAGCAAGAGGAGCGCATCATCGAGAGGATGATGCGCTGCGGAAAGCTCTTCGCGTTCCTGCGCCGACATCGTCACGAGCTCTTCGACGAGGCCTTCCAGGAGGAGTTGGCGAGCATGTATCGCCAGACGGGGGCGGGAAAGGAGCCCCTGCCGCCGGCGCTCATGGCCATGGCCACGCTGATTCAGGGCTACCTGGGCGCTTCGGACGCCACCATGGTGGAGTTGACCGTCTTCGACCTGCGAGTGCAGATGGTGTTGGATTGCCTGGGCAAGACAGAGGCGGCGTTCTCCCAAGGAGCCTTGTTCGACTTCCGCCAGCGACTCATCCGCACGCACATGGACGGGCGCCTGCTGGAGAGAAGCGTCGAGGTGGCCATGAGCCAGCGGGACTTCGGATGGCGAGCGTTGAAGTCCTCGCTGCGCGTGGCCATCGACTCCCGGCCGATAGAGGGGGCGGGGCGCGTCGAGGACACGTTCAACCTCCTGGGCCACGCCGCGCGAAAAGTGGTGGCCTGCACCGCGAGTTTGCTGCACTGGCCCAAGGAGAGGGTGTGTCGAGAGGCGGGCATCCCCCTGCTGTTGGAGTCGAGCGTGAAGAAGGCGCTGGACGTGGACTGGAACGAAGCCGAGCAGAAGAAACGGGCGTTGAGCGTCCTGCTGCGGCAACTGGATTGTCTGATGAAGTGGCTCAGGAGGGAGCTCCCCGAGTCACTCAAGCGGCAGCCGCTGCGTGGGCACATTCAAACGCTCGAGCAACTGCGAAGGCAGGACTTGGAGCCCGACCCGGACGGAGGAGGGATACGCATCCGCCAGGCGGTAGCACCTGACAGGCGCGTGTCGGTGGAAGACAGCGAAATGCGTCACGGGCGCAAGAGCCAGAGCAAGCGCTTCAATGGATTCAAGCAGCACATCGCCACGGAGGTGGAGATGGACCTGATAGTGGCCTGCACCGTCACTCCAGCCAACCGACCCGAGGCGGAGGCGACTCCGGCGCTCCAGAAAGACATGAAGCAGCAGGGAATGGGTGTGAGCGAGTTGTATATCGACCGGGGGTATATCAACAGCCCGATGGTGGGCGCTGTCCAGGAGCAGAGAGGCGAAGTGCTCTGCAAGCCCTGGGCAGCGCGAAACGGGGACATGCTGCCCAAGTCCGCATTCAAGCTGGATATGCGCAGTCGCACCATCGCATGCCCGGGAGGCCAGGAGTTGCCCTTCGAGCTAGAGACTGTCGTTGAATTCGACGCGAGGGGTGCGACCCCTGCCCCCTGCGAACCGAATGTACGAAGGCAGAGGCCGGACGCGGTCGGATGGTCCGCATCGCCAAGGATGAGGCGCTCCAGCAGCGCTTGCGCAAGCTGGTGAAGTCGCCGACGGGGAGAGCGCGGCTGAGAAAGCGAGTGAAGGTGGAACACCGGCTGGCGCATTTGTCACGCCGACAAGGACGCCGAGCCCGCTACCGCGGTGTGCGCAAGAACATCTTCGACCTGCGCCGTGCCGCCATCCTCCAGAATATCGAATCCTGGCAGCGGCACCTCGAGTCGGCTCCCACTCGCGCCCAACGTGCTCCGGTATCATCAAACCATTCGGTGTTCTAGGCGCGCGTCGAGGCCTGCCAGAACGCCGAGCCATCGGTGGGGCGGCACGTGAATCCGTCGCCCTCGGGATGCCACGCACTTCCCCCCCGCGAGGAGAGCTCCGCCGGATGTCGCCACCAAGCTGTAGTCCTCGAGCCAGAGACCGGCATGGGGAACCCTTCCACCGAAGGTAGGAGATGAGGCATGGGACATGGGCTCCATTATTCCCAAAACCGGGGCGCGCAGGCCGCTCGATTGGTGGCAACCCCTGCGCTCACGTGCGGCCCACCATCAATGCTCGGTCGCCGCAGGCCGCTCTTCCGGCACTTGCAGTGGTGCTTCGCAGACTCAGGCCAGTAACCTGTCGGCGAATCAGCTAAGCCAGGGAAACTAAATCCGTTCAGGGGTACCTATGCAGAGGCCCCATTTTTCGGCCGGGGCGGTGCTCCCCTCGACAGAACTTTCTTTCCCTGGCTTAGGAGTCGGTAGCGACTAAAGAGGAACCAAACTCCTGTCAATAAAGCCCTTACTAACGTTCATGACTCTTCGTATCGGTGAGTTCGAAGAACCTCGTCCATTTTTCCCCGTGTGCAGGCTCGTCAAATCCCTGTGGACTAACCGACGAAAGAGGGCCTGCATAGAGCAGTTCGAGCAGACCATGAGTGATGTCATCGGGTGGCAACATGCCGTCTATCACGCGGAGATAGGGGCGCTTGATTCTGCGGAAAACGTTCGCCACTGCAGCCAGAGCGTCTCTTCCTTCAAAGAGGTTTTCTCGGTCTCCGCGCTTACGGATGCGTCGTACCCCTTCTTCGGGCTCCACATCCAAGAACACCAAAAGATCTGGTGGTGGAGCAAACTCCTCGTTCATCTGAAGGATTTTTCGGGATCAAATCCACGAGCCCCTGGTAAGCGGCTGTGGAGAAGTAATATCGATCCACAATGACGATTTGACCCCGCCGCAACGCGGGGTCGAGCAGCGTCTCAACGTGTTCCTTGCGATCTCGAATGAAGAGGTCGAGTTCCTCCTGAGGAGAGAGCCGACCGGCCGTGGCTGATTCTCGTAGCTTGAGGCCCCACTGTCCGTCCGTAGGTTCCTTGCTTCGGATGACGTCCCAGCCATCTTCGGCAAGCAGTCTATGCAGGCGCTCGGCCTGGGTGGTTTTTCCTGCTCCATCAATGCCCTCAAACGCGAGGAGCAGACCCTTCTTCAGGAGGCGCTTTTCCACGGAGGCATCCTCTCAAGGATCACCACCAAGTCAAAATTATGTAGGGACGATCACCACCAGTACCGTTCACTACTGTAATTTCACTCATGGTAAAACCGAAGCCTTTAGCTCCCTACTTGATTACGGGCTTTTCAGATGAAGCGGAGCGAACGAGCGAAACGAGTTTGCAACACCCTGCGTCAAGGTCGTTGCGCGTTCTTTTAAGTGGTGTAGATCGTACAGTCACTCTGGTGGTCTCTGGAGCGAGCCTCATGATTCGACTGGTGGTTACCGACATGGACGGAACGTTGTACTCTTGGGTCGACTACATCGTTCCCGCAGTGGAGGCGCTTGTGGGCTCCGTGGAACGTTCAACCGGATGGCCACGCATCAAGATTGTGCAGGCACTCAAGAAAGTCTATTCAAAGTACGAGTCGAACGAGTACCCCTTCGTACTGCAGGAGTCGGAGATCTTCGCGGCATTCCGGAGTTCGGCTCGTTCGACAAGCTAGTCATCGAGCCAGCACGTATTGCTTTCAAGGATGCTCGTAGAAAGTACCTACAGCCGTTCCCTGGAGTCATCGAAACACTTGAGAAGCTGAAACACAGGGGCATCCCAGTGGTGGCGCTAACAGATGCACCACGCAATCCTGTGGAAGTCCGAGCAAAACAACTCAAACTGGATCAGCTTCTGGATGCTATCTACTGTCTGCCAGGGTTCGACTTCCCAAAGAATGAAGACGGCGAGATGAAGATCTCTCGGCACATCAAACAAAAGGAACAAAAAGGAGAATACCGGACAGCGTGTAGACTTGTGGAACTACCTCGAGACTACGAGAAGCCTAACCCACTTGGGTTGCGACGCATCTGCGAGGAAATGCATGTTTCTCCGAGGAAACGCTCGTCATTGGTGACGCGCTCAAGAAAGACATGGCGGTAGCACGGGAGGTTGGTGCATTGGATTGCTGGGCTGAATACGGCACCTATATTTCATTGGAGTATCTGGAGCGGCTCGAAATCATCTCGGCTCCCGCCATTACCAAGCGTCACGCGGCAAGTATATTGGATGGGGATGCACGCAAGAACGCGCACCCAACACGTCGTCTTTCTAACTTCTCGCAACTACTTGAGATCATTGACGGCGCGTCGACGCAAACGTGAGCAGAAGATGCTTCGTTAGCTTGTTCTTCAGGACTCTCTGAACCCAGGGGGACGGCCACTCCGCGAACCCCTGCTCCAACTCAGCAGGGTCCCGTCAGTAGACGATGCAGTCGAACTTCTCGATGACGGCCTTGAGTTCTTCCGGGGTGGCGCCCAACTGCTTCGCAATGGAGGGGGCGTGTTCGGTTATTGCCATGGTGCGCGCCGGTTGGGTGTGAAGCTCGTCCACGACGACAGCACCATATCGGCCCGGCCACTTGACGCTGCGTAGCTCGGTAGCATGACCAATGGGATCCAGGATAGTGAAGCAGGGCCACTTGGGAAAGCAAAGGGTGGCAGGATCGGAGCCCATGATGCGGCAGGAGTCCATCTGGGCCTCGGTGAAGTCGCAATCCTCGATGGAACCGGACGCATACCACGACTGGCTACTGTATTCAGGCCAGTGCCCGAAATCGCATCCAGTCAGCCGCCCCCTGAAGCGACATCCCTTCAGATATGCACTTACCCAACTTTGATGGTTCTTGAGTTCCTGCTTCACCTCAAAGGTGCAATCAATGAAACGAGCTCCGAGGATGTGCAGGCGCACGGCAGGCACCTTCAGGACGACGGTGCAGTGACGCAGCGTCAGATTCGGACCAAGGAAATAGAGCGAGTCCTTGTCTATCACCTCGAGCCGATCGTTCGTCATCTCCTTGTTTTCGATGAGGACGTTCGTGAGCAACCCCATAGCCGCCCCTTTCAGAATCAGAAGGTGAGCATCCGGAAGAACTCGCCCGCCATACGCCTGCCGTGCCGTGCCATGTTCGACTCCGTTCCGGAGAGAATCTCGTACTTATAGCCACCCGAAGAGGGGTCAACCACATCGACCCCATGGGGATTGAACTGAAGGCGCGCTCGGAACTGCGTTTCCACCCTGGCATGCACGAAGCGCCCTCGGGCCTCGCGCTCTAGCAGTCGTGCCAGCCAATACTCACCGTTCTTCAGGGCCTCGTCGATGGCTCTTCGCTCCTTCTGGCTGAGCCTATGTGCCCCCACTCGTTCGCGGCCTGGGTGACGGCCTCCTGGAGCATGTCCCCCACCTTGTCCCGGGCGGGAATGTCCGCGGCCGACTTGCCGCGTGGCAAATGCCAACGCTGGCCGTCGCTCAGTTCCACCTGCCGGTTGCCACCCCGGTGGCGAATGACGGTTCGCGCGGAGCGGCCCCCAGGAGCCTTCGCCGTCCCACTGCCCGTCCCCGTCTTGAACATCACCACGGCCAGGGGGGCCCTGTGGAGAGGTGGCCACCGTCTCCACCGCCACAATCGCCTGGGCCAGGGCCTCATCCGTCGCGAGTGCCGTCTCCTCTACTTCCACGCGCCCCATGACGGCGGCGCCGCCCTGTGCCTTCCACTGCTTCCCCGCGAGCTTGAAGCCCGGCAGCGACTTCACCCGTGGCAGCACCTGCCCCAGCGTGTGCCCACCCAGCGTGGCCACCGCCAGAACCATCGCCCGTGCCGAGTCCTCGCCCAGCACCCGGCCAAACTCCTCCCCCGCCGCGCGCAGTTCCTCGAAGGTGCTGGCGTGGTGTGCCGTGTCGGCCATGCGAGCCCAGCCGTCCATCAGCCCGTACATCGTCTCCAGGCCCAGGTAGCCCATCAGCAGGAGGGTCATGCCGGCGGCCAGGGCCTTGGTCGTTGGCTCGGGCACCACCCACATCATGCAGTAGAGGGTCACCGTCCAGACCACCGTGGAGACGAGCATCCGCACGTCCAGTAGCTCGCGCGCCAGGGCGTGGCGCGTCTCGTCGAGCACGTGGCCAAAGGCCAGGGCCAGGGCGAACGCCCGCCGGTCGTCCGTGCGCAGGTAGGGCCCGTCGTCGAGGAGACCCAGGCAGTCGCCTCCTCCTCGGGGCACACACCACTGGAGGTACCGGCCCTCAGGGCCTCATCCGCCGCGGGGGTAAGGACCACCGGCCCCTCCTGGCGCTCGGGCACCAGGGTGTAGGCCTGGTCTCGGTACACCTCCAGCAGCCAGTCTCCCCTGCTGTCCACCGTCTCGACGCCCTCGGGGGGCGGCAGGAGGTGGAGCAACTGCCGGGCAGCTTCTTGTGGCGTCTTCGTCCCCAGTCTCACGTCATGGGAGAGGCGCAGGAAGGCCTGCTGGAACTCGGCCCGGGAAATGCGCACCGGCCGGGTGACGACGGTGCCGGGCTCCAGGAAGTCCACCACGTACACCGTGGCGGACTCGAAGCCGAGCTCCGCCATGGGGGCCCCACTTGCCATGGTCGCCGGTGGGGACGTGGACGAGTTGTCGCGGTCGCGCCCCCGTGGAGTGCCCGTGACACAAGCAGACTGGAAGAAGAGGACAAGGAGAAAGCAGGCGCCCAGCAAGAGGCGCAGCCGAGCGATCGATGGGCGCGAGCCAGCAAGACGGGTGGACACGGCCCACCTCCGGGAACGACGAAGCTGAAAGTCTTCGCGCCGCAATCACACGGAAACACAGGTGCTCCCGTCAAGCTCACCGATTGATCAAGCGTGCGCGAGGGCAGAGAGCAAACCGCGCACGGTTCAATACGGCTCGCGCTACGACTCCTTGCCCACGGGCACCTGCAGCCCCGCCGAGCGAGCCAGCCCCATGACCCCCTCCACCGCCGCGGCGATGTAGCCAAACGGATTGGCTCCATCCACCGCCGTCACGTGCACCTCGCCCATCTTCTGCTGGAAGGCCGCCGCCACCTTCGGCAGTTGCCGCGCCAGCTCCAATTGGATGGACTCGGGCGACAGCGTGTTCTCTATTTCGCGCTGTGCCCTCACCCGCGCCAGCTCCGGCTCCTGGGCAATGCGCGCCTGCCGCGCCTCCAGCTCCGCCCGCGCCAGCTCCGCCTCGGCGATGGCGCACCGGGCCTCCGCCGCCTTCGCCTCCGTCCGCGCCCGCTCCTCCTCCTGCCGCAGCTTCGCCAGCTCCGCCCCATGCCGCGCCGCCTGCGCCTCCGCCTCGAGCTTCAACCGCTCCAGCTCCGTCTGGGCCTGGGCCGCCGCCAGCGCCCGCGCGTTCTCCAGCCGAGCCTCCGCCATGCGCCGCTCGGACTCCAGCCGCGCCAGCTCCCGCGCCTCCTCCGCCCGCGCCTCGCGCTCGCGCACCTCCAGCTCCGCGTTCAGCTTCGCCAGCGCCGTCTCCCGCTCCAGCGTCACCTGCGCCTGCCGCGCCCCGTGCTCCTGCGCCACCCGCGCCTCCGCCACCCGCGCCTCCACCGCCAGCGACTCGAGCTGCGCCTGCTCCTCCGCCGCCCGCCGCTTGTGCCGCACCTCCTCCTCCGTCACCAGCCGCGTGAGGGCGATCTGCCGCTCCGCCTCCGCCTCCTCCCGCCGGATGAAGCGCTCCTTGGACAGCTCCGCCTCGCGCGCCACCCGCTCCTGCTCCTGCCGGAAGCGCGCCTGCATGTTCGCGAACACCGTCTCCGACAGCACCCGCACGTCTTGAATCTCAATCGTGTCCAGCACCACCCCCACCCCGTGTCCGTCCGGTCTTCCGGCCGCCCCCGCCCCGACACCACCGGGGAAATCTCCCGCATCAGCTCCGTGGCGATCCCCTCCTTGCGCCGCGTCAGGCACTCCTCCACCGACAGGTTCGCCACCAACCGCCGCACCGCGCCCACGAACATCTCCGTGAGCAGCTCGCGCAGCTTCTCCTGCGCCCGCTCCGGAAAGGAGAAGTTGAGCATCCGGAAGGCCACCAGCGGCTCGACGATGCGGTACACCGCCAGCCCCGTCACCTGCACTCCCACCTTCTCGCTCGTCACCTGATCCGCCGTGAAGCGCAGCCGCTGCACGCTCGTGGGCACGATCGCCACCGAGTCCCCCGGCAGCTTGAAGCACGAGGCCCCCTGCCCGCTCACCTCCCGGACCCGGCCCCGGCGCATGTGGATGAGGAACTCGCTCGGCCGCGCGGTGATGAGCCCCCACTTCTTCATCTTCTCCGGATCCTCCGCGGGCTTGCCCGCCCGCCACCCCTCCGTGTCCCGCGCCCACTCCTCGTCCCGGGGTGGCGGGGGGCGGCTCCATGCCTCCGCCCACCCGCACCGCCAGTGCACCCGCCGCGTTCACCCTCACCGCTCGCTTCTCGTTCGTGGCCATCCGCGTGCCTCCCGGTCTGTCGCGGACTTCCCTGATTGCAGCCGCCTCGCCAGCGCGTGAATGCCCTGAAATGGCCTGGTTGCACGGAGGGGGTGCGCCGTCCTGGCGCGGGTGCCCCGGAATGGAGCGCTCCCGAGCGGCCCACGCGCCTGGTAGTGGACTGAATCCCTCCGATTCGCTGTTGAGACGGGTCCGGATGAACGCCCCTCATGTCGTCTTGACCGAGGGGGGTCCTTTTATATTTGACCAATCCAGTCCACTTTAGGTGCGCCGATGTAGGAGCACCAAGGACCTCACGGGGTTACCCCCACCCCGGGGTTCGAGAACGACCGCTGCTGCCTGGAAGGCGACCGAGATGCTGAAGCTGCCCATCTACATGGACAACCACGCCACCACGCCGATGGATCCGCGCGTGCTGGAGGCGATGCTGCCCTACCTGCGCGAGGACTTCGGCAATGCCGCGTCGCGCAATCACGCCTTTGGTTGGAAGGCGGAGGCGGCGGTGGAGGAGGCGCGCAAGCAGGTGGCGGCGCTCATCGGCGCGTCCGACAAGGAGATCGTCTTCACCTCGGGCGCCACCGAGTCGGACAACCTCGCCATCAAGGGCGTGGTCGAGTTCTACAAGGAGAAGGGTGATCACATCATCACCCTGAAGACCGAGCACAAGGCGGTGCTCGACACGTGCAAGCGTCTGGAGCGCGTGCGCCAGGAGCGGCTGGACGAGCTCAAGACGCTGCGGCTCATGCAGCTCACGGGCGCGCCAGTGAGCCGCGACGAGCTGGCCACGCTCGCCATCAAGCACGACCTGGACAACGACGCGGTGTACCGCCAGTGGGCGGAGCTGCCCACGGGCGGCGCGCGTGACGTACCTGGACGTGGAGAAGGACGGGCGGGTCGACCTCAAGAAGCTCGAGGCGGCCATGACGGACAAGACCATCCTCGTGTCCATCATGCTCGCCAACAACGAGATCGGCACCGTGCAGCCCATCGCGGAGATCGGCCGGATGTGCCGCGCCCGGGGCATCCTGTTCCACTGCGACGCGGTGCAGGGCATCGGCAAGGTGCCCTTCCACGTGGAGGAGGCGCAGGTGGACCCGGTCTCCATCTCCGCGCACAAGATGTATGGCCCCAAGGGCGTGGGCGCGCTCTACGTGCGCCGCAAGCCGCGCGTGCGCATCGCGCCGCTCATCGACGGTGGCGGCCATGAGCGCGGCATGCGCTCGGGCACGCTGAACGTGGCGTCCATCGTGGGCTTTGGCCACGCGGCGAAGCTCGCCCGCGAGGAGATGGCCGAGGAGGCCGCGCGCCTCACGCGCCTGCGCGAGCGGCTGCGCAAGGGCATCGTCGAGCAGCTGGACATGGTGACGGTGAACGGCTCGCAGGAGCACCGGCTGCCGGGCAACCTCAACGTCTCCTTCGCCTACGTGGAGGGCGAGGCGCTGATGATGGCCATCAAGGACGTGGCGGTGTCCTCGGGCTCGGCGTGCACGTCGGCCTCGCTGGAGCCCTCCTACGTGCTGCGCGCGTGCGGCGTGGAAGAGGACATGGCGCACAGTTCCATCCGCTTCGGCATCGGCCGCTTCAACACCGAGGAAGAGGTCGACTTCGTCATCAAGCTCATGGTGGACAAGGTGAACCGTCTGCGCGAGATG
Organism: Cystobacter fuscus; assembly: GCA_049060065.1. GTDB lineage: Bacteria > Myxococcota > Myxococcia > Myxococcales > Myxococcaceae > Cystobacter > Cystobacter fuscus_B. The sequence continues at coordinate 6,418,344 of JBMEQP010000002.1, forward strand.
AGCCCGCTGTACGAGATGGCCAAGGAAGGCATCGACCTCAAGAGCATCGAGTGGACGGCGCACTAGTCCGCGCCCTCCCCCCACCCCATTCCCCGGAGTTCCCCATGGCCTACAGCGACAAAGTCATCGACCACTACGAGAACCCCCGCAACGTCGGCTCGCTCGACAAGGCGGACCCCAACGTCGGCACCGGCCTGGTGGGGGCGCCGGCGTGCGGCGACGTGATGCGCCTGCAGTTGAAGATCACCGACGAGGGCATCATCGAGGACGCCCGCTTCAAGACGTTCGGGTGTGGCTCGGCCATCGCCTCCAGCTCGCTGGTGAGCGAGTGGGTGAAGGGCAAGACGGTGGACGAGGCGCTGACCATCTCCAACAAGGACGTGGCGCGCGAGCTGGCGCTGCCGCCGGTGAAGATCCACTGCTCGGTGCTGGCCGAGGACGCCATCAAGGCCGCCATCGACGACTTCAAGAAGAAGCGCGAAGCGCGCCGGCAGCAGTCGGCCTGAGCGGACAACCGAAAGAGCAGTCAGGAGGCGCGTGATGAACGAGCAGGCGACAGAGCAGACGGGCCAGACGACGGCGCCTGTGACCCCGGCGGCCAAACCGGCGCGGGGCATCACGCTGCATGACAGCGCGGTGGAGCAGTTGCGCAAGTTGCTCGCGGAGCGGCAGACGCCCGAAGCGGGGCTGCGCATCGCGGTGCGTGGCGGCGGGTGCTCGGGGCTGGCATACGTGATGGAGTGGTCGGAGAAGCCGCGCGAGAAGGACAAGATCTTCGAGCGCGAGGGCGTGCGGGTCTTCGTGGACCCCAAGAGCTACCTGTACCTCATCGGCACGGAGATCGTGTACGAGTCCACGCTGATGGCCTCCGGGTTCAAGCTCAACAACCCGAACGTGAAGGGCGCGTGTGGTTGCGGAGAGAGCTTCTCCGTCTGACGCAAGCGACACCCACCACGCAATCCTGGGGGCCCGGCCGCCAATCGCCGGGCCCTCGTCGTTTCTTTCCGTCGAGAGGAAGCACCCGGTGAAGTGCTGGAACTGTGACAAGGCGTCGGAGGGCAGCCCGTTCTGCGGCGCCTGCGGGAAGATCGCGGGCCGGATCGCCGGCACCACCCACTTCGCCGTCTTCGGCCTGCCCCCGAGCCCGGACGTGGAGCTGGCCGCCCTGGAGCGGCAGTACCGGGAGCTGTCCCTGCGGCTGCACCCGGACCGCTTCGCCCAGGCCGAGCGCGCGAGCGTCGGCTGTCGCTGGAGCAGACCACCGCGCTCAACGAGGCCTACAAGACGCTCAAGGACGCCACCCGGCGCGCCTTCTACCTGCTCTCGCTCCACGGGGTGGACCTGGACCGCGAGGACTCCGCCGCCCAGAAGAACATGCCCCTGGAGTTCCTCGAGGAGGTGATGGAGCTGCGCGAGGCGCTCGACGGGGCCATGGAGGCCAAGGACCAGGCGCGCGTCCAGGCGATGGCCCGGGACGTGGAGTCGAAGCGCTCGGCGGCCCTCCAGGAGGCGGTGGAGGCGTTGCGCGTGCTCGAGAAGGGGTCCGCGGACGAGGCGGTACTGAAAAAGGCGTCGCACGCCCTGGGACGGGTGCGGTACTTCACGCGCTTCCTCGAGCAGGTGGACGCGTTCGAGGAGGAGATGCTGGCGTGAGCAAGAACGGCTTCCTGCAGATTCATGACCCGCTCAAGCCCAAGGGGCACGCGGTGGGGATCGACCTGGGCACCACGAACTCGCTCGTGGCGGGTGTCATCCAGGGCAAGCCCCGCTGCTCGGTGGCGGACGAGGGCGACAGCAACCTGCTGCCCTCGGTGGTGCACTACGGACGGGACGGGGGCGTGGTGGTGGGCGCGCGCGCCCGGGGACTCGCCGCCGAGCACCCCACGGACACCATCGTCTCCGTGAAGCGCTTCATGGGCCGCGGCCCGGATGACCCGGAGACGCGCAAGCTGGGCGCCTACCGGTTCGCCTCCGGCGGCAAGGTGGTGCGCTTCGAGGTGGCCGGCGGCCAGCCCGTCACCCCCATCGAGGTGTCCGGGGAAATCCTCCGCGCCCTCAAGCGCCGCGCCGAGTCGCACTTCTCCGGCCGCGTGGAGCAGGCCGTCATCACCGTGCCCGCCTACTTCGATGACGCCCAGCGTCAGGCCACCAAGGACGCCGGCCGGCTCGCGGGCCTGGACGTGCTGCGCCTGCTCAACGAGCCCACCGCCGCGGCGCTCGCCTACGGGCTCGACAAGGGCAGCCAGGGCACCTTCGCGGTGTACGACCTGGGCGGCGGCACCTTCGACATCTCCATCCTCAAGCTCGTGGACGGCGTCTTCGAGGTGAAGTCCACCGGCGGCGACTCCGCGCTCGGCGGGGACGACTTCGACCGGGCCATCGCCCAGCGCGTGCTGGAGGCGCTCGGCCAGGCCGCCCCTCCCCGCCCTGGTGGCCGAGGTGCTCGCCGCCTCGCGCAAGGCCAAGGAAGCCCTCACCGACAGCCCCGAGACGCTCCTCACCGTGGGCACGCACCAGCAGACGGTGCGCCGGGCCGACGTGGAGGAGTGGATCCGCCCGCTCCTCCAGAAGACGGGCGCGGTGTGCCGCCGGGCCCTCAAGGACGCGGGCGTGACGGCCTCGGAGCTCGACGGCGTCATCCTCGTGGGCGGCTCCACCCGGGTGCCCGCCGTGCGCCGCTTCGTCGCCGAGACCTTTGGCCGCGAGCCCCTGGGCGACATCGATCCGGATCAGGTGGTGGCGCTCGGCGCCGCCATCCAGGCGGACCTGCTCACCAACGTGGACCGCCAGGACGAGGTGCTGCTGCTCGACGTCATCCCCCTGTCGCTCGGACTGGAGACGATGGGCGGGCTCGTGGAGAAGCTCATCCCGCGCAACTCCCCCATCCCCATCGGCGCGGGCCAGGTCTTCACCACCTTCAAGGACGGGCAGACGGGCCTGGACATCCACGTGCTCCAGGGCGAGCGCGAGCTGGTGGAGGACTGCCGCAGCCTCGCCCGCTTCACCCTGAGTGGGATTCCCCCCATGACGGCCGGCATGGCCCGGGTGGAGGTGCGCTTCCAGGTGGACGCGGACGGCATCCTCTCGGTGAGCGCCAAGGAGCAGAGCACCGGCGCCACCCAGTCCATCACCGTCAAGCCCAGCCACGGCCTCACCGACGAGGAGATCGAACAGATGCTGCTCGACTCCATCGACAACGCGGAGGAGGACGTGCAGGTGCGCCAGCTGCGCGAGCAGCGCGTGGAGGCCGAGCGCGTGCTCACCGAGTTGCAGCGGCAGCTCGGGCAGCACGCGAGCCTCGTGGACGAGGGCGAGCGCCCCACCCTCGAGGCCGCCATGGCCCGGGTACGCGAGCTGGCCCAGGGCAAGGACTCCCAGGCCCTCAAGGAGGCCATCCACGCCCTGGACGAGACCTGCAAGCCCTTCGTCGAGCGCATCATGAACCAGGCCGTGACGCAGGTCGTCGCGGGCCATTCGGTCGAGGAGTTCTGACGTGCCCAAGGTCCATTTCAAGAGCCCCCTGGACGACGTCACCGTGGAGGTGTCACCGGGGACCACGCTGCTGGACGCCGCCGAGAAGGCCGGCGCCCAGGTCGGCCACTCCTGCGGCGGCGTCTGCGCCTGCTCCACCTGCCACGTCTGGGTGCGCAAGGGCCTCGAGTCGCTCTCCGAGCAGCGGGACGAGGAGATGGACCGGCTGGACATGGGGTTCGACGTGCGCCCCTACTCCCGCCTGTCCTGCCAGAGCGAGGTCGGCCAGGCGGACGTGCACGTGGAGATCACCGAGGAGTCGCTCTCGGCCTATATGGACGAGAACCCCGTGGTGCGCCGCCGCCTCGAGTCCGAGGGAAAATGGCCCCTGAAGAAGTAGGTTGAAACAACTGCTTGACGGGGACGGTTCAGGCATCTATACACCGCCCCCGTCGACGCAACGCACCGCCGAGACGCCGCAGCGATGCAGCAGCAGCCACCTGCCCAGGTGGTGGAATTGGTAGACACACTAGATTCAGGGTCTAGCGCCTGCAAGGGCATGGAGGTTCGAGTCCTCTCCTGGGCACTGAAGAAGGCTCCGACTGAAAAGTCGGGGCCTTTTTCTTTTTCAGCACCCTCATGCGGGGCTGTGCACCGGCTCCACGGCCTCGTGGGCCATGTGGCCCGCCGCCTCGCGTGCCAGGCTGCCGCCCCGGCGCAGGTCCTTGATGCGGATGCCGCGCACGCGCACGGAGATGGCCCCCAGGGACACCTGGCTGAGCAGCGTGCCCAGGTGGGTGAGCGCCGCGAAGGCCGCGGCGTCCTCGGCCGGCGCCCCCAGGCTGCGCGCCGCCCAGCTCGTGACGAAGTAGTAGATGCCCATGCCCGCCGGCACGCCCGGCAGGCTCTGGCCCAGGGCGATGGCCGCCAGGACGATGGTGCCGGCGAAGAGCCCCCCGGAGATGCCCAGGCCCCTCAGGGCCAGCCCATAGGCCAGCGCGGGCGCCAGGACGGGCCCCACGGAGAAGAACAGCGTGCGGGCCATGCCCCGGAAGCTGCGCGCGGTGCCCAGGCCCTCGGACACGTGCCCCAGCAGGTAGCGCACCCGGGGCAGCCGGTTGCGCCTGCCCAGCGCCCGGGCGAGCGGCAGCGCGTAGTGGGCCAGCAGCACCACCAGCACCACCAGCCCCACGCACACCCCCACGGCGACGCGCAGCGGTCCGGAGAACTCCGCCATCTTCTCCCCGAAGGGCCCCAGGAAGGACAGGGCCACCAGCCCCATGAGCGCCGCGAACTCCAGCAGCTTGCACACCGCCACCGAGCCCAGGGCCTGGAGGAAGGGAATGCGCTGGGTGCGCGACAGGAGGAAGCAGCGGATGAACTCGCCCAGCTTCCCCGGCAGCGCGTTGTGGGTGAAGGCGCCGATGGCCACCAGGTGGTAGCGCTCGCGCAGGGGCACGGGCTTGCTCAGCGTCGTCTGCCACTGCACGGCCCGCAGGGGGATGATGGACGCGGACAGCAGGAGGAAGGGGATGAGCCAGGGCAGGTGCCCGGGCAGTTCCTTGATGAAGCCCTCCAACGAGAAGCGCGGAATGAGCAGGGGACCCGGTCCGAAGTTCCACCGGAAGAAGGCGCTGGAGATGAGGAACACGGACAGCACCGCGCCCACCAACACCGCCAGCACCTTGAGGAACGTGCGGCCCCCCGCCCCTTTCTTCATGACGCCGCGACCTCCACCAACTCTCGGCGCCCCTCGCGGTAGACGCTCGACAGCCGATCATGCAGTTGGGTGCAGTGACTCAGCGCGGACAGGTCCACCGGCAGCTCGCGCGGCCAGCAGATGACGCTGTTGGTCTCCGTGCGCGTGAGCCCCCCGTGCGAGCCGAACTCCCAGGCGAAGCCCACCGTGCCGCCCCGGGAGACCGCCTGGCCGAAGAGCACCGGGTCGCCCGCGGTGGGCATGTGGGGCAGCTCGCGCAGGTAGTCCGCCACCGCGCGGCGCGAGAACTCCGAGGACAGGGGCGCGCTGTCGATCTGATGCGCCTCGTACACCGCCCCCGATGATGGCCACCGCCTTGTCCCGGCGACGCACCGCCACGATGCCCAGGTCCGGATGACGCATGGCCCGGCCGAGCACCTCCGGGAAGCGCGCCACGAGCTGCGCGGCCTCCAACGGCTCGCGCCGCCGCGTCAGGTACACGTGCGAGAAGTTGCCGGACTCGACCACCACCGGCTCCTCGGGCGCGCTCAGGGACACGAGCTCGGGCAGCGCACGGCCGTCGAGCAGCCCCCGGCGCACGTCCTCGGACAGCGGCAGGGGCGCCCCTTCCAAGAGGAGCTTCTCCAGGCGCTGCCCGGTGCGCCGCTCGATGGCGTCGCTGTCCACGTGACCGTGATCCGTGAGGAAGACGATGTCGTAGCCGGGCTCCACCGCCTTGGACACGGCGTAGAGCTCGGCGAGGTAGGAATCCACACGCCGCAGCTCCGTGAGCGCCTGCTCCGAGCGGGGCCCGCGCCGGTGGGCCACCTCGTCGTAGTTGCCATAGACGAGGTAGATGGAGGGCACGCCCCGGATCATGTCCACCATGGCCTTGGTGTGGGCGAAGCTCCACCCGAGCCGCTGCAGGAAGACCCGGCTGACGAGGTAGCCCTGCTCGTGGCGCCAGTCGCGCTGCATGCGCGCCCACCGGTACACCTCGCGGAACGAGTTCCACGCGTCCTTGCCGAACGAGCGCAAGTACGACAGGGGCTTGCGTGTGCGCCCCGCCAGTACGCCCTCGAACTCGTACTTGATGCTGCGCAGCATCGTCTTGTAGCTGGCCACCGTGGTCATGCACAGCCGGTTGCGCGCCTCGGCGCGGAAGAGCGCGAAGTAGGCATGGCCTCCCTCGGACAGCAGGCTCGTGCCCGAGCTGCGTCCCAGCCGCGACTCCATGGCGAGCGCGTCCGCCGGGGTGTTCATCTGCACCTTGCGCCCCAGCTCCCGGTCGAACCAGCTGTAGGCCGGCAGGTTGGGATGGCGGATGCCGTAGAGCAGCCCCGCCTGGAAGAAGGGCGTGGAGGCGGGCGAGCCCCAGAACGCATCGTCCATGGCGTAGGCGCCCGAGGTGACGAGCCTGGAGAAGAACGGCATCTGTCCGGTGCGGACGGCGTCCGCCGGTGCGCCTTGGGCACGCCATCCAGGTGGACGATGAGCAGCTTGCGCTGACGTGAAGCCGACAAAGGGCTCATTTTCGAGCCGACTCGGCGCACGTACTCGCGGGCCCACGTCTGCAACTGCGGGTTGATGACTTCGTTCACGGTTTCGTTTCCCTCCCCGGCCGGGAAGATGTGCACGGAGGAGCCGCCAGCCGTGCGAACCAGAGCGCTTCGGATGCTCCGCCGCAGAGCGGCCAGACAGGCGGGCCCTGCCGAGCGGGTCATGGTCCCCATCACCCTGGGCATGGCACCTTGGGTGGTCATGCTTCCGACCGCGCTGCTGCTGCTCACAACGCTGGCCACGGCCCCCTCTTCCGCGACCGCTTCCGCCCTCCAGGTACCCGTCCAGAAGGAGAAGGGCGCGGACGCCATCGTGGTGCCCTTGGTGAGCTACAACTCCGACCTGGGCTTCACCTATGGCGGCGTGGCGGGCGCCTATCTGTACGCACCGGGCTATGTGCCCTACCGGCATGCCATCGCCATCCAGGCGATGTTCACCAGCCGGGGACAGCAGAACCACTACCTGCGCTACGACGGGCCGCGGCTCATCGGCCCCATGCGCCTGGAGCTGCGCCTGGAGTACCGGCGCGAGCTGCTCAGCCCCTTCTACGGCGCGGGCAACGTGTCCGCGCAGGACTTCCGCGGCAACGAGAACCAGGAGCGCTTCAACTACAAGAAGGGCTCGCCCGGCGCGTGGATGCGCCTGCGCGGCCGGCCCCTCGGCGAGAGCCACCCCTTGCAGGTGTACGCGGGTTACGCGTGGCGCTACACCGAGGTGTCTGCCTTCGAGTCCTCGATGCTCAGTGAGCTCAAGCCCGTGGGCATCGAGGGCGGCCCCACCGGACAGGTGTCCGCGGGAGTGATGTGGGACACGCGCGACAACGAGTCGGATCCGGTGCGCGGCGGCGTGGAGGAGCTGAGCGTGCGCGTGTCGGGCACCGCCACGGGCAGCCGCTACCAGTACGGGGGCATCACGCTGAGCGAGAAGCGCTTCTGGCAGTTCGGCTCGAGGGTGGTGCTCGCCCAGCGGCTGACGCTGGACGCGCTGTTCGGGGAAGTGCCCTTCTTCGAGTGGGTGAACACGGGCGGGGTGAGCGTCTCGGAAGGCATTGGCGGAATGAGCAGCGTGCGCGGCATCGAGCGCAACCGGTTCGCGGGCAACGTCAAGGCGTTCTCCAACACGGAGCTGCGCGTGCGCGCCTTCGACTTCCAGCTGTTCGGCGCGCCGGTCTACACGGGCGGCGTGGCCTTCGTGGACGTGGGGCGCGTGTGGCACCCGGGCGTGACGGACGGCCCCTGGTGGATGTTGCACCCGGGCGTGGGCGCGGGCCTGCGCGTGGCCCGGCGCGCGGCCGTGGTGCGCTTCGACTGGGCCATGTCCCCGGAGACGCTGCGCCACCGCGTGTACATCAACTTCGGCCACATGTTCTGAAACCCCGCCTCCCTCGAGGCGGGGCGAGCAGCGTCACGCCAGCCCTGGGTCAGAGGTCCGAGGCGGGCATGAACAGCACCCGGCCCCCGTGGCGCCGCTGGTAGGCGGAGGCGTCCGGACAGGACATGGGCGGGGGCTGACGATCCGGAGGCACCCCGTCTAGCCAGACGCGGCAGGAGCCCGGAGGCGGCAGACGATCGGGCGGAACGCCATCGAAGGACACCGGCCCGTATTCGGTCGCCGCCACTTCACCCGTCTGGAACGAGCGCGGCGAGGAAGCCCAGATCACCAGGCCACCATGGCGGCTCGCGGTCCGATGCGCGTGGCCGCACGACATGGCCGCCGGCTGGCGATCCGGAGGCAGCGGCCGGTACCAGATGCGGCACAGCCCCTCTCGCGGAACGCGATCCGGAGGGACGTGAAAGTTCATGGAGCCCGGAGGCGGCGCGGGCGGATGGGACGGGGGAGGCGGCGGCGGAGGCCGGGGCCCGCGCGGCGGGGGCCGAGGCCGATGAGGAGGCCGGCTCGGAGCTTCCGGGGGTTCGGGGTCGGGGTCGGAAGAATGAATGAAAGTGCAACCCGCCGCGGTGAGCATCCAACCAACGAGAAGTGCGCGAAGACCATTCATGGTGGGCGCCCAGACGCCAGACGCTCGCCTGCCATTCACTCCGTCACGGCAAAACCCGGATCAATGGAATATCAACGTCTCTCAGCACCCGAGAATCGAAAGAACAAGATTCGCATCGGTACTCGCACAGCCCCCGCCGCCGCATCGGCGAGGCCCGCCTCCCGAGGCCATCCAGGCCTGCGCCTCCAAGAGCCAGGGCGCCACCTGCACCATCGACTTCCCGGATCGTCAGCTCGAGGGCACCTGTGAGTCACACCACGGAGAGACCCTCGCCTGCCGGCCGGCGCGTCCTCCCGGTCCTCCTCCCGAGGCGCTCGCCGCGTGCTCGGGCCTCCAGGAGGGCGAGGCCTGCACGGTGACGTTCCACGACAGGCAGCTCCAGGGCCAGTGCCACACCGGCCCGGATCAACAGCGCGCCTGCCACCCCGAGCACCCCCACCGGGAACACCCTCCGGAGAGAGGGATGAGCTACAGGTAGCCGAGCCGCTCCAGGCCGGGGCGGCAGCTCGCCTCCAGCCGTGCGCGCGCCGGCTCCGGCAGCGCCCGCCAGCTGGGCGGTTTCGTATTCACCCGGGCCGCGCACGCCGCCACCCATTCCTCCTGTGCTCCACCCGGCAGGATGAAGTGCCCCAGCCGCTCCAGCTCCGGACGCGGCGACTGGAGCAGCGACTCGTAGCAGAGGTTGAAGACGCGCCCGGGAGCCACCCGGGCGAGGTTGTCCAGGCCCTCCAGAATCCACCCGGACCACAGCTCGCCGAACAGCTCGGGGGCGACCTCGCGCTGACGGTAGGCCTCGGCGTCGAAGGCCACCTGCTCGGGCAGCCGGTCCACGGCGTCCGGGTCATCTCCGGCCGTGCCCGCACTGCTGTCGGCCCGGAAGCCAAAGGCGCGGGCCAGCTCGGGAATGCCGAAGCCCAGCCGATAGACGTGGTGGCGGCTCATGGACATGGCGCACTCGCGCCCGTCCCGGTACAGGTGGATGAAGCGCGCTTCGGGGAAGTGCTCCAGGATGGAGGGCACCGGGCCCAGCGAGCCGCCGGAGCGCTCGACCCACACCTCCTTGCCGAACCTGTCCCGCAGCCAGCCGAACACCCGCCGCAGCTGCGTGCCGAGCGCGTCCTCGGGCAGCGCCAGCACGAAGGCGCGCAGCTCGTCATGGAGCGTGTCCGGGTCCTCCGTCAGGTGGGGCAGCGTGCCCAGGAGGATGCCCGGGATTCCCTCCTCGGCCCGAAAGCGCATGCCGGGCCGGCGCGGGTAGAGGAACTCCTCCACCCACAGTCCGTGGCGGGCCATGATGACGGACGGCAAGTAGGGCCGGTTCAACATCCACCACAGCCGCTGGCCGTCCACGGGGTTGAAGGCGAAGGTGTACGGCCGAGTGTTGGTGAGCACGTCGTTGAGGCTCAGCACCCGCGGGTGGGAGCGGAGGAACTCCGAGACCAGGTTGGAGCCACAGCGGCCGGTGCTGACGACGAAGACGGGTGGGTTCATGATGCCTCCGGGTAGGGCGTTGCGCCCCCCAACGACGATTACGGAGAGACAGCGGGCGTCACGGGCTCGCCCTGGCGGAAGCGAGCCTCCGGGCCCGGTCCCACGTACACCTGCACGGAGCGGAGCGCGGCGTGCTCTCGGCCACCCGGACCGAGTGGCGCAATCCCGCGGGGATGTAGACGGCATCGCCCTGACGCACGGACATCGCCTGCCCCTCGACGGTCATCTCCGCCCCACCCTCCTCCACGTAGATCATCTCCACGCTGTCCGCGTGGACGTGCTCGGGCACCGTGCTTCCCCCCTGGAGCTCCAACACGCCCATCGAGGCGGCACTGGCGCCGGTCTCCTCGTTGAGGAGCAACAGCGCGGTGCCCTTGCCCTGGGCGATGCGGAAGGTGGGGGCCCGTGCGCCGTCCACCACGTAGCGCACGGGCCGGGTGGGAACGCGGGCACAGCCCACGCCGACACACAACAAGGCCGACAGGAACACGGTACGCATCACCCCTCCGCTCCGGCTCACCGGTGGTTGAGATACGTCGAGTGGCACGCCACGCACGTCTCCACGAGGCGTCCGTAGCTCTCCGCGAGCGCCTGGTCGTCCCGCTTCTCCGCGGCCTCGCTCACGGCGCGAGCGCGCAGGCGGGCCTCGTCCTGGAGCACGAAGAAACGCTCGGGCAGGAGCGCGTTGAAATCCGCCTCACCGCCGGGCAGTGGCCGGATGATCCGGGGCTCGGCGGAGATGTGCCCGGCCGCGGCGCGCGCGACGTCGTACTGGAGCAACGTCACGCCATACATGAGATCGCGCGCGTCCTGCCCGTGACGCTCCATCTTCTGGCGCAGCAGGGACCGGGCCTGCTCGGGTAGATAGTCCGGCTTGCCCAACGAGGAGGGAGGTGACTGCTTGTCGGCCGCCTCGGCCTTGGGCTTGTCGGCCTTGGGCTTCTTGGAGGGAGCGGCCTTCTGGGGCTCCGGCTCCGCGGCGGAGGCGTGGAAGACAAGACCCGCGGACAGGACGCCCACGAGCACGAGGGGGACGCGAAAAGGAGGGGTCTTCATCGAATGGACTCGCTGGCCGTGATGCGCATGGGGGCTCTCACCCACTCGCAGGATCAGCCCTGGCTTCGTGGAAAGCAATGCACGGCCTCCGCGAACCTCAGGGAGTCGCCGCCGGGGCCGCGGGGTTGCCCGCCTTGATCCAGCGCGCCAGCGAGAGGGCCTCCTGGGTGGACATGAGGTCCGCGTAGCTGGGCATCCCCGTTCCGGGCCGGACCTTCTGGGCGTCGAGGATCCACATGGCGACCGTCTCGTCGGGCTTGCTCCGCGCGTTGACGAGAGCGGGGGCGAACATGGCACCCTCGCCGTGGCAGCCGCGGCATTTCAAGCTGGCGAAGAGTTCCTCCGGAGGCCGCGGCGCCTGGGCGGTGGCGGTGTTTCCGGACGCGGAGGTCTCCGCCTCCTTCTTCTCCGAGCAACCCGCGAGGGCCACGGCCATCGACAAGAGCACCGAGTGGGACAGCGGAAGGACGAGGGGCATGCGGTTCGAGCGCTTGCGCATGCCCCCTCCTCTACTACCACCGGCGCGGGGAGGACCAGGGGAAGAGGGCCCAGAAGGGCGTCGCCACCGTGTCGCCCCCCTGCGAGAACCCCCGGAAGGGTGTCAGACGATTCGTAGGAGACGAGATGTCGGAACGAGTCCTTTGACACCTTCCCCGGAAACGAGTTCTTTGACACCTTCCCCGCCTTCCCCGGCTCTAAGGGTCCGGATCGAAAACGATGCTGTCGCCGTCCGGACCTGTCCCGTCGCACCTCACCTACAAGGAGTTCCTCATGCACCGTCTGTTCGGAAAGATAGGTTTCACATTGCTCATGGCCGCTGCTGCGGCCGTGCCTTCCAAGGCCTTCGCCCAATCGTGCTCCACTTCGACCGCCTATTACGGCGAACTGCTGCAGGTCGCGGACCTCGACGGCAACGGCACCAGCGAAGCCGTCTGCAACGCCTACAGCGAGATCAACGTGGTCAGCGGCACGACGGCGACCCGCTACCCGCTGAGCAACACCTACTGGACGCTGGCCTCCGTCATCGACGTGGACGGATCGCCGGTGCGGAAGTCGTGCTGAAGCAGGGCAACCAGCTCACGATCATCAAGCATTACTCGCGAACCACGTCCTACTTCAACATCGGCACCACGTGGGACATCGGCGCATTCGCCGACGTGGACGGCATCGCCGGCAACGAGATCGCCGTCACCACCCCGACCCAGCTCCGTATCGTGTACGCGCGGACCGGAACCATCACCGATCATTACGTGGGCACGACCTTCCGGGTGGCCGCCGGCGCGGTCTCGGATATGGACAGCAACGCAGGCAAGGAAATCCCGTTGGAGGCGGGCAGCAACCTGATGATCTACGGCCGGAGTGCCGGACTGCGCAGCTTCTACATCGGCGGCACCAACTGGAAGGTCTGCACCGAGATCGCGAACTGCGCCAGCGACATGAACGGCGTGACCGGCGCCGAACTGCTGATCGCGCTGCCGAGCGAAGTGCGGATCGTGTCGCTGCAATCGGGGACGATCAACAGCTATTGGATCGGCAGCCAGTACGCGACGCTGCGCGACGGTGTGCGCGACTTCGACGGCGTCGCCGGCAACGAAATCGCGATGGCCCAGGGCGGCAACGGCAATCTGCTGATCCTGCGTCCACGCGCCGGCTACCTGCAGACCATCAACGGCGCCGGCACCTTCGGCAGTTCGTGGACGCTCGTCGACTACGTCAATCTTGATGGCGTGGCCGGTGACGAAATCCGGGTCCGCTCCAACACCAACAACCGCATTTACCGCGTCTACCCGCTTTCGGGCACGGTCAGCGCGGAGTAACCGGGTCCGGGGCTCAGGGGATGGTCGGTTTTGGTCCGAATTTGGACCCCAGGTGCCCCGATTTGGTCCCCAAAAGCAAACCGCGCCCCCTGGCAGCAGAGGGCGCGGCTCGCGGTGGCGGGTAACTTCATGTGGGAGCGGCGGGAATCGAACCCACCACTGGGCGGTGCTAAATGCACGTTCCACAGGATCCTGCGACACGTGCAACATGGCGACGGAGCCTGTCGCCTTTAAAGGCACGCTGCTACTCCAACTCCTTCCATGTGTGCACCAAGCTGTCGTTGGGCCGCCCCATGAAGGCATCGAACAGACGTTCCTCGACACCGTGGGATTCCCAAACAGACGCTGGCTCAAGCCCAATACACTCTTGCGGGGAAGCCTCTCGAATTGCCGAGGGTATCGAAAATCCAACAGCGCCGGAGTGGACCCACTTCCATTCTGAATTGGACAATGGGTCGCGTCAGGCCCTCCTCAATCTCTTTCCACCCAATGAGTTCCCATGACTTCGGGTAGGGATGCTTGACCATGATCCTGAAAAGAACGGGCTTGGATGCGATCCTGTCCAGGTCCGAGTCTGGACTGGTGGTCCTGTAATCGTAGAAGGCATCGAAATGCAATTCGAGAGCCCTTCCATAGCCGAAGGATCCGTCTGGGAGGGGAATTCTCCAGAATGAACCTGGTTTATGCGTTGGCGGCATGTCCTGGTATCCTGTGTAACGGTGAAGTTCGCCCCAGCGAATCGTGGCGGCATCGTGAAACCGTCTGCCCCGCGGGTTGTCTTTTGCCACGGCGCGCACGACGTTCTCGGTTCGATGGGGCTTGCCCGTGTCGGACTGGGCGCCTCCACCTCATCAACATGATGATTCCTGTCTCGGAACCGAAGGGCCAACTGTGCCTGGAGGTCAAGAGGCAGGCCGAGATCAACGACCATGCTGGTCCGGCCAGCGTAGTGAAGGTTGGTTTTCTTGTTGAGCTTTCTGTACGTCACATAGAGACGGCCGCGTTTCTTTTTGATTTCCCTGTCGGATTCCGCATCTGGCCATCCACTGGGAGGAGCGCGGGGCGGGGACACCGATTCAGGTTGGGCCAAGGGCGCGCTTGTTGTCACTTCCACTGTACCGTCAGGCGCCTGGTGAATGAGGATCTCCATCTCGAGGGTAGCCGGATGCGCAGAGCCCTTCGGGGGATACCGGCCTTGAACCCATCCAGACACATCTCCGAAGTGTGTGCCGTAGAACTTGTCCGCGATGTCGATGGGGGTCTGCTCACCGCCCACAACCGCTTTGATGGTGAAGCAAAGCAGCAGAACACTGCCTGCGGCCGCGACGACTACGCCGCCCGTGACAAGGGCTTCTCCTGTCGCGGCGCCAGTGCCTGCTCCTGCCGCGGTCGTGCCGCCTTGCGGTACCGGGCGGAGCATGCCGCGGGGCACCCCATCTCCCGCTCCTCCGCCAGGAAGTCCTCGCGGCGGTGATGGGAAATGGGGAAGTGGAGCCCTCGGCGAACCCGCCCCGGCGCAGGCGCTGCGGCAGATGATCCACCTTGTTCTGCCTGCTCAGAGCCGCTGCTCGGGACGTAGACGCAGTACCTTGCTTGTCCAGTGGCCGGGAGTACACTCCGGGGGCACTGCTACACCCCACGAGCAACATGCATGTCAGCAGAGCCACCCCTCTTGGCACCCAACGCCTCCTGGCATGGGCTCCGCTCACGAGGAACCCCACGCGGGATTACAGGAAGGCCGTACGGCCGAGTCAACCAAGGGACAGCGAACGCGAGGGGCGGAGCGGCTGGCCGATGCGCCATGCCCACCAGAGCCCGGACGCGCGTCGAGAGGCGGTCGGGAAGAGAGCCGGCCCCTGCCGCGCACCTCCTGGGAGCGCGGCCGGGGCCGGCGTGTACCCCAAGGGGCTGCGCGGCCTGTCCACCGGCCGGGCTCACTGCTCGGGCGGCCCCGTCAGCGGCCCTGCTCGGCCCCTCCGCTCCAGCCCTCACCCTCCACATGGCTTCTCTCCCCGCCTATACGCTTCAAGCCCGCGCGGTGAAGCGGACGTCTGGAGGACCTAGGGAGCCCAGGGGGACACGATGTTCCAACTCGTGTCCTCTTTGAAGCGGGTGGCCATGTCCCAACCGATCCCGAACCCCGACGCCGTCCACACCTGGGCGGCGGAGTGACGGATGTAGCGTCCGGGGAAGTTGAAGGACTCGAACGAGACACCGGTGCCAGACAGACCCGGCTGGGCACAGAAGGTGGCGTCCTGGTCGAAGATCGCCGAGCCGTCGGGAGCGTCCTTGCGGAGGCGGCTGCCCTGGTGGCGCAGGTACTGGCCGGGGTAGTTGCGCGACTCGAAGGAGTAGCAGCTGACGTCCGCCGGGCCGGGCACGAGCTTGAAGGTCGCGTCCTGCTTGAGCGTGGTGGAGCTGGCGCCGTCCACCCCCTCGGTGAAGCCCAGGCTGTCGAGGTGGCGCAGGTAGCGCTGGGTGTAGCCCGGCGTCGTCACCTGGAAGGAGCGGTACTCGCCCACGGGGACATTCGCGTCGCTCTTCCACCAGGCCTCTGCCGGGGCCCACGTCGCGTCCTGACGGAAGCCCGTGGTGTTCTCCAAGGCCTCCAACCAGACCTCGCCGACGCGGTGGCGCACATAGAAGCCGGGCTTGTTCTTGGACTCCAGCGACGCATACAGCGGGGATCCGTCGAGCGCCGGGCGAGCGCAGAAGGTGGCATCCTGGTCGAAGAGCGCCGTGCCATCTCGTACATCCCTGCGCAGGCGGCTGCCGTAGTGGCGCAGGTAGCTGCCGGGGAAGTTGCGCGGCTCGAAGGAGTAGCAGCTGGCGTCCGCCGGGCCGGGCACGAGCTTGAAGGTCGCGTCCTGCTTGAGCGTACCGTTGCTGCCGTTGTTCACCACCTCGGTGAAGCCCAGGCTGTCGAGGTGGCGCAGGTAGCGGTGGGTGTAGCCCGGCGTCGTCACCTGCAGGGAGCGGTACTGGCCACCAGCGCCCAGAAGTCCCAGGTTGTTGAGCTGACGCGAGGCGGCGATCAGGTTGAGGTGAGCGGTGCGCACCGGGTTGAGGTCCACCTTGAGGACGGCGCGGTCGTAGGTGTACATGCCGTTCACCTCGTTCTCCACGTCCGTGATCTCCGTGTAGACGGCCGCGCTCAGGCCCGGCTTGTTCATCATGCTCTGGAGTCCCTGGATGAAGCCCACATAGCGGGAGGTGAGCTCCGCGCTATCGGCGACCATCTCGTAGCCAAAGCCGTTGCCGGGGCTCCACTCGTGACCGGGGACGCGCAGGCCCAGACCGCCGTACTCACCCAGCGCCGCCGCGCGAGAGGTCGACGCGGGAGGTGAAGCCGGGCCTGGGTAGACGTGCCAGTCCGCCAGGTCGCCGTTTCCACCGTCCACGGAGCCGCAGCAGTTGATGCCGCTCATGTTGTTCACCAGGCGGGAGGAATCCCAGCTCCTCACCAGGTCCGCCAGCCGGGCCCGGTCGTACTGACCCCAGCCCTCGTTCTGCACTACCCAGGTGATGAGGGACGGGGAGCTGCGGTGCTCATCCACCATCTCGCGCAGCTCTCGCTCGAACTGGCCGCGCGCGGTGGCGGAGGGCGTTCGGTTGTCCATCAAGGGCATGTCCTGCCAGACGAGCAGGCCGAGCTTGTCGGCCCAGTAGTACCAGCGCTGGGGCTCGACCTTGATGTGCTTGCGGATGAGGTTGTAGCCCAGATCCTTGTGCTTCTGGATGTCGAACTTGAGTGCCTCGTCGGTGGGCGCGGTGTAGATGCCATCCGGCCAGTAGCCCTGATCCAGGGTGCCCATCTGGAAGACGAACTGGCCATTGAGCACCGGGCGCAGGTAGCCCCCCACGAGCTTGAGGCCCACCGAGCGCATGCCGAAGTAGCTCGTCACCTGGTCCACGACGGTGGAGCCGCTCTTGAGGGAGACGCGCAGGTCGTAGAGGAAGGGGCTGTCGGGAGACCACGTCTTGGGGTTGGGCACGGGGATGCGGATTTCAGCGCCCACGCCGCCGGTGGCACTGCCCACCAGGGTGGTGCCATCGAAGGCCACGGCCTCGACCGTCTGGCCCGACACGCCGGTGCCCCGCACCGTGAGGCGGAGGGCGGAGCCGGCCGGGTCCGGAGTCATGTCCAGCCGGGTGATGCTGGCCGAGGGCGTGGGCTCCAGCCACACCGTCTGCCAGATGCCCGAGGCGGACGTGTACCAGATGCTGTTCGGGTTCTTGCGCTGCTTGCCCACGGGCTGCCCGCCCTCCTCGGTGGGGTCATACACACCGACGATGACCTCGTTGGTGCCCCCGTTGAGCTGGGGGGTGATGTCGAAGCTGAAGCCGTCGAAGCCGCCCTGGTGGCTGCCCACCAGCTGGCGGTTGACGTAGACGGTGGCCTCCCAGTCCACGGCGCCGAAGTGGAGCTGGACGCGCCGGCCACTCCAGGCCGCGGGGACGGTGAAGGTGCGGCGGTACCACATGCGCTCCTGGTAGCGCTTGATGCCGGAGAGGCCAGACTCGATGGGGAAGGGGACGAGAACGCTTTCCGCGAGGTTCTGGCCGAAGGGAGGGGTCTGGCCCGCGGTGGCGTTACCGAACTGCCACTCGCCATTGAGGTTGAGCCAGTCGGAGCGGACCATCTGCGGACGGGGATAGTCCGGAAGGGCGTTGGTGGTGGAAACCTGGGAGGTCCACGGCGTGGAGAGGGGTGGCGTCTTGGGGGCCCAGGCGGCCTGAGCACCTTGGAGCGACAACAGGCCACAGAACAAAGGCAGCAAGCGCAAGGCGATGCCGCCAGTCCATTGATTGCATTTCATGCGGGGGAATCTCCTGAATTGGATTGAATGAGATGTAATCGATAAACCAGACGCCAACAAGGAATATTATCAAAACAGGCATTGTGCATTCGAGCAGCGCACACGTGTGGTCAGCTCCCACTCAAATGAATGGTATCGATCCGAAACCTTCTTGACAAAACAGGGCGCCGCGGGCATTTGGTATCGGGTCGAAACGAAACGGAGGCTCTCCCCCATGAAGTCCCATGTCCTGCTCGTCCCGCTGCTCCTCATTCCCACGCTCGCTCTCGCCCACGGCGCTCAGAACCACTCACCGCCCAAGCAAGGAAAGCCCGCCAAGGGCATTGTCGCCCCCGTCTCCCCGAAGGTGACGGCCTCCTTCGACCTGGTGCGCACCGAGGTGCGGCGCGAGGGTGGCCACATCCTCTTCCGTCAGGAGGTGCGGGAGGAGGCAGGCAAACTCACCCCCACGCCCACCGGACAACTGGCTGGCAGCGAGGTGTTTTCCTACGTCTGGCCCACCTCCATCGACTCGGGGGCGGTGGGCTTCGACGCCGCGCAGGGCATCCTCGCCTTCGTACTGACGGCCCACCCGGACTTCGACGACACGCCGCTGGAAGACGAAAACGGGGATGGCAACAAGGGCAACGACGGCAACCTGTGGCACAGCCACTGGGTGGTGCTGGTGAAGGACGCCTCCTGTCCCGGTGGCCTCAAGGTGCGCGACATCCCGGAGGGCACCGGGCCGAAGCTGCCGAAGACGTGGCCCGGCCTGCCCATCCTCATCGACTCCCCAGGCTTCAAGCCCGCGCTGCGGGGACAGGTGGTGGAGGTGCGCATCCCCGAGGAGGCCGCCACCTTCCCCGCGCAGTTCAACTACGACGGTGTCACCGCGGCCCTCAAGGTGAACGCCAACCTGCACGACCCGCTGCTGTGCGTCACGGGCACCTTCGACGTCGCCTCCGGTGACCTGAGCCTTCCCGGCCGCGTGCTGCGCTGACGCAGCAGGTCCCCTCTCTTCAGGAGCTCTTCCATGAGCACCCCCACCACATCCACCCCATCGACTCCTCCAGCACCCCTACCGCCTCCGAGCCCACCCTCAGCGTATAGGCGGGAGAGAAGCCAGCTAGAGTTCGTCCCAGAAAGTGGAGTGCTCCAAGAAGAGGCCGCATCTTGCTAGAATGCTCTCGTTCTCCAACGCGGACTGAAGCTGCTGGTACAAAAGTGGGTCATCGGGGAACTTCTCTGAAGCTTCGCGCGCAAGCACCGGATCTTTACAGAGTTCCTCGAACTTCGCGGCGTCACGTCCTGCCTCGGCGCGAATCGCCTTGATTTTCGCGGAGAACCACACAGCACTCTCAACGGTTTTCATTTTGGTTTCGCGCCTTTGAACTGCTTCTCGAGTGCGGAGATTATGTTTCTATAGAGCAGCTCAATCTGCGGCAAACTACGAAAGGACTCACAAAGCCTCGACTGCCAAAACGTGAGACACTCCCTGGGGGTTCGTGGGAGGTGACGTCGAGTCTCCTCTTCGCCAGAGGTCTTGGATGCGCGCAAGACTCGCTGACGACAGCTCAGCAGTTCGGGAGTGCCGGGACTCGGCCGAGCAGCCAGTAGTTCGTCAATGTCTGGCGGGGACACCGGCACGGGCTTCTTGACTGCTTTCGTCTCATCCGCGGCCCAGATTCCAGGCTCCCTTGTTGGAGGAAGTACTCGCGAGTTTGGCGAGCGGTCGATGGGCGCGATTTGCGCGCCCGGCTGGCCCACCATGGGTGCCCCTGCTCCCGCGGGGACGTACCGGGGAACAGGCACTGGGATGGACGGAGCTGGAGCCACTGCCTGGGCATGAACCGCCGTGGCGACCAACATGCCGAGCCCCATCACACGGGAGGTCATTCCGAAGACGCCTACTCGAAACGTCATGCCCCGCGCTTCTACCCCGTTTCCATCGCCCAGGGAAGACCACCCCGGGCGCCTACAGTGCGTTCCCGCCGCCTATGGCGATGCCCCTCCCCTTCGTCCGCTGGAGCAGCGACATGATTGCCGCTCCCCCCTGGTGGGTGGGCCGCTTGGGCCGGCGTGTGCATGAAGAGGGCTGCAGCGCCTCTGCACCGGCCCGGCACACAGCCCTGGCGGCCCCCTCCGCGGCCTTACTCGCCCCCTCCGCTCCATCCCCCTCCCCCCACGGCGCCCCCATCCCGCCTATACGCCCACGTAGCGTAGCATTCTCAGCGCCATCCACCTGTCCACCGAGGGGTGCTCCAGCAGCACGTATAGCAGCAGAGGGCGGCCTGTCCGCAGGTGGGCGGTGAAGAGCGTATCGCTCTCGGTCTCTCGCAGTTCCCCGGGTCCACCACGCTGCCGGGCTCCAGGTGCAGACTGGACCAGTCCACCGCGGAGACGACCTGGACGGACAGGACGGCACGCAGTTCGGCCTCGGCCCGCTCGGGGCGGCTGAAGGTATAGCGGGCGAAGAGTTCATGAGGTCCGGGCATGCGCACGGCGCCTGAGCACGGAACGGGCCAGTCGCACCCCGCCGTACAAATTGTCCGTACAAATCGTCTGACACCTCCTGAGGGCCGCTCCTCACCGGACGCCGCGCCCACGACACAGCAGAGCGCGACCACCATCCACCCGAGTGCTTGCCGCATGTCGTGAGAGCATGAAGGCTTCAATCACAAACCAAGAAACCAAGAAGAATCCAAAACAGCATGGGTGGTTTGATTGATTTTGACAATCCCTCCACGCCCGGGAGAAGCTTGGATTGACGGAACTCACCGTCTCGACATTTCGATAGGGAGTGCGCCATGATGAAGACGCTGAAGGTGGGACTTCTCGGAGTGATGCTGGGGGCGGTCGGGGCTGTGATTCTTCCCGCGCAGGAGGCCGAGGCGCAGTCGGGTGCATGCTGCTCGTCCTGCAACCCCAACTTTCAGCGGTGCCTGAACAGTTCGGGTAACAATGCGCAGCAGATCGCCCTCTGTAATCTGCTGCGCAGTATTTGTGAGTCTAGCTGTTCCCGCACCTGCTGAAGCACCTACGGCGAACCTGGGTGCCACGCCATTCAGTGCACGGAATCGGTGGGTGCCTCGGCCGGCGCTCCACCGGTGACCCAACATGGCGAAGGCCAGCCCGCGGGCTCCGCCCTCGCTCCTCCAAGGCTCGGTGGGGTCATGGCGGTAGGTCAGCGAGGCGGACATGATCGGTGACTGGCCGCCCAATGAAGCCGAGGCGCACGCCCCGGGCGCCCCCGCGGCCGGTGCCGCGTCCAGGAAGAGCACCTGCTCCCGGGTCGACGCCAGCGGCCTGTCCGAGGACGAGTTCCGCGCCCTGATGAACGAGCTGAACGACCTGGTGATGCAGCAGATGGGGCAGTCCCCGCTGCTCGGCGAGTTGCACCGGGTCCTGCCCCACCGGCTCACGGGACGGCCTACGGCTCGGTGAGGGTGAGCGCCAGCTGGCGCAGCTCGTGGCCGTTGACGGGCTTACGCAACTCCTTGAGCAGCGGGGTCTCGCCGAACTCCTCGACAATCTTCTCCCAGGAGTAGTCGGAGTAGGCCGAGCAGAGCACCACCCGCTGCGAGGGGTGCACCTTCCACAGCTCCCGCAGCGTCTGCACGCCATTGCCGCCGGGCGGCATCCGGTAGTCCAGGAAGACCAACGCGTAGGGGCGGCCCGCCGCCACGGCCTCCCCTACCCTGGCCACCCCCTCCTGTCCCTGGAAGGCCGACTCCACCTCGAACTCCGGACCGGCGGGCCGCGCACGAGCGGAGGGCGCGCCAAAGAGGGCCGTCCGCAGCGATGCGAGCTGCTCCGGGCTCCCGCCGCGCTCCGGACAGAGGAGCCGCCGGAAGTCCTGGTGGATGGCCGCGGAGTCATCGATGACCAGGATCCGCCGCTTGTCACTCATGCCGCCTCCGGGGGTGCAGGGTAGTTCCAGGGTGAAGGTGGCGCCGCGCCCGGGACCGTCGCTGTGCGCCGTCAGCGTGCCGCCCAGCTCCTGCGCCGCCAGCGCACTGGAGTGCAGGCCGAAGCCGTGGCCCTCCTCCCGGGTGGTGAAGCCGTGCTGGAAGATGCGCGTGAGCAGCTCCGGCGCGATGCCCACCCCGTTGTCGCTCACCTCGATGCGGACGCGGTCGGCCGCGGGCGCCGCCACGCGCAGCGTCAGGCACCGCTGCTCCGCGGGCGCCGCATCCAGGGCGTACTTGGAGTTGCTGATGAGGTTGACCAGGATCATCAACACCTTGTGCTTGTCGGTCAGGAGCTGGGGCACGGGGGACAGGTGCCGCTCCACCCGCACCTCATGACGGGTGAGCCCCGCCGAGTTGATGCGCAAGGCATCCTCCAACAACTCCACCAGCTGGGCCGGCTCGTTGAGCCGGGGGGTCCGGGTGTAGTTCTGCTGCAGCTTCACGATGGTGCCGATGTGCTCGGTGTACCGGCCCACCTCGTCGAGCAGCGACACCGCCTCATGGGTTTCCTTGCGCAGGTGCTGTCCCAGCCCGCTCAGGAAGGGCATGACATTCCGGCCGCGCTCGTCCTGGGTGAGGAAGGTGGCGAGGTCATCGCGCCGCTCCTCGAGCAGGGTGGCCAGCTGGCCGACGTCGTCCACCTGGAGGCCCACCAGCCGCTCCTTGGCCAGCATGGCCGAGGTGTGGACGCTGTTGAGCACGTTGCCCACGTTGTGCAGCACGCTGGTGGCGACCTCCGCCCGGCCCGCCTGCCGTGCCACCTGCACCAGTTGCCGGTGGACGTCCTTGAGCTCCCGGGTGCGCTCGTCCACCCGCTGCTCCAGCCCCTCGTTGGCCTGTCGCAAGGCCTCCTCGCGCCGCTGGACCTCGTCGGCCATGAGGCGGAAGGACCAGGCCAGCTGTCCCAGCTCGTCCTGACGCCGGGTGTCCAGCTGGACCTGGAAGTTCCCGGTGGCGATCCGTTCGGTGGCGTGGGTGAAGTCCAGCAGGGGGCGGGAGATCTGCTCCCGCAGCACCCAGGACATGATGGCCAGTTCCAACACCAGCGCCGCCAGGCCGAACACCAGGACGTAGCGCGCCGCCAGGAGGGCGGGCCCGGTGAGCTCCTTCTCGGGGAGCACCGTGACGAAGTTCCAGCCCGTGCCCCCCAGCCGGATCGTGGCGAGGAACTCGCCGTGTTCCGGCAGCTCCAGCACGCTCTGGTCGGACGCGCGTGCCATCACCCGCTCGAAGATGTGCCGCAGGTGGGCCCGCTGCTCCGGGGAGCCGAACTGGGTGGAGCCCCCGGACAACGAGACGTCGCGGATGTTGTAGGCCACGGTGCCATCCAGCTTCAGCTCGGGATGGGTGATGAGCTGACCATCGTCGCGGAAGATGACGTTGTACGAGCCGGGCAGGTGGCCTTTGGCGGTGCGGGCCATCAGCTCATTCAGGAGGAGGTCATGACCGATGGTCGCCACATGACGGCCCTCCACATCCACTGGGGTGGAGGCCGTGACCATCCAGACCTTCGAGACCGAGTCCAGGAAGGCGCCGGACCAGGCCGTCCTCCGCTGGGGGTTGTTCTGGGGAAGGCTGTTGGTGAAGTAATCGAAGGTGTAGAGCGGAAAGTCGGGCTCGGTGTCCTGAGTATAGGTGGGACGCTCTGGCCACAGGGTCACGAACGCTCCCTCCGGCATCATGATGTAGATGTCCGCGACGCGAGTCAGGAGCAGCGGCCCGTGCTGGACGAGCACGTCGTACGCCGCCACGAGCCGCTGGCGGAGCTCCGCGTTGGGTGACACGCCGCGGAACACGATGAACCCCGGCATCTTCGTGCCATCGAAGCCCTCGGGGCGGCTGCGGATCGTCCCGTCGGGGAGCTGGACGGTCAGGCGCTCGAAGCGGGAGGCCGCCTCCTCCTGGCTCAAGGACTGGATGCGCTCCTGGAGGGCTTTCTTGAGGAAGGCATGGTGGTCCTCCGCCAGGAGGAAGATGGACTCCTCGCGGTGGACGCGCTCGACGACCGACCGCTCCAGCTGAAGGAGGGACTGGTCGCGCAGCGTCTTGAACAGGTGCAGGTAGCTGAAGAGCGTGCTCAGGGCGATGACCAACGCGATGCGCATCCCCATCTTCAGGAGCGTCGCGCGGGCCAGGGAGGCACGAGGACGGGACGGAATCGAGTTCGGCATGGAGCGCGCTCAACGGCTTGGAGCGTGAATCCACGCACGGACCCACCGGAAACACCAGGGGAGGGGCGGACGGAGGCTGCCCGCCCGGAAGCTCATGCCACCGCGCTGGAAGGCGCATCCGCGGGGGCCGCTGACAGCAGGACGCGGAAGGTCGCGCCCTGGCCCGGCTGGCTCTCCACGGAGAGCTCGCCGCCGAACCCGGTGATGAGGCCGTGGCAGATGAACAGGCCCAGCCCGGTGCCCACGCCCGGCGGCTTGGTGGTGAAGAAGGGCTCGAAGATGCGGCCCAGGTCCTCGGGGGCGATGCCGGGGCCATTGTCCTGGACCTCCGCCCACACCCGGCCATCCGCGAGCAGGCCCGTGGCCACGCGGATGCGGGGCTCGGCGGGCCCTTTCGCCACGGCATGGAGGGCGTTGATGATGAGGTTGAGGAAGACCTGCCCCAGCCCATGCTCGTCGGCGAGAACGGGCGGCACCGGACAGCGCGCCCACTCGACCTGGAGCCCCGGCACCTGGGCGAGGTTCGCCATGGCGAGGGCCTCCTCCAGCACCGTGTCCAGCGCCACCGGCGCGTCGGGGAAGCTCCTGCCGCGGGAGAACCCCCGCACGTCCTGGACCAGCCGTTGGATGCGCTCGCAGCCCTGGAGCGCATCGTGGCAGGACTCCTGGAGTTCCTCCACGTCTCGCGGGGGATGGGTGGCGGCCAGCGCCTTCAGCTCCCCTCGAACATGGTGGAGGTTGGCGATGATGAAGCTGAGGGGGTTGTTGACCTCGTGCGCCAGCCCGGCGGCGAGCCGCCCCAGCGCTTCCAGCTTCTGGGCCTGGACGAGCTTGAACTCCAGCCGCCTGCGCTCCTCCGTCTCCCGCCGCAGCTGGGCATTGGCCTGCTCCAGCTCCGCCACCCGCCTGCGCTCGCGCCGCAGCAGCTCCCACTTCTCGGCGAGCGCGTGGGCCATCTGCCGCACCTCCATGCTCTTGAAGGGCTTGTGGAGGATGAGCAACCGTTGGCTGATGCCCAGCCGCTGCACCACCTCCTCCCAGGAGTAATCCGTGTACGCCGAGCAGAGGACGACCTGGAGGTCCGGGTCCTCCCGCCAGAGGCGCTCGGTGGTCTCCACGCCGTCCATTCCCGGTGGCATGCGGACGTCGACGAAGGCCAGGGCGTACGGCCGCCCCTCCTTCAGCGCGGCCTTCACGCGCTGCACACCCTCCTCTCCCTGGAAGGCGGAGTCCACCTCGAAGCAATACCCCTTGGGCCGGGGTGGAGGCATGCCGAAGAGCGAAGCCCTCAACTCCGCGAGTGACGCGCCGCCCTCGCTGTCGGCGAGCAGCCGGTGGAAGTCCTGGTGAATCGACGGAGTGTCATCGATGACCAGGACACGCGGCGCGGGCACGGCTGAGAGACTCATGGTGTACACCCCCCACCTGCCCCCTCTTCCGAGTCCCCTGTCCGCACCCAAAACCGCGGGAATGCCTATCAATTCTCGAGAGCAGATAGGTGAGATACGCGACCAATGGGGGGCAGTCCAATTTCCAATCAAATACTAAACAGGCTTTTCAGACAAAGATATATCCCTGGCCGATAACGCCCCCGGCACGCCGGCTTCAATGTTGAGTAGGTGATGTTCCGCGAGTGGACCGGCCGAGAAGGGCCGCTGCCGGGGCCAGAAAGGCCGCGCGCCGCACCGGTACACGGGACGGAGCAACCCCTGGGTGCACACCCTGCCCTGGCCGCCCTCGCTCGAGGAGGGCGGCAGGCAGTGGGGCGGACAGTCGAAGCCCGTCCCGTGCTTTCCGTCCCGCGCAGCGGCCCGCCCCCATCCACCCGCGCCCTCCTCTGCATCCTCGGCTCCTCCACCGTCGCGGCCGGGCAGAGGCTCTCCTTTAATGAAGCAGCCTGACGGATACGACACCTCCATTTGGCCCGCCTCATGGGCCAACAGGGCCTGGCTGCTCGCAAGAAGCGCCGCTTCGTGCAGACGACGGATTCGATTCCCGCCGCCTCCACTCTGCTGCGTAGCCTACTCGGGAGCGCCCTGCTCGATCCAGGTATGGATCAGATCGATCTCCTCGTCGGGAATCGGCGGGAAGCCCAGGGGCATGCCCATCACCGCCGAGTCATAGTGCCCGTCCAGCTCGGAGTGACGGGCGAGGAGGCTGGCGATCAGCCGGGGCGTCCCGTCCTCCAGCCGATCCGGGAACCCGCGGAACTGGCCATCACGATTGATGCCACGGAGGATGCCCTCCCGCGTGGCGAGATCCAGCAAGACGCCGTTGTAGCCAAACCCGCCTGTATTGCCTGGACCTTGGTCACCCGGCCGGTTCCTGTCGGAGTGGCAGTGAAAGCAGAGGTGGCGCGAGAGCTTTTGCGCGACCTCCGGGTAATGCACCTCGCGCTCGAGCAGTCGTGGTTTGTACGCGGGACGCGGCACGGCAACAGGCTCGGGCAGCGGCTCACTCAGGAAGGCCACCAGATCCTCGACCTCCTTCGGAGTGAAGGGAAAGGAGGGCATCTCGGTATCGGGGAGGATCCGTTGCGGCTCGGCCAGCCAGCTCCGCAGCTGCGAGAGTGACATGCGGCTGCGCACATACCGCAGATCAGGGGCTCGCCTCTGGGCCGAGGGGCCGCGGAACTCCGGAGCACCGTAGCGCAGGGCCGCGAGCGGAGAGTCTCCGCGGTAGTGACACCTCGCGCACTGGCTCTTCTCGTAGAGCGCTCGCCCGGCCACCGCATCACCTCGCGGGGGCTCCCCAGACTCCTCCTCGGTCACCGCGAAGAAGTCGGCGATGAGCGCGGCCTCCCGCGGACCGATCTTCAGCTTGGGCATGGTGGCCCCATAGAGGGGCCTCACCACATGCGGCGCCTGGAGCCAATCCATGAGCCAGCTTCGCTTGACCCGCTGGCCGAGCGAGCCGAGGTCCGGGGTCCGCATCAGGTGCGTGAGGTGCTGCTTCCACTGCTCGACGTGCGCCTTCTGATACCAGAGATCGAGCCGCCCGGCGGTGATGGCCTGGTGACAGGTGACACAGTTCTCGCTCAGGGGCGCCGACATCGGCTCGATGCCGGGTACCACGTGGCACCGATTGCACTGGAAGTGCTCCACGGCGTCCCGCGGCCCCTCGATCGAGCGATTCGTGGGCGCGAGGAGCCTCGTGGGCAGGCGCAGGGCCAGCACATCGGCATCGCGGGCCAGCACGAAGCCGCCACCGGCCGTCACCAGCAGACGCGCGGTGCCGGCCAGGTAAGCGAGCGAGAGGGAGCGAGCGGCCATGAGGGAGGTTTCCGGAGGCGGCTCACTCGTACGGGTCTTCGAAGACGATGCCCGAGCGCTCACAGAGGGCGGGGAGAACCACCGACTCACGGGCCAGATCCACCCCTCCCGCCAGAAGCATCGACGTGATCACCAGCGTCGCGAGGGCGATCGTCCTATGGCCGTCGAACAACTTCTGGTCCCACGTCTGGAAGAGCACGGCCTGCAGGACGAAGACCACCGCGGGACTGGCCATCAACACCCAGAGCATCGAGCGGTTCGTCAAACACGCGGACAGCTTGTTCGCGCTGAGGTTGAGGACGGGACCACCGGCTGTGACCGCGGCCAACAGCAGGACCAGACACGCGCCGACGAGCAGGAAGAAGAACCGGTGGGCCCATGACGAGCCGGCCGGTGACGCGGTGGCGGGGCCCCACACGTTCGCGATGACCACGCGGTTCAAGAACACCGCGCCCATGGTCCAGAGAACCATGTCGAGCCAGACGGTCTTCGAGGTGAAGACAGCGCCGGAGTCCAGCGAGTTGCCGCAAGCCAGTGCATGCAGCGGCCAGAGGACCGAGGCGAACAGCACGACAAGGACGAGAGCGCGGGAAAACATCGCCCAAGGTCAGCACGTGCTTCTTGCTGCTGGAATCGCCCCTGCCGCCCGAGGCTGCCTGTTCGAAGGAGCCACAGAAGGAGCGGACGCCGCGAGTGGACTGAGCGGAGCTACTGAGGAAGGCGTTCGACTTCGACGTGTTCGCCTGCGTGAGCTGTGGAGGCAGGCGGAGTGTATTGGCGTACCGCCGCCGGCAGCTCCACCGTGAACGTGGAGCCCGCATCCGGCTGGCTCTCGACGGAGAGCTTCCCACCGTGTGCCTCCACGTGATGTTTCACGAGATGGAGGCCGATGCCCAGCCCTCCGTAATGCCGGTCCGACACTCCGCGCGAGAACCGGTCGAAGATGCCGGCCACCTCGCTCTCCGACATCCCGAGGCCGTGGTCGCGCACCACCAGGCGCACCGACGTCGCTCCCGGCACCACGCTCACCTCGACGGGCCTCCTCTGCCCGAACTTCAGCGCGTTGTGCACCAGTTGGAACACCGTCTGCTCGAGCCGGCGCTGGTCCCACTCCCCCAGGGCTGGACCTTGCAGTTTCCGGACGAGCTGGCAGCCGCTGGCGTCGATCTGCTCCCGCATCGACTCGAGGACACTCTCCACCACCGGGCACAGGTCCACCCGCGTGCGGTGCAGCTCCAACGGCTGGTCCGAGCTGAGACTGGAGGCATCGATGAGCTGATCGACCAACTGTCCGAGCCGCCGGGTCTGATGCTCCGTGGCGGTGAGTTCCCGGACGAGCCAGGCCGGGTCCAGGGCGGACGTGGTCCGAGCGCACTTGCGCAGGATGCTCTGCAGGCGCAGCCGGAGCGGCAGGAGGGGGTGCGCAGCTCGTGCGCGGCCAGGGACACGAAGGCGTCCCGCAGGCGGTTGGCGTCCTGAGCATCGCGATAGAGGCGCGCGTTGTCGATGGCGATGGCGGCCCGGCGCCCGAGCTCGCTCACGAACACGATGTCGGTGGAGCTGTAGGGAAGGCCAGGGTTCGCCGAGGCGAGGGTGAGCACACCGATCATCTTCCCGCGGAGGGCGAGCGGGACGGCCATCGCCGTACGTGTGCCGAGTTCCCGGATCAGCCGTACGTTCTCATCGTCGGCGCTGTAGTTCCGAATGACGTCGTCGGTGGTCCGAGGCAACAGGAGAGGCTCGCCCGTGCGGAGCACCCGAGCCGCGGGCTGAGGCGAGCGGTTGTTGGGTGAATAACGCTCCGCGAGCTCACCGAGGAGTCTCAGCTTGGATGGATCCCGATGCGCGCAACCCTGGCGCCGAAGCGTGTTGTCCTCGACGACGTCGAGCACGCACCAGTCCGCCAGCGACTGCACGCACAGCCGCGGCAGCGCGGAGAGGCTCTCCGCGTAGTCGAGCGAGGCCGACAGGGACTCGGAGGCAGCGGCGAGAAACCGGCGCGCTGCTCCGCCTGCTGAGCGGCGGCGCGCGCCTGCCGCTCCTTGACGACGACGACCGCCAGGATGAGCACGAACAGGTTGAGGAACGAAATGTAGAGCTGCAGGTTCAAGATGCGTGTGCCGACGGTCATGCTCAGCATCGCGAAGGGCCCGCGCTCGTGAACCGTGTGCCGGTCGCCACCAGATCGAGGATGACCGTGGCAGCCGTCGCGCCTCGCGCTCCGAGACGCAGGGCTGGCCATGCGATCAACGGGAGAAGGAGAAAAGGAAGCGCCGCGTCGAACTCACGTGGCTGCGTGGAGGCGAACACCCACCATCCCACGGTCGTCAGCAACGCGAGCAAGGCCAGGGCTTCGACAGCGCGACCGAAGCGAGGGCTCGCGGGCTCCGTCCAGACCAGGACGAAGGGAGTGAGGAGAATCACCCCAAGGGCGTCGCTGGTCCACCACGTGGCCACTTTCGTCCAGTACGAGCCGGCCTCCAACCACGTGACGTTGGCAGCCGCCGCGATGAGCGCGCATGGGAAGGCGCCGACCCCAGCGGCCAGCAAGGCCAGACGGATGATGTCCTCGGCGTGACTGAACACGAAGGGTGGCCCGACGGCGGGCGTAACAGCCAGGCGCCGAGGAGAGGCAGCAGACCGGAGACCAGCGCCCAAGCCACGATGATGGAGAGTGGGAAGCCATGCCATGAGCCGATCCACACATCTGCTCCAAAGGTGGCAAGCAGATAGGCGGGCCAATGAGAGCGGGGCGTGCGGAGAAACCGGGCAAGAGCCAGGCCGCTAGGCAGCCAGAATATGGCGTTCCGAGGGGGGAAGATGAAAAACTGGTTGAGTTTCCCGAGGGCGCAGTAAGCCACGAAGAGAGCAGCGCAGCCGAGGAACAAGTTGAGCGCTTGCCCCGTCGCCGACGACCACCCCGAGCGCCAACGGCGCAGGTTGCTTGCAATCATGACTCCCCCGAACCCGCGCGCGGGCGCATGCGAGAACGATGGCTTCATCCTATTATCCGCGCCAGGGAGCACCTCATCCTCGGCCAGGAGCCGAGCGTGAGCCGGTTCCACGAGCGTTGTAGGCGATCGCGCCAGAGCAGCCGTACTCGGCGAAGACGGCGATTGCCTCATCCCGGCGGCATCAGGTGAGGAACTCGACGAGCGCCGGGGTGAGGACCTTGGGGCTTACGTTATGTGTCTGTCCCGCCAGCGTGCGGTGCTGTGCGTTCGGCACGGCCTTCGCGACGCCCTCGGCCGCCTGCTTCAGCCGGGGGTCCGTCTTCCCACCATTCATGACGAGCGTCGGGACGCGGATGGACGAGAACCGCTCCGTCGGGACCGAGTAGCCGCGCATGACGTTCGCGTCGTAAGGCAGCGTGTGCGCGACCGCCTGAAGCTGCCGCCAGGAGCCGGGCATCAGCCTCATGAGCAGGACGACGAACCCGGGCGCGCCCATCATGTCCCGCATGAAGTACTTCACTGCGTCTCCACGGCCCCCTCCGAGAGGAGCCGCTTCAGGTTTGCCTCGTGGTCGGCCTCGGGACGTCCGGACGCGGCGGACACGTACGGGGGCTCGTACGCCGCGAGCTTCGTGATGTTCAGCCCGCTCGCCGCCGCCTCAAGCGCGAGTGCTGCGCCGGACGACAGGCCCGCGACGGCAGCGGAGCCGCCCGCGGCCTCGATGAGTGCGGCGAGGTCCTCGATTTCCCGCTCCCGCGCGTAGGGCTGCGTATCGCCGCTGTCGCCCCGGCCGCGGCGGTCGTACGTGAACACCGTGAAGTGCCGGGCGAGGAGCGGCGACAGCTTCGGCATCGGCCCGAACGCACGGCGACAGAGGGCGCCGTCGACGAGGATGAGCGCGGGTCCGGAGCCCGTCTTCTCGTATGCGATCGACGTCCCGTCCTTCGAAGTGACCTTGTCCATGGGAGTCCGGCTATATACGCCGGAGCGCCCGCGAAGGTGACTCCGGGATGGTGTCAAGAGGAGCCCGAGGCCGTTGGGCCATGCCTCCACGCGGCAGGCATTGAGGGAGCTACGCGAGCAATATCGGACCTTCGTCGCGGCATTTCGAGAGGCGGCGGCGCGGTGGAGTCGGGGGATTTCCTGGCCTGCTTTCCTCCCTTCGCCTTCCCGCCGCGTGTCGCGCCTGCTCAAGTTCTTTGACACCCTCCCCCGCCTGCCCGCTGGGCCTGGGGCCGCACCCCGCATCTAATTCATGGCATGGATCTCAGTGAACCGTCCTGAGTCCTGCAATACCTTGTTCTCCTGGGTCACCAGATCATAAACACCGGTGATGGGATGACCCGTGCTGTCTTCCGCGAGATAGTAAACACGATTTCCACTCGTCGAAATAGAAGTGACGTTATAGCCTGACAAGATAAAGACAGGATTGGGCTCACCTCGTTTGACGACAGTTACCTTGCTGAGCTCGCGCACGATGAAATAATCACCGGTCTTATGCAGCACGGAATTCGAGCTGCAACCCATGCACGGGGAGCCGGGTTGGAATCCGTATTCATTGACAAGTGTGAGACCACCGTGAACGTCAACTTCACCGAGATAAAAAAGGCTGAAGTCGCTTCCCAGCCCCTGAGCAAGCACCACGGCTCCGTTCTCACTGCGTACGCCCTCATGGTTCAACGCGAGGACGTCACCTTCCGTGCGCTCGCCGGTAGCCATGTCGATCACTGTCTTGGGTTGGCAATCATCAATCACCGCGTGGGTGGCATCCAAAGCCATGACATGCGGTCCGTTACAGCTCATGACATTGTAGCGCACTCCGTCAACAGTATTGAGGATCTGGTGAATGGACCTATCACTGATAATGACAAAGTTGCCAGACATGGTGTCCACGAGCGGACGGGTGAGCGTGGTTTGTATTCGCTCCAACGTCAAGGTCGACTTTCTAAGCACTGTGCTGGTGACAAATACAACATCGCCGTTATCGTTCTCCCCAATGAATCTCCCGATGTCCGCTGGGAGTTCGCCGGAGGTGTTGTCAGGCTTTACATAGAAAGTCCGGAGGTCATCCGTTCCCGTGGCACGAGTCGTGACTATCATGCCCCAGGAGATTGCATTGACACGCACCACTTCCGATCCTTCAAGTACGGGAGTGACATCACCATTCGCTTCAATCTTGAAAAGGTTTGATTCCGCGGCCTTTGAACGCCCGGAACTGATGCCCTGCTGGCTATAGAGAAGAGCCTTTGCACCCTTGAGGTTGAAGGTCAGGTCCTTGGATCCAGAGCCTTCATCACTGCAGGAGATGGCAACGGCAGAAAGAACAAGAAGTGAGGCAAGAGTCTTTTTCATGGGTGTATGCAAAGGTAAGCCACGAAGGTGAAGGCGTGACTCTAGCACTACTGCGTCAGGGGTAGGCGAGCATAGGAAGGACAGGAGCCCTCTTGGGCGTAGCGGGCGGGAGCAGCGCGTTCGTGGTCGCCACGCAGAACCCGCTGGAGTTCGAGGGCACCTATCCCCTGCCCGAGGCCCAGTTGGATCGCTTCCTCATGCGCGTGCGCGTGGGCGACCCGCCGCCCGAGGCGGAGTTGGACATGGTGCGCGCCTTTCACCAGCAACAGGGCCGCCCGCCCCAGGTGGAGCGCATGCCCGACGCCCCCACGCTGCTGGAGTTGCAGGCGCGCGCGCCCGGAGTTGCCGCGCGCGTCGAACAGCGTTTTATGCCACGCTGGAAGCATGGCCCGTCCTCCTCCGGCGGTGGAGTCCTTGAGGCGGCGGATGCCTTCGGCGTCGGTTGTCGCCATGCGGCTGGACCCGGCATCGTTCGCGTCCATTCGCTCCTTCGCGGATGAGCTGGGGCAGAGCCGGCCCGCGGCCAGCTCCCGCCTCTGCACGCGCTCGTGTGCAATGCGGGTGTCCAGGATGTGTCCGTCAAACGGACCCTGGATGGCTTTGAATCCACCTTTGGGGTGAACCATCTCAAATCGGTATCTGTTCCAGACGAGGCACCAACGACACCATCGGCGGCGCTAAATATTACCTTGAAACCCTCAGAACTCAGCAGGTCTGTGATTCGCTGAACCGCAACAGCCAATGCCGTACTGAGCTCATTTAACTTCTGCTCGTCATTCTCTATGTAACAAGCCGAAATCTCCGTCCGACGTCATCTCCGTCAATTGTCAAGTACATTTAACCTCCAGAAAGGTAACGGGTTACTCAAATGACGACCCAGCGTGGAGATACTAGTTCGCTTGTGCGTCTCACGTATACACCTGATGATGCCCTCCGGCTCACGTTCGAGGGCACCTATGATCCATGGGCAAAGCGAGAAGAAGAACTGGCGCCCTTGCTTCTCGCTCTCGAGGCGCACGCGGGCGAATGGATGCCAGACCGTGTGGAGGGCAAGCGGCGAAGTATAGGACGGATAGGAGCCCTGTTGAGAGGAGGCGGCCTGGAACGGAGGTGGCGAGAAGGGCCGCTGACGGGGCCCGCCCGAGCAATGAGCCAGGCGGGTGGAGAAGCCGCGTTGCCCCTTGGGGTACACGCCGGCCCAGGCCACCCTCCCATGAGCTGCGCGGCAGGGGCCGGCTCTGTTGGCGCTGGCGGCTTGAGCGGGCAACGGCCTGTTCAATACGTTGGGCAACCTGATGGCCGAGCCGCGCGCGGGCCTGCTGTTCATCGACTTCGCGGGGGGCGGCCTGCTCTATGTGGCCGTGCACGTGGCCATCGACTGGGACCACCCGGCGCAGCAGCTGCGATGCACCGTGCTGCGAGCGCGTCGCACGACGGGCGGCTGGCCGTTCCGCAGCGGGCCCGCGCAGGTGTCTCCTTTCTGCGGTAACCCGACGGCCGGAGATCGGGGCGCTCCGGCCGTGGGAGGCCTTTCAGTTGCGCGGCTTGACGAAGCGCAGGGTCATGCGGTCGCTCTCACCGGTGGCCTTGTACTTCTCGTCCTCTGCGGCGTCGTGACGGTTGGCGGGGGGCAGCGTCCACACGCCGTTGGGGTGATCGGCGGTGTCCTTCGGGTTGGCGTTGACCTCGCTCTTGCCCTCGAGCTGGAAGCCGGCGTTCTGGGCGAGTTCGATGACCAGCGCCTCGGTGAGGTAGCCCGACTTCTTCTGGATCTCGAGGTTGGTGCCCGGCTTCGCGCGGTGATCGACCACGCCGAGCACGCCGCCCGGCTTGAGCACGGCGAAGAACGCCTTGAAGTACGCGGGAGCGCTCCAGCGTCGACCCAGTTGTGGGCGTTGCGGAAGGTGAGCACGGTGTCGGCCGAGCCGTTGGGGCCGAAGGCGGGCTTCGCGGGATCGAACGCGCGCACCTCGGGCGAGCCGTAGACCGCGGTGTTGCCGGAGAACAGCGCGCGCAGCTTCGCGTTCTGCTCGGCGCGGTACTTGGGCTGATCGGGGATCGCCTCGTCGTACACGGCGGCGACATAGTGGCCGCCCTCACGCAGATATGGCGCGAGGATCTCGCTGTACCAGCCGCCGCCAGGGGTGATCTCCACGACGGTCTGGTTGGGGGTGACGCCGAAGAAGCTCAGGGTCTCCTTCGGGTGGCGGTACGGGTCGCGGGCCGTGTTCTTCTGATCCCGCCAGGAGCCCGCGAGCACCTCATTGAGCGCGGAGCCCATGCCGTTGGACACCATGGGCACGGTGGCCTCGGCCTCCGGGGACTTCGCGGCGGAGGAGGTGCTGGCGCAGCCGACGAGCGACACCGGCAGCAGGACGGGGACCGCGACGGCGAGCAACAGACGCTTCATGGTGTGAACTCCAAGCCCAAGGGGTGGGACTCTACCCCACAGCCCATCAGCGGAGGAGTTCGAGTTGCGGACCGTCGGAGGCGGAGAGGGTGAGCAGATAGGAAGCCTGGGACAGGGGCGCCACCTCCAGGGGAAGCACGGGGGGTGGCGGGGACGCTGGGGCTGATCAGGCGCACCGCTGGAGAGGAACTCTCCGTTCTCCAGCAGGATGACCCACTCTTGCCGTCCAGGACGTCGCTGGGAGACGGAGAAGCGGACGACCGCGGCACGAGCGGCGGCGGGAAGCCTGCCGATCGGCGTCAAGAGGGCGGGGCGCTCGGCCTTGCCGTCGTGCTCGATGTGGACTTCCGCGAGGGCGACGTCGCGTCCCGCCGGGTCGGTGCTGACGAGCACCGCGGCGCTGAGCGCGCCCTTCTTGTCGATCCACAGCCCGGGCTCGGAGTTCGTGAGGGCCCAGGCGCCGGGAATGGGCACGGTGGTGACGGTGGCGCCGAGCGTGCCGCCGCGCTCCGTGTGCAGGCTGTGCAGGGACAAGCCCTGACCTTCCTCCTGGGTCGTGAGCACAACGTAGCGGACATTGCCCTTTTCGGGGAGCCCAGCGCGGCCCGGGCGGACTGGATGGGCGCGGGCAGAGACACGTGGCCGACCCGGCTGCCCGAGGGCGCAGCGTCCTCGGACGGGCGGAAGCGCGCGAGCGTCACTTCGTTCTTCCCCGGGGGAATCACGAACATGTCCAGTTCCCCGGTGGAAGGCATCAGCGCCGGACGGACGATGAGCGCGGGCGGCGCGTCGAGGCGGAGCTGCTGCCGCGCGGGCGTCTGGGAGGGAAGCGCGAACACGGTGGCGCCGTCGCTCCAGGCCCTCCAGACGCCGAGGAGTTCCATCCGGTCGGTGTTGGTCCAGGCGGACAGGGGTTGAACGGTCGGCGGACCGACCGCTCCGACGTCGGACACGGAGTGCGGTTCGACTTCTCCCAGGTCCGGACGTGACTCGACGAACATCGTCTCGTACAGGTGGCCCGTCTCCCCCTCGCGGTGGATCCAATGGACCCAGACCTGGCCGGTGCTCGAGGCGGTCTCCTCGAGGCCCAGGGCGGCCGTGCCCACGGACAGGGGCGCGAGGGTGAAGTCGATGGGCTCCGAGCGCGCGGAGAGACCCTGCCAGTCCAGTGACGCGGTGAGCTGGTACGTCCCGGGTTTCGACAGCCGTGCCCAGTCGTGGAGGGGAACCTCGGATTCCAACCGCCCACCGGCCTCGAGTCGTGTCAGCGCGGGCGCCGCGCCTTCGGGGACGAGCCGCTTGTCCGGGGAGACCGCCGAGCGGAAGGTGAAGGTGGCTTGCTCCGCCTGGGTGGGGCCGGTGAGGTGATAGACGGGCTGCCAGTTGTTGGAGTGGAACGGGTCCGGCAACTCGACGGCGGTGGGGCCTTCATTGACGAGCGTCACCTGGAGGGTGAGCTCCTCGGTGACGAGGAACTGACGCTTGGGAAGTTGGAGCCGAAGCTGCACGGTGGGTCTCCGTTGCGGGTCCGCTGCCGCGCGAGGCGGTTCGGCGCGCTGTTGGCGGCTGCACCCCAGACTGGCCCCGAGCAGCAGGCCCAGGACGAGGGGAAGGTGGCGAAGGGGTGGAGTCATGGCTTCTTGTTGAGCAATCCATCCTTGTTCAGATGGGTCTTGTCCCAGCCTCGCAGCCGGAGCAGGCACAGCCCGCAGAACCTGCGCTCCGCCGAGTAGTCGTAGCTCATCATGCAGTTGCTCCAATCCTTGTCGTGCATGTCCGCGACCGCGCCCCCGGGGAGGGAGCCGGCGGGGAAGGGGGCATGGGGCAGGAAGAGGTGGTGGCCGATCTCGTGGGTCACGGTCTGCTCCATCCGATTGAAGCCGCCACCGGCATAGTTGGCGGGCGCCGCACATTGGACGAAGGCGCACTTCTTGCGGCCGCCGGAGGGAAAGTCCGGGGCGAAGCCATTGAGCTGTTCTCCTCCGGGCGCGGTCTCCAGATTGTAGAGCCCGGAGAACTGCAGGATGTTGATGCCGTCGGCGGCACCCAGATACGCGTCACAGGCCGCGGTGACGATGTCCTTCGCCCAGGCTTTGCAGAGGGCGTGGTACTTGGGTGCGGTGTTGACGGCGGCTCCCGGACCCGCGAGCCGGGCGGTGAGCGCAGCTGGGGTGAAGGAGAAGCGCGTGCGCAGCGCGTTCAGGTAGTCAGGGTAGACGCGAAAGTGAACCGCGTAGTCGCCGATGGCGTACTGATTGACGGTGTTGTCGATGGCGGCCTGGACGTAGTTGGGCTGAGCGCGGACGGCCGCCGCCATGCGTGTATTGTATTGGGCGGACATGTCGGTACGTGCGCCCGACTTGTCTTTCATTCGGATGAAGGCCTTCTCGTAGTAGTCCTGGAAGTCGACGACGTTGAAGCTCGGCAGGGTGCTCTTCTTCTTGACGTACCGGCGAGGTGCAGCTCCCGCCAGATCTCCAGGGTCCCGGTGCTGGCCTTGATGGCGGCGGGCAGGGGGGCATCGTCCTTGATGTCCAGCACGAGCGCCCCGTCCGCCTTGCGCTCGAAGGCGAGGTGGACCGTGACCTTGTAGGCATCGCCCGCCATGCGCGCGGGTTGGAACAAGACGCCGGTCTTGCCCGCGAGCGCGCCTTGCCGCCAGGCCCGGCTGTAGGCGGCCCATTGGCGTGTCGCACAGGCTTCGACCTTGAAGGGGAAGACGCCCTCACGCAAGGCCGCTCCGGGGGCATAGCCGGCCTCGGCCGGGAAGACGAAGGCCGCCGCGTTCCCGCGCTTTCCGCCGTGCTGCTTGGGGGCGTTGTCTCCCTTGGGTTCTGTCGTGGCCCTGTCATTGTCAAGCGCCGGTCCAGGTACGTCTTGGCCTTGGGGTGATGGCGGGTGGTGTCCTCGGCGACGTCTTCCCAATCCCAGAGGAAGCGGACATTGCCGAGGGCCTTGGGGGCATCGACCTTGCCTCCCTGGGAGTCCTGGAGGGAGACCTTGGCGAAGAGGGGGATATGGGGGCCCGTGCCCCACTCGGCCTCGTACTGGGTGAACGCCGTGTTGTTGTTCATCTCCGCCGAGGAGGTCTTGAAGAGGTTGCTCACGAGCTTCACCTCGAGGGTGCTCCCTGGCGCTGGGAGGTGGCCGCCCAACGTGTCGTAGAGCCGCTTGTCCCGCTCGAGCGAGAGCGACTTGCGGTCTCCCAGCTCCAGGGTGATGTCCTTCACCAGGACGTGGAAATAGGTCCAGGCGGTGGGGGACTCGGGGATGCCCTCTCCCTTGAGCGTGAGCTTCAGTTTGTAGGGAGAGAACTCGACGGTGATGTACTCGTCCGGGAACTGAGGGGTGCGCCCGGTGCTCTTGCCGTCCCAGGGGATGCGGTGCTCGCCCGAGGTGAGCTGCTCGGGCGTGAGCTTCCGGCTCATGAGGGGCTTCTGATCGAAGCGCGTGAACAGCTCGAGCGTCGCCTCCCGGATGACGTTGAATTCGTTGCTCAGCGTGTAGACGATCTCGACCTGTTCCTTTTCCGGGGCGAAGCAGAAGTCGTTGGAGCCGACCGGCGCGGGAAAGGAGCGGGACGGAAGGACTGTGATGTCTTTCCGCCGCGGGTGACGAGTTTGAACTCCGTCACGCCAAAGTTCCCAGGCCGCAGCCGGTTCACACGGTCATCGCCGGAGGAGAGTGCTACCAGGGATTGAAGGGTGAGTTCGCGCATGGGTCACCTCAAGGCTTGTCGTGCTCATCCAGGAGCCGCTGTTGCACGTCCGCGAGCGCACCGGTGGGGGTCAGCCCGTATTTCCGTTGAAAGGCGCGCACGGAGGCCTGGGTTTCGGGGGCGTTCGGATCGGGCTTGGGCAGGTGGAAGCCCAGGTTGTGGAGTCGCACCAGCGCGGCTTGCGTCTTGTCTTGGTCGAACAGATCGCCAGCGATGGCCGTCAATTGCCACCGGACCGTGACGTCCTCGGGCTTCGCCACATCGTCCGTGAAGTCTCCCGCATGAATCGGAAGCGGGTAGGCGGGCGCGGCTCCTGCCGCGGACGGGGGCGGGGGCGCAGCGGGTGGACTGCCAGCGGGAGCGGCGGCGCCGGCAGCTTGAGGCTCAGCCGGACCGTCCCCTTTCCCATCATCTTCTGGGTGATGGGCGTGCCAGCCTGGGTGGTCCCCGTCTTCTTGTCCGTGGAGGAGCCCTCGACCTCAAGGGTGTACGCCTTGTCCGCGTACGGCGCCCCGCTGGCGTCGATGACGACCAGGCGCAGGACGGGCAGCTCGAGCGTGATGGTCTTCTTCGTGCCCGTCTGGAGCGGGATGGCCTTGGACGTGCCGGGCCGGGGCTCATGCGGGTCAGCCCGCAGGGCGTCCCAGCCCGCCTTTCTCGACTCCTTCATGTGCGTCCCTCCACCGGAATGGGTGGAGCGAGTCTACCCCCACGTCTCGGGCGGGAGGTGAAAGTATAGGACGGATAGGAGCCCTGTTGAGAGGAGGCGGCCTGGAGCG
The DNA here is from genome assembly GCA_049060065.1 of Cystobacter fuscus. Classification (GTDB taxonomy): domain Bacteria; phylum Myxococcota; class Myxococcia; order Myxococcales; family Myxococcaceae; genus Cystobacter; species Cystobacter fuscus_B. The sequence continues at coordinate 6,457,863 of JBMEQP010000002.1, forward strand.
GAGGTGGCGAGGAGGGCCGCTGACGGGGGCCCGCCCGAGCAGTGAGCCGGGCGGGTGGAGAAGCCGCGTTGCCCCTTGGGGTACACGCCGGCCCAGGCCGCCCTCCCATGAGGTGCGCGGCAGGGGCCTGGCTCTGTTGGCGCTGGCGGCTTGAGCTCCAACACCACGCGGCTTGGAGGGGCCCGTGCGAAGTCGAACGTCCTGCGCGGCAGCCCGACCCCATCCAGTCGCGGCATCTGCTCCTTCTTCGGCTCCTTCCTGGCCGCCGCATCAGGCGCCACGCTCTCCCCTGCGCTCCAACCCTCACTTTCAACCGGCCTCCCATCTTTTTATGCTTCGAGGTGCCATGGCACCTTCAAACGACTCGACAAGACTGAAGGAGAGGAAGCCCGTGCCGTCCGAGACTGGGGCCACACGAGCCTACGTCGGGTACGAGTATCAATTGCTCGTCAGCCTCTGGGTCGCGCTGGTGCTGCTCTTCGAGGAAGAGTGCGCGGAGCAGCTCGAACTCGAGCCGGCGTCCCAGGAGGACATCGAGGCGGACCTCGGCGTGCCTTCGGAGCGTGCGTCAGCTGTGCTCGAGGTCACTCGACGGCTGATTCTCCAGGTCAAGCGCCACTCCTCCGCTCCCTGGTCAGTATCCGAACTTGAGCAGGTGTTGAAGGGACAGGATTCCTCGGGTGGAGACCGGAAGTCCGCGCTGCAGCGCCTGATGGACGAGCCGGGACATCGCTACATCCTAATTACGGATGCCCAGTTGCCCCGAACGCTTCAAGGGTTCCGCATCGAGAGCCTAATGGAAGAGGCGCCAGACCCGTTGCTCTCGAAGAAGGTGCGACTACCGGACGGAGTGGATCGTGCGGCGATCTCCAGAAGGATCGGCGTTCTCGATCTGCAGCACCCCGAGCGGGTGTCGGCGCGGATCCACGCGCTCCTCTCGCAACGGCTCTTCGTGCCCCTCACGCGGGTGGAGGCTTGCACGGAACGGCTCCTGGAACAGGCTCGTGCCAGGCTCCTGAACCGTGCGCCACGGCAATGGACGCGTGGGGAGATCCTCCGGGCCGCTGGGTCATTCGGTGGAAATCCGGCGGTAAGCGACGAATTCCGCGCGTTCGTCCCGCCGGTGAACTACTCGAACCTCCAGCACAGGCTGGAGATAGGCCATGCGATCATCATCCAAGGGCCACCGGCGCGGGCAAGACGCAGGTTCTCGAGAAGTTGAAGCATGAGTACCGGACGAAAAATGAGCCATTCGAGGTCCCTGCCGCACCGCCGCAAACACCTAGTGAGTTGCGGGAGGTACTGCAACGTCCAGGACGTATCTTCATCGCGATAGAGAATCCTTGGGGCAAGTTCCAAAGGGAATCGGGGGCTGATCACTGGGTCAGCGAACTCTCCTCGATCCTGAAGCTCGCGGGTCCAGACAAAAAGCTCGTGGTCACGACACGAGAGGCCATCCTCCACGAGATGGACAAGAATGTGACCGAAACGTTCCGCCGGTTCGCGGTGTCCCTGACCTACGAACATTACGACTACGAGGCGCGCCGACGGATCCTCGAGAACAAGCTCGTGGGTGCACTCCCCTGGCAGATTGAGCTAGTCATCGGGTTCGAGCAGCACATCCTCGACACGCTCCTGGCGCCTCTCTCGATTGATCGATTCGTCGACAAGGTGAAGGGGCTCAAACGGGACGATGAGTTCGATCTCGAAAGAATGCTGAAGGCGTGTTTCGTCGAGCACCTCGCGCCTCGCTTCATTAAGGAGTTGCGGAAGCTCGACTGGAACGAGGAGCCGGTGCCCGCCGCCATCTCGCTTTGGGGGCTCCTCTCGCTCTCCCAGGAGTCAACTTTCAGCGCGGAGGAGTCGAACGAGTGGAGGAGACTCCTGAAGGGATGTACTCGCTCGCCGATTCCCTGGGACAAGCTCATCAAATGGATGGTGGCGGGCCGGTGGTTGATTCATGAGCTGGGCCAGTACCATGCCCACTCCACCACGGTAGAGGGTCTTGAGCGCCTCCTCACTGACAAGCAGGGACACGCCGAGGAGGTATTGGAAGGTCTGCTGTCGAGCCTTGTCGACGCAAAGCGAATGGACGAGGCTCATCGCTTGCTCAGCCGAGTTCCAAAGAGCATCATCCGGGCGCCCACCGTGATTCATATGTCACTCCGCTACCACTTTCGATCCCAGCTCGTGGCAGTGGAACGTGAGCGATTCCAGAACCTGTTCTACATCGCCAGCAACCTCTGCCATGGCGATGACCACCCTGTGTCCCTACTCATGGATGGAATTGTTGGCTCCATGCGCCGCCGAACGAAGAGGATGTTCCGGGTGGGCAGCTTCATTCCTCCGGCCTGGACATTAGAGCAGAAGATCTGGGTCCATACCTCCAAGAAGGCCCGGGAAGTGGCGGCACGTTACATCGAATGGTTGCTCCCATTCAGCCCTCACGACCATGAGGGTGCATTGGCCTCTTGGCTATGGAGCCTCGGTTGGGACCTGACGGAGGACTTTCAGCGGGCAGTCCGTACAGGGCTCGAAGCGCTTGGAGGAGCCGATGGCCTTGCGGAGGTCATTCATGGCGTCCTGATGAGCAAGGAGCCCGCTCACGAAGAATTGCTAGAGACCCTGCTGCGGGCCTGGGATGTCGTGGACCAGGCGGACGAGGACGCCAGGGCCTCCATCCGCCGCGGGGCGCTGCAGAAGATGCCGAGCGAATCCGATGCCGACGTCTGGATGGATGCGAGCGCCGGAATCTACGTCATGAGCCATGCGCTCTCCGCTGCCGTGATGGAACGTAGGCATCAGCAGGGCTATCAGTGGTTGCTGGATCATCCCCGGCGAAAGAATCTCCTGGGCTACTGGCGGAGCGCGCTCACCGGGCAGCTTCCTCCCGTCACTGACTCGGAATTGGATGATAAGGGAGAGAGCAGGTGAAGCGGGCACGAGTGCAGCCCGTGACGGTGGAAGAATTGCGTGCCTTCTACCATTGCTGCATGCCCGACAACGCCTGGGCTCTTTGGAACCTGGTCAAGCATTTCCAAGTATCCGAACTCATTCCGGAGTTGCTCGAAACGCTGGTGGTGGGCCCGCCAAGATACATGGACAAGTGCCTGGAGGCGCTCTGTTCACAGGCGACGGAGAACGATTTTCGCGAGCAACTGGATGCCGCCCTGGAGCGGGCCTCCAGTACCCGCCGCGACGCCATCCTCTTCCTGGACTACATGCACGACTGGGCCAGCGTGGCCCACTCCGAATCGGCATGGATCGTCAACCAAGCACTCGAGGAGGCGTTATCGTCTCCAGTAATGCCCGCGCTCCTCGCCTGTCGCCAAGTGGAAGAAACAGGTGAGCCTCCAGCCGAGACGCTTGCCAAGCTCGGCCCCGAGGATCGACGAGCTCTGAGGAAGTGGTCCTGCGAGACGGATTTCCGGCTCGGACGTGCCGCGCTCGTGGTACTCGCCGCATTGGGAGAGGATGTCACCACGGAAGCCCAGGTGGCGCTTCAATCCTCGGACACACAACTCCGGAGGGCCGCACTCAAGGCACTCGGATGGAGCCGTGAGCCGAGGGCTCGCGCAAGCCTGCTGCGAGCGCTCGAAGATGAGCACCATGAGTGCCGGCTGCTCGCGATCCAAGGGCTCACCTCGGAAGCGAACGACGCCGAGCGACAGCTAGTCATCGCACTCGCTCGGGATGGAAGCGCGCCCGTTCGAGAGGCTTGCGTCCAAGCCATCCTCGCGGGGCGGTGGACGGAGGGACTGCAGTCCCTCTGTGCCCTGCTCTATGACTCGCGGAATAGAAACCACGGCGAGCCTGACAGGAACGTCGACCACCATGTTGCCCGCGCCGCAGCCAGAGCCCTGGCGGCTTTCCACCCACTGCCCGTGGAAGTCGCCAGTTCACTGCTGGCGTTCTTGCGCGGTGGCCTCAAGGCCAACGTGGACGTTCAGGTTCACGAGCAGGTTCTCCAACTATTGGCACCCACGCCCCTTTCCTCGCTCCCGGAGGTCCTGACGGAGCTACTGAAGGACTTGGCCCGTGGTCCCGGTGAACGCCCCGCCTCCATGCGTTTCGCTGGCCGGGCGCCGGGCGAGAACCCCAACGTGCTCGAACTCCGCTCCCTGGCGATGAGGGGCCTCGTCGAGCACCTCGCATACCAGACTACGGCCAGGCAAACCGTGGACCTGGAGCCGCTTCTTTCCATGTCCAGCCACCCACGCGAGAGATTGGCCATCCCAGCGTGGTCGGGGCTGGCGTTCATCGGTGAGCGCGCCTGGAATGACTGCTTTGAACTCCTGACAACCGGTGAGGCGCACACCGATGAGAAAGCAGCGCTGCTGGTGTTCATCTCGACGAGGCTCGGATATCCGGTGCGACAAGGACCCATCGCAAGGCTGATTCCGGAAGACTCCCCTGTCTGGACGGTGGCCGAGTGGATCGTCCTTCCGGAGTCTACATTACTTCCGGAATGGAATACGCGTTGGGCACAGGCTCCCACAGTCCTGGCCTGGATAAAGGCACTCCACGAAGGCGACACCTGGCAGAAGTACGTCCGTTCATGGCTGGAGCGCCAATTCGGAGCGCCTTTTATCGAGAGTTTGAGTTCCCCGTCATGAGAATATGAGGCGCTTGAGCAGCCATGCCACGAAGGCATACGCCACTCGAGCGGATTCCTGCCGCGCTCCATCCGTGAAATTCACCGCATTGGCCCGTTGAAGCAATGAAAAGGTGGGTTGGTGAGGCGTGGGCGCCACTCACCACCGGCGCAGGGAGGACCAGGGGAAGGGGGCCCAGAAGGGCGTCGCCACCGTGTCACCCTCCAGCGAGAACCAGGGCCCCTCCTCTCCCGGGGACAGCACGTGGAAGTCCTGCGCGGGCGTGAAACCCTGGCCGAGCAATGCCACCCGCCGGCCCTCGGCGTCCCGCGCCACGTCCAGCACCATCACCGTGTGGCCCGGACTGCCGCCCAGCACGAAGAAGTCTCCCGGGCGCACGTCCTCGCGCGAGGGCCGCTGCTTCCCGGCGGCGAGGGACAGCGTGCCCGCGTAGGTGAACACCAGGTCCAGGTACTTCTGGAACGCGGCGCGCGAGCCATCCACCGGCCCGCGCTTCTCCCACGTCACCTTCGAGCCGGACACGCGAGCGCGCTCCCCCTGGGCGTAGCGCGGCCAGGAGGCGAGGTGTCCACTGGTGAAGCGGTAGGCGATGCGCTCCTTGTCGCCACGGGACCAGAGCCACTCGGCGTGCAGGCGGATGAGGGAGTCCGCGCATTGCTGCAAATCCGCCCGCCCCACGTCCAGCTCGGCCACCGCGGCGAGGGAGTCCGCCTCCGCGGCGAGGATGGTCCGCCCCCGGAAGTCGAGGACCGGGGTGCCCTCCGGCCTCAGCGGCAGACCGCGCAGCCAGGCGCCGAAGGAGCCCTCCTCGAGCGCGACGCGCGTATAGCCCTCCGGAGGCGGCAGGGCCTCGGCGAGCGGACGGATGGAACGCTCCGCGGACAACCAGGGATAGCGAGCCCGCTCCTGCCGGGTGGGCGCGCGAGGCTCGGCCGCCCCGGCGAGAGATGCCCCCAGCAACAGGGCGATCACGGGGAGTCTCCACCTGGGGGAGCGACGCATGGGGCCCTCTCGGCTCAGGAACAGGCGTCGAGCCGGCGCGCAGCCGGGAATCCGCCACGGCCTCGCTCCGCACGCCGGGCTCCACGGTGAGCTCCAACGTGTGGAAGCCCCGCGCGCGGATGCCCTCCAACAGCGCCGCGCGCTGCTCGGCGTCCGGGGCGAACAGGATGCACCCATCCCCTCCCCCGGCTCCGGATTGCTTGCCCGCGCACCCATAGGACGCGGCCAGACCCAGCACCCGCTTCATCGGCTCGGTCTCCAGCGGACCCAGCTCCTGCAGCAGCGCGTGTTGCTCGCGCACGGCCTCGGAGAAGGAGCGGAAGTCACCGCCCGCGAGCCCCTCTTCGATTTCCTGGCCCAGCGCGTCCGAGCGCTCCACGAAGGAGCGGCGGCCCTGCTCGCCCCACTTCGCCTCCACCTGGGAGATGAGCACGCGCGTGGACGCGCTCTCACCCGTGAAGGCATAGCCCAGGGATACCCGGGGCGTGGGCAGCCGCCACACGTCCACCGGAGGCGACGCATCCACCGCCGCGCGGTAGCCCCGGCGCTCGATGCCTCGATGAGCCCGGAGACCTCGTAGCGCCGGTAGCGCACCACGCCGCCCGCGTGGCTCGTGGCCACGTCGCCGCCGCTGCCCTTGCCGCCCTGGGCCGCCGCGTGCGTCACGAGCGCCAGCTTCAACGCGTCGAAGCGCTCCTCCAGGACGAAGCGCACCGCATCGGCCGCCAGGACCGTGGCGCACGCGCTGCCACCCATGCCCAGCTTGAGCCCGTTGGGGCCCACCGCCGAGGGCGCCAGCGCCAGATCGAAGCCCACCGACTCGCGCCCGTGCAGCCGCAGCGCCTCGTCCAGCGTGCGCGCCACGAAGGAGAAGCCCGGGGGCACCTCGCGCTCCCACTTCACGCCCCGAGGCGTCGTCCGCCCGGTGAGCGTCCCCTCCTCCAGGCAGATGTGGACCTGGGAGTCGGCCCGCCGCCGCACCAGCGCCGCCGTGCGGGGGCCCACCGCCGCCACGCGCGACAGGCCTCCCCACAGCACGGCGTACTCGCCGGACACGAACAACTTCCCCGGGGCCGAGAGGGCGCGTTCCATCAGAACAGGTGCTCCGTGAGCAGCCGCGCGTCCCCGCCCGGCACGCACCGCACCACCTCGGTGGCGCCACAGGCCCGCGCGACCGCCTCGGCCGCCACCTCGTGCGCCGCGTCCGTCAGGATGCACGGGTTGGGGCCCGCATCCAGGGTGAACCACACCGGCACGCCCTTCTTGCGCTGCTCGCGCAGCGAGTGGATGAGCGCCAGCGTGCCCGGCATCAGGTAGCAGAGCGGAGGATCCGCCGCGAGCGACGTGGCATGCATCCGCCACGCGTTGCGCTCACACATCTCCCCCAGCGCCTGGAGATCCTTCCGGGCGATGTAGTCACGCGCGCACCACCTCGGCCTCGGCGTCCTTCACCCACGCCGGGTAGTAGGGGCTCGTCTCCACGGCGTTCTTCATGCCGTCGCGCGACTTCACTTCCTTCTCGTCGCGGCTGACGATGGCCACCACCATGCGCAACTCCGGCCAGTGCTTCTCGTCGAAGCGCTGCACCGCGTAGCTGTCCGAGCCGTCCGGGCGCTCGCCACGCATCCATTCGCACAGGCCGCCCTGCACGCTGCGGCACGCCGAGCCGCTGCCCAGCCGCGCCAACAGGCTCGACGCCCGGGGATCCGCCGGCAGCCCCGCGGCCGCGCGCGCCGCCACCGCCAGGGCCGCGAAGCCCGCCGCGCTGCTCGCCGAGCCCGCCGACGCCGGGAAGTCCCCGCGCGACACCATCCTCGCCGGGCCGAGCGAGCGCTCCTTCGCCTCGGCGCGCACCGTGTCCAGCACACGCAGGACCCGGTCGCGCTCGCTGCCCTTGGCCACGTAGCCGTTGAGCTCCACCGCGTCGGCGTTGCCCACCCCGAAGGCCACCGTCGTGCGCACCGACAGGGGCGAGAGCGTCAGGGACAGGCTCGACTGGTGGGGCAGGATGAGCGCGTCATCCCGCTTGCCCCAATACTTCACCAGCGCCAGGTTCGGATGAGCGAGGGCGGTCGCTTTCATGCCGCGCCCCGGGTCGCGCCCTCTTCCCGCGGTCCCGCGAGCTGGCTGTCGAAGCAACGGAAGCCCTGACGCGTGAGCTCGTGCACCGCGGGCGCCGTGTCGTGGAACAGGCCGATGACGGCTCCACCGTCGCCGCCCGCGCCCGTGAGCTTGGCGCCCAGCGCGCCCATGTTGCGCAGCCGGTGCACCATGTCGTCCAGGCCCGGCGAGGACAGGCCCAGCGCCGCGAGCAGGCCGTGGTTGACGTTCATCACGTCGCCCAGCGCCTCGAGATCACCCTCCTCCACCGCCTCGGCGCCCTCGGAGGCCAACAGGCCAATCTCACGGAACACGCGCTGGTAGCGCTCGCTCCAGCGCTTCTGACGCTCACGCAGCGCGCCCACCGTCGTCTTCGTGGGGCTGCGCGCGCCGGCCATCACCACCACCAGCCGCACGGGCTTGGGGCTCTCCACCACCTTCGAGCGGCCCGACTCGGCCCCCGGCTTGCGACGGTAGAGGATGAGCTGCTCCAGGGCGCTCGTGGTGTGATCCACGCCGGACGGGGTGCCGTGGAACTCCTGCTCCATCTCCCAGGCCACGTTGGCCACGTCCATCGCCGAGGCCTTGCGCCCCGCGGCCTGCAGGAGCACGCGCGCGCACGCCACCGACAGCGCGCCGGAGCTGCCCAGGCCCATGGACAGGGGCAGGTCCGTGTTGAACGACACCCGGACTCCCGGCTCGTCACACGCGGCCATCGCCCGGCCGAAGGCGGCCTTGAGCACCTTGCGCTGCTCGGGCGTCAGGGCCTCGGGGATGACGAGCTGGCACTTGTTGGACGCCTCACCGCGAGCCGTCACGCCGCGCGACAGCGGCCCCGCCAGCGCCGGGTAGCCATACACCACGCTGTGCTCGCCCAGGAGGATGACCTTGCCGGCACCAAAACCCACCAATGTGTTGTTCGAGTCCATTTGTCTTTCAGCCTTCGGTGCCCGTGGCGGCGCGGAAGTCCTCTTCCGAGAGCGAGGCGATCAGCTCGCGCGCCTTCTCCACCTTCACGTGTCCCGCGGTCACCAACAGCTCGGCGATCTTCTCCACCCAATCTCCGCGAGCGCCCGCCGTCACCGCCACGCACCGCGCGTGCAGCGCCATGTGCCCCTTCTGGATGCCGATGGAGCCCAGCGCCCGCACCGCCGCGAAGTTCTGCGCCAGTCCCACCGCCGCGAACACCATGGACAGCTCGCGCGCGGACGAGGCGTTCACCAGCTTCATGGCGATCTGCACGCCCGGGTGGACCTTGATGGGACCGCCCACCGTGCCCAGCGCCATGGGCAGCTCGATGCGGCCCACCAGGTGGCCGCCCTCCACGTGCCACGTCGACAGCGGACGGTACTGCCCGTCCCGGCACGCGAAGGCATGCGCCCCGGCCTCGATGGCGCGCCAGTCCTGACCGGTGGCGATCGCCACCGAGTCGATGCCATTCATGATGCCCTTGTTGTGCGTGGCCGCGCGGTACGGGTCCGCCAGGGCGAAGCGGCTGGCCTGGTAGATGCCCTCGGCGATCGTCGCGCCGGGCATGTCGAAGTCCGAGAGCGCCTCGAGCGGGATGCGGCACATGGCGCGCGCCAGCCGCCGGTCCGCCAGGTTCGACAGGATGCGCAGGTAGACCTTGCCACCGGTGAGCTGCTCGATGAGCGGCGCCACGCCCTCGGCCATGGTGTTGATGAGGTTGGCCCCCATGGCGTCCTGGGTGTCGATGACCAGGTGGACCACGAGCAGCGGCTCGCCCCGCGGGCCCTCGGGGGCCGGCAGCACGCGCACCTCGATGTCCTTGCACCCGCCGCCGCGCTTGACCATCGAGGGGTGGAAGCTGTTGGCCAGCGCCAGGATGGCCTCGCGCGCCGCGTGGATCTTCTGCGTCGCCTCGGTGGGGTCGCCATAGCGCGTGAGCTGCACCTGGCCGATCATGATGGGCTCGTCGGTCTCCGCGGTGAAGCCGCCCGCCTCGCGGACGATCTTCGACGCGAACGACACCGCCGCCACCACCGACGGCTCCTCCACCGCCATGGGCACCGGTAGTCCTTGCCGTTGACCTGGAGGTTGAGTCCCAGTCCGAGCGGCAGCGAGAACGTGCCCACTGCGTTCTCGATCATCTGGTTGGCCAGACCCGGCTGCAACGCGCTGATGCCCTGCAGCTGCGCCAGGTCCTCCTCGGTCAGGTTCAGCATCTCGGCGAGCTTCTCGTGCCGCGCCACCATCGAGAGCTTGTGGAAACCCGCCAACCGGGACGTCAACATGTCAGACATTCGTTCTCTCTTCTCCACGCGGCATTTGCGCGAAAGCCAACAGATTCCTACAGCGTCGCGAGCCAGTCCTTCAACTGCCCCCCGATGATTCGGGGTTTACGTTGGAGGTCCGCACAGCTCGCGCTGCCCGTGAGGACGAATGCCTGCCGCAGCGACGACAGGATGACGGCGAGAGCCTTCTCGGCCCCCTCCACGCCACCGGCCTGCTGCGCCCGGAACAGGGGCAGGGCCATGCCGGCCACGTCCGCGCCCAGGGCGATCACCTTGGCCGCGTCCAGACCGGTGCGCAGTCCACCCGAGGCCACCAACCGGGGCCCGGCGCCCACGGCGCGGCGCACCGAGGCGATGGCCGCCGCGGTGGGAATGCCCCAGCTGGAGTACTCGGCGCCCACCTGGGCCTGGATGCCCTCGGCGCGCAGCTGCTCCACGCGCACCCAGGACGTGCCACCCAGACCCGACACGTCCAGGTTGCGCACGCCCAGCTCCACCAGCCGGCGCGCCACGTCGGGGCCGATGCCGCACCCCGTCTCCTTCACCAGCAGCCGCGCGTCAAAGGCCCGCACCAGCTGCTCCACGATCTGGTAGCCGCCGCGGAAGTCCCGGTCGCCCTCGGGCTGGGTGAGCTCCTGCCCGGCGTTGAGGTGCAGCGCCAGACCGTCGGCGCCAATGGCGTCCGCCAGCCTGCGCACCCCGTCCACGCCCATGCGCACGGCCTGGTACAGCCCGATGTTGCCGAGCAACGGCACCGTGGGCGCCACCTTGCGTACCTGGAAGGACTCGGCGGCCTGGGGGTTCTCCGCCATGGCGCGCTGACTGCCCACGCCAAAGGCCAACCCGTGCCGCTCGGCCAGCAGGGCCAGGTCCCGGTTCACCACCCCGGCCCGCTCCGTACCGCCCGTCATTCCCGTGATGAGCAGAGGGTAGCGCAGCGTCTTGCCCAGGAACTCCGTGGAGAGGTTGACCTCGTCCACCGAGAGCTCCGGCATCGCGCAGTGCACCAACCGCACGTCCTCCAGCAACGTGCTGTTTCCCAACGGCTCGACGTCCCCGGTCGCACACAGATCGAGGTGGGCGTCCTTGCGCTTCGCTGTCGCCTCCTCGTCCGTCACGTGCCGCCTGCCCTCAATTGGAACCATGGTCTGAAAAAAATACAATTACGCCAAGCCTATCCTGGACCTCGAATCCCTACCAAGGCGGGCAGGCAGGCGCAAGCGACGTGCACGCCACGGCCCCCCAGGGCAGGGGGGAAAGGTATGCCGCCCCCATGAAACCTCGGGCCATGGGGGTGACTCGAGCCTGGCGGAGCGAGGTGCCGGCGGGCGGCGAAGCGGTCGATGGCCCGGTGGGTTACGCGTCTCTCTCGTCTTTCCCCTGATTTGACGCGTCCTGTCGCCTGTTTACGTTCTTTCGAGACCCCTTCAGTCCAGGGAAAGGAAAGACGAGGCCACATCATGCGTGCTGGTGAGATGCGAAACACGTCGTTGCGCCCGGAGGGCATGGGCGGTGGCGGATGGGGCCACCGGCTGGGCAACGCGTTGAAGACGACGGTGCTGTTGGCCGGACTCACCGCGCTCCTGCTCGTGGTGGGCGAGCGCCTGGGAGGACCCCAGGGGCTCATCGTGGCGGGCTTCTTCGTCGTGGTGATGAACTTCACCTCGTACTGGTTCAGCGACCGCATCGCCCTGGCCATGCATGGGGCGCAGCCGCTGGACTACGCCGAGGCGCCCTGGCTGCACGCCATGGTCGAGCGGCTCGCCGCGCGCGCGGGCATGCCCAAGCCGGCGATCTACCTGTTGCCCACCCGCACGCCCAATGCGTTCGCCACGGGCCGCAATCCGGAGCACGCCGCGGTGGCGGTGACGGCGGGCCTCATGGACATCCTGGATCAGCGCGAGCTGGAGGGCGTGCTCGCGCACGAGCTGGCGCACGTGAAGAACCGCGACACGCTCATCGGCACCGTGGCGGCCACGCTCGCGGGCGTCATCAGCTACGCGGCGCAGATGCTCTTCTTCTTCGGCGGCTCGCTGCTCAGCCGCGACGATGACGAGGAGGGGCTCGCCCACACGCTCGGCAACCTGGGCGTGCTGCTCGTGGCGCCCATCGCCGCCACGCTGCTGCAGCTCGCGGTGAGCCGCTCGCGCGAGTACGGCGCGGATGCCACCGGTGCGCAGCTGACGGGAGATCCGGATGCGCTGGCGGATGCGTTGCTGAAGCTGGAGCGCGGCGCGGAGCTGATGCCCTATGACCGGGCGCCGGCCACCTCGCATCTGTTCATCGTCAACCCGCTGTCCGGCGGCGCCATCATGGGGTTGTTCTCCACGCACCCGCCCATCCCCGAGCGGGTGCGCCGCCTGCGCGAGATGGGCGCCCTCACCCCGCGCTCGCCGCGCGCCTGGCGCAGCGTCTGGGCGTAGGTTCTGCTCGAGGGCCCCTTCCCCGGAGGGGGCCCTACCCCGCGGCCGTCTGGGTCGCGGGAGCCTGCTCGCCCCCGGCGGGCACGTCTTCGAGCGAGTCGAAGTGCTTGAAGGGATCCTCCATCATCTCGCGCAGCGTGGTGGAGAGGATGCTCGCGTGGAAGCCGTCGATGAAGCGGTGGTCGAACGTGGCGTTCACGTTCATGACCTTGCCCGCCACCACCTGGCCGTTCTCCACCACGGGCGCGTCCTTCACCGCGCCCGGCGCGATGAGGATGGGCACGCGGCTGTAGGGCACGAGCGGCACGTACGCCGTGTCCAGGCCCAGCGAGCCCACGTTGGTGAGGATGGCCGAGCCGAACGCGTCGTAGGGCATGCCCGCCCACGTCATGTTCCAGTTCAGCGTGTACATGAAGAAGGACATCATCCACGTGAAGAGGTTGAGCAGCATGTAGGGCACCTTCTGCACCGTGCCCTTGCCCTTCTCCATCATGGTGTCCTTGCGCTGGCGCACCCGCTGCACCGCGATCTCCATCTCGGTGGCGATCTCCCGCAGAGTCTTCCGCTCCGCGTCGTCGATCTTCGCCGAGGTGAGGTCCACCTTGCCGCCGTCCGTCTGCACCACCAGCATGGAGATGGTGATGCGCTTGCGCAGGTAGATCTTGTTGAAGCGCAGGATGGCGTTGGCCTCGGGGCAGCGGCGCAGGGCCTCGGCCATGGCGCGCGCCAGCAGGTGCGTGACGGTGAGGCGGATGCCCGTCTTCTGGCGGAAGGCCTCGATGTAGGCCAACGCCTTCTCCATCCGCAGCGTCATCGTCCCGTACACGGTCGGGTCGTACGCGGTCTTCCAGCTTCCGATGGCGAGCTTGCGGAAGCTCGAGATGTTGTCCTTGGGAATGAGCTCCAGGTGAGCCATGAGGCGGGGGTTCCTTCACGAAGAGGCGGTCCTCCAGCATCGCGTGTTCCGCTCCCCGGCAAAACCCCCCGCCCTCCCGGACCCGAGCCGCACCGCGTCATCCGCCCCCCTCGCCGCCCTCCTCCGGGGGGAAGCGAGCGGGGTGGCGCCGGTTCATGCCCGGAAGGGCAACCCACGACATCTATTGACGTCCCGCCTTCTGACGCTAGGCTGCGCCGCTTTTTGCATTGTCCCCGGAGGTCACCCTCGTGCTGGTAGCACTCCTCATCGTCGTCTCAGCGGGCTTCCTGATCACGCTCGGCCTGCTGCTCTTCCGCCCCACGGGCGCCCCGGCCATCGCCGCTCCCCAGGCCAACAAGCCCAGGGGCGAGCTGGCGGAGTCCGACGCCAAGGTGCGCGCGCGTCTGGAGTCGGACCTGGATCGCAAGCGCAAGGAACTGGACGAGCAGCGCGCCCAGCTCCAGGACCTGAAGGAGCAGCTCAAGCAGGCCAAGCGCAAGAACTACGAGCAGCGCGAGGCCGAGAAGGGCGAGAAGGAGCTGACCCGGGCGCGCGCCGAGGTGGAGCGCAACGCGTCCCTGCAGCTCGAGGTGGTCCGGGGCGAGCTGGCCGATGCCCAGACGGAGATCGCCCGGTTGCGCTCGGAGCTGGAGATGGGCCGCGGTGGCCGCCGCAACGCCGCGCCGGCGCCCGCTGCCGCGCCCGCTCCCGTCACGACCGCTCCCTCGCAGCCGATCTCCGCTCCGGCCCAGGCGAATGAGCCGGTGGTGGCCGTGTCCACGACCGTGGTGCCCGCCGCCGCGGCCGAGGCCGCTCCCGAGAAGGCGCCCCGCCGCTACCGCGAGCTGAACGACGCCGACCGCGAGAAGATGGAGCGGCTGGAGGCCACGGCGAACAAGGAGCGCGGCCGGGCCGCGGAGCTGGAGCGCGAGCTCAAGCGCGTGCGTGGCCGCGCCGACTCGCAGCAGCGCATCTTCGCCGCCAGCAAGAGCGAGCTGGAGCTGGTGAAGGACAAGTTCAAGGCGCTGGAGAAGCGGCTCAACCGCACGCTGCTCGAGCGGGATCTGCTGCGCCGGGCCATCAAGGATCTCGAGAAGAAGACGGGCATGCTGGCCGATCGCACCGAGCTGACGCCGGACGAGATGGCCGCCAGCGATCAGAAGGTGGAGGAGGCCGCCCGGGCTCGCGCCGCCGCCGAGGCCGCCCAGCAGCAGGCCGCCCAGCAGGCCGCCGCCCCGGCCCCCGAGGCCGCCGCCCCGGCATCGGGTGACTCCTCCGGACAGCCCGCCGCGACCGACTCCGCTGAAGAGAAGCCGGCCACGCCGTAATCGTCACCCCGGTGTCCCCCTCCGCATCCGGAAGGGGGATGCCCGCTGTCAGTCCAGCGGCACGGGCATGTAGAGGAGCAGGTCATCCAGCGTCGTGCGCTGGACGCCATCCTCCTCCAGCCCGCCCGCGATGAGCACCGAGCCATCCTCCAGCGCCGTGCACGTGTGCTGGTGCCTCGACCGCTCCAGGTCGGGCAGCCCGAGCAACCCCGCCGCTCCCCCTCCACTCCGGGCACGAACAGCTCCCCATGGGCGTTGCTCACGAGCTCGCCCCCACCCGCGTTGCCCCATCCGCCCAGCGTCAGCACCCGCCCATCCTGGAGGGCCACCGCGCACGGCTCGCTCCGGCCGAAGATCTGGGGGCCCTGACCCTGACGCGAGGCCGCGTCCGGAGACACGATCTGCGAGGAGGCCAACAGCGTGTCCGTCATCGCGGCCCCCGCGGAGGAATGGCCCCCCACGTACAGCAATCGCCCGGGCCCGCCAAAGGGCACGAGCGCCGCGTCACGTCGGGGCTCGCGCAGCCGCTCGCCCGTGTCCTCCGCGACGAAGGTGTCCCCCTGGTACGAGAAGAACAGCACCTCCGGCACCAACGCCTTCCCATCCGAGCCGCCCACCACGGCGATGCGCCGCCCGTCCCCCACCGGGCTCACCCCCAGCCCCACCCGCCGCACCGGCGTGCCCACCTGGAAGCTCCGGCCCGTCGCGGCGTCATAACCCTCCGCCTCGGACATGACCTCGCCGTTCACCCCCACGCCCCCCACCACCAGCACCCGCCCACTCGCATCCGCCGCCGCGGCGTGGTGGCCACGCGCCCGCAGGCCCTCCACCGGCGTCGCCGTGCCCGCCTTCACATCCAGCACCCGGGCGCTCGCCAGCCTCGTGCCGTCGGGTGTCTCCTCGCCGCCCACCAGCAGCACCTTGCCTCCCGGCAACCGCGTCGCCGTGTGGAAGGCCCGGGCCGAGTCCAGCGCGGGCACTCGCTCCAGGGTGCCCGAGGCTGGATCGAACACCTCCACCGCGGACACCGTGACGGGCCGCCCGTCCGCGCCGAGCCGCACGCCCCCGGCCAGCAACACCCGTCCGTCCTCCAGCAGCGTCGCCGTGTGCCCCGCGCGCGCCTCGCCCAGTCCCGCGCAGCCCTGGGCCAGCCTCGGCTTCACGAACTCCCCCACCCGGCGCAGGGCGATGGTCACCGCCGGCGCCTCGCCGCCCCCCACCTCGAAGGGGTGCGAGCGCCCCACCGCGACCACCCGTCCTCCCTGCCGGGGCATGGCCGTGTACCCCCGCACCTCCACCACCCGGCCCTTTCCCGAGGGAATGGCGGGGACGCCCGCCACGCCCTCCTCGACGGTGGTGAAATGCTCCCGGGGCTCCATGCCCTCGCCGGTGACGCGCCAGCGCAGGTAGGAGACCCCCTGCAGGGCCGCGGTCCCCGAGCACGCCTCGGTGCGCAGCTCCACGGGAGGACGCGTCTCGCACCCGCCCAGCACGCCCAACGCCGCGACGGTCAACGCCATCCAACCCAGCCGTCGTCCCCTTCCCCGCCCGATGCTCCTCCCGGCGGTCAAGTGCCACCGGTTGTTGCTCCGCCCCATGAGGTACCCTTTCGCTGTCCGCTGGCCCCGGCCCGGACGAAAGAGGGCTTGCGCTCGGACCGGCGCGAGCGTAGCGATGCCCTCTGGCCAGGGTCAACGCGGCCTTCTTCCCGATGAAGCTCTCGCTCGCCACCCGCATCTTCCTGGGCTACGCGGTGGTGCTCGTCACCTTCGGCGCGGTGTCCCTGTTCAGCGTCGCCGAGCTGCACCGCAACCAACTGGAGATCCGTCTGGTCAGTCAGGGCTACCTCCAGCTGTCCCAGGACGCCGCCGCGCTCGACTCCTTCCACACCAATCAGGAGAAGGACACCGAGCGGCTGCTGGAGGAAGGCAACGCGGAGACCCGGCGCGCCCTCATCCGGCTCGCCCGGCTCTATGTGCCCTCGCTCATGTCCGAACGGCTGAGCGACGCGCTCGCCCGGGCCCGCGAGGTGCGCGCCCTGGCTCCCCCCGGCGAGGTGCCCTTCGTGCAGGACCTGGAGTCGCGCCTGGGCGAGCTGGCCCATCGCTACCCCACCTACGGCCGGGCGGCGGAGGCCGTCTTCACGGTGCTCGCCAGTGATTCGCCCCCCGAGGCCGAGGTGACTCGCGCCGCCACCGAGCTGCGCCAGCAGGAGAACGCCATCGGCCGCGACATCCGCTTCCTGCGCGCCGCCCTCACCAACCGCATCCGCGAGCGCGTGGACGGAGCCGAGGACCGCGAGCGCCGCACGGGCCTGGCCATCATCACCCTGTCCGTGCTCGCCATCATCGTGGGCCTGGTCGCCACCGCCTGGTCGGCGCGCACGCTGCGCCCGGTGCGCACCCTCATCGAGGGCGTGTCGCGCATCGGCCGCGGCGACTACAGCGCCCAGCTCGGCGTGCGCGGTGATGACGAGGTGGCCGTGCTCGCCCGCGAGTTCGACGCCATGGCGCGCTCGCTCCAGGCACGCGAGGCCCAGCTCAAGGCCCAGGCCGAGGCCCTCATGCGCGCCGAGCAGCTCGCCGCCGTGGGCCGCATCTCCGCCCAGGTCGCCCACGAGGTGCGCAACCCCCTCTCCTCCATCGGCCTCAACGTGGAGCTCATGCAGGACGCCTTCGAGCACGCCTCCTTCGACTCGCCCGACGAGGCGCGCGAGGCCCGGGAGATCCTCGCCGCCGTCACCCGCGAGGTGGACCGGCTCACCGAGGTCACCGAGCAGTACCTGCGCATGGCCCGTCCTCCCCAGCCCAGCCTCGAGCCCACCGACGTCACCGAGGTGCTCGCCAGCGTGCTCGACTTCTCCCGCGAGGAGCTGGAGCGCGCCGGCGTGGAGGTGGTGCGCGAGCTGCCCCCGAGCCGCCCCGCGCCCTCGCCGACGAGGGCCAGCTGCGCCAGGTGTTCCTCAACCTCTTGCGCAACGCCCGCGAGGCCATGCTCGACGGAGGCCGGCTCACCATCGCCACCCAGGTGCAGGCACGCGACGTGGTGGTCGCCCTGCGCGACACCGGCCGCGGAATGACCGAGGCGGTGCTCTCGCGCATCTTCGAACCCTTCTTCACCACCAAGGAAGACGGCACGGGCCTCGGCCTCGCCGTCTGCCAGCAGATCCTCAAGGCCCACGGCGGGGAGCTCTCGTGTCAGAGCGAGCCCGGCCGGGGCACGACCTTCTTCGTCAGGCTTCCCCGCGCATGAGCTTCACCTACCACCGCGACGTGCTGCCCAACGGCCTGCGCGTCGTCACCGTCGAGACCCCGCACCTGCACACCGCCCTGCTCGCCGTGTACGTGCGCACCGGCAGCCGCCACGAGTCCGTGCCCAGCAACGGCGTCAGCCACTTCCTCGAGCACCTCTTCTTCCGCGGCAGCGAGGGCTGGCCCGACACCGTGCGGATGAACTCCGCCGTGGAGGAGGTGGGCGGCAACCTCAACGGCGTCACCACGCGCGACCACGGCTACTACTACACCCCCTGCACCCCGCGCACCTGGACGTGGGCCTCGCCATCCTCGGCGACATGCTCACCCGCCCCCGCCTCACCGACATGGAGGTGGAGCGCAGCATCATCCTCGAGGAGATGCTCGACGAGGTGGACGAGAAGGGCCGCGACATCGACATCGACAACCTGTCCAAGCGCCTGCTCTTCCCCGACCACCCCCTGTCCTTCAAGATCGCCGGCACGCGCGAGTCCGTCTCCGCCCTCACCCACGCGCAGGTGCTCGAGCACTTCGCGCGCCACTACGTCACCGGCAACCTCGTGGTGTCCGCCGCCGGCCGCGTCAAACGCGACGAGGTGCTCGCGCTCGTGGAGCGTCACTTCGCGCGCCTGCCCCAGGGCCCCGAGAGCCTCGACCTCCCCCCGCCCCCCACTCCTCGGGGCCCCCGCCTGCACGTCGTCACCCACGACGAGGCCCAGACCGAGTTCCGCCTGTCCTTCCGCACCGTGCCCGAGCACCACCCGGACTGGCCCGCGCTCCAACTGCTGCGCCGCTTCCTCGATGACGGGCTGTCCTCGCGGCTGCCCTTCGAGATCGTCGAGAAGCGGGGCCTTGCCTACTCCGTGCACGCCTCGCTCGAGGCCTTCCACGACGCGGGCATCTTCGAGATCGAGGCCGCGAGCGCGCCGGAGCGGGCCTCGCTCGTGGTGGCCGAGATGTTCCGCGTCCTCGGCGAGCTGGCCCGGTCCCCCGTGGCCGAGGAGGAGCTGGCGCGCGCCAAGCGGCGGCACCGCATGCTCCTGGAATTTTCCCAGGATTCGCCGGGAGAGCTTTCCGGGTGGTTCGCGGGAACCGAGTTGTTCCGGCGTCCCGAGTCCTTCGGCCTGCGCGCGGATCTGGTGGACGCGGCCAGCGCGACCCAGGTGCGCGACGTGGCCCGGCGCTACTTCGCTCGGGACAACCTCACCGTGGTGGCCGTGGGCCAACGCAAGGGAATCAAGGCCTTGGAGAAGGTGGTGGAGACCGCCGAGGGCCTGCCATCCGCCACTTGACGATGTGCGGGGCTCGTCGAGCACACGTGCTGGCGGCCACCCCCGCCCCCTATACCCTGGCCCTCGATGACGCCCGAACATCGGGGGATGCGGCACATGATGAACGCGGTCGAGGGCCCACGAGAACCCGTCATCTTCAGTCAGGTGGTGGATTCCCTCTTCCGGCTCACTGGCAGGCAGCGCTTCGACGCGGATACCCGCAAGCGCCTCAAGGCCATTGGCGTCGACATGGATCAACCGCTGCTGGTCGCCTATTCGGTGCCCACCGGCGCGCCACCGTCGGCGTCTGCGCGGAGATCCTCCACCCCCACCTGCCCAGCGATCAGGCGCGCTACCGCATCGGCCACGCGCTCACGGACGCCTACGGGCGGACCACCATGGGCAGCGCCGTGCTCCAGCTCTTCCGGATGCTCGGCTGGCAGTCCTCGCTGTCACGCATCACCCGGGGGCTCCAATCGGGGACCAACTTCCTGTCGGCCCAGAGCCGGTTCCTGGAGGGGGCGCGCTCGAGCTGCGCTTCGAGGTGCTGCCCGAATTCCACGCCGCGCTGGGCAACCAGTCCGGCATCGAGCCCCACTTCATGAACGGCAGCATGGACGCGATGATGGCGCTCGTCGGCGCGCCGTTCCGCTCCGGCGAGTATCAGCCGGACCAGTCCGGCCTCCAGCATGCCGTCTTCGTCCTGCACCGCAAGGACTGAGCCCCCGCATGAAGCCCTCCTCCGTGGATTGGCGCGCGCGCCTGGAAGCCTGTGGATTCGAAGGGGCGCAAGACGTCCCCCCCGGCTACGCCGCCCACGTGCTGCGCTCCTGGCGAGAGCCGCTCGCCGCCGAGGCCGCCCTGCGCGAACAGCTCGAGCACCAGCCCGAGGACAAGGACGCCCTCAAGACGCTCATCACCCTGCTGCGCGAGCTGGGCCGCGGCGACGAGGAACGCCCCCTGCGCCGCCAGCTCCAGGAGCGGCGCTGCCAGGATCTGCGCGTCCCCGAGCACGCCCGCGACACGGTCATCTCCTACCTCGAGGCGGCCGAGACGGGCTCCCCTCCGCCCGAGCGCTCGGCGGATGCGTACGTGAGCGCGCTGTTCGATCTCTACGCCCCCACCTTCGATGACAGCCTCAGGGGCTTCCTCGACTACCGCGCGCCCGAGCGGCTCCTGGACGCGGTGCTCCCCGTGCTCGGCTCCCGGCGGGGGCTCGACGTGCTGGACCTGGGCTGTGGCACGGGGCTCGCAGGTCCGCTGCTCAAGCCCCTCGCCCGCAACCTGGAGGGGATCGATCTGTCCACGGGCATGCTGGACAAGGCCCGCGAGCGCGGCGTGTATGACGCCCTGCATGCCGGAGAGATCACCGCGCGGCTCGCCGCCTCCCCCGCGCGCCCGGATCTCATCGTCGCCGTGGACGTGCTCGTCTACTTTGGCGCGCTGGAGCCGCTCTTCGCGCAGGTGGCCCGGCGGCTCGCGCCCGAGGGCCTGTTCGCCTTCACCGTGGAGAAGAGCACCGAGCCCGGCTACCGGCTCCAGCCGAGCGCGCGCTACGCGCACCACCTCGACTACGTCCGGCACTGCGCCCTCCTGGCGGGCCTGCAGCCGGTGGTGGAGCGCGAGGACACGCTGCGCCGGCAGGCGGGCCAGCCCGTCATCGGCCACGTGGTGGTGCTCGCCCACGCCGCCCCTTAGCGGCGCCCGCCCCGCATGATGAGCGGCCCCGCGACCTTCTTCCGGGGCAGGATGTTCTTCAGCGCCTTCTGGATCTCCAGATACTCCTCATTGCGAGCGTCCTGCTTGAGCGCCTCGGAGATGAGCTTCAAGCCCTGCTCGGGCTTCGTCCGGGTGCGCGCGTAGAGATCGGCGAGCGCCACCTTCTCCTCCAGGGTGGCCTCGCCCAGCGCCAGCAGCCGCTCCAGGGAGGCGACCGCCGCGTCGTCCTGGGCGGCGCGAGCCTGCAAGCGCCACAGCCGCGAGAGCGCCGGGGCGAACCGGGGGTTCTCCGTGAGGGCGAAGCCGTAGTCCTCCTTCGCGAGTGGCACGTTGCCCGAGCCCTCGTGAATGAGGCCCCGGACGTACAGCGCCCGGGCCGAGTCCGACTGCGCCTTGAGCGCCTGCTCCACGAGCCGCTGCGCCTCGACCTTGTTGCCCGCCTCCCACCGCAGCTCGGCGAGCCGGGCGAGCAGATCCGCGTTGCGTGGGTTCTGCTCCACCGCCTGGGCGAGCAGCTTCTCCGCGTCCGCGCGGCGATCCAGCTCCGTCAGCACCCCCACCCGCAGGGCGACGTACTCCGGCAGCAGCGCGTCCTCGGGGGAAATCCGCGACAGGTCCTGCTCGGCGTACTCCGCGTAGCCGTTGCGCAGGAAGTAGCGCGCGCGCAGCACCCGCGCGGCCGTGAGCTCCGGTTGCTGCTCCAGCAGCCGATCCATCAGCTTCGCGGCGAGCACCTCCTCGCCCTTGGCCAGGAGGATCTCCGCCTCCACGACCTTGGCGTTCAGGTCATCGGGTCGGTCCTTCTGGATGCGCTCCAGCGTCTTGAAGGCCTCCTCGTGCCGGCCCTCCATCGTCTGGAGGTGGGCGAGCCGGAGGATCTCCGAATCACGCAGCTGATCGGCGTCGCGCAGCTCCAGCAGCACCGCGATGGCCTGGCGGATGAGCCCGTCCCGCTCATAGCGCTCGGCCAGCTTGCGCTTGATGTCGGGCGCCTCGGAGGGGTTGAGCGTCATGGCCTGCTTGAGCGCCAGGATGGCCGCGCCCGAGTTGCCCGCGCGGCGCTGGGCCTCGGCGAGCTGGACGAGCGGCTCGGTGCGATCGGGCGCCAGGCCGGAGGCGGCGCTGAAGGCGCGCGCGGCCAGCTCGGGCTGGTTCTCGTCGAGCAGGGCATGGCCCTCGTTCATCTTCGCCTGGAAGCGCTGTTCCTGGCCTCGGGCGGAGAGCGTGTCGGAGTCCTTGCAGGCGAGCGACAGCAGCAAGGGGAGGGCCCAGAGCGGGCGGAGGAGTCTCGAGGGCATCGGGAGCGGACACGCTACGGCGAGGAGGAAGACGAGGCGCTGGGGCGCGGGGGAGAAGGCATTCCAGACACCAGGGGGGCGGGGTTGAGCGCCAGGACGAGCAGGCTGCGCATGGCCTCCTTGAGATCCTCGCCCACGCTGGCCGAGCCCGAGGGCGCGCCCTGGAGCTCCGGGGGCACGGGTTGGCCGACCACCACCAGGGGCAGGCGGATGTCCCACGTCAGGAAGTGGGCCAGCTTCACGGCCGCCTCCGTGTTGTCGAAGAGCAGCGCGCCCACCGCGCCCGCGCTGAAGGGCCGCCACAGGGGCCGCGCGGCTTCCGCCGGGGGCAGCACGCAGAAGTCCAGGCTCAGCAGCTCGTTGAGGGCCAGCCGCCCGAGCGTGCCGAAGCCACTGCGCACCGCGGGGGGCTCGGCCGCCACGGCGGCGATGTCCGCGAGCTGGGTGAGCAGCCGCCGCGCCACCGCGGGCCCACTGCCACACACGAAGATCTTCGCCACGGCCTCGCGCGAGGAGCCCCGGCCCCGGAGGATGCGCCCGCGCAGCGCGTGCAGCTCCGCGGTCCCCAGGAGCGGCGCCTGGGTGCCCTCGTCCGAGTCGCCGTCGGTCATCCGGGCCACGCCCTTCTGCAGCAGCGTGTGCAGCACGCCCACCACGTCCAGGTCCGTGGCCGGCGCCGGTCCAACACCTCGCCCAGCGCTCGGGGCTGGCGCAGCAGATCCACCACCTGCGCCGTCACCGGGTGCTGATCCTGGGTGAGGTCCGCGTCCGGCGCGAGCACCAACCGGGTGTGGCGCGGCGGCAGTCCGGGCAGCAGCCGGTTCACCTCGTCCGCCTGCCGCATGGCCTCCAGGAGGGCGCTGTCCATGGGGCGCTGGATGCGGGGCTTGCCGCTCGTGTTGCCGGGCGCGAAGGTGAACGTGCCCTCGGTCCACACGAGCAGCCGGAACAGGGCCTTCTCCCCTTCCGCGCGGCCCACCCGGGCGTTGAACGGGCGGCCCTCCATGACGACGATCTCCCCGCGCTCGTTGCCCCGCTCCAGCGTCAGCTTGCCGCTGCGCTTGTTCATCCCGAGGATCTGCATCAAATCCGGAATGCCGAGCTGGCTGAGCGAGCCTTCGATTTCCTGCGCCTCGCTCTTGAGATCCTTGGCGGCCTCGCTGCGGCGGAAGACGTGCTCGATGCGCGAGAGCACCTCGTCGAGGTTGAAGGGCTTGCGCAGGAAGCCATCGCGCAGGCCGCGCAGCTTGTCCGCCTCGAACTGGCTGGTGGACACCACCACGGGGATGTCGTCCGTGCGCGGGTTGGTGTGCAGGATGTTGATGAAGGTGCGCGCATCCAGCAGCCGGCACGCCTCATCGAAGAGGATGAGGTCCGGGTGGCGCAGCACGGCGACCTCCAGGGCGCGCGAGCCATCCGGCGCGTAGTGCACCGGTACCCCTTGGTGCGCAGGGCCCGCGACAGCGGCCGGACGGACTCGAGGTCGGGGTCGGCGATGAGGATCTTTCGGACCTGGGCCATGGGGGAGTTCCTCGCCGGGTCAGTACGGCTGCAGATCGTACTCGGCCTGCAGCCGGGTGATGAGCCCATCCACCACGGCGGTGTCCGAGGAGTGGAAGCCCCAGGTGGCGCCGAGCCCCGCCGCTGGATGAGCGCGTAGGCGGCGTTCTCCGAGAGCCAGAGGATGAACTCGTGCCGGCTCATGCGCTCGTCCCCCTCCAGGAAGACGGGCGTGAGGGCCCGGTGCGACTCCAGGTCCATGCGCCGCCCGAGCAGGTAGATGCGCGAGGCCATGTCGGGCGAAGCCGACTCCAGGCCCTGCACGATGGGCAGCTCGGAGCGGATCTCCGGACTGCCCACGTACAACAGCCCACGCGAGGCCGGATCCCGCATCAGCTCGCGCGCGATCTCCACCTGGAGCTCGTCGAAGAGCGCGTCCGACACCTTGCCGCGGCGCGAGGGCTCGGCGTTCTCCTCCACGGGCAGCCGGGGACTGGAGGCGTTGCCGAGCAAGAGGTCCACCTCGTCCCAGAAGGGCAGCGTGTCGAGCATCAGCTTGCGCTGCAGGGACGCGCGGCGCTCGTCCATGCGCCGGCGGCAGCGGTACATCAGCTCGTCGAAGTCCTCGCCGTCCTTGGGGAAGGTGCTCGCCCCGCCCACGAGCCCGAGCGGCAGCCGCGCCTCCACCTCCTGCGCCTCCGGCTCCTCGCGCACGGCGGCCAGGGCGCGGCGCACGAACATCATGGCGCCGAAGAAGTCCGTCTCCGGCAGGAGCAGGTAGAACTCCTGGTCGCTCGCCTTGGCGATGACGTCCGAGTCGCGCACGATGCGCGAGAACGCCTTGATGATGCCGCGCACGGCGAGCTTCGCCTCGGTGGTGCCCAGGCGCATGCGCACCAGGGGCAGGTTGTCCACGCTGAAGGTGAGCAGCGAGAACATGCGCCCGTAGCGCCGCGCCTTGTAGATTTCCTTGGAGGCGTAGTCGGTGAAGTAGCTGAGGTTGTAGGCGGCGGTGTCCCGGTCGCGCAGCCCGAGCCGCTGCAGCGCCAGCATCTTGCGGCCGTTCTTGACGCCCACCGCGGCCGAGTCGCCGAGGATCTTCGCGTAGTGCAGGTGCTCGGGACGGAATTCGCCCGCGAGCGGATCCGACAACTGCGCCAGGCCCAGCAGCTCGCCGTTGTTGACGAAGGGGACGTAGAGGATGGGCGAGCGCTGCTCGTGCGCCACCCAGGGATGACCCTCGCGCATGTAGGGGCCGAGGGGGCCCTCGGTGCTGATGCGATCCACGAGGAAGTGCCGATCGAGCAGACCCCGGTAGGCGCGCAGCACGAGCTGGCCCCGGTCATCGGAGATCCACAGCGCGGCGCTCTGGGCGTCGCACACCGAGGCGAGCTCGGCGGCCACGCGCTCCTGGAGCCACTCGAGGTCCGGCTGGGAGAGGAACTCCAGGCAGCGCTGGTGCAGGTGCTGGTAGCGGGCGAACTCCAGGTTCTCGTTCTGGAGCATGGCGCGCTCGTGGCGCAGTTGGGCGCGCTCCAAGGCGCGCTCGGTGGCCAGCAGCAGGTCCGTCTCGTCCACGGGCTTGGTGAGGACGACGGCAACCCCCACCTTCAACGCCATGGCCGAGCCCTTCATGTCCGGGCGCGCGCTCACGAGGATGATCTCCTGGGCGGGATCGCGCTCGCGCAGCTTCTCGGTGAGGGTGAGGCCATCCATGCCCGGCATCACCACGTCGGTGATGACCAGGTCGTAGGAGGACTGGCCCACTTCCTCCAGGGCCTGGGCGGCGCTCTCCACCGTGACGACGCGGTAGCCCCGCCGGGAGAGCATGTCGGAGGCGAGCTGCCGGAAGAGTGGGTCGTCGTCGACGACGAGGATGGGACCGGCCACGGCGGGGGGGAACTCGGGACGGGTGAGGAGTGGAAGGAGTGGAGGTTAGCGGCCCGGAGCATCCGGGACAACGCCGGTGAAGACGAAGGAGGCGGGACCACGCAGGCGGATATCGGACAGATCCGAGGCGACCCAGATGAACAGGTCCCCTCCGGGCAGGCGGACGCGCGACCAGTCCTCGGCCGGGCGTCGCTTCGCCAGGACCGCCGCCACCGCCGCCGCGCAGGCGCCGGTGCCACAAGCCTGGGTGAGGCCACACCCGCGCTCCCACACCACCACCGTGAGACCATCCGCGTCCACGCGGACGAACTCGACGTTGGTGCGCTCGGGGAAATCGGGGTGGCGCTCGAGCACGGGGCCCAGCCGGCTGGCCGTCTCCAGGGGCTGATCGAGCAGCACGAGGTGCGGGTTGCCCATGCTGATGGCATGGCCGCGCAGCCCGGCGTGGCCCGGCACGGGCTCGTCGAGGAAGGGCCGCTGGGTGGAGCCCGAGGGCAGGTTCGGCTCGACGAGCCGCGCGGGCCCCATGGAGATCTCCACCTGGGCGACGCCATCCGCGCCATAGCCGGGCACGCACCCGAGCAGGCCCGCGCCCGTCTCCACGTCGATGCGCTCGGGCTTCTCGCCCGAGTTGTCCACCGGTACTTCACGGCGCAGCGCAGGCCGTTGCCACACATCTCGGCGATGCTGCCATCGGAGTTGTGCACCACCATGCGCGCCATGCCCGTCTCCGAGGGAAGCAGGCTGAGCACTCCGTCCGCGCCAATGCCCAGGCGCCGGTCGCACAACCACTGGGCCGTCTGGGCATCCACGTCCACGCCCGTCTGGCGGCGATCCAGGACGATGAAGTCGTTACCGAGGCCGTGGTACTTGTGAAAGAACTCTGTGGTGCTCATACGGGGGGTCGCTTCAGCCCGGATCATCGGGCTTGGAGGGAGAGGCGGTGGTGGGCGCCGATGTGCTGGGCTTGGGACGGCGCAGCAAGTCGTTCTTTACCGCGTTCAGCTCGGCGTGGGCACGAGCATAGATGTGCTGGACGGAATCTGGTTCCTTGCGCGCGGCCCCGGCCTTGAGGGTGGCCAGTTCGGCCTCCAACGTCGAGACCCGGCCTTCCAGGCGCACGCGAGCCGCCCGGGCCACGGTGAGGTCCGAGGCCAGGCGCTCCCGCTCGGACAGGAGGCGGGCCTTCTCCGCGGCGTCGTTCTGTTTCTCCAGCTCGGCCACGCGCTCGCGGGCCGTCTCCAGCTCGGCGCGGACGGAGTCGAGCTCGGCGCGGTAGGCCTCGAGTCGGCCCCGCTCCTCCTGGAGCGAGGATTCGAGTGAGGTGACCTTGCCCGCGATGCGCCGCGCGGACTCGAGTTGCAGGGTGAGCAGCTCCTGCTGCTCGCTCTCGGAGGCGAGCCGGACGCGCGTCTGGTCCAGCTCCTCGCGCAGGTTGTCCACGAGGACCTCGCGATCCTGGAGCTCCGAGCGAGCCGCCTCGAGCGCCTCCGCGTCCTGCCGGGCCTGGGCCTGGGCGGCCTCGAGGGTGGCCAGCCGGGCGCGCGCGGCCTCCAGCTCGTCCCGGAGACCGTCCAGCTCCATCCGGCTCTCCACGGCATCGCGCTTGCGGGCCTCGCGCTCGGCGGAGGCGGCGGCTTCACGCGCCTGGGTCTCGGCGAGCCGGGCCTCGGTGTCCTCGAGCTTCACGGGCCAGGCGCAGGTCGGCCTCGTGCGCCTGGACGGTGGCGGACAGCTCGGCGAACGAGCGCTGCTCCTCCTCCAGGCGGGCCTCGAGGGCCTCGACCCGACGGCGTCGCGCCTCCCCTTCCTCCCGGGCCGACGCCAGCGCCGCTTCCAGTGACTCGCGCACCTCGGCGAGGAGCGCCTCCGCCTCCTGACGCTCCGCGGCGAACAGGCCCTCCAGCTCGGAGCGCTGCCGCTGCTCGGCCGCCAGCTCCTCCTGGAGGATGCCCAACGACTCCTCGGCCTGGGCGCGGCCCTCGCGCTCGGACTCCAGGCCCGCCTCGGCGGCGGCGAGCGACGTCGCCACCTCGGCGTGCTTCGTCCGCTCGGTCTCGAGTTCCGCCTGCACCCGTGCCAGCGAGCCTCGATGGCCGCCCGGCCGTCGCGTTCCACTTCCCAGGCCGCGCTCATGTCGGTGAGCGACTCGTCCGTCTCGGCGCGCTTCGCCCGCTCGGTGTCCAGTTCCTGCTGAACGTGCGCGAGCGAAGCCTCGAGACTGGATCTCGCCAGCCGCTCCTCGGAAAGCTGCTCCTCGAGGGCCGCCAGGGACGTGTCCGCCTCGGCCCGCCGCTGCTGCTCGGCGGCCCGTGTCTCCTCGGTCCGCGCCAGCGACAGCTCGGCCTGTTCCCGACCCTCGCGCTCCGAGGCCAGGGTCTCCTCGAGCACGGCGAACCGGGCCCGTTCGGCCTCCAACTCCGCGCGGAGCGACTCCAGGGCGTGCTCGGCCCGCTGCTGCTCGGCTTCCAGCTCCGCGCGAACCTGGAGGACCGACTCCCGGGCCTCGTCGCCCTGGGCCCGCTCCGCATCCCACTCGGCCTGGAGCCGCGCGAGCGACTCCTCGGAGAGTCCCCGTGCCTGTTGCTCGGCCTCGAGCGCGATCCGGGTCTCGGCCAGGACCTCTTCCACCTGGGCCCGCTGCTGGCGCTCCGCCTCGAGTTCCTCCTGCGTCCGGGCCCCTTCGCTCGCCGCCTGGACGTGCCGCTGTCGCGTCGACTCGAGCTGCTCGCGGGCCTGGGCGAGCGCCTCCTGGGTCTCCGCCGGCGCTGCTGCTCGGCCGAGAGTCCGGACTGGGCCAGGGCGAGGGACTCCTTCAACCGCAGCCGCGCATCGCGCTCCAGCCCGAGCTCCACGAGCGTCCGCTCCCGCTCCTCGTCGGCCCGGACCCGCGCCTGCTGCTCGGCCGCGATGGTGCCGTGGGTCGCCTCGAGCTCCTCCTGGAGCCGGGAGATGGACTCGATGTCCGAGGCCCGCACGCGCTCCAGCTCCGCGAGGGACTCCTCGACCTCCGTCACGCGCCGCCGCAGGGCGCCGCGCTCATCGGCCCACTGCTGACGTTGGGCCTCCAGACCGGAGAGAGCACGCTGGGCGTCGTGCCGCGCGGCCTCCTCCAGGCGAAGCTGGTGCTCCAGCTCTTCGAGCCGGCGCGCCTGGTCCTCCCGCTCGGCGCGCTCCTGAGCCGCCTCGGCCATGGCCTGCTCGGTGCGCTCGCGCTCCTGGGCCACGGCGTGCTCCAGCCGCCCCTCGGCGAGCCGGCGCTCCTCCTCGATGGTCTCCTCCAGCTCCGCCGCGGCGCGCACACGCTCCTGCTCCAGCGACGACAACCGGGTGCGCGCCTCGGCGAGCTCCTGCTCGAGGCGCGAGGCCGCCGCCCGGAGCTGTTCCTGGGCACGGGAGTGCTCCTCGCCCTCGGCGTTGAGCCGCTGCACCTCGGCGCGTGCCGCGGTGAGCTCGGTGTTCACGCCGCGCAGCTCGGCCTCGCGCGCGGTGAGGCGCAGCTCCGCGTCGCGCCGTGCCGCCTCCGCGGCCGAGACGCGCCGGGAATGGGCCTCCAGCTCCCGGCTCACGCGCGACAGGTCGGCGTCCTGCATGCGCAGGGACTTCTCCGCCGCCTCGCGCGCGTGCTCGGCGCGGGCCACGTCCGCCTTGAGCATCTCCACGGCGGCCAGGGCCGTCGAGTGCTGCTCGGCGAGGCGGACCTCGCGCTCCCGAGCCGCCTCCAACTGCCGCCGCGAGTCCTCGGAGTACTCGCGTGCGCGCTCGGCCCCGAGCCGATCCTTCTCGCGCTCGACGCGCACGCTGGCCAGCTCGTCGCGCAGCTCGCGCTGATCGGCGTACGCCTGGGCCAGACGCCCGCGGGCCTCCTCCAGGGAGGTGTTCAGCTCCTCGAGACGCGCGCGCTCCAGCCGCATCGCCTCCTGGGCGCCCAGGGCCTGGACCTCGAACTCCTTGCGGGCACGCTCGGCGGACTCCACCTCCAGCCGCTGCTGGGTGAGGCGCTTGTCCGCGTCGGCCGGGCGCTCCATGGCGACCTGGAGCTCCAGGCTCGTGCGGCGCAGACGCGAGGCGAGCTCATCGCGCTCGCGGGCGGAGTCGGGGGTGCCGCGCGCCTGCTCCAGTTGCGCGGTGAGGCGGGCCACGTCGCTCCGGGCGGACTCCAGGGCGGGCTGGAGGGCGAGGACCTGGGCCTCGCGATCCGTCAGCTCCGCGCGCGCCCGGGCCAGGGACTCCTTGAACTTGCCGGCGCGCTCCTCCCAGCTCTTGCCGCGCTGGGCCACTTCATCGAGCTTGCCGCGGGTGAAGGCGAGCGGCTCGGGGGGTAGTTGCACCCAGGTGGGGTCCACGATGCGCGCGGGATCATGCCCCGCGACCACGAGGTAGTAGGCGGCCTCGCTCCCGTGGATGAGGGTGCCGTCGACCTGGAGCCCATCGCCCTTCTCGAAGGCGAGCTGGTAGCCCAGCACGGGGGACTGGGTGGCCACCTCCACGTGGGGGAAGTGGGGTGAGAGCGCGTCGAGCAGTTGCCCGTACGTGGGAGGCGCCTCCTCCTCCACCTCCATGAGTTGCCAGAGGGCGAGCCCCGCGCCATTGCGCAAGCCGCCCACCAGATGGCCCTGCCGGCTGACCAGGCGCGTCAGCTCGGCGAGCAGCGTGGGAGCGCGCACGTAGGGGGCGAGGTCGGCGACGAGCACCAGATCGAAGCTGCCGGGCTCGAGGTCGTCGAAGACGTTGGCGCGGAAGCGCAGCGAGGGGCCACCATGGGCCTTGTGGGCGGCCTCCACGGCGGCGACGTCGGCGTCGCAGGCCACCACGGTGCGGGCCCCGCGCTCGAGCAGGAAGCGCGCGCTCTCCCCACCCGTGGTGGAGACCGCGTCCACTTCCAGCACACGGCGGCGGGCGAAGAGGCTCTCCGCGAAGATGTACCGGGGCAACAGCTCACTGCTGCCCAGGCGGCGGAATGTAGGGTGCATGAGGTCCAGCGGACGAGTATAGCCCCGGGGAGGATTGTCCCAAGCAAAGCACCGGAGTCGGGAGGTCGCCTCTCTGCCCGGATGAAGGGAGAGCAAGCACCATGAATTCCCCGATGAGTCCCTCCCAGCACCGGCCGAGCCTCGGCCGCCGGGCCACGAGCGCCTTCACGCGGCTGCTGGTCACCCTGCTCGTGCTCGGCCTGGGGGCGGCGGTGGTCTTCCTGCTGTCGCAGCTCAACGCGCGCACCTTCTCGCTGGCCCAGGAGAACGGGCAGTTGGTGGTGATGAAGGGCCGGCTGTTGCCCACGGGGGCGGTGCCCTACCGGCCCGGGGACGCACGGCTGGCGGACGCCTATGCCCCCCTGGGGGTGGAGGGCCGGGACGTGAGCATGCTCGTGGAGCGCAAGTTCACCGAGCGGGACGAGTTGGACCGGGCCCTCTTCCCGCTCCTGGAGTCGCTCGCCCAGCCCAAGGTGCAGTCGGATGACCCGGCCGTGCTGGAGAAGGGGCTGTACTACCTGCGGCGCGCGGAGCTGCTCACGGGGTTGACGGAGGAGCAGCGGCGCTCGCTGGGGGCGATGAAGACGGAGGTGGCCTTCTTCCAGGCGAAGCAGAAGCTGGAGGAGGCGCGGCGGGGGGTGACCGAGGCACTCACGCAGCTCAAGCTGGCGGCGGAGAGCCGCAACCGGAACACGCAGCGGGCCAACCAGATGCTCACCACCGTGGGGCCGGCGGCGCAGGCGCTGGAGCGGGCCCTGCGGGCCGTGGACGCGAGCTTCGAGGGGTCCGAGCTTCCCTCCCCGGCGCCCGCCCCCACTCCCGAGGGCGCGGGAACACCGGCCGGGACTCCGCCACCCTCCGGACCGACCCCGGGCGCCACCGGCGAGGCCCCGGGCACGGCGCGCTGAGCGCGTGGCCTCGCGAGCGGTATAACCGTCGGGTCCGAGGAGGCGCGCGACATGACGATGACCCTGGTTGTTCCGCCGGAGATGAAGAGACTCGAGCCGTTCGAGAAGAGCCTGCGTGAGGCGGGACGGAGCTACCCGGAAGTCACCGAGGACTTTCCCTGGGGCCACCCGACGCTGAAGGTGAAGGGCAAGGCGTTCGTCTTCTTCTCGCTGAGCGAAGAGGGGCTCTCGCTGTCCGTGAAGCTGCCCCAGTCGCACGGCGCGGCGCTGATGCTGCCCTTCGCCGAGCCAACCGGGTACGGGCTGGGCAAGAGCGGCTGGGTCACCGCGCGCTTCG
This sequence comes from Cystobacter fuscus, assembly GCA_049060065.1. Lineage (GTDB taxonomy): Bacteria > Myxococcota > Myxococcia > Myxococcales > Myxococcaceae > Cystobacter > Cystobacter fuscus_B. Next base: position 6,489,650 of record JBMEQP010000002.1, read on the forward strand.
GCGCGAAGGACACGCCTCCCGTGGAGATGCTGCGGCGGTGGCTCGACGAGAGCTACCGCGCCGTGGCGCCCAAGAAGCTGGTGGCCCGGTTGACGGGAGGCACGGACACGCCGGGCCCGGCCGCTCCGGCGAAGAAGGCGCCCGTCGCGAAGAAGAGCGCGGCCGGGAAGGCCCCGGTGAAGAAGGCCGCCGCGAAGAAGGCGGCGGCGAAGCGGTAGCCGGCCGGGTGGCCTACTTGCCCTTCATCACGCCGATGAAGGGCAGGTTGCGGTAGCGCTCGGCGTAGTCCAGGCCGTAGCCCACGACGAAGACGTCGTCGATGACGAAGCCCTTGTAGTCGATGGGGATCTTCGCGCGGGCGCGCGAGGGCTTCTCCAGCAGCGTGCACACCTTGACCGAGGCCGGGTGCCGGGCGTTGAGGTTCTCGAGCAGGAAGCTCATGGTGAGCCCCGTGTCGATGATGTCCTCGATGATGAGCAGGTGCTTGCCCGCCATGGGCTTGCTCACGTCGGTGGTGATGCGCACCTCGCCCGTCGTCTCGGTGCCGCCCTGATAGGAGGACACCCCGAGGAACTCGATCGTCAGCGGCAGATCCACGTGGCGCGCCAGGTCCATGGCGAAGAACGCCGAGCCCTTGAGCACGCAGACGAGCGTGAGCTCCTTGCCCTGGTAGTCGCGGGTGATCTGCGCGCCCAGCTCGCGCACGCGCGCCTGGAGCTTCTGCTCATCGATGTGGATGCCGACGTCCTGCTCGAAGAAAGCCACGGTCCGACCTCTACACGTACGCGTTGTTCATGATCTCCCCGAAGCCGCCGCCACCGGGGACGATGTACTGGTGATCATCCAACCCCCGCTCCTTCTCCCACAACTCCCCGGGCACCGTGCCGAACACTTCCGGCGGGGACAGGCCCCGGTCCAGGCGCAGGGCGTACACCGTCATGTCCGGGTGCTCGCGGGTGACGCGCCGCAGGAACTCGGGGGTGACGATGAGGTGCAGGCTGAGGATGCGCCGGGGGGTGCCGGCCACCGGTTCTTGTACAGGTTCACCGCGGTGCTCAGGCTGCCGCCGGTGGCGCCCATGGGGTCCGGGAACAGGAGGAACGCGTCGTCCACGTCTCCGCCCAGCTTCGCCCCGCCGATGTTCGAGCCCACCACGATGTCCCGGGCGTCCGTCGTCCGGCTCATCATGATGTGATCCTGGCGCACGCGCGCGGGATCCAGGGTGGTGTTGAGCAGATCGTACGCCACCTGGGAGGGCAGCGTGCCGGCCCGGGCGATGTTGACCGTCACCGCGCGCACGGCGGGATCCAGCACCTCACCCTGGTAGATGCCCTGGGGCGTGGAGTCGATCATCCGCGTGGCCACGGCCACGCGCGTGCGGGGAACTCCGCGTTGAGGACCATCTTCATCAGGTCCGTGTAGAGCAGGGCCACCAGCCGGTTGATCTCCGGCTGGGTCGTCCCCTTGGCGCACAGCCGGGCGAGCTGGGAGAGCAGGAACGGGTTGCCCACCAGGTGGACCTGGGGCCCGTAGCGGTGGGGCAGCTCGTTCAACTGGAAGGGGATGTGGGAGTAGAGCGGGTCGTGCATGCGCTCGGGTGTTCCGGGCTCAGTCCTTGAAGAGATCGAGCGTCTGGGGAGGCGTGGCCTCGGTGGGCTCGGCGCGGTGGCACTTGCGACAGCGCGCCTCGTAGGCCCCGGCGGCGCCCACCACCACGCGCTCGCCCCGGTCCACCAGGCGCTGGGAGCGGTGGGCCGGGTTGCCGCACACCACGCAGATGGCGAGCTGCTTGGTCACGTACTCGGCGACGGCGAGCAACTGCGGCATGGGCTCGAAGGGGCGGCCCTGGTAGTCCTGATCCAGCCCCGCGACAATGACCCGCAGGCCACGGTGCGCCAGCGCCTCACACACGGCCACCACCTCGGTGCCGAAGAACTGCACCTCGTCGATTCCCACCACCTGCGTGCGGGGGGACAGGTGATGGAAAATTTCTTCAGCCCTCTCGATGGCCACGGAGGTCAATTTCAACTGGGAGTGGCTGACCACCTGGGTCTCGTCGTAGCGGTTGTCCAGCTTGGGCTTGAAGACCTGGACGGTCTGCTTGCCGTAGACGGCGCGCTTGACGCGGCGAATCAACTCCTCCGTCTTTCCGGAGAACATCGAGCCGCAGATGACCTCTATCCACCCGATGTCTTTGGGAATTTGGTACACGCGAGGGGCTCGTTCCGGGCGGTGACGACAGCGACGGCCACCTCTTTCATGACCCCCCGGGTCGTCAACTTTCCGGGGTCCCGCCCCCCGAGCCCCCAGCTCCCGTGCCTCTGGCAAGCATCTTGAAAAGGAGTGCTTCGGGTTCGAACGGCGAGGTGACGGGTGGCGGCGACAGCACAGATGCAGGGGTCGAGTTGGGCGGGTATCGAGGGGGCTTCGTTCCACATCACGCCGGCGGCGGCGCTGCTGGTGGTGCTCAACCTGCTGGACGGGCTCTTCACCCTGACTTTTTTACAGATGAACGTGGCCGAGGAGCTCAATCCGCTGATGCGGGTGGCCTACATGCACTCGCCGCTGTCGTTCATGGCGGTGAAGATCACCATCGTGAGCCTGGGGCTCGCCCTGCTCTGCCTGCACCGCTCCATGCGCTTGAGCCAGCGCGCCATCCAGGCGGGCGCGGCGCTTTATACGGTGATCGACATCTACCACCTGGCCTTCCTCGCGCACCTGGTCCACCAAACCGTCGCGTGACGCACATCCAGGCCCGACAGACTTGCTTTTCCAGGCCTGTCTGTTTCAGGCTTCTCCCCAGCGCTTGGATCCGAAGGGTCCTTGGGGGGACCATGAACATCACCGACGTCAAGGTATATCCGGTTGAAGAAGACAAACTGAAGGCCTACGTGACCATCACCCTGGACCATTGCTTCGTCATCCGGGACTTGAAGGTGATCCACGGAGCCTCGGGCCTGTTCATCGCCATGCCCGCCAAGCGGCGCAAGGACGGGACGTACAAGGACATCGCCCACCCGCTCAACGCGGACACCCGCACCCAGATGGAGCGGGCCATCCTCCTGGAGTACGAGCGGCACCAGCAGACCAGCATGGGTGCGATGGGCTCGTACCACATGGAAGCCGTGGCCGACTGAGCCTGGGGTCGCTCGCTGGCGGTGGAAGGCTCTTCCCTTCCGCCACGGGGCGCGCTAGGAGCGCGCCTCATGAGCCCGAGCGACTTCAAGGTGTTTTCCGGGAGTTCCAACCCGGCCCTGGCCCAGCGGATCTGCGACTACCTCAAGAGACCGCTAGGCAAGGCGCACGTGGGTCGTTTCTCCGACGGAGAGATCCACGTGGAGATTGGCGAGAACGTGCGCGGACTGGACATCTTCATCGTCCAGTCCACCTGCCCGCCGGCCAATGATCACCTGATGGAGCTGCTCATCATGTGTGACGCGCTCAAGCGGGCGAGCGCCGCCTCCATCAACGCCGTCATCCCGTACTACGGCTATGCCCGGCAGGATCGCAAGGTGGCGCCGCGCACGCCCATCACCGCGAAGCTGATCGCGGACCTGCTCGAGGGCGCGGGAGCCACGCGCGTGGTGTCCATGGACATGCACGCCGGGCAGATCCAGGGCTTCTTCAACATCCCCTCGGATCACCTGTACGCCTCGCCCGTCTTCCTCGAGGACGCGCGCAAGAAGTTCCCCGACGCGCAGGATCTCGTCATCGTGTCGCCGGACGCGGGCGGCGTGGAGCGGGCGCGCGCCTACTCCAAGCGGCTCGGCTGCAGCCTGGCCATCATCGACAAGCGCCGGCCCAAGCCCAACTCCTCCGAGGTGATGAACCTCATTGGCGACGTGGCGGGCAAGGACGCGATGCTCATCGACGACATGGTGGACACCGCCGGCACGCTCACCCAGGCGGCCGCCGCCCTCAAGGAGCGGGGAGCACGCCGGGTGGTGGCCTACGCCGTCCACCCCATCCTCTCCGGGCCCGCCATCCAGCGCATCCAGGACTCGCCCCTGGAAGAGGTCGTCTTCACGGACACCGTGCCCCTGGCCCCCGCGGCCCAGGCGTGCGGGAAGATCCGGGTCATCACCACGGATCACCTCTTCGGCGAGGCCATCGCGCGCATCCACCGCGCCGACTCGCTCAGTTCGCTCTTCGTGTAGGCGGACGGGGAGGGCCCGCTGCTTGCGTCGCCACGCGCCTTGACTCGGGGCGCGCGCGCTGGCATGTGGCGGGCACACCCTGCCGGTCCTTGCCCGAAAAGCGAGGCGCTGCTCTTGGGGCCCGCCACGGGGGCGGGATGCCAGAGGCGCCGGGACGTCGGCCGGGGACACACCGCAGTCCACATACCGAGGAAATCCATGTCCATCGACAAGCGCCCGCTCGAGGTCAAGCCGCGTGAGGGTTCTGGCAAGGGCGCCGCCCGCCGTCTGCGCACCCAGGGCCTCGTGCCCGCCGTCGTCTACGGCAAGCACCTGGAGAAGCCCCTGTCCATCGCCGTCGACGCGAAGGCGGTGCGCCAGGCCATCAACACCCCGCACAAGTTCAACACCCTGCTCACCCTCACGGGCGTGGGCGGCGAGCACCAGGTGCTCTTCAAGGACTACCAGCAGGATCCGCTCACCCGGCAGATGCTCCACGTGGACTTCATCGCCGTGCGTGAGGGCGAGCAGGTGAAGGTGAACGTGCCGCTGGTGCTCACCGGCCGCTCCGAGGGTGTCGCCGACGGCGGTCTGCTCACCCAGGCCCGCCGCGTGGTCGAGGTCTACGCCAAGCCGAACGCCATCCCCGAGAAGATCGAGGTGGACGTGACGCCGCTGAAGATCAACCAGGCGCTCCACATCAACGACGTGAAGCTGCCCGAGGGCGTGACGGTGAAGTCGCACGTCAACTACACCGTGGCGGTCGTCAGCGCGCCCGAGGGCGTGGCCGAGGCGGCTCCCGCGGCGGCGGCGGCGGCTGGTGCGGCGGCCAAGCCCGCGGCTGGTGCGGCGGCCAAGCCCGCGGCTGGTGCGGCGGCCAAGCCCGCGGCTGGTGCGGCGGCCAAGCCCGCGGCTGGCGCGAAGAAGTAGTTCCCCTCCCTGTGTCACACTCGCGGGGCCGGTCCGGCAAAAGGACTGGCCCCGTCTGTTTTCCGGAGCCTCCGCCATGAAGATCATCTGTGGACTGGGCAATCCCGGGCGCGAGTACGAGCGCCACCGGCACAACGTGGGCTTCATGGTGGTGGAGACGCTGCTGCCGCGCGCGCGCGCCGAGCTCCACCAGGAGAAGTTCCAGGCCCGCGTGGGCCAGGGCACCCTGGGGGGCGAGAAGGTCGTCTTCCTCGAGCCGCAGACCTACATGAACCTGTCGGGCCGCTCGGTGGCCGAGGCGGCGCGCTTCTACAAGGTGGCGGTGGAGGACGTGCTCGTCATCCACGACGAGTTGGATCTGGACTTCGGCCGCCTGCAGCTCAAGGCGGGGGGCGGCAGCGGGGGCCACAACGGGCTCAAGAGCACGGTGTCCAGCCTGGGGGCGGACAGCTTCATCCGCCTGCGCTTCGGCATCGGCAAGCCGCAGGGCCCCAACGCCAAGGAGCGGGTGGCCGGCTACGTGCTCTCCAACTTCGACGACGGGGAGCGCCGGAGGCTCGACGAGCTGCTCGCCCAGGCGGCGGACGCGGCCGAGACGTGGGTGCGGGACGGATTGGCCACGGCGATGAACCGTTACAACAAGCGGGCGCCTTGACTTCCGGGCCGGGGCGCCCTTAGAAGGCCCCCTCTTCATCGTTCTTTTTCAAAAGCGCGAGGGTGACGGGCGCGCGGTTTCCCGTCCCCGGCGGAGGATCCCCCTTGGACCCTCCGACCGTTTCCCCGCTCCTCGGTGTTCCCGGGGGCACTCAACCCCAAGGGGAGAGAAACATGGCTGAGACGCAGGCCGCCAAGCGGCTTCGTGAGTACGAGACCATCTTCCTGGTCAAGCCGGACCTCACCGACGACAACGTGGACAAGCTCAAGGAGCGCGTCCGTGGCATCGTCGGCCGTGAGGGCGGCAAGGTCATCCGCTTCACGGTGTGGGGCAAGAAGAAGACGCTCTACCCCATCGCCAAGCAGCCCCGCGCCATCTACGTGCATGCCCACTACCTGGGTGGCACCAAGATCGTGGCCGAGGTGGAGCGCAACCTCCGCAACTTCGACGAGGTCACCCGCTACCTGTCCACGAAGCTGGCGGACGAGGTGGATCCCGAGAGCCGTCCGGTGCTCGAGGACGTGAAGCTCGCCGGTGATGTCGAGGAGACCCGTCCGGGCGTGGCCCCCGCGCAGGAGCGCGGCGTGGTCGAGGATGCGGGCGAGGTTGAGGAGGAGAGCACCGAGGAGGCGTGAGCCCCTTGGTCCTCCACGGACCCCTACCAGAGAAGAGAGAACGCTCAATGATTGGCAACAGCGACAGGAATTCGTCCCGCGGTGGTGGCGACCGGGATCGGGACAGGGATCGGGATGGCGGCGGCCGGGGTGGCGCCGGGGGCGATGACGAGAAGCGTGGTGGTGGCCGCGGCTTTGGCCGCAAGAAGGTGTGCCGCTTCTGCGCCGAGAAGAACGCCCAGGTGGACTTCAAGGATCAGGCGACGCTGAAGTACTTCGTCACCGAGCGCGGCAAGATCATCCCCCGCCGCATCTCCGGCAACTGCGCCAAGCACCAGCGCGAGGTGGCCACGGCCATCAAGCGCGCCCGCGGCCTGGCGATGCTCCCCTACAACGCGATGGTCGGCTAGTCCCCTCGCCCGCACCAACGGAGACATTCAATGAAGGTCATTCTTCGTGAGGACGTCGCGAACCTGGGTAAGTCCGGTGAGCTCGTGACGGTGAAGGACGGCTTCGGCCGCAACTTCCTGCTGCCGCGCAAGATGGCGGTGCTCGCCACCGAGCAGAACGTGCGTCAGCTCGAGCACGAGCGCGCGGTCATCTCGGCGCGCAACGTCAAGCTCAAGGGCGCCGCCGAGGAGCAGGCCAAGAAGCTCGGCGCCGTGAAGGTCACCATCCGCCGCAAGGTGGGTGAGCAGGACAAGCTGTACGGCTCCGTCACCGTGCTGGACATCGCCGAGGCGCTCGCCGCCCAGGGCCAGTCGGTGGACCGCCGCCAGCTGCACCGGCCGAGCCCATCAAGGCCACCGGTCAGTACGAGGTGGAGCTGCGCCTGCACCGCGAGGTGACGGCGAAGATCAAGGTCGAGGTCCAGGCGGAGGCGTAAAGCCCCCCTGACATCGCGCGAAGCACCGAGGGCCGTCCGGGTTCACTCCCGGGCGGCCCTCCGCTTTGCGGGAGCGGGCACCCGGGCACGTGTCAGGGGTGGCTGCCAGGGTTGCGCCACACGTCTGTAGCGCGGAGACTGGCCGGGACAACATGGACAACATCCTCGACATTCGGACGGGAACGCGGCGGGGCCACGAGGATCTGGCCGCCGAGCGCGCGGTGCTGGGCGCCGTGCTCGCGGACAACAGCATCTTCGCCAGCCTCGCGGAGGTGGTGAGCACGGACGACTTCGCCAGTCCCGCGCACGCCCAGATCTTCGCGGCGATGATCAAGCTGGATGGCTCCAGCCGCCAGGTGGATCACCTCACCCTGGCCGAGGAGCTCAAGGTGCTCGGCCAGCTCGCCGCGGTGGGGGGACCCGCGTACCTGATGAGCCTGGATCAGGTGGTGCCCGTGCCGGGCAACGCCATCCAGTACGCGCAGATCGTCAAGGATCAGGCCATCCGGCGGCGCCTGGCGGGCGTGGGCCGGGAGATCCAGGAGCTGGCCAGCCAGGAGACGGGCGAGCTGGAGGTGCTGCTCGACGAGGCCGAGCGCAAGGTGTTTCTCCTGGCGGAGAAGAAGCGCGAGGGCGACCTGCGGCCGGTGAGCGAGCTGATGGAGCACACGCTCGACCTGCTCGACAAGATGAAGACCGCGACGACGGGCATCACCGGCCTGTCCACGGGCTACGTCGACCTGGACAACCAGCTCACGGGCCTGCACCCCGGCGAGCTCATCATCCTCGCGGCGCGTCCCGGCGTGGGCAAGACGTCCTTCGCGATGAACATCGCCACCCACGTGGCGCTCCAGGAGGAAGCCAGGGCGGCGGCCATCTTCAGCCTGGAAATGCCCGCGGATCAGCTCCTCATGCGTCTGCTCGCCTCGTGCGCGCGCGTGGACATGAAGAAGCTGCGCGGCGGCCGGCTCACGCCTCACGACGAGGAGAAGTTCCAGGAGATGGCGGGCAAGCTCTACAACGCCCCGCTCTACATCGACGACTCGGGCGGTCTGTCCCCCTTCGATCTGCGCGCCAAGGCGCGGCGGCTCAAGCAGAGGGATCCCCGGCTGTCGCTCATCATCATCGACTACCTCCAGCTCATGCACCAGAAGGGCAAGGTGGAGAGCCGCCAGCTGGAAATCTCGGAGATCTCCCGCTCGCTCAAGCAACTGTCCAAGGAGCTGGAGGTGCCCATCATCGCGCTCAGCCAGCTCAGCCGTAAGGTGGAGGAGCGCAAGGGTGGCAAGCCCATGCTCTCGGACCTGCGCGAGTCGGGCGCCATCGAGCAGGACGCCGACGTGGTGATGTTCATCCATCGCGAGGATCAGGGCGAAGGCGAGGGCGGAGGCGAGGTGCGCACGAGCAGCGCCATCCCCGTGCAGCTCGTCATCGCCAAGCAGCGCAACGGTCCCATCGGGGACATCGATCTCGTCTTCCTCGCCGAGTACACGCGCTTCGAGAGCCGGGCGCGCGTGGAGTGAGGACGGGCCGAGGTGTTCAGCGGCGCTGGTTCATCTACCCGAGGCACCGCCCGTGATGAGCACCGTATTCGAGGCCATGTCCATGGGGGCCGCTCATACCACGAGCGAGACGTGGACCCGCCGCAGCCCCTTCTCGAGTTGTCGGGCCAGGGACTCGGGCGTGTCTCCGGACTCGCACCAGGCGTCGATGGCCTCCAGCTCCCACTCCTCGTGGATGCCCTCCCCCTCGAAGCCGGGAATGAAGCCCTCGCGGAGGGCTTGCTGCAGGCCCCCGAGCGGCCCCAGGAGGACCACGTTGCCCAGGCCGAAGAGCCGCAGGGGCGTGCCACACGACTCCAGCGCCGCGTTCAACAGGGCCAGCACGGCGTTGAGGTTGTAGTACTCGGAGCTGTCGTGGAACGTGACGCCGTAGCGGTGCCCCCCATGGGTGAGGCGCAGCGTGTAGCGGTACGCCACGCCCCTGCCCTCCCGATCCTCCTCCCCGAAGGACGCCCCCCACCCTCCCCCGCCGGTCTCCCTGGCCCGGCAGCACCTGGGAGAACCGGGCCCCGGCCAGCCACGGCGAGACGAGCGGCAGCAGCTCCGCCATCAGGCGTGAATGATCCACGGGGAAGTCGCCCGCGTCGGGCTCGAACACATACCCGCGCCCCAGCCGCAGGAAGGTCTCGTCCCAGTACTCGTCGGGCCAGGAGGCGTCAGCGGGAACGGCGGCGGCGGGCGGCAGTTGGAGCAGCTCGCGCAGACGTTGTTCTTTCGGGGCCATGTCCTCTCACCATGCTCGGCCCCGCATGTCTGCCACGGAGGTCTGACAGCACGGTGGGTGGCGCACTCAGCGCCGGTGCTCGCGCGACTTCTGCACCAGCAGCCGGAAGATGCCCGCGCTCAAGGGAATCGTCTGGAGCATCAGCTCCGGGTGCCACTGCACGCCCAGCGCGAAGACGTGCTGCGGCGACTCGATGGCTTCCACCACCCCATCGGGCGCCGTCGCGCTCACCACCACCTGCTCGCCCAGCTTCGACACCGCCCGGTGGTGGGTGGAGTTCACCATGAGCTGACCCCGGCCGAGCGCCTCCGACAGGTGCGTGCCATCGCGCACCTCCACGGGGTGCTGCGGCTGGGTGCGGTCATGCGTCTGCTGGTGCGAGTTCGCGCCGGGCACCTCGAGGCCGATGTCCTGGAACAGCGTGCCGCCCAGCACCACGTTGAGCAGCTGCATGCCCCCGCAGATGCCCAGCACCGGCATGTTGCGCTTGAGGGCCCCGCGCATCAGCGCCGTCTCGAACGCCGTGCGCGGCGGCTTCATCGGCCCCAGGCCCTCGCGCGCCGTCTCGCCATAGGCGTCCGGGGGAATGTCGAAGGCGCCTCCGGTGACCATCAGTCCGGAGATGCGGTCCAGGTAGGACTCCACACATGCCGCGTCGTCCGAGTACGGCAGCACCAGCGGCAGCCCCCCGCGCGCAACACCGCCTCCGGGTAGGCCGCCCTCAGCTCGTAGCTGGGGAAGAGCGAATCCGGCCGGCTCGCGCTGAAGTCCGGGGTGATGCCGATGTTGGGCCGGCGCGGCGCCTGACCATGGGTTTTGTGAATCATACGCCTCTCGCCTCGAGGCTAGTCCCCTGGACGCCCCTGTCAAAGGCGGCGCCCCACCACCGCACCTGCTCGGATACCTGCTGCGCGTCGTCACCCGGGAGGGACGACTCTCGTGGAAGTCGGGGAGAAGAGGGGGCGTTCATCGGCTCGGGAGGGGCGGGGGGTTGAGCGGCGTTGACAGGGGGAGCCCTGCTATAAGGTGGCGCGCCCTTTTCCAAGAGATTCCGAGGAGTTGAGCATGGCAGACGCGATGGACCCCAAGCACCTCGACAAGCGCACGGTCGAGCGCTACCTGCGCAGCGGTCAGCTGGACGAGGCGACGTACAAGCGCCACATCGAGGGCCTGCCGGACGTGACCGAGAAGTCCGTGCCCGTCGAGACGTTGATGCAGGACGAGGATCTCGACGACGACTTCGAGGACGACGAGGACGAGGACGAGGACGAGGGCGACGAGGACGCCGAAGCCAACGAGTGAGCCCATGAGCGATGAGAAGCGCGGAGAGACCTTCGTGATGAGGGGCGAGCCGAAGCCGGGCGCGCCCGAGGCCCCCATCACCTTCAGCACCTTCCTCATTGGCCTGGCGTCCAGCGCCCTCATCCACCTGGGCGAGGCCTCCAACCCGGAGACGGGCAAGGCCGAGCGGGACCTGGTGCTCGCGCGCCAGAGCCTGGATCTGCTGGGGATGCTGCAGGAGAAGACCCGCGGCAACCTCACGGGCGAGGAGAAGCAGCTCTTCGACAACCTCCTCGCCGACCTGCGCCTGCGCTTCGTGGAGGCGAACAAACGGTGACGCCCCCGGCCGCACCCGCCCCCCACAAGGGCCCCCTGCCGCGAGGCCTGCGCTTCGCGGCCTTCGTCTGTCTCGTGCTCTCCGCCTTCACGGGCTTCTTCGCCCTGAGCGAGTGCCTGGGGCTCAGCCAGCTCGAGGACCCCCGGAACACCGCCCACTTCTCCCTCGTGGGAGACCCGGTGCTCGACGCCCGCATCGCCAAGGCCCAGCTCTCCGCGCTCCAGCCGCTGCGGGAGTCGCGCTCGCTCTTCCTCGGCGCCCTCTCGGTGGTGTGCTCGCTCGCCTTCGTGTCCGCCGGCCGGCTGCTGCGGCCCGACGGGCTCCCCCTGGAGCGGATGCGCCGGATGCTCGCGGGCTCCACCATCGCCGCCGCCCTGCTGCGCACCATCGACGGTGCCCAGAACGCCGTGGTCGCCCGGCGCACGGGCCCCGTCATCGCCGAGGCCCTGAAGACACTCCCCGAGTTCCAGGGCCCCCCCGCCGCGCCCCTGGAACTCATGGCCTGGCTGCTGCCCGCCACCACCATTGGCCTCACGGCCCTCGTCGCCGGCTCCTTCGCCGTGCTCGGCCAGTACTTCCAGAGCGAGCGGGTGCGTCAGGCCATCAGCCTGAGCGATGGGCCCCTCGCCAACGAGGAGTAGCCCTCGAGCGGCGGGCTCAGGCCGCGATGCCGTGCAGCAGGTGCTCCAGGGACAGCTCCGGCCCCGAGTCCTGGAGACTCAACCGCGTCGGCTTCATCTGGTGCAGTTGCAGCAACAGCTCCCGCTCCACCCCGAAGACCCACGCCAGGTGCCCCAGGGGCCAGCGCGCCTGCATCCGCGCGAACGCCGCGTCGTCGAACTCCCCGTCCACACACTCGGGCAGATCCACCGTGTCGTAGAACAGTCGCTCTCCGCCCACATGCTGTCCCCGGCCGAAGGCGAGCACTTCCTCGTACTCCTGGGGATCGTACACGTAGGTGTGCACGGTGACGCCGGTGGCGCGTGACAGGGCGCGGGCGAGCGCGTGGTGGGTGCTGTACCAGTGGGCCCCCCGGCGGCCCGCCGTGAGGGCCGAGTCCAGGGCCAGGCGGACGATCTTCCGCCGCGGATAGACGGACAGGGAGAGCACCGTGTCCACCGGGGCGCCGTCCTCGACGAGCGCCTGCTGAGCGAGCGCCCTCAACCGCAGGCTGCCCAGCGACTCGACTCGAATGAGGTAACCGCCGTGCGATTCCAGGTGGGTGCCCCCCAGGGTGTTCGCGCGGGCATATACCTGGACCGAGTGGGGGAAGGCAACTCCCGAAGAGCCAGAAAATCCCTGAAAAACCCCCACGGGGCGTGAAGAGAGGTCGGACAGGCCTTCCTTGCCAAGGGGATCCCCGCCCTTACGTTGGTGGCATGCGACTCGACAAGTATACGGTGAAGGCCCAGGAGGCCATCCAGGAAGGTCAGTCTCTGGCCCGGCGTGCCGACAACCCGGACTACGAGCCGGAGCATCTCGCGGCGGCGTTGCTCGAACAGAAGGACGGCATCGTCGAGCCCCTGCTGCGCAAGATCGGCGTGGACGTGAAGCTCTTCGCGTCCCGGCTGGGCGAGGCGCTCCAGAAGCTGCCCCGCATGCAGGGAGGCGAGCGCGGCCGTGCGCCAGCGCCGGCCAAGGTTTTCGACAAGGCGGAGGACGAGGCGAAGTCCCTCAAGGATGACTTCGTCTCCAGCGAGCACCTGCTGCTCGCCCTCACGCAGGACAAGGGGAACGTGGGCGAGGTGCTCAAGTCCTCCGGCGTGACGCGCGAGCGCGTGCTGTCCAGCCTCAAGGAGGTGCGCGGTTCGGCCCGGGTGACGAGCCAGGACGCCGAGTCCACCTACCAGGCGCTGGAGAAGTACGGGCGCGATCTGACCGACGCGGCGCGCGCCGGGAAGTTGGATCCCGTCATCGGCCGCGACGAGGAGATCCGCCGCTGCATCCAGGTGCTCAGCCGGCGCACGAAGAACAACCCGGTGCTCATCGGCGAGCCGGGCGTGGGCAAGACGGCCATCGCCGAGGGGCTCGCGCGGCGCATCGTCGACGGCGACGTGCCCGAGGGGCTCAAGAACAAGCGCCTGGTGACGCTGGACCTGGGCGGCATGGTGGCCGGCGCCAAGTTCCGCGGTGAGTTCGAGGAGCGCCTCAAGGCGGTGCTCAAGGAGGTGGCCGACTCGGCCGGGGAGATCATCCTCTTCATCGACGAGCTGCACACCCTGGTGGGCGCCGGCAAGGCCGAGGGCTCCATGGACGCGGGCAACATGCTCAAGCCGGCGCTCGCGCGCGGTGAGCTGCACTGCCTGGGCGCCACCACGCTCGACGAGTACCGCAAGCACATCGAGAAGGACGCGGCGCTCGAGCGGCGCTTCCAGCCGGTGATGGTGGGCGAGCCCACGGTGCACGACACCATCAGCATCCTGCGCGGCCTCAAGGAGCGCTACGAGGTGCACCACGGCGTGCGCATCCAGGACTCGGCCCTCGTGGCCGCGGCGACGCTGTCCAACCGCTACATCTCCGACCGCTTCCTGCCCGACAAGGCGATCGATCTCGTGGACGAGGCGTGCAGCCGCCTGCGCATCGAGATCGACTCCATGCCCACGGAGATCGACGACATCCGCCGCAAGATGACCCAGTTGGAGATCGAGCGCGAGGGCCTGCGCAAGGAGACGGATCCCCACTCGAAGGAGCGGCTCTCGAAGATCGAAAAGGAGCTGGCCAACCTCAGCGAGAACTTCACCGCGCTCAAGGCCCATTGGGACTCGGAGAAGAAGGCCATCGCCGGCATCCGCGAGAAGAAGGAGAAGCTCGAGAAGGCCAAGAACGATCAGGCCGCGGCCGAGCGCCAGGGCGACTTCAACAAGGCCGCCGAGGTGAAGTACGGCGTCATCCCCGGCCTGGAGAAGGAGATCTCCCAGGGCAACGAGAAGCTGGCCGAGCTGCAGAAGAGCCACAAGTTCCTCAAGGAGGAAGTGGACGCGGAGGACATCGCCCAGGTGGTGGCCAAGTGGACTCACATCCCCGTCTCCAAGCTCATGGAGGGCGAGGTGCAGAAGCTCGTCCACATGGAGGACCGGCTCGCCCAGCGCGTCATCGGCCAGCGCAGCGCCATCGAGGCGGTGAGCAACGCCGTGCGCCGCGCGCGCTCGGGCCTGCAGGATCCCAACCGGCCCATCGGCTCGTTCATCTTCCTGGGCCCCACGGGCGTGGGCAAGACGGAGACGGCCAAGGCGCTCGCGGAGTTCCTCTTCGATGACGACACCGCCATGGTGCGCATCGACATGTCCGAGTACATGGAGAAGCACTCCGTGGCCCGCCTGGTGGGCGCGCCCCCGGGCTACGTCGGCTACGACGAGGGCGGCCAGCTCACCGAGGCCGTGCGCCGCCGTCCGTACACCGTCATCCTCTTCGACGAGATCGAGAAGGCCCACCCGGACGTCTTCAACATCCTGCTGCAGCTGCTCGACGAGGGCCGGCTGACGGACAGCCAGGGGCGCACCGTGGACTTCAAGAACACGGTGCTCATCATGACGAGCAACATCGGCTCGCAGGCGCTGCAGGAGGGCATGGCGGGCAAGGACGAGCTGGACGAGCGCACGCGCGAGGACGTGCTGGGCATCCTGCGCCAGCACTTCCGGCCGGAGTTCCTCAACCGCGTGGACGAGATCATCCTCTTCGAGCCGCTGCGCAAGCGCGACATCCAGCGCATCGTGGACATCCAGATGGGGCGCCTGCAGAAGCTGCTCGCGGACAAGCGGCTCACCCTGTCGCTCACGGAGAAGGCCGCGACGCTGCTGGCCGAGCGCGGCTACGATCCAGTGTACGGCGCGCGTCCGCTCAAGCGCGCCATCCAGAAGCACCTGATGGATCCGCTGGCGCGCAAGGTGCTCAACGGAGACTACGCCCCGGGGAGCACATCCTCGTGGACGCGGACCAGGACGGCCTGACCTTCGGCAAGGGCGAGGCGAAGGCCGCCTGAGCCCCGGGCGCGCGTCCCGGGCGCCCTCCCCGCCCCGCACGGTGCGCACACCGTGTGGGGCGGAGCCGTTTCTAGCCCTTGACGGCGCCCGCCATGAGGCCGGAGACGATGCTGCGCTGGAAGATGAGCACCAGGATGATGAGCGGCGTCGTCACGATGACGGACGCCGCCATGATGAGGCCCCAGGGCGACTCGAACTGGCTGGCGCCACTCATCAGCGCGATGGCCACCGGCACCGTGCGCGCGCTTTGATCCAGCGTGAACGTCAGGGCGAAGATGAACTCGTTCCACGCCGCGATGAAGGCGAGCAGGCCCGTGGTCACCAGCGCCGGCCTCAGGAGCGGCAGGAAGACGTGCATGCAGATGACCCAGGGCGTGGCGCCATCCACCACCGCCGCCTCCTCCAGTTCCTTGGGCAGCTCGCGCATGAACGTCGTCAACACCCACACGGTGAACGGCAACGTGAAGAGCATGTACGAGAGAATCAGCGAGGACAGCGTGTTGTACAGCCCCAGGGCGCGGATGAGTTCGTACATGCCGGAGAGCACCGCGATCTGCGGGAACATCGACACGCCGAGGATCATCAGCATGAGCGGGATGCGCCCCCGGAAGCGGATGCGCGCCAGGGCGAAGGCGGCGGTGATCGCCAGGAAGAGCGACACGATCACCACCGCGCTGGCCACCACCACCGAGTTGAGCAGGTTGCGGCCAAAGGGCTGCTCGGTGAAGACCGCGACGTAGTTGCGCCACTCCGGCTGCTTGGGCCACCACTCCACCTGGAAGATCGCGCTGCCCTTCTTGAGCGACGACACCACCGCCCAATAGTAGGGGAAGAGCGTGTAGAGGGTGATGACCGTCACCAACACGCCGAACGAGATCCGCTTCAACCACGTCAGGGCCTGGCTCATGCGGCCTCCTGAATCACCGAGTTGCGATTCACCACCATGTAGATGATGGTGAACAACGCGATGAGCGCGAAGAGCAGCGTCGCCGCCGCGGCCCCCACGCCCAGATCCTGGAACTCGAACATCTGCTGCCGGGCATAGACGGCCATGGACATGGACTCGCTGCTGTTGCTGGTGAGCACGTAGAACAGATCGAACACCCGCAGGGCGTCGAGCACGCGGAAGATGATGGCCACCAGCATCGGCCCCCGGATGAGCGGCAGGGTGATCCGGAAGAAGACGAGCACCGGGTGGGCTCCATCCAGGCGCGCCGCCTCGTAGAGCTCGTCCGGCAGCATCTGCAGTGCCGCGAGCAGCAGCAGTGTCATGAACGGCGTCGTCTTCCACACGTCCACCGCGATGATGGCGGCCATGGACAGATTCGGATCCACCGTCCAGGCGATGGGCTCGGAGATCAATCCGAAGTACAGAAACATCTCGTTGATGACGCCGTACTGGTCGTTGAACATCCACCCCCACATCCTCGCGGACACCACCGTGGGAATGGCCCACGGCACCAGCACCGCCGCCCGCAGCACGCCCCGGCCCCGGAAGCGGCTGTTGAGCGTGAGCGCGATGATCATCCCCAGCACCGTCTCCAGCGTCACCGAGACCCCGGTGAACAGGAACGTGTTGCGCACCGAGCGCCACCAGTCCGGGTCCTCCATCACCACGACGAAGTTCTCCAGGCCGACGAACTCGGGCGGCTCGGTGCTGCCGAGGTTCGCATTGGTGAAGGCGAACCAGAAGGTCCGCAAGAGAGGCCACCCCGCCACTCCCGCCA
Organism: Cystobacter fuscus; assembly: GCA_049060065.1. Lineage (GTDB taxonomy): Bacteria > Myxococcota > Myxococcia > Myxococcales > Myxococcaceae > Cystobacter > Cystobacter fuscus_B. The sequence continues at coordinate 6,506,482 of JBMEQP010000002.1, forward strand.
ACACGACGAGCGTGGGCAGCAGAAACAGCCACGCCGCCCGCACGCGCTGCCGGGCCAGCATCGAACTCGCGCTCGGCGCGGAGCCCTCGGAGGATGGATGGGTTGATGCCTTCGTGCCGCTGTCCGCCATACTCAACGCGTCCCCTCGTGGTTCATCAATGCGTTACAAGTCAAGAATTCAGTCACGCCGCCGCCCACCGCCGCCATCCAACGGCACGGACCATAGGACTTCAAACCAATCAAGCCAAAGCCAACGTAGACAGGCATGAACGCCGGACCCGCGGACTGCGTTGGTGGAACGAGCCGAATCCCGCCCCCGCGCCCATGGCCTTGCTTACACGTTTCAGCGTCGAGCACCTGCCCAGGCCGGTACTTTCCAACAGGAAAAATGGAGCGGTGGCCCTCGTGAAGGTCCTCCGCGTGTCTCGCATTTGACGCCTGCCTCCGGCGGGAATATCGACGCGTAGCAGCATCCCTAATTTTCTCGACAAACCCAACAACTTCGGTGTCAGAGTATGTGCAGCAGGGTATGAGCTGCCCTGCGGACCCCTTGTGAGATTGACTTCATGACACTTGCCTCCACCTCTACCTTGTCCCGCCTCTGGCGCGTTTGCCTGATGCTGTGCGTCATCGCCCTGACGACGGGTGCCCCGTCGGCGAACGCGAGCCTCCTGTACGACCGTTTGGAGATCTCCATGTATGGCCGCATGGGCGCGGCCTGGGATCCCACGTCGGGTCGCTACGTCATGGGACAGCGCATGAACGTGACGGGCAGCGCCATCGGCGGCCGTCTCGAGGAAGGCGACTATCTCGAGCCCGCGGTCAAGCTGCATCTGCTCGCGCCGAGCACGGACACCAGCGCGCCGTACGTGGACTTCGTCATCACCCCGGCCATGTACTCCCAGAACGGCCTGTTCGCCGGCGGGGCGAGCAGCAACGGCGACCCGCTCGTCATCTCGCTCTCCCAGGCCTACATCGAGGCGGGCAACATCCTCCTGCCCACCCTGCGGGTGTGGGGCGGCGCCCGGTTCTACCGCGGCACGGACGTACACATCGCGGATATCTTCTACTTCAACAACCTGGTGGGACAGGGCGGTGGCGTGATGTACGGCCCGTTGGATCTGGCCATCATCATGCAGGGCTCGCTCAACAGCGGGCAGTACAACTTCGACGTGAACGGTGACGGCCGCCTGGGCGCGGGAGACATCCGGCGCCAGCGCACCGTGTTCGTCGCGCAGTACGTGCACAAGCTCGAGTCCGGTCACTCCTTCCACGGTCTGGCGGAGCTGCACCTGCTGCCGGCCGCCAAGGCGACGCGGGAGGATGGCACCCAGGTGGGCCTCAACGCCGACCTGGGCTGGGTGCTGGGCGCCAAGGCGCACTTCGACCTGGGCAACGGCTCCTTCAATGACATGTCCATCCGCTACGGCAGCCGCGCCGCCAGCGGCGCGCGTGGCGGTGCGCAGACGTACTACTCGTTCGGCCAGGCCAACACCCAGGGCGTCTTCGACGACTCCGCGGGCATCCAGGCCGTGGATCACTTCCTCTACAACTTCGGCAATTCCTTCAGCCTCAACGCCTACGCCATCCTGAACTGGAGCCAGGGTCTGCGGAACCTGACCGTGCCCGAGGGTGGGCCCGGCACCACCGTGGGCAGCGCCATGGACTTCGGCGTGGGCGCCCGCGGCGAGTACTACTTCACCGATCACCTCCACCTCATCGGCGAGGTCCACTACAACGGCGTCAAGCAGGCCGAGATCGCCCAAGGCGACCGGCCACGGCCCTGAAGCTGACCATCGCCCCCACCTTCGTTCCGCTCGGTGGCCGCACCATGTGGGCCCGCCCCCACTTCCGCCTCTTCTACACGGCCGCCTTCTACAACAACGCCGCGGCGCTCGGCCTCGTCTCGCCCTACCAGCAGACCGTGTCCGACAACGGCCGTCCGGTGAAGGTCGGCCACTACCTGGGCACGCGCGTGGAGTGGTGGTTCTAGTCTTCCCCAGGAAAGGCTCCCACGGCACCTGACCGTGGGAGACGCTTCCAAGGCCCGTCTCCTTCCCGGCTCCGCGAGGCGCCACGGGAAGGGACGGGCCTTCTGCTTTGCTCAGGTGGCGCGGCCCACGCCCGCCCGCCGCGTCAGCACCTTCTGCAGGAGCACGAACGCGAGCAGCAGGCCGCCAATGGCCACGCGGGTCATCCCCGAGCTCATCATGCCTTCGTACGTGGTGATGGACGTGAGGATGAGGCCCAGCATCAACACGCCGATGAGCGTGCCGAACACCGAGCCCACTCCGCCCGCCAGCAGCGTGCCGCCAATCACCACCGTGGCGATGGCGTCGAGCTCCATGCCCACGCCTTCCAGGTGGCTGCCGCTCGACAGGTAGAAGGTGAGCGCCGCCCCGGCGAAGGACGCGCAGAAGCCGCTGACGGCGTAGACCGCGATCTTCGTGCGCCGCACCGGCAGGCCCATGAGCAGCGCGGCCTCCTCCCCTCCCCGAGCGCGTAGACCTCGCGCCCGAAGGGCGTGAGCACCGCCACGTACCACCCCACCAGCACGAAGCCGAGGAACAGCACCGCCGTCACCGGCAGCGGCCCCACGCTGGCCAGGGCGATGGCGGTGTGGTGCGGCTCCGAGATGGCGATGGACTCCAGGTGGATGAGGAAGGCGAGGCCCCGGACGAAGAACATCCCCGCGAGCGTGACGATGAACGGCTTGATGCCCGTCGCGTGGATGATGGCCCCCATCACCGCGCCCAACGTGGTGCCACACACGACCGCCGCCGCGATGGCCGCGTACACGTTCCAGTGCAGGTCCATCACCAGCACGCCGATGAGCACGCTGGAAAAGGACATCACCGCCCCGACGGACAGATCGATTCCCCCCGAGAGGATGACGAACGTCATGCCCACCGCCACGATGCCCAGCACCGCGTTGTTGGACAGGAAGTTGATGAAGACCGGCAGCGAGAAGAAGCCCTCGTAGCGCAGGGCCGCCACCGCGTAGAGCAGCACGTAGACGAACAAGCCCGCCAGCACGGTGATGTGTTTGCGCACGAAGTTCATGCGGCCTCCGCGGACCGGAAGCGGCGCGCCAGCCGCTCGAAGGCGGGCGTCTGCATGAAGCACACGGACAGCGCCACCGCCGCCTTGATGATGAGCGTGTGCTCGGTGATGACCCCGCGCATCTGGAGCATGGTGGTGAGCGTCTGGATGAAGGTGGCCCCGATGAGCGAGCCCACCAGGTTGGCCCGCCCTCCCGTCAGGCTCGTGCCGCCCAGCACGACGGCGAGGATGGCATCCAACTCCAGGTAGAGCCCGGCGTTGGCCACGTCCGCCTCCTTGATGTCCGCCGCGGCGATGAGCCCGGCGAGCCCCGCGCACAAGGAACACGTCATGTGCGCCACCAGCCGGATCACATGCACCCGCAAGCCACACAACCGCGCGGCGCGCGGATTGCTCCCCATCGCCTCGAGGTAGAGCCCCGCCGCCGTCTTGGTCAGCATCAGCCCCACGAGCAGCGCCAGCGCCGCCACGAGGAAGATGGGAAACGGCAGGCCCAGCACCGTCCCATTGCCGATGAACTCGAAGGCCGGCACCTCGAAGCGGATCTTCTGATCATGCGTGAGCGCCTGCGCGAGCCCCCGCCCCATCACCAGCATCACCAGCGTCACGATGATGGGCTGGATGCCTCCATAGGCGACGAGCGCCCCGTTGAAAGCGCCCACCCCCAGCGCCAGGGCCAGCGCGGCCAGCACCGCCACGGGCACCGACTGCCCCTGCTCCGTCATCAACAGCGCCGCGACCGCGCCCGATAGCGCCATCACCGAGCCGACCGACAGATCGATTCCTCCCAGGGCGATGACCAGCGTCATCCCCACGGACAGGAGCATGACGGGGGCGCCGTTCTGGAAGATGTCCACGAGCGTGCCGAACAGCCGGCCGTCGCGCAGCTCCAGCCGCGCGAAGCCCGGAGTGAACAGCAGGTTGAAGACGAGCAGCGCCGCGAGCGCCACCCAGGGCCAGAAATTCCTAGCGCGCATCGGTGTCCTCGCTGGCGATCATCTTCATGACCTCGGGAAGCGTCGTGCGCGACAGCTCCCCCACCTTCTTGCGATCCCGGAACACGGCGATGCGATGAGACAGCCGGAGCACTTCCTCCAGCGCCGCCGAGATGAAGAGCACCGCGAGTCCTTTCTGGGACAGTTGCTGGATGAGCTTCTCGATCTCCCCCTTCGCCCCCACGTCGATGCCGCGCGTCGGCTCGTCGAGGATGAGCAGGCGCGGCTCGTACGCGAGCCACCGGGCGAGGATGACCTTCTGCTGGTTGCCGCCACTGAGCAGGCGGATCGGTTGCTCCACCGAGGGCGTCTTGATGCCCAGCTTCGTCACGAACTCCTGGGCGAGCTGCACCGGCGTGCGGACGACAAGGTGAAGCCGAGCTTGCGCTGGACCACCAGCGCGATGTTCTCGCGCACCGACAACTCCGGGAAGATGCCCTCCGCCTTGCGATCCTCGGGCAGGAAAGCCATCCCCTGATCAATCGCGTGGCGGGGACCCTTCGGAGACTCCCCATTGATCGTTCCGCTCCGGGCATGGTCGGCGCCGAACAACAGACGCGCGGCCTCCGTGCGGCCCGAGCCCAACAACCCCGCGAAGCCCACCACCTCGCCCTCGTGCAACGTCAGATCGAACGCGGGCACCCCCCGGCGCTCCAATGCACGGGCCTCGACGACCACCGGCCTCTGGGTGGACCCATGCTCGTGCAGCGCGGGCTCCACTTCCTCGGGCACCTTGCCCAGCATGTGCGAGACCAGATCCAGACGCGACAGCTGGCTCGCCTCGTACGTGCCGACGTGCGCGCCGTTGCGCAGCACGGTGATGCGATCGCTCACCCGGTAGACCTGATCCAGGAAGTGGGTGACGAAGATGATGCCCAGTCCCCGCTGCTTCAGCTTCACGATGGTGTCGAGCAGCACCTCCGTCTCGTGGCTGTCGAGACTCGAGGTCGGCTCGTCCATGATGAGCACCCGGGCGCGCGTCTGCACGGCGCGGGCGATCGCCACGAGTTGCTGCACGGCGGCCGACAACGTGCCCAGCGGCTGGGTGACGTCGACGTGCAGATCGAAGGTGGCGAGGATCTCCTCGGCCTGGCGGCGCATGGCCCGCCAGTCGATGCCGAACCAGCGCCGGGGGGCGCGGCCGAGGAACAGGTTCTCCGCCACCGTCAGGGTCGGAATGAGGCTGAGTTCCTGGTAGATGGTGCTGATGCCCTTCTTCTGGGCATCGCCCGGCGAGGTGGGATGGAAGTCACGACCCTCGAAGGAGAGGGAGCCTCCATCTCGCGCATAGACGCCGGTGAGGATCTTGATGAGCGTCGACTTGCCGGCGCCATTCTGGCCCATCAAGGAGTGGACTTCGCCCGCACGAACTTCGAGGTCCACGCCCGCCAGCGCGTGGACCCCGGGAAAACGTTTCTGGACTCCGCGAGCGACGAGGATGGGCTCAGTACTCACGCGAGCCGATGACCTGTGCCGCGGTGCTCTGCTCGAAGAGCTGGTCATTGCTCTTGATGAACTTCTCGACCTTCTCTCCCGCCCGGACCTTGTTGATGGTGTCGAAGACGAGGGGCCCGAGCAGCGGGTTGCACTCGACCGTGGCGTTGAGCTTGCCGGCGACCATCGCCTCGAAGGCACCCTTCACGCCATCCACCGAGATAAGCGTCACGTCCTTGCCCGGGTTCATGCCCGCCTCGTCCAGGGCCTGGATGGCGCCCAGGGCCATGTCGTCATTGTGGGCGTAGACGGCCTGGATCTTCTCGCGGTCGGACTTGATGAAGGCCTCCATGACCTCCTTGCCCTTGGCGCGGGTGAAGTCGGCGCTCTGGCTCTTGATGATCTTCAGGTCCGGGTACTTCGCGAGGACCTCCTCGAAGCCCTTCTTGCGATCGATGGCCGGAGCGGCGCCCGTGGTGCCCTGCAGCTCGTAGATGTTGGCCTTGCCGTTGGTCTTCTTGGCGAGCCACTCGGCCGCCATGCGCCCCTCCTCCACGAAGTCGCTGGCGATGAGCGTGGTGTAGAGGCTCTCGTCGCTCGTCTTGATGCCGCGGTCCACGAGGATGACCGGGATGTTGGCCTCCTTGGCGCGCGTCAGCACCACATCCCAGCCCGTCTCCACCACCGGGGCGAGCACGATGGCGTCCACCTTCTGCGCGATGAAGGACGTGAGGGCCTGGATCTGCTGGGCCTGCTTGCCCTGGGCGTCGGCGAACTTGAGGTCCACGCCCCGCTTCTCCGCCTCGCCGCGGATCGAATTCGTCTCCGCCGTGCGCCAGGCGCTCTCGGCGCCCACCTGAGAGAAACCCACGGACAGCTTCTTGGCCACCGGAGCGCCGCCCGCGCCCTCGGCGCCCGCAGCCGGCGCCTTGTTCTCCGCGGCCTGCTGCTTACAACCCACCAGGGCGACCATCGCCGCCACGATCATCCATCTCATGCGTCCCTCCAGGTGAGCGGCGAAACCGGCCCGCCGCTGAAATCAACGAAGCTCCACTCGGTGCACCACAAGCGACGGTGTTGCCCAGACAGCGGCGTCCGTTCTACTCCTTCAACTCATAAACTCGCACGTAGTCGAAGGTGGCGACGAAACCTTCTCCACCAATCGACAACAGGCCCAGCCGGGGCGCCGCGCCCAGGGCGTGGGTCCACGTCGCGGTCCGCGTCCAGGTCGTGCCATCCCGGCTCGAATACGCGGTGTAGAGTTCCTCGCTGCCCTGGACCCGCCGGGCGATCCGCATCCAGACGGTCTCGTCGGCGGGGCCTCCATAGGTATCGCCAAAGAGCGGCGCCCCCACCGGCACCTGCTCCAGCGACACCTCCTTGGAGAAGGCGATCTGCCGGGTCTCGTAGTACGAGACGTGGGTCAGCCGCACGTAGTTGTCATCATCCTTCTGGATGAGCAGACCCGCCTGGACGAAGTTGTGGCAGCAGCTCACCGGCGGAAGGTTCAGCGACATCTTCGTCTCCACGAGGAAGTTCCCCGTGGGAGCGGGTCGCCAGAGCACGGCGGCGGCGTTGTCGCCCTGGTAGATGTCCTTGTTCCGGGTGTTGAAACGGAACTGGCCCGCCTCCACGCCGTAGTCACTCATCACGGGAGGACGCGTCCAGGACCACTTCGCGTCCAGCGAGGAGCCATTGAACTCGTCCGAGAAGGCGGGCAGCTCCGCGCCCGGCAGTTCCTGCTTCGCGAAGACGGGCGCGTAGCGGCTCTTCTCGTTGGCCTGGGCGGCGGGAGCGGGCTGCTCGGTGTCCGAGGGCCCCTGGCCTCCGCGCGCCACCGGCCAGCCGTCCACCCAGTCCAGCGCGTCCATGAGCATCGGACGCTTGTTGAGGAGATCTCCCCCGCCCGGCGTGCTCGACACGTAGGGGTCGTGGCGGTCGATGCCGTGATAGACGATCCAGTCCTGGCCGCCCGTGTCGGTGAAGACGCTGTTGTGCCCCACCCCCACCCAGCGGTTGCCATTGGCGCCCAGCACGGGCGTGCCGCCCACGCGGTTGTAGGTGAGGCGCACGCCTTCACGATCCACGAAGGGGCCGTAGGGCTGCTTGGAGCGTCCGGCGAAGACGCTGTAGCCGGTGAGCGCGCCCCGGCAGCACTCCGCGGCGGAGGCCAGCAGATAATAATACTCCCCATGCTGGATGACGTTGGGCGCCTCGTAGCGGTTGGGGGTGGCGACATCCACCTGGGTGTACTTGTCGGAGGTGAGGCCATCCTCCGAGAGCTCGCGCACGGAGATGCCCCCGTAATAGCTGCCGTAATAGATGTACCGCTTACCCCCCTGCGTGACGAGGACCTCGGGGTCGTACACGTGCCGCCTGGAGTTGCCACAGCAGACGTTCTCGTGCGGCTCCACGACGGGCTTGTTCGAGATTGTCCAGGGCCCGGTGGGGCTGTCGCTCGTCGCGACGCCGATGGCGCTGCCGCCCTCCTGGGTGTCGGTGACGGTGAAATACAGATAGAACTTGTCGTTGAACCAGGCGATCTCGGGGGCCCAGATGCCGGCGCCGGGTTTCGCCCAATCCGGGATCTGGGTCAGCGCATCCCCCACGTAGGCCCAGTTGACCAGATCCTGCGACTTGAGGACGGGCAGCAGGTGGTGTTTGTAGCGGCCCGAGCTGTCCCGGTCCTGCTCGTTCAGCGGGTCCGAGGTACACAGCATGTACCAAGACGTATCGCTGCCCTGGCCGCGGATGAGAGTCGGGTCGGCGCAGGTCTCCACGAAGCCTCCGCCCGGAATGGAGGCCCGCAGGGGATTGGTGAAAACGCGGCTCACGGGCGTGGGCGCCGGAGGCGGCGGGGGCTCTTGCCCCGGAGGCTCCGGGGCGCCGGAGGTGTCGGCTCGCTCGGGCAGCCCGTGAGGGTCAGCAATGCGAGTACCGGGAGCAGGGCTCCCATCCGGCTCCAATCCCGAGACGAGGACAAACCTCTCCGCATGAACCCTGCTCCCTTCGCTGTGATGATGTAACGGCTGGTGGCTCTCAGGCCGCCCGCGGTCCCGGGCACCGTGCAAGAGGCCGCGCATCAGATACAGGCGGGTGGAGGGTGTCAAGGACAGCGAGCCGCCCTCTCGCATGCCCGCCATCCGTTGCACCAGACGCGATGACAATGCATTGCGTCAAAGCCATATGCCGGCCGGAATCCACTTCCAGGGAGGAAGCCCAGACATGCAGTGAGTGACACGTGTCCGCCAATCCTGACGTCCTGCTGGATTGACCGGGGGATCCGCACACCGTAGCCTGCCGCCCCTTTTCGCCGAGGATCCTCTTTGATGCGTTCACGCGGTGTCTCGTTTTCCGCGGCCCTGCTTTCCCTGTCCGTGTCCCTGACACTCGCGGTGACAGGCTGCACGCAGGATACTCCCAAGCCGCCTCCGGTGACGCCGCCGGTGGAGCCCCAGCCCCCCGTCGAGCCGCCGCCCGAGCCCCTCACCCCGCTCGAGGTGACCAACCCGGTGCTCTCGGGGGACTTCGCCGACCCCTCCGTCATCAAGGTGGGCGAGGAGTATTGGGCCTCGGCGACGTCCTCGGAGTGGGCGCCCCAGTTCCCGCTGCTGCACTCGAAGGATCTGCTGCATTGGGAGCAGGTGGGCGCCGTCTTCACGCAGCAGCCCTCCTGGTCCGAGGGCAATTACTGGGCACCCGAGCTGGCGGTCGACAGGGGCCGCTACTACGTCTTCTACACGGCGAAGAAGAAGGGCGGCCCGCTGTGCGTCGCCGTGGCCACCGCCTCCCAGCCCCAGGGGCCGTACACCGACCATGGTCCGCTCGTCTGCGAGGAGCTGGGCTCCATCGACGGCGCGATCATCCGCGACGAGAACGATGAGCTGTTCCTCGTCTGGAAGCTGGACGGCAACAGCCGGGGTCTGCCCACCCCCTCTGGGCGCAGCGGCTGGACGTGAGCGGAAACGAGCCCAGGCTCGTGGGAGACAAGACGCAGCTCGTCCTCAACGACACTCCCTGGGAGGGTCAGCTCATCGAGGGGCCGCACTTCGTCAAGCGCAATGGCTGGTTCTATCTGTTCTACGCCGGCGCCGGCTGCTGTGGCCGCGACTGCAATTACGCGGTGGGCGTGGCCCGCTCGCGCAAGCTGCTCGAGGGCTGGGAGAAGAACCCGCTCAACCCCATCATGAAGAACAACGAGTCCTTCAAGTGCCCGGGCCACGGCAGCGTGGTGACGGATGCAAAGGGACGCGACTATCTGCTGTACCACGCCTACCGCACCACGGACACGGTCTACGTCGGCCGCCAGGGCCTCCTGGACGTCATCCAGTGGGGCGCGGATGGCTGGCCCACCATCAACTCGCGCCGGGGTCCGGGCGGCAAGGTGCTCACCCAGTTCGCCCCCTTCTCCGATGAGTTCACCTCGCAGTCGCTCGCCCTCGGCTGGCAGTGGCCCAATGCCTTCCCTCCTCCCGAGCCTCGCCAACGGGCTGTTGACCCTGGGCGTCCCCACCACGGATCGGGCGGACAGGCCCGTGGGCGCCATCCTCGCCCGCTCCACCAATACCGGCACCTACTCGGCCGAGGCCGTCGTGGACGTCACCGGCGTCACTCCGGGAGCCCAGACCGGACTCGCGGCGGTGGGCGATTGGGACAACTGGATTGGCGTCGTGCTCAACGGCCCGAAGGTCGAGGTCTGGCGGCGCTACGAGAGCCAGCAGGTGGTGGTCGCCTCCCTCGACGCGCCCGCCGCGGCCGACGGCAAGCTCACCCTGCGGATGAAGGCGAAGGCCGGGCACCTGTTCCAGTTCTCGGTGCGGGGCGAGGAGGGCACCTGGGTGGACGTGGGCGAAACGCAGGATGGCGGCATCAGCTACCGCAAGGACGGCCCCATCCTCCTGCCGCCGTGGGACCGGGGCGTGCGCGTGGGACTCACCACGAGCGGGGTCCCGGGAGCCTCCGCCCGTTTTGATTCGTTGCGCATCACCCCCGAATAATCGATGAAAGGGGGCGTGAGCCCTACCTTCCAGGAATTGTTCGGTCATCCGCCGGAGGTCGTCGCACAGGCCCCCGGCCGGGTGAATCTCATCGGCGAGCACACCGACTACAACGGCGGCTTCGTGCTGCCGATGGCCATCCCCCAGCAGACGCACGTGGAGCTGCGTCGACGGGGGGATCGGCGTGTCCGCGCCTTCAGCACCAACAAGAGCGCCGCGGGGGAGATCCTCGAGTTCGAACTCGGCCAGGAGTCCACGGGCAAGGGCTGGCTCGACTACGTCCAGGGCGTCACCCACGTGCTCCAGCGCGCGGGCTTCCCCCTGTCGGGCATCGAGCTGCGCATCACCTCCGAGGTGCCACTCGGCAGCGGGTTGTCCTCCAGCGCGTCGCTGGACGTGTGCCTGCTGCGCGCGCTGCGCGAGGCGTTCGCGCTGACGCTGGATGACGTGCAGATCGCCCTGCTCGGCCAGCGCGTGGAGGTGGACTTCGTGGGCGCGCCGGTGGGCGTGATGGATCCCATGGCCGCCAGCATCGCGGGCCTCAATGTCGCGCTCTTCCTCGACACGCACACCATGCGCTTCGAGCGCGTCCCCCTCCCGCCCGGCGTGGATCCCGTCATCATCAACTCGGGCGTCGCGCACAACCACTCGGCGGGTGACTACCGCGTGCGCCGCGCGGAGTGCGAGCGCGCCGCGAAGCAGCTCGGCGTGACCCAGTTGAGGGACTTGACCGAGGCGGATCTCCCCCAGGCCATGGCCCTGTCCGAGCCGCTGGGCCGGCGCGTGCGGCACGTCGTGACGGAGAACGCCCGCGTGCTCGCCACCGTGCAGGCGCTGCGCAAGGGAGATCTCCCCGGCCTGGGCCAGCTCTTCTACGCCTCGCACGACTCCCAGCGCCTGGACTACGAGGTGTCCGTGCCGGAGATCGATCTGCTCGTGGACCTGGCCCGGGAGGACGCGGACGTGTACGGCGCGCGCCTCACGGGAGGAGGCTTCGGCGGCTCGGTGGTGATGCTGGCCCGCGACGGCACCGGCGCCGCCGTGGCCCGGCGGATCGCCGAGCGCTACGCGGCCCGTTCCGGCCAGCGCCCGACGATCCTCCTGCCCCAGCCCTCCGGGGCCTAACGCACCAGGATGTCCGGCCGGGGGCGGCCGTCGATGCTCACGGTGGGCCAGCGCGGATCCACCGTGAGGATCTCCACCCCGCCCTCACTGGTGACGATGGTGTCCTCGATCTTCGCGCCGGGCAGCGACGGGTTCCACGCCAGGGCGTTGTGGGGCTGGAGCACTGTCTGAGAGCCCGGCACGGCGACCTCGTCCCGCGACAGGTAGCCGCACGAGCCGCCCTGGTGGTGGAAGGCCTCGGCGCCCTTGCGCTCCAACGCCGCGTACGCCTTCACGAGCGCGTCGTAGCCCTCGCCGAGCGTGGCGCCCGGACGCGAGACCTTGAAGACCGCGGCCTCGACCTGGGCGACGTCCGCGATGAGGTGGCGCTCGGTGGGGGTGGGCTTGCGGAAGTAGACGAAGCGGGTGAGGTTGGCGAAGAGCCCGTGGCGGCGGCCACAGAAGACGAGCATGGCGCGTCCGCCCAGCTTCTCCCGGCTCGCCGTGGCGTGGCGGTGCAGGGGCAGGCGGCGCTCCTCGCCCACCAGGGTCAGCGTGGGGTGGATGCCCCGAGCCCACAGGGCCTCGGCGCCCGCGCCCGCGAGCTGCCAGCCCGTCCACTCCGGCTTCGCCGCGAGCAGCACGTCCGTCATCGCCTCCGCCGCGTCACGCCCGAGCACCCGGTAGCGCGCCAATTCCTGGGGGAGCAGCGACCAGCGGGTGTGGAGCAACTCCTGGGGCAGCGCCACTTCGTCCTTGGTGGGGCGATCGGACGCCACCGGGGCCTTGCCCGCGCGCGCCGCGACGAACGTCTCGCGCTGGGCCTTGTCCTGCCACGGACCGGACCACACCGTGAGGCCCGGGGCACTTCTTCCTCCTCCAGGCGGGCCGCCTCGATGGCGTCCGTCAGCACCCACGCCCCGTCCCGGGTGATGAGCACCTCGGCCACGCCCACGTCGGTCGAGAGCAGGACGACGTTGGAGCCCCCGCAGGTCGCCCAGGCGAACCAGTCCACGCCCCGCAGCCGCACCGCGCCCAGGCCGTGCTTCTCCAGCACCGCGCGCACGCGCGACAGCTTCGTCTCCAGCTCGGAGGGATCGAAGCGAGGGGTCTCCGAGGCGCCCGAGGTCACCTGGGCGGCGGTGGCCCGGAGCCGCTCACGCAACCGGGGGACGACGTAGGAGAGATCCTCGGGCGCCTTCACGGGCTCGAAGCGCGAGGTGACGGGGTTGTCCCGAGGCACCTCGATGAAGGACACGGACAGCACCGGGCGGTTGTCGGGCCCCACGAGAGTGCTGGCCTCGCTCGTGATCTGCTCGAGCTGCAGCACGTCCTGTCCGTCCACCTTCTTGCGCGCCACGTTGAAGGGGAGGTTGATGTCCTTGCCGAGCAGGGCCTCCAGCGAGAAGGCGAGGTTGTTGGTGTTGATGAGCCGGTGCTTCTTGGAATCGACGTGCTCGATGAGCTGGGGGTGATCGCCAATGCGCACCGGACCCGCGCCCGTATCGAGGGTGCCATTCTGGTTCGCGCGCGCCGTCACCTCCACCGACATCTCGCGGCCGAGCTTGCGGTGCAGCCCGACGATGATCGGATCCAACGCCGCGCCCACGTTGTCGATGTTGGAGAAGAACACGTAGCGCACGCCGCGCCGGCGCAACTCCTCGGCGGTGCCGCTCTCGCGGATGGCGCGGAAGAAGTCCCCATGTCCGGAGGGCGCGTAGGACAGCTCGCCCGACGTGTCGCGGAACAACTCCCAGTTGGGCGTCAGCCGCGGCAGCATCCGTTGCTGGAAGATCAGGATGTCCCGGCCCAGACCCCGGGAGCGGACATACGCCTCGATGCCCTCGTGGGTCAGCGGGGAGGTCATCAGCACGATGGGCACCGAGGCCCCATGGCGCTGAGCGACCTGACGGATGTTCTCCAGCCGCACGTCCAGGAAGGTGCGATCGTCGAGCAACGTGGCCAATGCCTTGACCGCCCCACCGAAGCGAGTCCCCGCGCCGCCCACCAGGATGACCATGGCGACTTCACCCCGCCGCAGCGACTCCGTGCCCAGACGGAGACACTCCTCGTACAGCGGCGTGCCCGGCGACGGCACGGCTTCGATGTCGGAGGGGTCCAGCGGGCGGAACTCCGCCTCGCGCGAAGCAGGCCCGGCGCTGTGCGTCTGTCGGACCTTGGCCACCAATTCCTGGTACTTCGTCAAATCGAAACCTGGAGACGTATCGGTCATAGGTGGGCCCGGTTTAAGCCCTGCACCCTCACGCGGCAACTGGGTTTCATTGACGGTGGGTGACATCCCAGGCAGAGAGTTGTGTTCGTGATCTTCTCCCTGGTGGCCGCTGTACTCACGTCCCAGTCTCCCCTCCCTCCGCCCGAGGCGTCCGGGCCCGAGGAACCCGACCGGCGCCAGCAGACCGTCGTCACGGCCTCGCGCGCCGAGCGCAAGCTGGAGGACGCGGTGGTGGCCACCGAGGTCATCACCCGCCAGCAGATGGAGGCCACCGGGGCGAGGGACCTGGGACAGCTCCTCCAGCAACACCCGGGAGTCGAGCTCGTCTACACCTTCCGGGGCGTGGGGCTGCGCCTGCAAGGGTTGGATCCTGAATACGTGCTCATCCTCGTGGACGGCGAGCGCGTGAGTGGCCGGGTGGGCACCACGCTCGACCTGGGGCGCTTCAGCCTGCGCGAGCTGGAGCGGGTGGAGATCGTCAAGGGGCCGGCCGCGGCGCTCTACGGCGCGGATGCCATGGGCGGCGTGGTGAACCTCATCACCCGCCGCGTCCAGCGCCCCCTGGAGGCCAGCGCACGAGGCCTGTTCGGCACGCTGCTGGAGGGAGACGTCCGCGCCCACGCGGGCACGAAGCAGGGACCCTTCGAGGTGCGCGTGGGCGGAGGCTACCGCACGCGCAACCCCTATGACTGGGAGCCCCAGGACGCGGCGACGAGCGGCGCCGGGTTGAGGCGCTTCGATGGGGACGTGGCGCTCGCCTATGCGCCGGATGAGCAGTCGCGGGTGTGGCTGCGCAGCGGCTACAACCGGCGCGACGAGAACGCCGTGGACCTCAACCCCTCGGGGGCCGTGCTCGACCGGAGGCAGCGCCAGGAGCAATTCGACCTCTCCCTGGGCGCCCAGCACCGGTTGTCCGGCGGCCCCACCCTGCTCGCCCGAGGACACTTCGGCCTGTTCCGCGAGCAGCTCCTGCAGGATCAGCGCGGCTCGCGCGGGCTCGATGACTACTCGCAGAACCTCACCCGGCTCTACGAGGGCCTCGTCCAGGCCGACCATCGCCTCGGGCCCCATGCCCTCACCGGGGGCGTGGAGCTGCTCGGGGAAAGGCTCGGCTCGGCGCGGCTCGAGCAGAGTCCCGTGCAGCGCCTCCGGGGCGCCGCCTTCCTCCAGGACGAGTGGGACGTGGCCCTGGGCGCGGAGGGCACGGGGCCGAAGCTGAAGATCGCCCCCGGCTTGCGCTTCGATCTGGACTCGCAGTTCGGCGGAGCGCCCTCGCCCCGGCTCGCGCTCAAGCTGGATCCGAGCCCGGCCCTCACGGTGCGCGCCTCGGCGGGACTTGGCTTCCGCCCGCCCTCGTTCCAGGAGCTCTACCTGCGCTTCTCCAACACGGGCATCGGCTACGTGGTCTCGGGCAACCCCGAGCTCACCGCCGAGCGCTCCGTGGGCGTGAATGTCGGCGTGGACTGGCGGCCGCCGATCGACGGGTGGCTCTTCTCCGCGAGCGGCTTCCACACCCAGCTGCGCAACCTCATCAACGTCACCGCCACGGGCGAGCCGAACCCCGACAACCCCGTCACCTTCAACTACGAGAACGTGGCGCGCGCCTATACCCAGGGCATCGAGCTCAACGGCCGCTTCCGGCTCCCCGTGCGCTCGACGTACCTGGACCTGGCGTACATGTTCCTGGACGCGAGGGACCGCACCCGGGATCGCCCGCTGGAAGGCCGCTCGCGGCACCGCGTCAACGCGCAACTGTCCACGCGCTACCGCCCATGGAACCTCGAGGCCGTGGTGCGCGGCTCGTGGGTGAGCGCCCGGCCCTACTACCTCGGCGTGGGAGGAGGCTTCGCCAACGTGATCGGCGCCGGGGAGGAGACGCGCGTGGGCGTGCCCGCCTACTTCGATCTCGAGGCCCAGGTGACGTACCACTTCAAGGCGGGATTCGAATTCTTCGTCAACGGTTACAACCTGTTCAACGCGGGCGATCAGCAGTTCAACCCGCGCCCACCACGCGGCGTGCTCGGGGGTGTGCAATGGGAATACTGACGCGGATTCACGCGGCGCTGCCCTGGCTGGGGCTGCTCCTGACGGCGTGCGCGCCGGACCTGCGCGAGGACTATCCCTTCGATGGCCAGCTCAACACCGGGCCGCTCGTCGAGGTGACGCCCCAGGAGGACGGCAGCCACGTGGCCCTCATCGACGCGACGAACAAGTCCGCCCAGGTCTACTTCGACATCGACGAGGGCCGGGAGATGAAGACCGACGAGGCCCTGGAGAGCAACGAGTGGGACCTGGCCTTCCAGCGCTTCACCGTCACGATGAATGGAGGCGGCGGCAACCCGGCGGGCTCGGTGCGCGTGGCGGTGCTCCAGGGGCAGGGCTGGGACGCGCTCACGCGGGCGCCCGCCGAGGGCTACCAGCAGGACGCCTCCGAGACGGTGTTCAACGGCGCGCAGGGCGGCTGGTACGTCTACGATCTCGTCAAGCACCGCCTCCAGCCGCGCGATGAGTTGCTCTACGTGGTGCGCAGCAGCCGCGGGCGGTTCTTCAAGCTGAAGATGCTCGCGTACTACGACGCCGCGGGCACTCCCGCGCGGCCCTCGTTCCGCTACCAGGAAGTGGCGGCGCCCCTTCCCCTCCCTGAGCCCCGCCCTCAAGGGGCGTGGACTTCCGGCCGCGCGAGCGGTGTGTACGGCAGGAGCCGGGCCCGGCACGTGGGGCCCACGAGTGTCAGTGCCCCCTGGGCCGCGAGCGACAGCAGGGGGCGGATCAGCTCGCTCCCCTCGAACGCGGACGTGTGCAACGGCACGCTGAAGCACAGCGCCTCGCCTTCGTGCCGGGGCTCGCTCGGGGCGAGCGCCTGGATGAGCCGATTCATGGGCTGGTTGCCCGGAAGCACGCGGAACTCGAAGCGCTCCACGCCCCGCTCGCGCGCGGCCTGGACCGGGCCGTCCATCAGCAGGCGGCCGATTCCCTTGCCCTGGGCATCGTCCACCACGGTGATGGCCGCCTCGGCGACCTCGGGCATGTCCGCCAGCCGGAAGAAGCGGGCCACGCCCAGCCCCACTTCCCGGCCCAGCTCATCCCACGTCACCACGCCCAGCGCGACGTGGCTCTCCCCATCCACCTCGGTGAGGTAGCGCAGCTCCTCGTCCGTCAGCCGAGGCTTGGCGGACAGGAAGCGCTGGTAGCGGGCACGTGGAGACAACCGCGAGAACCCCTCCCGCAGGAGCCGCGCGTCCTCGCGTCGCACCATGCGCACCTCCGCCCACGTCCCATCCTCGAGCATCACCCGCTCTCGAAACCCAGGATGGAAACGACGATAGGAACCCATGGAGGACCTCCGACTCCTTTCCTAATAACGTGAGACTCACGCCGCATCGCGTCAATACTTCCGGCCCTCCGGGCGGAGCCAATGGACTCTCAGTGGACAGGAGGGGGTTTGGAAGTTGACGGTGGATGGGGCTGAATAGAGGGGCGGGGTCCTCGTCCGGAGCGCCATTCCCGCTCGCCCGCCTCCTTTTCCGCCATGAACACCGCCTCGTCTCCGCTGCGACTCGCCTCGATCTTCGCCCTCCTTCTACTGGGTGGCTGTAACACCGCTTATCGGGAGGCCTTCAACCGCGCCCGGGAAGCGGCCATCCGTGGCGACTTCCTGACCGCGGCGCGCTCCTACCGCGACGCCTGCCGTGCCGCGCCCGATGACGAGGAGGCCTGCGGCCGTGTCCCCCTCTTCTCCGTCAAGGCCACGGATCAGGCCATCACCAGCGCCCGGCCGGGATGTGACGCGGGAGAACTGGATCGCTGCCTGCCGCCGCTGCTCGACGCGCGGGATCTCCTCCCCGAGCACGTCGAGGTCAACGCGATGCTCGAGAAGGCGAGCCAGTTGCACACGGAGCGCTGTGCCAGTCAGTGGAAGGAGGACGGTTCGGTGGGCTCGGCCGTCGCGGGCCCGGCGTGCCTGCAGGCCCGGGGACACCAGCTTCCCGTGGCCGCCTACCAGGATCTCCTCGCCTCGCGCGCCAGCCAGCTCTCCACGCGCTTCGCGACGCTCGCGACCACCGCGCGCTCCCGGGGGACGCAAGGCGCCGCCGCCGTGCTGTGGACGACGGCGCAGTGCCGGCCCCTCGAACACCACGGGCGCCGAGCTCCAGCGCTCCCAGCAGGACTTCCTCGCCCAGAGCAGCATCCCCGTGGAGACCCGGCTCGACGGCCCCATCTACCGTCCCATCGCCCAGCACCTGTCCTCCCCGTGCTCCAGCCGGCCTCGGGCCTGCCCCGGGGGAGCCGGTGCGCCGAGAACGGAACGGTGCCCGGTCAGCCCTCGCCGCTCGTCCTCCAGGTGGACGCGGTCGTCCAGCGCGTGGTGGAGCGCGTCTCCGAGGACGTGAACCACGTGCGCTACGTGAGCGGCACGCGGCAGGTGCCCAACCCCCGGTTCGAGCGGGCCCGAGATCGGCTCGGAGACGCCGAGCGCGAGCTGCGCAGGGCCGAGCGGGCCTTCGAGGAGAAGGACAAGGAGTGCAAGAAGAACCCGCCGGCGCACGATGCGACGTGCGTGGGTTGCCCGGACACGGCCCCCGCGAGCACCCCCGCCTGTGACGAGGCGCGCAGGCTCGACGAGGAGCGCAAGCAGAAGGTGGCGGCCCGGGAGGAGGCGGGCCGGGAGCTGGACGGCCTCCCCGAGACCGTGACCGAGGACGTCCACGACACCTTCACCTACTCCGTGCTGACGCACGACTGGAGCTCGCCCTACCAGTTCACCCTACGCGCGAACACGCCGGGGGCTCGCCGCCGGTGCAGGATGCCGGGGTGCTGCGCTTCTCGGACACGGAGCACGTGGGCTTCGGACCCGCCGGCATCTCGGCGGATCCACTCGACGTGCCGCCCCCCACGCCTTCTCCGGCGCCTTCCTCGATCGGCTCGCTCCGCACGTGTTCGCGGCGGTGCGGCACGACGCCCGGGTGCGAGGCGCCGCGCGTCGCTCCGCGTGCAATGCCCTGCCCGCCAACTGGAACACCGACTGGGTGCAGTGCTTCGCGGAAGCCACGCTGTGGGAGAACGGCTCGGAGCCCGCGCCCGACGAGTTCCTGCGGCTCATCGCCTCCAGCACCGGAGCCACCGAGCAGCCCCAGTGCCGCTAGGCAGCCGAGCGCCCGGCGGTATGCCCCCTCCGCCGGGGCACGCTGGAGCCCACGGAGCTCCCGCCTCGCCGTACTGAATCCCACACAGCATCCGCTGCCCGAAGCGACCCCTCCGTTTCACTGGAGGAAAAAAATCGGGCGGATTGTCGCGGTGCGCCTCGCTCTCTACCGTTGCTGCGTCGAAGTCATACACGCCGTCACAGTCACGAGAGGACACACCATGATGCCTGCTTCTCAGATGCCCATGCCCATGCCCATGCAGTCCGGAATGAACCCGATGATGGGCGGCATGAACCAGATGCCGATGATGGGCGGGATGATGCCCATGCCCATGCCGATGATGGGCGGCATGAACCAGATGCCGATGATGGGCGGGATGATGCCCATGCCCATGATGGGCGGCATGATGCCGATGATGGGCATGAATCAGATGCCGATGATGGGCATGAACCCGATGATGGGCGGCATGCCGATGATGATGCCCATGATGATGCGCATGCCGATGATGTGCCGGATGACGATGGAGATGGGCAAGGACGGCATGGTGTGCCGGATGATGCCCATGGACGCGTCGCAGATGGACATGATGAAGGAGTGCTGCGAGGCGATGAACTCCATGATGGCCATGGGGATGCCGATGATGATGATGTGCAACGGCATGCCCATGATGATGGGGATGATGGGCACCGCCAAGTAGTCCGCGCCCCTCGGGCATGAAGCACGAGAGCCGGCGTGCCGCCCCACGGGGCCGCGCCGGCTCTCGGTGTTTTCGGGGACGCGGGGGCCCGCTCAGCCGACCGTTTCCGCGTACGTCATCACCGGTACATCACCGCGTCCACGTTGCCGGTGTTCCGGTAGACGTGCGCCACGTCCGCCTCGAACAGGATGGCGTCTCCCGCGTTCAGCACGTGGTGCTCCTCGCCCCGGTCGATCTCCACCGTGCCCGACGTCACCACCAGGTTCTCCATGGTGCCGGGCGGGTGGGCGTCCGCCGCCTCCGTCGCGTACGCGGCCAGCCGCAGCTCGTAGAACTCCACACGCCGGGGCTCGTCGAACGGGAAGAGCGCCCGCGACACGAACTTCCCGTCATGGGAGGACAACCGCTTGGACTGCTGGGAGCGCATCAGGCGGGTGCCCGTCTGGGCCGTCGTGCTGATCAGCGCCGAGAACGGGATGCCCAACGCCCGGGCGATCTTCCAGATGACGTTGATGGTGGGCGCGCTCTGCCCCAGCTCGATCTGCCCCAGCATCGCCCGGCTCACGCCCGAGGCCTTGGCGAGCCGCTCCAGGGACAGGCCTCGCTGGGTGCGCAGCCGGCGCAGGTTGCGTCCGACGATGGGCGCCAGATCGGTGGACGATTCCGCATGCGCGACCTCGTAGGCCCACTCCTCCTCGGAGGAGGGGGCTTCGGCCTCGGGCGGTGCCACCTTCTTCGCACTCGACTCCCGCTTCCGGCCCTTGGCCGGAGCGACTTCGGCTTCCTCCGTCGTGGGAGGGGTATTTTCTCGAACCGATTTCACGTCGGCCAGACCATGACCCACACCCATACCGGCGTCCAGCGGCGCATGGGCATGTGTGTCCAGGCCGACGAGGCCCTGGGCTCACGCCGCTTCCGGAACTCTTCGAGGTTGATGACTTCGGCGGCCTGATTCATGAGGAAGTGTCTCCGATAACGGAAGCATGTCCGCAGGAGCGGACGCACGCAATATCCGTTTGAGCGGAGGGGCTGTCAATCCAGCCCCCGGGGCGGGCGGGCACCCGGGCGGTTGGAATAGGCTGCCGGGCAGGCATCCCCTCATGTCCGGCCACCCCTTCGATCATCTCCCCGACGTGCGAGACGGCCTCACCCGGGCCGAGCGCATCATCCTGCACACCCTCTACCGGCTCGAGCAGGAGCGCCCCGGGCGCGCCGTGCCCACCGCGCAGCTCTACGGCCATGTCGTCGAGCAGCTGGACATCAGTCCCGACGCGTTCCAGGCCCTGCTCTCCCGGCTCGTGGGGCGGCACATGCCCCAGGCGAAGGAGGAGTGAGGGCCATGGCCAGGAACGACGACAAGTCCAAGGGCTTCCACCAGCCCTTCGCCAGACTCGGGGGCCTGCGTGATGCCCTGCCCTCCACGAAGCCCGAGCTGCGTCCGGAGGACTTCCCCGCCACCCCACCGGAGCAGGGGCCCGAGCGCGTGACGGTGCGCCGGGAGAACGGCAAGGGCGGCGAGGACTTCACCGTGGTGGAGGGACTGGGCCTGCCCGCCGCGGAGCTCCAGGTCTGGTTGCAGGCCCTCCAGCGGGGCCTCGCGTGTTCCGGAGCCGTGGAGGGAGAACGGCTGCGGCTCCGGGGAGATCACCGCTTCTCCCTGCCCGACCTGCTGCTGCGCCGCGGCGTCAAGCGCGTGGTCCAGGGCTGAAGGCGGGCCGCCCTCTCGGGGACACTCACACCACGGGCGTCTTCGACGGCTCCCCGGTGGTGGGCTCGATGGGCTCCTGCGGGGAGACCCGGGCGACGGCGCGGGCTGCTCCGGCGCCGGGGGAGGCGTCTCGGACGTGCCGTCAGGCACCTCGGTCTTCTGGGCGTCACGCTGCGCGCTCCTCTCCCCGGCGCGCTCGGCCTCGCGAAGGAACTCCGCGTATTCGTCCTTCCGGCTGGCGGCGCGCTGCTGGGCCTGTTGCGCCTGCTGGGCCGCGTCGTGCCGGCCCCGCTGGAGGGCGCGATGCGTGAGCCAGACACCGAGGGCGAACACGGCCGCCTCCATCGAGAGCAGCACCCACCCGCGCTCCACCCACCCGTCGATGCCGTCCTGCACGAACTGAAGCGCGATCAGGAACAACTCACCGGTGAGCGCGGCCCCGAGCGCGGTGGACAGGGGGCGCAGCTCGAGGATGCGCGCGGCGCCGTAGCACAGCAGGGGCAGCACGACGAGCACCCACAGGTTCTGCACGCCCAGGCCGATGGCGAAGCGCACGTAGCCAAAGGGCAGTGCCTGGACCCGGCCAATGAGGCGCTGGGAGAGGGCCACGCTCACGATGGAGCCGAGGATCAAGGCGAGAAACCCCAACCCCACGGTGAACTGGAAACGGCGGATGCGAACGCGCAGCGGTTCGAGAAAACCTTCGAGGAGCTCACGGGGAAGCGAGCCTAGCGCAAGCCTGACCGGGCAGGCATTCCGCGCCGCTCACTCCTCGTCGCCCCCGTCCGCCGTGCCGCCGGGGGAACGAGGGGGCGGGCCCTCCCCATAGAAGACCTCCTCCAGGACCAGCCCATGGGCCGGCGCGGTGGGGCCCGCTCGCTTGCGATCCCGGGCGGCGAGCACCTCGGCCACCCAGTCCGGGGGCCGGCGGCCCTTGCCCACCTCCACCAGGGAGCCCACGAGGTTGCGCACCATGTGCTTGAGGAAGGCGGTGCCCTCGACGGTGAAGGACAGCACCCCGCGGCTCTCCCCCTGGAGGTCCACCCGGCGCACCTCGCGCACGGCGTGGGCGGCCCGGCAGTCCGAGGCCCGGAAGGAGGAGAAGTCGTGCCGCCCCACCAGATGGGCCGCGCCGCGCCGCATCGCCTCCACGTCCAGGGGCGCGAACACCTCCCAGTGCGTGGCGCGCAGCAGCGGCGAGCGCGAGGGCGCGTTGCTCACCCGGTAGCGGTAGCGCTTGCCGAACGACCAGCGGCGGGGATCGAAATCGGCGGGAACCTCCTCGGCCCGGACCACGGCGATGTCCTCGGGCAGCAGGCCGTTGAGCCCCATCCAGTAGGCCTTGAGCGGCAGCACGCGCTCCGTGGTGAAGCACACCACCTGCCCGGTGGCATGCACGCCCGCGTCCGTCCGGCCCGCGGACTCCACCGGCACGCGCTCGCCGAGCAGCTTCTCCACCGCGTCCATCAACCGCGCCTGGATGGAGACGCCATTGGGTTGGACCTGCCACCCCACGTAGTTCGTGCCGTCGTATTCGACCGTCAGCTTCAGGCGGGGCATGTCAGCGGTACTTGAGCCAGGCGGAGAGGAGCTCGCCCACCATGCGCGTCACGGGGACGTTGTTGCGGCGGGCCATCGCCTCCAACTGCTCCAGTTGCGCGGCGGAGACGGGCACCGGAAGCACGTGCTCGCTCCCGGAGGGCGACTCCGCGACCGGCACCTGCTCCCGCGTGCCGCGGGGCGCCGAGCGCAGCCGCTCCTGCTCCTCCTCCAGCTCGCGCAGGAAGAGCTGCTTGAGGAAGTTGGACAGGTGCACGTGGGTGGGCGTGAAGTCGTACGCGTTGAGGAAGCGATCCAGGTCCTGCTGGAAGTGCCAGGCCGACGGGTAGCGCTTGTCCCGGTCGCGCTCCAACGCCTTCATGAGGATGGCTTCCACGGGCTCGGGGATGTCCGCGCGGAAGTACGAGGGCGCGTACACCTTGCCCTCGACGATGCCCCGCATCACGGCCACCTCCGACTCGCCGGAGAAGAGCTGGAAGCCGGTGAGCCACTCGTAGAGCACCGCTCCCAGGGAGAACAAGTCGCTGCGGTGGTCCACCGGCTTGCCCAGGCACTGCTCGGGGCTCAGGTAGCTGAGCTTGCCGCGCAGCTCCCCCGCGCGCGTCGTCTGCTCGGCGCGGTTGGTCGCCTTGGCGATGCCGAAGTCGAGCACCTTCACCGTGCCGTCGAAGCACACGAAGATGTTCTCCGGCGTCACGTCCCGGTGGACGATGTTCAGCGGCGAGCCGTACAGGTCCACCTTCTGGTGCGCGTAGTGCAGGCCCTCGCACACGGACGAGGCGATCTTCAGCGCGTACACCATGGGAAAGGAGATGCCGAGCGACTCGGCCATGGGCACCACCTTGCGCGTGTCGCGGCCAAAGAGGTACTCCATCGCGATGAAGTAGCTGTCCTCCACCTTCCCCAGGTCGTGGATCTGCACGATGTTGGGGTGGTTGAGCTGGGCGGCGAGCCGGGCCTCGTTGAGGAACATGCGCACGAAGGCCGGCTGCTTGGACAGCTCCGAGCGGATGCGCTTGATGACCACGGGCTTGTCGAAGCCGTCCGGGCCTGACTGGTGGGCCAGGAACAGCTCCGCCATTCCACCCACGGCGATGCGCTCGAGGAGTTGGTACTGCCCAAAGGGCACGGGGGTGCGCGGCGCGACGGGAGCCATCGGAGCCGACACGATAGCGCCTCCCGGGTCCGCGAGGACAACGGAGTTGCGGAGGGCCCCCGCCCCCTCGGCCTCACGCCAGCTCGAGCACCCGCACCTTGAGTGCCGCCGGGTGCTCGGCGGAGGCCGGGAAGTCCACCGGCGAGGGGCCCAGGTTCTCCCCGCCCCCGCGCGTCGGCCCGCCCGGGCCACCCCCTCGGCCACCATCGTCTCGAAGCGGCGGGGCGCCAGCGTGGCGAGGTTGCAGCACGCCACCAGCCGTCCTCCCGGAGCCACCACCCGCGCGGCCAGGCTCGCCAGCGAGGCGTAGTCCTTCGCGGCGGAGAAGCGGCTGGTGCGCGTGGTGGCGAAGGAGGGCGGATCCACCACCACCAGCTCGAACGCCTCGCCCTTGCGCCCAAGGCGCTCCAGCCACTCGAACACATCCCCCGCCACGTAGTCGTACCGGTCCACCGGCTGGCCATTGAGGCGCGCGTTCTCCTCGCCCCACTCCAACACCCGCCGGCTCGCGTCGATGTTGAGCACCCGCTTCGCCCCTCCCGCCGTCGCCGTCACGCCAAACGCGCACGTGTAGGAGAAGAGGTTGAGCACGGTGCGCCCACGCGCCTCGCGGGCCACCCACGCCCGGGTGTCGCGCATGTCCAGGTAGAGCCCCACCGACAGGCCCTGCCCCGGACGGATGAGGAAACGGCACCCGTTCTCCCAGGCCACCACCGACTCCACCGAGGCGCCCCGTACGGCCTGCTCGGGCGCGAGCTGCTCCCGGGCCACGTTCGCCGGTGGCGCGCCTCGCGGGGCCGGCGCTTGAGGTAGACGCACGGCGGCGCCCACGCGGCGTCCAGGTCCCCGAGCAACGCCTCCTCCTCGGCCGGGGAGAAGTCCCGGTAGAGGCTCACCACGTGGAGCGACTCGAAGACGTCCACCGTCACGTCGGGCACCCCATCCGCCGCGCCGTGGACGAGCCGGTAGGCGGTGGTGCCCGGCTGCTCTCTCAGCGGAGCCCGCCGCGCGTGGGCCCGGCGCAACAGCTCCACCCGGGAAGCCCCCCGAGGGCTCATGTCCGGCGCGCCGGCGCGGGCGGAGGCGCGGGCTCCGGCAGCCGGGCCTGGGCCCACAGCCGCGACAGGATGAGGGAGCCTCGTGCGCCAGGGCCACCTCGTCCACACCGAGCACCTGCCCCTCGCGCACGGTGACCCGGCCATCCACCACCGTCCACGCCACCCGGGAGCGCAGCAACTGGCCGATCATGTGCGGCGTCTGTCCGCTGTCCGGATCCAGCGCCGGCACGCAGTCGAACACCACCAGGTCCGCCAGCCGCCCCTCCTCCACCGTGCCGGAGGGCATGCCGAACAGGCGCGAGCACAGCTCCGCGGGGCCGTCCGAGAAGAGCTGCACCAGCACCCCGTCCGGATCCACCAGGCGCGAGCCGCGCGAGGCCCCCAGGGAGGTGCCCAGCGCGACGAACAACGCGTCCCAGAGGTTGCCGTGGCCGGCGCTGCCCAGCCCCAGCAGGTTCTGGCGGCCATACAGCGTCTCCAGCGAGCGCCCACTGGGCTCGACGAGCAGGGCCGCCCCGGGGCCGAGCGCCACGCAGGTGCCGGACTCGGCCGGGCGGATGGACTCGGCGTCGTCCACCGAGCGCGCGTACGCGGCCACCGACAACGGCCCGAGCAACCCGAAGGACTCCAACCGGGGCACCACGCGCTGGTTGTGCTTCGCCCAGGTGATGGCCAGGTCATGGTCCCCCTCGGAGAGGTGGAAGATGACGGGCGCGCCCGAGACCTCGCGCGAGCGGCGCAGCTCCCCGAGCAGCGCGTCCCCGCTCGTCCACGAGGAGTGGAAGCCGAGCGCACCCCGCACCAGGGGGTGCGAGCCCTGGTCGCGAACGAAGTCCGCGTTGGCGCGCGCCTGGGCCACGGCCTGGGCGTCTCCGTCGAGACCGTGGGTGCAGTGGCTCGCCACCAGCCGCATGCCCAGCTGCTCCGCCGAGCGGGCCATGGCCTCCAGCCCGCCCCTCACGTCCCTCGGACAGGAGAGGTGATCCACCGCCAGGGTGACACCCGAGCGCAGGGCCCGCGCCATGGCGTACCGGGACAGCACCTCCACGTCCGCGGGGGTGACGAACGAGGACAGCAGCCGCTCGTGCTCCATGCGGATGTGGGGGGATGCAGCAGCAGCTCGCTCGAGGGGGCATGACCGGGTCCCCCAACAGATGGGAGTGGCAGTCCACCGGGCCCGGCATCACCAGCCGGCCCCGGCACGCCACCTCCCAGTCTCCCGGCAGCACGGGGATCTCCTCGTCGGGGCCGACCCGGCGGATGAGACCTCCCTCGATGACAACGGCCATTCCGGCGCGGCCCCGGCCGTCCGCGCGGAAGATGGAGCAATTCTTGAGGACCAGACGGCCTTCCATGGGGGCGGGAGTATAGGCATGGAAGCCCTCCCGTCCGGTCGGCATTTAGAACAACCGCAACTGGGACTTGTCCTCCTCGTCCTTGGACGCGGAGCGGGCCGGCAGCGGGGTGAAGCCGTGCTGGGCCGCCCATTCCGGGGTGGGTCCAGCCCAGCGGAAGCGCTCGAGCAGCACCCGGCCCTTGTCGTCGAACTCCACCCCCTCGGCCCGCAGCCGCTCGCGCTGGCCCACCGCCTCCAAGGTGGAGATGCCCCCCGAGCGGTTGATGATGCGCTGCCAGGGCACCTGGACGGAGCGGGGCCCCAGATCCCCCATGGCGAGCCCGACGATGCGGGCATCGCACCCTCCCCCCACGATGAGCGCGATGTCCCCATAGGTGGACACCTGCCCGCGTGGAACCTGCTCGACAACCTGGTGGATGCGCTCGAAGTACCGGCGCTCCTGCATCGTGATGGTGACGGTCGTGGACATGTCTTCTCCAGTCAGATGCCCCGTCCTACCTCGGAGGACGGTCCTGGGGAAGGCGGTAGGACGTCCGCCGTCGGGTGGACGACCCGACACGTCAAGTCAGCAGCGGAGCGTCCCCCCTCCTGTCTCACGCCCCGCGCCATCACCGGGTGGGCACCGGCGAGGCCGCCAGCATCTGCGTGAGCAGATCGTTCTTCTGCGACTCGGGCACGAGCGTCACCTTCGCCGTGCCGTCCTGGAGCCGCTGCACCTCGAGGATCTCGAACATGGCCTTGGCCACCTCGGGATCCTGGGAGATGCGGCGCAGGGCCTCGCCCACGATCTGCGGGCGCAGGGCGGCCGCCTTGGCGAAGGCGATGGCGGCCTGCCGGTCCGCGGAGCTGGTGAGGATGCTCACCTGGTTGGCGCCGTCCTGGCGGATGGCGGAGGTCACCTGCCGCAGCCGGTTGACCACCTTCTCCTCGATCTGCCGGATCATCCCCTCGTCACGGAAGTGCACCTTGCGGATGTAGACCGAGCCGAGCTGGTAGCCATAGGCGTGCGACATCGGGGACACCTCGGCGCGCACCGTGCGGCTCATGCCATGGCGGTTCTCCAGCATGTCCGCCAGCTTCATGTTGGACAGGCAGCGCACCGCGGCGTTGCTCACGTTGGCCGCCAGCGAGCCGCGTGGATCCGCGTTCTCGAAGAGGTACTTGAGGGGATCCGAGATGTACATCTCGTACCAGATGCCGATCCCCATGGGCGCGCCCTCCTCGGAGTTGACGGCCTGGCTGCGCAGGTACTGCTGATCCAACCGCAGATCGATCACATGGCAGCGCCCGAACCAGTTGACCAGCAGCGCCTTCCACCCGAGCCGGGCCCACAGGAAGTGCAGGCCGGGCTCGTCCAGCACCCCCAGCACCTTGCCGAGGAACACATAGACGCGGCAGGTGCGCTCCTCCACGATGGCGTAGAGGCCGAGCATCCGGCACAGGCCCAGCACCACGGGCACGCCCACGCCCATGGCGATGAAGCCGGCGATGATTCCGATGAGCAGGCTCATGGCTTCACCCCCAGCACCACCTGGCTCGCCTTGGAGAAGAGGCCGAGGCGGATGTTGCGCAGGTAGGCCTGGAGCGCGCCCGGCCCGCTGTTCTTGAGCACGGTGAGCTGCTCGGCCATGGCGTTGAGGGGCTCCACCTCCGCCTGGGCCTTGAGGGTCTCGATCTCCACGGCCCGGCGCGACTGGACGATCTTCTGGTCCGCCGCGGCCTGCGCGAGGCTGATGTCGGAGGAGACGTGGTTGTGCGCGGTGTTGATCGCCGCGAGCGCCGACTCCACCTCCGCGGGAGGATCGATTCCGGTGATGAGCGAGGCATCCAGGACGAGGCCGTAGCGCGACAGGCTGCCCCGGCACTCCCGGTCCATGTGCTCGTTCAGGTCGCGCAGGTTCTTGCGCAGATCATTGATGGAGACCCCCGAGACGACCGAGCCTCGACGGCCTCCAGCGTGCCCTCCTGGGCGGGCGGGGGCGGCGCCTCGAAGCTGGCGATGCGCTCGCGCAGGATGGAGATGAAGTAGCCCATGGCGTGCGCGATGGGGTTCTTCACCGCGAACAGGTACGCATAGAGGTTCTGCTCGGAGATGCGGTAGCGCAGCTGGCCGGTGAGCCCGGTGTTGAGCTGATCCTTGGTCACCGCGTCGAGCACCGTGCCGCCCTCGTTGGCGTCCGGAGACTCCGGATCGTACGCCATGCTGAGCGTCTGCGTGGACACCGAGACCTTGATCACCTTCTCCCAGGGCCACTTGAAGTACGGCCCCCGGGCTGGATGACCTCGAGCTGGGGGTAGACGTAGCGCTCCTCGTCGGTGCGCGCCAGCCCCTCGCTGACCGGCCCCTCGCGCGTCGTGGGCTCTCCCGCCAGCCGTACCGCCCGGCCCAGGCGCACCTTCACCGCGCGCTCGCTCTGATCCACGGTGAAGAAGCCCGTGAGGATGCAGCGCACCACGAACCAGGCCAACGCGCCCAGCAAGAATCCACCGCCCAGATCTTGAAGTATGTCCATCGGTCCCCTCCTCGCGGTCCCCCTTCCGGGGAATCCCCGCGACCTGGCGACCTTAGCCCCACTCCCGTACGGCCCGGAATGTTCATTGCGAAGCGGACCGGACGAGCCAGGATGAGCGGATCTCCCGGGCGGACTTCCGCCGGATTGGTATCCTCGCGGCCGACCCTTCATGAATGCGCCGAGACTCCAGCCATGGCACCGGCTCCTGTCGCTCCGAGTGCTCGTCCCCCTCCTGCTGCTCGCCTACGCCTGTGCCTTCGGTGTCACGACCCTTCAACGCACCCTGCGGCAGCGCGAGAAGCAGGTGGAGGACAAGTCCCTCGAGGAGATGACCCTGCAGGTGATGTCCCTGCGCGGCACGCTCGAGTACCTGCTGCGCACCGGGCAGCTCGACGCCGCCCGGCAGGTCGTCTCCGCGCTGGCGGCCAACTCCCTGCTGAACGCGGCGCTCCTCGTCGATGACCACGGCCTGGTGCTCGCCGCCCTCCAGCCCTCGTGGATCGGCCGGCCGGCGCAAGGTCTCTGGCCGGACTGGACGAGCGCGGAGGTCACCGCCCGGCGCGACGGCGTCCAGGCGCGGCGCGAGGGCACGGTGTGGGTGAGCGCGGATGGCCACCGGGTGGAGGCCATCTTTCCCCTGCGGCTCGGGCCGGGCGACACGCCCCCCGGATGGGCCTCATCCATCTCCAGCAGGATCTGTCGCTGATCAAGGCCGAGCAGCGCTACCGGGCCGAGCGCTACGCGCTGCGCGCGAGCCTGTTGCAGGCGGCGGTGGCGGGGTTGATGGGGGTGTTCTTCCACTTCGTGCTGGGGCGGCGGGTGCAGCGACTGGAGAGCGCCGCCCGAAGGATCGCCGCGGGGGAGCTGCACGTGCGCTCGGGGCTGCGGGGCATGGACGAGGTGGGTCGGCTCGGCCAGGCGTTCGACGAGATGGCCGAGCGCATCAGCCAGGATCAAGAAGCCCTGCGGCGCTCGGAGACGAGCTTCCGCACCCTCATCGAGCGCGCGCCGGACGCCATCTTCGTCCACCGGGCCCGGCGCGTGCTCTTCGCCAACCCGGCGGCCGCCTCGCTGCTGGGCCATGAGCGGGAGGATACGCTGCGGGGCCTCGAGGTGCGCGAGCTGCTCATGCCCGGAGAGCTGGATCCGCTCACCCAGGCGCCCCTGACGGAGGCCATGCGCGAGGTGCACCTGCGCCACCGCCAGGGCCATGCGGTGCTCGGCGAGGTGGTGACCTTCTCCATCCCCTTCGAGGGCGAGCCGGCGTGGGTGTCCATCGCCCGCGACGTCACCGAGCGCCGGCAGGTGCAGGAGAAGCTGCGCTCCACGGATCGCATGGTGTCGCTCGGCACGCTCGCCGCGGGCGTGGCGCACGAGCTCAACAACCCCTTGTCCTACGTGCTGAGCAACCTGCGCTTCGCGATGGACGAGATGAACGAGCGGCTGGGCGAGGGCCAGCCGATGACGGACGAGCAGGCGCGGGAGATCCTCCAGGCGCTGCAGGAGTCGCTCGAGGGCGGCGAGCGCATGCGCAACATCGTGCGCGACCTGCGCAGCTTCTCGCGCCGGGAGGACGAGCGGCAGGGGCCGGTGGACATCCACGCGGTGCTCGACTCGTGCGCGAGCCTGGCCCGGGGCGAGCTGCGCCACCGCGCCCAACTGGTGAAGGAGTACGGGCAGATTCCTCCGGTGCTCGGCAATGAGTCCCGGCTCGGCCAGCTCTTCCTCAACCTGCTGGTCAACGCCGCCCAGGCGATTCCCGATGGGGACGCCAAGGGGCACTGTGTCCGGCTCACCACCGGCCCGGCGGCGGACGGGTGGGTGGAGATCGCCGTGCAGGACACGGGGGTGGGCATTCCCCCCGAGAACCTGCAGCGCCTGTTCAAGCCCTTCTTCACCACCAAGCCCGTGGGCGTGGGCACGGGGCTGGGGCTGTCCATCTGCCATGGCATCGTCACGGCCATGGGTGGACGCATCGAGGTGTCGAGCGAGGTCGGCAAGGGCACCACGTTCCGCGTCTTCATGCCCTCGGCGCCCGCCCCGTCCGCCGCTCCGTCCGCCGTCCCGCCCGCTTCATGAGCTGGCGCGGGAAGGCGGCCCGGCTGCTGCCCTGGGTGGGGTTGCTGCTGGGCATGGCGCTCGTGTACCGCGCCCTCTTGAGAGGACAGGTGCTCGCCGGACGGGATGCCTTCCGGATCTTCTTCCCGGACTCGGCCTTCCTCCTGGAGGCGCTGCGCGCGGGAGAGATTCCCCTGTGGACGCCCTACCCGAGGCTCGGCCAGCCCTTCGCCGCCACCCTGTACTCCCAGGTCTTCTATCCCCCCCGGCTGCTCACGGTGCTGCTCGCGGGCCCGGTGCTTGGCTTCACCCTGCAACACCTGCTGCACGTGGGCATCGCCGCGGCGGGCACCGGCTGCTCGCGCGTCACCTGGGCACCTCGCGCCCCGCGGCCCTGGTGGGCGCGGCCGCCTTCGCGCTCTCGGCGCCCTTCACGGCGCTCGCCACCCAGCAGAACGTGGCCAGCGCCGCCGCGTGGACGGGCTTCCTGCTGCTCGCCTCGCGCCGGCCGCGCACGCCCCTCGCCCCGGAGCGCCGCGCGGGTGGCGCTCTTCGCCGGCCTGTCCTTCCTCGCGGGCTCGCCCGAGACCGGCTGTGGCAGGCCCCACTCGCCCTCCTCGTGACGCTCTGCACCCGGCGCACGGGCCGCGCGCTCGGGGCCACGGGGGGCGGACTCGCCTGGGGAGGCGCGCTCGGCGCCCTCGTGGCCCTGCCCGCGCTGGAGTTCGCCCGGCACTCCACCCGGGGCTCGGGGGGATGAATGGACTCGAGTGGTCCCTGTCCTGGCCCCAGTTGCTGTCGGTGGCGTGGCCCTTCGCCGAGCATCCGCGCTCGCGCTATTGGGAGGGCGGCGATCAGTTCTTCATCCTCCTGCTCTTCCTGGGCACCCTCGTGTGTGTCCTGGCGCTCGCGGGCCTCGGGCGCTCGGGGCGGAGGCTGCCCTTCGGGCTCGGCGCCCTGGGCCTCACGGCGCTCTCGCTCGGAGCCCACCTGCCTCCCGCCGCGCTCCTGCTCCAACTGCCGCCCTTCCACCTCTTCCGCTACCCGGTGAAGTACTTCGTCGGGGCGGCGTTCTGCCTCGCGGTGCTCGCCGCGTTCGGACTGGACACCCTCGCCCGCCGGGCGCGAGGGGGGCACCGCTCGTTGCCGGGCGTGGCCGGGGTGGTGGCCGCCCTCTTCGCGGCGCTGCTGCTCGGGCCCCCCGTGACACGGCTTCCGCTCTTCCGCCCTGGCGTGGAGGCCGGACTGCCCTGGGTGGTGCTGGCCCTGGGGGCGGGCGCCCTCGCCCTGTGCCTTCCCGCCGCCGGTCCCCGCCGAGCACACCGGGTGCGCGGGCTGCTCGCCGGGCTCGCCCTGCTGGAAGTGGGGGCCTTCCACCTGTTGCAGGGCGGCACGGGCAGCGCGCCCATGGAATCCCTGGGCCGGGCGTCCCGGCTCGCCGCCGCCCTCCCCGCCGGGTACTCGGGTCGGGTGAGCGTGGAGCTCTCGAGGGATGAGCTCACCGACGTGTCGCGCGCCACGAGCCCCCGCACCACGCCGCCGGAGGAGGAAGAGGGCTCCTACATCGCGCTCAGCCGGGATGCCCTGGTCCCCAACCGCTTCGTGGAGGAGCGCCTGCGCGTCCTCGAGGGCTATGGGGCTCCGGAGCCCCGGCACGTGGAGTCCCTGTCCGGCACGGGCGCGCGGGCGGTGTTCGATCTGCTGGGCGTGGACTACTACGTGCGCCGGGGTCCGCCTCCCTTCGCGGACCTGGAACCCGTCCTGGCCCTTCCCGGACTGCCCACCCTCTACCGCTCCGGCACCGCCCTGCCGAGGGCCTTCCTGGTCCATGCCGCGCGCGTGGCCTCGGACGAGGAGGCCCTGGCGGCCTTCGTGGACCCCGCCCAACCGCTGCGGCGGGAGGCGCTGCTCGCCGAGGGGGAGCCGCTGGCGGGCCCGGGCTGTCAGGGCTCGACGGCGCGCATCACCCGGGAAGGGCGGGCATGGATGGAGGTGGCGCTGGAGGCGTGTGGCCCGGGCTACCCGGTGCTCAGTGACTGGTTCTACCCGGGGTGGGAGGCCACGCGGGATGGGGCCCCGGTGCCCCTGAGACGGGCCGATGCCCTCCTGCGGGCGGTGCCGGTGCCCGCGGGCGTCCACACGGTGCGCTTCGACTACCGCCCCGGCAGCTTCCGCTGGGGCGCGCTCCTCTCGGGGCTGGCCCTGGGCGCGTGGGTGCTCGTGCTCTGGCCCCGTGAAAAGCGAAGGGCGGCCCCTCCTTAATATATGGAGAGAACCGCCCTCGAAGCCGTCAGCCGATGACGGGATCAGTCCGCGCTGTTCGAACCGAAGTTCTTCAGGTTCTTGCGCTGGAGCTGCTGGTTGGCCGTCTGACCGGTGTTCTGCACGTCCTCGTTACCCGCCAGGGCCTCGGCCGACGCGCCGAAGAGCTTGCGGATGTTGTTGCCGAACAGGGTGATGACGCCGATCGCCGCGATGGCGATGAGGGCGACGATGATGATGTACTCGGTCATTCCCTGTCCGCGACGCTTGCGCAGCAGCTTCTTCTGGCTCTTCTGGGTGGTCATGTGATGTCTCCGGGGAGTAACGACGGGGGGGTTGCCCCTCACCAACGATGCGCAAGCTACCTTGCTCCCCCTCGCGGCTCTATCCGTCATCAGGAGGATGATCGCATCTCCCTGGAATTTCCGGGGCTCCTCACCCCGTCCCCTCCCCCGCTCCTCTGTCGAGGGGTGGACACGCCCGGGCCCGCTCAAGCGCCTTCCCAATGGGTGGCGCTCCAATGTATTGAATTCTAAAGGGAAACCGCGGCGCCATGAAGGAGTCCCCCCACCATGGCGGCCCGTTATGGTTCGTGCCTGCCCATGACCGTCCAGCTGCTGCAAGCCGTCCAGTTGTCCTGGTCTCCGAGTCTGCGCGTGACCCGCGCCGGGGGGACTGCGAGAGCGTGCTGCGCCGCCCCGCCTCGGAGATGGTGGATCGCCCCCTCGAGGTGGTGCTGGGAACCACCGCCGAGAAGGTCCGGGCACTCGACGCCCTGGCGCGCGAGGATCGCCGGGCGGTGGAGTTCCTGCCGGGCACGTTCGGCGCCCAGGATCCGGTGCCGCTGCGGCTGGCGCTCGGGCTGGAAGCGGGTGAGGCCAGCGCGGTGGTGTTGGACCTGCGGGCCCTCTTGCAGGACGCCCCGCCGGTGCAGCTGTCCGGACTCGCCTCTCAGCTCAGCCACGAGCTGCGCAACCCCTTGAGCTCCGTGAAGATGGCGGTGCAGACGCTGGCGCGCAACACCGGCCTGTCCGAGCGGGATCAACGCCGGCTGACCATCGCCAACCGGGAGGTCCGCACCCTGGAGCGCATGCTGTGGCTCCTGTCCGAGTACGCCCGGGACACCACCCCCACCCTGGAGCCGCACCCCGCGCGCACCCTCTTGGAGGAAGCCGCGGCCGTGGTGGCGCCGGAGCTGGCCGAGCGCCGGTGGAGGTGCGCGTGACGGAGAGCGCGGAGGTGCCGCGCGTGCGGATGGAGCCCGGAAGGCTGCGGCCCGTGCTCGCCCAGGTGCTGCTCAACGTGGCCATGGGCCGGCGGCGGGCACCCAGGTGCCGGTGACCATCCACCCGGGTCCGCCGGGGCGGGTGCGCGTGGTGCTGGAGGACACGGCCGGCACGCTCTCCGAGGAGGAGCGCGGCTCGCTCTTCGTCCCCTTCGAGAGCAGTCTGGCCCGAGGCGCGGGCTTGTCGCTCGCGGCCCTGCGCCGCGTGATGGTGCACCAGGGGGGCGACGTGTCCGCCGAGGCTGGACCCCACGGGGGCACGGTCTTCACCCTTACCTTTACGGTCTGAGGGCCATGGAGACGCTTCTCATCGTCGACGACGACCTGTCCCTGCTCGAATCCTTGAAGATGCACTTCGAGGACATCGAGCACGACGGGGCTCCGCGCTACCAGGTGGTGACGGCCACGCGCGCCGCCGAGGGCCTGCGGCTGGCGGAGGAGGCCCAGCCGAGCGTCGTCATCCTCGACATGAAGCTGCCGGACCGCACGGGCCTGGACATCATCGAGGAGATGAAGGACCTGTGCGGCGACGCGCGCATCATCCTGGTGACGGCCTTCCATGACATGGAGACCACCATCCGGGCGATGAAGGCGGGGGCCTTCGACTACATCCACAAGCCCTTCCCGGACCTGGCCGCCCTGGACATCGTGGTGGCGCGCGCCCTGGAGTACCGGCAGCTGTCTCGCCGCGCCGCCACGGTGAACGTGGAGAGCGCCGCGGCGCGCCTGGGCGACATCGTGGGGACGAGCCCCCTCATGCAGCAGCTCGTCAAGGAGATTGGCAAGGTGGCCGGCAGCCACGCCACCGTGCTCATCCACGGCGAGAGCGGCACCGGCAAGGAGCTCATCGCCCGCGTCATCCACAACTACTCCTATGACGAGGTGAAGCCCTTCATCGGCATCAACTGCTCGGCCATCGTGGACACGCTCCTGGAGAGCGAGCTGTTCGGCCACGAGAAGGGCGCCTTCACGGGCGCCAGCGCCGTGAAGCCCGGCAAGTTCGAGATGGCCGAGGACGGCACCATCTTCCTGGATGAAATCGGCGACATGTCGCTGATGCTCCAGGCCAAGCTGCTGCGCGTGCTCCAGGAGCGCGAGTTCGAGCGCGTGGGCGGCGTCAAGCGGATCAAGCTGCGCGCGCGCGTCATCGCCGCCACCCACCGCCACCTGGCGGACGAGGTGGCCGCGGGGCGCTTCCGCGAGGACCTCTACCAGCGCCTCAAGGTCATCACCCTGCAGCTCCCCCCGCTGCGCGAGCGGCGCGAGGACATCCCCCCGCTGGTGCACCACCTGCTCGAGCGCATCAACGAGAAGGTGCACAAGCGCGTCACCCGCGTGCCCCCGGAGGTGCTCGAGCACCTCACGCGCCTGCCCTGGCGCGGCAACGTGCGCGAGCTGGAGAACGTGCTCACGCGCGCCGTGGTGCTCGCCCCGGGCGAGGTGCTGCTCGCCGAGAGCCTCCCCGCCCTGGAGCCCGCCCCTCCGAGCACGGCCACGGCCCGGGCCCCTCCGCCGCCAACGGCCTGCCCAACTTCCTCGCCACCCCCATCGCCGACCCCAACCTCATCCCCACCCTGGAAGAGGCGGAGCGGATGCTCATCGAGCTCACCCTCAACGTGACCAAGGGACACAAGGGCAAGACGTGCCAGATCCTCGGCATCAGTCGCCCCACGCTCGAGCGCAAGCTCCAGAAGTACGGTGTCCGACAGGATCATCAGCCGTAGGGGCAAAGGCTCGCCGGTGGACATTGTCGCGCCTCCAACACCTCCCCCACCGGATTGAACGAAACGTTCAAATTGATCAGACTGTTTGAACGTTCTGTTTCAGCTTTCGGACATTCGAAACCACGTCACGGCGCGGCGCATCGCTAAGTAGGCGTCATCGCAGGCTTTTTCAGGATTTGGAAAGAACGTTGGGGTTGGCACAAAGCTTGGAAAGGGACTGTTCCGTTCGCAGCACAGCAACCCCTCTTCCAAACCCTCAACCGCCTGCAGGAGTGCCCGCCATGCACGGTTTCAATCGCCCCCTCGGTCCCATCGGTTCCAACGTCGTTGCCCCCATCCAGACCACGAGCTCCGGCATGCTCGTCACCGCCAACAAGCTGGTGCCCGGTCAGGAGGCGATCGACTTCAAGGGCTACTTCAAGGTTGAGTCCTTCCCCCACAACTCCGTCATCTATCGCCCCGGCGACACGACGGACCGCGTGTACCTGCTCAAGAGCGGGCGCGTGCGCCTGATGCGGCTGGGCAAGAACAGCTCGCGCTCGGTGGTGAGCATCCTGCGCGCCGGTGACTTGTTCGGCGAGCTCTTCCGTCCGGAGGGCACGCCGGTCGAGGAGATGGCGATCGCGTCGGGCGAGGCCGAGGTGTGGAGCATCGAGGGACGTGACTTCCGCGCGCAGCTCGAGGCGCGGCCGGCCCTGGCGGTGGACGTGGTGCGCGCCTACGCCGAGCGCGTGCGCTCGCTGCGCAAGCGCGTGCTGGGACTGACCTTCAAGGAAGTGCCGGCCCGTCTGGCCGACACCCTGCTCACCCTGGCCGAGGCCCATGGCGAGCGCTGCCCGCACGGCGGCGAGACCGACCTGCGCGGCATCACCCAGCAGGATCTGGCGGACCTGGTGGGCGCCTCGCGCTCCTTCGTCTCCACGCTCATCAACGAGATGAAGCGCGATGGCGTGCTCGGCAACGTGGGCCGCATCCTCTGCATCCGCGACCAGAAGGCGCTGCGCAAGCTCGCCTCCAAGGAGAAGTAATCCCGTCGGCTTTCCCTCCGGGAAGCTTCAGCGCCCCGGCCGCCTCCCGTGTCACACGGGGTGGGCGCCGGGGTTCTTCTTTTCGCGCGCTCCGCGTGTCTCCGGGCTTGCTCCTCCGTCCGGGAGTCCCAGCATGCGCGGGCCCGTGACGACTCCCGCCCCTTCGACTCCGCCCTTCCCGATCGCACGTACACCGAGCGCCGCACCGCCGCCGAGGCGGAGCTGCGGCGGCTGGACACGGTCAGTGCCCGCTACGCCAACCTGCGCGCCGTCGTCTTCACCGCCGGGGCCGCGGTGGCGGTGGCCGTCATGTTCGGCCGGCTGCCCCGGACGGGGTGGTGGGCCGCCGGGCTGGCCCTGCTCGTCTACGTCGTGCTGGCGGTGTTGCACCACCAGGTGTTCCTGCGCGAGGCGCGGCAGCGACAATTCGTTCAACTCAACGCCCGCGGCCTCGCCCGGATGACGCGCGGCTGGCACGACTTCCCCGAGCGCGGCGAGCGCTTCCTGTCGGGCTCGCACCTGTACGCGGCGGACCTGGACGTCTTCGGCCAGGGCAGTGTCTTCCAGCTCATGAACGAGACGGCGACGCGCGCGGGCGAGGAGCGGCTGGCGGCGTGGCTGTCCGAGCCGGCGACGGCGTCCGAGGTGCGCACCCGGCAGGAGGCGGCGCGCGAGCTCATCCCCCGGTTGGACTTCCGCCAGGAGGTGTGCGTGGAGGCGCGCACCGTGGCCCGGGAGAAGGCGGATCCGGCGCTGTTCATCGCCTGGGCGGAGAGCGGCCCCGCGCTCACGGAGATTCAATGGGCCCGGCCCGTGGCGCTCCTCTTGCCCCCCATCACCCTGACGCTCTTCGTGCTGGGCCAGCTCGAGCTGCTCCCCGGCTGGACGTGGTGGCTCGGACTGTTCGCCCAGCTCGGCGTGGCGATGCTGACCCGGGGGCGGCTGCAGGCCATGGAGGAGCGCATGAGCGCGGGCGAGCGGGGCTTCGTGCGCTATGCCCCCGTCTTCGAGCGCGTGGAGCGCGAGCGCTTCGAGCACCCGGAACTCCAGCGCATCCAGGGCGGCATGCAGCGCGAGACGCGCGAGCCCGTGTCCTCGCACCTCAAGCGCTTCAGCTTCCTCTACTCCTTCGTGGAGCTCAAACGGCACCAGTTCCACCCGCTGGTGCACCTGTTCACCCTGTGGGACGTGCACGCGATGTTCGCCCTGGAGCGGTGGAAGCAACGCCATGGCGCCCAGGTGCGGGGCTGGTTCGAGGCCCTGGCGGAGCTGGAGGCGCTCTCGTGCCTCGCGGGGCTGGCGTATGATCGGCCGCGCTTCGTCTGGCCCACGCTCGAGGAGACGGGGCCCCGGGTGAAGGCGGAGGGCTTGGGCCACGCGCTGCTGGACGCCCCCGTGCTCAATGACGTGGAGCTGCCGGGGCCCGGGTGCGCGCTGCTGCTCACCGGCTCCAACATGTCGGGCAAGACGACGCTGCTGCGCGCCCTGGGGCTCAACACGGTGCTCGCCCTGGCCGGCGCCCCTGTCTGCGCGCGCTCCTTCCGCGTCTCCCCCGTCCAGGTGCTCACCAGCATGCGGGTGAAGGACTCCCTGGAGCGGGGCGTGTCCTACTTCTACGCCGAGGTGCAGCGCATCAAGGCCGTGCTGGACGCGGCGAGCGCCGCCCGGGGCCAGGCGCTCTTCCTCCTGGATGAAATCCTGCTCGGCACCAATACCCGCGAGCGGCAGATCGCCTCGCGCGAGGTGCTGCGCCTGCTCTTGGCCACCGGCGCCAGCGGCGGCGTCACCACGCACGACCTGTCCCTGGCCAGCCTCGCCGAGGAGTACGGCGGCCGGGTGGTCAACATGCACTTCCGCGATCACCTGGAGGATGGGAAGATGGTGTTCGACTACCAGCTGCGCCCCGGCGTCGTGGACACCACCAACGCCCTGCGCGTCCTGAAGATGGCCGGCGTTCCCGTGGAGGACTCACCCCCGCTCCGCTCCGTTCCACTCCGGGTGAAAGCCTCTCCTGAGCGAGGAAGCACGCCTGCTCGCCTCGTCGCGCTCTCTCCATTCCTTTTAAACGAGGAAAGCGTGGACGGCACGATACCCGGTGGATTCAGGACCGGAAATGGTTGAAAGTAGGCGTCCATGTCGAGGAAGAACAATCGCCCCGTGGACGGCGAGTCCGGGCAGGCGGCGGTGGAAGCTGCGCTCACGCTCCCGTTGTCGATCTTCCTGATCCTGGGGACCATCCAGTTCTTCCTGTTGCTCCAGGCGCGAACGATGACGGAGTACGCGGCGTTTCGCGCCGTGCGCACCGGCAGTGTGAAGCACGCCAACTGCGAGGCGATGACCCACGCGGCCATCGCGGCGCTGCTGCCCACCTTCGCCCGGACGGACTCGCCCGCGGCGCTGGGCGCGGCCTTTCGCAACCACCGGGACAACGAGTACACGGCCGGCCACGACTCGGGACACACCGGCGCCATCGTGTGGATCGTGCGCGAGCGGCCCGTGCGCGGGGAGATCCGCGCCAACGAGGAAGAGTCCTTCGATGATCCCGCGCGCTACACCAGCGTGGCGGACGTGACGCGCCTGGAGGCCCGGCTCGTCTTCTGGTACCCGATGCGCATCCCCTTCGCCAACTGGGTGCTCGGCCGCATGTTCCTGGCCCACCTGGGGCTGCGCGACTACACCGCCGACAACCCGCTCATGTCCCCCCAACGGGCGCAGTGGGGCAGCCAGACGGCCTTCCGGCTCAACGGCCTCATCGGGCAGGAGCTGCTCGATCGCGCCAGCCGCCATCAATACGTCTTCCCACTCCAAGCCAACTACGCCATGCGCATGATGACGCCCCCGCGTCCCAGGAACTTCGCCCGGCAGAACTGCGCTCCGACCCCGGAGGGCTTGTGATGACCCGGCTCCCCCACCCGAGTCCCCCCGTGGACAGGCTCTCGTGTTGATGAGCCTGACGATGCTGCTGCTCACCCTCATGGTCTGCGTCACGCTCTCCTTCTCCATGCGCGTGCGCGAGAAGATGGAGGCGCAGAGCATCGCGGACCGGCCGCCTACAGCAGCGCGGTGGCCACCGCGCGCACCTTCAACAGCATCGCCCTGATGAACCGCGCGCAGACGGGCCAGCTCGTGGCCCTCACCGCCACGGAGAGCCCGGTGAGCTGGACCAGCATGGTGCGCGCCAGCCTCGTCGCCGCGCGCGCGAGCATCGCCGGCTGCGCTCCCCCGCCCGAGGTGCTCGAGGCCCTGGACGAGCAGAACGAGGAGATCCAGGAGAAGTGGGACGAGCTGGACGCGGCCGCGGGCGTGCAGGCGCTCAACATCCAGATGATGGCCTGGCACCTGTCCGGTCTCGAGGGCAAGCTGTACGAGCAGCTCCAGAAGTCCGTCGACGGAGGGCCGGAATCCTTCGCCACCCAGCTGTCGAAGCTGGCCAGCGAGGGCAGCCGCTTCCAGGGAGAGCTCAAGGGGGGCGCCACGCAGGTGTCCCTGGACGAGCTGACCTGGGCCACCACGGGCTATGGCTGGTTCCGCGACGCGGCCATGGCCAGCCGCGGCTACGAGTTCATCACCCGCCGGGCGGTTCCCCCGCCGACCGCCACCGCCGATGGCCCCATCGGACAGTTGACCATCACCGTCACGCCCGACGGCGCCGGCGGTGGCAGCACCTACTGGGGCGATACCCCTCCGGGTGACACCAACGGCCACGGTGGAAGCACGGGGGAGACCGGCACCACCGACTTCCTCATCGCCGAGGACCACGCCACCGTGACGGCCAGCTATGCCGGCTGCGCGGGCAGGCCCGTGCGGGCCCGGGCCTCGGTGCGCGCCACCGACCAGAACGACACCAGCGACAACCACACCTGGGGCGCCGACGGCGTGGTCGGCGAGGACCCCGGCATGGAGAAGCAGTACCGGCACACGCTCCTGCCCTGTGACAACCCCAAGTACTGCCCGAACGTCTTCGTCGGCGGCATGGCCTTCAACGTCGGCGACGTCAACGACAAGAACCTCTGGGCCCAGCCCAAGCTCTTCTCGCTCGTCCAGCGCGACTACAAGGTCCGCGACGCGGCGGGCGTGCTGCGCGACCCCTGGCTCCTGCGCTTCAACTTCCAGTTCTCCCCCGCGCGCACCAGCTCCTTCGACAACCGCGGCCTGACCCTGGCGGACGGGACCGACATCAGCGTGCAGTACTCGCTCGCCACGGGGCTGGCCTACTACCACCGGCGCGGGCGCTGGAACGAACCCCCAACCTCTGGAACCCCTTCTGGCGCGCCACCCTCGCCTCCGCGGACGTCGACGCATCGGGCAACGCCGACGTCGAGCGCACGGTGGGAGGCCCCGCCGCCCAGGCCTACAACGCCCTCATCAAGGCCGGCTTCAAGGGAGCGCACTGATGAAGCGGATCGCGCGCAAGGCCCCCCGGGGCCAATCCATCGTGGAGCTGGCCCTGGCCCTGCTGCTCTTCATCTCCGTGGTCATGCTCGGCATCCACTTCGCCGAGGTGGGCTATCTGCCCATCAAGGTGCACGAGGCGGCCGTCTCCCCGCTCTGGGACAGCACCGCCCTGCGCGTCCACCGGATGCGTGGCAGCAAGACCAACATCGGCGACTTCTCCACCTTCCCCGCCATCCCCACCTCGGTGGAGGCCAACGCCAACGGGCGCTACCACGACTTCGACGGGCGCAGTTCCACCCCGGGCAACGGCGACACCTCCGTCACCCAGGTCTTCACCCGCATCCAGGACATGCTCGTGCGCTGCGAGCGCCAGGATGACGTGGAGTTCGACCTGGTGCGTGGCAAGCACCCGGCCCTGATGGAGGCCGTCGACGGCGACTTCGCGCAGCCTCCGTCCGGCGCGCAGACGGGCAACGACACGGACAGCGTGCTCACGGACGTCTACCAGAACATGGGCGGCATCTCGTGCCGCTCCGAGGCCCGGCTCGACACGCTGCCCTCCCTGCCCAGGCACTTCCTGGAGCAGCAGAACGGCGGCTTCTTCGACACCCCGCTGGCCACGCGCTTCACCATGAAGGTGTGCGGCGTGGGCCGCGCCAAGGATGGCGAGTGCAAGGGCCGCTACGGCATCCTGCTCGGGGACTGGGCCTTCGCCGACCGCGAGGTCAGCGAGCACTGCCCCCTGCAGCCCGAGCGGCCCGACGAGCCCTGCGGCGAGAACCGGGCCTTCTACTACGCGGCGATGAGCGTGTTCGATCGCAACCTGGGCTCCACCGGCAAGGCCGGCTCGGAGTTCGCCGAGGAGTTCGCGGGCTTCAGCCCCATCGACGAGGACGGCTTCTTCATGAGCTACCGCGGCGAGGAGGACGGGTACGTCGAGAACAAGACGCCCGAGGGCGAGGAGGAGGACATGAAGGATCGGCCCTACAACACGGGCGGCGTCGAGCACAAACCCGACCCGGAGCGGCGTGACTCCAACACGTGCTTCCTGGGCATCCCCGGATGCTGAGCGGTCTGATGGGGGTGCTCGCCGCGGGGTGGCTGGCCGCCTCGCCCCCGCCTCCCGCCCCCCGCGCCCTTCCACTGGAAGGTGCCCGGGCTGGTGTCCACGCTGGATGTCCCCGGCGAGATGAACGTGGGCAACATCCCCATCCGCCTCCAGGTCTACACCTCGCGCGAGCCGGTCGAGCGGCTGTTGCAGTCCTTCGCCACCGCCTCCGACGCGGCGGGCCTCTACATCCCCCGCACGACGCGGCGGGTGGCGCGCCAGCCCCACCTCACCGCGCTGGATACGCGCACGCTCACCGCCTACACCGTCATCCTCAACCCCTCGCCCGAGGGCCTCACCACCGTCGTGCTCGGCGAGGCGAAGCTGGACCAGAAGACGGCGCCCTCCACCCCCTCGCTCGTGCCCACCTACCCCGGGGCGAAGCACGTCCTCCAAGGCAACTTCGAGGGCGCGCGCACCCTC
Source organism: Cystobacter fuscus (assembly GCA_049060065.1). Classification (GTDB taxonomy): domain Bacteria; phylum Myxococcota; class Myxococcia; order Myxococcales; family Myxococcaceae; genus Cystobacter; species Cystobacter fuscus_B. The sequence goes on from JBMEQP010000002.1 coordinate 6,549,784, forward strand.
TCCTTCTGGGCACCGGCGCGCACGCAGCAGGTGGAGACCGGTACCGCGAGCGGCTGCTCGCCGCCGGCTACAAGGAGGAAGAACCCCTCGTCTTCCGCCGGGGACAACAGGAGCTGAACCTGTCCCTGAAGGTCCAGAACATGGGCACCAACGCGCTCCTCTTCATCAAGACCGCCGGAGCCGAAGGCGCCGCGCTGAACGCCGCGCCGTGAGCCCCCGAGCCGCCGTCACCGGCTCGCCGCCACGGCGCTCGGCGTCCGCTCCAGGGGCGAGCCCGTCCCCCGGCGCGACGCGGCCCCGTGCAGGACGATGAGCCGCCGCGTCACCCGCTCCAGTTGGATGCGCAGCAGTGACTCCTCCTCGGCTCCGGCCTCCGCGAGCGGCGCCTCCTCAGCCACTTCTCCAGCTCCGGCAGGGGCGAGGGCGGACGGCCCCGCACCACCGCGTCGGCGAGATCCTCCAGCACCCCGCCCACGGTGTCCGCGAAGCGATCCAGGTGGGCCCGGCGCCCCTCGGGAAACACCTCCCGCGGGGTCGCCGACAGGGCCACCACCGACGCCGCGAACCGCCGCAGGTAGGCGAGCAGGGTCATCAACGGCTCGAGCGGCTCGGTGCGCCGGCGTGGCTCGGACAGCAGCCGCTGGAAGGAGGCCTCGGCGTTGATCGTCGCCAGGCCCATCTTGCGCCGAGCCTCGGAGAAGCCCTCCTGGGGATCCCTCGACGGCTCGCGCCGGTTGGCGAACACCTGGAGGAAGTGCTCGCGGTTGGCCCGGAGCGCGGCGGAGATCTGCTCGGGAAGCAGCTGGTGCTCGGAGCGCTCCCACAACAACCAGGTGCCCGCCAACGCCAGCGCGCCTCCGATGAGCGTGTTGAGGATGCGCACCCGGGCCAGTCCCCAGTCGCCCGTCCCCATCTCCGCCAGCAGCACGAAGGTGAGCGTGAGGAAGGCGGTGTAGAGCCCGTAGTTGAGCGGAATGACGGCGATGCTGATCGCCACGGTGACGAACAGCAGCGGCGGGAGCGCCTGGGGGTATTGCTGGATGCTGGAGGCGGCCGCCGCGGCGAGGATGCCCCCCACCACCGTGCCGCCCACCCGCTGCAACCCCTTGAGGAACGTCGCGCCCGTGTACGGCTGCATGATGGTGAGCACGGTGATCGTCACCCAGTGGCCGTGGCTCGGGATGAACGCGAGCGACACACAGACGGCGACCGTGGTGGTCAACCCCACCCGGAGCGCGTGGCGCAGCACCATGGAGTCCAGCGAGAGGTTGTCGCGCACCGGCCCGAGCACCCGCTCCTCCAGGTGAGGGGATCCGCCCGGCGCAGTGCGTTCGGATCGGCCAGGCGCGTCTCCGTCCGCGTCGCCGCGCCCATGAAGTCGCGCAGCTGGGCGAGCAGTCGCAGCGCGTACAGGTACTTCGCGCGCTCCTCGGTTCCCGCCGCGGGCCGGGGCGTTTCCGGGGGCTCGAGCCCCCACTCCAGCGGGGGCAGGGGCTTCACCTTGCCCTCCGTCTCCACGCCCCGCGCGAGCGTCTGGAGCGACGCACAGAAGCCGACGACCGACCGTTCCACCAGCCGCCACGCCGGCTCGGTCCGGCGCTCGCGCGGCAGGCTTTCCATCACGTCGCTCAGGGCGATCACCGTGCCGAACATCGTGTCGGCGATCTGCAACAGCACCAGGAGCTGCTCGCCGCGCTGACTCTCGCCACGGCCCCGGCGCGTGGCGGCGAGCGTGCTGCCCGCCACCTCCAGCGTCTCGCGAATCCGCGCGTGGTGGCGCTGGATGAGCTCCTGCCAGAGCGAGCCGTCCTCCTCTCCGATGAACACCCGGGTCACCTCGCCCGCATACTCCGCCAGATCCCGGAAGCACTGGGCGACGGCGAGCCGGGCCGGCCGGTAGGGACGGATGGGCCAGAGCACGAGCGAGAGGAACATGGCCCACAGGCCGCCCAGGGCCAGCATGCCCCCGCGCGACAGGGCCTCGCCCCACCCCGAGGACGGAAAAGCCAGGGAGACGACGAAGGCGCTCGCCGCGGTGTTGCCCACCACGTTGGCGGCCACGCCGTAGACGCCCGCGAACGAGCAGGCCGTCACCCAGAGCAGCACCATCACGATGGTCAACACCGGGTGCTCCCCGGCCACGGCACCCAGGAAGGCCGCGAGCGCGCCGACGAGCAGACCGGACGCCATGCTCGTGGCCCGGGCCCGGTAGGAACCTCCCTTGTCGGCGAAGGAGACGTTGAACCCGCCCAGGCTCAGCCACACCCCCTCGGGCAGCCGCAGGACCGTGGCGACCACCACGGGGAAAATGGTCGCGATCGCCGCCCGGATTCCGGCCATCACCGCCGGCTTCACCGGAGCGAACCGGACCGCCTCCCTGGCGTGCTCGACCAGACGCCGCATCATCGTGCCCACCTCCATCAGGGGAGCACACTACCCGAGGACCCTCCGGGCGACAGGGCTCCTGTCGGACAGAGACCGAAGCGCGCTCACGTCTGGCATGAGAAGATGGCGCGCACGACGTGGCCGTGGACTCCGGCGGCCCTGCTCCAGGTGAAACGATGTTGGGACTCGACGTACGGCTCATCGCGAGTTTCTGCCCGGCGATCGCCTTCGACGTGGCGATGCCCTTCCTCCTCGCGCGATGGGTGCGGCGCCGGCTGGGCTTCGCCAGGAAGACGCTCGAAGTGGGAGCGCTGGCCTTCGCCCTGTCACAATTGCTGACGCGCGTGCCCGCGGTCCAGGTGATTCAGTACCAACTGCGCGAGGAGCTGAAGAGCTCCCAGAGCCACCACTTTCAAGGTCATGTGGAGGGTGCTACCATAGGGGTCAGGTGGGAAGGTGAACGCCCACCTGGGCGGAGGTGGGTCCGGAGTTGCGGACGGCCAAAACGAATTCCTCGCGCCCCTACGTGGAGGAACGAACGTGGCCTTGAATACAATCGTGGAGCGATTCACGCAGCGCAGTCCCGTCACGGTGATGGTGCGCCGCACGCTTGAGCATGCCCTGAGTTCGCAGTGGATTGATGAGGTATTTGAATCACAGCGAGACAAGCAGTACACGCGTGAGCTGCTCTTCTCCTCGGTAGTGGACTTGATGGGACTGGTGGCGCTGGGATTGCGGCCGTCGCTGCACGCCGCGGCGCAGTCGGACCCGGACCCGGCCGTCTCGGTGGCAGCGCTCTACGACAAAGTCAATCGCACCGAGCCCCAGGTGGTGCGAGCGCTGGTGCAAGGGAGCGCGGAGAGACTGTTGCCCGTGGTGCGGCCCATGAAGAAGAAGGGGCCGTGGGCGGCGGGCTACCGGTGCGAGTCTTGGATGGCAATCATCTACCGGCCAGTGAGAAGAGGCTCAAGCCGCTGAGGAACTTCCGAGGAGCAGCACTGCCAGGACAGTCCTTGGTGGTGTATGCGCCTGAGATGGGGTTGGTGGTGGATGTGCTGCCCGCGGAGGATGCGCATGCACAGGAGCGAGCGTTGACGGGGCCCGTGCTGGAGCGAGTGAGGGAGGGGGAGCTGTGGCTGGCGGACAGAAACTTCAGCACGAGCCGGATTCTGCGAGCGGTGGAGGAGAAGAAAGCGGCCTTCATCATTCGAGAGCATGGAGTGTCGCCCAATCCGACCGAGCTGGGAGAGAAGCAAGAAGTGGGACGAGGGCGGACAGGAAGAGTGTACGAGCAGGCAGTGAGAGTGGAGGGGGAGCTGCCGTTGGAGTTGAGACGGATTGAAGTGCATTTGGAGGAGCCAACGGAGGATGGGGAAACAGTCATCCGCCTGCTCACGAACGTGCCGACGGAGAAGATGAGCGCCCTGGAAGTAGCGGAGTTGTACAGGAAGCGCTGGACGATAGAAGCGATGTTTGGAGAGCTGGAGAGCGTCCTCGAAAGCGAAGTGAGGAGTCTGGGGAAGCCGAGAGCGGCGCTGCTGGCCTTCGGGGTGGCGGTGCTGGCCTACAACGCGTTGTCAGTGGTGAAGTCAGCAGTGGAAGCCAGTCATGACTTGGAGGCAAGCAACATGCAAGTGTCCACCTACTACATCGCCGCCGAGGTGAAGTTCACCTATGGCGGGATGATGGTGATGGTGGAGCCAGAGGAGTGGGCTGAGCAGGAAATACAATCCGCGGAGCAGTTGAGTGCGGCCCTGCTGGAAATGGCGAAGAGGGTAAAGCCCGCGACGTTGCGCAAACATCCCCGGGCAGCCAAGAAGAAAGTGAAGAAGGGCTATGCTCCGGGGGAGGTGGCGCGCAAGCACGTGGCGACAGCGCGTGTGCTCAAGGGTGAGAAGCTCTCCTGAGCAGGGAAGAACCGAGGCACCCAAGAGACCAGACGACCCCAAGAGCGTCCAGTGGCGGGCGCTCCATGGAATGGCTATGTCCTGACAAACTGCCGGTAGCCATGGCTCGCCATTCCCTTCCTATCTGATCGTTTAAAAGAAACACCTGCCATCGACCTTGAAAGGGGTGGCTCCCAGAGCCTGCTCACCCTGTGGATCGTCGCCCTGTCTCTCTCCGCCGGAGTGTTCGAGGAGACAGCGCGGCTCATCGCCTTCAAATATCCGCTCAAGGACTTCCGGCGCTGGCGCGACGCGGTGGGGTTCGGCATCGGCCATGGTGGGCTGGAGTCCGCCGTGCTGGTGGGAGGGATGGCGATCATCGGGCTCATCAACGTGGTGGCGCTCTCACGGCTGGATCCTCCACGCTTCCGCTGCCCGCGGAGCAGCTCGAGCAGATTCGCGCCGCGAAGGCCCAGGTGGCCGGGCTGCGCTGGTGGGAGCCCCTGCTGGGCGCCTATGAGCGCGTGGGGGCCATGGCGTTTCACATCGCCATGAGTGTGCTGGTCCTCCAGCGGTTCCTCCGCGACCAACTCCGCTGGTATTGGCTGGCCCTGGGCCTTCATACCCTGTTCAACCTGCTCGCCGCCCTGGTGGCGCGAGCCGCGGGCAACATGGCCGCCGAGGGCGTCGTCACGGTGTTCGCCCTGCTGTCGCTGTGGATCATCCTGCGACTGCGCGAGGAAGGCGAAGGGGACGGGCCGGCAACCGGGCCCGTCCTCCCTTGAGGCGCGACGCCGTCCTCCCCTCAGTCGGATCGCCTCGTTGCCCGATGCGCCTCCGCCTCTGCGTCCAGGGCACTGCGCAGGAGGAACTCCGCGACCCAGCGTTGAGACCTCGCGTCATACGCGCCCCGCTCCCGCAGCCGAGCCCTCACGGCGAGCGCGAACGCGTAGCTGCCCGTGTCGAGAGAGTCCGGCAGGGGGCGGACGAAGAGGGTGTCCTCGGGTGGTGGACAGAGCGCTTCCACCTCGCGCGCCCGCGCGGGCTCCGAGGCCAGACACGCCTCGGGGACGAACCCCCGCGCGGCCTCGAGCAGGCGGCGGGAGCGCTCGGCCCGACGCGCCGAAGCGGCCACTCCCGCGCCCTCCCGGAGACGCTCGGGGAGCACCTCCCCACACGCGGTGGACAGCCCCGCCAGCAGGGCCTGCGCCCGCCGCTGGACGGAACCAAACCGCGCCGCCTCCCCGAGCACCCGCTCCATGTCCGCGTGACAGCGCGCGAGCACCTCGGGGGCAACGGGCCCCTCCCCTCGCGCCTCCTCCGCGGAAGCGCCGGGAGGAAGGGCGCCCACCAGCCACACCCCCAACACCAGGACGGACAGGCTCATAGCCAGTTCTCCGGAACGCGCTCGCGACGGAGCTCCCTCAAGCCCTCGGTCAGCAGGGGCAGCAGTCGCCGCGCCTCCAGGGGAGGCGGTTGACGGCGGGACAGCTCGGCCTCGAAGGACTCGATGACGGACAGCGCCTCGCCCCGGCCCAATCGGGAGAAATCCGAGCACTCCAGCCCAGCGCCGCGAAGCCTCGCTGAAGGCTCGTCCGATGGGTCCGTTGGAACTGCTCGGCGACGTTGCCGTAGAAGAGGACCCGCAGTGTCTGATCCCTCGCCCGCTCCAGCCCCGCGCGCTCCGAGGCGGACACCTCGGGCCGTCCCAGCAGGGCCTGGAGGGTGTTGTAGTGCTCGCGCAACGGGCCGCGCTGGGAATCTCGAACCGCCTCCGTGCCCGAGAAGGAGCGCTCGAAAACCCCCTGGCCCGAGGCGTAGCGCGTCCGCAGCTCGCCGAGGTTCGCGCTCACGGTGGCGGTCTGGTAGCCGTCACGACGCGACCACACCGCGAGGTTCTCTCCTTGCGCAGACCCCGGGCCGCATCCGCCTGGAGCGCGTTCACCTCGCCCCGCGTGGCCTTCTCCCAACGAGCCAGGTGGGCCGTGGAGCCGGAAGCGGCCCCGGGGGCGCTGCCGTGATAGGCCCACACCGTGCGCACCTGGGGGAAGATGGCGCGCCACGCCTCCACCGAGGTCTGCCCTCCGTTGTAACAGGCCGCGACACACAGGTCCTCGATACCGGCCGCCGCGCGAGGCAGGGCCGCCGCGAGCTGGGCGATGTTGTCACGCGACAGCACGCCATTCTTGAAGCCCCGCTCCTCGCCCCACAGGCTCGAACCCCCGCTGTGTCCCGAGAGCACGAGGCGCGAGGGAATGACCCCGCCCTTCTCCGCTCGGGCCCACACCTGGGCCAGTTGCGCGAGCTCGTCCCGGGCGTCCTCTCCCGCGCCCGCGAGGGCCGCCGCCACCCGCTGGGACTGGGCCCAGGGCAACTCCAGGGTGGCCACGAAGGACTGGATGCCCGCCTCTCCCTTCAGATCGTGAACCCGCTCGCCCCCCGCGCGCTCGAGGTCACGACCTGATCGTTCCGGGCAGTGTCCTGGAGGGTGGTCACCCGCGCCCTGGGATTGGCGCGGTGAATGGCTTCGGCCTCGGTCCCGGTATGAGGATTCATCCCGAGCACGAGCACATCATCGTTACGGCTCGAACCAACGCGGTTCATGTTCGCTGCTCCTCCGGCCGCGCGGGTTCTCCAGAATCCTTCACGGATCGGGACGCGCGGCGAACGGCCCCAGGGCAAATCGCGGGCCAGTCGGACGCGAAGCGCGCCCCGAGACCTCCGTGCGCGAGCGATCCCACGATCCACGTCCCATGCGGCGCCCACCATCCCCAGCCGGAGACGGTGACATCCTCCCCCCGGCCGCTGGAGCGCCCTCACGGGCCCGGCCCAATCCCTGAGAGACTCCAGGCTCAGCGCGTGGCCTTGAGGACCATGAGCTCGCCCTTGCCCACGGGGACCAGGACTTGCGTCGCGCCGGGCTCCTGGCGGATCCGCTCCACCAGCGGCTCCATTTCCGCCGCGTGACTGACGGCGTTGTCCACCACGAGCAGGCCGTTGGGCTTCAGCCCGCGCCACAGGTCGGGCCACCACGTGGCGTAGGGCTCGCGGTCCGCGTCGAGGAAGACGAAGTCCCAGCTCCCGGCGGCTCCGCGGGCGAGATGGGCGCCCGCGTCCCCGGTGAGCGGCTCCACCACGTGCTGCAGACCGGCCCGGCGGAGGTTGTGGATCGCGAGCTGTGTCTTCCGGGCATCCACGTCGAGCGTCGTGACCCGGCCGCCCACCGCGGCGGCCGCCGACGCGAGCCACACCGTGGAGTAGCCGTTGGAGGTCCCGATCTCCAGGATGTTCCGGGCGGACATCGAGCGCACGAGGACCGAGAGGAACACGCCCGTCTCCGGCGTGATGTTGAGCATCCGCGACGCGCGCTCCGGGGTGGTCGCGTCGTTGCGCTCTCCGAATGTTGCGAGCTCTTCCAGCAGCTCGCGCAGACCCGAGGGGTACGAGATGGACATGGGGGGACATAGCGCGGGCCCCTCGCGCGATGCTTCGGCGCTCATCGAAATGACGCCCTGGCTATACTTTCCCCATGTCGACCGATCCGAATCCCGCCTTTCCCGCCGCGCGCCATGAGGTGGCGCGGATCGGCGCGCTGCTGGGAGAGCCGAGCCGGGCCGCCATCCTGCTGGCGCTCCTGGATGGAAACCCCCGCTCGGCGGGAGAGCTGGCCAGGGCCGCGCGTGTCACGCCGCAGACCGCCAGCGCCCACCTGGCGAAGCTCGTCGAGGGTGGCCTGCTCTCCGTGAAGCAGGAAGGACGCGACCGCCACTTCCGCCTCGCCAGTGGCCGCGTGGCCGATACGCTCGTCGCCGTCGCGAGCCTCTCTCCCACTCCCGCCGTCACGCGGCAGCGGCTGGCCCTGGAGCCGGTCCGGCGAGCCTTCCGCCGGGCGAGGATCTGCCATCACCACCTCGCTGGAGAGCTCGGGGTGGCCGTCACCGAGGCCCTGCTCCGGCGCGACTTCCTCCGGCGGCGCCCGCACGGCTACGCCCTCACGAGCGCCGGCCGGACCTGGATGGAGACCCTGGGCGTCGCGGTCCACGCGGAGCGAGCGGAAGCGGGTGACTTCGCGACGGCGTGCCCGGATTGGACCGAGGAGTGCTCCCACCTGGGTGGCCATGTCGCGGAGGCCCTGACCTCGCGGCTGCTGGAGCTGGGCTGGTTCAAGAAGGTGCCGCGGGTGCGGACGCTGCGCCTGACACCGCTCGGAGCGCGAGGCCCGGCCAGGGAGCTCGGCATCGCGGAGCCCACGGCCTGAGCCGGGGGTGATTCAGGTAAAGGCTTTGTCCATTCGAGCCAGACAGACACCAGACAAACCCTGTTCACGGCTTCTCCCCTGGGAAGAGAGCAGGAGGACGTGGAAACATCTCGGTCTGGCTAGGGGTTGAGCCGTTCCTCGAATGTCAGAACAGAACTCCCGCCCGCCTGCCTCCCTGGCCCGGTCCACGCTCATTCACATGGGCGTGCGCATCAGCGTCATCATCTTCCTGACCACGCTGGCCAGCTACGTGCACATGTTCCATACGCTGCGAGAGGACGCACGTCAGCAATTGGAACGGCACGTGGTGGAGCGCAGTCAACGAGAGCAGGCCATCTTCGTCCTGGCGGAGGACAACCATGCCCTCCTCAAGAAGGCGCTGACGGAGCGCATCCTGGCCTGGAGCCAGCAGGACCCCAACCCCCGCTTCGACAGCCTGTTCACCCAGCAGCCGGACGGCTCGGTCCGCTCCCTCGCGGAGGGCTTCGACGCGACGAAGATGGTGGGTGTCTTCATTCCCCAGGCGTGAAGCTCGACACGGAGCTGCGCCGCCGCATCCTGGCCGCCCACGACGTCCTCATCCAGTACGGGCCCGCCTTCTCGACACGCTTCAACAGCACCTACATCACCCTGGTGGAGGGGCCGGTCCTCTCCTTCTGGCCCTCGGCTCCCAACTGGGCACAGGAGATCCCGGCGGACGATCCGACGCTCGGGTACGAGTACTACACCATCAGCACGCCCGAGAAGAACCCGAGCCGGCGCACGGTCTGGAGCGGCATCTTCAAGTATCCCGTCACCCAGCACTGGATGGTCACGGTCACCACCCCGCTGGACCTGGAGGGCCACCATGTCGCCTCGTTCGCCCATGACGTCCTGTTGGATGAGCTGATGGATCGCTCCATCGAGGACCACCTGGACAGCGCCTACAACCTGCTCGTGCGCGATGATGGCCAGCTCATCGCCCACCCCTCGCTGGACGTCCAGGATGCCAACGTCAGCTACAACATCCTGGGCGGCGAGCTGAAGCCGGGGGAAGTGGCCCCGAAGCTGGGCTCCGAGGAGAAGCAGACCCACTTGCGGCAGCTCTTCGAGCGGGTACGCAACCGCTCTCCCGGCGAGAGCCTCCTGGAACTGCCGGAGCATGACGAGTACCGGCCGTGGCCCGGCTCAAGGGACCGGAGTGGAACTTCGTCACGGTGCTCCCCGAGCGCGTGGTGTCCGCGGCGGCATTGAGATCGGCGCGCTATGTCCTGGTGTTCGGTCTGGCGTCACTGCTGCTGGAGCTGATCATCATGTACTGGGTGCTCCAGCGGCAGATTGCCCAGCCCCTGCTGGCGCTCACCCAGGCGGCCGATCACGTGGCGTCCGGTGACTTCCAGGTGGAGCTGAACGCCTCACGGCGAGATGAGCTGGGGCAATTGGCGAGCGCCTTCCGGACCATGTCCGACAAGGTGCGGCAGCGGGAGGAGCAGCTGCGGCAGGCCAACGATGGGCTGGAGCAGCGGGTGGAGGAACGTACCCGGGAGTTGAAAGCGGTCCACGGGCAACTGGTGCAGACGGCCCGGCAGGCGGGCATGGCGGAGATCGCCACCAACGTGCTGCACAACGTGGGCAATGTGCTCAACAGCGTCTACACCTCCTCCAGCTCGCGCTGGACGGCGTGCGCGAGCTGCGGCTGGAGCACGTGGGCAAGATGGCCTCCCTGCTCGAGAAGCACCAGGAGGAGCTCGACACCTTCATCCGGCGGGACGAGCGCGGACGCAACGTGCTGCCCTTCCTGCACAAGCTGGGCGACAACCTGCTGGACGAGCGTCAGAAGATCATCGGTCTGCTCGAGGATGTGTGCCGGTACACGGAGCACATCGGAGACATCGTCAAGGTGCAGCAGAACCATGCCCGGACGCCCCGGCTCCACGAGCCCGTCTCCCTCGCGACGCTGGTGGACGACGCGATGCGCATCAACACGGCCGCGCTCAGCCGGCACCAGGTGAAGGAAGTGCGGCAGCTGACCTATCTGCCACCGGTGATGACAGACAAGCACAAGGTGTTGATGATCCTGGTCAACCTCATCAGCAACGCGAAGTACGCCATGGATGACATCCCCGCGGAGCAGCGCCTGCTGACCGTGAAGCTGGACGTCCCCGTCACCGACCGCGTGCGCATCGAGGTTCGCGACAACGGCATGGGCATCGCCCAGGAAATGATGACACGCATCTTCCAGTACGGCTTCACCACCCGCGAGGAGGGGCACGGCTTCGGCTTGCACTCCTGCGCGGTGGCGGCCCAGGAGCTGGGCGGCACCCTGAAGGCCCACAGCGAAGGGCCCGGACGTGGCGCCACGTTCACGCTGGAGCTTCCCTACCAACCCATCGAGGAGACTTCCAACTCATGACGGACCCCCAGAAACGAATCCTGGTCATCGACGACTCATCCGCCATCCACAAGGATGTCCTGCGCATCCTCTGCCCGGAGCACAAGACGGACAGCGGTGAGTTGGATCTGCTGGAAGACGCCCTCTTCGGCATGTCTTCCTCCAGCAAACGCGCGGCCGCGGCGGAGTTCGAGGTGGACTCGGCCTTCCAGGGACAAGAAGGACTGGCCAAGGTGAAGGAGGCCCAGAGTGCTGGCCACCCCTACGAGCTGGTCTTCCTGGACTACCGCATGCCGCCGGGTTGGAACGGTGTCGAGACCCTGCGGCACCTGCGCCAGGTGGCGCCCTCGCTGCGGGTGGTGCTCTGCTCGGCCTACTGCGACTACACCTGGGAGGACATCCGCCGCGAGTTCGGCGAGTCGGATCTGCTGCTGGAGCTGAGAAAGCCCTTCAACAGCCAGAAATTGCGCCAGCTGGCGCTCGAGCTCACCGGCGCGCAGCACGCGTAGCGCCCACCGGAGCACCGGCCGGGACCGCGTGCCACGGCCCCCGGCCGGTGCCATGCCCCTGGCCAGGAGGAGGAGCTTGAAGTTATAGGAGTGGACGCGGCATCCCCGAGAAGGCACTCCTCGCTTGAACACACGCACCGGCTCTCCCCCCGGCGCCCGGCACGCCTCCCTTCCAAGAGAAGCAGGGCCGGGCGTCGTCGACGACTCCCCTTCTCCTCACGCGGTCCACCGCCCCCTCTCGGTGCTCCCCGAGTTGATGAGGCTCGGCCTGGGCGAGGTGCCACACGAGGTGACGCGCGCCCGCCCCGGCCCATCCCCCGAGCGCTTCAGCTACCCCGGCGTCCCGATGGTGGAACTGCGGCGGGCCCGCCAGTGGACACCGGAGCGCGGCGGCCTGTGCGGAGTCCAGGCCAATGCCCACACCATCGCCACCTATCAGGCCCTCGACCTCCACATGGCGCGCTACCTCGGCGCCCCCCAGCTGTCGACCTGGGTGACCTTCGCCAAGTACGCCGCCCGCGAGGCGGGCTCGTGGATCCGCCTCCTCGAGACGATGCTGAACCTCGGCCACCTGGGGCTCGGCGCGGGGACGTACGCTCGGCGGTTGCGCCTGAGCCGCGCGCTGCTCACGCTCGCGCACCAGGACGGCCTGCTGCCCGCGCTCACCAGCGTCGTGCTGGGGCTGCTGGATGGCGACCGCACGGGAGCCTCGCCGCTGGCCGATACCCACCGGCTGGCGAGCCTGCTGTCCGAGCGGCGACAGATGGCCTGGGCGATGCGCCACGGGCTGGTGGAGGGCAACACCGAGATGTACCACCGGGTGGGCTTCGCCTTCGACGTCTTCCTGCGAGCCGAGTCCGCGGGGAGTGACGGACGGGTGGCGCTCCAGGAAGTCATCGCCTCCGGAGCGCTGGAGGATCCCCAGGGCTACCTCCAGGCGGGCTTCACGCTCTACCACGAGGCGCACCTGCTGGGCCTGCTGGCGCGCGCCGCGACTCCCGAGTGAACGTCAGTGGGTGCTCGAGTCCTGCCGCCGGCACCTCGTCCTCGAGGGCAACCTGCTCATCGCCTTGCAGGAGCAGGCGCTGGTGCTGCAGCGGCCGAGCATCTTCGCCCACCCGGTGCTCCACGCGCTGCTGGGCGCCGTGCGGCCCGGCCACCTGCGGATGACGACCACCGCGCGGCCGGGCGGCAGGGGCCACGATGGCTTCTCCATGCTGCCCGAGGGCGGCAACTGGGCGGACTTCGAGGCGCGCATGGGAGTCCGGGACGTCACCCACGCGCCGGACCGGCCCGCCTCCGCCTACCCCATCATCTTCCCCGGGACGCCTCCTTCCGAGGCGCGCTACTACGTGGTGGACACGAACCGGCGGGGCACCATCGTGGACCTGCTCACGCGCTACCTGGCCGGGCCCGCGGGCGAACAACTCCAGCGCGGGCGCCCCCGGTACATCCATCCCCTGTGAGTCGGCTCGCCGCTGTCGGGGCGCGCCGCCATACTCCGAACGGCCCCGCCACGATGCGCGTTGAGGTCCACGGTGGCTGGCTTCGACAAAGGGCTCGATTCGCGCCCACTGCGCGTCGCTCATATCCGTGTGGAGGGGACGCGGGGTAGCGTCCTCCTCCCGTGCTGGGATGCCAATAGGACCTGGAGCGTCATCGTCCCTGGGGCGACGATCCTGTAGGCTGGAGCCCTCCTCGATGAGGGTGCCCCATGGCAACTCGCCTGACCGCTGCGGTCCTGCTCTTGGCCCTGCTCAATGCGTGCGCCACCCAGCGTGTGGTACGCCTCGACACCGGGCAGGGGAAACCCCTGGAGTACAGGCCGCCCACCTCGCCCCAGCCCGTGAAGGTGGACGCGGAAGCGTTCGAGGAAGCGCTGGCGCGTATGGTGCTGAATGCGCCCCTCACTCTCCGCCCACCCCAGCACGGTTGGCTGGTGCTCGCCTCCTACTCCTACCCAGGCAACGACGAGACCCCTCGCTGGCAGCGCCTCATGAGTAAGAGCTACGGCGGCCTCTGCGAGCCGTGCCAGCGTCAGGAAACCTGCCTCTCCCCGCTCGACGACCTGATGGGCCTGAGTGAGTGGAACAAACTGGGCGTGGCCCTAGGCCTGTCGATCGATCCTCTTAAAGAGAGCATTGCCAAGGCGGTGGAGAAAACGCTGGCCCCTCAGCTTTTCTACACCGTCATTGCGACGGGGCTGGTCACCTGGACCGTCCTGGCGGCCAACCCCGAGCCCGTGTTCACCAAGGCGGCGGCTATTGTTTCAGCGCTGCTGTTGACCTCCCTGGGAGTGAAGACCTTCCTGGAGGTGGTGGACGCGAGCCGGGAGTTGAAATGGGCCAGCGACCGGGCCATGACCTGGGAGGAGTTGGAGCACGCCAGCAAGCGCTTCGCCAACCGGGTGGGGCCGGAGGTAGCCCGCGTCTCCATCCTCGCGGTGACGGTGGTGGTGAGCCACGGCATGACCGGGGGCTCGGCATGGCTGGCCTCAAGGCTGGCGATGCTGCCCAACTTCTCGGAAGCGGCGGCACTGGGGGCCTCACAACTGCGCCTCACACTTTCGGAGATAGGACAGGTGAGCGCGGTAGCAGTTTCCGCCGAGGGCACCATCACCATTATCCTGGCTCCCACGGCGTTTGCCATGACGGGCCAGGGGCCCAGTGGTGGCTCGAAGCAAGAGCAATACAAGACGCCCAAGTCTGGCGTCAGCGGGAAAGAGGGCGCCAAGGATGTGCCAAGCTGGGCGAAAGGTGAACGGCCCAAGGTCAATGAGAGTGGCAAGGACTTCGCCAAGAGGTTGTTGGACAAGAAGTATGGGGAAGGGAACTACGACAAGGGGCCTGGGAGTGAATTCAACAAGATACAGAAATGGGGAGATCGCGCATTCGACAACCCATGAGGGCGTCCCATGACACACGTGTATGTCCTTCAGCATGTACATGCAGCGCCAAACGGAGAGGAGGATGTCAAACTCATTGGCGTGTACGTGACCGAGGCAGATGCACAGGCGGCCGTTTCCCGTCTGAGCCAACAGCCAGGCTTCCGAGATCACCCGGAGATGTTTAACATCTCTCGGTACGAGCTCAACAAGGACCACTGGACCGAGGGGTTCATTGGCTGGGACGAAGCCCTTGATGAATCATGAATCCATGGGAGCGGCAGGCGGAGTATTGAAGGCAGGCGACGGGTTTTGGCGTACATGACCTGAGCCATCCCCTCATTTTAGCAAGCAAGGGAGCAAGGGCCTGGTCATCTGAATGGTGCGAGAAGTAGGACCCGCATGCTTACTTCTGCGGTCATGCGCAAGCCTCGCCTTGATGACCAGCAGGTGCATGCCTTCCTGGAGTCGCTCTTCGAAGAGGACCTGCACGCCAAGCGCGTGTTGTCCCTGGCCTACTCCGTCCTGGGCGTCATTCACGCGGCCAGTCTGGGGGTGCATCTCATTGGTAAGGCGCTGGCGTGGGCTTGAGGCACGAAAAGCAAGCATAGTGTGAAGCAGGTGGACCGACTCTTGTCCAATCAGGGCATCAACGTCTGGGAACTCTTCGCCCAATGGGTGCCCTACGCCTTGGGCCAGAGGAACGAGGCTGTCGTGGCCTTAGACTGGACAGACTTCGACGCGGATGGACAGACGACGCTGGTGGCGTCACTGGTGGCCAGCCACGGACGGACCACGCCGCTGGTGTGGCACACGGTGGAGAAATCCGCCCTGGAGGGGATGCGCAACGAAACGGAGGATTTCGTGCTCCATCGACTGCGAGAAGTCGTACCCGAGGGGGTGCGGCTCACGGTGCTGGCCGACCGGGGATTTGGAGACCAGAAGTTCTACGAGCTGCTCAAACAGTTGAAGTTCGACTATGTCGTGCGTTTCCGTCAGTGCATCCAAGTCATGGATGAGAAAGGGGAGAGGAAGACATCTGGAGGCCCATAGGGGCCGGTGGCCCCGGTGGTGGACCGGTGTCCCCATGGGAGGCAACCGGTAGCGTGTGCTCTTTGGAACGGGCGCGAGGACAGATTAAGATTCCGCGCGCCGCTTGCGCTTGGCCTCTGTATGTCGCCGCGGTAGTCGGTGGCGACGCGTGGGTACTGGCCCTGTCCTGAATCTGGCGTCGATCTCTTCCAATGTCGATCGCGCGGAATAGGCGTCGAAGCGCAGTAGCTCCTCAAAGAGCTGGATGCCGAGTTCACGCATTGGCCCGCCTAGCCGGTGGAGGGTGAGTGCGATGTCTACCAACTCCGGCGCATCAGCCGCAGCCCCTGTCCGTATGTCTCCGAGTTCGTCTTTCAGGTTGGTGATGATGCCTTTGGCGAGATGCCCAACGGCGGAGGTATGCTCGGGCAAGAGGCCCTTTAGGCGGTCGACCAGGAATGTGTTTTTCTGACTCCCTGCCTTGTGGATGTGCGCCACCATAGAGTCCAAAAGGACCGTCACTTCGGGAGCGTCGCCAATGTCCTCTACCACTCGAAAGATGTCGAGGATCGCGCTCCAGAGTTTAGAATCCGCCTGTGGGATGAGCCTGAGCATGACGGCATTCGCCCGTGTCCGACACTTGGCGTCGTTCCATAGGTTCGCGGCGCTGAAGGCGACGCCAATTCTCCGCTCAGTGGAAGCCTCAGACGCCAGTCCTTCGTTGAGCAGGTCGACCGCCCAGCTGAGCTCAGGCTGTACGAGCGCAATGAGGGCACTCACCTCGCCCAGAACCTGCTGCAGCCAGGGGTCGTTCTGCTTGCGCCAAGAATCCAGTACCTCGTGCACCTGCTCGCGGGCCCACCACTGGGCGTAGCCGAGGAGGTAGACCGCTTCCATACTCTCGGTGACCTGCGGGTATCGGCGGAAGATTCCGCCGATGAGACGCCCGCGTGCGGCCTCGTCACTCGGATGGACAGAGGGCAGCAGGCGTAGCAACGACCGCCAAACCTGGGGGTTTCCCTACGCGCGAGGTGCGCCTCCCAGATATCAACGATCCGGTCGTTCTCTCCACGCGCAATCAGAATGCGGGTCAGGGTCTCGAGAATTGGGAAGTTCCCAGAGGGCAAGGAGGCGAAGTGATGGCTGTCCCAGAGAATGGCGTGGACGCTGTCCCCGTCCTTTTCGCGCCGTCCGCGTGCATCATTGTCATCTGGCGCGTTTGCTTCCGGCTCGGGCACATCGCCGAGCCAGCCTTGCAGGATTGTTATCACCTCCTCGGGGATGGCTACATTGCGGTCCACGAGACGCTCGATGGCGTGCGCCGCCGATCCTCGAAACTCCTCACTGGCAAAGCCACGGCGCGCCACATCAAGAAAGGTCGCCACCACTAAGTCGGGTGCGGCGGTTTCGCTCATAGCATGAAGTGCTAGGCCAGAGGCACGGGAGCCGATCTCGGGACCTAAGCGGGAGATGATTCCCGTGGCTCGCTCAGGCTGATGCTTGGCAAAGTCCGCAAAGTCGCGCGACAGCTGTATATTACCGCCCTGCATAAAGTGGCGGGGGTGGTCCCAATCAGTCCGGTCAGGGATCTTCCGGAAGGCGTTCAAAATGTCATCGTCAGAAGCCTTGAGCATGGATTCGGTGCTCATCGGCGATCCTATGAACCTAGCGCCCAACTCTCTTACTCCGATTCGCTCGTCCGGGAAGATCCGACTCTCCTGCTGGACGTGACTCTTAACCTCATGATCAAGGCTCTCGTGCGGTAAAGCTTTAATTAGACCCAAGCGGACCTTGCGCAAAAGGCGGGCCAAACCCTGTCTACTCTTCACATCCAGGTCTGGAACGTCTGGCGGTCGATAGGCCCGGACGCGTTGGACAAAGGCGTTGCGCAGTTCCCGTGACCAGTAAGGGCTTGCAGCACGGATGAGCACTTTCGTGGTACCCGACTCATCAGCGATACTGCCCAGATGAAACCTTCGGCTGTCTGCCATCAGGAAGCTGAAAGCGTCCTGAGCGTATGTCTCACCGCTCTGGGCGAGCGCGTGCGCGAGGAGCCGCTGAGCGGGTGCTGCCTCCAGATTGGTATTCTCAGCTACCCAAGATCTTAAGAACTCCGGGTTCGCCGCCATACCCTCAGTGGCGATCTGGAATGCTTTGAGGATTGGTGGCGGCGACAATCTTGAACTGTCTCCTTCCCCATCGAAATGAAAGTCCAGCTTCCACATCAAGGTATAGGTCCACTTACCATCCTGTGATTCAAGGCGCGTGAGGGCTTGAAGAACGTTTGTGAACCACGGCCACATTGCTCTCATGAATGGAACTGGCGCGGTTTCCGCAATGCTCGTGAGGACGTCCCAGTTGCCGTTTTGCTCGATCAGCTTCTCCAGCGGCTTCGACGGCGACTTCTCCATGTCTAAGAGCATGTCGGCCGGGTCTGCGGAAGCAGGCCCTCGCGCCTCTACTCGCTTGGTGGATAATTGAATGGCTGCAAATAGTTCTCGGTCCAGAATCACGCGAACCAAGCGAAGCGCCACTTCGGGCTGGTTCACGCCGAGATGGGCCATGACATACTCGATATGGTGGCGGGAAATCTCAGTCCGGTTCAGGACCGTGACCGCCAGTTTTTCAATCTCGTCAGACCACTCCGGGACCTCAGCGATAACAGTCCAGATGTGCGCATCGAATTTCAAGTCGGGAGCCCATTGCTGTCGGATCAATGAAAGCACCCGTTCTGGGGCGAAGGTCCAGGCTTGTTGTAGCACGGCTGTGGTGAGCCATGCCGTCCGCTCACTCTCGGCCATAGCAGTTGCAATACCTGAACCGGCCACTGCAGCGAACCAGCCGGAACTACCGGTGATTGCACGAAAGGCCGAGGCTTGCTCTGAGCCGGACTCCAAGACCGGCTTCATGAGTCGTCGTTCGACTTCAATCGGGTCTTTCTGCTGACCCATGAAATCGATCAACAGCAGTTTCAGATGCGAACGCAGACCCTCTGAGAACCAGAGCGTAGAGAGCTCATGTTCATAGGTGTTGATCTCCACGTTGCGCAGATAGGTGAGCGCTACCCAAAGCTTGGGTCTGAGGAACAGCGACGCTTCCCGTCCGGTGACATAGGCCGACAGCCTCCCTTGCCACGGGCGAAGCTGCGCGCGAGCACATAGTCATAGAGAGTCTGGTGGCTGAAGCCTACGGTAAGCCTGTCGGCCGATGGCGTCAGGATCTCAAGTCGCTCCAGTTCCTGGAGTTCCTTGGCGTGGTCGTCGTAGCGCGAACAGGCGAGCCAAAGACTCTCCTCCCTCGCCATGGTCTCTGCAATATCTGTAGCCAACCTCGCCAAGCGCTCGCCGCTCAACGCCTGCAGTACGCGCTCGTTCCAAAGCCGCTCCAGCATGGCTTGGTAATTCTGAGACGGCTCCGCCGCGCCACTGTCCACAAGACGTAGGAAGGTGGCTAGGTGCTGTGGCGTACGGAGTGTCTCCCGGACGTCCGGGGGCCAACCCTCCGGATGAAGTTTGCGTGCGGCGAGTACTGGCAGGACCTCCCGCCATGGTGGGAGTTCAAGGTCAATGGAGTCCGCCTCGATCGAGCGCAGTCGGACGTCGTGCTTGAACTCGAAGGAGCGAGCCGAAACAATGACGTGCATATTGCGGCGCTGACCGAACCTGCGAAGCAGGTTCAAGAGCACATTCAACCGACCTGTTTTGAGGTCCACAAAGCCAGCGAGGGCGTCCAACTGGTCGATGATCAAGACCACAGGCCCAAACTCCGCCAACTGTGCTAGTAGGCGCGACGGAGGCTCATCGAGCATCAACTGTCGCTGAAGCCCTGTCTCATCGGAGATACTCGGGTCCAAGACATCGGCTTTGACGCCCAGTACCGGCCAACCGCGCGCGGCCATCTTCTGGGCGATGCGTGCCAGCAGGGCGGACTTTCCCGAGCCCGGAGGGCCGAGCACCACTGTGGCGCTCTTGTCGAACGCATCGAACTCCTGAAGAACTTGGTTGAATTCGGGTCGCTCGAACCGTTCGCCTCCGGGCAGTGTCTGCGGCCAAACGAGAAGATCATGCGAGGCATGCATCAAAGCTGCCTTGGCCGCCTGCAGTTTGGGGAAGGACTCCTCTTCCACAACGCCCAAGAGTTCGGCACCGGCCGCCTTCACCGAAGCGCCTACCTGAGGACTGGCAAACGTGGCTAGATTAGCTGTCTGTGCGGAGACGAAGACCAGCACCGAGCCTTCCTCAATTTTCACGATCTCTACCGTGTTGTCGCCTGTGGCCGTGCGAAGAGCAGTGAGCAGTACCTCACGGCGTTCGGGTGGGTAGTCGGCTATCGAGCCCGCCAAGTTGAGCACGAAGTGACTTCTGCGAGGCGTCGCCACAGCGGCTGCTCGCGGTAGGTCGATAATGGGCGTCGACTGTGCCGATGTGTGTGTCGGGGCTGCGGACGCATTAGGCTCGCTGAGCGCGAAAGTCGTTCCGCCATCTAACATGCTGTGGTTTTTCTCCGAGAGCGCCTTGTGTCTGCGGAGGGTGTGGAGCGCTGCCAGTACGGCATTGGAACAGGCGTATGCCCGGAAAAAGCCTCCTGTCTTCTTTTCGACCTTGGCCTTGTCCTTATCGCCGACGTCGCTGATACCCTTCAAGACAATGGCGCCGACATGGTGCTCGTGCGCTGCGCGCATGAAGCCGTGCGACTCCATCTCGGCAGATACGAGCTTTGGATGAACCGGTCCCGCGACGCTGGACGAACCGTGCTTCGGCAGATCGCGCAAAGCTCCTCGGAAGTCCTGATCGCGTAAGAGGAAGGGCCCGCCAGCAATGGTCTCTACGACGAGGTGCGACAGCCTTTTCAATTTAGGTGGTTTAATAGGTGCTGGGCGGAGCTGATTGAGGACATCGACGACCGTCCTGATCACCAGTTGGCATTCTTCCTGCCAAGGTCGGTACGTTGCCACCGATAAACGCAGTTCGCCGACGGCTGCCCTCATCATCGGGTCGACTTGATAGCCCTGGGTCCGGAACGTGAGGACACCGTCCTCGACGGCAATGTCATCGTAACTGAAGACTTGGCTCGCGAAGGGAACGTCACCGAGTTGCACCGCCGCCGTGTCCACAGCCGCAGCGATACCAATGAGGCACGCGGTCCTCGGTCGGAGGCGGTCGAGGAGCGGCGCGGCGAAAACGCCCATCGCCACAGCGCCCATCTGGTGGGCACTCGCCACGGCGATACATGCCTCCCTGCCCGGCCAGAGTGAATAATTGTAGAGCCGAATCCCACCGGTCTCGCCAACTTGGGTCGCCACAGCATCGAGAACGGCCACTGCGACTTGCGCCTCCTCCGTAAGCGCGGTCAGGAGCAGGAGGTCGATCGGCGCCGAGTTCATTTTAGGCACTCCAAATTGCTCAAGAGGTGGACGTCGGACGATGCGCCGTCGCTCATCACCGCCCGTTGTACTACACGTACTACACGGCCCGCCACGAACACGCAAAGACGGCCTGCCGCGCCTCACCTTGCTCGCCTCTGCCTGCAATGTGGCGAAGTTGGTCCCTGACCGCCTCGTACAGCACTATCCCCACCGGCTGCCTCCGCTGGAACGCTCACTCGCGCTCTACCGTCTGCCCCTCCCCATCCACACCTTGCTAGGACACCCGGGGTCCTCTCGACAAGGGCGCTTACGCGAACGGATTTGGTCCAAATTTGGTCCGACAAGAACCGATTTGGTCCCCCAAGGTAATCCACCCCTCCTCGTTAGGAGTGGGCCCGCTCCTCCACGGAGAACTCCACCCGGCGGGCGCGGGCCAGGAAGCGCCAGTTGAGCTCGGCATAGGCGGCCAGGCCAGAGACACGCTGGAGCGGCTCCTGGAACTGGAGGTGCTCGTCGTAGCGGGAGAGGAAGGCGGGCAGCGCCGGCTCGCGCTCCTGGAAGAGCGTCTCGAGCGCACGGCGCCAACACTCACCCAGCGTTCCCGGCTCCGGCTGGCTCAGGTGTGACTCCTGGCGCGGGTTCGTTGGGACTCATCACTTCAAGGCCTTGAACACGGGGCAGCCGAAGCGGCGCACCGTCCTGGCGCCCAGGGCGAGCGCCACGACACGGGAGATCTGCTCGATCGCCGAGTTCGTCTCCAGGCGGTCGTACTCCGTCGCGAACGTCAAGATGAGGTGGAGCGTCCCGAGCGAGGAGTCCTCGAAGAGGGTCATGCTCTTGAAGCCAGGGTAGTCGGAGAGGCCCTCCAGGGCGCGTTCCCGGGCGATGGCATCCACGCGCGAGAACTCCCGGGGATCGGCTCCCTCGAAGACGATGACCTCCGCGGCCTTCATGGCTTCCTCTCGGGCGCCGCACCCTCCTCGCGCCCGGGGCGCGCTTCATACATGGCTTGCCCGCCGCTGACCAGGGACGCGCGCCCCCCGAGATGCTCGGCTTCCCAACCATTGCCGCGGGCCACGGTCCACGTGGCGGACGGGCCGCCCGGGGCCCTCGCGCCGGACGTCAGAGCACGTTCGCGTCGAGGAAGGCGCCCAGCTCCTTGGCCATCGCCGCATGGACCTCGGCCGTGGGGTGCCAGTCCTCGCCGTAGGGGTCGGTCATGACGGGGGTATAAGCGAAGTAGTAGACATTCGGGTCTCCCTCCTCGCGGAGGGAGTCCACCATCTCGGAGACGAACTTCTGGATGAGCGTCCAGTGCTTGCGTCCCGCGGGATAGTTGTCGTTCATCAGCGGGCCGATGGAGCAGACGATCTTCGCATGGGGGTAGTACCCGCGCAGCTGCTGGACGAAGGCCTTGTAGGCCTCCTGGAAGGGCTTGGCGGGAGGGGCGCTCGGCGTCTTCGTCTCATCGCGCACGTTGAAGTCATTGTTGCCCAGGTTGATGACGATGACCTCGGGCACGAAGTGCTCGGTGTCCCAGAGCGGCTTGTCCTGGCCGGGGAAGATGCGCCGGTAGAGGTTGGGAAAGGCCTTGTCTCCCGTCGAGCCATTCAGGTTGCGGTAGACGCCCATGCCCGAGATGCAGGTGGTGATCACATCGGCGTTGTACTTGCGGCCCAGCAGTGAGCCATAGGCCTTGGAGATGTCCTCGTTCTTCGAGTGGTAGCCGGTGTTCGGCTCGGTGTAGGTCGGGGCGAAGATGCGCACCTCGTTGCCATAGCCGCAGGTGATGGAGTCGCCGATGAACTCCATGCGCCGCTCGGGCCAGGGGGCGGATCCAACAGGCTGCCCTGGATGCTGACCCCCAGGAAGCGGATGTTGCCGGCATAGGACTCGGTCCGCTTGACGATCTCGATGACGTGCTCGCCAGGAGGCAGCGCCCGCGCGCCCCGGATCATGCCGCCCTCGGGCCGCAGCTCGACCTTGGCGGCCTGCTCGCCATCCACGAGGATGTTGACGAAGTTGGTGTGCTCGTCGCCGCCCTTGCCCTTGTCCTCGAAGGACACGTCCACGCCGGTGCAATCACAGCGGAAGCGGATGGTGGTCCCCGGGTGCGCATAGGTCGGCGCCTCCGGCTTGGAGTGGTCCATGCGTCCGATGTACTGCAACCGGTTGTCATTCGCGGGGAAGTCGTACCAGGGATCGAAAGGCTCACATCCAGCCATGCCGAGGACGAGCGGCAACCACAACCAGCGCGCGAGATTCATCCGTGCCTCCTGCGCGGCAATATGACCGGAGCCACTCGGAGCGTCACGCGATATTGACGAGGCGTGGAATCCTCATGGGACCCGTCTTCCATTGATTGCCCGGCTGTCCGCATGAGAGGGATTGTATGTCCACTGAAGGCTTCCAGACCGTCTGGAATCCAGCTCCGCGTGGCGTCTGCGGTAACATGGGGCGCATGACGCCCACCGCCGTGCCGTTCGATCTCAATCCCGTCAGTCCCCAGAACCTCGCGGACCCCGTGCCGTTCTACCGGGAGCTCCAGCGCCAGGCGCCCGTGTACTGGGCGCAACCCATCAACACCTGGCTCGTCTCCCGCCACGAGGACGTGGTGGCCAGCTTCCGCGACCCGCGCCTGAGCGCCAACCGGACGGCGTTCTTCGAGCACCGGTGCAGAGCCTCGGCCCGGCCAGCATCCAGGACTTCATGAAGATCATCCGCAATCAGGTGTTCATGAAGGATGGCGCCGAGCACATCCGGCTGCGCCGCAACATGAACCCGGGCTTCACGGCCCAGTCGCTCGACAAGTGGCGGCCCGCCATCCGCCGCACGATGGAGCAGCTGCTCGAGCGCGTCCAGGCCCGGGGCCGGATGGATCTGGTGAAGGAGATCTCCTACGAGCTGCCCCCGCTCGTCATCGCCGAGCTGCTCGGCATCCCGGTGGAGGATCGCGAGCGGTTCCGGGCCGGTCCAAGCCCATCGCCGACTTCTCCAGCCCCGCGCCGGGCGCGGACATGGGCGTGCTCGTGCAAGAGGTCAACCGGGCGATGATGGCCTTCAGTGGCTACCTGACGCGGATCGTCGAGGAGCGCCGGAGCGCGCCCGGGCCGGACGTCATCAGCCAGATGGTGAGCGCCGAGGAGGAGGGCAAGCTGACGACGGAGGAGGTGGTGTCCAACGCGCTGCTGCTGCTGTTCGCCGGGCACACCACCACCACGGACCAGTTCAGCAACTGCGTCCATGCGCTGCTGACCTCCCCCGACCAGTTGAAGGCGCTGCGGGACAACCCCGGCATGCTCGGCTCCACCATCGAGGAGAGCATCCGCTTCAACCCGGCGGTGCCCTTCATCGGCCGCGTCGCCGTGGAGGACTTCGAGCTGCGCGGGCAGACGATCCGCAAGGGCTCGCACGTGATGTTCGCCCTGGGCGCCGCCAACCGCGACCCGGAGGTGTTCTCCGAGCCGGACCGGTTCGACATCACCCGGGACATGACGCAGACGCGGCACGTGGGCTTCGGGTTCGGCCCGCACCAGTGCATCGGGTCCGGCCTGGCCCGCCGCGAGCTGGAGATCGCCCTCGAGCTGCTGCTCCAGCGGCTGCCCGGCCTGCGCCTGGACGAGGAGCACACGCCCGTCAAGCACCACAGCCCGGCGTTCCGCGGGTTCACCTCGCTGCACATCCGGTGGTAGGCAGGCGGGAACACCCACCCAAGCGGAGTCAGCGCATGAAGACGGTGAAGGGAAGGGTCGCGGCCATCACGGGTGCGGGTTCGGGAATCGGCCGCGCGACGGCCGAGCTGCTCGCGCGCAACGGCTGCCATGTGGCCATCTCCGACGTGAACGAGCAGGGCCTCGAGCAGACGGCGGAGAAGTGCCGGGTCCACGGCGCGCGGGTGCACACGGCGCGGGTGGACGTCGCGAACCGCGAGGCGGTGCACGCCTGGGCCGACGAGGTGGCGCGGGAGCTGGGCGCGGTCCACCTCGTCATCAACAACGCCGGGGTCGCCCTGGGAGCCACCATCGAGGACACCCGGTACGAGGACTTCGAGTGGCTCATGAACATCAACTTCTGGGGCGTGGTGCACGGCACCAAGGCCTTCCTGCCGCACCTCAAGGCGGCGGGAGAGGGCCACATCGTCAACGTCTCGAGCGTCTTCGGGCTCATCGCCGTGCCGACCCAGGCGGCCTACAACGCCGCGAAGTTCGCCGTGAAGGGCTTCACCGAGGCGCTGCGCCAGGAGCTGGAGGTCGAGGGACTTCCCATTGGCGTCACGTGCGTGCACCCGGGCGGCATCAAGACGAACATCGCCCGGAGCGCCCGGAGCGTCCCCCGCAAGGGCTGGGTGGAGCCGAGTTCGTCCGCGGACTTCGAGAAGCTCTTCTCCACCACGCCCGAGCGCGCCGCGTCCGACATCCTCTCCGCCGTCCTCAAGAACCGGCGGCGCCTGCTCATCGGCTCGGACGCCGTGCTCATCGATCTGCTGCAGCGCCTGCTGCCCACGCTCTACCAGCGCCTGCTGGTGGCGGCGCGCGGCGACGGTGGAGGAAGATGATGCTGTCCGCGGGGCCTCCTCCTGACCAGGAGCATTGACAAGGCGGCCACGCCCGAGCAGAAGCGAGCGCATCCACCACGCCCAAGGGGGCTCACGATGCGCCACACGCTTGCGATGCTGTGCTGTCTGCTGTCCGCGGGTTGTTCAACGATACCGGCGACCTACCGCAAGGTGCCGAAGGAGCGCGCCACGGAGTGCGTCACGAACTGCGAGGCGCTGGGCATGAAGTTGACCGGGGTGGTCATCATCAGGGACTCCGCCGGGTGCGTGTGCGAGCCGACGGAAGCGGAGAGGAAGGTCTTGACGAGCGCGGTGTCGGCGGTGGCGGGAGGCGCGCTCATCTCCGAGGAGGAGTCGGCCCAGCCGAGCTCGCAACAGGCAGACCCCATGGGGGGCCCGCGCCGCTGAGCCAGACAGGCGTCCCGACAAGGGCCCTACCCCGGGTGAACGCGCCACCGACGCGGGGTGCTCGGGAAGTGGATGCGGCCGGGCGGTAGACTCCACGCTCACGGAGTTCCGCATCCCACCTACCGCGGCTCCGCGCATGGAAAGGGAGGGGCTCGGATGACGACCCTGGCGCCAAGAAGGGATCCCCGGAGGTGCGTGACTTTCGCTTCGACCTCTCGGACGTGCCGAAGTACTGGCACGGTGGACGGAGGGCGGTCACGCTCTTCTTCGACAACCTGTCGGTGTTCTTCCCCGCGGGCGAGCGCTTCTTCATGGCGAGTGTGAAGGCGTACCGCCACCGGGTGGAGGATGAACGGCTCCAACGCGAGGTGGATGCCTTCTGCGCGCAGGAGGGCCACCACAGCCGGGAGCACGTCCGGTACAACAAGATGCTCGCCCGCCACGGCTTGCCCGTGGTGGCCATGGAGCAGCGGGTGGAACGGCACCTGCGGTACGTCTCCACGCACGTCCCTCGCGGCAGACAGCTCGCGGCCACCTGTGCGTTGGAGCACTTCACGGCGCTGCTGGCGAGCCTCGTCTTGAAGGATCCGCGGATGATGGAGGGGGCCCACCCGAAGATGGCCGAGCTGTGGCGCTGGCACGCCGCCGAGGAGAACGAGCACAAGGCCGTGGCGTTCGACGTCTACACCGCCATCGGCGGCTCCTGGCGGGCGCGCTGTTTCGTCATGCTGCTGACGACGCTGTCGTTCTGGGGTCGCGTCTTCGGACACCAGGTCCGGCTGATGCACGCGGAGGGCATCCTCTTCTCCGGGCGCGAGTGGTTCGACCTCGTGCGCTTCCTGTTCATCCAACCCGGAGGGATGCTCGGGCTGCTGGGTCCGTACCTGAGCTACTACCGGCCCGGCTTCCATCCATGGGAGCACGATACCTCCGCGCTGCTTGCTCAATGGAAGACAGCGTATGGCGCCGAGCCGCCCCGCTCGGCATGACGGGGTAGCATGGAGGTACGCGCTGAAAGGACCCCTCCATGACCGTCCGTTTCAACCACACGATCATCGCCGCGAAGGACAAGGTGCGTTCCGCACGATTCCTCGCCGAGCTCCTCGGACTGCCCGAGCCGCAACCCTTCGGGCCCTTCCAGGCGGTCAAGCTGGATGACAGGGTGTCGCTCGACTACATCGAATCCGGCGGCGACATCCACGGCCAGCACTATGCATTCCTCGTCTCGGACGACGTGTTCGACGCGCTGATCTCCAAGATCCGCGAGCGCGGAATCCAGCACTGGGCCGACCCGCACGGCCAGCACCCCGGGGAGATCAATACCCACGACGGGGGCCGAGGGGTCTACTTCCAGGATCCCTCGGGTCACTTCATGGAGGCCATCACCGTCCCCTACGGCGGCTGGTAACGGGCTCGTCGCCCCCAGAACGAGCCCCACCCAGGACCAAATCCTAACGCGAGGGCGCGAGCCGTCCGTACTTGCGCATGGCCTGGATGAGCCGGTCATGCGGCAGGGCGAACACGCGGATGCCATCGGCGCCCGTCTGGGTTTCCGCGGCGAGCAAGGCATTGAGGATGGCCTCCTGTGTGGCTTGCACCGTCGCCGCGAAGAGCGGGTTGAGGTGCTCGTTGTCCAGGAAGCCCACCTGAGCCACCCGGCTCCCAGGCGGAGACTTCGTGGGTTGGGTGGAGAAGGCCAGGAAGATATCGCCCGAGGAGTCCTCGCCCAGGCCCCCCATCTTCCCGATGGCGAGCGGCACGCGACGGGCGATACGGCCCAGTTGGTGAGGCAGCAGCGGCGCATCCGTGGCCACCAGCACGATGATGGAGCCCAGTCCCTCGGACACGGAGCGGGGGGCGACTTCCGCTCGCTGGGAGCAGGGCTTCAGGTCCTTGGTGAACGCGGAGGAAGGCGCCTCATTCCCCGTGTGGCAGGGCAAGAGATCCTTGATCTCCTCACCCACCGGAACCCCCTCCACCGAGAAGAGGGAGCGGCTGCCGTAGTTGCATTGCACCAGCACGCCGAGCGTGTAGCCCCCGAGCGCCTCGGGCAGCCGGCGCGAGGCCGTTCCAATCCCTCCCTTGAAGCCGTGGCAGATCATCCCCGTTCCGCCGCCCACGTTCCCCTCGGCCACCGGACCCGCGCGCCCCGTCGATGGCCCGCACGGCATGATCCGCCTTCACGTGGAACCCATCGATGTCGTTGAGGAGGCCGTCATAGGTCTCCGCCACCACGGGCAGGGCCAGTTCCCACGCCGCGCCATGCTGGACGCCCCAGGACACCACCGCGTCACGCACCACCCCCACGCTGTTGGTGTTGGTCAGCATGACGGGGCCGGTGAGCAGGCCCGACTCGTTCACCCAATGCGTGCCCGTCATCTCGCCATTGCCATTGAGGGCATAGGTGGCGGCGAACACGGACTCGGCCAGCCGGGCGCGGCCCCGGGGTAGCACCGCGGTGACCCCCGTGCGCACCGGGCCCTTCCCCACCTGGAGCCTGCCCTCGCCGGAGACGAGCGTCGTCTGGCCCACCTCCACCCCGGGCACGTCGGTGATTGCATCGAGCGGGCCCGCCCGCCACCGAAGGTGATGCCCAGCTCACGCGCCCGGGGTTTCGGGTGCGGCGTCCTCCTTCGTCGGAGGAGTCGGGGCGAGACCCAGGAAGAACAGCGCGGCCAGGGGCACGAAGACGCGGAGGTTCATGAGCCGGAAGACACCACGGCCCCTCCTGGAATGTCGAGGCATGTACCGCAGGTGGGCAATGCAGGAGCGAGAACTCATCGTACCGGGAGCGAATGGAAGGCGACGCCATCCAGGCTCAGTCGCTGGCAGGCGTCGACGAAGCGCTCGGTGCAGACAATGACGGTGGAGAAATCCACCAACCTGAACAGGTCGAGGTGAACGGGAATCGTGGAGGCGTCCAGCAACCGGCTCTTGGGCAAGGTCCGCCTTTCATGACCGCAGCGAGCGCAAGGCGGCTTGCGGTCGGGTGGCAGGCAGTCTGGATGCAGACGGCCCGCGTCGAGAAACTCCAGTTCGAGCAACTCGGGGGGCTGGCGCTGGCGGAAATGGAGTTGATGAGGACAACCCTTGAGCCCTCGAACTCCCTCGGCCTGGAGCTTTTCGAGGGCCTCGCGTTGAAGCAGCAGCCACCATGGCCAAGGAGATGAAAGCGCTCCAAAGCGCCCCGTTGCTCGCCCCACGAGGGGTCCTAACGACATTCCTGGTTCCGGCAGAGCATCTGGAGGGAGCAGGGGACGGACCAGCGCACACAAGCGTTCATACTCCTCGATGGGCTCGGCGCGCACCTCCTCGAAATCGGCGAGCGAAGCCACTGGAGTGAGGTCCACCGAGGGATATGCTCTGGAGTTATCGCCCCAGGTGGACTGGCAGGTGGGACAACGAAAGACACCTGGGAGTCCCCACTTGTGAGTGCCGTCGATGGAGCCCGTGTAGCCTGCCGCCTTGTCTTCCTCGATGATGAAGTAACGCACTTCCGGATGCTCCGGCCGCCTTCGTCAACGGCAGTAATAGGGCACGAACTGAGCATTCACACCGAATCTCGACATGAGTGTGAACGCGAACTGCCAGATCTCCTCCTGGGTTGCTCCTATGTTTTCCTTTCGGAATTCCCTCCAGGCCTGATTCCACTGTCCTCCTTGTGGACCACCACTGTGAAGCCCCGCGTGGAAGCTTCTGGGGAGGGGAATGGTGTAGGCGTGGATGTCGATTTGCTTGAGCTTGAACCAGTTCACCAACTCTGGTTGCCGAGGGAAGATGTGGTGTTTCTCGAGGGGCTCTGGCGGTGGGATGCAGGAAAGGGACGCGCCTTACGCGCGAACTGGCCGCGGGTGTTCCAGTGGTGCCAGGGAATCTCGAAGACGGGTTCCACTCCCGTGGGCGCGGCCAGAGTACGTCCCCACCAGCGGCCGGGATGGGCCATCGGGGGCGGACGAAGGCCCACCGTGCCTCGTGCCAACACCACGGGCGCGGCGCTTTCTTCCTCCAGCGTCTGACAGCGCCAGAGCGTACAGCGCGCCTCGTCGCAGGCGGGAATGACACACGCCGGGTCTCCTCGGACCTCTTCCCACGAGACCATGGGCGTGGGCGCCAAGCCCTCCCGCTGCGCGGGGACAGGCGTGGTGACGCAAGCGCCCAGCAGGACGTAGAGCACGGCAAGACCGCATCCCCAATAACGCAGGCCATTCATCCGACCCAGCCTACCGCTCCAAGATCGATGGCAAGTGTTCTTTGAGGAACGACGAAGTGAAGTTGACGGGCGCTCGAAACACCACGGCCCCTCCTGGATTGCCAGGAAGGGCCATGGGGCTACTGCACGTCGAAAGACAGCGGACTACTTCACGCGCTCGATGAGGGCGGCGGCGCCCATGCCACCACCGATGCACATCGTCACCACGCCGTAGCGGCCATCGCGGCGCTTGAGCTCGCTCAGGATGGTGGCCACCATGCGCGCACCGGACACGCCCAGCGGGTGGCCCAGGGCGATGGCGCCGCCGTTCGGGTTGGCCTTCTCCAGGGGCACGCCCAGCTCACGCAGGCAGTGCAGTGCCTGCGCCGCGAAGGCCTCGTTGAGCTCGAAGACGTCGATGTCCTCGATCTTGAGGTTGTTCTTCGCCAGCAGCTTCTTCACCGCGGGCACCGGGCCCACGCCCATGATCTCCGGCGGCACGCCCGCCACCTGGAAGTCCACGAAGTAGCCCAGCGGCTTGATGCCCAGCTCCTTCGCCTTCTCCTCGCTCATCACCACCGCGGCGGCGGCGCCGTCCGTCAGCGGCGAGGCGTTACCGGCCGTCACCACGCCCTTCTGGTTGAAGGCGGGGCGCAGCTTGGCCAGCCCCTCCAGCGTGGTCTCCGGACGCAGGATGGTGTCCACGGACACCGTCACCTGCTTCGCGTTCCCCTCCTCGTCATACACGGTGGTGGTGACGGGGAAGATCTCGTCCTTGAACTTGCCCTGCTCGCGCGCGGTGGCCGCCTTGCGCTGGCTCTCGTAGGCGAACTTGTCCGCGTCCTCGCGCGACACGCTGTAGCGCGAGGCGATGTTCTCCGCGGTGACACCCATGGAGGTGTAGACCTCGGGGAACTTCTCCATGATCTCCGGGTTGGCGCTCACCTTGTTGCCGCCCATGGGCACCATGGTCATGGACTCGGTGCCACCGGCCACGGCGACCTGGATGGACCCCGCCTGGATGGCCTGCGCCGCCTGGGCGATGGACTGCACGCCCGACGAGCAGAAGCGGTTGATGGTCATCCCCGGCACGGTGTCCGGCAGACCCGCCAGCAACGAGGCGTTGCGCGCCACGTTCATTCCCTGCTCCGCCTCGGGCATGGCGCAGCCGAGGATGACGTCCTCGACCTGCTCGGGCTTGAGACCGGGCACGCGCGCCACGGCCTCCTTGATGGCGAGGGCCGCGAGCGTATCGGGCCGGGTATCCTTGAACTCTCCCTTGTGCGCGCGGGTGAACGGGGTACGCACCGCGCTGGCAATCACGACTCGACCGGGCATCTGTCTGTCTCCTCGCCCGGGGAGCGAACCCGGGCCTTGAATGCTTGAAAACTGGATGACGTGGGACTTCCCGTAACGCCGCTGGCTCAGTTGCGCAGCGGCTTGCCCTTCTCGAGCATGTACTGCAGCCGGTCCTGCGTCTTCTCCTCGCCCGCGAGGCTCAGGAACGCCTCCAGCTCCAGCTCCAGCACCCGCTCCTCGGACAGGAGGACCGAGGGGCTGGTGTCTCCGCCGGTGAGCACCCGGGCGAGCTTCTGGGCGATCTTCCGATCGTGCGCGGACACCGGCCGTTGAGCTCCATGTCGTAGAGCATCATGTCGATGGTGGCGTAGCCGCTGGGCCCGGGCAGGCGGAAGCGCGTGGGGCGCGGCGCGCGGAAGCCCGCGTTGGCCATGCCAATCACCCGCTGCTTGGCGTCCGACAGGAGGAAGTCCCGGTTGGCGCTGATGCCATCCGCCGCGGTCAGGAAGCCCATCTCGCGCGCTTCCTCGGCGCTGGTGCCCACCTTGGCGGTGCCGATGGTGAGGAACACCTTCTTGATGAAGGGGAAGGGATCGAAGTCCTTGTCCCCCGCGTACGCGCCCATGACATTGCGCAGGAACATCATGGTGCCGCCACCGCCGGGGATGAGGCCCACGCCCACCTCGACGAGACCCATGTACAGCTCGCTCGAGGCCTGGATGGCGTTGCCGCCCAGGGCCACCTCGGCGCCGCCGCCGAGCGTGAGGTTGAAGGGCGCGGTCACCACGGGCACCGGGCTGTAGCGCATGCGCTGGTTGGCCGCCTGCAGCGCGCCCGCCATCTTGCGCAGCGTCTCGAACTCGCCGGCCTTGGCCGCCCACAGCATGGAGAAGATGTTGGCGCCGGCGGAGAAGTTGCCGCCATCGTTACCCACCACCAGGCCGCGGAAGTTCTTCTCCGTCTCATCGAGCGCGGTGTTCATCATCTCGATGATGCCGTCGTCGATGGAGTTCATCTTCGAGTGGAACTCGAGCAGCGTCACGCCATCGCCCATGTCCCAGAGGCTGGCGCTGTCGTTGCCGGAGATCTTCTTGTTGCCGCGCTTGAGGTACTCCACGCGCAGGGTGCGCGGGTTCTGCGCCACGGTCTTCACGGACTTGCTGGGGATGTCCCAGTAGGTGTCCTTGCCGTTCTCCACGCCGTAGAAGGACGTGCGGCCCGCGGCCAGCATCTCCTCCACCCACGCGGCGGGCTTGAGGCCCAGCTCCTTCATGCGCTCCACGCCCTGCTTCACGCCGAAGGCATCCCAGGTCTCGAAGGGCCCCAGGTCCCAGCCGAAGCCCCAGCGCATGGCGCCGTCCACGTTGACCACGTCGTCGGCGATCTCCGGAATCCGGCGGCTCGCGTAGGCGAGCGTGTCCAGCGTGACGCGCTCGGCGAACTTCGCCGCCTTGTCCTGGCCGCGCATCACCGTGGCCACGCGCTCGCGCACGTCCTCCACGTCCTTGGCGGCGCCCAGCGACTCGTAGCGCACCTTGCCCTGGGGCCGGTACTCGAACGTCTTCAGGTCCAGCGCGAGGATGTCCTTGCCGCCCGAGGCCTTGTCCTTCTTGTAGAAGCCGCCGCCGGTCTTGTCGCCCAGCATCCCCTTCTCCACCATCTTCTTGAGGAAGTCGGGGGCGGCGAACACCTCGCGCTCCTCATCGTGCGCGAGCGTGTCGTAGCAGTTCTTGGCCACGTGGCTGAAGGTGTCCAGGCCGACGATGTCCGCGGTGCGGAACACGGCCGACTTGGGGCGGCCCATGGCGGGACCGAAGATCTTGTCCACCTCCTCGATGGACAGCTCCGCCTTCTGCATGTCCGCCAGCACCCGCATCATCCCGTAGGTGCCGATGCGGTTGGCGATGAAGTTGGTGGTGTCCTTGCCGTACACCACGCCCTTGCCGAGCACCTCCTCGCCGAACTGGTGGATCGTCTTCATCACCTCGGGCGACGTCTCCGGGCCCGCGACGAGCTCCAACAGCTTCATGTAGCGCACGGGGTTGAAGAAGTGCGTGACGAGGAAGCGCTTGCGGAACTCGGGGCCGCGGCCCTCCAGCATGCCCTTGATGGACAGGCCCGAGGTGTTGGAGCTGATGATGGCGTCCTTGCGCGCGTGCTGCTCCACCTTGGCGAACAGCGCCTGCTTGACGGACAGCTCCTCCTTCACCACCTCGATGACCCAGTCACACTCGGCGATGCGACCGATGTCGTCCTCGAGGTTGCCGATCTCCAGCGCCCCAATCGCCTGCTCGGTGGTGATGGGGCTGGGCTCTGCTTGCGCAGGTTCGCCAGGGCGCCCAGCGTGAACTTGTTGCGAAACGCCTTGGAGGCCGTGTCCTCGCCGGGCGCCGCCTTGGGCGGCACGATGTCCAGGAGGAGAGCGCGAACACCCGAGTTGGCCGGTGCGCGGCGATGCCACTGCCCATCACTCCCGCGCCCAGCACTGCCACTTTGCGGATCCGCATCGTCATCGAATGAGGCTCCCAATCAGGAAAAAGGAATGGCGGGAGACATCGCGCCGGTTGATTCAAAAGTCAATCGCCTGTTGAGGCTCCCCCGCGAAGGCATGGAGGGTAAGGTGCGCGCCCATGGCCCGACGCGATCCGCACTCGTACAGTGATGACACCCACCCCGAGACCGAGCGCCTCTCCTGGAAGGCGCGCGTGGACTTCCAGACCCGGCGGCTGCACGCCGAGGCGACCCTCACGTTGAAGGAGGCGTCCGCGGGGCCGTTGGACCTGGACACCCGGGAGCTGGACGTGGAGTCGGTGGTGGATGGAGAGGGCCACCCCCTGTCGTTTCTCGTGTCACCTCCTGAACCCATCCTGGGCAGCCGCCTGCGCGTGGAGCTGCGTCCGGGTGTGAAGCAACTGACGGTGCGCTACCGCACCTCGCCCGGAGCGAGCGCCCTGCAGTGGCTCACGCCCGCCCAGACGGCGGGCGGCCGGCGCCGTACCTCTTCAGCCAGTGCCGGGCCATCCACGCGCGCTCGGTGGTGCCGCTGCAGGACACGCCGCGGCTGCGCATCCGCTACGAGGCGGAGCTCACCGTGCCGCGCGAGCTGCGGGCGGTGATGGCCGCGGGCTTCGTCGGGCGCGAGGAGAAGGGGGAGGAGGCGGTGGAGCGCTATGAGATGCCCCAGCCCATTCCCCCCTACCTGCTGGCGTTCGCGGTGGGGCGGCTCGCCTCCAAGGAGCTGGGACCGCGCTCGCGCGTGTGGGCCGAGCCCGAGGTGCTCGAGCGCGCCGCGGCCGAGTTCGAGGACGTGGACGCCATGCTGCGCGCGGCCGAGGCGCTCTTCGGCCCGTATGACTGGGAGCGGTTCGATCTGCTGACGATGCCGCCCTCGTTCCCCTATGGCGGCATGGAGAACCCGCGCCTGACCTTCCTCACCCCCACCCTGCTCGCCGGGGACAAGAGCCTGGTGTCGGTGGTGGCGCACGAGCTGGCGCATTCCTGGACGGGCAACCTCGTCACCAACGCGTCCGCCGAGCACTTCTGGCTCAACGAGGGCTTCACCGTCTTCGCCGAGCGGCGCATCGTGGAGGCGCTCTATGGCGAGGACGTGGCGGCGCTGCACGCCACCCTGGGCCGGGGCGCGTTGGAGCAAACCCTCCAGCACTTCAAGGAGCACCCCCAGCTCACGTGCCTGCGCACCCACCTGACGGGCGTGGATCCGGACGAGGCCTTCTCGCTCGTGCCGTACGAGAAGGGCTACCTCTTCCTGCGTGCCCTGGAGGACGCGGTGGGCCGCGACGCCTTCGACGGCTTCCTGCGCGACTACCTCCAGACGCACCGCTTCCAGGCGCTCACCACCGAGGAGTTCACCGCCTTCGTGGAGCGGCGCCTGCCGGGCGCGCTGGCGAAGGTAGACGCGGAGGCCTACCTGAGCCGGCCGGGCATCCCCCAGGCGCGCCCACGGCCCACTCCGAGCGGCTCGCGGCCCTGGCGCGCTTCACGGGACAGGTGCCCTCCACCGAGGACGTGAAGGACTGGACCCCGGCCGAGTGGCACCTCTACATCGATCGGCTGCCCGCGCGGACGCCGCGCAAGACGCTGCGCGAGCTGGACGAGCGCTTCCACCTCACCCGGAGCGGCAACGCGGAGGTGCTGGTGGCATGGCTCACGGTGGCGCTGCGCTCGGGCTGGGAGCCCGCCTGGGAGCGCGCCGCGAGCTTCCTCGGCGAGGTGGGCCGGATGAAGTACCTCAAGCCCCTCTATGGCGCGCTGGTGACGAGCCCCGAGGGCAAGGTGCGCGCGCGGCAACTCTTCCAGGACTACGCCGAGCGCTATCACCCCATCGCCCGCGCGGCGGTCGAGTCCATCCTCCAGCGCGCCTGACCACGAGCTCGGGGCGCGCATCCCCATCAGGTCCGCCGCACGCGCCCACTCCAAAGCGGAGTGGGGCGTTGGCTACGCCCCAACGGCTAGCGCCACTGGTAGGCGCGCACCCAGTCGACTTCCATGACCTGGGGCGTGTTGCGGATGAGGTCCGCCGTGGACTGCGGCACGCCGGGGTACGGGTAGGTGGCGCCGTTGACGCCCTGCGGATAGGTGCCGCCCACCGCCAGGTTGAGGATGACGTAGTACGGCTTGTCGTACACCCAGTTGCCGTACCGGGTGACCTCCGACTTCGGCGTGGTCTTCACCAGCACGTCGTCGATGTACCACTTGATGTCCGTGGGCGAGTACTCGGTGCGGTACACGTGCCAGTTGCTGATGGAGGAGTTCGGGTAGAAGCGGCTGTTGATGGGCGTGTTGCCCGAGTAGCCGGGACCATGCAGCGCGCCCGACGTCCAGTCGCCGTAGCCCACGTTCTCCATGATGTCGAGCTCGCCGCACGCGGGCCAGCCCACCGTATTGATGTCATTGCCGAGCAGCCAGAACGCCGGCCACAGCCCGGGCCCACCGGCAGCTTGATGCGCGCCTCGATGCGGCCGTGCGCGAACTCGCGCTTGCCCGCGCTCTCCAGGCGGCCCGAGGTGTACGGGTAGCCGTTGGTCGGCTTGTAGCGGGCGATGAGCTTGAGGGTGCCGTTGCTGACCTGCACGTTCTCCGACGAGGTCGTGTACTGCTGCTGCTCGTTGTTCACGTGGACGTTGGTGACATAGGCCCAGTTGGACGTGTTGATGCTGGTGCCGTCGAACTCGTCGCTCCAGATCTGCACCCAGCCGCCGCCCGGGTTGCCGCCACCACCGCCCACGGACGCCCACGAGAAGGCCTCCAGCACCCGCCCGAGGCCGCGCGGCTGGCCACCAGCGGCCCCGCGGCGCCCTGATTCAGATCCGAGGTCACGAACAGGCCGTTGCTCCGGGCCTTCAAGCCGACGGTGCCATTGCCGTAGTCCACCCACTGGAAGTGCTCCCAGTCGCCCGGGCTCGCGCGGTTGGCCACCAGCTTGCCGCCCAGGTTCGTGTCCGCCGACACGTACTGGCCCGTCTCCGCCACGCGCAGCGTGATGTAGCCATTGCCCGCGTCACCCACCTGGAACTGCTCCCAGCCCGCCGCCTCGGCACGGTCGGCCACCAGCGGTGCATCCGCGCTGATGTTCTTGTCCGCCGACACGTACTTCTGGGTCGAGCACGCCTTGAGCCAGATCGTCTGCCCGATGGGCGCCGCCGCCAGCGGACGCGCCTGGGTCTCGGTGGTCTGCTCGGAGGGCTCCTGCGCGGCGACACCACAGGCCCCAGCGCCCAGCATCACTCCCCCCATCCCCACCGTCAGCAACCCGCGCATCCCCAGCGACTTCCACAGTCTCGAGATCATTGGAACTCCTCGTACAAGTCGGGCCCGGCTCCGTCGTCGGCTGCCAGGGCAGGCACAAGGTGTCTTATTGGTAAATCGAGGAAAACTTAAATGAATGGAACCGTTCACCAGTAGACACTCTTGGGTTTTCCCTCGGAAAACCGATTTTTGACCCGAAACGCAGCCCTGGATTCCCTTGTTTTGCTGGTCCAGCGGTCGGCGGGCCGCCTGCCCCGGAAGCACCCCGGAAAGGCCAGGGACGAGAGGAGGGAACACATGGGGTTGTGAAGGGGTGCGAACCGTCCCCAGCGCTCCGCTGCGCCTGACCTTCCAGCGCAAGCTGTTGCTCGCCTCCGCCGCGGTGCTGCTGCCGGTGATGGTGTTACTGGGAGTGGATCTCTTCGAGGACGCGCGGTTGACGCGCAAGACGCTGCTGGACGCGCAGCGCCTCACGGCCCATGCCGTCGCCGTGCAGGTCGCCGAGTCCTTCGAGGCGGCGATCGATCTGGGCTGGGCGCTGGCCAATGATCCCCTCGTGCGAACGCTCGACCCCGAGCTGCTGGATGCGCACCTGCTGCAACTCACCGGGCACCACACCCGCTTCAGCTCGATCGGGGTCTACGACGCCCAGGGCCACAACCGCGGCTGGGGGATCCGCAGCTGCCCGCCGAGCCCCGGCTCTGGATTGGAGACCGGCCCTACTTCCAGAGGGTGATGGCCACCAACACGCCCGTCGTCTCGGAGGTGATCGAGCTGCGGCGGCCCGTGCGCACGGCGCTGATCGTCGCCGTGCCGATCCGCGACGACCAGGGACAACCGAGGGGCGTGGTGAACGTGGTGATGGAGACCCACCTGCTGGCCCAACGCTATCTCTCCACCCGGCACCACTCCCAGCAGGAGATCCTCCTGGTGGACCCCGCCGGCCGGCTGGCCTTCCACACCCACTCCCCCACCCTGCCCTTCGAGCGCGGCTCGGCCTTCGCCTCGTTTCCCCGCTGCGCGGGGCACTCGAGGGCCGCGCGATGCGGATCGACCGGGCCACGGACCCACTCACCCAGGAGGACATCCTGGGGGCCTTCGTGCCCACGCCCCGCCACGGCTGGGCCGTGGGGGTGATGGCCTCGCGCGAGCTCGCGATGGCCCCGCTCACCCAGCGGCTGTACTTGAAGCTGGGCGCCGTCGTCGGCATCGCGCTGTTCAGCGGCCTGCTGGCCGTGGTGCTGTCCCGCCGCCAGACACGGCCCGTGCGTCAGCTCCAGTCGCTCGCCCACGCCCTGGGCCAGGGGGACATGGCCCGGCGCGCCCACATCCAGACGGGCGACGAGATGGAGGAGCTGGGCGAGGCCTTCAACCAGATGGCCACCCACATCGCCCAGAGGCAGCGCGAGGTGGACGCCCTGCGCGCCGGGGCCGAGGACCATGCCCGGCAGCTCGCCGCCATCATCGCCAGCGTGCCGGATGCCATCCTCCTGGCCAGCCCGGACGGGCGATTGTTCGACGCCAATCCCGCCGGGCTGCGGCTGCTGGGCGTCACGGAGCACACCCAGTTGCAGGTGCTGCTGACCGACCACCTCCAGCGCTCGTGGATCCGCCATCCCGATGGCCGCTCCCTGACCCTGGAGGAGCTGCCCCTGAGTCGCGCGCTGCGGGGGGAGACCTTCTCGGACCTGGAGCTGCGCATGCGCTCGCTCACGGGCGAGGAGTACCTCGTGAGCGTCAACGGGGCGCCGGTGCGCGACGCCACCGGGCGCATCATCCTCGGAGAGATCGTCCTCCACGACATCACCGAGCGGAAGAAGATCGAGGAGGAGCGGGCGCGGCTGCTGGCGCGAGAGCAGGCCCTGGCCCGCGTCGGGCAGGCCCTGGTGCGCGAGGTGGAGCTCGAGCGCATCACCTCCGTGGCCAGCGAGCAGTGCCGCCAGGCGCTCGGCGCGGATGCCGTCGGGCTGTGGCTGGCGCACCCGGATCCCTCGCGCTTCACCTGGATGGCGGCCCATGGCTTCTCCCCGGCGAGCCACGCGGACCTGGAGCAACTGCCCCCGTGCGAGCTGCCCCCCGGGGCCGTCCAGGGCGAGGCGCTCCAGCTCATCGACGCCCAGGGGAGCGAGGACATGTCCTTCCCGGGCCACGCGCTGGCGAAACGGGAAGGCTTCGCCAGCGTGGTGCTCATCCCCCTGCACTCGCGCGCGCGGCTGGTGGGCGTGCTGGCGTGCTTCTCCCGGGAGCCGCTGGAGCTGTCCGCGAGCGAGCGCGAGTTCCACACCACCGTGGGCCAGCTCGTCGCCGTGGCCATCGAGAAGGCCCGGCTGTTCCAGGAGGTGCGCGAGGCGCTGCGGCTGCGCGAGGAGTTCATGTCGGCGGCGGCCCACGAGCTGAAGACGCCGGTGACCACGCTCCAGACGTGGGCGGACATCCTCACCCGGAAGGAAGCGGGCGCCGAGCGCCAGCGCAAGGGCCTCGCGGCCATCTCCCGGGGGGCCCGGCGGCTGGGGCGGCTCGTGGAGCACCTGTTCTCCGCCCTGCGGATGGCGCCGGGCCTGGCGAAGCTGGAGAGGATCAGGTGGACCTGCGCGCCCTGCTGGCCGAGCACGTCGCCAGCCTGTCGCGCAGCACGGATCACCCCATCCACCTCGTCGCCGAGGAGACGCCCATCATCGACGCGGACCGCCAGCGCATGGGCGAGGTGCTGGCCCACCTGCTGGAGAACGCCCTGCGCTACTCGCCTCCCGCCCGGCCCATCGAGATCCGGCTGGGGTGCGTGGGCCACGAGGCCGTGGTGTCGGTCCACGACCACGGCCCCGGCATCCCCCCGAGCGCCAGCCCCACGTCTTCGAGCCGCTCTACGAGCCCCTGCCCTCCGGGGCGCCAGGCTACGCGGGCATGGCCGGACTGGGGCTGCACCTGAGCTCGCGCATCATCGAGGCGCATGGCGGCCGCATCTGGCTGGAGAGCGCTCCCGGCGAGGGCACCACGTTCTGCTTCAGCCTGCCGCTGCACGGGGTGGAGGGCACACGGCACGCCAACGCCTGAGTTCCAGCACTCCCCGCGCGTGTGCGTTAGACATGGGGGGTCCATGGCCAGCCATCCCCCTTCCCTGGGCCGACTCCAGGTCCTCACGATCCTCTTCGTCGCCCTGATCCAGTCACCCGCGGTGCTCTGGGCCTGCGGGGTCACCCACTCGCCCCTGCCGGCGCTGGGGGCGGTGCTGGTGTCCCTGCCCTATCTGCGTCACCTCCAGACGCCCTGGCAGTCCACGAGCCCCGCGCGCATGGCCTACCTGACGCTGGGCTGGTGGACGGCATGTCTGGTGTTCGGCGTGCTCCTGCTTCCCGCCTCGCTGGCCATTCATGCCGGCCTTCCCCGCGCCTGGGTGTGGGGAGTGTGTGGCGTCTTCGCGCTCGCCGTGGGGGCGCACTCGGTGCTCGGCCGGCCCCGGCTGCGGCGGCTCGAGGTGCGGGTGGAGGGGCTCGCCCCCGAGCTGGACGGCTACCGCATCGGGCAGCTCTCCGACGTGCACTGCGGCCCCTACGTCCCCGAGAGCCGCGTGGCCACCTGGGTCGCCCGCCTCAATGCGCTCGACGTCGACCTGATGTCCGTCACGGGAGACCTCATCACCCAGGGCTCCTCTCACGTCGAGGTGGTCTCCCGGGCGCTCGGCGGGCTGCGTGCCCGCGACGGCGTGTTCGCCTGCATGGGCAACCACGACTACTTCACGGATGGGGAGCGCTTCGTCCAGGCGCTGGAGCGACAGGGGCTGACCGTGCTGCGCAACCGCGGCGTGGTGGTGCGGCGGGGCAACGCGCGCCTGTACGTCGCGGGAGTGGATGACACCTGGACCTCGCGCCATGACTTGCGGCGGGCGCTCGCGGCGCGGCCGGAGGGGGTGCCCACGGTGCTGCTCGCGCATGACCCCAACCTGTTCCCCCAGGCCCTGGCCCAAGCGGTCGAGCTGACCCTCTCGGGCCACACCCACGGCGGACAGCTCGCGGTGCCGGGCGTGCGTGGCCTGTCGCTGGCCCGTTTCATCAGCCGCTGGACGGCGGGGCTCTACCGGCAGGGCCGCTCGTGGCTGTACGTGAACCGCGGCGCGGGCACCACCGGGCCGCCGGTGCGGCTGGGCGCTCCGGCGGAGCTGGCCGTCATCACCCTGCGCCGGGCGTGAACCCCTTCATCCCGACTCCTCCCGTCGGATGAGGTGTGCCATCGTGCGCGCCGGGCATGCCCCTCGCGCCACGCGGGGGCACGGGCCCACGTCACGTCTGGAGCGCTCCACATGTCGGAACTGAAGAAGTACACGGGCGGCTGTCACTGCGGGAAGGTCGCGTACGAGGTGAACGCGGACCTGAGCCGCGTCATCTCCTGCAACTGCAGCATCTGCCAGAAGCGAGGCCTGCTGCTCACCTTCGTGCCCCCCGAGCAGTTCGCCCTCCAGAAGGGCGACGAGAAGGCACTCACCGACTACCAGTTCAACAAGAAGGTCATCCACCACCTGTTCTGCCCGGAGTGTGGCGTGGAGTCGTTCGCCACGGGGACCACGCCGGATGGCAAGCGGATGTATGCCATCAACGTGCGGTGCCTGGAGGACGTGGACCTCGCCGCCCTCAAGCCCCAACCGGTCGACGGCCGGCGCTTCTAGCCCGGGCGCAGGAGGGGAAGGCTCCTCGCTCCAGACCGGTGGTGGCTACCCCGGATCAAGGGCCCAGGTGCCTTCCTCCCATCGCTTCAATGCCTGCTGTGCGCCAAAGGGGATCATCCCTTCGCCCTTCGCTGCCTCCTCCAGGACTGCTTTGGCCTCGGCCGTCCGGTAGCGGAGCAGATGCGCGGCGGCCATGACGCGCACGTCCATACGCTCGTGCTTGAGCAACACGAGGAGTGCATCACGCCCGGCATCGCCGTGGGCCAGGAGCTTATCGACTGCGGCACCGTACTTCCTGGCGTGCTTGTTCCCGGTCTTGGCGTCCCCTCTCCAGATGGCCTCGGTCTGCGCGGCCACGTTCAGAGCGAACTGCTCGACCAACTCCTCCAACTTCATCACCAGATCCCCTTCCTGATGTTCTCGATGGCCAGCGACCCGAATTCGCGCTGGGCCTCGTACGACTGCGTGCTCAGCCACTTTCGCACGGTCAAGGGCGAGCCTGTAATATCGCGGCGAACCGACGAGTAGAACGAGCTGATACGGGTGTGGAGGCCCTTGTCCAACGGGACGATGTTCCCGGTGTTTTGAACGGCCTGAGCCCCGAACCGTTTCATGTTGCCCGGCGTCTGCTCGACGATGTGGTGCCACTCCTTCCCTGGGCCCGCCGAGCCCATGGCCCGCTTGAAGCTCTTGTACGAGCCCCACGCCCTGAATCCGTTGGGAGGAGCCTTGGCAGCGGCGCCGCTCATGGCCCGAGCCGTCATGGCGACAGCACCAGGAGCAAGGGCGATGGTGACGGACTCGGCGCTCACGGCGACCGTCTCCACTTGCCCCACCGCGGCGAGACGGATACCCACCTGCGTCTCCGCCTGCACGGCCGCCTGCATCGAGCCGGGCATCTTCGGCACCTTCGCAGCCAGCCCCGGCGCCGTGTTGCCGATGGCCGCCATGGCCAGCATGGCGAACGCTCGCGCCGAGTTGCGGCCCATGAGCTTGCCGTACCGCTCGCCCGCCTCGCGCAGTTCGTTGAAGGTGGTGGACCGGTCCGCCTCCTCCATCAACCGCTTGAAGCCGATGACGAGGCCCCAGAAGGTATCGACGCCCACGTAGGAAATGATCGTGGCGGTCATCACCGCCGCGAGGCCCTTGGAGACCGTCACGTCGGGAATGGAGACGAGGAGCATGTACGTGGTCCAGGTCCAGAGCACCGCCGCCACCATGGCGTGGGGGTCGGCCATGTCCTTGAACGCCTCCAGCATTTCATCCAGCACGGCGCCCTTGGCCAGGGCCATGGCGAGCGCGAAACGACCATCCCCGTTGACGGTGGGGCCTTCCGTCAGCAGGCGCAGACAGTCCCCGGGTCTGCCGGTGCGCTCGCACCAGCGCAGGTAGTCGCGCGTCAACTCCACCTCCGCCGTTGTTGACTGCCCCTCCAGGTGCTCGCCCGGCTTGAGCGGAGTGATGCGGCGACCGGGTGGCTCGTACGTGTACGAACCGCTCCGCGCCTCCACCTCGAATAGCCGCCGGGCGGCTTCCTGGGGCCGAGTGGGGAGCCGCACATCCCGAGCCAGATCCGACACGGCCTTCTTGAACTCTCCTTTACCCAATGCCACCGGTTCAGCGCCACCCCTTTCAAGGTCGATGGCAGGTGTTTCTTTTAAACGATCAGATAGGAAGGGAATGGCGAGCCATGGCTACCGGCAGTTTGTCAGGACATAGCCATTCCATGGAGCGCCCGCCACTGGACGCTCTTGGGGTCGTCTGGTCTCTTGGGTGCCTCGGTTCTTCCCTGCTCAGGAGAGCTTCTCACCCTTGAGCACACGCGCTGTCGCCACGTGCTTGCGCGCCACCTCCCCCGGAGCATAGCCCTTCTTCACTTTCTTCTTGGCTGCCCGGGGATGTTTGCGCAACGTCGCGGGCTTTACCCTCTTCGCCATTTCCAGCAGGGCCGCACTCAACTGCTCCGCGGATTGTATTTCCTGCTCAGCCCACTCCTCTGGCTCCACCATCACCATCATCCCGCCATAGGTGAACTTCACCTCGGCGGCGATGTAGTAGGTGGACACTTGCATGTTGCTTGCCTCCAAGTCATGACTGGCTTCCACTGCTGACTTCACCACTGACAACGCGTTGTAGGCCAGCACCGCCACCCCGAAGGCCAGCAGCGCCGCTCTCGGCTTCCCCAGACTCCTCACTTCGCTTTCGAGGACGCTCTCCAGCTCTCCAAACATCGCTTCTATCGTCCAGCGCTTCCTGTACAACTCCGCTACTTCCAGGGCGCTCATCTTCTCCGTCGGCACGTTCGTGAGCAGGCGGATGACTGTTTCCCCATCCTCCGTTGGCTCCTCCAAATGCACTTCAATCCGTCTCAACTCCAACGGCAGCTCCCCCTCCACTCTCACTGCCTGCTCGTACACTCTTCCTGTCCGCCCTCGTCCCACTTCTTGCTTCTCTCCCAGCTCGGTCGGATTGGGCGACACTCCATGCTCTCGAATGATGAAGGCCGCTTTCTTCTCCTCCACCGCTCGCAGAATCCGGCTCGTGCTGAAGTTTCTGTCCGCCAGCCACAGCTCCCCCTCCCTCACTCGCTCCAGCACGGGCCCCGTCAACGCTCGCTCCTGTGCATGCGCATCCTCCGCGGGCAGCACATCCACCACCAACCCCATCTCAGGCGCATACACCACCAAGGACTGTCCTGGCAGTGCTGCTCCTCGGAAGTTCCTCAGCGGCTTGAGCCTCTTCTCACTGGCCGGTAGATGATTGCCATCCAAGACTCGCACCGGTAGCCCGCCGCCCACGGCCCCTTCTTCTTCATGGGCCGCACCACGGGCAACAGTCTCTCCGCGCTCCCTTGCACCAGCGCTCGCACCACCTGGGGCTCGGTGCGATTGACTTTGTCGTAGAGCGCTGCCACCGAGACGGCCGGTCCGGGTCCGACTGCGCCGCGGCGTGCAGCGACGGCCGCAATCCCAGCGCCACCAGTCCCATCAAGTCCACTACCGAGGAGAAGAGCAGCTCACGCGTGTACTGCTTGTCTCGCTGTGATTCAAATACCTCATCAATCCACTGCGAACTCAGGGCATGCTCAAGCGTGCGGCGCACCATCA
This sequence comes from Cystobacter fuscus, assembly GCA_049060065.1. Lineage (GTDB taxonomy): Bacteria > Myxococcota > Myxococcia > Myxococcales > Myxococcaceae > Cystobacter > Cystobacter fuscus_B. The sequence goes on from JBMEQP010000002.1 coordinate 6,594,455, forward strand.
CCGTGACGGGACTGCGCTGCGTGAATCGCTCCACGATTGTATTCAAGGCCACGTTCGTTCCTCCACGTAGGGGCGCGAGGAATTCGTTTTGGCCGTCCGCAACTCCGGACCCACCTCCGCCCAGGTGGGCGTTCACCTTCCCACCTGACCCCTATGGTAGCACCCTCCACATGACCTTGAAAGTGGTGCGGTTCAGCGCCTGAACGAGGGTGAAGACGATGGTGTCGGTCTGGCCCGTGTCCAGGCGCACGACCCGGGAGGCAGTGCCACACCCAACAAGTAAAACCAGCATCACAGCCGCGCTGCACTGCTTCATGGGGCTTCCTCCTGGCGACCCCCCCATGGGTAGCCAGTCCAGGAATGTACCCAATGGGTATGACAACCCCCGGAGCGGGGTTCACGGAAAGGTCACGCCTCCGAGCGGCTGGCCGTCGTTCTCGTCCCACGACTTGAGAGTGAAGGACAAAAACGGCTCAGGCCCACCTCCCAGAGACATGTCCCCCTGTCCCCCACCGGTTTTGAAGCCCCGCCGCCCGGATCGGCGGGGTCCTCGTGGGGGACGGCCTCCCTCTGGAGCGAGGCCGGCGGCGCGTCCATGGGGGTCCACCCGCGTCCGCTCATCTTGGGTACGATTTGGGTACGCAGCGACTGCTGATGCGTCGTAACCCCACGGTGTGTCGCTGGAGGCGGGGCAGGTGCGTTTCGCTTCGGGTTCAGACCAGGAGCGAGGGTCGGGACAGCCTTCCGCGTACTGAGCACAGGTGGCCTTCATCCTCGGGCGGCACGACCTCGGGGTAGGTCAGAACGGGGTGGTGAAACCCGGCCATGATAGAGTCACCTACATGGGCGGAATCGTTGGCACTGCTGCGAAAATTGCGGAGGAGCAGTTCTTCCATCAACACGTCGTGCCGTTGATTGCTGAGAAGGAGGAGAATGGCTCCGAGGTGGCGGAGGTTTTCGGGTCGGGCACGCTGATCCGTATCGGTCCCAAGCGGCTGATTGTGACTGCGGGGCACGTTATCTCCGCGATGGTCACTGCAACCAAGATGGGTATGTCCCTGGGGGTTCCGCTGGAACGCACAGGGGTCCGCAACAATACGAGCGGCATCGTTTCACTTGATGGTGCTGTGCACGGCGTCTTGGCTCCGGAACTCGATGTTGGGTTCTTCGACCTGTCCGGGAAGGTGACCGAACAGATCGATGAACGACGTTTTCTCGATCTGGCTTCGATCTCAACCCGGTCTCTGGGGGCGGACGACCGCTACATGGTTTTCGGGTTCCCATCGCAGCGCGGCCAGTACGAGAGTGGTGTCCTGCACTACAAGGCGGCTTTCACCCACGAAGATGGCCCGTATACCGGTCCTGAGCCGGTGCTGGGGGTCACTGCGATTAAGTCGACCCCAAACTGCACGTCCGAGTTGCTTGGAAGGGCAGCGAGGACCTTGAGGGCATCAGTGGAGCATCCATTTGGGTCCGACAGCGAGTGGATGGTGGCCTCTGGGATCCGTCCCGTGAATTCAAGATCGTTGCGGTGGAGACGGATACGCTCACTGGTCGTTGGATCCGGGGTACCCAGTGGTACGTCGTTGCCAAAGCGCTCGTACAGCAATTCCCCGATCTCAAAGAGGAGTTCACTCGGTATCTGGGAGCATAAGAGACGCGACGGCCATTGAGGTGTAGATGCAGTCCATGGACGAGAAGCTACAACGTCACCTGGGGGAGGCGGCCCGGGCTGCCGCCTGCGGCTGGGACTCACGCAGGCCGAGGTCGCCAAGCAGGTCCGCCTCAAGCCCGCCGTCTATGGTCGGATCGAGCGCGGGAAGATGACGCCCAGCGTGCCCTCCTTGCGCCGCATCTGCACGGTCCTCCAACTCTCTTCGGACCTGCTCCTGTCCCTGTCTCCCCGGGAGGAGAAAGGGTCGGCCGCCAAGCGCTCGTCAGAGTCGATCGAGCACCCGGAACTGAGCCGCATCATCCACCTCGTGCGCGACTGGCCCCCGGAGCGACTGCTCCTCGCTCGCAAGCTCCTGGAGACGGCCCACTCCCACTTCTCCAAGTGAACGCCCGCGCTCCGAGGCTCTTTCGACCCGAGCGTCTACTCGTCCCCGACCGATGCCAGGGTGCGCGCCACCACGCTCATGGCCGCCAGCTTCTTGTCGTCCATCTGGCGCAGGGTGCGCATCAGCCGTCGCATTCGCGGTGACTCCGCGGCCTCGGGAGCGGACTCCTTCAGCCAGGCCGCCGTCCCCGTGGAGTCGAGGCCCAGCGCCTCACCGGCGTCCATCCTCAACACCGCGCACAGCTTGCGCAGGTTCGGCACGCTGGGCGTCAACTGGCCTCGCTCCATCCGCCCGTACACCTCCGTGGCCACGCCCACTCGCTCGGCCACATCCGCCTGCGTCCAGGCGGTTTGGGCTCTCGCCGCTCTCAAGGTCTCGCCCAGGTGGACCGTCAGCGTCTTCTTCGTCCGCGCACCGTGCTTCTTCACCGCTTCTCCCTCCGCGCGTTCCTCCGTCCCACCGTGGCCTGCTCCTCGGGCGTGAGCAGCACGCCCTTCTCGGCCGGGAACGCCCCCGTGTCCTCGGGCTGCGGCTTGTCCCGCATCAGGTGGTCGAGCTCCCGCGCGGCCTGCTCGGGGCCAAAGCCCTGGCCCTGTCCCTGGAGCCGGCGCGCAGCTCGTCGCGCATCGCGCCCGCGCTCGGGTAGCGATCCTGGGGCAGGGCGTGCAAGGCCTTGTGCAAGATGCGCTTGAGCGACGCGGGCACTCGTCCCAGCACTCGCTCCACGTCCTCGGGCCCGAAGCGCCGGATGCGCGCCGCCAGCTCTCCAGCACTCGCCCACGCCGTGCGCTCGGCGCGCATCCGGGCGTTGTACAGGAGCACGTCCGTGGACTCCACCGGGGGCAGGTTCACGTCCGAGGGGTCGAGCGGGTACTGGCCCGACACCATCTCCAGCAGCACCATGCCCAGCGAGTACAGGTCCGCGCGCCCATCGAGCGGCTGGCGGGCCATCACCTCCGGCGAGGCATAGTCGAGCACCGCGCGCAGCACCTTGGAGCCCGTCTTCAGCCTTCCCGGCAGGAGCGCGTGGGCCAGACCCCAGTCGGTGAGCTTCACACCGCCCTGGAAGTCCAACCGGATGTTCATGGGGCAGACCGCACGGTGGACGATGTGCAGGGGACGTCCGTCCTCGTCCTCGCATGTCCAGGCGGCTTCGAGCGCATCGGCCACCTCGGCCGCCGTGTACGCGCAGAAGGCCAGTGACAGCTCCCGCCCCAGGAGCTGCGCCGTCTCCAGCGCCGTCTCCAGGAAGAGGCCCCGGGTGTACTCCATCACCACGCAGGGCTCGTCCCGGTACTCCTCCACGTCGAACACCCGGGCGATGTTCGGATGGTGCAGCCGAGTGGCCGGCGCAGTTCCTCCGTGGCTCGCTGGCGACGTTCGTTCTCGGGCGGCAACACCACTTGCTTGAGCAGGACGAGCTCCGCCTTGCCACCCACCTCCAAGGGCGTGCGCCGTGCGATGGCCACGGGATTGGACTCTTCATCGTCCAGCAAGGGGGCCACGAACGTGTACCGGTACTCCGCTCCATCGAAGAGATGCCCACCGGGCTCCATGGAGAGGAGGGGCGGGGCGTGGGGGTTTGGTGAGGTCATGCGCCATGCTCCTGAGCGACCTGGAGAACCTTTCAGGTCCTTGTTCCTATCGAGAGGTCCTTAAAGGTAACATAGCGCCTAGGAGGGAGGGAAGTCACGGCCGACCAGATAGGTCAGCCTCGTGGGTCAACGTGATGGAGTAGACGGGTTGGGCTCCCCATCGTGCCGCATCAGGGGAACGTCACGCCGTCGAGGTTCACGCCCCTCCTCCGGCCTCTTTCGCCCACAGCTTGAGCGTGAAGGAGCCTTGGGCCTCATCCGCTGCCGCGTTCATCTCCACGATGACCACCTGGGTATCCCCCGGCGGGATGGGCTTCAGCGGCCACACCGTCAGCCCTGGCAACTCCTCTTGCTTGGAGCCCAGCAGGGCCGCCCCAGCAGGCGTCCAGGGCGGCCTCCCCGGCGGATTGAACAGCTCCACCTTTACGGCCACTCGGCCTCGCCCTTGGAGTCCAACGGTCCGGTAGCTGTTGACCCTCGACTTTTAAGAGCATTCCCTGGGCGTGCAGCCACATCCGAGAGTTCTCGGACGACAACGTTCTTCTCATCGAGCCAACCGTTGGCGATGAGGCCCGTCAGCCCCACCGGGCCACTGCACTCCGCCTGGAGACGCGCCTTCTCCTCCCGGCACTGCTGGGCCTCGGCTCGCGCTTGCTGCTCGCCCTGTCGGAGCGAGGCCACGGTGCGCTCATGGCGCGACACCTCTACCTGCCGCTCCGCCTGGGTCGGGTGGAGCACCAGGACGAACGTGGCGCTCGCGGGGACCGCGTCATCCTGAAAATAGACCGTCACCGGTACGCGCTCTCCGTCGTGCAGCGCCTCCGAAGCCACGAGCGTCAGGGTGTCGTCCGCCACCTTCACCCGGCGGAACCGCTCCTGGCCCTCCACCACCACGCGCGCCAGCTTCGCGTCGAAGAACAGGTTGAGGGACAGCTCCGGTCGGATGCACAACTCCGGCGGCGTGCTGGGCCGGGTCGCGTCCAACTCGATGTAGCGCGTGCCCGACTCGCACACGGGCAATGGACTCTGCTGCGCGCCCACGGGGGCAGCGAGCAGGGCCAATCCGAGCAAGGAGGCCGAGGAAAAAACGAGCACGGAGCGGAACCTCCACGAGGAAGCGAAGAGACCGAAGGCGTGGGCTCTACCACACCGTCCTGACCGGTCGTGCGCGATCCGTTCCGGACTTCCGGGGGCCGGGCAAGTCTCCGAGAGGGCTCTACTTGAAGTGGCCCACCGTCCTGAGCCGCACGCGAGGACGGACCTTGATGGTCTGCTCACTGTCGGACTCGATCACCGGGCCGGGCTCTCCTCCGAAGCTGAACAGCTCCATGCACACGGTGAATGTGTCGCCAGCGGGGGTCACGGCCTGGGTGATGCGGCCATGAACGCGCTTCTCTCCGATGAAGAGCTGGCCGGAGAGGACGGTTTCGTCCGGCAGCTTTCCCCATCCACCGACCAACTCCAGCGTGACGGGGCCTTCCCGTACGGCAATGGGCTTGTTGTTGTCCATATTATATCTTGGAATCGCGGCGTCTCCGTCGGTGTCCCCGACGTCAAGGTCGAGCTTGTTTCTCATGGTCTCGATGGCACCGGCCGGGCACTCCTGGGGGGCGGGCTCCTTGCGAACCTGGGCACCGGGACAGGCCATGTTGGCGGCGGCGGCCACGGCGAGAAGCACGTTGCTGCCGTTGGAGCCGCTTCCCTTCTTCTCCTTGTCCGCCTGTGAGCCGGGGGCCTTCTTCTTCATGCCGGTTGTTCCCTTGCTGTGCGTCGCGGTGGTGACGAGCGCAGGGATGTCCACCCTCGGGGGCGCTGCGCCTGCGTCAGCTTCAGGCGGCTTCCATGGCGGCGCCACTTCATGAACGTGCGGAGCCCATGGCGCCAGGCCACCGAGGGCGAGTTCCGCGGAGACGAGAGGCGTCGGCGTCCAAGGTGCGGGAGACGTCTGCCCCCGCTGCTCTGGCACTGCTGGCGGAGTCGGCACGAGAAGTGGCTGCCGGAGCTGGTCGAAAACGTAACCCGCTCCCATGGCGAGGCCCACCACGACCACGAGGACCGGAGCGAGCCGTCTCATCCGAGCGTGAAGGGTGAGGACAGTCTGCGCGGTGGACGGCGCGGTGGGGCCGACGGGAGGCGGGGGGACGGCCTGCCCCGCTTGGGCCTCTGCCGAATCCATCTGCGCAACCATGCCTGGGGGTCCTTGCCCACCAACTCCGGCGCATCCTCCGTGGTGCGTCCGTCCGCCGTCCAGCCGTAGCACAGGGGCGTCTCCCAACGGGGATCCGCCTTCGCCTCCTCCAGCAGCTTCTTCAGCGACTCGTACAGCGCCTCGGCGTTCTGGACACGGGCGTGTGGCTCCTTGGCCAACAGGCGCAGGCACAGGTCGCTGAGGTTCGAGGGCACCCGGGAGTTCCGTACGTTCGGAGGCTTGGGGGCGTCCGCGATGATCTGCCCCAGGAGTTCGTCGTCCGGGCCGTCGAAGGGGTACACGTCGGTGGTGAGCACGTAGAGGATGATTCCCAGGGCGTACAGCTCGTCCGTCACCGCGTAGTCGTATCGCTCCCCCTGCTTGCGATCCTCGCGCAGGAAGAAGGCCACGGACTCAGGGCTGCGGTAACGGAGATTGGCCGGGGCCAGCGAGCCACGGGTGACGCGAGGGACGCCGGGCATGGTGCCAGCACCGAAGTCCACCAGCACCGGCGCCCCGTCCGACTCGCGCACCAGCACGTTGTCGCCCTTCAAGTCCCGGTGCAATACATCTTTCGCGTGGACCTCCTTGAGCGCACGGGTGAGCGGCAGCAGCTTTTCCACCAGCTCGCGGGCACACGGGTTGTTGTCCCGGACCCACTGGTACAGCGTCACCCCCGGCACGTACGCCATGACGAGCACCAGGTACTCGGGCTTCTCCTCCGGCCATTTGAAGTGGCTCAGCAACCGCACCACGTTGGGGAATTCGTGACGGAGCATGATGTACAGCTCCCGCCAGCCCCACTCCCCGACGCTCTCCTGGTGGATGAACTTGAGCGCGCACGGGCCACCGTCGCGCCACGCGAGGTACACCCTACCGAAGCCTCCGGCGCCCAGCTTCTTCTCGATGCGGTAGCCGCCCACCACCGCCCCCGGATGGACCACGTCCTCCAGCGTGGTCTTCACGCCGCTCCTCCAACAAAGACACCAACAACGGATCGCAGGAGTCCGATCATGTGGTCAACCTCCGGGGTCAGGAGGGTAACAGAACCCCGGAGTATCCTCTGCTCGGCGCACTGCTGATGTGGTGGTGCTCGCCCTGGACGTGGACCCCTGCGCCATCATGCTCGGAAGACCAGTCCAGGACGCGGAGGGCCCCGGCTCAGGCCGGGACGTTGTTGCGGTCCAAGCGCATCCAGTGCCGGTGCTCGGCGATGGACTCGATGAACTTCGCGGTGAAGTGGTGGTGCCCGGCCCCCTTGGCGTCCGCGACGATGCCCGGCGCGGAGGAAGAGATGCCCCCCGCGTCCAACAGCTCACTGGCCTCGCGGGTGACGCCAATCGCCTTGCAGTGCCGGTAGGCCTCCTGGATGAACTGCATCGCGTCCGCGTCCTTCTTGAGCACCGCCACGCTCGCGGCGCCACCGGGCACGAAGACGGCGTCGTACTCGACCGAGGCCGTGGTGAGCGAGCTCTTGTCCACCATCACCGGCTGGCCATCCGAGCCCTTCACCGTGCCCAGGCGCTTGGCGATGACCACCAGTTGGCCCCCCGCCTTCTCGATGGCCGCGCGCGTGGCCGACAGGTCATCCGCGTCGAAGCCGTCCGCCACCAGCACGCCGATGAGCCGCGTGGGGATGGCGTCCTTCTTCGCGTCCTTCTTCATGTACTCGATGCTCAATGCCGGGGACTTGTCGATCTTCCCCTTCTCCACGGCGGGCTTGGGCACGGGCAGGCCGAGTCCCTCGGCCACCTGCGTGACGAGCTCCTCGTCGATCTTCGCGAGGATCTGCTCCACCACGCGCGCGCGCACCTCCTTGCGCTCCACCTTGCCCAGCTCGAACAGGATGGCCGCGATGATGTGCTCCTGCTCGGGCCTGGACATGCTGCGGAAGAACATGCCCGCCTGGGTGAAGTGATCCTGGAACGACTCGCCGCGCGCGCAGCTTCTCCCCGTCCACCTTCTCCGGGAAGTGCCGGTAGCCGCCCTCGGCCGCGGAGCTCATGAACGGGCAGCCTCCTCCGAGCGAGTTGGGGAAGTAGTTGGCTCGGCCCTCGAGGATGGTGTGCCGCTTGAAACCATCCTGCTGGTTGTTGTGCACCGGCGCGAGCGGACGGTTGATGGGGATCTCGACGAAGTTGGGCCCGCCGAGGCGCGAGAGCTGCGTGTCGAGGTAGGAGAAGTTGCGCCCCTGCAACAGCGGGTCATCCGTGAAGTCGATGCCCGGCACGACGTTGGCGGTGCAGAAGGCGACCTGTTCGGTCTCGGCGAAGAAGTTCGTCGGGTTGCGATCGAGCACGAGCTTGCCGACGCGGCGCACCGGGATGAGCTCCTCGGGGATGATCTTCGTCGAGTCGAGGATCTCGATGCCGAGCTTCGCGACGTCCTTCTCCTCGATGATCTGCAATCCCAGCTCGTACTCGGGGAAGTTGCCCTTCTCGATGTTCTCCCAGAGATCGCGGCGGTGGTAGTCGGGGTCCTTGCCCCCGAGCTTCTGGCACTCGTCCCACACGAGCGAGTGCACACCGAGCTTCGGCTTCCAGTGGAACTTCACGAAGCGCGACACGCCCTTGTCGTTGATCAGCCGGAAGGTGTGGACGCCAAAGCCTTCCATCATGCGGTAGCTGCGTGGCAGGGCGCGATCGGACATGACCCACATGAGCATGTGGGCGCTCTCCGGCATGAGCGAGATGAAGTCCCAGAAGGAATCATGCGCGGAGGCCGCCTGGGGCATCTCGTGGTGCGGCTCCGGCTTGGCCGCGTGGATGATGTCCGGGAACTTGATGGCGTCCTGGATGAAGAAGACGGGGATGTTGTTGCCCACCAGGTCCCAGTTGCCCTCCTCCGTGTAGAACTTCACGGCGAAGCCGCGCACGTCGCGCGCCGTGTCCATGGAGCCGCGGGAGCCGGCCACGGTGGAGAAGCGCACGAAGACGGGCGTCTTCTTCGACGGATCCTGGAAGAGCTTCGCCTTGGTGAGCTCGGCCAGGGACTCATAGGGCTGGAAGTAGCCGTGCGCGCCCGAGCCCCGGGCATGCACGACGCGCTCGGGGATGCGCTCGTGATCGAAGCGCATGATCTTCTCGCGGAAGTGGAAGTCCTCGAGCAGGGTGGGGCCGCGCGCGCCCACGCGCAGCGAGTTGTCCGTGTTCTCGATGGGAATCCCCTGGTCCGACGTCATCCGATGGCCCGTGGGGTTCGAGCGATCCCTGGCGAGGGCCTCGTCCTTGCTGCGTGCGTCGATGCTCACTGCGTCCGGGGTCTTCTTGTTCAAGTGCGTTCTCCTGGGAGTCCCCCGCCCGGATAGGCATGAGCAGGAGAGGAGGCGAGCGCTTCACGAAGTCCTCACTTCCGTATGCCCATTGGAGAACGGACCTCGGGGCGGACTTGTCGCGTGGAAGGCATCGCCGGGTGACCGGGCAGGCGCCCGCCTCCCGCCACCCCCCTGAAATAGAACGGGCCCGTCGCGGTAGCATGACGCCTCCCCATGCCCGCGCCCCGACTCCTCCCGCTCCTGCTGGCCACGGTCCTGCTGCCCTCACTCGCCAACGCCTTCTCGGTGCCGAACCACGAGGCGCTGACGCGCGCCTCCATCGACGCGGCGGTCGCGTCGGACGGCCTGCCCGAGCTCGCGGCGCACCGCGCCATCGTGGTGGCGGGCAGCCGGGACGAAGACCTGAACCTGCACGTCAAGTGGACGGGGTGGAACCACTTCTTCCACCCGGGCCAGTCGCTCGACATGGCCTTTCGCAAGGACTCCTCCGCGCGCGTGCGGGCCCTGTGGCAGGAGGCCGAGGAGGCCGCGAGCCATGGCGACCTGACTCAGGCGTTCGGCCGCGTGGGGCACCTGGTGCATCACATCCAGGACATGGCGTCGCCGCCGCACGTGGTGCCGGTGATGCACGGGCTGGCGGATCGCTTCGAGCAGCGGGCGATCGCTCCGGAGACCCTGGCGCACGGGCCTCGGATCGACATCCCGCCGATGCCCGGTGACGAAGCGCAGCTCGCCCTGGCCGAGGAGACACTGAAGCTGGTGCACACGGGCGCGCTGCCGGTGGTGGACGGCAACATCCCCTGGAGCGCGTTCTGGGCCGAGCCCGTCCATGCGGACCCCGGGGTGTTCGGCGGTTATGGCGAGGTGGGCAACGCCTTCGGGGCGACGCGGGTGCGCTGGAACGGGCGCGCGTGGAAGGTGGACCCCGCGGTGTACGAGGACTTCGTGAACGGGCGGGCGGAGGCGGCCATGGCCTACTCGCGCGCCTTCCTGGTGTGGGCGACGGAGCGGCTCACCACCCTGGCCCGGGAGCGCCAGCGGGTCATGCGCGCCCAGTGGGCTCCCTCGCCCGCGCTCGCCCTGGAGGTGATGGGAGGAGCCCTGGCGTCCCCGCGAGGCGCCACGCCGGTGGCCGGCGCGCGGGCGTTGCTTCCCCTGCCGTGGGCCATGGCCCTGTCGGCCAGCTATGCCCAGACGTTGAGCGCTCCGCTCCTGGCGGGCGGGGCGAGCTGCTGGTCACTGTCCGTGCTCTCACCGCCGCTGTGGGCGGCGCGGCTGGGCTACGCGAAGGGGTTCGATCTGCGCGCCACGGTGGGCGGAGGCCTGTCCTTCCTCGGCGGCGCGCCCCGTCCGGAGCTTCCCGTGGGCCTGCGCCTGCACACCCAGTTGGGCACGCGGCTGTCGCTCAGCGCGGAAGCCCAGTACCGGCTCTTCTCCCCTTCTCCGGGCCCGTGGGCGAGCGGCATCTCCTTCACCCTGGGCACCGGCTTCACCTGGGGCGACACCTGATGGGCCTCCGCCGACGCTCCAGCAAGTCAAGTCCGTAAATTAAATGAGGGGCTGAGGAAACGTCGACTTGGATGAAGAAACGGCTACAGTACCGTGTCCGCGCCCCATGTACCGTAGAGTAGAAAGGTAGCCGATGCAAATCACCCAACTTCACATCGAAAACTTTAAGGGCATTGCCCAACTCGATATCTCATTTTTTGAGGAGGGAACAACTCGCCCGCGGCCATTGACCATGCTGCTGGGTGATAACGGAGCAGGCAAAACGACGGTCCTGCAGTCCATTGCTTTAGTAATGTCCCTAGCAACAAGACGAACAACAGAGCCAGCTGAACTAGACTGGCCTGGATTTATAGCTTCGCGAGTATCGAGCCAAGGACCTACTCGTGTCGAGATGGGTGTTCGCTTTGAATCTGAAGAACTATCTGTGACTCATCAACTGTTTGAGCACTGGGCCAAGGCCACTTGGCCCGAGGTCCATTTCCAACAAACACCACTGGCAACTTCGTTGATGTAAAGCTCATATATACTGATGGCGTACTCTCGTCACCTCAAGGACCAGCGGCGCTAAGTCAGTTTCTAGGTCGCTTCTTTATTCGGCGTCTAATTCGAAACCGTGCCTACATGAACATGAGACGCTACTTTGCTCAAGTGGGCGATGTATTCTGGTTTGATCAGAACAGGAATTTGATGTCCCTCGGAAGCGAGGAGCAAAAAGGCATCGAGCGACTGCGAGAGTTTCTTGTTGGCTGGTGGGGGTTCCACACCTCGACACGTAAGACGGAGGCTTCGGACTACCTAGGGCGACTGGAAAAGCGCTTTTCTGATCTATTTCCAGGAACAGCTTTTATTGGAGTGGAACCGCGCGCGTCGGCTCGTGACGCCAGCGCTGTAGATTCTTACTTTCTGCTTGAACGCAATGGGCGTGTCTACGACTTAGCCGAGATGTCGTCTGGGGAGCAAGCAGTCTTTCCTTTGCTCTACGAGTTCGTGCGCCTAGATATTTCACGTTCCGTAGTGCTTATTGACGAGTTGGAGCTACATCTACACCCACCACAACAGCAGGCGCTCATCTCTGCATTGCGGCGCATCGGCCCTGATTGCCAATTCATCGTAACGAGTCATTCACCCTATCTTGAAGCCGTCGTCCCTGATGACGATGAAGTGCGGTTGCCCGGGGGCCAGCGATGCCTGTAAGCGTCTTGTTCGTAGAGGGAAAGCTAGACGCGGAAGTGCTGAATCCGCTTTTGGCTACTCTTCCTACTCGCCTTACACTGGAAAGAGGAGGGCCAAAAGGCTCGTTGAAACCCAAAACGCGTGACAGACGACAGGGCAGCGCAGCCGTTAAGGCATGCTACCTACGTGACCGGGACTTTGACTTTGATCCACCGCCTGATTTGGCGCAGCCCACTGTAGACTCAACGGACCAACCAGGGGGCGACGTGCTCGGCTGGCGCTGGTGTCGACATGACTTGGAATGCTATCTGCTGGAACCCCGTCTTGTCGAAGCGGCCACTGGATGGATCGAAGCAGATTACTCAAAAGAACTGATAAAAGCGGCTCAGCAAATAAATTCATATACAGCCGCCCGTTGGACTATAGGTATCGCACGCCGTAGCCTGCCACCTCTTAACGAACTGACAACTCGGCCCATTACGCTAGGAAACGAGATTCAAATCCCGCCAGACTGCTCTGCATCAGCCTGCTCTGAGTGGGCGCTGCGGCACGTGGAGACATTCCGAACACAGATAGAGGGAACACTTGATCCCTCAACCGTTCAATCCTCGCTAACAAACCGCGCGGCTCAACTCGCCTCCCTTACGACAACAGACGAAGTTCTCGTTTGGCACTCAGGAAAAGATCTCATGGCTGCACTCGGCCCGCTCATCGCAAAACGACGAGAGGCCAACCCCAAAGCATTCCGGAAAAGTCTAGCTGACTGGGTGAAAACGCAACCAGAGCAGGCCATAGCATTCTTCCCAGAGTGGAAGGCTCTGATGGATAAATTGACTGCTGCCTGAGCCCTCAACAGACATCCCGCCAATCCAATGGCCTCCTCTGGACGACCACCCGCGCCCGACTCAGCCATTACCGGTGTAACGCTCTATCTATTAATGGATGCGAACGCACTCCGGGTGGCTCCCATCTGGAGAACCCTCTGATGCGGCCAACTCCCAGACTCAGAATCCACGTTCCGGAAATGGGGGCGATCCTTCTCCGGGAGAGCTTGAGCATCTGCTTTTATCTTTCGCTTTCCCATCAGGACATCGCGAAACACGTCAGACGCGCCCTGGAGTTCTATCTTCTCGCGGTCGGCCCCAAGTCCCTGGCCTGGTATCCGGATGATCAGGGAGACTGGTGGGAACTTGACGACAAGGGTTGGGAGTGGGTGCAGCACAGGCTCCGCGACGAAGGGGGCGGCATTGTCGAATTGATGGAGAGGCCCGACGCGATCAGCGGGTACCAGTTCGAGTACTGGGGAAGGACGATGAATCCGTCCTTCCCACGCGAAGTGTGCGCGATGGTCTTCTGGCTACCGACGGAGTACATGGAAGAGCACGGTCCGAGCCGTGTGCAGGAATTGGCCCTGGGACTGGGCTCCTTTCTCCCCTTCTGCTCCGGACACGCGGGGCTCTCCCTCCACCGACTGGGCAGAACCCCTGGATTCCACGCCCTGTGCTCCAGCTACCCTGGCATGGATAGGACCGAGGTCGGGCACCTATCCTGGAACCTGGGCACTCGCATCAATGGCACCCACTGGATGAACTTCCTGGGCCCACCGGTGCTCGGGGAACTGGGCGGTGCGAGCGCGCTCCGCTCCCGCCTCTCCTCCTCTCTCTCCGGGAACCACCGTGCGGGAACTGGGAGACGAACGCGCCGTCGTCACCCTGGGAGAAGCTCCCGAGGCCGGAGACACCGCGGAGGAGCAACCGCTCCCGGCGTACCGGGAACTCGCGCGCGTCCTCGAGCCCTGGCTCTACCATGAGCCCTACATCAAGGATGAATTCACCCCCGAGGAGATGCTCCGGTGGGAACGTCGCTTCCTGGACTGAGGGCGCCTCGCCCCTGCTTCAGTTCGCGAAGATGGGGTGGTTCTCCAGCCAGGACACGAAGAGCGCGTCCGCGAACGGCTTGCCTCCGATGTGCACACCGTGGGTGGCCTCGCCCTCCACTTGCAGTCCGCCTCCCGGCACATAGGTGAGCGTGAGCTCGCCGCCCTTGGGCACGTCCCTCAGCGAGCCGAGCAGCCGCTCCAGGTCGTCACTCAGGGGAGAATTGCGCAACGCGGCATTCCGGGCCAGGCCATCGCGGAAGGCATCCACGAGCTGATCCCGCGTGACATGGCGCAGGAAGCGCAGTTGCAGGCGCTTGATGCAGTTGGAGGAGATGGCCTCGGACTTCGCCCGCGGCGGCTGCTCGAAGTAGAGCGACCAGACGTAGACCTTGAAGAAGAACATCTGCTGCAGTTCCACGTGGGCCAGCGACAGCTGCTTGCCCTGCAGCATGACTTCCTCGGGCACCCGCACCCCCGCGAGCTCCCGCGCCTGGGCCACGCCCGTGCTCAACAGCAACGCCGTCAATGCTCCCGCGAGCTTCCACCCCATGCGCACCATCTCCGACCCCTCGCCACCCCACCAACAGGTAGGGCCCATGGTGCGCACCCACGACCAGGCCGCCAACCAGGGACGTGGCCTCGCCCCCCTCTCAGTGTCCAATGGTGAGCGGAGGAACTGGCGGGGAGCGCACGTTAATCCGTGCTATGGTTCCCCTCCTGGGCGAGCCATGTGGCATCCGCTCCGAGCCCGGACGCCAGGCCGGGGAGGAGCGCGAAAGGGGCTTGTCGTTGCGTGACGCGGCCGATCCCAGCATCAACTGTCCGCGAAGTGCCCTCGCGCGAGTCCACCCGTCCCTATGACTCTGAGTCAGCCTCCCCCTGGTCAGGATCCCTCGTTGAAGCTCGAAGACGAAGCCCCCACGCTCCCTGGACTGCCCCACCGGGCGGGCTCCCCGGAGACGGGCGAGGCACGGCGCGACGACGATCGGGAGCGGCTGGACATGCTCGTCAACCAGGCGAGCGTGGGCATCACCCAGCGGACCCTCGACGGCACGCTGGTCATGGCCAACCAGCGCTTCTGCGACATCGTCGGGCGCGCGCTCGAGGACGTGATTGGCCACTCCCAACAATCCCTGACGCATCCGGACGATCGCGACGCGCATGCCGCCCAGTGGCAGAAGCTGTTGGAGACGGGCGAGCCCTACACCGTGGACAAGCGCAACGTGCGGCCCGACGGCTCCGTGGTGTGGGTCAACAACCACGTCGCGCTCGCCCGGGATGAGCGGGGCCGCCCGAAGTTCGCCATCTGCGTCACCCAGGACATCACCGCCCGCCGGGAGGCCGAGGAGCGCCTGCGGGAGCGGGAGCGGCACCTGCGCTTCGCGCAGGAAATCGAGGGCATTGGCGTGTTCACGGTGGAGCTGGCCACCGGCGTGTTGACCGTGACGCCGGAGTTCTGCCGGCTGTATGGCATCGAGCCGATGGAGCATCCCCCCGCCAAGGTCATCGAGGCGACCCTCCTCCCCGAGGATCTGCACCATGCCTCGACGGTGGAGTTCCGCGCTCACGGCCGCGTGAGCGCCCAGGCCGAGTACCGGATCCGTCAGGCCCGCTCGGGACAGGTGCGGTGGATTGCCCGGCGCAGCGAGATGATCCGGGACGAGAAGGGCCACGCCCTGCGGCTGCTCGGTGTGGTGCAGGACGTGACGGAGCGCCGGGCCACCGCGGACAGGTTGCGTGAAACCAACGAGCGGCTCCAGCTCGCGCTCAACGCGGGCTCGGTGCTCGGCACGTGGGTGTGGAACATCCCGGCCGGTCTGCTCACGGGGGACGAGCGGTTCGCGCGGACCTTCGAGCTCGCGCCGGAGCAGGCCGCGCGGGGGCTGCCGATCGAGGAGTACGGGACGTTCGTCCACCCCGAGGATCGCGTCCGCATCGAGGAGCAGACGATCCTCACGCTGCGCACGGGTGGACCCTATCGCTGCGAGTACCGCATCCGCCGTCCCCGGGGAGGGCCCTACTTCTGGATTGAAGCCAACGGCTACTGCGAGCTCGGCGCCGACGGTCAGCCGCTGCGCTTTCCCGGCCTGCTGATGGACATCGACGAGCGCAAACAGGCGGAGCTGCGCCAGGCGGCCGTCATCGAGATCGGCGACAGGCTGCGCGACCTGACCGACACGGCCGACATCGCGGGCACCGCCATGGAGCGGGTCGGGCGGCTGCTGGGCATCCTGCGCGCGGGGTACGGCACGGTCGACGCCTCGCAGCAGTACGTGGAGATCGAGCGGGACTGGGTCTCCCGTCCCGACACCCTCGGCGTGACCGGCCTGCACCGCTTCGCCGACTATGGCGTCTACATCGAGGCGCTCAAGCGAGGAGAGACGATCGCCATCCCGGACGTCGAGCAGGACGAGCGGACGAGTGCCGGCGCCGACAACCTGCGGGTACTCGGCATCCGGGCGCTGCTCAACGTGCCCTTGCTGGAGCAGGGCCGCCTCGTCGCCATCCTCTACCTTCACGACGATCAGGTGCGCCAGTGGAGCCAGGACGACATCGACTTCCTGCGGGACGTGGCCGATCGCGTCCGGACGGCGAGCGAGCGCGTGCGGGCCGTGGCGCAACTGCGGCGCGCCAACGAGACGCTGGAGCAGCGTGTCGAGGAGCGCACGCGCGAGCGCGATCGGGTCTGGACCGTGTCGCAGGATCTGCTGGTGGTGTCCGACGCCGAGGGCAGGTTCCTGCGCGTCAACCCGGCGTGGACCACCCTCATGGGCTGGACGTCGGAGGAGCTGTTGGGCAAGACGTCCGCCTGGCTGGAGCACCCCGAGGATCTGGAGAAGACCCAGGCGGAACGGCGCAACCTGTCCGAGGGCCAGCCCGTCATGCGCTTCGAGAACCGCCTGCGGCACAAGGACGGCACCTACCGGCTGTTGTCCTGGAAGGCGGTCCCCATGACCCAGGAGGGGATCACCTACTCCACCGCGCGAGACATCACGGACCAACGGCAGACCGAGGAGCAGCTGCGCCAGTCCCAGAAGATGGAGGCGGTGGGCAAGCTCACCGGCGGCGTGGCGCACGACTTCAACAACCTGCTGCAGGTCATCGGGGGCAACCTCCAACTGCTGCAGCGCGACCTGGTGGGCAACGAGCGGGGGATGCGCCGCGTGCGCACCGCCATCCACTCGGTGGAACGGGGGGCCCGGCTCGCCTCGCAACTGCTCGCCTTCGCCCGCCGGCAGCCGCTCACCCCCGTGGTGCTCCACCTGGGCCGGCTGGTGCGCGGCATGGATGATCTGCTGCGCCGCGCCCTGGGCGAGGACGTGGAGGTGGAGACCGTCATCTCGGGCGGGCTGTGGAACACGGCCGTCGATCCCAACCAGCTCGAGAACGTCCTGCTCAACCTGGCCATCAACGCCCGGGACGCCATGGAGAAGTCGGGCAAGCTGACCATCGAGGTCAGCAACGCCCGGCTCGACGAGCGCTACGCGCGGATGCACCCGGACGTGAAGCCCGGGCCCTACGTGCTGCTGGCCGTCTCCGACACCGGAGGCGGCATGCCCCCGGAGGTCATCGAGCGCGCCTTCGAGCCGTTCTTCACCACCAAGCCCGAGGGCCGCGGCACGGGGCTGGGGCTGAGCATGGTGTACGGCTTCGTCAAGCAGAGCGGCGGCCACGTGAAGATCTACAGCGAGGTGGGCCATGGCACGACGCTGAAGATCTACCTGCCCCGGGCGTTCCAGGCCGAGATGCCGATCGAGGAGCTCCCCGAGGGGCCCGTGGAGGGAGGGACCGAGACCATCCTCGTCGTCGAGGACGACGCCGAGGTGCGCGCCACGGTGGTGGAGCTCCTCACGGACCTGGGCTACCGCGTGCTCAAGGCCGCGGATGGCCAGGGCGCACTGGCCATCATCCAGAGTGGCCTCCCGGTGGATCTGCTGTTCACCGACGTGGTGATGCCCGGTCCGGTGCGCAGCACCGACCGGCCCGGCAGGCCAAGGCCCTGCTGCCGAACATCGAGGTGCTCTTCACCTCGGGCTACACGGAGAACGCCATCGTTCACGGAGGGCGGCTCGACCCGGGGGTCCAGCTGCTGAGCAAGCCGCACCGCCGGGAGGATCTGGCGCGCAAGCTCCGGCAACTGCTCAACCAGCGCCCGCCACGGCAGGAGACGCCCCGCCCGCCCCCACCCGCCCCCGAGAAGCCCCGGGCACCCGAGCCCCCGCCGCGCCCGGACGAGCCCGCGGCCCTGCGGGTGCTGCTGGTGGAGGACGATGAGGACATCCGCACGTCGGCGCTCGAGCTGATGGGCCTGCTGGGACACGAGGTGGTGGCGGTGGGGAGCGCGGAGGAGGCCAGCCGCGTGCTCAAGCGCCAGCGCTTCGACGTGCTGTTCACCGATGTGTCACTGCCGGGCATGTCGGGCGTGGAGCTGGCCCGGGAAGTCATCCGGCTCCAGCTCGGGATGAAGATCGTCATCGCCTCGGGACACGGCAGCGCGGCGCTCGCCGGCGCGGACGCGCGCCTGCAGGGGGTGGTGGTCCTGCCCAAGCCCTATGCCCTGCCTCAAATCCAGAAGGTCCTGGAGCAGGAGCGGTAGCACCCCGGAGCGCCTCCAAGCCGCCTGGGGAGGAGCCAACGGAACATGCGGCACCTCGGGAGGACATGCTCCCGGGGGCATGAGATGGGCTTGCTCCCGGGAAGGCCGGGCAGCAGGATCCCCGCATGAGTGACAAACTGGTCCTGAGTGACGAGGAGTGGAAGAAGCGGCTGACCCCCCAGGAGTACCGGGTGCTGCGCCAGCACGGCACCGAGCGGCCGGGAAGCGGCTGCTTCCTGGGCACCAAGGAGCCCGGCACCTATGTCTGCGCCGGTTGCGGCAACCCGCTGTTCAAGTCGGGCGAGAAGTTCGAGTCCGGGACGGGCTGGCCGTCCTTCACCCAACCGCTCAAACCCGACGCGGTGACGGAGTATCGCGACGTCTCGTACGGCATGGTGCGCACCGAGGTGAGATGCGGCCGGTGTGATGGGCACCTGGGACACGTCTTCCCGGATGGCCCTCCGCCCACGGGGCTGCGCTACTGCATGAACTCGGTGGCGATGAAGCACGCGCCGGAGGGACAGACCCTCCCGCTCGTCACGAAGTGAGGGCTCAGCGCGTGGCGCGCTCGGCCTCGGTCAGGCGCTTCTTGGACAGCGACAGGTACTTCTCGTCCATGTCGATGCCCACGTAGCGCCGGCCCAGCTTGAGCGCCGCCACGCCCGTGGTGCCACTGCCGTTGAAGGGATCCAACACCAGCGCGTCCTCGGGGGTGCTCGCCTCGATGACGCGCTCGAGCAGCGACACCGGCTTCTGCGTGGGGTGGCTGCCGTGCGCCTTCTCCTCCTTGCGCGGCGCCGTCATCGTCCACACGCGGCCGGACTCGTCGGCGTTCAGCTCCTCCTCGCCCGAGCGCGGCAGCGCCCACATCCCGCATCTGCTTGCCGCCGTTGTCCGCCTTCATCTTCGAATAGTTGAAGGTGTGCTGGAGCTTCGCGGCCGGCTTGGGCGACGCCCAGATGAGCAGCTCGGAGGAGTGGGTGAAGTAGCGGCAGGCGAGGTTGGGGCTCGCGTTGGGCTTGTACCAGGTGACGGTGTTGAGCAGCTTGTAGCCGAGCTTCTGCATCGCGAAGCCCACCGAGAAGATGACGTGCTGGGTGCCGCTCACCCAGATGCTGCCCGTGGGCTTGAGCACGCGCTGGCAGGCCTTGAGCCACGCGGTGGTGAAGGCATGGTCCTCCTCCACCCCGCGCGACACGTCCCAGCCGCCCTTGTTCACCGCGGCGCGCTTGCCGTTCTTGCAGGTGAAGCCGCCGTTGGACAGGAAGTAGGGCGGATCCGCGAACACCATGTCGAAGGTACCCGGCTCGAACTGCTCGAGCAGCGCGAGGCTGTCCCCCTGGTAGAGCCGGTACGCATCGCTCTTGGCGTAGAGGCTCTCGCGCAGGGTGGGCTGAACAAGCTTCAGGACAGGAGCTGCGGCTTCGGCGGACATCTCGCCTCCGTCAGGGGGTCGGTGAACGGAGGGCAATGTGCCGCAACAATCGGCTACGTCTAATTCCCAGCCTGTTTTTGTCTGATCGATCCTGTAGCACCCGAAGCGCGTCCAAAAAATTGACGGCTCCACATCGCGAAGCCCGAGCCGCTATGCTCTCCGGCTCCAACGACCATGGCTCCCTCTCCCCTCACCTCCGAACAGGCCCTCGCGCTCGCGCCCGACTCCTCCGTGGCGGCCGCCGGCCAGAAGCTCGCGCGCGAGCGGAGTGGAAGCTCCTGGGCCTCGGCGAGCGCGCCGCCTGGGGCGAGTGCCAGGGCAGCGCGCTGTACCAGGTGCGCATCGATCTGTCGGATCTCACCCCGTCGTGCACGTGCCCCAGCCGCAAGATTCCCTGCAAGCACTGCATCGGGTTGTTGCTGCTGCTCGCCGCGGAGCGCCTGCCCCAGGCCGCGACCCCCTCCTGGGTGGAGGAGTGGCTCGCCAAACGCTCCGCGGCCGCCGAGCGCAAGGCCGCGAAGAAGGCGGCGCCCGCGGCGGAAGGCGCCGCCCCCGTGGACACGAAGGCACGGGCCAAACGCGCCTCCGAGCGCCAGGAGCGCATGGCCCGGGGCATGGAGGCCCTGGGGCTGTGGATGGAGGATCTCGTGCGCGGGGGGCTGGCCCGGCTCGACACGGCGGCGCCCGTGCATGAACAGGCGGCACGGCTGGTGGACGCGGAGAGCCCGGGACTCGCGGCGCAACTGCGTCTGCTCGCGGGAGAGCTGGAGGGGCGTCCCGAGCCCCGGCGCCTCGTGGAGCGACTCGGACGGATCGCCCTCGTCGTCGAGGCCGGCGGAAGCTGGAGCAGCTTCCCGAGCCCCTCGCGGCGGATGTCCAGGCGCGGGTGGGCGCCCCGCTGCGCGACGAGGATGTCCTCGCCCGCGGCGAGCGCCTCCAGGACACCTGGGCCGTCGTCAGCCAGGAGCTGGACGACTCGGCGCACGTGCGCGAGCAGAGCACGTGGCTGCTCGGCACCACCCAGGGCCGGACGGCCCGCGTCCTCCAGTTCGCGGTCGGCGCCTCCGGGCAGTTCTCCGAGAAGCTCATTCCGGGCACCGCCTTCGACGCGGAGCTCGTGTACTGGCCGAGCGCGGCGCCCCAGCGGGCGAAGGTCCTGGAGCGGCGGGGAGACCTCCGGCCCTGGACGGGCGCCCTGCCCTCGCTCTCGCTCGACGCGCTCCCGCGGCGCTTCGCCGAGGAGCTGGCCCGGCAACCCTTCCAGGAGCGCATGGCGGCGATGCTGGGCGGCGTCGTCCCCGTGCTGGAGAACGAGGAGCGCATGTGGCTGCGGGATGCCACGGGCGCGGCGCTCCGGCTCGGCCCGTGTGACCGGTGGAAGCTGCTGGCGCTCTCGGGCGGCCACCCGGTGGACGTGTTCGGCGAATGGGATGGGGAACGGCTGCGTCCGCTGAGCGTGCTCGTGGACGGAACGCTGTACGCCCTGGGAGGCGCGCGGTGAACGATCTGGATCCATTGACGCGCCTCGCGTTCCTGGGCACCGCCCACGCCCCCGAGCCCGATGCCCTGGGCGGCGTGGAAGGCCAGACGGCACGAGCCCTGAGCGCCCTGTCCGTGGAGAAGCGGGTGCTGCTCGCGGCCGGAGCGCGGGGCGTGGCGCGGGCCGCGGGGGGCCGCCTGTCCCAGCTCGGCTCTCCCGGGGAAGCAGCGCCTCCCGACACCCTGGAGGTCTGTCCGCCCCGCGTGAGCGCCCTCCTGGTGGAGGTCATGGCCGCCGCGGACGCCGAGATGCTGCGGGCGATCCTCGAGCGGATGGCCCACGTGCGCCGCCGCCTTCCCCCGGAGCTGCTGCCCCGCCTGCTCGGATTCAAGGGACCGATGCGCGAGGCGATCGTTCCGGTGCTGGGCGAGCGGGGCCGGTGGCTCGCCGGCCTCCATCCCGAATGGCGCTCCGCGCTGACCGGCACCGGAACCTCGCCCGAGGAGGCCGAGCGCGTGTGGACGGAGGGGACCTTCGAGGAGCGGCGCACGCTGCTCGAGCAGACCCGGCTCACGGAGCCGGCCCGCGCCCGTGCCTGGCTCCAGGGCACCTTCGCCCAGGAGAAGAGCGATCACCGCGTCCGGTTCCTCTCCAGTCTGAGGCAGGGACTCTCGCCCGAGGACGAGGCCCTGTTGGAGCTGGGCCGCAAGGATCGCGCGGCCGGGGTGCGCGAGGTGGCGAGGAGCTGCTCTCCCGGCTGCCCACGTCCGCCTTCGCGCGGCGCATGGAGGAGCGGGCCCGGGCGGTGCTGCACTGGGAAGCTCCCGGGACGATCCGCGTCCGCTTCCCCGCGAAGTGGGACGCCGAGGCCGAGCGCGATGGTCTGGACAAGCCGCCCGCCGGCATCGGCCAGAGCGAGCACTGGCTCCAGCGGCTCCTGTCGGCCCTGCCCCTGTCCACCTGGGAGAACGCGTTCGGCGCCACGCCGGAGCAGCTCGTCGCCGCCGCCGGGCGGAGCGAGGATGGCATGGGAGTCTCGGTGGGCTGGGCCCAGGCGATGCACCTGGGGGCCTCGCCGGCCTGGGCCTCCGCCCTGTTCGACTTCTGGGCCCGTCAGAATCCCAAGGTGCTCCCGCCCGAGCGCGCGGAGAACCCGGCGTCCACGCTGTTCGATTCCCTGCCTCCCGCGGAGCGCGCCGGGCATACCCTGCGCGTGCTGCGTGGAGCCCAGGCCCTGCCCCGCCTGGAGCACGCCCTCGCCCTGACGCCCGCGCCTTGGCCGGAGGAGCTCGCCCGGGCGTGGCTGCTGGCCCTTCGTCAGCAGAACGACACGACGAACCGCGCCCTGGCCTTGTTCACCTCCATCCCGCGCTCCGCGCTCATCCTGCCCGCGGAGTGCCTCGCCGCCGCCGCCGAACCCTTCCATCTCCCTCCCCCCTGTCCCCCTGGCAGCGGGAGCTCGATCGCTTCCAGACGAGCGTCTCGCTCTGCCGGACCCTTCACGAGGAGCTGAAACCGTGACCGCCACCGCCCTTCTCCGTCAACACGCCGAGCAGCAATACGCCGAGGAACTGGCCGCGCTCGCCCGGGCGGACGACCGGCCCAAGCCCCAGGGCTGGACGCTCTCGCCCTGGGCCGTGCGCCTCTACCTGCTCGGAGGCACGCTGCCCGACGGCTTCCGGGTGAGCGCCAAGTACATCGGCAACGCGCGGCTGGTGGAGATCGCCGTGGCGACGCTCGCCACCGACCGGGCCCTGTTGCTCTACGGCGTGCCCGGCACCGCCAAGTCCTGGCTGAGCGAGCATCTGGCCGCCGCCATCTGTGGGGACTCGACGCTGCTCGTGCAGGGCACGGCGGGCACGGACGAGGCGGCCCTGCGCTATGGCTGGAACTACGCGCGGCTGCTCGCGGAAGGCCCCTCGGAGAAGGCCATGGTCCCGAGCCCCATCATGCGCGCCATGCGCGAGGGCAAGCTCGCCCGCATCGAGGAGCTGACGCGCATGCCGGGCGAGGTGCAGGACGCCCTCATCACCCTGCTCAGCGAGAAGACGCTCCCCATTCCGGAGCTGTCCAGCGAGGTGCAGGCCCGCGCGGGCTTCAACGTCATCGCCACGGCGAACAACCGCGACCGGGGCGTGAACGAGCTGTCGAGCGCCCTGCTGCGCCGCTTCAACACGGTGGTGCTGCCCACTCCCGACTCGCTGGAGCAGGAGGTGGAGATCGTCGAGAAGCGCGTGGCCGAGATGGGACGCACCCTGGCGCTGCCCGCGGAGAAGCCCGCGCTGGAGGAGATCCGCCGGGTGGTCACCCTCTTCCGCGAGCTGCGCGGCGGCGCGACGCTCGATGGGACGATGAAGCTCAAGACGCCCTCGGGGGCGCTGTCCACGGCCGAGGTCATCTCCGTGATGAACGGGGGCCGGCCATGGCGGGCTACTACGGGGACGGCGTGCTGAAGGCGCCGGACCGGCCGCGGGCCTCACGGGCGCCATCGTGAAGGATCCGGTGCAGGACCGGGTGGTGTGGCTGGAGTACCTCAAGACGGTGGTGAAGGAGCGTGAGGGGTGGAAGGACCTCTACCGCGCCTGCATGGAGGTCCTGTGAGCGCGGAGCCGGGCGCGGCCGTTCATGTGCTCGGCGTGCGGCACCATGGGCCCGGCAGCGCGCGCGGTGTGCGCTCCGCGCTGGAAGCGCTCCAACCCGACGTGGTGCTCATCGAGGGCCCTCCCGACGCGGACGAGCTCCTGCCGCTCGCGGCCCAGGCGGGGATGAAGCCGCCGGTGGCGCTGCTCGTCTACGCGCTCGACACGCCCGCGCACGCCGTCTTCTACCCGTTCGCCGTCTTCTCTCCGGAATGGCAGGCCATTCAGTACGCCCTGGGGCGCTCGCTGCCCGTGCGCTTCATCGACCTGCCCCAGGCGCACCAGCTCGTGCCCGAGGCCCTGGCCCAGGAGAAGGCGGAGCCGCCCCGGGAGGATGCGCTGGGGGGACTCGCGCGAGCGGCCGGCCACGAGGAGGGCGAGGGATGGTGGGAGCAGCTCATCGAGCAACGCCAGGACGCGCGGGGCGTCTTCGAGGCGGTGCTCGAGGCGATGACCGCCGTGCGCGAGGCGGGGGGAGACATTCCCGCGCGTGAGGCCCTGCGCGAGGCGCACATGCGGCGCTGCATCCGCCAGGCGAAGAAGGAGGGCTTCCAGCGGATCGCCGTGGTGTGTGGCGCGTGGCATGGCCCGGCGCTCGTGCAGGCGCGGCCCGCGCGCGAGGACGACGCGCTGCTCAAGGGCCTGCCGAAGACGAAGGTGGCGGCCACGTGGATTCCCTGGACGTATGACCGGCTCGGCTGGCGCAGCGGGTACGGCGCGGGCGTGGACTCCCCCGGCTGGTACGCGCACCTGTGGCTCACCCCCGAGCGGCCGGTGAGCACCTGGGCGGCACGCATCGCGCAGCTCCTGCGTGGCGAGGGATTGGACGCCTCGTCCGCGAGCGTCATCGAGACGGTGAGGCTCGCCGAGGCGCTCGCGGCGCTGCGGGGGCGGAGCGCGGTGGGGTTGGGAGAACTGCGTGACGCCGCGCTCAGCGTGCTGTGCGAGGGGGACGCGACCCCGCTGGCGCTCGTGCACGACCGGTTGGAGGTGGGCACGGGCCTGGGCGAGGTGCCCTCCGACGTGCCCGCGGTGCCGCTCGCGAGGGACCCGGCCGCGCTGCAGAAGTCCCTGCGCCTGCCGCCCACGTCGGAGAGCAAGCTCCTGGAGTTGGATTTGCGCAAGGAGCTCGACCGGGGCCGGAGCCGGCTCTTGCACCGGCTGCGGTTGCTCGACATTGCCTGGGGTACACCCGAGGACGACACGCGCAACGCGAAGGGCACCTTCCGCGAGAACTGGCGCGTGAAGTGGGAGCCCGAGCTGGCCGTGCGCGTCGTGGAGGCGAGCCTCTTCGGCAACACGGTGGAATCGGCGGCCACGAGCCGGGTGAAGGCCCGTGCCGCCGAGGCCAAGGAGCTGGACACGCTGACGGCCCTGCTCGAGGCGAGCCTCCTCGCCGAGCTGTCCGCCGCCATCGACACCGTGCTGGGCCATGTACAGGAGCTCTCCACGCGCTCGGCGGACGTGCCGAAGCTGATGGAGGCCTTCCTCCCCTGGTGCGCACGGTGCGCTACGGCAGCGTCCGGGAAACGCCCACCGAGCCCATCCTCGCCATCATCCATGGGCTGCTCGAGCGCATCCTCATCGGGTTGCCCGGAGCGTGCGTCGCGTTGGACGAAGACGCCGCGCGCGAGCGCCATGGCCAGTTGGGCGCCCTGCACGCCGCGTTGGTGCTGCTGGAGGACAAGGCACGCCTGGAGGAGTGGTCCCAGGCCCTGGAGGGGCTCGTGCAGCGGGACGCGGTGCACGGACTGCTGCGCGGAGCGGCGCTGCGGCTGCGGGTGGAGATGGGCCACGTGGAGGACGCGGTGCTGGGCCCACTCGCCCGCAAGGCGCTGTCACCGGCGGTGCCCCCCGCCGAGGCGGCCGCGTGGCTGGAGGGGCTCGTCACCGGGAGCGCGCTGCTGCTGTTGCACCGCGACGAGCTGTGGGCGGCGCTCGACGGGTGGCTCTCCGGCCTCACGCGGGAGACCTTCGTCGAACAGCTCCCCCTGGTGCGGCGTGCGTTCTCGCGCTTCGGAGCGGCCGAGCGGCGCGCCATGGCGGAGCGCATCCGGCGGCCCGCCACCGCGCCGGGAGCGGCCCGGGGCACGAGGGCTGGAGACGATCTGGATCCCGAGCGCGTGGCCCAGGTGCTGCCCGTGCTGTCGCTCATCTTGGGAGTGAGGCTCGATGAAAACCTCGGATGAAGAGCGGCTGGAGCGCTGGCGGCTGGTGTTGGGACAGCCGGCGCAGGAATCGCTGGGAGTGTCGCTCGGGGAGACCGAGCGGAGCATGGATAAAACCCTCGAGGCGCTGTACGACTCCGAGCGCAAGGCGGGACTCGGCGCGTCCTCGCCGCAAGTGGCGCGCTGGCTCGGGGACATCCGCGAGTACTTCCCCTCTCCGTGGTGCGCGTCATGCAAGGGGATGCGATGGCGCGACTCGGGCTGACGGAGATGTTGCTCCAGCCGGAGATGCTGGCGGCGGTGGAGCCGGACGTGCAGCTCGTGGCCACGCTCTTGTCCTTGCGCAAGGTGATTCCCCAGAAGACGAAGGAGACGGCACGCCGGGTGGTGCGCAAGGTGGTGGACGAGCTGGAGCGGCGGCTGCGAGCGCCCACCGAGCGGGCGGTACGGGGAGCGCTGTCTCGGGCCTCACGCACGCGCCGGCCGAGGGCCGCGGAGATCGACTGGGACCGGACGCTACGGGCCAACCTGGGCAACTACCTGCCCGAGCGCAAGAGCGTGGTGGTGGAGAAGCTGGTGGGCCACGGGCGCAAGCGCTCGAGCCTGCGGGACGTGGTGCTGTGCATCGACCAGAGCGGCTCGATGGCGGCGTCGGTCGTCTACTCGAGCATCTTCGGCGCGGTGCTCGCGTCCCTGCGGGCGGTGTCCACGAAGATGGTGCTCTTCGACACGGCGGTGGTGGACCTGAGCGAGCAGTTGTCGGATCCGGTGGATCTGCTCTTCGGCACCCAGCTCGGAGGGGGCACGGACATCGATCAGGCGCTCGGGTATTGCCAGCAGATCATCACCCGCCCGGCGCAGACCATCCTCGTGCTCGTCACGGACCTGTACGAGGGAGGCAATGCCCAGCGGATGCTCCAACGGGCCGCCGCGCTCGTCCAGAGCGGCGTGACGGTCGTGTGTCTGCTCGCGTTGAGCGATCAGGGCACGCCCTCGCATGACCCGCACCACGCGGCGCACTTCGCGGCGCTGGGCATCCCCACCTTCGCGTGCACGCCGGACCTCTTCCCGGAACTCATGGCCGCGGCGCTTCAACGCAAGGACTTGCGCGCCTGGGCCTCACGGCAGGAACTCCAGGTGGCCCGCCCGGGGTGAGCGCGGCGGGGATGCGTCACGGAGTGATGATTGGGTTTCAGGAGACCCGCTCTGTCCAGCAACCCCTGGACGCGCTGAGCTTGCTTGCTGGCGGGTGCGCGGTGTGAGCATCGATACCGCGCGTGCAGATGCCGCGCCGGGGCAGGAATGACTCGCCTGACTCAGAACAGGTGGTTGAACTCCAGATAGAATCCCTGGGTGCCGTCCATGGGGCTGACACCACCCTCCAGCCGGAGGATGAAGTGCTTCTCCCATCCGATACGGAGCCCGCCACCGAGCGAGTACCGGAAGAGGCCTGCATCCTTGAAGCGCAGGTCCGCCCATGCCTGTCCGGCATCCAGGAAGGTCACGAGTGAAGTCAAACTTCTGTTGCAGCGCTGACACGGAGAGGAAGCGCCAGCGCAACTCCCCGTTGGCCAGCACCTTCACCTTGCCCTGGATGCGGTTGCCCAACATGCCACGCGCTGTGAACGCCCCACCGATGCCTTGCCATCCCACCCCACCGAACGAACTGAGAAGATGGAAGGGCACATGTCCGTCCATGACGTCCGCCAGGAGTCGCAGGGCCACTACCAGCTGCTCATCCCCCTTCACCGGGTGGTAGAAGCGCAGGTGGGCCGTCGCGCCCCAGTAGCTGTAGTCGCTCCCCGTCGCCTCGTGGGCCGCTCGCATCCCCAGCTCGTGAAATATACCGCTTGTCGGCACCGGCTCGTTGTCACGCGTATCCATCAGCAGGCTCGCGCTCACTTCCGCCGTGCGCAAGATGGCAGGCTCGTCCTGGCGGCCATTCAGGCCCGTGATCAGCCCCGCGTTCGCGTCCTCTTCCAGGCGTGTATCCCGAGCCTGCGTATAGGGAGAGCTCACCTCGGTGAGCCGGAAGCGGTAGCCCAGCTTCAGTTCCAGGGGACCCCACAGGGCGCGGCGCATGCTGAGCATCACGCCTGGAAAGGTGGTCTGCTTGAAATTGTAGTAGCGCAGGCCTCGAAAGTCCGGGTTGTCCGGGCACACGTCCGGTGACGACTCCAGCGCCTCCCGATCCTTGCACGCGACAAAGGCCTTCTCGTATGTCGACTTGCCTCCCAGGCCAAAGTACTGCGAGTAGGGGTTGGCGGACATGTTCATCTGTGCCTCCAACCGCCAGGGGGAGGAGAGGATGCCTGGCGCATCCAGGCCGAGGAAGTGCCAGTACGACTCACCAATCACCTGGTCGACTTTCAGCTGGTCGAATTGCGCCGGGAAGACGAAGGTCTGGTAGAATTGCGCTGTGAAAGCGAAGCGGTAGGGACGCTGGCTGCCATCCCCCGCATCCACCAGCAGCACCCGCGCGCCCAGGCCCACACCCGCATCGGTGTTGAAGTTGATGATCGGCAGGCCCTGGATGCGCCAACCCGTTTGCGTGTTCTGCTTGGAAGGGGCGTCTTGCCCCGAGGTGTCTTGCGCGAATGCCGGAGCCGTGGTCAGGGCCGCTAGCAGCAGTGCCTTCATCGCCAGATTCGGATGCATCACCTCTCCTCATTGACTCAGGCGGTACGCTCGCCTGTTGCTCCCCCCGCCACGGGCGTATTCGAGGGGATGATGGGCAAGGTGATGACGAAGGTGGTTCCCTTGTCCTCCGTGCTTTCGAATTCCAGTGTGCCCGCATGCCGTTTGAGGATGATGCCATGGGTGAGCGACAACCCCAGCCCAATCCCCTCCCCAGGTGGCTTGGTCGTGAAGAACGGCTCGAAAATCCTTTCACGCACCGCTGCTGGAATCCCGGTCCCATTGTCCTGGATACGAATCTCCACATGGGCGTCCTTGCGGTGGGTGGAGACGCGGACGGTCGGGACATATCCGGCGAGCCCCTTCTTGTGCTGCTCGCCGACGGCATGCAAGGCGTTGTTGAGCAGGTTGAGCAATGCACGCCCCAGCTCCTGAGGGATGATCTCGACTGGGGGAGTCCTGGCTCGAGCGACTTCTCCAGCGAGATGGGGCGGCCGGGCCGCTGGCTCCGGGGGCCTTGCTGGATGAGCTCGAGGTGGCTCTCGACGAGTTGGTTGAGGTCGCTCAGGCAGCGCTCTCCGGGACGCACGGTCGCATGCTCCAGCATGCTTCGGACGATGCCATCCGCACGTCTTCCATGCTCGGCTATCTTCCGGGCCGTCTGGCTGCTTTCGCTGGCGAGCATCTCCAGGGCAGCCTGCTTGTCCGCTGACTGGCCCTGGGCCTCTTGCGACAGCTCATCCATCAGCTCAACCAGAGAAAGAGAGAAGTTGTTGATGAAGTTGAGCGGGTTCTTGAGTTCGTGCGCGACTCCCGCCGTCATCTGTCCCAGGGAGGCCATCTTCTCGGCTTGGACGAGCTGCTCCTGCTTGCGAACAATCTCCTCGTTGGCCTGCCGCAGCTCGATGTTGCGCAGCCGGTGGATCTCTCCCTCGAGCGCCTGTCGTCTGGCGGCCTCGCTCTCTTTCTTGGCCTCGCTGATTCGGCTGGCCAGCGCGAGCGAGAAGAGAATCATCTCCACCGCCGAGCCAATCTGCAGGAGGAGTCCGGTGACGAAGTTCTTGGTGATCCATCCTTGATCGACCATGGGGGAGACGACACCTGCCACGCCGAGCGTGCACCAGCCAGCGAGGAAGAAGCGCGCTGGCGGGAAGCCACGCCTCCAGACGATGAGGGGAGTGACGAGCAGCATGGGCCCATACGCCAGTCCCAGTGCCTGCGACATCATATAAGAGATTCGAGGCGGTATGAACGCGCACAGAAGCGCGGCGAGGCCGCTGGCCGAGGCCAGGACGAGGAGCATCCGGTCCAGCCTGGGCACCCTCCTGGGGGTGTCCAGGAACGAGCGGGTGAAGAGGGCGACAAAAATGCAGCCGAGATTCAGGAAGGCCGGAATGAGCCGTGCCAGCAGGGGTCCGCTGTCAGGGAAGTAGATGTGGCCAATCATCTGGAGGGCCAGTCCGGTGTACAGGCCGAAGAAGATGATGTAGAGGATGTAGTAGAGGTAGGCCCTGTCCTTCAGGATGAGGAAGAGGATTGCGTTGTACAGAAACATGCTGGCCAGGATGCCGCAGTAGAACCACCAGCGAAGCAGGGGAGTCGATTGCTCCGCCCTCAGTTGCGCCTCCGTGATGATGGCCACGGAAAGCGCCGGGCGAAACGAGGATTGGGCGCGGAGGTAGACGGTGACCGGCTCGGGGTTGGGCTCAGGCAGCAGGAAGGTGGGATGCCGGCCAGCGACCTCCCGCTCGGCAGAGGGGACCATGGTCCCACCACGCCGGACCTCGAAGGAGCCGTCTGGCCGCTGAAAGTAGACGTCTACATGCTCCGGGAACGCGTTCCTCACGGTCAGGTACCAGCGTCGTTCCGGCGTCAGGTTGCTCGTGAGATAGGTGAAGCGGACCCAGTGGGCGCTGCGTGAGAAGCCGTAGTTGGGCACGGCTTTTGACGAGCGGGTGAAGCGATGGGCGAACTCGGCCCGGGAAACCTGCTCGATGGTCAGTGCAGCGGATTCATCCTCCAGCTCGAACACGTGTTGACCGATGGGCTCTGGCTGGGTGCCATCAATCACGACATCTGGTGGAGCCGCGAGGGAGGCTGATGCCCCGAGGAAGAACAGCAGGAGCGCGATGCTCCTGAGTCTGGCCGGGCCCTTCCGCGAGGGGTTGAGCGCGGAGTGGGGAGCGGTGGAGGACACCCTTGGCCCGTGCCGTGGCAGAGGGCTTGGCCTCGTGGCTGGGCTTCGTACGCTTCCGTGTTCAATCACGCCAGCTCCCCCGGGACTCATGCCGCATCCAGGGGGACGCTATCAAACATCGAGGTGGTGCACACCGGGGCCGGGCTGCCCGCGGGCCCCATGCGCGCACCGTTGAAATCGTTTCTGCGCATAAGAGCAATGGGGTCAATGACGAGCCCCTCAGGCAGGTCGTGCAGCGACGCGCCCACCGCGGGCCCTGCGGGCCCTCTTCGCGTCACCGGGTCCAGCCCACTCGGGGCGGAAGGCGCGGCGGGTGCCGGAGCCCACGAATGCCGCTCCCCCTCCTCGGGGGGCAGGTCGCTTCGAGGGGAGAGGCCGCGCGCTCAGGGCTCGTCGGCTTGAACGGCCTTGGAGAGCTCCACCCGAGGCGCTCGTGACCATGCAGGTTCCACATCGGGTTCTTGCCGTCCAGCAGCTGGCTGTCGGCGAAGTCCGGCTCGTGCGAGCCGATGAAGTACGTTTGGAGTCCGAGCCAAACGGCGTTCCCATAGCGGGTGGGGTGCGTGTTGTCCTTCGAGAGGTAATGCACTTCCGTGCCCTCGGCGATGCGGTGGTGGTTGGGGTCGCGCAGCGTGTCGCGCAGGGTGACCGTGATGCGAGTGACATAGTCGTCCTCGGTCTCCCCCTCCACGTAGCGCAAGGCCTCGGAGTCCACCACCCCGTCCTCGTTGGAGTCATCCTCCGCCCCCATCATCGCCGCGAAGGCATCCACGCACTGGAAGCCATACTGTCCAGCCAGATGGCAGGCCCGCCAGTTGCTGCGCGCCAGGATGGGCAGGAACTTGTCCTGCTTGTTGACGGGCTGGCCGGTCGCTGCATCTTGACAGCTCGTGAGCACGTCATTCGCCGCGTACCCTGGATAGTACAGGTTCATGATGATCTTCGCCTTGACGCCGGAGTAGGCGTTGTCACGGATGTGCAGCATGGCGTTTTCCATGTGTTGGGTACACTGGGCGAGTGCATCATCCAGCTCCCGGTAGTTGCAGGTACCGGTCTGCTTACTCAAGTGCGAGCGCGCCAGCAGGTAGTTGGTGCCGCACATCTCGAACATCACGACCCGTGTGTCGGGGGTCTGCATGCGCGCGCTCTCGTTGACGATGCGGGCATAGACCTCATCCGCCTTGGCGCCGGACGTGGTACGGCGCATCACCTGGATGTTGGCATCCCACCTCTGTGACAGGTACTCGCCCGCCACATAGGGCGCCGCGCGCCGGGCGATCCTGAGATCGCGATCATC
This sequence comes from Cystobacter fuscus, assembly GCA_049060065.1. Taxonomy (GTDB): domain Bacteria; phylum Myxococcota; class Myxococcia; order Myxococcales; family Myxococcaceae; genus Cystobacter; species Cystobacter fuscus_B. The sequence continues at coordinate 6,626,583 of JBMEQP010000002.1, forward strand.
CGGATTCAGACTCACGTTTACGAGTCCCGAGAAGATCGAGTCGCCATAGGCCACGATCTTGTACGTGGGCAGGTGCGAGGCTCGCTCGATAGTCCAGTTGGAGTTCTGTTCCAATTGCATGTCATTTTCACAGCCGAGCACGGCGGTGGCGAGCACGAGAAAGACAGAGATGAACGGAAGGCGGAGGGTCTGCTTCATGGGTGGATCCTATTTGCGGACGGGAACCGCCATGGCTCCCTGGGTCAAGCATTCTGGGGAAAACGTGCCAGGAGCGCTGTGACAGGGTTCGCACGCGGGGGGTGAAGCGGATCACAGGCTCTGGCCGCGAAGGGACCCAACACCCCTGGGAGCAGGACAGGCGCCCGCCTATTCCGAGGCCAATACCGACGTCAAATGGGAGCTGGTGCGCAAGCACCTCAATGCCGCTGACGCGGGGCCCTGGAACCAGATGTATGTCAACTTCATGTCGGCCGTAGCGCCCTGGGGTTGCCAGATCTTCAGCACGCCCCTCCTGAGGGGTCACTCCTGAACTCATGGCCGCGGCGCTTCAACGCAAGGACTTGCGCGCCTGGGCCTCACGACAGGAACTCCAGGTGGCCCGCCCGGGGTGAGCGCGGCGGGGGTACGTCAAGGCGTGATGATGGGCTTCAGGAGCCCCGCTCTGTCCAGCAGCCCCTGGACGCGCTGAGCCAGTTCGACGTGCTCGGGGTTGGACACCGAGGCCGAGTCGGGTGTGAGGATGACGAGCATGCCCTTGTCCTCCATGGGCTCGATGCGCACGGGCGCGGGCAGCGGAGGCACCGTGCCCCGGCTGTGCGGGAAATACATGATCCAGCCCACGAAAGTCCCCGCGTCCCCCGTGGAGGTGATCTTGTCACGGAACATGGTTGACGTGGCAATGGCGCGGTCCGGATCCCAGGCCAGAACCATGCTCCTCACGAGACCGGTGAGAACGGGCACGCTCAGAACCTGCTCCGAATTCGACCCGCGACTTGGCAGATTACATACACAAACGTTGCTCACGGCTTCCGAGTAGGCGCCGCATGAAAAGTGGAACCCGCTGTCCTCGTAGTCGGCGCATACGCCGTTCCATGCCCGAACAGAGTAACCAAGGTCCTCGAACTGCCGATCTCGGCCCCGGCGAATCAATTTTTCGAGAGCCTCTCGGGTGGGCTCGATGGGGCGAGACAGTGCGTCCTTTCGGGACTTGCCCTGTTGAAACCAGCGCGAGAAGGAAGCATCAACCTTCGCCATGTTGGACAGGAAGACTTCCGCCCGCCGGGCACACTCCTCCGGCGACTCCTTCCGCGGCCCCCAATAAGCGCCTGCGTAGTACGAATCAATCCTCTGAAACGTCTTGGGCATCGGCTTCCCTCACAATGGAGAGGTATAGATCACTTCGATTCCGGCCACGCCTTCGTTCTTGAACAGGAGCTGGATGGCCTCGGCGGTCTTCTCCTCCGCGATGTGCCATCGGATGGGGATCCCCTTGCCTCTCACGGCCCTGAGCTGCCGCCTGGCCTGCTCGACGAGAGCCTGCGCCCCCGTGTTCTTGAACCACGTCTTGGGCTCCAGCGTGTCGAAGAACTTGTTGGCGTAGCCGGGTCCTTTGGCCTCAAGCAGGACGCCGTCCTTGAAGCCGTCGAACCTCACGCCTCCCGCCTTCGTGCTCATGCCTCCAACCCAGTAGGCATCGTCCGCCGAGTGCCCCGTGATCTGCTCCTGGTAGGCCCGGGCCCGGGCGGACATGGACTCCTTGGCCGGCCCCCACTGGCCCGGTCCCGGAGCCGGTGAGGGCGACTGCCCATTCGCCTGCGTCCGCTGGAGGATGATGGCCGCCCCCGGCCCGCCGCTGAGCACCGTGGCCACCTTCCCCACTGGCACCGCCACACGCTCCACCGCCAGCGCCCCCTCGGCCGAGAGCGACAGCACCGGCACGAGGGCCTCCGCTCCCGAGAACGCCCTCGTCAGGGTGCTCGTGGTGCCACCCGCCGCACCAAAGGTGACGAGGAGGTTCGTGGTCAGCTTGGAGAGCGCCTTCACCTGCTCTCCCCGCGTCATGGCCTGGAAGCGCGCGAGGTACTCGGGCGAGGATGCGAGGAGGGCCACCACCCCCGAGGGCAGATGTCGCAGCGCCGCGAGGCTGTCCAACGGGTGTGAAAGCAACTGGCCCATCGCATGGTACAGCTCGACGAAGGACTCCTCCGCTCCATCCATCACGCGGCTGATGGGGTCCGCATCGTCATACACCTCGGCCAGCCCAGGCCCGTCCATGATGGGCCGCAGCCGGGCGTCCGCTCGCCGGAAGACCCATCCATTGACGGAGTAGAAGCGCCCCAGCTCGAAGAGACCGGCGCGGAAGGCATTGTCCTTCCACACCACCGGGCCCACCTTCTGCTGCGTGCGTCCGCTGAGCGCCCAGGCGAGATAGCCATCCGGCCGCAGCACGGCCACGCTCCTGAAGCGCTCCACCCGGCGCACCAGCTCCTCGCGAGAGGCGGCCCCTCCTTCCAACACCTCGCGCAGCAGATGGCAGGCGGCCATGCGTGGCGGAAACGAGCCTGCCGTCATGGGCTTTCGCATCAGCACCGTCAGCACCCGGGCCGCCTCCTGCCGCGAAAGGAAAACCCTGGACGAAGGCATGTCGTGGACGTCGTCCAGGCCCGCGAGCGCCAACAGGTACTCGAAGGCGTCCACCTGCACCGCACCACCAAGCACCTCGCGCCCGGCCATGTCGGCCGGGCTCACCATGGCCACGGCCATGACGGGTACGCGCTCTCCCCGGCCGCGGTTCAGTCGAGGCATCGGGCCCGACACTGCACCCGGGCCGTGGTCCAGGAACGCGCCGCCAGATGCCGTCGCGCAACCCGTGGCCACGACAACGAGCCCCAGCAACAGGGCCACCCACTTCCGTCCTCGCTCAGCGGACATGCGCTCCCCCCGACCCCAGGAGACAAAGGTCCCCGGAAACGGCCTCTCGTCCAGTGCCGTGTCGCGCAGTATGCCGCCCCAAACGAGGACAACGCGCGAGCCCTGTCTCAAGCCCTGGGAATGTGGAGCCCCGCCCACCTCATTCCACGTGCTCGCGCGTGAACCCGACCCGCGCGCCCGTGCCCTGTGGCAAGCTCGCGGCCCGCATGGAGACGTCCCCCCGCTCCTCCGGTTGTCGAACATCACCCGAAGCTTTCCCGGCGTCGTCGCCAACGACCACGTCAGCCTCGACCTCCACGCGGGCGAGGTCCATGCCCTGCTGGGCGAGAACGGCGCGGGAAAGACGACGTTGATGAACATCCTCTACGGGCTGGATGCACCGGACTCGGGGGAGATCCTCGTCGACGGGCGCCCCGTGCGCATGGGCTCTCCCGCCCAGGCGTTGCGGCGGGGCATCGCCCTGGTGCCACAACATCCCCTGCTCGTGGAGCGCCATACCGTGGCGGAGAACCTGGCGCTCGGCCTGCGCGGCGGCTGGTTGATGACCCGGCACCGGCTGCGGGCCACCCTGCGCGAGCGGCTCGCCGGCCAGCCCCTTCCAATGGACCTCGACACCCGGGTGGAGAACCTCTCCGCCGGAGAGAAACAGCGGCTGGAGATCCTCCGCGCGCTGCTGCGAGGCGTCCGCATCCTCATCCTGGACGAGCCCACCAGCGTGCTTACCCCCAGGAGGTGGAGCCACTCTTCCAGCAGCTCGCCCAGCTCAAGACCCGGGGCGTGGGCATCCTCTTCATCAGCCACAAGCTCGATGAGGTGCTCGCGCACTCGGATCGCATCACCGTGCTGCGCGCGGGCCGCAAGGTGGGCGAGCCTCCGCGCGGGACACGACGCGGGAGCAATTGGTGAAGTTGATGCTGGGTCGCGAGGCGCTGCCCCGTCCCCAACTCGCGCCACCCCGGCCGGGCGTGCGGCTGGAGGTCCAGGGCCTGGAGGTGCGCTCGGATCGCGGGACGCGGGCGGTGAAGAACATCCACTTCTCGCTGGCGCCCGGGGAGATCCTCGGCATCGCGGGAGTCGCGGGCAGCGGCCAGCGCGAGCTCGTGGAGGCGCTCACGGGCCTGCGGCCCTACCAGGGGCAGGTGCGCTTCGAGGGGCAGCCCCTGCGGGCGACGTCACCGGCCGAGCTGTTCGCCCAGGGCGTGGCCCATGTCCCCGAGGAGCGCGCCGCCGGAACGGTGCCCGCGATGAGCGTGGCGGAGAACCTCGCCCTGCGCACGTGGAACACGGCGCTGCGGCGCGGGCCCTGGTTGGATCGGGCGCGCATGGAACGCGAGGCGCTCGGCATCATCCAGACATATGGCATCGCCACGCCGAGCCCGCGCACCCCACTGCGCCTGCTGTCCGGTGGCAACATCCAGCGCGCGGTGCTCGCCCGGGAGCTGGCGGGCTCGCCCCTGCTGCTCATCGCGGTCCATCCCACCTATGGAGTGGACATCGGGGCCACCGAGCGGGTGCACCGGCTGCTCATCGAGCGGGCCCAGGAAGGCATGTCCGTGCTGCTGGTGACGGAGGATCTCGAGGAGCTGTTCACGCTCTCGCATCGCGTGGCCGCGCTCTACCAGGGCGAGCTGCGGGGGCCCTGGCCCGCGGGCGAGGTGGACGTGGAGCGGCTCGGCCGGATGATGACGCAGGCGACGGAGGGCGCGGCGTGATCCGCCTGGAACAGGAGCCCCGGCCCCGCCGGGCGAAGGCTCTCGGGGTGTACCTGGGCATGGGTGTGCTCGCGTTCGCGCTGACCGGAGTCGTCTTCGCGGCGTATGGCGTGAGTCCGTGGGAGGTCTACCGCGCGCTACTGGAGGGCACGCTGGGCGAGCGCCAGGGGCTGGCCGAGGTCCTGCGCCGCACCCTCCCCCTGCTGCTCATCGGGAGCGGGCTCACCCTGGCCTTCCGCGTGGGGTTCTTCAACATCGGCGCGGAGGGACAGCTCCTGATGGGCGCGGTGGGGGGCACGGCCGTCGCGCTCTTCCTGCCGCCGGGGGCGCTGAGCCTGCCCCTCATGTTCCTCGCGGGCGCGGTGGCCGGAGGGCTGTGGGCCCTGCCCGCCGCGTGGCTGCGCTCGCGCGTGGACGTGAACGAGATCCTCACCACGTTGATGCTGAACGCGGTGGCCAGCGCCTTCGTGCTCTACCTCGTCAGTGGCCCGTGGCGAGGAGAGGAGGTGCAGGGCTACACCTATACCGACTCGTTCCCGGACGCGGCCTCGCTGCCGGTGCTGGGGGACACGTTGGTGCACTGGCCCACCGGAGTGCTCGGGGCGGTGCTCGCGGTGGCCTTGCAAGTGCTGCTCACGCGGACGTCCCTCGGCTACGCGCTGCGCGTGGTGGGAGCGAGCCCCCGGGCGGCGCGCTACGCGGGCCTGCCCACGGGGCGGGTGGTGCTGCTCACCGGCCTGCTGTCGGGCGGAGCCGCGGGGCTGGCGGGCGTGGGCGAGGTGGCCGGCATCCATCACCGGCTGTTGGATCCCACCCAGCTCTCGCTCGGCTACGGCTTCACCGCCATCATCGTGGCGTGGCTGGCCCGGGGTCACCCGGCGCTGGTGCTGCTCACCGCGCCGCTCATGGGCGTCATCCTCGCGGGAGGATCTGCTCAAGATCAGCTTCAACATGCCCTTCCGGGTCATCGACGTCTTCAGTGGAGTGTTGTTGCTCTGCCTCATTTCCGGCGAGGCCCTGGCGCGCTACCGCGTGAGGTGGGGACGATGATCGACGAAATGCTCCAGGCGCTGCTCCGGGCGCTCTCCTTTGGCACGCCGCTGCTGCTGGCGTGTCTGGGCGCGCTCGTCAACGAGCGGGCGGGCGTGGTGAACCTGGGCGTGGAGGGGATGATGGCGCTGGGGGCCCTGACGGCCTTCGGCGTGGCGACGGAGACGGAATCGCTGGGGCTCGCGGTGGCGCTGTCGCTGGTGGCTGGAGCGCTGGCGGCGCTGCTGCATGGGTTCGTGACGCTCACGCTGCGCGCCAACGCATACGTGTCCGGGCTGGCGCTGACGATGCTGGGGCTGGGCGTGTCGGGGCTGCTGGGCAACCGCTACGAGGGCGCCATCCTCATGGAGCCCGCGCCCGAGCTGCCCTTCACCGTGGCGGCGGGAGTGCTGGCCGTGGGCCTCTGGGCCTTCCTGTACGCCACGCGGCCGGGGCTGGTGCTGCGCTCGGTGGGAGAGAACCCGGCGGCGGCGGACGTGCTGGGCGTGAGCGTGGGGGCGGTGCGCTACCGGCGGTGGCCGTTGGCGGAGCGCTGGCGGGACTGGCCGGCGCGTTCCTGTCGCTGGCCTACCGTCCCGCGTGGACGGATGGCATGACGGCGGGGCTGGGGTGGATCGCCGTGGCGCTGGTCATCTTCGTGGGGTGGAGCCCCCGCGCGCGGTGCTCGGCTCGGTCTTCTTCGGACTGCTCTACTATCTGCAATTCCGGCTCCAGGACCAGAGCCGGGTGCCCACCGAGCTCTTCGCGGCCATGCCCTACCTGCTCGTCGTGGGGGTGCTGGCGCTCGCGGGGCTGCGGCGCACCCAGGGCTCGGCGCCAGCGTCGTTGGGCAAACCCTATCATCGGGGCGAGCGGTAATCAGACAAGGAGCATACGGATGAAGTCACCTGTGATGTGGCTGGTATTGCTGGCATTGGGGCTGGCGGGCCCGGCGCGAGCGGACGAGGCGAAGCTCAAGGCGTGCTTCATCTACGTGGGGCCGGTGGGAGACATTGGCTGGAGCCACGCGCACGACGAGGCACGCAAGCTGACGATGAAGGCGCTGCCGTGGTTGGAGACCCAGTACGTGGAGTCCGTGCCCGAGGGCGGGCGCTGCCCGTCATCGATCGGTTGGTGAAGGGCGGCTGCCGGTGGTGCTCACCACCAGCTTCGGCTTCATGGATCAGACGCTCGAGGCGGCCAAGAAGTACCCGAAGGTGGTGTTCGCGCACGCCACGGGCTTCAAGCGGGCGCCCAACATGGCCACCTACATGGCCGACTTCTATCAAATCTACTACCTCAACGGTCTGATGGCGGGAGCGCTGACGAAGTCCGGCAAGGTGGGCTATGTGGGCGCCTTCCCCATCCCCGAGTTGAAGCGTCACATCTCCGCGTTCGCGCTGGGCGCGCGGGCGGTGAATCCCCAGGCCACGGTGAACGTGAAGTGGATCAGCGCCTGGGTGAGTCCGGTGAAGGCGCGCGAGGCGGCCGAGGCGCTGATGGCCGAGGGCAATGACGTGCTGGCCTTCACCGAGGACACGGCCACGGTGGTGCAGGTGGCGGGGCGCAAGAAGGTGCCGGCCTTCGCGCACTACTCGCCCATGCAGCGCTTCGCGCCGGACTACGTGGTGTCCGGACAACTGGTGCACTGGGAGAAGATCTACATCGACTTCCTGAGCAAGGTGCGCGACGGCACGTACGCGCCGGGCAAGCTCCAGGACGTGGACTACTGGTGGCTGCTGCGCGAGGGCGCGGTGGAGATGGGGGGCCAGCCGGGAGTGCCCATCAATCCCAAGTTCGTGGACGCGCTGAAGAAGGCGCAGATGACGGTCGGCGGCAAGCAGGTGTCCGTGTATGACCGGGTGCAGGAGCTGCTCAAGGACATGTCCTCGAGCAAGCCCGGCTTCGATCCCTTCACCGGCCCGCTCCAGGATCGCCAGGGAGTCACGCGCGTGCCCGCGGGCAAGACGCTGACGAAGGAGGAGCTCAACCAGATGCAGTGGGTGGCCCCCGGCGTCTCCGGCCCGGTGGCCGACGAGCCCAAGTAGACAAAAAAGGCCGGGGTGTCCCTCTGGGTGTGAGAATTCAAAGACAATCGTCGTCCTGAATTCTCACAAACAAAGAGTGTATGCGTTCCTCATGACGTGAGAATTCAAAAACAATCCCTACCTTGAATTCTCAAACGCAAAGAACATATGCAATCAACAGTGAGGGGATGTATTCCAAGATAAGTTCTGGTACAAGGTTTCTGTCCCTATCAATACCTCTCCTCCACCCACCAGGAGAGCGGCCCCAAGACAGGATCCGCCATGACCTCCCTCAGCAAAGTCCGCAACGCCCCGGTCTACACCCCGCCCCCGCCCAAGCAGACCGAGCCCAACACGATCGTTGCCAAGCAGGGAGCCCCCTCGCCCGAGTCCCCCACGCCGACGAAGCCCGAGGCCAAGCAGAAGGTGGGTCACGAGACGACCTCGACGTTCGAAGCCACCGCACCCGCTCCGGGTGGGCCCAAGGGGGGAAGGAGCCCAAGAACAAGGAAGAGGCCCTGCTCCGGGCGGATGAGGTCCTCAACCCCCGCTCAGGTGAGAAGCGGGACGACGATTGGACGGTCCTCAATGACGGGACGGATGGAAAAGCCACCGGCAAGAAGGAAGAGGGGATCGCGTCCGCGCAGGTGAAGGCCAACGAGAAGCTGGAGAAAGAGGAGCTGGCGAAGCTCTCGGAAGGCGACCGCAAGAAGTACAAGGAAGTGAAGGACGCCATCGGCGAGTACCATGACAAGGGCTCGGAACAGCTGGCGCTCCAGAAGATGCTCTTCCAGGGCAAGCTGCCCGGCGAAAAGGACCTCAAGGGCGAGGGCACCACGCTCGACCACCCGGCGGATGCGGCCAGCGGGAAGGACCTCGCCAAGGGCATCAACCGGGGCGACTTCGTGGGCACCCTGGTCCGGGAAATGGCGACCCCCAGCTCCATCAATCAGGGAAGCAAGGGCACGTGTGCGCCCACGGCGCTGAGCATCGACCGGCGGACAAGAACCCGGCCGAGTACGCGCGCATCTCCAAGGGCACTGGCCAGCAAGGAGGGCAAGGTGGAGCTGGCCGACGGCAAGACGACGCTCGAGCGCGAGAAGGAGGCGTCCATCAAGGATGACGGCTCCGGCCGCTCCATCAACCAGCGCATCCTGGCCCCCACCCTCATGGAGTTCTCCAATGGGGACGGTGACTACAATGACAAGACGGGCGAGGGAGCCGGCGCGTCCACCGATAATCTCGACAAGCTCAATGACGCCATCCACGGCAAGAACATGCGTCACGAGAGTTTCGGCGACAACGACAAGGACAAGGCGCTGAGCGTCATCGACTCCGAGCTCAAGCGCGGCAACAACGTGCTGACGGGCATGCGCTTCGAGGAGGAAGGAAAGCCGCACTCGTACCACGAGGTGCTCGTCACGGGGACCTCGGAGGAGAATGGGAAGAAGTACATCCACTTCACCAATCCGTGGGGCACGGAGGAGCGGATGCTGCGCGAGGACTTCGCGGATCGCGTCTTCTCCGCCAACTACGAAGGCAACGACGAGCGACGCAACGGGATCTCGCTACCGCCGAATATCGGGGGGGCGGGCTGGGCGGCGGGTTGGGCGGCGCACTGGGCGGCGCGCTGGGCGATTTGATGAACGTGGCCCTTCCGGCGCATCGGGGCCAGTCGGTCGCCTCGCTCGACAAGCTGTTCTGAGCACTCCCCAAAACGCCGCGAGCACGGCGGGAAGCCCTCGGGGAGGACTTCCGGCGCCGTGCCCGGCGGTGACGCGACTACAAGGGCGAGACGATCAGGCCTCGGCCTTCTTGCCGCCCTTCTTGGCGGTAGCCGCGGCGGGGGCAGCGCCCTCCGTGGAGCCCTCGGCGGGCTTGGCGGCGTACTTCTTGCGGAACTTCTCCACGCGGCCCGCGGTGTCGAGCAGCTTGTACTTGCCGGTGAAGAAGGGGTGGCAGTTCGAGCAGACTTCCACCGCGAACGAGCCACGCGAGGACCGCGTCTCGACGACGTTGCCACACGCACAGGTGATGCGAGACGGGGCGTAAACCGGGTGCAGATCGGGCTTCATGTGCAACTCCCTGCGCCTTGCCCCCACCCCAAGGTGGGAGGTCTGGCGTTTTCGAGGTAGGTCGGCGCTTATAACGGCGCGCCGGGCAGGGCACAAGGCCCGTGACCGGGCCCTGTCCCTTCTAATGAGATGCGGACCCGGGCGGCTCGATTCGCTCCACGCGCCGCTTCACCTCCGGATCATCCACCACATCGCTCCCCAGCTGGAGGTAGGAGAAGCGGAAGGTGCGCTCGCCCGCCTTCCCGACCAGCTTCGTCTCGAGGGTGAGCTCCTGGACGCGCTTCTCCAGGCTGGCAATCGTCTCCCGCCAGGAGGCCCGGACGGTCTCGTCCTTGGCGGCCGCGAGGCTGCGCCGGGCCTGCTGGAGGTTCTCCTCGACGAGCTTGACGCCCTGCTGGGCCCGCTCGGCGGACGAGAGATCCTGGAAGGGGCCCTTGCCGTCCAGGGAGAGCTCCAGCCGGGCGACCTGCCGGCCCCGCTCACCCGCCCCGAGGAGCACGGCGAAGTCGTTGCGCCTGGGCAGGAACGCCCGGCCCTCGTGGGACTGGAGGATGAAGTCCACCGTGGTCCCCACCTGCACCGACAGGGGCTGGAGCTCGGCCTGGGGAAGCGCCGCGAGCACCACCACCACGTCCACCTTCTCCTGCTCGCGCAGCCGACGCGCCTCGGAGAGGGCCGCCTTGGTCGGGGGCAGGCCGTTCACCCCCTTGGCCGTGGAGACCGGGCCCGAGGGCGACACGCCCACCACGCCGAACTTCACCCCGCCCACCTTCACCACGGTGGAGGCGGCGAACAGGAGCTTGCCTTCCGCGTCCACGAGGTTGGCGGACAGCAGCTTGAGCTTCTTGCCCTTCACCGTCTGGGAGAGGAAGCCGGTCCCCAGGGAGAGATCGCGCGCGCCCACGGCCATGGCCGCGGTGCCCAGGGCGTCCATCTGCTCGAGCAACAGCACGGCCCGCTCCTTCTCCCGAGCCATGCCTCCGGGAGCGGGTGATTTGAAGAGAGCGTTTCCTGAATCCAGCACCAGCACCGGCCCCTTCGCGCGCTCCCGCGAGAAGACCGTCTTTCGTCTGGCCAGACCGCCAGACGGGTTGTGGCTTCAACCACAGGGGGCGATTTCGCCCCCATTGTCTCCGGTGAAGAGGAGCACCACGTGCTGGGGCGCGGCCCCGGCCACCCAGGGCGAGAGCAGCAGCGCCAGCAGCGCCAGGAGCAACGGTCGCCTGCTCATTTCTTGCTTCCCTTCTTCTTCGCCTTGTCCAGCTCCGCGAGCCGCGTCTTGGCCGTCTTGGCCGCGTCGGACTTCGGGTAGCCCTTCACGAGCTCCTCGAGCGCCAGCCGCGACTCGTCCTGCATCTTCAGCTTCTGGAAGCACTCCGAGGAGCGCAGGTAGGCCTCGGGCGTGGAGGCCGCCTTGGGGTGCTCCTGCAGGAGCTTGCCGTACTCGAAGAGGGCCTCGCGGCACTTGTCCTCGGCGAAGTAGCTCTCGCCCAGCCCGAAGTGGGCCTCGGCGACGAGCGCGTCCTTGGGCCACTTCTTGATGAACTCCCCGTAGAGCTGGCGGGCGAGCACCACGTCACCGGCCTTGGCCTTGTCCTGGGCCAGCGTGAGGAACTCCTTCTTGTCCGTGGGACGCTTGAGCTCCTCGGCCTTCTTGCGGGCCTCGGCCTCCTTGAGCGCCTGCTCTCCCTTGAGCTCGAGCAGACGCTTGTCGGTGTCCTCGGTCGTCCGCGCGAGCGCCGCCTCCAGCTCGCCAATCTTGTAGACGTACGTCTCCACCGCCGCGCAGCTGGGCCGGTCCTCCACCGTCTTCTGCAGCTGGATGCCGATGTCCGCGCCCGAGCGGCGCGAAGCCTTGTCCAGGCCTTCCAGGGCCTTGGAGACCTGGGCGATCTTCTCGTCGATGAGCGGCAGCGTGGCGTCGAGCTGCTCGCGCGTGCGCTTGAGCTCCGCCTGGATCTGGACCTGGGAGGCATCGAGTTGATCGAGCCGGGTCTCCAGCGCGCGTCCGCGAGCCGCCGGGTAGAAGCAGCCCGAGAGCAGGAAAGGGAGGGCGATGAGGGCAAGCCTTCGCATAGGCGGCGCATCCTATCGGGCAAAGTCCCGGCGCGCGTGTGCTTCTTCACGCTTCGAGTGGGCCCGCCTGTCCGCCCCTCAGCGCGACGTCGGGGGAGTGGCCCGCTCCACGCGCTCGATGGCCCGCGCGCACGCCACCTGGAGCCGGGAGTTGTTGAGGAAGAAAGGAGTGGCGCGGGCCCTGCCCTCCTCCAGGGAGCGCAGCGCGCGCCGGTACTCGCCCGCGGCCTCCGCCCACGCGCCGCGTTGTTCGAACACCAGCCCCAGCAGATAGCGCGCCGCGGACAGATCCGGGTCCAACAACAGGCACCGCCGCAGGGCCTCCTCCGTCTGGGGATCCGGCTGGCTCTGACTGCCCACCGCGTCCAGCACCTGGCTGAAGAGCGCGTCGGCATCCCGATGCGCGGAGTCCCCGCCCCGAGCGGCTTCCGAAGGAGCATCCGGCCTGGAGGCAGACACCGTGGGAAGGCCCGACTGCGAGGGACGCACCGCGGACAGCCCTGACTGCGAGGGACGCACCGCGGGCAGCCCCGACTGCGAGGGACGCACCGCGGGCAGCCCCGACAGGGAGGGGGCCGGGACACTGGGAGGAGCCTCGGGGGGCGCGCGGCCATAGAAGAACGCGTCCGCGTAGCGCAGGGTGCGCAGGCTTGGCGGAGCGCTCAGCAGCGGCTCGGCGGAGGAGAGCACCAGCAGTCCCTCGGGCGCGAGCCGCTCGGCGAGCGACGCCACCACCTGGGTGAAGGACTCGGGGGTGAAGTAGATGAGCACGTTGCGGCAGACGATGATGTCGAAGCCCCGGCCCTCCACCGTCGAGGGGTAGGACGGCTCCATGAGGTTGTGGACGAGGAAGCTGGCGCGCTCCTTCAGATGACCGACGAGCGCGTGGCGGCCCGAGCCCAGGGGCACGAACCAGCGATCCCTCACGCCGGGCGGCACCCGCTGGAGCTGCTCCGAGCTGAAGCACAGCTCGCGCGCGCGAGCGATCGCCGTCTCCGACATGTCCGTGCCCAGCACCGTGCTGGCCGGATCCGCGCCCACCTCGGCGAGCATCACCAGCAGGGTGGCCACCTCCTCGCCGGTGGCGCACCCCGCGCTCCACAGCCGCAGCGGCCGACGGGCCCGGGCCACCAGGGGCACCAGCACGTGCGTGCGCAGCGCCTCGAGCTGGGCCTCGTCCCGGAACAGCTCCGTCTTCTGCACGGAGATGGCCTCGATGAGCTCGGCGAACTCCGCGGCCCCCGCGGGGACTGGAGGTAGAGCACATAGCGCGCGCTCGCGCTGCCCTCCCGCCCCGCCAGCCTCTCGTCGAGGCGACGGCTCTGCAACTCGCTCAGGGACGTGCCCGTGCGCCGCGCCACGAGCGCGTGGATGGTGGGGAAGGGAGTGCGGTAGGGAGGCACCGAGGCTTCAGCGACCCACGGAGAGGGACTCACCGCGCACCAGGCGCACCAGCGTGCTCGCCACGTCGTCTCCGTGGACCAGGTGGTCCACCGCCTTGCGCGCCACCGCCGCGCCCGGCATGCCGAACACCACGCAGGACTCCTCGTTCTGCGCCAGCGTCATGCCCCCGGCCTGCTTGATGGCGAGCATGCCGTCCGCGCCATCCTCGCCCATGCCGGTGAGGATGAGGCCCATGGCGCGCCGTCCGTACGCCTTGGCCGCGCTCTCCAGCAGCACCGTGCCCGAAGGCATGTGCCCGTCACGCTCCACGCCCGGCCGCAGCGCCACCCGGCCCCGGAAGGGAATGGACATGTGCTGGCCCGGCGGGGCGATGAGCACGTTGCCCGGCAGGAGCTGCTCGCCGTCCTGGGCCAGCCGCACCTTGAGCTTGGAGGAGTTGGCGAGCCAGCCCGCCAGCGACTCGGAGAAGGCGGCGTTGATGTGCTGCACGATGACGATGGGCGTGGGGAAGTCCGCCGGCAGCTCCGACACCATGCGGAAGAGCACCTGGGGGCCTCCCGTGGAGCTGGCCACCGCGAGCACGCCATAGGGCATGCCCACCGGCGCGGGCGGCGCCACGCCTCCACCCGGCAGGGGCGGCCGGCGCTTGCTGTGGATGTGGCGGATGACGCGCACCGAGGACAGCAGCTTCACCTCGCGCGACAGGTTCCACGCCTCCGTGCCCGCGTCGATGGAGGGTTTGATCTGCAACGCCAGGGCGCCGATCTCCAGCGCCCGGCACGTGAGCTCCGGAGCCTGCTGCCGCGGATCCGCGGTGAGCATCAGGATGGGCGTGGGCACCTCGGCCATGATGTGCTCGACGGCCGTGAGCCCATCCATCACCGGCATCTCCACGTCCATGGTGATGACCTGGGGACGGAGATCCCGTGCCGCGTCGAGCGCTTCCTGGCCGTTGGCGCACGTACCCACCACTTCCAGATCCGGATCCCGGCTCAGTGCTTCGCAAATCAGCTGTCGGCAGATGTGCGAGTCGTCAACGACCAGCACCGACACTTTCTTGCCCATGTGACTTCCATACCCCGTGCGCACTTCCTGGAGTATAGCCAATGTGGCCCGACATGCGGCATCGCGCCATCAGCCGAGCAGCCGGCCCACCACATCCACGAGATCTTGACGCACCAGGTCACCCTTGGTGATGTAACCGTCCGCCCCCGCGGCGAGCCCGCGCTGGCGGTCCGCCTCTCCGCCACGGGTGGTGAGGATGACCACGGGGAGAACCTTGTGGGTAGGATGTTCCTTGAGCCGGCGGGTCAGCTCGAGCCCGTCCACGCGCGGCATCTCCAGGTCCGTGCAGACCAGGTCCACCGGATTCTGGGCGAGCAGGTCCAGGGCTTCCGCTCCATCGGTGGCCATGACGATGTCGTAGCCCACGGCCTCCAGCAGGGAGGAGATGAGCTCGCGCGTCAGGGGGAATCGTCCACCACGAGGATGCGGCGGCGGGGAGCGGGCGCGGGACGGGGGGCGGCGGCCGAGCGGGCGATGCGCGAGCCCGTGAGGCCTCGGGCGCTGGCGATGAGGTGCGCCGCGGACAGCACCATGGCCAGCCGACCATCCGCCAGGGTGGTGGCTCCGGTGAGGTGGGGGTAGTGGGCCAGCAACCCCTTGAGCGGGAGGATGGCCTGGGTGCTCTCCTCCAGGACGCGATCCACCGCGAGCGCGGCCATGGCGCCCTGACTGCGCACCACGAGCACCAGCGCGCCCTCGTCCAGGCCCGGCTCGGTGCCCAGGCCGAGCAGGGAGCGCAGGGAGGCGAAGGGCATGGGCTGATCGTCCACCTGCAACACCGCGCGCCCCGCCACGTCCTTGAGGTGACCGGGCTCCACCTTCACCGCCCGCGAGACATGGGCGGCGCTCAAGCACAACGTCTCCTCGGCCACCTTCACGAAGAGCAGCGGGGAGACGGTGAGGGACACGGGCACCCGCAGCTCGAAGCGCGTGCCCGCCCCCGCCTCGGACGACACCAGCACGTCGCCGCCCAGCGCCCGGAGCGAGCTGCGCACGGCGTCCAGCCCCACGCCCCGCCCGGAGATGTCCGTGGCCACCTCGCGGGAGGTGAAGCCCGAGAGGAAGATGAGCTCGCGCGCCGCCTGATCCGTCAACGCCGACGCCGCGGCCTCGTCCAGGAAGCCCTTGCGCACCGCCGCCCGGCGCAGCAGCGAGGGCTCCAGGCCCACGCCGTCATCCTCCACCCGAAGCACGAGCCGGTTGCCATCGCGCGCGGCGACCAGCGACAACCGGCCCCGGGGATGCTTGCCCGCGGCCACCCGGTCCACGCGTGATTCCAGGCCATGGTCCAGGGCGTTGCGCACCGGGTGCAGCAGCGGATCCCTCAGCGCCTCCACCACGGCCCGGTCGGCGCGCGTGTCCTCGCCCTCCACCTTCAACTCCACTTCCTTGCCCAGCTCGCGCCCGAGGTCGCGCACCATGCGCGGGTAGGGCTCGAAGAGCACCGACAGCGGCAGCATGCGCAGGCGCTGCACCTCGTCGGCCACGTAGCCCAGGTCCCTCAGCTCCTCGTTGGCCAGCAGCTTCTCCTCGCGGTGGAGGGTGGCCGCCAGCTCCTTGGCGCGGCCCAGGCGCTCGGCCAGCTCCGCGCCCGCCGGGCCCAGATCCTCCGCGACGCGCGCCAGCAGACTCAGCTCGCGCGCCAGATCCAACCGCCGGGTGGTGGCCAGCTCGCGGCGGCGTGACACCTGGGTGAGGTTGGTCACCGCGCTCGTCAACCGATCCAGGCTCGCCACGCCGATGCGCACCGAGCCATCCGCGCGATCCCCCGGGCGGACCGAGGGGGAGGAGCCCGTGCCCCGGACGGGAGGCTCGGTCGCCGCGGGCGGCATCCGGCCAATCGCGGCGGCGGTGGCCGTGACGACCGCCGAGGCCACGGGGCGCGCGGGTTCGCCCCTCCCATCCGGCCTCCCGCCGGCGTCCGGGGAGCGGCGGGCGGAGCAGGTGGCGCGGGCGGGGGCGCCTGACGCGACACCAGGGATGGCGTCGCGAAGTTGAGCGACGCCGAGCCCCAAGCCGGAGTGACGTCCTCCTCGACGCGCTCCAAGGGCTCGGGGCGAGGGGGAGGCGCGGGGGAGGCGCCGCGCGGGACGAGGGGGCCGCGCTCCCCTGCCCCGCCCCCGCGAGGCCGGACTGCTCGAGGCGGGTGCACTCCTTCAGCCAGCGCACCAGCTTGTCCACCTCGGGAGGAGGCTGCGGAGGCTCGTGCACGGCGGCGCCGGACAGCACCAACACCGCGTCCCCCGCCTGCAGGAGCGCGTCGATGGAGCCGGCGGACAGCGCGTGATCGGCGCGCTCGGTGGAGCGCACCAGTTCCTCCATCTCGTGGACGACGGCGTTGATGGCGTCGAAGCCCATCATCCGCGCCTCGCCCTTGAGGCCGTGCAGCTCGCGCAACACGGTGCGGCCCGCCTCCAGGCTCGCTCCCGCCTCCAGCTCCACGATGCGGCGGTTGATGCGCTCCAGGCGCACGCCCACCAGCTCGCGGAACTGCTTGAGCAACTTCTCCCGCGCGCTGCTCACCCGAGTACTCCCGACGAGGAAGAGGACACGGACGAAGAAGACGAGGACGCGGAGGAGAAAGCCGAGGACGCGGAGGATTCGATCTGGAAGCGCTCCACCACGCTCCTCAAGTCCCGGGCCAGCGTGGACAGGTCCCCGTTGGCGCCGATGACCTGCTTGGTGGCGTTGTGGCTCTGCTGGGTGATGCGCAGGATGTCCGCCATGGCCTCGGCGAGCAGATCCGTGCCGCCCTGCTGCTGCTGGGTGGCCAGCGAGATGGCGCGCACCGCGTCCGAGGTGCGCCCGGCCAGCTCGACGATCTGCCGCAGCGACTCGGAGACCTGCTGGGCGAGCGAGGTGCCCGTCTCGGTGGCGCGCACGCCCCCCTCGGTGGCCATCACCGCGCCACCGGACGCGTCGCGCACCTCCTCGATGAGCCCCTCGATCTCCTTGGTGGACTCGATGATGTTCTCCGCGAGACGACGCATCTCCGCCGCCACGAGCGAGAAGCCATGCCCCACCTCACCGGCCTTGGTGCCCTCCAGCTCGGCGTTGAGCGCGAGCAGGTCCGACTTGTCGGCCACGCCGTTGATGAACTCGACGATCTTCCCGATCTGCTGCACGCGCTTGTTCAACCGGGCCACCGCCGCGGCGATGGCCTGGTTGTCGTGACGCATGCGGCTCATGGTCTCCATGAAGGCCTCGGAGCTGGCCTGACCCGCCTTGGCCGCCGCGAGCGTCTTGTGGGCGATCTCCGCCACGCTTCCGGCGTTCTCGGCGATCTGCCGCGCCGAGCGCGCCAGCTCCTCGGTGGTGGCGCTCGTCTGATCCAGGGAGCTGGCCTGCTCGGCGGCCCCGGCCTCGTAGCGCGAGGAGGTGGCGAGGATCTCCTCGGTGGTGGTGCCGATGCGGCTGCCGGCGCGCTGGAGCTGCGCGAGCACGCCCGCCGGTGCGCCCGCATGGTGGAGAAGGCGGCGGAGACGGACCAGATCTCATCCTCCGCGAGGATGAGGCGGGACTGGCTGAGGTCCCCCTCGGCGATGTGGTGGGCCGCCTCGCCGAGCTGCCGCATGGGACGGCCCAGGAGCGTGCCGCCCAGGTAGGCGGCCGCCAGCGCCACGGCGAAGACGAGCAGGCACATCGCGCCGCCCACCTCGATGGCGTCCATGCGCAGCTCCTCGACCAGGGCCGCCCGGCGATCCGGGCTCGTCGCCAACAGCTCGTCGTAGGCCCGGTGCGTCAGCACCGAGGACACGTCCCAGATGAACACCGCGGGCGTCACCACGACGATGGCGGTGAAGAGGATGAGCCGCAGGCGGATCTGCGCGCGCTTGGGCGCCACGGCGATGGCCTGCGGGTGCGTCAGTCCCCGCGCCGACAGATACAAGCCCACCGCGCGCGAGCGCAAGGTGACCATGCAGTAGGTGAGCAGCGCGGCGAGTGGCCCGAAGAGCAGGCCCGGCAGGCAGGTGCGCAGCTCCACGAGGGAGCCCGTGAACCCGCCCAGGCTCCACAGCGCGACGTTGGCGAACGCGGCGGCCAGCAGCCACCCCACCAGCGTGGCGACGAAGGCGAAGTCCGCGAGGCGGTGGCTCTCCAGCAGGGCCTGGCTCAAGCGCTCGGGCGCGACGGGAGGGCGGAGGACCTCCACCTCGCGCAGCACGCGCAGCCGGCGCAGGGCCAGGAACCACACCACCGCGATGGCCGCCAGGCAGAAGCTGCCCATCAGGGAGAGGAACAGCGTCAGGCTCTCCTTCAGGCGCATGCTGGCGGTCAACAGCGCGTAGCGCGAGCCGAGCGCGGCGGTGATGACGTTGGCGGTGACGATGGCGCCCATCAGGGGGCGGCTGAAGGGCCGGTGCACCCACGACAAGACGGGACGGCTCATGCTCCCTCCCGGTCCGCCACGCGGAAGCGCTGCACGGTGGCCTTCAAGTCGCGCGCGAGCGCGGACAGGTCCGTGTTGGCGACCACCATCTGCTGGGTGGCCTCGGCGTTCTCCTCCGTCACGCGCAGGATGTCGCCCATGGCCGCGGCGAGTTGGTCCGTCCCCGTCTGCTGCTGCTGGGTGGCGAGCGAGATGGAGCGCACGGCGTGCGACGTCTGCCGCGCCAGCTCGAGGATGAGGCCCAGGCTCGCATCCACCTGCGCCGCCAGCGACGCGCCCTGCTCCGTCGTCTTCAGCCCCGCCTCCGTGGCCATCACCGCGGCCTGGGTGGCATCGCGGATTTCATCGATGAGCCGCTCGATGGCCAGGGTGGAGGACAGCACGTTCTCCGCCAGCCGGCGCATCTCCGCCGCCACGAGCGAGAAGCCCCGGCCGGGCTCGCCCGCCTTGGTACCCTCCAGCTCGGCGTTGAGCGCGAGCAGGTCCGACTTGTCGGCGATCTCGTTGATGAACTCGACCACCTTGCCGATCTGCTGCACCCGCTTGTTGAGCCGCACCACGGCGTCGGCGATGGCCTGGTTGTCGCCCTTCATGCGGTGCATGGCGGCGAGGAAGGCCGCCGCGCTGCGCTGCCCGCTCTGCGCCGCCCCGAAGGTCGTCTCCGCCATGGCGGACACCGACTCGGCGTTGACGGCGATCTGCTGCGCCGAGCGCGCCAGCTCCTCGGTGGTGGCGCGCGTCTCGTTGAGCGACACGGCCTGCTCGCCCGCGCCGGACTCCTGATCCGCGGACGTCGCCACCAGCTGCTCGGTGGTGGAGGAGATCTGAAGTCCCGCGCGCTGCAATTGCACGAGCGCCTGGGCGAGCTGCGCCTGCATGCGGGTGAAGGCGGCGGACACGGCCCACACCTCGTCCTCGGCGGGGATGAAGCGGGGGGTGCGCACCTCGCCCTGGGCGATGCGCGTGGCGTCCTCCGACAGGGCCCGCAGCGGCTCGGCGAGCGCCGTGCCCGCCACGTACGCCGTGCCCAGCACCAGCACCACCACCAGCCCGGCGAGCACCCCCAGCGGCAGCCCGTGGCCCGGCGCGCCTGGTGCACCACGCGCTGTTGCGCCAGGGGATCCCTCGTCTGGAGGATCTGGTCGAAGGTTTTCATGGTGCGGCTGACCGACACGTCGAGGATGAAGACGGACGGACAGAGCACCGCGATGGCGGTGAACAACACCGGGCGCCTGCGCAGCCGCAACCGCTCGGCGGGCAGGGCCGAGATGACCTCCTGCGGCGACAGGCCCTTGTCCGCGATGAGCACGGCGGCCCGGCGGCTGCGGCGCACCACCAGCAGATAGACGAGCATGGAGGACAGCGGCCCGAGCGACACCCCCACCAGGCCGATGCGCACACCCACCATCCACCCCACTCCGGCCAGCGAGGTGTAGGTCGCCGCCAGGAGCAGCGTGCCCCCCAACCACCCCTGGAGGGTGAACCAGAAGGAGCGTCCGGGAACGCGGCGGACCTCCTGCAACGCCCGGCGCAGGTTGTCCGGGTTCACGGGCAGCCGCCCCTGCTCCAGCGCCCACAGCACGCGCAGCGCGTGCCGCTCCTGGGCGGAGGTCAGCAGGACGTTCATCGTCATCACCGCCCCCACCAACCCGAGGAACAGCCCCAGGCCCTCGCGGGGCAGCGAGTGCGTGACGTACCCGTACAGCAACGACAACAGCAGGCCCAGCACCCCGCCCCACCAGGACGGCCGCAGGGTCCACGCCGACAGCCCCTTGAGATCCCTCGGCACCCTCACGCGGCCTCCCCGGGCGCCAGGAACCGGCCGAAGTCCACCAGGGACATCACCGGCCACAACATGCCACGCACCTGGATGAAGCCCCTCAAGCTGCCCCCCGCCACGCGCACGAGCACGGCCGGCGCGGGCAATACGGTGAAGGGCTCGGCGTCGATCTCCAGCGCGCTCACCTTCACCGCCTCGCCCGAGGCGGCCACGAGGATGCGCCCGGAGGGGCACTCCTCCGCGAACGCCTCGCAGGCCGAGCCCGCCCAGCCCCCGAACGTCTCGGGAGACTCGATGGAGGCCACTTCATGCGCGGAGAACGCCACGCGGCCCTCGCCCGCACGGCACAGGAGCGTGCCCGTGATCCGGCTGTCCGTCCCCATGGCTCAGCCTCCCTGGCTGAGGTGGTCGAACAGTCCCTCGGGATCGATGACCGCCACGTCGCGCTGTGCGCTGCGCGCCGGGCCACGCAGGTGCAGGTGCACCCCGCCGGCGCCCAGCGGCTCCAGACGGCCGTCCACCTGGGACACGCCCGCCACACGGCTGGCCGTCAGCGCCAGGGTGCCGCGCGTGAGCCGCACCAGCACCGCTCGACGCGTGGGCTCGCGCTCCCCGGAAACCAACATGCTGATGTCCACCACGGGGATGACCTCCCCGCGATGGGCGAAAACGCCCAGCAGATGCCCGGCGGCACCGGGCACCCGCGTCAGCTCCGGAAAGCTGACCACTTCCGCCGCGCACTCGGCGGGCACGGCATACCAGCTGCCGCCGCAGGCGAAGACGAGGTAGGACTGCCGTGTCTCGGTCTCGATCGAGGCCATTCGCGCGCAGCCTACCTCAAAGGGGGCTAGCGAACGAACTCGACGCGACGGTTGGCCGCCCAGGCCTCTTCCGTGGCCCCCTGCTCGGCCGGCCGGTTCTCCCCGTAGCCCACCGCCTTGAGGCGGTTGGCCGGGACGCCGAGGTCCACCGGTACTTGCGCACCGAGGCGGCGCGCTTGTTGGACAGCTGGAGGTTGTACTCCTCCGTGCCACGCTCGTCCGCATGCCCGGCGAGCTCGATCCGGCCCGAGCCCGCGGCCTTGATGCACTGGGCCAGCTCGCTCAGACGGCCCTGGGCGTCGGAGGGCAGGGTGTACTCGTTGAAGCCGAAGCGGATCGGCTCCCAATCGCACTGGCCCTGGGGGGCCGACGCGGCCACGCACTTGTTCTGCTGGCACTCCTGGCCATCACCGCAGTCCGTGCTGGAGTTGCAGGCGCCGGGCGGCAGCGCGCAGCGGCCCTTCTGGCAGTCCTGGGCTCCGGGGCAGTCGGCCTTGGCGGTGCACTGCGGCGCGGCGCACTTGCCACCCTCGCAGATCTGTCCGCCCGTGCACTGCTCGTCACGCGAGCACTCGGGCGCCTTGGGCACGCACTTGTTCCCCTGGCACGCGAAGCCCTCCTTGCAGTTGGCGTCGGTGGAGCACTCCTGGCACGTGCCGTTGACGCAAACCTCGCCCTTCTCCTGGCAGGTCTCGTCGCTCTTGCAGTTGGGGTAGGTCGGCGGGCAGCCGGTGAGTACGGCCACGGCGAGGGCGAGCCCCGCGACCATCGAGATCCGACGCATTGATCCTCCAAAAATGATGTCATCCAGTGGATGGGCAACGCGCTCGCCTCTAGCCCGCCCTGGAACGCCGAGTCAAAGCCTTTTGTCCATTGCCCCGTGGCAGGAGCGGGCCCGCTCCTTGCCGGTCTGTTTCAGGTGCAAGAACGTACTGCTGTTGGACACTTCCACGTGGATCGGACGGTTTGTCGTCCACTCAACCCGATGGAGAGAAGCACGGACCGAGCCAGGGCGGGTCCGCTTTCCCTTGACCCCCGGACGCGAAGAGGGCCAGCTGGATGGCGCCGTCCACCTCCGTCACCGTGGGCGCGGCGAGGAGCGCGGCAAAGAATGACAAGCACGCGGCCGCGGCGTGGGAATCTTGTCTGTCGTTCCGCGGCTTCGAGCCGTCTTCGTGCCGTCCACGAGCACCCCGGGAAGGCGCGGCCCCCTTGAAGGGCTGGCGGATTTACGAGACGGTGCGACGTCCACCCCTGTCCGCTCCCCAGGTGCGCCGTCATGCCCGCCTCCGTCCTCATCGTCGATGACGAGAAGAACATCCTGCTGACGCTCCAGACTTCGCTGCAGCTCGCGGGCTACCACGTGGAGCTCGCGGCCCATGGGCAGCTCGCCCTGGAGGTGGTGTCCGCGCGGCCCGTGGACGTGGTGCTCATGGACGTGAAGATGCCGGACATGGACGGGCTCACCGTGCTGGCCCGGCTGATGGAGCTCAAGCCCGAGCTGCCCGTCATCATGATGTCCGGGCACGGCACCATCGACACGGCGGTGAAGGCCACCCAACTGGGCGCGCGCGACTTCCTGGAGAAGCCCATCGCCCGGGACCGGATGCTCGTGGCGCTGCGCAACGCGCTCAAGCACCAGGCCGCCCTGGAGGAGCTGCGCGCCCTGCGCGCGGAGATGGGGCGCTACGACATGGTGGGCGGCGGCCCGGCCATGCAGCACATCTTCTCCCTCATCCAACGCACCGCCCCCTCGGAGGGCCGGGTGCTCATCACCGGGGAGAACGGCACCGGCAAGGAGCTCATCGCCCGCGCCCTGCATCAGAACTCCCGGCGCAAGGGCGGCCCCTTCGTGAAGCTCAACTGCGCGGCGGTGCCGCACGAGCTCATCGAGAGCGAGCTGTTCGGCCACGAGAAGGGCGCGTTCACCGGCGCCGTGAGCATGCGCCGGGGCAAGTTCGAGCTCGCCCACGAGGGCACGCTCTTCCTGGACGAGATCGGCGACATGCCCCAGGCGATGCAGGCCAAGCTGTTGCGCGTGTTGCAGGAAGGCGAGCTGGAGCGCGTGGGCGGCGCCGAGACGCTCAAGGTCGACGTGCGCGTCATCGCCGCGACGAACAAGAACCTGGAGAAGGAGATCGAGGCGGGCCGCTTCCGCGAGGATCTCTACTACCGCATCAACGTGGTGCAGATTCACTCGCCCCCCTGCGCGAGCGGCGCGAGGATCTCCCCATCCTCATCGACACCTTCCTCAAGGAGGCGTGCGCGCGCAATGGCCGCCGCCCCCTGTCCCTGTCGCCCGATGCCCTCGCGGTGATGGCCGCCCATTCCTACCCGGGCAACGTGCGCGAGCTGCGCAACCTCGTGGAGCGACTGGCCATCCTCTGCGAGGGCCCCACCGTCACCGGCGCCGAGGCCGCCGAGCTGCTCCCTCGGAGCAAGGGCGCCCCACCGCCCGCTCCCTCCGAGGTCTCCTCTCCTCCAGCGCCCCGCGCTCCCGCTCCCGCGGCCGTGCCCACGGTGGCCCCGAGCGGTTTCCGCCCCCGCGCGGACCGCACCTTCCGCGAGCAGGTGGAGGACGCCGAACGGGAGATCCTCCTGTTCGCGCTCGCGCATACCCAGGACAACGTCACCGAGGCGGCGCGGTTGCTGGATCTGGAGCGCGGCCATTTCTACAAGAAGCTCAAGGCCCTCGGGCTCAAGCGCGGCGGCGACAAGGAGCCCGGTATCCCCTGAGAATCACCCGCCATTTGGGTTGTCTCCAACAACCCATGGGACTGCCCTGAGAGGCCGTGTGCTCGCGGTGTGCTCGCCAGCTACGGCTGCTGACGGGAAAGACACGGCCGAGACCCACCCAGGTCCGATTTGAGCAAACCCGGGCCGTGCCTACTTCACGTCCCCCAGTGCATCGGGCCGTGATGGCCCGAAACGAAGGAGGGGGAACATGAAGCGATTCCAATGGTACGTCATGGGCAGTGTCCTCACGGCCGGTCTGCTGGGGGTCGCGCACGAGGCATCTGGCGAGGCTCCCGCGGCGGAGCCTTCGATGATTTCCCAATGCAAGCCGAGCATACTGAAGGGCCACTACGTCTATGCTACCGATGGGTACATCGTGAGTGGGTCCGAGCGGATCCCCTTCGCACAGGCCGGTCATGATCTCTTCCAGGGGGATGGGACCTTTACCGGTTGGGCGACCGTCAGTACCAACGGTGAGATCACGCGCATCGCCTACTCTGGCACCTATACCCTCAATCCCGACTGTGGCGGCACCGCGACGTTCACCGACAACAACGGAGACACCGCGCACTTCGACTTCTTCGTCACGAAGAACGGGGAGAACATGACCTACGTCCAGACCGACGCGGGCTACGTCTCCTCCGCCTTCGAGCTACGACGGGACTAGAAGTCACTTCCCTGGCGTGTCGGTGATGGAGACGATGCGGCGCGGCATCCACCACCGTGCCGATCGTCGCCACCTCGTTCCTCGTGGGATCGGGTGGAAGCACCCTGTAGCACGCGACCCGTGTACTCACGGCGTGCGCACGTGCAACCACCAAGGGGCAGGCGAACCAGGAGCGTGGAGTGGCCCCCGCCCCCAACCTCTCGTAAAAACAAGGGAAGGCAACTGGGGCGACCAGGGTGGAGCGCCCCTCCTTGTACAAGAAGTCGAAGGCCCTCGGGCTCAAGCGCGGCGGCGACAAGGATCCGTCCACCTCGGGAGGTGAAGGATGAACGGTTCACGTGGACTCACGCTGGGCTGGACGCTGGTGCGGGTGGTGTTCGGACTCTCGTTGGCGTTCGCTCATGGGCTGCCCAAGGTGACGGGTGACATGAGCCGCTTCGCCCAGGGCGTGGAGGCGCTGGGCTTCCCCTACCCGCTCTACTTCGCCTGGGCCGCGGCGCTGTCGGAGCTGGTGGGCGGGCTCCTGGTGGCGCTGGGGCTCTTCACCCGGCTCGGGGCCTTCTTCGTGGCCTGCACCATGGGGGTGGCCCTCTACCAGCACCGCATGGATGCCTTCGGGCGCATGGAGCTGGCGGTGCTCTACCTCGCGGTGTTCCTCGCGGCCGTGTTCATCGGCGGAGGGCCCCTGAGCGTCGACGCGAAGATGCGCCGCCGCCCCTTCTGAGCCTGTCCGAGTTCCTCCCGCGCCCCCACGGGCTCGGCCGCCTGTTCCACGAGGCCGGAGCGGGCCGCTACATCCCCGGGGCCACGTTGGGACCGATGCCCACCGCCAGCACGGGCAGCACCCGCCACTGGTTCCACTCCGGCCGCACCCAGGTGGCCTCTGTGGACAGGCTCGCGCCCACGCCCAGGCGCATGAGGCCGAAGCGCCACGCCACGCCCGCGTGCGCCCCGTAGGGCATGAGCAGCCGCGTGTGCACGCTGCCCACCCAGAACAGGCCCCGTCCATCCTGGGAGCGCAACAACGGCCCCTCGTAGGAGATCGACTGCGAGGCGATGGACGCCCCCGCGTACAGGCCACTCACCGGCAGGGCGAGCACCACCTTCACCTGCTCGAGGAAGCGCCCCCCGTGATGGGCGCATACGCCGAGAACAAGGGCAGGTCATAGTTGAGGAAGGTGCCCTCGTCCTCGCTGAGCAGGTCCACGCGATCCAGGCGCACGGGCGCGGCGGCCAGGGTCAGGCCCGCGGCCACCAGGGACAGGGTCAACGGCACGGTGCACGCTCCACGTAGTCGGTGATGAGGTAGTCCAGGGGCCAGCGGCAGAAGAGGGAGAGCTGGGCCTCGGTGTTGGCCGTCCACACGGCCGTCTTGAGCCCGGCGCCCCGCACGGACTCCAGCGCGGCGCGATCCGCCACCTGGTAGGCCACGGCGATGCCATCCGCCCCCGCGTCACGCGTGAGCTGGATGAGCTCCTTCACGCCCACCGGCGCTGCAACTCGTTGAGGATGGCCGTCACGGTGGCGTTCGAGTCCTTGCGCAGCTCCGGCCAGATGAGCAGCGCCTCCATGTCCTGGCGCGCCTGGAAGGCCTTGAGCAGCGCCCCCCGGGTGGAGGTGATGAAGAAGCGGTTGGGCAGCGCCGCCGCGTTCCACCGGCTGAGGATCTCGTCGGCGAAGACCTCGGGGGACTGCGTGTACGCGGGGTCCTCCTTGATGTCGAACTGGAGCACCGTGTCCGGGTGGCCCTTCACCAGCGAGAGCAGCTCGTCGAAGGTGACGTACGTGTCCGCGATCCGCTGCGCCTCGGGCTTGGTGGGATCGCCCAGTCCGCCACAGCGGAAGTCCCGCTGCAGCTCCTCGAGCGTGAAGTCCTGGATGGGCCAGCGCGAGTCCTCGGGCAGCCGGCGCGGCTCGGCCTCGCCCGGACCCTGCGCATAGGTGCACAGCACCGGATCGATCCACGCATCATGCGAGAGGATGGGGATGCGATCGCGCGTGAGGACCAGATCCACCTCGATGGAGGGGTAGCCCTCGCGCAGGGCGGCGGTAATGGCCGAGCGGGAGTTCTCCGGGAAGTTGCCCGAGCCGGAGCGGTGCGCCACGAGGCGTGGAGTCCCGGGGGCATCGCCGAGTCCACAGCCCGCGGCCAGCAGCAGCACGCAGGCGAGCACGCCCGCGCTTCGTTTCGACGGAAGGGAGATCATGCGACCCCGCTTCGTAGCACGCGGGGCGCTCAGGCCCCCACGGCCGAGCGGTGCGTGGCGGGCCGCGTCATCTCCTCGCCGGACTCCACCCGCCGCCGGGCGGGGATGAAGGTCATGGCGCGCTCGGCGAGCGCGGTGATGGTGAGCGAGGGATTGACGCCTGGATTGGCGGAGATGGCCGCGCCGTCGATGACGTAGAGCCCGTCATAGCCGAAGAGGCGATGCTGGGAATCGATGGCTCCCGTCTCGGGAGAGCTGCCCATGCAGCAGCCTCCGAGGATGTGCGCGGTGGTGGGGATGCCCATCAGCGTCTCGGACGCCATGTTCATGGGCAGCCCGTCCAGCTTCTCCGCCACCCGGTGGGCGAGCTCCGTGGCCTCGGGGATGTAGGCGGTGGGGGCCGGTCCCTCGGCGAGGCTGGTGAGCACCCCCTTCCTCCCTCCGGTGAACAGCCCCCGGCCCCGGCGCATGCGCAGGTGCCCATCCAGCGTGCGCATATAAAGGAGGATCATCGAGCGCCGGGCGAAGTCGCGGGTGAGCCAGGCGCGCATCAGCTTGATCGGGTGGCGGAAGGCGAGGCCCAGCACACCCGCCAGCCGCGAGAGCGCGCTGGTGCCCCCACGTGAGGCGCCATCAGGGTGCGGAAGAAGTCCGAGCCCGCCGCGTAGCGCACTGGCTCCAGGTGCGAGTGCTCGTCGGTGTGGAGGATGGAGCCGATGGCGATGCCCCGGGACAGGTCCCCGCCCTGAAAGCGCTTGCCGGCCACCACGCCAATGAGTGACTCGGAGTTGGTGCGCACGTAGTCACCCACGCGCTCCGAGAGCCGGGGCAGTCCGTCCGGATGTGCCTTGAGCTTGAGCAGCAACTCCACCGTGCCGAGCACTCCGCCCGAGAAGATGACCGGCGCGCGGTGAAGCGCCGCTCGCGACGGGACGCGCGCGAGGTGCCCTCGACGGCCGTCACCTCGTATCCGCCGCCGGGCAGGGGCGCACCCAGGTGGCCTCGGTGTCCGCGTGGATCGTGAGGCCGCGCTTCTCCGCGAGGTAGAGGTAGTTCTTGTCGAGCGAGTTCTTCGCGTTGAAGCGGCAGCCCGTCATGCACCCGCCACAGGAGTTGCAGCCGGTGCGGTGGGGGCCCTCGCCCCCATGGTAGGGATCCGGCACCGTCACCCCGGGCTGTCCGAAGTAGATGGCGACCGTGGCGGGCTGGAAGTCCTCGCGGCCCATCTCCTTGCCCACCTGCTGGACGATCTCGTCGGGCAGGGTGCGCAGCGGATTCACCGTGGCCCCGAGCATCCGGCGCGCGGTGTCGTAGTGCGGCGCCAGCTCCGTCTTCCAGTCCGCGAGTCCTCCCCAGGAGCGCGACTGGAAGAAGTCATCCTTCGGCACGGGCAGCGTGTTGGCGTACACCAACGAGCCGCCCCCCACGCCCACGCCGGAGAGCACCGTGACGTGGCGGAAGAAGGTCATCTTGAAGAGGCCCCGCCAGCCGAGCGCCGGCATCCACAGCCACTTCTTCAGGTTCCAGTTCGTCTCGGGGAAGTCCTTGCCCTCCAGGCGGCGGCCCTTCTCCAGCATCACCACCCGGTAGCCCTTCTCCGTCAGGCGCAGGGCGCTCACGCTCCGCCAAAGCCCGAGCCGATGATGAGCCAGTCGCAGTCGAACTCCATCAGATCCTCCCCATACCGGGATGACTTACAGCCTACCGGGCCCCCGGCGAACGCGCTCCACCGCCCGCCTGGAGGGCCTCCGTGCGACCCTGCTTCGGTGTGTTACCCGCGTCCGGAGAGGCTCCGCCGGGCGGACTCGAGGCGCAAGGCCCGCACCTTCCCGGCGATCTGGAGCAGCGGGCGGTCCCGCTCCCAGCGCTCGCGCGTCGGCGCATCCACCTGGGCCCAGAGCGGGTCCAACGACGCCACGCGCTCGCGGAACAGGCCAATCGCCCCCCCGAGCGCCGGTGGACCTCGGGCGACGCCGGATCCATCTGGGCGAGCCCCCGCATCATCACCGCCAGGGCGAGCAGACCCTCACGCACCTCGTCCGGCCAGCCCGAGCGCCGCGCCACCTGGAGGAGCCAGCCGAGCACCGCCGCGAACACATGGCAGTCCTCCACAGTGCGGAAGGGCTTGAGGAAGCGCACGTAACCATCCCCGGGAAGCACCTCGCCGAGCTCCACCGCCACGGCCTCCAGGCGTAGCTCCGCGTGGGGCACCTCCGGGACGAAGGGCGGGGTGGCAGCTCCGTGAGCGTCACTCCCGCGCGGCGCGAGTCCAGGCGCACCAGGCGCAGCCGATTGCGTCCGCCCTCGTCCTGGCCCTCGCTGGCCACCACCAGCAGCTCGTCCGCCGCGTGGCCCAGGGTGACGAAGGTCTTGGTGCCGTCCAGGCGCCAGGGTCCTGACTCCGGGCCCGAGAGGCGCGTATTCATGGCGGCGGGATGGCCTCCCCGGATTCGGTGGCGCACAACGCGTAGCGGTGTTCACGAGGCAGACCCGGCAGCAGGGAGCGGATGGCCGAGTGGTAGCCCGAGGCGAACGCATACCCCAGCCGGTCGGCGGAGAAACCCGCGGCCAGCGCCACGTCCACCGGGAGGGAGAAGCGCAGGGCCAGCCGCAGGTGCTGCTTCCACCAGTCCTCGACGGAGCCGAGCGGGGCCGGGTGGGGAGATTCGGAGAGGAGGAACCGCGGGAGCGTGTCCATGGCGGCGCTACTCTAGACAGACTCCAAGGGAATCACCTGAAGCGCGCACTTCCGCGCGAGAATGCGCGCCCATGCGCACTGCTTCCCTGCTGCTCTGTTCATTCCTGATGTCTGGCTGCGTGGCCTCGCGCCCCGTGGCCACTTCCCCATCCGCCGCTCCGGAGGACTCCGCCGAGTCCGCGCTGGCCCGCATCACCGTCGTCCATGGAGGCGCGGGCCCTGGGTGGTGGCGGGCTACCGCATGGGGCAATCCGCGATGCAGCGACTCGGGTTGAAGGCGGGCAGCTTCGACCTGGAGGTGGCGCACCACTCTCCCGCGAAGGTGCAATACACCTGCATCGCGGATGGCGCGGCGGCGGCCACCGGCGCGAGTCTGGGCAAGCTCAACCTGGCGCTCGTGGACGAGCCGGACCCTTCACGCGTGGCGACCACCTACCGCCGCCGCTCGACGGGCGATGCCGTCACGCTGCGGCCCACCGCGGGCTTCGTGGAGCGCTACCGGGACCTGCCGCGAGAGCGGCTGGCCAAGGCGGGCCGGGAAGTCCTCGCCCTGCCCGACGCCGAGGTCTTCGAGGAGGTCCGCTGAGTCCCCGAGCGCTTGGACGTGGCCTTCTTCCGGGCCACCTTCGCCGCCGGGGTGTTGGCCACGAACTGCTTGCCCCGGCGCGAGGCCGAGCGCTTCTTCTTGTCCGTGGCGCGCTTCTCGCTCTCGCTCAGCGAGTCCCAGGCCTTCTTGGGCAGATAGCGCGAGGTGGTGCGGCCGCGACGCGCCCGGGTGCTGCCCTCGCTCGTCCGCCAGTCCTCCTTCGTCCAGGAGTCGAGGGACTTCTGCGCCGGCCCTTGCCGCCCGCGTAGCCGCCCCCGGCCTTCTTGTACTCCTGGGCGAGGAGCTGGGACTTGCGGGCGCTCCACTGACCGGGCCGGCCGCCCTTGTCACCCGCCTGGATCTTCTTCTTGAGCCGCTCGCGCAGCGCAGGGCGCGTGTACTTGCCCGAAGACGAGCGGGTGCTGCTGCGGGCACTCTTCCTGGCGGCCATGGGGTTCCTTTCCATCTCGGGAGGCAGCCCCCAGGTGGGCCCTCCCGCTCGATGGCAACCCCGCGGGCGCACGAAGGCGTGGCGCCCTGAACACTCAGCCGGCCTTGAACTCGGCCCACACCGGCGCGTGGTCCGAGGGCTGCTTGCCCTTGCGCGCCTCGCGATCCACCCCCGCCGCCGTCAGCCGCTTCACCAGCGGCCCGCTCGCGAGCACGTGGTCGATGCGCACCCCCTGGTTCTTCTGGAAGGCGAGCATCCGGTAGTCCCACCAGCTGAACTTCTTCTCGGCCGGGTACAGCGAGCGGAACGTGTCCGTCAGGCCGAAGGCGCACAGCTCCCGCCACGCCGCCTTCTCCTTCTCGGTGAAGAGCGTCTGCCCCTGCCACGCCACCGGATCCCACACGTCGAGGTCCTCGGGCGCCACGTTCCAGTCCCTGCAGAGCGCGAGCGGCTCGTCCGGCTTGTGCCGCGTGTCCAGGTAGCGCCGCAGCCGCGCGTAGAACTCCAGCTTGTAGACATACGCGGGCGAGTCCACCTGCTGCCCGTTGGGCGCGTACACGCTCACCACCCGCACCCCATCCACCGTGGCGGCGATCACCCGCGCGTGCGAGTCCTCCACTCCGTCCGACAGGCCACTCACCACGTCCTGGGAGGCGTTCGCGCCAGGATGGCCACCCCGTTGTACGTCTTCTGCCCGTGCACCGCCGCGTGGTAGCCCGCCTCCAGCACGGCCTCCCGCGGAAACTCGGCGTCGGTGCACTTCAACTCCTGAAGGCACACCACGTCGGGCTGAGTGTTCTTCAACCACTCCACCAGCCGGTCCAGCCGGGCGCGGACCGAGTTCACGTTCCAGGCAGCGATCTTCATCCCAGCCAAGGTCGCATGTGATCTCCTACCTCGCCACCCTTTTTCCCCTGTAGGTCCAAGTATGTTCCACGGTGTGGCCCGCGGACCACACGGAGGCGCCCTCCCCAGCGGGCGAGCGTCCTCGCCCTCCCGCATGACGCGCTGTCCCATAGAGGGAAGACCGCCTTGGCATGGGCGTCGCACTACCCCGCGCATGCGCTCCACCACCCTGTTCGCCTGCCTCGTCACCCTCTGTCTCGCTGGCTGTGAGGCCCGCTCGCTGCGAGGCCCCCAGGGGTTGTCTCCCGTCACCCGCTCCGCCCCCGGACCGCGTCCTCCGAGGCCGCGCCGTGCCCCTCCTTCAAGGCCCCACCCGAGGACGCGTCCATCCAGGCGAGCGCCGTGACGGCCGAGGACGTGGCTCCCGCCGAGCCCGCGGACGCGCTCTCCCTGCCCCACGAGGAGCACCTCGCCCCGGTGGATCACCTCGGCCGGGCGCGCGTGCTGCGCCAGGAGGGAGACCTCGCGGGTGCCCTCACCGAGGCGCGCCGCGCCGTGCACGACGCGGGGGAGGACCTGGACGCGCGCGAGACGGCGCTCGATCACCTCATCCCCCTGGCCCGCCTCACCGGCCAGAAGCAGCTCGCGGCCGATGCCTACGAGGAGCTCGCCCACCTCTTCCCGGACGGCCCCGAGCCCCTGGTGCAGAAGGCCCGCATCCTCCTGGAGCTGGGGCAGACCGAGAGCGCCCTGCACGCCGCCGAGGCCGCGCTCCTGCTCGATCCCGAGTACCCCGAGGTGTACCAGGTGCTCGGCCGGGCCCACGGCCGCCCGGCAGCTCGAGCTCGCCATCGTCCGCTTCCAGCAGGCGGTGCACCTCGACCCGTACCATGGGTATGCCCTCAACAACCTCGGCTTCGCCCGGCTGCTCGCCGGCCAGGACGAGGCGGCCGTGGAGGCGCTCGCCCAGGCCGCCTACCTGCTGCCCTACGAGGGCTTCGTCCACAACAACCTGGGGCTCGCCTACGAGCGGCTGGGGCGCTACGAGGAGGCCGCCATGGCCTTCGACACCGCGCTGCGCCTGTCTCCGAAGAACCGCAAGGCGCGCCTCAACCACGCGCGGCTCGAGCGCCAGACCCACGCGTCCGCCCAGGTCCGGGCCGTCTCGCGCGAGCGGGCGCGGGAGGTCGACCCGGGCTGACCCTCCGGGAAGGGCATTCCGGATCCCCGCCCGCCGGTTTAACGTCGTCCCCCCTCGCTGTCCCCGTACCCCATGACTCCCTCTCCTTCCTCCTCGACTCCCCCGGCGCCCGCGCCCGTTCCGGTCCGGGAGGCCGGCTGTGGCGTTGGACGAAGCGGCTGCTGGTGCTCGCGGCCGTGGCGGGGGTGCTGCTCGTGCTCGCCTGCGCGGGCGTCTATGCATACTTCAACCAGGGGCTGCCCTCGGCCGAGGCGCTGCGCACCTATGCCCTGCCCCAGGTGACGAAGGTGCGGTGCGCGGACGGCTCGGTGTGCGCCGAGTACTTCCTGCCCCAGGGCCGGCGCACCGTGGTGAACATCGAGGATCTCCCGCCCCACGTGCGCAACGCCTTCCTCGCCGCCGAGGACGCGGACTTCTACAACCACGCGGGCCTGGACTTCTTCGGCATGACGCGCGCGGCGGTGAAGAACCTGATTCCCGGCAGCCGCAAGTCCGGCGCCTCCACGCTCACGCAGCAGGTGGTGAAGAACATGCTGCTCACGCCCGAGCGCAGCCTCTCGCGCAAGATTCGCGAGTGGATCCTCACCCCGCGCGTGGAGCAGGCGCTCACCAAGGATCAGATCCTCAGCCTCTACATCAACCAGGTGTATTACGGGCAGGGCCGCAGCGGCATCGAGGAGGCGGCGCTCTACTACTTCGGCAAGCACGCGGAGAAGCTGAGCCTGGGCGAGGCGGCGGTGCTGGCGGGCACGGTGCAGTCGCCCAACCGCATCAACCCCGAGCGCAACATCGTCAAGGCCAAGCAGCGGCAGACGTACGTGCTCAAGCAGATGGCCCTCCACGGCTTCGCCCCCCAGGCGGAGGTGGACAAGGCGCTGGAGAAGCCCATCGTGCTCGCGCCCCGGCCGCCCGCGGAGCAGGGCCCGTACTACGCCGAGGAGATCCGCCGCACGCTCGTGGCGCGCTACGGCGAGGAGGCCGTGCTCAGCGGCGGACTGCGCGTGGACATCGCCATGGATCCCAAGCTCCAGGCCGTGGCCGATGATTCGGTGCGCAAGGGCCTGGAGGCGGTGGACCGGCGCCAGGGCTACCGCGGCCCGGTGGGCACCATCGATCTCGCGCGCTTCGAGCGGCTCAAGCCCCTGCTGGCCAAACAGGTGGAGGAGGCGGGCCGCCGGCGAAGGAAGGCGCCTCCGTCGCGGATCTCACCTCGCTCGCGCAGACCGAGGAGCCGCCGCCCGCGGTGGCCGGCGCCCCGGTGGCACCCACGCCCACGGAGGAGGAGGAGGACGCCACGCTGTCGCCCGACGAGAAGCTCGCGCAGGGCGTGGCGCTCGCGCCGCTCGTCGAGGGGCTGCGCGTGGCGGGCGTCGTCACCCAGGTGGATGACACCGCGAAGAAGGCCCGCGTGGACCTGGTGGGGCGCATGGCGGAGATTCCCTTCGCCTCCGTCACCTGGGCCCGCCTCAAGGGCAAGAGCGCGCCCACGAAGATGTCGCAGGTGATGAAGCCCGGAGACATCGTGCACGTGCGCGTGCTGCGCGTCACCCCAGCGCCCGCGCTGCTCGACGCCACGTTGGATCAGGTGCCGCTCGTGCAGGGGGGCCTCGTCGTCATCCGCCCCACGGACCGGCACGTGGTGGCGCTCGTGGGCGGCTATGACTTCACGCGCTCGCCCTACAACCGCGCCACCCAGGCCCGGCGCCAGCCCGGCTCGTCCTTCAAGCCCTTCATCTACGGGGCCGCGCTCGGCAGCGGGCGCTTCACCCCCATCACCACGGTGAACGACGCCCCCGAGGCCATCCGCGACCCCTACACCGGCAAGACGTGGAAGCCGCAGAACTACGACCGGACCTTCGAGGGCCCCATGACGCTGCGCACCGCGCTCACCAAGTCCAAGAACACCGTGTCCGTGCGCATCATCGAGGCCATCACCCCCGCGGCCGCCATCGACTTCGCCAACCGCGCGGGCATCCGCTCGCCCCTGCCGGAGAACCTCACCCTGGCGCTGGGCACCGGCGAGGTGAGCATGCTGGAGGCGGCCAACGCCTACGCCACGCTCCAGGCCAACGGCCGCTACGCCGAGCCCCTCCTGCTGCTCAAGGTGACGAACGCCCAGGGCAAGGTGCTCGAGGAGCACCAGCCGGCCTTCGAGGAGAAGCTGCCCCCGGCGGTCGCCTTCCTCACCACGTCGCTCATGCGCAGCGTGGTGGAGGAGGGCACGGCGCGCGCGGTGACGGAGCTCAACCGCCCCGCCGCGGGCAAGACGGGCACCGCCAACGAGAGCCGCGACACGTGGTTCTCCGGCTACACCGCCGACTGGGTGGCCAGCGCCTGGGTGGGCTTCGATGACCACTCGCCCCTGGGCAGCTCGGAGACGGGCGGCCGCGCCCCCTGCCCATCTGGCTGGAGTTCATGCGCGCCGCGCACCAGGGGCTGCCCTCGCGCGAGTTCGACGTGCCCCCGGGCGTGGTGCAGGTGCGCATCGATCCCGCCACCGGCCTGCTCGCGGGCAACTCCGTGCCCGGCCGGCTCGAGTCCTTCCTCGAGGGCACCCAGCCCACCGCCGAGGCGCCTCCGCCCGGCCACGCCTCCGAGACCGACTTCTTCCTCCAGGAAGGCAGCCGGGGCTGTGAGCCGCGCCCTCGCCGCCGCACTGCTGCTCGCCGCCGCCCTCGCCGCCGCCGCCGAACCGGCGCCCGCGCGCGCCGCGCTCGAACGGCTCGCCCTGTCGGTGGCGAAGGACGTGGGCGAGGCCCGGCCCGAGGCCCCCGTGGCCTTGTTCCTCTCGGGTGCCTCCCCCGATCTGCGGCGCGCCTGGGAGACGCTGCTCGCCGCGCGCCTGGCCGAGCGGGGACTCGCGCCCTTCGTCCTGGACGGCCCCTCGGCCGAGGCCGCGGAGCCGCTCGCCCGGGACGGGGAGCCCGGGCCCTGGTGCGGCTCTCTCTGGCCCTGGAAGCCGGGAAGCTCCACGCACGCGGCGACGTGGTGGGCACCTGGGTGAACTTCTGGTCCGGCCGCACGCCCTCGCGTCCATCCGCTCCCGCCGCCGCCCTCGTCCAAACCGTGGAGGCGGATGCCGCGGTCCTCGCGCTCGCCGCCGTGGAGCCACCCCGCGTGCCACCGCCAACCACTGGAGCGCCGCGTCCGCTCCGCTTCGTGGGGGCCTCCTTCGCGCACCTGCCCACGCCACCCGCGGCGCTCGCGGCGGGAGATCTCGATGGGGACGGACGGGACGAGGTGGTGGTGCTCACCGAGCGCGCCGTCCAGGTGTTCGCCGCGGACGGGCGCCTCGTCGCCGAGCGCTCCCTGGAAGTGCTGCCCCTCCACCACGGCCACCCGGGAGCCCTTCGGCGCGGTGGCCATTCTCTCCGGGCCTCCGCGCATCGCCGCGTTCTCCACCCGCTTCGCCCACGGCACGGTGCTGGCGCTGGAACAGGGCACCTTGCGCTTCGTGTCCCGGCTCGAGGCCGTACCCCTGGGGCCAGAGGCCCGGGGCACCTTCGTGCCGGGACAGACCGCATTCGCCCCCGAGGTGCGGCTCGGCCCCGGAGAGCAGCGGCTCGAGCACATCCCGGCCCGCTTCACCTCCTTCAGCGCCTTCAGCACCCAGGTCCTCCTCGTCCACCCGGACGGCGCGGGCTCCTTCTACACCCAGCCCTCGGCGGCCCCGGTGCCGCTCGCGGGGCTCGGCGCGGGCAGCCTGCTCGGAGACGTGGATGGAGACGGCGCACCGGAACTGCTCACCACCTCTCCCGAGCTCCAACCCACGCCCGACGTCCTGCGCGTCTTCCCGACGAAGGGAGGCATCTCCTTGTCGCGCGAGCCGCTCTGGCAGGGCCCCCTGCCCGCGGGCCGCGCGCTGCTGGGGGTGACGGCCAACCTGGACGGAGACGCGTTGCGCGAGGTGCTCGTGGGGCTCACCCGGCCCGATGGCTCGGGCGAACTCTTCCTCCTGCGCCAGGGTGCGCCATGACGCTCCGCTCCGCCCTCCTCGCCAGCCTCCTGCTCCTCGGAGCCACCCCGGCCCGAGCGGCGGGACGGACGCCCTATGGCGGAGAGCTGCGCCTCGCCCACACGGGACCCGCCGCGCCCACGGTGCCCGCCCTCGCCGATTCGCCGCTGGAGGCCACGCTGCTCGGGCTCGTCTCCCGCTCCGTCTGCCAGCTCACCCCCGAGGGACAGGCCGCGCCCGCGCTCGCCCTGTCGATGTCCCGCCCCTTTCCCCAGGTGGTGCGGCTGGTGCTGCCCTCGCCCGCCCAGGCGCAGGCGCTCGTGCAGGCCTGGGCCCGGCTCTCCAGTCCCGAGGAGACCTCGCCCTACCGCGCGCTCCTCTTCCCCCTGCGCGACGAGGGCCGGCGGCTCTCCGCCACGGGCGACACCCTGGAGCTGACGCTCGCCTTCCCCTGGCCCGATCTGGAGCGGGCCCTGTGCCACCACCCTCGCGCCGCCGCGCTCGTCCGCCGCCGCGCTCGGTCCGTTCGCCTCCTCCACCGCGACCGCACAGACCCTGGACGCGCGGCTGTCCTGGCCTCCCGGGCGGCCGTACCTGGACACGCTGCGCGCGCGCCACCGATGAGCGGGGACTCGCGCGCCTGCTGTCGACGCACGGCACGCAGGTGGCGCTCGGCGTGCCCCGGATCCGGGCAGCGGCACCGGCGCGGCGCTGTACGCCACCTATCTCGCCTGGTCGCCCCGAAGGGTGCCGGTGGAGTTCCGGCAGGCGGTGGAGAACGCGCTGGACCGCGAGGATCTCACGCGCCTCTTCGTGCGCGGGCCCGCCGAGCCCATGCCGCACCTGCTGCCCGCTGCGCTGATGCCGAAGGCCGCGGGGCCCCGTCCGCCCCGCCCGCCCGCGCCTCCCGGGGGGCGGCAGGTGACGCTGCTCCACGACGTGGACAACGAGGATCAACGCGCGGTGGCCGAGCGGCTCCAGGTGAAGCTGCACGATCAGGGCTACACGGTGGCCCTGACGGCGCTGCCCGCGCGGAGCTCCGGGCGCGCTGGGCGAAGGGGGACTACGAGCTGATGCTCCACTCGCTGCTCCTGCCCCCGGTGCCGGGCCCCGCCCTGGCGGTGGTACTGGACGCGGCGGGCCGCAAGGATCTGCTGGGCGTGGAGTTGCCTCGCATCGGCGCGTTGCCGGACGCGGCGGCGCGGGATGCCCGGGTGCGCGAGCGGGCCCTCGTGCTCGCCCCGTCCCTGCCGCTGCT
Source organism: Cystobacter fuscus (assembly GCA_049060065.1). Taxonomy (GTDB): domain Bacteria; phylum Myxococcota; class Myxococcia; order Myxococcales; family Myxococcaceae; genus Cystobacter; species Cystobacter fuscus_B. The sequence continues at coordinate 6,664,498 of JBMEQP010000002.1, forward strand.
GCCGCTCTATGCGCAGGGACTGGCGCTGCGCGCGGAGCCGGAGGTGGGTGGACTCGTCTTCGATGCCCAGGGACTGCCCCTGCTGGACGGTGTCTGGCTCGCTCCGGCCCCGGCGGCGGGGGGCTCGGGAGGGAGGAGATGAGGCTGAGGACGCGGCTGGCGCTCGCCTTCGCGCTGCTGGCCCTGGTGCCGTTGGCGGTGATGGTGCCCTTCACGCTGACGCGGCTGCGCGCCACGCTCTCGAGGAGCCTGGACGCGCGGATGGAGGGGGCCACCACGTCGGGGAAGGAAGCGATTGATCGCACCGCGGCCACGGTGCGCCGGGCGGTGGAGGAGCTGGTGGAGAGCCCCGCCCTGGAGGATCTGGCGCGCGAGTCCCGCGATGCGCCCGCGCGGGCGATCCGGGCGGACACGGCGCGGCCGTTGATGAAGAGCCGGGGCCTGACGGTGTTGTCGCTCTTCGATCGGCAGGGGACGACGCTGTCCTCGGGACACCTGCCGGCGCGCCGGGGGATCCGGATGCGGTGCTCTTCGCGGTGACGCGGGAGAAGTCGCCCCAGCCAGTGCCGGTGACGGTCTCGGTGCAGGGAAACGAGGGACTGCGCGAGGTGCCGGCGCTCGTCACCGCGAGGCCGGTGGACTACGGCGACGCGCGGCTGTGGGTGGTGGGGGGCGTGTTGCTGGACGAGGGGCTGGCGGCGCACCTGTCGCGGCTGACGCAGGCGGAGGTGACGCTGCTGTCGGGAGATGCGGTGGTGGCGAGGGCGGGCAAGGTGACGCCGCCCACGGTGGCGCGGGTGTTGCCGCTGAGCGAGAGCATCTCGGTGCGGCTCGTGTTCAGCCGGGCGGCGGAGCGCGAGGCGACGTTGGGGGTGCTGCGCGCGTTCCTGCTGCTGGCGGGGTTGGGGTTGGCGTTCGCGGTGCTGCTGGGGCTGCTGGTGGCCCGGCGAATCACCCAGCCGGTGGAGGCGCTGACGGAGGGCGCGCGGCGGGTGGGCCAGGGGGAGCTGGACGAACAGGTGCAGGTGAAGACGACGGGCGAGGTGGGCGAGCTGGTGAAGACGTTCAACCACATGACGACGGAGCTGCGCTCGACGACGGAGCGGTTGGTGGCGAGCGAGCGCGTGGCGGCGTGGCAGGAGGTGGCGAGGCGGCTGGCGCATGAGATCAAGAACCCGCTGACGCCCATCCGCATGTCGATCGAGACGTTGCTGGCGGTGCAGGACGCGAAGGACGCGCGCTTCCCGGCGATCTTCCGGCAGAGCGCGGGAGTCATCCTGGAAGAGGTGGATCGACTGCGGCGCATCGTGGACGAGTTCAGCCAGTTCGCGCGCATGCCCAAGCCGCAGTTGGAGCCAGTGGACCTGGGAGAGCTGGCGAAGAACGTGCTGTCGCTCTACGCGACGCCGCCCGAGGGGATTCACCTGCATTCGGAGGTGCAGCCGGGGGTGGTGGCGCGGGCGGACCGGGATCAACTGACGCAGGTGCTGGTCAACCTGGTGAAGAACGCCGAGGAGGCGATGGCGCGAGGGGGAGGAGACCTGCACGTGCGGGTGAAGGGGACGGAGCGGGAGGCGCTGGTGGAGGTGCAGGACAGCGGACCGGGGATTCCGCCCGAGCATCGCGCCCGCATCTTCGAGCCCTACTTCACGACGAAGGAGGGAGGCACGGGGCTAGGGCTGGCCATCGCCGCGCGCATCCTCCAGGAGCACGGCGGCAAGCTGGACGTGGGCGGAGAGCCGGGACAGGGGGCTTGCTTCACGCTGTCCCTGCCCCGAGCGCCTTGAGCTACACGGCGCGCAGCAGTCGCGACTGAAATTCTTTCCAGCGCAAGACTAACGCCTTCTTGTTCAACAGCGATGGAGCGCATTCGAGAACCTTGTCATCGAAGCGCTCATACTCCGTTCCAGTAAGCCTCGGATTGACACTCATCCGCAGTGAATTCGGCTCTATCCCAATCAAGTTCAAATCAAATAGCGTATGAATATCCGCACGCAAGAGCAAACCATTGGTGCGATGATTATCCTTGTCACCTCGATGCGGATTGATATGAGCCGCCTCAAGAAGATCAGCCAACTGACATCCTGTCACTGGACACGTGTCCGCAAAACGCTGTCGGAGCGAGTTACGGAAAGCCTTCTGACCTCGACGCTCCCGAATTTGCCTATCAATGACCTTTCGTTCGTCGCGTTCATCCGGCACATACGACTCGTTTGAGTCATCTGCTGCAAGCAACTCAGGACCGTTGACCGAGGAATACTGATCCGCCTCTCTCTGCAGAAGACGTCTCGCCGATACATTCAACTGCTCCAATCTCAACTCCTGCATCGCGAGCTGCCCGTTGTACTTGGGGCAGGCAACACGCACCTGCTTCACGGTAAGCTCATTATCGAGGGACCGAAACGTTCCATCGAAATGAGCGGCGAAAAACATGCACTCCTTGGAGTCTTTGATGAATTTCTTGAATTCGTGATTCGCTCTGCACTTGTATTTTGGACGCTTATATTTTCGAATCTTGATATTCGCAACCAGGCACTTCGGACAACGCCGTAATTCTTTATGGCCATTCTCGGACGAGATACGCGAGACCCTGGCTGTCCCCAGCACCTTGGCCTTGTTCCGAAGAATCAGCAAATCCCCTACGGCGATCCGCTTATGATTCGGAACCAAGCTGTCATATCGGTAGACGGATTGCAGCTCATCGGCATACCCACCGTTTCCTGCGTACTCGCGCTCATCGCCCAACGTCAGAACCAACCAAGCACGTCCTGTCTCCATGCCCGCAGTGGAGGGTCTTCGGGCCAGGACAGTGAAGGACTCACGGCATGGGGTGGACCGACCTCATCTCAGAGGACACCTGCTCCCGAGCATTCAGGTCACTTCTTGGGCTATGCCTTCGTCACCGTGCCCCGCTGGTGCGTCCGCGCGTACCTCCCGGGTGCTTGGCCCTCGGTCTTCTTCATGCCGTGGTCCTTCTGCGGCTGCCCCGGGTCCCTCTGAGCGGCCTCCCGTCGCGCCATCTCCGCCTGGAAGACCAGAGCCTCGCGCGGCACCTCCGCCCGGCCAATGTTCGCGTGCATCACCCGCTCGCTCATTCTCCGTCATCTGCCGGTCCTTCGCCGTGATGAACGTAAAGACCTTGCCACTCGCCGAGGCCCGCACCGTGCGCCCAATGGGTGCAGCGCGCCAGCACCAGCGTAGGCCGCCGCTCAAGCTACTCGTGCGGATGCTTCGTTGAAGGCAGGGAGAACAGATCCAAAAGTCGTTGAATCTTCTCCCGCTTGGAGCCTCCGGTCTTCAGTTGGTGTTTCGCCAGGACGGCATCGAGCTGCCTGGAGTCGAGTTCCATCATCAGCGAAGTCTCGCTGAATCGAGATTCCCGGAGCAGCTGGACGAGTTGCTCCTTCGATCCAGTCACCCGCGATGCGTCAATACCCGAGAGGATGTCCGATAGATCCTGGCCTCGGAACGAAGCGAAGAGTGCGTCGAAAGCAGGCGCGGGCAGGTGGCGTGTCTCGGGCGGCGGAGGCGGGGGTCGGCCGGCTTCGGCCGAATGTCGTAGCCAAGAGCAAAGAAACGGACCAAGCGGTCAACGAGCTCGTCCTTGCTGCCCCCTGCCCCGAGTTCGACATCCCGGCACAGTTCGCGAAGCGTCGCGAGCGACACCGAGGTCAAGACCTCGGTGGGTTGCACGTAGTTGTCCACAAGCCGCTGAATTTTTTCCTCCTTGGAACCGCTCGTTCGGAGGCCCGCCGCTTCGAGGGCCGAACTCACATCGGCTCCCGTCAGGCGCTCGAAGAGCCGCTTGCGAGCCGAAGCGCCAGCTTCGAGGCCCAGCACCTGCCGAGCGATCGGGACGAGGTCTTCCGGAAAACGGAGCAGGCCGTCCGCGATGTACACCAACCCACTCGAACGAAGCCCGTTGAGAGCCCCGAGGAAGGCGTGGTCCGCATTCCAGAAGGGGTGGAAGTCCTCGTGATGTTCGATGAGGAAATGCTCGACCTGACGAATCTTCAACTCGCGACGGAGTACCCCCAAGAGTGCGGCTTCGGATGCATCGAGTTCGAGTTCGTTCCGCCGCGCCTCAAGTAGCACACGTCGGTAGACGACGAGCCCGCCATCTCGTCCCAAGATCTGGCCGTCGTTCACCCACTGCGCCAAGTCGAGGGTCTCGGCTATGACACTCTCCTTGAGACCGTCTATTGGGAGAGAGTACCCCTCCGAGTCGAGCATCCGCTCAAGCATCCGGAAGGATGGGGGCTGGAGATTGTAGATGGTTTCTCGGACGTGCTTCGGGCTGCGCAGCACATTCTCCAGGTTGACGCACACCGTCGTGCGACTCTCCGCCTCACCCGCCTCTAGGTGGTCATGAGCGAGCCGATCGAGCGTTTCTTGGTCCAAGCCTGCGAGAAGATCCACGAGCCGCATGGGGTCAGTCTCACATGATTTCCGCGAGGGGCGTAAGACCAAATCGCCCGAGTACCGAGACCAACGCGGCCCCCTCCAGTTGCGGAGTACCGTACAGGTGAACGACATACCGGACCGACGACACCCCGGGATCGACCGCATGGATGCGCGGAACCATGGCGAGAGCGAAGGCCATCGGAGGAATCAACAACCGGTACCGAGTCGAGGCTGCGTCCAGCGTCGCAAGCGACAGGCCGTGTCGTGTGAGAGCTTCGAGAAGCGGCGTCGCGTCGGAGAGGCGGGCGAAGAGCGACGTCGCGAGGTCGGCCACGCTTTGCCCCGTGGCGCTACGCTCTGCCGCAAGCGAAAGGAGGATACCAGAACCATCTTGGGGAGCCACCTGGGTGAGCGACACATGGTGCACACCAGGGTGGCGTGAAGCCTTTACCTCCAATCGCGCCTCTTCGACGAAGAAGTCGTACGTCCCGCCATCACTCCCCCGCCAGCCACGCACGAGGACGTCCGGGACAGCGCTCTGGTTGAGAGTCCACAACTCACCCCACAGGCCCAGTTCCTCCGCCTCGGTGAGGCGAGTGGCAGGCGCGAAGAGGCGACTCCAGCGCTGGAGTAGCGAAACGACCATCGCCGCCGTCGGTGCCGGAGTGGAAGCGAGCGCGTTGCCCAACTCGACTCCCAGCGGAGCGAAGACGTCCAAGAGGTGTTCGTCTACACAGGCAACGGCAATGGCGCTCGCGGAGAACTGCTTGCCTCCCACATCGAAGTCCATAGCGGAATGACCATGCACCCGGAGCGCACGGGTGGAGAAGCCTACCATGGCATGGCCATGCACCCCCGTAACGAGGAGCGTGGGGTTACGCTGTGGGCTGAGCGCAACGAGCAGCTTGGCGTGTCCGAGCACGAGCTCGCCGACGACTTGGTACGTCTTTTCGTCCGAGTTCGGCATAGCCGCGGCGGCGGTCGCGAGTAGACGACGCAAGTCGGAGGCAGACCATCTCATTCGACGAGTCCGGCGTCGTCGCTTGAGTCGTTGAAGACGTGTGCTGGCAGGTCACTTCGCATGGGCAGAACTAGTTCCGGGAAGATGTACGGAAAGTCGATCTTGACCTCGACCGTTTTCCCGATTCGCTCCAGCATCCTAGAATCGTCCTTGAAGATGCAGAGGACAGGACGCCCAGCGGCGCGCAGCGTCTGGAGCTCCGGGCCCCCGACCATGCCTTCGGTCAAACTCGTGCGCTTTGCCGTACGTGCGTACAGATAACCTTGGTTCCCGAAGAGAGCCGCGGAGCTTTGTAGGACGCTCTTGATTGCATCCGGATCCCACTGCCCCGTCCCCATATTGTCGTACGGGAGGTAACCCAGCGCCTCTATCATCTCCGCGAGAGACACGGGGTGGAGTGCGTCCCGTTTTATCTGTCCGAACTTCCCACCTGGGAACAGCTTCTCGACCTTTGCGAGGGCATTCTTGTGCTCCGCGGCAGCGGACTTCGACCGGAAGGCAGGTGCCGCTGGGTAGAGGTGCTCGCCCGGCATGTAGGCCACGACGTGTGAAGTATCGAGCACGCTGGTGCGTGTTGCCCTGGTTTGCGTGCTACTTGTACCGGCACTCGTGCAGGGGAGCCGTCCGTCCCGAGAAGGTTGCGCAGTCGGTGCTCGGCCGTGCAAATCTGGTGGAAGCGCAGAGCCTGGAGTTCGGGGATGTACACACGAAGGAAAGGCTTGGCCGACTCCCGGTAGCCGAACATACGCGCGTGCTGGAGCATCGTATCCATCTGGGCGATCTTCGCGGAGCGCAGGTAGTACGTGACGAGCAGATTGTCGATCGTCAGGCCGCGGCCCAGGATGTTCCCGCCGACGATAAAGTTCAGCTTCGGCCCGAAATTCGCGTCGTCCTGCTCCGAGTTGACGACCTTCACCTCACGATTGCGAAGACGCTGCCGCACGTACTCCTCGACGTCTTTCAACGAGGGAAGGGAAGAGACGCTACGTGACAACTCATTGAGTCCACGCTGCAAGCCGAGGCGGGCAGTCGTACGGTCGCCCTTGAGCGACTCGTAGACCTCCATGAGCAGCTCGCGTACGCGTGTCGCCGCCACCTCGTGGTCGTTCTTCTTGACGCTCGTGTGACAGAGGTAACTCTGCGGGCCGAGCTTCGACTTTCCGTCGGTGAGTCCCTGCGCAGCAGCGGCGACCAAGAAGTAGTACAGGGAGTTGCGAAGACCATCGGGCGTCTCGCCCCCAGTGAGACTGTCGCCCTCGTCAGCCCCGATATAGACCAGCGGGGCCGCACCTTCGTCGATGACGGTCTTGGGGAAGAAGAACTCCCCACCCGTGTATCCCTGCCCCGGCTCAAGCACCTCGGTGAATAGGGGCCGAAGCGGGCTGTCCGTGTTCTGGAGGAGCAGGGCATACGGCGTCGCCGTCACTGGAGGTACAGGTGGTGGCGGAGCGTCTGACGGATCGAGAAGCCCTCCTCCCCGTCACGCTCGTTGACGTTCGTTTTCGAGAAGATCGCACTAGGGACCGCACTGGGGGCAGGAGCTTGCCCTTTGCGCGCGCACGCGACCGGGCGGCAACACTCGTGTCAAGCGACGCCTGATCGGCCTCGTCGTCGAGGATCAAGGCGGGATGATCCGAAGCCCCGACTGTCTGCAAAAAGTCGACGAACGTCGAGAGGTGCGAGCTGTTCTTCGCCGTAATCAGGACAAGGCCGGCCTCGGAGAGCGACGCGCGTACATGGTCGACGTCCGAGAGCCACGACCCAATGTCCGTCGACTCCTTCACGACGACGCCTTGGAGCACGCCGAAGCGGTCCGCGGTCTGCTTCACCAAGCTGACGTTGTCCGAGGTGAGGACGACAATGACTTTGAAGCCGTTGTCGATGGCCATCGCGGCAGTGGTGATCATCGCCAGCGTCTTGCCGCTCTGGACTCGACCATAGAGCAGTCCCGTCGGGCAACCCTCCTTGAGCGGAGCCTGCTCCGTCGCAGACCCCGTTCCGCTGGGGCCGATCTCTCCGGAGGCAACGTTCGCCTCGTAGTGTCGCAGGATCGATGTCATGAGCCGCATCACCTGCTCTTTGACGACCTCAAGGGTCGCCAGAGGCATGGGTGGCGACTTGCCAATTCCCGCCGCGAGTGCGCCAAGAGTGTCTGACAGGACGGGACCGTCGATACGTGGAACGAGCGTTGGAGTTCCCAACCCAACCTTGGCAGTACCGATCTCTCCACTCACCCTGCGCTCTCCTCAAGTATGGAGGAACGAGCCGTGACGGCCAGTTCCCCTTCGGGAAGGCACCATCCTATTCGACCAGGGAAGAATCACCACTCGACCCGCAGGTCCGGGCCCAGCCCAACCATCTCACCTATACTTACATCTATGTTGCTCCGGGCAGGAGCGCGTCGGCAGCCTCCGAGGGCTCGGTGACCATCCGTCCATGTCGTGTCAGGCAGCTTTTCCGGTCCGGCTCCGCAGGCGACTCGGGCGGGCCTTGGGCTCGTTGCGAGTTGCCTCTGGCTCGACATCAACGGACTTCCCCTCTGTCCGTTGAAAGAGGCGAGTAACCACTGAGTAGGCCAACTTCGGAGGAACAGCATTCCCAATGCAGCGAGCGAGCACCTTGCGCGTCGTGGTGGACCCGAAGGTGAACCAGTCCGGGAAAAACTGGACTCGTGCCGCTTCGTGAGGCGTGAGTGTCCGTGGTTCGGTGGGGTGGAGGAAGCGGCCTTGCCCGGGACTTCCGAATCCCGTGGTAATCGTGTGGGCAGGATCGTCCCACGAAAGGCGACCGTACATCGCAGTGTAGCGGTGCGTCGGGTTGTCGCGATGACACGGCGGCCGATAACGGTTCGGCAGGTCGTACAATCCCTGCCTCAGCAAGAGGTTCGCACGCTTCAGGTTCTCAGGCGTCAGGCGTGAGGAACTGTCGAAGACGGAATCCGAAGTCCGTCCTTGGAGGTCGCCGATCGCCCACGTCAAGGAGCGGGGCGCGGCAATGGCCGATAGGTCGAGGACTCCATCGAGACTACATCCCCTGGCCGCGACGAGAATATGACGCACGCGCTTCTGAGGGACACCGATGTCCACCATGCGGACGAGGGCTTCCTCCACTTTATAATTGAGGGCCTGGAGGTACCTCGTTGCTCGGTCGAGTACCGCGCTATGGTCTCGCCGAACGCCCTGGACGTTTTCGATCATCAGGTAGGCTGGCCTGAGCACCTCAGCGGCCCGGACCATGACGAGATACAGCTCGTTTTTCTCGTCCCGCCTTCGGGTGTGGTTGTTGAGGTCCGAGTGTCCCTGACACGGGGGACCGCCAACGAGTATCTCGACCTCTCCGACTTCGTTTAGTGTCCGCTCTTCGGAAGCGGAAAGGGACTGTCCAACGGCACGGTCGAACCGCGAGCGGACGTCTCCTCGCTCTCGAGCCACCCGCGACCCGAAATTGAGGTCGTAGACCCGCCGAATGTGCTCGTCCCACTCCATCGCGAGCCGCACTTCGAGGCCCCGCCCGAAGTGCCGGCAAGCCTCGGCGACACCGAGGGTGAGCCCTCCTGAGCCGGCGAAGAGGTCAACCAGCCGGACGGGGTTCGCTCCCCCCTCATAAGGGGGTCGCTCCGTCCTACGGAGAAAATCGTGGTCGTCGCCGTCGATCTCGTCCAAGGCTCTACTCATCGCTTCGTTACACCGGCCTTTTCGAACCGCCGAATGACGGCGTCAGGGGCCTTGAGTTCGCACTGCCATACCATGAAGACCTTGTAGCCGAGGCTCCTGAGTTCACGCACCTTGCGAGCATCCCGCGCGCGATTGCCTGCGAGCTTGGTCTTCCAGAACCCCTGATTTTTCTTCGGCAAGGTCGCCAGCGGGCAATTTCGATGGCCGTGCCAGAAACAGCCGTTCACGAAGACAGCCCAGCGCGCACTCTTGTTGGCGATATCGGGCGACCCGGGGAGATCTCGCACGCAGATCCGGAAGCGGGCGCCCGCCCGCCAGAGGAGCCGTCGCACGATCATCTCCGGCCTTGTGTTCCGCTGACGAACCGCCTTCATCCGGCGCGTAACTTCCGCAGATGGGCGCAGACTCGGCTCTCTGTCGGCTGAGATCGTCACGATCGAAGAATACCCCCTGAAGCAGGCCACACCTTCCGGAGAATGGGCCAGATCCGGTTACGTGGGCAGTTGGGTAATGCTGCCAACTTCTGAGGTAAGGCAGCAAGCTAAAAATCCACGAGGTTGATGTAGCCAACTGTCCACTGCCGCCGCTGGCGTTGGAAATGAGCCCGCCCCGGTTTAGTAGCGCGCCCGCAGTCGATGTGAACCCTGCGCTCATGCGGCGGGATGGCCGAGGGAGGCGCGCCTGCCGCTGTGGCAACGCACGAAGTACGGGAGGCCACCAAAACCAACCGGAGCAGGCCCAGTTCCCGAGCACCCAGGTCACTTCTTGGGCTGTGCCTTCCCCCGTGCCCCGCTGGTGCGTCCGCGCGTGCCGCCCGGGTGTCTGTCCCTCGGGCTTCTTCACGCCCTGGTCCTTCTGAGGCGGCCCGGGGTCGCGCTGGGCGGCCTCCCGTCGCGCCATCTCCGCCTGGAAGACCGGATCCTCGCGCGGAACCTCCTGCCGGGGAATGTTCGCGCGCATCACCCGCTCGATCCTCTCCGTCATCTGCCGGTCCTTCGACGTGACGAACGTGGAGGCCACCCCGCTCGCCGAGGCCCGCGCCGTGCGCCCAATCCGGTGCACGTAGTCCTCCGGCGCGTGCGGCAGGTCGTAGTTGATGACGTGCCCCACGTCCTCCACGTCCAGCCCCCGCGCCGCGATGTCCGTGGCCACCGGGCATCGGTACGTCCCATCCCGGAACGCCTTCATCGCCTGGTTGCGCTGGTTCTGCGTCCGGTCCGCGTGCAGCACCCCACACCGGTACCCCGCCCGCTGCAGCGCCTTGTGCACCTTGTCCGCCCGCTCCTTCGTCCCCGCGAACACCAGCGCCGTCGCCTCGTCCCTCGCCAGCAGCGCGAGCAGCAGCGCCGTCTTCTCCTCGGGCTTCACCACGTACAGCCGCTGCTCGGCGCGCTCGGCGGGCGTCCCACTGCGCGTCACCTCCACCCGCGCGGGCCGGTGCAGCTCCGCCGCGGCGAAGTCGCTCACGTCCGGGCTCAGCGTCGCGGAGAACAACAGCGTCTGCCTCCGGCGGGGCAGCGCCGCGAGAATCCGCTCGAGCTGCTCCTGGAAGCCCATGTCCAGCATCCGGTCCGCCTCGTCGAGCACCAGCGTCCGCAGCCGCGAGAAGTCCACCGGGCCCGCCTTCAACAGGTCCACCAGCCGCCCCGGCGTGGCCAGCACCAGCGTGGGCCTCCGCTCGAGCGCCCCCGCCTGCGCCCCCATGTCCTCGCCTCCAATCACCACCGCGTGCGTCACCCCGCGCGCCTCGCCGAAGAAGCGCACCGTCTCGGAGATCTGCTGCACCAGCTCGCGCGTGGGCGCCAGCACCAGCCCCAGCGTCCCCTCCTGACCCGCCAGGCGCTCCACCAGGGGCAGCACGTACGCGGCCGTCTTCCCCGTCCCCGTGGCGGCGCACCCGATGACGTCCTTCCCCTCGAGCGCTGGAGGAATGGCTTTCGCCTGGATGGGGGTGGGCCGCGAGAACCGGGCGCGGCGCACGGCGTCGAGCGCCTCGGGGGACAGTCCAAGCTGGTCGAAGGAGTCGGTCACCCGGCCGGGGTATCACGCCCCCCGAGGCAGGACTACCCGGCCTTTCGTCCCCCTCCGCCTCCCAGACAGACGCGGCCAGGACTCCGAGTCCTCGTCCGCCCGGACGCCGGCGCCAATCACCCCCTCCATTGACGGCAGGCAGGCGCGGAGTTAATCAAGACTCAGAAAATGAATCGGGATTCAGCGAAGAAGGCCCCCGCGCCCCGGCTGCGAGCGAGGCTGAAGGAAGCGACGACGGAGGCCATCCGCGCGGCGGCGGAGGAGGTGCTGGGCGAGCAGGGCTTTGGCGCGCGCATGGAGGACATCGCCGAGCGGGCGGGCGTGTCGGTGGGCACCCTCTACAACCACTTCGAGGATCGCACGGCGCTGCTGCGCGAGCTGTTGCGCACGCGGCGCGAGGCGCTGCTGGAGAAGCTGGACGCGGTGGTCGTCGAGGTGGAGGGCCAGCCCTTCCGCGAGCAGCTCCAGGCGCTGCTCTCCCTGGTGTTCGCCCACTTCCGCGAGCACTCGCGCTTCTTCGCCCTGGCGATGCAGTCCGAGGCCCTGCGTGGCCCGATCGTTCCCGCCCAGGGCGGCACGATCGTGGAGCTGACGACGCGGGTGGAGCTGCTCGTGCGGCGCGGGGTGGAGGCGGGTGAGGTGCGGCGCGAGGGCTCGGAGTTCCACGCCTCGCTGCTGGTGGGAATGGTGCGCGCGCTGCTCCTGCGGGCCGCCGAGGCGAAGCGAAGCGACGAGCTCTCGCGGGGAGCGGACGTGCTGCTCCAGGTCTTCTTGAAGGGAATCGAGGTGTAGCCCCATGTCTTCCGCCGCGCTGCCCGCTCCGAGCGGAGCCCTCGCCGTCCAGGCGCCACCCAACAAGTGGCTCGTCACGCTGTCGGTGACGTTCGGCACCCTCATGGGCGCCATCGACTCCTCCATCGTCAACGTGGCCATGCCCCAGTTGCGCAGCGCCGTGGGCGCCACGGTGCAGGAGATCACCTGGACCACCACGGGCTTCGCGCTCGCCACGGTGATGGTGATGCCGCTGACGGCCTTCCTCGGGCGGCTCTTCGGGCAGAAGCGCGTGTACCTCGCCTGCCTCGCGCTCTTCGTGGCGGGCTCGTTCCTGTGTGGGCTCGCGTGGGACCTGCCCTCGCTCGTGCTCTTCCGGGCGCTCCAGGGCTTTGGCGCCGGAGCGCTCCAGCCCACCGAGCAGGCCATCCTCCGCCAGACGTTCCCGCCCAAGGAGCAGGGCATGGCCATGGCGCTCTTCTCCATGGCGGTGATGGTGGGGCCCGCCATCGGCCCCACGCTCGGCGGCTACATCGTCGACAACTTCCACTGGTCGTGGATCTTCTTCATCAACGTCCCGGTGGGCGTGCTCGGCTTCTTCATGGTCATGCGCTTCGTGCGCGAGCCGGAGGATCTGCTCATCGCCAACCGCCTCGAGGGCGAGAAGCAGCGCAAGAACCTGGACTGGCAGGGCATCCTGCTGCTGTGCGTGGGGCTCGCGGCGCTGCAGTACTTCCTCGAGGAGGGGCAGAGCCACGACTGGTTCGAGTCCACGGAGATCGTCGTCTGCGCGCTCCTGGCGGGCATCTGCCTGGTGGCCTTCGTCATCCGGGAGCTCACCGCCGTGGCGCCGGTGGTCAACCTGCGCCTGTTCAAGGATCCCATCTTCACCTCGGGCACCCTGCTCAGCGCGCTGATGTTCTCCATCCTCATGGCGAGCATGTTCCTCCTGCCGATGTTCATGCAGGAGCTGCTCGGCTTCACCGCCACCCAGTCGGGGCTCGCGCTGATGCCGCGCACGCTGTTGATGCTGGCGCTCATGCCCATCATCGGGCGCGTCTACACGCGCTTCCCGCCCCAGGTGTTCATCGCGGCGGGGCTGGCCTTCACCGGGCTGGGCGTCTACCAGATGAGCCACTTCACCCTGGACACCGGCACGCACGACATCATCGGGGCCATCCTGCTGCAGGGGCTGGGCTTCTCGATGATGCTGGTGCCCCTGTCCACCGTGGCGCTCTCGGGCGTGCCTCGCCACCTGATGCCGGACGCCACGGGCCTCAGCTCGCTCTTGCGCCAGATTGGCGGCTCCATTGGCCTCGCGGTGTTCGCCAGCCTCCTGTCGCGCTACGGCACCCAGGCCACGGCGGCGCTCTCGGTGCACCTGTCCCCCACCCGCCCCGAGGTGATGGAGCGCGTGGCCTGGTTGCGCGCCGGCATGCTCGCGCGCGGCATGGACTTCGCCAGTGCCCAGGAGGCGGCGCTGCGGATGCTCTCGGGCCTCACCGCTCGCCAGGGCATGGTGCTCGCCTTCGACAAGCTCTTCCTGCTCGCGGCCCTGCTCTTCCTGCTGGTGCTGCCGCTCGTCCTCTTCCTCAAGTCCAAGCCCGTGAGTTCCGGGCCCAACGAACCCGTGCATATCGACGTGGAGATCTGAAACATGGCCTCGACAGCGACCCCCTCGTTCAACCCGAAGCCCCGGCCCAAGTCCTCGAGCAGTCACGCAAGAAGGGCCGCCGCGGCTTCCTCGTGTTCGGCGTCATCGTGGCCGTGCTCCTGCTCGGCATTGGCGGCTATCTGGTCGCCACGCGCGGGCAGGAGACGACGGACGCGGCGCAGGTGGAGGCGGACGTGGTGCCGCTGGCCACGCGCGTGGGCGGCCCGGTGCTGCGCGTGCTCGTGGCCGACAATGCCCTCGTGCACAAGGGCGACGTCCTGGTGGAGCTCGATCCGCGGGACTACACCGCCCGGGTGAAGCAGGCCGAGGCGGAGCTGGAGTCGGCGCGGGCGCAGGCGCAGGCCGCCGATGCCCAGACCACCGTCGCCGAGGCGGGCGCCAAGGGTGGCTTCTCCAGCGCGCGTGCCCTCGTGTCCACCTCCAGCGCCGGGGTGGGCAGCGCCGAGGCCCAGGTGTCCGTGGCCCGCGCGGCGCTCGCGCGCGCCGAGGCGGATGCGCACCGCGCCACGCTGGACCTGGAGCGCACGAAGCAGCTGATGGAGGCCAAGGCCGTCGCCCAGAAGACCTACGATGACGCGGTGTCCGTCAACGAGGCCGCGCAGGCCGCGCTGCAGGGAGCCAAGGCGCAGCTCGCCGCGGCCGAGGAAGGCCGGCACGTCGCCCAGAGCCGGGTGGCCGAGGCCCAGGGGCAGTTGGATCAGAGCGCGCCCATCGACGCGAAGATCGCCGCGGCCCGCGCCAACGCGCAGCTCGCCCATGCCCGGGTGAAGGCGGCCGAGGCTCAGTTGGAGCAGGCCCGGCTGCAACTGGAGTACACGCACATCACCGCGCCCGCGGAGGGCCGGTGTCCAAGCTGTCCGTGCACGAGGGCCAGTTGCTGTCGGCCGGCCAGACGCTGGGGGAGTTCGTGCCGCCGGCCACGTACGTGGTGGCCAACTTCAAGGAGACGCAGGTGGGGCACATGCACCCGGGCCAGCGCGTGACGGTGAAGGTGGATGCCTTCGAGGGGGAGAGCATCGAGGGCCGCGTGGAGAGCCTGTCGAGTGGGACGGGAGCGCGCTTCTCGCTGCTGCCTCCGGACAACGCCTCGGGCAACTTCGTGAAGGTGGTGCAGCGTGTCCCGGTGCGTATCGCCTGGGTGAATCCCCCGCGGGAGCTGGCGCTGCGCGCCGGCCTCTCCGCCGAGGTCACCGTCCACACCTCGCCGTGAACCCCTCGCGTGGCATGCGCGTGCGCCGCGCGTCCACGGTGCGGGGTGGCTTCAACCCGGTCTGGCGAACTGCTACTCCCGCTCTAAAGGCCCGTCTCGGACAGCAGCGCCGTCGTCGAGTCACCGCCGCTGATCTTCGAGGAGATCCAGCTCTCGAACGACCCCACGCGGGCGTACATGCCCGGGTAGCGCGAGTCGGCGCAACCCTCGCCCCAGCTCACGACGCCCACCAGCACGCGCGTGCCGTTCTTGAGCACCGTGAGCGGACCGCCGCTGTCACCCTGGCACGAGTCCTTGCCGGGCGAGGCCGCGGCGAGCTGGTCCGCGCCGATGGGCTGCCCCGCGTAGGCGGACCGGGCCGCGCTGTCGCTCAGGAAGCTCACGTCCACCGCCTGCAGCATGTCGGGAAACGCGGAGCCATCGCTGGAGAGCGCGCCCCAGCCGGTGGCGCGCGCCACCACGCCCTCGGCGGTGATGCCCGCGGCCTCGTCGGCCGCCGTGGCGAGGGGGATGGCCTTCACGTTCGCCCCACTCAGGTCCAGCGGCGCGGACAGGCGAAGCAGCGCCACGTCCTTGCCTTGGTTCACATCCACGTAGCCCGGGTAGATGATGAGCTCGGCGACCGGGCGAATCTGTCTGGAGGAGTTTATCCCCTCGAGAATGGTGCTGCCCGCCGCCACCTGTGCCGGCATGCTGATGGTGCCACCCTGGTTCACGCAGTGCTGCGCGGTCAGGATCCAGTTCTCGTTGAGTACCGAGCCGCCGCAGAAGTGCTCGCCCGAGCTGTCCTGCAGGGACACCTGCCAGGGATTGGCGGCGATCGTCGTGTTGGTGCCGCCGACGATCTCCTGCTCGGAGGCAAGCGCCGTCTCCTGCGCACGAGTCTGATCGACAGACTCGGGACCACAACCAGCCAGCAGGGACACCGTGCCGGCGACTACCCAACGACGCGTGATGGATGATGAAACCATGGAACCTCGATAATGGGGGAAGGTGCCGCAACTGAACCGTGCGGTGAGCCAATACCGTCAAGCCCTGCTCGAAAATTCCAATCTCATCTCACGACTCCGCGCGGCGGCGGTCGAGCCGGGAAGGTGAGCGAGCACCTCCCCGGAGAGCAGCCCTCCATCACCTGGTTCGAGGACATCGAGGACGTACGCTGGACGAAGTCACGGTTTGCAATTGGACTTCGAGGCGGAGCTGGGCGCCTTTGCATTCGGGAGCACTGCCAGGGAATGCACTGCTCTCGTTGCAATGAATTTCAATCGAATGGTCCGCACGCTCCGGCGGGGTGGCGGCCTCGTGTGTGCACGGGCGCATCCGACCCCGCGCGGCGCCCGCTCGCGCCGCGCGGCCAGCTTCAGTCCTTGACGGGCGTGGCCTTGAGGGCGGCCTTGCCCTCCTTCACGTACACCTGGAAGCGCACCGTCTTGCACGCGTACTTCTGCACGAGCTGCTCGCGGTTCTTGCGCAGCTTGGCGACGAACTTGTCGTACGTCAGGCCGTCCTGGGGCTCGCCGCACTGATCGCGCGTCTGCACGAACTCGCGGAAGACCTCCTGGAAGTGCTGCTCCTCGGTCAAGGCCACCGCACCGGCCCCGTGCTCGCGCTCGTCGCCGCGCCCGCGCCCGTGCCGAACGGAGACGTGGTGACGCCGGCCTGCTGCTGGGGCGCCGCGTTCATCGGCGAGGCCACGCCAGGGTGGATGCCCAACGCCGAGGGAGGCACATTGACCTCGCCCGTCATCGGCCGGGCCGAGCGCGCGAGGAGCTCGCGTGGGATGGCCGCCACGCGCGTGGGCTCGGGCGAGCCGCCGTCTTCATCGAAGCCACCATTCTGGCGCGCTTGCGCGGTGGCGGCGGCGAAGGGATCCGCCGCCTGTTGCAGCGAGTAGGCCGCCGTCGGGTGATCCTCGAAGGCGAAGGGGGCGCCCCGCCGGGGAGAGGCCGGGGGCACGCTCGCCGCGGAATCCGTGGAAGCGAAGGGCAGCGAGGCCCCACCCTGGGAGGCGAACGGATCCTTGCCGGGCACCGTGGGCGTTCCGAACGGATCCTTGCCGGGCACCGTGGGCGTGCCGAACGGATCTCCGCCTCGCGGCGCCTCCGGGGTGGCGAAGGGGTAGAGATCCCCGGCGGGAGCGGGAGCCTGGGCGAAGGCGGGCTCGGCGGGAACGGGCGGCGCCGCGAAGGGATGGGTGTCCGACGGGGCGTCGAAGGGGGTCTCGGGCGCGGAGGTCGCGGCGGCGGGCCGCGCCGGAGCGGGCGAGCCGGGGAACGGGAAGTCCTCCGGTCCCGCCGTGGGCGGCTCGGGAGCGGGCGTCAGGAACACCGGACCGGCGAGGGGCGACGAGGCCAGCGCGGGACCCGCCGCCGGAGCACTGGCCGGCTCCTCCTGCTGCTTGCCACCCTTCTTCTGCTTCTTCGGCGCGGCGGTCGCGGCCGCCGGATGGCCCGCGCCCATCAGCAGCGTCCACACGAGCGAGAAGCCCAGCAGGCCCAGGAGCGCGAAGAGGGCGTCGTGTTGGTAGTTGGCCAGCGCGGTCATGAAGGGCCGCACGCTGGTGACGGCCACGGCTTCCAGCTCTCCACCGAGCGACTGGCGCGAGCCCACGGCGAGCGGGGCATCTCCGCCCAGGGTGTCCGAGGGACTCGTGAGCAGGGGCAGGCGCACCCGCGGCACCTGGGCCAGCAGGCTGCGCACGCTGCCGCGCTCGACCACCGGCCGGACTTGCCCACGCTCACGTTCTCGAGCGCCTTCGTCACCAGTTCCTTCTCGGCGCCCGCGCTCTCCAGCACCTGGTCGCCCTTGACCAGCGCGAGCGCGGCGACGCCGGAGTTCACGGCCGCGGACTCGAGGAAGGCCTTGTGCAGCACCGGGGCGCCCAGCACCAGGGTCGCCGCCACCTGGGCGTGGCCGCCGTCGGGGCTCCACAGCACGGGCACGGAGAAGAAGACGTGGGGAGCGCCGAACACATCCGCCACCCCACCCTCGCTGCCCACCTTCTGCTGGGAGCGCGGATCGAACTGCTCATCCGCGCTCGCCTCGCCCGCGCCACGCGCGTACAGCGCGCCCTCGGTGGTGACGAGTCCGAGCACGAGCGAGTCCTCGAGCGGCTTGGGCACGCGCTCGCCCACGGCGGCGCGCAGTGCGTTGAAGCGCTCGCCCACGGGCGGCTCCACGATGCGGATGCCCTTGCCTCGGGGCAGCGCCTCCACCTGGGGCTGCACGGCGGCGACGACCTCGGGATTGCCCGCCAGCGAGAGGGCCAGGGCCTGCACGGAGGAACGGCGCGCCTCCAGGGCGCGGGCCAGTTCCGAGATGGCGGCGGTGGCCGGTGAAGCGGCCCCCTTCACGGCCTCGGCGCTCAGCGGGCTCGAAACCAGGGGCAGATGCGCCACTCCCAGTCCGAGGACCAGGAGCGCGAAAACGAAGAACTTGAAGCGAACCATCACCGACCTTTACGCCCTCGGGGTGGAGGCCCGGTTATAGCGCCCCCCTCCGGGACCAGCAAGGTTCGGTCCCCAACGCTTGGGAGCCCGGACACCAGACGAGGAGTCCGGGCTCCAGCGTGCTGCTAGAAGCGCACGTCCTGGGGCAGGCCGTCGTTGGTGACGTCCCGGCGCTTCTCCACGGTGCGCTTGATGGTGTTCTCCAGCCTGTCGCGCACCGAGTCGATGGCCTGGAACATGGTCTCGGCCGTCTCGGTCACGTGGATGCTGGAGAAGCCGGCCATGCGCACGGTCACCCGGCACTCCTGATCCACGCCCCCCTTGGTGCCGTTGATATCCACGAGGGAAATATCCACCTCGCTCGCCTCATCGTCGATGAACTTCGCGATGGGGTCCACCAGATGCCGCGTCGCATAGTCCCGAAGCGAGTCCGTCAGCTGCAAATGGACTCCTCGCATCAACACCTTCATGGTGTCACCTCCCCTTGGTCTCCCCAGAGTGGGCAGTCCCGGCGCATTCGGTGAGCGGGGGGAAGCGTGAACGTGCCCGCCCGGCCGCTCTCCAGGCGCGGGAGCGAGGCTCCATGGGGATGTTTTCGTGTCGTCATTAGGTTGAGCGTTCGAATGGGTGAGCGAATCGGAGAGCGGATCAAGGTCCTGCTGGTCGAGGACGACGGCGACAGCCGCGAGCTCCTCGCGGAGCTGCTCGAGTTGGACTTCGAGGTCATCACCGCCGCGGACGGGGTCGCGGGGCTGCGCGCGTTCGAGGATGATCATCCGGACGTGGTGGTCACGGACGAGTCGTTGCCGGGCATGTGTGGAACGGCGCTCGCCCAGGAGGTCAAGAGCCGACAGCCCAAGGCGGGAGTGGTGCTCGTGTCCGGGTATTCGAACGTGGACTCTGGCTACTGCGACGTGGTGCTGCGCAAACCGATTGATGTCGAGCGTTTGTCAGCCGTCGTCGGAAGCCTGGGGGAAGCAGCCAGGCACTGAGGCGGGGCGTGCTAAAATCGTGCTCGGTTGCCAGGGTGTAGGTCCTGCGAAGGGAGGCACGATGAAATACTGCATGCAGTGTGGTTCCGAGTACCAGGAGGGCGTGACGGAGTGTGCGGACTGTCCCGGAAGTGCCCTGGTGGACGCGGAAGCCATGCGCCAGCGCCACATCCCGCTGCCCGGTGAGGGAGAGACCCGGAAGTTCGTCCGGGCGGCCACGGCGGAGGATCCCTTCACCGCCGAGGACTACGTGCGGCTGCTGGAAATCCAACGCATCCCGGTGTTCATCCGGCCGCGCCGCTCGGGCTCCGTGGACGTGCTCACCACGGGGGCGTTGGAGCCCTGGTGGGAGATCATGGTGGGCGAGGAGTTCCTCGAGCGCGCCGTGCAGCTCATCGCCCAGGAGAAGCGGCAGTTGGAGGAGACCTCGGCCGAGGCCGCCCTCGCCGCCGAGGAAGAGGAGCGAGAGACGGAAGGCTCGCCGCCGCCCGGCACCTTGTGAACCCGGCGTGAACCCGGCGTGAACCGGGCCCGTCCCCTCGGAGCCGCTACGGCGTGGAGGCCGCCGAGGCACCGGTCTCCGAGGGCGCGCGGACCTCGAACAGGCTCACGCCGGTGACCTTCCACTTGTCGTACTTCGCGTTGCGCGCGAGGAAGCTCTCCAGGTCCTCGTCCACCACGCGGCCGTTGCCATCCACGCCTCGCCGCGCGTGCCGCAGCCGGTGCGGCGGCCCTTCTGCACCACGAAGCCCAGGTGCGTCACCCGGGTGGCCTTGAACGGCAGGTCCTCGCGCAGCACGACGAGGATGCTGCCCGAGGGCACCTGCCGCGCATGCGCCAGCACCCGCTCCAGGGGAATCATGTCGAGCGACCAGGTGCCCCGTGGCTGGTGCGCCGGGGACAGGCCCAGGGCGAGCGAGGAGCGCGAGCTCCAGGTGAGCGCGGTGAGCGTCTTGCTCACCCGCACCGTGTCCGCGCCCCCCAGCCGCCGCGTCACGTCCACCAGGAAGCCCTTGCGCTGGTTGTTGGGCAGCCACTGGGCCTCCATGAGGTGGTTGCGGTCCTCATAGGAGGGGGTGTTCGCGTAGCGCAGGCGCTCGAGCAGTCCCGGCACCTCCGCCGCCGAGCGCGCCAGGCTCAGGGCCACGGACTGTTCCACGAAGGTGAGGCAATCCACCGCGTCCAGCCGGAAGGTGGGATCCGGATCCACCCCGCCCTCCCCCAGCGGAGAGTGCACGTAGGGCGTGCCCAGGAAGCGCTCGCTCACGCGCAGCAGCCGCTCGTTCAGGGGCAGCAGCGCGTCGCCGGAGATGAGCTCGGCCCGCTCCCGCTCCCCGAGCGACGCCCACACCACGGGCGCACCGGAGGGCAGCGCGCCCCCCGCCTTCGCCATCCGGGGCGGCGGTGCCGGGGTGACCACCTGGGCGAGCACGGCCGCCACCAGGGCCGCGGCCATCATTTCGCCACCCCCGCCGCGCGGAGAATCGCCTTGCGCTCGTCATCCGCGAGCTGGAGCGTCTCCAGCTCCTTCTCGTAGGTGAGCTTCTCCTCGCCGTTGGCGTTCCACGAGGCGAGCACCAGCCAGGACACCATCGTCTTGTCGCCGCCCTGGGCGAGGATGCGGGCCGCGCCCGCCGCGAGGCCCCGATCCTTGTCCTCGAGGAGCGGACGCAGCGCCGGTCCGGTCTGCTTCACCGGCAGCCCCTCGTAGAGCCCGAGCCCCTGGCGGCGCACGAGCCGGTCCTCGGAGGCGAGCAGCTTCTTCGCGAAGGAGAAGCCCTCGGGCGCGCCCAGCAGGCACAGCCCCGGGCCGCGGCGAAGCGCGTGCTCTCCGAGCTGTCATCGAGGAAGGACTCGAGCGCCTTGGCCTGCTTCTTGTCGCCCGCGGCGCCCACCGCCTCCAGCATCAACACGCGCGTCTGGGGATCCGCCTCGGTGCGCGCCTGGGTGACGAGCGTCTTGCCCACCCGGGGCTCGTGGCTGGCGCCCAGGGCACGCGCCACCTCGCGGCGCACCCCGTGTGACTTGTCCTCCAGGAGCGGCAACAACACGTCGACGCGCTTGCTGCCCAGCCGTCCCAGGCCCTGCGCCGCGTACATGCGCACCGCGCTGTCCCCGTGCCCGGCGAGCTGCGCCAGCAGCGGCTCGGCCGAGCGCGTCTCCAGACCGGCCAGCACCGCCGTCAGGTCGCGCAGCCGCCGGGGATCCACCTCCTGGGAGATGCCCCGGGCGAGCTGCTGCGCGGCGTAGGGCTCCTCGCGCAGGATGCGCAGGCGGGAGATGGCGGTGGGCACCGGGAGGGCTCCGTCGATGACCTGATCGACGAGCGCCTGGGTCTCGGCGCGGCGCCCCAAACGCTTCTGCACGGAAGGGGCGCGGCGACGGCGAGGGAGGACACGAGGGGCAACAGGAGCAGCAGGCGGACGAGCGGGGTTCCCACGGGGGGCGCAGGATGGCAAGCCCCGTGCGAGCCTGTCAAAAACCCGGCCCGGGCCTGCTTCCTCCCTCCGGGACGTCCTTCGCCCCGATTCTTGACCCTCCCCGAGGCGATTGATACGACCCCACCCAGTGTCTTCCAGCCCTGAAGCCGAGGCCTCTCCGATGAAGCGACTCCTCGTACTGGTGGCGGTGGCGGGAGCCCTGAGCGGCTGCGGCCCCATCAAGTCCACTTCCCACCTGCTGGACGCCGAGGTGCAGATCCAGGCGGCCCGCACCGCCGGGGCCGAGACGCTCGCGCCCTACGAGTGGACGGCCGCCAACCTCTACATCCACAAGGCGCGCGAAGAGGTGAGCTACTCGGACTACCAGTCCGGCGTGGACTTCGCCGAGAAGGCCGCGCGTTATGCCGCCGAGGCGCGTGAAAAGGCCCTGGCCGTGGCCAATGACAACACCGACGGCGCTGCCTCCCCCGCCCCAACCCCTGACGCAGGGAGCCCCCTACCGATGCGACGTCTCCTCGCCCCCGCGCTGCTGTTGCTGCTCGGCTCCTCCTGTGTGAGCGGAAACAAGGTCCGCGCGGACTCCGAAGTCATCCAGGCCAGTGTCGAGCGCGCCCGCCGCAGCGGCGCCATGCGCTGTGCCCCCGTGGAACTGGCCGTCGCCGAGGCCAACCTCGACTTCGCCCGGGGCGAGCTCGGCCAGGGCGCCAGCTACCGCGCCTCCGAGCACATCCGCACCGCCGAGTCCGCCATCAAGCGCGCGCTCGATCTCTCCAAGGACTGCGCGCCCCCGCGGGTCGTCTACGGCAAGGAGCAGCCGGAGGCCCAGGAGCAGACGCCCGCGGACACCACCCCCGGCCCCAGCAGCAGGTGGTGGTGCAGATCGAGGAGAAGGACACCGACGGCGACGGCGTGCCCGACAAGGACGACCCCTGCGCCGACCGCGCCGAGGACTTCGACGGCTTCGAGGACTCGGACGGCTGCCCCGAGCCGGACAACGACGGCGACGGCGTGCTGGACGGCAACGACAAGTGCCCGCTGACGCCCGGCCCCCTGTCCAACCAGGGCTGCCCGCAGGATGCGCCCTCGGACAGTGACGGCGACGGCATCCCCGACGACGTGGACAAGTGCCCGCAGCAGCCCGAGGACAAGGACGGCCACGAGGACTCCGATGGCTGCCCGGATCTCGACAACGACAACGACGGGCTGCTCGACAGCGCGGACAAGTGCCCCGACGCCGCCGGGCCCATCCAGAGCATGGGCTGCCCCCGCTCCGACAAGGACGGCGACGGCATCGAGGACGCGCAGGACAAGTGCCCCGACGAGCCCGAGGACAAGGACGGCTTCCAGGACGAGGATGGCTGCCCGGATCTCGACAACGACAACGACAGCATCCCGGATGCCATCGACCGCTGCCCGCTCGTGGCCGGCCCCCTGGAGAACGGCGGCTGCGCCGACACGGACAAGGACGGCGACGGCATCATGGACCGGCAGGACGTGTGCCCGGATCAGGCCGGCACCCAGGAGCTGCGCGGCTGCCCGGATCCGGACCGCGACCAGGACGGCATCCCCGACCGCATCGACGTGTGCGCGGACGAGCCCGGCGTGAAGGAGGAGCGCGGCTGCCCCAAGAAGTACAAGATGGTGGTCGTCAAGAAGGACAAGATCGAGATCAAGAAGCAGATCAAGTTCGCCTCCGGCTCGGCGAAGATCATCGGCAAGGAGAGCTTCACCATCCTCGATGACGTGGCGCAGGCGCTGAGCGACATGCGCACCATCAAGAAGATCCGCATCGAGGGACACACGGACTCGGTGGGCAAGCCCGTCAACAACATGAAGCTGTCGCAGGCCCGCGCGGACGCGGTGATGGCACAACTGCTCAAGCGCGGCATCGATCCGGGCCGCATGCAGGCCGTGGGCTACGGCATGGAGAAGCCCATCGCCTCCAACCTCACGGCCAAGGGCCGCGCGGAGAACCGCCGCACCGAGTTCAACATCGTCGAGCAGTAGTCCCCTCCTCCCACTCGGGAGGGAACCCGGGAGGGTGCCGCGCGCCACCGGGCCGCGAGCACCCTCCTTCCATTTCAGGGGCACTGTCGTGGGACGGACGCCCGGGGAGGCGCTCAACCGTCCTTGAGCAGTTCGTGGAGGACCTCGGTGGCGTAGGAGCCCTTGGGCAGCTCGAACGCGAGCCGCAGGTCCGTGCCCTCCACCTCCAACGACACGCCGCCAAGCCGCACCCGGTAGGGCCTGCGCCCGCCCTGGGTCTCGTCGCCGCCGCGCCGGAAGTCCTCCAACGTCACGCCCTCGTCCGCGAGCAGCCTCGCCTCGGCCTCGGCCACCGCGTGGGCCGCCGCGGTCATCTTCGGCCCGAAGAGCGGGCCGGCGGGGCTCACCTCGAAGGCGGCCACGCGGGGAGCGTCCACCTCGGGGGCCTCGCACACGAAGAGGCCCCCGAGTCCTCGCGGCGCAGCACGTCGCCCGCGAGCGCCGTATCGAAGGTGCCCGCGCGCAGCCGCTCCACCAGGGCCCGGTTGAACAGGCGGGACTGGAAGGCGGACAGGTAGAGCTTGCGCTGGAACTTGTCGGGGCGGCGCGGCAACCGCTGGCCGAGCACCAGCAGCCGGCCGAAGTCCGCGTTGTCGCCCTCGCGGCCAAAGCGCTGATCCCCGAAGTAGTTGGGCAGGCCACGCGCCTCGAGCCGGGCGAGCGTCTCGCGCGCCGCGCCCACGTCCGCACGTCACGCAGGCGCAGCCGGAAGCGGTTTCCCTGCAGGTGCCCGGTGCGCAGCTTGTTGCCGTGGCGCTTCGTCCACAGGACGCTCACGCCCTCCAGCGCGAAGCCGGACAGACGCGCCTCGGCCCTCGCGGGCACGGAGAGCAGTTGCCGGGTGATGGCCTGCCGGTCCTTCATCCCCGCCACGCCCACCTCGCCCTCGTCCACCGCCAGGGCGGCCGCCAGGGCCTTCACGACCTCGCGGGTGTCGCGGCCCCGCTTCTCCAGCCACAGGTAGAGGTGCTCCCCCTCCCCGAGGGCAGGTACGCGGGGAGCTCCTCCACCTCGAAGTCCTCGGGGACGAGCTTGAAGGCCCCGCCACACCCGGGAACGTCCTGGGTCAACCGGGGCCGCTCGGCGGCCACCATGTCACCCGCCTCCCAGCGTGGAGAGCATGTCCTTCACGCGCCGGGCGAGATCCTCGTCGGCGCGCGACTCGAGCAGCTCTCCGGCCTGGAAGAGGAGGAAGAACATCACGTCGCTGAGCGCCTGGCGGAAGGCGGCCACCGGCTCCGAGCCCATCGAGCCGCGGTGCTGCTCATACGCCTCGCGCAGCTTCGTCTCCGACAGGCTGCCATCCGCGGCGAAGGCGAGCCCCGCCAGCACCGGCGAGGACGACAGCGCCTGACCGGACAGCGCGGCGTTGGCCGAGGCGATGAACTCGCGCGCCAGCCCCTGCTTGGCCACCTCGGTGGAGATCTCCCGGAAGATGCGGTTGAAGACGCTCACCACCTCGCTCACGGCCACCACCGGGGGCGGCTCCTGGTGCGCGGTGATGGCGCGGATGCCGGACTGGCTCATGCGCACCGTCGGAATGCCCGTGGAGGAGGGGCGCACCACGGGGATGCCCATGATGCTGCGCGGGCGCACCGCCGGCAGCCCGGACATCGAAGGCACCGGGCTGCCCAGGGCCTTGTCGGACAGGCTCACGAAGCCACCCTCCAGCAGACCGTAGACGACCTTGGTGACGTCGAACTCGGACAGGCGGCTGGCCTGCCCCAGCTCCAGCAGCGTGCGGCGCCCGTCCACCAGCGCCAGCACCTTGTCCTCGTCCGACTCCAGCTTGGCGAACGTCGGCCCCTTGCGCAGCACGTACAGGCGGCTGTGGGGGATGCGTTTGCGGAAGTGCGCCAGCTCGTCGATCTTCCGGATGCTGTCCATGAGCAGGCTCTGCGTGGACAGCTGGATGTTGTGGCCGAGCTTGTCCTCCACCGGCTGGTCCACGAGGAAGAAGCTGCCCTCGCGGCACAGGACGATGGAGTGGAAGATCTCACTCACCGGTGCGTGACGCACCGGAAGAGATCATGCGCCTGCAGCAGGCCGCGCTCCACCAGGGTGCGGCCAATCTTGGAGGAGGCTGCTCGCGCAGCACGGCCTCGAGTTGGGCGCGGTCCACGTAGCCCAGGCGCACGAGCACCTCCCCGAGCCGGTCCGCCGCCACGTCCGAGGTGGCCCCACGCACCTCGCCCTCGCGCATCACCACCGAGCGCTCGCCACTGGGGGCCTGCACCCGCACGATGCCGCTCCAGCGCGACTGGCTGAGGAAGGCGATGAGGTCGGACAGCGGGAAGCCGGCCGCGTCCCCGGAGAGCACCACGCGCGGGGTGGGCAGCGAGCCACCCTCCGCGGGCGAGCGCGAGAAGACGAGCAGATCCGGCGAGGTGGGTTGCAGGATGTAGGATCCCGCGCGGCCCGCCAGTCCGGACGGCGACTGCGGAGACACTCCGGGCCGCTCGTCGGGAACGAGCTGGGAGCCCTCGATGCGGAAGCGCGCGCTCATGAGCCCGTCAGTCCGCGGCCCACGCGTTGTTGTTGGCGCGCCACGTCGTCTCGTCCTCGAGGGCGTGCGAGAGCATCTCCTCGGTGAGGCCCAGCTTCAGGTCGTTGAAGCGGCCGTTGAAGAAGAGGCTGGGCGTGCCGCGGATGTTGGCGCGCGTACCCATCGACTTGTACTTCTCCAGCTCCTGGGCGTAGGTGCCCGCCTGGAGCGCCTTCTGCAGCTCGGCGCCCTTGAGGCCGAGCTTGTTGGCCAGCTCCACGATGGTCGCGGTGGACAGACGGTGGGCGTTCTCGAAGAGCGCGTCGTGCATCTCCCAGTACTTGCCCTGGTCGCGCGCCCACAACACCGCCTGGCCGGCGGGCACCGCGTTGGGGTGCATGGGCAGCGGATAGGGCACGTTGCAGAAGCGCACCTTGGTGGCGTTCTTCTTCGCGAAGGCCTCGAGCACCGGCCGGGCCTTGCCGCAGTAGGGGCACTCGAAGTCGGAGAACTCCACCAGCGTCACCGGGGCCTTGGCGTCCCCGGTGCACATGCGCGGATCCACCTCGAACTTCTGCCGGGGCGCGCGGAAGGAGGCGTAGTACTCGGAGAGCGCGACGATGATGTCGGTGGCCGGCACGCCCGCGGCGGCCTGCCGGGCGGCCAGCCGCGTCATGCGCCTGGCATGCTGGCAGCTCGTATGCCCCTTGAGGCACTGGCCGAGCGTGTGGGGGCAGCCGCAGTAACAGAATTCATCCGAGAGGACCGTGGCCAGTTCGTTCTGGGCCGCGGGCGACAGCGCGGAGAAGTCCATGCCGGGAATGCCCTGGAGGGCCGAGGCGCCGGACGTGCCGGGCGGCATGGGAGCGGCGGGCTTGGAGGGGGCCGGAGGGGTCGGCGGAGCCGCCTCGGAGGAGGGGGCGCCGGCGAGGGCCGTCAGCGCCAGGGTGAGAGCCAGGAGGACGCGGTTGCGGCGGGCGGGGAGCACATCGCCGGTTTAGCCATGCGCGCGAGGCTTGTAAAGCAACCCTGGCTCTGCCAGGGAAGGGCCTCTCCCATGCCCAGACTCCTCCTGCTGCATACGGGCGGCACGTTGGGGATGGCCGGAGGCCGGCCGTCCGCGCTGCGCCCCGCCGCCTTCTTCAAGACGCTCAAGTCCCGCTGCCCTGAACTCTTCCAGCTCGCCGATATCGAGCTGGAGCTCTTCTGCAACCTGGACAGCTCGGAGATGCAGCCCGAGCTGTGGAGTCGGCTCGCCGCGCACCTGCACCGCCGGCTGCCCGACTTCGATGGCGCCGTGGTGACTCATGGCACGGACACGCTCGCCTACACCGCGAGCGCCCTCTCCTTCCTGCTGCCCGGCCTGGACAAGCCCGTGGTGATGACGGGCTCGCAGCGGCCGCTGGGCGAGGTACGCTCGGACGCGCGGCTCAACCTCATCGACGCGGTGCTCTCCGCCCTGCAGGGCCCGCCCGAGGTGAGCATCTGCTTCGACTCCCACCTCTACCGCGGCAACCGCGCCCGCAAGGTGAAGGTGGCCGAGTACGACGCCTTCGACAGCCCCAACTGCCCCCTGCTCGGCACGCTCGGAGTGGAGGCCACCTTCGCTCCAGGTCTCGGGCAGAAGGGCCCCCGGCGCCTGCGCGAGCGGCTCGAGTCGCGCGTCTTCCTCCTCAAGGTCTTCCCCGGGTTGGATCCCGCGCTGCCCCTGGCGCTCCTGCCCCAGGTGCGCGGCACGGTGCTCGAGGCCTATGGCGCGGGCAACTACCCCCTGGATCCCAAGCTGGGCCATTCCCTGCTGCCGCTGTTCCGCGAGGCGCGCGCGCGCGACGTGCCGGTGGTGGTGGTGAGCCGGGCCCACCACAACGGCGTGGACCTGTCCCTGTATGAATCCGGCGCGGCCGCGCTCGCCGAGGGGGCACTGAGCGGGGGAGACATGACGCCCTCGGCGGCGCTGGTGAAGCTCATGCAGGGGCTCGCCTACCACCAGGACAGGGAGGCACGGGCCCGGTTCATCCAGACGCCGATTGTCGGCGAGATGACCGATCGCCCCTCGAATGTTCACGGGACTCCGGCCAAAAAGTCGAGACGCGCCCGTTAAGAGGGATCATGGCGGGGCGGGTGGCCCGAGGTCTGCTTGCTGCTACCAATCCTCGACCCATAAGATGGGGGGCACGATGTCCGACGAGAAGACCGCCGTCCATTCCATCTCGGACCTGCTGGGAGCCGCCGCGCCACAGCAGAGCGCGTATCTCATCGTGATCAGCGCGAAGTCGGCCTCCGGCATCGGGCGGATGTTCAAGCTGGATCGCTCCGAGACGGTGCTCGGCCGCAGCGTGGAGGCGCAGTTCCAGGTCGAGGACGATGGCATCTCGCGCAAGCACGCCAAGGTGGTGTCGCTCGGGGATGGCCGCTTCCAGCTCGTGGACCTGGGCAGCACCAACGGCACGTTCCTCAACGGCCTGAAGGTGAGCGCCGCGCCGCTCTACGATGGCGACAAGATCCAGATCGGCTCCAACACGGTGCTCAAGTTCTCCATCCAGGATCAACTGGAGGAGGCCTACCAGCGCAGCATCTACGAGTCGGCCACGCGCGACGGGCTCACGCGCCTGTACAACAAGAAGTACTTCATGGAGACGCTGCGCAAGGAGTTCGCCTACTGCCTGCGTCACCGGGTGGCCCTGTCGCTGGTGATGTTCGACGTGGACCACTTCAAGAAGATCAACGACGTGTACGGCCACCCGGCGGGCGACTACGTGCTCACGCGCATCGCGCAGCGGGTGAGCGACACGGTGCGCACCGAGGACTTGTTCGCGCGCTACGGCGGCGAGGAGTTCGCCCTCATGCTGCGCGAGTCCGCCGAGGAGCAGGCCATGTCGTGCGCCGAGCGCTGCCGCGCGGCGGTGGACCGCACGGACTTCATCTTCAGCGGCACCCCCATCAAGGTGACCATCAGCCTGGGAGTGGCCACGCTGCACGACTCGGACTACGCCCAGGCCGAGGACATCATCGCCGCGGCGGACAAGTACCTCTACCGGGCCAAGCGCGGCGGCCGCAACCGCGTGGACGGCAAGGCCGTCAGCGGCTCCTGAGCCCGCCAGTACCGAGTACCGCTCAGGAGCCGGCCTCGAGTCCGGCCGTCTCCGCGAGCATCTCCACCCGGTTGCCCCCCGCCGCCCGGGCGGCGTCCAGCGAGCGCTGCGCCTGGCGCACCATGTCCGAGAAGGACTCGTCGCGTCCCGGCGCGAGCGCGGACAGCCCCACGGACACGGTGGGCCGCAGCACCTGATCATCGAAGGCGAGGCTGGAGCGGGCCACGCGCTCGCACACGCGGCGCGCCACCGTCTGGGCGCCGGCCGGTCCGTGTGCGGCAGCAGCAACAGCACGCGATCCGGCGAGTACTGCACCGGGAAGTCCGTGTCGCGCAGCGAGCGCCGGATGGCGAGCGCCAGCCCTCCATGGAGCTGCTCGCGCAAGTGGCGATCCACCTGCACCGGCAGCGAGTCGAAGGCCACCAGCGCCAGCGCCAGCGGCAGGCCGTAGCGCCGCGAGCGCTTCACCTCCACGAAGACGAGGTCCTTGAAGTGCGGGAAGGCGTAGAACTGGGTAGGGGATCCAACAACCCCTCGGACGGCAGTCGCACCGCCTCGGCCGCCCCAGCGGACCGGCCCTTGCGAGCGGGCGCGCCGCGCGAGAGCGTGCGCAGCTTCACCAGCTCCGGCAGCCGCACCTGGAGATCCTTCGCGGACACCGGCAGGGGCAGCACGCCATCGGCGAACCCCGGCGCCTTGCCCGGCTGCTCGCGCGCGAGCAACACGAGCGCCCCCGGCAGCCGCGCGCGCACCTTGCGCGCCACCTTCGCGGGCTCCTCCACCGAGGGCCCCAGCACCACCACCTGGGCCCGGCTCGACTCCTCGCCCCACTCCGCCGCCGCGAAGACCTCGAGGCCCGCCTTCTCCAGGCCCTCCGCCAGCTTGCGACGCCCAGCGGTTCGCGGCTCGACGACGATGGCTCGTGTCATCTTCATGCTCACCTCTCCAGACATGGCACCCTACAGACAGGCCCTCGATGGCGGCAAGAAGAAGCTAGGGAGGGTTGAAGCCGAGCCGCTCCAGGCCCCGCCGCGCCACGTGCTGGACATGGGAGTCGGAATCCTTGGACAAGGCCTGACTGAGCGCGGAGGCGGCGAACGGCCCGCCCAGAATTCCCAGGGCCCGCGCCGCGGCCACGCGCACCGCGGCCACGCGGTCCCCGCTCAGCACGCGGGCCAGGGGCTTCACATCCTGCGCGCGCCCCAGGCGCTCCAGGGCCTCGATGGCGGCTTGCCGCACCTCCGGGACACGGCGTCCAGCAGGGCCACCACGTCCTCGGCGCGCTCCTTCTGGCGGTGCTGGCCCACCACGAAGAGGGCCGCGACCACCACCTCCGGCGCGGCATCCTCGAGCGCGGCGGCGACGGCTCCATCCCCCAGCGCCGAGCGCGGCTGGGCGAGCGCCCGCACCGCGCCCGCGCGCACCTGGGGCTGCTCGTCCGTGAGGAAGGTGGACACCTCGTCGAAGTGGCGCACGGCGAGCTTCGCGCACTCGGACAGCCTCGCCACCGCTTCGCCGCGCGTGACGGGGGGAAGCCGGGTGTCCCGCGCCAGCTCCAGGAGGAAGGCGTCGCACTTCTTGTCCGCCGCGGCCACCTCCCACCAGGCGCGCCGGGTGGCGGGCGCGGAGTCCGCCGCCCGGAGCCACCGGCCCGCGGCTTCCGTGAGGGACAGGCCCTCGGACTGGGCGAGCGCCCGCGCCGCGATCTGACGGATGCCCGGGTCCTCGTCCCCCAGGGCCCGCTCCAGCTCGCGCCGCGCCAGGGGGCCATAGAGCCGCAGGGACTGCACGGTGGCGCGCCGCGAGGCGACATCCGGCGCGGACAGGCCCTTCTGCAGCGCCTCCAACTCCTGGGAGTACACGGCGAAGAGGCGGTTGATGAGGACCTGATCCGAGGACTGCCGGGCCTCCAGCAGGAGCAGGCGGCCCACGGAGGTGTCCTGCTTGTCCGCCACCCAGAGCAGCGCGGAGGCGGGGGCGGCATCGGCGGCCTCGGGACGCTGGGCCATGGCCTCCAGCACCACCCGGGCGGGTGTCCGGCCGAGGAAGGTGGCCGGTGCAGCAGCGCCTCGCCCCGGAGCGCCGCGTCCTCGGCGTACACCTCCACCTCCAGGGCCCGCCGCACCGCGTCACGCTTCTCCCAGACCCGGGCGGCGGCCGCGGGTCCCCGCGCGCCCGCCTCCTTCAAGAAGGACGCCGTGGAAGCGCCCGTGGCGGCGGCGGCCCGGGCGGCCGTGACACATGCGATCACCTCGTCCCGGGCGGGGATGTCGCTCACCCAGTCGGCGAGCATCCGCCGGTCGAGCACGCCCTGGAGCTTCGCCTGGGCCCGCACCGCTCCCCAGCGCACCCGCCAGTTCGGGTCCCCCAGCGCCGAGCGCAGCGCGGCCTGGGCGGCGGGCTCGGGTGTCCCGGCCAGTTCCAGGAGCCAGCCCTCGGCGCGGCCGGAGGTGAGGCAGGTGCGGCAGA
Organism: Cystobacter fuscus; assembly: GCA_049060065.1. Taxonomy (GTDB): domain Bacteria; phylum Myxococcota; class Myxococcia; order Myxococcales; family Myxococcaceae; genus Cystobacter; species Cystobacter fuscus_B. The sequence continues at coordinate 6,696,258 of JBMEQP010000002.1, forward strand.
CGCGGGCGCGCAGGGTGGGGTCCTGCACGTGGCGCTGGCAGGCCGTCCAGCACCCCGTCGCCCCCTGGGAACCAGGCTGACCGGCCGACAGAAGGAGCAGCAGCAGGAGGGAGGCAGTCACGGGGGGTGCACTCTAGCGCAGCCGCCCCATCCTTTCCGAGGGCGTCCTTGCGTTTTCACCGCCGCTGCGTCATATCGGCGCCCCCCAACCCTCAACGCATCCGGAAGGAGGTGACGATATGCCCGGCATTCGAGTCAAGGACGGCGAGTCCATCGAGAGCGCGCTCAAGCGCTTCAAGAAGGCCACCGAGAAGGCTGGAATTCTCTCCGAGATCCGCAAGCGCGAGCACTACGAGAAGCCTTCCGTGAAGCGCAAGAAGAAGGCTCTCGCGGCCAAGAAGCGCGCGGTGAAGAAGGCGCGCAAGACGTACTAGCCGCACCACCGGGAGCCAGGGCACGCGTCAGGTACGCGCCCTGGCTTCCGTCTTTTCAGCACCCTCCCCCACACGCTTGGAGACCTGTATGGCCACCGTCAGAGAGCGCCTCGACGCCGACCTCAAGGACGCGATGCGGTCGAAGAATGAGTCCGTGACCAGCGTCATTCGGATGATCAAGAGCGCCGTCAAGTACAAGGAAGTGGAGCCCGGAGCCACCAGTCCGCTCGACGAGGCGGGCATCCTCCAGGTGATCGGCACGCTCATCAAGCAGCGCCGCGACTCCATCGAGCAGTTCAATGCCGGTGGCCGCGCCGACCTGGCCGAGAAGGAAGAGCAGGAGATCGTCATCCTCCAGAAGTACCTGCCCCAGCAACTCACCCCGGACGAGCTGCGCGCCGCGGTCCAGGCCGCCATCTCCGAGGCGGGTGCCAAGAGCGCCAAGGACATGGGCGCGGTGATGAAGCTGCTCACCCCCAAGCTCCAGGGCCGCGCCGAGGGCCGCGCCATCTCCGAGGAAGTGAAGAGCCAGCTGTCCAAGTTGTCCTGAGCACCCCGGCCTCGAGCGGGGCGCCGGGCGATTTTTTGCCCGGCCCCTGATCGGCCGTTAAGGGTAGTCCCCGTCGTGATCCGCCACCCCCAGGGGCGGGGCACGACGCGCCGACATGCCCCTCCTCGTCCTCATCTCCTATTCCGGCCGGACGCGCGCCGGTGGCCCCCTGGTGGCGGGCCGCTCGTGTGTCAGGGGGCTTCCCATACTCGTCCGCGGGCGTCGGTGCGCGGACCATGGCGGCCCGCGCATCCCGGCCGCAAGGGGTGGATCTCGTGATCCCCGAGCACAAGATTCAGGAAGTCCTCGAGCGGGTGGATCTGGTGAGCCTCGTCTCGCGCTACGTGGAGCTGAAGAAGGCCGGGCGCGAGTACAAGGGCCGCTGCCCCTTCCACCAGGAGAAGACCCCCTCCTTCTACGTCATCCCCGAGAAGCGCTTCTACTTCTGCCACGGGTGCCGGGCGAGCGGCGACGCCGTGGCCTTCGTCCAGCGCTACCTGGGCAAGACGTTCATCGACGCCATCCGCGACCGGCGCGCGAGGTGGGCGTGGACCTGGAGGCCGCGCAGGACCCCGCCGCCCGGGAACGGCAGCAGCTCAAGGAGGCCACGGACCGGCCGCCGAGCACTTCCGCTCACTCCTGTGGGAGGAAGAAGGACGCCTCGCGCGCGACTACCTCGCCAGCCGCGGCATCTCCGAGGAGACGGCCCGGGCGTTCGGCCTCGGCTGGGCGCCGGACGCGTGGTCGTCGCTCGCGGACAAGCTCACCCAGGCGGGCATGGTGGAATGGGGCCTGAACGCGGGCCTCGTCAACCGGCGCCAGAAGGGCGAGGGCTACTACGACTTCTTCCGCGGCCGCCTCATCATCCCCATCCGCGCCCCCGAGGGCCGCCCCATCGCCTTCGGTGCCCGGCTGGTGGGCTCGGACGAGGGCCCCAAGTACCTCAACTCCCGCGAGTCCCGGCTCTACAACAAGAGCGAGACGCTCTTCGGCATGGATCAGGCGCGCGATGAGATCCGCCGCCGCAAGGCCGCCGTGCTCGTGGAGGGCTACTTCGACTGCATCGCCCTGCACCAGGAAGGGGTGAAGCACACGGTGGCGCTCTGCTCCACCGCCCTCACCCCGGGACACCTCAAGGCGCTCGGCCGCGCCGAGGCCCGGAGCTCTTCCTCCTGCTCGACGGCGACCGGGCGGGCCGGCGGCGGTGGAGCGCCTGGCCGGCCCCCTGCTCGCCGCGGGCGCCGCCGCCAAGGTGGCCCTGCTGCCCACGGGAGATGATCCCGACACCTTCATCCGCCGCGAGGGCACCGCCGGCCTGGAGCGGCTGCTCGGCGAGGCCCGGCCCCTCACCGCCCACGTCTTCTCCACCGTCCTGCCCCAGGGCAAGGAGGCCAGCTTCGAGGAGAAGATGGCCGCGCTCGAGCGGCTCAAGCCCGTGTCGGCGCAGCTCCCGGTGGGGCTGGTGCGCTCGGCCTTCTTCGCCGCGCTGAGCACCTGGTGCGGCCTGCCCGCCTCCGAGCTGGAGTCCGCGCTGCGCTCCAAGGCGCCTCCCCCTCCCCCACCCCGGCGCCCCGGGCGGGTTCGTCCGCTCCTTCCGGCCGCCCCGGCTCCGCTCCCGGCCGGGCCCCGGGCCGGGCTCCCCCTCCGGGCGCCCCCGCCCAGCGCCCCCCTCCCGTCAAACCCCCGGACTCCCTGGAGGCGCTCTACGTCGCCACCATCCTGCGCGAGCCCCGGCTCATCGCCCGCGACACCTTCCGCGTCCATGACGAGCTGTCCCACTCCGGGTTGCGGCTGGTCCTCGCCCACGCTACCTCTGGCCACGGGGCCGAGGACGCCCTGTTCGAGGCCCCCGATCTCGTGAAACGGGCCGTGGAAGCCGCCATGCGCCAGCTCGCCTCCCTGCAGGGGTCCGCCCTAGAGCACTACTTCCTCCAGGTGTGCCGATCCATCATGCTGCGCCGGATCAAGCTCCAGTTGGACTACATCGGCCGCGTGACGGCCCAGACCGTCGGCGCCATGGACCTGTCCGAGGAGGCCAAACAGCTCTTCGCCCAGCGCATGGAGCTGCTGGCCCTCAAGAAACGGGTGGAGGAGGAAACCCACCCTCATGCGGGAACAAAGACCCCGATGCAACCGGTTTGACTTCGCGTTTGTAAGAATCCTTCACTTTGCGATAGATCGCCCGGTTCGCTCCAGGCCAAGGCCCTGTTTTTCTAAGGAGAAGTACCCGAATGCCGACGCAGAAACCCTCCTCGAAGGTGGCCGTCAAGCCCAAGAAGAAGGTGGCCCCGGAGATCCGTAAGAAGAAGAAGTCTCCCGAGGAGGCCTCGGCTCAGGAGGCGGACGCCGGTGCCACGCCCGCGGTCCAGGCGAAGAAGGCCGACAAGAGCGAGAAGGCCGCCGCGGCCGAGAAGGCCACCGAGACGCTCAAGAAGCGCAAGGCCGTCACCCAGGTGGACGACGGCGACGTCGACCCCGAGGAGGCCGCTGAAGAAGCCGCCGCCGCCGTCGAGGTGGACCCCGACGCCGTCGAGGACGAGGTGGACGAGGAGCCCATCGCCGACCGCAAGGAGGTCAAGGACCTCCTGGCCGCTGGTCGCGAGAAGGGCTTCCTCACCTACGACGAGGTCAATGACGCCCTGCCCGCGGACATCGTGTCGTCGGATCAGATCGACGACGTGATGAGCATGTTCGGCGACAACGACATCGAGATCGTCGACGCGCAGAAGGCCGCCCAGAACACGGAGATCAAGCCCACCGTCGCCGTGGAGGAAGAGCGCGCCGAGGCCGACGAGGACGAGAAGGACGAGGACGACGAGCCGGGTGGCAAGTCCAACGATCCCGTGCGCCTGTACCTGCGCAAGATGGGCAGCGTGAGCCTGCTCACCCGCGAGGGCGAAGTCGAAATCGCCAAGCGCATTGAAGACGGCGAGAAGGAAGTGCTGCGCGCGCTGCTCGCCTGCAGCGTCGCCATGGTGGAGATCCTCGACATCGGCAACAAGCTCAAGACGGGCAAGCTGCGCGTGCGCGACGTCATCAAGGACGCGCCCGAGGAGACCCAGGGCGAGGCCGAGGAGGCCGAGGCCGCCGAGGAGACCCCCGAGGGCGAGGCCCAGCCGCAGCAGCTCGCCCAGAGCGAGCTGAACAAGATCGAGCAGATCAACAAGCAGATCGAGCGCATCCGCAAGTTCGCCAAGGACTGCGAGGTGCTCGACGCGGAGCTCTCCAGCAAGAAGAAGCACACCGACGTCAAGCGCAAGGAGCTCAAGCAGGAAGTCAAGGACCTGCGCACCAAGATGATGGAAGTCCTCGAGGAGATGCGGCTGAACAAGAAGCAGGTCGACCGCATCGTCGGCAACCTCAAGGCCCTCATCGAGCGCGTGGAGAAGGCCGAGGGCGAGCTGCGCGAGCACGAGCGCCGCTACGGCATGTCCATCGAGCCCATGCGCGAGCTGTTGCGCGAGGCCAAGGAAGACCCCGAGGCGATGAAGAAGGCGCTGCGCAAGCTCAACGTCACCGCCGAGCAGCTCGAGGCGCTCGACCGCGACGTGCGCACCGCCACGCGCAACATCAAGCGCGTGGAGGAGGAGGCCAACCTCGAGGTCAACGAGCTGCGCCGCAACTACGAGGCCATCCGCTCCGGTGAGCGCCGCGCCGAGCGCGCCAAGACGGAGCTGGTCGAGGCCAACCTGCGCCTCGTGGTGTCCATCGCCAAGAAGTACACCAACCGCGGCCTGCAGTTCCTGGACCTCATCCAGGAGGGCAACATCGGCCTGATGAAGGCCGTGGACAAGTTCGAGTACAAGCGCGGCTACAAGTTCTCGACCTACGCCACCTGGTGGATCCGTCAGGCCATCACCCGCGCCATCGCGGACCGAGCCCGCACCATCCGCATCCCGGTGCACATGATCGAGACCATCAACAAGCTCATCCGCACCAGCCGCTACCTCGTGCAGGAGATCGGCCGCGAGCCGACGCCCGAGGAGATCGCGGAGAAGATGGAGCTGCCGCTCGACAAGGTGCGCAAGGTGCTCAAGATCGCCAAGGAGCCCATCTCCCTGGAGACGCCCATCGGCGAGGAAGAGGACAGCCACCTGGGCGACTTCATCGAGGACAAGAGCCTCGTGTCGCCCTCCGACGCGGTCATCAACATGAACCTGGCCGAGCAGACCCGCAAGGTGCTCGCCACGCTCACGCCGCGCGAGGAGAAGGTGCTGCGCATGCGCTTCGGCATCGGCGAGAAGAGCGACCACACCCTCGAGGAGGTGGGCCAGGACTTCGAGGTGACGCGCGAGCGCATCCGTCAGATCGAGGCCAAGGCGCTGCGCAAGCTGCGCCACCCGAGCCGCTCCAAGCGCCTGCGCTCCTTCGTGGAGAGCTAGGCCGCAACCCGGCTGTAGTCACCCAGGCCCCCGCCTCCCTCGTGGACGCGGGGGCTTTGTTCTTTTGGGAGGAGTCCGCCATGGCCGTGAAGAAGAAGAGCCCGCGCCGCGAGGAGTCCACGCCGCCCCTCCTTCCCCGAGGCGGTGCGCCGGGCGGTGCGCGCCATTCCCCGGGGCGAGGTGCGCTCGTACGCGCAGGTGGCGCTCTACGCGGGGCGGCCGGGGGCGGCGCGGGGCGTGGGCCGGGAGTTGAAGACGCTCGAGAACGTGCCCTGGTGGCGGGTGCTGCGCTCGAACGGGACGCTCGCGCCCGCGGTGGCGGTGGAGCAGGCCCGGCGGCTGAAGGCCGAGGGGGTGCGGCTGGAAGGCGAAGGCACCCACTGGCGCGTGAAACGCTGAGGAGATTTCCCGGCGCGGCGCGCTATAATGGCGTCGCTTCGCGAGGTTCGAGGGCCCTTAGCTCAGCGGTTAGAGCTGTCGGCTCATAACCGATTGGTCCCTGGTTCGAATCCAGGAGGGCCCATTCCCCTTCACCTCGCGGAATTGCTCGGGATTTTCCTTGGGTGGCTCACCCGAGAAACCCGCTCCGGACGAGTTCCGCACCACCAGCGCACCACGCCCAGGCCCGCGCGCATGTCCTCTGCGTCCAGGAGGACGTAGACCTCCATCCATGATGGTGGGCGAGATCACTTTACATGCTTCCGGACTTTGCAGCCGCCTTCCCACGAAGTTTTTGCTTCGGGCTAGATGGCTTTTCAGTGGACGGCTTCTCCACTACTGCGGGAGTTGAATCCGCTTCACGCAGGTACTCCTCCGGATCAAATGGCTTTTCAGCAGACGGTTTCTCCACGGCTGCCGCGTTCAACGTGCCCTCACTCACCACGAGAGGATGTAGGGGCTCAGCGAGATCAAAGAGAATAGACGGTCCAATCCCCAGGCTCACCAACATCGGCATAGGAGCGGGTAATGAAGCAAGACCCATCGCTTTTCGCCGCTGCGCCAAAAACTGCACTGCGATCTGATTTAGCTCAGTCAGAAAAACAACCGACCATCCCTTTGGTAACGAATCGAGTCGCGTGCCGACCAGGCGCCCCTCTCCATCGTAGATATAAACCAAATCGAATTCTCCACCACCACCCAGAAGAACATGAAACACCTCACCACCCGATGCATCAACGGAGCGAAGCTTCGTATCTGGGTCCGCGTAGAGTACGAATGCTATCTCGACCATCGTCTCCACGCGCTGTACGGAGTTTGGAGGCCCCAGGCTCTTGCTCAAGGATTGGCTCTTCCCAAGAGCCTCATTACCACGAGCGATCCAACGGTCGTGAATGGGCGAACCAAAGAGGATGCGGAGAGGAGGCACAGCACGACGAGAAGCGAGCGCATGACGGTAATATACCTCCGTTCCCACGCACCTAGCGCTACTCGCTCGGAGCCGAGCACACAGAAGCGTGATTCCGCTTCCCCACAGGGCTGAAACCTCGGAACCACTGACCACACCTCAGCGTCGCGTCCGGGCGAGCAACTCCTCCAGGGATGCGAATGGAGCGCCCCACCCACACCCGCTCCAGTTCCCCGCGCTCCAGGAGCGCGTAGACCGTGGCCCGGCAGACGGCCAGCCCGCCCGCCACCTCGCGGACCGTGAGCATCGCGGGGCCCACCAGCCGCACCATGATACGAACCACTCCGGGCACGAGCGCATGCTGGCTCGCGTCCATCGGCGCGCATACCGCATGATGATAGAGACATGCCCAGCATGCAGGCCGATCGCTCCGGCTATCCACGTCAGACGTGCCCTATAGGTTCCCGTCTCGTCCTCCCAACCTAAATAGGCGTATGGGAAAACATATGCGTACTACATGGAGTAGACTTGGGCTGCTCCTGGTGTTGCCCTGGTTGACGAACTGTGTGACTCGGCCCGAGATTCGCCTCGACACAGGACAGGGCCCCCCGTCGTCTACACCCCACCGTCCGTCGATCCTCCACCCGTAGAGATCCGCCAAGAGGAATTTCTTGGAGCCTTGACGGATCTCGTGCTGCACATGCCACTAACCCTCTCTCCACCTCCGAGAAGCAAGGACGGGTGATACTCGTCTCCTGGGGAGGGTCGCAAGACAAGGCCCAGCACATGCTCATGAGCCAGTGTGCGCCCTCGGAGCCTCCGGACGGTTGCCTCAGGCTACCGAAGAACGCACCACCTCAAGAGACTCTGGCACGCTTGCGGCTGGCACTTTCTTACTCCATGGATTCCGTGTGGGAAGGCGCTACAGTGCCCATGAGCGAGTTCCTGGATCCACTCGCCTTCAAAGTGATGGTCTACACGGCCCTGAGCACATACCTTGTGACTCTCCTTCTCCCTGATCCTTTGACGAAGGGGCTCGCGGCCGTGCTCACCGTCTGGCTGGTGGCCTACCTGGGATTGGGCCCGGTGTGGGCCATGATGAAAGCCGGATGGCAATTGCTGGAGGACTCCCAACGTGCGACCACCACCGAGGAGTTGGGGCAGGCCGGCCGCCGCTATGGCCGAGTACTGGGGGACAACGGTATGCGCGTGCTCCTCCTGCTGGCGACAGCGGCCATCGCAGGCCAGACGAGCTTCCTGACCAAAGGGCCCAAGTTGCCCGGCTTCCATCAAGCGGCGTTGGCCTCCACGGCACGCACAGGGGTGAGGCTAGAGGCGGCGGGGTTGGTAGGAACCGTGACACTGGGGACCCAGGCACTGGTGGTGGGGCTAGCGCCGACCGCCGTAGCCGCCACGGCCATGGGACCCGGGGGCGGAGAACAACCCGTGAAGCAGGGCAGCCTGACAGGGAGACCCACGAATGAGGCGGGAACAACCCGGGTTGGCCGATGGATGTCCGAGGCCGAGTACAAGGCGATGGTGGAGAGCGGGCGAGTGCAGGCTCCGCACAACGGCGCCGGTGCCACCCATGTAACGGTTCCGCCCAATGCTTCCGCATTCAAGCCTCCGCCACAGAGCACCCGCTTCGTGGAGTTTGATGTTCCCACAGCACAGCTTCGTATCCACGACACCGTGAATGGGTGGGGACGGGTTTTCGGGCCTGGCTCACTTGAGGCACGGGCTGCCGCGGCCAAGGGATTCGCAATCCCCACGGAGATGCCTCTCGCAACAAACATTCGAGTCACTATTCCATGAACAACGCTACTTGGTCGTTCGCCGATTTTGTTCGATGGCTGCGCACGAAAAGCGAGACGCTCAGAGGCTTGGGTGCAACCATTGATTTCCATGTCAACGAAGATTTCAGGGCGTCAGCCCGGCTGCGAGTCGAGCGAGGAAAGCAGCTGGGCGAGTTGACTGTATGGGAAGACGGAGCCGCACACATGGCGGTTCTCGACCTCGCATCAGGTGACTTCGTTTTTGAACGAGATGGCGTGTCTCTCGCTGAAGCTTCCTCTTCGAGCGAACTGAAAGAGTTCTTTGAGCGACTGGAGGCAGGGGTGTAGGGCATCCTTCACGGGCTCAGCGCCCCCACGAGCGAAGAATGCCTCCAAGGACGCGGACGGGATGCGGATGGAGCGCCCGACCCAGTTCCCCACGTTCCAGGAGCGCGTAGACCGTGGCTCGGCAGACGGCTAGCTCTCCCGCCACCTCGCGGACCGTGAGCATCGCGGGGCCCACGGGCCGCACCAGGGCGCGCACCACGCTCCGCACCACCGGCGCACCACGCCCAGTCGAAACGGTGGAAACGGTGCCAACCGGCTCCGCCTCCGCGACGCTGGAAACCCCAATGCTTTCCATGGGTTGCGAGCCGGTGACAGGGACTGCCACCCCCTGCCAACCCACCCCACCCCGGCTCATAACCGATTGGTCCCTGGTTCGAATCCAGGAGGGCCCATTCCCCTTCACCTCGCGAAGTTGCTCGGGATTTTCCTTGGGTGGCTCACTCGAGAAACCCGCTCCGGACGAGTTCCGCACCACCGGCGCACCACGCCCAGGCCCGCGCGCATGTCCTCGGGGAGATGACCAGCGGACGCACTCGTGGAAGCGAGGAGAGGCGCGGTGAAGGCAGCCTCCGCCGCCCGCCCAGCAAGGGACCCGTCAACCGTCGGACGCGGCATGCGCATCCTTTCGGGGACGTACCGCTCAACCCGAGAAGGAGTGACAGCAATGGCATCGTCCATTCCCGACAAGATGAAGGCCGCGGCGCTCGACACCTTCGGCGGCCCGGAGGTGCTGGGTATCAAGTCCATGTCCGTGCCTGCCTGTGGCGACGACGAAATCCTCATCCGCGTCGCGGTGGCGGGGATCGGAGTCTGGGACCACCTGGAGCGCGAAGGCGAAATGAAGGACATGGTCCCCGGCGGGCCCCGCTTCCCGTACGTGCCCGGCACCGACGGAGCGGGGGAAGTCATCGCCGTAGGCAAGAACGTGAAGGACCGCGAGGTCGGCGACACCGTCTACGGCACCGCGTTCATGAGTCCCAAGGGAGGCTTCTACGCGGAGTACGTCGCGGTGAAGGCGGAGCATGCGGCGAAGGTGCCCAAGGGGCTGACGGTGGAAGAGGCCGCCGCGCTCGGGGGGATGGTGTCACGGCCATCCAGGGCCTGGAGGACCATCTCCAGCTCGAGTCCGGGCAGAAGCTGCTGCTCTTCGGAGCCAGTGGAGGCCTGGGGCACCTCGCGCTGCAACTGGCCCGGAGGATGGGGGCGAAGGTGCTGGCGGTCGCCTCCGGCGAGGACGGCGTGGAGTTGGTCAGGAGGCTGGGCGCTGACGCGGTGGTGGACGGCAAACAGGGAGACCTGGAGAAGGCCTGCCGCGACTTCGCGCCCGAAGGCTTCGACGCCGCGCTGGTGCTGGCCAGGGGTGACGCCGCCGAGCCCCTGCTCCGCCACGTCCGCGAGGGAGGGCGCATCGCGTACCCGAACGGCGTGGAGCCCGCGCCGAAAGGGCCCGAAGGGGTTCAGACGAAGGCCTACGACGGCATCCCCAACCCCAGGTCCCTCGAACGCATCAACGAGCTGATCGAAGCCGGCCCCTTCCATCTGGAGATTGGCCGCGTCTACGCGCTGGAGGAGGCGGCGAAGGCGCAGCAGGAGGTGCTCAAGCATCACCTGGGCAAGTTCGTGATGCGAATCAACTGACGCTCCCTGGAAGGCGTCCCCAAACAGGGGCGAAGCCGGAACCAGAGGAGGTAGATAGCTTCGATGTTCGGCCGATGGAGCGAATGAGGGATGCTCCATCGGTTGTCTGCGGGCATGCGCGAGCCCCACTCACTCCGTCGAACCAAGCCTCATGAGGACTTCGGCGACTCCACCCGGGTGATGCGGGCTCTCGTTGAGCAGGGTGTGGAAGCCACACTTCTCGAGGACGCGGATCGACGCGAGGTTGTGGAGAGCGACCCACGCATGGAGCGGCCGGGCGGGCTCGAGCACGAGAAACTCCGAGAGGGCCCGCGTGGCGATGCCTTTGCCCCAATGCTCGCGACCCATCCAATAACCGACGAGGCGCCCGGCATCCTGTTCCCAACTGCCGATGTACCCAACGACCACGCGGCCCATGACGATGGTGCGGTTGACGTTTTCAGGGCGGAGAACCTTGTGCGCCAGTGGGTCATGAACGCCTCGCGCTCCCGCGATGGAAATGCGGCCATGCGCAGCGCTTCTGGGTCGCGCTGGTGTTCGAAGAAGATGGGAAGGTCCTCATCTGTGACGTCGCGGAGGATCATTCTGAAAAGGCTCCTTCCAGTCTGCGCCGCGAGGGAGGTCGCGAGGCGAATGGCGGAAGGGTTCTATACGACCCGGTCGATGAGCGCGGTGGCGCAGGCAGCGTTGGGGAGGCGGTTCCGGTTCCCGCTATAGGGAGGGAACCGGGAACCACCTGCCGCACCTCTGCGCCGCCCCTGGGCGAGGAACGCCTCCAGGGAAGCAACCGGGAGCGGATGGAGGCCCCGACCTACACCCGCTCCAGTTCCTTAACAGCCCCATGCCGAACGCCATGCCTCCAAAGACGGCGAGACCCATATAGAGGGTTGCATGGCCCTGTCCGCGGTCGCGAAAACTGATGCCGTGAATCTGCAATTCGTCGGGCGAGGGCTGCGAAGGGCATTTGTCGAAGTTGGATGGCTCACGAGCGACGGCTCAATGCGCTCACGAAGCCTTGTTCGAGTGGCGTTGAGACGGCTCGCCGTCACCTGAACAACGCGCGAGTCAGGCGGACGCCGTATTCCGAGTCGGGATTTGCCTTGCTGTCGCTCATCCGCTCCTGGATGGCCGCCACGGACAGATCACGCCGCTTGGGCAATCGTGCCGCCTCGGCGGTCGCGCGCGCGGCCGGCAACTCCTCGCGCGTGAGATCCGTGCAATAGCAGGGCGCGCCAGGCTGCTGCCGCCACGATTCCGCCAGCGTGCCCGCGTCGAACGCGTCGAACCCGGTGTCCTCGACGAGCGCCATTCCCACTCGGCGATCCGTGTCGCGGTCGGCCGCGACGGGAAGCGCGATGCGGTCCGGAGTCCCCGCGGGCTTCCCCTTCGTCGCGAAGGAGTGGGAGCCGATCGAGTTCCAGGCCTTGACGATCGGCCGGCCCAACTGCTCGGCCACCCACAGGCTCTCGACCTGACCCGCTTCGATGGCGTCGATCTTCCCGTCGCGAAAAGGATAGTAGTTCGACGTGTCGATGACGACGGTCGCGGAGGGCACGCGGGAGAGCAGCTGCGCCATCCCCGGAATACGGCCCAGGGGAATCGAGAGGATCACGACGTCAACATCCACCACGGCTTGCGCCGCCGTCACCGCGCGTCCGCCCTGGGCCAGCACGTCGGCCTCGATCGTGTCGGGGCCACGCGAGTTGGCCACCTTCACGTCATGTCCGGCCCCGCTCAGCTTCCGCACCAGGGTCTTCCCGATATAGCCAGCGCCAATGATGCCAATCTTCATGATCTTTTCTCCTGGGTTGTTGAGTGAGGGAGTCGGGAGTGGGGGCCTCACTCGACCGCGGGGTGCGCGAGCGCTTCGAGAGTCCGGCGAAGGTCGTCCAGGCCCTTCTGACTGAGCTGGCAGGCCGTCTTGATCTTGTCGGTGATGCCTCGGACCTCCGCTTCGAGGGCGCGGCTCTCCGGAGTCAGGTTGACCAGCACCCGGCGTTCATCGGCGGGGTCGCGTGTTCGCGTGACCCTCCCCGAGGCCTCGAGCCGCTTGATGAGCGGCGTGATCGTCCCCGTGTCCATGTCCAGGCGGGCACCCAGCTCGCCCACCGGAAGTGGCTCGTTGTCCAGCAACTCCAGGATGACGAGGTACTGGGGGAAGGTCAGGCCCAACGGCTCGAGGAACGGCTTGTGCAACCGCACCATCCGATTCGTTGCGCTGTAAAGCGCGAAGGAAAGCTGTGTCCCAACGGTTCGCCGTTTCAAAGTCGTTATCACCGGCTCGCCAGTATCTTGTTCGCTAGATAATGAGGCGTGGAGCGGCTGTCAAGGCGCCTTCGGGTGTGCTCCGGGCGCCACCAGGAGGCCTGCTGATCGGCAGCACGCTCGGAGGGAATGTCCGAGGGCGATGCCGCGAGCCGCGCCGGTGAGGAGCGCGGACCTGGCGGTGTCGGTGTCAAGGAACTCGAGCAGCACGACATCACCCGCCTCCTGCGCACGCCTCGCTCCGGCCAGGTTGAGCCGCTGGGGTGGCCGCGGTCAATGCGTCCCTATCGCCCTGCCGACACAAAGGCGTTCCGCTCGGATGCCGTCGGCTCATCGGGCAGCGGACCCGGCTGCTGTGCCACGAAGCGCACGATCGCCTCGCGTGTCAGACGTTGCCCCCGCTCGTTGCCCCAGGGAATATGTCCAACACCCGGAATCAGGTGACTGCGGGCGATCCGGTAGACATCGAAGTACTCCATCGCCCGGCCGCGCGGGATATAGCTGCATTCGCCGAGCAGCAACAACACGGGAGAGGACATCCCCGTGAGGTCGGGCGTCGGGCTCCCCTGCGCCTCCCGGCTGATGCGGAAATTGGCCAACAGGTTGAATCGCTCCGGCTCGAATGCCTCGAGCAACCCGGTATCGCCCTTGCAGAACGCGTTGGCCACCAACGCACGTTGCACGTCCGGCGTGTAATGGTTGATGAGCTCTTCCTGCGACACATAGCGCTGATCCGCCGGCAGCGCCAAGGCCAGCAACGCACGTGGCGCCATGAGCCTGGTCAGCACCGCGGCGCTGGGCGGCCGCGCACCATCCGGCGCGCGCGTGGTCTTTTCCGCCATCATGGGGCTGGAGGAGAACGCCGCTCCTGGAATCTTGCCGGGCTCGGTCAACACGACGTACTTCACGCGATCGCGCACCTCGGCCCGCATCAGCGCGGAGGTGACCAACGTCGCGCCATACGATTGCCCCACCAGCACCACGGGCTTGTTGACGCGCTCGAGCACCGCCACGAGGTCGTTGACGTTATTCTGGTGCGTGTAGGTGCGCGCATCGCCCAGAGGCGATCGGCCGGAGCCGAATTGGTCGTAGAGCACCACGTCGAAACCGTCGCGGGCGAATTCCGCGAAGAAGCGGCGCTCGAAGTCTCGCACGTAGGCGCCGGGCCCGCCGTGCACGAACACCAGTGCCAGGCCGTTGGCGGAAGCAGCATCGGCGGGCGGATACCGATAGACCGCCACCTTGCGATCTGGCCCGGTCGGCCAAAGCTGCACCGTCGCGTCCGTCGGCAAGGAAGGCAGCACGGACGACGCCAGCGGGATCATCAGGTATCCCAAGGGCACCAGCGCCAGCGACATCACCACGGCGCGCCTGACGCTTGCACCACGCGACCGCTGCCGCCACCCGCGCCACCACAGCGCACCGGCCAGCACGATCGCGCACCCCAAGGCGACATCACCGCCACCTGCCCCTCGGCTGGCCCACATCGCCACGAAGAATGCGAGCCATACCGCGAGGATCCGCAGCAAGCCACCCAATGCGCGAACGAGCTTTTGAAAGATTCCTTTGATGCCGATACGCATGGACCTTCCCGACCGGATGTACAGCAGGATGTTTTCGAAACGCGGGTGCTCTGGGCTCGGACAAAGGCAGTGGCTGCGCCAGGGTTCATATCCCGTCACCCTGGTCAGTCCAGTTCAAAACACTCCCTCAAGCGGGGGCCGCTGGAAGGGTGTCAGACGATTCGTAGGCTGAGGAACCCACCTTCAGCGCGAAGCAGCCGCCCTCATCGCTCGGGCAGTAATGACCCCACGTCTGCGCTGCCCCACCCCTCGCAGCGCGCCGACGCTCGCGTTCAGTTTCGCGCTCGGTGCGCTGCCGCAGCGGTGCGCCTGCGCAACGCGTAGCGGCGTGGAGCGCTCCCCATCACCTTCTTGAAGGCGGGGCTGAAGGCGCTCTCGGACTCGTAGCCGAGCGACGCGGCGAGGTGGCCGAGCGGATCGGCCGCGGTCTCGGCTGGGAGCCGCGCTCTGCCGGTCCGCGCGAGGAGAGCGCGGCAGGTGTCTACGTCTCGAAGTGACGCCTCTACTTCAAGTACCAGCGCTGCGCCTCGCCACCATTCCAGCCCCACTGAACCAGCTTGTAGCCGTTGGTGGTGGCATTTGAACTGTCCAGAACGCCGCCGGTCGCCTTGTTCCAGATCTTGTAGCTGCCGTCCGCTTGCACATCCACCCACCAGCGCTGGTTGTCATTGCGGTTGGGGAACCACTGAATCAGCTGTGTGTCATTCGCCGTGTTGCCCGCCGGTACATCCAGCGCCTTGAAGCTGGAGAGGCTGACGATGTTCCAGGAGGAATCGTCATTTTGCGTGAAGAGCCATTTCTGATTCTGGCCGTAGTTCAGGCCCCACTGAATGATCCCGGCCCCCTCGCCATTCTGCCCCCCATTGTCAATGGCCAGGCCAGTCGGCTTGCTGACGATGGCGTGGATTCCGCCAATCGCGTTGGGCTTGGCGACGGGAGTGTACTGCAGCCACGCCACGGCGCTGTCGTGCTTGGGGGTCTTGAGGGTGTTGTCGCTGGGCGTCTTCTGGGCCCAAGCGTTCCAGGTGAGGTTGTAGTCGGTGCGGCGGTTGTTCCAGATGGCGTCTGCATTCTGGACCATCCACGGGTAGTAATTATCCCACTGGCGAGTGTCGCGAGCGTAATGTCCGACGGCGCGCGCCACTTCATCGGCCCAGGTGTCCAGCTCAGTCCTGTTGGTGGTGATGATGCCATTCGTCGTCAGATTGTTCCTGACGTAGTCGATCGCCTTCTTGGTGTCGTTGTAGTACCGGGCGTTGCCGGTCGTCAGATACAGCAGATGGGCGTAGTCGGCGAACGTCCCCTGGTTGTAAGCCTGTGAGTCCTTGATGAGGCGGCCGTCTGGATACACAGCGGTGTAGACCTGGCCGCTGTTGGCATCATAAAGATGGCTGGTCACCCAATCATAGATCTGGGTCGCACGATCCAGGTACCAGCGGTCATGCGTGCTTTGATACAGCAGCACCGCTACTTTTCCCAGGCTGTCGTTGGAAAGAGGCTCTTTGCGGGGGTCATTGCCGCTATAGGGTTGCTCCTCCCAGATGCCTCCGCCGTTGTACTGCGTGTTCCAGCCACGGGCCCAGGCCATGTCGAAACCAGACCGGCCGCGTTCAGGAACTCGGCGTTCCCCGTGATCTGGTAACCGCGAACCAACGCCAACGCGAACCAGCCGATGTCGTCGTTCCAGCCGTTCCAGGACCAGTTCGGGGTAATTGACCAGAAAGGTCTTGCACAGGTCGTTGATGAGCGCCTTCTGGTCAGGGCGTCCCGTGCGCTCGTAGGCATCCTCGGCAACCTGGATGTCCAGGGCGGCGAGAAAGGTTTCGTCATACCTGCCATCGTTGATGGACTTCTTGTAGAAGGTCTGGCCTCCGGACTTGACCAGGAAGGCCCGGTTGTACCCATCGAAAGAGGCATCCGCCCTGTCGTTGCCGGCCAGAGCCGGGACGCTGGCCGCCATCAACACGGTCGCCGTGAACTTCTTCAAATGCCGCATGCGGATTGAACCCATGTGCCCTCCAATCTTCGCACCAACGTACAACTCCACACCCGACAGCACAGTCAGTTGGTGAGTCTCTGGCAGGTCCTCACAGCACCTTGGCGACGGCGATCGAACCCTCGAGGCGGCCACCGGCCTCGTAGAACATGTACTCCTCGCCGTTCTCGGTGCCGAACGACGGCGCCGCCGACCGGCCCTTGTCGGGCCAGCCACTCAACGGATTGTGGAACACCCCGAGGTGAATCTCCCTGTCGAAGTTCAACCCGACCTCGGTGATGTACATCTTGCCACTGTTCCCGTGGTAGATGACGTAGGCCGTTCCGTTGCGGAACACCACGTGTGGCCCGGAGATGTCCGTGACACCATCGGCGGCCGGCGAGATGAGGGGCTTCTGCTGGATCGTCCAGGTCTGCGCGTCACCGGACGCGGACCAACCCCAGAAGATCTTGCGGCGCCCGTTCTGCATTCCCATGAACACCATGACGAAGTGGCTGCCCTTGGACGGGATGTCGTGCTCGAACACCCGTGCGTAGGACGTCTCGGTGACGGAGCCATCCGTGAAGAATTTCGTCGAGACACACCCGCCCTGGTAGGTGAAGTTGATGCCGTCGGTGGATGTCGCCACCCGGGTGACCGTGTTCTCGCCATGGAAGTACAGGTAGAACTGCCCCACCCGCGAGTTCCAGAGCACGTGCGGTGACGAGACGTGGCTGATGCCGTCAGGGCCTCCCGGCCACTTTCGCGAGAAGATCGGGTTGTAGGGGTACTCGGTGAACTGACCAGAGAGATGGTCGCCGTAGGCCGGCAGATACCTCCGGGCGCATCGTGGGGCGCGTAATAGAGGTAGTAGCGCGCCAACGGGCTCGCGATCCGGCCGACCGTGCCGCGGATGCAGGGGAAGATGAGTTCGCCGGTCGGGTTGTACCTGAGATTGTTCTTGTTGAACGCCGTACCGATGTATGTGTAGGTCGGGAAGCCGGCGGGCGCCGCATGGGCAATGCCTGACACGAGCCCCGAGCCCCCTCCGAGGATGAGCCCTCCCGACGTCGCCAGTGAGCCCTTGAGAAACGCTCGACGTCCCACCTCCAACCGGACCGCGTTGCTGCGCTCGAGCTCATCCCTGTCCACCATTTTCGGCTCCTTTGCGTGATCAGACAAAGAACCAGACGCTCTCAAGGATGTCAATCAAAACATGATTAACGATATTTCCTTGAAAAGTGAGAGCGAGGGGGCCCTCAACACCCTACCCCGAGCCCTGGAAGCTCGACTGGATGGCGGATTCGGTGGATGTGCCGGTGTTCATCCTCTCGCGCCCAGGAGGCCAAAGGGCCTCCATTCGAGAATCTTCAGGTCGAACCCGTCCCGGCGCTTCTCGGCGAGCCAGTCCTCCAGGGCGCTCAGCGCGGACGCCTCGTCATCGAAGCTCCGGCGCTCGCCCTCCCGGGTGACCAGCGTCGTGCCCTCCACGATGGCCGAGGTGTATTGCGCCTTGCCTTCGTACTTCGAAAGTTCGCGCTCCAGCGGGCCCCGGCCGGGAACCCTGGTCGTCACGCGCAGGAAGTCCCCTGCGTAGCGGGCCTCCAGCCGCCGCACCTCCCGCGCGGCGGCGTCGGGCCCTCGAAGGCAAAGCGGAACGTCCGCTTCGTCCCGTTGTTGTAGCCCGCATGGAGCTGGACGATGGCGTCGAAGCGTTCAATCTCCAGGAAGAGGTCACCGCGCCTGCGCCAGAGTGTCACCCGCTCGGACGCCCGCGTCGCGACAGGGGCTGGCGGCGTCCCTTCCTCCGCGAGGAACTTCTCCCCGTCGTAGATGGCCACGGGGAAGCTGCCAGGACGCATCAGCCACACCTCGCCCGTCTCCCGCCGCGCATAGACGACATCGCTCGCTCGCGCCTGGGGCGACGCCCGTGCTGCGATCCCTTCGATGTCGAGCCCCTCGAGCTCTTGCTCCGTGGGCTCGTCCGGCTCGCGGAACTGCCGCTGCTGCGGCGTCGACGTGAAGACCGGCTCGCCGCGCTGGATGCGCTCGAAGAGCGCGTCGTGGTGGAGTTCCCCGAGATCGAGGTTCCAGAGCTCGGGCACCAGGAAGGTGGACGCCAGGGACGCGGCTTCGTCACCGGGGCGACCATTCTCGAAGTGATGCTCGGCGTGGACTTCTCCGTAACACGAGACGTCGTGATCATACTCGTCGAGGAAGCGTGTCGTCAGGTCACCCGCCACGACGAGGCTGTCATCGTTGTAGATGCCCTGGATGACGTCACGGACGACGAGGTCGCCGAGGACCAGGAAGTTCCCCGACGTCCGCAGTCCCTTCGCGACACAGCGGCCCACGACCACGACGGTCGAATCCGGCCCACAGTCCGACAGCACACCGTCCACCTCCAGGTCGCCGAGCACGATGAGGGGGCAGGTGACGGACAACGAGCCAGGCGCCCGCGCGGTGCCCGTCACGACCAGGGCCTCGGACACCGACTCACCGAGCACCGCGTCCACGGGCGCGAGCACGTCGCGCAGCGCCACGGCCGCGAAGCCGATGTCCGTGAGGGGCCCGGGGCAGAGCGCATGGGCGAAATCGACGGGCGTGAGCGGCGTCTCCCCCTTGAACACGCTGGCGAGGGACGTGACCGAAGGCGTACCGTGATGGGAGAGTGCCTCGAGGACGGCGCCGTCGAGTCCGGCGAGCGTGGCTTCCGCTTGGGGCAGGAACTCATCTTTGGAAAGGCTCATGGTCGCGCATCATACGCCTGGCGATGAGACTCGAGGGGCTTCTGCTCCCGCCCGCCCCCCCCAATAGGCCTCCTGTCCGTCCTCTGCTCCTACTCAGAGTCCGTTGGGGACCACGGTCACGGTGCCGGATCCCCTGTTGGTCAGGATGAGATCGGCGTACCCATCCGCGTCCATGTCCGCAGTGGCGATGGCGTTGAGGCCAAGCGAGGCGCCGGTCGTGACGACAGTGCCCGAGGTGAAGCCTCCGTTGCCATTGCCGGTCATCGGGCGGACGCCGCCCGAGGCCGTTGTAACGAGAATGTAGGCGTCGAGCTTGCCATCGCCGTTGAAGTCATCGGCCACGACGCCCAGCGCCGAGTTGGTGACCGTAGTGGAGGCAGCGGCGGACTGAACGCCGCTCGCGAAGGTGCCATTGCCGTTCCCTTTACAGGCGTGCGCTGGCGGGGCTCGTCACCACGAGATCGAAGAAGCCATCGCCGTTCAGGTCACGGCAGGCGATCGTCGACTGCACGCCGCCGGTATTCGGGATGCCGATGAGCGTGGGCGCGCCGAAGCTGCCCGCGCCGGTGCCGAAGAGCACGCTCACCTGGTTCAGGGTCACGCTTGTCGTGGCGATGTCAGCCACCCCGTCGTGATCGAAGTCCCCGGTGCAGAGGTGGACGGAGCCCGGGGTGCCGGTGGTGAAGCTCGTCGGCGCGCCGAAGGTCCCGGGCGCGCTCGGGCCCAGGTTCTTGTAGACGCTGATGTTTCCGTTGTCGAGGAGCAGGTTGGTCTGGCCATTGACAGTGACGGCGTCGAGCCACCCGTCCACGTCCACGGCCACGACCGCGTTGCTGGAGAGCGAGGCGCTCCCGTAGTTGACCTCCGACTGGACGCTGGCGTCGCCGTTCCCCAGGAAAACGGAGAGCGAGCCGGAGGGGGTCAGGATCGAGCCGGATTCGGCGTTGGCCACCAGGATGTCGAGCTTGCCGTCGCCATTCACATCGGCGACCGCCGGGGCCAGCGGGTTGTGGTTCGCGGGGGAGCTGACCGGCGTGCCGGGGACCTGACCGGTGGGAGCGGCCTGACAGGTACCGTTCGAGCAGATCTGGCCCGTCGCGCACACGATGCCGCAGGCGCCGCAACTATCGGCGTCGCTCTGGAGATTCACCTCGCAGCCGTCGGACGAGTTCCCGTTGCAGTCCCCGAGGGTGCCGGAGCAAGCCTGGCAGTTGGTCCCCTCGTAGGTGGGAGCGCACGCGCAGGTGTAGCTATTGATGCCGTCGGTGCAGGTGCCACCGTTCAGGCACGGGCTTGCGGCGCATTCGTCGATGTTGGTGCATGTCACGCCGTCGCCCTCGTACCCCGCGTTGCAGGCGCAGGTGAAGGAGCCCACGGTGTTGGTGCAGGTGGCGTTTTCGTTGCAGTTGTCGGTACCGGCGGCGCACTCGTTGACGTCGGCGCAGGTGCCGCAACTGCTCGCCGGGCCCCGTCGTGACGAGAGGGGAGGCGACGTGAGACGTTGTTCGCCAACGAACTGCGCGAGAGGCGGGCGCTCCTCACCGAGGGCAAGCCTCAGCCCTTCGCGCGCGCCACGGCGATGGCGTTGAAGTTGGCGAGGCGGTGCAACTCCGAGTCCTTCGGAGCCTGCGCGAAGTAGCGGGCTGCCATCGCGTCCGCATCGAGCACCTCCTCGAGCCCGAAGCCGTTCCGCTCGAGGAAGCCGGGCAGTTCCTCCGGGTCCAGGCCAAAGAGGAAGGGCTCGCCCTTGTTCTGCACGTAGCGGCGCTGCTGCTGGGCGCCGAAGGAGGTGTCGCGGCCCTCCACGATGCCGCGGTGGATGAGGTCGAAGATGATGGCGCTGGCCGGCCCCGACCGCTCACGGACGAAGCGCAGCACCTGCTCCACGGCCGACTGCCGCAGGTAGTACGTCACTCCCTCCCAGAGGAAGGCCGTCCTGGCCGAGGTCGAATAGCCTGCCTGGGTGAGGCGCTCCTCGAGGGAGTCCTGCTCGAAGTCCACCTGGACGTAGGCGACCTCTGGCGGCAGTGCGCCAAAGAGGCGCCTCACCTTGGCCTGCTTCAGCCGCGAGGTGGCCGGCGCGTCCAACTCGAAGACGCGGGCCGCCGTCGCACGCAGCATCTCGGCGAAGCGGTAGGCGCGCGAGTCGTAGCCAGCGCCGAGCACCACCACCTGCCGTGCGCCGCCTCGCAGCTCCCGCTGGACGAAATCATCGAAGGCCCAGGTGCGTGCCCTCACCAGGGCGTACGCCCCCGGCATCAGCTTCGTGTAGAGCTTCAGCGCTACCCGCCGCGCGGGCTCCAACGAAACGAGCATCTTCAGCGGCGCGGAAAGAAAGCGGATGGCCATGTGGTCGGGCCCCCGCAGCGCCGGCTCACGGTACATCGATGCCCGGGCCAGCGCTGCGAGTTCCGCGGTTCGACTCGCCTTTTTCGACATTCTTCGGGACTCTGGCATGGCCCGCGGTTCTACACCGGCGGTCCCCTGAGTGGTGGAACTGACCGCCCCGGCGCTGGCGGAGGGTCGCGGTGACTGGTTCGTCGTCTGGGAAGACACCCGCGGCGACGGGTCGGTGGACATCCGTGGCGCACGTGTGATGCGCGATGGCCGGGTCGCCGAGCCCGAGGGCCTCGCCATCACCACCGGCCCGGCCGCCCAGCGCCAACCAGCGGCGTCCTATATTGCATGGAGACGCGGCCGCTCTTCGTGCATTGCGGTCACTGCCGCTGGTGCCAGCATGAGTCGGGCGCCTGCTTCGCGCTCGATGCCCTGAGATGGGCTTCATGAAACCGTCCCCCTTGGGGTAGCGTTCCCCCACTCATCCAGAGGGGGGTAGTCCATGAAGAGTCGTCTGCACGGGTGGCTCGTGCTGGGAGCGATGGCCGCCTGTGTGTCCACGGGGGCGGGCTGTCGCCGCAACGAAACACCGCGAGTCCCCGAGAAGCCCGTCACCGTCGCACCGCCCTCTCCACCCAAACCGCTGCGCGTGGCGCTGACCGGTTCCTATGTGCCGCTGCACTTCCCGCGCGCGGGACAGATGGAGGGATTCGAGGCGGACCTCGCACAGTTGATCGGCCAGCGGCTCGGGCGGCCGGTGGAGTTCGTCAACCCGCGCGGCATGTCCCTGGACAGCGTGAGCGCCCTCGCCCAGGGCAAGGTGGACCTGGGGCTCAACTCCATCTCGCCCACCGAGAGCCGGCGGCAGCAGGTCGACTTCACGCAACCCTACGTGATGATCTCCTACCGCTTCGCCGGGGCGGAGTCCTGCGACGAGCTAGTGCCGGATGACGCCGCGGCGCTCGCCGAAATGACGGGACGGGTAGCGGTGCCCAAGGGCCCCGCGCTCGAGGCCGCGCAACGCGTCCTGCCCCAGGCGACGCTCATTCCCACGGCCTCGCCCAAGCTGGCGGTGGCGGCGGTCCAGGCGGACGAGGCCGACTGCGCCCTCGACGAGGACGTGGGCCTCCTGCAGGCCCTCCAGGGAACCTCCCTGCGCATCGTCGGGGTCGAGGTGGGTCAATCCCCGCTGGCCATCGCCGTCCCCAAGGGAGAGGCCGCCACCTACGACGCGATGTTGCGCGACCTCCAGCCCCAGCTCGCCGAGCTGATGTTCAAATGGCAGCCGGGCCAGATGAAGGCACCCATTCCCGGACTGGATGAGTCGGCGAACCTCGGAGTGCTGTGCAACGTCCACGCACAAGAGGTGGAGCTGCGCGTGGCCCCCGAGTGGTCCGCGTCGGTCCGAGAGTCCTGGCGCTGCGGGACGGTGGTGGAAATCCTGAGGGAGAGCGAGAGCCGCACGCCGGCCCGCAAGGACGACGGCGAGCTCTTTGGCGGCTCGTGGTACCAGGTCCGGGTCGCCGCCACTGGCAAGCGCGGGTGGGCCTACGGCCACGAGCTCTTCAAATGGCTCCGCGCGGACGATCCGGACTTCCCGACCACCACGGACATCGACCCGGCGCTGATGGGCCGCAAGGTGGCGGGCCGGTATGTCTTCGGGCTCGCGCTCGACCAGTACTCGCCGAGCAGCGAGGACGATGGTCCCGAGATGGATGAGGACCTGGCCCTGCCCTTCCTCTACATGAAGGGCGCTCCGTTCGTCGCGCCGTTGCACCTTCCCGCCCGCCACGACACCCAGTGGGCCCACCTTCCCGATTCCGCCCAGTGGATGTACCGGTGCTCAACTCCGCGGGGGGCTCGAGCAGTCCCAAGTCCATCTCCTCCAGTCCCATGGGGCTGGTCAGCTACAAGATCCACATGAAGGTCGGCATTGGCTACCAGGAGGGTGGAGCCAGGGCGACGCTCACCGGGGAATTCGCCGAGAACACGCCCCAGGTCAGCCTGACCTCCATTTCCAGGGACTGATGGTGTTGAAGACACCATCGGAGCCCGACCAGGCCGTCATGAGGAACTCGAAACCCATCCTGTTGCACACGCGACAGCCCGGCACGCCCCCGCGCGGGGCCTACTGGCACACCCCCGTCGTGAGGTCGCAGCTGCTCTCCATGCAGCTGTTCCACCACAAGGGGCCGCCGTCCGGCCCGGCGTAGTAGCAGCGCTCGCCCAGGCGGGGCCTCGGGGCGCAGATGCCTCCGTCCGCCCCATTCGCGCAGACGAGGCCTTGCACGCAGGCCGAGGCGTTGTCACACGCCTCCCCCAGGAGCGTGCCCGGCGCGCAGAAGCCGTTGCGGCACCGCTGGTCCCAGAAGGGACAGTCCACGTCGTAGCTGCACTCCCTCGGACCGGCCGCGACGCACACCTGGGAGGGGCCGGTGCCTGCATCCGCCTGCTGGCGGCAGAGCAGCCCCTTCGCGCAGAGGTCGGGACCGTGGCACTCCTCGCCTTCCATCAGGCTGCCGGGCGTGACGCAGCGGCCCGACGGCCCGGTGCACCGCTGGCCGGGGCCACAGCCCTGGCGGTCGGCGTCGCACCGAATCCCCTTGGCTCACACTGCCGCGGGGCCGAGGCGTCCAGGCTGACCACCGTACAGGTCAGGCCGGCCTCGCACGTCCCCAGCTGACACAGGAGCGGAGGCAGGGGCCGGCAACGGGGCGCGGGGTCTCTCCCACACGTCTCCCCCAGCTGTCGGTACGCCTTGCAGGTGCCAAAGCCAGACATGTCCTCGATGCTTGCCTGCCGGCACTCGGAAGACGTCTCGGTGTCACAGGGTTTGGGTTCGATGAGGCCATTCCTGCAGGCCTCCCCCACGCTGGCGCGAGGCGCGCAGCACCCCTGCAAGCAGTACCCATGCCCGTCGCAGGGTGCATCGCCAGGGCGGCCGCAGGCACTGCCCACGGGACGCTTGTCAGGGCACGCGACGCAGACGCCCGCATCGCTTGCCCCCTTGAGGCAGTAGCCCGTGCGGCAGTGGGCATCGATGTCGCAGGGCCCCCCATGGAGCTGCCCACGAAGGCACAGCGGCACGCCGGGCTGGAGGGGTTCGCTTCGCCCGTGAGACACGCGGACGCGGCCTCCGGCCAGTACGTCAAGGACCCGGCCTCCCGCCGCGAACTCGGGAAGCGGGCTTCGCATCGTTGCAACTCGGTCTCGACGCAGCGGGACTCGTCCCCGGGCTCCACCTCGCCGGCGTCCACGCCGGCCGCGCACAGGCGTTGGGCGGATTCCTCGCACCAACGGTCCGCGGAGGGACCGGGCCCGCTGCCGGCAACACCAGCGAGGCGCACACGTCGACCGGCGGGGACTCGCAGCGGCTGGCCCAGGGGGCCCCCGCGTCCTCGGGGCCGGGCAGCGCGCAGGCGACGCTCGCGTCCGGAACGCTCGCATCCGGAACGCCCGCGTCCACCCCACCCTCCGGTGGAGGCTGGGGAGCGGTGTGGGGACAGGCGGCCCCCAGCCCCAGCACCGTGGCCAGCGCGAACAGCAGCAAGGCATTGCGCCGTGGCATGTTCGAGGGGCCAGACTCCGTCCGCTGCGGCAGTTCAGTTGCACCCGCCATGTTCAGCCTCCAAGCGCGCCCGGCCCCTTCCGCGCCTGTCAGGGAATACCACTGCCTTCATATCCGATGGCGCGGCCGCGGTCAGGTCATTGACGGGGCGAACGGCTTCCTGGTGGAGCCGGTGACGTGGCTCTCGCGGAAGCAATTCATCTCCAGCAGACCCACGCCTGTTCAGCCCAGGCCGCCTTCCCGAATTACTTGCCTGGGGCCTTCTGCGGCGCGGCTCTCATGGCCCGCCCGGGTGTCCCAGATCCGCCCCACGAGCGGATGGTCCCGGTACAGGGGGCTCTTCCATTGCTCGGGGGTGGGGGCGGACGAAGCTCCCCGGGCGGGCGAGGTGGACGCGGTACAGCCTCCGAGCCATGGCGCAGTGAAGATACGCTCCACGAAGCGGCTACCTTCCTCGCTCTGGGTGCCGAAAGATGTCTTCCTGTACATCACCTCGTGCCGGATGCAGCGCTCGCCAAGCATGCCAGGCTGCTGGGCGGCCTGCGTGAAGCTCCCCAGTTCCGCCCGGACGAAGACCTCGAGGGCGTCGAGGTCACGGCGCATTGTCTCCATCTACCAGACAGTGTGTCGGGAATCCCGTGGTTCACAAGAACCCGCGTGAATCGTTACCTTCCCGAAAAGGAACCAAATGAAACACTTCATGGGGATCACGGGCTTCATTGAACGGCGCCCCCATCATGAACGACATGCAGGAGATGCGCGCGGAAGGGAAAGACGCTCGACCGCGAGAAGCAACGAGAGAGACGTCATGCCGAGTATCCCCTTCGGGAAACGCATGCGTGCTCGACACGAAATGGAGAGAAGACAGCCATGGCTGACGATGAGAACACGACGGCTCCCTGACAGTCACGCGTCGGACCGCGCTGGGCGCCGGCGCGACGCTGCTGACGCTGTCGCTGGCTTGCGAGCAACCTCTGTCGCCGCAGGCCCCCGTGCCTCCGCCTCCGGAGGTTGGCGACCCGCTCGACCTGCGAACGACGGTGAACGGCCATGCGGTGGAGGTCGCGATCGACACGCGCACATCGCTGCTCGACCTGGTGCGCGAACGGATGGGGCTGACCGGCGCCAAGAAGGGCTGCGACCACGGCCAGTGCGGCGCCTGCACCGTCCACGTCGACGGTCGTCGCGTCGCGTCGTGCCTGACGCTCGCGGCCAAGGTCGAGGGTCGCGAGGTGACGACGATCGAGGGGCTGGCCAACGGCGAGCAGTTGCACCCGATGCAGCAGGCGTTCATCGACCACGACGCGTTGCAGTGCGGCTATTGCACCCCGGGCCAGATCATGGCCGCGGTCGCCTGCGTGCGCGAGGGCAACGCCACGTCGCGCGAGCGCATTCGCGAGTACATGAGCGGCAACATCTGCCGCTGCGGCGCCTACGTCGGCATCGTCGCGGCGATCGAGGACGCCGCGTCCAAGATGGGGAGGGGCTGATGCAACCGTTCACCTATACCCGGCCGACGTCGGCCGCCGAGGCGGTGGCCGCGCACAGCCGCGCTGGCGCGGACGCGCGCTACATCGCGGGTGGCACGTCGCTGTACGACATGATGAAGCTCGACATCGACCGGCCGCGCCACCTGATCGATGTGACCGCGATCCGCGGGCTCGACCGGATCGACACCAGCGGCGACCAGCTTCGGTTCGAGGCGCTGGCGCCGATGAGCGCGGTGGCGGCCAATCCCACGCTGCGGAGCGACTATCCCCTGCTCGCCGAATCGCTGTGGAAGGCCGCCTCACAGCAGCTGCGCAACATGGCGACGGTGGGGGGCAACCTCCTCCAACGCACGCGCTGCCTGTATTTCCGCAACGGCACCGGCAACCCGTCCGCGGTCGGCACCTTCCCGTGCAACAAACGCGAGCCGGCTCCGGCTGCGCGGCGATCGGTGGGATCGACCGCGGCCAGGCGGTGCTCGGCACCAGCGACGCGTGCACCGCGGTCAGCCCGGGCGACTGGCCCGTGGCGCTGGTGGCGATGGACGCCTCCCTCGAGCTGCTCGGTCCGACAGGCTCGCGCACGCTGCCAGTGGCCGACCTCTACCGCCTGCCCGGCACGACCCCGCATTTGGAGTTCACGCTCCAGCCGGGCGAGATGATCATCGCGATCGTCGTGCCCAAGACCCGCGCTGGACGCGCGTCGACCTATCACAAGATCCGCGACCGCGAGAGCTACGCCTTCGCGCTCGCCTCCGCCGCGGTCGCGCTCGAGATGGATGGCGACCGGGTGGGCCGCGCGCGGATCGCCCTGGGCGGGGTGGCGACCAGACCCTGGCGCGCCACCGCCGCCGAGCAGTCGCTCGTCGGCCAGCCACTCACCCCCGAGACCGCGCTCGCCGCGGGCCGCGTGGCGCTCTCCGGCGCGACGCCGGGCCACTACAACCGCTTCAAGATCGAACTCGGCGCGCGCACCGTCGCCGACGCGCTGCTGATCGCCGCTGGGAGGAATGCCTGATGACCACCGTCCCCTTCCCTGACCGCGCCCGCGTCGACGCGCGCGAAAAGGTCATGGGCCGTACCGCCTATGCCGCCGATGTGCCCCTGCCGGGCCTGCTCTACGCGATGACCGTGCCAGCGCGGATCGCCAAGGGCCAGCTCACCGCGCTGTCGCTCGAGGCGGCGGCGCGCGTCCCCGGCGTGGTGCGCATCCTGACCGCCGACGACTTCCCACCCCCGCCCCAGGGTGGGGGCTGCCCCTGCCGCCGACCCTCATCCGCGAGATCGCCTATCGTGGCCAGCCCGTGGCGCTGGTCGTCGCCAAGACGCTGGAGGCCGCGATCGAGGGCGCCGAGGCGGTGCGCGCGACCTATGCCGACCAGACCTTCAGCCCGCTGATCGACAGCACCGGCGCGGCGCACGAGCCGTTCGCGGGTGTGGAGGCCGGCAATGCCCGGCTCGCCATGGAGACCGCCTCGACATCGCACGCCGACACCTACGTGAGCCCGGCGCAGCACCACAACCCGATCGAGATGCTCTCCACCACCGCGCAATGGTCGGGTGGCAGGCTCACCGTGTGGGAAGGGACACAATCCTCGAGCCTGGTGAAGACCCTACTCGCGCTCATGCTTCGGCTGGACCGCTCACTGATCGATGTGAAGAGCCCCTCGGTCGGCGGCAGCTTCGGGCAGAAGGGCGCGTTTCAGCGCCAGACCACGCTCGTCGCGCACGCCGCGATGCTGCTCGGGCGCCCGGTGAAGCTGGTCATGCCGCGCGCGCAGATCTTCCACAACGCGTGCTTCCGGCCGAAAAGCCGCCATCACGTCAAGCTTGGCGCGGACGCGGGCAAGATGGTCGCGGTCCAGTACGACGCCGACCACCAGCAGTCGCGCACGGGCGACTTCCCCCTGTACCACGAGGCGACGGTGCAGATGTACGGCATCGCCCACTATCTCGGCACCGCCAGCAACATCCGCATCGACACGCAGACTCCGGGCTACATGCGCACGCCGTTCCCTCAGCCTCCCACTTCGCGTTCGAGAGCGCGGTCGACGAACTCGCCTACAAGCTCGGCGAGGACCCGGTCGCGTTCCGTCTGCGGCATGACGCGACGACCGACCCGCTCAATGGCAAGCCACTGTCGTCGCGGTTCCTGAACGACTGCATCCGCGAGGGGGCGCGACGCTTCGGCTGGGAGCGGCGGACCGCGGCGCCGGGGTCGATGACGTTGCCCGACGGAACGCAGGTCGGCTGGGGAATCGGCTGCGGTGCCTATAAGTCCATGACGACGCCTTCGCTGGTGACCTTGCGCGTCTACGCCGACGGCAGGACGCGCTACGCCGCCTCGGGCCACGAGATGGGTCAGGGGATGCGCACCGCGATCGCCGCGGTGCTGCTGCGCGAGCTCGACCTGGATCCCAACCGGCTGGAGATCTTGATTGGCGACACCACTGCCGCGCCGCAGCACCCCACCGCCGGCTCGTCGGGCACGGCGAGCGTCGTCTCCGCCGCCGCCACCGCCGCGGCGAAGATGCGCGAGGCGGCGGACGCACTGTTCGCGGGTCGCGCGCTCTCCGGCAACCTGCACCAGCGGCTCCTCGCGGTGCGTCGCCCGTACCTGGAGATCGAGGCGTCGCAAGTCGGGCCCGGGCAGGATCCCAGCGTGCTGGACGCGTTCAGGCAGGGCGGCTTCGGGGTGTGGGGACCGCAATATCCGTCGTTCACGGCGTTCAGCTACATCGCCCACTTCGTCGAGGTCCACGTCGAGCCACGCACGCGGCGGGTGCGTGTGCCGCGGGTCGTCAGCGTCGCCGACTGCGGGCGGGTCGTGAGCCCGAGGACCGCGGTGAGCCGGTGCTGGGCGGCGTCGTCTGGGCGATTGGCGCGACGCTGCGCGAGGAGACCGAGGTCGACCCGCGCTTTGGCGGCTGGCTGAACTGCGACCTCGCCGACTACGTCGTGCCGGTGAACGCCGACGTGGGCGACATCGACGTCACCTTCATCGACAAGCCCGACCCGCTGACCAATACGATTGGCGCCAAGGGGCTGGGCGAGGTGGCGATGGCCGGTGCGTCCGGTGCGATCGCCAACGCCATCTACCACGCGACCGGCAAGCGCGTGCGCAAGATGCCGATCCGGATCGAGGACCTGCTGTAGAGCCCTTCACGATCAGCGTGGACAACGGCAACTACAAGCTGACCGCCACCATCACGGGCTTCAACGACTTCTATTGATGACGCGAGCGGCGTCGCCAAGCTACCTCCAATAGGCCTCCTGTCCTTCCTCTGCTCTCGCTTTGCGTCAACGCTGGGTGGGCTCATCCTCGTCCCGTCCAGACGGGGCACGGCGAGTTCGGCGGCCAAGGTGTCTGCCGCCGGGCTCATCGAAGCGGCCTACGTCGACATCAGGGCACGACTCCGAAAGTGAGCGATCCATCGTCACGGGCGTGCTGATTCGACGTGCTGCCGCACGTACTGCGTCGGCGGCAACCCGACGTAGCGGGTGAACGCAACGCTGAACGTGCTCGCGGAGCCGTAGCCGACTTGCTCCGCGACCTCGGCGACAGTGATTTCCTTCCGCCGCAGGAGGTCCTTCGCCAGGGCCATGCGCCAGCCGAGCAGATACTCCATCGGGGCAACGCCCACCGCGCGGTTGAAGCGCTCGAAGAACACCGAACGAGAGAGCGCCGCCTCTTTCGCCAACTGCGCGACCGTCCACGCCTGGGTCGGGCTCTCGTGCATTCGTCGTATCGCGGCGCAGAGGCGCTCGTCGGCGAGGCCGCGCAGGAGACCCGGCGACGCCGCGGTCCCCGCCGTGGAGCGAAGGGCTTCGATGAGAAGAACCTCGAGGAGGCGAGCCAGGATGACATCACGGGCGGGCCGCCGTTCGAGGGACTCCTCTCTCACGAGTTGCACGAAGGTGGAGAGCCGTCGCTCCCCTCGAACATGCACGAGCCGTGGGAGGAGCGAGACCAGCAAGCCAGCATCCGGGGAACCGAAGACACAGTAGCCCACCAGCATTCGAACGTCGGGCGGGCCGCTGGGATTGCCGTGCCTGACCTCACCATCGGGCAATACGACGTGCGCGGTATCGCTCTTGCCCTTCGGCGGCTCGAGGCTCGACACCGTGAAGTTGAACGCCGAGGGAATCAGAACAAAGTCACCCTTCTCGAGGATCACCGGTTCGTGTCCGTCGACCGCAAGGCGGCTCGCGCCCTCGAGGATCGCGCAGTAGAAGGGCCCCCGGCTTCCGCGCGGCGAACGCTCCACCGACCTGCACCGCCGACGAGCTTCGAGAACGGAGCGCCCGGCTGGAGCAGCGTGACTACCTCGGCAAGCGGATCGATCAAGGTCGGACTCCTGCGAATGAAAAGCGGACTTCCTATTGTAGTACGTCCTGCCGCTGACTCCTATCTTCTGGGTGCTGAAGACCCCCCTCGACGAAGGAGTGACACATGATCTTGGTTACCGGAGGTTCAGGTTTCATCGGTTCACACACCGTTCGTGCGCTGCACGAGATGGGCGAGAAGTGCATCCTCTTCCAGCGCCGAACCGGGGAACTCCCGGCTCAACTCGCCGATCTGCCCGTGGCGGTGGCACAGGGGGACGTCACCGATCTGGCGTCGCTGCTCGACGTCGGCACTCACCACAAAGTCACCGGCATCGTGCATCTCGCGGGCTCCATGCCCTGGCCTCCGGCGTCCGAGCCGCCCGTCGACGCTACCCGTAAGGCGCTCGGCGGCCTCCTGAACATCGTGCAGGCCGCCCAGAACTGGGGCGTCAAGCGCGTGGGCGTCGCAAGTACGATCGGCGTCTACTCCGGTGTCGCGAGCGAAGGCGCTCTCCGTGAAGACATGCCGCTGCCGATGTCGGCTCCACACCTGATCCCAACGTTCAAGAAGATCGGCGAACTGCTCAACGAACACCTGTCTGGCGCCACCGGCATCGAGCTCATCAACTACCGGATCTCTGGCACCTGGGGCCCAGGCGGTCACGACGATCCGTTCTTCCCTGCGCCCGCGCTCATCCACGCGGCGGTCCGTGGCACGAAGCCGGATCTGTCCCGGCTCGTCATTCCCGCCTACGCAGGCAACGCGCTGGACCTCTGCTACGTCAAGGACACCGGCCGCGCCATCGCGCTCCTTCAACTCGCAGAGCGTCTGAACTACCGCACGTACAACGTCGCGTCCGGCCGTGCGACGACGAATGCCGAGGTCGTCGCCGCGATCAAGACTGTCGTTCCCGACGCCCAGCTCGAGCTCCCCACTGGCAAGCCGCCCCCCCACAACTACCTCGACATCAGCCGCCTTCAGCAAGACACCGGCTACCAACCCGCCTATGGCACCCAGCGCGCGGCCGAGGACTACATCGCGTGGCTGCGCGCGGGCAACGCACGTTGAGCAAGGTGGGCCTGCCCCGGTTTTGTGACTCTCCCGCGGTTTGTGTGAATCCTGGGCGCATACGAATGGCCGCAAGAGCGAGGCGTGCCTGCTCGCTATACCGCAGGGCCACAGTGAGGGAGAGCCACGTCACCGGGGCAAGCCCAGGGTGTACGCCAGACCTGGGGTGGCTGTCTGCGCAGCCACCCCAGACGGTGCACGGCTCAGCTTACTGAATGCTGGTGATGATCTGCGCCTGGCACGTCGTTGGGTCGATGAAGGAGTTGACCGCATCGACCGTACAGACTGCGCCGCCGTAGGTGCCGGAGAAAACCTGCGCCGAGCAGGAACCGCCTACGTCGCTGACCTCCACCCGCCAGACACACGTCTTCGCGCCGGCCGGGTTCGCCGGATCGACCGTCCAATAGTACTGCTGGGCCACCAGCGGCGTGGGGGCGGGGGCGCTGACCTGGAACCCTCCATAGGTGGCGGTGGGCACAGGGTAGGGGTTGAACACGCCGTTGAGCGTCCCCGTCAACACCTGGAGGCCCAAGGAGATGTTGGCGCCGGTCTGGTTGAGGACCAGGAAGTTCTCCAGGGCGGGGGCGACGGACGCCACTGGCGCGTTGCGCAGCACGGGAACCTGGACCACCTCCTCCCGGAGGGTGACGTACTCGTCACGCTGGGAGAGGAGGTCCAGGAAGAGGCCGGACTCAACCTGCCCGGCGAACGCGATCGACGGCGAGAGGGACAGCAGCGAGGCAGCCAGGAAACGCTTCACGTTCCTCGTCATGGACTTCTCCTGATTGGATTGTACAGGGGTTGGCCGAAGCCACTGCCTCACTAGCACTGCCAGTGATTCAATTTCAAATCAAAACTTTATTTGAAGGCATTTGCCGTAAATCTGGATGATTGCATTCCGGGCGTTGCTCATGGCCAATGGGCGGCTGTCTGGATGAATTCGTCCATGGCTCGACGGGAGTGGACGAAGCCGTCCAGGTTGGCACCATCGCTCCTCCGCCATTGTCCCCGCCGGAGGTGTCCCGCCGGAGGTGTCAAAGGAGTTGAAACGAGAGGCCCGAACCAGTGGTTCAGCTGGACGAAGCGCTGGAGCAAGAGAGGGGGCGAGGACTTGGAGGCGAGGCAGGGGTGCTTCGCCGAGGAAATCGCCGAGCCCGTGGAACTGAGGGTGGAGCCCCTCCCGTGTTGGAAAGGACTGGGGGAGGAGGAGCGGCGGCGTGCGGTGCGGGGATGGGTGGAGGCGGTGGAGTCCGAGGCTCGCGCACGGGACAAGCCGGTGTTGGGGGCGCGAGCCGTGAGGGCCCAGCACCCGCATACCCGGCCCGAGCACCTCAAGCCTCCTTCCCGCCGAGTGTCGTGCCGAGTCCCCCCACACGAATTCTTTGACACCCGCTCCGGGCGCCAGGGCCGCCCCAGAGCACGTGGTGTTGAAGCTCAAGCCGCCACAGCCAGCCAAGAGCGCATGGCCCCTGCCGCGCCCCTCCCGGGAAGGCGGCGGCCGGGCTGGCGTCTCTCTGCTGGAGATCCATCGCTTCTGCGCCCGCCCGGCGTGCGGCTCATGGGCTCCCCGTCCGCCTCCCTCTCCCCCTCTGCTCCCGCCCGCTACCCCCAATAGGCCTCCTGCCCTTCCTATGCTCGAGTCCCTCCTGCCTTGGGGGACCCCAGCGCCGACGACAGGGAGCGCGCTACCGGCGCTCGCTGTCCAGGTGCTTCATCTGGGCCGGGTCGTAGCGGTCGCCGGAGATCTTCACCACCGACTCGAGCGCCACGAGGTCGTCCTTCGACAGCGGCCGCTCCAGAGCACCGAGCACGTCCTCGAGCTGCGCGCGGGTCTTCGCTCCCACCACGGGAACGAACGCGGGCTGCCGCGCCAGCACCCAGGCGAGCGCCACCTGCCCCGGCGTCATGCCACGCTCATGCGCGAAGCGCTGGAGGGCCTTCACCGAGTCCTCGTTCTTCGCCCCGTTCTCGCCAGCGAAGCGAGGCTGATGGGCGCGCCAGTCTCCCGCTTCCGTCGGCTTGCTGCCCGTGAGCAGTCCTCGCGAGAAGACCCCGTAGAGCGTCGCGCTGATGCCGAGCTCGGTGAGCACGGGGAAGATTCTCTCCTCGGGGCCCCGGCTCGCGATGGCGTACTCGATCTGCAAGTCGACGATGGGGTGGACCTTGTGGGCCCGGCGGATCGTCTCGACACCGACCTCCGACAGCCCGATGTGGCGCACGTAGCCCGCCTTCACCAGGTCCGCGATCGTCCCGATGGTGTCCTCGATCGGAACGGAGGATCCAGCCGCGCGGGGCGGTAGATGTCGATGACCTCCACCCCCAGCCGCTTCAGGCTGTAGGCGATGAAGTTCTTCACCGCGACGGGCCGCGTGTCGTTGCCGTTGAAGTTCCCATCCGGCCCGCGGAGCGCGCCGAACTTCACCGAGAGCTGCACCTTGTCCCGGCGCCCCTCGATGGCCCGCCCCACGAGCATCTCGTTGTGGCCCATGCCGTAGAAGTCCCCCGTGTCGATCAGCGTCACCCCTCGCTCGATCGCCGCCTGGATCGTCCGGATGCTCTCGGCGTCATCGGTCTTCCCGTACGTGCCCGACATCCCCATGCAGCCCAGTCCCAGCGGGAAGACCTCGGGACCCGTGGAGCCCAGCTTCACCGTGCGCTTCGTCTGCTTCGTCTCGTGCGTGCTCATCCGTGTGTCTCCTTCTGCGCTCAAGACTAAGGATCGACACACTTAAATCAAATCAATAGGATGTATCCCAATCATGCACGGCATCTATGAGAAGGACCTGGACCTCAACCTGCTCCGCGTCTTCGTCGTGGTGGCGGAGGCGGGCAGCGTCACCGAGGCCGCCAGCCGCCTCTACCTCACGCAGCCCGCGGTGAGCGCCGCGCTCAGGCGCCTCGCGTCGACGGTCGGCTCGCCGCTCTTCGTCCGCGCGGGACGCGGACTCGCGCTCACGACGCGCGGCCAGCGCCTGTTCACCTCGGCCCGGCCGCTCCTCCAGGCCCTCGTCGAGGCCACCGTGTCCCCGGCGGCCTTCGACCCGAAGACGAGCGAGCGGACCGTGAGGATCGGCCTCTCGGACGCGAACGAGACCGGCTCCTTCCGCCGCTGCTGCGCGCGCTCGACGAGGAGGCGCCACGCATGAGGCTCGTCGTGATTCCCGTGCAGTTCCGCACCATCGCCGAGGCCCTGGGTTCCTCGGCGGTGGACTTCGCGGTGACGGTGGCCGACGAACTGCCAGCCGACACGCGGCGTCTGACATTGTTCTGGGGTAGTTTCGTCTGTCTCTACGATCCGCGGCACGCCCGCGTGGGCAAGCGACTGACGCGGGAGAGCTACCTCGCGCACGAGCACGTCATCGTCTCGTACAACGGAGACTTGCGAGGGATTGTCGAGGACGCGCTCGGCGTCCAGCGGCGTGTCCGGGTCTCGGTCCCGATGTTCCACAGCGTCGGGGCGCTCGTGGAAGGCAGCGCCCTGCTCGCCACGTTGCCCGCCGTGGTCGCGCGGGAAATCACCTCGCTGCGGCCGAACCTTCGCACCACCCCCCTGCCCCTGGACCTGGGAGGCGCCCCGACGGAGCTGCTCTGGCGCAACACGGTCGACGACGACGACGCCATCCGCTTCATGCGCGACCTGGTGGTCCGCGTGGTGAAGACAGTCCACGGCCCCGGGGAAGCACCCCGGCCGACGACGAGCGGCTGAGGAGGCCATCGACGTGCTCGGGGCGTGGACCCGCGGCACGGCCCACGCCCCCTCACCTCACGCCTTGACCTGGCCCTTGTCCTTCTCGTCGCGGCCGTGCACCGAGGCCGGCGGGCTCGTGGCCTCCACCGCCGTGAAGGTCTCGAGAATCTTGTACGTGTGGCTGGCCCCCTTCGGCACGAGCCACGAGTCCCCGGGGTTGAGCACCAGCACCTGGCCCTCCAGATGGAGCTCCGCGCGGCCCTTGATGACGTAGCCCACCGTCTCGTAGTCGCGCACGCTCGCGGGCTTGGCCTCCGCGGGCTGCTCGTTCTCCCACAGCCGCATCGCCACCCGGATGCCTTCCGCCGGTACTTCTGCCCCATCTGCCCCTTCGGCGAGTGGTGGGAATCGACCTTCTTCACACTGGTGTCACCCATCTCGGCTCTCCCCTGTCGTTTGACTTCTTCCGGACAAGCTAAGGAAGCCAACGGAGAAGCGAACCCCCCGAAACACCACGCCCGCTCCCCCCGAAGGGAGGAGCGGGCGTGTGGGTCACGACTCGAGTGTAGTGCTTCAGCTCAGCGGGCGAACGTTCTGCGCCTGCAGGCCCTTGGGGCCACGCGTCACGTCGTACTCCACCTTCTGGCCCTCGGCCAGCGAGCGGAAGCCCTGCGCGTTGATGGCGGTGTGGTGGCAGAAAACGTCATCTCCCCCCGCATCCGGTGCGATGAAACCAAAGCCCTTCGCGTCGTTGAACCACTTCACGGTACCAGTTGCCATGGACTTCCCTGACTTTCTGCGCCTGCGCTACGGCAATCCACCACCCTCCACGTGAGGGCGGTACTGCGGATGAAACGACTCGGGGTCATCCCCCATTCCTCCCCCGCCTTCACACTTCTTCATCGCTCCCCGGGTGAGCGCTTCACATCCGCCTCCTACCTTCCTGACTGACCGATGACGCCGAGCCCCCGCAGGGCCGGTCGCTCACGGAAGGAGCAACATCATGTTTGGATACATCTTTGGCGCCGTCTGCCTCGCGGGTGCCCTCTTCACCGTGCGCCGCGCCCGGCGCTACGCCTCCTGGCGCGGCGGCCCCGGCCGCTGGAGCCCCCGCGGCCAGTTGCGCCACGTCTTCGAGCGGCTCGACACCTCCCCCGGCCAGGAGAAGGTCCTCGTCCAGGCCGCCGAGGACGTGAGCCAGGCCGCCGAGAAGCTGCGCGGCCTCTGGGGTGACACCCGCTCCGCCTGGGCCCAGGCCCTGCGCGGAGAGCACTTCGACGGAGCCTCCTGCGAGAGCAGGACGCGAAGCAGGACGCGCTCGTCGACGAGCTGCGCAAGACGATCCACGCCTCGCTCGCGAAGGTCCACGAGGCGCTCGATCCGCGCCAGCGGCTCGAGCTGGCGGACCTCGTCGAGCGCGGCTGGGGCGCTTCCCACCACCGCCACCCCCGTGCCCACGCCTTCCGGGCCTGCCGCCGTGGTTGGCACGGCGCCTGGGCGGGGTGAAGCCTTGGTAGAGTCCGCCGCGCCCATGTCCACCCGCGTCCTGCTCATCGACGATGACACCCGGATGTATGAATTGCTCGAGCAGTACCTCGGGCAGCAAGGCATCAAGGTGTCCCATGCCCCCGACGGAGGCCGCGGCCTGGCCGCCCTGGACTCCCAGGCCTTCGACGCCGTGCTGCTGGACGTGATGATGCCGGGCATGGATGGACTCGAGGTGTGCCGGCGCATCCGCTCGCGCAGCACCGTGCCCATCCTCATGCTCACCGCCCGCGGCGACGAGACGGACCGCGTCGTGGGCCTGGAGCTCGGCGCGGACGACTACCTCGCCAAGCCCTTCAGCCCCCGCGAGTTGCTCGCGCGCCTGCGCGCCGTGCTGCGCCGCGCCCAGCCCTCCGCCATGGCCGAGAAGCTCGAGGCCCACGGCGTCTCCCTCGACGTCCCCGCCCGCGAGGCCCGCGTCAATGGCCGGCGCGTGGAGCTCACCGGGCTCGAGTTCGATCTGCTCGTGGCGCTCGTGCGGCGCGCCGGCCGCGTCATCCCCCGCGACGCGCTGCTCGGCGAGGCCGGCCGCAGCGACACGCTCGTGGGCGAGCGCACCGTGGACGTGCACATCTCCCACCTGCGCCAGAAGCTGGGCGAGGACGGCGCGAAGCTCATCAAGACCGTCCGGGGCGTGGGCTACCTCTTCGCCCGGGAGGGCCCGTGAGACGGCGCGGGCGCGGGCACGGGCCCTGGGACTCGCCCGGCGGATGGCCCCCCGCCCGATGAGCCGGCTCGGCTCCTATGTCCGGGCCCGGCTGCGCCGGCGGCTCTTCCTCTGGTTCGGCATCTCCATCCTCGTCACCGCCGTCGTGGTGGGCTCGGTGATGAACCTGGTGGGAGGCAACTCCTGGCGCCAGGAGCTCGAGCGCGTGCGCACCTTCGCCATCCACCGGCTCGCCGACGTCTGGGACGAGCCCGAGCGGCGAGATGACCTCGTGCGCGAGGTGTCCACGGATCTGCTGCTCGACATCGAGCTGCTCGACGCCTCGGGCAAGAGCCTGGTGCGCGCCGGAGAGCCGTGTCTGGGGTCCGCCAACGTCATCCTCCCGGTGGAGCACGGAGGCGTGCGGCTCGGCACCGCCCACGTCTGCTCCGGGCGCACCCGCAGCCGCACTCCCTGGCGCGGCACCCTGTTCTGGGCCGTGAGCGGACTCACGATGTGGCTGGCCTCGGGTTGGGTGGCCCGGCGGCTGGCGCGGCCCCTGGACATGCTCGCGCGCGCCGTGCAGGAGCTGGGCGAGGGCCGGCTGGAGACGCGGGTGGACCTGGGCCGCCACGCCACCGGGGAGATGCAGCTGCTGGCCTCGGCCTTCAACGAGATGGCCGCGCGCATCGAACGGCAGATGGCGGACCAGCGCGAGCTGCTGGCCACCGTGTCCCACGAGCTGCGCACGCCGCTCGCGCACCTGCGCGTGCTCGTGGAGCTGATGCGCGACGCCGGAGGACCCGAGCGCACCGCGGACCAGATGGAGCGGGAGATCGTGGAGCTGGATGCCCTGGTGGGCGAGCTGCTCGCCAGCTCCCGCCTGGACTTCGGTCAGCTCAACCCCCACGCCCTGGAGGGGAAGGATCTGGCGCAGCGGGCCCTGGAGCGCACGGGCCTGTCCGCCGGGCTGCTCTCGGTGGAGGTGCCCGACACGAAGCTGGTGGGCGACGCCACGCTGCTGGGACGCGCGCTGACCAACCTGCTCGACAACGCGCGCGGACACGGCCAGGGGGTGGAGGCGCTGCGGTTGGTGGAGCGAGAGGGGCGGCTCGCCTTCTGCGTGGAGGACCGGGGGCCGGGACTGCCACCGGGAGAGGAGGCGCGCGTCTTCGAGCCCTTCTACCGGGGCAGCGCGGGCGGCGAGCGGCGCGAGGCGGGCTCGTTGGGCCTGGGGCTCGCGCTGGTGCGGCGCATCGCCCGGGCCCACGGCGGAGAGGCCTTCGCGGAGAACCGGCCCGAGGGCGGCGCGCGCGTGGGCTTCACCCTCGAGCGCGGCGGCCGCCCGGCGGCGGGGTGAGCTACTTCACCGAGCCCGACGCGCTGCCCTTGGCGTCCTCGGTGGAGAACTCGAAGGCGAGCGCCGTGGTCTCCCCTTCCTTCACCGTGACCTCGGCCGTCTTGGTGCCGAGCACCTCGTGCCAGGCCTCGAGCGTGTAGGTGCCCGCGGGCAGGTGCTCGATGGAGTAGGCCCCGTCCGCGTTGGAGGTGGCGAAGTACGGGTTGGGATTGACCACCACCCAGGACACCATCCACGGGTGGATGTCGCACTTGAGGCGGACCACCTCGGCGTCGGCCGGCAGCGTGCGCTGCACGGGCTTGCCGTTGGGCGGCTGGGCCACGTTGAAGATGGACTTGGAGCCCGAGAGGGCCCGCGCGTTGTGCAGCGTGCCGTCGCTGTTCTTGATGAGGATGGGCTGCCCCACGGCGACGCCCTGCACCCGGGGGGTGTAGCTGCACTGCTTCTGGTCCACGACGGCGGGCCGCGTCCGGGGCGAGCGGGGCATCAACCCGCGCACGCGCACGAGCACGTTCTCCAGCTTGCCCTCCTTCACGTGGAGCGACTGCTCCACCAGCGGCATGCCCTCGCAGGAGGGATCCTGGCTGGGAGTGATGGGCGCGGGCGCGGGCGGAGTGCCCTTGAAGGTGATGGTGCCCTGGACGGTGCCGCCGCCCGTCAGGGGCTCGGGGTCGGGCGACGCCTCGGCGGGGGTGCCCTCCGCCGCCGCGTCCTGGGTCCGCGTGGACGGCTCCACCGGGACGAGCGCGGGGGGCTCTCCTGCTTGCAGGCGGACAGGGCCGAAAGTCCCACCGTGCCCAGCAGCGCGATCCCCAGCGTACGCAACTTCATGTCATCTCTCCTGATGGCGCCCACTTCCGCCGGGTCGCGCGGTGGACCCGTGAAGGGCGCCACCTGTCGTAAGAAGAGCGGACCAGGAAGTCAACGCGAGAACGGGTTTACGGGTCATTCCCGGCGGCTGATGCTGAAAGCGGCCAGGGCCGTGAAGACGGCGGCGAAGACGAACAGCACGGGCAGTTCGAGCCCGGCGGACGAGGAGCCCAGGGCGAGCGAGGCCTCGGCGCCGTAGAGCGCGCGGCGCAGGCCCTCGACGGCGAAGCGCAGGGGGTTGAGGCGCATCACCCACGCGAGCAGGGGGCTGGCGCCCTTGAGCGGAAAGAAAGCGCCGGAGAGGACCCACATGGGCAGGAGCACCACGCTCATGACGGCGTGGTAGCCGGCGGTGGAGCGCACCCACCACGCGAGCGCGATGCCCATGCAGGTGAGGGCCAGGGCGGACAGCCCCATCACCGCCAGCAACAGGGGCACGTTCACGGTGGCGGCCGACACGCCGGCCAGCGGCGCGAAGAGCAGGAAGAGCGAGGCCTGCGACAGCGCGATGGCCGAGGAGCCCAGCGCCTTGCCCAGCACCACCGACAGGCGCGAGCCGGGCCCGGCCAGCACGGACTGGAGGAAGCCCTCGCGCCGGTCCTCGATGACGGAGATGGTGGCGAAGATGGCGCTGAAGAGCAGCACCATGGCGACCACGCCCGGGAAGGAGAAGCGCTGGTAGTCCAGACCCCTGGCCCCCTCCACGCGGAAGGAGCCGGAGAAGCCCGCGCCGATGACGAACCAGAAGAGGATGGGCTGGGCGAGCGCGCCCACCACGCGGCTGGGCTGGCGGAAGAAGCGCACCACGTCGCGCGAGAGCAGCACGCGCACCGTGGCCCACTGGAGCGCGAGCGCGCCCGGCGCACGCGGAGCCCGCGCGGGGGCGACCGGCGCCACCTGCTCGAGCCGGGGCTCGGGGGACAGGGAGGTGTCGGAGAGGGAAGAGGCGTGAGCGTTCATCGACGGCTTTTCCTCGTCGGGGGCTCGGCGGTGGGCTGATCCGCCCCCAGGGTGCGGCCCGTGAGTTGAAGGAAGACATCCGCGAGCGTGGGCCGGCGCAGCGACACCGCGGCGAGCCGGCCCGCGGGAAAGCCTCCACCGGGCGAGGCACCAGCGCATGGCCCTGCTCGGCCTCCACCTGCACGTGCCCCTCCACCACGCGCGCTGCGAGCCCCAGGCGCTCGCGCACCTCGGCCGCGAGCGCCTCGGGCTCCCGGCCCTCGAGGATGAGGAGATCTCCCCCCACCCGCGCGGTCAGGGCCGTGGGCGTGTCCATGGCCACCGGGCGCCCCGCGTCCAGGACCGCCGGGCGATCACACATCTGCGCCTCGTCGGCGCGGTGGGTGGTGAGCAGCACCGTGAGGCCCTCGGTGTCGCGCAGCGCGCGCAGGTGGGCCCAGAAGGAGCGGAAGGACGCCTCGTCGAGTCCCTGGGTGGGCTCGTCCATGAGGAGCACGCGGGGCTGGTGCACGAGCGCCCGCGCCAGCTCGAGCCGCCGCCGCATTCCTCCCGACCAGGTGCCCACGCGCTCGTCCCCGCGCGCCTCCAGGCCGATGAGCCGGAGCATCTCTTCCACGCGCGCGTGGGCGTGCTCGCCCGTCAGCCCATACAACCGGGCGCCGAGCAGGAGGTTCTCCCTCGCGCTCATCAGATCATCCAGGCTGCCGCGCTGGAAGATGATGCCCAGGCGCTGGCGCAGCGCGGGATCATGCAGCGACAGGGGCCGGCCCTCGAAGAGGACGCGGCCCGCGTCGGGGGCCAGCAGTCCGGCGAGCACCTGGAAGGTGGTGGACTTGCCCGCCCCATTGGGGCCGAGCAGGCCGACGATCTCCCCCGCGCGCACCGAGAGACTCAAACCATCGAGCGCCACGCGCGACTTGAAGCGCCGGGTGAGACCGTCGAGTTGGAGCAGGGGCACGGACGAGAGCGCCGTGACCGGAGAGGCCAAAGGGGCCGGAGTCATCCTCGAATCAACCATGTCCCCCGCTGTCGAGCATCATCGCGGCGAAAAGGCCGGTCAGGTACAGCAGGCTGAACAGGAACGTCTGACGGGCCCAGGCCCTTCCCAGGCGCTGGAAGAGCCCCGCGGCGCCCAGGCCGAGGAAGGACAGGCCCAGCAGCACCGCGGCGGCGAGGTACCACCCTCCGGCGATGCCCAACTGGAAGGGCAGCAGGCTCATGGGCACCAGCGCCACGAGGTAGAGGACGATCTGCAAGCGGCTCGAGTCCTCGCCCCGCTCGATGGGGACGCACGTGAGCCCGGCCGCCGCGTACTCGTCCTGGCGGAACAGGGCGATGGCGATGAAGTGGGGGATCTGCCAGAGGAAGAGGATGGAGAAGAGGACGTAGCCGCCCGCGTCGATCTGCCCCGTGACGGCCGTCCAGCCCATGAGCGGGGGAGCGCGCCGGGCACCGCGCCCACCAGCATGGCGATGGACGAGTGGGCCTTGAGCGGCGTGTACACGAGCACGTAGCTGAGCAGCGCCACGAGGCCCAGCAGCGCGGTGAGCGGGTTGGCTCCCAGCGCGAGCGCCGGCAGGCACACCGCGGCGAGCCCCACCCCGAAGGCGAGCGCGACCTGGGGCTCCATGCGCCCGGAGGGCAGGGGGCGGTTGCTCGTGCGCGCCATGAAGCGATCGCTGTGGCGCTCCCAGTAGCAGTTGAGCGCGTTGGCGGCGCCCACGGTGCCGGCGGTGGCCAGCAGCGTCACCAGGATGCGCGACACCGTCAGCTCCCCGGGGGCCAACCACATGCCACCCGCGGTGGTGGCCAGCACCGGGCTCGACAGCCTCGGCTTGGTGAGGGACAGCAGATCCGAGGCGAGGCTCGGCGAACTCACGGCACGCGCGATCACGCGGACTCCCCGAGGCGCGTCAGGCACGCAGGGCGGCTGGCGCGGCTGGAGGCGGAGCGAACTCCGCCCGAGATGAGATGAAAAGCCGCCCTCCCTTACACACAAGGAGGTGGCCACATCAAGCAAACGGGCGCGGGATTCATGCCATCCCCGCGCCCGCCCACATGTCTGGTGACTACTTTTTCTTGTCGGTGGGACGAGCCCGGCTCACAGCGCCTGGGCCTGGGCCACGTACTCGCCCTTGGGCTCGCGCTTGACGTACTCCTGCGCCAGCGCCTTGGCCTTGGGGGCCTGCTTCTTGTCCTTGGCGAGGAACGCCGCGTAGAAGTAGTAGGCCGGGGCGTAGTTCTCGTCCGCGTTGAGCGCCTTCTGGTACGTCTCGTCGGCCTTGGCGGTGTCGCCCTTGCCCTCGAAGACGCGCGCCAGCTCGAGCAGCGCGGCGGCCGCCTTGTCCGGCTGGCCGATGAACTCGGTGCTCGCCTTCTCCAGCGACTCCTGCGCCTTGGTCCACTCGGAGCGCTCGCGGTAGATGGCGCCGATGGCCAGACGGGCCTCGGGGTTCTTCGCGTTGGCGTCCTTCACCGAGCGCTCATACGTCTTGAGCGCGTCGTCCAGCTTGCCCTGGCGGCGGTAGGCGTTGCCCAGCATGGTGAGCAGCTTGGGGCTGTCGCCCATGGTCTTGAGCGCGGTGACGAGCGCCTCGGAGGCCTCCTTCTCGCCGCCCGGCTTGCCCATGAGGGCCTTGGCCAGCTCCACGTAGAGCTGGGCGCGCGTGCCGTCCATCTTGACGGCCTTGCGGATCTCCGCGGCGGCCTCGTCGTAGTGGTTCTCCGAGAGCAGCCGGCGGCCCTTGATGAGGTAGAGCTCGGGGCTGTTGCGGTCGAGCGCGAAGCCGGTGTCCTCGGCCTTGGTCAGCTCCTGGCGCGCCTTCTCCTTGTCGGTGGGCACGCCCGTGGCCTCGGCGAGCTTGGCCTGCTCGTCGGGCTTGAGCTTCTCCATGGCGGTGGAGACGCGGGAGATGAGCAGCGCGCGCGCCACGTTGGCCGCCGCGAGCTGGCGCGGCGAGGGAGGAGGATCCACCTCCAGCAGCTTCTTGAGCATGACCGCGGCCAGGCCGAAGTTCGGCTCGTCCTGCTCGAGCATCAGCAGGGACTTGCCGAGCAGGGACTCGGGGTGGTCCTTCTCATAGCGCAGGGCGAAGTCGTAGTTCTTCCAGGCGGTGCCGTCCTGGCCGAGCCGGCGGTACGCGGCGCCGAGCGCGGCGTAGATGCGCGGGTCGTCCGGAGACAGGCCCTGGGCCTTCTCCAGGTTGTCCTTGGCGTGCTCCAGATCACCCGCGTTCATCTGGATGAGGCCGAGCGTGAGGTACAGCAGCGAGCTGCGCTTGCCCTGCTCGTCGAAGCTCTTCACTTCCTTCTCGAGTTCGGCGAGGGCCTCCTTGCCCTTGCCGCCGTATGTCTTGACGAGGGCGGTGGCGGCGTACAGGTGCGAGCTGACTTCCTTGTTCTTCTGGGCGGCCGCCAGATGCTCCTCGGCCTTGCCGCGCGCGTCGTCCCCGCCGCCGTGCTCACCCCAGCGGATGGCGTAGGCGTAGGCGAGGTAGCCGTGGGCGGCCGTCGAGTCGGGAGCCACCTCGAGCGCCTTGTCCGCCGCCTCGCACGCCTTCTTGTAGGAGGCGAAGGAGTCGTGCTTGAGCTCCTGGGTGGCGGCATCGAGCTGCTTCTTGATCTCCCGGGTGCGCTGCGCGGCCGGCGGCCCTGGAAGAAGATGCCGCCCAGGATGACGGGC
Organism: Cystobacter fuscus; assembly: GCA_049060065.1. GTDB lineage: Bacteria > Myxococcota > Myxococcia > Myxococcales > Myxococcaceae > Cystobacter > Cystobacter fuscus_B. The sequence continues at coordinate 6,740,844 of JBMEQP010000002.1, forward strand.
ACCGCGACGAGCAGACCGATGGTGATGAACTTGCTCGTGTTGGAGCCACTCTTCTTGCGCGACCTGCTGGGCGCGTCGTCATCGTCATCGACGTCATCGTCCTCGACGACCACGGCGGGGCGGCGGGCGGCGGCCGGACGCGCGGCCTGCGCGGCGGGGGCCTTGGCGCGAGGAGCCGGCTCGGCGGCAGGAGCGGGCGCGGCCGGGGCGGCGGCCACCGGAGCGGGCGTGGCGGCCGGGGCGGGGGCGGCCTGGACGGCCGGAGCCGCCACGGGAGCGGGCGTGGGAGCGGGGGCCGGGGCGGCCACGGGCGCGGCGGCCGCGGGCGGCTGCACCTTGTGCTGCTGCATCACCGCCAACGTGTCCGGATCCGAGGGATCCGCCTCGTAGGCCTTGAGCAGGTTGGCCTTGCCGGCGTCGGCTTCACCGGTCTTGATTTGCAGGGCGCCCGCCATGCGCAGCGTCGCCTTGTCGGTGGGAAACGCCTGCAGCGCGCCCAGCACCTCTTCGAGGGCTTTCTTGTCCTTGCCCTGGTCCTGGTAGACGCGAGCGAGGAGGAGGCGGGGGTCGGCTCGATTGGGGTGTGCCTTCACCCCTTTCTTGCAGACGACCATCGCCTCCATGAAACGGCTGGAGGCGAGATACGCCTCGGCGAGGGGCTTGTAGGCTTCGGAAGAAGGGTCGGACGCGAAGGCATGCTCCAGCTTCGCGAGCTCGGCCGGGCTCAACGTCTTTGATGGGGATGTGGACATTAAAGGAGGTGCCTTGAGGGGGTTCTTATGACACCCCAAGTTGCCGTGCGTCAATCGCCCATGAGGGCCCGAACATTCCCGGCTTGACACCCTGGTTGGGGTCCTGTACATGCCCGTTCGTCTTCTCGACGGCGGGAAACCGCAGCCGCCCAACGGTGTTGAGAAACAGGAGTGTCATGGGGGTGTAGCTCAGTTGGGAGAGCGTCGCGTTCGCAATGCGAAGGTCGTCGGTTCGATCCCGTCCACCTCCACCATGCAGTGCCGAAGGGCTCCCCTGGAAACAGGGGAGCCCTTTTCTTTGCGCCTCCAGTGAATTGAAAAGCGCGCCGGGTCTGTTATCCGGGGCCGATGACCGACCAGCCCACGCTCTCGTTCTTCGCCCGTCTGTGGCTCGCCCTCGTGTGCTTCTGGCGAATCTGGCTCGATCGCTCGTTCGCCCAGGCCGTGTTGCCCGTGCGCGAGGCCGACCGGGCCGGCAAGCTGCCGGCGGGCCGCCCCGTCCCCGAGCCGACGCCCACGAAGCCCACCCCGCCGCCCGCCGCCCCGCCCCCGAGCGGGAGCACGCCTCGGCGCTCCAGTTCCTGGCCATGCTCCAGCGCGAAGGCCGCCTCGTCGACTTCCTCCAGGAGGACGTAGCCGCCTTCCCGGATGAGGACGTGGGCGCCGCCGCGCGCATCGTCCATGAGGGGTGCCGCAAGGTGCTGCGCCAGTACCTCGCCCTGGAGCCCGTGCTCCCCCAGAACGAGGGCGACACGGTGCAGGTGCCCGCCGGCTTCGACGCCCAGCGCATCCGCCTCACCGGCAACGTGGCCGGCCAGCCGCCCTACTCCGGCTCGCTCAAGCACAAGGGCTGGGTCATCACCTCCGTGACGTTCCCCTCCACCAGTCCGGCCTTGGATCCGCGGGTGCTCGCGCCCGCCGAAGTCGAGCTGTCCTGACCTTCCCGAAGGGGCCCCTCCTCCTATGTCCCGCTACGCGATTGGAATCGATCTCGGCACCACGCACTCCGCGGTCTCCTACCTCAACCTCGAGGGCGGCCAGGCCCGGGGTCCCGCGCAGTCCATGCTGCCCATCCCCCAGCTCACCGCCCCGGGGACCGTGGAGGCGCGCACGCTCCTGCCCTCCTTCCTCTACCTGCCCGGCGCCCAGGAGTTCCCCCCGGCAGCCTCGCGCTGCCGTGGAACCCCAACGGCCCCGCGCTCGTGGGTGAGTTCGCCCGTGCCCATGGCGCCAAGGTGCCCACGCGCCCGGTGTCCTCGGCCAAGAGCTGGCTGAGCCACCCCGGCGTAGACCGGCGCGGCGCCCTGTTGCCCTGGCAGGCCCCCGAGGAGGTGCAGCGCGTCTCCCCGGTGGAGGCCGCCACGCGCTACCTGCGCCACCTGCGCGAGGCGTGGGATCACACCTTCGCCCGCTCGCGCGAGGAAGCGGGCAACGCCATGGCTTCCCAGGACGTCATCCTCACCGTGCCGGCCTCGTTCGACGCCGCCGCGCGCGACCTGACGCTCGAGGCCGCCCGAGCCGCGGGGCTGGAGAACGTCCTGCTCCTCGAGGAGCCCCAGGCGGCGCTCTACGCGTGGCTCGAGGCCCAGGGCGAGTCCTTCCGCAAGAACATGAAGGTGGGCGAGGTCATCCTCGTGGTGGACGTGGGCGGTGGCACCACGGACTTCTCGCTCATCACCGTGCGCGACCGCGCGGGCGAGGTGGAGCTCACGCGCGTGGCCGTGGGCGACCACATCCTCCTGGGCGGCGACAACATGGACCGGCGCTCGCGCACACGCTCCAGCAGCGCCTCACCGCCGAGGGCAAGAAGCTGGATGCCCGGCAGTTCAACGCCCTCACCCACGGCTGCCGCATGGCCAAGGAGTCGCTCTACGGCAACTCGGCCTTCACCCATGCGCCCATCGCCATCGCCAGCCGGGGCTCCTCGCTCCTGGGCGGCACCATCCGCACGGAGCTGACCCGGGAGGAGTTGGATCGTGTCCTCACCGAGGGCTTCTTCCCCCCTCCCCGTCACCGAGCTGCCCCGGGTGGCCCGGCGCACCGGCCTCGCCCAGATGGCCCTGCCCTACGCCCAGGACGCCGCCGTGACGCGCCACCTCGCCGCCTTCCTCACCCGGCAGGCCCAGGCGCTCGCCAACTCCCCGGACTCGCCCGTGAATGTGGGCGGCAAGGCCTTCATCCACCCCACCGCCGTGCTCTTCAACGGAGGCGTCTTCAAGGCCGGCCCCCTCAAGGCCCGCGTCATGGAGGTGCTCAACGCCTGGCTCGCCGCCGACGGGGGCTCGCCCGCCCGGGAGCTCGAGGGCGCGGACCTGGACCTCGCCGTGGCCCGGGGCGCCGCCTACTACGGCTGGGTGCGCGAGGGCCATGGCCTGCGCATCCGCGGCGGCACCGCGCGCGCCTACTACGTGGGCGTGGAGACCGCCATGCCCGCCGTGCCCGGCATGGAACCCCCCGTGAAGGCGCTGTGCGTGGCCCCCTTCGGCATGGAGGAAGGCACCCAGGCGGACGTGCCTCCCCAGGAGTTCGGCCTCGTCACCGGAGAGCCCACGAGCTTCCGCTTCTTCGCCTCGTCCGTGCGGCGCGACGACAAGGTGGGCACCTTCGTGGACGACGTGGAGGGCAACGGCGAGTTCGAGGAGCTGGCCCCCGTGGAGACGACGCTCCCCGGCACGCCCGCGCCCTTCGGCGACCTGACCCCCGTCAACCTCCAGGCCGCCGTCACCGAGGTGGGCACGCTCGAGCTGCGCTGCCTGGAGAAGAACGGCCCCGGCCGCTGGAAACTGGAGCTCAACGTCCGCATGAAGGAATAGAAGCCCCTTCCTCCCCACGCCCATGCACATCGTCGGCATCGACCTCGGAACCACCCACTGCGCCGTCGCCTCGGTGGACCCCACGAAGGGCCCCACCGCTCCCGTGGAGGACTTCCCCGTCCCCCAACTGGTGCGTCAGGGCGAGGTGAGCGCCCGGCCCCTGCTGCCCTCCTGTGTCTACGTGCCCGCCGGACACGAGCTCGCCGAGGGCGCGCTGCGGCTGCCCTGGGGTGACGGCGGCACCCAGGTGGTGGGCGAGTTCGCCCGCTGGCAGGGCGCCCGGGTGCCGGGCCGCGTCGTCACCTCCGCCAAGAGCTGGCTGTGTCACCCGGGCGTGGATCGCTCCGCGCCCATCCTCCCCTGGGGCGCTCCGGCCGACGTGGCCAAGCTGTCCCCCGTGGAGGCCAGCGCCCTGCTGCTCTCCCACATCGCCCACGCGTGGAACCACGCCCACCCGGACAAGCCCCTCGCCCAACAAGAGGTGGTCATCACCGTGCCCGCCTCCTTCGACGAGGCGGCGCGTGCCCTCACCGTGAGCGCCGCGCGCCGGGCGGGCCTGGAGAAGTTCACCCTCCTGGAGGAGCCCCAGGCGGCCTTCTACGACTACACCGCGCGCCACCGGAAGGACCTCGCGAAGTCCCTGGAGGAGGTGCGGCTGGTGCTCGTGGTGGACGTGGGCGGAGGCACCACCGACTTCACCCTCGTGCACACGGGCGTGTCCCCCGAGGGCCCCATGCTGCGACGGCTCGCGGTGGGCGAGCACCTCATGCTCGGCGGCGACAACATGGACGCCGCGCTCGCCCGCCGGCTGGAGGAGAAGCTCTTCCCCGACGGCAACCGGCGCCTGTCCGCCACCCAGTGGACCCAGGCGCTCCAGGCCGCGCGCACCGCCAAGGAGTCCCTGCTCGGCACCGCTCCCCCCGAGCGCCATGGCGTGTCCCTCGTCGCCGGGGGCAGCAAGCTGCTCGGCGGCTCGCTGTCCACGGACCTCACGCGCGAGGAGGCCGAGGCGCTCGTACTGGAGGGCTTCTTCCCCCAGGTGGGCGCCCAGGAGCGGCCCCGGCGCGCCGCGCGCATGGCGCTCCAGGAACTGGGTCTGCCCTATGCCCAGGACGCCGCCATCACCCGGCACCGGCGGCCTTCCTCGCGCAGCACGCCGCCGCGGGCTTCACCGCCCTGGGCGAGTCCGCTCCCACCGAGGGCGCCCTGCCCCGCCCGGATGCCATCCTCCTCAACGGCGGCGTCTTCAACTCGCCGCGGCTGGCCGAGCGGCTCGTGGAGGCGGTGAGTGCCCGGTGGCCCGGCGCGCCGCGCATCCGGCTGTTGCGGCACGAGTCGCTGGAGCTGGCCGTGGCCCGGGGCGCGGCGTACTACGGCCTCGTGCGGCGCGGGCACGGCCTGCGCATCGGCGGTGGCGCGGCGCGCGCGTACTACGTGGCCCTGCAACGCCCGGCGGACAGCTCGGAGCAGCCGGTGCTCTGCCTCATCCCCCGCGGCTTCGAGGAGGGCCAGCACGCCGACATCGGCGAGCGCTCCTTCTCACTCACGCTCGGCCAGCCCGTGCAGTTCACCCTCTACTCCACCACGAGCGATCGCATCGACAAGCCGGGCGACGTGGTGCCGCTCACCGAGGAGCTCAAGGACGAGCTCAAGCCCCTGCCCCCCATCCACACGGTGCTCAAGGGCGCCGCGGGCAAGGCGGCCCTGGTGCCCGTGCACCTGCGCTCGGGGCTCACGGAGATCGGCACGCTGGAGCTGTTCGCCGTGTCCAACGTGGCCGACGAGCGCTGGCGCCTGGAGTTCGAGCTGCGCGGCACCGGAGGCGAGCGCGAGCTCACCGTCACCGAGTCCATGCCGGCGCGCTTCGCCGAGGCCAAGGACAACGTCGACCGGCTCTACGGCAACAAGCCGCTGCCCATCGGGCCCAAGGACATCAAGCAGCTGTCGCGCACGCTGGAGAAGGTGCTCGGCCCCGGGACACTGGCGCGTGCCCGTGCTGCGCGAGCTGTGGAGCGCGCTCTTCGCGGGCGCCTCCAAGCGCCGCCGCACCGCGGACCACGAGCGCGTCTTCTACAGCCTCACCGGCTACACGCTGCGCCCGGGCTTCGGCTACCCCCTGGACCACTGGCGCGCCGAGCAGACGTTCTCCCTGTTCGAGCCGCTCGTGCAACACCACACCGAGAAGTCCGTCTGGGTGGAGTTCTGGGTGATGTGGCGGCGCATCGCCGGCGGACTCAGCGAGGCGCAGCAGCGCAAGCTGTACGACTACCTCAAGCCGCACCGGCCCGGAAAGTCCCCCTGGACGCCCCCGCGACCCCCGGCAAGGCCAAGGGCATCCAGCCCGAGGGCCTGGACGAGATGGTGCGCACCGCGGCGTCGCTCGAGCACCTGGAGCCCGCGGACAAGGCGGAGCTGGGCGGGTGGATGGCGGCGCGGCTGAAGGCGGAGAACAAGGGCGGTGGACCCTGGCCGTGGGCACTCGGCCGGCTGGGCGCGCGTGCCGCTCTACGGCAGCGGCCACAAGGTGGTGGCGGTGGAGGTGGCCGAGGCCCGGCTGTCCCTGCTGCTGGAGCTGGGCCTGTCGCGCATCGACGGCGCCCCGTTCGCCGCGTCCCAGCTCGCGCGCTTCACCGGAGACCGCATGCGCGACATCTCCCCCGACCTGCGGGCCAGGACCGCCGAGGCCCTGCGCGGGGCCAGGGCCGCCGACACCTGGGTGCGCATGGTGACCGAGGTGGTGGCCCTGGAGGCCGCCGACGAGGCCCGCGCCCTGGGCGATACCCTGCCCGCCGGTCTGCGCTTGTAGCCCCTCGGGTGGGGCGCCCCGGACGGCCCTGTTGAGTTCGCCCAGGTGGGTTTATAGATTTCCCAGGAGATAGCTCCCCCCGTCTTTCCCCCGAGCGCATGCCCCCCCTGAGTCCGTCAGCATCGCTCGAGTGCTCCGTGAAGCGATCGCCGTCGGAGCCGGCCGGGGCAACGCGTTGACCGATGGCCGCTTCCGCCTGCCGTACGCGGAACTCGAGGCACGGCTCGTCCAGTGGGAAGCCTTCCTCGCGCGCTCGGGAGTGACTCGGGACGCGCCCGTGGTGCTGGAGTGCACCACCTCCGTGCCAGGACTGCTCACGCTCCTGGCCCTGTTGCGCGGCGGCACGAGCTTCGCCCTGCTGCCCCCGTCCGCGCGAGCGGAGACTCCCCGCCCCGCTTCTGCGCCCTGCGCCTGCGGGTGCACGGCACCTCCACGGTGGAGCCCGACGGCCTCCCCCGGCCCGAGCACCTGTTGGAGCTCTCCCCCATCGCGGACGCCCACGCGCCACCCGCGGGTGAAGCCAGCGCGCCCGAGCGCCTCTTCGTGCGCACCTCGGGCAGCCTGGGCGTCCCCAAGCTCGTGGTCCACACCCACGAGGGCCTGCTCGGCAATGCGCTCAACTGCATCGAGCGGCTGCGCCTGCGGGAAGACGATCGCATCTGCGTGCCGGTTCCCCTGGCCCACATGTTCGGCCTCGCTGTGGCCGTACTGCCCGCGCTCGCCGTGGGGGCGAACCTCGATCTGCTGGAGGGCGCCAACCTGCCCCGCTTCCTCGAGCGGGAGGAGCGCACGCACCCGACGGTGACGTTCCTCACCCCCCACCTGTGCGCCATGGTGCTGCGGCGACGCACCGCGCCCGTCCACTACCGCCAGGCCGTCATCGCCGGAGACCGGATGACGCCGGAGCTGTTCACCTCCGCGAGGGCCCTCTTCCAGCGGATCATCAACCTCTATGGCTGCACCGAGCTGGGCGCCATCGCCGCCGTCGACCCGGAAGCCGTGGAGGAACCGCGGGCCACGTCCGTGGGCCGGGCCCTGCCGGCGTGCGCATCCAGCTCCGCCCCCCGAAGGACTCGGAGGAGGGCGAGGGAGAGCCGCCGGGCACCGCTGGCGAGCTCTGGTGCCACCACCCCTTCCCCTTCCTGGGCTATCTCGATGGGGACGGCCACCCCTGGCACGGCGAGCCCTTCGAGGACGGCTGGTACCGCACCGGGATCTCTGCCTCCTCCACGAGGAGGGAACGCTCGAGGTGCTGGGCCGGACGGATCTCGGCGTCAAACGGGATGGGCGCCTGCTCATGCTCACCGACATCGAGAGCGCCGTGGAGCGGGTGTGCGGCGTGGAACGGGCCGTCGCGGTCCTCGGGTCGCAGGGCGTCCGGGGCCGGCGCCTCATCGTCTTCTGCGTTCCCCGCGAGGGACAGTCCCTCGAGCCCGCGCGGGTGCGCGCCACCTGCCTCGACCTGATGCCCGGCTACGCGCTCCCGGATGAAGTCCGGATCATCTGCGCCCTGCCCCTGCTGCCCAGCGGCAAGGTGGATCGCCGGGCCCTGCGCGCGCTGGCCATGACTTCCCCTCCGCGCTTCAACAAGGACTCCGCCCATGAGCACGCGCGCCTCGCTCCCTCCCCGCAAGCAACCCCACTCCTCCACCACCACCGCCACCGTGGCGGCGCTCCTCCCGATCATCGAGCAGCTCAAGAAGATGATCACCCGGGAGCTGGACGTCCGCATCGACGAGTCGCGGCTCGACGCGACGGTGTCCCTCCACGAGGACGGACTGGCGCTCGACTCGATGGTCCTCTTCGAGTTCATGAACCTCATCGAGAAGCGCTACGGCTTCGAGTTCGCCGATCAGGACATCCGCCCGGAGGTCTTCGCCAACCTCACCGTGCTGGCCGCGCACATCCACGGCCAGCTCATGCGGGCCGGCACGAGCCTGCCCCCTGAAGTCCGCCCGGAGGACAGCGCCATGAGCACCGGGGAGAGACCCGCGCCAGACGAGCTGACACGCCGGGGATTCGTCACCCACTATCCGCCCTCCCGCTACTGGCGCCCGGAGGGCCTCCGGGGACTGCTGGAGCCGCGGCCGCTCAACGTCTACGTGCATTCGCCCTACTGCATCCAGCGCTGCGCGTACTGCCACTACAAGACCACCACGTTGGCGGAGCACCGCAAGGCGGAGATCGACGCGTACGTGAGCGCGCTGTGCCGGGAGATCGCCCTGGTCTCCCGGCGCTTCCACCTCAAGGAGCGGCCGACGATCAGTGTGTACTTCGGTGGCGGCACGCCCACGCTGCTGTCCCGGGAGCACCTGAGCCGGTTGATGGAGAGCCTCCGCGAGCACCTGACGCTGGAGGAGCCGGAGCTCACCCTCGAGGCCGAGCCGGTGACGCTCACCCCGTCCAAGGCGGAGCACCTCCAGGCGCTCGGCGTCAACCGCATCAGCCTGGGCATCCAGTCCTTCTGCGACGACATCCTCCGGCGCACGGGGCGCCACGACACGGAGCAGCACGCCTTCAAGGCCATCGCGCTCGCCAAGGCCACCGGCGCCATCGTCAACGTGGACCTGATGAGCGGCCCGGCGGGGGAGAGCGATCGGACGTGGGCCTACACCATCGAGCGCGCGCTCGAGGCCAACGTGCACTCCCTCACCGTCTACAAGACCGAGCTCCACGCCAACACCGACTATTACGCCGACCTCAAGCGCCACACGCTCACCCTGCCCACGGACGACGAGGAGCTGCGCTTCATCACCCATGCCCTCGAGCAGTTCGAGCGGCATGACTACCAGCCGGTGAACTTCTTCACCTTCACGCGGGGCGGCGCCTTCCGGCAGCGGCACATCAGCTCGAGGTGGCTCGGCACGGACACCTACGGCTTCGGCGTGTCGGCCTTTGGCTCGCTCGACGCCCACGTGATGCAGAACACGAGCGACCTGCCCCGCTACCTCCAGACGCTGGAGGCCGGAGAGCTGCCCCTCACCCGGGGCTACCGGCTGTCGGCGCGCGAGCTGATGACGCGCGAGGCGGTGCTGGGCATGAAGCTCATCCACCTGGACCTGGCCGCCTTCCAGCAACGCCATGGCTTCGATCTGGCGCGCTGGTGTGCCCCCGTCGTGGAGGAGCTGGAGAAGAACGGCTTCGTGACGCTCCGGGAGCACACGCTGTCACTCACCCGGAAGGGGATTCTCTGGGGTGACTACGTGGGGCGCCGGCTCGCCGCCCGCATCGAGTCCCTGGCCTGAACCGATGATCATCACCGACGACTTCGTCTACATCCACCCGCCGAAGACGGGGGGCACCTTCGTCACCCACGTGCTGGAACGGCTCTACCTGGGCTCGCCGGAGCGTCCCGGCCTGGGAGGAACCTTCCTCAACACCCACAAGCACGGCACGTGCGAAGACATCCCCGAGGCCCACCTCGGCAAGCCCCTGCTCACCACGGTCCGCAACCCCTACGACCGCTATGTGTCGCAGTACCATTTCGGCTGGTGGAAGCGGCACCCGGACGCCTACTGCGGCGCCGACGCCATGAAGGCGCTCCATCCCCACTACCCCGAGCTGTCCTTCGACGAGTTCGTCCGGATGGCCAACACCCTCTTCCTCAACTGCCACCAGGGCCGGGAGACAGGCTTTCGCAATACCCTTCTCGCCGATCCCTTCCGGCCCGGCTGGCATACCGAACAGTTCATCCGCTTCTACTGTCATGAACCGCGCGCGGTCTTCGCCTCCTTGGACGAGGAGGCGTTGGTGAGCCGTCACTATCGACAGTCCCTCTTTCCCTTGCACTTCCTGCGCGCCGAGCGCCTCAATCATCAACTCCATGACTTCCTGCTCGGCCTCGGGATGTCACGCGATCGAATTGCGTTCATCCTGGATGAGCCCAAGGTGTTCCCCGAAGGGGGAAGCCGGGACGAGGCGTCGCACTGGCAGGACCACTACACCCCCGAGCTGAAGCGTTTCGTGCGGTCCCGTGAGCGGCTGCTCTTCGAGATGTTCCCTGAATACGATGTTTGAGATGGGAGCCAGGAACGTGGAACGACGAGTGGCGCTGGTCACGGGCGCGAACCGTGGCATCGGATTGGAAGCCTGTCGGCAACTCGCGAGGCTCGGCCTCCGCGTCATCTTGACGGCGCGACGGGAGGACAAGGGCAGGGAGGCCATCTCCACCCTGGCGGCGGAGGGCCTGCACGTGGGCTTTCAATCCCTCGACGTGGACTCCGCGCCGGACCGCGTGCGCATCTCCGAGTTCATCACCCGGGAGTTCGGTCGGCTGGACGTGCTCGTCAACAACGCGGGCGTCTCGCTGGACGGCAACACTCCCGCCCTCGAGGTGAGCCTGGACGAAATCGTCCGGCCCACCCTGGAGACCAACCTCTACGGCGCCATGCATCTCACGCAGCTCTTCGTGCCGCTCATGCGCCAGAACCACTACGGCCGCATCGTCAACGTGTCCAGCGGCCTGGGCTCCTTCTCGAAGATGACCGGAGGCCGGCTCGCCTACCGTCTGTCCAAGGTGGCCATGAACGCGATGACCCGCGTCTTCGCCGACGAGCTCCAGGACACCAACATCCTCATCAACGCGATGACCCCGGGCTGGGTACGCACCCACATGGGGGGCATGCACGCGGATCGCTCCGTCGAGGAGGGCGCGGACACCATCACCTGGCTCGCCACGCTGCCGGACAACGGGCCTCGGGGGGGCTTCTTCAAGGACCGGCAGGACTTCCCCTGGTAGAGGTGCATGCGCAAGCCGAACTTCTTCATCGTCGGGGCGCCCCGGTGCGCGACCACCACCGTGTACACGTCCCTCAAGCAGCACCCGGACATCTTCCTGTCGCTGCTCAAGGAGCCCCTCTTCTTCGGCTCGGATCTCACGCCCCATCCGCTCGCCATCTCCAACGAGGCCGCCTACCTGCGGCTCTTCGCCGGAGCGGGCGAGGCCCGGGTCATCGGGGAGGGCTCCGTCTTCTATTGGATGTCGAAGCGGGCCGCCGGGGAGATCCACGCCTGGTCGCCCGAGGCGCGCATCCTCATCATGCTGCGAGATCCCCTGGAGATGATGCAGTCGCTGCACGCGCTCTTCCTGCGCACGGGCAACGAGGAGTTGGAGGACTTCGCGCGAGCCCTGGAGGCGGAAGCGGCACGGGCCCTCGGCCAGCGACTGCCCACCCGGGTGTACTTCCCCGAGGGCTTGCAGTACCGCGCCCTGGCCCGCTTCTCCGAGGCCGTGGAGCGCTTCCTGCGCGTCTTCGGCGAGCGGCGCGTCCACGTCCTGCTCTTCGAGGAGTTGACGAGCGATCCGAAGCGGGCGATGCGCGGGCTGCTCGACTTCCTGGGGGTGGATCCGGACGTGCCCCTGGAGTTCGATCCCGTGCGGGCCGCGCAACGCATCCGGCCCCTGGTGCTGCGGCAGATGCGCGCGGCCTCGCCCGAGGTCCTCGAGAAGCTCGAGCGCAAGACGGCGAAGCACCTCCACCACGGCCCGAGGGGTGCACCGCTCCCGCCGGAGTTCGAGGCCCGGCTCCGGGAAGAACTCCGGCCCGATGGGGAACGGCTGGAAGCACTCCTCGGCCGCCCGTTGTCCTCCTGGTACCGCCCCCGGGCGGCATGAGCACATGAAGCACTTGGACGACACGAAGGCCATCCCTGGGCAGATGCAAGGGACCCTACAGATGCGGCGGCTCGTCCGCCGACTGAAGGAACGCCTGGGCGTGGAGGTCATCGGAGGCGAGCCCCTCGAGCAGCTCGTCCTGCGCTACGCGAGACTCCGGCCGCCCGAGCCGAGCCTGAGCTTGCGCGCGTATGACTCCTCCTGGCCCCAGCGCTTCGAGCAGGAGCGGACGCGGCTCCTCCAGGCACTGAAGGACGCGCCGGTGGTGGACATCCAGCATGTCGGCAGCACCTCCATCCCGTCGCTGTCGGGCAAGAACATCATCGACCTCGCGGTCGCGGTGAGGCCTCCACTCGATGCGCCCCGCTATGGGGAAGTCCTCGGCTCGCTCGGCTACCGCTTCCACGGCCCCAGCCCCATCGACCCCGGCTTCTCCTGGTTCTGGCGGCGGAACGAGGACGGGGCCCTGGTCATCCACCTGTGCGACGCGCGGGCCGTCTGGTTCACGAACCTGCTGCGCCTGCGCGACTACCTGCGCGAGCATCCCACCGAGCGCGAGGAATACGAGCGCCTCAAGCACCAGCTCGCCTCCGAGCCCGGACAGAGCTGGCTCGAATACAGCGTGCTCAAGAGCCACCTGCTCCAGCAGCTCACCGCCCGGGCCAATGCCTGGGCAGAGGCGCGCGAGGGCTCGGGGTCATGAGCGGATTGGAGCGGACACACATGTTTTCCACCCTCCCCGTTGATTCGAACCGGGTGGACGAGGCCCTGCGGCGGACGATCTACCGGGACGCGAAGCGCGAGGTGCGCGTGGGCGACCTGGTGGGGCTGTTCCTGGACGCGGGTCTGCGCGTGTTCATCGTGGGCGGAGCGCCTCGGGACTGGCTGCTCGGACAACCCGGGCGGGACATCGATCTCTCGCTGGATCGGCCCCTCGAGGCGGTGCACCGGCTGCTGCGCGAGGCCCATCCGGATATCGATCCGGTGCTCCTGCGCCTGGAGCGCTTCGGTACGTTGCGCTGGGGCAATGAGGCGGGCGGCGTGGACCTCAACATCCTGCGCAGTTGGAAGGACATCCAGAACGACGAGATGTGGACGACCACCTTCGTCGCCCGGGAAGACGTGCGCGAGGACGCCCTCACGCGTGACTTCTCCATCAACGCCTTCTTCTACGACTGCCGCGAGCGTGTCCTGTTGGATCCACTCGACTGTGGGCTCGAGGATCTGCACGCCCGGCGGCTGCGGCTCATCACGCACCCGCGCGTGCTCGACACGAGCTACCGCACGACCTTCCGCATCCTCCAGTTCCTGTGTCGGGGCTACACCCCGCGCCCAACGTGCTGGAGCACCTGGAGCGCTACGCCGACCACGACATCCAGGGAATGGACGGACGACTGCGCCAGTGGATTCCCAACCACCTCGGCCCCGGCTTCGAGCACCTCGACGAGTTCAAGCGCCGCCTCTACGCTTGTGCCCGCCAGGAGAAGTCCCGCGCCATCCTCGACGCCCTCTTCTGAAGAACAGACACCAGAAAGAGACCTCAAATGCCTTTAGATCCCGCCAGCGAAAAAGCCGCTCACATCGCCAACGCCCTCAATGGACTGGGGCATATTGCATTCGGACATCCGCTAGAGTCGGTTCGCAGCACCAAGGGGGATACGAAAGTAAGAGAGGAATTCCACGAGGACGCAACCCTCGTTCTCGAGCTGGTCGAAAGCGACGCGGGCCGCAAATCACCGGCAACTCGCCGTCCTGCTGAGTGCAAGGTTGCGCTCTCTCGGTTTCGCGACATGGTAAAGACAATTGATTTCGATGATGCCGCGAGCATGGCGCGCCTCAAGGAATACGCTCGGCAAGCCCTCGAAGCCTTCATTGGGGAAACGCTGCCCGAGAAATTGCCGGAGTAGTCAACCGCCCGACAGCACGGTCTCCAGGGGCGCGCAGAACACCCAGCCCGTGTTGTGGGCGGGCACGGAGTTGGGGTCATACCCGCCGAAGTAGATCGTCTCCCCACCGAAGGGAGACACCCGGATGGTCCGCGTGGACACCAAGGGAGGCATCGGCTCGAGCGTTGGATCGATGATCCGCCGCAGTTCGTAGCGCCGGTCCGGATGGCGGATGAGGTAGCGGCCCTCGGGCTCCCAGCCGTCCTTCGGATGGGTGGCGTGCTCGGTGCTGTGGGTCGCCTCGAGTCCCATGAGCAGCGCCGTCCCCCGCTGGCCGGGAAGCGGTACGGGCGTCATGTCGTCATAGGCCACGATGGCATAGCCCGGACGCCGGCCCCCCTGCTGGCCGAGGAACTCCAGCACGTCCAGGTCCACCGTCTCGCGGTAGCCGTCGCTGGGGTCGATCCGCACGATGCGCGCGTTTCTCCCTCCAGCGCGGCCAGCAGGGACTCGCCATGGCCCGAGGGGTGCGGAATCGTCGTCAGCCCCCGCAGCCCGCTGCTGATGCGCGTGACCTCTCCCGGGAGCGTGTAGACCGTCTCCCACCGAGGCTGCTCGCCATCCACCAGCCGGTAGAGGTGGGGTTTGATCGCCACGTGCAGCGCCCCATCGCACTCGGCGAAGGCCATGGGACGCGCCTTGTAGCCCGACAGTTCGGGGGAGTCGCTCCACCGGATGCGCCCGGGCACGTCCGCGTCATAGACGCCGCTGTAGAGCCCTCCGGGCAGCGTTCCCGCGAAGACGCGCTCGATGCCGGTGATCCGGTCCCGATGCATCCCCACGCACCGCACGCTCGAGGCCCGCCCGCTGCTCCGGGCCAGGGACATCTCCGTCCACACGCCCGATGCCTCGTCACGCGCGTGGATCGTCGCGTGCCCCTGTCCGTCCGAGGGCGCCGCCAACAGCATGCTCACGGGCGACGGCAATGCGCGCCCCGCCCATCCACCGTGAAGGTGACGGACACCAGGCTCATCCGCCAGTGGCGCGCGGCGAACTCGTACTCCACCCGCCAGCCCGCGTCCGGACGGTCCAGCACGAGCACCTGCGCGCCCACCGCTGGATCATCCCCGGGCTGATCCCACAGGGTGGACGTCGCCGCGTAGAGCCGACCCGCGTGCGCCACCAGGTGCATGATCTCCGTGCCGCCCATGAAGCGGCCGTTCACGTCCGGCGTTCCCGCCCGGTAGACGCGTCGGAAGCCTCGCGGCGGCATGGAGGGGTGAAGCGGACTCAACCCTGGGAAGCGATGGCGATGGACGACTCGTCGTCCTCGACGGCGGCCTCGGGGGCGGGAACCACCTGGAGGGTGGCGGCCACCGCGGACGGCTGCTCGAGCGTCGCGACGTTCTCGCCGGCCTTCTCCTTGGGCTTGCCCGCGCCCGAGCGGCAGGTGCGGCACCAGGGCTGATTGCGGATGGCTCCATCCGCCATCTTGCGCAGACCGAACTGCGCGAGCGGCTTGAGCGAGCGGCACTTGAGGCACATCAACGAGATGAGGACCTCATGGCCCTCGGCATCGAAGATGGCCGACTTGCGACGCTTGCGCGGCTGACCCGCCTCGCGCGCCTTGGTCTCCTTGGAGCCCGGCGGCGGCATCATCGGGGTCACTTTGTAGAGCATGTGTTTCCTCCCCAGCCGGCGGGCCCTGAGCGGAGTCTGAGAGACTCCTCGGATCACGGCGCGCCTTCACTAGACTAAGGAGGAAAAGGGTAGTTGAAAACTGATCCCAAGCCGATTTTTCGGCCCGCGCGGCGATCCGTCGAGATCTCGGATACTTGCGGGGACTCGGCCGGGAACCCTCCTCCCGATCACCCGCCGATGGTGCGGCCGGCGACCGGGAGGCGCCACTTTTTTCATGGTCGTTCGGGGCGCTCGGAGGCCGGGCGCACGGCGCACGGGACTCCCTCATCCACGTAGCTGATGCGGCCTGTAGCAGGTGCCGTCACCGGCGTGCCCCGGCTCTTCCACCACGTCGCGAGCGCCTCGCGCAGGGTCAGCTCGCGGCCGGCGCCCAGATCGATGCGCTCGGGCGGAACCTGGGACAGCACCACGCCCAGGCCCCCCGCGCCACGAGCGAGGAAGTCCGGCAGGACGACCCGGTACATGCGCTTCGCGTCCAGCGGCCGTCCATCCGGCAGCGTGGCGTCGCGGAAGCGCTGGGGCCCGGCGCAACGCGCGAGCGTCACCTTCAGACCGGAGACCTGGAACATGCTGGTGCTCGCGCCATAGGCAGCCGTCAGCAGACGACGCAGCTCGTCCGCGGAGAGCGTGACGATGGCCACGGTGTTGTCGAACGGCAACACCGCGTACAAATCTCCGTACGTCATGGGGCCGGCCTTCACGTTGGCGCGCAGGCCGCCGGAGTTGACGAGCGCCACGTCCGCCTTCTCCATCTCCCGCATCGCATCGGTGATGACGTCGCCGAGCGCGCTCTCGTCCTCGTAGTTGCGCCCCAGGGGCGTGGCGACGGTGAAGCCCAGGGACGGCGCTGCTCCTCCTCCACCCGGGCGAGCGCCGGGGCCACGACCGCCTCCACCTCCGGGTCCGGCACCACCGCGCCCCCGAGGAAGGTGGGAGGCACGAGCTTCGCATCCGCCCCCAGGTCCTTGAGCTTGCGCGCGTCGCAGCTCCCGCTCTGCTCCTCCACCCGGACGCACACGGGGATGGCGGCCTGGAGCCGGGTGCGCTCGGGCAGCACCGCGTGGCTCACCGGATCCACGAACAGCTCCAGCACGCCGAAGGAGCGGCCCTGGCCCTGGGTGGAGAGCACGGGCACACCGTTGAAGAAGTGGCCCATGGCCTGGTGGGTGTGGCCGGCGAAGACGGCGTCCAGGGTGCCCGGGGGCAGGGATTCGACGAGCTCGTAGATTTCTCCATCCGAGCGATCGCAGCTCGAGGTGTCGTGGGGATTGGACAGGTCCGCGCACTTGCCACCCGCGTGGGCGATGCCCACCAGCACCTCGGCGCCCTGGGCGCGCAGTCGCTGGACGGCCTCGAGCGTGGCGGGCCGCATGTCACCGAATCGCAACGAGCCCAGCTGGGCGGGGTTGCCGATGCGCGCGGTGGACGGCGTGGTGAGGCCCACGAGGCCCACCTTCACGCCCTGGAGCGTCACCAACCGGGTGCCGTCGTTGCCGAGCCACGCGGGCGGCTTGCCCGAGTCGCCGTCGAACACGTTGGCGGTGAGCAGGGGGAAGCGAGCCTGCTGGATGCGCGCGGTGATCGCGCCGAAGGCATCCTCGCCCGGCCCCGGCACCGCCTTGGGACCCACGGGCCCGTAGTCGAACTCGTGGTTGCCGAGCGCGGCGGCGGCGTAGCCCAGCTGGTTGTAGACGTCGATGACGGAGGCCCCCTCGGTGAGGTTGGAGGCGAGCGTGCCCTGGAAGAGATCGCCCGCGTCCACGAGCAGCACGCCCCCGGGGTTGTCGGCGCGCAGCCGGGCCGGTAGCCGGCGAAGGCCGCCGCTCCGCCCTCTTCCAGCACCAGCCCGCTGCGCAGGGGGGTGTCATGGGGCATCAGCCAGCCGTGGAAGTCATTGGTGCCCACCAGCGTGAGCCGCACGGGCTCGGCGGGGCGCGCATCCGGGGTGGACGCGGTGGAGGAGAGGAACGCGGGGCGCTCGCGCAACCCGCGGCCGCGAGGGCGACACACGTGAGGAACAGTCGGGAGGGAGACATGAGGGCGCCGAGTTGAGCCCAGCGTCCTCCCCCTGGCAACCCGACTCGGGCCCACGGGCGACGGCGGGCTACCCCGCCAGGACGTGGGTGTACGCGGCGAGTGTCTCCTCCGCGCAGCGGGCCCAGGTGAACGCGGCCGCGTGCCGCGCCCCCGCCTGTGCCCAGTGCCGCCGCTCCTCCTCCGAGCGCAGCAGCCGATCCATCACCTCCGCCAGCCCCTCCGCGTCATCCGGACGCACCGCGGGCGCCGCGCTCCCGCACACCTCGGGCGTGGCGCCCGTCGTGGACACGATGGCGGGCGTGCCCAGCCGCATCGCCTCCAGCGGCGGCAACCCGAAGCCCTCGTACCTCGAGGGGAAGACGAACACCGACGCGCGCCGCATCAGCTCGTAGAAGACGGACTCTGGCTGATAGCCCAGCGCGCGGATGTCATGGCCCTGGGCGCGCAGCCGCTCCACCCGCCCCTCCACCGCGCCCGAGCCGAACCAGCGCTGCCCCACCATCACCAGGGGCACCGCACGGCCCCGGGCCTTCAGCCGCTCGAGCGCGTCCAGCACCAGGCCCACGTTCTTGCGCACGTCCAGAGAGCCCGCGTACAGCACGAAGCGCGAGGGCAGGGACTGGGCGCGCAGGAAGTCCAGCGTGGCGGCGTCCGGCACATGCCGGTCCACGTGGTCCACGCCGTTGTACACCACCGCCACCCGGCCCTCCGCCTCCGGGTGGCGCGCGAGCAGATCGTCCCGCGTGCACTCGCTCACGCAGAGGATCCGATCCGCGACCCGGACGCTCCGGGCGAGCCACATGCGGAACTGCCAGTGGTAGGCCCGGGACACCGTCTCCGGCATCAACAGCGGAATCAGGTCATGCACCGTGAGGACGTAGGGCGTGCCGGGGGTGCGCACCAGAGGCAGGTTGAAGTTGCCCAGCGCGTGGTAGAGCCCCGCCCCCGCCTGGCGCAGGGCCTCGGGCAGCCGGCCCAGGACGTAGGCGGTGCGCCCCAACGTTCCCCGCGGTTCATCACCCGATACCCGAGCCCCCAACCGCTGAAGCCGCACGCCTCGGGACTCGAGGCCCTCGGCCAGACAGTGGGTATACAGACCAATGCCCGTGATGGGCTCGTCCCACAGACTCGCGTCGAAAGCGACAGGACCAATGGACACGGGGCGCCTCATAACACGGCGCTGTGATAGGCAGGGGCCCCCATGGCGGTCCATCAGCTGATTCCGAGCTTCGTGGCGGGCGATGCCACCGGACAGGCGGCCCTGCACCTGCAACTGCTGCTGCGCCGGCTCGGCCACGCGGGCGAGCTGTACGCGGCCGAGGTCGGCCAGGACTGGGCTCGCTCGCACACCCCGCCGCGGCGCTGCGCCCGGGGCCGGAGGATCTCGTCCTCTACCACCACGGCATCGCCTCGCCGCTGAGCGGCCAACTGCTGCACCTGCCCTGCCGCCGCGGCGTCGTCTTCCACAACATCAGCCCCGCCAACACCTACGCGGGCACGCCCCTGGCCGAGGCACTGCGCACCGGACGGGCGCAGCTCGCCGCCATGGCCCCCTTCGTGGACGTGGCCATTGGGGTGTCGGACTACAACAGCGCCGAGCTGCGCGAGGCCGGCTACCGCGACGTGCACACCGTGCCCCTCTTCGTCGAGCCCTCCCGCTTCGCCCGATCGGGCGCGGACACGGAGATGCTGCGGCGGCTCGCGGGCCCCGGCCCCGTCATGCTCTCGGTGAGCCGCGTGGCCCCCCACAAGCGCTTCGAGGATCTGCTCGCGCTGCACGCGCAGGTGCTCGAGGTGCGGCCCCAGGCGCGCCTGCTGCTCGTGGGCGGCTATGAGCCGGGCAGCCGTTACTTCCGCTCGCTCCAGCGCACGGCCCGGGGACTGTCCGGAGTGCACTTCCTCGGGCGGCTCGACCATGCCCAGCTCGTGGCGGCGTACCGCTCGGCGGATGTCTTCGTCTCCATGAGCGAGCACGAGGGCTTCGGCGTCCCGCTCATCGAGGCCATGGCCGCCGAGGTACCCGTGCTGGCCTACGCCGCGGCGGCCGTGCCGGAGACGCTCGGGGGCGCGGGCATCGCCTTCGACGAGAAGCGCTTCGCCTTCCTCTCCGAGCTGGTGGTGGAGGTGTGCGAGGACAAGGCCCTGCGCGAACGGCTGCTCGCGGGCCAGGCGCGCCGGCTGAAGCACTTCTCCGCCGACGCGAGCCAGGAAGCCCTCGCGCGCGCCCTGCCCCTTCCGCCCAAACCCGCGCGGCCCACCCGGAGCACGAGGAAGAAGCCCCGCGTGGGCTTCGTGGTGCAGCGCTACGGCGAGGTGACGGGAGGCGCCGAGCGCCACGCGCAGCAGGTGGTGGAGCAGCTCGCGCCGCACTGGGACGTGACGGTGCTCACCACGTGCGCGCGGAACCACCTCACCTGGGAGAACGCCTTCCCTCCGGGCGAGGAGCGGGCCACGGACGGCACGCGGATCCTCCGCTTCCCGGTGACGCGCGTGCGCCACATCCGGCCCTTCAACGCCCTGTCCCGGCAGGTCTTCGATCGGAGCAACGAGCGGCTGCGCGAGGAGCACTGGGTGGCCGAGCAGGGGCCGGTGGTGCCCGGGCTGCTCGAGCACCTGGACACGCACGGCGCCGACTACGACGGCTTCGTCTTCTTCACCTACCTCTACGCGCCCACGGTGTGGGGGCTGCCACTGGTGGCGGACCGGGCGGTGCTCGTGCCCACGGCGCATGACGAGCCGCCCCTGCGCTTCGGCGCCTACGCGGACGTGTTCGAGCGCCCGCGCGCCCTCTTGTGCAACACACCCGAGGAGGTGGCGCTCATCGGCCGCGCCTGCCGGGCCATGCCCGCGCGCGGGTGGTGGGCGTGGGGGTGGACGTGCCCCCGGACGTGAATCCCCAGCGCTTCCGGGAGCGCCACGATCTGCACAACCCCTATCTGCTCTATCTGGGGCGGCTGGAGGCCGGCAAGGGCATCCCCGAGCTGCTGTCGCACTACCGGGAGCTGCGCGCGCTTCCACGACGCGCCGGATCTGGTGCTCGCGGGCGAGGCGCACATGGAGCTGCGCGGCGAGGGCGTGCACGCGGTGGGCCGCCTGAGCGAGCAGGAGAAGTACGACGCGCTGGCCGGGGCCCTGGCGGTGACGGTGCCCTCGCGCTTCGAGAGCCTGTCGCTGCTCACGCTGGAGGCGTTCGCCTCGGGCACGCCGGTGCTGGTCAACGGGCACTCGGAGGTGCTGGTGGGCCGTGGAGCGCAGTGGCGCGGGCCGCGTCTACACGGATCTCGAGTCCTTCATCTCGGGGCTGCGCGAGGTGGGCGAGCAGCGCGGCCGGTTGAGCCAGAAGGCCCGGACGTACGCCGAGCGCCACACGTGGCCCCAGGTGGTGGACGCCTACCGCGAAGAGATGGAGCGCATCCTGAGGGAGAAGAGCCGATGAAACTGCTGGGACGAGACATCCCCGCGCGCGAGCTGATCGCGCGCATCGAGGAGCGCCTGCGCACGCGGGGCCTGCCGTCCTCCGAGCCCGTGGACGTGCCCCCCTCCGGGGTGGAGCCTCGGGTGGATCCCCTCGCCTTCAACCTCCAGGCGCTGGCGGAGCACGCGGACCCCACCCGCCCGCTGCCCCCGCACACCCACCGGGGCGGCGCGGGCCAGCTCGTGCTGGTGGCCAAGTGGGCCTTCCGCCAGACGTGCCGGTGTTCATCAACGAGACGCTCGGCCGCCAGCGCGCCTTCAACGGGCATGTGCGCGACTCCTACGCCCAGCTCTCCGCCGAGGTGGTGCGGCTGCGCGCCGAGGTGGAGGCCCTGCGCGCCGCCCAGACGCCTCCTCCAGAGCCGACTCCAGCACCCACTCCGACGCCGCCCTCGAAGCGCCGCGCCGCCAAGACGCCAGGGCGGAGATGAATACCCCCACGCCCAACGATCGGTCCCTCTTCGCTCCCCTGGTCGCCATCGCGGCCGTGGGGCTCGGCTACGCCATCCAGGTGTCCAACGGAAACCTCCACCCACAGTCGGTGACGTGGCTCACGGTGGCGGTGGTGACCTCGACGCTCGCCCTGGTCCTGCCCACGCTCCGGCGGGAGGACGCCACCCGACTGGCCGAGCGCCTGGCGGTCCTGGTGCTGGGCGCGGGTCTCATCTGGCAGTTCGCCCAGCTCTGCACGACCTCGCCCGCCATGTACCTGAGACCCGGAAGGGAGGGTTTCCAACCCTTTCTCATGGGGATCGCGGCCGCGGCGGTGCTCGCGGGAGCGGGGCTGGGAAGTGACTCGTGGCTGGGCCGCTGGCGGCTGCTGCTGCTCGTGGGCGTCCATCTGGCGCTGGGCTACTGGATCCTGCGCGCCTCGCCCCGGCCGCACATCGACGTCTTCGCCTGGCACGTCGAGGCGCTCCAGGCCCTGGGCCGGGGAGTGAATCCCTACGCCATCACCATGCCGGACATCTACGGACACGACCTGTTCTACGAGCCGGGGCTGCTGGCGAATGGCCGGGTCCAGGTGGGCTTCACCTATCCGCCCCTCAGCCTGCTGATCGCCGGAATCGGGTATGTGCTCGGCGGGGACTACCGCTGGGCCAACCTGGTGGCGATGGGGCTGGCCGCGTGGTTGATGGGCCAGTGCCAGCCGGGACGCCTGCCCGCCGTCGCCGCGGCGGTCTTCCTCTTCACCCCGCGGACCTTCTTCGTGCTCGAGCAGGGCTGGACCGAGGCCCATATCGCGTTCCTCATGGCGTTGACCGTCTGGAGTGCCTGCCGCGCCCCCCGGCTGCTGCCCGTGGCGCTGGGCCTGCTCTTCGCCAGCAAGCACTACCTGATCCTCGCCGCCCCGCTCGTCGTCCTGCTGCACCCGGGCCCCTCGCCCTGGCGCGCCACGGTGCGCACCGTGCTCAAGGCCGTGGCCGTCGCCGCCGTGATCACCCTGCCCTTCGCCGTGCTCGATCCCGTGGCCTTCTACCAGGACATGATCACCTTCCAGTTGCGCCAGCCCTTCCGCGTCGAGTCGCTCAGCTATCTGGCCTGGTGGAACCAGCACATGGGCGTGCGGCCACCGCCCCTGCTGGGCTTCGTCGCGGTGCTGCCGGTGATCGGCCTCGCCCTCTGGCGAGCGCCTCGCACCCCCGCGGGCTTCGCGTTGGCGGTGGGCCTGCTGATCATGATCTTCTTCGCCTTCAGCAAGCAGGCGTTCTGCAACTACTACTACTTCATCGTCGCCGCCCTCTGCTGCGCGCTCGCCGCCTGGAACGCCCCCGCTCGGCCCCCCGCCACGCACAACCCGGCTCCGGCCACTCCCCCCACTGCCGACTGAGCGCGTCAGCAGCGCGTCAGCGCGTGCTCCCGCTGGGATTTCCACCGCCGGTGCGGCCCGTGCTCGCCCGGCTCCAGGGGACGGTGTGGGTGTGCGCGACGGGGCCGAGGAGAAGGAGCGAGGCACGCCCTCCCGCCCGGCTGGCGGTCCCGCTTGCTTTCCAGGCGGTAAGTCGCGAAATAGGAGCAGATCCAGCAGCCTTTCCACTCTGGTTGCCCTCTCTCCTTAGACGGCCCGTGACATGCAATCCTTGAACGCTCTTCCTTCCAACGACGGACCCACGCTGACCCTCGGTATTCCCGGCTTCAGCTTCGAGGATCTCTACCGTCCGCGCGAGCTGCGCCGCCTGTCCGATCACTTCGACGCCCAGCTGGCCAAGGACGAGCCCGAGCTCTTCCAGAGCTTCGACGCCTACCGCAAGGCGGGCGGCAAGGGCCTCGAGGGCCCCGCCGAGTCCGAGCTGCTCATCCGCGTGGCGCGCCATGTGGGCGCCTTCGTGTCCAAGCTCTTCGGCGTCGAGGCCGAGTCGGACCGGCTGGCGCGCTCGCTCAAGAGCGAGCTGCCCCTGTTCGACTTCAAGCGCGAGTTCATCACCCGCCGCGTGTTCAAGAAGGGCGCCTCGGATCGCCCCACGCTCGCCGAGTACCCGTCGCTGGACGCGCGGATGCGGCTGATGCTCTCGCTCGCCTTCCCCGAGGCGCTCGCGAGCGACGACGTGGAGCGCGCGCTGGCCGAGTCGCTGCTCACGCTGATGGATCTGGAGCGGCTGTTCTCCGGCGCCTCCGGCAACCTGCCGCCCCTCACGCCCGAGCAGTCCGAGACGCTGCGCACCCGGTGGACGGGCCTGCGCGCCGCGCTGCTGTCGGCGCCCGAGGGCAAGGAGGCGTTCGGCTCCAGCCTGGTGCAGCAGGGCTCGGACGAGGCGGAGCTGCAGTCGGTGCGCAACCTCCTGTCGCTGGCGGATCGCTGGACGTACGCGCGCGCTGCACCCGGAGATGAAGGAGCTGTTCCACAAGTGGCCCACGCACCGGGTGCCCAAGCCGCTGGTGTTCGATCAGCTCGTGCAGCTCGAGCGGCCGGACCCGAACATGCCCGAGGCCACGCAGGGCTCGGAGCACCACCTGCGCTACCGCGACGGCTTCAAGCTGACGGACCCGCGCGGCACCCAGCGCGAGGTGATGGGCGAGGTGGACTACTGCGTCATCTGCCACGAGCGCAAGAAGGACTCGTGCTCCACGGGCTTCGTGGCGAAGGATCCGGTGGCCGAGGGCCACACGTACAAGAAGAACCCGCTGGGCATTCCGCTCACCGGCTGTCCGCTGGATGAGCGCATCTCGGAGGCGCACGCGCTCAAGCGCGAGGGCCTCTCGGTGGGCGCGCTGGCCATGGTGATGCTGGACAACCCGATGTGTCCGGGCACCGGCCACCGCATCTGCAACGACTGCATGAAGGCCTGCGTCTTCCAGAAGCAGGAGCCGGTGAACATCCCCCTGGCGGAGACGGGCACGCTCACCGAGGTGCTGGGCCTGCCCTGGGGCTTTGAGATCTACGGCCTGCTCACGCGCTGGAATCCGCTCAACGTGCGCCGGCCGTACGCGCTGCCGTACGTGGGCCGCAACGTGCTCGTGGTGGGCATGGGCCCCGCGGGCTACACGCTCTCGCACTACCTGGTGAACGAGGGCTTTGGCGTGGTGGGCATCGACGGCCTGAAGATCGAGCCCTTCCCGGACGAGCTGGTGGGCCGCAACGGCAAGAAGCTGCTGCCCATCCACGACTGGCGCGCCATCACCCGCGAGCTGGACGAGCGCATCCAGGAGGGCTTCGGCGGCGTGTCCGAGTACGGCATCACCGTGCGCTGGGACAAGAACTTCCTCACCCTGCTCCACCTGACGCTCGAGCGGCGCGAGAACCTGCGTATCTACGGCGGCATCCGCTTCGGTGGCACGCTGACCATCGAGGACGCGTGGAAGATGGGCTTCGATCACCTGGCGATCGCCGCGGGCGCGGGCAAGCCCACCATCATCGGGATGAAGAACAACCTCATCCGGGGCATCCGCAAGGCGAGCGACTTCCTCATGGCGCTGCAGCTCACGGGCGCCTTCAAGCGCGACTCGCTCACCAACCTCCAGGTGCGCCTGCCGGCCATCGTCATCGGCGGTGGCCTCACCGGCATCGACACCGCCACGGAGCTGATGGCGTACTACCCGGTGCAGGTGGAGAAGACGCTCAACCGGCACGAGGAGCTGGTGGCGGAGCTGGGCGAGGAGACGGTGCTCGCGCGGCTGGATCCCGAGGAGAAGGCGACCTACCTCACCTTCCTGGAGCATGGCCGGGCGGTGCGCGCCGAGCGTGAGAGCGCGAAGGCCGAGGGACGGGCGCCGGACTTCATCCGGCTGGTGCGCGGCTGGGGCGGCGTGAGCCGGTGTACCGCCGCGGCCTCACCGAGTCGCCCGCCTACCGCCTCAACCACGAGGAGGTGTCCAAGGCGCTCGAGGAGGGCATCCGCTTCATCGAGCGCATGAGCCCGGTGGAGGCGCTGGCGGACGAGAAGGGCGCGGTGCGGGCGCTGCGCTTCGAGCGCATGGTGACGAAGGAGGGCAAGCTGCGCGGCAGCGGCGAGTTCTTCGAGATGCCCGCGCGCACGGTGTGCGTGGCGGCCGGCACGGCGCCCAACGTCACCTACGAGAAGGAGTACCCGGGCACCTTCGAGCTGGACGAGAACAAGGAGTACTTCCGCAGCTACGAGCTGGCCGAGTCCCCCGAGGGCTTCTCCCTGTCCGAGGTGAAGCCGGTGGAGGACATCGGCGTGAAGACGGGCTTCTTCACCTCGTACCGCAAGGACGGCCACTTCATCTCCTACTTCGGAGACAACCACCCCACCTACGCGGGCAACGTGGTGAAGGCCATGGCGAGCGCGAAGGATGGCTACCCCGAGGTGGCGCGGCTGTACGCGAAGGAAGTGGCGGCGCTGGACTTCAATGACGAGCTGGCGCAGGCGCGGCGCGACGAGAAGCTGGCGGCGCACTTCGACAAGCTGGACGAGGCGCTGCTCGCGCGCGTGGTGACGGTCAACCGGCTCACGCCCACCATCGTGGAGGTCGTGGTGAAGGCGCCCTTCGCCGCGCAGCACTTCGAGCCCGGCCAGTTCTACCGGCTGCAGAACTTCGAGCGCACGGCGACGGTGGTGGACGGGGTGCGGCTCACCATGGAGGGCCGGCGCTCACGGGTGCGTGGGTGGACAAGGAGAAGGGGCTCATGGGCACCATCGTGCTGGAGATGGGCTCCTCGTCCCGGCTGTGCGCGGCGCTCAAGCCGGGCGAGCCCGTCGTGGTGATGGGTCCCACGGGCGCGCCCACGGAGATTCCGCACAACGAGACGGTGCTGCTGGTGGGCGGAGGCTCGGCAACGCGGTGCTCTTCTCCATCGCGCGCTCGCTGCGCGCGGCCGGGTGCAAGGTGGTGTACTTCGCCGGCTTCCGTCAGCGCGCGGACGTCTTCAAGCACGAGGAGATCGAGGCCTCCACGGACCAGGTGGTGTGGTCGGTGGACGCGGGCGAGACCATCGAGCCGCGGCGTCCCCAGGACTCGTCCTTCCGGGGCAACGTGGTGCAGGCGATGCTCGCCTACGCCAAGGGCGAGCTGAGCCAAAAGCCCCTGGTCTCCTTCAGCCAGGTGGATCGCATCATCGCCATCGGCTCGGACCGGATGATGCGCGCGGTGCAGGAGGCCCGGCACGGAGTGCTCCAGCCCTACCTCAAGCCCGAGCACGAGGCGATCGGCTCCATCAACTCGCCCATGCAGTGCATGATGAAGGAGATCTGCGCCCAGTGCCTGCAGCGGCACGTGGATCCCAAGACGGGCAAGGAGACGTGGGTGTTCTCCTGCTTCAACCAGGACCAGCGCCTGGACGAGGTGGACTTCGCCAACCTCAACCAGCGGCTGCGCGGCAACACGGTCCTGGAGAAGATGTCGGACCTGTACCGGCGCAGCTGCTCAAGAAGGTGCCGGGCCTGCGCCGCGTGTAGGCGCGCGTGCGGGCCCCGGCAGGGGGTTGGGCGCCTACTGGGCCCTGCCCCCGAACGAGCGGAGCATGTCCTGGTAGTTGTTCATCAGGTCCTGCTCCCGGGTGAGCACCAGGTCCACGTTGGCGTCCCCGTGGACCTTGCGCACCGAGGCGAGCTTCTCCGTCTCCTGCAGGCGCAGGCGCATGGCGTCGATCTGCGGCGCCAGCTCCGCGGCCTGCTCGGGCTTGAGCCGGGCCTGCATCTGCTCGAGCTTCTGGAGCTCGCCGGACAGGTCCAGCATGGCCGCCATGTGCCGCTGGGTGATGACGTCCATCACCAGCGAGCCGATGCGGTTGACGTCCTGCTCGCTCAAGCCCACGTCGCGGCGCGCCTTGTCCTCGAGCTCCGCCTTGCTCTCGATGGCCTTCATGGACTCGGACAGGCGGCTCCTTCCCTGGGCGGAAGGGGCGCCGGGAGCCTCCTGGAAGCGGGCCCGGGCCGCCTGGAGCTCCCGGGCCACGGCGGCGTAGGCCGACTGCACCGTGCGCTGGTAGCTCACATAGGCGTCCAGCTTCTCCCGGGTCAGCACATAGGGCTTGCTGTCATCGAAGGGGTCGGCGCCCGTGCCCGGCGCCTCCTCCCGGCCGGCCTCCGCCCCCTGCCTCGGCCCGGCCGTGGCGGCGGGCTCCTCCTTCTTGCATCCGGACAACAGGCCAGCGGCGAACACCACCCACAACACCTTGCGCATCCAGGGGCCTCCTGGGGCCTACCTACCCCATCGAGGAAAAGGGCGCAGTATAGGGGCTCCCCGGCCGCCGCGGGGCTGGGGTCGGACCGGCCGGAGGTGCTCTGGCTGCCTGCTGGCCAGCGGGCAAGGCCCCAACATCCAACAATCGCCGCATTACCTTTGACCAACCCATTCGCGGTCGTGTACGAACCGCGGTTCGTTCAGGTAGCGGTGGAGGCACCTTGAGGATCTTCCTGGTAAGGCACGGAGAGGCGGACGCGGAGGCCCCCGAGGGACTCGGCGACGAGGCTCGCGCGCTCACTGCCAAGGCCCGAGCCAACACGGCCGCGCATTTCGCGTCGCTGGCGGAGCGCATCGGTACAGTCTCGCTCGTGCTCACGAGCCCACTGGTGCGCACGGTGCAGACGGCGCAAATGCTCTCCACCTCCCTGAAGCACGAGGGACCGCTGCGAGTGCACCGCTGCCTGCTGCCGGACATGCCGGTGGGAGCCGTGACGCCCGTCATCGACGAGCACGCGGGCGAGAACATCATCCTCGTGGGCCATCAGCCCTCCATGGGCGCCCTGGCCACCCACCTGCTCGGGATGCAGTCGTTCCCCAAGCAGGTGAGCCCCGGTACCGTCATCGCCATCGAGCGCCCGGACGTCACCGAGCCCGGAGCCGCTCCCGCCCCCGCGAAGTTGCTCTTCTTCGCCTCGCCGGGCCAGCAGATCATCGACGTCCTCCAGTAGCGCCGATGCTGGACGAAGCCACCTACAACCAGCTCGTGGCGGGGGCGTTCAAGCGCATCCTCGCCGCCGCGGACGGGATAGATCCCGACGTGCTGGAGGCCGAGAGCACGGGCGACATGGTGACGCTCACCAGCGCCTCGCGCGAGAAGTGCATCGTCAACACCCAGCGCGCCGTGCGGCAGATCTGGGTCGCCGGCCGCGGGCAGGGCATCCACTTCACCTACGAGCCCACCCGGGGCCTCTGGCTGGACGACAAGGGCAAGGGGCTCGAGCTGTTCCGCTTCGTGGCGGATGTCGTCCAGGACATCTCCGGCGAGCCGCTCACCTACCGCGCCTGACGGGGAGCACCCGGGCCCTCTCCCCCATCCGTGGGAGAGAGGGGCCTGTCTACTCCCGCGGCGTCGTGTCCGGGGGGCGTCGTCCGAGGCCGCCGACGTGGCGGGCTCCGAGACCACCGCGCGCCCCACGACGCGATCTCCGCCGTCCGCCTGCGCGCGGCGCAGGGCCTCACCCGCCTCCTTCATCAGGCTGCCGAAGCTCACCTGGGCCTGGCCCTTGGCCGCCGACGGCTCGAACACCGCGACGCCCAGCGACGCCGTGAGGCCCTGGACGGACTCCACCTGCTTGACGCGCTGACGCAACCGCTCCGCCACCACCAGGGCCCCCTCATAGGGGGTATAGGGCAGGAAGATGATGAAGCGCCCCTCGGCGAAGGGCACCGCCACGTCGATGTCCCGCAGCCCGTCGCTGATGTGCCGGAGCATCTCCGCCAGCGCGGACGTGCGCACCGGGGGCGGCAGCGGCGCGAGCGTCTCCGCGTAGCGGTCCGGCTCCAGCAGCAGGTAGGTGATGGGGTAGCGGTAGCGGCGGCTGCGCTTGACTTCCATGAAGAGCAGCCGCTTGAAGAACTCCAGGTCCGACAGCGGCGCCGTCGCCTCGCGGCGACTGCCCTGCTGCTGCAGGAGCTGCATCTCGGTGCGCGCCACCGACACCGCCTCGCGCGCCTTGCCGAGTTGGATCATCAAGCTCACGCACGACACCACGGTGGCGCGCTTGAGGGGCCCCACCGGGCACGCCTCGGCTCCGGCGGAGGCCGAGCGCGTCTCGGGGCTCTCCTCCTCCGGCAGGTAGAGCAACAGCACCGGCGTGCCCGGCAGCTCCTCCTTCACCTGCCGGCAGAGGCTCTCCCCGTCGAAGCTCTCCGTGACGGACGACAGCACGAGGACGGGCGCCAGCTCGCGCACCCGCTCCAGGGCCTCCTGGACCGCGCCGGCCACCAGCACCTCATGGCCAGCGCCCTCCAGGAAGCGGCGCAGCGCCCCGGCCACCGCGACCGAGGGCTCCGCGACGAGGATGAGGGCCATCTCAGACCTCCATCACTTCCTTCTCCTTCTTGGAGATGATCTCGTCGACCTTCTTCACGCCGTCGTCCGTCTCCTTCTGCACCTTGTCCGTCAGGCGCTTGGAGTCGTCCTCGGTGATCTTCTTGTCCTTGAGCTGCGCCTTGAGCGCCTCGTTGGCGTCGCGGCGGATGTTGCGGATGGCGACCTTGTGATCCTCGCCCTTGGTCTTCACCTGCTTGGCGATCTCCTTGCGGCGCTCCTCGGTGAGCGGCGGGAAGGGCAGGCGGATGACCTCGCCGTCGTTCATCGGGTTGATGCCGAGGTTGGCCTCGCGGATGGCCTTTTCGATGTCCTTGAGGACGCTCTTCTCCCAGGGCTTGATGATGATGAGCCGGGGCTCGGGCGAGGTGATGTTGGCCACGCCGGACAGGGGCGTGGGGGTGCCGTAGTAGTCCACCCGGATGCCGTCCAGCAGGTTGGGGCTGGCGCGGCCGGTGCGCACCTTGGTGAGCTCCTTCTTGAGATCATCGAGCGTCTTGTCGATACGGCTCTTCAGGTCGGTCACGACGTCTGCCATGTGCAGGTCTCCTTAGCGAAGCGTCCGTACTGCCTCAGGCCCAGGCGGTCTCGCCCACTCCCACCAGCGTGCCAATGTCTCCGAGCTGCCCCAGGGTCGCCTTGGCGATGTTGCCGCGCTGGGTGAGGTCGAACACGATGATGGGCAGCTTGTTGTCCATGCAGAGCGAGATGGCGGTGGAGTCCATCACGTTCAGGTTCTGCTGGAGCACGTCCATGTACGTGAGCGTCCGGTAGCGGCGCGCGGTGGGCTCCTTCTTCGGGTCCGCGTTGTAGACGCCGTCCACCTTGGTGGCCTTGAGGATGACCTCGGCGTTGATCTCCATGGCGCGCAGGGAGGCGGCGGTGTCGGTGGTGAAGTAGGGGTTGCCGGTGCCGGCGGCGAAGATGACGATGCGGCCCTTCTCCAGGTGGCGCACGGCGCGCCGGCGGATGTAGGGCTCGGCGATCTGCTCCATCTTGATGGCCGAGAGCACGCGCGTGTGGCAGCCCTGCTTCTCCAGCGCGTCCTGCAGCGCCATGGAGTTGATGCAGGTGGCGAGCATGCCCATGTAGTCGGCGCTCGCGCGGTCCATGCCCTCGGTGGAGCCGGCCACGCCGCGGAAGATGTTGCCTCCGCCGATGACCACGGCCAGCTCCACGCCGGCCTGCACCACCTCCTTCAACTCCGAGGCGATGCGCGTGAGCGTGGGCGGGTGGATACCGTACTTCCCTTCACCCATCAGGGCTTCGCCAGACAGCTTGAGCAGGATGCGCTTGTAACGAGGCGACGAGGCTGGAGCGGACATTGGCCCCGCTTCTATCCCCTCGCCCCGGCCGCATCAACGCCGGAGTGCCCCGGGCGTCCGCCAGAAAGCCCTTGGGCGCGGCGAGCATGCAAATGAAGAGGGCCGCGCCGCCCGGGACCTCCCGGGAGACACGGCCCTCGTCCGCCTCCTCGCGGAGGCAAGGGGCTCAGGCCTGGCCGAGCGTCTTG
Organism: Cystobacter fuscus; assembly: GCA_049060065.1. GTDB lineage: Bacteria > Myxococcota > Myxococcia > Myxococcales > Myxococcaceae > Cystobacter > Cystobacter fuscus_B. The sequence goes on from JBMEQP010000002.1 coordinate 6,772,135, forward strand.
GCCACTTCGGCCGCCAGGTCGTCCTTCTTCTTCTCGATGCCGACACCCACCTCGAAGCGCACGAAGCGGCGCACGGCGATCTTCTCGCCAATCTTCGCGGCGCGCTCGGTGATCATCTCGCCGACCTTCTTCTTGTCGTCCTTCACCCAGAGCTGGTCCACGAGGCACACCTGCTCGTAGTACTTCTCCACCTTGCCCACGAGGATCTTGTCCCACATGGCCTCGGGCTTGCCCTGCTGCTTGAGCAGCTCGCGCTGGCCCTCCTTCTCCTTCTCCAACGTGTCGGTGGCGATCTCCTCGCGGCGCACGTACTGGGGGTTGGCCGCGGCGATGTGCATGGCCACTTCCTTCACCAGCTCCTGGAAGTCGGGGTTGCGGGCGACGAAGTCCGTCTCGCAGTTGACCTCCACGAGCACGCCGATCCGGCCACCGTGGATGTAGGAGCCGATGAGGCCCTCGGCCGCCACGCGGCCCTCCTTGCTGCCGGCCTTGGCGATGCCCTTCTTGCGCAGCCACTCCTCGGCCTTCGCGAAGTCACCCGCGGTCTCGGCGAGCGCCTTCTTGCAATCCATCAAGCCCGCGCCGGTCTTCTCGCGGAGTTCCTTCACCATCGTGGCGCTGACCTCGGCCATGTTCGTCTCCAGGGGCCTCTCCGGACGCCTGGACGGCGGGAGGGGCGATTGAGGTTGTCAGGGGTGCTGCGGTTGAAAACAGAAAAGCCGGGCGGCGAACAGGCGCCGTCCGGCTGGACTCCACGCGCCCCGTATGGGGGCGCGGACGGCATTACTCGGCGGCGGTCTCGCCACCCTCGCCGGAGGCGGACTCGCCTGACGAGGCGGCGGCGGAAGCGCCACCCTTCATCTCCACGAGCGGCCCACGGCGGTCACCACCGCGGTCGCCACGCTCACCACCGCGGCGGTCACCGCCCCGGTCGTTGCGGCGCGGGCCCCGGCGATCGCCCCCGCGGTCATCGCGGTCACGGCGGTCGTCACGGGCCTCCTCCTCGTCACGCTCCGCCGCGCCGCTGGCGCGGTAGCGGGCGCCACCCTCGATGCAGGACTCGGCCACCTTGGAGGTGAAGAGCTTGATGGAGCGGATGGCGTCGTCGTTGCCCGGGATGACGAAGTCGATGCCGTCCGGGTCGCAGTTGGTGTCCACCACGCCGATGACGGGGATGCCGAGGCGGTTGGCCTCGTGCACGGCGATGTGCTCCTTCTTCGGGTCGATGACGAAGATGCACTTGGGCAGCTTGGTCATCTCCTTCACGCCGCCCAGGTTCTTCTCGAGCTTCTCGCGCTCGCGCTCCAGGGCCGCCACTTCCTTCTTGGGCAGGCGCTCGAAGGTGCCGTCCTCGGCCATCTTCTCCAGCGTCTTGAGCCGGTCGATGCCCTGCTTGATCGTCTTGAAGTTGGTCAGCGTGCCACCCAGCCAGCGGCTGGTGACGAAGAACTGGCCCGAGCGGCGCGCCTCCTCCTGGATGACGTCCTGGGCCTGCTTCTTGGTGCCCACGAAGAGCACCGAGCCACCGCGCGCGGTGATGTCCGCCACGAAGCGGAAGGCCGCGCGGGCCATGTTGACCGTCTTCTGCAGGTCGATGATGTAGATGCCGTTGCGGGCGCCGAAGATGAAGGGCTTCATCTTGGGGTTCCAGCGCTTCGTCTGGTGGCCGAAGTGAACACCGGCCTCCAGGAGCTGCCGCATCGTGATGCCGCTGGCGGCGGCCATGGCCTGCTGCTGCGTCGTGTCTTGCGTTTCCATCTCGGTTCGTCCTCCACGCGCGGGGAAAGTCCGGCCGTTGCCTCCTCAACGGGAGCACCGAGGGCCGGGACGCGCGTGTGTGAAGTGGGTTGACTGCGGTGAAAAACCCGCCACCAGCCTGGGCCGACGGTGGGCGCGGCTTCTCTAACAAAACCCCTCCCGGCCATGCAAGCTTCACGCGCACGGCGGGAGGGGCGGAGTGGGGAACCCGGCTCCCCGGAGGGCGAGGAGCCGGGCGGCGTCAAGTCCTAGACGCTGGCCTCGTTGGCGCCGTGGCACTTCTTGTACTTCTTGCCACTGCCGCAGGGGCACGGATCATTGCGGCCCACCTTGGGGCCCCCACCCGGGGCCGCGTTTTGACGCGTCGCGGCGGGACGGGGAGCGGTGGGCTCGGCGAGCTTGCCGTCGGCGTCGGCGCGGCCCTCGTGCATCTGGCGCTGGCGCTGGGCCATCTGCCGGGCGAGCCGGGCGGTCTCCTCGGCGGCGGCGGTGGCGGCACGCGCCTGCACCCGCATCATCTGGCTGACGAACTGCGCGCTGATGGCGCCGAGCATCTGCATGAAGCCCGAGTAGCCCTCCTTCTTGTACTCCTGCTTCGGATCCTTCTGGCCGTAGCCGCGCAGGCCGATGCCCTGGCGCAGGTGGTCCATGGCCAGGAGGTGATCCTTCCAGAGCGTGTCGATGGAGACGAGGTAGCGCACCTGGAGGAAGCGCAGGAACTCCTCGCCGAACTCCTCCTCGCGCTCCCGGATGACCTTCTCCGCCATCGTGTAGATGTCGTTCTGGATGTCCTCGCGCGAGCCCGCGGAGCCGAAGGACATCTCCAGGTTGAGCGTGTCCTTCACGCCGCGCGCGAGCGCCTCCAGGTCCCACGACGCCGGGTTCTTGGAGGGGCAGTAGGTGTCGGTGAGCGACACGATGACGTCCTCGACGGCGTCGAGGATCATCTCCTTGTAGTCCGCCCAGGACACGGTCTGCTCGGTGCGCAGCTTGACGCGCGTCTTCTTGTCCTCGTCGTACTCCACGAGCGGGATGCCGGCGCCGGCGGCCAGCACCTTGCGGCGCAGCTTGTAGATGGTGCGCCGCTGCTGGTTCATCACGTCGTCGTACTCGAGCAGGTTCTTGCGGATGTCGAAGTTGTGGCCTTCCACCCGCCGCTGGGCGTTCTCGATGGCGCGGCTGAGCCACACGTGCTCGATGACCTCGCCCTCCTCCATGCCCAGGCGCTCCATCAACCCCGAGATGCGCTCGGAGCCGAAGATGCGCATCAGGTCGTCCTCGAGCGACAGGTAGAAGCGGCTCGTGCCCGGGTCACCCTGGCGGCCCGCGCGGCCGCGCAGCTGGTTGTCGATGCGGCGCGACTCGTGGCGCTCGGTGCCGATGATGCACAGGCCCCCGGCCGCCATGACCTCCTCGCGCTCACGGGACGTCTGCGCCTTGAACTTCGCCAGCGCCTCCTCGAAGCGCTGCTTGTGCTCGGCGAGCGCCTGCTGGTAGCCGGTGAGATCGACCGGCGAGCCATCGGGGTTGGGCGGCGGAGGCTAGGGCTCGGCGCCCACCTCGTGCTTGGCCATGGTCTCCGGGTTGCCGCCCAGGAGGATGTCCGTGCCGCGGCCCGCCATGTTGGTGGAGATGGTGATGGCGCCCTTGCGGCCCGCCTGCGCGATGATGTCCGCCTCGCGCTCGTGCTGCTTGGCGTTGAGCACGTTGTGGGGGATGCCGCGCTTGTTCAGGAAGCTGGCCACCACCTCGCTCTTGGCGATGGACACCGTGCCCACGAGCACCGGCTGCCCCTTCTTGTGCAGCTCCTCGATGTCCTTGCACACCGCCTCGAACTTCTCGCGCTCGGTCTTGTAGACCACGTCCTCCAGGTCCTGACGGATCATGGGCCGGTTGGTCGGCACCACGCGGACCTCGAGGTTGTAGATCTTCGCGAACTCCTCGGCCTCGGTGTCGGCGGTGCCGGTCATGCCCGAGAGCTTGGAGTACATGCGGAAGTAGTTCTGGAACGAGATGGTCGCCAGCGTCTGGTTCTCGTTCTCGATGTTCACGCCTTCCTTGGCCTCGACGGCCTGGTGCAGGCCATCCGACCAGCGGCGCCCCTTCATCAGGCGGCCGGTGAACTCGTCGACGATCATCACCTCGCCGTCACGCACCACGTAGTCGCGGTCGCGCTTGTAGAGCGTGTGCGCGCGCAGCGCCTGGTCCACGTGGTGCAGCGTCTCGATCTCGCCCGGATCGTAGAGGTTGGCGATGCTCAGGCGCTTCTGCACCTTCTCGATGCCCGCGTCCGTGAGCGACACCGACTTGTGCTTCTCGTCCAGGATGTAGTCCTGGTCCGGCACGAGCCCCGGAATCACCTTGTCGACCTTGTAGTACTTGTCGGTGGTGTCGTCGGTGGGGCCGGAGATGATGAGGGCGTGCGCGCCTCGTCGATGAGGATGGAGTCCACCTCGTCGACGATGGCGTAGTTGAGCTCGCGCTGGACGTAGTCCTGCAGGCGGAACTTCATGTTGTCGCGCAGGTAGTCGAAGCCGAACTCGTTGTTCTGCCCGTAGGTGATGTCCGCCCGGTAGGCCTCCTGGCGCTGCCGGTCGTTGAGCTCGTGCAGGATGCAGCCCGTCGTCATGCCCAGGAAGCGGTGGATGCGGCCCATCTGCTCGGCGTCACGCCGGGCCGGTAGTCGTTCACCGTGACGATGTGCACGCCGCGGTTGGACAGGGCGTTGAGGTAGCTGGGCAGGGTGGCGGTGAGCGTCTTGCCCTCGCCCGTGCGCATCTCCGCGATGCAGCCCTGGTGCAGGAACATGCCGCCGATGAGCTGCACGTCGTAGTGCCGCTGGCCGATCACCCGGCGGGCGGCCTCGCGCACCAGCGCGAAGGACTCGCAGAGCAGGTCGTCCAGCGGACGGCCGTTCTGCACCTCCTGTTTCATGCGCGCGGTGGCCGCGGGAAAGTCCTCGTCCTTGAGGTCCCGCATCTTGCTCTCCAACGCGTTGATGCGTTGGACCTTGGGCTCCGTCTTCCTGAGCTCACGCTCATTCTTGGTCCCGATGATCTTCTTCAGCGTCCATTCAATCATGCGATGGTGACTCTCCCGCCGGAGAGTCCACGATGGGACACGGCGAGTGAAGGGAAATCCCTGAAAGATAGGTGGGATGCTGGATGGAAACCATGCGTTTCTCCTCCGTCATCCCATCAGATTGGCCGCCGCGCGAGCGGCGGGACACAGTAAAGCGGAACCGAGGCCACGCAATGCCTTCTCGTCGAAAAGACCCCCGCCGTCCCGTCAGACGCCCCGCCCCCGGCCCTCGAAGGGCACCCCCCCGCCCGGAACGCGGCCACCCAGCCCCCCCCGGCGCCTCGCCACCCCGGGTCAAGGCCCCGCCCCCCTCCCACCGCCCTCCCCGCCCAGTCGGGCCGGTGGTTGTGGACGTGCCGGGCGGGGTTCGAATCCCACCTCTTCGAGGAGCTCGCCTGGGCGGGCGCCTCCCCCGGATGCTGGGCGAGGTCCTGGTGGAGAGCGAGACCCGCCCCGCCGAGCCGCCCGTGTTCGCGCGGACCGGCATCCGCGTGCTCACCTCCCAGCCCTCCGGGCAGAGCCTCGACCAGACGGCCGGGGCCCTGGCCGGGCGCATCCTCGACGCCCTGCCAAAGGGCATGCTCGTCCTCCAGTCCTTCACCCCGGACAGCCCGGCGGGCAACCGGCTCGCCGACGAGGCGGATGCCCTGCTGGAGGCCGTCCGGGCGCGCCTGCCCGCCGAGCGGCTCCTGGAGGAGACGTGGCGGGCCCGCGAGGCGGGAGCCACCCTCGTGGAGCTGTGCGTGGCCCCCGGGGTGGTGACGATGGGCGAGGTGCCCGCGCGCGAGGCCCTGTCGCTCTCCCCCGGAGGCCGCCAGCGCATGCGCCGCGGCGCGGACTCCCCCTCCGCGCGGCGATGAAGCTGGAGGAGGCCCTGGTCAACCTCCCCTTCGAGCCCGGCCGGGGCGAGGTGTGCGTGGACCTGGGCGCGGCCCCCGGCGGCTGGACCCAGCGGCTGGTGGCGCGCGGCGCCCGGGTGATCGCCGTGGATCCGGCGAAGTTGATGCCGGAGCTCGCCCACCACCCCCGGGTGGAGCACGTGCAGGAGAGCGCCTTCGCCTACACCCCGGAGGAGCCCGTCGACTGGTTGTGCTGCGACATGGCGTGGCGCCCGCTCGAGGTGGCGCAGCTGCTGGCCAAGTGGGGCCGACGCGACTGGGCCACGCACCGGGTGGCCAACATCAAGCTGCCCATGAAGGACAAGAACCCCCTGCTGCTGCGCGTGCGCCACATCCTCACCGAGGACGGGGGCTGGCAGGGGCTCACCATGCGCCAGCTCTACCATGACCGGGACGAGGTGACGGTCACCGCGCACCGGGGCCAGTGAGCGCCTCCCCTCCTCTCTTCCTCCTCGGAGTCAGACTCCCCCATGCCCTACGCCATCGATGAAGAGCTGGCCACCGCGCTGGTGGCCCTCACCCACGGCTCGTGCAGCGCGCCGCCGAGCCCGTGAAGGTCGCGCTCCAGCGGCTGCTCGACGAGGAGCACGCGCGCCGAGGTGTGCCGGACGCGACGGGCGCCCTCCACCCCTTCGCCCTCACCCAAGGCGCGCTGCTGCGCGAGGAGTTCGATCTCTCCACACACGCGCACCGGGCGGGGTGGACGCTGGGCGCGCTCATCGTCGACGTGAAGGGGATGATTCACGTCAACGCCCGCCACGGCTTCCCCGCGGGCGACGCGATGCTGCGCGCCGTGGTGGCCTCGCTCCAGGCGCGCTTTCCCGGGGCCAAGGTGGTGCGCCTGCACGGGGACAACTTCGCCGTGCTGCTCGTGCCCACCTCGGGGCTGTCGCTCGCGGAGGCTCCCCGGGACGCCGTGCGCGCCCGGCTCGCCGCGGACGTGGCCGCCGCGCTGCCCCGGGCGCCGAGGTGCCGGACTTCACCCTCGCCCGGCTGGAGCTCACCCTCGAGCAGCCCACCCACTGGCAGGTGCTCGGGCCCCTCGTCTGGGGAGAGCTGGAGCGCGCCTACACCCTCGAGCGCCTGGGACAGGCCGAGGAGCTCCAGCGGCGCCGGCTGCGGCTCGACGGCTTCGTGCCCGGCGCGGCCCCGGCCTGAGGAAACACGAAGGGGGCGGAAGCCCCTGGGCTCCCACCCCCGCTCACGGCGCGGCGCCCCGGAAGGGCGGCGCGACGAATGACCGGTCCTCTAGTCCTCGAGGATGAACTTGCGCGGGTTCTGCGGGATGCCGTTGACGCGCACTTCGTAGTGCAGGTGCGGCCCGGTGGAGCGGCCGGTGTTGCCCACGTTCGCGATCTGCATGCCGCGCTTCACCCGATCCCCCGCCTTCACGAGGATCTTCGACAGGTGGCCGAAGCGCGTCTTGATGCCGTAGCCGTGGTCGATGACGATCACGTTGCCGTAGCCGCCCTCGAGCCCCGCGAACACCACCGTGCCATCCGACGGCGCATCCACTTCCTTGCCATGGGGCGCCGCGATGTCCATGCCCGCGTGACCCACGCGCTCGGCGGTGTACGGATCCAACCGCTGGCCGAAGTCACTCGTCACCCAGCCCCGCGTGGGCCAGACGGACGGCGTGGAGGCCAGGAGCGACTTCTGGTCCTGGAAGTACGCCTGCAACTCCTGGAGGCTCTGCTCCTGGCGCGTGGCCTCGGCGCTCAGCCGATCCAACTTGCCCGGCAGCGACTTGGGCGACTCCAGGCTCGTCAGCTCGGTGAACTGGGTCTCCGCCACGGGCGCGCCCACTCCGGCTCCCGCTCCACCGGGCCCATGGCCGGTTGCGCTGGGGATCCGACAAGAGGGTGATGGCGCGCAGCTTCTGATCAAAGCGCTCCACCCGGTCCAACGTGGAGCCGATGTGCTCGATGCGCTCGCGCACCGACTTGAGCTGGGTGCGCAGCGTGAGGTTCTCCTCCCGGAGGATGCGGTTCTCCGCCGCGTCCCGGGCCACCTGGAAGTAGTGGAGTGAAGCACCCAGGGCCAATCCCGTCAGCAACAGCGCCCCACTGCCCACCTGCCACATGAGCGACCGCGAGATGTTGAAACGCCGGACCGGTGAGTTGTGGTCCGCGATCACCATCAGGGTGTAGGACTTTTCGCCTTCGACAATGCAAACTCCTCGATGCGCCAAAGCGCTTCGGTGTGCGCTCGCGAGACGGTCCTCGACTGACCCGCCCCTGGCGCGTTCCACCTGCCCCGCCCTCGCCACCGATCCATGCCCACCCCGTGCCGCACTGCCACAGGGGTCGTTTGGGCAGCTACCACCCGGTTTCGAGGGGTGTCAAGCCGAGACACCCTCGCTCCGACTTTCACTTACAGCCGGGTGGAAGGATTCCAGGAGGCTCCTCCGAGAAGAGGAGCACCCCGTCAGACGCACATCTGCACGACGATGGCGGTGATGTTGTCGTCACCGCCGCGCTCATTGGCCAGATCGATGAGGCGCTGGGGCACCTGGGCGATTTCCGGCGTGGCCTGCACCACCTCCTGCAGTTCCCGGTCCTCGACCATGTTGGCGAGGCCATCCGAGCACAGCAGGAAGACGTCACCCGGCTCGGCCACCACGCCCATCACGTCCACCTGGACCTCCTCCTCGAAGCCCACCGAGCGCGTGATGATGTTCTTGTAGCGCGAGTGCTTGGCCTCCTCGGGGGTGATCATCCCGGCCTTGATCTGCTCGTTGACCAGGGAGTGGTCCTCGGAGACCTGCTGGATGAGGGGACCCCGGACGAGGTAGGCGCGGCTGTCACCCACGTGCGCGAAGAACGCGTGGTTGTCGCGCACGACGAGCGAGATGACCGTGGTGCCCATCCCCGACAGGCGCGGATCCTCCTGCGCGGTGGTGAAGATGGCCAGACAGGCCCTCTCCACCGCCGTGCGCAAGGCATCCGGCAGGAGCGAGTCCTGCAGGTTGGCGCTGGTGGCGAACGGGTTGTCCCGGCTCTCCGGGCCCGCCGAAGCTCCTTGTCGATGGTCTCGACGGCGATGCGCGAGGCGGTACCGCCCCCGGCATGGCCACCCATTCCATCCGCGACGACGTAGAGCTGGAGCTCGTCGTCGATCAGGAAGCTGTCCTCATTGTGATTGCGCTTACGCCCCACATCCGTGAGGCCGGCCGAGACGACCTTCATGCGGGGAGCCGCGGTCTGCCCTGCGGTTCTGGACACATAAGGGATGCTATGTGAGCGCTCATGGCGGAAGCAAGAAGCGGTTGCAGCCTGTCTGCTACGCGGTGCGGCGCAACCGGCTCCGAGACCCCCCTCGGGGGTAGGATCCCGCCGCGCCCGGGTGCCGCCCGAGGCCCGGTGGGCCGAGCGCACCAGGGCCTCGGCCGCCCCCAACGCCTCGCGCGTCACCTCGACGCCGGACATCATCCGCGCCAGCTCCTGGGTCCGCTCGGCGCCCGCCTCCAGGGACACCACCTCCGAGACGGTGCGCTCGCCCTTGAGCCCCTTGCGGATGAGCAGGTGGGCGTCCGCGTAGGCCGCCACCTGGGGCAGGTGCGTGATGCACAGCACCTGCCGGTGGCCGCTCACGTCCTTGATCATCCGACCCACCACGTCCGCGATGGCGCCACTCACGCCCGCGTCCGCCTCGTCGAGGATGTAGCACCCACAGCCGTCACTGTCGGCCAGTGCACGCTTGAGGGCCAGGAGCAGGCGCGAGGCCTCGCCACCCGAGGCCACCTTGGCCAGCGAGCGCGCCGGCTCGCCCGGGTTGGCGCTGAAGAAGAACTCCACCTCGTCCAGGCCCTCGGCCTTGAGCTGGTGGCCGGGCGTCACCCGGACCTCGAAGGCGGCCTTGCCCAGCGCCAGCATCCCCAGGCCCTCGCGCACCTGGCTGCCGAACGTTCCGGCGCACGCGACGCGCGCGCGAGAGGGCCTCGCCACTGCGGCGCGCCCGCTCCTCGGCGGCCTTGCGCTCCTGCGCGAGCTCCTCGAGCACCTCCTGCCGGTTGTCCAGCGTGGACAGCTCCGTCTCCAGGGCGTCTCGCTTCTGCAGCAGGCCCTCCAGGGACGTGGCGTGCTTGCGGCACAGCCGCTTGATGGCGTCCAGCCGGTCCTCCACCTCGCCCAGCCGGGCCGGGTCCGACTCGAGGCCCTCCACGTAGCGGTTGAGCCGCCGCTGGGCCTCCTCCAGCTCCGCCAGGGCGGTGCCCAGCGACTGGGCCACCGGCTCCAGCGAGGCGTCGCATTTGACGGCCTCGTTCACCAGCCCCAGCGCGCGGCCCACCGTCTCCACGGCGCTCGCCTCCTCGCCCCCGAGCAGCAGCTCCGCCTCGGCGCCCTGGCGCTTGAGCTTCTCCGAGCCCGCCGGGCGCTTGCGCTCGGCGTCCAGCCGCGTGTCCTCTCCCGGCTCGGGATCCAACTTGGAGATCTCATCCAACTGGAAGCGCAGGAACTCGGCGCGCTCGCGCAGCCGGGACTCGTCCCCGCCCAGCGCCTCCATCCGGGCCACCACGTCCGCGACGGCCTCGTAGTCACACATATAGGTGGCGAGCGGCTCCTCGAGCTGCCCGTAGCGATCCAACAGCACCCGGTGCAGCCCCGCGTCGAAGAGGCTCACGTGCTCGTGCTGGCCGGCGATGTCCACCGCGCCCCGCATGAAGCGCGCCAGCACCCCCACCGTCACCATGGAGCCATTGATGTAGGCCTTGGCCCGGCCACTGCGGCCCACCACCCGGCGCACGAGCACCTCGTCGCCCAGGTCCGGCAGCCCCAACTCCTCGAGTCGGGTCGCCAGGATGGGCGTGCGCTCGAACACCCCTCCACCGACGCCTCCTCGCACCCCGCGCGGATGGCGTCCGCGTCGGCGCGCCCGCCCAGCAGCAGCCCGAGCGAGTCCACCAGGATGGACTTACCCGCCCCCGTCTCGCCCGTGAGCACGGTCAGCCCGGCTCCGAACGCCACCTCCACCTCCTCGATCACCGCCACATTCGAAATCCGCAAGCCCAGCAGCACGGTGCACTCCTCGCCAGATACACCCCGTACCTGAACAACCTAGCAGTGGCCTCTGACACTGCACAAGCGTTCCGGCCTGGAGCACGGGCGCCCGCCCGCTCGCTCGTGGGGGTGTATGGGAACCCCGCATGTACCGGGGTCCCAGGGAGCGCTATTCCTGCTGGAAGAGGTCGACCAGGTCCTGCTCGGTCAACATCTTGCCGAAGTCGCCATCCGCGCCCAGCACGCCCGCGGCCAGCTCCTTCTTGCGCTTCTGCAGGCTGAGGATCTTCTCCTCCACCGTGCCGCGGGTAATCAGCTTGTAGCTGATGACCGCGCGCGTCTGCCCGATGCGGTGCGTACGGTCCGTCGCCTGGTCCTCCACGGCCGGGTTCCACCACGGATCATAATGGATGACGTAGTCGGCCGCCGTGAGGTTGAGGCCGGTGCCACCCGCCTTGAGGCTGATGAAGAAGAGCGGGGGGCCGTCGGGACGGTTGAACTCGTCCACCTTGCCCATGCGGTCCTTCGTGCGGCCATCCAGGTAGAGGTAGCCCAGGCCCCGGCGATCCGCCTCGCCCTTGAGCAGCTCCAGCATCTCGGTGAACTGGCTGAAGACGAGCGCGCGGTGGCCCTCGGCGACCAGGTCGTCCACGAGCTGGCCGAAGCGCTCGAGCTTGGCGCTCGCGGGCAGGAGCGTGCCCGGGGGCATCTTGAGCAGCCGCGGATCGCAGCACACCTGACGCAGCCGCATGAGCGCGGCGAGGATGGAGACGCGGCTGCGCTTGAAGCCCATCTTCTCGATGGACTCGCTCACCTTGCGGCGGCTCTCCTCGAGCACCTCGCGGTAGAGCGCCGCCTGGCCCGGCTCCATCTCGCACCACGCCACGCTCTCCGTCTTGGGCGGCAGGTCCTTGGCGACCTCCGTCTTGAGCCGGCGCAGGATGAAGGGCTGGATGCGGCGGCGCAGCCGGTCGCGCACCGCGGTGTCGTTGGCCACCTGGATGGGCTGCTCGAAGCGGTCGCTGAAGCCCTCGGCGCTGCCGAGGAAGCCCGGCATGAGGAAGTCGAAGAGGCTCCACAACTCGCTGAGCCGGTTCTCCAACGGCGTACCCGTGAGCGCCAGCCGCGTGTCGCTCGGCAGCGACTTGCAGGCCTGGGCGGTGGCGCTGTCCGCGTTCTTGATGTTCTGCGCCTCGTCCAGAATGATGTAGCGGAAGCCCACCTGGCTGAGCGCCTCCAGGTCGCGCCGCACGAGCGCGTAGGAGGTGAGCACGAGGTCCGCGGCCTTCAGGTCCTCCACGCGCTCCTTGCGATCCTGCCCGTGCCACACGACGACCTTGAGGCCCGGCGTGAAGCGCTCGGCCTCGCGCTCCCAGTTGGCCAGCACGCTGGTGGGCGCCACCACGAGCGACGGCTTGCGGCCCTCCTCGTTGGCCACCTTGCGCAACAGGCTCAACGACTGGATCGTCTTACCCAGACCCATGTCGTCCGCGAGGATGCCGGACAGCCCGTGGCGGTGGAGGAACCACAGCCAGGACAGGCCCGACTCCTGGTAGTGGCGCAGCGTGGCGTTGAGTCCGTCGGGCAGCGCCACCTGGGCACGCCGTTGGTGTCGCGCAGCTCGGTCATCGCCTTGCGCGCCTTGGTCTCCACCTCGGTGTAGTCGCCCAGCTCCGCGAGCAGATCCAACGCGACGGCCTGATGCAGCGGCAGGCGCGTGCGCGTGCGCCCCGGCAGCGCCCCCGCCTCCTCCAGCAGGTCCGCGGCGCGCTTGAGCTCCGCGAGGTCCGCCTCCGCGTAGGTGCCGTCCTTGAGCGGCACGAAGCGCCGGCCCGAGTCGAGCCACATGCGCACCGCGCCCAGGTCCACCGCCTGATCATCGGTGATGAACTCGGCGTCCAGCTCGAACCAGCTCACCCCGCTCATGCCCACGCGGATGCGCGGCCGCAGCTTCGGCCGCAGCCGCACCTTGGGCGCCTGCACGCCGAAGCGCTCCCAGCTGCTCGGCAGGGACGCGAGCCCCCGCGCCCAGAACTCGATCGCCCCGTCCCCGCTGGCGTCGTACGCGTGGGTGTGCGGATCGTAGCGCAGCCCCAGGTCCTGCAGGCGCTTGCCCGCGGCGCGCTCCTCCTCCTCGCGGCGCCGGTAGAGCTTGCGGCCCTCGGTGCCCACGCCGCTCGCGTAGCCCAGGTGCGAGGCCGTGGGGGACACGGCGACCGTGGTCTGCCCGTAGCGCGCGGCGAGCTGCACCTTCACGCGCTCGGAGGAGCCCTCCAGCGTGAGCAGGAAGCGCGGCTCCACGGACTCGTCCACGTCGATGTCGTCCGCCTTGAGCGCCATCTGGAAGCGCGGCAGGTGGGCGGCGAAGAACGTGAGCACCCGATCCAACTGCCCCACCGGGAAGGCCATGGTGGGCTCCAACAGCCACTTGCGCACCAGCCGCGGCGGCAGGTCCGGCTCCACCGGCAGCAGGTTCTGCCCGGAGATGATGTACGTGCGCATGCCCGCCAGCAGGATGGCGTCCTTGAGCGACAGGCTCGTGCCATCCGGCATGAGCAGCTCGATGCGCGCGGTGGCGCCGTCCTGGCGCGACTCGAGGTGGATCTGCGGCCGGACCGGCTCGTTGGAGAAGATGAGCGCGGTGCCGCGGTAGATGACGCGGCGCTGGCGCAGGAACTCGAACAGCTCGCACAGGTCCTCGTCGGACAGCACGATGCGCGAGTCGTAGCGCTGCTCGTGCTTGGCCAGCAGGATGAAGACGCGCTCGTCGGGGGGCGCGATGCGCATGCCGGCCTGGAGCATGCGCTTGATGTGCACCGGCCCCTTCATCTGCGCGTCCTGGCGGCGCACGTCGATGAGCCAGTGACGCCCACCGGGGCCCGTGTTGGTGGGCGTGAGCCGGTAGAGGAACTCGTAGTCCGGCTGGGAGGACAGGCCCAGCCAGCTCTCCACCTTCGCGAGCGCGGGGAGGGTCACCGCGTCCCCGGGCTGCCCCTCCTCCATGGGCACGGGCTCCTCCGAGTCAGCCGGGGCCTCGTCCTCATCCGGAGAGGGCTCGGCGGCCGGGGCCGGCGCGGCAGCAGCGACCGCCGGGGCCGCGGCGTTGGCCGCGGCGGCGATCATCGAGGCGCGCAGCCGGGCGGCGAAGATGAGGGCGGCGGCCACCACGTGCTCGCAGTGGGGCCCCTGGACGTTCCAGGCCTCGCAGGTGCACTTGGAGATGGGCTTGCCATCGCCCACGTCGAGGGTGACCTCGTAGCGCACCTCGGGCGACGCGGAGCTGGCCACCTGGGCCCGGATGCGTCCGCCATCCCGGTTGAGTCCGAAGACGCGGCGGGATTCCGCGACCTCGCGGCCCTTCTTGAAGGTGAGGGGCGGAACCTCCGCCTTGAGGGTCCGGAGCCACTGGCCATCAAGAGCGGGCGGTGCTTCTCGTGTGTCGGCGATGGAAGGCACGTTCTGGCAAGTCCCTTCCCCCCGGGGCGAGGGGAATCCATTCGATTACCACAGACGGGACGTCTCTCGTCGTGGGAAAAATAAAGGCCGGTGGCCAAACGATGTTCGATCGCTCACCCACCTCACGGCCCGCTCCTTGTGAGAGCATGGTCGGTCGAGATGAAACGCCCCAACCCCCTCGCGTCTTCGTCACCCGGCAATTGCCAGGAGAGGCGCTCGCCCGACTGGCCGTGCATACCTCACCCCGCGTCTGGCCGGAACCCCTTCCCCCTCCACCGGATGTCCTCCAGGCGGAAGCCCGGGAGGCCGAGGGGCTCATCACCCTCTTGACCGACCGGGTAGACGAGCCCCTGCTCGCCCAGGCCCCCCACCTGAGGGTGGTCAGCAACGTGGCGGTGGGACACGACAACATCGACGTGAGCGCCTGCACCACCCGGCGCATCGCGGTGGGCAACACCCCCGGGGTGCTCACCGAGACGACGGCGGACTTCGCCTTCGCCCTGCTCCTGGGGCTGGCGCGGCGGGTGGCGGAGGCGGATGCCTACGTGCGGGCGGGCCAGTGGCGCACCTGGGAGCCCGGCCTGCTCCTGGGCCCGGACGTCCACGGGGCCACGCTGGGCATCGTGGGCCTGGGCGCCATTGGCGCGGCGGTGGCCCGGCGCGCCCGGGGCTTCGGCATGCGGCTGCTGTACGTCAACCGCCACGCCCGGCCGGAGCTGGAGGCGGAGCTCGGCCTCACGCGCGTGGACAAGGCCACGCTGCTGGCCCAGGCGGATGTCGTCTCGCTGCACGTGCCCCTCTCCCCGGAAACCCGTCACTGGCTGGGACGGGCGGAGCTGGCCGCCATGAAGCCCGGCGCCCTGCTGGTGAACACCGCCCGGGGCCCGTGGTGGATCAGTCCGCGCTCGTGGACGCGCTTCGCGACGGGCACCTGGGCGGCGCCGCCCTGGACGTGACGGACCCCGAGCCCCTGCCACTCGACAGCCCCCTCTTGCACCTGCCCCGGGTGCTGCTCGCCCCCCACATCGCCAGCGCGAGCCACGCCACCCGCGGCCGCATGGCCTCCATGGCGGTGGACAACCTGCTCGCCGCGCTGGAGGGCCGCCCTCCCCCGAATTGTGTCAACCCGGAGATCTACCGCCCATGAGCCCGAATCCCCGCCCTCCCCCTTCGTCGCCGGCCATGACGCCACCCTGCTCGACGAGGTGAAGAAGCGCCTGCGCGACGTGCCGGACTTCCCCAAGCCGGGCATCCTCTTCAAGGACGTGACGCCCGTGCTCGCCGACCCCCACCTGTTCCACCGCGTGGTGGACGCCATGGCGGCGCCCTTCCGGGGCCAGAACATCGACCGGGTGGTGGCCGTGGAGTCGCGCGGCTTCCTGTTCGGCTCGCCCATCGCCCTGCGCCTGCACGCGGGCTTCGCCCCCGCTCGCAAGCCGGGAAAGCTGCCCTGGCGCACCCGCACCGAGCGCTACGCGCTGGAGTACGGCGAGGACGCCCTGCAGTTGCACGAGGACGCGGTGGTCCCGGGGGACCGGGTGCTCATCGTGGATGACTTGCTGGCCACGGGCGGCACCGCGCTGGCCACGCAGCGCCTGGTGACGGCGCTGGGCGCGGAAGTGGTGGGCTACAGCTTCCTCATCTCGCTGGACTTCCTGCCCGGACGCGAGCGCCTGGGCCGCGACAAGGTCTGCTCCCTGCTCTCCTATTGAGGCTTATTGAGGCTCGCGCAGCAGCGAGAAGCCGATGTGCGCGCCCCAGCCGAGCACGCGCCCCAGGTGGATGTTGAGCAGCGACAGGGGCTCGAGGTAGCGCGAGTTCATCAGGGGTCCGGCGTCCACCGCGTCGAACCCCAGCCGCACGAGGATCTCCCGCACCCGCTGCTTCGCCGCGTCCTCGTCGCCCGCGTAGAACATCGTGACGGGCCGGCCCTCGAGCTGGGAGCGCTGGGCGGCGTACACCTCCGCGAACACGGCGTTGAAGGCCTTCACCACGCTCGCCTCCGGAAAGCGCCGGGAGATCTCCTCGGCGCCGGACGTCGTGTGCCCCATGCTCAGCGCCCGGTGGTTGTCGGTGATGGGGTTGGTGACGTCGACGAGGATCTTCCCCGCGAGCGCCTCGCGCAGCGGCTCGAGCGTGGGGAAGATCTGCGTGAAGGGCAGCGTCAACAGCACGAGGTCGCACGCATCCACCAGCGCGCGCGACTCCAGGGCCGTCGCGCCCGGGCCCGCGTCGCGTGCCGCCTCGAGCGCATGCGCCTGGGTCCGCGAGGTGAAGGCCACCTCATAGCCCACCCGCGCCATCCAGGCTCCCAGGGCCCGGCCCACCTTCCCACTGCCGATGATTCCAATCCGCATGGCACCTCCCACGAGCCCCTGTTATCAGCGCGCGGCGCCGCCGGTGGCGCGTTGTGTCAAACCTCCCAGAAAAAAGAAGGACGAGCGAGATGGCGGAGCCAGTTCAAGAAGCGATTCATGCCATGGAGGCCTATACCGGCGCCGAGAAGGGCTACCGGCGCGCCCACTCCCGGGGGCTGGTGTTCCGTGCGACGTTCACCCCCTCGCCCGACGCCCGGGGCCTGACGACGGCGGAGCACTTCCAGGGCCCTCCCATCCGCACGCTCGTGCGGCTGTCGAACGCCGCGGGCAGCCCCCACGCCGCGGATCGCGTGTCGCCCACCCGGGGCCGGGTGCTGGGCCTCGCCGTGCGCTTCACCCTGCCCTCCGGGGTTCGCCACCTGGGCCGCCGCCAACATCCCCGTCTTCCTCGCCCGCACGCCCGACGAGTTCGTGCGGCTCACCACCGCCCAGCGCCCCGAGGGCGCGAAGCGCAAGCCCAACCCGCTGCGCATGCTGGGCTACCTCGCCACGCACCTGAGCGCGCTGCGCGGCATCAAGGGCGTCGCCCAGCTCAAGCCCACGCCCAGCTTCGCCCACGAGCGCTTCAACGGCATCCACGCCTACCACCTGGTGGACGCCCATGGACAGCGCCGCACCTTCCGCTACCGCTGGGTGCCCCTGGCCGGCCCCGCCGCCCTGAGCGAGGCCGAGGCCGCCGAGCGCCCCGAGCAGTACCTGCTCGATGAAATCCGCGAGCGCGTCTCGCGCGAGCGCGTGTCCTGGGATCTCGAGTTCCAGCTGGCCCAGCCGGGCGACCCCACCCACGACGCCACCCGCGCCTGGCCCGAGGATCGCCCGCTGGTGACCGTCGGCCGGCTCGTGCTCGAGCGCCCCTATGAGGACCAGCGCGAATCCGAGCAGTTCGTCTTCGATCCAACCGGCGTCGTCCCCGGCATCGAGCTGTCCGACGATCCCATCCTGCGCTTCCGCGCCCAGGTGTACCGCGAGTCCCACCGCCGCCGCGCCCAGGAGACCAAGGCCGAGCCCAAGCCGGCCGACCTGGGACAGTAGTGGGCGGGCCCGGTTGACGCCGGACCCCCTGCCCATTTATAGGTTGTTCAACCAACCTACAAACGGGGTTCGGACATGGCCCGCCCATCGAACACGGAGGAGCGTCGGAGGCAGATCGTCCAGGGGCTGCTGCGCGTCATGGCCGAGCGCGGCTACGAGCGCGCGTCCATCGCGGAGATCGCGAAGGCGGCGGGGCTGAGCCCGGGACTGGTGCACTACCACTTCACGCAGAAGCAGGAGGTGCTCCTGGCGCTGGTGGAGCAGCTCGCGGAGCGGGGCGGGAGCGGGTGAAGGCGCGGCTGGCGCGGACGAGGGGAGGGCCGCGGGCGCGGGTGGAGGCCTTCATCGAGGCCTTCCTCTCCACGGGAGACGACGCGGAGCCGGAGTCGGTGGCGGCCTGGGTGACCATCAGCGCGGAGGCCCTGCGTCAGCCCGAGGTGCGCGCGGCCTACGACAAGGTGGTGCGCGCGGACCTGGCGCACCTGGAGGAGCTGGTCGGCGAGGTACTCGGCCGGGAGCGAACGCGGGCGGTGGCGGCGGGGCTCTTCGCGGCGATCCAGGGCTACTTCGTGCTCTCGACGGCCGCTCCGGGGCTGATTCCAACGGGCTCGGCCGCGAGCACCGTGAAGCGCATGGCCGCGGGGCTGCTCGACACGGACGGCCCGGAGCCGCGGCGATGAGTCGCCCCCTTCCCGCCTGGAGCCTCGAGCAGCACCTCCGTTCCCCTCCTTCTCGCTGGAGTCCGCGATGAGCCTGTCCTTCGTCACCCTCGGCGTGGGCGATGCCTTCTCCGCCCTGTACTACTCCTCCTGCCTGGCGCTCGAAGCCGAGGGCCGGTGCTGCTCGTGGACTGTCCCCACCCCATCCGCAAGATGATGCGCGAGGCGAGCCTGTCCTCGGGGGTGATGCTGGACGCCGATCGCGTGTCGGGCCTCGTGCTCACCCACCTGCACGCCGACCACAGCTCGGGCGTGGAAGGGCTCGGCTACTTCTCCTTCTTCGTACTCAAGCGCAAGCTGCGGCTGCTCGCCCATCCGGACGTGACGCGCCGGCTGTGGGAGGGCCACCTCGCCGCCGGCATGGAGGATCTCATCCGCACGCCCGGAGGCGAGCCCGAGCGCCATGGGCTCGACGACTACTTCGAGCCCCTACCGCTCTCCACCGAGCAGGCCGTGCGCTTCGGCCCCTTCTCCATCGAGTGCCGCCGCACCTACCACCACGTGCCCACCACGGCGCTGCGCATCCGCGCCGGCGGGCGCTGCCTCGGCTACAGCGCGGACACCGCCTATGACGAGGGGTTGCTCGCCTGGCTCGGCGAGGCGGACCTCGTGGTGCACGAGACCAACCACGGTGTGCACACGCCCTACGCGAAGCTGGCCGCCCTGCCCGAGCCTGTCCGCGCGAAGATGCGGCTCATCCACTACCCGGATGGATTCGATCTCGCGGCGAGCAACATCGAGCCGCTCGCGCAGGGACGCCGCTACACGGTGTGAATCGCTTCAGTCGCCCGCCACCTCGCCCTGCGAGAGGGAGGACGCGCCCACGGCGGCGCGTCACGGCCAGGTCACGCGAGAAGGATGTACAAGCGGGCCGGACGTGGGAGATTCTCGCCGCCGCCAAGATTCCCATGTCCTCTCCGTTCCGCCCGCAGAGCCTCTCCGCCCTTCTCCTGGCCCCCCTGCTGCTCGCGGGCTGTTCCTCCCTGTTGGGACGCACGCCTCCGTCCCCCGAACCGGAGCTGGAGGACGAGCCCACCGTCACCGTCACGCTCCTGCACGTCAACGACGTGTATCAGTTCACTCCGGTGGACTTCGGGGACCGGGGAGGACTGGCGCGGCTGTCCACCCTGCGCAAGAAGGTGCTCGCCGAATCGCCCCACACGCTGTTCCTGATGGCCGGCGACACGCTGGGTCCCTCGGTGGAGTCCACCGTCCACAAGGGCAAGCAGATGATCGACGCGTGGAACGCCCTGGGCCTGGACTACGCGGTGCTGGGCAACCACGAGTTCGACTTCGGGCCGGACGTGCTGCGCCAGCGCATCAAGGAGTCACACTTCACGTGGCTGGGCGCCAACGTCATCGACAAGGAGACCCGGCGCCCCTTCGCGGACACGCCGCCCTTCGTCATCCGCGAGGTGGGCGGGGTGAAGGTGGGCATCTTCGGCGTGCTGCTGGGCAAGACGAAGTACAGCTCCAAGCCCGGACCAAACGTGTACTTCACGGACACCTGCGCCAAGGCGCGCGAGGTGGTGCCGCTCATGAAGGCCCAGGGCGCCCAGGTGATCGTGGGGCTCACGCACCTGTTCGTGGCCGAGGACAAGACGCTCGCGCGCTGCGCGCCCATCGACGTCATCATCGGCGGCCACGAGCACATCCTGATGCAGGCGGTGTCCAACGGCACGCCCATCGTGAAGATGTCCTCCGAGGCGCGCGAGCTGGGACGTGTCACGCTGCACGTGGGCACGCGCAGCGGCAAGCTGCGCAGCATGGACTTCGACGTGCTGCCGGTGACGCCGGACGTGCCCGAGGACACCGCCTTCACCGCCGCCATGCACCCGTATGACGCGCTGACGGCCGAGCTGTCCGAGCCCGTGGGCCGCACCTCCGTGCCGCTCGACGCGAACGAGCAGGCCAACCGCAACCACGAGACCAACCTGGGCTCCTTCATCGCGGACGCCTACCGCCGGGCCGCGGGCGCGCAGGTGGCGCTCATCAACGGCGGCGCCATCCGCTCGGACTCGGTGCTGCGGCCCGGGCCCCTCACCCGCCGGGACGTGCTCGCCATCCACCCCTTCCCGGACTCGGTGGTGAGCATCGAGGTGACGGGCGCGGTGCTGCTCCAGGCGCTGGAGCACGGCGTGAGCCGCAGCGCCGAGGAGGCGGATCCGGGGCGCTTCCCCCAGGTCTCCGGCATCCACTACACCTTCGACGTCTGCCGGCCCGTGGGCGAGCGCATCGTGAGCGCCAGCGTGAATGGCGAGCCGCTCGATGCCGGCGCACGTACACGCTCGCCACCAACTCGTACATCTCCGGCGGCGGCGACGGGTACACCATGTTCAAGGGCGCGAAGTACCGGGTCGCCCCCAAGCAGGGGCGCACCACCCAGGAGGTGCTGCGCGCCGCCTTCGCGTCCGCGCCCACCATCGTCCCCGCCACGGACGGCCGCATCCGGCGGCTGCGCGCGGGGGCCCATGACGTGGCGACCACGGACGAGGAGATCCCCATCTCCTGCCCCATCGGCGCCCGGGCGGCGCAGTAGCCGCTACGCCCACCCGCGCAGCCGGTACACCAGCCGCCCGAACAGCTCCCGCAGCGCGTCCGACCCCGCCGACAGGTTGGACGCCCGGGGCTGCCACCAGAAGCCGTGCGGGTACCGGGCATGCGAGCGCACATCCACCGCGAGCGTGTCCGGGTGCAGCCCCACCGCCTCGAAGGTCCCCAGCGCCCGGGGCATGTGCGCCGCGCTCGTCACCAGCAGCAGCTTGCGCCAGCCCCGCTCGCGGATGATGGGCTCGGAGTTCAGCGCGTTCTCGCGCGTGTTGCGGCTCTTGCCTTCCCGGACGATCCGCTCGGGCTCAATCCCCCACATCATCAACTGGCGCGCGAGCAGGTTCGCCTCCACCGGCGCCTCCGGGCGCGTGTCCAGCGTGCCCGCCGCCAGGAGCACGTGACGCGCCTTGCCCTCGCGCAGCAGCTCGAAGCCCCGCATGATGCGCTCCGGCGCGGGGTTGTACTCGGGATAGCCCGAGCGCTCCGTGGCGTCCGCGTCCACCGCCCCGCCCAACACGATGACGGCGTCATAGACGGTGTCCGGCTGGTACGTGGACACCACGCCCGCCTCCACCCAGCGCTGGAGCGCGTTGGCCATGGCCTCAGTGGAGAAGACGTACAGCGTGAGCCACCCGAGCACCTGCAGCCCCACCGCCAGCCGCGCCCGCTCGCGGCGCAGCACGACCCCCACCGCCATGAACAACAGCGCCCAGGTGAGGGGCGCGAGGAACAGATCCAACACCTTCGACAGGAAGATGAACACGCCCGGGCCTAGCGCTCGCCCCAGTGGAGCTTCTTGCGAAGGATGGAGAAGTAGCCCACGCCGGGGTCGCGCAGCAGCTGCACCCGGTTGGGCGAGCGCACCACCTCGATGCTGTCTCCGCACTGCAGGCCGTGGCCCGTCTGCCCGTCCAGCGTGAGGAAGGTGTCCGCGGTCTCGCTGCACAGGGTGATGCGGATGGTGCGGTCGGCGGGCACGAGCGTGGAGCGGTGCGTGAGGGCGTGCGAGCAGATGGGCGTGAGCACCGTGCAGTCCACCGAGGGGTGGACGATGGGCCCGCCCGCGGACAGCGAGTAGGCGGTGGAGCCGGTGGGCGTGGCCAGGATGACGCCGTCCGCCTTGTACGTGGCCACGGGCACACCTTCGATGGACACCTCGTGGTCCGCCACGCGCGCGAGCGCCCCCTTGTTGATGACCACGTCGTTGAGGACCTCGTCCTGCACCAGCACCTTGCCATTGCGCACCAGCCGGCAGCACAGCTTCATGCGCGACTCCAGCTTGAAGCGGCCCTCGAGCACCGCGTCCAGCGCGGGGAAGATGCCGTCCGCGGAGATCTCCGTCATGAAGCCCAGTGTGCCCAGGTTCACTCCGAGAATGGGCGTAGGGCGCCCATCGAGCAGCCGCGCCGCGTGGATGAGGGTGCCATCACCCCCGAGCACCACCACGAGATCCGCCCGGCTCACCAGCTCCCGATCCTCGACGCGCGGCCAGCCGAGCGTGTGGGCCAGGAGACGGTCCCCCAGCACCTCCAGCGAGGGATAGCGTTCGCGGATCCGCAGGGCGAGTTCCGCCGCCTCGGGCTTGTCCTTCTTCGCAACCAGAACCAGGGTGTGCACGATGGGTCCGGGTTGTAGACCAAGCGCCCCGGGTCGCGCTGGAGGAAATGGCCGCTTCGATGACCTCGTGACACCGGCGGGACGCCGGACCGTCCCGAAGGGAGCCCTCCGTGGCCGCTCCCGGACCCATCAGAGGCCGTACGCGGGAGCGATGACGTTCTCCCAGAGGGGACGGTTGAACTCGTAGCCGTTGCCAGTGCCCGAGGCCGGCAGCTTGAAGGTGCCTTGGTCTTTGCCCTTGGCGTAGTTGCGGTAGCCGTGGGCGGCCTTGAAGAACAGATCCTTCGCCCCCACGGAGATGCGGTTCACCACCGCGGTGGTGGTGGTACCCACGGGAATGGCCCCATACGCCAGCAGCACCGCGTGGTTGGTGAGGTCGGGCTTGAAGCCGTCATAGGCGTAGGTGATGGAGCTGCGCGCGCCGTTGGCGTCGTTGGAGCGGAACTCCTTGAGCTGACCCACCGCGCCCTTGTTGGCCAGCTGGGCACAGCCCTCCACCAGGTAGCCCGAGTGCTCGCCCGTGCTCAGCTCCACCCCGGCTCCCCGTTGAGGCCACAATCCACGGTGGCGCTGAACGTGTCGTTGGCCAGCAGCACGTAGATGTCGAAGAGCTGATCGAGCGCCGGCCCTTGTAGCGGTAGTCGCGGATGGCGCTCTCGATGGTGGCGGCGCTGGGGGCACCCGCGCTCGGATTGGCGACATTCGTGTTGAAGACCGAGGCGAGCCGGGTGAGTCCCGCCGAGGTGAGCTGCGTCACGAAGGACGCGTGCTTGTAGCCATTGAGGAACGTGTCCGTCGCGGTCCGGCCCCCCAGGTACAGCGTGGAGACGATCACCGCGCCCACCATTCCCTCGCGGTAGTTGGGATTCCAGTCGCGATCGAGGTTGGTGTCTCCATCGATGCCCGTGGGCGTCGCGCCGCCCGCGTTGCTCTTGTCGGCGGTGGTGTAGGCCGAGCCCACCAGCGTCGCCTTCATGATGAGATCGATCTTCGTCTTCTCGGTGGCGGTGAGCTGATCCCAGACGCGCGGGGTGCGTTTGGCGATGGCGAACATGCCCGTCATCATCCGCTCGTGCTGGGCCATGTAGCCGCCGTTGGCGAACGGATCCCGGTTGTTGCCGAGCACGTAGCGCATCTGCTGCAGGAGCCTCGCGTCAGCGCTCGTATTGCCCTTGAAGGCCGCGATGGCGAGGATGATGGACTGGCCATTGCAGTTGGAGCAGTAGCGCTCCCCCGTGGAGTTGACGCCGAACCACCCCAGCGGCGCGGCGACGGCCTGGTCCACCGTGGCCTGCGGAGGACTGGCGAGCACCGGCGCCGCCAGTTCCCCCTCCCGATCCGAGCGAGGCCTCTTCTTCTGGAGTGAGGCCCGCACCACAACCCAGCAGGGACAACACCACGAGGGACGAGAGCAGACGACGCATGCGGGCGCTCCGGGGCAAGGGGTTGAAAGGCGCTTAACCCAAAAACCGGAAATGTGAACATACCCGCAATACGAGTAAAAAACGCTCAATGCCTCCCGTTCACGTCATGGGCGTCCACTTGCGTTCGCTGGCGGCCGACTCGACCGTCTTCTCGATGAAGCGCACCCCGCGCGCGCCATCGGTGACGCGCGGATAGTCCGCGGCGAGCGGATCCGCGCGCACTCCGGCGAGCCGGGCTCGGATGTCCGCCGCGACGCCCAGGTACACGTTGGCGAACGCCTCGATGAAGGCCTCCGGATGACCGGAGGGCACGCGGCAGGCGCGGCGCGACGACTCGCTCAACCACGGCGAGCCCCGCGTGAGGATGCGCCTGGGCCCATCGAGCGGCGCATGCACCAGTTGGTTGGGCTCCTCCTGCCGCCATTCGAGTGAGCCCTGAGAGCCGAACACGCGCAGGCGCAGATCGTTCTCGAAGCCGGCGGCGATCTGCGAGGCGACCAACACGCCCCGAACACCCCCGCGCCAGCGCAGCAGCAGGTTGCCATCGTCATCGAGCCGGCGTCCGGGAACGAGCGAGCCCAGGTCCGCGCAGATCGCCTCGATCTCGAGCCCCGTGACGGTGGCGGCGAGGTTCTCGGCATGCGAGCCGATGTCGCCGATGGCGCCCGCCGCCCCGCTCCTCTCGGGATCCGTGCGCCAACCGGCCTGTTTGTTGCCCTGGGCCTCGAGGTGCGTGGCGAGCCAGCCCTGGTTGTACTCGACGGTCACCTTGCGCAGCTCACCCAGGACACCGCCGCGCACCAGCGCCCGCGCCTCGCGGACCATGGGATAGCCGGTGTAGTTGTAGGTGACGCCGAACACGATGCCGGTGCGCTCCACCGTGCGCACGAGATGCTCGGCCTGGGCGCTGGTGTGCACGAGCGGCTTGTCACACACCACGTGGATGCCGGCCTCGGCGAACGCCCTGGCCACCGGGTAGTGCACGTGGTTGGGCGTGACGATGGAGACGAAGTCGATGCGCTCGTCCACCGGGCGCTTCAGCTCATCGGCGAGCAGCTCCTCCCAGTGGCCGTGATTGCGCGCGTCGGCCAGGCCCAGGTCGCGGCCGGAAGCGCGCGCCTTGTCCGGGTCGGACGAGAGCGCGCCGGCGACCAGCTCCATCTGCCCGTCCAGGGCCATGGCGCGCCGGTGCACCGCGCCGATGAACGCGTCACGCCCACCACCGACCATGGCGTAGCGCAGCTTGCGATCGTGCGAGGCGCTCATTTCGCCGCCCGGGTCTGCTTGTCCTTGTCGAACGCGGCGTCGAACGCTCCCGCCGCGGCGGGGAAGTCGAGCCGCTTGCAGAAGGCCGCGCTCTCGGTCGCCCCGTGCACGCGGTCCATCCGGCTGTCCTCCCACTCCACGCTCAGCGGTCCCGCGTAGCCGGTGTCGTTGAGCGCGACGATGATGGACTCGAAGTCGATCATCCCCCGGCCCACGCTGCGGAAGTCCCAGTAGCGGCGCGCATCGCCGAAGCTCGTGTGGCCGCCGAACACGCCGACGGTGCCATCGCCCCGGCCCCACCACACGTCCTTCATGTGCACGTTGAAGACGCGGCCCGCGAACGTGCGGAGGAACTTCACGTAGTCCACGCCCTGGTAGCCCAGGTGGCTGGGGTCGAAGTTGAAGCCGAAGCGGCGGTGGCCCTTCACCGCCTCGAGCGCGCGCTGGGTGGTGGCGATGTCGAAGGCGATCTCCGTCGGGTGCACCTCGAGCGCGAAGCGGACATCGTGCTCCTCGAAGACGTCGAGGATGGGCGTCCAGCGGCGGGCGAAGTCGGCGAAGCCCTTGTCCCAGAAGGCCTGGGAGGTGGGCGGGAAGGCATAGGTGGCGTGCCACACCGACGAGCCCGTGAAGCCCGTGACGGTCTTCACGCCGAAGGCGGCGGCGGCGCGCGCCGTGTCCTTCATCTCCTGGGCGGCGCGCTGGCGCACCCCTTCCGGCTCACCATCTCCCCACACGTGCTCGGGAAGGATGGACTGGTGCCGCTCGTCGATCAGGTCGCACACGGCCTGGCCGACCAGGTGGTTGCTGATCGCGAGGCATTGCAGTCCATGGGACTCGAGCAGGGCCCGCTTGTCGCGCACGTACGTCTTGGAGGCGAGCGCCTCGCGCACGTTGAAGTGATCGCCCGAGCAGGCCAGCTCCAGGCCGTCGTAGCCCATGCGCCGGGCCAACGGAGCGAGTTCGGAGAGAGGCAGGTCGGCCCACTGGCCGGTGAACAGCATGACGGGTCTTGGCATGGTCGGAGTCCGGGAAGGGAGTGGCACCCCGCGGCCCCACCCGCGTGGGAGGGGCCGGGGATGGGAGGCACTAGAAGGGCGAGTTCGGGAAGTAGAACTGCTGGGCGTTCTCCTTGGTGATGAGCACCGAGGGGATGATCGTCTTGGGGGGCAGCGCCTCGCCCTTGAGGCGCGCCTCGGCGGTCAGCTTGATGGCCTCGTAGATGAACTTGGGCGAGTAGGAGACGTCGGCCTGGACGAGCTTGTTCTTGCCCTCGAGGATGGTCTTGACCATGCCCTTGGAGCCCGCGCCGCCGAACACCTCCTGGATGTCGGTGCGCCCGGCCTGCTCGATGGCCTTGAGCACCCCGACGGCCATGTCGTCATCGGCGGCCCACACGGCGTCGATCTGCTTGAAGCGCGTGAGGTAGTCCTGCATCACCTTGAAGGCATCGTCGCGGTTCCAGTTGGCGTAGCGCGCGTCGAGCAGCTTGATGTCGGGGTAGTTCTTCAGCACGGCCTTGAAGGCGTCCATGCGCTCGTTGTCGATCGTGGTCGCGATGCCACGCAGCGCCACGATGTTGCCCTTGCCGTTGAGGCGCTTGGCCGGTACTCGGCCGGAATCCGGCCGAAGGCGGTGTTGTCCCCGGCGACGTAGGCATCCTGCGCGCTGGTATCGGTCAACCCCCGGTCGACCACGGTGACGTAGACGCCCTTGCCCTTCACCTGCGCCACGGGCCGGGTGAGCGCGGCGGACTCGAAGGGGAAGACGACCAGGGTGTTGATCTTGTTGACGGTCAGCAGGTCCTGGAGCTGATTGGCCTGCTCGGAGGCATTGGCCGCCGTCTTCACGGTGATCTTCAGGCCCGGGTGCTGCTTCTCCAGCTCCTTCTTGGCTTCGTTGGCCCACCAGACGATGCCACCGGTGAAACCGTGGGTGGCCGCCGGGATGGCCACGCCGAGGTTGACCTGCTTGTCCTGCGCGAGCGCACTGGACGCGGTGAGGAGCGCGGCCATGGCGGATAGGCCGAGGGCGAGTCTACGGAAGATGGGCTTCATACGGGTTGTCTCCTGGTGGGGTAAGGGAGAACGACAGGGCAGCCCCCGGCTGCCGGACGACACCGCTCACTTCGTCACGAGGCGCCTTTGCGCCGGCGCTGCATGAACGCCACGCCGATGATCACGAAGCCCTGAACCGCCGAGTTCAGGTACACGCTGATGACGCTGGTGAGGTTGAGGATGTTGCTGATGACGGACAGCAGCACCGCGCCCACGACGGTGCCGGTGATGGTGCCCGAACCACCCTTGAGCGCGGTGCCCCCGACGATCACCGCCGCGATCGCCTCCAGCTCCCACAACAGGCCGGTGGTGGGCGAGGAGGACCCGAGGCGGGGCACGTACAGGACGGTGGCGATGCCCACGCAGACGCCGAGCAGCACGTAGGTGAGCACCTTGATGCGGTTGACGTCCACGGCGGCGTAGCGCGCCACCTGCTCGTTGGAGCCGATGGCCTGCACGTAGCGGCCGTAGGCCGTGCGGTTGAGGATGAGCCCGCCCCCGAGCGCGACCGCGAGGAAGACCCAGACGGGAACCGGGAGGAGGAAGCTGGCGTAGTAGACGGGGCCGTAGGCATCGGACAGGTCCGAGTCCAGGGTGATGGCGCCGCCGTCGGCGAAGTACGTGAGGTAGGCCCGGAAGATGCCGAGCGTGCCGAGCGTCACGATGAACGGCTCGATGCCACCCCGGGTGATCAGCAGGCCGTGCGCGAGGCCGAACAGCGCGCCGAGCAGGATCGCGAAGCCGATGCCGAGCGCGATCACCGACACGGGGGAGCCGAACGACGGAGCCAGGCGGTTCATCAGGAGGATCATCGCGCCGGCGATGAGCGCGGCCATCGAGCCCACCGAGAGATCGATGCCTCCGGAGATGATGACGAAGCACATGCCCACCGCGATGATGCCGATGAAGGCGGTGCGCGTGAGGACGTTCATCACGTTGTCGAGCGTGGCGAAGTCGCCGTTGAGCGCGGTGCCGGCGATGCACAGCACGATGAGCCCGAGCAGCGGGCCGAAGCCATGCAGGAGGGCGCGGATACGTTGGAGCGGCGTCCCGTCCGAGGCGGCCAGAGCGGCGGCTCCCGGCCGAAGGGAGTCAGTGGGTTCCGGTGGCATGGGCGATGAGTTCCTCTTCGGTCAGGTGGTCGGCCTCGAGCGTGGTGCGGAGCTGGCCGCCGCGCATCACCGCCACGCGGTGGCACAGACCGATCAGCTCCATCAACTCGGAGGAGATGACGATCACGGCCCGGCCCTCGCGGGCCAGCGCCTCGATCAGGAAGTAGATGTCGCGCTTGGCGCCCACGTCGACGCCGCGCGTGGGCTCGTCGAGCACCACCACCTTGGGGTCGGGGTGCAGCACCTTGGCGAGCGCGAGCTTCTGTTGGTTGCCGCCGGACAGGGCCGAGGCGCGATTGTCCAAGGAGCCCGTGCGGATGCCGAAGCGCTTCACGGCGTCCTCGAGTGCCTGGCGCTCGGCGTCGGGCCGCAGCCAGGGCGTGGCGTAGCGCGAGAGCGCCATCATCGTCAGGTTCTCGCGCAGGCCGAAGTGCACGTGCAGGCCCTTCCCCTTGCGATCCTCGCTGAGGTACGTGAGCCCGTCCCCGGCGGCATCCCGGGATTGCGCCAGTGAGCGCGGCGGCCATCGAGCTCGACGCGCTCCACCTCGCGTGGCCGCAAGCCGAGGAGGCCCTCGAACAGCTCGGTGCGGCCGGCGCCGACCAGTCCCGCGAAGCCGAGGATCTCTCCGGGACGCACGTCGAAGCTCACGTCCCGGGCCCATCCCGGCACCGTCAGTCCCCGCACGCTCAGCCGGGGCGGAACGTCCGCGGGAGGGGGCGCCTTGGGCGGGTAGAGATCCGACGCCTCGCGGCCGACCATGAGGCTAGCCATCTGGTGGCGCGTCACGTCGCGCGTCGCCGAGCGGGCGACGAAGCGGCCATCCCGCATCACCACCACTTCATCCGTGATGCGCTCCACCTCGTCCAGCTTGTGCGAGATGTAGAGCATCGAGACGCCATCGGCCTTGAGCTGGGCGATCAACGCGAACAGGCGCTCGGTCTCGCCCGGCGTCAGCGTGGCGGTGGGCTCGTCCATGATGAGCAGCCGCGCCTTGCGAGCCAGCGCCTTGGCGATCTCCACCAGTTGCTTCTCCGCGACGATCAACTGGCGCACCGGCGTCTCGGGAGAGGCCCGCAGCCCCACCTGCTCCAGCACGCGCGCGGACTCGCGGTTCATCGCCGCGTCGTCCAACAACCAGCCGCGCTTCTTCTCGTGACCGAGGAAGATGTTCTGCGCGATCGTCAGGTCCTCGGCGAGGTTGAACTCCTGGTGGATCAACACGATGCCCCGGGCCTCGGCCTCGCGGGAGCCGGCGAAGTGGACCGTCTCGCCATTGACGAGCACCTCGCCCGAGGTGGCCGACTCGTAGCCGGAGAGGATCTTCATCAGCGTGGACTTGCCCGCGCCGTTCTCGCCCAGCAGGCCGATGACCCGGCCCGGCGGCAGCGCGAAGCTGACCCCGTGCAGCACCCGCACCGGGCCAAACGCCTTCACGACGTCACGGAACTCGATGGCGAGACTCATTGCGCGGCTCCCTTCATGCGCAGCGTCTCCTGCATGGCCAGCACCGCGGCGCCAATGAGCCCCGACTGCTCCCCGAGGGGGGAGATCTGGATCTCGAGCTGGCGCGTGGAGAGCGCCAGCGAGCGCTGGTAGATGCTCTGCCGCAGCGACGCGAGGAACAGCGGGCCGATGCGCATCATCGAGCCGCCGAAGAAGATGTGCGACGGGTTGAAGAAGTTCACGGCCGACGCGAGCATCTGTCCGATGAGCCCGCCCGCGCGTTGCACGATGGCGTTGGCCGCCGCGTCCCCCGCGCGACTGGCGCGGGCCACGTCCTCGGGGCGGATGGTGCCGGTGGCCGCCAGGGTCTCCGCGAGCAGCGCGCTCTCGCCCGCCTCCACCGCCGCGCGTGCCATGCGGGCGATCGCCGGCCCCGCCGCCATCGCCTCCACGCAGCCCAGGTTGCCGCAGTGGCAGCGCGGACCGGACGGGTCCACGCAGATGTGGCCGACATCTCCCGCCGAGCCGGTGGCGCCCCGGTACACCTGGCCCTGGCACACGATGCCGCAGCCGATGCCGGTGCCCACCTTGATGACCAGGAAGTCGTGCAGCGAGCGTTGCAGCCGCCACAGCTCCCCGAGCGCCATGATGTTGACGTCGTTGTCCACGAAGAGGGGCGCGGCGAAGTCGGCCTTCATGTCGTCGCGGAGGGAGAAGCCATCCCACTCGGGCATGAGCGGCGGGTTGACGAGCTGACCGGACTCGAAGTTGACGGGGCCCGGCACGCCCATGCCGATGCCGATGACGTCGTGGGCCGAGTGGCCGGCCTGCTCCAGCAACTGACGCAGCAGGGCCCGCACGCGCGCGAGGACGAGCTCGGGACCCTGGCGCACGTCCGCGGATTCCACGTGCCGCGCGAGCACCTGCAGGTCCGGCGTCAGCACGCCCACGCGCAGGCCGGTCGCGCCGAGATCCGCCGCCAGCAGCACGCCCAGTCCCCGATGCAGCCGCAGCGTCTCGGCCCGGCGGCCACCGGACGAGGCCTGCAAGCCGTTCTCCTCCAGCAGTCCCCGCTCCAGCAGACCCGCCACCGCGGCATTGGCTCGCGTCTTGGAGAAGGCCGAGCGCCGGGCGAGCGCATCGCGAGACAGGCCGGTGGACCAGAACACCGCGTCCAGCAGGGCGAGCTCTCCAGGAGATAGGCCGTTCCAGCGGTTCAAGTCGGGTCTCTGAGGGGTAAATGGCGTTGCGCGAAAGCCGAAGTCCAAACTACACAGGCGGACTTCGGCCCGACAACAAAGAACTTCGACCCGAAATGGGTCGACACTCATGCACCTCGTGTGGAATCGATTCACTGAACGAAAGAAAACCATCTCTCGAAGGACGGCCTGGCGGTCGCGGCGGCACGACGGCTCGGTGACAGGGTCGGAGGGGGACAACAGTATTTCCCCATGGATCTCTTCGATCACGCCAGCCGCAAGGACGAGGCCACCCTGGCGCCCCTCGCCGAGCGGATGCGCCCCACCCGTCTGGAGGAGTTCGTCGGCCAGGAGCACCTGACGGGGGAAGGCCGCTTCCTGCGCCGGGCCATCCAGCAGGATCAGGTGCCGTCGATCATCCTCTGGGGCCCACCGGGGACGGGCAAGACGACGCTCGCCCACCTCATCGCCCACTCCACCGGCGCCGCCTTCGAGTCGCTCTCCGCGGTGCTCTCCGGAGTGAAGGAGATCCGCGAGACGGTGGCGCGGGCGCAGGAGCGCTGGAAGATGCGCCGCCAGCGCACCCTGCTCTTCGTGGACGAGATCCACCGCTTCAACAAGGGGCAGCAGGACGCGCTCCTGCCGCACGTGGAGAAGGGGACCGTCCCCCTCATCGGGGCCACCACGGAGAACCCCTCGTTCGAGCTGAACGCGGCGCTCCTGTCGCGCGCGCGCGTCGTCACCCTGCGCGGGCTGGAGGAGGAGGAGCTCGTGTCGCTCTTGCGCCGGGCGGTGGAGTCCCCCAAGGGTCTCGCGGGCAAGGTGCAGGTGGACGACGAGACCCTCACCTTCCTCGTGCAGGCGTCGGGGGGAGATGCGCGCAAGGCGCTCACGGCGCTGGAGGCCGCGGCCGCGCATGGGGGCACCCGCGTGGACAAGGCCATCGCGGAGGAGGCCCTGCAGCACAAGGCGCTGCTCTACGACAAGGCGGGCGAGGAGCACTACAACGTCGTGAGCGCCTTCATCAAATCCATGCGGGGCTCGGACGTGGACGCCGCGCTCTACTGGATGACGCGCATGCTGGAGGCGGGAGAGGATCCGGTCTTCATCTTCCGGCGCATGGTCATCTTCGCCTCGGAGGACGTGGGCAACGCGGACCCGCGCGCGCTCGGGGTGGCGGTGGACGCGCTGCGCGCCTTCGAGCTGATGGGCCTGCCCGAGGGCACCCTGCCCCTCACCCAGGCGGTGACGTACCGGCGCTCGCGCCCAAATCCAACGCGGTCATCTCCGCGTACGCCGCGGTGCGCGCCGCCGTCACGCAAGAGGGCGCGCTGCCGGTGCCCGCGCACCTGCGCAACGCGCCCACGAAGCTGATGAAGTCACTGGGCTACGGCGCGGGCTACAAGTACCCGCACAACTTCGAGGGCAACTACGTCCCGGAGGACTACCTGCCCTCGGCGCTCAAGAGCCGGCGCTTCTACACGCCCACCCGCAACGGCTTCGAGCGGGAGATGGCCGAGCGCTACGAGGAGATCCAACGTCTGCTGGCGAGCCGCTCGCGCGAGCCGGGCGAGGAGGGCTGAGCGCCCCCCACCGTCAGGACGCGGCGTCGAGGGTGTCGTCGTCGTCGTCGTCCTTGGAGCGCTTCATGGTGCGGCCGGCCACCTCGTACTGCTTGAGCAGGCGGCGGAAGTTGGAGCGATCCACTCCGGCGGCGCGCGCGGCGCTGGAGACGTTGTGGGTGTGCTTCTCCAGGAGCGCGGTGAGGTAGCGCCGCTCGAAGGCGCGCATGGCCAGACGCTTGGCCTGGGCGTAGGGCAGGTGCGCGAGGCTGAACACCTCCACCTGGGCGCCGGCCTGGGGCGCCTCCTGGAAGCCCGGCGGCAGATCGTCGGTGTCCAGCACCTCCTTGGAGGTGAGCACCACGGCGCGCTCGATGACGTTCTCCAGCTCGCGCACGTTGCCCGTCCACCGGTTGCAGGTGAGGGCCTCCAGGGCGCGGGGCGTGAAGCCCGTGACGCGCTTGCCCACCTTGGCCGTGTACACCTTGAGGAAGTGGTGGGTGAGCAGCGGCACGTCCTCGGGGCGCTCGCGCAGGGGCGGCAGATCGATGGTGATGACGTTGAGCCGGTAGAACAGGTCCTCGCGGAACTTGCCCTGCTCCTTGGCGCGGCTGAGGTCCACGTGCGTGGCGGCGATGACGCGCACGTCCACCTTCACCGGCTCGTTGGCGCCCACGCGCTTGACCTCGCCCTCCTGCAGGACGCGCAAGAGGCGCACCTGGGTGGCGGGAGGCACGTCGCCAATCTCGTCGAGGAAGATGGTGCCGCCGTCGGCCGCCTCGAACAGGCCCTTCTTGTTGGAGGTGGCGCCGGTGAAGCTGCCCTTCACGTGGCCGAACAGTTCGCTCTCCAGGAGCGTGTCCGTGAGGGCCGAGCAGTTGACCGCCACGAAGGGCTTGTCCTTGCGCGCGCTGCGGTAGTGGATGGCGCGCGCCACGAGCTCCTTGCCCGTGCCGCTCTCGCCCTGGATGAGCACCGTGGCGGTGGAGTGGCTCACCGTCTCCACCAGCTTGAACACGGCGCGCATCTGCGCGGACTGGCCGATGAGCTCCTCGAACTGGTTGCGCGCGCTGAGCGCCTCCTCGAGCGCTCGCGCCCTGTCCCTCAGCGACTTGCGCTCGGCGGCCTTGGCCACCGTCATGCTCACTTCGTCGATGTTCTCGAAGGGCTTGGTCAGGTAGTCGTAGGCGCCGGCCTTGACCGCCTCCACGGCCGTCTCCACCGTGGCGAAGGCGGTCATCATGATGACCTCCACGTCTGGCCGGACCGCCTTGATGCCGCGCAGCAGGTCCATGCCGGACAGGTTGGGCATCTTGATGTCCAGCACGGCCACGTCGATGGACGGGTCCTTCGCGGCCGTCAGTCCCTCGACGGCGTCGTCGATGGAGACGACCTGATAACCCTCGCGCACGAGGATGGAGGTGACGGCCTTGAGGACGATGGGATCGTCGTCCACGACCAGGATCTTGGCGCGTTTGGGGGCGGGGGAGGACGGGGAGGGCTCACGGCGACCTCTCGAGCTGCAACGGAATGGGGATGTAGACGGTGAAGCGAGAACCCTCGCCCATCTGGGTATCGACCTTGAAGACGCCGCCGTGGTCCTCGACGATACGGTAGGCGATCGACAAGCCCAGGCCCGTTCCCTGACCCGGAGGCTTCGTGGTGAAGGAGGGCTCGAAGATGCGCGCGAGGTAGCGCTCCTCGATGCCACAGCCCGTGTCGGCGACGCGGAAGAAGCAGCGATCCTCTTCCTCCCCGTCTCCAGCGTCAGGTTGCCGCCGGTGGAGGGCAGCGCGTGCAGGCCGTTCTGCAGCAGGTTGAGCATCACCTGCGACAGTTGGCCCGGGTCTCCGAACAGCTCGGGCAGCTGTGGCTCCAGGCGCAGGTCCAACCGCACCTTGGGGTAGGACTTGAGCTGGGCTCGAAGAGCACCGCCGAGTCCTCCGCGCACTTGTTGAGCTGGAACGTGCGCCGATCATCCGTGCGGTTGTGCCGGCTGAACTTCAAGAGGCTCTCCACGATGCGCTTGCAGCGCAGCGCGCTCTCCTCGATGAGGCCCAGCGACTCGAGGTCCTCCTTGCTGCGGCCCTCGTCGCGCTTCATCAACTGCGCGAAGGCGAGGATGCCGCCCAGCGGGTTGTTGATTTCGTGCGCCACGCCGCCGGCGAGCTGTCCCACCGCCGCCATCTTCTCCGTCTCGATGAAGCGGCGAGTCATCTCGCGCTCGTCGGTGATGTCCCGGTAGGAGCACACCGCGCGCCCCTCGCCCGTGAGCGGGTAGGCGGCCATGGCGTAGATGCGGCCGCGGGGGCGGATCTCCGCGCGCGTGCCGCGATTGGTCTCCAGCGCCTCGTGCAGGGGACAGCCCGGGCAGGGCGAGTCGCGATCGAACAGCAGCTTGTGGCACAGCTGCTCGGCGCCCTCCTCGCTCAAGGGCTCCTTGAGCCTGTCCCCCGCCAGCTCCGTGTAGGCGCGGTTGGCGCGGCGCACCCCGTAGTCCCCGCGCACCACGGCCAGCGGCGTGTCCATGGAGTCGAACGCCAGCTCCCACTCGCGCTTGGCCTGGCTGAGCAGGTGCGTGCGCAGCGTCACGCGCGTCTCCAGCTCCGCGTTGAGCCGCCGCAGCTCCTCGTTCTGCTGCTGCGTCACGCGCAACAGCCGCTCGTTCTCCGCCTGCAGCGCGTACTGCTCGAAGGCGCTCTTGACCGTGAGCACCAGGTGGCTGTCGTTCCACGGCTTGGAGATGAAGCGGAAGATCTCCGAGCGGTTGATGGCCTCCTCGATGGCCTGTTGATCCGCCTGCCCGGTGAGCATGATGCGCTGGGCGCGGGGAACCTGCGCCTTCACGCGGCTGAGGAACTCCACGCCATTCATGCCCGGCATGCGGAAGTCAGAAATGACCACTTCGGGCGTGAAGCGCTCGAGGGCCTTGAGCCCCTCTTCCGCGTCCGACGCCGTCTCGATCTGCCAGTCACCGCGCCGGAGGACACGCCGGATGGACTTCAGGATGTATTCCTCGTCGTCCACCAGCAACAACCGACCGCGTGGCACCGCTCCCTGTGTCTGCGCCAGTTCCAGTGGCAACCTCGTCCCGAATCCGAACCCCGAGCGTTTGCAATGACGCTGCCAACATCCATTATCTCGCAAACCGCCCTGATACCGGGTGCTTCAACACCCGGGGCCGCTGACCACCCTGGGTATAATCATACCCCGACTTCTGAATCGGGTCAATGGGGACCCACCCCATTTTTCCCGTCCGGAGGACGAGGGGACTAGGGGGAGGCGGGCCGCTCGGGGGACGACGCGAGGGCCGAGTGGACGCAGATGCGGTTACGGCCCTCGTGTTTGGCGCGGTAGAGGGACTCGTCGGCGGAGCGCACCAGCTGCTCGGCGTTGCCCACGGCGTGGTGGGGGAAGGAGGCGACGCCCACGGAGGCGGTGACGCGCAGGGTGCGCTCCGGGCCGGTGTGCAGCACGCCCAGCTCCCGCCAGACGCGCTCGGCCACGGTGAGCGCGCCGGCCAGGGGCGTGCGCGGCAGGAGGATGGCGAACTCCTCGCCGCCGTAGCGCGCCAGCAGGTCCGTCTCACGCACGCTGCGCTGGAGCGAGGCCGCCACGTCGCGCAGCACCAGGTCGCCCACCTGGTGGCCATGGTCGTCGTTGAAGCGCTTGAAGTGGTCCAGG
The DNA here is from genome assembly GCA_049060065.1 of Cystobacter fuscus. Taxonomy (GTDB): domain Bacteria; phylum Myxococcota; class Myxococcia; order Myxococcales; family Myxococcaceae; genus Cystobacter; species Cystobacter fuscus_B. The sequence continues at coordinate 6,808,375 of JBMEQP010000002.1, forward strand.
TCGATGAGGATGAGCGAGAGCGGATCGTCGTAGCGCTGGGCGCGCCGGAACTCCTCGCGCAGCCGGTCCTGGAAGTAGCGGTGGTTGTGCACCTGGGTGAGTCCGTCGGTGATGGACAGGCGCTCGAGCGCGTTCACGCGCGTGAGCAGCGCGTCCATCCGCTGCCGCTCCTGCAGGCAGCGCTCCACCCGGACCGACAGCTCCTCGGGATCCACCGGCGTGCGCACCACCTCGGCGCCCAGGCGCAGCACGGCCACCACGGCCGCGTTCTCCTCCGCGGGGATGAGCGCGATGATGGACGGACGCTGCCCGTCGTCGTCCCGGGCCATCAGGTGCTGCAGGAGCGCGCGCGAGGGACCGCCGGCCGGCCCGAGAACGAGCAGCACCAGCCGGGCCTCGTCAATGAGACGTTGGGCCTCCGCGCCAGCGGAGACCAACCGGATGGAGAAACCGTCCTGCTCCAGCGCACCCGCGAGTTGTGCCTGCCGAGCCGGCTGTTCGTCCACCAACAGTATGAGGCGCCTGTCTCCCACATCACCCCTCGAAACCAACCAAAGCCGTGACGCTAGCACGTCCGTCAGTCACTCCGCGACCGTTGGATTGCGCTCGGCCGGGGATGTTTGATAGCAGCCGCCTCCCCCGCGATCCGTTCACCGGGGCGCACCGCCGAGGTCTTCCATCGTGGCTCCTTCTCCCAGCATCAGCCTCTTCTTTCCCGCCTGGAACGAGGAGGATTACGTCGAGCGCTCGGTCATGCGCGCCCTGGAAGTCCTTCCGCGGCTGACCGATGATTTCGAAATCATCGTCGTCAACGACGCGTCCACGGACCGGACCCAGGAGATTTGCGAGCAGCTCGCCGCGCGCATTCCCCAGTTCCGCTTCATCACGCACCCGGTCAACCTCAAGCTTGGCGGCGCCATGCGCACCGGCCTGTCCGCGTCCACCAAGGACATCGTGGTGTACTCGGACATCGACCTGCCCTTCGATCTCAACGAGCTGGAGCGGGCGCTGCACCTGATGAAGTACCTCGAGGCGGACATGATCTGCGCCTTCCGCTTCGATCGCACGAGCGAGGGCCCCAAGCGCATCGTCTACTCGTTCGCCTACAACCTGCTCATCCGCACGCTCTTCGGCGTCCATGTGAAGGACATCAACTTCAGCTTCAAGGTGATGCATCGCAAGGTCCTGGAGTCGGTGGAGCTCAACAGTCTGGGCTCCTTCATCGACGCGGAGCTGGTGGTGAAGGCAATCCACCAGGGCTTCCGGGTATTCCAGATGGGAGTGGATTATTTCCCCCGCACGCGCGGCATCTCCACGCTGTCCTCGCCCGCGGTCATCCTGAAGATGGTGCGTGAGCTGTCGAGGCTCTACCCGGAGACGCGCTGGCCCAAGGCGGCCACGCGTCCGGTGCGGCTGCCGCCCACGGTGGCGCCGCTGCACGGCCCGGCGCGCGAGAAGGCGCGCGGCCACGGATAGGCGCCGGTGAAGCACGTGCCCACCCGCCTCGTCGTCAACGCGGACGATCTCGGGCTGCACCCGTCCCTGGACGCGGGCATCCTGCGCGCCCACCGCGAGGGCATCGTCACCAGCGCCACCGTGCTCGTCATGGGCCCCAGTGCCCCCGAGGCGGTGCGCCGGCGCGAGCCCAGGGACTCGCCCTGGGAGTCCACCTCGCCGTGTGCACCCGGCTCGCCCCCGTCTCGCCTCCCGAGCGCGTCCCCACGCTCGCGCCCGGCGGCCGTCTGCGCGCGGGCTGGGCGGACTTCGCGCGCGCGTGGCTCACCGGACGGGTGCGCCGCGAGGAGCTGGAGCACGAGCTGGCCGCGCAGCTCGCGCGGGCCCGGAGCTGGGCGCCGAGGTGGATCACCTCGACATGCACCAGCACCTGCACCTGCTGCCCGGCGTGCGCCCCGTCGTGGAGGCGCTGGCGCGGCGGGAGCGCCTGCCCCTGCGCTGGCCGGACCGGCTGCCCCGGCTCGCCTGGAGACGGGCGCCTGGAGCCGCGGTGAAGACGTCGCTGCTCACGCTGCTGGCCCGGAGCGCGCCCAGGCCGCCCGCGGGCGTGCGGCGGGTGAGCGCGGGCGGCGTCTTCGAGGCGGGCCAGCTCGACGAGGCCGCCCTCCTGTCGCTGCTCGACGCCCTGCCCCCCGGAGACTTCGAGCTGGGGTGTCACCCGGGCGAGGGCCGCCCGCATGTGCCGGAGGATCCCCAGTGGACCTACGGCTGGCAGTCCGAGCTGGACGCGCTCACCAGCCCCCGCGTGCGCGCCCGGCTCGAGCGCGCCGGGGTGGAGCTGACCACCTACGGCGCCCTGGCCTCCGCCACGTAGAGGATGTGGGGCGTGGTGTAGCCCGCGCCCAGGTCCACCGTCTCGCGCGGCTGGAGGCCCACGTCGCGCAGCAGCGCCTCCATCGCGTGCCGCGGCTGGAGCACCAGCGCGCCGCCCGCCTTCGTCCGGCCGAGCACCTTCACCATCATCCACTCCTGCGCGAGGCACTTGCGATGCTTCCAGGAGCCATCGCCCTCGGCCTCCTTCACCAGCAACCGTCCCCCGGGCGCAGCAGCCGCGCCGCGTCGCGAAGGAAGTCTGGCCAGCGCTCCAGGGGCAGCAGGTACAGCACGTCACACACCACCACCGCGTCGAACCCGCCCGCCTGTCCGGCCGCCAGGGACTCCACGCTTCCCACCTCGAACACCGCGTTCGGCAGCGTCCCCGGCCCCTGGCGCGCCCAGGCGATCTTCCGTGGGTCGGGATCGACCCCATGCACGCGACGCCGGGAATCTCCCAGGGCGAGCAGGCCGCAGAGCAGGCCATGGCCACAGCCCACCTCGGCGACGCGACCCCCGGAGGGCACCCGGGCGGCCACGGCCTCCAGGGGGGCGGAGAAGGCCCGGGCGTGCACGTGGAAGCGCTCGCCGGGGGGCAGGTGGGAGAAGAGGGACAAAGTGGGCGTGAGTGGGGCGTTCACGAGATGTAGTGGTCCAGGGCGAAGGCGGCGGAGAGGACGACGAGAGACACCGCGCCCACGGCCCACAGGCCCTGACGCACGCGCGGATGGTCTCTCAGGAGCAGCGCGAGGGTGACGAAGAGCGGAAAGGCGGACAGGAGGTAGCGTCCCATGCCCATGAAGTCCTTGGTCGCCACGGAGGGAATTCCCACGATGACGGCGCAGAACGCGCCATGGCCCCAGCCCAACCGCCGGAAGGTGGGAATCACGAGCGCGAGCGCCACACCCGTCAAGAGCGCGTGCACGACGAGCCGGAGTTTCACCTCGGCGTTGCCCTCGTGGAACACGGCCTTGAACCAGGGCAGCTTCAACCACGACTCCCAGCCGGGCGACTGGCCCCAGCCCGCCTGGGCATCGACGAAGGCGAACGGCGCGCCGAAGTGGCGCTCCAGGTAGAGCACGTAGAGGCCGAAGCCGAGCGCGGACAGGAGGGGCAGCAGATCCACGACGCTCCAGCGCTCGCCCCGTGCGCGCTTCCACTCCCAGCGGCGCACGAGCAGACCCACCACGACCGCGGGCGCCACCGGCCGGGCCGCCGTGGCGAGCGCGCCCAGGGCCACCGCCGGCACCAGGTGCCCCTTCTCCAACGCGAGGAACGCGCCCACCACCAGCAGGATGAAGAGCGCGTCGGAGTACATCACGCCATAGAGGAAGAAGGTGAAGGGGTAGAGGGCGAGCAGCAGCGAGGCATGGAGCGCGGAGGTGTCGTCCACGAGCAGGCGCGCCCAGCGCAGGAAGAGCAGCACCGCGAGCGGGCCACACAACAGGCTGACGAGCACGCCCGCCCGGTACACGTTGGCGCCGAGCGCCTCCACGGCGCGGATGGCCAGGGGATAGAGCGGGAAGAAGGCCACCGAGCTCTGCTCGCCGGGACGGTACTCGTAGCCCTGCTCGGCGATGCGCGCGTACCAGCTCGCGTCCCACCCCACCCACCCCATCACCACGTACTCGTCGAGCCCCACCACGGGGGCCTGGGGGTTCTTGTGATGGAAGCGCCGAGCGCCCGCGCCCGAGGCCGCGGCACAGGCGAGGAGCGCGGCCAACACGACGAGGGCCAGGGTCCGGGAAGACGAGCGGAGCATGCGCCGCAAGGCATCGTCCAGAAACGACTGGGGGTCAAGACGACTCACCATGCGAGTGCTGCACACGAGGCTTTCCGACACGCCGCCGTTCACCGACAATGCCGCCTCCCCCAGGAGACAGCATGCATCCCCCCTCCGCCACCTCATGGTGCTCGGACTTCTCGTGCTCACCGGAGCGGCGCGGGCCCAGGCCGCGCGGCCCTCGCCCGATGGAGAAGCCCTCGAGCGCTTCGAGTACCTCCGCTCGCACTACACCAAGTCCGAGTACCGCGTCCCCATGCGCGACGGCACGCGGTTGTTCACCTCCGTCTACGTGCCCAACGACGCGAGCCCGGGCAAGCGCTACCCCGTGCTGCTCGTGCGCACGCCCTACTCCGTCGCGCCCTATGGCGTGGACCGCTATGCCCGCCGGCTCGGGCCCACCGCGCGGTACGAGAAGGAGGGCTTCATCTTCGTCTTCCAGGACGTGCGCGGGCAGCACATGTCCGAGGGCACGTTCGTCAACATGCGGCCGCACCGCCACGAAGAAGGGCCCCAAGGACACCGACGAGAGCACCGACACCTACGACACCATCGAGTGGCTGGTGAAGAACGTGCCGGGCAACAACGGCCGCGTGGGCCAGTGGGGCATCTCCTATCCCGGCTACTACACGTCCGCGGGCGCCATCGACTCGCACCCGGCGCTCAAGGCCATCTCCCCCCAGGCGCCCATCGCCGACTGGTTCTGGGACGACATGCACCGCCACGGCGCCTTCAACCTGGTGCTGGCATTCGACTTCTTCTCCGGCTTCGGCCTGCCCCGGCCCCAGCCCACCGACAGCGAGGAGTGGAAGCGCTTCGAGCACGGCACCCCCGACGCCTACCAGTTCTTCCTCGAGCTCGGCCCGCTCGGCAACGCGGACGCGCGCTACTTCAAGGGCGACGTCGCCTTCTGGAAGGACTTCGTCGCGCACCCCAACTACGACGCCTTCTGGCAGTCGCGCAACCTGCTGCCCCACCTGAAGAACATCAAGGCGGCGGTGCTCGTGGTGGGCGGCTGGTTCGACACCGAGGATCTCTACGGGCCGCTGCGCACCTACGCCGCCATCGAGAAGCAGAACCCGGGCATCTCCAACTCCCTGCTCATGGGCCCGTGGAGCCATGGGGGATGGATGCGCACCGACGGCTCGTCGCTGGGGGACGCGGACTTCGGCTTCGCCACGAGCCTGCTCTATCAAGAGCTGGGCTTCACCTTCTTCAAGCACCACCTCAAGGGTGGTGAGGCCCCCGCCCTGTCCGAGGCCACGCTCTTCGAGACCGGCGCCAACCGCTGGCGGCGCTTCGACACGTGGCCGCCCAAGGCCGTGCGCGAGCAGCGGCTGTACTTCCAGCCCAAGGGCGCCCTCGCCTTCCAGGCCCCGTCCACCCCGGGCGAGTCCTTCGACGAGTACGTGAGCGACCCGGCCGGCCCGTGCCCTACACGCAGGAGATCACCACCGGCTGGGCCAAGAACTACATGACCGAGGACCAGCGCTTCGCCTCGCGCCGCCCGGACGTGATCGTCTACCAGACGGCGCCGCTGGAGAAGGATCTCACGCTGGCGGGCCCGCTGGAGGCGGACCTGTGGGTGTCCACCACGGGCACGGACGCGGACTGGGTGGTGAAGCTCATCGACGTCAACCCCGGCAAGCTGCCCGGCGCCACGCCGGAACGCGACGAGGGCCCGGGAGTAATCGACCGGGGACACCAACAGACGCTGGTGCGGGGCGAGCCCTTCCGCGGCCGTTTCCGCGAGAGCTACTCCCAGCCCAAGCGCCTTCACGCCGGGCGAGGTGACGCGGGTGCGCTTCACCCTCAACGACGTGCTGCACACCTTCAAGCGGGGGCACCGGGTGATGATCCAGGTGCAGTCGAGCTGGTTCCCCTTCATCGATCGCAACCCACAGACCTTCGTGCCCAACATCTTCGAGGCCAGGGAGGAAGACTTCGTGCGGGCCTTCCACCGCGTCCACCACACGGCGCAACACCCCAGCTCGCTCAAGGTGGGGGTGCTGCCCGCGCTGGACGACTGACACGTCTCGCGCACGAAGCGGGAGGCCCCTCGTCGCGGCCTCCCGCCCCGGCGCCAGCGAGGCTCAGCCCGGGTAGAACTTCCCGCCCGCCTTCACCTTCTCCACGAGGGCCGGCGCGGGCTCGAAGCGCTCGCCGTACTTGTCGTGGTAGTGCTCCAGGCGCCGCAACAACTCGGCGGGCCCGAGGCTGTCCGCGTAGCGGAAGGGGCCTCCGAGGAACGCCGGGAAGCCGAGGCCGAAGATGGCCCCCACGTCGCCGTCCCGCGCGCTGCGCAGGATGCCCTCGCCCAGGCAGCGCACCGCCTCGTTCACCATCTGCAGGGCGCACCGCTCGGCCATCTCCTGGGCGTCCAGGTGCTTGCGCTCGCGGCCATGCGGCAGCAGCTCGTAGACGGAGGTGTCCACCTCCTTCTTCTTGCCGTCGTAGGTGTAGAAGCCCTTCTTGTTCTTGCGGCCGAGCCGTCCGTCGGCCACCACCTTGTCGAACGCCTTGGGCGCCGCGATGCGCTTGCCGAACGCGGCCTCCATGATGGGCGCCACCTTCTGCGCCACGTCGATGCCCACCTCGTCCAGCAGGGTGATGGGGCCCACCGGGAAGCCGAACTCCACGAGCGCCCTGTCCAACTCGGCGATGTCGGCGCCCTCGGCCAGCAGGTACGCGGCCTCGTTCATGTACGGCGCGAGGATGCGCGAGGTGTAGAAGCCCGGCCCGTCGTTGACGACGATGACCGTCTTGCCCTGCTTCTTGCCGATCTCCACGCACGTGGCCGTCACCTGGTCCGCGGTGCCCTTGTGGGTGATGATCTCCAGGAGGGGCATCTTGTGCACCGGGCTGAAGTAATGCATCCCGATGACCTGCGCGGGCCGGCGCGAGCCCTCGGCCAGCTGGGTGATGGGGATGCTCGAGGTGTTGGAGGCGAAGATGCAGTCCTCGCGCGTGACGGCCTCCACCTCGCCGAGGATGCGGCGCTTGAGCGCCGGTCCTCGAACACGGCCTCGATGACCACGTCCACGTTCTTGAAGCCGCTGTAGTCGGTGCCGCCGGTGACGAGCGCCATCTTCGCCGCCGCCTCACGCGAGGTGAGCGAGCGCCGCTTCACCCGCTCCTCGAAGATGCCCTGCACCTGCTTGAGGGCACGGCCCACGCCCGCGTCGTCCTTGTCCTTCACGCGCACCGGCACGCCCTGCAGCGCCGAGCTGACATAGGCGATGCCGCCGCCCATCAGCCCGCCGCCCAGCACGCCCACCTTCTTCACCGGGCGAGCCTTCACGTCGGCCTTGTCCGTGCCGTTCTCCTTCTTGAGCGCCGTGGTGGCGAAGAAGATCTCCACCAGCCGCTTGGAGACATCCGACACCACCAGCTCCCCGAAGAGCCGGGCCTCGGCCTCCAGGCCCGCCGCGCGGCCGGACTCCAGGCCCACGCGGATGGCCTCGAGCGCCTTCTCCGGCGCGGGGAACTTGCCGCGCGTCTTCTTGCGCAGCTGCTTCTTCGCCTGATCGAAGAGCACCTTGCGGCCCAGGGGGTTGTCCTCCAGCGCCACCTCGGTCCACATCTCCTTGTTGGCGAGCCCCAGCAGCAGCCCGCCCAGGCCGCCCTTCTTGCCCTGCCGGGCCACCGCCTTGAGCCCCTGGCCGTGCGTGCGCTCCACCTTCAGCGACCCGTCCACCAGCTCACGGGCGCGCCGCAGCGCCACCTCGCGCAGGATGGGCACGGGCACCACCTCATCCACGATGCCCAGCCGCTTGGCCTTGGAGGGCTTCACCGTCTTGCCCGCGAGGATGAGATCCAACGCGGCCTGCGCGCCGATGAGCGCCGGCAGACGCTGGGTGCCTCCCGCGCCGGGCAACAACCCCAGCTGCACCTCGGGCAGACCGATCGTCGTCTTGGGGCTGTCCGTGGCGATGCGGTAGTGGCACGCGAGCGCCCACTCCAGGCCGCCGCCCAGGCACGCGCCGTGGATGGCCGCCACCACCGGCTTGGGGAAGGCCTCCAACCTGTCGAAGACCCGCTGCCCGTCCCGGGACGTGGCGGTGGCCTCCGCGGCCGTCTTGATGGTCTGGAGGAAGTCGATCTTCGCTCCGGCCACGAAGCTGTCCTTCTTGCCGGAGATGAAGACGAGCGCCTTCACGGAGGCGTCCTTCTCCGCCCGGTCGAGCAGTGCCGCGAACGCCGCGCCCGTCGGGGGCGAGAGCGTGTTCACCGGCTCGTCCACCTGGTTGAACACCACGAGGCCGATGTCCCCCTCGAGCTGGAAGGACAGGCCCTGCTTCACCTCGGACTCCTGAGCAACCATGGCACCCATCACGCACGCTCCAGGACCACCGCGGCACCGAGGCCACCGGCGGCGCAGACGGTGCACAGCACCGTGTTCTTGTTCTGACGCTTCAGCTCATGCAGGGCCTGGGTGACGATGCGCGCCCCCGTGGCCCCGAAGGGATGTCCGAGCGACAACGAGCCGCCCGACAGGTTCAGCCGCGTGCGATCCACCTCGCCCACCGGCGCGCTCCAACCGGCCTTCTTCGCGAACTCCTTGGAGGCCAGGGCCTGGAGATTGCTCGCCACCTGGGCGGCGAACGCCTCGTGCATCTCCACGAGATCGATGTCCGCGAGCGTCAGGCCCGCGCGCTTGAGCGCCACCGGCACGGCGTAGGCAGGCCCCTGCAGGAGCTGATCCCCGGGTCCGTGGCCGCGAACGCGTGCGAGCGCAGGTAGCCGAGCGGCTCCAGACCGAGCGCCTTGGCCTTCTCCTCGCTCATCATCAGGAGCACGCCGGCGCCGTCGGTGAGCGGCGAGGAGTTGCCCGCGGTGATGGTGCCGTACTTGCGATCGAACACGGGCTTGAGCTGGGAGAGCGACTCCAGGCTCGTGTCCGCGCGCACGATGTTGTCCTTGTCGGCGACCTTCTCGTACCTGGGCGGCACCACCACGTGCATGACGTGGGAGTCGAAGAAGCCATCCTTCCAGGCGCGCGCGGCGTTCTGGTGCGAGGCGAGCGCGATCTGATCCTGCTCGGCGCGCGAGATGCCATTCTCCTTGGCCATCTTCTCGGCGCTCTCGCCCATGGTCATGCCGGTGGAGTGCTCGGCGATGGCCGGGGGCACGGGCACCGGTCTCCCGGCTTGAGCGCCTGGAAGGCCTTGAGCTTGCCGGGCAGATCCTTCGCCTTGGAGGCGGCCATCAGCGCCTGGGCCAGCGGACGACTGGTGAAGATGGGCGCGTCCGACATGCACTCGGTGCCTCCGGCGAGCACCACGTCCGCCTCGCCCAGGGCGATGGCGTTGGCCGCCGTGGTCATCGCCTGGATGGACGTGGCGCACGCGCGCGACACCGTGAAGGCGTCGATCTTGCGCGGCAGCCCGGCGGCGATCACCACCTCGCGCGCGATGGACGGCGCGGTGAGCGTGGGGATGACCTGCCCGAACACCACCTGATCGATCTCCTGCGGATCGATCTCCGAGCGCTGCACCAGCTCCTGGACCACGATGCGGCCCAGGTCCAGCGCGGTGAGCCTCGCGAAGTCCGTACCCGCCTTCGCGAAGGGCGTCCGCAATCCGCGGACGATGGCCACCCTGCGGTGACCGTTTTGCTGCTCGCGTGCCATTGTGTGCCTCACCTTTCCTTGCGGGGGTGAGGCGCATCTAATGAGCGGTGGTGCGGCGCGTCAACGGGAGATTGATTCTAGAATCAACCCGGTGCTCCCCTGCCCCGGGGCCCGCCTGGAGAGGGGGCACGCGGGGTGTCGGGCATCACACAACCCGGCGGCTCACGGGGACTGGCGCAGCGCGAGGCCGTGCTTGTGGACGGCGTCGACGAAGAACTTCGCGGCCTCGGGGTCGGTGGGAGGGAGGATGCCGTGGCCGAGGTTGCAGATGTGGCCCACGGGCCCGGCGCGCCGGAGGATGTCCACCACGCGCGCTTCCAGCTCCTCGCGCGGCAGGAAGAGGTGGAGTGGGTCGAGGTTGCCCTGCACGGCCACGTCGGGGCCGAGCACGCGGCGGGCCTCGTCGAGGGGGGTGCGCCAGTCCTGGCCGATGACGTCCGCGCCGGTGCGCTTGAGCAGCGGCAGGTGGTTGGACATGCCGGTGCCGAAGACGATGACGGGCACGCCCTTGGCCTGCACCTCCTTCACCATGCGCGTGAGGTACGGCAGACAGAAGCGCTCGTAGTCCCAGGGGGACAGCTCGCCGCCCCACGAGTCGAAGATCTGCACGATGCTGGCGCCGGCCTCCACCTGCATGAGCAGGTAGGGGATGAGCGTGCGCGTGAGCTTGTCGAAGAGGGTGTGGACGAGCTGGGGCTGCTCGAAGAGCATGCGCTTGATGAGGATGTAGCTCTTGGAGCCGCCGCCCTCGACCATGTAGGCGGCGAGGGTGAAGGGGGCGCCGCAGAAGCCGATGACGGGCACCGAGTCATTGAGCGCGCGCCGGGTGCGGCGGATGGCCTCGGCGACGAAGCCGGTGCCCTCCACGGGGTCGGGCACGCCGAGCCGCTCGATGTCGGCGGCGGAGCGCACGGGGTTGGGGAAGTGGGGCCCCTTGTCGCCCAGCTCCAGCTCAATCCCCATGGCCTCCACGGGGATGAGGATGTCGGAGAAGATGATGGCGGCGTCGACGCCCAGACGGGTGACGGGCTGGACGGTGACCTCGGCGGCGAGGTCCGGGTGTTTGCACAGGTCGAGGAAGGCGATGTTGCCGCGGATGGCCCTGTACTCGGGGAGGTAGCGGCCCGCCTGGCGCATGAGCCACACGGGGGTGGTGTCCGTGGGCTGACGGCGGGCGGCGCGAAGGAGGCGGTCGTTCAAGGTGGACACTCCGGGTGGCTCCCCAAGTCCCTGGGGGAGCGAGCGGGGGGCGAGGGTTGTCACAGGAGGAATCGTCCCGGTCAACGCCCGTGACGGACGGGCCCGGAATGAATCGTCGCCGGAAAAGGTATGCTTGACAGGGTCGGGGAGGGCTCGATAAAAGCCGCCCCGTCGCAACGCGGTGACGCGCGAGAGGGCGGATAGCTCAGCGGTAGAGCGTCGCCCTTACAAGGCGAGGGTCACAGGTTCAATCCCTGTTCCGCCCAAGTCCGTAGAACGAAGTCGCTGTGGGGAGTTAGTTCAGTTGGTTAGAACGCCGGCCTGTCACGCCGGAGGCCACGGGTTCAAGTCCCGTACTCCTCGCCAGAAAGAAGGGCCCGGAATCGAAAGGTTCCGGGCCCTTCGCCTTTTTCGGGTCCCCTGCCCTGCATCGCGGAGCCCGTCTCCAGCATGTCTCTAGAATGCTGGGCGCCCGCTGTGTCCATCAGGCTGATGGCCGCATCCTTCGCCGCGGGCGTGAGGTGCATGTACCGCTGCGTGGTGGTGAGGCTCTCGTGGCCCGCCAGCTCCTGGATATGGCCTTGGCGGGAGCCCCACGCATCGCCAGCCGTGGCCGGTTGAACACCGTGAGGACGTTGTTCACCGTTTTGGTGGACAGGTCGCGCAGCTCCGCCTTGAGGCGCTGGATGTCCTCGTTCGTCACCTCGTCCAGCCGCCGCTCACCGAAGCGCGGCAGCAGGTAGAGCCGCAACAGGGACTCCTTGCTGGAGATGGTGCTGGGCTTCTGCCGATTGGCCCTGGCGTCCCTGTCGATGAACCTGGGGGCGAACTCCTTCAACGTCGGCACCTCCCTCTTCTTCTCCACGTCCACGGCCTTGCGGCCTCGCGCGAGCAGCTCGGCCTGCCACTGCTCACCCCACGACTTCGTGTCCGACTTGGAGCCCACCGGCGCCTTCACGCGCTCGCGGTGATGGGGTGTCCCTTGCTGGCGGACCCGCCACCGAAGCATGACATGCAGAAGCGGATGCCGTTAACCTTTCATCATGCCTATCGCGACTGTTGGCCAACGCGTCTTTCGATCGCTCACTTCGGTTGTGCTCGGGTGGGGGGTCGCACTCCTAGCGTACGTCGCCATGCTGGCGCTGCGAGGGAAGGTCCACGACGTCGGCGTGGTTGCGGTGTGGACGCTCATCTTCGCCCTGGGAGGATGGGTGTTGGTGGGGCTCCCCATCGTCTGGTTTGTCGACGTACACCGCCGGGTTTTTCAGGCTTGGTGGGGGCCGCTCGTTGGCGCGATGGTCGCGTTCTTGACGTTCCTGATCCTGATCGGCTGGTGGTTTGTGCCAAGCACCAAGGTGTTCAGTGCCTTCGCCGGTTTCGCTGCAATCACCGGGGGCGTGGCGTGGCGTACCTACGCATTCCTCGGGCGAGTTCGAAGGGGCGGCGCTCCGAACTCGCAACCGGAGCGGTAGCGAGCCACGCGCTACGCTGGATCAGAACCGTACCGTCACCGGCACCAGAGGCATCGAGGAATAGAGGTCCATGGCAGTCTTGCCAGCGGGGACCGGATTGTAGCCGTACACCATGATGCCGGCACCGCTGTTCGTCGTTACGTAAGCCTCGTACGCGGGAAACTCATCGTGATTGCCACTCAGCGAGCAGGTGCGCGCGGCGGTGTCGATCACGAAAGTCACTTCAGAGTTGATGGCTGGAGCGGGGGGAACGAGCGGATTGGTGGCAGCTGTCGTGAATTTGATGGTGATGCGCGGGCCAGAGTAGGTCACAGGCCCATTGATCAGCTGGCTGGTCGGCGCTGTAGCAGTCCCGAGCACGGCGCCCGTCTTGCAGTTGATTTCGTGCGTCGTGCCGATGTGCTTGTAGTCGATCGTCACCCGGCGCGAAGCCACTTCGAACTCGATCTCCTGGTGGGTCCGGTGCGAAGCCGAGATGGAGTTGGAGAAACCTCGTCCGTCTCCCGTGAAGCACTCGTAGAGGATGGGCGGCCCGTCGATCTTCGACAAAGGAATGAAGGAGTTCCACCACACCTTCACCGTCCGGATAGGGGCGGACGCCGGCGCGGCAACAACCGCGCGTACCGTAGTGGAGGCGGAGGTGGAGGTGGAGGCGCTGGCCTGGGGTCTGCCGGTCAGCACCGCCCAGGTTTTCGGTCCAACGATGCCATCTGGGTTCAGCTTGAAGCGGCTCTGCAAGCGTTGGACGGCATTGATGGTCTGCCCGCCGTAGGCGCCGTCGATCTTACCCGAGTATAGCCCTGCGGTCCGAAGGCGCCTCTGCAACTCCTCCACGGCGGCTCCCCGCGAGCCCAGTCGAAGCACCGGGGGAGGAGGGGCGACGAGGGCACCGACAACGGGAACTTGTCTCTGCTGCATGGCTGGCCTCGCTTTCTGGGGGCTCTCTCAAGAAGAGTGGCTCTGCGGCTCCAGAAGTGGCACGTATCGTATACGCGTCGGGGGGAGCGCCCGCCAATCCACGCCGCTCCACCTCGCCTTGTGTGGGCGGCGGCAACGACTCGAAGCGCACCCGCCTTCTCGCGGAACGAAGACGCCGTCCGGTACCAGTCACGGGTTCAAGTCCCGTACTCCTCGCCAGAAAGAAGGGCCCGGAATCGAAAGGTTCCGGGCCCTTCGCCTTTTCGACCCACCTGTCCTTCACGCCAGCGATACCCAACCCTGGCTCCAGTCCTCCCCCCACCGCAGACGCGCCAACTCGAGAACCCGGGCATTCTCTGGCACCTGGCTCAGGAAGCGCGCACGGAACGTGGGGTTCGGAAGGTCCTCGGCGCTCGTACGCAGGCACCGCAGAGCACGTTTCAGGGCGGACTCCCCCGCTTCGACGTCTCCTTGCGCGAAGCAGACCTCGGCCAACACCCGGAACTTCCGGATGGCGGCGAAGCCCCCGCTCTCCAGCCACTCCCACCCCGAGACACACTGCTCGGCCTCCTCTCTGGCCCTCGCGAGCTCTCCCCGGGTCAGCAGGCTCTCGCTGAGAATGATGTGAGCCAGCAGCCTGTAGGTGAGACAGCTGGAGAGCAGCCCGGACGCGCCGCGCGCCCAAGCCTCGGCCTCTTGCGGCATCCCCCGGGCCAGAGCCACTTTCGCCAGGGCGGTGTGGGCAACTCCCATCGTGATGGGATTGGGCGCCGCATGCGCCTTCAACCCATCGAGAGCGAGGACGCGGGCCGCCTCCCGGTGCGTTTCCTCGGGGCCCCACGCCTGTATCAAGGCCGTGCATCTGGACGTAGCCGATGGGGAAGGACTCACCGGCCTGCCGGGCGAGGTCCAGTACGTCCCGCAGCATCTCCACGGCACCCGAGATATCGCCGAGGAAGGCCCGTGCCATTCCAGCGGTGGTCTGCGCGACGAGCTGGTTTCGCCCCAGCCCCAGCTCACGAAAGAGGCTCGCCGCTCGTTCAGCGTGGGAGAAGCTCTGCCAGAGCGTGTCCTCGAAGTAGAGCCCGAAGCACCCCCGCGCATTGCACACCCAGGCGCGAGTGAGGACGTCCTCATCCACCTGGTTGGCCCCCACCTCCACCATGCGCGCGAGAAACGCGGCGGCTTGCTGTCGCATGCCCGCCGCGCCGAGGTTGCTCACGAGGAAGAAGAGTGATTCGACGTAGACGGGGATGGCGTCGTGTTCCGGCTGGGTGTGCAGGAGGAGCTGGGCGGTCCTGAACCCATCCTCGAGCCTGCCGACATAGAAGCTGCTCATGAAGAGGGGGCCCGCCAGTCTGCACCAGAGGAGGCTCCCCGGCTCGAGTTCGGGCAACACCGCGCACGCCATTTCGTACGCCTGCTGCAAATCGTTCATCCACACGAACACCTGCGCCTGGAGCGCGCGCAACCGGGTGCGCGCCTCGCCCTCCGCACCGCAGGCGAGCCCTGCCTCCACGCAGCGCAGCGTTGCCTGACAGTCATAGCGCTCGAGGAGCTGCTCGGCCGCGCGGACATAGAAGGGAATGGCACGCGCCGGTGATTGGCCAAGTTGATAGTGCTCGGCGAGCACCAGGGGGTCCGGCTCCCCATCTGCTCCAACCAGGCGCCCACCCGCAGGTGCCCCGTGGGCTTGAGCTCCTCCAGGACCAGACCTCGGGCCGCATCGCGCACCAGGGCATGCCTGAAGCGGTACTCCACTTCCGAGGGGAAACGGCTCTCCGGCATCCGCTCCACCACTTCCAACTCCACGAGCTGCCGCATGCTCTGGGCCAGCACCTCCTGCGTGTCCCGCGAGTCCAGGAGCGCCCACACCCCACCGGACCAGAAGGTGCGCCCGAAGAAGCTGGCCGCCAGCAGCACCTGCCGCACACCAGTGCGCCAGTCTCTGGATCCGGCTCTGGAGCATGGCCAGCACCGTCGCGGGCGGCTCCTCCCCCCGCCCATCCGCCGCCATGCGGATGAGTTCCTCCAGGAAGAGGGCGTTGCCAGCGGCCTGCTCCACCATGCGTTCGATGACGGGCTCGGAGACCTCCGCCCCCAGCACCTCGCGCACCAGCCGGGCGCCCGCTTTGCGGCTGAGTCCCCGCAGCGCCACTTCCTGCAGCTGGCTTCCCCACAAGCCCGGAAAGAGCTCTTTCACCTCGGGTCGAGCCAGTGCCAGCACCAGCAGAGGATGCTCACTCAGGGCACGGAGCGCCTCTCCAATCAGATGCACCGAGCGCGCATCCCCCCAGTGCAAGTCCTCCAGCACCAGCAGAACCGGGCCGCGCGAACACTCGGCCCGCAGGAAGGACACGAGCGCCCGGCCCACCTGAGCGCTCATGGCCCGCGGGTCCGCGCGCGCGGTGCGCAGGCCGGGGCTGTTCTCCTCGGAGAAGGGAATGCCGCACAACTCTCCCATGAACTCCACGACGGCCCTCTCCTCCCCGCCTGGCAGGTTCATGCCCACCCGCTGTCGGAGCTTTTCCCGGCCCGTTTCCAACTCCGCCGTGTCCTGGATGCCGCACAACCTGCGCACCGCCTGACCGAGCAGTCCGTAGGCGGAACCGGTGCGCATGGAATCTCCTCGCCCCAGCATCAGCAGCACCTGCTGTCCCTGCCTCTCCAAGCGGCGCAAGAACTCGTGCCGCAGCCGGGACTTCCCCATCCCCGCTGGCGCCAACACCAGCAGCGCCCGGGCGGACGAGTCCTCGACGCAGCCGCGGAAGGCCAGCTCGAGCATGGCCAGTTCCTGCTCGCGCCCCACGCACGTCGTGGGCCGGCCCAGCAACAGCCGGGACGCATCGGCATCCAGCTGCTCGCCGCACAACTGGTAGACACCCGACGAGAGCCGCGCGAGCTCGAACCCCGGTCCGAGCAACCCCGCCGTCACCTCGTCCAGCAACAGGTGCGCCGGGGAAGAGGCCGGCATCTGCTCGCACTGCCGCAGGAGCCGTCCCACGCGGTCCATCACTTCACCCACCGGCTGTTGTGACCCGAGCAGTCCGCACCCCGTGGACAACACGATGGACATCTGGGGCCAGCGATTCTTGATGGACAGGGCGCAGCGTGCCGCCAGCAGCGCCTGGTCAGAGGCGGTGCCCCGCTCCGGCAGCAGCGTGAGCAGCAGCGAGCCATCCGCCAGCATCACGATCCGCCCGTCCTCGCCAGGAAGGCTCTTGTGCAGATGCTCCACCAGTGCGCCGCGGAGCGAACCCATGGCCGGATCGAGCGTGAGCGTTTGTTCCAGACGCGATTCCTCCTCTGCTCGGGGAGGAACGACCAGCAGGACACTCACCAGCCGCTGCTCCGCATCCGTCAGCCCACCGGTCCTCGTCCCTTGCTTCGGCTCCACCCCATCCGTCAGCCTGTCCAACCCCACCAGCGCGTCCAGCAGGCGCTCCGCATCTGGCAGGCGGTGGTTGGGCTCCTTGGCCAGCATTCGATTCACCAGCACCTGCAGGGATGGGGGCAGCTCGGGTCTCGAGTGACACAGCGGTGGGGGCTCGGCGAAGAGGATTTTCGCCAGCACCGCCGCCGGTGCGGAGCCTCGAAAGGGGAATGACCGGTGAGACACTCGTAGAGCACACAACCCAGGGAGAAGATGTCGGCGCTGGGGGTAAGCTCCTTCTAGCTGGAAGCCTGCTCGGGCGCCATATACCGGGGCGTACCCAGCAGCATGGCACTCCCCGTCAACACCTGTGACTCGAACTGGTGCCGGGCCAGGCCGAAATCCAACACGACCGCCGCCTCCGCCTGTCCCTGGCGCAGAAAGAGATTGGAGGGCTTGAGATCCCTGTGGATGATGCCACGCGCATGGGCAACGGAGAGGGCCTCGGCGACACGGCTCATCAAGCGAAGGGTTTCCTCCAGACTCAAGGGTCCTCGAGCCAGCCGCTGAGCCAGATCCTCCCCCTCGAGCCACTCCATCGCCAGAAAGGGCAGACCGCTCTGGGTGAGACCATGCGCCACATGCGCGACGATGCCCGGGTGGTGCAGTTCGGCCAGCAGTCTGGCCTCGCGCACGAAGCGCCGAGCCCCTCTCGTATCGGCCGTGGCGTGCATGAACTTGAGCGCCACGATGCGGCCATCGAGCGTGTCCTCCGCCTGGAAGACGGAGCCCATGCCACCCCTGCCGACCTGTTCCTTGAGAACGAAACGCCTCGCGATGACGCAGCCTGGAGGGAATACAGGAGTTGGAGGGGCAGGACTCATGAGAGGAATCCGATTCAGAGGTGGATATCCCCCATCATAGATTGGGCGTATCCCCAGATCGTCCCCCGCCTTGCTCCCGAAATCGTCTGATATCTTACGATGCCCGGCCCCATCGACACTCGGACGGCGGGGACAGAAAGGGCGCCGAGCGTTGGCCTCTCTCTCGCCGCGTTCACCTGGGCCCACCGTGGGCTGGGTTTGCCCCTTGCCGGGGAACGTGCGACATCGCGCGCATGGCCAGACGAAAACCAGGGAGTGGCTCCGGCTCCACCATCGAGGCGCAGCTGTCCCGGATGATCCCCATCCTCCAGAAAGCCACGGACCTCTTCGAGGAAGAGGTGCGGGAGCGGCTCGGGAGTGGAAACACCTCCTCCTCACGAGCATCCAGCAAGCGCGGGACTTCTATGTGCGAGCCGCCCGCGCTTCGGTCCACCCCGTGCACAAGATGGAGCCGGGCGCGTTGGCGGAGATCCACGTGACTTCCTGGCTCGACGGCAAGGTCGTCGGGAGTCAGGTGGTCCACTGCTTCGAGGGACCGCTCACGGGCCACGACCAGTTCCAGCGGATCGTCCGGCAGCGGCTCGGCGAGGAGCTCCCGCTCACGCGGCGCATCCCCGCTTCCCACGGGAAGGTGGGGGACCGTTGGAGCGAGTCGGCCCATAGCCGCGACGAGAACCACGACCGTCACGACCATGAAATCAAGGCGATCTACTCCGTGAAGGGCTGAGGTCCTGAAAGGCGCCGAGGCTCCAGGCAGCCGCCCTTCGGAGTTACCCCTGCGCGGTGGGACGGATGACGATCTCGTTCACATCGACATCGGCGGGCTGCTCGAGGGCGAACGCGATGGAGCGGGCGATCGCCTCCGGTGGCATCGCGAGCTTGTCGCGGAGGGCGGAGAGCTGGGCTTTCACCTCCGGATTCGTCACCCCGTCCGCGAAGTTCGTCCGGACGAAGCCCGGCGAAATGATCGTCACGCGCAGCTTGTCGCCGGCCTCCTGGCGCAACCCCTCGGAGATGGCGCGCACGGCGAACTTCGTGCCGCAATAGACCGACTGGGTCGGCACGATGCGATGTCCCGCCGTGGAAGCGACGTTGACGAAATGCCCGAACCCCTGCCCGCGGAAGACAGGCAGCGCCGCGGCGATGCCATACAGAACCCCCTTGATGTTGACGTCGATCATGTCTTCCCAATCCTCGACGCGCAGGTCGTCCAGGGGAGAAACGGGCATGACACCGGCATTGCTGACGAGAACGTCGAGCTTGCCATACCGCTCACATGCCAACTTGACGAGGTTGGACAGGTCCTCGCGCCGTTGGACGTCCGTGCGTGCATGAGTCGCCTCGCCACCCGCTGCCACGATCCGGTCGGCGAGCGACTCCAGTCGCTCCACTCGGCGCGCGCCGAGTACGACCTTCGCACCACGCTCGGCGAGCAGGAGCGCGGTCGCCTCACCAATGCCACTGCTCGCGCCCGTGATGACGACAACCTTGTCTTTGATTCCCGACATGAAGTTCTCCTGTTCAGTCTCTAGGGCAGGGAAATAGACAGCGGACGCTCGGCGGGCTTGGGCATTGTTGGCGCGACAGGTCCCGCCAAGAACGCCCAAGCCCCGGTGGCGGCTCGCGGTAGAATCGAGGGGTGAGCCCTCCCCTTCGCGCCGTCTCCGATGGCCCGCTCTCCATTCGGGTCTTCCTCCCCCGCGAGTTGCCGGGCGTGCGGGTGTCGCGCTTCAGGACCGACGAGCGGCTGTGGCGCTCCGTGAAGGAGCGCTTCTCGGTGACGATGACGTACTCCGGCCACTCGGAGTGGTGGGGCCTTGGCAAGGTCCGGGTCACCACTCCCGGCACGCTCGACATCAAGCAGAGTGGACAGGTCCACCGCGATCTGCGCCGCGAGGGTTCCTCCCACTTCCAGGTGATCTCCTTCGATGAGGCACTCGTCACCGAGACCCGTGAGGCGCTGGGCTACCTGGCCTCCGCCCACCTGCGGCGGGTACAGTTCGAGCGTGAGCAGCCCACGGCGGCCCCCTTCGTGCGGCTCCATTCCCTGGTTCGCGAGGACCGGAAGGAGGCTTCCACTCCCCTGGAACTCCAGACGGCGTTGACCGAGGCGCTCTGCGCGCTGGCCACGTGCTTCGGAGACACGGACGAGCCGGAGCGGCGTGCTCGCTGGCCCGTCCGCCGTGCGCTCGAGGCGCTGCACGATGCCCTGGAGCACGGCATCACGCTGGACGCCCTGGCCGACCAGGCGGGACTGGACAAATTCCACCTGTGCCGCGCCTTCCGGGAAGAGGTAGGCATGCCGCCCTACGCATACCTCACCCACCTGCGTATCTCCCGGGCCATGGGACTGCTCACCCAGGGCCTGACGCCCTCGGAGGTCGCGCTCCGGGTGGGGCTCTACGATCAGAGCCAGCTCAACCGGCACTTCAAGCGCATCATCGGACTCACTCCAGGCCAGTTCGCGCGCGCCGTGCAGTAGTGCTCGCGGTGCCGGCTCATGCCCCGCCCGTGGCCACCGCCACGGCCGCCGGAATCTTCTCCCGCATCAACGCCACGAAGGTGCGCAGCCTCGCTGGATGGAACCGCGCGGACGGGTAGAGCAGATACATCGGCAAGGGAGCGGCCCGCCAACCCGGCACCAGGTGCAGGAGCCGACCTCGCGTGATGTCTTCGTGGAGCACCCAGGCCGAGGCCACGCAGACGCCGAGGCCGTTCACCGCGGCGCTGCGGGTGGCGTAGAGGCTGTCCGTACTCAGGCGCGGGTGGAAGACGACGGACTGGACCTCGCCGGTGGCCACGTGGGTCAGCGAAACCTCGTTGCGATAGAACGTGCGCAGCGACAGCCAGGGCAGCCGCGCGAGCTCGTCGGGATGGGTCGGCACGGGCAGGCCTGACAGCACGGACGGCGCGGCCACGACGATGCGCGGCACCTCGGCCACGCGGATCGCCACCACGTTGGGGTCATGCACCTCGCCGACGTGGATGGCGCAGTCGATGCCGTCCGCGATGAAATCCACCGCCCGATCATGCAACAGCCATTCGACCGAGACCCGCGTGTGGCGGGTCAGGTACTCCGTCAGCGGCCCCACCAGCAGCTGTTGTCCGAACGCGTGGGGCACCACGACGCGCAGCGTGCCCTCGGGTTCGTCGCTGGCGCCGCGCAGGTCGGCCTCGAGCATGTCCCAGCTCGCCAGCAACTCCTTCGCGCGTTCGTAGCAGCGCGCCCCGTCCTCGGTGAGCTTCATCGCGTGGGTGGAACGCTGGAGCAGCCGCAGGCCGAGCGAGCGCTCCAGCGCCTGGAGGCGGCGGCTCACCGTCGGCTGCGTGGTGCCCAGCTGCGCGGCGGCGGAGGACAGGCTGCCGGCGTCGACGATGCGGAGGAAGGTCTGCATCAGCTCGAGCCGGTCGGCGGTGCCCGACACGGTGGGGGGAGGACTCCGCATCCGGGAAGCACGTGGCCGAGGCGGCTGGGAAGGGTTGGGCATGGGGGCGTGGCTCGAGCTGGCTTATACGTGAAGCGTATATCCGTTGTGCGGAGCACGCTACTACCGATGCCCATCCCCCTGGCCCACACTTGCTTCAACTCGCAGCGCCCGGGGTGACCTCATGTCCTTCATTCGCACCGTACATAGTACTGCCGGAAACGGAACCATGGCCACGACGGCCGAGCCGTCGCGGTCCGCGACCGCCCACCACGGCGGCAACGCGCTGTCCGGCGGCCTGCGCCTGCTGCTGTCCGCGGGCGCCGGGCTCTCGGTGGCATCGCTCTACTACAGCCAGCCCATGCTGGGGGTAATGGGGGCCAACATCGGCGCCTCGGACACCGCGGTGGGCCTCGTGCCCACGCTCACCCAACTGGGATACGCGTTGGGCATCCTGCTGCTGGCGCCCCTCGGCGACCGCTTCGACCGGCGCCGCATCATCCTCATCAAGGCCGCCATCTTGAGCGTGGCGCTGCTGCTGGGCAGCATCGCCCCCGGCATCGGCCTGATGCTGGCGGTGAGCCTCGCCATCGGCCTGACGGCGACCCTGGCGCAGGACATCGTGCCGGCCGCCGCGACCCTCGCGCCCGAGCGGGAGCGCGGCAAGGTGGTCGGCACGGTGATGACGGGCCTGCTGCTCGGCATCCTGCTGTCTCGCGTCATCAGCGGCGTGGTCGCCGAGCACCTCGGCTGGCGCGCCATGTACATGATCGCCGCCGCCAGCGTGGCGATGATCGGCCTGGTGGCCTGGCGCGGCCTGCCCCGCTTCCGCCCGACCAGCACACTCTCGTACGGAGCCCTGCTCGGTTCGCTCGCCGGGCTGTGGCGCGAGCACGGCGCCCTGCGCCGGGCCGCGATGGCGCAGGGCCTGCTCTCGGTTGGCTTCAGTGCCTTCTGGTCGACGCTCGCCGTGATGCTGCATGGCGCACCGTTCCACCTGGGCAGCGCGGCCGCGGGTGCCTTCGGTCTGGCTGGCGCGGCGGGAGCGCTGGGCGCGCCGGTGGCGGGCCGCATCGCGGATCGCATCGGCCCCGAGGTGGTCACCCGCATGGGCGCTGGACTGACCGCCCTCTCGTTCGCCACGATGTTCGCGTCGCCGTGGCTCGCGCCGAACGCCCGGCTGTGGCTGCTCGTCGCCAGCGCCATCGGCTTCGACCTCGGCGTTCAAATCACCCTCGTGGCGCACCAGACGATCGTCTTTGGCATCGATCCCGCCGCGCGCAGCCGGATCAACGCCTTGCTCATCTTCGGCATGTTCATCGGCATGTCCATCGGCGCGGCGAGCGGCAGCTTCGCGCTGGCCCGGTGGGGATGGGTGGCGGTGACGCTGCTGGCCACCGCCTCGGCGCTGGCGGCCTTGCTGGTCCGCGTGTGGCCGGGGCTCAGGGCCTCAGCGCCCTCCACCCGCCGAGCGGACGGAACGTACGCGTCTTGAGCTCCACGGTGACGACATAAGCCCCCAGCGCTCCCACGTGCCGATCAGGCCCGTAGCTCATGGGAGGCACCAGCCCCGGTTCAAAGGCATACAGTTTCTCCATCTGGTGGAGCAGCCTGTCCCGGCTCAGCTGTTCGCCGGTGCGGCGCAGGGCCTCGGTCAGCACGGCCGCGGCCGTATACGCGGACACCTGGGGCAGCCGGTGGCGCTCCGAGGCGTGTACCCCGGCCCTCAGTCGATTGAAGGAGGCCACCGCGTCAGGCCGCTCGTCCGAGGGCAGGCTCGAATAGGCGAGGAAGAGGTGCCCATCGAGGAAGGCCGGTGCCTCCATGGCCGCCCGGGCCGAGAGCGAGCCCGAGAGCAGCAGGTAGGGAGCCCAACCCAGCGCCCGCGCCTTGCCCATGAGTCCCGCCAATTCCTCCTCATTGCCGAGGAACAGGACCAACCGCGTGCCGCTCTGTTTCAACCGCGTGGCGACCTCCGGATCGAACCCGCCGCGCTCGTATCGCAGCACCTCCACCCGCTCCCAGCCATGAGCTCGAAACCGCCCGCGCGCCGCACGGGCCGCCTCGGCCAGACCCTCCTGCGCCGGGTGGATGATGGCCACCCGAGGCCCATGCGTGTGCAGCGCCCCGGCGGCATACTCGGCGAGCACCTGGACCTGCTCCCCTACCCCGGAGAGGGTGTAGAAACCCGGCGGCCTGGCGGCCCGCCCTCCCACGTCCACGGCGTCAGCGGACCGATGAGGGGAACCCGCTCCTGCTCGGCCAGCACCGCCAGCTCCTTCTCCGCCCCGGGCACCAGCCCGCTGAGCAGCGCGAAGACAGAGCCTCGAGCCAGGAGTTCCCGTGCGCTCGAGAGGCCCGTGCCCAGATCACTGTCATACTCCGCGAGGACCAGCTCGAGCCGGCGTCCGTGAATCCCTCCGGAGGCATTGAGTGCGTCACAATAGGCGCTCAACAATCCCGCCATGGCCCGGCCCACTTCACCCAACCGGCCGCGCGTGGGGAGCACCACCCCCAGCCGGATCTCCGACTCCGTCAGCCCGGGATCGCCCTGCTCCTCCAGATGCTGGAGGTAGGCCAGCAAGCTCGCCATGTCCTCCACGGACATGGAGTAGCGAGGCATGGCCGGGTCCAAGCGGTTGCCGTCGGGGTCGACTCCCTCGGCCACGGCGCGGGCCACGCTCTTGTCCGAGAAGGAGACATGTCTCCTGCCATTGGGGTGGAGATGGCCGTAGGGCTTGGTCAGTTGGGACCAGGTGAGCTCCGGGGCCGCAGCCCGCCCTCGGCCTGGCCCAGGCCCTCCTCCCCATGGCAGTTGGCGCAGGGCACGGCGCTGCCCGGCAGACGTGCTCCGGCTCCGATCTCCGCCGAGATCTCCTCCCCGTGGGGCTCAGCCCCTCGAGGTAGATCTTCCTGCCCGCCTGCTCCCGCGCCGTGAGCCCCACCGGGCGCCCGGCGCCGCAGCAGAACAGGGTCACCAGCCACCAGCCCCAGAGCCTGAAACCCATTGAGCAGTCCCCGCTCACGGCCGCTCGGCCAGCTCTCTCAAACGCTCGGCGATGGTCACCGCGGGCGAGTCCGGACGCAGCCGCGTCCAATGCCTGCTCCTGACATTCCCGGCGATGAACAGGGTGGTGTGATCCTCGACTTCTCCCACGGTCTGCCCGAGCCTGCCGAGCACCTGTCCCACGTCCTCCTTGCTTCCGGTGAGAAAGGTCCACCCCTCGGCCTCCGCCTGATGGCGGCGGGCGAACTTCTTCAGCTCCTGGGGTGTGTCGAAAGCGGGGTCCACGCTGATGGAGATGAAATGCACCTCCTTGCCGAACCGCTCGCCCAGTTCCCGTTTGACTTGCAGGAGCTTCTGGGTGAGCAGCGGACAGGCGGTCTGGCAACGCGTGAAGAAGAAGGAGATGACGACCACCCGATCCTTCAACACATCACTGTAGAACCGGACCGTCTTTCCCTCCTGGGTGAGAAGGGGCGCATCGGTGAAGTAGCTCCTGGACTTACCCTCGGACTGGGCGGCCGGGCCCGTGCCGGGAGATGGCTCGACGGCCCTGCTGCTCCGGCGGGCCGCCGCCAGCTCATCCACCTTCGCCAGGATCTCCTCGTGGCTGGGAAAGCCATTGAGCCGCACCCACTTGCCCGTGCGCATGTCTCCCACCAGCACCATGGGCGCATGGTTGTTGTAATCAGGCGTGTAGGCCCCCAACCCCCCGAGCACCCGGGCCACGTCCTGCTTGTCCCCGGTGAGCCAGGTCCATCCCTGACGCGCCTTGTACCGCGCGGCATAGGCCTTCAACCGCGCGGGCGTATCCCGCGTGGCATCGAGGGAGACGGACACCAACCGCACCTCCTTCTCCAAGCGCTCGCCGAGCGACTCCTGCACCCTGGCGAAGAGCGAGGAGAGCACAGGACACACGGTGGTGCAGGAGGTGAAGACGAAGTCCATGACGATGATCTTGTTGGCGAGGACATCACTGTTGAAGTAGACGGGCACGCCCTCCTGATTGAGCAGCTCCGCGTCGACGAGGCGGACCTCGGCGGAGGCGGAGGCCGGTTGTGCATGAGCCACCGCCGCCAGCAGCACCACTCCCAGGATGCCCACCACCGCCAGGCTAGTTCGCGTGTGTGCCACGGGATGCCTCCTCTCTCATGGGTTGGATCTGTTCCATGCCCCCCACCCACAGGGAGCGGTAGGGCAGATCGCCATACTTCAGCTTCAACTCGGGCACCGCCACGTAGAGGTAGTACGAGCCCGCATCTGGCAGGGAGGGCTCCACCTCATACACGCCCTCGCCCACCTCCCGCGCGGCCACCTCCGCCCGCCGCCGCCCCGGAGCGGCGTGGGTGAGCACCTTCACCTCCTCCAACCCGGTGGCGGGCTGGTGGGTCGAGGCGTCGCGGAGCCTGAAGCGCAGCAGCGGCTTCTGGCCCACCACCAGCCGCGCCGGAGCGTCCAGGTACTCGATTTCCAGCGCGCCGAGCGTCTTCTTCAAAGCCGGGTTGGCCCTGGCCTCCACACGGAAGCAGTGCAGCACCCGCGGCGCATCCAAGAGGAAGGCCACGTCATACCGGCCCGCCACCGGAAGCCGCAGCCGAGCCGAGTAGACGCCGTGCTCCACCTCCTCAGGCTCCTGTCCACCACCTGCACCGCCCGGGCGTTGTGCCCGTAGTTGCCAAAGCTCCCCATGGCGGCATTCATGCCCTCCATGTAGAAGTACGTGGTGTTGTCCGAGGGGCTGGCCACGAAGATGGCCGCCTCGGTGGAGGCCTGGGTGATGGAGTCGGCGAGGCTCAAGTTCCCCGCGAGTTTGGGCGCGGACTGGCCCGCGGAGAAGCCTTGCACCGTGGGCTGCTTGCCCTTGCCCAGGGTGGAGAGGTTGATCATCTCCACCCGCTCCGAGTCCAGCAACCGCACATAGGCGAAGGCCCGGGTGAAGCTGACCTGGTAGGGCTGTCCGCTCATGGGGATGCTGTGTATGAGCTGGTTCTCCGCCGCATCCACCACGTACACCACGTGCTCGGCGGGGTTGACGATCAGGCCCCAGCGGCCGTCCTGGGTGAAGCGCATGGGCCCCAGGCCCGGCTTCGCGGACAGCCGCGCCACCTCCTCCAGGCGAGCGTCGTCGAAGGCTGTCACCGTCCCCTCCTTCCCATCCGCCACGTAGAGGACACGGGAAAGTGGTGAGTACGCCAGGGAGATGGGGAGCGGGCCCGTCTTCAGATCCTTGACCTTCTCCAACCGGGCGATGGAGATGACGGAGAGGGTGCCCTCGTCCCTGTTGCTGACGAAGGCGTAGCGGTCGTCGCTGGAGAAGACAATCTCATGGTGTCCGCGCCCGGTGGCGATCGTCGCGGCGGGCTTCAGGGTCTGCGTGTCTATCACCGTGACACCGCTGCGAGCCGGCTCGCTGGCGTCGTTGCCGACCCAGAGGTAGTGCCCGTCCGGCTGAAGGGCGACCCGGGTGGGCTCCTCGCCCGCCAGCACCCGGGCCTCGACCCGGAACGCATTCGTGTCCACCACCGCCACCGCCCCGGCCCTCGGCATGGAGACGTAGAGCCTCTTGATCCAGGCTCTTGACCCAGTCAGCTCCCGGGCGCTCGAGCACCACCGTGGTGTAGAGGCTCGTCTTGCCCGTCATTCCCACCACCGGATCGATGACCGAGAGGCTCGGATCCTTGTTGAGCACCAGCAGGTAGTAGCTGTTGAGGTCGATGAGCGGGCGGATCCCCACCGTGCCCTTGAGATAGACGCCGACCCGATCCTTGCACTCCTGCTGCGCATCCGCCTTGTCCGACAGCAGGTGGCCCAGGTCCATCCACGCCGAGGGAGACAGGCCCGGCAGCGGAAGACCACTGCTCGCATCCGTCATGCGCAGGCGGACCTCGGCCTCATCGCCTTCCATCAGCGGCCGCGGAGGACCGCTGGTGTCGCCGGGGTGGAGCAGGGAGAACTCCACCACCACCCCGTTCTTGACGAGCCGCTGCGGGCCCTGCGTGGGCTCGGAGGCAACGGCCGGCTCGGACGCGGCGGCGCGGGGACAATGAATGCCACGGGCGCCGCCATACACAGGACGGCGAGCACGACGACGGACACCCCGGCCCGGGAGCGCCGGGCCTCTTTGTCATTCGGAGTCATGGCCATGTTCCTCACTGCACCCGGAGGAGGCCCCACTGGCCATCCGTATTGCCCAGGCTCTCATAGTCCCGGAACAGGTAGTCCCCGCGGACCGCGTTGATGCCTCCGGCACTCGGCAGGAGGATCTCATAGTGTGTATAGGGAAGGATTCCCTCCTGGCCGCTGCGGTAGAAGGAGATGGGATTGAGGCCCAACGCCTGGGAAGCCACGTCGGTGGGGGTGCACAGCCCTGGCAGGCCCAGGTAGGCCGAGCCCGGACAGACATACGGAGCGCGCTGCCACTGATGGCCGTGCAGCCGGAAGGTGGAGCCGCGGAAGTTGCCGTGCGGCTGGAGCAGGCGCAGGCGGGTCTGCTGGCCCGCGGCCACGGTGAACACAGGCGTGACCGGATCTCCCCCCGCCAACGTGTTGCTGTAGGCCTGGTGGGCATTGGGCAGCGCGCCCAGACCTCCGGGCTCGTTCCCCAGCGGCGCGTTGGGCCGCAGTCCGAAGCGGAACCACAGCGGCTCGGAGCCGTGGTTGATGGCCATGTGCCCGGAGTCCTGGCTGTCCTCCGCGATGATCCCCTCGGCGTCGATGTTCTCCACGGCCGTGCCATCCGCGTAGCGGTGGCCGAGTTGCTTCTGCCACACCACCGTGAAGTCGCGGAAGCTCACGCTGTCCGGCTGCCCGTCTCCATTGGTATCCGGGCCCACGCTCGCCGCGCTGTGCCGGTTGGCATCCTCCCGCCACACCGAGCCGGTGGGTTCGATGACGAGCGCCGCCACCAGCGACTTCTGGCCCTGCTTGATCTTGTCGGCCGGGACGAGGTTGGTGCCACCGTACTCGATGGGGGTGTTGATCAGATCGATGCGGTTGGACTTCTCGCCCTTGACGACATCCGCCGCGCGGATATCCCCGGCATACCACCGGTAGCTCACCGTGCCGCCCGGTGGAGCGGTCTGCACGCGATTCCTGCCCACGTTGGTACCATCCGCCCAGCCGACGTCGTATTCCACGAGCTGAGGGTGCAGCCCCACATGGCTCGAGGGGCGGATGAGGTTGTTGTTGAAGGTGGTCACCCCTTGCGCCCCCTTCCGGTCCCGGTTGACCACGCTCGCCAGGGTGATGAGGTTGGCCAGATCGGGCAGCGCCTCCGGCAACCAGTTGCGCAGGGTGACCTCGACGCACTCCCCAGCCGCGGCGCGCAGCACGAGCGGCTCCACGGGCACGTCCGGTTTGAGCGCGCCGGTGAGCGGATCCAGATCCCTGGTGTGCACATAGAGGATCGCCGTGGGATCATGCAGCGGCCCGGACTTGCCATTGTCCAGCACGGTGCGCCGTGGGTTGTACACCAGCGTGCCGCCCTTCGGATCGAGCGGAGCGCCCACGTGTTGGTTCGCCGAGTCATCTCCGGGGACAAGGGTGACGTTCAGGGGATTGCCCAGCGCGGTGTTGGCCAATACCGCCGTGATGTCATACCGCCGCACCGGCGCGGCACGTGGGCAGGCTCCACCCCGCCCCGCCCCGCCCTGCCCACTGGCCTGCTCCCCCTCTTCCGGCGGCTTCTCATCCATGAAGCTGTACTCCTTCGCATTACCAATCAATGCCGGCATCCTCATGTTGGGCAAGGCATTGAGGTCGGCTCGGGGCTCGTGGTACGAGCGCATGACGCCCCACACGCCTTGCCAGAAGCCATCCGTGGTGCCGTTGGTGGCGTAGGCGTAGTCCACCTCGGAACCGCCGCTGAGCAGGGGCATGAGCGAGAGCGCGACGGAGAACTGCTCGGAGATGCCATGCACCTGGGCGTTGCGCCAACCGGAGTTGGGGTCGTACCCGAAGTTGGAGCCTCCTGGAGCCACTTCATCCCATGGAGGGTGGTGTTGAATTCCTCCTCATGCCCTCCGATCTGCACCCGAAACCGGACATTGTCACCGGTGTAGGCTCGCATGATCGGGGTGAAGGATCGCCTCGGCCAATGTCCCCGGTGAGCGGCGGATAGGGGGTATTGCCCAACCGGGTGTTGAACGCGGGGAGGGCGCGATCCGTGCGCGTCTGGAGCGCGAAGGCCAGATCTCCCGCCGGCCAGCCGCCTGTGCGCCGGGTTGGCCATCCGGTCCCAGCCGCCGTGGATCGTAGACACGCAGGGCGGTCGGCTCGTTGCGGTAGTTGACCAGGAACAGGCCCGGGTCATCCACGGAGATGGCCTGGGGACAGGGTCGCGGCACTCCGCCGGGGCACACGGCGGCGTTGACCACCAGGTCTGGGAACACGGGGTTGGCCTGCTGCCGGAAAGGGGGGGCAATGGCCTGACGGAAGGAGTTGGGCGTGGCCGTCAGCGCCGGATCCGGCATGCCATCCGGCCCTGCTCCGACATAAACCCCCGCCTCGTAGGCATGCTGGAAGTCGCTGGACATGAGCCAGAACTCGCGGAAGCTGTCATCGGTGCCATCCCCGTTGATATCACCGGTGTGGATGGCGGCCTGCCAGCTCGTGGGTCCACCATCGTCCCGGGTGTTCAGCGGCACGCCCGTCTCGGCGTGCTTCCAGGTGGAGCCCGCGGGCTCCACCAGCACCGAGCCGTAGAGCCCTATCTGCTGATGGGTGGAGGGGCCATAGTGGTCGTGCGTGAAGATGACGCCCAGCCCACGCTCGACCCCATCCGAGTTGAAGACCGGATCCATGAACCAACGCTGAATGGTGGTGCGCGCCCCCAGCCAGGTCCCATTGGGTCCGGCGCCGAAGAAGGGATGTGGCAGGGGCTCGAGCTGGGTGCGGCCGTCCAGCGTGGGCACCGGCGTATTGCCCGGGGTGGAGTTGTAGGCATTGATGGCCTCGATGCGCTCGCGCACCGCGCCCGGAGCCAGCGTCCCATCCTCGTAGTTCCACCCATTGGCCGCGCCGTCCGCGCTGGTCAGGTCCCACTTGGGCAGGTGGATGTGCTGGCCGATGATGTCGGTGGGCGTGCGGACCTCGAAGTCATCCAGCTCATAGACGCTGGGGACGAGGTTGGTGTGCAGGTACTTGGCGCAGTCGAAGGTGTTGAAGCGGATGGCGAAGGGCTCGGGAGGCCGCTGCTTGTCGAGGGTAGGCTGTACGTCCTCCCACAGGGTGAGGATGCGCTCCTGGGAGTAGTGGTAGCCAGCCTTGTTGAAGACCACGTCGAGCTGGATGTTGGCCGCCTTGTAGACGCGAGGATTGAGCGCGCCGAACCGGATGGTGCCCGTGAAGCTCGTGCCCCACTTGCCGTCGAAGAAGCGGGGCTGCGTGCCGGTCAGGATCCGGTTGCCCTCATCATCCACGCACGGCTCGTGGTAGGGGGCGCTGGGCACGGGAGGGCCTCCGTTGGTGACGAAGGAGCCGGCCACGGTGCTGCCGTCCCGCAGCAGCGCGGTGCTCGGGTGGAGGCGCCGGGCATGGAAGGCCATGGCCGTCTGCTCCACGTCCGTGCCCTCCTCGGGGAAGTACACCGGCCGGGCACGGACCAGCTCCTTGCTGAAATCCAGGCGGCTCAAGGTGGACACGGCCTCTCCTCCGGCGGCCACTCCTCCAGGACATGCCGTGGCAACCCACCATTGAATCCACCCGCGTTGGGCACCGGTCCGCGCGGCCGGCGAACAGCGGGTTGGGGCCCTCCTGGAGCGCGGCGGCCTCCGCCTCCGTGAGCATGTCCAGGGGCGGGGTCGTGGTGCGCTGACCCACCGTCTTCTCGATGCTCGCCACCCAGAAGGGAAAGCCCGGGTTGACGTCGCGCTCGACGACGCGGGCGTTGCTGCCCACCGGCACGGAGGCGCCCGGCGTCAGGCCATGGAAGGTGGAGGCCGTGGTGGTGCGAGGATTGGCCGCCACCTCGACACGCCCGGGCATGGGCGCCATGGGCTTGCCGGCAGGGGCACCACCGCTGGAATGGGCGTGCCCGCGGCGATCTCTCCGTCCGGCAGGGCCCGCCCGCCCGCGGCGGGTGTCCCATCCTGCAGCCCAAAGGGCTTGTGATGGAATTGCGCTCCACTCGCCGCCAGCTTCGTCCCCCCTCGAAGACGTCATGCACACGCCACAGCTCCCACATGCCCTGGGCGAAGTGGGGGTAGAAATGGCAGTGGAAGATGGCGTCCCCCGCCGTCTTGTTGCGATTGCCCGAGCCGCCGAAGTTGATCTCATAGGTGTAGTCCGTGCCCGGACCAATGCCTTGCGCGTCGATGTAGTTGGCGTTGTCGTCGTTGGGGTTGAAGAGCCACTGGTGGTTGTGCAGGTGGAAGACGTGCTGCTCCTGGCCGATGTGGAGGTTGCGGAACTTGACGAAATCGCCGGTGTAGCTGTGGTGAACGTTGCTGGGGTCATCCGGGAAGAAGGCCCGGGTGGCCTTGGGTCCGGTCGTGCCGGGCGGCGGCGCCTGCCCCGGGGCGAGCGTCTCCAGGCCCACGTTGGCGGGCACGTCCACCAGCATGGCGGGGTCTCCCACGGTGTGGGAGCTGAGGAAGAACTCCTCGAAGGTACAGTCCAGACAGTCATGCATGGGTCCCACGCTCAAGCGGTTGGCGATGATCTCCGAACCGATGCCGCCCGAGCCGTAGTTGATCATGAAGGCGTCTCGCACCCCGGCCAGGGTGTGACGGAAAACGGGATCCTCGAAGAAGCCGGGGAAGGCGTTGGCCGCGGCCACCTCGTCATGGAAGATGACGGTGAACTCGCGGAAGGACTCCAACCGGTTGGGCAAGGTGGGGTTGCGCCGGCCCACGCTCTCCAACGGATAGGTCTGGGGAGGAAAGCCGCCATCCGGCAGGGGGCCGACGATCATGGCGCTGACGTCCGAGTGGACCAGCTCCCCGGAGGGCGTGAGCATGTCGAGGATGGGCAGCCCCGCCTTGCCCTCGCCGAGCCACGGCTCGGTGGAGGGGTAGACGGCCTCGTAGTTGAGCGCGGGCTGGCCGGTGGGGGTGGTGCCCGTGGTGGCCGGCGCAGCTCCTCCTCGGTGACCTGGCTGCGGTAGAAGCTCGCCCCCGGGGGCTCCACGTTGATGGCGGCGAACATGCCATTGGCACCGTTGCCATAGGTGGCCTCTCCACCGAAGGTGGCCCCGTAGCTCGTCACCAGGAACGTGTCCTCGCGCTGCGCGAAGAGGGTGTAGGTGGCGCTCCCGCCCGGGGCGACCAGGCTGCTGTCATTGCGCCCGACGAAGGAGCTGTCATCCGCGATGGAACTCACGAGCTGCAGGCCAGGAACGGTGAAGCTCGCGAAGCGATCCGCCACCTGGTCGTCGATGGGCAGCAGGAACTTGAGCCGGTTGATGATGCTGGGGACCGACCTGGGGTTGGCCAGGGGCGTGAGCAGGTTCTGGAAATGCACCCGCAGGCAGTCACCCGCCGAGACCCGGAGCACGAGGGGACGTGGCCGCTTGTCCGGGCGCAGGGTCACCCGGCCCGGCACCGCCTCGCCTCCCCGCGACAGGGGCAGTCCGGTGTCCTGGTTGATCAAGTCGCGCGTCAGCGCATAGATGATTCCATTGACGTTCTGCGCGCCCAGACGGTTGAACATCAGCGGCTGGTCCAGCACCGCCACGCTGGCGGTGAGGGTTCTCGCGCAGACAGGAGGTGGCGCGGGTGGCGTGCCCTCGCGTTCGGTGGGCCCGGACTTCGGGAGGTTTTCCTCCGCCACGGCGAACCCCCCCCAACAGAAGCAAGCCCACGATCGCCACCATGCATTTCACGGCACACCCCCGTCCCATGCGGCCATTCATGAGCCCTGCCAGGGAGGCGGGCGTAGGACAGCCTGAATGGTTTGTAACGTGTAGCCGGAACCGTCAGTATGGCCCCTGGGTGCCGTGGGGAGTGCGCCAGTCAACGCGGGGTGGCTCGGGGATGTCCCGTGTTGTTGGAACAGGCCGTGGGCTCGCTTGTGTATACAGCCGCCAACGAATCGCCAGGCCGAGCCTTCGTACCCCGAGCGTGCCAACGGAAAAATCGCCCCGGGGACGGATGGACTCATCTCCTCGCGGAAACGAGCGGACCCTCCCCCAGCCCCGCTCTGTTGCAATCCGGATGGAGTCCGGCACCACGGTATGAACCGCACGGGGTCGGGCAAGATGAATAGGTTTTCTCGCACAATCGCGCCCATCCTGGGCGTGTGGAGTGCGAACGAGGGGATCCATCATGCGAAATCTCATCAAGACGATCCGCGCCAGCCGTGCCGCCCTGGCCATGATCCGGGATGCGAATGAGCCCGACCGGGTCTTCGATTTGATCGAAGCGCTGTACGCCTCGTCGGATGCGGCACAGAAGGCGGTGGAGCGGATGTCCCGGGACCCGGAGCTCGCGCGCGTGCTGCGGGAGCGTCCCCGGCTGGGACACATCGATCTGGAGGCACTGGGCCGGCTTCCCAAGGGCACGCTGGGGCGCACCTT
Source organism: Cystobacter fuscus (assembly GCA_049060065.1). GTDB lineage: Bacteria > Myxococcota > Myxococcia > Myxococcales > Myxococcaceae > Cystobacter > Cystobacter fuscus_B. Next base: position 6,841,908 of record JBMEQP010000002.1, read on the forward strand.
CGTGGAGCATCTGCGTGAGAGCAACCTGGACCCGAACCTGCTGCGCGTCCTGGAGGCCCCGGATGCGGCCAGCTACGTGAAGGCCCACCTGTTCGAGACACACGACCTGTGGCACGTGGTGACGGGTTTCCCCACGACCTCCGAGGGAGAGATGGGACTCCAGGCCTTCTACTTCGCCCAGAACGGCTCCCGCGTATCGATGGGTGTCTTCGTGGCCGGCCTGTGCTTCACCTTCCTGAACAACTTCGAGTTGTGCGAGGTGGCGATGCCGCAGGTGGTCAGGGGGTGGCTGTTGGGGCGGCGGGCCAGGCGGCTGTTCGGCACGGACTGGAAGACGCTGCTGGATAGACCGCTGGAGGAGGTGCGTGCCACCTTCAGACTGGAACTCCACAAGGTGGACACGATTCTCCGCGAGTTCGAGCGTACCAGGCCCTCCGCGGTGACCGTCCCAGCCTGAGACCAAGGTCTCGGCTCCCTCCACCTCCCCCTAACCCATCAGCTCGCGACGACCCGGGACATGGGGGAGCAATCCCTCGTGCCCGCGCGTGCGAGTTCCCGCTTCAGGGCGCGCCTTCCTGGGCTTGCACCGGGTCGCCCTTGCCGTTGTTGTGCCAGCACCCGCACGAGGGGCCCTTCCCCGCGATGCCACTGACGCCATGCGAGCAATGCGGGCACTGACAACCTCTGCCCGCCGCGGCCTGCGCGAAGCCGTCCTCGGCCTTCACGTTGAGTGAGCAGCGGCATCCCCTGAACTCGCCCTCGGCCACCTCCGAGGGGGTGCTGGCGGCGGCGGCGGTGTCCTCGCGGGCCGCCGTCTGGCTGGTGGCGCAGCCGGTGAGGATTGACACGGTGGAGGTGGAGAGGACCAGCAACAGTGTGCGTACGCTCATGTCGTGACTCCTTCGGGTGAAAGGCGGGATGACGAAAGGATGCCAGAAGCGCCAGCCGGATGCGCATCACCCTCCCCGCGAAACCCGTGGCGATGCGTCAGGCAGTGAACTTCGCAACCGCCGACCGTGGGTCCGCCCCGCGTTCAATCCCAATCACCTATGAATTCCAACCAAACACGGCTGCCTGTCCCGCCCCAGGGGGCTCCCTGCCCTGAAGTCGCGCCAGATTCGTGAATGAATCCAGCCTCCCGGGCCGGGCTAGCGCACTCATCGGCCGTGTCTACATTGAGGCCCGTGAACGCCCCCGCCGCCTCCGCTGAATTCTCGGGATGAGAGTGTAAGGCCTTGGCAGGCCTTCGCGGAAGCACGGACAACTCCAAACCGACGCCCACCCCATTGGCTTCCAGAAGGAAGGTGTAGAGACATGCGCGCGAGCTTTGAAGAGAGATTGAGGACCCTGCGGAATCCCCCGGTCATCGCGAACTACTTCTCCGGGGAGGGGCAGGCGGACGTCATGCCTCCCGCGCGGCTGGCCAGTTATCAGTTCGAGGCCCTCAAGGCCATCGTCAAGCAGGCGTATGACCATTCTCCCTTCTACAGGGAGAAGATGACCCGGGCCGGGGTCTCTCCCGATGACCTCCAGCAGCTCTCGGATGTCACCCGGCTCCCCTTCCTGACGAAGGACGAGCTCCGCGGAAAGCCCTGGCTGCTGCTGACGTGCGACAAGAAGGACGTCGTGCTCGTCCAGGTGTCCACGGGGACGACGGGCGGAGAGGAAATCTACATGACGTACACGTGGAATGACTTCCTGCTCCACGACCTCTCCCCCCGGTACACGAAGCTGTTCCCCGTCGGACCCGGAGACGTGTGTCTCAATGCCCTCCCGTACGAGATGAGCACCGCGGGGCTCGCCTTCCACAAGACCTTCATGGATGGCTATCAGTCCACGGTCATCCCCGCCGGCAAGGGCGGCGCCTACTCCACGCCCGCCAAGACCATCAAGATGATCCGGGACCTGCGTCCCTCCGTCGTCGTCACCAGTCCCTCCTGGTCCATCACCCTGGCCGAGGAAGCGGCCAAGGCCTCCTTCGATCTGAAGAGCCTGGGGCTCAAGAAGATGTGGTTGACCGGCGAAGGGTGCTCGCCCGCCTTCCGCCAGCGCGTGGAGAAGCTCTGGGGGACCACGGCCAACTACTTCTATGGCTCGCTCGAGTGCGGACAGCTCGGCATCGAGTGTGACGCGCATGACGGCTACCACCTGGCCCAGGCCCACGTCCTCATGGAGATCGTGGATCCGAACACCGGGCGGGTGCTGCCTCCGGGAGAGGTGGGCGAAATCGTCGTGACGGCGCTCCTGCGCTACGACAGCCCGGTCCTGCGCTTCCGCACGGGAGACCTGGGCAGCCTGCGGACCGACACGTGCGCCTGCGGCTCCACGCTCACCCGCTTCTACATGAAGGGCCGCGCGTTCGATCAACTCCACTTCCGTGGCCAGCCGTTCTCGCCCTTCTTCGTGGAGGAGCACCTGATGCGCATGCCCGAGGTCGGCAACTGGTTCCAGTTCGTCATGCCGAGGTCGGACAGCGCGAGCATCAAGATCCGCTGCGAGCCGGCCCAAGGAGTCAAACCCTCCCCGGAGCTGGCCACCACGCTCGCCAACCGGATGAAGCTGTCGACGGGCCTGTCCTTCGACATCGAGCTCGTCGATCGCCTGCCCCGCCCGACGGCCAAGGCGGTCCGCGTCGTCCGCGAGTGATCCACCCCCACCGGAGCAATCCATCCATGATCATCGATGCCCATGCACACGTCTCCCCCACCACCTATGGCGCCACCGAGCAATACCTGGAGGTGCTGAGCCAGAGTGGTATCGACCAGGCCGTCATCTGTCCGGGCGGCATGCTGGACGTACGGAAGATGAGCGAGTTCGTGTCTGGCCAGAAGAAGCCAGACGCGGTCCCGAAGAACGAATACGTGGGGAACTGCGTCCAATCCAGTCCCAAGCTGATTGGAATGGCTTGCGTCAATCCGTGTGATCTCCAGGCCGCCGAGAAGCTGGAGCAGTACCTGGAGCAGGGCTTCCGGGGGTTGATGGTGTCTCCTCTCGTCCACAAGTTCTCCTTCACGGATGACTCGATGGCCGAGCTGGCCAGGCTGTGCGGCGAGTATGGCGTTCCCGTCGTCTCCCACAATGGCTGGCGGCCGGGGGCGAACACCGGCGACTACGCCCTGCTGGCCAGGAAGTGCCCCCGCACGAACTTCATCCTGGAGCACATGGGACAGTTGCCCACCGACGGGGAGGCGACCCACACGGCCGCCGAGCTGGACAACTTCTTCCTCGAGACGTCGCTCAGCAGCTACCTGCACGTCGTGGAGACCGTGAAGAAGACGGGGGCGAGCAAGGTGATCTTCGGCTCCGAGTTCCCCCTCTCCCACCCCGCCCTGGAGCTGAGGAAGGTCCTCCTGCTTCCCATCACCGACGGGGAACGCGAGCAGATCCTGGGCGGGAACATCCGCGAGCTGCTCCACCTGGATTGACCACTCCGAGGGAGTCACGACCCATGGCCACGCCAGAACGCATGGACGTCATCAATCAGGTGCTGCGGCACGCACGAAGCGCTCCCTTCTACCGGGAGCGCCTGCCGGACACTCCCCTTCGCTCCTGGGAGGAGTTCCAGCGGCTCCCCTTCACGACGAAGGAGGACCTGCGCCAGCAGTCGCCGTACGGCCTCATCTGTGTCCCGCCCGAGAAGCTGCTGCAATACCACGAGTCCTCCGCGACGACGGGCACGCCCGTCTCCACCTGGTTCAGCGGGGAGGATTTGAAGGAGATCCATTCGCGCTTCTCCGAGTGGGGCGTCGGGTTCAAGCCCGGGGACCGGGTGCTCATCCGCTTTCCCTATGCCCTCTCCACCATCGGGCACTTCGTCCAGGGGGCCGTCCAGCACAAGGGCGCCTGTGCGATCCCCGCCGACAGCCGGACCTCCATCACCCCGCTGCCCCGCGTGGTGGAGCTGATGAGGAAGTTGCAAGTCACCGTGCTCGCCACCATCTCCCTGTCGGCGGTGATGATCGCCGAGGCCGCGGAGATGGCGGGGTTCGTGCTCCGCCGGGACTTTCCCCATCTGCGCGCCCTCTGCTGCGCCGGGGAACCCCTGACACAGGCCCGGCGCAAGCTGCTGGAAGAGCTCTGGGGGGTGCCCGTGTATGACAACTATGGAATGACCGAGACGGGTCCCCAGGCCATGGATTGCCGGGAGCAGCAGCTCCATCCCTGGCAGGAGCACTTCTTGATGGAAGTGCTGGACGAGCGGCTCGAGAGGGAAGTAGCGCCGGGGGAGACGGGCTACTCGGTCATCACCTCGCTCACCCGGAGGGCCTCGCCCATGATCCGCTACCGCACGGGCGACCGCGTCCAGCGCGTGGAGCGGCCCTGCGCGTGTGGCCAGAACTCGACCCTGATCGTCCGCGGACGGGTGGAGGACCTGCTCTGGAGCCAGGGCAGGCCGGTCGATCTCTGGGAGATGGAGGAGATCGTCTCCCAACTGCCCAGCCGACGCTTCTGGCGGGTGTCCCCCTCGCCGGACGGGTGGATGCACTTCACGGTGGAGAAGGAACGGGAGGGAGACGCGCTGCGGCCCTCCCTCATCTCCCAGTTGGAGGAACACCACGGCCTGCGCCTGAAGGTCGACCTGGTTCCCAAGGGGACCCTCTACGACCGCCAGGAGCTGATCTCGTTCGGGATGGCGGGCAAGCCCATCTACGTGAGCACGCCGTAACGCCACCCCCGAGGGGGCGGTCCTTCAAGGACAAACCCTTCCGTCCGCGTCACTCATCCCCGGCGCTTCTCTCGCCGCGGACGGCAGGCATCACGAACATGCCGGGTGGAGAACACACAATCATGGACGTTACCTCGACCAACACCGTCAACAACGACTCCGTCAACATGCAGAAGCGTGAGCGCATCCGCCTCGAGCGTGTCGAGGGCGATCGCAACCGGGTGGAGGAAGCCGGCTCGCTCATCGTCTGGTTCGACACGGCCGGGCTGGCCACTCCCACGGACTGCGAGGGCATGCTCGGGCGGGTCGTCAACCGTGCCTACACTGGCGTCGTCCTCTACCCGGAGAACGTGGCCGCGCTCGCTCCGGCCCTCCCGGCGCGGGTGATCAAGGTGCTCCATACCCCGCGCCTCGAGGACCTCGAGCGGCTCAAGAGCCTGCCCCAGGGCGGCCAGAGCTTCGTGGTGGCGAGCCCCGAAGTCCAGGTGCTGCAGAAGGCCGCGGAGCTGGGGTTCAACACCTGCTACCGCGCCTACGTGGATGACGGGGCCAGCCTCCACGCGTCCATCCAGGAAGGCGTCCACCATGCCTACCTGATGGTCCGCTTCCGGGATCCCACCAACATCCCGCTGGAGCTGGTAATCGCCTCGCTGCAGGCCACGCGCACCGTGCTCATCAAGGAGATCAACACCCCGACGGACGTGGATGACGCCATCGTCACCCTGGGCGTCATGGAGGTGGGCGCGGACGGAGTCATGTTCTCGCCGCGCAGCCACGGGGCGCTGAGCGAGTTCGTCTCGCGGCTCGGCCGGCTGGATCGCGCGGCGACGAAGGTGGAGGTGGCCAGCGTGGTGCGCAGCGTGCCCATCGGCATGGGCTACCGCAGCTGCATCGACACCACGACGCTCTTCTCCCCGACGGAGGGCATGCTGGTGGGCTCCACCTCGCAGGGCGGAATCCTGTGCTGCCCCGAGGTCTTCTTCCTGCCGTACATGGAGCTGCGCCCCTTCCGGGTGAACGCCGGTGCCGTGCACAGCTACGTCTACAACTACAACAACCGCACGGACTACATGAGCGAGTTGCGCGCGGGCGCGTCCATCATGCTGGTGGACCACACCGGCAAGACGCGCCGCTCCAGCGTCGGCCGGATGAAGACGGAGGTGCGGCCCCTGCGCCTCATCGAGGTCGAGTTCGCCAGCGGCGAGCGCATCAACGCCATCATGCAGGACGACTGGCACGTGCGGATCTTCTCCGACGAGGCCAAGCCGCTGAACATCACCGCCCTCAAGCCCGGCGACAAGGTGCTCGGCCACCGGCCCAGCCCGGCCGGCACGTGGGCATCAAGGTCGACGAGCACATCATCGAGACCTGAGCCGCATCCCCATCGAAGCACTTCATTTCAAGCAGGAGGAAACTGTCATCATGAATGGAACCGCCAAACGCATCCGCTGGTCGCATTTCGTGGACCGCCGGAGCGGACGGGGAATCATCGTCCCCATGGATCATGGGCTGACGATTGGACCGGTGGAGGGCCTGGCCAGCGTGGAGCAGCTGTCGCGCTGGATCGGCCATCCGGGCATCACGGGGATCATCGCCCACAAGGGCATGGTGGAGCGGCTCGGGAGCCACGGGCTGTTGAATGGCATCGGCGTCATGATCCACCTCAATGGAATGATGTCGCTGGCCCCGACACCGGACCGCAAGGAGCGGTTGACCTCGGTGGAGGCGGCACTCCGCCTCGGGGCGGATGCGGTCTCCCTCCAGCTCAACTTCGATGGGAAGAACGACGCCCACAACCTGGCCCAGCTCGGGGCGGTGGTGGACGAGGCCCAGCAGTACGGCCTGCCCGTGCTCACCATGCTCTACGACAAGGTCTCCTGCGACGCGCAGGAGCAGCGCGTGAACAGGCTCAAGCACCTGATGCGCGCGTGCGTGGAGCTGGGCACGGACGCGCTCAAGCTGGCCGCTCCGGATGACCTGGCGCTGATGCCCACGCTGCTCGAGGGCATCGTGGAGCACACCGCCGTGTTCTTCGCGGGGGGAGCGATGCGCTCGGAAGCGGAGATCCTCATGATGGCCGAGGAGGTGGTGCGCTGCGGCGCCACCGGGCTGTGCGTGGGACGCAACATCTTCCAGCGCGAGTCCGCTCGCGCCACGCTCAGCCGTCTGCAGGAGGTGATCCTGGGGAGCAATACCGTGGTGCCGGAGCCCCCCTCACCTGGGACCTGCCCGACCACGCGCCCCAGATGCGCTGGTCCCACGTGGTGGAAGAGGTCGTGAAATGAAGCCCACGGTCATGAGCCATCCCCCCACGGGGGGATGGGCGTTCCAGAACCATCGGCGTCCCCTCGTCGTGAAGAAGTTCGGGGGGACGTCCGTGGCGGGTGTCGAGCGCATCCGCAACATCGCCCGTATCGCGCTGGCCAGCCAGCGGGCGGGCAACGACGTGGTGGTGGTGGTCAGCGCCATGGCTGGCGAGACGGATCGGCTGTTGAAGCTGGCCCACCAGGTCCTCCCCCTGCCGGACTCGAGGGAGATGGATGTGCTCGCGTCGACGGGAGAGCAGGTGTCGGTGGCGCTGACGGCACTGGCCATCCAGGCGGAGGGCGGACGGGCCTTCTCCCTGTTGGGGCACCAGTTGCCGGTGCTCACGGACAGCGCCTTCTCCCGGGCCCGCATCCAGCGGGTGGAGCAGGGTCCCATCCGCCGGGCCCTCGCCCAGGGGCAGATCGTCGTGGTCGCGGGCTTCCAGGGGGTGGATCCCCACAACAACATCACCACCCTGGGGCGCGGCGGTTCGGACACCACGGCGGTGGCGGTGGCGGCCGCGCTGAAGGCGGATGTCTGTGAAATCTACACGGACGTGGATGGTGTCTACACGGCCGATCCCCGTGTCTGTCCCTCCGGGCGGAAGCTGAACGCCATTGCCTATGAAGAAATGCTCGAGTTGGCGTCCCTGGGAGCCAAGGTGCTCCAGGTGCGCAGCGTGGAGATCGCCATGAAATACGAAGTACCCGTACACGTCCGCAGCACGTTCTCGGAGGAGGAAGGGACCCGGATCGTCGCCCGGGAGCAGGTGCTCGAGGCTCGGAAGCTGACGGGGCTGGCGTGCGAGCGCGGGCAGGCCCGGGTGGAGCTGCTCGGGGTGCAGTGCGGCCCGGTGCAGGTGGCGGAGGTGACGGACCTGCTGGCCGAGCTGAACGTGAGCGTGGACATGCTCTGCCATGTACGCTGCGGCCAGGAGAGCACCCGGACGGACATCTCCTTCACCTTGCCCGAGGGGGAGCTGCTCCGCGTGCGGTCCCACCTGGAGCATCTCTCCAAGCGACTCGGCGCCCGTGAGCTGCGGTTGTCGTCGAACCTGGCCAAGGTGTCGCTGGTGGGCATTGGCCTGCGCTCGGATCCGGGAATCGCCGCCCGCCTGTGCCGCGGCCTGAACCGGCAGGGCATCGCCGTGTCGGGCCTGATGGTGAGTGAGCTGCGGGTGAGCTGCCTGCTGGAGTCGAGCCAGGCGGACGACGCCATCCGCCTGCTGCATGACACCTTCGAGCTCGCCGGCGAGACCTCCGCCGACGCGCTCATGGCCAGCGCTCCGGTCTGAGCGGCGGACCGAGTGGGAGACCCCGCACCGGGTTGCTCGAACCCTGGTTCCAGGGCGGCCCGGTGCCGGGTCCAGGATGTGGTGGTGCAGCGCGGCACGGACTTCCCGATGGAGCGCGCCTCGAGCGGGTGCGCGACCGGGAGAACGAGCCTGCTCCCAGGGTACCCACCGAAAGAGTCGCGAGCGCCGCCCGCCCGTGCCGGGGCTCGATGGGTGGAGGTGGAGGCCACGAACCGGGCTGCCCGAACCACACACTCGGGCAGCCCGGTGCTGGACTCAGTGGGGGTGCTCGCTACTGCTCGTCGCACCGGGCGGGACGACTTCCTCCACCTCCATCATCCCCAGGTCCTCATGGTCCAGGATGTGGCAGTGCAGCACGAACTTCCCGATGTAGCGCGAGTAGCGGGTGCGCAGCCGGAAGGACTCACCCGGCTTCATGAAGAGGGTATCCTTCCAGACATCCTTTCCATTGCCCAGCATCACCTGGAAGGGATTGACGTGGATGTGGAAGGGATGACCCAGCTGCGGTGAGGCGGAGAGGTGCCACTCCTCCACCGCCTCCAACTGGAGCCGGCGTGGCGGCTCGTTCGGGTCGTATGGCCTTCCGTTGATCATGAACTTGGGCGGGGCGGAGCTGAAATCCACGGAGAAGTGCGCCTCCTGAGTACCGGTGACGTCCTGGTCCTTGAGGGGCGCCAGGGGCACCAGCCCGGCCAGATCGGCCGGGCTGGGCAGCGGCATCATACCGCCGCTCCTGCCCTCCACCACGACGCGAGCCAGGACCTTGCGCGACTCCTCCTGGCCATGCAGCGAGTCCTGGACAGCGCTCGCCTCATCCACCAGCAGGTAGGTCTCCTGCACGGCACCGGCCCTCACCATCACGTCCACCCGGTAGCCGGGAAACATCTCCGTTTCCTCGACCGCGTCGAGGCGGCCGGTGGTGATGCCATCGTGAGCGATCTGGTACTGCATCATCACGGCTTTCTGATCGCTCTCGCGCACGAGCCGGAGCCGGAGCGCCTCCATGGTGCCCGTATGGATGAACCTCCAGCGCTGCGTCTCGCCCGGCCTCAGCTTGAAGGTGGGCATGAACTCCCCGTTGATGAGGGTGCGCAGACCGGACTCCTCCCATCGCCCCGGCATGAACTGCTCGTAGCTCTCCACCATGTTGATCCGCGTGCCCGGCGCTTGGGGATCATCCATCAGGGCATAGGGGATCTGCTCGAAGACGAAGAGCTGCTCCCGGGCAGCCCTGATGGCGGGAAGCTCGTCGATGTCGCCGCGGACGATCAAGGCACCGGCCATGCCACTGGAGACCTGCAAGGCCACCGAGCCGTGCTTGTGGGCATGGTACCAGTAGGTCCCAGCGGGGTGGTCTTCGGGAATCTTGATCTCATACTCGAAACGTTTCTGGGGGCCGATGGCCAGCAGCACGTTGTCCGAGTTGCCCACGGGAGACACGTGCAGCCCGTGGGTGTGGATGTTGGTGGTGTTGAAGCCGTGCGGAATGTTGGGGGTGGGATGGAGCAGTTGCTCCAGCTCCAGAGGTGGCTCCAGCGGGAGCTGATTGTCCAAGACGATGCTCAAGGTGCTGCCGGGCCGCACTTCGATGGTCGGTCCGACGAGCCCTCCATTGTAGGAGCGCAACTTCACGTTGTCCCATTGCGTGCATTGGCCCTGCTCCATGGTCCGGCAGATACGGTTGGTGCCGTATTTGACCACCAGTTCCTGAGAAACCTTCTGGCCCTGCGGCCATGACCCAGGCCCAGGCCCAGCCCTCAGGCCCTGGCCAGGGCCAGGGTTTTGGAAGGGTGACGGCGGCGGCGCCCGCCATCAAGCCAACACCCAGCAGAGACAGACCGCCACTTCGGAGAGTAAAGAGCCCCAATTTCAGTCTCGCGCTTTCTCCCTGAACTCAATCAGACAGGGGAACGCGAGAGTAGAGCCAGCTTGAATTCGTGATGTGAGGGAATCGCTGGAGTTTTCTCCATCAAACTGCCACGACGTGCGGGAACGGAAACTCCATTCCCCAATGCCTTGAAGTTGATAATGGATTGCCCAGCCGTCCGAGACGAGAAGGGACCGGGCAAGCACCGTCCCTGGGAGGGCTCTGGCGTCAGAGCCCCACCGGCTCCTCAATGAAGACGTCGCGCCACCGCGCGCAGCACGGCGGACTCCAGCTCGGCCGGGGTCGGACCCGCGCTCGCCACGCCCAGTTCCTCCGCCAGTCCCGGGAGCGCATTGATGGCGGAGCCTCCCACGAGGATGGGCAGAGCGGGGTCCAGCCGCCCGCGGACCTCCGCGACGGCCCGGCGCAGGGCGGGGATGTTGAAGAGCATCGTCACCGACAGGGCCAGCACGTCTGGCGGCTCTCGCTCGAGGAGCGAAACCAGGCTGTCCGTGGGCAGGTTGGCTCCGAGGTGCATCACGGTGAAGCCCGCCAGCTCCAGGAAGTCGGACAACAGGCGGGCAGGCATCTCATGCAGCTCTCCCTCGACGCAGGCCACCGCCACGCTCACGCCCCGGGCGGGCGCGGGCTGGGCGCGGGCGAAGAGGTGGGCGAGCGCCACCTGGGAGATGGCGGTGGCCCGATGCTCCTCGGCGATGTCGATACAGCGTTGGCTCCACAGACGGCCCAGCTCTCGCTGCGCCGCCTGGATGACCTGGCACTGGAGGTCCGTGACGGAGGCACCCCGCCCCAATGCCTCATCGAGGAGGCGCAAGGCACCCCTCAGGTCCCCCGCCAGTTGCGCGGCGAGATAGGACGCGAGCAGGCGAAGGAAGCGAAGCTCCGCTGGTTGGCTTTGTTCCATGGTTTCCGGCACGCATGCCCCTCCGAAATAAACGTAGCCACCCGCCGTCCCTCGCGGGATGGGGAAGGCCCTGGCGCCGCCCCGCCTGCCTCTGTCTCATCCGTGCGCTGGGATTGGAAAGACCTTCCGCCCTCTCCATCTTGAGGGACGCCAGAGTCCCTCTGGTCAGGAGTGCTCATGGGGGAGGAAAAGACATGCGCCGGCCCCCCTGGAAGACCGAGGGAAGGGTGATGTTCCCGGGGGTCCTCGTGCTGGGAGCCCTCGCCCTGGTGCTTGCCCTGATGACCCCAAGACACTCGGAGGAATGGAACTTCCCGTCGGTGGTGGTGCTGATGACGCTGACGCTGGGCGTGGGAATCCTGCTCGGGTCGCGGCGGCGGGAGCCTCGACCCCCGCGATGCGGCGGCGCGAGTGGGAGGGCCGCGTCCTGAGCGAGGTGGGAGAACGCCTCGCCTCGACACTGGACCACGAACAGACGCTCACGAACGTCGCCTCGCTGGCGGTGGGTTCCATGGCGGACTGCTGCCTGCTCGCCCTGGAGACCGAGGACTGGAGACCCCGGCGGCTGAAGGCGGTGCATCGTGACGAGAACCAGGCGCCACTCGTCGAGGCCCTGGAGCGCACGGTGATGGAGCGGCGGGGCCCGTCCCTGCTCTCGTCCCTGCTGGAGACGCGGCGGCCCTGGGTGCTACCGGAGGTGACTTCCGGGAGTCTCCAGTCCCTCGTGCGAAGCGAGGAGCACCTCCGGCTGCTGCTCGAGCTGAACCCGCGCTCGCTCATGGCCCTGCCACTCCGGATCCACGAACACTTCCTGGGCACGCTCGTGCTCGTCGCCAGTGTGCCCCGTCACGCGTATGGAGAGGCGGACCTGAGGCTGGGAGAGGAACTGGCGCGCCGGGCCGCGCTCGCGCTCCAGAGCGCCCGCCTCTACCGGACCGCCCGCGAGGCCACCCAGGCACGTGACGACGTCCTGGCCGTGGTGGCGCACGACCTGCGCAATCCGCTCAACGCCATCTCCCTCAGTGCCCAGACGTTGTTGAAGCATCAGCTCGTCGTCGGCGACACGCGGCTCCAGGGGCACTTGCGCATCATCCGCGGCTCCGTGGAGCGCATGAACCGGCTGATTCAGGATCTCCTGAACGTGAGCCGCATGGAGGCGGGCCGGCTGGCCGTGGAAACCTACCCGGAGTCCGCGGAGTCACTCCTCCTGGAGGCGCTCGAGGAGGCGCGCCCGCTGGCCTCGCGGCTCCAACTGAGCACCGATATCGCCGAGGTGCTGCCCTGGGTGCGCGTGGACCGGGAACGGCTCCTCCAGGTCTTCTCCAACCTGCTGGGCAATGCCCTGAAGTTCACCCCGCCTGGAGGCCGGGTGACGCTCGGCGCCCGAGCGGAGGGAGCGGTGGTGCGCTTCTGGGTGAGTGATACCGGCCCGGGAATTCCCCCGAGGCCCGCGAGCACCTCTTCGACCGCTTCTGGCAGATGCGGCACGGAGATCGCCGGGGGGCTGGGCTCGGGCTGTCCATCGCCAAGGGGCTCGTCGAGGCGCACGGAGGGCGCATCTGGGTGGAGAGCGAGCCCGGCCGCGGAAGCACCTTCTCCTTCGTCGTGCCCGTGGCGCACGAGGCCACCATCCTCGCGCCCTCGGGACCGTGAGCGCCACGGGCGTCGAGCCCTGGCTCACTCCAAGACCGCGAGGCCTCCGGCACATACAGCTCGGCGGAGGATTGATCGTGATTGCCGACCCCGCCCACGACGAGCAGGGAGCCATTGGGCAGCAACGTGGCCGAGTGATGGAAGCGATCCGCGTTCATGCTGGCCGTGGAGCTCCAGCTCCCCGTGGCCGGGTCATACAACTCCGCGGAGAAGTGGATACCGCCGTTGTCATGGTAGCCACCCGCCACGAGCACCCGGCCATCGGACAACAACGTCGCCGTGTGATAGCGCCGTGCCTGGCTCATGTTGGCCGTGGACAACCACGTCCGGGTGCTCGGATCGTACAGCTCCGCCGAGGCATTGTTCCCGTCCGGGTCACCTCCGGCCACGAGCACCTGGCCCGTGCTCAGCAGGGTCGCGGAGTGATAGGTGCGCCCCGCCCACATGCTGGTCGTGGACGACCACGTCCCGGTGCTCGGGTCATACAACTCCGCCGTGTTCCTGCGGATCTTCTTGTCATCTCCGCCCACCACGAGCACCCGGCCATCGGGCAGCAACGTCGCCGTGTGGTGGGTGCGCGCCGCGGCCGGGCTTCCCGTGGCCGTCCAGGTGTCGGTGCCCGGATCGTACAGCTCCGCCGAGCCCAGCGTGCGCCCGCCGAACTCCTTGTCGGTGCCCCCCACCACGAGCACCCGGCCATCGGGCAGCAGCGTCGCCGTGTGGCCGAAGCGCGTCGTGATCATGCGGCCCACGGCGCTCCACCGGACCGTGATCTCGTCGTACGTCTCCGCGTTGACCCCCGTGCGGGGGTGCTGTCCACCGCCCGCCAGGAGCACCCGGCCATCGAGCAGCAACGTCGCCGTGTGCGAGCGGTGGGTGATGAGGGTATTGGCCGCCCGCCACCACTCTCCATTTCTCGGCTCGTACGCCTCCGTGGTGGTATTGAAGCCGCCCGCCACGAGCACCTGGCCCGTCATGGGAAGCAGGGTGGCGGTGTGGTACATGCGCGGCAACCCCATGCTCCCGGTGACCGCCCAGGACGGCGTACCGGGCGCCTCGCCGTCAATCGAGGCCGAGCCAGACGCCACCGGACTTCGCATCATGTCTTGTCTGTCTTCAGTCCCATCCAGCTCCGGAGCCCCACACCCACCCAGAGCCGTGAGCAAGGCAAGCACGGCACCACGACGCATGGTCTTATTCATGAGCATGTCTGATGACCCCCCAGGCAGTGGCCCGGGCCCTGACGCTCATGTGTTCCAGAGCAGTCAGAGCCGAGGTGACGCGAAAGCTAGGCAGCACGTGACAAGGGCTCAATCGCTGGCCCTCCTGCTGTTGAGCCGTGCGCGCTCATGCGGCCGGAAGTGTCTGATTCATCCTGGTTGACCTGTCCCCAGGGGCCGATTGGGTGGCGGTTCCAGCGGCGGGATGAAGGAGGAGCTACTGCCCACACCCACGGTACCGTGCACCCAGAGATGGCCGCCGTGGGCGGGGCCCAGGTTCCTCGAAGCGACACCACTATTGCCCCAAAACAGGAAATATGCGACAGGATTGTCCAGCCTGTTATTCCTGGGAAAATCATGAATCGATTCAAGCTGCTGTCAGCACTGGGCCTGCTGGTCCTCGCGTGGTCGTCAACGGCCCAAGCACTGACCTATGGAGTGAATCTTCATCCAGCGCATGTCCGCACGGTGGACCAGGCCAGACAGACGGCACTGGTGCTGAGTCAGAGGAACATCCGCTCCGTCCGCTTGGACATCTCTCCCCAGTCGGACATCAACTGGCTCACCCAGGTCGTGACGGCTTTCAAGGAACGCGGCATCCAGCTGGAAGCCATGCTGTACGATCCGAAGAACAACAGCTACACCTGTGGGACCCAGGCCACGGAACAGCAGGCCTATGATGCCACCCGGAACATCGTCAATCAGATGAAGCATCTGATCCGGGATTGGGAGCTCCAGAACGAGCGGCAACTGCGGATCGCACCCGACTCGTCCGCCATGGATGCTTCACCGTACAACACCGATTGTGGCCGGCGCGAGGCCGCCGTCAACCGTGGGATGTCCCGAGCCATCAGGGATGTCCGGGCCAGCTCCGGGGTTCCCTTGCGAATCATCCTGGGGTTCATCGGCCGCGGCTATGGCTTCATCGACTTCATGGTCTCACAAGGCGTGGAGTTCGATGTGCTGGGCTATCACATCTACCCCTGGCAGGAGCATCCGAGCCTCGATGCGGACCCCTGGTTCGGCTCCGGCGGACTTTTCGCCAACATGGCCCGCTTCAACAAGCCCGTCAGGATCAATGAGTTCAATTGCGCGGAAATCTACGCGGGAGATCCCAACACGCCCTATGGCAGCAGGACTCCGTACGAGAACCTCCCCGGCAAGCCGATGACCGAGGCCTGCTTCCGGGGCATCACGAAGCACCTGAACTTCATCCTGTCCCAGACGAAGGTCAACCTCGAGTCGGTCTCCTTCTATGAGTTGCTGGATCAACCGGAGCTCCATGCAGTGTCCGAGCGCCGCTTCGGGTTGATGTATGACCTCGACACCCCCAAGGTCCACCTCTTCCTGGCATCCGCCTTCGCTGGCGGAAGCCTCAGCGCGGCGGAGAGGACCACGATCACGAGCCGCGGTCTGTTGACCGATGCGCAGATCAACGCGAACCAGGCCGCGGCGGGTGGACAGCCGCCTCCCGTGGTCGCCAACGCGATGACCCACGCGGACTACGTGAAGTACCTCTACGAGATCCTCCTGGGGCGCGTGGCCGATGCGTCGGGACTGAGCACCTGGACCGCCGCACTCGACAATGGCTCCAAGACGCGCGTTCAAGTGCAGGTCGCCTTCCTCGACTCCAACGAGTACCGCACCTACAGGCTCGCCACGGGGAACTACACCCCCGCGTCGACGCTGAACGCGATGTCCAACACGTACTTCGTCACCTATGCGTACGCGGTCTTGTTGGGCAGGGATCCCGATGCCTCCGGGCTCGCCGCCTATGTGAACGCCCTGCAGACGGGAACGACGCGGGGCGACGTCGTGAAGGCCCTCGTCTCCAGCAACGAGTACAAGACGCGACACGGGCTCTAGGCACGGAGGCCCCACGCGCGGGCTTCTCCCACCGCTCGGTGAGTGAAAAGGATTGGCGTCCAGGCGCAAGTGATGAGGTGGAGTGGACGTGGAGCACCCCGTTGCGCGACGATCTCCTCCCCGTCACGGTCCCTTTCCCGCGGACGGATCTTCCGCACGACAGCCATCCACCAGGAGGTGCGGCCGCTATGAGCAATTCCGATGATGAGAGGGTGATGCGCGACGCACGTCAGCCACCACCCCTTCCCTGGACGAATCCGAGAGGGCGTGGGAAGCCACCGTCGTCCGGGACGTCGTGGTGGGCCAGCGGATCGGCGAGTACGAGGTGCGCCGGCGCATTGGCAGCGGAGGAATGGGCGTCGTCTACGAGGGCGAGCACCCCATCATCGGTCGCAAGGTCGCCATCAAGCTCATCCGCCCCGACTCCTCCGAGGGCGTCCGCTCGCGAGACCTGATCGCGGAGGCGCGCGCCACCAGCGCCATCCGCCACCGGGGCATCATCGACATCTTCGGCTTCGGCACGCTCCGGGGCTCGGCCAGTACCTCGTCATGGAGTACCTCACCGGGCGTCCGCTCGACGAGGTGCTCCATGACCGGGGACCGCTGCCGCCCACCGAGGCCATCCCGCTCATCATCGAGGTGCTCGGCGCGCTGTCGGCCGCGCACGGCGTGGGCGTCATCCACCGCGACCTCAAGCCGGGCAACCTCTTCGTGGTGCAGGAGTCCAACGGCACCGAGTACATGAAGGTGCTCGACTTCGGCCTGGCCAAGCAGGCCGCGGCGCCCAACGCCTCCACGCCCCAGACTCGCGCGAGCATGATCGTGGGCACGCCGGACTACATGGCGCCAGAGCAGGCCTGTGGGCAGGCGGTGAGCCCACGCACGGACCTGTACGCGGTGGGCATCATCCTGTTCGAGATGCTCACGGGACGGCTGCCCTTCCAGGCGGCGACGCCCATGCAGGTGGCCATCCACCGGTGCAGACGCCCCCGCCCGCGCCGTCGTCCTTCGTGCAAGGACTGCCGCCCGAGCTCGACATGCTCGTCCTGCGCCTGCTGGCGAAGAATCCCGAGCACCGGCCAGCCTCGGCGGAAGAGGTGGTGCGCGATCTGAAGTTCATCTCCCGGACGCTCGCCGCGGAGTCGACCCAGGTGGCCAGTCTTCCCCGGAGCGCGCCGGAGCCCCTCCCACGCCCCGTGCCCAGGTCCGACAAGGCGCCGCCCGGGCGGCGGCTCCGCGCTCTCCGAGCGGCAGGCGCTCGGGGCGCGTCGCCTCCGTCGCGGAGACGAGGAGCGCACCGAGGACCCTGTCGGGGTCGCGTCCGGCAATCCCCGAGCCCTCGCCCACCCCGACCCGGCTGAACACCCCGCCTCGCGACACGCGGGCCGTCGTGACCGACCGGCTCGAGCGCGCGCCGAGTCCCGGCTCGCACACGGCGCGGCGGGTGGCGGTGGGCGTCGCCATGCTCTTCGTGGGCCTGGGAACGACCCTGTTCCTCCACACACCGAAGGCCTCGGAGCCCGTCGTTTCCAGACAGACGAGCCCTGTTCGCCCCCTGGCGACCCCCGAGCCCCTGGCCACGCCGTCCACCCAGCCCGCGACCACACCCACCGCGGTGTCCGTCCTCGGAGGGGGAGAGGCACCCTCCTCGAGCCCGCCGAAGACCAACCCCGACTCCTCCCGGACGACCCGGAGCACCCCGACCGCCGAGAAGAACCGCGCTCCTTCCGGAGAGGGAACCCTGACCCTGGTCAGTGATTGCTGGGCCGAGGTGTACGTGGATGGCAGCTACATGGGGAAGATGCCCCCGCTGCACGACATGATGCTGAGCGCCGGCACGCACCTGATCGAGCTGCGCGAGAACCCCGGCATCGAGAATCCTCGCCAGCGGCTCAAGATTCTCCCGGGCAAGCAGACCCTCCACGAGATCGCCTGCCAGACCGAGGGCTAGTGCCCCTCCATCAGGAGCCGTGTCTTTCCAATGTCCCCGCGCGCCTTTGTCCTGATGGTCCTCCTCGCTCCGATGGCCGCGTGGTCGCAGCCGCGGGGCGTCGATTTCTACAAGCGTGGCCAATACGAAAAGGCGATCGACAAGCTTCAGCGGGAAGCGGATGACCCGAGCTCCTCGTCGAAGGAGCAGGCGCTCGCGCGGGTCTACCTCGCCGCGTCGATGCATGCGCTCGGCATGAAGGACGAGGCCCGCGCGCAGCTCGAGGAGCTCGCGCGGCGCCACCCCGAGCAACGGGTGGACTCCAGGCGCTTTCCTCCTGACTTCGTGGCGTTGGCGGACCTGGCTCGGGAGGACGTGGAGGCCGAGCGGCTCCGGGCGGAGGAGGCCCGGGCGGCCGAGCAGCGGCGAAGCACGGTGGTGGCCGAGCCGTCGCGACCCGACGAGGCAAGGCACGAAGACGAGCACCGGGCCATACACTCCGGGCCGGACACCTCCTTCCGGCTGCGCCCGGAGGTCTTCGGCTACGTGGACATGCTGGGCCAGGGCGCCCGGGGGTTTGGCGTGGGGGTCAGCCTGTGCTACGGAGGGCTGGACTCCAGCGCACGGCTGCTTCCGGGACCCGATGGCCGGTGGGGGATGGGACTGGAGCTGGGCTACCTTCTGGGTCGCGGCCTCATCCAGCCGCGCATCGCCCTGCGCGGCACGCTGGTGACAGGCGTGGGCGCCGGCGGAGGCGGCTCGGTGGGCGTGCGGGTAACACCTCTGTCCCGGCTGACCTTCCTGGTGGACGTGGGCGTCGAGAAGCTCGCGGTGAGCGCGCCGGAGCGCTTCCGCAGCGTCATCCTGGCGGCCTCCGCCGGAGTGGGCGTCCCCCTGCTCTAGCCCTCCCCCCAGGCAGCAGCTCGCGTGGGGAGCGCCTCGCCGTCCGCTCGTCGCGGGACTCCGGGTGAGTTCGGGGCCGCAACCAACGAGGCCCTGTCAAGCAACCGAGGCTCGGATCATTTTCCGCCGCAACCCGTACCGGTTCCCGATAATACGAGAACCACACCCCATGGGAGCCCCGACAGAGGGCCGGCACCCAGGCCTCGTCCGCGAGTCGCGGAAGGTCGCCCTCCGGCTCTTGGGTAAGCGCGGGCTCAACCAAGGTGGACAGTCTTCATATGGTCAGCATTCCTGGCTACACGCTCATCGACAAGCTCAAGTCGACGAGCACGAACATCTTGTACCGGGCGGTGCGCGATGCGGATCGCCTGCCCATCATCGTCAAGATGCCCCTGTCCGCGCACCCCGGCACTCGCGAGCACGACGACTACCGCCGGGAGCACGCCATCCTGCAGCGGCTGAGCGAGGTGCGTGGCGTCCCCCGGGCCCTGGGCTGCGAGCCGAGCGGCGGGCGGCCGGTGCTCCTGATGGAGGAAGAAGGAGGAGCCGCCCTGTCCGACCTCGTGGGGGCACCGCTCGGGGTGGCGCGCTTCCTCGAGCTGGCCATCTCCCTGGCGTCAACGCTCACGGAGATCCACCGCCGCGGCGTCATCCACAAGGATCTCAAGCCCGCCAACATCATCCTCCTGCCCTCGGGGGAAACGCGCATCATCGACTTCGGGAGCGCCACCGTCCAGAGCGTGGAGCACGTGGAGGCGGCCCCCGCCCTCCTCATCGAGGGGACCCTGGCCTACATGTCCCCGGAGCAGACCGGGCGGATGAACCGCTCGGTGGACTACCGCACCGATCTCTACTCCCTGGGGGTCACCTTCTACGAGCTGCTCACCGGCACCCTGCCCTTCCACGGGGGCGATGCGCTCGAGTGGTTCCACGCCCACATGGCGCAGATCCCGAGAGCGCCGCACGAGCGCGTCCCGGCCATTCCCCCCACCTTGTCCGCCATCGTGATGAAGCTGCTGGCCAAGGTGGCCGAGGAGCGCTACCAGGGCGCCGAAGGGCTGAAGGCTGACCTGCTGCGGTGTCTGGAGGCGCTCGGCCGGGGGGCGAGATCGAGCCGTTCCCCCTGGGCGAGCACGATGTCCCCACCCACTTCCAGATGCCCCAGCGGCTCTATGGGCGCGAAGCTCAGGTGAACACGCTGCTCGAGTCCTTCGAGCGCATTGTCCGGGGCGGGCATCCGGAGCTGGTGCTGATCAGCGGCTATTCCGGCATCGGGAAGTCCGCGGTGGTGCACGAGCTGTACCGGCCCGTCGTCCAGCGGCGAGGCCTCTTCCTCGATGGCAAGTTCGACCAGTTCCAGCGGGACATCCCCTACGCCACCCTGGCCCAGGCCATCCAGGGCCTGGTACGCCAGCTGCTGGCTGGCACCGACGCGGAGCTCGAGGCATGGCGCCAACAGCTCTGTGCGGCGTGGGAGGGCAACGGACAGCTCCTCGTGGATCTGGTTCCCCAGCTCGAGCTCGTCGTGGGCAGGCAGCCAGCACTCCCCGCGCTCTCACCCGCCGAGGTGCAACACCGCTTCGACTGGGTCTTCCAGCGATTCCTCGGGGTGCTCTCCACCCCCGCGCACCCGCTCGTCATCTTCCTGGATGACCTGCAGTGGGCCGACGTGGCCAGCCTCCGGCTCATCCGGCACCTCTTCACCCACCCGGACACCCCACCCCTGTTGATGATCGGCGCCTACCGCGACAACGAGGTCAGCCCTTCCCACCCGCTGATGCTGGCGCGGGCGGAGCTGAGCAAGGGCGGCGCGTGGGTGGCCGAACTCCGGCTCGAGCCCCTGAGCCAGGAACAACTGCGGCAGATCATCACCGATGCGCTCCCGGGCGCGGAACAGGAGCTCATCGAGCCCCTGTCGGCCCTGGTGCACCGCAAGACCGGAGGCAACCCCTTCTTCTTCCTCCAGCTCATGCGGACGCTGAACCAGGACGGGCTGTTGACCCGCACGCCCGATGGGCGCTGGCAATGGGACGAGGAAGGCATCCGGGCCCGGGCCTACTCCGACAACGTCGTCGACTTCCTGGTGGGCCGGCTGCGGCAGTTCCCCGCGGAGACCCAACAACTGCTGCGCCGGCGGCGTGCGCGGGGAGTGCCTTCCCGACGCGCACCCTGGCCATCATCGCCGACAGAGCAGAGGACGAGGTGGAGCGGGAGCTCGAGCCCGCGCTCCAGGAGGGCCTGTTGATGCAGGCGGGCCAGGAGCAGTACCGGTTCCTCCACGACCGCATCCAGCAAGCGGCCCACGCCCTCATTCCCGAGGCGGAGCGAAAGGCGATCCACCTGCGCATCGGCCGCCTCCTGCTGGCGAGCCTCCCCGGAGGAGCTGCGCCAGAAGCTCTTCGACGTGGTGAACCAGCTCAACGCCGGGGCGGAGCTGCTCGTGCTCCCCGAGGAGCGCCACCGGGTCGCCCTGCTGAACGCCGAGGCGGGCAGGAAGGCCCAGGCCTCGACGGCGCACCGCTCGGCCGTCACCTACTTCACGGCGGCCCTCTCGCTGCTGACGGACCCCTGGGAGAGCGAGCACGCGCTGGCCTTCCAGCTGAGCCTCCAGCGGGCGACGAGCGAGTTCATGAGCGGCAACACGAACGGGGCGCGCCAGCTCGTGGAGGCGCTCCGCCCCCGGGCGCGGACCCCCGCGCAGCGCGCGTCGGTGTCCGTGTTGTTGAGCGACATCCACATCGCCACCAGCGAAACCCAGCTCGCCACGACCTGTCTGCTGGAGTGCCGGCCTCGCTGGGCATGCCCATGCCCGCCCATCCCTCCCGGGAGGAGGTGGAGGCCGCCAACACGGAGGTGTGGACCCTCCTGGGAGAGCGCCCCATCGCGAGCCTCCTCGAGCTGCCGCTCATGACGGACCCGGACATCCAGGTGGTGATGAGCGTGCTCGCCGCCCTGTTCACGCCCGCGCTCTTCACCGACGTCAATCTGCTCGTCCTGCACCTGTGCCGGATGGTCTCCCTCTCCCTGCGCCACGGCAACAGCGAGGCCATCACGAACGGGTATGCATGGTACGGCATCACGCTGGGCGCCCTGTTCGAGCGGTACCGGGAGGGACATGCCTTCGGCGAGCTGGCCCTCGCCCTCGTCGAGCGCCACGGCTTCTCCAGCTCCCGGGCGAGAAGCCTCTACTCGATGGAGATCATCAGCGTCTGGACCCAGCCCCTCACCCTCTCCCTGGAGTACATCCGCAACGCCTTCCAGCAAGCCGTTCCGGCGGGCGACTTCCAGACCGCCTGCTACTGCTGCAATCACATCATCACGGATCGCCTCGCCCTCGGGCACGACCTGGACGAGGTCTACCAGGAGTCGATCGCGCGCATGGACTTCGCGCGGAAGGCCGGCTTCCAGGCCGTCCAGCAAGTCATCCAGCACACCCAGCGCTACATGCAGCAGCTGCGCGGCCTGTCTCCCTCCTTCGACTCACTGAACGGTGAGGACTTCGACGAGGAGTCCTTCGAGCTCGGGCTGGCGTCGGTACCGCACATGAGCACCATGGAGTGCTGGTATTGGATCACCAAGACGCAGTCGCGCTTCATGTGTGGCCGGTACGAGGAGGCGCGGCGGGCGTCGGCCAGGGCCGGGGAGCTCCTCTGGTCCTCGGTCGGCCATATCCAACTGGTCGACTTCCACCTCTACAGCGCCCTGGCCCTGTCCGCCTGCTGCGAGGACGCGGCGCCAGAAGCACGGCGGGAGTACCTCGAGGCCATGCGGCGCCACCAGCGGCAGCTCGAGACCTGGGCGGAGAACAATCCCGGCAACTTCCGCGCCCCCGAGCGGCTGGTCTCCGCGGAGCTCGCCTACCGACGGGCCCAGTGGGACGAGGCGATGCACGCCTACGATGCGGCGATCCAATCGGCACGCGAGCACGGCTTCATCCAGAACGTCGCGCTCGCCAACGAACTCGCGGCGCGCTTCTGGCGCGAGCGGGGGTCAAGACCATCGCCCTGGCCTACGCCCGCGAGGCGCGGGAGGCGTACCGGACGTGGGGGGCCGACGGCAAGGTCAAGCACCTGGAGGACCAGTGGCCCTCGCTCTCGGGCGCGGCGAGTCCTCCGGCCCGCGGCGCCTCGGACACGACCGCGACGCAGCTCGATGCGCTCACCGTGGTGAAGGCCCAGCAGGCCATCTCCGGGGAGATCGTCCTGGAGCAACTGGTGTCCACCCTGCTGCGGGTGGCCATGGAGAACGCCGGCGCCCAGCGCGGTGCCCTGCTGCGCCCACTCGGCAACAAGCTGCGGCTGGTGGCCATCTCCAACGTGGCGGAGGGAGGCGCCGTGGTGCTTCCGGAAGACCCCTCCCGCACGAGCTGCCCTGGTCTCTGCTCGCCTACGTCAAGCGCACGCACGAGCACGTGCTCATCGGGGATGCCTCCCGGCCCCATGCCTACGCCTCCGACGTCTACTTCGAGCGCGGCCGGGCCAAGGCGGTGCTCTGCCTGCCGCTGCTGCGCCGGGAGGAGCTCGTCGGCGTGCTCTATCTGGAGAACAGCCTCACCGCGGATGCCTTCACCCCGTCCCGCCTCAGGCTGCTCGGGCACATCGCCTCCCAGGCCGCCATCTCCATCGAGAACGCGCGGCTCTACGCCGACATCCATCAGGCCAAGGCCGCCCTGCGCGACGCCAACGACGAGCTGGAGCGGCGCGTGGACGAGCGCACCCACGAGCTCAAGGAGGCCCAGGCCCGGCTGGTGGAGATGGCACGCGCGGCGGGCATGTCCGAGATCGCCTCCAACGTGCTGCACAACGTGGGCAACGTCCTCACCAGCGCCGTCGTCAACCTCGAGACGACGCGCCACGCGGTGGGCGCGTCACGGGTCGTCCGGGTGCGGCAGGTGGCCACGATGATCGAGGAGCACCGCGAGACGCTGGTGGACTTCCTCACGAAGGATCCCCGGGGCAGCCGCCTGCCCGACTACGTCTCCGCGCTCGCCTCCGAGCTCATCAAGGAGCAGACGAACCTGCAGGAGAGCCTGGACGCCATGAACCGGCACCTGGAGCACATCCGCGCCATCGTCCAGGTGCAGCAGACCTACGCGAAGACGCCGCTGCTCACCGAGGAGTGCGACCTGGCGCAACTCGTCGACGACACCCTGCGCATCCAATACACCTCGCTCCAGCGCCACGGCGTCACCCTCACCCGCGAGTTCGCCCTCCTGCCCCGGGTACAGCTCGACAAGCACAAGGTGATGCAGATCCTCGTCAACCTCGTGGCCAACGCCAAGTACGCCATGGACGCGATGCCCGAGCAGCATCGGCACCTGCGCGTGCGACTCACCGCCGACAACGGGTGGGCGCGCATCCAGGTGACGGACAACGGCGTGGGCCTCGCGCCGGACGTCCAGGGCAAGCTCTTCACGCATGGATTCACCACGCGCAAGGACGGCCATGGCTTCGGCCTGCACTCGAGCGCGCTGGCGGCGAAGATGCTGGGGGGACGGCTGACGCTCGAGAGCGAGGGCCCCGGCAAGGGGGCCACGGCCACCCTGGAGATTCCGTTCACGCCCGGCCCCAGGGAGGCCCCCCGGGAGACCGTCCGGGGGGCGCCCGACGGAGGCCCCCCTTCGTCCGCGAATGAGCGTTGACTGGAGACCGTGGCACCTTTTCCTACCCGCGCCGGGCGGCCATCGCGGCATGCTGGGCGCTTCTTCGGGGTGAATACATGAAGGATTTCTTCAAGACGCTCTTCGCCTGCCTGGTGGCGCTGGGGGTCTTCGTCGTGGGCAGCCTCTTCCTGTTCGTGGGCTTCGTGGCCGTGGTGGGTGGTTCCAGCGAGCCCCCGGTGCCGCCCAAGGCCGTGCTCGTCGTGGACCTGGACATGAACCTGCTGGACCACGCCAACGCGCCGGGCGTGTCGGAATCCTCCAGACCGCCCTCCAGGGAGAGAAGAGCCGGACCCTGGCGCTCGCCACCGCCGTGGCGGCCGTGGACCGGGCCGCGGCGGACGAGCGCATCGTCGGGCTCTACATCACCAGCAACCTCACGCCCGCCGGCTACGGCTCGGGCCCCGCCGCGCTGCGCGAGTTCCGCGGCGCGCTGCAGCGCTTCAAGGCCAAGAAGCCCGTGCTCGCCTACAACGTCAATTGGGCCAAGCGCGACTACTACCGGCCTCCGTCGCCTCGCCCCTCTTCGTGAACCCCGCCGGCGAGGTGGAGATGAATGGCCCGGCGTCCGAGACCACGTTCTTCGGCGACGCCCTGCAGAAGTTCGGCGTCCAGGTGCAGGTCACCCGCGTCGGCAAGTACAAGTCCGCGGTGGAGCCCTTCCTCCTCAACCGCATGAGCGATCCCAGCCGGGAGCAGATGCAGGTGCTGCTGGACGACCTGTGGACCGAGTGGAAGACCACGGTCGCCCCCGATCGCAAGCTGACCCCGGAGGCCCTGCAGGCCCTGGCGGACGACAAGGGCATGCTCCTGCCCGAGGAGGCCCAGGTCGCCGGGCTCGTCGATCGCGTCGCGTCCTTCGACGAGGTCATCGAGGAGCTCAAGAAGCTGTCGGGCACCGACTCCGAGAACAAGAGCTTCAACCAGGTCGATCTGGCCGCCTATGCCGGCACCGAGGTGCGTCCCGGTAAGGGCAAGAACCGCATCGCCGTGGTGTACGCCGAGGGAGAGATCGTCAACGGAGAGGGGCGCTCGGACCAGGTGGGCGGGGATCGCCTCAGCCGGGAGCTGCGCAAGCTGCGGCAGGATCCCGACGTGAAGGCCGTGGTGCTGCGCGTCAACAGCCCGGGTGGAAGCGCCAGCGCCTCGGATCTCATCCAGCGCGAGGTCATCCTCACCCAGAAGACCAAGCCCCTGGTGGTCTCCATGGGCACCTATGCCGCCTCCGGAGGCTATTGGATCAGCACCTACGCGGACCGCATCTTCGCCGCGCCCAACACCCTCACGGGCTCCATCGGCGTCTTCGGACTGCTGCCCAATTTCCAGAAGCTGGCCAATGACCTGGGCGTCACCTTCGATGGCGTGCAGACGGCGCGCATGGCCACCCTGGGTACCGTCACGCGTCCCCAGAGCGAGGCGGAGCTGGCGCGCATCCAGGCCCTCACGGATCGCGTCTACGAGCAGTTCCTGGACAAGGTGTCCGAGGGCCGCAAGCTGGACCGGGAGAAGCTCAAGGAGATCGCCCAGGGCCGCGTGTGGTCCGGGGTCCAGGCCCAGAAGCTGGGGCTCGTGGACGAGCTTGGAACCCTGGAGGACGCGGCGCGCTTCGCCGCCGAGAAGGCGGGCGTGGGCAAGGACTACCGGATGGACATGCCCAAGGGCCGCAAGTCCTTCGCCGAGCAGCTCGCGGAGTCCCTGAACGAGGAGGCCCGGCCCAAGGCCCGCTCGGCGGTGGACGTGCTGATGGCCGACGTCCAGCATCAGGTGGAGGTCCTGCGCTCCCTGAATGACCCGTCCGGCGTCTACGCCCGCATGCCCTTCGAGGTGTCCATCCACTGAGACACGTGCCGGGTGACTCCCTCGTGGGGCAGGCATGGCGCGCTGAGTCGAGAGTCCGGGGCTGGGGAAGAATTCGTTTCCAGCCACGTTGACAGGTGCCGAGGGGCGTCTTAGGTGGGCCCCGCATCGACTCATGTGGTCGCTTCACGAGGTAGAGATCGTGTCTCAACCGATGATTCGCATCGAAGGACTGACGAAGTCCTACGGTACCGCACAGGCCTTGCGCGGGGTGAGCTTCGAGGTCCCCCGGGGGCAGGTGGTGGGATTCCTGGGGCCCAATGGCGCCGGAAAGTCCACCACGATGAAGATCCTGGCGGGCTTCGTCACGCCGACCTCGGGGGTGGCCCAGGTCAATGGCATCGACGTCAGCGAGGATCCGGTCGCCACGCGGCGGTTGATTGGCTACCTGCCGGAGAACAACCCCCTGTACGAGGAGATGATGGTCCGGGACTACCTGGACTTCATCGCCGACGTGCGCGGCGTGCCCAAAGGCCAACGCCGGGCGCGCATCCGCTCCGCGGTGGAGCGCTGTGGTCTGGGCAGCGTGCTGGGCAAGGACATCCAACAACTGTCCAAGGGCTACCGGCAGCGCGTGGGACTCGCCCAGGCCATCCTCCATGATCCGGATCTGCTCATCCTCGACGAGCCGACCACGGGCCTGGACCCCAACCAGATCGTGGAGATCCGCAACCTCATCAAGGACCTGGGCCGGGAGAAGACCGTCATCCTGAGCACCCACATCCTGAGCGAGGTGCAGAGCACGTGTAGCCGCGTCCTCATCATCAATGAGGGCAAGGTGGTGGCGGACGACGCCCCCGAGCGGCTCACCACCTCCGAGGGAGGCTCGGTGACGGTGGTGCTCGCCTCGCGCTCGGGAGCCCCGCTGCGGCCCGAGCAGGTGCGCGCCGTGCTGGCGCAGGTGCCGGGCGTCACCGGCGTGGAGAGCGCGGAGGCCGAGGGCGGCGATACGCTCGGCTTCAGCCTGCGCTACGGCGTGGAGGACATCCGCCGGGCGCTCTTCGATGCCGCGGTGCGCAACGACCTCTGTCTGTTGGAGGTGAAGCGCCGGCACGTGAGCCTGGAGGAGACCTTCCGCAAGCTCACCGGGGGAGAGGCCGCCAGGAGCGAGACCCCCACGCGTACCGGGCCCGAGGCCACGCCGCACGCGGCGTGACGCCCGTCCAGACTTCGAATCAATCTCACGAGAGGTAGCGAATGGGAACGACACTCGCCGTCGCCCGGCGTGAGTTCAGGAGCTTCTTCAACTCGCCGGTCGCCTACATCGTGCTCGGCGGATTCCTGCTCACCGCGGGCTGGCTCTATTTCAGTACGTTGTTCGTGGCGGGACAGGCCTCGCTGCGAGGCTTCTTCGGAGTGGCGCCGGTGCTCTTCGTGGTCTTCGCCCCGGCGGTGACCATGCGGCTCATCGCCGAGGAGCGAAAGTCCGGCACGCTGGAATTGCTGCTCACCCTGCCCCTGAATGACTGGCAGGTCGTCACGGGCAAGTTCCTCGCGGCCCTGGGCATGGTGGGCGTGGGGCTGCTGCTCACCCTGCCCTATCCCTTGAGCGTGGCGGCGCTCACCGCGCCGGGCGCCTCGTTCGACTGGGGCCCGGTGGTGATGGGCTACGTGGGCCGGTGCTGCTCGCCTCGAGCTTCCTGGCCATCGGGCTGTGGGCGAGCGCGCTCAGCCGCAACCAGATCGTCGGCTTCATCATCGGCCTGGTGCTCTGCTTCGCCTTCTACTTCGTCGACAAGTTCGCCGTGGTGCTGCCGCAGACGCTCTCGGAAGTCCTGCAGTACCTCTCGGTGGACTACCACTTCGACAACATCGCGCGGGGCGTGCTCGACTCCCGCGATGTCCTCTTCTACGTGACGCTCACCGTGGTGGGGCTCGCCCTGACCACGCGCACCCTGAGCAACGTTCGTCAGTGAGGCCCGCGATGAGAAAGAACACCCTCAACGCCACCGTCCTGCTGCTCGGCATCGTGGGCAGCCTGGTGCTGCTCAACATCCTCGGTCTGCGCGCCTTCAAGCGCCTGGACTTCACCCGCGACCACACCTACACCCTGTCCGAGGCATCCCGGACGACGATGGAGGAATTGAAGGATCCCGTCACCGTCACCGCCTACTTCACCGACAAGCTGCCCCCTCCGTACTCGAGCAACGCGCGCTACGTGCGGGACTTGCTCGAGGAGTACCGCGCCGCGTCCCGGGGCAAGCTCAGCTTCGAGTTCCTGGATCCCATGACGCAGGAGACGGACGCCGACAAGGAGGCGAAGCGGGAGACGAAGCGCGACATCTTCGGCCGCACCTTCCGCGAGCCGACGTCCGTGGAGCGCGAGCTGGCCCAGGAGGGCATCCAGCCCGTCGAGGTCCGCGTCGTCGAGGACGATCAGGTGCAGACGAAGCGCGCCTACATGGGCATCGTCATCAAGCACCAGGAGAAGAAGGAAGTCATCCCGGTGGTGGCCGATACCCAGACGCTCGAGTACGACCTCACCCTGCTGCTGCGCAAGCTCACGCGCACCAAGACGCCCGTGCTGGGGGTGCTGCAAGGGCATGACGAGCCGGGCCTCCAGGACAAGCTCGGCCGCCTGAAGATGCTGCTCGGCCAGCTCTACGAGGTGCGCCCGGTGAACCTCGGCGAGAACAAGCGCGTGGAGGAGAGCGTGGACGCGCTGCTCGTCATCGGGCCCAAGACGGCGCTCAAGCCCAACGAGCTCGAGGCCATCGATCAGTTCCTCATGGAGGGCAAGAGCGCGGCGTTCTTCCTGGATGCGCTGCGCGTGGATCCACGCACCTTCGAGCAGAGCGAGGCGGAGCACGGGCTGGCGCCGCTGCTGGCCACGTATGGCGTGAAGCTCGGGGAGCAGCTCGTGGCGGACGCGCGCTCCGGACAGTTGTCCATGCAGGAGCGGCGCGGCTTCATGGTCATCGACATGCCGGTGCCCTACCCGTTCATCCCGCTGCTCGCGCAGCTCGAGGGAAACAGTCCGGTGTCCAAGGGCATTGGCGGCGTGCTGCTGCCCTTCACCACGTCCGTCTCGCTCCAGACGCCCGAGGGCGTGCAGGGCACGGTGCTCGCGAAGTCCTCCAAGACGAGCTGGCTGGAGTCCAAGCCCTTCAACATCGATCCGCGCCGGGACTGGCGCAACGAGTCCCCCTCCGTGGGCGGCCCCTACCCGCTCATCGTCCAGGTGTCCGGCAAGCTCAAGAGCCACTTCGCCGCCCAGGCCAACGTCAGCTCCGCCACGCCGCTGCTCGCGGAGAGCAAGGGCGAGCCGCGCGTCATCGTCGCCGGTGGCTCGGCGGCGCTGTGGGATGACTTCATGAGCTCGGCCAACCAGGCCTTCCTGCTCAACGTGGCCGACTGGCTGCTGCTCGACTCGGCCCTGCTCAACATGCGCACCCGCGGCCTCGCGGAGGCGCCGTTGGACAAGGACATCTCGGACGCCACGCGCAACACCGTGAAGTACGGCAACGTGCTCGGCATCCCCTTCCTGTTCACCGCTTTCGGCCTGGTGCGCTGGCGCATGCGTGAGGCGCGCCGGAGCCGCGTCACCGTCTGAGCCGCTGGAGGACACACGATGAACAAGACAACGATCATCGTCCTGGGCATCTTCGCCGCGCTACTCGTGGCGGTGCTGGCCACCCGCGAGGACCACGTGAGCGTGGGCGTGCGCAAGCTCGAGCTGCCCCGGGTGGACAAGGACAAGGTCTCCTCGATCGAGCTCAGCGGCGCGCGCTCGGCCCGGCTGGAGAAGGAGGGCGACGGGTGGCGGGTGGTGGACCCAGCGAAGCCGGAGCAGAAGTACGTGGCGGACGAGTCCCTGGTGACCAGCGCCCTGGACGCCCTGGGCGAGCTGCGCCATCCGGACTTCGTGACCGACCGCGTGGAGACCCACGCTGAGTACGAGCTCGATGACGCGAAGGGGCTCAAGCTCAAGGTCGTGCAGTCGGAGGCTCCGGCGATCGAGCTGGTGCTCGGCAAGTCCGCCAGGAGTGGGGGCGCCTACGTGCGCAAGGCCGGTGAGAACGAGGTGTTCGTCGCCCGCGGCCGGTTGGACTGGACGGTGCGCAAGGACGTGAAGGGCTGGCGCAAGCGCGCCCTGCTCTCGCTCGAGCCGGAGGACCTCACCCAGCTCACCCTGCGCTCGAAGGATGGCGAGGTGCTCACCCTGAACGCTGGCTCCAAGCCGGGCGAGTGGAGCGTGGCGGAGGGAACGGCGCTTCCCCGAACTTCCGGTTCGACCCGGCACTGGCTGACCGGTGGCGCGGCAGCTCTCCTCGCTCAGCGCCCAGGACTTCCTCGAGGGCGAGGCGGCGGCGGACACGGCCACGGGCCTGGGTGGTGCCCACGACACGGTCGAGGCGAAGCTCAAGGACGGCAAGACGATCGCCGTGCACCTCGCCCCGGCGGGCAAGGACGGGGCGGCGGTGGCCGCCCGGATCGACGGGGACGCGCAGGTGTACCAGCTCGCGGCCTACAGCGCGGACGCCCTGCGCAAGCGCCTGACGGACCTGAGAGATCTGCGCCTGTTCCACTTCGAGCAGCCCAAGGTGACCCGGTTCAAGCTCCAGGCGGGCCCGACCCCGGTCCAGGTCGCCCGGGAGGGCTCGGAGTGGAAGGTGCTCGAACCGAGGACGCTGCCCGCGGGCTTCGAGTTCGACTCCAGCCGGTGGAGTCCGTGCTCTCGTGGCTCGGCTCGCTGCGCGCGGCCCGGGTCGTCGACGGCTCGCCGGGCGAGGCCCAGCTGGGGGTGAACACCCCGGCGGCGCTCGTCGAGATCTCCCTCGAGCTCGCCGTCGCAGACGCTGCGGCTGGGCAAGGAGGCGCCCGGGAGCGCGGCCGGCGTGAAGGAGTTCTACGCCCGGACCTCCAGCGAGCCGCTGGCGTACGCGCTGCCCGAGTACGTGAAGACGCGGCTCGCCCAGGGGCTCCAGCTCTTCAAGAAGCCGGAGCTGCCCCGGGGCGGCCCCAGCCAGCTCGGCGGACTGGATCAGCTCCCACCGGAGGTCCGCCAGCAGCTCGAGGCCCAGCTGCGCGCGCGGCAGATGCAGTAAGCAGGGGCGTCCGGACGTCCCCTATTCGCGCACCGGGGCCACGCACGCGTCGCGCAGCTGCGTGGACCACAACTGGTTGGCCTGGGTCTCGTCGAAGGCACTGAAGAAGACGCGATCCCCCACGCGGAGGAACTCCCGCGGGTAGGAACTGTCGATGCCGGACCCGATGTCCTCCAGCCGCCGCGTTCCCCCGGGCGTGCCGTTCGATACCCAGGGCTCGATGCCCGCGGACTCCTGCTCGTAGGCGCTGAAGAAGACGAGCTCGTCGCTCACGGCGTAGACGGGTGTGCCGTACTCGTCCGACAGGCTCAACGGCCGGCGCAACAGTGTCGTGCCCGAGGCCGTCCCATCCGTCACCCAGAGCTGCGTGTCCCGGGGCGCGGGACCCTCGCTGCCAATGTAGAAGGAGAAGAAGATCTTCGTGCCCTGGGGGGCGACACTGACGTCCGTCACGTACGGCAACGCCGCACCCTGGCTCGCGTAGGGGTTGGGGAAGGTGAAGATGCTCGTGGAGTCTCCCCCGCCACCGGAAGGCGGTTCAGGACCATGTACTGGGTGCTGGACGAGGTCGTCGTCAGATACAGGTAGGAGCCCAGCACGTCGAGCAGGCGCACGCCGCGCGTGGGGCCATAAGTCTTCAGACGCACCGTCCCGGCCGCCGTGCCGTCCGTCTTCCACACCTCGGTGTCGCCGGTCGGTTCAACCAAGGAGAAGAAGGCGAGTTCGCCGGAGATGCGCAGCTCGCTGGCGTACGCGCTGTCGGGTCCGGCATCCAAACGCTTGAGGCGAACCGTCCCCCCGCCGTGCCGTCCGTGCTCCACAGCACCGTGCCCGACGCGTCCCGGACGAAGAAGAGCAGCGAGCCGCCCAACCGGCCCGCCGCGTTGGGCACCTCGGCCCCCACGGGGAAGTCGCGCACCCGCACCGTGCCCGCCTCGGTGCCATCCGACGTCCACAGCCCGGAGCGCGACGACGAGGACGCCGGGTCATACACCTCCCGGAAGAAGACGAGCCGACTGTCCAGCGCCGTCAGGTGCGACAGGGACGAGCCCTCCACTCCGGGCGTCAGATCCTTCAGGAGTCGCGTTCCTTCGCTCGTCCCGTCGCTCACCCACAACTCCGATCCATGCTCGGCATCCGCCGCCTGGAAGAAGAGCAGGGACGCAGAGGCCGTGAGCTCGCGCACCCAGGGAGTCATGTGCGCCTCGGTGACTGGGAACTGCTTCACCAGGACTGTCCCCGCTTCCGTGCCGTCGCTCTTCCACAGGGCCCTGCGGCCGTCGTCGAAGTTCGCGGCGAAGTAGAGCTGGCCCCGGAACTCCTCGAGGGACTCCGGGAACGAAGACAAGCGAGGGATGAACTCGGTGGGAGGAAAAATGGTGCGCACCCGCTGGGTGCTCGCCTCATCCGGAAGGCAGAGGAGCGCGGAGGACACCTCCCGCGTCGCGACCTCCTCTCCTTCGTCCGGAAGCGGACCGCCACAACCCACACCCAATGTCAGGAGGAACAACCCCATTCCTTCACGCCACATCGCCATGCTCCACCCCTCCGCTGCCTGGGAGGCAAGGGTGGGATGCGTCAAGCCTTGCGCCAAGTGCTCCCGGGATTGACCCTGCTCGCCTGCCTGGGGGGGCCCATTCGCGTCAACGGCCTGGGGCATCCGCCGGTGCTCGCGAATGAACAACCCTCGCCAGCACGGCTTCGCCCATCTTGTCCGCCACGGAGAGAAGCCGGAGCTGCCCGGGGAGGCCCCAGCCAGCTCGGCGGGCTGGAGCAGTTCCTCGAGGCCCGGTTGCGCGCGAGTCAGATGCAGCAGGGGCCGGACGACCCCTACTCGTGCACCGGGGCGACGCACGCGTCGCTCAACTGCGTGGACCACAACTGGCCGGCCCGGGTCTCGTCGAGAGCACTGAAGAAGACGCGCTCCCCCACACGGAAGAAGTCCCGCGGGTAGGAGCCGCCGATGTCGGCGGGCGCGATGTCCTTCAGCCGCCGCGTTCCCCCGGGCGTGCCGTCCGTCACCCAGGGCTCGAGGCCCACGGACTCCTCGTAGGCGCTGAAGAAGACGAGCTCGTCGCTCACGGCGTAGACGGGCGAGCTGTACTCGTCCGACAGGCTCAAGGGCCGGCGCAACAGCGTCGTGCCCGAGGCCGTCCCATCCGTCACCCACAGTTGCGTGTCCCGGGGCGCCGGGCCCGAGCTGCCG
Source organism: Cystobacter fuscus (assembly GCA_049060065.1). Classification (GTDB taxonomy): domain Bacteria; phylum Myxococcota; class Myxococcia; order Myxococcales; family Myxococcaceae; genus Cystobacter; species Cystobacter fuscus_B. The sequence goes on from JBMEQP010000002.1 coordinate 6,875,330, forward strand.
ATGGCGACGGAGAAGAAGATCTTCGTGCCCTGGGGAGCGACGCTGACGTCGTCACCTATGTACGGCAGCGCCTCCGGCTGGCTCGCGAACTCGTTGGGAAGGGTGACGATGCTCGTGGAGTCACCCCCTCCACCGGAAGGCGGTTGAGGACCATCAACCGGGTGCTGGCCGAGGTCGTCGTCAGGTACAGGTAGGAGCCCAGCACGTCGAGCAGGTTCACCGTGCCGCGCGAGGGGCCATAGGTTTTCAGACGCACCGTCCCGGCCTCCGTGCCGTCCGTCCTCCACACCTCGGTGTCGCCGGTCGGTTCGCTCAAGGAGAAGAAGGCGAGCCCGCCGGAGATACGCAGATGCTCCGCGGTCGCGCTGTCGGGTCCGGCATCCAGGCGCTTGAGGAGAACCGTGCCCCCCGCCGTGCCGTCCGTCCGCCACAGCGCCGTGCCCGTCGCGTCCTTGACGAAGAAGAGCAGCGAGCTGCCCAACCGGCCCGCCACGTAGCTCACCTCGACCCCCGCGGGGAAGTCGCGCACCCGCACCGTGCCCGCCTCGGTGCCATCCGACGTCCACAGCTCGGAGCGCGACGACGAGGACGCCGGGTCATACACCTCCCGGAAGAAGACGAGCCGGCTGTCCAGCGCCGTCAGGTGCGACAGGGACGAGCCCTCCACTCCGGGCGTCACATCCTTCAGCAGTCGCGTTCCTTCGCTCGTCCCGTCGCTCACCCACAACTCAAACCCGTGCTCGGCATCCGCCGCTTGGAAGAAGAGCAGGGACGGCAGCGCCGTGAGGCTGCCCACCTGAGAGGTGGCGGGAAACTCCCGCACAGCAACCGTCCCCGCTTCCGTGCCGTCGCTCTTCCACAGGGCACCGCGGCCGTCCTCCAGGTTCACGGCGAAGTAGAGCTGACCCCCGAACTCCACGAGGGACTCCGGGGTCGGCGACAGGCGAGACGGAAACTCGACGGGGGGAAGGATGGTGCGCACCCGCTGGGTGCTTGCCTCGTCCGGAAGGCACAGGAGCGCGGAGGACACGTCCCGCGTCGCGACCTCCTCCCCTTCGTCCGGAAGCACAACCCCACAACCCACACCGAATGCCAGGAGGAACAACCCCATTCCTTCACGCCACATCGCCATGCTCCACCCCTCCGCTACCTGAGAGGCAAGGGTGGGATGCGTCAAGCCTTGCGCCAAGTGCTCCCAGGGGGCTGGGGAGGGCCTCGAGGCGCTGCGCGCCCACCTGCCCCCGCGACGAGGCGTTCGCGGACATCGTGGCGCTGGCCGTCCACTGCCACTTCCGGGACTGCACCCACCAGGGCGAGCCGCGCTGCGCGGTGCGTGCCGCCGTGGACGAGGGAGCGCTCGACGGGGAGCGGCTCGAGGGCTTCGAGAAACTGCGGCGCGAGCAGGCCTACCACGCCCGTCAGTCGGACGCCGCTGCGCGGCGCGAGCACCAGCGCCACATGAAGAGCCTCACCCAGGCCGGCAGGGAGCGCTCACGCTCCAAGCGGCGAGGGGACTGAGGACGGAAGGGGGCCCGGACCGTTCCGGCTGTGGGCCCCCTTCCCTTTTCTATTCGCGCACCGGGGCCACGCACGCGTCGCGCAGCTGCGTGGACCACAACTGGCTGGCCCGGGTCTCGTCGAAGGCACTGAAGAAGACGCGCCCCCCACACGGAAGAAGTCCCGCGGATAGGAGCCGCCGATGTCGGCGGGCGCGATGTCCTTCAGCCGCCGCGTTCCCCCGGGCGTGCCGTCCGTCACCCAGGGCTCGAGGCCCACGGGCTCCTCCTCGTAGGCGCTGAAGAAGACGAGCTCGTCGCTCACGGCGTAGATGGGCGAGCTGTACTCGTCCGCCAGGCTCAAGGGCCGACGCAACAGCGTCGTGCCCGAGGCCGTCCCATCCGTTACCCACAGTTGCGAGTCCCGGGGCGCCGGGACCGAGCTGCTAATGTAGACGGAGAAGAAGATCTTCGTGCCCTGGGGAGCGACGCTGACGTCGCCCCCCGGGAAACGCATCCGGCTGGCCCGCGTACTCGTTGGGAAGGGTGACAATGCTCGTGGAGTCGCCTCCCGCCACCGGAAGGCGGTTGAGGACCATCAACCGGGTGCTGGACGAGGTCGTCGTCAGGTACAGGTAGGAGCCCAGCACGTCGAGCAGGTGCACCATGCCGCGCGTGGGGCCATAGGTCTTCAGCCGCACCGTCCCGGCCTCCGTGCCGTCCGTCCTCCACACCTCGGTGTCACCAGTCGGTTCGTCCAAGGAGAAGAAGGCGAGCCCGCCGGAGATGCGCAGCTCGCTGGCGTACGCGCTGTCGGGTGCGGCATCCAGGCGCTTGAGGAGAACCGTGCCCCCCGCCGTGCCGTCCGTCCGCCACAGCACCGTGCCCGTCGCGTCCCCGACGAAGAAGAGCAGCGCGCCGCCCAACCGGCCCGCCGGGTAGCCCACCTCGGCCCCCACGGGGAAGTCCCGCACCAGCACCGTGCCCGCCTCGGTGCCATCCGACGTCCACAGCTCGTAGCGCGACGACGAGGACGCCGGGTCATACACACCCCGGAAGAAGACGAGCCGGCTGTCCAGCGCCGTCATGTTCGACAGGGACGAGCCCTCCACTCCGGGCGTCACATCCTTCAGCAGTCGCGTTCCTTCGCTCGTCCCGTCGCTCACCCACAACTCCGACCCGTGCTCGGCATCCTCCGCCTGGAAGAAGAGCAGGGACGGCAAGGCCGTGAGGCTGCCCACCGGAGAGCTGCCCTCGCTGGCGTGGAACTCCCGCACAGCGACCGTCCCTGCTTCCGTGCCGTCGCTCTTCCACAGGGCCCCGCGGCCGTCCTCGAAGTTCGCGGCGAAGTAGAGCTGGCCACCGAACTCCACGAAGGACTCCGGGGTCGGCGACCTGAAGAGAGAAACCCGTCGCCCGAGGGAAGGATGGTGCGCACCCGCTGGGTGCTCGCCTCGTCCGGAAGGCAGAGGAGCGCGGAGGGCACTTCCCGCGTCGTGACCTCCCCACCATCGTCCGGAAGCGCAACCCCACAACCCATACCCAATGACAGGAGGAACAACCCCATTCCTTCACGCCACATCCCCATGCTCCACCCCTCCGCTATCCGAGAGGCAAGGGTGGGAGGCGTCAAGGCTTGCGCCAAGTGCTCCCAGGAGTCGGAGGGTGCTCACGGATGAACACTCCCCTCCAGAGGAGTCTGGGCCCTCTTGTCGCTCTCGGAGCCATGAGGGCTTTCATACCGGATGAAGACGACATCGCGGACGATCGTGCTCTTCGTGTTGGGTGTCCCGGCGCTCGCTCGCGCCGCCGAAGACGACTGGAACATGCGAGATACGCTCCTCACCGAGGCCGCCGCGGTGCCGGCGCGGGCACCGTCCGGGTCAGCGCCGGGGGCGGACTCGATCAGTCGGACGATGGCGCGGACTCCTCCGTGACGAGCCTGGGCGCGTCCCTGCTGTGGTCCCCCGTCACGAACCTCGCACTGGGCGTCTCCTCCCAGTGGCAGGGAGGCTCGTTCACGCCCGCGGCCTCCGTGCGCTGGCAGTTGCTCTCCGAGGCCGTCGCGCCCGTGAACCTGACGGCCTTCGTGCGCTTCAGGGCGGTGGGCATGGAATCAACGGGTTCGGAACTGGATGCCAAACTGGCGTTCGGGAGGACCCTCGGACGCGTGGGGCTGACGGGGAACGTGCTCGTCGGCAAGGGCCTGGGCCACCGGGGCGACGTGGACTTCGAGGCATCCTCGCTCGCGTCGTACCGGCTCACCTCCGCCTTCCGCACGGGCATCGAGGGGCGCGTCCACTTCGAGCTCGTCGACGAGTTCAAGACGCCCGAGGACGGGGGCGGCCCTTCGGACTGGTGGTCGGCCCGACCGCGTCCTACGTGTGGAAGGGCTTCCAGTTGCAGGGCCTGGTGGGGTGGAGCTCGCCGCGTGGCTCCGCCCCCACGGGCGTGGTGGCCCAGGCGCTCGCGACCTTCGACTTCTGAGCCGCCCTACCCGCCAGGGCAGCTCCAGGACGAACGCCCGCACGAGCGCCAGGGCGGCAGCAGGAGGAGCATCTGGCCTGGGGGTTGAACTCGGGGTCTGTCCCTGGAGATGCCATCAGTCCGGGTTCCGCGGGGGGGCGAGCCAGCGGAGTGGATGCGCATGACGGAGTCCCTCCGACCCTGTTACACCCCATACTGTTGCGCCCAAGCGTGTCAGCGCCCCGGCCGACGCATGATGCTCGACATTCCAGGGTACAAGCTCCTCGGTACGCTGCGCACGACCAGCGCGAGCGTGCTCTTCCACGCGGTGCGTGAGTCGGATGGCCTGCCGGTCATCATCAAGACCCCCGCCGTCCAATCCCCGAGCCTGCGTGAGCGCGAGCGCTACCGCCGGGAGTTCGACATCCTGCGGCGGCTGCGGGAGGTGGGCGGCGTGGTCCGCGCCTTTTCGCAGGAGGACCTGCTGGGCCGTCCCGTGATCCTCATGGAGCGGCTGCGGGGCGAGCCCCTGGCCGAGGTCGTGGGCAAACCCATGGAGGTGCCCCGGTTCCTGGAGCTGGCCCTCTCGCTGGCCTCCACCCTCGCGCAGGTGCACCGCCACGGCGTCATCCACAAGGACATCAAGCCCGCCAACATCATCGCCGAGCCCGAGGGCGGCGCCCGCCTCATCGACTTCGGGGTGGCCACGCTCCAACGGGTGGAGCACCAGGAGGCGGCGCCCGCCGCCCTCATCGAGGGAACATTCGCGTACATGTCGCCCGAGCAGACCGGGCGGATGAATCGCCAGGTGGACTACCGCACGGACTTCTACTCGCTCGGGGTCACGTTCTACGAGCTGCTCACCGGGCTGCGTCCGTTCCAGGGACGGGACGCGCTCGAGTGGTTCCACGCCCACATCGCCCAACGTCCGAAGCCTCCCCACGAGCTCGTCCCCGCCGTGCCTGCCGCCGTCTCGGCCGTCGTGCTCAAGCTGTTGGCCAAGACGGCCGAGGAGCGCTACCAGAGCGCCGAGGGACTGCTGAGCGATCTGGAGAAGTGCCGCGACGGGGCGCTCGAGGCGTTCCCCCTGGGCACCGCGGACAGCCCCCAACGCTTCCAGTTGCCGCAGCGGCTCTATGGGCGCGAGACGCACGTCACCACGCTGCTGTGGGGCTTCGAGCGCGTCGCGCGGGGAGGAGCGACGGAGCTCATGCTGGTGCACGGCTACTCCGGCATCGGCAAGTCCTCGGTGGTGCGGGAGCTGCACAAGCCGGTGGTGCAACGGCGTGGGTTCTTCCTGAGCGGCAAGTTCGAGCAGTTCCAGCGCGACATCCCCTACGCGACGCTGGCGCAGGCCATCCGCGGGCTCGTGCAACAGTTGATGGCGGGCAGCGACGAGGAGCTGGCCCTGTGGCGTGAGCGCTTCCAGGCGGCCTGGGCGGAGAATGGCCGGTGCTGGTGGAGCTCGTTCCCCAGTTGGAGCGCATCGTGGGCCGGCAGCCCCCGGTCGCGGAGCTGACGCTCACCGAGGCGCAGAACCGCTTCAGGCGGGTGTTCCGCCAGTTCCTCGGCGTCTTCGCCACGCCGGAGCACCCCCTCGTCCTCTTCCTGGATGACTTGCAGTGGGCGGACCTGGCCAGCCTCCAGCTCCTCCAGCACCTGCTCACCCATCCGGAGACACCGCCCCTGCTGCTGCTCGGGGCCTACCGGGACAACGAAGTCACGCCCGCGCATCCGCTGATGCTGACGGTGGACACGGCGCGCAAGTCAGGCGCCCGGGTGACCGACCTCCGGCTCGAGCCACTGAGCGTGGAGCAGGTCCAGCAGCTCGTCACGGACGCGCTGCCCGGAGCGGGTCCGGGCTCGTACGCCCCCTGTCGGCGCTGGTGCGCGAGAAGACGGGCGGCAACCCGTTCTTCATCAACCAGCTCCTGCTCGCGCTCGACCAGGACGGCCTGCTCACCCGCACGCCCCAGGACACCGGCAATGGGACGCCGAGCGCATCCGGGCCAGGGGCTACTCGGACAACGTGGTCGACTTCATGGTGGCCAAGCTGCGCCAGCTCCCCGCGTGGGACCAACGCCTGCTGAGCCTGGCCGCGTGCGTGGGCCATGTCTTCTCCCTCGCGATGCTCAACACCCTGTCCGGGCAACCAGGGGAAGACGAGGTGGAGCGGGGACTCGCCCCCGCGCTGCAGGAAGGCCTGTTGATGCGCGACGGCCCGGAGCAGTTGCGCTTCCTGCATGACCGCATCCACCGAGGCGGCCCATGCCCTCATCTCCGCGGAGGAGCGCAAGGCCGTCCACCTGAGCATCGGCCGGACGCTGCTCGCGAGCCTCCCGCCGGAGGAACTGCACCAGAAGCTCTTCGACGTGGTGAGCCAGCTCAACGACGCGATGGAGCTCATCCACGAGCCCGCGGAGCGCCACCTCCTCGCGCGGCTGAACGCCGAGGCGGGCATGAAGGCCAAGGCCTCCATCGCGCATCGCCCCGCCATCTCCTATTTCACCAAGGCCTTCTCGCTCATTCCCGGGGACCCGTGGGAGACGGACGCCGCGCTGGCCTTCCAGGTGCGGCTCGCGTGGGCCCAGTGCGAGCACATGAGCGGCAATCCCGCCGAGACGAGCCGGCTGCTGGAGGGACTCCTCACCCGGGCACCCACCCGCGCGGACAGGGTGGCCACCTACCTGCAGCTGAGTGACCACTACGTGGGCACGTCCCGGATGAAGGAGGCCAGCGCCTGCATCCTGGAGTGTCTGGCCTTGCTGGGCATGTCGATCCCCGCGGCCCCCTCCGCACAGGAAGCGACAGCCGCCTACGAGGAGGCACGGACACTGCTCGGGGAGCGCCCCATCCGGAGCCTCGACGCGCTTCCCCGCATGACGGATCCGGACATGAAGCTGACGATGAACGCCCTCCTGTCCCTCTTCTCCTCGTCCTTCTTCACCGATCCCCACCTGCTCATCATCAACCTGAGCCAGATGGTCACCCTGACGCTCCGGCACGGCTTCACCGAAACCGCCTTGTCCGGGTTCAGCTGGCTGGGGGTGATGGCCGGCGCCCACTTCAACCACTACCGGGAGGGCTATGCGCTGGGATTGCTCGCCCGTCAGTACCTCGAGCACCACGAGCTGCCCTCCCAGCGGGCCAAGGTGCTCTTCAGCCTGCAATTCATCAGTTACTGGGCCCAGCCCCTCGCCGTGACCCAGCAGCTCGTCATCGAGGGCTTTCAGCACGCCGTCCAGCAGGGAGAATTCCATGTGGCCGCCTACTGCGGCAACTCCATCACCCTGAACCGGCTCGCCATGGGGCACCACCTGGATGACGTCTACCAGGAAGCGCTCGTGCGAGGCGATTTCTCCCACAAGGTGGGGGCCTCCGATGCGCGAGGCATGCTCCTGCTCCATCAGAGCTACGTGCAACAGTTGCGCGGGCACTCGCTCTCGTTCGACACGCTGAGCGGGGAGGACTTCGACGAGCAGGCGTTCGAGGTGGCACTGAAGTCCTCGCGATCCAACGGCCAGCGCAGCACCTATTGGCTCGTCAAGATGAAGTCCCGCTTCATGGGTGGCGCCTACGAGGAGGCGCTCGAGGCCGCCAACCTGGTGGCCGGGTACATCTGGGTCATGAGGGGAAGCATCAACATCCTGGACTTCCACCTCTACCGCGCCCTCACGCTGGCCGCGACCTGCCCGAGCGAGGCGACGGCGGCGCGGGAGAAGACCCTCGAGGCCATCCAGCGGCACCACGAGCAGCTCGCGGCCTGGGCGGACAACTGCCCCGAGACCTTCCGCGCCCCCGAGCGCATGGTGTTCGCGGAGCTGTCCCGGCTCACGGGGCGGCTGGACGACGCGATCATCGCCTATGAGGACGCCATCCGCTCGGCGCGAGACAACGGCTTCACCCAGAACACCGGCATCGCGGCGGAACTCGCGGCGAACTTCTGGCGCGCGCGGCGGGCGACGACCACGGCCCTCACCTTCGCGCGCGATGCCCGGGCGGCGTACCAACAATGGGGCGCCCTGGGCAAGGTGCGTCACCTGGAGTCCCGGTGGCCCGGCCTCGAGCCCTCCGGAACGACGTCGAGGACACCACCACCGCCACCACGGACGCCACCCAGCTCGACGCGCTCACGGTGGTCAAGGCGCAGCAGGCCATCTCCCGGGAGATCGTCCTGGAGCAGCTGGCGACGACCCTGCTGCACGTGGCCATCGAGAACGCCGGGGCCCAACGCGGCGCCCTGCTGCTGCCCCACGGGGACTCGCTCTCGGTCGCCGCCATGTCCGGAGGCCAGCCGGAGGACAGCGCCGTGCTCGTCGGGGCGCGAGGCACTCCCCAGGATCTGCCCTGGACGCTCATCGGCTACGTCAAGCGCACCCACGAGTACGTCCACATCGACGACGCCGCCCAGCCCCATCCGTTCTCGTCCGACGAGTACCTGCGCGGCCACGAGACCCGCTCGGTGCTGTGCCTGCCGCTGATGCGCCAGGACGTGTTCTGCGGAGCGCTGTATCTGGAGAACAACCGGCCACCAACGCCTTCAACCCGAAGCGGCTCGTCCTGCTGAGCCACCTCGCCTCGCAGGCGGCGATCTCCATCGAGAACGCGCGGCTGTACGAGCACGTGAAGCGGGGCGAGGCCGCCCTGCGCCGGCCAACGACGCGCTCGAGCAACGGGTGGAGGAGCGCACGCGCGCGTTGAAGGAAGCCCAGGCCCAGCTCGTGGACACGGCGCGCGAGGTGGGCATGAGCGAGGTGGCCTCCAACGTGCTGCACAACGTGGGCAACGTGCTCACCAGCGCCGTCATCAACGTGGAGATGCTGCGCCGGGCCGTGGGCGACTCGCGCGTGAGCCGGGTGAAGCAGGTCTCCGCGATGCTCCTCGAGCACCGCGCGGACCTCGCGGACTTCTTCACGGACGACTCACGAGGCCGGCAGATCCCCGACTACCTCGCCGAGCTGTCCGAGGAGCTGCTGCGCGAGCAGGAGAAGCTGCTGGGAGACGTGGAGGAGATGGGCCGGAACATCGAGCACATCCGCGCCATCGTCCAGGTGCAACAGACCTACGCGAAGACCGCCGTCCTGGCGGTGGAGTGCGACCTCGCCCAGCTCGTCATCGACGCGCTGCGCATCCAGATGGCCTCGCTCAAGCGCCATGGCATCACCATCACCCGCGAGCTGCCCGTGCTGCCCAAGGTGCAGGTGGACAAGCACAAGGTGTTGCAGATCCTCATCAACCTCATCAGCAACGCCAAGCACGCGCTGGACGTGCTCCCCGAGAGCCAGCGGCGGCTGCACGTGCGGCTCACCGCCCAGGGGAACAAGGCCCGCATCGAGGTGGTGGACAACGGCATGGGCATCGCTCCCGAGGCGCGCGAGCGGCTCTTCACGCACGGCTTCACCACGCGCAAGCATGGTCATGGCTTCGGCCTGCACTCGAGCGCGCTGGCGGCACAGATGCTCGGCGGGCACCTCACGTTGGAGAGCGACGGCCCCGGCAAGGGCGCCACCGCCACGCTCGAGCTTCCCCTGGGGAGGAAGGAGGAGGATTGACAAGCTCGCCGAGCCTCGCCCAGTGTCCCCGTGGTGGCGTCACACGCCAGCCATCCGAACGACGAGGCCGTGAAACGATGCGACTGCGCACGGTGCCGTGGGGTTCGCTGCTGACGCTCCAAGTCCTCGTGACCGCCTTCGCGCCTGAGGCCATCGCGCCCGCGGTGGCCGGTTCGATCTACCTGCCCCTCATGGCCTTGCAAGCGGTTGGCCTCCCCGTTTTCGGACAGGCGCAGTCGGGTGGATGGTCAGGGCCATCACCACTGGGGTGGATCGTGGTTGCCACCTTCTGGGCGGCCGTGTGGTGGGGCGTGGTGTCGCTCGTGAGCCGCCGCGCGGGACGAACGCAGGGCACCGCCCGCGTAAAGCCCTTCTGACGGTCAGCACCCGGCTCAGGGAGGAGGTGGAGCGTAGGTCCAGGCGAGGAGGTCGGAGCGCTGCACGGAGCGCCCGTCCTTCAAGACATCCAATGACGCCTCCGCACCCGCCCGGAGGACATAGGTGTAGCCCTCGTTGCGGAAGGTGAAGGTGGAGCCGTCCGAGGTGCGCTCCTCGGTCCCGCCCTTGACCGTCTGTGAGGCCGGAGTCGTCTGGCCATAACCCTCGACCCGCGTCTGCTTCGCCTTGGCGGCGGCGGCGAAGTCGAAGGACTGGTAGGTGAACCCAGTGCCCTCCTGGGTGACGAGCACACTGCGGGTGCCATCGAAGCCCATCACCCGCACGCCCAGCATCCACCGGCAGGACAGGTCCACCCCACCCGCCTGGAGGCTCACGAAGGGAGGAATCAGCGCGCGGTCGGGCTCGGGCAACATGCCCGGGTTGACCGCGTGCAGGTTGCCCACCTCCTTGCCGCCCTGGAGCAACGGGTAGAAGCGCTGACCGGCTCCGGGAGACACCTCGCCCAGTGCATAGGTCTGCCGCGTGGACGGAGCGCCCTTGCGCTTCTCCACCCAGGTGAGCGTGGCGGTGGAGCCCCCTCGTCGCGCTCGACGACGGCGATCCGGGGCCGGTTCGTCCCATCACAGAGAAACCAGGCGGGACGCGGCGAGCCCTTCAGGCGCGAGAAGGTGCGGCTCGCCGCGGCGGGCTCCTCGGGCCGGGGGCTGGCCGGGGCACTGGGGGCGCCCGCGTCGGGCGTGACGGACGGGGCACTGGGGGCCACGGGAGGAGCCTCGACGGGAGGCCGCGGAGCCGCCGTGGATTTCTCCTGGCAAGCACCCAACACGAGAAGCAGCACGGACGTGAAACGAGAACCGCTCCGACGGGCCTGACGCATGAATCGATTGGAGGGGAAGGAGAGACGTCGCATGTGACTGTCCTTAACATGACGTCCTTCACCCCAAGTGCTGATTCCCGCTGGGCCACGCGAGAAGGACTCCAGTAGCTTCATCCGCGAGAGGAGCATTCGACATTGGCCCCATCCGATGATGACTCCGACCCCAAGCCCGCACTGCCCAGACTCAGCCGGCGGGATTTCTTCACTGGCGCGGGCGCGTCCGCGCTGACCGCGACGCTGGTCCAGTCGACCGCCGAAGCGGCCGCGTCCGCTCCACCGGTGTTGGGCCCCGAGCCCGCCTCGCTGTCCCTGTCCGTCAATGGCCGCGCCGTGACCGTCCAGGCCGATCCCGCCACGACTCTGGCCGAGGTGCTGCGCAACCACCTCGGCATGACGGGAACGAAGATTGGCTGTGACCGGGGCGCCTGCTCGGCCTGCACGGTCTGGCTCGATGGCGAGGTCGCCGCGAGCTGCATGACGCTCGCCCTGGACGCCCGGGGCCGGAAGGTCACCACCATCGAGGGACTCGCCCGGGGTGACGAGCTCCACCCGGTCCAGCGCGCCTTCGTGGAGAACGATGCGCTGCAGTGCGGGTTCTGCACGCCCGGCATGGTGATGAGCTGCGCCGCGCTGGTGGAGCGCAATCCGAAGTGCACGCTCGAGGACGTGAAGCAGGCGGTCAGCGGTCATCTGTGCCGGTGCGGCACCTATCCCAACGTCTTCAAGGCGACCCTCGCGGCGGCCCAGGCGGGTGGAAAGACAAGGGGAACAGCTGATGCAAGACGTCAAGGATACCACGGGTACCCAGGGCGCTGGCGCCTCCACCGACGGACAGAAGGGCCCGAAAGCGGGTCCCCAGCAGCCGCCGCCACCGAACCCAGGGCCCTCGAGGCAGCAGGCACTCCCGTATGGGATTGTCGGCCAGGGATTGAAGGAAGTCACCCGGCGCGTCCCCGAGGACGAACCCCTCCCTCCCCGAGAACGCCAAGCTCAAGTCCATTGGCAAGCCCGTCTCCCGTCTGGACGGAATCGAGAAGGTCACCGGCAGGGCCCGCTACACCTTCGATGTCCAGCTTCCCGGCATGCTCTGGGGCAAGTGGGTGACTTCGCCGCTGCCCCATGCGCGCATCAAGTCCATCGACACCACGGCGGCCGAGCGTGCCCCGGGCGTCCGAGCCGTTCACGTGCTGGAGCGAGTGCTCTCGACCGCGCAGTTGCGCGATCCCAAGGCGGAAAAGGGCAATCGCTATCCCACGGTCCGCTACGCGGGCCAGCCCATCGCGGCGATCGCGGCCGACAACCCCCGCGCCGCCGAGGCCGCGGCGCGGCTGATCAAGGTGGAGTACGAGCCCCAGGCCCACGTCACCCAGCTCGAGGAGGCGATGAAGGAGAACGCGCCTCGCGTCTTCCCCGGCCCCACCGAGCAGCCGGCGACGGCGGGAGGTGGAGGGGCGCCTCCGGGTCTGCCCCAGAAGGGCAACGTGCGAGGTCCCGACACGAAGCCCCGGGGAGTGGGCCCGCGCGGGGATGTCGCCCAGGGGTTTCGCGAGTCCGACGTGGTGGTCGAGGCGGAATACCGCACGCAGGTGCAGACCCACGTGCCCATGGAGCCGCACGGCATCGTCGCCGATTGGCGGGACGAGGGGCTCACCCTCTACGCGTCCACCCAATACATTGGCAGCGTCCGGGACGAGGCGGCCGAGCACTTCGACCTGCCGAAGAGCAAGGTCCGGGTGATCAGCGACTTCACCGGCGGCGGCTTCGGCGCGAAGTATGGGATTGGCAACTTCGGGCTGCTCGCCATCCACCTGTCGCGCAAGGCCCGGGCGCCAGTGCGGATGATCCTGGATCGCCGGGACGAGCATGTCTCGGGCGGCCATCGTCCCAACAGCATTCAACGGCTCAAGCTCGGCGCGAAGCGCGACGGCACCCTCGTGGCGCTCCAGCTCCAGGCGTATGGCAGCGGAGGCGTGGCCGGAGGCGCGGGGGTCGGCTTCGCCCACTCCACCCTCTATGACTGCCCGAACGTGCACGTGGAGCAGTACGACGTCTTCACCAACACGGGGCCCTGCGCCGCCTTCCGGGCGCCCGGTCAGGCCCAGGGCATGTTCGGCCTGGAGCAGGCCGTGGACGAGTTGGCGGAGAAGCTCGGGATGGATCCGCTCGCGCTCGGGAGAAGATCGACATCGCCGGGACGGATGATTGCCGGCCCGGGCCCATGAGCGCCGCGTGGGCGCCGAACGGTTCGGCTGGAGCAAACGGCGGCCCGCGGGCTCGGACAAGGGAGCCATCAAGCGGGGCATGGGAGTCGCCCAGTCCCAGTGGCTCTACCTCGTCCACCGGAACGCCGCGTGCGAGGTGCGGGTGATGGGCGATGGGTCCGTCGAGGCCTTCAGCGGCACGCAAGACATCGGGACGGGGACGCGCACCATCCTGGCCCAGGTGGTGGCGGAGGAGTTCGGCCTGCGCCCCGAGGAGGTGGGTTCCCATATCGGCGACTCCCGCTATCCAGGGGGCCCGCCTCCGGTGGAAGCCGGGTCACCAGCTCCCTGACTCCCGCCGCCCGGAACGCCGCCGGCGCTGTGCCCGGGATCTGGCCACACGCCTCGCCCCCGTCCTCGACGCGAACGCGGACGACATCGTCTTCGCGGGGGGCAAGGTGATGGTGAAGGGCAAGCCCTCGTCGGCGCTCCCGTTCCGGGAGGCGGTCAAGAAGGCCCGGTTCCAGGAGATCTCCCACCGGGCCGAGCGCCGGGACGACTACGAAGGGTACATGGCCGTGACCCCGGACATGGGCATCAGCCGGCATGGGATTGGCGGCGTCCAGTTCGCCGAGGTCGAGGTCGATACCGAGACGGGCATCGTCAAGGTGGTGCGGATGGTCGCGGTGCACGACTGCGGGCGTCCCATCAATCCCAAGCTCACCGAGAGCCAGATCTTCGGCGGAGTGATTCAAGGCGTGAGCTACGCGCTCTACGAGGAGCGGCACCTGGACGCCGCGAGTGGCCACCAGCTCAACGCCAACGTCGATCAATACAAGATCGTCGGCTCGCGCGAGGTGCCGACCATCGAGGTCATCCTGCTCGAGCAGCTCGGGGCGCAGTCCTCGACGGACGCGCGCGGAGTCGCCGAGCCCGCCAACGTGGCCACGGCGGCGGCGGTGGCCAATGCCTTCTACAACGCGACGGGCAAGCGTATCCGCACGCTCCCGATGACGCCCGCGAACGTGCTCGCGGCGCTGCGCGGCTGAACCGGACCGGAGGACGCATGCAGAGCTTCGAGTGGGTGGATGCTGAATCCGTGGAGCAGGCCGTGTCGCTGCTGGGTGAAGGCAGCGAGCGCGCGCCGGTCGTGGCGAAGGCCGGCGGGATGGATCTGCTGGATCTGATGAAGGGCGGCGTGGTGTCCCCACGCCGGGTGGTCAACCTCAAGACCATCAAGGGCCTGGACGGGGTGCGCTACGACGCGAAACAGGGGCTGGAGCTCGGCGCCCTGGTGACCCTGTCCCGGGTGTCTCGGGAGCCCGAGATACGCCGCCGCTTCGTGGCGCTCGCGGACGCGGCGGAGCATGCCGCGACGCCCCAGGTGCGCAATGCCGCCACCCTGGGAGGCAACCTCCTCCAGCGGCCCCGCTGCTGGTACTTCCGCAACGAGCACTTCCACCGGGTGGGAGGCGACGAACTCGAGCGGGTCCGCGCGGGGGAGAACCAGTACCACGCCATCTTCGACAACCAGCGCACGGCGATGGTGCACGCCTCCACCCCGGCCACGGCCCTGGTGGCCTATGGCGCCTCGGTCGAGTTGAGCGGACCTGGGGGCAAGACGCGCATGGTGCCCGTGTCCGACTTCCTGCTGCCACCGGACATGAAGCGGCCACGCGATACGGTCATCGCGCCGGACGAGGTGTTGACGCGCGTGCGCATCCCGGCGCCGGCCGCGGGAACGAAGGCGGCGTACCACAAGCAGGGCGAGCGGGAGAGCTACGACTGGCCGATCTGCGACGTCGCGGTGGTGCTCCAGATGGATGGGCAGGTCGTCCGGCAGGCGGCCATCGCCCTGGGCTGGGTCGCGCCCACGCCCCGGCGGGCGGCGGAGGCGGAGAAGCTCCTCGTGGGGAAGAAGCTCGATGAGGAGCTCGCGCGGCAGGCGGCGAAGGCGGCCGTGGGCGGCGCCACGCCCCTGTCGAAGAACGCCTACAAGGTGCCGATCCTCGAAGCGGTGATCCGCAGGACGGTGGTCGCCGCGTCGAAGGCATGAGGGAGCCCATGGACTCGAACACCGAGCAGAAACCCCCGCGCGTCTGCCGGCGTGTGCGCTCGAAGGGAACTCCGGGCGTGCGCTACGACGCGGCGGTGGCCTGGGAGACGGGCTTCGTGTCGACCGCGACGTTCTGGTGCGTCTCGACGGGAGAGTGCGTGGGGCCCGATGACGACCTGGTCCATCCGCATGCCTGCGGAGAGGGCCGCGTCTGCTTCCGTCCCCCCACGGACGAGCCGGCGGAGGAGGCTCGAATCCTGGAGTGAACATGGGAACCGTTCACCGCCCAGGATTGGTGATGTGGAAGCATGAAACCAGAACGCGGAGCACCTGGACGCTGGCGGTTTTTCTCCTGGTGCTCGTGGCGGCCCTTGATGCTCACGCGGGGCCGCCCTCCTTAACGCTTCCAGGCCGCAAACCTGACTCCCGGGAGCCCTGGGACGCTTTTCTTGGCAAGGCCGCACATACCGCCATCGGCAGGGCGTACCTCGTGCAGCATCCCTCCAACCGCGTCTTCCTCGACCCCACCGACCTCTACACCATCGTGGAGGAGGGGGAGTTGGAGAACCCCGAGCATCTTTCGAAACTCGTGAGGCGCTTGCGCCCGGACATCACAGATACCCGCCTCCTCGTGCTGTTCGAGGTGAAGCCTGACGATGAGGAATCACGTGAGGACGGGCATGACGACGAACCAGTCCACGGTACTTGAGTTTCCAGCGTGGCTCTACGGCACCATTGCCACCATCCGCCGTAAAGTGAGAGCCGAAGGCAAATGGTGGGCTCGGGAGTACATCAAGACCGGTGCCTTCCCCCAGCCCCGGCAGCTGCGCCAGATGCAGCCCGGTGAGGTGCTGGTGATGCACTCGGGGGCCGAATTTGGTGCGCCTCGGGACTGCTGGCGGATGCACATGTTCGTCGGCATCTTCCTGGACTTGAATGAAGGTTTCCAAGAAGAGGAGCGCCCGCACGCGAGGGCCTCCTTCGAGACCTTCTGCCTGAACACGCCTTGGGGGGCGCTCTACCATGCCGTGTCTCCGCCGCCACCGCGAAGCGCCGGGCGCATAGCGGACCGGCTCGCTTCCGTGCTCCGCTTCTGGGACGTGCTCCAGGGCCCTCGCTATGCGTTCTGGTCGTTCGATGACGACTACACGCTGGAAGCGCTCATGGATGACGTCTGGCGCAAGACCCTGGAGGCCTGGTGCCCCGGGGGCCCCGCCCGCTCCGCGAGCACCGGCGCTGACGGTGGAGCGCATGGCTCACGCGACCCCCGAGGAATGCCTGGAGGCCGTGCTCCGGGCGATTCCCCTCATCGTGGAGGGGGACAACGACTTGAAGCACCCCGAGGTGCTCCGCGATCCGGGCTTCCTGCGCGAGCGCCTCTCCGCGCTTTCCCCGGAGAAGTTCGTCTCGCTCTCCGGCGCTGAAAAATACACGGTGTCCGCGCAGTTATCCGCTTGGGACAGGGAGTTGGGACGTCAAGGCGCTGGAAATAAATAAAGTCGCCAACATCGCCTGAGCACTCTTGGGAGAGCCGCAGACCGGCGCCGGAGGGCCCGAGCAGGTCGAGGAAGGAGCGGATGCCCATCGCCCCGCCCATGGGCACGACCACCACCCCCTCGGCACGCAGGTCCCGGCCGGTGCGACGGGCAGGCCGCGGGGAGCGGTCCCCGCGGCTCGCCCGTCCTGCTCAGGACGCCGAGCGCGGCTGCACGGTGAGGCTGTCGATGTTGACGTTGCCGCTGTCCTCGGGCCCGTACGCGTACGACACCGTGGTCACTCCCGCGGGCAGCGCCACCCGCACCGTCCGCAGGCCCCAGGTGTCCCAGCCGCCGGTGGACGGCAGCGTGACCTGCTGTGCCGGCGCCGCGCCCACGGTGAGGGTCAGTGCCTTGTCCGACCCCGTCCCGTTGGCGTAGCGCAGGGAGAGCTCGTACGTGCCCGCCTGGACGGCCTCGACCTGGAACCCGACGGCGGCGCCCTTCCGGTCGAAGCACGCGGCGAAGGAGCTGCCGGTGTAGCCCCCGTGGTCGGTGGCCGTGCACGCCCCGCCGCCGAGCACGGCGTCCTCGGCCTCCAGGGTCCGGTCCAGCAGCGGCTCCACCAGCGCGAGCAGGACCGAGCGGGCGTGCGTGCTGACATTGCTCGGCTTCGCCGCCGCCAGCACGCCGCGCACGGACCAGAGCGCCGCGCGGACCTGCGCGGAGTCCCGCCTGCTGGGCCGCCGTGGCCGAGGCCAGCTGCGCCTGCAGGTCGCGGGCCGTGGCCGAGGCCACCTCCCCGCCGCGGGTCAGGGCGGCGAGCTCGTGCACGACCGCGTCCAGCCCGGCCGGCGAGTGCAGCCACTGGAAGAGCAGGTCCTCCAGTTGCGCCTGGGCGCTCCCGTCGAGCTCGCTCTCCGGCGCGGTGTCGACCGCGGTCCGCACGGCCCGCAGGCGCTGCAGCGTCGTCGCGGCATCGCCTGCCGCGTCGGCGGTCCTCGCCGCGGCGAGCAGCTCGTGCAGGCTCCGGGCGGTGCCCGCGGCCACATGCCCGGAGGCGGCCAGTTGGTCGACGGCGGCGTCGATGCGAGCCAGCGCCACCCGGGGCTGCACGGGTGCCGAGGCGACCGAGGCAGCCCCGTCGCCGAGGCGGTTGTGGGCGGTGACGACGAATTGGAACGAACCAAGGCTTCTGGGCCAGCACCCAGGCGAGAGCAATCTGGGCCGGCGTGGCTCGCTTGTCGTCGGCGATTCGCTGGAGCAGGCGGACGAGCGCCTGGTTCGCCTCCATCGCGTCCTGGGAGAAGCGCGGCAGGAGCCGGCGGAGGTCGTCGTCGGCCAACGGCGTGCTGGCGTCCATCAGAGCGAGTATTCGCTCTGCAACGCCGTCACGGGATGCACGGCGTGCGCGCGGCGGATCGTCGCCGCGCCGGCCTCCGATAGGCCAAAGTGCTTGACCTTCCCTTCGGCGATCAGGTCCTTCACGGTGCCGGCTACGTCCTCGATGGGCACCTCTGGGTCGACACGATGCTGGTAGAGCAGGTCGATTCTGTCGGTCCGCAGACGCTTCAGAGATGCGTCCGTCACTCGACGTATCTGCTCGGGTCGGCTGTCAACCCCCGACAGCGGGCTCGGCCCGTTCTCGCCGTACTTGATGCCGAACTTGGTGGCGATCACCACCTGGTCGCGCACTGGCGCGAGTGCCGCACCGACCAACTCCTCGTTGAGAAAAGGTCCGTAGACTTCCGCGGTGTCGAAGAACGTTACGCCGCGGTCAACCGCCGCGCGCAGCAGCTTCGTCATTTCCGCGGTGTCCTTGGGCGGACCGTAGAAGAAGCTCATGCCCATACAGCCGAGGCCGAGAGCCGATAGTTCCAGTCCCCGTCCAAGCTTGCGCTTTGAATCATGATCCTCACTCGTTGTTGACCGCTCGAATGCCTCCGACGAGCCCGCATGGTCGCGCACGGCGTGAACGACATGCGGGCATGCGGGCTCGCCAGACGGCAACAGTTGACGTTAGCGAGCGTTCTTCGGCGCTCTGCCCAGGTTGCCTAGTACTACAGTTGGACGTGGATTCTGGGGGCTCTGCGGCGGTAATGGCAGAGCTTGGCAACGGCCTGATGGTGGCGCCGCCAGCGGCTCCACCGCAGGACGAAGTCCAACGTGGGCTGCACCACCCACCGGGCGAGTTTCCATAACAGACGTCTCACTTCCTGAAGACTGAAGCGGATGAGGACAGGCCTCGCCGCCGTCGAAACGCTCCCATGCGACTTCTCCGGTGCGGCGGGCCCAGTCGTTTTGGGACTTGTTTCTCCTCCTCGGGCGCATTGGCCTCCGCTCGCGCGGCGGCCAGGAAGGCATGGGCTACCGGGCACAGCGTCATGTGGCGGTACCAGCCTCGCCACTTCCTCACTTCATAGTCGTCCAGTCCTATCTCCCCCTTGGCCGACTCGAAGCATTCCTCGACGGGCCAGCGTTTCCCGGCCGCTTCCACCATCTGCGCCAGCGATGTCGTGGCCGGTGCATGCACCGGTACTGCGCCACGTCGTTCTCCTCCGTCAGGCTTCGGCGAAAGAGAAACCATCGCGTCCAGGTCCGCGCCGGCGAATTGAGCTGGACTCGTGCCCAGTCATACACGCGCGGTCCTTTGGCTCCCGCCCCGCCGACAGCCTCGTCCATTCCGACGTCTTCACTTCCTTCCGCACTTCACCCGCCGTCACCTGGGTTTCTCCTCGCCGGGCGTAGGTATTCGTGGCTACCGCCAACACATACCGTTGCGACTGGCTCTCCAGCAGTCGTCTCAACTCGCCATCCCGGCCATACACTTCATCTCCCACCACCCAGGCCGGGTGGAGCCCCGCGTCCAAGGCCCGCTGGAGCATGGCTCGCGCCAGCTCGGGCTTGGTCTGGAATCTCACCTCTCGTGGGATTCCCGCCTGACGACATCGCTTCGGGTCCTCGAGCCAGTCTTCAGGCAGGTACAACTCGCGGTCCACCAGGGTGTGTCCCTTGTCGGTGACGTAGGCCAGGAAGACGCCTATCTGGCAGTTCTCCACTCGGCCCGCCGTGCCGCTGTACTGCCGCGCGACTCCCGCCGACTTCTCCCCCTTCTTCAAGAAGCCCGTCTCATCCACGGCCAATATTCCCCCCTCTCCCAGTCGCTCTCTCGCATACGACAACACGTCATCCCGCAGCGCGTCCTCTTCCCACTGGGCCCCATTGAGCAGGTGTTGAAAGGCGTAGGGCGTGGCCCGGCCCACCTCTTCACTCAAGCCCCAGGAGTTCTTGCGCTCGACTCGGGCCAGCAGCCCTTGCAGCAGGCACTCCGCCGAGGCGCGTGTCTCCGGACGAGCGAAGTGGGGTTGGACCCACTCCTGTACGCGGCGCCACTCCTGCTCCCATTTCTTGACCAGAACCGTTTCGTTGGTGTCCGAGACGATGGCGCTGCTCGACATGGCGGCCCCCAGGTGAAGGTGACTTCTCCCATGGGTTGTAACCACGCCACCTCTCGCGTCACCCTCTCCTTCGTTTCGCTTTCTCTCCTGGCTCCCCACCAGACAAGTGGGGTCCTCCATCCCACCTCCGCAGTTGCGCTGCGCCTCGGCTGCATTATCTCAGCGGGGAGGGACGAGCGATGGGCTCACGGAGGCCGGAGGAAGGAAGGTGGTGGTGGCAGGCAGAGGTGAAGGTCGCTCCTCTGTCCCCTTGGAAAGCCCAACTGTAGTACTAGGAACTCGATCATCCAGCCCGGGTATTCGGCGGGCAGTGCGCTCACCTTGTCGAGCTCGGCGAGCTCGGCGGGGTCGAGCACGAAGTCGCTCGCCTTCAGGTTGTCCCTGAGCTGCTCCTCGTTCTTCGCGCCGACAATGATCGCGGAGACGTGAGGCTTCGAGAGCAGCCACGCAAGCGCGACGCATGCGACGCTCGCGCCCTTGGCGTCGCCAATCTTCCGCATCGCGTCGATGCAGTCGAAGGCGCGGTCCTTGTTGACGGGCGGGAAGTCGAAGCTGGCTCGGCGCGAGCCGTCAGGGCCTTTGCCGTCACGACCATGCTTTCCGGACAGCAGGCCCCCGGAGAGCGGGCTCCATACCATGAGCCCCATCTGCGCGTCGTTCAGTAGAGGCACGAGTTCGCGTTCGAGATCGCGGGTGGCGATCGTGTAGTGGGCTT
Organism: Cystobacter fuscus; assembly: GCA_049060065.1. Lineage (GTDB taxonomy): Bacteria > Myxococcota > Myxococcia > Myxococcales > Myxococcaceae > Cystobacter > Cystobacter fuscus_B. The sequence goes on from JBMEQP010000002.1 coordinate 6,896,025, forward strand.
GCAATGACTCGAAGCGAGCCCAACCATGGCGCGCCGCGATGCCGTTGGCCTTGGCGAGCTGCCATGCCGCGAGATTCGAGCAGCCGACGTAACGCACCTTGCCAGAACGGACAACGTCGTCGAGGGCGCGCAGCGTCTCGTCGAAGGGGGTCACCGGGTCGAAGCCGTGAATCTGGTAGAGATCGACCCAGTCGGTCCCGAGGCGCTTCAGGCTGCCCTCGACGGAGCTCATGATGTGAGCGCGGGAGAGGCCCTGCTGGTTCGGACCCGTGCCGACCTTGCCGCGCACCTTCGTGGCGAGCACGACGTCTTTGCGACGCGCGCCGAGGGCCCTGCCGAGGATCTTCTCGGACTCGCCCTCGGAGTAGACGTCAGCGGTGTCGAAGAAATTGATGCCGCTCTCGAGCGAGATTGACACGAGCTCGTCGGCCTCGGCCTGGGCTGTCTTACCAATGGGCTCGTAGAAGCCCTTCCCGCCGAATGTCATCGCTCCGAAACAGAGTTCCGAGACGTAAAGGCCAGTGCGGCCGAACAGTCGATAACGCATGCGAAATTCTCCTGAACGCAGACCACCGGACGCGCCCGGTCGGCCTGCTCACGGCGCTCACGATACGACCGGCGTGAAGGGTTGCCAGAGGGAGACTTTATCCTGGGACTGCCACCACCAGGCTAAGAGCGCGTAACATGACTTGCGAAGTTGACCCCGGTGTCCACCTTGGAGGTATGACGCGCAAGTGAGCCTGCCCCAGTTTAGTGGACATACCCCATAAGTCGGCTACACGGGAGGTAGTGTCCACGGAGCGAAGGAAGAGGCGGAGTTTCACCCCGGAGTTCAGGGCCGAGGCGGTCAAGCTGGTGCGCGAGGGCAGCAAGAGCCTGCCCCAGGTAGCCAAGGATTTGGACCTGACCGAGTCCGCCCCGCGCAATTGGGAGCGCGAGGCTGACGGTGGTGAGTGCAAGAGCCCAGCAGGCGAACTCACCACGGCGGAACGGGATGAACTGGTGCGGCTGCGCAAGGAGAACCGCCAGTTGCAGATGGAGCGCGACTTCTTAAAAAAAGCGGCGGCCTTCTTCGCGAAGGAGGGCTCGACGTGAAGTTCGAGTGCTGCATTGAGTGGAGAAGGCCCATTTCCCCGTGGACTTCATGTGTCAGCAGTTGGGCGTGTCCCGCTCGGGATACTACGCATGGAAGGAGCGTCCACAATCCAAGCGGCACAAAGAGGACCACGACCTGGCCCAGGTGGTGACGGCGGTGCACCAGGAGAGCCGCGGCAGGTATGGCAGCCCGCGCGTGCACGCCGAGCTGCGCGCCCGGGGCCGGCGCGTGAGTCGCAAGCGCGTGGCCCGTCTCATGGGCCAGATGGCCCTGAAAGGACGGCAGCCAGCACGAGGGTTGCTGCACCACTCGGACCGGGGGAGCCAGTACGCCAGCGAGGACTACCAGAAGGCGCTGGCTGCTCGCGGCATCCAATGCAGCATGTCGCGCAAGGGCAACTGCTGGGACAACGCCGTGGCCGAGAGCTTCTTCAGCAGCCTGAACGCAGAAGTTGGCGGCATAACCCTACTGTCCACGTAACCGGGGCAGGCTCACTCGCCACGGTAATGCGTCCTGGGGACAGGGGCCCAGGACCGCGTCACGCTATGACGTTGTAAAACAGGTGAGCATGCAGCTGACCACCTCACAGGTTGGAGGCAGGACCAGCTGTGTGCTGTCAACGATTTTGGGAATGCCTGCGGTACAGAGAGCGTCGCCGGGATTCACCTGCAGCATTTGACGGAAGCTGGCATCGATCTCAGCGCGACCCAACAGCTCCTGCACCTTACCCCGGATGTCCTGGAGAGTATCGTTCATCTGATTTTCCGTTATGACGACGTTGTTTGAGAGCATTATACTCTCGGGCCTCATCTAAAAAAGATTTTCTTGAATGTCAAGAACGGCCTTCTTGAGTCAAACCCAGAACCGGCTGAGTGGAATGTCCTCGAGCGGTTCGCCCGTGGGAGATGAACACCCAGAGCTAGAAGCAACCTGGAGGTTCCGGATAGGCTGAGACCGGTCTCTATCAAGTGCCCGCTGGAGCTTGTCCGATGAGTCGTGGAACGGAGCCGCCGGCTTGATGCTGCAAACGGTTCTGCAGGCATACAGACAGGGGCGGGGGCTGAGCTCGCGTCCCGCGCAGGCTGTCCTGCTGGGACGGTTTGAGCAGGAGGCTCGGCGCCGGGTCATCGTCCGGCTTTCAGCCGAGGATATCGAACGGTTCCGCCGAAGCGTCGCTCCTCGCGAGCGAGCGTTGCGCGCCTCACGCTCCGGTGAGAACGCCGCCGCCGAGCAAGCGATGCGGGAGGCTCGCTCCGCGCTGGGCTTGGAGCAGATGAGCATCGAAGCACGCCTGCTCATGACCTCGATCCATCAGGCCGCGGAGTCCTACCTCGATTACCGAGAGGGACGCTTCGAGCAATCACGGACCGCGTTGCTCAAGGCCTTGGATGCCACCCATGCACTTCAAGGGGCGCATGGCTATACGTTCCTCGAGCCCCGGCGCATCCACCTCGTGCGCAACCTGCTCCACATGGAGGCCCGCCGTGGGCGGCTGGATGAGGCGCTGAACCTGGGGGTGAATCTCCTCTCATACATCGAGGGCAATACCGCCGCCGGCCGCTCCCGGAGTCGCAATGCACCGCTGCGATCCCGCCCATGAGCGACGACATGCGGGCCGCGGCGTTCGACGATGTCATGGAGTCTCTGGCCGAGGTGCTTGCCCCCGAGACCCCCGAGACCCGGCGCAGGCTGGAGCGATTCACTCCCCATCTCCAACCCGGCGCATCGGCGGCCTGCGCGCGCTTCGCCCGGCCGCACCAGTGGTTGCGGCTGCGGTGGCTGGCCGCCCAGGAGCGTGACGCGGAGTTCTTGTCGGAGGCTCATGGGTTCCTCGCAGAGGGACGGGGTTCGACGCCGTCGCTCTGGTTCGCCGTCGTCCTGGAACTCTACCGGTTGAGCGAGCGTCTCGGCGCTGGTTTCTCTGTCCTGCGGGAAGAGTTTGTCCGCGACGCCCCTACTTTTCAGAACGTCCCCAAGGCCTTGCGGATGGACTAGGAAGCTGATGCAGGCGCTGAATCAACGCAAGAGAGACACGCGGTGGGCGGGCTCGGCGAGCCGGAGCAGACACGCCGCGACTCCCGCATAGCCCACCAGGTAGGACGGGCTGAAGGACTCCGGGTTCTCCGAGGGCCAGTAGAGCTGGCCCTCCTTCTCCACGGCGAAGGCCTCGAGGGCCTGGGCGAGCGCGTAGGCCCCATCCAGGTACTCCTGCTCCCGCGTGGCCTGGAACATGTCCAGCAGGAACTCGATATTCCCGGACAGGCCGTGGCACTGGACGGGATGGGTCCAGCGAGTCCCGCGCGCGACGGTCCTGGCGGCACGCGCGGCGAACCCGGCGGCTTCCGGCAGGACTTCCAGCCGGGAGGCATGCAGGAAGAACTTCCCAATCCCCGCCGCGCCATGGCACCAGAGTGCCGCGTGCGGTGAGCCCCCCTCCTGCTGGGGCCAGCACAGGCCGCTGCCGTCCTCCAGCGCCTCGGCCGCCTGCGAGACGAGCCAGCGGCCCGCTCCCGGGCTGCCTCCAGGAAGCGCTTCTCCTGCGTGGCTTCGTAGAGCTCGAGCAGGGTGTCGGCAATCCCCGCTGCCCCGTGGGCATAACCCGGCTGGATTTGGCCACTGAGCCCATCATAGCCCGGGGGAATCTCCCACTTGAGGAGTCCTTCCGGCTCCGAGCGCTGTGCTCCGTCGATGAGTGCGGCTCCGGCGGCGAGCGCGGCCTGGAGTTCCTCGGAGCTGTCGAACTCCCGCCACAGCTCGAGGTGGAACCTCAAGCGCCCGGCCGTGCCGTTGAACAGGTCCGGAGAGGCAAAGGGAAGCGAGGCGATGAGCCGTGCCCGCTTCCGCGCCTCCCGCAGCAACCCCTCGTCCTCCAACACCCGTCCGGCGCGCAGCAGCGCCAGCCCCACTCCCGCCTCCCCCACATAGAGGCCCGGGTGCGGCGGTCCTTCGGGTCTCGGAGCCTTCACCAGCCAGCGCGCCGCCTCGGCGAGCGTGGCCCGCTGCCCTGGCTCGTCGAAAGCGGATACCAGGGCTGACAGCGTGAGGAGAATGCCGGCGCTGCCCAGGTTGATGTCCAGGGAGGGCAGTCCTCCGCCCAAGAGGTGCCCATGGTTCCAGAAGAGGGCGCCCTGGGAGGGGACTCGCTGCGCCACATGGACGAGCGTGTCGCCCAGACGCCGTGCTTGCATGCGGTAGAGGTCCACCGGCGGAGCCACACCGGCCAGGGGCTCCAGACCAGGGACCTGGATTGAGGGCGAGGGGGCGTCCAGCGCCGAGAGCGCGGCGATGACCTCCCGCATCGAGTCGGGCCGGTGCTCCGGCGTCAAGCACCGCGCGATGAAGGCCGCGAGCCGAGGGGACAGCGATGGGTTGAGCAGGGAGAAGGGCCGGGAGAGCAACGAGCCCTCCGGGGCGAGCGAGGGCTCCGCGCTCGTGGCGGCGAAGTAGAGCAGCGCGCCCAGGGCGTAGACGTCATCCGCGACGGTGGAGGCCTGTCCGGAGAACTGCTCCCGTGTCATGTAACCGCGGGTTCCCTTGCCAGCGTCCGTGACGCGTGGCGCTCTGGAGCCGTGCGCCAGCTCCAGGTCGATCAGGTGAAGCTTCCCGCTGGAAGTGACGATGACATTGGGGGCCTTGACATCTCCATGGACGAGTCCCCGCTCATGCAGGCTCGCCAGGGCGTTGGCGAGCTGGCGCCCCCAGGACAGGAGCTGAGCCTCGGTTGCGAAACAGCCTCGCGCCGAGAGCTTGCGGACATGGACCTCGAGCGTCTCGCCTTCGATGTCCTCCATGGACAGATAGGCGAAGGTCTCGTCCTCGACGTACTGGTACGGGGCCGGAAACCAGGGCGACGGGGCCAGCAGGGTGAGCACGTCCAGTTCGTGCCGCAGGCGTCGGCTGCCCGCCGCATCATCGCCTGCGGAGCGCGTCACCTGCTTGAGCACGCACTTGCGCATCTCCTTCAAATCGATCGCCAGCAGGACCGTGCTCCGGTGGGTGCGGTGAAGGACGGCCACGGGCGCATAACGTCCCGCGAGCACCGTCGCAGCCTCGGGCAACTGGGCTGCCACCCCCGCTGCGATGAACGGGTCCTTCGCCCACGCAGGCACCCGGTAGACCGGCTCTCGGCGATCCGGGACGAGCTGGCCATCTGGCGCCTCGAGCAAGGTCATCACCTGGCCCAGCGGCGTCTGCATGTGACGGCTGCTGAAGCTGCCGTAGCGATAGAAGACGCAGCTGCCGGGCCGCAGTGGCCGATCCGAGGCAATGGATGGGGCGGACAGACCACGGGTGGCCTCGTCGAGCCGGGAGGCCAGATGGACCGCGTGCGCGTCATCCCGCGGGTAGACCGTCAGGAACTTGCCAACCTGACTCAGCCCACCATGGCCCTCGTTGAGAGCGCCCAGCACCCGCGGTGAGGCGGCCACCTTGAAGGACACCCGCTCGGCCAACAACACCGGCAAGGCCTGGCTCAGGATGCGCTCCGCAGACAGCAGACCCGCCGAGAGATGCAGCTTCCAACCCTGCTGCGGCACCGGAGCATCGTTGGGCAGGACTCGGATCCACTCCTTGGAAGGTTGGACCCGCCAGTCGCTCACGGCCCCCTTCTGCAAGGCACAGGCTTCTGAGATCAGCGCGAGGAATGAATCCGAAGGCACTTCCACCACCTCTCAACACGCGTCCATCGTTTTCCAGCCCGGGCCGTATAAGAACCGCCTCCATCACCTTCGTGCAAGCTCGACGCCTACTGGAGGAGTCCCCAGAGGCCGCTGCGACCAGGGCCGCGTGGAGCGCCTCGCCGCTCGGGTAGCGCTCCCGAGGGTCCTTCGCCAGCAGCCGGACATCAATAAACACGCTGCTGTCGCTGCTTCTGCTCGTCCGTCCCGCTTTCAGTGGGTCGACTGCTCACCTTCGGCTTCCAGCGTGAGCGGGCCGAGGGCGGCATGGCCGACTACATGCACATTCCGCACAACGCGCGGGAGCACAAGATCGCGGACGGCATCTCGCTCGAGGACGCGGCCATCATCGAGCCGCTCTCGTGCGCGATCCAGCAACTTTTTCTACCTGCCCAGCCGGGCAGGTAATGCTCCCCTCGCGGATGTTGATGTGGAAGTCCCTCTTGCCAAAGAGCCCGGGCCTGACATTGTTGCCCTTGCGATGGCCAGCCGTGCGGTGATGAAGCTGTCGTGAAAGTGGCGCTCAGGCCTGGAGCGGCTGCGCGTGGGCTTCATCCGCCCCTCGGGGCGACGCAGGGCGAAGCGCGCCCGGAGTTCCTCCGGGTGCCGCTGCGCCAGGTGCAGCGTCGAAAGCCCCCACGCCCGTGGATGCTCGAGGCGATGTCCTTGACGCTCACCGCCTGGCCGTCAGGGCGCCCCTCATTGTCGAGAACGGAAAGGGTCGTCTGCGGCTCCACCCCCACTGCATAGTGCAGCCCCAAGGAGCGTACCTGCGCGCGGAACTCGCCAGAGCTGCCGTACGCGGAGTCCGCCAGGACTACTCCTTTGGGAACACCGTCCGCCACGGCTCGGCCAATCATTTGCACCGCCAACTGGGGCTTGGTCTTGAAGAGGACGTCCTCGGGGATTCGGGCCTCCTGGCGGCGAGCCGAGTCATTGGCCCAGGACTCGGGCAGGTACAGCTCGAAGTCGATGGGGAGGTGCTCGGTCCGGGTGGCGATGCTGAGGCTGACGCCAGTCTGGCAATTGGTGATTTTTCCCGCCGAGCCGGTGTATTGCCGCTGGACTCCCACCGAATGCTGGGGTCAGGGCAAGCCCTTCTGACCCGTCATTGCCTCTACCTCCTCACTTTTTGTGCGAATGCGTCGATGGGGAGGTTAAGCCTTCGCCGCACCGCTGGTAAGCAGGCAAAGCTCCGCCCGCTCGGATTTAACGAGGCTTCATGAAGCACCTCCGGTGTGCCTGTTCGGCCCGTCGATTGCTGGCCCCTTCGAGGTGACGCCGCTTGTGGGCCGCTACTTTCGTGATTTTCAGCTCAGTGCCCGCCCCGGTCGTAGCCGCCTCGCGGAAGCGGGAGCGCCCACAGCTCGTCTCCCACAAAAGGCGTGAAGGTGGCGAAGAAGAAGGAAGCCATCCGAGCGCGTGAACCGGGAGGGGAAGGAGCTGTCTGGACCCGGTTTGATGTCCTGCAGCAGCCGCGTGCCATTGGGGGTGCCATCGCTCACCCAGGGCTCGGAGCCGTGCTCCTGGTCGAAGGCGACGAAGACGACACGGCCATCTCCCACCGGCGCGTGGGTCGAGGTGGGTTGCTCGTCGGGAGAGGGCAGCGCCGAGGAGAGCATCCGCGTCCCGCGGCGCGTGCCGTTCGTCACCCAGAGGGACGTTTGTAACGGGAAGATGCCGGCGACGCTCCGGAACGCGAAGAAGAGCTTGCCTCCCGAAATGACGGGGAAGAGCGTGAAGGTGTCGATTCGCGTCGGATCGTCCGCGGGAAGCGTGAGCAGCTCCGCCAGGAACACCGGGCGGTGGTGGTGTGAGTCGCCCACCCTCAGCTTGAGCAGGCGCACCGTGTGGCTGACCGGGTCCCGGATGGTGAAGTAGAGGCGGTCCTCGGCGGATAGGCGGGAGAGAGGCCGTGTTGAGGGTGAGGGCTGGTGCAGAGGGGCCGAGAAGGGCCGCTGAGCACCGCCGCCGCGTGGCCCCCACGGGGCGCGGGCTGCGCAGCACGGCCGCGGGCGCGTTGAGGCCCTCGCCCGGCAGCTGCGTCTCCACGTGCCACTCCTACCGTCGAAGCGCTCCACGTCCAGCACCGGGCCGCCGGCGCCCGTGCCCGCGCGCGCCCAGATGGACGTGCCGTCGGTGACGACCGCGTGCGCGTTGCGAGCGTGGTGCATGGGGGCCACAGCCGTCCAGTCGGGACGCGGCGCCTCCGGGGAGCGCGGCTGCCGCGGGGTGGGCGGGCGCCGTCGCGCAGGCGGACAGCAGCGCGGCACAAAGCAGGGATGACAGCAGGGCGGGGCGATGCGGCATGGCCATGGCGGGCCTCCGGGGCGAGCGCGCGGGCCAACCCCGCTCGCGCGTCCGTACTCCCGCGCGCACTCAGTAGCACCACGCGGGCCGGTCCCGCCTTGGGATGACTGGCGGAGCTGTTGGGAGCCCGAGGAGCCGGGACACCCGCTCCGGAGCACTACAGCAGGTCGCGCAGGCTGCGTGCGCAGGTGCGCAGCGAGTCGATGTCCTGCGGTGAGAGCGGCCCGGCGCTGCTCTGGACCACGAGGCGTTTGAGGTTGGTGAAGTAGTACTTCTTGGTGCCCGATCCACACTCCTTCTCGAGGCGGGTCAGCAGCGTGTCGCTGAGTGAGTGGAGATCGGCCCTGGTGCGACGCAGGGGAGTGAGACAGGCGCGCGCCGAGATGGGATTCGGATTGCCGTTCTCGTCGTTGGTGGTGAGGAGCGGACCGTACGTGAGGTAGTCGAAGCAGTACTGGTGCCCCGGGTGGTCCGTGCGCAGGAGCGCCACCAGGCTGGCGCGGAATTCGGCCAGACGATCGGGCTCGGTCCGGTTCGCACGGGCCAAGGGCGCGCTTGACAGACCGGGAGAGGAGTTCGTTCGCCGCAAGCGCACCGGCGCCACGGGCTGCGGCGGAGGCGTGTCGTCCGCCTCCCCATAGAGACGATGGGTAACGCCCGGGACTGGCCGGTTGTTCCAATACAGCTCCTCGAACTCGGCGATGGGCGTGGGACTGACATTCCCCAGGGTGTGGGGAGTCGCGCCCGCGAAATTCACCTGCAGGTCCGTACCTCGGGAGCCACCGATCTCCGCACACAGGTCCCGGAAGTTCCTCTGCCGCTGGCCCAGGTTGTCCGCCGCGAGCACCCCTCTGCCGAGCAGGGGATCCAACAGCCCCTGCATCTCCATCGTGTTGACGCCCACGCCCTGGATGACGCCCTGGAGATTGGGGACCGCGTAGTTGGTGACGCTGTTGCAGAAGATCTTCGCGTGCTGCGCGAAGTTGCGCGCCTGGGAGAATTCCTGATTCCCGTACAGGCCTGCTTGCGCGGTCTGGCCGAGGCGTCGATGCGGAAGCGCCCCGCCTCGGCGATCGCGTCGAGGTAGTCCTTCACGTCGGAGATGAGGGGCAAGGGGGTGGACATCCCGAAGAACCCCTTGATGGAGCTCATGGTGCTCGACGGCGGGGGCTGCAGTCCGAACCGGATCTTCGCATTCTGACAATGACGCACGCAGTCGCTGGGGGGCATGGCCTCATTATGCGCCTCCCAACCCACCCCTTCAACACGCTAAATCCTTGCAAAAGAGAGACAGGGTTGGAATGTGTCCCTTCTGCCCCACACGTCCACCAGATGCGGCGGATAGGTGGGAGAGAGGCCGTGTTGAGGGTGAGGGCTGGTGCAGAGGGGCCGAGAAGGGCCGCTGACGGAGGCCGCCCGAGCACTGCGCCAGGCCAGTGCAGAGGCCGCGCAACCCCCTTTGGGTACACGCCTGCTCAGGCCGCGCTCCCCTCAGAGGCGAGGCAGTGGGCTTGGGCCTGTGGGCAACTGCGGCCCGGCGCTCAACACCACGCGAGCTGCGCTGGCCCCTGCGCCGAGACCCGCTTCGCAGGCCGCGTATGAAGGTGCGTGTTGGCATGCAGGGAGAAGCCCTCCAGGAAGGCGCTCCGGGGCTACTTGCTGGGAGGAGGCCGGACGTCCACCCCTGGAGGCCTAGTGCCCCGGGGGCCCCGCCCGCTCCGCGAGCACCGGCGCTGACGGTGGAGCGCATGGCTCACGCGACCCGCGAGGAATGCCTGGAGGCCGTGCTCCGGGTGATTCCCCTCCTCGTGGAAGGGGACAACGACTTGAAGCACCCCGAGGTGCTCCGCGATCCGGGCTTCCTGCGCGAGCGCCTCTCCGCGCTTTCCCCGGAGAAGTTCGTCTCGCTCTCCGGCGCTGAAAAATACACGGTGTCCGCGCAGTTATCCGCTTGGGACAGGGAGTTGGGACGTCAAGGCACTGGAAATAAATAAAGTCGCCAACATCGCCTGCTCACTCTCGGGAGTATGTAGACGCTTCAGTCGAGCAGTTGCATGAGGTCCGCCCGAGTGATGGCCGCTCCCCCCGAGGCTCCGCCGAGCGCGGACTCGAAGAGCGCCCGCTTCTTCTCCTGGAGGGTGAGGATCTTCTCCTCCACCGTGCCCCGGGACACCAGCCGGTACACCATCACCGGCCGCTGCTGGCCGATGCGGTGCGCCCGGTCCGCCGCCTGCGCCTCCACCGATGGGTTCCACCACGGGTCCACCAGGAAGACGTGGTCCGCCGCCGTGAGGTTGAGTCCCGTGGCGCCCGCCTTGAGCGAGATCAGCATCACCGGTGGGCCCTCCGGATCCTGGAACCGCTCGGCCACGGCACCGCGATTGGCCGTGCTCCCATCCAGACGGATGAAGCCGATGCCCGCCTCCCGCAGCGCCGGCTCGATGAGATCCAACATGGACGTCCACTGCGAGAAGACGAGCGCCTTGTGCCCATCCGCCACCGCGGTGCCGAGCGCCTCGATGAGCGCCTCCACCTTGGAGGACGTCTTCGCCTGCTGTCCCGGCACGAGCGCGGGATGGCACGCCGCCGGCGCAGCCGCAGCAGCGCCTCTAGCGCCTTGAGCACGCTGCCCCCCTCCTCCAACTGGGACACCACTTCCTCGCGCGTGGCGGCGTACACCGCGTCATAGACGGCGCGCTCCCGCTCGCTCAACGTGACGTGCCGCACGGACTCGGTGCGCGGCGGCAGCTCGGGCGCCACGTCCCGCTTGAGCCTGCGCAGGACGAAAGGACGAATGCGCGCGCGCAACCGCTCGGCCGCGCCCTTCTGGTTGTCCGACACCGGCCGCGCCCACCGCTCCTCGAACTCCTTGCGCCCGCCGAGCAGCCCCTGGTTGGTGAAGTGCATCAGGCTCCAGAGCTCCTCGAGCCGGTTCTCGATGGGCGTGCCGCTCAAGGCCACCCGGAAGGCGGCCCGCAGCCCGTACGCCGCGCGCGCCACCGGCTGTCCGGGTTCTTGATGGCCTGGGCCTCGTCCAGCACCACCGTGTCCCACTCCTTCGCGCCCAGCACCTCCGCGTCCAGGCGCAGCAGCGCGTAGGTGGTGAGCGTCACGTCGGCCGTCTCGTCCAGGACGCGGCCGGGGCCGTGATAGACGGACACCTTCAACGAGGGCCGGAAGCGCTTCACCTCCGCCTCCCAGTTGGGCAGCACGCTCGTGGGCGCCACCACCAACGAGCCCGGCCCCAGCGTGCAGATCGTCTGCAGCGTCTTGCCCAGACCCATGTCGTCCGCGAGCACGCCGCCCAGTCCCGCCTGCCGCAGGAAGGTGAGCCAGCTCAGGCCCTGGAGCTGGTAGGGGCGCAACGTGGCGGTGAGATCCTCGGGCAGCCGCGCGTCCGGCAGCTTCTCGAAGCCCTGGACCAGGGGCGCCAGCCGCTCGAGCCCGGGCGGAGGGGGTGCTCCAGCGCCTCGCACAGCCCGGTGAGCTGAGGGATGGCGTGGTTGGCCAGCCGCCCATCCTTCCCCCGCGCGGCCAGCAGCTCCGCCACGCGCTGGCCGTGCGTCTTCAGCCACTCGGTGGGCAGGGGCGCCCATCCGCCGCCCTCCAGCGGCACCAGCCCGAGCCCCTCCTCCCACGCGCGCATCACCGCGCCCGCGTCCACCGAGCGAGGCGCGCCATCCCCCGCGCCCTCCACCTGGAAGTCGAACGAGAAGCCCACCTGGGGCACCCCATCGCGCGAGGCGCCCGCGTCCACCGACAACACGGGGCGCAGTTGCACGTGGGGACTCACCACGCGCGCCGCGTCGCCGGTGAGGTCGCCACGCCAACGCCGCAGCTTGTCGGCGAGCTGCACCGCCTCCTTGCCCTGCACCGTCACGCGCCGGCCGGGCACCATGTTCAGCTCGTCGCGCAACTGGTGGACGAGCTTCTGCTCGGCGCCCTCGTCACGCACGGGCACCGCGCCCTTGAGGTACACCATGCGCCCGTTGTCGATGCGCACCGAGGGCGGCGCGCCGTACACCAGGGTGGGCAACACCGACAGCCCGGAGTCGAGCTGATTGAGCTCCACGGAGATGCGCGGCTTGAGCGTGCGATCGATGGGCGGCAGCCGCTGGCTCTTCACGTCCACCGGCATGCGCCGCGCGAGGTCCGGCAGCACCTTGCCGGTGAAATCCCCCATCTGCGCGGGCGAGAAGACCTTCTCCTGCGGCAGGCTCTCCAGCCACGCGCCGGTGAGACCCTGCTCGCCGAGCGGACAGAGCGCGCCCCCGCACACCGCCACTCCGGCACTCACCACCTCGGTGATGCGCGGATCCTTCTCGATCTTGAGCACCGTCTGCTCGCCACGGTCCTCCACGGTGACGCGCGGCAGGAGGGGCTCGCTCGACACGGACACCAGCGCGCCGTCGAAGATCACCGTGCGCGCGGGCTCCAGCACGCGCAGCAGCGCGCCGAGCCGCTCGGGAGGAAGCGCGCCCTTCGTGGGCCGCGCCAGCAGCTTGTCCGCGAGCAGATCGCACGGCTCCACGTGGATCCGCGCCGCCTCCACGGGGTTGGCCAGCAGCGATGCCAGACCGCGCGCGAGCAGCCGCGCGGTGTTGTCCGGACGCACCAGCAGGCGCTCGAGTTGCAGTCCTCCGTCCACGCGCTTGAAGCGGTACACCATGCGCTCCGGCTTCGGCGCGGTGCCCGGGCGCGCGGCGGCCTGGGCCGTGGGAGCCTGGGCGGGAGCGGGCCGGTTCGGAGCGAGCCGGTTCGCAGCGGGCATGGGCCGCGCGACGGGGCGCGGCGCGGCGGCCTGGGTCCGCGATTGATGGAGGACGATGGCCGCCGCCACCACGTGCTCGCAGGGATCCACCCGGCCACGGCAGTCACACTCCCAGATCTCGTCCTCCGGGTAGAGCACGGTGGTCAGGGGCGCCGGCCTGCCCGCGGCGCGCACTCGCAGGACGGCCTCTTCCTCTCCGACGGACTGCACCGAGACGGCACCCGCGCGGGCCGGGCCCATACCAGCGGACCGGTGTCCGGGCGCGCTTCCTCCCGGACGGCTTCGAGCAACTCCGCGGTCACTGACATACGAGGACTGCTATCCCCGCGCCGGGCCCCACGCAAAAAAGGCCTCGGGCCCCGGGCGGACCCGCTCCCGGGGTGTGACCATCGCTGGAATTCCAACAGCTCGCCCGCGCGAGGGCGGAGTCCAGGAGGGCATGCCCCCTATGCTCCGCGCCCCGGCGCCGGGCACAGGCTCTCACCCGGCGTCACCTGGCCCATCACTTCACCCGGAGGAGATCATGAAGTCGCGAATCGTGATGTTGGCGGCCCTGTCCGCGTCGCTCGTCGGCTGTGCCTCGGGCCCAGGAGCCCTCGCGCCCGACCAGGCCCAGGTCGCCGGAGGCATCGTCCAGGGCTCCGTGGAAGAGGGCGTCCTGTCCTTCAAGGGCATCCCCTTCGCCGCGCCGCCCGTGGGCGACCTGCGCTGGCGTCCTCCCCAACCCGTCCAGGCCTGGAGCGGCGTGCGCCAGGCGACCGCCTTCGGTCATGACTGCATGCAGGTGCCCTTCGCGGGCGACGCCGCTCCGCTGGGCACGCCTCCGCCGAGGACTGCCTGACGCTCAACGTCTGGCGCGCGGCCGATGCACCCACGGACGGCAAGCTGCCCGTCATGGTGTGGATCTACGGCGGCGGCTTCGTGAATGGCGGCTCGTCCCCGCCCGTGTACGACGGCTCGCGGTTCGCCGGGCAGGGCGTGGTGCTCGTCAGCTTCAACTATCGGCTCGGCCGGCTCGGCTTCTTCGCGCATCCGGCGCTGACGGCCGAGGCCAATGGCGCGCCCACCGGCAACTTCGGCTACATGGATCAAATCGCCGCCCTGGAGTGGGTGCGCGATCACATCGCCGCCTTCGGAGGCGATCCGCGCAACGTGACCATTTTCGGCGAGTCCGCGGGTGGCTTCTCGGTCCACACCCTGCTGACCTCGCCGAAGTCACGCGGCCTGTTCCACCGGGCGATCATCATGTCGGGAGGCGGGCGCGGCCATTTGATGGGTGAGAACAGGCTGAACGAAGACTCGCCGACGGGTAAGTCCTCGGCGGAGGACATTGGCGAGCAGTACGCCAAGGACGTCGGCATCCAGCAGACCGGTCCGGAGGCCCTGGCCGCGCTGCGCGCCCTGCCCGCCGAGCGGCTCGCGGACTTCAACCTGACGAACATGGGCACGCCGACCTACGCGGGCCCCATGATCGACGGGCAGATCGTCACCGAGGCACCGGACGCCGCCTACCGCGCCGGACGCTGGGCCAAGGTGCCAGTGATGGTGGGCGCCACCAGCGCGGACATCGGCTACGGCCTCGCCCGGAGCAAGGAGGAGTTGTTCGCCTCCTACCCGGCTCCGGAGGCGGCGCGCGCGGCCTATGATCCCACGGGAACCACCGAGCTGCCCGCCCTGCTCTCCCTCACCGGGATGGATCGCACCATGATCGAGCCCGCGCGCCACACGGCCCGCGCCGTGGCCGAGCAGGGGCAACCCGCCTGGCACTACCGCTTCTCCTACGTCGCCGACTCCATGCGCTCCGAGTGGAAGACGGGCACTCCGCACGCGACCGAGATCCCCTACGTGTTCGACACGGTCGACATCAAATACGGAGAGAAGACGACCGAGCGCGACCGCCGGGCCGCTCACGCGGCCAACACGTACTTCGTCCGGTTCGCCAAGACGGGCAACCCGAATGGAGAAGGTCTGCCCGAGTGGCCTCGGTATGAGCCCGCGACGGACCGGATCCTGGACTTCTCGGCGAGCGGCGAGCCGGTGCCCCAGGCCGATCCGTGGAAGGCCCGTCTGGACGTGACCGCGGCCGCCGCGAACACCGCCGCCCCGAAACGCTGACGCTCGTCAGCACCCAGGGACTCCACGCCCGAGCCGCGAACGCTTGTCGCGGCTCGCGGGACCTGGGAATGATGCGCCCTGACTTCCTGGTAAAGGGCGAAACACATGAAATCTCTGTTCGCATCGGCGTGCATCACGGCCGTCCTGCTGGTGGGCTGTGGTGCGGGTCCTTCCAACACGGGCACGCCCCCGGATGACCCGGGCACTCCCGCCGAGGAGGCGCGGGACCCAAGCCCGTGGTGACCAAGAGCGCCAAGCGCGGAATCGCCTTCGACTTCGCGGCGCCCGCGGATCTGGCCGCCGTCGCTCCCGGGGTGAGCTGGTGGTACAACTGGAGCACCCGGCCCCACGCGAACGTCCCCTCGGACTACCGCGCCCGCTACGGCATGGACTTCATCCCCATGCTGTGGAACGGCAACTTCGACGCCGCGAGCACCGAGTCCTTCCTCAAGGCCCATCCGGAAATTCAGTACCTGCTGCTGCTCAACGAGCCCAACCTCAATGATCAGGCCAGGATGACGCCCCAGGACGCGGCGAAGCTGTGGCCCCGGTACGAGAGCGTCGCCGCGAACACGGGGGTGAAGCTGGTGGGCCCCGCGATGAACTGGGGAACCCTCTCGGGCTACTCGGATCCGGTGGTCTGGCTGGATGCCTTCTACGCGGCCTACCGCGGGGCGAACGGCAACCGCGACCCACGCATCGATTACCTCGCCTTCCACTGGTACGACTACGGGCTCGCGGGCCAGCTCGATCGGCTCAAGAAGTACGGCAAGCCCTTCTGGGTCACGGAGTTCGCCAACTGCCACAGCCAGAAGGATGGCGCGCAGATCGACTCGGTGGCCGGGCAGAAGGCGCAGATGGCGGACATGGTCGCCGTCTGCGAGAGCCGCGCGGACGTGTTCCGCTACGCCTGGTTCACGGGCCGGTGGACGAATGACCCGTGCTTCGCGAGCCTGCTGGGCGCGCCGGGCACCCTGACGGAGCTGGGCGCCCACTACCTCTCGCTCCCCTACCGCTGAAGCGGCTCACCACTCCGTGTGGCGGTAGTCCTTGAAGAAGTTGCCCCACACGTACTGGCCGCTGTTCACCGAGGAGAGGACCGGATCCACCACGCGCGCCGCGCCGTCGACGATGTCCAGCGGCGGCTGGAAATCCGACTCCCGCTGCTTGCGCTCGGCGAAGACGGCCGGGTCCTCGTCGGTGACCCAGCCGGTGTCCACCGCGTTCATGAAGATGCCGTCCCTGGCGTAGTCGGCCGCCGAGGTCAGCGTCATCATGTTCAACGCGGCCTTGGCCATGTTGGTGTGCGGGTGTTTGTCCGTCTTCTTCCCGCGCGAGAAGCTGCCCTCCATGGCGGAGACGTTCACGATGTGGCCGGGCGTGGAGCGCTCGCGCATCATCAGCGGCTTGAGCTTGCCGCAGAGGATGAAGGGCGCCACCGCGTTCACCGGTGCACCTCGAGCATCTCCGCCGTGGACACGTCCGCGAGCCGCATCCGCCAGGAATTCATCCCCCGCAGGTCCACCTGCTGAAGGTCCGCGTCCAGCCGGCCCTCGGGGAACAGCGCGCGTGTCCCCCTCCTGCTCGAGCGCGTACGGCAGCAGCGACAGCGCGGCGGACGAGTGGATGCCGAGCGCGGGATCGGCGCTGCGCCACGTGGGCTCGAGCGCCTGGGTCCCCTCCCCGAGCAGGGGACGCAGCTCGGCGACACATGCCTCATGCCCCGCGAGCAGCGGGCGCGCCTCCGCCGGGAGCTCGTCGACGGGGAGCAGCTCCCCCTGGAGCAGGTGCGCGTAGAAGCCGGGCGGGCGGCGCACCGTCTGCGCCGCGTTGTTGATGAGGATGTCCAGCCGGTGGTGCGTCCGCTCGATGTGCCGCGCGAACAGCTCGACACTGGGGGCGTGGCGAAGATCCAACCCGTGCAGGTGCAGCCGGTGGGACCACTCCGCGAAGTCGGGCTCGCGCAGGTAACGCCGCGCCGCGTCCTGGGGGAACCGGGTGGTGGCGATCACCCGCGCCCCCGAGCGCAGCAGCATCAGCGACGCCTGATAGCCGATCTTCACCCGCGCCCCGGTGATGAGCGCCACCTGTCCGGACAGGGGCGCGCGCTGGGTTCGCTTGGCGTAGTTGAAGTCCGCGCACGCCCCGCACATGGCGTCATAGAAGAAGTGCAGCTTGCGGAACTCCGCCTTGCACACGTAGCACTTGCGCGCGACCTCGAGCAGCCGCTCCGGCCCCTCGGAGGGCGGCGGCGGCAGCAGCGGCACCGTGAAGACGGCGCTCCGGCGCAGTGAGCGGATCTCCGTCCCCGCGCGCAGCCCCCGGTCATGCTCGCGCCCGGTCTCCTTGCGCTCGCGCCGGAGCGCCTTGGCGAGCCGGGCCTTCGTGTCCCGGTCCGGGTGCACCACGTTGCCGGCGGCCGTCAGCAGCGCGATCCGCTCCGCCTCGGGGATCGTCTTGAGCAGGCGGCGATCCCCGGCCGGGCTCTCGAGCAGTCGCGTGCATCGGAGCACCTCGTCCAGGGACGGCGGGGTGGGCACTTCGGCGGGGGAGGTCTGGGCTTCTGCATCCTTCATGCCCCGAGTCCATACCTCCCGCGGCGGGGTCCGGAAAGGACGGGGGAAGTCGCCCCGGCGGGCAGGAAGTGGACGGGCGAGCCCTGAAACGATGTGCTCGGCCAGTTGACCGATGCCCTACATCATCCCCACCAAGTGAAATGGGCGCCCTCTATGAAGATGACCCCCACATCTTCCCGGGAATCGGGTCAAGCGGCCGTCGAGGCGGCGCTCATCATCCCCATGATGGTGTTCATGGTGTTGGGCATCATCCAGCTGGGAATGATGTATCAGGCGCGGCTGATGACGGAGTACGCGGCCTACCGCTCCGCGCGGGCGGGAATCGTCAACCACGGGCACTGTGAGTTGATGCGCAACGCGGCGTACTTCGCCGTGCTGCCCACGCTGGGGCCCAGACCCTCGGGAGAGTCGGGCCGGGTCGACGACCTGGAAAGAGCGATCGCGGCCTACAAGGAGTACGCCGTCAAGGGAACGACCGACCCGGCGCTCTTCCACAAAGGCAGCTCGCTCGAGAAGGTGCGCGTGGAGGTGCTCAACCCCAAGAGGAGCCAGATCGCGGGTCTCTTCTCCACCTATGGCGATGCCATGATGTCGCAGGAGATCGACTACGACGACGTGCGCGACGACACCATCGTCCGCGCCAACCTGCTGACGGTGCGCATCACCTATTTCTACGAGATGCGCATCCCCTTCGCCAACTGGCTCATCCACGGCTGGTTCATGGGCTTCGACTCCCTGGACAAGCTCAGGGGCCTCCAGTTCGAGAACCAACGCCTGGGAGGCGAAGCCTCCCACCAAGCCCTGGAGAAGCTGGGCGCGAACAAGGGCAAGACGAACCGCCAGAAGGGTGATTACAAGAAGATCTCCGACCTCGCCCTGAAACAGCGCAAGTACATCATCCCCCTGAGCGCGAACTATTCCATGCGCATGCAGTCCAACATGATGCAGAAGCACGTCAGCCCATGCGCGGTGGACGAATGACGAGGAGCCCCTGATGTTCCGTCTGATTCGCAAGATGCGCCGCGACGAGCGCGGACAAGCCATGATCATCGGCGCGATCGCCATGCTCATCCTGGCCGTCATGGTGATGACCTCGGTGAGCATCGGTCACGGTGTCTACTCGAAGATCAAGGCGCAGGACGCCGCGGACGCCCAGTCCTATTCCATCGCCGTCACCCAGGCGCGGACCTATAACTTCCTGGCCTACACCAACCGCGCGATGGTGGTGCACTACTCGGCCATGCTCACGCTGATGTCCTACGTGAGCCATGCCCTCTACCTGCAGAAGACGGTGGGCACCGCCGCGAAGTACCTCAAATACATCCCCGCGATTGGCGCCATCTTCGCGGCCATCGAGCAAGCCATCGATGCGTGGGTCAAGATCGTGGACATCCTGACCCAGACGATCATTCCCGTCATCACCTTCATCAACATAGGGTTATGGCTGGCCCAGGAGGCCCTGCTGATGTCCACGTACATGGACATCTACAACGCGCAAGCAAGCGAGCCCTTCAAGGGAACGGATCCCAAGGCCAAATACGGCTTCTTCACGTCGGGCCAGGGCGGCCAGCTCGGACAGGATCTCTTCGACATCATGAAGGAGACCAACGCGACCAACTTCCTTCACGTGTTGGATGACGGCCCGAGCTCGAATGCCCCTTCCGCCATTGGGGACACCGGGCTGAAGGATCGCAAGAAGCTGCTGAGCAACAGCAACACGTTGAGCGATCCCAACATGGCGAAGTACCGCCTGCTCATGGGCAACATCGCCAACAGCGTGCGCAAGAAGTGGACGGCCGAGGGCGAGGGGCCCCTGCTGATCGGCCGCCGATGGAGCATCAACGTCTGCCTCGGTGTGGGGATCAACATCAACAAGGTGGCGGACTCGCAGATCAAGAGCTTCGAGTCGGAGGAGCGCCGGGACGAGCTCTTCGCCTCGGACGACATCCGCATGCGGGTGCAGGTATGCCTGGGCCCCATCAAAAAGACCCTCTTCAAGTTCGATTACAAGGTCCGCGTCGCGGCGAACAAGGACGGGGGCTTCCATGAGGCGAACGGCTCGAAGTCAGACGATCATCATAACTGGCAGGGCATCACGCCCTTCATCCTCGCCGATCCGAGCTACTACTCTCCGTGGACCTACCACTTCGGCTACCCGTGCAACGTGGTGTTCGCCAGCAAGAACGTGATCGAGGCGCGCAAGGTCTTCCAGCTCAAGACGAAATTCATGGAGGGGGAGCTCGACATGACCCAGAAGGAGACGGGTGATCAGATCTTCGCCGACATGACAGGCGGCATGCTCGCCATGTCGGTGGGACGCGCCCTCTATCATCGCCCTGGCGACTGGAAGGAGGAGCCCAACTTCTACAATCCCCTGTGGACGGCCCGCCTCGCGCCCATCAGCACGCACTGGGAGAAGCAGCTCGTGGATGCAATGGTGGGAGTCATGGACGACTGGGACACCATCCAGCGCTCGTCGCTCAATTACTGATGGAGACCCGGGCCATGAACCATTCCCTTGCCCTCCCCCGCGCGAACCTCCGGGCGCGCCGCCGCCCGGCCCGCCGGGGCAGCTCGACGGTCGAGTTCGCCATCATGGCGCCACTGCTCGTGGTGCTCGTGCTGTGGTCCAACTACTTCTGGGAAGTCCTCCGGGTGCGCATCAAGGTCGCCGAGGCGGCGCGCTTCATCGCCTTCGAGCGCACGGCACGCAAGGACCTGGCGCAGATCACCTCCGACGCTCAGAGCCGTTATCAGGATCTCAATGGCTCGGACTCGGGCGTGGCGCTCGGCTCGGGCTTCCGCAACAAGCTCACCCTCTCCTTTTCCGCCAGTGACAAACCCGCGCCGGTCAAGGGCTCGATGTCGGGCATCGGCTCGAGCGCGGGGGTGGGCGGAATGCTCGGCATGGTCACCTCCCTG
The DNA here is from genome assembly GCA_049060065.1 of Cystobacter fuscus. Lineage (GTDB taxonomy): Bacteria > Myxococcota > Myxococcia > Myxococcales > Myxococcaceae > Cystobacter > Cystobacter fuscus_B. The sequence continues at coordinate 6,916,491 of JBMEQP010000002.1, forward strand.
GTGGGCAGTTCCGTGGAGGGCATCGTCGGCCAGATGGGCTTCGACCCGTCGAAGGGCGCGGTGCAGAGCACGGTGACGGCCCGGATGGAGAACAGGATCATCCCGGAGCGGATCGGCCAGTACATCACCGGCTTCTCCGACAACAAGCTGAACGTGGGCTTCACCGAGTCCGTCTACGTGTACCACGACACCGGCGCGCCTGGGAGCCAGGCGACAACCCGAAGAACAACCAGGGCGTCGTGGAGGGCCGGGTGCGCGACCGGGTGCGGAAGGTGGCCTATATGGGCTTGCTCGGCAGTGCCGCGGGCTCGGCACTGAGCGCCATCGGCACGGTGCTCAGCCTGTTCAAGCTCGAGTATCCCTTCAACAACGACTTCATCAACAAGGCGGTCCTCGTCCGGAAGGTACCCGATAACGGCTACTTCTCCGCGCCGTCGCCGGCGGGCAATCGGCCCACGCGCACCATGCCAGGAGACATACTCCAGGCGGCCTATTGGGAGTCAGACGACAAGGCCTGCTTCAACAGCTGCGAGCCAGACGAGATCAAGAACAAGCGGGGCGTCAAGAACGGCGGGGGCCGTGACGACAACTGGCCGATGCGCGCCTATAACTGCCGGGGTAATTTCTTCCAGGGCGCTTCCAAGTCGGACGAGCCGGAGTCGGTGTACTCGCAGGTCGGTAACTTGAGTCTGTCCCAGAGCTACTTCCGCTACGACGGAAACGCGTGCGCCGAGGATCCGAACGCGAGCACTCACTGAAGCACGGGTGAATGCGGGGAACGAAGCGATGAAGTTGTCGGACAAGACAGGCAAGGTGCCGAGGGCCCTCGGGCTGGTGGGCGTGCTCGCGCTCATCGCCACGGTGATGTGGATGCCCGAGGCGCCCCCCGAGCCCGAAGCCGAGGCGCCAGAGCCGCCCCCCACCCCGCGGCAGGAGAGGCCCGAGCCACCGCCTCCACTCCCCTCGGGCACCGTGCAGCGCCTGCGTCGGCTCATTCCGGTCTTCCCCGGAGCCCAGCTGATCCCCATGGGCCAGTTGCAGGCCAATGGCAACCCGATGGAGATGGGCTTCTTCGAGGTGAAGGCCTCCGCCCGCGCGGTGATGGACTTCTACATCCAGCAGTTCGAGCAACGAGGCCGTCGGGTCGTCGAACAGCCGGATGGCTCCGGAGGCGGAGCGGTCAACTACTACGACGAGAAGCTGGGAGCGCTCGTCACCGTCAACGTGATGGCCGGAGGCACGCAGGTGTCCCCGAGCGCGCGGGTCTTCCCGGCCATCATCGATGCCCCCGAGGGCATCCACCTCAAGGCCGAGCCCCCCTCGGAGCTGCCCCAGCCCACGGGCCTGGTGACGGTGCTGCGCGTGGATGATCAGAACCCGGGCCCGGCGAAGGACAGCTCCACGCTCACGCAGATGGCCCGGGGCTCGCCCGGGAACTCGCCGACTTCTACCGCAAGGAGATGGCCGTGCGCGGCTACTCCGCCGCGGGGGGACGCAGCGACAAGGACATGGAGGTGCTCGACTTCGAGCGGCGGGGAGAACGGGTATCCGTGACCCTCTCCGCCATGAACACGAAGGAAGGCACCCCCGAGACCATCATCGCCGTGGTGATGGAGACGAAACAGAAGGAGGTCAGACCATGAAGAGGCTGACGACCCGTCGGGCCCGGCGCGACCGTGGCCAGCAGATGACGGAGTTCACGCTGCTGTCCGCCGCTCTGCTGGTGATGGGGGGCGGGCTCATGCACTTCGCTCCCGACATGCTCGACGTCATCACCATCTACATCCGCGGCTTCTACGTCATCCTCGGCTTTCCGCTCGGCTGATGCCCGGGCTCGCGCGAGCCCCCAGCTCACTCCTCGGGCAGGCGGGGAATGACGACGGGCACCGACTTGAGCTCCGGGCGGGCCCCCGTGCCCGACTTGCGCGCCACCCAGGTGGCGCCATCGGCGCCACGCACGGACTCCACGCCGAAGAGCGGCACCTTGTCCGACAGCACCGCCTCCGCGGTGCGGCCGTCCTCCAACCGCCGGGTGCGCCGCACCGCCTTGCCCACGAAGGGGCCCGACTTCACCGACGCCTCCGTCTCCGGACCCGGCCGCCCGCGCAGCTCCGGGCTGTCCGCGGGGAGATCCACGGGGATGGAGATGGGCGCGTGGGGCTCCAGCGAGAGCGCCAGCCGGTCCACCAGTGGATGCGTGTCGCCGAGGAGCCACAGCACCACCAGCGAGCGTGGCTTCACGTCCAGGTACTCGAACTCGACCTGGAACATGGGCCCGTCCTTGCGCTCGGTGCGGCCCACCACCGCGGCCCGCACCCGCACCTTGCCCTCCTTCGTGGTGACGTCGTACTCGACGAAGGTGCCCACCTCGGGGCGGAACTTCCCGTAGAGCAGCGGCGAGGGCACCAGCGTGCGCGCCTCCTCCAGGCGCGAGGCGGCGACGGCGGGCGTGCCCGCGTCGGCGGGCGTGCCGGCATCGGGGAGCGGGCCCGCGGGTGCTCCGGGGCCAAGCTGGAGCGTGAGGGCGAGGACGGAGGCGGACAGGGAGGGGAGCATGCCGGGTACTATCCGGCCCCATCGTGGACGGCGACAAGCCGCCCGACATCGAAACAGGAGGAAGCATGAGCCGGATCTGGGCAGTCATCCTGACAGTGTGGTTCGCCGCCATGCCCACCGCGTCCGCGCAGGGGAGCATGTTCGGGCTGCCCCTCGTTCCCCAGAAGAATGGGTGGGCGCGCTACACCGCCCAGTCCTCCGACGGGGCCACCGAGCTCGTCTTCAAGGTGGGCGCGCCCGGCACGCACAAGGGCAAGAAGGGACAGTGGTTCATCCTCGAGATGGACGCACCGGGCGTGGGGCGCATCGCCATCCACTTCCTGGTGGCTGGGGAGAAGTTCTTGCCCGAGAACCTGCTCCTGGTGCGCTCGCTCGTCCCAGGCCGGGAGCCCCAGGAGCAAGAGCCCCCCAAGGACACCGAGGGTGCGTCCCCCCGGTCAAGCTCCTGCGCAAGCACCCCGAGACGGTGGCCGGGCGGGCGCTCGAGGTGACCGAGTACCTCATCGGCGACGAGCTCAAGGCGGGCTGGTCTCCCACCGTCCCCGGGCTCGGGGTGACCTACCTCACCGGAGACAATCCGCTGCGGCTCGTGGCGTTCGGCGTGGGAGGAGATCCGTGGAAGGGCGCGGGCTCGGGCTTCCCCAGTGGCCTGAACCCAAGAAGGGCAAGGAGAAGGACAAGCCGTAGGACGTTCAGCCCCGAGGGGCCTTCGCGGACAGCCCGGCGCGCACGAGCACCTTGCGCAGCGCCTCGGAGTCCAGGTCCACCAGGCGCGTGTGGATGTGGAGCTGATCGCCCCGCCCCGCCCGCAGCAGCGTGCGCGGCGGCTCGTCCTGGGTGCGCCGCAGCTCGAACCACTCCAGCTCGGAGAAGCGGGTGCGCTTGCCCAGCTGGTCCACGAAGCCCTCGGAGGACAGCAGCAGCGCGGGCACCGGTGAAGGCCCACCCCCATCAGCCACGCGCTCAGCATCAGGCAGAAGGCGCCCAGCGCGGGCCGCGTCCCGGTGGCCAGCACCTGCACCCCGATGAGCACCAGCACCGCCATCGCCCCCATCACCTGGAGATAGGTCTCGGAGGAGGCCCGGGACGCGAGCACCACGACCGCGCGGGCGCGCAGCAGGGAGACCAGGGCCACCAGGGACAGGAGCGCCACGCCCCCGGCCGCCACCGCCACGGCCAGCTCCAGCGCCGCCTGCCGGCCCACGAGCGCGCGGGACTCGCGCACGAGCCAGACCGCGCCCCCGAGAAAGGCCACCAGCGCCAGGGAGTGGAAGGCGACCGCGCGAGTGGGAAACGACGGGACACGCATGAGGAGAGAAGATATCCCGGGGACGGGAGGAGCGGTCATGTCACAGAACCGGGGACTCGGTGCCGAGGCGCGCCGGTTGGCGGAAGACGAGCGGAGGGATCACAACTGGAAGCGGTGGGGGCCCTACCTCGCCGAGCGCCAGTGGGGCACCGTGCGCGAGGACTATTCGCCCGGGGGCACGAGCTGGACGGACTTCCCCCACGCGCACGCGCGCAGCCGCGCCTACCGCTGGGGCGAGGACGGCCTGCTCGGCATCACGGACCGCGAGTGCCGGCTGTGCTTCGCCGTGGCGCTGTGGAACGAGAAGGACGCCCTCCTCAAGGAGCGCCTCTTCGGCCTCACCGGCCCCCAGGGCAACCACGGCGAGGACGTGAAGGAGGAGTACTTCTACCTCGACTCCACCCCCACCCACTCGTACCTCGAGGCGCTCTACAAGTACCCCCAGGCCGCCTTCCCCTACGAGCGGCTCATCGAGGAGAACCAGCGCCGGGGCCGCAACGCCCCCGAGTTCGAGCTGCCCGACACGGGCGTCTTCGCGGAGCGCCGCTACTTCGACGTGCGCGCCGAGTACGCCAAGGCGGGCCCGGACGATCTGCTCATCCGGCTCACCCTCACCAACGCGGGGCCCGAGACGGCGCGCCTGCACGTGCTGCCCACGCTCTGGTTCCGCAACACGTGGGACTGGGGCCGCACCGGCGAGGGCTACTGGCCCCGGCCCCACATGACCGCGCTGAGCACCCACGCGCTCGTCGCCGAGCACGCCTCGCTGGGCCGCTTCCAGTGGCACGCCGAGCCGGTGGAGGGCCACCCCGCCCCGCCGTTGCTCTTCACCGAGAACGAGACGAACCGCGAGCGGCTCTTCGGGGTACCCAACGCGGTGCCCCACGTGAAGGACGCGTTCCACGACGCCGTGGTCCAGGGACGCCGCGAGGCCGTCAACCCGGCCGGCACGGGCACCAAGGCCGCCTTCCACCACGTGCTGGAGCTGCCCCCGGGAGGCCGAGGCCGTGCTCCGGCTGCGGCTCTTCTCCGAGGCGCAAGTCCCCGCCCAGCTCTTCGGCGAGTCGTTTGACACCCTGTTCGCCCAGCGCATCGCCGAGGCGGACGAGTTCTATGACTCCCGGCTGCCGCGCACGCTCTCCCCGGAGGAACGGCGCGTGGCCCGGCAGGCCTACGCGGGCCTCATGTGGACCAAGCAGTTCTACCACTACGCGGTGAAGCCCTGGATGGAGGGCGACCCCGCCCAGCCGGCTCCGCCCCCTCGCGTCTCCAGGGGCGCAACCGGGACTGGGGGCACCTGTACAACCGGGACATCATCTCGGTGCCGGACAAGTGGGAGTACCCCTGGTACGCGGCGTGGGACCTCGCCTTCCACATGATTCCCTTCGCGCGGGTGGACCCCGTCTTCGCCAAGGAGCAGCTCGTGCTCTTCCTGCGCGAGTGGTTCATGCACCCCAACGGCCAGCTCCCCGCGTACGAGTTCGAGCTGTCGGACGTGAACCCGCCCGTGCACGCCTGGGCGTGCTGGAGCGTGTACAAGATGACGGCGTCCCGGGGGAAGAAGGACACGGCCTTCCTCAAGCGCACCTTCCACAAGCTGCTGCTCAACTTCACCTGGTGGGTGAACCGCAAGGACGCCGAGGGGAAGAACCTCTTCGCGGGGGGCTTCCTCGGACTGGACAACATCGGGGTGTTCGACCGCTCCAAGCCCCTGCCCACCGGCGGACGGCTGGATCAGGCGGACGGCACCGCGTGGATGGCCTTCTTCTGCACCACCCTGCTGGCCATGGCGCTGGAGCTGGCGCAGGACGATCCCGCCTACGAGGACATCGCCTCCAAGTTCTTCGAGCACTTCGTGGCCATCGTGGACGCGATGAACAACCTGGGCGGCACGGGCCTGTGGGACGAGCAGGACGGCTTCTATTACGACGAGCTGCTCCTGGAGGGCCAGGCCACGCCCCTGCGGGTGCGCTCCATGGTGGGACTGGTGCCGCTGTTCGCCGCGGAGATCCTCGAGGACCGGCGCCTCGAACGCCTGCCGGGTTTCTCCAAGCGCCTGCGCTGGTTCCTGGAGAACCGCGCGGACCTGTCACGCAATACCTCCTACCTCTCCAAGCCGGACGGCAAGGGCTGTCTGCACGGGCACCGGCTCTTGGCCATTCCCTCGCGCGAGCGGCTCCTGCGGGTGCTGCGGCGGGTGCTGGATCCCGAGGAGTTCCTCTCGGAGTACGGCATCCGCTCGCTCTCGCGCGTGCATGCCTCCGAGCCGCTCGTGTTCGACGTGCGGGGCGAGGAGTACCGGGTGGCCTACGTGCCCGGCGAGTCCGACAGCGGGATGTTCGGCGGCAACTCCAACTGGCGCGGCCCGGTGTGGTTCCCCCTCAACTACCTGCTCATCGAGGCGCTCGAGCGCTACCACCACTTCTATGGCGAGAGCTTCCAGGTGGAGTGCCCCACGGGCTCGGGACGGATGATGACGCTGGCGCAGGTGGCGCGCGAGCTGTCGGCGCGGCTCAGCCGGCTCTTCCTCCCGGACGCCACGGGCCGCCGCCCCTGCCACGGAGACGACCAGCGCTTCACCGACAACCCCGACTGGCGCGACCTGGTGCTCTTCCACGAGTACTTCCACGGAGACACCGGCCGGGGTCTGGGCGCCACGCACCAGACGGGCTGGACGGCCCTGGTCGTGCAATGCCTCGAGGAGCTCCACAAAGCCTCCGAGTAGCGCGGACGGGCACCGCCCGGCGTCCGTGCGCTATGCTCGAGGGAGATGAGTGACACGAGCGGCGGGCCAGTACGCAAGCTGGCCATCGAGGTGAGGGAGCTCCACAAGTCCTTCGGCGACCATCAGGCCCTGCGAGGCGTGGACCTCGTGGTCCCCGAGGGCACCACCTGCGTGCTGATGGGGATGTCCGGCTCGGGCAAGTCGGTGCTGATGAAGCACATCATGGGCCTGTTGCGGCCGGACCGGGGACTGGTGCTCGTGGAGGGCCAGGAGGTGGCGAAGATGGACGAGGCCACGCTCGACCAGATGCGCCGCAAGCAGGGCATCCTCTTCCAGGCCAATGCCCTCTTCGACTCGCTCAACGTCTTCGACAACGTGGCCTTCCCGCTGCGCGAGCGCACCCGCATGCCCGAGGAGGAGATCCGGCGCACGGTGAACGAGACGCTGGCCAAGGTGGGCCTGTCCCACGCGGCCCTGCGCTTCCCCGGCGAGCTGTCCGGCGGCATGCAGAAGCGCGTGGGCTTCGCGCGCGCCACCATCCTCCAGCCGAAGATCCTCCTGTACGACGATCCCACGGCCGGTCTGGATCCGCTCACCACCGCCGCCGTCAACGAGATCATCGTCACCGGCAAGCAGCAGCTCGGGGCGACCTCGCTCGTCATCACCCCGGACGTGGCGTCCGCCTTCGGTATGGCCGACAACCTCGCCGTCATGCACGAGGGCCTCGTCGTCGCGTCGGGCCCACCGGACGTCGTCCGCGAGTCCCAGCACCCGGCGGTGAAGGCGCTTCCTGCGCAACTGGCTGGCGCGCCGCTCGAAGAACCGCACGCCCCAGGGTTGACAGCCCGCGGGGCCGCCAGCGAGGAAGGACGGCATGATCACACTCCCCGAAGGCGCGTCGATGAAGGACTACCAGCGCTACATCCACGAGCTCGAGACGCTGCATGGATGGCTGAAGGTGGACCTGGTGCACAACTGCTTCCTCATGGGCGAGGAAGTGGGCGAGCTGTTCAAGGCGGTGCGCCGCTACAACAAGTACTACGACGAGGGGAAGAGCACCCCGACCGAGGAGGCCAAGGCCCACCTCGCCGAGGAACTGGTGGACGTCTTCAACTACCCGGTGGCCATCGCCAACCGGACGGGCGTGGACCTGGAGCAGGCGTTCCGCGAGAAGAACGCACGCAACCAGCAGCGCACCTGGAGCTGAGCGGCCCTCGCGCCCGCGCCGCGCGCCGAGGGGCGAGCGCGGGGGCATGCGTCCGGCTGGAGCCTTTCTGGTCTTCCCGGAGAGGGGAGACTTGATGGGGGCCTTACAGTCGATATCATTTACAACGTAAACCATCCCGAGGCCCGCCTGGTCCGTCATCAGGGGCGGGTGGCCGAGTAACCTGCTCAACGCACCCCCGATGAACGAAGGAGGACGACATGTCAGTACGTGACATCCATTCCGTGAAGGAGTCGGCATCCACCGAGGCCTCGTCCCCAGGCCCGGTCTCCCTCAAGATGGATCCGCACGTCTCTGCCGAGGACTACGCGAAGGCGCGCGAGCAGGGCCGCGTCGCCCGGGTGTCCTTTTCCTTTGGTGACGAGGCGGGCGTGGTGCCGGACTCGGATATCCGCGAGTTCCTGAAGCAGGAGCACTTCTTCATCTCGCGCTACGACGACGTGATCGCCGCCCTGCTCGACGCCCGCATCTCATCCGATCCCCGCACCGCCATGAGTCCGAGCAGCAGAAGAAGCTGCCCCAGGTTCCCGAAGAGCTGCGGCCCATCTCCCGGAGCCTGCTCAGCCTCGATCCGCCGGATCACACGCGGCTGCGCAAGCTCATCCAGCCGAGCTTCACTCCTCGCGCGATGGAGGCGCTGCGGTCGCGAATCCAACGGATCGCGGAGGACCTCGTGGACGCCGCCGAGCGCGCGGCAGCCGAGCGCGGCGAGACCGGGCCCGAGCGGCACATGGATCTCATCGCGGAGTTCGCCTATCCGCTGCCGGTCAAGGTCATCTCGGACATGCTCGGCATTCCGCCCGAGGACCGGGACATGGTGAAGGGATGGACGGAGAACCTCGTCCGCAACAACAACGGCCGGGGGATGATGGATCCGGAGAACCGGGCGAAGATGCGGGAGTTCACCGACTACCTGCGCAGGCTGTTCGCGGACCGGCGCAAGCAGCCGGCGGACGACATGATCAGCCAGTTGCTGCGCATCGAGGAGGATGGCGACAAGCTGAACGAGGAGGAGACGCTGTCCACGGTCTTCATCCTCTACCTCGCCGGGCACGTGACGACGGTGAACCTGATTGGCAACGGGGTCTTCGCGCTGCTCCGCCACCCGGACCAGCTCGCGAAGTTCAAGGCGGACCCCGGCCGGCCAGGGGCCTGGTCGAGGAGACCCTGCGGTACTGGGGTCCGGTCGACCTCATCTCACGGCGGATCGCCAAGGAGGACATGGAGTTGGCCGGGACGCACTTCCCCAAGGGGGAGCCGATGATGTTCGGTCTGGCGTCGGCCAACCGGGATCCCCAGCGCTTCTCCCATCCGGACGACTTCGACATCACCCGCCCGGACGCCGACAAGCACGTCGCGTTTGGCAAGGGCATCCACATCTGCATCGGCGCCCCGCTGGCGCGGATGGAGGGGCAGATCGCCTTCGAGACGCTCTTCCGGCGCCTGCCGGAGCTGCGGCTCGCCGTCCCCGCCGACGAGGTGCGCTGGAGCAACTCCTTCCTGCGCGGGTTCGCGAAGCTGCCCGTCCTGTTCTGAGAGGTGGTGGAGCTGAGCGGCGCTCACAACGCCGCGGCGAACCTCGCGGCGATGGGCACGGCGACCCGGCCCCCACGCCGCCGCCCTCCACCAGCACGGCGAAGGCAATGCCCTGGCGGAAGCCGATGAACCACGCGTGCGTGGGCAGGGGCGAACCGGTGCCGAACTCGGCGGTGCCCGTCTTGCCCGCCAGCCCCGCCACACCCACGGCCGACCGGCCCGAGCCCTCGGTGACCACGGCCCGCATCAGCGCCTGCAGGGGCGCGCGGGTTCCCGGAGCGAGCGGGGCGCTGGGGCCTCCCGACAGCTCGGTGAGGAGATAGGGCGAGCGCCACCTGCCCGACTCGGCCGCCGCGGCCACCGTCGCCATGTGCAGCGGCGTGGCCAGGACGCGGCCCTGGCCGATGGCGGCCGCCGCCCGCTCGGCATCATCCCGAGGCACGGGGAACGAGGCGCCAGGAGAAGGCAGCCCCACGTTGTACGCCACGTCGAAGCCGAAGCGGTGCGCCGCGTCCTCGAGCGCGCCCGGGCCGAGCCCCGTGGCCAGCGTCACGAAGGCCGTGTTGCAGGAGTGGGCGAAGACCTGACGCAGGCGGGAGTTCCCGAACGCCTCTCCCTCGAAGTTGCGAAACGCCTTGCCCCCCACGGTCGCCGTGGGCGGGCACGACACCGCGGCGTCCACGCCCATGCCCCGGGCGAGCAGCGCCTCCGACGTGACGACCTTGAACGTCGAGCCGGGCGGATAGCGGCCGGTGAGCGCGCGATTCAACGGCTGCTCGAGCGGCCGGCTGGCGAGGGCGAGGATGGCGCCCGTGCGCGTGTCCACCGCGACGAGCGCCGCGGGCTGGGCCACCCCATCGAGCGCGGCCTCCGCGGCCGACTGCACCTCGGGCAGCAGCGTGGTCCGCACCGGCGTGCCCGGTGCTCCCGCGAAGCGGCCGAGGACACGCACCTCGCCGGAAGGACGGGTGAGGCGCACCTCTCCGGAGGGCAGCCCCGCGAGCCGCGGCTCATGGGCCAGTTCCAGTCCCGACAGGCCCACGGTGTCTCCCGGCTGGTAGGTCGGCCCCAAGCGTTCGAGCAGCTCGGCCGTCACCTCCCCCACCCGGCCCAGCGTGTGCGCCGCGAAACCTTCCTCCGGGGTGAGCCAGGCGCTCTTGCGGCGGAAGAAGATGCCCGGCACGGGCGCCAGCGCCGGACGCACCTGCTGGTAGAGCGCGGGCCGCACGTCGATGATGGGCACGAAGTGCTCGGGGGACACGCCCGGCGCGTTCAGCGTCTTGTCCAGCCGCGAGGGATCCACCCCCAGCCGCGCCTGGAGCACCGAGGCGACGGCCGCGCGGCTCTGGATGCGCCGGGGCTCGACGCCAATGGTGATGACCTCGCCCTCGCCGGTGAGGGGATGTCCCCGCCCATCGAGCAGGCGGGCCCGCGCGGGACGCGTCCTCGTGCGCGAGAAGCGGTCCCCCTCGCGCGCCTCGGGGTGCAGCACCGCCGGAGACCAGCGCACCCACCAGCGTCCCTCCCGGCGCACGAAGCGCAGCACACCGTCCACCTCCCACTCGCCCAACCCGCGCAGCACGTGCAGGGCGCGGAAGGTGACCTGGGCACTGTCCGCCTCGCGCTCGACGCGGCCCGGCTCGAAGCGCGAGGCGATGATGCGCAGCTCGTCCCGGAAGCGCTGGTGTTGCGCCTCGAGATCGGCTGGCGGCTCGGCCACCGCGCGCCGCATGGCGGCGAGGTCTCCCTCGCCCCAGGCCCGCAGGTAGTCCTGCGCCACGTCGAGCGGGCCCATTTCCACCGGCGCCGGCCGACCACGTACGGACACACACGAGGCCAACATCAAGGCCATCGCGACACTGACTACCCTCCACCCTCGCCAGAACACGCCTCGCACTGTGCGGGCGCTCTCCGGCGAGTCAAGAAACGAGGTGGAGGTGCCACGCGAGCCAGGAGGCTATCCGCCCAGCCGTGGCTCGCCCGTGCGCTCACGCACCTCGCCGCGCGGCGCGCCCACTCCGGTGGAGGAGACCTGCTTCACGTCGTAGTCCTTGAGCCAGTCGTTGAGCATCAGCACCTGCTCCATGCTCGAGCGTGTGAACGGCGAGTCGTTTCCCGAAGCCTCCTGCGTGAGCGAGCGCGCGTTGGCCTCGTCGAGCAACGGCTTCACCGGAGCCCGGGCATCGCCGAGCAACGTGGTGAGCTGACCGCGCAGGAAGCGTGCGTACTCGGGATCCTGCGTGGAGGGATAGGGGCTCTTGCGCCGCTCCACCACCGACTGGGGCAGCAGGTCCGCCGTCGCCGCCCGCAGGAGGCTCTTCTCCCGGCCGTCGAAGGTCTTCATCGACCAGGGGACGTTGAACAGGTACTCCACCAGCCGGTGGTCGCAGAACGGCACGCGCACCTCCAGGCTCGTGGCCATGCTCGTGCGATCCTTGCGATCCAACAGCATCTGCAGGAAGCGCGTGAGGTGCAGGTAGAACACCTCGCGCATGCGCCGCTCCAGTCCCGTCTCCCCTCCAGCCGGGGCACCTCGGCGAGCGCCTCCTGGTAGCGCGCCCGGAGGTATTCCTTCAGGTCGAGCCGCCGCAGCAGCTCGGGCGAGAGGGCATGCTGGCGCGAGCCGAAGTGCTTCATCGACATCCCATGCCAGGGGAAGGTGTCCGCCGCGATGGCCTGGGGATCATGGAACCAGGCGTAGCCTCCGAACACCTCGTCCGCGGACTCGCCGGAGAGCGCCACGGTGGAGTGCTGACGGATGGCGCGGAAGAGCAGGTACATGGACGTGTCCATGTCTCCCATGCTGACGGGCAGGTCCCTCGCGTGCAGCACGGCGGCACGCGCCACGGGGTCCGCCAGCTCGCTCGCGGACAGGACGATGTCGGTGTGCTGGGAGTGGACATGCGCGGCCACGTCCGCCACGAAGGGGGCATCCGGCGTGCCGCGCAGCTCGTCGGGCTTGAAGTCCCGCGCGTTGTTGACGAAGTCCACGGCGAACGAGCGCACGGGCCCGGCCCCCTGGGCGACCAGGGCGCGCTGCGCCAGCGCGGTGATGGCGCTGGAGTCCAGGCCTCCGGACAGCAGCGTGCACAACGGCACGTCGGAGATGAGCTGACGCGAGACGATGTCCTCGAGCAACTCGCGGATGGTGCGCACCGTGGTCTTCAGATCGTCCGTGTGCGGCCGTGCCTCGAGCTTCCAATAGGCCCGCTCCTTGAGGCCCTCGCGCGTCACCGTCAACACATGGCCCGGGCGCAGCTCGCGCATGCCGCGGAAGATGGCCTCGCCTGGCGTCTTGGCGAACGCGAGCAGCTCGCGCAGCCCGTCATCGTCCACCTCGGCGCGTGCCAGGGGGTTGGCGAGGATGCCCTTGGGCTCCGAGCCGAACAGCACACCGTGGGGCGTGGGGTAGAAGTACAGGGGCTTGATGCCCAGGCGGTCACGCACGAGCAACAGCTTCTGCTCGCGCACGTCCCACACGGCGAAGGCGAACATGCCGTTGAAGCGCTCGACGAACGAGGGGCCCCACTGCCGGTAGGCCTCGAGCACCACCTCGGTGTCGCTGTGCGTGCGGAAGGTGCGGCCGAGCGACACGAGCTCCGCCCTCAGCTCCCGGAAGTTGTAGACCTCGCCAGTATAGATGAGCACCGCCACCGGCTTGCCTTGCTCCTCGGCCACCATGGGCTGGCGTCCACCTTCCAGATCGATGATGGACAGACGCCGGTGCCCCAGGGCCGCGTGCGGCTCCAACCACAGCCCCGAGTCATCCGGCCCCCGGTTGTGCATCGTCTGGGTCATCGCCTCAGCAGTGGGGCGCTCCCTCGTCAGGTTCTTCTCGAAATCAACCCACCCCGCGATTCCACACATGTTCTACCGCCTCCTGTCATGAATTTCGTATGGCGTTGAGCAGGCGGCGCGGCGCCACTCCAGCCGCGTCTCGCCTATGCTGGAAAAGGTGATAACCGGATTCGTTGCGCCGCGCAACCATATTCGTTGCGCCGCGCAACCACGCATCGCGTCGTGACATGTATGCCAGGAGAGACGCCGAGCGGATGGCTGCTGTAGAGTGAGTTCAAACCATCGAGGTGTCATGACGGAGAAGTTGGAAACACGACAGCGGCTCAACCCTCCCGGGCAAACCCTCTCGGAAATGGAGCGGGAATTGAGTGTGCTGGTGCGTCGGCTGGGCGCACTGCTCTGGAGCAAGAGCGCGGAAGGCGCCCTGGATCGGTGGACGTACGCGCTGCTGATGCGGCTGGCGGAGGAAGGCCCGCTGCGCGTGGGCGAGATGGCGCGCCGATTTGGTATCGACAAGTCGACCGCCAGCCGCCATCTCGGCCGGCTGGAGAGCCTGGGATTGATCCGAGCGGAGGCGGATCCAGGTGATGCCCGCTCGGTGTTGTTCAGGGTGACGGAGCAGGGCACGGAGCACCTCGCCGCGTCCCGTGAGGTGCGACTCGGCCCCCTGCGTCAGGTAGTCGCCTCCTGGCCGGAGCACGACCGGTCGGAGCTCACCCGGCTGCTCGGCCAGCTCAACCGGGAGCTCGACCAGTATGGAGACATCTAGCCCGGCGCGCGGGCAGGCGGTGGAGCGGAGGGCTCACAGGCCCAGCGGGGGCGGCTCCGCTTCCTGGAGGCTCGGATGGGCCCAGGCGGAGACGCCCCCTTCTCGAAGAAGAGCAGGGTCCTGGTTCCACTCCGGTCCTCGATGCAGAGACAGTCGAGGTCTCCGTTGTCATCGATCTTGAGGTAGACCTGCACGGGCCGGGCGATGCGGTGCAGGAAGTCCTGGTGTTCATCGCCCAGGGTGATCTCGATGTCGCCCAGACCCGAGCCCCGGGGCTCCACGTCGATGCCCAACAAGGGCAGCGCGCGGACCAGCTCCTGGGCCCCCATCTGCACGCTCTCCACTTCCACCCGGACGGGATGGCTCAGCGCCCGCCTGCTCAGGCCCGCGAAGTAGTTGAACCACCCCTGGGGCGGAATCTCCGTCGTGCGTTCCATACGCGGCCTCCTCCAGGAAAGGTAGGTCCGCGCGTCCGAGGGAAGCGGGCTCGCGGCGTCCGCCCGCCCTCCCTGCTCTCCCGGCGGCCATCCGCGAGTGGGCACTGGCTCGGGTGCGCTGTCGGGTAGCGCCCTGCGCAAGGCGCTCCAGTACATGCTGGAGCGATGAACGAGGTGGAGGTGCCACGCGAGCCAGGAGGCTATCCGCCCATCCGTGGCTCGCCCGTGCGCTCACGCACCTCGCCGCGCGGCGTGTCCTGGCCCACTCCGGCGGAGGAGACCCGCTTCACGCCGTAGTCCTCGAGCCAGTCGTTGAGCATCAGCGCCTGCTCAATGCTCGCGCGCGCCCACGGGGCGTTGTTCCCCGGTGCCTCCTGCGCGAGCGAGCGCGCGTTGGCCTCGTCGAGCAACGGCTTCACCGGAGCCCGGGCATCGCCGAGCAGCGTGGTGAGCTGGCCGCGCAGGAAGCGTGCGTACTCGGGATCCTGCGTGGAGGGATAGGGGCTCTTGCGCCGCTCCACCACCGACTGGGGCAGCAGGTCCGCCGTCGCCGCCCGCAGGAGGCTCTTCTCCCGGCCGTCGAAGGTCTTCATCGACCAGGGGACGTTGAACAGGTACTCCACCAGCCGGTGGTCGCAGAACGGCACGCGCACCTCCAGGCCCGTGACCATGCTCATGCGGTCCTTGCGGTCCAGCAGCCTCTGCAGGAAGCGCGTGAGGTGCAGGTAGAACACCTCGCGCATGCGCCGCTCCAGTCCCGTCTCCCCCTCCAGCCGGGGCACCTCGGCGAGCGCCTCCTGGTAGCGCGCCTGGAGGTAGTCATCGAGGTCGAGCCGCCGCAGCAGCTCGGGAGACAAGGCGTGCTCGTTCGAGCCGAAGTGCTTCATCGTCATCGGATACCAGGGGAAGGTGTCCGCCGCGATGGTCTGGGGATCATGGAACCAGGCGTAGCCTCCGAACACCTCGTCCGCGGACTCGCCGGAGAGCGCCACGGTGGAGTGCTGACGGATGGCGCGGAAGAGCAGGTACATGGACGTGTCCATGTCTCCCATGCTGACGGGCAGGTCCCTCGCGTGCAGCACGGCGGCGCGCGCCACGGGGTCCGCCAGCTCGCTCGCGGACAGGACGATGTCGGTGTGCCGCGAGTGGACATGCGCGGCCACGTCCGCCACGAAGGGGGCATCGGGCGTGCCGCGCAGCTCGTTGGGCTTGAAGTCCCGCGCGTTGTTGACGAAGTCCACGGCGAACGAGCGCACGGGGCCGGCGCCCTGGGCGACCAGGGCGCGCTGCGCCAGCGCGGTGATGGCACTGGAGTCCAGGCCTCCGGACAGCAGCGTGCACAACGGCACGTCGGAGATGAGCTGACGCGAGACGATGTCCTCGAGCAGCTCGCGGATGGTGCGCACCGTGGTCTTCAGGTCGTCCGTGTGCGGCCGCACCTCGAGCTTCCAGTAGACCCGCTCCTTGAGGCCGCGGCGCGTCACCGTCAACACGCGGCCCGGGCGCAGCTCGCGCATGCCGCGGAAGATGGCCTCTCCTGGCGTCTTGGCGGACACGAGCAGCTCGCGCAGACCGTCGTCGTCCACCTCGGCGCGCGCCAGGGGGTTGGCGAGGATCGCCTTGGGCTCCGAGCCGAACAGCACGCCGTGGGGCGTGGGGTAGAAGTACAGGGGCTTGATGCCCAGGCGGTCACGCACGAGCAACAGCTTCTGCTCGCGCACGTCCCACACGGCGAAGGCGAACATGCCGTTCAAGTGCTCGACGAACGAGACGCCCCACTGCCGATAGGCCTCGAGCACCACCTCGGTGTCGCTGTGGGTGCGGAAGGTGCGCCCGAGCGACACGAGCTCCGCCCTCAGCTCCCGGAAGTTGTAGACCTCGCCAGTATAGATGAGCACCGCCACCGGCTTGCCGTCCTCCTCGGCCACCATGGGCTGGCGCCCACCCTCCAGGTCGATGATGGACAGACGCCGGTGGCCCAAGGCCACATGGCAATCCAACCACAGCCCTGAATCATCCGGCCCCCGGTTGCGCATCGTCTGGGTCATCGCCTCCGCGACAGGACGCTCCCATTTCAGGTTCCGCTCGAAATCAACCCACCCGGCAATTCCACACATGTTCTACCCCCCTCTTGTTGATGGCTACTTGTTGATGGCTAACTGCGAATGACTTCCTAGATAGACCTGCACGGGCCGGGCGATGCGGTGCGGGAAGTCCTGGTGTCCGTCTCCCAGGGTGATCTCAATTTCACCCAGCCCCGAGCCCCCGGGCTACACGTCGATGCCCCACAAGGGCAGCTCGCGGACAAGCTCCCGAGCCCCCATCTGCACGCTCTCCACCTCCACCCGGACGGGGTGACTCAACGCGCGCCTGCTCAAGCCCGCGAAGTAGTTGAACCACCCCTGAGGGGGAATTTCCGTCGTGCGTTCCATACGCGGCCTCCTCCGGGAAAAGGTAGGTCCGCGCACCCGGGGGAAACCGGCTTCCGGCATCAGCCCTCTCTCCCCCGCTCACCCGGCGGCCAGCTCCCGCTCCAGGGCCCGCGCATAGCGCTGAGCGGCGACACGAAGGCGCTCGGCCTCCGCGGGAACCTGCGAGGCGAGGGACTGGAATGCGAGCTGATGCTGACCCAGTTGGAAGGCCAGGTAACAGGGGCGGTAGAAGCGCGGCAGCGCGCCACTCACCGCTCGGGGCCCCCGCCGTGACACCCGCTCGGCCAGCTCGTCCTGATCGAGGCCCAGCTCGACACTCGCGCCCACGATGTCCCACGCCACGTCCTGGCAGCCGATGAGGTCGTGCGCGTCGTGATGGTCCACCGCGTCCGTCTTCAGGAGGACGCCGTCCGGCCTCACGAGCCATTCCCAGGGATGCATGCGACCATCGGTCTCCACCACGTGCATCTCCGTCGACAGGCGCGCGAGCTGCTCCTCCCAACGGGACCAGGACCGGACCCACTCCTCGCCGAGCGCCTCGCGCGTGTTGTGACGCCCCATCTCGAGCAGTCGCTCGGGGCTCGCACCGTGGCCCCCGCCCGAGCGGGCGAAGTGACGGACCCGGAAGGCCAGATAGGCACCGGTCCGCTCGAGCAGCTCACGGCGATCGAAGCCCGTGGGCTCGAGCGGCGTGGACTCCGCCTCCCAGCGGTGGACGAGGAAGCCGTGCCGCAACCCCAGCACGCCGGGCCCCCACCCCGCCTCGGCGAGCGCCCGTGAGCGCTCGAGGGCATGCTCGCCGCGGCTGCCCAACCCCGCGAACTTGAGCAGGAAGAGGCCCCGCGCGGTCCGCAGGAGGTATTTGCGCCGCTCCTGTTGGACATGGACGGCGGGCCAGTCCTCCTCCCGGGAGAAATGTTCGCGCCGCCAGCCCCCACCCCCAGGTCCTCCAGTGGGGTGAGCGGCGCGCCGCACAGGTCCTCCACCCACGAGGCCAACGCGTGCCGAGGCTCGCTGGGAGACAGGAACAGGCGCTCGAAGTCGACCGTGTGCTTGTGCGCGCGGCGCCAGCGCACGCGGTGCGCTTCACTCGCCATCGGACCGGGCTTGCCCCCGTGGCTGGGAAAGAAGTGCAGTTGCTGCACCGGCACGCCCGCGCGCTCGAGGGTGTCCGCCACCGCGCCGAAGGAGCTTCCGGAGAGGCCGGGCCCCTCGTCCACGATGGCGAAGGGAGTGCCTCGCTCCGAGCGCCGCAGGGCCGCTTCGACGCCGGGGCCCAGGCGCAGCTCGCGTTGGAAGGGATGTCCACCGGGCCGCACGGTCATCGGCGCGAGGACCGCGCCCGCCCCGGCGGCCACCGCGCAGGCCAGACTGGTACCGATGCTGCGAATGCCGATGACGCGCGCCGCCCGTCCGTCGGGAAGGCCGCGGGCCGCTTCCATGTACGCCTCGGGATAGAGGGCGTAATAGGCATACCCCTCGGGCGGCTTGAGCGTGACCGCGTCCGGCAGCGAGGCCCGCTCGAGCGCCTCGAGCGCCTCCCAGGGCAGCGCGCTCCGGACGAAGTAGCCACTCCGGTGCGATTCCCAGAGCGCCCGCGCCACCGCCAGCGGCACGGCCAGGGCCCGCTCCTGCTCGGGGCCCTGCTCGTCGTGGCCCTCCTGCTCATACCGGGCATCCAGGAGCCCCTGGGCGAGCATGCCCGCGTCGATCAACAGCCGGGCCAACGCCGTGTGCCAGAGAATGCCAGCGGGCAGCGCCTCGGCCCCGGCCAGCTGACGGCGCAGGTCGGCGAGCACCTCTCCAGGAGCTCGCGAGTGGGGCCGATCTCCATAGACGAGCATGCGCGTGACTCCCGGGAACCCTACGCGGGTGGGGGCGAGGAGCGGTTCAGGTGGCTGTAGGCGATGGCCGCCAGCTCGTCGAAGACGGGCACGGTCCAGGTGGCGCCATGGGCCTGTCTCCACTCCTCCGCGAAGGCCATGAAGGCCTCGAGCTGCTCCGGACTCGGAGACACCTTGGGCCGCTGACTCTTGGCCAACGCGAGTGCCTCCAGCGGGCTGTACCCTCGCGACACGAGCACGCACAGCGCCAGCAGCGCGCTGCGGCCGATGCCGTGCTCGCAATGGATGAAGACCTTCTCCCCCCGCTCCAGGCGCTCGTGGACCCAGGCCACCCCGTCGCGAATCATCGGCAAGCTGATGGCACACATGTCCACCGTGGGCAGGTGCAGCAGGGTGATGCCGTGCTCGCGCAGCACGCGCTCGTCATCACAGCACTCCACCCGGACGTCGACGACATAACGGATACCGAGCCGCTGGGAGAGATGGGCCGCGGCTTCCATCGGGAAGCGGCCTCCCACCACGAGTTCGGGGGTCACCCAGTCGAGGTTCATCTCCATCGGTTCCCGCCTCATGCGTGGCGCTCCTGTTCAGTTCTTCCGGCCCTCGAGCAGGTAGGTGGTCATCTCGCCCTTGCCCTTGATGGGGATGCGGCCGCGCTCGGTGAAGAGGTACTTGTCACACAGGCGCTCGTAGGTGGCGTGGGTGACGTGGATGTGTCCCGGCAGTCCGTGGGACTCCATGCGGCTGGCCGTGTTGACGGTGTCGCCCCACAGGTCGTAGCTGAACTTCTTGGTGCCGATGACGCCCGCCACCACCGGCCCGGTGTCGATGCCAATGCGCAGGCGCAGCGGCTCCTCGTGCACGGCGTTGAAGTCCTGGAGGAAGGCCATCATGTCCAGCGCCATCTCCGCGATGGACCCGACATGGTCCGCCCGGGGAAGCGGCAGCCCGCCGGCCACCATGTACGCATCCCCGATGGTCTTGATCTTCTCCAGCCCGTGCTTCTCGGTGAGCTGATCGAACGCGGAGAAGAGCTCGTTGAGCAGATAGACGAGCCCCTTGGGCGAGACGCGCTCGGCCAGCTGGGTGAAGCCCACCAGGTCCGCGAAGAGGATGCTGGCGTCGGCGAAGCCCTCGGCGATGGTGCGCGTCTCCTGCTTGAGCTTCCGGGCGACCGCCTGGGGGAGGATGTTGAGCAGGAGCTGATCCGTCTTCTCCTTCTCCTCGAGCAGCGCCGCCTCGGCCTCGCGCCGCGCCTGTCGTGCCCGCCAGGCGAGGGTGATGTCGTCCAGGAGCCAGAGCCGGCCCGGCACGTCGCGCACGTGGGTGGGCGTGCTGGAGACGCGGAGCACCAGCTCCCGAGGCCGCTGGAAGGTCCAGATCCAGTCGCGGATGTCCGCCTGGGACTGGGTGAACAGGCGCGCGCCCTTGGCGGCGATCTCCTCGGGGTTGCTGGCGCGCGCGCAGCCCCGCCATGGCCTGGGCCAGCTTCACCGGCTCCACGGGCCCCGGCGCCAGGCCGAGCAGCTCGCCCGCCACCTGGTTGACCCAGCCCTGCTCGCCACTGGCCTCCACGAACACCACGCCCTGGGGCACCGTCTCCAGGATGGCGCCGTAGCGCGCCTGGAGCCGCTCGTAGCGCAACCTGTCGTCCGTGAACCGCAGCAGCGTCCGCAGCCCGTCCCCCAGCACTTCCACGAAGCGGCGCAGGTGGGCATGCAGGTGCGCGCGGCGGTGCCACGTGAGCAGGATGGCGCCCTGGGAGGACTCCGTGCCGCCCTGGTGGCTCCAGCGCAGCGGCAGCACCACGAGCGAGCGCACCCCCTCGGCCAGCAGGAAGCGCGAGGCGCCGGACACCCGGGCGTAGTCATGATGGTAGAGGCAGCGATCCACCGAGAGCGCATCGGCGAAGAGCCGGGGCGAGCTGAGCGCATGGGAGAGCACCGGCTCGGGCAGGGCCACGAGCGTCTCGGCCGACACCTCGTCGAGCTGGCGCAGGGCGGCGATGGATCGTGCCCCGGTCACCTCACGCATCAGCTCCAGCGTCTCGCGCAGCACCTGCTCGGGACGCGCGTGGCGGTCCGACGACAGCAGGGTGCCGAGCACCTCGCGCGAGGCCAACGACCACTCCGCGGAGAGCAGGACGCGGCGCGTGCCCACCCCGCCCAGCAGCGCGAAGCCCAGCACGAGCAGCACCAGACTGCCCTCGCGATGGGGACCGACCAGCACGGGCGACAACAGCACCCCCACCGTCCCCCCACCCCACCACCAGGAGGAGGGCACGGGCAACAGGGTGCTGCACACGAAGAGAATGGGGGCCAGACACCGGACCGTCAGGCCCTCGCCCAGCGCGAGCTCGGACACGAGGATCAGCGCCGCGAGCCCCAGCAACATCCCCCGGAAGGTGGGCAGCAGATCCGGGTGACGGAGCGCGCGCGCGACGAGTCGCCAGCGCTTCATGCCGTGGCGGACAGAAAGGAGCCGAGGGCCCGGTTCACCTGCTCGGGCGCGCTCAAGTGGGGCAGGTGTCCGCTCGCGCTGATGGTGGACAGGGTCGCGCGGGGAATGTGCCGGACCATGTGCTCGCCCACGGTGTCGGGCACGGCCACGTCCTCGCCCGCGTGGACGATGAGCGTGGGCACCTTGAGCCGGGGCAGGTCCGCGCGGTGATCGTAGTTGAAGACGATGCGGGCGATGGCCAGGGCGATGTCCGGCCGCATGGCGCTCAGCGTGCGGGCGAACTCCAGACCCAGCTCGGGCCGCTCCGGGTTGCCCATGGCCAGCGGCGCGAAGCCCCCGCCCACGCGTAGAAGTTGGAGGCCATGGCGTCGAGCATCGCGTCGATCTCCGCCTGCGCGAAGCCCCCCACGTAGCCGGACTCGGCGTCGTTGAGCATCCGGGGCGTCGACTTGACGAAGACGAGCCGCCGGAAGCGCTCGGGCTCCACCAGCGCCGCCAGCATCCCCACCATCCCACTGAGCGAGTGGCCCACGAAGAGGCTCTGACGGATGTCCAGCTCCTCGCACAGCTCCAGCAGATCCTCCGCGTAGCCGTGCATGCTCCGGTAGCGATGCGGGCTGTAGGCGTTGAAGTCCGACTGGCCGCACCCCACGTGATCGAAGAGCACGATGCGGTAGCGATCCTGGAACGCCGCCACCTGATGCCGCCACGCCCCCTGCTCGGAGCCAAAGCCGTGGGCGAAGATCAGGGTGTCACGGCCCTCGCCCAATACCCGCACGTTGTTGCGTTTCCAGATCGCTTGACCCATGAACTCACCCCTCGCGACCACTATTGGGCCACGCTCTATATTGTCCGGGCCCGCTTTTTCGGCTTGTCCGACAGACCAGTGGAAGCAAGAATTCCGATCAAACCCGCGAGTACCGGGGTTTCATCCATCCGCCAGCCAACACTCCGCCGCCCGCCGGTGCTCATGCTGGGAGCAGTTTGAGTGGAGGGAAGGCGAGGGTTGGGAGGTTTCCGTCCCATCCTTCAGGATTTGTTCCAGTCGGGGTGAGCAGACGTGGAGAAACCGCACCGCCGCATCGACACCAAAAGACGAACGCGGCCGCTTCGCGGGGCCTGGGGCTTCTGGCTGGTCGTCCTGATCATCCAGGGGGCGTGCGCGAAGCACGCACCGGTGGCGGAAATAGGCGGGCCGCAGAGCCGCACCTGGAAGGAAGCACCCGAGGACGACGCGCTCCGGGCAGGCCCGGCGACAGAGCCGGAACTCGAGGGAGTTCCAGTACTCGACGTGGTGGTACTCGAGCCCGGGCGAGTGAGGACACGACCCGTTCCCATCACCAAGGCGGAGTTTCGGGAGCACGTGGAACGATTGGCACGCGGCCGCCAGTTCCAGGGGAGTCCCCAGGAGGTTGCGGCGGAAGTACTGAAGGTCCAGGAACTGGTGCACCGAGCCCGGGAGGCGAGAATGGTCTCCGACGTGGAAGGGGCCGGGAGCTTTACTGGAGAGTGGGAACCGTGGGCCAATGGCGGACGGGGTCGCGTGAACTCCCTGATGCCCGAAGCTCAGTGGGGGCCGGTCCAGCTTGAGCCGCGAGCCGAGGCGGAACTTCGGGCAAGGTACGAGCGTTTCTGCACCACCCGCGGGGGCGGCGACTGCCTGGGGCTGTTTGAGGACGGCCCCTACCTGCGCTCGGATGACCGGAGCACCCTGGCCCTGGCGCTGGCCTTCGGCTCAGTCCTGGACGAGACGTACGCAGCGCTCGGACGAGAGCTGAGCCCCAAGGCACTCCTCGCCTCGGCCGTGTGGATGGTCGGAATCTACATGGGCCTGTGGCTACTGCCCGAGCCAGTGACGAAGGGGGTGGCGGCCGTGCTCACCGTGGCGCTGGTGGCCTGGCTGGGCATCGACACGATGTGGGGCCTCATGGACGGCTGGGCGGAACTCGTCATGAAGGCGCGGGTGGCCACCACCTTCGATGAACTGAGCGAGGCCGGGGCTGGTTTCGCCAAGGTGCTGGGGACCGATGCGGCCCGGGCAATGATTCTGGCAGTTACGGCCCTCTCGGGACGGACGCTGGGGGAAGTGGGCCCGGCATTGCGCTCGCTACCGAGCTTCCGGCTCGCGCAAGTGCAGTTCGCGGGGCAGGGCGGGCCAGCCTGGGTGTTCGTGCGGGTGAAGCAGGTACAGGCGGTGACTGCCTCGACGCAGGGTGCCCTGGCAGTCACTGTGGGGCCCGAGGTAGCCCTCGCCGGCGCGATGATGAGCCGGAACAGCGCGGCGAGCGCCAGCTCGGGCGGGACCCCTGCCACCGAGGTGTACCGGCACCACGGTGGCAACAGGCAAGTAGAGAGAAATGGCGAGCGCTGGCACCTGCCGCGGGGCGTATCCATCAACGACATTCCCGCCTCGGACCCATTGGGTGACCAACTCCAGGCGGCGGCGAAGGAGATAGCGGCCAGCTGGAGCCAGGAGACTTACGGGCCCAAGGTGACAGCGGCGATCCAGCGGATGCTCAAGAGAGGCCTTGTACATCGTGCGGAGCTTCTTGAGCGCCAAGCGCGAGGACGCTGGGTGGAGGAGCAGTTGCGGCTACGCTTTCCCCATTTGAAGTGGAATAGAAGTGGTGTTGACGTCACCGGGCCCTCGGGCCAGAAGTACCACTACGAGATTCTCTCGGGCACCGAGTCGAACTTCGAGATTCATGGGCGGCGGATGTCGAGCACGTTCTTTCGTATGATCTTCTTCTGAGGGGCCCGTGACTCCGAACATCCACTACGAGAACCGTGAGGTAGATGGAGAGCGGCTGGAGCTGACGGACAACACCGCCATCTACTGGCTCGGGCCGAACATCACGCTGCGCCGTTGCTCAGTCGTCCTCGGTGTTCCGGGACGGTGGCTAAGCCTCGTGTCGGGACAACTGATCGACTGCACCATCCAGGCGAAGCGCGAGCTCGTGGACTCACGCTGGACAACGATGGGGTTGAAGGGCTGTCGTTTCAAGGGCCGGTTCAGCGGAAACGAGTTCGGGCACCGCCGCGGGCACCTGGATAACTGGCAGTTCGGGACCGTGGAGGACTGCGACTTCTCCGAGGCCCGGCTGGATCTGTGCCGATTTCACGGCTGCGACATGAGTACGGTTCGCCTGCCGAAGTGGCCCTGCTTCACCATCTTGGATCCTCTCAAGTACGCGCCGGAGCTGCTGAGCATGCCGTGGCCTGGGGACTTTACTCCGGTCATCCTCGAGGGGCCGCTCAAGGAACAGCCATCCACGGTGGCTCTGACGTTCTACGCGCCGGCGGAGGCGAAGCGCTCGAGGGCGACGCTGGAGGAGTTCAAGGCGGCCGTGGAGCGGTTCGACTTCATCGCGCGCTGATCGCGAAGTCAGCCCGGGCGCTCCGAGCGCGGAGACTCCATGGCGGCGGCCCGTCCCAGCGCGGGGAACGTCCCCCGGTTCTCGTAGAGGATGAGGACGCCCATCACCACGAGCAGGCCCGCGAAGGCCCGCTTGAGGGTGGCCTGGGAGATGAAGCGCGAGAGCGGTCCCCCCGAAGGTGCCCGCGATGGCCAGGCCCGTGAAGAGCGTGAGGGCCCCCCACGCGACATTCACGTGGCCGAGGTAGCCCGCGAAGCCGACGAAGGAGTTGAAGGCGATGACGAGCAGGCTCGTGCCCACCGCCTGCTTCATGGGCAGACCGACCCGCAGGACGAGCACCGGCACGATCAGGAACCCCCCGCCCACACCGACCAGCCCCGTGAGCGCGCCCACGCCGAGCGCGGACGCGGCGAGGAGGGGAAAGGAGGCCGCGCGCGGCTCGGGCCCGGTGGCCGGGGTGGTGAGCTCGCGCCGGGCGTTGCGCTCCATGAAGACCGCCGCCACCAACATCACCGTGGCGAAGAGCACCAACTGCACGGTCCCCGGAAGGAAGACCGACAGGCGCGCGCCGAGGAAGGTGCCCCCCATCGCCATCGCCCCGAAGACGAGCGCGGCCCGGAACTGGAGGTTGCCCGCACGCCAGTGGCCGATGGCGCCAAAGAGGCTCGTGGTGCCCACGATCGCCAGCCCCATGGCGATGGACTCCTTGGGCTCGAAGCCCAGCACGTAGACGAGGATCGGCACCGTGAGGATGGAGCCCCTCCCCGAGCAGGCCCAGGGACACGCCGATGAGCGCGGCGAGCGCGAAGCCCACCAGGGGCATGGCCGGAGGGACGAGCAGCGCGAACGGATCGTGAAGGCCCGGAATCACGTGGGCGGAACTCCCGAGCCACGCGACGCGGAGGAGCCCTCGCGCACCGCCAGCATGCCTCCCTTGAGGTTGTAGAGACGGCCAAAGCCGCGCCGGGCCAGGATCTCGGCGGCCGTCACGGACCGCCGGCCCGAGCGGCAGATGAGCAGCAGCGGCGTCGCGCGGGACCAGGTGGCGCACGCGTCCTCGAGCGTGCCCAGGGGAACGAGCTCGGCCCGGGACAGATGGCCCAGGGGTCCCTCGAACTCATCGGGCTCGCGCACGTCGATGCGCCGCACCTCGGGCCCCAGGGTGTCGAGGTGCTCGGGAAGCAGATCCAGGAAGAGAGGAGAGGTCATGGTCGCGCGGTCCTCACGAGTCCAGGCGCCCACAGGAGCGGTTGGCGGGCACGGCCACGTCCAGCTTCCGGGGCATGGGCAGTTGGAGGTTGGCCATGAGGTGGATGAAGTCCTCGCGGCCGCGTCCCACGAGGCGCGGGTTGTGCTGCTTCTCCTCACCAATGGTCGTCACCGTCCGGCCCTGGTAGTCATGCCCGGGGTAGACGAGCGTGTCGTCCGGCAGGGCGAAGAGCACCCGGGTGATGGAGTCGTGGAGCTGGCCCGCGTCCCCATTCTGGAAGTCCGTCCGCCCGGTACCGCGGATGAGCAGCGTGTCCCCCGTGAACACCCGCTCCCCCAGGCAGTAGCTCACGCCGTCATCGGTATGTCCCGGCGTGGCGAGCACGCGCACCCCCAGGGCCCCGACGCGCACCTCGTCCCCATGCCGCACATGGAGATCGGCGCACGACGCCCCCCGCTCGCTGGCCACCACCGTGCACCCGGTGCGCTCGCGCAGCCGCCCCGCGGAGGTGATGTGGTCCGCGTGCACGTGCGTCTCCAGCACATGGGTGAGGCGCAAGCCGAGCTCACGCACCAGCGTGAGATCCCGCTCCACCTGCTCGAGCACCGGATCGATGAGCGCGGCCTGCCCCGAGGCCGGGTCGCCCAGGAGGTACGTGTAGGTCGAGGACTCGACATCGAAGAGCTGGCGGAAGATCATGCCCCGCGCTCATTGCGATCACCGTGCCAGGGCCGCCCCTCCTGGAGGAACGGCCGGACGCCCCGGGTTGAAACGTCGCGTGAAACAGCGTGAAACGCGCTACCGCGAGACCTTGTCCCCGAGCGCGCGCAACCGGCGCCACAGGGTGACGCGGCTGATGCCCAGCAGGCGGGCGGCCTCGGTGTGGTTGCCGCCCGCCTCCTCCAGCGCGGCGCGCAGGGTGGCGGGATCATGGTCATCCACCGGACGCACCAGGGCGCTGGCCGGGCGCGCTGGACGGAGGGACGCGGAGGGCGCGCGGGGCTCGGCGGAAGGACGGGGCTCGGAGAACTCGGGCGGCAGATCGGCCTCGTGCAGCAGGGGGCCTTCTCCGATGACGAAGGCGTACTCCATCACGTTGCGCAGCTCGCGCACGTTGCCCGGCCAGCCGTGACGCTCGAGCAACTGCTGGGCTCCGGGGGAGATGCGCTCCACGTGGCGCGAGCCCTGGCGCTCCAGCTCATCGAGGAAGCGCCGGGCCAGGGGCAGGATGTCCCCGCGCCGCTCGCGCAGCGAAGGCAGGAAGAGCGGCACCACGCGCAGCCGGTACATCAGGTCCGCGCGGAAGCGGCCCTCCTCCACCTCGCGGCGCAGCGCGCGGTGGGTGGCGGCGACGATGCGCACGTTGACCGGCACCGACGCGCGCCCGCCCACGGGAATGACGGTGCGCGTCTCGAGCACCCGCAGCAGCTTGCCCTGGAGCTCCAGGGGAATCTCCCCACCTCGTCGAGGAAGAGCGTCCCCCCGTCCGCGAGCCGGAAGTGGCCCGGGCTGTCGCGCACCGCGCCGGTGAAGGCGCCGCGCACGTGGCCGAACAGCTCGCTCTCCAACAGGCTGGGGGGAAGGGCCGCGCAGTTGATGGCCCGGAAGGGACCCTTGCGCCGCGCGGAGATGGCGTGCAGGGCGTTGGCCACCAGCTCCTTGCCCGTACCGGACTCGCCCCGCACCAGCACGCTCGACTCGGTGCGCGCCACCTTCTCCACGATGCGAAACAGGCGCTTCATCCCCGGATCGCGCGTCCACAGCCCGTGGAAGGTCTCCTCGGCGTCCCCCTCCGGCGAGGCCCCCGCCCCTCCCGGCGAGAGCAACACCAACCACCCGAGCCGCTTCGCGCCCTCGTCGAGCGCCAGGGCGCGCACCCGGAGGGAGCACTCCGCCCCGCGGGGAGTGATGTCCAGGGGCCGCCCGTGGGACAGCAGCACCTCGAGCCCTCCCTGTCCCTCGGGGAGGCGGAGCACCTCGGCGAGGGGTCGCCCCGGAGCAGCTCGCCGAGGCCGAGCCGGACCCGCGCCCGAGGTGTGGCGTCGGCCACGCGCAGCCGCTCATCCACGAGCAGCACGTCACCGGCCAGGGCCTCCAGGGCGGAGCGCACCAGGGGCGTGCTGAGGGAGGGCCTGGAGGAGGACATGGGCGAGGGGCGCTAGGCCCGTCCGCGCAGCATCAACTTCCAGTAGAGCCGCGGCAAGCCGTACTTCTTGAGCAGCCACATGTCATGCCGTTCCTTGATGGAATCGATGAACGGGAAGGTGGGCATGGGCTTGCCCTCGTAGCCGAACTCCGCGAGCAGCAGCTTGCCGTAGGCGGTGGTGAGTGGGCAGGACGCGTAGCCATCGTACTTCGCGGTGGGCTCGCGCCCCGCCATGACGGAGAGCAGGTTCTCCACCAGCACGGGCGCCTCCTTGCGGATGGCCGCGCCAGTGCGCGAAGTGGGCAGATCCGAGGCGTCTCCCAGCGCGAACACCTCCGGGTAGTCCGGGTGGCGCAGCGTGTATTTGTCCGCCTTCACCCAGCCCCGGGTGGGGCCGTCCTGCCAGGCCAGGGGGCTCGCCTTGATGAAGTCCGGCGCGCTCTGGGGCGGGCACACGTGGAGCAGCTCGTAGGAGAGGACGATCTGCTCGGCGCCTCCATCCGCCCGGGTGTGCCGGAAGACGGCCTCGTTGCGCGCCCCGCGCACCTCCACCAGATCGTGCTGGAAGCGCGTGTCGATGCCATAGCGCGCCACCACCCGCTCGAGCACCTCGGCGTACTCCTTCACCCCGAAGATGGCCTTGCCCGCGGAGGCGAAGACGACGTGCGCGGCCTTGTCGAGGCCCCGCCTCCGGAAGTGGTCCGCGGCCGGTACATGATCTTCTGCGGCGCGCCCGCGCACTTCACCGGCGTGGAGGGGTGGGTGAAGAGGGCGGTGCCCCCCTGGAAGGCGCGCAGCATGTCCCACGTCTTGGGGGCGTAGCGCGCCTCGTAGTTGCTGGAGACGTTGGGTCGAGTCTCGAGCGCCTCGCGCAGCCCGCGCACCTTGTCCCAGTCGAGCTGGATGCCCGGCGCCACCACGAGGAAGTCATAGCCAATCTCGAGGCCCCCCGGGTGCTCACCTTGCGGGCCACCGGATCCACGTCTCGCGCCCAGTCCTGGATCCACTTCACTCCCTTGGGAATGAGGCGGGCCTCGTCGCGCACGGTGTCCTCCACGCGCGCCTCGCCGGCCCCCACCAGCGTCCAGAGTGGCTGGTAGTAGTGTTGGGCACTGGGCTCGATGATCGCCACGTCCTTCTGCCCGGCGCGGGCCAGCCGCGCGGCCACGCTGATGCCCGCGGTCCCCCCGCCGATGATGAGGATCCGATGCCGCGAGGCGCTGGGAATCCGGGCCAGTGGCGCGCCCTCCTGCCCCGCGCGGACGTGTTCGATCATCGCTTCGCTCATGTCGCTCTCCCGCTGTGGCGACCATCCTCGGTGGATGGAAGAACCCTGTCCCAGTGCAGCACGCGTGCCACCCCGCTCCTCCGAGAGCACACGAGCACCCCGCCCCCCGGTTGTTTCAAGACGTGTTTCAGGGTGTTTCACACAAACCGCTCACCCTCCCGCCCCCCGGCACGAGCACTCATTGGCCTCTAGCGGTTGTCCGCGTCTCGCGCCATCGCACTCCGGGAGGACGCGGGAATCCCCGGCAGGACAGTCCCCCGCACGTTCTGGAGGCGGGCGTAAACCCAAGCAGCGGCTCGTCCGTTACAGCCTCCACGCGCGCTGGACTCTCAACTCCTCTTCCTTCCCTCCCCGGACTCCCTCGCCATGACCCTGAAGACCCTCTCGCGCCCCGCCCTGGGGGCCGCGCTCGCCCTCTCCATGCTCGCCGCGCCCCAGGCCCTCGCCGGTGGCCCGCCCCCGGCCCCACCCGCCCAGGTCCAGCCCCAACAACAGACGCCCCCGCCTCCCGCTGCCCCGCCAAAGGAGGCCCAACCGAGAATCGATCTGGTCTTCGTCCTGGACACCACGGGCTCCATGAGCGGGCTCATCGAGGGCGCCAAGCAGAAGATCTTCTCCATCGCGTCGCGCATCGCCCAGGGCAAGCCCACGCCTCGGGTGCGGGTGGGAATGGTGGCCTACCGGGACGTGGGCGACGAGTACGTCACCCGGTGGACGGATCTCACGGACGATCTGGATGGCGTCTTCACGCACCTGCGCCAGCTGCGGGCGGATGGTGGCGGCGACACGCCCGAGCACGTGGGACGCGGCCTGGGCGAGGCGGTGTCGAAGCTGTCGTGGGACCCGGGCCGCGAGACGATGAAGCTCATCTTCCTGGTGGGGGACGCGCCGCCCGCGCAGCGCGAGAAGCAGTGGAACTTCCAGCACTGGGTGAAGAAGGCGGCGGAGCAGCACATCGTGGTGAACACGGTGCGCTGTGGAGGCGACCCCGAGACCCAGACGCAATGGAAGTACGCGGCGAAGACGACGGACGGGTTGTACGAGTCCCTGGAGCAGTCGGGCGGCATGGCAGCGGTGGCGACGCCCTATGACGCGGAGCTGGCCCGGGTGAACGCGGAGCTGGCGCGCAAGACGATGTACGCGGGGAAGAAGGAAGCGCGCGAGGCGAACCAGGCCCGCGCCGGACAGATGGCGGAGCTGCCCGCGGAAGCAGCGGCCGAGCGCATCCAGTTCATGAAGACGACCCGGGGCCGGGGCAAGGGGGCCGCCGCCGCCGCGGTGAGCAGCGCGCCCGCGCCGGTGCAGGGCGCGGTGGACCTGACGGCGCAGCCCGAGGCCCTCGCCGGCGTGGCGGACGACGAGCTGCCCGGGGAGCTGCGCGCGCTGGACGCGGCGGGCCGCGCGGCGAAGGTCAAACAGCTCGCAGAAGAGCGCAAGGCCCTGGAGGAGAAGGCCGCGAAGCTGGCGGCGGAGCGCGACTCCTGGCGCACGAAGAACGTGGCCGAGAAGGAGGACGCCTTCGACGCCAACGTCATGAAGAGCGTGAAGGCCAAGGCCGCCGCACACGGCCTGAGCTACTGAAGCCGCCCCTTGCACGAACCAGCATGTTCACGCATTATCGTGCAAAACAGCGCACGGACGCGGAGACACATGCGAACGACGAGCAAGGATCACTCCCCTTCCCGCCGAGGAGGATGGCGGGAATTCCCTGGAAGCAGTCTGGTTCATGCGGGTTCATGCCGGTTTCGGGACCCCGGCTCCCGGGGGAGGTGCGCCCATGAGGGTCTCCCCGCTCGAAGCCCCCGCGCGCGCCGAGCCCACCCCGGGCGAGGCCCGTGCCGCGGTGTCCACCGTCTTCTTCATCAATGGCTTCGTCTTCGCGAGCTGGGTGCCGCACATCCCCACGGTGCAGAGCCGGCTGGGATTGAGCACGAGCCTGCTGGGCCTGGCGCTGTTGGGGGTGGCGGCGGGCGCGCTGGTGGCCATGCCCGTGACGGGGGCGCTGGTGTCGCGCTGGGGCAGCCGCTTCGTCACGCTCGCGAGCGCCCTGCTGCTGTGCGCCCTGGTGGTGTTGCCCGTGCGCGCGCTCGACTTCCCGTCCCTGGTGCTGGCGCTGGTGGCGCTCGGGGCCGCCAACGGCTCCATGGACGTGGCGATGAACGCCCACGCCGTCGCCGTGGAGCGCCGGGTGGGAAGAACCATCATGTCCTCGTTCCATGGCCTGTTCAGCCTGGGCGGCCTGGCCGGCGCGGGAGGCTCCGTGCTGCTGCTCTCCCGGGGCATGACGCCCGAGACGCACATGCTGGGAGTGGCGGCGTTCGGGGGCACGGCACTGCTCGCCTGCGCGCGCTTCCTCTTGCCCGCCTCGGCGGATGGGACCGGGGCCGCGCATGCCTTCGCGCTGCCGCGGGGGCCGCTGCTCGTGTTCGGCGCGGCGGCCTTCGTGGTGATGATGGTGGAGGGGGCCATGGCGGACTGGAGCGCCGTCTACCTGCGCCAATCCCTGGCGGCCGACGCGGGACTCGCGGGCGCGGGCTACGCGGGCTTCTCGCTGGCCATGGCGATGGGGCGGCTGACGGGGGACCGGTTCGTGGGCCGCCTGGGCCCGAGGACGCTGCTGGGCGCGGGAGCCCTGCTGGCCGCCGGGGGACTCGGGGCCGCGCTGCTCCTGCACCACCCGGTGGCGGCCATCGTGGGCTTCGGGTGCGTGGGGCTCGGCCTGTCCAACCTCGTGCCCGTGTTGTTCAGCGCGGCGGGCCGGGTGTCCGCCATTCCCGCCGCGGTGGGCATCGCGGCGGTGTCCACCACGGGCTACGGCGGCTTCCTCGTGGGCCCTCCGCTCGTCGGACTGCTCGCGGACTGGACGCGTCTGCCCGTGGCGCTGGGGCTGCTCGTGGTGTTGCTGGGCCTCATCGCCGCGGGGGCGCGCCGCGTGTTCCCGGACGGGGCCTGAAACGAAGAGGGGGTGGGTCGTGGGACCCACCCCCTCGGGAACTACCTCGAGTGCTTCAGATTACTCCTGGTGGAGCACCTCGAGGGTCACGCCCTCGAAGCCACCCTTCGCGCCGTACACCAGGATGTAGTAGTTGCCCGGGCGCACGTCGTTGAGGTTGCACGTCTCGTTGTTGTGGTCGTTCACGCCGCGGCAGTCGTACTCGAAGGTGTTGGGCGCCGAGCCGTGCTGCGCGTACAGGTCCACGTTGCCCGTGCCGCCGTGCAGGCGGATCTGCACGTGGTTGTTGCCACCGTTCTTGCGAGCCGGCACCGCGAGCTTGAAGATGCGCTCGGAGCCCGGCGTGCCGGAGAGGCCCTCCACCTTCTGGCGGTTCTCGATGTTGGTGTAGCCACCCTTCCAGGTCACCGTCAGCGTGGCGCCGGAGTAGGCGCTGTAGCCGTTGAGCATCACGTACCACTTGCCGTTGCTCGGCGCGGCGACGGTGCACGACTCGTTGTTGCCGGACTTGTAGGGACGGCAGTCATACAGGCTGGTGGTGGGCGCGTTGGCGAAGCGCAGGTACAGGTCCGCGTCGCCCGTGCCACCGGCCAGGGTGACCTGGAGGTCATACGCGCCCTCGGGCACGGTGAAGTCGAAGTACGTCTTGGAGCCCTTCGCGCCCTCGACGTTGGCCGGCACGTTCTTCTCGATGGGCGACGTGGGCGGAGGAGGCACGGGCACGCCCACACCCACGGCCTTCCAGGCGTTGGTGACGGAGGCGATGGTCGCCGCGTCGTAGCCGAGCTGCTGCGCGGCCTGCTCGGTGGCGACCTTGGCCTGCTCGAAGCTGGTGCTGGCCGTCATGATGTCGGCGTTGGCCTTGTAGAAGATCTTCGCGGCCTTCTCGATGCCGATGCCCGTCACTTCCGTGGTCGTCTTGGCCCTGGGGTGCTTGCCACCCTGGCTCAGCAGGTAGAAGGCCAGGTTGGAGATGCCCGAGCTGTAGTGCACGTCCACGCCGGAGGAGTAGTCCGGGTAGTAGTCCAGCGAGTCGCCGTCCTGGGTGGGGTTGGCCATGTAGCGCAGGCCGTCGCCGGGGATGGACGGCGTCCACACGTCGTCACCGACGATCCAGGTGGCCGCGCTGACGACCTTGCCATCCCGGTACCACTCGCACACGGCGCCGAAGATGTCGGACCAGGACTCGTTGAGACCACCGGACTCGCCCGAGTAGATGAGATCCGACTCGTACTCGGTCACGGCGTGGGTGAGCTCGTGCGCGGTGACGTCCAGCGAGTTGGCCAGGTTGCTGGCGTTGACGCCGTCACCATCGCCGTAGACCATCTGGGTGCCGTTCCAGAAGGCGTTCACGTACTTCACCTGGTGGTGCACGGTGCTGATGAGCGTGGCGCCCGCGTTGTTGATGGAGTCGCGGCCAAACAGCTCGCTGTAGCACTTGTAGACCGTGCCGAGGTGGTCGTAGTTGGTGTTGACGACCGCGTCGGCCACGGGCGCCGCGCCCTCGAGGCGCGTCAGGGTGCCCGGCAGGGTGCTCTTGGTCAGGCCGTCGTACATCTTGCGGTCCAGGGCCGTGTGCACGTGCGGGATGCGCTGGACGATGGAGCCATCCAGCGAGTTGACGAGCACCGAGTCGTCCACCGGCGTGCCGTCCGCCTGCGTCCCCGTCTGGCGGACCTCATAGACGAGCAGGAGCTTGTCGCCCGCGCGGTAGTAGAAGAGCCCCGGCTCGCCGGCCGCGGTGCGCGCGGACAGCGGGGCGTCCCGGTCCTCGGCGGCCGCGATGGCGGCGGCCTCGGGGGCCACGGTGGCCTTTTCCGGGCCCGTCAGGTCGCCACGCACGTTGGTGTTGGCGGCGATGATCTTCCCGGCGCGCGCGTGCAGGCGCAGCTCGCCACCGTAGATGGCCCGGCCGTTGTGGCTGACCTGGTAGCGGTAGTGCTCGTCACCCAGCGCGTCCTTGTAGGAGCGCTTGAGCTGCAGGTTGTCCGGGCTGATGCGGAACTGGGGCGCGATGGTGGCCAGCGCCGGGGCGAGATCCGCGGCGAGCGAGGAGGCCGGGGCAGCGCCCAGATCGCCCACGATGAACCGGGCCACGCCCGCCTCATCCGTGTCCACGACGTTGTTGCCAAGCGCCGACGCCAAAGTCTTGACACCCTCGGCCTTGGACCCTCCAGGCCGCTGCCTTCGGTGCACGCGCTCATCAACAACGACAGGGCGGTGACTCCAACGACTCCGCGAATTCTATGACTCACTGAACTGCCTCCGGTCACTGGAACAATGGGGGAACGGGCATTTCCAGTGAGCTGTGTATAAAGGATTTTTACGAAATAGGGAACATATTATGACAGGGCCGTATATTATCGTTTATTGAGAATGGAGAATGTTGACCGTTTGGTCAGGAGGCAACGGGGCACACGGAAATCCGGGCCATCCCCTTTGACTCGAAGTACGTCTTTTGCTAGGCGCCGCGCCCGTCGGCGAAGGTGGAAGCGAGACACCCGCGAGGTGTCTGTGTATGGCTTCGGCCGGGCACCGCGCATGAAATCTTTCATGGGAGAGGAAGCCGCCCCGGCGGAGTCCAGCGCGCACGGAGAGTGGGAGACGTATGTTAGGGTTTATCCGCCCCACCCACCCCCGACATGAACATCACAGGAGGTCCTTCCCCTTGGTGATTCCCGACACGCTTCATCACCCGAGCACCCGCCCGGCGCGCGCGCGCCTTCTTCCCTGGCATTCCCTGATGCGCTGCGCCCCACTCCTGGGCGCGCTCGCCGCGTGTGGTCCTACGGACTCCACCGCCCCCCGAGTGGAACAAGGCCTTGGCCAGACGGTCCGGGCGCTCGGGTCCACGCTCCAGGCCTCGGCCGAAACGCCCGTGAGCACCACGACGCCCCCCTGGTCCGTCGACGCCCAGCCCACGGTGGCCGCGGGCAATGGCGTCTATCTCGTCGTCTGGGAGATAGAGGGCCACGACAGTCCAGACATCCTCGCCGTGCGGGTGCGCGCCTCGGACGGCGCGCTGTTGGACTCCTCGCCCCTTCACATCGCCACGGGCGGCCCCGTCTCCTACCTGCCCTCGGTGGCCTTCGACGGAGCCAACTTCCTGGTGACCTGGACGGACCTCAGCTCGAGCCCGGCCATCGTGGGAGCACGCGTGAGGGCCTCGGATGGCGCGCTGCTCGATCCGGAGCCCCTGCGCATCAGCCCACCGGATTTCCTGCCCCAGTACTCACCGACCGTGACGTTCGACGGAACGAACTACCTGGTGTTCTGGCATGGCTACGCCTGGCTCGGCCAGGGCATCGCGGACCACAGGCTCCAGGGCATCCGGCTCCGCCCCTCGGACGGCACGCGCATCGAGCCCACCTCCTTCCACGTCGCCGTGGAGGAGCCCGCCTTCCATGCCGCCTCGCTTGAGGGCGCGACCCTGGTGGCGTGGGCCGACGGCGGGGTGAAGGCGGCGCGCGTCGACGCGGCGGGACAGGTGCTCGACACCACTCCCTGAACCTCTCCCCAGCATCCGCGACCCAGGTCCGGGTCGCCGCGCGGGCGGGCGAGTTCCTCGTGCTCTTCAACGAGGGCACGTCCTTGAAGGCCCGGCGCGTGCGCGCCTCGGATGGGGCGCTGCTCGACTCCTCGGACATCCTCGTGGGCTTCGAAGCCGAGTTCCCCGCGGACACCGGCTGGAACGGCGCGTCCTTCAGCGCGACCTTCGATGGACAGGACTACCGGGTGCTCTGGCAGGCTTCCCGCGGCGGAGGTCGCCAGTTGCGCACCACGCGGGTGTCCTCCTCGGGAACGGTCGAAGCGGGCGCGGAGGATGGGCTCGCCGCGCTCCATGGAGGCTCCGGGGATTGGGTGGGCATCGCCGC
Organism: Cystobacter fuscus; assembly: GCA_049060065.1. GTDB lineage: Bacteria > Myxococcota > Myxococcia > Myxococcales > Myxococcaceae > Cystobacter > Cystobacter fuscus_B. Next base: position 6,952,431 of record JBMEQP010000002.1, read on the forward strand.
GCAGAGCCCCTCCCACTTCCTGGTGACCTATACGCGGTATGACCCATCGGTGGAGAACAACCGCACCCGCTTCCGGCTCGTTGGCCCGAATGACTGCGCCCACGACGTGTCACCACCGCTCGTGAGCTGTCCGGCCACGCTCCGGCTGGAATGCACCTACAGCGGCCAGACCACCGTGGACATGGACGTCGACGACAACTGCGGAATCCAGTCCGTGGGCAACCCGCCACAGTACTATGGCCGACCGGGCACCTGGACCCACTCGGTCGGCGCCATCGATCTCGCCGGCAACATGGCGAGCTGTGACACCGTGTGGACGGTCGTCGATACGCTCCCACCCCACCTGAGTCTCAACGGCTCCCCGAGCCTCACCCTGCCCTACGGCACGCCCTACCGGGAGCCGGGCGCCACGGGCGGCGACGGGTGCGATGGTCCCTACATGGACACCTGGTCCTGGCCGAACCGGATTCAAGTCTACGGCTCGGTCAACCCACAGGTGCCGGGCACCTATCCCCTCACCTACGTCCTCACGGACGGCTCCGGCAACACGAGCACCGCCACCCGCACCGTGACGGTCCTCGCGCCGTAACGAGGCCACGGCGCGGCGGCGCGAGCGGTGCCCCCGCCCGCGCCGCCGCGGACTCACACCAGCGTGGAGAGCGCTTCCCGGTCGAAGTCGGCCAGCTCCGACTCGCGGCCCTCGCGCACCTTGCGCGCCCACTGCGCGTCCGTGATGAGCGCGCGGCCCACCGCCACCAGATCGAACTCCTCCCGCTCCAGGCGCCGCAGCAGGTCGTCGAGCGACGCGGTTTTGGAGCCCTCGCCCTTCATGAGGGTCGCGAGGAACTCGCCGGACAGCCCCACCGAGCCCACGGTGATGGTGGGCCTGCCGGTGAGCTTCTTCGCCCAGCCGGCGAAGTTGAGGTCCGAGCCCTCGAACTCCGGCTCCCAGAAGCGGCGCTGGGAGCAGTGGAGGATGTCCACGCCCGCGTCGACGAGCGGCGTGAGCCACGCCTCCATCTCCTTGGGCGTCTGGGCGAGCTTCACGGTGTAGTCCTGCTGCTTCCACTGGGACAGGCGCAGGATGATGACGAAGTCCTCGCCCACCGCGGCGCGCATGGCCTTCACCACGTCCACGGCGAAGCGGGTGCGCTCGCCGAGGGTGGCACCGCCATACACGTCGGTGCGCTCGTTCGTGCCCGCCCAGAAGAATTGATCGACGAGGTAGCCGTGGGCACCGTGGATCTCCGCCACGTCGAAGCCCAGCCGTTTGGCATCCGCGGCGGCCTTGCCGAACGCGGCGATGGTGTCCGCGATGGCCGAGTCCGTCATCGGCTCGGTGAAGCGCTTGCCGGGCGAGGACAGGCCCGAGGGGCTATCCACCGGAGGCGGGGCGACCCACTTCGTCAGGGGGTTGCGCGCCGAGCCCACGTGCCAGAGCTGCGGGCCCATGCGTCCACCGGCGGCATGTACCTCGTCGATGACGCGCTTCCAGCCGGCCAGCGCCTGCTCGCCGTGGAAATCCGGCACGTTGGGATCGTTCTTGGCCGCGGGCCGGGCCACGACGGTGCCCTCGGAGAGGATGAGGCCCACCTCGCCCTCGGCGCGGCGGCGGTAGTAGGTGGCGACCTCGGGCGGCGGCACGCCATTGGGCGAGAAGGACCGGGTCATGGGCGCCATGACGATGCGGTTCTTGAGATGAAGGGACTTGTAGGAGAAGGGTCGGAACAGCGCATCTGCGGCCACGGGAACGGACCTCCGGTTCAGCGGTATTCGGGCGCGCCTTATAACGGCCTCCCCCGCCCCGTGCCGCCCCCTCTCCGTTTTGGCGGACGAAAATCCGCGCAACCAGCGGATGGCTCCTTCCGACAATAGGGAAGGATTTCCCTTGAGAACCGGTGTCCGCCATGAGCCACGCCTCCGCCGTCATCAGCCTGGAAGAGTTCCGCAAGCGCCGTGAGAGCAAGCCCGCCGCCGTGCGTCCCATGCCCGCGCTGGGCGTCTGGTCGCCGGTGTGGGTGTGGGTGATGGTCTGGCCCGCGTGATGCTCAGCGCTCCTCGGGGGGAGGAATGAGCGAGAGGATGACGGCGAGCAGCTCGGAGCGCTCGATGGGCTTGGGCACGTGGGCCTTGAAGCCGGCGAGCAGGGCCCGGGTGCGATCCTCGGCGCGGGCGTAGGCGGTGAGCGCCACGGCGGGGATGCGGCCGCCCTCGGACGCGGGCAGGGCGCGTACCTTGCGGATGAAGGCATGACCATCCTCGCCCGGCATGCCGATGTCGGAGATGAGCAGGTGGGGCCGCGTCTGGAGGAGCGCGCGCAGGCCTCGGCGGCCGAGCTCGCGGTTTCCACCCGCACGCGGCACCCCTCGAGCAGCGTGCGCAGCAACTCGCGCGTGTCCGCCTCGTCATCCACGAGCAGCACCCGCAGGCCCTCGAGCTGGGGCGGGCACGTCAGGTCGGGGTTTTCCCGCGAGCCCGTGGCGGAAGAGGCACCTGACTCCTTGCGCCGCACCACGGCGATGGGCAGCCGTACCGTGAAGGTGGCGCCCCGGCCCTCGCCCTCGCTGAACGCGTCGATCGTACCGCCGTGGGCTTCCACCAGGTGCTTGACGATGGACAGGCCCAGGCCCAGTCCCCCGTACTTGCGCGCGACACTGCCTTCCGCCTGGCGGAAGCGCTCGAAGACGTGCGGCAGGAAGTCCACCGGGATGCCCTTGCCGGAGTCCACGACGACGATCTCCACCGAGGAGTCGCGCCGCTCCACCAGCACCTGGACGCGGCCCCCCTTGGGCGTGAACTTCACCGCGTTGGACAGCAGGTTCCACACCACCTGCTGCAACCGGGTGGGATCCCCCATGACGGTCGCCACGGAGTCGAGCACGGGCTGCAGGAGGATGCCCTTGGCCGCCGCGGCCGGGCGGATGGACTCGAGCGCGGCTTCCACCACCGCGCTGAGATCGACGGACTCGACCTCCAGCGCCAGCTTGCCGGACATGATGCGGCTGATGTCCAGCAGATCCTCCACGAGCTGGGACTGGGCGTGGGCGTTGCGCTCCACCGTCTCCAGCGCGCGCATGCGCCGCTCCTCGGGGAGCTGACCCGAGCGGAGGATCTGTACCCAGCCCAGGATGGCGGTGAGCGGCGTGCGCAGCTCGTGGGACACCGTGGCGATGAAGTCGTCCTTGAGCCGGTTGGCGTGCTCGGCCTCGGTGCGCGCGGCCTGCTCGCGCTCCAGCAGGGCCACGCGCTCGGCCTCCAACTGCTTGCGCTCGGTGATGTCCAGCACCGTGCCCGTGAAGCGCACGGGCCGCCGCAGGTCGTCGAAGAACGTCCGGCCCCGCGCGTCCAGCCAGCGCACGGCCCCATCGCTCGCGCGCACGGTGCGGTACTCGGTGTGGAACGCCCCTCCGCTCTGGAAGTCCATGGAGCGCTGGACGACCTGGTCCACGCGCTCCCGGTCCTCCGGATGAAGCAGGGAGAGGAAGGACGGGTAATCCACCGGTGCGTCGGGCGGCAGGCCGAAGAGCTGCTTGCAGCGGGCATCCCAGACGAGCGTCCCCGCGCGGGGGTCCAGGTCCCAGGTACCCAACTGGGTGGCCTCGACCGCGATGCGCGCGCGCTCCTGGGCCTTCTGGGTCTCCAGGGCCAGACGCTCGTTCTCCAGGGCGCTGCTGGTGTACTGCGCCAGTTGCACGATCAGGGCCTCGTCATCGGCCGAGAAGTCGCCGCCGTCCATCTTGTCCGACAGCTGGATGAGGCCCAGGCTCCGCCCCTCACGTCCCACCAGGGGCACGGCGAGCCAGCCCCGCATGGGCGGATGTTCGCGACGATGGGCGCCAAAGCCACGCCAGCGGGGATGGGCCTCCAGCTCCGCCTGGGTCATGCGCACCGGCTGGCCGCGCTGGCACACCCAGGAGTAGATGCCGCTGCCGTCCGGCTTCGCGGCGTACTCCCGCCAGGCCGCGTACTTCTCGCAGCGCCCTGCCCTGCTCATCCCGGGCCACATAGCCCCGGTCCACGATCTCCGCGTGGCTGCCATCGGCGCGCAGGAAACGGTACTCGCACACCCAGCGCTCGGCGCTCGCCGAGGCGATGAAGGCGTGGATGTCACGGTCCACGCGCTCGCGATCCTCCGGATGGATGTGCTCGAGCCACCACGCGCCGCTCGGGCCCTCCTCCTCGGGCGCGTAGCCGAACAGGGTCCGCACGCCCTCGTTCCAGGCGATCGAGTCGGTCACCAGATCCCAATCCCAGATGGCCTCCTGGGTGGCCCGCGAGGCGAGTTCGTAGCGCTCCTCGGAGCGCTTCAGGGCCGCCTCCAGGCGCTTCTTCTCCGTCACGTCCCGGAAGAAGACGATGATGCCGCCCTCCTCCTCGGGATAGGCCGTCACCTCGGTCCAGAGATCCAGGGGCGCGTAATACTCCTCGAACGCCACCGGCACGCGCTCGTTCATCACCCGGTGGTACTGGGCCCAGTACTGGAGGAGGGATCCCGGGTGAGCGGGAAGACATCCCAGAAAACGCGTCCCAGGGACTGCTCGCGCGGCATCTGCCCCAAGCGCTCCTGGGTGCGGTTGACGCGGATCATCCGCCACTCGGCGTCCAGGATGAAGAAGGCATCCCCGTTCTCCACCGCGTCGAGCGTCAGCCGTCCCTCGTGCAGGCGCAGCCGCTGGCTGGCCGTATAGCTGGACACGGCCTCGGCCACCGCCTGGCTCAGGCTCTGGTTGAGGACGCGCTCCTCGTCCAGCGAGGGCACCACACTGGCCTGCTCGAAGAGATCATCGAGGATCTCCCGCAGCTCGCCATACTCCCGGACCACCGCCTCGAGCTCGAAGCCGATCCGCAGCCGCTGCAGCCCGTGCTGGACCCCCTGGTTCGTCACCGGAGTGGACGAGTCGTAGTCGCGCGCCCGTTCCCGGCGTCCCTCGCGCAGATTGCGGCTGAGCGCCGAGAGGAAATGGGGCATATGGTCTTCCAGCTCGGGGCGACTGTGGGGCTCCGTGGCATGGAAGCGCGCGACATGCCCGATCCAGCGGCGCATGATCTCCTCGCGCCGGGAATCCAGCAGCTCGGCGAGACGGCTCTCCAACGCCTTCTCCTGTCGCGACGCGGGAAGACCGGCCCCCTCGTCCGGGGCCGGCCCATGGCACTCGCCTTGAGAGCGGCCCCCCACGCGTCACGTCACGCTCACGCCAGGATACCGGCCCGGCGTATTCACAGGCTTGATGACGCGCGGATTGCCACCGAGCGAGGGGGTCTCCCCGGACCCTCGTCCGGCTGCATCACCGGAGGGGCATGATGGGGGTGCTCCTCCTCCGCCCCCGCGTCCCGGGAAGGGGGTGTAGGAGTCAGGGGAATATGCAGGACGTCCTTGTCGCTCATGGCTGTTCCTCCCACAGGTAGGTACCTCAACAATGAGGACGTGCCCGGCGGAAGACACCCGGCCCCTGGATGCCCGCCTGCCTGGGTGACCGCCTGCCCTTCATGAAGGCTATGGTGCCGGCATGAACGCCCAGCAACTCCTCTCGCGGCTCCAGGACACCTCGCCCGATGGGCCCCTGGACCGCCTCGCCGCGCTCGTGGTGGAGCACGAGCTGTCCCAGCCGCTCACCACCCTGCTTCCGCCCTCGCTGCTGGCCCGCGCCGTCACCAAGGCCCTCGAGGGCACGTTGGCCTCGCCCACCGCGGAGCGCGAGCTGGCCTCGGCCCTCCAGCACATTCAGGAGCAGCTCACCCAGGACAAGCGCACCGTGCGCGAGGCCCTGCCGCCCGAGCTGGCCAAGACGGCGCTGGAGCTGGCCTCGCGCCGCTACTCCCCGGACCGGACGCTGGTGCTCGCGCTGTTGGATCGCCCGCCGGTGCGCACGCTGGTGGGGGCGCTGCTGCTCAACGTGCTCATCGAGTTCAGCCGCAAGGTGAGCGCGCCCGTGACGGAGAACCGCATCGCCAAGGGCTTCACCGGCCTGGCGCGGCTCGCGGCCGAGCAGGCGCGCAACAGCGGCGCCCTGGGCGGCATCGCCGGGGCGTTGTCGGACGAAATCGAGCGGCAGGTGGAGAAGCGCGCCCGCGACTTCGTCGACTCGGCCCTCTCGGGCATCTTCCAGCAGGTGGCCGACGCGCTGAGCAACCCCACCCGCCACGCGGAACACGCCGAGCTGCGCGTGGCGCTGCTCGATGGGGTGCTCGGCCTGCCCCTGTCGCGGCTGGGACGCGAGCTGGGTCAGGTGGACGTGCCCGGTGGCGCGGCCATGGCGCGCAAGGGCATTGCCCAGTGGCTCGCCTCGGGACGGGCCCCGCCGGAGCTCGAGGCGTTCATCACCCGGGCGATGGAGCGGGACGGCCAGCGGCCGGTGCGCGAGGTGCTGGGCGCGTTCGGCCTGCTCGACACCTTCCAGACGATGGGCCGGGAGTCGGTGCGCGGACGGTTGGGGCCCATCGTGGGCTCGACGCCCTTCGCCCGGTGGTTGGAAGAGGTGATGCGTGAGCCCTGAGCCGAAAGCCCACCCGGGCGCGAACGGTTCGCCGCGAGCCCCCGAGGAGGCGGTAATGTACGCCGTGATGAACACGCGCACCGCTCCCCGTCCCTCCTGCGGCCCGAGGACCTCTGGTCCCGGACGCTCGAAACGACCCGGCATGGACTGGCCACCGGAGCCCTGCAGCCCATCGCCACCGAGTGCCGCACCCTCAACCACCGGGGCGTGCCCTTCCAGGTGCGCATGCTCGGGCGGGCGCACCTCAAGGACGAGCGCGCCAAACGCGAGCCGCCCCGCGCCACGCCCTTCAACCCCTTCGACCCCCCGGAGCCGGGCCTCGTGGTGGGCGGGCTGAGCCCCACCCACGTGTGCCTGCTCAACAAGTTCAACGTCGTCGAGCACCACCTGCTCATCGTGACGCGCGTCTTCGAGGAGCAGGAGTCGTGGCTGACGGCCGCGGACTTCGAGGCGCTCGCGCTGTGCATGAGCGGGCTGGACGGGCTGGCCTTCTACAACTCCGGCGAGGCGGCGGGCGCGAGCCAGCGGCACAAGCACCTGCAGCTCATCCCCCCGCTGGGGCCCGACGGCCTGCGCGTCCCCATGGAGACGTGGCTGTCCGCGCCCCTGGCGCGCGGCGTGGTGAAGACGGTGCCCGACCTGGGCTTCGGCCACGTGGCGACGGGGCTCGGGCCCTGGGAGGGCGTGCCCGCGCGGGATGGGGCGCGCATGCTCGAGGCCTACCAGTCCCTCATGGCCGCGGCCGGCATGGGCCCCCTGCCGCTGCCGCCCTACAACCTGCTGGCCACGCGCGACTGGATGCTGCTCGTGCCCCGCGCGTGCGCCGAGTCCCAGGGCATCAACGTCAACGCCATGGGTTTTGGCGGCTCGCTGCTCGTCAAGACGGAGCAGCAGCGCCAGCAACTCGAGGAGCAGGGGCCCATGGAGCTGCTGCGCGGTGACCCGGCCCGTCGTGCTCGGGTGAGGCTCAGGCCGTCGTCAGGATGCGGTGGCGGTAGAGCTCCAGCAGGATGTCCTCGTGCAGGTCCGCCTGCTTCTCCTGGCGCAGGCGCTCGCGCACCTTCTCGACGGGCTCGAGGCCGGTGAACTCCACGAGGAGCGCGTAGGCCATGCCGGGCAGCGCCACGGCGTCGTACTCGCTGTAGGCCCCGAGCGCGACGCTGCCGTCCGCGAGCCACTTCACCGTGGCCTCGGGGTTGAGCTTGAGCACCTTGGGCAGCTCGGGCGTGACGGCGTCCCGGTGGCTCTTCTCCAGCACCTTGAGCTCGATGACGCCATCGAGCCCGAGCAGCTTGTCCACCTGCTCGGGCGTGAGCGCGCGCACCAGGTCGTAGCAGGCCCGGTAGAAGTCCGCCTCGCGGCCCTCCCACTTGCCCCACAGCGCGGTGTAGTCCTTGGCGGGCACGGGCCGCTCGTCCAGGTCCTCGACGCTGGGCGAGTCCGTCAGCTCCGGCTTGTCCCGGCCCGCGAGGATGTACTCGGGCAGGAGCTGGAGCACGGCGTAGCGCGACAGTTGGATCTCCGCGAGCGTCAGGTACGTCTTGAGCGTCATCCAGAACTTGCGCCCGTCCGCGCCCGCCACGTACTTGCAGAAGAACGTGGAGCACACGGCCTCGCGGTAGGGCCAGATGGTGCAGCCGCCCTGCTGCTCCTCGTAGTAGGGGCAGCGCATGGAGGCGGCGCGGCCGAAGAACTGGCGCGAGTTGCGGTAGAGCAGGTTGTAGCGCGCGGAGGCGCTTCACCCACTGGGGCGTCACGCCCAGGCGGGTGCCCATCTTCTCCTCCATGCGCCGCCGGCCCTCGGCCAGCTCGGCGCGTCCGTCCGAGAGCAGCGCCCCGACGAGGAAGTTGGGCAGGCGGGGGTAGTAGGTGCAGCACTTGGTGTCCGGCCGGAACAGGCGGCTCACCCCGTCCACGGACTCCACCGTGCCCGCGGCCGAGGAGGGACACATGGCGCACGAGTCACACGTGGCCTTGGTCTCCACGGGGACTCCCTTCTGGAAGAAGTCCGGAAGGAGATCCCGGTAGAGGACCGGCAGGCTGTCGAGCATGGGACGCATGAAGGGCAACTCCTCGGGGGGACTGGGGGCTCAGGCGAAGACGCGGATGAGGATGAGCACCATCACCGTGAGCATGGACAGCATGCCGAAGCCGAAGCCCAGCGAGCGCCAGGGCTGCATGGACTTGAGGTAGGCGATGGAGTGGACCACGCGCGCGGCGGTGAAGACGATGAGGGCCACCTTCAGGGCGAGCGACGGAGCGCCCAGCAACACCGCCACGAGGCCGAGGGCGAGGAAGGCGGGGATGTTCTCCAGATCGTTGCGGTGGGCCCGGAGCACGCGCGCCACCTCGGGGGGCTCCGTCTCGGTCAACTGGGCGCCGAAGCGGGCCGCGTCCTCGGGGTTGGTGGACACCTTGAGCCGCGAGCGCACCACACCGGTGTAGATGCCCACGGCGATCATCTTGATGACGAGCAGCACGGCACACAACGCGTAGAGCCGCAAGCCCGGCAGGGCGATCAACAAGGTGGGCGAGACTTCGTAAGGCAGGTCGTTCATCAGGCTTCCTCTACCAGCCGCGTCCGCGTTTGGACAGCCGGAGCGGCCATACGCCGGGTGGCTTGACGGCGGACCCCGGCTTGTCCAAGTTGCGCCCCCTCATGCCTGTCCTGAGTGGAGCAGTCACCTTCTCGCGCTTCCGGTCCGCACCGGCCGGAGACGCCCCATCCGACACCAAACGTTGGCTGTCCAAGGGCCTGAAGTCCGGGCACTTCGAGCCCATCGACTTGAAGAAGACCGAGGACGAGCGCGCCGCGGGCTTCGTGGAGCTGGAGAACTCCGATGGCACGGACTTCTCCACGGGCAGCGTGCTCTATGGAGAGTACGCGCTGTTCGGCTACCGCGTGGACACCGTGAAGGTGCCCGCGCCGGTGCTCAAGGCGGAGCTGAGCAAGTGGGAGAAGGCCTTCGAGAAGGAGAACGGCCGGCCCCCCACCCGCGGCGAGAAGAGCGAGAACCGCGCCTCCATCAAGCACATGCTGCGCCAGCGCGCCGTGCCCTTCACCAAGGTGCATGACGTGAGCTGGAACCTGAAGACGAACCAGGTGCAGCTCTGGGCCTCGTCGCGCAAGACGGTGGAGGAGATCCTCTTCGCCATCGAGGAGGCCTTCGACGTGAAGCTCCAGCCGCTCGTGCCCGTGTCGCTCGCGGCCGAGGCCGGCATCTCCGACGAGAACTGGTCCCCACCCCGGAGCTCATCGGCATGGAGATTTCCCAGAGTGAGATCGAGAGCAGCGAGGTGAGCCATGGCGACGCGTGAGCAGGCACGGATCGAAGCGGCGTTCATGCGGGGTGACACGGGCGTCGACGGCGGAGCCACCGAGGAGGAGACGCGGGACGAGGCCCAGGTCGAGCGCGACAAGGCCCGGGAACAGCTCCTGCGGGGCCGGGCCTATCTCGGCCGCGAGTTCCTCACCGGCTGTTGTGGCGCTCGGAGTCGGGCGGCGCGCTCGTGGACTTCGAGGGCACGGGGCTGGAGGTGCTCTACATGGGCCGCTGCACTGCGCGGCGTCAACGGGGACGTGACGGAGATGATGGCCAAGGGCACGCTCGCGCCCTACTCCGAGAACGTGCGCCACTCGCTGGACCGGGGGCTGCTCGTGCACGAGGCCCGGCTGCGCTTCACCCACGGCGAGAAGGTGTACGAGGTGACGCTGGACGCGGAGTTCCTCGACATCCGCGCGGCGAAGCTGCCGGAGCTCATGACGGAGGAGGAGGATGATCAGCTCCTCGAGCGGCTCTACCTCACCGAGCAGCTCTCCGGCATGGTGGACGCGCTGGTGGTGGCCTTCATGCAGGTGCGCGCCAGCCGCAACTGGAGCAAGAAGGTCGTCCCGGAGATGAAGAGCTGGATGAAGGGCGAGTCCGAGGCGCCCAAGGGCACTCAGGCGCCCAAGACCACCAAGGTCCAACTGGCCCGCGCCGCGCGCGGCTGAGGCCCGGGGTGATCCTCCCGTGACGACGCCCGGCCCCGCCCGCCTCACCTTCTTCTGCGAGCTCGAGGCCGGGCCGCTCACGCAGCTCTTCGCCTCCCCGTCCGTCATCGAGCACCTCCAGGCACTGCGCGCCAGCGTGAGCCTCGGGGTGCTCGACCTGGGCCCCGAGCGCGCCGAGGTGGTGCGACGGTTGAACGCGGCGGGCGTGCCCGTCATCGCCGGCAGCTCCTGCCCAAGGAGCAAGGCTACTGGTTCCACCAGGGCAACGCGGCCCAGGCCGCCGGGCGCTACGCGGACTGGCGCGCCTGGACGGTCACCGAGGGCCTCGGCTGGGACGGCGTGGGCCTGGACATCGAGCCGGACATCCGCGACCTGCGGCGCGCGTTGGACAGCCGCTGGCGCCTGCTGCCGGCGCTCCTGCCCCGGCTCGCGCGCGGAGGACTGCTGCGCGAGGCCCGGGCGAGCTACCACGCGCTGATGGAGCACATCCGGGCAGACGGCTACCGGGTGGACACCTACCAGTTGCCCTTCATCGTGGACGATCGCCGGGCACGCTCCACGCTGCTGCAGCGGCTCACCGGGGTGCTCGACGTGGCGGCCGACCGCGAGGTGTTGATGCTCTACACGAGCTTCGTGCGCCCCCACGGCCCGGGGCTCCTGGAGAGCTATGGCCCCCGGGCGCGCGCCGTGGGCCTGGGCGTCACCGGGGGCGGCGTGGACGTGCCGGGCCTCATCGAGGTGCCGCCGCTGGACTGGGAGGAGTTCTCGCGGGACTTGCGTCTGGCGCGGCGATGGACGGAGGACGTGCACGTCTTCAGCCTGGAGGGCTGCGTGCGCCAGGACTTCCTCGCCCGGCTCCGGGACTTCGACTGGACGGGGGAGGCGCGAGGCGAGCCGGCGCCCCGGCGGCGCGTGGCCACGGCGCGCCGGGTGGCGGGCGCGCTACTGAGGGCCAGCGCCCGGTTCCCGGGGTGAGGGGCCGAAGTCGCCGAGGACGACCCGGGCGCGGCCGTCCATGGGCAGCGCGTGCTCCTCCACGGTGGGAAAGCCCTGCTCGCGCGCCAGGTCCGCCAGGTAGCGCCGCCAGGGGTTGTAGGGCATGCCGTTGTCCGAGCAGCACGGCACCACGGCGAAGGGCAGCCGGTGCTTCGCCGCGTACTCGATGATGATGCGCGTGGCCCCGTCCGGGTGCATGCCCACCAGCAGGTCGCACTCACACGGCTCGTCGAGCGTGAACATCCGCTGCTCGTAGCGCACGGGCAGGTGCTTGTGCCGCGAGTCGAACGTGGTGACGGTGCGGCCCAGCCGCGTCAGGGCCTCGTTCAGACGGCCCTGTCCGCCGGCGATGTCGAAGACGCGCGGGGCGGTGAAGCGCTCGACGAGGAACTGGGCGAAGAGATCGAAGCGGCGCTTGTCGGCCATGCGGTGTGCCTGCCCCTGGTCACGACCAGGACAGCTCGTAGTCCGTGTCGTAGGGTCCCAGCGCTCGGGCACGCACCGTCACGTCCTTGGCGCCCACGGCCTCGAGCGACGCGTGCAGCGCGCCTTCGTTGAACGGGCGGGGCACCAGGTCGCGCTTGTAGGAGAGGACGCCGTGCGCCTGGCCCGTGCGCTTCATCTGATCGATGCCCGTGTTGTCCCCCAGCACCGCGTGCGTGGTGGAGGGCATGTTGTTGAGCAGCCGGAGGGGATCATTGCGCGCCAGCAGCACCAGCACCTTTCCGGCGCTCGAGGCGTAGAAGGCCTTGGAGGCCTGGTAGCCCATCTCCCACATGGCCGCCGAGAAGTCCCCGTACTTCTCGCTCATGCGCCGCGCCGCGGGTAGGCCATCTTCAGCCAGGTGCTCAGCGGATAGTTGAAGAACTCCAGGAAGCGCTGCTCGCCGCCCAACGCGAGGCACTGGTGCAGCAGCTCCTCGTCTCCGAACTGACGCAGTAGATCCAACAGGCTGTTCATGAAGATGCCACGCGCCACGTCCCCCGGTCCCGTGAGGGCCAGACGCGCCTGCAACTCCTCTTCCGACCCGAGCATCAACGACACACCAGTATCGGCTTCGCTACCCATGGGGAACACCCCTTCGTCCAACAGGTGGGTCCACTCTCCGCGCGGAGCTCTTCTCGAGAGTACTCCTGGCCACCCGCCGGAAGTATCAACTCATCCGGAGCCAGAGAGGAAGGCAATGGCCCCCGGGTGCACTGTCCCGCACGGAGGTGACATCCTTCGACAGGGAAGAATCGTGTCACCCACCGAGGGTGGTGGAGGCGAACACGCCGCGGCCGATGGCGAGGATGCCCCCGACGATGAGCAGCAGGGCGCCGCCCACGGCGATGAGCGGCAGGAGGAAGCCGGGCTGGGGGCGCTTGCGGTTGATGACGAGCAGGACGTGGGCCAGCACGGCCGCCAGCAGCATGAGCGTCAGGTGGCCCCAGAGCATGGGACGGAAGGGCCAGCCGGCGCCCAGCAGCACCAGGCCCAGGAGGATCTGCGTGTCGAGCAGGCCGGCGAAGCTGGAGCCGAGGATGCGCACCTTCTTGTCCACGGGACGCTTGGTGGCGAACCCGTAGACGAAGTAGGCGAGGGCGACGAGCCCCAGGAGGAGGACCGGTAGCGCAGACCGGAGTGGGCCTTGAAGAGCAGAGTGAGCATGGCGCCGCCTTCCTAATGCTCCCGGGCCCAAGAGGCGAGTCTTTAGGTGGGATCCGGCTTGGGGGTGCTGGCGGTGCTGGGCGGCAGCTGCGGGGGCGTGAGCAGCTCGGGCCCGGGCAGCGCGCCGGTGAGGCTCTTGAGGAAGGCGACGATGTCGTCCACCTCGGAGTCGCTCAGGGTCATGCCGAGCTGGTGCTTGCCCATGAGGCGCACCGCGGTGGCCGGTCCTTGACCGAGCCGTCATGGAACCAGGGGCCGGTCTTCTCCACGTTGCGCAGGGTGGGCACGCGGAACTTGTGCATGTCCTCCTCGTCGTTCGTCACGTCGAAGCGGCCCTTGTCCTCGGTGGGGTAGTCCTCGATGAGGCCGAGCTTCTGGAAGGAGGTGCCGCCCACGGAGGGGCCGTTGTGGCACGTGGTGCAGCCGGAGCCGGCGAAGAGGTTGAGCCCGCGCCGCTCCTGCTCGCTCAGGGCCTGCTCGTCGCCGGCGAGGTACTTGTCGAAGCGGGCGGTGGTGAGCAGCTCGCGCTCGAAGGCGGCCAGGGAGCGCGCGACGTTGGTGACGCTCACGGGCTTCTTGTCCCCCGGGAAGGCCGTCTTGAAGCGCCTTCACGTACTGGGGAATGGAGTTGAGCGTGGCCAGCACGTGCTTCTCGCTGGGCATGGCCATCTCCGCCGGGTTGAGCATGGGCCCCGCGGCCTGCTCCTCCAGGGTGGCGGCGCGGCCGTCCCAGAACTGGGCGATGTGGCCGGCGGCGTGGAAGACGGTGGGCGAGTTGCGATTGCCCAGCTGCCCCTTGTGTCCCGGGGACGTGGCCTTGCCGTCCACGCCGAAGGAGGCCGGTCGTGGCAGGTGTTGCAGGAGATGTCGTGGTTCTTCGACAGGCGCGGCTCGAAGAAGAGCATGCGCCCCAGGGCGATGCGCTCCGGGGTGTCCTTCTTCGCCACGGCGGCCTGGGAGGCCGAGGGGCGGAAGAAGGAGACGAGCTTCGCGTAGGCCATCTGTGGCGGGGGCTCCGGCGCCACGGCGGTGGGGGCCGGCGCGGCCGGGGGCGCGGCGGTGGGGGCCGGCGCGGCCTGGGGCGCGGGGGCCTCCTTGCTGCAAGAAGTGGAGAGGGCACCCAGGGACAAGAGTCCCACGCCCAGCCAGAGCCGATTGCGCTTCATCTACCAACCTCCCATCAAGAACAGCACCACGGGAACTGTCCTACTCCTACCATTACCCGGCCCTCCTTGGGGATGGCCCCGCCCACCGGACGACGGGGCCAGGGTGAAGCGCATCCTTGCCGGGAGCCCTGCCCCGTCCACCCGGAGGGCAGGCTCCCGGACAGGCCCCATGGCCCCGCCCCGCTCCCCCGCCCCGTGCTGGAAGAAGAGCCGCTCCACGGCCCACGACAGCGTCAACCCGGTGGCCATCCCCAGCACGTCCCAGGTGAGATCCTTCCAGGAGAAGATGCTCCCCCGCCCCGCGTCGAAGAACTCCTTGCCCACCCCCACGCCGAGCGCCAGCCCCGCGCCCGTGAGCCAGCGGGCCTCGTGCGCCTCGAAGAGGTAGGCGCCCCCCGCGTAGCCCGCCGCCGCCAGCCCCGCGCTCAGCGCGAAGTGCGCCGCCTTGTCCGAGGACAACCAGGGATCCACCTTGAGGTGCTCGTCCCACTGACTCCAGGCCGGAAGCGGCGCGAACACCAACATGGACATCCACAGGGTCAGCACGGCGGGTCGATTCACGAGCAGGCGCATTCGCGCCATGACACCACCGCGAAGGAGCCCACGCCAGCCTGGGGAGGGAGGAAGGGCCGCGGTTTTCGAGACGAGCGGGGGACTTGCCTCTATGATCGGGCGCCGTGACCCGACCGGCACCTCGCTCTTCGATCTGCGTACGCCCTCGCCCCGGCATCCCGGGCTCGACGCGGCCCGCGGCCGGCCGTGGTGGCCATGGTGCTCGGGCACACGCTGGACGCCCTGCTCTCCCCCGAGATGCGCGCCCACCCGTGGGTCCAACAGTACTGGACTCTGCGGGGCGTCACCGCGCCCCTGTTCCTCTTGGTGGCGGGCTTCGCGGTGGTGGCGGCGCTCGGCACCTCCGGGAGCGCGCGGGCCAGATGATGGGCCGCCGGCTGCGGCAGGCGCTGCTGCTGCTCTTCCTCGGCTACTTCCTGCACTGGCCGGGCTGGGGCACCGTGCACTGGCTGGGCTGGGGCGAGGAGCTGCGCGCGCTCCTCTTCTCCTTCGATGCCCTGCAGTGCATCGGCGTGAGCCTGGGGGTGGGCGCCCTCGTGCTCGCCCTCGCGCGCGGCACCTGGACCCGGGCCATCGCCCTGGCCGTGCTGGCGGTGGGCATTCCGCTGGCGAGCACCTGGGCCTGGGGCGCCGCCGCGCCGGGACCCATCGAGCTGCGGCAGGCGGTGGGCATGCCGGGCTCGCGCTTCCCGCTCTTTCCCTGGGCGGGCTTCTTCTTCGCCGGAGCACTCACCGCCCACCTGTCGCGAGCGCTGCGGCCGGGGTGGCCCCAGGGTCTGGCGCTGGGCGTGCTGGGCGCGGGACTGCTGGCGGTGACCTCGCGCCTGAGCGCGGACTGGAGCCCCACCAGCGCGTGGCTCGTGGCCTTCCGCGTGGGCGAGGGCCTGCTGGTGCTCGGCGCCATCAACCTGCTGCCCCAACTGCTCACCCGGCCCCTGGCGCCGCTGGGCCGCGCGTCCCTGTGGCTCTACGTGCTGCACCTGCCCGTGGTGTACGGCTGGGCCGGCACGGCGGGACTCGCCGGCCGCGTGGGCCCCACCCTGGGTCTGCCGGCCGCGCTGCTCGTGGGCCTCACCCTGCTCGCGGTGTGTTACGGAATTGCGTGGTTGGGCCAACGCCTGGGCCGCTCCGGTCGCAAAACCCCGGATTCCTCGGCGTGGCGCGCGCGGCCCCTGCCCGTCGAGGGCGGGGCACGGTCCTGAGGCACCTGGAATTTGCCTCCGCGTCACGCGCGGGTTAGATGCAGCGACCACGGTCGCCTCTGAACCGAGCGAGAATCCATGCACCTGATGAACAAGCTGTCCGCCCTGGCCCTGCTGACCCTGGGAGCCACGATGCTGCCGGGCTGCGCGGGCGTGGCGTTCATGGGCCGCCCCGTCATCGGCACCACGTCGCTCTACGCGTCCACGTCGGCGCGCGAGTTCATCAACGAGCAGACGCGGCTGGGCAGCAAGAGCGCCGAGGGCTGCGTGACGTCCATCCTGGGCATCGTCACCACCGGAGACGCCACCGCCTCGGACGCGGCCCGCAAGGCCAACATCACCCGCATCACCCACGTGGACCACAAGTTCGAGAACATCCTCGGCCTCTACGCGAAGTACTGCGTGACGGTGTTCGGCGAATAGCCGCCTGCTCGGCTGGCTGGGATGCGAGCCCCCCATGGGTTCCCTCACCGCCCAGGAGACTGCTAGTTTCACGCTCGCTTCCGGCGCCCCCCACCTCGCTCCGACAGGAGTTCCCGGCCGCGAAGCTCAGTGAGAGCAGACTCCATGACCTTCAAGACCCTCGTTCGTCCTCTCCTCGTCGTCACCGCCACCGCCGGGGCCTCCGCCTTCGCGCAGCCGGCGCAGCCCACCGTGGAGGCGCTGACCTCCGCCGCCCAGAACGTCATCATCAACCGCGCGCAGCTCACCGCGTTCAAGGCGCTGCACGGCCGGTTCGAGGACGCGAAGAACCCCATCACCGCGGAGAAGGTGGAGCTGGGCCGGATGCTGTACTTCGACACCCGCCTGTCGAAGAACCAGCAGCTCTCCTGCAACAGCTGCCACGACCTGAACCGCTTCGGCGTGGACGGCAAGTCCTTCTCCACCGGCCACAAGGGCCAGCTGGGCGGACGCAACTCGCCCACGGTGTACAACTCCGGCGCCCACCTCACCCAGTTCTGGGACGGCCGCGCCGCCACGCTGGAGGATCAGGCCAAGGGCCCCATCCTCAACCCCGTGGAAATGGCGATGCCCAGCGCCGAGCACGTCGTCGAGACGCTCAAGTCCATTCCCGGCTACGTCACCGCCTTCCAGAAGAGCTTCCCCGGACAGGCCGATCCGGTGACGTACGACAACCTGGCCAAGGCCATTGGCGCCTTCGAGCGGCAGCTCGTCACGCCCTCGCGCTTCGACAAGTACCTCGCCGGGGACGAGCAGGCGCTCACCCACGCGGAGAAGGCCGGCCTCAAGACGTTCATGGACCAGGGCTGCCAGCAGTGCCACTACGGCCCCGCCCTGGGCGGCTCGCTGGTGAAGCTCGGCGTCATCATCCCCTACCCCACCAAGGATCAGGGCCGCTACGACGTGACGAAGCGCGAGACGGACCGCATGGTCTTCCGCGTGCCCACCCTGCGCAACGTCTCGCGCACGGCGCCCTACTTCCACGACGGCTCCATCTCCGAGCTGCAGACGGCCGTGAAGCTCATGGCCCAGCACCAGCTCGGCAAGCAGCTGTCCGAGACCGAGACCCGGAACATCGTCGCCTTCCTCGACGCGCTCACCGGCGAGCTGCCCACCAGCTACATCGCCAAGCCGTCGCTGCCCGCCAGCGGCCCCAAGACGCCGCGGCCGGACCCCACGTGAGCTAGTCCCCACCCCGTTCCGGAGAGACGTGGCGCTAGGCCATGGACCGCCGGGCGGGGGCTCGGTGGCCCGACCCCGCTCCGCCAGGGCACGGACCACCGCCTCCAGGGCCGCGATGCGCCGGCCGGCGCGCCCCCGGGCCCAGGGCTCGATGCGAGGCGCCCCCAGCAGCTCCGCCGCCTGTTCCACCCCCGTCTTCTGCTTGAGCGCCCGCGCGCTCGCGAGCCGCACGTTGACCGCCTCGGGCACGGGGAAGCCGTCGCGCCGCAGCAAGTCCAACGCGAACATCGTCCACACCGCGAGCTTGTCCCCGGGGCGCAGGAAGGCCTGGAAGCGCGCGAGGCCCGACTCCACGGACTCGCCCGCGAGCAGCTCCGCCTCGGACAGCTCCACGTGCAGGGACGTGCTGCGCGCGAGCGGCTGGCGCGGCGCGAGCACGGCTTCCAGACGCTCGCCGGTGGAGGGACGCACCGCTACCAGGTGCGCGAGCTCCGACGGGAGGTTCTCCTCCTGGGGGTGCGCGTTGGCCTCGGCGTAGAGGAGCACCGGTGCTCGAAGTCCTCGGCGATGGAGCGCAGCTCCAGGGGCGGCCGCCAGGGGACTTGTAGAGGCGCTTGCGCCCCGGGCCCTCGCGCGTCGACTGGCGCTCGAGCTGCGTGTCCACCATGAAGTCGAAGGCGCCGAGCAGCGTGTCGAAGCGCTCCTGGCCGCCCTCGAGCAGGCCCAGCACCTCCACCACGGCCTCGATGGTGGAGACGCAGTGATCGGCCGGCTCGGCGCGGATGCGGTAGTTGCTCGGGCGGCGCGGGACGAAGCCGATGCGCGGCAGGCCCGCGAGCAGCGGATTCGTTTTCACCAGCTTGCGCGCGAGCGGCCGGTGCCATCCACCACGATGAGCGTCTCGGGGGGGTTCTCCCGGGCCTCCTCGAGCGACATGGCCTCCTCGCCGGGGAAGAGGACGGCGACGCGCTCGGGACGGGCGGCGAGCTCGGTGAGCCGGGCGTGGCCGGAGAAGTCCACGCCCACGTGCAGCTCGGAGTTGGGGAGGGACAGGTGCGCCATGCGGGCGGTGCCGATGGCCACCCGCCGCTCGCGGGGATGCTGGAGGAAGACGACGTGGGTGCGCGAGTCCACCCGGGGCACGCGCGCGCAGTAGCACGTGGCCTGGGGGCGGAGGCACCGCAGACAGAGAGAACGCACCCCCGCGCTTTATCGGCCCCCGGGGCAGGCGGCAAGGTAGGACAAGGACCCGTGAACCTGCTCCTCCTCCACGACTCGGATTTCCTCCCCGACGGCACCGTCCAGATGACGGGCCGCCGCGCCCAACACGCCCGCGAGGTCCTCCGCGCCGAGCCCGGCGAGACGCTCCGGGTGGGCCAACTCGGAGGGCTGGTGGGCACCGGCGAGGTGCTAGAGAACTCCCCGGCCTGCTCCGCCTGCGCGTCTCCCTCACCGAGCCGCCTCCTCCCCGAGCGGGCGTCGACCTGGTGCTCGCCATCCCCCGCCCCAAGGCCCTCAAGCGCGTGCTGCCCGCCGTGGCCCAACTCGGCGTGGACCGCGTCGTGCTCGTCAACGCCGCCCGCGTGGAGAAGAGCTACTTCGACTCCAAGGTGCTCGAAGGCGACTTCGTCGCGGAGCTGCTCCTCCAGGGACTCGAGCAGGCGCGCGACACCCGGCTGCCCGAGGTGCTCGTGCGCGAGCGCTTCCGCCCCTTCGTCGAGGACGAGCTCGACTCCCTCTTCGGCACCGAGGCGCTCCGCCTCCTGCCCCACCCGCCCGCTCCCGAGCCTCTCACCCGGGTGGGCGTCCAGGCCGCGCCACGCGTGGTGCTCGCCGTGGGACCCGACGGCGGCTGGGTGCCCTTCGAGGCAGACCTCCTCGCGCGACACGGCTTCCGCCCCTTCTCGCTCGGGCCGCGCATCCTCCGGGTGGAGACCGCAGTCCCCGTGCTCCTGGGGCAGCTCGCCCTGCTGAGGGCGGAGGCACCCCACCCGGCCTGAGCCTCAGCCCGCCGTCACCTTGAACTCGCGCTCCTGGGTGGAGGTGTCGGGCGTGACGGTGAAAGACAGCCGACCCACCTCCCGCCCATCCTCGGTCTCCAGCGAGACGCGCCAGTCTCCGGGCCGGGGCGCCGTCAGGTACGCGAACGTGCGGAAGCCCCCATCCCGCCCGCCCTGCCCCAGGTACAGGCCCCCGTAGGTGTGGAAGTCCGTCCAGCCCTTCTTCGGATCGTCGTACTCCCAGCGCAACAGCAGCCGCGTGCCCTTGTCCCCCGGGTATTGGGGCTTGAAGCTCGTGGGCGCGAAGATGCTGGCGAAGAAGTAGACGCGATCGCCCGGGCGCGCCCGGAAGTCCTGATCCCCGCGCGCCCAGGGCCTCCACCCACCGCCCTCGTGCAACAACCGGTAGTCGCGGCCCCGAGGCCCCTTCACCACCTGCACGTCGTGGTAGATGCCGCTCGCGAGCAGGGACAGGGGCACCGGGGGAATCGCCTTGAGCGCGTACAGGCCGAGCAGCACCACCTGCACGCCCCACCCCGGCACGAGGATGTGCCACCACGGATGCCGGCCCTCGCTCCTCCGGCCATGCACCACCACCGCCAGCACGCCCATCACCGCGGCGGACAGGCCCGCGGCCCACAGGAACAACATCCCGCTGTAGTAGCCGCGCACCACGGGCAGCAGGTACGCGAAGTACGAGGTGAGGCAGAACGCGTAGAGCCCCACGCGCACCACCGGCCCCCGCGCCCGGAAGCGCGGCAGCTCGTTGGCCACCAGCACCCCGAAGACGCTCGCGAGGAACAGGAACGATGTCAGCCCGGAGGCGCTCTTGAAATAGAAGAGCGTGTAGGGACTCAGCAGGCCGCCGAGCAGCAGGTGCAGCGCGTCCTCGCGAAAGCGCCACACCCGGGCCGGGCCCCTCGGGGCTCGGCGCCCTCGCGCCAGCGCAGCTCCAGCCACAACAGCCACCCCAGCACGGCGAGGAACAACCCCTGCTTGGTGAGCGTGAAGCGGTTGTCGATGCGCGGCAGCGTGAGGATGTCGTACGCGAAGCTCGCGAAGAACAAGAGCGCCAGCTCCGCCTTCGCATGGCGCGCCCGGAAGGCCCGCAGCCGCTCCTTCCACGAGGGCTTCTCGCGCGCTTCCTCCCGCGCTTCCGGAGAGGAGACGAGCGCCAGGGGTCCCACGGACGAGGGCCGGAGCCCTCCGGCTCGAGCGCCTCGGCGTTCTCTTCACTCAGTCGGGGGGCGGTCGAGGCCACGTCGGGTCCAGAACCTCCGCGTCGCGGGGGTGCTCGGGCCTCTCGCGTCAGCACGAGAGGGCCTCGGGGAGACTCAGGCCGGGCTCTTGCCCGCCACCATCTCCGCCAGCTCGCCGCGCTCCTCCAGTTCCATGAGGATGTCCGAGCCGCCCACGAACTTCCCGTGGATGTACACCTGCGGAATGGTGGGCCAGTTGGAGTAGTCCTTGATGCCCTGGCGCACCGCGGGGTCTGCCAGCACGTCCACCGTGTGCACCTCGCCGTGCTGCTGCAGGATCTGCAGCGCGCGCGCGGAGAAGCCGCACTGGGGGAAGAGCGCGTTGCCCTTCATGAACAGCACGATCTTGTGGTTCTTCACTTCAGCGTCGAAACGGGCCTTGAGCTCGGGGGACATCTCTCACTCCTGGTTATCGGGACCCGAGCTTCTTCCACTGCTCGGGCGAATAGGTCTTGAGCGCCAGCGCGTGCAGCTCGCCGGACTTCAACCACTGCTGCAGCGGCGCGTATACCAGCTGGTGCTGCTCCACCATGGACTTGCCGGCGAAGGACGGGCTCACCACGCGCGCCTCGAAGTGGTCTCCCGTGCCGGTGGTGTCGTTCACCTCCACCTCCGAGCCGGGCAGCGCGCCGAGAATCCGCTCGCGGATGAAATTCGGATCAAGCATCAGTTCAGTCCCTTCCCCTTGAGCAGCATGGCGGGATCCACCCCCATGCTCTTCAGGGTGCTGTCCCATAGCAGACCCGGGTCGCCTTCGAGCACCGGACGAGCGGACGCCTCGGCGAAGAGCCGGCGCCCGAGGCCAGCTCGTTCTCCAACTGGTGGGGACCCCAGTTGGCATACCCCAGGCAGAAGCGCAGGTGGGCCGACGGGTCCTTGAGCAGGGGGCCGAGCGTGTCCAGGGTGAGGCTCAGGTAGAGCCCGGGCACCACCTCGTGCTTCTCCGTCACCTGCTCGTTGTTGTGCAGGACGAAGCCCCGATGGTTCTCCACCGGGCCGCCCATGAAGACGGGCTGCCGGGAGCGCTCGGGGGCGATCGCCAGGGACTGGTTCTTGGCCGGTCCCCCAACGTCAGGGAGGCCCCCCG
This sequence comes from Cystobacter fuscus, assembly GCA_049060065.1. GTDB lineage: Bacteria > Myxococcota > Myxococcia > Myxococcales > Myxococcaceae > Cystobacter > Cystobacter fuscus_B. The sequence goes on from JBMEQP010000002.1 coordinate 6,974,496, forward strand.
GTTGATGACCAGGCCCATGGAGCCCGCTTCCCCATGCTCGAGCATGAGGACCACCGAGCGCCGGAAGTTCGAGTCCGTCAGTTGTGGCATCGCCACGAGGAGGCCAGGAACGAGTGTCTGCACAGAGGGAAGTTTCCGCCCTTCCCCCTCTCGGCGCAACCCATTCGTCCCCGAGGCCCATGCCCGGGCCGATGCGAGCCTAGTGCCAGCTCTTGTGCTGGGACTGGAGCGCCTGGGCGAGCTTCTCCGGGTTGAGCGGCTTGCCGATGAACAGATCCGCCCCCAGGCCCTTGCACTTGCGGGCCATGGACGCGTCGCTCATGGCGCTCACCCCGATGAGCACCGACTGGGGGAACTTCTCCCTCAGCCGGGCCATGAGGTTGGTGCCGCTGCGGCCGGGCAGGAAGACGTCCACGATGGCCGCGTCCATGCGCTTGTTGCGCACGGCGAACTCGGCCTCCTCGGCGCTCCCCACCGGGAGGGCCTCGTAGCCCCACTGGCTCACCAGCTCCACCAGCAGCTCGCGGTGCGCCGGATCGTCCTCGACGATCAGGACCGAGCCCTTGACCTGTTCCAGCTTGAGGTTGTCGTCATCCCGGGTCCGGGCGTGACCCGTGGCGATGGGAAGCTCCTCGTTGACGGTGGACATGGCAACCTTCGCTGAAGTGAGAGTGCATTTGACAGGCAACGGATGCATCCGGGCCTGGGATTCCACATTAGGCACTGCCCTTTGGAACCGCCTCCCCCCGGGGCTAGACGCGGCGCGTTCCCGCCCCAAGTCCCTGGGAAGCAAGAGAGGCGCCAAGCACCACCAGCACCAGGAGTGTCCACGCGGGTAGCACCACGCGTGCGCCTCCTTCGTAGATGAGCGCGGCATAACTCGTGCCGAGGTAGCGGCCGAGCGACATGGGCTCCATCCGGGCGATGCCGAAGAAGCTGATGGTGGATTCAGTGAGGATCGCCGTGGGCAGGCGGCTGAGGAAGACGGCGAGCACGAAGGGGCGCAGGGCCGGCCAGAGGTGGACGCGCAAGAGGTGCCCCCGTCCCGCGCCGAGCGCCCGGGAGGCGGCGACGAATTCCTGGGCCTCCAGGGTGGCCAGCCGGTTGCGGAACATGCGCGCCGGCCCCGCCCACCCCACCAGCGCCAGCGACATCACCATCAGGCCGAAGGGGCCAAGCCCGCCCGCCTGCCCAGCATCCAAGAGGGACTGCCCGGCGAGTTGCAGCACCATCACCACCAGCACGTCCGGCAGGGCGAAGAAGGCATCCACCCCGCGCAGGATCTGATGCTCCAGCCAGCCCCCGGCGGCCCGGGCGCCCATCGCCACCCCGAGCCCCACCGCCGTGGACACCGCCCCGGCCGTCAGCCCCACCACCAGGGAGACCCACAAGCCCCCGAACGCCAGCTCGCACACGCTCCGGTCCGGGTGGGAGGGGTCCATGCCCAGGGGGCAGGTGTGGGACAGGGCCTCGGGAAACATCCGGCCGGCCAGCCAGCTGGCGAGCCCCAGGCCCACGAGCAGCACGAGCCCGACCCAGGCCCTCGGGGGGACGCGGCTCATGAGGAGGCCTCCCGGGCGCGCGGGTCCACGAGCAGGCGCACGACCTCCACCGCCAGGCCGACGACGACGAGCAGCGAGGCGAACACGGTGGTGGACACCACCACGACGGCCACCTGCTTCTGCAGCACGGCGAGGACGTAGAGCTGGCCGAAGTAGGGCAGGCCGAAGACGCGCTCGGCGGCGAAGGAGCCGGCGAGCAGGGCGGTGGCCACGGGGCCCACGGCGTCCAACAGGGCGGGCAGCACGTTGGGCAGCACGTGGCGCCAGAGCACGACACGGGGAGACAGGCCCTTGCCGAGCGCGGTGCGCACGTAGTCGCGCGCCATTTCCGTATCGAGCGCGTCCGCCACCAGGGTGCCCAGGAAGACGCCGGGCCACACGGAGATGACGAGCGCGGCACACAGCTCGGGCAGCAGGTGGCCGCGCTCCACCACCTCGGGGGCGAGCAGCAGCGCGGGGATGAAGACGGGCGTGCCGAAGGCGATGGCGGGCAGCACGTCGGAGAGCACGGCGAGCCGGCCCCGGCGCCACCTCGCCCGGAGCAGCGCATAGGCCAGGGCCCACCCGAGCGCGAGCACGAGCGCCACCAGCCCCACGCCCACGCTGCCCGACAGCTTCCACGCCAGCTCATCCCCGGTGACGCCCTGGGCGCTCGTGCCCAGGCGCTCGCCACGCACGAGCTTCTGCCAGGGCCTGAGGAAGCCGAGCGGCTCGCCCAGGCCGAGGTCGCGGCGGTAGGAGGCGAGCACCTCGGGAGGCACCTGCCGCTTGGACTCGTCCTCGCTCGTGAGGGGCAACGCGGCCATGAGGAAGTAGGAGGCGAGCGCCACCACGGGAACGAGCACCAATTGCCGGCCCAGGCGGACGAACACGGGGGACATCAGCGCGCCTCCTGGGTGGGCTCGGTGGTGGGCCCGGCCCGGCGCAGGTCGCGCAGGGACAGGAAGTTGAAGGGGTCCACGTCCACGCCGTGCAGGAAGGAGCGGACCCGGAAGTAGCGGTCCGGATGGTAGAGCGGCGCGATCACCGCCATCTCGTCGAGCAGCAGCGCCTGGGCCTGGGCGTACAGGACGCGCGCCCGGGCGATGTCGGCCTCGGCGTCGGCTTGATCCAGCAGCGCCTCGAAGCGGGCCATGGGCTCGCCTCCGCGCTGCGTCTCCCACCCCGTCTGGTGCAGACCATTGCGCTCGAAGAGGGTGAAGAAGGTGTTGGGGTGCGCGTAGTCCGCCCCCAGGCGGCGCAGGTAGAGATCATAGGCCCGAGGGCCCGCGGGCGTGCGGCGGGCCACCTCGGCGGAGTAGTCCGAGCGCGCATCCAGCGTCACCTGGACGCCCACCCGGGCGAGTTGCGCGACCAGACGCTCGGCGATGGCAGTCTCGGGCACGAAGGAATCCCCTGCCCGGTAGACGAGCCGCAGGGGCCGCTCGAATCCGGGCACCCCGGCCAGCACCTCCCGGGCGCGCTCGGGCGCGAAGTCGGGCAGCCGCGCCGCCTCCTCGGGCGTGGCGGCACCGGGCAGATCCGGGGGCAGCAGCTCATTTCCGGGCCGCGCCCGTGGCAACAGGCCCTTCATGAGCGCCTCGCGGTCAATGGCCTGGGAGATCGCGCGTCGCACCTCGGGCCTGTCCAGCGGCGCGCGCTCGGTGTTGAAGGCGAGGAAGTAGGTGGAGAGCAGCGGCTCGCGCTGGAGATCCGCCGGAGGCTTTCCCCGGAGCGCGAGGGCGCTGTCGACGAAGACGAAGTCCACCCGCTCCCGCTCGTAGAGGGCCGGGCCCACCTCGGACTTGAGCAGGGTGAGCACGGGGACGATCTCCTCCCCGGGCGCGAGCGGTGGAGGAAAAGCCGAGTGCGGGTTGTACACGAGCCGCACGCGCTCGCCGGCGCGATCCCAGGTCTCGACGCGGTAGGGGCCGAGCGCGAGCGGGTGTCCGTCCCGGGGCCGATCGAAGTAGTCCCGGATGCCCTCCTCGCTCCGGCCCGCGAGCACCGCCGAGGGCGCGGGGAAGAAGAGGTAGACGTTGGCCAGACGCGAGAGGAAGTAGCCCCGGGGTCGGCTCAGGGTGACGCGCAGGGTGTGAGCATCCATCGCCTCGACGCCGGTGCGAGCGAGCGCGGCCTGGACCTGCTCGGCCGGGGCACGGCGCTCCTGGAGGGCGAGCACCTCCTCGGCACCGGCGAGGTCCGCCATCTCTCCGCGCTCGCGGCCCTGGAGGGCGCGGTGCCAGCCCAGGACGAAGTCCTGGGCGGTGAGGGGCGTGGTGCCATCGGACCAGCGCACGTCCTGGCGCAGGTGGAAGGTGTAGACCTCCTGGCCCGAGTCGTTGACGGAGCGCTCCCAGCGCGCGGCGAGCCCGGGCTGGACGGAGTTGTCCGGCGCGAGCGTGGTGAGCCCACGCTGGGTGGCGAGCATGACGGGGTAGTTGGCCCAGTTGATGGGATCCGAGTAGCTCCAATCGAGGGTGGTGGGCATCGCGGGGACGACCACCTTGACGCCCGGCTCGGGCTGGAAGCCACAGCGGCCGCAGCCCGCGGCCACGAGCAGCAGCGCGAGCAACAGGGCGGAGGACGGGGAGCGCGCGAGGGGAGCCACGGAGCCGGGGTTGTACCGCGTGGATGAACGGGAGTGGAAAAGACCACGGGCCCCAGGAGACGAGTCCTGGAGCCCGCGGGGGCTACTCAACCTTCAGGCCGGGGCCGTCAAACCGCGGCCGTGGGCTCCACGGTGACCTTGGGCGTCTCGGTCTTGCGGCCGAACTCCTCGGGCTTCTCCAGGACGAGGGCCTCGCGCAGCACGTCGTCCACGAACTCCACCGGGACGATGCGCAGCTGGGCGCGGATCTTCTTGGGGATGTCCTTGAGGTCCTTCTTGTTCGCCTTGGGGATGAGGACGGTCTTGATGCCGGCGCGGTGCGCGGCGAGCGTCTTCTCCTTGAGGCCGCCGATGGGCAGCACGCGGCCGCGCAGGGTGATTTCACCCGTCATGGCCACGTCGCGGCGCACCTGGACCTTGGTGAGCGCGGACACGAGCGCGGTGCACATGGTGACACCGGCGGACGGGCCGTCCTTGGGGATGGCGCCCTCGGGCAGGTGCACGTGGATGTCGTAGTTCTCGAACATCTTGCGATCGATGCCGAACTTGTCCGCCCGCGTGCGCACGTAGGACATGGCGGCCTGGGCCGACTCCTGCATCACCTCACCGAGCTTGCCGGTGATGATGAGCTTGCCCTTGCCGGGCATCACCGTGGCCTCGGTGGTGAGGATCTCTCCGCCCAGCTCCGTCCAGGCCAGGCCCGTGACGATGCCCACCTGATCCTCGCGCTCGGCCATGCCGTAGCGGAAGCGCGGGGTGCCCAGGTACTTCATCACCAGCTTGCGATCGACCGCGATGTCGCGCTTGCCGTTCTTGAGCACGTCCCGGGCGATCTTCCGGTACACGCCACCCACCTCACGCTCGAGCGAGCGCACGCCGGACTCGCGGGTGTAGCGGTGGATGATGGTGCGCAGGGCCTCGTTGGTGAAGTCGATCTTCAGGTCCGACACACCGTTGGCCTCCTGCTCCTTGGGGAGCAGGTAGCGCCGCGCGATGTTGAGCTTCTCCGGCTCGGTGTAGCCGGCGATGCGGATGACCTCCATGCGGTCCTGGAGGGGACCGGGGATGTTGTGCATCGTGTTGGCGGTGCAGATGAACATCACCTTGGACAGGTCGTAGTCGAGGTCCAGGTAGTGGTCGTTGAAGTTGTGGTTCTGCTCGGGGTCCAGCACCTCCAGCAGCGCCGCGCTCGGGTCGCCACGGAAGTCGGTGGACATCTTGTCGATCTCGTCGAGCAGGAAGACGGGGTTGTTGCTGCCCGCCTTCTTGAGCGACTGGATGAGCTTGCCGGGCATGGCGCCGATGTACGTGCGCCGGTGGCCGCGGATCTCCGCCTCGTCGCGCACGCCGCCGAGCGACAGGCGCACGAACTTGCGGCCAGTGGCGCGGGCGATGGAGCGCGCGAGCGACGTCTTGCCGACGCCCGGAGGCCCCACGAAGCAGAGCACGGGGCCCTTGAGCTTCTTCACCAGCTGCTGCACGGCGAGGTACTCGAGGATGCGCTCCTTGGGGCGCTTGAGGCCGTAGTGGTCCTCGTTGAGCACGCGCTCGGCCTCGACGACGTCCAGACGGTCCTGGGTCTCCTCGTACCAGGGCAGGCTGATGATCCAGTCGATGTAGTTGCGCACGACGGTGGCCTCGGCGCTCATCGGGCTCATCATCCGGAGCTTCTTGAGCTCCTTCTTGACCTTGAGCGTGGCCTCCTTGCTCATGCGCTTGTTCTTGAGCTTCTCCTCGATCTCCTGGATCTCGTTCTTGAACTCGTCGCGCTCGCCCAGCTCCTTCTGAATGGCCTGCATCTGCTCATTCAGGTAGTACTCCTTCTGGGTCTTCTCCATCTGCTTCTTGACGCGCGTGCGGATCTTCTTCTCGACCTGGAGGATCTCGATCTCGCCCTGCATCAGCTCGTAGAGCTTCTCGAGCCGCTTGGCGGGGCTCTCGGTCTCGAGCAGCGCCTGCTTGTCGTTCAGCTTGAGCGACAGGTGGGCGACGATGGTGTCGGCCAGGCGCGCCGGGTCATCGATGCTCGCCACCTGCATGAGCATCTCGGGGGAATCCGCTTGTTGAGCTTGACGAAGGCCTCGAAGACCGAGTGCACGCTGCGCACGAGCGCCTCGAGCTCCACGGACTTCTCGCTGACCTCCTCGACGTCCTCGACCTCGACCATGAAGAAGGCGTCGTTGGGCTGGAAGCGCTTGACCTTGGCGCGGCGCACGCCCTCCACGAGCACCTTCACGGTGCCATCGGGCAGGGGCAGGAGCTGGATGACGTGGCCGATGGTGCCGAAGTGGAAGATGTCCTCGGCGGTGGGGTCGTTCGTCTTCGCCTTCTTCTGGGCGGCGAGCAGGATGACGGCCTTGTCATCGGGACCCTTGTGGGCCATCGCGTCCTTCAGCGCGGCGATGGACTTCTCGCGGCCGACGAACAAAGGCACCACCATGTGCGGGAAGACGATGATGTCCCGCAGCGGGAGGAGCGGAATCGTGCTGCCGCGCTTCTGGGCATCCTTCTTGTCGTCTCGTCCGAAGAACATGTATTCGCCACCTGCCTGCTTGCCACCCTGGGCAGCAAGCCCCTGTAAAGTTTCCCGCACGGACACCCAGAGTCCAGGCGGGGTGAAGACGGCTTCTATAACACGCCGATTCTAGCGGCCGTTCCCTGGGTGAAAGATGGGGAACGTTGTCCTGCGAGCAAGGGAACACCCGACCTGACCTGGGTGTCCGGTCGCTGCTTTGGCGGCCCCAGGCCCCTTTTTCGTCGAATGATTAAGGGGTCCATGTAACGCCCAGGGTGCTGAAGAGAAAGGCATAGAGATCCACGCTGGACTCGATGGCCTTGGCCACCTGATCCGAGCCGCCATGGCCCGCGTTGGCCTCGATGCGCAGCAAGGCGGGCGCCGGGGAGCCCGCCGCCTGCACGGCGGCCACGAACTTGCGGGCATGCAGGGGATCCACCCGGTCGTCGTGATCCGCGGCCATCATCAGGAGGGCGGGATACGCCGTGCCCGGCCGCACGTGGTGGTAGGGCGAGTAGGCGTGAATCACCTGGAAATCCGCGGGGTTGTCAGCGGTGCCGTATTCGGGGATCCACGTCTTGCCGCTGCCGAACAGGTGGTAGCGCACCATGTCCAGCAGGGGCACCGGCACACCACCGCCCCGTATAGCTCCGGGCGCTGGGTCATGGCGGCCCCCACCAGCAGGCCCCCGTTGCTGCCCCCGGAGATGGCCGGCGGCCCGGGCGGGTATAGCGCTCGCGGACGAGGAACTCGGCCACCGCGTGGAAGTCATCGAAGACGTTCTGCTTGCGGTGCAGGCGGCCGGCCTCGTGCCAGGCGGAGCCGTACTCCCCTCCCCCGCGCAGGTTGGCCACCGCGTACACCCCGCCCGCGTCCAGCCACGGGAAGATGCTGGCGCGGAAGGATGGCAAGAGGCTGATGTTGAAGCCGCCATAGCCGGTGAGCAGCACGGGCCGGTCGCCATCGCGCTCGAGGTCCCGGCGGTGCACGAGGAACACGGGCACCCGCGTGCCGTCCTTCGAGCGGCAGAAAGCCTGCTCGACGGTGTAGCGCTCGGGCTGGAGGGGCAGGTCCACCCGGGCCCAGGTCTCCACGCGCCCGGTGGACACGGACGTCTTGTAGACCTGGGGGGCGTGACGAAGGAGCTGAAGACGAACCACGCCTCGTCCCGGTCCTCCAGGCCATAGAGGTTGCTCGCGGCGCCCACGCCCGGCAGGGCCACGTCGCGCACGGGCTCGCCCGTAAGCGTCAGCAGGCGCACCCGGGTGGTGGCGTCCTGGAGGTACTCGAGCGCCAGGTGCTCCCCGACGATGTGGAGGCCCTGGAGCGAGGCCACGGGATCCTCCGGGACGAGCTCCTTCCAGTCCGCGCGCCCGGGCCGCTCCGGCGCCACCCGGAAGACGCGCTGGCGCGGCGCACCCTCGTCGGTGAGGACGTAGAAGGTGTCGCGCCAGACGTCGAGCGAGTACTTCGCCCCCTCGCCCTTCACGAGCAGGCGGAAGTCCTTCTCCCCCACCCGCTTCCACCAGATGTCGTTCTCGCTCCAGCCGCGGGTGACGTAGACGAAGAGGTACTGACCATCCCGGCTGACGTAGCCGTTGAGGAACGTCTTGGGGTCGCCGGTGCGCGGGTGCACCACGGGATCCACGTCCGGCGGAGTCCCCAGGCGGTGCAGGCGCAATTCGGTGTAGCCGGGCCGCTCGGCCACGGGGATGGAGGGGTCCGTGGGCAGCCATGCGTAGTAGAAGGACGCGCTGTCCGGCGTCCAGCTCGGCGAGGCGTACTTGGCCCCGGGGATGACGTCCACCTCGCTCCACGCGCCCGAGTCCACGTCCAGCACATGGAGGATGGCCTCGTCCGCGGCGTTGGGCTTGCGGGTGAAGGCCAGCTTGCGCCCGTCCCACGAGGGAGACCACAGGCCGAGCGACACCGTGCCGTCCGCGCTCCAGGTGTTGGGATCCAACAACACCCGCTCCTCGCCCTGCTCGCCCTCGCGCCAGTAGAGGACGGCCTTCTCCTTGTCCTTGTGGGTGCGGACATAGAAGTAGCGCTCGCCGCGCACGGCGGGAGCGGACACGGACTCCACGTAGAACAGCTCGGTGAAGCGCCGGCGCAGGGCGTCGCGGCCGGGCGCCCGGGCGAGGTGCTCGCGGGTGAAGGCATCCTGGGCGCGCATCCACGCCTGGACCTCCGGGGAGCGCTCGTCCTCCAACCAGCGGTAGGGGTCGGGCACCGGCACGCCGTGCAGGGTGTCCACCACCGCCTCGGTCCTCGTGGGCGGGTAGTTCATTCCGGGCGAGTCTCCTTCCAGTGACGGCGCGGGCAAGACAACGCCCCCGGCACTCCCACGCGGGTGCGCGGGAGGGGCGGGGGCGTTCGGGGAGTCACGCGGACTCCGTCAGGCGCTTTCCTTCTTCGGCTCGGGCTCCTTCTCCTTGTTGTCCTGGGAGTGGAGCACCACCGGCTCGCTCTTCTTGAGGATGACCTCCTCGGAGATGACGACCTCGCGGGCCGTCTTGCGCGAGGGCAGCTCGTACATGACGTCCAGCATGGCCGTCTCCAGGATGGAGCGCAGGCCGCGGGCGCCCGCCTTGCGGCGGATGGCCTCGGAGGAGATGGCCTTGAGCGCCCCGTCCGTGAACTTCAGCGAGATGCCGTCCAGATCGAAGAGCTTCTTGTACTGCTTGGTCAGCGCGTTCTTCGGCTGGCTGAGGATGTTGACGAGCGCCGGCTCATCCAGCTCCTCGAGCGCCGTGACGATGGGCAGGCGGCCGATGAACTCGGGGATCATGCCGAACTTGAGCAGGTCCTCCGGCTCCACGTGCTTGAGCAGCTCGGTGAGGTTGCGCTGGCGCTTGGACTGGATGTCCGCGCCGAAGCCGAGGCTGCGCCCGCCCAGGCGCCGCTCGATCACCTGCTCCAGGCCGCCGAAGGCGCCGCCGCAGATGAAGAGGATGTTCGTCGTGTCCACCTGCAGGAACTCCTGCTGCGGGTGCTTGCGGCCCCCCTTGGGCGGCACGTTGGCGATGGTGCCCTCGATGATCTTCAGCAGCGCCTGCTGCACGCCCTCGCCCGACACGTCGCGGGTGATGGAGGGGTTCTCCGACTTGCGCGCGATCTTGTCGATCTCGTCGATGTAGACGATGCCGCGCTGGGCGCGCTCGATGTCGTGGTCCGCCGCCTGCAGCAGGTTGACGATGATGTTCTCGACGTCCTCGCCCACGTAGCCGGCCTCGGTGAGGCAGGTGGCGTCGGCGATGGTGAAGGGCACGTTGAGGATGCGCGCGAGCGTCTGGGCGAGCAGCGTCTTGCCGCTGCCGGTGGGGCCGAGCAGGAGGATGTTGCTCTTCTGCAGCTCCACGTCGTCCATGGCGACCTTGGACTCGATGCGCTTGTAGTGGTTGTGCACCGCCACCGAGAGGGCCTTCTTGGCGCGCTCCTGACCCACCACGTACTCGTCGAGGATGGCCTTGATCTCACTGGGCCGCGGGATGCGCAGCTTCGTGTCCTTGGTCTCCTCGCGGTCGATCTCCTCCGCGATGATGTCGTTGCACAGGCCGATGCACTCGTCGCAGATGTAGACCGTCGGCCCGGCGATGAGCTTCTTCACCTCTTTCTGCGACTTGCCGCAGAACGAACAGCAGAGGGATTGGTTGTCTCGCTTCTCCACGTTCTTGCCCGCCATGTAAGCCCTCGCTGCAAACCGCCTGGAGGTGCGCTCTCACCGACCAGCCCGCTCCCCCTGCCCACGACCAATCTAGTCAGTCCCCTCGGGGGACGTCCACGCACCTGTGGGATACTTAACGCCCTCGAACCGCTGGCGCCGGAAACAAAAGCCGGAGACGCGGTACGTCATTCCCGCGGCTCCGGCTCGAGACTGCCTGGAAGGAGTCCTACTTGCGCTCGCCCGTGGGCAGGGGGATCTTCCGGGGGTTCTGCACCTCGTCGATGATGCCGTAGGCCTTGGCCTCGGCGGCGCCCATGAAGTAGTCGCGATCCGTGTCCTTTTCGACACGCTCGATGGGCTGGCCGGTGTGCTTGACGATGAGCTCGTTGAGCTTGGCGCGCATCCGGAGGATTTCCTTGGCCTGGATCTCGATGTCCGTGGCCTGGCCGCGCACCCCGCCCAGGGGCTGGTGGATCATGATGCGCGAGCTGGGCAGGGCGTAGCGCTTGCCCTTCGCCCCGGCGAGCAGGAGCACGGCGCCCATGGAGGCCGCCCGGCCCACGCAGATGGTGGACACGTTGGGCTTCACGTACTGCATCGTGTCGTAGATGGCGAGGCCCGCCGTCACCGACCCGCCGGGCGAGTTGATGTAGAGGTTGATGTCCTTGTCCGGATCCTCGGACTCGAGGAACAGGAGCTGGGAGACGATGACGTTGGCGACGTCATCGTCGATCTCCGTCCCCAGCATGACGATCCGGTCCTTCAGGAGCCGGCTGTAGATGTCGTACGAGCGCTCTCCGCGGTGGGTCTGCTCGATGACATAGGGAACGGGCATGAAGGGCATGGCAACCTCGGGAAGGAGAGCGTGGAACGAAAAGACGCCTAGGAATACTTCGCCTGGGCCTTGAGGAATTCAATCGTCTTTTCTTCGCGGAGTCGCAGGCTCAACCCCTGCCGCTCCTCGGGCCCCTTGAAGTACTTGCGGACGACGTCGATGGACTGGTTGGCCTCCTTGGCCAGCTCGGAGATCTTCTTCTCCACGTCCTCGTCGGTCGTCTTGAGGTTCTCCTTGAGCGCGATGGACTCGAAGAGCAGCGCCCCGCGCACCTCCTGGAGGGCCTCCTCGCGCAGCTCCTCGCGCAGCCGGGCGAAGTCCAGGTTGAGCCGGCGCGGATCCATGCCCATGCGCGCCATGGCGCGCAGCCGCTGCTCGAGCATCTGATCGATGGTGCGCTCCACCATGGACTTGGGCACCTCGAACGCGTTGCGCTCGACGAGCGCCTTGATGAGGGCCGCGCGCTCCTCGCCCAGCACCCGGTTCTTCTTGTTGATCTCCAGGTCGGAGCGGATCTTCGCGCGCAGGTCCGCCAGCGACTGCGTCTCACCGGCCTCCTTGGCGAAGTCGTCGTTGAGCTCGGGGACGATCTTCTTCTTGAGCCCCTTCACGTGGAACTTGAAGTGGGCCGTCTTGCCCTTCACGTCCTCGACGCGGTAGTCGGCCGGGAAGGTGTAGTCCAGCTCCCGGGTCTCGCCCACCTTGGCGCCCTCGAGCGCCGCCACGTTGGACTCCACCAGCTCACCGGGCGCCAGCTCCACCGTCACGCCCTCGGCCTTGCTGCCGGGGAACTCCTTGCCGTCCACGAGTGCCTCGTAGTCGACGGTGGCGAAGTCGCCCGCCTGCGCGACGTCCCGGCCCTCGACCGCATCCAGCCGCGCCATGTTCTGGCGCAGCTGCTCCAGGCGCTCGTCCACCTCGGCGTCCGTCACCTGGGAGTCCACGCGCGTGAGCGGCAGGCCCTGGTAGTCCTTGGCCTCCACCTGGGGCTTGACCTCGACGCGGGCCTCGAAGGTGAAGGGGGCGTTGCTCTTCAGGCCCGAGTTGTTCGTCACCTGGGGAGGAGCCACCGCCTCCACCTTGTGGTCGCGCACGGCCTCCAGCCAGGCGCTCTGCACCACGCGCTGGATGACGTCGTCCTCCACCCGCTCGCGGAAGCGCTGCTCGAGGATGCGCCGGGGCACCTTGCCCTGCCGGAAGCCGGGCAGCTTCACCTGCTTGCCCAGGGCGGAGTACGCGCGGGTGAGTTCCTCGGCCACGCGGGCGGTGTCGACCTCGATGGAGAGCTTCTTCTCGATGGGAGAGCTCCTCGACCTGGACCTTCATGTGATGCCTCGCTCGCGCCGGCCCCCGGAGGGCGCCGACGTGTCGGATGGGTGAAGAGATGTGGGGGGTCCGCGTTTAGGAGATAGGACAGGCCCGGTCAACGCGAAAGGGCCAGAGTGGGCGAGGAGGGACTCGAACCCTCACACCTTGCGATACCAGATCCTAAGTCTGGCGCGTCTACCAGTTCCGCCACCCGCCCGGGTGCGCTGCCCTGCCCCCGCTCCGGCCAACAACCCGGAGCCCGGCACCGGCCATCCAGGGAGCGGGGAAAAGAAACGGGGCTCCCTCATCTCTGAGGGAGCCCCGTTTTGTCGTTGAGAGCGGAGGGAATCGAACCCACAACCTATGGATTAAGAGTCCATTGCTCTACCAATTGAGCTACGCTCCCGACCTTCCTGCTTGCGTCGCCGAGCGGTTCGTCACCGCGCGTCGACGGGGACGGCTTGTACGTTTCCACGCCGCCCACGTCAAACTCTTTTTTCGTACCCCGTTTCGCCCCCGTTGCACGCCCGCCCGGGCCCTCCGCGCTCCCCTGTCCGCCCTCCGGCCGCCCTCGAAGGGGCCCTGAACATCCGTACAGCCGGACGGATAGAATGACCTTGCTACAGGGTTGAATCAGTCCCGAGCGCGGGCGGACGGTGGTCGTCCGCCCTTTTCGAAGGCGGAGAAGAAGCGGAAATGGAAGCGCACAACAAGGTGGATACGACGGCCGGACAGTGGAACCCCGAGCGCGTGGAGCTCATCCGGCGGACCATCTGCCCCCGAGGCATCGGGGACGACGAGTTCGCCCTCTTCATTGAACAGTGCAAGCGCTCCGGGTTGGACCCGTTGCTCAAGGAGGCCTTCTGCGTGGCCCGGCGACAGAACGTGGGGAACCGGGAGCGGCCCAACTGGGTGTCCCGGCACGAGTTCCAGCCCTCGGAGGCGGGGATGCTGGCGCGCGCCGAGCGCTTCCCGGACTTCCGCGGCATCCAGGCGAGCGCGGTGTACGCCGAGGATGAGATCATCGTGGACCAGGGCAAGGGCGAGGTGGTGCACCGCTTCAACCCGGCCAAGCGCAAGGGCAGCCTGGTGGGAGCGTGGGCGCGCGTGGTGCGCGACGCGAAGCTGCCCGTGGTGGTGTGGCTGGACTTCGCGGGCTACGTGCAGCAGACGCCCCTGTGGTCGAAGATTCCCACGACGATGATCGAGAAGTGCGCGCGTGGCGGCGCTGCGCAAGGCGTACCCCGAGGCCTTCGGCGGCCTGTACGTGCGCGAGGAGATGCCGGCCGAGGAGTTCGACGCCCCGAGCGAGCCCACCGCTCCGGCGGCCGCGGCCAACTACGAGGTGCTCGGCACGCGGCCCGGTCCGGTCAAGGCGTCCTTCCCCACCTCCGCGCGCGAGGTGCGCGAGGAGAAGGAGTCCGCTCCCGCGCCGGTGGTGGAGCTGGCCAGGGAGAAGGAGCCGGCGCGTGAGCCCGAGCCCACGCCGGAGCCCGTGAAGGCGCGCCCTGCGGCCGAGCAGGCGAGCACGAGCGAGGCCCCGCCCGCGAAGCTCAAGAGCGCGTCGGTGGTGGTGGCGTTCGGCAACAACAAGGGGAAGATGGCCTCGGAGCTCAGCGACGAGGAGCTCGCCGAGACCATCGACCTGGCGCACGAGAAGCTGATGGAGCAGCCCAAGGCGAAGTGGGCCCGGGCGATGCGCGAGAACCTCGCGGCGCTGGAGATCGAGGCGGAGCTGCGCTGCCGTGTTCCGGCGGCGAACGACGCCAAGGCCTGAAGTGAAGGAGTCCCCGGCGCGGCGGCACCCTCGACGAGGGGGTGCTGCTGTGCGCCCAGAGGGACTTGAACCCCCAACCCTCGGCTTCGAAGGCCGATGCTCTATCCAGTTGAGCTATAGGCGCGGGAAAGAGGGTTTCAGGTGGGCGGCCAACCGGGATCGAACCGGTAACCTCAGGAGTCACAGTCCTGCGCTCTAACCAGTTGAGCTATGGCCGCCGTCACGGGCGAAAAACCGTGCTGAAACGCGGGGCTTCCCTACCGTGGAAACCGGCCGGACACAAGCCCTTTGTCACGGACCGGTCCGAACACCCACCTGACGGCAGGTGCGGCCTCGGTCCCTGGCTCAAGAGGGCTCCTCGGCCGGCCTCCGCTCGGGTGTCCGGGCCCCACCGTCCCGACCTGGCGAGCATCGAGGTGTCCATCGGGGCTCGGGGCAGGAGGCGATGTAGGTCCCCGTAGAGCCCCCGCGAGCCTCCCCTCCCCCGCCCTGCCTGATGGAACCCGCGTCCCCGAAGCGGCGACCACCGCGGCGCTGGCCGCCACGGGTCCGCGGCTGCACGTCAGCGGCCACATGCACTTCAACGGCACCAATGACTATCGAACCACGTCAACGGCAGACAGGTTCAAGCGTGGCAGGTTCAAGCGTGTCGAGCACACAAAGCGGGAGAGCCACAAAACCGGGGCAGGCTCACGATTGTCCACCGCACCACTCCCGCACGGGTACAGGTTTTTTTCAGCGTGGTAATCGCGACCGCTGGTCTTATGCTCAAGGACAGTCAGGTTGGTGACGAGAGGAGACTGATTTGTCCATCCATCCACCAGAAGGACAACACCTCCATCCATCGTTCATTCTGATCGGGCCGCCGAAGAGCGGCAGCACTTCCCTGTGGTACAGCCTGTCCGCACACCCTCGGGTCGCGGTGCGCGAAAACATCTACTGCAAGGAACCTTCGTTCTTCTGGCGCGACGACCTCTACGCTCGCGGCATCGAGTCATACCTGCGCAATTTCCCGAAAGACGACGGGTCGGGTCGCATCACCTTCGAATGCACGCAGAACTACTTCTCCTCGCCGGACGCCTACCGCAGAATCCACGAAGCCTACCCGGACATGAAGCTCATCGTGGTTCTCCGCGACCCGGTGGCGCGCGCGTACTCGCTCTACACACACCTGCACATGGACGCGCTGATCCTGCGCAAGCTGCGTGAGGAGCCGGGATATGGTGAGCGGATCCTGGCTCGCTACCCAGAGCTCGCCGGCGGGGGCTATCTGCCCGACCCGAATGATGAACGCTACAACGGCGAGCCAGCCTCCTTCGAGGAGATAGCGGAGGAATACCTCGGCGGTCGCTGCTCGCGGCACTGGGCGCTCGATTACCTGGGCATGAGCGAATACGTGCGGCACATCGAGCGGTGGACTGCACTCTTCAGTCGCCAACAGATGCTCTTCGTCTGCGCCGAGGAACTCTTCGGCGATTATCAAGGGGTGCTGCGACTGATCCAGGAGTTCGCGGGTCTGCGCCCATGCGAACTGCCCTATCACCGCGACAATCAAGGCGAGCTACGGGCGAAGGCCGCGGGCGTGCCGTACGCGCCGCCGCCCAGAAGCCTGGTCGAAAAACTGAGGGAACACTTCGCACCGCTAAATCGTGAACTGTTCGCGTTTCTTGGCCGCACGTATCCGTGGGGCTGAGCCGGCTTGATCTGGGTGCTGAACCCTCTCGGCGTGGCGACGAGGGCCCGAGTTGAAGCCGCCCGCCTCGGCCCGGAACGAACGGCCATCCACTACCAGACACGTTCGACGGGACGGTGCTTCTGCACGAGTTCCTCCACCTGTACAGTGAGTGGAGCCCGTCCCCACCGTGCGTCCCGTCCTGGAAAGGTCTGGTGGTAAGAATGGAAGAAACACCGAATCAGAGGCCAACGTCCTCCAGCAAGCGCCCCATGTCTTCCTACCAACTGGAACGGCGCACAGCCGAAGCTCATGGCATTATAAGCACACATGCCCGCTGGGCGTTGGGAGCAGGCTTCATCCCCGTCCCGATTGTCGATGTGGCGGCATTGACCGCCATCAATCTCCGGCTGCTCAACAAGCTCGCTGAACACTACGAGGTTCCGTTTTCAGAGCATGTGGGCAAGAGCATCATCTCATCGCTGTTCGGAAGTGTTTCTGGCGCATACCTCGGTCGATACCGGTTTTCCATGCCCTGAAAGTCGTGCCCATCATCGGAACCCTGGCGGGCATGGCATCGGTTCCACTGGCATCCCTCACCCTGACCCACGCCTTGGGGAGGCTCTTCATCCAGCACTTCGAAACGGGAGGGACACTGCTCAACTTCGACGCGGAGGCGATGCGCAAGCACTTCCTCGACGAGTTCGAAGCGAGCAAGGCGCATGCCGCCAACATGCAGCAGGGAACAGCCCAGCAATCCACCTGAGACTTCTCCCTCACCAGAAAGAGCCCCTGATAAACATCCATCCCAACTCTGTACTCTGTTGGGTTCCGTATCAGGAAGGTCAGGCCCTTTCCTCATCTTGTGGGCCCGTATTGACGCTGAGTAGTGGTTGCTATATCAAGCTGGGTTTGGACGAGCCGTACGTCGAAGCACTGACTTACGCGACGCCGTCATCCGCGGTCATCAGGAGAAGTGGGGGCCCCCAGGCAGTCCTTTGCCATAAAGGGTGGAATGCCGCCTTCACGGGCGGCGAATTCATCTCGGTCTTGAGTCCTTCCGTGGCGCGCCGTTTGTCAGACTCGCTCTGAATCCGTTCGCCTTTCCATCCGGTTCCCCCAGAGTCCGGCCCCGTGAGGGGGCGGAAATGCAGTACTGCAGGCAGTCGTCATGGGAGGAAAGCAATGCTGGAAACAAACATGGAAGTCCAGGACAGCCAGGTGGACGCGCAGGAATCCATTCCGTCCGTGGAGCAGGAGCTGACGGACGAGCAGCTGCTCCAGATGGCCGAGGGATCCTGCACCTGGGGTGCCAACTGCGGTAAGTAAACCCCTTTCCCTTGCTTTCCGGCGACATGAAAAAAACGATTGATTCGTCCGTGGAGTTGGTGGAGCCGCACCTTCATTCGCTTCTCATGTCGCCGGGAAGCCTTTCCAGCGTGAAGAGAGCCGCGCAGTTGCTGCCTCGCTTCGCGGTGAACTTTTTCGGGTTCGAGTGCCGATTGGAAGAAGGCACGGGGGCCACTGACTGCGCCCTGGATCTCACCGCGGATGGTGCCAGATTCCTGGCGGGCAGACATCCCCTGTCTCCCCCAGCGGAGTTGCAAACGGACGCTTGGCGGCGCATCCAGCGCTTCTATCAGGAGTGGGGAGATACCCGGAGCCCGCCTACGTCGACGCAGGGGCCACCTGGCTGGAGTTCGACACGGGCTCCGCCCAGCTCAACCCCAATCTCCTCTTCGGGTATTGGCCCCATGAGACATCCATCCGACGCCCGAGGGAATGGCTGCTGGACGTCATCCTGCCGCTGCTCCTGGGGACTCCCATTTCGGAGGCATTCCGGCGCAACCTGCTGCAATGCTTCGACGCCTGCCCACCTGGAACGGACGACTTCCAGATTGGCGCGATGATCGCCCGCCGCATCCAGGCTGTCCGGCTGTGTGTGTTCGACATCCGCCCGGATGAGCTGCCCGCCTTCCTCACCAGGGTCGGCTGGAAGGGAGATCTGGATGAAGTCCGGCGGTACCTGGATGCGTTCGCTCCCCATGCGGACTTCGTGGGCGTGCATCTGGATGTCGGGGAGAAGCTCTTCCCCCAGATTGGCATCGAGCCCGGCTTCACCTCGGGACCCTGGGCGCGGCAACCCCATCTGGAGCCCCGCTGGCACCAGCAGTTCGACAAGCTCGTGGAGTTGGGCCTGTGCATACCCGCCAAACGGGATGCCCTGATGTCCTGGATCGGCCACCAGCGATATCCCTTGGCCGAGCAAGGCGAGGAAGTCGTCCTGCTGCGTGGATTGAGCCACATCAAGATCAATCTTCGCTCCGGCGCTTCCCCCGTCGCGAAGGCTTACTTCGGAATCGCCCATCGTTCCCTTCGTGCCGGGGCGGACACCGCCGCCTGAAAGAGAATCATGACTCCCGAGCGCAAGACGTCCATGGATGCAGCCATCTCCGCTGCCCTGGGGTTTCTCCTGAAAGCCCAGGATGAGAGAGGCGCATGGAAGGATTTTCTCCTCCCCGCGGGGCATAGCGATGTCTGGGTCACCGCATTCGTGGGGGACGTCCTCGCGGGGATGCGCGAGTCGGAGGCCCGCGGGGCCGCGGACGCGGCCTGGCGATTTCTCGAGCAGGTAGCGGTTCCAGAGGGCGGCTGGAGCTACAACTCCCGGGTCCCCGGGGATGGAGACAGTACACTCTGGGGCCTCCGGTTGGCCGAGGCGCTCGGCCGGGAGGACTCGGACCGGGCCAGAGCCGCGAGGGACTTCCTGGAGCGGCACCTGCGAGAGGATGGCGGCCTGACGACGTATGCCTCGCCCCATCCCGTGCGGAACTACATCGGCCTTCCGCCCGTGTTCCCCTTCAAGGGCTGGACACAGTCGCACAGTTGCGTCACCGCGGCTGGAGCACACCTCACCTCATTCCGAGAGCGGCTCCACGAGTACCTCATCCAGCAGCAGCTGGAGGACGGGCACTGGCCCGCCTATTGGTGGTTCGAGGAGGAGTACGCCACGGCCGAAGCGGTGACCGCCCTCGCGGGAGCGGGGCGAAAGGCCACGGAGTGCGAGCCCGGAATCGCGTCGAGGCTCGAACGGGCGGCACAGTGGGCGCTCGGGCGGGCGGGACGTTGGATGGACACGCCCGGCAGCAGCTCCTCCACGTTCGCACTGGCCCACGGGCTCCGGGTGATGGCACGAGCCACCCCCTCGGAGCCATTGACGGACAGCCTCTCCCAGGGCGTGGCCCGGCTCTGTGAATCACAGACGCCCGGCGGCTCCTGGCCCGCGTCAGCGAGACTCCGAGTTCCTCGCCCGGACGTGACCGTTCCCAATCCGCGGGCCGAGTGGACGCCCTGGACGGGTCTGCCGCCCGGGGAGCCCTCGCCCGCCGTCATCTTGAAACACACCTTCACCAACTACTCCCTGGACCACTTCGCCGTGTACACGACGGCGACCGTGCTCAAGGCGTTGAACGAAGTCCGAAGTCTCCAGGCCTGAACAGCAGACAAGACGGGGGGATTGATGACCATGTATCCGCGGCTCGTTGAACCGCACCCGCTGGCTGATGCCGATGTGACGGCGTTCCGCACGGCGGGTCATATCCAACTCGGTGGTGTCTTCACCGCCGAGGAGATCGCCGCGTACCGCCCCGCGCTGAGGGACTACATCATGCGCAAGCGGGAGCGAATGCGCCCGGGAGACCAATCCATGGGGGCCAGCCCGGATGACACTGTCTTCAGCTTGAGCGATGCGTCGGCGGCGGTCTCCGATTTCGTGACGGCCCCACGGCTCGGTGAGCTCGCGGCCCGGCTCCTGGATGTCTCGTCCGTGAGACTCCTGCACTTCACCGGATTCTTCAAACCCGGTGGCGGCCCGCCCACGCCGTGGCATCAGGACCTGAGCTTCATCCCCCTGGACAGCGACAGAGCACTCTCGATCTGGATTCCCCTCACGGACGTCACGCCAGACATGGGCGGCCTGCTCTTCGCCAGCGGCTCCCACCAGCATGGCCCCCAGGAGTCCTCCGCCACGGGCCGCTTCCCCATCGCCAGGAACGGGCCGATGCGCGCGGGTGACGTATCACTGCACATGGGGTGGACGATTCATGCCTCCCTGAAGAACTCGAGTCGCTCGATGAGGGAGGCGATCGCCATCTGCTACTACGCGGACGGCGCGCGTATCGGAGGAAGCAGTTCCCTCCCCTTCAGTCAGAGCCTCATGACGTCGTACTTCGCCGGGCTGCGGCCCGGGGATCCCGCGGTGGGGCCCATGAACCCCATCGTGTTCCGGCGAAGCGATGCAGCGGAATAGGCCCGAGAACATGGAGGGGCAACGCCAGTGAGCCAACACAGCACAGCAGAGAATCTCGATACCCGCACCCACACCACACGGGAGGATCTCCCCGCCCTGGACGGACCGTATGCGGTCTCGCCGGACGTGCGCGAAGCATTCCACGAGAAAGGCCACATCAAGCTCCGCGGAGTCCTCTCCCCGGAAGAGCTCGCCGCCTACCGCCCACATCTGAACCGGGTGGTCGAGCAGCACAGCGGGGAGAGCCACGCCATGGAACGGAAGGTGGCGGGCGCCGGAAAGAATTGGAAGTTCGTCAACAACCTCTGGTCGCTGGATGAGATCGCGCGCCGATTCATCCTGAACCGGCGCTTCGCGCGCCTCGCGGCGGACCTGATGGGTGTGGACGGAGTGCGGCTGTTCCGAGACCAGTCGTACTTCAAGGGACCGGGGTGCCAATACACCCTGGCACCAGGACTCCCGGTTCATGCCGCTCGACACGGACAAGAGCCTGACCCTCTGGATACCGCTCACGAGCATCACTCCCGACATGGCCCCCATGGGCTACGTGACGGGCTCACATCGGGCGGGATACCTGGGAACCTCCAACGGCGACGACGCGTCGATGGACCGCTTCGAGGCGGAACTGGGTGATCAGGGCTTCCCGATCGCCAACTATGGCAACTTCGAGGCGGGTGACATCGCCGTGCATTGGGCGAGCACGCTGCACTCCTCGCGGACCAACACCTCGCCCCTCCTCCGGGAGATCCTCGTCATCGTCTACTTCGCCGATGGTGCGCGTGTGTCCGCCGAAAAGCCGCTCACCAAGGGGGCCCACCCCTCGGAGTTCTACGCCAACATCA
Source organism: Cystobacter fuscus (assembly GCA_049060065.1). Taxonomy (GTDB): domain Bacteria; phylum Myxococcota; class Myxococcia; order Myxococcales; family Myxococcaceae; genus Cystobacter; species Cystobacter fuscus_B. The sequence continues at coordinate 6,995,573 of JBMEQP010000002.1, forward strand.
TCCAGCGGGAGAACCGCGCCACCTCACTGCCCGGGCTCAAGCCGGGTGAGCTGGCCGAGGGCCCCATGACGCCCCTCGTCTATAGCCGGTCGTGGGACGAGAAGGCCGTTCCATCGAGGAAACTCGAAGGAGCGCCAGCATGACGGCGAAGGAAACCGGAGCAATCGAGGTCGTGCGCGACGAGAAGATCGAGCCGAAGCGGGCAGGAGAGATCGGGTTCGGAGACCTCATCGCCCCGCTGACGCCCGACGTCTTCTTCAGCGAGTACTGGGAACAGAAACCCCTCGTGACCCGAGGCCGGGCCCGAGACTTTTCGCTCCACTCTTCTCCACCCAGGACGTGGATCGGGCGATCTGCTACCTCAAGCCAGGACCTGGACGGCTCGATCTCGTCACCGAGGGAGGGTTCGTTCGCGACAACTTCCTCGGCCCCGATGGAGCCGCCAACATCAACCTGGTGTACGAGAGTTATTTGAAGGGCAGCACGGTCATCCTGAGTGGCCTCGAGGAGACCTGGGAAACCCTGGCGGTCTTCTCCCGGAGGGTGGAAGGGCTGTTGAGCCATCCCGTCGCCATCGCCGTCTACCTGACTCCACCCAATCACCGTGGAGTACAACCTCATTTCGACACCCAGGAAAACTTCATCCTCCAGGTGGAAGGCGTCAAGCATTGGAAGCTCTACCCCCGCTGCGCGAGCTCCCACCGGTCGAGGGTTCCTACATGCCCGTGCCACGAGAGAAGCTCCCCGCGCCTCTCTGTGAGACCGAGCTCCACCCCGGTGACATGCTGTACGTCCCCCGAGGCTTCGTGCATGAGGCGAAGGCGGCTGACAGTGCCTCGTTGCACATCACCGTGGACGTCCACGTGCGCACGTGGCACGACCTTCTCTCGGATGCACTGGCCGCCATGGCGGCCAGGGAGCCCACACTCCGCAAGTCCCTCCCGCCGGGTCTCCTGAGTAACGACCGCTCACGCGCCTCCCTGGAGGCTGGATTCCGGGAACTGATGGGCCTGCTCCCACATGAGGTGCGGCTCTCGGATGCGCTGAACAAACACGCGGAGAAGCTGATCGTCTCCAGGCCTCCGCCTCCGGATGGGCACTTCGCCATGCTGCATGCGGATATCGGGCTCAACACTCCGCTGCGCAAGCGGGCGGCGATGCTGACGAGGCTCCTCCAGGAGGAGGGCCTGGGCGGAATCCAATTCTCCGGAAACCAGCTCCTCGGGCCGGCGAAGATCGCCGAGGCGATGCGGTACATCGACGAGTCCAGGGTCGTGGTGCCGGCCCACCTCCCAGGCGGGCTCAGCGACAACGAGAAACTGGTGCTCGTCCGCAGGCTGGTCCGGGTCGGGCTCCTGACGCTCGCCCGGGAGGAGAGCGCCGAGGACAAGCAATGAGCCTGGAAAGACTGCTCCACCCCTCTCTCCGTCGAGGTTCTTCGACGAGCATTGGGAGAAGAAACCCCTGGTCATCAAGGGCGTGCCCGGGCGTTTCTCCGATCTCTTCTCGTCCAGGGACGTCGGCCGCTTGCTGGCGTATCGGCCTCCCCGGTCCATCGACGGTCTGCTGCTCATCAAGGAAGGCCGTCACCGCAACGAGAACTGGATGACCCCGGACGGATTGCCGCGCATCGACAAGGTGCGGGCCGCGTGGCGAGAGGGCTACACCCTCGTCATCAACAAGATGGAGCAAATCTGGGAGCCCATCGGCCGCTTCGGAAGCACGCTGGAGGAGCAACTCCACCACCCCGTTGGAATCAACCTGTACATCACTCCAGCGAGGGCGCAAGGGTTCCATGCCCACTTCGACGTCATGGATGGCTTCATCCTTCAGCTCGAAGGTTCCAAGGTCTGGCAGGTGCGGGGCCCCCAGGTGGATCTCCCCATGTCGGACGAGCACACCTCCACGCCACCGGACAACCTCCTCCCCTGCTCCTCGAGCAGAAGCTGGAGAGCGGTGACATCCTCTACATCCCCCGCGGCTTCGTCCACGAGGCCAAGACGGCGGATACGGCCTCCGTGCACCTCACGGTTGGCATCCAGCCCGTGACCTGGAGCAACCTCTTCGAGGCGGCGCTGTCCGCGGTCCGCAGTGACAGGCGGTTGCGTCAGGCCCTGCCTCCGAGGTTCCTGGACGGCCAGCCTGGAATGGCGGAGTTGTTCCAGGCATTGCTCGTGGAGTTGCCGCGGAGCTTGGAACTGGGTGGAGCCCTGGCGCAGTTGGCGGAGCGGCTCATCGTCCAAAAGCCACCGCCCCCTCTGGAAGAGCTGCTCGTGGACACCGTGGAGCCGGGGAACGATGCCATCCTCGGCCGACGTGAAGGCATGGTGTTCCGGGTCCTGGAAGGCCCCGGGTATGCCGCCCTGCAGTATTCCGGCGGCAAGCTCGTCGGGCCCGCCAAGATTGGTCCCGCCCTGCGGCACGTCACGCAGAACACCCTCGTTCCCGTGCGCTCCTTGCCGGGCCTGAGCCAGAAGGAGCAATGCGTCCTCGCTGGGCGGCTGGTGCGCAACGGAATCCTGGTCGTGCAAGAGGCACCATGAGCGTGGAAAGCACGGGCGACGAAGACATCTTGCGCGGGATTGCCCTGCGTGCCTCGACCCTCTGGGAGCGGCTGGACGGCCCCTACGTCCCGGCGACTCCCGCCGAGAGCACACGGCTCGCCACGGAGCGCCTCGGAAAATGGCGCGAGAAGGCCGCTGGCGGTTCCCCCGAGCTGTTCGAGGAGCGCCTGTCCTGGCGCGGAATCACATCACGAAGAGCGCTGGAGGTCCTGGACAACCTCCGGCTCGAGGGGCCCCTCCCGCCCTGGACGCGAACTTTCGAGCGCGCGTTGCAAGCCACACGAGAGCCGGCGAGGGACGGACGAGCGTACGGGCTGCCCTTCGAGGAGGTGCTCAAACCCTTCGCGGATGCGGGAGTCGCCATGCTCGAGATGGCGGCGCGAGCCCCGTTCACGAGGGAAGCCTTCGACACCTTGGTCGGCGACCTCATGCGGGAGTTGAGTTACACCTCGGCGCCCACCTTCCTGTGGGAATTCACGCGGTTCCGCGCGCAACACGGGGATACGAACGGGACTCCTCCTCCAGGAAATCGTACGACACCTTCACGGCCCGGCTGCTGGAGGGGGGCCTGTGGCGTTTCTTCTCCGAATACGCCGTGCTGGCGCGCCTGCTCTCCCAGATCGTCGAGATGTGGGCCCGGAATGTCTCCGAGCTCTCGGACGCGCTGGCGGCCGACAGACAGGAGATCCAAGGGTCTTCACGGGCGGCGCTCCCGTGGGGCGGGTCATTGCCATCGAGCCCTCGCTTTCGGACAGGCACAACGGTGGTCGTTCCGTGGCCTGTGTCGAGTTCGAGAGCGGACTGCGGCTCTTCTACAAACCCCGCGGCCTCGGCATCGAGAAGTCCTGGTACTCGCTGCTCCAGCACTTGAACGCACGAGGCGCGGACTTCCGCATCCTGCGGGTGTTGGATCGTGGAAGATGGGGCTGGGCGGAGCCGGCCGAGCACGCGCCCTGTCGCAATGCCCAGGAGGCCGGGCGGTTCTACGTCCGCGCGGGGATGCTGCTCGCCGTTCTCTACGTCCTCGATGCATCGGACTGCTTTTACGAGAACATCGTCGCCAGCGGCCCGTACCCCGTCCTGATCGACATGGAAGCGTTGATGCACCATGTCCTCGAGCGGGGCCCGGAGTCCGCCCCCGCGGAGCAACCCGTGCAGGCCATCCTGCTCAACTCCGTGTTCCGCACCGGCCTCCTGCCCTCCTGGGACATCGGCCCGGGAGGAGAGTGCGTCGACATCAGCGGATTGGGAGCCACGGCGGGCCAGGTGACGTCCTACCTGAAGCGGCGTTGGAAACACGTCAACACCGACGCCATGGCCCTGGAGCATGAACCCATCCAGGTCAGCTCGGAGAACCATCTCCCCCGGCTCGAGGGTGTTCCCCTGCGGGCCTCTCATCACGCCCCGGAGATCGTCGAAGGCTTCCAGATGATGTACCGGCTGCTGGCCAGACAGCGGGAGGAGCTGGCCTCCCCCGAGGGCCCGCTGGCGGAGCTGGGAGCCCGGGAGATCCGAATCATCTTCCATGCAACCCGTCTCTACAGCCTCATCCTGAAGCGACTCTGCGCCCCTCGACACATGCGCAGCGGGGTGGAGCGAAGCATCGAAACGGACATCATCAGCCGCTTCTACCTGGGGTCGGAAGAGAAGTCCCGCTACTGGCCCGTCCTCGATGCGGAGCTCGAGGCGATGGAGCGGCTCGACCTGCCCTTCTTCACGGTGCGGGCGGACAGTCCGACTCTTTCGCTTCCAACCGGCAGGGTCCTGGAGCACGCCATCAAGGAAACGGGCATCGCACGGGTGTGGCGAAGGCTCGCGTCGCTGCATGAGACCGACCTGGAGCTACAGACACGCTTCATCCAGGCTTCCTTGAGTCTGGCCATGGCCCCCCGGCTCCCCGACCACGCCCCAAAGGCAAACCAGGGAGGCGGAGGACCGTCCCCTCTCCCGGGACGAGCTCCTCGCGGAGGCGGTCTCCATCGCCACCCGGTTGGAGGAACAGGCCATCTTCCTCGAATCGGACGGCGGGGTGACCTGGATCGCGCCCCAGCCCCTGCCTGGGTCGGGCCATCACCAGCTTCGACCGCTCCGCATGGACCTGTACAACGGCCTCGCGGGTCTCGCGCTCTTCTTCGCGGCCCTGGAGAGCGTGTCGGGAAGGGGTCGGAGGGTGGCGCGGGCGGCCCTTTCGACCCTGCGAAGGTTCGTGTCGACGGTGGATGCCCGAGGAGCGGCCCAGGCAGGCTACGGTATCGGCGCAACCCTGGGCGCGGGCTCGTTCATCTACACGCTGTGTCGCTGTGCTCCGCTGCTGGACGAGCCCGCGCTCTACGAAGACGCGGCCAGGGCCGCGAACCTCATCGTTCCGGAGGGGGATGGAGCCCATGACACGTTCGATGTCATGTCGGGGTCAGCGGGGCCCTCATCGGACTGCTGACCCTGTACGAAGCCACCGGAAATGGCGAAGCGCTCGGGAAGGCGGTGCTCTGTGGGGAGCACCTCCTGAAGAATCAATATCCGGCCGAGCGGGACGGAGCGGCCTGGCGCATGAAAGGCAAGCTCCTGACCGGCTTCTCCCATGGGGCCGCCGGCATCGCGCTCGCGCTGCTGCGTCTCCACGCCACCACGGGAGATGCCCGTTTCCGGAAGGCCGCGGAGAAGGCGATGGCCTTCGAGGACTCCGTCTTCGTCGAATCCGAAGGCAACTGGCCTGATTTCCGGAGCACGCGCAAGGGCGCATCGGACTTCATGAATACGTGGTGCCATGGAGCCGCGGGCATCGGCATCGCGCGAGCCTCGGGGCTGGCCCTGCTGGATTCCCCCGCGGCCCGTCGGGACATCGATACCGCTCTCCGCACCGTCATACGGCAGGGCCAGGGCGACAAGGATGGCCTGTGTTGCGGCGACCTGGGGAAGACAGACCTTGTCCTGCTGGCCGCCAGGCTGAAGGGAGACACAGACCTCGAGGAGCTCGCCGTTCGCCGAGCGTCCATGGTGGTGAGGCGGGCCCGGGCTGGCGGCTATCGGTTCTCTGGCCCCGACAAAGGAGAGCCGTTCGACCCCTCCTTCTTCCAGGGGCTCTCCGGGGTTGGGTACCAGTTGCTGCGGCTTGCCTTCCCGAGGCGTCTTTCGTCCGTGCTCGCGCTGGAGTGAAACAAGTGAAAAACGACACGCCAGAGCCCATCTCCGCCTTCCTGGAGCGTGAGAGGGCAGCAGGACCAGGGGATTGCGGAGCCCTCGTCGAGCAGGCCATGGCCTTGTTGGAGCAAGCCTATGTGCACCTGCCAGTCGTCCGGGCTTCGGGGGTGGATCCGATCGGCCAGCTGGGCTCGCTCAAGCACCAACGCCCCGAAAACAGGCTGCGTTTCCATCAAGAGCTGCTCTCGGTCTTCGCGCGGCTCGGGGATCGCCATACCCGATGCCAGCTGCCCGAGCCGTTCGCGAGCAGCGTGGCTTTCCTGCCCTTCAGGGTGGGAGAATTCTTCGAGCACGGCGAGCGTCACCTCGCGGTGCTCGACTCTGGAACCGACGCGCTCGAGCGTGGGGAGCGCATCGTTTCCTGGAACGGCGCCCCCGTCATGGATGTCATCCAGCGACACATGGCCTGGCAGCACGGCGCCAATCAGGAGGCACGGCACGCCAAGGCGGTACAGACACTGACGTTCCGCCCCTTGCCCTGATGCCACCGCCCATGGAGGAGGTCACCCTGGAGTGCGAGTCCCCCCGGGGCCGCGGACGGACGGTGCGTCTGGACTGGCATGTGGCGGGAGCATCCTGGCTCGCACGGCACTTCGAAGACAGGCCAGCCATGAGGGATGGCCTCTCCGCTCGCACGGTGAAGACCTCCCACGGGAGCTTTGGCTACATGCGGGTGTCCTCACTGCATGGCAGCCCCGAGACCTTCCTGAACAGCTTCGTGCAGGCCCTGGAATCCATGCCTCGCGAGGGGCTGATTCTCGACATGCGGAGCTGCGAGGAGGGGTTCGTGCAGCTTGGAGAGAGGCTGCTCCAGCTCTTCACGCCCCGGCGAATCCAACCCGAGCGGTTCCAATTCCGCGTGACGGAGTTGATCCTCCGGATGGTGCGATCATGCACGGCCCTTTCGAACTGGAGCGAGGCCGTGGAGCGTGCGGCGGCCAGGGGACAGGTGTTCTCCGAGAGTCTGCCCCTGACTTCGGAGGAAGAGGCGAACAGCATGGGCCAGAGATACCATGGCCCCGTCGTTCTCCTCACGAACGCCCTGACCTACAGCACGGCCGAGATGTTCGCCGCGGGCTTCCAGGATCATCGCATCGGGCCAGTGGTGGGCACGGCTCCTCGCACGGGGGTGGCGGTGCCTCTCCATGGCCGCAGAGCACCCTTTTCCAGCTCTCCAGACATGAGGCATTCCGCCCCCAACCAGATGCTCCCGCATTCCGGATCGCCGTCCGGAGATGCTCGCGAGTGCATGAAATGGCAGGCGTTCTCCTCGAAGGAGCTGGCGTTGCACCTGACGTGCTGCACCTGCCGACGAAGGGTGACCTTTTCAACGATGACCATGAACTCCTGGAGAAGGCCGGGAGTGTCTTGAAACAATGATATAATCTCCGTCAAACACCATCAGCGCAGCAATCTCCAACGCACACCCTCGAGTCGCCGCATGACGAGCCCTCCTTCTCCAACAGGCCCACGGATGCACGTGCGTTCAGCCATACGCGGGCGGGAGCGTTGGGAGATCGAAACCCTGGCTGATTCCCCCTGGCTGGCCGCGGAGTTGGAAAAAGCACTCCTGCAAGACAAAGGAGTGCTCAAGGTGAGCGCCAGCCACGTGTCGGGACGCGTCCTGGTCATCTATTTCCCTGATGCCCTCGATACCACGGTGGAGGCACTGCTTCGGGGCGCGCTGCAACGGATACCGCCCCAGGAGGCCACCGAGGCTTCGGCCAAGGCTGGATTCCAACCTTTCTCCCGCAAGCTCCTGGAGCTCTTCCCGGAGCGCAAGCAGTTGCAACGGCCGCTCCTCTTGTCGACGGCAAGTCATGGTCTGGGCATCGTCCAGGGTCTGCTCGTCGTCGCCACCTTGAATGCCGCCCTCGAGAAGGCGCCGGGTTCCCCGCGGCGCCTGGGAGCACTCCTCGGCTCCCGCTTCGGAGTGTTGAGTGCATTGCTCATGCTCATCACCGGCGTGAACATGTACGTCCAGCACCAACGCAAACGGTCCTGGAGGACGCTCGCGCGGAACCATGAGCACGCGATGCGTGCGAGGGTGTTCGCCGCCATCGAGGAGCAGGACATGGCCACCCTCGACGAGCAGGGCACGGGTCGGCTCATGAACCTCATGACCAAGGACACGGCCCGGCTCAGCTCCTTCCTGGAGAGGGGCGTCGATGATGCCATCCACAACGCGCTCACCATCCTCATCTCCGGCACCACGTTGCTCACGAGCTCGCCGCTCCTCCTGCTCATCGCGTGCCTCCCCCTGCCCTTCGTGTTGCTGCCTCTGCGCAAGGTTGGGCGGAGGGCTTCCGCGGCGCGCCTGCGCCAGCACGAGCGCGCGGATCGTTTCCACCAACACCTGGAGTCCAGCCTCTCCGGCATCATCGACATCAAGAGCTTCACCGCGGAGCAGCAGGATGTCCGCCGGCTCTCCGAGTCCGCCCGGGAACTGGCCGACTCGGAGCTGGAGGCGGCGGATGTTTCATCCCTCGAAGCCCATCTCATCCAGGGCGCGTTCGCCGCCGGGTTCATGGTGATGACCGTCTACGGCGGGATGAAGACGCGAAAGGGACTGCTTTCCCACCGGGCCTTCGCGAGGGCGATGTACTTGTTCCCCCAGCTCCTGGGTTCCCTCGGGGGAGTGGGCGAGGCACTGGGAAACTATCGTTCCGCCGCCAGCTCCGCGGAGCGCCTGACGGAGATTCTGGAATCACGCTCGAGCATCCAGAGTGGCCCCGTCCGGCTGCTCAAGGAGCAGGTGCGGGGCGAGGTCACCCTCGAGAACGTCTCCTTCGGCTACGCGCCCGCCGCGAAGGTCATCGACGGCATCTCCCTCCACCTGCGCCCCGGCGAGACCCTCGCGATCGTCGGGCCGACCGGCTCCGGCAAGAGCACCCTGCTGCGACTGCTCCTGCGCTTCTACGACGTCCAGACAGGAAGCATCCGTGTGGATGGCTGGGATGTGCGGGAGCTGAATCTGCAGGATCTCCGCTCCGCCATCAGCATCGTGGGGCAGGAACCCTACCTGTTCGACGGAACGGTGAGGGACAACGTCCTCCTCGGTCGGCCGGACGCCTCCGACGAGGAGCTGACCGAGGCCCTGGGCAGTGCTGGGGCTCTGGAGTTCGTCAACGCCCTTCCGGGCCGCCTGGACGCGGAGGTAGGCGAGCGCGGCCGGAAGCTCTCTGGCGGGCAGCGGCAGCGAATCGCCATCGCTCGCGCGCTTCTGAAGAAGGCTCCCATCCTCGCGCTCGATGAAGCGACCTCCCACCTGGACTACGAGACGGAGGCCGCCATCCAACGGTCGGTCCGGAACGTGTCTTCACGGATGAGCATGATCGTGGTCGCCCACAGGCTCTCCACCATCCGCCGCGCCGACATGATTCTGGTCCTCGACAAGGGACGGCTCCGGGAAATGGGGCGCCACGACGAGCTGCTGGCTCAAGGCGGCCTCTATTCCTTCCTTTGGAACCTCCAGAGCGGCGAATGACCTCCCACCCGATACCTCGCAACCCCTCCAACCCCATCCACACGGTGACATGAGATGCCCATAGCGCCTTCCATGCCCAGTGCCCAGGCCGTCGAGCCTGCTTTCGACTTCCGGAAGCGAATGCGTGAGCGGCAGCAGCTCGTGACGCGCGCCCTCGAGGAGCAGTTTCCTCCAGGGTCCAGCTCCCTGATCGCCGCCATCCGGGAGGCACTCCTGGCCAAGGGCAAGCGGCTGCGCCCGATCCTCTGCATCGAGGCCTGTGAGTGGGTGGGGAAACGTCGCGGAGGTGCTGCCCGCGGCATGCGCCATCGAAATGATCCACAAGATGACGCTGGTTCACGACGACCTGCCCGCCATGGACAACGCCGCGACGCGTGATGGCAGACCCGCGTTGCACTGTGTGTATGGCGAGGCCATGGCCATCCTGGCCGGGGATACCTTGCTGGTGCACGCGTTCGAACAGCTCGCCTCCGCCCGGGATGCGCCCTCCGAGCGCAGCCTGAGCGTCATCTCCCGCCTGTGCCGTGCGCTGGGCACCGCGGGGGTCGCGGGAGGCCAGGCGCTGGATCTCCTCGCCCAGAGGGAGCTCCTGTCTCCCGAGACGCTCGAGGATGTCCACATGCGAAAGACGGGTGCCCTCTTCGAGGCGGCCATCGGCATTGGCGCGGAGGTGGGCGGCGCGAGCCCGGCCCAGATGGAGCACTCACCCGCTATGGAATGCTGCTCGGCAGGGCCTTCCAGATCTCCGATGACATCCACGACAGCAAGACCGCGGACGCGACACCGGGGCACGGCGAGCCGGCGAACTACGTCCAGGTGCATGGACAAGAAGGGGCCCTCCGCAAGCTGCTCGAACTGGTGGAGCAGGCGATTTCCTCAATCGCGGCGATCCACGGGGGGGACATCCGGCCACTGGCCGGGATTGCGACTTTCGTCTTTCAGCGCGCCATGACGATGGGCCCGAGGTGTGCGTATGCCGAAGAAGCCTGAATCCTCCCTCGCCGGGCAGCACGATGTCTGCCTCCTGTCGATGCCCTTCCCCGTCCTTCATCAGCCCTCCATGGCGTTGGGCCTGCTGAAGTCCGCCCTGAGCGAGGCCGGTATCCAGGCAACCGCGCTCTACCCCTGCCTCTGGTTCGCCGAGGAGATCGGCCTCGACACCTACGTCGCCATTTGTGACAGCAAGCAGGAGTTCCTCGTCGGAGAGTGGATTTTCGCCGAGGCGGCATTTCCCGACTTCCATCCCGACCGCGAGGCCTACCTGGAGCGGGTGCTGTCCGCGCCCGTCACCCAGGGGTTGCTGAAGAAGAGCCGCTTCGGCTCCGACCCCCATGGGGCCCTGCTCGCGGCCCAAGCAATGGCAACAGGGTTCATCGAGAAAGTGGCCGTCAGGGTCCTGGAGCACCGGCCAGCCCTCGTGGGTTGTACCTCGACCTTCACCCAGCATTGCGCGTCCCTGGCCGTCCTGCGGAAGATTCGCGAGTTGGAGCCGAACGTCGTCACCCTCCTCGGCGGCGCCAACTGCGAAGGGGAGATGGGCATCGCCACGAAGCGGTGTTCCCCCTGGGTGGACTTCGTTGTCTCGGGAGAGGCGGACCTCCTCCTCCCGGAGCTCTGTCAGAAGATTCTCGAGCAGGGACGGGACATCCCGGCCGGGCAGCTTCCCCACGGCGTCATCGGAGCGGAGCATCTCCGGATGCCCGCGATCACACCGGCGCCCAGGGCATCCATCCAGCGCATGGACAAGACGTCCACCCCCGACTTCGATGATTACTTCGCGGCGCTTCACGCCTCCCCGTTGAAGACCTTCATCTCTCCGGGACTCGCCCTGGAAACCTCCCGGGGCTGTTGGTGGGGAAAGAAACACCACTGCACCTTCTGCGGGCTGAACGGTGGCAACATGGACTTCCGCTCCAAGAGCCCCGACCGCGTCATCTCCGAGCTGGCCCATCTGTCCGGACGGTACGGTATCCGGAAATTCAATGTGGTCGACAACATCATGGACCTCGCCTATATCCAGGAGGTCGCCCCCCGCATCGTCTCGGAAAGCCCATACACCCTCTTCTTCGAGACGAAGGCCAATTTGAAGCGGGGGCAGCTCCAGCAGCTCGCCGCGGCCGGCATCCGCCGCCTCCAGCCAGGCGTCGAGAGCCTGCATGACGAAATCCTGAAGCTCGTGGACAAGGGAACCACGGCCCTGCAGAACATCCAACTCCTCAAGTGGGCGAGGGAAATCGGAATCTTCATCACCTGGAACTTCCTGTGGGACGTCCCAGGTGAGAAGGACGAGTGGTACGGCGAGATGGCGGAATGGCTACCGTGGGTTTCCCACCTCCAGCCCCCCGGCGTGGACCGCATCCAATTCCACCGCTTCAGCCCCTACCACCAGCGCCCCGGAAGCTTCGGGCTCGAGCTCGAGCCCTATCCCTTGTACTCCTATGTCTACCCGGGTTCAGGCGAGGACCTTCGGGGGCTCGCCTACTACTTCCATGATCCACGGAGAAAGCCCGCGCGGGAGGAGTTGGAGGCCAGGCCACACCTGAAGCAGGCCCTGAAGGCCGTGGCCCGGTGGAACATGCTGTGGGGCCAGGCGGGATTCGACAAGGCCGGTGACAAGCCCCTGCTTCGCATGACCGATGAAGGGGACCGCATCCATTTGAAGGACACCCGGCCCTGCGCGACGGCGGAAACACATGTCCTCGAGGGGCTCGCCCGCGACGTCTACCGTGCGTGTGATGGCATCACGTCCATGAGGGGCCTGCTCGATGCGCTCGAGAAGGAGGGAATGCTGGGGCTCTCACCCGGAGACGTGCAGCCCGTCCTGGATGACCTGCGCAACCGCAGGCTCCTGCTCAGCCAGAACGGCAGGAACCTCGCCCTGGCCTTGCGCGAGGTGTCCCGAATCCCTGATTCCCAGGAGGAGTTTCCCGGTGGATTCACGGACGTCGATGGTTGGCGACTCACGAGGGGCTCCGGCTCCGAGGAGCTCCGCTCGGTTGGCGAATTCTAGCAAGGGGGCCATGATGAACGACGCAACGAGAGAGCAGATCGACGATTTGTTCAGCGCCTGGAGCCACCCGGAAGGCCCAGGGGGCGCCCTGGGCATCTATCAAGATGGCGAGCTCGTCTATGCACGCGGCTACGGCACCGCGAATCTGGAGCACGGAGTCCCCATCACCCCCTCCACGGTGTTCCATGTGGCCTCGCTCTCCAAGCAGTTCACCGCCATGGCCGTGGGGCTCCTGGCCCGCTCCGGTCACATCGCGCTGCAGGACGACATCCGACGCTACGTGCCGGAGCTCGCCGGGGGTCCCCCCATCACGTTCCGACACATCATCCATCACACCAGCGGGCTACGAGACCAGTGGGATCTGCTACGCCTCGCGGGCTGGCGTACCTCGGATCTCAAGACGACAGACGACATCCTGAGGCTCGCCTCACGCCAGAAGGTCCAGAACTTCCCACCGGTACCCGCTTCCAGTACATCAACACCGGCTATACGTTGATGGCCATCGCGGTCGAGCGCGTCACCGGCCTCTCCCTGCAACAGTACGCCGAAGAGAACGTCTTCAGGCCGCTCGGAATGCGGCACACGTGCTTCCAGGACGATCACCAACGGCTCATCCGGGGCCGCGCCCAGGCCTACTCCCGCGAGGCGGACGGACGGTGGAGGCTCAACGTCCCGGCCTACGAGACGGTTGGCCCCACGGGACTCCTCTCGACGATCGAGGACTTCGCCCGCTGGGAGCGGAACTTCCTTTCTCCCACGGTTGGAGACGAGGACTTCATCCACCAGTGCTCGAGGCCCGGTGCCTTCGATGATGGGCGGCCACTCAACTACGGCTTCGGCTTCATCCTGGGAAAATACCGGGGACTGGCCGTCGCGGAGCACGCGGGTGGAGACGCGGGCTTCGCCTCCTACTACCTTCGTTTCCCCGAGAAGCGCCTCGCGGTGGCCATCTTTTGCAATGCCGGGGAAATGAGGCCAGGACTGTTGACGAGGCAGATCGCCGACATCCTCCTGGCCGGTCACTTCGAGGAAGAGGCCCCCCAGGAAAGGCACCTGCCCTCCTGGGCTGGCCGGGCCGCGGAAAGCGCCGAGCCGCATTCGCGCGAGTTGGAGAGGGTGGCGGGTCTCTATCGAGACCAGTGGAGCGGAACAACGCTGGGGGTCGAAGCCAGAGGAGGGCGGCTCTTCCTCGTTCCGAGCACTGGTGGAACGTATGAGTTGCTCCCGGCGGGCCCTGGCCGCTTCCGATTCCCCGATGTGGATGCGGAATGTCACTTCACACCAGAAGCAGAGAACACCGCGAGCCGGTTGAACGTGACACACGCGGGGCAGACCACCGCGGTCTGTGAGCGCATCGAGGTGGCGGAGAAAGGGCCGGAGTCGCTGGCCGAGTACGGCGGAACCTATCAGAGCGACGAACTGGACGTTCGCTACACCCTCACGGTTTCAGGAGAGTCACTCATGCTGCGTCGCGAGAAGTTCGCGGAGGCCCGTATCCAATTCACTTCGAAGGATGATGGCTCGACCAGCGGCAATGGTGTCCACCTGCGATTCGTCCGCGAAGACCAGGGTCGTATCACTGGCCTCCTCCTGAACGCGGAACGAGCCTGGAACATCCACTTCGTTCGCGTGTGAGCCGAAGCGAATCCTATTCGTCCGAGGAGGTGGAACCCGAACCGGAGCGCTCTTCCTGTCGGGAATACGACCGGCTCCACTCGCCACCTCCTCCTCCGCCTGCTCGGTCAGCACCTCCGCGAACAAGTCATCCAGATCCTCGGCGAGCCTGATTGCCTTCCGGCGAAGCTCACGGCCCACGACGATTCCATTCTTCAGCGCACTCTTCACGAGCGGCCGGAGCTTCTTTCGCAGGGTCTCTGAATCAACCATGGAACTCGTTGCCGCGCCCAGGACAAAAGAAACGAAGGCAATGATGGGTTTATTCATTTTTTCACTCTACGTGACATCTGTTCACAGGGTCAAGCAGACAGACTTTTTTTCCAATCGGAGACGGACAAATGCCCCCAAGTGCAATGCCCCTTCCCCCAATGAGGTTGGAAACCTCGGCGGATGCCGTGAAACTCCTCGAGGCGTGCTGCGTGCCGCCTTACTTCTCTCGAGAGAGCTACGCGAACGTCCTGAGGACCGCCGAGGCGCTGCCATCCGTTCTCTCGCCGAGCCACATGTTCGAGCGTCCACTGGGTACAACCGACCATCCCGTGGACTTCTGCCTCTGGCTTTCGGCGAAGGGGCGCCGCGACGTGCTGGCTGGGACCAGTGAAGGCATTCCAACCTCCTTCTATACCCAGGAGTCCTGGAGACGAATCCGCGATTTCGCCCGCGGCTGGGTGGATGAGACCTCTTCTCTTCATGATGTCTGCTCCGTCTGGCTCGAGTTCGACATCCGTGGCCGACCGGGTGGCATTCCGATTCCATTGTTCTTCTTCACCCTCGAGCCCCATGTGTCTCCGGAGCCAGCGATGGAGTTGCTCCAGCCCTGGCCTTTCGCCGCACCGCAACTGGCGACCTTCCGCCGCTGCTGGGAGGCCATCCCCGCGACCTGCCGGTATCGCACGGTTGGCATCCCCTACTCCCGGCCCACCGAGGCCATCCGCCTCATCTTGATCCTGAAGCAGGACGAGGCGTTTCACTATCTCGAAAGGGTCGGATGGTCTGGCTCCGCCTCCAAGCTGAGCAAGCGGGTCGGGAAGTTCCTCCGCTTCCACCACGAACTGGCTCTGCACATCGACATCCACCCCCAAGGCGTGGAGCCGCGGGTGGGGATGGAAATCTACATGGATGAGAACGCCTTGTACCGAGGACGGGGAGGAGATTGCAGGCCGCTGCTCGACGCCGCCGTCGAGGAATCGCTGTGCGTTCCAGAGCTTCGTGACGCGCTCGCCGCCTGGCCCGGTTCGGACACCCTCGGTCTTCCGGATGGGCGGATGGTGCGGGTGGAGCGCATGTTCCACCACTTGAAGCTCGTCAGTCAGTTGGATCTGACCCTTCAAGCCAAGGCCTATACAACCGCGGAGTACGAGGAGAACCCACCATGCGGCAGGTAGAACAGGCAGATTGGTTCAAGTTCCGCTCGGTCGACTTCTCCCAGCTCGACAGCCTGGAACGATGTCTCGATGAGTTCGCGCGGCGAACCCTCGATGGAGTGCTGATCCGGCAGGTCTATCCCGCGGAGTACATGCGGGAAATCAGTGCGCGTATCGAGCGGCATGAACCCCCGTTCCCCATCTTCCCGTGGACGGTCCCTCCCGCCGTGGCACGCAAGAACAAGCACCTGTACGGCATTACCCTCGTGGCCGCCGATCACTGTCTGCCCGAGTACTTCAACGTGGCAGAAGGGTTTCGTTCCCATTGTCACGAACTCTTCCGGGATGGCGCCGATTATGAAGAGCGCATGAAGTCTATCTTCTCGGTACTGAGCGGCGGCCGCCCCGTTTCGCTCCCACGAAGTCCTGACGGGCAAGGCTACATGCCAGCGACCATCCGGATCCTCCCGACAGGGGCCACCATCGAGCTGCATTGCGACAACAACCTCAGTCACCACCCCAGCTATGCCCACCTGAAGACTGTTTGCGACGTGAACAACCAGCTCAGCTTCTTCCTGACGCTCAACGCGCCGGGCGCTGGGGGTGAACTGGTCGTCTACGAACGGCGCTGGTCCGACAACGACGACGCACCCAGCGAGTATGTGGTGAGCAAGGATTCCTCGATGGTCGAAGACCGTGAGTGGATTTCCATCAAGCCGCAACCCGGTGACCTGATCCTCTTCGCCGGAGGGCGCATCTACCACCGCGTCGCCGCGACGCAGGGGGTCAGCCCGCGCTACACCATCGGCGGCTTCCTGGCCAATGGCCTTGATGGCAAGTCGCTCTACTACTGGAGCTGAGGCAGGCAAGGCCCCGCGGGGCAAGAAGAAGGGGCTGAAACCGGCGGGGGCGTCCCCATCGATTCCAGCCCCTCATGTACTCGCGCCAGGCGGGACTCGAACCCACGACCCTCGGCTTAGAAGGCCGATGCTCTATCCAGCTGAGCTACTGGCACCCAGGCCGTGTTTCCCAACGATATCGGGGCGAGAGGATTCGAACCTCCGACCCCCTGCGCCCAAGGCAGGTGCGCTACCAGGCTGCGCTACGCCCCGATGAAGGTGCCCATTCTTGCTGCATCCGGACCGGACGCGCAAGGACAACGTTCCTGACGCCTGCTCACCTTCCGACGGTTCCGCCTCCGGCCAGCGCCAGCAGGCGGGGCTTCATCCTCGAGAAGGCCGCGCCCCGGTGGGACACCTTGGCCTTCTCCTCCGACGTCAGCTCCGCCAGGGCGCGTCCTCCCGGCAACTCGAAGACCGGATCGTACCCGAAGCCGTGCGAGCCCCTGGGCACGTGGCCGATCCGGCCCTCGCAGCGGCCCACCTCCAGGAAGGTCGTCTCCGAGCCGGGAAAGGCCGGGCACATCGCGCAGACGAAGGCCGCGGTGCGCCGCTCGTCGGGGACCCCGGACAGCTCGCCGAGCAGCTTCTCGTAGCGCGCGCGATCATCCCCCGCGGCGTAGCGCGCCGAGTACACGCCGGGACGGCCGCCCAGGGCGTCCACGCACAGCCCCGAGTCATCCGCCAGGGTCGGCAGACCGCTGGCCTCCGCGTAGGCCCGGGCCTTCTTCCGGGCGTTCTCCTCGAACGTGGCGCCATCCTCCACGGGCTCGGGGATGGGGGCAGATCCGCGAGGGACACCACCTCCACGGCGTCCCCCACCAGGCCGCGCATCTCGCGCAGCTTGCCCTGATTGGTGGTGGCGAAGAGCAGACGGGGCTTCATGCGCTCAGACTCCCAGGACCTTCGCCTGCGCCTCGGTGAGCTGGCGGATGGCGGCCAGTCCCGCGTCCAGCATGGCGTCCAGCGTCTTGCGATCGAACATCTTGTGCTCGGCGGTGCCCTGCACCTCGACGATGCGGCCGTCCCCGGTGGCCACCAGGTTCAGGTCCACGTCGGCCGAGGAGTCCTCCTCGTAGTCCAGGTCCACGCGCACCTCGCCGTTGACCACGCCCACGGACACCGCGGCCAGGGGCAAGAGCTTGGGCATGGTCTTCATCACCCCGCTCTTGTGCAGCTTGCGCAGGGCGAGCGCCAGGGCCACGTAGGCTCCGGTGATGGAGGCGGTGCGGGTGCCACCGTCCGCCTGGAGCACGTCGCAGTCCAGGGTGAAGGTGCGCACGCCCAGGCCCGGCAGGTCCACCGCGGCGCGCAGGGCGCGGCCGATGAGCCGCTGGATCTCCAGCGTGCGTCCGGTCTGCTTGCCCTTGGCGGCCTCGCGCGGGCTGCGGGTGTGCGTGGAGCGCGGCAGCATGCCGTACTCGGCCGTCACCCAGCCGGAGCCCTTGCCCATCAGGTGCGGCGGCACCCGGTCCTCCACCGAGCACGTGACGAGCACGCGCGTGTGGCCGAACTCCACCTGGGTCGAGCCCTCGGCGTGCAGGGTGATGCCAGGGGTGAGGGTGACGGGGCGCAAGTCCAAAGCGCCTCGGTTGAAGGACCGCATGGGGAGACTCCTCGCAACGGGGGGACGGCGCCGCTCTCTAGCAGACGCCCGGCCCGCTTGTCCGGGAGGAACGGCCGCCCCGGCTCAGGGCGTGGCGGGAGCGGCCACCGCGGGGGAGCGGGGAGCGTCGCGCTTGCGCACCTCGGCGAGGAAGGCCTTCACCCCCGGTGATGGCGACGGCGAGCTTCTCCTGGTAGTCGGCGCGCGTCAGGCGGCCGCCCTCCTCGGGGTGCGACAGGTAGCCCACCTCGATGAGGACGGCGGGCGCCTCCACGCCATTGAGGACGTAGAAGGGCGCCTGCAACACGCCCCGGTCCGAGCCCCCCGAGGCCGCGATGAGCTTCGGGTGGATGGCGTAGGCCGGGCGCGAGGAGTCCTGGTGCGTCTCGGTGCGCGCGAGATCATCCAGGATGAAGGCGAGCGTGGAGTCTCCCCGCGAGGCGCGTGTCGAGGGGGCCTCGGCGTTCTCCCGGTCCGCGGCCGCGCGCGCGGTGGCGTTGGAGGCGCTGGCGGAGAGGAAGTACGTCTCCAGCCCCTGCACGCGCGCGCGGGTGCGCCGGGTGGGCATGGCATTGCAGTGGATGGACAGGAAGAGGTCCGGCCGCTGCTTGTTGGCGAACTCCACCCGCTCGGGCAGGGGCAGCGACACGTCCTCGTCGCGCGTCATCAGCACCTGCGCGCCGAGTTCCTTCTCCAGGTGCTCGCGCACACGCTGGGAGATCTGCAGGGCGATGTCCTTCTCGAGCACGCCCGAGGGACTGGTCGCCCCGTCCTGGGCACCCCCGTGGCCCGGATCCACCACGATGCGCGCGGGACGCTCGGCCGCGCGCGCGGCCAGGGGAGCCAAGAGGAACGCGAGGCAAGGGACGAGAACGCGGAGACGGGACGTCATGCCGGCGCGGGATGCTACCCGAGTCGCCGCACCGCGGCGAATCCGCCCCCCGCTCGCCCGCTCCTAGCCGACGACCTCGATGCCGGGACGGCCCTCGCCCACCTCTCCGATGAGGGCCACGTCCACCCCCGCCCGCTCCAGCGCCCGGAAGGCCTTGGCCGCGTCGCGCGCGGGGACCGAGGCCAGCAGGCCGCCGTTGGTCTGAGCGTCGGCGAGCACCCACTGGATGTCCTCGGGCAGACCCTTGGGGAAGCGCACCTTCTTGCCCACGTGGGCGAGGTTGGACTTCGTGCCCCCGGGCACCACGCCCTGCTGCGCCAGCGCGGGCACCTCCGCGAGGATGGGGATGCGCTCCAGGTCCAGGAAGCCCCGGGTCCTGGCGCCCGTCATCATCTCCAGCAGGTGGCCCAGCAGGCCGAAGCCCGTCACGTCCGTGAGGGCATTCACCTTGAACTTGCCCGAGGCGAACACCTCGCCCGGCTTGCGGTTGAGCGTGGACATCTGCGCCACCACGCGCTGGGTGAGCTCCGCGGAGGCCAGCCCCCGCTTGATGGCGGTGGTGGCGATGCCCGTGCCCAGGGGCTTGGTGAGCAGCAGCACGTCCCCGGGCCTGGCCCCGGCGTTGGTCAGCACCTTCTTCGGGTGCACGCTGCCCGTCACCGCGAGGCCGTACTTGGGCTCGGGATCCTTGATGGAGTGCCCGCCCAGGATGGGGATGCCCGCCTCGTCCGCCTTGGCCTGGCCGCCCGCGAGGATGCGCGACAGTTCCTCCAGGGGCCTGTCCTCGGGAAAGCCCACCAGGTTGAGGGCGAACAGGGGCTTGCCCCCCATGGCGTAGATGTCCGACAGCGCGTTCGCCGCGGCGATGGCCCCGAAGTCGTACGGGTCGTCCACCACCGGCGGGAAGAAGTCCACCGTGCTCACGAGCGCCAGGCCCGGCGCCATCCGGTACACGGCCGCGTCATCGTGGGTGTTGAAGCCCACCAGCGCCTTCGAGTCCTTCGTGGGCTTCAGCTTGCCCAGCACCCGCGACAGGTCCGCCGCGGGCAGCTTGGCCGCGCACCCCGCGCAGTGGGACAGCTCCGTCAACCGGCGCGGCTTCTGCTCCTCGGACACACGGACTCCCGTCAGCTCGCGCGCACGTACTCGCGCTTGATGAGTTGCAACACCGTCTCGGCCGCCACCACGTCGTCCTGCTGCGCGTGGTTGAGCACCTCGGCGAGCGAGCCGTGGTTGTGCACCAGTTGCAGCACGTCCAGCAGCTCCGGCGTCAGCTCGCGCAGGGGCGCCGTCATGGGCGCGGCCAGGGTCAGCCGGGCGGTCATGGCGGGCAGATCCTTCTGGATGCGCTTGTACTCGTCCAACTGCCGCAGCGCGTCCATCAGCAGCGCCTCGGTGGACGAGTCCATCTCCACCATGAACTCCTGGGGGTCGGCCGGCCGCAGCTCGAAGTCGCCCTGCTCCCAGGTGATGATGCGGTTGAAGCTCTTCTGCGGCCCCAGGTTGTGGTTCTCGTCGATGACCGCGTAGTACACGCGGCCCTGGCGCAGGTAGATCTTCCCCTGCTGCTGGCTGCCCACCACCAGCACGCCGTTCTTCTTGGACGTGTGGAAGAGCTGGAGCAGGTCGGGCAGCGGAATCTCCTCGATCTTCCCCGTCATGGACGAGGCCTTCGTCGAGGTGCGCGCCGCCTGCACCGCGACCTCCTCGAGCCGCTGCTTGGCCACGGCGTCGTCGACCTCGCCCGCGCCCACGCCCTGGTGGATGAGCTTGAGGATGGAGGTGCCGATGAGGATGCGGTCCCCCTCCTTGAGCGTCGACTGCTTCACCTTCTCGCCATTGACGAACGTGCCGTTGGTCGAGCCCAGGTCCTCGATGGAGATCTGCCCCGCGCCGTTCACCGAGATGCGCGCGTGCTTGCGCGACACCATGTCCTCGACGAGCACCATGTCCAGCTCGCTGGAGCGGCCGATGACGATCTGCTTCCCGGCCTTCAGCGGGAACTCGCCACCCTGGTACTTGCCGGAGATGAACTTGAGCGCGTACGTCTTTCCCGGAGTCGGAGTGCTCACGGAGCTGCGACCTCGATGGTGAGTAGTGCTGCCATGGCCCTCTCCCGTCCAGCCACCCGCCCAGTCCCGAGAGCCCAGTGAGAAACGGCGCCTAGCCTACATGAGACCGGGCGAAAAAAGAATTCCTCCTCACTCCGAATCAACGAGAGCTGGCGCTGCCCCTTGTCATCCACGGGCTGGGAGGGAAGGTCGCCCTCCAGGCGCCACAGCTCGCTGGCCAGCGCGTCGTCCCGCTCCAGTCGCACGTACCAGGCCTCCACCCGGTAGCGGCGCTTGCTCAGGCTCAGGAGGCGCTCCAACTCCTCCCCTCCCCCCACGTCCGCCGGAGCCCCGGGCAGGAGCAGGGAGCGCAACGCCTCGGGCTCGCCCGCTTCCAGGGCCCTTCGCCGCGCCTCCAGCACGCCCACCACCGCCGCGAGCCGGGGCGCGGCCAGGTTCTCCGGCACCCACTCCCGCGAGCGGCGCACGAAGGGCACCCGCTCCACGCCCAGCGAGCTGACCTCGGTGCGGCCCAGCCGGCCCTTGAAGTCCAGCGTCGCCCAGGCCACGGCGCGCTCGCCTCCGGCGCCACGTCCACCGTGATGCGCGCGAAGTGGTGCACCGGCCCTGGAGCGGCTCGGCCACCCCGGGCACGCGCAGCGTCAGGCCGTCACTCTCGGTGCGCTTGAGCCAGGTGATGACCTCCACCTCCGGCCCGGTCGCCAGCCCCAGCATGCGCGGCATCAACACCAGGACCGACACCCCCGCGGCCAGCAGGGCGATGATCACTCCGCCCGCCCGGCTCCAGTCCTCCGTGCTCCTCACGAGCCGAGCATCCTCCGGGCACGCTCGGCGGCGGGCGTCCCCGGGAGCATCTCGATGACCCGCTGCAGGGTGCGCTGGGCCTCGGCGGTATTCGTCAGCCGCACGTAGGCCGCGTGCAGATCGAACAGGGCCCGCTCATCCAGCGGCGTGCCCGGGTAGTTCTTCAGCAGGGTCTCCAGCCGCTGCGCCACCGCGTTCCACCGCTCGCGCCGCGCGTAGAAGGACGCCACGTACAGCTCGTGCCGGGCCAGCCGCAGGCGCGTCGTGTCGAGCGCCTCCTTCGCCGGCGCCACGTACTGCGAGTTGGGGAACTGGCGGATGAACGCGTTGAGCGAGGAGAACGCCGCCTGGACCTCGGTCTGATCCTTCTCCGCCCCCGGAGGCACCAGGAAGAACTCCGAGGGGGCATCCTCGAAGTGGGTGCGCGCCGTGCGGTACGCGGCGTAGTCCACCTTGGGGTGGGTGGGGTGCAGCTTGATGAAGGTCTGGAACTTCTCGCGCGCCTCGGCGTAGCGCTCCTGGGCGAAGTCGAGATCCGCCAGCCTCAGCTCCGCCTCGTTGGCCACCTCGAGGTAGGGGAACTTGGTGCGCACATGCTCGTAGTACTTCTCGGCCTGGAGGAAGTCCTTGCGCTCCAGGGCCTCGTCGCCCAGGCGGAGGTTGGACTCGGCGACCGCGGCGTAGTCGGGCTCTCCCACCGGCCGGTGGAGAGGGCGGCGCAACCAGGGACAACGCACAGGACGGCGGACAGGCAGACGGCTCGAAGAAGACGCATGGAGGGGGACAACCTAGTCGTCCGACCCCGAAGGTTCCAGCATCGCGTCACCGAGCAGTCGCTGGATGACGTCCTCGGAGAAACCCCGGCTGAACAGGAGGCGGCCCGCCCGGGCCTTCTCCCGGGCATCCAGCTCCCGGCCCGCCATCCCCCGCTTCTCCAGCACCTGGCGCGCGGCCCGTTCCGCGTCGAACTCCAGCGCTCCGCGGGCCGTGGCCACCGCCTCGCCCGCCGCCTCCGGACTCACACCGTGGGCCTCCAGTCGCCGTCGCACCTCCTCGGGGCCGTACCTTCCCCCACCCAGCAGCCGCTCCGCCTGGTCCCGGGCGAAGCGCTCGTCGTTCAGGTAGCCCCAGCCCTCCACCCGGGCGAGCGCCCGCTCGCGCACCGCCTCGGCGTACCCCTTGCGCTCGAGCGCCGCGAGCAGCTCGTGCCTGCTGCGCGCGCGCGCCTTGAGCAGCCGCAAGCAGGCGTCCGTCGCGCGCCCGACTTCCACGTCCGTGGCGTCCTCGGAGTCCATCGACGCTTGTCTAGCATGTGCTAACAGGCGCGGCATGCACCCCCTCATCGCCCGCTACCTCAGCCCCGAAGCCGCCCGCGAGACTCTCCAGAAGGAGAAGGACGGCGCCCCGCTCGGACCCGAGGAGCGGCTGTTCGCCCAGACCGCCGCCGACCACCCCGAGCAACGCGCCACGTTGATGGGCACCTCGGGCCGGCGCCACCTGTCCTCGGATGCCGAGGCCGCCGTCGTCTTCCTCGCCGCCTACGCCGCCACGCGCGCCATCGCCGAGGACCCCGCCTCTCCGCCGCCACCGCCCGGGCGCGCGAGTCCCTCAAGGCCGAGGGCGCCAGCGACACCGAGACGGATGCCTTCCTCGCCTCCATCCTCATGGAGGAAGCCTTCGGCTACGAGCAGGAGGTGGAGATGTTCGACAGCACCTACGTCCAGGAAACGCTCGGCGAGGTGCCCGCCCTGGCCGCGCTCACCCGGGAGCAGGTGGATGCCCTCATCATCGGCTTCGAGCGCTCGGCGCGCGACGAGGCGGAGCGCAACGTCCGGGCGCGCCCGGCCCGGGCGCTCATCAACGGGGCGTGGGACGAGGGCCCCACCCCCATCAACCCCGAGCACATCGAGGCGCTCTACGAGGCGGAGATCGAGGGCAAGCCCGAGGCCGAGATGGAAGCGGGCCTGCGCGCCACCGTGGAGTTCCTGCAGGTGCTCGCGCGCGAGGGGCTCGTCGGCCCCCAGCGCCTGTCGAGGCTGCGCGCCCAGCTCGGCGACGAGGAGGCCTGACGCACGCGCCGGCCTCCCGTCCCCGGCGGAGCGTCAGAAGCGCTCGATCTGGAAGTCGTCGTCCGCCGCCGGGGCCGCGGGGGCGGGGAGGGAGCGGGCGCCGGAGCGGGCCGGGCGGGCGTGCCCTGGACGGTGGGAATCGACGTCCGGGAGCCCACCACGGCGGGAGCGGACGGACGCTGCGGGGTGCCCTGGACGGTGGGAACCCCGCGCGCGAGACGGGCGAGGGACGGGAAGGCGTGGCGACCGGCGCCGGGGCCGGCGCGGGCTGGGTGTTCTGGCCGAAGCCCGCCGTGCCCGGCACGGCACGCGCGCCGCCGCCCTCGAAGTTGTCCCACTTCGAGTCCGACGTGGCGCTGATGCCGGAGAAGCGCAGCGCGAAGTCATCCGGGTTGGTCGCCTGCCGGTGGGCCTCCTCGTAGGTGACGAGCCCCTGCTTCACCAGCGACATGAGCGACTGATCGAAGGTCTGCATCCCGTAGCTGTCGGTGCCCTGGGAGATGGCGTCGGAGATCTCCTTGGTGCGGTCCTTGTCCTCGATCATCTCCTTCACGCGCGCGGTGCAGCGCAGCACCTCCACCGCGGCCACGCGGCCCTTGCCGTCCGCGCGCGGCACCAGACGCTGGCTCACCACCGCCTTGAGCACGCTCGCGAGTTGGATGCGCACCTGCTTCTGCTGGTAGGGCGGGAAGGCCGACACGATGCGGTTGATGGTCTCCGTGGCGTCCAGCGTGTGCAGCGTGGACATCACCAGGTGGCCCGTCTCCGCCGCCGAGAGCGCCGTTTCAATCGTCTCGTGGTCACGCATCTCGCCCACGAGGATGACGTCCGGATCCTGGCGCAGCGCGCTCTTGAGCGCCTGGGCGAAGGACATGGTGTCCACCCCCACCTCGCGCTGGTTCACGATGGAGCGCTTGTCGCGGATGAGGAACTCGATCGGATCCTCGATCGTCATGATGTGGTTGGTCTCGGTCGCGTTGATGTGATCGATCATCCCCGCGAGCGTGGTGCTCTTGCCCGAGCCCGTGGTGCCGGTGACGAGAATCAAGCCGCGCTCCTCCAGGCAGATCTTCTCCAGGATGGGCGGCAGGAGCAGATCCTTGATGGTCATCACCTTGAAGGGGATGACGCGCAACACGGCGCCCACGGTGCCGCGCTGCTGGAAGACGTTCACGCGGAAGCGCCCGAGCCCCGGAACTCCGTACGCCGGGTCCACCTCGTTGCTCTGCTTGAACTTCTCCTTCTGGAACTCGTTCATGATGCCGAAGGCCATGCGCGCGACCTCCTCCGGCGGCAGGCGCTTGCCGTCCTTGAGGGGCATCAACGAGCCGTCGACACGGAACATGGGCGGCAGGCCCGCCTTGAGATGGATGTCGGAGGCACCGCCGCGGAGCGCAATCTGGAGGATTTCGTTGAGTTCCATGGATGTGGCCGATGCTACACGTTCGCCCACGTCCTTGAGGAGCCCCGCCCCGCTGGCTCGACTGCTCGGCCGGACGGGCCCGCAAGACAACGGCGGAGGCCTCCGAGGAGGACCTCCGCCGTGGGGACTCCAGCGAAACCCGAGGGTTTAGCGCTTGGAGAACTGGAACCGGCGACGCGCGCCCGGCTGACCGTACTTCTTGCGCTCGACGGCGCGGGCATCACGCGTGAGGAAGCCGGCCTTCTTGAGCGGCGGACGGAAGTCCGGGTTGTAGTTGCACAGCGCGCGGGCGAGGCCGTGACGGATGGCGCCGGCCTGACCACTCAGACCTCCGCCGCGCACGTTCACCTCGATGTCGATCTTCCCCTTCTGCTCGAGCACGTCCAGGGGCTGGTTGAGCACCATCTTGGAGGTCTCGCGGCCGAAGTACACGTTGATGTCGCGGCCGTTGACAGTCACAACGCCGGTGCCCGGGCGGATCCACACGCGCGCGGTGGCCTCCTTGCGGCGGCCCGTACCGTAAAAACCCTTCTCAGTGGCGGTAGCCATGTCGTCTCTTCTCTAAAGGTGCGGAAAAGTGTGGAAGGAAGGAGCCCTTACGCCTCGACCTCGCGCGCGACCGGCTGCTGGGCGGCGTGCGGGTGGGTGTTGCCGGCGTAGACCTTGAGCTTGGTCATCATCTGACGGCCCAGCGCGTTGCGCGGCAGCATGCGGCGCACGGCGTTGAGGATGACGTCCTCGGGGTGGCGCGCCCGCAGCTTGGCGAGGTTGGTGCTCTTGAGGGCACCGGGGAAACCGGCACGCGGGTGCCGGTAGTACATCTTGTCCTGCTCCTTCGTGCCCGTGACCTTCACCTTCTCGGCGTTGATCACGATGACATGGTCACCCGTGTCGATCGACGGGGTGTACATCGCCTTGTGCTTGCCCTTGAGAAGGGTAGCGATCTGGCTGGCCGCGCGGCCAAGCACCTTGTCGTTCACGTCGATGACGTGCCACTGGCGCTTGATGTCCGCCGGCTTCGCGCTGTAGGTCCTCTGCGACATTGTTTGCACTCCAAAACTTGGGTGGGCGCCTCTTGGGCGCCTGAGCCTAAGCAACCGCGGGTCGACCCTGACTACTTCCAGGGGGGCCCGGAAAGGCCGACCGTCTTAGAGGGGGCGGGGGGCAAGTCAAGGTCGCACTGCGCTTCAGCGCACCACGCGCGCCGTTCCCGGAGCCGGGCCGCTCGCTCCCGGCGCACCCCCCGCCGGAGACGCCGGCCGAGGGGCCCCTCCCCCGCCCGCCTGCGGCGCCTTGAAGCGCTCCTTGAGGTTGGCGAAGAAGTTCTTCTCCTCGGTGGTGGGCGGGCCCTTGCGCGGTGCGTCAAGGTCCACCACCTCCACGAGGGACTCGGGGATGTCCTGGAGGAAGCGCGAGGGGGTGCGAGGCACCTCCTTGCCGCGCTTGACGCGCATGGCGGAGCGCGTGAGGTAGAGCATCTCCTTGGCCCGGGTGATGCCCACGTAGCAGAGCCGGCGCTCCTCCTCCAGGTTCTGGGCCTCGCCCTGCATGCCCTTGTGGGGCATGAGCTCCTCCTCCATCCCGATGAAGAAGACCACCCGGTACTCCAGGCCCTTGGAGGCATGGAGGGTCATCAGGGTGATGGCCTTGTTGGCGCCGGGCACCTCCTCCTCTTCCTGGCGGGTGTCGAGGCTCAGCCGGTTGAGGTAGGTGAGCAGGCTCGCCTTGGGACCCTCGCGCTTCTCGAAGGACTCGAGCGAGTTGAGGACGAAGTCGATGGACTGCAGCTTGCGCTCGGCCGCCGCCTGTGAGGTCGTCAGCGACTTGGCGTCGTCCCGGTAGCCGATCTCCTCCAGGAGCTGGCGCGACACCTGGGCGAGCTTGCCGTGCTCGTAGCTCTCGCGGTAGCGCTCGACGAGCTTGATGAACTCCGTGACCTTGGCCCCCGCGCCCGCGGGCAGGTCCTCGTAGCTCTCCGCGCGCTGCATCGCGCCCCAGAGCGTCACGCTGTCGCGCCGCGCGTGCGCCACCAGCCGCTCCATGGTGACGTCGCCGATGCCCCGCGCCGGCACGTTGATGATGCGCAACAGCGACGTCTCGTCGCGCGGGTTGGCGATGAGCTTGAAGTAGGCGACGACGTCCTTGACCTCGCGCCGATCGAAGAACTCGCTGCCCGAGAGCACCTCGTAGCGCAGGCCCTTCTCGCGCAGCATCTCCTCGACGGGGCGCGCCTGGCCGTTGACCCGGTAGAGCACGGCGATTTCATCCGGGGGAATGCCCCCGGCCACGAGCTTGGAGATCTCCTGCGCCACGTAGCGCGCCTCGTCCTCCTCCGTGGGCGCCGACACCACCTGGATGCGCGCGCCCCCTTGCGCTCGCTCCACATCTGCTTGGCCTTGCGCTCGGGGTTCTGCGCGATGACGGCGTTGGCCGCGTCCAGCACCACCTGCGTGGAGCGGTAGTTCTGCTCGAGCCGCACTTCCTTGCCGCCCGGGAAGTACTTGTCGAAGCTCAGGATGTTGCGCACCTCGGCGCCGCGCCAGCTGTAGATACACTGGTCGTCGTCGCCCACCGCGCACACGTTGTTCGTCGCGCCGCTCACCAGCAGCTTGAGCAGATCCAACTGCGCCTGGTTGGTGTCCTGGAACTCGTCCACCAGGATGTAGCGGAAGCGCTCGGTGTACTTCTTGCGCAGGTCCTCGTGCTCGCGCAGCAGCGCGAGGGCAGGATGAGCAGGTCGTCGAAGTCCACCGAGCCCTGGGCCTTGAGCCCGAGCTGGTACGCCTCGTAGACCATGTGGGCGATGAGATCGTAGTCGTCACCCAGGCCCTCCCCCAGCGGCTCGGGCACCTTGCCCGCGTTCTTCGCCTTGGAGATGAGGCCCAGCACCTTGCGCGCGTCGAAGGTGCGATCATCGATGCGCCGCTCGCGCATGGCGCGCTTGATGATGGCCGCCTGGTCTCCCTGGTCCGCGATGGAGAACTTCTTGGGCCAGCCCAGCCGGTGGATGTCCTCGCGCAGCATCTCCGCGCCAAAGGCATGGAAGGTGCAGACGAGCACGTTCTGCGCCCGGGGCCCGGCCATGTGGACCAGACGCTCCTTCATCTCCGTGGCGGCCTTGTTGGTGAAGGTCACCGCGAGGATGTTGCGGGCGAGCAGCCCGTTGGGCCGCTTGTCGAGCAGGTGGACGATGCGGTGGGTGATGACGCGGGTCTTCCCGCTGCCCGCTCCGGCGAGCACCAGGAGGGGGCCCTCGGTGGTGACCACGGCTTCACGCTGGGGGGCATTGAGCTTCGAGAGGTCCATTGCGTGCGGAACGGGGATACCCTTTGATTCTCCCGTGCGCGACTATTCTCTCCTCCGCCCCCTGCTGCTGCTCGCGTTCGTGTCCGGCACCGCCTGCACCAACGGTGGAAAGCCGACACCCGGAGTCGCGGACGGACTGGCCGCCGACGCCCCGCCCGCCTTTCCTTGCGTCCACTTCGAGACGCTCCAGCGCTTCCTGCCCGAGGCGCTGGAGGGACTGCCCGCGCCCGGGACGCGGGCTCCACGGGGCGCTACGGCGACGTGTCCGTCAGCGAGGCCGAGCGCAGCTACTCGCGCGGAGAGGAGCGCGAGGTGAAGGTGCGCATCGTGGACACGTCGCTGGGCGGCAAGCTGGGGCAGGCCATCGTCGCCGCGGCCGAGGAGGCCCGGAATCGGGAGCAGAATGATCCCACCGCCCCCATCTTCTGGAAGGACAAGGAGGCGGTGGGCTTCGTACGCTACGACGCGGCGAGCACCCTGGCGGAGGCGAGCCTGCTGGTGGGCAACCGGTACGTGGTGGCGGTGAGCAGTCGGGGTTTTCCGGGCACCGTGGAGGTGCGCCGGGTGGCACATGACATCGACCTCGAGGGGCTCGCCCGGTTGGAGCCATCCCCCGGGGGCGAGGACGCGCGAGGAAAGGAGCATCCGTGGTGAAGGACAATGGGTCGCGGGGAGGCGTGCCAGACGCGCTCGCGGAGTCCCGGGCACGTGAGGTGGTGGCCACGCTGGGCAAGCGCGAGTTCCTGGATCACTTCCAGCAACTCACCCGGCAGATGGCGGCGGACCCCGGCAACCCGGGCTCCTACGCCTGCGAGGGCTGCGAGCGGTGCGCCAACTGCATGTTCTGCCGCGACTGCGACAGCTGCTACCAGTGCACGCACTGCACCCGGTGCGAGCTGTGCAACAACTGCTCGCACTGCGTGGACTGCAAGCAGTGCCACCACTGCGCCTACTGCGTGCAGAGCGAGAACTGCACCAGCAGCGCCTACCCGGTGCTCTGCCGCAACCTGTCCGACTGCAACTACTGCTTCGGCTGCGTGGGCCTGTCCAAGAAGGACTTCCACATCCTCAACGTCCCCTTCCCGCGCACCGAGTACTTCAAGCAGGTGAAGCGCCTGCGCGCGGAAATGGGCCTGTAGCGGACGCTCAGAGCACGCGGAGGATGAGCACCTTGAGGTACTCGGTCTCCGTGAGGCCCCCGAGCACCGGGTGATCCAACCCCGCGCCCCGGCGCTCGAGGATCTGCACCGGCCGCTTCGCATCCGCGGCGGCCGAGAGCACCATCTCCTCGAAGTCCTCGCGCCCGAGCTTTCCCGAGCACGAGCACGTGACGAGCAGCCCCTCGGGGCGCAGGCACTTGAGGGCGCGCAGGTTGAGCTCGTGGTAGGCGCGCAGGGCGGTGGCCGAGCCCTCGCGCCGCTTGGCGAGCCCCGGCGGATCCACCACCACCGTGTCGAAGCGCTGGCTGGATTCCGAGTAGCGGCGCAGCACGTCGAAGGCGTTGGCGTTCTCCACCGTGACGTTGGTGCGTCCGTTGCGCGCGGCGTTCTCCGGGCGCGCGCGGCGGCCCCCGCGTCCTGCTCCACCGCCACCACCGAGTCACACGAGCGGCTGAGCGCCAGCGCGAACCCACCGTGGTAGCTGAACAAGTCGAGCGCCGCGCCCCGCGCGAGCTGGCCCGCGCGCAGGTGGTTGTCCACCTGATCCAGGAAGGCCCCCGTCTTCATGTCCCCGAGCAGGTTCACCTCGAAGAGGTTCTCCCCCTCGTGGTAGCTGAAGCGCGCCTCGCCCTCGCCATGCAGCAACCGCGACTCGCGCGGCAGGCCCTCGAAGTCCCGGCCGGAGGCGTCGTCGCGGCACACCACGTGCGTCGCCCCGGTGAGCTCGGCCAGGGTGCGCGCCACCCACTCCTTGCGCGCGTCCATGCCCTCGGAGAGCGTCTGCAACGACAGGCCCGCGCCATAGCGGTCCACGAAGAGCCCGGGCAACAGGTCCGCCTCGCCGTGCACCAGGCGCAGGCCATCGCGGCCCTTGAGCGGCGCGCGCCGCGCGAGCGCCAGCTCCAGACGATGGCGCAGGAAGGCTCGTCCACCTTCTCCTCGGCGGGGCCCTTACGCGTGAGCAGCCGCAGCGCGAGCGGCGAGTGCTGGGCGTAGAAGGCCGGCCCACGGGGTTGCCCTGCGGGTCCACCACGGACACCACCGCGCCCTTGTCCTGCGTGTCGGGCAGCTCCACCAGCTCGGTGCGATACACCCAGGGCGAGCCCCGGCGCAGCGTCTTGGCCCCCTTGAGGCTCACGCGCACGGTGGGCAGCGAGGAGCGGGGCATGTCGCGCGTCACTCCAGGCCCCGGGCGGCCAGCTCCTGGTCGTCCTCGCCCCGGAGGTGTCCCACCTCGTGAAGCAGCGTCACCTTGATTTGTTCCCGTAGTTCCTCCCGAGTGCGCACCGCGCGGGCGAGGTTGAGTCGATAGAGCGCCACCGAACGGCAGGGCGTTTCCGTACCATCACACGGCTCGTTCAGGGGCGGGCCGCGAAAGAGACCGAGAATCGCGGGCGACAGGGGCGGCTCGCCCGAGAGCAGATCATCGTCCGCGGGCAGCTCCTCGGCGCGCACCGGGACTCCGGCCAGGTCCTCGCGCATGTCCTTGGGCAGCGCCGCCACCGTGCGCGCCACCTCCTCGCGGAACTCGGCCTCGGTGGGCAGGGGCGGCTCGGGGAAGTCGCGCGGAGCGAGCGCGCGCCTTGTCGAAGTGCTCGCGCGCCTGCTTCCACTTGCCCTCGCGCTCCAGCAGCAGCCCGAGGTGGTAGTGCGCGTGCGCCCCGTGCGCCGGATCATTCAACAGGCCGGTGAAGGCCGTGCGCGCCTCGCGGAAGCGGCACAGCTCGAAGAGGGCCAGGGCCTTCTCGTAGGAGGCCTCGGGGTGGTGGGGCTCGCGCGCGAGCACGAGCTGGGCGCGCTGGAGCGCCTCGCCGGCCTGCCCCAGATCGTTGAGCGCCATGGCCGCCACGAGCGCGAACTGGGGAAGCATCTCCGGCACCTCGTCCACCTGGGACAGGCCCCGCTCGGCGTAGAGCGCCCCAAGCTCGTCGAACTCCCGGCTGGAGGGAAGCTGGACGGCATACAGGTGGGCCGCGCCGAGCAGCGCGTCCAGGTGGCCGGGATTGAGCGCCAGCGCCCGCGCGTAGGCCACCTGGGCCTCCGCGGTGCGCTCGAGGGCCGCCAGGGCATTGCCTCGCGCGGCGTGGGCGGTGGCGTCGTCCGGCTCCAGCGCGGAGGCCTGGGCGGCGCAGGAGAGGGCCTCGGCGTACTTCCCGCCATCGAGGTAGCCCAGGGCCGCGTCGAGCGGCGTCCCCCCGTCCGCCTTGCAGGGAAGCAGGGGCTCGGCGGTGGAGGAAGCGGGCGAGGGAGCGGTGGATGCCTCGACGACCCCCGCGTCGGGCACGGACGGGGGTGCCGGAGCGGACGTCCGCTGACAGGAACCAAGGAGCAGGAGACAGAGGGCGAGCGGACCGCGCCAGGACATGGGGACGCGCAGGCTACGGCATCGCCCGGACCCCGGGAAGAGGTCCGCGACCCACACGCCCGGCCGCCCGCCCTCCCTCAAGTGGACAGCTCGGAGAGGATCTCCTGGAAGGCGGCGCGGGCGCGGGGCAGCTCCGCGGGCTTGAAGCTGATGGCGGACACCACGGGGTGCCCTCCGCCGCCGTAGCGCGAGGCGATGGCCGCCAGGTCGTGCGTGCGCGCCTCGGGGCGCCAGGGGTTGGAGCCGAGCGACACCTTGGCGCGCGAAGGCCCCTGCCCCACCCACAGCGTGTAGCGGGCCTCGGGGTAGAGCGCGTAGGCGATGAACTTGTTGAGGCTGTCCACCCCGTCGTCCACGAGATCGAAGGACACCACGCCGCGCTCGTAGCGGGCACGCGCGCGCACCAGTTCGATGTGGCGCTGGTGACGCTCGAGCAGCGGCGCCAGCGGCCCGGCGATGAGCGGCGAGGCGGCGATGGCCGCGAGCGACTCGGTCTGCATCCGCTCGATGACCTGGGGGATGAGCGCCGCGTCCTTGGTGGCCTCCAGCACCGTCATGATGCGCAGGGCGGGCTCCTCCAGCGCCACCGCCATCTGGGGCGTGGGAAACTGCGCCCCATCGATGATCTCCGCCCAGTGCAGCAAGTCCTTCAGGGGCGAGGATCCCACCCGAAGCGCTCGCGCGCCACGTCCGCCAGGTAGACGGTGCAGCTCTTGCGGTGCGCATCAAGGAACTTGCGGCCCCCGGTGTCGGCGCGGAAATGGGCCTCGTCCCCCGGCTGCTGGAAGGCGGAGACGTGGTGGTCGAACCACCAGGTGAGCCGGGGATCCTGGCTGTAGCGGAAGTCCACGATGGCGTTTTCGTCTCCCGTGAAGACCGCCGGATCGATGGCCGCGCCCCCCGCCTGATGGGACAGCCCCCGGTAGCTGAAGCGCGCGTCGGCGCGGATGCGCTCCCGGTAGAACCGGCTGAAGACCGCCGCGCTCGCGGCCCCGTCGAAGCAGTTGTCGTGGAAGAGCACCTGGACGTTCATGGGTCCGCCTTACCCCACAGCCCCGGGAGTGTGGATGAAAAGACTCGACGAAACGAGCCATTCCCATGGGATTGGTGAACGAATTTTGGAATCCCGCCCGCAGGACGAGACGACCGTTGACTCCAAACCCTTGAAATCCCGTGGGTGGCGAGCGACCGAGGGCATGGCACCGGCATGCATGAAACGTCGACGCCACTGCGGAATCAAACACGGCGTGAAGCAAGGAGGACGGAGCATGGCCAGGACGACGACCCAGAAGCGCGGCACGATTCAACGGCAGGGACGGCGTGTGATGCCGACGATGCGCCGCACGGCGCAGCGCAAGGCGACGGCCGCGAAGCTCACGCTGGGAGAGCTCATCGCGGCGGCCTACGACACGGCGGCGGGCGACAGCCTCGAGGTGCTCAAGCTCGTCACCTCGCCGCAGATGGAGCGGTTGCTGGGGCGGCGCATCGTCCTGTCGCGCTGAGCCTCCCTCGCCCCCGGGCGGACAGGGCGGAACGACGGACGCCCCTCAGGGCAGGTCCGTGACGGAGAAGTACTGATGCTCGGTGGGCTCACCCGCGAGCAGCTTGCCGAAGTCCTCGGCGTTGTTGGGGTGGACGAGGAAGGTCCCCGCGGGCGTCTCCAGGCGCACCGGTCCGGGCTGGCCCCCTTCACCCTCCTGGGACTTCGGATTGCCCGACATGCACGTGGCCTGGTTGGAGCGCGAGGCCGTGACGGTCGCGCAGCCCGACAGGATCAGCAGACACAGCGCGGCATGACGTTTCATTTCAGCTTCCTCCGGGGTGAGTGGCCGTGAAGCGGCGAAGGGGCCGCCTGCGTACGCCGGCCGAAGCCCGGAGGCAAGTTCCCGGGCCGGGAGGTTCTCCTTCAAAACACGACACCCGCCCCTGGGGTCGCCAGGACGCGGGTGCCGGAGGTGTCCACCGCGTGGAAGCGGAGAACTAGCGGGGCTGCCAGCGCGGACGGTGATCGTCGCCGCGGTTGCTCAGCACGCGCTGATTCTCGTTACGCCAGTCGTGGCTGATGAGCGTGCCAACCTTGATCGTCTCGGCGGTCGTGGCCGCCGGATCGATCTTCTGCACCCGGAGTTGCGCGCCCGAGACGTAGGCGAGGAACTGCCCGTCCGGAGAGAAGGACGGGAGGGTGGCTTCATCGGCGAACTTCAGCTCGTCGCCAGCCGGGGCCCCCGTGGCCGGGTCGATGCGCCGCACGTAGACGACGTTGCCCTGCTGGCCGCCGCAGTTGGTGCCACTGCACAGCACCGCGTCACCCACGATGGGCTTGATGTAGAACACGCGGACGTAGGCGACATGCGTGCCACTCGGGGCCCAGGTGTGGTTGGCGATGTAGGACTTGATCTGCCCCCCAGCGATCGGACCGCCCTCGTCACGCGGCAGCGCGATCTCGTTCGGCGCGGGAGCGGCCGCCGCGGTGTTGATGGTGTAGAGCCCGGTCAGCGACGTGAGGAGGGTCACCTCCTCCTGACCCTTGGCATCGAGGTACAGCACGACGCCATTGGCCTTGTTGTGCAACGGCTGCTCGGCCGTCGTGGAGACCCCGGACACCGAACTGCTGCTGGTCTCACCCAGCACCCGCTTCAACAGGCCGAGGCCATTGGCGCTGTAGACGAAGCTGGCGCCGTCGGCGGCCCACGAGGGGAAGACGCCCGTGGGAGTGGTCGACATGGCGGGACCCGAGCCGCTGTAGGTCCAGATGCCCGTGGTGGCGGAGGCGGAGGTCTGGCTCCAGGCGATGGTGCTGGACGGCTCCCACTCCATGTAGCGGAAGTCCTTGGTGTTGGCCGCATCCGCAGCGCCGGTGGCGAGTGGGGTCGTCGCCTGGGCCGACATGACGGGAATGCCGCGAGAGACGAGCGACACAGTGCTGTCGCCCGCGATCTCCACGAAGGCCACCGCCGTGCCCGTGGGATTCCAGCGGGGGAACTTGTTCGTGGTCGCGGGATCCTCGCTCAGCCGCGTCGGCGAGACGGGCTTGTTGAAGGGCACGACCACCGCATAGGACGGAGTCTCCGCGCCCACTGGTCCGACCGTCACCGCGATGTGCAGCGGCGCGCACTTGCTCTCGGCGCAGTACAGGCCCGCCATGCAGCTGGCGGTGGTGGTGCAGGCCTCACCCTCCTTGATCGTCATGTCGCCCGGCTGCTGCGTGCCCGCGTCGTCTGGCTGCTGTGTACCCGCGTCGCCCGGCGGCGTCGTCCCCGCGTCATCGGGCTGCTGCGTACCCGCGTCCCCGGGCGGAGGTACCGGGTGGTCATCTCCTGACGGACATCCTGTCACCACCAGCATCAGCGCTCCCATGAGCGCACCGACGGCATATCGCTTGGCCATTTCCGAGTCCTCTCAAAAACCGCTGCATGGATAGGTGCTCTTGGCGTAGTGGCCGGTGCACCCAGCTTCGGCTTCGGAGCCGCTGTCCGCGGATGAACGCCAGCGGGCGGATGCCTCACGGACCTTTCCAATGATTGACACCCACTGCCATCTCGACGCGTCACGTTTCGATCAGGACCGGAGCGAGGTCCTCACCCGGGCCTGGGCCGCCGGCCTGCACGGCATCCTCGTGCCCGGAGTGGGCCCGGAGAACTGGGAGCCCCTGCGGGAGATGTCACGGAGCGAACCCCGCCTCCAGATAGGACTCGGCATCCATCCGCAGATGCTCCCGCACCTGCCGCCCGAGGAGGACGAGGTCCACCTGGAGCGCCTGGACGCGCTGCTCGGGCTCGGCGGCGCCATCGCCGTGGGCGAGTGCGGGTTGGATGGGCCCTCGGCCGCGGGCGCCCCCATGGAGCGCCGGGTGGCGGTGCTGCGGCGGCACCTGGAGCTCGCGCGCAAGCACGGGCTGCCCGTGTTGATGCACTGCTTTCGCGCCCACCCCGCGCTCATCGAGCTGCTCAAGCGCGAGCCCCTGCCCGAGGCCGGCATCCTCATGCACAGCTACGGCGGCGGCGTGGACCGGCGCGCTTCTACATCCAGAAGGGCTGCCACTTCTCGTTCGCGGGCCCCGTCACCTGGGCCGAGGCGCGCAAGCCCCTGGACGCCCTGCGGGTGATTCCCCCCGAGCGACTCATGGTCGAGACGGACGCCCCGGACCAGGCCCCCACCCCCCACCGGGGACAGCGCTCGGAGCCGGGCTACCTGCCCCGGATCATCGAGGGCATGGCGCGCGTGCTGGGTGAGCCGGTGGAGGTGCTCGCCCAGCGGACGACCGAGAACGCCCGCCGCTTCTTCCGGGAAGCCTTCCCCACCCCTTCGCTGTAGGGATGCCGTCGCGCTATAGAGGCCCCATGGAACCGCAGCCCCCCGCCCCCGAGTCCCTTCCCGCCCCCACCGCGCCGCCCGCGGCGAATGAGCCCAAGCCCTTCAAGCTGCACCGGCGTTTCGATCGCACGGGCCGCCTGCTGGGAGACCCGGCCATGGAGCGCCTGTCCCAGGCGCGCGTGGTGGTGTTCGGCCTGGGCGGCGTGGGCAGCTACGCCGCCGAGGGCATCGTGCGCAGCGGCGTGGGTCAGCTCACCCTCGTCGACTTCGACACCGTGTGCGTCACCAACTCCAACCGGCAGCTGCACGCCACCGTGAGGACGGTGGGCAAGCCCAAGGCGGAGCTGATGGCCCAGCGCTGCAAGGAGATCAACCCCGACGCCGACGTGCGGCCCCTGCGCGAGTTCTACCGGGACGAGCTGGCCGATCAGCTCCTCGCCCCGGGCAGCTACGACTACGTGGTGGACGCCATCGACAACGTGAAGGCCAAGCTGCACCTGCTCCACCGCTGCGTGAGCCTGGGCATCCCCGTGGTGAGCTCCATGGGCGCCGCGGGCCGCCTGGATCCCACCGCCATCCGCGTGGAGGACCTGTGCGAGACGCACATGGATCCGTTCGCCAAGGACATCCGCAAGCTGCTCAAGCGCAAGTACGGCGTGAACACGGACCGGCCCACGGGCATCACCGCCGTCTACTCCATCGAGACGCGGCGCCAGCCCCTGTCCCTGCGCTACGACGCGGACGATGGCTTTTCCTGCGTGTGCCCCAACGACAATGACTTCCACACCTGCGAGCGCCGCACGCAGATCGACGGCAGCGTGGCCTTCGTCACCTCCGTGTTCGGCATGAACGCGGCGGGCGTGGTCGTGCGGCGGCTGTCGGTGGGCCGCTGACAGGCCCCCTGCCCACGCTCACGCCGCGCGCACCGCCGCCTCGCGCCCGCAGGGGCGGCGGAAGACGCACCGGGCGCACGTGGCGGCATCCTCCGCCTGGGGAAAGGCGGACTCCTCCTTCGGCGTATTGGTGGCCGGGTCCGCCAAGAGCGAGCGCATGCGCGCCACGCTCTGCGTGAAGCGCGCGCGGAAGCCCCCCATGGCGTCCTGGTCCACCTGCACCTGATGCTCCAGGCCATCGTTGAGGTACACGAGCGAGGCGCGCACCTTCTCCAGTGGTACCCGGTAGCGCTGGGACACGTAGAGCGCGTAGCCCAACACCTGCTCGTCGTAGCCCTCGCGCGCCTTGCCCGTCTTCCAGTCCACCACCACCGTGAAGCCGTCCGCGTCCGTGTAGGCGAAGTCCGGAATGGCGAAGACCTTCACCCCGTCCAACGTGAAGGAGGAGAAGTCCGCGCCCGCGTCCACCTCCAGCCACTGCGCGGGCTTGAGCGAGCGCGCCAGCGCCGGCCAGCGCGACTGGAAGAACCACGCGAGCGCCGAGCGCACCGTCTCCGCGTTCTGCTTCCAGGCCTCGTCCGGAACGGGCTCGTCGTACTCGTGCTCCATCAGGCCGCTGAACGTCTTGCGGCCCTTCTGGGTCCGGTACGCCTTGCCGCGCGAGAGGCGGAACTCCTCCCGCATGCGCGCGAGCGCCCGCTCCTCCACCTTCGCCGGCTCCACCGGAAGCCCCGCGCGCCAGTTGAGCAGCGCGTCCTTGAGGGCGTCGTGCACGATGTTGCCCGCCCACGTGTAGCGGTTGCCCAGCTTCTTGAGCAGGTACAGCTCACGCACCTCCGCCGGTGCCCCCGCCTCCCACCCGCCCCAGGAGCGGTAGTAATAGAGGTAATATGCCCGGGAGCACTCCTGGAGTTTCTCGTGACGGCTCTTGGACCAGGAGAAGTCGTTGGTGAAGGACGCGCGCGGCATGGACGCCGGCCATCCTAGACCAAGGGCTCGTTGATCCAAGAAGAAGGACAGGCAGGCAGGCACACCCCGGCAGGTCCTTCTCCGCCTCCGACGAGTCGTTAAGGTGCGCCCCCATGGCAACCCAGGACTTTCGAGGCAAGGTGGTCCTCATCACCGGCGCCTCCAGTGGCATCGGCCGGGCGGTGGCCCGGGTCTACGCGGCCCAGGGCGCCCACCTCGTGCTCGCCGCGCGTCGTGAGCCCGCCCTTCGAGACACCGCGCGTGAGGCCGAAGCACTCGGCGTCCGAGCCCTCCCCGTGTGCTGTGACATCACCCGCGAGGAGGACGTGGCCCGTCTCATGCGCGAGACGGAGGCGGCCTTCGGCGGGCTGGACGTCCTCGTCAACAACGCGGGGCTCGGGCTCTACGGCCCCGTCGAGGGCTTCAGCGAGGCGCAGTTGCGCCGGTGTTCGAGGTCAACTTCTTCGGCCTCGTGCGCGTCACCCGCGCCGCCCTGCCGCTGCTGCGCCAGCGCGCGCCCGGC
Source organism: Cystobacter fuscus (assembly GCA_049060065.1). Classification (GTDB taxonomy): domain Bacteria; phylum Myxococcota; class Myxococcia; order Myxococcales; family Myxococcaceae; genus Cystobacter; species Cystobacter fuscus_B. The sequence goes on from JBMEQP010000002.1 coordinate 7,034,168, forward strand.
TCGCAAGTCATCAATGTCAGCTCCGTGCTGGGCCACCGCGGCCTGCCGCTGCTCGGCGGCTATGGCTCGTCCAAGGCGGCGGTGAACCTGCTCACCGAGTCGCTGCGCGCCGAGCTCTCCACCGAGGGCATCCGCGTGCTGCTCGTGTCGCCGGGCCTCACCGAGACGGAGTTCCGCGACGCGCGCCTCAACGCCGAGGGCTGGGCCCAGGACACCATCCCCCTGAACGCCATGAGCGCGGACACCGCCGCCCGGGCGCTCGTACGCGCCAGCCGCCGGGGCAGCCGCGAGACGGTGCTCACCCTTCCCGGCCGCGTCATGGTGCTCGCCAACCGGCTCGTGCCCGGGCTCTTCGATCGCGTGGCCCGCCGCATCGCCAATCCCGCCCGGCGCCCATGAGACCCTCCCGCAAGCGCGCGCCCTCCCCCACCCCGTCCCTCATCGAGCCCACGCGCCGCGAGTCCCTGCGCGCGGGCCTGCTCTCCTGGTACGACCGGCAGAAGCGCGACCTGCCCTGGCGCCGCACTCGAGACCCATACGCCATCTGGCTCAGCGAGGTGATGCTCCAGCAAACCCAGGTGGCCACCGTCATCCCCTACTGGGAGAGATTCCTCCAGCGCTTCCCCACGGTGGAGGCGCTCGCCACCGCGCCGCTGCCGGACGTGCTCGCCGCGTGGCGGGGGCTCGGCTACTACTCGCGCGCGCGCAACCTGCACCGGCCGCCCAGGACGTGGTGGCACGCTACGGAGGCAAGCTGCCCTCCACCGCCGCCGAGCTGCTCACCTTGAGAGGCTTTGGCCGCTACACCGCGGGGGCCGTGGCCTCCATCGCCTTCGGCGAGCCCGCGCCCCTGGTCGATGGCAACGTGGCCCGCGTCTTCTCGCGCCTCTTCGAGGTGGAGGGCCTCCGGGAGATCGCGCGCGCGAGGCCCGGCTGTGGGCGCTCGCCACCGAGCTCGTCTCCCCCGAGCGGCCCGGAGACTTCAACCAGGCCCTCATGGAACACGGCGCCACCGTCTGCCGGCCGGACAACCCGCTGTGCCTGCTGTGCCCCGTGCGCGAGGACTGTCTGGCCTGGCGTCACGGCCGCGTGAACGAGCTGCCCCCGGCCAAGGTGCGCGCTCCGCCCAAGCGGATGACGCTCGCCCTCGCCGTCTGGGCGCACGAGGGCCGGCTCCTGCTCGCCCGGAGGGAAGAGAAGGGACTCTTCGGAGGCTTGTGGGAGTTGCCCGCCGCGGAGATCGAAGCGGACACGCCCGACACGGAGTCCGCCGGGAAGCTCACCCAGGCACTCGGCGCCCCCGTGCGCGTGGAGGCCGTGCTCGGCACCGTGCGCCGCCAGCTCACCCACCGCAGCCTCACCCTCCGCCTGCTGCGCGTGACGGGCTCGAAGCACCCCACGCACGCTCCCGCCTTCCGCGAGCTGCGCTGGTGCACCCCCGAGGAAGCCTCTTCTCTCGGCATGAGCACCGCCATGCACAAGGCGCTCGAGGCCGCGCTCGACGCCGGCGTGCTCCCGGCCTGAACCGCTCTGTCGGTAAGCGGACAAGCACCGCTTCGGCGTGTCGCCTCGGCGACGATCGTTCCAGGGAGCAATGTTCCGAGCACAAAGAGCTGCCAATGCTGTCCGCAGCCGTTTTTTTCAACCCGAGGATCCCCATGGCACGCGCACAGGCCAAGACGAACAACTCCAACAAGTCGTCCTCCAAGAAGCCGGAGGCCCCGCCCCCCGCCGCGACGCCCATCACGAACGTGGCCCCCGCGGTGCAGGCCATCCCCGCCAAGAAGGAGACTCCCGCGGTGCAGGCCGCTCCCGCGAAGACGGAGACGCCCGTGGTGCAGGCCGCTCCCGCGGTGCAGGCCGCTCCGACCCGCCGCCCCTCCGCGGAGCAGATCTCCCGCCGGGCCTACGAGCTGTTCCTCGCGCGCGGCGGGGAGCACGGGCACCATGACGAGGACTGGATCCAGGCCGAGCGCGAGTTGCAGCTCGGTTGCTGAGGTTCAGCTCACGAGCGAGGGGCGGGCCGGAGAAGGCCGGGCCGCCCTCGCCTCCAGGAGCCGGCGACGCGCCTGTGCGAGCTGTTCGAGGACACGTTCGGCCTCCTCCCCGGTGCGCAGGGCCAGGCCGCACGCGGGCGTCAGCAACATCTGGCCGCCCACCTGCTCGAGCGAATGGCCCGGAGGCAGCGCCGCCTCGAGTGACACCTCGACGGCGTCCACCAGCTCCCCCACGTCGTAGGTGGACGCGAGGTCCGTGGGGATGAGGCCCAGGCTCAGCGTCGCCCCCGAGTCCAGGAAGCGCGCCAGGGGGCCCGTCTCCTCCAGCACCGCGTCCAGCGACAGCCGCACGCTCAGCGCCAGCACGTCCAGCCCCGCGTCCAGCAGGCCCGCCCAGTCCGTGTTGCCGCAGCAGTGCACCCCCACCAGCGCGCCCTCGTGCTGAAGCGCCTCCACCAGCGACCGCAGCTCCCGCCAGGCCAGCAGGTGCCGGGGGTCGGCGCGCGAGAAGGCCGCCAATCCCGGCTCGTCCAGGAAGAAGAGGGCGTCGTCCCCGTGCGCCGCAGGGCCTTCACCATCGCCCGCGCGCGCGCCCGCGTCAGCCGGAGAATCGCCGCGTCCAGCCCTGGCTCCTCCAGCGCCGCCCCGCCCTCGCTCGTGCGCGTCACCGGGCTCACCGTGAAGGGACCGGCGAGCTGCGCCTTGGCGAAGGCGAGCGCGCGACGTTCCACCTCTCCCAGGAAGGGACGCCAGGCGAGACTCGCCTCCGGCGAGGGCTCGAAGGACTCCAGCTCCCCCGAGGACAACGCCGCCTCCAGCCGTGCCTCGAAGGCTCGCGTCCCGCGGACCACGCCGCGAGGTCCACGGTGCACCGCCCCGACTCGTCGAATCCCAGGCCCGGCAGCCCCTCGAGCGCCTGGGGAATCATGAACTCCGCGGGTCTGCCCACCGGAAGCTGGGGCAGGAAGGGGATGTCCAACGCGAACGCGGTCCGCAGGGCCGGCTCGAGCCCGGTGTACGGCAGGCTTCCGATGGCCGTGGTGGCGTGGGTGGGCAGCAGCGCGAGGGCACGGCGGACGGCCGGCGCGCTCACGTGCCCACGCCCTCCGCCCGCGCCGTCGCCGCCTCGAGGGCCGCGCGCCCAGGCCCCTCGAACCAACGCTCCACCGTCTCGAGGAACAGCTCGGGACGCTCCATCATCGGGGTGTGTCCGACGTCGGGATACTCCACGTAGGTCCAATCCGGACGGACCCTGGCCAGCTCGCGCGAGTTGGCCACCGGCACCATCTGATCATCCGAGCCCTGCACGAGCAGGGTGGGCACGCGGATGCTCCGCTCCATCTCGCGGAAGCGCGACTTGCGCAGCAACAGGCTCACCAGCGAGCGCGCCGCCTGGAGGAAGGCGTCATGGGACCAGGGCATCCGCGCGTGGCGCTCGCGGGCGAACTCCAGATGCGCGCGCACCAGCTCCTCGGGGAAGCGGCCGAGGTCGCGGCAGCACAGCGCGAGCTGTTCGCGGGCCAGCTCCTCCGGCGTCATCCGCGCCGAGCGCCGCCGCACGAAGAACTCGCCCACGCCAGGAATCGAGTAGAGGAGGAACAGGAAGAAGACATTGCGCTCCATCCGCGAGTCCTCCGCCCGGGGTTGCGCGGGAGCCACCAGCACCAGGCCGGCGACGCGCTCGGGGTTGCGGGCCGTCTGCAGCACGGAGAGGGCGCCGCCCATGGAATTGCCCACCAGGATGACGGGCGCGGACGGAGACACCTTCTGGATGAAGCGGTCCAACAACACCTGATTGGCCGGGAGCGCCGCCGAGCGGCCCGCCAGGGGCGTCAGACCAAAGCCCGCCAGGTCCACGGCCACCACCCGCGCGTGCCGCGCCAGCCTCGGGCCCACGTGCAACCAGTTGTGGTGCGAGCCCCCCAGTCCATGCACGAGCACCAGGGTCGGCCCGGAGCCGCCGAAGTCCATGAAGTGAACAGGGCCGTCGATATCGAGCGTGCGCGTCAACATGCCATCTGCCTACCACGTTCCTTGGCGATTGCCGCCGCTGCCCCCGGCCGGTAAACCCGAGGACACATGGCCGAGTCCCCAGAGACCACCTCCGCCGCGTTGACGCTCCTGGAGCGCGCCCGGCACCACGTGCGCACCCGTTCACGAAGCGCGGCGTACTACCAGGCCGCGGACCGCTTCTCCGAGGTCTTCCTCGGCAAAACCTTCCAGGTGGAGCCCGACTACTACCGGGCCGTGGGCACGGACTACTCCGCCATCGACTGGCTCTACGAGGAGCTCGGACGGGAGCGGCACTGACCCGGCAAGCCGTGGACGCGGTGACGGAGCGATTGCAGGAGATGACCCGCCCCGGGCCCGCCCGCGCCGCGCTCGAGCCGCTCCAGGCCGCGCTCCACGCTCCCGCGTGCTCCCTGCTCGACGTGTGCCGGGCCCTGCTGGGCGCCATCACCGTGCTGGGCCAGGACGCGCTCGGGGCCCGGGGTGTCCCCGCGGCGCTCGTCCAGGACTGGTTGGCGCTGTGGTCGGAGCGCGTCTGGCGGCAGAACAGCCAGCAGGCGCGGCTCACCCTCCTCATCCAGGTGATGCGCGCCTCCCCGGAGGACAGACCCGGACGGCTGGCCGCACTCGGGGAAGAACAAGACACGTTGAGCGCGCGGGGCACCGGCTTCGAACAGGGCGTGCACGAGTACCTGGAGCGCTACGCCGAGACGGGTGCCTCCTCCGTCGCCCTGGTGGGCGGCCTGCCCTTCGCCCGCGCGCTCACCCCGAGCGACATGGAGAAGCTGCTCGGGGTGCTGCGCGAGGGCTCGGACTTCCTCGGGGGCGTGGCGCGCCTGCTGCGCTTCGCCCAGGACGTCCGGTTCGATCCCTCCGAGCCCCTCAACTCGGGGGTGATGGGTTACGCGGCGGAACATCGCCAGCGCCTCACCGACCTCGACGCCTCGCGCCTGCCCCGGGAGGAGCTCGACACCCGGTTGAGGCGGGTCTGGGCGGACGATTCCGCCCGGATCCGCCGGGAGCTCGACGCGGTGGTGGCCTCGCTCGGAGACGAGCCCCTGCGCCCCCTGCTCGAAGGCTTCGTCCAGAGCGTCTGGGCCGTGGCCACGCGGCTGGTCGAAGCCGGACACGATCCGCGTCCGGGCCTCTGATGGCGCTGGAGGAGGCTCCCGCGCGCTATGCCCGCAGCAGTTCGTCCAGGCGGGCCTGGACCGTGGTGTCGACGGGCGCGCCCTCACTGAGTGCGCTCACCACCGCGCCATCCAGGACGGCGAGCACCAGTTGAGGGCTGGGGGGACGTGCACCGCCGGGCAGGACGGCCGCGATGAGCTCCGCCAGCGCCGCGTCGAGGTCCGCGCGTCCCCGGGCAAGCACCGCCGAGAAGGCGGCCCGACGCCCACAGGCCACCAGCAACTCGTAGTGGGCCTGGATGGCGCCAGTACCTCCGGGCGGGAGCATCGCCTGGGTCACCCACCGGGCAGGTCCGCCTTCTCCGGGTGGGCCCGAGCGAGCAGCGTGGTGCGGCGGACCTGCTCCACCCACTGGTGCAGCATCTCCGCGAGGGTCTCGGCGATCAGCTCCTCCAGGGAGGCGAAGTAATAGGTGACGGCGGCCAGGGGCACCTCGGCCGCGTCCGCGACGGAGCGGGCACTCACGGCCTGGAGGCCCCCCGTTCGCAGCACGTGCGTGACGCCCTCGATGAGCCGCGCCCTCCGCCGCCGTCCCCGCTCCTGGCTCGTCCCCCGTGGGCCCGGGGCAGACATCAGTGGCCGCCCCCGGACAGGGCCAATCCGATGACACCGGTGACGATGAGCCCGATGGAGACGAGCTTCACCCCGGACACCGACTCGCCGAACAGGAGGATGCCGAGCGTGGCGGTCAGCGCCGCGCCAATACCCGTCCACACGGCGTAGGAGGGCCCCACCGGCAGGGACTTCATCGCCCAGGCCGAGGCCCCGAAGCTCATCGCCGCCAGCACCAGGAACATCACGCTGGGCACCGGCTGGGTGAACCCCTCGGACTTCTTGAGCGCGAGCGCCCACCCACTCTCCAGAATCCCCGAGACCATCAGAACGAACCAGGCCATGACATCCCTCGGAATGGTACGGACGTACCAGTTTTCGAGGGTTCTAATGAACTGGGAGCCCCTGGGCCAGGAAATCGTGTGGCTGGGATGACAGCGGTGGGCAGGTGTCGCCCGGCGACCTTCTCAGGTGCGCCTCAGGCCTCGCCTTCGTCGACGATCGCCTGGATCGCCGCCTCCATCCAGCGGCGGGTGGAGGAGTGACGCACCTCCTCGAGCCACGAGAGGGGCAGTAGCCGCCTGCTCATGAGAAAGCCGCTCCAGAGGATGTGGAGCCGCGCCGCGCGCCCTCGCCATCCGGGTGGCCCAGCCAGCGAGCCAGGGGCTCGATCGCCTTCTTGTGGAGCAGCTCGACACTCGTCGCGTGCGCCTCGGGATCGGCCGCCGAGAGGATCAGCATCATCAGCGGGCCCGGAGCATCCGGCACGCCGAGGAAGAGGGACACCACGTTCTCGCCGAAGCGGCGCTTGTCTCCCTGGAGCATCGGAGTGATGTCGAGCACCCGCTCCAACGTCTCCCGGTACAGCCCCTGCTTCGAGCCGAAGTAGCGGTTGACGAGCGAGGAGTTCACCCCGGCCAGCTCCGCCACCTCCCGCACTCCGGTGTTGGCGAAGCCCCGCGTGGAGAACAGCGTCTGCGCGGCGGAAATCAGGGCGGCACGCGTGCGATCGGCGTCTCGCTGACGCGCCGACGTCTTGGGGTCGCTCGGGCGGGCTTTGTACACGGCTGTTTACTTATGACAGGGGCCGCATCATGTCCATTCACCCGGTACCCGGTGGAAGCGGAGCCGGGCGGACGACTCCGCCCGGACCCGCCGCTGGCGCCCGGCTACTGGGACAGGCGCCGCTGCATCATCAACAGGGCGCACAGCTCGAAGGCCGTGTCGATGCGCTCCATGCGGTAGAGCTCCTTGGAGATCCAGCACTTCACCTTGCCCTCGGCCGGGGCGCCGGGGGTGTAGTTCTGCAGCATCCAGCGCGAGGCCCGCTCCAACGCCGGGGAGATGCCGTGGTGGTGCAGCCCATGGCGCTCCAGGAAGCCGAGCATCAGCACGGCGTAGGAGGTCTCCGTCATGTTGGAGCGGCCATCGGAGCTCCAGCCCCCGTCCGGCAGCTGCGCGGAGAGCACCGCCTCCAGCGCGCGGCGCACCGCGTCCACGTGGGGCGAGCCGACGAGGCCGACCACCGAGTGGAACGTCGTGTACAGCCACGAGCGGCTCCACTTGTCGAAGGACCAGCGGCCGCTGGGCTCCTGGCGCTTCGAGCAGGTAGCGCTGGAAGGGGGCCAGCTCGTCGCTGTCCTGGCCCAGCAACATCAGGGCATGGAGGCAGCGGGCCGTGAGCGTCGGCGAGGACTGCATCTCCCCCGGGTAGGCGATGAAATGGTCTTCCCGCTTGAAGCGGTAGAGCACCGCCGGGTCCACCGGCAGACCCATCGCGTGCATGACGGCCACCACCGCGCTCGTGTCGTCACCGTCCTGGAGGAAGTAGTCGCTCATGCCGATTCCGTTCGGCCCGAGCGCCCGGGTCAAATCCCCCAGCACGGAGTTCACCTGGGGCGCCAGGCGCGGCTCCAGCAGCACCCCGCTCACGAGCAGGGCATAGAGGACGAAGGACTGCTCGAAATAGTTGTGCGGCCCGCCCACCGGCACGAGTCCGGGGGTGGACGACGCGGTCGCCATCCCGCTCTCGCGCAGGTACTCCCGGGCGCGATCGACGAACGGCGTCAGCTCCGGCCGGCCCGCGGCGGCCTTCACCCACGCCGCCGTCGCGGACGGGCTGTGCCCCACGCTCCCCGCCCCATCGAGCAGGTTCGCCGTGGGCTCCTGGCCCCAGGTCTCCCAGACGTGCAGCCACGGCACGCCGGGCATCACGGGCAGCTTCGCGATGATCTTCCGCTTGCGCTCCCCCAACACCATCAGCTCCGCGTAGGGCGCGCGCGGCAGCACCGACTCGTCCAGCCCGAGCTGATTCAACAACGCGGGCAGGAGGATCTCCGCGGCCACCGGCAGCTCCTCCGGATGCAGCGTGGCCCAGTGCGGCGCCTGGGCGCGCAAGAAGCGCACCCCCGCCTCACAGGCCTCGTGCGTGCGCGGGTGCTGGGGAAAGCGGCGCAACGCGAGGATGGCGGACATCGTGGGGATGTCCCGGTGCATCGGCTTGACCGGCTCCCCCAGCCCCCATCCGCCCGCTGTTGTGCCAGCAGCCAGTCCACGACAGGAGAAGAAGCACTCTCCGCGGGCGAAAGGATTCTCAAGACCTGGGCCGAATCGTAGACGGAGGGGCTCATCAGCCCTCCCCCTTGGCCTGTCTTGGAAAGCAGGGATTGAAGCTCCTTGAACAGGAGTTCCTGAATTCCCCCCTCGACCACGCGGATACTCTGCGAGGGGACCAACTCCATCGCGACATCCCGGATTCTTCTCATAGCGCCGTCAACTCCTTGAGGGAGAAGGGACCCGGCAGACATTTCCTCGAACCTGGATGAGGAGCACGCCGGTGGAACCCGGAACGAGCGTGTCACTTATCAATCATTTCTCCAAAAAGCATCACCCTGTTCCAACCGCGCCACCAAGGTGCGCGCGTATCCACACTCGCCGCAACAGGCACTGGACTCCCACGTCGGGTGTTCGACGGACTCCATGCAAAACCTGTATTTCATTCTAAAAACAAGACGGAACCGGTCCCAATGAATTGGACGGAATCGGTCCAAATGAGGAGAGCTCCACCAGACGAGGACGCACCGAGGAGCGCGCCGAGTGGCCGAAGCACCCGCGCTCGCACCGGGAGTCGGCCCGGAAGCACGCCCGACCCAAGGGATTAAGACAGTCTGGAAATCCTCACATGTCACGCAATCGTGAACGCAGCCACCCGGCGCGGACCCTGGTCCGCTCTCCCGCGACGGGCACCCCGGCGTGTGTCTTCAGGAATTATCCATGTGTCTTGTATTCCTCGCTCCGCCCCGCCCTCCGCGCGGCGGCGCCCCCGGCCCCCAGGGATTCCCGTCAACCAATGACATCTCGAAATCCGAGAAGACTCGCGCCAGCGGTTCCGCCCCACCCGCGCGGAAGTGATGCGGGGGGCCGCCGCGGCCCGCCCGGGAGAACCCGGAACCCGGCTCTGGACCTTCAATCATCGATATATCAACATATGTCGATGAGAAATCGCCCCGAGGGGCCACCCGCCGGGACGGCGCACCGCGTTGCCATGTGGGGAACAGTGGTCTAGAGACAGGAGCATGGCCGCTCCCACTCTTCAACAAACCCTCCATGGCAAACGATTCGGGCTCGTTCTTTCCGCGGGCTACTTTGGCTTCTTCGGACACGCGGGTTTCCTCAAGGGGCTGGCAGCCACGGGGCTGAGGCCGGCGGCGTACGCGGGAACGAGCTCGGGGGGCTGGTGGCGGCGTACGCGGCGGCGGGGCTGAGCGAGGACGCCATCGAGGAGCTGATGCTGCAGCAGACGCGCGAGTCGTTCTGGGATCCGGATCCGATTGGCGCGGTGTTCAACGCCCTGCCGCGCGAGGGCCATGGGGCCACGGGGCTGCTCAAGGGAGAGCGCTTCCGCAAGCTGCTGGAGCGCACGCTGCCGGTGAGCACCTTCGAGGAGCTGCCGCATCCACTGCTGCTCACGAGCGCCAACCTCACCCAGGGCACGCACGAGGTGTTCACCTCGGGGGAGCTGGCGCCGCGGGTGCACGCGACGTGCGCCTACCCGGGCCTGTTCCGCGCGGTGCGGGTGGGGCGCGACTTGTACTGGGACGGGGGCCCGGTGGACAAGGCGCCCGCGCTGTCGCTGCGCGAGAGCGCCCTGGGCAAGGAGCTGGACGCCATCCTCGTGCACTACCTGCCGAGCCGCACGCGCAAGATGCTGGGCGGGCCCATGGCGTACGCGCAGGGCATCGCGGCGGGCTCGGCGGCGCTGCGGCGCGACCACTTCCGGCTGCAGCTCGCCCTGCTCGCGGAGCGGGCTTTCCGTCTACGTGATGGTGTCCAACCTGCCGCCCGTGTCCCCCACGCAGATGGAGCGCGGCTTCGATGCGCTGCACCGGGCGAGACTGAGCGCCGAGCGGGCCTTCGCCCGGCCGCCCATTCCCTTCGAGGAGGCCTGAGACGAGGCCCGAGGCGGCCCGCGCTCAGCGCGCGTAGCGCCGGTGGTCCACCATGAGACAACGGTCCTGGACCACCCGGATGCCCGCCTCGGCCAGCCGCCGCGCCGCCGCGTCGTTGCGGATGCCCGACTGGAACCACACCGCCTTGGGCTTCTTGGCGAGGATGTCGTCCACGTGCTGGTCGATGTCCTGCGGACGGCGGAACACGTCCACCACATCGATGTCGCCCGGAATGTCCACGAGCCTGCGGAACACCGGGCGCTCGAGGATGTGCGTCACCTCCGGGTAGTAGACGGGCACGGGCACCACGTCCACGCCCGCCTGGGCGAGGTACTCGGGCACATAGAAGGCGGGCTGCCCCGAGTGCTGCTCCGTCTTGATGCCCAGCACCGCCACGCGCCGGGTGCCGCGCACCAGCGCGCGAATGCCCTCTTCGTCCTCGATGAGATTCTGTTCGTAGCTCACCGCTGCTCCTCCTCGAGCGCCCGCACCGACTCCAGCGTCGACTGCGTCGCCCATGTCCAGGTTTCTCCGTCCAACGACGCCCTGAGGGTGAACCCGCGCCGCACCGGGAGGAAGCGTCCCTTGCCGAGCAACTGTTCTCCGTCGCACTCCACGCCGGGCGTCACCGGGGGTCTCCCGCGAGGCGCAGCGTGTCGTGCACGGCCTGGGGCGACGCCTCCCCCGGCTGGGCGAGGCAGCGCAACGAGAACACCAGGGCCTCGCCCTGTTCGGTGAGCTGAGTGCCGGTGAGGGTACGCTCCAGCAGATAGGTCACCTCGCGTCCGCCCACGGGCAGCGTGCCCACGGCGTAGCCGCGCTGCCCCGGGATCCAGGCCCGCCCGTAGATGCCGCCGTACTTCACCTCCCACTCCATGCGCGTGCGCGCCTCGAGCGCATCCGGAGCGAAGAAGCGCTCGAGCGGCGTGACATCCAGTCCCCTGGGGGCCACCTCGCGGATGGCGGCCAGCATGGCCTCGGGCTCCACGAGCCGCACATAGGTGCCATCCGCCGCGAGTCGCAGACGCAGCACGGCGCGCTGGAGCACGGTGTCCACCAACGATTCCACCGGCTGGCCCTGCTGGAGGTAGCGCGAGCGTGTCACGCGCTGGGTGAGCACCCAGGAGTCTTGCTCGGCGGAGAAGCTCGAGACGGTGGTCATCTCCGCTTCCCGCGCGTCCGGAGCGCTCCCGTGCCGCAGGGACGTGCGCACCGTCTCCGTGAGGAGCGAGTCGTCGGGGGGCAGGAACAGGGGCCGCAGGGGGGCGCCGCGGCGGGAGGGGGGTTCAACGAGGGGATGTCTCGGTGGCACGCGGTGACCGGGCCCGCGAGGAGGAGCAGGAGGAAGGAGGAAAGGGTCCGCATGATGTTCCGCGCAAGCTGGCAGAAAGCCCCGCCGCCCGCGAGCGCATCGGTGCGCCCCAAGGGGCCTCGCTCAGAAGTCCAACTGGCAGACGCCCGACGTCGTGCCGGCTCGACGTGACAGCTTTCGCCTGAGGCGCAGACGCGGGCCTCGTTCTGCTTGGAGCAGAGCTGACGGCAGCGTTTGGCGTAACAAACCATACCGGTCGGGCAGGACGAGCCCTCTTCGACACAAGGAAGAACGCACTCCATCCAGGCCTCCTTCGGACGAGAACGTCCCCCCAGGAAGACATCACAGACCTGGGGCTCCGGACAGAGTTCGTCGTGCTGACAGTCCCGGCCATGCACCTGGACGCAGAGCGAGCCTCCCATAGAGCGTTGGACACACCGCTGCCCCTCGGGACATGACAGCCCTTCACAACTGGGTAGGCAGACAGGACCCTCCGCATCCACATCGAGACAGGCGAAGCCCGGGGAACAGCTTTGGAGATCTTGAGGTTGGCAACGGCGGCCACATCGGAATGCCGCGCAGACGAGGCCAGGAGCGCACGCGGAATCCTGGTCGAAGGGAACCTTCAAACACCATTCGCCTTCCTTCTGCGTCCCCATGGCACCACAGACACGAACCACACGCTCGCCCACCTGAACCGCACGGCAGGCAAACCCCTCCTGGCAGTCCAGGTCCACCACACACCTGCTCGCGGCACAAATCGGCTGAATCATCAGAAGTCCCCGTAGACAAACGAGCGAAGAATCACAGTCAGCATCACCCCGGCAGGCACGACCCGCCGTGGGCAACTGCTTGAGTTCCTCAGCAGAAAGCCGGGGGACAACCCTCAACGACTCCTTGAAGGGAGATGAATGAAGTCCACGGACAGGCAACAGACCCAGAGACCAGAGAAGAGGAAGAGGAAACAGCAGACCCAACACCAGAGCAGCAGCCGCGCGCCAGCTCATGGACGGGCGTTCCTTCTCATCCGCCTCTGGCAGTTCGCCATACAGTCGACGAACTCGTCACCGCATAGGTCCTCAAGCTCCTCTTTGGGACACCCCGCGCGACTCGCGTTGTCAATCAAGTCCTTGAGCACGGCCCGGTCGATGGTGCCCTCGATGCCATAGGCATGAGGGCAGCCCGACGCTACCAACAGGATGAGTCCACCCCCGACCACGGACGCACATGCCCTCAGCATTCCCCCCCCACTTGCCGGCCAGTCCCGACAGTCTGGCGTGTCAGCGCCAGCCCTCCAAGCAAAAGCCAGATCGAAGGGGCGAGTCAACATCCCGGCCACTCGGAGGCCCCTACCCGTCTCAGTGCACGAACCACCAGTTGTAATTGACCGTGCCGGTGGGCGGCAGTTGTCCGCCCGTCAGGACCTTCTCATAGGCATAGGTGTTCTTGATGGCCTGGTAGTTGTTCTCGACGTTCCAGGCATTCGCCGCTCCGGAACCGCTGACATCCCGAATCACCGTGTCGCCCCAGATGGAGAAGATGACCCACGGGCGGGCGTCGATCTCCGAGACGTCCTGGGCCGAGGCCGCACCGGGACACAGCACGGCGCACGCCGCCACGAGTGCCGGGCCCTCAACCACCCGGAGCACGAGACGCCCGTGAACGCGGGAGGGAAGAACCCCCGCGCCCACGGGCCCAATGGTGTCCCGAAAGAAGCCGACGATTACGGGTGACGAGAGGTGTCGTCCGAGGCGCTCTCCACCAGGTCCCTCCCGATGTTGCGCCGGTCGCGCACCACGCCATCATCGTCGCGCAGGCCCCCGGTGGCGAAGCGCCGCGCCGCCTCCGCCAGGTCGCGCATCACTTCCTCCCGAGACAGGTACTCCTCGCGGGGCAACGACTTGAAGACGTTGATGATGTCCACGTCCGCACCGTTGTCCTCCGCCGCTTCCACGAGATGCTCGCGCAGGGCGGGGTAGTCCACGGAATCCAGGTGGGGCGTGATGGAGCTCGCCGGGTTCTCCCCCTGTCCAAATGCCATCGTGTCCTCTGTCTTTCCGCCCGGATGTCTTCTTGGCCGGGGCTTTCTCTCAACCTGGGGATGGATCCTCCGCGGGGCCACCTCGCCCGGGCCCCCCCGCCCGTTGTCCCCCGGGCAGGCGGCCAACCAGCCTATGGCCTCGCGACGCCCTTGCGTCGGCCCCGGGATTCCGTTGTGTTCCGTGGGCGGACGGCGCCCCATCGCCCCAAGGAGACACGCACCATGACGGAAGAGAGCGGACGGGAGATGCTGGACATCGCCAGCAAGCTCTTCGAGCAGATGTTGACCCACCAACGCGCCAAGGTGCTGCGCCTGGCCCGCGAGGTCGTCCCCAACATCACTCCCGAGGAGCTGCGCAACCCCCACGACTTCCCGAAACTCAAGGAACACCCGACGTTCGAGTTCGAGGATGGACTGCTCTCGGGCCTCATCTCGGCGCAGATGGCGCTCTACGCCGAAATCAAGGGCCGGTTGTTGCCCCCGAACCTCCGGGTCAGTGACTGCCTGCCTGCCTTTGCCGTCTGCCCGCTCGTGGGTTAGTGCTTACTTCGTGAGCATCACCTCGACCTCGACCTTGAGCTCGCCCCTGGCGCGCGAACGCCTCGTGTCCGCCCTCGCCGCCGACCCGCCGCGACTGGACCTCGCCGCGCTGGCCATCGCCACGCTCAACCAGCCCCACCTGGACGCCGCGGCGTGCCTGCACACCCTGGACGCGCTGGCCGCCCGGGTGCAGCTGGAGATGGAGCGGCACGCGGGCCATGGCGAGGTGCTCGCCGGCCTCACCGCGCTGCGGCACGTGCTGGCGGACATCGAGGGCTTTCGCGGCAACGAGGACGACTTCCACTCGCCGGACAACAGCTTCCTGGACCTGGTGCTCGAGCGCAAGGTGGGCCTGCCCATCTCGCTCTCGGTGCTCTACCTGGAGGTGGCGCGGCGCGCGGGCATCCCCCTCTATGGGGTGTCCTTTCCCGGCCACTTCCTGGTGGCGTGCAGCGCGGGGGACCACAAGCTCGTGGTGGACCCCTTCCACGAGGGGGAGATCCTCACCGAGGAAGGTTGTAAGCAGTTGCTCGAGCGCGTGGCGCCCCAGCTGCGCTTCAACCCTCCATGCTGTCGCCCGCGCCCGTGGAGCTCATCGCCTACCGGATGCTGTCCAACCTGCGGCGCGTGTACCTGGAACGCTCGGACTATGAGCGGGGGCTCGCCGTGGTGGACTTGCTGTTGATGCTCGCCCCCAACCACCCGGGCGAGCTGCGCACGCGCGCGGCGCTCCTGGCCAACCTGGGGGCCTACCGCGCGGCGCTCAAGGACGTGGAGCGCTGCCTGGAGCTGTCCCCGGACGCGCCGGACCGGGATCGGCTGGAGATGACGGTCCGGGAGTTGCGCGAGCGCGCCGAGCTGTTGAACTAGCTCCATGCGCCCGATTCCACCGTGGCCCCGCCTTCGCCGGGGCTTGGAGCACGACTACACCATCCTCACCGTCCGCGAGGACATCGTCGCGGACCCCCGCACCGGCCAGGAGCACCCCCGGGTGCGCATCGACTGTGGGGACTGGGTGAACGTCATCGCGGTGACGCGCGAGGAGCAGATCGTGCTCATCCGCCAGTACCGCTTCGGCATCTCCGAGGTGACGCTGGAGGTCCCCGGCGGCATCGTGGAGCCCGGGGAGGACCCGGCCCTGGCCGCCGCGCGCGAGCTGGAGGAGGAGACGGGCTACGTGGCGGGCCGGGTGGTCGCGCTCGGGGCGGTCCATCCCAACCCCGCGCTCCAGGGCAACCGGTGCCACAGCTACCTGGCGCTCGACTGCGTGAAGGCCCACGAGGGCAACCCGGACGCCGGCGAGGACATCCGCGTGGAGCTCCACCCCCGCGAGGCCATCCCCCAGCTCATCCTCGAGGGGAGCATCACCCACTCGCTGGTGGTGGTGGCCTTCTACCTGGAGCACCTGCGCGCCACGGCGCCCCGTTGACGCGCTCCCCGTGAAGGAGCGCGCGGTGCTCAGCAGCCCACCAGACGCAGCCACAGGGCGATCATCGCCCAGCTGCGCAGCCGGTTGCGGTGGCCGTTGACGGCGTGGCCGACGTCGTCGACCTTGTCCACGAACACGTACGGCGAGCGGGGATAGGCGCGGGCCTCCTGGGCGGCATAGGCCGCGGGCGCCACCGCGTCGAACTCGCCCAGCTGCACCATGATCGGCACGGTGATCTTCTCGGCCGGGATGGGCTCCGGGTTCTTCAGCAGGGTGAAGAGATCCACGAGCTGTCCGCGCGGCACGAAGTCCGCCTCGGCGTTGTCGTAGGCGATGACGGCCGGGTCCGCGTGCTTCTGATCGTAGAAGAGCCCGGTGCGCAGCGCCGGGGAACCCGCACGTAGGGGCCCTGATTCAGCAGCGGGCCGAAGACCTCGTCCCCCACGGGCAGCGGGTGGTAGGTGTTGAGCCAGCCGGTGAGCACCACCGCATCGGCGTCCCGGTAGTACGCCTGCGCGTAGGTGATGGTGAGCGAGCCGTTGGAGTGCCCCACGTAGAGGATCTTCTCGAAGGTGTTGCGCGCCGCGGTCGCCTTGAGCCGCTGCACCACCGGTGCAGGGAGCTGGCCGCCTCCGACAGATCCAGGAAGTCCCCGTCCGGCTTGTCACTCTCCCCGGTGCCCAGCAGATCCAACGCGAGCACCGCGTAGTGCTGGCGCGCCATGTAGCGCGCGTACGAGTAGTCCTGGCGGTTGATCTCCGGCAAGTCCCAGTAGTCGTGGTTGTAGGTGATGCCGTGCACGAGGATCTGCACCGGCTTGTTCTTCAAGCTGCCCTGGTAATAGAGGTAGCCCACGAGGTTGTAGACGTGTCCGTCGGACAAGCGCACGGGGAAGGTGCGCCGCTCGACCTTGATGCCGCCCCACGCCCCGGTCTCGGCTTCGGCCTCCACCGCCGCGGCCCTCTCCGGAACCGGGCACAGCCCCGCCACCACCAGGGCCATCCACATGCTCATCCACCGGACCGTGCTTTTCATTGGAACCATCCTCATACGACTGTCCTAGAAACATCAATGTACACTAAAAACAAGAAGGATCCGATAGCCTTGGATTGCCGAGTTGTACAATTTTTACACGGCTCTCCAATAATTCCAGCAATTCCAATAAATTCAATTTTCATTGAAATGAGCGACTCGTGACAGCAGGAGGCGTGCCCCGCCCCGCCGGAATCTGACACCATGGCCTACCTCGGAGGGACAGACGGCGTGAGGCGACAAGAGGTGCAGGAGCGGCTGGGGAGACTGGAGCTGCCGTTCAACGCCTATGGGGTGGATCCCTACGGCGTGTCCCGGTGGCATCTGGGGGTGGTCTTCGAGGCGATGGCGTTCTTCTACCGGAACTACTTCCGGGTGAAGTGCCATGGAATCGAGCACGTGCCCGCCCGGGGCCGGGCCATGTTGGTGGGCAACCACTCGGGAGGGGTGGCGGTGGACGGGGCCATGGTCGTCACCTCGTGCTTCCTGGAGGCCAATCCCCCGCGGCTGGCCCAGGCCATGGCGGAGAAGTTCATCGGCGCCATGCCCCTGGCGTCGGTGTGGGCCAGCCGCTGCGGCCACTTCACCGGCCTGCCGGAGAACGCGCAGCGCCTGTTGGAGGACGAGCGCTTGCTGCTCGTGTTCCCCGAGGGGGCGCGGGGCACCGCGAAGCTCTACACCCAGCGCTATGATCTGGTGGACTTCGGCACGGGCTTCGTCCGCCTGGCGCTCAAGACGCGCACCCCCATCATTCCCTTCGGTTTCCTGGGAGGCGGCTCGGCCATTCCCACGGTGGCCAACCTCTACGGGCTGGGCCGGGCGCTGGGCATGCCGTACGTGCCCGTCACCCCCTACCTGCTGCCCCTGCCCCTGCCGGTGCCGCTGGAAATCCACTACGGCGAGCCCCTGGTGTTCGAGGGGACGGGCAACGAGGAGGACTCGGTCATCCAGGGCTACGTGGAGCGGGTGAAGGCGCGCATCGCGGACATCATCGAGAAGCGTCGCCACGAGCGCTGGCAGGGGGGTGAAGCCATGAGGGTGCTCATCCTGGGCATCACCGGGGCGGTGGCGCGGCGCGTGGCGGTGGGACTGCACGCGCGGGGGCACACGGTGGTGGGCATCGACACGAGGCCCTGGCCGGACGCGCCCCAGGGCATCGAGGTGCACGTGGAGGATCTGCGCAAGCGGGCGGCGGAGGATCTGTTCCGCACCCGGAGGCCCGAGGCCGTGGTGCACATGGCCACGGTGACGTCGCTGCGCGTGCAGGGCGAGGAGCGCCACCGCATCAACCTGGGCGGCACCCGCGTGGTGTTCGAGCACTGCCGGGCGTACGGCGTGAAACACGCCGTCTTCGTGGGCCGCCATACCTTCTACGGGGCGGCGCCGGACTCGTCGCTCTACCACACCGAGGTCGAGCCCCCCAAGGAGCTGGCCTCGTTCCCGGAGCTGGCGGACCTGGTGGCCGCGGATCTCTACGCGTCCACGGCCCTGTGGCGCACGCCGGAGCTGGCCACGTCGGTGCTGCGCGTGTGCTACACGCTGGGGCCCTCGGCGCAGGGCACGCTGGCCACCTTCCTGCGCGGCCGGCGCGTGCCGCTCGTGGCGGGGTATGATCCGCTCTTCCAGTTCATGCACGAGGACGACGTGGCGGCGGCCATCGTGCGCACGGTGGAGAAGCGGCCCCGGGGCATCTTCAACGTGGCGGGGCCCCAGCCGCTGCCGCTGTCCGTCATCGTCCGCGAGGCCCAGCGCATCGGGGTGCCCCTGCCGCTCGCGGTGCTGCGCCAGCTCATCGGCCGCTTCGGCCTGCCCCGCCTGCCCCGGGGGCGCTCAACCACCTGAAGTACCCCATCGTGGTGGATGCCCGGAGCTTCCACGCCGCCACGGACTTCCACCACCAGTACGACGAAATCCAGACCGTCCAGTCCTTCCTGGAGGCCAATCCCCACCGCCGCCCCACCGCGAGCAGGTGATGCACCGGCTGGAGGCGCTCGGCGTGGTGAAGCGCTAGTCGCATCCCGGGCTCGCGCTCCGGCGCGCGCGCCGCTAGCCTGCCCCCTCGCGGTGGAGCAGCCGCCGAGGGGGCTTCGATGATCGTCGTACCGTCCACGTTGGATGCGGTCACCGTCCATACCGAGGGGGCGCTCTGCACGCGCCTGGCCTCGGTGCCGTGCGAGCGGGGAAGCGTTCCACGCCAGGTGCGCCTCGAGGGACTGCCGCTGAGCCTGCGCATCGGCTCGCTCCGGGCGGCCGTCCTCCAGGGGCCTCCGGGCTTGTGCGTGCGCGAGGTGCGGCCCGTGCTCGACGTGCGGCTGCCCCCGGAGGCGGACCTGCCCGCCACCCAGCGCGCCCTGGAAGAGGCCCAGGAGAAGCTCGCCACCGTCTCGGCCGAGCTGGAGCGGCTGCAACGCGACGTCCTCACCCTGCGCAACCTCAAGCCCTCCTTCCCGCCGCGCCCCAAGGACGAGCCCCTGCCCCCCCGTGCGCCCGCCCTCACCGCCGTGCTGTCGCTGGCGGACTTCGTCGACCGGGAGCTGACCACCCTGCACACCCGGCAGCTCAAGCTGGAGCGCCAGCAGCGCGACGCCGCCAACGAGGTGGAGCTGCGCCGACGGCGGCTGGAGGAGGGCTCGTCCGCGGCGCGGGGTCAACGCGCGCAGTTGCACCGCGCCGTCGTCCTCACGCTGTCCGAGGCGGGCTCGGAGGCGGGCGCGCCGGACGCCCACGTCCAGCTCGCGCTCGAGTACGCCGTGCCCGGCGCCCGCTGGGTGCCCGGGTATGACTTGCGGATGCCGCGCACCCTCGACGGGGGCTCGCTGCGCATGCGCGCCTCCATCCTCCAGCGCACCGGCGAGGACTGGAGCCGGTGCGCGTGTCGCTGTCCACCGCGCGCCTGGAGCGGCGCGCCGAGGTGCCCGAGTTGAAGGCCCTGCGCATCGGCCGGCGCCAGCCCCTCCGGCGCGCTCGGGTTGGAGGGAGCCGCCCCGGGACTCGACGAGCTGTTCGCCAGCTACGACGCCGCCCGGCCCCCGAGTCCTCCGCCCCCGCCCCACCGGCTCCCGAGCGCACCCGAGTCCGCGAGTTCGCCATGCCTCCGGCGCCTCAGCGCATCACCCAGTCGATGCCCGTGGTGGGAGGCACCGCCAGAGGGGGCCCAGGCGGAGGAGGGCCGCCTCCTCCCGCCATGTCCGCGCCGCCACCGCCTCCCGCGCCCGCGCCGGCGCGGCCCCCTCCGCCAAGAAGAAGTCCATGGCCCCGCTCATGCGGCGCCAGGAGGAGGTTGACGAAGAGGCCGAGCTGGAGCTGGCCGCCGAGCTGGCCCCCTCCATGGATCTGATGGAGGACGAGGGGGACACTACCGCTCCGTTGACCATGGAGCGGGCCCGCTCCGCCAGCCGGCCGCCGTCCCCTGGTTCAGCCCCGGGAGAGTTGGAGCCGATGGTCGACATGCTCGACTACGCGAGCCTCGTGATGGGCTCCGCGGAGGAGCCCGAGGCTCGGGGACGGTTGCACCCCCAGCGCGAGGCCCTGCCGCGCGAGCAGCTCCTGGTGCTGGGCGTGCACCTGCACGTGGATGTGTTCGCGATCCTCGCCTCGTCGGAGCAGGAGGCGGAGGCCCTCCAGCAGGAGGAGCCCCCGGCCTGGTGCGTGCCGCCCGACCACTCCACGCCCCACTTCGATCACCGCTTCGACGTGGAGGCGCGCGTGGAGGTGCCCTCGGATGGGCGCTGGCACACCGTGCCGGTGTTCTCCGCCCCGGTGGGCCTGAGCGCCGAGTACGTCTGCGTGCCCTCGGTGGAGCCGCGCGTCTTCCGCACCGTGAAGGTGGAGAACCGCACGCCCCATGCGCTGCTCGCCGGCCCGGTGGATGTCACGCTCGGGGACGAGTTCCTGATGACGTCTCCCCTGCCCACGCTCGTGCCGGGCGCCACCCAGCGGCTCGGCCTGGGCGTCGAGGAGTCCCTCAAGGTGTCGCGCCACACGCGCTTCGATGAGCTGTCCGGCGGCATGTTCAACAACGTCAGCACGCTGCAACACCACGTGCGCGTCGAACTGGCCAACCGCACCTCCCAACGCGTCACCGTGGAGGTGCTCGAGCGCGTACCGGCCGTGCCCCCCTCGGAAAAGGACATCAAGGTGGAGGAAACCGAGGTGAAGCCCCCGTGGAGCAGGCGCGTGCCGCCGCCGGGAGAGCCCCCGTGGAGGGCGAGCGGGCCTGGAGGCTCACCCTGCAACCCGGAGAGACCCAGACGCTCAGCGCCGCGTGGACCGTGCGGATTCCCTCGAACAAGGTGCTCGTGGGCGGCAACCGGAGGACATGATGCATCCCCCATTCATCTGCCCATCGTCAAGGTCACCGTGCTCGAGGATCGCGCGCTGGTGGAGCGCCGCGCGGACGTGGTGCTGTCCCCGGGCGCCCAGCTCGTGCGCGTGGAGGGCCTCTCCCCGCTCGCGGTGGACCGCTCGCTCCAGGCCCAGCTCACCGGAGGCAGCGTGGCGCAGGCGCGCCTGCACCGGGCCTGGAAGCAGAAACCCCACGAGGGCTCGCCCGAGGGCAAGACGGAGGCGCGCCGCCGCGTGGACACGCTGGAAGCGGAGTGGAAGCGCGCCCAGGTGGACGTGCAACGGCTCCAGTCCCGCGTGGAGGTGGTGAACGCGGCACGCGAGGACGTGCTGCGCGCCATCGCCGAGTTCGCCGGGGCCGGTGAGGCGAAGCCGGAGTCCTGGCACGAGCAGCTCGAGACGGTGCGCGCGAGCACCACCGCCGCCGAAGAGGCCCTGCGCCAGGCGCGGCAGCACGCGGAGCGGACGCGGCAGCGGCTGGTGGAGGCCCAGGCGGCGCTCGTCCAGGGCGAGCAACCCGAGCCCCTGCTCGTCACCACCGCGGAGCTCCAGGTGGAGCACCCCACGGGCGGGAGCGTGTCCCTGCGGCTCACCTACCTGGTGCCGTGCGCGGTGTGGCGGCCCGCCTACCGGGCCACGCTCGCCTCCACCGGGGGCGGTGAATCGGTGACGCTCGAGTGCGAGGCCGTGGTGTGGCAGCGCACCGAGGAGGAGTGGAAGGACGTGGAGCTGTTGTTCTCCACGGCCCGGCCCACCCTGGGCGCCGCCCCGCCCCGGCTGGTGGAGGACTGGCTGCGGCTGCACGACAAGAGCGAGCAGGAGAAGCACACGGTGGACGTCGCCGTGCGCGAGGAGGTCATCCAGAAGACGGGCGAAGGAGCGGCACAGCGGACGGAGGAGCTGCCGGGACTGGACGATGGCGGCGAGGCCCTGACGCTCACGGCGCGCCATCGCGTCACCCTCCCCTCGAATGGAGCGCCCCACCGGGTGCCGCTCTTCGCGTTCACCGCGCCGGCGGTGTCCGAGTTCGTCGGACACCCGGAGCACTCTCCCCTGGTGCACCGCGTGGCGCGCTTCGACAACCGGGGCCCGTCCGTGCTGCTGGCGGGCCCGGTGGAGCTGGTGCGCGCCAGCGGCTACGTGGGCCGTGCCCAGCTCAAGTTCACCGGCGTGGGCGAGCGGCTCGCGCTGGGCTTCGGCAGCGAGGACACGCTGCGCATCGTGCGCCAGTCGGACGTGAAGTACGACACCCAGCGGCTCACGGGACGACGTACGCGAACCCATCTGGTGAAGCTCTTCCTCTCGCACACCGGCGAGCGCCCCGTGCGCGTGGCCATCGAGGAGCGCATGCCCGTCTCCGAGGTGGAGGCGGTCGAGGTGAAGCTGCTCGAGGAGCAGACGCGGCCCTCACCCACGAAGGTGAGCGAGGAGGGCATCCTGCGCTTCGAGCTGGCCGCCCCACCCGCTCCCAGCAGGAGCTGACCCTCGCCTACGCGGTGGCCAGCTCCGCCAAGGTGTCCGGCCTCTAGCCCGCGACGTAGACGCGACGGAAGTCGCGGATCTCCTTGAGGCGGAACTCGCCCGGCGCCGGGGCGATCGCCTCGGGCGCCTCGTAGGGCAGGTTCATGATGCGCTCGTACTCCGCCACGGAGACGCGCTCGCGGCGGGCGAGCACGCCCTCCACGTCCGCCTTGGCCATGCGCTCGGCGGCGTTGGCGCCCACCGTCGCGGAGTAGAACTCCGAGCAGCTGCCGCTGCCGTAGGACAACAGGCCCACGCGCTTGCCGGCGAGCGCCGTGCCCTCGGAGTGCAGCAGGCCCGCGAGCGCCGGTACATGGACGCGGTGTACACGTTGCCCACCCGGGCGTTGAGCGTCAGCGACGAGGCCACCTGGGCGTCGTAGCTGGCGGTGGACTTGGCCGCCGCCTCGCGCGCCTCCGGGGTCAGCTCACGGCCGCTCGCCGAGTCCTCGAGGTCCACCTGACGCAGCTGGGTGTGGGCCTTGCGCGCCATCTTGCAGAAGGGCACGTGGTAGATGATGCGCGCGAGCTGCTCGCTCGGCAGCGTGTCGCCCCAGCGCACCACCTCGTGCGCCAGCGCGCGCTCGCGCCAGCCGCGGTACGCGCCCGACAGCGCGTCCAGGTAGCAGCTGATGGAGTAGTGCCCGTCCACCACCGCCTCGCGGCGGCCGAGCGGACGCCAGAAGTCATACACGTCCACCGTGCACACGCCGTTGAGGCCGATGTCGAGCGCGAGCAGGTCCGGCTGCTCGGAGACGAGCAGCGCCACGGCGCCCGCGCCCTGGGTGGGCTCGCCGGCGGTGTTGAGGCCGTAGCGGGCGATGTCCGAGCACACCACGATGGCGGTGCGGCCGGCGCCCGCCCCCGAGGCGATCCACTCGGCGGCGGCCATCAGGCCCGCGGTGCCGCCGTAGCAGGCGTGCTGGGCGTCGAAGGTGCGCATGGAGCGCGGCAGCTTGAGCAGGCCCTGCACGTGCGAGGCGACGGCCTTGGAGTGGTCCACGCCCGTCTCGGTGCCCACCACGAGCATGCCCACGCGCGATACGTCCACGTTCTGCTGCTGGATGAGCCGGGCGGCGGCCGACGCGGCGAGCGACACCGAGTCCTCACCGGGATCCGCCACCGCCATCTCCTTGGCGCCCAGGCCCGAGGTGTACTTGGCGGGATCCACTCCGCGCGCCTTGGCCAGCTCCTCGATGTCCACGTAGCGGCGGGGCACCGCGATGGCCAGCGCTTCGATTCCAACCTGTTTCTTCATGACGAGTTCCTCGCTCGGGGAGATGGATTACTGCGTGTCTTGGGGAAGGAGCACCAACCGGCCCGCGATCTCGCGGTTCTCCAGTCGGAAGTGGGCCTTGCCGGCATCGGCCAGCGGCACGGTCTCGGACACGAAGGGGCGGATCTTCCCCTCCGCCACGAGCCGCAGCGACTCGTCCAGCTCCTCGCGCGTGGTGGCGTAGGCGCCGATGATCTCCAGCTCCTTGACGATGACGAGGCCCGGGTTGAGGTCCACCTTGCCCGACTCCAGGTTGCCCACCACCACCACGCGGCCGCCCGGCGCCATCGCCTTGAGCGTCTGGGCGAAGGTGGCGCTGCCCACGATCTCGATCGCCACGTTGACGCCCTCGCCACCGGTGCGCTTGCGCGCCTCGGCCGCGAAGTCCAGCCCGCGCGACACGATGACCTCGTCGGCGCCCGCCTCGCGCAGCGCCTGCACCTTGGCCTCGCCGCTCGTCACCGCGATGACGCGCGCGCCGTCCAGCTTGGCGAGCTGCACCGCCGCCAGCCCCACGCCGCCGCTGGCGCCCGTGATGAGCACCGTCTCCCCGTCACGCACCCGGGCGCGCGTGCGCACCGTGTGCACCGCCGTGCCCAGCGTGCAGCACACCGTGGCCGCCACCGGCCAGGACAGGTTCGCGGGCACACGGCCCAGGCCCATCACCGGCGCCGTCATGTACTGCGCGTAGCCGCCGGAGATCTCCTCGCCGAAGAAGCGGTTGTCCTTCTTGCACAGGCTGTTGCGGCCGCTCTTGCACAGCGCGCACTCGCCGCACGACAGCCGCTGCAGCGTGGCCACCCGGTCTCCCACCTTCCATCCCGGCGTGTCCGGCCCCACCTCCACCACCTCGCCCGCTGCCTCGTGGCCGAGCACCGCCGGCACGTGGGTGCGCGGCAGGTTGCCCTTGCGGTTGATGACATCGTGGTAGCACACACCACAGGCATGCACGCGGATGAGCACCTCGCCACGCCCCGGACGGGGATCCGGCATGGTCTCCAGGCGCAGGTTGCTCGCCGCACCAAACTCACGAAGAACGACAGCCTTCATCCAAGACTCCTGCTGGGAAAAAACGCTGGCTCAAGCCCCCACGAGCTGGTCGCGGTAGCCATGGGAATCGATCGACCGGATCGCCGCGACGGTGCGCGCGTCCGGCAACGGGGTGATGGACAGCCGCTCCTCGGCCTGGAAGGAGAAGCCGGTACGCTCGGAGATCTGCTCGACGCTCGCCCAGGGGTGGCGCGCGAGCAGCCGCGCCCCCGCCGCGCCCAGCTCGAAGACGCCGAGATCCGAGATGAGCCGCACGGGACGGCGATCATCCCGCGTGGTGGCCACCTGCACCTGGGGCACCAGGTTGCGGCGCGACTGCCGGGGCACGAGCAGGATGGGGCGGCGCACCCACTGGCGCAGCGTGGCCGCTCCCGCCACGCCGGGGAACTTGGTGCGTGGCTCGCCGAGCCGTCCCGAGGCCGTCATGTTCGTGCGGCCCAGGCCATCCACCTCGGCGGCGCCGAAGAACACGGTGTCCACCCGCCCCCGGCGCGCATGATCGAAGAGGTCCGGAATGGACACCTCCGCCGAGCGCCCGTCCAGGAAGCGCAGATCCTCCGACGAGGGGTGCAGCGTGGGCAGGTCCGGATTGAGCGAGCCCACACACGCCGGTACGTCAGGCGGGGGGCGTGCGTGGCGCGCGCCACGGCGATGGCGAGGATGGCCAGCGGCGAGGCCACTCCGGTGGCCACCACGGCGCCGTCCTCGATCTCCCGGGCGAGCAACGACACCACCACTTCGGCGGGAGTCACGTCCGCGCTCATGCCACGCTCCGCTTGCTCAAGAGTTTCTCCAGGAACTCCGCCTCGCGGCCGGACTCGGCCAGGGCGAGGTAGTCCGCCAGCATCGCGTCGTCATGCGGGTAGAGCCCGGCGCACCCGGAGGGCAGCGCGCCCCCGCGCGAGAGCGCCACGCGCTCCACCTGGAAGCCGGGGATCGTCACCCGGGGCAACCGCGCCACGCGCTCCTCGGCCGTCGCCAGCACCCGCCCGGCCGCGCCCGCCACCAGCACGTCCGTGGTGGGATCCTCGATGAAGAGGTTGCCCTGCTCGTCCGCCGCCTGGGCGTGGATGAGCGCCACGTCCGGGTAGAAGGCCGGCTCCACCGGAACGGGCTTGCCGGTGAAGGGATCCGTCACCGTGGGCAGCGGCTCGGCGTCGGCCAGCTCGGACACGTCCGCGTCCGGCGCGGGGATGAAGGGCAGGCCCATGGACGCCGCGCGCAGCCGCTGCACCACGCGGTAGCCATCATGCTCGCGCCAGGAGATGCGCCCCTGCTCGATGGCCCGCTTGAGACACGGCAGCGGCCGCACCCGCCCCTGCAGGTGCAGCGCGCCGAAGGGCAGCTCCACCCGGGACAGACAGCCCCCGGCCACCAGGAACTCGGCGGGCAGGGGGTTGGGCAGCGACATCACCTGGAGGTTCTTGCGGCCCTGCGCGATGAGCTCCAGCACCAGCGCCATGGGCGCGCGCCCGAGCATGAAACCACCCGGAGCCAACCACGCCCCGTCCGGAATGGTGGCCACCAGCTCGGCCACGCTTCCCCAACGACCCGCCTTCATGATGCACCTCCGGAAACGGGCGGGCGCTCGCGGGACAACGGCGAAGGCGCCCCCGGGACCACCCCGGGAGGGGTCACCAGGCCCGTGAAGAGCAGATCCACCATGTCGTCCGCCACCTGGGTGGCCGTCAGCCGCCCCCCGGGTTGGAACCACTTGTAGATCCACAGAATCATGCCCAGGAACGAGAACGCGGCCACGGTGGGCTGCACCGCGCGGATGCGGCCCAGGCGCATCGCCTCGGCGAACGAGTCCTCGAGGAAGCGCACGTAGCGCTTCTTGCGCCCATCGATGGAGGCCCGGGCCTCGCCGGTGAGCGTGTTGTGCTCGTGGAGGATGATGATGACCTCCTTGCTGCACCCGCCCGTCACACCCGTCACCAGGTGGATGTTCAGCCGCATGCACTCGCGCAGCCGCTCCACCGGATCCGCCAGGCCCCGCACCTTCTCGAGCACCTCCTGCTCGAAGGCGCTCATGCCGTAGCTCATGACGTCCGAGAGCAGCTGCTCCTTGTTCTGCACGTGGTGGTAGAGCCCCGCCTTCGTCATGTGACACGCCGCGGCGATTTCCTGCATCGACGTGCCTTCGTAGCCGCGCTCGCAGATGAGACGGGCCGCCGTCTCCAGGATGGCCTGGTAGCGCTCGCCGTCCTCCTGCTTCCGACCCGAATGCATCGCGTGTCCGCTCCCTGGGTTCCCGTCCGCCATGCCGCTCTCAACCACCTACCGACCGGTCGGTAATTCCCACGGGTGAACATTCAGCGTCAAGAGAGAAAGGGAGTTCAGGTTGAAAGATACAGCATGACTGTATGTCTATGAAAAAGAGAGGCTTCACGGGGGGAGGCCGGGCACGGCAGGGGGCGGCGCGGCACGACTTGACGGCATATACGGGGAGTACGCGACCATCTCGAATTGATGGATGAGACCGGACACGACACGGGCGGCCTCGAACCATCCACCTCCTGGCTCGTGAACGGGGGCGAGATGGGGGAGCGGATTCGCGCCAAGGATTGGTCCGAGACGCCTCTGGGTCCCATCGAGTCGTGGCCTCCCTGCCTGCGCACGGTGGTGTCCCTGTGCGTGGCCTCGCCCTTCCCCATCCTCATCGCCTGGGGGCCACAGCGGGTGATGCTCTTCAACGATGGCTGCCGCGCGCTCAGTGGCGGCCCGCCGCCCCACCTGCTCGGCCAACCCCTCGGCCAGTACTGGGGGGCGGCCTGGGCGGAGCTGCGCGGCCATTACGACCAGGCCTTCGCGAGCCAGCCAGTCATCCTCGAGAACCAGCCCTTGTTCCGCGACCGCGGGGGCCGCCTCGAGGAGACGTTCTTCTCGGGAGCCTTCAGCCCGATCCGCGATGAGCGCGGAGAGGTCGTGGGGGTGTGGAACCCCCTCACCGAGACCACCCGGCAGGTGTTGCACGAGCGCCGGACACGCGCGCTGCGCGACGTGGCCATGGCCGTGGCCAATGCCCAGACACTCCCGGACGTCTTCACGCTCGCCGCGCGGGCGCTCGAGACCCACGAGCGCGACCTCCCCTTCACCCTCTTCTATGTCCGGGACACCCGGGGAAGCGCCCCGCGGCTGGTGGGCAGCACGGGCCTGCCGCCGGGCACGGCGGCGAGTCCCACCCTCCTCTTCTCCCCCTTGGACACCGCCAGGGGATGGCCCCTCGAGGAGGTGATGCGCGCGCGTCGGCCCGTCCAGGTCGGACACCTCGAGGAGCGCTTCGGTCCACTGCGCTGTGGGCCGTATCCGGAATCACCCCGGGAGGCGGTGGCGATCCCCATCTCCCTGCCGGGAGAGGAAGAGCCCACCGCGCTCCTGCTGGCCGGGGTGAGCGCACGTCTGGAGTTGGACGAGCCCTACCGCGAATTCCACCGCCTGCTGGCCAGCGCGGTGACCGCCGCCGCCCTCCAGAGTCATGACCGGGCCGATTGGGTGAGGTCACGGCGGAGGAGGAACAGCGCGCGGCCGAGCTGGAGGCGGTCATCCAGAGCATCCCCGACGGTGTCTGCATCGCCGACGCCTCCGGCCACATCCGCGCCAATCGGATCGATCCGGCGATCCTGGGCTCGAGCGGCATCGAGGACGCGCTCCAGCGAGCCCTGCGCGGAGAGTCGTCCACCCGCGAGGTGTACCGGCGCAGAGTGGCAGCGAGAAGCAGCGGGTCATCCGCTCGGCCACCGCGCCCGTCCGGCTGCGCGAGAGCATCGTCGGCGCGGTGAGCATCAACGTGGACATCACCGAGCGCAAGCGCGCCGAGGCGGAACGGGAGGTCCTGCTGGCCAACGCGCAGGCGGCCCGGAGCGAAGCGGAGCGGGCCAACCGGAAGAAGGACGAGTTCCTCGCGCGGGTCTCGCATGAGCTGGCCACCCCGCTGGTGGGAATGCGGCTGTGGCTGGAGCTGCTCCAGACGGACGAGCGCAGGCGCACGGAGGCGATCGCCGCGCTGACGCAATGCACGCAGACCCTGTCGCGGATCGTCCATGATCTGCTGGACACGGCGCGGGCCCTCTCCGGCAAGCTGAGCGTGATGCTCGAGCCTGCGAGCCCGGCGAGCCCATCCAGGCCGCGGTCGCCGACCTCACGCCCCTGGCCCGGCAGAAGGGCCTGGCGCTCGAGATGGTCCTCCAGGAGACGCCCCTGGTGCAGGCGGATCCGAGGCGGATGCGGCAGGTGGTGTCCAACCTGCTGTCCAACGCCGTGAAGTTCACCCCACCTGGGGGAAAGGTGGAGGTCCGCCTGGAGCCGGAGCGCGGAGGGGTCTGCATCGTCGTGCAGGACACGGGCAGGGGCTTCCCGTCCGAGTTCCAGCCGTTGCTCTTCTCGCCCTTCCGTCAGGAGGAGGAGGGCACGACGCGCGCCAACGGCGGACTGGGCCTGGGGCTCGCCATCGTGCGGCAGTTGGTGGAGTTGCAGGGCGGCACGGTGTGGGCGGAGAGCCCGGGCCGGGGCCAGGGCGCGCTCTTCACCGTGTGGCTGCCCGCGCACGAGGACACCGGCGAGCCCCCTCGCGCCGAGAGCACGAGCGCCGCCGCGCTCCAGCTCGAGGCTCCGGCTGCTGCTGGTGGAGGACGACGCGCTCACGCGCACGGCGGTGGCGTCGATCCTCGAACACCATGGCGCGCGCGTGAAGGCGGTGGAGAGCGCGGCCACCGCGCTCTCCGTGCTGGAAGGCACCAGCGGGTTCGACGCGCTGGTGTGCGACATCGCCATGCCCCGGGAGGACGGCTACAGCCTCATCCGCAAGGTGCGCGCGATGAGCGGCCCCATCAGCCGGTGCCCGCCGCCGCGTTCACCGCCCACATGCGCGAGGAGGATCGCCTCCAGGTGCTCGAGGCGGGGTTCCAGATGCACCTCCCCAAGTCCCTCGAGCCCGACCAACTCATCGCCCAGCTCAGGACCCTGGTGGGCGAGCGGCCCACGGAGTCCTGAGCCGCGCGGGGCCTACGCGCCCTCGCCCCGATTCCACGTGCCGGAGCGGCCCCCGGCCTTGTGATCCAACTGGACGTGCTCGAGCACCATGCCCCGATCCACGCTCTTGCACATGTCGTAGACGGTGAGGGCCGCCGCGCACGCCGCGGTGAGCGCCTCCATCTCCACGCCCGTTCTATCCACCGTGCGCACCGTCACGCGGAACTCCAGCCCGTCCTCCACCGGGGTCAGCTCCACCTCCACGCCCGACAGGGCGATGGGGTGACACAGCGGGATGACGTCCGGCGTGCGCTTGGCCGCCATCACTCCGGCGAGCCGCGCGGCGGCCAGCACATCCCCCTTCTCCACCTTGCCCTGGAGGATGCGCTCGAGCGTCGCCGGGAGCATGCGCAACCGCGCGGTCGCCACCGCCACCCGCTCCGTCTTCTCCTTGCCTCCCACATCGACCATCTTCACCGCTTCATCGCCTCCGACACCGCGGCGATCAGGTCGTCGGCGATGTCATCTGGATCTTCCAACCCCACCGAGACACGGATGAGGCTTTCCCCAATACCGGCCGCCTGTCGCTCCTCGGCGGTCATGCGGCGCGCGCTCGCGCTGGCCGCGTGCATCACCAGCGTGCCCACGTCTCCGAGCGAGGGCGCCGCGCGCGCGAGCTTCACCGCCTCCAGGAAGCGGAAGCACTCCGGACGGCCCGCTCCCTGGATGTCGAAGGCCACCATGCCGCCAAAACCTCCCTGCAGGACACGCCGGGCCACCGCGTGATCCGGATGGTCCGGCAGGCCCGGGTAGTGCACGCGCGAGAGGAGCTCGCAGTCGGCGAGCCGCCGGGCCACGTGCGCCGCGTTCTCGGCATGGACCTTCATGCGCACCGGCAGGGTACGCACCCCGCGCAGGGTGAGCCACGCCTCGAAGGGACCCAGCACATCCCCGTTGAACAGGCGCGCGGCGCGCAGGGGCGCGAGCTTCTCGCCGCTACCGCTCACCGTGCCGCCCAACGCATCGCTGTGCCCGTTGAGCCACTTCGTCGTGGACTGGATGGAGTAGTCCGCCCCCAGCGCGCACGGCCGCTGACCATGCGGAGACGGGAACGTCGCGTCCACCGCCAGCGGCGCGCCCACCTCCCGGCAGGCCTGGGACAACGCCTGGAGGTCCGGCACGCGCAGCAGCGGGTTGGTGATGCTCTCGGCGAGCACGAATCGGGGGCGCAGCGCGCGCAGACGCTCGGGTGCCGAGGGCTCCGAGAGCAGGAGCGCCTCGATACGGACCCCGGCCCGCTCGGCCAGGTTCTTGAAGAGCAGGCGGGTGACGCCATAGCCATCCGCCGGCATCACGAGCGTGTCCCCCGGCTTGAAGCGCTGCGCATCGAAGACGGCGCGCAGAGCGGCCATGCCACTGGAGTAGGCCACGCACGCCTCGGTGCCCTCCAGCGCCGCCACCGCCTCCTCCAGCAGCGCCGCGTTGGGCGCGGCGATGCGCGAGTAGACGTAGTCCTTGCCGTCCAGGGCCTCGTCCAGCTCGTCGCTGTTGTCGAAGAAGCTCACCGCGGACATCTGGATGTGCGGCACCACGGGCTGCGACTTGCTGCCCGTGAGCCGTGAGCCCGCGTGGACCGCCACCGTCTGGGTCTTCGTGCTCGGCTTGGGACTCGTTTCGTTGCTCATTGGGGGCTCAGACGCCTTCCTCGATGAGCCAGCGCTCCGCGTCGATGGCGGCCATGCAGCCCGAGCCCGCGGCGGTGATGGCCTGGCGGTAGTAGCTGTCCTGCACGTCGCCACAAGCGAACACCCCGGGCAGCGACGTGCGGGTGCTGCCGGGCACCGTCTTGAGGTAGCCCGAGGGGTGCAGCTCCAGCACGCCCTGGAACAGGTTCGTGGTGGGCGTGTGCCCGATGGCCACGAACAGGCCGGTGGCCTCCACCTGCCGCGCGTCGCCCGTCTTGAGGTTGCGCACCACGGCGGCCGTCATTCCGCGCTCGTTGCCCACCACCTCCTCGACGGCGCTGTCCCACATGAAGGAGATCTTCGGGTTCTTCAGCGCCCGGTCCTGCATCACCTTCGAGGCGCGCAGGGAGTCACGCCGGTGGACGACGGTGACGCTCTTGACGATCTTCGCCGGTACGTGGCCTCCTCCATGGCGGTGTCGCCGCCGCCCACCACCAGCACGTCCTGGTTCTTGAAGAAGGCCCCGTCACACGTGGCGCACGCGGACACACCCCGGTTCTTGTACTGGTCCTCGCCCTTGACGTGCAGCCACTTGGCGCTCGCCCCGGTGGCGATGATGACGGTCTCCGAGTAACAGCTCTCCGACTCGCCCTGGATGAAGAAGGGGCGCTTGGACAGGTCCACCTTCACCACGTTCTCCATGTGGATGACGGTGCCAAAGCGCTCGGCCTGCTTCTGGAAATGATCCATCAGCTCCGGCCCGGTGATGCCCGTGGGGAAACCCGGATAGTTCTCCACCTCGGTGGTGACCATGAGCTGGCCGCCGGGCACGCGCTGCGCGTCCTCGAGCGTGGGGCCGCCGGCGAACATGACCGGCTGCAGGTTGGCACGCGCGGCATAGATGGCCGCGGTGTAGCCCGCGGGTCCCGAGCCGATGATGGTCACCTTGTTGATCTTCTCCGCCACGGTCGTCACTCCTGTTATCGAAGGGAAAGGGGTGCCACCGTACCAGAGCCCCTCCGGTCATGGTACGAAGCTGCGACACCATGGATGCCTTGCTCCTCAAGAAGGTTGCGCTCTTCGAGGGCCTCACCCACAGTCAACTCCACCGGGTGGCGACGATCGCCCGTCCCCGAGGCTACGAAGCGGGCGCCTGTCTGTTCCGGGAGGGGAGGTGGGCAAGGAGATGTTCATCCTCCTGGAGGGCAAGGTACGCATCTCCCAGCAGGTGCCCGGCATGGGCGAGGAGGCGCTCGCCATCCTGGAAAAGGGCCAGTACTTCGGGGAGATGTCGGTCATCGAGGACATTCCCCGCTCGGCCGACGCCTTCGCCCATACCGCGTGTACGCTGTGGGTCATTGAACGTGAGCAGTTGGATCAGCTGATGTTCACGGACAAGGATCTGGCGTATGTGCTGTTGTGGAGCTTCGTGCGGACCCTGTCCGTGCGACTGCGGGAGTCGAACGAGAAGATGAAGACGTTCCTGGCGCTCTCGCGGTTCTGAGGCATCCGAAGCAAGGGAGGAGGCCAGCCACCCATCAGGGCCCCGGCGCGAGGCCAGGGCACGCTTGAGCGTTGGCGCCCCGCCCCCGCGCCCGGAGGTTGCTCATGACGATTCACAAGGTCCTGCTCGTGGATGACGAGGACGACATCCGCACCATCGGCCAGGTGAGCCTGAGCCGCGTGGGCGGCTGGCAGACGGTGCTCGCCTCGTCCGGGGCCGACGCGCTGACCAAGGCCGCCGCCGAGCGGCCCGACCTCATCCTCCTGGACGTGATGATGCCGGGCATGGACGGGCCCACCACCCTCGCCCGGCTCCGAGCCCAGGAGGCCACCGCGGCCACGCCCGTCATCTTCATGACGGCGAAGATCCAGAAGCAGGAGGTGGCGCGCTACCTGGAGCTGGGCGCCGTGGGCGTCATCGGCAAGCCCTTCAATCCGCTCACCCTGCCCGCGGACATCAAGAAGCTGTTGCCGCCCACTTGAGCCCGCCGTCCTCCGCGCGATGAAACTTCCCGCCGTGAGAGCCCGCTTCGCCCAGCGCACCCTGCTCGCCACGGGGGCCCTCGCGCTCCTGTGCATCGTCTTCACGCTGGGCCGTCCCCTCTCCTCCGCCGATTACGATCAATACCGCATCCGGCTGCGCCAGCTCCGGGTGGAGAGCAACGCGCTGGAGCGCGACCTGCTCCAGTTCCACCTGCGCCTGTCGGACACGGCGGACAGCCCACCGGAGTCCTTCGCCAGGCTGCGCGGCGAGGTGGAGGAGCTGCGGCGCTTCCCGCCCCAGTGGCGGGCCGAGGAGCAACGCAAGCTGAGCACCGCGCTGGACGGCTACGTGCGCGCGCTGGTGGACGTGGAGCTGCTGCACACTCGTCTGCGGCAGCTCGAGCAGCGCCGCGACGAGCTCCAGACGCACCTGGAGCGGACGTCCTCCGAGCTCGCCACCGGGCAGCCGCCAGGAGAGCCCCGCGAGCGGGTCCGGCTGCTCACGCGGGCCATCCGCGGCGGCGCGGAGGACGGCGACCTGCCCCACCTGGAGGACACACTCGCCGCCCTCGCGAGGGAGCTGGCCGGCCAGCCCGGCACGGAGGCGCCGCGCGCGAAGCTGGAAGCGGATGCCCGGAGTCTCCTCGCCCGGGCGAAGGAGGTCCGGGAGACGCTCCAGCTCCTGGTGGAACGCGCCGCCAGTCCCGCGGCCGATCAGGTCATCACCACCTACTTCCAGGTGCACGAGCAGGCACAGGCGCGCGCCGAGCGCTTCCGCATCGTCCTCTTCGTCCTCACCCTGCTGCTCGCCGCCTTCGTGTTGCAGGTGCTCTGGCGCCTCACCCGCGCGAGCGAGGCGCTCGACACCCTCAACGCGGAGCTGGAGCGGCGGGTGGAGGAGCGCACCGCGGCGCTGTCCACCGCCAACGCGGAGCTGCGCGAGAGCGAGGCGCGCAAGGCGGCCATCCTGGAGAGCGCCCTCGACGGCATCATCACCCTGGACGAGGCGGGCCGCATCCTGGACTTCAACCCCGCCGCGGAGCACATCTTCCGGCTGCGTGGCGCCGAGGCCGTGGGCCGCGACTTCCGCTCGCTCGTGCTGTCCGCGTCGGTGAAGCCCGAGCAGCACCAGGCGGTGACGCGGGCCCTGCGCGCCGACGCCGTGGCGGGCCGAGCCACGCGCCTGGAATTGCCCGCCCTGCGCACCGACGGCTCCAGCTTTCCCGCCGAGCTCACGCTCCTGCGGGTGCGCAGCGAGGGCCCCCCGCGCTTCACCACCTACGTGCGCGACATCACCGAACGCCAGGAGGTGGAGCGGCTGAAGAACGAGTTCGTCTCCACGGTGAGCCACGAGCTGCGCACGCCCCTCACCTCCATCCGCGGCTCGCTGGGCCTGCTGGACGGCGGCATCCTCGGCGAGCTTCCCGCGGCCGCGCGGGACATGGTGCGCATCGCCTGCTCCAACACCGAGCGCCTCATCCGCCTCATCAACGACATCCTCGACCTGGAGAAGATGGAGTCCGGCATGCTGGAGCTCAAGCTCCAGCCAGTGGAGAGCGCCGAGGTCATCGAGACCACCTTCGGCGGCGTGCAGGCCATGGCGGATGGCGCGCGCGTGCGCCTGCGCCACCAGGTCATCGGCGCCGGCACGGTGCGGGCGGACCGGGATCGGCTCATCCAGGTGCTCACCAACCTCGTCTCCAACGCCATCAAGTTCTCCCCCGTGGACGGCGAGGTGGAGGTGACGGCCGCCCAGGACGCCCGGGGACAGGTGCGCTTCACCGTGAAGGATCAGGGGCCCGGCATCCCCCCGGACAAGCGCGACCGGCTCTTCGGCAAGTTCCAGCAGATCGACAGCTCGGACTCACGCACCAAGGGTGGCACCGGCCTGGGGCTCGCCATCTCCCAGGCCATCGTCGAGCAGCACGGCGGCCACATCGAAGTGCACGGCGAGCCGGGCGAGGGCGCCACCTTCTGCTTCGCGCTGCCCTCGGCCCGGGCGGGCTCGGGCGTCGTGTCGCGGGTGATGGACGACTCGCGCCACTCCATCCTCGTGGTGACCACGGACGGGGAGCTGTCCGGCCGCATGCGCGGCCTGCTCACCCACGAGGGCTACCGCGTGCTGCGCACCCCCTCGCTGGAGGAGGCCGAGCGGCTCATCGAGGTGGGCGCGCCGGACGCGCTGGTGGTGGATCCCCGGCACACCGAGGGCCGGGAGCTCGACTTCGTGCGCCGGCTGCGCGAGCAGCCGCACACCGGGAGCTGCCCATCATCATGCTCACCGAGCAGCACGAGGGCTCCGTCCAGCCCCTGCTCGTGGACTGGATGCTCAAACCCTTCGACGAGCCGAGCTTCCTGCGCACGGTGCGCTACGCGGTGCGCCAGCCCGGCCAGGCGCGCGTGCTGCTCGTGGATGACGACGTGGCCACGCGCCGGTGCTGCGCACCCAGTTGGAGCGGCTCGGCGCCGTCTGCTACGAGGCCCAGGATGGAGAGGACGCGGTGGCACTCGCGCGCGCCACCCCGCCGGATCTCATCGTCCTGGACGTGGGCCTGCCCCGCATGGACGGCTTCGAGGTGGTGGACATCCTGCGCCAGGGCAAGGGCCGCGGCACGCCGCTCATCGTCTTCACCGGGAGGGACCTGTCCTCGGTGGACGAGCACCAACTCACGCTCGGTCATACCCGCCACCACATCAAGACGCGCACCACCGAGGAGGCCCTGATGACCTCGGTGCGGGAGCTGCTCAACGGACTGCTGGCCGAGCACGAGGGCAGCAGGCCCCACGAGGAGGCGTCATGATCCGCCGCAGGCTCCTCTTGCTGGAGGACGGCGCAGAGCCCCGGTCGCCCGTCGCCGCGTACCTGAGCGAGCGCGGCTATCAGGTGGAGACGGCCGTCGGCGTGGCGGAGGCCCGCGCCGCGCTCTCGCTCGAGCGGGTGGATGCCGTCATCGTGGACCGGCTGCCTTCGGGCATGAGCGACACCGCGCTCATCCAGGAGCTGCGCCGCGCGGATCCCCACCTGCCCGTCCTCTTCGCCTCCGCCTTCCCGAAGGACCCGCGCGCCCACGCCCCCGCGCCCCAGGAGCTCGTCGCCTGGGTGGAGAAGGCCGTGGTGCCCCGCCCTGCCCCACCGCCCGCGCGCTCCCTGATGGACAACGCCGAGGACGCGGACATGGCGGCCATGCTGGCGGCCCTGAAAGCCGAGTACCTGGAGCGCCTGGGCGACAAGGTGCGCGAGCTGTCGGACGCGGTGCTGCGGGCCCGGACCGGCCGGGCCCCGGACCTGGAAGAAGTGTCCTCGCTCGCCCACAGGCTGTACGGCACCGCCGGCTCCTACGGCTTCCACGCGGTGAGCACCGCCGCGGGGCGCATGGAGTTCCTCCTGGAGTCCGCCCGGACGCGAGGGACGGCCCCCGACTGGAACGCCGTGCAGGAGTCCCTGCGGGAGCTCACGCGGCTCGCCGGGGGCGAGGGCTGATCCCCGCGCGCGGCCCTCAATCCCTTTCAGTCCTCCGTGACGAATGAATGCCGGTGAAAATCCATGCACCGCGCGGCGCGGACGTCTGCCCATGGAATTGGAACTCTCCCATTACAATGGAATACCCAATTCCTGGCCGCCTGGACCACAGGCAGGCAAGCGATTTCCGTGTTGAATAGCGAATATCTTTGAGAGATGCTGAGAACGCGCGAAATCCCAGGCGTCCCCACGCCGGCGTTACTCAGGAGCACACGAGAACGAGCCCTCTCCCCTCTCCCGCCCGCCAGGAGCCTCACGGTTCCCCTGACGTGAAGGGAGGGGCGCGTCCCGCCGTCCCCCCACCCGTCTCCGGGTGAAAAGCCTCGCACCGTCTGTCTTTGTCCCGCCCCCAGGAAGCCTCTCCGTGAACAGAACACTGCTGTTGGCAGATCTATTGCTTGTCATCGCCGTCTCCGCGTGCGGCGCGCCCAATACCTCTGACACCGGAGGCACACCTGACAACCATGTCGCGGATGCCTCCACGAACCTGGTCGTGCAGAACTGCACCCCCTCACGGCCACGTCGGTGCTGGCCAGCGGCAATGATGGCAACGTGCCGCAGAACACGATGGATGATCAGCTCGGCACGCGCTGGAGCAACCTCGGCAAGGGCTCGTGGATCGACTACGACCTGGGCTCGCTCAAGAGCATGCAGGGCGTGGCGATCGCGTGGCACGAGGGCAACCTGCGCGCCAATACCTTCATGATCTCCGTCTCCCCGGATGGGATGAGCTACACGCCGGTCTACTCGGGCACGAGCACCGGCACGACGACGGCGGCGGAGACGTACACCTTCAGCACGCTGACCTCGCGCCGCCTGCGCATCACCTTCCAGGGCAACACCCTCAACGAGTGGGCGAGCATCGCCGAGGCGCGCGTGTGCGCCGGCCCGGCCTCCGCCTCCGGCGTGGTGTGGAAGGCGGACTTCGAGACGAAGGATCGCTCGCAGTGGGACAGCGAGCAGATGGTGAGCGCGGACCGGCTGGCGGTGGTGACCTCGCCCGTGCGCCAGGGCAGCTACGCCCTCAAGGCCACCGTGAAGCAGGGCGATGATCCCATCAACGCCAGCGGCAACCGCAACGAGCTGATCCGGATGACGAACGAGCCCTCGGGCTCGGAGTACTACTACCGGTGGAGCACGATGTTCGCCACGGACTTCCCGAGCGCCAAGACGTGGCAGCTCTTCACCCAGTGGCACCAGAGCGGTGACAGCGGCTCGCCCCCCGTGGAGTTCTACGTGTACGGCGAGGAGGTGCGGCTGAACATCGGCGGCAGCCCGGGAACCATCGTCTGGAAGACGCCGCTGGTGCGCGGCAAGTGGCACGACTTCATCTTCCACGTGAAGTGGTCCGCCAGCGCCAGCGTGGGCTTCGTCGAGCTGTACTACGACGGCCAGCTCGTGCTGCCCAAGAAGTACATCGCCACCCAGTTCTCCGGCCAGGTCAACTACCTGAAGGTGGGGCTGTACCGCAGCGACACCGTCGCGCCCACGGGCGTCGTCTACCATGACAACTGGATGATGGCCCGCGGCCTCCAGGACGTGCTCTAGTCCCCCCGCGATGGACGACGAGCAGCGGGCACCAGGAACACGACTCGGGCGGCTCTGGCACCGGCTGCGCCGCCCCGCGTGGGCACGCCTGCTGATGGACGTGCTGCTACTGGCGCTGCTCTTCACCGGGGTGAGCCTCTGGCAGACGCGCCACCTGCCCACGGGGGCACCCGCGCCGGACCCGGTGCTGCGCCCGCTCTCCGGCGGCGAGCCGGTGCGCTTGTCCTCGCTGAGGGGCAAGCCCGTGGTGCTCGCCTTCTGGGCCCCCTGGTGCGGGGTGTGCAAGGCCGAGTCCTCCACCCTCTCCGCGCTCCAGGGCATGGTGGGGGACTCCGCCCGGGTGATGTCCATCGCGGTGGCCTACGAGGACGAGGCGGACGTGCGCCGCTTCGCCCGGGAGCAGGCCGTGGACTACCCCGTGCTGCTCGGCGGCTCCGAGGCGATGCGCGCCTTCTCCCTCGAGCGGTTCCCCACCACCTTCTTCATCTCCGCGGACGGCCACCTCGAGCGTGCCTCCGTCGGCTACACCACCCGCCTGGGCCTGCTCTGGCGCCTGTGGCTGTGAAGGCCCGGGGCCCACGCACCGCCTGACTGGCCGCCCGGTGAGGAAGAAGCCGGGCAATCCTCGCGCCCTCTCGAGTGCTCTCCCCGGGATGGGTGTTGCGGGGCACCGTGCTCAACGTGGTGGAGCAGGCTCCAGGTTCCTCAAGGAGATCCACCATGTCCGACAATTCCCAACCATTCCTGACCGACATCACGGAGATCCGCCGCCGGGCGCGCGAGCACCTGGAGCGAGGTGCCCTCACCCAGGACTACGAGGGGGATGTGCAGCTCACCGTCAAGGTGCTCAACGAGGCGCTGGCCACCGAACTCGTGTGCGTGCTGCGCTACAGCTCGCACGCCGTCGCCGCGCAAGGCATCAACAGCGAGTCGGTGAAGGCGGAGTTCCTCGAGCACGCACGGGAGGAGAACGACCACGCCATGCTGCTCGCCGAGCGCATCAGTCAACTGGGCGGCGAGGCCAACTTCAATCCCGAGGGCCTGCTGACACGCAGCGCGAGCCAGTTCATCCAGGGCAGGAACCTGGTGGAGATGATCCGCGAGGATTTGATCGCCGAGCGCATCGCCATCCAGACCTACCAGGAGATGATCCGCTACTTCGCCAACCATGACCCGACCACCCGGCGCTTGTTGGAGGAGATCCTCGCCAAGGAGGAGGAGCACGCCAACGACATGCATGACCTGCTCGTCGCGCACCAGGGCCACCCGATGCTCAACAGCTGAAACCCCAGGACCTCGTGAGTCCCTCCCGCCTTCCACCCGGAAGCGCGGGAGGATGACCTCCCAGGTCTCCTCCTCAATCAAGACCCAGACATCCTTCTCTTGACAAGCCACGTCAAGACATGGGAGGAGACTGCCCCGAAAACGATAATGAGAACCATTCTCATTATCAAGTTCTCACGAGGAGAATCGGATGGGGACGAGAGCCCAGGTGGCGCTGGTGACGGGAGCGGCGCAAGGCATTGGGGCGGCGGTGGCGCGCGCGCTGGCGGGTGAGGCCACGATCGCGGCGCTCGACACGAAGCAGGCGGGGTTGGAGGCGCTGGTGACGGGACTGCGCGAGCGGGACCGCCGGGCCGAGGCCTACGTGGCGGACGTGAGTGACGCGGCCGCCGTGGAGGCGGTGGTGGAGCGGGTGGAGCGCGAGCTGGGCCCCATCACCACCCTGGTCAACGTGGCGGGCGTGCTGCGCATGGGCCCGGTGCTGGCGCTCAGCGACGCGGACTGGGCGACCACGTTCGCGGTCAACACCCACGGCGTGTTCCACGTCTCGCGCGCGGTGGCCCGGCGCATGGTGCCGCGCAAGTCGGGCGCCATCGTCACCGTGGGCTCCAACGCCTCGAGCGTGCCGCGCATGCAGATGGCCGCCTACGCCGCCTCCAAGGCCGCCTCGACGATGTTCACCAAGTGCCTCGGCCTGGAGCTGGCCCAGCACGGCATCCGCTGCAACGTGGTGTCCCCGGGCTCCACCGACACGGAGATGCAGCGCATGTTGTGGACGGACGAGAACGGCGCGAGCGCGGTCATCGCCGGCGCGCCCGAGACGTTCCGCGTGGGCATCCCCCTGCGCCGCATCGCCACGCCGGAGGACATCGCCGAGGCGGTGGCCTTCCTCGTGTCCGAGCGCGCCCGCCACATCACGCTGCACGACCTGTGTGTCGATGGCGGCGCCACCCTGGGCGCCTAGGCGCCATGTCCGCATCCCCCAAGGAGACCCCCATGTCCGAACGTCCCATGGCCCAGACGCTGGCGACCCAACTGCTCGACAGCTACGAAGCGGGTTCCTCGTTCTTCTTCGCCTCGCCCAAGCGCACCCTGCTCACGCGCGGCACCTTCGCCACCGTGCCGCCCCTGGAGGGCCCGGACGCGCTCCAGCGCCTGCCCGAGCACGTGACCCGGGTACTCAACGAGGCGCGCGACTCCGGGCATGACATCCCCGTGGTGGTGGGCGCGGTGCCCTTCGACGGCTCGCTGTCCTCCCACCTGGTGGTGCCCATGACGTTCCAGCGCGGCGGCCCCCTCTCGTTCGACACGGCCTCGCCCGCGCGCCCCTCCTCCACCGCGCGCTACACGGTGCGCCCCGTGCCCGAGCCCGCCGCCTACCTGCACGGCGTCGCCCAGGCGCTGGAGCTGATGCGCAGCAGCCCCCTGCGCAAGGTCGTCCTCTCGCGCTCGCTGCACCTGGACACCCCCACGCCCATCGATCTGACCCAGCTCTTGCGCAACCTCGCCCAGCGCAACACCGCGGGCTACACCTTCGCGGTGGACCTGCCCACCCAGCCCGGCGCTTCCGGTGGCCGCCGCACGCTCATCGGCGCCAGCCCCGAGCTGCTCGTGTCCCGCTCGGACTCCAGGTGCTCGCCAACCCGCTCGCGGGCTCGGCCGCGCGCAGCGCCGATCCCGTCGAGGACCAGCGGCGCGCCTCCGCCCTGATGGCCTCCCCGAAGGATCTCCACGAGCACGCGGTGGTGATCGACGCGGTGGCCGAGGCCCTGCGCCCGTACTGCAAGACGCTGGACGTGCCCGCGGGCCCCTCGCTCATCCACACGCCCACCATGTGGCACCTGTCCAGCCGCATCAGCGGCGAGCTGAAGGATCCCTCCATCTCCTCGCTCACCCTGGCCGCGGCCATGCACCCCACGCCCGCGGTGTGCGGCTTCCCGACCCGGCTGGCGCACGAGGCCATCGGTTCCATCGAGCCGTTCGAGCGCGGCTTCTACACGGGCACGGTGGGCTGGTGCGACGCGACGGGTGACGGGCAGTGGGCGGTGACCATCCGCTGCGCCGAGGCCGACGAGCGCACGCTGCGGCTCTTCGCGGGCGCGGGCATCGTGGTGGGCTCCACGCCCGAGTCCGAGCTGGCCGAGACCGAGGCGAAGTTCCGCACCATGCTCCAGGCCATGGGGCTCGGGCAGACCGCCGAGGTGCAGCCGTGAGCACGGCCGGCAAGGACATCCTCCCGGGCTTCACCCCGTGGCCCGAGGAGTTCGCCACGCGCTACCGCGAGGCGGGCTACTGGCGCGGCGAGACGTTCGGCCAGTTGCTCCGGGAGCGCGCCACGCGCCACCCCGAGCGCCTGGCGCTCATCGCCGGGACGCAGCGCCTGAGCTACCGGGAACTCGACACCCGCGTGGACCAGCTCGCCGCCGGCTTCCACGCCCTGGGCATCCGTCCGAGGGACAGGGTGGTGGTGCAGCTGCCCAACATCGGCGCGTTCCTCGAGGTGGTTTTCGCGCTGTTCCGCCTGGGCGCGCTGCCCGTGTTCGCGCTGCCGGCGCACCGCCAGGCGGAGATCGGCTACTTCTGCGAGTTCACCGAGGCGGTCGCCTACATCATCCCCGACAAGCACTCGGGCTTCGACTACCGCACGCTGGCCGAGCAGGTGCGCGGCTCGGTGCCCACGCTGCGGCATGTGATCGTCGTGGGCGACGCGGGTCCGTTCCAGGCACTGAGCGGGCTGTATGCCGAGCCCGTGGCGCTGTCCGGCCCGGCCCCGAGCGACGTGGCCTTCTTCCAGCTGTCGGGCGGAAGCACGGGCGTGCCCAAGCTCATTCCGCGCACGCATGACGACTACATCTACAGCCTGCGGGGCAGCGTGGAGATCTGCCAGCTCGACGGGGAGAGCGTGTACCTGTGCGCGCTGCCCGCCTCGCACAACTTCCCGCTCAGCTCGCCGGGCACGCTCGGCACGCTGTACGCGGGCGGCACGGTGGTGATGGCGCTCAACCCCAGCCCCGACGAGGCCTTCCCCCTCATCGCGCGCGAGCGGGTGACGATCACCGCGCTCGTGCCTCCGCTGGCGATGATCTGGCTGGAGGCCGCCCAGGCGAAGCGGCATGACCTGTCGAGTCTGCGGGTGCTCCAGGTGGGCGGGGCCCGGCTCAGCGACGAGGCCGCGAAGCGGGTGCGTCCCACCTTCGGGTGCACGCTGCAGCAGGTGTTCGGCATGGCCGAGGGCACTGGTCAACTACACCCGGCTGGACGATGACGAGGAGCGCATCTCCACCACGCAGGGCCGCCCCATCTCCCCCGCCGATGAAATCCGCGTGGTGGACGATGAGGATCGCGACGTCGCTCCGGGCGAGACGGGCCACCTGCTGACGCGTGGCCCCTACACCATCCGGGGCTACTACAAGGCCGAGGTCCACAACGCGCGGGCCTTCACCACCGACGGTTTCTACCGCACGGGAGACCTCGTGCGAGTCACCGCCCAGGGCGACCTGGTGGTGGAGGGACGCGCGAAGGATCAGATCAACCGGGGCGGGGACAAGGTCGCGGCCGAGGAGGTGGAGAACCACCTGCTGGCGCACCCCGCGGTGCACAACGTGGCGGTGGTCGCCATGCCGGACAAGTTCCTCGGTGAGCGCACCTGCGCGTTCATCATCCCGCGCGAGAAGACGCCCCCCACTCCCGCCGCGCTCAACGCCTTCCTGCGCTCGCGCGGACTGGCGGCCTTCAAGATTCCGGACCGCATCGAGTTCGTCGACGCGTTCCCCCAGACCGGCGTGGGCAAGGTCAGCAAGAAGGACCTGCGCGGAGCGCTCGCCGCCCGCCTGGGCGCCAGGACCTAGTCCCTCGACACGCTCTTCCCCCCTTCCCTCTTTCGAGTCTCCAGGAGTCACGTCATGGCCCTTCCCGCCATTGCCCCCTACACCATGCCCGCCGCGGCCGAGCTGCCCCAGAACAAGGTGTCGTGGACGCCCGATCCCAAGCGCGCGGTGCTGTTGATCCACGACATGCAGAACCACTTCGTGAGGGCCTTCACGGCCGGCCAGTCGCCGGTGACGGAGCTGGTGGCGAACATCCAGCGGCTGCGCCAGCACTGCGCCGCGCTGGGCATCCCCGTGGTGTATTCCGCCCAGCCCGGCGGGCAGAGCATCGAGCAGCGCGGCCTGCTGCTGGACTTCTGGGGCATGGGCATCGCCGCCGGTCCCGGCCCGGAGCAGATCATCGATGCGCTGAAGCCCGCCGAGGGCGACATCCACCTCACCAAGTGGCGCTACAGCGCGTTCCGCCGCACGGGGCTGATGGAGCTACTGAAGGAGAAGGGCCGCGATCAGCTCATCATCACCGGCATCTACGCCCACATCGGCTGCCTGCAGACGGCCAGCGATGGATTCATGAGCGAGATCCAGCCGTTCCTCGTCGCCGATGCCCTGGGGGACTTCTCCCGCGAGCAGCACCTGATGGCGC
This sequence comes from Cystobacter fuscus, assembly GCA_049060065.1. Classification (GTDB taxonomy): domain Bacteria; phylum Myxococcota; class Myxococcia; order Myxococcales; family Myxococcaceae; genus Cystobacter; species Cystobacter fuscus_B. The sequence continues at coordinate 7,078,373 of JBMEQP010000002.1, forward strand.
TCAGCTACGCGGCGAAGCTGTGCGCCGTCACCACCGTCACCGACCGGGTCATCGAGATGCTGGGGCCGGTGGGCGCGGGGGCGTTCACCCCCCAGAGCGTCCGCGAGGAGGTCGCCGAGCTGTTGGTCCAGCCGCCCTCGGAGCTCGGTGAGGACGAGAACCTGCTCGACCGGGGACTCGACTCCATCCGCATCATGAGCCTGGTGGAGCGCTGGAGGCGCAAGGGCGCGGAGATCACCTTCGTGGAGCTGGCCGAGCGTCCGACGCTGACCGACTGGTACGCGCTGCTGGCCTCGGGTTCGCGCTCGCCCGAGTCCGTGACGACGCGCTGATCCTCCCTTCCCCACCGCGCCGGGCGCCTTTCTCCACCCCAGGACCGAATCATGAGTGACACCCAGAAGGTCATCCTGCCGCTGTCCGCGGCCCAACACGGCATCTGGTCGGGCCAGCAGTTCGACCTCCAGAGCGCCGTGTACAACGCGGGCGAGTGCATCGAGATCCAGGGGCCCGTGGACGCGGCCCTCTTCGAGGCCGCGGTGCGCCAGACGGTGGGGGAGGCCGAGGCCCTGCACATGCGCTTCGTGCCCGGCGCCGACGGGCCCGTCCAGGTGGCCGAGCTGTCCTCGGACTGGGAGCTGCACCGGATCGATCTGCGCGGCGCGCGGGATCCCTGGGCGGCGGCGCTCGAGTGGATGTGGGCGGACCTCTCCCGGCCGGTCGATCTCCGCCAGGGTCCGCTCTTCACCCAGGCGCTCTTCCAGGCCGCGCCCGACCGCTTCTTCTGGTTCCAGCGCGTCCACCACATCGCCATGGACGGCTTCGGCTTCTCGTTGCTCGCGCGGCGGGTGGCCGACCTCTACACCGCGAAGGTGTCGGGACGTCCCGCCCCCGAGGGCTTCCGCCGCCTGGGTCCGGTGGTGGAGGAGGACGCCGCCTATCGCAACGGGCCGCAGTACGCGCTCGACCGGGCCTTCTGGATGGAGCGCCGGCCGATCGGCCCACCCCGGTGACCCTGGCCCGGCCCGAGCCCATGTCACCCCGCTTCGTCCGCCAGACGCATCACCTGGAGAAGGGTGAAGCGGAGCGGCTCCAGGAGGCGGCGCGCAAGGAGGGCCTGGGTTGGCCGGACCGGTGCTCGCCGCCACGGCGGCCTGGATGCACCAGAAGACGGGAGCGCCGGAGGTGGTGCTCGGCCTGCCGGTGATGTCACGGCTCGGCTCGGCGGCGCTGCGCGTGCCGTGCATGGCGATGAACATCGTGCCACTGCGCGTGCCCGTGCGGCCGGAGCAGGGACTGTTCGAGCTGGCCCGGGGCGTGGCGGCGGAGATGCGCTCCATCCGGCCCCACCTGCGCTACCGCTACGAGCAACTGCGCCGGGACCTGAAGATGGTGGGCGGACAGCGCCGGCTGTTCGGCCCGGTGGTCAACATCATGCCGTTCGACTACGACCTGCGCTTCGCGGGCATGCCGGGGATCGCGCACAACATCTCCGCCGGACCCGTGGAGGATCTCTCCATCGGCGTGTACGCCCGCGCCGATGGCGGTGGGCCGCGAATCGACTTCGACGCCAACCCCGCCTGCTACGGCGCCGACGAGCTGGAGGCCCACCAGCGCGACTTCCTCCAGGTGCTGGCCACGCTGAGCGCGGCCCCCCAACAGCCCCTCGCCCAGCTCCTCTCCCTGGCCTCGTCCACGCACGCGGGCCACGCGCCGGAGAGCACGGAGGCTGCCTCCGCTGGAACGTCCGCCCTCATCACGGGCGAGCCGCTGCCCTGTGCCCCACGCCCGGTGTTGGAGCAACTCGCCGAGCGCGCCCGTGAGCAGCCGGACGCGGTGGCGGTGGAGCACGGGCCGTACCGCATGAGCTACCGCGAGCTGCTCGAGGCATCCCGGGCGCTCGGGGAGCGGCTCGTCGCGGAAGGGGCGCGGCCCGATGCCCCGGTGGCGGTGATGGTGCCCCGGAGCATCGACGCGATCGTGGCGAGCCTGGGCGTGCTGTTCGCCGGCGCGGGCTATCTGCCGCTCGATCCCTTCGGGCCGTCGGCCCGGACGGTTTCGATCCTTGAGGACGCCGCGCCCGCGCTGATCGTCACCACCGCCAGGAGCCCGGAGCCCAAGGCCGAGCCGCAGCCTCCAGGCGGTCTGGCCGTGCGGCGCAACGACAAGCCCTCGCGCGAGCCGTCCCCGTCCACGCCCCGGAGCGAGGAAGAGCGTCTCGCGTATGTCATCTACACCTCGGGCTCGACGGGACAGCCCAATGGCGTGCAGATCACCCGGGGCGCGCTGGCCCACTTCGTGGCGGGCGCGACGGCGCGCTACGGCGTGCGCCGCGAGGACCGGGTGCTGCAATTCGCCCCGCTGCACTTCGACGCCAGCGTGGAGGAACTCTTCCTGACCCTGTGCGCCGGCGCGAGGCTGGTGCTGCGCACCGACGAGATGCTCCAGTCCGTGCCCCGGCTGCTCGACGCCTGCACCGCCGCCGGCATCACCGTGTTGGATCTGCCCACGGCGTTCTGGCACGAGCTGGCCTACAGCGTCTCCACCGGAGGGCTCACGCTGCCGTCCTCCGTACGCACGGTCATCATCGGCGGAGAGGCCGCGCTTCCCGAGCGGGTCGCCCGCTGGCGCACCGCCGTGGGCTCCGGGGTGCGACTGCTCAACACCTACGGCCCCACCGAGGCCACCGTGGTGGCCACCGTCGCCACGCTCAGCGGCCCCCAGGCGGAAGGCGGCTCCGACGAAGTGCCCATCGGCCGTCCGCTGCCGGGAGTGAGCGCGGCGCTGCTCGACAAGAACGGGCGGCCCGCCGCTCCGGGCACAGAGGGCGAGCTGTACCTGTTGGGAGGCGGCCTCGCGCGCGGCTACCTGGGACGTCCGGAGCTGGACGCGGCGCGCTTCACGGTGCTCGGGCAACTGCCCGGCCGCCCGCGGGCCTACCGCACCGGTGACACGGCCCGGCTGCGCGAGGACGGACAGTTGGTGTTCGTCGGCCGCGTGGATGACGAGTTCAAGATCAGCGGGCACCGGATCGACCCGGCCGAGATCGAGACCGTGCTGCTCGGCCTGCCGGGGGTGAAGGACGCGGCGGTGGTCGGCCAGATTCTTCCGGGAGGCACGCGGCGGTTGTGCGCGCACGTCGTCGCCACCTCGCCCGCGCCCACGGCGGCGGAGCTGCGCCGGCACCTGCTGGGAGCCCTGCCCGCGCCCATGGTGCCGGGCGCCTTCGTCTTCTCCGAGCGGCTGCCGCGCACCTCGAATGGCAAGGTGGACCGCGCCGAGCTGCGCCGGAAGATGGCCACCGAGGCAAGCACGATGTCCGCCGACGCGGCCACCGAACTGGAGCGGGAGATCCTCCGCATCTGGGAGCAGGTGCTGGGCGTGAGCGGAGTGACGGCCCAGGACGACTTCTTCGAGCTGGGCGGACAGTCGCTGCAGAGCATCCAGGTGGCCAACCGGCTCGGCGTGGCCCTGGGCCGCGAGGTGCCCGTCGCCACGGTGTTCCGCCATCCGACCGCCGCGGGCCTGGCCCAGGCGCTGGAGCACGGCTCGGGCACCCAGGCCCAGGCCGGTGGCCTCACCGCCGCCATGCTCGCCGACGCCGAGCTGCCCGAGGAGATCGTCCCCAGCACGCTCGCCCACGACAAGAGCCCCGTGTCCCAGGCGCCGCCGCGGCAGGTGCTGCTGACAGGCGCCACGGGCTTCGTGGGCGCGCACCTGCTCGATCAGTTGCTGCGCCAGACGCACGCGCGGGTCGTCTGCCTGGTCCGGGCCCGGGACGAGGCCCAGGCGATGGAGCGCATCCGCACGGCGCTGGTGGGCCAGGGGCTCGCCACGGACGGTCTCGCCGAGCGGGTGCTCGCGCTGCCGGCGGACCTGAGCCAGCCCTGGCTGGGCCTGGGCGCCACGCGCTTCCACGGACTGGCCGCCGAGTGCGACGTCGTCTACCACAACGCCGCGGTGGTCAGCGTCGTGCGCGAGTACGGCAGCCTGAAGGCGGTGAACGTGGGCGGCACGCGCGAGCTGTTGCGGCTGGCCGCCGCCGTGCGGCCCAAGCCCCTGCACTACGTGTCGACGCTCGCGGTGGCTCCTCCGTCCAACCTCCAGTCCGAGGTCCCCGAGGACTTCGTCCCCGCCCACCCGGGGCTGCTCGACGGCTATCAGCGCAGCAAGTGGATCGCCGAGAGACTCGTGCAGCAGGCCGGTGAGCGCGGTCTGCCGGTGGCCGTCTACCGCCTGGGCCGCGTGGTGGGCGCGTCCAGCACGGGCATCGTCAATCCGCAGGACCTGGTCTGGCGCATCCTGCTGGCCGGCATCCCCGCGGGCGTGCTTCCCCAGATGGATGTCCACGAGACGTGGACCCCGGTGGACTACGTGGCGCGCGCCATCGTGCGCCTGTCCCTGGTGTCCCGGACCGGGCCGGTGTTCAACCTCGCCCCCCATCCGGACGTGCGCTTGAGCGACGTGTTCCAGTGGGTGCGCGCGTACGGCTACCGGGTGGACACGTGCCCGCTCCCCGAGTGGAGGGAGCGCCTCGCCCGGCGCGCGGACAGCGCGGACAACAGCGCCACGATGGCGTTCTTCGATCTGCGCGCGGGCTCGGCGGATGCCACCTTCGGCCTGGGGCGCATCCGTTGCGAACAGTTGACCCGAAGCCTCGCCGACAGCGGTATCTCCTGCCCTTCCCCGGACCGTGCCCTGATGGATCGCTATCTGAGCGACTGCGTGGCACGGGGACTGCTGCCACGACCATGAATCCCCGTCCTCTTCATCCCGTTCTCACCCTGGTAATGGCGCTCCTGTGATGAATCGAAATTGGACCCCTCGTTCCTGGCGGGACAGGCCCCTCAAGCACATGCCCACCGACTATCCGAATCCCCGCGCCCTGGCGCGGGTCGAGGAGGAGCTGTCCCGGCTGCCCTCGCTGGTGTCCGCCGAGGAGACCCGCCGCTTGAGGGACGCGCTCGGCCGGGTCGCCGAGGGCAAGGCGATCCTCCTGCAGGGCGGTGACTGCGCGGAGAGCTTCAAGGAGTTCTCGCCCGACAACATCCGCGGCACCCTCCGGCTGCTGCTCCAGATGGCGGTGGCGCTCACGTTCGCGGGAGGCCGTCCGGTGGTGCGCGTCGGCCGCATCGCGGGCCAGTTCGCCAAGCCGCGCTCCAGCCCCGTGGAGACCCGGGACGGCATCACCCTGCCCGCCTACCGCGGCGACAACATCAACGGCATGGCGTTCACGCTCGCCGAGCGCACGCCGGACCCCGAGCGCCTGCTGCTCGCCCGGCGGCAATGCGCGGACACGATGGAGCTCGTGCGCGCCTTCACCCAGGAGCGCCATGCGGACCTGGAGGCGCTCCAGCGCTGGGGAAGCGCGCACCCCGAGCGGCAGGAGCCGAGCCTGGAGCCGCGCGACGTCTACACCAGCCACGAGGCGCTGCTGCTCAACGTGGAGGAGGCCCAGACGCGCCTCGATGCCTCCACGGGCGGGTGGTACGACGCCTCGGCCCACATGCTGTGGATCGGCGAGCGGACGCGGCAGCTCGACGGGGGCCACGTGGAGTTCATGCGCGGCATCCAGAACCCCATCGGCCTCAAGTGCGGCCCCACGATGGAGCCGGACGAGCTGCTGCGGCTGATGGACGTGCTCAACCCCGAGGCCATCCCCGGCAAGCTGACGCTCATCGGCCGCTTCGGCGCGGACAAGATCGCCGATCGGCTGCCCCGGCTCATGGCCGCGACCCGCCGCGACGGCCGCCCCGTCGTCTGGGCCACGGACCCGATGCACGGCAACACCCTACAGGCGAGCAACGGCTACAAGACGCGGCCCTTCGACCGCATCCTCTCGGAGGTGCGCGGCTTCATCCAGATCGCCTCCGCCGAGGGCGTCCACCCCGGCGGCTTCCACCTGGAGATGACGGGACAGGACGTCACCGAGTGCCTGGGCGGCGCGTGCGAGGTGACCGAGAACGATCTCCCCCTGCGCTACCACACCCACTGCGACCCCCGGCTCAACGCCGATCAGGCCCTCCAGCTCGCCTTCCTCGTGGCCGAGCACCTCCGCGCGCTCCCCGCCCCTCACGCCCAGGCCGCCTGAACCCCCCAACCTCCTTGACACCGCTCCGGATCACGCCTAACACCGCCCCGAAAATGAGAATGAGAACCATTTTCATATTCCGCGAGTGGAGCGGAACGGTACGGGGCGTGGGGTTGGCGCTGCTGGTGGCGGGGCTGTTGGGGACGGGCGAGTCCCGGGCGCAGGAAGCGCCACCGGCGGCGCCCGCGCTCAAGGCGCCGAAGCTGAAGGAGTCCGCCGAGGCCACCTACCCGCCCGAGGCGCTGGAGGAGCGGCTGGAGGCGAAGGTCGTCCTGCGGCTGACGCTGGACGCGGAGGGCCGGGTCACCCAGGCGGAGGTGGTGGGGCCGGCCGGGCATGGCTTCGACGAGGCGGCGCGCGAGGCGGCGCTGCGCATGCGCTTCGAGCCGGCGCGGCGCAACGGGACGCCGATGCCCTCGCGCATCCTCTATACCTACGAATTCCAACCGCCTCCGGAGCCCACCCCGCCGGCGCCCCCGCCGCCGCCCGCGGGCTCGGACGAGCCCATCGAGGTCACCGTCCAGGGCCCTTCCGAGGGGGAGCGCCGGCGCCGGTCCGCCGAGTCGGTCCAGGTGATCGACACCGAGAACATCCAGCGCGAGGCGGCCGACCTGGGTGAGGCCCTGTCACGCACCGAGGGCGTGAACGTGCGCCGCTCGGGAGGACTCGGCAGCCGGGCGCGCTTCTCGCTCGCAGGGCTCACGGACGAGCAGATCCGCTTCTTCGTGGATGGGGTGCCGTTGGAGCTCGCGGGCTATGGGCCGGAGCTCGCCAACGTCCCCGTCAACCTCGTGCAGCGGGTGGAGATCTACCAGGGCGTCGTCCCCATCCGCTTTGGAAGCGACGCGCTCGGAGGCGCCGTCCAGCTCGTCACGGATGAAGAGGTGCGCGGGACGGGCGCCGCGGCGTCCTATGAGCTGGGCTCCTTCGAGACGCACCGGCTCACGCTGAGCGCCCGGCACCAGCATGAGCCGAGTGGCCTGTTCCTCCGGGCCAACGCCTTCCTCGATCGCACCCGCAATGACTACCCAATCTTCGCCGAGGTCGCCAATCTCCGCGGGAAGACCGAGCTCCGACGGGTCTACCGCTTCCATGATGCCTATGGGGCCGCGGGGGCCAGCGTCGAGGCGGGCTTCGTGGACAGGCCCTGGGCCCGGCGCCTGCTGCTGCGCGTCTTCGCCAACGGCAATGACAAGGAATTGCAGAACAGCCTCAACATGGTGGTGCCCTATGGGGACGTGACCAGTGGGGAGAACTCCCTCGGCACCACCCTGCGCTATGAGCAGGTCTTCTCCGGGGGCATCTCCGCGGAGGCGATCGGGGGTTACGTCTCGCGGCGGACGCGTCTGGACGACCTGGGCACGTGCTCCTACGACTGGCTGGGCAGCTGCATCAGGGAGCAGCCCGACAAGCCGGGAGAGCTCCTCAGGCGCCCCATCGAGCGGCGCGTGAGCCAGCACACCGGTTTCGCCCGGATCACCCTGGGATGGACGCCCTCGGCGGCTCACACGCTCCGGCTGGCACTCGCGCCCACGGCCGTGAGCCGCACGGGAGAGGATCTCCAGTTGCGAGCCCTGGGACAAGCCGATCCTCTCCGCCGATCGCCAGCTGTTCTCCCTGGTCACCGGTCTGGAATACACGCTCGGTGCCCTGGATGACCGCCTGGAGAACATCGTCTTTCTCAAGGACTACCTCCAGGTGGCGGATGCCCAGCGGCTGATGCCCGATGGTTCCTTCGTTCCCATCGGGCGGAGCATGCATGGCGTGGGCGTGGGCGACGGCATGCGCCTGCGCCTGCTGCGCGAGCTGACCGCGAAGGCCTCCTACGAGTACGCCACGCGGCAGCCCCGCCCGGACGAGATCTTCGGGGATGGAGTCCTCATCGCCGACAACCTGGACCTGAATCCCGAGCGCAGCCACAACTTCAACCTCGAGCTCGCGTACGATGCACCGCGCACCCGCGCGGGAGCGTTCCGGGCCAGCGTGGTGGGTTTTGGCCGGTTCGCGGATCAGCTCATCGTCCTGGTGGGCCGGGACAGCTACTTCACCTATCAGAACGTGTTCTCGGCCCGCTCCCTGGGCGCCGCCGGCACGGCCGGGTGGACCTCCCCGGGGCAGTACCTCTCCCTGGAGGGCAATGCCACCTGGCAGGACCTGCGCAATACCTCGACAGAAGGAGCCTTTGGCGCTTTCGCGGGCCGGCGCATTCCCAACCGTCCCTATCTGCAAGCCAATGGCACCGCCCGCCTCCAGGCCAGTGGCCTGATGAGTGCCAGGGATGAGCTGTCCCTCACGTGGCACGTGCGCTACATCCACACCTTCTCCCGTGCGTGGGAGGGAGTGGGCATCACGAATCCCAAGATGCAGATTCCCACCCAGCTCCTCCAATCCCTGGCGCTGTCCTATGTCACCCGGGCCTCGGCCTGGACACTGGGCTGGACGGTCGACGTGCAGAACCTGACCGACACGCTCGCTTTTGACTTCTACGGTGTGCAACGCCCCGGGCGAAGCCTCTTCGCCAAGCTCACGGTGGAGCACTGATCCCGGCTTTCCTCACAGCAGAAAGGTAGTCTCCATGAACCGAACCTCGCCCTTCCGCTCCTCGCGCCTCGCCTCCGCGGCGCTCGCCCTGTCCCTGCTCGCGGGCTGCGGAGATCCGGAGCCCACCCCTGGCACTCCCGGCACCCCTGGCAACCCCAACAACCCCGGCATCCCCACCACCGGGCCGGTGTATGCCCTCACCACCCAGGTCATCACGGCCGATGAGCCCACGAGCTACATCGTCCTGACGAGCAAGGTGGACCAGGCCGCGACGCTGTCGCTGGACAATGCCATCTCCATTCCCGGCCGCGCGCTCGGTGTGGGCATCGCGAAGTCGGGCTCGATCTTCGTGGGCCAGGACGAGGGCTCCAAGCTCACGCGCTACACCCTGTCGAGCAACGGGACGCTGCAGGAGGACGGCAGCGTCAGCTTCGCCGGCTACGCGGTGAAGTCGATCGGCGAGTACCAGAACAACTTCCAGTTCGTCTCGCCGACCAAGGCCTACTACTTCGACGGGGACTCCTCGCAGATCATCGTCTGGAACCCCACGGACCTGTCGGTCACCAAGGCCATCTCCATCGAGGGGCTGAGCATCGCGGGCTCGAGCGTCATCTTCTCGCCGTCGCCCGTGCGCCGTGACAACCAGGTCATCATGCCCGTGGGCTGGCGCGCGGGCGCCACCGTCACCAAGGTGGCGGGCGTCGTCTCCATCGACACGCGCACCGACACGGCCACCCTCGTGAAGGACGACCGCTGCGGCTACGTGCACAGCAGCGTGCTCGGCGGCGATGGTCAGGTGTACCGGCGACGGAAGTGTACGGCGCGGCGGCGCACCGCGTGGCCCCCAACAACAACCCGGCGCCCTGCCTGCTCAAGTTCAACCCGGACACGCTCCAGTTCGACCCCGCCTTCTACAAGGATCTGAACTCGCTGGCGGGCGGCGCCGCCACGGGCGCCCTGCTCCCGGGCCCCCAGGGCGTGACGTACGTGCGCGTGCTGAACGACACCATTCCCCCCGAGACGTCGTTCAGCAATGCCCGCATCCTCGCGAGCGGCGCCGGCTGGGAGTGGTGGAAGGTCGACACCACCACCTGGACCGCGACGAAGCAGGACGCCTTCCCGGCCACCACGGGCAGCACCTTCCTCTACGAGGCCGACAATCAGATCCTCTATTCCGAGTTCGCCAACGGCTCCACGGCCACCACCCTGCACCTGCTGGGGGACAACGGCAAGCCCACGGTCACCACCCAGGGCCTGACCTTCTCCTTCCTCCAGTTGCGCTAGTCCCAATCCTTTGACACTAGAGTAGGACCCCGTTCCCCCAACGGCCCCCCACGCGAGCCTTGAAGGCGAAGGACGACGAAGATGCCTATCGTTGAAATCATCAAGAACGTCTTCGTGCAGTGGGGGGCCAACTGGGTGTTGTGGTTGCTGTTCGCCCTGTCCCTGGGCAGCTTTGGTGTCATCGTCGAGCGCTGGCTCGTCTTCCGCGGCAAGCAGGACGGCCTGCGCGAGCTGACCCAGACGCTCGAGTCGTCACTGGCCAGCGGGGACTTCGCCGGAGCGCTCGGGAAGCTCGAGGGGCGCACGTCCCTGGGCGCGATGGTGGCCCGCGCCGGGCTGCGGCTCGCCCCCCGCGGGCTGATGGCCGCCGACAAGGGCATGCAGAGCGCGCTGGCCATCGAGCGCTCCGTCCTGGAGAACCGGCTGGCCTACCTGGGCACGCTGGGCAACAACGCCCCCTTCGTGGGGCTGTTCGGCACCGTCATCGGCGTGCTGCTGGCCTTCGAGGCGCTGGGCCACGCGCCGGGCGGCACGGGCGGCCACACGCCCCAGGTCGCCTCCAGCGCCGTCATGGCCGCCATCGCCGAGGCCCTGGTGGCCACCGCCGTGGGCATCGGCGTCGCCCTGCCCGCGGTCGCCGCCTACAACTACTTCCAACGGCGCATCACCCGCATGCTCGCGGACGCCGAGGCCCTCACCAACCTCGTGCTGGCCTACCTGTCCGCCCGCGAGCGGGGCAGTGCCGGAAGCGAGCTCGCCGCGGAGAAGACCCCCACGGATGTGCCGCTTCACGCCAGCGCCCGCGAGCCCAAGCACGCGCGAGGGGTGGTGTAGCCATGGCCGGTGGAACCCAACCCCGGGGCGGCATCATCGAGGGCATCAACGTCACCCCGCTCGTCGACATCATGCTCGTGCTGCTCGTCATCTTCATGGTCACCACGAAGCTCGTCGACAGCCCCGCCCTGCCGCTCGACTTGCCCCAGGCCTCCCAGAGCGAGCAGGTGCAGACGGTGCTCGCCATCTCCATCACCGCCAACGGCCAGCTCTGGGTGGATGGGCAGGTGATACCGGAAGAAGCGCTGAAGCAGAAGACCCAGGAGGCGCTCGCCCGGGATCCCGAGCTGCGAGCCGTCATCCAGGCGGACGGCTCCGTTCCCCACCGGCTGGTCATCTCCGTGCTCGATCGGCTGAAGGAATCGGGTCTCACCCGGGTGGCGTTCGGCACGGTGCAGGCCCCGGCGGCGAGCGAGGGAGACGAGCGTGCGAAGCCCTGAGGAGAGCATCGCGACCATCATCCTGGGCCCCGTGCGGACGAGGCCCCCGGGCATCCTCGCGGGCGCGGTCCTCGCGACGGTGGTCCTCCATGGCGCCGCGGGGGTGCTCGCCTGGCGGGCCGGCCCCGGCACCGGCGCCCGCCCCCCGCGTCGCGCCCAAGCCGACCATCAAGGTGGAGCACGTGGTGGACCTGCAACCCCCGGCGCCTCCCGCCCCGCCTCCACCGGCCCCCACGCCAGCTCCCGCGCCCCGGGTGGCCCGCGCCCCCGCGCCCGCGAAGGCGCCCCCGCGCGACACGCCCCCGCCTCCCGCCGAGCCCGCCCAGGCCGCCGCGGTCGTCGCGGTGGACGCCGCCGAGGCGCCCCTGGACTTCACGGGCTTCGACATCGTGAGCGGCTCCGCCGAGAGCTACGCCGGTGGCGTGACGGCCTCCAATGGACGCTCCACGAAGGCCGTGCCCGGCACGGCCGCCGAGGCCCCCGGCCCCGCCTCGCCGGGCAGGGCCCGGTCCGTCCAACTGCCCGCGCGCAACTGGAGCTGCCCCTGGCCGCGCGAGGCGGACGCCCTGCGCATCGACGAGCAGACGGTCGTCCTGCGCGTCGTCGTCACCCCGGAGGGCCGGGTCACCTCGGCCGAGCTGCTGTCGGATCCCGGCCACGGCTTCGGGCAGGCGGCGCTCGCCTGTGCCCGGGAAGTGCGCTTCGACGCCGCCCTGGACGCCGAGGGACGGCCCTACCGGCCACCTCTCCGCCCATCCGCGTCCGCTTCACGCGCGGCTGAGGCCCCCGTGTGGGGGCCGTCCCCAAGCCGCCGCTCGGACTAACGCAGCAGCGCGGCCTGCGCGAAGGCGGCCATGTGCTGCATGTTGAGCTTGCCCTCCGCCACCTCACCCGCCACGGTGGCCCCGGCGCTCACGGTGCCCACGATGTCGGCCAGCTTGCCCACCGTGGGCGCCGCCCCCATCAGGGAGCCGAGACCGCCCAGGGGACCCGCGGCCACCATGGCCAGGGAGTGATCGATGAATTTGTTGGCGAACGGCTTGGCCAGCTGACCGATGCCGAAGGGCGCCTTGTCCAGCGCCTTGCCCACCAGGCTCTTGATGGGGCCCGTCAGGGTGCTCAGACCCTTCTGCACCAGACCCGAGACCTTGCCGAGCGCACTCGCGGCCTTGCCGGCCACCGAGCTCAGCCCACGCGCGGCGCTGCCCAGGGCCTTGCCGGCACTGCCCAGCGCATTGCCAATCCCGCCCATCGCCTTGCCGATGGCGCTGCCGATGCCACCCAGCGCCCCACCAATCCCAGTCTTACCCGCCGCCCCGGTCTTGCCCGCCGCCCCGGTCTTGCCCGCCGCGCTCGAGCCCGTCGCACCGCCGCTCTTGCCCGCCGAACTCGCACCACCCCCCGACCCGAACCACCCGCGCCTCCTGCTCCGCCAACTCCCATGGCCTGCCTCACATGTCTGCCCGGGATGCTCACCGGGTGGGTTCATGAATGGCCCCGAATCACGGGGCATACGAGGCGGTTATCGGCGGAGGCGGTTCTCGAGTTGCGCGAAAACGAGACTACATGCGGCCTGGCCGGGTCTTGGGCACCTGCTTGAGCAGTTCCTGGCTCGTCTCGTCGTCCACCGAGACCTGCTCCTGGTCCTCGTCGCCCCGCAGCGAGGGCTTGTCCTGGGTGCCCGATGGGGATTCGAACTGGCTCTTGTAGGCCTCGACGTTCCCAAGGCCCAGCTCGCCCCGGACTCCCGCCAGGAGGAACTGGCCCACCTGCTCGGAGGAGGGAGCGTTGTAGCCCGCGGCCCGCAGCTCCTCGTCCGGGGCCACGTAGAGCTGGGGTTCCTGCTCCGGATTGCGCAGGTAGTGGAGCACCATCTCCACGTAATCCTCCAACTCCATCCCCACGTCCCCCGCGATCCGCCGGGTGTCCGGGTCGGCGAGCAGCTTGGCGCGCATGTTCTCGATGGGGAGCGGGGGACCGGACTTCTTCTGGGACATGGCGGTGGGCTCTCGTCCACGAGGAGTGAGGGAGTCCACCCGACCCTACTCCACCCCCGCGAGGGCCAACCACCTCATCCCCTTGGATCGGCAACAATTTCTCTGAAACCGAGAGAATGACGGCATGGATCCGATCGGCCGCCGCCCCGTCTCCCCGCCGCCTCGGCCCGCGCCCACCGCGGCCCCACCGTCACGCTCAAGGGGGACACGCCGGAGAGCCTCTTCCACCGCGCCATTCTCGACAACAAGCACGTGACGAACGAGCAACTGCTGGCCATGTCAAAGGTGCCCCTCGAGAAGCTCGACTCGGGCCCGGAGACGCGCGCCAAGGTCCTGGAGAAGATTCCCAACGCCCGCGAGCTACCCGTGCACCAGTTCACCGTGGCCATGCTGTCGGCGGTCTCGGCCATCGTCAGCGCAGTGGGCGGCGGCCGCTATTAGCGGTTAGTCTCGTCGGTCATGGCAGAACCCAACGCTCGGCTCATTCAGACACTCCTCGAGGCGCGCCAACGCCACTGCTTCCCTCCGGACGTGCGTGCCTCCGCGCCCGAGTTCATCGAGAAGGTACTGGCGCTGCTCTTCCCTCACTTCTCCCAGCGTCCCGACTGTAGCGCCGCGGGGGTGCGCTCCGAGGTCGCGGTGCTCGAGGCGGTGCTCACGCGCGTGATGGACACGCTCGCGCCCCGCTACCCCATGCCCTCGCGCGACATCCCCCAGCGCTTCATGGACACGCTGCCGGAAATCTACGAGTGGCTGCGCCAGGACGCCGACGCCATCTTCCAGGCGGACCCGGCGGCGCGCAGCGTGGACGAGGTCATCCTCACCTACCCGGGCTTCTACGCCATCGCCATCTACCGCCTGGCGCATGCACTGCACAGGCTCGGCTTCCCCCTGCTGCCCCGGCTCCTCACCGAGCTGGCCCACCAGCGCACCGGCGTCGACATCCACCCCGGCGCCACCATCGGCCGGCGCTTCGTCATCGACCACGGCACCGGCGTCGTCATCGGAGAGACGACCGTCATCGGCGAGCGGGTGAACATCTACCAGGGCGTCACCCTGGGCGCGCTCCAGGTGGAGAAGGGCCGGCGGACAAGAAGCGCCACCCCACCATCGAGGACGACGTCGTGGTCTACGCCAACGCCACCATCCTCGGCGGCGACACCGTGGTGGGCCGCGGCAGCATCATCGCCGGCAACGCCTTCATCACCCAGAGCATCCCCCCTGAGTCCATGGTGACCCGCCGCAGCGAGGTCCGAGCCCGGCAGGGGAAGACGGAATTCGACGAGCTGGAATATCACATCTGACATGGCGGATATTCGTCTAGGCTAACGGAATCATTCCTGGAGGAGCCGAACCCATGAAGGCCCAGAACATCCTCGAGACGATTGGCAACACGCCGCACGTGCGCATCAACCGGCTGTTTCCCTCGCGGGTCCAAGTGTACATGAAGCTGGAGCGGGCCAACCCGGGCGGCAGCATCAAGGACCGCATCGCGCTGGCGATGATCGAGGACGCCGAGAAGAAGGGCGTGCTCAAGAAGGACAGCGTCATCATCGAGCCCACGTCGGGAAACACGGGAATCGGGCTCGCCATGGTGGCGGCGGTGAAGGGCTACAAGCTCATCCTGGTGATGCCCGAGTCGATGAGCATCGAGCGCAGGCGGTTGATGGCGGCGTACGGGGCCACCTTCGAGCTGACGCCGCGGGCGCAGGGCATGAAGGGGGCCATCGCCAAGGCGCAGGAGCTGGTGGCGGCCAACCCCAAGGCGTGGATGCCGCAGCAGTTCGAGAACGAGTCGAACATCGAGGTGCACAAGCGCACCACGGTGCAGGAGATCCTCAAGGACTTCCCCGAGGGGCTGGACTACCTGGTGACGGGAGTGGGCACGGGCGGGCACATCACCGCGTGCGCCGAGGAGCTCAAGAAGCGCTGGCCGAAGCTGCAGGTGTTCGCGGTGGAGCCGAGCAAGTCGCCGGTCATCAGCGGTGGCCAGCCCTCGCCCCACCCCATCCAGGGAATCGGCGCGGGCTTCATCCCGAAGAACCTCCACAAGGAGTCGCTCACCGGCACCATCCAGGTGGCGGATGAGGCGGCGTTCGAGTTCACCAAGCGTTCGGCGCGTGAGGAGGGCATCTTCGTGGGCATCTCCTCGGGCGCGGCGCTGGCGGCGGTGAACCAGAAGCTGCCGGAGATGCCGGACGGCAGCCGGGTGCTGTGCTTCTGCTACGACACGGGCGAGCGCTACCTCTCCATCGACAACCTCTTCCCGGCGCAGTAGCGCCGCGACGGACAGAGGTGCGGTGAGAACCCCGGGCGCCCTCAGGCGTGCCGGGGTTTTGTTTTTCCGCGCGCCCCCCCAATGGCACGGAAGGTGTCCCACGGAAGGCGTCAAAGAACTCGTTTCCACGGAAGGTGTCCACGGAAGGTGTCAAAGAACTCGTTTCGGCGCCGCATCCCCTCCGAGTCGTCTGACACCTTGTCCGCCCCTAAAGATCAAGCACGCGAACTTTTTGTTTCCGTGTCCCCATGAAGTCTCTTACATTAAGTCCAGCAAACAAACCACCCATCTCCACATCACACCCATCACTCCAAATGCTCAAATCC
The DNA here is from genome assembly GCA_049060065.1 of Cystobacter fuscus. Classification (GTDB taxonomy): domain Bacteria; phylum Myxococcota; class Myxococcia; order Myxococcales; family Myxococcaceae; genus Cystobacter; species Cystobacter fuscus_B. Next base: position 7,094,161 of record JBMEQP010000002.1, read on the forward strand.
ATAACAGTAGTCGGATTAAACAACAAGATGGACTTCAGCCTGAACTTTCATCCTGACATAAACATAATCACGGGAAAGAATGGCTCAGGAAAACCACCCTCCTAAAACTCATATGGTATATGATGAGCGGAAATCTCGAGAGAATAGAGCCGGAAATCAACTTTCGTTCTGCTCATCTAGTGACAGACAACTTCTCCCTATCCATAAAACTAACAGAAAACACAGAGGATTCAGCAAAATCTAAAATTCGTCGAAAGGAACGACAAATCGAATGGAGACTTGAAACCCCAGAGACAGAGACAATAAGCGCTAAAACTCTTCCCTCAATGAGATCTAGTCTCGCAACTCGCGACCCCATAAACAAGCTCAACAGGACAATTGCGGATTTTCCCAACTCATCGGTATTCTTCCCAACCTTTCGACGCATAGAAGGGGGATTCTCAATGGGTGGAATTACAGAACTAACAACGGCAACAGAAGCACCAAGGTATTACGTCACAGCTAGCGACAGCGGGCCTATCGAACACGCTCTTGCACGACTGTCCGACAGAATATCCGTCCGACAACACCGCTTTGTCTCATCAATATCGACCAGCGACATCGTCAGCATGCTAACAAAGCAATACGCTGACACATCAGAACAAATCAACCAAGACAACAACCAGCGTTCAAAAGCCATAACCGAACTAATCGAGCACTACAGAACCACAAAGCCAGAGGCTGTGGATGAGACCTCGAAGCTCGGAGAGGCCACCAAGATACTGGAGATGATACAGGCCATCGTAACAGAACACAAAGAACGTCAAGAACTCTTCCTCAGGCCGTTTTCTGCTCTCAGCGACCTGATTTCAAAAATATTCAAGCACAAAGGAATCAAGGTAACATCACATTTAACACTCGGCGAAGCGGGAGAGGCCATATCATCCGACGCCCTCTCCGCTGGAGAGAAGCAAATGCTCAGCTTCTTGGCCTACAATGCTTTCGCACAGAAAAGCACCATTTTCATTGACGAACCAGAAATCAGCCTACATGTTGACTGGCAGAGAATATTGTTTCCAACACTGCTATCCCAGGGCTCAACAAATCAATTCATTGTCGCGACCCACTCTCCCTTCATCTACAGCAAATATCAAGACAAGGAACTGCTGCTCGATTCAGATAGGGGTGGTGAATAATGCCCGTGCCCCTCCCCACAACAGAGGAGTTGGTCTCTCTACTGAAACGCACTTCGCTCCCGACGTTGCTGGTTGAGGGAACTGGAGACGCACAGGTCTATCGACACATAGAGGAATCACTTCAAACCCTAGGAGTCAATGCATTATCTTGTGGAGGACGAACCACTCTTCTTGAACTCTTTGTACGCCGATCAGAATTCAACCACATAAAAACTGTTTTTCTAGCTGACAAGGACATGTGGCTATTCAGTGGAGTCCCAGCATCCTATCCGGATGTTGTTTGGACCACTGGATACAGCATTGAAAACGACATCTACTCTGGTTCTGATATAGAAAAAATAATGACCACAGATGAAGACGGGCAGTTTAGGCAACTATTATCATTCGTATGCAAGTGGTTCGCCTTTTGCGTTGATGAATACATGCTGGGCCGAGACGCAAATGTCGCAATCCATCCCAATGAAATCTCTCCATTTGGAACCATTGGAATCGATTCGTCATTCGCATCGAAATACGGATTCAAAGATCCAGATCCGCTGACTTACGATCTAATTATAAAGAACTACACAAGCCACCTACGAGGCAAAACATTGTTTCAGGTCTTGCTTCGTGTTCTTGCAGCCTCCTCTAGAGAGTCGAAGTACAGCAAGGCCAACCTCATGGAGCTATGCGTAAAAATAAACCCATCAAGTAGTGTCAAAGATCTTTTGGCCAAGCTTTCTAGTGGGTTTACTCGCTGAAGCGCCACTCGCCCCATCCACCTCTGCCGTTAGAAAGAGTGTCACAGCGGAGAACGAATGACATGCGGCACCCGGGTGTTAAAAGAGAACGATGAGAATGACAGCACTTTTGATGGACCTGAGGCAGCGGATCATTGGGGACTCCCAACAAGGCACGGAAGGTGTCAAAGAACTCGTTTCGGCGCCGCATCCCCTCCGAGTCGGCTGACACCTTGTCCAGACACCTTGTCCAGGCAAACCCAGTGGATTGACGGATCCGCCTGCATTTCCATGTACTTCCGGAGCGACAGTTTTTGGCTGCGTCGCATCCGGAGCTGCGCCATGTTCACCCGTCTTCCTAGCGCTCGCCCTACGAGCACACAGCTGAGCCCCAGCATCGGCGCCTGGGCCCTCCTCGCCCTTTCCCAGTTGTCGTGTGCCACGGGCACCCCACGGGGCAACCTCGTGGCCCACCGCTCCAATGCGCTGACGTCCCCACCGGCGCCAGAGGAGCGTGTGGCCGCTCTGGCGGAGCCCGGCCTCGAGTCCGCCACCGTGTACGACGTGGACTTCCTGGAGCCCGGCGCCATCGCCACCCGGCCGGTGCCCATTCCCAGGGCCGAGTTTCAACGAGCCTTCCTGCGTCTCTCGCGCGACATGCGGCTGGGGACGAAGACTCCACAAGCGGCTGCCCGGGAGCTGCTCCACCTGCTGCCACCCCCCAGGGGCGTTGAGACCGTGGACAGCCAGGGAGACTGGCTGCTGGAGGTGTATCGCGGCCAGGCCTACACCCTGGTGCCCGAGCGCCAGGAGGGCCCGGTGGTCCTCACCCCCGCGGCGGATGAAGCCCTGAGGGCCGGTACCTCCAGTGGTGTGCGCCACGGGGAGGTGGCGATTGTCTGGGCCTTCTGGACGACGGGCCCTACCTGCGCACCGACGACCGGAGGGCATTCGCCCTGGCCCTGGCCTTCGGCCACGTCCTCGATGAGACGCGCCAGGCCCTGGTACACGAACTGCTGGACGTGCGGATGATCGTCTCCACGGTGGTCTGGACGGTCACCCTCTACTGCATGATGTGGGTGGTACCCGAGCCCACGACCAAGGCCCTGGCCGCCGGCATGACCCTCCTCCTGATGGGCTATGTGGGCCTCGAGACGGTGTACGGGCTGATGGATGGATGGGCCCGCATGGCCGACACGGCGCACCACGCCACCACCTTCGAGGAGCTGCGCGTGGCGGGTGAGGAATTCGGCAAGGTGATGGGCGAGGACGCGGCCCGGGCCATGATTCTCGCCGTGGCCACGCTGGGCGGGCACACGCTGGGGCAGGTGCTGCCACGGGTGAAGTCGCTTCCGCGCTTCAGTCTCGCCGGCAAGCAGTTCGAGGCACAGGGCGGCGCTGGCGTCATGGGGCGCCTGGAGATGACAAAGGTGTCGCTCGCGACAGAGGGCGCCCTGGCCCAGGTGGTGGCGGCGGTGGACACGGTGGCCACCTCTCCTCAGGGCCCCCTGGCCGTGGTGATGCTCAAGCAGAGGATGGGTTCAAGAGCCGGGCAGGCTCCGGGGGGCCGCTTTGCTGAAACCGTCATCCGCCACCGGGGTGGCAACCGGCAGGTGGAACTGAGCGACGGCCAGCGCTGGCACCTGCCTCGCGGCAAGTCGGCCGCGGACATTCCCGCCGAGGACAAGGTGGGGGACATGCTCCAGGAGGCCGTCACCCAGGCCGCCAAGGAGTGGGGGCCTCACCGCCTTAGCCAACAGGAGAGAGCTGCCATCAGAGACGCGGAGAAGCAGGGCGAATACTGGCTGGCGCGCTTGTTGGAGCGCGAGGCCCGGGGGCGTTTTGTGCAAAAACGGGTGAGCGACCAGTTCAAGCACCTCTACGACTTCAGCCTGAGCAAAGGTGTCGATGTGGAAGTTCCTGGAGGCTTCAAGTACGAAATACTCTCGGGTACGGAGTCGAATCTAGCGCGGCATGGCCGGCGCATGGCGGGTGAGTTCTTCCGGATGCTCACCTTCTGAGAGGGCAGCGGATGCTCTACAACAAGGTCTTCTACGAGGACCAGGAAATCGAAAACGAGCGCCTGGAGTTGACCGACAAGGGCTCGCTCTACTTCCTTGGCACCAACTTGACGCTGCGCAACTGCACCCTCGTGTTGAAGGTACCCACCCGAAATCTATCCATTGACGGAGCGCGATTCATCGATTGCACCTTCGAGGTGAAACAGGAGTTGAAGAACTACCAGGACTGGATAAGAGCCTCGCTCAAGGGTTGCCGAATCAGGGGGCGGTTGTATGGGTGCGACTTCGGGCACTGGCCCGAATACGGGAGTGACTCGGAGTATCAGCAGGGATCTATCGAGGATTGCGACTTCACCGAGGCCCGGCTGGATGGCTGCCGCATCATGGGCTGTGACCCTGCCAGCCTTCGCTTTCCCAAGTGGCCCTGCTTCACCATCCTGGACCCCATCAAGCGAGCCCGCGAACTCAACAGCGTCCAGTGGCCAGGACGCTTTGGCTCTGTTGTCATCGAGGACTTGTACGACCAACCGCCTTCCACCAAGGCCCTGACACTCTTCGCCCCGGCCGAGGCAAAACGATACGACGCCACCCCGGAAGAATTCCGAGCCATCATCGAGAAGTTCGACTGCATCGTCTACTGACTCGAGCCTGGGGCCAATCTGCCGCGCGTGGCGGGCGAACTCTTCCGGATGCTCACCTTCTAAAAAGGACGGTCATGGACTGGCTCGGTAACGTCGTCTTCAAGGACCGGGAAATCGAAAACGAGCGGCTGGAGGTGACGGACAAGAATGCGAACTACATTCTCGGCCCCAACCTGATGATGAAGAACTGCACCCTTGTGCTGAAGGTGGCCTCCCGGCGTCTGTCCATTGACAGAGCCCAGTTCGTCGATTGCGCCTTCGAGGTGAAACAGGAGTTGAAGAACTATCAGGATTGGATAGGGGCATCCCTCAAGGGATGCCGGTTCAAGGGGCGTCTGACGGGCTGCGATTTTGGCCACTGGCCTGAATACAGCAGCCTGCCATGGTGTCAGCTTGGCTCCATTGAGGACTGCGACTTCACCGAGGCCCGGCTGGATGGCTGCCGCATCATGGGGTCGGACCCGGCCACCATTCGCTTCCCCAGGTGGCCCTGCTTCACCATCCTGGACCCCATCGGGCGAGCCCGCGAACTCAATAGGGTCCAGTGGCCGGGTGCCCATGGCGACATCATCCCGGACACACTCATCAAGAACCCACCAAGCACCAGAGCCCTGACCTACTACGCTCCCGCCTCCGCTAAGTTGCTCGAAACGACACCCGAAGAGCTCCGGGCCGTCATCGAGAAATTCGACTGCATCCTCTACTGACCCGAACCAGGGCTCAATCCGCGGCGCATGGCGGGCGAGTTCTTCCGGATGCTCACCTTCTGAGAGGGATGGTCATGACCTGGCTCGAGAACGTCATCTTCAAAGACCAGAAGATTGAGAACGAGCGACTGGAGCTGACGGACAAGAATTCGCTCTACTATCTCAGCACCGGCCTGACGCTGCGCAACTGCACCATCGTCCTCAAGGTTCCCGCCAGCCGCCTGATCATCAAACAAGCCCAGTTCATCGATTGCACCTTCGAGGTAAAGCAGGAGCTGAAGAACCACCAATGCTGGGTAGCCGCCTCGCTGAAGGGCTGCCGCATCAAGGGAAAGCTGACGGGCTGTGACTTCGGATATTGGCCCGAATACGGGAGTGACCCTTGGTTCCAGCATGGAACCATCGAGGATTGTGACTTCACCGAGGCCCGCCTTGACGCTTGCCGCATCGGGGTCGGACCCAGCCGGCATCCGCTTTCCTAAATGGCCCTGCTTCACCATCCTGGACCCCATAGAACGAGCCGCTGAGCTACGCAGCGTCAAGTGGCCGGGCCGGTATGGCTCTGTCGTCGTAGACGAGCTTCACACCCACCCGCCTCGCACCAGGGCGTTGACCGAACACGCCCCGACCGTTGCGAAGCGGTTCAACACCACTCTGGAAGAACTCCGAGCCATCATCGAGAAGTTCGACTGCATCGTCTATTGACGGGGCGGTGCGGCAAGCCGTCCGCTGACGACGTCTCACCTGAACGCATCGCTGGGCATGTCCCCTCTCCGGGGGCACCTGAGCAACCGCGTCATTTCTCACCCTCTCAACAAGCAAAACAATAAAAAACCGATTTACCCAGCTTCCATTTGACCCAAAACAACGAGCATGACATACGCACTGCGCTGTTTGCTGTCGCTCCATACGTGTCTTCCATTCCAAGTCTTCGATGAGGTGTTACGTATGAAGAACCTGCGCAGGGCACTGCACTCCTCCCTGACCCTCTTCTCCGCCACGTCGGCGCTCCTCCTCGCCACGGCCAGCATGGCGGAGGGAAGGAATAGCGCCACCTCCCTCTCGGCGTGCGCGCCGCTGTGCAATGGAGGGGTCTGCACGCCCGCCCTGCTCGCGAGCTACGGGTCCACGAGCCACCTCGCGCTGACCGAAAATGAAGTGTACTTCTCCGGCGGCGTCTATCCGTATATCAACAACGGCTACGTGGGCAGGGTTTCCAAATCAGGTGGTCCCTCCGAGCTCTTCATCAGGAATCTCGCCACCACGACGTCCGTGCGACAGACGGGCGGAGAGCTCTTCGTCCTGGGCAACGCGTCTCCCTTGCCGGGCAAGGTGAACCGGTTGAACGCCGACGGTTCCTTCACCGGCATTCCGACCACGGCCGGCTGGCCGGATTTCCTCACGGGAGATGCGACCCACCTCTACTGGGTCGACAGAACCGATGGGAACTTCTACGCGGTGCCGCGCACGGGTGGAACTCCGTCCATGCTCGCGCAGAGCAGCACCCCCACCAAGCCGCGTCAGGCGCTCGTGGACGACGACAGCCTCTACTGGGTGAACCGGACCGCGAACAACAAGGGATGGAACCTCTGGAAGGCGCCGAAGACCGGGGGGCCCCGCCCACCCTGCTCCTCTTCGTCCCGGCGGGGAAGTTCCACGCCCTCGCCCAGGATGCGAACGACATCTACTTCCTCGACTACTACACCGGGCTCAACAAGATCTCCAAGAGCGGCGGCGCCGTGACCAACATCGCCTACGCGGATGATCCCGGAGACATCCTGGCCGTCGATGACGGGCGCATCTACTGGATCAAGGACGAAGTCTTCACGGCGACCTGCAAGGATGGCAGCGGAGATCAGATCCTGACCGCGGAGACCTACCTCACGGAAGATCTCGCCGTGGACGACTCGGGTATCTACTGGACCCAGTTCTACAACGTCTGGAAGATCGCGAAGTAGCCCCGGCGCTGGCTCCAACTACTCAATCCCTGACTCCCTGGACAGGGAACTCGATGCGCAGGCGAGCGCCGCCCTCCGGGCGGTTGCTCGCGGTGAGCTGGCCGCCGAACTGGGCCACCAGATCCCTCGACAGAGTGAGGCCCAGTCCCGTGCCCTTGTCGGGCCCCTTCGTCGTGAAGAAGGGCTCGAAGAGCCGGGGCAACACGTGGGGGGCGAAGCCCGGTCCATTGTCCTCGATGAGGAGCACCGCGCGCCCCTCCTCACCGAGCCCTCGCACCCAGACCTCGCCGTCACGTCCCCCCTGCTCCTCCAGGGCATCGCCCGCGTTGACCAGCAGGTTGAGCACCACCTGCACCAGCCGTTGCCTCACCACGAAGACCGTCGGCAGCGACTCCGGCACCTCCACCCGCAGCCTCACCACGTGCTTGAGCCGGAGCGACGCCAGCTTCACGGCATCTCCCACGACCTCCGCCGGGCAACACTCCGTGGGCTCCCGTACATCCATGCGCGCGAAGCCCCGCAGGTCCGCGACGACCCGGCGGATGTGCCGCACCCCTCTCGAGTCTCCTCGAGCACCTCGGCCAGTTCCTCGGGCGACATCTCGCCCGGACGCCGCAGCGCCTCGCGCACGAAGTCGACGTTGGACCCCACATAGGCCAGGGGGTTGTTGATCTCATGGGCCACGTCCGACGCCAGCCGCCCGAGCGCCGCCAGCTTCTCCGTCTGGGCCCGGCGGTGCTCACTGACGGCCAGCAGTTCCAGGGACTCGCGCCGGGCGCGCTCGAGCCGCACTTCCTGCTCCGAGCCCTGCGTCCGCCGCACCTGTTGGGCGAGGTAGGTGGAGAACATCGTGATGGCCAACACGATGCTCATACGGAAGAGCGCCTCGAGGAGGTGGTGCTCCGTCATCCACCCGAGCGCGAAGGTCCCCAGGGAGCTCACCGCACCGCTCAGCAGGCCCGCCCGCGCGCTCCGCCGGTACATCAAGCAGTTGGCCAGCGGCAACACCGGCACCAGGACGAAGTAGGGACTCATAACGGATTTCAGTTGAATGTTCCGGTCAACCTTGCCCTATTGGGACTGGAGGAGGAGTTATGCCCCGGCCCTATTCGGTGGACTTGCGTGAGCGCGCGGTTGCGGCCTACAGGCGTGGTGGCAGAACCATGGAGGAGGTGGCCGCTGAATTCAGTGTGAGCGCCAAGACACTCTCTCATTGGCTGAAGCTCGAGGACGAAACGGGGAGCCTGGAGCCACGACCGAGAGGCGGCGGCAACTTCTCGGCCCTCCAGGGGGAGGTGCTGGAGACGCTCAAGGGCCGGTGCGTATACACTCCGATGCCACAGTGCAGGAGCACCTCGAAGCGTTGGTGGCCCGGACAGAGGTGCATACCAGTTCCTCGTCGGTCTGGAGGGCGCTGCGACGCGAGGGACTGAGACTCAAAAAAGTCGCTCGTAGCTTCGGAGCAGCGTTCCCCGCGAGTGCAGGCACTGCGGCGCGTCTTCCTCCTTCTGATGCTCCTGCTCGACCCGCGACGGCTCGTTTTCCTCGACGAAACCGGCTGCCACACGAGCATGACGCGCACTCACGGACGTGCTCCACGGGGTGAGCGCGTGGTGGGATACGTCCCCAGGAACCGCGGCACCGTCACCACCGTGCTGGGCGCTTTGGCTCTGGACGGCATCCGGGCACTGATGACCATCGAAGGAGCCACGACGGGCGATGTCTTCGAAGCATTCGTCGAGCACATGCTCGTCCCCAAGCTCAATCCCGGCGACATCGTCGTCATGGACAACGTGGGTGCGCACAAGCCCGCGCACATCCTGGAGCGGATTCGGGCCGCCGGTGCCCATGTTCTCTTCCTTCCACCCTACTCGCCGGACCTCAATCCCATTGAACTGCTCTGGAACAAGCTCAAGGAGCTGCTCAAGGGCATGGGCGCACGTACCCTACAGGCGCTCGATGACGCCATTGCCAGAGCCATGGACCTCATCACGCATGAGGATATCGCCGGCTGGTTTCGGCACTGCGGGTATGAGATATAGGAACATTCAACTGAAATCCGTTATCAGGGTGCCCCCCGTCATCCAGACGAGCCCCACCACACTGCACGCGATGACCACGATGTGCAGGTCCTCGATCCACCGCGCCCAGGGGTCGGGGAGCTCGGAGCTGAAGGCCGAGTAGCCCAGCAGCGACAGCGCCCACACCAGACGGAATCCCAGCGTCCAGGGACTGAAACCGCCCAGCATCAGCACGTCCAGACCGTAGAAGCCCAGGATCATGACGGCTAGCACCCTGGCGGTCCGCTTGCTCCACATCCCCGTCGTCGCGGTCACCCCTCTCCTCCCAGCGACGGGATGTTAGCACTCCAAGGACTGGCGTCATGGGAGGAGCCCATGGGCTCAGACGAGGATGCTCAGGAAGAACAGCCGGCCCATGGGGACCACCAGCGCCGCGGCGAGCACGAGCCACGTGCCCGCCACGGCGGGGCGCCGAGCGAGCAGGGCCAGCGGGACGAGCAAGGACTCCGCGCGATAGAGACTCACTCCCCGTCCCATGACGAGGGGGAACAGCCAGAAAGCCAACCCATACAACGCGAGCCAGCGCTCTCGAGGCCCCACCTCCCGCCACCGGGACAGCGGGCGGGCGACGAGGACGAGGACCAGCAGGGCCACCAGCAGGGTCTGGACCCGGGGGCTGGCGTTCTTCCAATGCCTGTTCTCTCCCCGGAAGAGAGGACCCACCACCGCATCGAGTGTCTCCAGGGGATTGCCGAGGCCGTGGCCGTACTTCGCCTGGGAGAGGAAGAGCGCGTTCCAGGCCCCGGTCTGCACCTGGAACACCACCAGCGCGGCCACGAACCCCAGCATGACGCCGAGCGCCATCACCACGCCTCGCCGCACGCGCGGCCCCGCGGGCCCCTCGGAGCGGCCCGGCGCGAGGAGCTCCGCCCCCAGCACCACGGGGGCCAGGAGGAAGCCCGTGGTGTAGGAGAACGCGGCCACGCCCCCCGCGAGGCCCGCCAGCACCGAGCGCCGCCGCTCCTGGAAGAAGAGGCAGAGCAGCGAGAAGAAGAGGCACATGGAGATGGGAAACACGGCGTGCTGGTACACCTGTCCCGGAAACAGCGCCGCGAGCCCGAGCACCGGAAGGGTTTGGATCCGCTGCCCGAGAAACCCCGTCCAGAGCAGCACGAGCAGGCCCAGCGTGAACAGGGCGGAGCTCGAGACACCGGCCTGCTCGGGCGTCAGGCCCGTGTGCGCGAGCAGGCCGATCAGGCGCGGATAGCCGGGCATCCAGCCGGCGTTTCCGCACCAGTTGCTCGGCCCACCGTAGTCGGGGCCGCAGGGGTGGAGGATGAAGCCGTTGGTGGCGATCGACAGGTAGTGCCCGGAGTCCCAGCGCACCCAGGCATCCGCGCGCCAGGGCACCTGCCCGGCCTTGAACGCGGCGAGGAAGAGCAGTCCGCGCGCGAGCACGAAGGCCGCGAACGGAGGGAGCAACGCGCGTGCCCACCGGAAGAGGAACGAGGGACGCCCTGACGAGGGCGGCTGGGTATCCGAGGACATGAGGAGGGCCCTCCTAGCACGCTCGCGCGGCCCCCACACCAGACTCGAGAACCCATCGCGCCCCGAGCGCGATGCGCCTAGGGGATGCGCTCGTAGACGCGGACATAGTCCACGTACACGCGATGCGGGAACAGGCTCATGTCCACGCCCTGACCGCCGCCCCACGAACCGCCGATGGCCAGGTTCAACAAGAGGTAGTGGGGCTTGTCGAAGGGCCACTTCGCGCTCGTTCCCTCGTTGAGGAAGGTGAAGTACTTCACCGAGTCCACGAAGAAGTCGATGCGATCCGGGAACCACTCGATGGCGTAGAGGTGATAGTCGAGCCAGGGTGAGGATGTCTGGGTATTGCCGCCCCGCGGGCCGGCGGAGGAGCCGTGGTAGTAGAACGGCGTGTGGACGGTGCCGTGGATGGTGGTGGGCTGGTAGCCGACGTTCTCCATGATGTCGATCTCCCCGCACGCCGGCCAGCCGACCTGGTCGATGTTCGTGCCCAGCAACCAGAAGGCCGGCCACGTTCCCTTGCCGGTGGGCAGTTTGGCGAACACCTCGATGCGGCCCTGGAGGAAGCTCTTCTTCCCCTTGGTGATCAGACTGGCCGAGGTGATGTCGTGCCCATTCCAACCATCCTTGCGTGCCTCGAGGATGAGCTGGCCATTCTCGCGCCGGGCGTTCTCCTGGCGGCCCTGGGTATAGTACTGGAGTTCGCTGTTGCGCACGTAGCCGACCTCGTAGCCCCAGCGCGTCGGATCCGGCGGGCCCGAGCCGTCGAACTCGTCCTGCCAGACCAGCCGCCAGTTCGAGGGCGGGGGCGTGCCTGTCTTCACCTCCACCAGGGTGGGCGCCTGCTCGTGCCATTGGCCATCGGCGCCCTGGTGGCTGGTGAAGACCTTCCAGGTGCCTGCCGGTCCAGCGTCCGCGTCGCGGTCAGCGTGACGGACTCCCCCGGCTGCAAGGTGCGCCCATGGAGCGAGGGCGACAGGTCCGCCTGTGAGCCATCGGGCCGGCGCGCCGCGATGACCAGCGTCTGGGTGGAGAAGGCGGTGGTGCCGGTGTTCTGGTACGTCACCGTGCCCTGGAGGAGCTCGCCCACGAAGGGCGCGCTCTTGTTGAGCGCCAGGGGCCCGGTCACGCTCAGGCGGCTCGTGGCGGGCGCCAGGAGGGTGAGGGTACGCGCAGCCTCCTCGTGCCACGCACCACTGCTGTCCTGCCAACTGGCGAAGAGCGTCCAGGTGCCCGGGGCGTCACTGGCGGAGAAGGTACGGCCGGCCGTCAGCGGGAGCGTCTGGCCGGGAGTCAGCGTCCGCGCCCCCGTACCGGGCGACAGGTCCGCGTGGCCCCCCGTGGGAGTCCGCATGGCGATGGCGAGGTTGGCGATGACGAGGTTCTGGCCCGTGGTGTTCTTGTAGGTGACGGAGCCTTCGAGGCGCTCGCCCTGGAGGAAGGCGACCTTGTTGAGCGACAGCGGCGTGCTCACCTCGAAGCCCGCGAGCGACTGCTCGGCCTGGAGCAGGGACTTCTCCTCCGCGCTGACTCCACAGCCCGCCGCCCACAGGACGGCGAGCATCCGGACCCACTGAAACCTCATGACTCGACTCCTCTCCATCATACGGCTGGAGGATTTTCCAGGAATCCAGAGAATATCCCCCATCCACGTAAAACATGGAAGCGAAGTCAGAGGCTGTCATCTTGGGATTGGCCCGTCAGGCGGCGGTCCGGTGCCACCACCACCGCACGAGCAAGAACCCGAGCGCCGCCCAGAGGGCGATGATGATGGCGCCAGCAATCCAGCTCGTCTTGCGTGGGTGAGTGTCTCGAAGGGCTTGCTCCCGGCACTCCGCGAGCACCGCCGGAGGGATGAGCCGGCGGACGAGCAGGATGCCCAGCGGGAGAAGAATCAGATCGTCGAGGTAGCCCAGGACGGGGATGAAGTCCGGAATGAGGTCCACGGGACTCAGGGCGTACGCGACCACCGCCGCCGCCAGGAGTTTGGCGTACCACGGCACCGAGGGGTGCCGGACCGCGAGGAGCAGCGCCGCCACTTCCGTCTTGAGTGCCCGGGCCTTCTGCTTCCACCGCTCCAAGGACTTCATCTTGACGTGAGCATCCATGGGCGCCTCCGGCCTTCACGCATTGACACGACAGCCCCGCACGGGGTGTGCTGGAGTCCCAGTCGCTGATGGCTGGCTCGATGGAGGCGTTCCATGACGAAGAAGAACGTGATGATGGTAGCCGTGTTGCTCGCTGGAGTGCTGGGTGGCGGGACGGCGGCGCTGGCACTCTCGCGGTCCGACATGGCGCCCTGCCCGGTGGACTACACCTGTCGCGACAACAAGGGCCGTTGCATTCCCTGTCCGGAGTAGAAACACCCGCCCGCGAACCCGCCGGGCAAGGCATCGCCTGGGTGCGCGGGCACTCTCATGTCGTCATCAGTCGAGGAGCAACTGCTGGCGTTGACCGCGGCCATGGCCTTTCAGCTCGTCTGGGGAAGGCTCACTTGGGGAATGCCGTCCGGCTCGTGCGCTGGGCGAGCAGCAAGCACGTGCCCTTGGACGATGCGGAGCAGACCGCGGCCCGACGAGCCTTCGCCATGGCCCTCGCCTTCGACATCAGCCAGGCGATAGACCTCGACCGCATTCTCGCCGAGGAGTTCGACCCCGAGCTCAAGCCGGCTCCTCTCGGGAAGGTGGGTTGAGGTGGATCCGCGGGTGCAAGCCTTACGTCATCGGCTGAGCTGGAATGCTTCATTCCATGACGTACTCGAGACGTGGAGACAACTCCTGGGGCTCTTCGCCAAGACGCTGCAACTCCCCCCGAGCCACGCGAGGTTGATCGTCCATTGCAAGAACGCGGCGATGCGCGTCAGCCGCTCGGTCTGGGAGGAGATCTGCCAGCGGATGCTCAACCCTCCGGCGTAGTAGACGCCTCTCTCATCGTGTCGCGGTCGTGAGGCCAGTCAAAAGAGCGAGGGAATCGAATAGGGAGCCCAGCGCTCCTTCCACGGGCGTGCTTGTTCGAGCTGGTACGCGAGGCCGAGCAGCAGCGCGTCGGCACCGGGCGCCGCGGCGAAGTGTGTGCCGATGGGAGGACCCTCCCCTGGAAAGTGAAGGGGCACGGACATCCCGGGACAACCCGCGATGTTCTGGAGGGGCGTGTAGCCCAGGGCTCGTCCCGTGCGGCGCAGCAGCTCTTCACGTCCGAAGACGGGTGAGAGGTGCCCGATACGCCACGGCTCGGTGGCGATCGTCGGCGTGAGCACCACGTCGTAGCCTCGAGTGGCCTCGCCGTAGGCGTGCACCGCCCGAGCGAAGGCGGCGCGCGCTCGCGGCAGGGCGTCGGGACCGCGCGCGAGGTAGGAATCGACCAGCGCCCAGGTGAACGGCTCGAGCTCGTCGTGTTGCACGGGCTCGTCACGCGTCTGATCAATCCTCTCGATGACGTCCGCGACGGCCGCGCCCGAAACGAGGAAGAACGCGTCGCCCAGCTCGGGACCCTCGAAGAGAGGCGGAGTGATCGGCTCGACCTCGTGGCCGAGTTCGATGAGCAGCGCCACCGCCTCATCGTAGGCGCGGAGCACCCTGGGCTCCGGCTCCTCGCCCATCGCCGTACGCGTCCAGGCCGCGATACGCAGCCCGCGGGCAATCGGCTCGCGCACGAAGCCGACGGGCGCATCACTCGAGCGATCCTCGGTGAGCGACAGGAGCAGCGCGCTGTCACGCACCGAGCGGCTGATGCAGTGATCGCTCGTCATGTCGCCGAAGTCCGAGCTGACGAAGCTCGCGGGCACCGTGCGCCCACGGCTCGGCTTGAAGCCGAAGAGACCGCATGCCGACGCGGGGATGCGAAGCGAACCGCCCCCGTCGTTGGCGTGCGCGAGCGGGACGAGCCCCGCGGCGACGGCGACCGCGCCGCCACCGGACGAGCCCGTGGCCGAGCAGGCGAGGTCCCACGGATTGTGTGTCACGCCCTCGAGCAACGTCTCGGTGCTGGCGAGCAATCCGAACTCCGACATCGCGCTCTTGCCGGCGCACACGAGCCCCGACTCCTCGAGCCGTTTGCCGTAGGGCGTCTGGAGCTGGGTGACGTTGGCCGCGAACAACCGCGAGCCCATCGACCAACGCAGACCGGGCCAGGGCATGGAGTCCTTCACCAGGAAGGGCACTCCGGAGAACGGCCCCGAGCCCACCGGACGGGGGCGCTCGCGAGCCACCGTGACGACCGGACGCAACAGCGGGTTCAACGCGTCGATACGAGCCAGGCACGCGTCGAACAACTCGGCCGCCGAGACCTCGCCCCGAGCACACAACTCCGCCTGGGCCATGCCGTCGAGGCGGGCGAGCGACGCCAGTTCGTTCGTGTTCATCAGGGCCACCTCGGATGGACGCTCACCGTCCGGAGAAATCACGCACCAGCGCCACGACGCGGTCCACCTCGGCGGGCTGGATGTAGAAGTGGGGCGAGAGGCGGATGCGGCCCCGGCGCAGGGAGAAACTCACGAGGTGCTCGGTGAGGTGCGCGGCGAGCGCCGTCACATCCCCCGAGGCGGCAGGAAGGTGAGGATTCCCGCGCGGTGCTCGGGGGTGGGGCCAGTGGAGCACCCCAGGGCACGCAGCTCCGAGTCCGCGTGGACGAGCAGCTCGCGGATGCGCGCCGCGACGGCGTCCATCCCCACCTCCAGCAGCAGGCCCAGGGCGGCGTGGAGCGCGTAGATGCCCGCGTAGTTGTGGCTGCCCTCCTCGAACTTGCTGGCGTTCGGGCGCAGCTCGAAGTGGGACTGGTTGAAGTTCCAGAGGTCGGTGGTGGAGCGCCAGCCGACGAGCACGGGCCGCACGCGCGGCAGCACGTTCCGGTCCACGTAGAAGAAGCCGATGCCCGACACGCCGATCATCCACTTGTGGCTGTCGGCGCTGAGGAAGTGGATGCGGCACTTCTTCACGTCCACGGGGATGCAACCCACGCTCTGGATGCCGTCCACGCAGAAGAGCACGCCCGCGCGCTCGCACAGCGCGCCAATCGCCTCCAGGTCCGTGCGGTGGCCCGAGGAGAACTGCACGGAGCTCACGGCGACGAGCCGGGTGCGGGGGGTGATCGCGGCGGCCACGGCCTCGGGGGTCACCCCGCCCTCGTGCGCCTCGATCTCCCGCACGCTCACGCCGCGGTCGCGCAGGTGCAGCCAGGGATAGACGTTGGAGGGGTACTCGATGGACGCGGCGACGGCGACCTCGTCCCCGGGGCGCCAGTCGAGCCCCTCGGCGACGAGGCCGAGCCCATGCCCCGTGTTGCGCACGAAGGCGATCTCCTCGGGCTCGGCGCCGATGATGCGGGCGGCGAGCGCCCGGGTGGCCTCGGTGCGCGCCTCCCAGCCCCGCTCGTAGCGCACCCCGTGCAGCAGCAGATCCTCCGACCACTCCCGCATGGCGTTGGCGGCCCGCTGACTCGTGGGCGAGACACCCGCGTGGTTGAAGGCGAGCTGCTCGCGCACGATGGGGAACTCGGAGCGGTAGGCATCGAAATCAGGGGACGGAGCCATGGGCCACCACCCTACTCCGACCCGAATCAGGCCGGAATGTCCGAGATGTCCCGGGGTTCCACGCGCGGGCGCACGTTCATCTCGTGCCGGAAGCGGGAGGACGCCTCGTAGGCCGTGCGCCGCACGCGCATGATGGAGCCCAGGGGGCGATGCGCCTCGAGGCAGTGCCAGGGGTTGAAGGACAGCACGTCATCGGCGTAGACGCGGCGCGCGGGGCTGTAGGCGTCCTGACGGGGCAGGGAGATCCTCGCGATGGGCTGGTGGGGCGACAGGCTCTCGGGCCACTCGACCGAGGCATCCTCCACCGGCATGCGCTCCAGGTCCGTGCACAACTGGGCCCTCAATTCGTACTCCGCCGAGTGCGAGTCGAAGAAGGCGGTGACGAGGTCACGCACGCCCGAGGACGGATCATCGATGTCGAGTTCCCTGCCCGTGAGAAGCCGGAGCTCCGGGGACAAGGGGGCGGCGCTGAGCTTCGCGAGGTAGTCCCCGAAGCGCAGCGCGGCCATGCTGTGGAACGTCTCCCCCAGCGGATGGGTGTTGCGCACCGCCAGGGCCTTCACCGTCTCGTTGTGGACGCCGGCCAGCCCCAGCACCTTGTGGGCGCCCCGCGCGAGCGTGGAGGTGAGCTGCTTGGAGAACTCGGAAGAGGAGCCACGGCTCTCGGCGAACTGCTGGACGCGCCAGTAGGAGGCGACATCCCCGAACGGGATGACCGGATGATTGACCAGCAGCCAGTCCTGGGTCTTCTCGTCCCGGTGCTCCGGCAGGACCTTGGCCCCCTCCACTCCCAGCATCTTGATGGCCATGCCCCGCTGGGTCGCGATGCGATCGCTCTGCAGGTCTCCCGGCGCCGAGGAGAAGCGCACCACGATGGGGTAGCTGCGCGGCTCGGCGAAGACGCCCTGGCGCAGGTGCTCCGGCAGACCGTCGAGCACGGTCAACGTGCCAACGAGCACCCCATGGCTCTTGGCGTGCGCGTCGCGGTGGGCATGGCGGTGGCGCTCGAAGTGAGCGCGGTTCACCCGGCCCATCGACGCGACGATCTTCTGGATCAGCGCGTCCTCGTCCGCCTGACGGACCTCCACGGAATCGGTGTAACGAATGTAGTGCGTCATCTCGGGCATCCCTCCACTCCTCGGGCCGGTGGAAGAGTGGAGGAACCCGCGGCGGAACTCTGTCGCGGTGGCGACAAAACCCCGAGAAAGCTACTTCGCGGCCTTCGCCTTGGGCGCCGGGTTCTTCGTCCACTGGTCCAACCAGCCCAGCACCTCTTCGTGCCACTGCAGGCTGTTGGCGGGCTTGACCACCCAGTGGTTCTCATCCGGGAAGTAGAGCAGCTTGGAGGGGATGCCCCGGCGCTGCAGCACGGTGAAGGTGGACAGGCCCTGCGTGTCCACCACGCGGAAGTCCTGCCCACCGTGGATGACCAGCATGGGCGTCTTCCACTTCGCCACGTGATCGACCGGGTTGTGCTGGGAGAAGCCCTCGGGCTTCTCCCACGGCGTGCCCCCGTGCTCCCACTCGGGGAACCACAGCTCCTCGGTGTTGAAGTACGCCATCTTCTCGTCGAGGTTGCCGTCGTGGTTCACCAGGCAGCGGAAGCGCTCGGGCTCCTGGCTCGCGAGCCAGTTGATCATGAAGCCGCCATAGCTCGCGCCCAGCGCGCACACCCGGCCCGCGTCCATGAAGGAGTAGCGGGCGAGCGCGGCCTCCAGCCCCTTGCGCAGATCCTCAGGGGCTTGCCGCCCCAGTCCCCGCTGATGGAGTCGGTGAAGGCCGGCCGTAGCCCGTGGAGCCATGGAAGTCGACCATCACCGCCACGTAGCCCCGGCCCGCGTACGCCTGCGGGTTCCACCGGTAGTGGAAGTGGTTGCCGAAGCTGCCCTGGGGACCGCCGTGGATGAGGAAGGCCACCGGGTACTTCTTCTTCGGATCGAAGTCGACCGGCTTCACCACGAAGGCGTGCACCTTCTCGCCATTCCAGCCCGGGAAGGAGAACTGCTCGAAGTCGCCGAAGCGGATGCGCGCCAGGGCGTCCGCGTTGACGCGCGTGAGCTGGCGCGGCTCGCTCCCATCCGCGCGCATCACGTACAGGTCCGCGGGCGACTTGAGATCATCGCGCAGGAAGACGACGCGGCCATCCGGCAGGGCGCGGGGATCCGAGCAGCTGCCCTGCCCCATGAGCGTGCGCACCTGACCGCTCGCCACGTCCAGGGAGAAGACGGGCTGCTGCCCCGTGTCCGCCGCGGTGGCGAGCAACGACTTGCCGTCCGCGCTCCAGGTGAGCGCGCCCACCGAGCGATCCCACGACTCGGCGAGGACGCGCTCCGGGCCATCCGGCCACGTGCGCAGCACCACGCGCTGCCGATCCGCCTCGAAGCCCGGGCGCGACATGGCGAGGTAGGCGAGCGTCTTGCCATCCGGGCTGAACACGGGCTGGGTGTCCGTGGCGCGGTTCTTCTCGGTGAGCTTGCGCGGCTTGCCGGGACGCTCCACGGACGCGAGGAAGAGATCCAGGTCCGTGCTCCACGCCTCCGTGCGGCCCACGTCGCGCGCGGTGAAGACGAGCCCCTTGCCATCCGGAGTGAAGGTGAACTCCTCCGGGCCGCCGAAGGGCTTGCTGGGACCGTCCGCGTCCATGCCCGCCATCACGTCGCGCGGGGCGGCGGAGCCATCCACCGGAAGCACGAAGAGGTGCGAGCGCCGGCCATCCGCCCAGGTGTCCCAGTGCCGGACGAGGAGCTGCTCATAGACGCGGCCCGTGTTCTTCTTCTGCGCCTGCTCCTTCTGACGCTGGGGGGTGCACTCCAGCGTGGGGCAGTCGGGGTAGACCTCCAGGGCCACGGCGAGCATCCGGCCATCGCGCGACAAGCGGAAGGCGCTCACGTCCAGGGGCAGCTTCGTGACGGCGCGCGACTCGCCCCCGTCCAGGGGCATGAGGAACACCGGCTCGAGCCGCCCCGCGAGGAGAGGAAGTAGAGGCTCTGGCCATCGGGGCTCCAGGTGGGCTGCCCCTCGCTCTCCGGGGTGAAGGTGAGCTGGCGCGGGGAAGTCCCATCGGTGTTGACGAGCCACAGATCGGTGCGGCCGCGGTTGGCCTCCAGGTCCGTGGTGCGCAGCACGAAGGCGATGCGCTTGCCATCCGGAGACACGCTCGGATCCTGGATCCGGCGCATCATCACCTGATCCTGGGCGGTGTACGGCTGAGAGGCGGTGGGCGCGGCGGTCAGGGCGAGCGCCGCGAAGAGGGAGAGGGTCAGGGGGTCCTCCGTACGGGTCAACCCGTCACGCCCCGAACCAGGCCGGGGCGCGCGGCGACGGGACGGTGCCCGGTTCGACTCCCGGTGTCCACCGCTCTCGCGCTCACCCGCGAGCCGCGCGCGTGCGGCCCTTGCCCCCCGTCCGGACCGGGCCTCGGACGCGCGCTTGCCTCCCGCCTTCGAGGGCGCCTTCTTCGACGACTTCTTCTTCGAGGAAGAAGTCTTCTTCGAGGATGTCTTCGCGGACTTCTTCGCGGACGCCTTCTTCTTGGGCTCCTCCTTCTTCAGGGGAGCGAGGATGGTGCCCCGGCAATTGGGAGCGCCACAGCGGCAGACATAGAGCGCCTCCTCCTCGGGGCCCATGTCCTCGGTGCGCTCGTAGCCGTAGTCGTAGCTGAGCTCCTCGCCCACGGCGATGTCGCGCAGGGCGTAGATGTAGATGCGCTCGTCCTCCAGGAAGGCCTGGCAGTTGGGCGCGCACGAGTGGTTGATGAACCGGGCGTCGTTGCCCTCACGCGCCGCGTCGATGACCGTGTCGTCGTCCACGCTGAACAGGAAGGTGTGGTGGCGCGCCATGGCGCTGTCGTCGTAGCGCTCATCCGCCTCGTCCTGGGTGATGCGCTCGCCGAGGTACTCGATGATGCGCTCGCCCTTCTTGATGGGGCGCGTGGCGAAGGCACCCTGGCCCTGGATGGACGAGGGCCGCAGCACGAAGGGCTGGACCGCGGGAAGGGAGGACTTACGGGAGGTGGGCTTCTTGGGGGAGGGAGCTGGCATCGGGAGAAAGTGGAGACGCGCTGGACTGGGCGCGGTAGGGTGCCTCGGTCGGACTTCTGAGGAAAGAAAGGCGCTCGACGATGCGTCTGTGGCTCATTCTCGGCGCGGCAAGCGCGTTCCTGTCTGTGGCGGCTGGAGCTTTCGGTGCACATGCCCTGCGCACGAGGCTCCCTCCGGACATGCAAACCATCTTCGAAACAGGCGCGCGTTACCACATGTATCACTCGCTGGGGCTCATCGCGGTCGGGCTGCTCGCGCACCTGCGGCCCAGCCCCCTGCTCAACGGCGCGGGATGGGCCCTGGTGGTGGGCATCGTGCTCTTCTCCGGCAGCCTGTACGCCCTGGCGCTCTCCGGCGTCCGAGTCCTGGGCGCCATCACGCCCCTGGGGGGCGTAGGCTTCCTCGTGGGTTGGGTGCTGTTCGCCCTCGCCGCCTGGCGGCAGGGCTGAGCCCGTCCCTCCGCTTATTTCCGGGAACCCGCGCCGCCTGTCGGCCTGTCCCCCTCGCTCCGCTCCCCTGCCTGCTTTCCAGAGAGGTGCCGGGCAGGTGCATCCGCCCGGGTGATCACCACCGTACAGATGGGAGGACGCACCATGGCGGACGAGCCCGAGCGGATGGAGGACGAGCTACGGCTGTTGCGCGAGCGGAGGCACCGGGCCCGGTGCACCCGCAGCTACTCGCTCTTCCTGGAGAAGCTCGGCGAGCGGAGCGGTCTGCCCAGGGAGCAGGCCCGGCGAGCACTCGTGTCGGTGTTGTGCGCGCTGGAACGACCCCTGCGCCACGTCACGGCGGATGATCCACGGGCGTGGTTGCCCCTGAAGATCCAGGAAGCACTCCAAGGCTGTCCTCTCCAAGGCGACGACGCCCCCGGACCCTCGGGCCTGGAGGCGTTGCTCCAACGCGTGGAAGCGGACATCGGCGCGGAGCGGGCCCGGGCGGAGAGCGTGACCCGCGCGGTGCTCGCCACCCTCCGCGCCTGTATCACCGAGGGTGAAGCCCAGCAGGTGAGCGACGCACTGCCCGCGGACATGCGGGCACTCTGGGCGCGAGCCTGCTGACCTCCCCGGACAACCCCTGAGAAGGAGCCGTCGATCATGAAGACCCTCAAGGACGTGATGACGCGCGAAGAAGAAGTGCTCGAGCCCCGCGCGACCCTGCGGCGGGCCGCGGAGCTGATGCGCCGGCTCGACGCCGACAGCCTTCCGGTCTGCGAGCACGGCAAGCTGGTGGGGCTGGTGACGAACCGGGATCTCGTGGTGCGCGGCGTCGCCATGGGACACGACGTGGATGCCTCCCGGGTGTCCTCCGTGATGAGCGAGGACGTCGAGGGGCTCTCCCCCGACACCCCCGTGGAGGAGGCGATGCGGAGGATGGAGGACTCGTCCCTGGACGGACTGTGGGTCGTGGACGAGGGGCGCCACCTGCTCGGCCACGTGTCCCGGAGCGTGCTCTTCCCCGATGTGCCCCATGCCCCCACGCCGCGCGAGCTGGAGGAGTTCTTCGGCTCCGGGGCCTCGTGGCACTGAGCCCCCGCGATGGGAGCATGAGTCAGGTTTTCTTCCAGTGACTCCTCCCATCAGGTAGGGTCCCGTCCGCACCCCATGGACGAAACGCCACAGCCCGGTCTCGGTACCCGCCTGAGGATGGCCCGGACCCGATTGGATCTCACCCAGGAGCAGGTGGCCCACGCCGTGGGTTCGTCCCCACCGTCTACGGACGTATCGAGCGGGGAGACATGCTGCCGAGCGTCCCCAAGCTCCGCGAGTTGTGCGTCGTCCTGGGCATCTCCGCCGACATGCTCCTCGCCCTTCCTCCTCCGCCTTCCGCCCCGGACGAGCAGGAGAAGGCCGAGGAGGAGCTCGAAACGCAGCCTGCCCTCCGCCGGCTCGCCATGCTCGTGCGCGCCCTGCCCCCACAACGCTTCCGGCTGTTCCGGGTGGCACTCCAGACGCTCCTCGAGCCTCCCGAGGCGGAAGAACCCGGCGACCCCTGAGAGTCCGGTGTATCCGGGGTCACGGACAAGCCCTCCCCTTCCGCGACCCGGGCGCTCGACTTCCCATCCGGTCAGGCTCGTCTGGACGTCTGGTCGTCATTCAGACGACAGAAAGCAGAACGACCGGCCTGGGTATGTGTCCCGATAAACGGTAAAAAAGCGCCCGTGTCCGACCTGCCGGTTAGCCCGCCCTCCGTCGCCCCCTCGCCGTCTTCCACGCTCTCCCGAGTCGATGTGCTGGCCGTGGACGACACGCCCGCGAACCTCCGTGCGCTGGAGGTGCTGATGGCTGATCTCGGCGCCAACGTCGTCACCGCCGCGTCGGGCGACGAAGCGCTGCGCCTGCTGCTCGAGCGGGAGTTCGCCCTCATCCTGCTGGACGTGCAGATGCCCGGAATGGACGGGTACGACACCGCGTCACTCATTCGCATGCGCGAGCGGACGCGGCACATCCCCATCATCTACATCACCGCGTTCAACCGCAGTGAGGTGAACGTCTCGCGCGGCTACGAGCTGGGCGCGGTGGACTACCTCTTCAAGCCCATCGTCCCGGAGATCCTCCGCACCAAGGTGGGCGTGTTCCTGGAGCTGCACCGCAAGAAGGAGGAGGTGCGCCGGCAGGAGGCGCTGTTGCGGCAGGCCGAGAGCCGTGCCCACGCCCAGCAGCTCGCCGAGGCGCGGGCCCACTACGAGCGCTCCCTGTTGCAGCAGGAAGTCGAGCGCGAGCGCAAGGTGTCCGAGGCGCGCGAGCAGCGCGCCCAGGAGCTGGCGAAGCTGGTGCAGGAGAAGGAACAGGCCCAGGCGGAGCTGTCCGCGGTGGCGCGCGAGCGCGAGCAGCTCATCCTCGCGCTGCGCGAGGCGGACCGCCGCAAGGACGAGTTCCTCGCCATGCTGGCCCACGAGCTGCGCAACCCCCTGGCGCCCGTCCGGCACGCGCTCGAGGTCTTCCAGCTGCGTGCTCCGCAGGATGAGATCCTCCAGCGGGCCTTCGCCAGCGCGGATCGCCAGGTGAGTCACATGACGCGGCTGGTAGATGATCTGCTGGATGTCAGCCGCATCACCCGGGGCAAGGTGGAGATCCGGCCCCGCCTGGTCACCTTCAAGGAAATCGTGGATGGCGCCATCCAGGCGTGCGATCCCTTCATCCAGCAGCGCCACCACTCGCTGAGCGTGAGCCTGCCCGAGGAGCCGCTGATCCTGAACGTGGATCCCACCCGGATGACCCAGGTGGTGGCCAACCTGCTGCACAACGCGGCCAAGTACACGCCCTCCGGCGGACGCATCGAGCTGACGGCGCGGCGCGACCACGGAGAGCTCGTCCTCTCCGTGCGCGACAACGGCGTCGGCCTCCGTCCGGAGATGCTCCAGCGCGTCTTCGATCTCTTCGTGCAGGTGGATCCGGGCAGCGACCGGGCACAGGGAGGACTGGGGCTCGGCCTCACCCTGGTGCGCAGCCTCGTGGAGATGCATGGCGGACGCGTGAGCGCCCACAGCCAGGGCCTCTCCCAGGGCAGCGAGTTCGTCGTCCACCTGCCGCTGCCCGCCGAGGCCACCGCGCCCCTGGCGATTCCCAACATGTTGAAGTCCGCCGCCTCGCTCGGCTCGGCCCTGAGACCGCTGAACATCCTCCTCGTGGAGGACAACCCGGACATCCGCGAGACGCTGCGCGATCTGCTCGAGCTGCACGGCCACCACGTGGCGGAGGCCAGCGACGGGCGCGCCGCGGTGGAGCTGGTCCTCTCCCAGCGTCCCCAGGTGGCGCTGGTGGACATCGGCCTCCCCGAACTGGACGGCTATCAGGTGGCGGAACTGGTGCGCGCTTCCGCCGGTGGCGCCGACACCCGGCTCGTCGCCCTCACCGGCTACGGCCACCCGGAAGATCGCAAGCGCGCACTCGCCGCCGGCTTCGACGCGCATCTCGTCAAACCCGTGTCCTCCGAGGACCTGTCCCAAGTCTTGAAGCGGCTGTGCAACGCCGCCTGAGCCCACGCCCATGCCTCGCTCCCCTCCCGCGGCGGTCCGCCTGCCGACCCGTCCGCCTCCCGACCCGTAGCACAGGAGATGTCTCCCACCATGGCCACGTCTTCCGACAAGGCGCAGACCGACACCGCGCTCGACGCCAAGCTCCTTCTCAAGACGCTCCAGTCCATCCGCAAGGGGGACTTCCAGGCCCGCATGCCCGAGGATCGCACCGGGACCACGGGGAAGATCTACGACACGCTCAACGAGGTCATCAGCCTCAACGAGGCACTGACGAACGAGGTCGCGCGCATCAGCCAGGTGGTGGGCCGCGAGGGCCGCATCGCCCAGCGCGCCTCGCTCCCCAACGCCGTGGGCAGCTGGCAGTCGTGCGTGGAGGCGATCAACGCCCTCATCACCGACCTGGCCCTGCCCACCACGGAAGTGGCGCGCGTCATTGGCGCCGTGGCCAAGGGTGACCTGACCCAGACGATGGCGCTCGACTACGAGGATCGCCCCCTGCGGGGCGAGTTCCTGCGCACCGCCCAGGTCATCAACAGCACCGTGACCCAGCTCTCCTCGTTCGCCTCGGAAGTGACGCGCGTGGCGCGCGAGGTGGGCACGGAAGGAAAGCTCGGTGGCCAGGCCGTGCTGCGTGGCGTGTCCGGCACCTGGAAGGAGCTCACCGACAGCGTGAACCTGATGGCGAGCAACCTCACCGCCCAGGTGCGCAACATCGCCGAGGTGACCACCGCCGTCGCCAACGGCAACCTGTCCAAGAAGATCACCGTGGACGTGCGCGGTGAGATGGCCGAGCTCAAGCAGACCATCAACACGATGGTGGACAACCTCAACACCTTCTCGGGCGAGGTGACGCGCGTTGCCCGCGAAGTGGGTACGGAAGGCAAGCTCGGCGGTCAGGCCCAGGTGAAGGGCGTGAGCGGCACGTGGAAGGACCTCACGGACAACGTGAACTCCATGGCCAGCGGCCTCACCGCCCAGGTGCGTGACATCGCCAAGGTGGCCACCGCGGTCGCCAACGGTGACCTCGGCCAGAAGGTCACCGTGGACGTGAAGGGCGAAATCCTCGAGCTGAAGAACACCATCAACAAGATGGTGGACAACCTCAACACCTTCTCCATCGAGGTGACGCGCGTCGCCCGCGAGGTGGGTACGGAGGGCAAGCTCGGTGGCCAGGCCCAGGTGAAGGACGTCGCGGGCACCTGGAAGGACCTCACGGACAACGTGAACCAGATGGCCGGCAACCTCACCGCCCAGGTGCGTGACATCGCGGATGTCACCACGGCGGTGGCCCGGGGCGACCTGAGCAAGAAGGTCACCGTGGACGTGAAGGGCGAGATCCTCGCCCTGAAGAACACCATCAACACGATGGTGGATCAGCTCTCCTCGTTCGCTTCCGAAGTGACCCGCGTCGCCAAGGAAGTGGGCACCGAGGGCAAGCTGGGCGGTCAGGCCCGAGTGGAAGGCGTGGCCGGCACGTGGAAGGACCTCACCGACAACGTGAACTCCATGGCCAGCGGCCTCACCGCCCAGGTGCGCGACATCGCCAAGGTGGCCACCGCGGTGGCCAACGGCGACCTCGGCCAGAAGGTCACCGTGGATGTGCGCGGGGAGATCCTCGAGCTGAAGAACACCATCAACAAGATGGTGGACAACCTCAACACCTTCTCCTTCGAGGTGACGCGCGTCGCCCGCGAGGTGGGTACGGAGGGCAAGCTCGGCGGCCAGGCGCAGGTGAAGGATGTGGCGGGCACCTGGAAGGACCTCACCGACAACGTGAACCAGATGGCCGGCAACCTCACCGCCCAGGTGCGCAACATCGCCGAGGTGACCACGGCGGTGGCTCGCGGTGACCTGTCCAAGAAGATCACCGTGGACGTGAAGGGGGAGATCCTCGCCCTCAAGAACACCATCAACACGATGGTGGACCAGCTCTCCTCGTTCGCGTCCGAAGTGACGCGCGTCGCCAAGGAAGTGGGCACGGAAGGCAAGCTGGGTGGACAGGCGCAGGTCGAGGGTGTCGCCGGTACGTGGAAGGACCTCACGGACAACGTGAACTCCATGGCCAGTGGCCTCACCGCCCAGGTGCGTGACATCGCCAAGGTCACCACCGCGGTCGCCAACGGCGACATGTCCAAGAAGATCTCCGTGGACGTGAAGGGGGAGATCCTCGAGCTGAAGAACACCATCAACACGATGGTGGACAACCTCAACACCTTCGCCTCGGAAGTGACCCGCGTGGCGCGCGAGGTGGGCACGGAGGGCAAGCTCGGTGGTCAGGCCCAGGTGAAGGGCGTGAGCGGCACCTGGAAGGATCTCACCGACAACGTGAACTCCATGGCCAGCGGCCTCACCGCCCAGGTGCGCAACATCGCCGAGGTCACCACCGCCGTCGCCAATGGTGATCTGAGCAAGAAGATCACCGTGGACGTGAAGGGAGAGATCCTCGAGCTGAAGAACACCATCAACACGATGGTGGACAACCTCAACACCTTCGCCTCGGAAGTGACCCGCGTCGCCAAGGAAGTGGGTACCGAGGGCAAGCTGGGCGGCCAGGCCCAGGTGAAGGGCGTGAGCGGCACCTGGAAGGATCTCACGGACAACGTGAACTCCATGGCCAGCAACCTCACCGCCCAGGTGCGCAACATCGCCGAGGTGACCACCGCCGTCGCCAATGGCGACATGTCCAAGAAGATCACCGTGGACGTGAAGGGGGAGATCCTCGAGCTGAAGAACACCATCAACACGATGGTGGATCAGCTCTCCTCGTTCGCCTCGGAAGTGACGCGCGTCGCGCGCGAGGTGGGTACGGAAGGCAAGCTCGGCGGTCAGGCCCAGGTGAAGGGCGTGAGCGGTACGTGGAAGGACCTCACGGACAACGTGAACTCCATGGCGAGCAACCTCACCGCCCAGGTGCGTGACATCGCCAAGGTCACCACCGCGGTCGCCATGGGAGATCTGAGCAAGAAGATCACCGTGGACGTGCAGGGGGAGATCCTCGAGCTGAAGAACACCATCAACACGATGGTGGATCAGCTCTCCTCGTTCGCCTCGGAAGTGACGCGCGTCGCGCGCGAGGTGGGTACGGAAGGAAAGCTCGGCGGTCAGGCGCAGGTGCAGGGCGTCGCCGGCATCTGGAAGGACCTCACGGACAACGTGAACTCCATGGCGAGCAACCTCACCGCCCAGGTGCGAGGCATCGCCACGGTGGTGACGGCGGTCGCCGCGGGTGACCTGAAGCGCAAGCTGGCCCTCGCCGCCAAGGGTGAAATCGCCGCCCTGGCCGACACCATCAACGGGATGATCGACACGCTGGCCACGTTCGCCGACCAGGTGACCACGGTGGCCCGCGAGGTGGGTATCGAAGGAAAGCTGGGCGGTCAGGCCAAGGTGCCCGGCGCGGCCGGCACGTGGCGCGACCTCACGGACAACGTGAACTCCATGGCCGGCTCGCTCACCACCCAGGTGCGCTCGCTCGCCGAGGTGGCCACCGCGGTGGCCAAGGGCGATCTGACCCGCAGCATCTCGGTCGAGGCCCAGGGCGAGATGGCCGCCCTCAAGGACAACATCAACCAGATGATCGCCAATCTGCGTGACACCACGCAGAAGAACACCGAGCAGGACTGGCTCAAGACGAACCTCGCGCGCTTCACCCGCATCCTCCAGGGTCAGCGCGAGCTGGAGACCGTCTCCAAGCTCATCCTCAAGGAGCTGGCGCCCCTGGTTCAGGCCCAGCACGGCGTCTTCTTCCTCATGGACGGCTCGGACAAGAGCCAGACGCTCCGGCTGCTGTCCACCTACGCCTACCGGGAGCGCAAGAACCTCGCCAACAACTTCCGCATGGGCGAGGGCCTCGTCGGCCAGTGCGCCGTGGAGAAGGAGCGCATCCTCCTCACGGACGTGCCGGACGACTACATCCGCATCAACAGCGGACTGGGCGAGTCCAAGCCGCTCAACATCGTGGTGCTGCCGGTCATCTTCGAGGGCCGGTGAAGGCGGTCATCGAGCTGGCCTCCTTCTACCGCTTCAGCGAGACGCACCTGTCCTTCCTGGACCAGCTCACCGAGTCCATCGGCATCGTGATCAACACCATCGCCGCGGGCATGCGCACCGAGGAGCTGCTCAAGCAGTCGCAGAGCCTCGCCGACGAGCTGCGCAGCGGTCAGCAGGAGCTCACCGAGACCAACCGCCGCCTGGAGCAGCAGGCCAAGAGCCTCCAGGCATCCGAGGAGCGTCTCAAGCAGCAGCAGGAAGAGCTGCAGCAGACCAACGAGGAGCTCGAGGAGCGCAGCCGCCTCCTCCAGGTGCAGAACATGGAGGTCGAGCGCAAGAACCGCGAGATCGAACAGGCGAAGATGTCCCTGGAGGATCGCGCCCAGCAGCTCGCCCTGTCCTCCAAGTACAAGAACGAGTTCCTGGCCAACATGAGCCACGAGCTGCGCACGCCCCTCAACAGCCTGCTCATCCTCTCCAAGCTCCTGTCGGAGAACGCCGAGGGCAACCTCTCCGGCCGCCGGTGGAGTTCGCCCAGACGATCCACGGCGCGGGCAGCGACCTGCTCTCGCTCATCAACGACATCCTGGACCTGTCGAAGATCGAGTCCGGGACGATGAGCGTGGACGTGGACGAGGTGTCGCTCTCCAGCCTGAAGGACTTCGTGGAGCGCACCTTCCGGCAGATGGCCGTGGACAAGAAGCTGGGCTTCAAGCTGGACTTCGCCCAGGCCCTGCCCGCCCACCTCTACACCGACGGGCGCCGGCTGCAGCAGGTCATCAAGAACCTGCTGGCCAACGCCTTCAAGTTCACCGAGGAGGGCCAGGTCATCCTCGACGTGCGTCCGGCCCGCGGTGGCTGGAGCCTGGAGCACCCCATCCTCAACCAGGGTGGCTCGGTGCTCGCCTTCTCCGTCATCGACACCGGCATCGGCATCGCGGAGAACAAGCAGAAGATCATCTTCGAGGCCTTCCAGCAGGCCGATGGCACCACCAGCCGCAAGTACGGCGGCACCGGCCTGGGTCTGTCCATCAGCCGGGAGATCGCCAAGCTGCTGGGCGGTGAAATCAAGGTGGTCAGCGCCCCGGGCAAGGGCAGCACCTTCACGCTCTACATCCCGCAGACCTACGTCGCCCCCTCGCTCAGCTCGACGCGGCCCGTGCAGTCGAACGGCAACGGCAACGGCCATGGCAATGGCAACGGCCATGGCGGCGGCACCACCCCGAGCCTCGGAAGCGCGAGCATCAGCGCCCGGATGAGCCCGGAGGCGCGGATGCATGCGCTGCGCGCGGAGGTGGAGAACGCGGTCCAGGAGGAAGAGCTGTCACGCGAGGAGGAGGTGGAGGACGACCGGCGCAACATCCAGCCGGGAGACCGCACGCTGCTCATCGTCGAGGATGACATCGTCTTCGCCCGCATCCTGCTCGGCCTGGTGCGCGAGAAGGGCTTCAAGGGCCTGGTGGCGCTGCGTGGCGACACGGGCCTCGCGATGGCACGGCAGTACAAGCCGGACGCCATCACCCTGGACATCGGGCTGCCGGTCATCGACGGGTGGAACCTGCTCGACCGGCTCAAACACGACAGCCGCACCCGCCACATCCCCGTGCACATCATCTCCGCGAGCGAGGAGGAGCGCAGCCGCGGCCTGAAGCTGGGCGCGCTGGCGGTGCTCCAGAAGCCCGTCACCCGCGAGACCCTGGGCGAGGCCCTCGGCCGGGTGAAGGGCTTCATCGAGCGGCCGGTGAAGAACCTCCTGGTGGTGGAGGACGACCTGCGCCAGCGCGAGAGCATCGTCACCCTCATCGGCAACGGGGACGTGAAGACGACCGCCGTGGGCAGCGGCCACGAAGCCCTCCAGTGCATGCAGGAGAAGTACTTCGACTGCGTGGTGCTGGACCTGGGTCTGCCGGACATGACGGGCCTGCAGCTCATCGACGCCATGAAGAGCCAGGGTCACACCCCGCCCATCATCGTCTACACGGGCAAGGAGCTCACCGAGGACGAGGAGACGGTGCTCAAGCGCGTCACCGACGCCATCATCATCAAGAGCGTCAAGTCGCCCGAGCAGCTCCTGGACGAGACGGCGCTCTTCCTGCACCGCGTGGAGGCCAACCTCCCCGAGAGCAAGCGGGCGATGATCAAGCAGCTGCACCAGAGCGATCCGGTGCTCGCGGGCAAGAAGGTGCTCGTGGTGGATGACGACGTGCGCAACATCTTCGCCCTCACCAGCGTGCTGGAGCGGCACAAGATGCAGGTGCTCTACGCGGAGAACGGCCGCAAGGGCATCGAGATCATCCGCAACACGCCGGACCTGCACGTGGTACTCATGGACGTGATGATGCCGGAGATGGACGGCTACGAAACCATGCGCGCCATCCGCCAGGTCAACACCCTGAAGAACCTGCCCATCATCGCGCTCACGGCCAAGGCCATGAAGGGAGACCGGGAGAAGTGCATCGACGCCGGCGCCAGTGACTACATCACCAAGCCGGTGGAGACCGACCAGCTCATCAGCCTGCTGCGCGTGTGGCTGTTCCGCACCGCCGAGCGCGCCCAGAAGGGGTAGTCGGCATGACGGAAGCCGGGCCACGGGCGGAAGGACAACAGGCCGAGGAAGCTCTCGAGGACATCGAGCTGGATCTCCTCCTCGAGGGCATCCTGCGACGCTATGGCCTGGACTTCCGGGGCTATGCCCGCATGTCCTTGCGGCGGCGGGTGTGGAACATGGTGCACGCCCTGAAGCTGGAGACCCTCTCCGCGCTTCAGGCCAAGGTGCTGCACGACTCGGCGGCGATGGACATGCTGCTGCAGCACCTGTCGGTGAACACCACCACCATGTTCCGCGACCCCACCTTCTTCCGGGCGTTCCGCGAGCAGGTGGTGCCCCACCTCTTCTCCGCCCCCTTCGTGCGCATCTGGCACGCGGGGTGTTCCACGGGAGAAGAGGTGTACTCGCTCGCCATCCTGCTGCACGAGGTGGGGCTGTACGAGCGCAGCCGCATCTACGCCACGGACATGAACGTGGCCGTGGTGGAGCGGGCCAAGTCGGGCATCTTCCCGCTGGAGCACATGCGCGAGTACACGTCCAACTACATGCGCGCCGGCGGCACCGCCGCCTTCAGCGACTACTACACGGCCAACTACGATCACGCGATCTTCAAGGCCTCGCTGCGCAAGAACGTCGTCTTCGCGCAGCACAACCTGGTGAGCGACGGCACGTTCAACGAGTTCAACGTGGTGCTCTGCCGCAACGTGCTCATCTACTTCGGCGCGCCCCTGCAGGCACGCGTCCACCGGCTGCTGCACCAGTCCTTGCGCCGCTTCGGGGTGCTGGTGCTGGGGCGCGGCGAGACGCTGCGCCACACGGTGCTGGAGAACGACTACGACGAGGTGAACGCCGAGGAGCGCATCTACCGGCGCCGGGCGTGAGGCCGCCCTACTCCACCGGCGCGGGCAGGCGGTACATCTCGTAGACGTCGTCGTGGTGGAACAGGCCCATGGCCTCGCGCTGCACGATGAGGTACCAGCGCTGCTTGTCCGCCTCGGCCCGCAGTTCCTTGTGCCGCGCCACCCAGCGCGCCCGCTCGGGGCCTCGCGTGCCGGCCAGGCACTGCTCCACCTGCTTCAACTCCTCCAACAACGACTCCACCCGTGTGGCCACCCGCCGGAGCGCGGACGTCTTCTCCTTGCGGATCTCCACCTCGATGGCGAGCGTGCCGCCCAAGAAATTGGCGTTCGAGGACATGCGGGCCAATTAACGCCCTCCTCCCCTCTCGCAACCGTCAGACGCCCGTCAGTGTGGGGCGTCCGCCCCCGGCTCGTCGGGCAGTTGCCGCTCGGCCTGCTGGCGGATGACACGCCGGGTCGCCACCTCTTCCTCCTCCGTCCGCTGACGCCGGCGCACCAGGCCCTGGGCCTCGTCCACGAACCAGAAGAGCACCCGGAAGAAGGCGGCGATGACGGTGAGGAGGATGCTCGAGAGGAACCAGCTCAGCACCGTTCCCACCCAGCCGCCCACCATCACCCGAATGGGATAGGTGCCCGTGAGCGGGACCAGCACGAAGGCCACGTAGTGCGAGGTGCAATAAGGGCAGGAGACCAGGTAGCCGCAGAACTTCTCCTTGCCCCCCAGCCGCTCACGCAGGGGCGCGAAGAGGCGCTCCCGGGTGATGGTCTGGGAGATTCCCATGACCACGGCCGATACCGCGAAGAGCTGGAAGAGGTCCGTCATGCCCCCAAGGTGGAGACATCCTCGCCGCAGCGCGTCGGACCCCGGAACAATGGGACGCCCACCGGGCGGCCGGGGAAGCCCTCCCCTGGCCCGAGTGCCCACACCCGTCCACCGTGGGACGGACACCGGGCCCGGGATGCGAGGCCGATGCGCCCGGGTGAGCGCTCGCGGGTTGTTCCGGTTGGGCGCCCACGATAACTCGGCACGATGAGCCGAAAGCGCCCCTCGAGCCTGACCCTCGACGAGTTCCTCCCGTACCGACTCTCGGTCGCCGCGAACGTCGTCAGCCAACGGATCGCGCGCGTGTACGCGGAGCAATACGGCCTGAGCACGCAGGAGTGGCGGCTCATCGCGGTGCTCGGGGAGGACGGCGAGCGCACGCAGCTCGAGCTCGTCAGGCGCACGCGGATGGAGAAGGTCCCGGTGAGCCGTGCCGCGCGCTCCCTCGAGGAGAAAGACCGGTCCGGCGCACCACGAGCGAGAGCGACGCACGCTCGCGCCGCCTGTCGCTGACCGCCGCGGGCCGCCGCATCTACGAGCGCGTGGCCCCCGCGGCGCTCAAGGCCGAGGCCGAGGTGCTCGCCGACCTCAAGCCCGACGAACGGGCGATGCTGCGCTCGCTGCTCGAGCGTGTCGAGCACACCGCGAACCGCTCCCTGAAGCGGAACCCGTGACCTTGTCAAACTGGTTTCATCCGTTACTATCTGGTCGCCATGGACACCATCCACTACCTCGCGGGCTTCGGGAACGAGCACGCATCGGAGGCCATCCCCGGTGCGCTTCCTGTCGGTCAGAACACGCCGCAGCGCGTCGCGTTCGGCCTCTACGCCGAGCAGATTTCGGGCACGGCCTTCACCGCTCCGCGAGGTGTGAACCGGCGGACATGGTTCTACCGGCTGAGGCCGAGCGCGACCCACCCGCCGTACCGTCGGACGGAAGCACGCCACCTGCGCAGCGGGCCGTTCGACGAGGTTCCGCCGACGCCCAACCGGCTGCGTTGGAATCCGCTGCCGCTGCCCACGGAGCCGACGACGTTCCTCGAGGGGCTGTTCACGATGGGCGGCAATGGCTCGCCCGCCCTCGGCGCGGGCGCGGCGATGCACGTCTACGCCGCGAACGCGTCGATGGTCGACACCGCGTTCTTCAACGCCGACGGGGAGCTGCTCATCGTGCCGCAGTCCGGGGCGCTCCGGATCGTGACCGAGCTGGGTGTGCTGCGGGTTCCGCCCGGGCATGTGGCGCTCATCCCGCGCGGGGTGCGCATGCGCGTGGAACTGCCGGACGGGCCGGTGCGCGGCTACATCTGCGAGAACTACGGCGCGCCGTTCCGGCTCCCCGAGCTGGGCCCCATCGGCTCCAATGGCCTCGCCAACGCGCGGGACTTCCTGGCGCCCACGGCGAGCTACGAGGACGTCGAGCGGCCGACGCGCGTCGTGCAGAAGTTCCAGGGCCACCTCTGGGAGACGACGCTCGATCACTCGCCGTTCGACGTCGTCGCGTGGCATGGCACGCACGTGCCGTACACGTATGACCTCGCGCGGTTCAACACCATCAACACGGTGAGCTTCGATCACCCGGATCCGTCGATCTTCACGGTGCTCACGTCGCCGAGCGAGACGCCAGGGACCGCCAACTGCGACTTCGTGATCTTCCCGCCCCGGTGGATGGTCGCCGAGCACACGTTCCGGCCGCCGTGGTTCCATCGCAACGTGATGAGCGAGATGATGGGGCTGGTCCACGGTGTCTACGACGCCAAGGCGGACCAGTTCGTGCCGGGCGGGGTGTCGCTCCACAACTGCATGAGCGCCCACGGCCCCGACCGGAAGACCTACGAGACGGCGGTGGCCGCGGACCTCGCGCCGCGGAAGATCGACAACACGCTCGCCTTCATGTTCGAGACGCGCTGGGTCATCGCGCCGACGAGCGCGGCGATGGAGAGCCCGGCGCTGCAGTCGGATTACGACGCCTGCTGGGGTGAGCTCCGCAAGGCCCAGGTGCCCGCGAAGGGAGGCGCCGGACAATGAAGCTCGCCACCCTGAACGAGGGGCGGGATGGCCGCCTCGTCGTCGTATCGAGGGATCTCTCGCGGCGGGCGGACGCGTCGTCCGCCGCCCCGACCCTGCAGGCCGCGCTCGACGAGTGGGAACGCCGTGCGCCGCTGTTGCGCTCGCTCTCGGAGCGGCTGGAGAGCGGTGCGCTCGAGGGCGAGCCCTTCGAGCCCGAGCGGTGCGCGGCGCCCCTGCCGCGCGCCTACCAGTGGGCGGACGGCTCGGCGTACGTGAATCACGTCGAGCTGGTGCGCAAGGCGCGCAAGGCGGAGATGCCGGAGTCGTTCTGGACCGATCCGTTGATGTACCAGGGCGGCTCCGACGGCTTCCTCGGCCCGCGCCAGCCCATCCCCCTCGCCGACGAGGCGTGGGGCTGTGACATGGAGGGAGAGGTCGTGGTGGTGACCCGTGACGTGCCCCTCGGTGCCACGCGCGAGCAGGCACTCGGGGCGATCGTGCTGGTCGGGCTCGTCAACGACGTGTCGCTGCGCAACCTGATCCCGGGTGAGTTGGCCAAGGGCTTCGGGTTCTTCCAGTCCAAGCCCGCGTCGGCGTTCTCCCCGGTGTTCGTCACGCCCGACGAGCTGGGCACCGCGTGGCGTGACGGCAAGCTGCACCGCCGACTCGAGGTCTTCCTCGACGGCCAGCCCTTCGGACGCGCGGATGCCGGTGTCGACATGACGTTCGACTTCGGCACGTTGATCGCCCACGCGGCCAGGACGCGCTCGCTGTGCGCGGGGACGATCATCGGCTCGGGCACGGTGTCCAACCGGGGGCCCGACGGCGGGCCCGGAACGACCGTGGCGGAAGGCGGCGCGGGCTACTCGTGCATCGCGGAGCTGCGCACGGTCGAGACGCTCCGGAGCGGCGCTCCCAAGACTCCGTTCCTCAAGCGTGGCAACCGGGTGCGGCTCGAGATGCGGGACGAGGCCGGCAGCATCTTCGGGGCCATCGACCAGGTGGTGGGAGACTGAAGCGACGTCCCCCCGCCCGGGGAAGGCCGGCATGGTGCCTCCCACCCCGGTGAGCGTGGGGTGGAGCGAGGCCGTGCATCGTCGGATGGCACACGTCTCCCAGCCCGCACGGACAATGGTTCCTGGCGCGAGGAGCACGGCGGGCACGACTCCCTCGCCCCCCGGTGTTCGGGTCTTGACCGCACTCGATTCGAGGACGGCATCTGCTGCCTGACCGGGGCACACTGACGGCTCGAGACCCAATGACGACGTCGCCGCATAGCGGTTTCCTCCATCGGTTCGAGCAGGTGCTCGCATGGCTGGTGCCAGTCGCGAGTGGGCTCGCCGTTCTGGTCGCGTCGCTTGATCTGCTCGGCTGGGCCCTGGGCAACAGGTTCCTCATCCAGCTCGTTCCCCACCCAGACGCGGGCATCATGATGCCGAACACCGCGGTGGGCTTCGTTCTGAGTGGTACCGCGCTCTGGCTGCTCCACGAAGAAGGGGCGGACCCGCGGCGGCGAGGGACGGGTCACGCCCTGGCGCTCGTGACCCTGCTGCTGGGAGGCCTCACCCTCTCCGAGTACGTCTTCGGAGTCGACCTCGGAATCGACCTGCTGCTCTTCAGCGGGACGGTCGAACATCTGGCCCCGGAGCTCCGGGACGGCCCTCGTCCTTGAGCGCGGTGAACTTCTGTCTCACGGGGCTGATGCTCCCGCTGATGCATGTCAGGACCCGCCAGGGGTGGCTCCCCGCCGGTTCCTGGCCCTGGTCGTCCTGCTCGTCTCCACTCAGGTCCTCATCGGCTACATCTACCTGGAGCGGAGTCTGTTCGAGCCCGAGCGACTCGTCTTCCCCCTGCCGCCCTCCTCGCCCATGGCGGTCCATGCAGCGCTCCTCTTCCTGCTGCTGTCTCTCGGCCTGCTGTCCGTCCATCCCGAGCGAGGGCTGACAGGCGTGCTCCTCCGAGAGGACATCGGGGGCATCATGGCGCGCCGGCTGCTCCCCGTGGCCATCCTCACCCCCCTGCTGGTGGGTGGAGTCCGGCTCCTGGGAGAACGGCTGGGGCTCTACGAAGCCTCGTTGGGGTTATCGGTCTTCGTGCTCCTGGCGATGGCCGCCTTTCTTCGCCTGGTCGTGTGGAATGCGAACACC
Source organism: Cystobacter fuscus (assembly GCA_049060065.1). Classification (GTDB taxonomy): domain Bacteria; phylum Myxococcota; class Myxococcia; order Myxococcales; family Myxococcaceae; genus Cystobacter; species Cystobacter fuscus_B. The sequence goes on from JBMEQP010000002.1 coordinate 7,130,868, forward strand.
CTCTCCCGGATGGACGCGCGGCATCGGTCCGCGGAAGAGCTCCGCGACAGCGAGGAGCGCTTCCGGACCTCGTTCGAGCACGCTCCGATTGGAATGTCCCTGGCCGGTCTGGACGGCCATTTCCTGAACGTGAACGGCGCACTGTGCGAGCTCCTCGGCTACTCGCAGCGGGAACTCCTCACCAAGACGTTCCAGGACATCACCTACTCCGAGGATCTGGAGTTGGACCTGGAGAACGTGCGCCGGCTGCTCCAGGGAGAGCTCAGCACCTATCAGATGGAGAAGCGCTACCTCCACAAGGATGGCCACATCGTGACCATCCTGCTGACAGCCTCCCTGGTGCGGGACTCTCGGGGTGAGCCGCTCCACTTCATCGCGCAGATCCAGGATGTGTCCGAGCGCAAACAGCTCGAACAGGCATGGCGCTTCCTGGCCGAGGCGGGCCCACGGCTCGCGGCCTCGCTCGAGCCCCAGGCCACCCTCACCACCGTCGCGGGGTTGGCCGTTCCCACGCTGGCCGACTGGTGCATGATCTACCTCTTCGGAGAAGACGGGCGGGTGCAGCGGGTGGAAATCATGGCGGCATCCCCAGAGAAGTCGCACCTGCTGCGCGAGATGATCACCACCTACCCCCATGATCTGACCTGGAAGGGAGACATCGTCGCCCACGTCCTCCAGATGGGACAGTCGGTGCTCATCCCGGAAATCCCTGAAGCCATCCTCGAGGAAACAGCGAGAGACGCCCGTCACCTGGAACTGCTCCACCACCTCGAGTCCCGCTCGGGAATGGTCGTGCCCCTCGCCACGCGTGGGCGAATCCTGGGTGTGATCATCCTCACGATGTCCGAATCAGGGCGCCACTACGGTCCCCGGGACCTCTCCCTCGCCGAAGAACTGGCCCATCGCGCCGCACTCGCCATCGACAATGCCCGCTTCCATGAACAGTCCGAGCAGGCCACACGAACTCGCGACGAGGTCCTCCGGATCGTCGCCCACGATCTCCGCACTCCGCTGAATGTCATTTCCCTGAACACCAGGAGGCTCCTGACGTCTCCACCCGAGAAGAGCGCCGCTGACACGCGGTCGCTCGAGTCCATCCAGAAGGCGGTCGATCGGGCAACCCGGCTCATCCAGGATCTGCTGGACATCGCTCGGATGGAGGCCGGCCACCTGTCGGTGGATCGCGGCTTGGAGCAGACCGCGCGACTCGTCAGGGAGGCCGCCGAGTTGCATCGCGCGCTCGCGGAGGAGAAGTCCATCCAGTTCACGGCCACCGTCGCGGAGGACGCGCCACCTGTCTTCGCCGACCGCGACCGGGTGCTCCAGATCCTCTCGAACCTGCTCGGCAACGCGCTCAAGTTCACACCCACGGGTGGACGGATCACGCTTCGGGCCGAGCCGGCGGGGCACATGATGCGCTTCTCCGTGAGCGACACCGGTGCCGGGATTCCAAAGGAGAACCTGCCTCACCTCTTCGAGCCCTTCTGGCAGGCCTCCGAGGGAAAGAAGCAAGGCGCCGGTCTGGGACTCGCCATCGTGAAGGGGCTCGTCGACGCCCACGGCGGACGCATCTGGGTCGAGAGCAAGCCTGGAGGAGGAAGCACCTTCTTCTTCACGCTCCCCACCGCCATCCCGGCCGCGGAACACTCCTCGCATCACGCATGAGGTCAAACAGCGGAAAAAATAATTTTCCCTGTAATTTTTGTATATCCCGTATACCTTGAATAGGGTGCGCGTCCTCCTTGCCGTGGAGGAACCCCCATGCCGTCACCCGTCACCGGAGTTCTCGCAGCCGCAGCGCTCGCCCTCTCCCCCTTCGTCGCCCAGGCAGGAGCCCCCGCGGAGGGGCCGTCCCGTCCGTCCGTCCTCCTGGCCCGGGTGTCATTCAAGTCCCGGGTGGATCTGGATCGGCTCGCCGAGACGCTGGATCTCAGCGCCGCGGTGGATCACGAGAAGAAGACCGTGGAGGCGGTGCTCTCGCCCGAGGAATATGACGCGCTGGTGAAGGAAGGCCGCCGCGTGGAGATCCTCGAGGAACAGACGCGGATCCTGAACGAGCCACGCGAGGGGCGGATGTCCCTGGCCGGCGGTATTCCTGGCTACTCGTGCTACCGCACGGTGGACGAGACCTACGCCGCCATGGCGCAGCTGCCCGTCACCTACCCGAACCTCGCCTCGTGGAATGACATTGGCGACACCTGGGACAAGGTGACGGCGGGAGGCAAGCCGGGAGATGACCTGCGGGTGCTGGTGCTGACGAACAAGGCGCGCACGGGTCCCAAGCCTCGGTTCTTCCTGATGGGCGGCATCCACGCCCGCGAGTACACGACGGCGGAGCTGGCCACGCGCTTCGCCGAGCAGCTCGTGAGTCGCTATGGCACGGACGCGGATGTCACCTGGCTGCTCGACTACTCCGAGCTGCACGTGGTGGTGCAATCCAACCCGGACGGCCGCCGCGTGGCGGAGACGGGCTTGTCCAAGCGCAAGAACACCAACACCACCGAGGGCTCCTGCTCCACGACGACCTACGGAGTGGATCTCAACCGCAACAGCAGCTTCGACTGGGGTGGCGCGGGCGCGAGCAGCAGCGCGTGCAATGACACCTACCGGGGGCGCTCGGCGGCCTCCGAGCCGGAGACGAAGACGCTGGAGAACTACATCCTCTCCCTCTTCCCGGATCAGCGTGGGCCCGCCCTCACGGACCCCGCCCCCGCGGACGCCACGGGCCTGATGCTCAGCCTCCACAGCTACGGCGGTTACGTGCTCTATCCCTGGTCGGCCACCACCGCGGCGGCGCCGAACGCGACCCAGTTGCGCACCCTGGGGCGCAAGTTCAACTACTTCAATGGCTATCAGGCGTGCCGGTGAGCACGTGTCTGTACTCGGCCTCGGGCTCCACGGACGCCTTCGCCTATGGGCAGCTCGGCGTCGCGGCGTTCACCTTCGAAATGGGAGGGGCCTTCTTCGAGAGCTGCACCACCTTCGAGAACACCATCGTCCCCAAGAACATGCCGGCCCTCTACTACGCCTTCAAGGCGGCGCGGCGGCCGTACCGGTGGCGGCGGGCCCGGACTCCATCAACCTCGCGCTGTCGGCGAGCACCGTGGCGCAGGGAACCCCGGTGACGCTCACGGCCCGGGCGGATGACACCCGCTATGGCACCAACGGGGGCACGGAAGGCTCGCAGACCATCGCCGCCGCGCGCTACTCCATCGATGCGCCGTCGTGGGTGTCGGGAACGCCCACGTTCGCGCTGAGCGCGGTGGACGGCGGCTTCAACAGCACGGCCGAGTCGGTGCAGGCCACGGTCTTCACCTCCGGCCGGCGCCGGGCCGGCACACGCTCTTCGTGGAGAGCCAGGACGCCAGCGGAAACTGGGGCGTGCCCACCGCCATCTTCCTGAACGTGCAGTAGGCACCCCGAACTGGCCGAGAGCGGGACCATGTGGAGCGTGATTCAAGGCCCCCCTCATCCCCTCTCGGCGAGCTGGACCCTGGAGGACACCTTCGCGCGGATGCTGACGGCCAACCCGGAGCGCCGCGAGAAGCCGGCGCTCCTCACGGATGAGGGCTCCATCAGCTTCCAGGAGCTGGACACGCGAACCCACCCACTCGCACGTGCGGTGAGGGCGCGGTTGCGCGCGGCGTCCTCGTCCGCCCCCCAGGCGACGCCGCTCGTGGGCGTGTGCATGTCGCGAGGGCCGGCCATGGTCGAGGTCCTGTTCGCCGTGCTGCGAGCGGGCGGTGCCTATCTGCCGCTCGATCCCGCCCATCCCCTCGCGAGGCTGGCCCACATCACCGCCGAGGCGGCTCCCTCGCTCATCGTGGCCGGACCCGAGCACGAATCACTCGTGCGGCAACTCGCCCCCCATGTCCGTATTGGGTGTTCGACCCGCGTGCGCCGCTCGACCTGGAGGGGGAAGACCCCGAGCAACCCGAGTCCTCGTCTCCGCCAGGGGGCGAGCGGCCCTTCGCGGTGCTCTACACCTCGGGCAGCACCGGACAGCCCCGCGGCGTGAGCCTGCCGCACCGGGCGGCGCAGAACCGGTTCCAGTGGATGTGGCGGACCTTCCCCTTCGCCGAGGGCGAGGTGTGTTGTTTCAAGACCCCCTTGGCTTCGTCGACTCCATCTGGGAGCTGTTCGGCGCGCTCCTGCGGGGAGTCCCCGTGGCCATCGCACCGGAGGGTCTCGAGAAGCAACCCGAGCGCCTGCTCGCCTTCGCCGCGCGCCACGGCGTGAGCCGGTTGATCGTCGTCCCCTCCCTGCTGAGGCTCCTGCTGCCGCATCTGGCGCCCCCATCCGGTGCTTCAGGTGTGCCCGTGCCGAAGTTGCATCTGTGGACCTGCAGCGGAGAGCCCCTGCCCGCCCCGCTCGCCGAGGCATTCCTCGCGCGGCGGCCGGGCGACGTGCTGCTCAACCTCTACGGCAGCACCGAGGTCATGGGCGATGTCACGGCGCACGTGTGCCGCGCGGGAGAGGACCCCGTCCCCATCGGGCGGCCCATCGACAACACCACCCTCGAGCTGCTCGATGAAACGGGGGCCCCCGTGAAGGTCGGAGAGCGGGGCACGCTCCATGTGCGGGGCGCGAACCTCTCGCTCGGCCATCTCGGCTCCGGCGACTCCTCCACATGGACGGAGGAGGGACGGCGCTACGACACCGGAGACCTCGGCCGGATGGTCCGAGACCCCGTTGATGGAGGCTGGATGCTGCTCCACGAGGGCCGCCGGGACCGGCAGGTCAAGCTGCTGGGCAACCGCTTCGAGCTGGCCGAGCTCGAGCGCGTGCTCCTGCGATGCGAGGGGGTCCTGGCCGCCGTGGCGCTGGTACGGGAAGACGAGGAGGGACCCTCGCTGCTCGGCTTCGTCCAACCGCGCGAGTCTGGAGCAGTGACCCTGGAGGCCTTGCGCGCGGCATGCGAGGCGGAGCTGCCGCCCCATGCACGGCCCGCCCTCGCTCTCATCGAGCACTGGCCACTGCTGCCCAATGGAAAGCTCGATCGCCAACGGCTGCTCACGCTCGGGGGAAAGGCCGCGGCACTCGGAGAGGATCCCTTCTCGGCCGCCTGGCGCGCGGTACTGCCTCAAGCCCCCATCGAGGAGGACACGGATTTCTTCCAGGCGGGAGGAACCTCGCTGCTCGCGGTGGACCTGCTGCGCAGGCTGCGCGAGGCCGGCGAGCCGGTGTCGCTCGAGCAATTCTACGCGGCCCCCTCGCTCGCCGCGCTGCGGCGGGGAGCCCGCCTGGAAGTCCCACGCGGTGCGCTCACGGTGCGACCCTTGGAGCAGGCGCGTGACGCGCTCGGCACGGCGGCGGTGGACCTGCTCGCCGACCGCTTCGACGAGATCGATCCGCTCAAACAGGCGCTCGGAGCGACGCGGGCCGAGCTGCATGCGCTGTTCGCCAGCTACCTGGAGGACTGCGTGATGGAGGGCCTGTCCTTCGTGGCCATCGATGGACGCGGGGAACTGGTGGGGTGCGTGGTGGCCGCCGATCTGTCCCGGGTACATACCCACGCGCGGGAGGGACGCTTCGTGGTCGCTCCGCGGCTGGAGCCGTTGGACGCCGTCTTGAGCGCGCTCACGGACCCCTGGTGTCACCAGCCGTCCGAACCGGGTCCGGGCGAATGGGTCTACGTCCTGCTGCTGGCGGCCACCGGGCAGCGGGAGGTGGCTCGGATCGCGCGCGAACTCGAGACCACGGTGATCGGCGCGGCCCGCGCACGAGGGTATCGGGGCGTCGTCACGGTCAACACACATGCCCTGACGAAACAACTGTGTGAGGAGCTGGGATACCACACCGAGGCGAGCCTGGACGTGCGGGAGTTCGTCCACGCGGACGCACGCCCTTTCGCCCAGGTGCCCCAGGACGGCGCGGAGCTGAGGCTACAAGTCCTGCGCTGCCCTTGAGGGCGCCGGCATCAACCCGGGCCTACGTCTGGTGGGTGGCCGCGCGAACGAAGCGCTCCCTCAACCACTGATGCGAGGGATCGTGCTGTGCACGGGCATGCCAACCCATCGCGAGCTCGATGGGCGGCATGGAGAAGGGCAGAGGCAGGAGGTCGAGGCTCGACGCGTAGCGCTGGAGAAGCATGCTGGGGAGCGTGGCGACACAGTCCGTATCGGCGAGGACGAGGGCGACCTGATTGTAGTTCGGAACGGTGATGACGACACGACGCGCCTTGCCATACCGCGCGAGGACGTCGTCGATCGCACTGTGGAAGCTACCGCCCTGGGAAACCATGACATGGCTGAGCTGGCAATAGTCCTCGAGCGTGGGCGCCTTCTGGCCCCTGGGATGCGCCTTGCGCTGGGCGAATCGGAACTCGTCGGTGAGCAGACGGCGGCTCTTGAGCGCGTCGGGAATCCTGGTTGGAATCCCAATGTAGAGGTCGATCTCCCCACGTTCCATCCGGTAGGTCAGATTCTCCTCCGTCGGCGTGACGAAGCTGAGCCGGATTCGGGTCCACCCAGACCAAGGACATCCAGGGCCACGGCGAGGCCGATGCTCGTGAAGATGTTGTCGTTGAGCGCGATCGTGAAATGGCGCTGCGCCTCCCTGGGGTTGAACTCAACGCGGCGCGCGACGGCGCTTTGCAGATCGAGCAGCGCCTGGTGCAAGGCCGACTGCAACTCGAGCGCCCGCGGGGTGGGGGTCATTCCGCGACCCGCCTCGGAAGGAACGAGCAGGGGATCCTTGAACAGCTCGCGCAAGCGGCCGAGCTGGGCGGAGAGGGCCGGCTGACTCACGTTCAACCGGCGGGCCGCACGTGTCACGTTCAGCTCCTCGAGCAACACGTCCAGGGAAATGAGCAGGGGCAGGTCCGCCCGCCGGATATCCATCCCGTCTATACCTCCTATAAAAGCGCGCGACTCACGATGGGCGCGGGGCAACCGTATGTATCTCCCATCGGGGTTCGCACCGAACCCACGGCATCCCTACAGGAGAAAACATGCGTTTCCATCGACTTCTTCTCGACAGCGTGGTCGCGGCAGCGGCCCTGTTCTCCAGCGCCATGCCGCTCACCACCGGGGCGGCGCCGCCGGCAGCCGGTACCAGCGTGGCCCAAACACGAGCACAGATCCCAGGTGTCTACCGCTACCGCGTCGGTGACTTCCAGGTGACCGCGCTGTCCGACGGCACCGTGCCGCAGGACCTGCACGAGCTCCTCAGGGGCGCATCACCCGCGGAGGTCGACAAGATGCTCCACCATGCCTTCCTGAGCAATCCCGTCGAGGCGTCCATCACGGCCTTCCTGATCGATACGGGGAGCCGGCTGATCCTGGTCGATACCGGCGCCGGCGGATTGTTCGGGCCGGGCCTGGGCGGCAAGCTCCTCGGCAGCCTCAAGCTGGCGGGCTACGAGCCGGAGCAGATCAACGACATCCTGCTGACGCACATCCACACGGATCACAGTGGCGGCCTCGTCAGCGAAGGCAACCGGGTGTTCCCCAACGCCACCCTGCACGCCGGCAAGCCGGACCTGGACTTCTTCCTCAATCCCGCGAACCAGGGCGGCGCCAATGGCTACGACAAGAAGTACTTCGAGCAAGCAGTCAAGACGGTCGGGCCGTACATGAAGGCCGGGAAGGTTCAGGGGTTCACCCGCGAAACCCAGCTCTTCCCTGGCATCAAGGCCATCCCAACGCCCGGCCATACCCCCGGGCACGCCTTCTACCGGGTGGAGAGCAGGGGCGAGTCCATCACGTTCATTGGCGACATCGTCCACGTGGCCGCCGTGCAGTTTCCGAACACGGCGATCACGATTGTCTACGACGTCAGCCCCAAGGATGCCGCGGCTCAGCGTGAGCAGCAGTTCGCCGCGGCGGCGGGCACTCGCGCCCTGGTCGCGGCGCCGCACCTGCCCTACCCGGGGATTGGCCACATCCGCGCGGAGGAGCGGGGCTACACGTTCGTCCCGGTGGACTACCGCGATCGCCACCAGCCCTGAACGACGGGCGCGCTCGCTCTACTTCGACACGGTGGACCCGGCGGGAACCAGGATGGACTCGTGGAAGTGTTGATAGCGCCAGCGCCCGTCCCGCTTGACCAGGACGAAGGTGGCGCGAGTGGGCTGCTCCAGCGTGGAGCCCCCCGGTCCAGTCATATAGACCCAGTTGTAATGGCAGAACGCATACGCCGTGTCGCCATTCAAGAAGACTCGCAGATCCGTGACGTTCCCACTGTAGACGGAGAAGGGGCTGTTCAGGAAACCCTGGTAGTAGGCTTGCAGATTCGCGATTCCGAGGATGGGCTGATCCAGCTCCACCGCGACGTATGACACCGGGAGGCGTGCTTCCCAGAGGCCCAACAACAGCCCCATGTCCTTCTGGATGAATCCCTTCGCGTAGTCCTCGATCGCCCGGAGGATGGCCTGCTCCTCGGCCCCCAGCGTTTCCGCGCTCATCTGCGTCACGACTCCCTTGCAACACGGCTCCGCGGCCTTGCTGGTACCCTGCAGTGCTGTCACGACCAGGAGAACGATGATGAATTGAATGGCTCGCATGTGCTTTCCCTTTGATGGGCCCGTTTTCCGGGCGCCCAACCTGACATCGGATGCGCTCACATGCAACTGCCAGAACGATGCCATTGCCCGGGAGGGTAATGCGGCGGATCTCCCCTGGTGAAACATCCTGGAATCCCTGAAGGTGTGATTTACTTCACACCTCCCGATGGGAGGGTCAATGCTCCGGGGGAGAGTCAATGCACACCCAGACGCCCATTCTCGACTCCGCATGCCACTGTCCGTGCTCCGGGGCGGACCCCTTCCCCGGACTCCGCGTGTCCCCTACTGGACAACCGTTCCCACCAGGCTCGGAGCAGCGGGGGCTTCGTAATGGAACGAGATGGACTCGTGGAAGTGCTGATAGAGCCACCGCCCACCCCGCTTGCGCAGCACGAAGGTGGCGCGAGTGGGTTGCGCCAGCTCCGCCCCCCCGCCCTGACGCGGTAGACCCAGTTGAACTGGCAGAAGACATACGCCATGTCCCCCCTGAGGAAGATCCGCGGGCTCGAGATGTCTCCGCTGTAGACGATGAGGGTGTCCAGGAAGCTCTGATAGTACGAGCGCAGTTCAGCGCTGGTGGTGAGGGGCTCATCCAGCTCCGCGGCGATATACGACACCCCGTCCGGACTCCTGTCATCCCAGAGATTGAGCAAGAACCTCATGTCTTCCCGGATGAAGCCTTCCGCGTAGCCCTGGACAGCCCGGAGGATGGCCCGCTCCTCGGACCTGCTCAGCTCCGCGGTCAAGGCGGGGGACGACGTGTCGCAGCAGGAGTCCGACGCCTTGCTGGAACCCTGGAAACCCATCACGAGAACGAAAACGGAAATAAATGGAATGGTCCGCATGATCCCCTCGAAGCCTGAGTAATCAACACATCGAAGTGACAGGTCCTGAATGGTCCTGCCTTCTTGGCACCCCATCCGCGCTCCTGATTGGATGCGAATGCAATCAATTGCCAGAAGGGTGCCACGCCGTTTCGCTGGCCTCGTGGAGCATTCCTCACGGTGGAGTTGCTTGTAATTGCTAGGGATGTGAAGGACTTCACACCCCCCAGGTGGGAGGGTCAGTCCCTCTCCGAGGAGTCAATCTCTACCCGGACGCGAGGGCAAGGGATGAATGGCGACGCGGAGAAGAGCACGGCGAAGAGCCCGGCACGTGGGAGCGCCAGGAAAAAGCCGAGCCCTTCGCCAGGCAGGGCCCGGCTGGAATCAAGGAGAGGTCGGATCCGCCCGCGGCTGGAAGACATCCCGCGAGCGGTTGTCGCCGCGTGGACAGCGTCCCGAACGAGGCGCTTCGGCCCCGACCCTGGACGCTCAGGACACCCCGAGGATGAGCCGGCCGCAACGGTCGCCGATCATCATCGCGGGGGCATTGGTGTTGCCCGAGGTGACGAAGGGCATGATGGCGGCGCTCGCCAGCCGCAATCCCTTGACGCCACGCACGCGCAACTCCGGGTCCACCACCGCCAGTTCATCCGTTCCCATCTTGCAGGTGCCCACCGAGTGGAAATCGGACTCGGAGTGCTGCCGGAGCGCTTCCACCCACTGCTCGTCGGTAACGACCTCCGGACCGGGGGTGTGCTCCACGTCCTCGACCCACTCGCGCAGGCCCGGCGCGCCGAGCAACTGACGGACGAGCTTGTACCCCTCGAGCTGGTTGGCGATGTCCTCCTGCGTGCCCAGGAAGTTCGGGTCGATGACGGGGGCATCCTGGTGGTTGGCCGAGCGCAGCTTCACGGTGCCACGACTCGTCGGGTGCAGGTTGATGAGGCCGAAGGCCAGCGCCTCGGAGGGATAGGACCCCCAGCCATAGCGCATGTAGTACGTCTGGACCTGGAACTTCGGAGACCCCGGGCGAGGACCCTGCCCCGTGAAGAGGTTCACGTCCATGGTGGTGAGATGGGTGTCGGGCTCGGGCCGCCGGAGCTTCTTCACCGCCACCGAGACGAGGTGGTCATGCAGGTTCTTCCCCACCCCCGCGACCTTCGCCACCACGGGGATGCCATGGGGCTCGAGGTCCACCGGATCGCCAATGCCCGAGAGCATCAGCAGGTGGGGTGTCTGGATGGTGCCCGCGCAGACGATGACCTCGCGCCGCGCCTCCACGGACAGCTCGCCGCTGTCGCCCTCGAGGATGACGCGCTCGAGCTTCTTCGCGCCGTCGAAGGCGAGGCGCTTCACCCGGGCATTCAACATCAGCGTGAGTCGGGGATTGGCCGGTATTGAGACACGAAGTTGGAGAAGGCGTCCTGGCGGATGCCGTCCACCACGTTGAGCTGGCTATAGGTGACGCCCCATTGGTTGTCGCCATTGTAGTCCTCGTTGAAGGGATGGCCGAGCCCCACCGCGGCCTGGACGATGGCCTGGGACAGCGCGTTGCGCGCGGTGAGCTCGTTGGAGGGGCGGATGGGTCCAGTCAGGGCCTGGAAGGAAGGAAGGACGCTCGCGAAGTCCCAGCCGCGGCACCCGGCCGCGGCCCAGCCATCGTAGTCGGCCCGGTTGCCGCGCACCCAGACCATGCCGTTGATGGAGCTGCTGCCACCACTCACCCGGCCACAGGAGTAGGACTGGGGCCTGCCCTTCAACGAGGCCTGAGGCTCGGACTTGTAGGCCCAGTCGGTCTCGGCTCCCGGCTGGGTCAACTTGTAGGACTGCGTGAAGTCCCTGATCTCCGGACGATCATGGGTGCCTCCCGCCTCGATGAGGAGGACGCGGGCGTCCGAGTCCGCCAGAAGCCCGGCGGCCAGCGTGCAGCCCGCGGAGCCCGCTCCGATGATGATGTAGTCATAGTCCCGCGAGTCCGAGCACCCGATGAGGGTCGGCATCCCGAGCGCGGCCGTCGAGAGACCGAGCAGCCTCAGCAACTCACGGCGCGAGTACCTGCCCTCGGCCGCCACCTGGAGGAGGTCCTTCATGTCGGAGGTGGAGCGTGTCTTGTTCCTGCTCATCTGAGGTCTGCCTTTGCTGGAGTGGACGTGCGGCGGGGTGCTTCGTACTACTTCGTACTACAAAGAGGGGCCCCGCCCCTTGTTGGTCACGATGCCAGGAAGTCGTCGCCCACCACACGCCGAAGCGGGTCGAGCGCCACGGAGGACGGGAGGGCCCGCATCAGCAGATCCCGCCCCCACCGCGCCACCGGATGGCGGAGGTACCGGACGGCGCCTGCCCGCCGACTCAGCTCGGAGACATACGCCGTGCGAGGCCGGCGTCTCGCCTCGTAGGTCCGCAGCGCCCGGCTCCGGTCGGAGTCCTCGCGCAGCAGCTTCGCCAGCACCAGGGCATCCTCGACGGCTTGACATGCCCCCTGCGCCATGTCGGTCACCATCGCGTGCGCCGAGTCGCCCAGCAGCGTGACCGGGCCCTCTCCCCAGCGAGGCAGCGGCTCCAGGTAGTGGATGTCCGTGCGGACGATGTCGGACTCCGGGGTGGCACGCACCAGGGACTCGACGGGCTCGCGCCAACCCCGGACATGGCTCAGCACCGCCTCCTGGTGGCCTCCCTCCGCGTCTCGTCCGCCCTCGGGCGCGGGGACCAGCAGGAACCAATACATCCGCCACATGCCCCCCGGGCCCCGGCCGATGTGGGTGATGCCGAAGCGGGCTCCCGGACCGTAGAACTCGAATTGGCTCCCCTCGGGAATCACCTCGGATGCGACGTTCACGACCCCGCGCCAGGAGGTCCGGCCGGCGTACCGCGGCCTCACCTCTGGGAGCAGCCTCTGGCGGACGACGGAGCGCAGTCCGTCCGCGCCGATGAGACAGCCGCCCCGGACCTGCTGACCATCGGCGAAGGTGACGCGTACTCCCTCACCCTCGACGTGGAAATCCGTACAGGCGGCGCCCAGTCGAACCACGTCCGGCCCGAGCGCCCGCAGCAGCACCTGCTGGAGCTCCGCGCGGAGGAGGCCCCCACTTCGGCCACCTCCCGAGCCACTCCCAGCGCCTCGAATACCCGCATGGCGTTCGGCCAGAGCGACAGCCCGGCGCCGAGTGGCCGGTAGGCTTCGGCCCGCTCGTACACCGCGACCTCGAGGCCAGCTTGCCGGAGCGCGATGGCGGCACACAGCCCACCAATCCCCCCGCCGATGATGACGACTCCGCGTGAAGACATGATGCCCCCGCTTGCACCCTTCCTCTACGGGTGCCGCTCGGACGCATCGTGGCATGAGACGAAAGGCGCGGCGATCTTCCGGTGGCCCGGGTTCGCCGCGCCCTTCACGTCAGCCAGACCCTCCTCAGTTCGCCGGGCAGAAGACGATGTCGAAGTCCTCGGCGTTGCACGCCGCCATCACCCCGTCATCGCCCGACCACGAGTACGACTGCGTGCACATCGCGTCGAAGTACCTCGCCACGACGCTGTTGGGGTTGTCGCGGTCGCGGCTCACGCAGGAGATGATCTGGCCGGCGGCGTTGCGCAGCTGGCCCTCCGCGGGGCACTTCGCCAGCATGTCCATCGGGCAGCTGCGCGTCTGGCCCGAGCAGGTCGTCCCACCCGCCAGATCATAGGGAACGATCTTCAGGGGGAGGTTGTGGGCATCCACGTGGCTGAGGTTGAACCAATCCCAGCTGTTGTAGGAGTAGAACACCTCGTTGAAGCCGAACTCCGCCAGCGAGTGATGCTCGAAGCCCGGGTCCTCGCCCTTGCGGAAGCCCCAGTAGCGCTTGGTCAGCATCATGTCCGTGACGGAGCCAAGGGTCCGGCACGCCTCCTGGCCCGAGTTCAGGTCTCCCCCGGTGATGTTGTTGCCGGCGAAGGTGACCGGGAAGGAGCACTGGTTGATGAAGCGCAGGCTCGTCTTCCCATCATTGGTGCCCAGACACCCCTTGCCCGTGGACGGAGGCGGAGGGGTGGTGCCTCCATCCACCCGATCGAAGGTGAAGAGCTGGTTGGCGGCACCGGTATAGGTATACTGGACATACTCCGTGCCGTTGTTCGCCGAGCCCCAGTACAGATCGATGGCCGGTCCGTGTGGCGCGGATGGATGCTGAACTGGTTGCTGCTCCGGCTCACGAACTTGAATTGCTGGTTGGCCCCGCCGACGTACGACCACTGGTGCACCTTGGCGTTCAACGCGGTGCTGACATCGATGATGTCGAGCCCCTTGCCGCTGGCGACGTTGATGATCTTCCAGTACCCGTCCGACGTCGGAGAGATGTGGAACTTCTGCGCGTTGCTGCTGTTGCAGTCGTACTGCTGCACCTTGGCGCCATCCGCGGTGCTCCCCGAGGCCACGTCGACACACTTGTTCGTCATGACGGAGCGGATGACATAGTCCCCCTCCGTGATGCTCGATACGATGGCCTCGCGCTCGAGCTGCCCGGTCTGCTCGGCGGTCTGCACCTCGGCGACATTGCATCCACCCACTCCCGCCAGGACACCCAACAGAGACACACAACGGAATGCCGTCTTTCGCGACATGATGTTCTCCTCGTAAGGGAAGAAAGGGGTTGGTTCCCTCTCAGGTCACTGCCAAAGCAACCTTTATGCCATTTTCCTGATTTTTCACAATTTCATGCTTTAACGTTTTCAGGCGCTGAGCCGTGCTGTCCGCGAGGCGATTGTCGTTGTCCCCTGGTGACACGAGTCACCACCCCTGGTGACTCGAGTCACCAGGAGCCCAGGCAGGCGGCTCCACTGACGATTCAATTTTATTCTTGGGCCGCAGACACGAGGCCACGGTGGCGCACCGCGCGGCCCTCCCGAGTGGCCCCGCCTTCGCAAGGCCCCGGGTATTACCGTTTAAAGGAGGTTTTCCACATGTACCGCTTCATTGTTGGGATGGGAGTCCTCACGCTGTTGGGAGTGGCGCCCGAGGCACACGCCAGACGCGCGCCGGAGTCGCTGACGCTCTCGGGCAAGCAGCTCTTGATCAACGGCCAGCCGTTCATCGCCAAGGGAGTCAACTACCAGCCCGTGCCCCGGACGGGACCGGGCAACTGGCCCGACGACTGGACCATGAACCGGGCCGTGGTGTTCAGCGACCGGCCAAGATGAAGGAGATGGGCGTCAACCTCATCCGCGTCTACGTGCAGTATGACCGGCTGTTCCAGAACTGGGACGAGCAGAACGATCCCTCGTCCGACCCGAGCCGGGTCGACCAGACGGTGCTCGCCAACTACCGCGCCGTCCTGGACGAGGCCGACCGCCAGAGCATCTACGTCCTCATGAACTACTTCCTGCCCACCTCCGTGGACTACCGCGTGGGACAGCAGGTGAAGTTCAACAAGGACGCGCGCACGCGGCACAAGCTGCGCTTTCGCAACATCATCAACGTCTTCAAGAACCGCACCGAGTTCCCCATGGTGTTGATGTGGGCGCTCGGCAACGAGAACAACTTCGAGTGGAACCGCGGGCAGATGACCTCCGAGGCGATGTTCGACTTCCTCGGCGAGGCGATCCGCGAGGCCGATCAACAGGCGGATTCGGCACACCCCTATACCGTGGTCCTCGGGGACAACCCCCAGCTGGACATCCACAACACCAGCCTGCTCAACCGGGCGCCCCTCGTGGATGTCTGGTCCATCAACATGTACAACACGGAGCAGGGCTTCAAGAACATCATCCAGGGCTACTCGCTCAACAAGCCGCTCCTGTTCACGGAGTTCGGCTATGACGCCTGCCAACACAACAAGGGCTGTGACTTCTCCAACCCGGAGGGGCGCGGCACCCAGGAAGCGCAGCTGCAACAAGCCGCGTTCTACCAGAGCCGCTGGGAGAACGCGATGCTGCCCAACCTCAGCGCCAGGAGCACCGCCAACAAGCTGCTCGGCGGCGTGGTGTTCGAGTGGAACGACGAGTGGTGGAAGGACGGAGCCGGCCCTCGTGACGTCCACGACACCGGAGGGTTCTCCAACGCGAACCTCACTCCCGACTGCTTCATGAACGAGGAGTGGTTCGGACTCTCCACGGCCCTCAAGGAGACCGAGACGAGTGGGCGCTACTACCGTTCCGCCTTCACCCAGCTCAAGAAGATGTGGACCGCTCCGGCACTGACGTCCGCCGAGTAGGCCGGCCCGACACTCGCGCGCTCCGGCCACCTGACCGCCGGGCGCGCTTCGGGAGGGTGAAGCCCCTGCTCAGGGGTTGCCGTGGAACACCGCCTCGATGTTGTTGCCGTCCGGGTCCAACACGAACGCGCCGTAGTAGTGAGGATGGTAGTGCGGCCGCTCACCGGGCGCACCGTTGTCCTTCGCACCTCTCTTCAGCGCCGTCTGGTGGAACGCGTCCACCGCCGCCCGGTCCCTGGCGGTGAAGGCCACGTGACGAGGCGAGGCGGGCGTCTTCACCTCGATGAGCCACAGGATGCTCTTTCCTGGGGGACCGAAGGCACACATCCGCCGGGTGGGGAACTCCGGGTCCCACGTCGCGGTCATCTCCTGCACGAGACCATGGCCCAGGGACGCGAGCACGGCCTCGTAGAACGCCTTCGATGTGGGGTAGTCCGTCGTGTAGAAGCTCAGGTGGTCGATCATGGTGGCGGCGTCGTAGCAGAGTATGGGGCTGAATCGGGCAGGTTCACGGTGGGACCGAGCCCTCGCCGACCCGTCCGCCCTTCCAAGCCAGGAAGGAAACCTCGGCGCCCCAGAGTCGCCGGGCCACGTTCAGGCAGGCGATCACCCGCGTGCTTTCTCCAGGAATTTCAGTGGGTTGTCTTGTGTCCCCACGGGTTGTTCACGGCCCGCGAAGCCCAATAGCCAGCCCCCATGCATCCATTGTCCAGCCTCCACACCACTCTGGCTCGTTCGACGCTCCTCAAGATGGGCGCGCGCATCGCGGTCATCATCGCCCTCTCCACGCTCTTCAGCTACCTCCACATCCTGCACACCCTCCGCACCGAGGCTCTCGAGCGGTTGCAGCAGCATGTCTCGGAGCGCGGCGAGCGCGAGCAGGCCATCTTCCTCCTGGCGGAGGACAACCACGCCCTCTTCAGGAAAACCCTGACGGAGAAGATCCGGTCCCTCCAGAAACAAGAAGAAGAGGTGCGCGTCCGCTTCGACAGCCTTTTCGTGCGGCGACCCGATGGCACGGTCCGCAACCGGCCCGAACTGCTCGATAGCACGAAGATGGCGCAAGTCTTCATTCCCCCACACGTGGTCCTCGACGCCGGGTTTCGCGCCCGGGTGCTGGCCGCGTACGACATGCTCACCGGGTACGGCCCCGTCGTTCAGATGCGCTTCACGACGACCTACGTGACCTTCCCGGAGGGTGCCATCGTGGGCTTCCTGCCGACGTTCCCCACCTGGACCCAGGATCTCCCGCCTGATTTCTCGCTCGAGTCCTACGAGGATTTCCCCCTCGGCAAGCCCGAGAACAACCCCCAGCGGAGAACCGCCTGGACGGGCATCTACAAGGACAACGTCTCCAACACCTGGATGACCTCGGTCAACACACCGGTGGACCTGGACGGCCGCCACGTCGCCTCCATCGGCCACGATGTCCTGCTCGACGAGTTGCTGGCCCGCACCATCAATGATCATCTGCCCGGGGCCTACAACCTGCTCTTCCGCGACGATGGGCAGCTCATCGCCCATCCCGCTCTGAAGCTGGAGGGCACCACCCGCGCCTACAACATCCTGAGCAATGCCGAACAGCCCGAAGCCGCGGCCAGACTGCTCGGCTCCGCGGAGAACGCGGCCCACCTGCGCGCCATCTTCGAGCGGGTGAAGGGCCACGAGCCCGCTCGAGCCATGCTGGAGCTCCCGGAGTACGGCGAGTATGTCGCCGTGACGCAACTGCGCGGCCCCGGGTGGCATCTGGCCACGGTGCTGCCCGGGCAAGTGGTGTCCCAGCCCGCCCTGCTCGCGGCGCGCTACGTCCTGATCATCGGTACCCTGTCGCTGCTGCTGGAGCTGGCCATCATGTACCAGGTGCTCCAGCAGCAGATCACCCGTCCCCTGCACGCCTTCACCCAGGCGACCGACAAGGTGGCGGCCGGAGATTTCCAGGTGGCGCTGGACACCGCACGCCGTGACGAGCTGGGGCAGCTCGCCCAGGCCTTCCAGCTCATGGCCGACGAGGTGAAACGGCGCGAGGAGGCACTGCGCCAGGCCAACGAGGGACTGGAGCAGCGGGTGGAGGAGCGCACCCATGAACTCAAGGATGTCCACCTGCAACTGGTGCAGACGGCCCGGCGCGCGGGCATGGCGGAGATCGCCACCAACGTGCTGCACAACGTGGGCAATGTCCTCAACAGCGTCTATACCGCCTCCCAGCTCGCCAAGGAGCGGGTGCACGGGATGCGGCTGGAGCACGTGGTCCGGGTGGCCCACATGCTCCAGGAGCGACAGACCGATCTCTCCACCTTCCTCACCCAGGATGGGCGCGGGCGCAACCTCATGCCCTTCCTGGACAAGCTGGGGCAGAACCTGCTCGAGGACCGTCAGGAGATCGTGTCGCTGCTGGATGACGTGGGCCGCTATACCGAGCACATCGGCGACATCGTCAAGGTGCAACAGGACTACGCCCGGACTCCGCGCATGCAAGACCGGGTCTCCCTGGCGGATTTGCTGGAGGATGCCTTGCGCATCAACTCCGCCGGGATCGTGCGCCACCAGGTGAAGGTGCGGCGCCTCATCACGCCCCTCCCTCCCGTGATGACGGACAAGCACAAGACGTTGATGATCCTGGTCAACCCGGTCAGTAACGCCAAGTACGCCATGGACGGGGTGCCACCGAGCGAGCGGCTATTGACGGTGAAGCTGGAGCAGTCGGCCGCCGACCGGGTGCGCATCTCCATCCAGGACAACGGCGTGGGCATCGCGCCGGAGATGATCACCCGCATCTTCCAGTACGGCTTCACCACGCGCGAGGAGGGTCACGGCTTCGGCCTGCACTCCAGCGCCATCGCGGCCCAGGAGGAGCTGGGCGGCACCTTGACCGTCCACAGTGACGGGCTCGGTCACGGCGCCACGTTCACCCTGGAGCTTCCCTATCTCCCCGCCCAACAGACGACTTGAGACCGCTCATCGCCGCGGCATCAGAAGGCATAGCACAAGCATCCCAATGCCCCCCAGAAGTCGCGCAGCCCGCCACCCGGCGTCGGGTGGTTCGCGGCATGGTCCTTGCCATGACCATGCACGGCACACGACGTTCCGTGTGAGTGCGAATGCCGTTGCGCTCGAGCGAACATGGCGCGGGCTGAGCCTGGGTGCCGCCCTGGTAGCCACCGAACCGGTTCACCGGCGACCAGTCCGGCATGGGCTTGGGCAACACGGGGGCGAGCGGGCCGAAGTCATCACTGCCGTGCACCACCTTGCCGCCCACCACGGTCAACACGCTGGTGATGTCCTTGATGGCTTCTTCCGGCACCTGGAGGAAGTCCGAGGACAGCAGTGCGAAATCGGCATATTGGCCCACCTTCAGCAGGCCCTTGCGCTCCTGCTCGTGGGACAGCCACGCGCTGCCGTGCGTATACAGGCGCAGCGCTTCTTCTCGTTCCAGCAGGTTGTCGTCGCCATACATCGACAGACCGCCCACGGTGCGGCCGGTGACCATCCAGTACAACGCCACCCACGGGTTGTAGCTGGCCACGCGCGTGGCATCGGTGCCGGCGCCGACCGGCACGCCCGCCTCCAGCATCTTGCGCACCGGCGGAGTGTTCCGGGTCGCCGCGCTGCCGTAGCGCTCCGCGAAGTACTCGCCCTGGTACGCCATGCGATGCTGGATGGCGATACCTCCTTCAGGGCGCGCACACGTTCGATGTTGCGCTCGGAGATGGTCTCGGCGTGGTCGATGAACCAGTGCAGTCCGTCGAAGGGCACCTCGCGGTTCACCTTCTCGTAGACATCGAGCACGCGACCGATGCTCTCGTCGTAGGTGGCATGGATGCGGAACGGCCAGCGGCGTTGCGCCAGCAGGCGAACCACGTCTTCCAGCTCGCCTTCCATGCCCTGCGGCAGCTCCGGGCGCGGTTCACGAAAATCCTCGAAGTCCGCCGCCGAGAAGACCAGCATCTCGCCAGCGCCGTTGTGGCGCAGCATGCCGTCCCCCTGGAGCGGCGTCAGCATCCGCGACCACTTGTCGAAGTCCGCGAGCTCCCCGCCCTTCTTCTGGGTGAACAGGTTGTAGGCGATGCGCACCGTCAGCTCGCCATCGGCGTGCAGCTTCTGGATGATCTCGTAGTCTTCCGGGTAGTTCTGGAAGCCTCCGCCGGCATCGATCACCGAGGTGATGCCCAGCCGGTTCAGCTCGCGCATGAAATGGCGGGTGGAGTTGAGCTGGAACTCCGGCGGCAGCTTCGGTCCCATCGCCAGCGTCGCGTACAGGATCAGCGCATTGGGTTTGGCCAGCAGCAGGCCCGTGGGATTGCCGGCATGGTCTCGCTCGAGCCGCCCCCCGAGAGGATCTGGACTGTCCTTGGTGTAGCCGACCGCGCGCAACGCGGCGCGGTTGATGAGTGCCCGATCGTACAGATGCAGGATGAAGACCGGGGTCTCCGGCGCGGCCTCGTTGAGTTCCTGAAGCGTCGGCAGCCGCTTCTCGGCGAACTGGTGCTCGCTGAAGCCGCCCACCACCCGCACCCACTGCGGTGCCGGTGTCCGAGCCACCTGCTCCTTCAGCATCGCCATCGCGTCGGCCAGCGTGCGCACGCCGTCCCAGCGCAGCTCCATGTTGTAGTTCAGGCCACCGCGAATCAAATGCAGGTGGCTGTCATTGAGGCCGGGGATCAAGCGCCGGCCCCCGGCATCGATGATCCGGGTCCTGGCGGTGGCATGTGCCATCACCGCGGCCTCGTCGCCGATTGCCAGCAGGTTGCCGCCGGCGACGGCCAGCGCCGTCGCCGATGGGTTGTCCCGGTCCAGGGTGGTGATCCGGGCGTTTCTGACGATCATGTCGGCCATCGGTACAGTCCTTTCCATTCCGGCGACTCGAGCCGGAGACAATCGTTATTATCTACGACATCCGATGGCCGCATGGCCATCAGTGACCGCCTTCGGAAGCGCCGAACATCGTCTTGGCGTACTGCAAGCCGATTCCGTAGCCACCACCGTGGGTCTTGGCGATGCCGGTGGTCAGGCCATACGTGGCCTCCCGCGCCCAGTCACGCTGCAGCTCGAGCAGGTACTGCAGGCTGGTCATCGGAACCGCACCGGCCTGGATCATCCGCTGCACCGCGCGCTCGTGCGCCTCGTCGGACACATCACCGCAGGCATCCGTGATGACGAACGTCTTGAAGCCCTGGTCGACCGCCGACACGACGGGACCCACGATGCACACACCCGTCCACAGTCCCGCGAACACCAGCCGCTCCTTCTCGAACGCGTTGATCTGGGCGATCACCTGCCGATCTTCCCAGGCATTCATGGAGGTGCGGTCATAGACCTTCGCGCCAGGAAACGCCTCGGTGATCTCCGGGAACAACGGCCCCGAGAAGCTCTTCTCCGCGACCGTGGTCAGCAGGGTCGGGACACGGAAGCCGGCGGCGGCCTTGGAGATCAGCGCGGTGTTGTTGCGCAGTTGCGCGATGTCGATCGAATGCGTGGCGAAGGTCATCTGCGACTGGTGATCGATCAGGATCAGCGCATGGTCGGTGGGCGACAGGAGGCCCTTTCCGGGCGTGGGGGAGGCCTTGGGCGTCATGAGAGTGTTCCTCTTCGGGTTGGGGTGATGTCAAACAGACTAGAGCGTCAGGCCTTGATGGAAAACACTCGAAAGCCCAGCAACCAGATCCCCCAAATGGGGGAGCGAACACCCTCCGGTCCGCTACTCATCAACGCGAGTCTTCTTCCGCGGCGGCAGGGTGACCACGCGTCTTCCGAACAACCACGCATCCACCGAGTGAGCGCCGGGTCCGAGGAGCGCCAGTGCGCCCGCGGCGAGGAGCTTGATACCCGCTTCAGGCAGGGTCGCGCCGCCCATGACCATGAAGTCGTGGAAAGAGAACAGGCAGCACATGATCGCGAGAGGAGGTGTCAGGACGCCCAGGCAGAGTCCAATGGCCGGGAGCGCGAGCATCGCCCGCATCAGCGGTCCGCCCGATGGATGCAGCAGCAGAGACAGGGCGACCGACAGGCGCAGCAACAGCAGTCCGGCCCCGGGACCACCTTCGGGAAACATGGAGAAGAGGCGTTGCACCGGCCCATCTTACCCCCCTGGTGCGGCGCGATTGTATCTGAGATAAGGGAGCCCAGCCTCCCCATTTCGGGGGATTCCAACGATGTCGATGACGGGTATCCAGCGGCCCTTCGCTGGTCGAGCTCAACGGGATGAAGCCGATGTTTCCACGACGAAGTGCGATGATTCCGGGTGGAAAGGTCTCGCGGGCCGGCATGGACCGCGCCGGTCGTCCGGCGGAGGGCACTGAGCGATGAGCTCCACGAACCCGCCCATTCGCATCCTGATCGTCGACGACCATCCGCTACTGCGCGAAGGGCTCAGCAGCATGATCGCCGGCCAATCGGACATGATGCTGGTCGCCGAGGCGGAGAATGGAGAGCAGGCCCTGAAAGCCTTCCGCGACCATCTGCCAGACATCACGCTGATGGACGTGCAGATGCCCACGATGAATGGCATCAATGCGATCACGGCGATCCGCGCCGAGTTCCCCACCGCGAGAATCATCGTCCTGACGACCTACAAGGGCGACATGCAGGCGTTGCGCGCCATCAAGGCGGGCGCATCCGGCTATCTGCTCAAGAGCATGTTGCGCAAGGAACTGGTGGAAACCATCCGCAGCGTGCATGCGGGACGTCGCCGCATCGCCGCGGATATCGCCACCGAGATGGCCGAGCACGTGGCGGACGACGAGCTGACGGCACGGGAATGTGACGTCCTGCGCCTCGTCGCCAGAGGCAGCGCCAACAAGGAAGTCGCCGCCCTGATGGGCATCTCCGAGGAGACGGTCAAGACGCACATGAAGAACGTCCTGACCAAGCTCGGTGCCAAGGACAGGACGCATGCGGTGGTCGTCGCGCTGAAGCGGGGAATCATCGACATCTGATCGAGGGCGAGGAGCGCGCGCGCCGCGGTGGATGCGTCAGGAAACGGCGCCCATCCGGGCACGCGGCACCGGCTGGGCGTCGAGGAAGGAGCGCAAGGCGGCCGCGAAGGGCTCCGGCCGCTCGAAGAACGGGAAGTGCGAGCCCCCTTCCTCGGCGGTGAAGATGCGCAGTTGGGCACCAGGGATTCGCTCGGCGCTCCACTTCTGCGAGGCCGGGTTGACGTGGCTGACCTCGCCGGCCATCACCAGCGTCGGCACGTCGATGCGTGGCAGCACGTCGCGCCAGTCCTGCATGATGTGGTCCAGCAGCAGCCGTGAACCAAAGCCGCCCTCGAGCTTGAGGTTCTCCTGGGAGAGCCACGCCGGTCCTCGCCGGAGATCTGTTGGGTGAGCATGGAGACGAGGAAGCCATGCCGCACGGCCGCCGCGTCGGGACCGGAAACGCCCTTGCAGAAGGCCTCGGCGCCGGGGAAATCCAAGATGGCACCCGCTTCGCTCGCCTCGGCCTTGTTCAACCAGGGGAGGACCGTGCAGGCACTGGGCTGATCGATGATGATGAGTGAACTCACCTTCGCGGAGCCAAACAGGTCGAGGTAGCTCCACAGCACCGACGCCCCCATGGAGTGGCCCGCGAAGTCCGCCTGCTCGATGTGAAGGTGCGTCAGGAGTTCGTCGAGGTCACGCGCGAGCCGGGCGATGCGAGCGCCGTGTGAAGGGTGGCCGGACTCTCCGTGTCCACGCTGGTCGTAGCTGACGACACGGTAGTGCCCGGCGAGCATGGGAATCACCCGATCGAACATCGCGCGAGACTGCGACCAGCCGTGAAGCAGTACCAGGGTGCGCTCGCTCGAACTCGAGCCCGCGAGGTGGTAGTCCAGTTCGCATCCGTCGGCGGTGGTGAAGGTGCTCATCATGTCTTCCTTTCGGGCGCGCAGGGTAGAGCGTCAGGCCCAGGAGGAAATCACCCGGAAGCCCATGCAACGCTTCACCCGAAAGAGGGAGGGGATGGAAGCGGAGGGCTCGAACCCACCCCCTTCCGGAATGGGTCCCCTCCCCTTCCCGCGGCGTCAATCCCTTGCCCCCTGTGTGACGAGCCCGTCACGCGCGTGCAAGAAGCAGGTGAGTTGAGCCGTGGACGGTTGAGGGGGCGGCGGCGCTGCGTCACACAGTCGTGGCGAAGGTGCCCGAGGGGAGGACCGTCCGGATGTGGAAGCTGCGGTGGGGAGTGCTCGCGGTGGTGATGTCGCTGGCGGCCTGTAGGGAATCCAGCCAGGGGACTTCCAACGCACCCGATGCCACGCGCAAGCCCCAGGCGGCGAGCGGCGGGCAGCCCGTGGTGCTGACGGTGGCCTACGGCAGTGAGAAGAAGAGCTGGTTCGAGGAGCAGGCACGGGCCTTCGAGCGGAGCGGGGCGAAGACGAAGTCGGGCCGGCCCATCCGGGTGGAGGGCCAGGCGATGGGCTCGGGCGAGGCGGTGCAGGACATCGTCTCCGGCAAGCTCCAGGCGCATGTCTACAGCCCAGCCTCCAGCGCGTACCTCCCGCTGCTCAACAACGCGTGGATGACGTCCAGGGGCAAGACGACGCCGGTGGTGGGCGAGGGAGAGCCGCTGCTGCTCTCGCCCATCGTCATCGCCATGTGGAAGCCCATGGCGGAGGCGCTGGGCTGGCCGGGCAAGCCCATTGGCTGGGCGGACCTGATGAAGGTGGCGGCGGACAAGCGGGGCTGGGGCTCGTACGGGCACCCCGAGTGGGGCCGCTTCAAGCTGGGCCACACCCACCCGGACTCCTCCAACTCGGGCCTGCTGTCGGTGCTGGCCGAGGCCTACGCGGGCTCGGGCAAGACGCGCGGGCTGACGGTGGCGGACGTGGAGGGCAAGAAGACGAAGGCGCTGCTGACGGAGATCGAGGGCACGGTGGTGCACTACGGCAAGTCCACCGGCTTCTTCTCGGACAAGATGTTGCAGCGGGGGCCGGGCTACCTGTCGGCGGCGGTGCTGTACGAGAACCTGGTCATCGAATCCCACGGCAAGCAGACGAACGCGCCCTTCCCGCTGGTGTCCATCTACCCGGTGGAGGGCACCTTCTGGTCGGATCATCCGTACGCGGTGCTGGACGCGGACTGGGTGGGCCCCGAGGAGCGAGAGGCGGCACAGGCCTTCATGGCCTTCCTCAAGGCGCGGCCGGCACAGGAGCGCGCGCTGGCGCTGGGCTTCCGGCCGGCGGACCCCTCGGTGGCCATCACGGCGCCGGTGGACGCGGCGCACGGCGCGGATCCCAAACAGCCGCAGACACTGCTGGAGGTGCCCGGCGCGGACGTGCTGGAGAAGCTGCTGGCCGTGTGGCGAGAGACGAAGAAGCCCACGGACGTCACGTTCGTCTTCGACAAGTCCGGCAGCATGACGGGCCGCCCGCTCACCGAGGCCAAGGTGGGGGCCAAGCGCTTCCTGGAGGCGCTGTCGGACCGGGACGAGGTGACGCTCGTCCTCTTCGACAACAACGTGTACCCGCCCCTGGGGCCGGTGGCGCTCGGCAAGGGCCGCGCGGAGCTGCTCGGCCGCGTCGACAACATCATCGCCGACGGGGGCACGGCCCTCTATTCCGCCACCCAGACCGCCTACGAGCTCGCTCGGGAGCGGGCGCAAAAGGAGCCGGGAAAGATCCACGCCGTGGTGGTGATGACGGACGGCATGGACGAGAGCAGCACCATCACACTGGGGGAACTGGAGCAGGGCCTGAACACCTCGAGCGGGGAGAACCCGGTGCGCATCTTCACCATCGCCTACGGCGAAGGCGCCGAGGGCAAGGTGCTCGAGCGCATCGCCGAGGCGGCCAAGGGCTCCAGCGCGAAGGGCGGCGTGGCGGAGATCGTCCAGGTGTACCGGGACATGGCGTCCTTCTTCTGAGGCGCGAGATGACGGCACAGGGGAGGAGCAGACATGGCCGAGCGGGGTGAGTCGACGTTGGTGGGCTACCTTCCGAAGGTGCTGGCGCGCTCGGCGGGGAGCACGCTCCACCTGGTGGTGGCGGGCACGTCGGCGTTGATCGCGGCCGCCCTGCGCTCCTGGGCCGTGGCCGCGCTGGGCGCGGTGGCCTACGTCGCGCTGGTGGCCTGGGACGTGGTGTCGCCCGGCTTCTGGAAGGAGACCCTCTCCGGCCGCTCCGACGAGGAGCGCAAGCTGCCCGCTCCGGGCAGGCTGGAGGATCCGCGGGTGCGAGACTCGGCGCGGGCCATCCACCAGGCGCGAGCGGAGCTGACGCGCACGCTGGCGGACGCTCCGCGAGGAGTGCTGTCGCACCTGGAGCTGGCCCTGTCGTCGCTGAGCGAGCTGGAGGGCCGCGCGGTGCGGCTGGTGCGGCGAGGCGAGGAGCTCTCCCGCTATCTGCGCACGGTGGACCTGGGCGCGGTGCGCGAGCAGCTGCGCCAGTTGGAGCAGCAGACCCGGGCGGCGCGAGATGTGGAGGCCCGGGAGCAGTACCAGAGCGCGCACAGGGCTCGCGAGGAGCACCGGCGGCGCTGCTGGACATCCACGCGGCGCACGAGCGGGTGTTGGCCAACCTCTCGCGCATCGCCGCCACCTTCCAGGGACTTCCCGCCAAGGTGATGCGCCTGCGCGCGCTGGACGCACAGGCCACGGACAGCATGTACGGGGACCTCAACCAGGAGCTCGGCCGCATGAACGGTGAGCTCCAGGTCTTCGAGGACACCCTGCAATCGCTCAAGGAGGTTCGAGTCGCATCATGAAGCCCAAGATCTTCATCATCCTGGGGTTCCTCGTCGCGGTCGGCGCGGTGCTCTTCATCACGTCCTCGAATGGAGACAAGGCGCGGCAGCAAGGTGTGGCGGAGGCCGCTCCCTCACGGACCCGGGCCTCCGGGCCGGTGACGGAGCTCTCCTTCCTCTACAGCACGGAGAAGAAGGAGTGGGTGGAGGCCGCGGTGGCGGGCTTCCAGCAGGAGAACCCGTCCATCCGCGTGAAACTGATTGGCAAGGGCTCGCTGGAGTCGGCCCAGGCCCTGTTGGATGGCAAGGAGAAGCCCACCGTGTGGAGCCCGGCCGACAGCGCCGTGCTGCGCATGCTGGAGTCGGACTGGTCGACGGATCCGCAGCGGGGGCAGCTCTTCGCCACCAGCGGTGACGACGCGCCGCAGCCGCTGGTGATCACCCCACTGGTGTTCGTGGTGTGGGAGGACCGGGCGGAGGTGTTGCAGAAGATCTCCGGGGGGCGGTGTCGTGGAAGTCCATCCACAAGGCGGTGGCGAGCGACCAGGGCTGGCCGGCCATCGGAGGCAGGTCGGAGTGGGGCTTCGTGAAGCTGGGCCACACGGACCCCACGCGCTCCAACTCGGGCCTGCAGGCGATGCTGCTGGCCACGCTGGAGTTCCACGGCAAGCGCTCGGGCCTGACGGTGGGAGACCTGCTCCAGCCCGAGTACCAGACGTGGGTGAAGGAGCTGGAGAAGGGCGTCACCCGCTTCGAGACCTCCACGGGCACCTTCATGACGGACATGGTGCGCTTTGGCCCGTCGAAGTACGACGTGGCGGTCGTCTACGAGAACCGGCCATCTCGCAGCTCGCCAACGCGCAGGGCCGGTGGGGCAACCTGAAGGTGTACTACCCGGCGCTCACCCTGTGGAGCGACCATCCGGCGGCGCTGGTGCAGGCCGACTGGGTGACGCCCGAGCAGAAGGACGCGGCGCGCGGGTTCCTCACGTATCTGCGCAGTCGGCCGGTGCAGGAGCGCGCGCTGACGTTCGGCTTCCGGCCGGCCGATCCCTCGGTCCCGCTCAAGACGCAGGACGCGGCCAACCCCTTCACACGGCTCGCACCGCAGGGCATCCAGGTGGACGTGCCGCCCGTGGCCGAGGTGCCCGAGGGGCCCGTGGTCCGCAACCTGCTGACGATGTGGTCCCGCGTGGTGGGCACCGCGCGCTGAGACACAAGAGAGGGTCATCCCTGGGCCCCCTCCCTGGGCCGTCGAGACGAAATTCTCCCTCGACTCCCGTATACTGCCCTCGCGACGACTTGGCGCCTGCGTCGCGAGGAGGGCCCATGGCCTTCAACACGGAAAACGCCGCACTTCTCTTGAACCCCGGCTACGTCCGAGGGGACTTGCTCGGACCGGCCAGTACGACGACGACCGGCCGGTGAGCCCGATTGCCTGGTTCCTGTATTTCCAGCAGCAGGTCCTCAACTCGGAGCCTGGCGATGATCTGCAGCCCGTCGCCGACCTGCTCGAGGAATTCGCCAACCCCATTGCCGAGTGGGACACCCTCCCTCGACCCGGCGGGGGGCTGAGGTTCCGGAATCTCAATGGCGCGAAATTGAAGTTCGGCCGAGGGGCCGTGAACGCGTTCCCGTGGCAAGGCTCCATCGCGAACTACATCCGCAACGGCGGACGGCAGCACCCTCCCAGGGTGCGGTTCATGAACATGATGCACGACGCGCTGCTCGCCGTCATGAACCGCGGAATCGTCCCCGTCGCGCTCTGTGACATGAACGGCCGGATCGTCGGGAATGCGGCGACCCAGCTGGCCAACCAGAACGCGCCGCCACCGAGCACCCTGGTCAAGTGGGGCCCGGAGCAGGACAAATACGACAAAATCCTCGGCTGCGTGAAGCGTGCCGCCCGCGACATCGTCGGCTTCCGCGGCATCGGCGCCAACGTCACGGTGCAGACGGTGCTGCGGCAATGGCGCGGGCTCTCCTGCTGGGCCGACACCCCCCAGGGGAGGGAGCGCCACAACATGGACAACCGGTTCTGGAACCCCTGGTCCCATGAGTGGCACCGCCGCTACATGTACTTCCGGCCTCGCGCCAACGACAACTGCCTGCTGACGTGCTCGAGCTTCTGCCCGTCCACGCTCGAGGCGGATGCCTTCAAGGTCACCACGTGCTTCCCCAAGATCAGTGGCTTCTCCGCGCAGAAGAAACGCGACCTGCTCAAGCCAGTGAAGTTCATGGAGACGGCGCGGATCGGTGGGGTGAACGTCCGCCAGGAGCGGACACGCAACTGTCTCGTCGACGTCTCCCGCTCGTTCCTGGTTTGCATCCGCAAGGGCGAGATGTATTTCGACACGAACGCCGCGCAGAACGTCATCGCGCCCGACAGCGGCTACCCGGAGATGGCGCTGCGCAAAATCCCCGCCACGAACATCCTCGGCTGCGTCACCTACGTGCGTGTCTTCCATGGTGAAGACGAGGACAGCGGGTACACCGCGATCCCCGTGACCGGAGCGTCGGGCCTGTTCGAAGGTCCCGCCGAGGCGGAAGGCGCCAATGACCTGCTCCAGCGAGCCCTGACGTCATTCTCGGCGAAGTGGGTGGCGTCCGGCTTCGAGCAGTCCAGCCCCCGAGGGAAGCCGGGCTGGAGCAACGGCGACATCACCATCACCCACGTCGACGGCTCCGAAGTCCTCAACGGTCAGCTCCCCGCGTATGCCGATGCGATGCTCGGCGCCCGAGTCCTTCGGACCATGCAAGGCAAGCTGCGCATTCCAGACGCATGAGCGCACGTCAGCCTCGGTTGTACGAGGCTCCGTGGAGAAGAGGAGGTGAGGGCTGGGCAATCACTCGCGGAGGCCCCCAAAGGGTGTCGGACGACTTGATGAGGTCAAAATATAAGCCAGGCTCGTTCTTGAGGATTCCCCTCGCCGATGGCTCATTCGGCTATGCAAGGACGCTCGAACCACCGTTCGATGCCTTTTACGAGTACAGAGCCGCAGAGTCGGACGCGGATCTGGACCGAATCGCGTCCAAGCCAATGTGTCTCGGACTCGAGCCCTCGGCTGTCTGGGACCCGCGTTCCGTCGAGGAGCGCCTGTTGGACGCATTCATGGGGCGGCCCAACGAGGCGTTGGAGCACATGAAAGCAGAGCTGCGAAACAGGATACCGAAGTGAACGCAGTGGCCCTGCTCGGACTGGTTGCGCGCCTCCTCGTCAGGAGTGGGTTCGACTCAAGGCGGGCGGGCAACCTCTATTGGAGGCGGCGGGAATCGAAGCCGCGAAGGGCAGCTCTGCCCCCACTCGGGACCAGAGGCACAACCCCCGTTTCCCCTCTGAAAGTGGGGCGCCCATCTGTCCGGGCGAGTCCATGCGCGTCCGTTCGATTTGGTCCCCTTGGACCCCTCGCTGGGCGAGCGCGGCGAGCCCTCCAGCCCTGGATCTATCTTCTGGCGCTGCCGTCGTGCCCTGGTGACCTCCACCGGGCCCGAGGTGCCCGCCGTGGCTGCCGGGCTGTCCTGGTGGCTGCCACCGGCCCGAGCTTCGGGCATCTCGATACGGGGCCCGAGTGCCCCGCTGTGGCCTCCACCGGCCCTTGCTCCGATCATCCGAGTAGCACAGCCCTGGCGGCCCCCGTCCGCGGCCTTCCTCGCCCCCTCGGCTCCAGCCCTCACCCTCAACAGGAGCCTCATCCCGCCTATACGCTCTCCCCGTCTGCTTGGGGCGCGCTACGTTCGCTTCCTCCCCACCCGCTTGGGGGAGCCCATCAACGTCAGGAGGTGCTGCATGGCACGCTTGTTGGCTGTGCTGCTCTGCATGTTTCTTGTGGGGTGTAGCGGCGCTGCCCAGAGCGTCCGTCGCGCCACGGGTCAACGAGAGCGCTGTGTTTATGTCCCGCGCCGTTACCTTGCATCGGGGGCACTGAATGAAGCGCTTCATTCAGCTCGCGCTGGCCTGGAAGTAGTGCCTGTGGCGGCAACGCCGGGGGCCTCACCTGTGGCGCCGCTGGGTCCATCCTCGTCACCTCTGCTCGAGGGGATTTCTGGCGAGGGCTTGGGAAACGGCATCCCCCGAGGCGTGCTCCGGATCGTGCCAGAGGGCGCCACAGCAGCGGAAGAAGCAGGGGCTGGCGGTGCGGCCGGAGAGCTCATCGTCACGGGAGGAGCGATCGTCGCCGCGGCCGGTAGTGTTCTCCTGGTCTGCTTGACCGTCAGCGCGGCCGTGGGCGGGGCGGAGACCCCGATCGACATCGCGGATGAGTTCTACGGCACGCACTTCGGCGATGTGTCTGGGTGGGTCCAAGGTCAACACCCAATGACGAAGGCTCCCAAGACCCGAACGGGACCGACGTCCGCCCCACTGGCGCCTCCCGGCGTATCGCCAACATCAGAACCCGACCAGGAGACCAAGAAAAATCGGGGGCGCATCTATGTGACCTACACGAAGCTCAACAATAACACCCACCGCTACTACGCGGGGCGAACCAGCATGGTCGTCGATCTCACCAAGTCCCTCGAAGAGCAGGCGTGGTTGGCCGTTATTTTGCGAGATGTGAATCACCACATTGATGAGAACGACGAACCAAAGAATGCCAATGCCGTGTTCGCCCCCCGTTTCTTGATGAATTCGATATTGGGGCCGCCATTGACTATGGTAAGAGATATGATGACGCCGCGTATTGGCGGATTCGCGGACGAGAGCAGCAGTTGATTGACTCTCATGGTGGCGCCCGATCCGATACCGGAAAGCCCTATCAGACCGAGAATGCCGTGCGCGGTGTGGCGAAAGACAATCCTTGGGGTAGGCGGTTTCACGACGCTGCCACGGATCGGTGGGGTCAATTCTATCCTTACACAGGGTATTAGAAATGGCGCGAATGCCGAGATTTTATAGGCCAGGGACGTTTTTGAGAATCCGCCTCGCGGACGGTTCTTTCGGCTACGGGAGGGCGATGACGCGAACGCATGATGCATTCTACGACTACAAGACCGAGAGTCCTGATGCAGACCTCGATCGGATTGCATCCAAGCCCATCCTCTTCAAGGTGGCTGTCCGTCATTTGGACCCCAACTTGTGGGAGATCATCGGGCGGAGAGAGCTTGAGGAACCGCTGACTCAACCGATTGTCGCATTCAGGCAGGACATATTGGACTTCCATAACTGCACGATCTTCGACCTGGACGGTCATTCGAGGAGTGCCGAGCCCCACGAGTGTGTTGGGCTCGAGCGAATGGCTGTTTGGGAGCAGCACCATGTCGAGGAACGCCTGCTCGACACCTTCATGGGGAGGCCCAACGCCACGGAGGAGCACCTGAAAGTACGCCTGAAATAGGCAGTCTCTCACAGTCAGGGCGGACGAGCGCACGGAGCGACTCATAACGGATTTCAGTTGAATGTTCCGGTCAACCTTGCCCTATTGGGACTGGAGGAGGAGTTATGCCCCGGCCCTATTCGGTGGACTTGCGTGAGCGCGCGGTTGCGGCCTACAGGCGTGGTGGCAGAACCATGGAGGAGGTGGCCGCTGAATTCAGTGTGAGCGCCAAGACACTCTCTCATTGGCTGAAGCTCGAGGACGAAACGGGGAGCCTGGAGCCACGACCGAGAGGCGGCGGCAACTTCTCGGCCCTCCAGGGGGAGGTGCTGGAGACGCTCAAGGGCCGGTGCGTATACACTCCGATGCCACAGTGCAGGAGCACCTCGAAGCGTTGGTGGCCCGGACAGAGGTGCATACCAGTTCCTCGTCGGTCTGGAGGGCGCTGCGACGCGAGGGACTGAGACTCAAAAAGTCGCTCGTAGCTTCGGAGCAGCGTTCCCCGCGAGTGCAGGCACTGCGGCGCGTCTTCCTCCTTCTGATGCTCCTGCTCGACCCGCGACGGCTCGTTTTCCTCGACGAAACCGGCTGCCACACGAGCATGACGCGCACTCACGGACGTGCTCCACGGGGTGAGCGCGTGGTGGGATACGTCCCCAGGAACCGCGGCACCGTCACCACCGTGCTGGGCGCTTTGGCTCTGGACGGCATCCGGGCACTGATGACCATCGAAGGAGCCACGACGGGCGATGTCTTCGAAGCATTTGTCGAGCACATGCTCGTCCCCAAGCTCAATCCCGGCGACATCGTCGTCATGGACAACGTGGGTGCGCACAAGCCCGCGTACATCCTGGAGCGGATTCGGGCCGCCGGTGCCCATGTTCTCTTCCTTCCACCCTACTCGCCGGACCTCAATCCCATTGAACTGCTCTGGAACAAGCTCAAGGAGCTGCTCAAGGGCATGGGCGCACGTACCCTACAGGCGCTCGATGACGCCATTGCCAGAGCCATGGACCTCATCACGCATGAGGATATCGCCGGCTGGTTTCGGCACTGCGGGTATGAGATATAGGAACATTCAACTGAAATCCGTTATCAGCCTCCAGTGCTGACCTGGACGAAGTGCCCATCCACGCCCAGGGGCAGCCGGTTCACGTAGTCGATCTTCATCTCAAGGAAGAGGTGATTCTTCTTGGTGACGAGTGAAGCCGAGGGCGCGATCAGCCACCTGGGACTGCCCACGTCGGGGGCAAGAGTGGCTAAAGCGCAGGCGCTAGCCCAGCGCGCGTGGTGTTGAGCCCCAAGCCGTAACGGTGCCCCAGAAGCCCACGCCCCAAGCCGCCCCCCTGCTGGGTGGGCTGCTTGGGCCGGCGTGTGCTCAGCGACAACTACACCTCCCCAGCAACGACAATTACACCTCCCCATCCTAAGTGACGGCACCCGTCAGCGGTCTTCCTCGCCCCCTCGGCTCCAGCCCTCATCCTCAACAGGGCCCCCATCCCGCCTATACGCCGACGGATTTGGTCCAAATTTGGTCCGACAAGAATCGATTTGGTCCCCTAATGCGAGCCGCGGCTCCTTGTTGGGAGTGGGTTCGACTCAAGGCGGCGGGCAACCTCTACTGGAAGCGGCGGGAATCGAACCCGCCGCCTCCACTCCCAGAGCGGGCCGGCGGAGTCTCGTGGGAGCCTGGCGGTAGCGTGTGCCCTGGCGAGGTGTGGCCGGGGAGGGGCAGGTGGGGGAGCGCGGGTGGGAGTACCGGCGGAGACGGCCGGAGGGGTCGGTGTTGTATGCGGCGGTGAGGGACCACTTCGCCACGCTGCTGGCGGAGGCGAGCGAACTGGGGCGCGGCCTGCCCCGGTACGTGGAGCGGGACGCGCGCGGTACCTGGAGTGCGGAGTGCTGGCGCACGGTTTCGCGCGGGTGCGCTGCGAGAGTTGCAAGGACGAGCTTCCCGTCGCCTTCTCGTGCAAGGGGCGAGGGGTGTGCCCTCCTGCAACGCGAAGCGCGCGCATGTAACGGCCGTGCACCTGGTGGAGCGTGTGCTGCCGCACGTGCCCTACCGTCAACGGACGCTGTCCTTTCCGCACCGGGTGCGGTGGGTACTCCTCAAGGACGCGGGACTGCTCTCGGACGTCCTCACCGTCTTCCTGCGCGCGGGGGCACGCCCTACAGCGTCGGCGAGCGCGGAGGCAGGGTATCCAACGTGGGCAGGCCGGGGCCGTGTCGTTCATCCAGTTCTTCGGCTCGGCGTTGCAGGTGACGCCTCACTTCCACTCGCTGGTGCCAGACGGCGTCTTCGTGCCGCGGGAGGGCGGCGTGCGCTTCGAGCCGTTGCCCCCGCCCACGCAAGGTGAGGTGGAGCGACTGCTGCGGGTGGTGCATCACCCTCGGTTCCTTCCTGGTCGCTGCCTCAAGCGCCACGCTCGCCTTCTCACCTGCTTGGGCCCCCGTGCCAATTCGGACCCCGGCCGACATCGGTGGTAGGCGCGGCCGGTTGAGTCCCCCGCTCGCCATGCCGTCAGGGCGACCGCCGGCCCGCCCACAAGGCCTCCAGCGGTAACCGCGCCACAGCAGAAGGCGGCTTGACACGCCCTCACGGCCCGTTATTACCTAGAGCACTAGATTATAGAGAGCTAGACGATGGCATCCAAGCGACAGAGCGTTGGCACACAGCTTTCCTTCGCGCTTTACGGCGCGGCGAACCGGATGGTGCGCCTGCACAAGCCCTTCCTCGAGCCGCTGGGTCTGACCTTCCCCCAGTACCTCGTGATCCTCGAACTGCTGAACGGCGCGCCACTGTCCGTCGGTGCCCTCGGGGCCCGCCTCGACATGGACACGGGCACGATCACGCCGCTTGTCAAACGACTCGATGCAGCCGGCCTGGTCACGCGGACGCGCGACCCCGCCGACGAACGCCGCGTGATGGTCGACCTGACCCCCGTGGCCGCGCCCTCGAAGCCGAGGTCCGGGGCGTCTCCGACAAGATCAAGTCGGCCTGCCAGCTCACCGACCAGGGCCTCGACGAGCTTCGTCGCACGCTGGAAGCGCTGGCGCACCCGGCGGCCGAGTAACCCCGCGGGACAACCAGGAGAGCATCCAATGAAGATCGGCATCATGGGCACTGGCCACATCGGGAAGACCTTGGTCCAGAAGTTGAGTGTGGCCGGACATGACGTGAAGGTGGCCAACTCCCGTGGCCCGGAGACGATCGGGGCCGACGTGCTGGCGTTGGGCGGACGCGCGGTCTCGGCGGCGGACACGGTGGCGGACGTCGACGCTGTGATCATCTCGATCCCCCTGAACCGGATTCCCCAGATCGCACCGCTGATCGCCGGGCTGCCGGCCGCTACGGTTGTCATCGACACCTCGAACTACTATCCGGCGCGCGACGGCAGGATCGACGCCATCGAAGCCGGTCAGGTCGAGAGCCTGTGGGTGGCCGAACAGTTGGGGCGGCCGGTCGTGAAGGCATGGAACGCCATCGGCTCCGACTCCTTCGCGAAGAAGGGAAAGCCCGCGGGAAGCCCGGACCGCATCGCCATCCCCGTTGCGGCCGATCGCGAGACGGATCGCAAAGTGGCACTGGCACTCGTCGAGGCCACCGGATTCGACGCCTTCTATTCGGGGACCCTCGCGGAGTCCTGGCGGCAGCAGCCTGGCGCGCCCGGATACTGCACGGACCTCACCCGCGAGGAGATGCCGGCCGCGCTGGCGGCAGCCGAGGCGGCGCGATTGCCCAAGCGGCGCGACCGGCGGTTGCGGCCATCATGGAACGGCTCGGAGACGGCACGAAGAACCCGGATGCGGACTTTGCCGTCCGCCTGAATCGTGCGTTGTGCACGTGAGTCCTTGCGCGCTCCTCGACGTTCCTTCGTCGACGACGGGCCAAGCTCACACCCCACGCCAGTCCCACACGGGTCATGTCACCTCCCGCGAAGGCAGCCATCCGTTAGATGTTTCCTCCGTCATCGTACTGCTAATTGAGAACGCAAGATGTCTGAATCCCCACTGTTTCGCGACGTC
This sequence comes from Cystobacter fuscus, assembly GCA_049060065.1. Lineage (GTDB taxonomy): Bacteria > Myxococcota > Myxococcia > Myxococcales > Myxococcaceae > Cystobacter > Cystobacter fuscus_B. The sequence continues at coordinate 7,166,372 of JBMEQP010000002.1, forward strand.
ATCCGCAACCGCCATTCCGTCCGTAGCTTCCTTCCCGAGCCGGTGCCGGACGCTGTCATGCGCGCCGTATTGGAAGACGCGCAACTTGCCCCATCGAACTGCAATACCCAACCGTGGCAGGTTCACATCGTTTCCGGTGCAAAACTGGACGCGCTGAGCAGGGCGGTCCTCTCGGACGAAGAAGCCGGGCGGCACACGCCCGACTTCAGCTTCGGCGCCTACCCTGGTGTTTACGGTCAGCGCCTCAAAGCGCAGGGAGCCGCCTATTACCAAGCGATTGGGGTCGCCCGCGAAGCGACCGAGGAGCGCCGGACTGCTGCACTCTACAACTTGAAATTCTTTGGCGCGCCGCATGTTGCGCTGCTGTTCATGCCAGCCGTTGGTGACAGTGTGCGCGTCGCTGGGGACATTGGTATGTACGGCCAGACCTTCCTGCTGTCGCTCACCGCTCACGGGCTCGGTGGCATTCCCCAAACGATGCTCGGTTTCTACGCCGCCACGATCCGCGGGCTACTCGGCATCGAGCCATCCATGAAGATGCTGTTCGGCATCTCGTTTGGCTACCCTGACGAAACTTCGGCGGCGAATCGGTACCGGATCGGCAAGGCCCCCATCGAAGAGAATGTGATCTTTCACTCCTGATCCTGCCAAGGTTCGGGGAGGGCCGCCAACGGGGCCGCCCGAGTGCTGTCGCCGAACTCCGCGACACCTTGAACGGGCTGGCCCTCCCCGTTCGCCCCAAGCAGCGGACCCTGCGGCCGACTGACGCCGCCGCGTGCCGCTTCAGACCCTGAACGTCCCCGCACCGACCGGTCGGGCCGGGCCGTCACGTACACGCTTTTCTCGAAGGACAGGCTGACCATGAACGACACGAACAAGTTGAAGATCGGGATCCTCGGCGCGGGGACCATCGGCAAGACGCTGGCGAGGAAGCTGGCGGCGGCCGGCCACGACGTGAAGGTCGCCAACTCGCGCGGTCCGGAGACGATCGACGCCGAGACCGTGGCGACCGGCGCGAAGGCCGTCACCGCCGCCGAGGCGGTGCAGGGCGTGGACGTGGTGATCCTGTCGACGCCGCCTACGGCCTTGATCAAGATCGCCTCGCTGCTCGCCACCTTGCCCGCCGAGACGGTCGTCATGGACACGTCGAACTACCATCCGTTCCGGGACGGCAGGATCGCCGCGATCGACGCCGGTCAGGTCGAGAGCCTGTGGGTGGTCGAGCAGTTGGGCCGGCCGATCGTCAAGGCGTGGAACTCGCTCGTCACGGACTCCCTTGTGAACAAGGGCCGACCGGCGGGAAGCCCCGGCCGCATCGCGCTCCCCGTCGCGGCCGACCGTGAGAGGGATCGGAGGATCGGGATGCGACTCGTTGAGGACACCGGCTTCGATGCGGTCGATGCGGGCACGCTCGCCGAGTCGTGGCGGCAACAGCCCGGCGCGCCCAGCTACTGCACCGACCTGACCCGCGAGGAACTGCCCGCCGCTTTAGCGAGCGCCGAGCGAGACCGTCTGGCGAAGCGGCGCAATCTAGCCACCGAAGTCTTCCTCGAACGCTTCCCGAATCTGGGCCAGGAGATTCCGCCTGCTGACTTCGTCCTCCGCGTGCATCGCACATTGTTCATGTGAACGGCCGCAGCGTCGCTTGCAACGTGTAACCGAAGTGCCGCCTTGGATGATTTGCCGATGTTGACGCCGGTCCGGTTGCAGTCATCACTGCACGGCGATCAAAAAAACGAAGACGGGAGGCAGAGACAATGACGGGTCAGAAAGTGTGGTTCATTACGGGCGCGGGGCGTGGAATTGGCAGCGACCTCGTCACGGCCGCGCTGGAGGCGGGGCACAACGTCGTCGCCACGGCGCGTGACGACGTCGCGGTGACGGCCGAGGTGGGTGAGCACGAGAGGTTGCTCGCACTCGCCATGGACGTCACCGACCCCTCTGCTGTCGACGGTGCAGTTCGCAAGGCGCTAGACCGCTTCGGGTCTATTGACGTACTGATCAACAACGCCGGCCGGTTCTACACTGGATTTTTCGAGACGCTGTCGCCGGAGCAGGTGCGAGCGCAGATGGAGGTCAACTTCTTCGGGACCCTTAATGTCACCCGGGCGGTCCTGCCGGTTATGCGGGCTCAACGCCGAGGGCACGTGGTTACCGTAAGTGCTCTGGTTGGGCTCGTGGGCGCTCCGTTCATCTCCATATTCGCGGCCTCGAAGTTTGCGCTGGAGGGTTGGATGGAGTCGATCACGCCCGAAGTAGCGCCATTCGGCATCACCACCACCATCGTCGAACCGGGGGCTTTCCGCACCAAGCCCCCGAAGGATCGCGGCCGAACCGTCTTCCCCGAGATCGCCATCGAGGACTACGCGGAAGCCACCAAAAAACACACCGAGAGCGTCAAGGGGTTCAACGGGAAAGAGCCGGGCCACCGCAAAAGCTGGCGTCCGCGTTCATCTCCATCGTGGACATGAAGCAACCGCCCAAGCGTTGGGTCGCCGGCGACGACGCGGTCGAGGGGATCGTCGCCAAGGGCCGTCAACTCATCGCCGACGCCACTGCATTTTCCGAGCTGTCGACCAGACTCGCGCATGATGACTGACCCGGGGAAGAAGTTTCCCGTGTCCGTCAACTCCGCGATGATCTAGCACGCGACGTTCATCCCGTGAATCGCGGTTCCGGGGTTTTCACTCTCAGTTTGATCTCGTGGACGCTGTCGGCGCTGATCGTGCTGGCACTCGTGCGAACGAGCGCCGAAGTCGAGGCGGTTGGGACCAAGCGTTTCGGACAACTGCACTGACGCTCCCCCAAGCAGGAGCGGAGGAGAGGAGCGAGACGCGCCCCCAGGTAGGAGCAGAGGAGGCGAGCGTGGCGCCTGAGGCAGGAGCGGAGCAAGGAGAGGACGCCGCCAGTAGACTGGGCGGGGCTGCTGCGCAGGACCTTCGCGGTGGACGTGTTCACCTGCGTCAGGTGTGGAGACAGGCGGCGGGTGCTGGCGTTGAGCCTCGAGCAGTCACGCTGCCAAAGACGCCCACGCCCCTGCTGCCTCCCCTGGGGAGGCCACTGGGCCGGCGTGTGCTCCAGGGGGCCGCACCGTGTCTCCACCAGCCCGGCCCACAGCCCTCGTGGCACCCGTCAGCAGCCCTCCTCTCCCCCTCGGCTCCAGCCCTCTCCCTCAACACGGCCCCCATTCCGCCTATACACTGGAGGATTTGGTCCAAATTTGGTCCGACAAGGACCGATTTGGTCCCCTGATGCGAGCCGTGCCTCCTCTTCAAGAGTGAATTCGACTCAAGGCGGCGGGCAACCTCGATAGGAAGCGGCGGGAATCGAACCCGCCACCGGACTACCGGGCGCGCCGGTCCTGCCGCTCGCGCGCCTCGGCCTGCTTGCGGCGCGAGGCCTCGGCGCTCGTCTCCGGCGGCACCAGTGCGTGGGGTCCGCGGCCGATCAAATCCTCCCGGCCCGCTTGAATCAACGCCTCGCGCGCCAGCGGCCACTGCTCCGGGTTCCAGTAGAGCAAGAGCGCCTTCTGCAGCTTCTTCTCGCGCAGGCCCCGCGCCGTGTACACCGGCTCCATCTTCAGCGGATCCAACCCCGAGTAGTACATGGCCGTGGCCACCGACATGGGCGTGGGGATGAAGTCCTGCACCTGGCGCGGCCGCTTGCCGTTCTGCTTGAGCCACAGCGCCAGCTCCACCATGTCCTTCAGCTCCGAGCCCGGGTGCCCGCTGATGAAGTAGGGAATGTCGTACTGCTCCTTGCCCGCCTCCTCGCTCGCGCACGCGAACATCGTCTGGAAGCGCTCGAAGCTCTCGATGCCCGGCTTCTTCATCTTCTCCAGCACCCGCTTCGACACGTGCTCGGGCGCCACCGAGAGCTGCCCGCCCACGTGGTGCGCGGCCAGCTCCTTCACGTACTCCGGCGAGCGCTCGGCCAGGTCGTAGCGCACGCCGCTCGCGATGAAGACGTGCTTGATGCCCTCCTCCTGGCGCACCTGCTTCATCAGGTCGATGAGCGGCCCGTGGTCCGTGTCCAGGTTCTCGCACACGCCCGGGTGCACGCACGACAGCTTGCGGCAGCGCTTCTCGATGTCCTCGCTCTTGCACTTGAGCTTGTACATGTTGGCCGTGGGGCCACCCAGGTCCGTGAGCGTGCCGCGGAAGTCACCCATGCGCCGCAGGGCCCGCACCTCGCGCAGCACGCTCTCCGCGCTGCGGCTCTGGATGACCCGGCCCTCGTGCTCGGTGATGGAGCAGAAGGTGCACCCTCCAAAACAGCCGCGCATGAGCACCACCGAGTGCTTCACCGTCTCGTAGGCTGGAATCTGCTCCCGGTACATGGGGTGCGGCACGCGGTTGAACTTCAAGTCGTACAGCTCGTCCATGGCCACCGACGCGCTGTCCCCCCTGCCCGCCCCGTCCTCCAGGGGAAGCGCCGGCGGGTTGAAGTAGACGGCGCGGTTGCCGTGGCGCTGCGCCAGGGGACGCCCGTTGCCGGGGTTGGTCTCCATCTGGAAGTCGCGCGACATGCGCGCGAAGGCCTCCTTGTCGGCCACCACCTCCTCGTACGAGGGCAGCACCACCGTCTTCTGGTCCGCCGCGCGCCGGGCGGGGTCCGCCTCGAGCGCCTTCATCGCCTCGTCGTTGATGAGGTAGGCCGTGCCCGCACGTCCCGGAGGTCCTCCACGCGCTCGCCCCGGTTGAGCCGGTCCGCGATCTCCCAGATGGGGCGCTCGCCCATGCCGAAGACGAGCAGGTCCGCCTTGGCGTCGAAGAGGATGGCGCGCCGCACCTTGTCGCTCCAGTAGTCGTAGTGCGCGATGCGGCGCAGCGACGCCTCGATGCCCCCCAGGACGATGGGCACGTCCGGATACGCCTCGCGGCAGCGCTGGGCATAGACGATGGTGGCCCGGTCCGGCCGGGCGTTGGTGCGCCCCCGGGGCTGTACTGGTCCTCCGAGCGGTTCTTCTTCTGCGCGGTGAGCCGGTTGAGCATCGAGTCGAGGTTGCCCGCGGCCACCCCGAAGAAGAGCCGGGGCTTGCCCAGCTCCTTGAAGGGCTCGGCCGAGTGCCAGTCCGGCTGGGTGATGATCCCCACCTTGAAGCCACGCCCCTCGAGGAAGCGGGCGATGAGCACGGGGCCGAACGCGGGATGGTCCACGTACGCGTCACCCGTGACGATGATGATGTCGAGCTGCTCCCAGCCCCGGCCTTCATGTCGGCGCGGGTGACGGGCAGGAAGGGGTGGGCGTAGCGAATCGGAGTGGCCATGAGCGGAGTCCCTCACCTCCCCTAACCGCTCAGGGGGGCGGGAAGCAAACACCCGGGCTCCAAAAATACCTTCGGACTCCCCTCCCCCGGCCCCCGACGGCCCCCCTCGCTCGGCTCCCCCGCGGACAGGTTGGGGAAAACGGGGCGCGAGAAGGCGCTTGAGCAGCATGGCCCTCCTGGGGGACACAGGCCCCATGACCGCCCCGCCCAAGACCATCGTCTTCGACCTCGACGGCACGCTGGTGGACTCGCTGCCGGACATCATCGCCAGCTTCCAGTACGCCCTGGAGAGCCTGAAGCTGCCCGTGCCCTCGGACGCGGAGGTCCGCGCCCTCGTCGGCCTGCCCCTCGAGGACATGTACGCGCACTTCGCTCCCGACCGGTCCCCACCCTGTGCGCCATCTACCGCGAGTACTACCCCCGCAACTTCGTCAAGCGCTCGCGCCCCTTCCCCGGCGCCGTGGAGCTGCTGCGCACCCTGCGCGAGCGCGGCTACACGCTCGCCATCGCCACCACCAAGCGCACCGACATGGCCCGGCGCTTCGTCGAGGCGCTCGGGTTGACGTCCGCCGTGGACCACATCCAGGGCACCGACGGCTTTCCCCACAAGCCCGCGCCAGACGTCATCCAGCGGGCCCTCGCCGCGCTCGGCTCCGAGGGCCTGTGGATGGTGGGTGACACCACCCACGACATCCTCGCCGGACGCGCCGCGGGCCTGCGCACCTACGCCGTCACCTGGGGCAACCACGGCGCGGATGAGCTCGCCACCGCCGGGCCGGACGAGATCCAGGCCGATCTCTCGCGGCTGCTCGAGCACCTGCCCGCGCGCGCCTGACGCGCCCCGCGCACGTCACGCGGAGTGCGCCGACTCCTCCTCGTGCACGTGCGCCTTCTGCTCCCGGTACTCGGAGATGTGCGCGTAGACGTGCTCCGGGAAGCGCAGATCCTTGTAGACGTTGCCCGCGTCCGGGTCGTCCGGGTTGGGGATGATGGGGAAGTCCTGCTGCTGCTGGAACTGCAGCACCTTTTCCTCCGGGGCGGGCTGTAGTCGCGCGCCTTCACCTGCTCGATGAGCGAGAGCGCTTGCGCCTCGTCACACGCCGGATCCTGCAGGAGCAACTGCTTCAACTCCGCGTCGTCCAGGAAGTGCCGCGCCACCATGGCGAAGACGAGCCGGCCGAAATGGCCGATGTCATTGCCCTCCTCGAGCGAGTCCAGCAGGTGCCGCATCATCCCGTTCTCGCGCAGGGCCTCCTGCCCACTCCTTCCCGCGCGCTCACCTTGTGTGTCCGTCATGGCTGAAGTCCCCTTCCATGAAACCGGTCAGTCCGGTTGCATCTGAAAGCACGTTCAGCATGGTGACGCGGCCCTGCACCTGCCCGCCCGCGTCCCATGTACCGGACGCAGGGAGGGCGAACGGGAGAGGAGGCGTTCAGCTCGGCCGCGAGGAGAGTTCACCCGCCAGTTCGGGCGTGGACCCAGCCGCCTCCTCGGCGGGGGACTCGGGCACGGGCGTGGTGAGGGCCTCGAAGGTGGACTCGTACCGAGGGTGGTTGGTGCCCAGCAGCCGATCCCACACGTTGAAGTAGAGGCCGAAGTTCCACTTCATCCGCTGGTGGTGCTGGTGGTGGTGGGTGGTCGTGTTGAACCACCGACCCACCGGCGAGCGCAGGAAGCCCCGCGGATACAGCTCGAAGCCCAGGTGCCCGATGACGTTGATGAAGAGCTGGATGGTCAGGAAGATGAGGAACGCGCTGCGATGGACCGGCAGGGTCAGCAGGATGAGCGGTCCGATGCCCGCCTCGATGACGGCCTCCAGGGGGTGGAAGGCGTAGGCGGCGAGCGGCGAGGGATCGTGCGACAGGTGGTGCACCTTGTGGACGTGCTTGAAGATGGGCTTCCAGTGCATGAAGCGGTGCGTCCAATAGAAGTACGTGTCGTGCACCAGGAGCATCACCGGAATGGACAGGACGAACCACACCGGCCCATGGCGGTCGTCGGTGTAGAAGCGCGACAGCCCGGCCTGGGCGAGCGCGTACATCCACACGCCCACCAGCCCGAAGATGGCCAGCGAGCCGAGTGAATAGAAGATCTCCCGGCGCGCCTGCTTCTCGCTCACGGGCCCGGGGCCCAGCCGCCGGGACAGGAACCGCCGTGGCGCGCGGCGGTGGAAGAACACGAACGCCGGAAGGGCGAACACCACGTAGCGCAGCAGGTTGAGGAAGAACGCGCCCATCGCGACGTCAATGGGGGAACGCGGGGGGAGCATGGGCATCAGTGGTCTCCGGAGGAACAACAGCCTAGCGCCGCGTTCCCCAACAAAGTATCCCGGGCCCCCCGTTGTCTCCCGGCATCAACCCCACCCCTTCCGAGGAAATTCCAGCATGGATCTCGAACTGCGCAATCGTCGAGCACTCGTCACCGGCTCCACCTTCGGCATCGGCTTCGCCATCGCCAAGGGACTGGCCGCCGAGGGCGCCCACGTCTTCATCAACGGCCGCAAGAGCGAGTCGGTCGACAAGGCGCTCGCGCGCATCCGCCAGGAAGTGCCCGGCGCCCAGGTGGAGGGCGTGGCGGCGGATGCCACCACCGCCGAGGGCGCCCAGGCGGTGTTCGCCCGCGTGCCCGCGGTGGACATCCTCGTGAACAACCTGGGCATCTTCGAGCCCAAGCCCTTCTTCGAGATTCCCGACGCCGACTGGATGCGCTTCTTCGAGGCCAACGTGCTCAGCGGTGTGCGCTTCTCGCGCCACTACGCGCCCGGCATGCGCGAGCGCGGCTGGGGCCGCGTCCTCTTCATCTCCAGTGAGTCCGCCCTCAACATCCCCACGGAGATGGTGCACTACGGCATGACGAAGACGGCCCAGTTGAGCATCTCGCGCGGGCTCGCCATGGAGCTGGCGGAGTCGGGCGTGACGGTGAACGCCGTGCTGCCCGGCCCCACGAAGACCGAGGGCGTGCAGGACTTCCTGCGGGACCCGGCGAAGTCCAAGGGCCAGACGGTCGAGCAGACCGAGGCGGACTTCTTCCGCACCGCGCGCCCCGGCTCGCTCCTGCGCCGCTTCGCCTCGCCCGAGGAGGTGGCCCACCGGCCGTCTACCTGTGCAGCACGCGGGCCTCGGCCACCACCGGCGCCGCGCTGCGCGTGGATGGCGGTCTCGTCAACAACATCGGCTGAAGCACGGCGGGGAGGCGGCCCCTCCAGGCCCCGGGGATGTTATGTCCCCAGGGCCATGCCCACCCTCTCCCGTCTGACCCAGTCCCTGAGCCAGCTCGCCACCTCCGAAAACCTGCGCCTCCTGTGGAACGTGCTTCGCCACGCACCGGGAGGCGGAGTCCTGATGGGGCAGCTCATCGGCAACATGGCACCGTACACGGGCACCATCCGCCCGGAGGTGCTCTCCCTCGAGCCCGGCTACGTGCGGGTGCTGATGAGGGACAGGCGCGCGGTGCGCAACCACCTGCGCTCGGTGCACGCCATCGCGCTGCTGAACCTGGGCGAGGTGGCCACCGGCCTGGCGGTGCTGTCCTCGCTGACCGACGGCATGCGCGGCATCATCACCCACCTGGAGATGGACTACCTGAAGAAGGCGCGCGGCCCCATCACCGCGGAGTGCCGCGCGCCGGCCGCCACGCCCGGCGAGCGCAAGGAGTACGACGTCCAGGCGGACCTCACCGACGCGGCGGGCGAGGTCGTGGCCCGGGCCCACGCCCGCTGGCTCATCGGCCCCGCCATGCACTGACTCGCCAGCCGCCGCGGCGGGTGGGTGCTCGGCAAGAACGTTCACCGTCGCGAAGCTGGCCGCGGGCACCTGGCCCCGGTCGATGCGCATGACGATCCAGGTTCCGGGGCGCGGGGGCACCACGCCCGTGGACTTCGTACTCGAGACGGCCGAGACCTCCCGTCCAGGTGGGCTCACCCTGACGGTCCTTTCCCTGTAAGATGTACACTCGTTCCTCGTTTACGCGGAAAACCCGCTGGACCGGAGATGAGCCCGTATGCCGACATACACCGTGTGCTTCTGCGGAACCGCTTGCGCGCGAGACGAGGGGGAAAACAACCGACGCTGGGACTTCAAACTCAAAGACGGTACGCGCGTCGTGAGTGACAAGAGAATATACGACAAGGATACGGGCTACATCCCGGTGCGGATTCACCTGGACATCTCCAAGATCCTTCAGGGCACGAGATCGAGCGTCACCGTACGAGGTGTAGGCGAAAACGACTGGTTCAACCAAAACAAAGCCAGTGATCCCCTCAATGACGACGGCCCGCTCACCGCTCCGGTCGACCTGCATAAATACGTCAAAACCTATACGGACGGCAGCGATCAGCGGACCCTGCTGTCCCAGGCGGGTGGCTGGGGTGCCACGGCCCTCGCATTACATGGTGCGAACCTCGCGGCCACCGCGGCCAGGAGCGGGGCGGATGTGTTCAATTTTCTCGGGCACAGCCGCGGCGCGGTCTCCTCCATCATGGCCGCCTGGTTCCTCTATGCCTACGGAGGACCCTATCGGCAGATCCCCATCAACATCTTCGCGATCGACCCCGTTCCGGGGACCGGAGAATGGTATGGAACGCTGACCCAGCTGCCTCCCAACGTCCGCAACTATGTCGGGGTCTACGCATGGGATCATCTGGACGTTGGTTTTTCCGCGTTGGTGCCACGACCCAACTTCTGGATGACCCAGCACCCCGGCCACCATAAAATCGAAACCCGGACCCTGGGCAGCACGTGGAGCACTCTCGCGGACAACTGCCAGCTAGACGATCCGCTCGCCCCCAACAAGAACACGCTCGAACAACCCCAGGGCTACCACCTCTACGCATGCCGGGGACGGCATGGGACCGTCGCGGGGATCGCCACCAGCGATGGCCAGTACGACGCCACCAAAATCAGCGCGGATGTCGCGACGGTCCCCCGACTGGTCTACAAACTCGCCAGAGCCTACCTGACCCAATGGGGTACGGTCTTCCAGACCAGGTGTAGAGTCAGAGAAGACGCGAAGACGCTGAGAATGAAAATCCACTCGGCTCACGCGGAGTTCGATGCCATGGCTGGCGGTGAGACCCGAACCTCCCGCCTGTCGGGACGACTTTCCGTACGGCGAGTTTCGTCCATCCATGGGCGGCTCGGCACCGACAAATACTACCTGGAAAACGTGGTGGGGGATCCCCCATTCAAACTGGCCTATCCCTGCACCGTCGAGCGGAGCGGTGGGGGCTGGGTGAAATGGAAATTCCTATGAAGAGGACCTTCTAGAGAATCGAACGTCAAGGCGTCCGTGGCTGTACAGCGTAAGTGAGGAATCAAAAGATGAGTCACATCGATACGGTCAAGGGCCTCATCGACCAGCAAAAGCTCTTCAATGACAGGAGCGGCCCCACCCATGTGAGAATCATGGATACGCCCCGCATCTGGGGTGGGCCCTTTGGCAGAGGCATCATGGAGACCGCCTTGGCCCGGACGAAGGAATTCGAAGGAGCCATCGTAGAGATCATTCAAAAAACGAAATATCGATGCGACGTGGCGTCCCTCAACAGCCCAGATCCGTCCTGGACCAAGGTGATCCTGGAAGCGATGGACATGGCATTGAGCACGAAGATGAAAAGGGACAGACCCACACAATTCAGGTTCCTGTTCGGACAGACGCCAACAATGCTCCAAACAGGTACGCCCCCGAATTTCATCGACTTTCAAGGCAGTCTCATCCGGCTGGTGAGATCGCGGTCGGAGTTCTGGGAGCGGATGCCGGAAATCTGGCTGGGAAGATTCTACAGGCTCCAGGAAGGTATTGTCTCCGGCCTCGGCGCCTACGGTAAATCCGTCATCAAATCCTACACGCCCTCTGGCCTGTCCGACTACCTCATGTCGGATGATGAGGCCATCACCAAGATGACGTGGAATCACTCGAAAATCATCGCCGCGGACGGCGTCGAGGCCTTGGTGGGCGGGCATAATCTGAACATGGATTTGTTCACCAGCTATCCTCCTGTTCATGACGTGTCGGTCGTCGTGCATGGAGAAGCGGCATATGGCTCGCAACTGTACTTGAACCGGATGTGGGAGTGCAAAACAGACCTGCTGACCAAGGAATCTCTGGATGTCTCGGGCAGCGGCGCACCCACCTTCAAAACCATCAATGATGACAATGCGGCAGTGCAAGACCGGGGGCCAGTGGATCCGTTGGCCGAGACAGGTGCCACTGCTCATCGGGAGGCTCGTTACAAGAGACTCGCGGAGATACATGGCGCGCCCCTCGCGAAGGGGCCCGTCGAAAAGGGTCTTTTCGCGAAGGGGACCCCCAAGGCCGAGGAAGGAGATTCGGCGGAGGCCATTCGCGCCGAGGACCTGCAGACCCTGAAGGATCTGGAAGATCCCGTGTTTCAGGAGCGAGCGTACAGCGACTCATACGCCAGGCTTTCGGAGTACAAAAGGGCGACCCGCATCTTGTCAGTGGGCAAGTACTGGGCAGGTCCCAACTTGAGGACAGACTACAAGGCGGCGTCCGAGTTGATGAAACAGACACTGATCATGGGCGCGCGACGCTCCTTGAAGTTGTCGCAAATGGATCTGATCAGTGCGTGGAAGAAGAACTGGCAGTCACACGTCGTCTGTCACTGGCTCATGGACGCGTTGCTCCTGAACAAGGAGTTGGTCGTCCAGGTGGTGGTTTCGCCTTTGAACGCGGGCGCCGGTGCGGAGGGGGACCAATATTCGTTTGGCTCGGGTGCCTGCCGCACCTTCGAGTTGATTCAGTACTACAGCATGTATGGTCTCGACGACAAGCCGTTGGGCGATGTGGTCGAGCGCTTGGAAGCATTGGACAGGTTTCATATCGCTCCCTTCTACTTCACGAATGTACCCAAGGACAAAGCGACCGAGGGTGGGTCCTATCACTGGCCCCAGCTCGACCCCAAGGGATGGACGCAGACCGTGCGACAACCCTCGCTGAAGGATCAGCCGCCGAGGAAGGGAGTAATCGGGGATGCGGTCGAGGCCGTCAAGATGGGGAGCGGAAAGTATTCCAAATACAAGAAGGTGCCATCCGCGCCGGGCAATCACGCGAAAATCATGATTGTCGACGACGAGTCGTATGTGGTGGGATCAGACAACCTCTACCCTGGCTTTCTTTCGGAATTCAACTACCTGATCGAGGGCCAGGAAGCCGTGGGCGACCTGCTCGAATCGTATTGGAAGCCGCTGTGGTGGCATTCGGGTCAACATTGCGTCAACCCGGCTTGCCGGACGGGCTGCACGGCGAAGGGCAGTGAGCCTCGTCCAGCCAAGCTCAAGTCTGGCAGCGTCGCTCGTCTCAGGCTCCAGCACATCCCGGACATCCCGCTCATGGATCAACACAACCTGGGCAAGGTGCAGAGGATCGACTTCGGTGCGCTCGAGGAGCGGGACGTCCTCAAGAGGGAGCCGCTGGTCCTCCCCCTCGGAATGCGGACAAGGGGTCGCCGGACAAGGCGTCGTCGAAGAACGAGCTCGTTTTGGAGCAACCCTCGAAAAAGGTCAGCCCGGTCAGCTCGGACGAGGTGTCGCAGGGAGAGAAGGAGAAGCGGGCGCAAGCCGCCAGGGGACAGGGAGTATTTCTACCCGACGACCAGCTCCCGGACCTCACGGCACCCGGGTATTACTTCACCGAGAACGACATCTACAACCTCCAGCGCTACTACCTCCGCGATCTTCCGAACGTCGCGGTCGTCGAGGGGGTCATCTTCTTTCAGTGGGAGGAGATGAATCGCCTCGCCTACACGACCGAGATCCATCCCGCGATCACCACCGCCACCGACACGATCATCCAGGCCTTCCACGTGGGCGGAAATCATTGGGCGCTGCTCTACATCACGCTGGGCCAGGCCAACGAGGACGGGAGCCGACCGGCGAAGTTGCTCTACCTCGATCCCCTCAACCCCAACGCCGTGCCGGTCGGCCGGCTCGGCCTTCTCCGATATCCGTTTCCCGGGCTCCAGGCGGAGCACTCGCTCGTCAAATACCAGGACGACAAGTCTCCGTACGGCCAGAACAGTTGCGGCGCCTGGGTCGTCTACCGGCGCAGCAGCTCGCCCGCAACCCGCACCGTCTTCCCGCCCCAAAGGCCGATCCGCACCGAGCGGCGCTGGAGCTGAGGGCGGACATGAATGGACATCTGGAAGCGGCGCGGACCCTTCTCCGGCCGGTGGCGCCGGTGGACCGGCGGCAATGGGTGCGGGCGCTGCGACAGCAGGATGATCTCCACGTGCGTCCCGAGACGGGACCGCGCGGCTCGCAGCGGAGTTCGAGCCCCGGCGGCCTGAAACGAGTGGCCTCCCTCGGAGACCTGACGAAGCTGAAGAAGTAGGAAGCCCGCGTCTACCCGGCCTGAACACCCACGGGCGCGGACCTCTCGCGCCCCCAACTCCGGCGGCCACCGGGGTCCAGACCGAAGAGTGGCCGCAATTGGATGCCCATCCAGCTGCCCGCCAATGCCATCACCGCCCAGGCCCAACCCGACAGGCTGCCCACGGAGATGGCGCTGAAATAAGCGCCGATGTTGCAGCCATTGGACAACCGCGCGCCGAAGCCCATGGCCACGCCGCCCAGGAGCGCGCCGGCCCAGGCGCGAAGATCTCCGCCCCAACGCGGGCGAAACACGCCGGACCCCACCGCGGCCAGGGTGGCACCCAGCAGGATCGCCACGTCCATGATGCTGGTGATGTCCAGCGAGGTCGCGCGGTCCAACTGGGTATTGAAGCCAGGACGTTGCCAGTACGCCCACGCATGGGCATCGATGCCCACGGCGGTGAACAGCTTCGAACCCCAGAGCGCGAAGGCGGACGTCTCGCCCCAGGGCTTGCCCGCCAGCAGCAACGTGGCGGAGTTCAACAGCGCCAGGGCCAGTCCGCCCGCCACGAGCAGCCGGGAGGGCGCCTTGGCTCCACGACCCAGACGCCAGATCAACCCCAGCACCGCCAGTTGCAGGACGAGCGCCGGGCCGAAACCGATCAGCCCCTGCAGCGTCACGCCGGGCAGGGAGGGCAGTGACCACCAGAACCCCATGCTCCAGGCGCCGAGCGCCGAACCCAGCACGAACCCCAGCAAGGTGCCGAGCAGCTTGCCGTTGCCGCCGCCCAGCGAAAACAGCGTGCCCGACGCGCAGCCTCCCCCACCTGCATGCCGGCCCCGAACAGCAGCGCGCCGACGGCGAAACCGATGCCCACCGGCGTCGCGTCCCCGCGCATCGCCTGACCGAAGAGGTGACCCTGGGCCAGCATCGGCAGCATCAGCAGACTGGCCAACGCCAGCATGGCGGCATGGGCCCGAAAGCCGCCGGCATCACGTTCCTGGATCAACGCGCGGAAGGCGCCAGCGAAGCCGAAGCTGCTGAGCAACAGCACCGCGCCAATCCCCGCCCCCACCAGGGCCAACGCCGACAAGCGCCACTGCCCACCGGGTTGCAGCCACACCCCGGCGGCCAGCGCCACCAGGGCGACGATGCAAACGGCGGCGATGAGCCGGTTGATCCCGGGGCCCGTGAACACCACGGGCAGCGCGGGCAAGGAGGAGCGACGGAGTGAGGAGGACATGGGCGAGCCTCGGCGAACGAAGCGGCGATACTGCCATGATCCGGAGGAGCGATGGCGCTCCAAAGAATGGAGCCCTCTCGAAGAGGGCTCCGCGGTCGGCGGTCACCGGCGGCGGCCCTGTAATGTCCGCCACGGTCGCGACCTATCCCCTCGAGTCCGCTGACGAGGGCACCTCCGTGCCCGCCCGCGGCCCAAGAGGAGTGAACGGTCATGAAGGCATTCGAGCGGGTATTGCGGCTGGCGGCGGGAACCGAGCGGTTCGGGATGACGATGTCGAGGCTGGGCCTGGTGACGGTCCTCGTGTGGATTGGAGGCCTGAAGGCCTTCCCCTACGAGGCCGACGGCATCGTGCCCTTCGTCGCCAACAGCCCGATGATGAGCTTCTTCTACAGCGCTCCGCCGTCCGAGTACCGCGCCCACATGAACAAGGAAGGAGAGCTTGTGGAGGCGAACCGGCACTGGCACGAGGCGAACGGCACCTACCGCTTCGCGTGGGAGCTCGGCTCGGTCATCGTCCTGCTCGGGCTCCTGGTGGCGGCCCACGCGTGGAAGCCCGAGCTCGGCTTCATCGGCAGCCTGCTCGTCGCGGGGATGTCACTCGTCACCCTGTCCTTCCTGGTGACGACGCCCGAGTCGTGGGTGCCGAACCTTGGCGACGCGCACTCCGGCTTCCCCTACCTGAGCTCGCGGGGCCGCCTCGTCATCAAGGATGCCATCATGCTGGGGGCGGCACTCGTCACCATGACAGACTCCGCGCGCGTCGCGCTCGAGCGGCGAGCGCGGCCCGGCTCCCCTCCTTGACACCCACCGGGCCGGCGCATCGCCGCTCCATCGATGAGGAGCAGCGATTCGCCGACCCCTGCATCCTCCAACACGGGGACTTGGATGCCATTGCGTCAGACCAGCTGCATGCAGAAACGCATGGCGAATATGCAAGTCCGCCGGTAGTCGAACGAGCCACGGATGGAATACAAGCGCTGCCGGTACCGCTCCGACGAAAGGATTGCATCTCATGCTCAAGACCCTGGCCGCCGGGCTGCTCTCAGCCTCCACGCTCATCGCCGACTTCGACGCCGCCGAGTCCACCCCCGACCGGTTCGAGATCCCCACCACGGGCCTCACCTTCTGGTCCGAGAGGAACTTCAACAGCCCGTACATCAACTACCCGACCATGCCGGCCGGGTGCACCAACCTGCCGTTTGACGCCTGGGCCGGCCTGAACGCGATCAGTGGTGATCAGATCCGCGCCTACACGGGACCTGACTGCACGGGCATCGAGTTCGGTTTCAGCTTCCATGCCTTCAATTACCCGGCGAAGAGCTTCCGTCCCCTCTGAGCTGAAACGCGGGGGAAGCAGGTCCCCCCCGCCCAGTTCGGGCGGCCCCCGTCAGCGGCCCTCCTGGACGCGGCTTGCTGACGCTGGTGATGTTGAGCTTCGAGCAGTCACGCGGCCCGGCAACCCACCGCGAGGGAGTGCCGGTGTTACGCAGTCGAACCTCTTGAACATCATTTGACATCAAAAGACGACCTCGCACCGCGGGTGAAGGCGGATCTGGGCGCGACGAAGATAGGCACCGGACGAACGGTCCCTTCGGGAGGCACCGGCCCCGACACCGAAGTCGGATTGTGTCAGGGTGCCGGCCGTGGACATCTTGGAGCAGGCACGCGTTGAGTGGTTCGCGGCGGCGTTTGGCATCGTGGTGGGCATCGCGATGGTGTTCGTCCCCTATGAGTTCGGGGCCGCGATGTTTCAATACATCTATCCACACATCCGGCTGCTCGGGAGCCTGTTCCTGGTGGGCTCGGCGATGATGCTCGTCGCGCTCATGTACCCGGCCGGCCCGCCTTCGTGGGAGGGATGGGCCGTGCGTTCCTGCTGGGCGCGGTCGCGGTCTACTGGTGGGCGGCCGGCGTCCTGCCCGTCAGCCTCACGGGCTCCATCCTCTACCTGTTCCTGATGGTGGCGCTCGTCGTGGAGCGGAGCACCCTGCGCCGGGGGCGGGGTCTGCTCCCGGTGTTCATCGCCGCCCTGGCGCTGGGCTTCGGGGGAGTGATGGTCGGGGTGCCCCAGGAGTTCGTGCGCTTCGCCATGGCGGGGCTGGGCCCCTACGTGCGGTGGGTGGGCCTCCTGTTCTTCCTGACGGGGGCGTTGCTGGCCGTGGGGTTGTGGTGTCGCGAGCCGCGCTATTGCCGCCTGGCCCTGGGCTGCCTGAGCCTCCTGTTCCTGAACATGGTGATCGCGGTGGCGACGCGGGGCTCGTGGTCGGGGCTGAGCGTGTACTCCGTGCTGTGCCTGTCGTGCGTGCTGCTCGCGACGGTGCGCCGGTGGCCGACACTGGTCGGGGTGCGCTGGCGGCTCTTTCGCGGCATGGCGCTGGCGTCGGTGCTGCCCATCGTGGGCGTGGGCGCGGTGGCGTCGTTCCTCGCGCAGAAGGCCCTCGAGGAGGAGCTGTACGGCAAGGCGCAACAGGTGGTGGCCTCGGAGCAGGCGTGGCTGGAGCGGACGGCCCTCATCGCCAGCTCGCTGTTGCGCGTGCAGGGCCAGGACCCGAGCTTCATCGCCCTGGTTCGCGACGGGAACCGCGAAGGCATGAAGGAGCGGGTGTCGCTGTTGGCGCACCAGTCCGGGCTGTTCGACGCGGCGTGGCTGCTGGACGAGGCCGGGGACACGCTGGTGTCCTCCGGGTGGCTGAACCAGGCGGGCGGCAACTTCGCGCACAGGGCCTACTTCCAGGACGCGCTGAGGGGCGGCGCCCAGGTGCTGCTGTCGCGGCCCTTCCTCTCCCGCTCGGGGCAGCCGTTCATCGTCTTCACCGTGCCCATGGACCTGGGCACGGGCCGGCGCGCCGTCCTGGTGGGCGGGCTGTCCCTGCGGCGGTTCGGATTGCAGCCGACGCTGGCCTCGAGCAGCTACCACATGGAGATGTTCGACCGCCGGGATGGCAGCCTCCTGCGGGAGACGGAGTGGGGCGACGTGCTCACCCGGTCGCCGGCGCTGGAGTTGCTCGGGGTGCGGACGCTCGCGCGTCCGGAGGGAATCCAGGAGGTGTTCGACAACGCGGGGCGCCGGATCGTGGTGGCGCACGCGCAGGTGGCGGGGACACCGTGGACGGTGGTGGTGACCGCGCGGCTGCGCGAGGCCTTCGCGCCGGTGACGCGCATGGGCGCCTGGGTGGTGGCCATCGCGGTGCTGGCGGGAGCCATCGCACTCATGTTGTCGCAGTGGGTGGGGCGAGACGTGGCGCGAAGGCTGGAGACCCTCCGGGATGGCTTCTCCGTGCTGGGCACACCGTCGGTGGAGCAGCGCGTGCCGACCCGGGGAGACGATGAGATCGCGCAACTCTCCCTGGGCTTCAACGAGATGGCGGCGCGCATCGACCGCACACAGAAGGAGCTGCGCGAGGCCATCGCCAGCCGGGACCAGTTCCTGTCCATGGCGAGCCACGAGCTGCGCACGCCACTGACTCCGCTGAAGGCGACGCTGGAGCTGCTTCTCCGCCAGTCCGGGTCCGGCCCGGGATGAGCCCGAGCGGCAGCGGGACACCTTCGCGCGGCTGAAGCGGCAGGTGGACCGGCTGACGCGGCTGATTGGTGACATGCTGGACGTGTCACGGCTGCAATCCGGGCGCTTCACGTTGACGGTGGCGCCCATGGACGTGGGGGCGTTGGCGCGCGAGGTGGTGGAGCGCCTCCAGAGCGCGCGGCCGGAGCGCGCGCGCCAGTTGACGCTGGAGGCCCCCACGGAGCCCCTGGTGGGCCGGTGGGACGAGCAGCGGTTGGATCAACTCCTCACGAACCTGGTGGAAAACGCGCTGCGCTATTCGCCGCCAGACATGCCGGTGGTCGTGCGGGTGCGCGAGGAGGCGGACTGCGTGCGGTTCGACGTGGAGGACCGGGGCATCGGCATTCCGCGGGAGAGCCTGCCGCAGCTCTTCACGCCCTTCTTCCGCGCGCGCAACGCCGCCGAGCACTACGCTGGGGGACTCGGGCTGGGGCTGGCCATCTGCCGTGAAATCGTGGAGCGCCACGGGGGCAGCATCCAGGCGACGAGTGACGGGCCGGGCCAGGGCACCTGCTTCACGGTGAGGCTGCTCCGGGAGGCCGTCGCGAACGCGGCCTGAGACGCCACCCCGAGCAGTCCGTCTGTCCCCCTCGTGACGACAACGACCGGCCACTGCGCCACCGAGCCTTGCGAGGGAGCCGTCCGGCTGCGACGCTCACCTCATGGATCAGGCGATCGAGCGCGTCATCACGCATCTGTCCAGCGCCCGCAGTGTGCTGTTCATCACGGGCGCTGGAGTCTCGGCGGAGTCGGGTGTCCCCACCTATCGCGGCATTGGAGGGCTCTACGACGGCAAGACGACCGACGAGGGACTGCCCATCGAGGTGGCGCTCTCGGGGAGCACGTTCCGGCGCAGGCCCGAGCTGACGTGGCATCACATCCACCAGATCGAGCGCGCCTGCCGGGGGGCGACCTTCAACCGCGCCCATGAAATCCTGGCGCGCTTCGAGGAGTGCTTCGAGCGCTGCTGGGTGCTCACGCAGAACGTCGACGGCTTCCACCGGGCGGCGGGCTCGAAGAACGTCATCGACATCCACGGTGACATCCACGAGCTGCGCTGCACGCGGTGCTCCTACACCGAGCGCGTGGTGGATTACTCGAGCCTGGAGCCGTGTCCGAACTGCCCCCAGTGTGACGCGCTGCTGCGCCCCGAGGTCGTGCTCTTCGAGGAGATGCTGCCGTCCACGAAGGTGATGCGTCTCCAGCAGGAGCTCGCGATGGGCTTCGACATGGTGTTCTCCATCGGGACCTCGAGTCTGTTCCCCTACATCGACGGGCCCGTGCTCGAGGCGGTGGCGCGCAAGCGACCGACGGTGGAGATCAACCCGGGGCGCACCGATCTGTCGGACGTGGTCGAGGTGAAGCTGCAGATGGGCGCGGTGGCCGCCTGCGAAGCCTTGTGGGCCGCGCGCGACCGGTGGATGGCCCGGCGCGGGTAGTGCCCGTCGAGTCCTCGACTCAGAGCCTGGTGATGCGGAACCAGTTGAAGTTCCAGCCACCCGCCTGGGCGTAGATGCCGACGTTGTAGGTGCCCGCCGTCACGGTGACCGTGTGCGAGATGGTGGTCCAGGACTGCCAGTCACCCGTCGCTGGAATGTCCAGCGTCCCGAGGACCGTGGCGCCCGCGTTCAGGTCCAGGGACAGGCGCCCACCGGATGGGCTGGCGACGCGGTACTCCACCTTGTACGTGCCGGAGGAGGGGAACTGGATGCCGTTGTACGCCAGCCAGTCCGCCGTATCGATGTAGCCCACGTTCGAGCCCCCGCCCGAGTCGGAGGTGGCCTCGGTGCTGACGCCACTCATCGAGCTGTAGGCCTCCGCCTGGATGAGGGTTCCGGGAACCGACGGCCCCTGGCTCACGACGAGCGAGGACACCTTGTCGTTCCAGTCGTCATCGATGAGCGACGCATCGTCCGCCGTCTTGGTGAGGGTGGCCCCCGCGAAGTTGTCATCGGCGTAGAGGGTGACCTGGTAGCCGCTGGCGACCTTCAGGGAGGAGATGTCGTCATTGCGCACGCCCCAGGCATTCAGGGCGGACAGGGTGTAACGGCCCACGGGCAGGGCCGCCCCGTAGCCCCCGTGGTTGAGGTCCTGGAACACGGAGACGGCCGTGGGGCCCGGCTTGGTGTAGGTGAAGGGGAAGTCACGCTGCGCCTGGACGAACTGCGTCTCCCACTCCGCGGGCCAGCCAAAGGCAGAGGTGGCCTGGGTCTTGAGATTGACGCCCGCCGCGCCGCTCCAGAAGTGGACGAACTCGCCCCAGTTCATTTCCCGCGCGTAGTCCTGTCCATTCCTCGGGAAGTACTGCGCGAGCAGGACGAAGAACCGGTTGAGCACCGAGGCGCCACCGTGGTTCTTGTAGATGGGGTAGAACCAGTCCCGGAACCAGTGCGTGTTGGCACGGGGGAAGCTGTCCGTCTTGTTGATGACGTCGTTGTACACGCGGGTCGCATCACTGGTGCGACCCAGCGCCGGTAGACGTCGTAGATGAAGATCTCCGCCCACTTGCTGTCGCCCCACCGGTTGAAGGCGGGTGAGCCCTGTACACCCTTGCTCGCGAACTCCACGATATGGGAAATCTCGTGGGTGACGATGTCCAGGTCCCAGCCGGTACCGCTCGTCCAGGCCGTGGTGGAGCCGCTCCCACGTCGATCACGTTGCGGTAGTCGTGGTCCGCGTCGAAGTACGTGGAGGGATGCCCTCCGCCGTACTTGCCCGTGTGGAAGATGGCGTAGAGCTGCATGTCCGAGCCGAAGTGCCCGTAGGTCTTCTTGGTGTACTTCCACACGTCGCGCACGAAGCTGTTGGGCCAGGTGATGGACCGGTTCACGTCCGGGTCGAAATAGATGGCCACGTCATTGTCCTGATAGACGCGGGAGACGGTCTGGTTGTGTTCGAACCAGTGCTCCGTCCAGGTCGCGGGCGCATTCTGTGCCAGGACAGGAGTCGCGGCGAGCAACGGCAACATGAAGCACAACGAAGCAGGCAAGAGTTTCATGGGGGCCCATCCTCGAACATCATCCGTGGGAGTTCCCTCCCCTTTCGGGTGATTACCACCGGGGCTCGATGATCCAGCATCCTCGCCGACCCCCATGCAAGCCAGCGACTACAACCCCATGTTGCCCGCGGTGCAGGCCGATCCCTACCCGTATTACGCGACGCTCCGCGAGAACGCCCCCGTCTACTTCAACGAGCAGCTCGGCTGGTACATCGTCAGCCGCTACGAGGACGTCATCGCCATCACCAAGAACCCGGCGGTCTTCTCCTCCGCGCGAGCCGTCGTGCGGCCGGAGCAGCTCGACGCGGCGGAGAAGGTAGCACCCACCGCCGTTCGCGCCTTCCGCCGGGGCATCCTCCTCAGCGAGGATCCGCCCCTGCACACGAAGACCCGGAGCGTGGTGAGCCGGGCCTTCACCCCCAAGCGCATCGCCGAGATGGAGCCGCGCATCCGGCGGCTCGCCCGCGAGCTCATCTCCCAGCTTCCCCACTCGGGCGAGTTCGATCTCATCAAGGACCTGGCCGAGCCGCTGCCCCTCATCGTCATCGCGGAGATGATGGGCGCGGAGCCGGGGCTCCGGCACGAGTTCAAGCGCTGGTCCGACAATGCCGTCGCCACCTTCTACGCGCTGGCCCGTGGCGCGGAGCTGTCCGGCATCGAGCGCACCTCTCAAGAGATGCACGACTACATGTCACGGGCCCTGGAGGCGCGCCGCCAGCAGCCCCGGGATGATCTCATGCAGGCGCTGCTGGACAACGGCGTGCGCGAGGGCCTGCTCTCCGTGGACGAGGCGATCGCCTTCTGCCGGCTGCTGCTCGTGGCGGGCAACGAGACCACCACCAACCTGCTCGGTAACGGCATGCACGCGCTGCTGAGCCACCCCGATCAACTGGAGCGGCTCACGCGCGAGCCCGCGCTGATCCCCAACGCGGTGGAGGAGATGCTCCGCTACGACTCGGCCGCGCAGGTGTTCTTCCGCAAGGTGACGCAGGACGTGGAGGTGTCCGGCACGCACATTCCCGCGGGGGCCAACGTCCTGTTGCTCTTCGGCTCCGCCAATCGCGACCCACGCAAGTTCCAGGATCCGGATCGCTTCGACGTGACACGGAATGTCACGGGCCACGTCGCCCTCGGCCACGGCATCCACTTCTGCCTCGGAGCACCCCTGGCGCGGCTGGAGGCCCGGGTGGTCCTGGAGGAACTGCTCACGCCGGAGCGCCGGCTCTCCCTGGTCCCGGGCCAGCACCTGGAGAACGTGCCGAACTTCAACGTCCGGGGCCTCAAGTCCCTGCGGGTCCGCACGGAGCCCATGCCGGGCGCTCGCGCGAGCGCTTGAGCGCGAGCCGCGGCCAAGCCGGCCCCGCTCGCCGCTCATGCTCAGCCGTTCCGCCATCGCTCGACGACTTCCGGGTTCTCCTGGAACCAGCGAGCAGCGGCCTCGGCGGGGACTTCTTCTCGACGTTGATCAGGTAGTCGAGGTAGGTGACCTCGGCGTTGCCGAGATGCATCCGGCGCAGCATGCGCAGCGCCTCCGGCTCGATTTTCGAGAGCTGTTCCTTGCGCAGGATGAGTGTCGCCTCGTCCTTCCCGCGCAGCAGCCCCTTGGGCTCGGCGAGCTCGCGAATGCGGTAGCGATGGTGCAGGTGCTGCGGGTGCCAGAGCGGGACGATGACCCAGCGCTTCTCCTCGACGGCGCGAGTGAACGCGTCCTCGCAGTCCTGCTGCGTGCCGTTGCGGAACTCGTAGCCGGCGCTCCCAAGACCGTAGGCTTGCATGATCTCCACGGAGAAGCGGCTGATGCCAGCGCCGGGCCCGATGCCCTGGATCACCTTCGTCATCCGCTCGGTGACGTCTGGCTTGAGCAGGTCGGCGACAGCCGACACGGCGTCCTCGGGCACGTAATCGGGTACGCCCCAAAAGGCATAGGGGTTGTAGAGGACGGAGAGCTTCTCGACCTCGTTCTCGAAGGGAGCGAGATACGCACCGTGACTCCCGGGCAGCCACGCGGAGGACAGGAGGTCGACCTCCTTGCGCTGCATGCGCGCGAACATCTCCTCATGCAGCGCGGTGTTGAACTCCACCGGGTGGCCATGGTCGGTCAGGATCCGTGCGACCACCGCCGCCGCGGCGGCGTGGAACGAGAGATCGATCTGTCCGAGCGTGATGGTCGGCTGCGTGAGGACGCGCTCCTCGGAACCACAACCAGCGACCCACATGGCCCCCAGGGTGCCCAGCGTACTTTGGATGAATTGACGTCGATTCAAGGCGGTTCTCTCCTGAGAGGGCATGGCGACTCCGCGCTGGCTCCTGTCAGGAGCGAGCCCGGGCGTTCACCGTGGCCTCACCCTGCTCGCCCGGACGCGATAGAAAAAGTCTTCGCCAAGACGAGGACTCATGACGCGGGGGAACGAATGTGCCCGCACGTCCTCCTGGCCAGGAGAACGACGTCCAGGAGGACCTCACCCACGCGGCGGACGAGGTCATGGCCCGCCATGAACTGACTCAGAGGCCGGCGTCGGCGCCTGTTCCGGCATCTCCGGGCGAGGGGAAGACGTCTTCACAGGGAGGAAGCGCTCCCCCATCCGGGTCCGTCGTCCCCCCGTCCGCGTCCGTCAGTCCTCCGTCCGCGGCGGGCGAGGCACAATGCGTCGGAGGGTAGTAGTCGTAGCAGTGGTACTGGTCCGAGCCGCCGTCCGGCGCGGGCTCGTCACAGGGCGGCATGCCGTAGCAAGCCATCAGCGTGATGGCCGCCATTCCCGCGCTCGCCGGGCCCGCGAGGGCCGTCAACCCCGTGCCGCCACGAGGCTCGGCCACCGTCAGGGTCATGCCGCAATGCACGCACGTGGTGCTGCCTGGGGGAACGAAACCACGACACTGATGACAGGCTGAGAGAGATGTCATTGGCGTGTCCTATATGCGCGCCACCTGCATGGTGGCCGGCGCGCTGGGCCCTCAGCGAAGCCCATGCCGCGTGTAAAACGCCGGAATCATTTGGCCTCCCGCTTCCGCCCCAAGACAAGCGCGTCAGGGGGAGGCCGGTGTGCCCGGTTCTTGCTCCAGCCGAGGGGATGACCATGCCGCGCCGACTCGACGTCTCCCGTGCCGACCACCACCCGGCCTACGTGGTCTGGGAACTGACGCTGCGCTGTGATCAGCCCTGCACCCATTGTGGCTCGCGCGCGGGCACCCAGCGGCCCGACGAGCTGTCCACCGAGGAGGCCCTGGACGTGGTGCGTCAATTGCGCGAGATGCGCACACGCGAGGTGGTCCTCATCGGCGGCGAGGCCTACCTGCACCCGGGCTTCCTCGACATCATCCGCGCCTTGAAGGAGGCGGGCATCCGCCCGGGGCTGACCACGGGGGACGCGGCATGACCGAGGCCCTCGCGCGGCAGGTGGCCGAGGCGGGCCTGTACGCGGCCTCGGTGAGCATCGATGGCCTGGAGCCCACCCACGACCTGATGCGGGCCGCCCCAGGCAGCTTCGCCTCGGCCACGGCGGCGCTCGGCTTCCTGAGCGCCGCGGGCGTGCGCGTGGCGGTCAACACGAACTTCAACCGGCTCAACCAGGCGGACCTGGAGCCGCTCTACGAGCACCTCAAGGGCCTGGGCCCCCGCGCCCGGCAGCTTCAAATCACCGCGCCGCTCGGACGCGCGGCCGACCGCCCCGCCCTGCTCCTGCAACCGTGGGACCTGCTGGAGCTGCTGCCGCGCATCGCGGCGCTGAAGCAGCGCGCCTTCGCCGACGGCATCACCCTCATGCCCGGCAACAACCTGGGCTACTTCGGACCCGAGGAAGGCGTCCTGCGCTCGCCGGGCCCCGACGCCTCGGACCACTGGCGCGGCTGCATGGCGGGCCGATACGTGATGGGCATCGAGTCCAACGGGGCCGTGAAGGGCTGCCCCTCCTGCAGACGGCGCACTACGTGGGCGGCAACCTGCGCGAGCGGCCCCTGCGTGATCTCTGGGACAACGCGCCCCCGCTCGCCTTCACGCGCACACGCACCGTGGAGGATCTCTGGGGCTTCTGCCGCACCTGCCCCTTCGCCTCCACGTGCATGGCGGGATGCAGCTTCACCGCACACGCCCTCTTCGGCAGACCGGGCAACAACCCCTACTGTCACTACCGGGCCCGAACCCTCGCGAAGCAGGGCGTGCGCGAGCGGCTCGTCCCCCAGGCCCCCGCCCCGGGCAAGCCCTTCGACCATGGGTTGTTCGACCTCGTCGTCGAGTCCCTGGATGCGCCGGATCCCCGTCCGCCAACCCCACGCATGCTGGTGAAGCGCTTGAAGTGGCCGGAGGCCCACACCCCCGGGCGGGGGGTGCTCGAACGGCTCCCACCGGGTGAACGCTCAGGCCCAGGGCTCGCTCGCTTCGAACAGGCGGGCGTCGGTGTCCTTCTCGTACGGCATGCCCCTGGGCATGTGGAGGACCTCCATCTGCATGCCCCACGGCGTCAGGAAGTAGACCCACCGGTCCCCGGCGATGGGCCCCTCGGTGATGGTCTGCGGCTCGTCGAGGATCTTCACGCCGGGCACCGACCGGAGGTAGTCCACCGCGGCATCCACGTCGTCGACGCCGATCGCCAGATGGTGGCCGCCCCAGTCGCTGTTGCGCGGCAACTCCCGCCGCTGGTCTGGCGACGTGTACTCGAACAGCTCCAGGTTGCTCACGGGCCCGAAGCGGAGCATGGCGATGTGGGTCGAGGCCCGCGGGTGCACGTTGAGGTGGCGCGTCATCCAGTCGCCCGTCTGGTCCTCGACGGGGCCAATCCGATACAGCAGCTCGGCCCCGAGGACGTCGACGAAGAAGTCGACCGCCTGGTCGAGGTTGGGAACGGTATAGGCGAGGTGATGGACGCTGCGCGCGCCGGGAATGCCCTTGCTGGTACGGCTCATGATGTATGCCTTTCGGAGGTGATTACAGACGGTCCGCGTACTGCTGGTTGGGGATGGCACTCATCAACATCAGGCCGCCATCGACGGAGAGGGTGACGCCCGTGATGTAGGCGGCGTCCGGTCCCGCCAGGTGGGCGATGAGCGCCGCGACCTCACGGGAGCGTCCGGGCCGGCCGAAGGGGATCTCCGGCCGGGAGATCTCCGCGGCGTCCCGGCTGTCGGGAACCCCGTTCATCGGCGTGGCCGTCTCTCCCGGGCTCACCGCGTTGACGGAGATGCCATATCGGGCCAGCTCCAACGCCATCACCTTGGTCAACAGGCCCAGTCCCCCCTTCGAGGCGCAGTAGGCGGAGCCCCCCATGATGGGGACCAGTTCGTGGACGGACGTCACGTTCACGATGCGCCCTCCCCTGCCCTGGGACACCATGTGGCGCGCCGCCACCTGGGCGCACAGGAAGGGACCCGTGGTGTTGATGGTGAGGATGCGCTGCCAGTCCTCCGGCGTCTCCTCGAGGAACGAGGCACGGCGGTTGACTCCGGCGTTGTTGACGAAGACATCCACGCCCCCGAACACACGGATCGCCTGCTCCACGGCACCCGCCGCGTCCGCCGGATTCGTCAAATCCATACGGAAGGGCAGCGCCCGTACGCCATGGGCCTCCACCTCCGCGGCGACCCGCCGGGCGCCCTCCGCGTTCGAGTTGTAGCCAATCCCCACGTCGAAGCCCTTCTCGGCCAGGGCGATGGCGGTGGCCTTGCCGATGCCCGAGCTGGCACCGGTCACGATGGCGAAACGCTCGATCATGTCTCTTCCTCCAGCAATTCGTAGCCCGCCTGGGCGAGGCTGCCCGCGCCCAGGTAGCCGTAGACCGTCCGCGTGGTGACGCCGGGATCCGTCTGGAAGCCGTGCCATTCACCGGCCGGGATGTAGGCCAGATCGCCCGGGTTCAACCGCACCGGGCCGTCCTTCGTGAGGTGCTCTCCACCCCCTTGCAGCACCAGGAAGAACTCATCGGCGTGCGGGTGCCGATGAAGCTGGTGACTGCCTCCGGGGTGAACGTCGAGGTGGCCACGACCACCGACCGGGTGCCCACCGTCTGCGTGGTCGCCAGCCAGTGCACCCCCATGTCGATGAAGCCACCGGCCTCGCCCAGGGGGCTGTGGCTCCCCTGGTCCGCCGTCCGGGAGACGCGGCAACCACACCCGGCGCCACCGAGCACCGCGTGCGGCTCCGCGTCCCGAGGATCGTTGGTTCCCCCGTACACCACCAGGAGCACCGTGTTCCCGTCGCGCCCGGACTCGAAGGCACGCGACGTCCCCGGCGGATTGAACACGCCCTCGCCCGCCTTCAGCGGCCAGCCCGTCCCGTCTCCGACCCAGTCCCCCTTGCCCGAGAGCAGGAAGGTGACCGACTCGGCTCCGGGCAGGGCGTGCACCGGCAACCCGGAGCCCCCGGACAGCTCCTGGATCATCAACATCCCGAGCGCCTCCGGAATGAGCTCCCGGTTGACCAGCCACTGCACTCCGCCCGAGCGCTGTCGCGAGGACCCGTTCCAGGCCTCGAGGGTCCGCCGGATCATGACGCCCTCCGGCTATCGTTGAAGCGCAGCAGCACCTTGGGCGGACCGGAGCGGCCACGCTCGAGCAGCTCGAAGGCGTGTCCGGCCTGCTCCGGAGGCAGCACCCCGGCGACCATCGGTCTGGCGTCCAGGACTCCGTCGACGAAGAGCTGGATCGTCCGGTCGTAGTAGTCCAGGCCATGCCGGATGCCGAGCAGATCGACCCCGCGCAGGACGAGCTCCCCGGGCACGAATCCGGCCACCGGCTCGTTCGCCACGCCGACCACCGCCACCCGTCCACCGGTCCCCGTGAGCTGGACGCTCCGCAGGAAGGCACGAGGCGAGCCAGAGGCCTCGATGACGAGCGAGTAGGCCCCCTCTCGCGCCTGGTCGGGCCGCAGCGTGCGCCGGGCCCTGCAGGCGGCGGCCAGCTTCAGCCCCGCCTCGTCGATGCCAATCGCATCCACGCTCCGGGCCATCCGCGAGGCCAGTTGCACGGCGAGCAGTCCCATCGTCCCCGTCCCCACCACCGCGACCTCGTCCTCCAGCCCGCAGCGCACCTTGTCGAAGCCTCCCACCACGGTGACCGCCGGCTCGATGAACGCGGCGCTCAGGTCATCCAGGGCCTCCGGCAACACGGTGAGCGAGCGCATGGGCATGCGGATGTACTCGGCCGCTGCGCCCTGCAGCCCGTAGAGGCCCACCTCCACCAGCCGCTCGCAATGGGGCCGCTGGCCGCGCTGGCACATCCGGCACAGCCCGCAGGGCACCATGGTCTGGCCCACCACCCGGTTGCCCACGGCGATTCCCTCCACGTCCTCGCCCACGGCGACCACCGGCCGCACCACTCGTGGCCGAACACCAGCGGAAACCGGGCCCGGCCATCCTTCAGGTACGAGGCGGTGCCGTGCAGCAACTCCAGATCGGTGCCGCACAGCCCCACATACGAGGGACGGATGAGCACCTCTTCCGGCCGGGGCTCCGGGATGGGAATCCGCGTGAGCTCGACACGCCCCGGCGCCGTGATGGCCACCGCGTTCATCAAGCCGCCCGGCCAGGTTCTCGGTTGAATCGCACTCATGCCACGGGTCTCCTCAGGGGAAGGGATTGGGTGATGGCTTGGGGCAGCACGGCGAGCCAGAGCAGCTCCAGTCCGTCGTGCCCACTGCTGATGCGGGCGTCCGCCCCGGCGGGCAGGAGCACCGGGTCTCCCGCCCCGAGCGGGCGCTCCGCGGGGTCCGAGTCCGGCGCCAGGAGCCGCCCCGTGCCGGCGATGACGAACCGGGCGCTCTCGGTGCCCTCACGGCCTCGGAGCGCGAACTCGGTGCCCGGAGCCGGCGCACGTAGTCCAAGGCCTCGCACTCCGAATGCAACATCCCGCGCCGGGCCAGACAGCGCCAATGGATCTCCTCGCCCCGCTCGCGCGTGTGCGATGTCTTCTCGATGGTGGAGAGGATCATCGCGCTCCCTCTCCCGGCACCTCGAGGATCGCCTGGAAGTACTCCAGCCCATCCGCCCCCGCGGTGACGGTCATCCCGGTGCCCAGGGGCAGCGTGACGGAGACGCCATACTTCAAGGGGATGGTCGCCTCGCCCGAGGCGCTCTCCCCGGAGCCCCGGAGTGTGAACAGGGTGTGCTCCGCGCCTTGTGCGGACAGCTCCTCCCGCTGCCCGGGCTCCAGTTTCACCAGACGGATGCGGCGCAGCGGTCCGGTGAAGACGGGACGTGGATCGACTTCAGGGGTCTGTCGCAGGTTGAGCACCACGGCGTTCGTCACGTCACTTCCTCCAGAAGGGGTTTGAGCGGTGGGGGCCGAGCCGCGGAACACCGCCGCGGTGGCCGGGCTCAACAGCTCGACCACGAGCCAACCCAGGCCCTCGTCGCCGACGTTGCGCAGGCCATGCTTCGTCCCGAGGCCCGTCAGGATGAGGTTGCCCGGGCCCACCGGGTACGGCTTGCCGTCGAGCGTCATCTCTCCGCGGCCCGAGAGGATGAAGTAGAGCTCCTCGGTGCGCGTGTGCACGTGCTCCCCGCTGATTCCACCCGGGGGGATCCACGCCCACTCCACCGCCTCCCACGAGCCGAACAACCCGGCCCGCCGCGCCAGACACTTCCACTGGGAGAGCCCCGTGGTGCCGTGCACGCCGTACACCACGGATGGCTCCTCCAGATCTCCGATGATCAGCCCCTCACGCATGAGCGG
Source organism: Cystobacter fuscus (assembly GCA_049060065.1). Classification (GTDB taxonomy): domain Bacteria; phylum Myxococcota; class Myxococcia; order Myxococcales; family Myxococcaceae; genus Cystobacter; species Cystobacter fuscus_B. The sequence continues at coordinate 7,196,433 of JBMEQP010000002.1, forward strand.
CCTCCAACAGCGGCTCGGCGCCGGCAGCCAGCTCGCGCAGGGTGGCGAGCGCCGCGCGCAGCTCGGACGGCTGCACGTCATTGACGAAGCACGCCGAGCCGATGCCCATGGCCAGCGGCAGCCGCTGGAGCCCGTCACGGTGACGGACCGTATCGGCCAGGGCCTCCTCCAGCACCTCCGGCTCGCAGAGCCGGTGATACACGGGCAGTTCCAGCTTGCGCATGAGCGCGAAGATGCGGTCGCGCTCCTCCACGCTGATCAGCCCGCGCTGCACGGAGAGGATCGTGGTCAGCGCCATGTCGATGTTCACCGCCTCGCCGTGCAGCAACTCCGGCAGGGCCAGCATCTCGACCGTGGGGCTGAACGTATGGCCGTAGTCGACCACCCGCTCCAGCTTGTGCTCCCACAGGTTGAACTCCAGCTCCTCGATCATCCCCGTGATGGCCCGCTCGATGACCCGCGCCGCGGCCTGGTCGCTCTCGGGAGTCTTCCCCTGCAACCGCTCGTCGATGAGCGTGGCGCCGTGGCGCTCGAGCAGCTCGAACAGGGTGCGATCCTTGATCAGGGCGATCTTGAGGATCTCCGCGAGGCCGTTGACGATGTGCCGGGTGTCCAGCGTGCGCAGGAACGCGCGATCCAACAGCGTGTCCTTCGCGGGGAAGTACGTCCCGAGCCGGTTCTTGTGCGCGGCATGGTTGACCCCCGTCTTCGCCCCCACCCCGGCATCCACGAGGCCGATGAGCGTGGTGGGCACGCGCACGTACGGCGTGCTGCGGCGGTAGAGACTCGCGGCGAGCCCGACGATGTCCATGAGCACCCCGCCGCCGATGGCGATGATGGGCTCGTGGCGGCGCGCGATGCCGAACGCGTTGATGCCCTCCACCACGGTGAAGACGGCATCCATCGTCTTGAGCGTCTCGGAGATGGGCAGCGCGAGGATCTGGTACTTCACCCCATGGTGCTGGAGGTAATGGCGGAGTTGCACGCCATAGAGCCGGTCCACGGCGGCATCGATCACGATGAGCCTGCGGAGGGTGTCGGACCGCCGGGTCGCGCCCGCCTCCAGCAGCGCCCGGTTGTCCGGGTCGAGCAGGCCGTCCACCATCCGCACCTGATAGTGGACGGGCAGGGCCGTGCTGACGATCCAGTTGCGTGACATGTCTCGGTTCAAGATCCGACTCCTGTTGCCGTGTTTTTGTTTTCCTGGTGGAGGGCGAAGGCCGCGGATGTGATGTCAGCCTTTGCTCGCCGAGAGGATGAAGCGCGAGGCCTGCTCGCCAATCAGGATGGTGGGGGCATTGGTGGGGCCGGAGGTGATCTCCGGCATGATCGATGCGTCCGCCACGCGCAGTCCCTCGAGTCCATGGACACGCAACCGCGGATCCACCACCGAGCGCTCGTCCACGCCCATGCGGCAGGTGCTGGTGGGATGGAAGAAGCAGGTGGTCGCCTTGCGGATCCACTCCACCATCTCGGCGCGCCCGAGCGGTCCGGGCATGAGTTCGCGCTTGCGGAAGCGGTCGAAGGCGCGCGAAGCGCCCAGTTCCGGGACAGCTCGACGGCGACCCGCAGCGCCTCGACGTCCGCCTCGTGGCCCAGGTAGTTCATGTCGAGGATGGGCGGAGCGAGCGGATTGGCGGAGGCCAGCCGCATACGGCCCCGGGAGGCGGGACGGACCAGGCCAGGAATGATGGAGTAGCCGTTGTCGGGCAGCGGCCCCAGCTCGTCGGTGACGACGGGGAACTCGTGGAGGATGGGTTGGATGTCGGGGCGGGAGAGCCCCGGCTGGGAGCGCCACCACAGGGTCGCCTCGGCGCCATTGCCCCGAGGTGGAGGCAAGGGGACGCGGCTCTCGTAATTGATGCCCGCCACCAGGATGTGGTCCTGCAGTTCCTGGCCCACGCCCGGCAGGTCGTGCACCACGGGGATGCCCAGGAGGCGGAGTTCGTCCGCCGGCCCCACCCCGGACTGCATCAACATCTTCGGAGAGTTGATGGCGCCCGCCGACAGCACCACCTCGCGCAGGGCGCGCACCCGGCGCACCGCCTCCATGACGGAACTCCACGCCCGTGCACCGGCGGCCCTCGAAGATCAGCCGTGTCACCTCGGCATGGGTGAGCACCGTCAGGTTGGGCCGGCGCATGGCCGGGAAGAGCAGGGCCCGGGCCACGCTGAAGCGCTCGCCGTCGGCGACACTCAGGTCGAAGAAACCCGCGCCCTCCATCCGCGCGCCGTTGTAGTCGCGCGTCGTCGGGAGGCCCGCCAGCTGGGCGGCCTCCATGAAGGCCCGGGCGAGCGGATGCGGATCGACCGCGCGGGAGATGCGCAGCGGACCGCCCACGCCCCGGTACTCGTCCTCGCCACCGGAGTAGTCCTCCAGGTCCTTGAAGACGCGGCGGACCGTCTCGTCATCCCAGCCGGGATTGCCCTGGGCGGCCCAGCCGTCGAAGTCCAAGCGGTGACCCCGCGCCCAGACACTGGCGTTGTTGCTGGCGCAGCCTCCCAGCATCTTGCCGCGAGGACAGGGGACGACCCGATCCGCGGCGTGTGTCTGGGGTACCGTCTGGTAGCGCCAATCCAGCTCGGTGCCGAGCAGGTGCCGCCATCGCGACGGGATGAACACGTCCGGATGGGTGCCGGGCCCCCCGGCCTCGAGCACCAGCACCTGATGGGCCGGGTCCTCGGACAGCCGGGCGGCCAGCACACAGCCGGCCGAGCCCGCGCCAATCACGATGAAGTCATATGCCTCACGGGGCTGCTCGTGCAGCCGGCGCTGATTCTCCCAGGCCGCCAGGGCTTCGTCGGCCAGCCCCGCCGCCCGCTCCTCCGGGACGCCTGCCTCCCGGGCGGCACGAAGAAAACCCTCCCGGTCCAGCTCACCGCTGCGCACCTGATGAACGAGCAGCCCGAGGCCACCCTTGCCGTCATGCTCCATGGTTTGTCCCCTGGGGAATGGGTCCCTCTCAGGAGGAGTGCGCGCCGGCCGTTGTGAATGGTGAGCCGCGCCGACCCATCACATGCGTCACGGCTCCGCTCCAACCGTCAGTCCAAAAAAGCAATCAGCTCAGGAGCGGACGGATGCAATCAGCGATGGAGGCATGGAACGAGCTCGCGGCGGGCGGCGAGCAGCTCAGGGACATCCCCGAGCCGTGCACGGTGATCCTCTTCGGAGCATCCGGAGATCTGGCGGGACGCAAGCTCATCCCCTCGCTCTTCCGGCTCTTCCAGGAGGGACACCTGCCCGTGGAGTTCACCGTCGTCGGCGTCTCGCTGTCCCCGATGGGACACGAGGAGTTCCGCGCGCGGATGCGGCTCGCGGTCGCGCGGGCGCTCGGAGCCGACCGGGTGGACGAGGCGGCATGGAACCTGTTCGCCCGGGGGCTGTATTACCTGACGTTGAACGTCTCCTCCGCTCAGGACTACGCGCGGCTGGGCGAGTTGCTCGACCAGGTGGAAGTGGAACGGCGGACGCGGAACAACCGCCTCTTCTATCTCGCGGTGTCGCCCACCCACTTCGGCGAGGTGGTGGAGCGGCTGGGAGCGTCGGGGCTGTCCAGGCCCCATGCGAGCGGCTGGTCCCGCATCGTCGTCGAGAAGCCCTTCGGCACGGATCTCTCCAGTGCGCGGCGGCTCAACACCCGGCTGCACCGGTACTTCGACGAGGAGCGCATCTACCGGATGGATCACTACCTCGGGAAGGAGATGGTGCAGAACCTGCTGGTGCTCCGGTTCGCCAACCGCATCTTCGAGCCCCTCTGGAGCCGTCAATACATCGACCACGTCCAGGTGACGTGCGCCGAGCCGTTGGGCGTCGAGGGGCGGGGCGGGTACTACGAGCACGCGGGTGTGGTGCGGGACATGATCCAGAACCATGCCTTCCAGGTGCTCTCGCTCATCGCCATGGAGCCGCCCGCGAGCCTCGAACCCGAAGCGGTGCGCGACGCGAAGGTCCAGGTGTTGGAGACGGCGCGGCCCTTCACCCCCGAGCGCATCCGCGCCGAGTGCGTGCGCGGGCAATACGGACCGGGCCTCATCGCCGGCGCTCCCGTGTGTGGATATCGCCAGGAACCCGGCGTCTCGCCCACCTCCGGCGTGGAGACCTACGCGATGCTCACCATGCGCTTCGACAACCCGCGCTGGGCCGGCGTGCCCTTCTACGTGCGCTCCGGCAAGCGGCTGAAGGAGCGCGCCACCGAGGTGGTGGTGCAGTTCAAGGAGGGCCAGGGAAACCTCTTCGGCATGGAGCAGCGCGAGCGGCTGTCCGCCAATCAGTTGCTCATCCGGATCCAACCGCACGAGAGCGTCACCCTGCGCGTGGCGATGAAGGCTCCCGGGCGAGAGGCGCACGTGCGCGACATGGACATGAGCTACGTCCACGCCTCCACCCAGGAGGGGCCACCGCCCGAGGCCTATGAGCGGCTGCTGCTGGACAGCATGCTGGGGGTCTCCACGCTCTACACGCGGGAGGACATGGTCGAGCGGGCCTGGGAGCTGGTCATGCCCGTGCTGGACGCCTGGTCCACGGAGGGCGCCGAGCCGAACTACGCCGCGGGAAGCTGGGGCCCGGAGGAGGCCGGGCGCCTGCTCGAGAGCCATGGTCGAGCCTGGCACGGGCGGTGAGGCGGTCCCGAGGGGGTGCATCACATCTTCCGCTTTCGTACTCAGCCCATCCAACCTTGGAGGTACACACCATGAGAAAGAGTTGGAGTGGGCTGGCGCTCGCCTGTGCGCTGGCCCTGGCCCTCTGTGGAGTGCTCGCGGAAGCAAAGGAAGCCAGACACGGCGGGAGCGAGGGCTCCAAGAATGAGCACACGCAGCTCCTGAAGAGCTTCCCGGCCATGCACGACCCCAGCATCCGCGGCATCACGGAGTTGGTGGAGTTCCGGGGCGACCTTCTTCGGCCGAAGCCCCGACACCGGGGGGCCCTCCTCTGGCGGAGCAATGGCACCAGCCAGGGCACCGTGCTGGTCAAACAGTTCCCCGCGGTGGCCGGCACCAGCATCAGCGAGTTGACCGTCGTGGGTGGCCGTCTCTACTTCGTGGCGGATGACGGAGAGCACGGCGCCGAGCCGTGGATCAGCGATGGCACGTCCCAGGGCACGCGCATGCTCGAGGATCTCACCCGGGACCCGGCTCCTCGTCCCTGGAAGAGCTGGTCGCCGTCCGGAACACCCTGTTCTTCTTGCGGACGTACCCGGGGACCCCGATCCATCAAGAATTGTGGAAGAGCGATGGCACCGGAGCCGGGACCGTGCGCGTCAAGGATCTGGGCACGGTGGCCAGCGGGGAGATCGCCATCGGGCTGACCGCCTCCGGCGGCACGCTCTACTTCAGCGGATGGGATCCGGAACACGGCCGCGAGCCCTGGAAGAGCGATGGCACCGAGGCCGGGACCACGATCATCAAGGACATCAATCCGGGCCCCGCCAGCTCGTTCCCCAACTTCCCCGTCTTCATCGGGGAAGGAGTGGACTACTTCGCCGCCACCGATGCCGTCCACGGACGCGAGCTGTGGAGATCCGACTCCACGGAGAGCGGCACGGTGCTCGTGGAGGACATCGTCCCCGGTCCCGATGGATCCCGGCCACGGCCCTTCTCCGTCTTCAAGGGTCGGCTCTACTTCACCTCGAGCGAATCGCCCGATGGGGCCGTGAGGCTGCGCAAGCTCGAGCCAGGCCAGACCCACTCGGAGCACATCACCGACATTCCCAATCCCTTCGGCCCCGGAGCGCCCGCGCCGCAGGAGCCCCTCGTCATCAACGCCGCGGAGGCAGGCGGCCAGCTCTTCATGACCGTCTACTTCCCAGGCCTCACGAGCCCCACCTCGAGACGCCCAGCTCTGGTGCACCAACGGAACCGAGAGCGGGACGCGGCTGATCCACAAGCCGCTGTTCATCTCGGACCGCTACCGGCCACCCAACCTCATCCCCATGGGCGACCGCGTCATCTTCACCGGCTCCAGCCCGGAGGCGGGCGATGAGCTGTGGGTGACCGATGGCTCCGTGCGCGGCACGCGTGTGCTGAAGGATCTGCTGCCCGGGGCCAACAGCTCGGCGCCCCTGTTCCTGACGCGCTCGAACGGAGAGCTGTTCTTCGTGGCCCAGGGCGCCGACCGCGGCGAACAGCTCTGGAAGCTCCCGCGCCACAAGCATCACCAGGCTCGCCGGGGCACGCGCTGAACCCGTGCCCCCAGAGATGAAGACAAACACGAACGAGGCGGGCCTCACATGAGGCCCGCCAGGAGATACGGCACATGATGGAGCAGGAGTATCGAACCGCGCTCATCGCGGGAGCGCCGAGCCAGCTCGCACGCGAACTGGCGCTCTGGCTCGGCGAGAGGGGGATGCGCGTCTACGTCTCGGCGCACGAACCGGAGGAGCTGGAGCCCTACCTCGCGCGGGCCCGGAGCTCCGGCGCCCAGCTCATCCCGGTGGAGCTGGACACCACCCAGGTGGAGACCGCGCGGGAGCGCATCCTCGCCCTCGACGAGGCGTGTGGTGGGCTGGATCTGGTGGTCGCCGCGGGCATGTACGAGGAGACCAGCGCCCGGAACTTCCCCTGGGAGCGCGCGCACCACCTCATCCAGCGCAACGTCACGGGCACGGTGGCGCTGCTGTCGGCGGTGCTGCCACGCATGTTGATGCGTGGCCGCGGGCACCGGTGGGTATCTCCAGCCTCGCCGCGTACCGGGGCACGGCGGGGCGCTCGGTCTACTCGGGCTCCAAGGCGTTCATCTCCAACTTCATGGAGAGCCTTCGCGCGGAGCTGTGGAACACCCCCTGCGCATCACCTGCATCTACCCTGGCCACCTGCGCAACCACCACGCGGTGCGAGCCCATCCCGAGCCCTTCGCCCTGGAGGAGAAGGACGCGGCGGCACGCATGGGCCGCGCCATCCTCCAGGGAAAGGCCCGGTGCGCCATGCCCTGGCAGCCCGCCCTGTTCATGCGCTTGATGCAGGTGTTTCCAGGGGCCCTCTTCGACAGGATCGCCCGTCACCCGCGCTGAAACACGGCGCCGTCACACCTGGGCGATGCCTCGTCTGTCTGTTTACCATGAACACAGACATCCAGGGCCCACGCATCACCGCGCGCTCCTTCTTCCGGGAAATGCGCACGTACGGCTACACCCCCAACCAGATCATCCGCATCATCAACGAACTGCTCGAGCTCGTCACCCACTGCGTCCAGGAGGGGCGGCGGCCCAACACCCTCGTGGATGCCGGGGTGAATGAGCGGATCCGCACACAAGACGCGCGCTGAAGGCAGCTCATCATCCAGCGTCATCACAACGAAACACCACGGCACTCCATCCACATATCACCGCCAAGGCGTGGAGAGGATTTCGCCTCGAAGCTCCTTCCTTCTCACGGAACGAACCAACCATGAACAACAACACGTCCACCCGCGATCTTCATCCCACGTTCCTCGGCCTCAGCTCGGCGTTCCCGAAGAACGCCTATCTCCAGAAGGATCTCTACGAGACGTTCGGCAAGCAGATGTATGCGGACATCGCCGCGCTCGAGCGCATCATCCGCCGCGTCCGCGTGAAGCGCCGCTACCTGGCCCTGGACCCGAACGACGTGTTGAAGCGCAAGGTCGGGCTCGGCGAGCGCATGGCCATCTTCGAGCGGGAAGTGCAGGAAGTGGGCGGCCGCTCGCTGGAAGGGGTGCTGCACAAGGTGGATCGCGAGACCATTGGCAGCTTCGTCATGGCCAGCAGCACCGGCTACATCGCGCCCACGCCGGACCTGCTCCTGGCGAGGAATCACCACCTGCCCCCCGGCTGCGGCGGACCTTCGTGGGCAACATGGCCTGCAACGGAGGGATGAACGCGCTCAACGTCGCCCTGGACAGCCTCATGGCCCGCCCGAACGAGCGCGTGCTCCTCAACTGCACCGAGTTCAGCTCGCTCCACGTCCGCCCCGAGGAGTCGAACCGCGAGCAGCTCGTCGTCCACGCGCTCTTCGCCGATGCCAGTGCCTCCACGGTGATGGGCATGGAGCCGCCGGGGGTGGGGCCCCAGGTGCTGGACTTCACCTCCACGCACCTCTACGACGCGGTCGACATGATGACGTGGCGCCTGGTGGACGAGGGCTTCCGGATGACGCTCTCACCCGAAGTGCCCGGCCTCATCGACAAGCACGTCGACTCGCTCATCGGAACCCTCACCGCGAGGGCCGGCCTGAGCGTCGGTGACATCAAGCACTGGGCCATCCACCCGGGTGGGCCGAAGATCGTGGAGGTGCTCGGCCAGAAATACGGACTGAGCGACTCCCAGCTCCGCTCCACCGGCACATCCTCGAGGAGTACGGCAACTGCGCTTCGGCCACCGTCTACCTCGTCCTGGAGGACATGCTCGCCCAGGACAAGCCCCAGCCAGGAGAGTACGGCGTGATGCTCGCCTTCGGCCCCGGGCTGACGATGGAAGGGGCGCTGCTGCGCTTCGAGCGCCCCACCTCACGTCAGGCCGCCTCGCGCGTCCTCGCCGCGAGCTGGGGCTGCCCGGCCGCGGCGGGCCGGCCGCGCGAGAGAACTCCATCGTGCCATCGTCGACCCCGCCGAAGCGCAACGTGAGCAGATCGAGCGCGTAGTTCTGATAGAGCCGCCACGGCCGCCTCGAGCCCTGCTTCGGCATCAGCCCGAGCGCCCGCTGGACGTAGCCCGACGAGAAGTCCAGGAAGGGCTCCTCCTCGACCGAGGCGTCGCGGCGCGGCGTGCAGTGCGTGTAGCCATGCCGCCGCATGTGCTTGAGCAGCCGGCAGACATACTCGAAGGTGAGGTCCACCTTCAGCGTCCACGACGCGTTGGTGTAGCCGAACGCGAAGGCGAGGTTGGGCACGTCGCTGAACATCATGCCCTTGTAGGTGAGGCTCTTCGACAGCTCCCGCCGCTCGCCGTCGAGGCTGAACTCGATGTCGCCGAGCAGTTGCAGCTTGAGACCCGTGGCGGTCACGATGACATCCGCCTCGAGCTGCTGGCCGGAGCGCAGTGAAATACCCTTCTCCGTGAACGTCTCGATGTGGTCGGTGACGACCGAGGCGCTGCCCTGCTTGAGCGCGTTGAACAGGTCCGCGTCCGGGACGAGGCAGATGCGTTGATCCCACGGGTTGTAGCTGGGTGTGAAATGGGTCGCGACGTCGTAGTCGGGGCCCAATTGCTCACGCACCAGGGCGATGAGGTTCTTCTTGGCCCACTGGGGCCACTTGCGCACCATCTTGAAGGAGAACAGCCCGCCGAGCACGTTCCGCCAGCGCGTGAGCGCATAGGCGAGCTTCACCGGCAGGCAGCGGCGCAACGCGTTGGCGAGGCGATCCTCGGCCGGGCGCGAGACGACATACGTCGGCGAGCGCTGCAGCATGGTGACGTGCGCGGCCTTCTTCGCCATCTCCGGCACGAGGGTGACGGCCGTCGCGCCACTGCCAATCACCACGACGCGCTTGTTCTCGTAGTCCAACGACTCCGGCCAGAACTGCGGATGGACGATGCGGCCCTGGAAGCGCTCCTCCCCGGGAAAGTCGGGCCGATGGCCCTCGGCGTAGTCGTAGTAGCCGCTGCACATGAGCAGGAAGTCACAGGTGTAGCGCACCAGCTCCTTGCCGGGCCCACGCTCGGCCTCCACCGTCCAGCGCGCCTCCTTCGAGGACCACGCGGCCCGCTTGACGTGGTGCCGGAAGCGGATGTGCCGCTCGATCCCATGCTCGCGCGCCGTCTCCCGCACGTAGCGCAGGATGGACGGCCCGTCGGCGATCGCCTTCGACTCGACCCAGGGCCGGAACGCGTAGCCCAGCGTGTGCATGTCCGAGTCCGAGCGGATGCCGGGATAGCGGAACAAGTCCCACGTCCCGCCCATCGCCTCGCGCCCCTCGAGGATGACATATCGTTTGTCCGGGCACCTGGTCTGCAAGTGATAGGCCGCGCCGATACCGGACAACCCGGCCCCGACGATGAGCACGTCGTGGTGCTCCACCGGGGCGTCCGCCCTCGCGGCCGGGCCGCCCGACGTGTGTTCGTTCAGGTCCGCGCGGCCAACCATGAGGACTCCCGTGCTCGAAAGAAGTGACACCGCTCATTGTCAATTTGTATCTGACAAGGAGTCATGTCAATAGGTGGTCCCATGCCCCCCAGCATGGCCGACCAACGACTCTATCGCGGTTCCTCCGCCGAGGAGCGCAAGGCGCAGCGGCGCGAACAGTTCATCGAGGCCGCCATCCGGGTCTATGGCGCCCAGGGGTACCGTCACGCGACGGTGAAGGCCGTCTGTGAGGCCGCCGGGCTGACCGAGCGCTACTTCTACGAGTCGTTCTCCAACAGCGAGGAGTTGCTCGTCGCCTCGTTCCAGGCCGTGAAGGACTTCCTCTTCGGGGAGTTGGAGAAGGCGGGTGCCGGGAGCCCGGGAGACGCGCTCGAGCGCACCCGCACGATGCTCCAGGCCTATTACGAGCTGCTCCAGGGCCATCCCCAATCGGCGCGGGTCTTCCTCGTGGAGATCTCGGGAGTGAGCCCCGCGGTGGACCGGGCCCTCGTCGCCGCGCTCGAGGCCTTTGGTGAGCTGCTCAGCCGGACGATCACGCCGCGGACAAGAGGCGGCGCGGCGGACGATCCTGCTGCGCGCGGGCGTGGTCGGAGGCGTGCTCCACATCGGCTTGAGCTGGATCTCGAGCGGCTATACGCGGCCGATCCACGAGGTCGTCGGCGCCGCCCTGCGCGTGTGCCTCGTACTCAACCCTGGAGTCGTGAAGCCGGGACGTGGGGGGGCGTTTAAAATACCCTGGAGTCGGAACGACCTGAGACCTCCGTGGTCCCAGGTCGCCCTTTCACCCGGCCCCGGAGGTTCCCATGGCGTCCCCCGTGTTTGGCTTCGCCGATCTGCATTGCCACGTGATGGCTCACCTCGGATTCGGCGGGCACCTGCTCGCGGGCTTCCCGGATGGGGACATCGAGCGGGCGCTGTCCCGATGTGATCTCCACCTGCACGGCGCCTGGGGACTGGGGCAGTTCGGCCGGGACTGGCCCCTGGTGCAGGCGTTCATCGAGGGGGGCTTCGGCCACGGCCCCTGTGGCCATGGCACCTACGCGGACTGGCCCTCCTTCAGCACCATGGCGCACCAGCAGGTCTTCGTGGACTGGCTCAAGCGCGCCCATGACGGAGGGCTGCGGCTGCTGTGCAGCGTGGCCGTGCACAACGAGCTGCTCGGCGAGCAGACGAAACGGCGCGGGCAACCCCTGGACTCGGACGAGCGCTCCATCGAGAAGCAGATGAGCGAGCTGCGCCGCTTCACCGCGCGGCACGCGAGCTGGATGGGCCGGCCCTGAGCGCCGCCGAGGCCCGGCGGCTCATCACCGAGGGCAAGCTCGCCGTGGTGGCCGGCGTGGAGGTGGACTCGCTGGACAGCCTGCGCGGGGACCGGGCGGCGCTCAACAAGCAGCCCCTCGCGCCCGAGCACCTGCCGCGCATCTTCGAGTGGCTGCGCGAGCAGGGCATCCGGATGATGACGCCGCTGCACCGGCCAACAACAGCCTCGGGGGCGCCGCCGTCTACGACGACAAGTTCAACCTGCTCAACCACTACCTGCGCGGTCGCTTCTTCGACGTGGAGGGCAGCAACCAGGTGAGCTTCCGCATGGGGCAGGACCTGAACTTCGAGACGCGCGCGGCCATCACCGTCTACGAGGTGACGCATGGGGCGCGCTACCCGGGAGGCTATGCCCTCAACGCGCCGGGCCTGGGCCACATCAACCGCAAGGGGCTCACCCCCGTGGGCGAGGCCTTCCTGCGCGAGGCCATGCGCCAGGGGTTCATCCTCGACGTGGACCACATGTCCACGCACTGCACCAACGCGGCGCTCGCCCTGGCCGAGGGCAGCGGCTATCCCGTGGTCGCCTCGCACTGCGCCTTCCGCGACCAGTCGCTGGAGCCCCACGAGACGAGCATCAAGGGCAAGCGGGCCCACGAGGGCATGAAGACACGCGAGCAGGCGCGGCGCATCCTGGAGCTCGGGGGGATGCTCGCCCCCATCACCAACCAGCACGAGCTGAAGGACTTCCCCGGCAGCAGCGTGGCCAATGACTGCGCGCGCTCGTCCAAGACGTGGGCGCAGTCCTACCAGTACGCCGTGTCCCTGCTGCGCGAGGTGGGCCGGGGCGGCGTGGCCATGGGCACCGACTTCAACGGGCTCAATCAGCAACCCGGGCCCCGCTACGGGCCCCATGCCGCCCATGGGCTCGTGGACGACACGTTGCGCGTCAAGCGTCGGCGCCAACAACAGATAGCGCAGTTGAACGCGCCCCCTGCCCTACACGGGCAGCATGTACCGCACGGACGCGCCCTTCGTGCGCTCGCGGGCCGGCTCGCGCGAGTTCGACTTCAACACCGATGGCCTCGCCCACATCGGGCTCGTGCCGGACCTCATCCGGGACCTCGTCCACGTGGGCATGAAGGACGAGCAGCTCGATCCGCTCTTCTCCTCGGCCGAGGCCTTCCTGCGCATGTGGGAAGCCTGCGAGGCACGGGGCGCGGCGCTCGTGGCCGGGGAGCTGCTGGACGCCTCCATCCCCCGGCTCTCCTGATTCCATCCGGGCAGCCGCCAGCAGGACCGACTCGGGGGAGCGCGCCTGTCGCCGTGCGTCAACCCCTCCCCCTCGAGTGCGGTCCGCTCCGTCCACCTTTTTTCACGGAGGGGAAGTCTCGACTTCACTCAAAGTCTTGAATCGAGAGTTCACTTGGGTGCAGACTCTTGGAGAGTACGAAGTTCTCCCCTCCACCTGCGCCTGTGCGGACTCATACAAAATGAAATCCTCCATTACGACTGGTCAGAATCGGAATGAAGTGCTCGCGCCTTCAGCTCGTACTCCATTCTATCTCTACGACGAGAGCCAGATCCAAGACAGCCTGGCTCGCTTCCGCAGTATTCCATACGCGAACAGCGCCCTCCATTTCGCCACCATGGCCAATGACAACCCCTTCCTCCTCAGGTTGCTCAAGAAGGAGGGGTTCGGGGTGTTCGTCAACTCGCCCAAGCACCTCAAGGCCGCGTTCGACGCGGGCTTCTCCAGCGAAGACATCATCTTCGCGAGCACGGGGCTCTCCCGCGAGTTGATGGAGCTGCTCATCAAACACAAGATTCACGTCAACCTCGACTCGCTCAGCCAGGTCGCCCTCTACGGTTCCCTGAATCCGGGCAGTCAGGTCGGCATCCGCATCAACATCGATGAAAAATCCAAGAACAACGTCTTCATCGGCGCGGAGAGCCGGATTGGAATGCTCGAGTCCGAGCTGCCCGAGTTGTTCGAGATCGCATCCCGCCACGGCCTGCGCCTGACGGGGACGCACGTCTATCTGGGGACGGACATCGCCTTGAAGGACATCCTCCAGGGCATCGAGAAGACCCTGGCCCTGTCGGACCGGTTCCCCGGCCTGGAGTTCATCGACCTGGGAGGCGGATTCCCCATCGATCCCGAGCGCTTCGACTTCGAGGCCTACAAGAAGACCGTGTCGGCCCTGTTCGAGGACTACTCCCGGAAGCGCGGACGCTCCATCAAGATGATCATCGAGCCGGGCCGCTCGTTGTTCGGACAATCTGGCACGTTCTTCACCACGGTGACGGACGTCAAGGAACGCCCCAACCGCATCATCGTCTGTTGTGACGCGAGCGCCAGCCTGATCCCCCGCGCGATGTTCTACGAGGACTACAATCCCGTGACGGTTCCCGCCGGCGCGGGAAGGGCGCTGTTCGACAAGCCCGTCGACATCGTCGGTTCGACGACCTACTCACGAGACTTCCTGGCCAAGGGAATCAGCCTTCCCAGGGTGGAGGTGGGCGAACAACTGATCTTCGGTCAGGCGGGGAGCTACTGCTACTCCATGATCACCCGCTTCCTCGGTCAGGCGCTCCCGCCCGAGATCCTGCGGACCGCGGGAGGCCAGTTCGAGATCATCCGTCCCGGAGAGAGCTTCCTCACGGAGGCGGGCAAGTGAATTCCCAGGACTGGACTCACGAAGTCGTGGCAACGGGCGAGGTTCACTCCCACCAGATCGTCCGCCGCCTGCATACGGAACGCAGCCAGTTCCAGAAGATCGAGGTCCTCGAGACCGCGGGATATGGTGTCGGTCTGTTCTCCGATGGGCGCATTCAACATGTGGCGGGGGATGAGTACATCTACAGCGAGACCATCATCCACCCCGCGGCCCTGCTGCTCGGAGACCACTGCAAGCGCGCGCTGATCGTCGGAGGCGGCCCGGGCGGAGCCATCCGCGAGCTCCTGCGGCATCGGTCCATCGAGACCATCACCCAGGTCGAGATCGATCCCACGATGATCGATGTCTCGCGGCGCTTCTTCCCCCACATCTCCCAGGGGTGCTGGGAGGATCCGCGCGTGCGGCTGGAGATCGCGGACATCTCCGACTTTCTCGCCCGGAACGGGGAGCGCTTCGATCTCATCATCTATGACGTCAGCGAGCCCATGAAGGACACCCCGGCGTCCAATCTCTTCTCCTCCGTCTTCTTCACCAAGATCCGGGCGCATCTGTCGGAGCGGGGAATCTTCGTCACCTGGGCGGGTTCGGTGGGGCCTCGCTCCCACGAGCTGGCGGCGTCCATCCATCGTGCGATGGAGACGGCCTTTCCCCATGTGATGCGCTACGTGTGCTCCACCCAGTCCTACGGCACGTCGTGGCTGACCCTCGGCGGGAGCAACCACCCCTACGAGCCCCTCCAGCTCGGCCGTGACGCAGTCGATCGCGCCATCGCCGACCACATCCAGGGGACGTTGCGGTTCTACGACGGGACCACGCACCTTCACATGTTCAACCTGCCCAAGGATGTACGTGCCGCGCTGGCCCAGGCGCCGGAACACGCGACGGGAGCTGGCATCCAGTTCCAACCCGGAACGGGGGTCCAGCCATGAGCAAGCCGGGAACCCACGCGGCCGCCCCCACGCCCGTCCCCGAGGCGGAGCGAGAAGACTTCTCCGCCATCACGCGCCTGTACGATGTCGAGATGGCGGCCAACGCCACCATCCATGACCTCGTCTTCCCGCTGGTCTTCGGCGCGAAGGAGTATGTCGGGCAGTTCAGCGACAACAGCGCGTCGGAGCTGCTCGACATGGGACGGGCCATGGAACTGCCCAGAGAGTCGCGCGTGCTCGACATCGGCTGTGGCCGTGGAGCCGTCGCCCGCCTCATGGCCAGCACCCTGGGTTGGCGGATGACGGGAATCGACCTGTCGGAAGTGTCCCTCCAGAACGCGAGGACGTCGCGCGTGGAGGGCAACGCCACGCCGTTGACCCTGTTGCATGGCAATGTCTACGAGACCTCGTTTCCCGAGCGCTTCCATGGAGCCTATGGGACGGGTGCGTTCTGTCACTTCGATGCCACCCGGCTGTTCGCGCGCTGCCGGCAGTTGTTGCTCCCGGGGGGCAAGCTGGCCTTCATGGAGCGAGTCCGGCTCGGAAACATCTCCCCCGCCGACTGGAAGCGGCTGACGACGGACTGGCACTGCCCCTTCGTCTACACTCCCGAGGAGTACCGCTCCCTGTTGGAGTCCCAGGGCTTCACCGTCCTCGTGTCCAGGGATCTCACCCCGACCTTCCGCGTCTGGCAGCGCAAGTCCATCGAGGTCCGCCAGCAGCTCGAGCGGGAGATCGTCGAGCGGACGTCCCTGGAGTACTTCGAGACCTCCCTGCGGTTCGCCGCCTATGAGAACGACGTCACCGAGGCGGGGCTGCTCGGGTACGTGCTGATCGTGGCACGCCGGGGCGAGGACGGCTCATGACGAAGCCCTACGTCTTCCAGCACGTCGCGCCCGAGGAGCTGCACGCGCACCTGAAACACCGCAGCCTGCTCAAGGGAAAGACCGCCGTTCAGTCCTTCGAGATCGCGGAGGTCGGGCACTACGGGAGGGCACTCCTGCTCGATGGATGCGTGCAATCCACCGAGCACGACGAGCGCATCTACCACGAGTCCCTCCTCTTCCCCGCCTATGCGTACAGTCCCCGGGTCGCCTCCGTGCTGTGCCTCGGGGGCGCCAACGGGGGGACCTTGAAGCAGATCCTCAAGCTGCCGCACCTCGAGCGCGTCCGCCTCTTCGACATCGATCCGGAACTGCACGGGATTTCCCGGCGGCTGCTTCCGCACATGCACGAGAGGACGCTGGAGGATCCACGCGTCCGGATCGAGTTCGGGAAGGTGTTCGACATGGTCGCCGCGCTCGGGGAGACACGAGAGCGCTTCGACCTGATCGTGGCGGACCTTCCGGACGCGACGGCCGAGTCCTACGCCACCTCGCTCTTCTCGTCCGAGTTCTACCAGAACGTGTCGCGCCTCTTGTCGCCCCACGGCATCTACGTCACGCAGGCCGGCCAGGCGCACTTCCTCTACTCCCGGTTCCTGAACAGGACGCTGCGGACACTGGGAAGGGAGTTCGCCCACGTCACTCCCTATACCGTCACGGTGCCGTCGTATGGGTGCCCCTGGGCCTTCGCCCTGGCCTCCCGGGGAGTCGATTTCGCCTCGGTCACCCGGGAGACCCTCGGCCAGCGCATCCGCCTGCTCCCCGAGGAGACACTGGCCGCCTACGACGAGCAGACGCACGCCCACATGTTCCACCTCCCCAAGATCCTTCGTTCCGCACTGGCCGAGGATGTGCCCGTGAACACATTGGGCCGAATGGAGACCGTGGAGATCGCCGTGCGCTCCGAGCCCGCCAGGAGCAGCAACTAGAATCCCGAGGCGCCGGGTGGAGGGATTCGGAGGACTGAATCCTCCACCGGCGCCTCCCCATCCAAGACGGAGCCCACCACGCATGCTCGCGGGCGTATTGATAGCCATCGTCGTCAACTTCATCTGGGGACTCGCCTTTCTCCTGCCGTACGTGCTCCCCTCCGTGGACCCCATCACGATCACCGCCGGGCGCTATGGCAGCTACGGCGTGCTCTCCATCGTCCTGCTGCTGCTCAATGGGGGCTCCACGCTGCGTGGATTCACCCGCCAGGACTGGCTCTGGGTGCTGGCCCTCGCCTTCGCCGGCAACGTGGGGTACTACGCGCTGTTGGTCTCGGCCATCCAACTGGGCGGAGTCTCCGTCGCGGCGATGATCGTGGGAACCCTGCCGGTCACGATGGCCATCTATGGAAACTGGCGCGCGAAGGAACTCGACCTCTCCAGGTTGCTCCCCGCGCTCGTGTTCATCCTGGGGGGCCTCTTCGCACTGAATGGCTACAAGTTCTCGACGGCGCCAGACATCAGCCAGCGACTGCTCTCCGGAACGGGCTGCGCCGTGTTGGCGCTGGCGCTGTGGACCTGGTACGGGGTGCAGAACGCCCGTTATCTGAAGCGGCGCCCCGAGATCAGCGGCGCGGTCTGGTCTGGCGCGATCGGCGTCGGCACGCTCGTGCTCATGCTCTGCTTCTTCCCCCTGTTGATTGCCCTGGGCATATGGTCGCCCTCCACCGCCATGGCTTCACTCCAAAGCCACGGCCGGGTGTGGGACTTCATCGTCGCCAGCCTGCTCCTGGGGATCGTCGTCTCCTGGCTGGCGACCCTGTTGTGGAACATCGCCGCCCGCAAGCTCCCGGTGGCGCTCGCGGCGCAGCTCATCGTGTTCGAGACGATCTCGAGCGTGCTCTACGCGAGCATCGTGGACAGGACCCTTCCCTCGCTCTTCGAGCTGTCCTGCATCGCGGCCATCCTGTTCGGCGTCTTGCTCGGCATTCGCGCGGCGCTGCCGAAGACCCAGGCGCGGCCTCGCGACACCGCGAGTCTGGAGAACAACGCCTACCAGAACAACGGCTGACGCCAGACGCTCCCCCCGTCGGCCTCGCCCCCTCGTTCATGGCCGGTCCGGGGCTTCCTCGCGCCAAGGGGGACTCGGGTAGCGGGCGAGGAGGGGGCGCCTGTTGCCGCCGGGCTCGGGGCCTCACCTTTGGGTTCGGATCACACGAGAACCGGAGGCAGGCGCATGTCGCACGCGAACACGGATGTGGAGACGCTCAATTCCTTCCTGCGCGGGGAGTTATCCGCGGTGGAGACCTACCGGCAGGCCATTGGCCACGTGTCGACGGACCGGCTGCGTGATCAGTTGCAGGACTGCCTGAGAGATCACGAGCAACGGGCCGCCGCCATCCGCGAGCGCATCACCAAGCTGGGCGGACAGCCCTCCGAGGGCTCGGGCGTGTGGGGAACCTTCGCGAAGATCGTCCAGGCGGGCGCGGACGTCCTGGGAGAGCAGTCGGCCATCCAGGCGCTCGAGCAGGGGGAGGACCACGGCCTCGCCGACTACCAACGCGATCTGGACAAGACCCATGGAGAGGCCCGCCGCTTCGTGCGCATGGAGCTGCTGCCCGCGCAGAAGCGCACGCATGACCGGATGAGCAAGCTGAAGAAGACGCTGCACTGAGCGCGTCCGGGGGAAGCCGGGAAGACCCTTCCCCGGAGCCTGTACAATGGGCGGGAATGGAGCGCCCGCCCCTCCCCTCCTGTCCCCGCTGTGGAGAGCCCCGAATCCTCGCGCCCGAGTGCCCGCGATGCGGTGTGCTCTACGCCAAGGCCCGGGCCCGAACCGCCTCCGCGGAGCTCGCCGATCCCCTTCCGGTGGAGGGATCCGGTGTCCCCGTGAACCGTCCGGAGGTGACCTCCACCTGGGGAGGCGACCTCGAGGACGCGCGGGACGAGCTGCGTCTGCGCCTGTTCGCCCTTCCCGTCGCGCTGCTCGGCATGTGGCTGCTCATGGGCAGCCAGACGAGTCACTTCCTGCTGCGCACCTTCCTCTCCATGTGGATCCACGAGCTGGGGCACGCCGTCACCGCCTGGCTCTGCGGCTTCCCGGCCTTCCGGGACCCTGGGAGACCGCCGTCTGGGAGACGCGCACCCCGCTCGTCTTCGCGGGGCTCGCCTTCGTGCTCGTGGGCTTCGTCTTCCGGGGCATCCTCCTGCGCAGCCGGCCCTGGCTGCTCGCGGGCGCCGGAGGTCTGCTCCTCCAATTCGTGGGCACCGTGCTGCTGACACCCCGGACGGCCCGGATGCTCATCACCTTCGGAGGCGACGGCGGCAACCTCGTGCTCGGCACGCTGTTGATGATGACGATCTACGCGTCCCGCGAGTCCGCGCTGCGCCGGGGCTGGCTGCACTGGGGCTACCGGTCATCGGCGCCGCGGCCTTCACGGATACCTTCCACCAGTGGTGGGGCGCCCGGACGGACTTCGCGATGATTCCCTTCGGCGTCCAGAACGGGGGCGCCACCGACCCGAGCAAGCTCGTGGACGAGCACGGCTGGGACGAGCTGGAGCTCATCCAGCGCTACACCGGGCTGGGGCTGGCCTGTCTGGCGGTGCTCGCCCTGCTCTACTCCGTGGGGCTGTGGCGGGCCCGCGCCGCGCTGCGGACCCTGAGACAACCGCCCGGAGCCTAGGGGCTCCGGGTCTTGCGCACGTCCACGGCGGCGGCGCTCGAGGGCGCGCCCTGCGTGAGCAGTTGGATGGAGTGGACGCGCCGCTCCACTTCCTGGGCATCGAGGAAGATGGACAGCATGTCGCGGATGGTGGGCAGCACCCGGGCGAGCGACACGGGGGTGAGGAGCTGAGGATCCACCCCGGCCTTGCGGCACGCGCGCGTCATCGTCGAGGGCGCGATGACGGGAGACAGGCCACAGCGCGCCACCACCGCGTCGAAGAGCGAGCCCGTATGCCCCGCGGGAGGATGCGCGGCGGCGGGCGCATGCGACGCGGGCAGATGCGCCGAGGGCGAAACCGCGACGGGCGTCACCGGATGAGGATGCGCGTGCGTGGTCGGGTGCGCGTGCGTGGTCGGGTGGTGCGCGTGTGAGTGCGCGGGAGCGTGCGCGGCGGAGTGAACGGCGGGGAAGGAGCCGGAGGGCGTGGTGAGCCCCTCGGACTCCGCGCGGCGCCGCAGCTCGGTGCGCACCTGGGCGCGCAGCACCTCGATGTCCTCCGTCTTCGAGCAGAAGGCATCCACCTTCACCGCGAGCGCCTCGGAGATGAGCTTCGCGTCGAAGCCGGACGTCAGGCCCACCACGGCCACATGGGCCGTGCCATCCAGGCTGCGCACCGAGCGCACCCACTCCGGCCCATCCAGCCCCGGCATCTCCAGATCCAACAGGATGCAGTCCACCGGCTGGGCTTCCAACAGCCGCATGGCATCCATGCCGGTCTCGGCGATGATGACGTCATGGCCGTCCTTGCGCAGCGCGTCCGCGGCGCGATGGCGGAAGTCGATGCGGCCATCCACCACCATCACCCGGCGGCGCCGGCCCGCCGAGACCAGCCGGGGCGTGCCGTCCGACTCGGGCACCTGCGTGAGCTCGTGTGCCTTGCGCACCACGTAGGCCGGATCGTAGGGCTTGCCCACGTAGTCATTGGCGCCATGGGACAGGCCCTTGAGCCGCTGCACCACCGCCGCCTCGGTGGACAGCATCAGCACTGGCAGGTTGGCGGTGCGCGCGTCGCGCCGCAGCTCCTCCAGTAGCTCCACGCCGTCCCCGTCCGGCAGCAACATGTCCAGGATGAGCAGCTCGAAGTCCTGCTCGCGCAGGGCCTTGCGCGCCGAGGCGAGGCTGTCGCACAGGGTGGTACCAAACCCCGCGGCGCTCAACACCCCGCGCATGTCCGCGCGCACCGTCGCGCTGTCGTCCACGATGAGCACACGTGCCTTCATGCCGTTCCTTCCCTCGCGTCCGCTCGCGCGAGCGCCGTCAGCAGGAGGGGAAGCGCCGTCAGCCCCACCACATGCTGTGCCGCGCCCAGCCGGATGGCCTCGCGGGGCATGCCGAATACCACGCACGTCGATTCATCCTCTACCACCGTGGTGGCCCCCGCGCGCCGCATCGCCCCCAACCCTTCCGCTCCGTCTCGTCCCATGCCCGTCAGTAAACATCCGATGGCCGACGCGCCCAGTTCCCGCGCCACGGACTCGAATAACGTGTCCACCGAGGGCCGGCAGGAGTGGCGCTCGGGTCCGTCTTCGAGCCACAACCGCCCACTCCGGACCACCATGTGCCGATTTCCCGGTGCCATGCGCACGCACAGCCGGCCCGGCAGCGGCAGGGCCTCGCCGTCCACGGCCTTGCGGACCTGCAGGCCGCTGCGCGCCTCCAGCCACTCCACCATGGCGGTGTCGAACTGCTCGGTGGTGTGAAGCACCAGCAGCATGGGCAGGGGGAAGCCCGGCGGTAGCGCGCCGAGCAGGAAGCTCACGGCGGCGGGCCCCCCGGTGGAGGCCCCCACCACGAGCAGCCGGGGGGCCTGGGCGAGCGTGGGCACCGCTGGCACCACGGGAGGGGGGCGGACAGGCTCGCGGTGGAAGCGGGCCCGCACGTGGGTGATGACGCACGCGCGCCGCCATCCGCACCCGCTCCAGGAAGGTGCGCGTCCACTTCGCGTCCGGCGGGCCCGAGGGCTTGTCCACGGCGTCCACCGCCCCCGCGGCCAGCGCGTCCATCGTGCGTTGGCCCTCGGTGCGGCTCTCGGCGGCCGAGAGCACGACGATGGGAGTGGGGCAATGGGCCATGATGAGCTCGGTGGAGCGCAGCCCATCCAGCTTGGGCATCATCAGATCCATCGTCACCACGTCCGGCCGCAGCCGGTGGCAGTGCTCGAAGGCCTGCTGGCCGTCGGTCGCCTCGCCCACCACCTCGAACGTGCCCTCCGCCGTGAAGAGCTGCGCGAGCCGGTGGCGCATCGTCAGCGAGTCGTCGACGATGAGGACGCGCAGGCGCTTCATGAGGCGGGCCTCCGTCCCTGGGCGGCGCCCTGGGCCGCCAGCCGCGCCACCGTCTCCAGGAAGCGGTGCTGGTGGAACTCGCCCTTGACGATGTAGGCGGACACGCCCGCTTCCCGGCTGCGCCGCAGATCCTCCTCGGTGGCGAGCGAGGACACCATGAGGATGGGCAGGGACTGGAACTCGGGGGTGGCGCGCAGGTGGCGCGTGACGTCCAGGCCGGACATGCCCGGCATCTCCACGTCGACGATGAGCAGCGAGTGGCCACCGCGCTTGATCTTCTCCAGGCCCTCCTCGCCGGAGGCGGCCAGCTCCACCGGTAGCCCGCGGCCTCGAGGATGCTCTTCTCCAGCATGCGCGTGGTGACGGAGTCATCCACCACGAGGACGCGGTGGCGCGTGAGGGGACGCACCTGGGGCGCGCCCCCGTGGTCCCGGACTGGATGCGGCGCACGAGCCCCGCGGCATCCAGGAGCAACAGGGGCACGCCCTGCTCGTCGAAGCTGGCCCCGGCCACCAGCGGCAGCGCGGGCACGGTGGAGGGCAGGGGCCGGCTCACCCGGCGGGAGATGCCGAGCAGCTTGTCCACGCCCACCGCGGCCCGGCCGCCGGTGCCCGCGTCGAGCACCAGCACGGACCGGCCCGGGGCCGCTGCGCGCCCGCCCCCGCGCTGTCGAGCGCATCCACCAGGGGCAGGAAGGACAGCACCTCGCCCTCGTGGGAGATGCTGCCCCGGCCCCCCGTCCACGTCACGGCGTCCCCCGGCAGGTGCAGCGCGCCGCCGAGCGACTCGAGGGGAAGCAGCAGGCGCTGGCCCCCGGCCGCCACCCCCAGCACCTCCAGCGAGGCCAGGGTGAGGGGCACCTCCAATTGGATGCTCGTGCCCAGGCCCGGCCGGGAGGAGATGGACACGTCCCCCTTGAGCCGGCGCACGGTGTCGCGCACCACGTCCAGGCCCACACCGCGGCCGGACACGTCGGTGATGGAGCGGGCCGTGCTGAAGCCCGGCCGGAAGAGCAGCTCCAGGAGCCCCGCGTCATCCAGGGTCTCCACCTCGTCGAGCGTGGCCACGCCGCGCTCCAGCGCCACCTGACGCACCCGCCCCAGGTCCACGCCCCGCCCATCGTCCTCGCACAGGAAGGACACGCGTCCGCCCCGCCGCCGCACCTCGAGCTTGAAGATGCCCGTGGGGGACTTGCCCAGGGCCGGCGCTCGTCGGGGTTCTCCAACCCGTGGTCCACGGCGTTGCGCACCACGTGCAACAGCGCCTGGCGCACCGCCGACAGCACGTGCCCGTCGATCTGGATGTCACCGCCCTCGGCGCGCACCTCCACCTGGCGGCCGAGCGAGGAGGCCACGTCGCGCGCGGCCAGCTCCAGGGGGCCGAAGAGCGTCTGCGCGGGGACGAGCCGCAGGGTGTGGGCCCCGTCGCGCAGGCGTCCCAGCTCCGACTCCACCTGCCCCAACCCGCCGCCCAACTGCCGCCCCGCCTTGCCCAGCGAGGAGCGGATGCCCTCGGCCACGGCCAGCACGCGCGACAGCCACCGGGCGCGCTCGGCCGCCGTGCCGCTGGAGGCCACCGGCGAGGTGAGCTGCTCGATGAGGCCATTGGCCCCCTGCTGCGCCTGGGCGAGCGACTCCACCACGCCGCGCAGGCCCCCGAGCTGCACCACCGCCTCGCTCAAGCCCTCCAGGAGCGTGTCCAGCCGCTCCAACTCCACGCGCACCACCTCGGACGAGGGCGAGGGGGCCTCGGCGAGGCGGATGGCGGACTCTTCCTGGTTGGGGGTCTGCTCGGGCGCCGGTGGGGGCGCGTCCAGGGCATCCAGGGCGACGGCCATCTGGCCCACCAGCCGCAGGAACTCGTGCACGCTGTCGGCGGGCAGCAGGTTGCCGCTGTCGCGGTAGGGCGAGAGCGCGTCCTCCACCGCGTGCGCCATCTCCGCCGGCGCACCTGCCCCACCACGCGCGCCGCCCCCTTGAGGGTGTGCGCGTAGCGGAAGAGTTCGGGCACGGCCTCCGCACCGCCCTCGCCGTCGTCCAGCGCGAGCAGGCCCTGGGTGAGCTGCTCCAGCAGCTCCCGGGCCTCGATGCGGAAGTAGAGAAGGGGATCACTGTCCAGGCTCATGTGGAGCGCGAGGCCTCCTCCAACAGTTGGCGCACCAGGGCGTCCACGTCCAGCACGGGCAACAGCGTACCGCCGGGCAGTGACACGCGGGTGGCGAGCAGGGGATGGGGCGAGGACGCGGCGTCGTGGTGACGCTGATCGGCGGAAGCGCGCAGCTGGCCCTCGAAGCCCGTCGCCGCGAGGCCCACGCGGCGCGCGCCTCCGGCGATCAGCAGCCAGCCCGGCGCCTCCCCCGAGGCGAGGCCCAGCAACGCCGAGAGATCATGCACCGCGAGCAGTTGCCCCCGGAGGCCGACGAGCCCCAGCAACGAGGCCGGCGCCCCGGGCAGGCGCACTAGGCGGGGCATGAGGTGCAGGCCCGAGAGATCCCCGAGCCGCACGGCCAGGGAGGTCCGGCCCACGCGCAGCCGCAAGAGGGCCTCGCCGGGCTCGCGCTGGGCTGGAGGCGGCCGGGAGAAGGACGAATCGAAGCTGTCGCGCAGCTCCTCCAGCCGCAGGGTCCCCCGCTGGGATGACGTACTCATGGAACCTCCGTACACGCCTGCAGTTCACGCAAGCCCACCTGCATCAGGCCATGCCGACCAAAGCCCCCGCCGAAGAGCGTCAGGCGCAAGGGCTTCTCCTGGGGAAGCAGCGAGAGCGCCATGCGCAGCGCCACCCGGGCTTCCGCCACGTTGCCCGCCCGCCGCGCCAGGGTCCCCGCGCGCAGGTGGCTCAAGGCGAAGGTGGGATCCGCGCGCGCGGCCGCCGCGTAGCGGTTGCGCGCCCCGGCCTCGTCCCCGGAGTGCTCCAGGCACACCCCGAGCAGGAAGTGGGCCGAGGCCTCCGTGTCCCTCATCGACAGGAGCTGCTGCCCCGCATGCTCGGCCTCGGCGAAGCGGCCCGCGTTCAGGTGCAGCACGGCACGCAACAACTGCCCCTGGGGCAGCGCCGCCTGGGGCAGCGCGTCCAGCCGGGCCCAGGCCTCGGCGTAGCGCTCCGCGTCGAGCAGCGGCAGCAGCGCGTCCAGCCCCTCCTGCGCCGGCGGCGGCTCCCGGACGGGCGCCTTCTTCACCGCGGCCTCGGACACCGGCTTGCTCACGGGCTCGGCGGCGGTGGCGGCCGGAGCGGGCGCCTTGCGGCGGTAGTAGAAGGCATCCGCGCTGCGCAAGAGTTCGAAGTCCTCGGAGATCCCGCGCAGCGTCTCACTGGGGCCCAGGAAGAGATAGCCGCCGGGGACGAGCGCCTGCGACATGCGGGCGATGATCTTCCGCGTCACCTCGGCGGGAAAGTAGAGCATGACGTTGCGGCAGAGGATGACGTGGAAGGAGGCCGGGGCCCAGAAGGCGGGGGCGTCCTCCAGCAGGTTGCGCTCCTCGAAGAGCACCTGATCCCTCAGCGCGGGCCGCAGGAAGAAGCCCTCGGAGGAGCGCTGGAACCAACGCTCGCGCAGGGCCTGGGGCACGGAGCGCAGCGACCAGGGCGAGTAGCGCGCGTTGCGGGCATGGGCGATGGCGCGCGGGTTGACGTCGATGCCCAGCACGCGCAGCTGCGAGGAGTCCACCGTGCCCTGCTCGCGGCACAAGAGCGCGATGGAGTAGGGCTCTTCTCCCGTGGAGCACCCGGCGCACAGCACGCGGATGGGCGCCCCCGGCTGCGCGAACGAGGGCAGCACCTTGGACACCAGCACCTCGAGCTGGGCGGGGTGGCGCAGGAAGTACGTCTCCCCCACCGTGAGCCGCTCCGCGAGCGCCCTCCACTCGGCCTCCGAGGCCGTGGAGTTCAACAGCGACAGGTACCCCTCCACCCCGCGGCTGGCCGAACGCTCGAACAGCAAGGGCGCCAGCTCACCCCACTGCTCCGGTTCGTAATGCAGCCCCAACCGCTGCTCGACCAGGGCGATGAAGCGGGCGAGGGTGAGCGCGACAGGACCTCGGTCAAGACAGTTCCTTCCCCTCGGACCGCGTCAGGCGGTCCCACACGTCCCGGGGCAACAGGTGGGACGAGCCCAACACGGCCAGCAGGTGGCCGTCGAGCGCCCCCAACCGCTGCACATGGCCCTGGGCCGTCTCGCGCAGCAGGGAGGGCACGGCCTCCAGCGAGTCCGCCTCCAACGAGGACAGGCCCCGCACCTCGTCCACCTCGATCACCAGACGGCCCTCGGGGACACGCAGCGAGACGAAACGCCCGCCCATGCAGGGCTCGGCGGCCCCGCCACTCAGCAGCGCCCCCAGGCTCACCACCGGGGCCGACGTGCCGCGCACCAGACTGACTCCGCGCACGAAGGCGGGCGCCGACGCCACTGGGGTGACCGGCAGCGGCCTCATGGTCTCCTCGACCTCATCGAGGGGCAGCGCGCACATCCACGACCGCGCCCTCACCAAGAGGAAGCGGTGTGACCCCGTCCCGGGCATGACTGGCTCCTTCGGGTTCGTCGTTCAGGCCACAGCATGCACCCTTCGAGGGTGTCAAGGCGAGGGCGAGCGGCGACCGCGCCCACCGCCTGCCTGGTGCGAGGGGCTGCGCGCCGGGAAGTGCACGGGGAGGGTTGAACCCCACACGCCCGGCGGATAGGGGAAGCCGGACCCATGCCGCCCCCGCCCCCCCTGTCCAAGAGGCTCCTCGTCGCGTGTCTTCTCCCCGTGCTGCTCGCGGGGGAGCGGTGGGCGGGAAGGCCTGGCTCGAGGGGGACGAGGTTCGCGCCCGGGTGATGGCCCGGGCAGGCCCGCCCTGGAGTCACGGCTGGGCCCGGTGCGCCTGGGCGACGAGTTCCACGTGGGCTGGACGGGCACGGTGACGCTGGGACCGCTGGAGGTGCCGGGCACCCGTCCCGAGGGCCCTCCGGTAGTGCGCATCGAGCACATCACCGTGCGCCCCCGGTGGCGGGCGCTGCTGGCGGGCCGGATCGAGGTGGGCCGGGTGGTGCTCTCGGAGGTGATGATCGAGGCGGGCCCGTCCGGGCGGGAGCTGCGGGCCCTGGTCCAGCGGATGCGCGCGCCACGTCCCACCCCGGCCCCCACCACCTCCTCCTCGGGGAACGGGGGCGCGTGGCCGGAGGTGAGGGTGGAGGACCTGCACCGGCCTTCGAGCGGCACGGCCGGGTGGAATGGGGCCCGCTCTCCGCGCGGGTGCGGCGCGAGGACGTGGACGGCGTCCCCGGGCTGGAGGCGACGGCCGGACTGCCCGGCGGAGGACACGCGGAATTGTCCCTTCGGAAGGCGGAGTCCGGCGTCACCGGGACGCTCCAGGTCCGCGAGGTCCCGGCGGGGCCCGTGCTGTCGCTCGCGGAGCCGCCCTGGGCCCTGGAGGGTGGGATCCTGGAGGCGGAGGCGCGGGTGGAGGGCTCGGAGGCCACGTTCTCGCTGGCGGTGAAGGGCCTCTCACTGAGCGATGACCGGCTCGCGCCCGAGCCGGTGGGGCCCCTCGCCTTCTCGGCCGAGGGCCGCGCGCGCTGGGAGCTGGAGCGCCGGCACGCGAAGCTCGAGTCCCTCCGGGTGA
This sequence comes from Cystobacter fuscus, assembly GCA_049060065.1. Taxonomy (GTDB): domain Bacteria; phylum Myxococcota; class Myxococcia; order Myxococcales; family Myxococcaceae; genus Cystobacter; species Cystobacter fuscus_B. The sequence goes on from JBMEQP010000002.1 coordinate 7,223,764, forward strand.
CGGTGGGCGAGCGCCGCGAGGCGGGCGTCGAGGTGACGGGCGAGGCGGACTGGAAGCAGGCCCCGCGCTTCTCGCTGCGCGCCGAGCTGCCGCCGCTCACCTTCGAGCAGGCCCTGGCGGCGCTGCCCCCTCGCTAGTGCCGGACCAGGAGCTGGCGAAGCTGGAGGGCCACTTCCAGGGGACGTTCACGGTGTCTGGCGTCGTGGAGCGCCGGGAGGACTGGGAGGTCAAGGCGAAGCTCGACGTGTCCAAGCGCAAGGCGTCGGATCCGGCGGGGCCGCTGGCGTGGTTGCGCGCGCCCTTCGACTACCGGCCGCTGACGGCGGAGGGCCGTGGGCGGGAGCTGCACATCGGCCCGAGCAACCCGCGCTACGTGCCCTACTCAGAGCTGCCCCGGGTGCTGGTGCGCGCGGTGCTGCGCAGCGAGGACGCGGCCTTCTGGGTGCACCGGGGCTTCGACTTCGACTCGTTGAGCACGCTGCTGCTCAAGCCCCCGGACGACAAGGTGCGCGGGGGCTCCACCCTCACCCAGCAGCTCGCCAAGAACCTCTTCCTGTCGCGGGAGAAGACGTACGCGCGCAAGGTGAAGGAGGCCTACCTCACGCTGGGCCTGGAGAGCAGCCTCTCCAAGGAGCGGCTGCTGGAGGTGTACTTCAACATCATCGAGTGGGGCCCGGGCATCTACGGCATCGGCGAGGCGGCACGGCACTACTTCGGCAAGGACGCGCGCGAGCTGAGCATCCGCGAGTCCGCCTTCCTCGCCACCATCATCCCCAACCCGGTGCGCTACCACGTGTACTGCACGCGCGGAGAGCTGTCCGAGGTGTGGAAGAAGAACGTGGAGAAGCTCCTGGGGATTCTGCACGAGGGAGGCGACATCACCTTCACCGAATACCAGGATGCCCTCGACGCGCCCCTCCCCTTCGCCTGCGGAGACAGCGAGGCCCAGGCGACGGAGGAACAGACGTCCGCGGATTGAGCCCAGGCCAGGGACACATCCCGGCTCACGTGGTGGGCAGGGGGCGGGCCCGAGATGGGAAGGATCCCGCACGAACTGCTCGGTGGGCGTGAGCACCATGTTCGTCAGCCCATGCCGCTCGACGAAGTCCTTGAAACGCTCGGAGACGACAACCCGCCCCTGCATGCCACGGGGACGGAAAACGTCCTCTCCTCCCCACGTGCCCGGCTCCAAAACGAAACCGTGAGTGGCGTCGATGCTCGTTGAGCGGCACTCGGTACAGGTAAGCGGGTTGGAGAAACGCACACGGTTGAGCACCAGGTCCACCGCTGCCCGGCCAAAGCAGGGCCAGACGACGAAGTAACGAGGCTCGGAGAGGGGCTGGCGAGGTCGCTTCCTCATGGACCGCACCCGGACAATCTCGACGGGGTGGAAGCCTTCCAACCCGATGAGGCCCTCCGCCCGAAATGCCTCCGCGAAACGCTCGGAAATGAGTCGCTCGTTTCCAGGACCCTTGATGAAATCTCCAAGCTCATCCCCGTGCAATTCCAGCTTGACCCTGTAGGGTGGGAGCCACTTCAACAACCCGATGATGTCACCGCAGTGTGGGCAGCGAGGCGCATCCGCACGGTTGACGGGTTCGACCTTCTCGACGTTGACGTCGTAACGCGACCCGACATCGCCCTCTTCCAGGACGAAGAAGCGCCGGGAGGTAGAGGCTTCAGAATCCATGGGGAAACCTCGCTTTCATCTCCAGGCGTGCTGGTATCAGGCTCCTCGTGGCAGGAGCCCGTGCCCCTTCGCGATGGCGCACAGGCTCACCGGACGCCCTCAGCCCTCCGCGCGCAGCGTGAGGAGTGTCACCTCGGCGGGAACCCCGAGCCGGAAGGGCAGCCAGTGGCCCGTGCCGCCCGACACGTAGAGCTGGCCGTCCCCCTTGCGGTAGCGGCCGAGCATGTAGTCGAAGGCGAACCAGAACACCGGCAGGCCCCAGATGGCCACCGGCCCCCGTGGGTGTGTCCCGCGAGCGTGAGCCGCGCCCCTTCTCCAGCGCCAGGGGAAAGAAGGAGGGGTGGTGCGTGAGGCAGATGATCACCTCGTCCGCCGACGCCCCCGCGAAGGCCACCTCCGCCGAGCGCTGCATCCGGTCCGCCTGCACACTCATGCTGCGCCCGCGCATGGGGTAGTCCACGCCCACCACGCGCACCTTCTGCCCGGCATGTTCGATCACCTGGGCCTCGTCCACCAAGAGCCGCACCGGACCGCCCCGGCGCGCGCTGCGCGCATAGCCCTCGAGCACCTCCTCGACCCCCCGCCAGTGCTCGTGATTGCCGAGAATGGCGAGCATCCCGTGTGGCGCCTCGCACGTCTCCAGCGCCGCCATCGTCTCGTCGAGCTGCGAGAGATCGTCGATCAAATCCCCCGTCATCACCTGGAGGTCCACGCGCGCCGCGTTCATCGCCGCCACCGCCGCGCGCACGTAGGTGGTGTCGATGAACGTGCCCACGTGCACGTCGGTGATCTGCCCGATGCGAAAGCCATCGAGCGCCCGGGGCAGGCCGCGCAGCCGCACCTCCACCTCGCGGATCACGAAGCCCGAGCTGCCTTCCACGAGCCCCACCGTGCTCGTCCCCACCGCCACGAAGGGCAGCGCGCGCCCCACCCCCGAGAGCAACCCCCGCCGCTCCAGATCGACCCCCCCGGCAGGGGAGGCGCGGCGGGGTCGGCGGCGCGCTTCTGACGGGCGAGCTCCCGCCGCGAGAGCACCAGCGCCAGGGGCCAGCCGAGCAGCAACACGATGAGCGCGGAGATGGTCCACGCCGAGCCGAAGAGCCTCAGCGGCGCATCCACCCACGGCACGCCCCCGTGCGTTCCGTGCCCGAGCAGCCACGGCAGCACGAGCGCCACCCCCGAAAACACGGCCAGGCCGAGCAGCACGCGCCGGCGCCACCCCACGCGCACCTCGGGCCACAGCCGACGCAAGACGAGCCGGGCTCCCAACTGGATGAGAACGAAGAAGATGAGTCTGCTCATGTGCGCCCGTGCATAACAAAGCCGGCGCCCCCTTGCTGTCCGAAGCTCCCTTCCTCCCCCACCCGGCGCTATGGTCGGCGCATGCCCCACAGCCTGCTCGTCGTCCACGTCCAGATCCGCGTCAAACCCGAATCCATCGACGCCTTCCGCGCGGCCACCCTCGCCAACGCGAGCCAGAGCGTGAAGGAGCCCGGCGTCGCCCGCTTCGACGTCATCCAGGACTCCGAGGATCCCACGCGCTTCGTGCTCGTCGAGGTGTACCGCACCCCCGAGGCCCCCGCCGCCCACAAGGAGACCGCCCACTACCTGACCTGGCGCGACACCGTGGCCTCCATGATGGCCGAGCCGCGCACCTCCCGGAAGTTCACCAACCTCTTCCCCTCGGACGAGGGCTGGTGACATGGCGGTGACGGGTTTCGAGTTCGCCACCGCCACCCGCATCCTCTATGGGGCGGGCCGTCTGGCCGATGCCCCCGAGGCCATACGGGCCCTCGGCGGCCACCGGGTGCTGCTGGTCACCGGCCGCGACACCACGCGCGCCGCCCCCTTGCGCGAGGGCCTGGAGCGGCTCGGGCTGTCGTGCGTGTCCTTCACGGTGGAGGGCGAGCCCACCGTGGAGCGCGTCCGGGAAGGCACCGCCCTCGCCCTCCACGAGCGGTGCGACGCGGTGGCCGCCCTCGGCGGCGGCAGCGCCCTGGACGCGGGCAAGGCCATCGCCGCGCTGGCCCCCCACGGGGGAGATCCGCTCGACTACCTGGAGGTGGTGGGCCGGGGACAGGCATTGACGAAGCCCTCGCTGCCCCTCGTCGCCATTCCCACCACCGCCGGCACCGGCTCCGAGGTGACCCGCAACGCCGTGCTCGGCGTCAAGGACGCCCAGGTGAAGGCGAGCCTGCGCGGCCCCACCCTCCTGCCCCGCCCGGCCCTCGTGGACCCGGACCTCTTGAAGGGCGCGCCCCCGGGCGTGCTCTCCTCCAGCGGCCTGGACGCGCTCTCCCAGCTCATCGAGCCCCTGGTGTCCGCCCGCGCCAACCCGCTCACCGACGCGCTCGCCCGCGAGGGCATCCGCCGCTCGGCGCGCTCGCTGCGGCGCGCGGTGCTCGAGACTCCGGACGCGTCCGCGCGCGAGGACCGGCACTCGCGAGCCTCCTGGGCGGCCTGTGTCTGGCCAACTCGGGGCTGGGCGCGGTGCACGGCTTCGCGGCCCCGGTGGGCGGCATGTACGAGGCGCCCCATGGCGCCGTCTGCGCGGCGCTGCTGCCCGCCACGATGGAGGTGAACCTGCGCGCGCTGCGCGCCCGGGCGCCCGAGCACCCCTCGCTCGCGCGGTTCCAGGAGGTGGCGGCGCTGCTCACCGGACGCGCGGAGGCGCGCGCCGAGGAAGGCATCACCTGGGTGCGCGAGCTGTGTGAGGCGTTGCGCGTGCCCGGACTCGGGGCCTACGGCCTGACGGAAGCGGAGGTGCCCCGGCTGGTGGCGCGGGCCCGCGCGGCCAGCAGCATGAAGGCCAATCCCCTGACCCTCACCGACGAGGAGCTCACGGAGATCGCCCTCCGCTCGCGCTGACCTCGCGTCAAGTCCCCCTCCGAGGAGAATCTTCCGCCCACGGTGCGACTCCCCTCGTCCCGGGGCCCTCGGACCACTTGTTGCGTCATCAACAGACCGAGGGCGTCCGCGCTATAACCAGAGGACCTATGGCGCGTCGTTCCTCCGTGTGTTTCTCGATGGTGTTGGCGGTTCTCGTCGCGAGTGCTTGCGCGTGGACGCCCCCCGAGGAGCCCGAGGCCCCCGAGCCCCCGCCCCCTTCCGCGCCCGCCGCCACCGAGCCCACCGCGTGCGTGACGGCGCCCATCGTGACGAACGGCTCGCGCCTGCGAAAGCGCATCGCCCTCACGTTCGACGCCTGCACCACGCGCAAGAACGAGTACGACGAGCGAGTCATCCGCACCCTGCTGGAGACCAACACGCCCGCCACGCTCTTCATCGGAGGCGGCTGGGCGCTGGCCAATCCGCGGCGCCTCCAGGAGCTCGCGCAGTACCCGGGCTTCGAGCTGGGCAACCACACCTTCTCCCACGCCAACATGCCCAAGGTGAGGGATGACCGGCAGGTGCTCGAGGAGCTGCAGCGCGCCCAGCGCGTCGTGTACGACCTGACGGGCCAGATTCCCCGCTACTTCCGTCCGCCCTTCGGCGAGGTGGATGGGCGCGTGGCGTGGCTCGCCTCCCAGGCGGCGCTCACCACCATCAACTTCGATCTCCCCTCGGGAGATCCGGACGGGACCGTCACGCCCAAGCGCATGGTGGACTGGGTGCTCAAGCAGGCGAGCCCCGGAGGCATCGTGGTGATGCACATGAACCACAAGCGCTTTCCCACCGCCGAGGCGCTCCCGACCATCATCAAGGGGCTGCGCAAGCACGGCTTCGAGCTCGTCACCGTGGGCACCCTGCTGGATGACAACACCGGCCCACGTGCCAGCCCGCCGCCTCCGAGCCTGCCCTCGTGGCCGGCGTCATCCCCTGACGCGCGGCTTCCAGAAGATGAGCTCGGAGACGCCCGGCACGGCGAAGTCCGGCAGCACGCCCACCTGCCGGTAACCATGCCGCAGGTAGAAGCGCTGGGCCCCGGTGTTGAAGTCCGAGGTGAGCAGGAAGTAGCCCCCGGTGGGAGAGCCGCACCCGGCCTCGTAGGCCGCGAGCAGCCGCGCGCCCAGGCCCGAGCCCTGCCGGGCCTCGCTCACCGCGAGCGTGCGCAGATAGGCGCCCGTGCCGAAGGTGCCCCGGGTGAGGAACCAGCAGACCCCCATGGGACCGCTGTCCCCGGTGGCCAGCAGCAACCCCTCACCGCGATCGAGCGCGCCGTGGAAGCGCTCCGTCAGGGCAATCGCGTCCAGCTTGTACGCCTGGAAGAGCGGCAGCGGCGCCAGGGCGGTGGCCAGCGCGGAAAGGTCCTCCCGCGTCGCGGGGCGGATGACGGTGGACATCGAAGGTCTCCTCGGATGGGCCCGGCAGCCTACCCGGCGCCGAGCGCGCTCGCGAGCCGGGGCAGCACCTCGCCGGCGCGCGCCTCCACGCGCACCTCCATCCATTCATGCCCCCGGCACTCACCCATGTTGATGAGCCCCACGGGCATGCGGCGATCCACCGCGCGCTGCAGGAAGCGGTAGCCCGAGTAGATGGCCAGCGACGAGCCCACCACCAGGAACGCATCCCCCTCCTCGAGCAGCGCGAACGCCTCCTGAACCGTGGGCGGGGGCACGTTGTCGCCGAAGAACACCACGTCCGGCTTGAGCGTCCCCTCGCACTCGAGACACGCGGCGACCTGGAAGGCGCGCACCGCGTCGTCGTGCAGCTCGGCGTCGCCGTCGGGCCGCGACTCGGCGCTCGCGGCGGTGAAGCCGGGGTTGAGCTCCAACAGCCGCCGCTGCAACTGCTCGCGCGGCTCGAGGGCGCCACACGCCGGGCAGCGCACCCGGGCGAGCGCCCCGTGCAGCTCGATGACGCGCCGGCTGCCCGCGGCGTGGTGCAGCCGGTCCACGTTCTGGGTGATGAGCCCGAGCACGTGGCCCGCGTCCTCCAGGGCGGCGAGCGCCTGGTGCGCCGCGTTGGGCCGGGCCGAGGAGAAGCGGGGCCAGCCGATGAGGCTGCGCGCCCAGTAGCGCGCGCGCACCTCGGGCCGGGCGAGGAACTCGCGGTGCTGGATGGGGTTGCGGGCGCGCGCGCGCGTGCCGGGGCCGCGGTAGTCGGGGATGCCCGACTCGGTGCTGCACCCGGCGCCCGTGAGCACCACGACACGGCGGCCGCGCAGCAGCGCCGTCAGGGCGTCCACGTCCCCGGGCCCGGTGGCCACGGACGGTGTTTCCAGGGAGGTCGTCATGCGGCACTCCTCATAACCGCCCCACGCCCCGGGCGCCCGGCTCCCCGGAAGTGGCCCTCCCCGAGGAAGCCCTCGTGCGCCCGGCCGCTCCAGGTGTGGCATAGTCGACGACCCATGCCCGGCCTACCCGCCATCCGCGGCTTTGTCTGCAAGACCATCCTGGACGCGGCCCGGGGTCTGCCCGAGGACCAACAGCGTCGGATCTTCATGGACATCCCCCCGACGCTCGCCCTGCTCGAGTCCACGCCGCGGCTGGGCTGGGTGCCCATGCCCGAGAGCATGTGGCTGACGGATGCCCTCCACCTCACCCTGGGCACTCCAGGCTTCCGCCATTTCTTCTCCCTGCTGGCCGAGCACCGGTGTCCGCCCCCCTGCTCCAGTCGCTCTTCGATGGCGCGGTGCGTCTGCTCGGCCTGACGCCCCAGGCGATGCTCAAGTGGTCCACCTACGCCTGGGAGCAGGCGTTCCGCGACTGCGGGCGGCTCATCTACCGCCCCATCCGCGACACGCCCAGCCACGGCCGGGTGGAAATGATCCTCGAGGACTTCCTCCCCTGCTGCACCGCGGCGGAACCTTCGCCGAGGCGCTCGCGGCCACCTTCGAGATGTTCCTGCGCCGGGTCTCCAAGAAGGGCCGCGTCGAGCTGCGCCCGATGCAACCCCACACCAACCGCCTCGTGTGTGACGTGTCCTGGGAGTGACACTCCGCCAATTCCTGGCGCACGGCGTCACGCGCGACCGCGTCTGTACGCAATGCGTTACATCCGCGTCGCATCATCTAAAATTATTAGAACTCGGAATTTTGTGTTATGCGGGCGCAATCGACGAGACCGTCGATCCCCGCCTTACCCCCAAACCCAGTTACAGCAGGAGCCTCTCATGTTTTCTCGTTTCGACGGGCAGAGGGTTTCCTTGCCTGCGCGCTCACCGCCTCCCTCGTGGTGGGTGGCGACGCGCTCGCGAGCACCATCAACCAGAACACCTCGTGGACCATCAACCGCGGAGCCACCACGACGTATCGCGTCGTGGCCTATGGTGACTCCATCTTCGCGGGCTACAAGGGCTCGCTGAGCAGCGTGGCCAAGCGCTCCGGTCCCCAGGTGCAGGGGGAGTATCTGGCGCGCGAGTTCAACTCCAACATGGAAGTCTTCCGCCGCACCAAGTCGGGCGCCAAGGCCGACGACATCTACAACAACAAGATCGTCTCCGAGCGCTCGTACATGCAGGCGAGCAACACCCGCGTGGTGATGTTCGAGATGTGCGGCAACGACTATCTCCAGGCGCGCTCGGCCTTCGAGGACCAGACCGGCACGTGCAGCTACAGCCCCCTGGACACGGCCCTGGCCAACTGCACCACGTACACGGAGAAGGCCATGCAGGCCATCAACCAGTACGCCACCACGGCCAAGGCGAAGATCGTGATGAACCTCTACTACCCGGGGTTCAACGCGGACAACAAGCTCACCAGCTGCACGGACCCGGCCACGGGCAAGACCATCAACCAGCGGCAGAAGTTCCTGCCCTACCGGCCAAGAGCAACTGGCGCACGTGCAGCCTGGCGGAGAAGTATGGCTTCAAGTGCGCGGACGCCTTCGCCGAGTACATGGGCGCCGACTACGACTCCAACGGCGACGGGCAGATCGACCGCGAGGCGCTGCGCTACCAGTCGGGCGAGACCGAGGCCGCCTACGTCACCCGCATCACCAGCACGCTCGCGGCCACCCTGCGTGACTCCAACACGCACTTCGTCAACGCGAGCACCAGCTACGACTACCTGCAGTCGGACGACACGCACCCCACGTTCTACGGCAGCTCGCTCTCCGTGGGCACCTTCGGCGGCACGGCCACGGGCTCCAGCGCCCCGGACTTCGCCGACTCGGCGGTGACCAACGGCCAGAACACGGAGTGGAACAAGTCCGGCCACGAGCGCATGGGCTGGATCTTCTCCACCCTGGATCCCACCACGCCCTGAGCCCCCGTCCGGAGCGCCGCGCACGAGTCCGCCCAACATCCCGGAGGGGAAGGCGGCTAGGGTGCGGCGCATGAATCGGACGATCGACCCGCGGTCCCGGTGGACACTCGTCACCGGGGCCTCTTCGGGGCTGGGATTGGAAATGGCCCGCGCCATCGCCAGGGACCACGGAGGCAACGTGGTCCTGGTGGCGCGGCGCGAGGATCGGCTGAAAACCCTGTGCGAGGAGCTGCGCGCGAAGCACGGCGTCCAGGCCGCCTTCATCGTGGCGGATCTGTCGCGCCCCGAGGACGTGGAGCGCGTCTTCGCCGAGGCCACCCGGGAGCGCGTGCTCCACGGCGCCATCCTCAACGCGGGCGTCACCTACTGGGGTGAGGCCATGAAGCTGGACTGGGACGCGTTCCAGGCCCTGCTCAACACCAACGTCACCAGCATGGTGCGCCTGTCGAGCCTGCTGCTGCCCCACCTGATCGAGCAGGCGCGCGGCGGCGCGGCCGGGCTGATGCTCATCTCCAGCGTGGCGGCGTTCATCCCCGTGCCGTACCAGGCGGCCTACAGCGGCACCAAGGCCTTCATCCTCAGCTATGGACAGGCGCTGGCGCAGGAGCTGCGGCACACGGGCGTGTCCGTCACCGTCTTCGCCCCGGGCGGCATCTCCACCGAGCTGCTGGAGAGCTCCGGGCTGTCGCGGCGCTTCAAGGCGGGAGACCTGGGGGTGATGACGGCCGCGCAGTGCGCCTCGCACGCCGTGCGCGCCTTCGTCCAGCGCAAGGAGCTGTCCATCCCCGGACTGCTCAACCAGACGCTGGCACTGGCCTCGAGGCTCCTGCCGCGTGGCCTGCTCGCCCAACGCACCGCCGCCATGTACCGGCCCGAGCGCTGAGCCACCCGGGGCCGGGCACGCGGCGCGGCCGGGCTACTTGTCGCACTCCACGTCGTTGAAGGTGTTGAGCGGCACGCCCGCGATGACGATCATCTCCTCGTTGCCACACGGGGCCGTGCTCAGCTTCGCGTCCTTGGTGGCGATGTGCCGGTGTCCACGCCCCCGGTATCCCCGTCGATGTCACCCACCGCGAACGCGTCGATGTTGCAGCCCGGGCAGGATCCCGAGATGCCCGGCGACTTGGGATCGCCCCCGTTTCCCTCGTTCCAGGAGAAGGAGATGGGCACGAAGGCGGGCTGGGCGCTCGCCACCTTGAACTTCGCCTCGTCCACGGCGATGCAGTTGGCGTCCTTGGGAAGGGACACCCCGAGGCCTTGCGCTGCTCGCACCGCTGGGTCTGCGCGAAGTAGTAGGCGTAGCGGTTGCCGCGCTCCGGCGAGAAGCCGATCGTCGTCGAGAACTCCGAATAGGCGCCCTTCTCCTGCTGGTAGGCACGCTGGCCGACGAACCACGTCCTCAGATTGGACTTGGCTTCCGCCTGCTTGGAACGGGCCTGGAACTTGATGAAGTTCGGAATGGCGACCGCGGCGAGGATTCCGATGATGGCCACGACGATCATCAGCTCGATGAGCGTGAAGCCACGAGTCGAAGGGGAAGCGGACTGGCGCATGAATGAATCTCGAGGACGGCGGGGACGACGAGCCCAGGCGGCGCGCGGGCGCGTGCACCTGTAAAGGTATCACCAGGGTGTGGCTTTCTGGAAAAGAGGCCCCAGCCCACACACCGGTTGGAGGTCCTACCACCCCCTGTCCGTGCTCAGCGCAGGGGTTGGAGGCGCTCGGCGAGCCTTCCGGTGGCCAGCAACTCGCGCAGCTCGTCACCCATACGCCCGCCTTCGCTCAGCACCGGCGCAGGACTTGACCCACTCCCCACTCCATGCATCGTGGGCCGCCAGCACCCGCTGGTTGTCCGGCGAGAATCCCGCAGAGTCCAGTCAGTAGACGATGCAGATGACCCTGCCCAAGAATTCCGGCCATTGAGCGCCGAGAAGTGTTCCGCCGTGCGGTTTGCCGCCTTCTCGTGCGAGTAGCGAGTCTCCAGTGCTTGACGCACCCCGGGTGCCTTCACGTCTCCGGCACCCGCATCCGCTGCGCCGCGAACGTCATGCCCTTGAAATTTCTCATTGCCATATCAGTCGAGGAAGCGGCGCTCCCACCGCCGCATGTCCTCCCGGGAGAAGCCGTCCCAGCTATGGAGAAACGCGTATAAACAAGGCTCCAGCACGCGAGCCAGCTCGCGGTAGGCCGACAACGTGCGGCCCTGCTCCCAGTCTCCGGCTTCTGGCCATTCCCCCAGCGTCACCACCGCCCGCTCGCCCTCCATCTCCTGGACCGTGGTGCCGGGCGAAGGCAGCCGGGCACGCAGGCCCGCGACGCCCCCCAACTCTCCCAACAGCGGTTGGCCCAGAAAGGTCAGCCAATACGCGCCTTTCACTCGACTGCCGATGTCCATGGCGACATACGAATCCGGCATATCCAATCCCGGGTAGCGGAAAGCATCGTCACGAATGGACGTCGTGACGCCGAGGAGAGCCTCCGGGTAGACGAAGGAAAGACCAGCATGGCCTGATGCAAAGGGCAGCACCGCCGCCAGCTCCAGTGCCAATTCCCGTACTCGCCCTGGGCCCAGTTCCTCCAAGTACTCCGTGGGCAGGAAGAAGGTCACCAGACTTGACCCTCCCAGGTCGATGTCCTCCACACGCCGACCGTCGTACACGAACTCGTACCCGGCGAGGTCATCCGACTCTCCGGTCAGCGCGACCCTGGCGCCAAGAGGATTCAAGAACTGCTGTCGGATGAACTCCCAACCCTTGTCATCCAGCTCCTGCCAATCCCCCTCGTCATCACCATACAACCCGAGAGCCCGTGGCCCCACCGCACGGAGGTAGACTTCGAGCGCATGCATCACCGCCCGCGAAAGCTCCGCGTGCGCCCGCCGCACATAGAAAGAGATGCTCACGCACTCCCGGACAATCAGGTAGCGAGCCGTATCGTGGAGGCTGTAGCGACGTATCCGTGGATAATGCTCGCTCATCATTGAATCCCCAATTGGGGAGTAATGAGTCGCGGCTTCGCTTCTCCTCCCAGCGCGTTCATATAGCGGGTTCCCTGATCCGACTGCTGATCCCGGGAGTACCGCCAGAGGGGCCTGGCCTTCCTGGAGGGCAGACAAGGGAATTTGTAGTCGTAGATGCGTTGGACCTTGTTCGGGTTGCCCGATTCATGAATCACGATGTCGGGAGCCAGCGTCCCCAGGAGCAGGTCGAGAAGCTTTTCCTCCACCCACTTCGCCACCAGCTTCGGATCGAGCATCAGCCATCGTTTCAATGTTGGGTCGTATTTGTAACGAGGCTGCAAGGTGATGTTTTTCGAGAAGGACTCCCCGAGTTCTTTCTGGATGCACTCGAAAGCCGCCGCGTGCTTCTTCGTTCCGAGTTCCATGGCCCGAGTCACGTCCTTGCCAGCTTCCCGACGAACCACCTCATCGCATTGCTCCGCGTTGGGGCTGTTCCCCTTGCCAAATTCTCTCATTGATCTCGAAGTTCGCCTCATTGGCGCAAGCGACCATTACCTGCTCGACGCGCGCCACTTCCGCGGCCTCCAGAAACCGCATCACGGTGACGCCCGTGCGGACCGCATCCGCGGCGCGCGACATCCAGGGAATGACGGCTTCGTCGCCCCTCTGGACGTAGCAGGCGGGATTGCGCAGGCATCCGCTCGTCGCCGAGTCCGTGCTTTGAGCATAGTGCGCCGGTGCCCGGCGGCTCGTCATGGAGGGCCCCACCCCGGGCCTTCCCATGACGCACCCCGGCAGGAACACGAGCGTTCCCCATGTCAGGAAGCACGGCAAGAAACGGCTCACACCCTGCCTCCTCGATGCAGATTCGACAGCCACGCCTCCGGCACCTTCATCCGCTGCGCCGAGGACGTGGTGGGAACGGGCAAGGACTCCGTCACCCCATGGATGCTCGCCGGACCCACCTCGTCATGCGCCGGCACCACGATGAGAGGCTCCACCCAGGGGCGCTCTCCCGGCATGCGCCGCTCGATGAGACCGGCGAGCACGCGCGCCTTGTGCTCGGCCAAGCGCAGCGGGTTCTCCTTCACGCTGTGGCCGCCTCCGGCGAACTCGAAGACTGCGTCGCGCCGGGCCAGGGGACGTCATCCGAGACGAGCATCCGCCCGGCGCGAGGGAACTGCTCAGCACGAGCCTGCTCAGCGGAAGCGGAGGGGAGTAGCTGACGCACGGGACGGCTGCTCCCCAGGAGCATCACCGCTATTCCGAAGAGCTGCCGCTCCGCAGGCGAGTCGGTGACGAGCAGGACCTGGTCGGCGAGGTCCAGTTCGGGCATGAGGAGCTCCAACCGCTCCCACTCCTTCATCTCGCCTTTGAACAGGGCCCAGCGGGCATCGGCGTTGGGTCCGAAGCGCCGCGCCACATCCGCTCGAGCATCCAGAGCCTTGAGCCCCACGAAAGCAGCTTCGTAGAAGTTCTCCAACTGGCCGTTCGACACGGCGGACATGGCGGCTCTCACCTTCGCGAAATGGGTGCGCAGTCTATGCTGCCCCCGCTGCCGGGCGAAGTTCGCAGACAGTGACTGGCGATGGCTCGGTCGCATTCGCGTCCCCACACCCCGCGTAAGAGAAAACACCCGCGCAGTCGCCTGGATGCCCGCGTGTCGCGATGAGTCCCGGACGCCGCGCGCTCAGCGCAGGGGTTGGAGGCGCTCGGCGAGCCTTCCGGTGGCCAGCAACTCGCGCAGCTCATCGCCCATGCGCTCGCCTTCGCTCAGCACCGGCGCCAGGCGCGCATCCGCTCCGCGTCGGACAGGCGGTAGAAGTCATCCAGGTCGGGGATCTTCCCGAAGGGCAGACGCGCGACGAACTCCGGCGACGGGGACAGCAGCAGGGCCCGGCGGAAGTTGGCGGGCCCGGCCCGGCGCCACAAGAGCGCGTTGTCGAAGTAGCCGGGCACCACGTAGGGGTAGAAGTGGGGGTAGAGCACCGGCCCTCGCCCACGCCGAAATCCAGGTCCGGGTGGTAGTCGAGAATCCCACCGTCCCGGTGGACCCGGGCCCGGCGCCGTCGATGCGCACCCCGCTCATGGCCAGGGGAATGGAGCCCGAGGCCAGCAGCGCGGGCCGCAGGTTCTCGCGCGTGAGCGGCAGGTGCACGGAGGGCAGATCCTTGAGGCCCCGGAAGGGGCTGGTGTCTCCGGCGCCATGGAAGATGACGCGCTCGATTTGAAGTCCCAGGGTGCGGCGGCTCACCGGGTTGCCCAGGGCGCTCAGGGTGAGCCCCAGCGTCTGCAGGTGACGCTGCTCGCTGGCGGACAGGCCCCGGCACCGGTTGGTCAGCACGTGCAGGCGCGCCCACGAGTGGCCCAGAATCTGGGTCTCGCCGTCGGTGCCCAGGATGGCGTCCAGCACGCCCCGGCTGGTGGTGCTCACCAGCTCGGCGGAGGGCTTGGGCGGATAGCGCTGGGAGATGTACGCCTCGGCGAAGCGCTCCAGGGCCGCGACGGGCTCGTTCAGGGCGAGGCAGCACAGGCGCCAGCTGCCGATGGACGAGCCAATCAGGTGGAGCGGACGGGTGCGCGCGCGGAAGAAATCGCCGAAGAGCATGCGATCCAACCCGGCCAGCACCAGCCAGCGCGGTCCGCCCGAGGCCCCCGGCACCACGTCGACGTCCTCCGCGCGCAGTCCCCGTTCACGAATCAGTCGCACGGCGTCCGGACCGGCGCGCAGGGTGAGGCTCGAACTCATGGACCCACCAAGAAAAACTGGGGAGGGGTTGGAGGCTGGAACATGGTCGTCAGAGGAGGAAGGAGGCGAGGCATCCCATGAATTGCCGCATGGCGTCGAGCGGGAGCGGTATGCGAAGCTGCGCGCCCGTTTTCGCCCGAGCGAAAGGAACCGCTTTGAGTCAGTCGCGCCCCCTGGAGTTTTTCCACAGCACGGAGAAGGAGCCCCACCTGGAGCGGGCTCGCACCATCCTGCGTGCCCACCCCGAGCTCAAGGAGCTGTGCGGCCCGACCCCCATCACCGCCGCCTTCGTGGTGCTGCTGGTGGCCGGTCAGGTGGGCCTCGCCTGGGCCTTGCGTGACTCACCCTGGTGGGCGCTGCTCGCCGCCGCGTGGTTCGTCGGTGCATTCCTGGACCATGGCCTGTGGGTGCTCATCCACGAGTGCACCCACAACCTCGTCTTCAAGGCCCCCCGCGCCAACGCGCTGCTGCAGATCTTCGCCAACCTGCCCATCCTCTTCCCGGCGGCCATCTCCTTCCGCAAGTACCACCTCATCCACCACCGTTTCCAAGGAGACCTGGAGCTGGACGCGGACCTGGCCTCGCCCTTCGAGGCGAAGGTCATCGGCAACACGTTCCTCGGCAAGGCGTTCTGGATGCTCAACTTCTGGGCCTTCCAGGCGCTGCGCGTGCAGCGGCTCAAGCGCGTGCCCTTCTTCGACGGGTGGTACATCGCCAACCTCGCCGTGCAGCTGGCCTTCATCGGCGGCAGCTACGCGCTCCTGGGCCGCGCGCGCTCGTCTTCATGTTCCTCTCCTCCATCTTCGCCATCGGCCTGCACCCGCTGGGCGCGCGGTGGATCCAGGAGCACTACCTCGTCAAGCCGCCGCAGGAGACGTACTCGTACTACGGCCCGCTCAACTGGGTGGCCTTCAACGTGGGCTACCACAACGAGCACCACGACGTGATGCGCGTGCCCTGGACGCGCCTGCCCCAGGTGAAGAAGATCGCCCCCGAGTACTACGACACGCTGCACTCCCACCGCTCGTGGACGGCGCTGTGGCTCAAGTTCCTCTTCGATCCGTCCCTGTCGCTCTACAGCCGCATGACGCGCTCGGGCGACTCGGGCAAGGGCACGCTGAAGCTGCCGGACGAGCCCGCCAAGGCCGCGTGAGCCGTCCCCCGCCCGCCCCCACCCGGAGCCCCACTCAGGGCTCCGTGGCCAGGGGCGACTCGGAGTAGCGCGCGAGCAAGTCCTGCGGCGAGCCGAAGACGGCCATCGCCCCGGCGCCCCGCAGGTCCTCCTCCGAGAAGCCCCCGCACACCAGCCCCAGGCAGCGCAGGCCCAGGCGCACGGCGCCCTCGATGTCATGGGGCAGCGCGGCCACCGTGAGCGCCTCGTCGGTGCCGTCGAGCCCCAACAGGCGGATGGCCTCCGCGGGAATCTCCTCGTTCAGCCGGTGGCCCTCCACCTCCGCGTCCGTGGTGCGCGCGTCGATGAGATCCGCCACCCCGAGCAGCTCGATGTAGTGCTCCAGCTCGTCGGGCTCCGCGCTGGAGGCCAGGGCGATGCGCCAGCCCTCGTCCCGCAGGCGCTGGAGCAGCTCGGTGACGCCCAGGAAGGGCCGCACGCGCGCGAGGTACTCCTCGTGGAAGAGCGCCCGGTGATAGCTCGTCAGCTCATCCGCGTGGCGCAGGTAGTCCTCCTCCGAGAGCAGGGCGGACAGGAACCGGTCCCCTCGCGGCCGAGCTGCGCGAGCACCCGCGGCAGCCGCACCTGGACGCCATAGCGCGCCAGCGACTCCTGCCGGCCCGCGCGCGCAGCACGTTGGAGTCCACCAGCGTCCCATCCACCTCGAAGATGATTGCCTTGGGCACGAGCCTCCTCCGCCCCACCAACCTGCGCACGCCTCCCTGCCCTCGCCAGACACCCCGGCCGCTTCTCCCGCGCCTCTGCCTGGGAGCGCCCCGAGGCCCCCCCACGCCGGATGGAAGGCCCCTGTCCGCTCCCCCTGGCACCAGGCGGGCGAGCGGCGAGAACTTCCCCCGGAGGTTCACGCGCGCAGCGGCAACTCCACCACGAAGGTCGCGCCCTGGCCGAGCGCGCTGTGCACGCGCACCCAGCCCCCTCGGCCTCCACGATGGCGCGGGTGATGTAGAGCCCCAGGCCCAGGCTCCATAGTTGCGCTCGGACACCGCGCGGGCATAGCGCTCGAAGATGCGGCGGGACTCTCGCGGCGCGATGCCGATGCCCTTGTCCCGCACCGACAGGCGCGCGAAGCCATTGTCCACCGTCACGCGGATGACCACGGGCGCGCCCGCCCCGTACTTCAGCGCGTTGTCCAGCAGGTGGGTCACCACCTGCTCCAGCCGGGAGCGATCCCACTGGCCGACGACCGGAGAGTCGGCCTCGATGATCAGGGGGGCCTGGAACTTGCCGGCGCGCGGCGTGAGCCGGGCGACCACCGGCGCACCACGGAGAGCAGATCCACCTGCTCGCGCCGCAGCTCGATGCAGCCCGAGGCGATGAGCGAGACGTCCAGCAGACCGTTCATCAACGTGGTGAGCTTGCGCAGTTGCTGCCGCCCCGCCTGAACGGTGGAGCGCACCAGGGGCGCCAGGGACGAGTCGGGGTGGGCCTCGGCGGCGCGCTCGAGCGATTGCAGCTTGAGGCTCAGGGGCGTCAGGGGCGTCTTGAGCTCGTGACTGGCGATGGAGAGGAACTCGTCGCGCAGGCGGATGGCCTCCCGGGCCTCGCGGTAGAGCCGCGCGTTGTCCACCGAGAGCGCCGCGCGATGGGCGAGCTCCTGGGCGAAGCGCAGATCCTCCTCGTCGTAGCGGCGGCCCGAGGTGCACAGGGTGAGGGTGAGGGCCCCGAGGATGCGCCCATGGGCGAGCAGGGGCACGGTGAGCAACGAGCGGAGGCCCGCGCGGCGCAGGATCGAGAGGTGCTGCGCGTCCCACGCCATCTGGCGCATCAGCTCATCCGTCACGTCCCGCACCAGCGAGGCACGGCCCTCCTGGAGCGCCAGCGTGGGAGGATAGGAGGTATTGTCGTGGGGCAGCGGGGTGAGTCCGCGCACATCCTGGACGAGGGACTCCTGGGACGGGTCCGCCGCCACCACCTGGGCGCGGAGGAACTGTCCGTTCGGGCCCAGCACGTCCAGGATGCACCAGTCGGCGAGCGCGGGCACCGTGAGCCGGGCGAGCGCGGCGAGCGTGGCGTCGTAGTCCAACGAGGAGGAGAGCAACTCACCCGCCCGGGCGAGGAAGGACGCGCGCTCCTGCGCCTGGCGATAGGCATGGATGTTCGTGCTGGTGCCCACCCACTCGCGCACCCTGCCGCCCGCGTCGAGCAGGGGGACGGCCCGCCCCAACATCCAGATGTACTGGCCGTCCGAGCGGCGCAGCCGGAAGGACACGGAGAAGGCGGCGCGCTCGGCCTGACCTCGAACCAGGGCCTGCTCGACATGGGGCCGATCCTCCGGATGGACGAAGTTCAGCCACGCCCTGCCCCGCAGGGCCTCGGCGGGCTGCCCGGTGAAGTCCATCCAGCCTGGCAGACCCCCCACCGACTTCTCGATCCCCGCGCTCGTCCAGAAGATCTGGGAGGACACGTCCGCCAGGGCGAGCAGGCGCTCGTGCTCCTCCTCCAAGGGCACGACTTCCCGAGAGCGAGCCTCACGGGCCCTGGAGGTGGAGCAGGCCGGAACCTCCTCCGAGGGAATGGAGCGAGATGACGTCATGGACCGGGAAGCCTCAGGCGAGGAAACGTCATGTCCGGGCCTGGCTGAGAGCGAAAGCATATCAAGCATGGCCGACCTCGCGCGAACCGCACAGGCATCCGTCCTCCCTCTTTCTTCTCAACGCTCAGCCGCCCCCCTTCATCCTCGTCCCCGAGGACAATCCTCTCATGCGGCCCCCCGGGGTCACGACCGAGCGGACGCAGGGAGGGGGAGTCCCCTCGCCCCGTCCACCAATCCCTCGCACGTCCCGCCATGGACAGACACCCCCTCGTGCCGGGGCGGAGACCGGGTGGGGCCAGCGGGGCGCCGGGCCACGCGCTCCGACTACCGGCACCACGCCCGGGAGGAACGAGGGGGCCGGGGATTGACGTGGCCCCCGTCTCCTTCGCAGCATGGGCCTCCGCCCATGTCCGTCCCTCCCGTCTACCGCCGTTGGGTGACCTGTCCCGAGCCGCGTCCCCAGGCGAGCCTGCGTCTGTTCTGCTTCCACTTCGCGGGAGGAGACGCCTCGATCTACCGGCTGTGGACCACCCAATTGCCCGCCAGCATCGAGGTGTGCCCCATCGAGCTGCCGGGCCGGGCCACGCGCCGCGCCGAGCCCCCCATCACCGACTTCCCCACGCTCATCGAGACGCTGGCGCGCCGCGTGCTGCCCTTCCTCAAGGAGCGGCCTTTCGCCTTCTTCGGCCACAGCTTCGGAGGCGTCATCGCCTTCGAGCTGACCCGGACACTGCGCCGGATGGGAGCCCCCATGCCCGTGCGCCTCTTCCTGTCCGCCTGCCCGGCGCTGCACCTGCGGCCCCGGGCCGCGCCCCCCATCAGCCACCTGCCGGACACGGAGTTCCTGGAGCAGATCGCCCTGCGCTTCGGCACGCCCCGGGAGGTGCTCACCAGCGAGGACGTGCGCGAGACGGTGCTGCTCGCGCTGCGCGCGGATCTCTTCCTCGCCGAGAGCTACCGGTACGTGCCGGAGCCGCCCCTGGACGTGCCCCTGTCGTCCTTCGGCGCCACCGAGGACGCGACGGTCGGCCCCCAGGAGGTGCGGGAGTGGGGAGAGCAGACCACCGCGGACTTCCGCCCGAGGATGTTCCCGGGCAACCACTTCTACCTCACCGCCGAGCGCCCCCGGCTCTACCAGGCCCTGCTGGAGGATCTGCAATTTCCGTGACGGCGCCGGTGTTTCCGGTCATCTACCGCTCTTCCGAGGAAAGGCGCCCGTGCTCATCCGGTATTCCGAGTGGAAGAAGCCCACCGACGCGGCCTACGCCTTCCGGCTGCGGCCCGTGGCGGACGACGCGCGCGAGCCGGGTGGCGTGCGCGTGGCGGTGCCCGGCCCGGGCCACCGCTCGGACATCCGCGAGGTCATCCGCGAGGTGCTCCAGGAAGGAGAGGCGGAGCGGTTCGAGCAGCGGGTGCACCGGTGGACGGGTCCGGAGGACGTGGTCGGGCCCGCGCGGGAGCAGCCCTACATCCGCCAGCAGCTCCTCTTCGAGGAAGCCGCGTGGCGTGACGCGCTCGGCGCGGCGGAGCTGGACGAGGTGCTCCGGGGCACCGTCCGGGTGATGCGGGACGCGACGGGACGCACGGACTACGTGCTGCGCGATCACCACATGCTCGACGTGGCGCTCTACCACTACCGCACCACGGGCGAGCTGCCGCGCTCGCTCTTCCACGCGGACCGGCACTCGGACTGGTGCAAGGACAGCTACCTGGAGTCGCGCACGCCCCAGCAGGCGGCCACCTGGTGGCGGCTGTTCGAGGGCCTCAAGCGTCCCGCGGACGCCACGCCCGTGCTCACCGAGGAGGACATCTTCTTCACCACGGCCAAGGCCGAGCCCACCGCCCGGATGAGCGGCCGGGACGTGGGCTTCTCCACCCTGGTGCCCTGGTTCGTGGACACCGCGGCGCTGCACTGGCGGCAGGTGCTCGAGCGGCCCGGCGTGACGGAGGCGGACTGGCTGTCGCTGGATCTCGACTGCTTCCAGCCCTCGCCCCAGCTGCGCGCGTGCGGAGGATTGCTGCGCGAGCCCCGCTTCCACGCCATGATGGAGAAGGCGCGCGTGCGGGTGTTCGTGCTCTCGCCCCAGTTCACCAATGGCGGGGACAAGATCGATCCGTGGATCATCCAGGGCAGCCGCTCCTCCTCGCTCCGGCTGCTGAACCTGTTGAGGCGGCGTCCTTCATGAAGCTCACAGAGCTGCGCATCCACCAGTACCGCGACGTCGCGCCGGGCGCCCACCTCGTCTTCGGCCCCTCGCTCAACCTGGTGCTCGGCGAGAACGGCACCGGCCGCACCACGCTGTTGGATCTCCTCACGCGCGTGCTCGCCTCGGACTTCTCCGGACTCATCCGCGAGGAGTTCTCCCTGGAGTACGCCTTCACCTTTCCCGGGATGACGCTCCAGGTGCGCGTGCGCAACACGCTCCCGGACTTCTCGCGGCCCGCGGACGCCGGACCCGAGCCCCAGGCGCTCGTGCCGCGAGGCGAGCCCGTGGACGCGCCCGCGCTCCAGCCCTTCATGGAGGTGACGCTCGAGCTCGACGCGCCCGCCGCGCGGCTGGTGTTGCGCGCGGATGCGCAGGGCCTGGCCTGGGTGGTGGACGGACAGCCCGCCTACTCGCAGACGATGCACTGGTCGCTGTTGGATCGCACCGTCTGGGTGGTGCTCTTCCTGGGAGCGCAGCGGCTGGAGCCCGAATTCAAGGAGCGGCTCAAGGAGCTGTTGCGCCGCACCTTCCTGCTCGCCCCGGCGCGCTTCGACGAGGGGCTGGGCACCTACGAGCGGATTTCCCAGGCACAGTACGGCATGGAGATGCGGGGCGAGGAGGTGTTCCCGCTCGGGCTGATGTCGCTGCCCACGTGGCTGCCCGGGGTGCTGCGCGAGCGCGCGGAGCAGGCGCTGGCCACGGGCTTCATCGACATCCGCCATGACGAGCTCGAGCGCGGCTTCCTCGGCCGCTTCGTCACCCTGGCGGGGCTGGGCGCGGGGCGCTTCCGCGTGGAGCTGCTGGACAAGCGCAGCTACGAGGGCGGGGGACGCCTGGAGTTCGGCCACTTCGGCTTCGGCTTCACCCGGCGCGATGGCGCGGTGCTGTCGCGCGAGCACCTGGGCTACGGCCAGAAGCGGCTCCTGTCACTGCTGTACTACCTGGACGTCAACGAGGACTTCCTCATCGCCGACGAGCTGGCCCATGCGCTGCACCCGCGCTGGGTGGAGGCCGCCGTGCGCGAGCTGGGTGGCCGGCAGTCCTTCGTGACCAGCCAGAACCCGCTGCTCTTCGAGTACGTCACCTTCGCGTCCGCGGACGAGGCGCGCGCCTCGCTCATCCACTGCGGCCTGGAGATGCACGAGGAGCACGAGCGCAAGGTCTGGTCCAACCCCACCGTGGAAACCGCCGAGCGGCTCTTCGGCGACTACCGGCGGGGCGGCTCGCCGCTGGCGACCCTCCTGCGCATCCACGGACTGTGGTGAGGCCGCGGGGTGAGGCCGGGGTGAGCCCGCGTCACGTCCGCGCTTCGCGCTCCAGCTCCGCGCGGAAGAAGGCGCTGTGGCGCGCGAGCGTCTCCATGTAGGGCCGCACGTCCTCGCGCGCCTCGGGGGACAGCTGGGCGAAGGGCGTCACGTGCACGTCCGGCACGTAGCGGAAGGTGAGGTTGATGCGCCGGGTCTTGAAGTCCGGCATCTCCGGGGGCATCACGTGGCCCCCGCGAGTGTCCACCCGCTGCACCCGGTGGAAGGTCTGCTCCTTCCAGCGCGCCCCACCAAAGAGCTGCAGGGCCCCATCATCGAGCCACTGCTCGAGCACCACCTCGTCGCGCTCGCCCGGGCGGCTGGAGGTGACGAATTGGATGAGCGCGCGCTCGCCCAGGGACAGCGAGGCCACGGGCCCGGGCTCGAAGTCCTTGTGCTCGCCCACCCGGGCGGTGTCCACCCACTGCCCGTCCTCCAGGCGGCTGCCGTAGAAGTTCACCGGCACGTGTTGAGGTGCCAGCCCTCGGGCATGTCCGGGCCCCGGAACATCCGGCGCGCGAGCTCCTCCACCTTCCTCACCTGCCGCTGGAGCACCGCCGGAAAGGGCTCCGCCCTCACGCAGCGGTTCTTCACGCCCTTGGGGGGCCGGTAGTAGTCGAGGCAGGCGAACTGCCAGTTGCCCAACCAGTACACCGGCCGCAACAGGCGCCGCTGGGACTGGCCCGGGGGCGGGGGGAAATGCTGGGAGTAGCGCTCCTCCCACAAGGGGTGCAGCTGACCCAACCAGCCGAGGATGGCGGCGCGCTCGGCCGCGGGCAGGAAGCTCGCGTTGTAGTGATGGCCCGGCGTGCGCTGACGGGCCTTGTGCGCCAGCGAGCGGCCGTAACGGGGAGGAGAAGCCATGGAGGCTTCCCCTACCACACACGGCGCCTAGTGTTTGGCCTCCACGACGAAGTGCTCGCGCACCGGCGCGCGTCCGAGGCATGCGAGACGCGGAACTCGTAGCGGCCCGGCTTGTCGATGCGCACGCGCAGCGGCGTGGCGTCCGCTCCGGTGTCCGCGGTGAACTGGTGGATGCAGCGCCCCGCGTCACACCCCACCAGCCGCACCGAGGGCAGCCCGTCCGCGTGCAGGTGGAGGTTGAGCTCTTCCGGGGCCTCCAGGTGGACCGTCGCCGGCTCACCCGAGTGCACCCCATGCGTCCAGGGCAGCTCCAGCCACCCGGGGCTCCCATGGGACAACTGGAAGGAGACATGGCGCAGCGGCATGGTCTCGCTGAGGACCTCCGAGTCCCCGCTCCAGTCATCCGCCCGCACCGCCAGGAGGATGACCGAGGTGGCCAGGGCCGGGCCCATCACCTTGCGGGTGACGCGGTGCTCCAACCAGGCCAGACGCTCCTGGCGCTCCGGGGGACTGGACCGCGCCGGCGTCTTCCCCGACGAAGCCGCCTGGATCGCCAGTTGGATGCGGTTCTCGAGGTGCGTGGACGGCCGCTCCTCGCGAAACGCATCCAGGGCCCGCATGGCCTCTCCCGGCAAGGGGGGCAAGGACTTGTCATCGGGAGCGATCATGAACGACCTCCTGCGTTGACGGCGGCCGGGCCCTGGGCGAGTTGCGCCTTGAAGGCAGCGCCCAGCTGGGCTCGTCCCCGGAAATGACGGCTCTTCACGGTCCCCACCGGAATCCCGAGCGCCGCCGACACCTCTTCGTACCCCAGCTCTTCCACATCACAGAGCAACACCACCAGACGGAACTTCTCGGGCAGGGCATGCAGGCAGCGCAACATCAGCTCGGCCTCCTCGCTGTTGCATAGCCGGGCCTCGGGATCCTTCTGCTCCACCCCACCGGTGAAGAGCGAGCCCAGCACCGACGAGGCCCCCTCGAGCACCGAGTCCAACAACGATCGGCGCCGGGCGACCGCGCGCCGCGACTCGATGAACTGGTTGCGAACGATTCCACACAGCCAGCCAAACAAGGACCCCTTCTCCTGGAAACTCTCTCGATGGACGTAGGCCCGCACCAGGGCGTCTTGCAGCAAGTCCTCCGCCTCCTGCTTGTCCCGGCACAGCGCCGGGCAGAGCCGGTGAAGACGCGGCAGCATCGGCTGGAGTTCCGCCTCGAAGCGCTCCCGTCCCGTCCCCCCCGCGCCCTCCGCCCCGCCGCTCATCGCCGCCCCGCCCAGGACGGACCCCACCCCACGCACCCCTTCGTGCGGCGGTCTGCTGCATTCCACGTCGCGACACTGTCCATAAGGATGGAACGACTCACACGCGGGTTCCCGAACCACGTCAATTGGATTTCACTCTATTTCTCTTCCCTGGGCACGGAACCTGCTTGGCCTCGCGATGGTTCGACCAGCAACGGAAAAAAACCACAGGAGAAGAATAAAATGCCGGGAACCCGGAAGTGAATCGTTCCGTCCCTGCCTTTCGTGAAGCACGCGCCGCGTCAAGAACGCCGCGAGCCCGTGCGCCTCAGAGGATGGAATCCCATGCAGCCTCAGCCTTCCGGTACTCCGCCCCAGGCCGCGCCCGAGAACGCGTCGACCTGGAAGAGTGACATCGTCTCCGGCTTTCTCGTGTTCCTCATCGCGCTGCCGCTGTGCCTGGGCATCGCGATGGCCAGTGGCTTCCCGCCGGTGGCGGGCATCCTGACGGCGGTGGTGGGAGGGTTGGTGTCCAGCTGGCTGGGCAGCGCGCGGCTCACCATCAAGGGGCCCGCCGCGGGGCTCATCGTCATCGCGCTCGGGGCGGTGACGGAGCTGGGCCAAGGCGACGGAGCGCTGGGCTACCGCCGGGCACTGGCCACCATCGTGGTGGCCGCGGCGGTGCAGATCGTCTTCGCGCTCCTGCGCGCCGGGACCCTGGGGGACTTCTTCCCCTCGTCGGTGGTGCACGGAATGCTCGCGGCCATCGGCATCATCATCTGCTCCAAGCAGATCCACGTCCTGCTGGGCGTGGCGCCCGAGGCCAAGGAGCCGTTGCACCTGCTGGCGGAGATTCCCGGAGCGTGATGAAGCTCAACCCGGAGATCGCCTTCATCGGCGCGGTGAGCCTCATCATCCTCTTCGGCCACGCGGCGGTGGCCGGGCGCGTGGCGGCGCTGCGGCGCGTCCCCGCCCCCTGCTGGCGCTGCTGTTCGCGGTGCCCATGGGTCTCTATTTCGACCTGGACCACGAGCACACCTTCACCTTCTCGCACAGCCTGTTCACGGTGGGCCCCAAGTTCCTCGTGAACCTGCCGAGCAACCTCCTGTCGGCCATCACCCTGCCGGACTTCTCCGTCGTCCTCAGCGCGACGTCCATCAAGTACATCGTCATGTTCGCGCTGGTGGGCAGCATCGAGTCGCTGCTGACGGCCAAGGCCATGGACATGATGGATCCGGAGAAGCGCCGCTCGGATCTCGACAAGGACTTGCTCGCCACGGGCGTGGGCAACTTCATCTCCGGCATGCTCGGTGGCCTGCCGATGATCTCCGAGGTGGTGCGCAGCTCGGCCAACATCGGCTACGGCGCCAAGAGCCGGCAGTCCAACTTCTTCCACGGCCTGTTCCTGCTGCTCTTCGTGGCGTTCGTGCCCATGCTCATCCACCGGATTCCGCTCGCCGCCCTGGCCGCCATGCTCATCTTCGCGGGCGTGCGGCTGGCCTCGCCCAAGGAGTTCGTGAACACGTTCCGCATCGGGCCCGAGCAGTTCCTCATCTTCACCTTCACCATCGGCGTGACGCTCGCCACGGACCTGCTGGTGGGCGTGGCCGCGGGCATCGCCCTCAAGGTGGTGGTGCACCTCATTAACGGCGCGCCCTTCGCCGGCCTCTTCAAGCCGCAGATCGAGGAGCACACCGAGGCGGGCCGGTGGTACTGCGCGTGCGCCGGCGGCCGTCTTCACCAACTTCCTCAAGCTCAAGAAGCAGCTCGCGCGCCATGCCCACGCGCCCCACGTGGAGGTCGACCTGACGGAGGCCCGCCCGGTGGACCACACGGTGATGGAGCGGCTGCACGAGCTGGAGGGCGAGTTCTCCCGCCAGGGCCGCCACCTGCACGTGCGCGGGCTCGAGCAACACCGCAGCCTCTCCGCGCATCCTCACTCCGCGCGCAAGAAGTCGACGAAGGCCCCCCTGCCCGTCCGCTCCTGAGCGCCTGAACCTCTTCCCGTCTGGATTCCGACCATGAGCCACTCTCCCTCGACCGACCGTGGACAGCACCTGAGTGAGGTGCTGGAGCACGCGGGCCACCTGTTGCCGGCGCAGGGCCCCATCGGCGTGTTCGTGCACCACAACACGCTGCACGCCTTCCAGCACCTGCCCTTCCACGAGGCGCTGGCCGCCGCGAGCGCCACGTTCGAGACGGAGACCTACCTCCCCGAGTCGCGCTACCGCGAGCTGTTCCGGCGCGGGCGCATCACCGACGTGGACCTCAAGGCGGTGCTCGCCGAGCGCGAGCAGGGAGAGCGGCGGGAAGAGATGGTGCCGGCCTCGTTGTCGCGCCTGGACCTGGAGCTGCTCGCCCTGCTCCACCCGCCTCCGGTGGAGACGGCCGCCTCGCTGCGCTGGCGGATGAGCGAGCTGTCCGCGACGTCCTCGCTCCGGCCGGACGTGTCGGCGACCGCGCGCGAGCGGCTCCTGCGGCGCTCCACCGAGGGCATCCGCGGGTGGTTGGATCGGGTGGGCCGGGACTGGACGATGACCGATCTGGCCATGGCCCTGCTCGAGCCCACGCTGAACACCGCCGTGCGCGCCACCGCCGCCGAGCCGCGGCGGGCCCTGGCCCCGGAGACCGCCCTGCGCCGCCTGGGCATCCCCTCCGCCCGGGCCGAGGCCTATGTCGCGCAGGTGCGCGCCCGGCTGCTCGGCGCGACGACGACCCTGTCCGTGGAGGGGTGGTTGGGCGCCGAGGTGGCGCTCGTCCAGGAAGCCCTGGCCACGGCGTTCGGGGGCGATGGCTCCCTCGCCTCCCTCAAGGAGCACCTGGAGCGCCACCCCGAGCGCTTCGCGGTGAGGGCGCTCTGGGCCGCCTGCCGCACGCCCCTGCTCACCGTGCCGGACTCGCGCGAGAAGGCCGAGCTCGGAGGGGTGCGCAGCCACCGCGAGCTGCTGCGGCTGGCCACCGGCGAGGACATCAACGAGCTGGTCAATCCCCGGCTCATCCGCATCTGCTCGGCGTTCCTCGACGAGGGCC
The DNA here is from genome assembly GCA_049060065.1 of Cystobacter fuscus. Lineage (GTDB taxonomy): Bacteria > Myxococcota > Myxococcia > Myxococcales > Myxococcaceae > Cystobacter > Cystobacter fuscus_B. Next base: position 7,250,682 of record JBMEQP010000002.1, read on the forward strand.
AGTCCCACTGGAGCCTGCCGGAGCGCGAGTCGGGGCTGTACGCCGCCTGGCGCGCGATGAAGCTCACCGGCATGGGCGTGCTGCCCGAGTGGCTGGAGGACCTCGAGGTGGACTTGAGGCGGGCCTCCGCCCAGGGCCTGTCCGCGCGGGACGTGGTGCTCGCCGCGCTCGACGAGCTGGGCGTGCCCGAGGAGCAGTGGGAGCCCTACATCACCCGCGTGCTGCTCGCGCTGCCCGGCTGGGCCGGGATGTTCCACCGGCTGGAGCACAACCCGGCGGACCGGCCCGCGGGCTCGCCTCCGGCGCACCTCATCGACTTCCTCGCCGTGCGCCTCACCCTGGAGCGCCACGCGCTGCGCACCGTGGCCCGGCGCCGGCTGGACTACCAGGGGCCCCTCTCCGGGCTCATGGCCCGCGCGCGCGACGCCGCCACGCACCGGCCCGCGGCCCTGGAGCGCCCGCTCGAGGAGGGCAGCTGGCGGCTCTTCCAGCTCATGCAGGTAGCGGGGCTGTCGGCCCTGGAGGTGATGGACTTCCCGCTCGCCCGGCGCCAGGCCCTGCTCACGTGGCTGGAGGCCTTCGACGCGCAGGCGCGCCGCCGCGTGTGGCACGAGGCCTACGAGCACCACTACCGCATGGACATCCTCCAGGCGCTCGCGCAGAACCGGCTCCGCCCCGAGGCGGAGCGCACGGTGGAGGATCCGCGCTTCCAGCTCGTCTTCTGCATGGATGACCGGGAGGAGTCCTTCCGCCGGCACTTCGAGGAGCAGAGCCCGCGGCACGACACGTTCGGCATCGCCGGCTTCTTCGGCGTGGCCATGGACTACCGCGGCCTGGACGACGCGGGGCTCGCCGCCCTGTGCCCCATCGTGGTCACCCCGGCACACGTCGTCGAGGAGCGGGCCCACCCGGATCACGGCCACCTGGCCGAGTCCCGCTCGCGGCTGCGTGCCCTCTGGGCCCGCGTCGATCACTGGCTGCACGGCGGCTCACACGCGCTCGAGTTCAGCTGGCTGCTCACGCCCCTCTTGGGACTCGTCTCCGCGCTGATGCTGCCCCTGCAGATCTTCGCCCCGCGCCGGGTGAGCCTGATGCGCCGGGCGCTCTCCCAGCGGCTGCTGCCCGCGCCCCGCACGCAGCTCACCAGTCTGAGGGACGAGGCGGCCGAGCAGCTCGCCCACCTCAAGCCCGTGGGCTTCACCGTCGCCGAGAAGGCGGCACGCGTGGCCAACTCGCTGGAGAACCTGGGGCTGGTGGACGACTTCGCGCCGCTCGTGGTGGTACTGGGCCATGGCGCCATCAGCGTCAACAACCCGCACCAGTCCGCCTACGACTGCGGTGCCTGCGGTGGCCGGCACGGCGGTCCCAACGCGCGCCTGTTCTCGGAGATGGCCAACCGGCCCGAGGTGCGCGCGCTCCTGCGTGAGCGCGGCATCCACATCCCCGACACGACGTGGTTCATCGGCGGCCTGCACAACACCACCACCGATGAGGTCGTGCTCTACGACACCGAGGCGGTGCCCGAGGCGCTGCGCGGCGAGCTGGCCACCCTGAAGGAGTCGCTGGACAGCGCGCGCACCCTGTCGGCGCACGAGCGCTGCCGGCGCTTCGAGTCCGCGCCCCTGAGCCTCTCCCCCGAGGCGGCGCTGCGGCACGTGGAGGAGCGCGCGGCGGACCTGAGCCAGGCGCGGCCCGAGCTGGGCCACGTCACCAACGCCACGTGCGTGGTGGGCCGCCGGGCCCTCACCCGGGGCCTGTTCCTGGACCGGCGCGCCTTCCTCATCTCGTATGACCCGACCAAGGATGCCTCGGGCGCCATCGCCGAGCGCATCCTCGCCGCGGCGGGCCCCGTGGGCGCGGGCATCAACCTGGAGTACTACTTCTCCTGCATCGACAATGATCGCTACGGCAGTGGCACCAAGCTGCCCCACAACCTCACCAGCCTGCTCGGGGTGATGGACGGCGTGGAGAGCGACCTGCGCACGGGCCTGCCCCGGCAGATGATCGAGATCCACGAGCCGGTGCGGCTGCTCCTGGTCGTGGAGGCCAGCGTGGAGGTGCTCGGGGGCATCTACGAGCGCCAGCCCATCCTGCGCGAACTCATTGGCAACGAATGGGTCCAGCTCGTGAGCGTGGACCCGGTCACCGGCGCGCAGATGCGCTTCACGCCCCGGGGCTTCCAACCCGTCACCCCGCCGTCGGCGCCCCTGCCGGTGGTGGCCTCCTCGCCGGAGTGGTATCGCGGTCAGCGCGACTTCCTGCCGCCGGCGCTGATCGACGCTTCCCAGAAGAAAGAGTCTGACCATGTCCGTCGGTAACCTCGAACTGGGGTGGGTCGCCGCCACCGCCCCGCTCTGGCCCCTGCTGGCCTTCGTGACGCTGGGCGGCGTGATGTTGTTGCACCGCGCGCCGGGCGAGCGCGCCGTGGTGCGCGGGGTACTCGGTGCCTTGTGGCTGTCGCTGGGCGCCTCGGTGGTGGCGGCGGCGAGCCTCGTGTGGCGCCACCAGGACGCCTGGGTGGTGGAGGTGGGCCGGTGGTTCTCCAGCGGCGAGTACACCTTCCCGGTGACGCTGTTCATCGACCGGCTGTCCGCGACGATGATGGTGCTCTCGAGCGCCATCACCCTGCTCATCGGCCGCTTCTCGGTGAACTACCTGCACCGCGAGCCGGGCTTCGCGCGCTTCTTCCTGCTGCTGGCCCTGTTCGCCTCGGGCATGCAGGTGCTGGTGGCCAGCGGCAGCATCGACCTGCTCTTCGTGGGCTGGGAGATGGTGGGCCTCACGTCGGCGCTGCTCATCGGCTTCTTCCACGAGCGCACGACGCCGGTGCGCTCGGGCTTGAGGGCCTTCACGCTCTACCGCCTGTGCGACATGGGCCTGTTGATGGGCGCGGTGCTGCTGCACCACTTCGCGGGCACGGCCGAGTGGGCCGAGGCGCTCGGCGCCCGGCCTGGCCGGCACCGGCGGTGGCCATGGCGGTGGGGCCGGCGACGGCGCTGGGGCTGTGCCTGATGCTGGCGGCCATGGGCAAGTCGGCCCAGCTGCCCTTCAGCAACTGGCTGCCGCGCGCCATGGAGGGCCCGACGCCCTCGAGCGCCCTCTTCTATGGCGCCCTGTCGGTGCACGCGGGCGTGTACCTGCTCCTGCGCGTGGCGCCGCTGCTGCAGCGCTCCGCCGTGGCGAGCGGGGTGCTCGTGGTGGTGGGCCTGCTGACGGCGGTGCACGCCACGCTGGTGTGGCGCGTGCAGACGGACGTGAAGAGCTCGCTGGCCTATGGCGTCCTCACGCAGGTGGGGTTGATGTTCGCCGAGGTGGGGCTGGGCCTGTACCGGCTGGCGCTGGTGCACCGGTGGCGCACGCGTGTCTGCGCTGTCTGCAACTGCTGCGCGCCCCGTCGGTGCTGCGCGATGAGCTGGCGCGCCGCGCGGCCCTGCGCGAGGCGCGGCGTCCCACGGTGGCGGTGGCCCACCACGTCCTCCCCGAAGGGTGGCGGCGGCGCTTCTACCGGCTGGCGCTGGAGCGCTTCTCGCTGGAGGTGATGCACGAGCGCTGGGCGATGGGTCCGCTGCTGCGCGCGGGCCAGTGGATGGACCGGATGGAGCGGGGTTGGACGGGCGCGCTGAGCGGCTGGAAGTCCGCCCCCGCCGAGAAGGCCCCCGAGGAGCCGAAGCAGGCGCCGAGCAGTCAGAGCCAGTCGACAGGAGTCGTGTGATGCGGACGTCCCTTCCCCTTCTCTCCCTCCTGGTGGTGTTGCCCGCGCTGGGCGCCGCGGTGCTGCGCCAGCTCCGGCAGCCCGAGCGTCAGCGCCGGGTGGCGCTCGGCGTGGCGGCGCTCACCCTGCTCCTGACGCTGGGCGCGGTGGCCCTCTTCGAGGGCGGCGTCCCCGGCGTGCAGTTGCATGAGTCCTGGTTCCGCGTGCCGGGGCTCGGCGTGGAGCTGCGGCTGGGCGTGGATGGCATGAGCGTGCTGGCGCTGGTGGTCACCGCGCTGCTCACCCTGGGGCTGGTGGCGGCCGGTCCGCGCCAGTCTCTGGACCGGGGCACGCTCGGCGCGCTGCTGCTCACCGAGAGCATGACCCTGGGCTTCTTCTGCGCCGAGGACCGGCGCTGATGACCGTCTTCTTCATCGCCACCCTGGTGCCGACCGGCGCGCTGCTGGCGCGCGAGGCGCGGGCACGGCCCGAGGCCCGGACGCTGCGCACCTTCGGCGTCTACATGCTCGTGAGCACGCTGCCGCTGGTGGTGGCCACGGCCCTGGTGGGCCTGGGGGTGGAGCTCCGGCGCCCAGGCGCCCTTCGCCCTGACGGAGCTGATCGCCCGGGGGCTGCCGGCGACGTGGCACCTGCCCGTGTTCGCGTTGTTGATGCTGACGGTGTGCGTGCGCATGGCGGTGGTGCCCTTCCACTCCTGGCTGCCCGTGCTCATGGCGCGCGGCCCGTTCGGGGTGGGCCTGCTGCTGGTGAACGCGCACGCGGGGCTGTACCTGCTGGTGCGCGTGGTGATGCCGCTGCTGCCCGGGGAGTGGAGCCGGGGCGGCGTGGCACTCGGAACGCTGGGCCTGTGCGCCGCGCTGTACGGCTCGGTGCTGGCGCTGGCGCAGACGGACCTGCGCCGCGTGGTGGGCTTCCTCCTGGCGAGCCAGTCGGGCCTGATGCTGGCGGGGCTCGCCATCGGCAACACGCAGAGCATCTCCGGCGCGCTCATCCAGAGCGTGGCCGCGGGCATCGCGCTCACGGGGTTGGATCTCGTCGTGCGCGCCATCGAGGCCCGCACGGGCACCACGGACATGACGCGGCTGGGAGGACTCGTGCGCCGCGGCCCGCGCCTGGCGGCCTTCTTCTTCCTCATGGGCTTTGGCAGCCTCGGCTTCCCGGGCACGCTGAGCTTCGTGGGCGAGGATCTGCTGCTGCACGGCATCCTGGACACCCACCCGCTGGTGGCGCTGCCCCTGCTGCTGACCACCGCCATCAACGGCGTCACCTTCCTGCGCGCCTTCCAGCGCACCTTCCTCGGCCCGCCCGCCCATGGCCGGCGGCCCTGCTGGAGACGGTGGAGGACTTGCTGCCCCGGGAGCGGGGGATGGTGTTCGCCCTGTTCGCCCTGGTGGTGCTCGGCGGGCTGGTGCCGGGACCGCTGCTGCACCTGCGCGCCTCGCAGGTGGAGTCCCTGGCGGGCCCCGAGTCCTCCTCCGGGCACCACGGGGAGTCCGCGGCTCGGGCCGAGGTGCCCTCCGAGGCGCTTTCCCTCGCACGTCCTTGAGGGTGCGAGGATTGACGCGAGGGTGAAGGCGGGCGCCCACGGCATGTGGGTGCCCCTTCCCTGGCGCGTGGCGCCATCGAAAACTTGACGAAGCCGGTCCCCCGCTTTCACTAGGGCGCGCCACCCGAGGGGATCCGCATGAATCGTCGCTCGTTGTGTTTTGTCGCCCTGCTCGCCTCCTTCCTGACGTCGTCCACCGCCTTCGCCGGAGTCTGGTTCGAGCTGTTGCGCGCCCCGTGCTTCACCGGGGACAAGGACAACATGGCCCTCGGAGGCCGCTACCGCGGCGCCGTGGACTGCTTCAACGAGGACTTCAATGGCGGCGGCGCGCGGACCACGCTGACCATCAAGGCCTTCCAGCAGTGGGAGTACGGGTCGGTGTTCCTGTACTACGACATCACCGGCCCCTTCACCCCCGCGAGCGCCTTCAAGCAGAGCGCCAACCTGAAGGGCGGCTTCTTCGGTGGCATCACGGTGGCGGTGTCGCCCAAGTCGATCGCCGAGAAGGTGCTGGAGCGCAAGTTCGACTGGGGACCGCTGCGCGACGTCTCGCTCAAGTACGAGATGGAGCACGTGAGTAAGTTCGGCATGCTCCACTACTACGGCCTGCAGTGGGACCTGGCCGTGCCGGGCATGGACTTCGTGACGGCCACCACGGTCATCCGCGATGACTGGGGCCTGCGGGGAGTGGACCTGCAGGTGGGCCTCGCCCGGCAGAAGTCCTTCTCGCTGGGCACGCAGGACTTCCTCTTCCTCGGCTTCTTCCAGACGGGCCTCTTCGGCGAGGGCGAGGGCGTGGGCGCGATGGCGGGCTCGCGGGGCAACCGCTTCTTCCTCGCCCAGCCCGAGCTGCTGTGGGACTTCGGCAAGCTCGTCCACTTCACCCCGGGCAAGATCTACCTCGGTGGCGAGTACCAGCTCGCCTACAACCGCTACCTCATCCAGGGGAAGATCGAGAACGTGCTCCAGGGCATGATCCGCTGGAACATCTGATTCCCCGCGGAATCCCTCGTGAGTTCCCCCGGGGGGCGTGTGGAACAATGGGTCGCCTCGTGACGACCCTCCACCGCCCCCTGTCTGTCTCGCTCCTGCTGTTGCTGTGGTCCGCGGCGCCGGCACTCGCCCGGGAACCCCGGACGTCCCGTGCACCCGAGCCCCTGTTGTCCCTGCTCGAGCCCACCGGGGAGGGCTGTGAGTGGATCCGACTCCAACCCCTCTCGGCCGTCCGTCAGGTCATCGCCCGGCTCGCGGTGGACTGCCAGGGAGGAGCCACCGCGCTGAGCCGGGATGGGAAACTCGGCGCGGCGAGGTTCTGGCGCGGCGGCGTCAGCGCGCCCGTGACGGGCAGGCCCACCTTCCCCGAGCGCTTCCCTTCCCCGCCTTCCGCGACCGCCTGTTCCTCGTGGACGTGGAGACGGCCACCGCCACGGAGCTGCCGTTGCCGGGCTCGGGAGAGCTCATCGAGTTCGGCTTCGATGCCGAGGGCCAGTTGCTGGGGCTCACCCTCCAGAAGCCCACCCCCGAGCAGGAGCGTCAGGGGGTGGTGGAGCTCGACGGCACCCGCGTCGTGCTCGAGACGAACGACGGAAGGCGGCCCCTGCTCACCCACGCCTTCCAGTGGCGCGACGGCGCCTGGAAGCGGCGGGAAGTGAAGGCCACCACCGACACCACGGGGCCGCGGGTGCTCGCGCTGCGGCAGAAACTGGGTGAGCGCTCGAGCCACACCCTGGATCCGCGCTTCACGCCCGAGGAGCTCGAGGACGACGTCGTGCTCGATCAGCTGTATGCCTTTTCCCCGGAGGAGACCGAGGGAGAGTGGACCCTGCTGCGCCGCGGGGGCTCGCGCCTCGCGGTCTGGAGCATCCCCTTCGGGGAGGAGGAAGCACTGGCGACGGGGCTCGTGCGCAAGGTGGACAAGCGGAAGGTGTCCGCGCTCCCTGGCTTTCCCCTGCGGCCCAATGACCTGGCCAGCGTCCAGACACGGGGGGCCTTTCTCCTGCTCTCGCTCGCCGACTCCGGCGCTCACCCGTACCTGTACCGGGGAGGCAAGCTCGTCTGGAATTCGGAGAGCGCCCGGGCGGTGACCTTCTGGCCGTCCCCCCCGGGCAAGTAGGCGCGGCCCACCGCTCGCCGACTCGCGACGCTGGGGAGGGACGCTTCTCCGAGCGTCCGCTCGTGAATACTTTTCCCTTGGGAACCGCGATGGCTGGTCCTGGTTGGGAAGGAGGTTCCCCCCGCGGCCACGCACCTCACGAATGAAAGGCGAGAACATGCGAACGAACATCCTGACGGTCGCGGTGGTGACGACCTCGTTGGGCATGGTGGGAATCGCCAATGCACAGCAACAGGACACCACCCCATTGCAGCAGCCGATGGCTGGCAGCTATGCCCTTCAGCAGCCGCTGACCGGCAGCTATGCCCTTCAGCAGCCGCTGACCGGTAGCTACGCCCTTCAGCAGCCACTGACCGGCAGCTATGGTCTCCAGCAACCCCTGACGGGCAGCTACACCCTCCAGCAGCCCCTGCTGGGCAGCACCCTGGGACAACAATCCCCCTCCGGAAGCCTCGGCTCCCAGTTCCCCATGACGGGCTCCTCGAGCTTCCAGACGACGCTACCGGATAACTCCAGCTCGTTGTCGGGCGGGTCTCTGTCGGGAAGCTCGCTGTCGAGCGGTTCCTCGTTGGGCAGCCCGCTGTCGGGCAGCACCACGACCCTGCCTGAAAGCACTCCGGTGCAGCCACCCGGGCTCTCGACCCTGCCCTCCACGCAGCCCGGAAGCACGACGTCCGGCGTGCGCTGACGCTCCGCGGTGAGACGACGGGCCGGGGACATTCTCCCCGGCCTGTATTCCGTCGGGAGGCGAGGCGCGGTACACCAGGAGCCGTCATGGCCGAACTCCCGATGAACATTCCCACTGTCGATCTCGCCGATCTCTCGTCGGAGGACCCATCCCGTATCGAGCGCGGCGCGATGGCGCTCCGGGAAGCCTTCGGTGTCTTCGGACTCGTCTACGTGAAGAACCATGGTGTCGATGCCCAGGCGCTCGACCGGTTCTATGACGCGTTCGGCGCGTTCATCGCCTGGCCCACCGAGGCCAAGCGCCCCTACGGCCGCGCCGACATCTGGTACCAGCGAGGCTGGACGCCGCCGAACACCGAGGTCGCCGTGGCCAGCAAGGGTCAGCCCGACTTCAAGGAGTGCTACTTCGCCGCGCCCTACCCGCCCGACGAGGACTCCGTGCTCGAGTTCCCCAGCCTCTACCCCGACAACCTCTGGCCGGAGGACGCGCCGCCGTACTTCCAGGAAGGACTGCTCTCGCTCGGCCGCTCGCTGCATGAGGCGGGACTGGCGCTCCTGAAGGGAGCCGCCGTGGCGCTCGGCCTGCCCCCGGCGACGTTCACCGGGTTCTGCGAGCGGGGCCCCCACGTCACCCGGGCGCTGCAATACCTGCCGCTCAAGCCCTCGCAGGTGAACACCGGCATCCTCTGGGGCGAGGAGCACACGGACTTCAACCTGCTCACGCTGCTGCCCGGTGGCCGGTTCCTGGATCCCCAGGCCCGCCCCGCGCCCCGGCCGGATGATCAGAGCGGGCTGTACCTGCGCACCCGCGCCACCCCCGAGGAGCCCAAGGGCCGGCTCGTGCGGGGCGTCGCGCCGGCCGGGTGCATCGTCGCCCAGGTGGGCCAGCAACTGGAGATCCTCACCGGCGGCACGTTCCTGGCGACGCCACACGTCATCACCGCGCCCGGCGTTCCCGGCTGGCAGCGGCAGTCCGCCGCGCACTTCATGCACGTGCACACCAGCACGGTGCTCTTCCCCGTGGAGAAGTTCCGCACCCCCGAGGCCGTGCGGAACTACGCGCCGCCGGTGCTCGCGGGCACGTACGACATCAAGACCCTGGTGGACATCGGCCTGGCGTCCCCGGACGCGCTCGACCAGCTCGGCTACCGGCACTACGATCGGCTCCACCGCATGCGCGCGGACGGCTCCAGCACCTGACGCATCGCGTCCATGCTAGGACACGGGCCCATGCGCCCGAGCCTCTCGACCCTGCTCCTCGCGTCATCCCTGCTCCTGGCCTGCAAGAGCGCCAAGGAGGAACCCACCCCGGTGGCCCCCGTCGCCCCGTCCGCCGCGACCGTCCCGGCGGCCGAGAAGCCCGCGCCGAAGACAACGCGGGTGGGCCTCGTGCTCAGCCTCGGGGGACGGGGGGATCAGTCCTTCAACGACTCGGCCCTGCGGGGGCTGGAGGAGTGGGCCGCGGGCGTGAAGTACGAGGGGGGCAGCTACAGGGAGCTCACCCCCGAGGAGCGGCAGGCCTCGCTCCAGGGCTCGTTGGGTGAGGATCTGGCCCGGCGCGACTCGCCGGTGGAGCCGCTCGGCATCACCCCGGTCATCCTGCAGAGCCGCGTGGCGGAGGACTACGAGCCCAACCTGCAACTGCTCTCGGACCAGGGTGTGCCGCTGTCGCTCGCGGCGGGCTTCCAGTTGGAGAACGCGGTGGAGGTGGCCGCGAAGCGCGACCCGGAGATGCACTTCCTGCTCGTGGACAGCCCGCTCCTGTCGGCCCAGGGCGAGCCGTATACCCTGCCCAACGTGCGCACCGTCGTCTTCCGCGAGGAGGAGGGCTGCTACCTCGTGGGAGCGCTGGCGGGACTGGCGACGAAGACGAACAAGGTGGGCATGGTGGCCGGCATGGAGATCCCGCTCGTCAAGCGCTACGAGGCGGGCTTCCGCGCCGGCGTGGCCGCCACCAACCCCAAGGCCCGCGTGGTGGCCAACTACACCGGGAGCTTCACCAACTTCGCCCTGGGCAAGCAGGTGGGGCAGGATCTGCTGACCAAGGGCTCGGACGTCATCTTCGCCGCGGCGGGGGTGGATGGGCTGGGCGCCATCCAGGCGGTGAAGGAGGCACGCGACGAGGGGAAGACCGTCTACGTGCTGGGCGTGGACTCGGATCCCACCCATCTGGCGCCGAAGGCCGTGCTGTCCGCGGTCATCAAGCGCGTGGACCTGGTGGTGTACGAGGCCGTGCGCGACCAGGTGCGTGGCCAGTTCCGGGGCGGCACCCAGACCCTGGGCCTCAAGGAGGGCGGCATCGCCTACGCCCCGGTGCGGCTGGACTTCCCCGGCAAGGACGAGGCGCTGCGCACGCTGGAGTCGCTCAAGGCGAAGATCATCGCCGGGGAGATCCAGGTGCCCACCCACCCGTCGCAGCTCCCGGGCGCCGGGCCGAAGCCCTGAGCGCGCGGGGACACGGGGCGGGCGTCACGGCACACCGGGCGCCTTGTCCCCATCGGGTGCCCGCGCCGCGAGCGGCTCGGTGGGCTGGGGTCCGCGCCAGAAGCGCAGGAACGCCATGAGGTAGCCCGGGCGCTCGCGTGAGGGGTCGTCGTAGCGCGGCAGGTACAGCCAGGGCACGCGCGGGTGCTGGTGGTGCGCCGGTGCCAGTTGAAGTGCAAGAGCAGCACCTCGTAGAAGCGCGCGGCGCGCAGGTTGTGCGCCCCGTCCAGCACGTGCCGGGGACTCGCCGCGTGGGTGATGTACTGCTGCGCCGACCAGTTCAACCCGAAGAGCGCGTAGAGCAGCAGGTAGCGGCCGGGAGACAGGCCGAGCCCCACCACCAGCCCCACGTGCAGCAGCACCACGCCCACGCACTCCAGCCGGATACGGCGGAAGAAGCCCGCGGGGATGCCGTTGAGCATGGCCACCGCGGACGGATCGCGCAGCACCTGGCCGCGCAGCAGCCCGGGCCACAGCAGCATCGACACCACGGCCACGGGGACGGCCAGCCAGAAGCCGCCCGTGTAGAGGAAGTAGAAGTACACCCGCTTCCACGCGAGGTTGTCCGAGGGGTAGTACAGGTCGAACATCTCCGCGTCGCCGCGGTTGCGCCGGTGATGGCCCAGGTGGCACGCGCGCAGGAACGTGAAGGGCCCCGGGAAGAAGGCGGCCAGCAGCACGCCGAAGGACTCGTTCACCCGCGCATTCGCGTGGAACACCCGGTGCTCGGCCTCGTGCAGCAGCGAGTACAGCGGCAGGAAGAGGAACGCGAACACGACGCCCCACCCCACCGCCGCCCCGGGACTGGACGCCCGGGACGCGAGCCACTGCAGGCCCACGCCCCCGGAGACGATGCCCAGCGCCAGCACCACGTTGAGCGTACCGGGAGGAGGCGGCGGGGGCGCCACGGGCTCGCTCATGACCGGGCCTCCGCCGTCGCGGGCACGGAAGCGGACGGCGCCGCGCGGCGGAACAGCAGCGCGTGGACGCCCCCCGCCACCGCGAGCCCGCCGAGCACATCCACGATGAAGTGCTGCTTCACCGTGAGCGTGGACAGACAGATGAGGCCCGCCCACACCAGCCACAGCACGCCGCCGCGCCGGTGGCGCAGCCGCAGCGCCCCGAGCCACGTGGTGGCCACGTGGATGCTCGGAAAGGTGTTGCCCGCGTTGTCCGAGGCCCGCATCGTCGCGAACTGCTCGCGCCAGAAGCCCGGGGGAATGCTGTCCACCGGGGGCCTCGGGTAGTGCGCGGTGAAGAGGAAGAAGCCCAGGTAGCACACGGCGTTGGCCACCAACACCGCCGCGAGCATCCGCAGGTACTCGCGCGCCTCCAGGCACCACGCCGCGCCGAGCAGCAGCGCGAAGAAGCTGCAATAGACGGCGTACGTCCACGGCAGGAAGGGGATCGCCGTGTCCAGGGGCGTGAGGAAGTCGAAGCGCGGCGGCAGATGATCGTTGAGCCAGAAGTACGGCTGGAAGGTGGCGGCGATCGTCACCCCCGTCGTGACCAGACGCCCCACGAACGGCTCGTTGAAACGGTATAGCCACGCCATCACCCGCACCACACGGACCTCCTCCGCCCCACCGGGAAGCGGACCCCCAGGCTACCCGAGATGCGGCCCGCCTACCGTCCAGGGGCGGCCATTGACAGGGGGTCCCCTCCCATTGGCAGGACGTTTGCTTAAGACTTCAGGACAGGTCGGAGGAGACGCACATGGACGGGCGGGTACAGGGGACGGTGGAGGAGTGGGTCTCGCGGGCAACCACGTTGTTCGCCGGGGACACCATCGTGGCGGCGCTCCGGGTGATGCAGGAGCTCGGAGTGCGCCGGTTGCCGGTGGTGGACGAGGAGCACGGCGAGCTCCTGGGAGAGATCACCGAGGAGGAGTTGCGCCGGTTGTGGAGGATCTCCCCCTGGCCAGCATGGAGGAAATTCTTTCAGGCCAGCTCGAGACGGTACTGGAGAATGATCCGGCCGGGCGGCCCCACCTCAAGCATGCCGCGCCGCTCGTGGACTTCCACGCGGCCCACGGGCGCTGGCTTCACTGAAGAGGAGGCCGCGGCGGACCGCCGGGAAGAACTACCCGGCGTAGACCGCGGAGTCCTGCTCGCGCTCGGCCATGAGCGACATCAGCTCGGCCTTGAGCTTGTCCTTGGCGCGGATCTCCAGCTGGCGCGCGCGCTCACGCGAGAAGCCGAAGTGCTCGCCCAGCTCGCTCAGCGTCATCTCCGAGTCACCCATCACCCGGTGCTCGATGATGAAGCGCTCGCGCGGATCCAGCCGGGTGAGCGCCTGGCGGATGCGGGCGCGCGTCATGTCGGCCTCCTGGCGGTCGGCCACCTCGTCCACCTGGGAGGCGCTCTCCGACTCCACGAAGTCCATGTGCGTGGCGTCGCCCTCCTCGCCCACCGGCGCGTCCAGCGACAAGTCCCGCCCGCCCATGCGCTGCTCCATCTCGCGCACCTCGGAGCCTTCACGTTGAGCTTGCGGGCGATCTCCTCCGCGTCGACGATGTTGCCCTCGCCCGGGCCCATCTTCTCCAGCTCGCGGCGCGTGCGGGCCAGGGCGAAGAACAGCCGGCGCTGGGCCTGCGTGGTGCCCAGCTTCACCAGGCTCCAGTTCTTCAACACGTAGTTCTGGATGTAGGCGCGGATCCACCACACCGCGTAGGAGATGAGGCGGATGCCCTTGTCCGCGTCGAACTTCTGCACCGCCTTCATCAGGCCGATGTTCGCCTCCTGGATGAGGTCGGACATCTTCAGCCCGTAGGAGCGGTACTCGTAGGAGACCTTCACCGCGAAGCGCAGGTTGCTCGTCACCGGCGGTGGCCCGCGGCCATGTCGCCCTGCTTGAAGCGCCGCGCGAGCGCCTGCTCCTCCTGCACGGACAGCAGCGGGTACTGGCTGATCTCCGAGAGGTAGGTGGAGAGGGAGTCGGCGGAGGAGAAGGCGGAGGCCTGGGTCATGGTGTCTCTCGGGGGAGGCGCGTGGGAAGGGACCGCGAAGACTGCGTGCCCTTGCTTTCAGCAAGAGCGATGCCAGCCCGCGACCTGCACGGTCATCAATGAATACAAGGGCTTGCATCCAGGCCCCCCATGCTTAGGGCTGAAACCCGGAAGTTTTTACGGGGCGCCAGGGAGGTCCGGCACGCGAATTTCAGTGAGCGCTGGACCTACAGGCCTCCGGGGACGGCGCGTCCTTCCAGGACCCGACCCGCCATGAGATGGAGGCCGCATGGACATGGAACCAAGGGACCGGGCGGGCCGGGAGGAGCTGGTACGCCGGCTCGAGCGGGAGGAAGGCTTCGAGAACGAGACGTTCACGGACCTGGAGCTGCAGGGGCTGGAGCTGAACCAGAAGGAGTTCTACCGCTGCACCTTCGAGCGCTCCCAGTTCCAGGAGAGCCAGTGGCGCCAGTGCAAGTTCGAGGAGTGCACCTGGAAGGGGTGTGATCTCACCCGGGCGCGGTTTCCGCAGGCGGCGCTGCGGGGGTGCGCTTCGAGGGCTCGAAGCTGATGGGCATCGACTGGTCGAGCGTGTCGGCCAATCCGGAGCTGACGTTCGAGGGGTGCGTGTTGCGCTACGCCTCGTTCGTGGGGCTGAGCCTGAGGAAGACGGACGTGCTGCGCTGCACCGCGCAGGAGGCCAACTTCTTCGATCTGGACCTCACGGACGCGGACTTCGAGGGGACGGACCTGACGGGCAGCAACTTCCGCGGCTGCATCCTCACCCGGACGGACTTCTCGCTGGCGGTGGGGCTGGTGTTGGATCCCTCGCGCAACCGGCTCAAGGACACCCAGGTGCCGCTGTCCACGGCGGTGAGCCTGGCCGAGTCGATGGGCATGCGCGTGCCGGCGCTGGGCGATGTGGCCGGGGCGCCCGCGTCCCGGGGCCGCAAGAAGAAGCGCTGAGCCTCAGCCGAAGAAGGAAGCATCCTGGCCCGACGCGGGGCCCGCCAGCGGCTTGTAGGGGAAGTAGAGGTTGCGCACGAAGCGGGTGAAGACGTGCTCCTCGTTCCAGCGCTGGCGCGCCATGCCGTACACCCCCGGCGCGCGCAGGTCATGCGCGGTGACGGTGGGGATGAACTCGCGCTCGCTGTAGAGGGCGAACACCTCGTCCATGCGGGCGCGGACGCGGTAGGTGCGCCGCAGGGTCCGGTAGATGAGCTCGTTCTCCTCCTGGGTGAAAGCCGGCCCTGGATGGCATGGGCCAGCTCGTGGAACACCAGATGGGGCTCGGGGCCGAGCTTGTCCTGGCGCAGCGCGATGCGGGCGCGAGGCCACTCCGGATGATCCCAGAACAGGCCCGCGGCCTGGGGAGACACGGAGCGGGGATAGCCATACTTCGCGAGGGGCTGCCCCGGGGGGATGAGGTCCACCTCCACCGGCCGCGCCGCTTCCATGCGGCCGATGAGCTGGAGATTGCCCGAGAGCTGCCGGACCATGTCCCCTTCCACGCGCTGGAGCAGCTCGGCGGGAGCACCATGCGCCCGGAGGCTCACCTTGGCCTGGAACCAGGCGCGGGCCCGGCTCACTCCGTCCTTGGGCGGCCGACCCTGGACGGACTCGAACACGTCGCCCCCGGCCAGCACGGTGAAGGCGGACAGGGGCAGCCGGCGCCCGTGCTCCGCCGCCAGCGGCGTGCTCTCCGGGGTCGAACCATCCAGGGTTTCCGAATCCGGGATCGCCATCGGGCGTGACTATAGCGTCCAGCACCGCCCAGGAGCACACCACGTCCATGACTCGGTGCTCCATGGGCCGGATCCATGGGAGTTCGAGTAGCCTCGGACGGCCGCACTTCCGAGGAGACGCGCCGTCATGAACAACATCCACTTCATCTGGTGTGGCCCCAACAAGGGCGCGATGTGTGTCGAGACCGCGAACATCGCCGCGCGGGTGTTCCAGCAACACCAGATCATCTTCTGGTGCTTCCAGCGGTACCAGGAAGGCTTCAAGGAGGAGTTGGAGGAGCGGATCAAGCTCAAGACGATAGAAAGCCTCTTGAAGGATCCCTTCGGCCGGTTTCTCAAAGCCCACGGAGCGAAGGTCCGCTCCAATCTGGCCGACGTGGTGGAGACGCTCATGCAGCAAGAAGCGTACTCCGCCGCCAAGGATCTCGTCTGCCTTCTGGCGCTCCATGAGTATGGAGGCTACTACCTGGACACGACCACCAGCATCGTGGGTTCGGCCGGGATGTCGACCTTCGCGAGCAAGGTGGAGGGCTTCAAGCAGAAGGAGAACACCCAACTGACCAGGAACTACCCGGGGCCCCGCTTCGCCTGGATGCGGACCAAGAACGGGAATGGGTGGAACACGCGACCCATCGCCGGGCTGCAAACGGGACTGGCCTGCGTGGGAGGGGCCCTGTCGTACCGGAATGAGGACCCCGAGTTGCTGACGGAAGCTCCGATCATCGATGTCTGGGCGGCCTACTCTCCGGTGGGCGACCCCCACACGAAGTTGATGCTCCTGAGCTACATCAGCCGGGCGAACCGGTTGGGAATCAACTCCAGCAAGACGCCACGCAATCTCGATAACTGGAACGGCTACCAGGAGCTGTCGAATCGAGGCAGGGGCTCCGTGCGCAATGACATCATCGGAGAGCTCGTCATCGGTGCCGTGCTCGATGGGCTGTTCGAGGCCACCGGGGGGAAGAGCGAACCCATCCTGGGCTTCGCCTGGGATGCCTTCGAGGGCTGGGAGAAATGGCGCTTCCCGCCGAACGGATTGGTCTGTGTTCCCGAGTTGGGAATCGTGAAGGAGTACAAGAACTCGTGGAGGTAACCTGGTTCTCCGCGGTCTCCGAGAACGGCTGACGGTTTCACTGTCGGCCGAGACGCTCGGAGACGGCACGGAGCACGGCCCCCAGACGGTTGAAATCCACCGTGGTGGCGAAGTCTTCCTTCAGCACCCGCTGGAGTTCCGCCCAATCATCGATGAGAGAACCCACGCAGAGCGACGGCTCCTTCTGGAAATCGGTCCAGTCCGGGGGCTCGACAACCCAATAGTAATCCATGTCGTCGATCTCCAGTGCGTCTACGCCTGCCTGATGGTAGTGCTCGACGAGCATCGCGAGCAGGAGGAGCAGTTGCCGCAAGTGGATGTCAATGCGCCCGGCCTTGCTCCCACCCGTTTCCGAGGTGGCTGGCTCGAGGATGCGGTCGGAGACGACACGGATCACCGCACCCAGGCGCTCGAAATCAACCGCGGTGGGCGTGCCACCCTCGAGCACCCGCTGAAGTCCTGCCCAGTCATCCAGGAGAGAGCCCACGGACAGCTTGGGATCCTGGTGGAACTCGGTCCACTCCGGGGATCTGACAATCCAATAACGGTCCATATCGTCGATCGTCAGGACGTCGATGCCAAGCTGCTGATACCACTCTACGAGTCTCGTCAGAGCCAGAACCAGGTGTTGTAAAGGAATTTGCATACGCTCAACCGCCCCCATCCAACGCCCGCAGCGCTTCTTCGACTTTTCTCAGCTCCCCGCGCTGCTTCGTCAATTGAGCCTCCACTTCTTCAATTCGTCCCGAAATGATCTTCCGCTGATTTTCAGGAGGCTGGTTCTTGAGCTTTCCAAGATTATCGTTGGCGAAGGGATCGGTACGGTACTCCAGCAGCTTCTTCTCATGCTCCTCGATCAGCTTGGAGAAGCTTCTTCTTGACTTTTCGAGTTGCGCCCTCGTCAAGCCCACATAGGGATTCTTGCGTTCACCCCCAGGGGCATGCTCATCCCTGCTGGCCATGTGGAGGATGGAGACGGAGCCCACGCCCACCTCCAGCGTGGTCGTCACCGTGCCCGCTGCCACCGCCACCGTCCTTACCGCCAGCAGACCCTCGGCCGAGAGGGACAGCACGGGCATGGTGACCTCCAGCCCGCCCACTGCCCGCGTCAGGGTGCTCGTCGTGCCCCCAGCCGTGCCAAACGTGACGATGAGATGGGTCAGCAGCTTGGAGGTCGCCTTCACCTGCTCGCCCCGAGTCATGTACCGGAAACGCTCGAGGTACTCGGGCGAGGAGGCGATGAGGGCCGCGACTCCCGCCGGGAGATGTTGCAGCGCCGCGATGCTGTCCAACGGGCGCGTGAGCAGCCGGCCCATGACATGGTACAGCTCGACGAAAGCCTCCTCCGCACCATCCAGCGAGCGGCCGATGTAATCGGCGTCGTCGTACACCTCGGCCAGCCCAGGCCCGTCCATGACGGGGCGCAGTTGCGCATCCGCCTGCCGGAAGACCCAACCGCTGACGGTGTAGAAGCGACCCAGTTCGAAGGCGCCCGCGCGAAAGGATTCCTCCTTCCACTTCACCGGGCCCACCTTCTGCTGCGTGCGTCCGTTGAGCGTCCAGGCCAGATAGCCGTCCGGCCGTAGCACGGCCACCCCCTTGAATCGCTCCACCCGGCGCAGCAACTCCTCGCGGGACACTTCCTCCCGCCATCACTTCCCGCAGCAGGTGGCAGGCGGCCATGCGCGGCGGGAACGAGCCCAGCGTCACGGGCTTGTTCAACAGCACCGTCAGCACCCGGGCCGCCTCCTGGGGCGTGAGGGGCACGCCTCGCGGCGGCTCGTCGTTGACGTTGTCCAGGCCCGCCAGCAGCAGCAGGTACTCAAAGGCGTCCGCCTGCTCGGCCCCGCTGGCCACCGCGCGCACGGCCATTTCCGCCGGGCTCACCATGGCCACCTGCGTGCTCTGTACGCGCTCTCCACGTCGGCGGAGCAGCCTCGCGGGTGCATTCGCCCCCGTAGCCGCGTGGTGGGCGTCACCACGAATCTCGCCCGCCAGCCCGGACGCGGCACGCGAGTTGCTGTCCAGGAGCACACCGCGTCCCGCGGGTGGAGTCACCGCGATGCAGCCGGTGGACAGCACGACGGCCCCAAGCACCAAGGCCGCCCACTTCCGCTTCAGCTCAGCGGGCACGGTCCACCCCCAGACCCAGGGACACGAAGGCGCCTGGACACAGCACGTCGACAACTCCGGGGTGGGCGCTCCCGTCGCACCCACCCCGGTGTGTGTCTTTCAACTCAAGGCGTGGTGCAGAGCGTGCCGTTGAGGAGGAAGGCGGCCGGCGCCGGAGTGTTGGGCGTCGGCGAGTTCGCGTTGAACCCGAAGGTGACCGAGCCGTTCGGGGGGATCGTGCCGGTCCAGGCCTCGTTCTCCGCGGACACCGAGGAATGATGCTGGAAGAGCTTCGCGCCCCAGCCGTTGATGACCGTCTGACCAGCGCCGTACTCCCACTGCAGCGTCCAGCCGGAGATGGCACTGGTTCCGGTATTGGTGATCTGGATGTTGCCGGTGAAGCCACCGGACCACTTGTTGGGCTCGGTGTAGACCACGTGGCAGTTCCCGGTGGGCGCGGTGTCGGTCGTGGTGAACGAGACCAGGCCGGAGGCCGGGGAGAGGTTGCCCGCGGCATCACGCGCGACCACGTAGAAGGAGTACGCGGTCGAGGGCGTCAGGCCCGTGAGGCGGGTGGAGGTGCCCGTGGGCGAGGCCATCCGATGGGGGGTGGAGCCCATCAGGTGGTACACGTCGTAGCCCACCACGCCCTGGTTGTCGTGCGCGGCGGCCCAGCTCAGGTCGGCGGTCGTCCCGGTCACGCCGCTCACGGTGGGCGTCCCGGGGGCGGTGGGCGCCTCGGCATCCGGCGCGCCGCTGTCGAAGACCACGTCCGAGCAGTTGTAGAAGGCCTCCGGGCTGTCCGAGCGCTGCCAGATGGAATAGATGATGTGCCGTCCGCTCTTGGCCACCGGCAACTGCGCGCGCCACGTGTACTCGGCGCCATCCGGGCCGCTGCCGTCGATCGGCGGGTTGGTGACCGTGTTGAAGGGCAGCGGCTCCAGGTCGGACCACTTCAGTGGCTGACTCGGATCCCACCCATCCCGGGTCACGTACTGGTACCAGGTGCCAGGGTGCGGCGCCCACGCGTTGTAGCGGATGGTGATCGTCGTCCCCGACTTCAGGGTCGTCGTGGGCCGGCCGGGTGCGCCAGGTTGTAGGCGTCGAAGAGCGCAGTGGGTCCGCACAGCTTCCCGTCCGGGATGATCTCCCGGTGGCGGCCCCCCGCGTTGCTGATGAGGTTGCCGAACCAGTTCCAGAGCGGATTCTTTCCGCCCAGGGCCACGGCCTCGACGCAGGCCGGGTTGGTGGGTTGCAGGTCACCACCCCCACCACCCGCCTTGCCATCCAGATAGCAGGCATAGGTCCGGGTCGCGGGGAACGTCATTCCGCCGTGGGCCAGCGCCGCGTCGAGGGGCAGCACCAGCCCCAGGGAGGTCAGACCGACGACAGCGGCACGAGACACGCTCTTGTTTGTCTTTCGCATGGAGTTCTCTCCTTCGCTCGAAGTGCCCGGTTTACGGCTCGGTGCCCCAGACGAGGACGCCGCTACGGAACACGGTCATCTTGCTCGTCGTGGAGAACGAGGTCTTGGTGGAATCGAACGAGTAGTCGTTCGACTCGTCGAAGTTGGTCCAGTTGCTCTTGTTGAA
This sequence comes from Cystobacter fuscus, assembly GCA_049060065.1. Lineage (GTDB taxonomy): Bacteria > Myxococcota > Myxococcia > Myxococcales > Myxococcaceae > Cystobacter > Cystobacter fuscus_B. Next base: position 7,270,713 of record JBMEQP010000002.1, read on the forward strand.
CCGGATCTGGATCTCGCCCGTGTCGCGGCCCGCGGCCACCGAGCCCGCCCCCGTGGCGAAGCCGAACTCGATGTAATGCGTGGCACCCGTCTTCGGCGTGGACAACTGGACCACGCTGGAGGTGACGTTCGAGCAGTTCACGGCGGCGTAGTCACACGCGACCTGCACCGACTCGTTGGAGTCCGGGGTGAAGTAGTAGCGGACCTTCAGCTCCGAGAGCGGAACGCTGGCCGTTCCCCCGTTGGCGATCCGGAAGTGGGGCCGGGCCTGGTTGTTGGTGGGCGAGTTGGCATCACCGTCGCGGTACTGCACGGAGAGGCTGGACGCGGGGGCCTGCTGCGTGGTCGCGGAGACCTCCGTGGATGCGGAGGACTCGTTGCCGGACGTGTCGACGGCGGTGATCTTGTAATAGTAGGCGGTCGAGGCGGTCAGGTCGGTGCTGGAGTAGGAGGCGGTCGTGAGGCCGCTGGCGACCCGGTTGGCGGCCGAGGGCGTGAAGCCGCTCGTCGTGGAACGGTAGACATTGTAGCCCTTGAGGTCGGCCTCGGTGCTGGCGGTCCAGGACAGGTTGATCTGGCTGGAGCTGGCCGAGGTGGCCTTCAGGCCGGCCGGAGCCGCGGGCGGAAGGGTATCCGGGGCGGGCGTGGACGCGGAGGACTGCGAGGACGCGGAGGACTCGTTGCCGGACGTGTCGACGGCCGTAACCTTGTAATAGTAGACGGTCGAGCCTTCAGCCCGGAGTCGGAGTAGGAGGCGGTCGTGATACCGCTGGCGACCCGGTTGGCGGCCGAGGGCGTGAAGCCGCTCGTGGTGGAGCGGTAGACGTTGTAGCCCGCCAGGTCCGACTCGGTGTTCGCGTTCCAGCTCAGGTTGATCTGCGTGGGATTGGCCGCGGCGGCCAGCAGACCGACCGGGAGCGCGGGCGGAAGGGTGTCGACCACGATGGGGCCGGGCTCGGAGCCGAAGACGCGCACGCCGTTGTCGTAGATGGGAATGAGGGACGTCCTCGCGGCGGAAGCGGTCAGGTTCTTGTAGGACGGGTCATTGGTCGGATCCCAGGCGGCGCCCACCGCGGCGGCGATGCGGAACTGGACCTCCTTGCGGAACGCGGACTGGCCACCGGGGTAGATGGGCGTGCCGGTGAAGTCGGCCGTGACGTAGTAGATGTTGCCGGACCACTGCTTGAGCGGCAGGACCTTGGCGCCCTGGCTGTAGTTCATCGACACGGTCAGGCTCGCGGGGGAGCCTCCGGCGGCGATGACCTCGGAGATGTCGATGAAGTAGCGCAGGGACAGCTTGTCACCCACGCGGGCGGGCCAGCTCGAGACGTTGTTGAGGTACGCGCGGATCTCCGTGAAGTTCTGGCTGGACACGTTGATGCCGGCCTCCACGTAGAACTCGTCCGTGTTGGGCGTCTCCCGCTTGGGGAAGGTGGGGTCGGGCGTACCGCCGTGCAGGAGGTACATCTTGGCCAGCGCGCCGGTGAAGGCCGCGTTGTAGTCCGTGGCGACCTCGTTCGCGGTGTAGTTGGCCCGGTCGTCCACGTAGGCATCCGCCGCGTCCGGACCTCCCACCAGGGCGCCGTACAGGATGTGCCGGCTCTCGACCGGGTTGGCGAGGGAGTCGGCCCAGGCGCCGTGCGCCGTGCGGTGGTGCGGGTTGCAGGGCGGGTTCACGCCGAAGCCCACCACGTAGCTGGCGTTGCGGGGGTTCTCGCCGAGCATGTAGCGGACCTGCCGGTCGGCGAAGTCGCGGTAGCGCGTGGCCCTGGCCGGATCGCTGGCGGCGATGTCGTCGGAGTAGACGAAGGCGAGGAACGAGGCGTTCGCGGCGTAGCGCAGGCTGCCCCACGTATCCAGCCAGGCGAGCCCACCCGGCGTGTAGCGGACGCGCTCGCCGTTGAAGCCGGTGGTCCAGTAATCCAGGTTGCGCTCCGTGGAGGACTTGTAGACGTCCTTGCCCGTGAGGCGGGCGAGCAGGAGCTGGGCACCGAAGTGCTTGTCATCCCAGTTGTGCGTCCACCGGTAGCTCCAGTAGGGCGTCTGGCTCTCGTTGCCCCAGTAGGCGGTGTAGCTCTCGGCCTTCGTCAGGTAGCTGCTCTCCGCGGTGGCCGGTACAGCCAGGCACCCGCCCAGCTCAGCTCATCCCAGTAACCACTCCAGGAGTTGTAGAAGGACTTCGCGTCCGTGATGCAGTCGGAGTACTTGCCCCGGTAGGTGTCCGCGAAGGTGAAGAGCTGTTTGGCGTGCGTCAACAAGGTGGCCGCGTAGGCGGGATCCGTCTGCTTGAACACGATGGACGAGGCGGCCATGGCCGCGGCCGTCTCACCGGCCAGGTCCGAGCCGGGGCAGGAGGCGTCGACCTTGAAGGCGGGCCGCGCCATCTGCATCACCTCGGCCGGTCCCCACCAGGCGTGATCCGCGTTGCCCGCGCCCACCGGCCATACAGCTCGTTCGGAGCGGTATGCGCCTTGATGAAGTAGTCATTGACCCAGCGCAGGTTGTCCAGGAGCGCGGCGCGCTGGCCACTCTTCTGGTACGCCTCCTCGTACTCGTAGAGGGACCAGGCCAGCAGGGTCGCGCTGGCGGCCATGGGGAGGCCGAACTTCACGTGATCGCCGGCATCGTACCAGCCGCCGGTCAGATCCTTGCCCACGTCGGCGCCATCGTTCAGGCCGGAGTCGCCGCGCCAGCTCACCCGGTTGTTGCTGGGGAGGGGACCGGAGCGCTGGGCCTCGTAGAACCAGATGGATTTCTGCAGGGCCTCCGCGTAGTTGAACGTCTGTGCTTGCGCGGCCAGGGGGCTCACGACCGACGACAAGCCCATCAGCACCGCGGCGGGGGTTGTCAGGAAAGGCTTACGCACGTGGGACAGCTCCTTCGTTGCGTTTCATGGAATGGGGGGCCCGGAGGCCTGGATTGCACACGGCGGCGGGGAGCGATTCCGCTCCCCGCCGCCGCGATATTCAAAGAAGGCCGCTCAACGCTTCCCCACGACCTCGACACCCGCCGAGGCGTTGAGCGGCCCTGCCCTCACTTGACGACGATGTTGCAGTTCTGCCCTTCCAGACGAACACCGCTGGGCACCGGCTTGGCGCCGCTGTAGTTGGCCACGTAGCCGGCCTCGATGCTGCTGCCGCTCGGAATCGTCGAGTTGCCCTGGGGCGTCACCTCGACCGAGCGGCCCGTCTTCACGAAGTTCGCGCTCCAGGAGCTGGCCAGCGTGAAGTCGTTGGTGGCCGTCCAGCTCAGCTTCCAGTTGGAGATGGCCTGCGTGCCCGCGTTCTGTACGACGACCTGGGCGACGTGACCGTTGCCCCAGTCGTTGCTGGTGTCCACGGTCACCGTGCAGCTCGGCGGAGCCGGGATGTCATTGTCGAGCTCGGTCGCGTTGACGGACACCGCGGTCAGGCCCGTCGCGCTCAGCTTGAAGCTGGCGGTCCCGTTCGTCTGGTCCGCGTCCTCCACCGCGGAGATGGTGACCGTCTGCCCCACGTTCCAGTTGGCGGGGGTGAAGGTCAGCGTGGCGCCGGCCGACACGAACAGATCCGCGTCACCGGAAGCCTTGGTCACGGAGACGGTGACGTTGCTGGTGGGGGCCGCGGACAGGCTCACCGTGAAGCTCGCGGAGGAGCCCTCGGCCACGCTCACGTCCGTCGACGAGGTCACGATGCCCGCGGCGGGAGGAGCGCCCTCGAACAGCCGGGCGTAGTCCGCCATGGCCATGGCGATGTCCGCCTGGGCCCAGAAGCGGTGGTAGGTGAACTCGGGCACCGGGCCACCGTTGAGGAAGCTCTGCACCTTGGCCCAGTCCGGATCCTGCTTGTACTTCGGACGCAGGCTGAGGAACGTGGAGTTCGAGTCGATCGTCGCGCCCTGGGCCGTCGTGCCCGACCAGCCCGACGGGATGAAGACGCCATCACCGGTCGCCGCGTTGTAGGTGTCATCGAAGCGCTTGTAGTCCTCGCGCTTCTCGGGGACGGCCACGCCCTTGGGCGTCTGGTAGTTCGTCCACATCCGGTCGAGCAGTTCCTTGGCCAGGGTCTTGGCCCCCGCGTTGCCGGCCCGGGCGGAGTAGAACATCAGCGTGCGAGCGAACGCCGCGGTCACGCCCACGTCGGTGGTGTGGTCCACGACCGTCACGTGCAGGTTGCTGTTGGTGCCCGGAGAGGCCGGGTTCCAGGTGTCCGGCGCACCCGTCCACGCCAGGGTGCTGGGGACCGGTACTTGCCATCCGCGGTGAGCTTGGTGTTCTGCGAGGCCCAGGCCACCCACTTGTCGAGCACCTTCTTGGCCTGCGCGTCACCCGTGACGTAGTAGTACTCCGCCACGCGCTGCACGGACCAGGCCTGGAAGCCGAACCACTGGTTGCTCGCGGGGTCGTGGTAGACGGGCTGCCAGTCGTAGTACATGCCGTAGAAGGACGACGTGGTCGTCGGCTGCTCGTAGCGGCCGTTCCAGCTGTTCGTGGCACCGCCCGCGAAGCCGCCCTCGGCCGACTGCAACCAGGTGTAGAACTCGATCTGCCGCTTGAGGCTCGTCGCCCAGTCGGCGGCGCCGGTCGCGGACTGGGGCCGCAGGACCGACGTGTTGCTCAGGACGTAGGCCGCCATCGGGTTCTGGTAGCCGAAGTGGTTGTGGCTCGAGCCGATGCGCCAGGCCCAGCCAGCGCTCGTGTCGACGGCACCACCCCACGAGTAGTACCAGGACAGCAGGTAGTGCATGCTGTTCTTGCCACTGCCCGCGGGGCAGTTGGTCTCGCCAATGCAGTTGCCGACGCGCTTGAAGTACTTGTCGAACATCGCATAGCGCAGGTAGTCGCCCATCTTGGCCGCCTTCTTGACGACCTCGGCCACCTGGGCCTCCTTGCCCTGCTCCTTCGCCCACGTGTGGGCCCAGTACGCCGCCTGCACCGCGCGGGCATCCGCGTCCGGCGCGTTGGTGTAGCGCCACTGGCGCGAGTAGGTGGCGTCACCCGTGAACAGGCTCAGGAAGCCCTGGCCCGACTTGCCCCAGGCGAAAGTGTCGCAGGAGGGATGCGGCACCGTCTCCCACACGGACTCCTGCGCGCCGCGCTGGAAGGTGTTGATGTAGGCCGGCGAGGTCGTGCCATCTCCGCAGCGGCCGTAGCCGTACCAGTTGTCCACGTCCAGCAGCCAGTGCATGCCATAGATGTCGCTGGTGCCATACGTCGACTGCAGCTCACCCGCGATGGGATCGTTGCCCACCGCCACCTCCGTGCGCAGCTGGGAGGGATACTGCTTGGGCAAGTCCCACTCCGCGGCGTACGTGGCCGGCTTGCTCGCGTTGTAGTACTGGTTGGTGGGCTGGTCCGCGTGCGAGGGGATGATGTACTTCTCCATGTTGGCCCAGGCGGCGTTGAAGGGCGCCCAGTCCCCCGTCACATGGCCATACTCCGCCTCCAGCCACAGCCAGTAGCTGTAGGCCTCCGAGGTGGTCTCGTGACCGTGGTCCGGCGCCTCGACCATCAGCGTCTCCACGGAGTGATAGGGCACGCCCTTGGGGCTGAAGTACCCGTTCGCTGGATCCTTGATCTTGTTGTATTGATCCAGGAAGCGCTGCGTATAGGTGGAGGACTCACCGGCGAGCGCCTTGGACAGCGTGCGCACGGGCGCGGACCGGGGGCTGGCCGCAACGGCTTGCGCGGGCACGGTCGCCGCGATGGCCAGACAGAGGGCACGCGTCATCGCTGCTTTGACAGGCTTCAAGAACATCACTTCCTCCTGGGGTAAGATGAATGCACGACAGGGCCGAGGACGACTGTCCTGCCGGGACCGCATCAGCGTTTTCCAACAGCACGCAACGAAGAGATGGCTTTCGAGGGATGGAAGCGGGGAGATTCCCCATCCCCACGCATCTCACGAGGGACAACACATCCACTGCTCAGACAGTGAAAGGAATCGCGGAGGCGGGCACGGCCCGTCTGGCTCGGCAGTCCACCGCGGATTTCCCTGATACATCAGCTAATTCTTGAATGCAAACGAAAACAGTTTTTCCGCGTTGAGAACTATGTATGGAATAAGCGAGGAACGACCGATGGTTCCGTGGTGCCCGGAGAAACGGGGCACGGAGCCGTCACGCGACCTGTTAGACTTCGTTGCCCGACGAGGACCGCCAGACCTACCAGCCCTTACCGCTCAGCGACCACGACACCCGTATCCACCCTGCCAGACCCCATCCCAACCCTGAGCGCTCGCATGACGATCCTCCCCTGCTGGTGCGCGACCAGGAATCGTAACGTTTCGATTCTCGATTCCTCCCATACTCTGACTCCGCCGTCAATGCGGTTCTAGCGGGTTTCCCGCAGAAAGAAACGGTCGAAATCGTGAGGTGAGAACGTTACGATCTCCGGCGATGTAGGCGACGCGGTGCGACAAGGAAAAACCACGTCGCGGCGCGGCAAAAGCAGACGAGCAGGCGGCAACGCGGTGCGGCAAAGACAGCACAAAAAGAGTTCAAGACATGACATTGCGATTTCCCGAAAACTTTCTGTGGGGAGTGTCCACCTCCAGCTATCAGATTGAAGGCGGCGCCCCGGACGATGGGCGGGGCCGGAGCATCTGGGACACCTACTGCGCGACGCCCGGCAAGGTCGCCAACGGGGACACGGGCGAGGTCGCGTGCGACCACTACCACCGCTACCCCGAGGACCTGGACTTGCTGCGAGACCTGGGCGCCAAGGTCTACCGCCTCTCCATCATGTGGCCGCGGGTGCTCCCCGAGGGCGTGGGCCGGCTCAACGAAAAGGGGCTGGATTTCTACGATCGCCTCGTGGACGGCGTGCTCGAGCGCGGCATGCGTGCCTGGCCCTGTCTCTATCATTGGGACTTGCCGCAGGCGCTGCAGGACCGCGGCGGCTGGACCAACCGGGACATCGCGGGCTGGTTCACCGACTACACGGCCCTCATCGCGCGGCGGCTGGGGGACCGGGTCGAGAACTGGGTGACCTTCAATGAGCCGAGCGTCTCGGCCTGGGTGGGGCACGAGGAGGGGCGCCACGCGCCGGGGCTGACGGATCCCCGCGCCGCCGTTCGCGCCGCGCACCACCTCAACCTGGCGCATGGGCGGGCCGTCGCGGTGCTGCGCGATCTGACGCCGCGCGCGGGCGTGGGGACGGTCATCCCCATCCACAAGGCGCGGCCGCTGCCGCAGTTCCAGGAGCGCGATGCCCACCTGGTGCCGCTCTTCGAGGACAAGTGGAACGGCGTCTTCCTCGATCCCATCTACCACGGCCGCTATCCGGCCTCGCTCGCGGACCGGTTCGCCGAGCACGTGCGCGACGGCGACCTCGCGGAGATCCACCGGCCGATCGACTTCGTGGGCGTCAACCAGTACTTCCCGAGCTACATCCAGGAGTGCTCGGACGGCGCCCGGCCCTTCAAGCATGCAGACCCGCCGCTCTACTTCCGCCGCACGGAGATGAACTGGGCCATCGACGGCCACGCCTTCTACGAAGCGCTCATGCTCGTCAAGGCGCGCTACGGCAACCCGCCCGTCTACGTGACCGAGAATGGCGGGGCCTTCATCGACGTGGTCGGGGCCGACGGCCGGGTTGACGATCAGGACCGTATCGCCTATTACCGGGAATACTTGATCGGATTGCAGCGCGCGATATCGGAGGGAGCGGACGTTCGTGGGTTCATGCCCTGGTCGCTGCTCGACAACTTCGAGTGGGCGCGCGGCTACGCCAAGCGCTTCGGCCTGGTGCATGTGGACTACCGGACGCAGAAGCGCACCCCCAAGGCGTCCTTCCACTTCATGAGGGAAGTGATCGCCAAGAATGCCTTGCCGTGCATCTGAACCTGGAATCGAACGACGTGAGCGCCAAACGAAGCAAGCGCCAGGACGGGGAGGAGAGCATGCGACCGGCTGGGTCGGAGCGAGCCAATCTCAAGACGCTGGCCACGCACCTCGGACTGTCGATCAGCACCGTGTCCCGCGCGCTGAAGGACGGTCCGGAGGTCAGGCCGGAGACGATCCAGCGGGTGAAGGAGGCCGCCGCCCGGTTCGGCTACGTGCCGAACATCGGCGGCATCCACCTGCGCACCGGCCGGACGTACAAGGTCTGCTCCATCCTCTACGCGCCCGAGGTCGGTGACTACGGCGAGCCGGGCTTCCTGGCGCAGGTGGAGAGCCTGTCCAACGGAATGGAGACCGCGGGCTACAACCTGCTCGTCCTGGCGCAGACGGGCCATCAGGCGCCGTTGGATCCGGTCCGGAAGATCTACGATCAACGGCTCGCCGACGCGGTCGTCTTCTCCCGCACCATGCCCATGGACGAGCGGGCCCGGTTCTGCCTGGAGAAGGACATCCCGTTCGTGAGCTTCGGACGGACCGAGCTGCAGACGCCGCACGCCTATGTCGACCACGACGACGAGCGCGCCGTGTTCGACGCGGTCGTGCACCGGCGAAAAACGGGCACCGGAAGATCGTCCTGCTCAACCCGTCCGGCGGGTTCAACTATGTCGGCCTGCGGTTGCGCGGCTATCAGCGGGCGCTGGGCGAGGTGGGGCTGCCCTGGAACGAGTCCCTGGTCTACCAGGGCGACCTTTCGGTGCGGCACACCCGCGAGGCCATCCAACGAATCCTTCAGCGCGAGCCCTCCATCACGGCGATCGTCTGCGGCAACCAGATGTCCATCGTGGGCACGCTGGAGGGGCTGATCGAGAGCGGGCGGGACACGAAGCGGGACGGGGTGAGCGTCGTCGGCTTTGGAGGCATGCCCTTCCTCACGCTCTCCGAGCAGCACGTCACCTATTACTACCAGCCGCAGTCGCGTGTCGGCGCCGTGCTGGCCAAACACCTGACCGCGCTGCTGAACGGCGAGCCCGCGGAGAACCTGCGGACGGTGCTGCCCTATGTGCGCATCGACGACCTGCGGCTGTTCCGCACGCAGGACGAAATCAACCTGACCCAGGAGCCTCCACGCTCGTGAGGCCCCGGGCCCGGGCGCGCTCAACAGCCCACGGACTCGAAGACGGCGGCCTCGCGCACGCCCTTCTTCCCCGCCCCGGAGAGAAACAGCCGGTAGTGGCTCACGCTGTAGTGGCGGGACGTGCGCAGCACGAAGTCCAACCCGCCGTCGCGGTTCAAGTCACCGGCCCAGAGCAGCTCCCAGCCTCCATCGTCCGTCTCCTGGGCCTCGAACAGGACGACGGGCTTGGGCCCACCGTGGAACGTCAGGCGAAAGCCCGTCTCACCCAGAGACGTGCGCTCGATGCGCCACGTCCCGCCACGCAGCTCGATCCGCGCGGAAGAGGGCCGGTCGCGGAGGACGCGGTCCCCAGGGGAGGTAGCGTCACCTGGGCTTGCTCCACGGGGCCCTCACGCACCCCCTGGACGTCGCGCAACAGGACGATCGGGTCGCACGGCGCGCTCACGTCCGTGCCCGTGGGCACCCCTTCGCGCGGGGGCGAGTCGCCCACCTGCTGGACGCGCAGCCGCACGGGGCGCAGCTCGTTTCCTCCCTCGCACAACGCGAGGTAGGAGTCACCGTCGGCTGCCTGGATTTCAGTCCCGAAATAGGTTCCAGGCATCAGCAACATGGGCTTGGGCGTGGCGGACAACAGCAGGAGCAGGAGGAGCGGTTTCATGGGCTTTCCTCAGTGCAGGAGGCACGCCAGACCCAAGTGGCCGGAATGACGGAGGCCCCCTCCCGCCGGGCGTGGGCACACGCCCACACCCCGCGTCGCGGCGGCCACGGTGCGCATGGCCGCTGCCCGGAAGCGGGGCCGTGATCCAGACCACTGCCTTGGAGTGAGGCAGCGCACTGCTCGGAAGTCCGCCGCCCCGCACCATGCACCTCATCCCGGGCCACGAGACCCGCCCGGGACCGAAGGGGCAGTGGACATCATGGTGATGAGCGAGCAGCAGGCAGGGGCGTTGGAGCCGCATGTATTGGTCCTCGACAAGCAGCAGAGCTACAAGCGCCCAGAGGAAGATGCCCTCATCCGGACGCTCCGGGAGGGCTGCCGGCGCGCCGCCGTCCGCTACCTGCCCTACCGCCTCTCCCCGGTCATCCTGGGCATGCCCGGGTTGCTCCTGCACCTGTTCCTGCTCGCCGCCGTGCATACCGTCGAGCGCGCGCGGTGGATGTATGGCCTCTGGATTGTCTGCCGGGTGCTGCACTTCTGCCTGGATGCCATGGACGGCACCCAGGCCCGGCGCAACGGGACGCAGTCGACCGCGCGCCATTTCTGGGACCATTGGGTCGACGTCGCCAACTCGGCCATGGCCGTGATGATCGTGGCGCGGCTCGGTCCCCAGCAGGGCGTCTCCTTCATGCCCTACATCCTGCTGACCGCCACCGGCCAGTTGTTCTTCTACCTCGGGCTGTGCCGCTACTTCGCCACGGGCATCATGCGCGACCCCTATATCAACCACCTCTGGAACTATGTCTTCTGTCTGTTCCTGGGGTTTTCCGTCTGTCTTCAGGGCGTGGAGCTCCTCGACACGCGCGGCTTCCAACTCACCTACGCGCTGGCGAGCCTCGCGGCCTTCGGATGCGGCTTCGTGTCCCTGGTGAAGGATGTCGTGCTCATGGCCCGCTCGCGGCTGTCCTCCGCGCGCTTCTACGTGCGGATCCTCACCGCGCCCGCGCTCATCCTCGGCATCCATGTGCTCTGGCTCCAGGACTCGAGCGATGTCTTCTGCGCCCGGGCCCTCGTCGCCCTCGCCATGAGCAGCCTCGCGGTGGGCATCCACGCGCGCCAGCTCGTCAACAAGGCTCCGGCCTGGCTGACGGCCGAGGGGGCCTTGTTCCTCCTCGTGCTCCCCCTGTCGGCGCTGCCCTCGTCACTCCAGCCCGCGCTCCACCGCGCACTGCTGCTGGTGATGGTGCTGGCCACGGTCATCAACCTGGCCCGCTACCTCCGGGAGATGATCTCCCAGTACCCGGAGATTGGCTTCCCCTGGGTCTGGCTTCCCGCGACGTACCAGCCGGGACTGCCGCGGGTGAGCAACAAGCTCGCGGCCTGAGCAGCCCCTCCGCCGCGGCGCAACAGCAGCGTCCGCTCCCGCTCCGGTAGCGCGCCCGAATGCGGTGCAGCCGGAAGCCGTAGCGAGCAGGCGCCTCCTCATGCGGGACGAATTGGTGCACCAGCTCGCGGCCGCACTGTCTGACTATAGGGTGACAGCGCGGCCGCAAATGAATGCTTGCGCAATTTCAAGGGACGGAGGGACACTCGCACCATGAATGCATTCACAAAGGCGGAGAAAGCGGCGTGCGAATGGCTCGGCGGCACTCACGTGGGCGGGCCGGGGAAACCGGACTGCCTCCTGTCCAACAACAGGCTCGCCGAGGTGAAGGACTGGTGCAGGCCGGTTGGCGCGAGCCATGTGCGTGCCGCCACCAGCAAGAGGATGTACCTGGGCAAGAAGTTGGTGATGGCCGCCATCGGCCCCGGAGGGTTTACGCGAGGTGCGCGTCGCGAGGCCCGGAAGCTCGGCGTGACGCTCACCACTGCCGGCGGGCTGCGTGCGCACCGCGCCTGCCCTGTCCAGGAGCCCGGAGCCCGCCGCTGAGCGACGGTTGCCGCTCGACGGTTTCCTCGTCACTGAGCGGAGCCGCCGCTGTGCCTGGAGGCACTCCGGGGGCGTACCCTCAGGTGGCTCGCCGCGTAAGGGTGCGTTGTACAACATGGGGCGGCAGCCGGACCTAGGATACTCCTAGTACTACAGTTGGACATTTTTAAGTGGACAGAGGAATGGCCCTCCCCCCTGCTGCCGTAACAAGCTGCCGTCCTCCGTTTGGCGTGAACCCATGACTCGGACCTCCTCTCCTCTGAGATAATACGGCCCCAGCGCAACGCAACTGCGGAGGTGGGGTGGAGGGCCCCACTTGTCTGGTGGGGAGCCAGGAGAGAAAGCGAAACGAAGGCAAGGGTGACGCCGGAGGTGGCGTGGTTATAACCCATGGGAGAAGTCACCTTCACCTGGGGGCCGCCATGTCGAGCCGCGCTGTCGTCTCGGACCACAACGAAACGGTTTTCGTCAGGAAATGGGAAGAGGAGTGGCGCCGCGTACAGGCGTGGGTCCAGCCCCACTTCGCGCGTCCGGAGACACGCACCTCGGCGGAGTCGCTGTTGCAAGGATTGCTGGCACGAGTCGAGCGCAAGAACTCCTGGGGCTTGAGTGAGGAGGTGGGCCGGGAGACGCCCTACGCTTTTCAACACCTGCTCAATGGGGCCCAGTGGGACGAAGACGCGCTCCGGGACGACGTGTTGTCGTATGCCCGAGAGCGGCTGGGAGAGGGGGGAATATTGGCCGTGGATGAGACCGGCTTCTTGAAGAAGGGGGACAAGTCCGCGGGAGTCGCACGGCAGTACAGCGGCACGGCGGGCCGGGTGGAGAATTGCCAGATAGGCGTCTTCCTGGCCTATGTCACCGATAAGGGACACACGCTGGTGGACCGTGAGCTGTACCTCCCCAAGGAATGGCTTGAGGAGCCGGAGCGCGGTCGCCGGCAGGAATTCCCCGGGAGTGGGATTCCAGACCAAGCCTGAGCTGGCGCGAGTCATGCTCCAGCGGGCGCTGGACACTGGACTCCGACCGAAGTGGGTGGTGGGAGATGAGGTGTATGGCCGGGATGGAGAGTTGCGACGGTTTCTGGAGAGCCAGTCGCAACCGTATGTGCTGGCGGTGGCCTCCAATACCTACGCCTGGCACGGGGAGGCTCACGTGACGGCGGGCGAGGTATTGAAGGAGGTGAAGACACCCGAATGGACGCGGCTGTCGGCGGGAGCCGGAGCCAAGGGACCGCGGCTGTATGACTGGGCGCGAGTCCAGCTCAATTCTCCGGCGAGGAACCAAGCGCGATGGTTTCTCTTCCGCCGCGGCCTGTCGGAGGATTCCGACGTGGCCTTCTACCGGTGCATGCACCGGCCACGACGTCGCTGGCGGCCCTGGTGGAAGCGGCTGGTAAACGCTGGCCGGTAGAGGAATGTTTCGAGTCGGCCAAGGGGGAGGTGGGACTGGACGACTATGAAGTGAGGCGGTGGCGAGGGTGGTACCGCCACATGACGTTGTGCCCGGTGGCCCATGCATTCCTGGCCGCCGCGCGCGTCACGGCCAATGAACCCGAGGAGGAGACAAAAGTCCCAAAACGTCTGGGCCCGCCGCACCGAAGAAGTCGCATGGGCGCGTTTCGACGGCGGCGAGGCCTGTCCTCATCCGCTTCAGTCTTCAGGAAGTGAGACGTCTGTTGTGGAAACTCGCCCGGTGGGTGGTACGACCCACGTTGGACTTCATCCTGCGGTGGAGCCGCTGGCGGCGCCACCATCAGGCCGTCGCCAAACTCTGCCACTATCGTCGCAAAGCCCCCAGAATTCACGTCCAACTGTAGTACTAGGTTGACTGCCACCCCCCGAGCAGCGTTTGCGCGCCACCGGTCGCCGCGGAACCGTGTTGCAACGAGCAGGCCGAATTCGACTTGTTGTCCAGCTCCAGCTGGACAAACGCAATGTGCCCTAGCGCATGGGAAAAGATCTTCCCACTGTGGGCAACTGGCGTGTGCTCGTGAGGAATCGCCGTCCCTGCCCGGGTCAGTTAGCAAATGAAGTCCACATGCCCAACGCGCTGCTGGGTGGCACCTGCCCTGCAATTCACCTCGCTCTGTGGAGACAGCGTACGCGCCATCGGTCGCCAGCTGTTGTCGTGCACGCCCTTCCCTCCACACGGAGAGCAGTCATGGTGAAGAGCAAAGCCCCGGCAAGAAGCCGGAAGGCTGGGGGCGTGGTGGCGATGGCTGGGGGCGTAGTGGCGGCACTCGGGCTGTCTCTTCAGCTCGCCCCCGGGGGCGTGGAACTCGCTGAGCGCGTCCTCACGCTGGTGGTGAAGGCCGTGCAGGTGCTGACGGAACAGGCCAGCACCACCGCGCCCGGCACCTGTGAGCAGCCCAAGAAGTAGCAGCAAACTGGGGAGACGGGGCGGGCCTGCTGTGCCGCCCCTTCTACCCAACTTGGCGAAGGGCCCATCAACGTCCAGGTACGGTTCCGGGGCTGAAGCGGCTGCAGCGTCGACTGGAGGAGGTGCTGCGGGGCCCCGCTCGGCTCTGCTGGAAGGTGGGGCTTTGGGCGCGGCCGCCCCGGCATCCGTCATTCATTCCGGAACCACTCGGCTGGGATGCCCAGTGCCGCCAGAATCCGTTCAGGCGATCTCTCGCCCTTGATGTCACTAACAACAGGCAGCCGCGGAAAGTCCTCAGGCGGCTGGGCGAATTCTTCGACGCCCTCTCCACCTCGCCTCACGGTAACAAAAAACTCGTGCAAGTCAGGCGAGGCAATCACTGCGTATACGGTCGCGTGGGGATATAGCTCCGACACTGTGATGTCGGCGTACCCAATATTGCCTGTGGCGCTAGCAATGAGGAGCCCTCGCGGCGTGTCCTCAAGTCGGTAGTGTCCGGGAGGGAATGGGTCGTCGGCCTCCTGCAGCGCGCGGTGCGCCTCCTCTGCCCTGACTCCTTCCACCAGTGCGGCTTTGCGCAGAGGCTTGATTGTAGGCGAATCCGAAGGCTTCTCACGGCTTGGCAGCGGACAGCCGAGAGACTCGGCCAGTGAGTCTGGGTCCACCTCCAGGATCTCCAGAGAACCGTTTCGCCACGACGTGACGGTCCAGGGATCGTTGGCGCGCTCAATCGAGTAAACGGGCTCATCGGATTCGAGCGACAGGGCCTCGGCGATTTGCATCTCGGCGCCCACGTAGCTGGGGTCCGTACCTACTATGGCGTGGTACCCGCCACTGCCCGGGATGACCTCGAAGGACCGCTCTTCGCCTTCCTCTTCGTTCCAGTCCGGCAGTACCAAGGTCAGGGCACGGCTTTCCAGTCGTGCGGGCTCGCCTGGAGCCAGAACTGCCCAGAGAGGCCACCGGCTCATGGCACACCTCCAGACAAATTCTCCGGCAGATTCAATGCCGCACGCAGCTGCTTCGTCGTCCCCAGTATTTGAGCTTCCTCCATCTCTATTACCTGAGTCCCTCGCGCGTTTGTTCGTAGAAAGTCGGACAGTTTTTCCTTGGTAGGGCCACTCAACTTGTCGGTAACGACGAGGAACGGTTTTCCGCGAGGTGCGTTGGCCGCGTCCGCGAGTTGGTCGATCAGGTGCTGGAGTTGCTTGACGAGCGCCACCTGCTGTTCGTTAAGCGTTCTGCCTGCATCTCGAGTCAGCCAGGAGTCAAGCGCCCTGCGCCATCGATTGTCATTCCAGCCTTTGACTTCCACCCCATGTTGAAGTCGCGAGCCCCCCATTGCCGTAAGCACGTTGTCGATGATGTGCCCCGCCTTCGTTTCCACCTGCCGACCGGTTAGTCGGAATCCCGGGAAGAGCTTCTGCGCATTGCGCTCCGTTAGCATTTCCACCGCGATGCCTCGGAGGTGCTCGCGCGCCTGCAATTGCACCTTCAAGTTCCTCGGTTCGGCCGCTGCGCGCCGGAAGAGCCGCCGGCCGTCTTCTCGCTCCTGCCCATGAAGTTGAGGGACTCCAGGCTCAGCCCTGTGGAGCGCAGCCAGCCCAGGTCGACGCTGTCTCTGCGCGCTTTTCTCGCCAGCTCAACGACTGCCTCGGCGTCCAGCTCCGGGTGGCTGAGGAGCCACTCGGCCTCCCGCAGGAAGGCAAGCGGCTCCTTCAGGCTCCGTGCGCCTGAGCCCCTTAGCAACTCCGCGAGCGCCGGTTTCGCCGCGCTGCGGGTACCGGCACTCATCTTCTCCACTGCGGCAAGGTAGGCCTGGGCCTTATCGGCCGGCAGCGCGGCCGCGCGCCGTGCCACCGCACCGAAGGCGAGCGCCATCTCCTGGCTCTCCGCCGCCAGCAGCTTCAATGCCTCCAGCGTCTTTTCGGCCTCCTCCGCCGCGAGCCCCGCGCCACGAATGCCGCCGAGAGCCCGTGCAGCGGCCATCTCCCCGCGTATGGCGAAGAAGGCCTGCTTGAAGGCCTCGGCGCCGCCAGGGAGGGGAAACCGCAGTCCGTCCGGCGTCGCAACGGCTTTGCCCTCGGCGCGCATCCGCTCCAGCGTTTTCACCAGGGCTTGGACGGACTCCACCGACTCGCGCAATCCGGACGAGGCCCGTGCCCCAGCCGCGCTCAACGCCAACCTGCCTCGGTGTACCAGCTCGCGACCTATGCCCGAGGTGGCGAGCTTGTAGATGTCCCGGCCAGCCAGCACCAGCATCGCCGCGTCATGCACTGCGAGAAAGTCCCGTCCCTCGGGCGTCTGCGACAGTTCGTCCCGGTACGTGTCCACCACCGCCAGCGTCGCCACCAGAGAGATACGGCCCACGAACAGGCGCACCGCCGCTCCGCGTGTTGTCGCCAACGTGCCGCCTTGCGCGGCCATGGCTGGCACTCCTGCCAACAGGGGCGCCCGCGCCAGCGCCGACACGGCGCCGTACAACATCTGCATTTCGGTGATGCGGCTGATCGCTGACCATATAAGCGACGTGTCCGGCGTGGAGGCGAGCAGGGCCAGTTCCATGGCCGTCATCAGGTGTGTGCGAGGCTGTGGCCCGGATACTTTCACCCGCACCCAGTCCAGAGGGTGCAGGGCCCGGCTGCGAGGCAGTTCGTCCACGGAGGGGAAGTAGCGCGCCTTGAATTCCTGCTGCACCGGCTGGAAGTACAGGGCCATGCGCTTGGAGGGCCCCACTGCTTCTCCGGGCAGAGCGGGTTCGGCGCCAAGGTGCACCCCCTGCTGTGCCTCCCATGCCTCCGGTGCCACCAGCACCGTGGACACCAGCCCATGGGGGACGTTGAGCAGGTATGTCTTTTCGCCCTCACGCCCCAGGTGGAAGGTGGGCAGGGACTCGAGGAGGTCCAGCGTGAGGGGAAACGAGGCGAGGGCCTTCTGGGTGAAGGCCTGTCCCAGCAACACCTTGTTGTCCGGCGCGTTGCCGACGAGCAACTTCTCCAGCGCCCCACTCGAAGTGAGCTTGCGCTCCAGAGGAGGGAATTCCAGGTCAGGCGTGGACAGCAGTACACGCGTCAGCAGGTGCACTGCATCCTCTCTCATGTCGGAGGTGAGCGCAGGGCCGCCGAGGATGGTGTTGAAGACGCCCAGGCGCTCGTCGGGGGTGAGCAGGGAGAGCACGTCGTGGTCGAGGGCGAGGAGAGGCTGGGGATTCTGTGAGGTCGCCGCGGCGATGGCTGTCTGGAGAAGCTCCCGCCGCGAGGCCGCCAAATCCCCGTGCCGGGGAGCCCCGGCCGCCAGTCTCCCGGGCGGATGAGGAGCGTCCCGGGGTAGTACCAGTAGGCGTTTCCCTCGGGCTGCTCGAGCGGCTGGGGCGCTCCGGCGGTGGTGTTGAATTCGGCGCTGTATCCCCGCCAGTGCCCGTCCTTCCCGGGGATGATGACACGTGGTGTGCCGCGGGGAAGGTTGCGTACCCTCAGCTCCGCCCGCTCCAGGGACGTCTCCTCGGTGAGCAACAGCAGGGCGCGTACCTGGACGCTGGAGCCGTCTGCCAAATAGAAGCGGCCCACCACGCTGCCCGGGGTGAGGACGGGAGAGCCATCCGTGACGCTGTAGCTCGCCTTGAAGCGCTTGGAGCGCAGAGCGATGGCCTTCCGCAGGGGCTCGGCGGCTTCTCCGAGGATGTGCCCGCGCCGCGACTCGTCCCTCAAGGGCTCGAGCGCCTGGAGGTATTGGTCGAAGAAGCTCTGCCCGGCCCCATCCAGAATGTCCGAGAGTTGAGCCCAGCGCAGGCCGCGTTCCACCAACGCGACCGCCCCGGCCCTGTCCAGGGAGGCCGCCGAGAGCTGGGAGCGGCTCCATGCGACATCCGCCTCGAGCTGCGCCTCCAGGGCGCGACGCATGGTGGCGAGCAACTCCGGTACGAGCGCTCGCGGGTGACGCACGCGCACGCAGACCTGGAGGCCTTCCTTGGCGCTGGAGGGTGAGGCACGGGGCTCTATGTCGAAAGCGCTCGCCGCCGCGGCATCCCCGAAGAGCCGTGAGGCGATTTCCTCACGCGAGGCATACCCGGGAACCCAGAGCAGCTCGGGCCGAGCCGGGTCCACCTGAACGGGGAAGGAAGCTTCCCGTGCCGAGAGGAGGGCGAGCGCGCCGTCCTCCCCGTTCTCTGACGTGTCCTCCCGCTGCAGCTCAACCAGCTCGTCCTCCAGCCACTCTGGCGGGATGCCCTCCATGGGCGGGAGGAGCCGGTGCGCTCCAGGGTGGGCGTGTCCTGGTGGTGCCGGGCCCACTCATAGGAGAGGGTGAGCATGGCTCCGGCGCCACTCCCTCCGGGACGTCTACCTCCACCTCCTCCCGGCCTCGCTCGCGGCTCACCACTCGGGGGAGCCGTGTCGACGGGTGGCCCTTGATTGGGTCCACCCGCAGCCGCTCGTCCTCCCCCCAGTTCAGATCGCCCGCGGCGATAACCTCATCGCCAGCCTCCACCACGAGGCGGCCGGGGTCCATCACCCGGAGGGAGAGCACGCCCACCTTCCAGTCTTCCACGCGGGGGCTGGGAGCTTTGGCTCGCGCATGCGCTTTGGCCGAGAGCGTCACCCGCTCTCGCCTCAGCTCGTCGCCAGCCACGCTCGTGCTGGCGACGAGGCAGCTTGCGAGCAGGAGGGCCGTTAAAATGGGACACGTGCTGCGTGACCTCAGCCAGGGTTCGCTCAGGGCGAGCACGTGATGCGGCGTCGCCGGTGTCGACGGCTGCTGGCCGGAGATGGGCTGCGACAAGGCACTCGCACGTCCGGTGTTGCGCCTGCCGCGGAGCGCCAACGCCACCAGGAATGTGCCGAGGCTGTCCCCGTCAGGGCGCTTCCGGGCGATGAGTGCGTAGTCCTTCGCCATGAGGGCTGCCCCTTGAAACGACGACCGCTAGGGAAGATAGCCCGGCGCACTGGCTACCTGCACACCTGAGAAGTGGGAAAACTGCTCGGTGGAGGCGCTCTCGGGGCTGCCCTCCACGTACCAGCCGGGGCTGCCGCGGGTGAGCAACAAGCTCGCGGCCTGAACGGGCTGACCTGTCAGCGACAGCTCACTGACATGTCAAAGCCCTGCTGGCGCCGCTCCGCCCAAAGCAACTCCGAATGAGGCGCGTGCGGCCTCCCCATGGAACAGGCGTTGCTAGGGAGTGGATGCCCAACCACGAGGTAGACATGACTGTCGCAAGAGCGTTCTCCCCGCAGGTTCCCTCCGTCCAGTTCGATCCGCTGACGTGCCTCCACTACCCCACGAGCGAGGAGGAGATCGTTCAACTCGTTCAGTATGCCGCCTCGAACAACCTGCAAGTCCGGGTGATGGGTTCGGGCCATTCCGTGCGGGAGGCCATCCTGTCCACCGCGTCGAATGCCATCAACATCTCGCTGGAGCAGTACCGCAAGGTCACCTCCAACTCGGATGGGACCTTCACGGTCCAGGCCGGGTGCTGCCTGGGACTGGATGCACCCGAGCCCTGGGAGAACACGTTCTTCTACCAGCTGCAGCAGCTCGCACAGGCCGTGCCGGACATGGGAGGTGTCACCCATCAGGCCGTGGGAGGATTCACCACCATGGGCTGCTCGGGGGCTCGCTGCAGTACGCCTACACCGACAGCATTGTCGGTATCTCCCTGGTGGATGGGCAGGGCGTGGTGCGCTCGTACACCCGAGGGAAGGATCCGGAGTTCGAGGCCGTGCTCGTTTCCATGGGGCTCATGGGCATCACCTCCACCCTCACCTTCAAGCCCAACGATGCCTTCAACATCATCGGGAGCGAGACGTGCTACTCCTTGAATGACGTCAACTGCCCCATCGACTTCTTCGGGCCCGGCACACCCGGCAAGCCCTCGCTGGAGCAGTTCATGCGCCAGACGGAGTACACCCGTCTGATGTGGTGGCCCCAGAAGGGGGCCGAGCGCATCGTCGTCTGGAAGGCCCAGCGCATGACCGCCGAGGATTACACCACGCTGGGGATGACCCCCGAGAACTTCCAACCCAAGCAATATCTCGAGTTTCCGATCGTCCTCGGGAGCCAGATTCCGGCGCAGATTGTCGCGTCCCTGTTCTACCAGCTCTCCGCTGGCTGGCCGACCCTGGTCAATCTCATCCAGGACCCGGTGTTGCGCGCCGAGATCACGCTGCTCATCGATCTGACGTATGGGCCGTGCATCCTGCCCTTCGTGATCGACCAGTTCGCGCCTGTCTACACGGGAGACGCGCCGCCGGCGGAGACCCCCCCGTTGGAGATTCCACAGGGCGTGTTCTCGGAAGAGGTGCGCATCGTCGAGCTCGGGAAGAACACGAGTGACGAGCCCCCGCGGGGAGCGGCCGCGCAGGGTTCCTCGGGACGGCGCGCCGCCGGGGGTCCGGTCCTCCGGCTGCTACCCCCGGGTGCCCCGACCCCGGCGGGTTCCACCCGCGTCACCTCGGTGGCGATCGATCTCTGGAAGGATGTGCTGGCCCGGATGCCGAACGTGAGCACCCACCTTCCCAAGCTGCAGTCCCTCCTGAGCGAGCGGGGCCTGAAGTTGCCTCGCTACTACCACATCCACGTCCCGAGCGACGTCCTGGAGGAGCTCCAGCCCGGAAACAGGACGGCTCCCCAGGATGCGAAGGGCAAACAGGAGTTCTGGGACTCCTGGTACCGCGGGCTGCCCATGGACAACGATGTCTCCGACTTCTTGATGCCCACCGAGTTCACCGAGCTGTGGATTCCCCTCGAGAAGACGCAGGCGGTGATGAACAAGCTGCGTGACTTCTATGACCAGGGGGGCTCGGGGCCACGGGCTCCTACTCCTGCGAAATCTACGCGGCCAAGGCCGATGAGCTCTGGCTGAGCCCCGCCTACAAGCAGGACGTGGTCCGCGTGGACGTGTTCTGGTTCCACGACCTGTTCCGGGACGAGGCGGCCCTCAAGGCCTTCTACCAGCAGTACTGGGATCTGCTGAAGGAGTACGGCTTCCGCCCGCATTGGGCCAAGTACATGCCGGAGGGGACCTGGGTCCCGCGTACCGCGCAGCGCTACCCCCAGTGGAATGAGTTCCTGGCGCTGCGCGCGAAGATGGATCCCAAGCAGCTCTTCGTCACCGACTACTGGCGAGCGGCGCTCGGCATCCCCCAGGACAACGCGTAGCCCGTCCGGGATGGCGGAGGGGGAGAGCCCCCCGCCGCGGCTCAACAGCAGCGTCCGCCCCCGCTCCGGTAGCGCGCCCGCATGCGCTCGTCGAAGAACTCCTCGTAGGTCATCACCCCGCGCTCCGGATGCTTCGCGCGCATGTGCGCCACGTAGGTGTCGTAGTCGGGCACGCCGATGATCAACCGGGCGGTCTGCACCGCCCGCCGCCAGAAGTGCCGCAACGCCTCGCTCGCGCCCGCCATGTCAGGAGCCCACCGCCGGAAGGGTCGTGGGAGCCGTCTCGCGCGCCGTGGGCTCCGCCGAGCGCCGGGCGGCCAGAATGGCGCGCACGCCGAAGCCGACGATCACCACCACCACCATCATGAACAGCACCGTCAGGGCGGCGTCCACGTAGTCATTGGTGATGACCTGCTGCATGTCCGCCACGGTCTTCGCCGGAGCCAGCACCTTGCCCTGCTCGGCGGCGGCCGAGAACGCGCGCGCGTGGGCGAGGAAGCTCACCCGCACGTCCGAGCTGAACACCTTCTGCCAGCCGGCCGTCAGCGTGCAGCACACCAGCCACACGGTGGGCAGCGCGGGGATCCACGCGTAGCGCTCGCGCTTCATCTTCACGAGCACCACGCACGAGAGCGTCAGCGCGATGGCCGCCAGCATCTGGTTGGCGATGCCGAACAGGGGCCAGAGCGTGTTGATGCCGCCGAGTGGATCCACCACGCCCTGGTAGAGGAAGTAGCCCCAGCCCCCCACGCACACCGCCGTGGCGGCCGGTTGGCGCCCCAGGAGTCCGTCTTGCGCAGGGGCGCGTAGACGAGCCCCGCCAGCTCCTGGATCATGAAGCGGCCCACGCGCGTGCCCGCGTCCACCGTGGTGAGGATGAAGAGCGCCTCGAACAGGATGGCGTAGTGGTACCAGAAGGCCATCATCCCCTCCCCGCCCACCAGGCCATGGAGGATCTGCGCCATGCCCACCGCGAGCGTGGGCGCGCCGCCGGCACGCGACAGGATGGAGGACTCGCCGATCTCCTTCGCCGTCTGGGCGAGCAGCTCGGGGGTGATGACGAAGCCCCACTGCCCCACCACCCGCGCCGCCTGCTCGACCGTGGTGCCAATCACCGCGGGCGGCGAGTTCATGGCGAAGTACACGCCGGGGTCCAGCACCGTGGCGGCGATGAGCGCCATGATGGCGACGAAGGACTCCATGAGCATGGCGCCGTAGCCCACCAGGAGCGCCTCGCCCTCGTTGGCCAGCATCTTGGGCGTGGTGCCCGAGGCGATGAGCGAGTGCCACCCGGACACCGCGCCACACGCGATGGTGATGAACAGGAAGGGGAACAGGCCGCCGGAGAACACCGGCCCCGTGCCATCCACGAAGCGGGTGATCGCCGGCATCCGCAGCTCCGGCGCGGCCAGCACGATGCCCAGCGCCAGCACCAGCACGGTGCCGATCTTCAGGAAGGTGGACAGGTAGTCGCGTGGCGCCAGCAGCAGCCACACCGGCAGCACCGCGGCGCAGAAGCCATAGGCGATGAGCATCCACGCCAGCGCCTTGCCGTCATAGGTGAACAGCGGCGCGAGCGAGGGCGAGTCGGCGACCCGGCCGCCCAGCCAGATGGACAGCATCAGCAGCACGAAGCCGATGACGGAGACCTCCAGCACGCGGCCCGGGCGCAGGGTGCGCAGGTAGATGCCCATGAGCAGGGCGATGGGGATGGTCATCGCCACGGTGAAGGTGCCCCAGGGGCTCGACGCGAGCGCCTTGACGACGACGAGCGCCAGCACCGCGAGGATGATCATCATGATCATCAACACGCCCACCATGGCCACCACGCCCGCGGCGGGCCCCATCTCCAGGCGCACGATGTCGCCCAGGGACTTGCCATCACGGCGCGTGGACAGGAAGAGGACGATGAAGTCCTGCACCGCGCCGGCCAGGACCACGCCGAAGAGGATCCACATCGTCCCGGGCAGGTAGCCCATCTGCGCGGCGAGCACCGGCCCCACCAGCGGCCCCGCTCCGGCGATGGCGGCGAAGTGGTGGCCGAACAGCACCCACTTGTCCGTGGGCACGTAGTCCAGACCATCGTTGCGCAACTGGGCGGGAGTCGCCCGGGTGGGGTCCAACCGCAGCGCCGCGCGCGCGATGAAGCGCCCATAGAAGCGGTAGCCGACGAGATAGACGCAGACCGCGGCCACCACCAACCAGGTGGCGTTGATGGTTTCTCCCCGGTGCAACGCCACCACGCCCAGACAGGCGGCTCCCACACAGGCGAGCACGGCCCAGCCCAGCTTGCTCACGACATGACCCATGAACCCTCCGCGAAGACTCGATCGGGTCAACACTTCCCCCGAGCCCGCGACCGGGTCAACCCTCGGCGGGGTGGAAACTCACTCGATGAGCGCCGCCCCCGAGTCCACCCCCATCACCTGCCGCCACACCTGGAGCTTGTCCGGGTCGGAGAGTGTGAGCCGCTCGCCCGGAAAGTCCACCCGGAAGGGCGACAGGGGCCCCTCGAGCAGCGCCATCACGCCATCGGCCTTGAGGATGCCGCCCAGGGAGTAGAAGTTGCCCTGGAGCACGAGGTCCGGACGGAACCACTCCCCGCCCAGGCGCAGCAGCGGGGCGTCCGCGCCGCCTCGCAGGGTGTTGTCGCGCACCTCGAGGCCCGTGACGCGCTTGCCGTCCGCGGCCAGCATCAGGGCGTAGTTGGCCGAGTACTCGACCGTGTTGCCCACCACCACCACGTCCCGGCCCCCTCCACCCGGATGCCGAACCCGTTGCCCTGGGGGTTGTCGCGGATGTTGCGCAGGTGGTTGCCTTCCACCCGGATGTGCGCGGGGGGCGCGGCGTCCTCCAGGATGGAGATGCCCCGGCCCGCGTTGGTGATGGTGTTGTCCTCGACGGTGACGTTGCGGGCCGACAGGTGGATGACCACCGCCTCGCCCGCGGAGGACCCCGCGGCGCGGATGGCCGTGTTGGGCAGGCTGGAGATGACATTGCCGCGCACGGTGACCCCGTCGCACTGCTTGATGTCCACGCCGTTCTCCCCCTCGTCGTGCAGCGTGTTGTTCTCGATGACGAGGCCGGTGGCGGGAGCCGTCCCCGCCCGGCATTGGACCGAGTCCCCCGAGTTGTGATGGATGTCGTTGTCCCGGATCACGACGTCGCGCGAGGGGCCCACCACCACCACGCCGTGCGAGTCCTCCCCGGGCTTGATGAAGTGGTGGATGGTGTTGTTCCGCAGCGTGAGGCCCTTCGGGCCGTCCACGAGCACGCCCGCGCTCAAGGTGCCGCTGCGCAGCTCGCTCCCGGACAGGGTGGAGCCGCCGGCCCCGCTCTCGAAGATGATGGCGAACATCGGCTTGCCCCCGACATCCACCCGCATGTTCTCCAGGTTCCAGCGCCCCTGCACGCGGATGACCGTGCTGCGCCGCGTGTTGCCCGGAGCGACGGTGGGCAGCGGCGAGCCCTCGCCGCGCACGGTGATGGCCGCCGCGCCCGAGCCCTTCGAACCCAGGATGAGCTCCTCGGGGTACACGCCGGAGAGCACCCGGATGAGCTCGCCCGGGCGCGCTCGCTCCGCGGCCCGGCCAATGGTGCGCAGCGGCGCCTCGCGCGTCCCCGCCGCGTCATCCCGTCCCTTGGTGCTCACGAACCAGGAGCGGCCCTGGGGAACCTCGGGAGGAGGCTGCGTGGGCGACGGTTGCGTGGGCGCTGGCTGCGTGGGTGCCGGCTGTGTGGGTGCCGGTTGTGTGGGTGCCGGTTGTGTGGGCGGTGGCCTCGAGGAGGAAGGATCCTCGCGCGAGGGTTGCGAGACACTGGGGATCTCCAGCGGAAAGGCCACCATCTCTTCCGTGGGGGGCTCACACGCGACAAGGAGAAGACAGGAGAGCAACCCTCCCGTGCCCATGAAGCATCGTCCGCCCCTGGCCGCCGGCCTTCCCATGTGACCTCCCTCCCACGGCCATCCGTCCGTGACGCCGCAAGGTCGGCACGCGCGAAGGCGGCATCAAGGGATGCAGGGCCCCCAACGTGAAGTGGAGCACGGGTTACAGTCGGCGCCCGCCACGCACATGAACGGCGCGCTCACTGCGCATGCCGGCGGTGGCCCACGAGGTCCCCGGCCATTCTGTCCAGGCTTTCCGGGTGAGCCCGGCTGAAATGGCCGTGCGCGCGGTGGCCAGCGGGGCCGGCAGGCGGACGCCTTCGAGTCCCTGCTGCTGCTGGCGGGCCTGGACAACGTCAACGACGAGCCCCCGCGAGGCGCTCCCCTCACGCCCGAGGAGGCGGCCCGGGTGCTGGCGGTGCTGTTGAACAAGCCCGTGACGCTGGGCTCGTTCCCGCCGCGCATGGCTGTCTGCCACCTGCTGCGGGAGGTGCTGGAGGGAGGGGATGTCTCCCGCGAGGAGTTGCTGCGCCGGGTGGAGCGATTCAAGGGGGTGGCCGTGCTACGGCCGGACGGCTATCTGGCCTGGACGCTCAACGGACGCACGCAGCAGAAGGTGGGCCCGGTGGAGTGGAAGGCGGACGCCTTTCGCGCGGGCTCCTTCGAACTGGGCCGCTTCTACATCGTCAAGGGGTGGGTGTTCCGGCAGGCGGATGCGCAACTGCGCCCCGTCATGCAAGGGCCCGGGCTGGCCGAGGTGTACGACGACGCCGACTACATCGGCCGCTCGCTGGATGGCGCGCAGGAGGCGTTCGTCGGGCTGTACCATGTCATGGGCCAGCTGCTCACGCGCCCGCTGGACAGCATCGCGGCGCTGCAACACCTGCCGGCGGGAGTCGCGGCCCTCCTCGCCTCCTCGCCCGAGTACCTCGAGCGTTTCCGGTACATGACTCGGGGCGAGCAGGTGAAGGCCGTCTCCAAGCTGCTGACCCACCTCCTCGTCACGTTTGGTACGGCTGGGGGCACGACGAGCACGCTGACGCGGGCCGTAGGGGGGCTGGAGGCCACCGTGCCCGTGCTGTCCCTCTCGGCCGAGGGTCTGCTGGTGATGAGAAGGGTGGCGGTGGCAGCGGGCACGGTGACAACCACGCTGGAGGTGGGCGTGGGCTCCGTCTCCGTCCTCCACATGGCCAGCCAAGGACAGAGCACGAAGGGTGTGGACCCCCCAGGCCCGCGAGGTCACCTAACAGGGCGGAGCCTCGGATCGAGGATGGCAACCCTCTGGAGGGCTGGCAGCATATCGAAGCAAGGCACATCACCGGTACTCATCCAAACGGTCAGGGTGATCTCTTCGCGCCGGGAACCTCTCGCGCACAGCTCCTGGAAGCAGTGAAGGACATCGTCAAGAATGGAAATCGCATCTCGGAACCTGGCAGGCGTATCCAGGTCTTCCAGATGAAGGTAAGGATCAACGGTGTGAAAGACTTGGTGCGGGTCATCATTGATTCGGACGACGCCAACCGGGTCATTACGATGTTCCCAGTCAAGGGTGGATAGATGTTCCAGTTCCAATGCGAGTGGGCCGATGAACCGAGGACCTCCACACGCTCGGGCTTTGACCTGGGGCACATGACGTTCGTGAGCGAAAAAGGTATCTGCAGCTCGCGGGGCAGGGCACCGGATCAAGCCATGATGCTCGCCATCGCCCTCGTGGAGATTCTCGATGGACTGCGTCGGTTCCTGCTGGAGAGGCGAAGCGAATACACCTTCATTGGAGCCGACTCGTCGTTCTCCGTGAGCTTCCGGAAGACGAAGGGGGAGCGTATCTCCATCCAATGCGGTGCGAGCCGTCTCGGCGAAGTGGATGCCACGACCCTGTGCCGGGCTGTTCTCTCTGGCGCTGAAACATTCTTCCAGCAGCCGAAGAACAAGCTCCCTCAAAGTGATCCAGCGCTGGAAGATCTCACCTCTGCCCTAGAGGCGTTCGCTCTCGCCTTTCGATGAGGGCGAACTGGCCGGCACGCTTCAGTGGGTCGGAGTGGGCTCCGGCTCGCGCAGAGAGCCCTCGGAGACCTCGAGCGCCTCGGCGCGCTCGCGGGTGCGCTTCAACTCCTGCCCCACCCACTCATAAGAGCGGTGGAGGAAGTCGGAGAGCGTGGTGAGGGCGAAGATGGAGGCGACGAGGCGAGCCTCCCTCGGCCGCACGGCATGCAGACAGGCGAGCGCTCCCGCGACCCACGGCCCGAGGCAGAAGGGGCACGAGAGGAGATCGCCCACGGCCCGACGCAGGCCCCGCCCCCGCGAGGACTCCGACACCTCACTCGCGCGATCCGTGCTCTCGAAGCGGACGAAGGACGCCCGGAGGGGCGCGGTCACGAAGTCCTTGGCGAGGAGGCGCGTGACCTTGTGGGTGGCCAGACCGAACAGCGCCACGTCCTCCACGCCCATCCGGGGAAACGCGCTCCGACCCCGCCCTCCCCTCCACGCGAAGTAGCCCGCCAGCGCGGAGCCGTACACGCCCATGAGCAGCGCATAGGAGCCGAGTGGCATCTCCGTGTTGCCGTAACCCGCGAAGAGCTTCGTCTCAGCCAGCGCCTTGCCCATGAATGCCTCCTCCCGGGACGCTGTGCATTCCTCGCCGCCGCTCCAACCCGGAAGGGGCTCCTGGCTGGGGAGCGCCAAGGCGCTTGACAGCCGGGCCGCTCCAGATGAAAACGCGAGTCATTTGCATCTTCAGCCAGCGTGTCTGACAGACGGGAAGCGGGGAGCGCGATGCTGAGTCTCGCCGCGCTCGCGTTCTCCCTCTCGGCGGTCTCGGTCTTGGGCCAGGGTGGCCGCGGAGCCTCCCGGTGGATGGCGGCGCCGCTCGCGCTCGCCGCGGTGGCCTCGGCGGTGGCCGGCCTGGGGGTCCTCCAGGGACTCATCGTGACGCTCGTGCTCGCCATGACGGCGGCGTCGGTGCTGGTGCTCGTGCTGGCGCCCCGCCCCGAGCGCGCGCGCACGGTGGCGCTGGTGAGCGGGCTCGTGGGGCTCGTGCCGGTGGTGATCGCGGGAGTCTCCAGGTGACGGACTCCGTGTTGAGCAAGGCGGCGAATCACAGCGCCGCGCGCACCCTGGCCGCGCTGGTGGGCGCGCCGCTTTGCGCGTTCGCGGTGGGAGCGGCCCTGGTGGCGTTCCTGCCCGTGTCCGGGGTGTGGGCCTTCCTCCTCGGCTTCCACGTCATGGTGCCGCTCTGGGTGGCGCTCGCGTGCGTGCTGCCGCTGATGAGGGACGGCCGGGTGGCGTGGGGCG
Source organism: Cystobacter fuscus (assembly GCA_049060065.1). Taxonomy (GTDB): domain Bacteria; phylum Myxococcota; class Myxococcia; order Myxococcales; family Myxococcaceae; genus Cystobacter; species Cystobacter fuscus_B. Next base: position 7,298,967 of record JBMEQP010000002.1, read on the forward strand.
TGTGCCTCGCCATCGTGCTGCCCATCGCCGTGGCGCTGGCGGCGAGGAGGTCCGGGTGAAGCTCGCCCCCCGTACCTTCCGCATCCAGTGGGACTTGCACGCGTGGGCCGGAGTCATCGCGAGCCTCTTCCTGTTCGTCATCTTCTTCTGCGGCGTCTTCTCGCTGTTTCGCGAGGACATCGAGGTCTGGCAGGAGCCCGCGTTCCAGCGCGCGCCGCCCGGCGAGTCCCCTCCTCCTTCGACGTGCTGCTCGAGCGCGTGAGGGCGCACGTCCCGCTGCCGCGCGGCGCGAACCTGGGGCTGCTGACGCACGAGGAGACGCGGCTCGTCACCGCCTACGTGTTCGAGCCCGCGGGGACGCGGGTGCTCTGGCTGGATCCCCTCACGGGCGAGGTGCTGCCCGAGCGCAGCCGGTTGGCGAGCGAGCTGTACTGGATGCACTTCTTCTACCGCCTTCCCTGGGGCCAGGAGTTCTCCGGGCTGGTGGCGGTCGCGCTGCTCGTCACACTCGTGAGCGGGCTCGTCATCCACCTCAAGGATCTGCGCCAGCAGTGGTGGCGGTTCCGGCCGGAGGTGAAGCCGCGCTTCTCCTCCTCGGACGCGCACAAGGTGCTCGGGGTGTTCGGGCTGCCCTTCACGGCGATGATGGGCTGGACGGGGGCGGTGCTGTGCCTGGCGGGCCTCATGAGCCAGGGGCTCGCGGCCGGCGTATTCCGGGGAGATCCGGCCCGGGTGAACCAGCTCCGGGGCTATGCCCAGCCGGTGCGCGAGGAGGCCCACCGCGAGGCGGCCATGCGGCCCCTGGATGAGCTCGTCGCCCACGCGCGCGCCGCCGTCCCCGGAGCGGAAGGCACGCCGCGCTACGTGGACCTGCACTTCCATGGCGATGCGAAGGCCTGGGTGAGCGTCTTCTTCCAGATGGCGCCGCTCGGCGCGGACCACTACGCCTTCGTCGACTCGGTGAGCGGAGAGACGTTCGGCACGAGCATCGACTCCCGGACCCCCTCGTTCAGCTTCGAGCGCGTCCTCTTCGATCTGCACTACGCGCACTATGGGGGCCTCTTGCTCAAGGGGCTCTACGCCCTGCTCGCGCTCGCGATGTGCGCGGTGCTCCTCACGGGCAACCTCATCTGGTTGGAGCGCCGGGACGAGCCGCGTGCCCACCGGGGCAACCGCCTGCTGGAGCGGCTGACCGTGGGCGTGTCCGGAGGACTCGTACTCGCCGCCGCGGTCTACTTCGCGAGCAACCGCGCGCTGCCGGACGCGCTGGCGCGGCGGGCCGATTGGGAGTTCGGCCTGTTCCTCGGGGCCTGGGCGCTCGCGGCCGCGCTCACCCTGCTCCCCGGGTCCCGCCCCTCCGGGCGGGAGTGTGGTTGTGCACGGGGGCGGCGGCGCTCTACGCGGGCGTCGCCATCACGGACGTGGTGTTCCAGGAGGCCCATCTGTTCACCGCGCTCGCGCGCGGACTGCCGTCGGTGTTCCTCACGGAGGTGCTGCTGTGCGCGCTCGCCCTGGGCTGCGGAGCCCTCGCCCGAGGGCTCGCGCGGGCTACCACGTATAGCCAACGTTGAGCATGGCGCGGCGCCGGTCGCCGTAGAAGCAGGCAGCTTCGGAGCTGCAGGACGACACATACGTGGCATCCAGCAGGTTCGAGGCGTTGACGGCCGCCCGCCAGTGCTCGCGCTCGTAGTGCACGCCCGCGTCCACGAGCACGTAGCCCGGCACGGACAACGTATTGGCGCGATCGACGAAGGATTGGCCGACGTAGCGCACGCCCGCCCCGGCGCCCAGGCCCTTCAGGACGCCCTCCGGCAAGGTGTAGTCGAGCCAGAGCGACGAGAGGAGTTCCGGCACGCCCGTGGGCCGCTTGCCCTGCTCGAGCTCCACGCCCCGGGTGATGGCGAGCTGGTAGAGCGACGCCGAGCCCACGAGGTCCAGCCCCTGGGCCGGGCTCGCGTTCGCCTCGAACTCCAGGCCCCGGGAGCGCACCTCGCCAATCTGACGCTGCACGAAGCCCTCCGTCGTCAGGAAGTTCTCGCGCCGCAGCTCGAAGACGGACAGCCCCAGCACGAGCCGTGTGTCCTCTGGCTGGAACTTGACGCCCGCCTCGAGCTGCGTGCCCCGCTCGGGCTCGAAGAGCGTCCCCTCGGCGGTGGTCCCCGCCACCGGATTGAAGGAGCGGGAGTAGCTCACGTACGGCGCGAAGCCACTGTCGAAGGCATACAGCAGGCCCGCGCGGCCGCTGAAGGCTCGCTGGCCGCCGTCATAGCTCGACGCCGGCGTGAGCGCGTTGTCCAGGCGCAGGCCCACCCAGTCATGGCGTCCGCTCAGCACCAGATGCAGGCGTTCGAGGAACCGGAGCTGATCCTGCGCGTACACGCCGAGCTGGTTCTGGCGGATGGCGTTGACGGCGTAGCGCGATTCGGTGGGCGCGTAGGTGGCGTAGGTGGGGTGACGCAGATCCAGGGGCGCGCCGGCCTCGTAGCCCTGCTCGTCATCGAGCGCGTAATGCTTGTAATCGAGCCCGACGAGCACGGTGTGGCGCACGGGGCCGGTGGAGAAACGCAGCTCGGCCTGGTTGTCGACGGTGAACAGCCCGACGTCCGGCGTCGTCACGAAGTTGCCGCGGGCGAGCTGGGCCTCGTCGGCCGGGCCGGCATAGCCCACGCCGTAGAGGTTCTTGAAGTCGATGGCGAGCCGGCCGTAGCGCAGGTTCTGCCGCACCGTCCACGTGTCATCGAAGCGGTGCTCGAACTCGTAGCCCACCAGGGCCTGGTCGCGCTTGAAGCGATCCAGGCTGGGATCGCTCGTGAAGAGGTCCGTGGGAATGCGCCCATACGGCGCGTCCACGACGGTGCCCACGTAGGGCAGGAAGTTCTGCCCGCGGGTACGGTCGAGCAGGTAGCTGCCGTGGAGCGTGAGCGAAGTGCGCTCGGTGGGCTTCCAGGTGAGGCTCGGCGCGAGGAAGAGCCGGTTGTTGTCGGTGTAGCGCACCTGGGTGTTGCCGCCCCGGGCGAGCGCCGTCACCCGGTAGAACCACTGCCCGCCCTGGCCGATGGGGCCGCCCAGGTCGACCGCGCCGTAGCCGTTGACGTACTCGTTGACGCCCAGCTCCACGTGCCGCACCGCCTCCGTGGGGGGATTCTTGCTCACCAGGTTGAGCAGACCTCCCGGGTTGGTGCCGCCGAAGAGGACCGACGAGGGGCCGCGCACCGCCTCGATGCGCTCCATGCCGAACGGCTCGAGGCGCCGGTGGCGAAGGAGCCGGCGGGCAGTTGCAGCCCGTCCAGGTAGTAGCCGGACTCCTGGGCGGTGAAGCCGCGCACCAGGAACCAGTCATTGCGCGAGTCGCCGCCGAACGTCTCCGAGCGCACCCCGGGCGTGTAGCGCGTGGCCTCGACGATGGACTGCGCCTGCTGGGCCTCCATCTGCTCCCGGCCCACCACGGAGATGGACTGGGGCGTCTCCAAGAGCGACGTGTCCGTCTTGGTGCCGCTCGCGCTGCGCCGGGCGGTGTAGCCCACCACGGGATCCGTCGCGCGCTCCCGCTCGGCCTCCACCTTCACGGTGTCCAGGGTGAGCGTCTCCCCCGACTCCTGCGCCACCGCCGCCGTCGCGAACGCGAAGGAGAGACCCGCCCACGCACGCCTGCTTCGAATTGGAGAAACCATATTGAAAATGATTCTGACTCGCGGAGTCAAAAAAGTTCGGGTCGCGGCGTAACATGGGCCCGGAGGGGGGGCAAGGGGGAAGCAGGAGGCTCGGGGAGGGGAGCGGCGGGGTGCAAACCCTCGCGTGACGCCATCGCCAAACACCGAGCGCCACGCCTTCCTGGCAGCGCGACAGGCGGGCGCGTGGACCCGGCCGCCGGATTGCTTTCCGCGGGACGATAGTTCTAGCGGTCCTCGCTCTCGATGGGCGAGCCTCTTGGCCACCACCCCGCACGAACCACCTGGAGCCCACATCTTCATGACCACGGCCGTCGCCTACCGCAGGGAAGCGCCCCCCGGCAGTCTTCCCGGACATCGATGAGGAAGCCTTCGCCCGCGACCTTCAAGCCCTGCGCGTGGAGTTGGAGTCCTCCATCGGTCCCGAGGACCGCGCGCACTTCCGGAAGATCCAGCGCTGGGGCCGGGTGTGCTCGTTCCTGGGGTATGCGACGTCCTGGTTGATGCCCAACCCGCTGTCCGCGCTGCTCATCGCGCAGGGCAACACGGCGCGCTGGACGATGATGGCCCACCACGTCACGCACCGGGGGTATGACCGCGTGCCCGACATGCCCGAGCACTCCACCGGAAAGCGCTTCGCCACCGGGTGGCGCCGCTTCATCGACTGGCCGGATTGGATCCACCCCGAGGCGTGGCGCCACGAGCACAACACCCTGCACCACGGGCGCACGGGCGAAACGGCGGATCCGGACCTGGTGGAGGAGAACACCGAGTGGCTGCGCCGCTCGTCCATGCCGCTGTGGGCGAAGTATGGGGTCGTGGCCTTCTTCGCCCTCACCTGGAAGGTGACGTACTACGCGCCCAACACCTTCTTCGAGTGGCGCCGGGCCGAGCGGCGCCGCGCGGGCGGGGCCGAGGAGTTCGGCACGCCCCCGCTGGTGACGGCCTTCAACCCGCTCACCCCCCAGGGCCGGGACTTCTGGCGCACCTGCCTGCTGCCCTACGCGGCCCTGCGCTTCGTGCTCCTGCCCGCCCTGTTCGCGCCCCTGGGCGCCTGGGCGGTGTTGAGCGTCTTCGCCAACAGCGTCCTCGCCGAGCTGCTCACCAACATCCAGAGCTTCATGCTGATCGCCCCCAACCACGCGGGCGATGATCTCTACCGCTTCCAGGGGCGCTCGGACAGCCACGCGGCCTTCGCGGTGCGGCAGGTGGTGGGCTCGGCCAACTACGCCACCGGGAGCGATGGGATCGACTTCCTCCAGGGCTTCCTCAACTACCAGATCGAGCACCACCTCTGGCCGACCCTGCCCATGCGCAAGTACCAGCAGGCCCAGCCCCGGGTGAAGGCCCTGTGCGAGAAGCACGGCGTGCCCTACGTGCAGGAGAGCATCTGGCGGCGCGTGGGCAAGCTCGTCGACATCATGGTGGGACGCGCCTCCATGCGCTCGCTGCCCACCTTGTGACGCCGGTCGTCCGGACTCAGGCGGAGCGCAGCAGCACGAGGCCGGAGCAGATCATCCCTCCGGCCATCCAGCGCCAGGCGGACGCGCGCTCCTTGAGCCAGAACACCCCCATCAGGATGCTGAACAGCACGCTCGTCTCCCGCAGCGCGGAGACGAGCGCCACCGGCGCCTGGCGCATGCACCAGAGCACCAGCACATAGGCCACGTTGGACACCAGGCCGCCCCCGAGCGAGCGCAGCGCGTCCGTGCGCAGGTGCTGCTTCAAGTCCCGCCGCTGCACCAGCATGATGCCCAGCCACACCACCCCGTTGGGCACCGAGGACCAGACGGCGTAGTTCAGGGCGCTGGGAGACAGGCGCGCCCCCTTCGCGTTGGCGAGGGTATAGAGCGCGGTGATGACCGCCGCGCTCAGGGCGAGGCCGAGGGTGCTCGACCCCGCCTGCCCCCCGGCGCGCATCGAATCCGCCGCCAGCAGCGCCACCCCGAGCGCGATCGCCACGACTCCGGCCGGGCCCAGCGGCCCCGGCACCTCGGCGAAGAGCAGCGCGCCCGCCGCGGTGACCGTCACCGGCGCGAGCCCCCGGGTGAGTGGATAGGCGACGCTGAGCTCTCCCGTGGAGTACGCCCGCGCCAGGATGGCCTGCGTGCCGAAGCTGCCCAGGAAGCCCACGAACATCCAGGGCCAGCCTCCGGCGGCGGCGCCTCCACGAAGGGCAGCGCGAGGATGCACATGAACGAGCCCGCCATGGACACGGTCGCCATGCTCAAGGTGCGATCCCCGCTCGCTTTCACGGCGGCGTTCCACCCCGCATGCAATACCGCGCTCAGGAGGATGACGAGGAAGACGGTGGTCGACACGGGCGCCACCTTCTCATGCGCGGAGAAACCGGCCAGTGGCGTCAGGGACCTAATTGATTGGCGCACCCATTGTTTTCTGCTTTCAATCCTCGCCATGAACCCGACCAACATCACGCGCCGCGATTTCGTCTATCTCATGGGTCTGGGCACGACGGGAGTCGTCCTGTCCTGCTCGGACGGGGAACCGACGCCGCAGCCCCAGCCGCCCGCTCCCACCGAGCTGTGGCTCTATGTGGGCACGTACACCTCGGGGGGCAGCGAGGGCATCTACCTGTGCCGGTTGGACTCGGCGACCGGTGCCCTCCAAAAGCTGGCGGTCACCCCGAACGTGGCCGAGCCTTCCTATCTGGCCCTGGATCCAAAGGGACGCTACCTGTACGCCGTCAATGAATTGGAGGAGTACGAAGGTAAGCCCAGTGGTGCCGTGAGTGCCTTTGCCATCAACGCCCAGAGCCGGGAGCTGACCTTCATCAACCGGCAGGCCTCTCAGGGCGGCGCGCCCTGCTACCTGGAAGTGGATGCGACGGGCGCCTACGTGCTGGTGGCCAACTACCTTGGCGGCAACGTCGCCGTCCTCCCCATCCTGCCGGACGGTGGACTGGGCGCCACCGTCGACGTGAAGCAGCACCAGGGAACGGAAGCCGGGCAGGAGACCCACGCCCATCAGATCCGGCTGGACGCGGCCAACCAGTACGCCCTGGCCCCGGACCTCGGACTGGACAAGATCATGATCTACCGGTTCGACGCGAAGCAGGGAAAGCTCACGCCCGGCGAGCCCGCCTCGTTCTCCACCCGCGCCAAGGCGGGACCGCGCCACCTGGACTTCCACCCCAATGGGAAGTTCGCCTTCGGCATCAACGAGCTGGACTCGACGCTCATCGCCTTCTCCTATGACAAGGAGCGCGGCGCGCTGACGGAGCTCCAGACGGTCTCCACCCTGCCCGAGGGCTACACGGGGACGAGCTACTGCGCGGACATCCACGTCAGCCCCGACGGCAAGTTCCTCTATGGCTCCAACCGCGGCCACGACAGCATCGTCGTGTTTGCCATTGATTCCGCGGGCAAGCTGACCCTCGTGGAGCACGTGACGGGCGGCATCAACTGGCCGCGCAACTTCGCCATCGATCCGACGGGCGCGTACCTGCTGGTGGCCAACCAGAAGGGCAACACCGTCGTCACCTTCCGGCGCGACGCGCAGACCGGACGGCTGACGCCCGTGGGCCAGCCCCTGGACATCCCCGCCCCCACGTGCCTGCTCGTGGTTCCTCCGTCCGTCTGAGTTCAGCGGCGGGAGGTCAGCGGAGCGCTTCCTCCTGCCGCGCCACCTCGGCACGGCCCGTCAGGTCAGTAGACAATGCAGTCGAACTGCTCAACGACCGCTCTGAATGCTTCCTCGGTGGTCTCTCGTCGTTTGGCGAGGGCTGGGGCGTAGAGCGTTACGGCCCTTGTGCAGGGAGGATCCCTGTACTGCCCCTCCACGATGATGGGGCGAAAACCTCCCGGCCACTCGACGCTGTTGAGTTCGCGAGCTCGCCCAATAGGGTCCAGGAGGGTGAAGCAGGGCCACTTGGGAAAGCGAAGGGTGGCGGGGTCCGAGCCCATGATGCGGCAGCCATCCAACCGAGCCTCGGAGAAGTCGCAGTCCTCGATGGAGCCGAATTGAAACCAGGGATCACTGCCATACTCGGGCCAGTGGCCAAAGTCGCACCCCGTCAGGCGCCCCTTGAACCGGCAACCCTTGAGGGCGGCACATATCCAATCCTGATGGTTCTTCAACTCCTGCTTCACCTCGAAGGTGCAGTCAATGAACGTGGCCTGCTTGATGACCAGACGGTTGGCGGGAACCTTCAGGACGACGGTGCAGTTGCGCAGCGTCAAGCCCGTGCTGAGGAAGTAGAGGGAATTCTTGTCCGTCAGTTCCAGCCGCTCGTTGGCAATCTCCTGGTTCTTGAAGATGACGTTCTCCAACCACCCCATGGCCGCCCCTTTCAGAAGGTGAGCATCCGGAAGAACTCGCCCGCCATGCGGCGACCATGGCGGGCCAGGTTCGACTCCGTTCCGGCGAGAATCTCGTACTGGCGGCCCGTCTTGGGGTCAATCACGTCGATGCCCTGAGGCTTGAACTGCAGAGGTCCGTCGAATTGTTGTTTCAACCTGGCATGCACGAAGCGCCCCCGGGCCTCGCGCTCCAGCAGCCGCGCCAGCCAGTACTCGCCCTTCTTCAGGGCTTCGTCGATGGCTTCTCGCTCGTTGCGCGAGAGCCTGTTGGGTCCCCACTCGTTGGCGGCCTTGGTGACGGCCTCCTGGAGCAGATCGCCCACCTTATCCTCGGCGGGAATGTCCGCGGCCGACTTGCCGCGAGGCAGGTGCCAGCGCTGGCCGTCGCTCAGTTCCACCTGCCGGTTGCCGCCCCGGTGGCGGATAACGGTTTCGGCGAAGCGGCCCCCAGGAGCATGTCCCGGCCCACTGCCCGTCCCCTTCTTGAGCATCACCACGGCCAGGGGGCCCTGGGGAGAGGTGGCCACCGTGTCCACCGCCGCCACCGCCTTGGCCAGGGCGCCCTCCGTCGCGAGCGCCGCCTCCGTCACCTCCAGGCGCCCCATGACGCCAGCGCCGCCCTGCGCCTCGAACTGCTTCCCCGCGAGGTTGAAGCGCGGCAGCGACTTCACCCGAGGCAGCACCTGCCCCAACGTATGCCCGCCCAGCGTGGCCACGGCGAGAATCATGGCCCGGGCCGCGTCCTCGCCCAGAACCCTGCCGAAGTCCTCACCCGCCGCACGCAACTCCTCGAAGGTGGTGGCGTGGTGCGCCATATCCGCCATGCGGGCCCATCCATCCATGAGGCCGTACACTGTGTTGAGGCCCAGGTAGCCCATCAGCAGGAGGGTCATGCCAGCGGCCAGGGCCTTGCTCGTCGGCTCGGGCACCACCCACATCATGCAGTAGAGGGCCACCGTCCAGACCACCGTGGAGACGAGCATCCGCACGTCCAGTAGCTCGTGCACCAGGGACTGGCGCGTCTCGTCGAGCACGTGGCCAAAGGCCAGCGCCAGGGCGAACGCCCGCCGGTCATCGGTGCGCAGGTAGGGCCCGTCGTCCAGCAGGCCCAGGCAGTCGCCGCCTCCACGGAGCACACACCACTGGAGGTACCGGCCCGCAGGGCTTCATCCGCCGCTGGGGTGAGCACCACCGGGCCCTCCTGGCGCTCAGGCACCAGGGTGTAGGCCTGGTCGCGGTACACCTCCAGCAGCCAGTCTCCCTGGCTGTCCACCGTCTCAATGCCCTGGGGTGGCGGCAGCAGGTGGAGCAGTTCCCGGGCAGCCACTTGTGGAGTCTTCGTCCCCAGCCGCACATCGCGCGAGAGGCGCAGGAAGGCTCGTTGAAACTCGGCCCTGGGAATGGGCACCGGCCGGGTGGCGACGGCACCGGGCTCCAGGAAGTCCACGTCGTACACGGTGGCGGACTCGAAGCCGGGCTCCGCCAGAGCGGCCACACGCTCCTTTGGCGCCGGTGGGGGCGTCGACGAGTTGTAGTGGTGGGCCGTGAGATTGCCCCGTGGGGTGCCCGTGGCGCACGCCCACAGGAAGAGGACGAAGAGGACGAGGAGAACCCAGACGCCAACACAGGGGACCAACCGCGCGCGCGTAGCGCGAGCGCCAGGAGGACGGGTGGACACGGCGCACCTCCAAACGTGACACAGCCAAAAACCGTCGCTCCAGAATTACACGGAAATGAGGTTGTGCCCGTCAAGCCTCTTGCTGAGTTCAGCGGCGGGAGGTCAGCGCATAGGCTTTCAGCTCCGCGGCGAGGTAATCATAGACGAGCCGCATCGGCTCGCTCGTCCGCAGGTTCTCGTGCATGACGACCCAGAGGTCGAGCGGAAAGGCGAAGTCCTCCGGCAGCACATGCACGAGCGCCTCCTCCCGCAGCGCCACCCCCACCTGACAGACACCAATCCCCGCCCCCGCCCGGATGAGGGCGAGCTGCGCGAGATCGCTGTCCGTGCGAAACGCGAACGCCTCCCGGCCCATCTGGAAGCCCATCGCCCGCAGGGTCTGGATCGACGGGGACTCCTTGTCGAAGCCAATCAGCGCGTGTCCGCCCAGCTCCTCCAGGCTCCGGGGCGTCCCATGTCTCGCCGGTAGTCGCGGTGCGCGTACAGGCCCAGGGTCGTCACCCCCACCTTGCGCGACAACAGCGCCGACTGCTCGGGCCGGATCATCCGGATGGCGATGTCCGACTCCCGCTTCAGCAAATCCTGCGTGCGGTTGGACAGCACCAGCTCCAGCGCGATCCCCGGATGCCGCGCGCGAAACCGCGCGAGCATGGGGGGCAACACCTCCGCGCCCACCACCTCGCTCGCGGTGAGCCGCACCGTCCCCCGCGCCCCTCCTTCCGCTCCCGACACCGCCCGGCGCAGCGAGGCCGCCGCCGCCCGCATCGCCTCGGCATGCGGGCGGATCTCCAACGCCGCCTCCGTGGGCACCAGTCCCTGGGGTGAGCGGACGAACAGGGGCGTCCCGAGCGTTTGCTCCAGCGTCTCGACATGGCGGCCAATGGTCGGCTGCGTCAGCCCCAGCGCACGCGCCGCGCCCGAGAGGCTCCCTTCGTCCAACACCGCCAGGAACGACCGGCACAGCTGCCAGTCCAGCTCGTCCGTCATACTTTTCGTATAACAGCCCCACGGACATCGACAATTTTCCACGAGGCCGTGAAGTCCCATTCTCCACCCTGTCACCACGACGGAGGAACTCATGGCGAAGGAAAGAATCGCATTGGTGTTGGGAGCAACCGGTGGAGTGGGCGGGGAGACGGCCGCCGCCCTGCTGTCGAAGGGATGGAAGGTGCGGGCCCTGCACCGTGGCACCCAGCCGGGCGGGCGGCACGCCGTGCTCGAGGGCGCGGAGTGGATCCGCGGGGATGCCCTGCGCGCCGAGGACGTCATCCAGGCCTCGCGCGGCGCCCAGCTCGTGGTCCACGCCGTCAATCCCCCGGGCTACCGGGATTGGGAGAAGCTCGTGCTGCCCATGCTGGAGAACAGCCTCCAGGCGGCCCGGCGGGCCGGTGCCCGGCTGGTGCTCCCCGGCACCCTCTACAACTACGGCCTCGATGCGTTTCCGGTGCTCAAGGAAGACTCGCCCCAGCACCCCCACACCCGCAAGGGCGCCATCCGCGTCGCCATGGAGCGCCGCATCGAGGAGGAGGCCGCGCGCGGCACCCGCGCCCTCATCGTGCGCGCCGGTGACTTCTTCGGGCCCCACGCGGGCAACAACTGGTTCTCCCAGGGCTTCGTCAAGCCGGGCGCCCGGCCCCGGTCCATCTCCAATCCCAACGCGCCCGGCGTGGGCCATGCCTGGGCCTACCTGCCCGACCTCGCCGCCACCCTGGCCGCGCTCGCCGAGCGCGAGCAGGAGCTCCCCGCCTTCGAGCGCTTCCACTTCGGCGGCCACTGGCTGGAAGACGGCACGGAGATGAGCCGGAGCATCCTGCGCGTCCTCGGCCACCCCGCCCCGTCCGTGCGCCGGATGCCCTGGGCCCTCTTGCGGCTCGCCTCGCCCTTCAACACCACGCTGCGCGAGCTGCTCGAGATGCGCTACCTCTGGCAGCACCCCGCCCGCCTCGACAACACGCGCCTGCGCGCCTTCCTCGGCAAGGAGCCGCACACGCCGCTGGATGCCGCCGTGCACCACTCCCTCCAGGCCATGGGCTGCCTGCCGGACGCCGCCGAGCCCACTCGCGGCGCCTCGCCCCTGACCACGCACCGCGCCTGACACGAGCGCGCGTGCTCAGTGCACCCAATGCAGGCCCATGGGCATCAACCCACCCGGCCCGGTGAGCCGGCGCCAGAACCACTCCGACGAGCGCTCGAGCTCCCAGGGGAAGAAGAGATCCTCGCCCAGGTCCTCGACCCGCACCTTCACCAGGGGCTCGTGAGGGTACTGCCGGTGGGGATCGTCGTACACGAGGGCCACCACGATGCCCCACCGCCCCAGGAACCGCTTGTCCAGGGACTCCTCGGAGGCCTTGAGGGCGATGCGCATCGGCTCGCCGATGCGCACGGGCGCGCCCTCCACGTCGTGAGAGAAAATCAGTGCCGTCTGCTGGCTCATGGGGCGAAGGACCGGGGTGTGAGGAATCTGGAAACCACGAGCGTCGTGACACTGACGAGCGCCCAGGCAGACAGGTGATAGAGCAGGACATGGTGCCGCCCCTGCGCGCACGCGAGTTCCCCCACGAACGCCCCCGCGGTACCCACGGACAGGCCGCCCAGCAGCGCACGCCGCGGATGGAAGGCGGCGTCACGCAGCGCGGCGAGGGCCACGACCCCTGGCACCAGCCCCACGCCGAACTGGCTGAGGGTGCAGATCCACTCCGGCAACGTGGACGGCGCCTGGACGGAGTCGCGCGCGAGCACGAGGGCGGCCGCCCCCACGAGCGCCAGGCCCAGCCCGGCCCGCTGCAGCACCTGTCTCCGGGGCGCGAGCGCGGCCCGGGCACACACGGCGCTGGTGGCCCACAACAAGGCCAGCACGGGCGCATGGGCCCACAACACCTCGCCGGACGTGCGGCCCAGGGCCCACAACACCCCGGCCACCGCGACCGTCAGCGCCACCGAGACCCCGAGCAGCCGCGCCGCCTGCGTCCTCCAGCCACGCACGGGCATGGGACGCGCCAGCTCCGCGCGCACCGCCGCCAGGGCCCGCGCCCTCGCGGCCTCATCCCCGGCAACCTCCCGGGAGAGCAATGTGTCCAGGGACGGAGCCATCATTCCCCCACCAGCCCGTCCAGCAGTTGCCGCAGCTTCTCGAACCCGCGGTGCGCCCGGACGCGCGCCGCGCTCACGCTGATGCCGCGCATCGAGGCGATCTCCTCGTAGGACCAGCCCTCGAGCTTGTGCAGCAGGATGGCCTCGCGCTGATCCGGCGACAGCCGCTGCAGCGCGTCCTCCAGGTGCTTGCGCATGCCGGGATCTCCCGGCTCGGCGGTGACCGGAGCCGCGGGGGGCGCGCTGTCCCGATACGCCTCGCGGTGCTGGCGGCGGCGCAGGGCATCCCGCGCGGCGTTCGCGGCGATCGTCATCAACCAGGGTCCGAAACGCGTCCCCCGTTCGAACCGATCCTCGAGCGGACGACCGACAAGAACGTCGTCTGCAGCAGATCCTCCGCGAGCGCACCATCACGAACCATGCGTGCCAGGAAGCCCTGCACCGCGCCGGCGTGCCGGCCGAACAGGACCTCGAAAGCAGCGTGATCTCCCTCGCAGAAGCGTTCCATGAGCTCTTCGTCCGTCGCGTTCCCCATCCCCTGGCCCATCTACGTGCCACGTGGAAAAACGTTTCCGCCCTCCGTACCGGACGGAGGGGGAAGCGTCAAACGCTCGAAATCCTTGGGGAAACGCCGCGAGAGCCCTGGGAAGAGGCTCAAGCGTCCTACTGAGCGCCGAAGTCCTGCGTCCAGTAGTGCTTGTAGGTGCTCGAGGGCGCGTAGAAGTAGCCCACGCCCAGGTTCTTGACGTTGGAGCCCATGATGTTGTTGCAGTGGCCCGTGCTCTTCATCCAGCCGTCCACCACCGCGGCGGGGGTGGCATAGCCCGCGGCGACGTTCTCCGAGGCCGCCCTCCAGACGTAGCCGGCGTTGGTCATGCGCTGCCACGGGGTGGAGCCGTTGGAGCCGTCGTGGCCCATGAAGTTGTTGGTGCCCATGTCCTGCGAGTGGACGCGGGCCGCGCAGCGCAGCCGCTCGTCGAAGGTGACCGCCGGGACCGCGGGCTTGGCCACGCCACCACACGTGGCGCCCGCGGCCCGCTTCTGGTTCACCAGCTTGAGCACCTCGTCCTCGAACGCCGTCCAGGACGTATTCCAGGTGAGCACCCCGTTACAGTACGCCGGGAGCGCCAGCGGAGCAGCCGCCGGAGACTCGGCCACCGCCGTCGTCGAGGAGGACTCTCCGATCCCCGCCTCCTGCTCGAGCTCCGAGGTCATTTCGCCCCCACATCCAACGGACAGGGTGGCACCCAGGACGAAAGACAACACAGAGGTAAGACGCTTCATGGAGGAGCCTCGCTCGACTGATGTCGGGGATGAGTTGTGAAGACACGGGCAATACACCAAAAACCCGCCTTCATGGCAACACGAGAATTCGTTGTAGGCGACCGCCCTGGGTGGAAGCCGGGATGGCTCCGCCTCGCGGGGCGCGCATCGTACAGCGAAGCCCCTCATCGTCTTCTCGAAAACAATCCCGCGCCGTCGAGGCAGCTCAAGCAGCAATCGGCCGGGCACTCGCGAGGACAAAGGGCTCGTGCGTGCCGAGGCCCGGTCGAGTGCCCGCGGGGTTTGACATGGCTTGTCATCGTCAGGACGAAGCCGTGAGCAAACCGTTGCGGGAAAGACTCATCAGTGGAGGACGCTGTAGTTGGCCGGTACCCAGGTGTAGCCCTTGCCATTGGCGCGCAGATGGCCGAGGCCCGGGAACGAGACGTGAGCGACGGCCACCCAGTAGCCCTGCTTCGCGGCCTCGGCGTAGGCCTTCGCGCGCTGGGGCGCCGCCGCCTTGGAATCCGTGTCGAATTGGATGGTCACCGAGGGCTCGGGGAACTGCACCGCCGCCACATGCATCATATCCCCCCAGAACACGAGCTTCTGCCCCTGGCTCTCCGCGACGTAGAACGTGTGCCCCGGCGTATGGCCGGGCGACTCCAGGGTCCTGATGCCCGGCGCCAGCTGCGTGTTGCCCGTGAACGCCTCGAGCTGGCCCGCCTCGGCATACGGCGTCAAGGAGGCCTTCGCCTCCGGGAAGCGCGGCTTCTGGCTCTCCGGCGCCTTCTCCGCGTTGGCGGCGTTCAGCCAGTAGTCCACCTCGCGCTTGTCCACGTACACGCGCGCGTTCGGGAAGGTGCGCTTGCCCGCCACCACCAGGCCCCCGAGTGGTCCAGGTGCACATGGGTGATGAGGATGGCGTCGACCTGCTCGGGCTGGTAGCCCGCCGCGCGAATGCTGTTGACCAGCTGGCCCCCCGCCGCTCCCAACAGCTCGCCCGCCCCCGTGTCCACCAGGAACAGCTTGGAACCCGTGTTGATCAAATAGGCGTTGATCGACGTCTCCACCGGCGAGGTGAGGTACTCGGCGGCCAGCAACGCCTCGACCCGGCCCGGCCGCACGTTCGTCATCAGCTTGTCCACCGCCAGCGGCAGGGTGCCATCCAACAGCGCGGTGACTTCGAAGTCGCCCAACATCATGCGGTAGAAGCCCGGCGCCTGCGTCTTCACCAGCGGCGCGGCGGCCTGGGCGGGCGCCGTGAACAGCCCCCCCGTCACCGTGAGCAACGCGGCCAGCGTGGCACTCCTGGAAAAAGTGCGCATCGTCATGAAAGGTCTCCTGGATGTAGGATTGCCGGACACCGTCCGGGCTCGGATGATACCGATCGGTATCGCTTAATGATACCGACCGGTATCAGAGTCAAGGGGAAGTGATGAAGGAGCACAAGACGACGAAGGTGCCGCCCCGGGAGCGGATCCTCGCGGCGGCCGGGGAGCTGTTCTACCGGGAGGGCATCCGGGGCGTGGGCGTGGAGGCGATCGCCGCGCGGGCGGAGACCACGAAGATGGCGCTCTACCGTCACTTCGAGTCCAAGGACGCGCTGGTGACCGAATGGCTCCGGCTCGAGGCGGCGCGCGATGAGGCCGGGCTGGATCGGCTCGCCGCCGAGCACCTCGGAGATCCCCGCGCGCAGTTGCTGGGATGGGCGAAGTACATCGCCGAGCGGCTGTCGGGAGAGTCGGACCGGGGCTGCCCGTTGCTCAACTCCGTGGCGGAGCTGCCCGACCGGAACCACCCCGCGAGGCAGGTGATTGACGCCCACAAGGCCGCGTATACGCGCCGCGTGGGGGCCCTCTGCGCCCAGGCGGGCATCCCCGAGCCCGAGGCAGCCGCCAGCGAGTTCATCTTCGTCATCGACGGCGCGCAGGTATGTGCCCAAAGCATGGACAAGGTGAACGCGGGCGAGCGCCTGCTGCGCATCGTGCGAAGGCTGCTCGAAGAGGCGCCCCGCCCCGCCGCACCGCGGCGATGAGTGGGGCGCGGGCTGGGGCGCAACGAGAGGCGAGCAGCGTTACTCAAGCGTCTCCAGGCCCGTCCATTCGCCCTCGTCGTCCGACTCCCAGCCGCGTCGAATCCATTGACCTGAACGCCATTCCACTGCAAGGCAACATTTGTCCTGTTCGGCGACGCGCCGTTTGTCGACGAAGAAGAATACGAGCGCCCAAACGGCCACGTCACCGTCATCCTCCCGGATCGTCAGCAGCTTCACGACGAGCTCGATGATGATTCCCGGGTGCGGCGATCCGACCATTCCCTCGAGCGTCGCGGACGCAGCGTCGACCTCAAGGCTCTCGCTCCCTTCGACAAGCCGTAGCTGGCAGCCGAGGAACACCGATAGGGAGCGGATCCATTCGACGTGCTCCAACCAGACGTCAGCAGTCTTCATCTTCGAGAGTTCCCTTCCGGTCAGCCGTGGTTCACCGCAGCTTCTCATGGGGACCGCCATTGGGCACCGGATTGGCTGGCTTCCCCGTCCCGCGTTGGATTGGACGGCCTTTAGTGTCCTTCGTCGCGAGTTTACCAAACGCGGTGATCACACGCGTCGGCTCACCTTGTTCGGTGATGACCGTCGTCCCGTCGCGGCAGGCTTGATTCAAAGTCCCACGAGAGAAGTTATCCCACCTGGACCTACGGAAGAGGTAAGGTGCCCATCCATGGGACGAGGTGGCGCGGGCAGCGGTGGGCTGATCGCGTGGCACGAGTCCGGCACAGGTAGGACGCGGGCCAGATGAGGCCGTTGGAGAGTCGACGTGGACGGGGAGAAAAACCGGGGCGGGAGAGCTGGCGGGCCCTCCACACCCCCTGAGAAGCAAACAGGGACGAGGAAGCAGCAGGGAGCAAACACCTCGGCCGTGCAGCAGATGCTGACGCGATTGGGACTGACGTTCAAGGAGATAGTGGACCCGCGGGCCAGTCGCGGCAAGAGGCACGGGTTGGGGGCGCTCCTGTCGCTGCTGGTGGTGGGGATGGCAACGGGAAGAAGAGTGCTGCGACAGGTAGAGGCATTGGGGGAGGACCTGGTGCGCGAAGGGACGGAGCCGAAGGGGTTGAGCGGAGCGGTGTCGGACACGACGTTGGATAGAGTGCTCAGTCAGCTTGGGCCCGAGGGATGGGACAAGGTGTTGCAGCAGTCGGTGCGGACAGCACTCGAGCAGGGAGTGCTGAGGCAAGACAAGCTAGCGGCGGGAGTGGTGTCGATTGACGGCAAGGCGGGGGAGAGCACGCGAGGACAAGCGCCGTGCGAGCCCTGTCACACACTCCGGGATGAGCAAGGGCAGGAGTATTGGTACCCCTTCGCGCTCCGGGCGGCGCTCACCAGCAGCAGGGCGTGCCCGGTGCTCGACCAGATGATGTTGGAAGGCAAGCAAGGAGAAGCGACGGCCTTTGCGAAGTTGCTCGGACGAGTCGTGGAGAAGTATGGCGAGCACTTCAAGTATGTGACGGGGGACGCGGGGCTGACGAGCGCGGCGAACGCGAGGGCGGTGAGGGAGGCGGGTAAACACTACCTGTTCGCGCTCAAGGAGAACTTCAGCCGGTTGCACGACGTGGCGTGGGTAGCGCTGGCAACGGCCCCGGTACAGGTGAGAGTGAGAGAGAAGGCGCGGGGCGAGTGGGTGGAAAGGGAGTTGAGAGTCACCCCCGTACCCGAGGCAGAAGAGTTTCCCGAAGCCCGGCAATGGATATGGGTGCGCAGCACGCGGGAGCGCGAGGGGCGTTTGCCCGAGGTGGAGACGCGACTGTTCCTCACCTCCATTCCCAGTGGGGAGTTGTCGGGGGAGCAGATGCTGACAGTAGTGAGAGGGCATTGGGGAATAGAGAACGGACCGAACTGGACGGCGGACGTGGTGCTGGAGGAAGACACGGCCTCGGCCAGCCTACGGGGGCAGGCCCCCGTGGTGCTCAGTTGGCTGCGGCTGCTGGCCTACAACCTGTTGGCGTTGGTGCGCACACACCTGCTCCCAAAAGACGGCAGGCCCGTGTCCTACGCTCGCACCCAGGAAGTGCTCTACCAAGGCTTGCTGGGCCTGGCGGTGCTCCCGGAGACTCTGGCCGCACTTGCCTGAGCGCCCGCCAGCGCCTGGCTCCGGTCTCCTCTGCTTCACCTCCTCGGCTTCGCGGGTCCGTCTTCAGCCAGTATCCCTTCCCGGGGGGCGCCTCTCGCGAGGGCCGTCTGGGAGAACGCCACCTCATTGCCTGATACGGATTGTCTCCCGCCCACCCCTCCTCAAAACCTCCCCCCAGGACTTTGGATCAAGCCTGCCCGTCGCGGTGATAGTGGTCGACTGGGCGCCCGTTGGAATTGATCCCGCGGTGCACCGTGGTCTTCGGATCATTGATGATGTCCGCTTGATCTTGCCGGCTCACGCCGTGGGCATCAGGATGCCCGGGGCGACCATCAGGACCGTACGGTCGGGCCCCTTGATGTCCTTGGCATTGACCTTCGCTCCGTCCGGTGCGGCGCGCACCCGTGTGGAAGAAAGCCCTGGGCGCTGCGAATTGGTTACGGCCAGAATGACCTGCCGCGCCCTTGGTACGTCGCCTCTGGCTTCATGGAGTGCCGCCGCTCCAGCCTCTCCCCACTCCGCAACGAGGAGTCCAGCCTCCCTCTGAGACTGAAGGTACCGGGTCAAGTCGCGAAGCGCATTGCCACCGAGTTGCTGCCCTAGCCGCTCCACTACCGCCTTCACTCCCTCCACGTCGAGCAAGGGCACCTGAGGTCGCCGCACTCCGCCCCACCCGGCTGCTTTGGCCTCGGAGAAGAACGCCCTCGCTTGCCGCCAGCGTACAGGCCCACCAGCAGCGCCGCGGGCGCCAGTTCCCGCGCGGCCTGCTCGTAGCGGCCTTGGTAGAGCGAAGCCCCTCCATGCCCCGTCTGCTCCGCCAGGTAGTAGAAGCCCAGCGGCACTCCGAACGTCAGGGAGTCGAAGGCGCCCACCGCCACGTGGCCCGGTGCCCAGTGCTCCCTCGTCAGGGCCTGCTCCGTCTCGTCGAAGGCCTCCTGGTAGGGCGGGGGCAAGTGGGCTCGCACGGCGAACACGCCCTCCCCGGGCTCCCTCCACCGCGGGGATGGTGGAGGCCACATCGGCGGCGGCGCGGCCCAAGCCCCGCACCACGTCCCCGAGTCGTTCGTCCCGCTCCGGGTAGTCCGAAAGCTTGAATCCCCGCCGCTCCAACGCCTCGCGCACGGCCTCCGTCGGCCCCAGCGTCTGTTCCAGTTGCTTGTCCCGCGCCAGCAGCAGCAACAACTCACTCACCTCGTCATCGAAGGCCGTGTCGACGAGGAAGAGAATGAGCACCTGGGCGTAGGCCCCGTACTTCCGGGTGGCCGTGACGAGGAAGGAGAAGCGCTTGCGCTGGAGCACCCGCGCGGCCCGGGCCTCCATGGGCCCCAGCGCACCCAGCCTCACGGCCGACCAGTCCTCCAACGCCTCCACCAGCCGAGGCATGTCCACCCGTCGCTGCAACGCGAGGAACTCCCCGGGTGAGGTGCACTGGAAGAAGGGCGCGAGCAACTCTTCATCCCACCAGGAGGAGTAGTCCGGCCAGCCTTCCGGCACAGCCCGGCCCCCGCAAGAGAGCGGACCTTGGGGGGCTCGCTCCTCTCGCGGCACCTCGGCAGGGCCATGGGCGTCACCCTCATCAGGTGAAGGGGATAACGTGGCGCAGCCCGTGACGAAGAGGGCCGCCACCACCCACGGCACCGCCCACCTCGGCCTCCGTGCTTCAACGCACATCGCTCCCCCAAGCACACAGGAGCCCTGAGCATCGGTTGAATTCACCCCTCGTCACAAGGTGATCCCCGTTGCGCTCTGACGAAGAGCACCGCCCTGCCGCACCGCGGCGATGAGGGGGGCGCGGGCCCACCCGCCGTGTGACGGATTCGACGATTGACAGTCCGCACACGGGCCCCCAACCTGTCGGCCGGCCCCACCCTCGTCATCCCCCGAAGCCCAGGGTCGGAGCCCCTCGCAGTTCCCCTACCCCGGAGCCACACATGTCCCTGTCGATGTATCAGGCCTCCATCCCCTCCCTCGTGCGCATGCTGGGCAATCTGTCGGCGATCCTCACCAAGGCCGCCACCTATGCCGAGGCGAAGAAGATCGAACCGTCCGTCTTGATCAACGCCCGGCTCGCGCCCGACATGCGGCCGCTGTCCTTCCAGATTCAGACCTCGAGTGATCTGGCCAAGGGCTGTGCCGCCCGGCTGGCGGGAATCGAGGCCCCGAGCTTCCCCGACACCGAGGCCACCTTCCCCGAACTCCAGACACGCATCGCCAAGACGATCGAATTCCTCAACAGCGTGAGCGCGGCGCAGATCGATGGCAGCGAGGAGCGCACCGTCACCCTCAAGATGCGCACCCAGGAAGTGCAGTTCCAGGGACAGGCCTATCTGCTGTCCTTCGTGCTGCCCAACTTCTATTTCCACGTCACCACGGCCTACGCCATCCTGCGCCACAACGGCTTGGACATCGGTAAGGGCGACTTCCTCGGCGTCCGCTGAGTGAGGGGCTGAGTTCCACCACACCCAAGGTGTGCAGGAGCGCATCCCCCAGGGATGGCTGGTCAGCAGCGCTCTGGGGGAAGAAGCGCGGTCGCCACATGCCGGCAACTCGCGCGTGTACCGTGGCTCGCGAGAAGGACTGGACGATTTCGTCCAACACGGGCCACCCATTGGATGGATTCGTCCACTCGGTAGAAGAGAGCCAACAATTACAGACATCCCCTGGAATGCTTGTTTCTTTTTCTCACCGGCTGAATGATCCACGTGTACGAAACACTCCGAATGAGATATGGCTTCACACGCCGTCCGCCGACATTTGCTGGGGACAGCCCTCTCTATTCGGAGCAATGCATGCGCACCGCGCTGGGTCTTTCGTTACTGGTCCTGGGGGTCAGCTTCACCGTGGGATGTGGCAGCAATGAAGAGCCCCAACTACCTCCAGAATGGGAATACAGCCCGAACACGGTGCAAGAGGAGACGATCAACTCCTCCGTGGTCCAGCTTGATTCGGACTTGGTCCTGGTGGCGGGAGGTCGACCCCAGGTGCTGCCAAACAAATGGGGCGAGAAGGAAAAGAAGAAATCGCGAATCTCGGCACTCTATGACCCCGAAAGCAAAAGATGGAAGCAGACGGGGGATATCGAGCAGCCACGCCAGATGGCCTCCGCCGTGAAGCTTCCGTCGGGCGGGGTGCTGTTGTCTGGCGGCAAGAGTCTTTCTTCAGGTCTCCCCATCAAGAGCGTGGAACTGTACGACCCAGTCGCTGGCACATGGAGCCCCATCAGTGACCTGCGTCAGCCGCGATACCAGCATCAGTCCACCTTACTGTTTTCGGGAAAGGTATTGGTGACGGGTGGAATCACCCTGACCAAGACTCCCTCCGGTGAGGTGGAAACAGATGTCACCACTGCGGAGTTGTATGATCCCGTCACGAAACAGTGGAGTTCCGCAGGAGACCTGAAGCACCCAACGCCCGAGGCCACCTCGACCTTGTTGGACTCGGGAGAAGTCATGGTGCTGAGCGCCCAAGGCGTGGACATCTACAACCCGGAATCCAACGAGTGGCGGCAGGAGAAAGCCCCTTACTTCGTGGCTCGTAACGGGCATACCGCGACCCGCCTCAACTCAGGCAAGATCCTGATCACTGGCGGAGGCAATGGGATCAACTTGAGTTCAACTGCCCTATACAATCCGTCCGCGCCCGAGCCCGAGCCCAAGTGGGTTCAAGGCCCTCCGCTGAACCAGCCAAACTGGAACCACCAAGCCATCCTTCTCGACGGAAAGGTACTGGTCATCGGGGGCTTCGGCGGCGTCGAACTCTACACTCCCCCAAAGGAGCCCACCGAGCCCACCGAGCCCCCTGGGCCCCAGCTGCCCTGGATCGAGCTCGCCAAGAAGTTGGGACCACACAAATACAACAAAAGCAGCGCCATCCTGCTGCCCAACAACAAAGTCCTCCTCACGGGAGGAACGGACGAGGATATCCCCTCGGCCATCTTCACCATCCCCCCCACTGACCCCTCACCCGCGCGAACTCATCCGCGCGGGGAGGGCAATACCTACCGGAGCAGCCGCCCGAGGCGCTCCGCCAGGTGCTCCACGTGCGGCGGCCGGAGCACGCCATGGTGGTCTCCCGGGACGTCCTCGACCGTGAGCCCGGACGGCACGAGCCCCCCCCAGCCGTGCGTGGGGTCGCGCTCCGCGCTCCTCTGGGCATCCCTCGCCCGGAGCAGCACCACCCGCCCCGCGGAGGGCTCGGGCGTGTACCGCGACACCGCCTGGAGGTTGGCTCGCACCACGTCCACCACCGCCCTCACCTCCTCCAGCCGCGTCCCCCCAGGCAGCCACCGCGCATCCACCGCATGGCTCCACAAGGCACGCAGCCGCTCCTCCCCCGACAGGTTCTCGAAGGACTCGGGCGTGAGCGATGACTCGGCACCCGCGCTCCGCGCCAGGTCCGCCGCGAAACCCGCGAACAGCAGCGCCTCATCCCCCTCCGGCACGGGCGACTCCGAGGGAGCGAAGCTGTCGAGCAGCACCAGCAACGCCACCTCCTGCCCCTGGCGCCGCAGCTCCCTCGCCATCTCGAACGCCACCGTCCCGCCCAAGGACCAGCCCCCGAGCAGATAGGGGCCCTCGGCCCGCACGGCCCGCACCTGCTCCACGTACCTCCGCGCCATGTCCTCCACCCGCGTGAGCGGCGCCTCGCGTCCGTCCAACCCCGTGGCCCGCAGCGCATGGAAGGGACGCCCAGCGCCCAGCCTCCTCGCCAGCTCCGCGTAGCACAGCACGTTGCCTCCCACCGGGTGCACCCAGAAGAAGGGCGTCTCTGTCCCCTCCGCCTGGAGCGTCACCCGGTTGCCCTCGTCCACCCCGGGCACTCCCACGCGGGACTGGATGCGCTCGGCCAGCGCGCCGAGGTCCGGCGCCTCGAAGAGAACCCGCAGCGGAAGCTCCACCCCCAGGCGCTGCTTCACCCGCGCCACGAGTTGAGTGGCCAGCAGCGAATGCCCTCCCAGCTCGAAGAAGTTGTCGTGCAGCCCCACCCGCTCGACCTGGAGCAGCTCGCGCCACAGTCCCGCCAGCTCGAGCGCCACCGGCTCCTCCGGCCGCACGTACCCCGGCGACGCGCGCGGCGGCTCGGCCAGCAGCGGCGCTGGCGTCCGCGCGGGCATGGGCCCCTCTCCCAACAGCCGGGGAAGGGAGACCTCCGGCTGCCTCGCCACCGCCTCGAGCAGCGCCACCAGCTCCGAGGCCCACCTCGCCACCGTGCCTTCCTCGAACAGGCTCGCGTCGTAGTCGAACACCCCACGCAGCCCTCCCTCCGCCTCCTCCTCGAAGAACAGGGAGAGATCGAACTTCGCTCCCCCCGCCACCGACTCGAGCGCCGTGAGCGTGAGCCCCGGCAGTTCCATCTGCTCCCGAGGCTGGTTCTGCAACGAGAACATCACCTGGAAGAGCGGCGTGTACCTCATGTCCCGCACGGGCCTCAGCTCCTCCACCAGCTTCTCGAAGGGCACGTCCTGGTGCGCGTACGCCCCCAACGCCACCTCCCTCACCCGCCCCAGCACCTCCCGGAACGTCGGCGCCCCACCCACCCGCGTCCTCAACACCAGCGTGTTCACGAAGAAGCCAATCAGCCCCTCCACCTCCGCCCGCGTGCGCCCCGCCACCGGCGAGCCCACCACGATGTCCTCCTGCCCGCTCCACCGGCCGAGCAACACCTGGAAGCCTCCCAGCAGCACCATGAACAGGCTGCACCCCTCCCGCCGCCCCAGCACCCGGAGCGGCTCCGCCACCGACTCCGGCACGAGGAACGTGTGCGCCCCTCCACGGAACGCCGGCGCCTCGGGCCGAGGCTTGTCCAACGGCAGGTTCAACACCGGAGGGCTACCCGCCGGTGCTCGCGCCAGTACGCCAACTGCGCCTCCAACACCTCGCCCCGGAGCCACTCGCGCTGCCAGCGCGCGTAGTCCGCGTACTGCACCGGCAGCTCCGCCAACGGGCTCGGCTCCCCTCGCGACGCGGCCCCATACAGCGCCGCCAGCTCGCGCACGAAGATGCCCATGGACCAGCCATCCGTGACGATGTGGTGCATCGTCATCAACAACACGTGCTCGTCCGGCGCCGGCGCAACAGCGTCGTCCTCCAGAGCGGCCCGTGCGCGAGCGAGAACGGCTCGCGGGCCTCGCGCTCCGCCAGTTGGTGCACCCGCTCCTCGCGCGTCTCCCCCGGCAGCCCCGAGAGGTCCACCCGCCCGAGTGGCACCGCTCCCCGCGCCTCCACTCGCGCCACCGGCCGTCCTTCCACCTCACCGAACGTCGTGCGCAGCACCTCGTGCCGCTGGAGGATCGCCGTCAGCCCCCGCTCCAATGCCGGGACATCCAACGTCCCCGTCAGCCGCACCGCGTACGGGATGTTGTAGGCCACGCTCCCGGGCTGGAGCCGATCCAGGAACCACAGCCGCTGCTGCGCGAAGCTCAGCGACACCTCCCCCTCGGGACGCCGAACCAGGAGAGGTGGTGCCGGCAGCCGCGCCACCCTCCGGGGAGACGCCTCCACCCGCCGGGCCAGTGCCTCCAGCGTGGGCGAGTCGAAGACGGCGCGCAGCGGCAACTCCACCGCGAACGCGCTCCGGATACGGGACACGAGCCGCGTGGCCAGCAGCGAATGTCCACCCAGCTCGAAGAAGGAGTCCGTCGCCCCCACGCGCTCCACGCCCAGCGTCGCGGCCCACAACTCCGCGAGCCGCCGCTCGGTGTCCGTCCGCGGCGGGACGAAGCCCTCGCTCCGCGAGAGCCCTCCGGGCAACGGCAGCGCCTGGCGATCCACCTTGCCACTCGGCGTGAGCGGGAAGGATGGCAGGCTCATGACGGCCGCGGGCACCCAGGCCTCGGGCAACCGCGCCGCGAGGACGGAACGGAGCGCGGCGCCGTCCACCTCGGCCCCCGCCACCACGTAGGCCACCAGCCGCTGATCTCCCGGCCCGTACTCGCGCACGACGGCGACCGCGTCCCGCACGTCCGGCTGCGCCCTCAGCACCGCTTCCACCTCGCCCAGCTCGATGCGGTAGCCGCGCAGCTTCACCTGGAAGTCCACGCGCCCGAGGAACTCCACCGTCCCATCCTCCCGCCACCGGGCCCGGTCTCCCGTCCGGTACAGCCGGGCTCCGGGTTCGCTCCCGAAGCCATCCGGCACGAAGCGCTCCGCCGTCACGTCCGGACGGCCGAGATAGCCGCGCGCCGTGCCCGCCCCCCCGATGTACAGCTCTCCCGCCACGCCCACGCCCACCGGCCGTCCGTGCCCATCCAGGACGTACAGCCGCACGTTGTCGATGGGCCGTCCCAACACCGGGCGCTCGCGCGTTCCCCCGATGAGGCACACCGTCGCGTCCACCGTGCACTCGGTGGGTCCGTAGACGTTGAAGGCACGCACCCGCCGCGCGGCGCCCAGCCTCCGCCACAGCGCCTCGGAGATGGCCTCGCCACCAATCAACAGCGTGAGCCCGCGCGAGGTCTCCTCCAGCCAGCCCGTCTCCACCAACAACAGGAGCTGGGAAGGCGTGCAGTCAAAGACATCCACCCGCTGCCGCTCCAGGTACTCGCGCAGCGCCTCACCGTCGAAGCGCACCTCCTCCGGCGTCAGGTCCAGCACGTGGCCCTTCAACAGTTGGAAGAGCTGCTTCACCGACGTGTCGAAGGACACCGAGCCGTTGACGCTCACGCGCCGAGCCGGCTCCAGCGAGGCGTACACCTCGCGGTGCAGCGCCTCGATGAGGTTGACCACCGCGCCCTGGCGCACCATCACCGCCCGGGGCTGGCCCGTGCTGCCCGACGTGTAGATGGCGTAGGCGAGGTGCTCCGCTCCCGCGCCTCCCACCACGGGAGTCTCCGGCCGGTCTCCGGGGCCTCGGCCTCCGCGTCCAGCCGCAGCAGCCGGACCCCCGGCCCCACGAGCCCCTGGGCCGCCTCGCCCGCCGTCACCACCACGCCCGCCCCCGAGTCCGCCACCATGTAGCGCAGCCGCTCGGGTGGATACGCCGGATCCAACGGCACGTACGCCCCGCCCGCCTTGAGGATGCCCCAGAGCCCCACCACCAGCTCCAGCGAGCGCTCCACGCACAGGCCCACGCACACGTCCGGGCCCACCCCCATCCGGCGCAACCGGTGCGCCACCTGGTTGGCCCGCGAGTCCAACTCGCCATACGTGAGCCGCTCGGCCCCCATCACCACCGCCAGCGCCTCCGGTGCCCGCCGCACCCGCGCCTCGAACAACGCCGCGAGCCCGTCGCCTCCCCCGCGCTCCACCGCCGTCGCGTTCCACTCCCGCAGCACCCGGCCGCGCTCCACCTCGTCCAGCGGAGACAGCTCCACCACCGGGCGCCCGGCATCCTCCACCATGCGGGTAAGCAGCGTCAGCAGGTGCCCCAGCATCCGCTCCGCGTCCGCCCCGTCGATGCGGCGCTCGTCATGAAAGAGGTGCAGCCTCACCTCCTCGTTCGTCTCCGCGATGAGCGTCAGCGGGAAGGTGTCCAGCTCGTGGCCCCTCACGTCGCGGATCTCCAGCGCCACCTGTGCTCCGGCGGCGGCGTCCATCGGGTAGTTCTCCACGACGGCCAGCGTCTCGAAGAGTGGCGTGCCCCGCGGCACCTCCCCCCAGCGCTGGACATCCACCAGGGGCGTGTAGTCGTACTGCCGCATCTCCACGAGCCACGCCTGGAGCTCGCGCAGCCACTCCCCCACGGCCTTGCCTCGCGGCACCCGCACGCGCACCGGCAGGGTGTTGATGAACAACCCCACCATCTCCTCCACGCCCGGCAAGGACGCGGGACGGCCCGACATCGTGCAGCCGAACACCACGTCGTCCTCGCCCGCGTGGTGGCGCAACAGCAACGCCCAGGCCCCCTGGATGCACGTGCCCAGCGTCACCTGCTGGCGGCGCGAGAAGGCCCGGAACGCCGCGGCGGCCTCGGGCTCCAGCCGCGCGTGCCACTCCCGGCGCACCGGGCCTCCCTCCGGTGGGGCGCCCCGATCCGCGCCCACCCGCGTGGGCGAGGTGAAGCCCGCGAGCGACCGGCGCCAGAACGCCTCCGCCGCCTCCAGGTCCCTGCGCTTCAACCAGTCGATGAAGTCCCGATAGAGACGCGGCTCGGGCAGGGAGAGCACCTCGCCCCGGCTCAGCGCGCCGTAGCGGCGGAACACCTCGCCCATCACCCGCGGCACCGACCAGCCATCCAGCAACAGGTGCGAGTAGCTCCACACGAAGTGCCACACCCGCTCCCCGGTGCGCAGCACGGCGAGCCGCATCAACGGCGCCCGCTCCACCTCGAAGCCCCGCCGCCGATCCGCTTCCACCCACGCCGCGAGCCGGGCCCCGTGCTCCGAGGCGGGCACCTCCTCCAGTCCTCCGAGTGGAGCGGAAACCGGACGTCGCGCAGCACCACCTGCACCGGAGTCTCCAACCCATCCCAGAAGAAGGCGGTGCGCAGCTGGGCATGCCGCGCCACCGTCTCCCGCCGGCCCGGGCCACTGCCGTCACGTCCAGCTCCCCGTGCACCGCCCAGGACATCTGGTTGAGGTAGACGCCCGCGCTCGTGTCACGCAGCACGTGGAAGAGCAGCCCCTGCTGGAGCGGGGAGAGTGCGTACACGTCCTCGATGTTCCGCCGCTGCCGGGCCTCGCCCCGCGTCACCCGCTCCACCAGGGAGTCCAGCTCCCGGTGCCCGAGCGCCGCGAGCGGGAAGTCGGACGGCGTGAAGCCCCCCGCGTCCTCCCGGGTGCACCGGGCGATCAGCGTCCGCAGCGCGCGCAGGAAGTCCCGGGCGAGCGCCTCGATGGTGCCACGCTGGTGCACCGTCTCGCTGTACGTCCAGGAGAGCTGGAGACGGCCCTGGGACACGATGGCACCGACGTCGAGCAGATGGCGGCGCCGGGTGCCGCCCGACCAGGTGGGCCCCACCGACTCGGAGGCCATCGAGACCGGCGCGCCCTCGGGCAGCACGTGGTCGAGCTGGCCCAGGTAGTTGAAGGAGACCTCGGCATCGGGAAGAGCCCGCAGCCCGGGCTCGCGAGAGAGGTAGCGCGACACGCCGAAGCCCACGCCGCGCCGGGGCAGCCGCCGCAGCGTCTCCTTGACGCTCACGAGTCCCGCCTCCGGAGGCGCTCCGTCCGCCGTCTCCAGCACGACCGGGAAGAGGCTGGTGAACCACCCCACGGTGCGCGACACGTCCACCCCCTCGAGCATGCCCTCGCGGCCGTGTCCCTCCAGGTTCACGAGCAACACGGGCGAGCCCGTCCACCGCCGGAAGCTCTCCGCCAGCGCGGTGAGCAGCACCTCCTCCACGCGTGTCCTCCAGGCCCGCGGCACCTCGTGCAGCAACGCCCGCGTCTCCTCGGCGTCGAGCTCCATGCCCACCTGGCGCGAGGACGCCACCGTGTCATCACCTCCCGGCAGGTCCACCGGCAGGCGCGCGACACGCTCCCAAGGCAGCCCCAACCAGTAGCCGGCCTCCTCGTGCGCGGTGGGAGTCCCCGCCCAGGCTTCCAACCGCTCCGCCCACTGCCGGAAGGACGTCGTCTTCGGCGGCAGTTGGACGGCGCGTCCCTCGCGAAGCTGGCTCCACGCGGTGAGCAGGTCCGTCAGCAACACCCGCCACGACACACCGTCCACCACGAGGTGGTGGATGACGAGCAGCAACCGCCCCGGCTCCCCGCCCCCAGGTCGAACAGCACCGCGCGCGCGACGCTCCCTCCCGCCAGGTCCAACGACACCTGCGCCCGCGTGGCATGGGCCTCCAGGGCCGCGCCGCGCTCACCCGGCGCGACTCCGGACAGGTCCACCTGCTCCAACGGGAACCGTCCCCCACCGCCCGCGTTCTCCTGGCGCCAGCCTCCGGCGTCCCGCGTGAAGCGCATCCGCAGCGCGTCATGGTGCAGGTACAAATGCTGGAGGGCCCGCTCCAGCAGCCCCGCGTCCAGGGGCTCGCCCAGGGAGAAGAGCAGCGCCTGATTATAATGATGCGGGGCCGGCGACTCCTGCTCCAGGAACCAGCGCTGGATGGGCGTGAGCACCACCGGGCCCGTCACCAGGGACTGCTCGGCCACCACCCCGGGCGCGGAGCCCGCCACCGCCGCGAGCCGCGCCACCGTCGGATGGGAGAAGAGCTGCCGCGCCGTGACGTGCAGGCCCGCTTGCGCCGCTCGAGAGATGATCTGGATGGCGAGGATGGAGTCGCCTCCCAGCTCGAAGAAGTCATCGTGGATGCCCACACGCTCGTGCCCGAGCACCCGGGCCCACACCTCGGCCAGCGACTGCTCCACGGGCGTGCGCGGGGCGGCGCTCGGCGTCGCGGCCGTGTCCCGGGCTCGCTCCGGCGCGGGCAGCGCCCGGCGATCCAGCTTGCCGCTCGTCGTGTAGGGCAGCGCGTCCAGGACCACGAAGGCCCCGGGAATCATGTACTCCGGCAACCGCTCGCGCAGCCGCTCGCGCCACTCGCGCGCGGAAGGCGCTGGCCCCTCCGCCTCGGGCACCACGTAGGCCACCAGCCGTTGATCTCCCGGCCCGTACTGGCGCACCAGCGCCACCGCGTCGCGCACGCGCGGCTGCTCCCGCAGCGCCGCCGCCACCTCCCCCAGCTCGATGCGGAAGCCGCGCAGCTTCACCTGATCATCGGAGCGGCCGAAGAACTCCAGCTGGCCATCCGGCAGCCACCGCACCACGTCGCCCGTGCGGTACAGGCGCGCGCCCGGGGCCGCGCCGAAGGGATCCGGGAGGAAGCGCTCGGCCGTCAGCTCCGGGCGTCCGAGATAGCCCCGCGTCACGCCCGCGCCACCGATATACAGCTCCCCGCGCACCCCCGGGGCCACGGGCTTCAGCTCCGCGTCGAGCACGTACGCCGTCGCCCCCGCGAGCGGCCGTCCAATGGGCACCACGGGCGAGCCCGGCGGGCACTCGGCGGCCGTCGCGTAGATGGAGACCTCCGTCGGCCCGTACGCGTTGACGAACCGCCGCCCCACGCCCCAGCGCAAGGGAAGGCGGGGTCCACACGCCTCGCCCGCCACCATCATCGACTCCAGGGCGGGCAGTGCCTCCACGGGCGTCACCTCCAACACCGAGGGCGTGAGCACCGCCGTCGTCACCCGCTCCTCGCGCAGCACCCGCAGCAGGTCCGCTCCCGGCATCAACGCCTCGCGCGGCGCCATCACCAGACACGCTCCGTCGCTCAACGCGCCGTGGATCTCGAACACCGACACGTCGAAGCTCGCCGAGGCGAACTGAAGCACCCGCTTGTCCGGGCCGATTGACCACGCCCAGCGCGTGCCCTTCACCGTGTTGCTCGCGCTCTGGTGCTCCACCAGCACGCCCTTGGGTTTGCCCGTGGAGCCCGAGGTGTAGATGACATAGGCCAACTGGCCCGGCTCCAGCGCCACGACCGGAGTCGTCATGGGCTCGCGCGCCAGGCGCTCCCGCTCCGTGTCCAGCAGCACCCGCCTCGCGCCCGTCCCCTCCAGCCACCCCGCCGTGCGCTCCTGGACGAGCACCAGCACGGCGCCACTGTCCTCGAGGATGGAGCGCAGCCGCGCCGCCGGCCAGGAGGGATCCAACGGCACATAGGCACCCCCCGCCTTGAGCACCCCGAGCATCGCGATGATGAGTTCCGGCGAGCGCTCCAGGCACAGCACCACCCGCGCTTCCGCCCCCACCCCCTGGCCCCTCAAATGGTGCGCGAGCTGGTTCGCTCTCGCGTCCAGCTCGCCATAGGAGAGCCGCTCTCCGACGAAGCGGATCGCCTCCGCCTCCGGCGCCGTCCGGGCCCACTGCTCGAAGGAGTGGTGCAACAACTCCGGCGCGTACGCGCGCACATCCGCCCCGCTCCACTCCCGCAGCAGCCCCCGCGCGGCGTCGTCCACCAGGGACAGCTCGCCCAGCCGAGCTCCGGGCCGGGCCACCATGCTCTCCAGCAGGTGGCGCAGTTGCCGCAGCATTCCCTCCACGTGCGCCCCGCCGAAGCGCGCGCCGTCATACGACAGGTGCAGCGGCAGCTCGCGCCCCGGCGAGGAGATGAGCGTCAGCGGATGATGGTCCACCTCCAACGAGCGCGTGTCCCGCACCTCCAACGCGGGCAGCGACGTGGCCAGCGCCGTGTCCACCGGGTAGTTCTCGAAGATCATCAGGCTCTCGAAGAGCGGTGTGCCCGCGGGCACCTCGCTCCAGCGCTGGACCTTCACCAGGGGCGAGTGCTCGTGCTGCCGCATCTCCAGCAGCCACGTCTGGTTGTGCCGCAGCCACTCCACCAGCGACTCGTCCGGGGAGAAGCGCACGCGCACCGGCAGCGTGTTGATGAACAGGCCCACCATCTGCTCCACGCCGGGCAGCTCCGGCGGACGGCCCGACACCGTGGTGCCGAAGACGACGTCGCGCGTGCCCGCGTGGTGACCCAGCAGGAGCGCCCAGGCCCCCTGCACCACCGTGTTGACCGTGAGCCCGTGCTGGCGCGCGAACGCATTCACCGCCTCGGTGGTGGCCTCCGTCAGGTGGACCTGCCGCGACCGCCGGCCAGCGTCCGCCGCATGCACCGGGGAGCGCCCCAGCTCCGTGGGCTCGGAGAACCCCTCGAGCGCGTGGCGCCAGAACCGCTCGGACTCCTCCAGGCCCCGCCCCTGGAGCCGGCGATGTAGTCCCGGTACGGCCGCGTCGGCTCCAACCGGGGCTCCACCCCCCGGGTGAGCTGGTCATAGAGCGCGAAGACCTGACGGACGACGATGGGCACCGACCACCCGTCGAGCAGCAGGTGGTGGTGGCTGAAGACGAAGCGGTATGCCGCGTCTCCCGTGCGCAGCAGCGCCGGGCGGATCAGCGGCGGCGTGGACAGCGAGAAGCCCCGCTCCCGGTCAGCCTCCAACCACCGCGCGAAGCGGGCGTCCTGCTCGACGGCGGGCACCCCGCGCCAGTCCTCCTGCACGAGCGGCGGCTCCACCTCGCGGAACACCCCCTGCAGCGGAACGTCGACGCCCTCCCAGAAGATGGCGGTGCGCAAGATGGGATGCGCCTCCACCACCTGCCGCCGGCCCTCGTGAACGCGGAGAGGTCCAGCGTGCCGCGCAGCTCGGTCGCGAGCTGGTTGAAATACACCCCACCGCCCGCCGCCTGGAGGACGTGGAAGAGCATGCCCTGCTGGAGCGGGGAGAGCGGGTACAGGTCCTCGAGGTCGCGCCGGCCCCGAGCGCCCTCCCGGGCCACTCGCGCCACCAGGACGTCCAGCGCCGACTGCCCCAGCGGGGCCAGCGGGAAGTCGGACGGCGTGAGCACGCTCGGCCCGTCCTCCGCCGCGCACCGACCGAGCAGCGCACGCACGGACGAGAGGAAGCCCCGCGACAGGGACTCCACCGTCGCGCTCCGGAAGACCCGCTCGCCATACGTCCAGGACACCTGGAGGCAGCCCCCCGAGACGATGGCGTTGACGACGAGCCGGTGGGAGCGCCGCGCCCGCGGATCCTCGGTGGGCCCCACGAAATCGGTGACCAGCGAGAGCGGGGACTCGGGAGGCAGCACGGTGTCCAACTGCCCCAGGTAGTTGAAGGACACCTCCGCCGGAGGCAGGGCCCTCAGCCGCTCGGCCACCCCGCCCTCGCGAGACAGGTAGCGCAGCAGGCCAAACCCCAGCCCGCGCTCGGGAACGCGGCGCAGGGCTTCCTTGACCGCCTTGAGTCCCGACTCGGGCACCCCGCCAGCTCCCGCCTCCAGCACCACGGGGTACAGGCTGGTGAACCACCCCACGGTGCGCGACACGTCCACGCCCTCGAGGACGTCCTCGCGTCCATGCCCCTCCAGGTCCACGAGCAGCACGGGCGCGCCCGTCCACTCCCGGAAGCTCTCCACCAACGCGGTGAGCAGCACCTCCTCCACCCGCGCGCGCCAGACCCGTGGCACCTCCTGGAGCAGCGCGCGGGTCTCCTCCGCGCCCAGCTCCACGCGCACCACGCGCGAGGTGCCCACGGTGTCCTCGCCTCCCGGCACGTCCACGGGCAGCCGGGAGACCCGCTCCCAGGGCAGGCCCAGCCAGTACGCCGCCCGTGCCTGGACGGCCTCGGTCTGGGCGTACGCCTCCAATCGCTCCGCCCACTGCTGGAAGGACGTCGTCTTCGGAGGCAGGCTCACCGGCCCGCCCGCGCGCAACTGACTCCACGCCGTGAGCAGATCCGTCAACAACACCCGCCACGACACGCCATCCACCGCGAGGTGGTGGATGGTGAGCAGCAACCGTCCTGGCTCTCCCGCGCCCATCTCGTACAGCACCGCGCGCGCGAGCGTCCCCTCCTCCAGGTTCAGCGAGGACTGCACCCGGGCCGCATGCGCCTCCAGGGCCGCGAGGCGATCGCCGGGTGTGCGTCCGGAGAGCTCCACGCGCTCCAGCGACAGGCGGCCCTCGGGCCCTCCGTTCTCCTGGCGCCAGCCGCCACCGTCCCGCGTGAAGCGCATCCGCAGCGCGTCATGGTGCAGGCGCAGGTGCTGCAGGGCCTGCTCCAGCGGCCCCGCGTCCAGGGGCTCGCGCAGGGAGAAGAGCAGCGCCTGGTTATAATGATGCGGGGCCAGCGGCTCCTGCTCCAGGAACCAGCGCTGGATGGGGGTGAGCACCACCGGGCCCGTCACCCGGCCCTGCTCGGCCACCACCCCGGGCGCGGAGCCCGCCACCGCCGCGAGCCGCGCCACCGTCGGATGCGCGAAGAGCTGCCGCGCCGTGACGTGCACGCCCGCCTGCGCCGCCCGCGAGATGATCTGGATGGCGAGGATGGAGTCGCCTCCCAACTCGAAGAACTCGTCGTGGATGCCCACGCGCTCGTGCCCGAGCACCTGCGCCCAGACCTCCGCCAGCGTCCGCTCCACCGGCGTGCGCGGCGGCTCATAGGCAAGCGCCACGTCCCGCGTGCGCTCCGGCTCGGGCAGCGCCCGGCGATCCACCTTGCCACTCGTATTGAGCGGCAGCGCCTCCAACACGACGATGTCCGAGGGAACCATGTACTCCGGCAGCCGCTCGCGCAGCCGCTCGCGCAGCTCGCGCCCCGAGGGCGCCGGCTTCCCCGCCGCGGCGACCACGTAGCCCACCAGCCGAGAGCCCTCCTGCGGCCCCGGACGGAGCACCACCACCGCCTCGCCCACGGACTCCAGCGCCCGCAGCGCCGTCTCGATCTCTCCCAGCTCGATGCGGAACCCGCGCAGCTTCACCTGCTGATCGGCGCGGCCCAGGAACTCGAGCTGCCCGTCCGGCATCCACCGCACCACGTCTCCCGTGCGGTACAGCCGCCCCCCGGCTTCGCCACTGAAGGGATCCGGGATGTAGCGCTCGGCGGTGAGCTCCGGACGCCCGAGGTAGCCCCGCGTCACGCCCGCGCCACCGACATACAGCTCGCCCCGGACGCCGGGCGCCACCGGCCGCAGCCTCGCATCGAGCACATACGCCGTCGTCCCCGCGAGCGGCGGGCCCAGGGGCGTCACGGGCGCGTCCGGCGAGCACTCGGCGATGGTGCAGCAGATGCTCACCTCCGTGGGCCCGTACACGTTGCCGAAACGCCGGCCCGGCCCCCAGCGCGCGGGAAGACGCGGACCGCACGCCTCGCCCGCCACCAGCAGCGACTCCAGCTCGGGCAGGGGCTCCACGGGCGTGGCCTCCAGCACCGAGGGCGTGAGCATCGCGCCCGTCACCCGCTCCTCGCGCAAGAGCCGCAGCAGCCCCGCCCCGGGAAGGATCGACTCGCGGGGGGCCATCACCAACGTCGCGCCGCTCAGCAGGGTGCTGAAGATGTCGAAGGCCGAGGCATCGAAGCTCGCCGAGGCGAACTGCAGGAAGCGCTTGCCGGGCCCCGCCGCCCACCAGCGCGCCGCGGAGGCGATGGTGTTGCGCACGCCCCGGTGCTCCACCAGCACGCCCTTCGGCCGTCCCGTCGAGCCCGACGTATAGATGATGTAGGCCAGTTGCCCGGGGTCCACCGCCACCTTGGGAGCAGTCCGGGGCTCCAGGGCGAGCCGCTCGCGCTCCACGTCGAGCAGCACCTTCCGGGCGCCCGTCCCCTCGAGCCAGGCCGCCGTGCGCTCCTCGGCGAGCACCAGCACGGCGCCACTGTCCTCCCGAATCGACTGGAGCCGCGCCGCGGGCCAGGAGGATCCAGGGGCACGTACGCCCCGCCCGCCTTGAGCACGCCAAACATCGCGATGGTGAGCTCCGGCGAGCGCTCCAGGCACACCACCACCCGCGACTCGGCCGTCACGCCCTGGCCGAGCAGGTGGTGCGCGAGCTGATTGGCCCGTGCCTCCAGCTCCGCGTACGTGAGCCGCTGGGCGCCGAACACCAGCGCCTCCGCGTCCGGCGTCCGGGCCACCTGCTGCTCGAAGAGCCGGTGCAGGGCCTCGGGCCGGGGAGCCTCCGCCCCCGGGGTGCCCCACTCCCGGAGCAGCCGGGCCTCCACCCCGTCCACCGGGGACAGCTCGCGCAGCCGCTGACCGGGCCGGGCCGCCATGGACTCCAGCAGATGGCCCAGCCGCGCCAGCATCTGCTCCACGTACGCCCCATCGAAGCGCGCGCCCTCATGGGACAGCTCCAACCGCAACTCGCGCCCGGGCACCGCCACGAGCGTCAGCGGATGGTGGTCCGTCTCCACCGAGCGCACGTCCCGCACCTCCAGCGAGGGCAGCGGCGTGGAGAGCGCCGCATCCACCGGGTAGTTCTCGAAGACCAGCAGGGTCTCGAAGAGCGGCGTGCCCGCGGGCACCTCGCTCCAGCGCTGGACCTTCACCAGGGGCGAGTGCTCGTGCTGCCGCATCTCCAGCAGCCACGTCTGGAGCGCGGAGAGCCACGCCACCAGCGGCTCGTCCGCGGTCAGCCGCACGCGCACCGGCAGCGTGTTGATGAACAGGCCCACCATGCCTTCCACGCCGGGCAGCTCCGGCGGCCGGCCCGACACCGTGGTGCCGAAGACGACGTCCTCCCGCCCCGAGTAGTGCCCGACGAGGAGCGCCCAGGCCCCCTGCACCACCGTGTTGACCGTGAGCCCGTGCTGGCGCGCGAACGCATTCACCGCCTCCGTGGCCGCGGCGGACAGGTAGCGCTTGCGCGAGGCGCGGCCAGGCCGAGCGCCATCCCCCGTCGCCGGGAAGCCCCTGCCCAACTCATTGGGCTCGAGGAAGCCCGCGAGCGAGCGGCGCCAGAACCGCTCGGACTCCTCCAGGCCCCGCGATTGAATCCACTCGATGTAGTCCCGGTACGGCCGCGACGGCTCCACCCGCGGCGAGTGCCCCCGGACGAGGCTCTCGTAGACGACGAAGACCTGGCGGATGAGCAGCGGAACGGACCACCCGTCCAGGAGGATATGGTGGTGGCTGAAGACGAAGCGGTACGCCGTGTCCCCCGTGCGCAGCAGCGCCAGACGCATCAGGGGCGGCGTGCCGAGCTCGAACCCCCGCCGCCGGTCCTCCTCCAGCCACGTGGCCAGCCGCGCCTCCAGCTCCGCGGGCGGAACGCCACGCCAGTCCTCGCGCACGAGCGGCAACTCCACCTCGCGCAGCACGACCTGGAGGGGCTCGTCGACATCGTCCCAGACCAGGGCCGTGCGCAGGATGGGGTACGCCTCCGTCACCCGCCGCCAGGCCTCGAGGAAGGTGGAGATCTCCCGCGGGCCGCGCAGCTCACACGAGAGCTGGTTGAGATACAGGCCGGTGCCCGGCGACTGGAGGACGTGGAAGAGCAGGCCCTGCTGGAGCGGGGAGAGCGGGTAGAGATCTTCGAGGTTGTCGCTCATCGGGTCTTCTTGCCGAAACGGGCGGAGAGTTTGTCGAGTTGGTTCTGCTTGACCTTCGCGAGCGGGAAGTCCGAGGGCGTGTGGCCACCCGCCTCGGGGGACTGGCAGTGGGCGATCAGCTCACGCAGCCGCGTGAGGAAGTCCGCCGCGAGCCGCGCGAGGGTGTCCTCGCGGTGCTGGGCCTGTCCGTACGACCACGTCAGCTGGAGCCGGCCGCCCACCACCGCGCCCACCACGTCGAGCAGGTACGGCCTGCGGTTGCCAGGCCCCGCTGCGCTCCGGCGCTCTCGGGAGCGAGCCCGAGCAGTCCCCCTTCCGCCAGCGCGCCGTCCACCTGTCCGAGGTAGTTGAAGCTCAGCTCCGCCCGGGGAAGCGCCACGAGCGGCGAGGGCTCCACGAGGTGGCGCAGCAGCGCGTAGCCCATGCCCTTGGAGGGCACGGCGCGCAGTTGCTCCTTCACCGCCCGCAGGGCCTCACCGGGCCCCTTGGCCTCCTGGAGGTCCAACAACGCCGGGAAGTACGTGGTGAGCCAGCCCACCGTGCGTGACACGTCCAGCCCGGCGAGCAGCTCCTCGCGGCCATGGCCCTCCACGTCCACCAGCACCAGCGGATTGCCCGTCCAATGCCCCACCGCCTGGGCGAGCGCCGTGAGGAGCACGTCGTTGATTTGCGTGTGGTACGCGCGGGGCACGTCCTGCAGCAGCGCCCGCGTCTCCTCGGCGGTGAGGCTCCCGCTCACGCTCCGCGCGAGTCCCTCGGTGTTGTCGCCCCCCGACACGTCCACCGGCAGGCGCGTGACGCGAGACCAGGGACGCGCCAACCACCAGGAGCGCTCGGCCTCCAGGGCCTCCGAGCGTGCATGCTCGGACAGACCCCGCGACCAGGCCTGGAAGGAGGTCGTCTTCGGCGGCAGCTCCGGCGCGGCCCCCACGGCGAGCCGCGAGTAGGCCGTGAGCAGATCCTCCAGGAGGATGCGCCAGGACACGCCGTCCACCACCAGGTGGTGCAGCACGAGCAACAAGCGCCCGGACCGCCCCGCCCCGAGGTGGAACAGCACCGCCCGGAGCAGCGGCCCCTCCTCCAACCGCAGCGAGCCCTGCACCCGCGTGGCCCGCCGCTCCAGCTCCGCCGCCTGGAGCTCCGCGGGGACACCCGACACGTCCACCTGCTCCACCCGCGGCGGCGGGCCCACGGCCTCGCTCACCTGCCGCCAGCCGTCCGCCTCACGTGCGAAGCGCAGGCGCAGCGCATCGTGGTGCTCCGTCACGTGCGTCAGCGCCCGCTCCAGCACCTCCACGTCCAGGGCACCGCGCACCTCCAGGAAGAGCGACATGTTCCAATGGTGGGGCTCGGCGGGCGCCTGCTCGAAGAACCAGCGCTGGATGGGCGAGAGCGCCACCGGCCCCGTCACCAGCCCCTGCTCGGCCCGCACGGCCAGCCGCGTGTTCGCTACCGCCGCGAGCCGGGCCACGGTGGGATTCTGGAAGACCTGGCGTGGCGACAGCTCGATGTCGGCCCGGCCCGCCCGGGTGACGATCTGGATGCCGAGGATGGAGTCCCCGCCCAGCTCGAAGAAGTTGTCGTCCACCCCCACCCGCTCCACGCCGAGCACCTCGCGCCACAGGCCCGCGAGCCGCTCCTCCAGCTCGTTGCGAGGCGCCACGTACGCCGCGCTCCGGCTCGCCGGCCGCGGCTCCGGCGCCGGAAGGGCGCGCGCGTCCACCTTGCCCGTGCGCGTGCGCGGCAGGGACTCCCGTTCCACGAAGGCGGCCGGCACCATGTACTCGGGCAGCCGCTCGCGCAGGAACGTCCTCAGCACTTCCGCGTCGGGACCCGGGTGCTCATGGGCCACGACGTAGCCCACGAGCCGCCGCCCTCCCCGGCCGTCCTCTCGCGCCACCACCGCCACCTCGCGCAGCCCGGGGTGGGTGGCGAGCACCGCTTCCACCTCTCCCGTCTCGATGCGGAAGCCCCGCACCTTCACCTGCCCGTCCTGGCGACCGAGGAACTCCAGCACCCCGTCCTTGCGCCAGCGCACGCGATCTCCCGTGCGGTACAGCCGCGCTCCAGGGCTCGGCTCGAAGGGATCAGCCAGGAAGCGCTCGGAAGTCGCGTCCGGACGGCCCAGGTAGCCGCGCGCCACGCCGCCGCCACCCACGAACAGCTCGCCCGGCACGCCCACGGGCACGAACTGGAGCCGCTCGTCGAGCACGTACACGCGCGCTCCCGGAATGGGCCGGCCGATGGGCACCGGCCCGAGCTCCGAGGGCTCCACCCGGTGCACGGTGCTCCAGATGGTGGCCTCGGTGGGTCCGTACTCGTTGTAGAGCGGCGTGTGGGGCAGGGCCTCGTGGTGGGCGCGCACGAGCTCACGCGGGCACACCTCGCCCCCCACGGTGACGGCGCGCAGGCGCGAGAGGGCCCCGCTGGAGCCGCCGCCAGGAGCTGTCCGTAGAGCGCGGGCACGCCAATCAGGTGCGTGACGCCGTGCCGCGCGAGCGACTCCACCAGGCCACGGGGATCCTCCATCACCCCGGCCTCGGGGAAGCACAGCGTGCCGCCGTGGAGCAGCGTCCAGAACAGCCCGGCGAGCGAGGCGTCGAAGGTGAACGGGGACAGCGAGACGCAGACCCCCGGAGCTCCGTACACCTCGGCCCGGGCGCGCGTGGCGTGCACGAGCTGGCGGTGCTCCACCACCACGCCCTTGGGAACACCCGTGGAGCCCGAGGTGAAGAGGACATAGGCCGCGTGGTGCGGCTCGGGGGAGCACCCGGAGACGTCGCCGGCTCGGAGGCCGCGTCCTCCAGGGCGACCACCGCCCGGCCGCCCTCCTTGTCCGCGAACCGGCCCCCCAGGGCGCCGCGGGTGAGCACCACGCGTGCCCCCGCCTCGTCGAGCACGAGCCTCAGCCGCTCCGCGGGGTGGAGAGCTCCAACGGCAGCAGGCGCCGCCCGCCGCGAGCGTGCCCAGGATGGCGGACACCACGTCCAGGGGGCGCTCCAGCCCGAGTGCCACGACGGACTCGGGGCCCACGCCCTGGCGACGCAGCAGGTGGGCGATGCGGCGGGCGCGAGAGCAGAGCTCCCGGTAGGACAGCACCACGGTGGCATCGGCCACGGCGGGTGCGTCGGGAGTCCGGGCGGCCTGGGCCTCGAACAACGCCAGCACGGTGGTGTCGTCCGAGGGCCGGGGCGGCGGATTCCACTCCGTGAGCAGCCGCTGGCGCTCGGCGGCGGACAGCAGCGACAGCGCGGAGAGCCGCTGCCCGGGCTCCCGGGTGAGGGCTCCAGCAGGTGGACGAAGTGCTCGCCCATGTGGCGGATGGTGTCCGCGTCGAAGAGGTCGGTGTTGTACTCGAGCCCGGCCCACAGGCCCTCGGGGCCCTCGCGCAGCTCCAGGGCGAGATCCAGCTTGGCCGCGCCCACGTGCAGGTCCATGCCACTCAGGGTGAGCCCCGCGAGCTTCACGATGGGCATGGGCGTGTTGTGCAGCACCAGCATCGTCTGGAAGATGGGCGTGTGGCCGAGATCCCGTGTGACGTGCAGCGCGTCCACGAGCTTCTCGAAGGGCGTGTCCTGGTGGGCGAAGGCCCCCAGGGCGGTGGTGCGCACGCGGCCCAGCAGCTCCAGGAACGTGGGGTCTCCGGAGAGCCCGGCGCGCAGGGCCACCGAGTTGATGAAGCAGCCGACGAGGGGCTCCAGCTCGGGCCGATCGCGGCCCGCCACGGCCGTCCCCACCGCGAAGTCTTCCTGCCCGCTGTAGCGCGACAGGAGCACCTGATAGGCGGCCATGAGCACCATGAAGGGCGTGGCGCCCTCGCGCCGGGCGAGTGCCCCCAGCGCGTCGGCGAGGCTCCGGGACACGGTGAAGCGGTGCTGCGCGCCCCGGTACGTCTGCACCGCCGGCCGGGGACGGTCCGTGGGCAGGTGCAACATCGGCACGTCGGCCAACGCCTCCTTCCACCAGGACACCCCCGTTTCCAGCGTGGGGCCGCGCATCCACTGGCGCTGCCACGCGGCGTAGTCCGCGTACTGCACGGACAACTCGGGCAGCGGCGCCGCGGCCCCCGTGACGAAGGAGGCATACAGCACGGCCAGTTCCTTCATCATCACGCCCGCGGACCAGCCATCGGAGACGATGTGGTGCGGGGTGACGAGCAGCACGTGCTCCGTGTCGTGCACGCGCAGCAGCGCCGTGCGCAAGAGCGGCCCCGCGGACAGCTCGAAGGGACGCCGGGCCTCCTCGCGGGCCCACCGGGCGATCGCCGCTTCACGCTCGCCGGAGTCCTCCAGGACCGTGCGCTCCAGGGGCACGGACAGGGAGTCGGCGATGTGCTGCACGGGGCCGGAGTCCTCCAGGGAGAAGGTGGTCCGCAGGGCCTCGTGGCGGCGCACCACCTCGGCGAGGGCCCGCTCCAGCGCGGAGACGTCCAGGTCCCCGCTCAAGCGGATCGCGGACGCGTTGTTGTAGGCCACGTTTCCGGGCTCGAGCTGATCCAGGTACCACAGCCGCTGCTGGGCGAAGCTGAGCGGCAGGGGCCGATCCCTCGGCACGCGGGTGATGGGGGGAGGAGCCTCGGCACGGGGGGCCTGCTCCACGCGAGCGGCGGGAGCCGGAGACCGGGCGGGAGCCGGGCGCGGCGCCGTCGCGGGCTTCGCCTCGAGCAGCTCCACGGAGCCGTCGGCGCGCAGGCGGGCGCGCTGCCCCGTGGTGAGCAACCGCGCGCCCACCTCGGACGGATGGGGCACGAGCCGATCACGCGCGGCCTCCGGGGCCATCCAGAAGCCCTGGGGCACCCACCCCCCGCCCACGGCCAGCGCTCCGGCCACGCCCACGGGAACGGGCTGGCCGCGCGAGTCGAGCACCTGGAGCCGCACATGCGCCGGAGGGGGCGGAAGGAGGGAGGGCTCCGCACGCGCCTCGGGATGCACGGGCAACCGGTACCGGACCCGAACGCGCGCTCACGGCGCACCACCTCCACCCCGGCCGCGCGCGCGAGCGAAGCGGCCAGCTCGGGAGCCACCCCGTCGACGAGGAGCCGGCGCACCGGACGGAGCGCCTCGGCCACCCCGGGCATCGCGACGAGCGCGCGAGCCAGCGCGGGCGTGCAGTGCAGGTGGGTGACCCCCGCGTCGCGCACGAGCGCCAGCAGGGCCTCCATCTCCGCGCCGCTCTCGTGCAGCACGACGGGGTCCGGGCCGGTGTCCTCGGGCTGGGAGCGCCGCCGCAAGGCATCCAGGTGCGGCAGGCTGCCCAGCGTCGCCTCGGTGCCCGCGCCGAAGTCCACGAGGCACGCCAGCTCGTCCACGTCCAGCTTCCGCGCCCGCTCGATCATCGGGAGGCAGGACTCGGGCGTGCCGAACAGGCCGCCGTCCTCCAGGTAGCGCTCGAGCCCATGCTCCAGCAGCGTGTCCATGTCCCCGGGCGTCAGCGCGCGCGGATCCACCTTCAAGCCCTGGCTCGCGGCGAAGCCACTGAAGATGTCCACCGAGCCGCGGAAGTAGCGCAGCAGGGGCTCGCGCACGGTGCGGCGCACCTCGGCGGCGTCCGAGCCCACGAAGGTATGGATCATCAGGCTCACGTGGCCCCGGCCGGGACCATGCCCGTGCTGCCGCCACGCCTCGCGGTAGAGCGCCACCTTCTCCGCGAGCGAGTCGAGCTGCTGGCCCATCAGGTTGGTGAGCACGTGGGCGCCCAGCTCACCCGCGAGCCGGAAGGTGTCGGGGCTGCCCGCGGCCGTCAGCCAGAAGGGCAGCTCGGCCTGCACGGGGCGGGGCCGG
Source organism: Cystobacter fuscus (assembly GCA_049060065.1). Classification (GTDB taxonomy): domain Bacteria; phylum Myxococcota; class Myxococcia; order Myxococcales; family Myxococcaceae; genus Cystobacter; species Cystobacter fuscus_B. The sequence continues at coordinate 7,341,622 of JBMEQP010000002.1, forward strand.
ATGGAGATCTCCACCTCCTGACCCTCGCCGTTGCGGCGGCGCACCGAGCCGCCCCGCCACAGGTGGCGCACCGCCTCGATGCCGCGCAGCATGATCTCCTTGCGGCGCGCGTAGTTGTCCGGAGCGAAGACGAAGTCGTTCGCGTGCCACCCCGAGGCGAACGACACGCCCGCGCGGCCTCCGGAGAGGTTGTCGATCATCGCCCACTCCTCGGCGACCTGGATGGGGTCGTGCAGGGGGATGACGACGCTGCCGGCCCGGATGCCGATGCGCTCGGTGACGGTGGCGATGCCCGCGCCGGTGATGGCGGGGCTCGGGTAGAGACCGCCGAAGGCGTGGAAGTGGCGCTCGGGCGTCCAGATGGCCGAGAACCCATGCGTGTCGGCGAAGCGGGCACCGTCCAGCAGGAGCTGGTACTTGCGCCGGCCGAGCCCGTCCTCGTCGTTGGCGAAGTACGAGAGGCTGAAGTCCAGCGCGCGGCGGGACGAGGCCCCCGCCCCAGCGGCACGAAGCGCGCGTGAGGGGACTCGGGAGGCAGGACGACCCGCAGGCCCCGGCTCAGGGCCCAGAGCACCTCCAAGCCACTGCCGTGCACACCGGGCTCCTCGGACCAGAGCCACGCGCCCCCGGGCACCGAGCCCTGCGCCTCATCGAGCGCGTGGAGCAGGTGCGCCACGGTGCGGTGCGTGTGGATGCCCTGGAGCGGAGCCCCGGAGGCATGGGCCAGCGGCTCGAGGCACACCATGGCCCCGGCGTCCGGAGTGTCCCGGGGGAGCGGCTCCAGCGAGGCGGCATCCCCCTCGGGCAGCTCATCCACGCGCAGCACCCGGGAGGCGTCGAGCGCCAGGCTCGTCTGGAGCCGCGAGTGCGTGAGCAACAGCGGGGGCTCCACGCCCTCGGGCGAGAGCGAGGCCAGCTCGCGAAGCCGCGCGGGAGGCAGGAGGACCCAGGCGCCACCGGCCTCCATCACGGACCAGAGGGCCACGAGCCGCTCGGGCGAGGGCTCCAGGCACACGGCCACGAGCCGCCCGGGACCCACGCCCCGCTGGACGAGCAGCCGGGAGAGCCGCAGGGACTGCTCGCGCAGCTCGCGCCGGTGAAGCTCGGACCCCGGCGAGCACGGCGAGCGACTCGGGAGCGAGCGAGGCCCGGTGCGCGAGCAGGGCCGGCAGGGGCGTCGCCTCGGGAGCCGGGAGCGGAGTGGCGGCCGGACGGCGCTCGGCGTCGGTGAGCAGGGGCAGCGCGGAGAGCCGCTGGTGCGGGTCGGCCACGGCGGCGTCGAGGAGCGCCTCGAGATGGCCGAGCAGCCGATCGATGGTGGGCGGATCGAACAGCTCGGCGGCGTATTCGAGACTGCCCTCGAAGCCGTGCTCGCCCTCGCCCATGAAGATGGAGAGGTGGGAGAGCGTGGCGCCGAACTGGGCGGGCACGTCCGGCACGTCCACGAGCTTCAGCCGCAGGCCGGCCAGCTCCATGCTCGAGGGGAAGCCGGCGTGGAGGACGAAGAGCGCGTCGAACAGGCGGTCGCGCTCGGGGTCCTTGGCGGGCTCCAGCTCGCGCACGAGGTGCTCGTAGGGGATGTCCGGGTGGGCGTAGGCGCCGAGCGTGGTGTCGCGCACGCGGGAGAGCAGCTCCAGGAAGGAGGGGTCACCCGAGAGGTCCGTGCGCAGGGGGACGGCGTGGGCCACGTAGCCGATGAGCGGCTCCAGCTCGCCCCGGGTGCGGTTGCCGATGGGCGTGCCCACGACGATGTCCTCGTGTCCCGCGTAACGGGCCAGCAGCGCCTTGAAGGCGGCCAGGAGGATCATGAAGTCGGTGAAGCCCTCGCGCTGGCCGAGCGCGTGGACGGCGTCGGTGAGGCGGCGGGAGAAGCCGAACACGCGGCGGGTGCCGAGGAGCTGGCGGACGGAGTCCCGCGGACGGTCCACGGGCAGCGCGAGCGGAGCGGGAGGCCGCGCCATGCGCTCGGTCCAGTAGGCGTGTTGGGTGGCGAAGGCACCCGAGGCGAGGGCGCGGCGCTGCCGGCGGCGTAGTCCAGGTACTGCACGGACAGGGGCGGAAGCGGCGAGGGCTGGCCCTGGACGAAGGCGCCATGGAGCGCCGCCAGCTCGCGCACGAGCACCACCATGGACAAAGTGTCTGACACCACGTGGTGCACGGTGGCGAGCAGCAGGTGGACGTCCGTGTCGAGGCGCACGAGGCCCGCGCGGATGACGGGGCCTTGTGCCAGGGAGAAGGGCCGGGCCGCCTCCTCGCGAGCGAGCCGCAGCGCCTCGGCCTCGCGCGCCTCCGGGATGCCTTCGAGCACGGTGACGGAGAGGGGCAGCGACAGCGAGGGGAGGACGCGGAGCACGGCGCGTCCATCCACGGTGGCGTAGGTGGTGCGCAGGGCCTCGTGACGGCGGATGACCTCGGCGAGGCTCCGCTCCAGCACGGCCACGTCGAGCGGGCCCGTGAGCCGCAGCGCCACGGGCATGTTGAGCACCGGGTTGCCGGGCACGAAGCGCTCCAGGGCACACACGCGCTCCTGGACGAAGGACAGCGGCAGCTCGCCCTCGCGCGGGACGGGAACGAGCGGCGGCACCGGGACGCGACCCACGCCGGGCCCCTGCTCACCCAGACGCGCCTCGATGCGCGCGGCGACTCCCGCCACCGTGGGGGCCTCGAACAAGTCGCTCAGCGGGAGTTGCACGGGGAAGGTCTCGCGCAGACGGGTGAGCATCTGCGCGGCCATCAGCGAGTTGCCACCCAGCTCCAGGAAGTTGTCATGGAGGCCCAGGTCCGCGATGCCGAGCCGCTCGCGCCAGATCTCCATCACCTGACGCTCGATGTCGTTGCGAGGGCCCTGCGTGGACGCGGCGGGAGCGGCGGCTGGGAGGACGGGAGCGGGCGTGGGCGCGGACGGCCGGGGCGCCTCGGGCTCCAACCACCGGGACTCCAGGGCGAAGCGCTGCCGCTCGAAGGGATAGGTGGGCAGGGACAAGCGCAGGCGCTGCTCGTGCGCGTAGAAGCGATCCCAGCGCACCTCCAGGCCCGCGCCCCACAGCTCACCGAGCGCCTCCAGGACGGTGGCCAGCTCGGACGCGGAGCCCCCGCGCGAGGCAGTGATGGCACGGCGAGGGCACCGGACTGGCCGCGCAGGCGCGTGCGGGAGAGCCCGGTGAGCGCCTGGTCCGGACCCACCTCCACGAAGAGGGAGTGCCCCTCGCGCAGCAGGGTCTCGAGACCCTCGGCGAAGCGCACGGGCTCGCGCATCTGCCGGGCCCAGTAGGAGGGATCCGTGGCCTCCTCGGCGCGGATCCACGTCCCGGTGAGGCTGGACACGTAGGGGCGCTGGGGCGGAGACAGGCGCAGGCCCGCGAGCACCTCCTGGAGCGGAGCCATGAGCGGCTCCACGGCGGCCGAGTGGAAGGCCTGTCGCGTGGACAGGCGCATCGTGCTCACCTTCTGGCGCGCGAGCTCCTGCTCCAGGGCCGCGAGCTCCTCGACGGGGCCGGACACCACGCAACGGGCCTCGCCGTTGAGGGCGGCCAGCGACAGCCCACCCACCAGGAGCGGACGCACCGCTTCCTCGGAGCAGGCCACGGCGGTCATCGCGCCCGGGGGCATGGAGGCCATCAACCGGCCGCGCGCCACCACGAGCTTCAGCGCGTCCTCCAGGGACAACACCCCCGCGAGGCACGCGGCGACGTACTCGCCCAGGCTGTATCCGAGCAGGGCATGGGGCTCGAGGCCCCAGTGCATCCAGAGGCGGGCCAGCGCGTACTCCACGGTGAAGAGCGCGGGCACGGCGTAGCGGGGATCCGCGAGGGCCTCGCGCGCCGGGGCCTCCTGTCCGGGAACCGGGTACAAGAGCGAGCGCAAGTCCCGGCCCAACACGGACGCCAGCGGCTCGAAGCACGCGTCGGCGTGTTCCCGAAAGACGGGCTCGGCGTCATACAGCTCGCGCGCCATGCCCACGGACTGCGCGCCCTGGCCGGGGAACAGGAAGACCACGCGCTGCTCGCGGGCGGCCTCCAGGTGGGTGAGGCTTCGGGCCGCGGGGGGCGCCTTCAACCGGGCGGCGAGCTCGGCCACGTCCTCCACGACGAGGGCGCGCCGGTGCTCGAAGGCCTTGCGGCCCACGGCGCGGGTGAAGGCGAGGTCCGCGAGGTCCACACCGGGGTGGGCCTCCAGGTGCGCGGCCAGCTCACGCGTCATCGCCTCCAGGGCGGAGGGCGTGCGGGCCGAGAGCGTGACGAGCTGACGCGAGCGGGTGCTCGGCCGGCGGGCCACGAGCGGGGCCTCGCCGAGGATGGCGTGGGCGTTGGTGCCTCCGATGCCGAAGGAGCTGACGCCCGCGAGCCGGGGCCGCTCGCCGCGCTTCCAGTCCTGGCGGCCGTCGAGGACGAAGAAGGGGCTCGCCTCGAAGTCGATGGCGGGGTTGGGGCACTCGAAGTGGAGGCTGGGCGGGAGCTCCTCGTGGTGGAGCGCGAGCGTGGCCTTGAGCAGGCCGGCGATGCCCGCGGCGGTGTCCAGGTGCCCGATGTTCGTCTTCACCGAGCCGAGCGCGCAGAAGCGCCGGGCGTCCGTGTCGCGGCGGAAGGCGCGGGTGAGCGCGGCGATCTCTATCGGATCCCCGAGCGGCGTGCCGGTGCCGTGGGCCTCCACGTAGTCGATGTCCCCCGCGCTGGCGCCGGCGTAGGCGAGCGCCTCGGAGATGACGTCGGACTGGCCCTCGACGCTGGGGGCGGTGTAGCCGACCTTGAGGTGACCATCGTTGTTGATGGCCGAGCCCTTGATGACGGCGTAGACGTGGTCCCCATCGCGCAGCGCGTCCGCGAGCGGCTTGAGGACGACGACGCCCACGCCGTTGCCGCTGACGGTGCCCTGGGCGCGCGCGTCGAAGGCGCGGCAGTGCCCGTCGGGGGAGAAGATCATCCCTTCCTGGAAGAGATAGCCGGTGCGCTGGGGAAGGGAGATACGCACGGCGCCGGCCAGGGCGATGTCGGACTGCCGCATCAGCAGGCTCTGGCAGGCCATGTGGACGGAGACGAGGCCGGTGGAGCAGGCGGTGTAGAGCGCCATGCTCTCGCCGCGCAGCTTGAGCTTGAAGGAGACCTTGGTGGTGGCGTTCTCGGCGGTGGTGGTGCCGAGCGCCTCGAAGAGGGCGGCGGGCTCCTTGCGCACCTGGCCGAGCAGGGACAGCACGTGGTTGGACTGGCCCACGCCGGCGTAGAGGGCGATCTTCCCCGGGAAGCGGCCGGGCTCGTACGCGGCGTCCTCGAGCGCGGCCCAGGCGCACTCCAGGAAGACGCGCTGTTGGGGATCCATCCACATCGCCTCGCGCGGGGCGATGTCGAAGAAACCGGCGTCGAAGAGGTCGGCGCCCTCGAGCACGCCACCGGCGCGCACGAAGTCCGGGTGCGAGCGCAGCGCGTCCGGGACGAGCGGTGAGGACTCCAGCTCGTCCTCGCGGAAGCGGGAGATGGACTCGACGCCCTGGCGCAGGTTGCTCCAGAAGGCGTGCACGTCCGAGGCACCGGGGAAGCGCCCCGCCATGCCGATGATCGCGATGTCGTTGCCGCTCCCCTCTTCCATCGACTGCTGATCAGCCATTGCCTCGGTTACCTCTCGGGTTGCGGCGCTGGAGGGCCTGACGGCGGGCCTCGGCGCGATCCTGGTGGGGGTGGAGTCGGACGGGGGTGGAGATGACGGGCCCAGGCTCCGGGCGAGCGCGTGGACGGTGGGGTGTTCGAAGAAGTGGGTGATGGGCACGTCCTGCTTCAGCTCGTCGCGCAGCAGGGCGCGGGCGCGCACCACGGTGAGCGAGCTGCCCCCGAGGTCATCGAAGAAGTGCTCGTACAGGCCCACGCCGTCATGGCCGAGCGCCCGCCCCACGCGCGGGCGATGGACACCTCGAGCGGAGTGCGCGGCGCGACGAAGGAGGCGGAGCGGCCCGGGGGCTGGGGAGGCGGGAGGGCGCGCGCGTCCACCTTGCCATGGGGCGTGAGCGGCAGGGCCTCCAGGGGGACGAAGGCGGAGGGGAGCATGTGCTCGGGGAGGCGCGAGCGCAGCCGCTCCCGCACCTCGCGGCCCTCGGGGAGCGGGGAGGCCCCGGGGACGAGGTACGCCACGAGCCGGGTCTCCCCGTCCGGGCCCTTCCAGGGACGCACGAGCGCCCGCCGCACCCCGAGCACCTCCAGGAGCGCGGTCTCGATTTCACCGGGCTCCACGCGCATGCCGCGCAGCTTCACCTGGGCATCCGCGCGGCCGAGGTACTCCAGCGCGCCATCCACCCGCCAGCGCACCACGTCGCCGGTGCGGTACAGGCGGGCACCGGGCTCGCGGGCGAAGGGATGGGGAACGAAGCGCTCGGCGGTCAGCTCCGGCCGGCCGAGATAGCCACGCGCCACGCCCGGGCCACCCACGTACAGCTCACCGGCCACGCCGGGGGGCACGGGCCGCAGGGCCGCGTCCAGCACGTACACCTGGGTATTGCCCAGCGGCCCGCCGATGGGAGGGGGACGCGCCTCGTCCGCGCGGCACTCGGCCCACGAGGCGCACACCGTCACCTCGGTGGGCCCGTAGGCATTGAGGAAGCGCCGCCCCGGAGCCCACCGTGCCACCAGCTCCGGCGGGCACGCTTCTCCCGCGGAGACGACGGTGCGCAGCGTCTCGAGTCCCTCTGGGGGCAGCAGCGCGAGCACGGAGGGAGGCAGCGTGGCCGTGTCCACCCTGCCCTCCACCAACGTGCGCTTGAGCCCCTCGCCCACGAGCAGCTCGCCCGCGGGGGGAAGATCAGCGCCGCGCCCGCGGCCACCGTCATGAGGAACTCGGAGATGGACGCATCGAAGCCGAGCGGCGCGAACTGGAGCACGCGGCCGCCCTCGGCGAGCCCGAAGACGCGCCACTGGGTGTGGGCGGTGGAGCGCGCCCCGGTGCGTCAGCTCGACGCCCTTGGGCCTGCCGGTGCTGCCCGAGGTGTAGATGACATACGCGGCATGATCGAACCCCGCCGCGCTCTCCAGCGGGCCCGCCGCGTCGTCTCCGGGCTCGTCCAGCCGCAGCACGCGGACGCTCGAGGGCACCCGGCAGCGCTCACCCAGGCCCGCGCGCGTCACCACCACGAGGGGCCGCGAGTCCTCCACCATCCACTCCAGCCGCTCGCGGGGCTGCATGGCATCGAGCGGCACGTACACGCCGCCCGCGAGCTGCACGCCCCAGAAGGCCATGCCCACGTCCACGCCCCGCTCCAGCAGCACGCCCACGCGCACCTCGGGGCCCACGCCCTCGCGCCGCAGCCGGTGGCCGAGCCGCCGGGCCCGCGCCTCCAGCTCGCGGTAGTCCAGCCGCTCGGCGCCGCACACCAGCGCCTCCTGGCCGGGAGACAACCGGGCCCGCTCCCTCAACAAGCCCGCGAGGTTGCCCTCGGCCACGTCCACGCGGGGCCCCTCGCTCCAGGAGCCCAACACCCGGGCGCGCTCCTCCGCGTCCAGCAGCTCCGCCGTCTCCACCGGGCGCTCGGGGGACTCCACCAGACTCGCGAGCAGCGACACGAAGTGCCGGGCCATGCGCGCGGCCGTGGAGGGCTCGAAGAGGTCCGTGCAGTACTCCCACGAGCCGCCCAGTCCCTCCCCCGTCTCGGCCATCATCAGGGTGAGATCGAACGCCGCGCCACGGGTCGAGACCGGCAGGGACTCGAGCGACAGGGCCCCAGGCGCATGCGCGCGCCGGCCTCGCCGAGCGCGAAGGCGGACAGCGGCCCCGGGTCTCCGGGAAGGTGGCCGCGCTGGAGGACGAACATCGCCTGGAAGAGGGCGAGCGCCCCGGCTCACGCGAGGGCTGGAGCTGCTCGACGAGCCGGGCGAAGGGCCACTCCTGGTGCTCGAGCGCCTCCAGCACCGTGGTGCGCACCTGGGAGATGAGCCGCGCGAAGGACAGCCCCGGCGGGAGCGAGGCGCGCAGGGCCACGGGATTGACGAGGTAGCCCACGAGCCGGGCCAGCTCCGGACGGGCGCGGCCGGCGGTGGGCGAGCCCACGAGGAGGTCCTCCTGGCCGGTGTAGCGGCGCAGGAAGGCGAAGAAGGCCGCGAGCAGCACCATGTACGGCGTGGCGCCGTGCTCCCGCGCGAGCGCCTTCACGCGCGCGGTGGTCTCCGGGCCCACGTGGAACGGGAGCGAGTCACCCCGGAAGGACTGGAGCCGGGGCCGGGGGTGATCCAGGGGGAGCGCCAGGGCGGGCAGCTCTCCGCCGAGCCGGGAGCCCCAGAAAGCGCGCAGGGACTCGCCCCTCGGGCCGGCGAGCCGCGCCGCGAGGGAGTGGATCGCCGCGACGGGCTCGGGCGCACCCGGGGACAACACAGCGGGAGCGCCTCCGGTCTCCGCCGAGTAGAGCGCGCCCAACTCCTCCACCATCACCGCGAGCGACCAGAAGTCGGTGACGAGGTGGTGCATCGCGAGCACCAGCACGTGCGAGTCCGCGCTCTGGGTGAACAGCTGGACGCGCATCAACGGACCCTGGGCGAGGTCGAAGGGCTCGCGGGCCTCGACATCGAGCCGGGCCTTCAGCGTGGCCTCGCTCCAACTGGAGGCGTCCTCCACGTGGAGCACGGAGCCCGGCCACGCCACGAAGCGCTGCACGGGAGCGCCCTGCTCCTCGGGGAACACGGCGCGCAGCGAGGCATGCCGCGCCACGAGCGTCTGGAAGGCGCGCTCCAGCGCGGGGACATCCAGGGGGAGGAGATCCGCACCGCGCGCACCACGTGGTACGCGGTGCTGTCGGGGGCCATGCGCTGGAGGAACCACAGGGCGCGCTGACCGTCGGAGAGAGCGCGGGCGCGGCCGGATCCACCGGGGTGGCCGTGACCTCGGCGGCGGGAGCGGAACGCTCGGAGAGGCGCGCGGCCAGCTCCCGCGTGCTCGGACCCTGGAGCAGCAAGGTGACGGGAAGCGCGACCCCCAGGGCGGACTCCAGACCGTTCCGCACCTCCAGGGAGCGCAGCGAGTCGAGCCCGTACCGGGTGAGGGGCTCGTCCAGGGACAGCTCTCCCGGGGCGAGGCCGAGCGCCCGGGACAAGCGCGCGGAGAGCCACGGCAGCAGGGCCTCGGGCGACGAGCCCGGAGGAGGAACGGGGGCCTCCGCTTCCACCGGCGCCGACGCCTGCCCACCAGGGGACGAGGTGTCCTCGCGCCAGGAGCCAATGACATCCAGGGAGCCCTCGAGGAACGCGGCGCGGCTGGCGTGACGCTGGACCTTGCCGCTCGACGTCTTCGGGAGACTTCCCGGCGTGAGGAGCACCACGGCATGGACGGCGAGCTCGTGCTGTTCGGCCACGGCCTGGCGGATGCGGGCGATGATCTCGCGGGAGCGCTCCGCCGCATCACCGGAGCGGTGGGAGAACTCGTGAACGGCCACGACGCGCTCCTCGCCGCCGACGGTCACGGAGAACGCCGCGCCGCAGCCGGGGCGCAGACCGGGATCACACCGCTCGATGGTGAGCTCGAGATCCTGGGGATAGTGATTGCGGCCGCGGATGATGAGGAGATCCTTCTGGCGGCCGGTGACGAACAACTCACCCCCGTCGAGGACACCAAGGTCTCCGGTGCGCAGATAGGGCCCCTCGCCCGAGCCCGCGAGCCGGGCGTGGAAGGTGCGCCCGGTCTCCTCGGGTCGCTCCCAGTAGCCCTGGGCCACGCTGGGGCCTCGGACCCAGATTTCTCCCACGCGGCCGGGAGCACAGGGCGCGAGCGTCTGGGGATCGACGATGCGCACCTCCTGGTCGCCCAGGGACTGGCCGCAGCCGATCATCGCCACGCCCTCGGAGGAAGCGGCCCGGGCCTCGCCGCGCAACAGCGCCTCGCGCTCGAAGTGGCGGACCACGGAGGGCTCGGCGCGCCGTCCCCCGCTGACAATGAGTGTGCCCTCGGCGAGCCCGTAGCAGGGATAGAAGGCCTCGCGCCGGAAGCCCGCGGGGGCGAACGCCTCGGCGAACCGCTCGAGCGTCTCCTGGCGGATGGGCTCGGCGCCGCAGAAGGCGACCGACCAGCGGCTCAGGTCCAGCGCGGCGCGCTCCTCGGGAGTGCTCTTCCGCACGCACAACTCATAGGCGAAGTTGGGGCCGCCGCTGACGGTGCCACCGTGGCGGGAGACGGCCTCCAACCAGCGCAGGGGGCGCTGGAGGAAGAAGAGCGGCGACATCAGGACGGTGGGGATGTCGCGGTAGAGCGGCTGGAGGATGCCGCCGATGAGCCCCATGTCGTGGTAGGGCGGCAGCCAGATGACGCCCACGGGATTTGGGGGCGCATCGAACCCGAGCGAGATGAGCCCCGAGTTGTGCAGCAGGTGGGCGTGGCTGAGCATCACGCCCTTGGGCGTGCCGGTGGAGCCGGAGGTGTATTGCAGGAAGGCGAGGTCCGAGGGGGACAGCCGGGGGGCGGACCAGGAGTCGGAGGTGCCGGGGGCAATGACATCCGTGGCGAGCCAGCGCAGGGCGCGCAGGTCCGGGGTCTCGCTGGTGAGGAATTCCACCATGTCCAACAAGGGCGAGGTGGTGAGGGCGGCGGCGGGCCGGCAATCGGCCACGAGCGCCTGGAGCCGAGGCAGGGTACGCCCCAGGCGGGTGGGATCTGGCGGATAGGCGGGGACGGCGATGACGCCCGCGTAGAGACAGCCAAGAAACCCCAGCACGTATTCCCGGCCCGGCGGATACAGGAGCAGCGCCCGGTCTCCCGGAGTGAGGTGGCGCTGAAGCATCGCGGCGACGGCGCGAGCGCCCTCATCCAATTCACTATAGGTGATAGGGATTTCACCCTCCTCATCGAGGAAGGTGAAGACACGCGCGTCGGGTTGAGCGCGAGCCCGTTCCCGGAGCACATCCACCCAGGAGGGCACTTCGGACACATCGGAGGCGAACGCGGGGGCGTCGCGCGACGGTAGACGCATTCACTCCCTTGAACAGGATCAGGGATGAGGAAGCAAGCCGTGTCGATGTGAAGGACTGCCTCCAGGCACGAAACCCATTTCCTGAGAGGATTTTCTCACTCCTCGGGACGAATGACCCTGTCAGGTAGGGTCGGTGCCTCGCACACCCATGCGGGGGCCAGACCCACCGCGAGGATGACAGGCATTGGGACCACCGCCCTCCTCTCGTATGGCGGATGGAGAAGGACTCAGCGTGACAGGAGCAGGAAGAGCAATGCGAGCGCGAGCAACACGCCCAGCACCACCAGCACCACCTTGAGCACCGACACGGGGGCCTCGCCGAGCACCATCGCGGGGTCCTGACCATGCACCACCACCCGGTACACCTTGCGGCGGTAGCGATAGGCGAGCACGTAGGCGGGCAGCGCGTAGCGCCGCGTCTCCAGATGGGAGAGCACCACCGCCACGTGCACGTTGCGGAAGCGGCGGCCGGGGATGTGCTCGCGCTGGATCCGCTCGCGCGCCTCGGCCTCCACGGCCGCGAGGATCTGCCGCCGCGCCCCCGAGCGCGTCACGTCGAAGCGCTCCACCTGGGCCTCCTCGGGGCCCTGGGGTGAGCCCACCGAGCGCGCCAGGGAATAGGAGCCGGCGAGCCGGGCGCATTCCTTCTCCGTCAGGCCCCGGGAGGCGGACACGAGGATGTCCTGGAAGGACAGCTCCACCTGGCCCGCGTGGGGCGCCCAGTCCGAGCGGCGGCTGCCCGCGTCCGAGTCCGCGGCCCAGCTCACCCGGGCGCCCGCGCTGAAGCCCCACGCGGGCCACCACAGGGGTTGCAGGGACTGCACCGCCGCGAGCCGCGCCAGATCTCCGGGCCGGAAGAAGCGCTTCTGCGCCAGGAAGCGCCCGAGCGCCTCGCGCGCCGCCGCCACGTCCACGGAGAAGGGCAGGAAGGCCTCGGCCTGCTCCAGGGGATCCGCCGTCATCTCCACGTGCATCACGGACGCGCAGAAGGCGCACCGCGGGGCCTTCACCTCCGCCGAGTACTCGAGCGAGGCCCCGCACGTGTCGCACCGCACCACCTTCGCCCGCACGAGCGCCGTCTCGGCCACCGGCGTGCGGTCCGCGGCCACCGCCAGCCCGCACAAGGGGCAGCGCAGATCGCCCACCTCCAGCGCGCCACCACACCTCGCGCACGCCGTCATCGTCCACCTCCGCGCGAGGACAACCACGCCAGGAGCAGCACCAGCGCCAGCATGGCGAGCGCGGTGAGCAGCACCTTCGCCCACGACACGGGCGCCTGACCGAACACCTCGCCGGACTGCCCGTTGACGACCACGCGCAGGGGCGGCTTGTCGGGAGCGTAGCGCGCCGCGAGCACCCAGACGGGCACGAGGCACACGTCCAACGACTCCTCCTCCAGGTGCGTGTCGTGTCGCAACTCGCGGTGCGAGTCACCCGGCATGAAGGACGACAGCCGGCGTCCGATCCGCGCACGTGCCTCCTCGCGCGCCTGGCGCAGGGACTCCTCGCGCGACAGGGAGGGCTCCTCGGCCACCCAACCCGCCACGAGTGCCGGCTCGTAGCGCGCCAGGGCCCGCAGGTCGAAGGGCTCCAGCGCCTCCAGCTCCGCGTTGGGCAGCCCCGGGAGGCCGTCACCAGGACGTCCAGCACGTACTCGGAGTGTTCGCCCTGGAGCGAGCGCCACTCGGTCTTCGTCACCGTGCGTGTCTTCGTCACGGTCTTGCCGTTCTCCGTGGTCGTGTACGTCTCGGTCTCCTGGTAGTTCTCGCCGATGGAGGCGCTGTAGCGCGACTCGGCGCGGGCGCTGTAGAGCCACGCGGGCGCGTACACGCCCCGGACGTCCTGGAGCGAGGCGCGCTTGAGCCCGCCATGCGTCCAGGGGTGGCGCGTGCGCAGCCAGTGCTTCACCCGCTCGGTGGCGACGTCCCGGGTCAACGCGAAGCCCAGCGCGAAGGAGGGCACGGGCCGCTCCTCGCTCGCCGGGCGCTCCACCACGGAAGGAGCCGCGCAATAGGGACACACCGTGGTGAAGGACTCGGCGGCCATCACCAGCTCCGCTCCGCATGACTGACAGCGCAGATTCATTCCAGAAATCCTCTCCGGGACGAGGATAGCGAAGTCGTGGACGCGACCACGGGAACATGGGATGGAAGCGCGCCGAAAGGAGGGCCCACCATGAACGCGGAAGCACCTCGCGAGGTGAGGTTCTGGCCGTTCATGTTCGCGCTCTTCCTCGGCTCGTTCATCACGGTGCTGAGTTCCAGCTCGATCACGATCGCCATTCCCGAGATGCAGCGGCACTTCGATGCCGAGCTCTCCCTGATGCAGTGGACGCTGACGGGGTTCATGCTGGCCATGGGCACGGTGGCACCGCTCACCGGCTATCTGGGGGACAGGTTCAGCTTCAAGTGGCTGTACCGGCCGCGCTGTGGGGCTTCCTGGTGACGTCGCTGCTGTGCGGGTGGGCGTGGGACGCGATGTCGCTCGTGGGGTTCCGCTGCCTGCAGGGAGCATTCAGCGGGCTGGTCATGCCCGTGACGATGACACTCATCTACCAGGTACTCCCCGGGAGAAGCAGGCCCTGGCGGTCAGCCTCTGGAGCCTGTCGGCCATGCTGGCGCCCGCCTTCGGCCCGACGCTGGCCGGAGCGTTGATCACCCTGAGCAGCTGGCGGTGGTTGTTCTTCATCAATGTGCCGCTGTGCCTGCTGGCGATCGTGCTGACGCAGCGCGAGGTGGCCTACTACCGGCTGCGCGCGCCCGGCGCCTTCGATCTGCCCGGGCTGCTCACCGTCGTCAGCAGCAGCCTGGCGCTGCTGATTGCCTTCAGCCACAGCGGCTCGTGGGGTTGGGGCAACCCGAAGACCCTGGGCCTGTTCGTGCTGGGGGGCGTGTCGCTGCTCGTCTTCATCGTGCGGGAGCTGAAGGTGGAGGCGCCCCTGCTCAACCTGCGGGTGCTCACCAATCGGCGCTACCTGCTGACGCTGATCGTCTCCAGCATCATCACGATCAGCCTGTATGCGGGAGTGTTCCTCCTGCCGGTGTTCCTGCAGCGGATTCAAGGGCGGACGCCGCTCGACACGGGGTTGATCCTCCTGCCCGCGTCCCTGGCCATGGCGCTGCTGATGCCGCTGGTCGGGCGCCTGTATGGCGTGCTCGGGCCGCGCGTGCTCATGGTGACGGGCATCTCGATGATCGGCGTGGGCACCTATGCCTTGAGCCGCCTGGAGACGGACACCTCGAGCACCTACGTGCTGCTGTGGATGCTGGTGCGCAACGTTGGCATCTCGCTGTCCACCATGCCGGCGAGCAACGCGGGAATGGAGCAGATTCCCCCAGTGCTCAGTGGCCACGCGTCCTCGCTGAGCAACTGGCTGCGCAACGTGTTCGGCTCGTTCTCCATCGCCATCTTCACCTCGCTGTTGTCCACGTTTGGCAGGCTCGAGGGAGCGCGGCTGGTGGAGCGGGGAGTCATGGAAGCTCCCCAGCGCATGGAAGCGCTCGCGTTCGTGGCGAGCATCAATGACGTGCACCTGGTGGCGACGATCGTGGTGTTGGCCGCGCTGCCGCTCAGCCTGATGGTCCCCCGGCTCTCCCGCACATGACGACCTCCGACGCCTCGAGTTCCGACACCCGGCTGAAGCGCGGCATCACGGGTCCCCTGCTGTACCTGTTCATCCTCGGGGACGTGCTGGGCGCGGGCGTCTACGCGCTCATCGGCAAGCTGGCGCACGGGGTGGGTGGCATGGTGTGGCTGCCGCTGCTGGTGGCGCTGGGGATGGCGATGCTCACCGCGGCCTCGTACGCCGAGCTGGTGACGCGGTATCCGAAGGCCGGGGGCTCGGCGGTGTTCGCGGAGCGGGCCTTTGGCCATCCGGTGGTCTCCTTCCTGGTTGGCTTCTGCATGCTGGCGGCGGGGGTGACGAGCGCCGCGGGCCTGTCGCTGGCGTTCGCGGGGGACTACCTGGGGGCGTTCATCGACGTGCCGCCCCTGCCCATGGCGCTCGTCTTCCTGGCGCTGGTGGCGGCCCTGAACGCGCGCGGCATCAAGGAGTCGCTGGGCGCCAACGTGGTCATGACGGTGACGGAGCTGTCGGGCCTGCTGCTCATCGTGCTGCTCGGGGCGTGGGTGTTCGGACGAGGGGAAGGAGACCTGGGCCGGGTGTGGGCGCTGCCGGAGGGAGCCTCGGTGGGGGGCGCGGTGCTGGGAGCGGCGCTGATCGCGTTCTATTCGTTCGTGGGCTTCGAGACCTCGGCGAACCTGGCCGAGGAGGTGCGCGAGGTGCGGCGCGTCTATCCGCGGGCGCTGTTCGGCGCGCTGCTCACGGCGGGAGCGGTCTACGTGCTCGTGGCGGTGGCGGCGGTGGTGGCGGTGGAGCCGGGGCGGCTGGCGGAGTCGAGCGGGCCGTTGCTGGAGGTCGTCAAGGTGGCGGGCGGAGTGCCCCCAAGGCTGTTCGCGGTGGTGGCGCTCATCGCGGTGGCCAACGGCGGGCTGCTGACGATGATCATGGCGAGCCGGCTGACGTATGGGATGGCGGAGCAGGGATTGTTGCCGGCGGTGCTCGGGAAGGTGTTGCCGGGCCGGCGCACGCCCTGGGTGGCGATCCTCGCCACCACGCTGGTGGCGATGGGGCTGACGGCGACGGGGGAGTTGGCGGACCCGGCGGAGACGGTGGTGCTGCTGTTGCTGTTCGTCTTCATCAGCACGAACGCGGCGGTGCTGGTGCTGCGCCGGAAGGAGCCGGCCGGGAGCGGGCATTTCCGCGCCTGGACGGTGGTGCCGGTGCTCGCCATCGTCAGTTGCGTGGTGCTGCTGACGCGGCAGGGAGCGGCCACGTGGCTCCGAGCGGGGGACTGTTGCTGCTCGGAGGCGTGCTGTACCTGCTCACCCGCGTGCGTCGCGCGAGGTGACGGGGGCGGCCCGGGGGCACGGTGGCCCACGGGCGGCACGGCACGAGGGACTGGCTACAGCGGGCACTGCGTGTCGGTCGCCGGGCTGATGATGCTGGAGTTGTGGATGGAACAGGGCCTCACGGACCTCAGCCGGATGTGGCCCGCGGCGCCGCCGCCTCCTCCGCCTCCTCCCTTGGCTCCAGCGGTGCCCGCGTCAGTCCCTGGGGTACCAGGGCCGGGCGTCTTGCCAAGAGCACCTCCGCTACCGCCCTCTCCACCTGCCTGGGAATCCCCAGACCCACCAGCGGCACTGGTTCGCCGAATCCGCGGGACCATCCGCCCCCGCGGCGCCATTGCGCTGGGTGTTGGAGTAATAACCACTGCCCTCCCCACCCCCTCCTCCATTCGCGGTCAGTCGGCTCGAGTTGCCGAGATTCAGCTGGTAGGCCTCGAGCAACACCTGCCCTCCACTGCCTCCTCCCCCACCCCCTCCTGCCTGACCCCCGTTGGAGTTGCTGTACTGCCCTCCACGCCCGCCACCTCCGCTCGCGGAGATCCGTTGGTTGACCGTGAGGGTGCCCGCCACGGACAGTTGCACGGCTCCTCCTCCCGCCCCGCCCAGGCCTCCCTGTGCCTGCGCTCCTCCGCCCCTCCTCCGCCCCCTCCTGGACAGCCGCCCACGAGGGGGACGAAGACATCTCCCCCACGCTCCCGCCCTCGCCGGGCCCCGAGCCCGACCCCAGCCCACTACCTCCAGCAGCACCTGCGCTCTCCCTCCAGCGCCTCCGCCACCTCCTCCCACCGAAGTACCGCTGAACAATCCTCCCCTGCCACGTCGCTCCGTGCAGGCCGACTCCAAGCTGCCGCCCGCGCCGGGCACCGTGGCCCTGCCATTGGCGAGGATGTAGCTGTTCAGCGTGGCGTCCCCGTAGACAGCGAAGATGACGGGACGGTTACCCACGAGCCGGAGTTCTGCACTCACTTCCAGCTTCGACAAGGCGAACAACACCATGCCATTGCCTTGAGGCAACTCGATGGGGGTGGGTGGATTGCTGACGCAGTTGGCGTCACTCCAACTCAGCGTCGTCGAGTCGAAGGTGACATTACACTTCGTGGTCAGCGGCAGGATGCTCGCCGTGGGAATGGCATCCGGATCGAAGTTGCTCGGAATGTGGGGAAGCGGCTGCACTTGCCATCAGTGGCACGGCATACCCCGGACTGGCCGCCCAGAGTGCACGCGGCATTCACCTTGGACGGATCCGGCGCCTCGGTGCAATTGCCGAGCGCCGCGCAGTCTCCTCCCGTCACGCGGAAACAGATGCTGGAGGGAGCGCACGAGTCCTTGATGCCCTGACAAACACTCGCTCCGGTACACACATCCTGAGTGGTGCAGGCGTTGCCATCGTCGCACGAAGCCTGCTGGCACCTGGAGTCCTGGCAGCCGGACAAGCCGTTGCAGTCGGAGTCCACGGAGGCACTGCACCGCTCGGCGGCGCCCGGGTACACCGTGTTGTCCCCGTCATTGCAGTCCGTCCCCGCCACGCCCTCTTCCCGCGCGATGAAGGAGTCGCCGTCATCGTCCTTCGCCCGCAGCGGCGCCTCGAAGGGGATGATGTTACCCAGGGGGACCTGGATGGGCTCGGAGGTGGAGTACGTCTCTATCGTAAATGCTCGCCGAGCCCCGTGGTCGAGGAGCTTGACGACGAATGGAGGGCGTGAGGGGGCACTCACCGCAGTGCAACAGGCACCGCGGCGCCCGGTCAGCTCGAGACAGGTGGGAATGAGGAGCGTAGCGCGTCAGCCCTCGGCGGGCTGCGCGAGTTGGTTGGGCAGGGGGATTGCTTCCCCGCGCAAGGCCGCCAGCGCGGCCTCTCGCAGGTAGCGCTTGGGGTCCACCCCGCACAGCTTCGCCGTCTCCATCAGGCTGTAGTAGAGGGCCGCCACCTCGGTGCCGCGCCGACTCCGGCTGCCGTAGTGGTTCTTGCGGCCCACCGCCAGCCCGCGCATGGCGCGCTCGGTGGCGCCATTGTCCAGCGGCACCCTCGGGTCCGTCAGAAACCGTGTCAGCCCCGTCCACCGGTTGCTCATGTACTTGATTGCCTGGCCCAGGCCCGATTCCGGCAACACGCGCTGCTCGCACGCCCACTTCTGCAAGCGCTCGATGAGGGGACAACTCTTCTGCTGGCGCAGCGCCCGCAGGCGCTCCAAGTCAGCGGGCCCCTCCTTGTACTCGCGCTCCACCGCGTACAGCTCGGCAATCATCTCCAGCGCTTCGTTCGCCTGGGGGAAGGCGTCCGCGCACTCGACGAATTTACGTCGTGCATGCATCCAGCAACTCACCGGGCACATGCCCTGGCTCTTGCCCGCCACGCTCTCGTAGGTGCTCAGCCCATCCGTCATCAGGATTCCACGGAAGCCCTTGAGCATGTTGCGAGCGGCCTCCGTGTCCCGGCCCTCCTGTATCCGGTACACCACGGCGTCCGGAGCGCACAGCGCCCAGGCGTGCCAGCGCGTCTGGCTCTTGCTGCCCAGCAGCGGCCAGCGCGTCTCGTCCGCACCCAGAATCTCCCGCGTCAGCAGGGCCTCGTGCAGCGCTTGGTGCGCGGGGGACAGCAGCCGCGCCAGCGCGTCTATCTGGTCCCAAAGCGTCTGACTGTCCACCACCAGCCCCTCGCGCTCCATGGTCTTCACCTGCCGCTCCAGCGGCATATGGTCCAGGTACTTGGCCACGGCCACTTCCACGGCGAAGTCCACCGAGTAGCGCCCGCCGGGCTGAAGCTTGGGCGGGCCCAGGGCCGTCTCCACGCACCCGCCGCAGCCGCAGCGGTACTTCTGGCGCTTGTGGCGGCGCAGCACGAAGCGCCGCTCCACCACGTCCACCTCCTCGGCCTCCTCGTAGCAGCCCTTCATTTCCGCCAGCGCCCCACCGCACTTGGGGCACTGCTTGTCCGGCTCCTCCAGCGTGTGCACTTGCTCCAGCAGCGGCAGCGTGGGCTGGGAGCGCGGGCCGTGGCCGCGTGCGGGCTCGGCCGGCCCGGCTTGTTTCCCCTCGTCCTGCTCGCGGTGGGGGCGCTTCTCGCTGGAGCGGCCAAACAGCTCGCCGGTGCGCTGCGCCAGCTGCCACTCCAACTCCTGCAAGCGCAACTGCAATTCCTTGGCGTCCTGGCCCTGCGCGCTCATCAGCTTGCGCGTGAGCTCCACCACGCGCGCCATCAGGCGCTTGTTCTCCGCCTCCAGCAACAGGGCCGCCTGGCGCAGCCGCTCCACGTCCTTCTCCGTCGTCAGCTGGAAGCTCATGCCCCCGGTAGTGACATGGCTTCACCCTCCCGCGCAAGTAGTCCGTGCCGCATGACTCACGAAGTCACCCCCTGCGCTGTCTGGGGTTGGAAGAGCGGCACCAGTTTGTACGGCTCGGGCGACAGCGGTGCTCGCCCCACCAGCTCGCTGCCCTCCAGGAAGAGGGCCAGCTCCGACACCGTCAGCGCAAGCGGCTGCGCGCCACTCTCGCGCTGCCACAGCGGGGCGAAGCGTCCCTTCTCCAACCGCTTGGCGTACAAGCACAGCCCGGTGCCGTCCCAGAAGAGCGCCTTGGCCCTCTTCCTGTCCCGTCCGACGAAGAGGAAGACGTCTCCCGACAGAAAGTCGCGCCCCAGCGCCTGCGTCACCAGCCCGCACAGCGCATCGAAGCTCTTGCGCATGTCGCACGGCTGCCCGTAGGCGTACACCGCGAGCCTGCGCGTGGAGCCAATCACAGCAGCCCTCGCAACAGCCGCACCGCTTCCTCCAGCGACAGCCCCTCCACCCGCACTCCTCCGGGCCCGTGCACCACCAGCCCCCTCCTCGCGCTTGGGCACGCTCGGCCTTCACCTCCACGGGTACCAGCGCCGTCCTCGCGGGCTGCTGCTGGCCGGCTCGCCGCGCCGCGCTGCCCCACCGGCTGAGCGTCCAGCTGCTCATGCCCAACTCCTTCGCCGCTTCCTCCACGCTCGCCCCCTGCTGCTGGCGCGCTCGCACGTACTCCACCGCCTCCTGTCTCTGCTCCGTCGTGTAGCGCGCTCTCGGGCCCACTCCTCCCCTCTCGAGCACCACCTTCCGGAACTTCTCCGCCTGCTCCTTCATGTCCATCGCTTCCTTCTCCTTCATGGGAGCGACGGACATGCTCATGCCTCTGCCTTCACGTCACGACGGGCTCGGGCGAGCACTTACTCTCTATCAAGGTGCCGGAGCACTCCGCGTCCGTGGAGCCATCGAAGGAGGACACCTCCAGCGACAGTTGCCGTTCCCACTCGGCTTTACGGAACACCGCGACCAGGACCTGCCTTGCCTCCGGGTCCTTGAACTGGCTCTGGAGGATGTCCGTCTGCTCCAGATGCCCCTGGGAGTCCCTGGCCACCACGCGTAGACACGCCGGCCGGTAGGAGCCGTACTTCACCGTGACCCGCACGGCCCCCTCGGGGGTCCCTTCTCGCTGCACGCAACGGACGTCAAGAGCAGTCCCACTATCCAGAGTCGACGCATGCCGCGAGATTACCGGGCCTGGGCGCACGTGGTCAGGGGGAGATGGGTCCGATGACGGAAACACGGCAGGTCGAGCCACCCCGCACGGAGTGGCTCGCCTCATGAGATGGACAACGAGTGACGAGGGCACACGCCCAGAGACGAACTACAGCGGGCAATTCGTGTCGGTCGCCGGGCTGATGATGGCGGCGCCGTTGATGGAGCAGGGCCGCACGGACCTCAGCCGGATGTGGCCCGCGGCACCGCCACCTCCTCCGCCTCCTCCCTTGGCACCACTGGAGGTCTCCGTGCCCGGGCTGCCAGCACCAGGAGGTCCGTTGCGAGAGCCCCCGTATCCTCCATCTCCACCTGCCTGGGAATCCCCAAACCCACCAGCGGCCTTGCTCTCCGAATCCACGGGACCATCCGCCCCCGCAGCGCCATTGCGCTGGGCGTTGGAGTAATAACCACTGCCCTCCCCACCCCCTCCTCCATTCGCAGTCAGTCGGCTCGAGCCGCCGAGATTCAGCTGATAGGCCTCGAGCAATACCTGCCCTCCACTGCCTCCGCCTCCACCCCCTCCTGCCTGACCCCCGTTGGAGTTGCTGTACTGCCCTCCGCGCCCTCCCCCGCGCTGGCGGAGACCCGTTGGTTGACCGTGAGGGTGCCCGCCACGGACAGTTGCACGGCTCCGCCTCCCGCCCCACCCAGGCCGCCCTGCGCCTCCGCTCCCCCGCTCCCTCCTCCGCTCCCTCCCGAACAGCCTCCCACGAGGGGGACGAAGACATTCCCCCCGAGTTGCCGCCATCGCCACGCATTGCACCAGAACCCGTCCCATTGCCTCCAACACCACCCACGGTGCCTCCTCCTGCACCCCCACCACCTCCGCCCGTCGAGTCACTGCTGAACGCCCCTCCCCTGCCACGTCTATCCGTGCAGGCCGACTCCAAGCTGCCGCCCGCGCCGGGCACCGTGCCCTGAGCATTGGCGAGAATGTTGTAGTTCAGCGTGGCGTCCCCATAGACGGCGAGGATGACGGGGCGGTTGCCCTCCAGCCGCAGATTCCCGCCCAAATTCAAGTTCGACAAGGCGAACAGCACCATGCCGGAGCCTTGAGACAACTCGATGGGAGTGGGCGGATTGCTGACGCAGGTCGCGGGAGTCCAGCTCAGCGTCGTCGAGTCGAAGGTCACATCACACGTGCTGTTCAGGGGAATGATGCTCGCCGTGGGGATGGCATCCGGATCGAAGTTGCTCGGAATGTAGGGGAAGCGGCTGCACTTGCCGTCGGTGGCACGGCACACCCCGCTCCCGGTGCCACCCGCGAGCCTGCAGGCGGCGTTCACCTTGCTGGGGTCCGGTTCCTCGGTGCAATTGCCAAGCGCCGCACAGCCGGTCACGCGGAAGCAGATGCTGGAGGGAGTGCACGGGGTCTGGGTGCCCTGACAAACTCCCGCGCCATTACACGCATCGCCCGTGGTGCAGGCCTGGCCGTCATCGCAGCTCACGGAGGCCTGTTTGGGGGCGTAGTCACAGTTGCCAGTGGCCTCATTGCACACACCCGCCTCAAGACACGTATTCGCCGGTGCGGCGCACTGCTTGCGCGTGACGACGCACTGGCCTGTCTCCTGGGAGCAAGTGGCCCCCAGGGAGCAGGCCCCGGCGGGCTTGTCGCACTGCACCGGCTGCCCCTTGCACTGCGCCGACGGTCCCGAGCCCTCACAGCGCTCCCCCGTGGTGCAGGCGTTGCCATCGTCACACGCCGACTGCTGGCACCTGGAGTCCTGGCAGCCCTTGACGCCGTTGCAGTCGTAGTCCACCTCGACACTGCACCGCTCGACGGCTCCGGGGAACACCTCGCCGCGCCCGTCGTCGCAGTCCGTCCCCGCCACGCCCTCTTCCCGCGCGATGAAGGAGTCCCCGTCATCATCCTTCGCCCGCAGCGTCACCTCGAAGGAGGCGAAGTCCCGCTGGGGCACCAGGATGGGCGACGGAGTGGAGTGCGTCTCCACCAGGGCGCCGGAGCACGCCTCCCCCGTGGAGCCAGCGAAGGAGGAGACCTCCAGCGTCAGTTCCCGGCTCCACTCGGGCTGGCGCAGCACCGCGACCTGGACCCGCCTCGCCTCCGGATCCTTGAACTCGCTCTGGAGGAGGTTCGTCCCGACCTCATGTCCCTGGGCGTCCCTGGCCACCACGCGCAGGCACGCGGGCCGGTAGGAGCCGTACTTCACCGTGACCCGCACGGCGCCCTCGGGAGGTCCTTCTCGCCGCACGCAACGAACATCCAGAGCAGACCCAACATCCAGACTCGACGCATGCCGCGAGCCTACCGAGCACCCACGCACCTGGTCTGAGGAAGATGCGCCCACGGACCCGAGCGCGGCAGCGAATGTCCGACACACGGCGAAGCGGATGTTGCGCGCCGCGAGGGCCCTGGTGTAGCTCCGCTCCTCCACCGGCTTGAACTCGCACCAGGGGGCACTGTCACGTGAAGAGCCACTTCGACCCATCCACGGTTCTGCGCGCTGGGGTGCTGGCACTGACCCTGATGTTCCCCTTCTCCGTCCACGCGGCGGTCCCGAAGGCGGATCCAAAGGCCACCACCGTCCAGGACCCGATCGCCGAGGTCAACCGGCTGTACGAGGACCTCGAATACGAGCAGGCGCTCGAGCAGATCCAACGTGCCCGCCAGGGGACGCTCACGGAGGACGAGCAGGTCACGCTCCGGCTCTACGAGGGCATCATCGTGTGTGAACTGGGCAAGCTGGAGCAGGGCGGTCAGCTCTTCGAGACCGCGCTGCGCACGCGGTCCACCGCGCAACTGCCCATCCGGGTCGCGCCCAAGGTCGCGAAGCTCTTCGAGACCACGAAGGCGAAGGTCACGGAGGAGCTGGCGGCCGCGAACAAGGCACGCGCCGACGCCCCGGTGGCGCCCTCGCTCACGCCCAACATCCAGGACCCCAAGACCTCTCCACTCTCGGTCCAGGCCCAGCCCGGCGAGCCCCGGGCACTCACCCAGCGCTGGTACTTCTGGGCCGGAGTGGGCGTCGTGGCCGCCGTCGCCGTGGGGAGCATCGTCTGGGCCACGTCCTCGCCTCCGTTCAATCCGAACTCGCTCTGTGACGGCGTGTGTGACGACGTCATCGGCAACCAGCATCCCGTGGGCATTCGGTTCTGAGGTCTCGAACCGGCGAGGAAATACTTCGAAATCAAACCCCGCCCCGAAGCGGTAAATACGCGGCCACCTCCAGCGGTCCATTCATGCACAACGGGACGCGAGCAGCCCCCTCGAGAGGTTCGAGCTGGGCTCCGCGCACCGCAGCGTTGGATTGAAGGAGCACCGCCATGAAGCGCATGTTCACGTGGATGTCCGTTGCCTTCGCTCTGTATTCGAGCACCCCGGCCCTGGCCGCGTCGCGGCACGACGGCCCGCCCAACGGCAATCCCGGCACCGTGCATGGCCGGAGTGGCCCGGAGCGCGAGTCCTCCCGCGAGCGTGCCGAGCGCGAGCGCTGGGAGCGCGAGCGCCGTGAGCGGGAAGCCCGCGAGCGCCGTGAGCGGGAAGCCCGCGAGCGCCGTGAGCGAGAGGAGCGGGAGCGCCGCGAGCGTGCCGAGCGGGAGCGTCGCGAGCGGGAGGAGCGCGAACGCCGGGAACGAGAAGCCCGGGAGCGTGCCGAGCGCGAGCGCCGGGATCGCGAGCGCGGGGGGCGTACGCATGAGGCCTCGCCCGTGTACCGCTGACGCGCCACCCGCCGCGAAAAACGGCACCCCAGCGCGGCCGAAATGAAACCGAAACATTCGGAGGCTTACGGTGCTGAAACGAGCGCCCCGCACTGATTCAGTTCCTCTTCAACCCCGGTACCGCTCGGCCACGCGGTAGAGCTGGGTGAGGGAGTAGTCCAGCAACGATTCGCACGAGCGCATGTAGTGGTGAGCCCGCACAAACGGCAACCACACACGGTTGCCGACGAGCACCTGGGCCTCGTCGAGTTTCTGGCGAGGTATCCACTTGCCGCCCAGGTTACGCACCAGCACCTCGCCCAAGTACGCGCCAATGGCGGGCACCGCGTGCGCGTCGATGTGCTGCCGCTCGAACACCCTCGGGAAGTCCTCATGCCAGAACTGGTAGTCCACCTTACTGAGAGACTCGGGCGTTGCCTCGAAGACGGAGGGCACCTTCGTGTGCATCAGCGCCACGAGGTGCTCAGCCAGGGTTCTGTAATGCTCGTTGGTGCGCTCCAGGTTTTCCACATCCGGGGAGGGCGCGATCCACGGGGCGCCACTCTCCAGGCTCGGGCGGTTGGTACACGTTGAACTTGGCAATCCAGCGTTGGCGCTCGTGAATGGCGACGCTATCCACCACGTGAGAGAGGAGTGGCGCTACATCCGGGTGGAAGCAGGGCTCAAGGGGAGCGAGCGCGGCGCTACGCTCGCGCAGGGTTCGCAGCACCGTGTCGAAGCGGAGGTCCGGCCGGAGGTGAACGTGCGCGCGCGCCTGTGCGTGCCGTGCCTCGGCGCCCGCGAAGTCCGCAGCGGTGGGCCACGTCACCAGGAGGATGGAGCCATTGGGCAGTTCCTCCACCCGGTGAGCTGGCGTGGACAGCATGCGCTCGCGGCCCACGGCTTCCACCAACTTGGGGCCGAAGACGTTGAGCCAGAAGACCTCGTAGATTCTGTCGAACCCGTCTCTCCGTGCGGTCCGCGCATCGCGTCCGAAATCGGGCGCACCTGCCAACGCCCTGTCAGCCACGCTGTGGGCTGCGGCGTGAGTGACCGGGTAGCAAGAGGCCCAGGTGCGTACCATTTCTACGAATTGGCGGCAGCGCTCCTTTTCCGCGAAGCGGGTGAGCGGTTGCACCGTAGTCATTACGTCCAAAGTGGGCGGAAGCGGCGGAAACCAGAGATGCAGCGACATCTCCAGTGTCGGCCGCCGTGTGCGGTAGAGCCGGTGTCCGTGCTTCGTTCATCGCGCCGCTCCTCCAGAGCCTTCCAGATATTGGCTCGGGAGTATTTGAGTCGCCGCCTGCCACTGACGACTTCCGGCATCCAATCGCCTGCATATTCCTCCAGCGCCTGGAAAAATGGCTCGAGAACTTTCTCAAGCGCAGCCTGCGGCTCAAGCGCACCCTCAAAAGTGAGCCGGAGACTGTCCTCCGACTTCACGTCACCAAGCCCCAGCACCTTCATTGAAACAGGACCTCCACTCCCGGAACTGCCTTCTCCGTTGCAATCACGGCTGCCTTCGATGCATCGACATCCGTGGGCGTGAGCTTGCCGCCCTCGTAGATGAGGTGAACCCTCTGCACCTCGACAGGGCCCACAAGCCCAGGACGGCGGATGTCGAGCGTTTGGCCGTAGTTCCGCAGAGCTTCCCTCGCGTCCATCTTCATCTGTGCTTCCAGGGCTTCATACTTCAGCCCAGAAAGGTCACGGCTCTTGAAGCTGAATGTTTCCACGCGCCGTGGCCGCCCGCCAACTCCTCCCTCTTCAATGACGAGCACATCCGCGTAGCGCAGGCCCGGGCCCGGCTTCCTGACGCCCACCTGCATCTCAAGGCGGGGCCTGTCGAAGTCTCCGAGGAAGCTGCGCTCAACCCGAGGCTTCTTCGCGTCCTCTTGCAGCAGCTTCACCATGTCGCGCTCGAAGGCCAATCCCCGGGCAAACCACGAGCGCATCTGCTCGTAAGGCGCCCACTTGAGCGGGCCCTCGGCGGCCGTGCCATTCTCCACCTCGTTGAGGCGCCTGTTGTAGTAGTCGACGTACTCACGCCAGCGCGAGTTGCCCTGGGCCTCGGGTGGCGGGGCGTCGAAGGCGGGGCGATGCTGCTTCAGCACGCCCACGTCCTTGGGAAGGCGCGGGCCCATGGCCTCGAACTCCGTGGCCGCGAGCTTGGCCTCCACAACATCCAGGGTATGGCCAACCTCCTTATCCACCAACGAGGCCAGGGTGCCCTTGCTCTCCGCGGCACCGGCCTTCGTGGCGGAGGGGCGTGCGGCCTCGTCCGCCGCAGCTGTGGCTTCCCCGGCCCCTGCCCCCGCGCCAGTTCTCACGGGCGGGGAGCCCGAGACTCCGGGCTTCGCCTTGGACATGAGCGGCCGTGCACTGGCCACATTTCCCCGGGCTTCGTACAGCGCCAGCGCGGCGTCCGCCCCTCCCACGGCCACGAAGCGCCCCGCGTCACGGCTGGCTCGGATGTACCCCGCCAAGTCGCGCAGGCCCTGGAGATTCATCACCCCTTGGATCTGCCGCGCCGTCTCGGCCAGGGCCCGCAGGCGCGCTTCCGCAGCCTCCAGCCCGGTGTGGAGGCGCAAGCGCCCGACCGCAGCGCCTTCCTCCTTGGCGAGGTAGCGCGCGCCCTTGTAACCCCCGACGAGGGCCAGCACCAGTGCAGGAGCCACCTCGCGCGTGCCCTGCTCCAGCTCTCCCTGCCAGAGCAACTTCCCGCCATGGAGGGTGGTGGCGACAAAGTGGTAGGCGCCCAGCGGCACACCAAAGGTGAGCTCGTCAAAAGCACTCACCACCATGCTGTCCGCCGAGGCTTTGCGCACCCACTCCTGCTCGGCCGTGGCGAGGGCCTCCTGGTACTCCGGCGGCAGTTGGAGTCGGATGGGGAGGAAGGCGAAGTCCCGTCCGCCCCCGGCCATGGGTGAGCTGGAGAGCACGTCCTTCCCAGCTCGCACCAGGCCCCGGCCCAGGTCTCCGAACTCGGAGTCCCGGTCCACGCGGGCCGTGGGTTTCAGACCCCGCCTCTCCAATGCCACCTGAAACGCGGGCAGCAGCGCGAGGGTTTCCGCCAGCCGCTTGTCCTGGGCCAGCAGGAAGAGAAGCTCCCTCAAGTCATCGTCATAGGCGGAGTCGACGCTGTAGACGGCGAGCACCTGCGCGTTGAGGCGCCCATAGGCCTCGGGGGCCTTCACGAGGAGGGACTTGCGCTTCTCGTTGAGCTGGTGGGCGATGTCCTCGCGCGGTGGGCCCAGGGCGCCGAGTCGCACGGCGCGCCAGTCGTCCAGGGCCTCCAGAATGCGGGGCATGTCCACCCGCTCCTGGAGGGCGAGGACTTCCCCGGGCGAGGTGCAGGTGAGGAAGGGGGCCAGCAGTTCCTCTCGGCTGGAGGACAAGTCGGGCCAGCCCGAGGGCACAGCTTGTCCTCCACAGGAGGGCGGCTGCTGTGGGACCGTGCTGGCCACCACGTCTGCGGGCACGTCTCTCGAACTCGCCAGGGCAGCGTCCGGGCCCAGCCCGCGGGCGCTGCGGCGGCGGTGCAGCCTCTCCTGTTCGCCTGGGAATGCGTGCTCCCTCGCCTCCGAGGAAGCAAGAGGGGCAGGCGCCTCGAGCGGGGGCATACGGGCCCCCGTCTCTCGCCACGTGGAAAGGGAGCGCGGGCCCTCGGCGGTGCTGCCGCCCTGTCGTGGCGCCAGCGTGACGCAGCCGGTGGAGAGCAGCACGGCCACCAGCAGCGCGGCCCACCTGTGCGCTCGGGCCTCAGCGCGCATTGTCCACTCCTGGTCCCAGGGAGGCCAGCCCACTCAGGAGCAGCGCCAGCCCGAGCCTCCAGGCGCGTCAGGTAGCGCCACCCTCCCACCGTGGAAGCCGCGAGTAGAGGCACGGCCCCAGCGCTGAAGGGCACAGGCTGCTCCGTCTGGGACAGCAGCACCAGCACCAGCAGTGTGGACGTCATGAAGCCACCAGGTAGAGGGCTCCTAATCTAGCAGGCGAGCTGAAAAAATCAGGACAGGCCGGACAGCTCCGGACATATATTGAAAAATACAGATTCATCCAATCCTCCCCATCGGCTACTGAGCGTTCCCGCCTGACGGTGAGCGCCTGGGGAAAAACCCATGACGCCTCGCCCATGCCCGGTGGGATGCTGACTCCTGGCTAGCTTCAGGACGCGGGGTCCCCATGGCCAATCGCATCAGTCGCATCACCGCCTATGTCGAGAAGCGCAAGCTCGGCTTCGGCGTCGCACGCCTCATCATGATGAGCGGGGTGAACGTGCGCGCGATCCCACCGGATGAGCCGGACCCTCCGGACGCGTTGAGGCGACTGGAGCAGGCGCTGGTCCGGGTCCTGTCACCCGAGGAGCTGCGAGAACTTCAAACCCTTCTGGAGAGCGACCGATGACGGTGTCGATTGGAGTGGGAGTGGGCCATGACCAGGACACGAAGCAGGCGGTGCGTGGCGCGGTGGAGCGGGCACGGGCGGGACTGGGTGGCGCGCCCATCCAGGCGGCCTATCTCACCGCGACGGTGGACCACGAGGCGGCGGACGTCCATGCCACCTTCCGGGAGCTGCTGCCCGGGGTCGCGCTGCACGGGGTGACCACGTCGCTCGGGGTGCTCACGCCGGAGGGCGTCCAGAACGAGGGCCATGGGGCGCTGGCGGTGATGCTGCTGGGCGGCCCGCCGGGAATGGCCTTCGTGGCCTCGTCGCGGGAGGAGGACGGGCGCCGGGCGGGAGAGGCCGCGGCGCGCGCGCTGGTGCGACAGGCCGGAGGCCGTCAGCCGAGGATGATCCTCTTCAATGCCTCGCCGGGGCAGGAGGAGGCGATGCTCGCGGGCATCGCGAGTGTCTGTCCGGACGTGCCCTGCTCGGGAGGCAGCGCCGCGGATCACGCCATCGCGGGACAGTGGAGTGTGTTCACCCACGAGGGGCCGGTGCGCTCGGGCGTGTCGCTGCTGGGGCTCTTCGGCGAGGTGCGCTGTGGCACGGCGCTGTCGGTGCCCTACACCCCCACGGGCACGCGCGCGCGGGCCACGGGCTCCGAGGGCCGGACGCTGCTGACGCTGGATGATCAGCCCGCCGCCCAGGTCCTGGGGCGTTGGATGGAGGGGGCCATCGACGAGCAGCTGCGCTCGGGCGGCAACATCCTCGCGCAGACGGCGCTCCGGCCCATCGCCGTGCGCCGGGAGCTTGGCCAGGGCGAGCACTACATCACGGTGCACCCGGCCCATCTCCACGCGGACCGGGGCACGGTGGACATCTTCGCCAACATCGAGCCCCGGGACGAGGTGTGCTTGATGACCGGCACGCCCGAGGGGTTGGTGAACGAGATGGCCCACCTCATCGACATGACGTTGGCGCGGGCGGGACTGACGGCGCGTGAGGTGAAGGGGGCCTCGCTCATCTTCTGCGCCGGGTGCGCGGGTGCCCTGGGGCCCCGCATCGATGAAGGCCTGCGCACGTTCACGCGGCTGCTTCCCGGGGTGCCCATGCTCGGCCTGTGCACCTTCGGCGAACAGGGTCACGTGCCGGGACTCGGCAACGTACATCAGGATCTGTCGCTCAGCCTCGCGCTCTTCGGCGACGAGCGGCCCTGAGCAGGTGGCGTGCCGTCCCGGCCTGTCTTGCCCGGTGGAAGACGAACACTTCCGGCAACCGTGGCTCGGGTGGGGTTGACTTGGAGCCTGGAGTTACCCATCTCGTGAAGAGGAGGGCTCCCTTGAGTCGACGGTTGCTGTATGCGAGCGAGCACATCGACATCCACCACGACGAAGTGGGGGGCTGGCTCCACGCCGACTGGAAGGGCTATCAGTCCGTGGACATGGTGAAGGCCGGCTGTGAGGAGATGCTCCGCCACTTGGAGACGCTGCGGCTGAGCAAGGTCCTCAACGACAACTCGCACGTGACGGGCATCTGGGTGGGGCCGCGCACTGGGTGGCGACCCACTGGTTTCCCCGGATGCGCGCGGCCGGCATGCGCCACTTCGCGTGGGTGCAGTCGCCTTCCCGCTTCAGCCAGCTCTCCGCCACCACCACCGTCGCGTACGCGGAGCCGGGCACGGCGGTGCTGTTCGACGATCTCGCCGCCGCGACCGCGTGGCTCCACCAGCAGGCGCCCCGCTGACGAAGTCGCTCAGGCCGCGAGCGCCTCGATGGCCGGTCCCACCTCCTCGAGGCGGGACACCACCTTCACGGCCCCCGCCTCCCGCAGGGCCTGTGCATGACCGGGCCGGTATGGCCGCCTCCCGTGAAGCCGATCACCCGCATGCCCGCCGCGACGGCCCCCTCGATGCCGTGCGAGGAGTCCTCGATGACGAGCGCGTCGCGAGGCGCCACACCGAACACCCGGGCGGCGTGCAGGAACACGTCGGGCGCGGGCTTCGAGCGGCCCACCTCCGGGGCCGAGAAGATGTGCGGTTGGAAGCGCTCCCAGAGGCCCGTCGCGCTCATGCTGATCTTCAGCCGATCAGTGCTCGAGTTCGAGCAGACGCAGCGCGGGCCCTGGATCCGGTCGAGCATCGCGTGCACGCCCGCGATGGGCTTCACGCTCTCCAGCCTGCGATCGATCTCGAGCGTCGCGCGCTGACGGAAGTCCGTGGGCAGGGGCCGCCCGAGCTCCTGGTGGATCAGGATCTCGAGCTGCGCGTGGGTCAGCCCGGTGAAGCGGTTGATGGCCTCCGCATGGGTGATGGAGAGGCCCAGCTCG
Organism: Cystobacter fuscus; assembly: GCA_049060065.1. Lineage (GTDB taxonomy): Bacteria > Myxococcota > Myxococcia > Myxococcales > Myxococcaceae > Cystobacter > Cystobacter fuscus_B. The sequence goes on from JBMEQP010000002.1 coordinate 7,372,363, forward strand.
CGCATCATCTCGGCGTAGACCCCCGACGCCAGGATTTCCGAATCGATCAACACGCCGTCACAGTCGAAAATGGTGAGCATGGCCCTCCTTTTAATGGAGAGGCGACCCGCGCGGAGAAGCTTCCCGCGGCCCCGAGTCGTCACCCCGCGGCTGCCTCCGGAGAAGCCGCGCGAGGAGTTCTACCCCACGTATGACTCCGGCCCTTCTGGGAGGAGAATCGCGCCAGGGGCCGTTGAGCCGACCGTCGAGCCCTCCACGGCGCGACGCCGGAAGCGGCTGAGAACTCAGCGGCTTCCGGCCCACACCGTGGGAGGAACTCGTCCCTCAGGGAGCGGCGCTCTGCGCGTCCTGCTCGCCCGCCGTGGGAGCGGAGGACGCGGCGGCGGGCTTGGCCTCGCTCGCCGGCTTCTTGGGGCTGGGGCTCGCCGCGGCCTGCTGCCGCGCCAGCTCGCGAGCGCGCTGGGCCACCTTGGGGTTGGGCGCGAGGATCATGAACATCAGGCGCCCTTCCATGCGAGGGGCCTGCTCGACCACCGCCACTTCCTTCAGGTCCTGGATCACGTCCTGCAGGATGGTGGTGCCCTGTTCCTTGTGGGTGATTTCACGGCCACGGAACTGGATGACCACCTTCGCCTTGTCCCCATCCTCGAGGAAGCGCCGCACGTTGCGGACCTTGAACTCGTAGTCATGCTCCTCCGTCTTCGGGCGGAGCTTGATTTCCTTGAGGTGGACGACGACCTGCTTCTTCTTGGCTTCCGAGGCCCGCTTCTTCTCCTCGTACTTGAACTTGCCGTAGTCCATGATCTTGCAGACCGGTGGAACGGCCATGGGGCTGATCTCGACCAGATCGAGTCCCTCGGAGCGGGCCCGATCCAGGGCGGCCTCGAGCGGCATGACGCCGAGCTGCGCGCCATCCGGGCCCACCACCCGGACTTCCCGGGCGCGGATACGGCGATTGGTTCTCTGATCGCGGCTACCGCCGCGGCTGCTTCTCTGGTCGCGAATGATGTGACTTACCTCCGAAAAGGGTTTCAAGCCGGTCCCCACGAAGATGGGACAGGCCCCTACAGGACGACAGGGTCCGGGGAACGATGTGAGGCCCCCCGCGAGCGGGAATGCGTTCGGATGCCCGCTCGCCAGCCAGCAAGGAGCGCCCTCGGATGCACGCTCCCCGATGCGGGACGGTCATATCAGGATAACGCCGGGACCGTGTGCCCGCCGCGCACAGTACCTTGAACCCGGTAACACTCGCTGGATCCACCCCGGACAGGGGTCACTCCGACCCCTCCCTGGAGTCAGGGGCACGGCGAGCAAGCGGGCCGGGCCCCGGACGCACGGCTCAGGCGCCAGAGGAGCGCAGCCGGGTCAGCGCCGACTCGACGTACTTGACGCCCTTGGGCGTGAGCGCCTTGCCCTTGGGCGTGTCCTGCGTGAAGCCGACGTTCAGGCGCAGCGCCTTGGCCGCGTTCGGGGCGGCGTACGCCACGCCGAGCTCCCCCAGAAGCGCGAGGTGGTCCCCGACGTCACCTCCAGTTCCAGGGCCCGGGCGAGGTAGAGCGGAATGAGCGAGCGCAGGAGCTGATCCTTGTGCCGCCCGGCGGCCACCAGCTCCTCCTGCCTGGGATGGGCCCGGAGCGCCTCCACCAGCGCGCCCACCCCATCCCCCTGCTCGGCGGCCGGGGCCCGCGCCGAGCCAGCCGCCTGCCCCCGCGCGGCCTTCTTGTTGCGCTCGGGGGCCGGCTTGCGCACGGCGGTGGGCCCGGCCTTCTTCTTCGGCGAGGCGGCCTTCTTCGCGCGCGAAGCCCGGGGGGCGACAGCCGGAGACACCTGCTCCTGCTCGGGCCGCGCCGCCAGGGGTTCGGGACGTCGAGCGGCCGGCGGGGGCACGGGCGATGGCGGAGCGGCCGGCACCGGGGACGCGAGGACGTCCTGGCGCGGAGCCACCCGGGGAGCGTCCGCCGGAGCCGGATGGGACGCACCCGCCGGCTTGCACGGGGCGCGGGCGCGCAGCGTCTCGTACGCCTCCGCCACCACGCCTCCGAGCCCCACGCGCTCGAGCAACGATTCCAACCACCGAAGACCGTTGAACACCTGGTGCGTCCTCCTTGAAGCGCCGGACTCTACTACATACCTGGGAAGGCACCCGGCCAGACAAGCGGGCCCCCGGAGGATCCCCCTGGGCAGCCTCCATGAGGTCGGGCATCGTTGGAGGCAGATGAAGGTCGCCCCGCCCCATCCGCAGGAGGAAGCGCGCCTCGCGGCGCTGGATGCCCTCGAGATCCTCGACACCCAGCCGGAGGCCGGCTTCGACGATCTCACGCGCCCGGCCTCGCGGCTGTGCGCGATGCCCATCGCCCTCGTGTCCCTGGTGGACCACTCCCGGCAATGGTTCAAGTCCCGCGTCGGGCTGGCGGCCCAGGAGACCCCGCGCGACATCGCCTTCTGCGCCCATGCCATCCTGGACGAGCGGCCCTTCGTGGTGGAGGACGCGCGCCAGGACGAGCGCTTCCACGACAATCCGCTCGTCACCGGGGACCTCCACCTGCGCTTCTACGCGGGCATCCCCATCAAGGGCGTGGGGGGCACAACATCGGCACCCTGTGCGTCATCGACCAGCAGCCGCGCCAGCTCACCGCGGAGCAGGCGGAGCTGCTGGCGGCGATCGGCCGCCGGTGGAGGCCCAGTTGCTGCTGCGGCTGCGGGTGCGCGAGTTGGAGCGGCGCGAGCAGGAGCTGCGCTCGCAGCGCGACACGCTGGCCCGCCTGCAGCGACAGAAGGACGAGCTGCTCCAGCGGGTGATGCGCGACTTCAAGGCGCCCCTGTCCAGCATCCTCACCAACGCCACCTTCACGCTCTACCGCCCGCACCTGCCCGAGGAGCTGCAGCGCAGCACGCGCGACATCCGCGACGCGGCGGACAGTCTGCAGCGCACCGTGTCCAACCTGCTGGACACGAGCGGCGACGAGTCCGCCATCCCCTTCGCCGCGGCCCCCTTCGACGCCCACCTGCTGCTGTCCGAGGTGGCGCGGGACTTCCAGCAACGGCTGGTGAGCTCCCCGCGCCGCTTCACCCAGAGCGTGAAGCTGGCGGAGCCGCTGCTCACCGCGGACCGCGAGCTGCTGCGCCGCACCCTCGCCAACCTGCTGGACAACTCCTTCCAGTACACGGCGCTGGGCAGCAGCAGGATCACGCTCGAGGCCTCCAACCCCGAGCCCGGCCTGCTGGAGCTGCGGGTGCGCGACGAGGGCCCCGGCATCTCCCCTCCGCGCGTGCGCACCTCTTCGAGGCCCACCTGCCCGACGGGAACACCCCCACCTCGGGGCGCGCCGAGGGCGGCAACCGGCTCGCGCTCGCCTTCTGCCGCCGCGCGGTGCAGGCCCATGGGGGGTGGATCTGGGTGGAGGACAACCACCCCAAGGGCACGGCCTTCTGCATCCGGTTGCCGCTGCGCCCCCACGGCCCCCTGTTCTCCGACTCCTGAAAAAGACGACGCCCGGGGGCCATGGGGCTCCCGGGCGTCCGGACGTCACGACAGGTGCCGGAGGGCTAGTAGGCGCCCGTCATCGTCACGTTGGTGTAGGCGCTGTAGCCGTACGAGCACGCGTACCAGGTGCCCGCGGCCGGGTTCTTGACGGTGCAGCTCTCGCTGTTGCCGACCTTGTACGGACGGCAGGCGTAGGTGGTGCTGGTGGGCTGCGAGCCCTGCCTCACGTACAGGTCCGCGTCCCCCGTGGTGCCCGTCTTGCCCGTCTGGGAGAAGACGACGGAGGTCTTCCCGCTCGGCACGCTCAGCGTGAAGCACGTCCACGAGCCCGTGGAGCCCACGTACGAGGCCGACTCCACGCCGTTGGTCAGCACGCTGCCACCGCCGCCCCCATCACCCCCGCCGGAGCCCGAGTATGCGCCCTTGAGGCTCATGCCCGAGGCATCGGAGTAGCCGTGGATCTTCACGTACCGGTACCGGCCTGCGGGCTGGCGACGGTGCAGCTCTCCGCGTTGCCCCCCTTGTACGGACGGCAGTCGTACGAGGAGGAGGTCGGCTCGGCGCCGAACTTCACGTACATGTCGCCGTCACCCGTGCCACCGCTCAAGTCGAACGTCAGGTTGGTCGCGCCGGCGGGAACGGCCAGCGTGTAGATGCAGCTCCAGGTGTCCCCACTGACGGAGATGCCCGTCACCGCCACGCCATTGGAGAGCGCCACCTGCGTGGTGCAGGGGGGCGGCGGGGGGATGCCCACGCCCACGGCCGTCCAGGTCGCCGTCACGGCCTCCACGGTGGCCGCGTCGTAGCCGAGCGCCGTGGCGGCCTGCTCGGTGTACGTCTTCGCCTGGGCGAAGGTGGTGTTGGGCGTCATCAGGTCCACGTTGGCCTTGTAGAAGATGGCGCCGGCCTTCTGCACGCCGATGGCCGGGACCACCGTGGTGGACTTGCCACGCGGGTGCGTGCCGCCCTTGGAGAGCAGCGTGAACGCCAGGTTGGCGATGCCCGAGCTGTAGTGCACGTCCTTGCTGCCCGCGCTGCTGGTCCAGTAGTCCAGCGAGGCACCATCCTTGGCCGGATCGTACATGTAGCGCAGGGCGTCGTTCGGGATGGCCGGGGTCCAGATGTCGTCACCCACCATGAACACCGCGTTGGTGGTGGCCCAGGTGCCCGAGGCGTAGCTCTCGCAGTAGGCGCCGAAGATGTCGCTCATCGCCTCGTTGAGGCCACCGGACTCGCCCGAGTAGACGAGGTCGGATTCGTAGTCAGTCACCGCGTGGGTGAGCTCGTGCGTGGTCACGTCTGCGGACAGACCGAGCATCGTCGAGTCCGTGCCGTTGCCGTCGCCGTACACCATCTGGGTGCCGTCCCAGTAGGCGTTCACGTAGTTGGTGCTGTAGTGCACCGTGCTGATGAGCGTGGCGCCCGCGTTGTCCAGCGAGTCGCGGCCGAAGTTGTCCTTGTAGCAGTTGTAGGTGCCACCCAGCTTGTCGTAGTTCGTGTCGACGTGGGTGTCGCCGATGGCCGCCGGCCCTCGGAGCGCTTGAGCGTGCCCGGAGTGCTGCTGGTGTTGTTGGCCGAGTACACCTTGCGGTTGAGCGCGGTGTGGACGTCCGTGGTGCGGCCCAGGATGGAGCCGTCGCGCGCGCTCACGAAGACGTGGTCACGCACCGGCAGCAAGGCGCCCTCGCCCGTCACCACCACCTCATAGGCCAGTTGCAGCCGGCTGCCCGCGGGGCGGTAGTAGACGAGCTGGGCGCTCCCGGCGCGCAGCTCGAGGCCCTCGGTGTGGCGCAGGGCGGACTGGGTGGCCGCCTCGCGGGAGACGCGCGCCACGGCCGGGACGTTCTCTCCATCGCGGGCCGTGCCGTTGACCGCGTAGACGTGGCCCTCCGGGTCCACGTGGACGACGAGCTCCTCGCCCACCACCGGCAGGCCGTTCTTCGTCTGGGCATAGCGCACGTGCGTGTGGCCCTGGGCGTCCACGCGGGTGCGGCGCACCATCAGGTCCGCCGCCTGCAGGCGGAAGATGGGGGCGATGCGGTTGAGCGCGTCGCCCATCCGGGCGCGCACGTCACCGGCCGCGAGCCCCCGCGGGGACTGGCCCGTGGTGCCGAAGTCACCCCGGACGAAGAAGGGAATCACTCCGTCCTCGTGCTTGCCGACGACCTGCACGCCCGGGATGGCGCTCAGCGCGGACTTCACGTCGGCCGAGGACAGGGTGCCAATCTCGTCGGTGCTCTCCGGCGCCGCGCTCGTGCCCTCCACGCCGCACGCCGCGAGGGGCAAGGCGAGGAGCGCGGTCAGAATCCGATGACGAACCAAGGGCAAACCTCCTGCTGGCCGGTGACGGAGATGCCACCGCGGCCGCTCCCGGATTCGAGCAGAATCCATGCCATTTGCTAAAGAGCCGTAAGCCCATCTAATCCTCGAAGGTGCGAGCATCTCCCCTGGTGCATGGATGTCGCAGTGGGCCCGCGAATCTGTATGGAACCTTGACATCCCCTCCGCCAACCCCCTGGAAGCTCGGGAGAATCTGGCCGTGCACCCCCACCGTCCTGACTCAGGACATGTCCAGTAGATCCTGACACCAGCCCTCCAGGGCACCCCGGGCCAGGGGCCACGCACGGCACTCCCCGAAGACAACCGGCGCGGCCGCCAGCAGACTGTCGGTAGGTGGTCGATTCACCTTTGGTGAAAGACTCGCACTGGGAGTGGTCGGAACCCAGGTCAGCCAACCCTGGCAGAATACCCACCGTGATGCGTTGCCAGACTTGCGGACGACGATGGGCGGGGGCCCATACGGACTGTCCCCGTGGAGCCCCACCCATGGAAGAGCCGCACCTCGCACGTGAACGCGCCCCGCCCCCGTTCGCCATCGCCGGCTACCACCTGGAAGAGGTGCTGGCGCGGGGGGTTCGGCACGCTCGTGCTCGCGCGCCGGGAGCAGGACGGGGAGCGGGTGGCCCTCAAGCTGGCCCACCCGGAGTCCCCGCTGGCGTGGGCGCAGTTGCACCGGGAAGCCGCCGTGCTGCGCGCCCTGGGGCCCCCCACCGTCCCCGCCGTGTACGAGGTGGGCACCTTCCTCGCCAAGGACGTGCCGTACATCGCCATGCAGCTCATCGCCCAGCCCACGCTGGCCGAGCTGCTGGCACGGCGGGGCGGATCCCTGCCCGCCGACATGTTCGCCCGGTGTGCCCTGGCCCTGGTGGACGCGCTGGCGGTGGTGCACGCGCGGCTTCGTCCACGGCGATCTCAAACCGGAGAACATCTACTACGACGACGCGGCGGGCCGGGCCGGCTTCTTCGACTTCGGCCTGTCGCGCGTGCTGCACGCCCCGGTGGAGCCGCTGCCCGAGGGCACCCGGTTCAGCCCCTCCGAAGGCGCCTTCACGGGAACGGCCGAGTACATGGCGCCCGAGCAGTGCGAGGGGCGCGCGGACCTGGACGCGCGCGCGGACCTCTACTCCCTGGGCGTCATCCTCTACGAGCTGCTCACCGGACAGCCGCCCTTCTTCGGCCGGCGGGCGGATGTGCTCCAGGCCCACCTCTCGCGCCGTCCCCCCGGCCCGGAGAGCTGGCCCCCATCCCCGAGTCGCTCGAGCAGGTGGTGTTGCGCTGCCTCGTCAAGGAGCGCGACCGGCGCTTCGGACGCGTGGAGGAGCTCGCGAGCGCGCTCCGGGAGGCCCTGTCCCGCGAGGAGCAGCCGAGCCCTCGCGCCCTGACACCCCCGCCCCACCTGCGGCTGGAGCATCCCGCGCCCCGCCGGCGCACCGTCGCGGTGCTCTTCTTCCGCTCCGGCGCCACCCCCGTCACCCTCCAGAAGGTGCTCGCCAGCTTCGGCGGGCACCGGCCTTCCACGAAGACAGCCGGTTCGCCGGCGTGTTCGAGCCGGACGCGGGTGACAAGCCCCTGCAGCACGCCCTGCGCGCCGCGGAGGGACTCGTGGCCCAGGAGCTGGCGACGGCCACGCTGTTGGATTTGTTGTCCGTGGTGGTCCAGCCGCGCCCCGGTGGTCCACCGCGCTACCTGGGCAATGCCCTCTCCCGGAACGAACCCGAGCTCGGGCAGGACGCTGCCCCTCCTCCTGCTCACCCGGGCCGCGGTGGATGCCCTGCCCGAGAAGCAGTGCGTCCCCGTCCCCGAGCGGCCTGGGCTCTTCCGGATCGCCACGCTCGCGGTCGCCCCCCAGGACGTCACCGACCTGTGCCCCGAGAGCGGGACGCTGGTGGGCCGCGATGAGGAGCTCGCGGAGCTGGAGCGGAGCGCGCGCCGGCCCTCGGGGAACAGGTGCCCACGCTCGTCACCGTGCTGGGGGACTGGGGCCACGGCAAGAGCCACCTGGGCGCCACCCTCGTCCAACGGCTCCAGGTCCAGTTGCCCCACGCGCTCGTCTATTCCTGGCGGGCCCGGCAACCCATCCAGGGCGGCCTGGAGGGCTCGCTGCGCAGGTTGATCCGCGCCGCGCTCGGCCCCGCCTGGCTGGAGAAGCAGCTCCCCGAGGACATGGGCCGGGCCACCTGCCTCGAGCTGCTGGGGCCCGAGTTGAGCACGGAGCTGTGGCCCGGCGTGGCCTCCGCCCTGGGCTGGCTGACCCACACGGCTTCCGAGGTGCGCAGCCGGGCCGCGGCGCCCGGCGCGTTGCGCTCGCTGGCCATGCGCGCCGCGGGCGAGCTGCTGGCCGCGCGTGCCCGCCACCAGCCCCTCTGCTTCATCCTCGACGATGCCCACTACGCCGAGGAGACGGTCCTGGACGCGCTGGAGTACGCGACCCGGGCGGGCACCCACCATCCCCTCTGGGTGTGCGTGCTGGCCCGCTCGGGCTTCGCGCGGAGCCGTCCCTCCTCGGGCACGCGCGCCGAGCACCACCGCCGCCTCGAGCTCGCGCCCCTGTCCCTGGCCAGCGCCATGGAGCTGTGCCGCCAGCACCTCCACCCGGCGGAGAACATCCCCGCCGAGGCGCTGGCGCGGCTCGCCCACCACGCCCAGCGCGTTCCCCTGCTCATCGTGGAGCTGATGCGCGGCCTCAAGCGCCAGGGGCTGGTGCGCCAGCACACCAGCGGTGGCAGCTGGTACCGGCCACGGACGAGCTGGACCGGATTCCGGAGCTGCACCTGGTGGAGTGGCTGGTGGAGCGCGAGCTGAACACCCTGCCCGGGGAGCTCGCCGCGCACGCGCGGCTGTGCGCGCTGCTCGGCCCGGACTTCACCCTCGACGAGCTCGAGGACGTGGTGCGGGAGTTGGATCGCACCGAGGGCGCGCAGGACTTCCCGTTGGATCCCCGCCATGCCACCCGCCGGCTGCTGGAGCTGGGACTGCTGGTGGATGACGGCAGGGCAACCTCGGCTTCCGCAACGAGCTGCTGCGCGCCATGGTGGCGCGCTCCCTGCCCAAGCAGGATCAGACGCGCATCCACCGGGCGGCCTATCGCCACCACCGGCGCGAGCTGAGGAGCGGGGAACGCCAGCGCATGCCCCGGCTGGCCCACCACGCCGCCGCCGCCGGCCTGAGCCAGGAGGCCGCCGCGCTCTACGGCGACCTGGCGGATTCCGCCCGTGCGCGCCACGCCTACCTGGAGGCCGAGTCCACCTACACCCGGAAACTGGAGCTGTTGGACGAGGGCGACGCGTGGCGCCGCCGCCTCGCCCTGCGCGGACGGGGCCTCATGCGCTACCGCGTGGGGCGCTACGAGGACTCGCTGGCGGACTTCGCCGAGGCCAGGGAGCTGGCCCAGCGCATGGGGGCGGTGGGCGAGGAGGTGGGACTGCTGCTGGACGAGTCCATGGCCCTGGACTGGATGAACGACTATGGCCGTTCCGAGGCCCGGGTCGTGGAGGCGCGGCGGCTGCTGCTCTCCGCCGGGCTGTGCTCCGCCCTGCTCGAGGCGCGGGTGTGGCTGGGACTGGGGCGCGCGCAGTTGCGCAAGGGCCACTGGGAGGAAGCCCGCCCTCTTCTGGAGGAGGCCGCCACGCGCGCGCGGATTGGGCGACGCCGGGTACGAGTCGCTGGTGGTGTCCCAGCTGCTGCTGGCCGCCATCCTCCCCACGCTGGGCCGCATCGACGAGGCCGGGCACATCTTCGAGGAGGTCATCGCCGCCTGTGACCGGCGGGGAGACCGGCTCCACCTGGGCAGCGCCATCAACAACCGCCGCAACCTCTGGGTGGCGCGCGAGGACCTGGGGAGCGCGTTGAGGGACCAGGAGCGCGTCATGCAACTGGGGCGCGAGCTGGGCATGGTGGGCTGGGAGTACTTCGCCGAGTACAACATGGGGGAGTTGCTCTACCAGGTGGGAGACACGCGGGCGGCGCTGCCACACGTCACCCGCGCCATCGAACTGGAGCGGCGCTATCCGGAGGTGGCGCCCCGGCCCTGGGCCTTGTTGCTGGAGGCGCGGGTGCTGGCGTTCTCCGGAGAGGACGCACGGGCCCGCGAGGTGTTCACCGCGGTGTGCCAGGAGGTGGAGCGCGTCGGGGCCCGCTTCAGTCCCGCCGAGGAGGTGCTCCTGCACTCGGTGGAGCTGGCCACCCGCGAGGCGAGCGCCGAGGAATGGCGCGAGCTCCAGGCCCGTTGCGACAGGTGCTCGACGGAGCAGGAGCCGCTGGAGGTGCTGGAGCTGCGAGCGCTGGCGCGGCTGCGGCGGGGCGGGCGCGAGGAGGCGGTGGACCTGCTGGAGGAAGCCCTGCGCCGCGCCGCCCTCATTCCCAATCTCATGCGGGCACGGCTGCGGCGCAGCCTGGAGCGGGCGAGCCTCCCGGGAACGGCGTGAGCACGCCTGTCTTCACTGACAGGAGCCGCAGTCCTTACAATTGTCGTAACGTTTCTCGACGCCGCATTTCTCGGACACCGGCAGACGCCATCACCGCATTTGTAGATGTCCACATTCCGGATGTGGGTGGTGAGCGGGGCGTACGTCTTCCCGTTATAGGTGCATTGCGTGTAGTATGTCTTCGAGGAGTCGAGCATGCACAGGGTCGAACACGGACCCACGTGGACGAGCGGCGGGCACTCCACACTTACTCCCGAGTCCTTTGAGGCAAGCCCACAGGCCCGGATGCTACTCTCCGCGGAATTCAGGGTGGAGCCCCGGCAGACATACACGGAGTCCCCCGCGGCCAGGTTTCCGAAGAAGGCCCCTCCAGCACGGAGAACGTCTTGAACTCGTTGGTCTCCCGGGGAGGGGAACATCCTTGGCATTCAGGCCCTGCACCGAGATGAGCACATGCAGGCCGTACTTGTTGACGTGGGCCGCCAGACAGGCCGTGAGGAGCTGCTGCTCCCGCTCCGTCGCGGGCAGCCCGCTGGCCCAGTCCGGCGTGAGTCCGAGCACCCCATTCCAGGTATAGCTCACATTGGTGAGCGGGTTGGTCCACGTGCGGCTCTGTCCGCTTGGGACCGCGCAGCCGACCACGTACTTCATGACCATGCTGGAGTAGCCCTCCGGGTTGGCATTGAACCAATCACTGAACGTCGCGGTACTCAGCCCGCTCGTCATCAGCCCGTTCATGATGAGCCCATTGGTGGAGAGCCCGTTCATGATGAGCCCATTCATGATGAGCCCATTGGGAGTCATGCTGTTGGTGGACTGCAACGGATTGACCACCGTGCTGGACAACCCTGGCTCCTGGGCAAGCGTCTCCACTTCGCTGTGGCCACAGCCAGGAAATACCGCCCAGAGCAGCACCTGGGCTCCGAGGAGCAGGCCCCCGCCCCGGGAACGCGCGAGCCGACCCTTGAGCGAAACGCTCTCTCCTCCACTTGCTGGCTTCATGACTCCATCCCCCCATTGACAGACAGAAAACCACGAGGCCCCTGCCAAGGCCTTCTCGAGCGAGCCAGAAAGGCGATTCCCGGCTCAACCCGGAATACAGACTAACCCCAAAAACCATGCCCCTCCCAGGACAGGGCCCGCCAATTGTCTCTTTTGAGATAAGGCCCCCCCGATTGTCGTCTGGACGGCAGGCACACTGCCCGCGAGTCGGGGAGCGCACAGCCAGCGACACCAGCCGAACAGTGCGTCCAGCACCGCCGGGAGGCGCTGGGACCAGGGCGTGTCCGTGTCCGCGCCGGCACCCGGCGAGGACGTGCTCTCGCGTTGCGGGCGAGCGTGCTCTTCCCCTAGAGTGTTCAACCTCATCTCGAGCCATCCAGTTGATGAGGGATGCGCACCGCGCCCGTGACGTCTTGAACCCAGAACTTCTGCAATCCGCCCGTCAAGTGATCCGGCAGCAGGCCCGTACCCCCGGTTATTGGGCCGCGGCGGATCGTCTCAGTCAGCTCTGGCTCGGAGGGACCCTGCGCCCCCACTCGGATGCCCACCTCGCGGCGGGGGCCGATCTCGGGAGCATCATCGACTGGCTCTACGAGGAGTGCATGGAGGCCGGAGAGGAGGCCATCCCCCAACTGGTGGCACTGACCGCCCGGTTCCAGGAGATGGCGCGCCTCGAGACCGCGGAGAAGGCGCTGCGGCACCTCGAGCCGGAGGGCCTGGGCCCGGCGGCCACCGCCGTGGAGGCCACCTGCGTCATCATCGCGCTGCTGACCACGCGGGGGGCGGCCGAGCTCTCCCGGCGCGGCTCGGCCGCACTGGCCTCCCGCTGGCTGGAGGCGTGGGCGGACGCCATGGAGCAACAGAACCTCCAGCAGCAGCGCATCTGTGGGCTCGGCGTGCTGGCCCGGCTGGCGCCGGACGCGCGGTCGCGGTGCATGGAGGCCCTGGCGCTGGGCCCCGAGGACCGGCTCCGCGGAGCACGTCCTTCTCCGAGGGGGTGGAGGAGTTCCTCGCGCGGTATGGGGAGACGAGCGCGGCGGCGGTCGCCCTGCTCGGCACGCTCCCCTTCTCCACGCTGCCCATCGAGGAGGTGGAGGGGGTGCTGCGGCTCTGTACCGCGACCCCGGGCCTGCTGCCGCCCATGGCCGGGCTGCTGCGGCTGGCGCCGGATGTGGACTTCGATGCCGCCGAGGCCCTCAATACCGGAGTGTTCGCCATCGCCGCCGAGCGGCGGCGGGGCCTGCTCGAGGTCATCGCCGAGGGAGGGCTGTCCAAGCCGGACCTGGATGCCGGGCTGCGCGAGGAATGGGCGCGCCATGCGCCGCGGATGCTCGGCACGCTCCGGGAAATCGTCGCCTCGCGAGGGGCGGAGGCCGGCACGGCCCCGGCGTCCGCCATCATCGACAAGCTCTTCCAGACGCTGGAGGTCCTGGCGACGAGAACGTGGAAGCAGGGCTGAGCGGCGCCCTGGAACCGGGAGGGCGCTAGCGCGCGCCGCCCGGCCACACCGGAGCGTCCGCCTCGTGCGCGGGCCAGGGCGTGCCCCGGTTGCCGGCGATCTCCCGGCCCTCGGGGTCGGTGACGAAGTTGCCCACGTCCCCGAACGCCCGCTCGGCATTCACCCGCTCCCCACTCCGGCGCATGGGCCCGGGCACCGTCCCCCGCCGCACCGCGACCACCTCGTGCGGCCCCGGCCTCAAGTCCACGAGCGCCCCCTTGCGCGCGGCGTCCAGCAACTGCTGCTCGTTGCCAATCGGGTCGGCCACCGTCTTGGCCTTGAACGTCCACACCAACAGACTCGTCGGCTCGCGCCCGGCGAAGGCGTGCTCGAGCAGATCCTTTCCGCCGAAGAACTGCTTGCCGATGTCGTTCTGGTTCACCGGCCCCGCCATCAGACACACGCCCCCGCGGAGATCACACCCTCGGGAATCTCCGTCGTGCCGGCCACCTCGGCCACCAACGCGCCGCGCGCCGCCGCCGCCCCGAAGGCACGCACCGCGTGGGCGAAGGACAGCCCCGAGCGCTCCACCTCGCGGCGCGACAGCCCTCCGACGTAGATGCGTTGGCCCGCCAGCGCGAAGGCCTTGCGCCCCCGCGCGCTGTTGCGCGAGAGCGCGCGCCCGAGCGCCAGGTCCGCCCACAGCGGCAGCCGGGCGATGAGCTTCTCGGTGACCTGCTCCAGCTCCTCGCGCACCTCGCGCAAGCGCTCCTTGCCCTGGGGCGTGAGCACATCGATGCGCTCGAGCAGCATCAGCTCCTTGGCCCGCTCGCGCGACACCCCGGTGAACTGGACGAAGGCATTGTAGGCCGCGCGACCCGCCTGCACCGTCAGCTCGTCGGGCACGTCCAGGGGCTGGCGCGTCTGATAGGCCGCGGGGGCGCTCGGCTCGGCGTTGACGCCGGGCTGGATGCGTTCGCTGCGCAGGGCGAGCAACGCCGCGCCGAGGCGCCGCGCCGTGGCGCGCTCCATGGGAACGCGCTCCTCCTCGGGCACGTGGCCCACCTGGGCCACCAGCGAGACGCGCCAGCCCGCCGCGAGCTCCGCCGGGGAGAGCCCCACCAGGGTCTCCAGCTCCCGCAGGGCCGCCGCGTCCGCGGGCTGCTCGAAGGGCTCCAGGAAGACCTGGGCGGCCCGGGTGCCCGCGGAGGCGATCACCGCCGCGCGCTCCATCGCATCCGCGAGCACGCCGAGGTGCAGTTCCTTGAGGTAGCCGATGGTGGGAATGTCATCCACGTGGCGGAAGCGCTTGGCCCAGGCGCGCAGCGGCACGGTGAGCAGGCTGGCCAGGGGCTTGTGGCCGACGAAGGTGAGCAGGAAGGTGAAGGGGGTGCGGTAGGGGCGCGCGAGCACGACATGGGTGAAGGCGGCGCCCTCGAGCACGGACGCCTCCTTCCGGCCGATGCGCCGCAGCAGGGAGGCGGCCTGCTCCGAGTCCTTGGGGCCGAGGAGCACCTCGCGCTGCCCGCGGAAGTTGGTGGACTGCCCGGCGGAGAGCACCCCGAGCGAGCACTCCTCGAAGAGCTCGCGCTCGGTGGGGGGGGCCCGGGACGAAGCGGGACGGCCTCGGCCGCGAGAGCAGCGACAACAGCGTGCCGGCCTCTTCCCGGGAGAGCGAGACACGGGTGCGGTAGCCGACGGGCGAGGCGGACTCGAGCGACTCGGGCAGGTGATAGCGCGTGCGCTTCTCGCCAGGCGCGGCGAAGCGTGCGTCGCGGCGGACACCGGACTCGGACGGGGGAATGGGAATCGTCACCGGCGCGAGCGGCTTGCTCGCGGGAGACGCCTCGGCGGGGATGGGGTTCCTCATGGAGGCGAGCATGCCAACGGCGGACGTGGGTTGTCTCGGGTTCATGAGCAACGAGCATCGAGGGGCTGGCGAAACCAGACAGTGCGACCCGCCCGCGCCAAGCGAGGAGTGGATGCCCTACACCCGTCCTGGTAAGTTGGCCCCTCCATGCGCACTTTCCCACTTCTCAGGTGTGGTCTGCTTCTCGTCCTGATGGCTTCCCCGGCACGGGCCAGGGATGAGGCAGAAAAACTCACGATTCGAACCCTCAAGGTGTCGGCCCATCCAAGCCAGGAGGCACCGTCCATCTACGTTTCCGGGCAGGTGGTGACGGCGCTTCGCTTCGAGGCAGAGATCGATCCAGCCAAGACGAAACTCTTGGCGTGGGAGGGCCGTTTCGAGACTCCGCTCGTAGGCGGCAAGAAGGTGGTTCTAGAGCCGCTGCGTGACCTCGACAACGGCGAGGCGCTGCCCCTTCTCGTGACCCTCGTTGACGGGACGGAGTTCACGTTCCTTGTGAAGCCCAAGAGCCGCAAGGACTGGGGATGGATCGACTATCAGGTCAACGTGTTCAAGGACCACGACAGCTACAACGCGGTCCTCTCGTCCCTTTATGATTCCCTCAATCGCGAGCGCAAGTTGAGCGAGGAGAACGAGCGGTTCAAAAAGGAAGAGAACTCGGTCGATCACGCCTACGCGACACTGCTCGCGAATGGACAGGTGAAGAAGACTCCGTTTCGGCGTGCGAAGTTCTGGCGCTCGAAGAACGAGGACATGGACATGATCGTCGAAGTCTTCTCGGGCCCCGGCAAGGCTGCCGCCGTGATTCACTTGACGAACACCTACTACGGCGAGCCCTGGAAGTTCGATGGTGCCTACTTGACCCGCGACTTCACCAGCTACACGGCTCGACCCTTCGCGCTTCGCATGGACCGCCCTGTGATCGTTCCCGGTCAGTCGGGAAAGATCGCGGTTGTTGTGGACAAGAGCGCCTTCGAGACAGAGGGCGGGCAACTCGCCGATCTGGCCCTCCAGATCTTCCGTGGGGACGGTCTCCTACAGGTGGCCGTTGCGATGGATCACGCGCTGATTCGGCAGTAGAAGTGCCGTTCATGCCCACGACTAAAGCTCTGCTGCTCAGCTCCATCGTCCTGCTTGGCACGTCTTCCGGCTGCACCACGACTGGAGGTGTGGCACTGCGCCCGGACGGCACTCCGGGTCCGCAGGAATGCCCGGCGAAGGCGCTAGAAGTCATGCGGTATCTAAGGCTGCGCGTTGGGGATGCCGCGCTGGCGGATCTCGATGCGAACCAGATCGACGCGAGGCGCATCTCGCTTTACGACGGGCCCATCGAGAGCATTCTCAAGGACGACCTCGGCACGCTTGAGGCGACGACCCGTTTGTACGGGCAGGTCTGGACAAACGGGCCGCAGGTCGTCATCCGCTGGTACGAGGCCCACCCGCCGGACGGTGATAAGGTTCCCATCTGTGCGGTGGCCCGACTCAGCCGGGACCAGATGCGGAAGCTGCCCGAGTCAAAGCCCGGAATGGCTATTCTCGACGGCTCCGTTGCAGCCGCCTACATTGTCGATGCCTTCCGGTAGCGCGCTCGTTCCCGCCTGCTGACGCTCCCAGTTTTTCCCGTGTGTGGGTCGCCCGCCTCAGCCCGCCGGAGGATCAGGGTCTTCCAGTCATCTTCAAGTTCGATCTCATCCGCGAGCGCGCTACACGCCGGAGATACACGCCGGAGCAGAGACAGCGAGCGGTGGAGTATGTGCGAGAGAGGCAGCAGCAGGGCGCGTGAGCCTGCCCCGGTGACGGGGGCGGCGGCGGATGAGTGCCAAGAGCAGACCGGACAGGGGGCCGAGCAGCACGGTGGAACCGCTCGCGCTGCACTTGACTCCCGCATCGAGGGAGGGCTCGTCCTGGCGAGCGGAAGCGGGGCTTTCGATTACTGCCCCTGGGCGCTCTGGAGGAGGAGTCACGGCAGGAGGCCCTCCCTCGTCCGCGGAGCCAGCGTCGCCCGGCTCCTGGGCCGCGTCGGGTGGCAAGGGCTTGCTGAGTGCGAAGCTGTCTACCTCCTTGCCCGAGGGCGTCACCAACTGAGCGTGCAATCGCATTCCTTGCACGCTCACCTCCAGGAAGCCGTTGTTCTCCGCGTCCCGGACGACACTCCACGCGGGCTTCGCCTTGGTGAACGGGCGCAGACTCGCGCCGCCGCTGCCGACGACAACGTAGGTGATGCCGCCCGCGGTGCCCGGCTGCACCTCGGCATCGCCCTTCATCGGCCGGGAGCGCTCATAGTCGTGCTCGTGTCCGGAGAAGACGAGATCGACGCCCCCCGCCTCGAGGATGGGAGCCAGCCGCTGGCGCAGCGGCACGAATGAGCCGTACTTTCCGCTCGACCAGAGGGGGTGGTGCAAACAGACGACCTTCCAGTGCGCGCGGCTGGCGGCCAGGTCCTGCTCAAGCCACTTCAGTTGCTCGTCCGCGGTGCACCGGTCCGCCGTGGCGCTGCCGCGCAGGCAGCTGGAGTCCAGCGCCACGAAGTGAACGCTGCCCCAGTCGAAGGAGTAGTAGCGCTCGGTGCCCCGGGGGTTGTTCGCGGGCAGGTACAGGTTGTCCAGGTAGGGCTGGCCCTGGTTCGTCACGTACTCGTGGTTGCCGAGGCTGGGGAAGAAGGGGACTTCCGCGAGCAGCGAGGCCAGGGGCCGCAAGAAGTTGGACTCGAACTCCGCGTCCGTCCCCGACTCGTAGATGTTGTCCCCCACGGTGACGACGAGCTCGGGGCGTCTCGCCTGAAGGGACCGCGCCACGGCAGCCTGGGCCGAGCCCTCTATTCCGAAGTCTCCGAGGACGGCAAAGCGCACCTCGCGCGCCTGTGGCCCCGAGGCAGTGCGGAAGCTTCGAGGCTCGCCCGAGGACACGCCACAACCTTCAATGACGTAGCTGTACTCCGTCGCCGGCTGGAGGCCCGACAACAGGATGGAGTGCTGGCGGACGGTGGAGTTGGAGGCAGCCGTCAGCGTGAGAACTCCTCCTGGGCCGTAGCGCACCTGTGCGGCACACGCCGTGTCGGTCTGGAACACCACGAGCCCGCTGTCCTGCATCACGGATTGGAGGTACGGACCGCGCGTGAGGCGGGCGGCGTCGGCCACTCCCGCCACCAGCAGGAATGCCACCACCCCCACCGTCACGGTGGATGCAACGACGTGCGCTCGTCTGCTCATGCTACGCCTCGCTTTTCCCACGGATCCAAGCGGCAGCGAGCCGGCCCCCGCGCCACCGCTGCTCAACGCACGGCGAGCACGCGTGAGCTGCCACGCCTCCCGCCCTCGGCGTGGCTGGACATATGATTACGGGAGATGACGGCGTTTTTTCAGGAAGCGTCGCGGGGAAACCATCTCTGCCCCCAGGTCCCGATAACTGGGAACATCGTCTCTCCGAATTCCAGAAATCGAGGCCACCGTGCCCCCCCGTCAGCGCCAGCCGTTCCGTCAACGCCGTCGCCGCCCCTGGCACGGCAGCCAGCTTATGAACCCTGTGCGAGGGCGCCAAGGGCCCCTCCTCGATAGCGCGCCTCGAGAATCTCCTGCGCGACAAAGGCTTCTCCCTGGCGACGGATGGGGTCTTCGGCCGCGCGCGACTTCAAGGGTACCTCAAGGGGCTGCCCGGCCTCTCCACCGACCGGGCTCACTGCTCGGGCGGCCCCTGCCTGCGGCCCTCCTCCGCCCCTCCGCTCCTGCCCTCTCCCTCCACACGGCCTCTCTTCCGCCTATGCGCTCATCTTCGGCCGGCAACGGTGCTCAGCCTCCTGCTCTGCCTTCTTGGCTGGCACGCCTCAACGGGACGGCCTCTTCTCTTCGTGCTCCTGCTGCTTCTCGCGCGCTTCGGTCGTCTCGTCCTCGTGCTCGACGCTGGCCACCTCGCCCGTCAGCGCATCCACCTGGACCTCCTCGATGCCGGGCTTGCCCTTCACGGCGATGTCGAAGGAGTAGACCAGCCGGCCCTCCTCCTCCTCGAGTTCCGCGCTGCGCACCCGCCCCCCGGTACGCGGGCGAGCGCCGTGGCTTGCGCCGCCTCGGGGGGCACATGCGCCTTGGCGCGCAGGCCGGGTTGCTCCTCCTTGACCACCTTTGCCGTAGGCTCCTTCAATTCTCGCTGGGCCAGGGCCGGAACCGCCAACGAGCAGAGCAGGGTGATGAGAACTCTTTTGGTGTGCATGGTGCTTCCTCCAGGTCGTGACGCGTCCGCCTCACCTTCAGCGGTGCGCGGTGGATGTTTGGGACTTCTTCAGCATGTCCATCATGTCTTGCAGTGAATGAGAGGCACATGAGAGCTGGATTAGAATTCTCTCATCCGCCCCAACCCCGCGTCCGCGCGTGTTAGAGATTGAAGCGCATGCTCATCCTGGTGGTGGAAGACGAGCGCCGCGTGCGCGGCTTCATCAGTCGGGGCCTCTCGGAGGAGGGGTTCCAGCTGCGTGAGGCCGAGGATGGCGCCCATGCGCTGGGCTTCCTGCGTGATAGCCGGGTCGACCTGGTGCTGCTCGACTGGATGTTGCCCGGCAAATCGGGACTCCAGGTGCTCAGTGAGCTGCGGGCCCAGGGCGACGTCACCCCCGTCATCATGCTGACGGCGCGCGACATGGTGGACGATCGTGTCCAGGCGTTGAACGCCGGCGCGGATGACTACCTCGTCAAGCCCTTTTCCTTCGAGGAGCTGCTGGCGCGGGTGCGGGCGGTACTCCGGCGGGTGGGCATGCGGGCCGCCGACGTGTTGCGGTACGAGGACCTGGTCCTGGAGCCCCGCTCGCGCCGCGTCAGCCGGGCGGGGCAGGAAGTGAGACTCACCGCGCGCGAGTTCGCGCTGCTCCAGTTCTTTCTCGAGCACCCCGAGGAGGTGCTGTCCCGCACGCGCATCGTCGAGGGGGTGTGGGAGCATGACTTCGACACCTTCTCCAACGTGGTGGATGTGTACGTGCGCTACCTGCGGCAGAAGGTGGACGAGCCCTTCGGCAAGCGGCTCCTCCACACCGTGCGCGGCGCGGGCTACCGCCTGGGAGGCCCGGAGTGAGCCGGCGCCTGGGATTGCGCGCCCAGTTGGCGCTGGCCTTCTCCCTGGCCGTCACCCTCGCGTTGGTGCTCTTCAGCGCCACCGTCATCGTCCTGCACGAGTCCGAGGAACGGCGCGAGGAGGAGGCCCGGGCGGCGGGAAGGGCCGAGCCGGAAGATCCGCATGATGGCACGTGGCGGGTGGTGTTCGCCATGCTGGTAGCGCTACCGCTCGCGGTGGCGGGCAGCGCTGGCGCGGGCGTCCTGCTGGCCCGCCGGGCCTTGCTCCCCCTGAGAGAAGCGGCGGAGCGCGCGGAGGCCGCTCGCACGTCCCCGCTTGAGCTGACACTGCCGCTGTATGGCCGGGGCGACGAATGGGACAGCCTGGCGGCCACGCTCAACCTGCTGCTGGCCGACGCACGGGCCTCCGTGGAGCGTATCCGCCGCTTCACGGGTGATGCCGCGCACGAACTGCGCACGCCTCTGACGGCCCTCCTGGGAGAAGCGGAGCTGGCACTGCGGCGGGAGCGCGAACCCGCGGAGCTTCGGGCCTCCCTGGAGATCGTCCAGGAGGAAGGCCAGCGGATGGCCCGGCTCGTCGAGTCGCTGTTGACGCTGGCTCGCGCCGAGGCCGGCATGCTGCTGTCCACCCCGCTGGCCACTGTGTCCCTGGACGCGCTGTGCTGGGAAGCCGTGGCGCGCGCGCGGGCAGCGGCCGGACGTCGCGGCGCACCCGTGAAGGAGATCGCGTGCGTGGGCTCCGCGGGTGAAGTCCTGGGGGATGGAGTGCTGCTGCTGCGCGTGGTGGAGAACCTCCTGGACAATGCCCTGCGCCATGGCGGAGGCGTTGGCGTGGAGTTGCGGCTCGCGGAAGGGGACGGGCGCGCGCGCATCGAGGTGCGGGACAGGGGCCCGGGAGTGCCCGAGCCGCTGGTGCCGCGTCTCTTCGGGCGCTTCATCCGCGCCGACGAGGCCCGCACGGGTGAGGGTTTCGGGTTGGGGCTCTCCCTCTGCCGCGCCATCGCCGAGGCCCACGGAGGCTCGCTCACGTACGAGCCCGGCCATCCTGGCGCCACCTTCATCCTGGAAGTACCTCGTGCGAGGGGCACGTCATGAACCTTTCCGTGGCCTTGCTGCTGGCCTTCACCCTGGCGGCCGCTCCGCCCGAAGTCCCGCCTCCAGGGACGCGGTTGTCGCTGGCCGAAGCCCTGGAGGCGGCCACCCTCGACTCGCCGGACGTGCAGGAGGCCGCCAGCCGTGCCTCCAGCGCCGAGGCGGCGGTACGCTCGAGTGCCAGCCTGCTCCCCACGACGCTGTCGGTGGGCGGCGGGCAGACGGATCCGCTCTGGTCCGCCGGCCTCACGCAACGCTTCGAGGCCTGGGGCGTGCGCTCGGCGCGGGTAGAGGCCACCCGCCGGGAGGCGGAGGCCGCGCGTTTGGAATTGGAGCAGGCCCGGCGTGCGGCGCGCTCCCAGGTCCGGCGCACCTTCGCGGCGCTGGTGGCCGCCCAGCGCTCCGTGCGCCTGTCCGAGCAGACCCTGGAGTTGGCGCGGCTGACGGAGGATGCGGCGCGCGAGCAGTTGAAGGTGGGCGCCGCCCCGGAGGCGGACCTGGTACAGGCGCAGGCCGCGCGGGCCGTGGTGGAGGCCCAGGCCGACGTGCGCCAGGGAGAGCGGTCCGCGCGACAGGCGGAGGTCGCGCTGCTGTTGGGGCGGAGCCCTCTCGAGCCCCTGTGGGGAGAGGAATCGCCTCCGGCACGGCTTCCCCCATTGCCCACGCTGCTGGCGTCGTCCGAGGAGTCGCCCGCCGCCGCGGCGCTCGTGGCCCAGGCTCGCTCAGCCCGGGCAAGACTGGAGGGGGCTCGGGCCGAGCGATTGCCCGCGCCCACCCTCGGAGTCAGTGTGGAGAAGGACCGGGGTGGCAACGCGCCGGGCGTGCGTGCGTCGTTGGACCTGGAGTTCCCGTTGCTGGGGATGAACCGGGGAGCGGTGGCGCTCGCCTCAGCCCAGCTGGCCCAGGCCGAGCTGGCGCGTGAGCTGGCGCGGCGCAAGCGGGTCGCCGACCCGGTGGCCGCCTATCGCCGGGCCGAGGCCCAGCTGGCGGCGGCGGCTCGCTACCAGACGGACATCCTGCCCGCGGCGGCGCACGCGGAGGCGCTCGCACGGGAAGCCTACCGCGCGGGGAGGAATCCGCTGGTGCAGCTCCTGGAAGCCCAACGCACCGCGGCCGAGGCACGCCTGTCAGCCATTCAAGCCGAGGCGGATGCACAAGCAGCTCTGGCGGACCTGGAAGAGCGCGCGGGAGTGAACCTTGAGACGCCTTGATTCGATTCCGCTCCTGTCCGCCCTCGTGGGCCTCGTGGCGCTGCTGGTGGCCGCCGGTTGCAAGAGTGGCGCGGAGGAGGCGTCAGCGCCCGCTGCGAAACCCGCGTGCGCGTGCAGCGCCTCGTGCCGGCCCCCCAGCAGGAGGTGGTGCGGCTGACGGGAGTGCTGTCCGCCGCTCCGGGCAAGGACGTGAAGCTGGGCGCGCTGGTGCCCGGGCGGCTGGCGAGGCTGCTGGTGGCGGATGGCCAGTCCGTGCACGCCGGTGAGGTGCTGGCGGAGATCGAACAGGGCCCGGTGGCGGATGAGCTCGCTCAGGCGCGCGCCACCGCGGAGGAGGCCGCCGCCGCGGCCCAGGCCGCCGAGGCCAAGCGCGTGCGCACGGACGAACTGCTGCGCAAGGGGATCGCCGCCGAACAAGAGGCGGAGGCCGCGCGCTCCGAGGCCGTCGCGGCCCAGAGTGCGCTGGCTCGCGCGCGGTCGGCGGTGGACCGGCGGGCCGCAAGGTGGGGCATACCTCGCTGCGTGCTCCCTTCGATGGCGTGGTGGCCAGCATCCTGGTGCGCCAGGGTGAGGCGGTGGACGGCAACGGCCAGCCGGTGCTGGAGGTGGCCGCGCTGCATCCGTTGGAGGTGCGTGCCCCGGCGGCGCCCAACGTGGCCGTCCGGCTGCGGCAGGCAATGCGGGTCCGCGTGCGGCTGCCCGCCGCGGGGCTGGAGCGCGAGGGCCACATCGTCTCGGTCGCGCCCACGGCTGACGCCACCACTGGCAACTTCCTCGTCCGCGTGGTGCTGGACAACAAGGAAGGGGACTTGAAGCTGGGATTGCTGGCCGAGGTGGCGGTGCCGCTGCGCACGTGGGACACGGCGCTGGCGGTTGCTTCCCCGGCGCTGGTCCCCGGGACGGATGGAGGGCTCGCGGTGGTGGAGGTGGTTGAAGGCAAGGCGCGGACCGCCCCCGTGCGGGTGGCGTTCGAGGGGGAGGACCACGCGGTGCTGGAGTCCGGCGTGGACGCGGGGGCGGCCATCGTCATCGAGGGCGGCTACAGCCTCCCGGATGGCACCGAGGTGGAGGTGGTGCCATGACGAGTGGAGCCAGCCGGCTCCTGGAGATCCTGCGCCACCATGCGGCGGGCCTGCTGACGCTCACCGTGGGGGCCTGTCTCCTGGGGCTGGTGGCGCTGCTGCGGTTGCCGGCGGCGCTCTACCCGGAGGTGACCTTCCCGCGCGTGGTGATCGCGGCCACGCAAGCGGGCGCGTCCGCGCAGACCATGCAGCTCTCCGTGACGCGGCCCCTGGAGGAGGCCATGTCCACCGTGCCCGGCGTGCGCCGGGTGCGCAGCCGCACCATCCGCGCCGCGGCGGAGGTCTCCCTCTGGTTCGATCCCAACACGGACATGGAGCTGGCGCTCCAGCGCGTCAACGCCCAGGTCGCCGAGGTGCGCGGCGAGCTGCCACGCGACGTGGACGTGCTGGCCGAGCGGCTGACCCCCTCGTCGTTTCCCGTCATCACACTGGGCGTCACCGGCACCGCCACCCCCTCCGTGCTGCGCGAGGCGGCACTCTATGGCGTACGGCCTCGTCTGGCGGGGCTGCCAGGAGTGGGGCGCGTCTCCGTCACCGGCGGGGACGTGCGCGAGCTGGAAATCGTGGTGGACCCCGAGCGGTTGGAGGCGGCGGGACTGGACATGACCTCGCTGGCATCGGCCCTGTCCGAGGCGCTGCCCAACGAGGCCGCCGGCCTGTTCGACATCCACTACCAGCAGAGCCTCATCGTGGTGCAGGGGGCCTTGGACGCCACCGCACTGGGGGCGACGATGGTGGGGGGCTTGCCCGCTTCGCCCGTGCGCCTGGCGGACGTGGCGCGCGTGGTGGAGGGGTACGCGGATCGCCTCGCGCTGACGTCCGCGGATGGCCGGCCCGCGGTGCTCGTCAACGTGGGCCGCCGCCCGGGCGCGGATGCCGTGGAACTGGCGCGGGACGTGCGTGCGCAGGCGGACGCCATGCGCGCCTCGCTGCCGCCGGGCGTCGAGGTGCGCATCGTGTACGACCAGGCCGGTCTCATCGCCAAGGCGGTGGCCAACGTGCGGGACGCCGTCCTCGTGGGCGGGCTCCTCACCCTGGTGGTGGTGGCGGCGTTCCTGCGCTCCTGGCGCGCGACGCTGGCGGCCGCCGCGGCCCTGCCAGCCACGCTGTTGATGACGTTCGCCGTCATGCGCCTCGCGGACTCCTCCCTCAACCTCATGTCGCTTGGCGGTCTGGCCGTCGCCATCGGTCTGGTGGTGGACGATGCCGTCGTGGTGGTGGAGGCCGTCTACCGGCGCGTGACGGGGGAGAAGATGGAACCCTGGCGCGCGAGCGCCGAGGCGCTGCGGGAAGTGGCCTGGCCCGTCGTCAACTCCACGCTCACCACGGTGGTCGTCTTCGCGCCGCTGTCGCTGCTCTCCGGTGTGTCGGGACAGTTCTTCGCCGCGCTCGCGCTCACGCTGTGCGCGGCGGTGCTGTTGTCCTTGCTGGTGGCACTCGGGCTGACGCCCCTGCTGTGTGGCCGCCTCATGCGCCCCGAGGAGACGCCTTCGCACGGGCCGCGCTCCCCTCGCGTCGAGGCCCTGGTGTCCCGGGTGCAGGCCCGTCCCGGACGCACGTTGGCGCTGGCCGCGGTGGGGGCCCTGCTCTTGGGGGTGCTGGGCTGGGGCGTCGGCACGGGCTTTCTTCCCGAGCTCGACGAGGGCGCCTTCGTGGTGGACTACTTCACACCCACCGGCACCTCCCTGGCCGAGGCGGACAGGCTGGCGCGAGAGGTGGAGGCGGTGTTGCGGCGCGCTCCCGAGGTGGAGGTGATGAGCCGCCGCCTGGGCGCGGAGCTCGGCCCGCTGGCCGCCACCGAGTCCAGCCGGGGCGACATCACGGTCACCCTCTCGCCGGTGCGCAGCCGCCCCACCGAGGAGGTCATCGCCGAGGTGCGCGAGCAGGTGGAGAAGGCGGTGCCGGGCGTGCGCGTGGAGTTCGTGGAGCTCCTGCAGGACGAGCTGTCCGACCTGGAGGGCAACCCCGAGCCGGTGGAGGTGATGCTGCTGGGGGCCAACGTGGACGTGCTGCGCGCCTACGCGCCCGAGGTGGCCAGCCAACTGGAGGGCATTCCCGGCCTGGTGGACTTGTACAACGGGGTGTCCGGCTGCACGCCCGAGACACACGTGCGAGTGCGGCCCGAGGCCGCCGGATGGCTCGGCCTCACCGCGCGGCAGGTGGCCTCGCAGGTGCGCACGGCGTTGCTGGGCGAGGTGGTGGCGCAGGTTCCCCGTGCTGGGCGCCTGCTCAATGTGCGGTTGCATCTGGAGGACGCGGCCCGGTTCAGTCCCCAGGTGCTGGAGCGCTTCCGGCTGCGCACCGCCGCCGGCTCTTCCGCGCCCCTGTCGAGCGTGGCGGAGATCGAGTCCCCGTGTCTGCCGTCCGAGCTGATGGCGGACGGCCTGCGGCCCCTCGTGGCGATTACCGGACGGCTGGAGGGAAGGGATCTGGGCGGAGTGACCTCGGACGTGGAGGCACGCGTGGCGGGGCTCCAGCCCCCTCGGGAGTGCAGGTGGTCGTGGGCGGGCAGCGGGCCAGCCAGCGCGAGTCCTTCCAGGCCCTGGCGCTGGTGTTCGCGCTGGCGCTGGGAGCCGTCTTCGCGGTGCTCACCTTCCACTTCCGCAGCTTGATGCTGCCGCTGCTCATCCTCGGTGCGGTGCCCCTGGCGCTCGCGGCGGGAACGGCGGCGCTGCGCGTGTTCGGGGTGCCCCTCAACGTGTCCTCCTTCATGGGCCTCATCCTGCTGGTGGGGCTCGTGGTGAAGAACGGCATCCTGTTGTTGGACCACGCGGAGGCGGCGCTGGAGCAAGGAAGCCCGCTCGGCCAGGCAGTGGTGACGGCGGTCAGCGTCCGCCTGCGTCCCATCCTGATGACCACGCTGGCCACACTGCTGGGGCTCCTGCCGTTGGCGTTGGGGTTGGGCACGGGCGCGGAGCTGCAGCGGCCCTTGGCGGTGGCGGTGATGGGAGGGCTGTCGTTCTCGACGCTGGCCGTACTGACGGCGCTGCCCGCCGCCTACACGTTGGCGCGTGCGCGCTTCTCCCGGAAGGGCATCGCCTGAAACCAGGACCGCGCCATCCGTCCGGGCTACTTTCTCCTCGGCGCAGGCCCTCCAGCGCCGCACCGCCCCCGAGCACGCCCAGGTGCAGTTCCTTGAGGTAGCCGACGGTGGGGATGTCATCCGCGTGGCGGAAGCGCTTGGCCCAGGCGCGCAGCGGCACGGTGAGCAGGCTGGCCAGGGGCTTGTGGCCGACGAAGGTGAGCAGGAAGGTGAAGGGGGTGCGGTAGGGGCGCGCGAGCACGACATGGGTGAAGGCGGCGCCCTCGAGCACGGACGCCTCCTTCCGGCCGATGCGCCGCAGCAGGGAGGCGGCCTGCTCCGAGTCCTTGGGGCCGAGGAGCACCTCGCGCTGCCCGCGGAAGTTGGTGGACTGCCCGGCGGAGAGCACCCCGAGCGAGCACTCCTCGAAGAGCTCGCGCTCGGTGGGGGCGGGGCCCGGGACGAAGCGGGACGGCCTCGGCCGCGAGAGCAGCGACAACAGCGTGTCGGCCTCTTCCCGGGAGAGCGAGACACGGGTGCGGTAGCCGACGGGCGAGGCGGACTCGAGCGACTCGGGCAGGTGGTAGCGCGTGCGCTTCTCGCCGGGCGCGGCGAAGCGCGCGTCGCGGCGGACACCGGACTCGGACGGGGGGATGGGAATCGTCACCAGCGCGAGCGGCTTGCTCGCGGGAGACGCCTCGATGGGGATGGGGTTCCTCATGGAGACGAGCATGCCAACGGAAGACGTGGGCTGTCTCGGGTTCAGGAGCAAACAGAATCGAGGGATGGCGAAACCAGACAGTGTGACCACCACGCACCAGGGGACCGGGACCCACGTCGGCGAACTCGTCGTACTCGATCGACAGTAACATACTCCCCAACGGGCCCGACTTGAGCCTGCCCCCCTCGCTTGATGAAAGGACGTGACGATGCACTTGCGAACGTGGAGCGCACTCTTGGTGCTGCTCTCCGCCTGCGCTGGCGCGCCCGCCCCGCAGTCGATGCCACGGACCCACGCCTTCGCGTCGACTCCCACTTCGGGCCCGCGCATCCGGCTCGTTTCCGCGCCGATGGAGCCGACGCCGGAACAGTCGTGGATTGGAAAGGCGGACCTGGACCAGGCCAGGGCACTGCTGTCTCGGGCACGCAAAGACATCGAGCCGCGTCAGTGGGAACAGTTGGACCGCAAGCTCGTCGCAGCGGAACGGGCCTTCGAGCGCTTTCCCGCGCCGCGAGGACGAGCGGGCAAGCCGCGGAGGTGGCGAGGGGAACCGAGGGCCTCGCGCAGGCAGGACGCGCCAGAACGTTGGCTGAAGCACTCCCTCAAGTGGGCCCGTTGCTCGCGGTCCTCGTCCTGCTCTATCCCTTCAGTACCGCCGGGTCGGAGATCGATCGTCGCCCGCCCTGGGTAGACGCTCAACGAGAGTTCGAGGCCCGGCTGCGGGACGTCTCGGAGTCCTCGCGGCAGCTCATGGTGGAACTTGAGGCCCAGCCTCGTCCGGCGAAAGCAGCAGCCCGGGGCCCTCGCCACAGAAGCAGCCCGCGTCCGTCCTCGTGGAGGAAGACGACCCGAGATGCAAGCCCGTTCCGGTGAAGCACTTGGGTGGGAATGACCCGCACAACAAATGCGCCGACCTGATGCCGAACAACAGCTTCCCCGGTTGGGATGTATTCGTGAACGGGAAGAACTTCGACGCGCTACAACTGGCTACGCGCACGCTGTGGGACGTCAAGACGGATGACTTCGACAAGCACTCGTCTCGGTCCCAGGACTTTCTTGCTAGAGTGAAGTTGCCGGAATTACAACGCGAGGACAGTCTCGCCAGACAGTGTGGGTATAACTTCATCGTCGGCGTCAAAAGCGCCGCGCACAAAGCCGTGTTGTTCAAACTAGACCGCACCCTTAAAGTTGTCGTCATGGATTGGTGCTGAGATGGCAGCCACACAACTATCTTTATACCTTACCGTCTACGCACCTGCGCTTGTGGGCGACGATGGGCGCCCTCTTGCCATCGTCCATGGAATGGAGCGTGCGGTTCCCGGCTTGCGGCTGGGGTGGACGACTTCTGAAAAGGACGACCTCATTGCATTGCCGCACCGTGATGAGTGGGTCGCGACAGACAGGACAGACAACGGGTTTCCGTTCCTCTGCAATGACGACGAGAATCGCGTTGTGACGCTTACCGGATGGGAGAATGCGAGAGGTCTTGCCGCGGACATGACGCCACACTTTGAAGTCCACGCGAGGCTGCCACACGACGAAGCAGGTATTGCGGCGGCAGCGGATGCGCTGGAAGCCATAGCGGAGGGCGCTCGCGCGATCTGGGGACACATGGATCCGGATGGGATAGCCGAGACGGTGGCGCAGCAGTTTCGCCACCCGGGGGATGATCCGCAAGTCCCGCCTAAAGGGCTGCCCTCGCTCAAACTCCCATGGGACATCCCCGCGCCAGAGATTCCGCACTTCCTCGGGTGGTTGAACTACTGGTCGGATGCTGCCGCACGGGCCATCGGCTTCCCGGACCCCGCCCGCGACGCCGATTTGCTCTCACGCGCGCGGCGCACCGCGACGGGGGGTGGGTCGTGCAGCTCACCGATATGCCGCTCGACCTGGACAACCCCGCGCACCTCGATGCACTCAAGCGAGCTTATGAGCGCTTCCCGGTGATTGGCGGGCGCGCAGGCCCTTAGTTCGAGTTTCGCACTTTTTAGCGGGTTCAAGCCGCTGCCTTTAGAGAGCCGGGCAGGAGCGCCGAGGGGGGTGTCAAAGAATTTGAGCGGTCCTCCAGCTCTTCCGCGGAGACGGCCTGCTACAGGTGGCCGTTGCGGTGGACCACACGCTGGTTCGGAAGTAGAGGTGCCGTTCATGCCCACGACCAAGGCTCTGCTGCTCAGCTCTATCGTCCTACTTGCTACGTCTTCCGGATGCACCACGACGGGTGGCATGGTGCTGCGTCCGGACGGCACCCCAGGTCCACAGGAGTGTCCCGAGGAAGCAAAAAAGGCAATGCGATACATGAGACTGCGCGTTGGGGATGATGCTTGGGTGTCTCTTGATGCGAACCAACTCGATGCAAGGCGCATCACTCTCTACGACGGACCTATCGAGAGCATGCTGGATGAAGATCTTGGGATACTTGAATCGACGACCCGCTTGTATGGGCAGGTCTGGACGAGCGGCCCACAGGTCGTGATTCGGTGGTACGAAGCCCACCCGCCCGACAGCGAGAAGGTTCCCAT
Organism: Cystobacter fuscus; assembly: GCA_049060065.1. Classification (GTDB taxonomy): domain Bacteria; phylum Myxococcota; class Myxococcia; order Myxococcales; family Myxococcaceae; genus Cystobacter; species Cystobacter fuscus_B. The sequence continues at coordinate 7,401,622 of JBMEQP010000002.1, forward strand.
CTGCGCGGTCGCTCGGCTCAGCCGCGACCAGATGCGGAAGCTGCCCGAGTCGAAGCCCGGGATGGCCATCCTCGAAGGCTCCAAGGCCGCAGCCTACATCGTCGATGCGTTCCGGTGACACACTCGCTCGGTGCCCATGTGCTGCGCTGCTGCCGTTGCCAGAGCTACTTCGCGGGTGTGACCTCCAGGAGCCGAGCCCACGCGGCCGCTCGAAGCGCAGGGGAAGCCCAGGCGGGCACCTCCTCACGGCGGTGAGGACACCCTGGCGGCGTTCCTCGCGTGCTTGATCGACTCCAGATGTTCCTGTCTGAGGGGACGATCGCGACGAAGTCGGAGCGCTCTCCGCTCCACGTCCTCCAGCATCGCCCAGGCCTCGCGGGCCTGCCGGGGAAGCGGTGAAGAGACTGCACGTAGAGGCAGGCCACGTGCACGCGCGTTCCCAACTCCTGGAAGCCGAGCCGTTGAAGGCGCCGGAGCCACCGCCCGAATTCCTTCCACGGCATGTCGAATCCGAAGGCCTCGGTCAGGATGGTCTTCGCGACGATGCGCTGAACCGCGAGGCTCTGGGCGGGAGTCTTCGCCTTGCGCATCCACTGTTTCTCCAGCGCCAGCAGTCCGCGCTTGCGCTCCTCATAGGGCGCCTTCGCCTTGAACAGCTCAATGAGGAGAAGATCGATCTCCTCACCGAACGTCGGGGCACGCTCCGGGTGTGAAGTCACCATGCTCACGCTCCTGGACACGGCTTCTCGTTGGCGCGCAATGGCCAGAACCCGTAGCGCATACAGGCGTCGTAGCACGCCTTGCACTGCGACTCACCCCAGACCCGGCCATCCTGTTTGCCGCTCTTGCACTTCATGAAGTACTCCATGCAGAGGTCCCTCCTCTTCTCCTTCTCCTCGGGAGTGGGAAGCGCGGGGACAGGCGTGGATTCTTTCTCGGGATGTGCGGTCTCCGTACGTCCTGGTAACAGCCTGTTGGGTGATGACGGAGGGGTCTGCGGGACAACGGCCGCGCACCGTTCGTAATCGCCAGGGTGTTGCTTCAAGCAACAGGAGACCGTGTTGTCAGCCGGACTGCACTCGCCCGCATGTGCACGGCCAGTTGCGCTCATTAGAAGCAGGCCCACGCCAAGACCCATCAAACGGCACCAAGGAGCGATACCAATGACTCGGACTTGATACATGAGCTGTCTCCCCCCTGCGACACTCGACGCGGAGCGCCGACCACAGTAAGGAATCAGCAACACACCCCGGCCCCTTTGAGAACCGACCTCACGGGCCAGTGGTCGGATCCAGACGGACTCTTGGACTCGTCACGCCAGAACCCATGCTCTTCGTCGAGAATCGGTAGATGAGCCGGGGTTGATTGGCGGCGGTGGCGGACTTCAACGAGCCGAGCCTGGGAGCGCGCGGGCTCAGCTCGCGCGCAGGTCGAGGGGCAGGTCACGCAGCCTGCGGCCGGTGGCGTTGTAGACGGCGTTGGCGATGGCGGCGGCGACGCCCGTGATGCCAATCTCTCCCACCGACTTGATGCCGAGCGGGGCCGTGGACGGGTCCGGCTCGCCCACGAACAGGATCTCGATCTCCGGCACATCCGCCTGCACGGGGACGAGGTACTCGCCCAGATCCCCATTCACGACGAGCGCCGTGCGCGGGTCGACGTGCCCCGCCTCGGTGAGCGCCATGCCGAGCCCCATCGTCATGCCTCCGAGCAACTGGCTGCGCGCCGCCTGGGGGTTGAGGATCCGCCCGCAGTCGAACGCTCCGACCATGCGGCGCACGCGCACGGTGCCCAGCTCCTCGTCGACGGCGACCTCGACGAACTGCGCCCCCAGCTGTAGCAGGAGCTGTCACCCGCGGCCTGGGTCCGCACCGCCGCCATGGTGGTGAAGGCCTTGGGGCCACTGTGCCAGCTGATGAGCGTGGGATGGGTGCGGTGGATGGCGTCGAGCCGCTCCTGGCCCGAGCCCGAGACGAGGGCCGCGAAGTCCACGCCCACCGCCGGATCCGCGCCCAGCACCACCCGGCCCTCCCGGACGGAGAGCTCCTCCCGGCTCCGGCGATGGAGCGGGGAGGCCGGCTGCCGGCGCGCGAGATCGAACAACTGGTCGCGCAGCGTGCTCGCGGCGCCGTGGACGGCGAGCCCGAGCGAGGAGGACAGCATGGAGCCTCCGGCGAAGGCCGAGCGCGGATGCCGGGTGTCGCCGAGCCGCACGTCGATGCGCGAGGGCGGCAGGCCGAGCACCTCGGCGGCGATGATGGCGAGCGCGGTGTAGGAGCCCTGGCCGATGTCCACGCCCCGGCTCTCGACATACACACCGCCGTCGCGGGAGATGCCCACCCGTGCCTCCGAGGGAGCGTGCCGGGTGGGATAGGCGGCGGTCGCCATGCCGAGCCCCACCCACTCGTGGCCCTCGCGCCGGCTCCGCGGCTCGAGCGCGCGGCGGGACCAGCCAATCGCCTCGGCCCCCGCGGCATAGGCTTCCTTCAGCCGGCGCGATGACCAGGGCTTGCCGGAGTGCGGGTCGGAGTCGGCGTGGTTGAGCAGGCGCAGTTGGAGCGGATCGATCCGGGCCCGGGCCGCGAGCTCGTCCATCGCCGACTCGATGGCGAAGCTGCCCGGGGCCTCGCCCGGGGCGCGCATCCAGCCGGGCACGGGGATGTCGAGCGAGACGATGGAGTTCTCGGCCCGGTAGTTCGCCACGGCGTAGGCCGACTCGGACGCGCGCGAGCCCTGCTCGGCGTAATGCGAGTCCCGGTCCGACTCGTTCGTCGTCTCGTGGATGATGGCCGAGAGCCTGCCCGTGGCCTGCGCGCCCAGGCGCAGCCGCTGGCGGGTGGCGGGCCGGTTGCCCACCGAATGGAACACCTGGGAGCGGGCGAGGACGAGCTTCACCGGCCGACGCACCACGCGTGCCGCCATGGCCGCGATCCCCGCATGCGGGTAGAGGCTGAGCCGGCTGCCGAAGCCGCCGCCCACGAAGGCGGAGAGCACCCGGACGTGCTCCCGCTTCAAGTCGAACCAGACGGCGAGCACGTCCTGCGCCCCATCCACCCACTGGGAGCCCTCGCGCACCGTGAGGTGCTCCGCGTCGTCCCACCAGGCGAGCGTCGCGTGGGGCTCCATGGCGACGTGGAACTCGCGGGGCGTGGTGTAGACGGCGTCGAGGGTGAGCGGCGCGGAGGCGAGCGCGGCGTCGGGATCGCCTCGATGCGAGTCCCCGCTCAACGCCTTGGAGAGGAGCCCCAGACAGGCGACGCGCCGGGCCTCCCCGGCGCCGAGCGTGGCGGCGGGAGGTGTCTCGCGGTAGGTCACCCGCACCCGCGAGGCCGCGTGGCGGGCGGCCTCGAGGCTCTCGGCGATGACGGCGGCGACGTACTGGCCCCGGTAGCGCACCTGCTCGTCTTGAAGCGGCGGGCGCCGGCTGCCGGCGGCGCCCAGGGGAAAGACGGAGGCCTTGTCCAGGCGAGGCGCGTTCAGGTGGGTGAGCACGGTGAGGACGCCGGGCATCGAGCGCGCCTCGGTGATGTCGAGGGTGGCGATGGTGCCGTGGGCGATCGTCGCGCCCACCAGCACGGCGTGGGCGAGGTTCGGGGGCACGGCATCCGCGGTGTAGTCGGCGCGGCCGGTCACCTTGGCGACGCCCTCGATGCGCGTCGTCGGGGGTCCATCGCTCGCGGGCGCCACGGGCGGGGTCTTCATGAGGTCTCCAGGAGGTGTACGACGCCGGAGGACTCTACCAGACGAGGGAGCACCGTCCCTGGGGCCTTAGAACACCTTGCTGCTCTTACGGTCGTTTGCGATGCCGCCTGCTGCTTCGTTCATGGTTTCTCGGATGAATTCGCTTCCGCTGTCGCGGCGCGGCACCCCTGGGCTTCTCCCCCGTGCATGCCTGCTCATACAGCGTGGCGGCGCGACGCTCGTCCTTGGGCACTCCCTCGTCGTTCTCGTATCGCGAGCCAAGCTCGAGGCAGCTCTTGGCATCTCCCCCCTCACAGGCGGGTGGCGGCGTGCTGGGGGACAAGGCCGCTTGTCCCCCCGTGGCACAGCCACTCAGCAGCCCGAAAAGACATAGAGTCCCACGCTCAGCCGCACTGCCCTTCCCTGAACTCCTGACATTCTTGACCCCCGCTTCTGATAAGCACGAGGACCCTAGCACCACGGTGTCATCGAGCGAGGGGCAAATGGGGATGCTCGCCGAGACATCTCACTCGGGCAGGGTGAAGCGGTAGGCGACCTCCAAGTCACCCCGGCTGAAGCCCTTGAGCACCTCGTGCGGAATCTCCTTGCCGCTCAAGTAGGTGAGCCCGCCGGACGCGAAGCCCATCACCGACAGCTCGAAGTAGGTGTGCGGCCAGGGCACGCCGGTGATTCGCAGTTCCGCCACATTGCCGCGAACCTGCGCCGTCAGCTCGCCCTCGGTGAAGTACCCCTTCCAGATGCCTGGGGTGAACATCGCGAAGCGCCGGTAGTCCCCCTTGTTGAACAGCGCCTTGAGCTGGCCCTGGCGCAACGCGTACTCGGCGGACTTCAGGCCGTATTTCCAGTAGGCCTGCTGATCCCCCGCGTAGAACTGCTGGGTCATGGCGTCGTTGAGCCGCAGGAAGGCATCCGCCGGAATGCGCGTCACCGGCAGCACGGGCTGGGCGAAGACGGGATCCCGCTTCGCCTGCTCGGTGAGGAAGGCGAGCCACCGATCCCTACCGAAGGTCTGCTCCGCCTGGAGTTGCCGAGCCAGGAACGCGACGCCTTTGACATCCATTCGTGTGCCTCCACGCCGTCCGGCCGCCCCTGGTGTCAGACGGACCCGACCGGGTCACCCGGCATTCTGCGCTGGGTTGCACCCCTTGCGCGAGTCGCAATGCGACAATCGCGCGGAAGGGGAAACGGCCGCCTTTCTTGGTCTCCTGGAAAACGATTTTGACGGTTTTCCCGGAGTAATGTTATGAGCCCTCCATGGACGAGCGCGGTTCAACGCCCGGGGTGACGCTGGAGGACGTTGCCCGTCGTGCGGGGTCTCGCCGAGTACGGTGTCGCGCATTCTCAATGGGACCGCCCGAGTGCGCGAGAGCAAGCGCCGGGCCGTGGAGCGCGCCATCGCGGAACTCCAATATCAACCCAATGTGATCGCCCGGGGACTGGCTCGCGGCCACACCATGTCCGTGGGGGTGATTACGCAAAATATCGCGAGCCCCTTCTACAATGAGGCACTCAAGGGGATCGAGGACAGTCTGGCCAAGGCCGGCTACTCGCCGCTGTTCGTGAGCGGCCATGGGAACCTGGCCAAGGAGGTGGATCGCGTGGCGTTGCTGGTCGCGCGCCGTGTCGAGGGCCTCATCCTGCTCAACTCCATGATGGACGACGAGGCCCTGCTCAACGCCTCGCAACGCGTGCCGATCGTCACCACCGGGCGCCACCTGCGAGGCCCCCGGGTGCTCAGCATCCAGCTGAACAACGAGCAGGCCGCCTTCGAGGCCACCTGGTACCTCATCGAGCTGGGTCATACCCGTATCGCGCACATCGCCGGGCCGGCGCACAACATCGATGCCCAGGAGCGCCCGGCGGGCTACCGCCGTGCGCTGCTCCAGGCGGGCCTGCCCGTGGACGAGCGGCTCATCGCCTTCGGCCAGTTCCAAGAAGCCAGTGGCCTGATGGCGCTCAACCAGTTGCTGGAGACGCGCCAGAGTTTCACCGCCCTGTTCATCGCCAATGATCAGATGGCCTACGGCGCCCGCCTGGCGCTCTACAGGAGATCCATCCGCGTCCCCGAGGACGTGTCGCTGATTGGCTTCGATGACCTGCCGGGCTCGCTCTACACCACCCCGCCGCTCACCACCGTGCGCCAGCCGGCGTACGACCTGGGCCATGCCGCGGGCGAGGCGGTGCTGCGGATGATCAACGGCCAGCAGGTCTCCCAGCCGGACCTCCCGCTGAACCTCATCGTGCGTGAGTCCACCCTGCGCAGGCGTGACTGACACCCTCCCCAACCATGATGCGGCATGTCATCGCAGGGTCCACGGCTCCGCCCGTTCCCTGAAAGCGCTTGTCAGCGGTGGGCGGACCGCCGCCAGCGAGTGCCGGGCGCATGGCTTTACGCGCGGCGTCATCACTGTCAGGCCGGGTCGGACCCGACTCCACGCGCCTCCCCGACGCTCTCTGTTCAAACTTTCCAGTCCACCTGTCCGGGACAAGGTGAAAGCGCTTTCAATAGCGGCCTTTACTTTCTCGATAATTAAGTTTTAATGATCTCTCCGAGAACACGGGCTCGTCTCGACTGGCGCTGCATGGGTTTGACACAGCGCGACATCCGAGACGGTGCCACGGTCCTCCTGGAGGCATCGAAAATGCTCAAGAACGTAGCGTCTATGGTTTCCACCTGGGCTGCCGTGGCGGGGCTCTGCTCGCTCCTGCCAGGGAGTGCCCATGCCGTGCCGGTCTCCGCGGCGAACACCACCCTCTTCGGCCCGAATGTCTACGTCTTCGACACGAGCATGCCGGCCGCCGACATCCAGACCAAGGCCAACTCCATCTTCAAGCAGATGGAGGCCAACCAGTTCGGCACCGAGCGCTATGCGCTGCTCTTCAAGCCGGGAACGTACAACGTCCTCTTCGACGTGGGCTTCTATACCCACGTGGCGGGCCTGGGGCAGAACCCCGACGACGTGCTCATCAACGGTGGCGTGAACGTTCCGGCCTACTGGATGCCGAACATGAACGCGACCTGCAACTTCTGGCGCGCCTACGAGAACTTCTCGATCAACGCCTCGTCCGCCACCAACAACACGACCACGATCGCCGTCTCCCAGGCCGCCCCCTGCGGCGCATGCACATCAAGAGCGCGGGCGGACTGTGGCTCTTCCAGGTGGACCCCAGCACGGGCGCTGGCGGTTGGGCCAGCGGCGGCTTCCTCGCGGACTCCGTGGTGGATGGCCGGTGCTCCCCGGCTCGCAGCAGCAGTGGCTCGCGCGCAACAGCAAGTGGGGCAGCTGGGGCAACGCCGTGTGGAACATGGTCTTCGTGGGCGACGTCAACGCGCCCAGCCGGGCCAACTTCCCGACGGATGCCTACACGACGGTGGACCGCACGCCCATCATCCGGGAGAAGCCCTACCTCTACGTCACCAGCACCGGCCAGTACGCCGTCTTCGTTCCCGCCCTGCAGACCAATACCCAGGGCCCCAGCTGGGCCGCCGGCTCCACGCCGGGCACGTCCATCTCCATCGATCAGTTCTACATCGCGCAGCCGTCCACGGCGAGTGCCGCCAGCCTCAACTCGGCGCTGAGCGCCGGCAAGCACATCCTCTTCACGCCCGGCATCTACCAGCTCAACGACACGCTGAGGGTCACCAAACCCGACACCATCATCCTCGGCCTGGGTGTCCCCTCCCTCATCCCCACCAGCGGTCAGCCGGCCATCTCCGTGGCCGATGTGGATGGCGTGAAGATCGCGGGTCTCATCATCGATGCCGGCGCCATCAACTCGCCCTCCCTGCTGGAGGTCGGTCCCCGGGCAGCTCGGCCAGCCACGCTTCCAACCCCACCTTCCTGTATGACCTGACGGTGCGCACCGCGGGCCCGACGGCGGGCAAGAACGACGTGGGCATCAAGATCAACAGCCACGACGTGGTGGGAGACCAGCTGTGGCTGTGGCGCGCGGACCACGGCGAGGGCGCCGCCTGGAACATCAACCCCACCAAGAGCGGCCTCGTCGTGAACGGCAACAACGTCACGATGTACGGTCTGTTCAACGAGCACCACAACGAGTACCAGACGCTGTGGAACGGCAACGGCGGCCGGGTCTACTTCTACCAGTCCGAGATTCCCTATGACGTGCCCAACCAGTCATCGTGGATGAGCAAGAACGGCACGGTGAACGGCTACGCGTCGTACAAGGTCGCCGACACGGTGACGAGCCACGAGGCATGGGGCCTGGGGGTGTACTCCTACTTCCGCGACGCGGCCGTGAAGTCGGAGAACGCGATCGAGGTGCCCAATGTCACGGGCGTCAAGATCCACCACATGACCACCATCTGGCTCAACGGCACGGCCGGCAGTGAAATCACCCACGTCATCAACGGCCAGGGGGGCCGCGTCTACGCGAACTCCCCCGCGGAGGCCATGCGGCAGACCATCAACGAGTTCGCGGGCACCGGGACGCCGGTTGTCGACACCCAGGCGCCCAGCGTGCCCGGGAGCCTGACGGCCACCGCCGCCTCGAGCAGCCAGATCAACCTGACCTGGAGCGCCTCGACGGACAACGTGGGGGTGACGGGTTACGACATCTACCGCAACGGCACGCTCGTGGGCTCCTCTGGCACCACGTCGTACAGCAGCACGGGCCTGGCGGCTTCCACGACCTACAGCTTCACGGTCAGGGCGCGCGATGCGGCGGGCAATACCTCGGCCGCCAGCACCTCCGTCAGCGCCACCACGAAGGCGGCCACGGGCGACACCCAGGCGCCCACCGCGCCCGCGAACCCGGCGGCCACCGCCACCTCGAGCAGCCAGATCAACCTGACCTGGAGCGCCTCGACGGACAACGTGGGGGTGACGGGCTACATCATCTACCGCGGCGGCACGCAGGTGGGCACCTCGACCGCCACGTCGTACAGCGACACGGGCCTGGCGGCTTCCACGACCTACAGCTACACCGTCAAGGCGAGGGACGCGGCGGGCAATCTCTCGGCCGTCAGCAACACGGCGAGCGCCACCACGCAGGCGAGCGGCACGGGCGGCACGGGCACCGAGTGGACGTACGGGTGGGACAACAACAGCTCCACCCAGGCGACCTCGTGGTTCAAGCCCACGGGCTTCACGGCGGCCTACGTCATCGTGCACTACGCCTACACGGGCATCTCGCAGCAGAACGTCACCCTGACGTTCAACAACACCACGGGCCGCTGGGAGCTCCCCGTGACGGGCCTGAGCTCGGGCAAGGTGATCACCTACTCGTTCACCTACAACAAGAACGGCGCGCAGTACGACACCCCGACCTACACCTGGACCAAGCCCTGACGGTCTGAAGAACTCCTGACACGGACGGCCCACCTCCCCGCGAACTCGCGGTGGGGGTGGGCCGCTTCGTTTTCGTCGCTCCCCGCCGACGGCGCCGAGTGCGAGCACTTGACTCTTTCGGGAGCGGAGCGGGCGCTGCCGCTGGCGCTGAGAGATCCGTCGGTGCGGGTGCGGGAGTACGCCCTGGGGATGCTGGCGCAGTGGCCCTCGAGGGCCAAGGCCGTCGAGCGCGCCCTGCCCTTCTGCCAGGACGGCGAGGAGCGGCTGCGCGAACGGGCCGCGGAGAGCCTGCGCCGGCTCCTGCGCGGTGTGGAGGGCCCGGAGCGGGAACAGGCGCTGGCACTGCCCAAGGAGCGCAAGTGGCCCACCGCGGACTTGCGGCTGGAGGCGAAGCTGCAGCTGGCCATCGAGGCCAAGGCGCAGGGCAAGGCGGCCGAGCTGAAGAAGTGGGCCGAGGAGGTGCTGGGCGACGAGCACAAACAGACCTTCGTCTGCGCGCCCAGGCCCAACGCGTACGCGGGGGCCAGCCCCCGAACGACTGCAGGGGCGGCCAGTTCACCGCCGCTCACGTGGCCCGGCAGCTGCTCAAGGGAGGGACCGCCGCGCGATGAGACCCGGCTGGTTGTGCGATGGAGAGGGCAATCTCGCTAGGGCATCGTCACGAGGATGAGGCTGGTGATGATGCTCAGGAGGAAGAAGTAGGGCCCGCTGACCAGGCTGTACATCAGCGGGCGCGGCATGTTGGGGTTGATGGCGGTGTTCGCCATGGTCGAGACGAAGTAGCCGAAGCCGACCACCGCCCCGAAGGTGATGGCGTCACCGACCGAGGTGACGTTCAAGGCCTTGAGCAGGGTCGCGCTGGTGATCACCGCGATCAGCGTGCAGACGAGCGGCCCCACGATGAAGATGGGCGCGGGCTTCGCCTTCGGGTCGTGCGCCCGGCCAAGGACGGAGGCATAGGCCTTGCCGAACAGCGCGGTGAACCACAGTCCGCCGAGCACGGTGCAGGCGAAGGTCGCGGCCAGAACAGCGAGCCAGTTGATTCGTGTCATTGCATCGGAGATGTTTGTCATTGAGTTCCTAGACTGATTTGGATTTCGCGCGTTTCCGCGCGGTCGTGGCGGGTGGGGGCAACGGGGCCTCGTCGCCCCGTGAGGAGTGATTGCGCAGGGCCGGCAGGAGGACTCCGTCCACCATCGACACGAGGAAGGCCAGGTCGAACGGCTTGCGCTGGACGAGGGCGCGGTAGGCGGCCATCGCCGGAATGACCTGGGCGAGCGTACCGATGTCGGCGGAGGCCGACACCTCGCCGCGCGCGACGGCTCGCCGCATCAGCGCGGTATGTGCTTCGGCCCACGGCTCCACCATCGCGCTGTTGGCGGCCTCGGCGAGTGCCGGGTCTTGTGAGATCAGCGCCGCGAGCGCCGTCATGATCTTGAGCTTGCGTTCGTTTTCCTCGAGCGACTGCGGCTTGAACAGGCCGAGCAGGTCACCGCGGAGCGTGCCCGTGTCGGGGAGTTGCTGGAGATCGACCTGGTTGCGCTTCATGCGCGCGACCGCGTCGATGATGAGCTCGGTCTTCGATGTCCAGCGGCGGTAGATGGTCGCCTTGCCGGCCCCCGCCCGCGCGGACACCAGGTCCATCGTCAGGCCTTCGGCACCCACCTCGGCGAGGACCTCGAGCGTGGCGTCGAGGATGGCGGCGTCGCGCGAGGGGTCTCGCTTGCGCCCCGACTGCGCTGGCGCGGTCTCGACGGGTTCGTCAGGGGACTGAGGCATGTCGTGTATCTCCCTTGCGGATGTCCATGGGTTTGGAAACCATGAGGTTCCGAAAGGCCGCGAGGTGTCAACGCGGATCCGGGAGCTCGCCTGTCTTCAGGAGCGTCGTGCGCGCCGCGTCGGCCGTCTGGACCATCCACGCGGGGTACTCGAGCGACAGCGCGCTCGCCGCGTTGAGCGTCTCGAGGTCGTCCTCCGACAGCCGAACCTCCAGCGCCCGCAGGTGATCCTCTAGCTGGTCGAGTCGTTTGACGCCGAGGATGACACTGGTGACCACCCGCTGCTCGAGAAGCCGGGCGAGCGCGACGGCCACCAGTGACGTGCCGTGTCTCGCCGCGATGCCGTCCATCGCCTCGAGCACCGGCGCGCCCTTCACCTCATCCACCGGGGGAAACGCGATGATCGAGCGCCGCCCGCTCTTCGTGGCTCCCCGGTACTTGCCCGAGAGATAGCCGCCGGCGAGCGGGCTGTACACCAACAGGCCGAGTCGTTCTGTCTGGAGCATGGGCAGGATCTCGCGCTCCAGCTCTCGCCCGACGAGCGAATAGTAGGCCTGCACCGACTGGAACGGGACCGCGTTGAGCCGCGCCGCGACGCCCAGCGCCTTGGTGACCTGCCACGCCGCCCAGTTGGACACGCCCACGTACCGGACGTGTCCCTGCCGCACGAGGTCGTCGAGCGCGCGGACCGTCTCCTCGACGGGCGTTGCCGGATCCCAGCCATGGAGCTGATAGAGATCGATGTGATCGGTGCCAAGCCTTCGCAGGCTCTTCTTGAGCTGGTCCACGATGTGGTAGCGCGAGGCCCCGCCATCATTCGGTCCCGAGCCCGTCGCGTGCTCGACCTTGGTCGCGATCACCACCTCGTGCCGCGCGATGCCGAGATTCTTGAGCGAGCGGCCGATGATCTCTTCCGACTGCCCGCCGGCATAGACATTGGCGGTGTCGACGAAGTTGATCCCCACGTCGAACGCGCGCCGCACGATGCGGTCCACGTCGTCCTGCCCGACGTCGCCGGCCCCGGCGTAGCGCCCGCTGCTGGGGCCAAACACCATCGTGCCCAGGCACATCTCCGACACGAACAGCCCGCTGTTGCCGAGTACGTTGTAGCGCAAGTTCTTCCGTCTCCCTTCCGCGGCTCGGGAAGCAGCGGTCCAATATCGATACCGCTTAGTATCGAAACCGTCAAGTTCCGAAACCCACCAGTGTCGATTTGGTGTTCCTCGTCCCGCGGGAGGGAGGTGAACAACCTCCTCCAGGATCAACTCGCCTTGGCCACCGGACGCTCCACCACGATGTCCTGACGGGTGCTGCCCACGATGGCGAAGAGTTCCTGCTGCTCGGAGTAGGGTTCGCCGGGTCCGCGCTCGCGGCTGACATTGTGCTGTCCTTGGCTCGCGCAGCAGCACCGTGGCATCAGCACCTTGACGTATATCAACCACGCTTCGCATGTGGATGATGTCCGGGCCGCCCGTACGGACATCGAAGGCGTCTAGAAAGGTTGAACGTTGCTCATCCAAAACCGAATCAGTGCCCTTCTGCCCGCGGTTCTGTTCCTGCTCTGTGCTCCCTTCGCGGCGAGCGCCCAGACCTTCGTGAATGCGGGAGCCAACGCGGGACCCAAGGAGATTTCCTCGGGACAGAGCGTGGGCTTCGAGATCTACATCCAGTCTCCCCAGGCCGTGTCGAACGCCGTGGTGGCCTTGCAGGTCCGGCCGTACACGGCGCAGGGAGGCATCTCGTCGACCGTGGTCCACACGCAGACCTTCACGGGGCAGAACTTCAGCGCCGGAGAGACGAAGAAAATCACCGGGAGCTTCCCGACGCGCGACACCCTCGCCACGGGTGACTACACCTGGACCATCAAGGCCACCAACTCCACCGGCACGCTCGTCTACATGGACATCGCGAAGACGGTGAGCAACTACACGTTCCACGTGACGGGCCGCTACCGGCGGGGCATCAACATCATGGACCTGGGAAACGCGGGCCATGTGCTCCCCGGCCGATACGGCTCCGACTATTCGAAGCCCAGTCTGGCGTCCCTGCAGTACTTGAAGAGCCGTGGTCATGACGTCGTCCGCATCCCGTTCATGTGGGAGCGCATTCAACCGATCCGCCGCCAGGCACTGAATACGGCCTATCGCGACCTCCTCCTGCAGACACTCAAGGACGCGAACACGGCGGGACTCAAGGTCATCGTCGACATGCACAACTACGGGCGCTACACCGAGAACGGAGTGACGCATACCTTCGGCGGCAACGTGAGCGAGGACGACTACAAGGATGCGTGGAGCCGGATCGCCACCGCCATCAAGGGCAATGCCCAGGCGTACTCGGCCGTCTATGCCTACGACATCATGAACGAGCCCCATGACCTCCCGTACTACGAGGGCTCCTGGACCCAAGGCATCTCGGTCGCGAGCTTCGAATCCAGCACCGAGGGCTGGGTCACCAATCCAGAGTTCACCACCCTGAGCAAGGAGGTCCGCGCCAACAACCAGGGTTCCTTGAAGCTCACCACCCGCGCCATCAATCTCACCAACGGCCTCGTCTTCGGCGCGAGCCTTCCACCGAGCATGAAGCGCACCGCCCTCGGCGATGGCAGGACCTTCCAGGCGCAGGTCTTCGTGCCCACGACGACTCCCGGCAGCGTCCGGGCCCGGCTGGTGATGGCCGACGGCAGCGCCAGGGTCCAGTACGGGGATGACTTCCCCCTCACCAAGGGCGTCGTCCAGCGGGTGTACTTCACGCCCCCCGAAGGCGCCTGGGCGAACAACCAGGGCATTGGTATCGACTTCATCGTGGATGGCACCACCAGCGGTGCCACGCACGTCTTCTATGTCGACCAGTGGAACCAGGGCACGCAGAGCGGAGAGCTCAAGCCCCCGCGGCAATGGGAGCGCTACTCCCAGGCGGCGGTGGCGGCGATCCGCGCGACGAACGACAACACGCTCATCATGGTGGAAGGCTATTCCCACGCCTCCGCGGAGCGGTGGCCGGAGAACCACCCGAAGAAGTGGATCAACGACAGCAACATCATGTACCACGCCCACATCTACCTGGATGGCCCCGGGGGCGGAAGCTATCAGGACAGCCACGACAAGCTGCTGGCCGACGCCAAGGGCAAGGGTTACGCGTCGGTGGGTGCGCACTCCATCGCGCGGGTGAAGAACTTCACGAACTGGGTCGCGGCTCAGGGGACCCAGGGCTTCGTCGGAGAGTACGGCTGGCCCAACTCGGCCATCCGCCCGAACGAATACGCGGCCTATGACAAGGATGGAGAGGAGTTCCTCACCTTCCTGGACAGCGTGGGCATGGGCGCGACGATGTGGACCACCGGGAGCTGGGAGAAGCGGCCCAACATCAACATCCTCGCCGCCTACGAGGTGGAGCCGTCCTTCACCGCGCTGTCCCCGGCGCTGGTCATCGAGCGGCACCGCGGCAATCCCTGAGTCCCGCCGGTGACACCGGACCGCTCCGGAGGCTCCGGAGCGGTCCTCCAAGGACTACAGGTCCAGCCGACGCAGCCGCAGCGCGTTGCTGATGACTGACACCGACGAGAGGCTCATCGCCGCCGCGGCCAGCATCGGACTGAGCAGCAGGCCGAAGAAGGGGTACAGCACTCCCGCCGCGATGGGCACTCCCAGCGAGTTGTAGACGAAGGCGAAGAAGAGGTTCTGCCGGATGTTGTGCAGCGTCCCCCGGCTCAGCTTGCGCGCCCGGGCAATCCCGCGCAGGTCCCCCTTCACCAGCGTCACCGCCGCGCTCTCCATGGCGATATCCGTCCCCGTGCCCATGGCGATGCCCACGTCCGCCTGGGCCAGCGCCGGCGCGTCGTTCACCCCGTCCCCCGCCATGGCCACCCTGTGGCCCTCCGCCTGCAACCGCTTCACCACGTCGCCCTTGCCCTCGGGCAGTACCTCCGCCACCACCTCGTCGATGCCCAACTCCCGCGCCACCGCCTCGGCCGTGGTGCGGCTGTCCCCCGTGAGCATCACCACGCGCACGCCCTCGTGGTGCAGCGCGGCCAGCGCCTCGGGCGTGGTCGCCTTCACCGGATCCGCCACGCCGAGCAGCCCCGCGGGCTGGCCGTCCACCACCACGAACATGACCGTCTGGCCCTCGCGCCGCAGCACCTCCGCGCGGGGCCGCAGCGCGCCCGCGTCCACGCCGAGCGACTCCAGCAGCGCCACGTTGCCCAGCGCTACCCGCGCCTCCCCCACGAGCCCCGTCACCCCCTGGCCCGTCACCGAGCGGAAGTCCCGCGCCGCCGTCAGCACCGCTCCGCGCGCCTCGGCCCCCGCCACCACCGCCGCCGCCAGCGGGTGCTCACTGCCCCGCTCCAGGCTCGCCGCCGGTGGAGCAGCCGGGCCTCGTCCATGCCGTCCGCCGCCACCACCGACACCAGCTTCGGCTTGCCCTCGGTGAGCGTGCCCGTCTTGTCCACCACCAGCGTGTCCACCTTCTCCAGCAGCTCCAGGGCCGCGGCGTCGCGGATGAGCAGCCCCACCCCGGCGCCCTTGCCCATGCCCGCCACCACGGACATGGGCGTGGCCAGTCCCAGCGCGCACGGGCAGGCGATGATGAGCACCGCCACCGCGTTGACCAGAGCGTGCGCCAGCCGCGGCTCGGGCCCCAGGAAGGCCCAGACGAGGAACGTCACCACGGACACCGCGATGACGGCCGGCACGAACACCGCCGCCACCTTGTCCGCCAGCTTCTGGATGGGCGCGCGCGAGCGCTGGGCCTCGCTCACCCGCTGCACGATGCGCGCGAGCAGCGTGTCGCGCCCCACCCGCTCGGCCTTCATCACCAGGCCGCCCGTGCCATTGACGGTGCCGCCGGTGACGCGGGCACCGGGGCCCTTCTCCACGGGGATGGACTCGCCCGTCACCATGGACTCGTCCACCGCGCTCGCCCCCTCCAGCACCACGCCATCCACCGGCACCTTCTCGCCGGGGCGCACACGCAGCGAGTCCCCCACCCGCACCTGCTCCAGCGAGATGTTCTCCTCCGTGCCATCCTCGCGAACGCGCCGGGCCACGGCCGGGGCGAGGCCGAGCAGCGCCCGCAGGGCGCCCGAGGTGGCCCGGCGGGCGCGCAGCTCCAGCACCTGCCCCAGCAGCACCAGCGTGACGATGACCGCCGCCGCCTCGTAGTAGACGGGCACCGCGCCCCCATGGCCGGTGAAGGCATGCGGGAGCAGTCCCGGCGCCAGCGTGGCGACGACGCTGAAGAGGTACGCCGCCCCCGTCCCCAGGGCGATGAGGGTGAACATGTTGAGGTGCCGGTTCTTCACCGAGGCCCAACCCCGCTCGAAGAAGGGCCAGCCCGCCCAGAGCACCACCGGCGTCGCCAGCACGAGCTGCACCCAGGCCAGCACCCGCGGGTTCAGGACGCGCCCCAGAGGCTGGCCAGGAAGCATCTCGGACATGCCCAGGAGGAACAGCGGCACCGAGAGGACGAGGCCCACCCGGAACCGCCGCGTCATGCTCACGAGTTCGGGGTCCGGCGCCTCCTCGGGCAGCACCGTACGGGGCTCCAGCGCCATGCCGCACGTGGGGCACGCCCCGGCGCGTCGCGCACGATCTCCGGGTGCATGGGGCACACCCACTCGGTGCGCGCCGTCATCGTCACCGGCTGATCCGGCTCCAACGCCATGCCGCACATGGGACAGGCCCCGGGGTGGTCCTGGCGGACCTCGGGATCCATCGGGCAGATCCACATCGTGCCCGGCGGCGCCTCCACCGGCTCCGGCGCGGCCTGGGGAACGAGGAATTTCTGGGGCTCGGCGGCGAAGCGCTCCCGGCACTTCGGGTTGCAGAAGAAGTACGTCTTGCCGTCGTGGACGTGAGTGCCGCCCTTGGGGGCATTCGGATTCACCGACATGCCGCACACCGGATCCTTGGGCAGGTACGCCTCGGGCTCGGCGGCGAAGCGCTCCTGGCACTTCGGATTGCAGAAGTGGTAGGTCGCCCCCTTGTGGACGTGGCTGCCGCCCTTGGCGGTCACCGGATCGATCGTCATCCCACACGGGATCCAGCACCTTGCCCTCCGCGTTGGAGGGGGAGCGTGCTGGGGGTCCGCGTGGGTGTGCTGCGCGTGGGTGTGCTCGTGAGCCATGGGAGGAACGACTCCTTTCACCCCGGCGGACGGAGCACCCGCCAGGGCCTTACAGTGGGCATGCTCCACACCGCGCAACGACGTGGGTGGGGCCGCGGCGCCTTGCCGGCGAACGAGCAACTGGCGGCTCCCCGCCTGCCCCGCGGGGGCATCGCCTCGGCGGGCGGCTGGACCCTACACGATTACCTGGAGGGGACCCATCAACGTCAGAGGCCGAGTTCGCGCAGCCCCGGGTGATCCGCCGGGCGCGGGCCCAGGGGCCAGAGGAACTTGCGCTCCGAGGCGGAGATGGGCACGTCGTTGATGCTCGCCTCGCGCCGGCGCATGAGGCCGTTGTCGTCGAACTCCCATTGCTCGTTCCCATGGGAGCGAAACCAGTTGCCCGCGGCGTCATGCCATTCGTATTGGAAGCGCACCGAGATGCGGTTCTCGTGGAACGCCCAGAGCTCCTTGATGAGACGGTAGTCGAGTTCCTTCTCCCACTTGCGGGTCAGCAGACCGATGATCTCGGAACGTCCCTGGACGAACTCGGAGCGGTTGCGCCAACGGCTGTCCTGCGTATAGGCCAGCGCCACCCGCTGCGGATCGCGTGAGTTCCACCCGTCCTCGGCCTTGCGGACCTTCTCGACGGCGGTGTCGTAGGTGAAAGGAGGCAGGGGCGGTCTGAGTTCAGGCATGAGGCGGCTCCAATGAGAGGGGGCCCGTAGGTAATGAGCCCCCCTGCTCTCGCGCAACCGATAGGACTTGAACCTCAACCGGGAGGTCACGATGCCAGCGGCCTCCCGCTGCTCGTACGGGATGAGCCGATAGACCGACCGGATGCTGTTCCGCGCCTCGCATCTCCATGGGTTCCAGCCGGAGCACGAAGCCGCCGTGGGCGTCTATGAATTGCGCCTGTCCACGCGGGAGATACGCGCTGTCGCCCCGCGAGTTCCACGAGCTTCGACCACGACAACCAGTGCGTGCACGAGGAGCGTGGCCCTGGGCAGGCAATACACCCGGGGCGTGGTCACCTGCCTGTCGCCGTACACCAGCGTCTCCACGAGACGTGTCGAGCGCCTGGCCGCACCCCGCGTCGCAGGCTGGCCACATCGCGGGTTCCAGCACTCATCCTGGCGGAACTCCGGAGGACTGCCCCCTCGGCGGGTTCTCGGGGGCACACCATGCGCCCCTCCTCCCGTGTGGATTGCGCGTACGCTCGAACACGTATGATCCGAAGTGCTGGCGCGACGCCGTCATTGAGACTGGTTCTCGCCCATAGGGGACCTCCGCATGCTGGACATACCGGGTTATAGGGTTCTCGGCGCCATCCGAGCGCTGGGCTCGAACGTGCTGTTCCAGGCAGTGCGCGAGGCCGATGCCCTACCCGTCATCATCAAGACGCCGATCGCGGCCTCGCCGGGTCCCGTCGAGAACGAGCGGTTCCGGCGGGAGTTCGGAATCCTGCAGCGACTCAAGGACGTGCGGGGCGTGGCCGGGCCCTATGCCTGCGATCGGCTCCACGAGCGACCCCTGCTCCTGCTCGAGTGGGTGCTCGGCCAACCCCTGTCCGAGCTCATGGGTCAGCCCATGGAGCTCTCCCGGTTCCTGCACCGGCCATCTCCCTGGCTTCCACCCTGGGGGAGGTCCACGGCCGCAACGTCATCCACAAGGACATCAAACCCTCGAACATCATCGAGGAGCCGTCGGGGGATGCACGGCTCATCGACTTCGGGGTGGCCACGTTGCAGCAGGTGGAGCACCTGGACGCGGCGCCGACGCATCTGGTGGAGGGCACGCTGGCATACATGTCACCGGAGCAGACGGGGCGGATGAACCGCGCGGTGGACTACCGCACGGACTTCTACTCGTTGGGGGTGACGTTCTACGAAATGCTGACGGGGCAACGCCCCTTCCAGGGGCGGGATGCGCTCGAGTGGTTCCACGCGCACATGGCGCAGAAACCCCGGCCTCCGCACGAGCTGAACCCACAGGTGCCACCGGCCTTGTCCGCCATCGTGATGAAGCTGCTGGCCAAGGTGGCCGAGGAACGCTACCAAAGCGCCGAGGGACTCGGGCGGACCTGGAGCGCTGCCGCGAGGCGCTGAGCCAGAGCGAGCAGGAGGTGTTCGCGTTGGGGACGCGCGACACGCCCCGCCGCTTCCAACTGCCGCAACGGCTCTACGGGCGCGAAGCGCAGGTGTCCACCCTGCTCGAGAGCTTCGAGCGGGTGGCCCAGACGAGCGAGCCGGAGCTGTTCCTGGTCAGCGGGTACTCGGGCATCGGCAAGTCCTCGGTGGTGAACGAGCTGTACAAGCCCGTGGTCCAGCGCCGCGGTTTCTTCCTGCGTGGCAAGTTCGACCAGTTCCAGCGGGACATTCCCTACGCGACCCTGGCGCAGACCCTGCGCGAGCTGGTGCAGCAACTGCTCGCGGGGAGCGATGAGGAGATCGCCCGGTGGCGCGAACAGGTGAACCAGGCCTGGGAAGGCAAGGGCCGGTGCTCGTGGAGCTGGTGCCCCAGTTGGAAATCCTGGCGGGTCCGCAGCCCGCGCTCCAGGAGCTGTCCTCCAACGAGGCGCAGCACCGCTTCTACCGGGTGGTGCGCCAGTTCCTCTCCGTGTTCGCCACCCGGGAGCACCCCATGGTGGTGTTCCTGGATGACTTGCAGTGGGCGGACCGGCCAGCCTCCAGCTCCTCGAGCAGCTGCTGTCGCGGACCCAACCAGAAACCCTGCCGGTGCTCTGGATTGGCGCCTACCGGGACAACGAGGTGGGCCCCACGCACCCCCTCATGTCGATACTGCGCGAGGTGCTCGCGACGGGGACCCGGCTGACGGACATCCGCCTGGAGCCGTTGAGCGTGGCGCAGGTGGAGCACCTGGTGGGCGACGCGCTGCCAGGAGCGGACAAGGAGGTCATCGTCCCGCTCTCGGCGCTGGTGCACGAGAAGACGGGAGGCAACCCCTTCTTCCTGCTGCAGTTGCTGGTGGCACTCCACCAGGATGGTCTGCTCATGCGGGTGCCCGAGGGCGGGTGGCGGTGGGATGCCGAGGGGTGAGGGCCCGGGGCTACTCGGAGAACGTCGTCGACTTCATGGTGGGCAAGCTGCGCCAGTTCCCCCCGGGCACGCAGCACCTGCTGCGGCTGGCCGCGTGCGTGGGCAATCACTTCACCCTCCAGATGCTGGGCACCCTCGCCGGCCTGGGAGAGATGGAGGAGGTGGAACAGGGACTCGAGCCCGCGCTCCAGGAAAGCATGCTGGTGCGCTCCGGCCCGGGGCAGTACCGCTTCCAGCATGATCGCATCCAGCAGGCGGCCCACTCCCTGCTCTCCGAGGACGAGCGGAAGGCGGTCCACCTGCGCATCGGCCGCCTGATGCTCCAGAGCCTGACGCAGGAGCAGGTGCACGAGTCGCTCTTCGACGTGGTGAGCCAGCTCAACGCCGGGATGGAGCTGATGGAGGAGGTGGCGGAGCGCCACCAGCTCGCGCGGTTGAACGCCGAGGCGGGACGCAAGGCCGCGGCCGCGGTCGCGCTCCGCCCCGCCCTCACCTACCTCGGCACGGCCTTCACGCTCATCCCGGGAGACCCCTGGGCGACGGACCCCGAGCTGGCCTTCAAGGTACGGCTGGCGCGGGCCAGATGCGAGCTGCTGAGCAGCAACATCGCCGAGACACGCCAGCTCACGGAGGAGCTCCTGTCCCGCGCGCGGAGCCGTGCGGAGACCACCGCCGCGTATTGCCTGAAGAATGACATCGGCCTCGTCACGGGCGACATCCAGGGCGCCGTCACCTGCATGCTGGAATGCCTCGACGTGCTGGGCATGCCCATCTCACGCCACCCCACCCAGCAGGAGGCGATCGCCGCCCATGACGAGGTGTGGGCGCTGCTGGGGGAGCGCTCCATCGAGAGCCTCATCGAGCTGCCGCCCATGACGGATCCGGACATGAAGCTGGTGATGGGGGTGCTCGCCTCGCTCTTCGGACCCGCCTATTTCAGCGATCAACACCTGCTCATCATCGACCTGAGCCGCATGGTGTCGCTGACCCTCCGCTACGGCTTCTCGGAGGCCGCGGTGCTGGGAATCTGCTGGTTCGGGGTGCTGACCAGCTCCTACTTCAAGCGGTACCGGCAGGGCGAGGCCCTGGGCCAGCTCGCGTGCGAGCTCATCGAGCGGCACAACCTGCCCGATCGCCGCACGCGGGTGCTCTTCGGGGTGCAATACACCGACTACTGGACCCGCCCCATCCACCTCGTGCACGAGATCTCCCTGCGCGGCTTCCGGGACGATCTCCAGTCCGGGGACTTCCTGAACGCCAGCTTCTTCTGCCACATGATCGTCCAGAACCGTCTGGCCATGGGGCACAACCTC
Source organism: Cystobacter fuscus (assembly GCA_049060065.1). Classification (GTDB taxonomy): domain Bacteria; phylum Myxococcota; class Myxococcia; order Myxococcales; family Myxococcaceae; genus Cystobacter; species Cystobacter fuscus_B. The sequence goes on from JBMEQP010000002.1 coordinate 7,422,891, forward strand.
AAGGACGTCTACGAGGAAGCGGTCACGCGCGGCGAGTTCGTGAACAAGGCGGGGGTCGTGGATGCGATGGACATGCTCCTGAGCTACCAGGCCTACGTGCAACAGCTGCGCGGGCTCTCGCGCTCCTTCGACACGTTGAGCGGGGGTGACTTCGATGAGCGGGCCTTCGAGGCCACCCGGCAGATTCCCGCGCGCATGGGCACCATGCGGTGCATCTATTGGATCGTGAAGCTCCAGTCGCGCTTCATGTGCGGCGCCTACGCGGAGGCCCTGGAGGCGGCGGACAAGGCGGCCGAGCTGCTCTGGTCCATGCACGGCATGCTCTTTCGCAGGGAGTACGAGTTGTTTCGCGCCCTGAGCCTGGCCGCCTGTGTCGAGGGGGCCACGCCCGAGGAGCAGCGGCGGTATCTCGAGGCCATCCAGGCTCATCAGCGGCAGCTCGCGGACTGGGCGGAGCATTGCCCCGAGAACTTCCACGCGCTCGAGCAGCTGGTGTCCGCGGAGCTGGCGCGCCTGGCGGGCCGGGCGGACGAGGCCACACGCGCCTATGAAGAGGCCATCCGCGCGGCGCGGGAGAGCGGTGCCACCCAGTTCGTGGGACTGGCCAGCGAACTCGCGGCCAACTTCTGGCGCACGCGACGGGCCTCGGTGGTCGCCCATGCCTTCGCCAGAGAAGCCCGGGCGGCGTACCAGCAGTGGGGAGCCCTGGGCAAGGTGCAGCACCTGGAATCCCAGTGGCCCCACCTCGCGGCCTCGGCGGAAGCCGAGGAGTCGCTGAACACCCACAGCACGGCCTCGACCCGCATCGACGCGCTCACGGTCGTCAAGGCCCAGCAGGCCGTCTCCAGCGAGATCGTGCTGGAGCGCCTGGTGACGACACTGCTGCGCGCGGCCATCGAGAACGCGGGCGCCCAGAGCGGCGCCCTGCTGCTGCCGGAAGGCCATACACTGTCGGTGGCGGCCATCTCCGGGTCCTCCTCGGAAGGGGGCTCCCACGAGCTGCCATGGACGATCCTGTCCTATGTCCGGCGCACCCGGGAGCACGTGCTCATCGGAGATGCTTCCAAGCCCCACCCGTTCTCGGCCGATCCCTACCTGTCGCGTGGCGGAGCTCGCTCGGTGTTGTGCCTGCCCCTGATGAAGCAGGAGCAGTTCTCCGGAGCGCTGTATCTGCAGAACAACCTGGCCACCAATGCCTTCAGTCCGGCGCGCCTGGCGCTCCTGGGACACATCGCCTCGCAAGCGGCCATCTCCATCGAGAACGCGCGGCTGTACGCGGACGTGCAGCGCGCCAGGACGGAGCTGCGCCGGGCCAATGAGGAGCTGGAGCGGCGGGTGGAGGAGCGCACGCGCGAGCTCAAGCAGGCCCAGGCCCGGCTGGTGGACACCGCGCGCGAGGTGGGCATGGCGGAGGTGGCCTCCAACGTGCTGCACAACGTGGGCAATGTGCTCACCAGCGCCGTCGTCAATCTGGAGATGATGCGCCAGGCCGTGGGCTCCTCCCGCGTGGGCCGGCTGAAGCAAGCCACGGCCCTGCTGATGGAGAACCAGACGAACCTGGCGGAGTTCCTGGCGGATGGCTCGCGCGGCAGCCGCCTGCCGGAATACCTCTCGGTGGTGGCCGACGAGCTGGTGCGCGAGCAGACCCGCCTCATGGAGGACATGGATGCGATGGGCCGGCACATCGACCACATCCGCGCCATCGTCCAGGTGCAACAGACCTACGCGCGCAACGCGTTGATGACGGAGGAGTGCGATCTGGCCCAGCTCATCGATGATGCCCTGCGCATCCAGATGGAGACGCTGCAGCGTCACGGCGTCTGCGTCCAACGCGAGCTGTCGGTGCTCCCCAAGGTGAGGGTGGACAAGCACAAGGTGTTGCAGATCCTCATCAACCTGCTCAGCAATGCCCGGCACGCGCTGGAGGCCATGCCCGAAGGCAAGCGCCACCTGCGGGTGAGACTGGCCGCGGAGGGGCCGGTGGCTCGCATCCAGGTGGAGGATGACGGGATGGGCATCGCTCCCGAGGTGAAGGGCAAGCTCTTCACGCACGGCTTCACCACGCACAAGAATGGCCACGGCTTCGGGCTGCACTCGAGCGCGCTGGCGGCGCAAATCCTGAATGGACGCCTGACGCTCGAGAGCAATGGGCCCGGCCAGGGCGCCGTGGCCACGCTGGAGCTTCCTCTCACCTGAGCCGGGCGAGGACCGGTGTGTCCTCGCCGGAGAAGGGCCCGAGGGTCTGGCCCCACCGTGACGCCTCGTGAAAAGCGTTACAGCGGGGCCCCGTTTTTTCAGGCGACTTGCGTCTTGAGCAGGCTCGCGCGTGCGTGCTTGAGTGAAGGCTCCCCATCCCGGAGGAACACCATGGCTCGCGTCATCCAGGCATCCGACGTCGAGGCGCAGGGCCACCTCGTCAACGCCCTGATCGACTCCGGGGAGGCGGTGCGGCCCGAGGTGAAACGCATCATGGCCGCGCACGGGTTCACGGCCACCACGATCCAGCCGTGGTACCCCCTGCCGGACTTCCTGCGCTGCCTGGAGGACATCCAGACCCACGTGGGCCGCTTCTCCCTGCGCGCCATCGGCCAGCAGCTTCCCCGCTACACGGTCTTTCCTCCCCACATCACGTCCTTCGAGACGGCCCTGATCCTGGTGGATGAAGCCTACCGGATGAACCACCGGGGCCCGGAAACATTGGCGGCTACCACCACGAGCCCGTGGACGGACATGCCGCGCGCATGCGGTGTGACAACCCCTATCCCTGTGAGTTCGATCAGGGCCTGCTGGAAGCCCTCCACATGCGCTTCGCGCACCCGGGCGCGTTGCGGCTGCGCATCACACATGGCCCCGGGGGTTGCCGCGCCCTGGGCGACGCCGCCTGTACCTACCACCTCAAGTGGTAGGATTTTGTCTGGCCTTACCGGGTGCCCGCGCGCCCCTCGCGGACGGCGCGGACGAGGGTGCTCGCGGCCACCTCGCAGTCGTCCGCGGAGCAGATGGCGGACACCACCGACACCCCATCCGCCCCGGCGGCGACGACCGCCGCGGCGTTGGCGGCGGAGATGCCACCGATGGCCACGGTCGGCACGGGCAGCAGGCGCCGCAGCCGGGCGAGCTCCTCCAGCCCGAGCGCCGGGGTGGCGTCCGGCTTGGAGCCGGTGGGGAAGATGGGACCCACGCCCGCGTAGTCCACCACCGCCGGATCCAACGTGGGCAGGTCTTCCGCCCCGGTGATGGACAGACCCACCAGCGCGTCGGGCCCCAACAGCCGCCGGGCCACCTCGGGCGGCAGGTCGCCCTGCCCCACGTGCACCCCGTCCGCCCCCATCGCCAGCGCCAGGTCCACCCGATCATTGACGATGAGCGGCACCCCGAGCGGCCGGAGCCGCTCGAGCAGCGCCCGGCCCAACGCCAGCGTCTCGCGCGCCGGGACGTCCTTGTCGCGCAATTGCACCAGGGTCACCCCACCGCGCACCGCGGCGAGCACCACGTCCACCAACCCGCGCCCGCGCGACAGCAGACGGTCGGTGACGAGGTAGACGGACAGGTCGGGCACACGGCGGCTCATGGCGACGGTCTCCTTCAGCGCAGGCGGGCGCGAGCGCGCACGGTGTGCTCATCCAGGGTGTAGAGCACGTCCAGGAGGTGGAGCTGCAACGAACCCGGACCCTTGGACTGCTCGGCGGCGAGCTCCCCGGCCAGGCCCAGCACGGAGAGGGCGCGCGCGGCGGCCAGCACCGCGTCGGGCTCCACCGCGAGGAAGGCGCCCACGAGCGCGGACGCCGTGCACCCCATGCCCGTCACCCGGGCCATGAGCGGGTGGCCGTTGTCCACCGCCACCACACGCGCGCCGTCGGTGACGTAGTCCGTCTTGCCCGTGACGGCCACCACGGTCCCCAGGCTGGAGGCCAGCCCCCGTGCCGCCTCGAGCGAGGCCTCGGAGGATTGGGTGCTGTCCACCCCGCGCGTGGCCCCCGCCTCGCCCGCCATCGCGAGCACCTCCGAGGCATTGCCACGAATGACCGCCGGAGCCTGTCGCGCCAGTTCGGCGGAGGTGGCGGAGCGATAACGCGTGGCGCCAGCGCCCACCGGATCCAACACCCAGGGCACCCGCGCCTGACGCGCGGCGTGGACGGCCAGCCGCATCCCCTCCACCCAGTCCGGAGACAGGGTGCCGATGTTCACCACCAGCGCCTGCGAGAGGACCACGAAGTCGGCCACCTCCTCCCGCGCATGCACCATGGCGGGCGAGGCACCCACGGCGAGCAGGGCGTTGGCCGTGTTGTTCATCACGACGTAGTTGGTGATGTTGTGCACGAGCGGCGCGCGCTCCCGCACCGCCTTCAGCGACTCCCACACCCCCGCGCTCAGCTCCACCGCCAGCTCCTCTTCATCGGTTCCCCTCCGCGCATCCACGTCGACATGCGTCCGGCCCTCCTCCTTCGCCCGGACCCCCTCCGCCCGGCAAGCCTCAATCGCCGCTCCAAATCATTATGAACTCCATCGATCTTCCTTCGGCGGGATGAAGACGAAGGTGGGACCCACGCTCACGGTGCTGTGTGTCCAGACGGGAGGAGAACCCCTCGTCAAAAATCCTCAGCCTCAGAGAATTTTTCAAGAATAGCTGTTTTAACCAGTTATCCTTGAAATCACGTTTATAAAGGCCCTATGCTTGAACAGTCGTTTTTTCATCACTCCCGGAGCCAGGACATGAAGCGTCAAACCCTTTCCTTCCGCCGCCATGTCCACATCCCCCTGTTGTGCCTGATGGCGGTGCTGAACAATTCCTGCCAGGAAATCAATGGCGCGGTCACCACGATCCAGGGGGCGATCGACATGATTGGCCGTGAGTCTTCATCGTGGCAGACCACGATGAAGGAACTCGAAGCCAACCTGTTCAAGGATGGTGATGACCTCATCGCCCATCAGGTGACGATGTTGGCGGAGCGAGGCATCGCCACGGGCAGCGCCGAGCTCAGATGTGACGTGGACTTCATCGGGAACCGGATGATCGAGGGGCTCAAGCGGATCATCGACGAGATGGAAGGCCGGACTCCCGCGTCCCCGGTACCGCATTTCTGCACGGTGTCTCCGACCGTGGTCGAGTTGGAGCAGATCCAGCAAGGCTCCCTGGTGGGCGTCAACTTCTACGGCTATGACCTGTTCGAGAAAGACATCCGGGATTCGAACGTCAGGGTCCTCCTGCAGAACAGGAATGGCTCTCAGCAAGACATCACCTTCGCCAGATCCTTCTTGTCGCATTACCTCATGACCATCCGGGTCGACGATACGCGAATCGACTACAGCGGCGAGAGCGAGAAGCTGGTGATCACCGCGGGGAAGAAGGTCTTGAGTGAGATCAGCATCGTCTCCAAGCTGCCGACGTATTTCGACTGGTGCCAGGGAGACGCGCCGCCCGCCTCGCGGAGGACGTCGGGCAGACCTGCGCCCTGAGCCGGATGTCTGGCAGGTTTGGAGGTGCCACGGACTCGGTTTCCACCCTGACGAGCAATGGCTCCTGGTATCTTTCTGGGAATTCGAACGAGGCCGGGGTGTGCGCGTCGGCGACCTGCGCCAATGGCTACCCCAGGGCCGGTGATTTCATGTGGAGCGCGGGAACGCCCCCGTGCGGATGGTCCTCCAGGAGGGCCACGCCTGCTTCCTCACGAACATCTCGGGCCGGTTCCAGGGGGCGAATGATCGCATCGAGATCTCGGTGGGGAGCGACGGCTACTACTATCTCGGGGGCGGCACACAGCCCGGCGCCTCGGCGACCGCCCGGTGCGTGGGGAAGGTCACCCAACACAGCGTATTCACCTGGTCCAAGGGCATGGGGACCCTCCCCTTGGGGACGGCGACCGGGCAGGTGTGCTTCTTGAGCATGGTGTCGGGCCATTTCGGAGGCACGTTGGACTCCGTGCGTGCCTACATCAAGAACGGCTCCTGGTATCTGGATGGTGTGGCTGAACACGCGAACCTCACCGCATCCGTCTCGTGCATTTCCCGGTTGTAGATGAGAGTCAAGAGGCGTCTGGTGGCACACAAGGGAGACGGTATGAAGGTTGCGAAATGGCTTGTTTTCTCTCTTCTCGTGGCTCCACTGACCGGAGCCGTTGGTTGTGGTCTGGGGTTGGAAGATCTGCCCAGTTCGGGAGGTCCCCCCTCGAGTCTCCACAGCAGGGTGGGTCCGCGGAGCCTGATGAACCCACGGGGTCTGGTGGGCCCGCGGAGCCCACCTGCACCCCGCAGAGTTGCGAGGGCGGTTGCTGCCTCAGGGGCGCGTGTTACCGCACCCAGTCCAATTACGCGTGCGGAAGCATGGGGGCGCAGTGCTCGACGTGCCAGTTGCTCCAGAGCTGCCAGAAGGAGGACGTGCTCCGGGGTTGGGAATGCCTCACCGATCGCGCCACGCGCTGGTCGATCCAGCCGCTGAGCGCCTCGATTCCCCCCTTGAAGCCGGATGGAGGTTCCTGGGACATGGGCTCCGACGCTCCCGACGTGGTCGTGGAACTGGACTGCCCCGTCGGGGGCTCCGTGGGCAAGGTGAAGACCGAGGAGTCCCCCAGCTTCACTCCCAGTTGGAAGGATGGCGCCTGTGTGACGACCTCACCCGAGTGGATGAACGCGCCCATCCGCATCAAGGTCCTGGATATCGATTTCCTCTCCAGCGAGGAGATCCTCACCACGTCCTACACGCTCGAGCAGAAGGACTTCGCGGCGGGCATGCTCGAACTCCCCCTCTCCGCGGACGGGACCCATACCCTGAAGCTGCGGCTGTCCCGGGTTCAGTAGCCGGCATTTGGGTCGGTGACCTGGACCCCATCACTTTCTTACAACACAAGCGGATTTCTGCCTCGGCAGACAACTCGCCATTCCATTCGCTAATTGACAGCCAGCCGGCATGGCACTACATGGGCCCGCGCCGTCACACCGCTTTTCCATCGCACCGATCGGTTGCTCGCCGGAGCGCCGGGAACGGATGAATGCCATGTCGAGACAGGGAACGGCTGTTCAAAGCAACGAGTTCACCGAGGCGGAGTTGATGATGCGCGCCCGGGGGCTCGCCGAGCTCGCATCAGTAGTGGTGCTCGTGGGCCGGTCTGGCCGTCGTCGCGAAGCTGCCCGGCCGGACGGAGCCCGAGCCCCTCGTGATGTTCGTCCCGGCGGACAAGCTGAAGATCGAGGACACCGGCACACGGTCGGCCTGCGCGGCACCGCGAGCAACGAGATCAAGCTCGAGCGCGTGTTCGTGCCGCTGCACCGCGTCTTCGCCCTGGCGCGCTTCGCCGCCGACGGCAAGCCGCAGGGTGAGGTGAGCGAGCCCGGCACGCTGTACAAGCTGCCCTTCATGGCGATGGCGGCCATCCAGCTGTGCTATCCGGCACTCGGCGCGGCGCAGCGAGTCCTCGAGGAGTACGCGGCCTGGACGAAGAAGCGCGTGCGCGCCTACGAGCACACGGCGGCGAAGGAGGCCCCGTACTCGCAGATGACGCTCGCCGATGCCACCGTCAAGTGGGACGCCGCGCGGGCGCTCCTGCTGCAGTATGTCCGCGACGCGTGGGAGGCCGCCGAGGCCGGACGCGAGGTGCCGAGCCCGGAGGAGCGCGCGCGGATGTTCGGCCAGCGAGCCTTCATCACACGGACCCGCGCCGAGCTGACGAACCAGTTGTTCCTCGACTCGGGGGCCATGTCCCTGTTCGAGACGTCCGCCATGCAGGCGCTGTGGCGCGACGTGAACGCGGCATCGATGCACATGGTCCTCAGCCGCGGGGACGCACTCACCAGCCTCGGCCGCACGCAGATGGGTCTGCCCGGCCACCACTTCGCCTGACGCCGCCCTCAAGGCTCCGACTGCAAGCCGTCGAGCAGCGCCTTCAGCGCCAGCGAGGGCGCCACCGAGCGCGCGTAGACCGCGGTCACCTGTGTCTCCGGCAGGGGTTGATCCGGCAGGAGCCGCAGGAGCGACCCCTGGGCGAGTTCGTGTGAGACCAGGAACAACGGCACCAGGGCGATTCCCAGTCCCGCCCGCACGGCATCGCGGGTGACGAACATGTTGCCCGTGCTCATGCGCCAGACGATGCGAACCGTCTCCTCGCCGATGTTCCAGTGATCGATGTCGATGCGCGTGACGATCGCCCGATGGCGGCTCAAGTCCTCGGCCCGCCGCGGCGCTCCGTGGACCTCCACATAGGCGGGAGCGGCGACGAGCACCATGGGCACCGTGTCGAGCTTCCGGCTGATCAGCTCACTGTCGTCCAGCACGCCCATGCGAATGGCCAGATCATAGCCCCCCGCCACCAGGTTGACCCGCTCGTCACTCAAGCGCAGATCGATGTTCACGGCGGAATGGCGCTCGAGGAACTGGAACAGCCTCGGCGCGATCACCAGCTGCCCGTAGGCCACCGTCGCGGACACGCGCAGCAGGCCGGAAGGCGCGGCGTGACCCGCCATCGCCTCGACCTGGGCCAGCTCGGCATCGCGGACGATGGGGAGGATGCGCGTGAAGTAGCGCCGGCCCACGTCGGTCAGGCTCAGGGCGCGCGTGGAGCGGTGCAGCAATGCCGCGCCGAGCCGCTGCTCCAGGAGAGCGATTTGTCGGCTGACCGTCGCCTTGGGCATGCCGACCGCGCGGCCCGCCGCACTGAGGGAGCCGTGCTCCACGACCTTCACGAAGAGCGCCATGCCATCGAAATCGATGAGCTGATCCATCGTTCCACTTCCTGCTCCTGGCGCTACGCGCGCGGCCACTGAGTCACCCACTTCGCCCGGGGCTCCAGGCCATCGTCCCGGGTGGCTTCAGACCAATATCACCGTCTTGCCTTGCGCGTGCCCCTCGGCCACGTGACTCAACGCCGCGGCGGTCTCGCGCAGCGCGTACCGCCGCTCGATCACCGGAGTCACCTTTCCGGCTTCGATGAGCGACCGGAGGACGAGCAGATCTTCCCGCCGCGGCATGGCCATCAGCGAAGTCATCTTCTGGCCGCCGAACATTCCCGCCAGCATCACCCCGAGCATCCAGACAACCGGTCCGATCCAGTTTCCGCCCGGAGAGCCGGCGGAGGAGACGAACACCCCCTTTGGCTCGAGCACCGCCCGGCAGGCGGTGGCGGGGCGGTTGCCCACCAGATCGAGCATCACGTCGTAGCGCACCGGGCCCCGGGTGAAGTCCTCGCGGGTGTAGTCGATCACCCGATCGGCGCCGAGCGAGCGGACCTTGTCGACGTGGCGCGTGCTGCAGACCGCGGTCACCTGCGCGCCCAACGCCTTGGCGATCTGCACCGCGAAGGTGCCCACGCCTCCCGAGGCGCCGTTGATCAGAACCTTCTGCCCCGGTTTGAGCTGCCCGACGTCGCGCAGCCCCTGCAGCGCGGTCACTCCTGAAATGGGCACCGCCGCCGCCTGCTCGAAAGTCAGATTGGCGGGTTTGGGCGCGAACAGGTCCGCGGGCGCGCACACGTATTCGGCGAAGGCACCTCCCGGCACCTGGCCGTAGACCTCGTCTCCGGGTTTGAGCACGGTGACGCGGGGGCCCACCTCCTCCACCGTCCCGGCCACCTCCTGTCCCGCGATGCGGCGCTTGGGCCGAAGCAGGCCGAACACCAGACGAACCAGGTACGGCGTGCCGGTGAGCAGGTGCACGTCTCCCTGGCACACCGCGGCCGCATGCACCCGGACCCGCACCTCGCCGTCGCCCAACACCGGCCGCTCCACCTCCTCGAACCGGAGCACCTCGACCGAACCGTAGGCGGGCTGGATGATCGCGTTCATGGTCTTCATCGGGCTCTCCTGACTTACACTGTGGGTTGACTCGCTCCGACCCCAGGATAGGCGGTGTATGGTTCCCACGGGTCCCCAACTCAGCGAGCCCCATGTCTCCATCGCCCAGCTCCCGAGCCCCGCTGGCCCGATCAACGCTCCTGAAGATGGGGGTGCGCATCGGGGCCATCATCGCCCTCAGCACGCTCTTGAGCTTCCTCCACATACTTCACACCGTGCGCACCAAGGCACTCGCGCAGTTGCAGCAGCATGTCGCGGAGCGGAGTGAGCGGGAGCAGGCCATCTTCGTGCTGGCGGAGGACAACCACGCCTTCCTCAAGAAGGCCCTGGAGGAGCGGATCCGGGAGCCACGTTCATCCTGGAGCTGCCCTACCACCCGGCCCAGGCACGGGCCTGAAGACAGGTGGATTCTCGCCACGCAGTGCGTGGTGGTTTGCTTCCAGTGCGCTCCATTGTTCCGTCCCATGGACGCCGCTGTTCCAGAGACACCTCTGTTGGTCCGAGGCGTCGCTTTCTATATCCAGGACCATGACTCCTCCCCCCTCGACCCGGACCCGGCTCACCAAGGCCCTCTTCGGGTTCACCATCGTCGCGACGGTCCTCGTGGTCGCCATCGCCGACGTGTTCAACTCCACCCACCTGTTCAATCCGCGGTGGCCGGGCCATGCCCGCTTCCACATCGGAATGCAGTTCACCACCCTGGTCCTGGTGTCGCTCGCCTCACTCGGCGCGCTCGCCGGGCCCCTGGACAAAGCCAAGGCGTGGCTCGCCGCGCTCGCGCCCCTCACCTTCTGGCCGGGCCTGCTCGTCGCCTGGTTCATTCCCGGCACCGACGTCTATGCCACCGACGAGCTGCGCCAGATGGGCATCCCCATCAACCTCGGGCTGTCCCTCCTCTTCATCGCCGTGACGCTCTGGGGGGTCTGGCTGGCGAGCACTCCGGAGAAGACGGCCCGTTCCGGCACGGACGTGCCGAGGCCGATACACGCGGGGCGGCAAGCCGCTTCGTAAGCCTCGCTGGTCCGCTCGGCCCGCCCTCCAGGGGGTGTCACCCCGGCACCCGCTCGCATGACGTTCGTGCCAGCATCCTGCTATACGAGCGCTTCTTCCCGCGCCTCCTTCTCCAACGCCACCGGGACAGCCCGTGGGGAGGGCGCTGTTACGGGGTGCAGATGGCCGGCCTCACCTCTTCAGCGCGAGCACCTTCCAGGTTCCCCTCCGGTCCGCGTTCCCTCCAGGGGGCGCGATGAGCGCCTCCACCGGCCTCCCCCAGGTAGACGAGCAGCAGCTCCTCCATCTGCTCGCCGGCCATGCCGCCGAGGCATTCTATCTGATGGATGCCAAGGGGCTCATCACCTATGCCAATCCGGCGGCGGAGCGGATGTTTGGCTGGACCCGGGAGGAAATGCTCGGACGGGTTCTTCACGACCTCATCCACCACCACCACCCGGATGGGACACCGTTCCCCATGTACATGTGCCGCCTCGGGCTGGTGATGACCGAGGGGCAGACCCTGCGGGACCACGAGGATCTCTTCATCCACCGGGATGGCTCGTTCATCCCCATCCTCTGCTCCAACGCCCCCATCCTCGCCGAGGGACGCATCGTGGGCGCGGCGCTGGTGGTGCATGACCTCACCGCGCGAAAGCGGGCCGAGGAGGCCCGGGCGGAGCAGGCACGGCAGTTCCAGCTGCTGATCGACACGCTTCCCCACCTCGCGTGGATGTCCCGGGCCGACGGCGCCTGCGAGTTCGTCAACCGTCCCTGGCACGAGTACACCGGTCTCTCCATGGCGGAGTCGCTCGGGGACGACTGGACGCGAGTGGTGCACCCGGAGGATCTGCCGCGCGCGTTGGAGCGCTGGCGGCGGGCACTGGAGACCGGCGAGCACTACGAGACCGAGATGCGGATACGCCGGGCCCGCGATGGGGCATGGCGGTGGTTCCTCGCCCGGGCCCAGCCAGCGCGAGCCGCGGACGGAAGCATCGCGCGGTGGATCGGTTCGTGTACCGACATCGACGAGCAACGGCGCGCCGCCCAGGAGCGAATGGAGCTGCTGCGGCGCGTGCAGGCCGCCCACGCGGCGGCCGAGGAGGCCAACCGGCTCAAGGATGACTTCCTCGCCACCGTGTCCCACGAGCTGCGCACGCCACTGACGGCGATGCTCGGGTGGATCCAACTGCTGCGCTCCGGACGCCTGCCCGAGGAGAAGCGTGGCCGGGCCCTGGAGACGGTGGAGCGCAACGCCCACGCCCAGGCGCAGGTCATCGAGGACCTGCTGGACATCTCGCGCATCATCACCGGCAAGCTCCAGCTGGAGCCCGGGCCGTTGGACATGAAGGCCGTGGTGGAGGCCGCGATCGAGTCCACACGGCGGCTCGCCGACACCAAGGGCGTGACCCTGGAGCTGGAGACCGGCGCGGAGCCCCTGCCCATGCGAGGCGACGCCGCGCGGATTCAACAGGTGGTGTGGAACCCGGTGAACAACGCCATCAAGTTCACGCCCCGGGGAGGCCGCGTCACCGTCCAGTTGCGCCCGCTCGACGGCGAGGTGGAGCTGCGCGTGGTGGACACCGGCATCGGCATCTCCCCGAGCTTCCTGCCCCACATCTTCGAGCGCTTCCGCCAACAGGACGGCAGCAGCCGCCGGGCCCATGGTGGACTCGGGCTGGGACTGGCCATCGTGCACCGCCTCGTCGAGCTGCACGGAGGCCACGTCTCGGCACACAGTCCGGGAGAGGGTCTCGGCGCGACCTTCGTCCTGCACCTGCCCGCGGGGGTGAAGACACCTCCCATCCAGGCAGATGTTGCCGCGAGTTCATCGCCGCGGGACGGGGGCTCCCTAGCATGAGCGCTCCCTCTTCCCCCTTGCTCGATGAGAATCGACCCCATGAGAAGGCTTCTCTTTCTCTCCTCGTTCTGCGCCATGGCCTCGGGAGGCATGGCATGCAGTACCACCCCCCATGAGAACGGCGCGGTCAAGGAACCCACCCTCATCAGCCGGGCCATCCTGCCCGCGGAGCTCTACCAGTCAGGGCAGCCCTCGGGTTCGCTCGTCACCCCCGACAACGGCGTGACGGTGCCCTTCGCTGGCCAGCCGATTCCCGGCTTCTCGGGCATCCTCGACGCGGGTGGCGGTGAGTTCTGGGCCATGCCCGACAACGGTTTCGGCACGAAGAGCAACTCGGGGGATTTCCTGCTCCGCATCTACCGCATTCGCCCTGACTTCCGCACGGAGCGGGGCGGCGGCGGTACGGTCGAAGTGCTCGGCTTCGTGCAGCTGCGCGACCCGGATGGGAAGATTCCCTTCACGCTCTTCCGCCAGGACCGGCTGTTGACCGGGGCCGACTTCGATCTCGAGTCCGTGCGCCGCACGGCGGCCGGCGACTTCTGGTTCGGAGAGGAGTTCGGGCCCTTCCTCCTGCACACCGACTCGACGGGCAAGGTGCTCGAAGAGCCAATCCCCCTGCCGAACGTGCAATCGCCGCAGAACCCCTTCCTCCCCCGGGAGGATGCGTGGACACTGCGCGCCAGCCGTGGCTTCGAGGGCATGGCGCTGAGCACCGATGGACGGTGGCTCTACCCGGTGCTCGAGGGCGCGCTCCGCGACGATTCCGATCCTCGGCGCCGCATCGTGAGTCAGTTCGATCTGACCGCGGGCAAGTACACCGGCCAGACATGGAACTATCGGGTGGACGCCGAGTTCCCGGACGCGGTCATCGGCGACTTCACCGCACTGGATGCCAACCGCTTCCTCGCGATCGAGCGCGATGATGACCAGGGCGAGCAGGCACGGCAGAAGAAGATCTACCAGATCGACCTGAGGCGCGTGGGCGCCGATGGGTACCTGGAGAAGCAGCTCGTGGTGGATCTGCTAAGGATTCGAGACCCTCACGGAATCTCGCTCCCGGCCCGCGCAGGTGAGTTCGGCGTCGGGGACCCGTTCTCCTTCCCGCTTCAGTCCGTCGAGAGCCTCGAGATCCTCGACTCCGAACGACTGCTGATCGCGAATGACAACAACTACCCTGGCAGTGACGGGCGCTGGCTCTCCCGCGATCGGCCAGACGATACCGAGTTGATCATCGTCCGCGTGCCGCCGCTGCGTCCCTGAGCGCTGCCCGCTGGCGCGCCCATTCCCAAGCTCGCCTCCGGAAGTCTCCAGTATCGACAAGCCTGCAACGATGAGTTGCAGGCTTTTCTATTTCGCGAAGTTGGGCGGGTGGATACCTCTGTCACCACATCCCTTCACCCACCCCGACGAGGAGAATGGCAATGACCACGAACGAGCAGGTAATCCGCGCACTCTACGAGGCAGCCGAGGTCCAGGACGTCAAGAAATTCGTGTCGTTGTTCGCGGACGACGGCTACTTCTACGACGTGTCCGCTGGCCAGAAATATCGTGGCGCCGAGATTGGCCTCACGGTCGAGATCTATGCGACGGCATTTCCCGACATGCACCGGGAGCTTGACCAGTTCTATGTCCACGGAGATGTCGTCGTGGTGGAGCTGTCATTGAATGGCACGCATCGGGGACCGCTGAAGCTGCCTGCTGGAACAATTCCCGCGACAGGCAAGGAAATCCACGCGCCCTGCTGTGACGTCTTTCACTTGAAGGACGGCAAGGTCCAGTCGTTCCACTGCTACACCGCCGCGACCATTCTGTTGGGCCAGCTTGGGGTTCTCCCGAACCTCGAAGCCGCTTTCAAGCGTTCCTAGCCGCCAGCGGTGGCGAGCAGCAGGGGCCGGGTGGTCCGACGAGAGGGCCTCCGGCCCTGGGGAAGGTCTGCCACGGCGTTCCGCTCCTTCTTCCGGGTGTCAAGCGCCGCCCGCCGCGGCGCGCTCGACCGCGGCGATGTCGATCCGCTTCATCTTCAGCATCGCCTCCATCGCGCGCCGGGCCTTCGCCGCATCCGGGCTGCTCAGCAGCTCGCTCAGGCGGCGGGGAACGAGCTGCCACGACAGGCCGAACCGGTCCTTCACCCAGCCACACTGCTCGGCCTCGGGATGCGCCGACAACGCCTGGGTCAGCCGGTCGACCTCGGCCTGATCCTCGCAATGGATCTGGAAGCTCACCGCCTCGTTGAACTTGAAGTGCGGGCCGCCATTGAGCCCGACGAAGCGCCGGCCGCCGAGGGTGAACACGACCGTCAGGACGCTGCCCTCACGTCCGCCCGGGTTGTCCGCGGGCGAGCGCACCACCTCGTCGATCCGGCTACCCGGCACGAGTGACACGTAGAAACGGGCGGCCTCCTCGGCCTGTCCGTCGAACCAGAGGCAGGGACTGATCTTCTCCATGGCCGTTCTCCTTGACGCCTGACGTGGACCGGTGAGCGCGAACATGGAGCCCCCCGTTCAACTCGCTCATGACATGAATGATCTTCTTGGTTATTGAAAGCAACCATGAAGTCAGAAAAAGTAACCTCCAAGGGGAAAACCCCCCTGAAGCGCTGGTACGACGATGCCTGTGGCACCGCCCATGCGCTGGAGCTGGTGGGCGAGCGCTGGGCGCTGCTGATCGTGCGCGAGCTGATGTTCGGCGCGCGCCGGTTCAGCGAGCTGCGCGGCGACCTTCCTGGAATCAGCGCCAACGTGCTCACCCAGCGGCTGGAGGGGCTGGAGGCGACGGGCATCCTCACGCGCCGCAAGCTGCCTCCCCCGCGAGCGTCCAGGTCTACGAGCTCACGCCCTGGGGATACGAGAGCGAGCCCATCTTCCAGGTGATGGGTCGCTGGGCGGTCCGCTCGCCGGACCACGATCCCTCGCTCCCGCTGTCCCCGGCGGCCCTGATGCTGTCCTTCCGGACGATGTTCGCGCCCGAGCGCGCCGCCGGAATCGAGGCGACCGTGGGCTTTCGCTGCGGGGAGCAATCGTTCGTGGCGCGATTGGAGGCCAGGGGTCTGGCCATCTCGCGCGGCGAACCGGTGGACACCGATGTGTCTTTCGCGGGCGACCCGATGACCCTGGCGAGCATCGTCTATGGGGGCCGCCCCATCGTCGACGCGGAGGAGGCCGGCGCGCTGCGGGTGGAGGGCCAGCGCGCGCTGGCCAGGAGGTTCGTCACCCTCTTCCCACTACCAGCCAAGGTCGGTGCGCGGTGACGTCGGTCCAGAATCCAGCCGCCCATTCCACCCTACGCATTCGCGGCGCCGTCTGAACGCGCTATCCTGGGAAAGCCCTTCATCTCGGAAAGGCACACCAGGAGGCACACATGCAGGCGAAGTCCTTTGTCATGGGCATCATGTTGGTCGCGGGGCTGTTGGCGGGCTGTGGGGGCATCGAGGGTGACACGGAGGCCGGGTCCGCCCCCGCTGGCGGAGAAAGCGCCGAGGTCAGCGCCCAGGCATGTAGTGACTGTGGCTGGCTCTTCGTTCGGTGCATGTCGCGCGCGTCGACCAACGAGGCCGCGGCGCAGTGTGAGGAGTCCCGGGCGCTCTGCGAGGAGACCTTCTGCTACCCGATGCGGCAGGCCAGTGCCCAGGGGGCTCCCCAAGGAGCCGACTAGGGCTGTGCTGGCAGAACCAGGGCGTCCCGGACTCCTGCTGGCGGGTTCGCGTTGAGAGCCAGATAGATCTCGAACCACGCCAGATAGGAGCGCCAGGAAGGATCACGCTGGTCGATGAGGGAGCGCTGTGCCTGGCCCAGACGCTTGGACACATCGAAAGGCACCCGCGTGTTCCCATCCGAGTGCAACTGCGCCGCGAACCAGAGCACGTCGAGCTGACCGGCATCCACCGGTGCGTGGGTGCGTTCGATCAGGGCGTCGGCGTGCTCGAGCGCCTCGCCCAACCAGTGGCCCGCCCGCGCCGTATCCCGGCGATCCACGGCATTCTCGGCCAGCCGCATCTCCGCCAGCGTCACCGCGCGGAGATCCTCATCGCGATCCGACTCGGCGAACTGTTCCAGGAACAGCACGCGCCGCTGTTCGAGTGCGTGGGCGGCGGCGTCCAGGTGCCCGAGTCGGGTCTCCGCATTGGCGCGCAGTCCCGCGGCGATGATGCGATAGGAGCGCTGAACGTGCTGGGGGGTGGCGTGGGCCTGCTTCAGCGAGGCTCGCACGACGGGGGTCGCCAGGTCGCGCTCGACCCTGTCCAGGTCATCCAACGCCCGCTGGGGCTGACCCGCCCCCAGTTCCGCGGCGCAGCGGGCCAGCCGCACCACCAACCGGTTGCGCGCACCCTCCGCGTCGCTGGGGCCCGTTTCCACGGTGGGCAGTTCGCGATCGTAGAGCGCCAATGCACGCTCGAATCGGCCCGCGGCGAGGTTGTAGAGCGCCGCGCGATCCAGTGCCAGGAGGGTGAACTCGGCCAGCTTCGGCGTGGCGTCCACCATCGCCAGGGCCTGATCCGCCGCCCGCGCGGCCTCTTCCTCGCGGCCAACGTGCAAGAGCGCCCGGGCACGGGAAAGGGACACCGCCAGCCCCGCCGCGTTGTCCACGTAGGGCAACTTGTCCCGTTGCTCGAGGTAGCCCAGGGCGATGTGGAAGTTGCCCACCTGGGTGTGCAACAGCCCCAACGCGCCGAGGATCATCGCCCGGTAGCGGACGTTGTTGCGCACCAGGTCCAGGGCGATCAGGTAGTGCCGGTTGGCGCGCTCGGCGGCGGCGGGAGCATGGCCACGAAGGAAGTCCTCGTGATGAATGGCACCCAGGAGGGCATGCACCTCGCGTTGGTTCTTGAGTTCCTGCCACGAGGCGCGCAGTTCCTGCACGGCCGCCTGCACCGCCCGAGCGTGGGCGCGGCCATCCTCCAGCTTGGGCAACTGGCGCGCCGTGAGGTAGGCCTTCACGAAGTGCGCGAGCGGCCTGGCCATGCTCGCGGAGGTGGTGGTGACTTCCTTTTCCACCACCTCGGGGCTGACGCCGGCACGCAAACGCAGGCTCATGGACTCGACAGCACTTTCCAGGGAGCCCGTCCGTTGTGTCACGAGGTCGAAGTCGGCACGGGCCTCGTCCAGGCGCTGCCTCCCCAACCGGCGGTAGGCGCGGCCCATCATCGCGCGGCGAAACAACCGCTCGGCCTGGCGGCGTTCCTCGGTGCCGGGCGGGGCGTCGTCGACGTAGACCGTCGCCAAGGCCTCCAGCACGCCATCCGCGCCGAGGCCCGCCGCGCGCTCGACGGCGTCCTGCACCAGGACGCGCCGGCGAAGGGGCTCCTTCTGCTGACGGTAGAACGCGATCAACGCCTCCCGGACGGCTCGGGGGGGACGCTCGTCGTGCAACGCGTTGACGTGCCGGCCCAACTCCAAGGCGAACGCATAGGCCGAGCCGGCCGGTGCCGAGGCGAGTGCCCGGGCCATGGCGGCATCCGCCTCGTCATAGGGGCGTCCCCGGTACAGGGCGCGGACGGCTGCGCGAGCGAAGTCGAGCTGGTCGTCGTCGGGAAACACCTTGTTCATGGAGAGCCGACGGCCGGCTTCGATCAGGGCCTCCCGATCGTCGAGCGTGCGGTACAGCGCATCCGCTCGTTCGTAATAGGCCTCCAGCACCGCGCGCGGCGTGGTGTCGGTCAGCTGGGCGGCCTCCAGTTCCTGACGTGCCAGCGTGAAGTCACCGGCGGCCTCCGCCAGCTCACTGCGGACCACGTGTTGGAAGACGGCGGAGGGAGGGCTGGGAGCGGCGGAGGGATCCAACGCGGCCATGCGTTTGCGTTCGGCGTCGAGCGGCTCGTCCACCATGCGGCCGCGTTCGCTCTCCTTCATGGCGCGCCGGTGGTCGATGAGGAGCCGCAGCGGCTCCGACAATCCCGCGGTGGCGGGATCGTTCACCGCGTGCATGTGGCGGGCGTAGAACTCCGCCGCATCGAAGTCCTCGGCGGCCAGGTGGAGCTGGCTCAGGCGCATCATCAGCAGACGGCGCAGCTTGGGCCGGACTTCACGCAACAGGCGTTGGTGGTAGAGCAGGAGTTGATCCGCGCGCCTGCCGACCATTTTCAATTCCGCGCTGAGTCGAGGAACGTCCCAGGTGCTGGGAACCTGCCCATCCAGCGGCAACTGATACACATCCAGCGACTGATCGCGCGAACAGGTCGCGATGAGTGACGAGGCCGCGGGCGCCGGGTACTCACAGCTCCAGGACACACTGGTGAGCTGGTCCGGACTGGAGGCGGCGGCCAACCCGGGCGCGTCCTCGCGCTCGGTGGCCCAAGGCACCCGGAACAGCACGCCCCTGTCGCTGGCGTCGATCACCCCGTCCGCATTGGAGTCGGTGAAGAACTGCACCACGTACAGGGAGCGACCATCGCGCGCGAACGCCGGCTGTCCGGTCTGCCCCGGAAGATCGAGCGCCAGCGGGATGGGGGCCGCGCCGGGGCGATCCAGCCGAAGTGCCTCCAGATGGGACGAGGCGCGCGCGGCGAAGCCAGGGCCCACCTGCTGCACGGAGCGCTCGACCGGGACGTACACCAGCCAGCGCCCATCGGGGAGAGGGCGGGACTGGTCAGGTTGCGCTCGAGCAGGGGACTCGCGCTCAACTCGCGCGCCACCGTGACTCGCGACAAGCGCAGATCGCCCTGGATGGTCGCCCGGCTCACCAGCGCGATATGCGAGGCATCGATCCATTCCGCCTGCAGCGCGCTGGTCTCTTCCTCGAGGCAGCGGCGGCCTTCCGCCCCAGGCAGCTCCCGCACACACAGCTGGCCGCTGGCCTCGTTCCGGAACGAGATGTAGAGCAGGTGTTTGCCGTCGGGACTGACCCGCGGCCGGTCACATCCGCGCCTTCGTCGAAGAGGCGGCGCTCGCGGCCCTGTTCCACGTCCTGGACGTAGATCTCCGTCGCGATGTTGCGGTTGGACACGAAGATCAGCGTGTTCCCATCGGGCGCCAACTGCCCCAGGAATTGATCTCCCATGCCCACGGTGAGCCGTGAGGGCCTGCGCAAGCCGCCGTCGTTCTCATCGTCCTGCGCCCAGGCACCGCCCGCGAGGAGAACGGCCAGAACCAGGAAGCACCGGCCACGAGGCGTCAGCACTTCTTCTCTCCCCAGGTGCCGTCCTCGGACTCCACCCAGCCCCCGCAGATCACTCCCTGCGCGTGCACCTGTTGCCAGCTCCGGCGCAATGACTCCTCGGGCACCCCGGGGCGGACCGTCCCCATCCACTGCCACAGGTGCCGCCGGGCCCGGTTCACCCGATCCACCAGGGCGGCGTCATCGGCCGACAGGCGTCCGGACTGGCAGCGGCTCCGGGTGTCCACCAGCAACCCGTCCTTCCCCTCTCCTACGCAGTGGCGCCGCAGCAGCTCGTCGACGCGGTCCGCCTGCGTCCTGCCCAGGTTCTCGACCAAAGGCGTGGGTTGGATGCCCAGCTCCTCCAGTTGGTTGGGCGTGAGAGGCACCGGGGTCGGGCTCATGCCCGCGCGAGCCAGACGCCGTTCCACGTCCGTGAACGAGCCCGAGGCCTGTTCCTCGAGCGCCGTCGCACGATCGACCATGATGATCTCGGGGGCGCGGATGCACCCGGGAAAGGCGAGGGCGGCGAGCAGCAGCAACCCGCGGCGTTTCATGGCGTGGCCTCCGAAAGGGACAGGGACAAGGAGTTGATGGCACGGTCGACGATGGGGCCCATGGGGATGCCCCGGATCTCGTCGATGCTGAGCAGCTCGGCCGGCCGCCCATGGTGATGCTCAGGCGGCCGAAGCCGCGGTTGAAGTTCACCCGTACGTGCTCCGGGTAGCCCAAGCCCAACGCGTAGCGGACGCGGTTGGTGGCGGGATCCGTGTGGTGCGGATCCTCGAGATCGAGCAGGTCGAGCAGGTGGCGGTTGCCGATGCGCAGGATCTCCGCGCGTCCGTTGACGCTGCGGTCCTTGCCGGAGATGACCACGGCGGCATTTCCGTCAAAGGGCTCGCCCCGGGACGATTTCACGCCGGTCGCCCGCACGTGTGCCTCCAGGGTGGAGTGCTTTCCCTGCCAGTCCAACATGCACTGTCCGGTGATACGCCCACCCCGGACCCCCATCTCCAGCTGACTCAAGGACACCATGTTCTGGTTGATGGACAGGTTTCCGGCCAGGGGCGCGATGGAAATGAGCGGCGTGGTGATGCTGCCCACCGACATGAAGCCGTTGCGCGAGAGCAAGGGGTGCTGGTCGGCGAAACGCAGCATCGAGTACGGGTTCACGTCGATGTCGTTCAGCAGCCGCACCCGGCCCTCGGTGAACTCCACGTTCTCGGTCAGCGGCACGTTGCCATCGAGCCTTTCGATCGCGATCCCCGATCCGGGCAGCTTCAGGTTCACGTTCTGGAGGAGAAGCTCGGAGAGGGTTCGGAAGACCACCAGGTTGGGCGAAGCCACCTGGAAGTTGACCGTGACCTTGCCGCTGCTCTCGACGAGGCCGGGCTGCGCGAGCTTGGACAAGTCCTGCTCCAGCTCCCCCCGGACCGCCAGGCGGCGCCGGTCGTCGCCGAGTTCGAGCCGTCCCCTGGCTTTCAACCAAGTGCTCGTCCCCGCATTGGACAGTTGCAGGTCGGGGATGTGAATGACGCCGTTGGGCTCACGACGAGCGGAGAACGACCCTTCCAGGCCCTGGACCGGATAGGGCAGCGCGGGCCTCTGTTCGAGGGAGCGGACCTTCAAGAGTTGTTTCAGTTCGATGTCGTCCGCTTCCCACTTCTCGGGGATGGTGGCGGTGGTGTCGCTGGACACGTCGGCGAATGACAACCGGCGATCGCCCATGCCCACGGAGAGCTTTTCCACCGCCAGGTTGCTGTGGACGATTCGCCGTGGCCCCTCGGCGTGCGACTCGACCTGCCAATGCAGCACGGGGAGGTTGATCGACCGGCCCTCCTGTCTCCAGCGGATGCCGCGCGCGTCCACCACCGCCGTACCCTCGAAGCTGCCGGTCCGCAGCGGGGCGGGGGCCGGCGCGGGGTTCCGTCGGCGGCGATGTCCGTGAGCACGCCGAGCAGCGTCCCATGCAGCTCGACGTTCAGCGCGAGCCGCGAGGGATCCAGCCCCGCGGGCACCCGGGCCTTCGCCAGCAGTGGCGACAGCGCACCGAGGGGCGGAAGGTCGCCCTGGACGTCACAGCGAAGCGCGCGGGCTTTCCGGTCGAACGCCAGTGCGGCATCGAGAGCGATCTTCGGCCCCGCGTGGCTCGTGAGCCCCAGCCGGAGCGAAGGCTTTCGGCGATCGAGGTCCAGCGTCAGGGTCTGGTGCTGAGAACCCGCATCGTTCTCACCCACGCGCAGCCCTTCGATTCGAAGATCCAGCTCGCCCTTGTGCCGCCAGACATCTCCTCGCGAATGCATCACGACGGCGAGATTGCTGGCCGACACGTCGTCCCATCCCGGCCGCTGCAGGCCCAGCTCCGTGCGGTGCTCCAAGCGTGGCGAGGAGGAAAAGAGCGCCGCCAGCTTGCCCGTGGAGGCCGGGTTCACGGCCGGTGATCCCAGGGAACACGTGCGGCGATCGACTCGGGGATGAAGGGCCGGGCGGCGGAGAGGTCCGGGGTCTGGACGGCCAAGGTGTACGCCACATCGTCGATCCCCTTGGTGGCATCCATCGACGCGTGCATCGTGCCCACGTCGAGCTCCAGACGGGCGCGGGCCCGGCCGAGCCGTGGCTCGTCCAACCGAGGAAACGCCTCCGACACGTTGAGCGTCACGTGCACGGGGCCCTTCAGCACCTCGCGGCCATCCGCCGTCACCACCTGGAGGGCCCCCACGGGCACGTCCGCTTTCAACGCGAAGGGCGGCTCACCCACCAGGGGGGCATGGAGCTGAAATCCCAGACGTTCAGCGGTCGCGCGGATCCCGGAGGCACGGACGTCCAGTGCATCCACCATTCCCGACAGGGCAACATCCCCCGCGACCTTGATGGGCGATGAGAGGTCTGGCCGCAGTTGGTAACCCTTGAGTTCGCCGTGGGCCTTCGGAACACGAAGCGTGGAGGGCCCTCCGACATCGAGCCCCTGGAGTGAGAAGGCGAGTCGAGCGGCCAGCCCCTTCTGGGGATCAGGAGTCGCCACCAAGGAGACACGTCCACCGCCGAGCGCCATCCGAAGATCGTCTCGAGCGAACTGGAGCGTCGCGACGTCGATGTTCAGCCCGAGTTTGCCTTGGGCGCCCAGCTGCGGCATGGCGCTGAGCGTGACCTCGTGGGCGTCCAGATGCACCTTGCCGCGCTCGATGGAGAATGGAAGCCAATCGGCGGGGAGCCGTTGCAGCAACCGTCCGAGATCAACATCCGCCAGGGCCCGCGTCACGATGGGAGGAACCTCTGCGGCATCCGGAAGCACCAGCTGGGCTTGCACTTCGGCGCTGTCGGTCAGCTGGGTGCGCTCCATCTCGAGGGCGATGTGCCGCTTCTCGGCATCGAACGTCGCGGAGGCCGTGCCGTGCAGCAGCGTGCGGACCGTGAATCGAGGATCGAAAGTCTGCCGCGCGACATCGAGGTCCACCCGCGCGCGAGCGGCCGACGCCCCCGCCTCCGCTGAGAGGGTCAGTTCCAGTTGGGCCAGGGCCGACGGAATGGCCGGGCCTTCACGGCTCAACTCCAGGGGAAGCGGAGCACCGGTCTGGCCTGTTCGCGCGAAGACCTTCCATCCATCGTCCTGGTGCTTCGCTTCGACCGTGGCCGCGAGCCCCCGCAAGGACCAGCGATCAATCACCTCACCGTTCCGAACGCGGACGTAGCTCAACGATACGTCCGACACTTCGACCTTCCCGACGGGAGGCGCGGAGGCCAGGAGGGCAGCGACCTGCCGTGAGGCCCCGAGAGGCGCGTCAATGGGCGGCGGCTCGGGGACTTCCGGCCCCATCAAGCCCGTGAGCGACGTGGGCCCCGCCTCGTCGGCCACCAGGGTCATGGCCACGTCCCGCACCGCCACCCGCTCGACCAGGGTGGTGCCGCTCAGCAGGGAGCCGGGCGACCATTGCGCCTCCAGGACGCCGACGCGCAGCAGCTCGGGCGCGACGCCCTGAAACGGCGAGGGGGTACGCACCACCAGCCCCTCCAGGCGCAGACCCGAGAGCACGGCGACCTGGGCTGTCTGGTAGTCCAGCCGCAGGCCAGTGGCCGATTCCACCCTGGAGACGATGCGCTGTTTCAGCCAGGGGCGATCGAGGCTGTGCAGCGCGACCATCGCCGTAACCAGCACCAGCGCGAGGGTCGCGACGAGAAGCAGGAGCACGCCTGCGATGATTCGAGCCAACCGCCGACGAGGTCGTCCAGCTCCGGGGATTCCATGGTGTTCGGTCGGGAGCGAGCGGCCCCCCTCGTCCTACCATGCGGCGGAATCGGGTTTCAATCGCCGGAACCCGGCGGGCTAGAGCAAGACGAAGAGACGGGCATCCCCGAGGTGGTGGCCCGGCTCGGCCCCGGCCTGGGCGCGGCACGGGCACAGGGCCGGGCGACGAACAACCTAATGGGTATCAACGGCGCGGTCGCTGAGCGCCCACTGGAAATCGAGCTGGAGCAGTCCCCGGAGGATGGGATTGTCGGACTGGACGTTGGCGACCAGTCCAGGGTCGTTCTCGATGGGCGTGACCGGTAGGCCGCAGACGGCTGGATGTTCATGCTCTTGCGAGGCCAGGCGGCGCGAATGTGGCAATTGCGGCAGTTCGTCGCCACCGGATGGCTCACGAGTTCGATGTAGGGATTGAATCGGACTGGGAGCCGCGTGGGATCGCCGGCCTCGGGGATGCCGTATTCGCTGGCCATCAGGTAGTGGCGCCAGGTGTCGGGCGTCTGGGTGGATGGAATCTCTGGACGATCACTCGAATAGGGGCCCCAGTCCGGGGCGTCGTGCCACCAGAAGCTCTGCATGGTCCAGGTGGGCATCTCCTTGGTGAGGATGTGCATGGCGATCGAGACGATGGAATCGCCCGCCTGGAACGCGCGGCCATAGGCCCAGAAGGCCGAGGCATTTAGGATGGCTCGGTCATTGCCGCTCAAGGCGGCGAGCGCTTGATCATCGAAGGTCTGGTGATAGAAGTCCGAAAGTGGGACGACCTTGGCGTCCTCGAAGGTTTTCGTGGGCAGGGGCCTTCCGTGTTCGTCGAGGACGCCGTGCAGGAAGCTGACCTGGGTCTTGGTGCCCGGGGCCGCCTTGCAGCCAGACGTGGCGACGGCGACCGCGCGGGGCCATGTCTCGTAGCCCATGTAACTCGAGGGCTTGGGAGGCGTTGGTGCGTCCCAGACGGGCAGTGCGCCGCAGGCGTCTCCCGGAACGGGCCAGTACATGTG
Organism: Cystobacter fuscus; assembly: GCA_049060065.1. GTDB lineage: Bacteria > Myxococcota > Myxococcia > Myxococcales > Myxococcaceae > Cystobacter > Cystobacter fuscus_B. The sequence continues at coordinate 7,447,852 of JBMEQP010000002.1, forward strand.
CTTGAGCACGATGGAGCCTGAGGAAAGGCCGGCAACTGCGCGAACTGCCCCTTGGGCGGCAGGAGGCGCGTCAGCGTGGACGCCCTGAAGAATTGGGTGTCACGGTCGCTACCGCCACGGATCCAGTTGAAGGCGGGCTCATTGTAGATGACGCCCGCGATCATGATGTCGCCGTTGTTCTGGAAGGTGATGCCATCCGGGAGGGTGTAGAGGGAACCGCTCTGGCCCGGGCAACCGACACGCGGGGGTTTTGCATATCGCTTCGGGGACGGGGTACTGGGGCGTCGGTAGCATCACCGGGGTGTTGTCCCGGTTGAGACGAATCAAGCTGCGTCCGGACGCCGGGCCCTTCTCCAGATCCATCATCCCCATCGAGGGCAAGGCATAGGCGGGAGTGCTGGTGGGCCAGCTCCTCCAGATGGGCAGCCCGTCGGCAGCAGGGGTGTTGAGGCCCGCGAAGAGGTACCAGCCATGGCGGCGGAGCCGCGCGTCATCCCGCATCGCGACCGCGTGGTCGAGCGTCTCCGCGGACAGGGGATAGTCGAACTTCGGGGGAAAGGGCTGCGCCTTCGCGACTGGCGCGACGCCGGGCTCGGCGGGAGGAGACTTCACCGCCGAGTTGCTCTTGCAGCTCATCATGCACAAGCACAGCAGGACACTCAGGATGCACTTCATTCGATTCTCCTCAAAAGGGAGCTGACCGTTCCCGGCGCTGACGAGCCAGCACGGCTCACCCAGGCGCCGAAAGGCCCCTGGTATCGCCCACTCTGCGACTTCCCCTGGCCGAGCGCTGTGATGGCGCTCACATCCGAACGGGACATAGGCGGAATGGGCCCCTGTTCGGCCCAAGCGGCCCAGTGGGCTTGCCCCAGTTGAGAGCCACAAAACCGGGGCAGGCTCACTTCGCGGGCTTGCCGCGGTGCACACGGAGTCCTCGCCATGACACAAGCCCCCGCCACCATCTTCCTCGGGAGTGGCTTTACATGTCCGGCTGGCACGTCCAGGCGTACTCCTCGGAGTAGCGGTGACACTTGTAATGGGGACCGCAATCATTGGGGACGGCCGGGTCACAGGATTTCCTGCAGTACTTCATCCGGCAAATGAAGCCCTCGGGGCATGCAGGCGAGTGCTCCTCACCACAACGGATGAGACACGTCCCCCAGGCTTCGCACGGGTGGTCGTAGACATTCCACATGGAGCACTTCTGGCCATCAGGGCAGGGCGTCTCCTGGCAGTTCTGGCCATACACCTGCGCGCACACCGACACTCCCTCATCGAGATCGGGCCGGATGCAGTGCTGGCCCTCGGGACACGCACGGCCCTCACACGTTGGCAGGCAGGAAGGCCCATCCAGGCCCTCGCGGCAGAAGAAGCCCTCCGGACAGCTCCCAGGCTCATCCATCCGGCACGGCCGGCCGCACCGGTAGTTCTGGCACATGAGGCCCCGCTCACATGACGCTTCACGTGAATCGGACATGTCCAAGCAGGGCTCCCCCTCCTTGCGCACGCCCACCAGCGTGCACTGGCGGAGCCGAGGCCCCCCTTCACCGTTTCCATCGTGCGGCACACCATGTCCTCGGTGCAGTGTTCGTCCGTCATGCACCGGCTGTCGGTGCAGTACGTCCACATCGAGCGCGCATTGAAGAAGCACGCGAGCGGTGGCTCGCAGTCCTTGCGGCCCGAGCAGGGGCGCTCGTAGGACATCAAGCTCTGACGCGCTCCAGGCGACAGCATCGGGACGAGCGGCGCTTCAGGAGCCGGACGCAATCCCCTCAGCATGGCCGTATGGATGGCCCAGGCCAACGGGAGGAGGAGGAGGAGGGCCAACAGAGGGGCCAGAGCCATGCGCCAACGCATCACGGATCGGCCCTGAACTGACACGCATGAGGGCAATCATCCCGCTCCCACCGAGCAGGAATCGCACATGTCCTCTTCCACTCCGCCTCGCTCAAGGAGCAGTCGTGCTGGTGCAGTTCCTCAGCCAGGTCCTTCGACATCGCCCGGTCGATGGTGCCGCCTTCCTCCATGTCTCCGGGCACCCCGTTCCCACCGCCATCGACACCGTGAACGCGAACACCCGTCGCCAGCGCATGTGTCCTTCTCCCGGGAGCGGCACTCGTCCCACTCGTCGGCAACATAAAAGAAAACCCCGGGTCGCCTGATGGCGCCCGGGGCTCTCACTTCTTCTCTCTGTGGAGGCGGCGGGAATCGAACCCGCGTCCGAAAGCCTTCCGCTCTTCGACCCTACGTGCGTAGTCCGCGCTTTATTACGTCCCACAGGCTTCCACGGACGGAATCCTGTGAGCCGGTCCTGGAAGATCTCACCGCCAAGAGCCCAGGCTCCCTCGACGGCCAGCCCGCATTATGACGGTCCTACCCCACCCCACGGGCCGAGAGCGAGGGGACCGCGCACTGTGAGACTGCTAGTTAGGCAGCCAGCGCGAGCTCAACGTTGTCGTTGGCTTTTGTGTCTGTGTTGGGCGTTTTTACGAGCGACCAACATGCTCGGCACGCGTCTCGAACTTCCATGCCCCCGTCGAAACCAGGTCGCCCCCGTTTCTTGGGTCCTGCTCACTCACTTCTTCACCACGTCACGGCTTCTCCTACCTTAACCGCCGACGGGTCCACGTCAATCCTCCTGACGTCCCTCCCCGTTGATTCTCCACCATCCGCTCCCGCTCGCTCCCTCTTGGGAATAGCGGCCGAGCTATGGAGTTCGCGGGCACCCACCTCGTGGGTGCTTCAGCCACATGAGGACCTGCATGCATCGATGGCTCATTTCCCTTCTGCTCGTCCTGCTGGGCGCGGCGCTCCCCGCCTCGGCCGCCGAGCAGCCCGCTTCCCCCTTCTTCCCCTACCCCATGAAGGTCGACCGCCTGCCCAACGGGCTCACCGTCATCCGGGTGCCCTTCAACTCGCCCGGGCTCATCGCCTACCAGACCGTGGTGCGCGTGGGCTCGCGCAACGAGGTGGAGCCGGGCCGCACGGGCTTCGCCCACTTCTTCGAGCACATGATGTTCAAGGGCACCAAGAACTTCCCCGAGGGTGAGCGCGAGAAGGTCATCGCCGCCTACGGCTACGACGACAACGCCTTCACCTCGGACGACATCACCGTCTACCACTCGTACGGGCCCACCGCCGGGCTGCTCAAGCTGGTGGAGATCGAGGCCGATCGCTTCCGGAACCTCGAGTACTCCGAGCCCTCCTTCCAGACCGAGGCGCTCGCCGTGCTCGGCGAGTACCACAAGAACGCCGCCCAGCCCTGGCTGAAGATCGAGGAGGAACTCGCTCGCACCGCCTTCACCCAGCACACCTACGGCCACACCACGCTCGGCTACTACGACGACATCAAGGCCATGCCCCAGGCCTATGCCTACAGCCGCTCCTTCTTCGAGCGCTGGTACACCCCCGACAACACCCTGCTCGTCATCGTCGGGGACTTCGATGACGCCGCGCTGATGGCCGCCGTGCAGAAGCACTACGGCCCCTGGGAGCGCAAGAGCGCCTCCATCCAGGTGCCCAAGGAGCCGCCCCAGAAGCAGGAGCGCTTCGTCCACATCGACTGGCCCCAGAGCACCCAGCCCCAGCTCATCTACTCCTGGCGCACCCCGGCGGCTCGGCTCGACACCTCCGACGCCGCCGTCCAGGCCGTCCTCGGCACCTACCTCGTGGGCACCACCAGCCCGCTCTACAAGGAGCTCGTCCTGGACAAGCAGCTCGCCCAGGACCTGGACGGCAGCTCCACGCCCCACCGGGATCCCTACCTCTTCAGCGTCTCCGCCTCCCTCCAGAAGGAGGCCAACCGCGCCGCCGTCCGCTCCGCCCTCAACGCCGCCGTGAAGGAGCTCGTCACCGGCAAGGTGGACGCCGCCCGTGTCGAGGCCATCAAGAGCCACACCCGCTACGGGCTGCTCATGAACATGGAGACCGCCAAGGACGTGGCCGAGCAGCTCTCCTGGTACGCCGGCATCTACGGCTCGCCGGACGCGCTCGCCCGCCATGTCCAGAAGATCTCCGAGGTGAAGCCCGGCGACCTCGTCGCCTTCGCCCGCCGCTACCTCCCCGCCGCCAACCGCACCGTGCTCTCCCTCACCCCCAAGCAGGCCGGAGGTCGAAGTGATGCGTCCGCTCCTCTCCCGCTCCCTCGCCCTCGGCGCCGCGCTGTACCTCGGCGGCTGCGCCACCACCTCCCGCACCGCCCCCGCTCCCGAAGCGGCTCCGCCTCCCGCGCCGCCCGAGGCCCTGGCCCCCGCTCCCGCCGAGCCCCCCGCCCCCACGTCCGTCCCCGCCCGGCCCCTGCTGCAGCCGGAGCCCGCGCGGCTCGTCGTCCAGGCGAACCCGAACAGCCCCATCGTCAGCTTCCGGCTCGTCTTCCACTCGGGCTCGGTGGATGACCCCCAGGGCAAGGAGGGCCTTGGCGCCCTCACCGCGCAGCTCCTGGCCGAGGGCGGCACCCAGAGCCTCACCTCCGCTCAGCTCCTCGCGGTCCTCTTCCCCATGGCCGCCGAGCTGGACGCCTCCACCGACAAGGAGTTCACGGTCTTCTCCGGCCGCGTCCACAAGGACTTCCTGCCGCGCTTCCTCGAGCTGTTCACCGACGTGCTGCTCAAGCCCCGCTTCGATCCCCAGGAGTTCGAACGGCTGCGCTCGCTCGCCCTCAGCGACCTGCGCAACGGGCTGCGCAGCGAGAACGACGAGGCGCTGGGCAAGGTGGCGCTCGACTCGCTCCTCTACCAGGGCCACCCCTACGCGCACTTCGTGGGCGGCACCGAGAAGGGCCTCGAGGCCATCACCCTGGAGGACGTGAAGGCCCACGCCGCGCGCGTCTTCACCCAGGACCGGCTCGTCATCGGGCTCGCGGGTCCGGTGGATGAGCAGCTCCAGCGCACCGTCGTCTCGCGGCTGTCCGCGCTCCCCGCCACCGGCGCGCCGCGCGTGCAACTGCCCGCCGTGCCCACCCCCGGCGGCCGCGCCCTCGTCGTGCAGAAGCCCACCCTCTCCACGGCCATCTCCATGGGCTATGTCACCCCGCTGCGCCGGGGGGATCCGGACTTCTTCCCCGTGGCCTTCGCCCTGTCGTACCTCGGAGAGCACCGCCAGCTGGGCGGCGTGCTCTTCAACGAGCTGCGCGAGAAGCGCGGCCTCAACTACGGCGACTACGCCTACGCCGAGCACTTCATCGAGGCGCCCGGCTCCACGTACAACCGCACCAACATCGCGCGCACCCAGCAGGATCTCACCCTGTGGATCCGCCCCGTGGTGCCCACCAACGCGATGTTCGCCACCCGGGGCACGCTCTACTTCCTCGAGCAACTGGTGGCGCAGCCCATCCCCGCGGAAAAGTTCGAGCGCAGCCGCAGCTTCCTCCTGGGCTACACGCGCCTGTGGGAGCAGACGGATCAACGCCGCCTGGGCTACGCCATCGACGCGCTCTTCCTGGGCACGCCGGACTACCTGGAGCAGTACCGCGCCGCGCTCGCGAAGATGACGCCCGAGTCCGTGCACGCCGCCGTGCGCCGCCACGTGCGTCCCGAGGCCCTCGACTTCGCCTTCGTCACCCAGGACGCCGAGGCCCTGGTGAAGCAGTTGAAGGAGCAGGCCCCCTCGCCCATCACCTACGCCTCGCCCAAGAGCCCCGAGCTGCTCGAGCAGGACAAGGCCATTGGCGCGCGGCCCCTGCCCATCCGCCCCGACGCCATCCAGGTCGTCCCCGCGGACGCCTTCATGGAAAAATAGCGTCTGGCGGACACGAAGGGCGGGCTCCCCGGGGGTTTTCTTCACCCCCCGGGGAGGCGGTGGTAAGAGCCGGACGGGTTCCAAGGCCCGAATTTCCGGGCCTCCACCCCGGAGCGGTCCTTGCGAAGCACAGCCATCCGACTCGCCGTGATGCTCCTCCTGCTGGCCGGTGTCCCGGCACGCGCGGAGGATCCCTTCGTGCGAGGCTTCGACGCCGTCCCCCTGAAGGCGACGCCCGCGCAGAACAGCGGCATCGCGCTCGAGGGCGCCACCCCGGAAACCGCCCAGAGCTTCCGGGCCGCCCTCCTCTTCGACTACACCCACGGGCTGCTCGCCCTGAAGCTGGGCGAGGAGAAGCTGGGCAACCTGCTGCCCTACCGGCTCGATGCCCACGCGCTCTTCGCCCGGCAGTTGCACCGCCGGCTGGAGATCGGCGCGGACCTGCCCTTCACCCTCGTGCAGGGCGACAACTTCCAGTTGCTGAGCGACGCGCTCGCCGCGCCGAACTACCCGGGGGCCGCGAGCGTGCGCCGTTGGGGACTCGGCGACATCCGGCTGCAACCCCGCGCCTTCCTGCTGCTGCCCGACGAGTTCCCCGTGGGCCTCGCCCTGTCCGCCGAGGTGCGGCTGCCCACCGGTGACGGACAGAGCTTCCTGGGCGAGCGCGGCGTGCTCGTGGCCCCGAGGCTCGCGGTGGAGCGCGCCTTCGGTCCGGTGCGGGTGCTCGGCAACGTGGGCGTGCGCCTGCGTCCCCGGCCCGCCCAGTACCTCAACCTCTACGTGGGCAACGAGGTGACGTTCGGCGCGGGCGCCATCGTGGACCTGCCGGACGTGGGCCCCCTCACGAACGTGCAGGGACTCGCCGAGATGCACTGGCCACGCCGATGTCCGCCCCCTTCAACTTCCACCGGGCCGCCTCCCTCAAGACGCCCTGGGGCGTGCTCGTCGGCGCGCGCACCCGCATCTACGGTCCCTGGGGGCTGGAGCTCGACGTGGGCCGTGGCGTGACGCTCGGCAGCGGCTACGGCCGCGAGGACCTGCGCGTGATGTTCTCCGTGCGCTACGACCAGGCGTTCCTCGACTCCGATGGCGACGGCGTTCCCGACTCGCGCGACAAGTGCCCCACCGAGGGCGAGGACGTGGATGGCTACCAGGACGACGACGGCTGCCCGGAGCCCGACAACGACGGGGACGGCATCACCGACGGCCAGGATACGTGCCCCAACGGTCCGGACAGCTGCCTGGACTCGGACAACGACGGCGTGCCGGATGGCCTGGACCAGTGCCCCAACAAGCCCGGCCCTCCGGGCTACGACGGCTGCCCGGATGCCGACGGGGACGAGGTGCCCGACAACGTGGACAAGTGCCCCGATCAGTCCGGTCCCCCCGAGAACGATGGCTGCCCCATCGACAGCCCCCCGTTCGTCATCGTCGAGTCGGATCGCATCCGCATCAAGGGCAACATCCTCTTCGAGACCGGCTCGGCCACCATCCAGAAGCAATCCCTCAAGCTGCTCGACGAGGTGGCCACCGTGCTCGATCGCAATCCGTCGCTCGGACCCGTGCTCATCGAGGGGCACACCGACAACGTGGGCTCGGACACCCTCAACCTGAGCCTGTCCCAGCGCCGCGCCCAGTCCGTCATGGACTACCTCATCTCCAAGGAGATCGAGGCCCATCGCCTGCGCGCCAAGGGCTTCGGCGAGTCCCAGCCCATCGCCACCAACGGCACTCCGCTCGGACGCGCGAAGAACCGCCGCGTCGAGTTCCGCCTCATCAAGTCCGAGGTGGAAACGGCCCCGCGCATCGTGCCCCAGGACAAGAAGCCCGAGGGCGACACCAAGGCGAAGCCCGAGGGCGACACCAAGGCGGACACCAAGGCCGGCCCGAGGCCTCCACCAAGGTGAAGTCCGAGGCGGCGACCAAGGCCAAACCCGAGGCCGCCACCAAGCCGGCTCCCAAGCCGGAGGCCAAGGCCAAACCCGAGGCCGCCACCAAGCCGGCCCCCAAGGCCAAACCCGAGGCCACCCCCAAGGCCAGTGCCGAGAAGCCCTGAGGGAGTTGCGGTTCAGCGCGTGGGCTTGAGCGTGGAGAGCGAGCGCTCGACGCGCGCTGAACCCGGGCCGTAGTCCCGCTCGGCGGCCGTGTAGAGGACGAGCACGAAGCGATCCTCGCGCGGCAACAGGTAGACGAGCGTGCGGGAAGAGCCCTGCTGGAACTCGTAGCGGGCCACGGGACCCGCGGGGAGCGTTCCCTGGGTGGCGTTGAGCCGTCGGCCCGGCACCGGAACGCCCGCGGCCTCCAGCACCGCTTCCGGCTCCGCGTCCAGCTTGGGCGCGGGTCCCGGCACCGAGCGCACTTCCAGCCCGCCATCGAACCGGGCCACGGCCGGAGGGCACGGTTGCTCGGAGCGCAGGGCCATGCCGGAAGGAGGCTCGTACTGGAGCCCGAGCGCCTGCGACTCCAGTTGGCGCGAGCAGGCGGAGACACAGCCCAGGAGCAAGCACAGCGTCAGAGCAAAGCGGTTCATGGAGGGTAGCGTGCCACACACTCCGCCCTCCCAAGAGTGCGGGCTCGTATCCATCCCACAGCACATTTTTCCGGTTCGGGACGGCGGCGTCCTCCACGCAAGAGCCATCCGCGTACGTATCTCCTTGAATTCACAGCGGAGACTTGGATCGAGGGGTTTCGGCACGGCTGATGCTAAAGCCATCCTCGCGGACGATGTGGGTCCGGTGGATGGGGCAGCACGGGGCAGTACGGGGTTGGGCGGGTCGGGGCAGTACGGGGTTGGGCGGGTCGGGGCAGTACGGGGTTGGGCGGGTCGGGGCAGTACGGGGCAGTACGGGGCAGTACGGGGTCGGGCGGGTCGGGGCAGTACGGGGTTGGGCGGGTCGGGGCAGTACGGGGTTGGGCGGGTCGGGGCAGTACGGGGTAGTACAGGGCAGTACGGGGTCGGGCGGGTCGGGGCAGTACGGGGTTGGGCGGGTCGGGGACGGACGTAGGTAGCGAGTGGGAGTGACCGCTCGCGGATACGGCTCGGGGAGTAGGGGACGGGGAAGGTTGGAGCCGGTCCTCGCTGGTGAGTTCAGCCGCGAGGGCCGGTGCACCCCTTGAAACGCGACATGCAGAAACCGGGAACGCACCACGGCGCGCGCTCCGCGCTCACGGCCGTGGTGCGCACGCGGAGAACGGGGACATTGCCTCGGACCCCGCTCGTGTCCCATGCTCGGCCCTCTTCGTGATTGGGGGCGGGATCGCATGCGCAGGACACTCGGGCTCCTCTTGTCGGTGGGGCTGACTGGTTGCACGACGGTGAACGTGGCGTCGCTGCCCTCTTCCCGGGACACGCGCGACGTCTTCGTCACCACCTCCGATGTCCAGGTTCCCTACCAGAGCCTCGGGCTGGTGCAGGCCACTCGCAAGGGCGTGCTGCTCTTCGGCTTCGCGGATCCCGCGGGCACCAGCCTCGAGGACGGGTTGAGGGACACCCTGCTCCCCGAAGTGCGGCGCATGGGCGGCGACGGCATCATGAACGTGCGCTTCCATCAGACGCAGTACGCACTGCCCACGCGCCTGCTCTTCGCCCTGCTCTTCTTCATCCCCCTGCCCTCCCAGGTCACCTTCAGCGGCGAAGTGGTGCGGCTCGACCCCGAGGGTCTTCCGCCGCCTCCTCCGAACAGCCCGTCGCGCTGACCCCCACCCGCCAGGAGCTCCGGTGAGACTTCTCCTCTTCTTCTGCTTGCTGCTGTGCGCGGGCTGCAACGCCGTGTCGCGTGGCTCGAGGCTGTCGGACCGTCCGCCCCACACCGGGCGAGGCCTGTATCTCAGCACGGGGGCTCTCCCTGGCCCTTCCGCACACTCGGCTTCGCCCAGGTCACCGGCTACGGCGTCACCGTGGCGGGGCTCACGGACGTGGGAAACGCCGCCATCGACCAGACCATCCAGGGCGCGCTCGCGGACGCGGTGCTGAAGATGGGCGGCGATGGCGTCATCCACATCGAGTTCGAGGACCAGAACCCGCCCACCGACGTGGAGCGCGCCGCGGATCTGTCCGAGTCCATCTCCAACGGGTTGAGCGGCCAGGGAGGCGTGAAGACCCGGGACCGCAACGTGATCGTCACCGGTGAAGTCATCCAGTTCCTCCCTCCCCGTGAGACTCCCTCCGATGCGACTTCCCACCGTGCTCGCGCTCCTGGCGCTCACCGGGTGCACCGTCGTCAACACCGCCTCCGTGCCCTCCAGCCGCGACGGCCAGGACATCTTCGTGACGGCGGGTGATATCTCCGAGCCCCATGAGTCGCTCGGCCTCGTGCAGGTCACGCGCTCGGGGGTGCTGCTCTTCGGCTTCGCGGACGTGGTGGGCACCGACCTCGAGGCGGGCTTCCATCAGGCGCTCATCCCCCAGGTGCGGCGCATGGGAGGCGATGGCGCCATCAACGTGCGCTTCCACCAGACGCAGTACCTGCCAGTGACGAAGGCGCTGGGCGTCCTCTTCTTCTTCATCCCCTTGCCCAGCAGCGTCACGCTGAGCGCCGAGGTGGTGAAGCTCCAGCGCGGAGCGGCGGCGCCCGGCGCGTCGCGCTGAGGCCCAGGCGCCCCGCGGCGGTCCCTACTTGAGGGCCCGCTCGATCCGCTGGCGCAGCGCCGCCTCCGACATCATGCCGCGCTGCGAGTCCACCACCTGCCCCTTGCGGTCCAGCAGGTAGAGCGTCGGCAGGGCCGTCACCTGGAAGATCGCCGCCAGCTCGTCCGGCGCGAACACCACGTACGGCGCCAGCTCCGGCATGCGGCTCTGCACGAACTCCTGCACGAACAGCGGCGCGTCCGGCATCTCGTCCCGGCTCGCCGCCACGAACACGAGCCCCTTGTCCTCGTACTCCTTGGCGAGCTTCAGCAGCGACGGCATCTCCGCCGGCACGGCGCGCACCACGTCGCCCAGAAGTCCAGCATCACCACCTTGCCCTGGAAGTCCGCCAGCGACATCGTCCCGTTGTCGTACTTCTGCAGCTTCATCGCCGGGGCCGCGGTGCCGTCGGCCGCGAGCCGTGCCCGCAGCGCCTCGCTCACGCCCAGGTACGACAGGCCCGCCAGCCCCAACAGCCCCGTCACCACCAACAACACCTTGCTCCACCCATGGCGCGCCGGCGGCGGCTGCTGCGGCTGCTGCCCGGCGTCCCCAGTCTGCGGCTCCGTCACGTGCGTGACTCCCTCGTCGTCTTCGACAACACCCGATGGACCTGCGTGAGCACCCGCCGCACCTCACGCCTCACCCGCGGCCGGCCCACCACCCAACGCGCCAGCCCCGGCCCATGCCGGTAGTAGACGCGAATGAACCCGCGCCCCCACGCATGGTGGCGCAGCACCTCGTCCCGGAACGCCCGGAACGTCACCAACTCCGGCGCGCCCTCACCGAACGCCGCCGTCACCACGAAGCACGAACTGGCCGGTGAAATCCACATCAGCCGCTTGTTCGTCTGGTTCATCACCGCCTTGAGCTCGCGCGCCTCGGTGTACAGGAAGACCAGCAGGTCGCCCCGCGTCGACGGGAACTCCTCGCCACTGGCCTCCTCGAACTCGATGCGCGAGCTGCCCGCGCCCCGCACCTCGTCCACCGTGAACAGGAAACGCTTGGAGCTGGGCTTCGTTTCGATCTCCACCGAGCGCAGCTCGCCGAAGTAGGCCCGGAAGGGCACCGGCAGGCGGAACACACATACGCGTGGATGCCGGGCCCCGGCACGTACCCGTACTCGTTGATGCGCTTGCAGCCCATGTTGGGGCAGGCCAGCCACACCTGCGCCACGGGCTCCACGCGGGGATCGTAGCGCGATGCCCCCGTGCTCCGGTCATACACCGGCCCCACCGCCTGATCCCGCGTGCCGAGCGAACGCGTGGGGTGCGCCACGCGCTCCAGCTCCACCGCGCGCCGCCACGCCTCCTCCGCCTGGGAGAGCCGTCCATCCACCGTATGACACAGCGCTTCCCCGTGCGCCCGCAGCGCCTCGAGGAGCCGATCCGTGGCCTCCGCCGGCCCCGCGTCGCGCCGCACCGCCAGCCCCAGCGCCAACACCTGCTCCAGCTCCGGCAGCAGCGCCTCGGCCGCCTTGCGCGCCGGATCCTCCGCCCGGTGGTACACGGGCGGCTCCGGAATCCGGGCGAACAGCGCCAGCGCCTGGACGCGCAACGGCTCGCGCGCCTCGTGCGCTCGCGGAAGGGACATGGACTCCGCCCGCTCGCGGACGGCCTGGAAGAATTCTTCGGGCTGCAAGGCCGCGCACATTAGAAGGAGCCCCGAGCCCTGTCAGCGCCCTTCCCCACCCGCCGCCGGAAACTGGCCCCCTGGTCCACTCCGATGTACGACTAAGTAGGAGGGTGTGAACCATGGGTTTGCTGAAGTTCCTGGTGTGGACGGCTTGCGCGGTGGGACTCGGGGTCTTCCTGGCCACGGTGGACTTCAACGGCCGCACGCCGGTGGAGTACGTGCAGCGCGAGTGGAAGCGCCGGTGCAGCCGAGCCGGGTGGAGCGGGTGACGAACAGCCTGCGCGACGCGCTCGACGACGCCGAGGACGCGGTGAAGCGGACGACCGGGCAGGCGACCCCGGCGGCGGCCAAGGCCCCGGCCCCGGCCCCGGCTCCGGCCCCCGCGGCGGGACCGCGCGAGCGCATCACCCACGAGGATCGCGCGGCGATTGATCGCATCATCGCCCAGAAGAAGTAGTTCCCCGGACGGGGGTGGGAAGGCCCCGCTTCCGCTCCGCTCCCGCCCACCCTAGGTTGTCAGAAGGCGGTCTGGGGAGAGGCGGGGATGATGGCGGGGCGACGGTGGTGGACGGGGATCACGCTGGCCGCGTTGTTGAGCGCGCCGGCCTGGGCGAACCCGAGCGCACAAGCGGGCAGGCTGTGGGTGGAAGCCGGGCAACGCGCGGTGCGAGAGCAACGCTCGGCGCTCAGTCAGGTGGCGCGGGCGGCCATGCCCGCGGTGGTCTCCATCACCACGCGTCAGCCCAACCCCACGCCCGGCTCCGAGGGAGAGACGCAGAAGGGCATCGGCTCGGGCCTCATCATCCACCCCGACGGCTTCATCCTCACCAGCGCGCACGTCATCGAGGGCGCGCAGGACATCAGCATCTCGGTGCTGTCACCGGGGGGCTACGCGGAGGAGTACCCGGCGGAGCTCGTGGGCGAGGACACGCGCACGGACTCGGCGCTGTTGAGGATCCACGCCCCGCGCAAGCTGCCCGTGCTCAAGCTGTCGTCGGCCTCGCGGGTGGAGGTGGGCGACTGGGTGATGGTGATTGGCAACCCGTTCGGACTGACGCACTCGGTGACGGCGGGCGTGGTGAGCGCCAAGGGCCGCACGGACGTGACGCCCAACGGGCGGGACGGTGACTTCGACTACATGCAGGTGGACGCCTCCATCAACCCGGGCAACTCGGGAGGGCCGGTGTTGGACCTGAACGGGGAGGTGGTGGCGATCGCCAACGCCGTGAACGTGGCGGGCCAGGGCATCGGCTTCGCCATCCCCGTGGACATCGCCAAGGCGGTGCTGCCGCACCTGCAGAAGTACGGACGGGTGCGCCGGGGCTGGATGGGCGTGTCCGTGCAGGACTGCACCCCGGACGTCATCGAGGCCTACGGGTTGGGACACCCCCGGGGCGTGGTGGTGTCGGAGGTGGCGGACGGAGGACCCGCCGCGCGCGCCGGCCTGCAGGTGGGCGACGTCATCGAGGGACTGGATGCGCTCCACGTGGAGCGGGCCCACAACCTGCGCTGGCAGGTGGCGGCCCGGGGCGTGGGGGGCCGGGTGATGCTGCACGTGCGCCGGGGGTGCAGCCCCTGAAGATGAAGGTGCGGCTGGAGGAGCAGCCAGGCGAGACGGTGCCCGCCACGGCCGTCCTCTCGGCGCCGTCCAAGCACGTCCAGCCCGCGGAGAACGAGGGGACGGGGGCTCGGGCAGGCGGGCAAGAAGGCGGGCTCGCCCTGAGCTGGAAGGCGGAGGGGGCGCCCGCGTCCCCGCCTGCCTCCTTGCGTTCCGCGGCGGCCAGCGCTACACGAGGCTCCTTTCCGCACGATTTTCGCTGCGTTGCATTGAGGAGCTGTCATGCCTGAAGCACAGAAGACCACCCTGAAGAACTGGCCGCGCACGGCCAAGGGCGGGGGCAAGAAGGCCTGCACCGTCGAGGGTTGCAAGCGCCCCTACCGCGCCAAGAGCTACTGCTTCTTCCACTTCAAGAAGTGGCGCCAGGGCGAGCTGCCCCACTCGCGCTACCGCACCTGCTCCAAGGCGGAGTGCCGCGCGAAGACCGAGAAGGGCGGCCTGTGCGCCAAGCACTACGCCGAGACCTACAAGACCGCCGCGGCCTAGGCGTTCCGGCGCGGGTCTCGCGAGGGCGCTTCCTGCTCGGAAGGGCCCTTGCCCCCGCCCATCATCCTCCCCAGGTGCTTGAAGGCCGTGAGCCACAGCTCCGCCTCGCGCTGGGTGAGTTCCGCTCGCAACAGACTCCGCTCCAGCTCGCGCAGCACGTGCTCCGGCGCCTGCGGGTTGAGGAACTGCGCGCGCAGCAACACCTCGCGCATCCGCTCGCCCAGCGCGCTCACCGTGCCCATGCGCGCCCCCTGGTACTCCGGCGCCAGCTTCGCCTCCGGCTCGGGCGCGCCCCGGCCCTCGCGCGAGCACAGGTAGAGCAGCACCGCCGCCGCCTGCGCCAGGTTCATCGAGGGCTGCACCTCGCTGGTGGGAATGACGAGGAAGTCCGAGCAGAACGCCAGCTCCTCGTTGGACAGCCCCCGCTGCTCACCCCCAGCACCAGCGCCACCCTCCCCCTCCGGCTCTGATCCGCCAGCCGCGCCGCCGCCTCCTCCGGGGTGAGCGCGACACGTCCCTCGATCTGGGTACGAGACGTGGTGCCAACCGCGTACACGCAGTCCTTGAGGGCCTCGGGCAGGTTCTGTGCCACGGCCATGCCCTCCAGCACCGCCCCGCCCTTCACCGCGAGCCGCTCGGCGCCCCGGAAGGAGTAGGTGGCGGGATCCGACAGGATGAGTCGCGAGAAGCCGAAGTTGGCCATCACCCGGGCCACGGCCCCCATGTTCTCGGGTGAGCGCGTCTGGTGCAGGACAACCGTCAAGTTCGCTGCCGGGAGCATGCCCCCGAGTTTAGCTTTCCGTGTCAGAGCCGCATCGGTATATTCCCCCATGATGCGTCGCTGGGTCGCTGGCCTGCTCCTCTCTCTCGTGGTCCTGACGGGTTGTGGCGTCGGGAGTGCCCCCGTGCGCGCTGCTCCAGGTGCTCGACAGGCGCTCACCGGCTCGCCCGAGCTGTTGGAGTTCGAGAGCTCCTCCACCCGCCTGGAGCTGTACCGCGAGGTGGCGCGCCTCTCGCAGTTGGAAGCGGGTCAGGCCGCGCAGTCCTCCATGCTCTTCCCCATCACCCTGAACGGGGAGCTGGTGGCGGCCCCGGGCATCGAGGGACGCACGGATCTGTTGCAGGCGCCCGACGCGGGGGCTCCCCTGCAGTTGAACTTCGATGGGCGCACGGGCGAGCGCTGGCAGGAGGATCGCCGCGAGAGCTTCCAGGGGCTGTCCGAGCGCGAGGCCGCCGAGCTGGTGGCGCGCACGCTCCTGGCCCACTGGAAGGTGAATCCCACGGGCGTGGTGCAGGTGGATCGGGCGTCGAGCGCGCCCTACGCGGCCGCCTACGTGGACGGCATCCTGCGCATCAACCCCGCGTTCCTGTACATGGCGGCGGCGTACGGTCCCGCTTCCCTGCCGGGCGCGGTCCAGTAGAGTCCGCGCCTCTTTCTGTGCCCCACCTCACGGGGCCGAGGCGCTTCTCTCGTGACTACCTCCGCACTCCACGCCCAGCTCACCCAGACGCTCGGGCGCGTCCACCTGCCTTCGCTCGGCGAGCACTACCAGGGCAAGGTGCGTGACACCTACCGCCAGGGGGACCGGCTCGTCCTGGTCACCTCGGATCGTCTGTCCGCGTTCGATCACGTGCTGACCACCATCCCCTTCAAGGGCGAGGTGCTCAACCGGCTCGCCCACTTCTGGTTCGAGCGCACGCGCCACATCGTGCCCAACCACGTGCTGGACATGCCGGATCCCAACGTCATCGTCGCGCGCGCCTGCCAGCCCTTCGCGGTGGAAGTCGTGGTGCGCGGCTACCTCACCGGCAGCCTGTGGCGCGACATGCAGAAGGGCACGCACACCGCCTACGGCGTGGCCTTCCCGGAGGGCATGCGCAAGGACGAGGCCTTCCCCGAGCCCATCTTCACGCCCTCCACCAAGGCGCAGTACGGCCAGCACGACGAGCCCATCTCCGAGAAGGAGATCCTCGCGCGAGGCCTGGTGAGCGCGCGGGACTGGGCGCGCATCACCGAGGCGGCGCGCGGGCTGTTCCTCGAGGGCCAGAAGTGGGCGCGCACGCGCGGCCTCATCCTCGTGGACACCAAATACGAGTTCGGCAAGGTGGGCGATGACCTGTACGTCATCGATGAGATCCACACCCCGGACTCGAGCCGCTACTGGGTGGCCGACGAGTACGAGGCGCGCTTCGCCAAGGGCGAGGATCAGCGGATGCTGGACAAGGAGAACATCCGCCAGTGGCTCATCCGCGAGCGCGGCTTCCAGGGCCACGGCACGCCGCCCGCCATTCCGGACGACGTGCGCGTGTCGCTCGCGGAGAAGTACCTCGCGGCCTACGCGCAGCTCACCGGCACGCCGCTCGCGCTGGAGCCGGGCGACGTGCACGCGCGCATCGAGAAGAACCTGAAGGCGCGCGGCTACCTGAAGTGAGCCCCCCGGGCCGCCGCGTCCGCTTTACGCGCGGCGCCCGAACACGCGCTGGAAGATGTCGTCCACGTGCTTGAGGTGATAGCCGGCCGAGAAGCAGTCCTCGATCTCCGCCGGCGTCATCACCGCGAGCAGGTCCTTGTCCTGCAGCAGGGACTGACGGAAGGGCACGCCCTGCTCGAACATGCGCATGGCGTTGCGCTGGACGATGACGTAGGCGGCCTGGCGGTCCATGCCCTTGCGCGCCAGCTCCAGGAGGATGCGCTGGGAGTTCACCACCCCGCCGAGCTGCTCCAGGTTCTTCTGCATCCGCTCCGGATAGACGCGCAGGTTCTCCATCAGCCCGGAGAAGCGGTGCAGCATGAAGTCCGCCACGATGGTGGCATCCGGGGCGATCACCCGCTCCACCGACGAGTGGGAGATGTCGCGCTCGTGCCAGAGCGGCACGTCCTCCAGCGCGCTCAGCGCGTAGCCGCGCAGCAGCCGCGCCAGCCCCGACAGGTTCTCCGAGAGGATGGGGTTGCGCTTGTGCGGCATCGCGCTCGAGCCCTTCTGGCCCGCGGTGAAGGGCTCCTCGGCCTCGCCCACCTCGGTGCGCTGCAGGTGGCGGATCTCCACCGCGAACTTCTCCAGGCTCGAGCCCAAGAGCGCCAGCGCGGAGAAGTACTCGGCGTGCCTGTCGCGCTGGATGATCTGACTGGAGGCCGGCGCGGGCGTGAGGCCCAGCTTCTGGCAGGCGAACACCTCCACCGACGGGGGCAGGTGCGCGAACGTGCCCACCGCGCCGGAAATCATTCCCACGGAGACCACGTCCCGGGCCCGCTCGATGCGCGTCCTGGCCCGGCGCAGCTCGTCGTACCAGATGGCCAGCTTGTGCCCGAAGGTGATGGGCTCGGCGTGGATGCCATGGCTGCGGCCCATCATCACCGTGCGCGCGTGCTCGAAGGCGCGCTTCTCCACCGCGGCCATGGCCCGCTCCACCCCCTGGAGGATGAGGTTGGCCGCGTCGCGCAGCGACATGCCCAGCGCCGTGTCCAGCACGTCCGAGGACGTCATCCCCAGGTGCAGCCAGCGCGCGTTCGGCCCGATGCGCTCCTCCATGAAGGTGAGGAACGCGATGACGTCGTGCTTGGTGGTGCGCTCGATCTCGTCGATGCGCGCGGCATCCGCCTCGGTGAAGTCACCGGCACGGGCCAGACAGTCCTCCAGCGCCTCGCGCGGCGCGATGCCACCCTGCACCATGCCCTCCAGCGCGGCGAGCTCCACGTCGCGCCAGCGGCGCAGACGGGCCACGTCGGTCCAGAGGGAAGACATCTCCTTGCGGCTATAGCGGGGAATCACTCGAAAACCCTCACGGGGAAATCTCTCCTGGCGGCGAAGCGCAGCAGGTCCAGCACCACGTTCTTGGAGCCCTGCACCTTGCCGGCGGCGGAGAGGTTGATGGCCAGGTCCAGTCCCTCGGGTTGTGCCACGGCGAGCGCTCCCGGGTCGACCTTCTCGTGGATGATGCGGTTGGCCAGCCGCCCGGCCTGCTGGCCGATGGCGATGGGACTGGGGAGAGCGCCAGCGTGGCCCCTCGCGCACCTGGCTCGGGGTGAGGCCCACCAGCGGCAGGCGCTGGGCGGTGGCGAAGGCGATGAGCTGCTGCACGACGGAGGCGTTGCCCACCGTCTTGTCGGCCACCATGAGCAGGGCGTCCACCCTGTCCTTCGCGCCGGCGAGCACCTTCTCCACCTTGGACTCGGCATCCGTGTCCAGGGGCACGATGGTGAGGCCGAGCGGCTCCGCGGCGGTGCGCGCCGTCGCCACGCTGCCGGAGGAGAAGCGCGCGTCATGCACGATGCCCACGCGCTTCACCGTGGGAGACACGGCCTTGAGGGCGGACAGCTCGGGCTGGAAGTCGCTGGTGAGCGCGATGCCGGTGAGGTTGGGCCCTCCAGGCCGTACTTCTCGTAGTAGGGCACCATGGCGAAGAGCACGGGCACGTCCTTGCCCAGCGAGCGGCGCGCGGTGTTGGCCGCCAGCGGGCCGATGGCCAGCACCAGCGCCGGCTTCTGCGCCACGATGCGCTGGAAGGCGCGCGAGGCCGCCTGGGCACTCTCCTCCAGCGTCACCTCCACCACCTCGGCGCGCACCTCGGCGCCAAAGCCCGCCACCACCGAGGCGTAGGGCGCGAGCGCCGCGGACTTCACCACCACCGCCCGGGGACGCGCCGGCTCCGCGGCGACGGCCACCCAGGGCACCCACCACGCCCACCACAGCAGCACCGCCCACCGGCTCATCACGGCTCCCCCTTGCAACAGCGAAACCCCACCGACGCGGAGCCCGAATCGGGTTCCGCGCTCATCCGCGCCGAGCAGCGCACCGAGGGCTGCTGGCGATCGAACGCCCCGCCCTTCTGCACCCGATCGGCGCCTCCCACGGACGACGAGGTCCACTCCGCCACGTTGCCCGACATGTCCGCCACCCCATACCCCGAACGGCAACGGGCGAACGAGCCCGAGGCGGCCGGCTCCCCGGCGTTGCCCTGGGTGTTGCACCCCTTGGCATCGAAGGTGGCGCCGTAGGGGAAGCGCAGACTGCCCGGACCCTTGCAGGCCTTCTCCCACTCGTCCTCGGAGCACAGGCGCTTGCCGAGCTTGCCGCACTCGGCCCGCGCCTCCTCCCACGTCACGTCCACCCGGGGCATGGCCCCCGCCCGGTTGGGGAACTCGAACTCGTCGATGCAGAAGGTCGCCACCTGCCGGGGCATGAGCAGCGGCTCGGCGGCGGTGCCCTCCTCGGCCGTCTCCTTGCCCATCTTGAAGGTGCCCCCGCTCACCCGGCGCATCCCCTTGGGACACTCGCTCGAGGGCAGCAGCGGCTCCGCGCCCGCCGCCTCCTCCCGGGGAGCCGCCACGGAGGGAGCCCCCGCCACCGGCGCCGCGGGAGCCTGGGACGCCGGCGCCACTTCAACAGGCCGTAGCCCGCCATCGCCCCCAGGCCCAGTCCACCCGCCGCCAGCAGCGGCATCCACAGCCGGGACAAGAGCGAGGGGCGGACCGCGGGAATCACGGGATCCGTGCGCGTGGCGGCCCGGCTCGACGGCGCGGCGGCCTTCGCCGGAGGCCGGGGCTCGGCACGCGGCGCGCGGGCCTTCGGGGCCGGAGCCGGGCTCGGAGTGGACGAACTGGCCGTGTCCATGATCGCCGCGAGGGCCTCGGAATCCAGCTTCTGGGTGGCATCCGGCGGGACGATCTCCTCGGTCACCGCCACCTGGGGAAGCTCGAGCGTGGTGCGCTCGGAGATGGGGGATTCCAGCGTCGGCTTCGGCGCCTCGTCCACCGCCGTGTCATCGTCGTCGGCATCGGAAGGGGGGCCGTGGCCGACGGTCGGCACCTGCACGGTGGGCGGCCCGAGCGCGGGCAGCTCCGAGGTGGGCACGGGCGGGGGCAGCGAGTTGGGGCGTGGGGCCGCCGTGGCCAGCTCGGCGGTGAGGCTGAAGGGCACCTGTTGCCGGGCCTTGGAGCGGCCGGGCTCCTGCGTGGCGGGCCGCACCGCCGCCGGCCGCGGACGCGAGGAGAGCGCCGCGGTGAAGTCGGAGAGGAACTCGCCCGCGGTCTTCGGGCGCGCGAGCGGGTTGGCGTTGGTGGCGCGCCGGTAGAGCGCCTCGATGCCCGAGGGCAGCTCGGCCTCGTAGGCGAGCAGCTCGGACACCTCGCCCTCCTCGGGGACCTGGCCCGTGAGCATCTCGCCCACGATGATGCCCAGCGCATAGAGATCCATGCGCGTGTCCAGCTCCCCGCCCTCGAAGTACTCGGGCGCCGGTAGCAGCCCATCTTCCACGCCTTCTGGGCCTGGATGTAGGGCAGGCGCGGGATGCCCAGGGCCAGCCCGTAGTCCGTCACCTTGAGCAGGTCCGGCAGCAGGAAGATGTTCTCCGGCTTGAGGTCCGAGTGCGGCCCGTAACGGTGGGCGCTGTCCAGCGCCTCGACGAGCTGCACCAGCAGCGCCTCCACCTCCTTGAGCGAGAAGCGCTGCCCCTGGGACACGCGCTGCTCGATCTTGCGCCGCAGCGTCGTGCCCTCCTCCAGGAACTGCGTGGTGAAGAAGGGCCGGTTGCGATCCTCGCCCTCCTCGTAGACGCGCATGTGGTGCGGATGGGTGAGCTTCTTGCCCGCGCGCAGCGCCAGCGAGAACTGGGTGCGCTCCTCCTGCATCTGCACCAGGCGGGGGTTGATGACCTTGAGCGCGACCTCGACGTCCATCTCCAGGTCCTGCGCGCGGAACACGTGGCCCACCGGGCCCGGGCCGATCACCTCGCGGATGGCGTAGCGCCGGGCGAAGGTGTCACCGGGCTTGTAGGGGGCCTCCACCGTCGCCGTGCGACGACGCGGAGCCGCTCCCGCCGAGGCCCCCGCGAGCTTCAGCCCACAGGTGGTGCAGGACGCGCTGTTGTCGGGGACAGGGCTGCCGCAGCGTTGACAGAGCAAAACGGTTCAACTCCGGGGGAGGTGGAGGGCAGCTGGGGAGAGGGGGTCCTCCCGGTTTACCCGGAGATCTCTTACCGCGCCGCGACAAGGGGAGCAAGGAACGCCGCTGTCAGCGGCCCGTGGAGCCGAAGCCGCCTTCACCGCGCTCGGTGGAGTCCAGGACTTCCCATTCCACGAGAGAAACGCGAGACACCGGCGCCACCACGAGCTGCGCGATGCGCTCGCCTCGCTTCACGGTGAAGGGGTGCGAGGACAGGTTCACCAGCACCACCTGCACCTCCCCCTGTAGTCCGCGTCCACCGTGCCGGGCGAGTTCAAAAGGGTGAGGCCATGACGCAGCGCGAGTCCCGAGCGGGGCCGCAGCTGCGCCTCGAACCCCGGGGGCAGCGCCAGGGCCAGGCCGGTGGGGATGGCCGCCCGCTCGAGTGGCCCGAGCGTCAACTCGCCCTCGATGTCCGCGCGCAGGTCCATTCCGGCGGCGAGCGCCGTCTCGTAGCGAGGCAGGGGCAGGGGCTCCGGATGGGTCCGCACCCGGCGAACCCGCACGGTGAGGGGCGAGGTCATCGCCGACGCTGTAACACGCCCTTCCGGGCAAGCGAGTTCCAGGAGCGGGGCGCACGAGAACTTGCGGGGAGCGCTCCGTCAGGGCTCGCCCGCCGTCCCCGCGAGCGGCGGAGGCCGGGAGCGGGTGCGGAAGCGCAGGGGATCCACCGGCTGGGAGGACAGGGCGAGTTGGTAGTGCAGGTGCGGCCCGGTGGAGCGGCCGGTGTTGCCCGAGCGGGCGATGAGCGCACCACGCGCCACGCGCTCACCCGGGCGCACCAGCAGCTCCGAGTTGTGGCAGTAGGCCGTCGTCACCCCGCGTCCATGGTCGATGATGAGCACGCGACCATTCACGGAGTCCTCGCTCGCGCGGCGCACCCTGCCCTCGGCCACCGCGAGCACCTCGGAGCCCTCGCGCACGGCGAGGTCCACGCCCGAGTGCAGCCTGCGCGTGCCCAGCACGGGGTGGAGCCGGTAGCCGAAGGGACTGGAGACCGGGGTGTGCTCGGGCACGGGCCGGCGAGCCCGAACGCCGTGGCGAGCGCGAGCGCCTGGGCCGCGGCCCCCGTGGCCGCCTCGAGCCCCGAGGGCCAGTGCCGGGCGAGGTGTTCCAGGCTCGGAGTGCCGCCCTCGGCCGTCACCCGCGCCAGCGCGTAGCGGGTGGGGATGGGGCCCGCGAAGAGGGCGGCGAGCCGAACCTCCTCCTCGGGGAACTCCGGGGCCAGGGCCTCGAGCAACCGCCGGGCGGCCTCGGGACCTCGGGCCTCGTCCAGCAACGCGCCGGGAGCCAGCCCCAGCTCACCCGCGAGCGCGTGGACGGGCGCGCGGGCCTCGGTGGGAAGGCCCTTGAGCGCGAGGAAGGTGCCCTGGGCGAGCGGAGGAGCCCCGGAGACGAGCACGGGCGAGGGGCCCACGAGGGGCGGGAGGGGGCTGGCCGGGGAGCCGGGAGGGAACTCGGGCACCACGGCGCCCCCCGTGCCCTCGTAGTAGGAGAGCAGGGGCCGGGCGGTGCTCGAGCGGCCGAGCGCCCAGGCCGTGCCGCGCCGGACCAGGGCGCCCGCGGGCGTGTGGTGCCGGGCGGTCCACAGACAGAGGACGGCCAGGGAGAAGTCGAGCAGGCCTCGGGAGGGGCGCGAGAACATGGGCGGGGCCGCTCCTCAGCGCAGGAAGGAGTGCAAGGACGTAGCGTCGAGAGCGGCGGCGAGCGCCAGGGGCACCACCACCGCGGAGCCGGGCAGCCCATGGGAGACGGCGCGGAGGAAGCCCCGTGCATGTTCCGCGGAGGCCGCGTCGGCGTGCTGGAGATTGCGGAGCACCGCGCGCGCGCCCAACCGCCACAGGAGTCCTCCCAACGCCGCGAGCGCGAGGATGCGGGCCACCCCATCCGCCACCGGCTCGCCCAGCAGCTCGCGCCACGAGAGGTACACCGTCCCCTGGACGAGCCGTGCCACGACACAGGCGCCGGCCACGACGACGAGCGCGGTGGCCAGGGGGCGGCACCAGCGCAGGGTGGTGGGAGTCCGCAGGCAGCGCCGGAGCACCCCGCGCCACGTGTCCGCCTTCGCATCGGAAGGCCCCTCGCGGTAGCCGAGCGCGGGCAGCGCGAGCACGGCGTCCGCGGAGAGCTCCCAGACGAGGGCGAGCACGCGCGCGAGCAGCGTGCGGCGCTCCAGCGAGAGCAGGTCCACGAGGGGCTCGGTGAGGGGGTGGCGGCTGACGAGCTGGTCGAACGCGGCATCGCACGCATCCACCAGGGTCAGCAGCCGATCATCGAGCGTATCCGCCGCGGCGTGGACGCCCACGGCGATGAGCGCCAGCAAGCCCAGCGGCATGAAGGCCCACCGGAAGAGGCCGAGGAAGCGCGAGAACGCGGTCAACGAGACCTGGGACACGGGACGCTCCGGACGAGGGGCCCACGCATCAACGCACCAGCCCCGCCGGAAGGTTTGTCCCACCAACGACGCCCACGAAACAAGACGCCCTCCCCGCCGGAGCGGAGAGGGCGTCTGTCACTCACGGCGCCCCGCGGTGGAGGCGGAGCGGAGGAGTCACACCGGCTCAGGCCTTGGCGCCGGGCTGGGTGGCCTCGGTGGAGGCAGCGGCCTCGACGGGCGCGGCGGCGGGGACGCTGCCCTGCTGGGCGGCGGCGCGCTCGGCCATGGCCTCCTTGCGCGACAGGCGGATCTTGCCCGTCTTGTCGATGCTGACGACCTTCACGAGCACCTCATCGCCCTCCTTGAGGATGTCCGAGACGCTCTTGACGCGCTTGTCGGACAGCTCGGAGATGTGGATGAGGCCGTCGGTGCCGGGGAACAGCTCCACGAAGGCGCCGAACTCGGCGATCTTGCGCACCGTGCCCGTGTAGATCTTGCCGATCTCCGCCTCGCGCGTGAGCGCCTGGATCATCGCGATGGCCGACTTGACCGAGTCCACGTTGGAGCTGGCGATGTCCACGCGGCCCGAGTCGTCGATGTTGATGACCGTACCCGTGCGGGCGATGATGTCCTTGATGACCTTGCCGCCCGGCCCGATGACGTTCTTGATGAACTCGGGGCGGATCTGCAGCGTGGTGATGCGCGGGGCGAAGGAGCTGATCTCCTTGCGCGGCTCGGCCATCGTCTTGAGCATCTCGCCGAGGATGTGCATACGGCCCTGACGCGCCTGCTCCAGCGCGCGGCTCATGATCTCCGTGGTGAGGCCGGTGATCTTGATGTCCATCTGGATGGAGGTGATGCCCTTCGAGGTGCCGCACACCTTGAAGTCCATGTCGCCCAGGTGGTCCTCGTCACCGAGGATGTCCGAGAGGATGGCGACCTTGTCGCCCTCCTTCACCAGGCCCATGGCGATGCCGGCCACGGGGGCCTTGATGGGCACGCCCGCGTCCATGAGCGCCAGGGTGCCGCCGCACACGGAGGCCATGGAGGACGAGCCGTTGGACTCGAGGATCTCCGCCACGAGGCGGATGGTGTACGGGAAGCGATCGCTCGCGGGCATCATGTTGCGCAGGGCGCGCTCGGCCAGGGCGCCGTGACCGACCTCGCGACGGCCGGGGCCGCGCAGGGGCTTGGTCTCGTTCACGCTGAAGGGCGGGAAGTTGTAGTGCAGCATGAACTTCTTGAAGGACTGGCCGTTGAGCAGCTCCAGGCGCTGCTCGTCCTCGGTGGTGCCCAGCGTGGCGACGACGAGCGCCTGCGTCTCGCCGCGGGTGAAGAGCGCGCTGCCGTGGGTGCGCGGGAGCACGCTCACCTCACTGCTGATGGAACGCACCTCGGCGTGACCACGGCCCCCGATGCGGCCGCCGTCCACGGTGAGCGTGCGCATGTGCTCGTACTTCAGGTCCTCCACCACCTGCTTGGCGTGCTTCTCCACCAGCGGGGTGTAGGCCTCGCCGAGCTGCTCCTTGAGCTTCGCCACGGCCTCCTTCTTGGCCTTGGAGAGCGCGTCGTAGCGCGCGTGCTTCTCCTTGATGGTGTAGCCCTGGACGATGCCGTCCCAGACCAGCGCGCGCACCTTGGCCTTGAGCTCCTCGGCCACCGCGGGGAGGCGATCGTAGGAGCGATCGGTCTTGTTGAGCGTGCGGCGCAGCTCGTCCTGGAGATCCAGGGCGGGCTGGGCGGACTGCTTGCCGAACTCGAGCGCGGCCACCATGTCCGCCTCGCTCACCTCCTCGGCGCCACCCTCCACCATCACGATGGCCTCGCGGCTGACGGCCAGGACGATGTCCATGTCCGACTGCTCACGCTGCTTGGCGGTGGGGTTGGCGACGAGCTTGCCGCCCACGCGGCCCACGCGGATGCCCGCGATGGGGCCGTTGAAGGGGATGTCCGACACCCACAACGCCGCGGAGGCGCCGGTGATGCCGTGCACGTCCGCCTCGTGCTCGGGGTCCGAGGAGATGACGCTCGCGATGACCTGGGTCTCGTAGGCGTAGCCCTCGGGGAAGAGCGGACGCATGGAGCGGTCGACGATGCGGCTGGCCAGCGTCTCCTTCTCCGTGAGGCGCCCCTCGCGCTTGAAGTAGCTGCCGGGGATGCGGCCGGCCGCGTACAGCTTCTCCTGGAACTCCACCGTGAGCGGGAGGAAGTCCACGTCCTTCTTCTCACGCGCGCTCACCGCGGTGACGAGCAGCATGGTGTCGCCATAGCGAACCACCACGGCGCCATCGGCCTGCTTGGCCAGGTGGCCCGTCTCGATGCTCAGCTCGGCCTCGCCAATCTTGACGCTCTTCTTCAGGTGCATAGTCCGTCTTGCCTTGTGACTGTCTGGTGGCCCCCCGAGCCGCGCGCGCCCCGTCCTCGCCATGGAAGACCAGGGACCACGCACCTCGCTGTAGAGGCCGGTGGGGTGGATGCGGTCGCCGGGCCTGGAACCAGGCACAGACAGGCAACCGCGACTGTGTACTGCGGTGGGGCGCCTTCGGAAGCGCCGGAGGGATAACGCCGGAGTTTTGATCCTGCTCGCGCGGGCCCACCGGCTGAAGGGTGACTTCAGCGGTCGGCCCGTCCGAACGAAAACCAAAACGTCCGTCTCGTCTCCACCGTCCTTCTTGAGCGCCTACAACAACTCGGGGCGCCGGCTCATGCCAGCGCCCCGGGTTTTTCAAGGCCTACTTGCGGATGCCGAGGCCCTCGATGAGCTTCTTGTAGCGGTTGGCGTCCTTGCTGCGCAGGTAGTCGAGCAGGCGGCGGCGCTGACCGACGAGCTTGAGCAGACCGCGGCGGGAGTGGTGGTCCTTCTTGTGCGTCTTGAAGTGCTCGGTGAGCATGGTGATGCGCTCGGAGAGCAGCGCCACCTGCACCTCGGGGGAGCCCGTGTCGCTCTCGTGGGTGCGGTACTTCGAGACGACCTCTGCCTTGCGGTCCTGATGCAATGCCGACATGTGATTCCTTCGCTTCTCTTCCCGCTCCGGAGTGAGGTACTGCGGTCGCCACGGTCCGCGGAGGGGTACAGACCGGGTCTCCTGCTTCTAATAAACCGGGCGCTTATAAGCGTCGCCCGGATGAGCGGTCAACCTTAAGCGCCCGAGGGACTGCCCGGAGGGGACGCGACAACAGGAAGAGGTGGAGCCGCCGTCCAGTCGACAGTCCCGTCCCCCCAGGGCGAGTTCCTCGAGGGAATGGGAGTCCAGGGCCGGTGCACGTAGGAGCCGCCGGTGGCGGGCCTGTCCCCGGCGAGGTGCTGGCGCAGCCGGGGGTAGAGCGAGAGCAGGGTCTCGAGCACGTCGCCCACGCCGGCGTGGCCGGGCACGCCGAGGCTCACCTCGCGGCGGCCCTCGAAGAGGGGGCGCAGGGGTGGAGGAATCACCACGTTGACGTCGAGCGCCCGGGCCACGCTAGACGAGCACACGCAGGTAGCGCAGTCGGCCGCGGACCACCTCGGCCACCGCGAGCAGCACGCCCGAGGGTCCCACCACGCGCACCCGGCCCGGATGCGAGGGGGCCTCGACGGGCACGCCATGGGACACCCGCTCGGCGTCCGCCGCGCTCACCAGCACCGCGGGCAGATCCACGAGCGCCTCGGACACGGGCAACAGGCGCCGCACCAGGGCCTCGGGCTCGCGAAGCAGCGCGGGCACGTCCGCCAGGGGAAGCGCGTGGGCGAGGGAGAAGGGCCCGCTCGCGGTGCGCCGCAGCGCCTCCAGGTGGGCCCCACAGCCGAGCGCCCGGCCCACGTCATAGGCGAGCGTGCGCACGAAGAAGCCCTTGGAGCAGCGCACGGACAGGCGCAGCTGGGTGGCGCTGAAGTCGCGCAGCACCAGTTCGTACACCGTCACCTGGCGGCTGGCGCGCTCCACCTCCTCGCCCGCGCGAGCCAGCTCGTACAGCCGCTTGCCGCCCACCTTCACCGCCGAATACATGGGCGGCACCTGCTCGAAGGTGCCCCGGAAGCGGCCGAGCACGTCCTCGATCAGCGAGGCGGTGAGCGGGGGCACGGGCGCCTCGGTGACCACCTTGCCCTCCGCGTCCTGGGTGTCCGTCTCCGCGCCCAGACGCACCACGGCGTCATAGGCCTTGTCGCCCTCGGTGATGAAGCCCGCCACCTTGGTGGCTTCTCCCAGGCACAGGGGCAGCACCCCGGTCGCCATGGGGTCCAGCGTGCCGGTGTGGCCCACCTTCTTCACCCGGAGCAGACCACGCACCTGTCGCACCACGTCGAAGGACGTGGGGCCCTTGGGCTTGTCGATGACCAGCACGCCGTCCATGCTCAGCTACCCGCCTTCCTTCTCCTTCACCTCGCGCAACAGCCGCTCGATGCGGTCACCCCGCTCCAACGACTCGTCGAAGGTGAAGAATACTTCGGGCGACACCCGCATGTTCACCGCCTCGGTGATCTGCCGGCGGATGAAGCCCTTGGCCGCCTCGAGTCCCTTGTGGGTCTCCTTGCGCTCCTGCTCGCTGCCCATCATCGAGTAGTAGATGCGCGCGGTCTTCAGGTCCGGCGACACCTTGACGCCAGTGATGGTGATGTAGCCAATGCGCGGATCCTTCAGCTCGCCCCGGGTGAGCATCCTCCCCATGGCGGCCTGGATCTCCTGGCCCACGCGCTCCGGCCGATTGCTCGTACTCATTTCTTCTCCCACTCCCTCGGATTGCGCAGGCTCCGGGCCCGCGCCCGGACCTCGTCCTCGGACAGAGAGCCTCGCCGCACCGGCGTGACGCTCGGCTGTCCACCCTCCCGCTTCCCGGGCCGACGCTCCCAGTCCACCATGCCCTCGGCCTCGGCCATGGAGCGATCTCCCGGCCCATGCCGGCGATGAGTTCCTCCAGGTCCGCCTCCGGTCCCGCCTCGTCCTCATCCCCGTCGAGCGCCCCTGCCTCCTCGTCCTCCTCGTCCCGTGCGGCGGACGCGGAGCGCGTGGGGGTGTAGAGCGTGTCGCCGAAGCCCATGATCTCCGTCTGACGAGAGAGCAGGGGCGCGACGTACATTTCCTCGACGAAGTGGATGACCTTCTCCATCTGCTCGTCGACGTGGCGGCGGTCGTTGCCCACCACTGCCAGCGCGAGCGTGGCCTTCTGCCACAAATCCTGATCATCCACCTCGGCCACGGCCACGTTGAAGCGGGCCTTCAAGCGATCCGTTACCCGGCGGAGGACCTGTCGTTTGGCCTTGAGGGAGCCACTTTCCGGAATCTGGAGGGTCAACCGCGCGACACCCACGAACATGACACTAAGCCCCTCGTCCCGGTGACCGCGCCGCGAGGGGCGGGCCACCGGGAGCAATCCCGGTGGTGGAGAACGGCGACCCCGAGCGGGACTAGCTCAGGCTCGGCCGCGTCTCCTCGATCTCGTAGGCCTCGATGATGTCGCCGGGCTTGAGATCGCTGTAGTTCTCGATGCCGATACCGCACTCGAAGCCCTGGGCGACTTCCTTCACGTCGTCCTTGAAGCGACGCAGCGAGGCCATCTTCCCCGAGTACATCTGCTTGCTGTCGCGCAGCAGGCGGATGAAGGCGCCACGCTTCATGACGCCATCGAGCACCGCCGCACCGGCGATGGTGCCCAGCTTCGGCACGTTGAAGGTATTGCGCACCTCCGCACGGCCCAGCTTGCGCTCGGTGCGGATGGGCTCCAGGAGGTCTTCCATGGACTTACGCACACCATCGATGAGCTCGTAGATGATGCCGTAGGTCTCCAGCGTCACTTCCTGGGCCTTGGCGGCGGCCTCGGTGCCGGACTCGGGCTTCACGTTGAAGCCCACCACCATGCCCTTGGAGGCGGCCGCGCGCATCACGTCGCCCTCGGTCATGGCGCCCACGCCCGTGTGGATGATCTCCACCCGGACCTTGTGCGTGGACAGCTTCTGCACCGCTTCCTTGACGGCCTCGGCCGAGCCCTGCACGTCCGCCTTGATGACGAGCCGCAGCTCCTTGGGACCACCGCCCGCCTTCGTCTTGGCGAAGAGCTGCTCGAGCGTCTCGCGGGTGTTGGCCTTGCCCAGCTCCGCCTCGCGGCCCTTCATGGCGCGGTGGGTGGCGATCTCCTTGGCGGCCTTCTCGTCCGCCACGGCGTTGAGCGCCTCGCCGGCGGTGGGGACACCGGACAGACCGATGACCTCCGCCGAGTAGCCCGGGAGCACTTCCTTCACGGCCTCGCCCCGGCTGTTGTTCATGGCGCGCACGCGGCCGAAGTGGGTGCCGGTGACGACGGCGTCGCCCACCTTGAGCGTGCCCTCCTGCACCAGCACGGTGGCCACGGGACCGCGGCCCTTCTCCAGCTTGGCCTCGATGATGGCGCCCACCGCCGGACGGGACGGGTTGCTCGTGAGCTCGAGCACCTCGGCCTGCAGCGCGATGTTCTCCAGCAGCAGGTCGATGCCCATCTTCTGCTTGGCCGACACGGGGACCATGATGGTCTCGCCGCCCCACTCTTCCGGAGTGAGCTCGTGGTTGGCCAGGTCCTTCTTCACGCGGTCCGGGTTGGCGCCCGGCACGTCCATCTTGTTGATGGCGACGACGATGGGCACCTCGGCGGCCTTGGCCTGCTTGATGGACTCGATCGTCTGGGGCATCACGCCGTCATCGGCGGCCACCACCAGCACCACGATGTCCGTCACGTTGGCGCCGCGGGCACGCATGGCCGTGAAGGCCTCGTGGCCCGGCGTGTCGAGGAAGGTGATGTCGCCGCGCGACGTCTTCACCGAGTAGGCACCGATGTGCTGGGTAATGCCACCGGCCTCGCCCGCCGCCACGTTGGCGGCGCGGATGGCGTCGAGCAGGCTCGTCTTGCCGTGGTCGACGTGGCCCATGACGGTGACGACCGGCGGACGCGGACGCTCGTCCTCGGGGCGCACCTGGACCTCGGGCAGGAAGTCCTCGACCTCGAAGCCCGCCTTCTCCACGCGCCAGCCGTAGTCGGTGGCGAGCAGCTCGGTGGTCTCCGCGTCGATGACCTGGTTGGCCGTGGCCATCTTGCCCAGGCCCATGAGCTTCTTGATGAGCTCGTTGGTGCGCACACCCATGCGCTGGCCCAGGTCGGACACGCTGATGCCCTCCTGGATCTTGATGACCTTCTTCTCCTCGGCCCTCTGGGTGATCTGCGTCTTGGCGCCCTTCTTCGTGGGCTTCTTCTTCTTGCCACGAACGGGGATGGTGACGCGGCCCCACACCAGGTCCGTCATCTCCTGCTTGGAGATGCCGCCCTCGGTGCCCGGAGCGCCCTTCTTGCCACGTCCGCCGGCCTTCTCGTTCTCCTTCTTCTTGGAGACGTCGACGAGCTCGCGGCCCCGGCCCAGGTGGTCCGGAACGACCTTGTACTCGCGCTTCTCACCGATGGCGCTCTTGCCCGGCGCCATGGGGTACTGCCGGCCCGCGCTCGTGGTGGGCGTGACGCGACGCACCTGGATGAGCGGACGCGAGATGACGACGGCCTGGGTGGCCGTGGGACGCAGCGAGCGCGGATCCTGCGCGACCTGCTGGTGGGGCACGCCGCCCACCATGTGGGTCGGCGACGTGGTCGCCCCGCCGGCGGGCGGAGCCGCCTGGGCGCCTACCGGAGTTCCCGGAGACGAAGGACGCACCGGCGCCGAGGACGCGCCACTGCGCTGGTACTGGCTCGGCCCACCGCGCTGGTACTGGCTGGGACCGCCGGGACGGTCACCCTGACCACCGGGACCGCCGGGACGGCCACCCTGACCACCGGGACCGCCGGGACGGCCACCCTGACCACCGGGACCGCCGGGACGGCCACCCTGACCACCGGGTCCACCCGGACGGCCAGAGCCCGACATGCCGGGTCCACCCGACGAAGGGGACCGCTGGGGTCCAGAAGAGGGATGCGAAGGCGTCCGGACAGCGGGCGGAACCGCCGAAGGCGGCGGGCGGGTAGGCAAGTGGGGTGACTCCTTGAAAGAGGATACTGGCCGCGAGGCGGCTGGGGCGGAGGTCGGAGCCCGAGGGGGCTCCACCGCCCGGGGCGCCTCGGCGGCGGCGACGGGAGGCTGCGGGGCAGCGGGGGTGGGAGGCGTCGCGGCCACCGCGGGAGCGGGAGCCTCGGCGCGAGGAGCCTCGGCGGGAGCCGGGGCGGCGGCCTCGGCCCGGGGGGCCTCGGCTGCGGGAGGAGGAGGCGGCGGCGGCGCGGCCACCGGGGCGGGTGCCTCGGGGGCGGCCGACACCGGCGCGGTCACGGCCGGAGCGGGCGTG
The DNA here is from genome assembly GCA_049060065.1 of Cystobacter fuscus. Taxonomy (GTDB): domain Bacteria; phylum Myxococcota; class Myxococcia; order Myxococcales; family Myxococcaceae; genus Cystobacter; species Cystobacter fuscus_B. Next base: position 7,479,536 of record JBMEQP010000002.1, read on the forward strand.
GAAGGAGCGGGCGCGGCCGGGCTCTCCGCCACGGGCGCGGCGATGGGCGGGGCCTCGGCCCGAGGGGGCTCGGGAGGCGCGACCACCACGGCGGCGGCGGCCTCGGTGGCGGCCGGCTCGGTGACCTCACGCGGCAGGTCGACGGAAGCGGTCGCAGCCGCGGAGGCGGGTGCCTCGTCGGGCTGCTCGGCGGAGGGCGCGTTCGACGGGGCCTTGCGGCGCACCACGAAGCCCTTGGCGGCCACGGGCGCGGCGGCCTGCTTCGGCTTGCGCTTGTCGAGGATCCGCTGCACCGCGGAAGTGGCCTGGTCGTCCTCGAGCGAGGACGAGTGGCTCTTGACGTCGTAGCCGAGCGCGACGAGCTCGGTCACGACCTCTTTGTTGTCGAGCTCGACCCCGTGGTCCTTGAGCTCCTTGGCAATCTCGTGAACTCGCTTCTTCGACATACCTTGCTTGGCCTTTTGCTCCGCCGGCTACCGGGCGCAGCACCCTAATCCAAAAACGTGTGTGAGTGGTGCTAACGCCCACTCCCTCCGGTCGCTCCACCCCGGCCCGAGACCGACTCCAGCGCCTGCCCCAGGAGCGACGGGTCGACCGGACCCGCCTTTCCCGGAAGGCCCGACCGAAGGCCTTCCGCTTCACCGCCGCCGCCAGACACCCCACCCCACAAAGATAAGCTCCCCGTCCAGGGAGCGTCTTCCGCCCATCCACCACCACCCCCCCTTCAGGCCCCACCCCCAATCGGATGAGCTCCTGCTGGCAGCGCCTCGCGCCGCAACCGATGCAGCTTCGCACCGGACCAGCCCCTACAGGCAACTCTTCTCTACTATTAGTACTGGAGCGGGCTTTCAGGCGCATCCCCTCAGCCATCCAAGCGAGCTTACGACATTACCGCGAACTAAGCGCCCGCCGGCTCGGCGGAGGGCGAGGAAGCGGACGAGCCCCGCTCCGCGTTGAGTTCCGCCCGGAGCCGGGCTTCCTCCACCGGGTAGTTCTCCGCCGCGCTCTTGAGCTGGCGGGCCTTCTTGATGCCCACGCCCGGGACGTCGCCCAGCCGGGCCAGGTCCTTCTCGTTGGCGATGTCCTCCACCGACTTGTACCCGGCCAGCACCAGCTGCTCGATGGCCTTCTCGCCCATGCCCCTGACACGCGCCATGCGCTCGGTCTGACTGAGCTCGTCCGGATGGCGGCGCGCCTCGGCCGGCGGGCCTGCTCGCGCTCGCGCTCCATGCGGGAGAGCTCCGCGGCGTCCAGCCCCATCTGCTTGCGCGCCTCCTCCTGCATGGCCGGCACGCGCGAGGGATCCACGCCCGGAATCTGCGACAGCACCTCCGCATTGGCCTCGGCGATGTCCTTGGCCTGACGGAAGCCGTGGGCGTAGAGCGTCTCCACCAGCATCTCGTTGACGCCGGGCAGCGCGCCCAGGGAGCGGTTGGCGAACTCGCGCATCTCGCGCACGCGGCTCTCGCTGTTGATGTCCAGCTTCCAGCCGGTGAGCTGCGCGGCCGGCGCACGTTCTGGCCCCGGCGGCCGATGGCCAGCGACAGCTGGTCATCCGGCACGATGAGCTCCATGGCGTGGTTGGCCTCGTCGATGATGACGCGGCTGACCTCGGCCGGGGCGAGCGCCGAGCACACGAAGCGCGCGGGGTCCTCGTCGAAGGGGACGATGTCGATCTTCTCCCCGCGCAGCTCCTGCACCACCGCCTGCACGCGGCTGCCCTTCATGCCCACGCACGCGCCCACCGGATCCACGTCCGCGTCGCGGCTGGACACGGCGATCTTCGCGCGCCCACCCGGCTCGCGCGCCGCCGCCTCGATGACCACGATGCCCTCGGCGATCTCCGGCACCTCCATCTCGAAGAGCTTGGTGAGCAGGTTGACCGAGGCGCGGCTGAGGACGATCTGAGGGCCCTTGGACTCGCGCAGCACGTCGAGCACGTACGCCTGGACGCGGTCGCCCGCGCGGTACGTCTCGCGCGGCACCTGCTCGCGCACCGGCAGCACCGCCTCCGCGCGGCCCAGGTCCACGATGATGTTGCCGCGCTCGAAGCGCCGGGCGATGCCGGTGACGATCTCGTTCTTGCGGTCCTTGTACTCGTTGAAGACGTTCTCGCGCTCGGCGTCACGGGTGCGCTGCAGGATGACCTGCTTGGCCGTCTGGGCCGCGATGCGCCCGAAGCCGCGCCGGAACGTCTTGAGCCGCAGGATGTCCCCGTACTGGTTGTCCTGGGCCTTGGCCTCCTCGGCGTCCTCGTCCCGGTAGAAGATCTGGAACACGAGCTCGTCGCCCGGCTCCACTTCCATGCCCTTCTTGTGGGCCTCGTCGAGGGGAATCTGGTTCACCGCCTGGATGGGGTCGGTGATGGTCTCCACCACGGTGATGGCCTGGAAGAGCTCCACCACGCCCTTCTCGGCGTCGTACTTGGCCTCGAGGTTGCGCTCCTGGCCGAAGTGCTTCTTGGCCGCGGTCGTCATCGCGTCCTCGAGCGTGGAGATCAGGACGCTCCGCTCGATGCCCTTGTCCTTGGCCACCTGGTCCAGGACGAGGTTGAGGTTGATGGTGGGATTGGCTGGCGTGGGCATCTTCTTCTCCAAAGGTTCCACGGGCGCGCCCGCGCGAGGGCGCCCCCTGTATGTGGACTGCTAGAACTCGAACTCCAGATTGGCCTTGGCGATGTCCTTGAAGGGGATGCGGAACGTGCCCGCTCCTTCCACGTCCACGCTGATGGCGTCGGCCGCCACCTCGGTGAGCGTGCCGGTGAAGTTCTTGCGTGGCGGCTCCCCGATGGGCCCGAAGGTCTTCACCTTCACCCGCTGGCCCTTCACCCGCTCGTAATGCTGGGGCTTCTTCAGGGGACGGTTCACGCCCGGACTGGACACCTCCAGGTTGTACTCGTGGGGAACCATGTCCTCCACGTCCAACACCGTGTCCACCGCCCGCGACACCTGCGAACACTCATCCAGGCCCACCCGTCCACCGGGCTTGTCGATGAACAGGCGCAGGACCCAGCCCTCGTGCTCGCGGACGAACTCCACCTCGAGGAGCTCCAGCCCCTCGCCCGCAACGATGGGCTCGAGCACCGCCTGTGCCCTGGACTCCACCGTTTGCTTGATGTTCTCCGCCATAGGCCGCTTCGAAAACTCCGGACTCCCAAAAACACGAAAAGCGGGCACGGACGGCCCACTTTTCGAGGAACTGCGTCGAAAAATGTCGGCGGCGTCCCTAGCACACGCCACCTCGGGGTGTAAAGGAAGACGCACCCCTTGCTCCGTCAGCAAAACACTCCCCCCAGGCACAAGGATTCCCGGGGTTTCCGCGACGAGGAGGCGGTTATAACGGCGCCATGCACCTCATCGCCGCCGCCCAGATGGTGTCCACCGCGGACAAAAGCCACAACCTCGATTCGGCCGCCCGGCTCGTCCGGCGGGCCGCCGACCTGGGAGCCCGACTCGTCGGTCTGCCCGAGAACTTCAGCTGGATGGGCCCGGAGGAGGAACGGGCCTCCGCCGCCGAGACGCTCGACGGCCCCTCGCTCTCGCGCATGGCCGAGCTGGCACGCGAGCGCAAGGTCACCCTCCTGGCCGGCTCCATCCTCGAGCAGGGGGCACCGGGAGGTCGGTTCTACAACACCACGGTCGTCTTCGGCCCGGATGGCTCGCGGCTGGCGGTGTACCGGAAGATGCACCTGTTCGACGTGGACGTGGGCGATGGCAAGCCCTACCGCGAGTCCGCGGCGGTGGCCCCCGGCAACGAGGTGGTGGTGGCGGACACCGAGGTGGGACGGCTGGGGCTGTCCATCTGCTACGACCTGCGCTTTCCCGAGCTCTACCGGCGCCTGGCGACGGGAGGCGCCACGTTGCTCGCCGTGCCGGCGGCCTTCACGCTGATGACGGGCAAGGACCACTGGGAGGTGTTGCTGCGCGCGCGCGCCATCGAGAACCAGTGCTACCTCTTCGCCCCGGCCCAGGGGGCGGCACTCGGCCCAGCGCGTCACCTGGGGCCATGCCATGGTGGTGGACCCCTGGGGCCGGTGACGGCCCGGGCCTCCGAGGGCGAGGGGCTCGCCGTGGCGGCGATGGATACCGAACTGCTCGCGCGCGTCCGGCGAAATCTGCCTTGCCTGCAACACCGTCGGCTGGAATGAAGCAACCAGGCGGTTGGAGCAGGCCCCCTGGGTCCCGGTCGCATTCCCCGGTACACTGGGGGCTGGACCCCCCGTGAACAACCGCTGGTATTCGATGATGTTCGTCCTCGCCCTCTCGGCCCTCGGCGTGGCCTGCCCCGCCGATGAGAAGCCCGTCGCGCCAGTGCATGTGCCGGCCGTACCGCCCCCGGTGCGTCGCGCCCAACTCAAGGGGCTGCAAGGGGACGTGAAGGTCAAACGCGCGGCCGGAGACGAATGGCTCCCCGCCCAGGAAGGCATGGCGCTCTTCGAGAATGACAAGGTGCGCACCGTGGCGGGAGCTGGAGTGCAGGTCGTCTTCGAGCAGGGCAGCGTGGTGAACCTGGGCGAGGACGCGTTGATCGGCATCGCGGAGACGCGGCCCCGCCCCGGACAGGAGCGCTCGGACCTGACGGTCTTGCGCGGACGGGTCGACGCCGAGCTGGAGGACTCCTCGCGCCAGTCGCTCTCCGTCACCACCCCCGCGGCCACGGTCCGGGCCGGAAGGGACATCGTGTTCCAATGAGGATCTACCTTCTGATGGCGTTGCTGTCCCTCGCGCCCGGCGAGGTCGAGGTCCGCGCCGGCGAGTCGCTGGACCAGGTGGCCGAGCGGACCCTGGGCCGCGACGGAGCCAGTGAGCTCAAGGCGCTCAACCAGTTGAAGGGCGACAAGCTCGTGCCCGGCACGAAGCTGAAGCTGCCGGGGCCGGATCGGGAGCGGGCGCAGATGGCGCTGAAGTCGGCGCGCAACTCGGTGGAGCAGTCCGATCCCAAGTCGCCCCAGCACGAGGAGGCCCTGGCCAAGCTCAAGGAGGCCGAGTCCCACTTCCACAGCGCGCGCTACGAAGAGGCCGCGCAGACGGCCGACGACGCCTGGAAGCGGCTCGCCGAGCGCCCGCCCAGCCCACCCGGCTGAGCGTGGTGGTGAACGATCGGGGCGACACCGTGGTGAAGGCCGTGTCCGGCCGGGTGTCCGTGGAGGGCGGCGGCACCACCCAGGTCATCGAGGATGGGGCCAGTGTCCAGGTGGAGAAGGGCCAGGCGCCGAGGCTGGTGCTGGGCGTGCCCCGCCCCACCAAGCCCCAGGACAAGCAGCGGCTGAGCGTCAAGCCCGTCAAGAGCGGTCTGCAGCCCGTGCTCATCTCCTGGAAGGCGGTGCAGGGCGCCGAGAGCTACGAGGTGGAGCTGGTGCCCGCCCAGGGCGAGCGCCGGGTGATGCCCGCTTCGAGCAACGAGTTGCAGGTGCCGCTCGCCGCGGGCACCTACCGCTGGAGCGTGCGCGCCCTCTCGCGCGACTCGCGCTCCGAGGCCTCGGCCGAGCGGGACTTCGAGGTGGAGGTGGCGGAGGTCCCCGCCAAGCGCCTGCGCGTCAAGGTGCAGTCCTCGAAGTGGAAGTAGCAGGAGGCCCATCCCCCATGCGGCTCTTCAAGACGCTCCTGCTGTTGATGCTGGTGGCCAGTCTGGTGCCCACGGTGATGGTGGGCCTGCTGTCCGTGTCCGACACGCGCGAGCTGCTGGTGCGCGACGCCCAGGAGATGGCCCAGGAGCGCGTCAAGCAGCTCAAGCTCAAGGCGGAGACCTTCCTGGCCGAGCCCACGCGCGCGGTGATGGGCATGGCGCGCGTGCCCCAGTTCTTCTCCCTCCCCCTGGAGCAGCAGCAGACCTACCTGCGCTCGGTGCTCAACCAGCGCCGGGAGCTCCAGGCCATCACCGTCCTGGGACTGGATGGCCGACGGCTGCCGGGCCTGCAGGCCTTCGCCGTCAATGACGTGCCCCCCACGGCGCTCGCCGAGCACGAGGCCCGCGCCATGGAGCTGCTCGAGGGGCTCAACGGCCTGCGCTACGCGGACGTGGTGGGGCGCACCGATGGCGAGGCGGTGGTGACGTTCGCCATCTCCGTGGGCGAGCCCATCCAGGGCTACATCGCCGCGGACGTATCGCTCGGGGAGCTGCAGACCATGCTCGCCCAGGAGCGCGTGGGCAGCACCGGCTTCGTCTACCTCACCGATGCCCGGGGCCTCGTCATCGCCGGCGGTGGCGGGCTCGTGGCCCACCAGGATGCCTCCAAGCGGCCCGTGGTGGCCTACCTCCTCCAGGACGTGTCGCGCACGCAGGACACGGACATCCTCCACGTGGGCAACTTCGGCGAGGGCTCGGACGCCGTGGTGGCCGCCTACGGCACGCTGGCCGATCCCAACTGGGCCATCATCTCCGAGCAGCCGGTGGCGCTCGCCTACAAGCAGGTGGAGACGATGGAGCGGCGGCTGCTGCTCACCGTGCTCGCCGCCACGCTGGTGGCCCTGGGGCTCGCCGCCTTCTTCTCGCGCGGCGTCACCCGCCCCCTCAAGGGCTTCACCGAGGGCGCGCTGCGGCTGGCCCAGGGCAAGTTCGGCCTCGAGGTCAACGTGCCCCAGAAGAACGAGCTGGGTGACCTGGCCCGGACGTTCAACTACATGAGCAAGCAGCTGCTCGCGTACGACCACGAGAACCGCGGCCTCTACGAGAGCCTCGAGAAGGGCTACCTGGAGACGATCGTCGCGCTGGCCAACTCCATCGACTCCAAGGACTCGTACACCCGCGGCCACAGCCAGCGCGTGGGCGACGTGGCGGTGGAGATCGGCCGGGAGATGGGCCTGTCCGAGCGCGAGCTCAAGCAGTTGCAGTTCGGCGGCATCCTCCACGACATCGGGAAGATCGGCATCGTGGAGTCCATCCTCTGCAAGCAGTCGCGGCTCACCGACGACGAGATGGCCATCATGCGCGGCCACCCGGACATCGGCGACACCATCATCAAGCCCATCAGCTTCCTGGGCCCCATGCGCGCGTGCGTGCGCAGCCACCACGAGCGCTGGGACGGCACCGGCTACCCGGACGGGCTCAAGGGCGAGGACATCCCCCTGCTCGCGCGCATCGTCGGGTGCGCGGACACCTTCGACGCCTGCACCTCCACCCGCCCCTACCAGAAGGCCATGCCGCTGGAGAAGGCCATGGAGATCCTCGACAACCTGAGCGGCCGGCAGTTGGATCCCTCCGTGGTGGAGGCACTGCGCCGGGTGCTCAAGAAGCGCGGCGTGCGCGTGGAAGGCCACCGCCTGCCCGTGAAGCTGGCGTCGTGACGCCGCCACCTTCCGCCGCCCATCGCCCCGCTCCCGGTGGTAAGCAGCACCCGGGCCGACTCCTGGCCCCGAGAGAGGAATCGCCTTGAGCTTCTGGGATCGCATCAAGCCCGCCGAGCGCCCCCTGTCCGCCACCGAGGCGGAGGCGTCCGCGGACGGCCTCCACCTGCGCCTGCTCTGGGAAGACGGGCTGAAGACGGACACGAGCGCGCAGCACCTGCGCCAGCAATGTCCGTGCGCCGGGTGCGTGGACGAGTGGACCAACAAGCGCACGTTGGACGCGTCCCAGGTGCCCGCCTCGCTGCGCATCACCCAGGTGCAGCCCGTGGGCAACTACGCGCTCAGCTTCGTCTTCAGTGACGGGCACTCCACCGGCATCTACCCCTGGAAGCTGCTGCGCGAGCTCACCCAGCCCCGAGGCTGAGGCTCTCCGGAGGCGCGCCCGTGAAAGAGTCCCACTACCAGCTGGTGCGTCCGCTCGCCGTGGGAGGCATGGCGGAGCTGTTCCTCGGCAAGACGCGGGGCGCGGGCGGCTTCGAGAAGCCCGTGGCCATCAAGCGCATGCTGCCGCACCGGCCAGGGATCCCACTCTCGCCCGGATGTTCCTCGCCGAGGCGCGGCTCGCCACGCACCTGCAGCACCAGAACATCGCCAGCGTCTACGACGTGGGCAGCAGCGCCGAGGGCCTCTTCCTCGTCATGGAGCTGGTGGAAGGCTGGGACCTGAGCGTGCTGCTGCGCCACGCCCTGCAGCACGGCCAGCGCTTCCCCCGCACCGGTGGCCTTCATCGGCACCCAGGTGCTCGCCGGACTCGTGCACGCCTACCGCCGCCTGCACGAGGGCCGCCCCGTGCTCACCGCCCACCGCGACGTGTCGCCCTCCAACATCCTCGTGTCGCGCGAGGGCGAGGTGAAGGTGACGGACTTCGGCATCGCCCGCATCGAAGGCGTCTCCGTGGGCTCCCAGCCCGGCACCTTCAAGGGCAAGCTGCCCTACTCCGCGCCCGAGGTGCTCCAGGGAGGGCCCGCCACCGCCGCGAGCGATCAATTCGCGCTCGGCATCGTGCTCCATGAGCTGCTCTCCGGACGCCACCCCTTCGAGCCGGGTGAATCGGAGGATCCCATGGCGCTCGCCCTGGGCATCATCCAGCAGGAGCCCGCGCCCCTCCCGGAGGCCCCTCCGCCTTGCACGCGGTGATCCTCCGCGCCCTCGCCCGTGCCCCCGCCCAGCGCTTCGCCCGACCCGAGGACATGGCCGAGGCCCTGTCGCGCTACCTCGCCCAGAGCGGCGAGCCCGCCAGTTCGCACGCCCTGGCCGGCTTCATCGCCCAGCTCCACCCGCCCCCCACGCTGCTCGAACGGGAAGAGCCCGCCGAGCAGCCCCATGCGCAGACCCACACCCTTCCGCACCTCACCCTTTCCCCCAACGCCATGAAAACTCCCGACTCCGAGCTCCCGCCCGAGGAGGACTGGGATGAGGTGCCCGGTGGCCCCGCGCTCAGCACGAATGGACAGGTCGTCCGGAGCGCGTCCGAGTCCACCCCCCACCCGCCTCGCGCTGCGCTCATTGCCATGCCCCGCTTCCCGGGGACGGAGCCCGGTGCCCGCGGTGCGGCCAGACCCAGCCCCCCGTCATCTCCCCCCTGGGCCGGGACGACACACCGCTCGAGCTCGCGTCCCCCTCCCGGACACCGGAGCGGGCGGAGTTCTCCCCGCTGGAGCTCGGCGGGCCACGAGCCGCCCAGGCCGAAACCCCGCGGCTCGCGGAACGGGCTCCCCGGCCCGAAAACACCTATGTGCCGGTCGACATGCGCGGCTCCTGGCGCCGGCGCCTGCGCTCCCTGCTGACACTGCTGATCGTGCTGGGGGCCGTCGGCGGAGCGCTCTGGGTGGCCGGCCCCACGCGAGGCCCCTGCTCGCGCGGCCGGGCGCCACTTCGGGCCTCGCGCCCCACACCGCCATCCTCTCCATCCAGAGCACCCCCTCGGGCGCCACGGTGAGCGTGGACGGCAAGGTGGTGGGCACCACCCCTGTTCATCGACAACGTCTACCCCGAGCAGGACATCCCCGTGCGGCTCACCCTCAAGGGCTACAAGCCCTGGAAGGGCACCTTCACGGGAAACCAGCCGGAGTCGCTCGACATCCAGCTCAAGCGCTGAGGGCGAGCGCGGGGCCCGTGCCTCACTTCACCAGACGCAGGTGGCCCCGCCGGGGCTCGGGCGGCTCGTCCTTGGGGCCCTCGGCCTCGGCGGGCGGCAGCGGCGCCTCGGGCTCCGGCGGTGGCAGCACCTCGCGCAGGATGGCCCGGGGACGCTCCACCGGCGCCGGGGGCGGGCCCACCGGCTCCGTCACGCCCTCGGGCACCTTGGACGTCACCATCGACTGCTGGAGCAGCTCGGCCGGCATGTCGTCCGGGTACGCCCAGGACTCCTTCGTCACGTGGCTGGTGACGGCGAAGAGCGCGGACCAGGGCACGGCCACCTTGAAGCGGCTCCCCGAGAAGCTCAGCGTGCAGCGCACGCCCCACTCCCCCACCGTCAGGTCCGGCGGATCGAACCGGTAGGAGAGGTTGAGGCGCAGGTGGGACTCACTGCGCAGCGAGTGGGGGACGAGCACCCCCGGACGGCGCGCGTCCAGGTGGATCATCACCATCCCCCTGTCGAGCGCGGCGAGCAGCCGCGTCTTCTTCTCGGGAACCTTATTGTCCATCGCCGTCGCCGGCGGGAGAGGCGTCTCAGCGACGGCGCATCGCCCGGTCCATCTCCCGCTTCGTCTCCCGTTCCTTGATGTCCTGCCGTCTGTCTTCGTGGGTCTTCCCGCGGCACAGCCCGAGCTCCACCTTGGCCCGGCCCTGCTTGAAATACATGAGCAACGGGATGATGGAATAGCCGCGCTCGCGCACCTTCGCCATCCAGCGGTCGAGCTGCTCGCGGTGCAGCAGCAACTTCCGGCCCTGCAGGGGCTCGTGGGAGAAGAAGCTGGAGGGGTTGTAGGTGCCGATGTGGGCGTTGAGCAGGAAGAGCTCGTCGCCCTTGGGCAGCGCGTACGCGTCCGACAGGTTGACCGTGCCCGCCCGCAGCGCCTTCACCTCGCTGCCGGTGAGCATCAGGCCCGCCTCGAGCTTCTCGTCCACGGAGTAGGTGGCGCGCGCCTTGCGGTTCTCCGTGATGATCTTGATGCCGGGCTCACCCGCCCCGCCCTTACCCTTCGCACCCGACATTCTCGCGTGTCCCTCTAGCCGCCGATGGGCTGGTTGTCGATGAGCCGGGTCTTCCCGGCGAAGGCCGCGACGATCATCCTCGCGGGCTGCCCCGGCGTCACCGCGGACAGCGGCTTCAACGACGTGGCATCCACCAGCTCCACATAATCCTCGCGCAGCCCCGCCGCCGCCAGTTCACGGCGCACCACGTCGACGAGCGCCGCGGCCTCGCGGGTGCCCCGCTGGTGGAGCGCCTGGGCGGCCGCCATTCCCCGCGACAGGGCGAGCGCCCGGTGACGCTCCTCCGGCGACAGGTAGGCATTGCGCGAGCTCATGGCGAGCCCGTCCGGCTCGCGCACGGTGGGCATACCGACGATCTCCACCCCCAGGCACAGGTCGCGCTCGAGGGCGCGGATGACCTGGAGCTGCTGGTAGTCCTTCTCGCCGAAGAGGGCCACCCGGGGCTTGAAGAGGCACAGCAGCTTGGTCACCACCGTGGCCACGCCCTGGAAGTGGCCGGGCCGGCGCGCGCCGCACAGGCCCTGGCTCACCTCCCCCACCGTCACCGACGTCTGGAAGCCGGGCGGGTACATCTCCGCCGGCTCGGGGGTGAACACCGCCTCCGCGCCGGCGCTGGCGCACTTGGCGGGTCCCCTCCAGGTCGCGCGGGTAGCGCGACAGGTCCTCGTTGGGACCGAACTGGGTGGGGTTGACGAAGATGGAGGCGGCGACGACGTCGGCCCGGCGACGTCCCTCGCGCATCAACGACAGGTGGCCCTCGTGCAGGTAGCCCATGGTGGGCACCAGGGCCGGGCTCCGGCCCGAGCGGCGAAGCGACTCCACCCAGGCCACGGTCTCGGCGACGGTGCGAAGGACGAGCGGGGCCATGGGCTAGACCGGGGCTCCGTAGATGGGACCCACCTTGTCAGCCACCTCGGTGGGCAGCGCGTCCGTGGCGGCCGGCTGCGTGGGCATCAGCCGCACGGGCTGCTTGCCCTTGAAGGAGTGATCCTCGTCCGGGAAGCTGCCCGCGCGCACCTCGGAGAAGTAGGCGCCCGCCGCCTCGGTGATGGAGCCGTGCAGGTTGGTGAAGCGCTTGACGAACTTGGGCTTGAAGTCCGGATTCATCCCCAGGAGGTCGTAGCAGACGAGCACCGGCCATCGCAGTGCTTGCCGGCGCCGATGCCGATGGTGGGGATGGTGAGCTTCTGGGTGATCTGCCGCGCCAGATCCAACGGCACGCCCTCGAGCACCAGCGAGAAGCACCCGGCGCGCTCCAGCGCGAGGGCGTCGTCCATCATCTTGCGCGCGGCGTCCTCGTCGCGGCCCTGCACCACGTAGCCGCCCATCTTGTGCACCGACTGCGGCGTGAGGCCCAGGTGCCCCATGACGGGGATGCTGGCGCGCACGATGGCCGACACCACGTCGGCGAACTCCGCGCCTCCCTCGAGCTTCACTCCGCCCACGTTGCCCTCGGCCACCAGGCGGCCCGCGTTGCGCACCGCCTCCTGCACCGACACCTGGTAGCTCATGAAGGGCATGTCGCCCACCACCAGCGCCCGCTTCGTGCCCCGGGCCACCATGGCCGAGTGGTACACCATCTGATCCATGGTGACCGGCAGGGTGGAGTCATGCCCCTGGACGACCATGCCCAGCGAGTCCCCGATGAGCAGAACGTCGGCTCCGGCCTCGTCGAACAGCCGGGCGAAGGTGGCATCGTAGGCCGTGACCATGCAGATCTTCTGTCCGGCCTGCTTCTGGCGCTTCAGCGTATGGATGGTGACCTTGTCCTTCACGGTTCACCTCCTGTGGTGAGGGGTAGGGTTCCTGCGGTGCGAGCATGGACGTCCTTCACCGTCCCCCGAGGGGGATCGCCTTGGACGGCCACCGAGGAACACTCTAACGCCCTTGGATGCGCCGTGGGGCCCCTCTTTGAGGCCGGACGGGCGAACGGGCGCCGCTCAGGCGCGCTTGCCCTGGGACACCTGCGCCCGGTCGATGGACGCCAGCAGACCCTTCAGGTCACCTTCGTCGTGGACGAAGTCGATGTCCGACGTGTCCACCACCAGCAGCGGCGTCTCCGTGTAGCGGGAGAAGAAGTCGTTGTAGGCGTGGACGAGCTCCTCCAGGTAGCCCGCGTCGAACTGGCGCTCGAACTCGCGGCCCCGCTTCTTGATGCGGTGGAGCAACACGTCCAGACGGGCCTTCAGGTAGATGACCAGGTCGGGCCGGGTCACCCGCGGCGCGAGCGCCTCGAAGACACGCTCGTAGAGGGCCAGCTCGTGCGAGTCCAGCGTCAGGCACGCGAAGATGCGATCCTTGGCGAACAGGTAGTCGCTCACCGTCACCGACTGGAACAGGTCCGTCTGGAACAGCTCCTGCTGCTGCTTGAAGCGCGAGAGCAGGAAGAAGATCTGCGTCTGGAAGGCGTACTTCTGCCGGTCCGAGTAGAAATTGGCGAGGAAGGGATTCTCCTCGACGATCTCGAAGATGCGCCGCGCGCCGAAGCGCCCGGCGAGGATGTTGGAGAGACTCGTCTTGCCGACGCCGATGGGCCCCTCGACCACGATGTAGCGGTTGTCCATCCGCTTCGAGACCTCCCGAACTTCGCTGGAACTCCGCCCGGAGCGCGACCCCACGGCCACGGCCCACGGCGGGCCGCGGATAAGAGCACGGGAGGCGCGAGCGGGCAATGTTCGCGCTCCTCGCGGGCACGCCGGGCTTGACGGCCAAAGAGGCGTCCACTACCAGGGATGCCCACGCGCGGAAACGAGCGGGACACGCGAGGACCTGGAGCGATGAGCCGACGTCAGCGAGCGAGGACGATCACCGAGCTGGAGCCCGCCCCGGCCCCGGCCACCGGAACGAACGAGCCTCCCCCTCCGCCGGATCCCCTCTACGGCGTGGCCCTGCTCAAGATGGCCCTGGAGCTCAAGCGCCAGCGCGAGACGTCCCCGGAGGAGATCCTCCGCAACGTGCTCGCGCGCATGCGGCTGTCCGAGGACGAGTTCCGCGCCGGCTCGCGCACCAGGGCGAGCTGGCCAAGGTGTTCGGCGGCCCCTGAGCACGGGCCCCCGCGCCCGCTCAGCGCGCCGCCAGCCAGCCCAGCAGGACGGTGTCCACGGCGTTGCTCAAGGACTTGCAGAACGAGTACTCGGTGCGAAGCCGCTCCACGGGTGAAGCCGCCTCGAAGCGCCGCGTCTCGAAGAAGAGCGCGTACACCACCTGCTCGCCCACCTTGCAGCGGATGCCCAGGTGCTCGCCCTGCACGTCCATCTGCGGCAGCAACATCCTATCCAACGAGCGGTACACCCGGGCCATGTCCCGCGTGGCGCCCACGAAGGCGTCCTCGTCGACCACGGGAATGGGTGCCGGGTCTCCCCAGCGCAGGAGCACCTGTCCATCCACGCGCGAGAACACCGCGTACACCACGCCGAAGCGCTGGAGGATGGGCTCCAGGGTCTCCACGGGCAGGGGCTTCACGCGCCGCGCTCCTCCTCCACGGGTCCCAGCGCGCGCTCGAGCGCGGCGAACTCCACGGACGAGAGCGTCTCCGCGCGCCGCGTGGGATCGATGCCCGCTGTCGCCAGGGCCGCGAGGAGCTGCTCGTGCGTGCCCAGCGACTTGTCGGACTTGAGCGAGTTGATGAGCGTCTTGCGGCGCTGGGCGAAGCCCGCCTTCACCACGCGGATGAAGCGCGCGCCATCCACCACCGGCGCCAGGGGCTCGGGGCGGCGGATGAGCCGCAGCACCGCCGAGTCCACCTTGGGCGGCGGATGGAAGCGCTCCGCCTCGATGTCGAAGAGGTTCTCCGCGCTGAAGTAGAGGCCGAGGATGGCGGTGAGCAGCCCATACTCCCGCCCGCCCGGCTCCGCCGACAGCCGGTCCACCACTTCCTTCTGCAGGGTGAAGACGGCGCGCGTCACGTGCTCGCGCTGCTCGAGCACCTGGAAGAGGATGGAGCTCGTCAGGTGGTAGGGCAGATTGCCCGCGACCTTCACCTCGGGAGCCCCCGCCACCTCGGCGAAATCCACCGTGGCCGCGTTGCCATCCACCACCCGCACTCCGGGGATGGCCTCCTTCTCCAGCACCGCGATCATGTCGCGGTCCTTCTCCACCACCGTCACGGCCGCGCGTGTGGCCGCCAGGAAGCGCGTGAGGTGGCCCAGGCCCGGACCCAGCTCCACCACGGGCTCGCCCTCGCGCAACTCCAGCGCGTCGGCGATGGCCTCCAGCACGTCTGGATCTCCCAGGAAGTTCTGTCCCCAGCTGTGCTTGGCCCTCAGGCCATGGCGCTGGAGGATTTCACGAGGTGTCTCCACGAGGTCCTTCCCTTCACATGCGCCGGGCGGGATCCGCGGACAGACTGAAGTCACCCCTCAGTCCCCGCCTCCAGGCCTCGTAGCCCGCCACGGCGATCATCGCCCCATTGTCCGTGCACAACCGCACCGGGGAAGAAAGAGCTTCAGGTTGCGCTCCTGGGCGCGCTCCAGGCAGAGCGAGCGCAGGCGCGAGTTGGCCGCCACGCCGCCACACACCACCAGGCGCTGCAGCCCGAGCCGACGCGCCGCGGCGACGAACTTGCGGCTGAGCGCGTCCGCCACCGCCTCCTGGAAGGAGGCGCACAGGTCCGCCAGGGCCGGCCCTCGGGCATGCCGTGCTTCTTCACGTGGTGCAGCACCGCCGTCTTGAGCCCGGAGAAGGACCAGTCGAAGTTCTCCGCGCCGGGCAGCGCGCGGAAACCGGATGGCCTCCGGGTTGCCCTTCTGGGCGAGCTGATCGATGGGCAGGCCCCCTGGATAGGGCAGGCCGAGGATGCGCGCCGTCTTGTCATAGGCCTCGCCCGCGGCGTCGTCGCGAGTGCTGCCCACGAGCCGGTAGTGACCGTAGTCTCGCACCTCGTAGAGGCTGGTGTGCCCTCCGGACACCACGAGCCCGAGGAACGGCGGCTCCGGGGCATCCTCCAGGAGCCGGATGGCGAGCAGGTGACCCTCGAGGTGGTTGGCGCCCACGAAGGGCTTGCCGGTGGCGAGGCTGAGCGACTTGGCCACCTGCACGCCCACCAGGAGGGCGCCGATGAGGCCCGGGCCCGAAGTGACGGCGATGAGGTCCACGTCGTCGAGCGTCTTGCCCGCGCGGGTCAGCGCCTCGTGCAGCACGGGCATGACCTGCATCACGTGGTTGCGGCTGGCGAGCTCCGGCACCACCCCACCCCAGCGACGGTGGATGTCCACCTGGGTGGAGACGACGTCGGAGAGCACCCGCCGGCCGTCCTCGACGAGGGCGGCGGCGGTTTCATCACAGGAGGTTTCGAGTCCGAGTACGAGCAAGGGCACCTCTCTACCAGGAGCCCGCCGTCGCGCCTACTGGCCGAGCACCTTGAGGGAGGCCCGCGCGTCCGGAGCGTACTTCCCGGAGGGTTCCAGGGTGAGATAGCGCTTGTAGGCCTCGATTGCCTTCTTGTTCTGCCGGGATTGCTCGCGAGCCACGCCGAGGAACAGCCAGGCGCTGGCGTTGCGGGGCTGATCCTTCGTCACGTCCTCCAGCAGATCGATGGCCTCGCGGTACTGCCCCGTCTCGCCGCGCACGAGCGCGATGCCCAGTCCCGCCTTGGCCTCGTTGGAGTCCGGCTTGAGCGTCAGCATCTGACGGTAGCTCCGGGCCGCGGCCCGGTAGCGCTCGCTGGCCAGGGACTTGCGCGCCTGGCGCGTCAGCTCGGCGTACTGGGCCTCGGGATCCTGCGCGGCCTTGTCCGGAGCCGGAGCCTTGGCGTCCTCCACCGCGGGCGTGCCGCTCGCCGCGGCGGCCTGGGTGGGGGGCGTCGCCGGCTGGGCGGGGGCCTGGGCCTCCTGCTTCGGCGGCTCGGGCTGCTTGGGCTCGGACTTGGGAGACGTGGGCGTCTTGGGAGGGGTCGCCGTGGCGGCGGGCTCGGTGCTCGGCACCGGCGCGGGCGGAGGCGTGCTCTCGCCACCCGATTGGGTCATCACCACCACCGCGGCGGCCAGGGCGATCGCCGCGACCCCCACGCCGATGAAGAGGCCCGTCCGCTTCGGCGCGACGGGCGCCTCCGGCTTGCGCTCCGACGGCACCGGACGGGGCCTGGGCTCCGGCCGGGCCTCCTGCTTCGGCTCGGACCTGGGCGCGGGCATCGGCTCCGGCTGGGCCGCCACCACGGGCGCGGGCAGGGACTCCAACTGGGCCTCCAGCGTGGGCAGGGGCTCCGGCTCCAGCACGGGCAGGGGCTCCGGCTCCAGCACGGGCTCCGGCTGGGCCTCCAGCACGGGCATGGGCATCGGCTCGGGCATCGGCTCCGGCTGGGCCTCCAGCACGGGTGTCGGCTCCTCGGAAGGCACCAGCGGCTCGGACACCGGCGGCGCGGCCGGCTCGATCACCGCGCTCGACACCAGGGTGACTTCCTCCGCCGGACCCGCGGGCTCGGGAGGAGGCACCACGGGCAGCGGATTGGGCTCCACCGCGGCCCCTCCGAAGATGGGAGCCCGGGACATGGGCGAAGACAGCTCGCCGAGCGACATGGAAGCCGCGGACGCGGCCGTGGACCCGGTGGTGGGAGCGGGAGCGGAAGCGCGCGGAGCCGGGGACCAACCCGGACCCCATCCCCCGGTGGAGCCGAGACCATCCTCATCCACCCGGTTCCAATCGAGCAGCAGGCTGCGCTGCGCCTGCTCCTTGGCGCGGTGCGCGGGGGCGGGATCCACGAGGAACGAGGAACCCTCGGCGGTGCGCGGGGGCGCGATGAAGTCCGACTCGGGAGCGGTGGGCGAGCGACGCCGGGACTCGAAGACGACCACGTTGGCGAGCCGCGGGGGAGCCTCCGCCTCGGTGCGCGGCACGGTCGAGGCACGCACCTCGGGGGCCGGCGGGACGATGGGGGCCGCGGTGACGGGCGCCTCCACCATGAGCGCAGGGGCCTCGGGCACGGGCGCGGGAATCGGCGCGGGAGCCGGCGCCGGCTCGACGGGAGCGCTGGGCGCGGGCGCGTTGTGCAACCACTCCTCGATACCCGGCTTGCCGCTCTGCACGGGCTCCTGCGAGACACTGCCCAGCTCGCGGATGAGGCCCTCGAAGTACAGCTTGCTGATGATGCCCAGCGCCGCCAGGTCGTCGAAGTCCGAGTCCTCCACCACACGGCTCAGGGTGCGCTTGCCATCGAAGAGGCGCAGCAGCCCGTTGACCTCGTCCGGGATCTCCGAGAGCCGATCGGCCAGCTGGTGGTAGTCGATCTCGAACACCGTCTCCAGGGGCGGCAGCTGCTCGAGCATGCGGCCCCACTCGTCCAGCCGGCGCATGCCCTCCATGAGCAGGCCCTGGGTGGAGACCTCGATGCGCTCGGAGCGATCCAGCGCGGAGAACTGCACCTCGAACTCGCCCTCGGTGGCGTTGAGCAGGCGGTAGAAGGCGTTCTCTCCCTTGAGCCGGCCCATCTCCGCGTCGATGACGCGGCCTTCCTTGAAGTAGATGGTGGCGACGCGATCGCCCTTGATGGAGATGGTGCCCGTCTTGCGGCCGATCTCGAACGTCTGCACCAGGTCCACGACGCCCATGTCGACCAGGTTGCCCGCGAACCCACCCTTGGTGGTCTCGCGCCGCTCGATGCGCTCCTTGTCCGCCTTCTGGAGGATCATCGTCACGCGGGTGACGATCTCCTTGATGTAGATGGGCTTGGTCAGATAGTCGTCCGCCCCCATCTCCAGGCCCTTCACCTTGGCCTCGACCGCCTTCTGGTTGGTGAGGAAGACGAAGGGGATGTGCTTGTAGCGCTCCTCGGATTTGAGCGTCCGGCACAACTCCAGGCCGTCCATCTCGGGCATCTTCGTGTCGGACAGCACCAGGTCCGGCGTGCTGATCTGCACCTTCTCGAGCGCGTCCTTGCCGTGAACAGCGGTCGTGACGGAGAAGCCGGCCTTCTTCAGGCTGACCTCCATGACACGGAGACTCTTCGGGTCACTATCGACCAGGAGCAGGTGCTGCTTGGCCACGTTCGATTGCCTTTCGCTGCGGACGGCCTACCAGGGAAGGCCGGCGCCGAGAAGGCGGGATGATCGGGCCCGCTCTCCAGGGCTGTCAATGGTCGTGGGAGAGGGAACTCGCCGAGCATCCAGGAGGACGAGCACGTGCCCGGCGAGGCCGGACACCGGGGGCCCGGACGCGGCGAGCCCTCCCGGAGCGCGGTTCAGCGGAAGAGGCCACCCTTCTTGGGGGGAGGCGGATTCTTCTTGCGCATCTCGATGAGCCGCAGCTCCTGGTTGGCCTCCAGATGCTTGGGACTCGCACGGATGGCCTCGCGGAAGTGCCGCTCGGCGCGCTCCATGTCGCCCTCCACCCGGGCAATCACCCCGAGCTGGTAGTGGGCCCGGTCGCAACGTGGATCCATCTTCAGCGCCTCGGCCATCATCTGCTTGGCGCGGGTGACCTCGGTCTTGCGCTGGGGGTCCATGTAGATGGCCCAGCCTCGGGCGGCCGGTACACCGCGCGGGGCTCGGCCTGGAAGGCGCGGTCGAAATGGTCGGCCGCCGCCACGAAGTCGCGCTTGCGGAAGAAGATCTCCCCCGCCTTGAAGAGCTCGTTGGGATCCTCCGCGGAGGAGCGTGGCGGCGGTTGGAACGAGCCCTTGGAGCGCAGCTCCTGGAGGTAGGCCGCGCGCTTCGCGTCGTCGTAGAGAACGTCATAGGCCTCGCGGATGGACTCGTAGACGAGGGTCATGCGCGGCGCGAGCGCGGAGAGCGATGGCGGCAGACGATCCGGGTGGAAGCGCTTGGCGAGCGCGACGAAGGCCGCCTTCACCTGCTCGCGCTTGACGTCCGGGCCGATGGCGAGTCCCAACAAGGAGAAGTAGTCCTGCTTGGACTGCACGTCGGCGTAGCGCTTCTCGATGAGCTGGGCGAGCTGCTGCTCCTCGTCGTTGCCCTGCGCGGACGCCGCGGCGACGGGCGCGGGCGGCGCGGGCACCGGCGGAGACACCGGATGGGCTCCAGTGTCCATGGCAGCGGGAGGGCTCGGAGCCTCGTTCTCGAAGGGCAGCTCGACCCATTCCGCGAGCGAGTCGGCCTCATCGATCAGCGGCGCGGCAGCGGGCGAAGCGACCACGGATTGGGAGACCGGCTGGGCCGGAGGCGGGGCGGGAGGAGGCGGGGCGGCGACGACGGCCGCCGCGGGCACCTCGACCTGAACGAACGACTCCAGTTGACCGTCGACCTGCTGCAGCGCGGCCTCGAACGAAGCGCTGATGTCGCCCGGAGCCTCGCCCGGCTGGGACTTGCCGAACCCCATGCCGCCCCATTGGGCGTCCTCGGGCATGGGACGCGGGGCCTGGCTGCCCTGGGGAGCGGGGGGAGGAGCAGCGGGAGGGAGACCCCGCGTGGACAGCTTCGGAGGAACGACCGATTCCGGAGCGGGTGGACGAGGAGCGGGCGGAGGGGCGCCAGCCGAGGGCGAACGCATGCCCGGCGGAACGGGAGCCGTGAACGGGCGCGCGCCAGCGGAGGGCGGCCGCATCCCTGGCGGGACGTCGCCACGAGGAGTGACGGGCCGGGGCGGAACGGCCGTGGGAAGCGGAGAGACGAGGGGCTCGGACCAGTCGGTGGCGGTGAGCATGTCCCAGGACTCTTCCGGGGCGGGCGCCGCGAGCGTGGGCGACTGGGGAACAGGCGCCGGGACGGTTTCCGCGGTGGCGGTAACGAACGCCGCGACGCGCTCCCCGGTGGTGGGAACGGGCTCCTCGATGAGCCAGTCCTCGGGAGGAGTGCTCCCCGTCCGACGCAGCGCCTCCTGCATGTCCTGCACCCGCGCGGCATCGGCCTGCTCACGCGCCAGGCGGAGCCCCTCCGTGTCTTCGTGCCCGGGCAGCTCGGCGGCCACCGGGAGCGAGAAGTCCACGGCGATGTTCCCCTCGGAGGGGGGCACGGCCGCGTCCGGGAAGGCATTGAACCAGCCCTCGGACGAGGGAGCGATGTCGGCGAGCGACACCTCGAGCTGCGGACCCGAACTGGACTCAGGCACATCAGGAGTGGCCGGGGCCGCGGTGAAGAAAAACTCCCCGTCCGCCAACTGGGCCAATTCGGCGAGCTGAGCCACATCCGACAACTGCGAGACTTCGACAGGACCCCGCGCCTCCGCGACACGAGCGGTCTCCGCGAGGCGCGCCCACTCCTCCGCTCGACGCCAGGAATCCTCGGCCTGCCGTGCGGCTTCGGCCTGCCGGGCCTCTTCGGCCAGTCGCGCCTCTTCGGCCAGTCGCGCCTCTTCCGCCAGCCGGGCCTCTTCGGCCAGTCGTGCCTCTTCCGCTAGCCGGGCCTCCTCGGCCAGTCGCACGGCTTCTGCGTACCGGGCCTCTTCCGCCTGCCGTGCCTCTTCCGCCAGTCGCACGGCTTCCGCCTGCCGTGCCTCTTCAGCCAGTCGCACGGCTTCGGCATACCGGGCCTCTTCGGCCAGCCGGGCCTCTTCGGCCAGTCGCACCTCTTCCGCCTGCCGTGCCTCTTCAGCCAGCCGCACGGCTTCGGCATACCGGGCCTCTTCCGCCAGCCGGGCCTCTTCGGCCAGTCGCGCCTCTTCCGCCAGCCGGGCCTCTTCGGCCAGTCGCGCCTCTTCCGCCAGCCGGGCCTCTTCGGCCAGTCGCGCCTCTTCCGCCAGCCGGGCCTCTTCGGCCAGTCGCGCCTCTTCCGCCAGCCGGGCCTCTTCGGCCAGTCGCACCTCTTCCGCCTGCCGTGCCTCTTCAGCCAGCCGCACGGCTTCGGCATACCGGGCCTCTTCCGCCAGCCGGGCCTCTTCGGCCAGTCGCGCCTCTTCCGCCAGCCGGGCCTCTTCGGCCAGTCGCACGGCTTCGGCATACCGGGCTTCTTCAGCCAACCGCGCCTCTTCGGCCAGTCGCGCGGCTTCGGCCAACCGAGCCTCTTCGGCCAGTCGCGCGGCTTCGGCCTGCCGTGCCTCTTCCGCCAGCCGAGCGGCTTCGGCCAGTCGCGCGGCTTCGGCCAACCGAGCCTCTTCGGCCAGTCGCGCGGCTTCGGCCTGCCGTGCCTCTTCCGCCAGCCGAGCGGCTTCGGCCAGTCGCGCCTCTTCGGCCTGTCGCGCCTCTTCCGCCAGTCCCGCGGCTTCGGCCTGCCGCGCCTCTTCGGCCAGTCGCGCCTCTTCGGCCAGTCGCGCCTCTTCGGCCAGTCGCGCCTCTTCCGCCAGTCGCGCCTCTTCCGCCAGTCGCGCCTCTTCAGCCAGTCGCGCCTCTTCCGCCAGTCGCGCCTCTTCGGCCAGTCGCGCCTCTTCGGCCAGTCGCGCCTCTTCGGCCTGCCGCGCCTCTTCGGCCAGTCGCGCCTCTTCCGCCAGCCGAGCGGCTTCGGCCAGTCGAGCCTCTTCGGCCAGTCGCGCGGCTTCGGCCTGCCGAGCCTCTTCCGCCAGTCGCGCCTCTTCCGCCAGCCGAGCGGCTTCGGCCAGTCGAGCCTCTTCGGCCAGTCGCGCGGCTTCGGCCTGCCGAGCCTCTTCCGCCAGTCGCGCCTCTTCCGCCAGCCGAGCCTCTTCCGCGAGTCGCGCCTCTTCGGCCAGCCGAGCCTCTTCAGCCAACCGCGCCTCTTCAGCCAACCGCGCCTCTTCAGCCAACCGCGCCTCTTCCTCCCGCCGTGCCTCTTCCTCCCGCCGCGCGTTCTCGCGCGCCATCCAGTCCTCGACGGACAAGGACTCGACGAGGCCCTCGCGCTCCAGCACATGAAGCAGCGTCCGAGAGCCGAGCGTCAGCCCCTCCAGCCGTTTGAAGTCCACCAGCGACGAGAGAAACGCCATCTCGTCCTCACCCGACACCCAGGGAGCGCAGGCCGCCGCATCGGCGCAGCGGAACATGCGTGGCGCGAAGGGCTCGCCCTCGACGGGCTCCAGCGCGGCACGTACGACACGCGCCCCCGCGATGGGGCGGAACATCGGCTCGATCCCATCCGCCTCGAAGGCGGCATGCTCGGCGAGCTGACTCAGGCGCCGCACCTCGGCGAGCACCTGCTGCTCGGCCACCTTGCCCGGCTCCAGCCCCAACTCCTCCAGCAGGTCCTCGTCCGGAGACCCCGCGCTCTCCCGGGCCCAGAGCGCATCCAGGAGCCCGGCGTGGATGCGGCCGGCCTGCAGCAGCGCCTGCACCGGGGTCTGGAAGCCGAAGCCGAGCCGGGTCCCCACCAGGTCACCTCCCTGGAGGAACAGCAGCGACTGCCGGCCGCCGGCGCTCAGCGTGAGGCGGCCGGTGGCGCGGGACTTGTGGGCGGAGTAGAGGGTTTCGGCGACCTGCGAAGCGGACATGCGGGCCTCAGTGTAGTCGCTCCGCCCCTCCTCTCAACTCGGCGTGTCCGCCCGCCCGCCCGGGAGGCCGAAGCCCACCGGCGCAGGGCCTCGTAGGCGGCGATGCCCACGGCGGTGGACAGGTTCAGGCTGCGGCGCTCGGGCAGCATGGGCAGGGTGACGGCCGTTCCCGAGCCTCCGGTCATCACCTCGGGGGGCAGGCCCTGCGTCTCCGAGCCGAAGACGAGGTGATCTCCCTCCTCGAGGCGCGCGGCGTACAGGGATGTAGCGGCGCGGGCGGAGAAGAGCCAGCGCCGGCCGAGGGCCACTCGGCCAGATAGGCGCCGTAGTCCGGGTACAGCTTGAGGAAGACCTTGTCCCAGTAGTCGAGTCCGGCGCGCTTGAGGTGCCGGTCATCGATGGAGAAGCCCAGGGGCTCCACGAGGATGAGGCGGCAGCCGGTGACGGCGCACAACCGGGCGATGTTGCCGGTGTTGGGGGGAATCTGCGGGGAGACGAGGACGAGGTGGAAGGGGCGCGCCAGGGGCTGGAGCATTGGAGTAGAAAGCGCGACATGCGCCTGAGAGTGAACAATGTGACACGAGACCGCCTGCTGGCGGATCGCGCCGAGCGGGCCACGAGCTTCCGGGAGCGATTCGTGGGGCTGATGGGGCGGCGCTCGCTGGAGCTGGGCGAGGGGATGCACATCTCGCCGTGCAACTCCATCCACACCTTCTTCATGCGCATCCCCATCGACGTGGCCTTCCTCGACCCGGACGGGGTGATCGTCAAGCAGTTCGTGGCCCTGCCGCCCTGGCGGGCGACGAGTGTGTACTTCCAGGCGAAATCGGTGCTGGAGCTGCCCGCGGGGACGCTTCAGGCCAGTGGGACCCAGGAGGGGGACCGGCTGGTGTTCGAGCCCGTCCCGTGAGCCACCAGGGGAACGCCCGTACTCGGAGCGCTTGGGTTTTGACCCCTCTTGGGACGCTTTGTTAACCTGCTCCCCCCGTCCACGCACACCCTGGACACGCTGGAGAATTCCCGAGCATGCGTATTGAGGTCGCTGGCCACACCCACGTCGGGATGAAGCGCAACCACAACGAGGACAACTACCTCATCCTGCCGGAGGAGAACCTGTGCTGCGTCGCCGACGGCATGGGGGGACACTCCTCGGGGGAGATCGCCTCGAAGATCGCGGTGGACGAGCTGGCCGAGTTCTTCCGGATGACGGCGAAGGATCAGGACGCCACCTGGCCCTTCAAGATGGACAAGGCGCGCAACTACGACGAGAACCGGCTGGCCACGGGCATCAAGCTGGCCAACAAGAGCATCTACGAGAAGGCCAGCAACGACACGAAGTACAAGGGCATGGGGACGACGATCGTCTCGGTGCACTTCACCAAGGACTCGGCCTACGTGGGGCACGTGGGCGACAGCCGGGTGTACTTCTTCCGTCAGGGCGTGCTCAAGCAGCTCACCGAGGACCACTCGCTGCTCAACGACTACCTCAAGGCCAAGAAGCTCACGCCCGAGGAGATCGAGAACTTCCCCCACAAGAACGTCATCGTCCGGGCGCTCGGCATGAAGGAGCTGGTGCAGGTGGACGTGACGAAGGTGGAGCCGCAGCAGGACGACATCTTCCTGCTGTGCTCGGACGGCCTGTCCGGCATGGTGACGGATCCGCAGATCCAGGATCTGCTGGCGCGCACGGACGAGTTGGAGAAGGCGTGCTCGCAGCTCATCGACCTGGCGAACGCGGCGGGCGGCACGGACAACGTCACGTGCGTGCTCGCGCGCTTCCACGCCAACTGACGGGCCGTTAGAGCGGCGCCGCCACGCGGTGGGCGCCCCAGGCCATCACCTCCACGAGCGACTCTCCGGGCGCCACCTCGGTGCCCTCCAGGACGGCGGCGCGCTCGAGCCGGGCGCCCTCCCCCACCCGGACACCGGCGCCCACGGACACGCAGGCGCCCACGTGCGCGCCGCGCGCCACCGAGCACCCCGCGTCGAAGTGCGCCGGTCCCACCACCCGCCCCTCCACCCGGGCCGAGGCATGGGCCCAGGCGTTCTCCGGCCCCTTGGGTGCCAGGGCGAAGGGCGAGTCCCCGCCGAGCCCCTCCAGGGACACCTGTCCGGAGAGCACGTCGCGCACGGTGGCCGGTAGCGCGACGGCGTGCCCAGGTCCGACCAGTACGCGCGCACGCCCTCGCCCCGGACGGGCACGCCCGCCTCCATCATCCGCACGTAGACCTCGCGGTTGATGTCCTCGGGCCCCTCGGCCGTCATGAAGTCGAAGACGCGTGGAGTCATCACGTGCACGCCCGTGAAGTGCCAGGGGGTGAGCCCCTCGCCTCCGGGCCCGAAGCCCGCGATGCGCCGCACCGGCCCCGCGCATCCACGTCCACCGCGGCGTACTTCTCGTTCTCCGGCATGGGCAGGAGCACCATCGTCGCCGCCGCGCCCGACGCCCGGTGCGCCTGGATCACCGGGAGCAGGTCCACCGGGAAGAGGATGTCGCCGTTGAAGACGAGGAAGTCCTCGCCCGCGAGGAAGTCCCTCAGGCCGCGGATGCCGCCGCCGGTGCCCTGGATGACGGGCTCGTGCACCACGTGCAGCGCCATCCCCGCGCGCTCGCATTCGGCGCGGGCGGTGGCCGCCATGACGTCCGGCAGGTGGTGGGTGTTGATGCCCACCTCCCGCACGCCCGCGCCGCGCAGCACCGCCGGTGATAGCGGAAGAGGGGCTGACCGAGGAACGGCAGGGCCGGCTTGGGCCAGCGCTCGGTGAACGGTCGCAGGCGTGTGCCCAGCCCCGCGCAGAGAATCATCGCCTTCATGTGCGGCCCCTCTCCTTCTCGTGCGGCGTTCAGCCCAGCTCGGGCACGTACTTCGCCACCAGCTCGCGCAGCCCGCTCATCTCCGGCCGCCGCTCGAAGGCGTCGCGCACGTAGCGCAGCGACGCGGGGATGGACACCAGGAAGCCCGGGTTGCCCTTCACGCGGTTGATGAACTCGAAGCGGCCCGCGTCCTTCATCTTGCGCTGCAGCGTGAGCAGATCGAAGAAGGCCTTGAAGCCCGTGGGCTCGATGCGCTCGCCCGTGAGCTGCGCGAACGTGGCGATGTACCGGTCGAGCATGGCGTCCACGAAGCCGCGGTCCAGCTCCACGTAGCTGTCGCGCAGCAGCGCCACGAGATCGTACTGGCGCGGGCCCTGGAGCGCGTCCTGGAAGTCGATGACCACCAGCTCCCCGTCCTTCACCATGATGTTGCGGCTCTGGTAGTCGCGGTGCGTGAAGCCCGGGGCGCGGCGGCCAGCTGCTTCGCGATGTCGCGGAAGACGCGGTCCAGCTCGGCGCGCTCGGCGTCCGTGGGCTTCTTCCCGCTCCACGCCTCCATGCCCCACTCCCGGAAGTGGTGCAGCTCCCAGTCGTAGAGGTCCTCGTCGAAGGCGCGCGTGAAGGCGAGACAGTGGGGGTCCACGTGGCGCTCGGCCTGGGCGCGCAGACGCGCGAGCAGGTCCACCGCCCGGGTGTACAGCTCGTCGCGGTGCTTGCCGCCCTCGAGAGCCGCCTCGAACGTCCTGTCCGTCAGGTCCTCGAGCACCATCATCCCGGCGGGCTCGTCGTAGCGCAGGATGCGCGGCACGCGGATGCCCAGCCCCTCGAGGTAGCGGTGCACGTTGATGAAGGGCAGCTCCTTGGGCGGTTCGCCCTTGGACGCCTCCTCGCTCTTCTTCGAGGCATCCAACGGCATCACCATCAACACCCAGCTCTCTGGCGCGGTGCCCACGCGGTAGTACGAGCGGTTGCTCGCATCGCCCTTGAGCTTGGTGATGGGAGCCTGGGGCACGGGGCGGCCAATGGCCTTCCCGACCTGGTCGCGCAGCGCGGCCTCGAGTTCCATAGGGATGCGGTTCTCCTGCAACGAGTGGGTGAAAACGGCGCGCGAGTATGGGAGCGCGCACGAGCCGGGTCAAAACCCCAGTGTCGGAGCGCGTCATTCCCCCGTCTCGCGGGACGTGAATCGTGTCCACTCCCTCGCTGCGCCGCGTCGGAACACGGGCATCCGGCGGAATGTTGAAAGAGGCTGGGGGATGACGTCGGCGAGGGTCGACCCCACCGTTCCAGAGCGGTAATAAGGACGCGCCGCTCCCTACCCCACACGAGAGATCCCGATGGACATCCACGACAACATTCTTTCGGCGATTGGCCACACCCCCTGGTCAAGCTGCAGCGCCTGGTCGGTCCCAACGACGCGACGGTGCTGGTCAAATGCGAGTTCATGAATCCCGGCGCGTCCATCAAGGACCGGATGGCGCTCTACATCATCGAGAAGGCCGAGCGGGAGGGGAAGCTCAAGCCCGGCGGCACCATCGTGGAGAACACCTCCGGCAACACGGGCATGGGCGTGGCGCTGGCCGCGGCGGTCAAGGGCTACAAGTGCATCTTCACCATGCCGGACAAGATGTCGCTGGAGAAGATCAACCGCCTGAAGGCCTTTGGCGCGCAGGTGGTGGTGACGCCCACGAACGTGCCGGCCGAGGATCCGCGCAGCTACTACGAGACGGCCAAGCGCCTGCACCGGGAGACCCCGGGCGCGTTCATGCTCAACCAGTACCACAACCCCGACAACATCGAGGCGCACTACAAGATCACCGGGCCGGAGATCCTCGAGCAGACGGAGGGGAAGATCGACTACTTCGTGTCGGGCCTGGGCACGGGCGGCACGATGAGCGGCGCGGGCAAGTTCCTCAAGGAGAAGATCCCCGGCCTGAAGAACGTGGGCGTGGATCCGGAAGGCTCCGTCTACGAGGGCTACTTCAAGACGGGCAAGCTGACCGAGCCGCACGTCTACAAGGTCGAGGGCATTGGCGAGGACATGCTGTGCGGCGCCATGGACTTCAAGGTGCTGGACGACGTGCGCCAGGTGGATGACCGCCAGAGCTTCGTGGCGGCGCGGCGGCTGGCGCGCGAGGAGGGCATCTTCGCGGGTGGCTCGGCGGGCGCGGCGGTGCACGTGGCGGTGCAGCTCGCCAAGGAAGTGGGCAAGGGCAAGACGATCGTCGTCATCCTCCCCGACACCGGCATGAGCTACATCAGCAAGTTCCACTCGGACGAGTGGATGCGCGACAACGGCTTCATGGAGGAGAAGGGCGCGGGCACGGTGCGCGATCTGCTCCAGGGCAAGAAGGACGTCATCACCGCGCGCAAGGGCCAGCGCGTGGACCAGGTGGTGGAGACGATGCGCCAGCGCGGCATCAGCCAGATGCCGGTGCTCGCCGAGGACGGCCGCGCGCTCGGGATGATCCACGAGTACGATCTGCTCAACGCGCTGGTGGCCAACCAGGTGAAGTTCGCGGACACCATCGACAGCATCGTCACGCCGCTGCAGGGCGTGGTGGCGCCGGAAACGAGCCTCAACCGGCTGCGCGAGGTGTTCAACCAGGACAAGGTCGCCGTGGTGAAGGAGGGCGAGAAGGTGCTCGCCGTCATCACGAAGATCGATCTCATCGAGCACCTGCACCGCGTGGCGGGCTGAGCACGCCCCGTGGAGGTGAACGACGAAGCGGTGAAGGACGCGGTGCGGCGGGCCTGTGAGGACGTGGGCCTGCCACTCGCCTACCGCTTCGCCGTGAGTCAGTTGCTGCGCACCCCTCCCGCCGACTGGCCCACGTGCTGCGGCGAGGGGTGTTTTCCTGCGCCCAGTCCCTGGCGGACGCGGCGGCCCGGGCGCTGGAGCTGCTCGGCCAGCCGCTCCCGGCGCGCTGACTAGGACAGGCGGGAGAGCAGCCGCTCCGCCTGCTCCCGGAGGCTCTTCTGCCCCCAGGCCTTGGCCCGGAGCGCGTGCTCGCGCGCCTTGGGCACATCGCTGTCGGCGAGCGCCAGCGCCATGTTGAGGTTCAGGCTCGGCTCGTCGGGATGGGCTCCGAGCGCCACCCTCAGAAGCTGGACGGCCTGGACCGAGCCCCCGGGCTGGGACATGAAGAGCACCGCCAGCTCGCACGCGGGCCCCGGCGCCTGGGGATTGAGCTTCCAGGCTTCCTCCAACCACTTCAGCGCCCCGACCTGGTCGCCCTCCGTGCGGCGCATGTTGGCCAGCGCCAGGCGCGCGTCGATGCCCTTCGGGTCCAACGACAGCGAGGCGTTCAACAACCGCTCGGCCTCCTGCGTGTAGCCCATCATCATGTTCGTCAGCCCGTGCAGGTAGGCCGCCTCGGCGCTGCGCGGGCTGTGCGTGCGGAACTCGGCGGCCGTCCGCATCGCGCCCTTCGTCTCGCCCATCAGCAGATAGAGCCGGATGAGCTCGGGGTAGAGCTCCGCCTTGTCCGGCACCCGCTCCAGGGCCTGCTTCATCAGCGTCAGGGCCCGGTTGAGCTGGCCCTGATGGACGAGCAGCCGCGCGGCGAGCAGGGGCGCCTGGTAGTCACCCGGGTTGACCTCCGTGGCCTTCAGGAAGTGCTGCAGCGCCTGCTCCCCTTCCCTGCCCCTGCCGCGCCATGCCCAGGGAGAGCAGCAGGGAGGACTCCTCGGGTTGCAGCCGCAGCGCGCGCTCGAACGCCTCCGCCGCGTCCTCGAACCGCCCGCGGGTGAGCAGGGTCTGTCCGAGGCTGAGCAGCACGAAGGCATCCGCGTCCTTCCGGGCCGCCAGCTTCCGCAGCGCCTCGAGCGCCTTCTCGTCCCCCGCCGTGGCATCGAGCCGGGCCGGTGGACCTGCGCCTCGGCGTGCTGGGGATCCACCTTCAGCAGGCGGCGCAACAGGGCGCGCCCGGCGTCGTTCTCGCCTCGCGACAGGCGCAGCCGCGCCGGCCCAGCAGCGCGTTCCCATCCTGGGCATCATGCGCCAGGGCGCGCTCGAACTCCCGGATCGCCTCCTCTGGCTTGTCTTGCTTCACCGGGCGAGCACCCTCCTCGGCCTGAAGGGAGACCTTCGTCATGAGCGGCCACCTCCGCGAACAGCGACGGACACCGGGAGTCTACGGCGATTCCGGGGGAAGCGTGCCCCCGGACACCACCTCACGCCACCTCGAACGCCTGCTTCAGGTCGTCGATGAGGTCCTGCGCGTCCTCGATGCCCACGGACAGGCGGATGAGCCCATCGGAGATGCCGAGCACCTCGCGCGTCTCCTTCGGGACGGAGGCGTGCGTCATGATGGCCGGGTGCTCGATGAGCGACTCCACGCCACCGAGCGACTCGGCGCAGGCGAACACCTTGACGGCCTTGAGGAAGCGGCGCGCGGACTCCAGGCCACCCTTGATGTCGAAGGTCATCATGCCGCCAAAGCCCGTCATCTGCTTGCGGGCGAGCGCGTACTGGGGGTGGCTCTCCAGGCCCGGGTAGGTGGCCTTGTTCACCTTGGGGTGCTTGACGAGGAACTCGGCGATCTTCTGGGCGTTCTGCGCGTGGCGCTCCATGCGCACGCCGAGCGTCTTCACGCCGCGCAGCACCAGGAAGCAGTCCATGGGACCGGGCACGCCGCCCACCGCGTTCTGCATGAAGCCCATGCGCTGGGCGAGCTCGTCGTTGCTCGTGCACACGAAGCCCCCCACCACGTCGCTGTGCCCGTTGAGGTACTTCGTGGTGGAGTGCGTCACCACGTCGAAGCCCAGCTCCAGCGGACGCTGGAAGTACGGCGTCATGAAGGTGTTGTCACACACCGAGAGGACCCCGCGCTTCTTCGCCGTCTCGGCGATGCGCGCCAGGTCGATGAGCTTGAGCATGGGGTTGGTGGGCGACTCCACCCACACCATCTTCGTCTTCGGGGTGATGGCGGCCTCGAAGGACTCCGGGCGGGACAGGTCCGCGTAGGTGAACTCCAGGCCATGGCGCCGGAACACCTTGTCGAAGATGCGGAAGGAGCCGCCGTACACGTCGTCCGAGACGACGACGTGGTCGCCCACGCCGAGCAGGTGCATCAACATGGCCGAGCCGGCCAGACCCGAGGCGAAGGCGAAGCCGTGCTTGGCGCCCTCGAGCGCCGCCAGACACTCCTGGAGCGCCTTGCGGGTGGGGTTCTGGGTCCGGCTGTATTCGTAGCCCTTGTGCTCACCGGGACCATCCTGGACATAAGTGGAGGTCAGGTAGACCGGCGTCATGATGGCGCCGGTGGTGGGGTCCGGCTCCTGGCCGGCGTGGATGGCGAGGGTGTCGAAGCGCATGGCGGCGAACTAGCACACTCCCCACGTCCCCGGGAGGCCGGGTGAACCCGGGACAGCGAGTGCGCAACGCTTGCCCGCGGGTGAAGAGTCGGAGATGAGAGCTATCAGGCACACGGGAGGACACGTCGGGCATGACGACAGCGGACCAGGGCTCCAAGGCGGGGAAGGGATGTTCGCCAACCGCCTGCGCAAGAACGTGCGGCACTTCCGCAAGTGGGCGAAGGCCCGGGGGCTCACCGCCTTCCGCGTCTATGACCGGGACATCCCCGAATACCCCTATGCGGTGGACCTCTACGGCGAGCGGGTGCACCGGTGGAGTACCCCCGCCGCAAGGCCATCAAGGGAGGGCTGGAGGAGCAGCGCGCGGAGGTGCTGGAGGCGGTGAGGGCGGTGCTGGACGTGCCGGCGGCGTACATCCACGTGAAGACGCACCTGCCCCAGCCGTGGGGCCGCTCGCAGTACGGGCGGGTGGGCGAGAGCGGCGAGCGCATCGTGGTGGAGGAGCAGGGGCTGAAGTTCTGGGTGAACCTGGGGGACTACCTGGACACGGGCCTGTTCATGGACCACCGGCTGACGAGGGCCCGGGTGCGGGAGGAGGCCCGGGGCAAGCGCTTCCTCAACCTGTTCTGCTACACGGGCGCCTTCACCGTGTACGCCGCGGCGGGCGGGGCCACGCGCACCCTGAGCGTGGACCTGTCCAATACCTACCTCGACTGGGCCGAGGACAACCTGGCGCTCAATGGCTTGTCCAATGCGAGCCATACCCTGCTGCGCGGGGATGCGCTCGCCTGGGTGCTGTCCCAGAAGGACAACCCCGAGGAGACGTTCGACCTGGTGGTGTGCGATCCGCCCTCCTTCTCCACGTCCAAGCGCATGCAGGGGACGTTCAACGTGCAGAGGGATCACGTGCGCATGCTGGAGGCACTCGGCGCGCTGCTGTCGCCCGGCGGCGTCCTCTACTTCTCCACCAACTTCCTGGGCTTCGAGTTGAAGGACTCCGCCGTGCGCCACTACGCGAAGGTGGAGGAACTCACGCCGGGCTCCATCCCCGAGGACTTCCAGCGCCAGCACATCCACCGCTGCTGGCGCATGGTGGCGCCCCGCTGAACGTCAGGTCATGGCTTGGAGGATTGCGGCAGACGGCCTCCGCTCCGGTCCTTCGAGACGGGCACGTAGCACTTGCCCTGGTACTCCGCCACGAGGTCCGTGCAGGGGGGCTTCAGAGCGAGTTCCATCCAGCACCCGCCATTGATCTCGAATTCGACGGGCTTGGGCTTGCAGGGAGTCACGGCCTGATTGCGGAAGGGCCTCGCGGGCAAGGGATAGGAGAGCGCCGCCGGGCGCGGTGTGTCCGAGTTGCTCAAGATCGGGGCATTTGTCTGGGATGACGATTCCTCGGCCAGTTCCTCCGAGGCATCTGGATTACTCGACAGGAACAGCCAGACGCCCAGACCCAGCGCGACCATGGCCAGGGCCCCGGCGGACATCGCCACCCGGAAGCGCCTCGTCCCATGCACTTTCGAGGCCTGCTGCACTGAGGGCTTCACAGTCCCCTTCAACAGGTGGTCTCGCGCCTGGGGATTGTCCTCCACGCACTGCACCGCGGTGGACATCATCACCAGGATGTCCGCCAGTTCCGTCAAGTCAGCAGCAGCGGGCGAGCGATTCACCGTCACGGTGACGGAGGGGCCTTCGGCTGACAGGAGAAATGCACATCCCAGGACCCGTCTGGCTTCCATTCCACGCGATCCGATGGAAACAGAAGCAAGGCCGGACGCCCCGTGCCCACGTGCCACGCTTCATGGAGACGACCCAGCCCAGGCTCCACCTCTTCGTACCGATTCCCGAGGTGGAAAGGCCCCTGCCCCTCGTCCTTCTCGTCCGCCATGCGCTGCCCCTCCGTGAATGCACGCCTCACATCGCCGACTCGACAGCCGACGACGTGGCCGCCTACTGAAGCGGACTCGACTTCCCAAGTCAAGTCCTTGGAGGGTTCCTGTTGGGTTGAGAGACACCGCCAACGCCGCTACTTCTGCTCGGGAGCGCGGCCCTGGCCCTGGAAGGCCAGCATCCAGCCCGGGTACTCGGGAGGCAGCGCCGAGGCGGTCTCCAGCGCGGCGAGTTGCTCGGGCGAGAGCTTCAACTCGGGCGCCGCGAGGTTGTCCTCGAGCTGCTCGGCCGTCTTGGCTCCGATGACGATCGTCGTGACGTGCGGCTGGTGCAGCAGCCACGCCAGCGCCACCCGCGCCACCGAGCTGGAGTGCGCCTTGGCGATGCCATCCATCACGTCGATGACGGAGTAGGCCCGCTCCTGGTTCACCGGCGGGAAGTCGAACTGGGTGCGACGAGCGCCCTCGGGACCCTGGGCTCCCCGGCGGTACTTGCCGCTGAGAAACCACCCGCCAGCGGGCTCCACACCATCAGGCCCACCTGCTGGTCCTTCATCAGGGGCACCAGCTCCCGCTCCAGCTCCCTGCCCGCGATGCTGTAGTAGGCCTGCAACGACTCGAAGCGCGCGAGCCCCCGGTGCTCGCTGATGCCGAGCGCCTTCATCAACTGCCAGGCCGCGAGGTTGGAGGCCCCGAGATAGCGCACCTTGCCCTGACGCACCAAATCATCGAGCGCGCGCAATGTCTCATCAATCGGTGTGACGGCATCGAAACCATGAATCTGGTACAGGTCGATGTAGTCGGTGCCCAGCCGCTTCAAGCTGGCATGCACCGAGTCCATGATGTGTCCACGAGAGAGGCCGACCTCGTTGACTCCGGGACCCATGCGCCCGCGCACCTTGGTGGCGAGCACGACATCCTTGCGCCGCTCCCCCAGCGCCTTGCCGAGGATCTGCTCGGACAGGCCGTTGGAGTAGACGTTCGCGGTGTCGAAGAAGTTGATGCCCGTGTCCAGACAGCGGCCCACCAGCGCATCCGCCTCGGACTGGCCCTGGGTCCCGATGGCCTTGAACCGGCCCTCTCCACCAAACGTCATCGCTCCGAAACACAGCTCCGACACATACAGGCCCGTGCGGCCCAGCATCCGGTAGTTCATGTGCGTCAACCCCTCCATGGAATGAGAGGGGCGTGACTTAACGCGTCCCTCCCTCCGCCGCAGGGGTTTTCGGGCGCCCTATCCCAATCGCATGGGGCGATGCGCTCAGCCCGCGTCGGGAGTCTGGACGCCGCCATCCGCGCCAGGGCTTCCGGCGTCGGGAGTGCCCCCATCGAACCAGGACGCGGGCAGGTCAGCCGCGGGCGGGGCCGAGGTGGAACCGACCTGGGACGAGGGCACCGGTGCGGCGGGCGAGGGCGGCACCTGCGCTGGATCGGATTCCGGAGGCAATGCCTCGGGCTCTCCGTCGAAGAGGCGGCGGAGGATGCGGCCATCGGTGTGGATGGCGTACTTCACCCCCGTCCAGGATGGCGTGCTCGCAGACGGCGGCGTTCAGGGAGATCTGCACGAAGATGATCTCTCCCTGCCGGATGAACCGGTAGCGGAGGGCCTCTGGTTTGTCCGCGCACGACGCCTGAGTGCCGCCGGAAGGCAGGAAGTCCCGCGAGGCGATGGAGAGGGCCCGGAGCGTCACGCCATCCAGTTCATACGTCTGGCCTTCCCCGCCCACTGGCGTGGCGAAGCGCTCGTGGAAGGACGGGAACCGGATGGAGGGGTCCTCCGGGGTGCGGGGCGCCGCGGGGTGGAAGAGCGCGCAGCTGGAGAGGAAGACCGTGAGCGCGAGGGGCAGGCAGCTGGGTCTCATGGCGCCCCCCAGGGGACATCTGGCAGGGCGCCACGTGTGCCTCGACGCGAAAGTCCGTCTCGTTGAGCCAGCGGACGGTGCCCGTCTGCTGGCAGCGCCACTCGCCCTGGGCCTGGGTCCACTTCAACAATTGACTCGTCAGCGGAATGTATTGAAAGAAACCGTCACACGTCGGGTGCTCGGTGTCCGCCGAGTTCGAGAAGAACGCGATGACGGCGAGCTTGACCTTGCCCTCGCGGGTCTCGGCCTCGAAGCCGTGGAGCCGTCCCTTCGAGACGATGGACTGGA
Source organism: Cystobacter fuscus (assembly GCA_049060065.1). GTDB lineage: Bacteria > Myxococcota > Myxococcia > Myxococcales > Myxococcaceae > Cystobacter > Cystobacter fuscus_B. The sequence goes on from JBMEQP010000002.1 coordinate 7,514,472, forward strand.
TGTCATCGTCGGAGAGCCGGGCGGCGTAGGGATGGTTGTGGAGCGCGAAGACATACTCGAGACTGCCCGGCGGGTAGCGCTGATCCTCCACGTGGAACGGAAGGACACAGCTCTTCTTCCTGTCCAGACCATCCGGCCGCGACTGGTCCGTCAGCATGCTCATCTCGTATTTGTGATCCGGGGTGTAATAGAGCCGGGCGCAGTACTCGCGCGAGACTCGCCAGCGCAACTGGAAGTCCTGGGCTTGCGCTCGGCCCGCGGTCGCATGGGGCTTGGACAGGATGCGCGGACAGGCGGCGATCAGCGCATCCGAGTAGGAGTCGAAGGGTCCGAAGCCGGGCATCGGGCCCGGGAGGCTCTCCAGGAAGGCTTCTCCGGGCCTGGGGCGCACGACCCCTTCGATGGGTGGGGTGGAGGCACAACCCAGGATCGTCAGGAGCGAAGCCCACAAGGTCCCGCGCAGCCCTCCGGGTGAAGTCACGTTCGCCATGGACCCGTCCATCGAACCACTCTCTCCGCTGAGGTCTCTCTCCAGGCTGAAAACACGGAATTCGCTTCCACCCGGAGAAAGTAGCATCTCGGTGAGGCACCGGCAAGCACGGAGGAGACTCTAGAGGACGTGACTTCAAAAGTCACGCAAGGCACGCCCGCCCCCCAGCAGCGGACAAGAGCTCGTTCCAGAAATGGACCCGGGAGGTCAGGTCACGTGCCCTGTCTGCTTCGAGTGGGAGGGGCGTCATCAACGCCGCCCTCCCTCCCAATCGCAGGGGTTTTCGGGCGCCCTATCCCTTGCAGGGCAGGTACAAACCGAGCTGGGCATCCACCTGCACGTAGATGCGCAGGAAGGAGGGGTGCGGATAGACGCCCGTCACCTCCGAGCGCAGCACCTGGCCGCGCACACAGCCCAGGCTGTCGTCGAAGGACACCTCGGTGGACAGCTTGTCCTTCACCGCCGCGAGCCGCTCGGAGACGTCCACCCGGAGCGCCTGCCGGGCCTGGTCGCGGATGGACGCGTAGTCCAGGGCGAACTTGAGCTTCACCAGCTCGCTGGCCGTGCCCGGAGTGATCTCCAGGTCCGGAACGGAGAGCTGATTGTCGATGACGTGGGGGTGGCCCGCGAAGAACAGCTCGCCGCCCACGCCCACCGAGTAGTCCCCCACCCGGGCCCTGCCCCCGAGGTTCATCCGGATGACCACCGTGTCATCCGAGGGATAGACCTGGGGCTTCTCCATGTACAGCTCGGGATTGGAGGCGGAGAAGAACAGCCGCCCGTTCATGGAGGACTCGAGCGCCTTGGACAGCTCCTCGTAGCGCGCGGCCACGGGCACCACCACCTTGAAGGGACCCGAAGGCAGGGTGGAGACGTTCTGCAGCAGGGGCATGCGCACGTCGCTGGCCACGACGCCCCCGTCCGCCGGGGTGCCGCCATCTCCGGAGGAGGCCCCGACCACGTAGGTGGCCGGCTGCGCGGAGGCGCCCGGGGTGCCACTGGCGAGCCGGGTGTCCGTCCCCGCGTCGGGGCCGGGGGTGCCGGCGTCGGGGGCCTGGGCGAGGCTGGCCACCGGGGTGCAGGGCAGCGTCACCGAGGGCATCACGACGATGCCGAGGTCCTTCTCGAAACCATCGGCGAGCACCGTGGGCGAGGCTCCAGGTTGGTCACCTTCAGCTCGGCGCACGCCAGCTGATCTCCCACGGGAATCTCGATGGGCCGGGCGAGCCGGGAGAAGGCGTTGGCCACCATGGGGCGCACGTCGAAGCGGAAGTCGTCGAGCGTCTTGCCCACGAGGCCGCGCAGCTTGTCCTCGATGGCCCGGTTGACGGTGTCCACCGGCCCGGAGGCCACCACCTGCACCTCGGTGGACTGCAGGAGCGCCTTGAAGTCGGCCGTCATGACCGGCTCACCAGCGATGGTGAGGGAGATGGGCATCTGCCGCTCCCCGAGCATGTTGAAGCGCCCGAGCACGTTGACGCCCACCACCACGCGGCCGCGATCGAACTTGAGCGTCACCGGCTCGCGCTGCCGGTGTAGTGGATCTTCTGGCCCGCCAGCACGTCGGCGTCCCCCTCGCCCGAGCGGGGCAGGCTCTCGGCCATCTTCCGGATGAGGGCCTCGCGGAAGATGGTGGCGTGGATGACGATGCGCGAGGGCGGAGGATCCGACACCGGCCGGCCCCCATTGGAGGCGGGCGGAGGTGGCTGGAGGCTCTGCGCCTCGAGACGGGGGCCCCCACAGGACACGAGGGCGAGGGACGCGAGGAGCGCGGGGACGGGACGAAGGCGCGAACGAAGCATGGGAAGCAAGGGCACGAGGAGTGCGGCGCGCACTATACCCCAACCGGCCAGCCGGGTTCCCAGGGGGGACACGGTGACGGGCGGCCCCCCTTCCGGCCTTCACGACGGATGGGGCAGAATCCCCGCCCCCGCGTTCAACCCCCGCGAGCACACCGGGGCTTCGGGTAGAACCGGAAACCCTCGCTTCGCTGGCACCCCTCCTTCAACTTTCCGGCTGGAAGCATTGGAAGAACCGGGCGAATGCAAGACGTCCACGTGCGTCTTGTTTGGTTGAACGCGAACGTGCTTCATTGCTCCGGCCGTCCCCTCTGTCTTCCCTACCCCCAAGAAGGAGCACGCATCCATGATGTCACATTTATTTCACCAGAAACGTTTGTCTGGAATTGCCCACCAGACCCTGGCGGCCTGCGCCGTGTTGCTCTCCACGGCGTGCGGCGGTGTCGCCTCCGACGAGGACGTGACGGGTGAGCCCGAGACGCCTCCGGCGGTGAGCACCGGTCCCGGAATCTGGCGGATAGCTGCTCGCCCGACGTGACGCCCCCCGTCGTGACGTGCGACGCCTACGGCGGCGTGTTGGAGTGCGACGGCGAGTACTTCCGCCAGGTCGCCAACCTGAAGTACTCAGACAATTGCCAGATTCAAACCATCACGAGGATCGGCGACTACAGGAACGTGGGGACCATCTTCACGGGGTTCTCCGTCTCGGATGGATTCAATAGCGCCACCTGCCTCACCCAATGGACGGTGCTCGATACCCTGCCGCCGGAAATCTATCTGGAGGGCGGGGACATCACCCTCGTCGAGGGCTCTCCGTTCACCCCCGATCAAGTCGTGGCCCACGATGCCTGCGATCATGGCAGCACCGGGTCCACCTTCGTGACGGCCCAAGGCACGGTCGACACGAACGTTCCGGGCACCTATACGCTCACCTATTCGCTGACGGATGCCTCTGGCAACACGGGCATCAAGACCCAGCGGGTGCACGTCGTCTCCTCGACGCCCTCCCCCATCTCCAACACCCTTCAACAGCGGCAGCGGCACACCGCGACCGCACTGCCCACGGGCGGGGTGCTCGTCCTCGGTGGCTACAGCCGCACCGCGGAGGAGTACGAGCCCACCACCGGGATCTGGTGGGCCGTGGGCAGCCCCATCGCCACCCACCGCGGCCATACGGCTACCCTCCTGCCCAATGGGAAGGTGCTCGTCGCCGGAGGAGCCAAATCCAACTCCGCCAGCGTCGAGGAGCTGTACGACCCCGCCCAGGGCGTGTGGTCGGCGACGGGACGGATGAGCACCCCTCGCTATGAGCACACCGCCGTGCTGCTGCCCAACGGCAAGGTGCTGGTGGCGGGAGGAGGCGTGGCGGAGAGCTCCGGCGCCGTGCTGGCCACCGCCGAGCTGTATGATCCGTCCACGCGCCAGTGGTCCACCACGGGCTCGCTCCTCACCGCTCGCCGCGGCCACACCATGACCGTGCTGCGCGATGGCAAGGTGCTGGTCACGGGAGGCACCGGGGCGGAAGGCGTCCCCCTGGCGTCCGCGGAACTCTACGAGCCCTCCACCGGCACCTGGACGAGCGTGGCCAACCTGAGCACGGGCCGCTCCCTCCACACGGCCACCCTGCTGGACAACGGGACGGTGCTGGTGGTGGGCGGGTTGACCCAGGACAAGTACCTCGGGGTCACGGTGGAGCTGTTCAATCCCGCCACGTCCACCTGGTCCCCTGCGCGCGCGCTGAACTCCCCGCGCCGGGATCACACGGCCACGTTCGTGAAGGGCAAGGTGCTGGTGATCGGTGGATACCACCCGCTGACGGGAATCAACTCCACGTCCGAGCGCTATGACCCGGCCACGAACACGTGGAGCGTCGCGGCGTCGCCGGGCGTGGCCCGCTACAAGCACACGGCCACGTGGATCGACGGCAACACCTTGCTGCTGGTGGGGGGCTTCACCAGCAGCGACCAGAACACGGCGGAACGCTACTCCATCCCCTGAGACAGCGAGGGCGGCCCCGGAGGAGCGGGGCCGCCCCATCCACTACAGCGACTCGAGGAAGGCGAACAGCGCGTCGCGGTCCGCCTTGGGGAGCGCCGCGAAGCGGTCGCGGCTGCCCGTGGCCTCGCCGCCGTGCCACATGATGGCCTCGGCCAGCGTGCGGGCGCGGCCGTCATGCAGGTAGCGCACGTTCTGCGCGCCGCCCTGCACGAACTTCAGCGAGCCCAGGCCCCACAGCGGCTGCGTGCGCCACAGGTTCGGGGTGGCCGGCCCTCGGTGAGCGTGTCCGCCAGCTCCGGCCCCATGTCGTGCAGCAGCAGATCCGTGTACGGGCGGATGGTCTGGTTGCGCAGCTCGGCGAACGGGTGGTTGCTGCCCGTGGTCAGCTGCGCGGTGTGGCACGAGGTGCAACGGGCCTCGGCGAAGACGGCGCTGCCGCGCTGGATGAGCGGCGGGTTCACGTCATGCTCCGGCGAGACGCGGATGCCCTCGGGATAGCCGCTGCGCAGGCTGCGCTGGGCCGGCACGCCGATGAGCGACAGGTAGTCCGACATGCGCTGGAGCTCCGTCTCCGACACCGCCGTGGCCGCCGTGGTGGCGCGGCAGTCGGGCGAGCCCTTCTGGCAGCTCACCGACGGGAACACCGGCGAGGTGACACCCATGTCCTTGATGAGCGCGTCACCCACCTGCTGGCGCACGCTCGCCTTGGTGGCCTTCCAGCCGAAGCGGCCGAGGTGCACCTTGCCCGTCTCGGGGTTGTTCACCCAGTGCGGCACACCGCGCACGCCGTCACCATTGGCGTCATTGGGGTCGGCCAGCGCCAGGATGGTGGGCTCGGCCACCGCCTCCAGCAGACCCATGCCGATGACCTGCGGGGCCCGGCGCACGGAGTAGAGCGACGGCACCGGACCCGAGAACGAGTAGACGGGCCCGGCCAGCTCCACCTGCGTACCGTCGGCCAGCGTGCGCACCGTCTTCGTGTAGGACGCCACGCTCACCCCGTAGCCGGGCGCGGAGGTGGAGCTCGCCACCTGCTGCACGTTCCAGCCGTAGGTGGGGTCGGGCAGCACCGAGCCGCCGGCACCCGCCGCGCCCGTCAGCACCGACAGGGTGGCGAGCCGCGCGCCCGCCGCCGGCGCCACGCTGCGGCCGTTGAGCGCGTGGCACTCGATGCAGCGCGCCTGGTTGTAGCGGGGGCCGAGCTGCCCCTTGTGCTCGGTGAACACCGGGTTGCTGGTCGGGTGCTCGGAGTGCGTGCCATCCGCGAACGAGGTGTGGAACAGCCGGCGTCCCTGCACGAAGCTCTTGGTGTTCTTGATGCCGATGTTGTTGGCCATCTGCTGGAACACCCGGTGCGGCTCCTCCGAGTAGTTGTAGGACACGCTGGCCTGGCCACCCAGCAGCGTCTCGTCGGGCAGCGGCTCGGAGTCCAGGTTGGGGGCGACGCCGTACCAGGGGCGCATGCCCTTGCCCACCACGTAGAGCTGCTCGAACGAGTAGTAGCGCTCACCGCCGCCGTCGATGGCCGGGGAGATCAGACGCGGCGCGGGGGCCAGCTCGATCTTGTCGCCAATCTTCAACGGGCTGTGCGGGGACGTGCGCCAGTTGGAGGTGAACGACATCATGCAATCGCGCGTGCCCGCGTGGCAGATGGGCTGGTTGGCCTCGAGCGGGTTGTTGAAGCCGTAGTTCAGCGACCAGCCGTAGTCGCGCACGTTGGGGTTGTTGATGTTGCGGAACAGGCTGAAGGTGGTGCCCCGGAACGTGCCATCATTGACATGCAGGTACACCGAGATCTTCTGACGGCCGGCGGGCACCTCGTCGCGGATCTCCAGACCGAAGGTGCGGTTCTGGAAGTAGAAGGTGGGGAAGGTGAAGTAGCGGCCCGGGCCCGTGTCGGGAGCGTCCCACGCCTCGCCGCGCTCACGCGCATGGCGCTCGGTGGGGCGCGCGCCCATGAAGGTCACCAGGGTGCCGTCGGGCTCCGTGTACTGGAGCTGCTCGACGGCCTCGGTGCCGGGCTCGTACAGGGGCGAGTACGCGGCCGTCACGCCGGTGCCCGGAGGGGTCATGATGATGGCCGAGTCCACACCCGCGCCGGCTCCCTCACCTCCGCAAGCCGTCAACGAGACGGCCGCGGCCACCACCGCCGTCAGGGCGGAAGCAGCGGGGGAACCAGACAGCACGGGGGGCGGTGTTGTCGATGTCCTGAGCTTCAAGGGCACCTCTTTGTCTTGGGTTTGTTCTGGGCGACACCCCTTTCCTTAGCTTAACAGCACCCATGAGGCGATGGATTTCGCATATCAATCCATGTAATTCTAGATTTCCCCAACTCTTGAGACTCAAGAGATGGTTTTCCTCGAGGTCTGTTGCCGTGACACTGTTTTTACAATTTTTCAGCCTTCGTCGTATTTTTTATTCTATAAGGTCTTGATAGTTAGTCCTGAATTACGCACTATGCCGCTTCCGCGCAGCATGTCCCAGGAGGACATCGGATGATACGTCGCACCGCCGCCCTCACCCTCGCCCTGTGCGCCACGGGTTGCGTCCAGGAGGAGGGTTCCCCGGGGAGAACCCCGTCGACAGCCTCGCGCAGGTGGAGCAGGCCGAGTCGCTCACCGAGCCGTCCGAGGCCAATGCCATCCGGTTCCTCGAGCAGGCCACCTTCGGGCCCCGCCGGCGAATGGAGTGAGCCCGCTGCCCATCGACAGCGTGGAGCACGTGGTGGACGTGGGCATCACCCAGGCCATCTCCGAGCAGCTCTCGGCGCCCCGCTACACGTACGACGGGACGACCACGAGCAAGGAGATTGGCTCCCAGTTCTTCTACAACGCCATCATGGGCAAGGATCAGCTCCGGCAGCGGGTGGCCTTCGCGCTGAGTCAGATCCTCGTCGCGACCTCGAATGGCATCACCGACAGCCAGACCACGCCCGAGTCGGAGCCCAAGGTGGCGATGGCGGGCTATCTCAACCTGCTCTCCGCGAACGCCTTCGGCAACTTCCGCACCCTGCTGGACGCCATCACCCGCGACCCCGCCATGGGCAGCTACCTGGACATGGTGAACAACCGGGCGTTCGACACGGCGGGCAAGGCCATCGCGCCGAACGAGAACTACGCCCGGGAGCTGCTCCAGCTCTTCACGCTCGGGTTGCACAAGCTGAACGACGACGGCACCGTGAAGCTCGACGCCAACGGCGTGCCGCTCCCCGCGTATACCGAGGCCCAGGTCCAGGCGTTCTCGCGAGCCCTCTCCGGGTGGACCTTCGCCAGCGCCACGGGCTGCCCCACCAAGGGCCGCAGCAACCCGGCCAACTACGCCCAGCCGATGGTGGGCTGCGATGTCAATCACGACTCCACGTCGCAGACGCTCCTGCGGGGCGTGGTGACGACGGCGGGAGCGAGCGCCACGGTGCACCTCAAGGAGGCGCTCGACAACATCTTCGCCGATCCGAACCTGCCTCCGTTCATCTGCAAGCAGCTCATCCAACACCTGGTCACCAGCAATCCCAGCCCCGCGTACGTCAGCCGGGTGGTGGCTGTTTTCAAGAACAATGGCAGTGGCGTACGGGGTGACCTGGGCGCGGTGGTCCGGAAGATCCTCGAGGACACCGAGGCGCGCGGGCCCCAGCCGCCCCTGTCGCTCTACGCCACCTTCGGCCGGCTCGGCCGCCCGCGTTGTTCATCACCTCGAGCATCCGGTGGTTGAACGGCACGCTGGAGCAGACGGCGGACAAGAACCCGGGAGCCAAGCTCAACTCCTGGAGCAAGTCGCTCGGGCAGGAAGTGCCGAGGCCCGCCTCGGTCTTCAGCTACTACCCCCCAACGCTCCCGCCCCGGGCGGCAACGGGCTGCTCGGCCCCGAGTTCGCCATCCTGGACACCGCGACGGCCACCGCGCGCGCCAACTTCGTGCACGACCTGCTCTTCTCGAGCACGGCGGCGACCAACGGAATCCTGCTCGACTACAGCGCGCTGCCCGCGGACCCGAGTGACCTGGTGTACTGGCTCGGCCGCTACTGGCTCCATGACGCGATGTCCTCGAACCTCCAGCTCGCGGTCTACAACGCCATCGTCGATCCCCGCGCCGGCAGCACCCGCCGACAGAAGCTGGCCATCTACCTCACGTCGCTCTCCCCCGAGTTCCAGATCCAGAGGTAATCCCATGAGCTCCTCACGACGCCAGTTCCTCCGGGCCACGGGCCTGCTCACCGCCGCCGCCACCCTTCCCCGCTGGTGGGGGAAGCGCGCGCCGCCACCACCGCCGGCTACGCGGGCCACCGCGCCGCGGTGTGTGTCTTCCTTCTGGGCGGCAACGACTCCAACAACCTCATCGTTCCCCGGCTCGCGACCCCCCATGCGCAGTACCTCGCGGCGCGGCCGAACATCGGCATCAAGCTGGCGGACCTGCTGCCCATCAACCCCGTGGGGACCGCCACCGGCTCCCATGGACTGCACCCCTCGCTCACCAAGCTCCAGGCGCTCTTCGAGCAGGAGAAGGCCGCGGTGGTGTGCAACGTGGGGCCGCTCGTGTTGCCCATGAAGAAGACGGACTACACCTCGGGCACGGTGGTACGGCCGGACAACCTGTTCTCCCATTCCGACCAGCAGGATGCCTGGGCGAGCGGCATCGCGAACCCCTCCAGTGTCATCCTCCCCCTGCCGCTCATCGGCAAGGTGACCGGGTGGGGCGGCCGGACCGCGGACAAGCTCAGCGGACTGAACCCCGGGGAGTATCCGGAGGTGACCTCGTTCGGCGGCAAGGGGCTCTTCTCCCTGGGCGCTTCACGGCAGCCCATGACGGTGGCCACCAATGGCTCGCTCGGCTTCCGGGCCTCGAGCGACGCCGCCTTCGGCGCCCTGCAACAAGAAGCGCTCGCCGAGGTGCTGGCCCTCCACAACGATGTCACCCTGGAGGCTTCCTATGGTGACACGTTCTCCATGGCGCAGAACTTCGCCAACTCGCGCACCACCGCGCGGGATGTGGCCTGGAACCTGCTCCCGCAGGCCACGCGCGAGGCCATTGACGCCCTGTTCGTCCTGCCCACCGACGGCGGGGGCTGGTCCCTGCCGCCCCAGCTCTACCAGGTCCTCCGGGACATCGTGGCGGGAGCAACTCCCGTGGCGAGCGGCGGCCTGGGCCTCAAGCGCCAGATGTTCTCGGTGGGGTTGGGCGGCTTCGATACCCACACCGGGCAGGACACGGCCCAGCGCTCGTTGTTCAAACAGCTCGACTTCGCGCTCGACGCCTTCTACCGGGCGCTCGTGCTCGTCCAGACGGCCATTGGTGCCAACGCGCCGCAGGCCACGCTCTTCACCATGAGCGACTTCAGCCGCACCCTCGTGGAGAACTCCGACAAGGGGACGGACCATGGCTGGGGAAGCCATGCCCTCGTCCTCGGGGATCGCGTCCTCGGGCGCCGGTTGTATGGCACGTTCCCCAACCTGGACCTGTCCAACAACGCGGTGAACAACCCAGACACCGTCGACTCGAAGGGGCGTTGGATTCCCACGTTGTCCGTGGACCAGTACGCCCACTCCATCGTGTCGTGGCTGGGTTTGTCGACCACGGCGGAGCGCGACTACGTGTTCCCCAACATGAAGGACTACCTCGCCGCGGCGACCGCCAACGGCTTCCCGACCGCCGCGCGGCAGTCCAAGATCGCGTTCATGATGGCGGACGCCTGAGGCCCGGGTGCCCGCGGGGGACTCGCCGCGGGCACCATCATCCAAGCAAACCCGCCGGAAGGCCGCAATCCGTGTCCTGACGGATTCGCGGCCCCGTGCCGGATTGCTACCCGTACGCTTCTCCTTCCACCCGGAGGTGTACGGTGTCCCCACTGAACGCCGACCAGCAACGACGGGTCGATCATCAACTGCGGCTGCTCGCCACCGTGCGCGCCCAGCATCCGGGCGGAGCACCCCGTACTTCGCCCACATGCGGCTGGAGACCGGCCCGCGCGAGGTGGATGTGTTGCTCGCCTCCAGCACCCACGTCGGCCCGGCGCTCTCGCTCATCGACTGGCGGACAGCCCCCTCGCGGAGGTCTTCTTCGCCTACGAGGAGGGCGAGGAGTACGACGTCGAGGTGGGCGAGCGGGTAGTGTCGGGCAGGCTGCTCGAGAAGAACCTGCTCGGCTTCGAGGCGGGGGCGCTCGTGTGGATCGACACGGGAGAGGAGACGCGCCTGGAGTACACCGGGGCGGACTGGCGCCAGAACGAGGACGTGCCCCGGCCCCACCTGACTCCCCGCCCCGCCAAGGTCCGCCAGCCCTTCCGCTCGCCCCTGGAGGTGCGGCTCGACCCCGCCCAGCAGCGCGTCGTGGACCTGCCCTGGGACCGGAGCGTGCTCCTGCTCGGGGAGGCGGGTTTCGGAAAGACGACGGTGGCGCTGCACCGGCTGGTCGAGCTCCAGCGGGAGGCGGGCCCTGGATTCCGAGGCGCGGTGCTCGTCCCCACGGAGGGGTTGAGCCGGCTCACCCGGCTGATGCTCGAGCGCCGGGGCGTCGAGGGAATCGACGTGTGGACCTACGCGCAGTGGGCCGCGTCGGTGGCCCGGCGCGTCTTCAAGGATCTGCCCCGGCGCGAGAGCGTGGATGCGACGTCTGGAGTGATTCGCCTCAAGCGCCATCCCGCGCTGCGCGGCATCCTGGAGGAGTTCATCCAGCACCACCCCAGACCCCTGCGGGACGAGGATCGGCCCACCAGTTCCCGCGCCCACGCCTCGCGAGTGGACCTGGAGCACCTGTTCGGAGACCGCTCCTGGATGGAGCGGGTGCTCTCCGCCATGGCGGGCGCCCTCTCCCTCACGGTGGCCGCCGAGGTGACGGAGCACACGCGCATCCAGTTCCTGGATCCCACGGAGATCGAATACGCCCACGTGGATCGCGAGAACCTCGTCACCGTCGATGGCCAACGCATCGACGCGGGCACGCCGATGGAGGACGCGGACAGCGTCGACACCGAGGACTACGCGGTCCTCTTCGAGTTGGAGCGGCTCAGGGCCCGGGCCAATGGAGCGAAGCTTGGAGCCCTCGCGGCGTATGACTGCATGGTGATCGACGAAGCCCAGGAGTTCGCACCCCTGGAGCTCGCGCTCCTGCGCCGCGGGCTGCGGCCCGGAGGCACCTTCATCGTCGCCGGAGACGCGGCACAGCAGGTGGACCCCACCTCGTTCTTCGGCGGATGGGACGCGGTATTGGAAGAACTCGCGGTGCCCACGGCCGAGCGCGCCGTGCTGGAGGTGAGCTACCGCTGCCCGGACGATGTCACGGCGCTCGCCCGTTCCCTGATCGACCCGAAGCGCGCGGCCCCTCGCGACCCGCCCTCCATCACCCACTGCCGGCGGGACAACCTCTTCCACCTGGCCGTCTGGCTCACGCGGGAGTCGCGCGCCGTGCTGACAGAGGATCCCTCGGCGAGCCTGACGCTCATCTGCCGCTCTCCCGAGGCGGCGCGGACCTTCGCGCAGGCCCTCCGACACGGTCCTCCCGCGAGGCTCGCGCTCGCGGGGCAGTTCGAGTTCCGGCCTGGGCTCACCGTGACGTGCGTCCAGGAGATCAAGGGGCTCGAGTTCGACTACGTGCTCATCCCAGACGCCACGGCGAGCACCTACCCGGACACGCCCGAGTCCCGCCGTGCGCTGTACGTCGCCGTCACTCGCGCGACCCATCGGCTGGGGCTCGGAGTGCCGGAGCCTGGAGCCCGTTGCTCACAAGCACCCGCTAGCGAGGACGCGGTCTTCACCGGGCGGCCCGGACCGCCTTGTCCGTGGCCTCGAGGTCGAACGCCTCCGGGTCATAGGAATCCCCCACCCACTCGATCAGCTCCGCGCGCCCTTCGTGCGCGGGGTTCCGGAGAGCCTCGAGCAGGTTGTCGTAGCCGAGCACGCCACCACAGTCTTCCGGCGGAGCCGCACGGGCGCCCGCGGTGCACGCCGGATATCGCATTCGGGCCTGGGCTGGCTGCACCTTCTTGACGCGGATGCGGTGCACCCAGTTGTCCCCCATGTCATAGACGTACGAGAAGGAAGCACGCGCCGCCGGAGCGAGGTCCGAGAGGAGGTACTTGCGCTCGTCGAGGATGGGCCGAATGAAGCCCAATTCATCGCCGGTAATCGGGGCCCGTAGATCTTCGAGCGCGTCTCGAATTGATGCAGGTGGCTGTTCGTCCATCCAAAGGCTTCTTGAAGGATGGCGTGCAGCTTCGAGAGTGAAGTGCCTGCCTGGACATGAAGCTCCCGCCAGATGGGGGGCTGTATCCCCTCCAATCGAGCGTGCAGGACGTAGATGGAACCCGGCGGCGTGCTTTTCCTGGATGAAGGCATGATGGCGACGCAACCTAACTCAGGCGGTCATGCCGTCCACACCACTTCCGAGGTCATCCCACGCATCGGCTCACTTCGCGACAAACGCTCCGCGCTGAAGCACGTTCCCCAACACACGATCCCCCTGAGGGTCCCGATCCTGGACTGGACTCGGGACCCCTGCGTGCCACGGACGAGGAGGATGGACCGGTTCCGGGCCCGCTCAGGACTTCAGCTTGTATCCCGTCTTGAAGATCCACCCCACGCCGCCAAGGCACAGGGCGAGGAACACCAGGGTCATGCCGAGGCTGATCTCGACGTTGACGTCGGAGGAGCCGTAGAAGCTCCAGCGGAAGCCGCTGATCAGATACACCACCGGGTTGAACAGGGTGATCTTCTGCCAGACGGGCGGCAACATGTGGATGGAGTAGAAGGCGCCACCGAGGAAGGTCAGCGGGGTGACGACGAGCAGCGGGATGATCTGCAACTTCTCGAAACCGTCCGCCCAGACGCCAATGATGAAGCCAAACATGCTGAAGGTGACCGCGGTGAGCACCAGGAAGCCCACCATCCAGAACGGATGCGCGATCTCATAGGGCACGAAGATCCGGGCCGTCGCCAGGATCAGCACGCCCAGCATCACCGATTTGGTGGCCGCGGCTCCCACGTAGCCGATCACCACCTCGACGAAGGACACCGGTGCGGACAGCACCTCGAAGATCGTGCCCGACCACTTCGGCATGTAGATGCCGAACGAGGCATTGGAGATGCTCTCGCTCAACAGCGACAGCATGAGCAGGCCCGGAATGATGAAGGCCCCATAGCTGACCCCGTCGATCTGACCCATGCGCGAGCCGATCGCCGAGCCGAACACCACGAAGTACAGCGAGGTGGACAGCACCGGCGAGGCGATGCTCTGCATCAGCGTGCGGAAGGTGCGTGCCATCTCGAAGCGGTAGATGGCGCGGATCGCATACACGTTCATGACCGGGCCCTCACGAGGCTGACGAAGATGTCCTCCAGCGAGCTCTCACTGGAATGCAGATCCTTGAAATCGATGCCGTGCTCGCCCAGCCGCCGCAACAGCGTCGCGATGCCGGTCTCCTCCTTCTGGGTGTCGAAGGTATAGACCAGCGTGTACCCCTCCTCGGACAGCTCGAGCGCGAGCCCGGCCAGCGCCTCGGGGATGCGCTCCAGCGGACTGCGCAGCCGCAAGGTGAGCTGCTTCGTGCCGAGCTTGCGCATCAGCACCGCCTTGTCCTCCACCAGGATGAGCTCGCCCTTGTGGATCACCCCGATGCGGTCGGCCATCTTCTCCGCCTCCTCGATGTAGTGCGTGGTCAGGATGATCGTCACCCCGCGCTCGCGCAGGCCCCGCACCATCTCCCACATGTCGTGGCGCAGCTCGACATCGACGCCCGCGGTGGGCTCGTCGAGGAAGAGGATCCGCGGCTCATGCGACAGCGCCTTGGCGATCAGCACCCGGCGCTTCATGCCGCCAGACAGCGTCATGATGCGCGAGTCCTTCTTGTCCCACAGCGACAGGTCGCGCAGCACCTTCTCGACATAGGCCGGATTGGGCGGCTTGCCAAACAGGCCGCGGCTGAAGTTCACCGTGGCCCAGACGCTCTCGAACGCGTCGGTGGACAGTTCCTGCGGCACCAGCCCTATCTTCGCCCGGGCCGCCCGGAAGTCCGACACGATGTCATGCCCGTCGGCCAGCACCGTGCCTCCGCTCGGGTTGACGATGCCGCAGATGATGCTGATCAACGTGGTCTTGCCCGCACCGTTGGGCCCGAGCAGGGCGAAGATCTCCCCACTCTTTATCTCCAGGTTGATGGACTTGAGCGCCTGGAAGCCCGAGGCGTACGTCTTGCTGAGGTTCTTGACGGAAATCACCGGCTGCACGAGACACCCCTCCTGCCCACGAACCTCCCACGGTAGAGCACCCCCGCGGTGGAGGCCAGAGACCGTTCTCCCCTGAACTACGAAGGGCTTCGTTGACATCTACGAAGAGGTTCGTATAAACAGGGGATGGGAGGACGAGCGATGAGTGAACCCAAGCTGCCCCGCCCGACGGACGCGGAGCTGGCCATTCTGCAGGTGCTGTGGGAGCGCGGCCCGAGCACGGTGCGCGAGGTGCACGAGGCGTTGAACAAGGGCGACGCCAGCACGGGCTACACGACGGTGCTCAAGCTGATGCAGATCATGACGGAGAAGGGACTCGTCGAGCGGGACGAGTCCCAGCGCGCGCACGTGTACCGCACGCGGGCCTCGCAACAGAAGACGCAGCGCCAGTTGGTGACGGACCTGCTCAACCGCGCGTTTGGCGGTTCGCCCGCGCGGCTGGCCATGCAAGCCCTGTCGACGAAGAAGGCTCGGCCGAGGAGCTCGCCGAGCTGCGGCAGTTGCTGGACACCTTGGAGGAGGAGGAGAAGCCATGAGCACGCTCGTGTGGCAGTCCCTGGGCTGGGCGTTGTTGCACCTGTTGTGGCAGGGAACCCTGGTAGCCGTGGCCCTGGCCGTGGCGCTCCAGGTGGTGGAGCGCCGCGCGGCCTCGCTTCGCTACCTGATGGCCTGTGGCGCGCTGGCGCTCATGCTCGTGCTGCCCGTGCTCACCGGCTGGCACCACGTCCTCACCCATTCGCGCACCGGCTCCGCCCCGGAAGCCGCCGTGCTGGTGGCTCCTCCGAGCCGCGTCCCCTTCCCTCGCCCGCTCCCATCGCGGCGGGCCCCGGGGCGGCGGGCGACAGCGGACTCGCGGTCACGGTGGAGCGCGCCCTGTCGGTGGTGAGCGGGAACCTGCACGCGCTGGTGCTGGCCTGGGGGCTGGGGGTGGTGTTGTCCTCGCTGCGGCTGCTGTCCGGGTGGCTGAGGCTGCGCCGGCTGGTGCGCGAGGCAGAGCCCGCCCCCGTCGAGTGGCAGGAGGCCCTGGAGCGGCTGGCGCGGCAGCTCGGCATGACGCGGCCGGTGCGGCTGCTGCGCTCGGCGGCGATCGACGTCCCCGCGACCCTGGGCTGGTTGCGGCCGGTGGTGCTGCTGCCCGTGACGGTGCTCACGGGGCTGTCGGCACGCCAGCTCGAGATGGTGCTGGCGCACGAGCTGGCCCACATCCGCCGCCATGACTTCGCGGTGAACCTGGTGCAGACGTTGGTGGAGACGCTCCTCTTCTACCACCCGGCGGTGTGGTGGATGTCGCGCGTCATCCGCGCCGAGCGCGAGAACTGCTGCGATGACATCGCCGTGGGCACCAGCGGCAACGCGGTCTCGTATGCCCGGGCCCTCACGGCGCTGGAGGCCCTGCGCGAGCTGCCCGTGTCGGGTCCGGCGATGTCCGCCCTGGGCGGCTCGCTCACGGAGCGCGTGCGCCGGCTGGTGGGCAGGCCCGTCACGCGGTGCGCGTCGCGGTGGGAGGCGGGCGCCCTGCTGGTCACGCTCATGAGCGGCCTGGCCGTGGTGGCCCCCCTGGTCGCCCTCGCCCTGCCCGCCTCGCCCACCCTCCAGGCCCGCGCGAGCCCCCCGATGAAGGTCGCGCTCGCCGTCACCCCGGCGCCCGCCGCTCCCGCTCCCGCGCAGCCACCCGCGCCGCTCGCCCCGGGCTCAGTGCCCATTCCCGTTCCCCAGCCGAGTGCACCCGCCGAGAGCGCCGGGAAGCCCGCCCCGAAGGCCCAGGCGAAGGAGCCCCTGCGTCTGGGATTGAAGGAGCCGCTCACGGTGGACCAGCTCGTCGAGCTCAAGACGGCCGGGGTCTCCATGGAGCAGAAGCGGCAATGGGAAGCGCTCGGCTACGCGCCCACCGTGGACGAGCTGGTGCAGCTCGGTCACGCCGACGCGACGCCCGAGTACATGAAGGAGATGACGGACGCGCTCGGCAACAAGCCCAGGCTCGGGGAGCTGGCCCAGCTGCGATTCCTCGGCGTGAGTGCGCGGAAGGTGAAGGCGCTCGCGGCGGCCGGCCATCGGGCGCTGTCCGTGGACCAGGTGAAGCAGGCGGCGGCGCTCGGCGTGGACGAGGACTTCCTCCAGGAAATGCGCGAGGCGGGCCAGGGCTTCACCTTCGATCAGCTCATCCAGTTCCGGGCCCTCGGGGTGAAGGGGAAGGACATCCAGGCGTTCAAGGACATGGGTTACGACAAGCTCTCCGCGGACGAGCTGGTGCAATTCAAGGCACTGGGCGTCTCCCCCGAGTATCTCCGCGAATTGCGCGACGTGGGCTTGGACAAGCTCGACCCGGACACCGTGGTGGAGATGCGCGCTCTCGGCGTGAAGGCGGGCGACCTGCGCAAGCTGCGCGACGAGGGATTGGACAAGCTCTCCGTGGACGAGCTGATCCGCCTGCGCTCCGCGGGCGTGGATGACGACTTCATCCGCGAGCTGCGCAAGGAGCCGTGAGCCGTCACTCCTCTCCCCGGGTACGTCAGGCATCGACGCACCCGGGCATCGCCGTCAGCGTCATTCCTCCCTGAATGAGAAGAGTTTCAATCGGGCTGACTGACTTTCAACATCCTCAGCAGGCTGGCTTTGTAAGAGCCGTCCTCCGATTTATCGTCGACATCGCCTAATCGCGCTGGCGGCGGGCTCGCGAATCGAGGAGAGGCACCTCAGCCTCCCCACCGAGCCCCCCGCCGCGGGTTGAGCCCCTCAGCGCGAGGGAGCGCGCCGCCGGTACTCCGTCTCGACGGCCTTGGTCTCCGGGCCCTGGCCCTCGGGCGGAATGTTGTAGTGGGTGATGAGCAGGCGATCCGGCTCGGGCTGATGGATCTCCGTGCGCCAGCCCCAGGGCGGACCGGAGGGCGCCGCGTAGCTGCCCTGGACGGCGTAGCCCTGGCCACCCCGGCTTCCCGTGGAGAACATGATGCCGGTGCCGCTGTGGAAGCTGTCCACCCAGGCCATTTCGTAGCGCTCGGGATCGAGGTGATAGCCATAGATGGCCATCCCGGCGAGCGGCTTGCCCTTGAAGGCGCCCTCGTACTCATGCACCACGAAGCGCCCCCCGAGCACGGGACGGATCGTCCCGCGCCAGACGGACTCGTCCTCGAGCGTGTCGGGCTCGAACCACGTCCGCGTCACGCCCTCCCACTCGCCCACGAGCTTCGACAACTGATGATGGAGGCCACCCTCCGCCTGGGACTGCTCCAACGATGGTTTGGTCATGGGCGGCGAGCCTACAACTGGCAGGTACCTTCCACACACCGCTCGCCCGAGGGGCAATCACAATTCACGGAGCACTCCGCGCCGCTGCCCGGGGAGTCGGAGGGCTGGCAGTAGCCCACCTTGCACACGGAGCCCGTGGCGCACGCGGTGGTGGAGGTGCAGGGCACGCGGCAGGAGCCGTCCACGCAGTCCGAACCCGCGGCGCACTGCGAGGCGCTGGTGCACGAGGGCTCCTCCGCGCGAGGACGGCACAGCCCGGCCGAGCACTGCTGCGCGGCACCGCAGTCGGAGTCCGCCGAGCAGCCCTTCACACACGTGTTGTTGATGCAGTAGTTGCCCGAGGGGCAGTCCGCGTTGCGCACGCACACGGCCGAGCCCGCGTCGATCGGGGTGCCCGTGCCGCCATCCGTGGGCGGACGCGGGCAGCCCGAACCACCATCCACCGGAGGCAGCCCGCCATCCGTGGGCCTCGTGCCCGCGTCGGGACGCGACGTCACCTGGCAGTAGTACCCGTCGCAGTAGCCGCCGTTGGGACAGTCCGCGTTGCGCGAACACGACTGGTTGCACACCCCGTTGACGCACGTGTCCCCGCGCGTGCAGTCCCCCGCCGAGCGGCAGGTCTCCGCCCGCGCGTCCAGGTCCTCGCACTGGCCCCGCATACAGTATTGGTTGGAGTGACAGTCCGAGTTGTCGTCACACGCGGATTGCCCGGGACGGTCGTAGCCATCGTAGTCGTCGTGGACGAAGACACATCCAGCGAAGAAGCCCACGATGAGCGCGAGCATCGGGGGCAACAGCGACACCTTCTGGGAAGGAACGATCGACATGGGGGACTCCATCGGGGGGCCGGCTCCGGGCGAATGGGGCGGAAGGCCACCGCTCATCTCGCAATAGGAGCAGAGATTCTACCCGACAGCAGGGCGATTCCGGACGCCCCGCCATCTTCTGAACGCACGCACTCCCACGTGCCAGCTACCGCTTCCCGAACCCGAACCCGAATGTCCAGGCCGGAACGACCGTGGCGACCACCCCCGCCCCCCACCCGTACAGCAGCTCGTCGAGTGGAACGCCCAGAAACCGGCCCGGGAGCAGGAGGCTCGGCCTCCAGGTGCGCTCGAAGACCCCGGGCACGAGCTCCGCGAAGATCAGACACAGCCCCAGGTAGATGACCGCCGACACCAGCCCCCCGAGCAGCCCCGGCCCCCACAAGTCCGGGCGCGCCCACAACAGAGCCACCGCGCACACCCCCATCGACACCACCGAGGCGTAGAGGATGGGCACCCCCACCCCGCGCAACAGCCCCGCCAACCCCAACACGAGCCCCAGGGCCCCCACGGCCCGCGGCAGGGAGCGCACGGCGTCTCCTCGCGGCACCACGGCCCGGAGGAACACCACGGCATAGGCGGTGGAGGAGAAGGCCCCCAGCCCGGCGACGAACAACACGTCCTCGAGCCCGAAGCCGATCCGATCGGCCAGATCGAACAGGAACCGGGGCGTCCAGTACTCCGGATAGAAGAGCCACTCGGTGGTGGCGAACGGGAGCGCGAAGGGCACCGTCCGCTTCATCAGCCAGCGCAGGTCCGGGCGGACGAACCAGATGAGCGCTCCGGGCAAGAGGAACAGGAGCGACAACACCAGGAACTCGTACGTCATGGCCACGCCAGCCCGAGCAGCGGCCACGCCACCATGGCCAGGGTCGCGGTGATCGCCGCGGCCACCCGGACCTGGATCCGCCACGAGCCCGGCGGCGCGGGACGCACGCCCACCACCGCGAGCGTCGCGGCCACGGGCACCCACGAGGCCGCCCCCACCTCCAGCCCCACCGACGCCAGCCCGAGCGGCGCCAGGGCCCAGGTGAGCCCGTTGAGCGCCACGATGACCCAGGCGGCCCGCTCACCGCCCACGCGGACCGGCAGCGTGTGCTTGCCGCTGTCCCGATCCGAGGGCTCGTCCGGGAGCGCGGTCGCGATGGAGCACGCGAGGTGGGTGGGCCACAGCATCGCCATGAGCGCCCAGGGGAAGTCCGCGAGCGCTCCCCCTGCGCGAGGTACCCATACAGCGGCAACACCCCCGCCACGCCCAGCATCTGCAACAGCTCGCCGCCGCCCCGGTAGGACAGCCGCAACGGCGGATAGCTGTAGGCCCACAGCAGCGCCACCGCCGCCACCGCCAGGACCCCGAGCAGCGGCGCGCGATGCACCACCGCCAGCCCCACCGACACGCCGACCAGCCCCACCGCGCAGGCGATCGCCGCCGTCCCCAACGCCCTGGGGGAGAGCCGGCCCTCGACCAGCACCCGCGAGCCCCCCGAGAACACCGTCGCCGTGCGGTTGCGGCGATCCGTCTCCTGGTCCGCCCAGTCATTGGCGTAGACGATGAAGAGCTGATCCAACACCCCGAAGAGCTGCACCCCGACGAGCGTCCCCACCCGCAACGCGCCGCCCGTCGCGTGCACCGCGACGAACTGTCCGAGCAGCAGCGGAAGCGCGATGTACGACTGGGAGGGCAGCCGCGACGCCTGGAGCCAGGCCCGAAGGCGCGCGAGGCCCGGGCTCACGACGCGTCGTCCCGCGCGAGCCCCAATCGCTCGGCGACCTCGGCGCGCAGCTCGGTGAAGGGCAGCTCCCAGCGGCGCTCGCCATCCAGGCGCCGGCCTTGACCGGGATGAGCTCCTCGCGGGCGAGCACCGGTGCAGCCATGCCTCGTCCCGGGGCTCGCGGCGGAAGGAGAAGGGATTGCGGAAGGTCCGGCCCTCGAGCGGCCCATACTTGGCGTCGTGGTCCGAGATGAGGTCTCGCAGCTCCTGGAGCCGGGTCTCCAGGTAGTCGAGGAACGCCGGATCGAAGGGCCCGATGCCCGCGCGCTCCCGGGCTCGCGCGCCACCCAGCGCGCCCAGTCGTAGCCGAACAGGAAGTCATGGGCGTAGCGGAAGCGCAGCTCGGACTTGTTGCCGAAGCCCCGGCACAACGCCACCACCCGCCCGGCGAACGCGCGCATCTCGTCCGGGCCTCCCGCCTTCCACAGGCAACAGGCCAGGTGGTCCAGGTCCCAGAAGATGTTGTCCGGAAAGTCCTCGACGAGCACGCCCACCACGTCGGCCAGTCCCTCGGCGAAGGCCCGCCGCCGCGCCTCCCTCCCTCCATCAACCCCATCAACCGCGCCGCCAGCTCCACCGGCAGCGGCGCGCGCGCGGGAGGATCCAACGAGGCGCGCGCCCCAACGCGGGCCCCAGGCGCTCCAGCCGCTCGAACAGACTCCGGGCATCACCGATCACCGCATCACCGATCACCGCGCACCTCCCCACCCGTCCATGAGCACCAACCCGGACAACACCAGCGTGCCCCACCAGATGGCGCGGTGGAGTTCCAACTTGTAGGCCCCTTGTGCCGCGAACGCATTCGTCACCGCTCCCGGGCTCTTGCGCCACGCGCGCACGCCGAAGAACAGCACCGGGAGCGCCGCCAGGAACCCCAACGGCCCCCTCGAGATCCAGAACACGGCCCCCATGGGCAGCAGGCCATCCGAGGCCCGCCGGACCGCCGCGTTCCCCAGCCACGTGGTGAAGGTGCGCTTGCCTCCGGCACGGTCACTCTCCTCGTCGGACAACCCACTGGCGAGCGCGCTCGCCGGGCAGAGCGCCAGCAGTCCCGGAGCCCAGGTGCGCAGGGTCTGTGGCGCCCACTGTCCACATTGCGCATAGGCATGCAGCACGGGAAGCACCCCGCCCACGCCCACCATCTCCAGCAACTCCCCGCCCCCCGGTAGTTGAGCCGCAGCGGCGGCAGCGTGTAGGCGGCGAAGATGAAC
The DNA here is from genome assembly GCA_049060065.1 of Cystobacter fuscus. Classification (GTDB taxonomy): domain Bacteria; phylum Myxococcota; class Myxococcia; order Myxococcales; family Myxococcaceae; genus Cystobacter; species Cystobacter fuscus_B. The sequence continues at coordinate 7,536,022 of JBMEQP010000002.1, forward strand.
AGGCTCAGGGCCGCGAGCGGCAGCAACCACGGCCGCGCGAGCACCGCTCCGGCAACGCCCGCCAGCAGCAGGGCCCCCGCCCCCGCGCCCAACCCCGCCAGCAGCAGCGCCCTCGCGGGGAGGATGCCGTCGGGGATTGTCTTCGGCGAACAGCCGCGCGGGAACATGCGGCGCTTGAGCGCGTCCACCTCACGGTCTCCCCAGTCGTTGAGCAGCACGATGAAGGTGATGTCCAACGCCGTCCACAGCACCCCCAGGCGAGCGCGCCCGCCGACCACCGCCCCGCGCTCGCCGCCCCCATCGCCTGTCCGAACAACGCGGGGACGAACACCTTCGGCCAGCTCGCCGGCTTCAGCGCGTACCACCACCGCTGTGCGGACCCCATCGACTCGACACCCACCACGCAATGCCTCCCGGCGTACGAACGCCCTCGCCCACTTATAGCGTCGAAACGCGCCGTCCTCGTGCGCCGCTTCGCGCGCGTTCGCTGTCCGCCGGTGGACACCTCGCGAGAGCGCTTCCCCGAGAGGGCATCGTCCCTATTTTAGCCAGACGGAGGTTGGACATGACGAAGGTCACGGATCAGGCATCGGGTGTCGTCGCGGGCACCCTGGACATCTCCACCGAGAGTGAGCAGGACGTCGCGCAACCCACCGACGCGGGCACGGTGCTCGCCCGCCGCAAGCTCGCCGCGACCCGGGCGAAGAAGGCCGCCGCCCGGGCCAAGGCCCCCCTGGCGAGCCGCGCGGTCACCTCCGGCAAGCTCCGCCAGAAACGTTGAGGCTCCACGGGTGCGGCGGACGGGAGGCGCGCTCTGTACTCCAGTCCACTGTCGCTCAACTTCCCCGTGCACGTGGCCAGAGCCTCCCTAGATTGCGCCGCCGATGTCACCCCGGCGCGGTGAGGCCGGGGCCACACCACAGAGGAGCGAACCATGACGAGGAAGGCACTGCTGGCCGTGACGCTGGGAACGCTGCTGGCCGGTAGCGTGGGCTGCCACCGCAACACGCGCGAGCGCGCCGAGGACACCGCCGAGGACGCCGCCGACAAGGTCGAGGACACCGCCGAGAAGGCCGGCGACAAGGCCGAGGACGCCGCCGAGAAGGCCGGCGACAAGATCGAGGACGCGACCGACAAGTAGTCGGGCGGGAAGGCGAGCAGCCCGGAAAAGGCGGAGCGCGGGACCCGATGGTAGAACCGGGCCATGCACTCCGCCTTTTCCGTGCTCGCCCTGCTGCTCGCGGCCGGCGGGACTCCGGACCCGAAGCCCGCGTCCGTCGAGGTCACCGCGCTCGAAGTGGACGTGGACTTCGTCTGTCCGTCCCGCGCCACCCAGAGCCTCCTGCTCACGCCGAAGGCCCAGGCCCAGGTGAAGGTGCCCGAGTCCTGCCCGGACGCCGGAGCCGACTGGCGCTTCACCCTCCACTGTCTCGAGGACACCTGCTCGGGCGTCATCCGGACCGCCCAGGGCGCCATCGCCCTCGTGCAAGGCCCTCGCAAGCAGCTCCAGGTGAAGCCCCTGGCCAAGGAGCACGCCCCCACCCTGGACCTCCTGGCGCTGAAGCTCACCGGCCAGTACGCCCTGACGATGCCCTCGGCCGAGGAGCACCAGCGGCCCGTGCAACTGCTGCTCCAGCACCCCGCCGTCACCGGCGTGTACACGCTCTCCTCCTCGGAACACATTCCCGTGGCGTTCGAGCTGGGCGGCAAGCGCCTGGTGCTCAACACCGAGGTGCAGTGGACCGAGGACGAGCGCGTGCACCTGCGGCTGCGCGACACGAAAGGCGCGCTCCTGTTCGACGGGACGCTCGCCTTGAAGGAGCAGCGGGAGCTGGACTGCCAGCGGCTGGACGGCTTCTGCCAGGGCGCGCTGAAGCTCTGGGTGCGCGAGTACCGGCCCTGCCCATCCAGCCGTAGCGCTCCCTCCGGGGCGGACCGGCTACTCCGCCCCTTCTCCTCGGTGAACTCGGCATCCACCTCGGGGCCCGCGCCGCGCTCGATGCGGGGCTGGCGGGGAGCCTGGGGAGGAAAGGGCGGCTCCACCGGGGCGGCCCGAACGGACCCCCGGGAAAGGGCCCCGTCGAGAACGTCGTCACGCGGATGGAGCCGGACGCCATGCGACGCTCGACGCCCCGGCGCACCCAGCGGGCCACGATGCGGCGCGTGGGCGGCAACAGCAGGAGCAGGCCCAGCACGTCGGACACCACACCCGGAATCACCAGCAGCAGGCCGCCCGCGAGGACGAGCACGCCGCCGAGCAGCCCTTCCTCGGGCACCGGCGCCGGGCCACGGACTCCTGCCAGCGGCGCAGCACCCGCAACCCCTCCTCCGGGCCAGCGAGGCTCCAATCACGCCCGAGAGCAGCACCAGGGCGAGCATGGGCACGACGCCCACCTCGTGGGCGATGAGCGACAGCAGGTACAGCTCCACGAACGGCAGGAGCACGAGCGGTAGGAGGAACCTGGACACCCGCCCAACCTAATGCACCCGGCCCCCGCGTGCCCGTGAAGACGACCGCGCGGCGCTCACTCTCCGTTGAGCTGGCCACCCATCCAGTTGACCACCGGGTACAGCACGAAGAAGAAGCCCAGCACGGTCAGCACCCACCGGGTGGTGGGCTGGAAGCCCTGGTTCTCCGTCGCCGAGGGCATGGGCATGGCCGAGGACAGTCCGAGCATCTCACTCGCGTAGCGCGCCGTGCGCTGGTACTGGTCCGCCACCACCTGCGCGTCGTGGGCGGCCAGCTCGCGCCCGAGCTGGGGATCGAAGAGGCGCACCTCGGCTTCCTTCGCCAGCTCCGCCGTCTGGGACACCACCTCGCGCACCAGGGTGTCCCGGTCCGACAGCGGCACACGCACCTCGGTGGCCACCCACTGGCCGCCCTCGCGCAGCGGGTGCACCTCCACCGAGCCCTGATCCAGGTGCCGGGCATGCCCTCCGCCGGCAGGGCCTTCGCCCCCCGGGCAACCAGGAGCGACTCGAGCCGGGCGCCATCGAAAGGAGTCCCGGGGACCATGGATTGAAGGAGCAGGTCGTATCTCACGCGGGTTGGAGTATACGCGCCTGAAGCCATGCCCAAGCCCCCCTTCGGTCCCCGTCCTGATCGCCGCCCCGGTCCCGCCCCCGCCGGGCGCAAACGCCCCTCGCACCGCCCCGAGCAGGTCGCCCCGGATCGCACCACGCCGGACGTGGCGCCGGATGGGCTGCCCCAGGTGTCGCTCGTGCGCCGGGGCGTCGAGCGCTGGCAGGCGGGCCATCCGTGGATCTACCGCGCCGACCTCAACGGCGACCCCGCCCTGGAGGGTGGCGAGGTGGTGCGCGTGGTGGATGGGCGGGGCTGGTTCCTCGGCAAGGCCTTCTATTCCAAGCAGTCGAAGATCTCCCTGCGCTGGCTGTCCTACGAGGACGTGCCGGTGGACGTGGACTTCTTCCGCCAGCGCCTGGCCCTCGCGGACGCGATGCGCCAGCGCGCCCTGCCCGGCGAGACCACGTACCGCGTGGTGCACGGCGAGGCGGACCTGCTGCCCGGGCTCGTGGTGGACCGCTACGGCGACTGCGTGAGCGTGCAGTTCCTCACCCCCGGCACCGAGCAGCGCAAGGCGATGTTCGTGCAGCTGCTCACCGAGCTGTTCAAGCCCCGCGCCATCGTCAACCGCTCGGACGTGGGCGTGCGCGCCCTGGAGGGGCTGCCCCAGGAGAAGGGCGTGCTCACGGGCTCGCTGCCGGGTCCCGTGGCCTATGACGAGGGGCTGGTGCGCGTGCGCGCGGACCTGTTGGAGGGACAGAAGACGGGCTCGTTCCTGGACCAGCGGGAGAACCACGTCATGGCGTCGCAGTACGCCTTCGGCGAGGCGCTGGATTGCTTCTCCTACGTGGGCGGCTTCGCGCTGCAGCTGGCCACCCGGGCCAAGAGCGTCACGGCGGTGGAGATCTCGGACGTGGCGGCGGCCCAGCTGCGCGCGAACGCGGCGGCCAACAAGCTGTCCAACGTGGACGTGGTGGTGGCCAACGCCTTCGACTACCTGCGCGACGCGCTGGACGAGGGCAAGCGCTTCGACACCATCGTGTTGGACCCACCCTCGTTCGCCAAGAACAAGGACGCCATCGCCGGAGCGCTGCGCGGCTACAAGGAGATCAACCTGCGCGCCATCCAGCTCTTGCGGCCGGGCGGCTACCTCATCTCCGCGAGCTGCACGTACCACATCGACGAGCAGGGCTTCGAGGACATGCTGGCCTCGGCGGCGGCGGACGCGAAGCGGCGGGTGCAGATCGTCGAGAAGCGGGGCGCGGGCAAGGATCACCCCGTGTTGTTGAACCTGCGCGAGACGCGCTACCTCAAGTGCTTCGTGCTGCGGGTGCTCTGAGGACTCCATGCGCGGCCGGGACTGGGACGAGGAGGGCGGCGAGGAGGGCGACGAGCGGCCCTCGTCCGGGGGCACCCACGAGGAGGAGCGGGCGCTCAAGGAGCTGCGCACCGTCTACCGGCAGGCGGACGCGGCCTACGCCCCCTTCTCCTGCCCGGCCAGTGGCGAGTGCTGCCAGCTCGCCAAGACACGGCGTCAGCCCTGGCTGTGGTGGCCCGAGTGGTTGCTGCTCACGCGTCACCACCCGCTGCCCCCGCCCCGGAAGGACGGAGGCTGTCCCTACCTGGACGCCGAGGGCAAACGCTGCACCGTGTACGCGGACCGGCCCTTCGGCTGCCGCACCTTCTTCTGCGAGCGCATCCGGGGCCCGGCCCGCCAGCCCGCGGACACGGTGACCACGCTGATGGTGCGCCTGGAGCGCATCTCCCAGCGCCTGATGCCCACGTTGACGGGCCCCCGGGAGCTGCTCGACTGGCACGCGGAGGCCCTCTCCGGAAACGGGCCCGAGGAGGAGGAGCCATGAGCCGCTGGCTCGTCGCCCTGCAGGAGTTCAAGGGCACCCTCACGGCCACCGAGGCCGCCACCGCTCTCGCCGAGGGGCTGCGCCAGGGCGCGCCCGGGGTGGAGCTGGACGTGGCGCCGCTCGCGGATGGAGGCCCCGGCACCGTGGACGCGCTCCTCACCGGCGTGGGCGGAGAGCGAGTCAGCCGCACCGTCACCGGCCCCCTCGGCCAGCCCGTGCGGGCCACCTATGGCGTGCTGGACGGGGGACGCACCGCCGTCATCGAGATGGCCGCCGCCTCGGGCCTGTCGCTGCTCGCCGCCGGGGAGCGGGACGCGCGGCGCGCCTCCACCACCGGAACGGGCGAGTTGATGCGTGACGCGCTGGAGCGGGGCTGCCAGCGGCTCATCCTCGGCCTCGGGGGAAGCGCCACCACCGATGGAGGCAGCGGGGCCCTCACGGCGCTCGGCTGGCGCTTCCTCGACGCGAGCGGCACGCCCCTCCCCCTGGGAGGCGCGGCGCTCCAACGGCTCGCCCGCGTGGACGCGAGCGGCGCCCATCCCCGGCTCGCCGAGATGGAGTTGCTCGTGGCCACGGACGTCACCTCGCCGTTGCTGGGAGCGGATGGAGCCGCGCGCCTGTTCGGCCCCCAGAAGGGCGCGGACGCGGCGGCCGTGGAGGAGCTGGAAGCGGCCCTGGCCCGTTTCGCCGAGGTCCTCTCGCCCGGCCTCGTGCGGACTCCGGGAGGCGGCGCGGCGGGAGGGTTCGGCTATGGCCTGGTGGCGCTGGCTCGGGGGAGGATCGTCTCCGGGTACACGCTGGTGGCCCGGACGCTGCGCCTGTCCGAGCGACTCGCCGCCGCGCGGGCCGTGCTCACCGGGGAGGGCCGCTTCGACCGGCAGACGGCGCTCGGCAAGGGCCCGGGTGCCCTGGCGAAGGAGGCCCGGGCGCTCGGCCGGCACACGGTGATGTTCGCGGGCCAGGTCACTCCGGACGCGAGCGAGGAGGGCTCTCCGTTCGACGAGGTCATCGACCTCTCCGAGCGCAAGTCCTCCGAGACCTCCGCCGCCGAGTCCCTGCGTCAGGCTGGCGCTCGGTGGGCGGCCCACCACGCCCGGAACTCCTGAGCCTTCAGGGGGTGTAGCGCACCGTTCGGGAGATCCAGGACGTACCGCCGCGGCCATCCCGCACCACCACCCAGAAGCGGACCTCCTGGGCCTGGGCATCTCGCGGCGGCTGCCACTCCACGCGGTGCCGTCCCTCGCCGCCACCCGGATCCGCCCCTCCCGTCTCGTCGGGAGAGATGGCCCCCAGCGTGGTGTGCCACGAGAGCTGCCAGGACTCGACCAGGGGCACCGGCTTCAGCTCGAACGAGCGCACCACATAGGGCTCCTCCAGGGCGGAGAAGTCCGGCGCTTCGATCTGGAAGGGACCCGGCCCGGACAACTCGCGTGGCACGTCCGCCACCCAGGGCTCGCCCTCCAACAGCGGCTCCGGCAGCACCGGCTGCACGTTGGGCTTCATCTCCGGGAAGAACGGACAGTCGTACACCATCAACTTGCTGGCGAAGATGCGCTCGTCCCCGCCGCGCACCTCGAGCACCAGGGGCAGCCGCACACCGCCCAATCCCCTGTACGTGTCCTCCTCGAGCACCCGCTGTGCCAGGGGCGTGCCGTCCGGAAGGGTGGCCGCGCCCGGGCCTGGAAACAGGGTCAATCGCAGCTCACCGCCCCGGGTGACTCCGCGCTTGAGCTCCACCCGGTCCTCCTCGCAGGTGTCATCGTTTTGCGAGGAGCAGGCGGCGAGGACGTATTCCAGCTCGCGGCCGTCACCCGCCGGGTCGGGGATGAGCGCGCTGAGCTGCACCGGACGCGCGAACGTGGCGGCGAGCACCGCCGGGTCCGTGGAGCAGATGGGGAGTAGAGCTCGGGCGGGTCCATCTGGATCGCGAGCACGCGCAGATCCTTCACGCTCGAGGGAACGTCCTGCTCCTCGAGACAGGCGGAGCAGAGCAACAGGCCCAGGAGGGCGAACAGGTGGCGCATGACTCAGAAGCTCCCCTTGACGCCGATGACCGGGAGGATCGGGATGCCGGGCACCTCGAACTGCTCCCGGTAGCGGTAGTCGTAGAAGGTCGCCTCCACGTTGGAGGCGTTGTAGACGTTCTGCACATCGATGTAGGCGTTGAGCGTCCAGCGCTGGAAGACCCAATTCTTGTCCAACCGCAGATCGAGCTGTTGGAAGGGCTTGAAGCGCGCGGAGTCCGTCTCCCCATAGGAGCCGTAGTAGCGATTGCGGTCCACGTCGTAGCGGTCGAACAGGTGCTGCAGCGGCGTGGTGGGCCGGCCGGTGACGTAGCGCATGCGCGCGCCCAGCTCGAGCCCCCACCACGGCAGCCGGTAGCTGGCCACCGCCGTGAGGATGTGCGTCTGATCGAAGGTGGTCAGCCGGTACTCATCGCCTCCCGCACGCCGCTGCTCGGAGCGGTTGAGGGTGTAGGCCAGCCAGCCGAAGAAGTCGCGCGTCACGGCGTGCCGCAACAACACCTCCAGGCCGTACGCGCGCCCGAGTCCCTGGTTGGAATACGGGTAGCGGGTGAGCGAACCATCCTCGTTCTGCACCGTGTTGCCCGGCGAGACGACCAGGTCATAGCGCCGGTTGAAGTAGCCCGTGACGTCCACGCTGATGATGTCGGTGAGCTGCTGCTCCACACCCAGGCTCGTCTGGAAGGCCCGCTCGTGCAGCAGGTTGGGATTGCCCAGCGGCGCGGGATCCAGGTTGAAGGCCTCGGGCGGCTGGCTGTACAGGCCCACGCTGCCCTTGAGGGCCGTCTTCTCCGTGGGCTGGAAGCGCACCCACAGCCGGGGATCGAACGCGGAGCGGCTCTGTCCGTAGACGCGCGCGGCGGAGGCACGCAGCCCGGGCGTCAGCGTCACCGGGCCCGCCTTGACGTCCAGCTCCGCGTAGAGCGCGCCATCGAAGGAATTGGCCGTGCGCTTGATGGGCTGCGGCTCGAGCGCGGCTCGGCGCCAGGAAAGGGGGGAACTGGATGCCGCCGATGACGGGGATCTGCCCCTCGCCCACCAGGTGCTCGAACAACACGTCCGCGCCAGCCCGCGCGGTGAGCCACGGCGTCACTTCCAGCGCCAGGTCCTCGCGCAACCCGAGCGACCAGACGTTCGCGTCGAGGAAGATCTCGCCGAAGGCGAACCTGCCCAGGTCGTATCCCGCGAACGGAGTGAGCACGGAGGTGAAGTTGCCCTTGCGGTACGTCCAGTCGCCCTTGAGCCGGTGGAAGAGCGTGCGCGTGTCCACGGTGATGTCGCGGTTGCGGCCACCGCCCGTGGCCACCACCGTCAGCAGGTCGTCCGAGCCAAACGCCATCACATAGCCCGAGTGGCGCCCCCCTCTCCGGGCTCGCTCCCGCGTTTGGCGCCGAAGTCCATGCGCACCTGGTAGTCCCAGTAGCGCGGCAGCACGAGCAGCGAGCCGCCCTGGGGATCCTTGGGCAACACGAGCGGCAGGAGCGCGTCCACGTAGGAGCGCCGCGCCGCGCCGGAGATGGAGATGCCCTCGGTGATGGGAGACTCCAGGAAGAAGCCCGAGTCCAGCAGGTCCACCTTCACCGAGCCGTGCAGCGTGTCGGTGGAACCCTTGCGCGTGGCCACGTCCACCGCGCCGCCCACCGCCCGGCCGTAGCGCGCGCCAAAGCCGCCCGGGTAGAAGTCGATCCGATCGATGAACTCGGAGTTGAGCACCGAGGGCCCACCACCCAGGTGGAAGAGGATGGGCACCTCGACGCCATCGAAGAAGGTGAGCGTCTGATCGGGCGCCGCGCCGCGCACGAGGAGCTGGCCAAGGCCGAACGGGGTACGCGCCACGCCCGGCAGGTTCTGGATGACGCGAATGGGGTCGCCGAAGCTGCCCGGCACCTTCTGCAACTCCTGGCGCTCCAGGGTGCGGCGCACCACCTCCTTCTTCTCGCGCGCGCCACGCACCACCGTCTCGAAGCCCGGCGCCTTGGGCATCAGATAGAAGATGACCTCCGTCGTCTCCGAGGGGGCGAGCGTCTCCTTGGTGGTGAAGAGGTGGTACTCGCTGGCCACCACGCGCACGTCACACTCGCCGGGCGTCACCTTGAGGGTGAAGCGGCCCTCGGCGTCGGACATGGCCTCGGGCGCCTCCGGGTCGTCCCCACAGCGCACCGTGGCCCCCTCCACGCGCGTGCGGCTGCCCCGGGCCAGCAACTGCCCCGTGAGGGTCGCCTCGGGAGGAGGAGGCGGCGGCGCGGACTCCTCCACCTTGGGCGGCTGGAGGACGAAGTTGTAGACGTACTGCACCTGGATGGGGGCCGGCACCCCGTCCACCTCGGCCGGGGAGAACTGGAACTGGCGCACCGCCTCGAGCGCCGCCTCGTCGAAGCCATCGCCCACGGGGCGGGTGACCTGCGCGTCGGACACGGCGCCCTGCGCGTCGATGGTGATGACCATCTCCACCGAGGCCGTCTTGCCGGCCGCGGCGGCCTCGGGCGGGTAGACGGCCTCCACGGAGCGGACGAGCTCGGGAGGCTTCGTGAGCACCGGGGTGTGGACGCCCGCGTCCACCTCCTCGCGGCGAGCCCCGTCATAGGCCTGCGCCTGGACGGTGGTGGACAACAGGAGGACGGCGAGCAGCGACCAGGGAACGAAACGAGAAGAGGTCACGGGGGCGCATTTAATGAGGAGACCCCCCGGTGAACAGCGATTCTATTGAAACACGCCCCCACGTGGCCGCCAGAGCACATAACCGTGCTCGAGCAGCCGGTCCGTGTGTCGATGCCCTCGATGCGCTCGGCCAGACCCAGGACGGACTGGCGGAAGGCTCCGGGGGCTCCAGGGGCCCGCCGCGCGCGCTTGCTCCCAGGCCTCCGTCCACCGCGCGAAGAAGGCGTGAATGGGCTCTCCGGGCTTCACCCGGCGGCGGAAGTCCGGGGCAACCAGTCCCGGAAGAGCACGGGGGCGAAACCGCGGCTGAAGTCGGTGTGGAACAGCAGGGCCTCGCGCGACAGCCCCTCGGGCACGCGCCGCAGCAGGTGCGCGACCAGCACCGCGCCGGACGTGTCCGTGCTGCCCTCGACGAGCAGCCCGCCCTCGAGCAGCGCCTGTCCCAGGGTGTGGTGGATGCCGGGGACGTCCTCGGGGCGGTAGCCGCGCAGCAGGTTCATGGCGCGGATGAGGCGCACCGTCTCACCGGGCCGCAGGGGCAGGGAGAAGCCGCCCTGCCGGAAGTCGGTGAGGGCGTCCGCGTGCTCCTGGGCGGCGGCCACGCGGTGGGGCTCCAGCTCCACACCCACCACGGGGAGCTCCGGGTGGACGTCCCGGAAGGCGCGGGCGCTGTCGAGCGTGGTCCACGGGTGCTCACCGAAGCCCACGTCCACGAAGGCGGCGTGGGCCCAGGCGTCCTCCCGGCGGGCGAGCAACGCGCGCTCCTCGTGGAGCAGGTACGCATCGAGCCCCAGGAGGCGCCCGGGGGAGGTGCGTCCTCGCGTCTTGCGGTCCGGGGAGGTCATGAGCCAGGGAGGGGACTATACTTCGACCATGTCCGCCACGACCGTTCCCGATCCGCGGATGGAGCAGATGTCCGCCCCCGCCTCGCTCGGGCACCGGGTGGAGTGCCTGCGGTGGGTGCCCCCGGAGCGGGCCTTCACCTGGAAGCACGAGGTCGTCCCCGACGCCAACGTGGACCTGATGCTGGAGCTGACGCCCGAGCGCTGCCGGGCCGTCCTGTATGGCCCGGTGACCCGGCCCCTGCACGTGACGACGCACGCGGGCCGGGGCTACCTGATGGTGCACTTCCATCCGGGTGCCATGCCTCGGCTCGTGGACGCCAGCCCCGCCGAGCTGGTCAACGAGGCGGTGGAGCTGCGGCACGTCGGTGGGTTGTCCCTCGATGAACTCGGCGAGCGCCTGCTGTCCGCGGGAGCCTTGGGGTCCATGAGCGAAGTGCTCACGCCCCTGCTGGAGCGGACCGCGTGCCCCTCGGGAGACAGCTTCGACCGGGCGCTGCGCCACCTGCTCTCCCGGCCGGAGACTCCACGCCCGGGTGCCCTGGCGAAGGCCCTGCACCTCAGTCCACGTACCCTGCAACGCGCCTTCAAGGAGCGCGTGGGCCTCTCTCGGGGACCTACGCGCGTATCGCACGGCTCCAGCACGCGTACGGCCTGCTGCGAGCGAGCGCGGGCGGCTCGCTCTCGGACGTGGCGTACCGCTGTGGCTACGCGGACCACGCGCACATGACGAGGGAGTTCCGGGAGTTGACGGGCCGCCCACCGAGCGCGTTCCGCCTTCCGGGCTGAAGCGGCACACGTGTCGCATTCGTTCAAGCGCGAGCGGGGCTTCCCTCCGTAGCGTGTACGCCATGACGACACAGCCACTACGAGTCATCGAGTGCCAGGGAACGCCCCGGCGGATCGGCCAACAATGGGGAGAGGCGTGCCGGGAGAGCCTGCGCGCCTCGGCCGAGTCCTTCTTCTTCGCCCTGTCCCAGGGTCCCTCACGCACCTCGAAACAGGACGCGGTGCGGCTGGCGCTGCAACTGGAGGCCAACGTGCGCGCCTTCGAGCCGGAGGCGCTGGAGCTCATCCAGGGACAGGCCGAGGGCGCCGGGCTGCCCTATGAGGAGGCGTTCGCGCTCCAGTGCATGTTGGAGCTGGCCGTGCACTGCTCACAGCTCGGAGGCATGTGCACCTCGGTGGCGCTCACGGGCGAGGCGACCGCGGATGGCCGGGCGCTCCTCGGACAGACGATCGACTGGAGCCCGGACGCCCGGGTGGACCTGCTGCGCATCCGCCATACGGACGGACGCGAGCAACTGTCGCTGTGCCTGTCCGGCTCGCCCTACTACCACCTCAACAGTGACGGGGTGGGCAACTGCGCCAACCTCACGCTGGTGGCGCCCCGGCCCTGCCCTTCCCTGCTGCCGCTGTCCGTGTACATCCCCCGGGCGATGCGCCAGCCGAGTCTCTCGGCGGCGCTGGAAGTGCTCGTCTCGGCGGCGAGAGGCATTGGCTACTACCACCGGCGGATGCACAGGGACGCGTGGTGGGCATCGAAAGCACGTACGACGACCACGTCTTGCTGAAGCCCGAGCGGGGAGTCATCGTCCACGCCAATCACTATCAATCCGAGCGCTTCCGGGAGCAGGACTTCACGCACCTGGTGTCGCCGTGCACGTTCGGACGAAAGACTCGCATCGAGGAGCTGGTGGCCCAGGGGCATGGCCGCCACACCCCGGAGTCGGTGATGCGGATGCTCGCGGACCACGGAACGCCCGGGGGACGGCTGTGCCTGCATGACTCACCGCCCGCCGCCGGCACGATGCCGCTGGAGACGAAGGCCACGGTGGTGATGGCCCCCGCGCGCCGGACGATGTGGGTGGCGGCGGGGCCCGGCTGCCGGGAGCCGTTCACCGAGTTCCGCTTGTGAAGGACGGGGCGGATCATGGCCTACAGGTGATACAGCCCACCCAGAACCTCAACGCCAAGCACACCACAAGGGGAATGAAGAGCAAAACACTCGAGCCCCTGAACGCCCCCTCTCGCCGAGAGCGGAGGAACACCAGCAGCAGGGACAAGGCGACCATCATCACCAGGTGGAGCCCAAAGTGGATGGCCGCATCCGGATCCGCAGACAACATGAGGACAGGCTCGCTTCCCTCCTCGACGACATCATACATGTCCTCGAAGCGCTCGGACGCATACAAGGTCATGGGGAAGGCCACGAACCATTGAACACCCAGAAGGACGTAAAACAACCATCTCCTGACCATCATTCAAGCTCCAGAAGCTTGACTTGTCCTTCCTCCAGAGATTGTGCGGACATCTCATATCAGGCATGGAGGGGGTGCTGCTTCCGTCTGCCCCCTCCTCGGTGAGCCGCTTCACCTCACGGTGGAAGTGGCCCGGCTCACACGAGAGGGGGCCATGGCGCTACCGGAAGCACCCGTTCAACGGATGTTCCAGAGGAGGTCCGGCGAGGGCGAATCCTCATCCACGACAGGCTGCAGGTCTTGCACGACGGAGATCGGCTCGAACGGTTCGTCGTACGACACGATGTTCCTGACCACGCTGTGGGAAAGAGAGAACGGGAGCACGATGCTCGCCCAGTCGTTGTGATCGTAGAGCACCTCGAAGACACTGTCTCGATTGACATCAAAGGTAGTCGTAGCGAAGGTGCCGTTGTTGTCATAGTCGATGGACGTGGCCCCTACGCGGCACATTCCGGCCGATTCGTTCAAGGCTGTCTCGTTGATGACGCCACCAGAGCCATCCGAGTAATCCAAGACGAACGTGCTGCTCAGCGGAGAGTCCACCAACTTATCCACCACATCGTATCCCTTCATCCTATTGCGGAGGTAATACCGGTCGCCCGCCCCACTTCCAGAGACCGGGCCCAAGCCCTCGAGCTCGTACAGCTGGTTCATGACGCTCAGGTAGTTGGGCTTGAGATTGGTATCCACGTTGCCGCCATGACGAAGGCCGAGGTTATGGCCGAGCTCATGCATGAAGACGGCGGCCTGGTAGTTGATGATCTGGTTGCGCTGCGCAGCCGAGTCCGTGCTCAACTTGAACCCGCTCAGCGACACCAGGAAATCGTTACCGAGGCGCTCGGCGTTGCCACTGTTGCCCGCGGCGGTGCCAGTTACAGTCTGGGTGCTGCCGAAAACGCAGTAGTGAAAGGCCGCACGGCGGGCGAAGTCCATGTGCGCCGACTTGAGTTCGTAGACGCTGGCCGCCTCTCCACCGGCTCGCGTCATGTTGATGCTGGAGGCGAAGGGCACCTCCGGGAGTCCTTGACCCAGGTTGTACTTCGCCGGGTTGAAGCTCGCGCTGAAACGCGTGCCCACGTCGATATGAAGCTGGATGCCGCGCTTGGCGAAGACCGCGACGACCTTATCCAGGGCTTCCTTCTGAGGAAGGATGATGGGGTTGGTGGACTGCATGTGGTCCACCTCGATGAAGAGGTCGCGCTGCCCGGTGCGAGCGCCCATGGAGTACAGGTCCAGACCCGCGAAACGGCCGCCCGCCACCTCGGCGGAGTCGGGAATCCCGTCCGAGTCATCATCCACGGCACCCGCGGGCACATCGTTGGGGCCCGCCGGCGTCGAGAACGCCCGCGAGGACCAGTCGCTCGAGCCGTTGGTGTCGTTGGCACCCGTCACGCGCACGAAAGAAAGCGACGAGGAGCCATCCCCCGGCAGATTGGGCACATTCGAAGTGCCCGTCCACGCGCCCTCCGACAGGGGCGCCTGGGTGCTGTTGCCGAAGCGGACGAAGTCGACCGTCTCACCGATGTCGCTCCGGACCAACTCGATGAAGGTAGCCCCCGACCAGAGCGGAATCAGGGCCGGCTCCTCCTCAGCCAGATCATCTGACTCGACTCGAAGTTCTCCCAGGGGAAGGCCTTGCCCGAGACGACGATGTACGCGCCCGGGCGAGGAGGCGCGAGGGCAGCGGAAACAGCATGACGTCCTTGAACACCCAGGAGTTCGTACTCGTGTCGTACCCCCGGGCACGGAGCGCATAGTCCGCGAGTTGGATGGGCGCGCTGGTGAGGTTGCGCAACTCGAGCCATCCGGGCCGGTTGCTGCCAGTGCCCGAACTCACCTCCGTGATGGCCAGGGGAACCGGCAGCACCTGCACGCTCTTCGAATTGGACTTGGTGGGGTCGTAGACCGAGGTGGCCTGCACCGTGACGGACAGGGCACTGGCGCTCCTCGGCGCGGTGTAGCGCACGAAACGCATGCTGGGACGCGAGGCGTCGATGGGGAGCGGCTCCAACAAGCCACTTCCCGACACCAGCTTCCATTCGACCTTGGAGCCAAAAGGCGCCGCCCCCACGAGCGTGGCCGAGAACACCACGCTATTGCCCGCGTAGAGCTGGGCGCGGGCGGGCGAAGCTCCACCGCGGAGACGAACGGAGCCCTGAGCACGAGGGTCACGGAGCCGGCCTTGGTGCCATCGGCCACGGACGTCGCGGTGACCGTCACCTGCGTGTCCGCCGCGATGGCATCGGGCGCCGTGTAGACAACCTGCGAGCCGGTGGTGGCCGAGAGCGAGCCGACCCTCCACGCTCCAGGTCACCTCGGAGCTGAAGGGGCCGGCGCCCAGCACCGAGGCCTCGAGTGCCACGCTCTCCTTCTCGACCAGCTCCGTGTGCGCCGCCGTCAGCTGCACGGCGGTGACGAGCGGAGCCTTGAGCGTGAGGGTCGTGGAAGCGGAGCGAGAGGGCATCTGCACGGAGGTCACGGTCACGATGACGGGAGTGTCCGTATCCACCACGTCGGGCGCCGTGTAGACGACCTGCGAGCCCGAGGTGGCCGAGAGCGAGCCGCCCCCTGCACGCTCCAGGTCACCTCGGAGCTGAAGGAACTGGTGCCCGTCACCGACGCCTCGAGTGCCACGCTGTCCTTGGCGAACAACTCGCTGCGCGCCGCCTTCACCTGCACGCCGGTGACGCTGGGAGCCGCCAGGAGGGTCAGGGTCACGGAAGCCGAGCGCTCAGGCGTCTGCTTGGAGGTCGCGGTGACGGTGATCTGCGTGTCCTCGCTCAACGCGTCAGGCGCGGTATAGGTGACGGTCTCACCGGTGGTGGCCGAGAGCGAGCCAACACCCTCCACGCTCACGTTCCAGTTCACCTCGGGATCGAAGGGACCCTCGCCAAAGACCGAGGCCGTGAGGGACGTCTCCTCATTGGGCAGCAGTTGACTGGCCTGGCTGGTGACTTGAACCTCGGTCACCTTCGAACAACCGCTCAACACGAGTGCGACGAACAAAACCGCCCCTAGCGACTTCACCATGAATTCTCCCTCTGCGGCCACACCGCCCCCAGGAGGCACGGCCTCGCCGTATCCAAAACGGGGTGTCTGACGAGGAAGACACTAGATGAAGGCAGGCAAGGCAAGCAACGAAGTGGCATCCAGACGTCATGCGCCAGGGACAAAACGCACCAATAAACCGTCAACGCCTACTCTTCTTCTTGGTCTTGCTTCCCTTGAATTGAATGTTGAACCCATCCAGGGTGATGGCATTGCCGGAAAAGTTCACCACGCCGGTTTTTTGCTCTGGAGCATCCCCTTCCCGCCCGCCTGGTCAGCAGGATGACGCGGAGCTGCAAGGCATTGCGTATCGTCGAAAATCAAACGTTCGCTCGCGCCTCAACCCAGTCATGGACAACCCGGAGTTCAAGGAGCCGGAGCCCGCGGCCGTGGGGCGGCGACTTCAGACGGGACGCGTTCCGCCCTTGCGCCCACGCGCCGACGGCTCCGGGATCGCCGCGCGGAAGCGGTAGAGCGCGGCGGGCTTGGAGGCGGTGCGCCGCACGCCGGGTGCCGCTTCCAGCACGCCATCCTCGATGAGCCGCTTCACCTTGCGGCGGAAGTTGCCCGGATCCTGCGGCTCGCCCTTCACCGCGGAGAACACCGCGCGCAGCTCCGGAATGGAGAAGCGCTCGGGCACCAGCGAGAACGCCAGCGACGAGGTGTCCAGCTTCTCGCGCATCCGCGCCAGCGCCACCCGCAGGATGTCCTCGTGGTCGAATGCCAGGGTGCTGGCGTCCAGGCGACCCACCGCCTCCCAGCGCGCCTCCGCCGCGTCTCCCCCCGCCCTCACACGCCGCGCCAGTTCGGGCCGCACCAGGGCGTAGTACGCCACCGACACCACCCGCATGCGCGGATCCCTCCCCGGCCGGCCGAACGTGGCGAACTGCTCCAGCAGCACGTCCCGCGACTCCAGCCCCGTCTCCTCGTGCAGCTCGCGCACCGCCGCCACGTCCAGGTCCTCGCCCTGGTCCTCCTCGCCATCGCCCACGCGCAGGATGCCTCCCGGCAGCGCCAGCTTCCCCTCGAAGGGTGGCTCACCCCGGCGGATGAGCAGCACGTGCAGCGCCCCGTCCACCAGCGTGAGGACGACCAGATCCACCGCCACCGCCGGACGCGCATAGGGCGCCAGCGACTGGCGCGCCCGCTGGACCTCGGGTGCCCTCACCCCGCGATCGGGTCGGTGGTGCGCACCACCTTCATTCCCGCCTCCTGCAACGCGCGCATCGCCTCGTTCGCCACGCGCGGGAAGTCCAACCCCGGCGGCAGCGGATCCAACGGCGGCGCGGGCACCGGGCTCATCGCGTCCTCCAGGATGTGGATGCGCCCCATCTTCGAGCGGTCCGTCTCCTCGATGCGCCGCTTGAGGTCCATCAGCGTCGACAGCACGCAGTGCGACTTGGCCTGGCCGAACACGTACACCCGGTCGAACGTGAGCAGATGGTCGAAGAGCGCCTGGTCGAACTGGCCCACCGTGCGCCCCGACACCTCCGTCACCTCGGGGGAGAACACCGAGTAGTTCTCCGTGAGCGCCTCCTCGCCCTTCTGGATGATGTGCGTGGGCGTGTCGCGCGCCAGCGCGTGGAAGAGGCTCGCCTCCATCATCGCCGGCAAGAGCGCGTGGCTCAGGCCCCCGAGCAGCGCGTGGTAGGGCCACACCGTGAGCACGTAGCGGCCCGTGGCCTCCAGACGCTCGCAGTAGGCGAGGCTCTCCTCGGGATGCCGCGTGGCGCGCCACCGGCCCGAGCGCACGTCCGCCGGGGTGATGACGGTGAGGGGCGGAGGCGGCTGGCCGTCCGGACCCTGCCACCACCCGGGGTGGAAGATCTGGAAGGCGCGGTGGGTGTCCATGGAGAACACCAGCCCGGTGATGCGATCCAGGTGGCGGTACAGCCAGCGCAGGGTGCGCTGGGAGTCCTCCACCGCGCCCGGCACGAAGAGGCTCGCCTCGGGCTGGCAGAAGGCCACCTGCGCGTCGATGCCGAAGGCGGCGATGCGCAGCCGGTCCTCCCGCGCGGGGCGCACCCCATGCTCCCGGGCGTAGCGGCGCGCCTCGTCCGTCACCCGCGCGGCGCGCTCCAGGTACAGCGCGCCCACGTGGGCATCGTCATAGAACGACGGAAGGGGCAGGGACATGGCGTTCTCCAGGCAGCGTCACGAGGGGATCGGAAAACCACGGGGGAAGTGCCGCTGGCGCAGCTCGTCCACCAACGCCTGGGTGGCCCGGGTGTACGCGACGCGCTGCTCGCCGCCGACGGGCGCCGAGGTGTCCGCCGACGCGCCGGAGAGCAGCTCATAGCCCTCGGGCACGGGCTCCCCGTCCTGGCCGATGAGCCCGATGGGGCCCGAGCCGTCACGGCGCCGGAAGACCACCGGCGAGCCCGGAATGCTCTGCTTGCCCTCGGCCAGCTCGTTGCCGAACTTCATCGTCGGCGCGTGGCCCGTGCGCGCCAGCTTGTACACCGCCGCCACCCGGTCGCGCGTGAAGGGGCTCGCCATGGTGCGCGCCACGATGAACCCGCCGTACCCGTAGAACTGCTGCGAGGGCGCCCAGCCGAACTCGCGGCGCAGCGCCTCGAACTCGCGCGTGGCCCGCGCGTCCAGGCCGTCCTCGAGGATGAGCACCGGCTTGATGCCCTCCGCCTTGGCGCGCGACACCGCCTGGGTGTACTGCGTCTTCTTGTCCCCGGAGTCGAAGCGGATGGAGTCCCCCGCGTCCGGCTCCTCGTGGATGATGCGGAAGGCCGTGGGCAGGCCCGAGCCCAGGGTGTCATACGTGTCCAAGAGGAAGCTGGAGCGCTCGGGACGCCGCTCGCGGATGGCGCGGAAGGCCGCCTCGTCCTGGCCGTAGCGCTGCACGTGCTCGTGGCCCATGGTGCCCACGGGAATCATCCCCAGCTTCTTGGCCGGTACACGTTGCTCGTGCGCATGACCCCGGCCTCGCGGCAGGCGCGCACGGCGATCTCGTGCTGCTGCAGACACGTCGCCGCGCGCAGCCCCACCTCGAAGATGCGGCTCGGGTCGCCCACCGCCTCCACCAGATCCTTCACCACCGCCAGCACCCGCGCGTGGTAGCCCTCGGCGTCCACGGTGATGGGCACGGCGGGCACGCCCACCGCGTCCAGCGTCTCCAGGGCGATGCGCTTCTCCTCCTCGCACGACACCACGGCCAGCGCCCGGGCCAGTGCCTCGCGGTCCGCCAGCGCCTGCGTGGCCACCTGGATGCGGAAGTTGAGCTGCAAGAGCAGCGGCTCCAGCCACGACACCAGGGCGGAGCTGCCCGTGAGGGTGAAGACCGGCTCGCGCGCGTAGAAGCGCGCCACGCGGCAGCGCCCGGATGACGAGCCGCTGCTTGCGGATGGCCGCCTTGAAGCCCGCCCCCATCTCGTAGCTGTTGCGGGCCGGTAGGCGTAGTCCTCTTCCGTGGGCTCCGGCAGCAGGGCGCGCACATGGGCCTCGACGTCCACCGGCACCACCTGCTGCCCTCCCTTGCGGTGCGAGTAGTAGAACGTCTCCTGACGCAGCGGCCAGCCAGCCTCCGCCATGCTGAACTTGTAGCCGTCCGTCGCGAGCAGCGGACTTCCCATGGTGTGCCTCCTGGCCGCACTCTAATGGGGCGAGAAAAGTCCTCAATACTCTTTCTCGGGGACTGGAACTCCGCCCGCCGTCCGCCCGAACGGCAGTCACCACCTGGTGACAACAGACATCAGGGAACGGGTGTTCGCTGTCGCCGTGTCAGCCCGGAACACGGGTGCGAACGAGCCTTTGCTCGAAGTGCCAGTCCTTGGCTAGCGTGCACGGCACCCAGTGGCATGCCCACTGCACCTGCCCCGCGGCATCGTTGACGCCCGCGTCTCCCGAGTCGGCTCTCCCCTGTCGTGCATTCCCCGGAGTCACCCATGGCCATCCCCCCAGCATCGGCAAACCCGGCCTCGCCACGCTCGTGCGGACCACCCAGGAGCAGGGAAAGATGTTGGGCAAGATCGCCGAGGGCGTGAAGAGCGGCGCCATCACTCCCAAGGAGTCTCGCAAGCTGCTCGAGGGCCAGCAGAAGCTGTCCGCGTCCGTGGAGTCCGCCCTGGCCGACGGAGAGATCTCCGCGGACGAGGAGCTCGGCCTGCTCGCGCAGAGCCAGGACAACCACAAGAACATCAAGGCGGCCTACGACAACACCACCCAGGACACCTTCGCCTCCGAGTCGGTGAACGCCCCGGGGCAGGTCCGCCAGATTGGCGCCATCGCCGAGGGCATCCGCCAGGGCACCATCGACCCCAAGGAGGCGCAGAAGCTCCTCGAGGGGCAGATCGCGCTCCTCAAGGCCCGCGCCGAGTCCACCACCC
The DNA here is from genome assembly GCA_049060065.1 of Cystobacter fuscus. GTDB lineage: Bacteria > Myxococcota > Myxococcia > Myxococcales > Myxococcaceae > Cystobacter > Cystobacter fuscus_B. Next base: position 7,556,082 of record JBMEQP010000002.1, read on the forward strand.
CCGAGGACCCGGCCTTCATGGACATGTCCGAGGAGTTGCAGGGTCTGGAAATCGAGCTCGCGAAGCTGATCAATCTCAACGCCGGCTGACCGCCTCGCGCACCGGGCGCCTGGAGCCTCGAGGACTCCAGTGCCCTGATGCGTCGCGAGGGACGTCTCGAAGGCTCAGCGCCTGGCGCGGCCGCGCGGTTTGGTGGCCGCCGGGGGGCTGGCCGAACACGCGCTGGTAGTCCTTCATGCTGCGGTTGATGACCTCGTGGGCCTCGGCGCTGTCGTACATCTCGACGATCTCCACCGAGCGCTTGGCCTGACTGGGCAGCTGCTTGTACGTCAGGAAATAGTGCTTGAGCCGCTCCACGAGCGCGTTGGGCAGCTGCGCCACGTGCTGGAAGGCGCCGTAGACCAGGTCCGACTCCAGCACGGCGATGATCTTGTCGTCGGCCTCGTTGCCGTCGACCATGCGAAAGCCGCCCACCGGCACGGCGCGCACCAGCAGCGCTCCCGCGGGGATGACCTTCTCCGTCAACACGCAGATGTCGAGCGGATCCCCATCTCCTTGATGTCCTTGTGGCCGGTGCGGTCCGCGCAGCGCTTGGCGACCAGCTCGTCACAGTAGGTCCGGGGGATGAACCCATAGAGCGTGGGGCACTGGCTGGAGAAGCGCTGAGGCCGGTCCAGCCTCAGGATGCCCGCCTCCTTGTCGAGCTCGTACTTCACCGTGTCGGTGGGGACGATCTCGATGTACGCGGTGACGCTCTCCGGAGCGTTCTCACCGGGGGAAATGCCATGCCAGGGATGAGCCTGGAAGGTGTGGGTCGGCGGATTCTTTGTGGCCATGTCACTCAACGAATTCGTGGGCGGGAAACAACAGCACGTCCGAAATGGACGCCACGCCCAACATCAACATCAGGATACGATCCAGCCCCACGGCGATACCCGCCGAGGGCGGCATCCGCCCTACCGCGTCCAGGAAGCGCTCGTCCAGCGGATAGACGGCCCGGCCCGTGTTCCGCCGGAATTCCTGCTCCTCCAACAATCGGGCGTGCTGCTCCCGCGCATCCGTCAGCTCGGAGAAGCCGTTGGCCAGCTCCAACCCCCGGGCGTAGAGCTCCGTGCGCTCGGCCACCGCGGGCTCCCCGGGCTTGAGCCGCGCCAGCGAGGCCATGGACGCGGGGTACTCGGTGAGGAAGGTGGGACGCTCCTGCCCCAGGCCCCCCTCCACCCGCTGCAGGAAGAGGTGGAAGAAGACATCGTCGTACAGCACGGAGTCCCCGGTGCGCACCCCGGCCGCCTCCGCCGCGCGCTTGAGCGAGGGACCGTCCGGACAGGCGCGCAAGTCCACGCCCGTGGCCCGGAGCACCGCGTCCCGCACGGACACCCGCTCGTAGGGCGTCCGGGTGAAGAAGCCATCTCCGCCCACCGCGCCATCCGCCTCCGCCAGCGCCCCCTCCAGGTCCGCCATGATGGCGTGGTAGTCCGCCTGGGGCCGGTAGAACTCCAGCAGGGTGAACTCGGGGTTGTGCGTGCGCGACACCTCGCCGTTGCGGAACACCTTGCAGATCTGGAACAGCGGACCCGAGCCGTCGGCGAGCAGCCGCTTCATGGCGTACTCGGGACTGGTGTGCAGGTAGAGCGAGCGGCGCCGGCCCACGTCCGTCTCGGGGACGAAGGGGGTCTCGAAGGCGGTGATGTGGGGCTCCATCCCGGGCGTCGGGACGAGCAGGGGCGTGTCCACCTCCAGGTAGTCACGCTGGGTGAAGAACCGGCGAAGGGCGCCGTAGAGGGCCTGCCGGGCGGCGGCCGAGCGCCACTGCACTGAATTGGGCATGAGCGGCGCAGAAGTTACATTGCGCCCCCCATGCGCCCAAGGCTTCCCGCACTCATCCTCAGCGTCGCTCTCGGTTTCCACGCGGGGTGCGCCACCACTCCCAAGACCCCTCCCCCCACCGAGGAACAACAACTGGCCACGCGCGTGGCCCGGAGCGCTTCCGCCGCCGAGGCCCTGCTCCAGGCGCAGGATCTGCTGGTGTGGAACTACTGGGCCGAAGGCGCCCGGGCGGACATGGCCTCCACGTACGCCGGCCAGGACGCGCTCTTCACCCTCGAGACCCTCCGCGACATCGAGCAGCTGCGCCAGCGCACCACCGAGCCCCGGGAGATAAGAGCCCTCAGCGCGCTCCAGGCCCACTTCGCCGGCGAGTACCTGTCCCAGCAGCTCGCCGAGGTGAACGACGCGCTGGCCAACCTGGAGGCTCGTTGAGCTTCCAGGTGGACGGCCAGGAGGTGCGCTGGCACGAGCTGGAGCGGCGGCTGGCCAACGAGCGCAGCGCGCTCAAGCGCAAGGCCCTCTACACCGCGGCCACGCCCGCCCTGGAGCGGCTCTCCCCGCTCATCCGCCGCCGGGCCGAACGCACCGAGGAGCTGCTCAAGGAGCTGGGCTACTCCTCCTACGAGGCCTTTGGCGGCGAGCTGCGGCAGGCGGACCTGGACCGGTTGGGCGTGCTCGCCGAGGAGGTGCTCCAGGCCACCGAGGCGCCCTACAAGGAAGTGATGGAGCGGCTCGCCCAGCGCGAGCTGGGAATGCCCTACGCGAGCCTCACCCGGGCGGACCTGCCGCGGCTGTTCCGCTCGCGGGAGGTGGAGGGCCTGTTCCTCAAGGGCGAGCAGCTCCTGCGCGCCCACGGCACGCTCGCCGGGATGAACATCGACCTGGGCGAGATGAAGAACGTGCGCATCGACGCCCGGGAGGACGTGAAGGGGAAGAATCCGCGTCCGCTGGCGCTGGGCATCCGGGTGCCCGGGGACGTGCGGCTGTCGGTGCGCTCGGTGGGGGGCGCGCTGGAGCAGGCGAAGATGCTGCACGAGTTCGGCCACGCGCTGCACTACGCCTTCACCACGGAGCCTCGCTTCGAGCTGGCCAAGCTGGGCAACCCCACCGTCACCGAGGCCTACGCCGCCCTCTTCGAGGACCTGATGGAGGACCCGGTGTGGCTCGAGGAGCACGCGGGACTCAAGGACAGGGAGCGCGCCGGGTTCCTCGCGGCGACGAGCGCCCACAAGCTGTTCCTCATCCGCCGCGCCGCGGGACGCCTGCTCTACCAGCTCGCGCTGCACCGGCAGGGGGAGACGGTGGAGGCGCGCGAGCTGTACCGGGCCATCATCGCCCGGGTGGACGCGCTGCCGGCGACGGACGACGACGTGGCGCGCTACCAGGTGGACCAGGAGGACTTCTTCCAGTCCGCGGACGACTTCCGCGCGTGGTTCCTCGCGGGCCAGTTGCAGGGGCAGCTCAAGGCGCGCTTCGGCCCGGCGTGGTGGCACAGCCCGGAGGCGGGCACCTTCCTCAAGGGGCTGTGGGCGCACGGCAACGCCCTCTCCGCGCGAGAAGTGGCCGAGACCCTGGGTGACCGGGGCATCGTCCCGGACGTGCTGCTGCTGCGGCTCGGCACCACCCTGGGCGTGCCCATGAAGCTGGGAGCGCATGAGCCGCCCGCGGCTCCGGCTCCCGAGGCGCCAGTGCCGGCTCCGGAGGCGCCGAAGCCCGAGGCTCCCGCGAGTCCGCCAGCGGCTCCCGAGAGCCCCGCGTCGACGCCCGAGAGCCCTCCGGCGGAGCCCCAGAGCGCCCCCGCCCCGGAGAACCCTCCGGCCCCGGCGGGCTAGCGCGCCTCCAGCGTGGCGGCCCGCTCCTCGCGGCGCAGCTGGGCATCGAGCCAGAAGGTTCCGCCCGGCACCAGCGACGCGACGAAGGCCACCACCACCCGGGTGAAGCCCCAGCGGTGCTCGAGGGCGGCCATCATCAGCGTGTACACGTACGCGATGAACAGCACGCCGTGAGCCATGCCCACCCCGCGCACCATCTGCGGCATGCCCAGGAGGTACTTCAGCGGCATGGCCAGCAGCAGGAGGACGAGGAAGGACAGTCCTTCCCAGAAGGCGACGGCGCGAAAGCGCCCGAGGGGGTGGTCAGCGGCATGGCGATGTCTCTCCCACGGCCATGAACGCGAGGGAGCGGACTCGCTCCGTCTGGCCGCGATAGGGGGCGCGGCACTGTAGTCCGGAGCGTGCGTCCTCGCGATTCACTTCGCGCGTGAGCGAGCCCCGCCCTGGGTGAAAATCGCCCTGTCCGAGAGCCCTGGGGCTCGGCGAGGACGGTATGATTCGTCACCACCGAACCCAGGTTCCCCAGGAGGCTCCCCGGTGCACGTCGAACGGCGCGCTCGCCCCGTCTTGTTCTCGCTCCTCTGCCTCACCTGGATGACGCCCCTGGCGTGCAAGCGGGACTCGGCGCCTCGGGCGGAGGAAGCCCGCGGCCCCCAGGGGGCCACCCCACCCGGCCACCTCGCTGCCCGTCCAGGTCCTGCCGGGACTCGAGGTGATTTCCAAGCCCGAGGAGGCCGCCGCTGCCCTGCGCCGCGAATGGCCCCATCCCTATGAGCTCCTGGAGGACCGGCTCCCCCAGAGGAAGGCACGGGAGTTGCGCCGGTGCACGGACATCGAGGGCGTGGACGTGAATGACGTCGACGTCGTCTCCCAGCGGGACACCAAGGTCCTCCAGCTCCAGTTCCTCCAGTGCCGGGTGATGAAGGCGCTCACCACGGCCCGGCCTTCACGCACCAGCCAGGTGAGGGAGCTCCTCGAGCTCAAGTCCCCGGGCGACGTCCTCCCCGCGGCGATGGCGCCGGAGTTCGGCGAGGCGCAGCCGGACAAGACCCGAGAGCAACAGGGGAAGTCCTGGAGCGCCGCCGAGCCCGAGCTCCACTTCGAGCCGAGGGACGGCGAGCGCAACGCCTTCAGCCTCGAGGTCACCGGCCAGGACACCTTCGGATTGCTGGAGTGGTGGGCCACGGGAGACTTCAATGGAGATGGGCAGGAGGACGTGATCGCCTATCGAGCCATGTCCCCCCGGGGCGGCTCCCTGACCGACATCGCCGCCTTCGTGCTGACGCGCTCCCAACCCCAAGGCGTCCTGCAGATCCTCGAGAGCTGGCGCTAACTCTTCGCGAACCCAGGACCCATAGACATGCGTAACCCAAACAAGCACTCCACCTCCTGCACCATGTTCGGCCTCTCCCTCTTGACGTCCGCGGCGTCCTTCCTGCTCGGGACAGCGCCAGCACCGGTCCACGCGGAGGAGCGCCTGTGTGACTCGGAATGGGGAGCGAAAAGCCTCACCATCGAGATCGGCGAGCGGAAGAACGATGGACAGCCCTTGCAGTCCTACGATCCCTCGAAACCCTTCGAGCCCTATGATCTCCTGGGAGATCGCTATCTCTTCGCCGAAAAGGGAGTGGTGTACCGGACCGTGGGCAACTTCACGGACAGGCAGGAAGGCGAAGAGACGCTGAAGACGGTCTACACGGAGATGACCCACCTCTACACAGGGGCCTACAAGCCCTATTTGACGAGCCTGGGTCCCTATCTGGTCAACGACGCCTCCACCTGCAAGGTGAACAGGGACAATCCCGTCATCGACCCCGCCTCCTGGATCATGGAGAAGGACAAGGTGCTGTTGGTGGGGCAGGCCACCACGACCTGCGAGCGGGGCCAGACCACCAAGAAACTCACCGTGGTGTCCTGTGACGGCAAGAAGAACCTGCTCACCGACTCGGTTTCCGCGCCCTGCGAGGCCGGCCGGGTCACCACCTGCATCCACCCCCTGGCCCCAGGCGTCTTCATCTTCGAGCACTTCTATTCATCACCTGGCTCGGGGACCTCGGTGAACCTGCGGGTCTACGACACGGCCAAGAAGAAGAAGCTCAAGGCCCTGTCCTGGGTCAACGAAGGCGGGCCCGAGGCCGAGGTGCTGGGCGTCGAGGACGTCGACAAGGATGGCGTCCCCGAAATCGTGCGCAGCATCGCCGAGAGCGGCAAGCCCACGTCCCTGTTCAAGTGGAAGAACGGCAAACTCACCGAGGTCAAGACCCCATGAGCTACAGCCACCAGCAGCCCACGCACAAATACACGACGGATGCTGAACTCGAGCGCATCTATGGCAAGCGGCTGGTGCACAACGACTTCCAGAGCGACAGCATCACCGGAAGCTTCGAGAAGACGGCGCGGGTTCTCGAAAACCCCGTCCTCGAAAGCTTCAGCCGGAACCATATCGTCGACGTGAAACTGCCAGGGCTCGGTCCACAGAAAGACAAGACCACCACCGTGCAGTTCAACCGGAAGCTGGCCCATCTCTTGTTGGCCGCCTTCGAGAAGATCCGGTCCGAGAACCTCCCCTACACCATCTATCAGGTCGGCGGATATTTCTTCCGCTACCAACAAAACCCCAGTGTCCGGGAAGCCCTCGAGCACCGTCCGGAGTACGCGGACCTGCGAAAGGACAAGGGTTTCTCGGCCAACTGGAACATCGTCTGCGCGGAACGGGATCGGCAGCTCAAGACGTTCGATGAGAGGATTCCCTACGGCAGCAAGACGAAAGCCAAGAAGGATCTGCTCTCCAACCACGCATTTGGTAGCGCCATCGACATCAATTGGGAGACGAATCCCTACAAGAAAGGAGCCCTGTTCGACCTCCATCCCAGGATCGTGACGATCCTGGAGAGCTTTGGCTTCAGCTGGGGCGGCAAATACCACGACTACATGCACTTCGAATACCTGCGCGGCACCATCGAGGGCGTTCCCGATGAGGACCCACCGCAAGTGTTCTATCCCTTCAGCGTGGAGCAGCGGCGCGAATCGCCCCTCAAGTACTACTACCTGAACGAGAAGGGGAAAGGCGGCTACTTCCCCATCGGTCTCCAGCAGAACCTGCATGGCGGCGTCCATCTGGAGCCTGAAGCCACCGCCACCCGGACCCCCGTCCGTGCCGCCATGCCGGGCTACATCGTGGCCGCGCGCCTGATGGCTCCCGGCAAGGGGGCGACAACCCGGACGTGCGCCGGGTCACGGATGATCGTCCGCTGGGGTTCGTGTTGCTCCGGCATGAAGTCCTGGACAAGAGCAGCAACGGCTCGACCGCGGGACAGGCCGCCCCCGCCACGGGAAGTGCTCCTCCGGCGCATCCCCTCTACAGCCTGTACATGCACGGCGGCCCCCAGGTGGGACGCGGCCACTCCAGATCCCGCGGAGGCCCCCTGGCTGGCCTCCTTCTCAAGATGCGGTTTGGCGGAGTGGTGGACCTCGACGCCAGCAGCAAGGATGTCGGAAAAACCTTCTGGTCCAAGGAAGCGCTGAGCCCAGGGACGACTTCGTTCAAGGTGCATGACCGCGAAGAGCCCTTGCCCAAGCAGAGGGGCTCGAGAATCCTCGCGCTGGGCAAACCGAGCCCCGAGGACGTCCGCCAGGCCATCGAGGCCCTTCAAGACGGCGCCGTCATCACCTTCGATCGCGCGCTCTTTCCGTGGCCGCGGGCGAAACGATCGGGTTCGTCAGTGGAAACCAGCCCCTCGAGGGCCGGCGTCCGCCGCCCCGGCGGGCACGGGCGGCGCCAGATACCTGCACTGGGAGATGTTTTCCCCCAGCACGCAGAACGGCGTCATCGAGTTGCTTCGCGGCCAGGCTGGAATCGACAAGCTCTTCAACCCGGTCAAGGAAACCCGGCAGAACAACCTGCTGGAAATGCCCTCGGCTGAAAACGAGGGGGCGGCCAACGAACTCCAGCAGATACTCGGGAACACCGGCGAGCCGCTCGCCGAGCAACTGCAATCAGACACCTACGGCGGCATCCTCCTGCAGCACTTCAACGAGGGGAAGACCTTCTTCCTGATAGACCAGACACGGAGCCCCGGTTCACCTACCCGCTCGACATCGTCCTGGACAATGCCTACCAGTACAAAGGGGACGCCACGGGCCACTGCGCGCTCGAGGTCACTTATTTCAAAGGAGACGTCTCGCTCAAGACGGAGAAGCTCCGGATCAAGCCGGGCCAGGGCAAGGTCACCCTGAGCGTCCCCGCGGAGGCGGACACACTCGACCTCTGGTCTCCCGACTTCTTCCTCGACAAGCCCGAGCCCCCGGCGAACGAGAATCCGCGCCCCAAGCGGCTCGAGAACCGCATGGAGCTGTTCGGAAAGGCCGCGACGCGGCACTGGCGCAACCTCCTGCTGGATCACTTGAATGAGTGGACCCCGGAAGGTCTCGAGACCCAGTTGGAGGCACGCAGCGAGGCCGGGCATCTCGAGGACCTCGTCGACACCTCCAGTCCAACGGTCTTCGCAGCATGGAAGAAGAACATCCGCCCCCTGAGCTGGTGGTCCCGGAAGAAGAACGAGGATGATCCGTATGGCGAAGTGCCCGTCCTGGGAGCCGAAACCCAGGAACAGAGCATCTTCGGTTCGGGTGAGCATCTGCTGCCCGAGTCCGCCAACACCCTCAATGTGCATCCGGTGACGACGCTCTGGCTCATCGACATCCTCCTGGAGAAGGAAGCCATCGCCTTCAAGAAGGCCTGGCCGCCAGAGACGTTGAAGCGCAGCGAGAGTACCCAGAAGCCACCGTTTCTCGGCTTCCTGCACAAGGAAGTGAAACCCACGGTGGGTATGGAGTTGATTGGGATCCTGGTGCAGCACGGCTACGCAACCACGGACGGAGCGAACGCGACGGATGTGCTGTTCTCGGCGGCCCCAGACGGAGAAGGGGCCTTGGCCTCCGCGCCCCAGACACTGGGCCGTACCGCCTACCGCGATGGCGTGGCCATGGTCCGCACCTCATTTCCCTTTGGGGAAGCTGGCAGATGCAAGCCACGGATGGAGCTGGCCAACCCTTCGAACCCCTGCAAACCACGGGCATGACCCTCCAGACAGACAGACCTCAAATGGAAGGCCAGACGCTCGTGCTCGGTGCCGGAAAAACCGCACCGGGTGCCGATGGGAAGGTCCGTCCCCTCGTGTCGGGAAGCTTGAATTTCGGCAAGAACTGGCCCATCGCACTCGCGGGCTACGTCGTCTTGGAGCATTGGCGGGTGCCCAAGGGGAGCAAGCCCAACCTGGAGGAGCCCCCCACGAGTGGCGCGTGGGCCATCCCCGTCGTCGCGAATAGACCGCCCCTGAAGAAAGTCGATCGGGGACTCAAGTACGAAGGCGACTTCATCGTGGGAAAGGAGAAGGAGAAGAACAATCCCAAGGTCACGGCGGACTTCACCTTCCAGGACTTCGTCAAACATCGCCAGTTCGGGCAGGTCTTCGCGGGTGAAGCGGCAACCAACTTCAAGCTGGCGTTTCCCCTCGCACAACGCCTCCAGGATTTGAAGACGGCGTGCCGACCCAGGAACCAGCGGGAAAACCCATCGTTCCGCTCGTGAAGCGCCTGTTCGTGAACGGATTGACGCTGCATGTGTCCACGGCGTCGGGGGCCGAGCCAGAACTCGCGTTCCTGGAGGAAAAACTCGCTCAACTCCCCGCCTCGCCACTCTTCTCGGTGGAGAGGATCGCGGAGAAGGCGTCGATTTCCATCACCTATCTGGAACCCGAATCCGCGGGCCCGCTCTTCTTCGAGTTCGACCCGGGCCCGGCCCTGGGGCGCATCGCCGAGAAAGCGCTCTCCGCGGAGGGAGAAACACTTCACGTCCGTCCCCGCTTCATCGCCCCCAATGGCGGACACCGGTGCTGGCCGACAAGGAGTCCCCGGTGGGGGACGTGACGAAGCTGCTCACCGCCTCGCTGGAGGACATCAAGTCCGCCTGTGGCAATGACTTCCTGGAGGCCGTTGCGGACAAGCTCCTGCCCCCCGTGGGCAGGTTCGAGTTCGGCGACGTCTCCCTCAAGATGGGACGGGGCAAGCTGTACACGACGGTCCGCCTCCATGGCGATGCGAAGCAATGGACCGCGGCCGCTCCCATCATCAAGCTCAAGCTGGGTGGGGAAACGTTCCAGCAGGGAAAGCTCGTCGGCTCGACGGTCAGCGCGGAATGGGATCTCTTCAAGGACAAGAAGGGCAAGCCGCTGCCGGGCCGCTGGGGCGGAACACTCGAGTTCTCGGCCGAGATCTCCCAACCCGACAAGGTGACGACGCCGCCCCCAGGCATCTCGTGGGCGGTGGAACTCAAGCCCCGCCTCGAGGAGTTCAAACACGAGATAGGCGCCAAGAGCATCCGATTCGTGGGGCAGGCCAGCCACCTGCCCACGGATGTCTCCCTCGACCTCTCCTGCGAGCGCAAGGACGAAGCAGGGCAATGGCAGGAGGACATCGGCATCACCCAGTTGATCCGCTACAAGATTCAAGCGAGCCAACAGTCCTCCCACTACGGATGCTGTACGGACACGGGCGCCTTCGAGGCCAACGTCCCCAAGAGCGCCCTGAAGAAGACCCCGGGGACCTTCCGCTTCGTCTGGGCACCCAAGGGAACGCGAGCGGGCGACACGGTCGACGTCCACGGCATCGCCGTCGAGGTCAGGACGTCTCCTGAAATCAACCCCGAGGAGCTGGGAGCCTGATCATGGCCACGACCGAAGAGCAGGTGAAGAAGCCGGGAACCGTGAGCCTGAGCGCCGGCTACCGGGCCTCGATTCCCTTCGTGCTCGTTCCACGCACGTCCATCACCCTGGACTCGCCGGGCACCCTGGCAGCGATGGGCCTCCAGTCCGGTGTGCCCCTCACGATCAGCTTCCCCATCAAGGGCTCCAGCAAGCACTTCCCTCCGGGCAATCGCAAGTGTGCCCTCTCATGGTTGGTGTCACGCGAGGGCAAGGAGTTCTCCTACCCCGTAGACGGGGAAGTCGTGATGAAGATCCAGTCCGACGGAAGGTTCGACGTCGAGGTGAACGGCAAGACGCCCGTCGTCGACGTGCTCGCCCAGCAATTGATTGGGAGGGGCAAGCTGGGCTTTTCCCTCACCCCCGACTTTCCCCACGCGGACACGGTGACCTTCAAACCCGCCGTCGACTTCAACAACCCGTGTGAAATCCATGTGCGCCTGCCCGAGAAGAAGCTCCTCGGCGAGCGCGTCACCTTCACCCCCCATTTCGGGCTGGTCTTCCAACAGGCGGAACTCGAGCTGCGCGTCTTCGAGAGTGACGAGGGCTCGGACGAGATCGCGGCCACGGAGCCTCGCAACGCCTTCACCCACACGTGGACCCCGGGCTACTTCTTCACACTGTCCCGCTCCTGGGCCATCGGGTTCACCGACGACAGCTGCCATCAACTGGCGGACGTGGGGCAGGAGGAAGCCGGCGCCTTCGAGTTCGCCTGGCAGCTCTGGGGAAAACACAGTGGTGGCTCCCCCACCCTGCTGCTCGAGAACAGGAACTTCCTCACGGTCCCCAGGCCCAAGCTGGAGGACTTCCGGATCGAATACGACCCCTCCATCGAGGGCACGTGGGAGGTGAGCGGGAAGATCTCGGGCGTCTCCCCCCGGGCGGAGCTTCAAATCGACGTGGCGCTCGTGGAGCCGAGGTCCAAGACTCCCTGCTGATCAACCACGACTCCGCGGCCGTCCGGCTGCCCCTGGGCTCGGACGGCATCTTCGAGGGCTATCTGGGAGAGCGGCACTGGCTGTTCACACGGCCCGCGGCCGGTGAGTTTCCCCTGGCCCCCGCCTTCGCCATCCTCTCGCTTCCGGCCGCGCTCCGCGATGGCAAGCGGGGCCCCATCGCCGCGCATCTGGACTTCGACGACACGACGTTCTCCGCGTTCAAGGGACACGAGCTGTCATGGGACATCGACGCGGACTGGGTGTGCTCGCGAGAGGCGGTCGCGACCGAGCCGCGGCCTCCCCGGCCCAAGCGGCGCAAATCGGGGATCCTCACCATCCCCGCGCCGCCCGCCGACGCGGGCAACCAGAAGGGGCCGATGACCTTCGAGGAGATGTGGAATGACCTCTGCGCCTGGGAGGGAATCGTCGCGTACATGTACCTGGACACCGAGAGCCACGTGACGGTGGGCGCGGGCAACCTGCTCAACACCGCGCAGGATGCCCAGGCGCTGCCCTTCCAGAACAAGGACGCGGGCCGGGCGGCGACGCCAGAGGAGATCGCGACGGCGTTCCAGCAGGTCAAGCAGATGAAGAAGGGGATGTGGTTCACGGAGTACGCCCAGCGGCCCATGATCGCGCTCACGGATCAGTTCATCCGTGACCTCGTGAAGAAGCGGCTCGACACCGAGTTCCTTCCGGTCATCCGGGAGACCTTCAAGCCCCACTTCGACAGCTACCCGCTCTGTGTGCGCCGCGCGCTGCTCGACATCGCCTACAACCGCGGCCCGTACAGCTTCAGCACGAAGGTTCCGGAGCTCACCGCCGCCGTCAAGGCGCGCAACTGGACCCTCGCGGCGTCACTGAAGTGTCTGGATCACGGCGCCGAGGCACGCGCCCAGTGGCGCAAGTCGCTCTTCCAGTACGCCCTCGTCGTCGAGCCTCCCAAGAAGAGCTGACGCGGACTCCCGGGATGCCCCAGGCTGTCCGCCGGGAAGAGGAGGGTCGGCTCGTGCGTCCTCGGGCTGGTGGTTTTCCTTCGCATACTGTCCTGGTTGCCGCCGAGCGCGGCTGGCCTGCTCTGGGCCGCGGTGCTCGGCCTCGTGGCGCTCTGGCCACAGCACCCCACGGGTGCGCGCCAGTTGAGCTGGCGGGATGCGAACGGCCAACCGCTCGCCTCCGCCCCGAGCAGCTGCGGCGACGTCACCCGGTTTCCCCTGCTCGTCGATCAGGACCGGGTCTGGCTCCCCTGCCCTGCCGCGCCGGACCTGCCCACCGGCTCCTTCGCCCTTCTCCTGCCCCGGCGCGGAGAAGCCCGTCTCCTCGAGCCACTGCCCGAACGCCCGGCCCTCGAACGGGTGGAGGGCCTGCTTCCGGGGCCCGGCGGGCGCGTGGGAATCGTCTACCGGGCGAGTACTCGCACGTCCGCGACGGGAGGAACGAGGGAGGCACTGGTCGCGGCCGTGATGGACGCGGGGGCTGGCGGGAACTCCCGGAGCGCCTTCCGGGTGGCGCGGGCAGTCGTCTGCTCGGCCTGGGCTGGGCGGGCTATCAGCTGGAGGTGGCGCTCGCGCCCGCCCGAGGCGAGGACACGCACGCCAAGGCCGCGGACGCGGTGCTCGTCCGGGTGGGCGACAGAGACCTGCCCCGCATCGTCACCCGCGAGGAGATGTGCCTGGATCGCACGGACTGCGTCGTGCGCGCGGCCTGGAACGCGAGCTTCCGCGGCTGGCGCTTCCTCGTCGAGGATGGAGGAACCCTGCGCGAGGTGCAGGAGAGCGGGGCCGGCGCGGCCGAAGGACAGTCCCTCCAGTTGCTGGCCGGGCTCGATCTGCGCGTGGCCGGACGCATGCGCCCGCCAAACCTGCCGGCCACCCACCAGCTCGAACCCGACGGCAGCATCCTCCCCGCGCGGCCTCCGCCTTCCGGACTGCGCCCCCTGCCCTCCGCCCTGGTGGTCGGAGACAACCGGCTCGAGACGCTCTCCCGCTTCGTGCCGGAACCAGGAAAGGGCCTCGTCCATGAATGGCGCGGCCAGCGGTGGAACACGGTGTCCGGTGCGGAGGGCCTGCTCCGGGTGGGTGAAGGCACCGGGGCCCAGGCCGCCGTCGCGCGCCTCGAGAGCCCCTGTACCCACCTCGCCTCCGGCTTCCTCGTTCCCTCGCGCCGGGGCCTCACGCTGCTGGGCCCCGAGGGGTGCCACGTGGGCCTCACCGCCTCGGGACAGCGCGCCGACCCGCTGAACCTCCTCGAGCACCTCGAGTACTCCCGCCGCCCCCATGCGCTGCCCGCGCTGCTCTTCGTCGTGCTCGGCTTGCCGGCGCTGCTCATCCCGGCGAGCCTGTCGAGCCGTCCACGGGCTCGCGACCACCGGCTGTTCGTCCGCGCGGTGCTCGCCTCCTGCTATCTGCTCGGCGCCCTGCCGCTGCTGTCCTGGCTGTGGCCGCTGCTGTCCTGACGCCGGGCTGGAGAGGACCCCGGAAAGACGAAGGCTTCCGCCCGGAACACGGACGGAAGCCTCGGAGCGAACCACCCGGAAGGGGTGTTCGGGACTACAGCAGCTTCATCAGCTCGGCGCGCTTGGCGGTGTACTCCTCATCGGAGAGCACGCCCGCGTCCTTGAGCTCCTTGATCTCCTTGAGCCGCTGCGCCGGGCTGCGCGTGTCGGCCGGAGGGGCCGCGGCGGGAGGAGGCTGCTGGGGCTGCTGCTGGAACTGAGGCTGCTGCTGGTTCTGGTTGTTGGCGAACATCTGGGCCATGCCGAAGCCCATGCCCATGCCCATGCCCTGCAGCGCGCCGTCCGAGCCGCCACCGCCCTTGGCCATGCCCTCGGACGCGCCGAGCATCGCCTGACCCTGGGCGTACTGCTGGAAGCCACCGGCCAGCCGCGAGTAGGCCACGTCCTTGGACAGCTTCTTGAGCGTCGCCTCGTCCTCTTCCTTGATGCTGACGTGGAAGTTGCCCATGCGCACCACGGTGAGGCCGTAGTTGTCCACATGCGGCTTGAGCCCGGCGATGACCTCGGTCTCGATCTCCTCGGTGTACGCGCCGCTCGTCACGTCGAGCAGCGGCCAGCGCTTCTTCACCAGCAGCTCGGCGATGCGATCCCGCGTCACCTTGAGCACCTGGCTCTTGAACCAGCTGACGAACTCCGCGTTGTTGGCGCGGCCCATGCCGACGAGGCCCACCACGAGCTTCTCCGGCTCCGTCACCCGGATGGAGAAGTCGCCGTACACCATCGTCCCGATGCCCAGCCCCGTCTCCGGATCGCGCACGTCACCGATGGGGCCGCCGAACTTCAGGCCCGTGAACTCGCGCGTGGAGACGAAGAAGATCTCCGCGATGAACAGGTTGCCACCGGTGAAGCCCTCGACGAGGCGGCCGATGAACGGGATGTTCTTGGTGTCCAACTGGTGCCGGCCCGGGCCCAGCTTCCCCTCCACCTTGCCGTCCTTCACGAAGAGGGCGACCTCGTCCGCGTCGACGGTGAGCTGGGTGAGCATCCGGACGTTCTTCTCCGGGTACTTGTAGACAATCTCGCCCTTCGCCTCGTCGGCCCGCGCGATGAAATTGCGCTGCGACTCGCCCTTGATCGTATCGAAGAATCCCATCGTGCTTTCGTCGCCTCCAGAGAACGCGTCGACCACCGGGAGTCCACGCCGCGTCCCTACTTCAACGCATGACGCGCGAACCTATTGCATGTGGGCGATGCCCATACACCCCGCCCGGTCCCTGGAAACATGCCAAAGGGCCCGGTCGTTTGCCAGTCAACCGGTTGAGCGGGCGTCTTCCCGCGGTCAGCCCCAGCGGCTGAGGAGCCGCTCGCGGTCGAGCAGGCGGACGCTGGCCCACAGGAGGGCCACGTCCAGCAGGAGCACGACGGCGCCCTGCACCGCGTAATAGACGGGGCCGGCATTGAGGACGCCGGCCACCTGCCCCGCCACGAGCCCCACCAGGGGCAGCACCACGAGCGCGGAGAGCTGCTGGGCGGTGCGCGCCTCGGCCACGCGCGCGGAGATGAGCACCGCCACGCCGTTGCCGAAGAAGGCGAAGAGCGGCGCCAGCACGAGCACCCCGAAGGTCCACAAGGTGTTGGGCATGAGCAGCCCCTGGCCCAGGGGCCAGCCCACCACGTCCACGCCGATGCACAGCAGGAGGAAGGCGAGCCAGGAGATGAGCACCGCCGGAACCAGCGACGCGAGGCTCTTGCCCGCCACCAGTTCCATCGCCGTCACGGGCGAGGCGAGCAGCGGCTCCAGCGTACGCCGCTCGCGCTCCCCGGCGACGCTCTGCGAGGAGACGAGGATGGGGACGAAGACGGGCATCACCAGGAACATGCCGAACCAGTCGAGCAGGGTGCGCTCCACCAGGAAGCGTCCCGCGTTGGCGTTGAGCGGCAGGGTGGGATCGTAGAAGAGCGCGACGACGCGCAGGTTGCTGTCGTCGGGGTTGCGCGTGTACGTCCAGACGACCACCACGGGCACCACCACGAGCACCAGCGGCAGCGCCGCCATGGCGAGCAGCAGCGAGGGGTTCTTGCGCAGGTCCAGGAAGTCCTTCCAGAAGACGGCCAGCGCGCGCCGGGGATGGAAGCTCATGGGGCGCCTCGTCCTTCTCCGCGTCCTTCACGGATGAGTTCCAGGTAGACCTCCTCGAGCGGGCGCTGGGCGGGAACCGCGCCGCGCACCCGGGCGCCCGCCCCCACCAGGCACGCCACCACGTCCGGAGCCTGGGACTCGTCCGCGAGCATCACCCGCAGCCGGCCGCCCTCGGCGAGCGAGGACGGAGCGAAGGGCAGCGCGGCCAGCGCCGGGACGAACCGCGAGGCCTCGCCCTCCACGGACACCTCGAGCGAGCTGCCCGCGCGCCGCAGTTCCTGGAGCGGAGCGAGCGCCAGCAGTCGCCCCTTCACCACCGCCACGCGCGTGCACAAGCGCTCCACCTCGGCCAGGTTGTGCGAGCACAACACGAGCGTGCGACCCTCCGCCGCCAGCTCCGCCACGGCGTCGCGCACGGTGCGCGCGGACTCGGGATCCAGCCCGCTCGTGGGCTCGTCGAGGAAGATGACCTGGGGCTCGTGCACCAGCGTGCGCACGATGGCGAGCTTCTGCCGCATGCCCTTGGAGAAGCTCCCACACGGCTCGTTCTCACGGCCCCCGAGGCCGAAGCGCTCGAGCCACGCCTGGGCCGGGGCCACGCCCGGCGCTCGTCCAGTTCGTGCAGCTTCATGAAGAAGCGCAGGTTGTCGCGCGCGCTGAGCCGCTCGTAGAGGCCGGGCTGTTCGGTGAGCAGGCCCACCGTGCGGCGCAGGGCTCGCCCTGGGTGCGCACCGAGTGGCCCCAGACATGCGCCTCGCCTTCCGAGGGCTGGAGCAGCCCCGTGAGCATGCGCACCGTGGTCGTCTTCCCCGCGCCGTTGGGCCCGAGCAGGCCGAACACCTCGCCCGGGCGGACGTCGAAGGACAGCCCCTGCACCGCGGTGCGGGAGCCAAAGCGCTTGGCGAGGCCCTGAACGGAGATGCCACTCAATCGATGGTCACCAGGACGAACTTGTTGTTGATGTCGCGGTCCACGACCGTCACCACCTTGTCGGCGCCCGCGTTCTGACGAAGGAGGCCCAGCCGGTTGTGCTCCACGAGCGCCCACTCGCGGCCGGGCTGCTCCACGAAGGGGCGGAGCTTGGGCGTCTCGCGGATCTGCTTCACCGTGTTGCGCGAGTAGAACGTCTCCCCGCGCCAGTTCATCAGGTAGGCGGCGATGGGCTCGTCCGGCTTGCGCTGGGCGTAGTAGCGCCAGAAGAGATCGCGCTGGGTCCAGTGGTGGGACAGGTCCACCCAGTGCCCCCAGTTGAACCAGAGGGCGAAGCCGGCCGCGAGGGCCCAGAAGGTGCCGTACAGCATCACCCGCGAGCGCAGCAGGCAGGCCACCACCGCCAGGCCGCCGGCCACCGTGAAGGTGAAGCCCAGGGCCATCTTCACGTTGACGGGCTCGGACAGGGGCTTGAGCAGTCCGTCCGCGGACGCCGGGGCCATCACGCCCCGCGCGAGCGCACCGCCGCCCACCATCAACAGGAGGACGCTGAAGCACCACAGCCCCGTGCGCGACTCCGCCCCGGCCCGCGACGCCTGCCGGCCACCCAGGCGCCCACGAGGAGCAGGGCCGCGCCCACCAGGGGGGTGGCGGGCACCGAGCCGCTCGTGGCCATGGGCACGAGGAAGGCCACGCCCAACGCGAGGCACAGCCACGCCGTCGCGCGCGCGGTCGGCGAGGCGCCCGACTTCGGGGAAGCACGCCCAGCGCGAGGTAGGCGCCCACGGCCAGCAGCACCAGCGTGAGCAGGTCGCCCACCCAGAGCGGGCGCGAGGCGAACATGGCGATGGGCTTGGTGACGAGCTCCATCGGGTAGGGCCGGTCGTAGTTGTAGACGAAGAGGTCGGTGAAGTCCTTCGGGTGGTTGGCCGGTCATGGCCCACGAGCAGGAAGAGGATGAACCCGAAGACGAGGCTCACCGCGTGCTCGGAGATGCCCTCCTCCCACAACCGCTCCACGAAGAGGGCGAGCAGGATGCCGAGGCCCGGCAGCACCGGGAAGACGTAGTGGTGGAACTTGGTGGCCGAGGAGGCCAGCAGGGTGAAGGAGAAGGCCACCCACAGCATGGCGATGAGCGCCGGTGCTCGCGCTTGTCCCGCGAGCGCGGACGCAGCCGGGACACCACCGCGAAGGCTCCCGGCACCAGGGCCACCCAGGGGAAGATGGCGAAGCCGCCCTGCTCGATGAAGTAGACGAAGGTGCCGCCCGGCGTGGTGGTGTGCACGCCCGCGCTCAGGCGGTTGAGATGGTCGTGGATGAAGAAGCGGTACCAGAAGAGCTTGCCCTCGTCGTCCACGCCATCGAAGAGGCACAACACCGGTACCAGGGCACGGCCACCGCGCAGAACACGAGGATGCCCGTGCCCAGCTTCATCGTGTACATCTGCGCCCACAACACCGGCATGGGGCGCTGTCCGGCGCGCACCTCGGCGCGGAAGCTCCGCTCCAGCAGCCAGCGCAGGTGCGCGTTGAGGCTCGCGCTGTCGTAGGGGATGACGGCGAAGAGGGCGTAGAGGATGAGGATGACGGCCGGCAGGCCCACGCCCAACAGCCCCTTGGCCAGGGTGGACAGGCCCGCGAACACGTAGAAGGCGTACCACCACGCGGCGCGGTGCCGGGTCTTGTCATCGAGCTGGCCGATGAGCGCGCACGCCATCGCGCACACGAGCGTGGTGACGAAGGGCGTGTCCGTCACCGTCTGCCGCGTGAGCAGGAAGTAGAGCGGCATGGTCGCCACGATGAACCCGGTGGCCAGCCCCGCGCGCACGCTCACCACCCGCGCCACCGCCAGCGACAGCAGCGCCACCGCGGTGATGCTCAGCAGCGCGAAGGGCAGCCGCATGCCCCACTCCGTGTAGAGCCCCAGCGCACCCTCGGAGCGCAGCGACCCCACCACCTGCATGCCCAGCGCCTGCATCCACATGGTCAAGGGCGGCTTGGAGAAGAACCACGCGTTCTCCCAGAAGGGGAACACGTAGTCGCGCCGCTGCACCATCTCGCGGCCCACCTCGCCGTAGTGCGTCTCCCAGGGATCCCACAGGCCCACCGCGCCCAGGTAGGGCACGAAGAGCAGGGCCGCGAAGGCGGCCGTCGCCAGGGCCACGCGCCACGAGGGCTCCAGCGCCATCCATCGACGGGCCCACGGC
This sequence comes from Cystobacter fuscus, assembly GCA_049060065.1. GTDB lineage: Bacteria > Myxococcota > Myxococcia > Myxococcales > Myxococcaceae > Cystobacter > Cystobacter fuscus_B. The sequence continues at coordinate 7,575,171 of JBMEQP010000002.1, forward strand.
TCCTGGTGAATGCCCTTGCCGAGGACGGCCTCGGTGAGGGATTGGGGCTCCTGCTGCGCTCCGGTGCTCGCCACGGGGAAGCTGCCTCCATCCGCATTGTCCCGGACACCGCACCCGGGTCGCGGACTTATATCCCCGCCCCGCCCCCGGGTGTGCACCTTCACCCGCGCGCGCCCCCCGCTCGCCGCCGCGCCCGCTTCCCTCCGGGCCCCCCGGCTCGCGGCCAGATGTCCGATGGACAACCGAGCTGTCAAGATCCCTTCTTGTCGGAAAAGCCCTGTCTTTTAGGACGGATACCCTTCTTGAGGTGCCCGGGGGCGTTCTGCTATAGCTGTAAGGGGACCCAACCCGTGCTGAAGCTCATCATCGAAGACGACGAAGGGCGAAAGACCGTAGTTCCCTTCATGCGCGACGAGATCACGATCGGTCGTCAGGAGGGGAACACCATCCGCCTGACCGAACGCAACGTGTCTCGCCGACACGCCCGCCTGTTGCGCCAGAACGGGCACGTGGTGGTGGAAGACCTGGGCAGCTACAATGGTGTGCGCATCAATGGAGAGCGCATCCAGGGGCCCGCCCAGGTCGGGGACGGAGATCTGATCCAGATCGGCGACTACGATCTGGCCGTCCAGCGCGAGGTGCCGCAGCCCATCGCGCCCACCATCCGAGTCCCCGCCTCGGCCCTGCAGGCGGCGATCGCCCAGGCCGAGCGCCGCCGCCGCCGCGGAAGCCGCCGAGCGGGCGGCCGGCAACAAAAGGAGAGCGAGGAGGACTCGGACGACACCAGCGAGGACACGCCCTCCGACGCCATCGGCGAGACCACCACGGTGCTGCCCGGCAGGCAGCGTCGTCAGTCCACCGCGGTCATCCGCCTGGATCAGGTGGAGATGAACCGGCCGCGCCGGCTCGAGAACGTGGAGCCCGAGGACGCACCGCGACTGATCGTGGTGGGCCCCGAGTTCAAGGGCCAGGAGTTCGTCTGCATCCGCACCGAGATGCGGGTCGGCCGCACCGAGGACAACGACATCGCGATCGACCACCGGTCGCTCTCGCGGCTGCACGCCAAGATCGTCCGTGAGGACACCGGCGAGTGGCGCATCATCGACATGCAGTCGGCCAACGGCATGAGCGTCAACGGGGAGATCTACGCGCAGGCCTCCCTGTCGCACGGCGACATCGTCGAGCTCGGCCATGTGAAGATGCGCTTCGTCGGCCCCGGGGAGAACGCCTCGGGACTGGTGAACGACGCGGCCAAGGGCTCGAAGAAGGGGCTCGTGCTGACGCTGGCCGGTCTCGTCCTCGTGGGCGCGGCCGGAGGCGCCGCCTGGTTCGTCTTCGGTCAGACGCCCTCCAGCCCGGAAGCTCCCGTCGCGGTGGCGCAGCCGCCCCGGAGGAGACTCCGGCCCCACCGCCCAACACCGCCCCGCCGCCCACCGAGCCCGTGGTCAACACGACCCCGCCGCCCACCGTGGCCCCGGGCGAGGAGAAGCTGCAGCCCGTCCAGGACGCCATCACCAAGCACGACTTCAACACGGCCGTGGCCCTGCTCGAGGCGATTGGCACCAGCGGGAAGCGTTCCCCCCGGGTCGAGGAGCTGCTCAAGCAGGCCCGGGCCGAGCAGGAGGCGAGGAAGAACCTGGACCAGGCCCTGCAGGACCTGGAGGCGGGCAAGCTGCAGGACGCCCAAGGGCCTCGCGGCCGCCGCGACCACGGTCGCCTTCGCCAGCGAGCGCACCGAGCTCAAGGCCAAGGTCGACACGGCGCTCAAGGCGGCCGACAAGCCCACCAACACCACCCGGCCCGCGGCGGGTACGGCGCAGCAGACGAGCGCGGCGACCGACTCCAAGGCCTTGCTCGAAGAGGGCAAGACGCTGCTGCGTCAACAGAAGTACCAGGATGCGGAGTCCTACTTCCGCAAGTGCATCTCGGTCGACCCCGGCAACGCGTCGTGCCACATGTGGATGGGCACCACGGTGGCCCGGCTGGGTAACTTCGAGAAGGGCGCTCAGTTCTACCGGGAGTTCCTGCGGTTGGCGCCGAACGATCCCAACGCGGCCAAGGTCAAGAAGCTGATCGACGATTACGAGAAGAGTTTGAAACCAGGGGGCGGCAAGTAGCCCACGGGACGCGTGCCGCGCGCGCCGTCCGAATGGCGCGTCCCTCCCCCCAGGGCCACGCGCCGTCCCCCATACCCGAAGGAGCAGGTTCGTGCAGATCCGTATCCTGGTGGTCGATGATGAGCAGGACAACTGCGACTACCTCAAGCTCGTCCTGATGCGGGAGGGCTACGAAGTCGTCACCACGACGGACCCCACGAAGACGGTGGAGATCCTGCGCAGTGCCGACTTCCACCTCGTCATCCTGGACATGATGATGCCGGTGATGTCGGGCACCGAGGTGCTCGAGCAGATCCGCAAGTACGACACGGACGTCGCCGTCATCGTCGCCACCGCCTACCCCACGGTGGACACGGCGGTGGCCTCGCTGAAGAACCAGGCGAGCGACTACGTGAAGAAGCCCATGGAGCCGGACCAGTTCCTCGGCGCCGTGCGCAACGCACTCGCCAAGAAGGGCCTGTCCCAGGATCCCGAGGCGGACCTCCACCGCGCCATCGGCCGCACCATCCGCGATGCGCGCAAGACGCAGGATCTCACGCTCAAGCAGCTCGCGCGCCGCACCGGGTTGTCCGTGTCGCTGCTGTCGCAGATCGAGCGCGCCGAGTCCTCCGCCTCCATCTCGTCGCTCTACAAGATCGCCTCCGCCCTGCAACTGCGCATGGGCGAGCTGTTCGGCGACACCTGAGCGCCCACGAGGCGGGGCTCCCCGCCTCACTGGCCGCGGAAGCGGGGCGGACGTTTCTCCAGGAACGCCGCCCTGCCCTCACGGGCATCCTCGCTGGCGAAGGCCCTCGCCCGCACCTCGCGCAACCGGAGCGTCTCCTCCTCGGACAGCGCGGGCCGCGTGAGCAACCGGAAGGCCTCCTTCATCCCCGCCACCGCCAACGGCGCCTGGGCGGCGAGCGTCCGGCACAGCTCCAGGGCGCGCGCGTCGGCCTCGTCCCCGGGAAGGCACTCGTCCAACAGGCCCCAGGCCAGCGCCTCCCGGGCATCCAGCCGGCGACCGGTGAGAAACAGGTTCTTGGCGCGCGCCACCCCCACCAGCCGGGCCGCGCGCGTCAGTCCCGCCGGGGAGTAGACGATGCCCAGCCGCGCCGGCGGCATGCTGAAGAGCGCGTCCTCGCCCCCCACGCGGAAGTCACACGCGGCCGCCAGATCGAAGCCCGCGCCAAAGGCCGCCCCACGCACGAGGGCGACGCTCGGCAGCGGCAGGGCCTCCAGCCGCTCCAGGCACACCATCAGCGCGTCATCCGGCAGGCGATCCGCCACCGGCGCCGACAGCAGGTTCAGGTCATAGCCCGAGCAGAAGGCGCCCGACTCACCCTGGAGGAGCACGGCGCGCGCCCGGCCCGGAGCCGAGGCCAACGCCTCGTCCAACCGGGCCACCTGCGCGTCATCGAGCGCGTTGCGCCGAGCCGGGTTGGACAAGGTGAGCACGAGCACCTCGTCCCGCTCCTCCACGTGCAAGGCGGACGGCCCCACCCGCCGCGCCCCGCCTACCCGAGCACCACGAGGACATCGCCCTCGTTGACGGGTTGGGACTCCTTGCACCGGATCTCCTTCACCGTCCCGCCCTCCTCCGCCTCCACCGGCATTTCCATCTTCATGGACTCGAGGATGACGAGCGTGTCTCCCGCGGAGACCTGCTGCCCGACCTTGACCTCGATCTTCCACACCGTTCCGGTGATGTGCGCCGCCACGTCCGCCATCGCTGTGCTCCTTCTCGGATGCTGCGTGTCTTCTTCGTGCTGAAAGGCTCCGCCCCGCCGCGGGCTACGGCTTCGCGTGCTGCTCCAGGAAGCGCGTGTTCAGGTCTCCCGCGCGGAAGACCGGGTCACGCAGGATGCGCAGGTGCAGGGGGATGTTCGTCTTGATGCCCTCGATGCGGTAGCCCTCCAGCGCCTGGATGGAGCGCTCGATGGCCTCGGCGCGCGTGGCCCCGGAGACGATGAGCTTGGCGATCATCGGATCGTAGTTCGGCGTGACGGTGTTGCCCTCGACGTAGCCCGAGTCCAGGCGCACACCCTCGCCCGTGGGCGGCTGGTACACCTTGAGCGGCCCCGGCGAGGGCAGGAACTTCACCGGATCCTCCGCGTAGATGCGGAACTCGAGCGCCGCCCCACGCCGCTTCACGTCCTCCTGCTTCACCGTGAGCCGCTCGCCGGCCGCGATGCGCAACTGCCAGCCGATGAGATCCAACCCCGTGGTCAGCTCCGTCACCGGGTGCTCCACCTGGAGCCGCGCGTTCATCTCGATGAAGTAGATGTCCCCGTCCGAGTAGAGGAACTCCACCGTGCCGGCATTGGCGTAGCCGAAGGCCCGCGCCGCGGTGAGCGCCGCCGTGAACAGCTTGTCGGCCAGCGCCGCGTTGCGCCCGTCCGCGAACAGCGGCGAGGGCGCCTCCTCCACCACCTTCTGGTGCCGGCGCTGGATGGAGCACTCGCGCTCCAGCCCATGGATGAGGTGGCCGTGATGGTCCCCGAGAATCTGCACCTCGATGTGGCGCGGCGCCGGGAAGTAGCGCTCGATGTAGACGCCCTCGCGGCCGAAGGCGGCCTTCGCCCGGTCCGTGCACTGACGGAAGACCTTCTCCAGCTCGGCGGGAGAGTTCGCCGCGGCCATGCCGATGCCACCGCCACCGCCCGCGGCCTTGCACAGCACCGGGTAGCCGATGCGCTCGGCGGCCCGCTGCGCGGCCTCCACGTCCGGCAGCACGTCCTCGGTCCCCGGCACCACGGGCACACCCGCGGCGGCCACGAGCTTGCGCGCCTGGCTCTTGTCCTTCATGCGCAGCATCGCCTCGGGCGGAGGACCCACGAAGGTGATGCCGGCGGCCTGGCACGCGCTGGCGAACTCGGCGCTCTCCGACACGAAGCCGTAGCCGGGATGCACCGCGTCCGCGCCCGTGCTCTTCGCCGCCGCGAGCAGCGCCGGGATGTTCAGATAGCTGTCCCGGGCGGGCGCCGGCCCCAGGCGCACCGCCTCGTCCGCCTCGCGCACGAAAGGCAACTCCGCGTCCGCGTCCGAATACACGGCCACGGTGCGAATCCCCATCCCCTTGGCCACCGCGTTGATGCGTCGGGCGATCTCACCCCGGTTGGCGATGAGCAGCTTCTTGAACATGGCGGGCGTCCCCCTGCGTGAGGTCGGGCAAGGTAGACCCCGCATTCCGGGCTGACAAGGAGACAACGCACCCGTTGTCGGGAAGTTGCGGGCATGTAGGTAAATGGCGTAGGTTTCTCGCCGTGACGCCAACCACGACAGGAAGAGTGGTGGATCTCCAGGGCGCGCGCCTCGAGCGGCGCTTGGAGATGTACCGGGCCCGGGTGACCGAGCGCCTTCGCACCAACCGCGCCGCCGTCGAGGCGCTCTACGCGGGGGAACCCTCTTCTCGCCGCAGGGCACGCGCGCGGGCCGGGCGCTGCTCCGGGCACACCAGCTGCTGCAACGCGCCCACGGCCTGCTGGAGCAGCTCTCCGGCGACGGAGTGGTCCCCGCCCCACGGCTGCCCGAGCGCATCGACGAGCACTATCGCGAGCTGGACACCCTGCTCGCGCGCAGCGACGCGCTCTCTGGCCGGCACCACCGGGCGGCGAGCGTGGCCCGCCTTCCCGGCCGCTAGCCGCTCACGGCATCTCGGTCTGACCCTGACGGCGCAGGAACGTCGGGATGTCGAACTGATCCTCGTCCAGGGGCAGGGCCGCGTCCTTCACCACCGCGGTGCGGCTGGCCAGCGAGCGGCCCTCGGCCTGGGCCAGCGTGCGCGAGCCGGCCTTCGCGGGCACCGGGCTCGCCACTTCCTCGCGGGCGGAGGAGAGCGTGGCGGGCGTGGGGCGCGTGGTGACGGGCACCTGCACCACCGGCGCCGGCTGGCGCACCTTGGTGTCGCGCGAGACGAAGCCCGTGGCGATGATGGTGATCTTCACCTCGTCCGAGATGTTCTCGTCGATGAGCGAGCCGAAGATGATCTCCGCGTCCGGATCGGCCGCGTCGTGCACCAGCGTGAGCGCCTCGTTGACCTCCTGGAGGGTCATCTCGCGTCCACCGGTGATGTTGATGAGCAGGCCGGTGGCGCCGTCGATGGAGATGTCCTCGAGCAGCGGGCTGGAGATGGCCTGCTGCATGGCGTTGAGCGCGCGCTTGTCGCCGGTGGCCTGACCGGTGCCCATGAGCGCCAGACCCTTGTCGCTCATGATGGTCTTCACGTCGGCGAAGTCCACGTTGATGTAGCCGTGGTACTGGATGAGGTCGGAGATGCCCTGCACGGCGTTGAGGAGCACCTCATCCGCGCGCTTGAAGGTCTCCAAGAGCGGCATGGGCGCGGTGGAGAGCGTGAGCAGGCGCTGGTTGGGGATGGTGATGAGCGTGTCCACCGCGGCCTTGAGCTCCACGAGGCCCTGCTCCGCCTGCTTGCGGCGCTTGTTGCCCTCGAAGAGGAAGGGCTTGGTCACCACGCCCACGGTGAGGCAGCCCAGGCTCTTGGCGATGTCCGCGATGATGGGCGCCGCGCCCGTGCCCGTGCCACCGCCCATGCCGGCGGTGACGAACACCATGTCCGCGCCCTCGATCATCGCGGCGATCTGATCGCGCGACTCGAGCGCCGCCTCACGGCCCATCTCCGGGTTGGCGCCCGCGCCCAGGCCCTTCGTCAACGTCTGTCCGAGCTGCAACCGCGTCGGTGCCTTGCTCGCCGCCAGTGCCTGCACATCGGTGTTGGCGGCGATGAAGTCGACACGCTCAAGCTTCGCCATGATCATCGTATTGACCGCGTTGCATCCAGCGCCCCCCACGCCGATGACGCGAATCTTGGCGGCCTGCTTGTTCTGCTCGAACTGGTCCATGAGTTTCCTTCTGTTCGCGCGTGCCCGCGCGCGCACCTGCAAACACCATCTTCAGCAAGTCGCGATCTTTGGCAAGTTCTGAGCTACGAACATGTAGCGCCCCGTCGCATCGCCAAGTCGTCACAGGCACTTACGCGAAAGCCCCCACCAGAGCAGCCGTGCGACGTGGTGGGAGCATCACGCCTCTTGACTCGCGCCACGGGCATTACGGAGCACGCGGCACTGTTCACCATGCATCGCGGCAGTCCATGAACGTGGACTCGCCGCGCGCGGCTGGCGCCCTTCTACATGAAGGAGGAGCCCTCGCGGCAAGAGAACTCCCGAGGAGCGCGACAGGAAACCCAACAGAGCGGCGCCAGGGCCGTGGCTTTTCGAGCGCGGGACCGCCATCTCCGGGGCATAAGGAGCCGTGCACCGCGAGACGCTCCATGAGGTGAATGAGTGGAAGAGGGACTGACTGGCGGGGGGAAATGCGGGCGCGCATCCGCGCCTTCGATTGGACCCGGACCCCACTCGGTCCTCCCGAGCTCTGGCCCCAAAGCCTGAAGACGGCGGTGAGCATCTGCCTGGACTCGCGCTTCCCCATGATCGTCCGCTGGGGCGAGGAGCTCATCGCGCTCTACAACGACGCCTATATCCCCATCCTCGGGCGCAAGCACCCCGGGGCGCTCGGCAGTCCCGGGCTGTCGCGGGCGTTGTGGGGAGACCCGGAGACGCGCACCATCATCGAGCCCATGTTGCGCGGCGTGCTCGCCCGGGGCGAGGCCACCTGGTCCAACGATCAGCTCATCATCTTCCAGCGCAACGGCTTCGCCGAGGAGGCCTACGTCACCTTCTCCTATAGCCCCATCCGCGTGGAGTCCGGCGCGGTGGGCGGCGTCTTCACCGCCGTGAGCGAGACGACCCAGAAGGTGCTGGGCGAGCGGCGCCTGCACGTGCTGCGCGAGCTGTCGGCACGCACGTCGGCGGAGACCACCCTCCCGGGCACCTACGCGGCGGCCCTGTCCGTCCTCGGCTCCGCTTCCCACGACGTGCCCTTCTGCCTGCTGTACATGCTCGACACGGCGGGGACCACGGCCACCCTCGCGGGTCTGGGCGGCGCCGTTGCCCACGAGGCGGCCCCCAGGCACATCGCGGTGCATGCGCTCGAGGCCCCCTGGCCCCTGACACGGGCCTGGACCGGCGCCGAGGAGGTGGAACTCGCGCGGTTGGGACCCTGGGCGGGTGCCCTCCCCGGTGGCCCCTGGCCCGAGCCGGCGCGCCAGGCCCTGCTGCTGCCCATCCGCCCCAACGGCGAGAAGAACCCCTCGGGCTTCCTCGTCGCCGGCACCAGCCCCCGGCTGCCGCTGGACGACCACTACCGCGGCTTCCTCTCCCAGGTGGCCGACCACATCGCCCACGCCATCGCCCGGGTGCATGCCTACGAGGAAGAGCGCCGACGCGCCGAGGCCCTCGCCGAGCTGGCTCGCGCGAAGACCGTCTTCTTCAGCAACGTGAGCCACGAGTTCCGCACGCCCCTCACGCTCATGCTGGGCCCCCTGGAGGAGCTGCGCTCGGGAGTCCTCGGCGCCTTGACGCCCTCCCAGCACGCGCGGCTCGACACGCTCCACCGCAATGCCCTGCGGCTGCTCAAGCTCGTCAACTCCCTGCTGGACTTCTCCCGCCTCGAGGCCGGGCGCGTCCAGGCCCGCTTCGTGCCCACGGACCTCTCCGAGCTCACGCGCGGCCTCGCGAGCGCCTTCCTCTCCGCCACCGAGCAGGCCGGCCTCACGTTGACGATCGACTGTCCCCCGCTGCCCGAGCCCCTCTACGTGGACCGGGACTCGTGGGAGAAGCTCGTCCTCAACCTGCTCTCCAATGCCTTCAAGTTCACCTTCGAGGGCGGCATCACGGTGCGGCTCCTGCCGGCGACGGCCGGGCCGTGCTCGAGGTGGAGGACACGGGCACGGGCATCCCCGCCGAGGCCCTGCCCCACCTCTTCGAGCGCTTCTACCGAGTGGAAGGAGCGCGCAGCCGCACCCAGGAGGGCAGTGGCATCGGGCTCGCGCTGGTGCAGGAGCTGGTGAAGCTGCACGGTGGCACCCTCTCCGTGGCGAGCACCCCGGGCCAGGGCACCCGCTTCACGGTGATGCTCCCCACCGGCCACGCGCACCTGCCCGCCGAGCGCATCGGCGACGCCCCCGCCCCGCGCTCGAGTGACGCCAGCGCCGCGCCCTTCGTGGACGAGGCCCTGCGCGGACTGCCCCGCCAGCAGCCACCTCCCGCCGAGGCCACCGCGGGCCAGGGCCACATCCTGCTGGTCGACGACACACCAGACATGCGCGAGTACGTGTCCGGACTGCTGCTCGGCGCGGGCCACACCGTGGAGGCCGTCCCGGATGGGCTCCAGGCGCTCGCGGCCGTGCGGGAGCGGCGGCCGGAGCTGATCCTCACGGACGCGATGATGCCCGGACTCGATGGCTTCGGCCTGCTGCGGGAGCTGCGCGCGAGCGAGCGCACCCGCACGCTGCCCGTCATCCTGCTCTCCGCGCGCGCGGGCGAGGAGTCGCGCGTGGAGGGCCTGAGCCAGGGCGCGGACGACTACCTGGTGAAGCCCTTCAGCGCGCGCGAGTTGCTCACGCGCGTGCGCACGCAGCTGGAGCTGTCACGGCTGCGGGCCACCTTGAAGAGCGAGAAGTTCCGCTCGTTCGTCCTCAACGTCCCCGGAGCCGTGTACGAGTGCCAGCCCGAGCCGCCCTGGCGCTTCAGCTTCATGAGCGAGCCGGTGCGCGCCCTCACGGGCCACTCCGCCTCCGAGTTCCTCGCGGGACTGACCTGGTCGCCCCTCGTCCACCCCGAGGATCTCTCCTCCGTGGAGACGCGCATCGCCCAGGCCGTGGAGCAACACGAGCCCTACGAGCTGGAGTACCGCGTGCGCCACGCGGAGGGCACCACGCGCTGGGTCTCGGAGGTCGGGCGGGCCGTCTACGACGAGGCCGGCCAGGCGTACTGTCTCGAGGGCATCATCTTCGACATCACCGAGCGCAAGGCCGCCGAGGAGGCCCTCCAGCACTACCAACGGCAGTTGACCCGCACCCTCGCGGAGAACACCACCTCGGCCCTGTACATGACGGATGGCGAGGGCCGCTGCACCTATATGAACCCCGCGGCCGAGCGGATGACGGGGCACGTCTTCGCCGAGGTCCAGGGCCAGCGGCTCCATGCGCTCGTCCATCCCTCCCAGCCCGGGGCGGCGGTCTGCGCCGGCTCCTGTACCCTCGAGCGATTGCTCACCGGACCGGGAACCCGGGGCGGCGTGCACGAGGATCTCTTCGTGCGCACGTCGGGAACCGCCCTGCCCGTGGCGCTGGCGGCGAGCCCCCTGCTGCGCGAGGGCCAGCGCGTGGGCACCGTGCTCGAGGCGCGGGACTTGACCGAGCAGAAGCGGGCCGAGGCGGCACTGCAGGAGGCCCAGCGCCGCAAGGACGAGTTCCTGGCGATGCTCGCCCACGAGCTGCGCAACCCCATGGCCCCCATCCACGCCGCGCTCAAGCTGCTCGCGGCCCGCGCCGCCCTCGACGACAAGGGCCGCCACGCCATCGAGATCATCGAGCGGCAGACGACGAACCTCGCGCGGCTGGTGGACGATCTGCTCGACGTGTCGCGCATCACCCGGGGACACATCGAGCTGCGCAAGACGCTCGTGGAGCTGCCCGCCATCATCGAGAGCGCCCTGCAATCCGTGCAGCCCCTGCTCGACGAGCGGCGCCACGAGGTGAGCGTCACCCTGCCCCGCAAGCCCCTGCGCACCTTCGGGGATGCCATCCGGCTCGAGCAGATCGTCGTCAACCTGCTCACCAACGCCGCCAAGTACACCGAGCCCGGGGGCACCCTGCGCGTGGGCCTGGAGCGCGCGGGCACCGACGCGGAAGTCCGCGTGAAGGACACGGGCATCGGCATCTCCCCGGAGATGCTCGGCCGCGTGTTCAACCTCTTCGAACAGGCGGAGCGCCCCCTGGATCGCTCCCAGGGAGGCCTGGGCATCGGGCTCACGATGGTGAAGAACCTCGTCGAGATGCACGGCGGCACCATCGAGGCCAGGAGCGAGGGGCTCGGTCAAGGCAGCGAGTTCATCGTCCGGCTGCCGCTCGCCGAGGAGCTCACCACGACTCGGTCCGCGCCGGACACGCGCGTGGAACCCCCTCCCTCGAGTGCCCGGCGCATCCTCGTGGTGGACGACAACCTGGATGCCGCCGACACGCTCGCCGAGCTGCTGCAAACCTGGGAGCACACCGTCTGGCAGGCCCACGACGGGCTCGCGGCGCTCCAGGCCGTGGAGGAACATCGCCCGGACATCGTCCTGCTCGACATCGGACTGCCGGGAATGGACGGCTACGAGGTGGCGCGCCGACTGCGCGCGGGGCCGCTCGGCCAGCAACTCACCCTCGTGGCGCTCACCGGCTATGGCCAGGCGAGCGATCGCCACCGCGCATTGGAGGCGGGGTTCGATCAGCACTTCGTCAAACCCGTGGACATCGACGGGCTGCAGAAGTTCATCGAACAGCAGCCGGCCCGCGGCGCGCGGTAGGCGGGCGGACTCCTAGAAGATGTCCTCGAGCCACTCGCGCATGCGACCCTTGACCTTCTTGTAGACGTTCTCGTCGCGGATGCGGAACATCTTCCGGTCCAGGTGCCGGGCGCCATAGACGACCAGGCCCACGCCGGTGGCGTACATGGGGCTCTTCACCACGTCCACCAGCCCGCCGATGCCGCGCGGCATGCCCCGGCGCACCGGCAGTCCGATGACCTCCTCGGCCAGCTCTGGCATGCCCGCCAGCAACGTGGAGCCACCCGTGATCACCACGCCCGAGGCGAGCAGATCCTCGTAGCCGCACTTCTGGATCTCCCGGTGCACGAGCTGGAAGATCTCCTCCACGCGCGGCTCCAGGATTTCACAGAGGATCTGCCGGCCGAGCACGCGCGGCTGACGGCCGCCCACGCTGGGCACCTCGATGGTCTCGTCCTTGTCCACGAGCGAGGCCAGGGCGCAGCCGAACTTCTGCTTGATGCGCTCGGCCTCGTGGGCCGGGGTGCGCAGGCCGATGGCGATGTCGCTCGTCAGGTTGTTGCCGCCCAGGGCGATGACGGCGGTGTGCACGATGGAGCCGCCGGAGAAGATGGCGATGTCGGTGGTGCCCCCGCCGATGTCGACGAGGCACACGCCCAGCTCCTTCTCGTCCTCGCCCAGCACCGCCTCGGCCGAGGCGAGCGGCTGCAGGACGATGTCCGCCACGTTGAGGCCCGTGCGGTTGGCGCACTTGACGATGTTCTGCGCGCTGGACACGGCGCCGGTGACGATGTGCACCTTGGCCTCCAGCCGCACGCCCGCCATGCCCAGGGGCTCCTTGATGCCGCCCTGGTCATCGATGATGAACTCCTGGGGCAGCACGTGGATGACCTCGCGGTCGAGCGGAATCGCCACGGCCTTGGCCGCGTCGATGACGCGCGCGATGTCCGCCTCGCGCACTTCCTTGTCCTTCACCGCGACGATGCCCTGCGAGTTGAAGCCCTTGATGTGGCCACCGGCGATGCCCGTGTACACATGGGAGATCTCCGCTCCGGCCATCAACTCGGCCTCCTCCACCGCGCGGCGGATGGAGGACACGGTCGCCTCGATGTTGACCACCACGCCCTTGCGCAGACCCTTCGACGGGTGCGTGCCGATACCGATGATGTCGATCCCGCTGTCCGTCAGCTCCCCGACGATCGCGCAGATCTTCGTCGTGCCGATATCGAGGCCGACGATGATCTCCCCGGACTTCTGCTTCGCCATGACTGCCCTCCAGGCCCCCCCACTCTCGTGAAGGGGGGCGCGTGCCCCTACTGCGCCGACGTCCCGTTCCTCTCGGAGACGGGACTCGAAATCTTGACCGCCACCCAGCCGGGCCGCGCCCGGTTGTCCAGGTGGATGACCTCCGCGGACAGCCCCTTGCCCTTGAGCCCCTCGCGCACCCGCGCGAGCCGCTGGAGCTTCTCCTCCGTCGCCCCCTCCCCCATCCGCACCTGCGTCCCATCCGACAACACCAACACCAGCCCGTCCTCCGTGACGCGCACCTCGCTCAGCCGCTCGCTCTTGCCGGGGCGCGCGGACGTATACGCCGCCACCATGGCCAGGGCCTCGAGCAGGTTCTCGTGCGCCTTCGCCTCGTCGGCGAGGTAGGCCTCCCGGTCCACCCCGGTGACGAGCGGCAGATCCAACCCGTCCTCGGGCTGCAGCCGCTTGAAGGGCTTGCCTTCCTCGTTGAGGAGGTACAGATCGTTGAGCACCACCAACGCGGCGGGCACGTGCTCGGAGACCTCCACGGACACGCTGGCGGGGAAGTGGCGCCGCACCTCCACGTCGCGCACCCAGGGGTGGGTGGCCATGGCGCGCTCGAGCGCGTCCACGTCCAGGGTCCACAGGTTCTGCCCCACCGTGAGCCCGGACAGCTTGAGCAGCTCGCCCGGGTGCGCCCGGTGCAACCCGCTGAAGGACGTCTCCTTGAGCAGGAAGAAGGGCGAGGTGAGCGCCCAGCGCCGCAGCTCGATGCCGCCCCAGACCAGGGCACATGTCAGACCGGTGAGGACAATGGCCTTGAGCAGCCCGGGCCCATGCGTGCGCACGGCTCCCGCCATGGCCGCCTTCTTCTGGGCGACGTCCTGGTGACGCCGGTTCTTGCTCTTGCCAAATGCCATATGTGCGCCGGCGCATGCTGCGCGCGGTTGGATCTCCACGCCAGTTTTTGGCTACAGACACGTCGCTGTAGTCCGGCGTTCCTCGAAGAGGAGGCCAGCCTTGTTCACTACCGATGAGGACTGGACTCAGGCCTTGACAGAGGCCCCTTGCAACAGCCGCTCACACAGCGAGGGGAAGTCGATGCCATTGCCCGCGGCGATCTTCGGCAGCAGGCTGGACTCGGTCATTCCCGGCAGGGTGTTGGTCTCCAGCAGGAAGACGTCTCCCGAGGGAAGCAGGATGACGTCCGAGCGGGAACCTCCACTACAGCCAAGGGCGCGATGGGCGGCGAGGCAGACTTCGTTCACCCGGGCATACTGCTCTGGCGGAAGGGGCGCGGGGAAGAGGTACTGCGTGGTGCCACCGGACTTGTACTTGGCCTCGTAGTCGTAGAACTCCCGCGCGGCCACCACCTCGATGACGCCCAGGGCCCGGTCGTCCAGGACGCCGCCCTGCACCTCGCGGCCCTTGATGTACTGCTCCACCAGGATGGAGCCGGCGCGCTGGGAGACGTCCTCCACGGCGGCGAGGTACGCCTCGCGCGTCTTGCACAGGTGGACGCCCACGCTGCTGCCCTCGCGCGAGGGCTTGACGACGACGGGCAGGGAGAAGGGCAGCGAGTCCACGGCGGCGAGCGCCGCGTCCTTCGCGGTGAAGGAACGGTAGGCCGGCGTGGGAATGCCGTGGGCGACGAAGACCTGCTTGGCGAAGACCTTGTCCATGCCCAGGGACGAGGCCATGACGCCGCTGCCCGTGTACGGGATGAACATGCATTCGAGCAGGCCCTGCACGCAGCCGTCCTCGCCGTAGCGGCCGTGGAGGGCGATGAAGGCCACCTCCACCTTCTCCGCCACCAGCCGCGCGGGCAGGTCGCGGCCCACGTCGATCTCCACCACGTCGTAGCCGAGCCCCCTGAGGGCCTTGGCCACCGCGGCTCCGGAGCGCAGCGACACCTCGCGCTCGGAGGACAGGCCCCCGAGCAACACACCGACCCGCTTCCGCTTCAGCTCATCCTTGGACAGGGTGCTCATGGCAGGAAGACTCCCACTCGCTTGACTTCGGGTTGAAGAACGACGCCCCGCTCCTGCTTCACGCGCTCTTGCATGAGCGTGAGCAGGGAGAAGACGTCGTGGGCGGTCGCTCCGCCCAGGTTGACGATCCAGTTGGCGTGCAGGAGCGACACCTGCGCGCGGCCGACGATGTGGCCCTTGAGATTCACGCTCTCGATGAGCCGCCCGGCATAGTCGCCCGGCGGATTGGCGAAGACGCTGCCGAAGTTGGGCTGGCTGAGCGGCTGCGAGCGCTTGCGGTACGCGAGGTCCTCGTCCATGACCTTCTTGGACGCCTCGAGGTCCCCCTTGCGCAGGAGGAAGCGCACCCGCGTCACCACGCCTCCCCGGGGCAGCTCGGTGTGGCGGTAGCCATGGGGGATGTCCGCCTTGGACAGCCACCCGAGCCCGTCCGCGGTGGCCACCTCCACGGCCTCCACCACGCGGAAGCACTCGCCATTCTTGGTGCCCGCGTTCATCGTCACCGCGCCGCCGAGCGTGCCGGGAATCCCCGCGAGGAACTCCGCGCCCACCAGGCCGTGCGCGCGCATCACGTTGCACAGCCGCACGATGGCCGCGCCCGCGCCCAGCGTGAGCCGGCCCTCCTCGGCGCCCACGTCGGCCAGCTCGGGGAAGAGGTCCCCCGGCAGCTTCACGGTGACACCGGGAATGCCGCCATCGCCCACGAGCGTGTTGGCGCCCCCGCCGAGCACCGTGAGGGGCACACCCTCCTCGCGAACGAGGCGCAAGAGCGCCACCAGCGCCTCGGGCGAGCGCGGGCGGACGAGCGCCTCGGCGGGGCCACCCACGCGCACGCTGGTGAGGGGCGCGAGCGGGACTCCCGCCGTCACGTCACAGCCCGACAGGCGCCCCACCCGCTCGGGCAGGGACGAGGAGAGAACGGCCACCATGTGCCTAGTCGCCCTTCCCCAGCCCGTGTTGGCGGATCAGCTCGGCGAGCTCCGGCCCCACCTGGGTGATGTCGCCCGCGCCCAGGGTGAGCACCAGGTCCCCTCGCGCAGCCGCGGCAGCAGGGCCCGCGCCAGTCCGTGCGCTTCTCCACGAAGGTGACGTCGCGGTGGCCGTGGGCCTGGATGGCCTCCACGAGGGCATCCGCCGTGGCGCCGGGGATGGGCTCCTCGCCCGCGGCGTAGACGCTGGAGACGAAGAGCACGTCCGCGTCGTTGAAGGAGGTGGCGAAGTCGGTGAACAGGTCGTGCGTGCGCGTGTAGCGGTGGGGCTGGAAGGCCACCACGAGCCGGCGGCCAAAGGCGCGCCGGGCGCCCGCGAGCGTGGCCTGCACCTCGGTGGGATGGTGCCCGTAGTCGTCCACGATGGTGACGCCCGCCACCTCGGCCCGCACGGTGAAGCGCCGCTGCACGCCGCCGAACTCGGCCAGCGCGTCGCGCACCACGTCCAGGGGCACGTCCATCTCCTCGGCCGCGGCGATGACGGCCAGGGCGTTGAGCGCGTTGTGCGCGCCCACCATGCGCACGCGGAACTCCCCGAGCGGCTCATCGCGCCGGAAGGCCTCGAAGCGGGTGGAGAAACCCTCGAGCCGCACGCCCTCCAGCCGGTAGTCCGCCATGTGCGAGCTGCCGTAGGTGACGAAGCGCTTCTCCATGCGCGGCAGCAGCGACTGCACGTTGGGGTTGTCCAGGCACAGGACGTTGAGGCCGTAGAAGGGCACGCGGTTGCAGAAGGACGTGAAGGCGTCCTTCAGGTTGTCCAGCGTGCCGTAGTGATCCATGTGCTCCGGATCGATGTTGGTGACGATGGTGATGGACGGGTGCAGGTGCAGGAAGCTGCCATCGCTCTCGTCGGCCTCCACCACCATCAGCTCGCTCTTGCCCAGCTTGGCGTTGGAGTCGAGCACGTTCACCTTGCCGCCCACCACCGCCGTGGGATCCAGGCCCGCGGCGGCGAGCACCGTGGCCACCATGGAGGTGGTGGTCGTCTTGCCGTGGCTGCCCGCGACGGCGACGGCGTACTTGAGCCGCATCAGCTCGGCGAGCATCTCCGCGCGGGGGATGACGGGAATCTTGCGCTGACGCGCGCTGACGACCTCGGGGTTGTCCTTGCGCACCGCCGAGGAGATGACGACCACGTCCGCGTGGACGAGGTTCTCCGCCCGGTGGCCCTCGAAGAACGTGGCGCCCAGTTGGGCCAGCCGGCGGGTGATGTCGCTGGCCTTGAGATCCGAGCCCGACACGCGGTAGCCGAGGTTGAGCAGCACCTCGGCGATGCCGCTCATGCCGATGCCACCGACTCCCACGAAGTGCACGTGCGCGGCATGACGGGTCTTGAAGAGGCTCGTGGTCCTCACGGAGCGGTGGTTCGTCACGGGGTGATTGTCTCCTCAGACCTGTTTTTCGTTGCTACCCGACGATGAATTCCCCCCTCCGGCTTCGGCTTCTTACTACCACCCGGCTTCTTCGCGCGGGGATCCTCTCCGCGAGCCTCGGCGCGCCCGTCGGGACCGTACTTCTTCACCATCAGGTCCACGAGCACGTCCGCCAGCTCCTTGGCGGCCTCGGGGCGGCCCATCAGCCCGGCCTTCTTCTCCATCTGGCGCAGCCGCTCCGGCTCGTTCTTGAGGCGGCGGATCTCCGAGGCCAGCTTCTCCCCGGTGAGCTCCGACTCCCGGTACATGAGCGCGGCGCCCGAGGCCACCAGCGCCTGGGCATTGACTTCCTGGTGGTTGTCGGTGGCGAAGGGAAAGGGGATGAGGATGCTGGCCTTCTTGGCCACCATGAGCTCGGCCAGCGTGGTGGCGCCCGCCCGGCAGACGACGAGCGAGGCGCGGGCATAAGCGCTCGACATGTCGTCGATGAACTCCACCACCTCTGCGTCGAAGCCCTTGGCGGCGTAGCCCTGGCGCACCGTCTCCAGGTCGTTCTTGCCCGTCTGGTGGACGATGTGGAGCTGGCCCTTCAGGTCGCCCAGGTAGTCCAGCGCGTCGATCATGCGCTGGTTGATGCCGCGGGCGCCGAGGCTGCCGCCGAAGACGAGCAGCGCGAAGGTCTCGTGGGCCACGTGCGCGAGCAGGAAGTTGTCCATCAGCTTGCGGCGGATGGGGTTGCCCACGAGCTGCACCTTGCCCACGGGGAAGAAGGCGCTGGCGCCCTCGAAGGCGGTGAAGACAACGCGCACGACCTTGCCGAGCAGCTTGTTGGTGAGCCCCGGCAGCGCGTTCTGCTCCTGCACCGCGGTGGGGATGCCGAGCAGGGCCGCCGCGAGCACCACCGGCCCGCTGGAGTAGCCGCCCACGCCCACCACCACGTCCGGCTTGTGGCGCCGGAGGATGCGAAAGGACTCGATGAAGGACATGGGCAGGGCGAACAGGCCCTTGACGAGTCCCACCAGCCCCTTGCCCTTGAGGCCGCGCGCCTGGATGGTCTCCAGGGGGTAGCCCTCGCGGGGAACGACCCGGGCCTCCAGGCCGCGCGTGGTCCCGACGAACACCACCTGGTTGGCGTGGTGCCGCGTCACCACCTCCTCGGCCAGGGCGATGCCCGGGTAGAGATGGCCTCCCGTGCCGCCTCCCGCGATGAGCACCTTCACGCCGCCACCTCCCTCAAGTCACCGCTGGAGCGCAGGGTGCGGCCGCCGCCGCCGGGCTGCGCGCTCGCGCTGAGGGACAGCAATACACCGGCGCCCCCCATCAACACCACCAGGGACGAGCCTCCATAGGAGACGAAGGGGAGTGTCAGACCCTTGGTCGGCAGCAAGCCCATCGCCACGCACATGTTCACCGCGGCCTGCACGGCGATGATGGAGGTGAGACCCAGACCCAGGTAGGTGCCGAACGCCTCCGGGGCCGCGAGGCTCGCGCGGATGCCCCGCCAGATGATGATGGCGTACAGCGCCACCAGCACCCCAACCCCCACCAGGCCCAGCTCCTCGCCGATGATGGCGAAGATGAAGTCGGTGTGGGCCTCGGGCAGGAAGAAGAGCTTCTGCCGCCCGTCGCCCAGCCCCAGCCCGTGAGACCCCCCGAGCCGATGGACATGAGCGACTCGGCCACCTGGTAGCCGATGTCGTGCCGGTGGGCCCAGGGGTCCAGGAACGCCAGCACGCGCTTCATGCGGTAGGGGCTGGTGGCGATGGCCGCGTAGGCCAGCGGCAGCGCCAGGAGCACCGAGCCCACCAGGTAGCTGACCTTCGTCCCCGCGGCGAACAGCAGCGCGAACAGCAGGAACACCAGCAACACGGAGCTGCCGAAGTCCGGCTGCAACATACAAAGGCCCACCAGCAGGCCGCACAACAGCAGGTGGGGGAGGAAGCCCACGGAGAAGGTGGCCACCTTCTCGCGCTTCTTCGCCAGCGAGTAGGAGAGGTAGACGACCCAGGCGAACTTGGCCACCTCGGCCGGCTGGAGGCTGAAGCCCGGCAGGCGGATCCACCGCCGCGCCCCGCCCACCGAGGTGCCGATGCCCGGGATGAGCACCAGCACCAGCAGCACCAGCGTCACCAGCAGCAGCGGGTAGGCGAGCCGGGCCAGCCGGCGCCAGCCCACCTTCATCCCCACCGCCATGGCCACCACCCCGATGCCCGCCGCCAGCAGGTGGCGGTGGAGGAAGTAGAGGCTGTCGCCCAGCTTGTCCTGCGCCATGACGGCGCTGGCCGAGTACACCATCACCAGACCGAGCGAGACGAGCGACAGCACGGCACACAAGAGCAACGCGTCGAACCGCACGGGGGCGGTGGACGACACGGCGGCGGTGGCCTTCATGGGCTCAGAGTTCCTCTACCAGGCGTTTGAAGGTGTCGCCCCGGTGCTCGAAGTTCTGGAACTGATCGTACGACGCACATGCGGGTGACAAAAGAACCGTGTCGCCCGGAACCGCCAGTTCCCTGGCCCGGCGGACGGCTTGAGCCAGCGTCCCACAGGCATGGACGGTGGCCGCGCCCTCGTAGGCCCGGGCGAGCAGCTCCGCGTCCTGGCCGATGGTGAGCACCGTCTTCACCTTGCCGCGGCCCTCCTCCACCATGGGGGCATAGGGAGCGCCCTTGCCCTTGCCGCCCGCGATGAGGAGCACGTCCCGGTTGAAGGCCCGCAGGGCCACCAGCACCGAGTCCACGTTGGTGGCCTTGGAGTCGTTCACCCACTCCACGCCCCCGAGCACGCGCACGCTCTCCAGTCGGTGGGGAAGCCCGGGGTAGCTGTCCAGCCCGGCCTGCACGCCCTCGTGGGACACACCGGCCAGCCGCGCCAGCAGCGCCGCCGCCATGGCGTTCTGCGCGTTGTGGCCCCCGCGCAGCGCGCGGTTGGTGAGGGTGAAGGACTCGCCCGCCTCCCCCACCCCCGTGAAGCCGAAGCCCCCGGGACGCGCCACCGCCGGCCCGCGAGCACGGGCGCGGACACCACGGGACGCCCCGTGAGGCTGAAGCCGTAGACGGGCACCCGCGCGGCCTCGGCCAGCCGCATCACGTCCGCGTCGTCCGCGTTCACCACGGCGAAGTCGCCCGCCGCCTGGTTCTTGAAGATGCGCGCCTTGGCCGCGCCGTAGGCGGCGTGGTCCGCGTACCGGTCGAGGTGGTCCGGCGTGAGGTTGAGGATGGCGGAGCCCTTGGGCCGCAGGGTGTCGATGCCCTCGAGCTGGAAGCTGGACAGCTCCACCACCAGCGCGTCCCAGTCACCGGGGGACAGGGAGGCCTCGCTCAGCGGGCGCCCGAGGTTGCCGCCCACGAAGGTGCGCCGGCCACCGCGCGCGAACAGCTCGCCGGTGAGCGCCGTGGTGGTGCTCTTGCCGTTGGTGCCGGTGATGCCGAGCAGCGGCACGTGCGAGAGGAAGCGCGAGGCCAGCTCGACCTCGCCCCACACGGGCACTCCGGCGGCGCGCACCGCCTGGAGCTCCGGCAGGGCCAGGGGCACGCCCGGGCTCACCACCACCAGCCGCTGTGCTTCGAGCAGGCCCGGCGGCGGGGGGCTCGTGACGAGCGTGACGCCCTGGGCCTCGAGCTCGCGCGCCGTGTCGCCCAGCGCCTGCGCGCTGCGCGCATCCAGCGCCGTCACCCGCGCGCCCGCCCGCGTCAACAACCGGATGGCGGCCAGCCCACTCTTGGCCAGCCCGTACACGACTACCTTCGCGTCCTTCAGGTCGGGCGTCATGCGCGCCACTCCCTCCAACCGCCTAACGCAACTTGATGGACAACAGGGCCACGCCACTACAGAGGATGGCGACGATCCAGAAGCGCACGATGATCTTCGGCTCGGCCATGCCCTTGAGCTCGAAGTGGTGGTGCACGGGCGCCATCTTGAAGACGCGCTTGCCGGTGAGCTTGAAGGACGTCACCTGGATCATCACGCTGAGGATCTCCGCGAAGAAGACCCCGTGGATGATGGCGGAGACCACTTCGTTCTTCGACAGCATCGCCAAGCCACCGAGCGCGCCGCCCAGCGCGAGCGAGCCGATGTCGCCCATGAAGACGGAGGCCGGGTAGGCGTTGAACCAGAGGAAGGAGATGCCCGCGCCCACGATGCTGGCGCAGAAGACGGACAGTTCCGCGCCGCCGGGCACCTCGGGCACGCCGAGGTAGCGCCACAGGGGGACGGCCACCAGCCGCGCCACGCCGTCCACCGTCTCCACGTTGGACAGGCGGATGGAGGAGCCCGCCACGTAGCAGAGCACCGCGAAGGCGCTGGCCGCGATGATGGTGGGCATGATGGCCAGGCCGTCCAGTCCGTCGGTGATGTTGACGGCGTTGGAGGTGCCCACCACCACCACCCAGGCGAACACCACGTAGAACCAGCCGAAGTCCGGGTTGAAGCGGTGCGTGGGCACGAAGGGCAGCGTGAGCTTCGTGTCGAGCAGCAACCTGGGCCCGGAGAAGGAGCCGTCCGGCCCCGTCCACGAGCACATCAGGCCGAAGACGGCGATGAGGTAGAACACCGTCTGCAACACCATCTTGTAGCGGCCCGCGAGCCCCTTGGAGTTGCGCTTGCTCAGCTTGAGCCAGTCGTCCAGGAAGCCGATGAAGCCGTAGCCGAGCGTGAGCACCAGGGCCGCCCACACCGCGTGGCTGCGCAGGTCCGCGAAGACGAAGGTGCCCACCGCGATGCACAGGAGGATGAGCGCGCCGCCCATGGTGGGCGTGCCCTTCTTCTTCTGGTGCGTGTCCGGCGTGTCCTCGCGCACGTTGCTCTGCCCGTGCTGCTTGAGCCGCAGCGCGGCGATGAGCCGGGGACCCACGAACATGCCCAAAAGCAGCGAGGCCACCCCCGCCGCGACGATGCGGAAGGTGGGGTAGCGCAGGAAGTTGAGCAGCCGCCCCACTTCCGAGTCCTTGAGCCACTCGTAGAGAAGAATCAGCACTTCAGTGGCCTCCCGCCGTCACGGAAGCACCCGTGAGACCCGCCACCACGCGCTCCAAGCGCATGCCCCGGCTCGCCTTGACCAGCACCACGTCTCCTGACTTGAGCCTCGGCTGGAGCCAGGCCAACAGGGGCTCCACCTCGGTGAAATGCGCCGCGCGCTCTCCCAGGCCCGCCGCCTCCAGGCCCTGGCGCGAGCGCGGCCCGAAGAACGCCACCAGCTCGGCCTTGCCGCCCACGAGCGCGCCCAGGCGCGTGTGTTCCTCGCCCTCGCCCGGCCCCAGCTCCAACATGTCGCCGAGCACCGCCACCGCCCGTCCACCCGGCGCCACCAGCGAGCGCAGCGTGTCCAGCGCGGCCGCCATGGACGCGGGGTTGGCGTTGTAGCAATCGTCCACCACGGTGATGCCGTGGGGCGCGTCCACCACGTTGAGCCGGCGCGCGTAGGGCCGCGCGGACTCCAGCCCCTTCACGCACTCCTCGGGCGAATAGCCCAGCGCCACCGCCAGCGCGAAGGCTCCCGTGGCGTTGAGCGCGTTGTGCTCGCCCACGAACCCCAGCCGCACCGGCCAGTCCCGGCCCAGGTGACGCACCGTGAGCGTCAGCCCCTCGCGGCCGCGCGACTCCACCGCCACCAGCCGCACCTGCGCGTCCGCGTGCCGGCCGAACGTGAGTTGCTTCGCCCGGCCACGCGCCGCCTGGGCGGGAATGAGCGCGTCGTCCAGGTTCACCACGGCGACGGCGCCGGCGGCAGCTCGCGGAACATCTCGCCCTCCGCCTCGGCCACGCCCTCGAGGCTGCCCAGCCCCTCGAGGTGCTCGGGCTGCACCACGGTGAGCAGGGCCGCGTCGGGCCGGGCCACGCGCGTCAGCCGCGTCATCTCGCCCGGCTGGTTCATCCCCAGCTCCACCACGGCCGCCACGTGCTCGGGCAGAAGCCGCAGGAGAGTCAGGGGCACACCAATCTCGTTGTTGAGGTTGCCCTCCGTCTTCAGCGCGGGGCCGCGCGTGGACAGGATGGCGCCCACCATCTCCTTGGTGGTCGTCTTCCCGTTGGAGCCCCCCACGGCCCCCACGGGAATCCGGAAGCGCTCGCGGTGCGCGCGCCCCAGGGCACCGAGCGCCGCCAGCGTGTCCTCCACCTCGTACAGGACGAAGCCCTCGGGAAGCGCGGGCAGCGTGCGGCCCCGCTTCACCACCGCCCCGGCCGCGCCCGCCTGGGCCGCCTGGGCGAGGAAGTCATGCGCATCGAAGCGCTCACCCTGGAGCGCCACGAAGAGACACCCGGGCGTGAGGGCCCGAGTGTCGGTGCAGACGGCCTGGAAGTCAGCCGCCGGCCCACCGCGCCGGGTGGCTTGCGCCACCCGCACCACCTGCTCATCCGAGAATCGTACGGCCATAAGGGGAGGCTCCCTCGCGCGGCGCTCCGTCAGGTGCGGATGGCCAGCGCCCGCGCCGCCACTTCGCGGTCGTCGAAGGCGCGCTTCTCCGTGCCGATGATCTGGTACGTCTCGTGCCCCTTGCCGGCGATGAGGACCACGTCGTCCTCCTTGGCCAGGGAGATGGCCGTCTCGATGGCCGTCTTGCGATCGGCCTCCACGAGGTAGCCCTTCTCACCGCTCTTGGCCTTGCCCGCGGAGATGCGGCGCAGGCCGCCCTTCTCCAGGCCCGGGGTCACCTGGGCGATGATGTCGTCGGGGTTCTCGTTGCGCGGGTTGTCGCTCGTCACCACGGACAGGTCCGCGCCCTCGGCCGCGGCGGTACCCATGAGCGGACGCTTGCCCTCGTCGCGCTCGCCTCCGCAGCCGAACACCGCGATGACGCGGCCCTTGGCCATGGAGCGTGCCGCCTCCAGCGCGCGCTTGAGCGCGTCATCCGTGTGCGCGTAGTCCACCAGCACCGCGGGCGCTCCGGCCTGCGGGCCGTGGTTCTCCACGCGCTCCATGCGGCCGGGCACGCCTCCCATGCGCTCGATGCCCAGCTGCACGTCCTTGCGCCGCGCGAAGCCCGCGCCGAGCGCCGTGCCCGCCGCCGCGAGGACGTTCTCCAGGTTGTGCGCGCCCAGCAGCCGGCTCTTCACCGGGATGTCGCCCGCGGGCGTCTTGAGCACGCCCTTGATGCCCTGGAGCGTGAAGGACACGTCCGCGGAGGAGATCTCCCCGTTGCCCTGGCGGCTGAACTTCCACGCCATGCGCTTCTGGCCGCGCAGCTCGTTGTAGATGCGCGTGGCATACGTGTCGTCGCCGTTGACCACCGCCACGCCGCCCTGGGACAGGTTCTCCAGGAAGAGCTTGCGCTTGGCCTGGAAGTACTCCTCCAGGTCCTTGTGGTAGTCGAGGTGGTCGCGCGTGAGGTTGGTGAAGGCGGCGGCCTTGAAGGTGAGGCCGTGCACGCGCTCCTGCACGAGCGCGTGGCTGGACACCTCCATCACCACCGTCTCGACGCCCGCGTCCACCATCTGGCGCAGAATCCGGTGCAGCTCCAGGGGCTCGGGCGTGGTGTTGGCGGTGGCGTGGAACTGGCCGCCGACCTTGTAGCCGAGCGTGCCGATGACACCGGTGGACGAGTAGGCCGCGGTGGCCATGGCCTCCAGGAGGAAGGTCGTCGTCGTCTTGCCGTTGGTGCCCGTGACGGCCAGCAGGGTGAGCTGGTCGGCGGGACGGCCGTAGAAGTTGGCCGCGATGAGCGCCAGGGCCTTCCGGGCGTTGGACACCTTGAAGTAGGGCACCTGCGAGGACAGGGGCTTCTCCGACACCACCGCCACCGCCCCCGGGAGACCGCCTCGCCCACGTACTGGGCGCCGTCCTCCTTCGCGCCCGGCACCGCGACGAACAGGTCGCCCGGCTTCACCTTGCGCGAGTCCTGCGATACCCCCGTCACGTCGACCGGGGTCCGGCCGCCCGAGGTCTGCTCGGCACCACACCCTGCGAGGACATCCGTCAGCTTCATCTTTTCCCCTTCACAAATACTGCAAGCGCGACGGCTGGGTTCCGGGAGCGCGGCCTCATTGCCGCGTCGCCAATTCCAGCGTCACCCGCGCACCCTTCTCCACCAGCGAACCGGCGGCGGGAGTCTGCGCTACCACGCGTCCACTACCTGACAATTGCGGCTCCAGGGCCGCGGAGAGCAGCTTCGTCACCGCCTCGCGTCCTGCCTGACCCATGACATCCGGAACGCGGACGGAGCCTGGCTCCACGTTCTCGGTGACAACCTCTTCCACCACGGGCCCCTCCGGCACCTCCTTCGCGGCGGGGGGCTGGGCGACCGCCACCGGCAGGGCGGTGGACGGCAGCGGTACCTCGCGCGAGGGCGGCACGGCCAGGTGGGCCATGGCGGCGGTAGCGATTTCCTTGAATGCGGGAGCGGCCACGTTTCCCCCGTACACGTCTGTTTTCGGCTCGTCCACAACCACGAGGATGACCACGCGCGGATTTTCGGCAGGCAACATGCCGACGAAGGAAGCAAGCCTCTTGTCCGAGTACCCGCCCGCCACGGGGTCCACCTTCTGGGCGGTGCCCGTCTTGCCCGCCACCCGGTAATCTTCCATGGCGGCCTTGGGGGCGGTGCCTCCTTGACCACTACGCTCTCGAGCATGGAGACGACCTGGCGGGCCGTCTGCGGTGACACGATGCGGCGCACCTCGGTGGGCCGGTTCTCCAGGAGGACGACCCCGTCCGGGTCCACCACCCTGGACACCAGGTAGGGGCGCATGAGAACCCCCCCGTGGGCCAGCGCGCTCCAGGCGGCGATCATCTGCACCGCCGTGGCGGACATGCCCTGGCCGAAGGACTGCGTGGCCAGGGACACCTCGGCCTTGGGAAAGGGGATGGAGCCTTTGCCCTCGCCGGGCAGGGCCAGGCCCGTGCGCTCGCCGAAGCCGAAGTCCTTGAAGGACTTCACCAGGCGCTCGCGGCCGAGCAACTGGGCGATCTTCGCCGAGCAGATGTTGGAGGACACCTGGAGCACCCGCTGGGGCGTCAGCCAGCCATACTGGTGGGTGTCGTGGATGGTGTGCCGGCCCACGCGCCAGGAGCCGTTCTCGCAGAAGAAGGTGTCGTCCGGCTTGATGACCTTCTGGTCCAGCGCGCTCGCGACGACGAAGGCGCTTCATCGTCGAGCCGGGCTCGAAGGTGTCGAGCGCGGCGCGGTTGCGCATGCTCGAGCGCGCCTCGCGCTGGGGGGCGTTGGGGTTGAAGCGCGGCTCGTTGGCCATGGCGAG
This sequence comes from Cystobacter fuscus, assembly GCA_049060065.1. Lineage (GTDB taxonomy): Bacteria > Myxococcota > Myxococcia > Myxococcales > Myxococcaceae > Cystobacter > Cystobacter fuscus_B. Next base: position 7,601,468 of record JBMEQP010000002.1, read on the forward strand.
GATCTCCCCCGTCGCCGGATCCATCACCAGGGCCATGCCCGCCACGGCCTGGGCCTCGGCCACCGCGCGCGTCAGGGCCTTCTCGGCCACGTATTGCAGGTGGCGATCCAGGGTGAGCGTGACGGAGGCGCCCTGGCGCTCCAGGGTGTCCGGCGCCCCGGAGACCAGCAGCTTGCGTCCCTTGGCGTCCCGGAAGCCCGACAGGCGCGAGTTCTGTCCGGACAGCTCGTTCTCGAACGCCAGCTCCAGCCCCTCCAGGCCGTGCCCATCCAGCCCCACCACGCCCACCACGTGCGCGCCCAGTTCCTTCTGGGGGTAGAAGCGCTTGGGCTCCTTGGTGAAGCCGAAGCCCGGCAGCCCCAGGGCCTTGACCGCCTCCACCTCGCGGGGCGTCACCTGACGCTTCACCCAGGCGAAGCGCCGGCCCCGCGTCAGCCGCCCGAGCACGTCCTCGGTGTCCAGCTTGAGCGCCTTGGCCAGGGCGCGCGCGGCCTGCTTCACGTCCGGCAACATCGAGGGGTCCACCCAGATGGAGTCCACCTCCACGCTCTGGGCGAGCGGCGCGCCACGCCGATCGAAGATGTCTCCGCGCCGGGCGGGGATCTCGATCTGCCGCACGTACTGGTCCTGGGCGAGCCCGCGCAGCTTGTCGCGCTCGAACACCTGGAGGAACACGGCACGGCCGAAGGCGGCCAGCAGCAGGGTCACGAAGAAGGCGGCCAGCAGCTTCACGCGCAGCCGCATCCACTTCGTATTGGACTCTGGAACCCGTGCCGTCTTGAAGTCCTTCACGACGAGCGCCCCCTCTCAGTGAGACACGGCCACGCGCACGCCCCGCGCGTCGCGAGCTTCCACCCGGGTGGGACGCTTGCCACCGCCCGCCGCCGGCAGGGACATGACGAGCGGCCCCGCGGGCATGGACATGCCGAGCTTCTCGCGCGCCAGCTTCTCCAGGCGCGCCGGATTCTTGAGCGTGGCCAGCTCCAGCTTCAGCCGATCGTTCTCCCGCGTGAGCGCGCGCTCCTCGGCCTCCGCCCGGGACAGCCGGTAGCCCATGTCCACCACCAGCACGCGGCTCGTCACGTGGAGGATGCCCACGCCCGCGAACAGCGCGAAGAGCAACACCGCGGGCAACAGGTGCAGGAGCACCCGGCCCACCGACGCACCATTGGGACCGACTCGGGACACGGACGACTGGCTGCGGATCATCGAATCTTCTCCACCACGCGCAGGTGCGCGCTGCGGGCACGGGGGTTGGCGGCGATCTCCTCGTCCGAGGGCGCGATCGCCTTGCGCGTCACCAGGGCGAAGTCCCCCTGGCCACCACAGACGCACACCGGGAGCCCGGGAGGGCACTTGCAGCCCCCCACCATGTCCCGGAAGGTCTCCTTCACCTTGCGATCCTCGAGCGAGTGGAACGCGATGACGGCGGCGCGGCCCCCCACCTTGAGCAGGCGGGGCAGCGCGGCGAGCAGCGACTCGAGCGACTCCAGCTCCTCGTTGACCGCCATGCGCAGCGCCTGGAAGGTACGGGTGGCCACGTGGATCTTCTGCGGCCGGCCTTGCGCGGCACGGCGCGCTTGACGACCTCGGCCGCCTCCAGGGTGCGCGTGGGCAGCGCGCGCTTGAGTTCGCGGGCGATGGGTTTGGCGAAGGACTCCTCGCCGTACTCGCGCAGCACGCGCACGAGCACCGCCTCGTCCTCGTCGGCGATGAACTCGGCGGCGGTGCGGCCCGTGTCACCCATGCGCATGTCCAGCGGCCCGTCCTTCTGGAAGGAGAAGCCGCGCTCGGCCACGTCGAGCTGGGGCGAGGACACGCCCAGGTCCACCAGCACGCCGTCCACCGGCAGCACGTCCGCGGCCACCCGGAGCAGCTCGCCGAAGTTGCCCTGGCGCGCCTCGAAGCCCGGCAGCCCCGCGAGCCGGGAGCGCGCGGCCTCGAGCGCCACGGGATCCCGATCCACGCCGAGCACGGTGGCGCCCCGCGCGAGCAGCTCGCGCGAATGCCCTCCTCCACCCAGCGTGCCGTCGATGATCACCCTGCCCGCTCCCGGTTGGAGGACGTCCACCGCCTCCTTCAAGAGAACGGTCTGGTGCCCGAAGTCAGCCAAGGGACGCCTAGACGAACGGAGCCCGCGCGAGCGCGAAGGCGGCCCGGGCGTCGTTCATGTGCGGATAGAACTCGAACCGGTCATGCGCGCCGGCGGCCCGGAAGATGGCGGACAGGTAGGGCGACAGGCCCGACAGCTTGATGTCCCCACCGGCCTTGCGGAACGACTCGGCGCGAGCAATCAGCGGCTTGACGCCGCGGTAGTCCAGGTGGCTCACCTCGCTGAAGTCGAGCACGGCGTTGCGCAGGCCGCGCTGCATGCGGCTGCCAAGCTCGTCACACAACCGGGCGAGGTCCTTCTCCAGCAGCTCCCCCTCGAGCATGAGCGTCTCCACCCGGCCACTGGAGACCGCGCGGATGCCCTGTGCTTCGGCTACCCGGTTCATGTCGCCACCTTCCCGGCTTTCCCGCCTCACGTCGAAATTTCAACCCACCCGCGTGCGCGGCCCCTCGGACACACGCATCCCATCCGGTGACCCGCACCGGTTCATCCACACCCGCCCTGGTCCAACCCCCGAGGGGGCCCGCAAATGAATGCGCGACCCCAGACGGCCTCGCGAGTCGAGCGCGGGCACGCCTGTCGTCCACGGGCGGCGGAAAATACGCGCGGCCTCCTACCCGGTCAAGAAATGCAACAGGCGTATACAGGTCCGTGTCGCATTGACTCCAATGTCAATCTTCTGGCATGACGCGCCGCGCGAGCAGCACGAAGGGCTGCTCGAGCCTCGCGTCCTGGCCGGGGGTGAGGCACATCGCTCGAAAGCGAAAGGTGTACACATGACGCGCATGATTCGCCTGTTGGCTGTTTCCGCCGTGGCCCTGGGTCTCACCGCTTGTGGAGGGGGAGCGAAGCTCGGGGGTGACAAGGAAGGAGCGGCCCAGGCCGCGTTCCAGGCCTCGCAGCCCGCGGGCCGTGGCCACACCAAGTCCGGGCAGGCCCTGATCGATCAGGCCCTGGCCAGCGGGGCCGTCAGCATCACCCTCTCCGCCGATTGCGCCGAGAGCGGCAAGGTCCACCTGACCCTGAAGGCGGATGCCACCCCTGGGTGGTGGGCGCGCTCAGCTACACCATCCGCTACGACGCCTGTAACGAGGATGGGGAGAACGAGTACACCGGTGAGGTGACGACCACGATGGTCGCCGGGTTCGATCTCGACGGGAAGATCAAGTTCGGCGCGTTCTACATCGCCATGAAGGGCAAGCTCACCATCGAGGGGGAGATCAACGACTTCATCGACACCGACGTGCGCCTGAGCATGGAGCTCACCGCCACCTCGAAGCGCTCGGGCAGCGTGCAGCTCGTCGTCGACGGCACCATCAAGACCTCGAACCACGACTTCACCTACTCCAAGGAAGTCATCGCGACGACCGCGGGCCGCCTGCCCAGGGGCTGATCGCCCGTCTGCTTCACGGGGTTGCCAGGAGCCGGGCCGGCCAGTTTGGAGGCTCGGCTCTTCTTTGCCGTATGATTGGCGGCCATGAGCCAGAGCGTGACGAAGCGGGCCCTCGGAGAGGTTCGCCTCAAGGTGGCCTACAAGAGACCCGAGGCCCTGCTGAGTGAGTACACCCGCAGCATCGGCCGAGGGGGAGTGACCCTGCAGACGCAGAAGAGCGTCCCGGTGGGTACGCGCTTCGTCTTCGAGATGTACAACCCCGGAGTGGCCACGCCCGTGGAAGTGCAGGGCGAGGTCGTGCGCGTCACGCCGCAGGCCAACGGCCGCCACGTGCTCACCATCAAGTACGACCCGGGACAGGACCGCGGGGGCCTGGATGCCGTGATCCAGCGCGTCTTCGATCTCCAGGAGTCGGAGAAGCTGCGCCGCTACGCGCGCATTCCCCTGAACGTGCCGGCCCTGGAGGAGGCCACGCCCTTCGCCCCGCCCTTCTTCGTGAGGGATCTGTCGCGCGGAGGCGTGGGCCTGGAGGTGGAGGCACCCGAGCTGCCCTCCTCGGTGAAGGTGGGCATGCCCTTCCTGCTGGAGATGGAGCTGACGCTGGGCACGCTCATGCTGCACGGCGAGGTGGCGTGGACGTCCGCGGGAGGCCCCGAGGTGCTGCCCACCTTCGGTGTCAACTTCAACACCTTGAGCCCGGACACGGTGGAGCGCCTGGAGAAGCTGCTCTCGCTCGAGTCCATGCCGCCCCCGCCCTGGCGCGCCCGCATCTGCTTCGGAATGGACGCCGTCATGCGCGTGCCCTGAGAGTCGTTGTGCCCCCGTGGGCAGCCGGGGTATGGCGCGAGTCCTCGGGAGAGCCAGGAGACGGGCGCTCCCATTCTCGCCCGGGCGCGCGCCCGGACACGTGGAGGACAGGACCATGAAGCTGCGATGGAACGTGCTGGGAGCGGTCGTGCTGGGACTGGGGCTCGCGGGCTGTGGCGTGACGGTGGGCGCGGCGTGCACCTCGGACGAGGAGTGCGGGGACATGGGCTTCTGCATCACCACCGCCAACACCCCGGGCGGCTCCTGCTCCGAGTCCTGCTTCCCCGGCAAGGATGACACCTGCCCCTCGGGCAGCACCTGCGTGAGCAAGGGCGCCCGCGAGGACGTCTCGGCCTGTTTCATCAAGTGCACGACGAACGCGGATTGCCGCTCCGGCTATCAGTGCATCAGCAACTTCCGCGGCAGCGCGTTCCCCGTCTGTGCCGCGCCGGACGCGCCCCAGAGCTGAGGCCTCGGCCCCAGCTTCGTTCAAAATCGTGAAGTCCCTGGCGCCCCGCGTCGTGAACCCGGGGCGCCCCGCTCCTCCGGCGGCTCCCCCTGGGGCGGGGACACCCTACCCGCAAGCCCTCCCGATGGTGAGAGGACCCGCCCGGCTGGGTGCCTGGACGTCCGGGAGTCAGAAGTCTCCGTCGGTAAGTCGTGGCATCCGGGAAGGGTTATGCTACGAGCGCCGCTTCTCTCCTACTTGATGAGGGGGACATGCCAGAAGGCTCCGCGTCACTCCAGCTCGCGGTTGGCGACCGGGTGGTCTACCCCAACCAGGGTGTCTGCCGCGTCTCGGCCATCGATGTGAAGGAGGTAGCCGGGCAGAAGCTCACCTTCGTCACCATGCGCCGGGAAGAAGATGGGGCCGTGGTCATGGTCCCCCAGGCCAAGGTGGTGTCCATCGGCGTGCGCAAGGTGGCGGGCGCCGATGACGTCACCCAGGTCATCGACTTCCTGCGCTCCGACAGCGACAAGGCCGACCTGGATTGGAAGCAGCGCGCCCGGACCAACCTGGACCGTATGACGCAAGGCGGCCTGCTGGGTCTGGCCGAGGTGGTCAAGGGTCTCCAGGTGCTCAGCGAGCTGCGCCCGCTGCCCACCAAGGAGCGGGAGCTGTACGACAACGCCCGCCACCTGCTCGTGTCCGAGCTGGCCGCCGCGCTCGACATCCCCGAGTGCAACGCCGAGGACGCCATCGACGTCGTCCTCTTCCCGCCCGGCCGCGAGCGCCCCAAGCGCACCGCCGCCGAGTTCAAGGTCCGCGGCGAGGGCGACGACGATCTCGGCCTGGATGCGGACCTGCTCGGGCTGGACGGCGACCTGGACCTGCCTCCGGACGAGGAGGAGGCACCCCCGAGGAGGAGGAGTCCTCCGAGGAGGCCGGGGACGAGGCGGAGGGCGAGGGCGACGAGGACGAGTCCAAGCCCCGCAAGAAGGCCGCGGCTGGCGAGGGCGCCGATGCGGCGCCCAAGAAGCGTGGCCGCCCGCCCAAGCCCAAGCCCGAGGGGGCCGAGGCCGCCGCCGATGCGGCGCCCAAGAAGCGTGGCCGCCCGCCCAAGCCCAAGCCCGAGGGGGCCGAAGCCGCCGCCGCCGCGCCCAAGAAGCGTGGCCGCCCGCCCAAGCCCAAGCCCGAGGGGGCCGAAGCCGCCGCGCCCAAGAAGCGCGGCCGTCCGCCCAAGGCGAAGCCTTCCGAGTCCGAGGAGGTCGAGCCGGACAATGATCTCGATGAGGACATCGAGGCCGATGAGTGACGTCCCCCGGGACCACGCGTCCCGTTTCCGAGGTGACTTCCCGTGATTCGCGTCGTGACGCTGGACTCCTTCGACGAAAAGCAGATCGCGAAGCTCTGCCAGACGCTCTACACGGCGTTTGGCGTGGGCAGCGAGCACTCCGACCAGAAGGAGGTGCCCGCGGGCATGTCCGAGCCGCTGGACGCGGAGAAGCTCATCACGGAGCTCAAGGGCGTGCGCGCCTACGAGGATGACAAGGTGCTCTTCGTCACCTCGCGCAAGCTCAAGGAGCGCGAGGTGCCGGGCGGCAAGGCCCCCACCACGGGCTTCGCCGTGTACAACAAGAACCGCGCCATCATCTCCACCCACGGCTACAAGGACTTCGAGGCGTCCTTCAAGCCCATCGCCCGCAACGCGCTCCAGCAGATCGGCCACCTGTGGGGCCTGCACCACTGTCTGGATCCGCGCTGCTCGATGTACCCGCCCTGGACGCCCTCGTTCGGCTCGGGCGAGCCGTCCTTCTGCACCTTCTGTCGCGACAAGAGCGAGCAGAAACTCCGCCTTGCGAAGTCCTAGGCCCTGCCCCGCGCGCTCCCCCTGCTCGAGCTGGGGGCCCGGCGCTCGTCGCGCTCGCCTGCCTCGTCTTCCAGCTCCGGCTCCCCGGCCGCCTCCCCTCCGAAGGGGACTACCGCGCGGTGGCGGACTGGCTGCGCGCCGAGGCCCGTCCGGGCGACGCCGTCCTCCTCTTCCCCTGGTGGGCGGAGAGGGCCCGGCTCTACCTGCCCGAGCAGGTGCCCATCCACGGCTACCTCGGCTCGGACCAGGGGGACTTCCTCGCGCACCCGCGCATCTGGGTCCTCGCCCAGCCAGAGCTGCCGCGCGCCGATGTCTCCGCCTTCCGGGACGCGTTCCTCCCGGGACGCACCGCCGTGGGCCCCCCGCGCCGGGCCGGCCCCCTGGAGCTGACGCTGTACGAGAACGGCCGCTACCGCCCCACGCGCTTCGTGGCCTCCGAGGCCCAGGCGCGCGCCCGCGTCTACCTGGAGTCGCCAGACGGCACGCGGCAGGACTGCCCCTTCGACGGCCGCGCGCACCGCTGTCCGGGCCCGCCCCACCTGTACGTGGCCACCGAGTGGCACGAAATCCGTTACGAGCCCCGGCGCTGCCTGTGGATGCATGCGCCGGGCGGACCACGGCGATTGGTGGCGGAGTTCGACGACGTGCCCGCGGACACGCAGTGGCGGCTGGAGGCGGGCATCGTCGGCGAGTTCGCCTTCCACCACGGGCCCCGCCTGAGCACCTCGCACCTGGGCGTGGAGGACGCGGCCAGCGGCGAGTCGCTGTTGACGCTCTCGCTGCCGCCCGGACGCGAGGGGATGATGCGCGTGGCGCGAGCCATTCCCCCCGGACGCGCCCGCACGGTGAAGGTGTGGGTCCAGGCGGACAACCCGGAGACGCGCCGGTGTGCCTCGACTTCCTCGCCCTCGCCGAGGGCGCCAGCGCTCCGGAGGGGAAATGACGCGGGGACGCGCCGCGACGCGAGAGGAGCGCTGGCTGGCGCTGGCACTGTGGGTGCTGGCCTTCGCGGCGCTGTGGGCGAGCGAGGCCGCGGTGGGCTTCACGCGCGACGAGAGCTTCTACTTCCACGCGGCGGAGGCCTACTCGCGCTGGTTCCAGCAACTGCTCCACGCGCCCTCCCAGGCGCTCACGGATGCGGCCATCGTGCGCGCCTGGGACTACAACCACGAGCACCCGGCGTTGATGAAGACGCTCTTCGGGCTGTCGCACCTGCTCTTCCACGACACGCTCGGGTGGCTGCGCTCGGCGACGGCCTTCCGGCTGCCCGCCTTCGCCCTGGCGGCGCTCGTGCCCGCCCTCACCTTCCTCCTGGGCAGCGCGGTGTTCAGCCGCGCCGCGGGCCTCTTCGCCGCGCTCTCCTTCCTGCTCGTGCCCCGCCAGTACTTCAACGCGGAGCTCGCCTGCTTCGACATGCCCATCGCCGCCATGTGGCTGCTGGTGGTCTACGCCTTCTGGCGCGCGCTCGAGGACCGGAACTGGGGCGTGCTGTGCGGCGTCTTCTTCGGCCTCGCGGTGTGCACCAAGCACAACGCCCTCTTCCTGCCCTTCTGCTCGGCGCCCTTCGCCCTGTGGCGCGCGTGGCGCTCCAGCGAGGGCCACCCCGCCGCGCGCCTTGGGCTGCAGCGCGTGCTCCTGCTGTTCGCCGCGGTGGCGGGGCTCTACGCGCTGCTCGTGTTGAGCCTCGGGCCCGAGGGCTTCCAGCGGAAGTTCTTCCTGCTCAGCCCCCACACCCTGCTCTTCGTCGTGCTGGCCGTGGGCTCGCTGGGGATGCTGCACTTGCTCAACGAGGAGCACCCCGCCACCGCGCTCGCCCTGTTGCCCCTGGCCACCATGGCCGTGTTCGGGCCCATCATCTTCTACCTGCACTGGCCCTACCTCTGGCACGCGCCGGTGGACCGGACGGCCCGGTACCTCGTCTTCCACGCCACCCACAACCACTACGCCTGGTTCTACCTGGGCACGCTCATGCGCGAGCCCCCTTCCCTGGGGCTACGTGGTGGTGAAGACGGCGCTCACCGTGCCCACCAGCCTCTTCGTCCCCATGGTGACGGGCCTGGGCGTGCTCGCCGCCCGGGGGCTGCTCGGCCTCTTCGCTCGCACGCGCGAGTGGGTGCGCCCTCTGTCCCTCGCCGAGGGGCTCGTGGGGGTGAATGCCCTCGCCTCCATCCTCATCATCAGCCCGCCCAACGTGCCGCACTTCGGCGGCGTGAAGCACTGGCTGCCCTCCATGCCCTTCCTCGGCCTGCTCGCGGGCGTGGCGGTGGTGCGCGGCTGCGAGGCGCTCACCGGCTGGCTGCGCGAGCGCTGGCCCCGGGTGCCGTTCGCGGCGGTGGCCTCCCCCGTCTTCGCGCTGTTGATGCTGCCCGCGCTCCTCGCGCTCGTGCGCGTGTTCCCCTACGGCACCAGCTACTACTCGGAGCTCGCCGAGGGCCTGCCGGGCGCGGCCTCCCTGGGCATGCAGCGCCAGTTCTGGTCGAGCAACGTGACGGCGGTGCTGCCGTGGATCAACGCCCACGCGCCCCGCGACGGGCGCGTCTTCCTGCACGAGGTGACGGGCTTCGCCTTCCAGGACTACCAGCGCGAGGGGATGCTGCGCGCGGACCTGCGCCCCGCGGGCATCGCCGACTCGGACGTCGCGGCGTACCAGTACCACCAGGAGTTCCGCGAGCACGAGTTCGCCCTCTGGCAGGCCTACGGCACGCGCACGCCCGTCACCGGGCTCTACCTGGACGAGACCCCGCAAATCATCGTCTACCAACGTCCCTGAGCCCCTCCCGGGGCAAACGGGATCGAGTCATGACGCACCGGGTCTGTTCAGGCTCGGACGGCGGGTGGCATCGTGGGGCGCACACGCGCAATCCAGGACTAGGCTGCATCGTACGGAGGGACATCTCCAGGGAGGCGACATGACGCGGTGGATGTGGGCCGTGACACTGGTGGTGCTGGGTGGGCTGGGCTGTCAGCAGGAGCGGAAGGCGGCGCCGCCGGCGCGCGCGGAAATCCGGGCACTGAGCAACGCCACGGTGGAGTTCATCCCCAAGGAAGGGCAGCACCCCTACTGCCTGCTCTACACGGTGTCGGAGAAGGGCATCATCCGGCAGCTCACCATGACGCGCGAGAACCGCTCCATCCGGTGCGAGCCGGGCAAGCGCATCTACAACTCCAGCTTCCGCATCCCCGTGGAGGAGGGGAAGATTCGCGCCTACATCTTCTTCTCGGACCAGCGCATCCAGGCCGGCTCCGTGGCGCAGCAGCTCTATGACTTGAGGGACAGGCCGCGGGTGACCGCCATGGACTTCCGGCTGCCCGGCGCCGTGTCGGTGGAGCAGTTGGAGTTCACGCCCCAGCCCGGAGGCCCGGCCGTACCCGACGCGGTCGAGGGCTCGACGGATTTGCCCGACAACCCCGAGGCCGCCCAGCCCGAGGACGAAGAGCCCGGCATGCAGCTCGAGCCCCAGGGCAACGCCCGTCCCACCCCGCCCGCTCCGGCCAACTGACGCCCTCCGAGCATGAAGAGCTCGAAGGGCGCCCTTCATTTCTCCTCGAACATGGCGTGGATGACCCGCCGGGCGAGCTGCACCTCCCGGCCGGACAGCCGGCCGAGGAAGTCGCAGATCTCCGCCACCCGGTCGGGCTTCTCCCGGCCGAAGCCCTGGAAGAGCGTCTTGAGGGAGAGATCGAGTCCCTCGGACAGCTTGTTCAGTGTCGCGAGGGAAGGAGAGAACCCGCCACGCTCGATCCGCCGGATGGCATCCACGGACAGCTCACTGCGCTCCGCGAGTTCTTCCTGGGTGAGTTTGCGTGAATTCCTGAGGCGCTTCACATGATGGCCGAACCGCCCCGCCAGAATGGCTTTCTCATTGTCCATAAGCGCGGCCGGTAATCTTGTGGGCACCGACCGCGCTGTGAAGTGAGGATGTTCGGGGTTGGAAACCGCATCGCCTCCAGGTGTCAGCTCAGAACGACTCCCGAAGCATTGCCCTCAAATCATCCAGTGAGCAGGGACGGGGATTGCCCCGGTGGGAAGCATCCTGGAAGGCCTTGTCGACGATGCGCTCCAGGTCCTTTTCCTGAACACCCACATCGCGCAGGCGCGCGGGAATGCCAATGGTGGCGTTGAGCTTGCGCACGCGCTCCACGGCGTTGGCGGCGAGCGCCTCCTCGCGAGCGGTGGAGGTGTCCCCCATGGCCTGGGCCACGCGCGCCAGCCGCGCGATGCTCGAGGGGCGGTTGAACTCCATCACCACGGGCAGCACGATGGCGTTGGCGAGCCCATGGTGCACCTTGGAGATGGGCGTGAGCGCGTGCGCCAGCGCGTGGCAGGCCCCCAGGCCCTTCTGGAAGGCCATGGCGCCCTGCATGGCGGCGACCATCATGTCCGAGCGGGCCACGAGGTTCTTGCCATCGGAGACGGCGGTGGGCAGCGAGCGCGCCACGCGGGCGATGCCGTCGATGGCCACCGCGTCCGCCAGCGGGTGGAAGCCATTGGACAGATAGGCCTCCAGGCAGTGGGTGAAGGCGTCCATGCCCGTGGCGGCCGTGGGTCCGGGCGGCAGGCCCAGCGTCAGCTCGGGGTCGCAGATGGCCGCCTTGGGCATGAGGAACGGGCTGAAGATGACCGTCTTGCGGCCCGTGTCCGACAGCGTCGCCACGCCCGAGCGGCTCACCTCCGAGCCGGTGCCCGCGGTGGTGGGGATGGCGATGAGCGGCGGCATGTCGTCGCGCACGTACTGGTCGCCCCCCGTCGCGTCGTCATAGCGCGACAGCGGCGGCTCGTGCGTGGTGAGCACCTGCACGAGCTTGGCCGCGTCCAGCGGGCTGCCTCCGCCGATGGCGATGATGCCGTCGCACTGGTGGCGCCGGTACGCCTCCAGGCCCGCGACGGCATCGTGCTCGGTGGGGTCCGGGTTCACCTGCTCGAAGGAGGCATACGCCACGTTCGCGCCCTTGAGCACGTCGTAGACGCGTTGCACGAGCCCCGCCTTCACCACGCCCGCGTCCGTCATCACCAGCGGGCGCTTCATGTTCAGCCGCGCCACCTGCGCGGGCAGCCGCTGCAGCGCTCCCGCGCCGAAGACGATCTTCGTGGGCCACGACATCTCGGTGATGCGTGGCTCGCTCGGCATGTCGAACGGTATCATTCCGTGTCTCCTCAACTACGCGATGAGCGCCTGCATGGGAGCGCCTAGATGAGCTCCATGTAGCGCTCGAGTTCCCAGTTCGTGACGGCGCGCTCATACTGCCGCGCCTCCCACTCGCGCGTACGCACGAAGTGGTCCACGAATTCCTCGCCGAGGATGACCCGGGCGCGCTCGGACTGCTTGAGCAGCGCCACCGCCTCCTTGAGCGAGCGCGGCAGCGGGGGAGCGCCGGACGCGTAGCCGTTGCCCGCGCAGGCCTCGGGCGGCTCCACCTCGTTCTCGATGCCCCACAGCCCCGCGGCCGGGCTCGCCGCCATGGCCACGTACGCGTTCATGTCCGCGCCCGGCTGGCGGTACTCCAGGCGCATCGACTTGGGGCTGTCGCCAATCACGCGCACCGCCGTGGTGCGGTTCTCCCGGCCCCACGTCGCCGTCACCGGCGCCCACGTGTTCTCCACGCTGCGCTTGTAGCTGTTGACCGTGGGCCAGTAGAGCGCCGTCAGCTCCGGCATCAGCGCGATCTGCCCGCCGATGTACTGGCGCATGAGCCGGCTCATGCCGTCGCCCGCGTCCGGATCGTGGAAGGCGTTCTCGTCGCTCTTGAGCGACCACAGGGACTGGTGGATGTGGCCCGAGCACCCGGGGAGCTTCGGGTCCACCTTCGCCATGAAGCAGGCGGTGAGCCCATGGCGCGCGCAGATCTCCTTGACCGCCGTCTTGAAGAGCACCGCCTTGTCGGCGATCTTCTCCAGGGTGTCGTAGCGCACCGCGGCCTCGAAGACGCCCGGGCCCGTCTCGGTGTGGAAGCCCTCCAGCTCCACGCCGAAGTCCCGGCAGCCGTTGATGATGTCGTGCACGAGCGGCGCGTTGAGCGACGTGCGCAGCCACGAGTAGCCGAACATGCCGGGGGTGAGCGGCGTGAGGCGCGTGTAGCCCTTGTCCTTGAGCGACTGCGGCGTCTCCTTGAAGATGAAGAACTCGAACTCGGCGCCGAACTTGGGCACGAAGCCCATCTCCCGCGCCCGCCTGCCCACCTTCTGCAGGAGCTGGCGGGGGCTCGGCTCGAAGGGCGAGCCGTCCGCCGTCACGAAGTCCAGCAGGAACGCCGCCGTGTCCGGCTCCCAGGGGATGATGCGCGCGGAGCTCGTGTCCACGCGGCACATCCCATCCGGGTAGCCCGTGTGCCAGCCCGTCACCTGGGTGTTGTCGAGCAGTTCGTCCGCGATGTCCCACCCGAACACCACGTCACAGAAGCCCATGCCGCTCTTGCACGCGGAGAAGAACTTCTCCACGGAGACGTACTTGCCGCGCCAGACGCCGTCCAGGTCCACCGCGCCCAGCTTCACCTGCCGGACGCCCTTCTCCTCGAACCATTTCTGCAACACGTCCGTGCCCGAGGGCATCCGTCCCACGGGCCTGCCCGTGTCGCGCTCCTTCTTCTCCGCGCGCGCCCGCCTGCTCGCGGGGGACGGCAACGTGATGACCTTCGCCTTGGAACGACTCGCCATTGGCCTCCTCCTTCTCCCACTGCCCATTGAGTGCCCTCTGTCGTGTCTTCAACGGCCCGCTTCCGCGGAGGATAGCCTCTTCGCGGGGTCCACACCCCACCGCGCGATGCACATCTTGAGCGCGGCCCGGCGAGGTGAAAGCGTATGCGCGTTGGACATCCAGTGGACTCCCCACCACCCTGGACGCACGTCTCAAGTGAACGGGCGTCAACACAACCAGCAGCCGAAGCTAGGGGGCCCCCCTGCCGGCAACCCAGCTCGAAACCGAGGCCATGAAGAACGTTCTCCTGTTGAAAGCCGGTGATGCGGCCCGGCCCGTCCAGCTCAGTGTCGGGGACTACGACCAGTGGTTCGTCGAGTCGCTCGGACCGGATGGGTGCCGCTTCGACATCCTGCACGCGCACCAGGGCGCCGAGCTGCCCCCGAGCGCCGCCGGCTACGACGCGGTGATGATGACCGGCTCCCCCAAGTCCGTGACCCAACTGGAACCCTGGATGGAGCGCGCCGCGGACTTCATGCTGGGCGCCGCCGCCCGGGGCATCCCCGTGCTCGGCGTATGCTTTGGGCACCAACTCCTCGCCCATGCCCATGGGGCGCGGGTGGTGCGCAACACCCAGGGGCGGGAGATTGGCACCGTGGAGGTGCGCTTGAGCCCGGAGGGGCGGAGGATCCGCTCTTCCACGAATTGCCCGAGACCTTCGTCGTCCAGGCCACCCACGAGGACATCGTCGAGCGTCCGCCCGAGGGCGCCACGGTGCTCGCGGGCAACGAGAACACGGCGGTGCAGGCGCTCGCCTTCGGTCCGCGCATCCGGGGGTCCAATTCCACCCCGAGGTGCATCCGGCCGCCATGCGCGCCCTCATCCTCGCCCGGCAGGAGAAGCTGGAGGCCGAGGCCGCCGCCCGGGGGGCAGTCACCGGCGGAGCGCGTGCCCCGGCTCCTGGCGGGCATCACTCCGGCGCCCGCCGGACACGCCATCCTGCGCAACTTCCTGGAGCGGTTCACCTGAGCGTCCCACTGGAGTAGGGAGGAACCCATGGCATCGCGCTGGGACCATCTCTTCGAAGCCAAGCCGGTTCCCATGATGGACCACCTCTTGGAGGAGGTGGCCAAGCTGCTGGCCAAGGACCTGCGGCAGTGGCCGCCACCGGTCCAGGAGATAGACCTGGACACGGGAGGGCAGTTCGCCTCCCTGTACACCGAGCCGACCCCCGCCCCGCCGAGGCCGTCTACGAGGAGGCGCTGCGGCTGTCGCGTTGGGAGTTGGAGCGCGAGCTGGACGCCTACGACGACTACATGCGCAACAAGCGCTACCTGGAGCGGGGGCTGGCCCCGACGGACCGGCTGCCCCTCCTGCTGCTCAACCGCTGGGTGGTGGACCAGATGCTGGGGCTGGGCGAAGCTACCGAGGGCCGAGTGAACCGCCGGCTGATGCTGCGCTGCCTGGAGCGACTGGAAGCCCACAGAAGGCGCGTCATAATCCCCTCCGCTTGAGACCCGGTCAGCCCTCTGCCATAAGCCGCGCCATGCAGCATCACGAGCTCGATCTCCTCGCGCAGCGCCGCAAGCGCTTCTACATCCTCGCGGGTTTGTGGCTGGTCATCGCCACCATCCTGTTCTTCTTCCGCTCGGTGCTGCTGCCCTTCGCGGGCGCCGCGTTGATCGCCTACCTGGTGCACCCGCTCGTCACACGCCTCACGCGCGTGCAGGTGCGCGGGCACGCCATTCCGCGCTGGGTGGGCATCCTGCTCATCTACTCGGGCTTCTTCCTCGCGGTGTACCTCTTCTTCATCGCCATGGTGCCGCAGCTCTACCAGGAGCTGGCGCGCATCAGCCGCGATGGCGTCGTCTTCCTCAACTCGCTCACGCCCGAGCGCATCCACGTGCTCTCCGACCGCGTCGAGGACTGGCTGCGCGCCAAGGGCATCCCCGTGGCGCTCGCCACGCCCGAGGAGATGCGCAACGGCGTGCCCGGCGGCGGCGTGAAGGTGGACCTGGAGAAGATCCTCCAGGACGTGGCCGCGCAGCTCACGGGGCTGGTGCGCCAGCACCTGGGGGACATCGTCACCGTGTCGCGCAACATCATCACCTCGGTGGTGGCCGGCGTGTTCATGACGTTCTTCATCCTGATGGTGGCCGCGTTCTTCTCCATCGACGCGCACGCCGTCGTGGGCTACTTCACCAGCCTGTTGCCGGCCGAGTACGGCACCGACTCGCAGCGCCTGCTCGAGCGGATTGATCGCTCGCTGTCCGGCGTCGTTCGCGGCCAGGTGACCATCTGCCTCGTCAACGGCACGCTCACCTTCCTGGGGCTTTTGCTCTTCGGGGTGAAGTTCGCCTTCCTGCTGGCCACGGTGGCCACCGTGTTCAGCCTCATTCCCATCTTCGGCACCATCCTCAGCTCGGTGCCCATCGTGCTCATCGCGCTGGCGGACGGCTTCCAGAAGGGCGTGGCCATCCTGCTGTGGATCATCGGCATCCACGCGCTGGAGGCGTACTTCCTCAACCCGAAGATCATGGGCCAGGCCGCGCGCATCCACCCGGTCATCGTGGCCTTCAGCCTCATCGCCGGGGAGACGACGTTCGGCCTGGTCGGCGCGCTCTTCGCGGTGCCCGTGGCCTCCATCATCGTGGCCTGCTTCGACTACGCGCGCCTCAAGGCGCAGCCCCACGTGGCGGAGGCTCGCTGGAGGTGAAGTAGGCACGGGGGGAGCATCAACCGCTGCAGGCGGCCTCGCAGCGCGACTCGCGGCAGAAGACGAAGCAACGGCCACAGTCGAGGTGGTCGGCCGGACAGGAGCCGTCGCACTTCACCCCGCTGCAATTGGGCCCGTCCTGCACGTGCGTGGGGTTGGTGCCCAGACCGCAGCAGGCGTTCCCCGTGCAGTCCGAGTCCTGGTAGCAAGTGCGGTTGGACAACGGGGCGGGATTGCCCCCGAAGTCATCCAGATCGATCGGTTCGCATCCGGTGGTCAGCGAGAGCACCGCCCCCAGGACGGCGAGGGCGGACGGAAAGGCGAAACGGGTACTGCGCATGCGACGGCTCCCTTCGTTGAGAACGAAGGGAGAGTATTAACGGTTCATCGAGCCGAGGAACTCGGCGTTCGCGGCCGTCGGGCGCATGTGTTTGAGCACGAACTCCATCGCGTCGATGGGCGTGAACGGGTGGAGCACCTGGCGCAGCGCGGTGATGCGCACGAGGTCCGCCTGGGTGAGCAGCAGCTCCTCCTTGCGCGTACCGGACTTGTTGATGTCGAGCGTGGGGAAGATGCGCTTCTCCATCAGCTTGCGGTCCAGGACGATTTCGGAGTTACCCGTGCCCTTGAACTCCTCGAAGATGACCTCGTCCATGCGGCTGCCGGTGTCGATGAGCGCGGTGCCGATGATGGTGAGGCTGCCGCCCTCCTCGATGTTGCGCGCGGCGCCGAAGAAGCGCTTGGGCTTGTGCAGGGCGTTGGCGTCCACGCCGCCCGAGAGAATCTTCCCCGAGGCCGGCACCACCGTGTTGTAGGCGCGCGCCAGACGGGTGATGGAGTCCAGGAGGATGCACACGTCGTACTTCTGCTCGACCAGGCGCTTGGCCTTGTCGATGACCATCTCCGCCACCTGCACGTGGCGCGTGGCGGGCTCGTCGAAGGTGGAGCTGACCACCTCGCCGCGCACGTTGCGCGCCATGTCCGTCACTTCCTCGGGGCGCTCGTCCACCAGCAGCACGATGAGGTAGACGTCCGGGTGGTTCTTGGAGATGGCGTGCGCGATGTTCTGCAGGAGCACCGTCTTGCCGGCCTTGGGCGGCGCCACGATGAGGCAGCGCTGGCCGAGCCCGATGGGGCAGAACAAGTCGATGATGCGCGTGGTCATCTCCGCCCCGTCGTGCTCCAGCTTCAGCTTGCGCGTGGGGTAGAGCGGCGTGAGGTTGTCGAAGAGGATGCGGTCGCGCGTCACCTCGGACAGCGGGTCGGAGAAGTTGACCTTGTCCACCTTCTGCAGGGCGAAGAAGCGCTCGCCCTCGCGCGGCTGGCGGATGGGGCCCGTCACCGTGTCGCCCGGCCGCAGATTGAAGCGGCGCACCTGCGAGGGAGACACGTAGATGTCGTCGGGGCTCGCCTGGTAGTCGCTGTCCGCGCTGCGCAGGAAGCCGAAGCCGTCGCTGAGCAGCTCCAGCACACCTTCCGCGTGCACCTCGAACTTCTTGTCCGCGATGCCCGAGAGCAGCGCGAAGATGAGATCCTGCTTCTTCAGGCCCTGGTAGCCCTCGATGCCGAAGTCGTGGGCCATCTTCGCCGGTCCGTGATCTTCATGCGCTTGAGGTCATTGAGCCGGATGACCTGCATGGCTGGCGCGTCCGAGGGGCCGGCCTCCGCGCCCGCGGACACCTCGACGAGCTCGGGAGCCGGAGCCTGCTGGGAGGCCTCCTCCTCGTGGTCCGCCGCCGCGCGCACCTCCTGGTACTCCTCGTCCCGGACGGGGTGGGAGGGGATGGGCGTGAGGACCGGGCGGGGCGTGGCGACCACCGGGGCCTCCTCGGCCGCGGGCTCCTCGTCCCGGCGGGCCGACGTCCGGCGGCGCGTGGGCTTCTCGGACTCGTCGCGCTCCACCGTCTTGGCCCGGGTCGAGCGGCGCTTGGGCTTTTCTTCCTCGATGTCGACGACCTGGGGGGCGAGGAGCTTCTCTTTGGGGGAACGGGCTTTGGCCATGGTGCGGGGCTGTACTTGCGGCGCGGGGGGAGTCGCGCACGGGAATGTCGTGGAAGTGTCCGGGGGACTCGAAGCGCCCTCAGGGCGGCACCGGGATCCCTTCTTGCCGGGACCACGCGGGTGGGAGAACCTTGTGGTGGGAAAAGGTGGCGCCTGAAGGTGGGACAACAACCCTCATGCGCTCGACACGAGGTTATTGACCACCTCTAGAGCTGTCAAGGCATCCTCGCAACCCGAGCCACCAGGCAACAAAGCCCCCGCATCTTCCCGTCCAGCCGCCGAGCCCCTCCTCCGTGACCGCCTCGAAAACCGCTGACTCCGCCCGCATCGCGCAGCTGCGCAAAGAACTCGCCTACCACAACCACCGCTACTACGTGCTCGACTCGCCGGAGGTGAGCGACGCGGAATACGACCGGCTCATGCGCGAGCTCCAGGAGCTGGAGTCCCGCCATCCGGACCTCGTCACGGCCGACTCGCCCACCCGCCGGGTGGGAGGCGCTCCGGCGGAGAAGTTCGAGAAGGTGCGCCACCGCGTGGCCATGTTGTCGCTGGCCAACGTCTTCGACGACGAGGGGCTGAGCGACTTCGACGAGCGCATCCGCCGCCAGACGGGACTCGCCCAGGTCGCCTATGTCTGCGAGCCCAAGCTGGATGGGCTCGCCATCACCCTGACCTACGAGCAGGGCCGCTTCGTGCGCGGCGCCACGCGGGGAGATGGGACCGAGGGAGAGGACGTGAGCGCGAACCTGCGCACCCTGCGCGGCCTGCCCACGGAGCTCCTGCCCCGGGACGGGGTGAAGGCGCCCGGGATGATCGAAGTGCGCGGCGAGGTCTTCATCTCCAAGAAGGACTTCAAGCGGCTCAACGACAAGCGCGAGGAGGAGGGCGAGCCGCTCTTCGCCAACCCGCGCAACGCCGCCGCCGGCAGCCTGCGCCAGTTGGACCCGCGCATCACCGCGTCGCGGCCGCTGTCGCTCTTCCTGTACGAGTGCGTGCCGGGCGAGGGCGTGCCCGCGTTCCGCTCGCACACCGAGAAGCTCGGCTACCTGCGCTCGCTGGGGCTGCCGGTGAACCGGGCGGTGAGCGTGCCGAGCGTGGAGGGCGTGCGCGAGCAGTACCGCGCGAGCCTGGAGGGCCGCCACGCGCTGCCCTTCGAGGTGGACGGCATGGTGGTGAAGGTGGACGACGAGGACCTGCGCCAGCGCCTGGGCCAGTGTCCAAGAGTCCGCGCTGGGCCGTGGCCTACAAGTTCCCGCCCGAGGAGGAGTCGACGCTCGTCGAGGACATCCAGGTGTACGTGGGGCGCACGGGCGCGCTCACGCCGGTGGCGCACCTCAAGCCGGTGAAGGTGGGCGGCGTGACGGTGAGCCGCGCCACCCTGCACAACGAGGACGAGCTGCGGCGCAAGGACGTGCGCAAGGGCGACACCGTCTTCATCCGCCGCGCGGGCGACGTCATCCCGGAGATCGTCAAAGTCGTGGAGGGCAAGCGGCCCGAGGGCACCGAGCCCTTCGTCTTCCCCACCGAGTGCCCGGTGTGCCACGCGGCGGCCGTGAAGGACGAGGAAGGCGCCATCATCCGCTGCACGGGCGCCACCTGCCCCGCGCAGCTCGTGGAGAAGGTGCGCCACTTCGCCTCGCGCACCGCCATGGACGTGGACGGCCTGGGCGAGAAGCTCGCCGCGCAGCTCGTGGAGACGGGGCTGGTGAAGAGCTTCGCGGACGTCTACCACCTCACGCGGGAGAAGCTCCTCACGCTCGAGCGCATGGGGGACAAGAGCGCGGACAACCTGCTGGCGAGCATCGAGCGCTCCAAGCAGACCACCCAGCCGCGCTTCCTCTACGCGCTGGGCATCCGGCACGTGGGCGAGTCCACCGCGCGCGTGCTCGCCGAGCCTTTCCCGACGTGCGCGGGCTCTACACGGCCAGCCTCGAGGACATCACCCGCGTGAAGGACGTGGGTCCCACCATGGCCGAGGTCATCCATACCTTCTTCCATGAGCCGCTCAACCGCGAGGCCATCGACGCCCTGCTCGCCGCGGGTGTCACCCCCGCGCCGCCCGTCGTCGTCAAGACGGGCGTGTTCGCCGGCAAGACGGTGGTTCTCACCGGGGGTATGAGTGGAATGAGCCGGGAGCAAGCCAAGGAGGAAATCGAGCGCCGGGGTGGCAAGGTATCGGGAAGTGTCTCTCGCAAGACGGACCTGGTGGTGGCGGGCGAGGATGCGGGCAGCAAGCTGAAGAAGGCCCAGGAGCTCGGGGTAAGAATCGTGGACGAGCAGGCCTTCCTCCAATTGCTCCAGACGGACGCACGAGGCTAGGAGGCGTGGGCAGCATGGACAGTCGTCGAGTGAGCCTGCGTATACGGGGCCGGGTGCAGGGCGTTTACTTCCGGAGAGCGCCCGCGCCGAGGCCCTGCGGCTGGGCCTCAAGGGCTGGGTGCGCAACCTGCCCGACGGCTCGGTGGAGGCGGTGGCCGAGGGCCCGCTCCACGCCCTGGAAGCCTTCGTCAGCTGGAGCCACCGCGGCCCTCCCCAGGCGCGCGTGACGGAAGTGGAGCGCGCCGATGCCGAGGCGCTCGGGGAGTTCATCACCTTCATCGTGGAGCGCAGCTCATGAATCCCTACGCGCCAGCCTCCCTGACCTCCATGCTGGGCATCAAGTCCGGCAGCAAGGTCTCGGTCATCAACCCCCCGCGCGGCTTCGTCCAGAAGCTCAACCCCCTGCCCGACGGCGTGGAGTTCCTCATCACCGCCCAGACGGGCCTGGACATCATCCTCTTCTTCACCCAGGACACGCACGAGCTCGTCCAGCGCCTGCCCGCGCTCTCGCGCGCCATGACGCTCCAGGGCGGCATCTGGGTGTGCTGGCCCAGCGGCGAGGGGATTAAAACGGCCCTGAGCGAGGACTTCATCCGCCAGGCCGCGCTCGACATCGGCATGGTGGACAACAAGCTGTGCCTCATCGACACGACCTGGACGGGCCTGCGCCGGTGCGCCGCCCCGGGGCCGCCTGGACAAGCCGGACTACCGCAAGCGGGCCCCCACCGCCCAGGCCTGAGCCCCCCTCCAGGCTGCCAGACGGCGGACATTTTCCATGTCGCGCCTTTACAGGTCGTATCAGGCGTGAAAACCTTTCGTTGTTTTCAGGCCTCGGACCTCCCCACCAGGGGTGGGGAGTTCAGTCGCCAGTGGATTTTGAGACGGGTGCGTTCCCGGCGGAACCGGGCGCGCTGGTCTTCCGCGCTTCTGCCACCCCCAAGGCGCCCACGCATGGGTTCCGACCGGGTGAGTAAGGACGAAGCCGGGCGGCCCGGGCGCCAGGGCTGTCTCGAACGCTCGATTAGCAGCCAGTCCCCGCCCGGCACGGTGCCGGACAATCGCGGGGCGACCTTGAACTCGGAGGAGCAGGCCGTGGTCCCCTCACCCCCCTCGCGCGCGACACCCGGGCCCCCGGACACACGGGTCTGCCCTCGTCCGCACGCGCGGAGGTGCGGGGACCGCCTCTCCCCTCGCAGCGCGCTCGGAAGCTGGAGACGCCGTCGCCTCCCGTCCGCCGGAGCTCACGCCTCCCCGCGCGCGCCCAGGATTCGTCCATGAGCAGCATCCTCGTCATCAACGCCGCGGGCCGGGAGACCCGGGTCGCCCTCGTCGAGAACGGGCACATCGCGGAGTTCTACCTCGAGCGTAAGAAGGACAAGGGAGTCGTCGGCAACATCTACAAGGGCCGCGTGGTCCGGGTGCTCCCCGGCATGCAGGCGGCTTTCGTCGACATCGGCCTGGAGAAGGCCGCCTTCCTCTACGTCAGCGACGTCGTCTACGACCCGGACTTCGCCCGGGCCCAGTTCGAGCTGACCGAAGGCGAGCACGAAGACGCCCTCGACGTGCCCGAGGAGTCCGAGGCCATGGCCGCCGAGGCGGCCCACCACGAGCCGGCCGAGCCGGAAGCCGAGGTGCAGGAGCCCACCCCGCGGTCGCTGACATCGCGCCCGCGCTCGACGCGGCGGTGACGTCCACCGAGGCGACCCCCGCCCCCAGGCACAGCTCGCCAGCCCCGAGCCCGCCGCCGTCGAGGCCGCTCCCGCGCCCACCGCGGAGGCCGCTCCCGCCCCGGTGACGGAGACGGCCTCGGTGGTGTCCGCGCCCATCGAGGCGCGAGCCGTGCCCGAGCCCCTCGTGGCGCCCGAGGCGCTCACGCCCGTGACCGAGGCCCCTCCGGCCGTGGCCGAGGCGGCTCCGCCCGCGACCGAGGCGGCTCCGGACGCGGCCGGGTCCCCGCCCGCTCCCGAGAGCGCCCCCACCGAGTCCGCCGTCGCCGCGACGAGCGCCTCCCCGAGCGCCGGGGAGAGCACCCCCGCCGCCGCCCCGCGTCCGGAGACGGCCGCCGGCGAGCGCCGCGCGCCCCGGGAGAACCGCGAGGCCGCCCGCGAGGCGCGTGAGGGCCGCCGCGACCAGAAGGACCGCGAGCGAGACAAGGACCGGGAGAAGGACAAGCCCCGCAAGGCGCGCGACGAGCAGCCGCAGCGCAAGCGCGAGGAGGAGAAGAACAAGCCGCGCAAGACGGCGAAGATCGAGGAGCTCCTGAAGGTGGGCCAGGAGGTCGTGGTGCAGATCTCCAAGGATCCCATCGGGACCAAGGGCGCGCGCCTCACCTCGCACATCTCCATTCCGGGCCGCCACCTGGTGTTCATGCCCACGGTGGACCACGTGGGCATCAGCCGCCGCATCTCCAACGAGAAGGAGCGCAAGCGCCTGCGGGAGATGGTGGACCGCTTCCGTCCGCCCGGCACGGGCTTCATCGTGCGCACGGTGGCCGAGAACGTGCCCCAGGAGAAGCTCGAGAGCGACATCCGCTTCCTCATCGAGGTGTGGAACCAGGTGGTGCGCCGCAACGAGAAGCGCGGCGGCTCGGGCCTGTTGCACCCGGACCTGGACCTCATCCTGCGCGCCACGCGCGACCTGTTCGCCCACGACGTGGAGAAGCTCGTCGTGGACGACCGCGAGGAGTACGAGCGCATCCTCGGCTTCGTGAACGCGCAGGATCCGGCGCTCAAGGACCGGGTGGTGCTGCACGAGTCGGACGAGCCCATCTTCGACGCCTACGGGATTGAGCACGAGTTGCAGCGCGCCACCCAGCGCAAGGTGTGGCTCAAGAGCGGCGGCTACCTCATCATCGATCAGGCCGAGGCGCTCACCGCCATCGACGTCAACTCGGGCCGCTACGTCGGCAAGAAGAGCCTCGAGGAGACGATCACCAAGATCAACGTCGAGGCGGCCAAGGAGATCGTCTACCAGCTGCGGCTGCGCAACATCGGCGGCATCATCATCTGCGACTTCATCGACATGGAGAAGCCGCAGAACCGCGACAAGGTCTTCAAGTCCCTGCAGGAGGCGCTGGGTCGGGACAAGGCCAAGACGAACGTGCTGCGCATCTCCGAGCTGGGCCTGGTGGAGATGACGCGCAAGCGCGTGCGCGAGTCCATCGGCCGCGTCCTCCACGAGGACTGCCCGTACTGCGACGGCAAGGGCTTCGTGAAGACGGCCACCACGGTGGCCTACGAGATCTTCGGGGAGATCCGCCGCGAGGCGCCCGGCTACAAGGACCCCACGCTGGTCATCAACTGCAACGCCGAGGTGGCGCGGCTGCTCCAGGGCGAGGAGCGGCAGGAGCTGCGCCACCTGATGGACCGCTACAACAAGTCCATCCAGGTGAAGGCGCAGCAGAACTACCACCGCGAGCAGTACGACGTGTACGGCCGCAGCGCCCAGGGTGGAGACCACAAGGTGGCCTCCTCACCGGGCTCGGGAGACGGCGAACTGTCGATGCAGCGCCGCCCGGAGAGCGGCGGTGGCGAGCGCGGATTCCGCTCGGAGGGCAGTCCGGGCCGGGGCGAGCGCGGTGAGCGCGACCGGGACCGCGACCGCGGCGGCGGTGGCCGGGGCGAGCGCGACCGGGGCGACCGGGACCGCGGCGGCGGTGGCGGTGGCGGTGGCGGTGGCGGTGGCCGGGGCGATCGTGAACGCGAACGCAACAGCGGCGGCCGGGGCGAGCGCGACCGGGGCGACCGGGACCGTGGTGGTGGAGGCCGGGATCGGGACCGCAATCGCGGAGAGCAGCGCCGGTCCGAGCCGCGCGAGGGACGTGAAGGCCGCGAGGGACGAGAGGGCCGCGAGGGACGTGAAGGCCGCGAGGCCCGGGCCCAGACGACCCCGGCGGGAGAGCAGCAGCCCGGCTCGGGCGGCACTCCGCCCGCGTCCTCGGGTGGCGGCGAGTCCAGCGGCGGCAACCAGTGAAGGAGGGCGTCCGGAGTGCGGTCTCCTGGAAAGGTGACCGCCTGGACGCTTCCCAGGGGACGAGCGGAGGCCCCCTGGCCGTCTCCGCTCGTGATTGATTAGCCTGGGAGGCTCGGATGAGGACCCTCCCCTCGCTCTTCCTCCAGCGACTGCGCACCCGAGCGCTTCAGTGGGCCCGGAGCACCTGGGCGCCCCTGGAGCGAACCCGGGCGGGCCGCTTCGCCATGGACACCGCGCTCGCGGTGCGCAGTCTGGCCCGCGGCTTCCAGGGGGAAAACATCCGCCTGCGGGCCGCGGCGCTCACCTACATCAGTGTCTTCTCGCTGGTTCCGCTGCTGACGGTGGTGCTCGCCCTGCTGGGCGCCTACCACCAACAAGCCTTCCAGCACCGCCTCCGGGAGTTCATCTCCGCCGTACTGGCGCCAGGGGTGCGTGAGGAGTCAGCCACCTTCCTCGAGGGGTTTCTCGAGCCGGGCAATACGACGGCCATTGGAAGCGCGGGCTTTCTCGGCCTGCTCTTCTCGTCGGGCTCGCTGCTGCACAACATCGACGTGTCGCTGAACGAAATCTGGGGGTGAAGAACCACCGCCCCTGGTACGTGCGCGGCCTCATCTACGCGGGCCTGCTGCTGCTGGGGCCGCTGATGCTGGCGCTCTCGTTCGCGGGAACGCGCGGCGTGCGCTCGCTGCTCGAGGGCACCCACACCCCGCTCTTCCTGGATCTCTTCGAGCTGCTGTTCGGCGCCCTCTCCCCCTCACCGCGATCGCGGGGCTCACCCTGCTCTACGTCGTGACGCCCAACACCCATGTGCGGTGGCGCTCGGCGCTCGCGGGGGGTCTCGTCGCGGGAGTGGCCTGGAGCGTGGCGCGGCACCTGTACACGGGCATCGCCGCGTACAGCTTCCGCCACAACCCGCTCTACGCCTCCCTGGGCGCGCTGCCCATGTTCCTGGCGTGGCTGTACGTGGACTGGCTCATCCTCCTCGGAGGCGCCCGGCTGTCCTACGCGGTGGAGCACGCCACCTTCCGCGACTCGTTGTGGGCCTTCGGCGCGCACCCCCGGGCGAGGAGCTGGTGGCCGCCCAGCTCGCCCAGGAGACCACCCTCGTCTGGTTCGACGGCACTCCGCCCCCCTTCCCCGGGAGCTGGCGCTGCGCCTGCGCGTCGCCGAGTCGCTCGTCGACGAGGTGGCCGAGGACCTGGAGCGCGCGGGCCTGCTCGCGCGCCACCGACGTGGGGGACTGCTTCCCGCCCGCCACCCCAGCGAGTTGACCCTGGCCGACCTGACCCTCGCGGTTCACGGCGTCTACAGTCCCGTCGCCCCTGGCGACTGGAGCGTTCCCCCGCTCCCGGCTTCGAGCCCCTGGCGGCCTTCTTCCACGAGGCGGATTCCCTGGGGCTCGAGGTCCTGCGCCGCACCCGGTGGCTGGACCGGCCATCCTGGTGCGCCCGGGGCTGGCAGGGCTGCACCTGACGCCCGCCTCCCGCCCGCCGCCGCCCAGGAGGCGGGCAGCGGAAATCCGTAACGTTTCTAGGCAGTTGGCGGGCCTCGTGGCTTGCGCGCGGGAGGCGTTCTGTTATCGTCTCGGGTTCGACCACGGGCCAAGCGCCCTGTTTCCGAGGGGTTACGCGGTTTGCGGGAGCATGCGATGCTCAAGTCCGATCTGATCAACGTCCTCGTCAACAAGAAGCAGATGACGCAGAAGCAAGCCGAGGCCACGGTCGAGACGATTTTCGAGTCCATGAAGGAAGCCCTCTGCCGCGGCGAGAACATCGAGATCCGCGGCCTGGGCGCCTTTCACGTGAAGAACTACCAGGGCTATCAAGGCCGCAACCCCAAGACGGGACAGATCATCCCCGTGAAGCCCAAGCGCGGCCTGCTGTTCCGCACGGGCAAGGAGCTGCGCGACCGGGTCAACCGGCCTCCGCCCCAGACGCCCCAGTCCGACGTCTCCTTCGATCCCAAGCGAGGCAGTGGCGGCAGCTACTAGCCCGCCGCCTCAGGGCCCCGGAGCGACCGGGGCCAGCCGTCCCAAGGGACGAACCTGTAGTTGTAGATCCAGTTCACCGTAGGTGAGGACCGCGACGTCGGGAAAGGCGCCCTCGCACAGCTTGCGCAGGGTGCGCCGGACGTCCGGTGCCGTGAGCAGCACGGTCTGCCCGCCCGCGGCGATGCGCTTCAACCCCTCCAGGATTTCCGCGATCCGCTCGGGAGCGGGCGCCGGTCCCCGAGCCCCGGCGGAGCGCAGCGTCTCCTCGATCTCCGGATCCACCAGGTAGGCGAAGAGCGGTCCCGAGGGCGCGAACTTGTGGCTCAAGTAGCGGGACAGCGCCTGACGGCAGCGCTCGGCCAGGGCCGCGGCATCCCCCTCGGTGGTGGGCGCCACCAACGCCTCCAGGATGGCGCGCAGGTCGCGGATGCTCACCTGCTCGTCCACGAGCTTGCGCAGGACCTCGGTGAGCAGCGGCAGGGGCACCTTCTGGAGCGCTTCCTTCACCAGGGTGGGCGCCTGGGCCTCGAGTCCATCCAGCAGGCCGCGCACCTCCTGCACCCCCAGGAAGCCCGCCGCGCGCGCGCGGATGACGCCGCGCAGGTGCTCGGCGATGAGCTCTCCCGCGCTCCGCAGCGGAACCTGCGCCAGCTCCAGACGCGCGCGGCTGTCCGCCGGCACGCGGCTGATGGGCCTGCCCGTGAACGGTTCCACCACCGGCTCGGCCGTCACCTCCAGGAAGGCCAGCTCCTCCGGTTGAGCCAACGCGTAGAGCATCTCCGGCGCGACCTGCCCCATCCCCGCGGGCACCTCGTCGACGAGGATCCGGTACGTCCCCGGCGGCAGATAGGCCGCCCCGGTGCGCACCCGCATACCGGGCACGCGTACCCCCAGTTCGAGGAAGAGCTCGTCCCGGAGCCGGTTGAGCACCTGATGCACGAACGCGCCCCCTGCTCCTGCGCCAGCGCGGTGAGGTCCGGCGCGAGATCCACCGTCAAGGGCGCCACGCCCACTGGCGCCACCGCGCGTTCCGGAGGAGCACCGGGCGCCCCCTTCGCCTCGTCTCCGGCGGACGCCTCGCCCGGGGCACCGGGCGCGCCCCCCGACAGGGAGCGCAGACGAGGAAGGACATACGCGAGCCCGCCCAGCGCGGCCCCCAGGCCGAGGAAGGTCAGATGCGGCATTCCCGGCATCACGGCGAGCGCCCCGCAGAGCGCGACCACCACCCAGAGCGCCCGGGCCTCACCGAAGATCTGCGCGCCGATGTCCGAGCCGAGTGAATCCTCCTCCTTCTCCGAGGCCACGCGCGTGACGACGAGCCCCGCCGCCACCGCGATGCAGAGGGAGGGAATCTGTGACACCAGCCCGTCCCCGATGGCGATGAGCGCATAGGTGGAGGCCGCTTCCGCCACCGTCATTCCGTTCTGCAGCACGCCAATGCAGCTGCCCCCCAGGAGGTTGACCAGGACGATGACCAGGCCGGCGATGACGTCTCCCTTCACGAACTTCATCGCGCCATCCATGGCTCCGAACATTTGCGACTCGCGCTCCAGGTCGCGCCGCCGGCGACGGGCCCGCGTTTGATCGATGGCGCCCGCGCGCAGATCCGCGTCGATGGACATCTGCTTGCCCGGCATCGCATCCAGGGTGAAGCGCGCGGAGACCTCGGCCACGCGCTCGGCGCCCTTGGCCACCACGAGGAACTGCACCAACGTGAGGATGGCGAAGATGACCGCGCCGACGACGTAATCGCCCCGGACGACGAACTCGCCGAACGCCTGGATGATCTCCCCCGCGTGGCCGTCCGCCAGGGCCGGCGCGTGGACGACACGTTGAGCGCGAGCCGGAAGAGCGTGGTGAACAGGAGCAGTGTCGGAAAGGACGTCACCTTCAACGCATCCCGGGCCTGGAGCGCCGCCACCAGCAGCGACACCGCCGCCACCAGATTGAGCGCCAGCCCCAGGTCCAACAGCCAGGGCGGCAAGGGGATGATGAGCGCGCCCAACACCGCGACCATCGCCACGGCGAGCACCACGTCCGAGGAACTGCGTGCCCGCAAGAGAATCTTCATCAATCGGTTCATGATCTCTGCCTTTCGTGGAGGGTCCTCCACGCCTACGGCTCCCCCGCCACCCGGAGCACCGCCGCGGCGGCCTGGTACAATTCCTCGGGGATCTCCTCCCCGACGTCGTAGTGCACGAGGCTGCGCGCCAGCGGCACGTCCCGAACCACGGGAACGCCGAGCCGCTCGGCCTCACGCCTCAACTCGAGCGCGTCCGCCTCGCGCCCCTTGCCGACGAGGTAGGGCGCCTCGCACTCCTCCGGCGCATAGCGAAGCGCGACCGCGAGGTGCGTGGGGTTGACGACCACGACACTCGCCTTGCCCACCCCACGCGCTGGCCCCCCCGCCGCCCATTGTCGATGGAGCGCCCGTCGCTGACTCTTGTGATGGGGATCTCCCTCGCTCTCCTTGTGCTCGCGCTTCACCTCCTCGCGCGTCATCATCAGCTCCTTCAGGTGTCTCCGGCGCGCGAGCACGTAGTCCCCCACGCCCAGGACCACGAGCACCCAGCAGAGCCGCAGCACGAGCGGACCCAACCGCTTCACGCCGTGCTCCAGCCCCAACGTGCCCGTCAACCAGACGGAGCGCAGCACGTCCGGGCCCGCCTCCACGGCCTCGCGCCACACCAGCCACCCCACTCCCACCGCCACGAGCAGGGCCTTGCCCAGCTCGATGAGCGGCCTCACGCTGAGGAGCTTCTTCAAGCCGGCCAGGGGATTGACGCGCTCCCATTTCGGCACCACGTGGTCCGCGTTCATCTCGAGCCCCACCGTGGCCACGGACACCGCGAGGGACGCCAGCCAGGCACTCCCGAGCGGGGGACCCACCAGGAGCAACAGCAGGAGTCCCGCCTCCTCGAGGGCACCCGCGGCCTCCTGGTGCAGCATCAACCGGGCCGTCCATGCCTTCAGCCGGGTGAAGCCTTCGGGGGCCACGACGGACAGGGCCCAGAAGCCTCCCAGGGTCACCACGCTGGAGGACAGCAGGCGGCTGCGCGGAATCCGTCCCTGCCGGCGTGCCTCGCGCAGACGCTTCGCCGAGGGTTGCTCGGTCTTCCCGCTCACCGCGCCACCTCCGCCAGTTGGAACAAGGCGTCCTCCACTTCGAGGAAGCCCGCGAGCAGCCGCTCACAGAACAGCCCCACGCCCAGCCACAGCAGGGCGCCTCCCGCGAGGATGCGCAGGGGAGCCCCCATGTCCTGAAGATTCACCTGGGGCGCGGCGCGCGACACGAGTCCCACCAGGCAATCCACCGCCATCACCGCCGCGGCCACCGGCGCTCCAATCGCCAGTCCCGTGGCCATGGCCCCTCCCGCGAGCCCCACGACAAGCAACACCGCCCCCTCCCCGGGCACATACGCCCCCAGGGGGACCCAGCCGAATCCCCGCACCAGCCCCGACAGCACCACGGGCATGAGCCCTCCCGTGATCACCAGCCCCACGAGCAGCGGGTGGAGCGCGTCTCCCGTGGCCGATTCGCGAGACCCCGTGACAGGCAGGCTCGCCTCCGCGGACGTGCCTCGGAACAGGTCGATGAAACGGCCCCCCATCCGCGCCGCGTCGAAGGGCAGCGCCGCGACCAGTCCCAGCGAAACCCCGTAGGTGAGTTCCTTCAGCGTCAGCGCGGCCAGTGCACGGGCGACGTCACTGGCGTGGACAGGGACACCCCCGCCTCCTGATGCAGGAAGAGGGCGAGGCTCAGGACCAGCGCGAGCTTCACCGTCGTCGGCGCCGCCTGTCCCCCCAGCAACGGACAGAGGAAGGCCACCGGCAACAGCCGCGCGGCGCACAAGGCCACCGCCACCACGTCTGGCCCCCAGGACTCGAACCACCCCCCAAGCAGTTCCCACCTCATCCGCCCACCTCCGCGATGAAGCTCAGGACCTGATGCGTGAAGAGCGTGAGCTGGCCGGCGATCCACGGCCCGGCCACCACCAGGGCCAGCACCGCCGCGCACAGCTTGGGCACCACCGTGAGCGTGCTCTCCTGCAACTGCGTGGTGGCCTGGAAGAGGCTCATCAGGAAGCCCACCACCAGACTCGCGCCAATGGGTGGCAGCGACGCGAGCACCATCAGGAGAAGGGCCTCCCGGCCCAGGGAAAGCAACACGTCCTGGGTCATGACATCACCGGTAGCCGAGGATGAGGCCGCGCGCGAGCAGCGACCAGCCATCCACCGCGACGAAGAGGAGGATCTTGAAGGGCAGGCTCACCTGACTCGGCGACAGGGACTGCATTCCCAGGGCGAGCAGGACGTTGGCGACGACCATGTCCAGCACCAGGAACGGAAGGAAGACGAGGAAGCCGATTTGAAATGCCTCCTTCAGCTCGGTGAGGACGAAGGCGGGAATGACCACGAACAGGCTCTCTTCGTGAACCCGCTCCGCCTCCTCGGGCGGGCGCAGCTCGCGCGCCAGGTCCACGAGCCGAGCGCGCTCCTCCGGACTGCCGTGCTTGATCAGGAAGGCACGCAGCGGCTCGGTCACCGTCCCCGCGCCCTCGAGGATCCGCGCGCCAGAGCCCATGTCCTCGTAGACGGCCTGCCCCGCGTCGTACATGCGCTCCATGACGGGCGCCATGATGTGCCCCGACAACACCGCGGCGAGCCCCGTGAGCACGAGGGTCGGCGGGGCTTGCTGCGTCCCCATGGCCGAGCGCGCCAGGGACAACACCACGGCGATCTTCGAGAAGCTCGTCAGCATCAACACCGCGAAGGGCAGCAGGGACATCACCGCCAACATCCCCATCATCGACAGCGGTGTGCCCGCGAAGGACATCTGCGACAGGGAGGGCTCCGCCGCCGAGGCAACTCCGGGCATGAGCAGCCCCCCCACGAGCCACGCGCTCCTCATGACAGAGGCTCCTCGACCGCGGCAGCAGCCACCGCGCGTCGGCGCGACCGGGACTTCACGCGCACGGGTGCACGCGCCGCACGGATCTCCGCGAAGGAATCGCCGAACACCACGAAGTAGCGGCTCCCCTCCACCTCCACCAACGCCAGCCCACAGCGCTGCGACAAGCCCGTCCGGGACACCACCCGCAGCGGCTCGGTGCGCGGGAACCCGGCCCCGGCACGCCCCCGGTACATCAGCCACCCGCCCAGCACCGCCAGGGCCAGGCCGCCCAACAACGCCCGAGCCAGTGAGGTCACGGACGCCTCTCTCCACTGCGCCACTCCCGCCGGGCCCAGCACGAGCCCGAGCGCCAGGAGCAGCCGGATGCGCGGCGACATGGAGGTCCACCAGGTCTTCATCGGCGCGCTCACGGCAGCAGGCAGAGGATGCGGGCGCCCACCTCGCCCTCGATGTCCACCAACTCCGCCCGAGCCACCGCCCGGTCCCCCACGCGCAGCAGCACGGGCTCACTGGCGCTGACGCGCAACGGCAGCAACGCCCCCGGCTTCAAGGCCGCGAGCTCCGAGAGCGACATCGTCATCCGCGTCAGCTCGATCTCCACATCCACCGGCAGCGGGGGAAGGCCCTCGCTCCGCTCATGCACCGCGGTCACCATGTCCGACTCCTGGAGAAGTCCGCGTCCGTGGACGCGGTTCAACGTGAAACCCTCGGGGGCGAAGTCCCCCACACATTCCAAGCCACGCAACAGCAGCCGCCCGGGACCCCGCGGGCTCGTGCCCGACCAGCGCAGCCCCGCGAACAGGATGACGTCCCCCACTCCCAACGTGGCCAACGCCTCGCGCGACAGGGAGGAACACCCCACCCGGCAATGAGCGGCCAGCCGCGCCGCCAGCACCTCGGGCGCGATCGAGCCGTCACGCTCCACCGGCAAGTCGTTCAGCGCGCTCTCGAGGCTCCTCGCCGGAACCACCAACCGCCCCCCGCGGTCGTCTGCCCCACCGTCACGGTCAGTTCCACCCCCAGGTGGCGCTGCCGGGCATCCAGACGCGCCAGCGCCTCCGCGCGATTCACCGTCACCCCGGTGAGACGCGGACTGAAGCGCCCCTGCAACTCCCCCTGGCCTCGCAGCGCGGACAACACCGACAGGCCCACGAAGGCGAAGGAGGCTCCTCCAGCCGCGTCAGTCCCATGAGGGGAGTCCGCTTCGTCACTCCCCCGACAGGCGATCCAGGACGGCGAAGAGCACGGGCAGTTCCAGCTCCAACACCGCCGTCCCTCCCGTCGCCGACAGGTCCACCAACGCGAATGCCGACGTGTGCGCCAGCCCCGTCGCCGGCATCACCACCGCCTCCAGCACCCGTGCCTCCACCTGGACCGGGCAGCCCAGCTCCCGGCCCAGCGCCTCGCAGACTCCCCGCATGGCCCGCCGCGCGAACCGCACGACCTGGGGACGCTCCTGGAGCGTCACGTGGGCTCGAGTCAGACGACGGGTGCCGAGCCGACGCAGCCCCATCGGCTTCAAGGTCGTGGACTGGGTATGGATTCCAGGGGGACTTCTCATGATTCACTCCGTGCCGCGAACGGGCCTGTCTCCTTCAGCGCCCGTGCCAATACCCAGGCTCGTGAAATCACCCGTTTGGAGGGCGGGAGCCTCTCGAAACGAGACGAGCCGTCTCACCGCGTGGCTTCGCGGATGAGCCGCTCGGCCAACACACACACCCACTCGGTGGCCTCGGGTCCCGAGGGCTCCAACTGGAGCGAGGGAAAGAGGCTGCGGTGGAAGGGGGCAGCCTCCGGAAGATCTCCCGCCGCAACACCTCGGGCGCCTCCTCCATCACCCCGCGCAACCGCGCCGCCGCATCCGGCCGCACACCGAACTCCACCGCCACCCGGGCCTGTCTCCTCGCGGACGAGAGCGCGGCGAACCCCGCCGGTAGCCCCGGGCCCGCACCGCGTCGGAGTCCTTCAAGCCCTCGAACAGCTCCGCCGCCCGGTCCCGGCCCCACACCAGAGCCACCAGCGCCAGCCCCTCCAGGGGCAACAAGGCCGAGGCACCCGGCTCGACCTCTCCTCGAGACGGAGGCCGCACGGGCACGGGTGCCCGCGAGCCCCGAGACACCACGGTCCGCTCCAACTCCGGCGTACTCCCCCTCGCGCCGCCACCATGATTCCTCCCGACATGCTCAGGCCACCTTGCGCGCCGCCCCCGGAGCCACCACCGGCCGCGAGGGAGCGGAAGGCGCCGCGGGCTTCGCCTCCACCCGGGCCTGGAGGTGCCGCAGGCGCAGCGTCATCCAGCACAACCCCAGCGACAGCCCCGTGATCACCAGGGACAACGCCGCCAACAGCACCCGCAGCCGCGTCAGCGGAGACGCTCCCGGCGCGGGCGCCACCACCCGCGTGGACACCTCGTCCACCATGAGCGACACCCCCTCGGCACTCAGTCCTTCCACGCCTCCGGCCAGAAGCGCGCGCAGCCGCTCCCGTTCCCCCTCGAGCCGCGCCGCATGGCCGGGGGCCACGCGCACCAGGGCCGAGGCCTTCGCGGGCACCGGCTGCTGCCCGGGCCTCGGCGCGGGAGGAACCACCAGATGCACCCGCGCGAGAATCACCCCCTCCACCGTCTGCAGCGTCTTCTCCAACCCCTGCTCCATCACCCGCACCCGGCACAGCTGCTCCTCCACCGGCGTGCGCACCAGACCGCCTCCCCCGAAGACGTCACACCCCGCGTCCTCCGGCGGCCTCGGCAGTCCCAGCTCGGCGAGGATGCGCACCGCGTCCGAGCCCTGCTCTCCCGTCACCTCGATGGCCCACGTGGGCTTCTTGCCCGTCTCGGGCACCTTGCGCGCATCGAGCCCCCGCTCGACGAGCACCCGCTGCAGTTCGTTGGCCTGGCGCTCGTCCAGGCCATGTTGGATGCGGTCCTGACAGCCCGTGGCACACACGAGCAGCAGGAAGAGACAACGTCGCGAGAACATGGAATGACTCCTCACACCTGCGTCTGCAGGATCTGCTTCACGCCGCCGGTCGCCTTCTCGACGAC
Organism: Cystobacter fuscus; assembly: GCA_049060065.1. Classification (GTDB taxonomy): domain Bacteria; phylum Myxococcota; class Myxococcia; order Myxococcales; family Myxococcaceae; genus Cystobacter; species Cystobacter fuscus_B. The sequence continues at coordinate 7,635,681 of JBMEQP010000002.1, forward strand.
CTTGCCGGCGAGATCGAGCTCCTGGCTCGCGCGGTACACATGGGCCTGGAAGGCGAGCAGCTCCGCCGCGGAGAACGCTCTGCCGGACTCGGCCAGCTCCAGGATGTGATCCAACCGCTTCTGTGCTTCCCCCACCCGGTCCAACACCCGCGCCGCCTGGGCTTGTCCGGGCTCGGGCACCGCGCCCACCTGCCCCGCGGCCTTCTGCCCCCCCAGTGCCCGCTCCACGCCTCCCGCCTCGCACACCCCGCGCGCCGCCTCGGGCCGTTGCGCGGGCACCCGGCCCGGCGCGCCCTCGGTGGCCACCGGAATGCCCGGCGGCCTGGCCGCGCCCTTCGCTCCTTCCATCACCTGGCTGAACCCCGCCCGGCCCGAGCGCTCCAGCGCGGACGCGGCGCCAGCACCTCCGACCGCTCCCACCTTGCCGATGGCCATGACGTGCCCCTAGCGGATGTTGTTGATGGCCGCCTTGGCCGAGTCGTGACGCACCTTCATGATGTTGGAGACCGCGTTGTGCGCGCGGCTCTCCGCCTGCATCTGGTTCTGCAGCTCCATGTAGGCCGGGTTCATCTTCGCCCCTTCGGCCTGCATCTCCTTCTGGGCCGCCAGCAAGTCCCACTGCTCTCCCTGCCCCGTCGTTCCCCCCACGCCCCCCGTCCCGGGCAGCGCCGCCGCGCTCCGCGCCGACGAGGCCGAGGTGGACACCACCGAGCCCACGCTCGCCACCGCCGCGCTCACCGCCGGGCCCCCGGGCACCAGCGCGGCCACCACGCCCCCCGCCGTGTTCACCACCGTCCGCGCCGTGCGCGCCATCACCTCGCCGAACTCGTTGTTCGGCGTCTGCCTCGCCACCGTCGGGGTGATGGACAGCGTGCCAATCCGATTGCCGTTCTCCACGTGAAGCCTCCTGCGCTTGGGAATGCGCCGGGCCTCTTCAGCCGGCATGCCAACCCGCGCGGGCGGCCTTCCCGAGTGCCGGGCCCTCCACGACCCTCGCGGCGGCCTCCATGGGATGGAGCCCTCGTCCACGTGGGTGGATGGTGCGGACGGGCGGCCGAAAACTTGCGAGCCCCCCGGAGTGCCTCAGAGTCGTAGCCACCTGTTGCACCGCGAGGAATCCGAATGATGCCGCCCACCGATCCCACCCGCTCCCAGGGGCGCTACCACCCGCGCGTGGAAGCCAATTGGATGGTCCACGTGCACCTCGGCGAGCGCCGGGTGCTCGTCAAGGCGCTCGATCTGTCCATGGCGGGCCTGTTCCTGCATGGCCACCCTCCGGACGACGTCAAGCGCATCACCCTCACGCTCCCGCTGCCCGGAGTCGGGGAGCTGACCACCAACTGCGCCATCGTCCGCCGCGAGGCGCATGGCGTGGGGGTCGAGTTCGACGAGCTGGACTGGGACCACCTGCTGATGCTGGCGCGCTACCTCCACCCGCGCCTGCCCTGAGCCGCGTCAGGTCGCCTGGCGCAGCCGCTCCACCAGCGCCATCAACTCCGCGCCCTTGAAGGGCTTCTGGATGTAGCCGTCCGCCCCCGCCAGCGTGGCGCTCTCCATGTCCGCCTTCTTGGACTTGGCGGTGAGCATGTACACCGGCACCTTCGAGGTCAGCGGATCACTCTTGAGCATCCGGCACACCGAGATGCCATCGAGCTGGGGCAGCACCACGTCCATCAGGATGAGCTGGAAGGGCCGGCCCTTGGCCAGCTTCAGGCCCTCGACGCCGTTGGCGGCACAGACCACCTCCACGGCCCCATCGCTCAACATGGAACGCACCAGTTCCCGGATGACGGGTTCGTCCTCGACCAGGAGGATGTGGAAGGGATTCTGCGGATTGGCGACCATGGGATTCACTCGAAGGCGAGCACCCCCGTCCCTGCCGGGGCGGCGATGGGGCGCGCAGGATACAACCCAGCCCGGGTGACGGACAGTGCGGATGCACCCCCTACCCGCCTGCCCCCAGGTGCGTGGAAAAAATATGGACGGGGTGATGAGAATCCTACTCCCCGGCCCCCTCACCCCACTCCGGGCCCTCTCCCCGGGGCACGTTCTCACTCCCCGTGAGAGGATGACTAACGTGGGAGGTCCATGAGCCGGCTCCCCGCACGACCTCGACGCCTTCGTCCAGCTGCGCGCCTCGTTCTTCGAGCACTACCTGCGTGCCCAGCCCGAGGAGGCCACGACGCTCGGGCTGCACCACCTGGACGACCAGTTGAAGGACCTATCACCCGCGGCGCTGGGGGACGAGTACGCCCTGCACCGCGACGTGCTCGCGCGCCTGGAGCGGCTGCCCGGAGAGGACTTCCCCACCGAGGCCCGGCTCGACTGGCGGGCGATGCTCGACATCACCCGCTTCCACGTCCACGCCTACGAGGAGCTGCGCGGCCACCGGCGCAACCTCGAGCTGTCGACCTACCCGCACACGATGTTGCAGTACCAGATCGCCCAGGCCGAGACACCCGGGGAATGGGCGGCCATCGCCAGCCGGGCCGCGCGCATCCCCACCTTCCTCCAGCAGCAGGAGCGGCTGCTCGCCGAGGGCCTCGCCACCGGGGAAGTGCCGGACGTGTACACCGTGCGCGACTTCGCCGAGGACCAGCTCCCCGTCATCGTGCGCTACTTCGAGCACCTGCCCGAGGTGCCCGGAGCCCATGACGTGCTCCTGCCGGAGAACGAACGGCGTGCCCTCCAGCACGCGGCCCGGGAAGCCCGCGAGGCCTTCGCCGCCCACCACCGCTTCCTGCGCGAGCGCGTGCTGCCCCACGCCAGCCCCAGCGTCGTGCTCGGCGCGGACGAGTACGAGTGGCGGCTGCGCCACACGTTCGGCCTCACCGCCTCGCCCGAGGAGCTGGTGCGCCGGCCCAGGACGTCTTCGCCCAGGCCCAGCACGCGCTCCATCGGCTGTCCGGCGCGGTCGCCCGGGAGGTGCCCGGTGCCCCCTCGTCCCTCTCCGGGCTCGGCGAGGCGCGCGAGCTGCTCGCCCAGCTCGAGCCCACCATCCCGCCCGGGACGAGGACGTCATCCCCCTGTACCGGGAGCTCATCGCGCACACCGAGCAGTTCGTCCACGAGCAGGGGATGTTCAACGTGCCCGAGGCCTGCGGCTGGGCATCAAGCCCCTTCCCCGGGCATGGTGGACGTGCGAGGCACCAACTGGCCCGCGCCCCTGTTGGATCCACGCAAGGTGGGCTGGTTCGTGCTCGCCCCCATGGCGCCCGCGCACCCCACCGTCTGGGCGGCGCTGCTCGCGGTGCACGAGGGCATCCCCGGCCACTTCCTGCAGAGCGTCGCCCGGCAGCGCGCCTTCTCCCGGCACCCCGCTCCGGTGCGCTTCCTGCTGGTGACGGACCACGTGGCCATGGCCCGGGGCCACTTCGGCCCCATGCTCAACATCGAGGGCTACGCCACCTACGCCGAGGAGCGCATGCGGCGCGCGGGCTTCTACACCACCGCCGAGGAGCTCACGGCGCTCGTGGCCCGCGCGCTGCGCGCCGTGCGCCTGGTGGTGGACATCAGCCTGCACACCGAGCGCATGGATGACGAGGCCGCGGTGCGCTACCTCGTGCACCACGCCAGCATGCCCGAGTCCCATGCGCGGAGGGAGATCCTCCGCTTCAAGCGCATCCCCATGCAGTCCATCACCTACCTGCTCGGCGCGCTCGAGTTCGAGCGGCTGGAGGCGGATTGTCGGCGCCAGCGGGGCGAGCACTTCGACGAGGCCGGCTTCCACGACGAGCTCTTCTCGTTCGGCCCGGTACCCCCCGCCCAGCTGCGCCCCCTCATGTTGGCCCCGGAGTGACGCCCGGCAGCCACCCCACGTAGCGCGTGTCTCCGGTGCGCCGGCCCCGGGCGAGGTAGAGCCCTCGCTTGAAGAGGGCATAGGTGTGGAAGAAGGCCGCCGGCCCCAGCGGTCCACCGGACGCAGGGGCCGCGTGCTGCAGATGACCTTGGGATCGGCGCACCCCGCGTCGAGGAATCCAATCACCCCCACCACCGGCACCCGCAGGCGCGTGCCCCGGCGCAGCCGCGGGCCGAGGACGACCACGTCCAGCGGATCCCCATCCCCCGAGTCCAGCCCGGGAACGCAGCCGTAGTTGTAGGGACAGGGCAGCGGGGAGATGAAATCCACGCTCCCATCCGCGCGCCGCTTCACCACCGAACCCCGGGGGATTCGATCAGGACTTCGGGCTCGCTCGGCAGCCCGGGAGGCAAGGAGAACTCGGACACCCGAGCGGTGTAGCACGACGGCCAGGGGCCGGAGCTGTTCACCTGTCCACGTTCTCCCGGCCACTCTGTGCTTCCGGGCACGTCCCCTTCGTCCGGAAGCGCCGTCCCCCCTGGGCAGCTCGCCCGCCCCTGCCCACATCCCTCCCGTAGGGAGCGTTGGAGGGGGCGATGATTCGGGGATGGACGGTGGTCGGACTGATGGGGCTGATGGCGTGCGCGGATCCGGAGGCGGGTATCTCGCCCCAGAGTCAGAACAGGTGCGTGGACAAGGTGGAGCACACCGTGTCCGGCGCGAGCACTTCCCCGGCCCGTGATGACCGCCGGCCGTGCTCGTGCGCTACCGCCCCGGCTCGCGCCAGAGCGCCTCCGTGACGCGGCAACTGGGCGTCTCCGTGACGGCGCACTACCAGCTCACCCCGGCCGTGGCCGCCCGCCTGACGCCCCAGGAAATCGCCCGGCTCGCCGCGGATCCCTCCGTGGAGCGCATCGAGCCGGACCTGGAGCTGCGCGCGCTCGGCCAGCCCCTGAGCACCGGCTCCGTGGGCGAGTACACCGAGTCGCTGCGGCTCGTGCAGGGCCCCCGGGTGTGGGACGTCAACGAGGATGGCGTGCTCGATCCGGGAGCCCCCACCGGCTCGGGCATCCGGGTGTGCGTCATCGACAGCGGCATCGACCGGCGGCATCCCGAGCTGCGCCTGCCGTACGTGGACGGCCATGACTTCGTGGACAACGACGATGACCCGAGCGACGAGAGCGCGGGCGTGCGCGGGCTCGGCCACGGCACACACGTGGCGGGCATCATCGCGGCCCAGCTCGCCTCGGGTGGCACCACCGGCCGGGCATGAGCCGCGACGGCATGGTGGGCGTGGCCCCCGGCGTGGAGCTGCTCATCGCCCGGGTGCTCAACGTGCACGAGCGCGCCTCCATCAGCAACGTCCTCTCCGCGCTCGAGTGGTGCCAGCGCAAGAAGGCGCACGTGGCCACGCTGTCGCTCGGAGCCCCCATGGACATGGGCGTCACCGCCCGGGACGCGTTCCAGGCCGCGCGCGACGCGGGAATGCTCATCATCGCCGCGTCGGGCAATGACGGCACCGCCCACCTCGAGGCGCCGCTCAACTACCCGTCCGCCTATCCGTCCGTCCTGGCCGTGGGGGCCGTGGACTCACGCGCCCAGGTGGCGACCTTCTCCAACGGAGGCGAGGGCTTGAGCCTCGTGGCCCCGGGCGTGGACGTGCTGTCCGCCATCAGCCTGCGGGGCAACACCATCTCGGAGCTCGACGCGGGCACCCAGCGCTACGCCTCGCGCTCGCTCTTCTTCGCGCCCGCGGGCGAGTTCACCGGGGAGCTGGTCGACTGCGGCAACGGCGAGGCCCAGGGGTGCCAGGGCGGCACGTGCGACGGCTTCGTGGCCTACGTGCGGCTGGAGCCGGGCGCCACGGTGTCCCGCGTCGCGCGCAACGTGATGGAGCAGGGCGCGCGCGCCATCGTCTTCGGCATGAGCGAGTCCGAGACCCAGTCCTGGCAGATGAGCCTGGAGGGGCCGGGGCAGACGTGGGTGCCCTCACTCTCCGTGGGGCGCGAGTCCCGGGCAGCCGTGCTCAAGAGCCTGGGCAGGCAGGTGCACGTGAACCTCACCGGCGTGGACTACGCCCGGTTCATGGGCACCTCCATGGCCGCGCCCCACGTGGCCGGCGTGGCGGCGCTCGTCTGGAGCGCCCGTCCGACGATGACGGCCAGCGAGGTGCGTGAACTGCTGGAGCGCAGCGCCCTGGACCTGGGAGCACCGGGCCATGACCCCCGCTACGGCCATGGACTCGTCCGGGCGCGGGCCGCCCTCGATGCCCTCGGCGGGCTCCAGTCCCTGCCCTGAGCCCACCTCGGAGATGAGGCATGGGCGGGGTAGACTTCCCCGCGCCCATGCCCACCGAGCTCACCCTGCCGCGCTACATGACGCGCTTCCGCTGCATCGCGGAGCGCTGCGAGGACACCTGCTGCGCGGGCTTGAAGATCCCCGTGAGCCCGTCCGACGCGCGGCGGATGCAACCCGCGCTGGCCGCTCACCCGGCCCAGGCGGAGCACCTGCGCCGGAGCGCCGGCCCGGAGTCGGACGAGGGCGCCGGGCAGACGCCCTTCCTGCCGATGCACCCGGATGGCACCTGCGCCTTCCTCGATCCCCAGCGGATGTGCGCGCTCCAGCGCGACCATGGCGAGGGCGCGCTACCGGATGTCTGCGCCACCTTTCCGCGCGTCGTCACCGCGCGGGACGGGCACTGGGAACTCTCCGGCTCCCTGGCCTGTCCCGAGGTGGTGCGCTTGAGCCTGCTCGCCGAGGATGCGATGCGGCCCGAGTCCCTGCCCTTCCCCTCGCCCCGCATCCCCCGCCCCGAGGCGGTCAGGTACCTGAGCCGGGACCCGGCGGAGGGCTACACCTTCCACGCCGAGTCCGTGCGCGCGGCGCTGCTGCGGCTGCTGGACCGGGAGGAGCACCCGCTCGCCACCCGGCTCGCCCTGCTCGGGCAGCTCGCCTACGCGGTGGATGACTTCTACTTCCGGGGAACGGACGCCTTTGGGGAGGAGACACGCACCGGGGCCGAGGCCCGCTTGAGCGAGGCCCTCCAGCGCTTCGATGACCCGGAGGCGCGCGAGGCGGTGCACCGGGAGTTCAGCAGACTGGCCCTGCCCGGTGGCCCCTGCGTGGGCTTGTTCACGCAGGTGGTGAAGGCACGCATGGCGGCCCGGGGAGGTCGCGTCCGGGAGTGGGGGCGGAGCGTGCTGGAGTCCCTCGGACTCGGGGAAGGGGGGCCGGGAGACCTGGACGCGGCCTGGAGCCTCTACACGCGGCGGTGGCAGGCCCTGAACGCGGCGCAAGGCCCACGGCTCGCCCAATACTTCCACCACTACGTCGCCCACTTCCTCTGGCGCACGTCGTTCACCGAGTTCCCGAGCCTGCTCGCGTACGTGTTCCGTCTGGCATTGAGAGTGGGACTCGTCCGCTTGATGCTCGTGGGGCATCCCATGGTCGTGGCACTCCTCGAGGAGCCCTCGTCTCCCCAGGCACTGGAGTCATTGGAGCTGGCGGTGGTGGAGACCGTGCAGACCGTGGCCAAGCACGTGGAGCAGTCCCTGGAATTCCTCTCACTCACCGAGGGACTCGTGGGCACCGGACGCGGCGCGGAGACCTTGGGCAAGGTGCTCGTCTTCGCGTCGTTCTGAGCCACGAGGCGGCGAGGAGATTGGACCCGGATTGCCGCGCCCCTCCCGCCGACCGCATAATAGAACGTTCCTCGTTCCACCAACTGGAGGTTCCCATGCGGCGACTGTTGTGTGTTGTGGCTCTGTGCACTCTCGGCCTGACGGCTTGCGGTACGAACGACGCCGCGGAGGAATCGGAAGTGCTCGGGAGCACCCAGCAGGGACTCGCCTGTGAGTACGGCACCGGCTATTGCCCCAGCACCACGACCTGCGCCTGGTTGCCGAACAGCCCGGGCGAGGGTCTCTGCCGCCCCCGCTGCGTCAACGGCGCGTGTCCGTCCTCCAGCCAGATCTGCTGCACGCAGCCCAACGGCGCGCCGTACTGCAACAGCTTCTGTTACTGACGCCACGTGGAGCGTGCTCCGCGAGCTGATAATCCAAGGCGGTGTGTGGCCCCACGCGTGGGCTACACCACCGCGCGCCGCCAGGCGCGAGACAGGTGCGCTTCACCCTTCTCCGCGAAGCGCCTCGCCAGTTCCTCCCGGCCCTGCTTGCCGTGCTGTACGCGGTAGGCCAGCTCGGAGGGCAGCAGCGCCTTGACGGTGACCAGCCGCACCTCTCCAGCCGGAGTCGCGAGGTGCCTCGGCAGGGTGCTCGACTCCAGCCCCAGCAACACGCCCACCCGGCCCTCTGGGGTGACGAGGGACTCGGGCATTCCCCTTCCCGACACCTCCATGGTCAGTTGACCCTTCAAAGCCGCTTCACGCACCCGCTCGTGCTCCGCGACCTCGTTCGCCACACGCTGGAGGACGACGAGGAGCCAACTCTCCTGGGCGTCCTCGACAGGCTCGTCGGTTTCGATGGCGAGTTCCAAGCCAAAGCCCACGGACGCCGCCGCCTGTCCAGCAAAGGGATCCGAGAGGCCATCCGTTACCAGCAGGAGCCGTTGCCCCGCGCGGTGGATGACACGCCAGGCCTGCCGTTGGCCCGGCCACTCGGGGCCAGCGGGGACAATCGGGACGATGGCGGCTTCCTCCAGCTCGCCGAGGGTGCGCCAGAATGCCTCGCGTGCGGCGTCCACCTGTCTCAGCCCTTCCACGTGTGAACGCGCGAGCGGTTGCGGCTCGACCCTCTGGGGTCCGGAGCCTGTCACCTCTGTGAAGGTGAGCCCCGTGGCGCCGGTGCGCTCGAGGGCTTCCTTCACGTCCTCGGCGACGAGCAGAGACCCTGTGTAACCCCAGGGACGAAACACCTTGGCCTCGCCTACCTGGGACGGGTCGATGCGCATGCCGTACACCGCCCGATAATGCCCAAGCTCGTCGGGCCAGTTGTCTTCCGGGTCCCCGTACCGCACCTCGGCGCACCTGTCGTCGTCGATGCACTTCACCCGGCGCGCGACGTTGACCACGAAGTAGATGTCTGGCCGCGACTCCACTTCGGCGGGGAACAGTTGAACGTCGCCTGGAGCCACCTCGCCCAGGACGCGGGCCACCTTTTCGGAGACCACAGGGAAGCCCCCCGTGTCCACGCAGGTGAAATCGAGCGAAGTGCCAGCATGGTAGACCGGGACCCGGAGGCGACCGTCAAAACGGGTGGGCTCGCCGCTCATGAACAGCAACGCACGCACTTCCTTTTCCTGCTCGTCGAGGGGATCTCCCAACAACCAGCGGTCCGAGAGGGACATGTCGTCGTTCAGTTCGAAGTACCTCTTCGTCATGTCGTTCTCCTACCTCAGTCGCTCTGGGTGACGAGCTTGTTGAGTCTGGATCCTATTTCCCGAAGTTCCGTGGCCAACTGCTTCAACTCCCGTGAGAGGGACTCCCGACACTGAGCCGTGGTTTCGCAACGCCTGACCGCCCTCTCGAGCCGCTTGAAGACATCCTGATGGTACGCCTCGGGATGGGGTCCCTTGTGGCCAGGGATGCGGACCTTGTTCGCCGGGTCTTCCATGGACATGCCGGCCTTATCGAAGAATTTCTTGAGCCTTGGAGTCCACGGTCCCCCGCGCGCGGAGGACTTCTCGTTCTCCACGGTGGCGATGTGGTGGATGGGGCCTTCCTCTCCCTCTCCTTCCCGCTGCATGGCGAGCAGGGCACCCGAGCCCGAGGGCAGCGTGAGGACGAGCCGGCCCTCGGCCACGGACACCGACGTCGCCTCGGACGCCGCCGTGGGCAGGTGGAACCGGCCCGCGGTGGCGGCGTTGCCCACCGCCTGGGGGAAACCCGGTAGCCCACTGCCCGTCAGGGCCTCCTTGCCCCGGGCGCCCGCCTTCCACGTCGCCAGCAGCAGCAGGATGCGCAGGCTGTTGGGCCCGAGCACCCGGGCATACCGCTCACTCGCGCCGCTCAGCTCGTGGAACGTGCCGGCGGCTTTTGCCTCGTCCCACAGTCGCTTCGTGGCGGAGAGCAGCCCCCAGAACTCATGCCCCAGGTAGGCCCAAAGGAAGAGGGTCATCGCCAGGGCGAGTCCTTTAGAGATGGGCTCGGGTGCAATGAGTGCCACCAGATAGAGGGACAGGCCCGTGAGCAGAGCCGTCATGGCGTGCGCGGAGAAATCCTGGAGCACCCCCGAGGCGGCTTCCACCGCGGGAGAGAGGGCGAGGCCGAGGGCCAGCGCGAACCTGTCCCGGTGACCGAGGGTGGTGTCGTGGGGTCCGTCCCCCAGCAGCCAGTAGCAGTCACTCGGGGAGCCGCGCCGCTCACACAGGCGTGCGTAGCCTTCCTCGACACTGGTGTCCCCCATGTCACCGGACGACCAGGAGGCCCGCACCGGGTGGCCCGCCAGCGGCTTGGTGGAGCGGGTCGCCACCCGCAGGGGGACTTCCAGGACGAGCTGGGTGAAGGCTCGCGCCACTCCACGTCCGACACCTGGACGGGCGCGAAGTCGCTGGGCGGGGTGAGGGTGACGTGCGCCCTGGGAGTCGGTGGGGGCGCGAGCGACTTGTAGCGATAACCCACCAGCAGGCCGGCCCGGGGAGCGCTCGTGGTGCAGGCGCTCTGAAGGAACAGCACGAGCAGCAGCCAGCCGCCGAGCAAGGGACGCAACCGAGCACCCGCCAGACGCGAACCCGCAGGACAATTGAACACGGCGCCCCCCAGCAAGCCGCATGGCTCTACCGCCCGCGGCTCATTGATTCCATGGGAAGGCGGACGCACCCGTCAAACCACCGGCTCGCAAGCCCTGCTCAGGATGAAACAATCACCCCGTGGGCTCGAGCGCGGAAGCCCCCTGGCAGTCACCGCCCGAGCGCTTGCGCTCGATGCGTTCGCGGCGGTCCCAGACCCGCTCGTGCCCGCGCCGGAAGTACCAGACGCGATGCCAGGGAATCTCCCCATCCGGGACGAACGCCGCGAAGGGCACCTCCTCCAGCCGCTCGCCGTGCGCGTCGTAGCCGATGACGAACTCACCGGCGTCGAGCCGCGGATCCCACCGGATGCGGTGGTACATCTCGCGGCTCGTCTGACATCTGTCCGGAAACATGGGTGTGGCCTCGCATGAAGGGAACGCCCTCCGGACGTGGCCCGCGCGCCCACCTGACAGGGGCTCGTTCCGACACGCGCTGCCCGGCCCCTACCCTCCATTCCTGAAGACTTTCTGAAGCCAGCGCGATTTTCCATCTCGAGAGAGATTGAACCCATCCAGCCGTGACGCATCTGTTACAATTCATTTCGAAACGGCACACACTCCAACCATCCGTGTTACCCCTCTCATCGATTCGATGAACTTCGAGGCTTCCCCGGGCCGGAGAGGAGCCCAGAGCGACCCACCATGAGAGCCAAACTCTTGCTGTCTGTCATTGCCTGCGCCTCCATCGGCGCGGGGCTCGTGGCCTGCGACGCGGGCTCCCAGGATGTGGATCCCACTCCACTGCCCGGGGAGGACACGACGGGCGGAACCCCCTCCACTCCCGGAGGGTCCACGGATGGCGGCTCCGGCACCCCCACCGAAGCCGGCACCTTCAGCTTCTTCGTGACCAGCATCGAGTCCATGCGCCAGCTCTCGGGCAGCACGAACGGCTTCGGGGGAGATCTCCGCTATGGAGAAGCCACGGGCCTCGAAGGAGCGGACAAGCTCTGCCGCACCATCGCCGAGGCGTCGCTGCCCGGCGCCGGCCGGAAGACCGGCGCGCCTTCCTGAGCGCCTCGACGGGAGGCCCCGATGGAGGCGTCGTCAACGCCATCGATCGCATCGGCGAGGGACCCTGGTACGACCGCCTGGGCCGGCTCGTGGCGCAGAACAAGGCGGCCCTGCTCAGCGCCTCGCGGCCGCTCGCGGACGCGCAGATCAAGAACGACCTGCCCAACGAGCGGGGAGAACCCAACCACCAGGGCGTCGACAACCATGACGTCCTGACCGGCTCGACCAGCCAGGGGAAGTTCTCCGGCAGCAAGAGTGGCACCTGCAACGACTGGACGAGCGCGGTGGGCTCCACCGGCAAGCCCATGTGTGGCCACTCCTGGCCCCGCAGCGGCAGCACGGGCAGCGGCTCCAACTGGATGTCCGACCACCAGGTGCCGGGCTGCGCGCCGGGGGTCACCCTCACCAACAGCGGTGGCGGCGGCGGCGGCTCCACGGTGGGCGGCTCCGGGGGCTATGGCGCCATCTACTGCTTCGCCCTCACGCCTTGACGGGACGGTACGCCATGAATGTTGGGTTCGAATTCAAGAGAAGAGCCGGCCACGAGCCGGCGCTCGGGCTCCTGCTGATGCTCGGGTGGCTCGCCACCGGGTGCGGAGGCACGACGGCTCCCGCGCCGAGTGGGGAAGACGATGCCAGCCAGGGCTCGCTCCTGCCGTGGACGGAGGGCAATCGCTGGACCTACCGGGTCACCGTGGACGGAGCGGTGTCCCAGCGGGAAGTCACCGTGGGCCCCCTGGAGCCCGTCGGCGGCACCGGAGCCTCCCGTGAGGTGCTGGCCCATCGGGTGACCACCCGGGAGGACTCGGGGGCCGTGACCCTCGATTGGCAGGAGCGCTCGGACACGCGCGTGGTGCGCTACCGGGAGCAGACCTTCGACGCCGGGGCCACGAGCGCCAAGTCCGAGGAGTGGTGGGAGCCGTCCAAGCTCTACCTCGACGAGGCGCCCGAGCACCTCGGGGTGGAGGTCTCCTGGATAGAGACCTACCAGGAGACGAAGCAGAAGGCCGGCAAGAGCGCCAACACGGAGACGACGCGAGACCTCTGGAAGGTGATCTCCCTCGGCGAGTCCGTCACCGTCCCGGCGGGCACCTTCCAGGCGATCGTCGTGCGCAAGACGGGCACCAGCAAGATCAAGACGTACTGGTTCGTGCGTGGCGTCGGAAAGGTGAAGGAGACCGGCGAGGAGACCGAGGAGCTGGTCAGCTACGAGGTGGCGCCGGAGACGTCCACCCCGTAGCGGGCCCGGGCGGAGCTCAGATCTCCGCCACGCCCTCGCGCTCGGCCCACCCCTCCAGGCCGTTGGGCAGGCGGATGCGCACGTAGCGGCCCGTGTCCTCCATCACCTGGACCTTGAGACCCGGGTGGACCTCGAAGGACACCTTGGCCTCTTCCCGGGGAACTCACGCGCGCGCAGCGTGGGCGCGAGGACGATGGCCTCGTGCAGGTTCTCCCGCGCCCAGACGTGCGCGGCCAGCAGCGCACCCGCGGGGAGCGACAGCACCAGGAACAGGCCTCCGAGGACGGCCGCCCAGGCCCGCCGGCCCGGACGCAGCAGCCGGAAGAGGAGGAGCAGCGCGAAGCCCGTCACCCACGCGGTGAGGAAACCCCAGGCCACCCCATTGCCACTCGTGGCGGCGACCACGCGCTGGAGGAAGGACTCCTCGGGCGCGCTGCCCACCACCTTGTCGAGCTGACGCGCGCGCGAGCGCCGGTTGGCCTCGAGATCCGGCCCGTCCCCGCCCGCCCGGCGCGCGCGCTCGAAGGCGAGCACCGCGCGCCCCAGGTCCTCCTGCGCCAGGTAGGTGGTGCCCAGGTTGTATTGGAGATCCGGCCCCCCGAAGCCCCGCTCGAGCAGCTTCTCGTAGCCCGCGCGCGGCGGCGTAGTCGCTCCGGTAGTAGGCCTCGTTGGCCTGCTGGAAGAGGCCCTGGGCCTCCTCGGACGAGTAGTAGCCCTGGCCCAGCAGCGTGGCCACGAGCATGGCGGCGACGGCGTTCACTTGTCCCACCCTCCATCACGGCCGCGGCGTCATCCAGGATGCGCTCGCGAGCGGCCGGCTCGGCGCCAGGGGCGAAGCGGCCGGTATCACATGCCTCCAGAACGAAGCGCACCCGCTGGCGGCGCGCCTCCTCCACCCCGGCCTCGGTCAGCTTCGCGTCCAGCGCGTCGCGGGTGAGGCCACCCACCGGGACACGCAACCGGGCCGCCAGGAAGTTGAGTAGCGCCTTCTCCACCTCGCCGTAGAAGGCGCTGGAGTTGCCCGCGCGCAGCTTCTCCGCCGCGGCCAGTTGTTTGCGCGCCGCCCGGGCCCGCTGCCGGCTGCGACTGCCTTCGTCCTGTGCCGACCACCGCCCGCGCACCAGCCCCCCGAGGGCCAGGGCGAGCATCAGGCCCACGGGCGCGAGCACCGCCGGCAGGAAGAAGGGCCGCTGCCACACGACGGCCGCGGGGGCCTCGAAGCGCGCCTGGTAGCGCAACGGACGCAGGCCGCCCGCGGTGAGGACGTTCTTGGGCTCGGCCGCCGCATCCGCCATGTGCGTGGGCGAGCCCGTCTGCGCGGACGCCGTGCCCCCCGCCCCGGACTCCACCACGATCTCCACGGGCTCGGTGCGCGACACCTCGTAGCGGCCCGTCTTCGGATCGAAGTAGGGGAACTCCAGCGCGGGCAGCGTGAAGGTGCCCGTGCGCTGCGGCATCACCAGGTACTCCTGCGTGCGGCGTCCCTGAACGCGCAGCTTGTTGGGAGTCATCTTGTCGGTGGTGGTCGGGTCGTACACCTTGAAGGCGGGCGGGGCCTCCAGCCGGGGCGGCGTGATGTTCTTCACGTTGCCCGAGCCCTCGAGGATGACCTTCACCGTCACCGGCTGGCCCAGCTCCACGCGCTGCTGGGACGTCTCCACGGACAGCTTCCAGTCGCCCACCTGGGCCGTCGACATGCCCTTGGGCCCTCCCGGGGAAGCGGCTTCACCTCCACCTCCAGGGGGTTGGACACGCGGTGCACGCGGTGGCCCACGAAGAGCATGCCGGTGGTGATGTCCGCCTCGGCGGGGGTGATGGACAGCGTGCCGGTCTTCATGGGGAAGAGCGCGCGCCGGCGCAGCAGGTAGGTCCGGTAGGGAATGCCGTTGACGATGCGCTGCTCGCCCGTGAGCTGCGTGGGGCTCTCCACGTCCTCGCTCCAGAAGCCCTCCAGCTTGGGCATGCTCACCGAGTCCACGCTGGACAGGTCCACGCGCGAGTAGATGTAGAGCGACAGCGTCACCTGCTCGCCCACGTACGCCTGCTTCTTGTCGAGCGTGGCGCGCACGAACAAGTCCGAGTCCCCGCGGGGAATGCGCACGTCCTCCTGGATGCCGCCGCGCGGGTCTTCCTCTTCCTCCTCGTCGGCGAACGGGTCCGGCATGCCGCCAAAGGGCGGGAAGTTGCGGAACGGGTCCGGCATCCGCTGGCGTCCCGCCTGGGCCTGGCCGGCGGGGGGCGAGACGCGGCCCTTGCGCACCGTCATCTTGATGGAGTCGGTGCGCCGGTGTGGCCGCCGGCGGAGAGCACGGCGGGCGGAAGCGTGAGGTTGCCCGCGCGCTGGGCGCGCATCATCAACACGTGCTTGCGCACCGTCTGGATGACGGGCGGCCCGCCCCCGTTCATCTGGATGGAGCGCTGGGTGCTCTGCGAGGAGGACAGCACCTCGAAGTCCTCGGGCGCGGGGAACTGCACCTGGGCGTTGTCCGGAGGATCCACCACCACCACGGTGAGCTGGAACACGTCCTCCGTGCCCACCTCGGTGCGATCCACCGTCTGGTAGAACTCGACCTCCGCCCACGCGGGCAGTGCCGCGAAGAGCAGGGCGATGGCGGCCAGCGCCGCGTGGCCGCTACCAATCCTTCTCATTGGGATTCCTCGGCCGCTTCTTCTGCTGGAAGCGCCACAGCTGGAGATTCTTCTCGTTCTGCTTCATCGCATCCAGCAGGCGCTCGGCCTCCTGCCGGTCGATCTCCTCGGCGCTCACCCCACCATCCAGCTCGTCGATCTCCCCCGGAGAACCCGCGTCCGACTCCTGGGCTTCCTCCGACTGGCCGCCGTCGCCTTGCTGGCCACCATCGCCCCCCTCGCCGCCATCCCCGGGCTCGCCACCGTCCGCGCCCCCATCCTCGGGACCGCCATCGCCCGGGCCCGCGTCTCCCGGACCCGCGTCCGGCGTGCCGGAATCGCCCGCGCCCCCATCCGCACCTCCATCCGTGCCGCCGTCCTGCCCCGCGTCGGAGCCGCCATCGCTCCCGCCGTCCTGGCCTCCATCGGTGCCACCATCGGGCTGGCCCGCGTCGGGACGGCCGCCATCCTGTCCCCCGTCCTGCCCGCCATCCTGGCCACCATCCGTGCCACCATCACCCCCGCCCTTCTGGGGGGAGGAAGGTTGCGCAGCAACACCTCGTAGTTGTGCCGGGCCTGGGCATCCGTGGGATCCATCGTGAGCGCGCGGCGGTAGGCCTTCATGGCCTCGCGCGTATCCCCCAGGGCCGCGTGGACATTGCCCAGGTTGTACGTGGCCTTCTGCCGCAGGTCGGGCCGGCCGTTGGCCTCCGCCACGCCCTGGAAGGCCTGCTTCGCCTCGTCATAGCGGCCCAGCTTCATCAACGCGTCGCCCCGGTTGAAGTCCACCGCCGGGTCGTTCGGCCGCTCCTTCTTCGCCTGCTCGAAGGAGGACAGCGCGTCCTCGTACCGCCCGGCGTCGTACGCCGGCGGCCCTGTTGGATGAGCGGGTGCTCCTTCTCCAGCAGTCCCGCGGCCCCCGCCGTGAAAGGAAGGGAGGACAGGAGCAACCCCAGGCAGAGCCACACCCGGGCCCTCGCGCGTCCGAAACCCCGGCTCATGCGGACCTCCGGCGCCAGGACGAGGGCAGCACCATGCCGAGCACCAGCAGGACGAGCCCCGGCAGGGCGAACATCTGGAAGCGCTCGTCGTAGCGGACGGTGACCCGGCTCTCCAACTCGCTCTTCTGCATCTTCTCGATACGCTCCAGCACCTGGGCCATGGCCACACCACGCGGCTGGTAGAAGAACTCGCCGCCCGTGGCCTCGGCGATGGCCGTCAGGCCCGCCCGGTCCATGCGGGTGATGACCGTCTCGCCGCTGCTGTCCTTCTTGTAGTCCGAGAACTCGCCCCGGCGGTTGTACACGGGGATGGGCTCGCCCTGCTCGGAGCCCACGCCCACGGTGAGCACCTGCACGTGGGCTTCCTTGAGCGCGGCCACCGCCTCGTCCACCTCGCCCGTCAGGTCCTCGCCGTCCGAGAGCAACACCACCACGCGCTCCTTGGAGCCGCGGTCCGCGTTGTCCAGCACCTGGCGCGCCAGCAGGAGCGCCTCGCCGATGTTGCTGCCGCCCTGGGGCATCTGCTCCGGGTCCACCGCGCGCAGGAACAGCTTCACCGCCGAGTAGTCCGAGGTGAGCGGCGACTGGATGAAGGCATCCCCGGCGAAGGCCACGAGCCCCACCCGGTCCCCCTTCAGCTCGTCCAGCAGCGTGGAGAGCTCCAGCCGGGCGCGCTCGAGGCGGCTGGGCTGCACGTCGCGCGCGAGCATGGACTTGGACGCATCCAGCGCCACCACCACGTCGATGCCGCGCCGCTTGGCCAGCTCGCTCGTGGTGCCACACTGGGGCTGGGCGAGCGCGAGGCCGAAGAGGATGAGCCCCAGGCCCTGGAGCCCCGCCTGGGTGGCCGGCAGCCAGCGCGAGGTGCCCGGGGCCAGCTTGTCCACGAGCCGCTCGGTGAGGAACGCGCGCACGCGCGAGCGCCGGCGCAGCGCCAGCCACAGGGCCAGGGCCCCCACCAGCGCGCCCGCCACGCACAGCGCGAGGAAGGCGGGTTTGGCGAGCCCCATCTGGTAGCCCAGGAACTTGAAACGCCAGGGTTCCGTCAGGTTCACGGCGACACCCGCAGGAAGGTGGAGCGCAGGAAGAGTTCCAGCACGGCGAAGCCAAAGGCCAGCAGCAGGTACGAGTGGTAGTCCTCGCGGTAGTTGGCCGAGGCACCGCCCTCCATCAACTTGGAGCGCTCGAGCGAGTCGAGCACCTTCTGCAGGCCCCGCTTGAGGCCCTCGGGATCCGTGGCGCGGTAGTACTCGCCGCCGGTGGAGTCGGCGATGTCCTGGAGCAGCTCGGGGTTGATGGGAATCTCCGTCTCGCGCCACACGGTGTTGCCGAACAGATCCGTGCCCTGGGGAAAGGGCACCTTGCCGCCCTTGCCCACGAGGATGGTGTAGATGGGGATGTGCAGGGACTTCGCCATGCCCGCCGAGTCCAGCGGGGAGATCTTCCCCGCGTTGTTGTCACCGTCGGTGATGAGCACCACCACGCGGCTCTTGGCGTCCGAGTCGCGCAGGCGGTTGAGCGCCGTGGCCAGCGCGTCGCCAATGGCCGTGCCGTCCTCCAGCACGCGCGTGCAGCTGCCGCAGCACCTCCTTGAGCACGCCGTAGTCGAGCGTCAGGGGCGCCTGCGTGTAGGCCGCGCCCGCGAAGACCACGAGGCCGATGCGGTCATTCACGCGGTTGGTGATGAACTCGCTGAGCACCTCCTTGGCCACGTGCAGGCGGTTCTGCGGGCGGAAGTCACCGGCCTCCATGGAGGTGGACAGGTCGAGCGCGACGACGATGTCGATGCCCTCCACGTTCAAGTCCCGCACGCGCGTGTCGCGCGACTGGGGCCGGGCGAGCGCGACGAGGGCGGCGGCCACCGCGGCGGCGCGCAGCAGGGGCAGCATCGGCAGGAGGTACACGCGCAGGCCCCGGGGGTGCCGGGTGAACACGTGCGCCGCGGAGAAGCGCAGCACGGCGCGGCGGCGCTTCTCCCACCAGCTCCAGACGAACAGGAGGGGGATGAGGAGCAACCCCCACAGATAATGGGGGCTATGGAACGCGAGGTCCGGAAGCATGGGACACGGGGGCCGCTTCGGGCGGAGGAGGAGGGGGCCAAGTCTGGTCCAGCAGCGAGTAGCCGAACGTCAGCGCCTCGCGGCACGAATCCGGGGAGGACTCGGCCCGGGCGTACTTCACCAGGTCCGACTCGGAAATGAAGCGCATCAGTCCGTCCTCGGGCAGGCCGGGCGCCTTGAGCCGCCGCAACTGCGCCATCAGCTCCGAGCTGGTGCACTCGAGCGCGTCGAAGCCATAGCGCTCGCCCAGGTAGCCTCGGACGATCTCCGACAGACGGAAGTAGAAGTCCTTCACCCGCCCCTGCGCGGGCAGGTTCTCGCTCTTGAGGGCGTCCAGGGCCCGGCGCGTGCGCACGTCCAGGGGCAGCGGGGAGCCACCGCCGCGCGCCGCCGCTCCCGGTACTTCTGGAAGAAGCGCCACGCGGCCCAGCCCAGCAGCGCCGCGGCGATGACGCCCAGGGCGGCCCACACGAGCGTCAGCGAGCGGATGGCCACCTCGGTGGGCGGCTGGATGTCGCGGAGATCCTCGCCCTTGGCCTCGGCGTCCTCGGGCAGCGTGGAGCCCACCTCCAGCGTCCGGCCCGGAGCCACGTAGCGCCGCGGCCCCTCCGGCGTGGACACGAGGAAGGTCAGGTCCGGCAGCGTCACCATGCCCAGCTTGAAGGCGGACATGCGCACCCGGAACACGGTGACCGCCGGATCCTTGCCCGCCGCGGGAGGCGTGCGCTCCTGGGCCAGCAGCTCGAAGTCCCCCAGGTCCGGCGGCACGTCCAGCTCGTAGCGGTGGTCCGCCGGATGGGTGAGCACCACCTCGTAGACGAAGGGCTCGCCCAGCAGCACGCGCTCGGGCTGCACGCGGGCCTGCATCCCCGAGGGCTCCACCTCGGGCAGCTTCGCGCTCGCCGCGGCGGGGGCCGGAGCCTGGGCCTGAGCGGCCAGGGGCGAGACGACCAGGAACGCGCAGAGCGTCAACGCCCTCATGCCGCCATCCTCCGGGAGCGGGCGCGGAAGAAGCGCACCAGGGCCATGCCATGGTCATCCCCGGTGCTCAGCTCCACGTGGTCCAACTCCAGCTTCTTGAAGAGCCGGCGCAGCTCCTCGCGCTGGCCCTGCAGGGCGCGCGCGTAGCGGCCGCGCACGAGCGGATCGCTCGTGTCCACCACGAAGCGCTCACCCGTCTCGGGGTCTTCCATCTCCACGAGCCCCATCCTGGGGAACTCGCGCTCCAGCGGATCCACGATGACCACGGGCACCAGGTCGTGCTTGCGGCCCACCAGCCGCAGCGGCGCCTCATAGCCCGAGGCGAGGAAGTCCGAGACGAGGAACGTCACCGTCTTGCGGTTGGCCACGCGGCTCAAATAGGTGAGGCCCGCGGACAGGTCCGTCCCCTTCCCCTTGGGCTGGAAGGTGAGGATGTCGCTGACCAGCCGCATCACGTGCGAGCGGCCCTTGCGCGGCGGCACCACCTTCTCCACCCGGTCGGAGAAGAGGATGAGCCCCACCCGATCGTTGTTGGCGATGGCGCTGAAGGCGATCTGAGCGGCCACCTCGGCGGCCACCTCGGACTTGGAGCGCTCGCGCGAGCCGAACTCCTTGGAGGCCGACACGTCCACGAGGAGCATCACCGTGAGCTCGCGCTCCTCGGTGAAGACCTTGACGTAGGCCTCGTTCATCCGGGCGGTGACGTTCCAGTCGATGATGCGAATCTCGTCCCCGGGCTGGTACTGCCGCACCTCGGAGAAGGCCATGCCCCGGCCCTTGAAGACCGAGTGGTACTGGCCCGCGAGCATGTCCGACACCACCTTGCGGGTGCGGATCTCCAGCTTGCGGATGCGGCGGATGATGTCCTTGGCGAGCACGGCGCGGTCTCCAGGCTCCTCGTCCGGGACTTACGGCACCTCGACGCGATCGAACACGCGCTGGATGAGCTTCTCCGTGGTGAGCTCCTCGGCCTCGGCCTCGTAGGTGAGGGCCACGCGGTGGCGCAGCACGTCGAAGGCCACGGCCTTCACGTCCTCGGGGGTGACGAAGCCGCGGTGGCGCAGGAAGGCGTGGGCGCGCGAGGCCCGGCTCAGCGCGATGGTGGCGCGGGGGCTCGCGCCGAACTGGATGTAGTCCGCCTGATCCTTCAGGCCGTAGCGCGCGGGCTCGCGCGTGGCGAAGACCACGTTGAGGATGTAGTCCTTCACCTTCTCGTCCATGTAGATCTGATGGACGAGCTCGCGCGCGCGCACGAGCTGCTCCAGGGCGATGACGCGCTGGACCGCGGGCGGCTTGCCACCGCTCATCCGGTCCATGATGATCTTCTCCTCCTCGCGCGTGGGGTAGCCCACCTTCACCTTGAGCATGAAGCGGTCCACCTGCGCCTCGGGCAGCGGGTAGGTGCCCTCCTGCTCGATGGGGTTCTGGGTGGCGAGGACGAGGAAGGGCGAGGGCAGCGGGAAGGACTGGTCGCCGATGGTGACCTGGCGCTCCTGCATGGCCTCGAGCAGCGCGGACTGGACCTTGGCGGGGGCGCGGTTGATTTCGTCCGCGAGCACCACGTTGGCGAAGACGGGCCCCTTGCGCACGGTGAAGTTGGCCGCCTGCTGGTTGTAGATCATCGTGCCGACGAGGTCCGCGGGCAGCAGATCCGGCGTGAACTGGATGCGCATGAACGAGGCGCTGATGCTGTCGGCGATGGTGCGCACCGTGAGCGTCTTGGCGAGGCCCGGCACGCCCTCGAGGAGGACGTGGCCATTGCAGAGCACGCCAATGAGGATGCGCTCGAGCATGTAGCGCTGGCCGACGATGACCTTGCCGACCTCCTGGTTGAGGAGTTCGACGAAGCCGCTCTCCTGCTGCACGCGCTCGGTGAGTGCCCGGATGTCCGTGTTCATAAGGTGTTGTCTCGACCGTCCCTGAGAAGGCAGGCAGCCTAGGTGAGGGGGGTGACCGGCTCAACAGCGCAGTAGGCCGGGCATTCCGGTATTTTCCGGGTGGACCCCACCCAGGAGGGCATGGCGGATGACCGGAGGGAGCAGCCCGGGGCACGTCCCCGGCCCGGGCAGTGGAGTCCCCCCTCTGGGGCCCGTGGAAGCGGAGGTGCTCGGGGAGCTGGCGCCCGGGGTGGTGCCCCGCGCATGCCCGCTCGCTGGAGGAGGGACGCTGCGGCTGCTCGAGGGGGGCGAGGGCCCGCCCCTGGTGCTCCTGCATGGGCGGGGGAGCGCGGCGAGCACGTGGTTCCCCCTCCTGCCGGCCCTCGCGAGGGAGCACCGGGTGCTGGCGGTGGACCTGCCGGGCTTCGGGGGCTCCCCGGCGACCCCGGGGCCGCTCCGGACGGCCGAGGACGGACTGCGGTTCTTCGTCGAGCCGGTGGAGGAGGTGCTCTCCACCCTGGCCCCGGGGCCGATGACCCTGGTGGGCCACTCGCTGGGAGGGCTGGTGGCGCTGGAGCTGGCGCTGCGGGGCCGGGTTCCGGTGAAGCGCCCGGTGCTGGTGGACGCGATGGGCCTGGGGCCGGAGATGGCGCGGGAGGCCCGCCTCTACTTCCGCGTGGGGCCAGAGCGGGTGGCACGCGTGTTGGGACCCAGGCTCTTCGGGCGGATCGCTCCGCTGCCGGACACCCCACACCGCCGCCGGCTGATGGCGCTGGACTACGAGCTGATGACGGTGAGTGGGGGGAGGACCGAGGCCACGCGGGCCTTCAATATGTTGGTGCCCCTCACGGGGGGTGTGTTCCACCGGCGTGAGCGGCTGGGCGAGGTGAAGCCGCCCACCGTGTACCTGTGGGGCGAGAATGATGGCGTCCTGCCCGTGTCACTGGCCGAGGCCGCGGTGAGGGCTCAGCCCTCCGCGCGGCTGGTGCGAGTGCGGGCCGGACACAGTCCCCACCTGGAGCAGCCGGAGTGCATTCTGTCCGCGCTGGGGATTTCATCGGACTTGGGAGTACCCACATGAACTCGACTAGGCCAGTCAATGTCCGTTACGCCCATGCCCTGCTAGCAGTCTCGGCTGCCTCAATCCTCAGCTTGGCCTGCACTACCGTCCCTCTCGCGCCCCTTGACCTCCTCAACGACGGCACTCCAACCCTCTTCAATCAGTCGTGTGGAGCTGCCTGCGCCGCCCCCGTCGCACCAAACACCGGGGAGATTCTCGCGCCAACAATCATCCGGTCCGGTCAGGTGCTCGACAACGTCGTCCAAGCAACCAAGACCCTCCACGGTCTCCTTACTGTCATGAAGTTCCTCGACAGTGCCCAGAGAAAAAGGCCGAGGCCATCCTGACCGAGTGCGCCAGCGAGGCCAACTTCAAGATCAACGAGGAACTCTTCGGCGAAGGCAAGTCCCTACCCGAATCCGAGTGTAACAAGGAGCCCAACGTCCAGAACAAGACCGCCAATACATGGAAGCAGCACCTTGGCAATCTCAAGCACGCAGCCGCCTTCATCTGTGTGCGGAAGCGTCTGGCCGAGGAATTTCCCGGCAACTTCGCCATCGAGCCACGCTATCGCAAGGATGATGTAACAAAGGAACTCCTGCTGACCGACAGGTGGCTCGGCTCACAGCGGCCAGACGTCGTCCTCCACTTCACGCGCAATGCCACACGGATTCAATGCATCTACGACTTCAAGTTTCCCTGCGACATCGCGGACCGCCGCGATCCTCTCTCCGATCCGCATACCCAGGCGCAGCTCCTCAAATACAAAGACCTCGGCAACGAGAACTGCCTGCCTGCCGTCGTGACGCCGAGCCTCGGAATCAGTAGGCTACCCGCCCCGTGACACCGCACTATCCCCGGATTCGCCCCCATGGCATCTACCCTCCCGATAAAGAAGCCGGTGAGCGTCTTCTGGCGAGGGAGGTGATTCATTTCGCCTTCTACATGCCGCATGATCACCCGGACCTTGCTGCCGGGGTATCCCACGCATTCACCTGCTATATGAAAGCAGTTGGTGAGGGACCTGATGCCATCGACTCCTGCGCCTTCGGTCCCTCATCTTTCGGGCCTCTTTCCGACGAACGTCGGAAACGCCTCCGCGAACTGCTGCTACCCGACCGTCCCTTCCGCTACGCCGAGGATTGTGCCGACCCGTACCGCATCAGGGAGATGGAGAAGAACGGCCACGAGACATGGATTTACCTGGGCAACGGGCACGACAGGCTCTCGGGTTTCAGGCTCACCTACTCGGCCCGGCTCCCATCCCGGGCCCGGCTCCTTCCGACTACGACGTGAGCTACCTCGCGGGCACACTCCCGACCGAGTACATCGAGGAACACGGCCCCGCCGCCGTGAAAGAACTGCTGCTCGACTTGGCCTCGGGCCTTCACTTCGCCAGCGGCCACGCGGGACTGAGCTTCGACTCCCTCGTTGGGGACGTGTTCTTCACGCCCCGAATCCGCACCGAGCTCCTTCGCCATCCGGGCATCAGTCTCAATCACGGCTCCACTCCCGATTGGATGGGCACGCGCGTGGATGGGGTGCACTGGCTCAACTTCCTGGGCCCTCCCGTCCTTCAGGAACTGGGCGGAGTGTCCGCACTTCGTTCACGTCTGCACTCACCGGAGACGACCGTGCGGGACATCGACGGGACGCGGGCCGTCGTGTCGCTGGGGGATTGGCCCGAAGCGGGCGATCTCACCCAAGGCAACTCGCTCCCCGCCTATCGGGAACTCGGCCGCGTGCTGGAGCCTTGGCTCGACAAGCCCTTCAATGCTCCCAGGTTTCGAGTCGAAGGTTTCACCCCAGAAGAAGCCATGAATTGGGCTCGGCGCTTTATCGACTGACGTGACGTCGCTTTTTGCCAGAGGACCCACACGCCGGTTACGCTCGACTTGGCTTCTTTTCTGGAATGCCGAGGAGACGTATGAACAGTTGGTCCACGACAAAAAGCTTCCTCCGGAGTCTCACCTCGAACACCTTGACGCTGGTGTTGGGCCTTATCGCCCTGACTGGCTGTGGCGAGATGGTCCAGGAAGGCTCCGAAGCCCGGAGTTCCGCCGCCCAGTCCACCCCCCTGGCCGTGCCGTCCAATGTGCAAGCCTTCTATGCGGAAGGACGGTGGAGCACTCGTTTCGGAGCCACCGGCCCCTACTACGGCCCCCTGGGCCACCGCGGGCTCGACATCGCCGCCAGCGCCGGTCAGGCGATTCCCGCGCTGCGCTCCGGCACCGTCCGCCGCATCCAGTACTCCTCCATCGTGGGCCACACCATCGCGGTGGAATCCGCGCCAGGCGACTTCTCCGGGTACGATCACATCATCCGGACCCAAGTCTCCGTGGGAGATTTCGTTCAGCAGGGTGACATCATCGCCTATGCGGCGGGCCCCGGAGATGATCATGGGTCGGCGTGGACCGGTCCTCACCTCCACATGACCCGAGGCTCCACGGATCGCTGCGCGTTTGGCGAGAATGTCAGCGATCCCGCCCCCTCATCCGCAACGTACTTGGCACCGGAAGCGGCGGCGGTACAGGCTCCGGTGGAGGTTCCGGGGAATCCAGATCAGCATCGAGGAAGGAAAGATTCTCCAGCGCGTCGCCCAGCGCGGTGGCTACACGGGCGCGGTGGACGGCGTACCCGGAGCCAACACGTGGAAGGGCGTCCAGACCGTCATCAGCACCAAGGGCTTCTACTCCGGCCCCATCGACGGCGTCCCGGGTGAGAACACCTGGAAGGGTGTCCAGAGACTCGCACAACTCGGAGGGTACACGGGCCCCGTGGATGGCTTCCCAGGACAGTACACCTACGCGGGCCTCAACAACTGGTTGTCCCAGTCCCCGGAACTCCTCCACCGACGGGGATGAGCGGTGTCTATGGAATCGATGTCGGCACCACCCAGCGGGATCTGGACTTCAACGCCATTCGCGCCGCCGGCTACCAGTTCGCCATCGTCAAGGCAGGCGGCTCCAATGTCTCACCCCTCTACGTCGCGCCGTACTACGCCCAGCAGGTCGCCCGGGCTCGCGCGGCCGGGTTGCTCGTGGGCCATTACTGGATGGCGGGCTCGGCCAACCCCGCGGCCGATGCCCAGTACTTCGTGGACCACCTGTATGACCATCGCCCCGGCGATCTCCTGGTGCTCGACAACGAGGCGATCGACGACGGCATCTTCTGGAACGACTCCCTGACCGCGACCTTCATGCAAGCGGTCAAGGCCCGTCTGGGCAAGGCCCCCTTCCTGTACACCTATTCGAGCCTGCTCACGTCCAACACCGGCCCCAGACCCAGGCCGTTGGCTCCAAGCTGTGGATCGCCCACTACACGGGTACTCCGGGCAACCCGAACATCGGGTCGGCCTTTCCCTCGTGGGAGATTCATCAATACACCTCGTCCGGCAACCAGAATGGAATTCCTCTCGACTTGAACGTCGCCGGGTTGTCCGCGTTCGCCGGACTGAGTCAGCCGCCGGATGGCGCGACGCCTCCCCCGCCGACGGCCATTCCCGGTGGCGGCTCCTCTGGCGGAGGCGCCCCCGTCATCACCGTCGAGCAGGGAACCATCCTGCAGAACCTGGCGCGTCGGGGCGGCTACACGGGAGTCATTGACGGCGTCCCGGGTGTCAATACCGGCTGGGGGTGCAGCGAGCCCTCCGCGAGCTGGGGTATTACGACGGGCCCGTCGATGGCGTTCCAGGCATCAACACCTACAAGGGCTTGCAACTTCTCGCCCAGGACGGTGGCTACACGGGTCCCATCGATGGCGTTCCCGGGCCCAACACGTATGCCGGAATCCAGGCGTACTTGAACGGGTCCTCCGGCGAGGTGCCTCCCGTCAGCAACGCTCAAGGGGTGACGATGCAGCGCATCGCTCGAGCGGGCGGATACACCGGTGCCGTGGACGGCGTCCCCGGCGCGAACACGTGGAAGGGAGTCCAGCAGGTCCTCGGCGGCTACGGCTACTCGGGGCCCGTGGATGGCGTCATGGGCACCAACTCCTGGAAGGCGCTTCAACGCTTCGCCGCGAAGGGGGGCTACACGGGCCCCATCGACGGAGCCATGGGAACCAACTCATGGATGGGCGTGCAGACCGTCCTGCGTGGCTTTGGCTACACAGGCCCCATCGATGGCGTCATGGGAACCCAATCGTACGCGGCGCTCCAGCGGGTCGCGCGCCTGGGCGGGTACATGGGCCCCAGCGATGGCGCGCTGGGGGTGAACTCGTGGAGAGGCCTCCAGACCTTCTTGAGCGGCGCCGGGTACACGGGCCCCATCGATGGGGTACCAGGGACGAACACCTATAAGGTGCTTCAATCCCTGGCGAGCCGCGGCGGCTACGCGGGCCCGATTGACGGCATCCCAGGAGCCAATACGTACGCGGGCCTGGCCAACCTCCTGGACTGAAACGAAGCAGGAGCAAGCCCGGTCACGGTCCTTGCTTGCCCTGACGGTGCTGCTTCAGGCAATCGGACAGGGGGAGTTCCTTGCACATGCGAGTCAGCAACTCGCGTGTGCCCGGGTGACCAGCGGGGGCCGCCCGCAGGGACTCGTCCAGCCAGCGCAGAGCCTCCGTGGGGTTGCCCGCGCGCTCGTGCGCGAAGGCCATGGCATACAGAACGTCTGGGTTGCGTGCCTTGCGCGGAAGGCTCTGCGTGGCACGCAGCACGGCCTTCGGATCCACTTCGGCCTGATGGATGAGCCGCTCGGCGGTCGTGGACCCCTGACGGAGTGACTCCGCACGCGCGAAGCACGCCTCGGACCTGTCCGGCAGCAAGAGGTCCAGATAGTAGTGCCCACAGAGCGTGAGTTCCGCCACCGTCTGCTCCCGCTTGGCCTCCTCGATGGCGCGCACCCATGCCGCCCGCGTTCGCTCGCGCTCCTTCACCACGGTGTGCGTCAGCCTGTAGTCCGCGGCGGCCTTCCACGCCTCCACGGCCTCGGACTGCTTGCCCAACGAGCGGAGGATGAGGCCGTGCAGGAAATGAGCGGCGGGGTTCCGCGGGGTGTTGGCGAGGCTCGTGCGGACGTACTGCAGTGCCTCCGAATCCTTGCCTTGCAGGTAGAGCACCAGGGCGAGGAAGTGGGGCCCATTCATCTTCGAGCCACGCGCGATGGAGGCGCGGCACGCCTCCTCGGCCTCCTTCACCTCTCGCTGCTCGAGGAGCACGATGCAACGAAGAGAGAAAGAGAGCTCGTCCCCATCACCCCGCTCCGAGTGTCCTTCACGGTCGCGGAGTCCAGGGTGACCGAATCCAGCGTCTGGAGAGCACCCTTCAGGTCCCCGAGTTCGGCCTGGATCTTGCCCAGATGCAGCGCCGCTTCCAGGTCGTCGGGGTTGTCGCGCAGAAGCTGTGTCCAAAGGGAGCTCGCCGACGGGTAGTCATGGATCCACGAGACGAGCCAGGCCGTGCTGCGGTCCACCTCGAGAGGATCCACGACCGCCTGGTGAAGCGCCTCCACGGAGCGGATTCCATAACGGGAGCTGAGCGCGGGAAGAACCCTCTCCACCGCGATTCCCTCGCTCGGAGTCGGCGGCGGAAGATAGGGGCCCTCGGTGTGCAGGAAGAAGAAGACCTGGCGCGCCACGCCTGGCGGGCACTCGAAGCTCATGCTCCCCAGTCCCCAGGCGCGACGGTCGCTCGAGTCCACTTTGTCGAGCCGCCGCTCGCGACAGACGACCTGGGTAATCCAGGCATCGATCTGGGGCACACTCCAGACGTGAAGGGGGGCCTCGCGCGAAGCCCCGAGGGCGGCAAGCTGCGCCTGACGCTCGGGCGAGAGTCGCGGGAAGATCTGGACGAGCAGATCGACCGAACGCCGGTTGTTCTCTTTAGAGACGAGGTCGCGCTCGAGGAAGGTACTCGCCTCTTCGAACTGTTCCCGGGCGGAGAGCAGATCTCCCGCCAGGAATCTCGCCCACGAGCACGTGTCGGCCTTGCGGCGTGCGAGCACGAGTGCCTCGTCGAGCCGCCCTTCACTCGCGGCGGCCAGGGAATCCGCGGCACATCCTTTCATGTACGTAGGGGGGTTCGGATCCGGGGCGGCCCAGGTGGGCCCGAGGGTTCCGAGAAGAGCGACGACGAGGAGTGACAGAGGGTTGGGCCAGCGAGTCGAACGAAGCATCGCTCGGAAGCCTAGCCGGAAAGATGGACGCGTCACGCGTCCAGTCGTCGCGGCCGTAACGCCGGGTGACGAGTTGCTCGACCCGGGTGCGCACGTGAGCAGGGAGCGGAGACGAGGTCCAGGCCACGCCGAGCCGCTCGGTGAAGCCTTGCACGAGCAACGCCATCTGCCGGGCCCCGGGCGCCTCCTCCAACGGCTCGATGAGCTTCCACATGGGGCCAGCATCTCCCTCCCCGCCCGAAAGCAATGGCTCCCTTCGGGCCTATGCTTCCACCCCTACCGCCAGCGGGCGGGACAACTGCTCGAGGGGCCCTCACCGTCCGGCCCGACAAGGCCGCCCAGACCCCGGGGCCGCAACCGCTCGCGGCCTCCTCCACGCGAGTGGCCTGAGCGAGCCGCCACCTTCTACTGACTGGGACGAAGGAGCCCGGCGCCGGGGTGACCGCGGCGCTACCGGTCCGCCTCCAGCCGCCAGCCCCAGAGCCGTTCGTACTGCCGCCGCATGACGCTCGCCGGGGCCCGCCGGACGGACTGCTCACGCATCCAGACGGCGAGCGGGTGCTTCCACTGGGCAATGACGCCAAAGCGCCACGAGGTCTGCTGCAACCACGCGGTGCGCTCCCGGCGCCGGGCCTCGTAGTCCCGCAGGCCGCGCTCCATGTCGTCCGCCCCGCTCAACACCTGGGCCAGCACGCCGCCGTCCTCGATGGCCGAGCACGCCCCCTGTCCCAGGTTGGGCATCATGGGGTGCGCCGCATCCCCCAGCAGCGTCACCCTCCCACGCCCCCACTGCTCGATCGGCAGCCGATCCAGGAGATCGTTGCGCAGCAGATCCGCCTCGTCCGTGGCCGCGATGAGCTGCGGAATGGGCGCATGAGCCGTCTGGAAAACCTCCTGGAGGAAGGCCTTGTCGCCCCCCGGAACAGGCTGCCCCTGGGGCCAGTCCGTGACGGCGAACCAGTACACGAGGTCCTCGCGCACATGGCCCATGCCGAAGCGCGCCCCGCTGCCCTGCGTCTCGCGCAGCATCCCCCGAGGCAGTCCCGGGTGCTCGAAGCCTCGCGCCAGTCCGCGCCAACACGGTTGGCCGGCATAGCGCAGGCGCTCCCCCGGGTGCAGTTGCGCGCGCACCACCGAGCGCAACCCATCCGCCCCCACCAGCACATCCCCCTCGCCTCCCGTCCATCCTCGAAGTGCGCCACCACCCCGGACCCATCCTCCTCGAAGCGCGCCAGCCGCGCCCCCAGGTGCACCGCGATCCCCTCCCCCAGCGCCTCGCTCAGGACTCCATGCACGGCCGCCCGGTGGAAGAGCACGGGCGGAGCCCCTCGCAAGGCAGCTCCTCCGTTCGCACCTTCATCAGCGCCGTCCCCCGCCACGTGCACATCTCCGCCTGTGTCACCACCACCCCGCGCTCCACCGCGTGCCGCAGCCCCAGTCCGATCAGCACGCTCATGGCGTTGGGAGAGAGCATCAGCCCCGAGCCCACCTCCCGGAGCTGGGGCGCCTGCTCGAAGACCTCCACCCGCCAGCCCCGCCGGTGCAGGGAGAGCGCCGCCGTCAGACCGCCCAGGCCCCCACCGATGATCAGTGCCTTCCGCTTCGCCGTATGCATGTCTCATCCCCCAGCCGGCCGTGACGCCGGCCCTACCGGGGTTTTAACGGGAAAGCGCCGCGAGGCCCATGGTGCCGAATGGAGTCGCCCACGGACCACGGCGGGTGTAGTAGCCTCCCACCTCGGAGATAGAGTCCATGAACCGGACCCCGGAGTCACCAGGTCGGTCCCATCATCACGAGGGGTGGCATGAAGTCCAAGCAGGACACGGAGCTGAGACCCGGGCGGGAGGTGGGCGGCTACCGCCTCGATCGGATGCTGGGCGCGGGCGGCTTTGGCGGGGTGTACCTCGCCCGGCAGAAGGGCCGCCCGTCCGCCCTCAAGTTCCTCCACCTGGACAGCGTGGGCCCGTGGGGCTGGCGCGAGCTGTTCGTCCTGCTGCCCCACCAGTTGCCCCATGTCGTGCGGCTGCGCGGCCACTTCAAATGGCCCGAGGACTCGCCCGAATACCTCGTGCTCGTCATGGAATACGTCCCCGGCGTGACGCTCTACACCTGGGCCCGGGAACACAACCCGTCCGCTCTCGAGGTGGTGGAGAAGCTGCTGCCCCTGGGCCGAGCCTTGAAGACACTCCACGCCCGCGGCGTGTTCCACCGCGACCTGAAGGGCGACAACGTGCTGGTGCGCGAATCAGACGGGGCGCCGGTGCTGGTGGACTTCGGCGCCGGCATCAGTCCGCACGCGCCTCGCGCCACCTGGGGCGCCCTTCCCCCGGCCAGCTTGCGCTACCGCAGCCCCGAGTCCCTGGCCTTCATCCAGGGCCATCAGTACGTGTCCAAATCCCGTTACCAGTACGCGATGACGGACGAGCTGTATGCCCTGGGGGTCATGCTCTACGTGCTCCTCACGGACGAGTACCCCTTCGACGGCGAGGAGCAGGAGGAGGTCATCCACGCCATCCTCATGGGCCATCACCTGCCACCGCATATGCGCAACCCCCGTGTTCCCGAATCCCTGTCACGTTTGTGCATGGACCTGCTCGCCCTGAATCCCCAGGAACGTGTGCCCAATGCCAAGGTTCTGTGCGAGCGGTTGGAGGCGCTCCTCCGGGAAAACCGGGGTGAAAAGCGTTGGGAACTCCCCCTCTGCTACGGATGGGGCGATAACGAGCACACCACCGAGAAAGACCTACCGGGGGGAGGAGCACCCCCCAGGCCCCGTGACCCCCTCGGAGAGCACATGGATGAGCCGTGCCCTGCCCGTCCTGCTCGTCCTGGGATTGGGCGCGGTGCTCGGGGTGCGGCTGAAGGAGCGTGGAGAGGACCTGGAGGAGGCGCCCACGCCGGAGACCATCTGGACCGACCAGGACATCGAGCCGGTCATGGGAGCGACGGCGCCCCTCCCCTGACCCCCAATCAGAAGCGAGCCCCATGCACGGCGGGCCTCGAGCGAGAAATCGGTGGCGGTTGTTGGCTGGCGACGGAGCACCAACCTCCAAGATGCCCACCGCAGACCGTGCCCTACGAAGGGCGCTGTCTGCTGCGCGTGGCCAAACCCCAACCGGTTCCCGTGAGCCTGGACGCGGGGGGTCCTTCTCCCACGTTCGAACCCCCGCCTTGATGGGGAAGCCACCTCCTTGAAAGAGCAGGAAATCATGAGTCATATTCCAGGTGAACCCGATGGAATGATCCATCCAGGAGCCCTGGAGTCGAGTCCCATGAAGACGCCTCGCTTGTCCCTGATGGTGGTGTGCACCCTGTCGCTGGCCGCGTGTGGTGGGAGCGACTCGAACTCCGAGGCGGCGCCCTCCGAGGCGGCTGAACAGCCGGGAGTGCACGCCATGGTCACGTGCTACGCGTACCTGCTCGATGGCACCAACCTCTCCGGGCCGCCGCTCAACCCCTTTCCGGTGACGGGGTCGGTGGGCCAGTGCATCAACCTTCCGGCGGCCTCGGACAACCTGACGTCCTCCTTCCGCCTCGCCTACTGTGGGGCGTTCTTCTTCGATGGCTCCGACTGCACGGGAGCCTCCTTCGCGGCGCCGACCAGCAGCCTCTCGATGCCTCCCGGCTTCGACAACGTCACCACCTCGCTGCGCTTCTATTGATTGATTCGCGCGGCCATCGGCGCCTTCCGGGTCACATCCATGAGATTGCCGCTGCTCCTGTTGATTCTCGTCTCGGGACTCGCTCGCGCGGAGCAGACCTGCTCCACGCCCACCGAGAACCACCAACGGCTCACGTTCATCCAATCGCACCTGAGCGAGGACGCACGGCGCGCGCGGCTCTGGACGGGCGCGTGGGGCGCGGGCTACGGGGTGTTGACCCTGGGCCAGCTCGCCGCGGTCCCGGCCGTTCCCTCGGGTGATCAGGTGGACCTCTACGTGGGAGCACTCTCCTCCGCCGGAGGGCTCGCGGCGCTTCTCGCGCTCCCCCTGGACGTGATGACCGACTCCGTCACGCTCGACACGCTGGCGCGCGAACATCCCAGTGAGGTGGACTGCGACGTGCTCGCCCAGGCCGAACGGCTGCTCGTGCGCGGCGCCGAGGGTGAAGCGCTGGGCCGGAGCTGGCTGATGCACGGCGCGAACATCGTCTACGGCCTGCTCTCCGGGCTGGTGCTGGGCGTCTTCTTCGACCGGTGGGTCTCGGGCGCCGTCACCGCCGTCAGCGGCATCCTGATCGGCGAGGCGATGATCCTCACCCAGCCCTTCGGCGCCGAGGAGACACTCCGGCGCTACCGCGAGGGAGCGTGGAGCACGGCGAAGGCGCCCCTCCTCCCGCGTGGAACCTCCAGGTGGCGGTGGCGCCCTCGCGCGTCGGCGTGCAACTGCGCGTCTCGTTCTAATCCACGAGCAGCCGCTTCACGGGGGCGGGATCCACCGCGACCATCAACGGCCGGGCGAAGTTGCTGAACGACACGAGCGCCTGGCCGGGCGCGAGCCGTGAGACGCGATTCCACAGGCTCTCGTCGATGTTGCCCGCCGTCTTCTGCATCCGGGAGATGACGGAGCTGTCCGTGATCTTGTGGATGATGAAGTTGTTGAGCAGCCCCAGCACCTCGTTGGGCAGGTGCTGCGGCAACTGCGTGACGAAGACGAGCCCCAGCCACCTCTTGCGCCCCCGCTTGGCGATCTTCGCCACCTGCTCGAACAGCACCGGCATCTGGGAGATGCGGCTGGCGGACAGGAACTCGTGCGCCTCCTCGATGATGATGAGCACCGGGGTGATGGACTGTTTCTGCTCGTGTGCCGCCTGGTAGCGGGCTTCCTGCGTCTCCTGAAGACCCCGGAGGATGTCGGCGATGACGAGGTTGTTGTGCTGGGGCGAGTCCGTATCCGACAGGTCGATCACCGACACCCGTCCGGGCGTGAGCATCGCGCCGTAATCCACGCCGGGCGCCGAGCCCACATCGAAGACATTGAGACGCCGCAGGTTCTGGAGCCTGCCCATCAACGCCTTCCAGCTCACCTCGCTCTTGCTGCCCTGCTCCCGCACCCTGCGCATCACCCGATGGGCTTGCTCACGGAACTCGCTGCGCAAGCGGGGACCGCGTGGCGCGGACTCCGCGTCCTCCGCGTCTTCCGTCTCGGCATCCTCCTCGGAGGCGCTCCGCTTCCGGGACGAGGCCCTGGACTTGCTCCGGCCCTCCTCCTTGCCTTCGTCACTGAGGCTGTAGATGTAGGCCTCCACGACGTCCAGCAGGTGCAGGAGCGTCATCCGCGGATAGCCCGTCGAGTGCTCATCCACGTCCAGCATCCGCTGATGCTCCTGCTCGTTGCGCGGGAAGATCTTGAAGTCCTCCAGCAGCAACTTCGTGACGTCGTAGGCCTTGTGGAAGCGCTCCTGCTGCGCCTCGGTCATGCCGAGGATCTCCGTGATGGCGTAGGGAGACAGGCTCGAGAAGTTCAGCGAGAAGCGGTGCAGATTCTGGTGCCTCGGGTTGCGGCTGTCCCGGCCCGTGAGGTGATGGATGTGCAGGTCCTTCACGCCCTCGGCCGTCAACCCCCGGCGCTGGAGGGCCGCGAGCATGGCCGCATGGTTCGTGGGTTGATCCACGTGCGTGTATTCCCCTTCCACATCGAAGACGATGGTCGCGATGCCCGCCGCCTGCGCGTGGTGGAGGAGGGTGGCCACGGTGGTGGATTTGCCGCCGCCCGTCGTCCCGATGATGCCGGTGTGACGAGGAAGGATGGACTTGTCCTGGGGATCCAGACGGGCCTCCATCCGCGCGTAGCCCGCCACCAACCCGAGGCACATGTTCCCCCCGAGTCCCAGCACGCGTGAACTCTCCTTCTCATCCAGCAGGAAGACGGGACTCTTGGGGCGGGGCCGGAGAACCGGAGGCTCGAGCTTGTCACCCACCTCCTCGCCCAGCAGTTCGATGTCGGCGCGTCCGTGGTAGTCGAAGGTGTAGGTCAGCTTCTTGCCCTGCACGACCACGCCCACGGCCATGGTGGAGTTGGCGGCGATGGCATCCGGTTCCGAGAAGGGACCCCGCACCACCACGCCCAGATAGGAGCGGTTGTCCTCGCGGGACTTCACCCGCACGAGCGTCTGGGAGGCCAACTTCTGCAGATCCGCCCGGGTCGTCAGGACGGTGATGAGGTTGTCCTCGCTCGACGAGGTGTCGAAGTGGGTGAAGCCCACGGCCTTGTCGAGCTCGGGATCCAGTTCCAGGGACGGGGCCTTGGCCAGCTCCTCGAACTCCTTCAGCGTATCGCCGGGCAGAGGGCTGAGGACCTCGTTGCGGGACGAGGTTGGAGCAGCGGGCGGCCGGCCTGCGGCGGGCCGTTGGGCTGCGACGGAGCCTTGGGCTGCGAGGGGGCGGCGGGCCGGGAAGCGTCGCTCCGAGGCGCGGAGGGGGTGGGAGTCGCCGCGGGTCCGCCCACCGGGCCCGATTGGGGACGCGTGGCATCCGGCCTCGGTGCGCCAGGGACGGGGGTGCTCGTGGACGGCCGGGCAACGGCCGGCGGTGCCCCCCTCGGGGCCTCCGTTCGTGGCCCACTTGTTCCTGGGGGTGGAGCGCCCTGCACGCCACCCGGAGGACGGACAGGCCCTCCAGGAGGAGGCGCCCCGCCCCCCGGTGTGGAAGGACCTCGGGTCGCCGTAGGGGCGGCGGGCTTGTGGTCGGTCCCGAGCGGCGGGGATGCCGGGCCCGGAGGGACGGGAGGGGTCTTGCCATCATCGGCCATGGGTCATGTCTCCTAGGGGCGCCGCTTGCGCTCGCTGACGTAGTGGTACTTCGCGCCCGCCTGGGCGTAGGCGTCATTCACCATGCCCATGAAGCCTTCCGTGCCGAAGGCTCCCCGGCAGGCCACATCCGCGACATCCAGGAGCATGGGGAAGCCCCGCTCGGAGCGGAGGATGCTGTCGGCCATCGCCACGTGAGCGGCGATGTGGGCGTGCTCCCGGTGCGCGTAGAAGAGGTACGGCGGCGACTGGTCCGACGCGCGGAAGATGCCTCGCACGACGTGCGGGCAGAACTCCTTCACGAACTTGAACGCCTGCTCCCGATCCTTCCTGTCGTAGTTCCACCGGTCGACGATGTACGCGCTGTCCGCCTCGAGCGTGTCGATGATGGCGTACTCGCCCCCGAACAACGCGTTGCCAAAGGTCAGGAAGCCCCGGTCTTCCAACGAGTTGGGAATGAAGACGAACTTGCGCTGCTCCCAGATGAGGCGCTTGAGCAGCTCGAGCGACGCGGTCAGCAGGCTCGAATACCCGGAGCCCGACAGCAGCTCACGCGAGCAGGGGTTGCCGTAGCCCATGCGCCAGTCGGCGCTCGACCTGTCCAGCAGGAGCGCCAGCTCCGCGTGGGCCCGGATGTTCCGGCGCGCCAGCTTGGACAGGGGATCCTCCTCCTCGACGCCCCGGGCCTGGCGCTGCTCGAAGATCTCCCGCAGCAGCTTGCGCCCATCCGTCTGGGTCGACATCTCCTTGCGAAAGAGGCGCTGGGAGAAAACTCCCGTGTTGCCCCCATAGCTGACGATGGCGACACCAATCTGCGTGATGGCGATGGGCAGGCTGTCGTGGGAGACGGCCACGCTGTTGACGGCCTCGACCCGCCCCGGAAAGAGCAGGCTCTCGTGAATGATGGCCAGGCGCTCGGGGCTGGCCTTGTAGACGCCCGCGCTCTGGGGCGCGTCCCGCAGCTTCTTGAGGCGGGGGAAGAACTCCTTGCGGATGGCCTCCCGGACGACGTCCTCCTGATGCACTGCCGTGTCGACCTGCTCCTTGAAGCGCTTCAGGATGTGCTTGGGATCGAGCCCCAGCTCCCAGGTCCTGAGGTCCAGCGTGGCGGCGAGTTCCTCGCCAAACGCCGAACGGTACTCATCGTCCCCGATGAAACCATCATCCCCATCCGGGGGAATCCCCTCCGACATGCTTATTCCTCCTCTTCCTCGGGGAAGTACTTCTGGATGGAAAAGGGCCGGTGTCGCGGCCCGAGCAGGATGCGGGCGTACGCCGCGGCTTCCATCCGGCGAAGGCCGAAACGGGAAGCCA
Organism: Cystobacter fuscus; assembly: GCA_049060065.1. Taxonomy (GTDB): domain Bacteria; phylum Myxococcota; class Myxococcia; order Myxococcales; family Myxococcaceae; genus Cystobacter; species Cystobacter fuscus_B. The sequence goes on from JBMEQP010000002.1 coordinate 7,672,263, forward strand.
GTTCCTCCGCGGCCCGCGTCCGGGGCACGTCCGCGAGCATCGGCAGGGCCAGATCGGCCGGTGCCAACAACTCGAAGGCCGGGCGGTCCGCTCGATGCTCCACGGCGTCCACCTTCCCCGAGCAGATGGCGCCCGAAGAATCCCGATCCATGAGCCGGACCTGAGCACCCAGGGGAATCCGCTTGAGCATGGCGGATAGGCCCGTCACAGCCCCAAGCCGACGCTCGCCATCCAGCACCGGAAGGATGTCCTCTCCGAAAGCCGCCAGGGCCTTCATTCGCGGCAGGAGATGATCGAGGACGAAATGGGCCACCTCGTGCGCCAGGGTGAAGCGCCGCACCTCGGCGGAGTCCCGCTCCTCATAGAAGATGAATCCCCGCCCCTGATCCGCCACCATGAGCCCGTGGATCGGACGGTCCTGGTCCGGGACTTCGACCCGGATGTTGTTCCTCTGGGCCAACCAATCGCGAGCCTGATGGCAGGTGAGCCCTGGAAGCGGAACGAGGAAGACACGAAGATAGGTTTCCACCTCGTCCGCCAGCTCGCGAGGGAACACCGTGGCGGGGGGAAGTCTGCTGGCCTTCACCGCCTCATCCAGCCATCCGCTCCTCATTCGTCCAGCTCTCCGTCATCGTCGTCCCGGTCCCGCGCCGCGAGCAACGTGGACCCGCTCGAAGCCTCCTGGCGCTCAGGTTTCGAGAAGGCAGCCAGGGACTCCACGCGCCGGATGAGCCGCACGAGCGGAAGCGGCGCCAACTCGAAGCGGTCCGTGATGAGACGCAGATGCTCGGCGAACCGGTCCTCTTCCGGCCGGCGGCAGAGCGCCAACCAGTCGAGCGTCTCGAGCGAGCAGCCCAACTCCGCCGCGAGGTCCTCGGGCGACTTGCCCTCGAGCCGATGAGCCATCTCGAAGATGTAGCCGAGCGTCCACGTGTGTTCCTGGCTCTTGCGGACCGCGGGCTTCAGCCAGTCAGGCAGGGTCATCGGGGTCCTCCTTTCCTAAACGTTCCAGTATCTTCATGAGCCGATCCCGATGCCGCTTCACTTCCCGCCGCATCTCCTCCGGCGACGAGGGGTCCAATCCCAGCGCCCGCGCCAGGACCTCGGTGGAGCGCTCCCCACTCGCGATCAAGAGGACGACGGCCGGTCCCTTTCGCTCAGGCGCTTCTTCAGCCGCTCCACCGCACGGGATGCCTCCACGAAATTCTCTAAAATATCCTTCGAAGGCGTCCGCCCGAGTTCGACAAAGCTCGCGAAATTCTCCTCGCGCCGGGTCCGCGAGTCCCCTGACTTGAGCCGATCCTGCACCCGATGCTTCGCCGCCTTGGTGAGGTAGGTCACCAGACGGACCCCCCTGTCGGGGTCATACCGACCGGGAGCCGCCACATAGGCGTAGAGCACGTCGATGACGGCATCGTAGGCGACATCCTGTTCGCACTTCAGGTCATGCCGCACGAACCCCTCGATCTGTTTGGCGACCGCCTTCAAGAGGTCGATCAGGACCAAGGGATCCTTTTGAAGCGCCCGAGCGTGCAGCTCCCGCTCATCTAGAGGAACTCGACTCATCCCCTCTCCTCGGCGGGCCGCGTCCAGACCCGCTCTCTCCGTGTGTGTTGTCCATCCCTTCGGAACCACACCAGGGAGTTCGACGGGCACGTCACCCGACCTGACGTGAGAGGTTGATCGATGCCCCGAGGAGAAGTCCATACCCCTTTAGGAGTAGTCCGCCGTGGCAATCACCCCACCCCTCGCGCGTAAGCTCCGGGAGGGGCCCTCGCGCCACCGCCCAAGGAGCCGTTGACCATGAAGAAGCTGCTGGTGTTCGTCGTGCTGCTGGCCGTCGGAGCCGGGGCCGCGTACCACTTCGGCTACCTGGAGCGCCTGGGGTCCTGGTGGCCCCGAACGCGGCTCATCCCCAAGGATCCCTCGCTGCTCGCCTACTTCGGGCCGGACACCCGCGAGCTGATGCTCGTGCAGGCCACCGAGCTGGACTTCCGCCTCTCGGGCGAGTCCCGGGAGAAGTTCGAGCGGGAGGTGAAGGACTTCCAGACGAAGACGGGCATCAACACGCGCCGGGACGTGGACGCGGTCGCCACGACCCTGGGGCTCGGCGTCGTCCGGGGATATTTCGATTGGAAGCGGCTCTCGGTCTGGCTCCAGTCCGAGGGCTACACGCTCACCGAGCTGGGCGGAGTGCCCGCGGCGGTGAAGCCCCAGTCGGCGGACGTGGCGCTCGATGGGCGCTACCTGCTGATCGGCCCCCGTGGGGAGCTGGAACGGGCGCTCTCGCGCAAGCGGCGGGACCAGGGGCTCGGGAATGACAGTCCCCTCGTGCGGGCCCTGGATGAAGCCGGCTGGAAGCACGCGCTGGTGGGCGGCATGGTGTCCGGCTCGCCGATGTTGGCCCTGCTGGGCGCCGTGGGCCCGCAGGCGCAGTCCCTCCTCACCACGATCGACCCCACCCCGGAGGGAATCGAGCTGCGCGGCACCGCCGACACCGGAAGCAAGCTCAAGGCGGATGTGCTGCGGGCGACCCTGGAGGTGATGCGCAAGACCCTCCTGCTGGGAACCGCCCTGGACTCGAGTCCCGACACCCGCCCCCTGCGCGACGCCCTCGAGGCGGCCACGCTGGAGAGCGATGACCAGGGACGCGTACGCGGCACCCTCCGCCTTCCCGCCACGCTGGCGGATGAAGCCTCCGCGAGCCTCGCCCGCGCCCAGCTCCCCTCGGCGCTCCAGAACCTGGGCCAGCCCTTCAAGAACGAGGACCCCGCCCCTCCGGGCAGCCCTCCGCCACCTCCTCACCGCCCGCGTCCACTCCCGCGCCCGTGGCCACCGCCGCGGCGCCCGTCACCCTGGACTGGAAGCCGCCGGTGCTCGGGTTGCTCCTGCTGGTGGTCGCGCTGGTGACGATGAGCGCCAAGACGCGCCCGGGCATGTTCAACGTCCTGTTCCACCCGCTCTTCCTGCTGCCCTTCCTCGTCACGACGATGGGCGTGTTCGTGTTCCGGTGGACCGGCCACGCGGGCGGCGCGTTCGACGTGCTCGCCCTGCCCATGCCCGAGTGGCACCGCTTCGTCTCCTTCCCCATCGCCCAGACCCTGGCGCTGAGCGCAGCGGTGCCGCTCGTCTTCGCCCTCGTGTCAGCCCCGGTGAAGTGGACGCGGCGGTTCGCCGCGGGACTGGGGGTGGGCTTCAGCGCCTTCCTCGCGGTGAAGGCGCTCGCCCACCCGGCCCTGCCGCTGATTCCGCCGGCCTACACCCTGTATTGGTATGCAGGCAACGCGCTGGCGGCACTGATCCTGGCGCGGCTCACCCTTCCGCCGCGCCGGGCGAAGTAGGCCCCTGGCCTTCTACCCACCACAACAGGTCGAAGTCCCCCTGGAACCGGTATAGTTCCCGTTCGCATCGTAGCAGTCGTAGAGATGCGTGCCTTGTGCGCCGCCTGTGGAGCAGGCCGTGCTGCTACACACCGTGGTGACGTACACGCAATAGCTCAGAAGGCCGGCCTCGTTGGTAGAAGACAGGTTCTCGACGTTCTCGTACCGGACGAGCCTGCCATCCATCGTCATGAAATTCGCGTCGTCCTGGACCGCGCTGACGTCATCGCTCGTGACGACCGTGGACTCCTCGGCGAACGCCGCGGCGGAAGCCATGCAGACAATGAGAAAGGGCGTCTTCAACAGCTGATTCTTCCAATTCATGACATGCTCCTTTGAAAGAAATGAGCGGGCCTGTCCCCATACAAAGGACAGACCCCACTCCGCTTGGATGAAGCGGCTGGCAAATTAGCGCATGGACTCGCATCACTCCAAGCAAAATGAGCCTGTTTGAATCCGCACAGTCATTGCAATCACAGGATTTCAATACCCATGAATCCAGTGAAAGAACACGCAATCACTGACTCTTATGACAGGCAACACACACCGTGGAGCAAGGAGAAGCGCGCTCCTCACCACCGCGCATGCACCAGCGGCCGGATGCGCCGGTCGTAGACCGAACGCACCGCCGCCAGGGTCTCTCCGGACAGGGGAGGGAGCTCCGCCGCGGCGGCGTTGGCCTCGGCCTGGGCCGGGTTCCTCGCACCGGGGATGACGCAGCTCACCGCCTCCTGCATGAGGATCCACCGCAAGGCGAACTGCGCCGGGCTCGCCCCCTGGGGCACGAGCGGACGCAGCTCCTCGACCGCCTCCAGGCCCGTCTCGTAGGGCACGCCGGAGAAGGTCTCGCCCACGTCGAAGGCCTCGCCCTGGCGGTTGTACTGGCGGTGGTCGTCGGCGGCGAAGTGGGTGTCCCGGCGCAGCTTCCCCGTCAGCAGGCCGCTGGCAAGCGGCACCCGGGCGATCACCGCCACGTCACGCGCTACCGTCTCGGCGAACAACGTCTCGGCCGGCTTCTGCCGGAAGATGTTGAAGATGATTTGAATGCTGGCCGGTGGGCATGCGCCAGCGCCCGACGGGCCTCCTCCACCGTCTCGACGCTCACGCCCCAGTGGCGCAGCTTGCCCTGGCGCACCAGTTCCTCGAGCGCCGCGAACGTCGCGTCCTGGGAGTAGACGGCGCTCGGAGGGCAGTGCAGTTGCAGCAGATCGATGCGGTCCGTGCCGAGGTTGCGCAACGAGCGCTCGACGAAGCCCGTCAGGTGGGCGGCGTCATAGCCCCCGGCGACGTGGGGATTGAGGCGGCGTCCAGCCTTGGTGGCGATGTAGACGCGCTCGCGGCCATGGGCCTTCACCGCTCGCGCCACCAGTTGCTCACTGCGGCCATCTCCATAGACATCCGCCGTGTCGATGAAGTTGATGCCCCGATCCAGCGCCGCGCGAACCGTGGCCAACGCCTCGTCCTCGGACACCGAGCCCCAATCCGCGCCGAGCTGCCGGGCACCCAGCGCCACCTGTGAAACCTGCCAGCCAGTACGGCCAAAACGGCGGTAGTGCATCCTCACCCTCACGTGTCGATGGTCGTCGTGCCCACCTCGGAGGTGGGGGGGAACGGGTCTAGAACGGAGGACGCCGAGAGGACCAGTCACATCCGTGGATGCCGTTCACCAGGAGGCAACCGGGCGACATGGCCTCCAAACTCCAAACAACCCGCCCATCCAGGTCGTAAAGCCGGTATAGCTCCCGCCGGACGACGAGCGCCGGAGCACGCCCATGCAGATCACGACCTGGTTCATCGCGAAGGAAGACGAGGCGGAAGCGATCGCGTCGATCGTCACCACCGAGGAGCACGCTCCCGAGGAGTGGACCTTCATCGAGTTCCCCCTCATCGAGATGGAGTTGATGGCGCTCTCCGCCGCCCTCCGGGGAGCGGAGAGCGTCTCGGGCCAGTCCACCATGGAAGAGCCCCTCGTCTTCGATGAGGAGGGATTGATCGTCGCCCGCGTGGTGGACTCCTTCATCCAGGCGTTGGCCCGGATCTCCACCGGAAGCGAGCCCGCGCTCGCCGACGTCTGGGCCGAGAAGATGGACCGCGACCACCAGGAGCCCGAGAAACTCCATGCCCTCCTGGCGAAGCTCGCGGGCTTCGCGCGGCAGGCGCTCGAGCGCCGAAGCCCGGTCCTGTCGCTCGTGACATTCTGAGCCGTCAGGACTCCCCACCAGCGGCGTCCGTTCCCCTCCACCTTCGAATTTTGGAGGCACCCATGACCCGCGACCCGAAGCACTCCGACGCCCCGGCACGTCCCCGGGGCTATGAACAGGTGGACCGGCTCTCCGTTCCCCTCCCCCACGGCACCGAGGTCACCACCCGCGTGGAGCGGCTGGCCGGAGAGCGCCGCATCCCCCAGGGCGTGGTGGGCCGCGTGGCCCGCGCCCGGGACGGTGGCTTCGACATCCAGATCGTCGGCGTGGGCGAGCTCTGGTACGCCCGGGACGAGCTGGTGCCGCGCAAGCCGGGCCAGCTCCAGTTCGCCCTGCGCCGCGCCGCCACCTGGGACGCCCTGCGCCCCTGCGTGGTGCTGGAGACCGTGGTGGGCTCCCAGGCGTGGGGCCTCGCCAACGAGGCCTCCGACGTCGACCTGCGCGGCGTCTTCGCCCTCCCTGTCCTGGCACTTCGGCCTCGCCGACAAGGCCAAGGACCCGGTCAGCGCGGATGGCAGCCACACCTTCTGGGAAGTCTCCAAGACGGTGGAGCAGGCGCTCCGGGCCGATCCCAACACCCTGGAGACGCTCTTCGTCCCCGGCGCCCGTGCCACGGACACGCTGGGCGAGTGGCTGCTCGCCGAGCGCGAGGCCTTCGTGTCCAAGGCGATCTTCGGCAGCTTCGGCCGGTATGCCATGAGCCAGCTCGACAAGCTCACGCGCAGCCAGCGGCTCGCCGAGCACCGGGATCTCGTCCTCGCGTGGTTGTGCGAGGAGCCCGCGCCCTCGCTCGACGAGGTGTCCCGGCGGCTCGCCGCCATCTCCCCGCGCACCGCGCCCTCGCCCGAGGACGCGCTGCTCGCGGCCAAGACGTACCTCAAGCAGCTCTACCGCTCGCTGTGGGATCAAGGTCTCATCGAGGCCAACGACTTCGCCGCCCTCACCCGCTATGCGCGCGGAGGCGGACAGCGGCCCCCAGCGCGCGCGAGCTGCGGCCGAAGAACGCCTACAACCTGCTGCGGCTGGTGGTGCTCGCCGCCGGGTGGCTCGAGGACGGCGTGCCCACCTTCGAGGTGTCCGGCGCCATGAGGGCGCGCCTGCTGGAGATCAAGTCGGGACAGGTTCCCCTGGAGGACGTGCTGCGAGACGCCGAGGCGCTCGCGCCGGAGTTGGAAGAAGCCCACCGCACCAGCACCCTGCCCGCGTTCCCCGACTACGCGCGCGCGGACCGGCTGCTGCGGCGCGTGGGTGAGGAGTTGGCGCGGCGCTGGGTGCTCAAGGAGCCCGGGCCGCTCGGCCGCGAGGCCCCCGAGCCGCCGGCCGTCGAGGACAGGGAGGACGCGTCATGACGAGCGGCGCGCTGGAGGCGTGGTTGCTCGAGCCGCGACGCTCGCGGTGGTGAGGGGTCAGTGGCGGTGAAGTGAGGCACGGCGCTAGGCTCGCGCGCCGTGTCCCTCGATCCCCTCGATCTCGCCGCCACCCCCGAGCGCCTCCACGCCCTCGCGGAGGCCGGCGTCCTGTCTCCCGAGGCTCTGGAGCAGGCCTCGCTGCGCGCCGTGGCCACGCCCAGCCCGGCCGCCTGGCGGCGATTCCTGTCCACCACGCTGCTCGGCTTCGGCTCGCTGCTGGTGCTCTCCGGCGTCATCTACTTCTTCGCCTTCAACTGGCAGGCCCTGCACCGCTTCGGGAAGCTGGGGCTGGTGCTGGCCGCCATCACCGGGGCATGCATCGCCGCGTGGCGGCTGGGCGAGGGGCTCGCGGGACAGTTCGCCCTGCTCTTCGCCGCGGTGCTCGTGGGCCCCCTGCTCGCCGTCTACGGGCAGGCGTACCAGACGGGCGCGGACCCCTACGGCCTGTTCCTCGGGTGGGGTGTGCTCATCCTGCCCTGGGTGGTGCTCGCGCGCTTCAGCCCCTTGTGGCTGTGGCTGGTGCTGCTCGTGGACACGGCGCTCATCCTCTACTCGGACCAGATCGCCGACTGGAAGGGGGTTCGGCTCCTCCTCACGCTCGCGGGAATCAATGGCGTGGCCTGGGTCGCGACCGAGGTGTTCGCGACACTCGGCATCGACTGGCTCGAGGGACGCTGGTTGCCACGAGTCCTCGCGATGATGACGGTGCTGCCCCTGCTCGGCCCGTCGGTGCTGCTGGCGGCCTCGCCCAGCAAAGCAGACCCCGAGAGCATCGTGGCACTCTGCCTGCTCGTGGGAACCATGGGCGCGGTGTACCTCTTCCACCGCCGGGTCCAACCGGAGCTCCTCCTGCTCACCTCGTGCGTCCTGTGCGCGGTGACCCTGCTCACCACCTTCGAGGGATACCTGCTGTTCAAGCAGTTCAGCAGCTCGCGCCTGGACACCTTCCTCGGGCTCGGACTGCTCGTCATCGCGCAGGTGTGGCTCGCGGTCCAGTGGTTGCGTGCCGAGGCACGTGACGTGGAGGAGGCATAGCCATGGCCTCCGAACCCTCGCTTCGAGAGGTCCTGCATCCCAAGGCCCTGCAGCCAGCCCGTGACGTGCTCCTGTCACTGCCCGAGCACCAGCGCGGCACGCCCTGGTTCGTCAACGTCCTGAGCGGGTTGGGCGCGTGGGTGGCCTCCCTGTTCCTGATGATCTTCCTCGGGATGCTCCTCCCGAGCGGCGCGACAGGCGAGATCGTCACGGGGCTCCTCATCACCGCGGGCGCGGTGAGGCTGCGCCGCGCGAGCTCCCATGAATTCAGCACCCAGCTCGCCCTGTCCGCCGGGCTGGCCGGCCAGGGGTTCTTCCTCGTGGGTGTGGAAAGCCTCTGGGGGAATGGGACGGCCACCATCTTCGCCGCGTTCGTCCTCCAGCTCGTGCTCCTCTTCGTCTACCCGGACACCCTCCAGCGCTTCCTGTCCACGCTCTTCGCGAGCCTCTCCCTGCTGTACCTGCTGCGAGTCCACGCGCCCGCGGTGGTGGCGGACGTGACCCTGGTGGCGCTCACCGCGATCGCCCACGTGCTTCTGCTCCAACAGGGAAGACTCCAGAGCCGGAACTGGGAGGCGGGCCCGGTGACGCCCACCACCTTCGGACTCATCACCACCCTCTTCTCGGTGCTGATCATGCGCACCTGGTTCCATGGCTTCTACCAGGACGTCTTCCACAAGCGCGGGGAGACGCCCATGGGCGTGCTGACGCTGGGACTCGCCGCGGTGACGCTGTACTCGGCCTGGCGGGTGATGGAGGAGACCCAGGCCGGACCGGGAGGCGCCGCGGGCGTGACGGCCTTCGCCGCGCTGGCCCTCACGGCGCTGCTCACGTTGAACACCCCCGGCGTCATCGCCGCGCTGGGCGTGCTGATGCTGGGCTTCCACCGGCGCAACGCCGTGCTGCTCGGACTGGCCGTGCTCTTCATCCTCGTGTTCGGCGTGAGCTACTACTACGACCTGAAGATGTCGCTGCTCGCCAAGTCGCTCGCACTGCTGGGCAGTGGGCTGCTCATGCTCGGCCTGCGGCTGTTCATCGCCCGCCGCTTTCCCGTGGCCGGGGAGGCCCCATGAAGCGCACCCACGTCATCTTCGGTGGACTCGCCCTCGTGGTGGTGGCCCTGGTGGTGCTCGTCACCGGCAAGGAGCGGCTGCTCGCGCACGGCACGCCCCTGTATCTGGAGCTCGCCCCAGTGGATCCCCGCTCGCTCATCCAGGGCGATTACATGGTGCTCGACTACGCCGTCAGCCGGGAGGCCCGCTTCTCGGACGGACGGCTCGTCCTCCGCAGGGATGAGCGGGGCGTGGGCCACCTCGTCGGGTTCGAGGAGTCACGGCCCCTCGGGCCCGGGGAGATGTGGCTGCGCTACAAGGTGCGCAAGGGCCGCGTCCGGCTGGGCGCGGAGTCCTTCTTCTTCCAGGAGGGCCACGCCGAGCGCTACGCCCAGGCGAAGTACGGCGAGCTGCGGGTGGCCGAGGACGGCTCCAGCGTCCTCGTGGGCCTGCGGGACGCCGACCTCCAGCCCCTGGGAGGTGGTCCCCTGTCCACGGACCCGGACGGCCCGTGACTCACTCGCGCGGAGCCGCCTCGCCGGGAGCCAGGACGAAGATGCTGTCGAGCCGGATCTCCCTCGGGGCGCGCGGCGCGTCCACCGGTAGTCGAAGTCGAACACCGCCCGCACCTGGAGCCCCGCCGCCCGGAACAGCCGCCGCGCCTGCGCGAGGTCATACGTGCGGAAGTGCCAGTGCGTCTCGATGAGCAGATCCTTGCCGGGCCCGGTGATGCGCAGCCGGTTGCGCATGGCCGAGCGCCGCAGCTTGCGGTCCGGCAGCCCCTCGTGGGTGTTGCACACCACCGTGTCCTCGCCGAGCGGCTCCACCCAGCGCTCGCGCTCGGCCTTGTCGCGCTCGTAGTCGGTGAGGTGGAAGCCGAGCACGTAGAGCCCCCGGGCTCGAGCAGACGCCGCGTGCCCTTCAGATGCGCGAGCGCCGCCTTCTCGCTGTCGAGGTAGCGGAACGTGGACACGAGGTTGAACGCCGGGTCCACCTGCCCCTCCAGCTCCGGCTGGAAGAAGTCCTCCATGCGCGACAGATGCAGCCGCACGCGCCGGCGCAGGGCCGGGGACAGGCGGGCGCGCGCATGGGCCAGCATCTTCTCGGAGATGTCGTAGCCCACCACCTGGAAGCCCCGGCCCGCGGCCTCGGCCACCGGGCGGCCCGCGCCGCACGCGGGCTCGAGCCAGCGCTTGCCGCCCGTGCCATAGCGGCGGCTCACCTCGGCGAGGAAGTCCACCTCGCGCGCGGTGTCCGTGCCGAAGATGGCCTCGTAGTACTCGGGATGGTCATACCAGTCGGACAGTCGTTGCATGGCTCAGTGCCCCGGGAACTCCGCCACCCGCGCCAGCGCGAGCATCAACACCAGGCCCAGCATCAGCGCCACCAGGTTGCGCGCCTTGTTGTCCTTGCCGTGCCGGTTCACGTGCGGGAGCAGATCCGTCACCGCCACGTAGAGGAAGGTGCCCGCGGAGAAGGCCAGGGCGCGGGGGGCGAGCGACTCGAAGCGCAGCACCGCGTCGAAGGCGAAGTAGAGCACCGCGCCCAGCGGCACCATCAGCCCGTAGAGCATCGCGAAGGTGAGGATGCGCGAGGTGCTCTTGCCCTCGGCCTTGAGGATGGAGGCGAGCGACAGCGACGAGGGCACCTTGTGCGAGGTGATGGCCATCAGCGCCATCAACCCCACCCCCTCCTTCACCGCCGAGCCCAGGGCGATGCCATCGAACAGCGTGTGCGTCGACAGGCCGAGGAAGGCCGTCAGGCCCAGCGTGTGCCCGTGCACGTGCTCCTTGCAATCGGCCGGCTCCTCGCACGCGTGCGTCAGCACGTAGCGCTCCAGCACCATCAGGAAGACGAAGCCCGCGGGCACCAGCGCGAACGCCCAGAAGCCTCCGCCGACATAGGCCTCGGGGAGCATGTGGAAGAACGCCGCCCCGAACATCACCCCCGCGGCGAACGCCAGGAACGTCACCAGCCGCGTGGGCGTCCGGGTGAGCACCACCGCCAGCGCCCCCACGAGGGCGCCCACCAGGATGATCAGCGAATAGAGCGTGAGGGATACCGCGAGGGGCATGGGGGAGCCGACACCTAGCACAGATCGGCGCCACCGGAAGTCATGTGCATCCGGATTGCATCTGCCCCCCGCGCCGCCCCCTCACCGCGAGTTCAGGAGCGAGAAGGCTCGGGCAAGGCGGGCCGTGCCGGCTCCTCGGGCGGCTTCGGCGCGGGCGCGGCGGCCAGCGCACGCGCCTCGGTGCGGGTGAAGGGCAGCCACTCGGGCCGCCCACGCAGGAACAGAATCAACTTCTCGCGCACCAGGGCACGCACATCGAAGAGGACGCTCGGGTTGGCGCTCACCAGCACGCGCACCTGCATCGTGCGGTCCAACACATCCTCCACCACCACGGTGGCCACCCTGCCATCCCACAGCTCCTTGGCCTCGTTCGCCAGAATGCGCTGGAGCTCGGCGCGCACCGCTTCCATGTCCGTGGCGAAGTCCACCATCAGCCGCACCACGCCCAGCATGCTCGACCCTCCCTTGCTCCAGTTCTGGAAGGGCTTGTCGAGGAACTGGGAGATGGGAATCACCATCCGCCGCTCGTCCCACACCTTCACCACCACGTAGGTGAGGGTGATTTCCTCCACCGTGCCGAACTCGTTCTCCACCACCACCTGGTCGCCAATGCGGATGGGCTGGGTGATGGACATCTGGATGCCGGCGAGCAGCGAGGAGATGGACTTCTGCGCCGCCAGACCGATGACGATACCGGCGATTCCCGCCGAGGCGAGCAGCGACACGCCCACGTTGCGCACCAGCTCGAACTGCATGAGCAGCAGCGCGGCGGCGATGACGTAGGTGGCCGCCTCGAACACGGAGCGCAGCACCGCGAGCTGGGTGCGCAGCCCTCGCGCCCGCCCGGCGTCCTTGCCGCTGTGGGTCACCGTCTGCTGGACGTACTCCGCCGTCACCCGGAGGAAGCGCAGCAGGTACCACGCCACCGAGATGATGAGCAGGGAGGTGAACAGGTGGCTGGTGATGCTGCGCGCCGTGGGCGGCAACAGCAGCGCCGACATTCCCAGCGCCCCGAGCAACGTGAAGCACAAGAGCTTCAACGGGCCCCGGCCCGCCGGCACCAGCGCGTCATCCCAGGTGATGCGCGTCCACTGCGCCAGCCGCCCCATCACCTTGAGCGTCACGCGCTCGATCACCACCGCGAGCAGCGCCGCCCCCACCAGCGTCACCAGCACCCCCAGCCACTGCCACGGCTCCAACCCCAGCACCGAGCGCGCGAACAGCCCCGCCGGCAACTCCTCGCCCAGCAACACCGGGCCGTACTTGGCGTAGAGCGGTTCGATCGCCTTCACCGTCCCCTCGCTGAAGACCCACACCCGACCACCTTCGGGGACAGGCAGGCGATTGAGTCGGATGGGGTAGAGAACGTCCCCCACGGGGATGGCGTCGATCTGATCGAAGCGGGCGTTCTCCGGGTCGCCCTCGGGCTCCTTGCTGAGGCTGGCCAGGGCGGTGGGCGCGAGCTTGTGGTCCAGGACGAACTTGAGCTGGCGCGCCGGGCGGGCCCCCTTCTCCTTCTGCTCGGAGGGGGGATGAAGTCGAGGTCCAGGTAGTGCGAGGCCAGGGCGTAGTCGCCCCGGTGGACCGCGTCGGAGAAGCCGTTGGCGGCGGCATAGGGCGTCTGCCGGTTCACCGTGGAGGGAGGATCCCCCAGGCCGGTGTTGTTGAGCGCCCAAGCATTCCACGACAGAAGCACGGACAAGCACAGGCTCACAGCAGTCAAGGCGCGAGACATGGCGACTGTTTGCGACACCCCTCGTTGCCCGGCAACCTCAATGTGCTGGCGGGTCGCTCGCCGTCCGGGCTACTGGACGAAGCGCCCCCATGCGTCTCGTGCTTCTCCCTACCAGTGGGAAAACCTTGGAGCCCCCGGAAGGGGTAGGATAGAAGGGCCCCCCAGGAAGAGGCCGCCGTGCAAGAGAAGCGAAAGATCCTCCTCATCGACGACAGCGAGATCACACTCGCCATGGAGAAGGCCGTGCTGGAGGCGCGCGGCTATGAAGTCATCGCCACGTCCACGCTGATGGAGTTCGAGAAGACGCTCCAGACGTGGAAGCCGGACCTCATCCTCACGGACATCCACATGCCCGAGGCCAAGGGCACCGACATCTGCCGCACGTTGAAGAACGAGTACGGGACGCAGGACATCCCCATCATCCTCTTCTCCAGTCTGCCGGATGACGAGCTGGCCAACCTGGCCGAGCAGGTCGGCGCCGACGGCAGCCTGTCCAAGGGCAACGGCCTGGAGGCGATGGGTGAGAAGATCGACGAGCTGGTGCAGAGCATCATCTGGTGACGCGGTGAGACGGCTCGTCCCCGCGCTCCTCTTGTTGGCGGTGCTCGGCGCGTGCTGGCACAAGGCCCAGTCCCCCGAGCCCCCCCGAGCACCCCGAAGGAGGCCCCCGGGCAGAGCACCCCCGAGCGCCCCCAGGACACCACCGCCCCCGGCGCCGTGCTCTTCGTCTCCGCGGACCTGCGCGGCTACCTCGGCCCCTGTGGCTGCAGCGAGAACATGCGCGGCGGCATCGCGCGCGGCCTTCCAGGTGCGCGAGGCCGGCAAGGGCCCCCTGCCAGTGCTGTACGTGGACGGTGGCGAGAGCCTCTTCGGCTCCCCCACGCTCAAGCCGGAGCAGGTGCCCCAGGAGGAGCGCAAGGCGCGCGCGATCGCCGAGGTCTTCAAGGACATGGGCCTGGCGGTGCGCGCGGTGAGCGAGCTGGACAACGTGCGCGGCGCGGCCTTCCGTCAGGGGCTCGGCCTGCCGGAGCTGCCCACCGGTGGGGTGAAGGTGCTGGCCGCGGGAGCGCGCAAGGTGGGCGTGGTGAGCGCCTCGGACGCGGCCGGGCTCCAGCGCGGTGACGCCCAGGCACGGGCCCAGGGCGCCGCGTTCGTGGTGGGCCTCTTCCAGGGCACCCTGCCCGAGGCCCAGAATGCCGTGGCCTCCGCCGGGCCCGGCGTGGACCTGGTGGTGGCCACCCACACCGCCTCCGAGTTCGACGGCGAGCAGAACACCCTCACCCGGAGCGCGGTGCCGGTGGTGGGCCTGCAGAGCAAGGGCCGCTCGCTCTTGCGCGTGGACCTGGCCTATGGCGCGACGCCGGGCCGCTTCACCCAGCAGCGCTCCGGACAGGAGGCCGAGAAGGAGGTGGCCTCCCTCGAGCGGCGCATGGCGCTGCTGGACACGGAGATCAACCTGCCCGGGGTGGACCCCCAGCTCAAGGCGCTCAAGCAGCAGAAGCGCGCGGAGCTGGTGGAGCGCCGCCGGCCCTGCTCACCGCGCCCGTGGCCACCGGAGGAGACAGCGACACCTTCACCGTGCGCTTCGTCCCCCTGGAGTCCACCCTGCCCTCGGACCCGGCCGCCGAGACGGTGGTGAAGGCCTACGACGCGGACGTGGGGAAGATGAACCTGGAGTGGGCGCGCGAGCATGGCCAGGACTGCCCGGCGCCCGCCAAGGGAGAGGCCGCCTTCGTGGGCAACGCCTCCTGCGCCGAATGCCACGAGGAGTCCTTCCCGGTGTGGAAGGCCACCAAGCACCACCAGTCCTGGAAGACGCTGGAGGAGGTGGGCAAGCAGTACCACCTCAACTGCACCGGCTGCCACGTCACCGGCTGGGAGCGTCCCGGAGGCGTATGCCGCCTGGACAAGACGGCCGGCCGCGAGAGCGTGGGCTGCGAGAGCTGCCACGGCCCGGGCTCGCGCCACGCCGAGGACCCCTCCCCCCACAACATCGTCGCCCGGCCAGGCGAGGCGGTGTGCGTCACCTGTCACAACCGCGAGAACTCGCCCCACTTCGACTTCGCCACCTACCTGCCCCGCGTCCTCGGCCCCGGGCATGGGGCTTCACGGGAAGTGAAGTGAAGAACGCCCCAACACACCCGGGCGGTGCGTTTCTTCCGTCCCCGGCATCCAGGGCGAGAATGGCCTGTCTGGATGCTTGTTGGAGTAACGCGAGAAGCATCGAAGTCTTGAGACCCCAATCATCCGGCCCACCCGGCAGCCGGCATCCTGGTGCCCATGCAGTCCTTCAGCCTGCTCCTCCTGGTCCTCTCCGCGGCGCCGCAGCCGCCGAGTGATTCCCCGCCGCAAACGCCTCCCGCCGTGGAGGCCCGGCCGGCCGACCCCGAAGACAAGCCAGTGCTCGCGGGTCCCGCCCAGGACGTCGACCCCTCCGCGGCCGAGGACACCGAGGGCCTGGAGGACGAGTCGCTGGAGCTCGAGGAGATGCGGGCCCTGGAGGGCGCCACGCTGGACCCCGGGGCCCGGCCCGACGCCGAGGTGCTCCAATCGCTGCGCCGCCTGGGGGTGGCCAACCCGCTGCGCCTGCGCATGCTGGACGCGCTGGAGGAGCCCACCTTCCGCGAGGACGAGGCGAGCACGGAGCTGCCGCGCATCACCGACCTGTCCACCTTCGACGTGGCGCTCGTGCAGGCGCGCTACGACATCCCGGTGGAGATGCAGCCGCTGGTGGCCCAGTACATCCAGTTCTTCCAGGGGCCGGGCCGCAAGTGGTTCCGCAAGTGGGTGAGCCGCTCCACGCGCTACCTGCCGGCGATGCAGCCCATCCTCGAGTCCCTGGGCCTGCCGCGCGACACGGTGTACCCGGCGATGATCGAGAGCGGCTTCTCGCCCAGCGCCTACTCGTGGGCGCATGCCGCGGGCCCCTGGCAGTTCATCGCCAGCACGGGCCGCCAGTACGGCCTGCACCAGGACTTCTGGGTGGACGAGCGCAAGGATCCCATCAAGGCCACGTACGCCGCGGCGCGCTACCTCAAGGACTTGTACTCGGAGCTGGGCCACTGGTACCTCGCGTGGGCGGGCTACAACACGGGCAGCGGCCGGGTGCGCCGGCTCATGGAGCGCCACGGCACGTCGGACTTCTGGACCATCTCCGCGGAGAAGGGCCTGGCGACGGAGACCAAGCACTACGTGCCCAAGCTCATCGCCGCGGCGCTCATCGCCAAGCACCCCAACGCCTTCGGCTTCGCCGAGGACGAGTTCGTCTACGAGCCACCGCTGGCCTTCGACGAGGTGAAGCTCACCGAGGCGGTGGA
This sequence comes from Cystobacter fuscus, assembly GCA_049060065.1. Taxonomy (GTDB): domain Bacteria; phylum Myxococcota; class Myxococcia; order Myxococcales; family Myxococcaceae; genus Cystobacter; species Cystobacter fuscus_B. The sequence continues at coordinate 7,688,466 of JBMEQP010000002.1, forward strand.
CCTGGACGTGGTGGCGCGCGCAGCGGGCGCGAGCGTGCTGGAGGTGCAGGAGCTCAATCCCGAGCTGCGGCGCTGGTGCACCCCGCCCGCGAGCGCGAAGAACCCCTACACCCTGCGCCTGCCCCAGGGCACGCGGCAGCGCTTCACGGAGAACTTCGCCCAGCTGGCGACCAAGGATCGGCTGGCCTTCCGGGTGCACCGGGTGAAGCGCGGGGACACGCTGTCGCAGATCGCCCTCAACTACGGCACCGCGCCCGAGGCCATCCTGCAGATGAACCAGCTCAAGAGCCTGCGCACGCTGCGGGTGAACTCGGAGCTGGTCATCCCGGTGCCCGTGGGCCGCCCGAGCAAGGAGAGCACCACCGAGAGCGCCCTGGCGCGCAAGGTGGCGCAGGCGCGGCGCAGCGGAGTGACGGTGCCCCGCCCCGAGGACGAGGTGCCCGCGGGCACGCCTCGCGGCCCCGTGGCCGTCGGCCCCATCAAGACGGAGGTGATCGGTGGGCGCAAGCGCATCACCTACGGCGTGCAGTCCGGCGACAGCCTGTGGGCCATCGCCCAGCGCTTCCAGGTGGCGGTGGACGACGTGCGCAAGTGGAACAACCTCACCGTGCGCGCGAGCAAGCGCGCCCTGAAGGTGGGCTCGGTGCTGTACGTCTGGCCGAGCAACGCCCCCGCCCCGGTGGTGGAGCGCGCGGGCACCGTCGTCGCCGCCCAGAAGGCTCCCACGGGCCGCCCCGGCACCGTGCACTCGCTCGCCGCCGGCGAGTCCGTGTGGAGCGTGGCCCAGCGCTACGGCATCACCGTCGAGGACATCAAGCGCTGGAACCACATCACCGACACCAGCCGCCTGCCCACCGGCCTCAAGCTCACGGTGAGCGCGCCGTAGCACCCCAGGCGCGGGGCGGGGGAGCTTGTCCCCCGCCCCGGCACTCACCCCTGCTCGAGCAGGTTCTTCAGCTCGCGCACGCGGCGGGTGATGTGGTCGCGATCCAGCCGGCGGAAGCTCTCCGGGAGCAGCTCGCGGCTGGTGCACTCCTGCACCGCCACCAGGTTCTGCAGCTCGATCTCCAGCGGGTAGCTGGGCGGCACGAAGTCCTCGAAGACGGCCTTCAGGTCCTCCACGGTGGCCTGCTCCCGCCCTTGCGCGAGCGCCCGGAAGCGCGTGCGCACGAGCACCGCCTCCATGTCCGCGCCGCTGAGCTGGCGCGTGCCCGTGGGAATCAGCTCGGAGATGGAGGGCACCTCGAGCTTCAGGCCCGTCTTCTTCTGCATCACCTTGAAGAGCTCCTCCCGCTCCGCTTCCGTCTCCGGATAGAAGAGCGCGAGGTGCTCCTCGGCGCGGCCCTGGCGCTTCAAGTCGATGGGCAAGAGGTCCGGCCGCGCCGTCATGAGGAACCAGACGATCTTCCCGCGGTACACCGTGTTGCCCATGAACGAGGCGATGGAGCCGAACACGCGGCTGCTCGTGCCCGAGTCCCCGCCCGAGTCGCGGTTGCCCAGGAACGTGTCCGCCTCGTCCACCATCACCGCCACCGGCCAGAGCGCCTTGAGCAGGTTGAAGATCTTCTCCAGGTTGCTCTCGGTGACGCCCTGCCACTGGCTGCGGAAGTTGAGGAACTTCACCACGGGGATGCCAATCTCCCCGGCGAAGCACGACACGAGGAACGTCTTGCCCGTGCCCACCGGGCCGCTCACGAGGTAGCCCATGGGCATCACCTCCATGCGGCCCTTCTTCAGGGCATTGGCCGCCCCGCGCAGCATCTCCTTGGCCTTGGCGTGGCCCGCCACCGCGTCCAGCGTGTTCACCGGCTCGATGAACTCGAGCAGTCCGTGGCACTCGGCCTGGATGAGCTCCTTCTTCTTCTCCTTGAGCTGCTCGGTGGTGATGCGAATCCCGCGCTCGAGCGCCTCGGTGAGCACCCGGTCCAGGTTGATGCGCGACAGGCCCGCCGTCATCTTCGCCAGGGCCGCCAGCGGCACGTCCGACACCGCCGCGAGCTTCTTGCCCTCGAGCTTGTAGCGCACGTACTCCAGGCGCTCCTCCTCCATGGGCAGGGGCAGCTCCAGGGGCGCCACGTAGGGGTTGCGCGACAGGCGCGGGGAGATGTCCGCCGGGTTCTCCGCCAGCAGCACCACCGACACGTCGCCCGCGAGGAACTGCGGATCGTGCGCCCACTTCTCCAGCGTGGCCAGCACGAAGCGGTCCTCGGCCGACAGGTGGCTCATCTCCCCGCCGGGCGCCAGCGTCTCGGCGAAGTCGATGATGAGCGCGAGCGAGCGGCCCTCGCTCAGGCGCATGCGCAGGAAGTTCTCGAGGATTTGCAGCGCCCGGGCCGGATCCCTCGGCAGGCTCTTGGCATAGTCGGTGCCATAGAGCGCGTCGTAGCCGGCCATGGTGCGCTGCAGCTCCTTCTGCGTGTCCGGCGAGGAGGAGCGGATGCCCGAGGAGCGGTCATAGAAGAGGACGTGGTCGCGCCCGCCGAACAGCTCCTCGGCGAGGAACGTGCGCAGGGTGCCAAAGCCCCGGCTGCCGTCCTCCTGGGTGAGCGGCTGCAGGTCCCTCACCGCCCCGTAGAGCAGGAAGGTGTTGACCGTCTTCGTGTAGTACTTCTGGGCGAGCTTGCGCGCCCAAACGGGCAGCTCCGCGAGCGGATCCGCCGCGTCCCCCTTGCGTGCCTTGGTCACGGACTTGCCTCTCCGGCCCCTCGTGGGGGCACTCGCGCCCTCCCGCGAGCGGAAGGGCGCCTGTGTTCTGATGGCGAGGACTACCTACAACCGCGCTGCTTCTTCAGCCGCTCGTTCACCCGGTTGCTCTTGGGCGCCACGCGCACGTCCACGTCGTCGTAGCAGCGCAGCTTGAGGCTCACCTGCGTCACACCAGACGGCAGGCGCACCAGGGCGGGTGTCTGGCCCAGCTCCTTGCCCCCGGCGACGATGGTGGCGCCGGACGGGGAGGACTGCACATCGACCTCGAAGGTGTCCGGCTCCAGCCGCAGTTGCACCTGGGTGGGCTTGCCGTCCGCGCCCAGGCGGACGTTCTGCCGGGCCGGCTTGAAACCGGGGGCGCTCGCCTCCACCAGCACATCCGTGTCCGCCGACGCCTCGCCCACGTAGATGGAGGAGGCGCCCTTGGAGCGCACCACCTTGCCATCCACCTTCAGCTCCGCGTCCGGAGGCTGGGTGACGACGAGCATCTGGGCCGTGCGTGACTCGCGCTCCAGCTCCACCGGGACCGTCGTGGCCGCCGTGCCCTCGGTGATCTCCACGCTGCGCGTGAAGGGCCGGTAGCCCTCGGCGCTCACCATGATCATCGCGGGGCCCGCGGGCACCTGTTGGAACAGGGCCCCCTTCTTGGGCACCTCCAGGTCCCTGCCATTGAAGCTCACGCGCGCATTGGCCTGCGCGCCGGCGGGCAGCTCCATCAGGAGGTAGCCCGTGGGGGCCGGACGCAGCACCAGGAAGCCCACCACGAGCAGCACCACGAGCCCCACGCCGGCCAGGGCCGCCACGAGCGGCAGGCGGTTGGCGGGAGGCGCCGCCGTCTCCACGTTGCGCGCGGGGGTGGCCGATGACGGTTTCGGCGCGGCGGCCGGGCGCGCGGGCGCCGTGGGCGCGGCGTCCGGAGGAGCGGTCAGCAGCAGTTCATCCGTCCGGTCCTCCGGGGGCGGCGGCGCTACCGGCGGCGGCGGCCGGGAGGTCACCGCGGGCATGGCGGCCAGCGAGGCCCGGGGCGGCACGGCCGGCTCATCCGTCCGGCTCACGCGCGGCATGCCGTCCATGGTGTTGCGCGCCGGCGAGCCACGGTGGTGCTCTCCGCGCCGGAGGGCGCGAGCGACGGAGCCGGCCGCGCGGGAGGAGGCAGGCTCGCCGTGAGCCGCGGCAGCGACGGGCGCTGCAGGGGCTGCTCGGTGATGACGGGGGCGCGCGGCACCTCGACGGGCGTCACCGTCCGGCCCGGCCCCATCAGCCCGGGCTGCGTGTTCGGCTCGTCGTCGTCGTACTCGGACTCGGAGCCCATCACCTGCGTCGCCCCGGACTCCTCGCGCGACGGCTTGAACGGCGCGGCCACGGGGGCCGCCGTCAGCTTGGGCATGGAGGCCAGCGTGGGCGAGCGGCGCACCGCTCCGGAATGAGGCGCTCCGGAGGACGGCGCGGCCTGCGGCACCACCGGCATGCTGGTATGCGACGGCACGGGCGGCGCCGACGGTGTGCCCCCTCGATCGCGCTCAGGATGCTCTCGGGGGCGGCGATCTCCGCGTACTCCTGCAGCCGCTGCTTCTCGCGCTCCACGTCCTCCGCGAAGGTGGACTTCATGTACTGCATGAGGTCCTTGCGGCTGAAGATGGACTCGGAGGTGATGAGGAAGCGCTGGAGGTCATCCCCCAGCTCGTTGGCGTACTGGTAGCGCTCGTCCACGTCGCGCGCGAGCGCCTTGAGGACGATCTTCTCCAGCGACTCGGGGATGCGGCGGTTGTAGGCGCTCGGCGGCACGACCTCGGCCTTGCGCACCTTCTCCAGGACGCTGAAGTCGCTGTCACCCACGAAGAGCCGCTCGCCGGTGAGCATCTCGTAGAGGCACACGCCGATGGCGAAGATGTCCGAGCGCCGATCCAACGGCAGGCCGCGGATCTGCTCCGGGCTCATGTAGCCGAACTTGCCCTTGAGGATGCCCGCCTGCGTCTTGGTCGCCTTGCCCGCGGCCTTGGCGATGCCGAAGTCGATGACCTTCACCTCCCCCTCGAAGGAGATGAGGACGTTCTGCGGCGAGATGTCGCGGTGGACGATGTTCATGTCCCGCCCCATCCCGTCCTTCTTGCGGTGGGCGTAGTCCAGGCCCTCGCACATCTTGGACACCACGTAGGCCACCAGCGGCACCGGCGCCGGTTCGCTCTTCTTGCGGCCGCGGTCGAAGATGGCCCGCATGTCCTTGCCGGGGATGTACTCCATCGCGATGAAGTAGTTGTTCTGGATCTGCCCCAGCTCCTCGATCTTCGCGATGTTGGCGTGATTCAGCTGCACGCTGATCTTCGCCTCGTCGATGAACATCGAGATGAACTCGTCGTCCTCGGCGATGTTGGGGAGGATGCGCTTGATGGCGACGAGGCGTTCGAAGCCGCCCGCGCCGAACATCTTCCCGCGCCACACCTCCGCCATGCCGCCGATGTTGATTCGGTCAAGGAGGAGGTATTTCCCAAACGGGATGGGTTGCCGCTTCGGTTGAGTGGTCGTCACGGGCGCACGAGGCTCGGGGGGTTCAGGACTGGAGCCTATCGACCGCCCATCCACAGGGTCAACCGCGCGTGACGTTCCCCCTCCTGGCGGCCCCACGCGTCACGGCGGGGGGATGGGCTCCCGCTCCCCCACGTCGGGTGTCTCCGGCCCGCCCGGCGGCGTCCGGCTCCCGGGCGCCTCCCCGAAGGGCGCCTCCGCTCCGGGCGGTGGCTCCTCCTCCGGGGGCACGGGCTGGATGAGCGCGAAGGACGTGGTCCCCTCCGAGGACAGCACCTCGGGGAGGCCAAAGCGCTTGCCGGCCGGGAGGGCGACCAGGGAGACCCAGGCCCGCTCCGCGCCGGGGGCCACGCAATAGATGAAGGTGCCCACCTCCAGGCCCGGCGCCTGCTCGACGGGCCCCTCGCACCCCTGGCGCACCTGGAGCGACCAGGCGGCCGCGCGCACCCCGCGCACCAGGTACGGCGGCTGGCCCATGTCCTCGACCACCGGGCGCAGCACCTCGGGCGAGGTGGGCACCCTGCCCCCGCGCACCAGCGGCTCGACCTGCTCCCGGAAGCGCCCCAGGGACATGAGGGCCACGTCCTCGGAGCGCAGGGGCATCTGGTTCTCCGAGAGCACCAGGTCGAAGAAGAGCGCGGTCACCAGGACGATGGGCAGCAGTCGGTAGCCCTTGAAGCCCTCGCCCCGGCCCCGCGTGAGTCCCCACACCCCCACCCCGAGTGCGCCGAGCATCACGCCCAGCACCACCGCGGGCCAGACGAGAGGGGGCGGCGAGAGGAAGGCGGACACCTCGGCGCTCCGGGCGCGCACGGCGTCCAGCAGATCCCCCCATAGAGCCAGCACAGGACGAGCAGGCACAGGAGGTTGACGAGGAGTGTCTGGCGCGAGGGGAGCGTCATCCGGCGAGCGTGCGTGCGGGGTCCGTGGCGGCGGCGCGATGGCTGGGGAACCGGCTCCCGCCACCGCGGCGAGCAACCCGAGCCCCACCCCGCCCACCACCACCGTCCAGGGGAAGGAGAAGAAGCTATCGGGCTTGAAGGGGAACTCGGGCAGCCGGTGGCGGCGAGCCGATCGATGAGCAGGGCCAGGAGCAGCGCGGCGAGGGTGCCCAGCACGCCGCCGGCGAGGCCCACCACGCCCGCCTCGGCCAGGACGATGTTGCGCACGTCCGCGCGCGAGGCGCCCACGGCCTGCATGACGCCGATTTCCTTGGCCCGCGCGCGCACGGACGCGCTCAGCGCGTGGGCGATGTTCACCGCCGCGAGCACGCAGATGAGGATGGACAAGAGCGCCAGGGCGGACGTGACGAGCGTCACCGCCGCGCCCACGTTCTCCGCGAGCCGCCGCTCCTGGTCGTCGATCTCCAGGCCCATGTCCCGCACCGCCGCCATCAGCTCCGACACCCGGCCAGGGCTCGTGGCCACCAGGGTGACGCCGGAGTACGTCTCCGTGTCCTGGCCCAGCTCGCGGTTGAGGCGCACGGCCACCTCCAGCGGCAGGGTGATGCCCGCGAGCAGCGCCCGGTCCGAGGTGCCCACCACCTGCGCCTGGGCGGAGATGACGGGCACGTTGGGCAACGGCGCGGTGACGTAGGAGCGGTTGAAGTCCACCGGCAAGAGGAAGCCCTGGAGCATCTGCGACGAGAGCCTCGGCAGCCCGCGGGCCGGGGCGAAGGTGTTGTTGTAGATCTCCAGCAGGCGCGAGGAGATGAGCACCGGCAGCGGCTGGCCCGGCCCCGGGTCCACGAACTTCTCGCGCGGCACGTCCCCCTCGACGAGCCCGGGCTCCACCCCCACCACGAGCAGATCCATGCCCATGCGCAGCCGGCGGCCGAAGAAGTCCCCGTTGTAGAGGCTCGCCGCGGGGGCGCGCACGCTCATCTTCCGGTAGACCTTCTCCACGCCGGGCAGCGCCTGGAGCCGCTCCACCATCACCGTGTCCAGCCGGCCCCCACCCAGGAGCGAGCCGAGCGACACCGTGGGCGGCACCACGTCCACCAGCCGCGCGTCGGAGGGGAAGACGCGCTCGCGGATGACGCGGCCCACGCCCAGGCCCAGCCCCACGAAGAAGACAAGCGCCCCCACGCCCATGGCCACGCCGAAGGCCGAGAAGAACGCGCCCCGGCGCTCGCGCGCCAGGCTCAGCCGCACCAGTCTCGACAGCGCCGCGAGCCTCATGACTGCCCTCCCGCCAGCAGGGGCCGGGCTTCCTCCACCAGCCGGCCCTCCTTGAGCCGCAGCACGCGCCGCGCCGCCGAGCTCATCCGATCCTCGTGCGTGACGGCCAGCAGCGTGAGGCCCTCGCGGTGCAGCTCCTGGAAGAGCGAGATGACGCCCGCGCCCGTGGCGGCGTCGAGGTTGCCGGTGGGCTCGTCACACAGCAGCAGCTTGGGGCCCGTGAAGAGCGCCCGGGCGATGGCCACGCGCTGCCGCTCGCCTCCGGACAACCGCACCGGCGTGCGATCCTTCTTCGCCAGCAGGCCCACCCGATCGAGCAGTGCCTCGGCGCGCTTGCGCGCGTCGACGGGCGCGGCGCCGAAGTGCGAGGGCATGAGCACGTTCTCCACCGCGGACAGGTTGGGGATGAGGTGGAAGGACTGGAAGACGAAGCCCACGTGCTGGTTGCGGAAGCGCGCGAGCGCCGGCTCCTTCAGGCCGGTCAGCTTCACGCCCGCCACCTCCACCTCGCCCTGGTAGTCCACGTCCAGGCCGCCGAGCAGGTGCAGCAGCGTGGACTTGCCACTGCCGGACGGGCCCACCACGGCCACGAAGTCCCCCTGCTCCATGTCCAGCGACAGGCCATCGAGCACGCGCACCTCGCTGCCCTCGCCGTCCTGGTAGCGTTTGACGATGTCTCGCGCGCGGATCACGGGCGGGCCGCCAGCCAGAGGGTGAGTTCCGCCTGCAGGGCCTTGTCCTTGCCGGACACGGCCAGCGTCACCGCGCGCAGGTCATCCGTGGCATCCAGGAAGCGCACCGTGGTCGCCTTGATGGCGAAGCCGCCAATCCCCCACGCCTCGGAGGGCAGCGCCTTCACCGCCTCGGCGAGCTTCCGCAGGTCCAACACCGCGCCCAACGCCGGCGTCTGGAGCGCCCCGCGCAGCTCCTCCGCCACCGGAGGCGCGCCCGGAGCCGCCGCGAGCCGGGGCAGCATCGACTCCAGCCGGGCCCGCGGCGCCGCGACCACCAGCTTGTCCCCCACCGAGGCCGGTGCGCGCCCTCGCCCCGCGCGTACGTGGTGAGGTAGACGCGTTGGCCATTCACGTCGGTGGGTTGGATGTCGGCGCCGAAGCGCTTGGCGACGGGAGGCAGCTTCTCCAGCAGCGAGGCGAGTCCGGCCGCGTCCTTGCCATCCCCCACCGCCACCAACTGCACGTAGCGAAAGGGATTGGTGCGCCGCGGATCCAGCGAGGGCAGGCCCGCGCCCAGTTGCACCGTGGGCGACAGCGACACGCCCGCCACGCTGCCGGGCTCGAGCCGATCCAACAGCTCGCCCTTCACATCGAAGCCGCTGTCCTGCACCGCCCGGGCGACGAAGGAGCCCGTCAGGTAGGGCCAGAAATCGTTGAGCCGCGTGGCGTCGCCCTGGTAGCGCAGCACGAGGAAGCTGTCCTCGGGCAGGTAGCCGAGGAGCTCCGCCCCTTCTGGGGAGTGAACGCGGCGAGCGTGTCCTGGGCCCCGGGCCATGGCGTGTCCAGCCGCACGGTCACGGCGCGATCGCCGAGCGAGCCCGTCAGCGTCACCGCCTGGGTGGTGCCCGCCGGAACGAGGAACCCCGCCCCGCCGGGAAGGAAGGCGTAGAAGTCGCGCTCGGTGGGCAGGCGCTTGAGGGAATCGGCCAGGAGCGGCTCCCCGGCGAGCGACTGCTCGAGGGGGAGCGTGGCGAAGCCGGAGAGCCGGGGCACCACCTCCCCCGGCCCCACCAGGGCGTAGCCGTCGGTGAGCAGCAGGCCCAGCGAAGGCGCGCTCGCGGTGGGACGGCTGAAGGTGAGCAGCGTGCCGCCGGGGACCTTCTGCTCCGCGCGCTCGGAGGCGCCCAGGCGATCCCGCGCGAGCCGGGCGAAGGTCTCCGTCAACAGCTTCTCGTCCTTCATCCCCAGCACGGAGAAGGCCTGCTGGCCGCCCAGCAGGGCCACGCCCACGCCGCGCGAGGGCTCGATGCCCGCGGCCTCCATGGCCTGGCGGTTGCGCAGGTCCACGCCCACCTGGCGCATGATGCTGGAGACGAGCGCCTCGGCGGACTGGGCGTTCTGGAGCTGCGCGGCGAAGTTGGCCAGCTTGAGGTTCTGCAAGCGCGCGAGCTTCTCGCCGAGCACGCCGATGTCCGGCACGACGAGCGACAGCTGGGCGTTGCGAGGCAGGAAATGGGCGGGGCTGGACGTCTTCACGCCGCCCTGCTTGTCACCGCAGCGGGAGCAACCGGCGAAGACGAGCAGCACGAGCAGGAGCCAGGGTGAGGCGCGGCGGAGCATAGAAGGGGGAGTGCAGACGGCCTCGGCCCCGGAGTCAATTTCTTCGTGCGGTCTTCCGGGGCCCCGTCCAGGAACCAACCGGTCAGCGGGTACATCGGCGCCTCGCCCGGAGGGCCTATTAGCGGACGCGCGTGCCGTGGGGAAGCGGCGCCGAGGTCTCCTCGCTGAACTCCATGAAGCGCTCCATCTCCCGCACCGTCTCGTCCGTGGCGCTCGCCCCGGCGCTCAGCACGTCGAGCTGCCGCGACACGCTCTCCGGATCCCGGATGGCGATGGACTGCTCGTGCGTGAGCCGCATCAGGTCCTCGATGCTCGCGAGCTGGTGGCTCACCACCTCGCGGCTCTCTCCCGCCTGCTCGAAGCGCGCGAGCCGGCGCCGGAGGATCTCCAGCCGCTTCTCCTTCACGTCCCTGATGCGCGCGTTGGCCTCCTGCGCCAGCTCCGCCTCCAGCCCGCGCACGTCCTTCTCCAGCGACTGCCGCTCCGCCGGGTTGAGGTACGCGCGGTACTGGTTGAGCGCCACGATGAGCCGCAGGAAGGAGGTGAGCAGCGCATCCAGCCGCTCCTCGCTGCTGGTGGCCAGCACCCGGCCGCCCGGCAGCCGCGCGTAGTTGGCGAGGATCTTCTCCTTGAGCCCCACGAGCTGCTGGTAGTGCTCGCGCTGCGAGGGCGCCGGTCCTTGAGCAGCGTCTCCACCTGCTGCCGCGCGGCCTCGGTGTCGTGCGCGTCGGGCCCGCGCGAGCGCACCGCCCGTCTGAAGCGCGAGGAGGAAACCGCCCCCACGAGGTACACCCCCTCGACGCCCAGCGCCACCAGCGCGGGCAGCGGATCGTGGACGAGCGCCGAGGACGCCCCGGCGGTCAACAACCCCACCAGGTTGGCGGGCATCAGGAAGGCGGCCTTCAGGAAGTTCGGAGTGCGGGCCACGTCAGTTCTCGCCAGCGAGGCGCCTCGCGGACAGGGGCCTCATGGCCCTCGCGCCTCCGACACGTATTTCAGCGCGCCGAGATCGCGAGTGTCCTCGGCTGGCGGTGCCTTCGCCGTGCGCCTGATCTTCTGATAGAGCGCCGAGGCACTCTGGAAGAGCTCGTCATAGGTGACGGGCGCCTCGCCGGAAAGCCCGAAGAAGGCGCGATTGTCCGCCAGTGTCGCCGGGGGAGCGCTGCGGATGGCCTCGGACGGGTCTCCCAGGTAGGGGGCCACCTCGCCGAGCAGCCGCGCCGCGGGCGCCGGATCCTTCGCCACGCTCTGCCCCGCGTCCAACAGGCCGCGGATGATGCGCCGCATGGCGTCCGGGTAGCGCGCGGCGTAGTCGCCCCGGGCCACCAGCACCGTGGCCACCGGTGCGGCGCGTCCGCCGTGGTGGCCAGCACCTGACCGCCTCTGTCCCTCGCGGCCAGCTCCACGTCGCCCCACAGGCCCGCCACCGCGTCCGCCCGGCCCTCGCGCAGCGCCCGGCCCGCGTCCAGCGTGGAGGGCAGGTCCACCCACCGCACGTCCGACATGCGCAGGCCCGCGCGCGAGAGCACCCACAGCGCGAAATAGGAGGAGGAGCCCGAGGGGTACACGCCCAGGCGCTTGCCGCGCAGCTGCGCGAGCTCCGTCACGCCCACCGCCGCCAGCGCCTCCTGCCCGCGGCTGCGTCCCACGAGCAACACCGTGCGCGGCGCCGCGTCCCGGAGCGCGGGCAGCCACGCCGCCAGCCGGTCCACCGAGAGCGCCGCCGGTCCACCCCGCCGTGCTCGGCGCCCACCGAGAGCGCCTGCCGCAGCTCGTCCTCGTTGGCGAAGACGACGGCGCGCGCGTCCATGGCATAGGCCGTCTTGAGCACGCCCTGCGCCGCGCCCGGCGGAGGCGCGAGGTTGTCCAGCGTCGAGGAGCCCCCCGTGGCCAGGAGCAGCGCCGCCGCCGAGCCGCGCGCGGTGAAGCCGATGAGGGTGGGCCGCAGCGGCACCGAGGCCGAGGTCCGCCATGGGCGCCGTCACGCCCGCGGGGAAGTCTCCCGGCGACAGGCGCACGGCGTCCTTGGCGGCCGGGAAGAAGCGCGCCTGGAGCCGGTCCAGGTACCCCAGGGGCGAGGCCAGGAGCCACGCGGCCCCCAGGGCGCACAGAATCAGGAACGGAATGAGGCCGGGTCCGCGTCGCAACGCCATCAGAGCGGCCTCCTCCACCCCGCCACTACTTGATCTCCACCTTCTTGCCGATGGTCTTCTCCGGACCGGCGCTCACGTCGGACACCGGCGCGGGGCTGTCCAGGCCCATCTCCATCTTCATCTGCTTCACGAGGTCCATCGCCTGCAGCGCCTCGGCGTCCTCCTCGATCTGCACCGCCTGGTGGTCCACCGAGTCGAGCGCCATCTGCATGCGCGCCTCGTTGACGGCCGCCTTCTCCTGCACCTTGCGCAGCATCTCGCCGTGCGTCTGGTCGATGCCCGCGACGGTGAAGGACTCCATGGCGTCGGCCACCTTGGACTGCCACTGGGCGCGGCGCGCGTCGCGGATGGCCGTCATGGCCTCCTGCGTCTTGCGCTCCTTCTCGCGCATGAAGGACTTCTTCAGGCTGAGCGACTTCTCGTACGCCTGCTTGGCCGTCGCCAGCTGCTGCTCGTTGCGCTCCAGGGCGCCCTTCTCGATCTGCAGCTTGCTCGCGTACTGGGCCGCCAGGTCGTCACGCCCCGCCTGGATGGCCGCCTTCACCTTGGCCGTCAGGTCGCGGATGTCCTGCTGGTACTTGGCGTTCTCCTTCTCCAGGAGCGTCAGGTTCGCCCGCACCATGGCGATGGACTCGTTCATCTTCGGCACCTGATCGTTCAGGTCCCGGATGTTCTGCTCGAGGATGAGCTCCGGGTCCTCGATGGAGGAGACGAAGAAGCCAGCGAAGCTGCGCATTGCCCTCTTGAACCGTTGCCACATGGCGGGTGTCGACCTCCTCCACTGCGAGTCCTTGGGGGACTACCTTACACCAGCCCACCCAGCTTACCACGCGTGCCCAATCTCCCGCGTTTCTACGCTCCGCGCACGGGATTCATTGCCGGCGGGCCACCAGGGCCCTGGTGGGTCCGCCCGGGGTGCGAGCGGACCCGGCCTCCGGGAAGTGGAGCGCCGTCAGCGGGCGCGGGCCGCGGGGCGGGCACGCGAGGGGGGCCGGGCGCGCGCGGTGAGGCGGGCGGAGTGGTGGCGGGCATTGGCGGCCACGGAGGTGGCGTCCAGGGTGAGCAGCGTCCGATCCTTGAGGACGAGCCGCCCATCGATGACCACGTGCACCACGTCGGAAGCGCGCGCGGCGTAGACGAGCGGAGAGAGCACGTCTTGCGGATCGGACGGCAGGGTGTGCAGGCCGGACAGGTCCACCACGGTGACGTCGGCGCGCTTGCCCACCTCCAGCGAGCCCAGCTCGGCCTCCAGGCCCAGGGCGCGGGCGCCGCCGAGCGTGGCCATCTCCAGGACGCGCTCGGCGGGCATGCCCCGGGGGCCCACCCGCGGCTTGTGCAGGAGCGCCGCCAGCCGCATCTCCACGAACATGTCCAGGTTGTTGTTGCACGCGGCGCCGTCCGCGCCGAGGCACACCGTCACGCCCTCGTCGAGCAGCTCCGGCACCGGGGCGATGCCCGAGGCGAGCTTGAGGTTGGAGCCCGGGCAGTGACACACCACCGTGCCCGTGTCCCGGAGCAGGTGGCGCTCGGCGTCGGTGAGCCACACGCAGTGGGCGAGCGTCACGTGCGGCCCGGTGAGGCCCACCTCGTGGAACCACTCCACGTTGTTCCTGCCGGTGAGCTGGCGCACCACGTCGCACTCGGTGCGGTTCTCGCTCGCGTGGGTGTGGATGCGCACGCCCTTGTCGCGCGCCAGCCGTCCCACCTCGCGCAGCAGCTTCTCCGTGCAGGACAGGACGAAGCGCGGGGTGAGGGCGTATTGAAGCCGTCCCCCGTGGGTGCCGTGCCAGCGCTCCAGCAGCGCGAGGCTCTCGGCCAGCGAGTCCTCGGTGGACTCGGCGAGGCCGGGGGGCACGTCGGGCGCGTCCATCATCGCCTTGCCCCCGGTGAGCCGGAAGCCGCAGTCCCGGGCGGACTCGAAGACGGCGTCGTAGTGGCGCACCGTCCCCATGTCGAGCGCGGCCGTGGAGCCCGAGCGGATGAGCTCCGCGAAGGTGAGATCCGCCGAGGCGCGCATGGAGTCCGGATCGTGCGCGGCCTCGAAGGGCCAGATGCGCTCGCGCAGCCAGTCGAGCAGCTCCAGCCCATCCGCCCGGTTGCGGAAGAGCGTCTGACAGGCGTGCAGGTGGCCGTGGACGAAGCCGGGCAGCACCACCGGCCCTTCACGTCCAGCACCCGGAGCCCCGTGCCCCGCGGGCGCAGGCCGCGGCCCACGCGAGCGATGCGGCCCTCCTGGATGAGGATGTCGGCCTCCGCGAGCACCTCGCGCTCGCGGTTCATCGTCACGACGGTGCCGTTGGTGAGAAGGAGGTCCACGGTCCGAGGGGTATTACCACGGTTCATGCCCGCTCCAGCCAAAGACACTCGTCCTCAGCAGGATTGGCCACACACCCGGGTCGTCCCATTGGGGCACACCGTGGCGTTGGTACCGTCCTCCCGGCAGGTGACGTTGCAGTTGCCGGTGCCCTGGCAGTCCACCCGGCAGGAGCCCGTGCAGGTGACGTTGCAGTTGCCCACGCGCTCGCAGCTCACCGTGCTGGCGGGCCCCACGGTGAACGCGCAGTTGGACGCATCCGAGCAGCGCTGCCGACAGTTCGCCCCGCACCGGGACTCGCAGGAGCTGACCCGGCCACATTCCAGGTCGCAATCCGTCTCACAGGTGGTGGTGCAGTTGTTGCCCCCGGTGCAGCGGTGCCGGCAGCCATCGCCGCAGCGCACGTCGCAGTCCGGGCCGTCCGCGCACGCCAAAGAGCAGCCCGGCTCCAGGCACTCGCCCGTGCACCGGGGCTCGGGCTTGCACGTGCACGTGTCTCCCACGCATTCCACCTGACCGCCCTCGAAGATCCGGGCACAGCCAGGAGCCAGTGACAGCAACAGGAGGAGGACGGGAACGAGGTGTTTGCTCATGGCCGCGCATCCTAGGGAGGCGCTGCCCTCCCCGCGATGGGCTCCGTCCACTACCCAACGCCCGCGCGCGGCGCGCCCCCGGCCCTCAGAGGAAGTCGCTGGTGAACGCGTGGGGCAGCAGCTCCCCGAGCGAGTAGCGCGCCTCGTCTCCCTTGAGGTTGCGGCTGCGCACGGGCATTTCCCGGGGAGCGAACTCCATCATCACCTGCCGGCACATGCCGCACGGCGGACACGGCGTGGGCGTGTCCACGACGATGGCCACCGCCACCGGACGGACGCGGCCCTGGGCCACTCCCGCCGCCAGCGCGCTGCGCTCGGCGCAGGCGGACAGGCCGTAGGAGGAGTTCTCCACGTTGCAGCCCGCCACCACCGACCCATCCGCGTACAGCACCGCCGCCCCCACCGGGAAGCGCGAGTAGGGCACATGCGCGCGCTCGCGCACCTTCGCCGCCGCCTCGAAGAGACTGTCCCAGGGAATGTCCGTGCTCATGAGCCACCTCGTTGGTTGGACTCCGCCTGCTCCACTTCATCCAGATACTGGGCGATGCGCCGCTCCACCTCGTCCGGCAGGTCCAGGAAGCGCGCGTGCGCGGAAGTACCGCGCGCGCCGTAGCTCACGTTGAGCACCGGCCCCGGACCTGGAACTCCTCGCTCGTGCCGGGCAGCTTGAAGCGAGCTTCCACTTCGGTCCCCACCGACAGGGCCGCACCATGCCGGGCGAAGCCCCCCAGCGAGATGTTCCCCTCTCGGGAGTCGAACGTGTCCGAGCCACCCGCCCGCCGGATCCGAAAGCGCATCGACACCCGGAGCGAGGACCGGCGCTCATCTCCGGACGATGCACTCATCCTAATCGCTCCAGGATCAACGGCTGGGGCTCGGGTGCCCGAGGCCCACAGGTATAGGCCGCCAACAGTCGCGCCCGCACATCCTCCACCGGCGCCGGGTCATTATAGTGGATGCGCACCAGCGGGTCTCCCTTCTTCACCGGCTCGCCCACCTTGCGCAGCAGGGTGAAGCCCACGGCGGGATCGATTCGGCTGTCCACCCGCTGACGTCCGGCCCCCAGCGCCACCGCCGCCGGGCCCACCGCCTCCGTCTGGATGCCGGTGACGAAGCCCTCCTCGGTCGCCAGCACGTCCACCTGCGAGCGCGCCTGGGGCAGGAGGGAATAGTCGTCGATGGCGCGCGGGTCTCCGCCCTGCGCCTGGACGATCTCCTGGAGCTTGCGCACCGCGCTGCCATCCTCCACCGCCCGCTCCAGCTTCTGACGCGCCTCGGCGAGCGAGGCCGCCCGGCCTCCCAGCACCAGCATCTCCGCGGTGAGCGCCAGCGTCACCTCGGTGTAGTCGGCGGGAGCGCGGCCACGCAGCATCTCCACGGCCTCCACCACCTCCAGCGCGTTGCCCACCGCGCGCCCCAAGGGCTGGTTCATGTCCGTGAGCAGCGCCGTCACCTTGCGGCCCATCTCCGCGCCCACGCCAATCATCGTCCGGGCAAGCAGCCGCGCGTCCTCCACCGTCTTCATGAAGGCGCCACTGCCCACCTTCACGTCCAGCACCAGCGCGTCGATGCCCTCCGCGAGCTTCTTGCTCATGATGGAGCTGCAGATGAGCGGGATGCAGTCCACCGTGGCCGTCACATCACGCAGCGCGTAGAGCTTCTTGTCCGCGGGCGCCACCGAGGCCGTCTGGCCGATGAGGCAGCAGCCCACCTCGCGCACCGGGCGCCGGTAGTCGCTCACCGGCAGATCCACCTTGAAGCCGGGAATGGACTCCAGCTTGTCCAGCGTCCCGCCCGTATGCCCCAGGCCCCGCCCGGAGATCATCGGCACGGGCACCCCGCAGGCGGCCGCCAGGGGCGCCGGGCTCAACGACACCTTGTCCCCGACCCCACCCGTGGAGTGCTTGTCCACCTTCACTCCGGGTACTTCCCCGAGGTCCAGCACCTCACCGGACTCGAGCATGGCCCGCGTCCAGGCGCCCAGTTCCACCGCGTCCAGTCCCTGGAAGAAGACCGCCATGCACAGGGCGGACATCTGGTAGTCCGCGACGTCCCCCGAGGTATACGCCTCGATGAACGCCCGGATGTCGACGGGGTCCAACCGCTTCCCGTCCCGCTTGGCCTTGATGAGCTCGTAGGGTCTCACGGGCCAAGGCCATAGCAGGAAGGAGCGCGGGCATGCATCCGGAAGAAAAGCCCGCAGTCCCCCATCCACCAACAGGGACCCCTGCGCCATCTGATGATAAAGGGGGAGGTCTTGATCTCCCTCCGGCACATCCACAAGCGCTTTGGCGCCGTGACCGCCCTGGACGACGTGTCGCTGGACATCGGCACCGGGGAAGTGCTCGCCCTGGTGGGCGAGAACGGCGCGGGCAAGTCCACCCTCATGAACGTCCTCTATGGGCTCTACCACGCGGATGCGGGGGAAGTGCTCGTGGGAGGCCAGCCCGTGCGCCTGAAGAGCCCTCGGGACGCCATCGCCCGGGGCATCGGCATGGTGCACCAGCACTTCATGCTCGTGCCCACCCTCACGGTGGCGGAGAACGTGGTGCTCGGCCGCGAGCCCACGCGCTTCGGTCGCCTGGACCAGGAGCGGGCGTGTCAGGAGGTGGCGGCCACGTGCGAGCGCTTCGGCTTCAAGTTGGATCCCCGCGCCCGCGTGGACACGCTCAGCGTGGGCTCGCAGCAGAAGGTGGAGATCGTCAAGGCGCTGCACCGCGGCGCGCAGGTGCTCATCCTCGACGAGCCCACCGCCGTGCTCACGCCCCAGGAGTCGGATGACCTGTTCCGGGTGGCGCGAGGGCTGGCGGCGGGAGGGCGCACGGTCGTCTTCATCAGCCACAAGCTGCGCGAGGTGCTCAGCGTGGCCGAGCGCGTGGTGGTGATGCGGCGCGGCCGGCGCGTGGCCGAGGTGCGCGCCACGGAGACCAATGCCCAGGAGCTCGCGGCGCTGATGGTGGGCGAGTCGCGCGTGCCCACCTCCGAGGCGCAGGCGTACCACCCGCCCACGGGCGAGCGGCTGCTGGAGACGCGGGAGCTCACGGCCCGGGACGAGGACGGGCGGCCCGTGCTCCGGGGCGTGTCGCTGGAGGTCCACGCGGGAGAGATCGTCGGCATCGCCGGGGTGGACGGCAACGGGCAGCGCGAGTTCGCCGAGGTGCTCACCGGCCTGCGGAAGTTGGACTCGGGCGGCGGCACGCTGCTGGGCGGAGCGCTCGAGGGGCTGACCCCCGCGGAGGCGCGGCGCCGGGGCGTGGGCCACGTGCCCGAGGATCGGCTGTGGCGCGCGGTGGTGAAGGCCATGAGCGTGGAGGAGAACGTGGCGCTGGGGCGGCAGGCCCAGGCGCCCTTCGCGCGGGGGCCCCGGGTGGACTTCGAGGGCCGCCGCGAGCGCACCGAGACGTTGCTGAAGGCCTATGACGTGCGGCCGCCGGATCCGCGGCTGCCCCTGCAGGCGCTCTCCGGCGGCAACCAGCAGAAGGTGGTCGTGGCGCGCGAGCTGGATGCCTCGCCCCGGCTGCTCGTGGTGGTGCAGCCCACGCGCGGCCTGGACATCGGCGCGGTGGCGCAGGTGCAGGCGAAGCTGCGCGAGGCGCGCGACAGGGGCGCCGGCGTGGTGCTCGTCTCGTTGGATCTGGAAGAGGTGCTCGCCCTGGCGGATCGCGTCTACGTCTTCTTCGAGGGCCGCGTGAGCGGCACCTTCACCCGGCCCGAGTTCGACGAGCGGGAGATCGGCCGGCGGATGCTCGGCACCGGACAGGAGGTGGCCCATGGGTGAGCGGCTGCGCGCGGTGCTGCCCTCGGTCTTCTCGGTGATCCTCGCGCTCGCGGTGTGCTGGTGCTTCATCGCCCTCACGCGCGACGCGCGGACGGCCACCGACGCCTACTTGCAGATGCTGCGCGGGGGGCTGGGCGACTGGCCGGCCTACCTCGACGGGGGACGCGTGGCGATGCTCACCCGGCCCCTGGGCGAGGCCGCCATCAAGGCGTCCATCCTGCTGCTCACCGGCCTGTCGGTGGCGGTGGCCTTCAAGGTGGGCCTGTTCAACATCGGCGCCCAGGGGCAGATGCTCGTGGGCGCGCTGGTGGCGGCGCTGGTGGGCGCGTGGTGGGAGCTGCCCGGGCCGCTGCACGTGCTCGCGGCGCTGCTCATGGCGGGGCTCGCCGGGGGCGCGTGGGCGCTCATCGCCGCCTGGCTCAAGCTCGCCCGGGGCGTGCACGAGGTCATCTCCACCATCATGCTCAACTGGGTGGCGGTGAGCCTGGTGGACAACTGGCTCGTGGTGGGCCCGTTGCGCGCCGGAGCCGGCACCGTCCTGTCCACCACGGGCACCCCGGAGATCCTCCCCAGCGCGCAACTGCCGCGGCTGCTCGGGGAGATTTCGCGGCTGAACCTGGGCTTCCCCCTGGCGCTGGCGCTGGCGCTGGCGCTCTGGGTGTGGCTGTCCTGGCTGCGCACGGGCTTCGAGACGCGCGCGGTGGGACTGGGCGCCGAGGCGGCCCGGGCGGCGGGCATTCCCGTCGCCCGGCGCACCGCGCAGGCCATGGGGCTGGCCGGAGGGCTCGCGGGCCTGGCGGGCGCGGTGCTGGTGCTGGGCACCGAGCTGCGCTACCCCGGCACGCTGGGCGCCCCCTACGGCTTCGACGGCATCGCCATCTCCCTCATCGGCAACAGCCACCCGCTCGGGGTGACGCTCTCGGCGCTCTTCTTCGGGGCGCTGCGCGCGGGCGGCACGCGCATGCAGCTGCTCGGCGTGCACAAGAGCTACCCCGAGCTCATCCAGGGCCGGCCCTGCTCTTCGTCGCGGGCCGGCAGGTGTGGCTCGCCCTGCTGCGCAAGCCGCGGCGCGCGCCCCAGGCGGCCGCCCAGGCGGCGCCCACTCCGGGTCCGGAGGTGCCACGTGCTTGAGGTGTTGGAAGCGCTGCTGTCCTCCACGCTGGAGTACTTCCCGGCGCTGGTCTTCGCCACCCTGGGCGCCACGCTGTGCGAGCGCTCGGGCGTCGTCAACGTGGGCGTCGAGGGGATGATGCGCGCGGGGGCCTTCTGCGCCGCGGTGGCCGCCCTCTCCATGCCCACCCCGATGGGGGTGCTGGTGGGCATGCTCGCGGGCGCGGGGGTCGCGGCGGTGCATGGCGCCCTGTGCATCCACTGGCGCTCGGACCAGGTGGTGTCCGGCATGGCCCTCAACCTCGTGGCGACCGCCGGCGGCACCTACCTCATGGAGTCGCTCTACGGGCCCAATGGCACGCCCCCCATCCAGCAGCTCACGCGCTGGCACGTGCCGGGACTGGACGCGGTGCCGCTCTTGCGCGTCTTCTCCGGGCACTCGGCGCTCACCGGCTCGCCCTGGTGCTGCCCTTCGTCTTCCACGCCATCTTCTACCGCACCCCCTTCGGCCTGCGGCTGCGCGCCGTGGGCGACAAGCCCCACGCCGTGGCCACGCTCGGCCTGTCCGTGCCCGGCCTGCGCTGGCTCGCCGTGCTCGGCAGCGGGCTGCTCGCGGGCCTCGGCGGCGCCACGCTGTCCACCGCCGTGCTCGACCGCTTCGAGCAGCACACCCCCGCGGGCCTCGGCTTCATGGCCCTGGCCGCCATGGTGTTCGGCCGGTGGACCCCCCTGGGCGCCCTGCTCGCCGCGCTCTTCTTCTCCGCCGGCAACGCGCTGCGCATCGGCCTCGCTTCCAGCGCCCCCGGCCTCCTGGAGGTCATCCCCCAGGGCTTCCTCCTCGCCCTGCCCTACCTCCTGACGCTCGTCCTGCTCGGCTTCCAGGGCCGCCGCACCCACGCCCCCGCCGCCCTCGGCACCCCGTACGAGCAGGAATCCCGCTGAGCCCACGGGGGCGTCGGTGCCGCTCCCCTCCGGTCCGGAATCCATTTCGGACCGTGGGCGCGGTTTTTTACAGTATGGGTCCGAGCAGCCCTGGGTCATTTCCGACCAAGAATCAGCCTGGACCCTCCCACCTGACAGAATGGCCGGTAGAAGCAGAACACGCCATCGTCTGGAGAACGCGACAAAGTCCCGTTTTTCCAGGATGCGGTGATTCGCTGTCTCTGTCCAGACAGAGTGGAAAAGAGGAAAAGGCAGCGGCACGGAGATCGCATCTAATAGGCGTCGCATGTGCTCGGGCAGGTTCGCGGCGCAGTGGGGGGCCGCGAAGGCCAGGGCGTATGGTTGGACGACCAGACGTAGGGGCGGCATTGGGGCGGGTAGGGGAAAGGAAGGGGGCCGGCGTCCTGGGGTATTCGAGGGGGGGCCGACGTGAACAACGAACAAAAGATGATGGGTGGGGTGACGTGATGAGCGCGGTGGCGATGGCCTGTTGGCCGCAACAAATGCTCGTGACGGGGGGCGAGGGTCGGGGCCGGCTGGCGAGCGTGAACGCCCGGGAGGACGGCGACGAGCAGCACCTGGACCTGTGCACGCTGGCACGCGAGGCCGTCTCGCTGCTGCGCACCGCCGGCCACGTGGAGCCCACCGAGGTGCAGTTGGAGCTGCCGGACGAGCCGGTGTTCGCGCGGGTGAACCCGTGGCGCATGGCGCAGGTGCTCTTCCACCTCATCGCGGACGCCGTGGGCGCGCGCCGCGGCACGCAGAGCGCCAGCAACACGCGGGCCGTGCGTCTGAGCGTGGAGCCGCAGGACGACTTCGGGGACTACGGCCCCACCATCCAGATGCGCTACATGGGGCGGGGCGGCCCGGCGCAGCCCTCACGCGAGACGAGCGGCCCGGAGGGACTCGAGGCGGCGCGTGAGCTGGTGGAGGCCCAGGGCGGACACCTCGCGGTGAAGCACCACGGGAACACGGGCACCACGGTCACCGTCACCGTGGAGCTGCCGGACCAGGGCACCGCGAGCTGGTAGCCACGCGGGGCCCCGAGGGTCCGCCGTGAGCCGGGGGCGAGCCCCCGGGCTCGGGACGCCGGACTACAGGTGGAAGGAGACGCCGAACGTGGCATCCAGCGTGAAGCGCGCGCCACCACGGTAGTAGCCGTAGTAGGTGCCGATGGACGGCCCCATGCGCACGTTGAAGTCGATGGCGAGGTTGCGGGCCACGAAGTACTCCAGCCCGCCGCCCACCAGCAGCGGGAAGACGGGGCCGCCGCCCGGGCCGAAGATGACGTAGAAGGGCACGTCCACGCCGATGTTGAGCATCAGCGCGCTGCCCACCGGCAGACCCAGCGTGAGGGACAACGGCAGGGTCAGGCCCACGTCG
The DNA here is from genome assembly GCA_049060065.1 of Cystobacter fuscus. GTDB lineage: Bacteria > Myxococcota > Myxococcia > Myxococcales > Myxococcaceae > Cystobacter > Cystobacter fuscus_B. Next base: position 7,710,442 of record JBMEQP010000002.1, read on the forward strand.
GTGTAGTTGTCGTCGTAGAAGTAGAAGAGGGCCCGGGCGAGAAGCTCAACCCCACGTTCACCTGCGACGTCTGCACCAACATCAACCGCATCCAGGCCTGGAGCTTGATGCCCGGCACCACGCTGGTGACGATGCCCTCGCGGCCGTAGTTGAAGCTGAACTTGCCACCGATGTCGAAGCGCGACGTGGCCCCGTGCAGCAGGCCCAGCGAGATACCCGGCCAGCCGAGCTGGCCATTCAACACGTTGGCGCCCTGCCCCACCGTCTGTCCCGAGAGCACGGACCAGCCCTGGCCCCGGCCGTAGCCCTCCTGCGCCATGGCGGCTCCCGACACGAGGAGCATGCCCACCACCAAACCACTCACGATGCCGCGTTTCACGCTGTGACCTCCGGCTGCCCCCGCTCGCGCGCCAGCGCGAGGAAGGCGTCGATGAACTGTTGGAGCTGGGCCTCCGCCCGGACGCGCGCGGCGAACACCGGCTCGCCCGGACGGGGCGTCTCCTTCAGCTCGAAGTAGTACTTGATCTTCGGCTCCGTCCCCGAGGGCCGTGCCGTCACTCGTCCCCCACCCTCCAGCTCGAAGGCGAGCACGTTGGAGGGCGGCAGCTTCTCGCCCTTCTTGTAGTCCGTCACCGCCCGCACCGTGCGCGAGCCCACGCGGGAAGGAGGCGAGGCGCGCAGGCCCTCCATGATGCGCGCGATGACCTGCGCGCCCTGGGCGCCCGGGAAGGTGAAGTTGCGCTGGGCGCTCACGTAGAGGCCGAAGCGGCGCTGGATCTCCTCCAGGTAGCCGGCCACCGTCGTGCCCCGCGACTCGCACCAGGCGGCCAGGTCCGCGAACACGAGCGCCGCGCCCAGCCCGTCCTTGTCCCGCGTCACCGTGCCCACGCAATAGCCGAGCGCCTCCTCGTAGCCGAAGACGAAGCGGGTGCCCTCGGCGGCCTCGCGCTCGATGGCGCGGTTGGCGATCCACTTGAAGCCCGTGAGCACCTCGTCGTACGCGGCGCCCAGCGCGCGCGCCATGTCGCCCAGCTGCGTGGAGGACACGATGGTGGTGATGACGTGTGGCGTGGACAGGGCGTCCGGCTGCTCCCCCTGCGTGAGCACGTAGTGACCCAGCAGCACGCCCACCTCGTTGCCGGTGAGCATGCGCAGCGCGCCGTCCTCCCCGCGCACCATCACCGCGAGGCGATCCGCGTCCGGGTCATTGGCGAGCACCAGGTCCGCGTCCACGCGCCGCGCGGTGGCGAGCGACAGATCCATGGCCCCCGGCTCCTCGGGGTTGGGAAAACGCACGGTGGGGAAGGTGCCATCCGGCTGGTGCTGCTCGGCCACCACGTGGACGTGGCGGAAGCCCGCGCGCGCCAGGGCCCGCTCCATCCACACGCCGCCCACCCCGTGCATGGCGGTGTAGACGATGCGCAGCGAGTCCGAGCCGCGTCCATACATCCGCCTGCGGAGGAAGGCCGACAGGTACTCCTCGCCGAGCGAGTCCGGCAGCTCGTGCCACAGGCCCGGGCGCGCGCCTCGTCCACCGCGAGCAGCCGCACCGGGTTGGCGGGCTCCACGCGGGAAATCTCCGCGGCGATCCCCTTGTCGTGGGGAGGGATGATCTGCGCGCCGTTGCCCCAGTAGACCTTGAAGCCGTTGTACTCGGGCGGGTTGTGGCTCGCGGTGACTATGACGCCCGCGGCGGCATTGAGATGCAGGGTGGCGAAGGCGACGAGCGGCGTGGGCACCAGGGAGGGGAAGACGTGGGCGGGGATGCCCTCGGCGGCGAGCACGCGCGCGGTGTCCTCGGCGAACTCCGCGCTCAAGCGCCGGGCATCGCGCCCCACCACCACGCCGCGCCGGGCGACGTCCGGCACGGTGGCCTTGAGGTAGCGCGCCGGCCCGCCGTGGTCCGGCGCACCACCGCGCGGTTCATCCGGTTGGGCCCCGCGCCCATGACCCCCGCAGGCCCGCGGTGCCGAACTCCAGGTCGCCGGCGAACCGGTCCGCCAGGTCCGCCGCGTCCCCGCGCGCGAGCACCTCGCGCAGCTCCGCCACGGTGGCCGGGTCCGGATCCGCCCGCAGCCATGCCTCCGCCTTGTTCTTCAGCTCTGTCGCGTCCATCTCCACCCCTCCTTAAGCGGTTGTCCCGTCGCCGACGTGGCCGGCCTCGTGCGTCTGTTCAGCGATGGTCAACCGGCTGCCGCGTGCTGTCAGGTGTAGTCGGTGAGCTTCTTGCGGGTCGGCCCGCCCTTGGGCGCGTCCTTCTGCCCCTGGCAGTTCACGCAGAACTCCACGTAGGGCACGGCCTCCAGGCGGGCGAGGGAAATCTCATCCCCACACTCCTCGCACTCGCCGAAGGAGTCCGGATCCTGGCGCAGCTTGCCCAGCGCCTTGAGCACGCGCTTCAACACGGCCTCCGAGTTGCGGTTGCGGTTGGAGGCGATGGCCTGGAGCATCTCGTTGAGCGGCTGCTCGTCCTCGTCGCCCCCCACGCGCCCCTCGTCGGTGCGGTTGGGCTCGATGCGCGCGGGCGTCTTGCCCGTCAGCTCCGCGTGCAACTCCAGCAGCTTCTGCTTGAACTTCTCGCGCTGTGCGTCGGTCACGGCCTCTCTCCCTCGGTGGGCCGGTGGGTGGGCCGGTGGGGGCTAGTACTTCGCGGCGGAGGATTGGCCGGAGACGATGGCCACGGAAGCCGAGGCCCCCAGCCGGTTGGCCCCCGCCTGAATCATGCGCAGGGCGTCCTCGGCGGAGCGGATGCCGCCGGAGCCTTCACGCCCACCTGGTCGCCCACCACGCGGCGCATGAGGGCCACGTCCTCCACGGTGGCGCCTCCGGGGCCGAAGCCCGTGGACGTCTTCACGAACGCGGCGCCCGCGGCCCGGGCCAGCACACAGGCGGCGATCTTCTCGTCGCCGGTGAGCAGCCCCGTCTCCAGGATGACCTTCACCGGGAAGGGCCGGCTGGCCTCCACCACCTGGGCGATGTCCTGGAGCACGAGCGCGTAGTCACGCGACTTGAGCGCGCCCACGTTGAGCACCATGTCGATTTCCCGGGCCCCCTCGCGCACGGCCTCGCGCGCCTCGTGGGCCTTGGCGCTCGTGAGCGCCGCGCCCAGGGGAAAGCCCACCACGGCGATGGGCACCGAGGAGGAGCCCGCGAGGAGGCCCGCCACCGTGGCCACGTGGCTCGAGTTCACGCACACCGTGGCGAAGCCATGACGCACCGCCTCGTGGGCCACGCGGGTGATGTCGTCACGCGTGGCCTCGGGCTTGAGCAGCGTATGGTCGATGAAGGGGGCCGGTCCGCGGGGCCCTTCACCGTCCCGGGAGGCACGGGCGCGGTGCCCACGACGCGGGGCGTGCTGGCGGACGCGGGGGACGTCGACGGAGCGCTGCCCGCCGGGGCTCCAGGCGAGCTCTTGCGGAAGAAGTCGGAGAGTTCCTCGACGACGCGCTGGATATGCTGGGCCTCGGTCATGGCGCGCGGTCTAGCCCAAGTCCGGGCCGCTCGGGAAGCGTCGGCACATGGGATAGAGTTCCACGCGACATGGCTTTCGCGCGGCACCTCCTCGCTCTGCTCCTCCTGCTCGCCGCCAGCTCGGGCCGGGCCGCTCCCCTCAAACCCCTCTCCGTCTACTTCTTCGACGTGGGCCAGGGGGACGCGGCGCTCATCGTCTCGCCCGGCGGCAAGACGGTGCTCATCGACGCGGGCCCCCCGAGGCCGATGAGCGGCTGGTCCCCCGCGTGCGCGAGCTCGTCCAGGGGCCGTTGGATCTCGTCATCCTCACCCACCCCCACCTGGACCACCTGGGCGGCATGGTGCGGGTCCTCCAGAAGGTGGGGGCCCGGCGCTTCATGGATCCGGGCTTCGATCACCCGAGCGAGGCCTACCGCAAGCTGCTGGAGGTGGTGGGCCACGACGTGGGCCGGTGATGACGCCCACCCCCAATCCGAACAACCCCGAGGTGCCGTTGACCATCGGACTGGGCGAGGGCGCGTCGCTCAGCATCTTCTGGCCGCGCGTGCCCCAGCAGCCCTTCCTGAAGGACACCCGCTCGGACCCCAACTCCAACTCCATCGTCGCCCGGTTGAGCTATGGCGGCACGTCGTTCCTCTTCACGGGGGACGCCGAGCCGGAGACCGAGGCGGCCCTGCTGGCCAGGAGCGTGGACTTGCGCGCCACGGTGTTGAAGGTGGCGCACCACGGGGGCCGCTACTCCTCCACCGCGCCCTTCCTCGCGGCGGTACGGCCCCAGGCGGCCGTCATCTCCTGCGGCGCGGGCAATGAGTACGGGCACCCCACCGCGGAGGCCCTCCAGCGCCTCGGGGCCCAGGGGGCGCGCGTGCTGCGCACGGACCGCGAGGGCGAGGTGCTCGCGGTGAGCGACGGAGAGCGGGTGACCTTCACGACCCGTAAGGGCAACGGCTCGCCCCTCGTCGTCTCCGGTGGACCGGCGGGCCCCTCCGCGCCCCCGCTCGTGGACGTGCCCGCGCGCGAGGTCCTCCCGAAGACGGAGCCCAGGGCCCCCACGCCCGGCACGGGCCCGACGCGCTACGTGGGTCTCAAGGGCAGCAAGGTCTTCCACCGCGAGGACTGCGCCACCCTGCGCCGGTCGAAAGCGCAGGGGCGCACGATATACACGGATCGCGACGCCGCCCTGCGCGAGCGCCGTCCCTCCGAGGACTGCAAGCCATGAGCCGCCCCGTACGGACCTTCCTCACCCTGTTGGGCCTGTGGCTCCTCGGAGCCTGCGAGAAGCCCACCGCGGCGCCGCCCCCGCGGCCGCCAAGGCGGCCCAGACCACCCCGTTGCGCTACTTCGGCCGGCCGGCCGATGGAAAGCTGCACGTCTACTTCCTCGACGTGGACCAGGGAGACGCCACGCTCATCGTCTCGCCCACCGGGCGCACGGTGCTCGTCGACGCGGGCCCGCCCTCCGCGGGGGCGCACCGGCCAACCGGCTGCCAGAGCTGCTCACCGGAAAGTTGGATCTGGTCATCCTCACCCACCCCCACGTGGACCATTACGGGGGACTGTCGGCGGCCCTGGGCGCGGTGGGCGCGCGGCGACTGCTCGAGCCGCAACTGCCGGGCACGCCCGCGGACTACGACGCGCTGCTGGGCGCGATCGGCACCAGTGGCATGGAGGTGTTCTCCCCCGCGCCCCCGGCCAGCGCCGAGCCGCTGCGCCTGCCCCTGGGCGGTGGCGCGGAGCTGACGGTGCTCTGGCCGCGCGCGCCCACCGAGAAGCTGTTGACCGGAGACAACCCCCAGGAGCTCAACTCCATCGTCCTGCGGCTCGGCTACCAGGACACCAGCGTGCTGCTGCCGGGTGACGCCCTGGAGAAGACGGAGCAGTACCTGTTGGCCCGTGGGACGCCGCTCTCCTCCACGTTGCTCAAGGTGGGGGCCCATGGCGCCGCCACGGCCAGCAGCCCCGCGTTCCTCGACGCGGTCCGGCCCCGGGCGGCCCTGGTGTCCACCGGCGCGGGCAGCCCGGAGCTCGCTCCGTCCCGGAGCGTGCTCGGGCGGCTGGAGGCGATGAAGGCGCGCGTCTTCCGCACCGACCGGGATGGCGAGGTGCACGCCGTGAGCGACGGTCAGCGCTTCACCCTCACCCCCCAGCGGCACGGCGCGGGCAGCGGGCCGGGAGAGTCCGAGATCTTCGAGGGAAGGCTGGACGCGGCCATGGCGGAGCAGGGCGATGCCGGCACGTCCGCGAGGGACGCCGCGCCCGGGGTACAGCTGCGAGGAGGCCCGGCGAGCCACCAGGGCGTGGACATCGATCTGGACAAGGCCCCCGCCTCCGCGCCGAAACCCGTCCGGGAGGAGCGCGCTTCTCCCCGCCCGACGGCAAGACGCGCTATGTCGCCAGCCGCAAGAGCGAGGTCTACCACCTGCCCGACTGCGCCGCCGTCAAACGCATCAAGGACGAGAACCGGCTCGACTTCACCACCCGCGAGCAGGCGGCCGGCGGCAACGCCCGGCGTCCCGCCAAGGACTGCCACCCATGAAGCGACGAGCACCGCCCAAGTCCCAGGTCACCGTGGATCGCCTCGAGGAGGACGTGGCCGTGCTCGTGGTGGACGGGCGCGAGGTGCGCCGGGCGCGCGCGGAGCTGCCCCCCGGAGTGCGCGAGGGCGACGTGCTGGACCTGGAGACGATGACGGTGGACACCGCCGCCACCGAGCGCCTGCGCGACGAGGTGCGACAGGCCCGGGAGCGCGCCCTGAAGAAGGCGCCCCTCCCGGGGATTTCGACCTGTAGGGCTAGCCGGACCTCGAGAGCACGAGCTGGATTTCCACCTCGACGTCCTCCCCCGAGAACGGGGGGAACACCATGCGCTGGGCACGCTCGATGAAGCACTCGCCCGAGGGCGAGCCGCCGATGTCGGGGCGATCCATGGCCACCTTCGTCACCTCGCCCGAGTGGGTCACCGTGGTGGTGAGCAGCAGCTTGCCATTGCGCAACCGGGGGTTCTTGCGCAGCGCCTGGGCGATGCACGTCTTGAACGAGGGGCGCGAGCGCTCCACCACGCGGTCGATTTCCTCCTTGGGAGGACCGGACGCGCGAGCGGGCGCGGGCGTGGGCGCGGACGGCTGGAGGGGAGCCACCTCGATGTCGTCCGTCCCCTCGGCGGCGGCCGGGGTCGCGCTCCCCGCGAGGGCGGTGCCCGCGTCCGTGGGCGCCTCACCCGGGGCCTGGGCGGTGCCTTCCGGCTCCGCGGGCGCCGGGGCCACTTCCCCCCGCGGACGGAGACTCGGCGGTGGGAGACTCGGCGGCGGGCGCCTCGGCGGCGGGCGCCTCGGGCGACTCGGCGGCGGGCGCCTCGGCCTGGGGCTCGGGAGCGAGCCGTGGGGCGGGAGGCTGGCTGGGGTTGCCCGTCAGGACGTTGCGCAGCTCCTCGAGTCCCTCGGGCGTGAAGACGGACACGGTCCGCGGCACCGGGTTGCCCTCGGCGTCCGTGCCGTAGACGCGCAGGGGCACCACCTGTAGCTCGGTGAGGGCGATCACCGCCCCCACGGGGAGCAACACCAGCAGCAGCAGGACGAGGACCAGCTTCGCGCCCACCCCGCGCCCCTTGGCCTTCCCCGCCCGCGCCTTCTTCACGGACTCGCTCGGAGGCTCTTCCGCCACCTGGTTGACCGGGGTGTGTTCGTCATCGAGCCCGTCGAAGCCCCCGCGCGCGACATACCCTCCCCGCGCGGCTGCTCGGAGGCGGGCAGGTCCAGGTCGGAAAACAGCTCCCCGAGGGGCGCGGCGGCGGCCTGGGCGTCGGCGACGGCCATGGGCCCGGTGTCATCGGCCTCCGGCTCCCATGGCGTGGAGTGCTTGACGCGGGGCGAGGGGGCCGGAGCCGGCTCGGGTTCCGGCGCGGGCTCCGGCTCCGGTTCGGGCTCGGTGCGCCAGCTCGTCTGCGAGTCGGGAGGCGGCTCGGGTTGCCACGAGGTGGAGGAGCGCGCCATGGCGGGCTCGGGCGGAGGAATGGGCTCGGCGGGGGGTGGAGGATCCTCGGGCAGGAAGAGCCCCTCGAGCGCGGGCAGATCCTGGCCCCGCTTCCAGTCCGCCATGCCCTGCTGCCAGAAGTAGCTCCGGGCGGTAACGGTGCCCTGGGCCACGAGCTCGCGCAGGGCCCCATCCTCCAGCGGCCCCTCCTGCTTGCCCTTGACCATCACGAACCAGGGCGCGGCCGCGTCGCCCACCGGCATGGCGCGCGTGGGCTCGTCCTCCCAGGACGTCGCCGACACGGCCTGGGCCTGGGCCTGGGCCGCCTCTTCCTCGGCGGCGAGCGTGCGATCCTGCTCGCGCAGCCGCTCCACGTCCGCCAGGGACACGACGCGCGTGCTCTCCTCCATCTCGGCGGGAGGGCCTTCCACCGAGATGACGTTCTGGCAGTTCTTGCACCGCACCTTGACGGTCTTGCCGCGAACCTTGTCGTCCGCGATGGAGTACCGCCGCTCACACTTGTTACAAGAGAAGTTCAAAGGGGATGTCCCGCGCACGCACACCGGGGCGAGCGAGGGGAATGCTAACCCCATGGCGGTGGACTGCAAACCACCGGGTTGACTCCGCCTGTCAGCCCAACTAAGAGCCGCCTCCCCTACCCTCTTGACATAGATAGAAGGTGGCGCATGCCCGCGAAGGACCTCGGGAACAAGCACGTCTGCTTCAAATGCAGCACGAAGTTCTACGACATGAAGAAGCCGGACCCCCTGTGCCCGAAGTGCGGCGCGGATCAACGCGAGAGCCCCGCCCTCAAGGCTCCCGCCGAGGGGGACGCCGGGGCCGGTTGTCCGCGGCACCCAAGATCATCGAGCCCGCCGAGCCCGAGGAAGCCGAGGTGGGCGACGACGAAGAAGTGGCGGAATTCGAGGACGAGGACGCCGAGGTCGCGGCGGACGACGAAGAAGATATCTGAGCGGTGGGTGGGGTTCCCTCGAGAGCAATCCCGAGGGGCCCCACGGCCTCACGCCGGATCGCGCTGTTGGGCGACGGCCATCTGATGGAGGGTCTGGCGCAGCTGCTCGTAGCGCAGCGGCCCCAGCGTCTGCACGCCCACGGGACGGCGCGGACCCTTCCCGGCGACCCGTGGCCGGGGCCTCGGTGTACGGCGGGCAGTGGGTCGCTTCTTGGGCTGCATGGGTGTCGTCCCCCGAACTGGTCTGTGCGTCTCCCCTGTAGCAGGTTTTTCATCCCCACCACAACTTTCTGATGAGGGTGCGCCAACCCGCTCGCTTGTCGGGCCGGCGAGGTGTCCGAGTCCGGGCGGAACGCGGTGGGTGCGCCTTGCGAATGTGCTCGCGCGGAGGGATGAGGAAGGGACGATTTGGGCGTTGGACCCTTCAAACCCTTGTTGGTAGAAGGGGCCGGGCCCCGGGGTAGGGTCCCCATCGTTGGAGGCAGGGAATTTGCGGGAGAAACTGAAGGCTCTGGCGGAGCTGCAGAAGGTGGACCTCGAGGTCGCCTCGCTCCGGAAGGCCGCGGACGTGCATCCCCGGCAGCTGGCGGAGTTGGAGCGCGAGTTGGGCACCGCGCGCAGCGCCATCGAGGCGGAGCGCAACCGGGTGACGGACATCGAGCGGCAGAAGACGACGCTCGAGCAGAACATCACGGACGAGAAGGACAAGGTGAAGAAGTGGGAGGCGCGGCTGGCCGAGCAACGCTCCACCCGCGAGTACTCCGCCCTCGCCCGTGAAATCGACATCGCCAAGAAGGCCAACCAGACGATGGCCGACGAGCTCGTGGAGCTGAGCAAGACGCTCGGCGCGGCGCGCGAGGCGGTCAAGGCCAAGGAAGCCGAGTTCGCCGCCCGCCAGGAGCAGCTGTCGGCCCGCATGGCCGAGCTGCGCTCGAAGCAGAGCCAGGCCGAGGGCCGGTGAAGGAACTCGAGGGCAAGCGCGCCTCGGTGTCCTCGGGTGTGGACGCCACCCTGCTGCGCCGCTACGAGGCCATCCGCAAGAAGCGCATGCCGGCGCTGGTGGGTGTGGTGCTCGGGGGCACGTGCCTGGGCTGCCGGATGAACGTGCCGCCGCAGCTCTACAACAACCTGCGCGTGTCGCTGGGCACCGACGTGTGCCCCTCCTGCAACCGCATCATCTACGCCGTCGAGGCGCTCGAAACGCCGGCCGAGAAGTAGCGTTGAGCCAGCCGGTCCCCGCCACCCTCGTCGACATCCTCCGCCACATCGCGCGCGAGGAGCCGCTCACGGGGACGGTGCGGGCCTTTCCCGGGATGACCCGCGAGGACATGGGCCGCCTGCTCGAAGCCGCGGCCGAGCATCTCACGGTGCTTCCCCCCGAGTCCCCACCGCCTCCTCCCCCGCCCGGGGTCCGGCGTCACCGGCGGCCGCCGCGTTGAGCCCCCGTGATGCCGGTGCTCCCGCGCCCCGCTTCCGTGTTATGAGACGGGGGCCGGAGTGGTCCGGGTGAACGCTGGTCACCGCGGGACTGGGTGACGGGAGGAAAGTCCGAGCTCCACAGGGCAGGGTGCTGGCTAACGGCCAGTCGAGGCGACTCGCAGGAAAGTGCCACAGAAAACAAACCGCCGGTTCCGCGAGGGGCCGGTAAGGGTGAAACGGTGCGGTAAGAGCGCACCGCGTCCGGGGTGACTCGGGCGGCACGGAAAACCCCACCTGGAGCAAGAGCCAATAGGAGCGCGTCCCTCTCGGGGGACACGGGTTGCCCGCCCCATGCGCTCGGGTTGCTCGCTGATGAGGCCCCTGGGCAACCAGGGCCCTAGATGAATGTTCACCGCCCATCCCGAAAGGGGTGGGGACAGGACTCGGCTTACAGGGCCACTCCGGCTTTTTCCCCCCCGCGCGGGGCCATCAGCGCGCCACGGGAATCTGCATGAGCAGGATGCGGCTGCGCCCGTCGTTGCGCACCACCTCCGGGTTGTTGAGCTGCAGGCGCCCGTCCGTCTTCGGCTCCCAGAAGCCCATCCACACGTTGATCGTCCGCGCGGATGCGCCGGGCGGAAGCGCGATCATGAACTCGTCCTTCACCGTCTCGCCCACCTTCCACTGGGTGGTGGGGTAGAGCCCGCCCGCGGGCTTGTGGTCCACGTTGAGCCGCTCCATGCGGCCCTCGGCGTCCTCCACATGGACGAAGATGGTGTAGTCCTCGTCCAGGGGCTTGAGCACCTTGAAGTAGGCGGTGACGCGCGCGGAGTCGCCCGGAGCGAGGCGGCCCGGCTGGAGGTTGGCGCCCACCAGCTCCACCTTGTCCTCGAAGTTGGCGCCCCCCTTCGTGGAGAGCGTGGGCACCTGGGTCACCACGGACTGGCGCCGCTCGTTGGGGCTGGCCCCTCCGGGTGCCTCGACGATGCAGGCACCGAGCAGGAACACGGCAACGAGGAGGGCGGGGAGCGCGAGGCGTCGCATGACGGGAGCGGTTCTAGCGGCTTCCCCGCACGGCATCCACCTGCCCGTGGTGGACAGTGGGCGGCGCGCGCCCAAGACAGGGTAGGACTCCCAGCGCGTCTTGCGATATGCGGTGCGCGCCATGCAGACGCCCACCGCCCTTCCCTTCCTCCTCGCGCAGGCGCCCTCCCCCAGCCCCCCGCCACGCAGCCCGGCGTGCCGGAGACGGGCACGCCCCCACCTCCGCCCGGCGGCGGCCCCGTGGACACCGTGGTGGGCGTCGGCGTCGCGGTGCTGTTCGTGGCCCTCCTGGTGGCCGCGGCGCGCAAGCTCTTCTTCAAGCGCCGCCCCGAGCTGCCCGGCAAGCCGGCCGCGCCGGCGGCCAAGCCCGAGCTGCCCGCGGAGAGCCCGGAGCTGCGCATCCAGCTGCCGCCCACCGAGGCGGAGCTCGCCCGGCGCCGCGAGGCGGAGGAGCTCCATGCCCGGGCCGAGGCCCTCACCCGTCAGCGCGAGGAGACCGCGCGCGCCGCCAGGGCCGCCACCAGCGCCGAGGAGCGCGCCCGGCTGGAGGCCGAGGTGCGCGCCCTCAAGGAGCGCGAGGAGGAGGAGAAGCGCGCCGAGTACCGCGCGAAGAAGGCGGTGGAGGACGAGGCGCGCGAGCGCCGCAAGCGCGAGCGCGAGGAGGCCGAGCGGCTCGCGCGCGAGGAGAAGGAGCGCGCCCAGGCGGCGCTCGAGGAGGCCCGGCGCGCCGAGGAGGCGGCGGCCCGCGCCAAGGTGGAGGCCGAGGCGGGCCGCACGCTCGCGCAGGGGTTGGATCGCACGCGCAACCAGGGCTTCATGGCGCGGCTCAATGGCCTGTTCGGCACCAACCGCCAGGTGGACGAGTCCGTGCTCGCGGAGATGGAGGAGATCCTCTTCACGGCGGACATCGGCGTGCGCACCGCGAGCAACCTCGTGGAGGTGGCGCGCGAAAAGCTCAAGCGCAACGAGCTGAGCGACGCGAGCCGCATCAAGTCGCTCATCCGCGAGGAGGTGACGCGCATCGTGGACCTGCCGGTGCCGCGCACGCTGGAGGGTGGCGGCCCGCCGCACGTGGTGATGGTGGTGGGCGTCAACGGCGCGGGGAAGACGACCACCATCGGCAAGCTGTCCGCGCAGCTCACCGGCCAGGGCAAGAAGGTGGTGCTGGCCGCGGGCGACACGTTCCGCGCCGCCGCCGCCGAGCAGCTCGACGTGTGGGCGGACCGGGCCCGGGCCGAGCTCATCAAGGGCAACGAGGGCGCGGACCCGGGCTCCGTCATCTTCGAGGCCATCAAGAAGGCGCAGGCTCGGGCGCGGACGTGGTCATCGCGGACACGGCGGGCCGGCTGCACACCAAGGTGAACCTCATGGACGAGCTGAAGAAGGTGAAGCGCGTCATCGACAAGGCGCTGCCCGGGGCTCCCCACGAGGTGCTGCTGGTGCTCGACTCCACCAACGGCCAGAACGCCATCCAGCAGGCGCGGCAGTTCCACGACGCGGTGGGCGTCACGGCGCTCGCGCTCACCAAGCTGGACGGCACCGCCAAGGGCGGCGTCATCATCGGCATCTGCGACGAGCTGAAGCTGCCCGTGGTCTGGGTGGGCATCGGCGAGAAGGTCGCCGACCTGCGCCGCTTCGAGCCCCGCGAGTTCGTCCAGGCGCTGTTCGACTGAGGCTCGACTGACGCCTACGGCTGCAGCCCCTTCATCAGGCCCGGCAGCAGCTCCTCCATGAGCTTGAGCGTCTCCGGGTCCATCTGCCCTCCGCCGCCCAGCAGCGCCCCCAGGTTGGGCTCGCCGAGGTCCTCGTCCCCGTGGGCCTCCTTCCACCAGCGCACGCGCAGGCGCTCCAGCTCCTTGGCGTTCGAGGGGCTCGCCTTGGCGAGCTCCTGGGTGAAGCACTCCCCGCACGTCCACTTGAAGCGGTACGTGTCCACGTAGGAGCGCATGCCCTTGAAGAAGGCCTCGTCCCCGATGAGCTTGCGCGAGGCGTGGTGCAGGAGCGGCGCCTTGCCGTACACCAGCGCGCCGTACTGCAGCGAGTCCTCGAAGCCCGAGGTGGGCCGGTCCGCCGGCGCGTCCTTGCCGCCGGACATGCGCATCATGTGGTAGGCCGACACGAGCGCCTCCTGCCGCATCTGCTCGGCCACCGCGCGCCCGTGCTTCCACTCCATGTAGAGCAGCGCCGTGTACTGGGCGAGTGACTCGTCCACCACCGGCGCGTTGATGGGATCCGAGCCCACCAGCCCCGCGAAGTACTGGTGCGCCACCTCGTGGGCCACGGTGAACTCGAGCGTGCGCTCCAGTGCCTTGCCCAGCTGCCCGAGCGGCGCCGCGTCCCCGCCCATCGCCTGCAAGAGGCCCTGCATCTGCCCCATGCCCGGCAGCCCCTCGAGCGCCCCCACCGGGTCCGCCGCCCCCCGGTAGAGCGACGTGCCCACCGTGACGAGGCCGGGAAACTCCATGCCGCCCGCGCCCCCCGACAACGGCGCCTCCACCACCCGGAAGCTCTTGAAGGGCAGCGGCCCCAGGCGCCGCTCGAACTCGGTGAGCGCGTCGCTCGCGTACTTCAGCACGCGCTTGCCCACCTCGGCGTCCCGGGTCGCGAAGTGACTCTCCACGTTGACGCCATTCACCGTCGCCGTGGCGCTCTGGTAGCCGCGCGAGGCGAACACGGGAAAGTCACGCACCGCGCCCGCCGCGAAGCTGTAGCGCAGGCGGCCATCCTTCTGGGGCACCTCGCCCATCGCCACGCCCGTGACGTGCACCTTCCACCCACTGGGAACGATGACGTTGGCGAGCACATGGGCGGGCTCGTACAGCGCCGGGTCGCCCACGCCGGTGGGACCGCCCCAGGGCGTGCCCCCCGCGTCGAGCGGAGGCACCCGGGGCACCACGCCCACCGGGCTCATGAAGTCCTCCGTCGCGGAGAAGGCCCCATAGTCACCGGCCTCCGCACCGCCTCCGCCCGAGGCCCCGAGCGCCCCCAACAGCGACGCCGTGCCCGGCTGCGCGCGAGGCACCCGCCCCTCCAGGTCCAACTCCACCACCACCGCGCTCCCCGCGGCGAGCGGCTCGGCCAGCGGCAGCAGGTAGAGGCCGTCCTCGGGGCGCCGCGGCTTCACGGCCTTGCCGTTCACCGTCACCTCGGAGAGGGACATCCGGGGCGCGAAGGCGTTGGGGGTGAGGCGCAGGGGGATGGCGTCGAGCGCACGGCCGCGCACGCTCCACTCCACCCGGAGGTGGCCCTTCACCGAGCGCGCGGCCGGGTCCACCTCGAGCTGCACCTGGTAGCGGGGCAGCTCCTCCAGGGGCCCGAGCGCACGCACCGCGCGTGCCCGCTCCTCGGTCTTGAGGTGCTGCAGGGAGAACTGCACCTCGGGCGGGACGAAGTCCCCCGCGGCGGCGATCCCAGGAGCGAACAACAGGGCGAGCAGCGGCCAGTGACGCGAATGGGCGGACATGGGGGACATGGTACACCCCGGGTGCATCCACTTCCCGCGCCCACGCCCCCTTCGCCTTCCCTATTGAGCACCGGATGACCTCTCCCACCGATCCCCACGGCGCCCCACCCTCCCCGGGCCCGAGCGACCCCCGCCCCTCCGTTCTTCCCGCGCGCGCGCGCCCGCCCCCTCCGGTGTGCGCGGCCGTCATCGGCGGCTCGGTGGCCCTGTTCGTCGTGGATGCCGTGCTGAGCCAGGGCGAGACCCTGCGCGGGGGCCTGGGGCCCGTCTTCCAGTGGCTCGCCCTCTATGGGCCGCTCGTCCAGGACGGCCAATACTGGCGGGTGCTCAGTTGCATCCTCACCCATGGAGGCCCGCTCCACCGGCCTTCAACATGTGGGTGGCGTACTCGCTCGGCACGCTCTTCGAGCGCGCCATCGGCAGCGGACGCTTCCTGCTGCTGTCCATCATCGCCGCGCTGGGCTCGTCCGCCTTCGCCCTGCTGTTCAACTTCAAGGTGGTCACCGTCGGGGCCTCGGGGATGATCCTCGGCTACGGAGGCGCCATGCTCGTCACCGCCACGCGCGAGTTCCGCCGCGGCATCATCTTCTGGCTGGCGCAGGTGGCGGTGCTCAGCCTGATTCCCGGCGTGAGCTGGGCGGGGCACCTCGGTGGCTTCCTCTTCGGCCTGCCCGTGGGCATCGCCCTGCGCGCCGGGCCCCGCGTCTTCGTCCGCGCCGCCCCCCTGCTGCTCGCCATCGCGGCGGTGGTGGTCTACATCACCGCGCACCCGGAGCGCTTCGGGGCTAGGCGCCCCGGGCGGGAGCGTCAGAAGCGCAATCCCCCGGCCGAGGCCGCCCGGGGATCGTTGATGACGCCATCGCACACGCCGCCGCAAACAGCGTCCGCGCTGAGCGGCTGCGAGGTCGCCACCACCGTGCCCACGGCGGCGGCGGCCACCACCGCGCCCACGCCCGCCCAGAAGTACCAGCGCTGGGTGAGGGGCTTGCTCACGGCGACCTCCGTCGGCGGCTGGGTGAACGGCGAGGGCTCGGCCACGGCGCTGGGCGTGAGCACCGGCGCCCGCGGCTCGTCCGTCTTCGCGAGCGCGCCCGGACGCAGGTTGAAGTTGACGGTGTACTCCTTGCCGGCGCGCACCGCGATGCGCTGCGACTCGGGGCGGAAGCCCTCCTGCTCGACGACGATCTCGTGCGAGCCGGCCGACAGCAACAGGTCCTCGAGCGGGGTGCGGCCCCGCTCCTCGCCATCCACCAGCACCCGGGCGCCCGCGATGTCCGCCTTCACCGACACGAAGCCCGCCGTGGCCTCGAGCGACACGGCCACCTCGGTGCGCTCCCCGGCCTTGAAGGTGAGGCGCTTGGAGAAGTCCCGGTAGCCGGGCTTGCGCACGACCACGGTGTGCTCGCCCTCGTCCACCTCGACGGGATTCTTGGACACCGTCCCCAGGTCCTTGTCATCCACCAGCAGGCGCGTGCCCCGGGTGCCGCCGTTGAACTTCACGAGCAGCTCGGTCTTCTTCACCAGGGGCGCGAGCAGATCAGCCTCGTCGTCCTGCTCCGCCTCGGCCGCCTTGCCGGGCTTCTTGCCCTTGGTGGCCTTGGTGGGCTTCTTGGCCTTGGTCGTCTTGCCCTTGGCGGCCGGGGCCGAGGGCGTCAACGGCGCCAGGAGATCATCGTCCCCCTGGGCGAAGGCGCGGGGCGCGATGAGACAAAAACCAACGCGATCAAGTGGACGCGGCGCGAGAGCATTCGGCGGAGAGGTTAGAGAGTCGCGCGGGAGGAATCAAACATGAGTGAAGGATGTCGCCGAATGTCACGCACACGCCTGTGGATCGCCGCCGGGGGCCTCGCCACCGCCCTCACGGCCTGTCCGGCCCGAACCCCCGCCCCGCCGCCCGCCGTGCCCTCCAACCAGGTGCCCCCCGGGTGCGAGCGGAACCAGACGGGGGAGTACCAGCACGCGGACAATCCGAGCTTCCGCTACCAGGGCGCGGATGATGGGAGCACGCTCACACTTTCGGTGACACGCGCCCAGCAGGAAGCAGCCGCCCCCGCGGACGCGGGCACGGCGGTGAGCATCGTCCTGGAGCGCACGCCCGAGGGCTTCGTGGGGGAGACGCGGGCCACGGCCTTCACCGCGGCGGGCACCGCCTGTCCGGTGAGCTTCCCCACACGGGCGGTGGGCTGCGATGACCAGGGCCTCACGCTGCGCTCGGTGAGCACGATGGCGCTGGACGAGGACTGCCGCCCCGCGGCCCATGGGCCCCAGCCCGAGTGGAAGGAACAACGACTGCTCAAGCGGGAGGCCCAGCCGGCGCCGGACGCCGGGACTCCCCCGGTGGACGCGGGGGACTGAAAAGCCCGTTCCCCACCCCCGCCCGCGCGAGCCCTCAGGCCGCGCGGCGGGTCTGCTCCTCGGCGACCACGGCCGCCGGAGCCGACTCACTGAAGCGCAGGCGGCCCTGCAGCAGGCTGGACACGCCGACGTAGAGGAAGCCGAGCTGGAACAGCAGGATGAAGGGCACCGAGGTGTAGATGCGCTTGTCGAAGGCGAACCAGAGCGCGCCGGTGAAGTAGAGCGCGAAGGAGAGCTCCAGGATGGGCATCAGCGTCTTGTCGCCGCGGTAGCTCTTCTTGATGGCGGTGACCTTCTTGCCCTCGGCGCCCGTCTTCGGCGTGCGGGTGAAGCCGGACTGCTGACCCAGCAGCGCCTCGAGCACCGCCCGGGCGTTGTTGATGGCCAGGCCGATGCCCAGGCTCATCAGGAAGGGCAGGTACTTGATGCGCTCCCAGCCCGTGGCCCGCGCTCGCGCTGGGCGGCCACGTAGAAGACGCACACGCTGGCGGTGGCGCTGATGAAGAAGGGCAGGTCCAGGAAGAGCGTGCCGTACAGCCCGTGCTGGAAGCGCACCACCATGGACAGCGGCATGAGCGCGCTGAGCACCACCATCAACAGGTAGGCCATGTTGTTGGTGAGGTGGAAGAAGGCCTCGCGCTTGACGGCGAAGGGCAGATCGCTCTTGAGGATCATCGGCAGCAGCTTGCGCGCCGTCTGGATGGAGCCCTTGGCCCAGCGGTGCTGCTGGCTCTTGAAGGCGTTCATGTCCACCGGCACCTCGGCCGGGGAGATGACGTCGGGCAGGAAGATGAACTGCCAGCCCTTCACCTGCGCGCGGTAGCTCAAGTCCAGGTCCTCGGTGAGCGTGTCGTGCTGCCAGCCGCCCGCGTCCGAGATCGTCACGCGCCGCCAGATGCCGGCCGTGCCATTGAAGTTGAAGAAGCAGCCCGAGCGGTTGCGCGCGGTGTGCTCGATGATGAAGTGCCCGTCCAGGAAGATGCTCTGCGCCTGGGTGAGGATGGAGAAGTCGCGGTTGAGGTGGCCCCAGCGCACCTGCACCATGCCCACCTGGCTGTCGGCGAAGAACGGCACCGTGCGGTGCAGGAAGTCCGGCCCCGGCACGAAGTCCGCGTCGAACACCGCGATGAACTCGCCCTTGGCCGTCAACAGGCCGTTCTCCAGCGCGCCCGCCTTGTAGCCCTGGCGGTTGGTGCGGTGCACGTAGACGATGTCGTGCCCCTTCTGCCGCTGGCGCTCCACACACGCCCGGGCAATGGCGCACGTCTCGTCCGTGGAGTCATCCAGGACCTGGATCTCCAACAGCTCGCGCGGGTAGTCGATGCGGCACACCGCCTCCACCAGACGCTCCACCACGTACATCTCGTTGAAGATGGGCAGCTGGATGGTGACGCGCGGCAGCTCCGCCAACACGCCCCGGGGCGTCGGCAGCTTGAACTTGTGACGGTAGTACAGGTACGCCATCCGGTAGCGGTGCGACCCGTACACCGCCAACACACAGAGGACGCTGAAGTACACGCCCAAGAAGAGGATCTCGACGGTGGTCATCTGACCTGGCCCCTCCCGCGGGTGAAGTCGCCGCGGTCATCAACCCTGCACGGCGGAGTGAAAGACCAACCCACACCGACCGCCGCACTCGGTCGAGCGGAGGCCCCCCGCCTCGTATGTGCCCGGAATGACAAGGGTTTGTCATTCCCAGGCCGTCACGAGCGCCGGACAATAGGGACGCGTCAGGTGGCTGTCAAATGCTTGTCGGGATGGGAAGGTTTTCCAGGGTCCTCAACCCGCCACCCGCCTGACCTCTCCAGTAGGCTCCGCCGGGGACAGCGCCGGCATTCCGGCCACCTCCACCTCGTCGCGCGCGGCGAGCTCCAGGATGCGCTCCATCAACGCGGGGAAGTCGAGCCCCCGGGCCGCGGCGATCTTCGGCAACAGGCTCGTGGGCGTCATTCCCGGCAGGGTGTTCACCTCGAGGATGACGTCGTTCTCCTCGTCCGAGCAGATGACGTCCACCCGGCCATAGCCGCGGCAGCCCAGGGCCCGGTACGCCGCGAGCGCCAGCGACTCCACGTTCTTCAGGCGCGTGGACGACAGGCGCGCGGGGACGAAGTAGCTCGAGCCGCCCTTGTACTTGGCGTCGTAGTCGAAGCCCTCGCGCGGGGTGCCGATCTCACACGTGCCCAGCACCTCCTCGCCGAGGATGCCCACCGTCACCTCGCGGCCGAGCACCCGGCGCTCCACCAGCGCCTCGCCGCCGAAGCGGCACGCCAGCGCCACCGCGGCCGGCAGTGCCTCGGCGTCGCGCACCAGGGCGAGCCCCACCGAGGAGCCCCCACACGCGGGCTTCACCACGCAGGGAAACCCCAGGTCCCCATGCAGCTCGGCGGCCCGGTGCGCGTCCGCGCGACCCACCCGGTAGCCCAGGGGGGTGGGCAGGTTGTGCAACCGGAAGAGTTGTTTGGCCATGGGCTTGTTCATGGCCAGCGCGGAGGCCAACACCCCCGAGCCCGTATAAGGCAAACCCATCAGCTCCAGCAGCCCCTGCACCTTGCCGTCCTCGCCCATGCGCCCGTGCAGGGCCAGCACCGCCACATCCAGTTCGGCCTGGCGCAGGGCCCGGTCCAATCCGGGGCCGGCGAAGACGCGCACCACCTCGTGGCCACGGGACTCGAGGGCCGCCACCATGGCCTCCCCCGTCTTCAAGGAAATCTCCCGCTCCTCGCCCCAGCCCCCCATCAGGACACCCACGCGCTTGCTCATGACTTGGAAACCCTCCTTGAACACCGGGCCAGAGCACACAGGATGCCAGCGCGAGTCCGGCACGCCAGATTCTGGATACCGAGGGGGATTCACGAGAGGTCACGCCCGGACCCACACGGCGCGAGCGTGTCCCGCGGGCCACGCCGTGTCCGCCCGGCCACGTCCGTCCCCTCGCCCTTCACCCGAACCAGCGCCCCGACTCGGGGGCGAAGATGCGCAGTCTGTCGCGCAATCGCTCGGGCACCTGCGCCCGGAGGACGGCGTGCACCTCGGCGGGGCTGTAGGCCTGGCTGAAGTGCATCAACACCAGGGCCTCGTTCTGGAAGCGCTCGGCCCGCGCGCGGATCTCCTCGAAGTGGAGGTGCCAGCGCTCCTGGGCATCCGCCACCGTGCGCTTGCCGTCGAGGAACGTGCACTCGAGGATGAGCACCCGGCTGTCGAACAGCTCGGGGGACGTCTCCAGCACCCGCGAGAGCGTGTCGGTGGCGTAGGCCAGCTCCAGCCGCTCCACCTCGTCGAACAGGTCCGCCCCCGCCTTGCGTCCCCGGGCGATCTCCTCCGGGGGCAGGTGCTGGTGCTCGGGCTTGAGCTTCGAGACGCGGCGGAAGAACTGGTAGCCGAGCGAGGGCACCGGATGGTGCGTGCGGAAGGCGCGCACCCACAGGCCATGCCCCAGGGAATGCGTGTCCCCCGGGAGCATCGGCACGGTCTCCACGTCCAGGGAGGCGCGCAGCAACCGGCCCTGCACCGCGAGCATCTCGCGCAGGGGCGCTTCGATCTCCGCGGGGAGGAACAGGCGCGGAGGGGTGTCCTTGCCGATGAGACCGCGGATGCCGAGCAACGAGCCCAGGGCGCTCGCGTGGTCGGAGTGACCATGGCTCAGGAAGATGCGATCCGTGCCCGCGAAGGAGCGGATGGGCACCCCCGCGTCGAGCACCACGCCCAGCTCCGGCACCTGCAGCGACGTGTACACGCCGCCGACGGAGATGCCTCGAATCGTGTAGGGGCCCGCGCTGACCTCGGTGAGCATTCCCGGCACGCTAGCGGATGGGGACGTGCTGTCACCTCCCGCGCGCCACGCGCGGACAAACTGGCGCACGAGCCGTGATGGCGCCCGGACAGCGGGGACGCAACCTCTCGCGGGCCGCCCGCCCCTCCCCTGGTCCCATCCTTGCTTGCCACGAGGAAGAGCCCTCCCCACCGCGCCTCCGGAGCCTCCGATGCCCTTCGTCCGCCCCTCCGCACGGGCCCTCTACCCGCTGTGCATCACCTTCTCGGTCCTGACCCTCGCGTACTCCCTGGACACGGTGGCGGACGTCCTGCCTCCTGCCCCACTCCAATGCGCGCCCACCTCCATCACGGCGCCTCCCCCCGAGCCCTGGCGAGCCCGAGAAACAAACGCCCGCGCTTCCCTCACTTTGCGTTCTGGCCACCCGGCAGCTCGGCCCCCATCTCCATGAGGTGTCCCGCCGCGAGGGCCCACCCGACAGACACTGCGTCGACGAACCGCCCCGAAGCAGCCCCTTCATCAAGAACGGCGTGGCACAGGGCATCACGCTGTTCTCCGTCCATCCGAACTCCTTCTGGTTCCAGCTCGGCCTGCGCGATCGGGATCTCCTCCTGCGCCTCAACGGCATCCCCCTGAGCAGCCCGGAGGGGGCGCTCGAGGCCTACCTCCTCGTGATGAAGGCCTCCCGCGTCGAACTCGAACTGGAGCGGGACGGGCAACTGCTGCGTCAGACGTACATCATCAAGAGCTGAGGAACCCCACGCCCCGGGCGGAAGTTGCCCGGGGTGGAGGGCTGGCGTCCGCCCCCCCTCGCCGACGCGTCAGCGCGAGCCCATGTGCCGGGCGATGAGCGCCTCCGCCTCGGCGGGGTGGCGCTTGCACTCGAGCAGCGCACGGAGCACGAGCGGCACGACGATCGTCGCATCCGACTCGATGACGAACATGGGCGTGGTCTCGGTGAGCTTGTCCCAGGTGATCTTCTCGTTGGGCGTGGCGCCGGAGTACGAGCCGTACGACGTCGTCGAGTCGCTGATCTGGCAGAAGTACGCCCACGGCTTCACGGGCTGGGCGAGGTCGTACTTGATGGACGGCACGACGCAGATGGGGAAGTCCCCGGCGATGCCACCGCCAATCTGGAAGAAACCAATCCCCTCGCCCGCGGAGAGCTCCTGGTAGCGGTCGTAGAAGTCCGCCATGTACTCGATGCCGGACTTGACGATGCTGGCGTGGCACTCGCCCGAGCGCACGTACGAGGCGAAGATGTTGCCGAAGGTGGAGTCCTCGTAGCCCGGCACGACGATGGGCAGCTTCGCGCGCGCGGCCGCGAGCAG
This sequence comes from Cystobacter fuscus, assembly GCA_049060065.1. GTDB lineage: Bacteria > Myxococcota > Myxococcia > Myxococcales > Myxococcaceae > Cystobacter > Cystobacter fuscus_B. The sequence continues at coordinate 7,732,234 of JBMEQP010000002.1, forward strand.
CCAGCACTCCTCGGGGTTGCCCTCGTGGGCCGAGGGAGGAATCGCCTGGATGACCTCGTAGAAGTACTCGTGCCAGAAGCGGCGCTCGCCGCCCTGGGTGGCGCGCTGCCACATGGGGACGATCGTCTTCTCCACCGCGCGGAACGCCTCGTCCTCGGGGATGCTGGTGTCGGTGACCCGGCGCATCCGGTCGGCGAGGATCTGCGTGTCCTTCTCCTTGGTGAAGTAGCGGTAGTCCGGAAAGTCCTTGTAGCTGTGGTGGGCGACGAGCCGGAAGAGCGACTCCTCGAGGTTGGCGCCGGTGACGGAGAGGCCGTGGATGAGGCCGGCGCGGATGGCGGGAGCGAGGGTGATGCCGAGCTGGGCGGAGGACATGGCCCCGGCCACGGCCCAGAACATGCGGCCGCCCGCGGCGATGTGGCGCCAGTAGGCGAGGAGCGCGTCGCGCGTGGCGCGGGCGTTGAAGTTCTTGTAATTGCTCAGGACGAAGTCGAGGACGGGGAGCTGGGCGTCGGACATCGGGAGGCGTCTCCTGACAGCACGGGTGGGAACCCGGACGACGCCACTGCGAGCAACGCCATCCGAGGACGCCCTACGGTCACGACGTCGCGTCGCGCCGCCATCGGAGCGTCGAATGGCTGGGCGGAGAGCTAGCACGAATCCCATGGGTGGAACAATGCGTCCCGAAGCGGGCGCCTAGTTCACGAGGGCTCTGGCCCACATGATGTCTGTCAGACAAGGAGACACGACATCATGATGATCGTTCGGAATTCAGAGGCACGCGGACATGCGAACCACGGGTGGTTGGATTCCCATCACACCTTCTCGTTCGGGGACTACTTCGACCCGTCCGCCATGGGCTTCCGTGCCCTGCGCGTCATCAACGAGGACCGGGTGGCCGCGCGCAGCGGCTTCGGCGCGCACCCCCACCGGGACATGGAGATCATCACCTACGTGCTCGACGGGCAGTTGGAGCACCGTGACAGCCTGGGCTCGGTGGGCGTGCTGCGCGCGGGAGAGATGCAGCGGATGACGGCGGGCACGGGCGTGCGGCACAGCGAGATGAACAACTCGGACGAGGAGGTGCACTTCCTGCAGATCTGGATCCTCCCGGAGCGCGAGGGGCTGACGCCCGGCTACGAGCAGAAGGAGTTCCCGCTCGCGGAGCGCCAGGGCAAGTTCCGGCTGGTGGTGTCCCCCGAGGGACAGGACGGCTCGCTGAAGGTGCACCAGGACCTGCGGCTGTACAGCACCGTGCTGGGCCAGGGAGAGAAGACGGACTACACCCTGGCGCCGGGACGGCACGCGTGGCTGCAGGTGGCGCGCGGAGCGGGCACGCTCAACGGCGTGGCGCTCAAGGCCGGAGACGGCGTGGCCGTGTCCGAGGAGTCGCGGCTGGAGCTCTCCGCGACCGAGCCGCTCGAGGCCCTGCTGTTCGATCTGGGCTGAGCCGGAGTTGACGAGGTGCGGCGGAGGGCTACGACGTGACGCGCGCGAGCGAGAAACCGTCGTAGCCCTTGCTGCCCACGGTCTGGATGGCGGTGGCGCTCACCCGAGGCTCGGCGGCGACGCGCTCGTAGAAGCGGCGCACGCCCTGGACGCTCGCCTCGGGGCTCGCGGGGTCGAGCACCGCGCCATTGCGCACGACGTTGTCCGTGACAATGACGCTCCCCACGCGCGACAGCTTGAGCGCCCACTCGAAGTAGTCCGCGTTGTGCTCCTTGTCCGCGTCGATGAAGGTCAGGTCGAACGGACCCACCTTCTCCGCCGCGAGTTGGGGCAAGAGCTCCAGCGCGCTGCCGAGACGAACCTCCACGAGGTGCGAGAGGCCGGCACGCTCGATGTTGGCGCGCGCGAGCTCGGCGTGCTTGGGCTGGAACTCCAGGGTAATCAGCCGGCCATCCTTGGGGAGCGCCCGCGCGAGCCAGATGGTGCTGTATCCACCCAATGTGCCGATCTCCAGGATGGTGCGCGCCCCCTGTACCTGGGCCAGCAGCATCAGCAGCTTGCCCTGGCTGGGCGACACGTTGATGGCGGGCAGGCCCGCCCTGGCACTGGCCTCGAGCGCCGCATCCAGCGCCGCGTCCGGCGGTACCAGATGGTCGGTGATGTAGCGGTCGACCGCGGTCCACTTTTCCTGAGTCATGGGTCCTCGCTGAGCAGGGTGTCGGAAGCGCACCCATGAAAGGACCTGACGCGGGATTCGTCCACCCCCTGCCGCGCTCGGTCGTCGTCCAACGACCACGGATGACACTTCCGTCTCATTCTCCCCGGGAAGGAATGAGCGGGGCGGCATCCATCCCCAGCCGTCTTTTCAGCTCCGCGAGCGCGGAGCGTCCCGGGCCATTGCACGCGAGCACGTCCACGATGGTGGCGGCGGGGATGACACGCGCGAGCAACACCCCGTTGGGTGCGCGGAAGACGCGCAGCCCCGAGGCCCGGAGGCGCACCGGGGAGATGACCAGCAGCACATCCACACCGGCGCGCTTGCCCACCTTCGAGTCCACCGCGGCGGCCAGGTGGACATGGGTGCGCGCCGCGGAATGGATGCCCTCCCCGGAGAGGATGGCGCGCGCGGCGACCACGGACGTGCCGTGGTAGAGGAGCTCGTCTCCGAGCACCTCGTCCCAGCTGCGCTCCAGCCCGTCGAGCGTCACGGGGGTGCCCTCCAGGGAGTGGCCCTGCACGGCGCGCACCTGCTTGCCCCGCACCTCGTAGCGCGACTTGTTGTTCTCCGCGACCACCTCGTCGAGTTCCTCACGAGACAGTCCCGTCATCCGCAGCACCTCGCCGATGAGGGCAAAGCCCGCGGAGTCCATGACGAGACCCATCTCCCGGGCGCCATGGCGCAACAACCATGAGAGCTTCTTCGATTTCCTGGCGAGTGCCTGGAGTTCCTTCTCCGGGCGACGTGAACTGGCCATGACCGTTCTTCCTTTCTTCCGAGGAGGAACACTAGCCGACCCCCTCCCCGCCCACGAATCGGGACTTCCCACCAGCTATCGAAGAAACGGATAGTTCCACTCATGGAAACGGATGGGCTTCGCGCCCTGGTGGCGTTCGCGGAGGCTGGCTGCAATCTGACGCTCGCGGGGCGCGCCATCGGGCTGTCCCAGCCAGCGATGCATGCGCGGCTGCAAGGGGTGGCGCGAGCGCTGGAGATCTCCCTCTACGAGCGACGGGGCCAGCGCCTCCAGCTCACCCCGGAGGGAACGCGCGTGCTCGCCTGGGCGCGTGACGTGCTCGAGCGAGAGCGCGCCCTGCGCGTGGAGCTGCGACAGGGACACGCGGAGGAGCGGGTGGTGCTCGCCTGCGGAGAGGGAGCCCTGGTGCATGTGGTGGCCGAGCGCGTCGCTCCGCTCCTTCGCGAACGGACCGGAGTGCTCTCCTTCCTCGTGCTGGATGGCCCCGCCGCGGTCGCCGCCGTGGAGCGCGGCTCGGCGCACCGGCGGTGGTGGCCGGACCCGCGTCCAGTCCCCCGGGGCTCCGCTCGCAGCCGCTCGTCACCGCCTCGATGCTGGCCGTGGCTTCCCGGCAGCACCCGCTGGCGCGGGCGGGACGCGAGGTGGAGCTACGGGCACTGCTCGAGCACCGGCTCCTGGTGCCTCCACTCGGCCGCGCCCTGCGCGCCACCCTGGAGGACGCCGCCGCGGCCCATGGACGGACCCTCGAGGTCGCCGCGGAGGTGACCGGCTGGGAGGCGGTGTGCCGGCTCGCGGCGTTGGGGGTGGGCGTGGGGGTGATCAACGACGTGGTGGCCACCCCGGGCCTCGCACGCCTGTCCGTGCGCGGCCTTCCGCCAGTAACCTACCGGTTGCTGATGCGGCGTGGACGCGGCACGCGGCTCGCGGAGGAAGTGGTGCGGACCCTCCTCGGCTGATCGAAACACGAATGGCTCGAACAGGAATGGAGATCGAATGAGCATGTGGAAGAACTCGCCCCCCGACCCCCAGGAAGTCATGGCGAAGGTCAGAGCCATGGCCGAACAGAAGTGGAAGGAGTCGCTGGCTCCGAGGAACGCGAATCCGGCCGACGCCGCGTTCATCGGCTGGCGGACCGACATCAGCGATCCTTTTCCACTGACGTGGCCGTCCGTGGAGGGGACTCTCGTTTTCTACGCTCGCGCTCGGGGCATGAATCCCCAGTGGCTGAGGGACGGGGAGTTCGTGGGTCCCACCTGGGCCAGGATGACCTACTCGGCCCAGGACAAGACGGCCGAACTCACGCTCCTGGACGTCCGACTCGAGTCTCGCGGAGTCCAGGGAGTACGCCCCCTGCAACGAGAGGAAATCGAGATCCTGAAATTGAAACCGCTGGAGGCGCTGCTGGGTTCGCGGACGGCGACCGTGGATCAGCAGCTCAAGTCTTATTACTGTCTTCAGCGCTCGCTCGGGAACATCCCGCCCGAAGCGGTCACCGCGCATGCGGCATTCTTCGACTGGCTCGACGGTAGAGCCTGACCGGGAGAGCAGTGCCTGACTGCCCGGCCATGGCGGGTGAAGCGGAGTTCGAAAGAGCTTCCGCTCGCGCTCATCTCTCGCTGTCGAGCCGCGCCATGCCCGACTCGGAGTAGCGCGTGCCAGCGACCGGCTGGCGGGTACCGCCGCTTCGAGCGCCGCGACTTCCGAGGGCTCGAGCGAGACGTCGATGCCACCCATTGCGTCGGCGAGTTGCGTGCGCGTGCGAGAGCCGACCGTAGGCAGGATCGTCACGCCATGCGCCACGCCCTTCGCGCGGACCCACGCGATCGCGAGCTGCACGGGGGTCACGCCCTTGTCCGCTGCCATGCGCGCCAGCGCAGCGGCGAGCGACTGGTTCTTCTCGACGTTGCCCGCCGCGAAGCGCGGAAGGGATGTGCGGACATCTCCCTCGCCCTTGGGTTTCGCGCCGCTGAGCATGCCGCGCGACAGCACACCGTACGCGGTCATCGCGATCCCAAGCTCGGCGAGCGCCGGGAGGATGCGCGCCTCCACGCCGCGGCTCACCAGCGCGTACTCGAGCTGCACGTCGCAGATCGGATGTACTTTCGCGGCACGCCGAATGGTCTCGACGCCGACCTCGGACAAGCCGATGTGACGGACGTAGCCCGCCTTCACCAGGTCAGCGATCGCGCCCACGGTGTCTTCGATGGGCACGTTCGGATCGAGGCGCGCGGGCCGATAGATGTCGACGTACTCGACGCCGAGGCGCGACAAGCTGTACGCGAGGAAGTTCTTCACGGCTGATGGGCGCGCGTCGGCCCCCAAGAACGCGCCGTCAGGCCCCCGCATCGTCCCGAACTTCAGGCTGATGATCGCCTTGTCGCGTCGACCTCGCAGCGCTTCGCCGACGAGGAGCTCGTTCCTCCCCATGCTGTAGAAGTCGCCCGTGTCGAGGACATTCACGCCGCGCTCGAGCGCCTCATGGATCGTCGCGATGTTCTCGGATTCGTCGCTGTCGCCGTACCAGCTCCCGGCGCCCATCCCCATGCAGCCGAGGGCGATGGGGAACACGGACGGGCCGCTCCCGCCGAGCCTCACCTGGTTCTTCGTGGTCATCGAGGGGTGGCTCCGTTCACGCCGCGAAGTAGCGGCCCTGTTCCAGGTCCGCGAGGAGGCCGACCTGCTTCGGGTTCCAGTCGAGTTGCTCGCGCGTTCGCGCGCTCGAGGCCGGGGCATCGAGCGCCGCGAAGTTCACGAAGCCACCGAAGTGCTGCGCGGCCTCGCCGCGAGGCTTGCCGACAACCGGCACCCCGAGGCGACGGCCAATGGCGGTGGCGATGTCGCGGAAGGGGATGCCCTCCTCGGCGACCGCGTGGTACCGCCCGCCGCCAGGCCGCTTCTCGAGCACGAGTCGATAGAGCCGCGCGGCATCGAGCCGATGCACGGAGGACCAGCGGTTGCCGCCGTCGCCGATGTACGCGGAGAGGCCCGTTCGCCGCGCCAGCTTGATCAGTGTCGGCACGAAGTGAGGATCGCCGTCGCCGTGGACCGACGGTGGCAGACGCACCACCGAGACGCGCACACCGCGCGCGGCGACGGCGTCAGCGGCCTCTTCGGTCGCCGCGCGAGGATGCGCCGCGGCCCCGGACGCTGGCGCCGTCGCCTCTGTCCCGAGCACGCCCTCCGGCAGCACGCCGAGGGCCGACGTGATGATCAGCGGGCGCGTCGTTCCAGCGAGCGCCGCACCCAGCGTCTCGATGACACGCCTGTCGAACTCGCAGCTCTCCTTGTACTTCGAGAAGTCGTGGTTGAACGCCGTGTGGATGACGGCATCCGACGTTGCCGCACCGCGCTCGAGGCTGTCGAGTTCCTCGATCGATCCGCGCTGCACGAAGGCGCCGATGGCCGTGAGCGACGCGGCCCCCGCGTCAGACCGAGCGAGGCCGAGCACCTCGTGCCCCGCGGCGAGAAGTTCCCGAACGATTGCCGAGCCAACGAAGCCCGTGGCTCCCGTGACGAAAACGCGCATGACGATCTCCTCTGTGGTTTCGACCAATCTGCGTCGATTCGAAGACCATCACAATCCGCATGCTCGACATGCTAAGCATGCGCGAAAGTATGGCTCGTGATCATGACAGACAGGTGCTCGATGGGCTCGGCATCCTCCGCGCGGTGGTGGAAGCCGGGAGCTTCGTCGGTGCGGGCGAAGCACTCGGGCTCACGCAGCCCGCCGTCAGCCGCGCGGTGGCGCGCCTCGAGGAGCGCGTCGGCGTTCGCATGTTCCGGCGCACCGCGCGCGCCATCTCGCTCACCGAGGAGGGGCGGCGCTTCTATGAGTCGATCGCACCGCACCTGCGCGCCATCGAAGAGGCCACGAGCGAAGCGGGCGACTCGAGAGCCAGAGTGCGCGGGCGGCTGCGCGTCAACGCCGACCCTGGCACGGCGCAGCTCGTGCTCACGCCGCGCCTTCAGCCGTTTTTCGAGCAGCACCCCGACTTGTTCGTCGAGCTCGTCGCACGCGACCGCATGGGCGACCTCGTCCGCGAGGGTTTCGACGTCGCCGTCCGCCTCGGCGAGCCGGAGCCCTCCGCGCTCAAGGCGCGACTCCTCATGCGCACGCGCGTCGTCACGTGCGCCTCCCCGGAGTACATCGCCCGGCACGGAGCCCCACGCCATCCCCGCGACATCGAGAAGCACCGCTGCATCTTGATGCGCGACCCCTCGACCGGCAGCCACTTCGGCTGGGAGTTCGTGCGCGGACGGAAGGTCGTGCCCGTCAACGTGAGCGGCCCGCTGATGGTCAACCAGTTCGGTCCGATGCTGGCGGCATGTCTAGCGGGGCAAGGCATCACGCAGGTGCTCGAGTTCCACGCGCGCGAGTTCTTCGCCGACGGCAGGCTCGTGCAGGTGCTGCCCGAGTGGGCCGACGAGACGTACCCGCTCTACGCGTACCACCACTCGGCGCAGCTCATGTCGGCCAAGGTCCGGGCATTCCTCGACTTCGTCGTCGACGTGACGCGTGATGCGGACGTCTGAGCGGTGCCACTACGGCACGCCTCAGCTCCGCTTCGCCGTCTCCCGTCTGGCGGGCCACGCCGCGCGCATCGTGTCCGCGAGCGCCCGGAGCGCCCCGGCCCGGGGAAAGCCCGGCCGCCACACGAGGGCGAGGATGCGGCTCGGAGGCGGCGTCAGGGGCCGCACCTCGAGCTGGCCAAACCGGTTCTCCAGCGGCACCGAGATCGCCGGCAGCAGCGTGATGCTCCCCTCGCCCGACATCACCATCTGCGCCAGCGTGGTGAGGCTCGTCGCGCGGAAGTCCACCTCGCGCGCGCCCACCCGGGTGCACAACGCGAGCGCCTGGCTGCGAAAGCAGTGCCCATCCTCCAGCAGCAGCACGTTCTCCTCGTCGAGGTCGCGCAGTTGCACCTGCTTCTTCTTCGCCAATGGATGACCCGGAGGCAGCGCGACGACGAAGGCATCCTCCGCGATGACGGTCTGCTCCACGTCCCCCAGCTCCGGATCGAGCGCCACCAGGGCCGCGTCCAGCCGTCCCTCCTCCAGCCCGCGCACGAGCAGCTCCGTCTTCTCCTCACGCAGCCGCAGCCGCATCCGCGGGTACTGCTTCGTCACCGCCGGAATCACCTCGGGTAGCACGTAGGGCGCCACGGTGGGAATGACGCCCAGTTGCAGCGGGCCCGCGAAGGGATCCGACAGGCGCGAGGCCGCCGAGAGGATGTCCCCCGCCTCGGTGAGTACACGGCGGGCCCGGGACACCAACTCCTCGCCCGCCTGGGTCAACATGACGCGGCGCTTGTCGCGCTCGAAGAGCTTCACCCCGAGCACGTCCTCCAACTGTTGAATCTGCGCGCTCAGGGCGGGCTGCGACACGTGACAGCGCTCGGCCGCCTTGCGGAAGCCGAGCACGTCGGCGACGGCGACGACATATTCCAACTGCCGCAGGGTCAGGTCGTTCAGGGAGGCCATGGCACCGGGAAGCTTGATAGGAACAGGCTATCAAGTCCATCGGAACGATGTCTTGGCCCGTTCAGGGCGAACTCTCTACCTTCAGGGACATCCACGGCGGAATTCCCGCCTACCCCAGGAGAGACGTCCATGAGCACCCGTCCCCAGCTGACCACGGAGTCCGGAGCCCCCGTCGCCGACAACCAGCACTCGCAGACCGCCGGGGCCGCGGGTCCGGTGCTGTTGCAGGATCACCACCTGCTCGAGAAGCTCGCCCGCTTCAACCGCGAGCGCATCCCCGAGCGCGTCGTGCACGCGGTGGGCTCGGGCGCCTACGGCACCTTCGTGGTGACCCACCCCGACATCGCGCGCTACACGCGCATGAAGCTCTTCAGCGAGCAGGGCAAGCGCACCGAGGTCTTCCTGCGCTTCTCCACGGTGGCCGGCTCCAAGGGCGCGCCCGACACCGCGCGCGACCCCGGGCTTCGCGGTGCGCTTCTACACCGAGGACGGCAACTGGGACCCGGTGGGCAACAACACCCCCATCTTCTTCCTGCGCGACGGCATCAAGTTCCCGGACTTCATCCACTCGCAGAAGTACGACCCGTACAGCAACCGCCAGGAGCCCGACAACGTCTGGGACTTCTTCTCCCACTCGCCCGAGGCCACGCACCAGTTCACCTGGCTCTTCGGTGACCGGGGCATCCCCGCGTCCCTGCGGCACATGGACGGGTTCGGCTCGCACACCTTCCAGTGGGTGAACGCGAACGACGAGCGCTTCTTCGTGAAGTTCCACTTCAAGACCAACCAGGGCATCCGCACCCTCTCCACCCAGGAGGCCGAGGCCATTGGCGGGAAGGATCCGCAGCACCACCAGAGCGACCTGTACGCGGCCATCGAGCGCGGCGAGTTCCCGTCCTGGACGCTCAAGGTCCAGGTGATGCCCGAGGCCGACGCGGCCACCTACCGCTTCAACCCGTTCGATCTCACCAAGGTCTGGTCCCAGAAGGACTACCCGCTCATCGAGCTGGGCCGCATGGAGCTCAACCGCACGCCGGACAACTTCTTCGCCGAGGTGGAGCAGGCGGCGCTGGATCCCGCGCACTTCGTGCCGGGCATCGGCCCCTCGCCGGACCGCATGCTCCAGGCGCGCCTGTTCGCCTACGGCGACGCGGCCCGCTACCGGTTGGGCATCAACCACACCCAGTTGCCGGTGAACTCGCCCAAGGGCGTGAAGGGCGGCGCGCGCAACTACGGCCGCGACGGCGGCATGCGCTTCGATGGCAACGGCGGACGCTCGAAGAACTACGAGCCGAACAGCTTCAACGGCCCCGCGCAGTCCAACGAGGCTCGGGCCTGGGCTTCTCCGTGAGCGGCACCACGGGCACCTACGTCAACCCGCGGCACGCCGAGGACAGCGACTACGTGCAGGCGGGCGACCTGTACCGGCTGATGGACGAGCCGGCACGAGAGCGTCTCGTGGCGAACATCGCGGGCAGCCTCTCGCAGGTGAGCCGCGAGGACATCATCACCCGGGCCATCTCCCACTTCCGTCAAGCGGATGAACAGTACGGCGCGCGCGTGGCCGCGGCCGTCCACAAGCTGCGTCAGTCGCGTTAGACCGTCACCCTTCCACCTCCAACTCCAACGACATGAGAGAGACAGCCATGAAGACCGGAACCCAGGAGTCGCAGTCCGCAGTGATCGACGCGGAAGTGTTGGAGGTGGCGCGCATGGCGTTCCAGTACGCGCGCGGTGGAAACGCGGCGGAGCTCGCCGCGATCCTCGACGCGGGACTGCCCGTCAACCTGCGCAACGAGCGCGGCGACACGCTGCTGATGCTCGCGAGCTATCACGGCCACGTGGACGCCACCCGGGTGCTGCTCGAGCACAAAGCCGACCCCGAGCGCACCAATGACCGGGGGCAGACGCCCCTGGCTGGCTGTGCCTTCAAGGGAGACATCGCCATGGCGCGGCTGCTGCTCGACCATGGCACCCAGGTCGACGGCGCGGGCCCGGACGGCAAGACGGCGCTCATGTTCGCGGCGATGTTCGACCGCGTGGAGATGATGGAGGAGTTGATCTCACGGGGCGCGATCCCCGAACGCCGGGATGCCGAGAAGCGCACGGCGCTCGACTACGCCCGCGCCATGGGTGCCCGCCGCGCCGCCGAGCGGCTCGCGGCGTTGCAGCAGACCCAGGCCTGAGCACGTCCTCGTTGGCCTGGGACCGACCGCCCAGGCCAGCAAGGCCCCAACTGACCGTGGAGCAGGAGCACGAAGAGCCGCGGCAGGGGTGGCGCTACGCGGTACCTTGGCCCCTCGCGCCACCGTCCCCGTGCACCAGTCCGATCAATCGCAGGCGGTGAGAATCGACGCGCCCAGCGGGAGCAGCCTCCAGCGCCGCCTGGATTGCATCTCGCCATCGCCGGGTCCGCTCTGGATTGGCCGCCAGCACCGCTGGCACCGTCCGCCGATCGTAGCCGAAGTTGATGGAGTCGAAGCCCCACCTCTGAAAACTCCGCAGGGACTCGGCCACGTCCTCCAGATTCTCTGGGACGAGGGTGATGCGCACCACCAGTTCCATCTGCGAGCCCAGCTGGTCGCGCCGCCCGCGCAACCGAGCCACATTCTCCAACACCCGGGGCCAGCTCGAGCCGACGTTGACCCGCTCGTGGGTGGCTTGCGTGGCTCCATTGAGCGACACGACCACTTTCTGAGCATGACGGGCCAGCTCATCGGCCGTGGGCTCGTTGATGAGCAGGCCGTTGGTCAGCAAGATGTAGCGCTTGCCGCGCTCTGCGAGGTGGCGCATATACGTCCTCGCCGCGCGGATGGCGAGTGGCTCCCCCCTTGGATGGCAATCTGTTCGAAAGGGCGCTCATCCACGTGCCGCACCAACACGGACGGATCGAGGCTGGTGAAGTTGCCCACGTCCCTGCGACACATGATGCAATCGATGTTGCAGGCATCGCCGAATCCCAGGTGCAGTGAGCGCAACCGCCCTGGCTCCAGCTCGTCGCCCCCCGCGGGCACCCACTGGCGCTCATCTTCGTTCAATAGATGGCACGTGGAGAAACACGCGAGTCGGCCTTCCCGTGCCGCGACCCGATAGGCTTGAGCCACCGGACCCCGGAGGATGTCATGCAGAGGTCGCTCATGGATGTTGCCCAGCACGCCAGGCTTCAACAGGCAGCAGGCGTAGACCTGCCCGAAGCGGTCGATGGTCACGCCATCCCAGACGTGGTGACAGGTTCCAGTCATGAGGAACTCCCGGTGGCACGGTCGCGGCCCGAGAGAGCATAGCCTCGGCACGAGAGGAAGATCATGCCCGCGCTCCCCTGTGATCCAGTGGTGGTCATCATCGCGACTCGACCCGGCCGAGAACAGTTGCTCCTCGAACGGGCCCTCCCCTCGGTTTATCGCCAGACCCAGGTCAACCCGGCCTTGGTCGTCGTGGTCGAGGATCGCGACGCCGCCGAGCCCGCGCTGTCCCAATCCGTGCAGCGGGTGCGGCGGCAGCTACTCTCCGAACGTGAGGGCGAGGAAGTGAATGAGACCCCGAGCACCCTGTTCCCCACGGAGGTGTGCCTCAACAGCCGCACCCGGGGAATGTCGGGTACCGGGGCCTGGAACACGGCCGCGAACGTGGCCCGGCTGCGCACGGGGGGAAGTCTCTTCCTCGCCTTCCTGGATGATGACGATGCCCGGCTGCCGGGCTACCTGCACCAGTGCCTGAAGGTGGCTGGGGGCAAGCCAGCCAGCTCGCGCACGGCCCTGGTGTTGTCCGGTCTACTTCGTGTGGAGGCCGAGCGCTGCATTCCCCAGGTCCCACCGACCACGCTCCGCGCGAGGGACTTCTTCGTGGGGAATCCCGGCGTCCAAGGCAGCAACCTGTTCATCGCCCAGGAGGTGTTCGATGCCGTGGGGGGATTCGACGAGACCCTACCGAGCACGACCGATCGGGACCTGATGATCCGGGTGCTCGATCACCTGGAGCGAGCCCCCTGGCACATGGCCCACTTCCCCGAGTGTCTGGTGCACCACCATGCGCATGGAGGACCGAGGGTGAGCACGGATCGGGAGGCCAAGCACCAGGGACTCGACCGATTCTACGCGCGGTATGCACACCGCATGAGTACCCAGGAACTGGAGCAATCGCTGGCCAGGGCTCGCGCCTTTTTCGGATACACCCCGGGGAGATAGCGCATGCACTGGAGCTTCTCCTCTCCCTCTGCCCTGCAACGCCTGTCCGAGGCCGCCCTCGTCGTCTGCATGCCCATGCGCAACATGGCGGCAACGGTGGCGCGCTCGGCGGCGAGCGTGCTGTCCCAACAGGGAGTGCGTGGTGGACTCGTGCTGCTGGTGGCCGATGATGACTCGACGGATGGCGGTCCGCGGGTGGTCAAGCAGTTGGGTGAGAAAGGCCGAGTGGTCATCACCGCCGGCCGATTCGGCTCGGCCTGGGCCGCGCGCAACTTCCTGCTGAGTGTCGTCGAACGGTACGCGCGGCGTTGCACTCTGGTGCTGCGGCTGGATGCCGATGATGTCATGGAGGAGCGCGGTGTACTCCAGGCCGTGGAGGCCTGCTTTCGCCGGAGTACATCCTTCCGACGAGGCTTCCGCCGTCCCCCCACCCGCGCGCTGCTGGCGGGCAATTCGCTGGCATGGAAGGGGCGGCACCTGGAGCGGCTCAACCTCCCCACGGAGCGGCTGCTGAGCACGTCTGGGTTGATGGAGCATCTGGCCGGCATGGCGGCGGGAGACGCCCTGGCGGAACTGCCCTCCTGCAACCTGGTGCTGCGACCGGGAGGATGGCGCTACCCGGCCGTGGCCAGCGCCGAGGATCACTGGCTCACCGCGCGGGCCTTGCTCACAACAGGCGTGCGCATCGAGGAGGAGCTGGTCTACTGCCGTTACTCTCTCGGGAGCTGTCACCCGCGGTAACCGAGCCGTGCGGCGCCACCATCAGGCGCGCGTGGAGTTGTTCCGCGCCATGGCGGCCCGCGTGTATAGCGGGCGCCATGACTGAGCCCCTCGCGCAGCGCTTCGAACGAGCGTGCACGCTGCTGGGCCGCGGAGGCCTGAGGCTGCTTGGAGCGGGCGGCGAGGGCGTCGTGGTGACGGACGGCGAGAGCGTGTTCAAGGTCTTCGATGGCTGGCCGGAGCCAGAGCGCGCCCGCCGGGCCGAGCACCTCGCCTGCTTCGTCGGCCGCTTCGAGGACTGCCGCACCCTGGTGACATTGCGCGCGCTCGAGCAGCACTCGGGCCTGCCTGTGCTCCGTTATGACTATGTCCCCTCGGGGCCCTGGGAAGGAGAGCACACCGAGGACCTGCTCACCTTCCTCTCCGAGTGCTGGCAACAGGGCATCGTCTATCAATGCGTCAATCCCTCCAACTTCCGTCTCTTCTCCCGTGGGCTGCGGCTGATCGACTACGGAAGCGACCTACAGCCGTTCACCCTCAAGGATTGGGTTTTCATGGCGCGCCGGGCCTTTCTGAGTCTGCGCCTGGCTCGACGTGAGGACCTCAAGGCGCTGCTCCGCACCGCCCTGCGCGAGTGGGAGCTGCCCGAGCTGGAAGGCTTCCCGGCATTCCTCGAGCAGGCCCTGCGCCGAGTGGAGGGGCCTCCTGGGGAGGAGCCGAGCAGAGCCATGGGCCAGCTCGTGGCGAGAGCGCGAAGCGCACCGGTGCAACTGACCGGGGAATGGTCAGGGGAAGAAAATGAAGCGCTCCAGCGGCTGGCGGCCACGCTCGTGCACGAGGACGCACGGGCCGAGGTGACGATGCCGTGGGGACGCGAGCGCCCAGACCTGGTGAGAGCGCGCCGGGCGCTGCTGCGGGCGGGGCTCGGCGTGGAGGAGCACGAGGTGCAGGTGGACGCGCCGGGAGATGCGGGAGAGCCCTCGGGGCGCGTGCGGTGGACGGTGGCTCGTGGGACCCAAGAGCCACTGGACGTGAGCCTCGTGCTCAAGGCGAGCTTCCTGGAAGGACGAACGCTCGAGCACCAGTTGCGCCACCTGCTCGTGCAACTCGAGGGGCCACGCGTCTTCAACGAGCGGCTGGTGGTCCTGGACACGCGTGAGGACGGCTTCGTACGCCAGTACGGCCCCGCGGCTCCGGAGGCGGCCTGGGCCGCGCTGGAGCGGCTGCGCACCGAGGGATGGGTGGATCGTGTCCTCGTCGCTCCCACGGAGGAGCCCTCCGTGCGCGCGACGAACGCCCGCTGGTTCGGTGTGGACACCCCGGAGACGCATGCGCTCTCGGGCGTGCCGGTGGCCCCACAGCTCTTCGCCTTCGAGCAGGCCTCGGGCCCATACGTGCTGCAGGTGGACTCGGATGCGATCATCTGCCGGAGGGACTGGCGGCATGACTACCCGGCGGACATGGTGGCGGCGCTGCGAGCCGCTCCCTCCGTGGTCTCCGTGGGCTTCAACATCGCCCACGCCTCGCCACGGTTCGTGCCTTACACCTCCCCGGGCGAGGGTCACTTCGTGCCAGAGGTGCGCTGCTGTCTGTTCGAGCGCGAACGGCTCCTCGCGCTGCGCCCGCTGCCCAACCATCTGGAAGAGGGACGGTTGGCGCTCACCTGGTACCGCTCGGTCCAGGAGGCACAACGCCAGCGGGGGCTGCGCTCCGTGCGCGGGGGCGATGGGCGTACCTTCTACATCCATCCACCCAACAGCCGGAAACCGGACACGGCCGGTTGGTTCGACATCGTGGATCGCGTGGCCCAGGGCTACGTGCCCGCCATCCAGCATGAACAGGTGGAGTTGCAGGGCACCGAGCGGCAATGGGCGCTGCCGGCACTGCATCAAGAGCACCTCTTCCTGGTGCTCGTGGAACGGCACGATGCGAGCTTGTTTCCCCGCTGCTGGCGCTCGCTGCTGGAACAGAGCAGACGGGACTGGGGCGCCCTCATCCTGGATGCGAGCGGGGAGCAGTTCGTCCAGAGCGTGCTCGAACCCGAGCGCGAGCGGGTGACGTTGGTACGCAATGCCCTTGGAGGCCAGGGCACGGAGGCGGCACGGAAGGCGCTGGACCGCTACTGGCGTGAACCCCACGGGGTGCTGGTGCCGCTGCGGGCAGGGGACGTCCTGCTGGGGGCCGAAGTGCTCACCGTGTTGCGTCGGCGATTCGTCGCCGGCTACGAGGAAGTCGAGGCCCCGGTGCTCGTGCGGGGACGGCTGGAACATCAGGGCGTCGCCTTCCGCCGCTGGTTGATGGAGGACGAAGGGAGCAGGCACGAGCGCGACCGTGTCGAGACTCCGCTGGTGGCGCGCGGGCAACCATTGGACTGGCCACCGAGAGCAGCCAGGGCCGCCGGAGCAAGCGAAAACGAGGAGCCGGGGCCGACACTCCTGCCGGCGGGGAGGCTGGTACAGCGGCTCCGCCAACGAGGCCCGGAGCGCTACCTGCTCTTCGTCCGACATGCGGAAAAAGAGGTGGGCTCGCGCTTCGAACCGCTGGAGTCCAACCGCGTCCGGCCGCTCTCCTGGCCAGGCGAGGATGAGTGCACACACTTCGCCCGAGCGTTGGCGGTGCCACCCGAGCTGGTGTTGTGCGGCCCCTTGGAGCGAGCCGTGCAGACAGCTCGCGGGGTGCGCGAAGCACTCCGGGAGCGTGCGGAGTTGCGCGTACTCGAGCCGTTGAGCGGAGGCCGCTTCGAGGACCATGTCCGCTGGCAGGAGCTGAAGCGGGAGCTGGGTTGGGAGGAGCTGGTCCGGCGCTGGATCGATGGGGGACTGCCACCGGGAATCGTCGCTCCTTACGAACAGGCAGTGAGGAACATGAAAATGGCCCTTGGCCGGCACTCCGCGAGACCGGCGCCTCGCGGGTGCTGGTGGTGACCCAGGGATACGTCAACACGGCCCTTTTCCACGATCTGAGTGGCCGGGTGGACTTCACCGGTGGGCCTCTGTATGGCTTTCTTTGCGAGGAGCCCTCGCGCTGGCTGGCACGGACATGAACCCTTCTTTTCCGACTCCCCCTCCACCCAGCCAGCCCGTTCCTGGCAGCGCCTCGCTTACCGGCTGAGGAAGGCCCGGCGCCACCTGCGAATCCTCCGCCCAGTGACGGCCCTGCTCGGCCCGCAGTACCGCCGCAGCCAGGAGTTCCTCGAGATCGACCTGACGTGGGCCTGCAACCTGCGCTGTCTCAACTGCAATCGCTCGGTCCGGCAAGCCCCCACTTCCGAGCGCATGAGCGTAGAGCAGATTCAGGCCTTCCTGGATGAGTCCCGGAGCAAGGGGTTGCGCTGGAGGAAGATCCGCCTGCTGGGAGGCGAGCCGACCTTGCACCCTCAATTCCTGCAGATCGTGGATTTGCTCTGCGCGTACCGGGAGGAGATGGGTGGGGGAATGGACATCCAGGTGGCCACCAATGGGCACGGGGCCACGGTGCGGGCCGTGCTGGCCCGGGTGGCCGGGCGTGTCACGCTCGACAATTCACAGAAGGACTCAGAGGTGCAGCCCCACTTCGGGGACTTCAACGTGGCACCCAGGGATTTGCCGGAGTTCCGGCACGCGGCCTTTCGAAATGCCTGCTACGTGGCCGAGGGCTGCGGCATGGGGCTGACCCCCTATGGCTACTACGGGTGCGCCGTTGCCGGAGGCATTGACCGGGTACTCGGGCTCGACCTGGGCCGCAAGCGCCTGCCAGACCCGAAGGATGGAATGGAAGACCAGCTCGAGGCGCTATGCGCCCGGTGTGGCCGCTTCAAGGAGGGGGCTTTCGTTCCGCGGGAGCTGCGGACTCCCTTGATGGAGGAGCGTATGTCCAAGAGCTGGCTCCAGGCCTACGACCGATGGCGTGCCCACCGGCCCCGTCTCACCCGGTACAAACCATGAAAAAGCTCAGCCGCCTGATTGAACGCCTTGGCCGCACCGTGCGTGTTTCCAAGCCCGCCACCGCCTTGTTGGGGCGCCAGTTCCAACCGGCCGTGGATCTCATCGAGATTGATATCACCTTCGCTTGCAACTTGAGGTGCTTCAACTGCGACCGCTCGTGCACGCAGGCCCCCTCGGGTGAGCGTATGAATGTGGAGCAGGTGCGGCGCTTCGTCGATGAGAGCCGCGCACAGGGGCGCCGGTGGAAGCGCATCCGCATCCTCGGGGGCGAACCCACTCTCCATCCAGAGTTGCAGGCCATTCTCAGCGTGTTGCTGTCATGGAGGGATTCGGAATCACCTGACACGCTCATCGAATTGGTCACCAACGGCCATGGCGACCGGGTGCGCCGGGTGCTCGAACAGCTGCCCGAGGGAGTCCGAATCAAGGACACGCGCAAGCAGGAGCGGTTCCAGCCCAAATTCGAGCCCTTCAACCTCGCCCCGCGAGACGAGGTGTGGCTGCGGCATGCCGATTACTCCAACGCCTGCTGGATAGTACGGGACTGTGGCATCGGACTGAATGCGAACGGGTACTATCCATGCGCGGTGGCCGGTGGAATCGACCGGGTCATCGGGAGGGACTTGGGCCGCAAGCGGCTGCCCCTGCCAGGGGAAGACATGACGGAGCTCCTCCGAGAGAGCTGCTCCCGGTGCGGCCACTTCCTCGCCGGCCGCTTCGTCGCGGTGGAAGATCGCGTCCCCGTGGTTGGGGAACGACAATCCTCCTCCTGGAGGGAGGCCTACGAGCGTTATCGCAAGTCACCGCCCAGGCTCACCCGGTATTAGGTACCGCTGCTGGAAGCGACCTTCCGTGCAGTCAGGCCCCACTCACTCGAACGCGGACCACCCGCGTCCCTCCCGCGAGCAGATCGTGCTTGCCCCGGCGGAGCAGGTTCGAGCGGATCGTCAAGGCGATCACCGCCCAGGCGGCGAGCGCGAGCAGCGGTCCGATGAAGGGGATCGAGCCCACGCTCGTGAACGCCTCTCGGATCAACGCCTGGCGTGGAGAGGGCCGGCCGCCATCCGGGCCAGTGACTCGCAGCCCCAGCGCGAGCTTGCCGGGCGTGGCTCCCACCAGGATGTCGAGCAGGCAGAAGTAGGCGAGGACGAGCGCGGCGCCCAGGATCAGCCAGTCGAAGTCAAAGCCCATCAGCCGACCGAGACCGACCTCGAGGGCGACGAGGACGAGGATGTCGATCACACGCGCGGCGAGGCGGATGGAAAGGTCGGCGGGCACGGGCTGGGCGATGGACGAGACAGCGGACATGGTGGCCTCCGGAAACGGGCGGACAGCCAATTCGCTCGTCGATACAGACCGCGCAGCCACACAGAACTCATCGGTCCGACCCGAAAAATCCGTGGGCACCGCGAGTGCACAGTTCACGGCGTCGCGGACCCGGCTTGACAATTTTTCCGCTCCACGCACCTTGTGGAGCGTGAGCTTCGTTCGCCCCTCCACCACGACCACGACTACCGCCACTACCCTCGGCGGGAGCGGACTCGTGCGTGTCGTGAGCTGACGAACGCACGGTCCCTCGCCCCGCCGTCTTCCGGCCGGGGCGTCCGTGCAAGCGCTCAGTGCTCCGACCGGAAAACCTCTCTTTCCGATTCGGAGTCACCCATGCTCGACGTTCATGATCACCGTTCCCTGGGCCAGCGCCTGGATCTCTTCCACCTGCAGGAGGAGGCCCCCGGCATGGTGTTCTGGCACCCCCGCGGCCACCTGCTCTACCGGCTCATCGAGGAGCGCGTCCGCAAGCAGATGCGACTCGAGGGCTACGAGGAAGTAAGGACGCCTCAACTGCTCGCCCAGCCCATCTGGGAGCGCAGCGGCCACTGGGAGAACTTCCGCGAGAACATGTTCGAGTTCGCCGAGGAGGGCGGGCGGCACCGGCGCTCAAGCCCGTGAGCTGCCCCGGCCACATCCAGCTCGTGCAGCGCATGGGGCCCAGCTACCGCGACCTGCCCTTGCGGCTGGGCGAGTTCGGACTCGTGCACCGCAGCGAGCCCAGTGGTTCGCTCCACGGGTTGTTCCGCCTGCGCCAGTTCACGCAAGACGACGGGCACGTCTTCTGTGCCGAGGAGCAGATTCGGGACGAGGTCCTGCGCTTCTGCCGCTCGCTGCGTGCCTTCTATGCCGACTTCGGCTTCGAGGACGTGGAGGTGGCCTTCTCCAGCCGTCCGGCACAGCGGGCCGGAAGCGACGAGGTCTGGGACGTGGCCGAGTCCCTGTTGCTCGAGGCGGCTGAGCAGGCGGGGCTGCACTGCCGCATGCAGCCGGGACAGGGCGCGTTCTACGGGCCCAAGCTGGAGTTCGTGCTCAAGGACCGGCCCGGCCGTGACTGGCAATGCGGGACGATCCAGCTCGATCTCGTGCTCCCGGAGCGCTTCGAGCTGCACTACGTGGATGCCTCGGGGCAGAAGCGCCGGCCGATGATGTTGCATCGCGCGATGCTCGGGAGCCTGGAGCGCTTCATCGCCATCCTCCTGGAACACCATGGGGGCGCGCTGCCCGCGTGGCTGTCACCGGAGCAGGTGGTGGTGGCCTCGATCGGGGAAGGAGCCGCGGGCTACGCCGAGCGCTTCGCCGCGAAGCTGCGCGAGGCGGGCTGCCGGGCGCACGCGGATGCACGGGCCGAGTCGCTCTCGCGGAAGATCGTCGACGCGCACCAGGCCGGAGTGCCCTGGCTCGTCGTGGCGGGCGCTCGCGAGGTGGAGAAGAACGGGGTCCGGCTGCGGCGGCGGGATGGCGAGCAGCGTGACCTGCCCTGGGAGGAAGCACTGGCGGAGCTCGTCGCCGAGTGCCGCCCCTCGCCCTCGGTGTGACCACGAGGGGTGGAACAACAGACCCCGTGCCACGCCCACGCCCTGGCACGGGGTCTCACGCCGGGGGCTCCGCCACAACGGAGCCCGGAAGCTCACCGCGGCTTGATGAACTTCAGGGCGAAGCGGTCGCTGGTGCCGCGGCGCTCTCCGGCGGCGCTCGGGCTCGAGTTCCAGTCACGCGTGTCCTGGGGGTTGCGCCAGACGTCGCTGTCCTGCAGGAACTGGAAGCCCGCCGCGAGCACCTCGTCGCGCACGGTCTGCTCGTCGATGCGGTGCAGCGTCTGGGCGTCGCTCACGCCCGTGCCGGGCTTCGCGCTCGAGTCGAGGATGACGTAGACCCCACCGGGCTTGAGCGCGCGGAACACGGCCGCGTTCATCTTCGCCCGGTCGGTGCCGAGCCACACGCTGTCGTGATAGATGATGTTGCTCACCACCGCGTCCAGGTCGGTCACCTCGGGCGGAAGGGGATCGTCCAGCTCGCGGTCCACCCGCACCACGTTCTGGTTGACCGGGCGGGCGAGCCGCTCGCTCCAGGGCTTCTCCGCGAAGCGCTCGAGGACGAACCGGGGGTTCTCGCCATAGACGACCCCGCGAGGACCCACGGCGCGCGCGAGCAGCTCCGTGGTGTACCCACCCCCCGCCATCAGCTCGGCGACCTTCATGCCGGGCCGGACGCCCACGAACTCGAGCAGGGCGGCGGGATGACGGCCCGTATCCAGGGCCCGATCGGACTCGGGCCGGTCCGCGGCGGCGACGATGGCTCCAGCGGGGAGATCAGCTCCTCGGACGCGGGGGCCGAGGGAGCAGCGGGTGTATGGGAACAACCCACGAGGGACAGGCAGGCAGCGGCGAGAAGGAATCGCATGGGGCGTGGAGCTTAGGCGCGCCGGGAGCGGGCCTCGCGGTATTTTGCGGCCCATGACGCACCGATTGTTCCTCCGTGCCCTCGTGCTCCTCTCGGCGGTCTCCTGCCGGAGTGAAGTGCACTCCCCACCGCCTCCCGCGAACGCGCCGGTGGAGGGTTTCGAGATCGTTCGAAGCTGGCCCCATGATCCCTTCGCGTTCACCCAGGGGCTCGTCTTCCGGCAGGGCAAGCTGTACGAGGGAACGGGCCTCCAGGGCCGCTCGAGCCTGCGAGAAGTGGAGCTCGAGACGGGCGTGGTGCTGCGCCAGTCCCGGCTCGAGCGACAGTACTTCGGCGAGGGGATCGCGATTCGAGGCAACCGGCTGTACCAGCTCACCTGGCGCTCCCAGGAGGGCTTCATCTACGACGCCACGACGTTCGAGCGGGTGGGTCACTTCACCTACCCCACCGAGGGATGGGGACTCACCGAGGACGGGGAGTCGCTCATCATGAGCGACGGCAGCAGCACCCTGCGCTTCCTGGACCCCGACACGTTCGCGGTCCGGCGTACCGTCAAGGTGCAGGATGCTGGCCGGGAGATCTCCCAGCTCAATGAGCTGGAGTACGTCCGCGGCGAGGTCTACGCGAACGTGTGGATGACGGACCTCATCGCGCGCATCGATCCGGCCACGGGGCGGGTGAAGGGCTGGATCAATCTCGCGGGGCTGCTGCCACGCGCGGAGCGCACGGGAGACGAGGACGTGCTCAATGGGATCGCGTATGACGCGGCCGGGGATCGGCTGTTCGTCACCGGGAAGTTCTGGTCGAAGCTGTTCCAGATCCGCGTCGTACCCCACTGACCCCAGGGCTCACGGGGTCGCGGAGCTGGCCTTCATCGGAGGGCGCGTGCCCCGGGCGAGGCCATTGAGGTAGTTCAACGCCACCTGGAGCTGATGGTCCGTCAGCTTCGCCGTCACGTCCCAGGCACGCGGTTCCTCGGTGAAACGTCTGGCCTTCACCACGGGAGCGTCCTCGGACGCCGCACCGGGCTCGGCCTTGAAGTGCCGCTCCAGGTCCTTCTCCCGCGTCTCGTCCTTCGCCGCGCGTTCGCCCGTCGCCGACTCCGCCACCTGGTAGTCCGGCGTGATGCCCTTCTCCTGGATGCTCCGCCCCTTGGGCGTGTAGTAGCGGGCCACGGTCAGCTTCAACCCGGAGCCGTCCTCCAGCTCGATGACGGTCTGGACGCTCCCTTGCCGAACGTCTGGGTGCCCAGGATGGTGGCGCGGCCATGGTCCTGGAGCGCGCCCGCGACGATCTCCGACGCCGAGGCGCTCCCCGCGTTCACCAGCACCACCAGGGGATAGTCCGGCTCCGTGTCCCGGTCCTTGCTGCGCTCCTCGGTCGTCTGGCTCGGGTTGCGCCCACGCGTGCTCACGATGGTGAGATTGCCCGGCAGCCACAGGTCGCTCACGGCCACCGCCTGCTCCAGCAGTCCGCCCGGGTTGTTGCGCAGGTCCAACACCGCGCCCCGCAGCGGCTTGTCCCCATTCTGCGCGCGCAGCCGATCCAGCTCCTTGCGCAGGTAGAACGCCGTGCGGTCCTGGAAGCTCTTCACCTTCACGTGGGCGATGCCCCCGTACAGGGCGCCCTCCACCGAGATGATGCGGACATGGTCGCGGATGAGGGCCAGCTCGCGCGGCGCGCTGAAGCCCTCGCGCATGATGGTGAGCAGCACGCGCTTGCCCGCGGGACCACGCATGCGCTGCATCACCTCCGCGTGGCTCAGGCCCCGCGCGCGCTCGCCGTCGATGGCGACCAGCTCGTCCCCCACGCGGATGCCCGCCCGGGACGCCGGCGTGTCCTCGATGGAGGCGGACACCCGGAAGCCGTCTCCCTCGGGAGCCAGCTCGATGCCCACCCCGCCGTACTCGCCCGAGGTGTCGATCTTCATCTCCTTGAAGACCTCGGGCGGCATGAAGACGGTGTGGGGATCCAACGTCCCCAGCATGCCCTGGATGGCGCCCTGCATGAGCTGGCGCTCGTCCACGGCATCCACGTAGTTGTTCTCCACGTAGGACAGCACCCGGGCGAACACCTCGAGCTGCTCGTAGGTCAGGGTGTTCGCGGAGGGCTCGCGCGCCTGGGCCGGGAACATGGGAGCCAGGAGCCACAGGCCGGCGGCGAGTGCCGCGCGCCAGGAGTGCAAGGAGCGCATGGAAGCGGACTCTACCATCCAGCCGCCTCCCGGTCCGACTACAGCCCGGCGGAGTCGGCGAACTGGAGCAACTCCGACACCAGCTCGCTCGGCCGCTCGACATGTGGCAGGTGACCGAAGCCGTCCACCACGCGCACGCTCGAGTGGGGAGGCAGGTGGGTGCGGAAGAAGTCGAGGCTCTCGCGGGGCAGGAGCTTCTCGTTCGCCCCCCAGATGAACAGCACGGGCATGGCGAGCCCCTGGAGCTGCGCGGGCTTGAGGTACTCGCCCGTGGCGATCACGTCCGCGCTCAGCGCCCGCACGGCGGGGGTGCCATACATCCCCCGGAGGGCATTGGCGAAGAACATCATGGCCCAGGGAGGCCGGTGGAACAGGCGCTGGGTGAGCGCGCGCGCCTGCTCGGCCGTGCGCACGTCCATGGACTCCAACACCTCGCGGATGAGCTCGTGTCCCACGTCCGCTCCCGCCGAGGCCACCAGCGCCAGGGCGCGGACCAGCTCCGGGTGCTCGGCCGCCAGTTGCACCGACATGGCGCCGCCCAGGGAGTTGCCCACCACGAAGGCCGGGGCGCCCACCACCTCGCGGCAGTAGCGCACCAACATCTCGTACTGGCCCCGGACGCACATCGGCCCGAGGCAGTATTCCGGGGAGAAGCCGTGCCCGGGCAGGTCCACCGCGAACACCCGCTCGAAGCGCTTGGCCAGCGGGAGGAGGACGCGCCCGAAGCCACTGGCCGCCCCGCCCAGCCCATGCACCAGCACGATGGGCGGACCCTTGCCGCTGCCCTTCAACGTGAAGTGATGGAGGCGCTGTCCGCCCACCACCACCTCTTCCGAGCGCACCCCGCGCGCCACCAGCAGGCGCCGCGAGACTTCCTGGAGTCCGGAGATGAGGTCCACGACGAGACTCTAACTCCGCCCCTGCCGCACCGCATCCTCCCCCAGTGACACACCCTGGGTGCCGGGCGGGCGCTCCAGGGGAATACGCCGGCCCTCGGAGGCGCTGCGCTCGGCGGCCTGGATGATGCGGATGACCGGCCGGCGCTCTCGGCGGTGACGGGGACGGGACCCTCGCCGGCGATGGCCTGGGCGAAGAGCCGGTAGAACGACTCGTACTGGCCCGGCAGTGTGGGCACCTCGCCCCCTGGCTCAAGCGGCCATGGCGCGAGGCGGGCTCCTGGCCCCACCCCGCCCGGCCGGGCCGGAGCCCCGCCTTGAGCTGCTCCTCTTGTGGGTCGAGCCCGTACTTCACCCAGGCGTCGCGCTCGCCCTGGAGGACGAAGCGGGGCCAGGGCTCATGCACCACGGAGCCGGAGTGCAGGATGACGCGCAGCTCGCCATAGCGCAGCAACAGGTGGAACCAGTCCGTGGTCCGAGCGCCCTCGCGCTGCTGGCCGACGTCGGCGCTGATGGATTCGGGCATCCCGAAGAGCTGCACGACCTGATCGATGAGGTGGGGGGCGAGATCCCACAAGGTGCCGCCCCCGGGCACGGCGTCCTCCTTCCAGCGCGCCTTCACCTGGGGCCGGAAGCGATCGTAGTGGCTCTCGAAGCTGAACAACCTGCCGAGGCGGCCCTGCGCGAGCAACTGGCGCAGGGTGAGGAAATCGCCATCCCAGCGCCGGGTATGGAAGACGGTCAGACACCGTCCGCGCTCGCGCGCCAGGGCATCCAACCGCGAGCCTCGGCCGCGTCCAGGGTGAAGGGCTTGTCGACGACCACGTGCTTGCCCGCCCGGAGCGCGCGCTCGGCCAGCGGTGCGTGCGTGTCGTTGGGCGAGGCGATGATGACGACGTCGAGGGAGGGGTCCTCCACGAGCGCATCCGGGGAGAGCACGCGCGCGCCGGGCCAGTCGCGCGCCACCTCCGCGGCGCGTCGGGTGGCGACCGCCGCCAGGGTGAACGCGGGCTCGGCGGCGAGCAGGGGCGCGTGGAAGACGGTGCCGGCGAGCCCGTAGCCGATGAGGCCCGTTCTCAGGGGAGCGCGAGAGGAGGAAGAGGTCATGGAGTGTCCAGGGCTCAAGGAGTGGCCGCCAGCCAGGGCGCGGGATCCACGGCCTGACCGGAACGGCGGATTTCGAAATAAAGATAGGCGCCCTTGAGCGAGCCCGTCTCGCCCACCTCGCCCACGGTGTCGCCCGCGGCCACGTGCGCGCCCACGCCCGGAGTCACGGAGGACAGGTGGGCCACCAGCGTGTGATAGCCCCCACCATGATCGAGGATGAGCAGGTTGCCATAGCCACGCAGCCAGCCCGCGTACGCCACGGTCCCCTCGGCCACGGCCTTCACGGGAGTGCCCGCGGGAGCGCGGATGTCCACGCCCTTCTGCACGGTGACGGTGTTGAAGCGCGGGTTGACCACGCGGCCGAACCCCACCTCGATGACGCCGGGAGCGGGACGGGGCAGCTTGCCCTTGAGCGCCCCGAAGCCGGAGGTGGCGGGCCCCTCGTTCATCTCCTGGAGCACCCGGCCGAGGTCCGCGTCCGCCTGCTCCAGCTCGCGCACCATGCGCCGCGCCAGCTCCGCCTCGCCCTTGATGGTGCCCACCAGCTCCTCGAGCGCCTCCTGCTGCGCCCGGGCCATGCGCGCCTGTTCGCGCAGGAACGTCAGCCGCACGTCCAGCGAGCCCTGCAACCGGCGCAGCTCGGCCGCGACCCGCTGCCGCAACCGCGCCACGCGCTGCACCGTGCGCAACTGCCGCAAGTCCTCCTCCAGCGTCGCCCGCAGCGCGCGCGAGCGCCACACCATGGCGGAGAAGTCCCGGGCGCTGAGCAGCACCTCCAGCGGCCGGCGGCGCATGAGCCGGTACATGCTCCACAGCCGGGGCGACAGCCGGCGCAACTGCTCGCGCAGCATCTCCCGCGTCACCTCGTCCTCGTGCTCGGCCACGGCCAGCCGCTTGCGGAAGACGGCCAGGTCGCGCTCGAGCACCTTCACCCGCTGGGCGCTGGTGGCGGCGCGCTGCTCCACCATCTCCAGCACCTCCAGCGCGGACACCTTGCGCGACTCGATGAGCGCGAGCGCCGCGCGCTGCGTGGTCAGCTTCTCGCGCACGGACTCGCGCTCCGCCGCCTCGTCCTGGGAGAAGGCCGCGGGCGCCCACGACAGCAGGAGGAGCAGCAGGAGCCGGTTCATACCCGGAGGAAGCGCCCCACCGCGATGAAGCTGCCCCCGAGGCCCAGCGCGCACCCCACCGCCACCATCTCCAGCGCCGGGCCCGGCTCCAGCAGGGGCACCGCGCCGCCGGGGCCCACCAGGAAGGACAGGAGCGAGTTCATCCCCGGCCCCACCAGCCGCTCGAACAGCGCGAGCCCCGCGAGTGCCACCCCGGCCCCAGCAGCCCCTGGAGGAAGCCCTCGATGAGGAAGGGCATCTTCACGAAGCGATCCGTGGCGCCCACCAGCTTCTGGATCTCGATCTCTCCCCGCCGCGAGTAGATGGCCAGTTGCAGCGTCGCGGACACGATGACCACCGTGGCCAGCAGCACCACCGCGAACGCCACCCAGCCGCCATAGCGCAGGGCGCGGGAGATGGCCGACAGCCGCTCCACGGCCTCCTCGCCATAGTCCACGCCGGTGACGCCGGGCAGACCGCGCAGTTCCTGGGCCAGTTGCTTGAGCGCGCCGGGCGTGCGCCGCTCCGCGGGCACCTGCAATTCCAGCGAGGGAGGCAGCGGGTTCTCGGGCAGTTGCGCGAGCGCCTCGCCCAGGTCGCCCAGCTCCCGCGCCGGCGAACCAACGCGGCCTGGGGAGGCACGAGCGAGGCGCGCCCGCCGCTGGCCGCTTCCATGCGCTCGCGCAGCACCTCGGCGCCCTCCTCGTCGAGTCCGGGAGA
Organism: Cystobacter fuscus; assembly: GCA_049060065.1. GTDB lineage: Bacteria > Myxococcota > Myxococcia > Myxococcales > Myxococcaceae > Cystobacter > Cystobacter fuscus_B. The sequence continues at coordinate 7,759,224 of JBMEQP010000002.1, forward strand.
GAGGTACACCGTCACCTGCACCTCGCCCCCCAGCGAGGCGAGCAGCGCGTCCACCCCGCGGCCCATGGCCTGGGCGAGCCCCGCGGCGAACAGGGCGATGGCGATGGTGGTCACGGCGATGAAGTGGACGAAGGGCGCATGGCGCAGCCCCGACGCCGCCGAGCGCCAGAAGTAGGCCGTCTTGGCCAGCACGCTCATCCCGCCGCCACCCGCCGGGCGGCCTTCACCCCGTCCTCGTCCGACACGATGAAGCCCCCCTCCAGGCGCAGGGTGCGCTTCTGGTAGCGGGTGATGAGGCCGGTGTCGTGGGTGGCCACCATCACCGTGGTGCCGCGCACGTTCACGTCCATGAGCAGATCCATGATCTCCACGGTGAGCGCCGGGTCCAGGTTGCCCGTGGGCTCGTCGGCCAGGAGGATGGTGGGATCGTTGACGAGCGCGCGGGCGATGACGACGCGCTGCTGCTCACCTCCGGAGAGCTTGAGGGGCATGGAGCCCGCCTTGTGCTGCAGGCCCACGAGCTTGAGCATGCGGTGCACGCGCTCGCGCGCCTCGGCGCGGGGCACGCCCAGCACGTCCAGGGTGAAGGCGACGTTGTCCTCCACGGTGCGGTGCGGCAGGAGCTTGAAGTCCTGGAACACCACGCCGATGTTGCGCCGCAGGTAGGGCACGGCCGACTCGCGGATGCGCGCGATGTTGCGTCCGCCCACGAGGATCTGCCCCTTGGTGGCCTTCTCCGCGCAGAATATGAGCTTCATGAGCGTCGTCTTGCCCGCGCCCGAGGGGCCCGTGAGAAAGACGAACTCGCCCTTCTGCACATGCAGGTTGATGTCCGAGAGGACCGGCGGATCGCCCGGATAGGCCTTGTACACGTGGAACATCTGGATCATCGGCGGGGGGATTATGGCCCGCTCGCGCCGCATGTGCCACGGGACAACCGAGCTACTGGTTGTTGTCCTCGCCCGCCGGGTAGCTGAGGATGACCTCGTCCAGGCTCTTCTCGGAGATGAGGTCCTCGCCGAACAGCGTCTCCACGCCCACCTCGTTGATCTTCGGCTGCACCTGCAGGGCGCGCGCGGCGGCGATCTCCGGGGAGGTGGGAGGCGGGGGCCGCGGTCGGAGGCGCCTTGGGGGCGGCCTGCGGACGCGCGTGGGGTGCGTCCTCGGCGCTGCCGAGCTGCCCGGGCTGGTAGTGGCGCACGCCCGTCTCGTAGCCGTCGTAGACCCCGTTGATGAGGTTGCGCAGCATCTCCTTGTGCTGCTCCTCCATCAACTCGCGCACGACCTCGGCGAGGCTCTCCGCGTTGAGGATGTCCGCGTAGGACGTCTTCTTCGACGCGAGGATGTTCCCGCCCACGAACAGGTGCGTGATGATGTGGGGATTGTTGACGCCCGAGTCCTCGGTCTGGACGTGGTAGACGCGACCCTTGTACTTGATGTTGTGGTTGAAGCCGGTGACGGCTTTTTCGAAGGTTTTCGCCATGCCCGAGTGAGCGGACCGTAGCAGTGCGACCCGGGCGAAACAAGAAACGCGTCGGATTGTGTGCGACGTCCGCCTGCCGGCCAGCCCGAGAGCGGAGCAGACGGCCGGTTCGTTCACCATCCGACGCCGTTGTGCCTCACATGGGATTAAAGTCCGTCTCCCCCAGGGGGAAGGCAGCGCCGGCGTTTCCCGGCGCGAGGGAACACGATGAAGACCGAGCTCAAGAACCAACTGCGCCAGCAGGACGCGACCGTCCTGGCCCAAGGCTACTCTCCCGCGATCCGCGCCATGGAGGTCATCAGCATCGTCGCCTTCGTGGCCTTGGAGTCGGCGCTCGTCTGGCGGCTGTGGGGCAACCCCCTGGTGGGCCCCTGGATGGTGCTGAGCGCCGTGCTGCTGGGCTACCTGGCCGCGGACTTCGTCTCCGGCCTCGTCCACTGGATGGGGGACACCTGGGGCTCCACCGACATGCCCGTGCTCGGCAAGGCCTTCATCCGGCCCTTCCGTGAGCACCACGTGGACGAGAAGGCCATCACCCGGCACGACTTCGTGGAGACCAACGGCAACAATTGCCTCGTGTCGCTGCCCGTGGCGCTGCTCGCCCTCTTGCTGCCCCACACCAGCGCCACCTGGGTGTTCCTCTCCAGCTTCCTCGGGGCGATGATCTTCTGGGTGATGGCGACCAACCAGTTCCACAAGTGGTCCCACACGGACACGCCGCCCGCGCTCATCGGCTTGCTGCAGCGCGTCCACCTCGTCCTGCCGCCGGACCACCACCGCATCCACCACACGGCCCCCTACGACAAGTACTACTGCATCACCGTGGGATGGATGAACAAGCCGCTCGCGCTCATCGGCTTCTTCCCGATGATGGAGCGCGTCATCACCTGGGCCACGGGTCTGATTCCCCGCAAGGACGACATCGGCGCCGAAGCGGCCCTGGAGCTCTTCCAGACCCAGGCCGCCGACGCCCCCCGTGGTGAAGGCCGCCCAGGAGCTGCTCGAGGGCGGCGCGCTCGCCGAGGAGCCCGCCGCCGTGTCCCCGGTGCGGCCGTCCTGACACACCGCCGCGTGGAGGCGTGGCCCCTCAGAAGGTCAGGTCCACCTGCTCCGCCGAGGGGATGCGCCGTCCGAGAAAGCGCTCCCCCACCTCCACGAAGCGCTCGGGCACGTCGGTGACGAAGAAGTGGTGGGAGGGGGCGCGTCCCGCCGGAGCCAGCAGTCCGCGCTCCTCCAGCAGCCCCGCCACCACCTCGACGGTGGCCTCGGCCGAGTCCACCAGCGCCACCTCGGGGCCGACCACCTCCGCGATGATGTCCTTGAGCAACGGGTAGTGCGTGCAGCCCAGCACCAGCGTGTCCACCCCGCCGCGCACGAACTCCCCCAGGTACTCGCGCGCCACCAGCCGTGGCACGTCTCCGGAGAGCCAGCCCTCCTCGGCCAGGGGAACGAACAGCGGACACGCCCGGGCCTTCACCCGCACGCCCGCCGCTCCGGCCCCCTCCTCCAGTTCGCGCTGGTAGGCCCCGGAGCGGATGGTGCCCGGCGTGCCGATGACGCCCACCTGTCCCCCCCGGGTGCGCCGCAGCGCCGCCCTCGCCCCGGGAGCGATCACCCCCACCACCGGCACCGGCAGCGCCGCCGACAGCGCGGGCAGCGCCACCGCCGAGGCCGTGTTGCACGCCACCACCAGCACCTTGATGCCGCGCTCCAGGAGGAACTCCGCGTTCTTCAGCGAGTAGCGCGTCACCACCTCCCCGGACTTGGTGCCATAGGGCACCCGGGCCGTGTCACCCAGGTACAGGGTGCCTCGCCGGGAAGCTGGGACATCAGGGACTTGAGGACGGTGAGCCCTCCCACACCTGAATCGAAGACACCGATGGGACTGTGGCTGTCTGGCCGCATGACGGGGGCTCCTATCACGTTTGATGCCAACCCATGACGGCCCCCTCCCCCGCAAGCAGAAGGGCCGAGGCGGTGGCCCCGGCCCTTCCCCACTCCGCGTCGCGGTGGACTAGTAGTGGCGCTGGAGGTTGACGGTGTAGGAGTCCGCTTCCCCCTTCTGGACGAAGCGCCTTCACCGTGAGCACGGGCGGGTTGTTCAGGTTGGAGTAGGTCACCTGCGAGCCGCTCATGCCCTTGATGATCACATCGTAATCCCCCGGCCTCAGGTACTTGTAGAGGATGGGCGCGCCCGTGCAGGCCTTCGCATCGCCCTCCTCCCCGTAGACGAGCTTGCCCGTCACCCGATCACGCATGTTGATGCGCACCCCGGTGACCCCCGCCTGCTCACACGTCTTGTGCACGGAGCCGTCGAGCAGTTCCCAGCGCAGCGACATGCCGCCCACCGCCCAGAGGGTGTAGGACACCGAGACGGGGCTGCCCGCCTGCGTCGTCAACGTCCCGCTGCGGTAGTAGTAGGGCGTCGCACCCGTGCTGGTGACGTTCATGCCCACGAACTCGATGGAGTGAGTGCCGGCGCCAGGAAGGGCGAGGAGACCTGCTTGCCACCGATGCCGTCCTCACACGCCGGGCGCGTCCACTCCCCGTTGTCGATGCGCACGTCCACGAAGTTCACACCCGCCTGGGCGCAGGTGGGGTTGGAGTTGTTGGTGTTGCCCTCGAAGGACCAGGAGACGTAGGCGAAGGAGCTGCCACCGCCCTGGGGGGTGAGGTTGACGTTCACCCGGATGTCGCCGTTCACCGTGAAGTCGCCGCTGGCCCGGTAGAGCACCCGGTTGTCGTAGCCCACCGCCTCCAGCGTGTAGCTGTAGGTCCGAGGCTTGAAGTCGTGCAGCACGATGCCATCCGTCCCCGCGGTGTTGCAGGCGTACACGCCGCCATTGTGGAGCACCTCACCGGGGATGGAGATGCGGATGCTCTTCACGTCGGGCACGTCCGCGCATCGGCCCGCTCCGATGTTGCCGAACGTCCAGAGGAACATGACGTCCCCGGCATAGGTCGGAGGGGGCCGCGGCTGCTCCGGCGGCGGCGTGTAGCAGCAGGGGCCGTCATCATCCCTGTCGACGATGATGCAGCCCGAACCGGCCATGGTCAGACAGAGGAATGCGAGAAGGATTCTGGCGTTCATGGAAGCGCTCTCGGGTGGGGAAGGGGGCGAGCGGGCGTGCAGCCCGCCACACTTCTCCCTGGACTCCCCATTCCGGGAATTATTCATTTCGTTCGCCGCAGCAACCAACCAACCCTCCTCCCCCTGGGCTTTGTTTGACCCACCCGGACCCAGGTGTTACGGCCTGCACCCCATGCTGATGCCCCGCTTCCCCCTGGCGCCTGGCGCCATGAACTACGTGCAGATCCTCCAGGACGCGTCCTTCCTGGAGCTGGGTGTCCTGGGCCTGCTCATGGTCGTCTCCGTGGCCTCCTGGGCGCTCATCGCCCTCAAGGCGACCCAGCTCGCGCGCGCCCGGAGCCAGTCACTCGCCTTCCTCGACACCTTCTGGAAGGCCTCCCGCCTGGAGACCATCTACCAGGACGCACAGAAGCTCGAGGGCTCGCCGCTGTCCAAGGTGTTCTGCGCCGGGTACGAGGAGCTGACCAAGCTCGCCCAGGCGAAGGAGGGCGCCAATGGCGCCATGGCCGAGCGGCTCGGCGGCATCGAGAACGTGGAGCGGGCGCTCAACCGGGCTTCCACCAATCAGCTCACGGACCTGGAGGCGCGCGTGTCCTTCCTGGGCACGGTGGGCTCGGCCGCGCCCTTCGTGGGCCTGTTCGGCACGGTCATCGGCATCCTCAACGCCTTCAACTCCATCGCCGAGCAGGGCAACGCCACGCTCGCCACGGTGGCCGCCCCCGTGGGCAACGCGCTGTTCGCCACCGCCGCGGGCCTCTTCGCCGCCATCCCCGCGGTGGTCGCCTACAACTCGTTCGTCAGCCGCATCAAGGTGTTCGACACGGAGATGGCCAACTTCTCCGCGGACTTCCTCAACATCGTCAAGCGGCACTTCTTCCGCTAGGGAGCACGGCACACCATGGGCATGGGCTCCAACTCCAACAAGGGAAGTGGCCGCGTCACCATGAGCGAGATCAACGTCACGCCCATGGTGGACGTGATGCTGGTGCTGCTCATCATCTTCATGGTGACCGCGCCCCTCATCCAGCAGGGCGTCAAGGTGAACCTGCCCGAGGCGCGCGCCGCCGCGGTGGAGGCCTCCGACAAGAAGCTCGTGCTGTCCATCGACGCACAGCGCCGCGTGTACCTCGGCGAGGCCGAGGTGCTCATGGCCGAGTTGGAGACGAAGCTCGCCACCAACGCCAAGGCCCAGGCGGACAAGGAGCTCTACCTCCACGCGGACCGGGACGTGCCCTACGGCGTGGTGGTGGACGTCATGGCCGCCGCGCAACGCGCGGGCATCACCAACGTGGGGATGATCACCGATCCCTCCGCGGGCGGCCGGGCCTCGGCCTCCAGCAAGGGAAAGAAGGAGGCGCGACGCTAGCCCCATGCATCCCGCCGCCAATCAGAGCCTGCTCGCCTCGCGTCCCTCGCGTGTGGGCCGCTTCCTCGGCATCTCCCTCGCGGGCCACGTCCTGGTGCTGGCCGCCGTGGGCGTGTACACCACCTGGTTCCAGGCGCCGCCCCTGAAGCTGGAGCAGACACCCATCCGCGCCACCCTGGTGCGCCTGGGCAAGCCCCGGGACGAGAAGCTCCTACCGCGCAAGGAGCAACCCCCGCCGCCGCCTCCCAAGAAGGTGGAGGCGCCGCCCTCGCCCACGCCCCCGCCGCCCGAGCCCCCCAAGGAGACCGTGGCCATCCCGAGCCTCAAGCCGGAGCCCGCCCCCAAGCCCGCGCCCCAGCGCGGAGAGACCCAGGGCGAGAACCGCCGCGATCGGCTCTTCGGGGCCTTCGACAAGCTCGCCAAGCCCTCCAAGCAGGAGGAAGACCCCGAGGGCGCCGAGGATGGTGACCCCAATGGCGACGCGGCCAAGGCCGAGGGCGAGCGCTACTTCGGCCTCATCTCCTCGCAGGTGCGCCGCCACTACAACGTCGCGGACACCATCCCCGACAACGAACGGTTGATGCTCAAGGCCCAGGTGGCCATGCGCCTGGGCCGCGCCGGAGAGGTGCTCGAGGCACGGCTGGCCAGGGCCAGCGGCAATACCCTCTTCGACTCGGCCGTGCTGTCCGCGGTGAAGAAGCGCCTCCTTCTCGCCTCCCCCCGATCCCTTGCGCGACATGCTGCAGAAGAGCGGCATCGTCCTGGAGTTCAGTCCGTGAACGTGAAAGTCCTCCTCGCCTCCCTGGTGATGTTGTTGCCGCTCGCGGCGCTCGCCCAGGCGCCCGTCATCCAGATCTCCGGCGCCACCTTCCAGCCCCTTCCGCTCGCCCTCTCCACGCCCCTCACCCAGGGCGCCGAGGTCAAGTCCTCCGCCACCGCGGTGGATGACGCGCTGCTGTTCGACCTGCGCGCCTCGGGCCTCTTCCAGGTGCTCGACCGGGCCAGCTTCCTCGCCGACGCCAAGGAAGGCATGACGGCGGGCAGCATCAACTTCGCGCGCTGGGCGGACGTGGGCGCCGAGGCCCTGGTGAAGTACACCCTCACGCGCGAGGGCGACGAGCTCAAGGCCGAGGCGCGTGTGTTCAACGTGGGCAACGGCCGCGAGGAGTTCAAGACGGCCCAGAGCGGCCCCAGCGCGCAGCCCTCGCAGCTCGCCCACAAGGTCGCCGACGCCATCTACCGCCACTACACCCGCGAGCCGAGTCCGTTCCTCGCCCCCATCACCTACGTGCGCAAGTCGGGCACCAACAAGGACGTGTGGGTGGCGGACTGGGATGGGCGCAACGCCCGGCAGCTCTCCCGGGGTGGCATCAACGTGCTGCCGGCGCTCGGGCCCGATGGCCGGTGGGCTACACCTCGTACCAGCAGGGCAAGCCGGACCTGTACGTCCACAAGCCGGGCGGAGACACCCTCCGGCTCAAGACGAACGACGGCCAGATGGCCACCGGCATCGCCTTCTCGCCGGATGGCAAGCGCGTGGCCTACGCGCTCGCGGAGGACGAGAGCTCGCAGATCTGGGTGGCCAATGCCAATGGCGAGGGCGCCCGGCAGATCACCGACACGCGCTTCGGCCTCAACACCAGCCCCGCCTGGTCTCCGGATGGCAAGCGCATCGCCTTCGTGTCCAACCGCGGGGGCTCGCCCCAGGTGTACGTGATGAACGCGGATGGCTCCGGCGTGCGGCGCCTCACCTTCCAGGGCAACTACAACCAGACGCCCAACTGGTCGCCGCGCGGCGATCTCATCGCCTTCACCGCGCGCGACGAGCGCAACGCCTTCGATCTCTTCACCGTCCACGTGGACACCGGGAAGATCACCCGCCTCACCCAGGATCAGGCCAACAACGAGGAGCCGAGCTTCTCGCCCAACGGGCGCCTGGTGCTCTTCACCTCCACGCGCAACGGCCCCTCCCAGCTCTTCGTCATGACGGCCGAAGGCAACAACCCCCTGCCCCTGCCCGCCCAGGACAAGGCCGCCATCACCACGCCCGACTGGGGCCGCTAAGAGCGCTCCCTCCCGAGGGGGACTGCGTCTACACTCCCCGGCCCCATGGACCGGTCCCCCTGCGAGCCCACTGGGCGCTCGACCCCGAAACACTCTTCCTCAACCACGGCTCCTTCGGCGCCTGCCCCACCCGGGTGCTCGAGGAGCAGTCCCGGCTGCGCGCGCGCCTGGAAGCCAATCCCGTGCGCTTCCTCCACCGCGACCTGCCGGACCTCGCCGACGCGGCCCGTGGCGTGCTCGCGGACTTCCTCGACGCCAACCCGGACGACCTGGCCTTCGTCCCCAACGCCACCACCGGCGTCAACACCGTGCTGCGCTCGCTGCGCTTCGCCCCCGGCGACGAGCTGCTCACCACCGATCACGAGTACAACGCCTCGCGCAACGCGCTCGACTTCGTGGCCCAGCACTGGGGCGTGCAGGTGGTGGTCGCGAAGTTGCCCTGGCCCACCCCCTCCCCCAGGCCGTGGTGGACGCGGTGCTCGCGCGCGTCACCGAGCGCACCCGGCTCTTCCTCATCGATCACATCACCAGCCAGACGGGCATGATCCTCCCCGTGGCCTCGCTCGTGCGCACGCTGCGCTCGCGCGGCGTGGAGACGCTCGTGGATGGGGCACACGCCCCCGGCCAGATTCCCTGTCCCTGCGCGAGCTGGGCGCCGCGTACTACACCGGCAACTGCCACAAGTGGCTGTGCGCGCCCAAGGGAGCCGCCTTCCTCCACGTGCGCCGCGACGCGCAGCCCCTCATCCGCCCCCTCGTCATCAGCCATGGGTACAACTCGCGGCGCGAGGATCGCTCGCGCTTCCGCCTGGACTTCGACTGGCTCGGCACGAACGACCCCACCCCCTTCCTGTGCATCCCCAAGGCGATTGAAGTCATGGGCGGCCTCGTACCCGGCGGCTGGCCCGAGGTCATGGCCCGCAACCACTCCCTGGCGCTCTCGGCGAGAACCCTGCTCCACCAACGGCTGGGCGGCGCCCCCCGCTGCCCCGAGGACATGGTGGGCAGCATGGCCACCGTGGCCCTCCCGGACGGCTTCCCCGAGCAGCCCTCCGTGCTCGGGTTGGATCCGCTCCAGGAGCGGCTCCTGCTCGAGCACCGCATCGAGGTGCCCATCATGCCCTGGCCCCGGGCCCCCCAGCGTCACGTGCGCGTGTCGGCCCAGCTCTACAACTCGCCCTCCGAGTACCAACGGCTGGCGGAAGCTTTGGAGGCGCTGGCGCGCTGAGTAAGCTGCGCGGAATGCCTCGATACGCCACCATCGACGTGGGGACCAACTCGGTCCTCCTGCTTGTCGCCGACCGTCATCCCGATGGCCGCTTCCACGCCGTCCAGGAGCGCGCGGAAATCACCCGCCTGGGACGCGGCGTGGACCAGAGCCGCCGCCTGTCCCCCGAGGGAATGGAGGCCACCCTCCAGGTGCTGACCGACTTCGCCGACGAGGCCCGGCGCCTGGGGGCCGAGGCCATCGCCGTGTCCGCCACCAGCGCGGCGCGCGACGCGGAGAATGGCGCCGAGTTCCTCGCCGCCGCCCGCACGCGCGCCGGCGTCACCGTGGAGATCATCCCCGGCGAGCTGGAGGCCCAGCTGTCCTTCACCGCGGCGTACGCGGACTTCGGACGCTCGGCGCGCGGCCCCCTCGTCGTGGTGGACATCGGCGGAGGCTCCACCGAGTTCATCTACGGGGACACCGCGGGCAAGGTGTCCTTCCGCCACAGCTTCGACGTGGGCTCGGTGCGCATGACCGAGCGCTACATGCGCGCGGACCCCCTCCGCCGAGGACCGGGCCCGCGTGGAAGCACACCTGCGAGAGACGTTCTCCTCGCTGCCGCCCTGTCCCCCGGGCGCCCAGCTCGTGGGCATCGCCGGCACGGTGACGACCCTCTTCACCGTGCGCCACGCCATCGATCCCTATGACGCCCAGCGGGTGCATGGGGGCACGCTGTCGCTCGCGGAGCTGGACGCGCTGGTGGACTCCCTCTGCCAGAAGCCCCTCGCCGAGCGCCAGAAGCTGCCCGGCCTGCAACCCAAGCGCGCCGACGTGATCCCCGCCGGGGCCCTCGTCCTGCGCGAGTGCCTGCGGGCGCTCCGGCTGGACAACTGCCTGGTGAGTGATCGCGGCCTGCGCTGGGGTCTGCTCGCGCACCGCTTCGGAGCCTCCTCTTGAGCCCGCCCGTCGCCGTGGCGTCCCCGGCCGCCGCGCCCAATAGCACCTACGCGCTGTTCATCCTCTCGCTCATCAACCTGGTCAACTACCTCGACCGGTACATCGTCACGGTCGCCCTGCCCCACATCCAGCGCGACTTCCAGCTCGACAACACCCAGGCGGGACTGCTCGGCAGCTTCTTCATGGTGGTGTTCATGCTGGCCTCGCCCATCAGCGGCTTCCTGGGCGACCGCGTTCCGCGCCGCTTCCTGGTGGCCGGTGGCGTGCTGCTCTGGAGCCTCGCCACGGGGGCCTCGGGACTGGCGAGCACCTTCGCCGCGCTGATGGTGGCGCGTGCGTGCGTGGGCATCGGCGAGGCGGGCTATGGCGCGGTGGCCCCCTCCATCATCTCCGACCTCTTCCCGCGCGAGCAGCGCACGCGCGTGCTGTCCATCTTCTACATCGCCATCCCCGTGGGCGCGGCGGCCGGCTACGGGCTCGGCGGCTGGTTGAGCAACGCCTACTCGTGGCACGTGGCTTTCTACGCCGGAGGCGTGCCGGGCATCATCCTCGCCGTCATGGCCTTCTTCATGCCCGAGCCCCAGCGCGGCGCCATGGACGGTCCGGACGCCCAGACGAAGCTGCCCTTCCTCGTGGGCCTCAAGGGCCTGGGACGCAACCCCGCCTTCTGGTGGACCACGAGCGGCTACACCCTGATGACGTTCTCCATCGGCGGACTGGCCTTCTGGCTGCCCTCCTTCCTCGTCAACGAGCGGGGGATGTCGTTGGATCGCGCGGGCTTCCTCTCCGGGGCGGTCACCGCGCTCGCGGGCTTGTCGGGGACGATCGCCGGCGGCTGGCTGGGAGACAAGATGGACCAGCGGATGCCGGGTGGAGGGCTGCGCCTGTCGGGCGTGGGGCTGCTGCTCGCCGCGCCGCTCATGGTCCTGTCGGTGAGGGTGTCCGCGCACGCCCCCATGTTCGCCATCATCTTCCTGGCCCAGTTCCTCATCTTCCTCAACAGCGGGCCCATCAACGCGGCCATCGTCAATGGCGTGCCCCCCGCCTTCCGGGCCTTCGCCATGGGGCTCAACGTCCTCTTCATCCACATGCTGGGCGACGCCCTGTCCCCCACCGTCATTGGTAAGCTGGCGGACGTCAGCAGCCTCGCCGCGGCCATCCAGGTGAACGCGATTCCAGTGCTTCTGGGTGGGCTCGCGCTATTGATGGCGGGCAAGGCGTTCCGGCACGTGAACGCCTGAGGAACCGGGCTCCTCCCGGTTCCGCTCACCCAGGAGAAGCCCTTGAGCAGCCTGCTCTTCTCCCCGCTGACTCTGCGCGGGGTCACCTTGAAGAACCGCATCGCCGTCTCGCCCATGTGCCAGTACTCGAGCGAGGACGGTTTCGCGAACGACTGGCACTTCGTCCACCTGGGCTCCCGGGCCGTGGGGGGCGCGGGGCTCATCATCCTCGAGGCCAGCGCCGTGGAGGCCATCGGCCGCATCACCGCGCAGGATCTCGGCATCTACAAGGACGAGCACGTCGCGCCGCTCGCGCGCATCGTGAAGTTCCTCCACGAGCACGGCTCGGTGGCGGGCATCCAGCTCGCGCACGCCGGGCGCAAGGCCTCCACGAGCCCGCCCTGGTCGGGTGGAGCCCCCATCGCCCCCAACGCCGAGGGTGGCTGGACGCCCGTCGCCCCCAGCCCCCTCGCCTTCGACGAGAAGTCCAATGTGCCCACGGAGCTCGACGAGGCGGGCATCCAGCGCGTCATCCGGGCCTTCGCGGAGGCGACCGACCGCGCCCGGACCGCGGGCTTCCGGGTGGTGGAGATCCACGGCGCGCACGGCTACCTGCTGCACGAGTTCCTCTCCCCGCTGTCCAACAAGCGCACGGATCGCTACGGCGGCTCCTTCGAGAACCGCGTGCGCTTCACCCGGGAGGTGACTCGCGCGGTGCGCCAGCGCTGGCCCGAGGAGCTGCCGCTCTTCGTGCGCCTGTCCGCCACGGACTGGGTCGAGGGCGGCTGGACGGTCGAGGACTCGGTGGCGCTCGCGAAGCTGCTCAAGGAGGACGGCGCGGACCTCATCGACTGCTCCTCGGGGGCCATCGTGCCCGGGGTGAAGATTCCCGCCGGGCCGGGCTACCAGGTGCCCCTGTCCGAGCGCGTGCGCCGCGAGGCGGGCGTCGCCACGGGCGCCGTGGGCTTCATCCAATCCGCCTTCCAGGCCGACAGCATCCTGCGCACCGGACAGGCGGACCTCGTGCTGCTCGCGCGCGAGCTGCTGCGTGACCCCTACTGGCCCCTGCACGCGGCGAAGGAGCTGCACGCCCAGGTGACGTGGCCGAAGCAGTACGAGCGCGCGCAGAACTGAGCCGGCGGGGACTCAGCCCGAGCCCAGGCCGTCTGACGGAAGGCCGAAGTGCGAGAGCAGCAGTTGCTCGCGCTCCTCGGCCGCCCCGAGCCAGCGCTCCATGAGATGTCCCTCCTCCGAGAGGAGGAGCCGCTCGCCGCGCAGGGTCACCCGGCCCCGGGGCGTCTTGCGCGTGCAGAACAGTTCCCGCCGCAGGGGCGACCCGGGCGGCGGGTAGTCCCGGCCGAGCGCCACGACGTCCTCCCACCGTCTCGGCTCACGAGAGAACGTGTAGAGCCACGGGCACGAGCCGTCCGGCTCCTCGCGAGCGAGGACCCACTCCTCGCCCTGGGACTCCAGGAGGAACATCCGCCCCGCCGTGGGCCAGCGTCCGGGGACCAGGGGCAGGGGCTCGTCGAAGGCCTCCCCGAAGCCCACGTCCACGAGCCACTTCTCCTCCAGGGCGACTTCCAGGACGAGGTGCGCGAACCCGGGCGCCATGGGCCATTCGCCCGAGGCGGACACCCGCGCCGCCAGATACGTCACCTGGAAGCCCAGCTCGCGCAGCAGCGCGGCGAACAGGCCATTGAGCTCGAAGCCCAACCCTCCCCGGTTGCCCCGCACGAGCTTGTCGAAGAGCGCCTCCTCCTCGAGCACCATGGGCCGGCCGCCGAGCACATCGAGATTCTCGAAGGGCAGCGCCTCGAGATGCTGGAGGTGCAGGCGCCGCAACGTCTCCAGCGTGGGCCGCAATGGACCTCGGTAGCCCATCCGCTGAAGGTAGAGACCGAGCTCCATGCACGCACCAGCATAGAGCCCGTGCGACACGCGCCCAAATCCGGGCCGGTTCCCACACTCCCAGGCTGTCGACTGTCTACCGTCCGTTCTTGCGGACGGACAGCTCCACGATGAAGTCGGGCCCGCCCTGAGCGCGGCCCTCGGCCCACTCCAGCACTCCGGGCCGATCGTCCCCGGCCCACAGGCCCAGCAGCTCGTACGTCATCCACTGGGCGAGCGAACGCGCCACCCGCTGCGCGCCCTCGCGCGACACCGTCGACAGCGAGCCCTGCGCGTCCATCAACCCGCGCACCAGCCGCGCCGGAATCGTCCAGCACTCGGCGCGCAGCGCGGGCGGCACCAGGAACAGACAGACGGAGGACTCGCTCCGGCCCAGCACCGCGTCCACCTGCTCGCGCGCCAGCCGCAGGTTTGGCGCCCACTGGCCCTCGCCCCGCTGCTCCAGCTTGCGCGCCTGCACCAGCACCGCGCGCTTCGTCGTGAGGAAGCCCTCCACCTCCACCGTCAGCACGAAGCCCAGCTCCACTCCGGCCGGCCTCGCGGCCTCCGTGGTCTCCGTCCCCTGCCCCGCCTCCTCGCGGCGCCGGTACTGGAAGCCCAGCTCCAGGGGCACGGGCTGTCCCTGCGCGAGGAGGATCGACAGGTCCGAGCGGATGCTGTCCACCTCGTTCTTCAAGTCCTCCAGCAGCCGGGAGACCAGGACGGACTCGTCCTCCCGGAAGTGCTCCGGATAGCGCGCGGAGAAGTCCCGCTCCACGCGGCCGAAGGCGCCCAGGAGCAGCTCCTCCAGGTCGCGATCCCGCAGCCACGTCCGGCCGCCCCCGAGCGTCAGGGCTCCGGCGGAGCGCAGATGCCGCAAGGCGCCCGTCAGGGTCGCGGGTGTCTCCGGCTCGGAGGACTCGGGCCCCGCCGCGAGCCACGCGTTGATGGCTCGCACGCGGAAGCGCACCCGTGTGGAGGGATGATCTCCCAGCCGGCGCAACAGCCTGCGATCCGTGGACGTCTTCACCAGCGACAGCGTCACCAGCTCGGCCTCGGAGGCGGCCGCGTCCGGCGCGCACCACAGGACGAACTCCATCGCCGCCTTGCGCAGCACGGGCTTTTTCGCATAGCGGCGCGTCACCTCCTGCCGCCACGCCGCCAGCTCGTCCGCGCCGGGCCGGTGCTCCGACTCCATGCGGGGCCACAGCTCCGCGCACTCCTCGGCGAGCCACTCCAGTGCCTCCGCCACCGGCAGGCTCCGCACCCGCTCGCGCGCCCGGTTGCGGCACTCGAAGGCGTCCTCCGCGCCCTGGCGCAGCGCCACCCGGAACAGCCGCTCCTCCACCCACAACAACACGAGCGCCAGCCCGGGCTCGGCCTTGGGCACCAGCCGCTCCCAGCAGGTGTCCACCACCCGCCGGTGCCGCGCGAGCTCCCGATCCTCGTGGAGGCTGGCCACCACCGCGTTCAAGGAGGCGCGCAGACCCTCCACGGGCGGCTCGAAGGAGACCAGCACCTCACTGAGGTTGTCGATGACCGCCACCGCGCCTGCCTCCTCCAGGTTCCGGGCGAGCAGCAGGCCCGCCCGCGTGCACCAGCGCGCCTCGCGCTTGCCGTGCGCGTAACACCCCAGGAAGCCGCGCAGCTCGCCCGGGCTCCGCGCCGAGGCCACGAGCTGGAAGAGCTTCTCCTCGAGGATGTCGCGGCACTCGCGCCAGGGAATCTTCGCCGCCCGCTCGCGGATGAAGGCCATCAGCTTGTCGCGGCCCTCGCGCAGGTGCGGCAACAGCTCCCGGAGCTGATCCAACCGGCCGATGAGCCGCTTGTCCGAGCCCAGCAGCGTCTTCACGTCCACCGCCACCGTGTCGTTGAAGCACAGCACCCGGCCGTCGAACGTGCAGCGCACGCCGCTCACCAGGCGCCGCAGCTCGTCGGGGTGGCGCTTGAGGTAGCGCGCCACCACCTTGGACAGCTCGGCGTCCACCTCGCGCGTGAGCGGCTCGAGCCCCTCGCCCTGTCCCCCGCCACGCAGCGCCTGGACGAGCTGATCCTGCCGGGACAGCAACCGCTGGAGCAGCTCGCGCGGCGCCTCCGAGTAGGGCCACAGCAGCTCGCCCGAGTGGGCCAGCAGGAACAACAGCTCTCCGGGAGAGCGCGCGCCCATGTCCAGCCGGGCCCAGGTGGCCATCTGCGCCCGCTCGCGCTCCTCCAGGGTGGCCCGCCGCACCCAGTCGGCCAGCTGCTCGGCCCACTGGGGACGCGAGGCGAGGACCGCGTCGGCGGGAGCGCCCGAGGCCTGCTCGTAGAGCGCCTGGAGGGAATCAGGCCAGTGGGGATCGACGGAAGACATGTGCCGCTTACCGCCCTGGTATCACATCCGGCGTCGCGGCAGCAGACGCCAACCGCGGTTGGTACTCCCCCGCCAGCCGCTCCACCTGCTCCGCCAGTCCTCCTCCCTCGGCGAGCAGGCGGGCCTTGAGCCGCGCCCGGCTGCCCAGGGTGAAGAACACGGACACGTCATGCCGCACGACGCTCCAGCGCTCGGAGAAGTACAGCGTGAGGAGCGCGAGCGGAGGAACACCCAGCAGCACCGCCACGCCCACCGGGGCCCCGAGCCACAGCCACGCCCCCACCGTGAGCGCCGCCCACCACACCGCCGACGTCACCGCCGCCGCGAGGAACTTCACCGTCGCCTGGACGTCCAGCTCCGCGTTGCGGCTCGCCCAGCGCGGAAACAGGTAGGGCACGTAGAACAGACACAGCCCCACGAGCGACAGGGGCAGGCCCACCGCGAGCAACAACAGGTTCTTCAGCGCGAAGCGCGCCACGGGAGCGGGCTGGTACTCCAGCGACAGATCCGCGGGGTCCGCGCGCACCAGGGACAGGTGGCGCTGGAAGGTCATCAGCTGGCCGCGCACCCGCTCGAAGCGCTCGGGCTCTTCCGCGCGGAACAGCTCGAGCCCCCGCGCCCAGTAGCGCAGCCGCTCCGGATCCTTCGCCTGCTTCTGGCGCAGGGCGTAGAGGTCCTCGGCCAGTTGGATGAGCGGCAGGTCCTCCCACTTGTCCAGGTTGAGGGTGACGGCGCGCAGCGCTCCGGCGATGCGCTCGGTGAGCGCGCGCACCGAGGCGGCCTCGTCCGCGCCGTCCGCGGGCAGGAAGTCGCGCACGTCGATGGGCGGGCCCACCTCGATGAGCACCTCGCTGCGGAACAGATGCTTGTCCGCGTACGTGAGGCCCACCGGAACGATGCGCACGGCGGCCCCCTGCTTCGCCGCCCCGAGCGCGATGCGCGCCGCGCCCGTCTTCAGCTCCGCGAGCCCGGGCTCCGAGTGGCTCTTGCCCTCGGGAAACAGGGTGATGGCCCGGCCCGCCACGAGCGCGCCGCGCGCCGCGTCCAGCGTGCCCTCGTTGCGGCCCATCTGCGTGGGGTCGTCCTGCTTGCGGTACACGGGCAGCGCCCCGAGCCCCCGGAGCAGGGCGCCGATGACGGGAAGGCGGAAGAGCGGCTCCTTGGCGAGGAACGTCACCTGCCGGTGTGTGAGGATGAAGACGAGCGCGGGATCGATGAGCCCGTTGGGGTGATTGCCCACGAAGATGACGGGCCCCTCGGTCTCGGCCTGGGGGGCATGCACCTTCACCCGATAGAAGAGCCGCAGCAACAGCGCCACCACCGTCCGTACGAAGCCGTAGAACACGCGCGCAGTGTACACCGGGCGGCGCACGGCCCAACCTGGCGGCTCAGAACGCGCCGATGCTGAAGTGGATCTGCCCCCAGGGCTCGTTGAGCACCTCGTCCGGGTCCAGGTTGATGCCCACGTCGAAGGCGAGCGGGCCCACGGGCGTCACGTAGCGGAAGCCGGCGCCCACCGTGTAGCGCAGCGCGGAGAACTGGTAGACCGACTGATCCAACCAGAGGTTGCCCGCCTCCAGGAAGAGGCCCAGGTCGAACGAGGAGCGCACGGGGATGCGCAGCTCCGTCTTGGCCAGGGTGAACAGCTCGCCGCCCTCGCTCACGGGCGGCTGTCCCGCGAGCAGGGTCAACAACTCCGCGCTACAGCCCGCCGGCTGGATGAGCGAGCGGCAATCCGCCACCTGACGCCGCAACTGCGTGCGCCGGTCCTCGCCGAGGATGCCGTCCTCGCGGAAGCCACGCAGGTTGCTGGAGCCGCCCAGGAAGAAGCGCTTGGAGCCGATGACCCGGGCGTCCCGCTCCAACGGCAGGATGATGCCCGCGCGAACCGACACCGCCAGCACCGTGCCCGAAGGCAGGGGCGCGTACACGCTCGCGTTTCCCGAGAGCTTCACGTTGTGCAGGGGCAGCGCCTCCAGCGGGGTGCCACTGCTCGTGGTTTCGTACGATTGCAAGTCCCGCATCCACTCGGCGCTGGTGGACACCAACAGGCCCTTGTGGGGATTGGCCGGGTTGTCGCGCAGATCCACCGCCGTGGAGGCGCGCAACGAATGCAGGATGAAGAAGCCGTAGGGGAAGCGCAGCCGCTCCTGGTCCGCCCGGTTCAACGTGGCGAGTGAGCGGGTGCCGGCCTGCAGCACGTTGCCCTCCAGTTCGTACTGGAGCGCGGCGTTCAACCAGCGTGTCACCGACCAGTCCAGGCCCGTCACCGCGGCGACCCGGGAGGACAGATAGGAGGGCCGCTGCACGCGCTCGGTGATGAGATCCAACCGAGCGCCGACCTCCAGGGGTTGCAGGCCGTAGAGCCGCGGCAGCACCGCCGACAACACGGCACGCCCGCCGAAGTCATTGAGCCACGGAGACGGAGCCGGGCATTCCTCCGGCACCGTCGCGCACGTCAGCCGGATCGCGCTCGCCTTCTCCACGCCCTGGGTGCTCCACCCCACGTAGTTGAGCTTCAACCGGGCGGACAGGTTGAGGCCGCGCCCATCCACGTTCGTGCGGGCCGCGTCCAGCACCAGGCGCGGACCTTCCGACAGGAAGTAGCCCCCGGCGATCTCTCCCTCCCAGCGAGGGCGCTCGCGCACCTCCACGACGATGTCCTTGCTCGCCTCCGGCACCTCCGGCTTGTCCAGCCGCACCGTCACCTGCCGGAAGATGTTGAGCAGCGCGAGCCGGCGCTGGCTCTCGACGAGCTTGTCCGGCTCCACCACCTCGTCTTCCTTGAGGCGCACCGTGGCGCGCACCACGTCCTCCTCGGTCCGAACCGGGCCGCGCACGAGGATGCGGCCCACCGTCACCCGGGGCCCGGGCTCCATCCGGAAGAGCAGCGACACGCCCGCCTCTCCCGGCGAGGGCTCGGCCTCCACGCGGGCGAAGAGATAGCCCTGGCGGCCCAGCTCGGTGACGAGCTCCCGCCGGCCGGACTCCACCGTGTCGGGGTTGAGCGCGTCCCCGGGCGCCACGTGCACGAAGCGCTGGCCCTCGAAGCCCGGGGGACCGCCCTCCAGACGCACCGCCCCCACGCGCAGGGGCGTTCCCTCATGCACCTCGAACCAGGCCTCGGCCGTGCCCCGGGTCACGCTCTCGCGCATGCGGGTGAAGCGCACGTGGGCCTCCAGGAAGCCGCGCTCCCGGTACGCCTCCGTCATCGCCTCCGCGGCGTCCTGGTAGGCCTCCTCGACGAAGACGATGGCCGGCTCCACCAGCCACTCGCCCGGCCCCCGGCGCGAGCCCTCCGGCCCCATCTCCGCCACGCCCCGCAGGCGCGGCGGCGTGCCCGGCTGGGGCGTGCTGGCCCGTAGACGCTCGGTGAGCATCTCGCGCAGCGCCTCGTTGGACAGGACCGTGTTGCCCCGGAAGTGCACCCGGCTCACGCGCAGCACGGGCCCCTCGTCGATGTCGAAGGCGAGCACCGCCGCCTCCTGGGGGTGCACCAGCTCGCGCGGCTCCACGTGCACGGAATGAAAGCCCCGGTAGAGGTAGAAGCTCTCGAGCCGCCGCGCCAGCCGCGCCACGGTCGCCCCGTCCAGGGGCTCCGCGCCCTCGTAGGCGAGCACCCGCCTGAGCAGCGCGTCCGCGAAGTGATGGTTGCCGTGGAAGTGGAGGCTGAAGCGCGGCCCGGCGGACAGGGGCACCACCACGGTCGCCGCGCCCGCCGCCTCGTCGAGGATCGGCTGGCCCACGCTGGCGCGCCAGTGGCCGCGCTCGCGCAGCAGGGCGCGCAGCCGCTCGAGTCCCGCGTCCAGCCCTCCCCGGTCCAGCACCCCGCCCACGCGCAGGCCCAGCGTGGCGAGCAGCTCGGACAGGGGCAGCCCCGGACTGCCCGTCACCGACACGGCCGCCACCTGCGTGGGCCGGCCCTCGTAGACGGTGAAGACGAGCGCCACGCCGCCGGTCTCCTGCTCGCGCGTGAGCTCGATGCGGGCCTCGTTGTAGCCCTGGCGCCCGTAGGCCCGGGCCAGGGCCTCGAGCGCCGCGTCCAGACGCTCCTCGTCGAGCCGCTGTCCCACGATGATGCCCTGCGCCTCGAGCACGTCCAGGAGCGCCTCGTCCGGGAGGACGACGTTGCCCTCCATGGCGAGGCGCAGCAGGGGTTGGACGGGAGTGAGCTCGAACACCACGCGCACGCCCCCGGGCACGTCCACCGAGCGCACGACGATGTCGGAGAAGCGCTCGCTCGCCCACAGCCGCTCCATGGAGCGCCGCACGGCGCGGGCGGACAGGGCCTGGCCCTTGCGGACCGCCACCAGCGACGAGAGCCCCTGGGTATCCGCGTCACCTGACAGGTGCAGCTCCACGCCCATGACCGTGGGGGTCTCCGGCTGTGCCGCGGCGAACGGGGACACCAGCCACAGGACGAACGCCAGCGCTACTCGGACTCCCAGCCCAGCTTGAGCTCGAGTCCAAGGTTGCCAAGGGTGCTGAGGGCGTTCTCGCTGTGCTCGTTGTCCCACTGAAGCTGCGCGGAGAGTCGGTTGTCGAAGCGGTACTCGGCACGCGCTCGGGTGCCGCGCCCGCTCACGGGCTGTGAGAGCCCAATCTTAAGCTGCTCCGTGAGGAACTTCGACTCCAACCGTGCCGTGGGCTCGGCCTGCTGGGTGACGTCGTTGTAGGCGGTGGAGATCTGCAGGGACAGATCCTTGAGGACCGGGTTGCTGGGGAGGAAGCGCTTCACCTGCCGGTCCAGGCCGGACATGTTGAAGAAGCGCCTCGGCGGCGAGCCCCACGCCAGCCGAGGTGGCCGTCTCCCGGTCCGTGCTCATGAAGCCCAGGGTGAGCAGCGACAGCACGTCGCCCTCGGGCAGGGCTGGCTCGGAGGTGAGCAGCACCTGGGGCGCGGCGGGACGGCCGAAGGCGTGCAATTTCACCTGGTATTCGCGCACCTGGGACTGGGCGCGCAGGTCGAACACCGGATCAATGCCATAGCGGTCCTGGAATTCAATCTGCCCGCGGGTGATGGTGAACTGGTTGTTGCGGAAGGTGGCTCGGCTGTCCGCGGCGGTCTCCACCGTGCCGAGCACGCCTGGACGCACGTTGGTGCCGGTGAGGCGCAACGAGCCCGTCAGCCGGGCCTGGGCCAGGTTGTTTTCCACGTACACGTCGTTCAGGTTCAACCCGACGTCCAGGGTCAGGTACTCGCGAGGACGCTCGGCGGTGGGGGACGGCAGCACCACGATGCGCCGGGACAGCCGCTTGAGGATGTCGTCCAGCTCCAGGCCACGGCGGTAGCGCAGGCCGCGGATGTCCAGGACTCCGCCCAGCTTGAGCGCGTCCAGCGTGCCGGTGAGCGACAACTGCCCGGTGGTGGTGAAGGGCAGGTCCTCGTGGACGCGCACGGGCACGTCGGAGAGCAGCACGTCCAACGACACGTCCGTGGGCCGGAAGTTCCGCAGGCGCACGTCCCCCTGGGCCTGGACATGGCCCCCCTCGTTGAGGGTGCCCTCCAAGGACTCGAGGAGGATGCGCTGCTCGGTGAACTGCACCCGGCCGGTCACCGATCGGGCCGACATCGGCTGGTCGCGCAGGGACAGGCGGGCGTCGGAGATGAGGGCCGTGCCCGCCAGGGACGGACGGTCCGGCCTGCCGCTGGCCACGGCGCTGAGCTCCACGCTTCCCGAGGTGCGCGTGAACATCGGCGCGAGCGACTCCAGCAGGCGCAGGTCCACGGCGCCCTGGAGGAAGAACTCCATCTGCTCGGGGGTGGCCCAGCCGCTGGCGGACAGCGTGGTGTCCTGGCCGCGCAAGGTGAAGGAGGGCACCTGCAACCGCCCGTTCGCGTAGTCGAGGATGATGGGCCCCTCGTTCTCGGCCGAGACGTCCTCGCGCGACAGGGCGAGCCGCTCCACCTGGGCCTTGAGCTGGAGCGCATCCGTGTCGCGCAGCGCGCCCTGGGCCTGGACCACCGCCTTGATCGAGCCGGACACGCCCCGGGTGAAGGCACTGGCGGGCAGCAGGGGACGGATCTCCGGCAGCTCCAGCGTCACCAGGGCCTCGAAGGGATAGGGCTCCTTGAGGCGCAGGGACAGCACCCCGCTCGTGTCGCGCGAGGGGCGGCCCACCACCTGCAGCTCGCGGCCCTCGAGCCGGGCCTCCAGGTCCATGTTGCCGAGGTCGCGCTCGGCGAACGTCACCCGGGGGCCCCACACCCGCGCCATCGTCACCGGCACGTCCGTGTCGCCCGACACCGTGCCCTCCAGCGCCAGCATCCCCTCCACGCCCAGGCGCCGGCCGACTCCGGGCCGACGAGCTCCGCCAGGGACAGGCGCTCCCCGCCGAAGCGGTAGTCCAGCCGGCCCTTGTCCGGCCCGGAGAGGAAGAAGGAGCCCTCCACCCAGGTGAGGCCCAGCGCCCCCTCCAGCGTCGTGCGCTCGAGCACCATGGCCCCGCTCCGGTCGAAGCGCAGCCGTGTCGAGCCATCCCCCATGTGGCGCCCGTAGTAGGTGGTGTTGCGGAAATCCAGGGCGACCAGGCCCTCGAACTGCTCCAGCGGGCTGTCGATCTCCACGCGGCCCGAGGCTCGCCCACCAACGGCCCCTGCATGAGGGAGACGTTGGGGTGCATGGGGGCGATGAAGTCGATGAGATCCTCGGTGCGGCCGCGCGGAACCTCCACCTCGGTGCGCAGGTGCAGGGAGCGGCCGAAGGTGAGCGCCGCGTTGCCGAAGTACTGGGTGCGCCCCTTCTGGCCGGAGAACATGGGCAGGCCCAGCACCTTGTCCTGGTACGTCACCTTGCCCTGCACCACGCCCAGATCGAAGTTCCAGAACTCGAAGTCGCGCAGGGACAGGTCCGCGCCGATGCGCACCTTCGTGTAGGGGCCCTCGACCGTGGTGCTCACCGAGCCGTGTCCCGCCCACGCGAGCTGGGCGATGTGCCCGAAGTCCGAGAGGTCCACGTCCCCCCGGACATCCACCAGCAGGCCCCGCTGGGTATCGAAGAAGAGCGTGGCGCCCCCGCCGAGGCGCGAGCGGCCCGAGTCGATCTGCATGTCGGAGAAGGTGACGCGGTCGGACAGCAGCGCCACCCGCGTGCGCGCGTGGCCCTGCGCGTAGGTGAGGAAGGTGCGTCCGCGATCCGCTGGCGCATCGAAGGCGCGCGAGGCGAGCACGAAGCGGCCGTGGGACAGGTCCAGGTCACCCGAGAGCTGGAGCCTGGGCAGGAGCGTGCCGGACAGTCGGGCCTTGGCCGTCGTGATGGGGAAGTCCACCCAGGAGCCCGGAACACCGGCCTTCTCCAGGATGCGGCCGAACGACGCGTCATGGACATCCAGCGCCAGCGAGACCGGCAGGCCCGAGCGCAGCGTGAGCGAGCCGGTGATGCGCGCGTCTCCCGCGCCGATGGGCAGCCGCAGCTCCTCGAGCGTCACCGTCTCGCCGGAGTAGATGAGCCGCGCGGTGAACGTACCCGGAGAGAACTTCCCATACGCGAGCCCGCTGCCCGACAGCTCCGCGGACACGGTGGGCGCGGCCGGAGGACCATTCACCGTCAGGCGCGTCCAGAGGTGGCCCTCGGCGGGCCTGGGCAACAACCCCGAGCGGGACAGCGTGCGCAGCGGCAGGAACAGCTGGGCATCGAGCGCGAGGTTCGGCTCGCACAGCCGCTCCACCCGCCCGGAGATGTTCACCGTCGCCTCGTCGAGCGCCACCTCGCCCCGGTCCACCTCCAGCAGCTGCTCCTCCACGTCCAGGGCGCCTGAAACGGCCAGACGTCCCAGGGCGAGCTCCTTTCCGGGCCCCAGCCGCACGAGGCCCCGCCGGGCCTCCACCTCGAACTCCTCCTCGCCCCAGCGCTCGCGCAGGTTCACGTCCAGCTCGGACAGCTCCACCTGCCGGCCACCGGGTAGCAGCAACCGCACCTCCGCGCCGGTGAGGCTCAGCCGCGCCAGACTCAACCGGCGCAGGGGCACGAGCGGGCACACGCCGGGCTCGCTCCGGGGTGCCCGCGGACGAGTCAGGTCCAACGAGAGCCGGGGCCGGCTCACACGCACGAGATCGATGGCGAGCTGACCCGAGAAGAGGTTGGGCAGGCCGAGCTGCACCTCGGCCTGGTCCGCGGCGAACAGGGGTGAGTCGCTCTTGCCGGGCTCGGAGACGGACACGCCGCGCAGCACGAGCCGCTGGCCGAGCGGATCCACCTCGCACTCACCGATGCCCACGTCCAGGCCGAGCAGCACGGGCAACTGGCGCCGCGCCTGGGCGCAGACGGTGTCCCAGGCCGTGCGCGTGCGCAGCAGCAACACCGTCCCCACGACGAGCGCGAGGACGATGAGCCACGCGGGAATGCGCCGCGCGCCCTGCTGCCTGTTCCTTGGGGCCAAAACCGCTACAGTTTACCCAGTCCCTCGAGGTAGCGATCGATCTCCGCGAGGTCCACCTTCGGGCTGCTGACTGGCCGACTGGCGGGGGTGGGAAGTTGGGGAGTGGTGGGAGCCGAGCCGCCCTGCAGACCCAGGTTGTCCGCGACCCGCTGGATGAGCGGCTGGCCGATCGTCTGCTCCCGGAGCAGGAAGGCCTCGAAGAGGGCGTTGTCGCAGATGCTGTTGATGACGCGCGGGGTACCGCCCGAGCGCTGGTGCACGGTGGCCAGCGCCTCGGCGGTGAAGGGCATGCGCGGACAGCCGGCCAGCCGCAGGCGGTGCTTGATGTAGGCCTCGGTGGACTCGGCGGTGAAGGGCTCGAGCTTGTAGCGCAGCGCCACGCGCTGGGCGAGCGGCGGATCCAGCTTGAGGTTCTTCTCGATCTCCGGCAGCCCGAAGAAGACGAACGAGATGAGCTTGCGCTCGGGGACTTCCAGGTTGAGCAGGCCCCGGAACTCCTCCATGAGCTCGCGCGTCTCGAGCATCTGGGCCTCGTCGATGAGGACGACGGCCTTCTTGCCGGACTCGTAGATTTGGAGCAGCCGCTGGTAGAGCTGCGACAGCAGGGCGAGCTTCTCCTGGGCGGGGTTCTCCACGCCCAGCTGCAGGGCGATGCGGCGCAGGAGCCAGTTGGCGGTGATGCCCGAGTGGATGATGACGAGCAGCGCGGCCTCGTACTCGGACTCGGGCAGCGAGTCGAGCATGCGGCGCGCCAGCGTCGTCTTGCCCGCCCCGATGTCACCCACCAGGATGGACAGGCCCTTCATGTAGCTCACGGCATGCATGAGCCGCGTGAGCGCCTGGGAGTGCTGGGCCGAGTTGTAATAGAAGCGGCTCACCGGAGCGTTGGAGAAGGCCTCCTGGGTGAGTTCGAAGTAGTCGAGGTAGGTGGTCATGGTCTCGGCGAACCTCGGACTGCGCTAGACGTAGCCGACCTTACGCGGTTTGGCGGCCGTGGGGGGAGCCGCCACGGGAGGCCGGGACCCCGTCCCCGCGGCCCCGCCGGACCGGGAGGTGGCGGTGGGCAGCGGATCCGCCACCGGAGACGTGGTGGCGGACAGCCTCTCCACGTGGGCGACGACGTCGCGGAACTTCTCGTCGAGCCCGGCGACCCGCTGGAAGTGGTAGAGCGCCTTGCCGGACTCGCCCACGGCATCGTAGGCCATGGCCAGCTCGAAGCCGAGCGCCTTGGGGACCTCCCCGACGGCATGCTCGGAGGCGAGCGCCTGCTTGAAGGTTCCCACCGCCGCGCGGGCATCGCCCTTCTGCAGCTGCAGCATGCCCGTCATGGTGAGGCAGTCCAGCTCGCGCTTCTTGCCCAGGCAGCCCTCGCGCGCCACGGCGAACTCGTGGAGCGCGTCGTCGATGAGGCCCATCTCCCGGTAGGCGATGCCCAGGTCGTAGTGCGTGTCCACGTCCTCGGGCTTGACCACCTTGGCGAGGCCCTTCTTGAACTCGGCGAACACCTCCTCCACCGAGTACTGGAAGTCCTCCTCCACGGGAGGCGCGGCCTGCTCGACGCCCAGGTCGCCGAACTCGCCGGCCAGCTCCGACGCCAGCACGAAGGCATCGCGCTCCGCCGGGGACTCGCCCAGGGCGGGCACCACGGGCACGGCCAACTCGGTGGCGGCCTCGTCGGCCTCCGCGGCCTCCGCAGACTCACCCGACTCGAGCGCCTCGAGCCGGGCCATCAACTCGCTCGCGCGCGCGTGGCCCGGGAAGGCGATCATCACCGTCTCGAGGATTTCCCGCGCCTCCTCGTAGATGCCCTGGTCGAGGAAGAAGCTGGCCTCGTCGCACTCCTCGCCACCGGGCTCTTCCTCGGGCACCTCGACCACGGGCGCGGGCTTCGCGGCGGGCGGAGGAGACTTGGCGGCCACGGCCGGCGCGGGCTTCGCGGCGGGCTTCGCGGCGGGCGCGGCGGGCTTCGCGACGGGCGCGGCGGGCTTGGCGGCGGGCGCGGCGGGTGCAGCGGGCTTCGCGGCGGGCGGAGCCTTGGCGACGGGCGCGGGCGCCCGGGGCGCCACGACGACCGGAGCGGGCTCCGGCTCCGGCTCCTCGAGTTCGTAGGCGCCGAGCGCGGGCGAGTCCGCCGGCGTGCCCTCGTCGTCCATGTCGGGAGCGGCGAACGGGTCCGGCTCGGAGTCGGGCGACTCCAGTTCCAGCGAGTACTCGCGCGCCGGCTCGTCCTCGTCGGTCTCCTCGCCCTGCAGCGGCTCGCCCTCGAGCGGCGCCTCCAGGGGCTCGTCCAGGGCGTCCGAGCCGACGTAGGCGACCGTGGTCTCCTCGGGCTCTTCTTCCGCGCCGAGCAGGGGCTCCTCGTCCGCCGGCTCATCCGCGAGCACCACGCCCTCCTCCTCCTCGGAGTCCGAGGGGAGGCTGAACTCGCCGGAGACGATCTGCGCGTCCTCGTCGTGCTCGTCGCTCGCGGAGACGAGCGCCATCTCGTCATCCATGGGCTGCGCGAGGGCATCCGCGGGAGCGTCGGCCACGACGATCTCATCGTCGTTGGAGTCGACGAGGATCGCGTCCTCGGCCACGGACTCCACGGAGGAGTTCGCGCTGGGCGCCGCGTCATCCGTCTGCAGCACGGACAGGAAGGCGGGCACCTCGGGGTGGCCGGGGTTCTGCTGGAGGATGGTGGTCAGGTAGGGCTGGGCGCGCTGGACCTCGGCGCGGCGCGTACACAGGCGCAGCACGTTGAGCAGCTGCTCGCTGGCCTGGGCCGCGTTCCCCGAGGCGACATAGATGTGGTACGCCTTTTCGTGCGCGTCGAGGTTCTCGGGGTCCACCGAGAAGATCTTCCGCAGGTGATCCAGCGCTTTGTCGTGCAGGCCGTACTTGACGTAGACCTCGGTCTCCGTGAGCAGCTTGGAGAACTGATCCTTGCCCGAGGAGGCCGGAGCGGCGGCGGCGGGAGCGGCGGTGGCGGGAGCCGCTGGGGCTGGGGTGCTCGGAGGAGGCGAGGCCGGAGCGGGAGGCGCCGCGGGCGTGGCCGCCACGGCTTCCATGGAGCGCGAGGGCCGGGAGGCAGGCGCGGCGGCGGCCGGGGACACGGCGGCCATCGAGCGCGAGGGCCGGAAGGCGGGCTCGGCGGAGGACGCCGCGGGAGCCTCGGCCTGATAGGCCTGGAGGTCGGCGTCGGTGGGATCCAGCTCCGCGATGCGATCCCAGATGTCGCGGGCATCCTGGGCCCGGGAGCGCTCCTGGTAGACCTTGGCCAGCTCCTTGTAGACGGAGATGGTCTTGGCGGTCTGGCCGAGCCCCTGGAACGCCTGGCCCAGCATGCTCAGCGTCTCGACGTCCCGCCCGTCGGCCTTGAAGCACACCTGGAGCCGGGCGAGCGCGCGCTTCTGGTCTCCCGCGCGAGGTACTGCTGGGCCAGATCCTTGGCCAGCGCGACGTTTTCCGGCTCCAGCGTGGCCGGGCGCTCGGCCACGCGGAACCAGTCATCCATCCGGTTGTTGCGCTTGAGGTACTCGGCGGCCTTCTTGAACTCCTGGGCGGCCTCGCGCGCCATGTTCTCGCGCGCGTACAGCTCGGCGAGCTTGATCTTCGACGCCACGTTCTCGGGGTCGAGATCCACCATCTTCTTGAGCGTATCCAGGGAGTTCTTGACGTCGCCGGCCTTGTCGTAGTGGTTGGCGACGATCTGGAAATACGCCATGGCCTCGGACATCAGTCCGAGCTGCTGATGGAGCTCCGCGAGCTTGAGGTTGACTTCCAGCAGGTTGGGGTTGAGCTTGAGGACCTGCTTGTAGAGCGCGACGGCCTTGAGGAAGAAGCCGTCGGCCGAGTACCCCTCGGCGACCTTGGTGAAGTAGAAGGCCGCCTGGACGTTGTCGTTCTTCTTCTGGAACAGCTCCCCCATCTTCTGCAGGACGCGGCCGTCCTTGGGGTCTGCATCCAGGACCTTCTGGTATTCCTTGATGGCCTTGTCGTAGGCGCCCTTCGCGACGAGCTTGGCGGCGGCTTCGATGATCTTGTTCTTGTCCATCGAGCGTGGGCTTCCTGCCGAGCGAACCCCTGGAAAATCTGGGGTTTCTGCTTCCTTCAAGGAGACTGCGAGGGAGGTGGGAGGCTAGCGGAATCATCCCTCGGGGGTCAAGGAATCCACCGGGTTGGCCCCTCTGTCGGATCAGGAGCCTGGGTGACGGGCAGACAGGCAGCCGTCAGGGTGTCTCCTCGATGGCCTTGCGCAGGCGCTTGGTGCCCGTCTCGGAGGCGAGCAGCCGTTCCACGAAGCGGGTGTCGTAGTTGCCCTCGATGAAGGACTCCTCGGCCAGGGCCGCCCGGTGGAAGGGGATGTTGGTGCGGATGCCCTGCACCACGTACTCGCCCAGGGCGCGCTGCATGCGGCGGATGGCGGTGGGCCGATCCTCGGCGTAGACGATGAGCTTGGCCAGGAGGCTGTCGTAGTACGGCAGCACGGTGTAGTTCTCGTAGGCGCTCGAGTCCACGCGCACGCCATAGCCACCGGGCGCGCTGTAGGCGGTGATCTTCCCCGGCCAGGGCGCGAAGGTGACGGGATCCTCCGCGTTGACGCGGCACTCGATGGCGTGGCCGCGCATCTGGATGTCCTCCTGCTTGCGCTGCAGCGGCTGGCCGGCGGACAGCTTGATCTGCTCGCGCACCAGGTCGATGCCCGTGACGAGCTCCGTCACCGGGTGCTCCACCTGGATGCGGGTGTTCATCTCCATGAAGTAGAACCGCCCGTTCTCGTCGAGCAGGTACTCGATGGTGCCCACGTTGTTGTAGCCGAGCTTCTCCATGGCGCGCACGGAGACCTCGCCCATCTGCTGGCGCAGCTCGGGGGTGAGCGCCGCCGAGGGGCTCTCCTCGATGAGCTTCTGGTGGCGCCGCTGCACCGAGCACTCGCGCTCGCCCAGGTGGATGACGCGCCCATGCTCGTCGGCGACGATCTGGATCTCGATGTGGCGCGGCCGCTCGACATAGCGCTCGATGTAGAGATCGCCATTGCCGAAGGAGGCCACGGCCTCGGCGGCCGCCGTGGCGAACGCCTGCGCCAGCGCGCCCGGCTCGCGCACGATCTTCATGCCCTTGCCGCCACCGCCCGCCGCCGCCTTGAGGATGACCGGAAAGCCGATCTCCCGTGCGAAGGCCTCCGCCTCGCGCGCGTCCTTGAGCGCGGTGGGGCTGCCGGGCAGCAGGGGCAGGTTCGCCTCACGCGCCGCCTGGCGGGCACGCACCTTGTTGCCCATGAGCCGGATCATCTCCGGCCGCGGCCCGATGAAGTGGATCTTGCAGTCCTGGCACACCTTGGCGAACTCGGCGTTCTCCGACAGGAAGCCGTAGCCCGGGTGGATGGCGTCCGCGCGGGTGATCTCCGCCGCGGACAGCAGCTGGGGGATGTTGAGATAGCTCTCCTTGGACGCGGGCGGGCCGATACATACCGACTCGTCGGCGAAGCGCACATGGAGCGCGTTGGCGTCTGCCGTGGAGTGCACCGCCACGGTGGCGATGCCCAGCTCCCGGCAGGCACGAATGACACGCAGGGCGATCTCCCCGCGGTTGGCGATCAGCACCTTCTTGAACACGATGTCGTGCCTCCGCGGGGCGCGAGAAGCGCCCGCGTATGTCAGACCGGCTCGATGCGGAACAGCGTCTGGCCGAACTCGACCGGTTGCCCGTTCTCCACGAGGATTTCCGCCACGCGACCCGCCACGTCGGCCTCAATCTCGTTCATCAACTTCATGGCCTCGATGATGCAAAGCACCGGCCCTTCTTCACCACCGAGCCCACCTCCACGAAGCTGGGCTGATCCGGAGCCGGCGTCCGGTAGAACGTCCCCACGAAGGGGCTGGTGACGGCATGGCCGGACTTCTCCGCAGCGGGGGCGGCAGCGGCGGCGGGAGCCGGCGCTGGCGCGGCGGGCGCGACGGCCGGGGGCGCGGCGGCCACCAGGGGCGCGGGGCTCACCGAGGGGGTGATGGGCGCCGCGTGCACGATGGTTGGCGAGGGCACGTGGCCCCGGCGGATGAGCAGGCGCTCATCGCCCCGCTGCCAGTCGAGCCGCGTTACCTCCGAGGCCTCGAGGATCTCGACGATCTGCCGCAGGGACTCCACGTCCAGGGAGGTGCTGTTGCCCTCCACGCGGATGCCCTCGGTCCGCGCGACGGGCGCGGACTCGGTTCGGACTGCCTTGCGCTTGCTTGCCACGGTTGCGTCCCCTCCCTGAGCCCCGATGAACCAACTAACCCGCGGTGGCCACGCGCGTGAGGTACTTGCCACCCTCGCGCGTGTCGATCTTGAGAACGTCGCCCTCGTTGATGAAGAGCGGCACGTTGACGACGAAGCCCGTCTCCAGCGTGGCCGGCTTCAGGGCGCCGGACACGGTGTCGCCCCGCACACCCGGATCGCACTTGGTGACCTTCAAGTCCACCGAGTTCGGCAGCGTCACGGCGATGGCCTTGCCGTTCCAGAAGAGCACGTCGGCGTCGATGTTCTCCTTCAGGAAGTTCTTCGAGTCCCCGAGCACCTTCTCGCTGAGGAAGGTCTGCTCGAAGTTGCGCTTGTCCATGAAGTAGTAGTCGCCGTCCTGCACGTACAGGAACTGCATCGCCTTCTCTTCGATATCCGGCACGCCCACCTTGTCACCGGACTTCATCGTGGGCTCGAGCACGCGCCCGGACAGCAGGCTGCGGATCTTGGTGCGCACGAAGGCCGAGCCCTTGCCCGGTTTGACGTGCTGGAAGTACTCGATCACGAACGGCTCACCGTCGATCTCGATCTTCAGGCCATTGCGGAATTCGGATGTATCGATGACACCGGCCATGGACAGCTCCTTCGGACGACTCGCGAAAAGTCCGGGGTGTCTAGCCGATGGTGACGCGGCTTGCAAAGTGGAAAGGCGCAGCGCACCGCGCCGTCCGCCCGCCGGCTACAACTCGGCGCGGATCTTGGGCGCCGTGAGCCGTAAGACGTAGCGGCCCTTGCCGTAGTTGCCGTCCGCCCGGAGGGCGAGCACCAGGAAGTACTCGGGCGACACCGGGCGCATGAGCGTCAGCACCCTCTCGCTGTTGATGCTGACCTCCTGCACCTCGCCCGTCTTGAGCGACTCGGCGGCCTGCCGGAGTTGACCGAGCAGGTTGGCGTACTCGATCCACGCCCCGTTGAGCTCCAGCTCGAGCGCCTCCTCGTTCTGGTGGGTGTCCACGGCGATGCCGTCGAACCCCATCACGCTGCAGGCCAGCGACCCATCTACCTGATTGACCACGGACTCGAGGTGCGTGCGGAAGGACATGGCGGCTGGCTTCTAGGCGGCTGGGAGTGGAGCGTCAAGGAGCGGGGGAGTGGTAGTGGGAGGGCAAGCGGTCGGCACGTCCTGTCCAGGACTGCAGACACCGGCCTTGACCGCGTTGGATGGACAATTTGGGGTGGCGAACACCCTCACGGGGAAGGAGAACTCGTTGGTCTCCGCGTTGCTGGAGGAGCCCACACGGCCCCGGGCCTTGATGTAGGTGATGACGTTCTCACTGGCGTGTCTCTCCGTCAGAGGATTGTACGGAGTATCATCCTGAGGATTCTTCAGAGGCTTGTCCCCCCACTTCTGGAGGGCCTCGAGTGCCAGGGGGCCAAAGGCGCTCACCGGCACGTAGCTATCGTTGCCACTGCCCGCCGGCACGACGGCGTACGTGGCGGCGCGGTCCTCCTCGGGGAGGCCGAGTTCCGGGGGCGCCTCGTAGCGGTAGACGATCTCGGTCAGGGTGACGCTCGACCCGCCCACGTTCGTCGGTGTGTCTCCGATGATGATGACACGGGAGGTGGGAATGATGTTCCGCGCCTGCACGGCCATCACGTAGTTGCCTCCACCCGCCAGGTCGAGAGAACCCTGGCTGATGAACTTGGAGGTATCCGGCTCACAGCCTTCCAGCGCCAGGACATTGCCAAACAGCAAGGGCGAGTCCTCTTGCGAGGTGACGCAACCCGCCTGCGCCAGCGCCAGCGCCGCAACCATCGTCAATCTCTTCATGGACATCGGCTCCATTCGACGGCTCGAAGAATATAACGGCTAGAGGGTCTGCGCGATCGTCTGCCGGTTGAGGATGCGCGGCGTGATGAAGATGAGCAGTTCCTGTCGGTTGTCGCTCTCCGCGTGCCGCTTGAACAGCAGGCCCAGCACGGGAATCTTCGACAAGAAGGGCACCGAGGCGGTCGTCGTGCTGCCGCGGCGCACGTAGATGCCACCGATGACGGTGGTGTCACCGTCCTTCACCAGCACCTGGGTATTGGCCTCCTTGCGCTGGATGGCGGGCTGGCCGTTGGAGCCGGTGTTGGCCGGGTCCGGCTGGTTGTTCTGGGCGTTGATGGTCATCAGGATGCTGCCATCCTGGGTGATGTGGGGCGTGACCTCGAGCGACAGGCGCGCCTCGACGAAGGTGGTGTTGGCGCCCGCCGAGGACACCGGCTGAAGGGCAGCGACACGCCCTGGCTGATGCGGGCGGTGTTGTTGTCCAGGGTCGTCACCTTGGGCGAGGAGATGGTCTTCAGGGTACCCTCGAGTTCCGCCGCCGACAGGCGCAGGTTGAGGGCGAGCGCACCGCCGGCCGAACCGAAGACGAAGCTCATGGCACCACCCGTTCCCACGTCCGCGGCCGCCGGCAGGTTGACGGCGAAGTTGGGGAAGGGAGGAAGGCCCGGTGCCGTTCCCGCCACACCACCCGTCGCCACCGCCGTGTTGGGGAAGAGCAGACCGGTGGCATTGCCCAGGGCCTGCGTGGCGAGGGCCTGACCACCCCACTGCACACCCAGTTCCCGGCTGAACGTGGTGTTGGCTTCCACGATGCGGCTCTCGATGAGCACCTGGGGCGTCTGGGTGTCCAGATTGCGCACGAGCGTGCGCGCCCTCTCGATGTTGTCGCGCACATCCTTCGTGATGAGCACGTTGGTGCGCGTGTCCACCGTCACCGTGCCCCGCTCGCTCAGCACGTCCTTGACCCGGGCGGCCATGTCGGAGGCGATGGCGTAGTTGACCGGGATGAGGTTCACCACCAGGTCCTCCTGGGCGATGAGCGACTTCTTGCGCTCCTGGCGCAGCTTGCTCTCCTCTTCCAGCGTCTTGAGCGGAGCCACGCGCAGGATGTTGCCGAGGTCCTCCTTGCCCAGCGACTTGGTGCGCAGGACGATGTCGAGCGCCTGGTCCCAGGGCACGTTGCGCAGGCGCAGGCTCAGCTTGCCCGTCACGTCATCGGAGACCACGATGTTCTTCTTGGCGAGCTCCGCGATGATGCGCAGCAGGTTCTGGATGTCGATGTCCTTGAACTCGAAGGACACCTTCTTGCCGCGGTAGCGGGCCTGCTGCGGCGCGCCCTCGGCGGCGTAGGTGGGCGCCTCGGCGGTGAAGCCGGCGGTGCGCTGGGTGACGGTCACCTGCTCCGTCTTGACGCCCTTGACGCTCAGCCGCCACGACAGACCGCCCGACACCTGGCTCATGTTCTCCTCGATGGCGCCATCGGCGGCCACCACCAGGCGCACCCGGTTGCCCTCACCCGGCACCGAGAAGGCGCTGATCATCTTCACCGGAGTGTCCAGCTCGCTGGTGTCCAGGCTGCGCTCCAGCCGCCGCGGCAGCCGGGCATTGTCCAGCGTCAGCACCGCGCTGCGCGGATCCGGCCGCTCCACCTTCCACGCCACCGTGCCCGACAGCTTCAGGTTCACCCGGCCGCCGGACTCGTTCTCGTCGAAGGACAGCTCCTTCACGTCCACGGTGGGCAGGCGCGCGTCCACGGGGCTGGTGCGCAGGGGCTCGCTCTCGGCCACCACCTTCTCCGGCGTGCTGGCCGGAGCGTTGGACTGACGGGCCAGCTTTCCACCGAACACCACGGCCAGACCGCGACCCGAGCGCTCCACGTGATACGCGGGCATGGTGTTGCGCACGTCCAGCACCAGGCGCACCTTGTCCGAGTGGGCACCCACCCGCAGGTCCTTCACCGCCCCGGAGTTCACGCGCGGAGCGCGCGGCCAGGCCCACGCCATACACGTCCACCGCGAGCCGGGGAGGATCCGCCAGTTCCAGCACCTCGTAGCGGGCGACCTCGCCGTCCGCGCGGATGTTCAGCGTGTCGCGGGCGAAGGAGAGCCCGGTGATGCGGCGGGCCGGATGCGCCACCTCGCGCTCGTCCGCCTCGGCCGCCACCACGTTCTCCGGCAGCGCGGCGGCCTTGTCCTGGCCCACCTCCGTGGCGGGCCGGGGGAAGCGGCCCGGGTCTCCACGGGTCCGGCGCTGGCCACGACAGCCGGCTCGGGCTTCGGCTCGGGAGCGGCAGCCACGGGCGCGGGCGCGGGCGTCTTCACCTCGGGAGCGGCGGCCACGGGCGCGGGCGCCTGGGTACCCTCCACGGAGATGACGACCCGGTTGCCATCCGCACGCACGTCATATTGAGCCGCCTGCTGCAGGGCCACCAGGAGCCGACCCACGCTGGCGCGCTCGTCGGAGAACTGGGAGGCCACCACGCCCACCACCGGACCCTGCCCGTTGTGGTGACCCTTGATGCCCGTGGCGTCCGCCGACGACAGGTCCACCACCAGGCGCTCGGGTCCACTGAGCCGGAAGACCGTGAACGTGGGCGCCCGTGTGCCCGTGACGACCACCTGGGCGCCCGCTCCCGTCTGCACGACCTTCAGGTCCCGCAACGTATTGAGTTCGGCGGCCTGGGAGTCCAGGCCCAGGGTGGCGGCCACCAGGGCCACCACCACGCTCACCAACTTGCCCCTCGTCACAACGCTCTCCTCGAGCATGCTTCCCCTCAACAAGTTGCACTGTGCCATTGGGCGCCAGGACTGCTCGGCTCCAAGACACCGGGAGGCTACGGCTCCCAGTTCTTGCCCGTCATCAGGTTGTAGGCAGGATCCCTCTTGTCATCCTGCTTCAGCCCCAGTTTCACTGGGTTGTAGACCACCCGCTCCGGCGTGGTGATGGTCTCGGTGACGACCACCTCATCGCGGAGGATCTGCGTGACCTTGCCGCCCGAACGGCCCATCCGGCTGTTGCGGCGCACGATGTGGCCGCGACCCATCGGGTCCTCCACCATGGCCATCGGGTTGGCGTCCCCCGTCACCACGGCCACCAGCTTGAGCTGGTCGATGTCCCACTGACAGAGCGCCTCGGTGCAGGCCGTCAACGGCTGCGCGCCCACGGGCGTGTCAGCGGCCTTGATGTCCTCGACGGGGCTGCGGAACGGATCGCGCTTGCCCACCGGGTTGTAGTTGTAGACGTACAACGGAGCGGCCACCGCGGTCTCCGCGGGTTTCTCCGCGGCGGCCTCTTCCTGCGCCGCCGGCCTGGCCGCCACTGGCGGAGGAGGAGGCGGCTCGTCCTCGCCGCAACCCACCAGGGAGAGGGCCAGCGCCCCCGAAATGAACATGGAGTGGAACGTCTTCATCCTCAGGACCCCTTGTCGCCCCAATTCCAGGACCGATCAAGTTTCTGCGACGACATTGGTTTTCGGTGGGCCTCGCCTATTTGACGAAGCGGAAGGTCGTGGCCATGAACGAACTGCTGAGCACCACCTTTTCGTTCTTCACCCGGGCGCCCTCGAGCTTGATGTTGTTGACGTTCACGATGCGGCGCATGTTCGACACCTCCTGCAGGAACATGGCGATCTCGTGGTAGTTGCCACTCACCACCATGCGCACGGGGATGCGCGAGAAGAACTCGTCGCCCACCACCGACTCGGGACCCGGCTCCACGCGGGAGATCTCCAGCCCCGACTTCTTGCCGATGTCGTTGAGCTGCGCGAGCAGCTCCTCGACATCCTTGTTCTGGGGCAGCTCGGTGAGCGCCTCGGCCAGCTTCTGCTCCAGCACGTCCATCTCGCGCCGGCGCTCGTTGAGGTTCTGGGCGATCTCACTCTTCTCCGCCAGATCCAGATCCAGCTTGCGCTGCTGCGCGCGCAGCGCGACCGACTCCGTCTCCAATGGCTCGATGACCAAGAAGTAGTTGGCGGCGGTCATGAGGACCACCAGTGCGGCCAGGCCCCCGAACTTCACCGCGGGCTGCGCCTTCACGATCCTGTCGAGATACTTGTCCATCGCGATGCGTCCCTTCAGATGGCGTAGTTGGAGGAGAGGGAGATGTCGAATTCCACCGTGGGCACCTCACCCGGCTTGGAGGCCTGAGCCTGCTGCTGGGTGCTCCTGAGGTCCACGTTGGTGAAGAAGGGCTTGATGTCCCCCACCGGGAACTCCTCGATGGCGATCTCGGCCGACAGCAGCTCGACACGCGAGGTCTTCGCATCGCGGCGCTGCTCCACCAGGCGGCCAATGCCCTTGGGCGTCCACACCATGCCGTTGAGGTTGCGCATCAGCTCGGCCACGTCGTCATGGCTGACGGCCGAGCCGATCAGGCTCACCGCGCCCCGCTCCTCGTTGAAGCTCTTGATCCACGCCTTCTTCGGGATGGAATTGGCCAGCGCGTCCAGCATCCGCACGGGACCGGAGCGGCCGCGGCGCAGCTCGTCCAGCACCGCGAGCTTCTTCTCCACCTCGGCCTTGCGGGCGTTGATGTGCTGCACCTCGCCGATCGTCTTCTCCAGGTCGGCGATGCGCTTGCGGGTCTGCGCGATACCTTCCTTCTGCTTGACCACGACGCCGTCGCGGTCGGAGTACCAGAAGAAGTTGCCCGCGCCCGCGCCCAGCAGGACGAGCGCGAAGAGGGCCAGGATCTGCCGGCCCGCCTCCTGCTTGACCTTCTTGCGGACGGGCAAAAGGTTGATGCGAATCATCATGTGAGTCGGTCCTTCGGAAAGGGAGGAGATCAGGCCAGCTTGTCGCCAGGACGCCGGAGTGCCAGACCCACGGCCACCGCGGCCATCGGCGCCACCTCCATGATGAAGGCGGGGTCGAACTTGCGGTTGTCCACGTCGATCTTCCGGAAGGGGTTGAGGATCTCCACGGGCACGCCCACGCGCGTCTCGATCGTCTTGAACAGGGCCGGAATCTTGGCGGTCCCGCCCGACAGGTAGACCTTGGTGAAGTTGGCGTCCACGGCGGTGCCCGCGTAGAAGTCCAGCGAGCGCTGGATCTCTCCGGCCACCTGCTCCGCCACGCTCAGCAGCACGCGCTCGACTTCCTGGGGGACGACCGCGTCCGCGTCGCTGCGGGTGCCGCCGATCTTCAGCGTCTCCGCCTCCTCGTAGGAGACGTTGAGCTGCTTCTGGATCTCCTCGGTGAACTGGTTGCCCCCGATGGTCACGTCGCGGGTGAACACCGTGATGCCGTTGGAGATGATGTTGATGTTCACCACCGAGGCGCCCGCGTTGATGAGCACCACGGTCTCCTTGTCGGGGATGTCGTAGTTGGCGGCGAACATGTTCTGGACGGCGAAGGCGTCCACGTCCACCACCACCGGCATGAGCCCGGACTCGGACACCACCGTGGTGTAGTCGTTGATCATGTCCTTCTTGGCCGCCACGAGCAGCACGTCCATCTGACCGGTGGCGTCATTGCCCCCCGCGTCGAGGATCTGCGTGTCGATGTTCACGTCCTTGACGTCGAAGGGGATGTACTGCTCGGCCTCCCACTGGATGCTCTCCTCGAGCTCTTCCTGGCTCATGCGGGGCATCTGGATCTTCTTGATGATGACCGAGTGACCCGACACGCCGATGGCGACGTCCTTGCTCTTGATCTTCAGCTCGGTGAGCAGCTCCTGCAGCGCCTGGACGATGGCGGTGGAGTTCATCAAGGCCCCATCCACGATGGCCTCGGGAGGCAGCGGCTTCATTCCGAAGCTCTGCAGCGCGTAGCTCACCTGGCCACGCTTGCGCTGCTCCTTGAGGAGAATCATCTTCACCGAGGTCGATCCGATATCCAGACCGAGAGCCAGCTTACCCTTCGCCATACAGTCGTCGCTCCGTGGAGGGGCCGCCAGGGTAGCACCGGCTGGCAAGCCCTCCTAAAAAGTGCTTCGTGACAGCCCGCCCAGCAGGCGGCCACCCTGTCCCCCGAAGTCCCACGGCGGTGCGCCCACGCCGCTCTGCGAGGGCCGATTTTCCGGCCTGGGGCGCGTTTCGTCAAATCCCACCGGTCGCCGCTCCTCCCTCTTGGGGCGGGCTGTCGACCACATGGGCGCCCGGAGTGCGCGGCGATACCGCGCTCCTTGCTTTTATACAGCGGGACGCGACGGCTCCCGCACTCAGCGTCCGCCGGTCACCAAGACGTTCATCGGCACTGGCAGGATCGCACTGAGCCAGGGACCGAGCAGCATCACCTCGAGTGCGGCGATCGACAGCCACGGGCCAAAGGGAATGTTGGTGGGGCCCGGCACCCAGTCGTCTTCCTCCTCGTCTTCCCCCCTCTCCCTCTTCACCCTTTTCTCCTTCTTCACCCTTTTCTCCCTCGGGCGCCCCCTCCGCTCCCCGGACCGGTTCCGCCGTCGTCCCCTCGGGGCGGGCGTCACCCTCGGGCCGCGGCGCGAGCGCCGCGGCGGAGGGCTCCGGGGACGGCGAATCGGTGCCGGGGGAAGGAGGCTCGGAGGGCGTGGGCGGTGACTCGGGCGCGGGAGCGGGTCCCGCCCGGCCGTGGAGGAGCAACATCACCGAGCCCACCAGGGCCCCCTGGAGCGACGAGAGGAAGATGATGCCGAGCAGCGGCTTCCAGGTGAGGAAGGCGCCGATGAGCGCGAGCAGATCCTTGTCCCCCGCCCCCAGCGCTTCCTTCTTGAAGATCTTCTCGCCCAGCCACTCCATCGCCCAGAAGACGAAGAAGCCCACCAGCGCGCCGAGGATGGAGTCGCGCAGCCGCACCAGCCCCAGGGGCGCCGACAGCACCACGCCCGCGGCGATGCCCGGCCAGGTCAGCTCGTGCGGGAGGATCCAATGCTCCAGATCGATGAAGGACAGCGGCACCAGCACCAACACCAGCACCAGCGCGGAGACGAGCTCCGGGGTCCAGCCGAAGCGGCGCTGGCAGGCGAAGAAGAGCGCCCCGGTGAGCAGCTCGATCAAAGGATAGCGCCAGGAGATGGGCTGGCCGCACGAGCGGCAGCGCCCGCGCAGCACCAGCCAGGAGAGCACCGGCACGTTGTCGAACCACGCCAGGGTGTGGCCGCACTTGGGACAGCGCGAGCGCGGCCGCACGATGCTCTCCCCCGTGGGAACGCGGGCGATCACGACATTCAAGAAACTACCGAAGACCGGGCCCAGGACGACCACCCACGCCACGGCCATGCCTTCCACCCACTGAGCAGTCACTGTGTTCGCGTCCCTTCTTGTCGCGCCAACACCCCGAGCCGCGCAGCATAGGATCCGAGCGACGCCCCGGGGCAGACGATTCCTGTCACTCCAGTGACAAAAATTGGCACACGTTTTCCGGCTTCCGCCGTCCGTTGACCGCTCATGCGCCTGGGAAGCGGCCGTGGCCCGCGTGTTTTGACGCTGGCACTGATCATGCTATCCATTCGTCACGGCTTCGGCCGTCAATCCCCCCTGCCGTTCCGAGAAAGAAACCCCATGAACCGTCTCTTCGTTCGCAAGAACCGCGGCTTCACGCTCATCGAGCTCATGATCGTGGTGGCCATCATCGGCATCCTCGCCGCCATCGCCATCCCGAACTTCATCAAGTTCCAGGCCCGCTCCAAGCAGGGTGAGGCCAAGGCCAACCTGAAGGCCTGGTTCACCTCGCAGCGCGCCTACCTGCAGGAGAAGGACAAGTACTCGGAGAACGTGCAGACGGTGGGCTTCTCGCCCGAGCGTGGCAACCGCTACGCCTACTACTTCGCGACGGCCAAGACCTGCATCCTCCGCGAGCAGAAGGGCGTGACCGACACCAAGGGCGCCAACTGCATCACCGTGGACACGGCGAAGTTCTCGGGCGCGGCCCAGCCCAAGGAAGCTCCCCCGACGGCCCCGACGTTCACGGGCGCGGGCGCGGACCCGGGCATCCCTGGTCTCAACGGCTGCAACACCGGCATCGGCTGCAACATCTCCGGTCTGGCCGCCGGTAACGTCGACAACGACTCCACGGGTATCGACACCGGTGGATCTCGACCAAGGACACCACCACCATCGCCTCGGTCTGCGGCAACACCGACGAGACGGTGACCGTCGCCGGTGCGCCCTTCCTCTCCTACAACGACGTCGACTGCGACACCTGATGCCCGTCCGAGCACGGGACTGACCCGGCTCGGCCAGTGCTGACAGTGCCAAGGACATCTGGACATGCTCCAGATGTCCTTTCTATTTTGTGTCCCCCGCCATGAGGTCGCGCCCCTACCTTCTCCCTGTCGTGACGAGCCTGTGCGGTCTGCTCGCGCTCCTGCTGCTGGCGGACCCGCCGCGCAAGCCCCCGCGAGGTCCGCATCAGGAGGTCATCCTGCCCCGAGAGGACGTGCTGCGCGTGGTGGGGCGTGGCTACATCCAGTTGATCGCCGACTACCTCTGGATCCAACTCGTCCAGACCGCGGGCCGAGCCCGCACGGCCGAGGAGTACCGCGACCTCTACCCCTACGCGGAACTCATCACCGATCTGGATCCCCATTTCGACATGGTCTACAGGTTCGCGGCGGGGGCTCTGCCCACCAACCTCGGGCGCGAGACCTGGGTCAACACGGAGGAGTCCACCCGGCTGCTGCGCAAGGGCCTCAAGCTCTTCCCCGATGATCTCAAGATGAACATGTTGCTCGCCTACAACCTGAGCACCTTCGACAAGAACTATCGGGAAGCGGCCCAGGCGGCCGAGCGAGCCTCACGACTGCCGGGAGCGCCTCCCTATCTTTCCCAGCTGGCCACACGGCTGTACGCCCAGGCGGGATCGGTGGATGCCGGTCTCGCGCTGGCTCAGTCCCTGTTGGACTCGGCCGAGGACGAAGCCACGCGGCAGCTGTTCGAACAACGCATCCGGGACCTGGAGCTGGAAGCGGAGCTGCAGCGCGTGGACGCCGCCATCGCGAGCTTCCGCGAGACGTTCGGCACGACGCCTCCGGACGTGGACACCCTGTCCTGGCTGGGCTTCCTGTCCGAGCCCCCACGGGATCCCCAGGGGGGTGGTTTCTTCATCGGTTCCGACGGGCGCGCGTATTCGACCACCCAACAGCGACGCTTGGAGATCTTCACCCCCTTCAACCGCGGCCGCGGTTGAGCAGCGCCCGCGGAGCCCAGATGTCCATGGATGCGCCCAACCCCATCGAAATCCGAGAGCTGTCCAAGACGTACCGGCTCGGCTTCTTCATGAACCGGCAGGTCCGCGCCCTGCAGTCGCTCGACCTGAAGATCCTGCCCGGCCGGTGTATGGCCTGCTCGGTCCCAACGGGGCCGGCAAGTCCACCACCATCAAGATCCTGCTGAACCTGGTACAGGCCAGCAGTGGAGAAGCACGCCTGTTCGGCCTGCCCCCCCAGGACCGCGAAGCCCGCCGCCGCGTGGGCTACGTGCCCGAGAACCCCGCGCCCTACGAGTACCTCACTGGCCGCGAGTTCGTCACGCTGGCGGGTCGGCTGACGGGCATGAGCGGCAAGGAGCTGGATGACCGGGTCGAGCAGGTGCTGGGCATGGTGCAGATGACCCGCGCCGCCTCCCTGCAGATCCGCCGCTACAGCAAGGGCATGGTGCAGCGCGTGGCGCTGGCCCAGGCCCTGGTGTCCAAGCCCTCGCTGCTCATCCTGGACGAGCCCACCTCGGGGTTGGATCCCGTGGGCCGCCGGCAGATCCGCGACCTCATCCTCGAGGAGCGCCACCGGGGCACGACGGTGCTCTTCTGCACGCACATCATCCCGGACGTGGAGACACTCTGCGACCGCGTGGCCGTGCTGGTCGGAGGCCGGCGCGTGCGCGAGGGCAGCGTGTCCGAGCTGGTGAGTTCACAGGCCACGCACATGGAGCTCACGGTGGAGGGCGTGCCGCTCGAGCGCATCCAGACGCTGGGCTTCGAGCTGGAGCGGGCCCAGGCCCTGGAGCAGCGGGTGATCCTGCGCGTGCGCGACGTGGACAGCCAGCCCCTGCTCAAGCGGCTGCTCGAGCTCAATGGACGGGTCACCCAGCTACAACCCACCCGGTTCTCGTTGGAGGACCTGTTCCTGCGCGCCCTCGAGGAGGCTCGTCAGGGCCCCGTGGGAGGAGAGATTTCATGATGGGTCCGTTCATCGCCCTCACGCTCAATGGCTTCCGGGAAGCCCGGCGCAACCGCGTCACGCTCATCGTGGCGCTCTTCGCGCTGAGCCTGCTGCTGTCCTCCTCGCTCGTGGTGGAGGTCACCGTCGGGGTGTTCGACCGGGTGCTCACCGACATGGGCCTGGGCTCGATGAGCCTGATGCTGGTGCTGCTCACCATCTTCCTGTCCAGTGGGCTCATCTCGCGGGAAATCGAGCGGCGCACCATCTTCCTCATGGTGTCCAAGCCCCTGTCGCGAGGCGCCTTCCTGGTGGGCCGGCTGTTCGGCAACATGCTCACCGTGACGGTGCTGCTGCTGGCCATGGCCGCGCTCTTCTTCCTGCTGATGGTCTTCTACGCCGTCCCCATCACCCCCGCGCACGTGGCCGCGGTGGGCATGCTGTGGTTCGAGCTCTGGGTGCTCAGCGGCGTGGGCTTCCTGATGTCCAGCTTCTCCCAACACCAGACGGTGTCCGCCTTCGTCACCGTGAGCATCTACGTCGCGGGAAACCTGTCCTCGGACATCTACGCCCTGGCGCGCAAGTCCAAGAGCGACGCCCTCCAGGCGCTGGGCGAGGCCGTGTACTACGTGCTGCCCAACCTCTCCCGCTTCAACTACCGGCCCCAGGCGTCGTACGCCGCCTCCATCTCCTCCTCCCAGTTGCTGTCCGACATGGCCTATGGCGCGGCCTATACCGCCGTGCTGGTGTCGCTGGCCGTGCTGCTCTTCAACCGGCGCGACTTCCGCTGACACGCCCCGCGGACACGCCCCAAAGGGCGTGCCCGCCACGGACGAGCTCAGGCCTCGTCCTCGCGATCCGACAGCCCGTGCTTGGCCAGACGGTAGCGGAAGGAGCGGAACGTCAAGCCGAGCAGGTCCGCCGCCCGCGTCTTCACCCCACCCGCCTGCGCCAGGGCGGCCACCGGTAGTGCCGCTCGGCCTCATCGAGGTGACGCTCCAGGGAGAAGCCCGCCCCGAGCGCCACCTCGGGCGTGGCGGCGGCCGCGGGCTGCACGGGCTCGCCCCGGAGCGAGGGCGGCAGCGAGGCCAACGTCAACACGTCCCCATCCGCCAGCGTCGCCGCGCGCTCGACGACGTTCTCCAGCTGGCGCACGTTGCCGGGGAAGGCATAGGCGGACAG
Source organism: Cystobacter fuscus (assembly GCA_049060065.1). Taxonomy (GTDB): domain Bacteria; phylum Myxococcota; class Myxococcia; order Myxococcales; family Myxococcaceae; genus Cystobacter; species Cystobacter fuscus_B. The sequence continues at coordinate 7,802,518 of JBMEQP010000002.1, forward strand.
CACCGCCAGGGCCTCGGGAGAGAAGCGCAGGCCCGGCCGCTCCAGCTCCCGGCGCTGCCGGGAGAGGAAGTGCTCGGCCAGCGGCGCGATGTCCTCGGGCCGCTCGCGCAGCGGCGGCAGCTCCAGGGTGATGACGTTGAGCCGGTAGAAGAGATCCTCCCGGAAGCGGCCCGCCTTCACCTCGACGTCCAGCCGCCGGTTGGTGGCCGCCAGGATGCGCGCCTGGAAGGGAATCTCCGCCGAGCTGCCCACCGGCTTGACCTTGCGCTCCTGCAGCACGCGCAAGAGCTTCACCTGGGTGGCCGGCGGCACCTCGCCAATCTCGTCGAGGAACACCGTCCCCTCGCCCGCGTGCACCAGCAGGCCGGGGCGATCCTGCGTGGCCCCGGTGAAGGCCCCCTTCACGTGGCCGAACAGCTCGCTCTCCAGCACCCCCTCGTTGAGCGCCGCGCAGTTGATGGGCAAGAAGGGCTGTCCCGCCCGGGGGCTCTTGAGGTGCAGCGCCTTGGCGATGAGCTCCTTGCCCGTCCCGCTCTCGCCATGGATGAGCACGGTGGAGCGCGTGGGCGCCACCTTGTCCACCATGCTCCACACCGCGCGCATCCGCTCGCCGCGGCCCACCGCCATCACTCCCACGCCGGGCACCGGTGCTCGCGCAACGAGACGTTCTCCTGGCGCAGCGTGCGCTTCTCCAGCGCCTTCTGCACCAGGAGCAGCAGCTCCTCGTTGTCGAAGGGCTTGCCGATGTAGTCGTACGCGCCCTCGCGCATGGCCTCCACCGCCGAGGCCGCGGTGCCAAAGGCGGTGATGACGATGACCTCGGGGGCGTCGCTCTGCGCCCGGGCGGCCCGCAGCACGTCCATGCCGCTCTGCGTGGCCCCCAGCTTCATGTCGGTGATGACCAGATCCACCAGGGTGGACTCCAACACCTCGCGCGCCGCCCGCACGCCCTCCACGCACGTCACCCGGTAGCCCGAGCGCACCAGCAGGACCTCCAGGACCACGCGCATCGACCGCTCATCGTCCACCACCAGGATGTGCACGGCGCCGAACCCTCCTTCCCCGTCAGTCCCGCATGGGCAATTGGATGAGGAACCCAGTGCCCTCCTGGGGAGAGGAGGACACGCGGATGTTGCCACCATGTGCGCGCACGATGGAATGCGCCGTGGACAACCCCAGGCCGGTACCGCCCTCCCGGGTGCTGAAAAAGGCTCGAAAATGCGCGAGAGGTGTGCAGGGGCGATGCGGCCCCCCGAGTCCCAGATGAGCAGCTCCGCCCAGGAGTCCTCGGGCCGCAGCGTCACGCGCACCACGCCCCCTCCTCCGTCGCCTGGAAGGCATTGCGCAACAGGTTGATGAGCACCTGCCGGAGCTGATCCGCGTCCACGAGGATGCGCAGGGGAAGCAGCGCCGTCTCCACGCGCACCTGACGGGCGAGCGGATCCGCGCGCAGCATGTCCACCGTCTGCGCCACCAACGCCCCCAGGTCCACCTCCTGCTTGAGCGGAGGCGGAGGGCGGGCGAAGCGCAGGAAGTCCTCCACCAGCTTGGAGAGCCGATCCGATTCGCGCAGGAGCACGTCCACGAGCTTCGCCGACACCGGATCCCCGGAGGGCTCCTTCACGAGCAGCTGGGCCGAGCCGCGCATGGCGGCCAGGGGATTGCGGATTTCGTGCGCGAGCTGGGCGGCCAGGGTGCCCAGCGCGGCCAGCCTGTCGGCGCGCCGCAGATCCTCCTCGGTGCGGCGCAGCTCGGTCAGATCCTGGAAGACGATGAGCATGCCCTCGCCCCCGGTGTCGCCCAGGCCCGTCACCGTCAACCCGAGCGTGCGCGCGCCCTCGCGCGTCTGCACGGACAGCTCCCGGCGGCGCACGTGGGCCTCCGCGCCGAGCGCTCCCGGCAGGAGCGACTCCACGGGCATGCCCGCCACCACCGCCGCCTCGTCCAGTCCAAGGATGGCGCTGGCGGCGCGGTTGACGAAGGTGATGCGGCCCTCCGCGTCACACGTGATGAGGCCCGAGGGCATGCAGGTGAGGATCTGCTGCTGCAGGGTGCCCAGCTTCTTGAGGTCCGCCTCGCGCGCGGACAGCCGCCCGCCCGTGGCCGAGAGCTGGCGCGACAGATAGCCCGCGAGCACCGCGATGAGCACGAGCGCGAGCAGGTTGCTGCCGATGAGGAAGGCGACCCGCTGCGGGCTCAAATCCCCCACCCCGTGGGAGACACCAACCAGCGCGAGCGCACCGCCACCAGCAGCAGCGAATACGTGAGCGCGCTGGCGAGCGCGGCCAGGAGCGCGCCGCGACCATCCAGCAGGATGCTCGCGCCGATGACGGCCAGCAGGTACAGGAACGTGAAGGGGCTGTCGCCCACGCCGGTGAGGAAGACGAGCACCGAGGCGATGAGCAGGTCGCCCACCACCTGCACCACCGCCGCCAGACGGTCCGCCCAGCCCCCCCGGAGCATGAGGCCGTAGACGAGCGTGAAGAGGTAGACGAGCCCGATGACCGCGAAGGACAACATGTCGCCGTGACTGGGCTCCTGCACGGGCTGCAGGAACACGCGGACCGCGAAGGCCACGAGCGACAGACTGACGGCCACCGTGCGGAACACGGTGAGCCACGTCAGCCGGTTGCGCAGCGTGTGCGGCTGCGGCGAACCGGCCAACGGCGAAGCGCTCCTGTTACTTGACGGCACCGGCGATGGAGAAGATGGGCAGGTACATGGCGATGAGGAAGCCACCGACCACGCCACCCAGGAACACCATCATCAACGGTTCGATCATCGCCGTGAGGCCCGCGACCGCCGTGTCCACCTCGTCGTCGTAGAAGTCGGCGATCTTGTTGAGCATGGTGTCCATGGCGCCCGTGGCCTCACCCACGCCGATCATCTGCACCACCATGGGCGGGAACACCTTCGTCTCCAGCAGCGGTCCCGCGATGTTCTTGCCCTCGGCGATCTTCCCGCGCACGAAGAAGATGGCCTCTTCCACCGACCGGTTGCCGGCCGTCTTGGCGGTGACGTCCAGCGCATCCAGGATGGGCACGCCCGAGGAGATCATCGTGCCCAGCGTACGGGTGAAGCGCGCCACCGCCACCTTGCGGATGACGGGCCCGAAGATGGGGGCCATCAGGAACGCCCTGTCCAGCAGACGCCGCCCCTGGGGATTGCGGTAGACGTAGCCGAAGATGACCGAGAAGGCGGCCAGGCCGGCGAACACCCAGAGCAGGTAGTTCTGACACCACTCGGACAGGTCCACCACGAACTGGGTGGGCGCGGGCAGCGCCTGACCGAAGTCCGCGAACATCTTCGCGAACACCGGCGTCACCTTGAGCATCAGCACCGCCGTCACCGCGATGGCCACCAACACGACGATGACCGGGTAGGTCATCGCGCTCTTGACCTTGCGCTTGAGCTTCTCGTTCTTCTCCCGGTAGTTGGCGAGCCGGTTGAGGATGTTGTCGAGAATACCGCCCACCTCGCCCGCGGCGCACAGCTGCACGAAGAGCTCGTCGAAGACCTTGGGGTGGTCCGCCAGGGCGTCGGCGAAGGTGGAGCCCTGCTCCACCTTGTTCTTGATGGCGAACACGACCTTGCGGAAGGCCGGGTTGTCCATCTGCGTGCCGAGGATGTCGAGGCACTGCACCAGCGGCAGGCCGGCGTCGATCATCGTGGCGAACTGACGGGTGAAGATGAGGATGTCCTTGCCCGTCACCGCCGAACCGATGGTCAGGTTCAGGTCGGAGTCGAGCAGGCCCTTGCGGCGCACCTTGACCGGATTGAGTCCCAGCGACTTCAGACGGGCATTGACGGCCTCGACGTCCGAGGCCTCCATCTCGCCCTTCTTGGTCTCGCCAGACTTGGTCTTGGCTTCCCAGAGGAACTGGGCCGTGTTCTTCGATTTTTGGGGAGTGGACTTCTGGGTCGCCGTTGCAGCCATCAGGCCTCCGAGAGGGACAGCAGTCTATCCCACCGGTTGGAATTCACGAATTAGCGCCCCGCGGGACCGGCGGGCCGTTGACCAGGCATGCCAGCGGCGGTGCCGCCCGCGAGGATGTTGCGCAGCTCGTCCGGATCCGAGGAACGACCGAACGCCTCGTCCTGGCTGATGAGGCGCCGCGCCAGCAGCGCCGCCAGGGCCTGGTTGAAGGTCTGCATGCCGTACTTGGCCTGGCCCACCTGCATCGACGAGTAGACCTGATGGATCTTGTCCTCGCGGATGAGGTTGCGGATGGCGGGGTTGGGAATCATGACCTCCAGCGCCAGCACGCGGCCCGGAGAGCCCGCCTTGGCGATGAGCGACTGGCTCATCACGCCTTCCAGCACGAACGACAGCTGGGCGCGCACCTGGGGCTGCTGGTAGGGCGGGAACACGTCCAGCACGCGGTTGATGGTCTGCACCGCGCTGTTGGTGTGCAGCGTGGCGTAGCAGGTGTGGCCCGTCTCGGCGATGACCAGCGCCGCCTCGATCGTCTCCAGGTCGCGCAACTCGCCCACCAGCACCACGTCCGGATCCTGGCGCAGGATGTACTTGAGCGCCGTCTTGAAGCTGCGCGTGTCGGCGCCCACCTCGCGCTGGTTGACGAGGCAGTTCTTGTGCGGGTGCAGGTACTCGATCGGATCCTCGATCGTCATGATGTGCTCATGACGGTCGGTGTTGATCTTGTCGACCATCGACGCGAGCGTCGTGGACTTGCCCGAGCCCGTGGGACCCGTCACCAGGATGAGGCCGCGCGGCCGCTTGACCAGCTCGGCCACCACCGGGGGCAGACCCAGCTCCTGGAAGGTGAGGATCTTGAAGGGAATGGTGCGGAACGCCCCCGCCACCGCGCCACGCTGCATGTAGATGTTGGCGCGGAAGCGCGACAACCCCTTCACGCCGAAGGAGAGGTCCAGCTCGTTCTCCTCCTCGAACTTGTGCTTCTGGGCGTCGGTGAGGATGGAGTAGCAGAGCTGCTTGGTCTCCACCGGCGACAGCTGGGCCGTCTTGAGCGGCACCAGTTCGCCGTCCACGCGCAGCTGGGGCGGGGAGCCGGTGGTGATGTGGAGGTCGGAAGCGCCCTTCTCGACCATCGCCTTGAGCAGCTGATGCAGATTCACGAAGACCGTCCTTCGGAGGTTTTGGGTAGGGGATGAGGCGAGGTCAGAAGTTGTCCGGGGCCGTGTTGGCCACCACCTCTTCCAGCGTGGTGACGCCGTCCATCATCTTGGCCAGGGCCGACATGCGCAACGAGCTCATGCCCAGGCGGATGGCCTCCGCCTTGAGCTCGGCGGCCGAGGCGCCGTTGATGACCAGCTCCTTGAGGCCATCCCAGAAGGGCATGACCTCGTAGATGGCGACGCGGCCGCGGTAGCCACGATCGTTGCACTCGCGGCAGCCGACCTTCTCGTAAATCGTGAAGGTGCCGAGCTTCTCCGGAGGCACGCCCGCGTTGAGCAGCGCCTGCTCGTCCACGTTCTCCGCGGGCTTCTTGCACGCGGGGCACAGGCGGCGCGCCAGACGCTGGGCGAGGATGAGGTTGAGCGAGGCCGTCACGAGGAAGGGCTCGATGCCCATGTTGAGCAGACGGCTCACCGTGCCCGGGGCGTCGTTGGTGTGCAGCGTGGAGAGCACCGGGTGGCCCGTGAGCGCCGCCTTCACCGCGATTTCACCCGTCTCGAAGTCGCGGATCTCGCCGATCATGATGATGTCGGGATCCTGGCGGAGGAAGGAGCGCAGGGCCGCGGCGAAGTTCAGGCCGATGTCCTCGTGCATCTGCACCTGGTTGATGCCGCCGAAGTTGAACTCGACCGGGTCCTCGGCGGTGGCGATGTTGGTGTCCACCTGGTTGAGCGAGGAGAGCGCCGAGTAGAGCGTCGTCGTCTTGCCCGAGCCCGTGGGACCGGTGACGAGCACCATGCCGTAGGGGCGCTCGATGGCCTCCTTGAACCAGGCGAGCGGCTGCGCGTCGAAGCCGAGCTTCGTCATGTCCAGCTGCAGGTTGCTCTTGTCGAGCAGACGGAGCACGACCTTCTCGCCGAAGAGCGTGGGGCACACGCTCACGCGGAAGTCCATCTCCTTGCCACCGCCGAGCTTGATCTTGATGCGGCCGTCCTGGGGCAGGCGGCGCTCGGAGATGTCCAGGTTCGCCATGATCTTCAGACGGCTGGTGATGGCGTTGCGCAGCTTCATCGGCGGGCGCATCACGTCATAGAGCGAGCCGTCGATGCGGAAGCGCACCCGGAAGTCCTTCTCGTAGGGCTCCACGTGGATGTCGGACGCGCGCTTCTTGATGGAGTCCTGGAGGATGAGGTTCACCAGCTTGACCACGGGCGCGTCGTCGGCCGCGCGGGCCATCTCCTCGATGTTGCCCTCCTCCTCCTCCTTGGCCACCTCGATGTCCTCGGCGAGCTCGTCGACGAGGGCGTTCATGTCCGGGCCCTTCTCGGCGTAGTAGCGCTCGATGGCCTCGCGGATGGAGATCTCCGAGGCGACCACCGGCTCCACGTTGTAGCCGGTGAGGAACTTCAGGTCGTCCACGGCGTAGATGTTGGACGGATCGCACATGGCCACGATGAGCGAGGGGCCCGCGCGATTGACGGGGACCACCAGGTGCTTCTCGGCCACTTCCTTCGGCACGAGCTTGATGATCTCCGCGTCGATGTCGAAGTCCTTCAGGTTGATGGCCGGCACGCCGTACTGCTTGGAGAGGAAGTCGGTGAGTTTGGACTCCTCGATGGCGCCCGTCTTGATGAGCGCGGTGCCAATGCGCGTGCCGTTCTTCTGCTGCTCTTCCTGGGCCTTGCGCAGCTGCTGGACCGAGATCAGGTTCTCACGGACCAGCAGTTCACCAAGTCGACCGGACATTCAAAAAGCCTCGAGCGTGGGGATGACAATCGTGGGTGCCGCCGTGGGGACGGCGGAAACCAAAAAGATGCGCGGGGTTACGGGCGCATGAGCCCCAAGATTAAAGAGAGGGAGACGCGAGCCTGTCAAGGCGCCGCCCCTGGCTCGCTCTCCGACCAAGCCATTGAAACCGCTTGGGAAACTTTCAGTCGGACGCCCGGGCGATCACCACCCGGGCGGCCTCGACGTCCCGCTTGATTTGTCCCACGAGTTCGGCCACGGAGCCGAACCGGTGCTCCGGGCGCAGCCGCTCGAGGAACTCCACCCGCAGCTCACGGCCGTAGAGGTCCGCGCTGTAGTCGAGCAGATGCGCCTCGATCGTGACCTCGTTGATACCGAAGGTGGGCTTGACGCCGATGTTGGCCACGCCCGGCAGCCAGGGGGCCTGGAGCGCCTCGCGGAAGCGCACGCGGATGGCGTAAACGCCGGCGGCCGGCCGCAGCTCGTTCTGGGTGTCCACGTTGGCGGTGGGAAAGCCGATGCCCCGGCCTCTCCCCTGGCCCCGCACGACCGTGCCCTCCAGGTCGAAGGGACGGCCGAGCAGGCGCTGCGCCGCGCCCACCCTGCCCTCGAGGATGTACTCGCGAATCTTGGAGGAGGAGGCCACGAGCCCATCCACCGTGACGGGCTCCACGCAGTGCACCTGGGCGCCCCGGGCCGCCGCGGCCTCGCGCAAGGAGTCCACGCCGCCCCCGCGCGCCGCCCCATAGGTGAAGTCATGGCCCACCACGAGGTGGCGCGCGCCCAGCACGTCCAGCAGCGAGGCCTCGAAGTCGCGCGGCGACAGGCGGGCGTACTCGCGCGTGAAGGGCTGCACCACCGCCGCGTCCAGCCCGAACGACTCGAAGAGCTCCAGCTTGCGCGGCAGGAGGGTGATGAGCTTGGGCGCCATCTCCGGCTGGAGCACCTTGCCCGGATGCGGCTGGAACGTCAGCGCGGCGACGAGCGTGCCGTGGCGCCGCGCCTCGGCGAAGAGCGCCTGGTGGCCCAGGTGCACGCCATCGAAGTTGCCCAGCGCGAGCGCACAACCCGACAGCTCGCGCGCCTCCGTCACCCCTTGGAAGACCTTCATGGAGCGCCCATATAGCGCCAAACCCGTCGCTTTGCCCTGGCCAGACCGCCCCGCCCCGTGCGAAGAGGCCCACTCCCGCATCCTTCATGGCCCGTCCTCCCCTGCTCCCCGACCCCGTGGGCCTGCACTGGCCCGCCTCGATGCTCCCCCCGACTGGGACGCCGAGTTCGGCTTCGCCGGCCCCCTGGAACTGGAAATCGGCTCCGGCGCGGGCGGCCACGCCCTCGAGTACTGCCGCCGCAACCCCGGCACGCGCTTCGTCGCCTTCGAGTGGCGCAAGAAGTACGCGCGCGACACCCAGGACCGCGGCAACAAGCTGGGCCTGAAGAACCTGCGCGTGCTCGAGGCGGATGCCCGCTCCATCGTGCCGCGCCTGTTCGCCCCAGGCTCGCTCGACGCCATCCACCTGCAGTTTCCCGACCCCTGGTGGAAGCGCGCCCACTTCAAGCGCGCCGTCGTCCAGCCCGACTTCGCCCGGTTGCTGCTCGACAAGCTCAAGCCCGGCGGCCTCTTCGACATGCGCACCGACGTGCAGGACCGCGCCGTCAACATGCTCTCCATCCTGGAGGAGGCCGGCTTCGTCAACCCGCTGGGCCAGGGCGTCTTCCACCCCTACGATCCCGAGGAAGTCCCCTCCACGCGCGAGCGGCGCTACCTGACGAGCGGCGAGCCCGTCTACCGCGCCCGCCTGCGCAAGCCCGCCTGAGCGCCCTGCCCGGGAGCACGCGCCGCCGTGTCGTGCCGTGTGCGAGGAGGGCGTTTCTCCCCGGCTGGAGGGAGGACGGCTTGGCATCCCCCTCGTTCGGGGAACAATCCCTTCCCCACGGCGGTCCGAAATACTCCGAGGCACGAACGGCAGCGACATGGCGGACAGCGCGAAGAAGACGGCGGAAACGGCACGCCGGGCCCCTCCCCCAACCCCCTGGCCGACCGCACCATCCTGATCGTCGACGATGATCCGGCCAACATCCAGCACGTGCGCGAGGGGCTCGCCGGCCCGGGCTACCGCTTCCGCGAGGCCCATGACGGCACCGAGGCCCTGCGCTCGCTGCGCGAGGCGCGGCCGGACCTCATCATCATGGACGTGGAGATGCCGCGGCTGGGCGGCGTCGAGGTGTGCCGCATCATCAAGGCCAACGGCGGCGAGGGGGGCTTCGGCTTCATTCCCGTCATCCTCGTGACGGCGCGGCAGGCGGCCGGCAAGGTGGAGGGGCTGGAGCTGGGCGCGGACGACTACCTCGTCAAACCCTTCGACATGCTGGAGCTGTCCGCGCGCGTGAAGTCCATGCTGCGGCTCAAGGTGCTGCAGGACGCCCTGGTGGAGAAGAACCGGGAGCTGGACTCCAAGAACCAGGCGCTGGACCGTGCCAACAAGGAGCTCGACCAGAAGCGCGAGGAGCTGCTGCGGCTCACGCGCGTCGACGGACTCACGGGCCTCTACAACCGGCGCTACTTCGAGGAGCGCCTGAGCGAGGAGTTCGCCCGCTCCGCGCGCTACCGCTCGCCCCTGTCGCTGGTGATGATGGACATCGATCACTTCAAGCGGCTCAACGACACCTACGGCCACCCCTTCGGCGACCAGGTGCTGCGCGCGGTGGCGCAGGCGGTGCGCGGCCGGCTGCGCGAGGTGGACTTCGTGGCGCGCTACGGGGGCGAGGAGTTCATCGCCCTCCTGCCCGAGACCGGCCCCAAGGAGGCCCTGGGGGCGTGCGAGCGCATCCGCGAGGCCGTGGCCTCCGTGCGCCTGGAGTACCGGCCCCCGTCGGGAGACGCACTGGAAGTGCGCTGTACGGCCTCTCTGGGCGTGGCCAGCGTGCCCTCCCCGACCCTGTTGGGCGCCGAGGATCTCAAGAAGCAGGCCGACACCTGCCTCTACGCCGCCAAGGCGGCCGGCCGCAATTGCGTTCGCCAGTACAAGGACACGCCACCCGAGTGACACTGCCCCTTGGCGAGCGCGGCTCTTTGGCCTACATGACAAGATCATGCGCCTGTTTTTCGTGATCTCCCTGCTGCTGTTGTCCGTGCTGCCCCTCGGGGGCTGCAACCGGCCCAGCTACGAGACACCGGTGCGCGCCTACCAGACATTCCTCCGGGCCGTGCAGCGGGGAGATGCGAAACCGCCTACTCCGCCCTCTCGCAACCTACCCAGGAAGCCCTCAAGCAGAAGGCCCAGACGGTGGCCAACGCCTCCGCGGGCGCGGTGAAGGCGGACCCCGTCGCCTTCTTCTTCGCGAATGTCGCCCCTCCACCGGATGTTGCTGAAGTCACGCTCGCGGGCGAGACAGGCGACACGGCGCAGGTGAACGTGGTGTTCTCCCAGGTCCAGAAACAGGTCCGGATGGTCCGTGAGACGTCCGGATGGAAGATAGACCTTACGCAGTCCCTCCAGCAGCCGTGAGGACAGGGACCCCCAGGTCTCTCACGCATCAGGTAGCCTACGAACGTGAACGATCGGAAGACACGGCGGGCAGTGCCCGCAGTCGAGGTCATCCGCCGCCCGGTGGCCAACCCCGGCACCGTCGCGCCCAGCCCGACGCCCACGGCCTCGGTGACCCCCCGGCCCACCCCTCGGCCCACCGCGCCCTCGCCGGCGGCTCCCACGCCCACGGCGGGACCGACCGTCAGCGTGACCCCCCGGCCCACACCCCGGCCCACGCCCTCGCCGAGCGCCCCCGTGGCCCCCTCGGCCCCGGAGCCAGCCACCGCCAGCGCGCCCCGGCCCATCCCCACACCCGTCGCGCCCCGGCCGATTCCGTCGCCCACCGTGGCGCCCTCGTCCGTCGCGCCCCGGCCGATTCCGTCGCCCACCGCGGCGCCCTCGTCCGTCGCGCCCCGGCCCTCCATCCCCCCGAGCCGCGCACCCGGCGCGGGTGGACCGCCCGGCGCCCGGCCCGGCGGCTTCGCGCGGCCCCGGACGCCCCGGCCCCCGCCCACCAACGAGCAGATCCTCGCCCTGGCCGCCAAGGAGCACGTGCCCGCGCGCATCGCCAAGGGCGAGCTCGAGGGCAAGATGAAGTGCCGCATCTGGCGCAAGCTGCACGCCGAGGAGGCCGGCGCTTCGATCAGGTGTACGCGCTGATGGGCCAGAACCCGGGCCTGTCGCTCGCGGACGGCTTCGGTGTGCTGCAGAGCGGCCTGACGGTGGCCGAGTTCCTCGCGCGCAAGGAGCGCACCCAGCGCAAGGCCGCCGTGAAGACGGCACGCGGCGAGGTGGATGACAGCTCCATCAGCACCTTCATCCAGGGGCTCATCGAGACCAAGACGGAGATGGCCATGGTGCTCGGCGAGCGCACCGTGCTCGACACCGTGGCGAGCGTGGAGCCCATCTCCTTCGTGCTGGGCCGCAGCGGCCGGCAGGAGAAGCTCCAGGTCGTCATGATGACGCGCCGCTCGGACTGGGAGCAGCTCATGCCCCACCTGGAGCGCGACCCCAAGCTCACCCAGAAGCCCGCCAACGTCGCGCGCCAGCCCGACAAGCGCCCCTTCTCCGACCCCCGCCCCTTCCTCGCCCACCAGGGCCAGTCCGTGCGGCTCACGCTGCGCAATGGCATCCAGCTCGTCATGCCCCTGCGCGTGGTGGGCCGCTTCGATCTGCTGCTGGGCGAGGACGGCCACGAGGTGTTCGTTCCCCTGCACGCCCTGGTGCGCTTCTCCGCCGAGGACTCGCTGGACGACCCCGGCGCCGAGCCCGGCGAGAACTCCTAGCCCCCGAGGAACCCGATGCCGTTCTTCTCCAAGATCATCAAGCCCCTGCTCGCGCTCGCCCTGTCCGCGGCGGTCCTGAGCGCCGAGCAGGGCTGCACGAAGGACAACGCGCCCGCCGCTCCTGCGGGCAAGCCGGGTGAGCCGCGCACCATCGCCCTCACCATCACCGAGAAGGGCTACGAGCCCAGCCCCATCACCCTCCAGCAGGGCCAGCCCGTGAAGCTCGTGCTCACGCGCACCACGGAGCAGACCTGCGCGACGGAGATCGTCCTCGACGAGTACAACATCAACACGCCCGTGCCCCTCAACCAGCCGGTGGAGGTGGCCTTCACCCCCACGAAGACGGGCAAGCTCGTCTATGGCTGCGCGATGGGGAAGATGATCAACGGCGTGTTCATGGTGGAGTGACGCTCACTCCCCGAACTCCGGGCAGGCCCCCGGAGGCGTGAGCAGCGAGGCGTGGAGACGCGCGAGGTGGAGCGCGGCCCATCCCCCTCGCGGCTCCGCGGCATAACGGCAGAACACCCCGCGAATCTCCGAGGAGAACGCCCCTGGGGAGCCGCGTCCACGTACGCGGCCAGCTCGGGCGCGGCGTCCGCGGAGAGCGAGCGCACCAGGTACGACGCATCCCAGGACTCCCCTCGGAGAAGCGCGTCAGGGTGTCCCGCGCGATGAAGGCATCCGGGTTGAGCACGTTGAGCGCCACGAGGCCAAGGAGCGCTCCCACGAAGGCGCCCATGGCGAAGCGCTCCGGACGCCACCACAGCGTCACCACGCGCCAGACGAGCACCCCCGCCAGCGCCAGCATGAAGACGTGCGTGTACACGCGCAGATGCGTGTAGCCATAGGCCGCCTCATAGAGCGCCATGCGGTTGACCGCCGAGGCGAGCAGCACGAGCACCAGCCCCACCATCGCCGAGCACGCCGCCCGGAAGGTGGTGACCTGTCCCGCCCCGTCCAGCCGCGTCCAGCGCTCCAGCGCCAGGCTCAACCCCAGCGTCAGCACCGACACCACGAGCAGCTCGAAGAAGCCTCGGCGGGCATATTCGGAATAGGTGAGTCCCAGGGGAAGCCGCGCCCCGCCCCACATGAAGGCGAGCTGGAGCGAGACGAAGGCCAGGAAGAGCACGTCCACCGCGCCCAGGAGCGTGAGGCTCTCGACGAAGCCCAGACGACCCACGGCCGGAGCCGCTTCCCGCTCACCCTCCTCGCGCTCCCGCCGCCGCCGCAGGGCATGCGCGAGCAGACCCAGCACCCCGAAGGCACTGCCCGCGGCGAACACCCCTCGCGCCAGCGTGTCCACCGAGAAGACGTTCCACACGAAGGAAAACCCCGCTCCACCGCCACCGAGAAGACCTCGTCCGCCGAGGAGAGCAGCGCGGTGAAGAGGAGCAGGACCGGCAGGGCGAGCAGGGCGCCCCGCGCCACCGGCAGCAGCTTCGGGAGCTGGCCGCGCAACGGAATGCGCTCCACCTCCGATCGCACCACCACCGGGGGAAGGAACGCGACCTGCCAGAACCCGCCCAACACGGTGGAGACATAGCCTCCCAGCCCGAGCCGCTCCACGCGTCCCGCCGCCCAGAAGTGCACCAGCAACAGCAGCAGCAGGCCCGAGGCCAGGACGTTGAGCGCCGTGAGCAGGGGGCTCGCACGCACGAACACCATCCCGGAGAAGAACAGCCAGGGCACGAGCAGCCACGCATTGGGACGCGCCCGCTGCCAGCCCTCGCGACCGCCCAGTGCGAGGAGCGCCCCCAGCAGCAGCAGCGCGAACAAGGGGAAGGACAGACCCAGCGCGGGTCCATCGAAGAGCACCTCGGCGCAGACCCCCAGGCCAAGCGCGGCGAGCAGGGTCGCTCGCGGCCGCCGCGGACGGGGAACGGCCCGGGGCGAGGGTGGAGACACGACGGGCAGGGACAGTCCGGTGGCGGGGATCGTCATGCGAGGGCTCCAGGCAGGCAGTCGAGCGAGAGTCCCCAAGATGGACTCCTGGCGGGCCGCCGTGCGGATCTTCACGGTGAGTGGTCGCTTCCCCACCGCCAACGGTCGCTCCGCCGGACCCCACACGCCCGGTTTCTCGGCATCACCCCCGAAGGCGGGTAGGCTGGGCACTTCTTCCCATGAACGGCGCGGCGGAACTCTTCACCCGGCACGTGTTCCTGGACCTCGAGACCACGGGATTGGATCCCCGCGTCGATGAGGTCATCGAACTCGGGGCCCTCTTCATCGAGAACGGCCGGATCACCGACCGCTACGCCCAGTTCTTCGCCGCCTCGCGTCCCCTGCCCCTCACCATCCGCCGGCTCACCGGCATCGAGGACGCGCAGCTCGCCGGGCAACCCCGCCTCGCCCACAAGGCCGCCGAGCTGCGCGAGCGGCTCGCGGGCTGGACGGTGGTCGCCCACAACGCCTCCTTCGAGAAGGGCTTCCTCCCGGACATCCTCGGCCCCCTGCGAGCCCCGGTGCTCGACTCGTGCGAGCTCATGCACTACCTGCACCCGGAGCTGTCCAGCCACTCGCTGGAGTCGCTGCTGCGCTGGGCCGGCAAGGGCCCTCGCGAGCGGCACCGCGCCATGACGGACTGCGAGGCCACCCACGCCGTGCTCGTCCATGCCCTGGAGGGCTGCGTGCGCGACGGGCGCGCCGAGGACCTCGCCGATCTGCTGGAGACGCTCGACCCCCGCGCCGCGCTGCGGCTGGCGCAAATCGAGGCGGGCGAGGCGGGCGATGAGCTGGAAGGCTCGAGCGACGTGGACGCCGCGCCGCTCGTGTCGCTGCTCACCGGATTGTGGACGCTGTGCCGCTCGCGTCCCGCCGCCCTGAAGCTCTCGGGCTCGGGCTTCCTGCCCGGACGGCCCGAGCGCCAGCGCGCCAATGGCTCCAAGCCCCCGGACGAGCCCCCCGACGAGGACACCCCCGTGCAGCCCGTGCGCCCCGAGGAGGTGACGGCCCTGCTCGGCCCCGACGGCGCCCTGCAACACACCCAGGAGGGCTTCGCGGTACGCCCCGCCCAGTTGGAGATGGCCCAGGCCGTGGCGCGCACCCTGTCCGAGGGCGGACAGCTCGCGGTGGAGGCCGGCACCGGCACCGGCAAGTCGCTCGCGTACCTCACGCCCGCCGCCCTCTTCACCGTGCGCAACGGCCGCAAGGTGGGCGTGGCCCCGCATACCAAGACGCTCCAGGATCAGCTCATCGAGAAGGACCTGCCCCGGCTGCACCGCGCCACCGGGGGCGCCTTCTCCTACGCGCTGCTCAAGGGCCAGACGAACTACCTCTGCCGCCGCCGCGCTCGACATCACCCGCGTGGAGCCCGGCATGAGCCACGCCGCGCGCGCTCCCGCGCCTACCTGCGCGCCCTGTTGCGCCGCGGCCCCGACGGAGACCTGGACCGGCTCAGCCACTGGTTCCGCGATCGCTTCCCCGTGCTGCTCGCGCTCGCCCCGGCGGTGCGCTCGGAGGCGGCCACCACGCTCGGCGAGCGCTGCCCGCACTACCACCGCTGCTACTACCACTCGGCCGTGGCCCAGGCGCGCGAGGCGGACGTGCTCGTCATCAACCAGTCGCTCGCCTTCGCCTGGCCCGCGCGCTACCCGAAGCTGGATCACCCGGTGCTCGACGAGGCGCACGAGGTGGAGGACGTCGCCACCACCGCGCTCTCCTCGGAGCTGTCGGACATGGCCTTCATCCGGCTCGCCGAGCGGCTGCATGGACGCGACGGGCGGCGCGGCCTCTTCGCCGAGCTGCGGCGCGCCCTCTCGCCTCCCGGCGTGGAGAAGCCCGCACGCTGATGAGCGAGATCGAAGGCGCCCTGACCGCGGTGGGCACGGCCGTGCGCCGGCTCGGCGAGAGCGTGATGCACCTGTGCGAGCCGGCCGCCGCGAGCGCCTCCGAGGCCGACGACGAGTCCTCCTACGCCCCGGAGCTGCGCATCACCCCCGAGGTCCGCGCGAGCGCTCCCTGGATGCCCGTGCGCGAGGGACTGCTCGAGGTGCGCGAGTGCCTCCAGGAGCTGCACAAGCGGCTCACGGTGGGCGTGGCGGAGGTGCTACCGGACCTGGGCGTGAAGATGCCGCCGCTGGAGCGAGAGCTGGCGGGGGGCGTGGCGGAGGTGCAGGAGCTGGCCACGCTGACGTCGGAGCTGTCCGACGATCCCGCCGAGGGCCGGTGCTACGCGGCCACGGCGGTGCCCCGCAAGCAGCGCTGGACGCTCATCGCCCAGCCGGTGAACGTGGCGGCCTACGTGTCGCGGGACTTCGCGCAGCACAAGCGGGCGCTCGTGCTCGCCTCGGCCACGCTGAGCACGGGCACCGAGCGCATGCCCTATGTGCTCGGGCGGCTGGGGTTGGACGGACGCAACGAGGGCATTCCCGCCCCCCGGATGATGCGCGCGCCCACGCCGTTCGACCTGCGCACGCAGGCGCTGGTGGTGCTGGTGACGGACGCGCCGCGCGCGCACGAGCCGGCGTTCATCGAGTGGGCGGCGATGCGCATGTCCGGCATGGCCAAGGTGATGGGGGGCCGGGTGCTGGGCCTGTTCGCCTCCACGCGGCGCATGGAGCGCGTGGCGGATGAGCTGCGCCTGAAGCTGGAGCCCCAGGGCATCGAGGTGATGCGGCAATCGCGCGGGCACGGACGCTCGCTCGCGGCCCGGCAGGAGAAGGACACCGGCACGGTGCTGCTCGGGACCAAGAGCTTCTGGCAGGGCGTGGACATCCCCGGCCGGGGCGTGGGCTGCGTCTTCATCGACAAGCTGCCCCTGGAGCCCGCCAGCCGTCCGCTCGTGGCCTCGCGCGAGGAGACGCTCGCCCGGGGACGCAACACGCACCTGGGCTTCCTCTCCTACCGCCTGCCCCGAGCGCTCCTGCAACTGCGCCAGGGCGTGGGCCGGCTCATCCGCTCGCATGGGGACCGGGGCGTGGTCATCATCGCCGACCCGGGTCACCCCAGCTACCGCCGGCCCTGCTCGACGCGCTCGCGGGTTATCGCGTGGTGATGCTCCCCTGGAGCGAGGCCCGCGTGCGCCTGTTCTCCGCCATGGACCAGATGGGGCTCATCCGCGGGCCGTGACGCCTCTGGAGCCCCCCGCGCTCACGCCTTGTCCAACACGCCGTTCTGGTAGTCCTCGATGGCCTGGCGGATCTCCTCGCGGGTGTTCATGACGAAGGGGCCGTGCTGGACGATGGGCTCGCGCAGGGGCCTGCCCGCGGCGACGAGCACCGCGCTGCGCTGGTTCGTCGCGCGCAGTCGCAGCCGCTTGCCCGTGCCCAGCAGGGCGAGGTTCCCCGCGCGCACCGTCTTCGGCTTGCCCTCGGGACCCAGGTGCACCTCGCCCTCGTGGACGAATGCGAACGCCGTGTGCTCGGGCGGCAGCTCCACCTCGAACGGCTGGTCATCCTCCAGTCGCAGCGTGAAGAGGATGGGTTCGGTCGGACGCTCGCGCACGGGGCCCACCAGCCCGCTCACTCCGCCCGAGATGAGCCGCACGTGGCTGCCGGCGGCCGACAGCTTCGCCTCGCTCAGGCGCTCGGGCACCGAGTCCTGGTAGTACGGCGGGCACAGCTTCTCCTTCGCCGGCAGGTTGAGCCAGAGCTGGAAGCCAGACATCAGGCCCCGGTCCTGCTCGGGCATCTCGGAGTGGATGATGCCGCGCCCCGCCGTCATCCACTGCGAGCCCGCCCCGAGGATGAGCCCCGAGTTGCCCTGGCTGTCCCGGTGCCGCATGCGGCCCTCGAGCATCACCGTCACCGTCTCGAAGCCCCGGTGTGGATGATCAGGAAGCCGGCCGGTACGCCCCCGGCTCGTCCGAGTGGAAGCGATCCAGCATCAGGAACGGATCGAGGTGGCGCAACGCGGGCTGGCCGATGACACGGGTCAACCGCACGCCCGCGCCGTCACTCGTGGGCATGCCCTCCAAGGTCTGGAGCACGCTCCGGTCCGACGTGGCGATGAACGCGGGAGCGCGCGACTCACTCGCGGAACGGCATCCCGCCGCCACGGCCACCGTGGCCAGCATCGAGTCGACGAGAAACCGACGGCGCGTCATCGTCATGGCGTGTCTCCCTGTCCATCCACGGACCCTGGCGTCGCACAGAGCATCTCAATGGACCGGACGAACTTGTCAAAGCAGACGAAGCGATTCACGGTTCCGTGCCCGGCATGCCGAGCACAGCGGGAGGTTCGCCCTCGATGCGCAGGGGCTCGCTCCTGATGAGTTCAGAGAGGCTGAAGAGCCCCTCGTTCAACACCTCGCGCTGAGAGGTCGCCAGCGGCCCCACCCGGGTCAGCCCATGCCGGTACCGGCAGACCAGGATCTCCTCGTCCCGCGCGGCATCGAGGAACTCCGGGCTGTGCGTCGTCACCAGAACGGTACCTTGAGCGGAAGACTCCTTGAGCACCTCGTAGAGCACTGCGACCGCGGCGGGGTGAACAGAGACCTTGGGCTCCTCGATGATCAGACACCGCCCAACGGGCATCGTCCGTGCAGCGACGATGATGCCCAGCGCGCGGAGAGCCCCATCCGACATCTCATGGATGCCAAAGCGAGCGTCTCCACCCGATTGCCGCTGAACGAACTCCACGAACAGGAACTGCCCGGCCTCGGAAACGGAGAGCTCCACCAACTCGGGGATCAGTCGCTTCATCGCGAGAAGCACCCCCTCGAAGACAGGGCCTCGCGCGATCTTCAACCGCCGCAAGACCCCCGCCAGATTGCTTCCATCTTCTTCGAGTTCCGCATCGGAACCGACCAACTGGGGAGCCCGCATCTTGCTCAGGTCCAGTTGGAGCCTGCGAGCGAGAGGGAGGGAAACCCCATGCTGGCGAACAGTGAGGGCAAGACTCTCCGTCGGCTGAATCCCGTGGAGAAACGAAATCGGACTCCTCAGCAGTTCCTCCCATTGGAGGGAGGACGACTCGAGTTCCCCTCTTTGAAGAAGTTTTTGCGCCCATGTTCTCCCCTACCCAGCCGCTCCGAGCCAAAACGCCAGCCCGTGTCAGGACTTGGGAGCAGGGAGAACGACTGCTCCCAGAAATCCCGTTGCAAATCCGAGTCTGAAGCAGCCCAGCGAATCGTGACACTCGTCTCCTCGCTTTCGGGAATGCCCCACCGACGGATCGAGACGATGCCACCACGCCGCTTGATGGCGGCCTCCGCGTCGAAGGAAATCTCGGTGGCGAGGAGCAAGGCGTCGGCGAAGTTGGACTTCCCGCTGCCGTTGGCGCCCACCAGGACCGTGAACGGAGCGAGCACCACGTCCGCCTTCTCGATGCTCCGGTAGTTCCTCAGCGAGACGCGTTGCCACATGCGGCGTTCTTCGCGCCTCTCCCACACCGAGTCAATCCAACTTCTTCACGTGTCCCACTCGAACGTGTCCGCGGCTTCCTCGATGATGCGGGGCGCGAGCACCTTGAGCAGATCCTCCGGCTTCGCCCCGCCGCCCGCATGGAGTTCCACGTCTCCGAGCAGCGTCTGATCCGGATAGCTGATGCACGCCATCGTCACCTGCAGGCCCCCGCTCTCGGTGTCGTGGATCTCCGCCTGCAACCGGAAGCCGCGCACGCCGTACTTGCGCAGCACGCCCTGCGCCGCCGCCTTGTTCTCCCTCGCGGGGGCGACCATCGCGCCCATCTGCGAGAGCTTGCGCCGCATGCGCGCCTCGGTGAAGCGCAGCACTTCCGGCGACAACTGGCCCGTCCTGTCCTTCACGTCGACGAGCTGCACGTAGAACCGGGGAGCCTGCTCCTTCAGCGCCTGCAGCGTCTTGAGCGACGCCAGGATGGCCGCCCGTGCCGCCGAGTCCGGCTCGCCCTTGCGCGCCTTGAGGCACTCCACCCCGGCCACTTCCTTCAACACTCCCAACGCCTGAGCCGCCGCCGCGCGCACCTGCTCGCTCGTGTCCTTCAAGCCCTCGCACAGCGGCCCGAGCGCCTCGGGATCATCCGACGCCCCCAGTCCCGACGCCGCCCGCGATCGCGCTCCCGGTTCCATCCCCTGCCCGAGCTGCCGGCTCAGCGAGGCCGTCCGAGCATCCACCTGGGCCAGGGCCGTGGACGCGGCCCCCCAGGACAACAGCGCGATCAAAGACAGTGCACACCGCTTGACGGAATGACGCATTCGAGCCCTCCGTGCCCCGCGAGCTGCGGGGCCCCCGGCTCGTCCAGTCTACTTCCATTTATACGCGGTGGCGGAATCGGCGATCGCCTGTGGAACCAGCGCCGCGAGGAGCTCTCCCGGCTCGCCCTCCGTGCCCTGGACCTCCACGCTCCCCAGCAGTTGCTTGCCCGGATAACGCAGGCACAGCACCACCAGCTTCAGCCCACCTGTGGGGCCCGGACGCACCTCCGGGACGAGCCGGTAGCCGGACAGCTTGCGCTTGCGCAGCACGTCACGCGCCTGCGCCTCGCTCTCCTTCTCCGGCGCCAGCGCCGCTCCCTCTGGAACAAGGCGCGCCGCAGCCGGGCCTCGGTCAGCTTCACCAACTCCGGCGACAGGGTGCCCGTCGTGTCCTTGAGCGGCGCCAGCATCACGTACAGCCGGGCGGGTCGTGCCTGGAGCGCTCGCAGCGACTTCAGGGCGGACGTCAGGGCGGCCTGGACCTGGGGGTCCGTCTCCTCCTTGCGCGCCTCCAGACACACCACCGCGCCAGGCTCCGCCAGCTTCTCCAGGGCCGAGGCCGCCGCCGCCCGGACCTCGGGGCTCTCGTCCGCGAGCCCCGCGCACAGGGGCGGCATCGCCTCCGGGTCATCCGACTCGCCCAACAGGCGCGCCGCCTGGACCCGGTGTGCCACCACCGGGCCCTGCTTCAGCGTCTTCGCCAGCGAGGCGGTCTGGGCATCCGCCTGCGCCAGCACGGAGGGGGGAAGGCGAGCAGGAGGAGGGCGACAAGGTGGGAGGAGAAGCGCATGGTGGGAACCGAGCGTATCGCGGCCCGCAAGAAACACAGCGGCCCCGCCACTTGTGGCATATACCCTCACCATGTCCTCTGCCCTGTCCGCCTCCCAGATCCGCGAGGCGTTCCTCCATTTCTTCGAAGGGCGCGGTCATCGCCGCGTCGCGTCGTCGTCCCTCGTCCCCCAGAACGACCCCACCCTGCTGTTCACCAACGCGGGCATGGTGCAGTTCAAGGACGTGTTCACCGGCCGCGAAAAGCGCGACTACAGCCGCGCCACCACCTCGCAGAAGTGCGTGCGAGCAGGCGGCAAGCACAACGACCTCGACAACGTGGGCTACACGGCGCGCCACCACACGTTCTTCGAGATGCTCGGCAACTTCTCCTTCGGCGACTACTTCAAGGCCGACGCCATCGCGTACGGCTGGGAGTTCGTGACGAAGACGCTGGGGCTGGACACCAACCGGCTCGCCGTCACCGTGTTCAACGGCGAGGGAGGCGTCCCCTGGGACGAGGAGGCGTTCGAGCTGTGGGCGAAGCAGGGCGTGCCCCGCGAGCGCATCTACAAGCTTGGCCTCAAGGACAACTTCTGGGCCATGGGCGACACCGGCCCGTGCGGTCCCTGCTCGGAGATCCACTTCCACCAGGGCGATGACATCCCCTGCGCCGAGGTGGCCGCGGGCCGCGCGTGCCAGGGCGTGGCGTGTGACTGCGACCGGTGGCTGGAGATCTGGAACCTCGTGTTCATGCAGTTCGAGCGCAAGGAGAAGGACGCGCCGCTCATCCCGCTGCCCAAGCCGTCCATCGACACGGGCGCGGGCCTGGAGCGCATCGCCTCGGTGGTGCAGGGCAAGCGCTCCAACTACGACACGGATCTCTTCCAGAGCATCATCTCGCGCGTGAGCGAGCTGGTGGGCAAGCGCTACACCCAGGAGGACGGCGCCTCCATGCGCGTGGTGGCGGACCATGCCCGCGCGGCCGCCTTCCTCATCGCCGATGGCGTGCAGCCCTCCAACGAGGGCCGCGGCTACGTCCTGCGCCGCATCATGCGCCGCGCCATCCGCCACGGCTCCATCCTCGGGCTCAACGAGCTGTTCTTCTTCAAGGTCGTCGATCGCGTCATCGAGCTGATGGGGGACGCCTACCCCGAGCTGCGCGACAGCCGCACCTTCCTCCTCGAGGTGTCGCGGCACGAGGAGGAGAGCTTCCGGCGCACGCTCGATCGCGGCATGAAGATGATCGACGAGAGCGTGGCCAGGCTGAAGCAGGCCGGCGAGAAGAAGCTGTCGGGCGCGGACATCTACTACCTGCACGGCACCTACGGCTTCCCGTGGGACCTGACGGAGATCATCCTGCGCGAGCGCGGCTTCGAGGCCGACGTCGAGGGCTTCTGGAAGGAGATCGAGAAGGAGGCCCAGAAGAACAAGTTCGCGGGCTCGGGCGACAAGGCGGTGGGCGCCGTCTACCAGCAGGTGCTCGAGCGCGTGGGCCAGAGCGAGTTCCTCGGCTACGAGGGCGTGGGCCACGAGGGCGAGGGCTCGGTGCGCGCCATCCTCAAGGGCGGCGCCGAGGTGCCCGAGGCCCACGCGGGTGACGAGGTGGAGCTGGTGCTCGACCGCACGCCCTTCTACGGCGAGTCCGGCGGACAGATGGGCGACACCGGCCGCATCGTGGCCCATGGGGGCAAGACGGTGGCCCAGGTGTCCGACGCGCAGCGCCCGGTGCCCGGCCTCGTCGTCCACAAGGCGAAGGTGACCGAGGGCACGCTCAAGGCGGGCGACATGGTGCAGGCGAGCGTGGACGGCGAGCGCCGCTCGTCCATCCGCGCCAACCACTCGGCCACGCACCTGCTGCACCGCGCGCTCAAGCTGGTGCTCGGCGAGCACGTGAAGCAGGCCGGCTCCGTGGTGGCGCCGGACTACCTGCGCTTCGACTTCTCGCACTTCTCGCCCATGACGCCCGAGCAGCAGGATCAGGTGGAAGACCTGGTCAACGGCTGGGTGCGCGAGAACACCGAGTCCCAGACGCGCATCATGAGCCTGGAGGAGGCGAAGAAGTCGGGCGCCGTCGCCATGTTCGGCGAGAAGTACGGCGAGACGGTGCGCGTCGTCACCGTGCACCCGCAGACCACGGAGCTGTGCGGCGGCACCCATGTGCGGCGCAGCGGGGACATCGGCCTGTTCAAGCTCGTGAGCGAGAGCGGCGTGGCCTCGGGCGTGCGGCGCATCACCGCCGTCACGGGCCTGGGCGCCCTCCAGTACGTGCGCGAGACCGAGCGCGAGCTGAAGAAGGTCGCCGAGATGCTCAAGACCTCGCCCAAGGACCTGGTCAAGCGCGTGGAGGCCACGCAGAAGCGCGTGAAGGACCTGGAGCGCAAGGTCGAGGAGGTGTCCGTCAAGGCCCAGACGGGCTCCAGCAAGGATCTGCTCGAGCAGGCGCGCGACATCCACGGCATCAAGGTGCTCGCCACGCGCGTGGATCAGGCGGACGCGAACGTCATCCGCGGCATGGCCGACCAGCTGCGCGACCGCATCAAGTCCGGCGTGGTGCTCATCGGCGGTGAGAAGGACGGCAAGGTCGTCCTGCTCGTGGCGGCCACCAAGGACGTGGTGGCCCGGGGCATCCACGCGGGCAACCTGCTCAAGGAGCTCGCCAAGGAGGTCAACGGCCGCGGCGGAGGCAAGCCCGACCTGGCCCAGGGCGGTGGCGAGGATCCCTCGCGCATCCCCGCCGCCTTCGACAAGCTCTACGAGCTGGTCCAGGGAACCACCCTCGCATGAGAGTCCCCATCCAGGCGCTCCTCCTGCTGCTCTGCGCGGCCGCTCCGTTGGGCGGCTGCAAGGAGAAACCCGTGGACGGTCCCTCCGAGGACCGCACCCTGGAGAAGTTGCGCCTGGAAGTGGACCGCGTGAACCAGGGCGGTGCCCCCTCGGCCCCGCCCGGCACGCCCACCGATCCCCACGCGCAGCTCGCCGACCTCGCCGCCGCGCAGGACGCGGACGCGGTGAAGCCGCTCACGCTGGCCTCGCGCGAGGCCGTGCGCGTGGACACGCTCGAGCTCCAGCCCACGGGCCTGGAGTCGATGCACTCGCTGCGCGGCGCCGGCAAGGTGGCCCTCACCACCTCGGACCTCTTCGTGCGCGTGAAGCTCGAGGCGCGCAACACCGGCGCGAAGGCCGTGGACGTACCGCTCTCGGCGGCGAAGCTCCTGGACGCCGAGGGCCAGGAGTACCCCATCCCCCGCGATGCACAGGCCGTGGGCGGCACCCGGAAGCTGGACCACACCTGGGAGCCAGGGCAGAGCGAGTCGCTCGCCCTCGTCTTCGAGGTGCCCCTGGCCGCCGTCACGCCCGGTCTGGTGCTCGTGTTTCCTTCCCGCGGCGGCAAGGACACCCGCCTTCCGCTGCAATGAAGCCCTCCGGGAGACGGTGACGCACGGTGACGGTCGAGCCCAAGCTGCTCCCGCTGCGCATCCGCCTTCCGTACGCCACGGAGGAGGAGTTCATCGTCCGCTACGGCGCCTATGTCGCCCGCGGCGGCCTCTTCCTCGCCACGCGCGCGCCCAAGGCCGAGGGAACGAAGCTCCTGTTCGAGCTGGTGCTGGCCGACGGCGGACGCCTCCTGCGGGGCGAGGGCGTGGTGGTGAAGTCCCAGGCCGACGGCCCCCGCGCGGGAATGACGGTGCGCTTCGTGCGCCTGGACGTGAACAGCAAGGCGCTCATCGACCGTGTCATGGACCGCAAGGGCCCGGCGACGGCGAAGCCTCCCTTCTCCCCGGACTTCCCCGCGCCGGAAGAGGCTCCCACCGCACCGGCCGCACCGCCCGCGCCACCCGCCGAGACGACTCGGAAGGGACGTCCCGTCATCTCCGCGGAAGCCCTGCGCCGGCAAGCCGAGCGCATGCCCATCCCGGGCGCGTCCAGGACACCCTCTCGCGAGGGGATTCCCACCGCGGCTCCGGTCAGCGCGGAGCCACTCCCCGCCCCTGAACCGCCCGTTCCCCTCGCGCCCGAGCCTCCCGCTCCCGTGGTTCCCGAGCCTCCCGCGCTCGTGGCTCCCGAGCCGCCCGTTTCCTTCACGCCCGAGCCTCCCGCGTCCGTGGTTCCCGAACCGCCGGTGCCCGAGTTCAAGGGCCGGCGGCGCGCCATCCTCGACGTGGTCCCCGTGGCCCCCGTCACGGCCGCGCCTCGCGACGTCGTGCTCGGCATCGATCTGGGCACCACGTGGGCACGCGCCGCCGTTCACCACCAGGGCACGCTCCAGCTCATCCCCATCGGTGGGGCCCAGGCGATCTCCGCGCTCCTCGCCGTGAACGAGGCGGGCCAGCTCCTCGTGGGGGAGGCGGCCCGGGCCGAGGCCGAGCGCGCCCCGAACCACGCGCTCCCCGGGCTGCGCCGCCTCCTCGGAGTGCGCGCCCGCTCGCCGCTGATGCGCGCGCTGAGCGGCCCCCTGCCCTTCGCCCTGAGCACCAGCCCCCAGGGTGACGCGAGCATCGACATCCGCGGTCGCCCGTTCCTCCTGCCCGAGCTCGCCGCCCAGCTCCTGCGCGAGCTCAAGTCCGCCGCCGCCGCCCTGCTCGGCCACGAGGCCGCGCGCACCGTGCTGTGCGTTCCCGCCCACTTCGACGACCGGCAGCGCGCCGCCATGCGCGAGGCGGCCACGCTCGCTGGACTCGAGGTGCTGCGCATCCTCAACGCCCCCTCCGCCGCGGCGCTCGCCTTCGGGCATGGGCGGGGACTGGCGCGCAAGCGGCTGCTGGTGGTGGAGCTCGGCGGTGGGGGACTCGATGTCTCCGTCGTGCAGCTCACCGGAGACGATCTCGAGGTCATCACCACCGGAGGAGACCCCCACCCTCGGCGGCATGGACTTCGACGCGCGCATCGCCGAGGCGCTCGCCACGGCCCGCCAGGCCCAGGGGCTCCCCCGTCCCGAGCACCCCTCCGACTGGGTCGAGCTGTTGCTCGCCGCCGAGACCGCCAAGGTGGCCCTGAGCGAGCGGGAGGAAGTGTCCCTGCCCATGCCCGGCGGCGCCCCGCCCTTCGTGCTCACCCGCCAGCGCCTGGACACCCTCACCGAGGATCTCGTGCAGCGCCTCACCCTCGTCGTGCGGCAGGTGCTCGAGTCCAGCGCGCTCACGCCCCAGGGACTCGACGAGGTGCTGCTGCTGGGAAGCCAGGGCCGCGCGCCCCTGGTGCGTCGCGGACTGGAGGAGGCCCTGGGCGTGCCCGTGCGCACGGACGTGGGGGCCGAGCACCCGGCGGCGCTCGGCGCGGCGCTGCTGGGCCAGGGGCTGCTCGACGCCGAGAAGGGCAAGCCGGGCGCCACCGTCTCCGAGGTGCTCTCCGTTCCCGTGGGCGTCGCCGAGCGCGGAGGCGGACTGCGGCGCGTCCTCGAGCGCGACACGCGCCTGCCCGCGGAGAAGACGCTGGTGATTCCCGTCACCGCCGGCCCGCTCGCCCTCGCGCTCTTCCAGGGGCCCTCGCTCGTGGCGGTGGAGAACGAGTACCTCGGCACGCTCTCCCTCACCCTCGAGCGTCCGGGCGAGGTCGAGGTGCACTTCAGCCTGTCGCAGGACGGGCTGCTGTCGCTGGCCGTCACCCTGCCCGGTGTCAAACGCCAGCCGGTCACCCTCGCCGCGCAGCCACCCGAGGACGCGGAGTGGGAAGCCCTGCTGTCACGCTCCCCCTTCGAGGGCGAGCCCGGGACACGTCCGGGCGGACTCCTGTCGGGTCTGCGCAAGCTCTTCGGCCGCCGCTGACGGCACGAGTGGGGAGGCAGCCGAGCAGGGGCCTCGCACCTGCCCCGGAGCGGGCACGGCCATGGGTCCGAGTGCGTCTCGTCAACCTTCCCATTCCAGGCGCGTGAGCAGATTTCACCGGGAAACAGAAGTCGGCCTCGGTCGCCGACGTGACGGGGAGGAAGACGTGAAAGCTCGTTCCTGGATGGGTGGTGTCGCGCTGGTGTCCCTCTGCATGTCGGGTGTGGCGCTCGCGGCGCCCAGTGCGGAGCGCGTCGCCGAGGAGCTCAAGTTCAAGGAGGCGACGACCCCGGTGGGCCTGGACGTCCGCCTGGGCGCGGGTGGGCTGGCGGGCAGCGCCGGAGAGGTCACCAAGGTGGGTCCGATGGTGGGCATCGCGGCCGGTGCGCAGCCCTGGCGCAACCTCGGCGTCGAGGCGGCCGTCGAGGGGCAGCGCCTGCCCATCGACGATCCCCGTGTCGGGGACGGAGAGGCCATGTACCGCTACAACGTCGGTCTGCTCGCCAAGGCGGGTCCCCTGGTTGCCCAGGACAAGCTGCGGCCCTACGTGGGCGTGGGCGCGGGCGTGAGCTACCTCAACGCCACGAGCGGCGCGGAAAGACTCTACCGCAACGACTTCATCACCGAGGTGCCGCTCGCGGCCGGTGTGGACTACCGCTTCGGCAACGGCATCTTCGCGGGCGCGCGGGCGTCCTACCGGGTGCTCTTCGGCGAGGAGTTCGCGGACGCGGCCACCCCCAACGGCGACTCGGGCGGCAACCTGCTCAACATCGCCGCCACCGTGGGTGGGCGCTTCTAGCGTCCCACCCGGACGTCACCCTCACAGGGTGAAGCGCGAGAGCAGGGCCTCGGGAGACGGGTTCTTCTCCCAGGCCTCCAGCACCGCCTGCGCGGGCGAGCGTCCCGAGGCGGCCACCTCGGTGAGGGGCTCGAGCAGGGGCGCGTCCTGGGGATCCAGGCGCTCCAGTCCCCGGCGGGCGATGGCGACCATCTCCCCGGCGAGGCGGTGCAACTCCTGTCCATTCCACCGCCCCGCGAGTCCTCGCGGCGCGCGGTGTCGTGGAAGGCGAGCTGCTGCTCGTAGGTGAGCGGCGGCAGCAGGCGCGAGCCTCGTCCAGCGCCGTGCGGTCATACAGCAGCCCGCGCCACAGCGCCCCGAGCGCGCCCGTCATGGCCGCCGAACAACAATCCGCGCCGCGCACCTCGACGACCTTCTTCAGCCGCGCCTCGGGAAAGAGCGTGGAGAGGTGGTCCGTCCAGTCCGACAGGTCGGCCGGAGCGCCCTCGAAGCCGTCGCGGATGAACTGCCGGAAGGTCATCTTCGGCCGGAGGTACTCCCCGCGCCGGCGCAGGAACAGGATGGGGGCATCCAGCGCCCACTCCGCGTAGGCCTTGTAGGAGAAGGAGCCGTCGAAGAAGGAGCGCAGGTAGCCACAGCGCGTGGGATCCACCTCGTCCCAGACCCGGCTGCGGAAGGACATGTAGCCGGAGGGCTTGCCGTCACGCAGCGGACTGTTGGCGTAGAGCGCCACCAGCAGCGGGGTCAGCCGCGCGATGAGCACCGTCTTGCGCACACAGTCGGCCTCGTCCTCCCAGTCGAGCGACACCTGGCCGGTGGAGGTCATCAACATCATGTGGTGGGCGAGTGCCCCGCGCTCGGGCAGCACCTGGCGCATGGCCACGTAGCGCGACTTGGGCATCCACGACACGTCCTCGGTCGTCCCGAAGGGCCGGTAGCCCAGGGCCACCAGTTGCAGATCCAGGGAGGCCGCGGCGGCCTTCACCTCGGAGAGGTGGGCGAGGTTCTCGGCATGGGCCTCGCGCGCGGTGGTGAAGGGCGAGCCGGACAGCTCGAATTGTCCGCCGGGCTCCAGGGAGATGGTGAGCATCCCCTTCTGCAGCGCGATGGTGGGGGAGGACGGGGTCTCCCGGAAGGGCTCATAGCCGCCCGGAGCCAGCTTCGCGAGCAGCGCGCCAATCCCCGAGGGCCCCTCGTAGGGCACGCTCCTCGCGGAGCGCACCGGGTAGACGAACTTCTCGTGCTCGAGCCCCAGCCGATGTTGAGCGCGCGGCTTCTCGGCGGACCGGAAGCCGGCCAGGAGCATGTCGACGGAGGTAATGGGCTCGGAGGCAGTTCGCTGAAGGTCGAGGGACATGGCGGCCCTATATAACGGTCGTTGACCCTGCCGCTGCCATTTGCGCATGGTCTCCCCCCATGAGTGCTTCTTCGCCGGTGCCCTCCTTCTCCGCCCGGTCCAACCCGGCGGATTTCCTCCGGGGCCTCGCCCTGATTGGCCGGGCCACGAGGCTCATCTTCCGGACCCCCCGCCTGCGGACCCTGTCCCTGCTCTGTGGGCTCGTCACCCTGGTGGCACTCGGAGCCTCGTCGTCCTGCTCTGGGTGTATGCGCCCGATCTCCTGGCCATGGTGTGGACGAGGCCCGAGCCCTGGTGGGGCCGTGTGCTCTGGGGCTGGTCTTCGCGCTCCTGTTCCTCGTGCTGTTCGTCGTGGGGGCCAGCGTGGTGGTCCCCCTGGTGCTCGCGCCCCTGCAGGATCCGCTCTCCGAGCTCACCGAGGAGTGCTGCGGCGGCTACAGCCCGCCGCCCTTCCGGCTCGGCGCCTTCTTCCGGGGCCTGGTGCTCGGCGTGTCCCACACCCTGGCGCGCATCTTCTTCCTCCTGCTGGGCCTGGGGGTGCTCCTGCCGCTGCACCTGGTGCCGGGGGTGGGCAGCATCGCCTGGGCCGTGCTGGGCACGCTCTGGACGATGCTCTGGCTGGCGGGCGAGCACCTCGCCGCCCCCATGACCCGCCACCAATACCCTTTTGGCCAGGTGCGCCGGGTGCTGCGTCAGCGCTGGCCGCTGTGCCTGGGCTTCGGCGCCGGGGTCTACGTCCTGCTCTGGGTGCCCCTGCTCAACAACTTCTTCCTCCCCGTGGCGGTGGTGGGTGGCACGCTGCTCTACCGAGGTCTGCTCGCCGTGGGCAATGTCCCCCTCCCCCGGACGGGAAATAATCCTCCCGGCCGGTTGTCACCGTCCGAAGCCCCGGCGCGGGAAGGAGTTTCCCGCAGGTGGCGTTCTCCAACGTTGCACGTGGGCACACGCTTGAAGCACCGGGAGTCCATGATTAGGCTTGCCCGGCTGCTTCCGGCATCCCTCTTTTACCCGATTCAAGTTCTCGATTTCATTGGGTTTTCACGCATCACCCCGAGGCTCACGGGCCTCACCTGGATGAACCATGCCGCGATTCTTTCGCCGGATCACCGCCGTCGCCGTTCTGCTGGGCGCCTGGGCCCTCGTTGGCAATGACCGCGCCCCCTGCCCCTGACCCTGGGGGCCGCGGAGGCCGGCCGGCGGGCTCGGATGCCCGCGCCGCTGGGGAGAAGACTGGCGGGCAGCAGCACGACCTCTCCTCCTGCGCGTCTTCACCAAGGTCATCCTCTACGTGAAGGACAACTACGTCGACCCCAAGCGCGTGCGGCCCAAGGAGATGATGATCTCCGCGCTGGAGTACGTGGAGAAGAGCGTGCCGGACGTGCTCGTGGACGGCAGCGCCGAGACGGGCAAGCTCAACGTGAACGTCAACGGCAAGCTGCGCGAGTTCGACCTGAGCCACGTGGACTCGCTCTGGAAGATGTCCTTCACGCTCAAGGACGTCTTCGACTTCATCAACAAGAACATGCGGCCCATGGAGGACACGCGCGACATCGAGTACGCGGCCGTCAACGGGATGCTCTCCACGTTGGATCCGCACTCGGTGCTCTTGCGCCCCGAGGTGTACCGGGAGATGAAGCTGTCCACCAAGGGTGAGTTCGGTGGCCTGGGCTTCGTCATCCAGATGCGCGAGGGCAACCTCACCGTGGTCAAGGTGCTGCCCAAGACGCCGGCGCACCGCGCGGGCATCCTCAAGGACGATCAGATCAAGAAGATTGGCGAGGAGTCCACGGTCAACATGGACCTCAACGAGGCCGTGTCCAAGCTGCGTGGGCCCGTGGACAGCCGCATCACCATCACCGTGGAGCGCAAGGGCTGGGACAAGCCGCGCGCCATGACGCTCGCGCGCGGGATGATCTCCATCGACAGCGTGCAGCACAAGCTCTTGGCCGGCAACGTGGGCTACGTGCGGCTGAAGAACTTCCAGGGCAACACCACGCGCGACCTGCAGGCGGCGCTCTCGGAGATGCGCAAGCAGACCGAGGCCAAGGGCGGGCTCAAGGGCGTGGTGCTCGACATGCGCGGCAACCCGGGCGGTCTGCTCGAGCAGGCCATCCAGGTGTCCGACACCTTCGTGTCCAACGGCACCATCGTCTCCACGGTGGGTCTGTCGGACAAGCTGCGCGAGGAGAAGAAGGCCCACGCGGACGAGGGCGAGGAGTCCTATCCGGTGGCGGTGCTCGTCAACGCGGGCAGCGCCTCGGCCTCGGAGATCGTCGCCGGCGCGCTCAAGAACCTCAACCGCGCGGTCATCATCGGCCGCCAGACGTTCGGCAAGGGCAGCGTGCAGGTGCTCTATGACTTCCCGGACGACAGCGCGCTCAAGCTCACCATCGCCAAGTACCTCACCCCCGGTGACGTCTCCATCCAGGAGGTGGGTATCGTTCCGGACATCGAGCTGGTCCCCTCCGCCGTCACCGACGAGCGCGTGGTGGTGTTCGCCCCCCGCAAGACGATTGGCGAGGCGGACCTGGATCAGCACTTCGGCAACCCCAACTCCGAGTCGGTGGCCAAGAAGCGCGAGGACGTGCTCGGCCGCGAGAAGCCGCTCGAGACGGTGAAGTACCTCAAGGTGGACCAGAAGCAGCTGCAGGCCATCGCCAAGAAGCAGGAGGACGCGGCGAAGAACCCCGAGGGCGCCAAGGAAGACCCCAAGGCGCACGCGGGCAGCCACCTGCTCGACGTGGACTCGGTGGGCAGCAGCGAGGAGCTGGATGACCAGCTCGACGCGGAGAGCCAGGACGAGGTGAAGGAGGACTTCGAGGTGCAGTTCGCCCGCGACTACGTGCTCCAGGTGCCCTACTCCGACCGCAAGCAGATGCTGCAGAAGGGCAAGGACTACGTGGAGAAGAAGATCGCCGAGGAGGCGCAGCGCATCAACTCGGCCATCGCCGCCCTGGGCGTGGACTGGAGCGCCGGCCCGACCCCCAAGGACGTGAAGCTCGCCACCTCCTTCACCCCCACCGCGGACCAGAAGATCACCGCGGGCGAGACGTTCGACATGGCCTTCACCGCGGAGAACAAGGGCAGCGAGCCCCTCAAGCGCGTGCGCGCCTGGACCGAGAGCGACAACTACTACCTCGACCGCCGCGAGTTCCTCATCGGCAGCCTCGCCCCCGGGGAGAAGAAGACCTGGAAGGTGAAGGTGCGCCTGCCCAAGGATCTCACCTCGCGCCGCGACGACGTGACGGTGAAGGTGCTCGACGACAACGGCACGCTGCCCACCACGCTGGTGAGCGAGCTGAGCTTCGTGGAGCTGCCGCGCCCCTCCTTCGCCTTCAACTGGCAGGTGGTGGATGACTGCGACACGTGCAACCGCGACGGCGTCGCCCAGCGCGGCGAGGACATCAGCGTCATCCTCGACGTGACGAACACCGGCAAGGGCAAGGCGCTCGACTCGTTCGCGCAGATCAAGAACGCGGGCGAGCCGAACATCTTCATCGAGAAGGGCCGCTTCAAGCTGGGCGAGATGGCCCCGGGCGAGACGAAGACGGCGCGCTTCCAGCTCGCGGTGAAGAAGGCCCTCAAGGACGACCACTTCCAGCTCAAGCTGGCCATCCTCGACGAGCCGCTCGAGGAGCTGGCCATGGAGAAGCTGGAGATGCCGGTGACGGACGCCCCGGCCCTCAAGTTCGAGCCGAAGAAGGGCTCGGTGAAGGTGGCGGACAAGGCGGAGCTGTTCGCCGAGCCGCGCGCGGACGCCGCCGTGGTGGGCCGGCTGCCCAAGGCGGCCACGCTGGCCGTCGAGGCGGCGACCAAGGGCTTCTACCGGGTGGCGCTCGACAAGGAGCGCTTCGCCTTCGTGCGCACCCAGGATGCCCGCGAGACGTCGGCCAAGGCCGGCCCCACGCCCGAGTTCGCGCACCTGTCGCGCCGCTCGCCGCCGGAGATCAAGCTCGACGTGGATCCGAGCCAGGGCGGACTGGTGGCCACGGGCGAGAAGTACACCTTGAGCGGTGAGGTGAGTGACGCGCAGGGGCTGTTGGACATGTACGTCCTGGTGAACGACCAGAAGGTCTACTTCCAGGGAGCGGACACGACCAACGCCAAGGCGGGCACGCCGAACCGGATCAAGTTCTCCACCGAGTTCACCCTCAAGGAGGGCAACAACAGCGTCCTGGTGGTGGCGCGCGAGAGCTCCGACTTCGCCAGCCGCCGCGCGGTGCTCATCCGCCGCCGTCCGGCCGAGGTGGCCCAGAAGCTCGCGCCTCCGGGCAACGCCGCCAAGCAGTAGGCCCGCGGTTCGCTGTCTCCGGGCGGCTTTCGGCGGAGTCCACGGACTCCGCGGGAAGCCGCCCGTTTTATTGACGCTCCACTCTGGTGCACGCTAGCGTCGCCCCCGTTTGGCGCCGTCGGCCAGCACGTGCGCCTGGGAGGCGGTTCTGAGGATGCGGACGTTCAGCCGGTGGATGGCTCTCGCGGTGCTGGTGGGCGGTCCCGCCGCGTACGCGGATCGCAATGACGTCGAGCTGTCGAAGCTCGGGAAGCCCGGCGAGACTTCCGCCAGGACGGGCTTTTCGACGGACTCCGACTTCCGTGCTTTCGCGCGCACGCTGGGCGCGGTGATGACCGCGACCAACCTGACGCCGCCGGAGACGCTCGGACACGCGGGCTTCGCCGTGGGCATGGAGCTGGGCGTCGTCGGGCTGCCCACGGAGGCGGGGCTGCCGATGGTGAACGCGCAGCAGGGCGCGGTCCTGGTGCCCTCCATCCACGTGCGCAAGGGCCTGCCCTTCTCCATCGACGTGGGGGCACGCGTGGGCTGGCTCGACCGCAGCAACCTGTTCGCCGCCACCGGCGAGG
Organism: Cystobacter fuscus; assembly: GCA_049060065.1. Lineage (GTDB taxonomy): Bacteria > Myxococcota > Myxococcia > Myxococcales > Myxococcaceae > Cystobacter > Cystobacter fuscus_B. The sequence continues at coordinate 7,835,840 of JBMEQP010000002.1, forward strand.
TGAAGTGGGCCGTCAACGAGGGCTTCATCCCCTGGCTGCCGGACATCGGCCTTCGCGCGCACGTGACGCACCTGCTCAACACGCGCGACTTCCACCTGACCGCGGGCGGCCTGGACGTGGGCGTGGGCAAGCAGTTCCCGCTCGGCGGCATGATCACCCTCACCCCCTACGGCGGCATCGACTTCGTGGGCGTGGCCGCCGAGTCGGAGCTGCTCGGCTTCGAGCCGGTTGAGCCCACCACGGGTCGGCCGACGATCGCCGCCTACGCGCCGGTGAGCGGCTGGGACAACATCAACACCCGCTTCTACGCCGGTGGACGCTTCATCGGCGGCGCGCTGCAGCTCGGCGCCGAGGTGTCCCTGAGCAGCCAGGGCGCCATTCCCACGGGCACGAATGTCGCGGACAACCGCCCCCTGTCCGCGGTGCTGGCCTTCAGCACCACGCTCGGCCTGGACTTCTAGCGCAGGGCCTCGCGCACGGCGCGCGGCCGGTTGGTGATGAGGTAGGAGACGCCCATCTCCTTCAGCTCGCGCGCGCGCCGGGCGTCGTCCACCGTCCACACCGCCACGCGCAGCCCCGCTCGCGCCACCCCTCCACCCGCTCCGGCGTGCACTGCTCGTGGTAGGGGTGCACCGAGTGCGAGGAGACGAGCGGCACCGGCCGTGGGCCTGCGGACCCCAGCGCTTGTCCGGATCGATGAGGAAGCCACGGCGCAACGAGGGCGCGGCGGCGGCGGTCCGGAAAAGGCACACCGGGTTGAAGCTGGAGATGATGACCCGCCCGGCCAGCCGCCGCTCGGTGACGAGCCGGGCCACCTTCACGGCGAGCCCTCCATCGTCGAAGTGGTCGCACTTGAGCTCGATGTTGACGAGGAAGTGCGCGGGCAGCGCATCCAGCACCTCCTCCAGCAGGGGAATGCGCGCGGGGGCGAAGCCGAGCCGGCTGCCCACGTCCGCCCCCTTCAGCTTCCACCAGGACGTGGTGCGCACCTCCCAGGGCAGGCCGGCGAGCCGCTCCAGGTGCTCGTCGTGGCACACCACCACCTCGCCCGAGCCACACACCATGGCGTCCAACTCCACGCCATCGGCCCCCTGGGTCACGGCCTCCTGGAAGGCGGCGAGGGTATTTTCCGGGGCATCGGCGCTGGCACCACGGTGGGCGAGCAGGAGCATGGCGCGGAGTGTGCGACAGCCCGGCCCCAGGCGCGAGCCCTCTGGCATGCCGTCCGGGCGCCGACACGCGGCTTGCCTCCCCGGGGCATTGCTGCACTGTGCGCCTCATGTTGGGACTGCGGCTCGGAGAACTGCTTTTCATCGGCTTCATCCTGGTGGTGGTGTTCTCCGCCGCGCGGATGGGTCAGCTCGGCAATGCCGTGGGCCGCTTCGTCTACTCCTTCAAGAAGGCCTCCAAGGGCGGAGACCGGTGGACGCCGGCCCCTGCCCCGCAACAAGCGCGGCCAGGACGTCTCGGACGCCGACTACCACCACGACTCCGGCCCCAAGCGCGGTTAGCCGCCCTTGAGCAGACGCGCCGCCTGCTCGCGCAGGGAGGCGTGCACGGAGAAATCCGCGGCGAGCTCCGCCAGATCACTCCCGTTGAGCAGGGGGACGATCTTCACCCCCACCTCCGGCGGCAGGTAGGGGTTGAAGACGAGCGCGCGGCGCACCGCGTGCCGTGCGGACCAGCGCGTCGACTTCCAGATTTCCACCAGGGGCTCGGGCCGGGCCGGGCGGCGAGCCGCCATGCGCACCACGATCTCCTCGGTGAGCCGGGGGTTGAGCAGCGCGTTGCGGATGACGGCCGGGTTGCTCACCGCGGACAGCCGCGCGAGCACGTCCGGATCCCTCGTGAGGCGGGCCTGCTGCTTGATGTGGCCCAGCGACTGGGTGAAGGCCTTGGCGTCCGCCCGGGCCGCCGCGCCCTCGTCGAACTCCTTGTGGGCGGGCGCCGTCTGGAAGAGGTCCGCCACGGACTCCAGGGACTGCACCTCGGCCATGCGGCGCAGGGAGTCCGCGTAGGGGATGCTCGAGGACTCCAGGCCGAGCGCCGCCACGAAGGAGGAGAGCACGCAGGTGGCGGGCTCCCAGCCCCCTCGGGCGAGCAGGATGACGTGGTGGAGCAGTTCGTTGGCGTCGAGCGGATCCAACCGGGCGAGCTCGCGGGCGGCCGCCTTGCGGACGATCTCCCCGCCGCCCCCGCCCAGGGCATGGAGCCTGCGGACGACAGCCCTGGCCTCCTCACGGCTGGCCATTGCCCGCGCTTCCCTCCCGAACGCCTCCCGTGGTGGCGGCCACGTCCTGGGGTTCGAGCGTCACCTCCAACCGGAGGTCCGCCAGGTTCTCGGGGTACTCGAAGAAGAAGACGACGAAGGGCATGTGCGCGCCGGGAGCCACCGCCTGCGCGGCCGAGTCCAGACGGGTCCGCAGCGCGGCGGCGTCGCCGGCGGTGCGCACCGAGTACAGGTCCTCGGGCGTCGGCGGCGGGCCCGCGAGCCCTTCCGACGACAACACCCGCCGCTCCCCATCGAACAGCGAGACCCGGGCCTTCACCCGGATGGGCGTGGCACCGCGATTGACCACCTCGCCCCGGACGAAGAAGAGGGGCTTGCCCCCCGTGACCTCATAGAGACCATTGGAGACGTCCTTGGCCACCAGCGGCGTCGTGGGCGACAGCCACTCGCGAAGGCGCGCGACGGACAGATCGGACAACTCCAGCTGGCCCTCGTTGAGCGAGGAGAAGGCCACGGCGAGCAGCCCGGCCAGCAGCAGCGCGACCACCACGAACTGGACGGCCGCCGCCGCCAGCCGCTGAACGATTCCGGAACCGGGTCGCGCCGCCCCTGCCGCGGGGAGCTCGGGTGGGGCCACCACCGGCGGCGCGGGCCTGGGCGCCGGCACATCGGCGAGAGCACCCCGGCCCGAGGGCGCGGCGTCCTGCCCGCGGAAGTCCTGGAAGGGGAAGGCCCGCCCGGGGCGTTCCCCTGTCCGGCGGGAGCCCCCAGTCCGGAATGCCCGAGGGCATGCCCTGCTGCGCGGGAGCGCCCCAGTCCGGAATGCCCGAGGGTGCGCCCTGCTGCGCGGGAGCGCCCCAGTCCGGAATGCCCGAGGGCATGGACGGAGCGGGAGCCGCCGCGGCCGCCGGAGGCAGCGCGGATACGGGATCGAACGCGGCGAACGGGTTGTCGCTCTCGAACCCGCCCATGCTGGCGGGAGCCGGAGCCTGGACCGCGACGGGCGCCGCGCTCCGGACCGGCACCGGAGCGGGAGGCGGCGGCGCGGGTGGGGGTGGCGCGGCCGCCGGCGGGGGGACGAACGACACGAACGGGTTGTTGCCCTCGAGCCCCTCCATCTCCTCGTACACGGGGGCCGCGGGCGCGCTGTCCGGCGACAACGCGAACGGATCCGCCGCCGCGAACGACGCGGGGGCCGCCGGGGCGGCATCCGGATCGAACGTCGTCACGTCGGGTTCATCGTCCGGAGGCAGCGCGAACGGATCCGGTTCCTCGACGGGAAGGGGAATCGGAGCGGCGCGCACGGGCGCTGGCGCCGGGCTCCTGGCGGGAACCTGGACCGGCGCGGGAGGCGCGGGAGCCGGGGCGGGCTTCGGCGCCGGAGTGGCGCGCATGGCCACCGGCGTGGGGCTCCGGGTGGGAACCTGGGCCGGCACCGGAGGCGCGAGCCCCGGGGCGGGCTTCGGCGCCGGAGCACCGCGCATGGGCGCTGCCGGCGGCTGGCCGCGGCCGGCTTCGGCGCGGGCGCCTCCACCGTCGCGAACGGATTCTTCTCGTCGAACGACAGCGACAGCGCGGGCGTCAGTGGCCGGGCGGACGCCGATGACGTCTCCCCCGCGAACTCCATCAGCGGATCCAGATCGAGCGTCGCGGGGGTCCGCGGTGGATCCATGGAAGTGACACGAGGCAGCGCGGGAGCACCGCCGCGAGCAGCGGCGAGACCCGGTGGGGCGGCGGCCTGCGCGGGCTTCACGCCAGGCGGGACGGGCCTCGTCGCGGGAGCCGGGGCCCGAGGGACCTCGAGGGGCGTCCCCACGCGGGCGGCCATCGCGGGCCTGGCCACCGGCGCGGGCGCGGGCGCGGCCACGGCCGGCGCGGGCACGGCGGGAGCAACCTCCTCGCGCACCACCCGGAACGTATGCTGACACTTGGTGCAGCGGACCTTGACCCCCTTGTCCGTCACCTTCTCGTCGGGGATCTTGAACCGCGTCTCGCACTGCTCACACTTGACGATCATTAGGGCTCGGCCTGAGCCGGAGTATAGAGGCACGAGCAGACCATCGCGAGCAACCCGTCGCGTGGCTTGCCCGCCCCCCTCTGCTACAGGCTGACGACCCACCCGAGTACGCAAGCATCACCATGCGTCGCGGAGACACCAAACTATGAGCGAGCCAGAGCAGGCAGGCGTGCCGGCGAAGGAGCCTAAGGTCATCAAGCGATACACGAACCGCAAGCTCTACGACACCGTCGAGAGCCGGTACGTGACCCTCGACGAGATCGCCGCGATGATCAAGGAAGGCGTGGAGGTCCAGATTGTCGATAACAAGACGAAGGAGGACCTCACCTCGGTCACGCTCGCGCAGATCATCTTCGAGGAGGAGAAGAAGCGGAACCGGATGCCCCTGACGGTGCTCCGGGAGATCATCCGCCACCCGGGCGAGTCCCTCACGGACTTCATCCAGAAGGCCGTCACGCCCCGCGTGGCGTCCATCCGCGAGGAGGCCGAGTCCCGGCTCGACAAGCTGCTGCGCCGCGAGGAGGCCACGCCGGGCGACGAGCCCGCGGCCCCCAGGAGGACGCCGGCGGCGCCGCGGCGCCCCCGCCCAGCGGAGCGGCGGAGCTGCTCAAGGCCAGCCAGCGCGCGCTCGAGGACTGGCAGCGCCGGATCGACGAGCGGGTCAAGCAGGCCGTGGAGAACCTGGCCGGCAACCTGCCCGCGATGGGCCGCGACATGCAGGTGCTCACCCAGCGGCTCGAGGAGCTCGAGAAGAAGCTGGATGAGATGGACAAGAAGAAGCAGTCCTGAATCGTGGAGGGGGTGATGCCCCCGCGCCCCAACAGGGCACGGGGGCCTCCTCACACGGTCCCGGGGGTATCAGAGCGGCTCGAGCAGGAATTGCTGGCAGTCGTTGTTCGACCATGCCCACTGCTGGAGCTTCGTCCCATCCCCACTGCTCGTGCAGCTCGTCACGTCGAGCACCTTGCCGCTGTGGCGCGCCTCGATGCGGACATAGCCATTGCCCAGCGAGACGGTCTTGAACTGCTGATTGGAGCCATTGGACCAGGCCCACTGCTGCACGGGCGCGCCGTCCGCGGTGCTCACGTCCGCCACGTCGAGCGCCTTGCCGCTGTAGCGCGAGACGATCTGGGAGTAGCCGCTGTCCGTCGGCTGGAGCGTCCACTGCTGGCTCGAGCCGGTGTGGCAGGCCCACTGGTGGATCTTCGCGCCGTCCGCGGTGCTCGGGCCCTCGACGTCCACGCACTTGCCGGTGGCCTTGTTCACGAGCCGGTAGGCGGTGGTGGTGCCCCCGAGGAGCCCGCCTTCCACTTGAACGAGGCGACCGAGCGCGGCGGCAGCGAGTAGTCGAAGGACTGGCCGTTCCAGCGCACCTTGAAGGTGAGCGTCTGGCTGCCGTTGGAGTTGAGCGCCACCAGCGCCAGCGAGCCGTCCGGGTTCTTGAAGGCCACGGTCTCGATGTTGCCATTGCCCAGGCTCGTCGAGCCGATGCGCACCGCGCCCGCGCGCACCACCTTCCCGAAGTGCGCCCAGGAGTAGTAGTCCTCGTTCTTCGTGTAGGTGCCCGTGGCGTTGTTCACCGTCAGCATGCCGCGGCAGTCGACGCAGCCGCCCGTGAAGGGGCCGTGGTTGGGATCCAACGCGATGTTCCAGTACAGGGAGCTGCGCGCCCAGTTGCGCAGCGGGCCCATGATCACGTTGCGCACGTTCCACGTGAAGTTGGCCGCCGCGTCCTTCGCCCACTCGCCGCCGGTGCACTCGGTGAAGTGGATCTCCTCGTTGGGATAGGCGTTGTGGAAGTCGTTCTGGACGGCGGAGCCGGTCTCGGGGCTCTCGTAGCAGTGCCAGGCCACGCCCGCGATGGCCGCCTGGGCCTGACCGTTGTTGTAGGCCAGGGTGTCGTAGGGGAAGCGCGACGGGGCCCCGCCCTCGTACCAGTTGTGATCCCAGGCGAAGATCTTCACCGAGCCGAAGCCCGCGTTGTCGAGCGCGGGCCGCAGGTTGTTGGCCGCGAAGTTCGCCTGATCCGCGGGCTCCATCTGCATCGTCGCGTACGTGCTGTTCGCGTTGTGCGGCTCGTTCTGCATGCTCACCGAGTGGATGGGCACGCCCTGGGCCTTGTAGCCCTGGAGGAACCTGACGAAGTAATCGGCATACATGCCGTACAGGTCATTGCGCAGGTAGCCGCCGCCGGTGAACGAGTTGTTGAACTTCATCCACGCGGGGGCACTCCACGGCAGGGCGGTGATCTTCAGCTCGGGGTTGAGCTGGAGCGCCTGCTTGAGCAGCGGGATGATGTAGGCCGTGTCGTGGTTGATGGAGAAGCCATTCAAGTCACAGCACGTGTCGTCGTAGCTGTAGTTGTTGCGCGCGAAGTCCGACGCCCCCATGGGCAGACGGACCATGCCGTAGCCCCTCCCGCCGACACGCTGAACAGATCGTTCATGATGGCGTTGCGCTGGGGTGAATTGAAGATGAGCCACGCGGACGAGTCCGTCAGCGCCCCCCGAAACCATCGATGGTCTGGTAGGTGGTCGACTCGGTGATGTCGATCGTCGTCGACGTGCCGCTCTGCGTTCCGAAGGTCTTGTTCGCCTCGGCGTTGAAGCGCTTGGACAGGGAGCTGCCCGAGGTGGTGGTCAGCCAGACCTGGACGGACTCACCCGCCGCCAGGGCGAGCGAGGGCACCAGCCCGCACAGGCCCCACAGCGCCAGGGAGACACCCGTCCGCGTGTTCTTCTTGAAGAGAGTCATGAGATCTCGTGTGACGAAGCCCAGGAGGGAACGGCGACGCCCAGGTCCCCTGGGAGGACCTGGGCGTCAGGACAGAAGCGAGTGGGTTTCAGCCCGCGGGGCAGAACGTCACGTTGAGCTGCCGGCCACCGTTGCAGGTGTAGAAGCCGGCCTGGTTGGCCGCCATGGGGTAGTCGTCGTAGGCGAACGAGTACACCGCGCCGCACTGGTCATGCACCCACTTGGCGTACTGGTTGTAGGGCTTGCCGGTGTTGTAGTACTGGGCCACGTTCGTGCTGTCGGGGCTGTCCACCATGCCGCGCGTGATGGCCGAGCACCACTTGGCGCTCTGATCGAAGAAGGGCGCGGAGCAGGCATACACCTGCGGCGTCTTCGCCGTGCCCGGGTTGCACTGGCCGGGGTACTTGCTCGCGCACCGGGCGATCTCGCTGTCCAGGCGGTTGCACACCGAGGCGCGGCGCGGGTCGCTCGAGTACTCCCCGTCGAGGCAGAAGGAGCGCGGCGCGAGGCAGATGGTGCCGCCCCCCATGGTGTAGCGCAGACCGTCCGGGCACGCGTTGGCGATGGCCGAGCTCAGCGCGCTGTAGCTCTTGTTGCACTGGGCCATGTTGCAGCCGTTGTTGCCCACGGTGGAGATCTGCATGGGCAGGCCCACGTGGTCCACGTACGTGAGGTTGTAATAGATGTTCTGCACGCCGTTGCCGTCGGGTCCGAGCGTGAACTCGGCCTTCTCCAGCTCGCGCGGCGAGGTGGGCGAGGGCAGCGTGCGGTAGGCGCTCACGCGGCCGCTGGGGTAGTTGCCCGGCGCGTAATAGGTGTAGCTGCCGCCGGTGCCGAGGTTGCGGTAGATCTTGTTGCCCGCCGAGTCCTTCTCCAGCGGGATGTCGCCCACACCCGACAGGATGACGTTGAGGGCGAACGGGCACTTGTTCGTCACCACCACCGGCACCGTGCCCGTCGGACCCGTCGGAGGAGGATTGGTGCCTCCACCGCCCGTGTTGTACAGCTCGAAGTAGTCGAACTTGAACAACCAGTCGCCGCCCGTCGCCACGCCCTTGAAGAACAGGTTGTGCGTGCCGCTGATCGTGGGCGTGGAGATGGTCAGCGTGGTGAAGGCATTCCAATCACTGCCCGTGGCGGCGGAGATCGCCACCGTGCCGAGCTTCGTGCCACTGCCCACCGCGTCGGCCCAGATCTCCGCCTTGCCGCCCGCGTAGGGCACGCCCACGCGCACCTGGATCTGGTTCACGCCACTGCCGAAGTTCACTCCGCTGTAGCCGATGACCTCGTTGATCTGGAGGCCAGCCACCGACTGGCCGTCACCGCCGCCCTCGTTGAACACGGCACCGGCCGTCGTCAGCGACGAGTTCCAACCTTCCGCCTGGATGCGGCTGCCCACGATGGCCGTCTGCGCCTTGCGCACCGGTCCTCGTGGCTGTTCGTCTCCGGCATCTGGCCACAGCCCAGCGCCGTGGCCAGCATCAACCCCGCGCCCCCCGTGAGCAGCAGGCGCCTGCTTCCCTCTGCCGCGAAACTGAAATTCCTGAAAAAGTCGTTGGACATGGCTTCTCCTTGAAATAAGCGAAAATAGGAGAAGCCCACTTAATGATTCGGGTCAGGAAAAAGCGAGAACCTTGTCGGGATGCCCTGCCACCCGAAGACATGACACGGGGCGTCCTCACCTGGCGTCAGGGTTCACGCCTCACCACGAGTTCAATTCCTTGCTGAACCCCCTGTTCAGCCAACCGCCGTGAACAACTCACGTGGAGTGCTCGAACCATGCGGTGGCGGGGGACCGCCCGGCGAGGTGTCCAGTGGGGTCTGGCTCGCCGAGCGGAGCTGCTCGAACCGCTTCTTCCGCTACTTCTTCTTGGCGGCCGACAGCGCGTCCACCTTGGACTCCACCGACGTGAGCAGGCGCTCCAGGTCATCCACCTTGGCGCGCAGCTGCTCCAGGTCCGCCGTGGACGGCAGGTTCATGGCCGACAGGGCCGTGCGCAGCGCGCTGTCCAGCGTGCCCTTGGCCGCCAGCGAGCGCGTCACCAGCGACTGCACCGCCGCGACGAACTTCTCGTTCGACATGAGCTGCTGGGTCAGCTTGCCCACGCGCTCCTCGCCCGTCTCGACGATTCTCTTCACCATCGGGTTGTTCATGATCATGGGGGTTTCCTCGCTCCGCGAATTGTCGGGGGGACGCGGCAGGCCCCGGGTCCAACCGCGCGGACTCTGGAAGCACACGACGCGACGTGTCAAGTGTGTGTCGGACTCGCGACGGAGTGCGTTGACAGGTGGGGGGCCATCCCTAGGGTCCCCCCTCCCCATGGGTGCGCTGTTCGACAAGCGGTTGTGGATCGTTTCCGGCAAGGGAGGCGTGGGCAAGAGCACCGTCGCCGCCGCCCTGGCCCTGCGCTCGGCACGCGCGGGCCGCCGCACCCTGGTGTGTGAGGTCAATACCCAGGAGCGCATCAGCGGCCTGCTCGGCCACCGCCCCGTGGGCCCCCAGGTGACGCCCCTGGAAGACAACCTGTGGGCCGTGGACGTGCGCCCCCAGGAGGCCATGCGCGAGTACGCCCTCATGGTCCTGCGCTTCGAGACCCTCTACAAGACGGTCTTCGAGAACAAGGTGGTGCGCTACTTCCTGCGCTTCATCCCCTCGCTGCAGGAACTGGTGCTGCTCGGGAAGATCCTCTTCCACGCCCAGGAGAAGCGCCCGGATGGCCAGCCCTTGTGGGACACGATCGTCATGGACGCGCCGGCCACGGGCCATGCCATCACCTTCCTCCGGGTGCCCCAGGTGCTCATGCAGACGGTGCCCCCCGGGCCCATGTCCCGCGAGGCCCTGAAGATGAAGGATCTCCTGGAGGATCCCGCGGTGACGGCCGCGGTGCTGGTGTCCCTGCCCGAGGAGATGCCGGTGAACGAGACGCTGGAGCTGCACGCCGCGCTGCGCGACCGGTGCGGGTGCGCACCCACGCGGCGGTGCTCAACGCCACCTTCCCCGAGCGCTTCACCGAGGATGACCTGGAGGCCCTGGTGGACCAGCCCGAGCTGCTCCGGGTGGCCCGGGCCCACCATGCCCGGGCCAACCAGACGGTGCTCGCGCAGCTCAAGCTGGAGCGCAACCTGCACGTGCCCGTCCACTCCGTGCCGCGCATCTTCACCCCGTGCTTCGACCGCTCGGCCATCGAGCAGGTCATGACCCACCTGGAGCCGCTGGTGACGGGGAAGGCCTCCCCATGAACGCGCTGTCAGCAGCCCTCGCGTCCAAGCGCGTCCTGGTGTCCGTCGGTTCCGGGGGCGTGGGCAAGACGACCATCTCCGCCACGCTCGCCCTGCGCGCCGCGGTGGATGGCCGCAGCAGCCTCGTGTGCACCATCGACCCGGCCAAGCGGCTCGCCAACTCGCTCGGGCTCAATGCCCTGGGCAACGTGGAGGCCGAGGTGCCCGCCAGCGCCCTGGAGCCGCTGGGCGTCACCGCCCGCGCCCGCCTGCACGCGATGATGCTGGACATGAAGCAGACGTGGGACGATCTCATCGTCAAGAACGCCCCCGCCGACAAGCGCGAGAAGATCCTCGCCAACCGCTTCTACCAGTCCCTGTCCAGCGCGCTCGCCGGCAGCCAGGAGTACGTGGCGATGGAGAAGCTCTGGGAGCTGCGCACCCAGCGCGACTACGAGCTCATCGTGCTCGACACGCCGCCCACCGCGCACGCGCTCGACTTCCTGGAGGCCCCCAACCGGGTGCTGGACTTCCTGGACAACGAGGCCGCCCGGTGGCTGCTCACCCCGGCGCTCGCCGCGGGCAAGGTGGGCCTGTCGCTCTTCAACCTGGGCAGCAGCTACATGGCCAAGACCATCTCCCGCTTCACCGGCACGGAGACCCTGCAGGAGCTGGCCGCCTTCATGCTCTCCATCGCCCCCATGAACGAGAGCTTCCGGGTGCGGGCACGCGGCGTGCGCGAGCTGCTGGAGGCACAGCAGACGGGCTTCGTCCTGGTGACGAGCCCCGGCCGGGAGCGCCTGGACGAGGTGGTGCACTTCCACAAGCTGCTCAAGCAGAACAGGATGGAGATCGTGGCGGTGGTGGTCAACCGCGTCCACCCGATGCCCTCCCCCGCCCTCTGGGAGGAAGCCCGGAGCCTCCTTCCCGCCCGGCGCGCGAAGGTGGAGCAGACGCTGCGCGAGATGACGCTGCTGGCCGAGCAGGACGCCCGCGGCATCCTCGAGCTGCAAGCGGCCTGCGAGGGCACGCCCCTCGTCCAGGTGCCGCGCTTCGAGCTGGACGTGCACGACATCGGCGCCCTGTGGCGCACCGGGCGCTTCCTCATGGGCGAAGAGGTGATTCCCCTGCCGCCGCCCCAGCTCGCGGCCGGCTCGGGAACCCCATGACACGCGGCGTTGTCCTGGGACAATGGACCTGGAGGGGCCGAGCGGGCCCCGAGAAGCGGAGGACATGGATGTCGGCCACCTGGCGCAAATGGGTGTGGGTGGGAGTGCTGGGTCTGGTGGGATGCCGGACAACGGGCTCCGCGGGCCGGGACGCCTCGGGCGAGCCCCGGCAGGAGGTGCGCTTCGACGCGGAGCGGATAACGGGAAACGCGGAGCTCGCGGCGCTCAATGACGAGGAGCTCTTCGCGGCCGGGACGTCGGCCTTCGCGGCCAAGGACTTCGTCCAGGCGACGCTCTACTTCGAGCGGCTGGCGGACTTCCATCCCCAGAGCCCCCACCGGCGCGAGGCCATCTACCGGGCGGGACTCGCCCACGAGCGGCTGGAGCAGTGGGAGGCGGCGGCCCAGCGCTTCTCCGAGCTGGCCGACGCGAAGCAGGGCACCGGCGACGCGCTGGAGTCCGTCTTCCGCCTCGCCGAGACTCACTACCACCTGGAGCGCTACCCGGAGGCCGCGCAGCTGCTCGCCACGGTCGCGGCCCGCGAGGACCTGCCCGTGGGCAAGCGCCTGGAGGCCCAGGTGCAACAGGGCGTGTGCGAGCTGGAGGCCGGGCAGCCCGAGAAGGCGGAGGCCACGCTGCGCCGCGCCGTCACCACCTACGAGGAGCTCGCGGACAAGGACGAGGTGCAGGACTACTACCCCGCCCAGGCCCACTTCTTCATCGGGGAGATCTACCGGCTGCGCTACGCGGACGTGGCGCTCGACCCGGGCAAGGGCGCGGACGCACTCGCCAACGACTTGAACGACAAGGCCGAGCTGCTCCTGTCCGCCCAGGGCCACTACCTGCGCGCCATCCGCGTGGGCAATGGCCACTGGGCCACGGCCGCCGGCACGCAGATCGGCTCGCTCTACGAGGACCTGTACGAGAAGCTCGTGAACTCGCCCGCCCCCAAGGAGCTGGACGCGGAGCAGGCGGAGATCTACCGCGAGGAGCTGCGCCAGCGGGTGCGCGTGCTGCTCACCAAGGCCATCGACGTCTACGAGCAGACCCTGGAGGCAGCCGAGCGCATCGGCTCCCACAACACGTTCGTCGACAAGACACGCCAGAGCCTGGAGAAGATGAAGGCCCTGCTGCTCCAGGACTCGGAGAACGCCGCCCCCGCCGGCACCCCGCCCCACTCCTGAGCTGGGAGCACGGCGGCTCCACCGGGTAGGCTCCTCCCATGGAGCCCCTCTTCACGCCCGAGCAGCTCGCCGAGATCAAGGCCTACCACCAGCCCCTCTACCTCGGCAGCGCGGTGAGTCCGCTGGTCTACCTCGGCGTCCTCGCCCTCATCCTCGGCGCGTTGGTGCGGCCCTTCCACCGGGCCGCCGAGACCTGCGCGGCCTGGCTCTCCCGCAGGCTCGCCTTCCTCAAGACGGCCCCCGTCAGCCGCGTCATCCTCCAGGCCCTGGACCGCATCTGGGGTGAGCCGGGCTGGGGCACCGCGCTCCTCTTCGCGCTGTTCGTGGACCTCTTCATCCAGCTCGTCCACACCCCCTCGAACATCTACTTCGACTACGTGCTGGAGCACCGCTACGGCATGTCCACGTACACCCCGCTGCGCTACGCCGTGGACGAGCTCAAGGGCCGGCGCTCTCGGCCACCGCCACCTCCATGCTGGTGCTCGGGTTGTATGGACTGGCCCGCCGGGTCAAGCGCTGGTGGCTCGTGCTGGGCATCCCCTCGGCGCTGCTGCTGCTGGTCGCCTCGGCCCTGGATCCCTTCCGCGGGCAGCTCTACTTCGAGCAGAAGCCCCTGGAGCCCGGCCCCCTGCGCGAGCGCATCACCGGCCTCATGGCCCGCGCGCACGTGCCCTTCGAGGACGTCCGGGTGGAGAAGACCTCCGTGGCCAGCAAGCGCCTGCAGGCCTATTTCGCCGGCCAGGGCCCCACGCGCACCATCGTGCTCAACGACGTCATCGTGAAGGAGCTCTCGCCCGAGGAGATCCTCGCCGCGGTCGCCCACGAGGCGGGCCACGTGCACGAACCGAAATGGCCGGGGCGCATCGCCTCCTCGGTGGCGTTGATCGCGCTCCTCTTCGCCATCGACCGGCTGCTCCGGCTCGCGGCGAAGCGCGGGTGGTTTGGCACCACGCGCTTCGCCGACATCCGCACCCTGCCCCTGTTGTGGCTGCTCTCCTTCCTCGTCTTCTTCCTGAGCACCCCCGTGTCCGCCGCCTTCTCCCGCGAGCGCGAACGCGAGGCCGACCGCTACGCCCTCCAGCTCACCCAGGACCCCGCCGCCTTCCGGCGCATGCTCGTGAAGGCCGCCCGGGTGAACAAGATGGACCCGGATCCCCCGCGCTGGGCCGTCCTCAAGGGGCACAGCCACCCGCCCCTCGGCGAGCGGCTGGCGGCCATCCCCCCGCCCCTTGAGTCCGAACGGAGCCCCCCGCTCCACCCAGCCCCCCCACGCGGGCAACTCACGCCCGCGCCGCTTCTCCCTTCATCTTCTCCACCGCCGCCAGCGCGATGGCCTTCACCAGCGCCCGGGCGCGCCGTCCCGCCAGGGTCGCCCCCTCGGGGTCCGCCTCCACGGCGTTGGCGATGTCGGTGAAGCCCTGCCGGTTGCCCTGCCGCAGGTACAGCTCGCCCCGGTTGACGAGCGCCACCGGATTGCCCGGATCGCGCTCCAGCGCCGCGCTGTACTCGGTGAGCGCCTCCTGCAGCCGGCCCAGCTTCTGGTACACCGTGCCCAGCGCCGCCCGGCTCGCCGCGTCCTGGGGATTTCCCGCCACCAACCCCTCGAAGAGGATGCGCGCCTCCTCGTGGCGCCCCGCCCCCGCCAGGTCACACCCCACCCGGGCGATGGCCTTCGCCTCCTCGAAGGTCATCCCCTCCACCTCCGCCCACGTCGCCTCTCCCCGCACGAACGCCTCGAGCTTTTGCACCGTCGCCGTGTCCATCGCCGCTCCCTCGTACTTGATGACCCGTCCCATCGCCCGGCTCACGCGCTGCGCATGTTGGAGAGGGCCGTCTTCGCCATCTCGTTGAACTTCATCGACATCGTGCTCATCATCTCGAACATCGTCTTGCGCTTCTCCACGAGCTGCTGCAGCCGCATGGACAGCCGGTCGATGTCACGCTGGGCCTCGGTGAGCGACTTCTCGTTGCCCTTCTCGTTGGAGATGCCCGCCTTCTTGTCCTGCGCCGCGGCGAGGCTGTCCATCGTCTGGAGGATCTCGTCGTCCATCTTCTCCGTGAGGTTCATGAGGATGGCGTTGATCTTCTCCTCCAGGCTCATGTTCGGGTCGTTGATGATGCCCTTCACGCTCGAGCTGGCCGTGGAACCGGACGTCGAACCCGGCGTCGAGCCCCCCGTCGTCGGACACGACTGCCCGGGAGGAGGCTCGCCGTGCCGCCCGCGGCCAGCTCCGCCTTCACCTTGCCGATCTCCCCGCGCAGCTCATGCACGTTGAACGCGTTGTCGTTCTTGAAGAGCCGGCCGACATTGCCCAGGATGCCCGTCCCGTCCGACGAGACGTCGAGCCGCTCGAAGTAGCCCGGGTTGGCCACGAGGAAGCGCGCCGCCTCGCGCAGCTCGGGCGACACCCGGCGATCACCCGCGATGCGCTGGAGGTCCGACAGCCGCAGGTACCCCTCCATTTTTCCATCCGTCGCGTCGAGGTACTGGAAGTTGCGCTCCAGCGTCTGCAACGACTGGAGATAGTCCTTCATCTTGGGGTCCAGCCGCCCCTCGCCCCCGCCCACCGGCGAGCTCCCATGCGTCGGCCGCGAATGGCCCCCGCCCACCGGCGAGCTCCCATGCGTCGGCCGCGAATAGCCCGCGCACGCCCGCGCGCTGTCCTTCGGCGGGCAGTACTCGGTGGACGCGGGCGGGTTCTTGCCCAGCTCCTGGGCCACGCCCGCCGCGCCGTCCATCGCCAGCATCACATTGCCCGTCGCCGCCCCCACAATCGCCTTGGCGGCGTTGGTGATGACGGGGGGCAGGCCCAGTGCGTTGCCCAACGTGTCGACGAGAAAGCCTCCCGACAGCACGTTCGTCAGTCCTCCAAACAACTTCCCGATGCCTTCCATGATGCCTCCCGCGCGAAACGAGGGCTCCGTGCCCCCGAGCACCGCGTCGTGTTGCGCGCCCGACGCATTGCAGCGGCGATGCCGCGTCCCCGGCGCCTCACCAGGTCAACGAATTCAGCGGGTTGGCCCGGCCCGTGCGCCAGGCGGCGTCCTGGGCATCGGACGGGGCGGTCCACGGGCAAGGATTGAGGCTAGATTGCGGCGCGCATGCGCACCCTGGGCCTCGACGTGGGCACCAAGACGATCGGCGTCGCCGTTTCAGATCCCCTGGGCCTCACCGCCCAGACGGTCACCACCATCCGCCGAAGCAGTCTCAAAGCGGACCTCGCCGCGCTCAAGGCGCTGGTGGAGGAGTACGAAGCCCAGGCCTTCGTCGTCGGGCTGCCCCTCAACATGGATGGGAGTGAGGGACCGCGCGCCGAGGCGACTCGCAAGTTCGTGGACGTGCTCACCCAGACGTTCGGCCTGCCCGTGGAGCTATGTGACGAGCGCCTGTCCACCGTGGCCGCCCAGCGCACCCTGCTCGAGGCGGACCTGTCGCGCGCCAAGCGCCGCGAGGTCATCGATCAGATGGCCGCCCAATTCATCCTCCAGGGCTGGTTGGATGCCCGGAGCATTGCTCGGACCACGAACTTCCACGCCGGGGATGGCGACGATCCGGAGGAGTGAGCCCACCTCGCGAGCGTCTCGTTGACCGCTCGCCCGAGGTCATCCGCGAGGGGACGAGGAAGCAGCGGGGAAGGCCGCCCTTCTCCGGGCATGCGCATGTCCATCTTCCAGTGACAGGGGATTACCCTGTCTTTCGACGAGGTGGGCCATGGCGGTGACAACTCAAGAAGGGGTTCGAGTCAGCATGATAGCGAGCGCTCCCGTGACTGTGCGCTGGGGAGCGATCTTCGCGGGCGCGGTGACCGCGCTCGGTTTGTGGGCGCTGCTATACACACTCGGGTTGGCGTTGGGTTTGTCCTCCATCAACCCGGCGGATGTGGGAAGCGCGAAGTCCTCCGGCATCTTCACGGGCATCTGGGGGCTGCTCTCTCCCCTCGTCGCGCTCTTCGTGGGCGGCATCGTGGCCGGGCGCGGAGCGGGAGTCCTGAGCCGGTCGAGCGGAGGCTTGCACGGACTCGTGATGTGGGGACTCACCACGCTCGTGGGCATCTGGATGCTGGGCAACGTGATGTCCTCCGTGGCCGGGGGGCTGTTCTCCGTGGGCAAGACGGCGGTCCAGGCCGCGGGGGCCACCGTGGCGGCGGGCGCTTCCCAGGCTGGCAACGTGGGAGAACTGGCGCGCCGCTTCGGCCTCGACGCCAATGATGCCCTGCGCCCCATCAACGAGCGCCTGGCCGCCGAGGGCAAGCCCACCGTGACGGCCGAGCAACTCGAGGGCGCGACCCGGGATGTGGTGAACACCGCGGTGCGCGAGCAGCGGATCGACCGCCAGAACCTGCTCCAGGCCATCACGGCCAACACCAACCTCTCCCGCTCGGATGCCCAGGAGGTCGCCATCCGCGTGGAGAACCAGTTCAACGCCTTCCAGGACAAGGCCGGCCAGGCGGCGCAGAACATCCAGACGGGCGCGCTCAAGGCCGCGGACACCACGGGCAAGGTGTTCTGGGGCGTCTTCGGCGCGCTGTTCCTCGGCCTCGTCTCCGCCATCCTCGGCGGCATGGTGGGCATGAGCCGGCACCAGAAGGAGCTCGTGGAGGGCTCGCGCCTTCCGCCCGAGGGCTCGCTGCCGCCCAACCGCCGGGAGGTCTACCCGTAGCGCGCGCCCCGAGGCCCCGCGGCGCGCGGCGACTCAGTGCCGCGCGCCACCGGACTCGGGAACCCGCCGCGCCCGCCGGGGCAGGCACAGGGTGAAGGTCGTCCCCGCGTCCTCCGTGGAGCGCACCTCGACGGAGCCGCCGTGGGCCTGGGCGATGCGCTGCACGATGAAGAGCCCCAGCCCCAGTCCGGAGCTCGGGGTCGGCTCCCCGGACACGGCCCGCCGGAAGGGCTCGAAGATCTCCGGCAACAGCCTCGCCGGGATGGGCGGCCCCTCGTTGTGCACCTCCACCCGCACGGCGTCCACCTCGGCGTGCAGCACGAAGTCCACCGGGGTGCCCGGCGGGCTGTAGTCGAGTGCGTTCTTGCCCAGGTTGCCCAGCAGTTGGACGAGCCGATCCGCGTCCCAGATGCCCTCGAAATCGCCCTCGGCCGTCAGGCGCAACCGCCGGCCCGGGTGGCTGCTCTCCAGTTCCTCCAGCACCTGCTGGCAGAGGTGGCGCAGGTGGGCGGCTCGGGGCTGGATGGGAATCCCCCGCCCAGCCGTCCCCGGGTGAAGTCGAGCAGCTCGCCAATCATCCGCCCCATGCGCTCCGCGCTGGTGACGATGCGGCGCACCCGCTGCACATGACCCGGGGGCATGCCATCCAGCTTCAACAGCGCGCTGGCCGACAACAGGATGGCGTTGAGGGGGTTGCGCAGATCGTGCGAGACGATGCCCAGGAAGCGCTCGCGGAACTCCGCCGTCTGGCGCATCCGCTCCTCCTGCTGCTTGCGCTCGGTGATGTCCGACACCACGCAGCCCACCCCGAGCACCCGTCCATCCGGTGCTCGCACCGGAAAGTAGTCCCCCACCCAGTGCGCGGAGACGCCAGAGGCGTCAGCGGGGGGAACCTCGAACTCGTGCCCCTTGAGCATCTCCCCGGTCTCCAGCACCCGCCGCAGGAGCGGCTCGATGCACGCCGCCTCGTCACCGAGCACCTCGGCCAGGCTCACGCCCGGAAAGTCCTCCATGGGATGACCGTGGGCGGCGGCCACCATCTCGTTGACGCGCACGAAGCGCAGCTCGCGGTCCAGGAAGGCCAGTCCCACGGGGGCCGTGGCCAGCAGCGAGTCCAGCAGCGCGAGTGTCTCGAGCCGCTCCTGCTCGCGGCGCAACCGCTCGGTCTCGTCCCGGGCATTGAGCACGGCCCCCGCCAGCGAGCCATCCGGCCGGCGCAAGGGTGACGCGGTGCCGCTCAGGGTGCGCACCGAGCCATCCGCGTGCCGCACCTTCCACCGGGCCTCCGTCACCACCTCGTTGCGCAGGGCGCGGAACAGCGGCGTGTCCTCGGAGCGCAGGGGCCGCTCGTCCAGGGTGAGCAGTCCGTAGGCCTCGCCCCACTCCGACGGAGGCACATCCTTCAGACCGTGGCCCTGCATGCGCGCCGCCGCGGAGTTGAAGACCCGCAGCACGCCCCGCGCATCCGCCATGACGATGGCGTCATTGCTCTGCTCGATGAGCAGTTGCAGCAGTTGCCGGCCCTCCTCCGCCTCCACGCGCGCGGCGTGCTCCCGCGCGGCGAGCCCCGCCTGGATGATGAGCGCGGTGACCCGGCTCACCATGGCGCGAAAGAGCAGCTTGTCCTCGTTGGAGAAATCGAAGGTGGTGCGGCTGCCCATCTGGGCCACGCCGATGACCTCGCCGCCGTACATCAGGGGCACGCCATACAGGGCCCGTGTTCCCCGGGACCGGAGCGCCTCGCAGCGCACCCGGGGATCCGTCTCCGCCGAGCGCACCTCGAACGGGCACTGCTCCGCCGCGATGTACCCGCTGAAGCCCTCGCCCAGGCGCTCGCGGAAGTCCCGGTTCCCCGCCCCTCCAGGCCCACCGACGCGCGCATGCGCAACACGTCGTCCTCGCGCAGCAGCAGGGTGACGGAGTCCACCGCCTCGGTGGTCTCCAACATCACGCGCAGCAACTTCGGCAGGAAGACGTCCAGCTCCTCCGTCCCGAGCGCCGCCTCGGAGATGCGGTCGAGCGCCACCAGCGTGCGCTCGCGGGCGCGGGTGTAGCGGGAGACGGCGGCGGACACCGCCTCGTCGAACGTGCGGTTGAAGGACACCATCTCCCGCATGGCCATCCCCAGGGACGACGCCCCCGCGGACGCGAGGTGCTCGCCATAGAGTTGGAGGATGCAGGCGCGCAGCAGCGCGTACTCCTCGGCCACCTCGTCCAGGTCATAGCCCGAGTCCAGCCGCTCCAGGGCGTGCACCTCGGGCATCTCGTCGAGTGACGACTCGCCACCGGTGTGGACCGTCTCCACCACGTTGGCGATGCGATCCAGCAGATCTGGCAGGTGATCGAGCAACCGGGGCCGGGAGAGTCCCTGGGCGTAGGGAAGCTGGCGAACGGCGCCTTCCCAATCCTCCAGGATCCGAGCCCGCTGTGCGCGGATGAAGCCGCCCAGGTGGAACTGCTCCGTGCCGACAGTGCCGTGCTTGACCATCCGCGAAGCAACGTCTCGCACGGCCCTCATTCAGCCCGGAGCTTCGACGCCTCGTCCCCCTGGCGGTTCCCCGGAGAGGAGGAGGGGCGCCCGCGGCCTGGCCGAGCCCAGGGCGAGCGGGCCTGCTCCGGTGCTCAGCGGCGCCGGTACACGTGCAGCGGCGCGGAGAAGCCGTCGAGTTCGGCGTACTCCACGCCATCGAGCACCAGCGTGCGTCCCCCGTCCCACTTCACGCCCGCGTCCTTCACCAGGCGGCCGTTGTCGAAGCGCACGAGGTACTCCGGCTGGGCGCGGCGCAAGTGATCGCGGAAGGTGGCCCAGCGCACCCGGGCGAGCCGCTCGTCGGACAGGCCGGAGAAGAAGGCGAGCTGGAGGTCCATGTAGCTCGGATCCTCGTCGAGCACGGCCGCGCCCCCCTTGGCGGCGACCTCGTCCTTGAGGAAGCGGGCCACCTGCATCAGGGGCACCGGGTTGGTGGAGGTGGGGCTCACGGGCCGCAGGCTGTCGCGCAGGCCGCCATCGGCGCGGAACGTGTAGAGGCCCATGGCCACGGGCACCGCCACCGCCAGCACCGTGCACACGCTGGCCAGGGCGCCGCGCACGCCGGCCCCGCGCGAGCCCACGCATGCCACGAAGCCGGGCCCCACGAAGGGCAGCAGCAGCGCGAGCTCCGTCACCGTGAAACGCCCGAGCGGCTGGAAGTCGAGCAGCACCGCGGCCCGGAAGGTGAAGTACGCGGTGGGCACCAGCGCCGCGAGCGTCAGCCAGCGCACGTCCGGCCGCGTGCGCCACGTGCGCCACATGCCCACCATGCCCAGCAGGGCCACTCCGGGCGACAGGGTGAGCAGCGCCATGCCGGGCCAGAAGGCCGGCTCTCCAGGCGGTAGCGCCACGGGCCCACCCGGGCGATGCCGTCCTTCACCCACGCGTCATGGAACTGCTCCACCGCGCGGATGGGGAAGAAGGGATCCCCATGCGCCATCTCGTTGCCCTGCATCCACAGCAGCGGAAAGGGCAGGCACACGATGCCGAAGCCCACCGCGCGCGTGAGGCCGGCGATCCGGTCCGGCCCCCAGAAGAGCAGCGCCAGACACAACAGCGGCATGAACAGCCAGGCGTCGTAGCGCGTGGCGCACGCGAGGTTGAGCACCGCCGCCGCCCCGAAGAGCGGGCCCATGCGGTTCTCGTCCAGGCCCTGGGCCACCAGCGCGAACACCCACAGCATGAGGAAGAGCGAGAGCGCCTCGCTGGCGGCCGTCGTGGACATCTGCAGGTGCATGCCCCAGACGCTCAGCGACAGCCCCGCCACCATCCCCGCGCGCCAGCCGAACAACCGCCGGGTGAGTGAGAAGAGGGGCAGCACCGCCAGCACGCCGAACAGCAGGCTCACCAGGCGGCCCGCGAGCGCCTTGTCCGGAACCGCCTTGAGCGCCGCCCCCACGAGATAGATGTGGAGCGGACCGAACTGGTAGGTGCCGTCTCCGTAGGAGGTGATCACGTGCGGCTCACGTGCCCAGCGCTCGGAGAGTTCCGTGCGCGCCACCGCGTCCCCGTAATAGTTCTCGTTGAAGGGCATCAACAGCAGACGAGGCAACAGCGCCGCGGCGATCAGCAGGGCGATCAGCAGCCGGGTGGAAGGCTCCGGCGCGGCATCGGGCACCGCGGACAGGGGGACGAGGCGCCCGGAAGGCGCGAGGGCGGGGAGGGAACGGGCGAGGCGGACGACATGAGGGCGCGGAGAATACGCAGGCGCGGCCCAAAACCAAGGGACCACCTCCCCGGAGTGGACCTTTTCTCACTCCCCTACCCTGTTGCCGAGCGGCCCCCATGTGCGTGTGGACGCGCCCCCTGAGGTCCCCGGGCATTGTGTTCCATGGCGCGCATGCCCGGGAGCAACCGCGTCTTTTCACGTGACGATGTGTTAGGCAGCGCCCCGTGCGACCCTGACCCCATCGCCGCCCCGGCTCTGGAGCGGCATGGGGCCCAGCACTCCGACCCAGGCATGGACGCAACCCCTCCACAGCGCCCCGGCTCTCCTCCTCCCAGGGCCCGTCCTCCCGGAGCCCGGGCGGACCCGCGCTGCCGGCACTCGCCGGGTACGCCGCGGCGCTGCTCTCCGTGGTTCTCATCGCCGGCCTCTTCCTGCGCTCCAGTCATGCGCTGACCCAGGCCTCCTTCCGCCTCGCGCGCACCCTGGACTTCATCAACGAAGCGGACCACCTGATCTCCCTGGTCAAGGACGCGGAGGCGAACCAGCGCGGCTACCTGCTGCTGCGCGAGGAGCGCGGCACGGCCGCCTACGAGGAAGCCCGGCGGCTCATCGAGCCTTCCCTCGATCGCCTGCGCTCCCTCGCGCCGGACGATCCCCGCCAGCGTGAGCGGCTCGATCGGATGGCCTCGCTCATCCAGCGGGAGTTCGCGTCGATGGATCGGCCCCTGGCGCTCATGCGGGCGGGCAAGCCGGAGGCCGCGCTCCAGGCGCTGCGCGTGGAGACGGGCCAGCGCGGGATGGACGAGTTGTGGATGGTCGAGCGGACGATGGACCAGGAGGAGGAGCGACGCCTCGCGGATCAGAACGCGGAGCTGGTCCGGGCCTCCGAACAGGCCGACCTCATCGTCCTGGGAGGCAGCGGCTTCCTGCTCGCCTTCCTCGGCATCGCCGCGTTCAGCTCCCGGCGGGACATGCGCCTGCGGGAGCGGGAACAGCTCGAGCGCGAGCGGGCGCGCGCACGGGAGCACGAAACCCGGATGGCGGCGGAGGGCGAGCGGCAGCGCCTGTACTACCAGCGCATCATCCTGCAGGTGCCCGCCGCGGTGGGCCTGTTCCGCGCGTCCGATCTGCGCTGCGAGCTGGCCAACCCCGCGCTCGTGAAGCTCTACGGCGGCCGGGAGCTGGAGGGCCGCACCGTGCGCGACGTCCACGCCGAACTCCCGGGCGGCCGCCTCGTCGAGATGTTCAACACGGTGCTGAACAGCGGCCAGCCCTATACGACCAACGGCTACCGCCTGGTGCTCGAGCGCGCCGCGGACGGCCGGAGCACCGAGTCCTTCGTCAACCTCACCTACCAGCCCCTGCAGGATGCGCGCGGACAGGTGGATGCCGTGCTGCTGTTCGCGGTGGAGGTGACGGAGCAGGTGGGCGCGCGGCGCGCCGCGGAGGAGGCCCTGTCCCAGCGCCAGCGGGCGGAGACGGCGCTGCGTGAGAACGAGGCCTACCTGCGGCGGACCCTGAAGGCCTCGGACGTGGGCTCCTGGGAGGCGGACCTGCGCACCCGGCGCGTGGTGTGGTCCCCCCAGGCCGAGGCGATGTCCGGCATGGCGCCCCACTCGTTTCCGGGCACCGTGGACGCCTTCCTGGCGCTCGTCCATCCCGAGGACCGCGAGCCGCTGGCCCAGCGCCGGCGCCCTCGAGCAACGACCCGGGGGAGTTCCGCCTGGAGTACCGCGTGCTGCGCGCGGACGGCGCCATCCGCTGGCACGAGAACCGGGGCCGCCTCCTGTTCGACGACGCCGGGCAGCCGGTGAAGCTCGCGGGCGTGCTCCTGGACATCACCCCGCGCAAGCTCGCCGAGCAGTCGCAGCGCGAGTCGGAGAACCGCTTCCGCATCCTCGCGGAGACCCTCCCCCAGCTCATCTGGATGTCGCGCGCGGATGGGGCGGCCGAGTACTTCAACCCGCGCTGGTACGAGTACACGGGGCAGACTCCCGAGCAGGCCCGGGGAGATGGCTGGATGCGCGCCCTGCACCCGGACGACGTCGCGCCCACGCTCGCGACGATGCGGCGCGCGGTCGCCAGCGGAGAGCCCTACGTCGTCGAGCACCGGCTGCGCCGGGGCACGGACGGGGCCTACCGCTGGTTCATCACGCGGGGCCTGGCCCTGCGCGACTCCGCGGGCAACTGCACCCACTGGATTGGCACCTGCACGGACATCGACGACCAGAAGCGCGGCACCGAGTCCCTGCGCTTCCTCTCCGAGATGAGTGGCGTGCTGGCGACCTCGCTGGAACACGCGGAGACCCTCCGGCAGGTGGCCCGCCTCGCCGTGCCCACGCTGGCCGACTGGTGCATCGTGGACGTGATGGACGAGGAGAACCGCCTGGAGCGCGTCGAGGTGGCCCACGCCGACCCCGCGCTCGCGGACCTCGCCGACACCCTGCGGCGCTTCCCCCCGGCTCCCTTCCCCCGGCCCCGCCTCCCAGACGGCGCGCACGGACCAGACCATCTACCTGGCCGAGGTGACGGGCGCGCACCTGCAGAGCTACACCCGCGACGCCGAGCACCTGCGCGTCGTGCTGTCGCTCAAGCTGCGCTCCGTCGTGTCCGTGCCACTGCTGGCACGAGGCCGGACGCTCGGCGTGCTGACGTTCTGCACCACCTCGCTCTCGGACGCCGCTACGAGCGCGGCGACGTGCTGCGGCTCGAGGAGGTGGCGCACCGCGCGGCGCTCGCCATCGACAACGCGCGGCTCTTCTCCCTCGCCCGCACGGAGCGCGAACGCGCCGAGGCGGCCAACCGGCTCAAGGACGAGTTCCTCGCCACCGTCAGCCACGAACTGCGCACGCCGCTCACGGCGATGATTGGCTGGCTGAAGCTGCTGCGCGATGGCCGCCTGCCCCCCGCCAAGCATGCGCGCGCGCTGGAGACCGTGGACCGCAACGCCCACTCCCAGGCCCAGCTCATCGAGGATCTGCTGGACGTCAGCCGCATCGTCTCCGGCAAGCTGCGGCTGGAACCCCAGCCAGTGCACCGGCGGGCATCATCCAGGCGGCCATGGAGTCCATGCGCCCCGCGGCGGAGGCCAAGGGCATGCGCTTGAACGCCGAGCTCGACACCCGGGACGACGTGGTGATGGGCGACGCGGCCCGCCTGCAACAGGTGGCGTGGAACCTGCTGTCCAACGCGGTGAAGTTCTCCCCGGGGACCACAACGTCTGGGTGCGGCTGCGGCGCGAGGGCGGCGCGATGGAGTTGACGGTGGAGGACGAGGGCCCGGGCATTCCCGAGGAATTCCTGCCCCACCTCTTCGAGCGCTTCCGCCGGCTGGAAGGAGGCAGCACGCGCCAGCACGGGGGCTGGGCCTGGGGCTCGCCATCGTGCGCCACCTCGTGGAGCTGCACGGGGGCACGGTGCACGCCACCAGCCGGGCGCCGGGCCGGGGCGCCCTCTTCACCGTCCGCCTGCCCCCCGCGCCGTCCTCGCTCGCGCCGGAAGCCTCCGGGTCCCCCGCGCCCCCGAGCGCCCCCGCCCTCCACACCGGCCCGCCCTCGCCGGGCGGCACATCCTCGTCGTGGATGACCAGGACGACAGCCGCGAGATGCTCCGGCTGGTGATGGAGGACCACGGGGCACGCGTCAGCACCGCGGCCTCCGCCCAGGAGGCACTGCGCGTGCTCGTCGCCGAGCGGCCCGAGCTGCTCGTGTCGGACATCGGCATGCCCGGCGAGGACGGCTACGCGCTCATCAACCGGGTGCGCGCCCTACCCCCGCCGAGGGCGGGACCATCGCCGCGGTGGCCCTCACCGCCTACGCCCGCATCGAGGATCGCGCCCGGGCCCTCACCGCGGGCTTCGACATGCACGTGTCCAAGCCCGTCGAGCCCGACGAGCTCCTCTCCGTGCTCTCCAACCTCGTGGCCCTCTCACCCCGCGGCTGAATTCCCCCAGATGTCCATCACCTGACACCCTCTCGGTCCCCTGCCTGTCCGTGCAGTGCCGACATGTAGCGCGGAGGGGACGCGGCCCCACAGCCGAGCGTTCAATTTCCGCCCATCCGTCCCATGGGCCGTTCAATGATGACCTGCCGAGGCCCCCCCCCTGCGCGCGCCTGGGCTCGCGCGTATAATCATCTGTGCCTTTTCACCCCGTGGAGGGGAAGCGCCGTGGTCACGACGCGCCCTTCACGTTCTTGCCTCGCGGTCCCACCCCGCGGCGGGGTCCCGAAAGGGCTGGTCGCACGGTCGTGTCTTTCTGGGACCCGTCACGGGTGGGAATTGGAATGGCCCAGTACCCCCCCAGGTTCAATTCTTGGCCTTCCGAGAGGTCGCGGGAATTCCGCGCGTCTGGAGGGCCCGAGGGAGCGTCATGAAGGACGTGGAAAACAAGGGGTCGTCGTGGATCGCGCGCATCGCCGCGCTCCAGGACGCGAAGACCTACGCGGAACTCCACTGGGAAGGGTCCTTCGAGGACTACCTGGAGATCGTCCGCAAGAACCCCAAGGTCACCCGCACCGCCTTCCAGAGGATCTACGACATGATCCTCTCGCACGGGAAGACGGAGTACATCGACAACAAGAAGAAGCTCATCCGCTACCACTTCTTCTCCGACGAGAAGTTCGGCGGCCGTGACGCCATCTTCGGTCTGGACGTGCCGTTGATGAAGCTGGTCAACGTCTTCAAGTCCGCCGCCCAGGGCTACGGCACGGAAAAGCGCGTCATCCTGCTGCACGGCCCGGTGGGCTCGTCCAAGTCCACCATCGCGCGCCTGCTCAAGAAGGGCCTGGAGGAGTACTCCAAGACGCCCGAGGGCGCCGCCTACACCTTCAGCTGGACGCTGGACAAGAAGAACCCGGACGGCGCGGGCACCGTGCGCGAGAAGATGAAGTGCCCGATGAACGAGGAGCCGCTCAACCTCATCCCCCGCGAGTGGCGCGGCAAGGTCCTCACCGAGCTGTCCCCTCCGGAGAGCGGCTACACCATTCCGGATGGCAGCGAGCTGTGCCCCGCGTGCCGCTACGTCTTCAAGGACCTGATGACCCAGTACAAGGGCGACTTCGCCAAGGTCATCGAGCACGTCACGGTCAACCGCCTCATCTTCAGCGAGAAGGACCGCGTGGGCATCGGCACCTTCCAGCCCAAGGACGAGAAGAACCAGGACTCCACCGAGCTCACCGGTGACATCAACTACCGGAAGATCGCCGAGTACGGCTCGGACTCGGACCCGCGCGCCTTCAACTTCGACGGCGAGTTCAACATCGCCAACCGCGGCCTCATCGAGTTCGTCGAGGTGCTCAAGCTCGACGTGGCCTTCCTCTACGATCTGCTGGGGGCTTCGCAGGAGCACAAGATCAAGCCCAAGAAGTTCCCCCAGACGGACATCGACGAGGTCATCATCGGGCACACCAACGAGCCCGAGTTCAAGAAGCTCGAGACCAACGAGTTCATGGAGGCGTTGCGTGACCGTACGGTGAAGATCGACATCCCGTACATCACCAAGCTGTCCGAGGAGGTGAAGATCTACGAGAAGGACTTCAACTCCCGCGCCATCAAGGGCAAGCACATCGCGCCGCACACCCTGGAGATGGCGGCCATGTGGGCGGTGCTCACGCGCCTGGAGGAGCCCAAGAAGCACAACCTGTCGCTCCTGCAGAAGCTCAAGCTCTACAACGGAAAGACGCTGCCCAACTTCACCGAGGACAACATCAAGGAGTTGCGCAAGGAGGCCAGCCGCGAGGGCCTCGATGGCATCAGCGCCCGCTACATCCAGGACAAGATCTCCAACGCCCTGGTGAGCGACAAGGGCGAGGGCTGCATCAACCCCTTCATGGTGCTCAACGAGCTGGAGGCGGGCCTCAAGGGCCACTCCCTCATCAACAGCGACGACGCGCGCAAGCGCTTCCGCGAGATGCTCACCAGCGTCAAGCAGGAGTACGAGGACATCGTCAAGAACGAGGTCCAGCGCGCCATCAGCGCCGACGAGGACGCCATCGGCAAGCTGTGCGGCAACTACATCGACAACATCAAGGCCTACACCCAGAAGGAGAAGGTCAAGAACAAGTACACCGGCCTCTACGAGGAGCCGGATGAGCGCCTGATGCGGTCGATCGAAGAGAAGATCGACATCCCCGACAGCCGCAAGGACGACTTCCGCCGGGAGATCATGAACTACATCGGCGCGCTCGCCGTGGACGGGAAGACGTTCAACTACCGGACCAACGAGCGGCTCCACAAGGCGCTCGAGCTCAAGCTGTTCGAGGACCAGAAGGACAGCATCAAGCTCAAGAACCTGGTGTCCACGGTGGTGGACAAGGAGACCCAGGAGAAGATCGATCTGGTGAAGGACCGGATGATGAAGAACTACGGCTACTGCGAGATCTGCTCCACGGACGTGCTCAACTTCGTGGCGAGCATCTTCGCTCGCGGTGACGCCAAGGAATAGCTCCCGGGAAGGGGTTCACTCGTGTCTTTGCGCATCCACCAGGACCACTCACGCTTCAAACAGATCGTCCGCGGGAAGATCAAATCCAACCTGCGCAAGTACGTGCAGAAGGGGGAGATGATCGGCAAGAAGGGCAAGGACACGATCTCCATTCCCATTCCCTTCATCGACATCCCCCACTTCAAGTACGGCCACAAGGAGCAGGGGGGCGTCGGGCAGGGGGATGGGGACGTGGGACAGCAGCTCTCCCCGGGCGCGGTGCAGCCCGGGGACGGGCACCAGGCCGGCCAGGGCGAGGGCGACCACTCGCTCGAGGTCGACGTCACGCTCGACGAGCTGGCGCAGATATTGGGCGAGGAGCTGCGCCTGCCCAACATCGAGCGGCGGCAGAACGAGAAGATCGTCACCCAGAAGATCAAGTACACCGGGGTCAACACCACCGGCCCCGAGTCGCTGCGCCACTTCAAGCGCACCTACAAGCAGGCCCTGCGGCGGCAGATCGCCATGGGCACGTATGACCCGGCCCGGCCCGTCATCATCCCCACGCGCGAGGACCGGCGCTACCGCAGCTACAAGCTCCAGGAGCTGCCAGAAACCAACGCCGTCATCATCTACATGATGGACGTGTCCGGCTCCATGGGCGACGAGCAGAAGGAGATCGTCCGCATCGAGAGCTTCTGGCTCGATACGTGGCTGCGCCACCAGTACAAGGGCCTGGAGGCGCGCTACATCATCCACGACGCCGTGGCGCGCGAGGTGGACCGCGACACCTTCTTCCACACCCGCGAGTCCGGCGGCACGATGATCTCCAGCGCCTACAAGCTGTGCCGGGACATCATCAAGTCGGACTACCCCAAGAGCGCGTGGAACATCTACCCGTTCCACTTCTCGGACGGAGACAACTGGAGCGCGGATGACACGCGCCAGTGCATCGAGATGCTCCGCGAGGACGTCCTGCCCAACGTCAACCAGTTCGCCTACGGCCGGTGGAGAGCCCCTACGGCAGCGGCCAGTTCATCAAGGACTTGCGCGAGGCCGTGGGAGACTCCACCAACGTCGCCCTGAGCGAGATCGCCGACAAGGACGCCATCTACGCCTCCATCAAGGACTTCCTCGGCAAGGGCCGCTAAGGCCCTCGCCTCCTCCCGCCCGCCGCCCCCCGCTTCCGGAGTTCGCGATGCCCAAGAGCCTCACCCCGCCGCTGGCCAAACTGAAGCAGGAGATCGAGGGCCATGCCCGGGAGTTCGGCCTCGACTTCTTCGAGACCATCTTCGAGGTCGTCAGCTACGACGAGCTCAACATGGTGGCCGCCTATGGCGGCTTCCCCACGCGCTACCCGCACTGGCGCTGGGGCATGGAGTACGAGCAGCTGTCCAAGGGGTACGAGTACGGACTGAGCAAGATCTACGAGCTCGTCATCAACAACGACCCCTGCTACGCCTACCTGCTGGAGAGCAACTCGGACGTGGACCAGAAGCTGGTCATGGCGCACGTCTACGGGCACTGCGACTTCTTCAAGAACAACTTCTCCTTCCGCCACACCAACCGCCGGATGATCGACGACATGGCCAACCACGCCACGCGCGTGCGGCGGTGGATCGACAAGATTGGCGTGGAGAAGGTGGAGGACTTCATCGACCGGGCGCTGTCGCTGGAGAACCTCATCGATCAGCACGCGCCCCACATCCGCCGCAATCCGGACCCCCAGCGCGCCGAGGACGAGCTCAAGAGCAACGAGCGCGTGGAGGGCTTCAAGGTGAACCGCGAGTACATGCGCGGCTTCATCAACCCCTCCGAGTTCCTCGACAGCCAGCGCAAGAAGGTGGAGGAGGAGAAGGCGAAGACGAAGAAGTTCCCCGAGCGCGCCCAGCGCGACGTGCTCGCCTTCCTCCTGGAGCACGCCCCGCTCGAGCCGTGGGAGTCGGACATCCTCTCCATCATCCGCGACGAGGCCTACTACTTCGCGCCCCAGGGCCAGACGAAGATCATGAACGAGGGCTGGGCCAGCTACTGGCACTCCACCATCATGACCCGGCGCGCGCTCAAGGACGACGAGGTCATCGACTACGCGGACCGGCACTCGGGCACCATGGGCACCCGGCCCGGCGCGCTCAACCCGTACAAGCTCGGCATCGAGCTGTGGCGCGACATCGAGGAGAGATGGAACAAGGGCCGCTTCGGCAAGGAGTGGGACGAGTGCGATGATCTGCGCGCGCGCCGCTCCTGGGACAAGAAGCTCAACCAGGGCCGCGAGAAGATCTTCGAGGTGCGCAAGCACTACAACGACATCACCTTCATCGACACCTTCCTCACCGCCGAGTTCGCCATCGACCAGAAGCTCTTCGTCTATGGCTTCAACGACAAGCGCAACTCCTGGGAGATCCTCGACCGGGAGTTCCGCAAGGTGAAGAACAAGCTCCTGCAGCAGCTCACCAACTTCGGCCAGCCCATCATCGAAGTCGTCGACGGCAACCACGACAACCGCGGTGAGCTGCTCATGGCGCACAAGCACGACGGGCAGGATCTCAAGGGCGACTACGCGCGCGAGACGCTGCGCAACGTGCAGTCCTTGTGGCGCCGCCCCGCGTGCATCATCACCCGCTACGACAACAAGGGCGTGCTGCTGCGCTTCGACGGGCAGAACCACACCGAGAAGAAGATCGATCTCTGAGGCGCTCGCCCCGCCTCGTTGCCGCCCCGCGGGAAAACACCGCCCGGTTGGACTCAACAACCCACCAGGCGGCCGAGCTCTCGCCGGGGATGAGAAGATGAGGGGCTGGAATTTGGGAACAGCCCTGTAGCTCCCGTACACTGAGCGAGCCCCATGAGACTCGCCTCCGTCGTCCTGTGCCTGGGTGTGCTGTTCGCCGCGCCCCTCGTCGAAGCCGCCACCACCTCGTACAGCGTGCGCAACCGCCGCATCGAGCCCAACCAGCCGCTCGCGGTGGCCCTGCAGGAGGCGGGACTGCCGCCGGAGCAGGTGAGCGCGGTCATCGCCGCGCTGGAGGGCGTGTTCGACTTCCGCAAGTCGCGCGTGGGCGACCAGTTCCGCCTGGTGCTGCGCGAGGGCGAGCTGGACTTCTTCGACTACCGCCAGAGCGCGGTGGACGAGTGGCAGGTGCGCCGGGATGGGGAGCGCTTCGTGGGCAGCAAGCGCGCCATCGAGGTGGAGAAGCAGGTGACGGTGGTGTCGCTGGAGGTCAGCTCCTCGCTCTACGAGGCGGCGCTGGCTGCGGGGGAGGATCCGCTCATCGGCATGGTGCTGGCGGACGTGTTCGCCTGGGACATCGACTTCTACCGGGACGTGCGCCGGGGGACCGGGCGCGCGCGGTGGTGGAGAAGTTCGTCTCCAAGGGCCGCTTCCTGCGCTACGGCGAGGTGCTGGCGGCGAGCTACCAGGGGGAGTCGGTGGGGAGCAAGCGCGTCTTCCGCTACGAGCTGCCGGACGGCAAGCCGAGCTTCTTCCAGGAGGACGGCGCGAGCGCGCGCAAGGCCTTCCTCAAGAGCCCGCTCAAGTACGCCCACGTGACGAGCACCTTCGGCAGCCGCTTCCACCCGGTGCTCCAGTACGTGAAGGCCCACAACGGCGTGGACTACGCGGCGAGCGTGGGCACGCCCGTGTGGGCCGTGGCCGATGGCACCGTCACCGTGGCGGCCAACACGGGCGCCGGCGGCAACACCGTGTGCCTGCGGCACAACAATGGCTTCGAGACGTGCTACCTGCACCTGTCTCGCTTCGGCCAGGGCGTGCGCACGGGCGCCCGGGTGAGCCAGAAGCAGGTCATCGCCCTGTCGGGCAACACGGGCCGCAGCACCGGCCCCCACCTGCACTACGCCCTCAAGCGCAGCGGCCACTACGTCAACCCGCTCAACCAGAACTTCCCTCGCACCGAGCCGCTCCCCAAGAGTCTGCTCGCGGACTTCCGCGCGAAGGTGGCCCCCCTGGCGCAGCAGCTCGACGCCGTCTCCGTGGCCCAGGCCAGCGCCCAGCCCTGACCCGTCCCCCGCTCGGGTCCACCCTACCTCTCATGTAGGGCTCGTTCGCACATTCTCCTCGGAGAAGGGGATCCTGTCCTGGGGTCTGAGACCATGCCGGAGAGGCGACCTGTCTGATAGGATGGGATTTTCCCGTCGCAGCAGCGTCTTGCCCTCCCCTTCCCAGTCCCCCACCCCCATGCCCGCGATCGCAGACTTCATCCATACCGCCGAGGAACTCCACCGTGGACTCGTGAGCCTCAGCGCCGAGCTGCAACAGGGTCTTCCCGAGCGTCTGGCGCGCTTTCCGAGAGATCCCCAGCAGCGCCAGGAGATGCAGGAGGAGCAGGCGGCCCTGCTGCGCAAGCGCCTGCCGGAAGTCACCGTCTGGCTGGATGGCTATTTTCATCGCCTCACGCAGCTCAACCACCAGCTGACGAGCGAGGAGCGCGAGCGGGCGCTGGAGCACCACCGCTCGGCCGTCCAGCCCTTCTTCCTGCAGAGCCCCTTCGTGCGGCGCGCGGTGGACAAGCCCCTGGGCTACCCCGGCGACTACGTCACGGTGGAGATGATCTTCGACAGCGAGGACCGGGGCGTGTCCACGCTCGCGCGCATCCTCACGCACTACTCCGTCAACTGCGGACCCGGCCGGGGACACCGCGCGCGCGTGCCCTGGCTGCTCGGCCACCTGCACCGTCAGGCCCAGGCCCTGGGACGCCCCCTGCGCGTGCTGTCCTTCGCTTGCGGGCCCGAGCACACCCTGCGCGAGTACACGGCGCTGGGCAGCACCGGCGACTTCACGCTGAGTGACTTCGATCCCGCCCCGCTCGACTTCAACCGCCGCCAGTTCGAGAAGCTCGCCCGGCTGCCGCGCAACGGCGTGCCCCCGCCCAACGTGCGCTTCATCCAGATGTCCACCTACAACCTGCTGCGCCAGCGCGAGGCCCCGGAGAAGCTGCGCCATCCGGAGGGCCCCATGGACGTGGTCATCGCCGCCGGCATCCTCGACTACCTCAAGGACAACGTCATCCACCGCTTCCTGGACACCATGAGCTCACTGCTCGCGCCCGGCGGCCTGCTCCTGCTGACGAACCTGCACCAGGAGAACCCCTGGCAGTCCTTCATGGAGTACGTGTGTGACTGGTACGTCATCCACCGCACCCAGGACAAGTTCCAGGCCCTGTGCGAGGGCACTCCCGCGCGCGGCGTGAAGACGCTGGAGAACATCACCGACGCGTCCTCCCACACCAACATCCTCTGGGCCGGCCAGAAGCAGGGCTGAGCCGGGCCGCTTCCCGGGGGAGAGAAGACGGGGCACGTGTGCTCAGGTGTACTCGTGCAGGTACTGCGCGTGGTTGAGCGTGAGGACCGTCCCCGTCACCGTGCCGTTGCCGCGCATGACCCGCAGGGCCTCGCGGTGGGCGCCCTCGTGGAAGTACACCGGCTGCATGTCCCCCTGGAAGTCCAGCCGGTAGCGCGTCGGGCCCAGGTCCTCGTACGTGCGCTTCCCGTAGCTCACCAGCGTGGAATAGACGGTGTCCACCGAGGAGAACAGCCGCTTGGGATCGTTCATCCCGATGAGCTTCACCAGGGTGTTGCCCACGTAGGACTTGAAGAAGCCCGTGACGGTGGCCGCCCCACACGCGCGGATCGCCTCCTCCACGGACGGATAGTACGGCTCCAGCATGTCCGCGGCCGTGTAGAGCAACCGCAGGAAATCCGCCGACGGGTAGGAGAAGAAGTCCACGGGCAGCTTGTTCACCCGCAACTGCTGCTGCAACCGATCCACCCCCGTGTTCCCCATCCGCTGCTCCACCAGGCCGTACACCGACTTGAAGATGAAGCCCCTCACGGTGTCCTCGGGCCTGCAGATGGCGATCCGCTGAGCGAGGTCGTTCTTGTCAGTGGGCATGGAAGGAACCTTCTAGGTCCCAGGTTGGAGGCAGAACCTGGATGATCCGCTTCCTACCAGACTCCTCCCCCGATTCGCGAGCGCTCCTCGTCCTGAAGGACAGTACGCACGCGCGGTCTCACTGGCGACCCTGAGCCTGGATATCCAGGGAAGTCTCCGGAACTCCCGACCAACCGGCGCATGGAAGAGACCCGGGCGGGGGAGCAGCCATGGGTTTCTTTCGGTGCGGTCCAACGTGGGTCGGTCTACCCTATCATGCTCCACACACGGCTGGCCCAGAGGGCCGTGCGTCTCACGAGGAACCCCTCGAATGTCGAACGCCTCACCCACCCTCTCCCCGACAACCCCCGCCTCGCCCGATACGGCGCAGGAGTCCAGCCGCACCGGGCTGGATCCCCACAACGTGCACCGTGGCTTCCTCGAGCACGTGCGCTACTCGCGCGGCAAGAACCCGGAAAACGCCACCGCGCATGACCACTTCATGGCGCTGGCGCTGGCCGTGCGCGACCGGCTCGCCAACCGCTGGGTGCGCACGGCGCGCACCTACTACGAGCAGGACGTCAAGCGCGCGTACTACCTGTCCGCGGAGTACCTGCTGGGCCGCGCCCTGGGTAACAACCTGCTCAACATCGGCATGTACGAGGCCGCCGCGCAGGCCATGCGCGAGGTGGGCGTGGACCTGGGCGCGCTCGTGGAGATGGAGCCGGACGCGGGACTGGGCAACGGCGGCCTCGGACGGCTGGCCGCGTGCTTCCTCGACTCGCTCGCCACGCTGGGCTACCCCGGCATGGGCTATGGCATCCGCTACGAGTTCGGCATCTTCACCCAGGACATCGTGGACGGCTACCAGGTGGAGCGCGCCGACGAGTGGCTGAAGTTCGGCAACCCCTGGGAGATCGTCCGGCCGGAGAAGGCGGTGCCGGTGCGCTTCTACGGGCACGTGGAGCACTACCACGGCGCGGATGGCAAGCCCGTGGCGCGCTGGGTGGGCGGCAAGACGGTCATCGGCGTGCCCTACGACACGCCCATCGCCGGCTACGGCAACAACACCGTCAACACCCTGCGGCTGTGGCAGGCGCGCGCCAGCGAGGAGTTCGACCTCAAGCTCTTCAACGCCGGGGACTACGAGCGCTCGGTGGTGGAGAAGAACGACTCGGAAGTCATCTCCAAGGTGCTCTACCCCAACGACGCCTTCCAGGCCGGCAAGGAGCTGCGCCTCAAGCAGCAGTACTTCTTCGTCGCCTGCTCCATCGCGGACATCGTCCGGCGCTACCTCAAGAACCACACGGACTTCCGCGACTTCCCCAAGAAGGTCGCCATCCAGCTCAACGACACCCACCCGGCCATCGGCGTGGCCGAGCTGATGCGCGTGCTCGTGGACGAGAAGCGCCTGGGCTGGGAAGAGGCGGCCGCCATCACCCAGGCCACCTTCGGCTACACCAACCACACGCTGCTGGCCGAGGCCATGGAGAAGTGGCCGGCCTCGCTCTTCGAGCGCCTGCTGCCGCGCCACCTGGAAATCATCTACGAAATCAACCAGCGCTTCCTGCGCCGGTGCAGATCCGCTACCCCTTCGACACCGAGCGCATCCGCCGCATGAGCCTCGTGGAGGAAGGCACGGAGAAGAAGATCCGCATGGCGCACCGGCGGTGGTGGGCAGCCACAGCGTCAACGGCGTGGCGGAGCTGCACACCAACCTCTTGCGGCGTGACGTGCTGCCCGAGTTCGCGGAGATGTACCCCGAGCGCTTCAACAACAAGACCAACGGCGTGACGCCGCGCCGCTGGCTCCTGTGGAGCAACCCCCGGCTGGCCAAGCTCATCACCAGCCGCATCGGGGAGGGCTGGGTCACGGACCTGGATCAGCTGCGCAAGCTCGAGCCGCTCGCCGACGACGCGGCGTTCCGCCAGGCCTTCGCCGAGGTGAAGCGGCAGAACAAGGCGGACCTGTCGCGGCACCTCCAGGGGCTGTGCGGGGTGGACTTGAACCCGGACGCCATCTTCGACGTGCAGATCAAGCGTCTGCACGAGTACAAGCGGCAGCTGCTCGACGCGGTGCACATCGTGTCGCTGTGGATGAAGGCGCGGCGCGACCCGAGCACCATCATCGCCCCACGCGTGTTCCTCTTCGGCGCCAAGGCGGCCCCGGGCTACGTGGAGGCCAAGCTCATCATCCGCCTCATCAACGGCATCGCCGAGGTAGTCAACAGCGACGCGGGCACCACGGGCCTGCAGGTGCTGTTCATCCCCAACTACCGGGTGAGCCTCGCCGAGCGCATCATCCCGGCGGCGGACGTGTCCGAGCAGATCTCCACCGCGGGCTGGGAGGCGTCGGGCACGGGCAACATGAAGTTCATGCTCAACGGCGCGCTCACCCTGGGCACGCTGGACGGCGCGAACGTGGAGATCCGCCAGGCGGTGGGCGACGACAACTTCTTCCTCTTCGGCCTCACCGCCGACGAGGTGATCGCCCGCAAGCGCGCCGGCTACCGGCCGCGCGAAGAGTACGAGCGCAACGTGGAGCTGCGCGAGGCGCTGGATCTCATCGGCTCGGGCTTCTTCTCGCCCGAGGACAAGAACCTCTTCCGGCCGCTGGTGAACAGCCTGCTCGAGGAGGACCGCTACCTCGTGCTGGCCGACTTCGGCTCGTACGCGGCCAAGCAGCAGGAAGTGGCGCGCGCCTACAAGGACACCGAGCGCTGGATGCGCATGGCCATCCACAACGTGGCGCACGGCGGCATCTTCTCCTCGGACCGCACCATCAAGCAGTACGCCGAGGAGATCTGGCGGGTGAAGCGCATCGACGTGAAGCCCTGAGCCGAGACAGGGTGACGGGAGGCCGCGGGGCCCCAGCGCACCGCGGCCTTACCGGAACGCAAGCGAGGGGCTCAGCCCGCCGGCGGATGCGCAGGCCGAAGCGATGGCGGAGGCGCTCGGCCGAGGCGAGCAGCCCCTCCCTCCAGCCGGCCCGCCACGTAGCGCAAGGCCGCGTCCATGTCGGGCACGGTGGCGCACGGCACGGGCATCGGCTTGAGGTAGGTGAGCAGGCTTCGCGACAGGCGCATATGCGCCGAGGTCATGATGGAGGCGAGCCCGAGCAGTTGCTGGCTCAACCGGGCCTCGTTGCGGTGGATCCACTCCGCATGCATGTAGCGCTGGGTCACCGTGAGCATGGAGCACAGGCTCACGTCCATCACGCAGACGTAGCGCTCGCCCCGGTCCAGGTAGCTGTCCATCTGCTCGAGGAAACTCGAGTACTGCGCGTCCGACACGTTCCCGCTCATGCGGACCGAGAGCAACGGCCACGACGAATCGTCGAAAGTAATGACAGCGAACATGCATCCCCCCGATGCGGACAGCTCGGAGTCGAGGAGGAGAGGGATGGGTCAGGCGTGAGGCACGGCTCCCAGCGTTCGGATGTCGACGCTCCCCCCAGGAAGCTCCGTGATGGGGCAATCTAGCAGAAGAGAGGCGGCGCGTCACCCTGGGCTCGTGAAAGTCAAGAAAAAGGCCGCCCCGGAGTGACCGGAGCGGCCTGGACTGCTCAGGGGGACGCGAGTACCTACGGAGATTCGGCAGCGCTCGAGGAGTTCTGCGGATCACGCGTGGCGCGCAGCACGAAGTCGCTCGCGTTGTTGCCACTGTCGTAGGCGTTGCCGCGCAGGGCGTCACCGCCACCCGGCTTCATCGTGTCAGCGGTCGAGGAGGCCACCGCCTTACGCTCGATGCTGCCACCCGCCTGGGTGTCAGGGACGGATGAAGCCGCAGTGCCTTCACGGTTCGCAGTCGAGGCTGAGCCCCAGCCCAGCAGATCCACCACCTTGCCATTCGCATCGAGGATTCGCAGCGCCCCTCCGCCGTGACCGGTGGCCGTGGTGTAGGTCGCATCGGGCGTCGGACCCGTGAACGTGTCCTTGTAGCCAAGCAGGAAGTAGCCCTTCGCCGCGATGCTCCCCGAGAGTGTCAGCCCCGACAGGTTGCTGAAGGTCCCCGAGGCCGAGGCGTACTGGATCTTCCAGCCCGTGAACGAAACGGCGGCGTTCGTCGGGTTGTAGAGTTCGATGAACTCGTCGTTGTGCTCGATGGTCGTCCCATCCGCCTTGAAGTTCTTCGAGGCGAACTCGCTGATGACCACATGGTCGGTCATCGGCGCCGGAGGCTCGGTGATGGTCACCGTGCCGAAGACGCCGTTGGTCGGATCCGAGATGTCGCTCTGGCCACAGTAGACGGGGGTCGACTGCGCTCCCGTGACCGGATCCTTCAAGGAGTAGCGGAAGCCGTACTTGTACGAACCGGGCGTGGAGATGCGCAGCTCGCCCAGCGTCTCGTCCTCGTCGCTGACCGAGGGCGCGTACTCCCCATTGAAGGAGATGGGCGTCCAGGTCCACGCCGTCGCGGGGCTCGTGTCCGGGCCGTAGCCCAGCTCCGCGACCACGTAGGGGTAGCCGTCGTTCCCAGCCGTGTTCCGATCCGTCACGCTCGCGGCCTTGAACCGGCTGGAGACAGTCACCGGCGTGCCCGCCTGGGTGGGCGGAATCGTCTTCGGGCTCTGGATGTAGCAGAGGCTCACGACCGGGCTGGCCGTCATGCCGCACGTGGTGTTGGCGGCCTCGGGCGTGCCGAAGTCCCCTCCGGTGAGCGCATCGGTCGAGTCACACCAGTACCAGGGCTGGGCCGCGGCCCGCGTCCCCTGGATGAGCGAGGAGAGGTTCATCGACTTGCCCGTGCTCTGGGGGAAGGACGGCGTGTACCTGAACTCCGTCACCGTGCTGGCACCATTGGCGACGATGAACGACCCCGAGCCCTCCAGGGCGATCGCGCTGGGGTACTGGTAGCTGGCGGAAACACCCCCATTGGTGGCCCGGTCCTTGTTCTGGGCCAGGACGAAGCGGCCCTTGCGGCCCACCACCAGCGGCGTGCTCCCCGAGCCCACCTGGAACGAGCGCACGGCGTCCGAGCTGTTCTTGTACGTCACCGTGAGGCCGTTGAGGTTGAGCAGGCTGTCGGTGGCGTTGGTCAGCTCGACGTACTCGGTCGTCCCGCTCGAGGGCGAGTGCATCACCTCGGAGACGAGCAACTGGTTGGCCGTGGGCCGCGTGGCCGTGTCGCACTGGGCGTTGAAGCAGACGGCGCTGGCGCCCGTGCACGCGGTGGTCGTCCCCGTCTGCTTGCAGGTGGCGGTGCCATTCACATCGACACAGGCCGCCGCGTAGGTGATCCGCGAGACACCATCCGCCGCGCAGACAGGAGCGTCCGGCGTGCAGGTCACTCCCGCGCACACGTCCACGGGCGTGGTCGTGTCCACGAAGGACAGGCTGGCGTTGCCGGCATCGTCCTTCACCTTCAGCGCGAAGTAGTAGTGGGTGGCTTGCGTCAGGCCGGTGATGCGCGCCGACTCCGCGCTGCCCGGGGCCTGGGGCGCCGCCACGCTCACCGGCGTGGCGGACTCGAACGACGCCTCGGTGATGGGGCTCAGGGAGTAGCGCAGCTCGTAGCTGGCGGCGTACCCCTGCGTGCCGTCATCGCCCACGGCCGTCCAGGCCAGGGTCACCTGGGTGAACGTGCGCTCGGCCACCGTGAGCGACACGGCGCTCGGCGCGACGTCATCCACGATGGTGAACTTGCCGCTGGTGGCGCTGTCCAGCGTGCCCGCCATGGCGACGAGCCAGAAATCCGTGCCCTGCTGATCCACGCTCAACGTGGAGAAGGTGGCGATCCCCGCCACGGGCTTCACGGTCACGGTGCCCAGCAGCTCCGCCTCGTTGTTGCCACCCACCAGGCCCAACGTCACATCGGGCGAGTTCACCGGGAGCACGTTGCCGGAGGCGTCGGTGATGGCCACGGTCACCGCGGGCATCACCTCGCGAACCTTGACGCTGGCGGGCTGCGTGCGGAACACGACCATCGCGGGCGGGCCCAATTGGACGATGTCGAAGGGGTTGCTCGAAGCGGACTCCAGCCCCTCGGCGGAAGCCGTCAGCACGTAGCCGGAGCCCACCTCGGAGATGGAGAGGTCCGGGAAGGACGCCAAGCCATCCACCGGGTCCACCGACGTGGTCCCCGCCAGCGTGCCCTTGTTGAGGGCGAGCGTCACCCGCGGGGCGGAGACGGGGAGCCGGTTGCCGGAAGCATCCGTCACGGCCACCCGCACCTCGAAGGTCTCGCCAGTGCCACGCTTGGAGGGCTGCTCGGTGAAGACGAGCTTCGTGGCGGCGGCCGGCGCGGGCAGCACCTCGAAGGGGGAGCTCGTCGCCGACGCCAGGCCGGGGGCGCTCGCCACCAGGGTGTAGCCCGCCGCGGCCTTCTCGATCACCAACGTGGAGAAGCGCGCCACGCCATTGACCGCCGCCACAGACACCGTCCCCTTCAGCTCGGCCGCGGGAGAGCCCTCGCCGAGCGCCACCGTCACCGTGTCGCTGGCGTCCGTCACCGTCTGGCCGCTCGCGTCCTGGATGGTGACCTCGAAGGTGCCCAGCGGCTTGCCCGCCGTGCCGGACGAGGGCGCCCCGGTGAAGACCAGATGGGGGGCAGCCAGGGAGACGAACTCGACGGTGGGCCGCGAGGCCAGCGTCACGGGGCCCTCTTCCGCCTCCACCGTGGCCGTCACCGTCTTCGTGCCCGCGACGGTGGACACGAGCGTCGCGACCGCCACGCCCTGCGCATCCGTGGGGCCCGACGCCTGCTGAAGCGTGTTGCCCTCGCCCGAGCCTCCACCGTCACCGCGCGGCCCTCCAGCGGAGTGCCATCCGCCGTGCGCACCGTCACCCGGATCTCCACGGTGTCCTGGCCGTTGGCGCGCACGCCCTGGGCCGGGTTCACCTCCACCGACGAGCGCTCCGCGTCCGGCACCTCCCTCCCTGGAGGAGGCGGCGGGTTCGGCCGATCGCGACATGCCGATCCGCCGAGGGACAGACCGAGCAACAACGCACTCCACGCGACCAGCCGCGCGAGCGAGGGGGGGCATGCTTCATGAAGCAACTCCAGGCTGAAGAGGGAACAGAACCCGCCAGCCAGGAGGCTTCGCGGGCACACAACCCTCTTACCAGATGCTCCCTGCCTGGAAAAACACAGTCCCGGAAGAACGCCTGCTTCCTCCCGAGACGTCACCCGCCGTTCACAGACCCAGGGCCTTGAGCATCAACCCCGAGCCGAGCAGGGACTGGCCTCCGTCGCACACCATCAGGGAGCCGGTGATGTACGAGGCGGCGTCGGAGGCCAGGAAAAGCGCGAGTTGCGCGATGTCCTGCTTCGTTCCGAGGCGACCCAGGGGCAGGGCCTCGAGGAGCTTGCCGCGCGCGTTGTCGCCGGGTGCGAGCCGGCGCATACCCTCGGTGTCGTCGATGGGGCCGGGGGTGATGGAGTTGACGCGAATGCCCACGCCACCCCACTCGATGGCGAGGGTGCGGGTGAGCATGTCCACGCCGGCCTTGGCGGCGCACACGTGGGCCTGCATGGCCATGGGCAGGTAGGCCTGGGGGGCGGAGATGTTGAGCACGCACGCGCCCGGCTTGCGCAGGTGCTCGAAGGCGGCGCGGCAGGTGTTGAAGGTGCCGAGCACGTCGATCTCCAGCACCGACTTGAATGCGTTGGAGGACATGCCGACCGCGGGCGCGGGGAAGTTGCCCGCCGCGCCGCACACGAGGATGTCGAGCTCCCCATGCGCGTCGCGCGCCGTCCGGAGGGCCTTCTCCAGGGCGTCGTACTGGCGCACGTCGGCGGCCACGCCCAGGGCGGTGCCATGCGCCTGGAGCCCCTTCACGGCCGCCTCCAACTTCTCCACGTTGCGGCCGTTGATGGCGACCTTCGCGCCCGCCTTCACGAGGGCCTCGGCGATGCCGAGGTTGATGCCGCTGCTGCCGCCCGTGATGAACGCCGACTTGCCCGCCAGCAATCCATCCCGGAACACACCCTGTGCCATGTCACTCCCCTTCCCTGCGTTGAAAGCTCAGCCCCCCAGCGCGTAGTTCTCCAGCAGTTCCAACGTGCTGCGAACCGCGGGTTGGGCGTTGAGGATGTAGATCTTCGCCTTGCGCGCCCAGGCCATCCGAAGCGGCTCGAACAGGAGGGCGTGCACGTAACTCTGCGTGCAGACCGGGATGCCCATGAAGTCCAGGGCAATCGGCTGCTTGTTGAAGAGCCGGGGAAGGAGTTTCTCCTCGGAGAAGCGCTGCGCTTCCACCGTGTCCTCGATCCGCGACTGGCTGACGATGAAGCGCTGGACCTCGGCGGGAGGCGCCTCGAAGGCCAACCATTTGTGGACGGCGCGGCGAGGTGTTCTCTCCCGTGCCCGTTCCTTGATGGTTTCGATCATGCCCTCGTAATCCTGCTCGGCCTCGGCGGGCATCTCGAAGGCGACGAGCGTCCCGGGAAAGCCCACCCCCGGCTCCAGGAACTTCGTCTTCCCATGAGGGTCCTCGAAGCGCTCATCCCCCTCGAGGATGAGCGTCGCGCCCCGCGAGGCCAGCACGAGTCGCCCGCCCACCAGCTTCGTCATCTCCGCGATGAAGAACAGACCCATTCCCGCGTTCTGGATGCTTCCCGTCTCGCCTTCATCGAAGGTGCTCGAGACATGCGGCCAGAGCGAGCGGGAGAGGGCCTCCCGGGGTTCCGTCAGGGACTTGTGCCGGGACACGAGGCTCGCGGGGATGCCGATGCCCGCATCCGCGACGGCCACCTGCACCGCGGGACGCTCCGCGTTGCGCCCGCCCCTGTTGACCTGCGCCCCCACCACGCCTCCCAGAGGATCGCGGCTGTGCTGGACGACGTTGCGCAGCAGCTCGTTGAGGACGTAGTAGAGGGTTCTGCGCGTGTCCTCGAATCGCGCCTCGGTGATGAGCAGTCTGGAGATCCGCTCCGCCACCGGCTCGGTCGTATCGGAGGTCCGGATCCGGGTGAGCTTGACGGTACGCCCAGGCTCTCCGGGACCCGAGGAGGACTCTCCATTGACGAGATCCTCGAACCCCACCGCACGGGCGAACTGGCAGGAGCGCGCGGCCCGATCCGTCCGGATCCGCAGCGGCGCGTCTCCCTGGACACGACCGAGGGCCGCGAGCGCGACGAGACCCCACATCTCCACCGGATCGATGGCCCCCAGATCCACTCCCACCGGATCCATTCCCAGCCAGCGCAGGAAGGGCGCCGGGTCATCGAGTTCGAGGCGTGAGGGAACGGCGGCGGGTGTCATGAGGACCTCCTCCCGTCGCCGATAGCATGGAATACCCCACCCGCGCAGCAGTCGGCCCCGCCGGGCTCAGCCGAACTCGACGACCTTCATGCCGAAGAGCCGTTCCACGGACTGGATGAGTTCG
Source organism: Cystobacter fuscus (assembly GCA_049060065.1). Taxonomy (GTDB): domain Bacteria; phylum Myxococcota; class Myxococcia; order Myxococcales; family Myxococcaceae; genus Cystobacter; species Cystobacter fuscus_B. Next base: position 7,878,907 of record JBMEQP010000002.1, read on the forward strand.
TCGCTCACCTGCACCTTGAGCGGCAGGTTGGCGATGAGCGCCTCGGCCTCGTTGGAGAACAGCAGGCTCACCGCCAGGGGCGTGGCGCCCTCGTACTGCTTGACGATCTGCGCGAGCTTCGTGAGCCGCTCGTCCGTGGCGAGATCCGCCGGCAGCCGCAGTTCCAGGCGCTTGGTGCGCTTCTCCCGCACCGCCTTGAGGCTCTGGATGTCCTCCACGATGAGTTCCGCCACCGGAGTGTCCTCGTCGCGCTGGTTGATCTGCACCGTGCCCGTCACGAGGATGGGGTCATCGCTCTTGAGCAGCGACTCCCAGTGCTCGAAGCCGGGCTTGGGCCCCGACTTCGTCCACTTGCCGTCCTTGCCCATGACGTTGCGCGTGCCGTCCTTGCCCGGGAAGCACACCAGCTCCAGCGAGCCGGACAGGTCCTCCAGCGTCACCCACGCCATGCGCTTGCCCGTCTTGGTGGGCCGCTCGCGCAGCGCCGCCACCACGCCCGCGATGGTGAGCTTCTCGTCCTTGCGCGCGCTGCACGGCCGTGATGGGCCGCGCGTAGCGCTTGAGCTCCTTGTCGTAGGCATGCAGCGGGTGGCCCGACACGTAGAAGCCGATGGCCTCCTTCTCCAGCGCCAGGCGCTCCTTCTCCGACCACTCCTCCACCTGCACGTAGTCGTTCTTCAGGTCCGCGCCGCCCGACGCGCCCCCGCCCAGCATCCCGAAGAGCGAGCTCTGCCCGGCCGCCTTGTCCTTCTGGCTGCTCGAGCCGCGGCTCATCGCGCGCTCGATGCTCTCGAAGATCTGCCGCCGCGGGCGCTTCTCGAAGTCGAAGGACCCCGCCTTCACCAGCGCCTCGAGCACCTTGCGGTTCACCTTGCGCGAGTCCACGCGCTCGCAGAAGTCGAACAGGCTCTTGAAGGGCCCTTCCTTGCGCGCCTCGACGATGGCCTCGATGGCGCCCTCGCCCACGCCCTTGATGGCGCCCAGGCCGAAGCGGATCTTCCCCTCCACCGCGCCGAACGCCATGTCCGACTGGTTCACATCCGGCGGCAGCACCTGCACGCCCGACTGGCGCGCCTCGCCGATGTGCAGCACCACCTTGTCCGTGTTTTCCTTCTCGCTCGTGAGCAGCGCCGCCATGAACTCGACGCGGTAGTGCGCCTTGAGCCACGCGGTGTGCAGGGTGACGAGTCCGTAGGCCGCCGAGTGGCTCTTGTTGAAGCCGTACTCGGCGAACTTCTCCATCAGGTCGAAGATTTCCCCCGCGACCTTCAGGTCCACGTTGTTGTTCTTGCACCCCTCGAGGAAGCCGGCGCGCTCGGCCTGCATGACCTCGGCCTTCTTCTTGCCCATGGCGCGGCGGAGCAGGTCCGCGCGGCCCAGGGTGTAGCCTCCCAGCACCTGGGAGATCTGCATCACCTGTTCCTGGTAGACGATAACGCCGTAGGTGTCCTTGAGGACGGGCTCGAGCAGGGGGTGCGGGTACACCACCTTCTCGCGGCCGTGCTTGCGGTTGATGAACACGTCCACCATGCCCGAGTCGAGCGGACCCGGGCGGTAGAGCGCGCCCGCGGCGATGACGTCTTCGAAGCAGGACGGCTTGAGCTTCATCACCATTTCGGTGAAGCCGCTGGATTCCATCTGGAAGACGCCGGCCGTGTCGCCGTCCGCCATGAGCTTCCACACCTCGGCGTCATTCAGCGGGATGTCCTCGCGCAGAATGGGCTTGCCGTCGGGCGGGTTGCGGTTGATGAGGTTGAGCGCGTTCTGGATGACGGTGAGCGTCTTGAGGCCGAGGAAGTCGAACTTCACCAGGCCCGCGGCCTCCACCTCGTCCTTGGCGAACTGGGTGATGAGGGTGTCTTCCCCCGGCGGCTGGTAGGTGGGCACGAACTCCCACAGCGGCTTGTCCGCGATGACCACGCCGGCCGCGTGCATGCCGGGCTGGCGGTGCAGGCCCTCGAGCGCGAGCGCGATCTCCAGCACGTCCTTGGTGGTGACGTCCTTGCCATCCACCTGCCCGATGGCGCTCGGCTTCTCCATCATCTCCTTGAGCCGCGGCTCCTGTTCGATCGCGTCCTTGAGGGTGATGCCGAGCACCTCGGGCACGAGCTTGGCGATGCGGTCCCCCTCGCTGAAGGGCAGCGCGAACACGCGGCACACGTCGCGCAGCACGCTCTTGGCCTTGAGCGAGCCGAAGGTGATGATCTGCCCGACGTTGTTCTCCCCGTACTTGCGGCCCACGTACTTGATGACCTCGTCGCGCCGGTCCTGGCAGAAGTCGACGTCGAAGTCGGGCATCGACACGCGCTCGGGGTTGAGGAAGCGCTCGAAGAGCAGGTTGTACGGGAGCGGATCCAGGTCGGTGATGCGCAGGCAGTAGGCCACGAGGCTGCCCGCGCCCGAGCCACGGCCGGGGCCCACCGGGATGTTGTTCTGCTTGGCCCAGTTGATGAAGTCCTGGACGATGAGGAAGTAGCCGCTGAACCCCATCTTCTGGATGACGCCCAGCTCCAGCTCCAGGCGGGCCTTGTAGGGCTCGCGGTCCACGGGATTCTGACCCGCGCGGAAGCGCGCCAGGTCGATCTCCTTGAAGCGCTCCTCGAGGTTGGCGCGCGCCAGCTCCGCCATGAAGCTGTCGGGCGTGTGGCTGTCGGGCACCTGGAAGGTGGGCAGCATGGGCTTGCCCAGCTTGAGCTCCAGGTTGATCTGCTCGACGATGCGCTGGGTGTTGTGGACGGCCTCGGGCGTGTCGTGGAAGTACTCGAGCATCTCCTGGGGGCTCGTGACGTAGAGCTTGTCCGTGGAGTGCTTCATGCGCTTGCCGTCCGCGAGCGTCTTGCCGCTGGCGATGCACATGAGCAGCTCGTGCGCGCGCGCGTCTTCCTTCTTGATGTAGTGCGCGTCCGCGGTGGCGCACAGCGGGATGTCCAGGTCGCGGCTGAGCTGCTTGAGGTTGGTGTTGGCCGTCTCCTGCTCGGGCATCCCGTTGGACTGCACCTCGAGGAAGAACTGGCCCGGCTCGAAGATGTTCTTGTACTCGAGCGCCGCGCGGCGCGCGTGGTCCATGTCGCCGCGGAAGGCCGCGCCCGTCACCTCGCCGCCCAGACACGCGGTGAGGGCGAACAGGCCCTTGCTGTGGTCGGCCAGGAGCTTCTTGTCGATGCGCGGGTGGTAGTAGAAGCCCTCGCGGTAGGCCATGGACGAGAGGTACTTGAGGTTGTCGTACCCCTCCTTGTTCTTCGCCAGGAGGATGAGGTGGTGGCCCACCTTCTCCGTACGGTCCGCGCGCCCCTTGGGGCCGGCCACGTACGTCTCCATGCCGATGATGGGCTTGATGCCCGCGTCCTTGGCTTTCTTGTAGAAGTCGATGGTGGCGAACATGTTGCCGTGATCCGTCACGGCCACGCTCGTCATCCCCTTCTCCTTCACCGTCTTGATGAGATCCTTCATCCGGATCGCTCCGTCGAGGAGCGAGTACAGGGAGTGCAGGTGGAGGTGGGTAAAGGACATGGCGGATAAGTAGTCAGCAGAGGGTGGCTACACCAGACGATTGTTCAGCCCCGGGCCGCCCGCCAGTTCCCGTCCACCCGGTTCGTCCGGGACCGGAAGCGCGGCCTGGGCGCCTTGTGGCACGGCCCTCACCCCGGGTGAAGGAGCCCCTGGGTTGGCCAGGCGCCACCCGGCCCGTCCCCTGAATGGGACTCGGGACGGGCGCCCGCCCGCCCGGCCGCCCCGCTGGACGGTGCCCTTCACACTTCTTCATGCGCCCCACAAACGCCCCTGACGAGCGCCGCGCATTCTCTCCATCGTCGCCGAATGAACGGCGCGCCACACGCGGGAGGCCCCCACCCGGGGTCCTTCCTGGAGCAACGGTCATGAACACGAAGAGCAAGATTCTGCTGGTCGGTTCCGCGGTCCTCGGTGTCGTCCTCCTCACGGGCTTCCGGGGCGGGCACATGGGCTGGGGCGCGCGCAACCCCGAGCGCATCAAGCAGATGATCACCTGGCGCCTGGATGACCGGCTCGAGGACCTGAAGGCCACGGACGACCAGAAGCGGACGATTCAAGGGCTCAAGGACTCCCTCTTCGACGAGGGCCAGAAGCTGGTGGCGGAGCAGCGCGAGGCGGGCAAGGAGCTCGTCAACCAGTGGGATGCGGCCCAGCCCGACGCCCGCGCCGTGCATGCCCTGGTGGACGCGCGCGTGGATGCCGGCGCGCCTTCGCCCACAAGGTGGCCGACGCCGCCCTGGAGGCCCACCGCGTCCTCACCCCCGCCCAGCGCCAGCAGGTGTCGGCCAACGCCCGTGAACACATGAACGACCGCCACTAGCCCGAGCGCCCCCGGATGCTCACGGGTGGACAGGCCCTCGACCCTGGGACAATCCGCTCCCCCCGCCGAATGGCTACGTTAGGGGGTGCCACAAAACTACCAGGAGTTCGCCCGCCGCATCCGTGACTACTCCCGTCTGGCCGAGGTGAACGAGTACGGCCGGGTCCTCGAGGGAGGCATCGAGTACCCGCTCTTCCGCCTCACCGTGCCCGGGGAGCGCTGGCTCGTCATCACCTCGGGCTTCCACGGAGAGGAGCCCGCCGGGCCCCTCACGTTGAGCTGGCACTTCGAGGAGATCGTCGCGTACGCGCGCGAGCGCGGCGTGGGGCTGCGCGTCTACCCGTGCATCAACCCCTCGGGCTTCGAGGACGGCACGCGCTACAACCGCAGCGGCGAGAAGATCAACAACGACTTCCTGCGCTACGAGACCGCGCCCGGCACCTGGAAGGGCGAGGTGCAGCGCGACGAGTCCTTCCTGCGCTGGGTGCTGTTCGACGGCGGGCCCAAGGAGACGCGCGCGGTGCGCTCGGACATCGCCCGCCACCCCGCTCCCGCCGCCGCGCTCGACATCCACCAGGACAACTACATCCCGGGGGCCCATACCTACGCGTATGTCTTCGGGGACAAGGCCGCCTACGTGCCGCTGATGGAGGCCGCGTCCGCGCACGCCCACGTCATCCGCGACGACAAGGTGGACGAGCACAACCGCACGGACCGCCACGGGCTCATCGAGTACCACGACGGCAGCGTCACCGATTACTTCGTGCGCGGCGGCGTGCCCTATACTGCGGCGCTGGAGACCACCACCCAGACTCCGCTCGAAGCCAGCCACGCCATCAACCTCATCTGGGTGCGCGGTTTCATCGACCTGGCGGCGCGCGGAGGTGGGAGCACCTGACATGATTCGCCGTCCCTGGGCGCCACCGGCCCACACGTGTCCGCGCTGGGCTTCGGAGCCGGACCCGTGGGCAGTCCCGAGTTGTCCGAGGAGGCGGCCCACGCGCTGCTGCACGGGGTGCTCGACGCGGGCATCACCCTGCTCGACACCGCGCCGAGCTACGGCCAGTCCGAGGAGCGCATCGGCCGGGCGCTCCAGGGCCGGCGCCACGAGTTCGTCCTCTCCACCAAGTGCGGCTACGGCGTGCCCGGCGTGGAGGACTGGACGGGGCCCTGCATCACCCAGGGGATTGAACAGGCCCTGCGCCGGCTGCGCACCAACTTCATCGACGTGGTGCACTTCCACTCGTGTCCCGTGGAGGTGCTCGAGCGCCCCGGCGTGGTGGACGCGCTCCAGGACGCCGTGAGGCGGGGTCAGGTGCGCGTCGCCGCGTACTCGGGCGACAACGAGGCGCTCGCCTGGGCCCTGCGCTCGGGGGCGTTCGGCTCGGTGCAGCTGTCGCTCAACCTCTTCGACCAGCGCGCGCTCGACACGGCCCTGCCCCTGGCCCGGGAGCGGGGAGTCGGCGTCATCGCCAAGCGGCCCCTGGGCAACGCCCCCTGGCGCTTCCCCCAGCGCCCCGCCGCCCACGACCTCGCCACGTACTGGGACCGCATGCACGCGCTCGGGTTGGAGCCCGCGGGCCTGGACTGGAACGAGCTCGCCCTGCGCTTCACCGCCTTCACACCGGGCGTGGCGAGTTGCATCGTGGGCACCACGCGCCTGGAGCACCTCCAGCACAACCTGCGCGCCCTCGAGCAGGGCCCCCTGCCCGAGCCCCTCGTGCAACGCATCCGTGACGCGTTCCACCGCCAGGGCTCCGCCTGGGACGGCCTCATCTGAGGCCCCGCCGCGCTTGCAAGTCCCCTCCACCCCTGTCACGACAGCACCCCGCCCCCGGAGTCCGTCCCTTCCGGGCGAGGTGGTTTGACATCAAACTGATTCAGCCGGACGATGGTCCGCTAGAGTTGGGAGCGATGAATTTCATGAGCTGGAAGCAAGGGGTCATCGTAGGCGCGGGTCTGGTGCTGGGAGCGTGCGCGACGCAGCAGGTGCCAGTGAAGCAGTACGCCCTGGCGGGAGGGCGCGCGGAGTACCGGGACTACGCGGGAGAGCGGGCCAACATCTGCGACTCGGAGCCGCGCTGGTTGATGGACGAGCTGAGCAGCATGAATGGTCTGCTGGCGCGCTTCGTGTCCTCGACGGAGCAGGCGAACACGCCGGGGGCGGCGGAGCAGGCGCAGCAGCTGGCGCTGCTCAAGGAGGCCGCGGGCTCGCTGGGCAAGGTGCTCGACGTGCACCAGTCCAACCTCAAGGCGTTGCAGGGCTGCGGCTTCGCGCGCTCGGGGGCGTTCCCGGAGCTGGGCCGGCGGGGGCTGGAGCTGGTGGAGATGTCCCGCGCGCGGCTGGCCGAGGGCAACGAGGCGAAGAAGGTCGAGGCGGCCCAGCTCAAGTGGAAGGAGGAGGCGCCCCAGCGCGAGCAGACGGCGCGGCAGACGTGGTGCGCGAAGGACCCCGAGGTGGGCAGCACGGATCTCTTCTACGCGCGCCGCTTCGCCGATGGCCGCACCGAGTGGCTCTTCTGCGATGGGCACCGCGTCCAGGCCGCCTCGGCGAGCGCGGAGCCCACGCTGGTGTCGCCCGAGGGACTGAGCGCGAAGGATCGCCGCAAGGTGAAGCCGGCGCGCTACCTCGACGCGGCGCGGGGCTACCCCGCGGAGGAGATCGACAAGCAGCCCACCGAGCCGGGAGCTCCCGCCCAGGGCGCGGCCACCAACGGCCAGTGAGCGGCCCGTGAGCGGAACGGACCACCGGGGCTCCCACCCCGTGGGAGAGGGGCGCTAGCATCCGCGCCCATGATCCGTTCCGCCACCCCCGAGGACGTCCCCGTCATCGCCCGGCTCATCCGGGCCCTGGCCGAGTACGAGAAACTCTCCCACCAGGCCATCCTCAAGGAAGAGGACCTGAAGCGGCACCTGTTCGGCGAGCGGCCCCATGCCGAGGTCGTCCTCGCCGAGGAGGCGGGCACGGTGGTGGGCTTCGCCCTCTTCTTCCACACGTACTCCACCTTCCTGGCCCGGCCGAGCCTGTACCTGGAGGACCTCTTCGTGCTGCCCGAGCGCCGGGGCGGAGGCCATGGCAAGGCGCTGCTGTCGCACCGGCGCGGCTCGCCGTGGAGCGGGGCTGCGGGCGTTTCGAGTGGTCCGTGCTGGACTGGAACGCGCCCGCCATCGCCTTCTACGAGTCGGTCGGCGCCGTGCCCCTGAGCGACTGGACCGTCTTCCGGCTCACGGGGGAGGCCCTGACGCGGCTGGCGGGAAGCACGTAGGCTCGGCCCCCCACCGGGCGAAGAAACCCTCCTGGCCGCCCCATCTGCGCGCGAGCAGGAGGACGTAACATGGGGCGGGGAAGAAAGGCGCATGCAGCCCATGGATGACAACGAGCGCCGCACGGTGAGGACCGACGATCGCCGCACGGTGAGGACCGAGAACCACCGCACACAGGCGATCGGCACGGCGGAGGCGCCCCAACAACCCCAGGCCCACACCCCCGAGGCCAACGCGCCAGCCACGCTGGGCCGGGGCACGGCCCTGGATCGCTACGTGGTGCTCGAGCCCCTGGGTCAGGGGGGCATGGGCATGGTGTACGCCGCCTATGACTCGGTGCTGGACCGCAAGGTGGCGCTCAAGCTGCTGCCTCCCGGGGACGTGGACGGGGATACCGAGATGACCTCGGGGCGGGCCCGGCTGCTGCGCGAGGCGCAGGCCATGGCCCGGCTCTCCCACCCCAACGTGGTGGCCGTCTACGACGTGCACCAGCACGGCCTCCAGGTCTTCATGGCCATGGAGCTGGTGGAGGGGCAGACGCTGCTGCAGTGGCAGCGGCAGCAGAAGCGCGGGTGGAAGGAGATCCTCGCCGCCTTCCTGTCCGCGGGCCGGGGACTGGCCGCCGCGCATGCCGCGGGGCTCGTCCACCGCGACTTCAAGCCCACCAACGTCCTGGTGGGCAAGGACGGCCGCGTACGGGTGACGGACTTCGGACTGGCACGCACGCACAACGCGCCCCCGGAGGAGCCCAGCGAGCCCGAGCCCTCTCCGGGCACGCGCGACACCAGCCCGGTCAAGGCGCACAGCATGCTGGAGCTGGAGCTGACGCAGCGGGGCGCGGTGCTCGGGACGCCGGCGTACATGGCCCCCGAGCAGTTCCGCGGCGCCGCGGCGGACGCGCGCAGCGATCAGTTCTCCTTCGCCGTGTCGCTGTGGGAAGCGCTGTATGGCGAGCGCCCCTTCGAGGGCACCACCACGGGCGAGCGCCGCCAGAACGTGCTGGACGGACGCATCCGCACTCCCCCGCCTACTCGGACGTCCCCCCGTGGGTGACGCGGGCCATGCTGCGTGCCCTCAACACCGAGCCCGCGGCGCGCTACCCGTCGCTGGATGCGCTGCTGGCCCTGCTCGAGCGGGATCCCGCCCAGGTGCGCCGCCGCCGGCTGTCCGCCGCCGCCCTGCTGCTGCTCGTCTTGGGCTCGGGGACGCTCGCCCGGTTCTCCTGGCACCAGCGCCAGGCGAGCCTGTGCACCGGCGCCGCGGAGCGCCTGCGCGGCGTCTGGGACGCGCCCCGGCAGAAGGCCATCGAGAAGGCGTTCCTCGCCACCCAGCGCTCCTACGCCCATGACACCTGGCAGCGGGTGCACGACGCGCTCGACACGTACACCGCCGCGTGGCGCAACATGCACCAGAGCACGTGCGAGGCCACGCGCCTGCGCGGCGAGCAGTCCGAGGCCGTCCTGTCGCTGCGCATGGCCTGCCTGGACAACCGGCTGCAGGACGTGGCCGCGCTCACCGAGGTCTTCACCGAGGCCGACGCCACGGTGGTGGAGAAGGCCATCTCCGCCACCAGCGCGCTGCACGGGCTCGAGGGGTGCGCGGACGTGGAGGCGCTCATGGCCGACGTGCCGCCTCCGGAGGATCAAGCCACGCGCCAGTCCGTGGACAAGGCGCGCGCCCAGCTCGCCCGCGTCAACGCGCTCACCGAGGCGGGCAAGTTCAAACACGCCCAGAAGCTGGCCACGGACGTGGCCGAGAAGGCGGCGCGACTCCACTACCCTCCCTGTACGCCGAGGCCCTCTTCATGCAGGCCTGGACGCAGCTCATCGCCGGGGAGAACCAGGGCGTGCCCGCGCTGCTCCAGCGCGCGCTGTGGCTCGCACACGCCTCGCGCAATGATCGGATCGCGGCGGCCGCCTGCGTGCGGCTGATGGGCTACCACAGCGCGCACGGGCCCCCGGAGGAGGCACGGCACTGGGAACAGTTCGCCCAGGCGGCGCTCGATCGACTGGGGGAGAACGGCGAATTGCGCGCCATCTTCCACAACAACCGGGGACTGGCGCTCTACCAGGAGGGCAACTTCGCCGAGGCCTACGAGGCCTTCGACAAGGCCTTCGCGCTGGCCGAGCACACCCTGGGCGCGGCCAACGCCATGACGCTGCGCTACGCCACCAACTCGGTGGCCGCGCTGGGCAACCTGGACCGCATCGACGAGACCCAGCGGGCCTTCGAGATGCTCGTGCACCTGGGCGAGACGAACCTCGGCCCCCTGCACCCCTTCCTCAGCCAACCCCTGTCCAACCTGTCCAACTTCTACGCCTTCCAGGGGCGCTTCGCCGACGCGCGCCGGCTGCTCGACAGGGTGCGGGTCATCGGCCAGCAGGCCTATGGCGCGCGCTCGGAGGAGTGGGCCCAGTTCCACATCGCCTATGGAGACCTCGAGGCCTCCGAGGGCCATGACACCGAGGCGCTCGGGCACTACGAGGAGGCGGCACACCTGTTCCGCGAGCTCACGGGCGCCGAGAGCCTGGAGCTGTTGCAGGCCCTGGTGAAGGAAGCGGATGCCCGGACGGAGCTCGGACAGCTCGCGCCGGCCCAGCGCACCTACCAACAGGTGCTGGAGCTCACGAAGAAGGACCCGCGCCAGTACGCCCAGGTGCAGACCCAGGCGCTCGCCGGGCTCGCGGACCTGAACGACGCGCGTGGCCAGCACGAGCAGGCGCTCCACCTGCGGCAACAGGCGCTGGAGCTGCGCGAGCGCGACCTGGGCCCCGAGCACATCCACACGGCGCTCATGCGCGTGGCCATCGCCAGCAGCTACCTGGAGCTGGGAGACCCAGAGCGCGCTGGCGCTCTACGACAAGGAGCAGGCCTTCTTCGAGAAGACGTTGAGCGCGGACTCGCCCTCGGGCGTGCTGCCGCTGGCGGGCAAGGGCGAGGCCCTGCAGCAACTGGGCAGGGCCGCCGAGGCCCTTCCGCTGCTCGAACGCGTGCTGCGCATCATCGAGACCCATCCCATGCGCCCGGCGTACACCGCCTCCGTGCAGGCCGCTCTCGCGCGCTCGCTCTGGGACACCCGGCAACATCCGGAGCGCGCCTGGAAGCTCGCCACGGCCGCCCACGCCACCTACTCCCGCTCGCCCATCCGCCACGCCAACGAGCTGGCCGGGCTGGACAAACTGCTGCGGCGGCACGCCCCCCGGGAGCCCATCCCCTCTGGCTCGCCCGGCCCGGCCCGTGCTGAATCCCCGTGAAACACCCCGGGAGGACGGCGGCCCACCGCCCTCCCGGGCTCCTCGCGACTACAGGCCGCGCGGGTCGTAGTACTCGGTCGAGGCCTGGTCGTGGTTGCTGGCTCCGCCCACCGCGAGCACCGTGCCGTCGCGCAGCAACGTCGCCGTGTGCCGGTAGCGGTCCACGTTCATCCTGGACGTCACCGACCACGTGCCCGTCGCCGGGTCGTAGCGCTCGGAGGCGTACTGGATGCCCAGGAACGGGTGGTAGCCGCCGGCCACCAGCACCTCGCCATTGTCGAGCAGCGTGGCCGTGTGCCAGCGGCGCGGCGACTTCATGCCGCCGGTGGGCAGCCACGCGCGCGTGGCCGGGTCATACAGCTCCGCCGAGACGCTCAGGGCGATGTCGCTGCCCGCCCCGCCCACCACCAGCACCCGGCCATTGGGCAGCAGGGTGGCCGAGTGCCACGCACGGCCCGTGCTCAGGCTCCCCGCGCTCGTCCACGTGCCCGTCGCCGGATCATAGAGCTCGGCGCTGGAGAGCAGCGCGTCGTCCTCCACGTTGTCATCCGGCTGCTCGCTGCCCCCCGTCACCAGCACCTTGCCATCGGCCAGCACGGTCATGGTGTGGAAGCCACGCGCCTGGGCGAGGCCGCCCGTGGCGGACCACACGCCCGTGGCCGGGTCATACAGCTCCGCCGAGCTCAGCGCGGGGCCGCGCGACTCCGTGCCGAAGCCACCGGCCACGAGCACCCGGCCATCGTGGAGCAACACGGCGGCATGGTAGAAGCGCCGCGCGGTGAGCGAGCCGGTGGCCAGCCACCTGCCCGACGCGGGAGCGTAGAGCTCGGCGGAGGGCTTGTTGGTGGAGCCCGTGCCCCCCGCGATGAGCACGCGGCCATCGCGCAGCCGGGTGGCGGTGTGGCCGCGGTGGGCGCTCTGGGTGCTCCCGGTGGGGGACCACGTCTTGGTGAACGGGTCATACAGCTCGGCGGTGGAGTTGAAGCCACCGGCCGCCAGCACCCGGCCATCCTCCAGCAGGGTCGCGGTGTGGGACAGGCGAGGCAGCGCCATGCTGCCCGTGGGAATCCACCCGCCCTGGGGAACCTCCTCGCACGCGGGGCTCGGCACCACCGTGATGGTCCGCGTCACCGTGCTGGTGAGACCCACCGAGTCCGTCGCCGTGTACGTGAGGGGGTAGGTGCCCGGCACCCGGGTGTTGACCGTGCCCGAGCGCGTCACCTGCCGCCCACCCGAGCACTCGTCGTAGGCCATGTAGCCCTGCTCCACGAAGTTCTCGCCACACGGCAGGGTGACGGAGGTGGAGCCGAAAAGGCTGAGCATCGGGCGCCGGGTGTCGACCACCGTCGCGGTGTACGAGCAGGAGAACTCGTTGCGGGAGGGATCCCGCGCGGTGTACGTCCGCCGGGTGGTGCCCAGCGGGTAGAAGTTGTTGGAGGGGCCGATGACATCGGCGATGCCGCAGTTGTCCTGGGCGGACTGGGGCGGATACACCCCGAGGATGCCGCCGCCGTAGCACTCGGCCGTGAAGTCCTCCGGGCACTCCATGGTCGGCCGGGTGGTGTCCACGGCGGAGACCGTGGCCGTGCAGCTCGAGCTCAGGCCCGCAGTGTCCGTGCAGGTGAGCGTCACGTGCGTGGTGCCCGGGCCGAAGCTCACGAGGCTCTGCGTGCACTCCTTCAGGTTGCCATCCGGATCATACGAGCCCGAGTCCACCGAGCCGCTCGCGCCGCAGGTGGGGCCCACCGCCAGCGTCAAATCCCTGCACTGCGCCACCGGAGCACGGTTGGCGGGGGTGACGGAACGGCACGAGGCGCTGCAGGTGCCCGAGCCATTGGCGGCCCCCGTGTCACACTGCTCGCCCGGATCCACCACGCCATCGCCACACCAGTGCGTGCGGCACACCGACGAGCACGGCGTGCCCGGCATGCCGTTGCGCTCGCCCGTGTCGCACTGCTCGGGGTACTGCACCACCCCGTCTCCGCAGCGCACCGGCGCCGCTCCGCGCACCAGCACGTACGGCACGCCGTGCGAGCCATCCGCGAAGTCCCGGAGCCCGGCCAGCGCGCCCGGAAGGGATCATCCCGCGCGATGACGAGCGGGGTGAAGTTCGCCTCGGGATAGGAGACGAACGCCTCGTGCACCGAGCAGCCCCAGTTGGACAGCACGCCGTCCGTCAGACCATTGAGGGCCTCGTGCGAGGCGACGATGTGCGCGTCGTTGTAGCAACCCACGCCCGTCACCACGAAGGAGCCGAAGGGATCGAGCACCGGGACCGGGACGGGGACGATGGGCAGCGGGTCCGGCGTCTTGGGCGGCTCCACGTGGTAGTAGCAGCTCAGGCTGATGTACATGCCCGTCTTGCCCGGCTGGGCGGCGGCGAACTTCACGGCGTTGAGGGTGACCTGATCGTCCGCCTTGCCGTGGTAGACGGGATCCGTTCCCACGATGATGACATTGCCGTCGACCACCGGGCCCCAGAGGTGCTTGGTGCTCTCCGCGGCCGCAATGCGGCCCACCCCCGTCTTGCACGAAGGGTCTCCCAGGATGATGGCGCGGTAGGAGGCGAAGTCCGCGGAGCCCAGGGACATCCAGCGATCCCGGTCGAAGACATCCACCTGATAGCCCAGCGCCCGGGCCTTGCGCTCCTCGACGCTGTCGCCCGCCCGGAGGATCTCCACCGTGTCGCGCAGGATGAGCACCTTGTCGCCGCTGACCAGTCCCTGGGGCCGGGTGCTCGCTCGCGGGGAGACCGCGCCCGGCTCGGACGCGGGCGCCTCACCGTCCAGTTCCGACAGGGACTCGCCACCACAGGCCGCGAGCACCAGCACGCACGCGGCCATCCACGCGCGCATCGGGATGCCGCGACACCTCTCCAGGTGAAGCTCGGATTGCATTGATGGAACTCCGTCTCGAAGCGTCGCGCACGAGGCCACTCGCCGCTCGGCGGCAATCGCGCTCGTCGCGACCACGGTGCCCCGACGGAGAGGGCACGCGATTATTCATTCAACGCGCGGAAGACCCGCGAGCGGGGCTCGTCAGGCCAGGGGGGCCCGGGCCGAGCGCAGGGCGTCGATCAGCTCACGCGCCGAGGCCGGATGACCCTGTCCCTGCGGGGTGAAGAAGATGCCCACCGGCATCCCCTCCTGCTCCAGTTGCGGCAGCACGCTCTCGAGCAGCTCCTGCAACGGGATGGCGCGCGGCTTGAAGCCGGACCACAACCGCGTGGCACACAGCTCGGCGAACTCGGGGGCCGGCCAGAGGGGCAGCACGTCCCGCCCGGCGTCGTCGAGCGCGAGTGCCCACCCCTCCCCATCCAGGCCCCACACCTCGCCCGACTCCGTCACGCGCTGAAGGAAGTACGCGTAGCGCCGTGCGGCGGGCAACCGCAGCACGGCTTCGATGCGTTCCTGATTCTGCTCACGTTCCATCCGAACTCCCCGTGATCGAAGGATTTGCGACGGGTCCGACATGCGCCGTCTCCCGCCGGGCCCGCGCCAGGAGCGAGACGCCCTCCTCACAGGACAGCCCGGAGACTCCACCACCAAGGACGATGACGCGCATGGGAGGCACAGGAGAAAGCCAACCCCGTTCTATCGCGGTGGGGCTGGGGAGGCGAAGACCCCCTCCCGTTCCAAGTTGGAAAATACGGAAGTTGGGCCTCCTGGAAGGCTGGGGCACAATGGCCCCCATGGAGCAGCAGGCCCTCGCGCTGGATGTGCGGCAACTGGAGAAGTTGAGTGTGCTGCAGGACGAGGACGCCCCCAACCTGGTGGCGGAAATGGCCCAGGGCTACCTCGCCCGGACCCCCGCGAGGCTCTCGCGGCTGCGCGAGCTGCTGGCGGCGGGCAATGCCGGACTGCTCGCGAACGAGGCCCATGGCCCGGCCACGGCCAGCGGGATGTTCGGCATGATGCGGGTGCGCCAGCATTGCAAGGCGCTGGAGAACCTCGCGCGAGGCCCCAGCCTGGAGGGCGCGGAGGGACTGCTCACCCAGGTGGAGCAGGCCTACGCCGAGGCCCGGCCCCTCCTCATGGCCGAGCTGAAGCTGAACGACTGAGCACCCGCCGTCGCCGGGCCGGCGGTCCGCGTCGAATATTCCAACGAGGACGGCTCCCGGGCGGGCCGTCCGCGGCCCGTTCGACACACGGCGTCGTAGGCCCATGTGGGCACGGTCCAGCGCCAACGTGCTCTACTGGCGTTCCACCCCAGCAGGAGAACGCCGCAAGCATGCAGCAAACCCCCCAATCGCGAGAACTCGAGGTCCTGGCCGCGGCGCGCTGGCGCGTGGCCGCCGTGCTCACCACGGCCACGCTCGTGTCCTATTTCGGCTTCATCCTGCTCGTGGCCTACAACAAGCCGCTGATGGGCCAGCAGCTCGTGCCGGGACTGTCGGTGGGCATCCTCCTGGGAGCGCTCGTCATCATCGCCGCGTGGGCCTTCACGGGCGCCTACGTCTGGTGGGCCAACGGCCGCTACGACAAGACCATCCGCCAACTGCGCCGCTGACCGAGGACCGCGAACTCCATGAATCAGGCAACGACAACGATTGGCCGGCGAATCCCACCGCCATCATCTTCTTCCTCGCCTTCGTGAGCCTCACGCTGGGCATCACCTACTGGGCGGCGCGCCGCACCAAGACGACCTCGGAGTTCTTCGCCGCGGGTGGCGGAGTGAGCGCGGTGCAGAACGGCTTCGCGCTCGCCGGTGACTTCATGAGCGCCGCGAGCTTCCTGGGCATCGCGGGGCTGGTGGCGCTCTCGGGCTTCGATGGCCTCATCTACTCGGTGGGCTGGCTGGTGGGCTGGCCGGTGGTGACGTTCCTCATCGCCGAGCCCCTGCGCAACCTGGGCAAGTACACCTTCGCGGACGTGGTGGCCTACCGGCTCAAGCAGACGCCGGTGCGCCTGGCGGCCGCGGTGGGCACGCTCACCGTGGTGAGCTTCTACCTCATCGCCCAGATGGTGGGCGCCGGTAACCTCATCCGGATGATGTTCGGCCTGTCCTACGAGATGGCCGTGCTCATCGTGGGCGGGGTGATGATCCTCTACGTGCTCTTCGGCGGGATGATCGCCACCACGTGGGTGCAGATCGTCAAGGCGGTGCTCCTGCTCGCGGGGGCGAGCGCGCTGGCGCTGATGGTGCTCGCGCGCTTCTCCTACAACCCGCTCCTGCTCTTCCAGGAGGCGGTGAAGCAGTACGGGCCGGAGACGCTGGCGCCGGGCAAGCTCGTGTCCAACCCACTGGAGACGATCTCCCTGGGGCTCGCCCTGATGTTCGGCACGGCGGGACTGCCCCACATCCTCATGCGCTTCTACACGGTGCCCGACGCGAAGGCGGCGCGCGGCTCGGTGTTCTACGCGACGGGGCTCATCGGCTACTTCTACCTGGTGACGTTCATCCTCGGCTTCGGCGCCTCGGTGATCGTGGGCCGGAGCACCATCACCCAGGTGGACAAGGGCGGCAACATGGCCGCGACGCTCCTGGCCGAGGCCGTGGGCGGCACGCCGTTCCTCGGCTTCATCTCCGCGGTGGCCTTCGCCACCATCCTCGCGGTGGTGGCGGGGCTCACGCTGTCGGGCGCGGCGGCGCTGTCGCATGACCTGTGGACGCACGTGGTGCGCAAGGGCCAGTCGCCCGAGCACGAGCAATTGCGCGTGGCGCGGCTGTCGAGCCTCGGGCTGGGCGTGCTCGCCATCGTGCTGGGCCTGCTCTTCAAGGGGCAGAACGTGGCGTTCATGGTGGGACTGGCGTTCGCCATCGCCGCGAGCGGCAACTTCCCCGCGCTGCTGTTGTCCATGGCGTGGAAGGGCTTCACCACGCGCGGCGCGGTGGCCAGCATGATCACCGGCACCCTGAGCGCGGTGGTGCTCATCATCCTGTCGCCCACGGTGCAGGTGGAGATGCTCGGCCGGCCCGAGCCTTCTTCCCGCTGAAGAACCCGGGCCTGGTCACCATGCCGCTGGCCTTCGTGGTGGGCTGGGTGGTGTCGATTCTCTCGCCCGAGCCCGAGGCGGCCGGGCGCTTCGCCGAGGTGCGCCACCGCATGCACATGGGCAAGGAAGAGGACGCCGTGGCCCCCGCGGCTCCGGCGGCGCCCGTGGTTCCCGCGACGCCCCACAACTGACGGGTAGAAGGCGTTCCCTCCAGGAGAAGGGAGCCCTGCTTCGAGGGGGCCCCTTCCCCACCGCCGCAACAGGAGCGACGGTGAGTAATCTTCCGGGGATTTGACTGCCGGGGTTAAGGTGAGCCCCGGCATGATCGCGAAGATCCACATCCAGAACTTCAAGTCGATCCTCGACTACACGCTCGAGCTTGGGCGGATCAACGTCTTCATCGGCGAGAACGGCGCGGGCAAGACCAACATCCTCGAGGCCTTCGCCACGGCGAGCGCGGCCTCGGATGGCGCTCTTGAAATCGAGGACCTCTATACAAGAGGTGTCCGGATCGCCAAGCCATCCATCACCATCAGTTCGTTTCTACAGAAGAAGCCCGCCCGGGCCATCGCTCTCACTCTCACTGATATAGCTCCCACATCAGCCCAGAACCAAGAAGGTCCCTGGCTGAAGCTCGAGCTGATTCCAGATGCCCGCAACATTGAATCTGGGTGGCGAGTTGATTCATCATCCAGCGACACTCCCATACCAGACATCAAGAATGAACAAGCGCTCGTTGAAGAAACCTTTCGCAAACTAAACAAAACCAAGTTCACCAAGAGACACGCTGAACTCCTTCAGCGGCTCTCAGTAATACTCGCTGAACGTCGAGACGACTTCAAAATCCATAAACAGCTGAAGAGCTTCTGCATTTACAATCTAAATGCATTGGCCCTGCGTGGCATCCAGAACACCAGCCGCAGGCTGCCTCTCGGTATCAATGGGGAGAACCTCGACGTCTTCCTTGAGGAACTGACCCAGGCGCAGCGCCGCGAACTCGTGCGCTACAGCAAGTTCATCCCCTGGTTCGACAATCTCCTCATCGATCCCCAGGATGAGCTGAAGTTCAAGGGGCACAAGCTCGGACGAAGCACCTCCCGGCTCTACTTCCGCGACCGGTTCATGAAGAAGGGCAACAACGTCTTCTCCGCCGAGAACGCGAACGAAGGCATTCTCCACATCCTCTTCTACTTGGCCTTGTTCCTGAGCGACAAGACCCCGCCCATCTTCGCCATCGACAACATCGAGACCGCGCTCAACCCCCAACTCTGCCGCGAGTTGATGAAGTCCCTCGCGGCGATGGCCAAGGCGCACGACAAGCAGGTGCTCATCACCACGCACAACCCCGCCATCCTGGATGGGCTGGATCTGCACGATGACGACCAGCGGCTCATCGTCATCCACCGCAACGACCAGGGGCACACCGTGGGCAAACGCATCAAGCTCAAGCCCCAGGCCGAAGGCGAGTCCAAGTACAAGCTCTCGGAGTTGTGGATGCGCGGACACCTCGGCGGGCTCCCCAAGGCGTTCTGAACCGGGCCATGCGGATCGGAATCATCGCGGAGGGCCGGGGCGACCTCGCCGTCATCTCCAATATCTTGAGGGGGCTCGGCATCGACTTCGAGGACATCCAGTTCCTGCGACCCCAATACGCGCTCGATGAGACGGACCTCCACGCCATGTCGGAGGAGCAATTCAGCAACTGGGGGCTCGTGAAGAAGGAGTGCACCACCGGCTCACTGCTGGAGGAGTTCCTGGACAGCCCCATCGAGGAGGAGCGGCTGGTCGTCATCCACATCGACACGGCGGAGGCGGGACTGCCCGGCTACGATGTCACCCGTCCTCCGGGGTCGACGAAGGACTCCGCCATCGAGTTGCGCAGGCGCGTCGCGGCGAAACTCGACGAGTGGCTCTCCGGACGGAAGTCGGACCAGTTCCGCTACGCCATCGCCGTCGAGGAGACCGAGGCGTGGATCCTGACGCTCTATCAGAAGAAGGAAACCTCCACCGCTCGCGATCCCAAGAAGGCGCTCCAAAAGGAGTTGAACCAGCGCCACTCGGACAAGGAGCGCAAGCAGCTCTCCCAGATGAGGGCCTACGAACACCACGACAAGCTGAGCCGGGACTTCCGCAGGCGACGCACTCTGGAGGACTGCGCCACGCGAAATCACAGCCTGCGCCTTTTCTTGGAGTCGCTCGCCTCCAACGAGGAGGGCTAACTCCCGCCCTCCCGGCTCAAGGGGTGACCAGGAACCCGTTCGCCCCAGGCTCCCTTTCGGAGCACACTGGGTCCATGACCATCGAGACGCTCTCTTCGAAAGAGGTCTACCGCAACCGCTGGATGACCGTGCGCGAGGACGCCATCCGCCGACAGGACGGCACGAGCGGCATCTACGGTGTCGTCGACAAGCCGGACTTCGCGCTCGTCATCCCCTACGACAACGGCGCGTTCCACCTGGTGGAGCAATACCGCTACCCCGTGAAGGGACGCTACCTGGAGTTCCCCCAGGGCTCCTGGGAGGAGCAGGCGGATGCGCACCCCGAGACCGTCGCCGCGGGCGAGCTCCAGGAAGAGACCGGGCTGGTGGCCGGGCGCATGACGTACCTCGGCCACATCCTCACCGCTCCTGGGTACTCGACACAGGGCATGCACGTCTTCCTCGCCGAGGAGCTGTCTCCGGGCCCTCAGCGCCTGACTCCCGAGGAGGGGGACTCGGTGGTCACCCGGGTCACCGTCGAGGAGTTCGAGGCGCTCGTCCTCGGGGGCCGCATCAAGGATGCGTCCAGCATCTCGGCCTACGGCCTGCTGCGCATGAAGAAGCGCCTGCCCTGACACAGCCCGTCACTTCGCCAGGGCGCAATGGGCCCTTCGCCGAGCGCGGCCCCATTCCCGTCTGACGGCCCATGACCCTCCGAGCGGGCGAGGGAGCCCTCCCCGCGGTGCTCCTTCCCGGCGCGCGGGCGCTACACAGCCCCCGTCGGGCTGTCTACCCTGATAACCAGGGCAAGGAGGAGTCGAACCATGGGCGTCCGTACCGAGCATGACGCGCTGGAGCTCATCCACCAGCGGAGGGTCATCACCGAGGTTCCCGCCATGGGAACCACCTCGCTCGTCGAGGCCGTGGCCGGAGGCCCGGTGAGCGGAAGCTGGCGCGCGCACGCCAAGGGCCGGTTGATGTACCGGCTGGGCCGCATCCTGCGCGCCTCGCACGACGTGCTCTCCGTGCGGCTCGTCGAGGGCAAGGTGGCCTTCGTGGACACCTCGCTGTGGCCCGCGGTGTACCGCGTGGCCATGGAGCCCTCGCGCCGCCGCCGCTCGCTGGAGGGCCTGTCCCCCCAGGCCCGCGCCCTGCTCACCGCCGTGGAGCGCGACCGGGAGGTGCGTCTGGACAAGGAAGGCGAGTGGACCAAGGCCCGCGAAGCCCTGGAGGAGCGGCTGCTCGTGCACGCCTCCGAGGCCCAGGAGCCCGATGGACACTACGTCGTCGTCCTGCGCTCCTGGCGCGACTGGGTGTCGCCCACCATCGAGCACGCCGCGAAAACCCTCTCCTACGAGGACGCCCTCGAGCGGCTGCGAGAGCACTGCGGCGGAGCCCCCACGGGACTCGGCGCCTGGGTGCCCTGACGTCCTAGAACATGTCGGGCATGGACGGAGGCGAGCCAGAGAAGAGCGCCTCGGCCGTGCGCAAGGTGGCGTCATCGGCCTCCAGGACTCCGGCGAGCTGGAGCGCGGAGGGTGACAGGAAGCCGCTGTAGAGCGCGGCGAGCGCCCGGACATGCAGCTTCAGGTCCCCCTCGCCACCGGGACGCACCTGGGCCTCGCCCTCCTCCACCTCCAGGACGAAGCGGCCCTGGTTCTCCGGGAAGAGGTCATCCACCACCTCCAGGTGCAGCGCCCCGAGAGCCCGGGAGGGTAGCCCCGGGCCTGGAGCGCGCCGGGCACATCCAGCACGCGCAGCATCCAGTAGTCGCCCAGCTTCACCGGGTAGGACTGCTCGCGCAGCAGGAAGAGGAGCGGATGGACCGGGCCCCCTTGCCAGATGACCTCGGCGGCCAGCGAGCGGTGGTCTCCGAGGAAGCTCAACAGCCGGCGCCCGGCGGCCGGAGTGAGCGCCACGAAGTCGGTGAGGCGCAGTTCCTGCTTGTGGCCAAAGGCCGAGAGGTTGTGGCGCGACAGGAACAGGTAGCCCTCCACCCCCGAGGCCCCTTCCACCAGGTAGCCATAGGCGTTCTGCCCGCGGGGCTGCCGGACGCGGTTCCAGACGTATGGGCCGCGATCGAGCCACCCCATCTGCTTGCGCGCATGACGCAGGTAGACGTCGTGGAGGGCGGGCATGTCGGCCGCATCCACCGGCCGCAGCGCGAGCGTCCGCTCCTGGAAGTCGACTCCGGACAGTTGCAGGCGGTGCTCGAAGCACGCTCCCGCCTGCTCGAAGCCCACGCTCCGGTAGAGCGGTTGGGTGGACGGATAGAGACCCGCGAGCACATGGCCCTCGGCGCGCAACTCCCGGAGGGCCTGGCGCATGAGGCGTCCCCCCGAGCCCTGTCCCCGGCAGGCGGGCGCCACGCCCACCCCCGCGACGCCGCCCAGTGACACCCGTCGCCCGCCCCACCACTGCCCCATGGGGATGAGGGCGACCGTGGCGGCCACCGCCCCCTTCCCTCAGCAGCCTCAGCCGGGCCCCCCTCCTCCACCCGGCGCAGCCAGCCGAGCGTGAATTCCGAGGTCATGGCGAACGCCTGGGACAGAATGTCGTCCGCCGAGGCCAGTTCCCGCTCGTCCCGCGGGGCTCCGAAGTCCGCTACGGCCGCTTCCATGAAGGTCTCCTGGGTGTCGTGAAGGGGGGTGCAGCCTAGAACACACGCGCCCCGCCCGCTCCCCTGACGAGCGGACGCCGTGCTGGACAAGCCACCCCCCATGGTTAAAGGGAAGGACGTTCGCGTCCCGTTCACCGGACGCCCCCGGAGGAACCCCATGTCCGTCGACTCCCAGCGGGAGACCCACCACTTCCAGGCGGAGATCAACCAGCTCCTCAACCTGGTCATCAATTCGCTCTACAGCCATAAGGAGATCTTCCTGCGCGAGCTCGTGTCGAACGCCTCGGACGCGCTCGACAAGCTGCGCTTCCGCTCGGTCACCGAGCCGGAGCTGCTCGGAGGAGAGTCCGCGCTCGAAATCCACATCATCCCGGACGCGGAGAAGGGCACGCTGACGCTGGAGGACACCGGCATCGGCATGACGCATGACGAGCTGGTGAAGAACCTGGGCACCATCGCCCACTCCGGCTCGCGCGAGTTCCTGGACATGGTGGCCCAGCGCGGCCAGAAGGACGTCAACCTCATCGGCCAGTTCGGCGTGGGCTTCTACAGCGCCTACCTCGTGGCCGACCGCGTCGAGGTGGTCAGCCGCGCCGCGGGGCAGAGCCAGGCCTGGCGCTGGACGTCGGATGCCAAGGGCTCCTTCACCGTGGAGCCCGCCGAGCGCGCCACCCGCGGCACCTCCATCACCCTGCACCTCAAGGAGGACCAGAAGGAGTTCCTCGGCGAGTGGCGGCTGCGCGAGCTGATCAAACAGTACTCGGACTACGTGAGCCACCCCATCCACCTGGAGGTGAAGAAGACCACCGGGGAGGGCGCGGACGCCAAGACCGAGACGAAGCGCGAGGTGGTCAACAAGGCGAGCGCCCTGTGGCAGCGCGCCAAGAGCGAGATCACCGACGAGCAGTACCAGGAGTTCTACAAGCACCTGTCGCACGACTGGGAGGCGCCGCTCGCCTGGACGCACTTCCGCACCGAGGGCAACCAGGTCTTCACCGGCCTGCTCTTCGTGCCCAAGCACCCGCCGTTCGACTTGAACAACCAGGAGCAGCGCGGGGTGCGGCTGTTCGTCAAGCGCGTGCTCATCATGGACCGCTGCGAGGAGATGCTGCCGCAGTGGCTGCGCTTCGTGCGCGGCGTGGTGGACTCGGATGACCTGCCGCTCAACGTGTCGCGCGAGCTGCTCCAGGACTCGGCCGTGGTGCAGGGCATCCGCAAGCACGTCACCAAGAAGACGCTGGACATGCTGGAGAAGCTCGCCAAGGACAAGCCCGAGGACTACCGCTCGTTCTGGCAGGCCTTCGGCCCCGTGCTCAAGGAAGGGCTCGCGGTGGACATGGAGTACCGCGAGAAGATCGGCTCGCTGCTGCGCTACGAGAGCTCGCGCGAGGAGGGCCTCACCTCGCTGGCCGACTACGTGTCGCGGATGAAGGAGGGCCAGGAGGCCATCTATTACGTCTTCGGCGAGACGCGGAAGGCCGTGGTGGACTCGCCGCACCTCGAGGCGCTCAAGAAGCGCGGCTACGAGGTGCTGTACATGACGGACCCGGTGGACGAGTGGGCCAGCCAGGGCCTCAAGGACTTCCAGGGCAAGCCCCTGGTGTCGGCGATGCACGCGGACCTCAAGCTCAAGGAGACGGACGAGGAGAAGCGCGAGAAGGAGGAGCGCGCCAAGGGCCTGGGGCCGCTCGCCGAGAAGATGAAGGAGGTGCTCAAGGAGCAGGTGCGCGAGGTGCGCGCGTCGGATCGCCTCACCGACTCGCCCTGCTGCCTGGTGGTGCCCGAGGGCGGCTCGCACGCGTTCGTGGAGCGGCTGTTGCGCGAGCGCGGCCGGAGCATTCCGCGCGCCAAGCGCATCCTGGAGGTCAACCCCCAGCACCCCATCATCCAGCACCTGAGCGCCCTGCAGCAGAAGGAGCCCGGCTCCGAGCAGCTCAAGGAGTGGGTGGAGATGCTCTACGATCAGGCGCTGCTCACCGAGGGCAGCAGCGTGGAGGATCCCAACCGCTTCGCCCGGCGCATGACGGCGCTGATGACGCAGCTCGCGGCCCAGGGCGGCACCGCCCCCATCGAGGGCAACCACGCGGCGGCGCCCACCACCACGAGCACCCAGGCCGCGCCCACCGCGAGCGCCTGAGCCCCCACCCGTAGTAAAGGGGGCACACCGAGATGCCTCGTGCCCCCTTCGCGCCGCCTCCCGTCCTCGACGAGGAGGCGCTCGTCCACCAGTTCCCCGGAATCGACCGGCGCGCGCTGGGCGCCTTCTACACGCCGGCGCCCCTGGTGGAGCGCACGCTCGCCCTCGCCCTCGCGCACGCGGGGGACGGGCCGCTCGCGGTGGTGGACCCGGCCTGTGGCGCGGGGGGCGTTCCTGTCGGCCGCGGCGCGGGCCCGGCCCGAGGCCCACCGGCTGGCCTGGAGCTGTCTCCCGACGTGGCCCAAGCCTGTCAGGCGCGCCTGCCCCTCGCGGACATTCAACAGGGAGACGCCCTGCGCGGAGGGCTCGAGCCACTGTTGTCCCGCGTGCCGTCCACCCACCGCGAGCTGTGGCTCGGCAATCCGCCCTACAACGGCACGTCGGCGCTGCTGAAGGATCGGGCCGCGTACGAGCGCCTGCGGGCCCTGCTGCCGCTCTCGCTGCCGCCGGGCACGAGCCTGCGCGACGACTTCGCCTTCTTCCTGCTGCTCGCGGCGCACCGGCTCGCCTCACGCCCCGGGGTGCTGGCCTTCATCACCCCCACGAGCCTCCTGGACGCCTTCCTCTACGCGCCCCTGCGCGCCACGCTGCTGCGCACGCTGTGCCTGCGCGAGGTGGTGGAGCTGGGCCCGGGTGCCTTCGTGGGCACGCAGGTGCGCACCTGCATCACCGTGTGGACCTCGCCTCCCGAGCCGCGCGTCCCGGCCCTCTACACACCGTTCACCGCCATGGGTCCGGCCCGCGCGGAGTCCTTCGTGCCCGAGGCGCCCGAGTGGCGCCTGCTGCCCACGCCCGCCGAGGCCATCGAGCTGGACGCACGCTGGCGCGCCGAGGGCGAGCCGCTCACCACGCTGGTGCCGGTGAGCCTGCCCGGCGTGAAGACTCGCTTCGATGAACTGCTGGTGGATGAGGACGCGAGCAGGCTGCTCGCGCGGCTCGAGGACTTCGCGCGCACGTCCCTGGAGGAACTCGCGGCGTTCGCCCGGGCGTGGAACATCCCCGAGCCCCTGCTGCCCAAGCTGCGCGCGCTGAAGGAAGGGCCCGCCTTCACGGTGGAGGCCACGAGTGTGCGGCCCTTCTTCCGCTACGCGGGAGCGCGTCACCGGGGCCGGTGCCCGCGGAGGCGCGCGCCTTCTGCTATCTCGATCGGCGCCTGATTCCGCGTGGCGACCATCGGCTGCGGGGGCCGTGGGATCCGCACCGGGGCGCGGTGAAGCTGCTCTTCAACGTCCGCGAGCTGCCCCTATCCGCCGCGCTCCTGGAGGAGGAGGGGTGCGTGCATGACCACCGGCACGCCCGCTTCGCGCCCCTGTTCGTCCCCCAGCGGCTCCGGGACGAGGGCCTCGGGCTCACCCGCCTCGCGCGCTCCACCGAGGAGTTGGGCCCCCTCGTGCCCAATCTCTCACCGCGAGGACTGGCCTGGGCGGAGCGATGCGGAGGGCCACTCGCCGCCTTTCAGGCACTCGTGCGCTTCCTCAACGGGCATGAGGTGCAGAAATGCTGGGCGCCCGTCCATGGCGCCTCGCGCGTGGTGCCCGTGCCCCTGGACCGGACATGAGGACGCAGTCTCATCAGGTGCGATAGGGCGTAAAAAAACAATCAATGAGCTTTGCTTCGCCCAGTTGGAGGTGTCCCGTGCGCGGCACCCGATCTGGCACCGGAGTGAAAAGCACGTCATTGGGCAGGCGGGTGGCTCCGAGGGTGGATTCAATGAGTTCCGCCAGTCTCTTCTCGTGGTCCTGAAACTCGGCAGGCAACGGGGGAAAACCGAGCCAGTGGTCTCGTTTGGAGCCCGGGCCTCTGTCCTCCACGTGAGATGCATAGAGGACGTACACCGATGCGAGTTGACTCAGAAGACAAACGACAGAGTCATAACGAGGGTTGCCCACCACGACCCCAGGCAGGGACACCCGGCAGATGTAGCAAGGGTCATGATAAGGGACGGTTGCGTCCCAGACGGAGCAGTCGGAAAAGTCCCGATGAAGCCTCTGAATGAAGTCCTTCCACGGCTGCGTCCCGCCTACATGAGCATTGACCAGTTGGGTCAGCCGCTGGCCTTCTTCTGATTCAGCGTATCGCGGATCCGCGCTACCGAGACCTGCTGGGTAATAACGATGGATGAGTTCCAGGAGCGCGTCATTCGATGGATTCACGGAAACATTCTCCTGGGTACGCCCAATGTCTTGAGACTGGTGATTCGAGTTCCTGGGATGAGACCAACAGACAAGTCCCCCATGATCCGCTGCATGTGCATTCTGAACTGCTCACATAGCAGCACAGTGGGTTGACGCTGCCGGAAAACGATCCGCGCGGCCTCATCCGCGGCTTTCGCGGCCGACATCTGGGCGAACTCATCCGTAATCAATCCGTTGAAATTGACTTCCGGTACGCCCACCTCGACCTCACAGGTAGCGGCTTCGGGGAAGGCCGTGGAGATTCGGCCCAACATGACGAGCACCTGAGCGACCTTCCATCCACCAGGACCCAGTCCGGAATGGGGAACCACATTGGTGAACTGAAATGTGGAGGGAGCGATGTGCCCACCAACACACGCGAACAGGAGCACTCCAAGGATCGCGAGAATCATCCATAGATGCTTCATCATCGAATCCCCCGCTCGCGGTTTGCGCGCTGACTCCGAGGAGCGCCTGTCGGCGACCGTCTAGAAGTACAGGTAGAAATACAGGAGCGCGAGTCGTGCACACAATGGGCCTGCCCCCGTTTTGTACCATTCCGTACTTCATGCGGCTCCTCGACGGTACGCTGGCGCCCTCTGGGTTCTCGCCTGCTTGCTTGATGCTCGTAGGCCGTCCTCGGCCCGCCACCTTCGGAAACCCGCCCGTAACACTTCCTTAAGATGTGGATGGGAGAGATGCCTGACGGCCGCGACGACACGCGGCACCGCACGGGATGGGCCCCGTGCCTGGGAGGCATCGACCATGAGTAGCGAGACCAAGACCGACAACCCCATGCCCGTCCTGACGCGCCGCAAGCTGCTCTACGGCATGGGGCTCGCCGCGGCGGCCGTCCCCCTCGGCCAGTTCCTCGCGGCCTGCGGTGCCGGCACCGATGGCTCGGGTACGGACACGACCGATCCCATGGACAGCGTCGTCGATCCCGGCGCCTGGGCCACCGGCGGCACCAAGGCGATGACCGCCCTGAGCAGCTACCCCGATCCGTTCGCCGCGGGACTGGGAAGCGCGTGCGCGCTGACGTGCGAGGCGACCCTGGGGCCCTGCTACGCCACCACCGTGGAGCGCGAGGACATCACCGAGGGCGAGGACGGGCTGCCCGTGCGCCTGGCCTTCCTCATCGTGGACGAGACGTGCAAGCCCATCCCGGGCGCCACCCTCGACATCTGGCACTGCGGTCCGGATGGGCTGTACTCGGGTGAGGACGCCAGCGACTTCTGCACCACGGGTGACACACGGGCTCGCTCCGCGCGGTGGTACCGCGGCGTGCAGACGGCGGACGCGAACGGCCGCGTCAACTTCAACACCTGCTTCCCGGGCTGGTACAGCAGCCGCACCGTCCACATCCACTTCACCGTGCGCCTCGACAACCAGGAGTACGTGACGTCCCAGTTCGTCTTCGACGACGCCCTGGACGACGAGATCATCAACTCCCAGCCGCTCTACAACACGCGCGGCTCGCGCGACACGACCAACGCCACCGACAACGTCGTCTCGGCCGAGAGCGCTCCCGAGTACTCCTTCCAGACCAAACGCATGGCGGACGGCGCCATGCTCGCCTGGAAGACGATCGTCATCCGCTCCTCGCTCTCCACGGCCTCGTGCTCGGTCCCGAGCGGTGGTGGTGGTGGCGGCGGTCCCCGCCCGCCCGGCGATGGCGGCATGGGTCCTCCCCCGGGTGGCCGGGATGGCGGCGGCATGGGCCCTCCTCCCGGCTGGGATGGCGGCACGCACCCCTGATCCCTCCGCGTCCCGGGGAGCGCTATCCTCTGTTCCGGCCCCTCGCCCCACGGAACAGCCCTTGAGCCCATCCTCCCTCCTCATCCGCCGCGCCGGACCCGATGACGCCGAAGCCTCGGCGAAGCTCTCGGCGGCCACGTTCACCGAGACCTTCGGACACCTCTACCCGCCCGAGGACCTGCTCGCCTTCCTCACCGAGCACCATACGGTGGACGTCCACCGCCGGGTGCTCGCGGACGAGGCCCATGCCACCTGGCTCGTGGAAGCGGACGGGGAGCCGGTCGGCATCGCGCTGGCGGGGCCCTGCTCCCTCCCCCACCCCGAGGTGCGCGCGGAGGACGGGGAACTCAAGCGGCTCTACCTGCTCAAGCGCGTCCAGAACTCAGGCCACGGCGAGCGGTTGTTCCGCACGGCGATCGAGTGGCTCGAGCGCAACGGCCCGCGGACCCTGTGGATCGGCGTCTGGTCGGAGAACCATGGCGCCCAGCGCTTCTACGCACGCCATGGCTTCGTCCGGGTCGGCGAATACAAGTTCCCGGTCGGGCGCGTCCGGGACCACGAGTTCATCCTGCGGCGCGCCCCCCGGCCTCCCGCCTAGAAGGTCAGCAGCGCGCCCGTCTCGATACCCAGCGCGGTGCGTGCCGCCCCGGTGCGGGACACGTCCACGTCCTGCAACCGGAAGCGCGAGCGGAAGAGGAAGCCCTCCAGCACGAAGGCCACCTGGCGCAAGGGCCTGAACTCGTAACCCAGACGCACCGAGCCATTGTGTTGCAGACCCGGTCCGGTGCCCGAGAGCGTGGCGGTGCTGAAGGCCGGGGGCTCGCCCGTGCCGGCCCCGAGGGGTAACCGTAGGAGGGCACCACCTTCTCCGGGTCCAACACCCGCTGATAGCCCGCCATCCCGTACACGGCGTGGGGGCCCGCGATGAGCTGGCGTACGGAGATGAAGCCACCTACTTCCCGCATGTCCTCCGCGAGACGCCCCTGCGCCAGCGTCAGCAGGCCCAGGTTGGCGGAGTTCTGCCCGGCATTGAGCTCCACCCGCACGTTGGTGTTCGCGGTGGGCGAGAGCTCGGAGAAGAGCGAGACGGAGACGGCGGCGCCGAAGCGCTCATCCGCCTGGCCCAGGTTGAAGGGCACCCGCGTGGCGATGGCCGAGGCCCCCACCCGGCTCTTGCCGAACTTGTACGCGCCGCGCACCGCCAGGGTGGGCGTGAAGGCCAGCTCGAAGGCCGCGTCCTTGGCCGTGTTGTTCGGCGCGGGGAAGCCCAACGCCGCGCCCAGCTCGAGCGACGGAGTCGTGTAGAGGTACTTCACCTGCTGGCGCATGAAGGCCGCGTTTCCGCCCAGGAAGAGCGCGCCCACCAGGTTGATGCCGTGCGGATTGAGCGGCGCGTGCAGATCCCAGTCCTGCCCCAGTGACAGGGTATGGTTGGGATTGAAGGCATAGTCCACCCGCGCGATGCGCACACGGGGCAGGCTCGCCACGGTGGGCGTGGCCTTGGCGAAGTCCACGAAGTCGATCTCGAGCTGCGCGCGCGCCCGCCCCTTCTCGTTGAGCCAGAAGCCCACACGCGACTGCGCCACCTGGAAGGAGTAGCGAGCCTTGTCCGGAGCGTTGGAGAAGACAGGGTTGCCCGCGGCGGTGATCGCCACCGCGTTGGGCTGGTTGTAGGACTCCACCGCGCCCGAAGCAGCCACCAGACGAGGGTTGAAGGTGCCATAGAAGCGGAAGAGGTTCTCCTCTTCCGGGGTGGAGGGCGGCGCGGGAGGAGGAGGCTGGGTGGCGGCGACCGGCGCCGTGGCCTCACTGGAGCCGGGCGTCTGGGCCAGCGCGCCGGGGGCGGAGCAGAGACCCGCGGAAGCGAGCAGTGCGACGATTCGAGCGTTCTTCATGACGTCTCCTGGTGGCACGAGGCGCGGGAGCATGCCGGACTCCCCTCGAGGGCCATCCCCCGAAGGCTACCTGTCCTCCCTCTCTGTTCAGCAGGTTTCACGCCGACGCACCGCGTCCAACTCCACGAGACGTCCCGCGCTCAGCGCTTCGTCATGTCGAAGAGGGCACGCGCCTGCGAGTCCAGGAAGCCATCGAAGCCGGGAGCCCGCTGGGCGATCTCGAAGTAGGCATAGGGCCAGGAGCGGGTGCGGCCATCCCGAAGCGCCACGTTGACGGGGGCCGCGTGGGTGGCCGTCTGGCGCAGATCTCCCCCCGGCGCTCCCTCGATGTCGCGCTTCATGGGCACGCCCGCCTCGAGCATGCGCCGCTGCCACGCCTCCACGTCATCCACCGTGCCGGTGAAGTGGTTCACCTTGCGGCCGAAGGCGAGCAGCCACGCGCCATATTGGGATTCCCGCTCCAGCGTGAGCAGCGCGGACTCCTCGGGCGGAGGGGGCGCGGAGAACCAATCGGCGAGCGCCTCGATGGACGTGGGGGCCGGGGGATCCACGGGCAGCGCGGCCAGCAGACGCTGGGCCTCGGCGGAGAGCTTCTCGGCGTGGAGCTCGGAAATGAAGACGCGGGGCAGCCCCTCCGGGTGGGACATGTGGATGGCGGACAGGTGCGTCTCGGGGAAGGAGTACTTCCCCGCCGGCTTCCAGCCGAAGCGCTCGAAGACCTGGGCGAAGAGCGCGATGCCCCCGCCGGGCCGGGCCAGCGAGCGCAGCGCGATGTGATCATTGCGGAAGCGGCCGCCAGACAGCGCGGCGAAGGTGCGCGCGAAGGGAACCTCGGCGGCGTAGCGTTCCCACAGCAGATCCAACAGTCGGGTGGCGTCAGGGCTCATGGCCCGCTGTCATAGCCGCAAGCGAGGGCACGTCCCAAGCGACCCGAGGTACCAATCAGAGCAGCGCCTCGGGGACATCGACATGGCGCGAGCGGAGCCACTCCCCGAGCGCCTTTCCCTGCGGATCGAAGCGTGTCGAGGACGACACGCCCTCACCGAGCAGGCCATCGATGACGAAGTTCAGCCCGCGCAACTGGGGAAAGAGGTGTCTTTGGATGGGGAGGTCCCGAGTCTCGGGCAACAGCTCGCGGAGCCGCTCCGGAGTGAGGGTATGCGCGAGCCATCGCCAGGCCTCCTCCGTCCGGACCCAGAGACCGATGTTCGCGGTACCGCCCTTGTCTCCACTCCGCGCGGCGACGACCCGGCCGAGCGCCACCCGGCGCACGGGCCCCGGAGGCAGCGGCGCGGGAAGCTCCGGGGACTCCACCGCCGCGAGGGTCAACGTCTGCTCCGACGGAGGAATGACGACCCGCGTCCCCTCCGGGAGGACGGCGACGTGCTCGACGAGCGCCGCGTCGACATAGGCCGGGGTGTAGACGCCATACGGCATGCCATCCGTGGGAGGCGTCGTCATCGTGAAGCCCGGGTAGCTCGCCAGGGCGAGCTCGATGGCCGCCCCGCTGAAGGCACGGCCCACCTTCTTCTCGTCCGGGTCCTTCGCCACGACGCGCAGGAACGCGGCCGCCTGTTCTTCCGTGGCGGCATCCTCCCGATCGGTCCGCACGAGCGTCCAGTGCACCTCGCGGGGCTTCTTGGGAAGCGCGGCCTCGAGCTGCTCACGCACCAGGCGGGCCTTCTCTTCGATGTCGAGCCCCACGAGCACGAAGGTCATCTCGTTGCGGAAGCCGCCCAGGCTGTTCAGGCAGACCTTCAGGGTGGGAGGAGGCGGCTCGCCGCGCACCCCGGAGATACGCACGCGGTCGCGCCCCACGGCGGAGAGTTCCACGGTGTCGAAGCGCGCCGTCACATCGGGGCCCGCGTACCGGGCGCCCTCGATTTCGTAGAGCAGCTGCGCGGTCACCGTATCGACGGACACCGCGCCCCCCGAGCCCTCGTGTTTGGTGATGATGGACGTGCCGTCGGCGTGGATCTCCGCCAGGGGAAACCCGGGGCGGCGCGCGTCGAGCTCCGTGAAGAAGGAGTAGTTGCCTCCCGTGGCCTGGGCACCGCACTCGAGCACGTGCCCCGCGGCCTGGGCGCCCGCCAGACAATCCCAATCATCGCGCCGCCAGCCGAAGTGCGCCGCCGCCGGTCCCACGACGAGCGAGGCATCCGTCACGCGTCCGGTGACGACGATGTCGGCCCCCGCGCGCAGGCACTCGGCGATTCCCCACGCGCCCAGGTAGGCGTTCGCCGTGAGCGGCGTGCCCAGCCCGAGCGCCCCGGCACGGGCCAGGAGCTCATCTCCCTCGACGTGCGCCACCCGGACCTGGAGGCCCAACCGCTCGGCGAGGGCCCGGAGCGCGGTCGCGAGCCCCGCGGGGTTCAACCCTCCGGCGTTCGTGACGATCTTCACCCGCTTCTCGACGGCGAGCGCCAGACACTGCTCCATCTGGCGGAGGAAGGTCTTGGCGAAGCCGCCATTCGCATCCTTCAGCCGATCCCGGCCGAGGATGAGCATCGTCAACTCGGCGAGGTAGTCACCCGTGAGGACGTCGAGCTGTCCCCCCTCGAGCATCTCGCGGAAGGCGGAGAAGCGATCGCCGTAGAAACCCGAGGCATTGCCGACACGAAGGGGGAGGTGCTCATGCCCTCCTAGACATAGCCGAAGCGGCGGCGCAGGAACCACTCGGCCCCCAGCAGCCCCACGAGCGCCACGAGGTAGTACCAGCGATCCCACAGCGGCTTGTCCTTCGCCCGGCCCACCTCCACCACCGGGGGATCCAGCAGCGGCACATCGTCCGGAAGTCCACTCATGGGCAGCCGGTACGCCTTGCCTCCGGTGTACTTCGCGATCTGCTCCATCAACTCCGGCCGCACCGAGGCGTCCGACAACTCCGGGCCCACCGCGCGCACCGCCACCGCGTCCTCGCCCCGGCCCAGGTCCGTCTCGCCCTTCTTCGCCGTGGCCACGAGCTTGTACGGCCCGGGAGCGGGCGGAGGAAACTCCAGCCGCACCACGCCATCCGGCCCCGTCTGGCCCGTCTGCACCGCCACCGGCTTCTGCGTGTCCACCGACACCAGCTCCACCCGCACCTGGGCATCCTGGGCCGGCTGATAGTCCGACGTGCGCGACGCCACCACCACGCCCACGGGCCGGCCCGGCTCCACCGAGGGAGGATCCGCCGTCACGTTGAGCGTCGTCAGGTCCGGGTCGCGCACCAACCAACGCAGCGCGTTGCCCCAGAAGCGATCATAGGTGCGGCTGGGCGAGCCCTCCTTGTGCGCGGTGAAGGCCCAGTACCAGCTCGCGTCCGTGGCCAGCACCATCGCCCGGCCCCGGCCATAGTCCCACACGGCCACCAGCGGCGCGTTCCTCCCATCCGACGTGAGGAAGGGGTGATCCATGAGCACCGTCGCCCCCGGCTTGGCACGCGTCAGGTTGGCGCCCGGAATGGCGGGCAGCTCCGCCCACGCCGACTCCGTGCTCGTGCCTCCCGAGGCCATCGCCGTCACCGGGTGGCGCATCCCCTCGGGCGTCAGCCGCGCCTTGAAGGAATCGACGTTGGCCGGGCCCGCGCCCTCCAGCGGCAGCGCCTCGTAGAGCGTGGGCATGTTCGCCCGGCCCTCGCCCAGCACGCTGTCGCCGCCGATCATCACCAGCGCGCCACCGTTGTGCACGTAGCGCTCGAGGTTGCGCTCGTACTGGGCGATGGACAGCGACGAGTCCGAGTAGCCGAAGTTCTGGAAGATGACGACGTCGAAGGTGTCCAGCTTGGTGTCGAAGATCTCCTCCATGGGGAAGGGGATGAGCGACAGCTCGCGCTCCTGGCTCACCACGCCCGGGTCATCGGACATGGTGCGCAGGATGTAGAAGGACACCATGTCCACGTTGGCGTCCTGGCGCAGAAGGCCACGCAGGAAGCGCTCGTCCCACGAGGGCTTGCCCACCACCAGCAGCACGCGCACCCGGTCGCGGATGACCTTGAGCACGAAGGAGCGCGTGTTGTTCTCGCCCACCGCCTCGTCCGGGTACACCGGCACGCTCACCGTGTAGACGAAGCGGCCCGTCTGGTCCGGCGTGAAGGTGAAGCCGATGGGCTTCACGTCGTCCGAGGACTCGAAGCGCACGGACTTGCTCGCCACCACCTTGCCTTCCTGCTTGAGCACCACCGGCACGTCCTGGCCGGAGAAGCCCCGGCCGTGCACCTCCACCTCCACGGTGAGCGAGTTGCGCACGAAGGCGAAGTCATCCACCTTCACCCGCTCGACGGCCAGGTCCTTGAGCGCCTCCTGGCCCACCAGGAAGGTGGACACCGGCACGCCCAGGTCCGCGAGCGCCGCGCGCGCCCGGCCCACCGCGCCATTGGCCAGCTCCACATTGTCCGCGCCATCGCTCAGGAGCAGCACGCCGCCGAGCTTCTTGGCCCCCTGCGCCCCCGCGCCCACCGAGCGCAGGGCCGACAGCAGGTCCGACGTGCCCGCGCGCGCCGGCTCCTTCGTGAGCGTCTCGGCGGTGACGGGCGCCAGCTCCGGATCGAAGCCATACATCTCCACCGCGTAGCGGTCCTGGAGCGCCGCGAGTCCCGACGCGGCGCCCTCCAGGAAGGAGGCCACCTGGGCCGAGCGCGTCACGCCCCCGGGCTCCACCGGGAAGTTCATGGAGGCCGAGCGGTCCACCAACACCGCCAACCGGTTCTTCATCCGCGCCACCTGGAGGTTGCGGATGCCGGGCTCCAGCAGGAAGAAGAGCGCCGCGAGGCCCGCGCCCAGCCGCAGGCCCCAGAGCGCCCAGCGCCGCGCCCGCGCGGGCTCGCGCCGCACGCCCCACGCCGCCAGTCCCACGCCGAGCGCCACGCCCACCCCCAGCAGCACCAGCGCCCACACGGGCAGCGGCGAGAGGCTGACGAGCTTCCAGGCATTGAAGGGAGTGGTGTCCATGAATGACAGTCGAGGTCCCGCGCGTCAGCGGCGCTTGTTGAGGATGAGCGGCAGGTGGACGGCGTCGTCCTTGTAGTCCAGGCAGAGCGCGTACATGCAGAGATTGATGCCCAGGCGCACCGCCAGCTCGCGCTGGGGCTCGCCCCCGGGCGTGACGTCGAACTCGTAGTCGCCCAGCTCGCCGCGGCTCCACGCCCCCGCCAGGTCGTTCTGCGAGTACATCACCGCCGCGCGCTTGCCCACCATGGCCGCCTCGAGCTGCGGCTTGTTGAGCACCCGACCCGGAGCGGAATCCAGCAGGAAGAAGCTCTTGAAGACCACGTGGGTGGAGGGCACGGCAGTCAGCGGGCTGCGGGGCAGCACCCGGGCGATCTCCCGGCGGAAGCTCGCGTCGAAGCCGTCCCCGTCGCTGCCATCGTTGGCGTCCGCGAGCAGGAAGCCGCCGAAGGTGAGGTAGCGCCGCAGGTTCTCCACCTCCGCGGTGCTGAAGGGAGGAAAGCTCCCGTCCCCGCCCAGGTAGAGGAAGGGGTATTCGAAGATCTCCGGGCTGGAGAGGGCGAAGGGGCGGGCATCGGGCAGCACCTCCACGGAGGTACGCCGTTGCACCTCCCAGGAAATGCGCCGCAGACCGGACAGGCGGGCATCCCAGTGGCCTCCGTGCCGGGCCACCGCGGGGATGAAACGGCTCTTTTCTCCGAAGGCGGACGCACGTCCGGCCAGCAGCGGGACGAGCGCCGCGCTCCCGAACAGCAGGTGGCGACGGCTAAGGGGGCGCACGGGCATGGGGGACCTATATACCGTCGACGCGCCATCGCATTCCCCGCTATACAGGAGGGCCATGGCGAAAGGCGGACAGACGCCCAGGGAGCCCGTATCCCCCGGATGCAGGCGGCGTGGAAGCTCAAGGAAGCCGGGGACGTGGTGGCCGCGCGGCATGCCGCCGAACGGATCCTCGCCGAGCCCTCGGCCCCCGAGGACCCGGCCCAGGCCGCGGAGCTGTTGCGCCGTGGCACCACGCCCCCCGTCCTCTACGGCTACGCGGCCCTGGCCGCCCTCTTCCTCGTGCTGCTCGTGCTCCTCGCCGCCACGCGCTACTAGGACATCCTCTTGGACGCCTACCTCGAGGCCCTCAAGGCCTACCAAAGCTTCAACCCCGCGGGCTGGGTGGCCCTCTACCGGGTGCTGCCCATGTGGGCCGGCATCGTGAGCGGCGTGCTGGGGCTGATCCTCCTGCTGGCGGGGGGCGGCCGCCTGTTCCGCGTGCTGGCCGGCCCCATCGGGGCGTGCATCGCCCTGGGGTGGACGGGCCTGCTCATCACCCGCTTCTCCCTCGGGTGGACGGATCCGCGCCTGCTCAACGTCATCGCCGCCGCGCTCACCCTCGTGGGGTTCATCTTCCCGCCCGTCATCGTCTACCTGGGCGTGGGCATCCCCCTGGGTCTGCTCGGAGGGGAGATCGCCGGGCCCAACGACTTCGTCATCGGGTTCGCGCCGGGCCTCATCCTCGGAGGGCTCATCGGCGTGGTGCTCTACCGGCAGATGGCCGCCATCATCTCCTCGTGCTTCGGCGGGTGGCTGCTGGTCATCGGGGCCATGGCCGCCCTGCACCGCTTCACGGGCCTGGTGGGAGTGATGGCCAAGCAGCCCTGGGGCATCGTCATCGCCGCGGGCCTCTTCGCGCTCGCCGGCAGCATCTATCAAATCGCCGTGCGGCCCTCCCCCGAGGAAGCCGAGCGGCAGCGCGCCGAACGCCAGAAGCTCAAGCAGCGCAAGGCGGAACAGAAGGCCCTCGAGAAGCGTTGGAGCGTTCCCCGGGGCGGGGAGTAGGCCCTGGGACTCAGGCTTTACCTGCACCTGGGCCGCGCGTAGAGTCCGCGCCCCCTCACCCTCCCCCCGGGACGAGCGACACCGATGCGCCAGGCCAGACGCAAGGAGAAGAACGCCGAGACCAGGGAGCCCAGGCGCGCCGCCCCCCGCCAGAGCCCACCCCGGAGCCCGGCCAGCAGCCGGCCACGGAGGCCCCGCCCGCCTGGAAGAAGCCCGAGGGGCTGTCCGCCCGGGGCTGGGCGGTGCTCGGTGTCGTGCTCGTCCTCTTGCAATTCCCCCTCATCCACTACGCCCTCTTCCGGGGCGAGCCCGCCACCACCACCCAGGTGCCCTACTCCCAGGACTTCTCGGATCCGGGCGTGGTGGCGCGCGACTTCTTCTCCACGGGTGGCTTCTGGCGCGTGGTGAACGGCCAGCTGCTCTCGCCCGGCGTGAAGAACAACCCGCTGTGGCTCCAGGCGTCACTGCCCGCGAACGTGGCCGTCGAGTTCGACGTGCGCTCCGAGTCTCCCGAGGGCGACATCAAGGTGGAGCTCTTCGGCGACGGCTCCGACCACGCCTCCGGCTACATCTTCATCCACGGCGGGTGGAACAACACGCTGTCCATCATCGCGAGGCTGGACGAGCACGGCACGCCCCTGGACAAGCTCCAGCAGCAGGCGCGGCGCGTGGCGGAGCAACGGGGCAACACGCAGCAGGCGGGCCTCGTGGAGACGGGCGTGTTCCGCGCCAGGACGCACATGCGCGTGGAGGCACGGCCCTATCCGGTGAGGCAGGGGCAGACGTATCACTGGCGTATCGAGCGAGAGGGCTCGCTGCTACGCTGGAGCATCGACGGCAAGCCCTTCATGCAATTCGATGATCCGATTCCCCTCGTGGGAAAGGGTCACGACCGCTTCGGGTTCTCCAGCTGGGAGGCCCAACTCTTCTTCGACAACCTGAAGATCGAGCCGCTGTAAGCACCAGGAACCACTCCCAGCCACCCGCGGCGAATCAGGAATCAGGGGAACACAACGTGCGCAGAGTCGGAATCTTTGGCTGGGGAGTAGTCGCGCCCCGGTCCCGGAACATCGAGTCCTTCGAGAAGAACCTCGCGACGTCGGAGAGCTGGCTGTCCGCGTTCAACGGCGGCTTCGGTCCCAACAACTTCCTGGTGGGCAACCCGGACTTCGACTTCGCCGAGTACAAGCCGTGGGTGGACGCGCGCTTTCCCGCCACGCGCTTCGCCCAGCTCGAGAAGAAGATGGGCATGCCCACGAAGATGGCGATCGGCTCCTTCATCCAGGCGCTGGGGCAGAACCCCGGGCTGGAGCAGGCGCTGCAGGCGTTGGGGCCCCGCGCCCACGTCTACGTGGGCACCGGGCTCGGCGACCTGCCCACCGTCCACGACATCACCCTGAACCTGCACCGCGCCCAGCGCCGCTGGGACCGCTTCTGGGCGGCGCCCGAGCGCAACTCCGCCCTGCGCCACTGGCTGGAGACGCGCGAGCCCCTGCCCGGCCTGCCGCCCGAGCCCGCCACGGTGGAGGAGAACGACCGGGACGTGGCCGAGGAGGCGTGGTGGCACTTCTGGGCCGGCCAGTCGTCCGAGCTGCGCGAGTACCTCGCCGAGCAGAAGGAGATCGAGGGCCTGGGCGTGGAGAGCGGCAACGTGGAGGCCGCCAAGCTCGCCGTCATCAAGGAGAAGCGCACGCGCAACCAGCGCCTGCAGAAGAAGTGGGGCGCGCCCGAGCCGCCGTGGAACGCGGTGCCGGCGGAGATTTTGTGGAACATCCACAACATGCCCGCCGCGCAGATCTCCATCATGGGCAAGCTCACCGGCATGTCGTTCGCGCCCGTGGCGGCCTGCTCCTCGTTCGGCTACGGCCTGAAGCTGGCGCTCGACGCCATCCACCGCGGTGACGCGAAGGCGGTGGTGCTGGGCATGACGGATCCCCCGCCGCATCCGCTCGTGGTGGGCGGCTTCTACAACGCGCGCGTGGTGAGCGCGGACGGCGCCGTGTCCAAGCCCCTCACGCAGCTGCGCGGCACGCACGTGGCCGGCGGCTCGGTGGTGTGGATCCTCGGCGACCTGGAGCACTTCACCGCCCAGGGCTTCAAGCCCCTGGGCATGGAGCCGCTGAGCGTGGGCGTCACCTCGGACGCGGACCACATCATCACCCCCTCGAAGGAAGGCCCCACCGTGGCCATCCACGAGGCCCTGAGCCAGGCGGGCTTGAGCCCCGCGGACATGGGAAGCTGGGACTTGCACGCCACCGCCACCCCGGGGGACTACCTGGAGATGGAGACGCTGCGCGCGGTGCTGCCCGAGACGGTGCTCGTCACCGCGCGCAAGGGCACCTTCGGCCACGGCATGGGCGCCGGAGGCGGCTGGGAGCTGACGGCCCAGTACCTCGGCTACGCGCGCGGCCGGTGTTCCCCACGCCCCTGAGCGAGGGCGAGCTCAACAAGGAGATCGGCCGCGTGCACGAGCGCTACGTGTTCGACTCGCCCGTGGCCTCGCCCCAGGGCTGCGCCGGCAAGCTGTCCATGGGCGTGGGCGGCATCAACGCCTGCGTCATCTCCCGCCCCTGGAGCTGACGCGGGACGCGCCGCCTAGTTGATGCGCACCGAGGCCCCCTCGGTGCGCACCTGCTCGATGGACAGGCTCATGAGCCGCGTCACCAGCTCGCGCGCCAGCTCGCGCGCGGTGCGCTGCAGCGCCGGCTGGCGCGTGTCCCGCCCCTCCGCGTAGAGCCCGAGGATGATGGAGCCCGAGAGCACGGCGGACTCGTACAGCTCCTGCTTCTCCCGGTCCGACAGCCGCTGCTCCTTGAGCCGCAGGGCGAAACCGGCGTTGATCTGCCGCAGCATGTTCTCCTGCTGCTCGCGGCTGAGACTCCGGCCGTCCTTGTGCACGCTGTAGGCGGCGCCGAAGAGGAAGTTGAAGGCGCCCGCCAGGTTGTTCTTCAGGCGGAAATCATCATCGCGGTCGAGCTGCTGCTCGTACTGCCGGAGCAACAGCATCAGGGACGCCTCGAGCTGCCGGCGCGCCTCCTTGTCCAGGCCGGGCACGGCCTCCGCCACCCGCTTGGGCATGATGGGGTTGCCCACGGTGCGAAACGACGACACCGACAGCGGCAGCAACTCGGGGGAGATGGCCTCCTCGGCTCCAGCGCGGCCCGACGACTTCTCGCGCGGGGCCAGGGAGAGCTTGAAGCCACCTCCCGCGAACACCCCGCTGTCGTACTCGCGGTAGGCACTCAGGGGCCGGGCGACCGCGGGCCACACCCCGCTGCCCAGGGCGCACACCGTCGCGAGGACGGCGACCTTCCTGTAAACACTTCTCATGCCCCCTCCGATGGCTGGAACACAGAATCCACCCGGCACCCTCCTCCCATTCCAGCCCACGGTCCCGGTCTGGCGCGGAGCATCATCGGAAAGCGCGGGGTGGGCAAGCAGTCCGCTCGCCTTGTCCCCACCGGTATCATCGTCCTGGTAGGACCACGAACTTCATGCCGCTCTCCCTTCATCGCGGTGTCAGCCTCGCCGTGCTCGCCTCCGCCCGCACCGAGGCCGAGCACCATGAGGACCTGGGCTGCAGCATCCAGGGCCCCACCTCCCGTCCCGTGCGCCGGGCCCAGCTCGCGCTCAAGCAACAACTCGCGAAGCTCGGCCCCGAGCGCGCCCTGCGCGAGGCACGCGCCCTGGTGCGCTGGCTCGAGGACACGCCCCGCTACGCCGCGCTGTGCACCGGCGGCCGCCGCCGTCTGGGCCGGCGCCCCGTGCGCCCCGAGGTGCTCTTTCCCGACGCCACCCGGCACACGCCCCGCGTGCTGCACCTGCGCAAGGAGGAGCAGGGGCTCGACTTCCCCGTGAAGGCGCGCGAGTGGCCCGCGCTCGCCGAGCTCTTCGCGACGCTGGCGCGCGGAGCGACTCCCACCGAGCTGCGGGCCCTCTCCGCGCTGCCCGCCGCGGGCGAGCTGCTCGCGGACCTGTCCGCCGCGGGCTGGCTCGTGCGTCACCAGGCGCCGGTGGAGGTGCCCACGCCGGGCGCGCTCTTCGTCGGCCACAACACCGTGCTGGTGGCGAGCGCGAGGGCGCGCGTCCTCGTGGACCCGTACTTCCGCCCCGCGCACCCGTTGGACCGGGCGGACTACCAGCCCATGCAGCCAAGAGACATCGGGCGGGTGGACGCGGTCGTCATCACCCACTCGCATGGGGACCACTTCCACCTGGGCTCGCTGCTGCAACTGCCGCGCGACACGCGCGTCTTCGTGCCCACGGTGGCGCGCGAGAGCCTCTTCTCCACCGACTGCGCCCTGCGGCTCCGACAGCTGGGCTACACCCGGGTGGAGCCGCTGCGCTGGGGCGAGGAGCGCCAGGTGGGCGACATCACCGTGCGCGCCCTGCCCTTCCACGGCGAGCAGCCCACGGATGGCGAGGGCCTGTACCCGGGGCTCTTCAACGAGGGGAACACGTGGCTCCTGCGCGCGCCGGGCTTCTCCGCGGCCTTCTTCGCCGACGCGGGGCATGACGTGCGCGGGGACATGGAGGGCGTGTGCCGCGCGCTGCGCGAGGAAGCGCCCGTGGACGTGCTCTTCTGCGGGGTGCGCGGCTTCCGGCTCGAGCCGCTCTTCTTCGGCTACACCACGCTGGACGCCTACCTCGTCGACGTGCCCGTGGACGCGCTCACCCGGCCCCAGCGGCTCATGGCCGGCCCCGAGGAGGCGCTGCGCTACGGCGAGCTGCTCGGCGCGCGCTACGTGGTGCCCTGCGCGGATGGGGGCGCCCCGTGGTACTGGCGCGAGGGAATGGGCCCGCGCTACCCCGGCTACCCGGGCGAGCCCGTGAGCGGCGCCAGCACCCGGGACGAGAACCCGGACGCGGACCCCTACCCCGAGCGGCTGGAGGAGGTGCGCCGGCGCGAGCGGCATGGGCCCAAGGCCCTGCTGCTGCGCCCCGGCGAGGCGCTGGCGTGGCGGGGCCGCAAAGCCCCCGAGCGCCTCCAGTACCCCCGCTTCCAGTGGCCGTTCGGCGCTCCGCCCGGGCCGGAGAGGGACTGAGCGCCGGGCCGGAGAGCGGGCAACCGGGCCTGGCGGTTCACCCTCCGTGCTGCACGCGCCGGGAGGCGGATGAACCTTGAAGCCTCATCGGTCATTCGATTCCGAAAGGGGACGGGACATGAAGGGTCGTCAGCGCGTGTGCAAGAAGCACATCCGGCAGGCCGGGTGGAGCATCGCGAACGAGGGGCAGCGGGAGCAGAAGTACCACCTCGAGCTGCATGGACCCCGTGGGGAACAGATGAAGGTGGACGCCGCCTCCAAGGCCCTGGCCTACCGCCATGCCGAGCGGCAGGTGATTGGCGCGGAGCCGGGCGCCGCCCTCTGGGCGACGACCTGAGAGCGGCTGCTCGCCAGGGGGGCAACCCGCCAGACGAGGTTTTCTCCGCCGCTCTGCGCTCGGTCGCCCCCGGACCCACCTTTGCCGATAGGACTACCGAGGGCGTGCCATGAGCGACATCGACACCCAGATGGCTGGGCAGGACACTACGCAAGCACAGGACGAGCAGTCGAAGCGGCCGAGCAAGGCGCCGCCACCGATGCAGGCGGACCAACGCACGCCCATCGAGCGGGGCGCTCACCTGCTGGCCCTGAGCACGCTCAAGAACGCGGAGATTCCCTTCGTGGTCGCGGGCGCCTACGCGCTGCATGTCTATACGGGCATCTATCGCAGCACCAAGGACCTGGACATCTTCCTCAAGCGCGAGCACGTGCAGCGCGCCATGGAAGCCCTGTCGAGCATGTCCTTCCAGACGAAGATGCACGACCCGGTGTGGATCGCCAAGGCGTACGCCAACGACGAGTACTTCGCCGACCTCATCTTCAGCTCGGGCAACGGGGTGGCGGTGGTGGATGACTTGTGGATCGACCGGGCCCAGTCCGGCATCGTCCACGGCCTGCCCATCCTCGTGGCGCCGCCCGAGGACATCATCTGGTCCAAGGCGTTCGTCTGCGAGCGCGAGCGCTTCGATGGCACGGACATCAACCACCTCATCCTCGCGCGCGGCAAGCAGATGGACTGGAAGCACCTGATGATGCGCTTCGAGCCGCATTGGGAAGTGCTCCTGGCCCACGTCACCTTCTACCGCTTCAGCTACCCGGGCCAGCGCGACCACGTGCCGCAATGGGTCTGGGAGGAATTGCTCGACCGGGCGCGCCGCCAGCAGAACGAGCCGGACAAGAAGAAGCTCTGCCGGGGCATGCTCATCGCCCAGGGCCAGTACCGCGTGGACGTCGAGCACTGGAACTACACCGATGCCCGCGAGGCGGAAGTTCCCACGTTCCGCGACTACAAGAAGCGCTGAGCGCACACCTCGGCCCGCGGTCCTCCGACAGGCACATCCCCCCCGGGTGTGCCTGTCGTGCTTTCCGCAATCGTTTCGATCGTCACGAAATTCAGTCCACCACGAGAACTCCAGCCGTGAAGGAACTCCCGGGGCAGATGGCACGGAGGACGTCAGTCATTTTTTCGGGTTAATTCGTGACAAACATTTTAAACTCGTTTTACTGCTCCTGCCTAGGCTGGGAATGAGGTAGAAAGACTTCATTCAACCCAGACACAGGGGACAGACATGCCTTCGATTGGCGTGGCACGAGGTATTTCCATTGTTTCGCGCATGAACCGCTGGGGCCGGACGGGCCTGGCACTGACCCTGGGCTTGTCCCTGGGGTGCGCGGGCGCGGACGAGGCGGGCAGCTACGAGGGCGAGCTGCGGATGTTCGCCGTGGACAACGCGGATGGCTCGCACCAGATGGGGTACGGGCTGGTGGCCGGAGACGGCACGACGCTCGAGCTGAAGTTCGACGGCGAGCCCACGGCGAAGCCGGGAGACCGCCTCGTCGTCCGCGGTGAGCGCGTGGGCCGCTCGGGCCACGTGGGCGAGCAGTTCTCGGTGCACTCCTTCGACGTCGTCCCCCCCGCGTCCGAGGGCCTGTCCACCTCGCGTGACGCGCTCGCGGGCGGCACCGCGAAGACGGCGCGGGTGGCCATCCTCCCGCTGGTGTTCCCGGGCACCACGGCGCGCATCGACACCGCCACCGCCCGGCAGCGCCTGGACACGGTCACCGCGTACTACAAGGAGATCTCCTACGGCTCCTGGACCGTCCAGGGCGACGCGCTCGCGCCGCTGAACATGCCCAAGCCCACCAGCTGCGCGCTGGATGTCATCAACAGCTCCGCGCGCGCGGCGGCCAAGAGCCAGGGCATCAACCTGGATGTCTATGCGCACGTGGCCTTCGTCATTCCCAACAACCCGGGCTTCAGCGATTGCGCCTGCGGCCTCGCGTGGATTGGCAATCCCCCCACGTCGTCCTCGCCGGGCATCGGCCAGGGCAGCCTCTACACGTGCACGGACCCCAATGCCTTCGCGCACGAGATGGGACATGGCTTTGGCATGAACCACTCGCCCACGGCGCGCTGCGGCACGGGCGTTGCCTACCGGCGCGATCCCTTCGCCACCTGCAACCCCGACGAGTACGGCAACCGCTTCAACACCATGGGCGGCGGACTCGGGCACCTGGATGCCTTCCACAAGTCCACCATGGGCTGGCTGAACAAGTGCAACATCGTGCGCGCCTCGCGCGACGCCACGTATGACCTCGTGCCCATCCAGACGTCCTCCACCGGCATCCAGACCCTGGAGATCTCCACCGGCGGCGACAAGGATGGCAGCAACCCCCTCTACTACTGGGTGGAGTACCGCAACCCGGCGCTCGCCACCTTCAACGCGGGGCCGGATGGCGCGCCCGAGGTCAACTCGGG
Source organism: Cystobacter fuscus (assembly GCA_049060065.1). Lineage (GTDB taxonomy): Bacteria > Myxococcota > Myxococcia > Myxococcales > Myxococcaceae > Cystobacter > Cystobacter fuscus_B. The sequence goes on from JBMEQP010000002.1 coordinate 7,923,091, forward strand.
CGTGCACATCAACGTCGCCCAGGACTTCCGCTCCTCCAGCGCCCTGTACTCCCGGCCCCTGCTGTTGGACCTCGCGCCCAACTACCCCAACACCCACCGCGACCCGCGCCTCACCGCGGGCCGCACCTTCACGGATCCCGACAACCGCGTGAGCATCACCGTGGTGTCGCAGAGCAGCACCAAGGCCACGGTGAAGGTCTCCTTCCCCAACGGCGGCACGGGCACCAACACCTGCGCGGACGGCACGCTGCCCGGCGGTGGCACCCCGCCCGGTCCCCAGGACGGCTCCATCGTGCGCTTCGTCGCCAAGCACAGCGGCAAGTGCCTGGACGTCCCCAACTCCAGCACCACGAGCGGGACCGCCCTCCAGCAGTACACCTGCAACGGGACGAACGCCCAGGCCTTCCGCCTGCAGTCGGCCCTTGGGGGCTTCAACCTCGTGAACGTCAACAGCGGCAAGTGCGTCGACGTGAGCAACTCCAGCACCGCGGATGGCGCCACCATCCAGCAGTGGGATTGCAACAACACGAGCGCCCAGACCTTCAGCCTGAACGCGCTGAGCAGCGGGGGCTACACGGTCGAGAACGCCAACAGCGCCAAGTGCGCCGATGTCGACGCCTCCTCGCTCAATGACGGGGCGAAGGTGCGCCAGTGGAGCTGCAACGGCGGCTCCAACCAGCAGTGGACGCTCCAGCAGTAACCGGGAGCACGCCCGGACGGTCAGGGGCTCGTCCGCCGGTCCGAGGACCCCGGGCGGGCCCGCCGCCGTCGTGTTACCAGGGGCACACCATGTCCCTGTCCACGCTCTGCCTGCACTGCGGTCTGTGCTGCGACGGCACGCTCTTTACCCACGTGCCGCTGCAGCGCGCCGAGGCCGCCCCGCTCCGGGCGCTCGGCCTGCCGGTGAAGGAGCGCGAGGACGGCACCAGCGTACTGCCCCAGCGCTGCGCGGCCCTGGACGGACGCCACTGCACCGCCTACGCCGCGCGCCCCGAGGGCTGCCGCCGCTACCACTGCCAGCTCTTCTCCGCGCTCGCCGAGGGCGAGGTGTCCCTGCCCGAGCCCTCGCCGTGGTGAACGGGGCCCATGCCCTGCTCGCAGCCAAGGGCACCGGGCGGGACCCCGAGGTGGAGGCCTACCTGGACCGGCACTTCCGGGGGCGGCACCGCCGATAGAGTGCCCGGCGCGGGCCCAGACCTCGGCGTGTCCACGAAGAGCGACGTGGAGAAAACGATGACGGCTCCCCATGAACGTCACCGGAGCCTACGACCCCCGCGTCCACGGGCTGCTGCCCCGGCACTCCCTCGCGAAGGACATGAAGGAGGTCTTCGACAAGCTGCCGCCCAAGGCCCGCGAGAAGCAGGCGTTCATGAAAGGCGCGTTGCAGAGAGCCTACCTCATCCGCGGTCCCATGGCGGGCTTCGACAACGCCAAGGTGGACGCGGCCCTCCTCTCGGGAACCTCCTGGAAGGGCTCAATCTCAGCTACGGGCGCCCAGCCAGACAGCACCCGCGCGGCCCTCGCTCTGGACTTCGAGGAGTCTACATCCTCACCTCGATGAGTTGGATCGGCGCGGGCTCCTTCTCGTCAGGCTCGTGGATGGTGCTTACCTGTAAATTCATCCCCCCTGCCCGGCGATCAGACGCAGTGCCTCGAAGTTTCCCACCAGACTGCTGAATGCCATGACCAAGCGCCCACCCGGCAGGAGGTACTGATGAGCCTCCAGGCAGAACCGCCTCACCAATCGGTAGCCCGGGTCATATATAGCCTGCTCCAGGTAGCCCGGCTCGTGGTCGAGGTCGCAGATGAACCAGGGGAAGTTCCAGTAGATCAGGTCGAACCTCTCGCCCACGCGAATGGGATCGTAGACACTCCCCAGTCGGGCTTCCACACGATCCTCGGCGCGGTGAAGTAGCGCATTCGCGCGGATGTTCTCCACTGCAGCCGGGTTGATGTCCGTTGCCACCACGTGATTGACACCATGCAGCGCGGCCAGCACTGGCGTGATGCCTGTTCCGGCCCCCACCTCCAGCATACATGTGACCTTCTCGATTTGCAGGTGGGGAAAGACGATCTCCGCAATGGGGAAGAACTCCGGGGAGTGCACGTTCTCCATGGCGACAAAGCGTAGCCCAGCGCTGGTGAACTCCCTCGGGAACACGCCCTGCTGGCTGCGCAGGTTCAACTCCTTCGCGAACACCTCGAAGTCTCCGACAGCTCTCTGTGCATTCATCGCTGATTGCTCTCAAGGCTTGTGTCAGTACTCAAACCAGCGGAACTGCCCGGTGCGCGCGGGCAGCACGTCCGAGGTAGCCGCATGGACGGCCCCTGCCGCTCAGCTCAATCGAGCGCACGGGAGTTATTGTGGGCCTGCGGCTCCCACCGCGTATTCAGTGAGTGCGGCACCTCCATGAGATCGAGGAACCGGCCTATCATGAAGTCCACCAGTTCCATGAGCGTCCTCGGCCTCATGTAGAAGCCCGGTGCAAGTGGAACCATGACGGCGCCTGCTTCGCGCAGCCGCTGCATGTTGAGGATCAACAATCTTTTCATGTCTCGTACCTCAGCCCAGGAGAAATGTCCGCGCGGAGAAGGATGGCGTAGTCCCCTCCGTGGGCTCGTCAATCGACGAGGAGATTGGAGTAGTCCGGGTGCACCTGCCTGACGGCCGTCAGCGCATGCGGCTTGCCCTCCGCGTGGGCGGCAGGGGAGACCTGCATGAAAGCCGCCCTCTCCCACAGTTCAGTGGTGCTCATCGAGCCACAGTAGCTAAAACCGGAACGCATGCCGTTCGCGTACTGCGTGAGCGTCTCGGCGACGGTGCCTGTGTACCGGAAAGTGGCTTCGGTCCCCTCGGGAGTGTAGCGCTTGAGTTCTTCCCGAGTCACTTCCAGATTGCTCAACCGCTTCAGCGTAAGCTTGACTCCCAGAGTCACGAAACCGGTGGAAATCTTGTACTTGACGCCATCCACCTCCGTGGGGGCCGCCGCGCTCTCTTCCGTGCCTGCCAACAAGCTGCCGAGCATGATCGTGGAGGCACCTGCCGCTAGCGCCTTGGTCATGTCGCCAGAAGATCGAATACCCCCATCGGCGATGACGGGAATGCCATGCGGGCGCGCCACGTCGACGCAGTCCAGGATGGCGGTCAATTGAGGAACGCCACAGCCAGTGACGATCCGCGTCGTGCAAACGGAGCCAGGGCCAACTCCCACCTTCAGCACGTCCGCGCCAGCGCTGATGAGGTCCCTCGCCGCCTCACCCGTGGCGATATTTCCAGCGACGAGCTCAAGCCATGGAAAGCGGGACTTGATGAGCTCAATGGTCTGGAGCGCATAGTCCGCGTGTCCATGGGCGATGTCGATGACGAGGATGTCCACCCCCTCGCGCACCAGCAACTCCGCCCGTGCCGGGTAATCCCCCTGCACGCCGATGGCGGCGCCAACCAGCAGTCGGCCCTCCTTGTCCTTCGTGGCGTGGGGGAACTCCGAGGCATCGCACGGGGCCGACTTGACCCGGCACAGCTGCTCGGCCTGATGCTCTGGGGGGCACATCCGATGGAGGAAGCCAATGCCTCCATTCCTGGCCATGGCAATGGCCATCGCCGCCTCGGTACACCAAGGCGTGTTGGCGGATACGATGGGCACGTGCAGTCGGATTCTCGGCGTGAGCTGGGATGAGAGGTCGATGAGCGACCGACTGGTCGCCGCTGTCCTGCGTGGCACCAGCAGGACGTCATCGAAGGTGAGACCGGTGGGGAAGATGGCTGTTCTGTTCATCATCAGGTCCTCCGGGTCGGGGTTCAACGGGTGCGCTCCATGAACTCGGCCCGCAGACTCGGATCTGTCTTGAGCAACCCCTGGTAAGAGGCCGTCATCGTCATGACCTCACGGCTGCGGATGCCCCGGGACTCCATGCACATATGGCGGCACTGGAGGATGACTCCCACCCCTCGTGGTGTGAGCCCTTCATCAAGCGCCTGGGCAATCTGCTGCGTGAGCCGCTCCTGGACCTGAAGCCGCTGGCTGAAGATGTCCACCAGGCGCGGCAACTTGGAGAGCCCGATGATGCGCCCATCGGGCATGTAGCAGATGTGCGCCACGCCAAAGAATGGCGCCATGTGGTGCTCGCAGTGCGAGTAGACGGGAATGTTCCGGACCAGCACCATCTCGTCCTGATCCTCGGCTCCATCAGCGAAGCTCTTGAGGACGTCGGACGGGTTGCACCTGTACCCCTGGGTCCACTCGCGCCAGGCCTTGCGAACGCGCCGGGCCGTCTCCCGCAGGCCCTCGCGCTGTGGGTCTTCCCCCAGCAGCCGGAGAATCGCCTCGAAGTGATGCTCGAGGAGTTGCTCTTCACCTGTCTCCTGATCAGGAGGGAGGAAGGGCAGCGCGGATCGATGGCGAGACGAATTCATCAGCTGATCTCCAAGAGCTTGTGGGTTTGCAGTGAAAGGGTGTAGCCAAAGGACAGTGCCACCCGCGTACATTCCCGAAGGTTGGCGCGGTTGCGCTCCGGCTCCCGATCATCCCTTGGCATGACGAATACAGGAATAGAAGGAGGCGGTCGGGCGAGACGCACCAAGGTGCCGGGTTTCTGCGTGGACATCACCGGCAGCCCATCCTCCCCAGCGACCTCTCTGGCGGCCAACACGTATTTGAAGGCGGAGATGCGAGGCACCAGCAAGGGGTGGAGCCTGGGTGTCTTCGGGCTGCAGATGATGAACAAGCGAGGGTGCTCGGGGAGATTCAGGAAGAGCGAGCCGCTGGTCTCGATCTGCACCCGGAGCCCCCGCTCGAGAAGCTGCTCGACGAAAGGCGCGATGTTCTGCCGCAGCGGCTCGCCACCGGTGATGACGACCAGGTCACAGACAAGAGGCCGGAGCGACTCCACGCGAGCAACCAGCTCGTCCAGCGAAGGGCACCACGTCGAGGACTCGAACTCGGTGTCGCACCAGAAGCAGCAGAGGTTGCACCCGGACATCCGGACGAACACCGCGGGCTGGCCGGAGAACGGCCCCTCGCCCTGGAGGGTATAGAAGGCCTCCTGGACCCAGAGCTGTTGCCCGTCACTCACTTCCTGTCGGCGGCGCGGATTGCTACCCAACATCGCTCTGTACCTCCACGTAGCAGTTCTCGGTTTCCCACAGCACGACGCGGGTGACATGCACCCCGGTGCCCTCCAGCACCCGGGGCGCCACCTCGTGAAGCAACAGCAGCGCCAGGTTCTCGGCCGTCGGGTTCCGGTCCAACGTGCAGAGCTTCTGCCCTCGCACCCGGTGGACAGCCTCCAGGGCCTCCTCATCCTTCTTCCAGAGCAGGAACCCGTGGTCCCAGTTCTCTTCGAGCCACTCCCCCAGCCGCTGCTTCAGCACGCCGAAGTCGATGACGCGCCCGAGGGCATCCAGCCCCTCGTCGGCCTCCGCGTGGAAGTGCACCACGTAATTGTGCCCATGCAGGTTCTTGCACTTCGACTCATGTTGATGGACACGGTGCCCTGCCGCGAATTGGAAACGACGAACCGCATGTATTTTCTTCATGAATCCTCTCCCAGTCCTGTCAAGACTGTCTGACAAAACCAGAGGGGCCCCTAACGACCCAAGGTCACAGCCGACGTGGAGTCGGTTTTGTTTGGCTCTTCTGACAGAGTCGCCAACGGCGGGTGTGACGGGAGAGAGCGCTCCGGCCCGGGACGGCTCCCAGACGGCTCGGGGAGCCGGCGGGCAACGAAGGGACTGCTCGTCACATCCGGAGTCTGTCCCCCTCAACCGCCCAAGAGCGGAGCGCGGTGCAAGGCCTGCTCCAGACAGGATCGACTCGAGATGAAGGGTACGAATAGTAAATCCATATCTGTCGTCGGCTCCGTGCTGTTCGACCACATCCTGCGGGGGCCCGGGGAGGACACGGAAGAAGGGCCACATCACCACGGGGGAGTGGGGCGCAATGTCGCTGAGAACCTGGGGTGGCTGGGGGCGAAGGTGGAGCTTGTGACGCTGCTCGGCCCTGGCCCAACGGAAACCCAGGTCCGGGGAAGACTGGCTCGCGCCGGGGTGCGGGTGCGGGCACGGGTGGTGGAGGGGGGCACCGGGCACTTCGTGGGATGGACGACCGCAGACGGGGAGGTGCACAGACAGACCGTGCGCTTTCCTCCCTATGACCAGCTTGACTGGGAGTTTGTCCAGCAGCAGCTCTCGCCTGCCTGCCGGTACCGGTGCTGGAGACGGGGTTGTCCCTGGAGATGCTCGAACAGGCCGTGGAGGAGTCAGCACGCACGGAGCGCACCGTCGTGGGACTGCCCACCCGCCTCTCGGACGCGGGCCCACGCTGGGAACTGTTGCGGCGCATGCAGGGGCTCATCCTGAACCAGGGTGAGGCCTCTCTCCTCCTTGGCATGGAAATCCAAGATGCCACCTCGGCCAGACTGGCCCTGCGGCGCATGCATGCGGAGGGGGTCGCCTGGGCCGCCATCACCCTGGGCGCGGGTGGCGTGGTGGCCGGAGAGGCAGGGCGAGATGTGGTCCACTGTCTGGCCGCAGAGCTCCCCATCGCCTCCACCCTGGGGGCGGGAGATGCCTTCGCAGCGGGGCTGCTGGCTGGACTGTCTGCCCGGTATGGACTTGAGCAAGCCGTAGGCGTGGGCCTGAAGATGGCCCGCAGGGTACTCGAAGTGGTGGAGGCGGTACGGGCCGAGCCATGTAGGGAGTTGCTCTCCCGCCCGTGGCACAACCAGCCGGGGAAGGAAAGGACTCGTACATGGTGACGACGATCGGCTTCGATGCGGACGACACGCTCTGGCATAACGAGAGCCTCTTCGCCGATGTGCAGGAGCAGTTCCGGCGGATCCTCATCCGCTATCATTCACCCCAGTGGATCGACCGCGAGCTGCTCGAGACGGAGCACAGGAATCTCGAGTACTTCGGCTATGGAGCCAAGGGCTTCGCCCTGTCGATGATCGAGACGGCCATCTCCCTGACCGAGGGACGCGTCACTGGCTCGGAGGTGCGGCAGATCATCGACGCGGTGAAGTCGATGCTCCAGAGGCCGACCGACCTGCTGGAGGGGGCATGGGACGTGGTGACCGGGCTGGCTCGGTCGTACCGGCTGCTGCTCATCACCAAGGGAGACCTGTTCGAGCAGGAGGCCAAGATTGCTCACTCCGGACTGGTGGAGCATTTCCATGCCATTGAGATTCTCTCCGAGAAGGACCTTGGGAGCTACCGGCGCATCCTGGCGCGACACGAGGTGCCGCCAGGTGAGTTCCTGATGGTGGGCAACTCGCTCCGCTCGGACATCCTGCCCGTGGTGGAGTTGGGAGGATATGCGGCCTACGTACCGTATCGGCTGACATGGGCGCATGAGGTGGTCCACGTCCCCGAGCCACGGCGGCAATTCAGGGAACTGGGTCACCTGCGCGAGCTGGTGGACTACTTGAAGCTGCTGGGGGCGGAGAACGGAGATGAGGCCGGGTCCAGGGAATCCCTTCCTCCAGGCCATGGACCCTGACAGGAGGGAGCGATGAGAGAACTGAAGCTGTCATGGCAGGAGATCGACCAGCTCGTGGGGTTGCTCAGTCGCCAGCTGCGCAGCATGCCCATCGACGTGGTGCTGGGCGTCTCGCGCTCAGGGCTGGTGCCGGCGGTAATGCTATCTCACCACCTGGGCATTCGTGACTTCGCGGTGCTCGACATCAAGCGGACCGAGTCGGACGAGCGCAATGCTCGCAAGTCCGCGCCGGTGCTGCGGGGGATCCTCAACCCGTCTCTGCTCAAGGGACGAGACGTGCTCCTGGTCGACGATATTGTCGGAGAGGGTTTGACGATGAGGGCCGCGTACGAGGTGCTGAGACCCCTCTGCCGCTCCATTACATCCTGTGCCCTGGCCGTCAATCAGCGAAACCTGGGGACGGCTGCGCCCCGCGACGTGGTGAACCACCATGGCTGCCTCGTCCACGGCTGGATCGAGTTCCCATGGGAAGGCAAGGAGGAGGCGCCTCGATGAGAACGGCCATGAACAAGTCGAAGCTGTTCGTCGTCTCCGAGCCGCTGGACCCCGAGCTGGAGCTCACCCGGTTCATTGGCGAGTGGATGCACAGGTACGGTAGCCAACCGACGTTCCTGTTCTCGCAGGTGAAGGGTTTCCCCCTCTTCAAGGTGGTGATGAACCTGCTCAAGCGGCCCCTGCTGCTCCAGTCGCTGCAGGCGCCGCTCGAGGAATACCTGCCCGTGTTGTCGGAGCGATTGAGACAGGGCCACGCGGACGTGCGGATCGCGCGGAGCCCGGCGACGGAGCGTTTGACAGGGTTGGAGCAGGTGCCAGTGATGCGACACCAGCCCGGCGATGTCGGCCGATACTTCACCTCGGCCATCACCTGTCTGCACAACCCCGATACGGGTGTCCACAACCTGGGTTTTTACCGGGCACTCGTCAAGGGACCACGCCGGTGTGTCATCTTCATGGACCCTCGAACGGATGCCCACCGCATCCTTCAAGGCCAGTGGGCGCGAGGGCGGACGGAGGTCCCCATCACTCTGCACGTAGGAGGACCGCCATCCTTGTACCTCGGCGCCGCGGCCAGTGTGCCCTATGACGAAGACAGCCATGTCTTCGCGTCCCGCCTCTCCGGCTCCACGATATTGCTGGACGAGGGGCCCGGCGGCTACCCGCCCGCGCCAGTCGAAGCGGAGTTCGTCATCCGCGGGCGTATCCTGCGAGAGGAGGACGAGGAGGCACCCTTTGGCGAGTTCAAGGGCTACTACTGCGCGCCGACCCGGAGCCCCGTGCTGGAGGTAGACGAGGTGCACTGCCGGCCGGATGCGTACTTCCTCGGATTGTTCTGTGGGAAGGAGAGCGGCCTGACGCTGATGTCGCTGCAGAACGAGTTGCTGATGTACCACCGGCTCAGGGCGCGCGGCTTCGTGGTGGAGGACGTGCGCAACCCGCTCGGCGCATTCGGCGAGTTCCTCACGCTCATCCAGACACCGGAGCCAGGACGGGAAATGCTGGAGGCCGCGATGGAGATGGACAAACGAAGCAAGATGGTAGTGGTGGTGCAGGACATCCAGCGTGTGCTGGCGGAGCTCGCAGTGCATGACTTCGACGTGCTGCCCGCGGCGTACATCAAACGGGGACAACAGAAGGGGGATCGGCTGGGCCTCGTTGTGCGACGGACCGAGCAGCTCCGCTGGGTTGAGTACTGACACGGAAGCCATCAGCCGCACAATGCGCGGACGCACGGAGAGGCCCTCTCGAAGGGCCAGCGATGTCCGACGGCCAGCCGACCTGCCCACCGCGGGCCGCTCGGTTCAGCGAGTACTACCCGGTCACTTCCCCAGGGGCGCTGCGGCGCTCCGAGGGGAAGTCCTCCTCGGAGGGTGTCCGAAGGGACCGAGTCGTACCAGGCCAGCCCGGCACGCGCCCTAGCTCTTGGGCACCGCCACCAAGTCGAAGTCCGGGATGTGCTCGCGCATGTAGTCGCGCATCCGGTTGATGAGCGCGGCCTCGATCTGCCGGGCCCGCTCGCGGCTCACCCCGTACTTGTCGCCGATGTCCTGGAGCGTGAGCGGCTCGTCCGAGATGAGCCGGTGCTCGAAGATGTAGCGCTCCTTGCCCTCGAGCGACTTGGAGAACTCCTGGAGCTTCTCGCGGAACAGGGCGCGCAGTTCCTCGTTGCCCAGCCGCTCCTCCGCCCCCTGCGAGGACGACGGCAGCATCCGGTCCCCCCGGGTCGCCGTCGAGTCGTCTCCGCCCACGGGCGCGTCCAGCGACACCTCGTCGTGCCCCAGCCGCTGGTCCATCTCCACCACGTCCTGCTCGGTGACGTTGAGACGGTCCGCCAGCATCTTCGGCGTCACCTCGAAGCCCTGCGCCACCAGCTTCTCCTGCTCCTGGCGCAGCTTGAAGAAGAGCTTCCGCTGGGCCTCCGTCGTCCCCAGCTTCACCATCTTCCAGTTGTCCATGATGTAGCGGAGGATGTACGCGCGGATCCACCACGCCGCGTACGAGCTGAGCTTCACTCCCCGTTCAGGGTCATACTTCTTCACCGCCTGCATCAACCCGATGTTGCCCTCCTGCACCAGATCCAACAGGGACAGGGGGTTGCGGTGGTACTCGTGCGCCAGCTTCACCACCAAGCGCAGGTTGGAGGCCACCAGCCGGTACGCCGCCTGCACGTCGCCCGTGTCCCGGAAGCGCCGGGCGAGCGACACCTCCTCCTCCCGGGTGAGCAGGGCGTGGCGGTGCACCTCGTTCATGTAGGACTGGAGGGGTCGGCCCGGGTCACCGCCGACTCGCCCGCCCTCACCAGGGCGCGCGCCGGGGGGACGGGGGCCGCCTCGACCTCGGCCTCCACCTCCTCCAGCTCCTCGAGGACGGGCTCGAGGGACTCCGGATCGACCGATTCCGGCTCCACCGACTCGGATTCCTGGGGCGCGGGGGCCTCGGCGGGCCGTTTGGCCCGGCTCCGAGAACCCGCCGCCGCCGTTTTCTTCCGCCCATTCGCCATGGAGGGTTTCTTAAGCAAAGTGCTCCGATTGTTGCCACAGCGTAATGCAGGGGTTATGCCCCCTGCTTGATGAGTGACATCGATACCCCGGAGCAGCCGGGAAACACTGCCGAAGCCTCGTCCCGCCCCGCCGAGTACGTGGCGGACGTCAGCTTCGATGACCTGAACCTTTCCGAGCCCCTGCGGCGCGGCATCGCCGAGCGCGGCTACACCCATCCCACGCCCGTCCAGGCCAAGGCCTTCCGGCCCGTCATGGACGGCAGGGATCTCATCGTGCGCAGCAAGACCGGCACGGGCAAGACGGCCGCCTTCGGCCTGCCCCTGATCGAGAAGCTGTCGGCGGAGGACAAGCGCGTGCGCGCCCTCATCCTCTGCCCCACGCGCGAGCTGGCGCTCCAGGTGTCCGAGGAGCTCACCACCCTGGGCAAGTACAAGGGCGTGCGCGTGGCGGCCATCTACGGCGGCGCCTCCATGAAGCAGCAGGAGGACGCGCTCGAGGAGGGCACGCAGATCATCGTCGGCACGCCGGGCCGGGTGTTCGACCACATCAACCGCGGCAACCTCAAGCTCGACGGCTGCACCCACGCGGTGCTCGACGAGGCCGACGAGATGCTCAACCAGGGCTTCTACGAGGAGGTCACCCGCATCCTCGACCGGCTTCCCAAGGACCGGCAGGTGCTGCTCTTCAGCGCCACCGTCCCCACGGACATCCAGAACCTCATCGCGCGCTACACCACCAACGCGGAGACGCTCTTGCTCTCCGGCGACGTGTTCACCGTGGAGCACATCCACCACGTGCGCTACGACGTGTCGGACGCGTTCCCCAAGCCGCGCAACCTCATCTACGTGCTGGAGGCCGAGGAGCCCAGCAACGCCATCATCTTCTGCAACACCCGGGATGACACGGCGCTGGTGACCGCGGTGCTCAACCGCAACGGCTTCGACGCGGACCTGCTCAACGGAGACCTGCCGCAGAAGGAGCGCGAGCGGGTGATGGGCAAGGTGAAGCGGGGCGAGGTGGCCTTCATGGTGGCCACGGACATCGCCGCGCGCGGCATCGACATCTCCGGCCTCGAGTACGTCATCAACTACTCGCTGCCCGAGGATCCGGCCGTCTACCTGCACCGCGTGGGCCGCACCGGCCGCATCGGCAACAAGGGCACCGCCATCAACCTCTTCTCCGGCCGCGAGCTGGCCACGTACACCACGCTGGAGAAGAAGTTCGGCATCAAGTTCGAGAAGAAGGAGATGCCCGCGCCCGAGGAGGCCATGCGCCTGTGGGCCGAGCGCCACGTGCGGGAGATCCGCGAGGCCGCCTCCAGCTCCATCTTCGAGGGCTTCCTGCCCCTGGCCGCCCAGCTCAAGGGCCGCGCGGACGCGGATGACCTCATCGCCTTCCTGCTCAAGTACTTCTTCAGCCGCCTGCGCATGGAGAAAGCCCAGGCCGGTGAGCAGGCGAGCGAGGCTCCCGCCGCCCGCCCGCCCGAGCCCCGCCGCAAGGAGCGGAGCGAGCGCACCGAGCGCGAGCGTCCGCCCCGCCGCGAGGAGCGGGAGCGGCCCCCGCGCCGGGACGAGCGCCGCGCGGAAGGCCCGGGTGAGCCGCGCCGGGAGGACCGGGGCGACAAGCGCCGCCGGGAGCGCCCCGAGCGCGGCCCCTCGCGCCTGGACGCCGCCGCGGGCGAGGTGAAGCTGTGGATCAACCTGGGCACCGAGGATGGCCTCGGGCCCGGCAGCATCGTCACCGCGCTGGAGGAGGCGGGTGCGCCGGCCAACAAGGTGCTGCGCGCCGACCTCAAGCCCGGCTTCGCCTACGTCTTCGTCGCCGAGGAGGACCTGGCGGCCTTCGAGGCGCTGAGCGGCAAGCCGTACAAGGAGAAGACGCTCAAGGTGGAGAAGAGCCGGCCGCGCGGCGAGCGCGATCCGAACCGGCCGCCACCCTCCCCCGACGCGGGCCCCGGCGAGGCGAAGCTGCGCTTCAACCTGGGCACGGACGACGGCCTGGACGAGGAGAAGTTCATCGCCGCCCTGGAGGCCGCCGGTGCCCCCGCGGGCAAGGTGAACAAGGCGCTCTTGCGCGGCCACTACGGCTACGCCTACGTGCCCGAGTCCGAGGCGCAGGCCTTCGAGGCGCTCGACGGCAAGTCCCACGGCGACAAGGCCATCAAGGTGGACAAGCACCGGCCCCGCGGCACCCGCGAGCGCCCGCCCCGCCCCGAGCGCACCGAGACGCCCGAGGTGCCCGGCCGGGCGCGCCTCTGGGTGGGCCTGGGCCGCTCCGACGTCGCGGACGAGGCCGCCCTCACCAGCGCCCTGGAGTCGCTCGGCGCCCCGGCGGGCAAGGTGCAGCGCGTGGAGCTCAAGCCCTCCTACGCCTACGTCTTCGTCGCCGACGAGGACGTGGCCGCCTTCGAGGCGCTCCAGGGCAAGCCCCACAACGACAAGCCGCTCAAGCTGGAGCGGGCCCGGCGCAAGTAGTCCCGAGCCTCAGGGCCCGGCCTTCGCCCGGGCCCGGCGCTCCCGGTGGTAGTGCGCCCCGCACAGCTCCCGGGCCAGCACCGGCTTGCCGCAACCCGGCTCCCGGCACTCCGGGGGCGGCGCGGCGGGAGGCGGCGGCTCGGAGCGCCCGGTGAACAACACTTCCGCCACCGCCAGCAGCCGGTCCACCTCCGGGCGCGACAGCGCGTTCTTCCGGACGAAGTCCACCAGGCGGTGTGCCCCCGCGTCCTCGTCTTCCTCGCGGAAGAGGTCGGCCAGGGGCACTCCCAGTGCCTCGGCGACCTGGACCAGGGTCTCATGGCTGGGGCTGCGCTCGCCGCGCTCCAGCAGGGACGCGAAGCTCGCGGAGATGCCACATCGGGCGGCGAAGTCCTCCTGCTTGAGGCCCCGGCGCTCGCGCAGCGCGCGGATGCGGCGGGCCAGTCCCCGCAGGGCACCGCTCGTGTCCGTCACCAACGGGGAACTGGAGCGCATGACCAACCCATGGTAGCGCAAGACTCGCCGTTGCTGGTATCGCGCCCAAGGGAGCACTCCGGCCATGCAAGCCGTTGAAGGAATCCATCACTACTTCCGCAGGGCCGCGCGCATCATGGATGTGGGCGAGCGCATCGAGACGCTGCTCGCCACGCCCCTGCGCGAGGTGAAGGTCCAGGTCTCCATCGAGCTGGACACGGGGGAGATCCGCACCTTCCACGGCTACCGCATCCAGCACGACAACAGCCGCGGTCCCATGAAGGGCGGCCTGCGCTACCACCCCAGCATCACCCAGGAGGAGTGCGCGACGCTCGCCTCCTTGATGACGTGGAAGACGGCCGTGGTGAACCTGCCCTACGGCGGCGCCAAGGGCGGCATCGCGGTGGACACCACCCAGCTGTCCATGAAGGAAGTGGAGCGCCTGACACGCAAGTACGTGGACCAGGTGCAGGATCTCATCGGCCCCACCCGCGACATCGCCGCCCCCGACGTCAACACCAACCCCCAGGTGATGGCGTGGATCATGGACCAGTACTCGCGCTACCACGGGCACTCGCCCGCCGTCGTCACCGGCAAGCCGCCGGAGCTCTACGGCACCCGGGGCCGGGACTCGGCCGCCGGACGGGGCCTGCTCTACATCACCCGGGAAATCCTCCGGGACACGGGCCTGCCCATGAAGGGCACGCGCTTCGCCCTCCAGGGCTTTGGCAACGTGGGCAGTCACACCGCGCAGCTGCTCTGGCAGGACGGGGGCGTGATCGTGGCCGTGTCCGACGTGTACGGCGGCGTGTACAACCCCCAGGGCCTGGACGTCCCCGGCCTCTTCGAGCACGTCAAGCGCACGGGCACCGTGACGGGCTTCGGCGGCGGCCGGGCGTGCTCCAACGAGGAGGTCATCGCCTCGGACTGTGACGTGCTCATCCCCGCGGCGCTCAGCCAGGCGATCACGCGCGCCAACGCCCCCCACGTGCGCGCCCGGCTCGTCATCGAGGCCGCCAATGGCCCCACCGAGCCCGAGGCCGACGAAATCCTCGAGAAGCGCGGCGTGCTCGTGGTGCCGGACATCCTCGCCAACGCGGGCGGGGTGACGGTCAGCTACTACGAGTGGGTGCAGAACCTCCAGCACCTGTCCTGGGAAGAGGAGCGGGTGAACGCCGAGTTGGAGCGGACGATGAAGGAGGCGTACGACCGGGTCGCCCAGCTCGCGCGCACGCGCAAGGTGCCCCTGCGCACCGCGGCGTACATCCTGGCCATTGGCCGGGTGGGCAAGGCCACGGTGTTGCGCGGCATCTGACGGGCGGGGCGGGCAGGCTCCCCCTCCCTTTCGTCCGGGCCGCGCATCGGCTAAGGGGCGCGACAGACTCCCATGGTCACGCTCCAGGATATCGAGGCCGCCCAGCAGCGCATCGGCGAAGCCATCCACCGCTCCCCCTGCCCGCGCTCCGAGCAGTTCAAGGACATCACGCAGTGCGCGGCGCTCTACTGCAAGATGGAGAACCTGCAGCGCACGGGTGCCTTCAAGGAGCGAGGCGCGCTCAACACCCTGCTCACCCTGACGCCCGAGGAGCGGGCGCGCGGTGTCATCGCCGCCTCGGCGGGCAACCATGCCCAGGGGCTCGCCTACCACGCCGGCCGCCAGGGCATCTCCAGCGTCATCGTGATGCCCGAGCGCACGCCCATCATCAAGGCCTCGCGCACGCGCTCCTACGGCGCCCAGGTGGTGCTGCACGGCTCCAACTTCGACGAGGCCTACGCCGAGGCCCTGCGGCTGCAGGAGCGCGACGGGCGCGTCTTCATCCACCCCTTCAATGATCCCCGCGTCATCGCCGGCCAGGGCACCATCGGCCTGGAGCTGCTCGAGCAGTGCCCCCACATGGACATGGTGGTGGTGCCCATTGGCGGCGGGGGGCTCATCTCCGGCGTGGCGTGCGCGCTCAAGGAGACCAACCCGCGCATCAAGATCATCGGCGTGCAGGCCTCGGCCATCGCGAGCATGAAGGCCTCGGTGGACGCGGGCCAGGTGACGGAGCTGCCCCCGGGCACCACCATCGCGGACGGCATCGCGGTGCGGCGCCCCGGCGACTACACCTTCGAGATGATCCGCCGCTACGTGGACGACATCGTCACGGTGGACGAGGAGGAGATCGCCAACGCCATCCTCCTGCTGCTCGAGCGCGAGAAGACGGTGACCGAGGGCGCGGGCGCGGTGGGACTCGCGGCGCTGCTCAACGGCAAGATTCCCTCGGCGCGAGGCCGCAAGGTGGTGCTGCTGCTGTCCGGGGGCAACATCGACGTCAACCTGGTCAGCCGCATCATCGAGCGCGGCCTGGTGAAGGACGGGCGCCTGGTGCGGCTGGTGGTGCGCATGCCGGACCGGCCGGGAATGCTCGCGCGGCTCACGACGGGAATCGCCCAGCAGGGCGCCAACGTGGTGGAGATCTACCACAACCGCGCCTTCTCCCGGACGGGCCTGGGCGAGGTGGCGGTGGAGGTGACGCTGGAGACGCGCGGACGCGGCCACATCGAGGAGTTGATGGCGAGCCTGGCACAGAACGGCTGGCAAGTCGCGGAAGAGACCTGAGCCATGACGACCGCCTCCCTTCTCCCTCGCGGGCGCGGTGTCTGGGCCACGGCCGCCCTGCTCTGCCTGCTGCCCATCGTCACCTACGCCAGCGTGATCTTCCGCCGCTACGGGCTGCGCGATGACTACGCCATCCTCCGGGAAGCGGAGATGGAGCCCGGAAAGATCTTCCGGGTGTGCGCCTCGCAGGGGCGGCCCCTGTATGGGGCCCTGCTCGAGCTGTCCACGCGCCTCGCCGGCGACATCGACGGCCTGAGCGGGCTGCGGCTGTTGGGCGTCGTGGCGCTCGGGCTGCTCGCCGCCTCGGTGTTCCTGCTCCTGCTGGGCGAGGGGTGGCGTCCGGCGCCCGCGGCCCTGCTCGCCGCCTTCCTGCCCCTGGCACCCTCCGCGCAGGTGATCGCCAACTGGGGCATCTGCTGGCCCCAGGCGCCGGCCCTCCTGATGGGCATTGGCGCCTTCGCGCTCGCCCGGCGCGGCCTGCCCTGGCCCCCCCAACCCCTTCCCCGTTCCCATGCATGGCGGCTCGCCGCGGTGGGGGCCATGGCCCTGGCGACGCTCACCTACCAGGCCAGTGGCCTGTTCTACGCCGTGCTGGTGGCCGCGGCGCTCGTGGCGCGGCGCGACGCCTCGCTCCGGGACACCGCGCACTGGCTGGCGCGGCACCTGCTCGTCATGGGCCTGGGGCTGGCCCTGGCGTTCTGCCTCACCAAGCTCGCCTTCGCGCTGGGATGGCTCACCCCCTCGGCCCGGATGGTGTTCGAGAAGCACTGGCTGGACAAGTTCGCCTGGGCGCTCACCCATGTGCTGCCCAATGCCCTCGCCCTGTCCGTGCTCAACAACAGCCCCGGCACCCCCTCCCCCGACGGCTATCGGCTCATGGTGGGCGTGACGCTGTTGATCCTGGGCGCGGGGCTCGCCGTCGAGTTCCAGCGCGCGGGCTACAGGGGCGTGGGCCGCTGGGTGCTCGGCCTGATGATGCTGTCCGCCATCACCTATTCGGTCAGCTTCCTCGCCGGAGAGCGCTGGCCCTCCTACCGCACCATCTACGCGCTCACCGGCGTGTGGAGCGTCTTCTTCGTCGCGTCGCTGGTGAACCTCGGCGGGGTCTGGCCCTCGCGCGGGCCACGCGCCGCGACGCTCCTGCTCGGGGCCCTGGTGGCGGCCAGTGCCGTCCTCGCCCACCAGCAATCGCTCGAGCTGTTCGCGCTGCCGCAGGCCCGGGAGCTGGCGCTCATGGAGGAGGGCGCGCGCGGTGGTGCCCACGGCCCGGCCCCGGGTCTTCGTGCGCTACGCCAAACAGACCGACACTCCCGCTCCCCGCCGCTACCTGGACGAGTTCGGCTCCGTGTCGGTGGATGCCGAGTGGGTGGCCAAGGAGATGCTCCGGGAACTGGTGCAGGAGCGCTTTCCCCAGGAGCGGGATGTGAGCCGCCTCTACCGTTTCGCCGGCGGACAGGCCATCACCGCGCCGAGCACCTACGACATCCTCGTCGACATGCGCCGGCTACGGCCGGGCGCTGAACATCCGCGCGGAGTTTCCCTCCGTCAGCCTC
Organism: Cystobacter fuscus; assembly: GCA_049060065.1. GTDB lineage: Bacteria > Myxococcota > Myxococcia > Myxococcales > Myxococcaceae > Cystobacter > Cystobacter fuscus_B. The sequence continues at coordinate 7,940,692 of JBMEQP010000002.1, forward strand.
CCCCCGATGACGGGGCCGGCCGTCGAGGCCGGCGGCTACAGCAAGCGCATCAACTCCATCACGTGCGCGTCCTGCTCGCCGGCCTCGGCCAGCGCCTCCGCCAGGCGCAGCACGTAGTCGCGGTTCGAACCGCTGGGGCCGTGGGCGGAGCGCACCACCGCCGCGATCTCCTCCAGCGGGGAGGGCCCCAGGAAGTGGGGATTGGAAGGACCGGCCACGTACACCAGGGCATCCAGCAGCGTGGTGTCGCGCGTCTCCAGGATGACGCGGTGCCGCTCGTACCCATTCTGCTCGCGGTAGTCCAGGTGGGCCAGCACCTCCTCCACCCGCTCGGTGGCGATCCGGTACGCCATCCCCCAGCAGCGCGCGCCGGGCTCGGGCACCAGCGTCACCACCCGTCCGGGCGCCGCCGGCACGCCCCGGTGGTCCGTCGAGGACTGCCAGAAGCGCCGCACCCAGCCCGTCAGCCACGCGTCCCGCCGCTCCTCGTACGCGAAGGAGGGGCGGAAGATGAGTGAGCCATAGCCGAATATCCACATGGAGACGTTCCCGCGCGCCATCCTACGCGGCAGCCCCGTGGCGGTCACCGGCTCCGTGTCCCCGGAGGGCGACGCGGACCGGCTGGAGGGGAGCGGCGCGTCATGCGCCCGAGGGCCCCACGGAGAGCCGGATCGGGAGACCCCGGCGGACACGGCGCCCCGACCGTCATTCATTCCCAGTCATCTTCCAGTCATTTCCCTATCACCCGCCAGTCATTCTCCAGTCATTCTCAGACGGCTTCATTTCATGGGGGTGCATTGACATCTGGATTGAGAATGGTACCCAGTCAGACATGGAATTCCCTCTTCAATCCAGGAAACTGATCAGCCTGTCGCTGGCACTCACGCTGGCGCAGGGTTGCGGCCCCGTGGAACCGGAGCCCGAGCTCGAGCCGGCCGCCACGGCCTCGCGAGGGCTCGGCGTGAGCGGCTTCGCGGAGCTGCACCACCACATGTTCGCCGAGGAGGCGTTCGGAGGCGGGTGGTTCCATGGAGAGCACACGGGAGCCCTGACGCGCTGTGATGGCGGGTGGCCCGAGAGCGATCATGCCCGGGTGCGCATGGATTTGAGCAACCTGCTCAACCTGTGCCCCAACTCGAGCAGCGTGGACCTGAGCGGCGTGCCGGTGTTGTCGCAGCTCTTCGGCGTGGCGGGCGCGGTGGGCTCGGAGTTCATCGGGAAGATCGAGGGGACCGAGGGCGACACGGGCCTGCACGATGGCCGGCGCGACGTGGGCACCGAGTGGCCGCGTTGGGACACCATCGCCCACCAGCAGGCCTGGGAAGGCTGGCTGAAGCAGGCCCACGAGCGGGGCATGTCACTGGTGACGGTGTCGCTGGTGAGCAATGGCTTTCTGTGCAGCGTGCTGCCGACGCAGAACCTGAAGCGTCCGTGCGACGAGATGGCGGACATCGACGTGCAATTGCAGATGGCCCGTGCCTTCGATGCGCGCACGGACTGGGCGGAGATCGCCCTGTCGCCCGCGCACGCCCGGCAGATCATCGCCTCGGGCAAGCTGGCCATGGTGCTCTCCATCGAGACGAGCAAGCTGTTCGGCACCAAGGACTGGCGCACGGAGCTGGATCGCGTCCACGCGCTGGGGGTGCGCTCCATCCAGCCGGTGCACCAGTTGGACAACCGCTTCGGTGGCGCGGCGCTGCACAACGCCATCTTCCAGGCGGCCCAGTTCATCGAGAACTGCCACATCGACTTCGACTGCGGCGTGACGACGAACAGCTTCACGCTGGGCTTCGACGTGGCCCGGGACGCGGCGGGCAACTGCCGCAACACCAAGGGCCTCACGGCCGAGGGCAAGGCGCTGGTGCAGGCGATGATGGCCAAGGGGATGCTCGTCGACATGGCGCACCTGTCGGAGAAGAGCGTGCAGGACACCTTCGCGCTCGCGCAGGCCAACACGTACTACCCCCTCTACATCTCGCACGGCCACTTCCGCGAGGTGATGAACCCGGACCTGGCGGACGACGAGAAGACGACGCCCGCCACCGTGGTGCGCTACCTGAGGCAGACGGGCGGCATGTTCGGTCTGCGCACGGCGCATGACGAGACGCGCGCGTACACGAAGTCCGGTGTCGCCAATGACTGCCACGGCTCCAGCCGCTCCTTGGCGCAGGCCTACGAGTTCGGCCGCCAGGGACTCAAGGTGCCCATGGCCTTCGGCGCGGACTTCAATGGCTTCATCCAGCAGACACGGCCGCGCTTCGGGCCGCACGGCGCGTGCTCGGCCACCTTCGAGGCCGAGGCCAAGGCGCAGGCCGCCCTCCAGCAGCAGTCCGGACCGGGGCGGTTGGGCACGGACTTCGACGAGTACGGCCTGGCGCACGTGGGCCTGCTGCCGGATCTGCTGACGGACATGGGGCGCGTGGGGGCGCACACGGAGGAGCTCGCCAACTCGGCGGAGACCTTCATCCGCATGTGGGAGCGGGCGAATGGAGCTCGCACGGGGATGGCGGACGCGGCCAACGACATCGACACGAGTGGAATCGCCCCCTATGAGGACAGGGCCGTGCGCGAGCAGCGCTACAAGAAGCCGGACGGGGCCTCTTGCGGCGGGGACAGCCAGTGCCAATCCGGGTCCTGTGGCGGCTGCGCCGACACGGTGGGCTGGTGCTTCACGCCCAACTCCAAGGCCTATGGGCAGACGTGCAAGTCGGACAAGGAGTGCACCACGGGCCGGTGCGGCGCCGACTGCTATGTGAACCCCACGGGCACCTGCCTGTGTGACAGCGACTCGCACTGTGGCAGCGGCCAGTACTGTGGCTGGGGCCTGAACTCGGGCAAGTGCCAGGACAAGAAGAGCCGGGGCGCGGCATGCGCCTACGACCGCGAGTGCCAGTCGGGCACCTGCCGCATCACGTTCACCTGCAAGTGAGACCGGGCTCGCCTCGGAACGCTACTCGTCCGAGGCGAGCAGCTCCGCGAAGGGGGAGCCCTCCTCCCCCAGGGTCTTCAGCAGCGCGTCCACCTTCTCCACCTCGCGCCGCAGGGCCTTGTGGTGGTTGCGGTTGCGCAGCAGGCTCTCCCGTCCGAGCACCCGGAAGGCCTCGTCCCGGCCGAGCTGACGCACCGCGGTTCCCAACACGAAGCCCCGGAAGGCATCCGCCAGGTCCAGGTCCAGCGAGCGCCGCTGGGCCTCCTGCACGAAGGCCAGGGCCGCCACCTTCAGCGCCTCTGGCAGGGGCCTCGTCCCGGGCGGGCCCTCGTACGAGAGCGCCTGGGCCACGTGCTGCTCCTCCAGCACCACCTCGCCCGAGCCGCCGTATCCCACCATCGCCAGCGTGTAGGCCCGCCGGACGATGTTGTCGAGCTGCCGCAGGTTGCCCGGCCAGGAGCCGCCCGAGAGCAGCAGCTCCGCCCCGGGTGTCAGGCGCGCCGAGCCCGAGGGCACGCGCTCGCGGTGCCGCCGGTTCACCATGTAGCGCGCCCAGAGGGGAATCTCGTCCCGGCGCTCGTCCAGCGGCGGCATGCGGATGGGCAGCACGTTGACGCGGTAGTAGAGATCCTCCCGGAAGCGCCCCGCCCGCACCGCGCCCAACAGGTCCGCGTTGGTGCCGATGATGAAGCGCACGTCCGCGCGCTTCTCCCCCGTGGTCTCCCCCAGGGGCCGGTAGCCGCGCTCCTCCAACAGGTGCAGCAGCCCCGCCTGCGCCTTGAGCGACAGCTTGTCGATCTCGTCGATGAACAGCGTGCCCCCCTCCGCCCGCGCCACGCTGCCCACCGCGTCTCGCGTCGCCCCCGTGAAGGCCCCCTTCCTCCAACCGAAGAGCTCGGCCATCTGGAGCTCCTCGGGCACCGTCACCAGATCCAGCACCTCGAAGGGGCCCGCGCGGCGAGGGGAACGCTCGTGGCACCAGCGCGCCAGCCGCGACTTGCCCGCGCCCGTGGCGCCACTGACCAGCAGCGTCTCCTCCTGCTGCGCGAAGACCCGCAGGATGGGCAGCAGCCCCGCCATCGACGCCCCCACCACCGGGAGGAACTCGTCCACCTCCGTGGCTCCCACCGGACGCGCTGGCAGCGCCAGCAGGTAGGGGGCCGCCACATCCGTGATGAGCTGCAACTCCTCGTCCCGCTCCCGCCAGACGAACTCCCGCCCCACCGCCGCCGGACAGTCCGCCTCCAGGGAGATCATCCCCTCCACCTCTCCGCCCGGCACACGCAGCGGCAGCACGCAGACGTGCGAGGCCTGCCGGCCCAGGAAGCGCTGACGGCTCTCCTGGCTGCTGAACGCTCCGCCCTCGGCGAGCGCCGCGTCCCCCTCCACCTGAGCGCCCTCGGAGTGCGGCTCGAGCGAGCCGAGGTTGACGTCGATGGACACGGCGCAGCGGTAGCGCACCACCGAGCGCCAGGCGGTGGCCGACGTCAGCAGCGCCGCGCCCTCCTCGGGGACGGACGGCCGTGCCCGCTCGGCGCCGTGCTCCAGCGACACCAGACGGCGGTAGGCATCGCCGGGCCGCAGGTGCACCACGCCCCGCAGGAGCCGGGCCCGGCCCGCGTAGCGGCTGGACGTCACCGCCTCCTGTGCCACGTCCATCGTCCGCCGCAAGGCGAGCGCCGCGGCCTCCTCGAAGTGCTTCGCCTCCCTCAGCGCCGTCACCAGTCCGGACAAGCTCTCGTGCATGCCGATACTCCCCGCGAGCCTCCGAGTGTAGCGTACGCCCCCTGCCGTGGGCCTATGCTGTCCCCCCATGATGGAGCAGGTGCGGCACCCGCCCGCGGCCCAGGCGCCTCCCGAGAGCATCGGCCCCTACCGCGTCCGCGACGTGCTCGGGCAGGGAGGAATGGGCGTGGTGTACCGGGGCGAACACCGGGACACCGGCGAGGCCGTGGCCCTCAAGACGGTGCGCGTGGCCTCGGGCGCCATGCTGGCCAGCATCCGGCGGGAGATCCACGCCCTGCGCGAGCTGCGCCACCCGGGCGTGGTGCGCATCGTCGCCGAGGGCGTCTGGGACGGGCTGCCCTGGTATGCCATGGAGCTGCTCGGGGGCCAGACGCTGCGCGGCTTCATCGACGCGCGGCCCCCGCTCGAGGCCACGCTCCACCTGCTGCGCCGGCTGTGCGCGCCCCTGGCCTTCCTGCATGGCAATGGGCTCGTCCACCGGGACTTGAAGCCGGAGAACGTCTTCATCCGGCAGGACGGCGCGCCGGTGCTGGTGGACTTCGGCATCGCGGCACAGTCCGGCGGTGCGCGCGAGGTGCTGCAGGTGGGTGGCGGCGTCGTGGGCAGCGAGGCGTACATGGCCCCCGAGCAGATCCGCGGGGACTTCGTGGACGCCCGGACGGACCTCTACGCGCTCGGGTGCATCCTCTACGAGGCCGTGACGGGGCAACCCCCCTTCGTCGCGAGCCGGAGCGCGGGTGGCGTGCTCCATCAGCACCTGCGCCGCCAGCCCCTCGCGCCCTCCCGCGTGGTGGAGGGAGTGCCTCCGGAGCTGGACGTCCTGGTGTCGCGGTTGCTGGCGAAGCGGCCCCAGGACAGGCTGGGCTACGCCGAGGACGTGGCGGCGGCGCTCACCGCGCTCGGGGCCGGAGCCTCCGAGCCCGACGTGCCCCGGCCCGTGCCCTACCTCTACCGGCCAGACTTCTCCGGACGCGGGGAGGTGCTGGGACGGCTCACCCGGGCGCTGGAGGAGGCTCCCGGGGACACGGGGGGCGCGTCTTCATCGGAGGGGAGAGTGGCGTGGGCAAGACGCGCCCGGCCATGGAGCTGGCCACGGAGGCCACGTACCGCCGGCTCGCGGTGGTGACGGGGGAGTGCGTCCCGCTGAGCGCGAGCGGGGACTCGCACGTGCGCGCCGCCCCGCTCCACCCCTTCCGTCCGCTGCTGCTCGCGGTGGCGGACCGGTGCCGCGAACATGGCGCCGCGGAGACGGAGCGCCTGCTGGGACCCCATGGCCGGTGCTCGCCGCGTACGAACCCACCCTGGCGCGGCTGCCCGGGCAGGACGCGCGAGCCGAGCCCCTGCCCTTCCACCCCCCAGGCGCGCGCCCGGGTCCTCACGAGCCTGCGCGACACCCTGCTCGCCCTCGCCCGGGTGCAACCGCTCCTGCTCGTCCTGGATGATCTCCAGTGGGCCGATGAGCTGTCGTTGAGCTTCCTCGAGGCGCTGACGCCGGAGCACCTCCAGGGGCACGGCGTGCTCCTCGTGGGCACCTACCGGCTGGACGAGGCGGACGGCGCGTTGAGGCGACTCGTCCAGGCGCCCGGAGGGATTGGACTCGAGCTGGAGCGGCTGGAGGCCCCCAGCATCCGGGACATGGTGCGTGGGATGCTCGCCCTGCGCGAGGCTCCCGAGGCCTTCCTCGACACGCTCGTCACCCACGCCAGCGGCAACCCCTTCTTCATCGCCGAGTACCTGCGCGTGGCCATCGCGGAAGGGCTGCTGTCGCGCTCCGCCACCGGCGAGTGGCGGCTGGAGGTGCCGGAACACGCGCCCGGGAGCTGGTGCTTCCCCTGCCCCGCTCCATCGCCGAGCTCATCGAACGGCGGCTGGCGGAACTCACGCGGGACGGTCACTCGCTGGTGCGGCTCGCCGCGGTGCTGGGCCGCGAGTTCGAGGGAGAGCTGCTGTCGGACGCCGCCGCCCTCGGAGACGAGGCGACGTTGGACGCGCTCGAGGAGCTGCGTCGGCGCCAGGTGTTGGAGGAGGCCGGCGGCGGGCGGCTGCGCTTCGTCCACGACAAGCTGCGCGAGGTGGCCTACGGGAGGATGGAGGACAAGCGGCGCCGGGCCCTGCACCACCGCGCCGCCGAGGCCGTGGAGCACCGCCACGCCACCGAGCTGCCACGCCATGCGGCCGCACTCGCCCACCACTGGTCCCAGGCGGGCGTCCACGGCAGGGCCCGGCACTTCTTCGCGCTCGCCGGAGACCAGGCCCGCGCCGCCTACGCCAACCACGAGGCCATCTCCTTCTATGAGGCGGCGCTCCGCGAGGCCGCGTTCCCACGGGAAGCGGGTGCGTCCGCCCAGGAAGCAGTGCCCTTCGCGATGGAGCGGGTCCACGAGAGCCTCGGGGACGTGCTCACTCTCACCGGGCGGCAGGCCGAGGCCCGCGAGGCCTATGCCCAGGCGCTGGCACGGCTCGCGCAACACGAGCGCGTGCGACGAGCAAGCATCCACCGCCGCGTGGGCAAATCATGGGAGACCCATCACCAGCACGAAGAGGCCCTGAGCGCCTACGCGGCGGGAGAGGCGGCGTTGGAAACCAGCCCGGACGAGCTCCCCGAGGACGTGTGGCAGGAGTGGTTCCAGATCCAGAACGAGCGCATCACCACGTACTACTGGCAGGCGCGAGTGCGGGAGATGACGGAGCTGGTGGAGCGGGTGCGCCCCATCGTCGAGCAGCGCGGCGCTCCTCCGCAGCGGGCACGTTTCTTCCAATCGATCGTCCAGATGCGCTGCCGCACCGAGCGCTACCGGGTGTCCGACGTGACGGTGGCGTACGCTCGCGCGCTCGTCCAGGCGAGCCAGGAGTCGGGGGTCGCCAGCGAGCTGACCCTGGCGCGCTTCGTGTGGGCCACGGCGCTGCTGTTCCACGACGAGCTGGCCGCGTCCGAGGCGCTGATGCGTGACGTGCTGGCGGAGGCCGAACGCGTGGGCGACGTGACGATGCAGTCGCGCTGCCTGACGTTCCTCACCATCCTCCACCGCAGGCAGGGCCGGGTGGAGGAGACGCGGCGCCAGGCCTCGCGCGGCCTCGAGGTCGCCACGGCGGCGAACATGGCGGACTACATCGGCGCGGCCCACGCCAACCTGGGCTGGGTGGCCCGGCGCGAGGGCCACACCGACGAGGCCGGGCACCGCGCGCGGACCGCGCTGGAGTGCTGGCGGCCACTCTCCCTCGTCTATCCCTTTCAATGGATGGCGCACTGGCCCTTGATGGCGCTCGCGCTGGAACAAAACCAGACAACCGCGGCCCTCGTCCACGCACGGGCCCTGCTCGACCCCGCCCAGCAGCGGATGCCCGACGAACTCACCGGCCCGCTCGAGCACACCACGGGTGGAGAGCCAATGCCCTCCGAGCGCGTCCGGCTCGAGCTGGCCCCCGTGCTCGAGATGGCACGCCAACGCGGCTATCTCTAACGTCTTCCCGCGCTCCTCGCGCGGCCTTCCCGGAACCCCAACCATGCCCAGTCGCTCCAAACACACCCCCTTCTTCATCAGCCCCGTCACGACCCACGCCGATAAGGACAACGGAGTCTTGCATTTCCGTGCGACCCTCCTCGAGGGGTTCACCACCCGGTTCTCCGCGCATACCCTCGACACCAAGGATGGAGGGATCCAGGACATCACCGATGAGGTGAAGTGGGAATTCGACGAATCCTTCATCGGAAACACCGGCAGGTTCGAAGTCGAAGACAAGAACTGTCTGAGGGGGTAGAAAAGGGCTTCTCGAGGCTCAAAGCCACGTACCGAAGGCACCCGATCAATGTCGACGTCGAGATCCTCGAGTCGGACATGCTCGTCTACGCCCCCGACGGCTTCGTCTACCGGATCCCCACCGAGGTCTGGACCCATGTCCCCAAGAAGAAGCACAAGCACAAACAGCATGACCACCACGTGACCCGTTACGAGCCGGGGCATTTGCCCGACTCCGTGAAGAACATGCTGAATAACGAGGTGACGCTGGCCAATGTGCCAAACCACAGCACGGCTGTCATTCCGCCCAGCAAGCCGGGCGACAGAAGCGCAAGCGACAACATCACCTGCTTCCTGCTCAACCTCAACAGCATCATGATGAGCTACTCGCCGAAACAGCCGCGAATTCCCCTGTACAACATCCCGGACCTGCGCCCCTCCCCGGAGGCTCCGGAGCCCGGCCCTTCCAAGCCCGCCGCCAGGAAGCCCCGGAAGGCGGCGCCCCGTCGCAAGCGATGATGACTCCCCGCACCCCCAAGAACTTCCGGGCCGGCACGCACCGGCTGCTGGCTCCGGAGGAGACCCTCGAACGCATCCGCCGATTCATGCCCCTCCTGGGCATCACCCGCATCGCCAACGTCACCGGGCTCGACACCCTGGGCCTGCCGGTGGTGATGGTGTACCGGCCCAACTCGCGCTCACTGGCCGTGTCGCCCGGAAAGGGATTGGACCTGACGTCCGCGAAGGTCTCCGGGTTGATGGAGTCGGTGGAGGGCTACCACTCCGAGAACATCCACCTGCCGCTCAAGCTGGCCAGCCATGCCGAGCTGCGCTTCAGCCACCCGCTCGTGGACGTCACCGGCCTGCCGAGGCTGTCGGCCAGCCTCTTCCACGAGCACCTGCGCCTGCTCTGGGTGGAGGGCGTGGAGTTGATGGAGGGCCGCGCGGTGTGGGTGCCCTTCGATCTGGTCCATACCTGCTTCACCCTGCCCCTGCCCACGGGCAGCGGCGCGTTCCTCATGAGCTCCAATGGGCTGGCCTCCGGCAACCACGTGCTGGAGGCGACGAGCCACGCGCTGTGCGAGGTGGTGGAGCGCGACGCGACCACGCTCTGGAGCCTGCGCGACGCGCGGGAGCGGCGAAGCACCCGGCTGGCGCTGGACACGGTGGACGACCCGGCCTGCCGGGACATGCTCGCGCGCTACGAGCGGGCCGGTATCGAGATCGCCGTCTGGGAGACGACGACGGACGTGGGCATTCCCGCCTTCCTGTGCCGCATCGCCGAGCGCACGCCGGATCCACTCCGGCCCCTGCCCGTCACCCAGGGCATGGGGTGTCACCCGGCTCGACAGGTGGCCTTGCTGCGCGCGCTCACCGAGGCGGCGCAGAGCCGGCTGACGCTCATCTCCGGGGCACGGGATGACGTGAGCCTCCAGCGCTACGAGGGCATCCGGGACCTGGACAGCACCGCGCGCGCCCTGAAGCACATGCGCTCCGAGCCGCTCGTCCGCCGCTTCCAGGACGTCCCCACCTTCGAGGGGAAGTCCTTCGACGAGGACGTGGCGTGGTCGCTGGAGCGGCTGCGCTCGGCGGGACTGCGCCGGTGGTGGTGGTGGAGCTCACCAAGCGGGAACTGGGCATTCCCGTGGTGAGGGTGATCATCCCGGGGCTCGAGCCCCTGCACGACATTCCCGGCTACAGCCCGGGGGCGCGCGCCCGGCGCATCCTCCAGGAGGCAGGGCAGGCATGAGTGGCCGCATCTACATCTTCACCGGGCCCACGCTGTCGGCCCAGGAGGGCCGGGCCGAGTTGGACGCCACCTTCCTGCCCCCGGTGGCCCAGGGGGACGTGTACCGCGCCACGCTCGACAAGCCGGTGGCCATCGGCATCATCGATGGGTACTTCGAGCGCGTGCCCGCGGTGTGGCACAAGGAAATCCTGTGGGCCATGGCCGAGGGCATCCACGTCTTCGGCGCCGCCAGCATGGGAGCGCTGCGCGCGGTGGAGCTCGCGCCCTTCGGCATGGAGGGAGTGGGCGCCATCTTCGAGTCCTTCCAGCGCGGAGAGCTGGAGGACGACGACGAGGTGGCCGTGGCGCATGGCTCCGCGGAGGACGGCTATCGGCTGTTGTGCGAGCCCCTGGTGAACATCCGCGCCACGCTGGTGGCGGCACGCGCCGCGGGCGTGGTGGGCCCGGCGACGAGCGCCGTGCTGGAGCGCGTGGCCCGGGAACTCTTCTACATGGAGCGCGCGTGGCCCACCGTGCTGACGCGGGCGGCCCACGAGGGCGTGCCCTCCGTGGAACTGGAGTCCCTGCGCGCTGGCTGCCCCGGGGCCGGGTGGACCAGAAGCGCCAGGATGCCCTGGCCCTGCTGCGCACCCTTCGGGCCCGGCTCGAGGCGGGGCTCGCGCCGAAGCAGGTCCGCTACCACTTCGAGCACACCGACGCCTGGGAGGAAGTCCGGCGGCGCGCGAGCCGGCTGCCCCTCGGAGGAACGGAGGGGGAAGAGGTGGTGCCGGAGGCCCTGCTCGACGAGCTGCGGCTGAGCGCCGGCCTTCCGGGAGCCCAACGCGCGGCGCTCGCCCGGGCGTTGGCGGTGGAGCAGGCCACGCGCCTGGGCAGAACGGTGGACGAGGAGGAGCTGCGACGCACCGCCGAGGTCTTCCGCGCCGAGCACGGGCTGCTGTCCACCAAGGACTTCACGCGCTGGCGGCGGACGCAGCACGTCGAGGACCTCGAGCGCTTCCTCGAGGACGAATCGCACGTGCGTTGGGTGGAGACGCTGTTGGCCACGGACGCGATGCGCCACCTGCCGGACCACCTGCGGGCCACGGGTGAGTATGGCCCCTTGCTGGAGCGGGCGCGGGACAAGGAGCGGGTGCTCGCGGCCAACGGGCTGGAGCACCCGCTGCTCGCGGATGCCGGGATGACCGAGGCGGAGCTGTGGCGGTGGTTCTTCGAGCAACGGCGGGGACAGCCCGTGCCCGAGGATCTCGACCACCATGCGCGCGACAGTGGCTTCGCCGACGTGGACGCGCTGCGCCGGGCCGTGCTGCGCGAGCGCTGCTATGCCCGCCTTCGCTGAAGGCTTCTCCGCGGGACGCGGCTGCGTTCCCGCGGCACGCACGGGCGAGGGAGCCGTGAGCACGGCTCCCTCGGAAACCCAGGGGATGGGGCGCTCCAAACGAGCTGGCATGGAGGGTGCTCATGGAGAGCGCCGCAACCCCTCACCCCGGAGCAACCCCCTCCATGAGTCACTCGAAAAGATCCCGCGTCATTGAGGCCCTCCCCATGGCCGCGCTGCTGCTGTCCGCTTGCGCTCCCGAAGCTTCCTCCAGGATCCGCGAGCCGACACCCAAGACACACAGGTGCTCGACGCACTGGCCTCGTGCCCGGAGGATTTCGTGCTCAATGGGGCGCAGTGCACGCGCGTCTCCTATACCCAGACCTTGGAGCCCGTCGCCGACGCCTATGTCTCCTCGAGCGCCCCGGGCACCAACTATGGCTCGAGCAGCGAGCTCATCGTCGACCGGTCCATCAACGAGACCTTCCTGCGCTTCGACCTGAGCAGCCTGCCGCCGAACGTCCGGGTCAAGTCGGTCAAGCTGAGCGCCACGGCGTACACCGGCCTTGCGTGGGGAGGAGACGGCAACGTCTACACCTCCTTCGTCCCGGATGACTCCTGGGCCGAGAACACCGTCACCTGGAACACGAGGCCCGCCGTATCGGGCAACGCGCTCGGCTCCTGGTGGCTCTGGTACGACGGCACCACCAACGACCAGGTCGGCTCCAACTCCAGCCCGGATCTCATCCCGGTCGTGCAAGCGGAGCTCGCCGGAGACCGCAAGGTCAGCTTCCGCCTGAACTCCCCGGGCTATCGCACCAACTACCGCTCGCGCGAGTACACCAACGCCAACCAGCGTCCCAAGCTCCAGGTCTCCTATGACTGGGTCACGACCCTGGAGCCGGTCGCCGACGCCTACGTTTCCTCGAGCGCCCCGGACAGCAATTACGGCTCGAGCGGCGAGCTCATCGTCGACCGGTCCATCAACGAGACCTTCCTGCGCTTCGACCTGAGCGGCCTGCCGGCCGGCGCGAGGGCCACCGCGACCACGCTCTCGGCCACGGCGTACACCGGCTTTGCGTGGGGAGGGACGGCAACGTCTACACCTCCTTCGTCCCGGATGACTCCTGGGCCGAGAACACCGTCACCTGGAACACGAGGCCCGCCGTATCGGGCAACGCGCTCGGCTCCTGGTGGCTCTGGTACGACGGCACCACCAACGACCAGGTCGGCTCCAACTCCAGCACGGCCCTGCTCTCCACCGTGCAGGGAGAACTCGCGAGGGACCGCAAGGTCAGCCTCCGCCTGAACTCCCCGGGCTATCGCACCAACTACCGCTCGCGCGAGTACACCAACGCCAACCAGCGTCCCAAGCTCCAGATTGCCTACATCATTCCAGCGACCGTGACGCTCACGCCCAGCGCGGATGCCTACGTCTCCTCGAGCGCCCCGGACAGCAATTACGGCTCGAGCAGCGAGCTCATCGTCGACCGGTCCATCAACGAGACCTTCCTGCGCTTCGATCTGAACGGCCTGCCGTCGAACGTCCGGGTCAAGTCGGTCAAGCTGAGCGCCACGGCGTATACCGGCTTTGCGTGGGGAGGACGGCAACGTCTACACCTCCTTCGTCCCGGATGACTCCTGGGCCGAGAACACCGTCACCTGGAACACGAGGCCCGCCGTGCTGGGCAACGCGCTCGGCTCCTGGTGGCTCTGGTACGACAACAAATTCAGTGACCAGGTCGGCTCCAACTCCAGCCCGGACCTCATCCCGGTCGCGCAGGCGGAACTCGTGGGGGACCATCAGATCAGCTTCCGCCTGAACTCCCCGGGCTATCGCACCAACTACCGCTCACGCGAGTACACCAACGCCAACCAGCGTCCCCAGTTGGAGCTCGTGCTCGAGTAGAAGCCCTGGCACAGGCACTTGTGCCACCGGACTGTGCCACCTCCCGTGCCTCATGACCCCGAGGCACGGGCCTCTCGTGCCCTCCTCTCCTCTGTACGCCGGGGAGACCCCCGGGAAGACAGGGCTCCCAGGCCCCGGCACGCAGGCTGCAATGGGCTCCGTCGCAATCTCAGACGCCACCGGGTGCTTCAACCCGGCAGGAGCCCATCATGTTCAACCTGCGTTCCCGTTTGCTGTCCGCACTGACCCTGGCCAGCGTGACCTTCTCCTCCGCCTGCGGCCCCGCCGAGCCCATCGCCGACACCGACTCCCCCGCCGAGGGGCTCGCCCAGCGCGAGGATGCCGCGCTCGCCGAGAGCCTCAACACCACGCCCACCGCGGCGTGGTGGTACTACGGGCAGACCGCCGAGCAGGTCTCGGCGCTGGTGAGCGCCAATGACGCTCGCATCATCAGCCTCCAGGTGGAGCAGGCCTCGCCGCTGCGCTTCACCGTGTCCCTGGTGAAGAACACCGGCACCTACGCCAAGGGCTGGTGGTGGTACTACGGGGTGACGGCCAGCCAGCTCGCCTCGTACCTCAGCACCAACAATGCCCGCATCGTCAGCCTGTCTCCCTATGAGGTGAACGGGACGACGTACTTCGCGGCGGTGATGATCAGCAACACCGGCGCCGATGCCAAGGGCTGGTGGTGGTACTACGGCGCCACCCCGGCGCAGATTGGCACCGCGCTCCAACAGAACAACGCTCGGCTGGTGGACCTCGAGAGCTACGACACCAGCGCCGGCACGCGCTACGCGGCGGTGATGATCAGCAACACCGGCGCCGACGCCAAGGGCTGGTGGTGGTACTACGGCATCACCGGCAGCCAGGTCTCCAGCTACCTGTCGCAGAACAACGGATTCCTGACCCACATCCAACCCGCGGATGCGAGCGGCTCCACGTTCAACGTCATCATGGAGCAGAGCCCGGGCATCGCCTGGTGGTGGTACTACGGCGTCTCTTCCTCGCGGCTCGCGGACGCCCTGGCGCAGAACGGCGCGCGGTTGCTGGACGTGAAGACATACACGTCGGGCGGCGTGCGCAAGTTCGCGGCCATCATGGTCAACAACTCGAACGCGGCCACCACGCGCATCGGCGAGCTGATGCGCGACGGGACGGACGGCGACACGGGCCACTACGTCAAGCAGGTGGGTGGCTCCGTGCAGGCCTCCCTCCAGGGCAACCTCGTCTTCGAGCCCGCCAGCACCATCAAGGCGCTCATCGGTCTGCACGCCATGCGCGAGGTCGACGCCGGCCGTGCCAGCCTGAACCAGCTCGTCAACATCTACGCGCCGTCGTCCGGGAGCTGCCCCACCAGCACCATCACCGGCACGGAGACGCTGGGCAACGCCATCTACAACATGCTCGAGTTCTCCGACAACCAGCGCACCCGGGCGGTGATCGACGCCTTCGGCTTCGCGCCCATCAACCAGACGGCCGATGCCGCGGGCATGACCTCCACCCAGCTCAACCACTACCCGGGCTGTGGTGGCCCGGTGGCCAACGCGCTCACGCTGGCGGACGCCGGCCGCATGTACGAGGGCATCGCCAATGGCACGCTGCTGTCCGCCGCCAGCCGCACCGCCCTGTACCAGCGCATGCCCGAACAGGCCGGTGACTTCACCGGCATCCGGAGCGCGTTGAGGACGCTGGTGGACGAGGAGGGCACGAAACTCGGGCTGAGCGCCACCGCCCTCACCCAGTACAAGAGCCGCCTCGTCTCCCACTACAAGGCGGGCAACTACACGCTGTGCGGCAGCGGCTCGTGCCTGGAACACATCTCGGTGGCCGGAGTCGCGGAGGTGCCCCGCTGCTCGCTCGGTGTGACGTCTACACAGAACTACGTGTGGGGGATCTTCATCTCCGGAGCCAGCAACAAGACCGCGGCGAGCAATACCTTCCAGGCCGCCAAGGTCGAGCCCCTGCGTGAGCCCATCCGCGCGGCCCTCTCCAATTGGAGCACCTGCTACCCGTAGCGCTCACCGAGACAATCTCGAACCCGGCGGAGGCGGATGCACCGCGCCTCCGCCGTCTTCGTTGCGGGGCTCGGTGCGAGACGTGCTGTTCAAACGCCCTTGGAGTCACGTTCCAGTCAGACATGTATGGCAGACTCGCTCTCCAATGATGAATCCATCCAGAACACCGCGGCTCGCGGTCCTCTTGTTAGCGACGCTCTTCTCGTCACTCGCGGCTTGCGGAGTCTATGCACCGGATAGGGACGGCGGCACGGCGCCGGGCAACCCCGATGCCTCCACGCCCTTCGATGGCGGCGCCTCGGACGCGGACGCCGGCCCGACTCCGGGCAACCCCGATGCCTCCACGCCCTTCGATGGCGGCGCCTCGGACGCGGACGCCGGCCCGACCCCGGACGAACCCGATGCCTCCACGCCCTTCGATGGCGGCGCCTCGGATGCGGACGCCGGCCCGACCCCGGACGAACCCGATGCATCCACTCCCCTCGATGGCGGCGCCACCACGTGTGGTGACGACCTGAAGCAAACCGAGGAGGCCTGTGACGACGGCAATACGTCGAGCGGTGACGGCTGTACGGCGACCTGCGACGCGGTCGAGCCGGGATGGGCTTGCGAGCTTCCGGGCAGGCCCTGCACCCGGCTGCCCGTGTGTGGCGACGGAAAGGTCGAGAGCCCCGAGACGTGCGACGACGGCAACATGACCGCTGGCGACGGATGTTCCGCCACCTGCACCCTGGAGCCGGGTTGGAGCTGCCCGGCCGCTGGCAGACGCTGCCTCGCCGCGCTGTGTGGTGATCAGATCATCGCCGGTGACGAGGAGTGCGAGGACGGCAATGACCTCTCGGGAGACGGCTGCGGCAACCAGTGCCGCCTCGAGTCCGGATACAAGTGTGACACCATCGGCGCGCCGTGCGTCCGCACCGTTTGTGGCGATCAGAAAGTCGAGGGAACGGAGCAGTGCGACGATGGCAACAACGACCTGGGCGACGGGTGTTCCCCTCTGTGCATGCGCGAGCCCCGGTGCACCAACGGAACGTGCCAGGCGGTGTGCGGAGACGGCATGATCCTTCCCGGCGATACCACCGAGGAGTGCGATGACGGCAACACCCGCGCCCACGACGGCTGCTCTCCGGCTTGCAAGTTCGAGGAGGGCTTCCTCTGCCAGTCCATCGAGCAGGACCCTCCCGCCAGGGAGGAACTCCCCATCGTCTACCGTGACTTCCGCGGCTACGATCTGCCGACCAGCGACAGCCTGCCGCGCGGCCACATCGACTTCGAGAACACCACCGGCTCGGAGAGGGGCATCGTGGCCAGCCTCCTGGGCTTCGACGGCAAGCCCGTGTACGCGAAGACCAACGCCTCCTCCGCCACCACCCACGGCAAGGCCGCGTTCGATCAGTGGTACCGGGACGTGCCGAACATCAACATGACGCGGGTCCAGACGCTCTCCCTGAATCGCCAGCCGAACGGTTCATACCGGTACGAGAACACGAGCTTCTTCCCGCTCGACGGCGCCGGTTGGGTCGCCCACGGCGTGGAACCCGTGCGCCGTGGGAGCGATGGAATCGCTCACAACTTCAGCTTCACGAGCGAGACGCGCTACTGGTTCGAGTACAAGGGCGTCGAGGTGCTCGAGTTCCACGGTGACGATGATGTGTGGGTATTCATCAACGGCCGGCTGGCACTCGACCTGGGCGGCGTGCATGGCCCGGAATCAGGCAGCATCAATCTCGCGCAGAAGGCCGCCGAGTTGGGCCTGCAGCGGGGGCGCATCTACGAGGTCGCGGTGTTCCAGGCCGAGCGTCACACCACGGGGTCCTCGTACCGGCTCACGCTCAACAACTTCACCACGCGCCGCACCCAGTGCGAGCTCCTGTGCGGCAACGGCGTCATCGACCCAGGAGAGCAATGTGATGATGGCAACACCACCTCCAACGACGGCTGCGGTGCCACCTGTCTGCTGGAAATAAGATGAGCGGAAGCGCTCCGTAGCCCATCAGCGCCCCCTGGCCTGGGACCCGCTCCCAGGCCATTCTCGAGCGCACGCACATGTCCATGGATCCCCACCGCGAATATTGCCGGCGTCAGCACCGCCTCCTGGCCCACCACCTCAGCATCGAGGCGTGGTGCGCGGGAGACGACTGCATCCTCCTCGAGCGCAACCACCTGGAGGAGTTCCTCAAGCTCGAGCGCTTCAAGAGCACCCGCGTGCAATGGCTCCTGGAGGACATCAAGCCCTGGTTCAAGCACACGGAGCCCGTCTACGCCGGTCCCGAGGGTGACCTGTCCTCGCTCGAGGCGCTGTACCTGTCGCGCGTGCCCATCGCCCGGAAGTTCCTCGTCCGGCCGGATCCCCTCAACGCCGACGAGCTGATCGCCTGGCTGAGGAACAACGGCCTGCGCATCAGCCTGCTGCATTCGATCAGCGCGGTCATCCCGCCCTCGGAGGAGCAGATCGTCACTCGGCTGGCGCTGCTCGCCTCGGGTCTGACGGAGCCGTGAGGGACGCCCCGCCCGGGGAAGCGACTCCAGACATGCCCATCTGATAGAGAGCCCTGAATGACCCTCCCCAACCGACGTAACCCGGGCGCCGCACGCGTGGTGCTCACGACCAGCGCGGTCGCGTGGCTCGCCGCGTGTGCCACGTCCGCGCCGATGGACAAGACGTCCGCGCAGGCGAAGCCCACCGCGGCGGCGGCCACCCCGGCCCGCTCGCCGAAACCCACCTATGGCGGCTTCGGCGTGGACACCGCCGGGATGGACACCTCCGTCGCACCCGGTGACAACTTCTACCGCTTCGTCAACGGCACCTGGCAGGAGAAGACGGAGATCCCCGCCGACAGATCGAACTACGGCATGTTCACCGCGCTCGCGGAGGAGGCGAGCCGGCGCACGCGTGCGTTGATCGAGGAGTCCGCGAGCGCCAACGCGCCCGAGGGCAGCGAGGTCCGCAAGCTGGGAGACCTGTTCGCGAGCTTCATGGACGAGGCGGCCATCGAGGCGAAGGGCATGACGCCGCTCGCGCCCGAGCTGGGCCGCATCGCCGCCATCGCCAACCGGAAGGAGCTCGCCGCCACCCTCGGCGACACCCTGCGCGCCGACGTGGATCCGCTCAACACGGGCCACGTCAACACGGACCGGCTGCTCGGGCTCTGGGTGTCCGAGGACCTGAACGAGCCCTCCCGTTATGCCGCCTATCTGATGCAAGGGGGCCTGGGGCTGCCGGATCGCGACTACTACCTCGTCGACAACGAGCGCTTCACGGAGGTGCGTCAGAAGTACCAGCAGCACATCGCCGCCATGCTGCGCCTGGCGGGCATCACCGATCCGGAGGCCCGGGCCAAACGCATCCTCGAGCTCGAGCGAGACATCGCGCGGGTGCATTGGAGCCGGTGGACACGCGGGACGTGCTCAAGGCCAACAATCCCTGGCCTCGGGAGGAGCTGGCGCGGCGCGCGCCCGGCCTCGACTGGGACACCTTCCTCGGCGCCGCGGGACTCGGGCAACAGCGCGAGTTCATCGTCTGGCAGCCGAGCGCGGTGACGGGAATCGCGAAGCTCGTCGGGAGCGCGCCCGTGCAGACCTGGAAGGACTACCTGACCTTCCACGCCATCGAGCGCGCCGCGCCCTTCCTGTCCAAGGCCTTCGTCGAGGAGAACTTCGCGTTCAACGGCCGGGTGCTCTCCGGCGCGCAACAGTTGCGCGAGCGCTGGAAGCGGGGCGTCGACGTCACCGGCGGGGCGATGGGCGAGGCCATTGGCAAGCTCTACGTCGAGAAGTATTTCCCGCCGGAGGCCAAGGCGGAGGCCGACAAGATGGTGCGCAACATCGTCGCGGCGTTCGATCGGCGCATCGACGCCCTGGCGTGGATGTCGCCGGAGACGAAGAAGCGCGCGAAGGAGAAGCTCGCCACCCTCCAGGTGGGCATTGGCCACCCGGCCCGGTGGCGTGACTACTCGGAGCTGGAGATCGTGCGGGGGGACGCCTACGGCAACACCGAGCGCGCGTCGCGCTTCGAGTACCGGCGCAACCTGAGCAAGCTCGGCAAGCCCGTGGACAGGTCGGAGTGGTTCATGGTTCCGCAGTTGGTGAACGCGCTGAACTCCCCGCAGCAGAACTCCATCATCTTCCCCGCGGCCATCCTCCAGCCGCCCTTCTTCGACGCGCACGCGGATCCGGCGGTGAACTACGGCGGTATCGGCTCCGTCATCGGGCACGAAATCGTGCACAGCTTCGACGACGTGGGCGCGCAGTTCGACGCGCGCGGCAAGCTGGAGAACTGGTGGACGCAGGAGGACACGGCGAAGTTCAAGGCGGCTGGCCAGGCGCTCGTCGCGCAGTACAACGCCTACCGGCCGCTGCCCGACGTCTCGGTCAACGGCGAGCTGACCCTTGGCGAGAACATCGCCGATGTCGCCGGGCTGGCGATCGCCCATGACGCCTACCGGCTGTCGCTGGGTGGGCAGCCGGCACCGGTGCTCGAGGGCTTCTCCGGCGAGCAGCGCTTCTTCCTCGGCTTCGGTCAGGTCTGGCGCAACAAGTACCGCGAGCCGACGCTCCGCCGCCTCCTACTGACGGATGGGCACTCGCCGGGTGAGTACCGCGCCTCGACCGTGCGCAACCAGGATGCCTGGTACGAGGCCTTTGGCGCCACGCCTGGACAGGCGCTCTACCTCGCTCCCGAGCAGCGCGTGCGCGTCTGGTGAGAAGGGCCGCGAAGCGGCGTGAGCCAGAAAGGGACCCTCCCGACAAACAGGGCCGGCGCACGCACCGGAACCCGGTCCGGAGGCCTGTCGCGGCGCCTTGGACGCCACTACACGGGCCGAGCAGGTGGGCGCGAAGGTGGAGCAGCAAGTGGTGGCCGAGGGCTCCTTCCAGGGCCAGTGACTCCACCTGAGGATATCCGCTGGACGCTACAGCGAGGGGGGAAAGCGGGCCCCCTCCTTGTCCCCTCGTCCCGGCTCCTACGCCACGCCGACCTTCTCGGGCGAGAAGAGGCAGAACTCCCCCGTGGTGACGTAGTCGTGAAGAGCGCCGGTGCTGCGACTGGCGCGCAAGAGGTTGCCCTCCGCCTTGAAGGAGCACTTCTCCCCGGTGGCCGGATCGTGGGCCGTGTAGAAGACATGGGCGCCCTCGGAGTACTTGCCGGTGATGGTCACCCAATGATCGGTGCCATTGCCGCCGCCGCCGCTACCCTTCTTGTAGTCCACACCGGCCACCACCGGACGGCCCGCCGCCAGTTCCTTGTCGAGGGTGACCAGCGAGCCATTATGGAGGCGATTCGCACGAAGCCCTCGCGCCTTCGCCGCCACGGTCCATACGAGCCCATTGCCCGAATAACCACTGTGGTGGTCCAGGTAGTCGTCAAGCTCCTTGGGGTTGATGGGCCGGCCGGAAATCTTGCTGATGGCCATGGCCGTGGACGTCATCGCGCAGCCCGCCGCGTGAATGGTCAGGTTGTTGGCGCTGCCCAGGTAGGTCTTCCCCCAATTCTTATCACCCTGTTTGTACAACGGCACGCCGTCGATCATCGCCGCGGACTTCGTCGGAAAGATGTTCTTCGGGTTTTTGCCTGGAGTGGCGCCCCCAGCCGCAACCGTGCCACCGGTGGTCGCCGTCCCCGTGCCGCTCGGAGCGAGGCGCCCGTTTTCACTCAGGAAGCGGGCCACCGCCGTCCGGGTCTTCGGACCGAGGATGCCGGGGCCTGTCTGCACCTGCTGCTCGGTCATGTAGCCAAACTTGACGAGGAGCGATTGCAACTCCCTCACCGCCTGATGGGAAGACCCCGCCGGGTGGGAGGTGCCCTGGGATGGGCTCTGCGCGGGACCCTGGAAGGGGCCATGGCTGACCGCCATCTGGCCTCGAGCGTACTCGTCGAAGCGCTCGAGCTTGTACTGCCGTATGAGCTTGATGAGCTTTTGGGAATAGCTGGGATCGGTGGCGTAGCCCGCCTTGTGGATCTCCTTGGCGAACCGCTCCGCATCGTCGGTGTGCCGGAGGGCCTCGGCGTAGCGCTTGTTCTTGAGGAAGAACCGCCCGTGATCCTCGAAGGACTCCGCTGCGGACCGATAGACGCGGAACCCGTCCTTGATCACCACGTCCTTGCCACCCAGATGCTCCCCGGTGCTCATCACCGCGGTGCCCGCGGGGCCCTTGCCCTTGATGCCGAAGTAGTTGTGGTACTTCATGGACAGGCCAGACTTGCCCCAACTGCTCTCCAACGCGGCCTGGGCCAACGTTACCGAAGCAGGCACCCGCGTCGCACGTTGACTCTCAATGGCATCCGCCGCCACAGAGTCCAGAAAAGCATTGCCTGTCTTGGGAATACTGCTCATGCGCCCTCCCACGCTGAAGCCGACCCGCCATGTAGAATAGGAGGCGGAGACGGTCACGATAGCGCAGGAGCAGAGGAGTTGAACAGGGGGGGCGGAGGCCCCCGGAACCACGAAACTCAGGGCAGCTTGAAGCCGCGAGCGATCCGCGCGGTGTAATCCTGCCAAACCTTGGCGCCTCGCGGGTGGCTCCACTCGAAGCCGTAGACGACCCCGCCCTTCTCCAGTTGCTTGAGGTAGAGCACCCTCCTCTCGATCCTCTCCAGACAGGACCCACCAGCCCTTGCCTTGGGGCTGGTAGGTGATGCGGATACCTTGCTCGCGCCAGCTTTCGAGGGTGGTGCGCCGGGACCAAGCCAGGTTCGTCCGCCCCTCGGGCTCATCGTCGAGTTCCACCACCTGCGAACCCCACGCCTTGAGCCTCACCTTTCCCGAGGCGTCCTGGAATTCCTGACCATCGCCGTTCTGGGATTCGCCCTGTGCCTCGAGACCTGGGGGAATGGCCATGGAGTAGCCGAAACGCGCGTTGGAATAGGTGCTCCAGCCATCATTGGCCGGAGTCGCGACGACAAGCAGGGAAAGCAGGGAATAGAGGAGCATGCGAGCAGCTTAGCAACAATGGGGCCCAAGCCGAGAGGGTCAGCGGGCGGGCGGCTCGGGCCAGAGTGCCACGGACTCGGCCTGCGTGACAGCCACGAGGTTCTTTTTCGTCCGGGTGTCGAAGACATAGGCCGGGCTCGTCTCGCTCAGAACATTGACGACCAGCAGGCCGCCCTGGAGCTGGAGGCCAATGCGCTGGCCATCCTTGGCCGTCAGTCCCTCGAGTTCCACCAGCTTCCCCTCCTGCTCCCAACGCACCGGGGCGGTCGGCTGGAGGGAGTCATCCCCAGGGTTGCTGGCGCGGTAGAGGAGCGTCCCCCCTGGGGTGGACAGAGCCATCCACTTTCCGGACTCGTCCTGTCCTGGCAGGGCGGCGTCCAGCATCCGAGTGGCGCTCTCCGAGGCCTCCTTGCCGGGCAGGACATTGGCCGGGGTGGGACTTTGGATGAAGGACAGCGACTTGGCGGCATCGAGCGCGGAGACCCCAGGGGCATTGGCCGCCTCGAACACGCTCGCCTTCACCTCGAAGCGCTTCCAGTCCGCGCCCTCCAGTCGGTAGGCGAGCGCCAGGCCCGGCGAGCCCTCGCCGTGGGGCACCGGGTAGCGCTGGCCCTCGAAGGGGATGAACTGCTCGCCGCCCTTGCCCTTCTCCAGCGGGCGCTCAACGTAGACGTCCGAGACGAGCGCCACCGGATGACCCTGGGCATCAAAGCCCACCTTCTCGATGAAGGGCTTGTCAGGGCCTTGGGCACCCATTCCGCCGGGCAGCCCCTTCAGGTCCATCGGCTTGCCGGTCTTCGCGGCGAAGTCCACCCGCCACACGCGAGCCTGGGTCGCCTGCCCCACCGGCCGGTGAACACCAGCCCCTCCTTGCCGTCAGGGCTCCAGGACACCTCGGACCGGCTGCAGTCCGCGTCGAAGGAGAAGACCGCGGAGGCATTTCCCGAGGGAAACGGCAGGCGGACCCACTCGCACCGCTCGGGATCGGCGCGCTTGAGATAGGACAGCGAAGGGCCCGCGGCGGGAACAGGGGCAAGTTCCTTGCCCGGGGTGGATGCGGCGGCAACGCCCGCGTCCACCGTGGCGGGGGCGGGAGGATTCGACTTACAGCCCGCCAGCACGAGGGCGGAGGCGAGCAACGGGCGACTCCAGCGAAACAGGGACATAGGGGCTCCAGGAAGCTCCGGATGGGACAAGGCTCGCAGAATAGATCAGGCTGCGCCGACAGGCCTCTTCATCGGCTTCGGTCAGGTTTGGCGCGCCAAATGCCGGGAGCCAACCCTCCGCCGGTACCTGCTGACGAATGGGCACTCGCCGAGCGAGTACCGCGCCTCGACCGTGCGCAACCTGGACGCCTGGTACGAGGCCTTTGGCGCCACGCCTGGACAGGCGCTCTACCTCGCGCCCGAGCAGCGCGTGCGCGTCTGGTGAGTCGTGGTGGCCGAGGGCTCCTTCCAGCCCGGTCGGTGACGCCCCCCATGGGGCACCGAGGAGCAGGAAGTCCTCGGTGCCCACGAGCAGGGTCGCGGCGGGCCTTCACGTGTCGAAGCGATAAGAGGTCTCGCCGCAGGAAGCCCGCGTCGCGAACCGCTGACAGAACGCGTTCAGCTCGGCATAGGCGGCCGTCGGCAGGACGCCCCGAAACTCCAGATGGGTCACGAGACAGAAGAGCGTGACCTCCAGGAAGCTCAGGTCCCGATGCGGCGGGAGCGCGGCGAGCGCGAGCTTCGCGTGCTCCTCCAGCCACGACATCATGTTGGCCAGCCCCTGTCGCTGCTTCGCGTGGTGGGCATTGCTGTCGCTGATGCCACCCAGCCCGGCCATGATCAGCGACACCTCCGTCGCCATGGCCTGAAGCACCAGCTCCTGCGCATTGGCGAGCAACGGCTCGTCGAGATCTTCTGGCCAGACCACGTGGGGCCTGGGGCTCGACCGCCGCCACAGCTCGCGGCAGACATTGAGCGCGCCGAACCAGACACCTCGGGATGTCCGCAAGACCGGTATTCGGAGCGCGGGGTTGCCGCCGTAGTCCTCCGCATTGGAGGACATGAGATCGCGCACCACCTGGAAGGCGTAGTCGATGCGCATCTCCGCGGCGAAGATCCGCGTGACGCGCGTGAAGTGTGAGCTCGAGCGGCCGATGAGGACGGGCCGGCGAGTTCTTCGAACGCAGCGGGCATACGTGCTCCTCCCATTCGGGGAACTACACGAAGACTGTCATCACGTCCCGCGAATGGCGAGGGGCTCGAGGCGGAGAGAAGCGCCCCGCCCTTGCGCGCGTGCTCGCTCGGGTGTATCGGAGAATTATATGGGCTCCCATACAAATCGCCCCGCCCGAGCCGGGCCCGCCTCGGCGAATACAGAAGAGGTGCGCACGTCGCTGGACGCGATCCGGCGCATCGTGCGGATGCTGCGCATGTCCGCTCGGTCTTCCGAGGAGCGGCTGGGCCTGAGCGGCGCGCGACTCTTCGTGCTCCAACAACTCGCCGAGGCGGGCCCCTGCTCCATCAACCAGCTGGCCGAGCGGACGTTCACGCACCAGAGCTCGGTCTCGGTGGCGGTCAGCGGCCTCATCGAGGCGGGGCTGGTGTCACGCCGGCCCTCGCCGGCGGATGGGCGGCGCGTGGAGGTATCGCTGACGGCGGAGGGCCAGGAGCTGCTGCGCACCGCGCCGCCCATGGCCCAGGCCCAGCTCATCGCGGGAGTGCTCCGGCTGGAGCCGGACCAGCGCGCCGCGCTCGCGCGGGGACTCGGCGCGCTCGTGCGCGAACTGGGATTGGAGGAGCAGGCCGCACCGCTCTTCTTCGAGGACGAGGCGCCCACGAAGCGCCGCCAGGGGAGTCGACGCCATGAAAAGACCTGAGATTCTCTCACCCGAGGAGGGGCTGAACGGCCGGGACGTGCTGCCGGTGGCGCCCTCGATGGGACCCACGTTGCAGACCGAGCCCCGCGCTCCGCTCACCACGGGCCCCGTGGACGGCCGCGTGGTGTGGCTCTGTGGCCTGAGCGTGCTGCTGGCGATCGCCGCGGGGCTGGTGGCCCGGCTGCTCGGCGCGCTCATCGCGCTCATCACCCAGCTGGCCTTCTTCGGCCGGGTGTCGCTGGAGGAGGTGTCGCCCGCGGAGCACACGCGAGGCGCGTGGGTGCTCGTGATTCCCGTGATTGGAGCGCTCGTGGTGGGGGTGATGGCGCGCTATGGCTCCAAGGCCATCCGCGGGCACGGCATTCCCGAGGCCATGGAGCAGGTGCTGCTCAACCGCAGCCGCATTCCTCCACGGATGACGTTCCTCAAGCCGCTGTCGGCGGCGGTGGCCATCGGCACGGGAGGGCCGTTCGGCGCCGAGGGGCCCATCATCGCCACGGGCGGCGCGCTGGGCTCGCTCCTGGGCCAGGTGCTCCGGGTGACGGCGGACGAGCGCAAGGTCCTGCTGGCGGCGGGAGCGGGGGCGGGCATGGCGGCCACCTTCGGGGCGCCGGTGTCCGCGGTGCTGCTGGCCGTGGAGTTGCTGTTGTTCGAGCTCAAGCCGCGCTCGCTCATCCCGGTGGCGCTGGCCACCAGCACGGCCACGGCGGTGCGGATGCTCTTCGTGGGAGGCGCGCCGGCCTTCGCGGTGCCGGACGTGTCGGCCCCCGGCGGCGGAGCGCTGGCCTTCTACATCGGCCTGGGCGCGCTGGTGGGCGTGGCCTCGGTGGGGGCCACCCGGGCCGTCTATGCCATCGAGGACGCCTTCGAGCGGCTGCCCCTGCACTGGATGTGGTGGCCGGCGCTCGGGGCGCTCGCGGTGGGGGCGGTGGGCTGGTTCGAGCCGCGGACGCTGGGCGTGGGCTACGCCAACATCGAGGCCATCCTCTCGGGGCGGCTGGTGGGCATGGCGGCGCTCGTCTTCTGCCTGTTGAAGTTCACCTCCTGGTCCATCGCGCTGGGCAGCGGAACCTCGGGCGGGACGCTGGCGCCGCTGTTCACCATCGGGGGAGGGCTCGGCTCGGCGCTGGGGGCGCTGGCGGTGGTGTGGGTGCCCGGGCTGGGGGTGGACGTGCGCATCGCGGCGCTGGTGGGCATGGCGGCCATCTTCGCCGGGGCGTCGCGCGCGTTGTTGGCCTCGGTGGTGTTCGCCTTCGAGACGACGCGCCAACCCCTGGGCCTGTTGCCCCTGCTGGGCGGCTGCGCGGCGGCCTATCTCGTCTCGGCGCTGCTCATGCGCCACTCCATCATGACGGAGAAGCTGGCGCGGCGCGGGGCACAGGTGCCCACGGAATACGCGGCGGACGTGCTCGCCAACACCCTGGTGCGCGAGCAGGGACTGCGCCCCGTGGTGACCCTGCGGGCGGAGGACACGGTGGCGGCGGTGCGCGGCTGGCTCGCGGGAGGAGCGGCGGGCACGCGGCACCAGGGCTTCCCGGTGGTGGACGCGGCTGGACGGCTGCTGGGGGTCGTCACCCGGCGCGAGCTGATGGAAGAGGCCGTGGAGTCCCGGACCGTGAGCGAGCTCATTGGCAGGCCCCCGGCGGTGGTCTTCGAGGACAGCACCCTGCGCGAGGCGGCGGACCACATGGTGAGGGAGGGCGTGGGGAGGCTGCCGGTGGTCAAGCGCGACGCGCCGTGGACGCTGGTGGGAATCCTCACGCGCAGCGATCTCCTGGCCGCGCACCACCGTCGGCTGCAAGAAGCCCATGAGCCCGAACAGGGATGGGGTGCTCCACCTCCATCCCTCCACGGCGGCTGAGACGCCATCTCAGCCCCGCTTGCCACCGGACGGGGGGCCCTGCTCTTCCTGGAGGTGCCCTTCGGGGCCTTGTCCTTCGTTCCGCCCGGCTCGACGCTCGCCGCGATGAGCCGCAGTGCGTCGGTCAGGTCCTTGCTCGAGGGAGCGCGCTCCGGATCCACCAGCCACTGCAGCAGCAACCCGCTGAGGAGCGCCCGGTAGAACGAGCCGACCGCCCACGCCTTCCTGTCGGCGGTGGCATCCAGGTCCTGGAACATCCGGGCCAGTTGGACGCGCCCCGCCTCCAGACCGGTGGCGAGCTGCTCGCGGACCTCCGGCACGTGCCCGGCGCTCACGTAGGCCTCGATGCTCGCGGACACCATCCGCCGGTGCGTGTCGAACGACTCTAACGCCCGCTTCCAGATGGCCTCGAACCGCTCCAGGGGCGTGGCCTCGGACAGCTCCTCGGCGGCCAGCGCGCGCCTCACCTCCTCGCCCCACTCCTCGCACGTCTGGAGGAGCGCCGCGTTGAGCAGCGCCTCGGTGGATTTGAAGTGGTAGCCGATCGCCGCCAGGCTCGTTCCCGCCGCGGCGACGATGTCGCGTGCCGTCGTCCGCGCGTACCCCTTCTCGTACAGGCAGCGCCCGGCTCCCGCGAGCAGATCCTCACGATTTCCCATGGGTGCGAGCATACCCGATATCGGCACAAGCGTCTTGGACACTTGTCCTAGACTTCCGTTCGAGACGTTTGTACAAATGTCTGACCCATCATGAAAATCGCCATCGTCGGTCCCGGTGCCATCGGCAGCACATTCGCTTTTCATCTCGCTCGCGCGGGTCACGACGTGACGGTCGTCGCGCGCGGTGCGCGCCTCGCGTGGCTCGAGAAGGAGCGCGCCATCGTCACCACGGAGGCCCAGCGCGCACCGGTCGAGGTGAGTGCCGCGCTCGATACCACCACTCCGTGGGATCTGGTGCTGGTCAGCGTTCTGGAACACCAGGTCGACGCGGTGTTGCCCGCGCTGCGACACAGCGCCGCGAAGCAGGTGATGTTCATGTTCAACACCTTCGCGCCGCTCGATCGGTTGCGCGACGCGGTGGGGGCCCACCGCTTCGTCTTTGGCTTTCCAGCCATTCTCGCCGAGCTCAAGGACGGCAAGCTCAAGTCCCAGGTCGTCCCCCGCAAGTTCTCCCGTCTGCAGATCACCATCGTGACGGACCCCGCGTGGGCCGAGCACTTCTCGAAGGCCGGCATCCCCACCGATACGCAGGCCGAGATGCACAGCTGGTTGCGCACCCACGCCGCGGTGGTGGTGCCCGTGATGGTCACCGCGAACCGTGTGCACCAGCGTGGGTCCGGGCTCTCCTGGAACGAGTCGCGCGAGCTCGCGCTCGGCCTGGCCGAGGGGTTCGCGCTCGTTCGCTCACTCGGTCATCCGGTGACGCCTTCGAACCTGGCGATCCTCGGCAAGCTACCGGCTCCGGTCACCACGCTCGGGCTGTGGATGCTCAGCCGGCACCCCATGATGGCCTCGCTCGGAGAACATGGGCCCGGGGAGGCACGCTCGCTGATCGACGCCATGGTCGCCGCCGCGCCGGCGCGGAGCGCGAGGCTTCAATCGCTGCGGCCGTGATGCCCGCTCGGACCCGCTCGCCACGAATCGCCCCCCGGTTGGCGAGGCTCAGTCCGGCATGGCGTCGAAGGCCGGGAGGTCCGGAGGTAGCGCGACCCAGGCCGGGCGGCTGCGTGTGAAGATCGCGACCTGCGGATGGAAGGACGTCGGATCGTCCAGGGAACCCGCGTAGATGGTGTGGGAGTCGTCCTTGCCGACCTCTCCCCCGAACACGAGCCCGCCGCAGACAGGACAGAAGTTGCGCACGGAGTCGGTGCCCTTGTAGGACTTCGACCAGAACTGCCGTGTCTCGCCGCTGAAGCGAACCGCGCTGCTCGCGAACCCCATGAATGGGATGAACCCCGAACCGGAGGCCTTCCGGCAGTCGGCGCAGTAGCAATAGCCGGTGAACAACGGCTCCCCCTCGGCTTCGTACCGCAGCGCGCCGCAGAGACAACCGCCCGTGTAACGAACCCTGCTCTCACCCATTGCCGGGTTCTATCCGGCGCCCAGCTCGCGGGCAATCCACGACGTCAGCGGTCGGCGATGTCGGCGCTCCGCAGGTACGGGGACGCGTCGACAATCGATTGCACGGTCCAACCCCTGTTGGCTCCGTGGCCTTTTTCATCGCAATCGCCGTCGGTGTGGATGCCCACCAGGTCGCCTTGACGGTTGAGCACGCCAGCGCCGGAACTCCCCACCAGGGTGTCCAGGTCCGTGTAGTAGACGAGCTGATTGCACGAGTCCAGGAACCTGCCTTCGGCGATGACCTTGGGCCGGCCCCGGGGATGCTGGATGATCGCCAACCGCTCGCTCACCCGGGTCGACAGCAAGACCGGCGTGACCGCGGGAAGCACGTCGAGCTTGATGAGCGCGTAGTCGGGCGCGGACGATTGCTCGATGACGGTGCCCTCGACCACCAGCGGGTCGCCGTCGGGCTCGTTCTCGAAGTTGAAGACCAGCAGCGACCGATCTCCGAGCCCGACACAGTGACCCGCGGTCAACACCACCGGGCCCGCGCTCGCTTCGATCAGCGTTCCGGTGCAGCGTCCGTCGATCAGGACGACCGCGTCTTCCTTGTCCTGGACGACGTCGGCGAACTCGCCCTGGTAGCTGTTGATGGGGGTGAAATCGAGCGTCGGACCGCACTGCCAGAGGCTGCTCACCTCTGGCTTCTCCGGCTCCTCGCAGACTGGGGGATCCACGGGCACCGCCGTTCCACAGGCCGCGAGGCCCAGGACGACGGTGCCCGCGAGGAGCGGGCCCCACGGAGTCATGAACGGACCAGGGGGCCGCGGAGCCATCTCAGTAGAGGTAGTTCAGCGCCGTCTTGTCGGAGCTGGTCCACTCGCCGGTCTCGGTCGAGCGGAAGCAGGAGTTCATGATCGAACCGCCCACCGTGGCCGTGCTCGGCGTGCCGGGGATGAGGATGGCACCCACGCCCGAGGCGCCCTCGTTGGTGGCGGTGCCGCCGCAGCTGATGGACCGGTTGTAGTAGTCCGAGTGGCGGAAGCCGATCGTGTGGCCGAGCTCGTGGGTGATGACGTGCTCGTTCACGTCAGCGCTGTAGCTCTGCAGCCCGGTGCCGATGTTGATGGTCCCGTAGGGCTTGCCGCCCGAGGGGAAGCCCGCGGAGCCGCCGGCGCCGGACGTGGTCGTCGCGGTGATGTTCGCGGTGCAGCCGGTGGTCGGTCCGCGCGCGAAGGTGATGCGCAGCCCCAGGCCGTTGTAGTTGGCGATGGCCGCATCGAGCCCGGCGCTCAGCCGGCTGTAGCTGTTGAACGAGGAGGTGGGATTGACGCAGATCTTCGTCACGCTGGTGCCGACGATGTTGGTCGTCTGGTACTGCTCCGCGCTCTCCTTGCCCGGCTGGAGCATCTCGCGGGACGCCTCGAGGGTCACGTGGGCGTCGAGCCCCACGTACACGGCACCTTCGTGAACCATGATGTCGTCGGCCGGAAACCCAGCCTCGACCAGGTTGGAGATGATCTCCTGGTTCTCGCTCTGCATGTCGGCACCGCAACCAGACAGCACCGCGCCACAGCTCGCCACGAGGATTGCCGCTCTCTTGAACATTTTCATTATCCCGTCTGTCCTGGGGTTGGACGCGTTCGCCTGGGGGGGTCCAGCCGCGACCGCGTGCCCCCTCACCATGAGCAACCCCCGGGCCAACACCGGGCCACACCGGAAAACAAGGACTTGGCCGCCAATACCCGTTTAATCCTGGAGCGCGGATGCTCCCGCCATCTCCGGACTTCTTGTAAAGGGTCCTGACGTTTTCTGCTGAAAAAGCTATCAGCTCAAAGGGTTGCGCACACGACACCGGATTGTCCGAATCTCGGACGGGGTGCTTTCCATTCGGACAGTGGACCCTGACCACCCCGCGCACGCGTCAGGGCTCGAGGTTGAACCAGATGCACTCCTCGTCTCTGGAATGGGCGTGAATACGCTCCCGGTGTATCAAGTCCCGCATGCACATGCGCCACTCCAACCTCCCCCTCGCCGCGCTGCTGGGCGCGGCCCTGTCCTTCCTCCCGGGCTGCGAGACCACGAAGTCGAGCAGTCCTTCCCCTTCCCAGACCCAGGAGCCCTCCGCCATGCAGACCGCTGACGCCTGGAAGCGCGCCCGCGTGGGCGACCGGGTCACCTACTCCTTCTCCGCGACCCACGGCTCCGAGCCCCGCGGTGGCGGCACCGCGCGCACCCTCGGCGGTCAGTTGACGCTGGAGGTGGTGTCCGTGCAGCAGCCCTGGGTCTGGGTGCGGCTGGCCTACACCGACGAGGCCGGCAAGCCCCTGTCCCACCCGCGGCTGGCGCAGGATCTGCTGATCCCCGTGCGCGCGGACACGACGCGCACGCTCGACGTGCCCCACGCGGGCGAGGCCACCGCCGAGACGCCCTCCAGCGCGGGCCGCACCTGGGAGGCCCTGCGCTACGTCAGCGACCAGCGCCCCGTGGACGGCCCCCTGCGCACGCGCGTGTATGCCAACACCCCGGGCCCGCTCTACCTCACCCACGGCCTGCTCGACGCGAACACCACGCTCTCCGGCTTCGGCGCCTCGGGCGGCTTCCAGCTCACCCTGCGCGAGTTCCGCGAGGGCTCGGCCGATGCCAACGCCCCCGTGCCCGCGCTGGAGCGGCCCCTGGGCCCGGGCGCGTATTACGAGCGGAGCGTGGACGTGGGCCCCTCGCCCAGCGTGCAGCGCGTGTGCTTCGCCGCCGAGCGGGGCTACGTCCTGCGCACCGAGGGCCCCGTCGACACCCAGGCCGCCCCCTGCTCCGATTTCTCCCAGGCCGAGCCGGAGCCGCTCGAGGAGCTGCTGATCAACCTGCCCTGGGAGGCGCTGTCCTCGGGGAACTGGCCTCCCGCCGCCGCCGCGTCCGGCACCCGTGGCACCTTCACCGTGGAGGGCCGCGGCGTGCCCGCCCTCACCGAGCAGCGCACCGAGAACGTCGAGGGCACCCCGCGCGTCTTCTCGGAGACCTACGCGGCCGAGCCGTGGGCTCCGGCGCTCGCGGGCCTGCCCTATGAGGCGCGCTTCCAGCCGCTCGCCAGCGGCACCGAGCGCGTGGCCGCCGGTGGCAAGCGCGAGTCCGAGGGCGGCACGCGCCTCGTGCGGTGGGGCACGTGGCTCGGGGGCCAGAAGTAACGCCAGCCGTCCACGTCGTCAGCCTCGAGGTGGCGCCCGACTCCCGGTCGGAATGACTCCATGTGGAGCATCGGAGTCGAGGCGCCCCTCGCGCCGTGGACGCCGTGGCTTCCCCTCTCTGGAACCCAGCGGAAACACTGGAGCGGGGGCGCTCATGGGCCCAGGCGGATTTTAAGAGCCTGAGAAATTCGGACGAAACTCCGGGACGGTCGCCGCGACAATTGCTCCAGGAGACCTACATGTCCACCTATCGCATCCGCCAAGGCGACACCCTCTCGGCTCTCGCCGCCCGGTACAAGACCAGCGTCTCGGAGCTGGCGCGCGTCAACAAGATCGCCAACCCGGACCTCATCTACGCGGGCAGGACCCTGCGCATCCCCGGTTACGACGGGAAGGACAGCTTCGAGCCCGCCAGGGCGCGCGGGGCCCACGGCGGCAGCGGCACGAGGGGTTCTGGCGGCGCGGGTCGCAGCGGCGGCTCGACGGGCGGCGGGCAGGTCGAACAGAGCCGTGGTGCCGGGAGTCCGGGCCAGGCGACCGCCGCGATGCGCAAGCTCGCGAACGCGGGCCGTGCGGCCGCGATGAGCATCGGCGGGTACAACAGCCAGGGCCTGTGCGCCACCGGCGTGAGCAGGGCCATCCAGAACGCCTTCGGCTTCAAGGTCTGGGGCAACGGCAACCAGATCGACAACAACCTGCCGCGCGACAAGTTCAAGCAGGTCAACATGTCGCTCGCGGATGCGCTGAAGATTCCGGGTCTCGTGCTGACCTGGGAGAAGACCTCGTCACGCGCGGGCAGCATCTACGGCCACACCGCGATCACCACCGGTGACGGTCGCTCGTCCGTGAGCGACTTCATCGAACGCAACACGCTTGGCGCCGGTGGCCGCACCGGACTGAAGATCTTCATGCCGACGATGTAGCTCCCGTCGCCCGGCGGAGGACCGTCGCGACTTCTCTCCGCTACTGTGCGCCGACGTAGCCGGCCGAGATGGGCCAGTGCCTGGGGCCTGGCCCCGAGCAGAAGGAGCCTGCCATGGGAATCACGATGTCTCCGCAGGAATACGCCACGGCGTTCCGCGTGCTCGCTGCCTCCGCCCGGCACCCCGAGAACATCCAGCAGGTCGTCGAGGAACGAATCCTCCCCCGGCTGCCGAAGCAGCCCACGCTGCTGGATGTCGGCGCGGGGTCGGGCAAGGTGGCCGAACGGCTCGCGCCGCACTTCAGCTCGCTCACCTTGCTCGAACCCAATCAGAACCAGATGGCCGGGTTCAAGCACGAGAAGGCGAAGATCCTCCTCGAGCCCCTGGAGCACTACCACTCGCCCGAACGATATGAGCTCGTCGTGTGCTCGCACGTCCTCTACCACGTGCCGCTCTCCGAATGGGGAGCGTTCATCGACAGACTGCTCTCGTTCGTGCGCCCCGGAGGCACCTGCGTGATCGTCATGGCCGCTGCCCGGGGACCCACCTACGAGCTGTGTCGCGACTTCTCGGAGACGATGCTGTTTGGCGAGCAGTTGCTCACCACCATGCAGCACAAACAGCTGCCGCACGAGGTGCTCCCGACGATGAGCGGGTTCGTGGCGAGGACCTTCGAGGAGATGTACACGCTCTGCCGCTTCTTCGTGCTCGAGGGCTGTTTCACGGCGGAGCAACTCGCCGCCCTGAGCGAGGACCGGTGCGCGCACTCGATGCGAGGATTCGCGTGCACGCCGAGCGCTGCCGGGGCGACGACGGGGTGTATCGCCTGGAGCAGGATGAGGATCTGATCCTCCTGCCCAGGTCGTAGCCCTCCGCTTCCAACTTCGGCTCCGCTTTCCTGGGGTACTCCTTACGAGGCATGGGTACGCCTCCGCTCGGCTGGTAGAGTCCAGCCCCGCCCTTCGGAAATCCTGCCGAGCGTGCTCCCCAACATCGAGCCTCCATGCGGACCTACTACCACGTCGCGCTCTACACATGCCTGCTGACCTCCTGCGTGAATGAACCCGCGGAGGCTCCCCGCATCACCCATTACACGTTGTGGATCCACGGCAGGGACGAGGCCACCACCCGGCCCGGCGACTACAAGGATTTTTCCTATTGGGGCTCGGGGAGCGTCGCGGCGGGCGTGAACAAGAAAGCCGTCAACTGGGACGGAACCCAGAGGATCTCCGTGGAGAACCACCGCATCCGCGATGCGCTCGATTGCTTCTGCACGGGAAACAACTGGTGCTACGTCGCCGTGCACAGCGCGGGCAACCTGCAGTTGGGCTATGCGCTCTCGCTCCATGGTGGGACCACCCGCCGACAGAAGGATGCCCTGCCCAATGCGCAGGGCGTATGCGGCGACACGGGAGGCACCCAGGTGGGCTGGAACATCAAATGGGTGGACGTGGCCTCTGGCGCGGCGGGCGGCAGCGAACTGGCGGATCTCGGCGAATGGGTGATGACGGAGCCCCTTGTCAGTGATCTGGTCACCACCACCGCACGGAGCATGTACAACCACAACACCACGCGCTCCATCTGGTTCTACAACTTCGCGGCGGCGCAGGGCACGTACTACTCCGCCTTACTTCCGGGCCAGGATGATGAAGCCGTGTCCTATCACTCGACGGGGGGCGTCTCCGGTTCCTCGGGCAGCTCGTTGTGCAATCCGAGTGATTGGTTCTGTGATGGCACGCTCACGATGGGCCCGGATGCGTGCAGTGATGGTCAGCGCAAATGGTCCTTTCACTCCGTGAGTTTCCGGGACGATGAGGAGGCCTACAACCACTCGGGCAACAACAACTGGGAGGGCATTCCCGGCGTGGTGCGGCAAGACGTGGCCAGCCGCGCCTATTGAGCCCGGGCCTTCCCGGAGCGGGCTCAGCGCATGGCCACGGTGCCGCCGCGCCAGTCGGCGGAGCTCCAACGCTGGAAGGCGCCCAGGGCCCCCGGGCTGTCGGCGCTCCTCTCCGGCAGCAGGGTGTCGCGCTTGAGCACCTGGAAGGAGGACTTGATGCGACCCTCCACCAGGGCCTCGCGGGCCACCAGCACGCGCGAGCCATCCGGGGAGAAGCCCGCGAGCTCCACGTAGCCCAGGCCCGGCTCGGTCGCCGCGGGCGCCAGTGCATCCAACACCCACCCCTCCCCTTCCTGGTGGAAGACCCACAGCTCGGTCCACCCCTCCAGCAGTTGCACCGCCACCGCCACCGCCGACCCCTGGGCGGACCGCCGCACCGAGCCCGGCCACACCAGCCCGTAGGTGCAGCGCTCGAAGAGGGCTGCCTGTGGAGCCCGCGCGTCCGCCAGGCGCAGGCAGGTCTCCCCCGGCTGCCCCTTGGAGAGCGCGAGCACCGGCCCGGCCCCTGGCTGCTCCGTGGCGGGCGCGGACGCGAAGCGCGAGGCGCCCACCCGCACCGCGGCGGCCGCGTAGGCGGACTTGTCCTCCTCGGCCAGCTCCGCCTTGAGGACGCTCGCCAGCGACGCCACCGCGCGCTCGCTGGCCTTCGCGCCCCGCTGCGCCTCGCCCCGGCGGGAGAGCTGGTAGGCCAGGGCCGCGTGGACCTCGGCACGGCGCAGGTGGAGCCGGTTGGCCGGTACGCCGGCAGCCGGACCGCCTCCACCTGCTCCAGCACCGTGCTCCGCCACTCGTCAAGCGCCTGCCGCTCCAGCGGGTTCATCGCCGGGTCGATGCACTCGGGCCGCGTCAGCGCGAGCGCCGCCCGGAGCCGCATCTCGGGGCTTCCACCGAGCGCCAGCACCCGGCGGAACGCCTCGCCGTCATAGCAGACGTGGGTGCGGCCCTCGCGCTCGAAGCTGACGAGCTTCACCCCGTAGCTGGCCACCACGTCGAGGTGCGCCGCCAGGGACGTGTCATTGTTCCTGTGGGAGGTGGCCCGCCGGGCGAGCCGGTCCGCCAGGGTGCCCAGTGCGTCGAAGAGCTCCGGCCCCACCTGGGAGGCAGGTGCCGCGCGCAAGAGCGCCGCCGCGTAGCCGATGCCCAGCGCCTCCGCACCCGGCGTGTCCCGGAGGAACTCCACCACCGCCTGGAGCTGGGGCACGCTCGCCGCGTCGAGGTGGATGACACGCACCTGGTGCTCGCGCACGTAGCCGGGGCGCTCGCGGCGGTGGTCGTAGACCTGGATGAACCCCTGCCTTTCTCCTCGGACCTCCAGCCACTCGCCCTGCCAGAGGGTGGCCTGGCGGGGAGCGGAGTCCTGCGACGCGGCGCGCAGGGGCGCCTGGTCCTGCACCACGAGGGCGATGGCGACGAGCGTGGCGAGCATGTGACTACTCCTCGGAGCCGGTGGTGTCGGAGTCCGTGTTCTCGGAGACCGCGGCCTGGGCCAGGGGCGCGCCCTTCGACGAGCCGCCCGCGTACCGGGCCTCCTGAGGCTGTCCCAACAGGTTGCCGGCGATGAACCCGCCCGCCTGGGGCGGAGCGATGATGACTTGAATCTTGTCGGACAGCTTGTCCGCGAGCGTCTTCTGGATGAGCAGCGGGTTGCGGCTGATCAGCTCGGCGTCGCGAGCGAGCTGCTCGGAGGCGGCCTTGCCGGTGACATCCACGCGGTAGGCATCGGCCTCGGCGAGCTTGCGCCGGGCATCCGCCTCGCCGGAGCCTCGATGCGGTGGGCCTCGGCCTCGGCGCTGGCCTGGGTGAGGCGGGAGACCTTGGCGGCTTCGGCCTCCAGACGCCGCTGTTCGATCTCCTTCTCCTTGAAGGGCAGGACGTGGCGCATGGCCTCGGCCTTGGCCTTGGCGGCGATGATCTCCTCGTTGCCAGCGGCCTCGGCGGCCTTCTCGCGCCGGACCTTGTCGGCCTCGGCCTCGAGCGCGGACTGCTGCACCTGCTTGTCCTTGAGCTCGAGCGTGTAGCGCATCTTCTCCGCGTTCAGCTCCTCGGCGAGCAGCGCCTCCATGCCGGTGCGGTACTGCTGGGGCAGGTCCACGTTGCCCAGCGTGACCGAGCGGACGATGACGCCATCGGTGGCCAGCAGGGGCAAGAGCTCGGCGGAGATGTCCTGCTGGATCTTCGCCCGATGGGTCGAGAAGATCTCCCGGACCGTGTGCTGGGCGAAGTGGCGGCGGAGCACGCCATCGATGGCCGGCTCGACGATGTCCCGGCCAATGTCCTCGGGAAGCCGCGCGGCCAGGACGGGAATCCGCTCCGGGTCGAGCACGTAGCGGATGGTGACCTCGACGCCGATGGACAGGCCCTCGACGGACTGGAAGGGGGCCGGATCCGTGGCGCGGGTGCTCCGGGTGGGCTGGTAGGTCTGGTCCTTCAGGCTGTAGCGGCTCAGCCGGTGGACTTGTGGCACCAGCAGGGCCCAACCCTCGCGCAGCTCGGCGACGTCGCCGGTGAGCCGGTTGACCCGGATGCCCACCTCGCCCGGCTCGATCATGCACACGGGCTGGGCGACCACCACACCCGCCACCATCCCCGTCACCGCCAGCCCGGCCATCACCCGGCGCCCGCGCTCGGCGTAGATGAGCCACCGGACCCGGCTGACCATCCCGCGCGTCGTCTCGCCAGCCACGGCTCTCATCTTCCGGAGGAACTCGCCCCGCTTCTCCTCGCCGTGCTCGCGCTGCTCCTGCTGCTTCGTCTCGTTCTGGTTCTGCTCGTTCATGAGTGCCCTCTCGGAATGAGGGGCAATGCATGGCGAGTGCCGGGCAGGCGAGCAGACAAGGCCAGAGGAGCGGGCCGTGGCGAGTGCCGAGAGGGGGCACTAGAACGTGGTCGCACGGACGCACCGCGTGGCTGGGGGAACCCACGGACACGTACACGGGTGTGTCCTGAAACCCACGGGGAGACCCGCTCCCACGCGCCCTGTCGGGTAGACCGGGGCAGTTGCCCACCCCGGCCCCCCACAGATCCGGACAGGCGGAATTCCCGCATCCGGCTCTTCGGCTCATGGTTTCGCTGCGAGCCGGTAGACGCTGTGGACGATGCGCGGCGCGGGCAGCGGAAATTGCTTGAGCAGTTGCCAGAGTCTCTCCGGCGTCAGCCCCTTTTGCGAGCGCCGCGATAGCCACTTGTTCCACCTGTTTTCCACCTCCCGTGCGAAGGCGGTGAGGGCAGCCCAGTTCCCAGTAATCCCGTAGTAGCTGTAATGCCCTCTCACCTTCTGCGTGAGGCAGCGGTGTTGCTCCTGTATTGGCTGGTGCCGATTCAGGCGGCACCATTGCGCCACCCTCTTCAGCGCCCGGCTGAGTCGGTTGGTGGCCGTCTTGCGCTTCACCACCCATTTGCCCCACCGGGACTTGCCCCAGTAGTGCTTGAAGCCCAGTAGGTCGAAGCTCCCGGGTCCACCCTGTCCCCTGTTTTCCGGGCGCGGTGGGCGGAATTCAACCAGCCGGGTCTTCTCCGGGTGGAGCGTCAGGCCGTACTTCTCCATCCTCTTGGGAAGTACCTCCATGACGCGGCGAGCATCTTCCTCCCTCTCGAAGCAGATGACGAAATCGTCCGCGTAGCGTACGAGCTCCGCGCGTCCCTTCATGCGCGGTTTGACTTCCTGCTCGAACCACACGTCCAGCACTTCGTGCAGGTAGATGTTCGCCAGCACGGGCGAGACGACCCCGCCCTGCGGTGTCCCTTCGTCGGGGTACGACACGTTCCCCTCCTCCAGAATCCCCGCCTTCAACCACTTGCCGATGAGGCGCAGGAGCACCCCATCTCGCACCCTGCGCTGGATGAGTTGCTGGAGCTGGCCATGGTCCAGGGTGTCGAAGAACTTCCGGATGTCCACTTCAAGGACCCAGCCACCTTTCATCTCCGTGAGCACTTCCCAGAGGCGCTGGAGCGCTTGATGCGCGCTCTTTCCCGGCCGGAAGCCATATGAGCAGGGCAGGAAGTCCTGCTCGTACACCGCTTCCAGCACCATGGCCACCGCCCTCTGCAGCACTTTGTCCTCGAAGGTCGGTATGCCCAGGGGCCGGGTCGACTTCCCGTCCCCCTTGGGGATGTGCACGCGCCTGACGGGCGGCGCTCGGTAGTCGCCGGACTTCGCGCGGTTGAGCAGCGATTGGAGGTTGGCCTCCAGTGCTTGCGCGTATTGCTTCGCCGTCTGTCCGTCGATTCCGACTGCCCCGTCCTTGCGCGTGCGCCGGTAGGCCTCCTGGAGCCACTCCAGGTCGATGTAGTGGGCCAACGTCGTGAACGCCATGTCCGGCGCCTGCCTCGCCAGCGTCGCTATCCGTTGGAGTTTCGTTGAGACAGTTGTAGGGCTCGGTGTCCCCGCCATCTTTCCCTCCCTCGATTCCATGTTC
Source organism: Cystobacter fuscus (assembly GCA_049060065.1). Lineage (GTDB taxonomy): Bacteria > Myxococcota > Myxococcia > Myxococcales > Myxococcaceae > Cystobacter > Cystobacter fuscus_B. The sequence continues at coordinate 7,980,226 of JBMEQP010000002.1, forward strand.
CGGTGCCCCCTTCCTCCACAGGGTCCGCCCGGGTGCGTTCCCCTGCTTCCTCGGTACTACGAGGCACTCCGACTTCCTGACGACCCTCGCGCCCGGCTTCGTTTCCTTCGCCAGCGCGCTACCACCGCCACCCGTCTTTCGCTCCCGTGGAGGTCGGGCGCCCATCCTCCGCGGACCAGGGTTGTTCACCGGCTTCCCCAACCGGCCACTCAACGTGGAGTCGTCAGGACCTCCCAGGTTCCTGGAGGACCCTCCTGTGTGCGTGCCCCGCTCTCAGACCCCGGCGAGACCCCAGGACCGGCCTGTTTCGGCCCTGGGCTGCTGCCTTCCGCTACTCGTACGGCGTCGGCTCTCGCGACGATTCAGATCTTTCGAGGCTCAATCACGCGGCCCACATACTCGCTGTCTACGCTTCGCAGCCCGGGTTGCCCCGGCACCACGCAAGACTCGCTTCCGGCTGGTGGCCTCCTTTGCCGGGCGGGGTTTGAACCCGCAGGGTCCCTTCGTGAAGTTTCCGCTCCTACATCGCTTCCTCCTCACCCAGGCTTTTCCTGGCGCACACGAGTCGTCTGACACCCTTCCTGGACACCCTTCCTGCGCGGGGAACGTCCCCTGGGGTCGACCAATGTCCCAAGGAGGAGTCCGAACGAGGTACCTGACCTTCTGTCAGATAGTCGAAAGAGAGCATTTCGCTCAGGCACCGGCACCGAGCGTTCCGACAGCTCCTTGTTTGATGGAGCATGATCGGCCCGCGCATCGCCGTATCAACCCATGCTCTGGAAGGATGCTCGTGAACATGCTGAAGCGAGTGCTTGCGATTTGTTCCTTGCCGCTGGTGTCAGTGGCATCCGTACACGCCGACCGTGCCGAACTGGCGAGCGTGACGATCAACAACGGGCCGGTCTGGTACGACACGACGGGAGGAACGATTCAGGCGCATGGGGGCTCCGTCATCAAGGTGGACTCCACGTATTATTGGATCGGCGAGGACAAGCTCCATGATTCGGCGACGTTCAGAAACGTCGTGTGCTACTCCTCGCCCGACCTGAAGAACTGGAAATGGGTCGGCTATCCACTGAAACCCAGTTCTCATGCCGAACTGGCGAGCAGCAAGATCGAGAGGCCCAAGGTCATCTACAACCAGACGACCGGCAAATACGTCATGTGGATGCATTACGAGAACGCCACGGACTACTCCCTGGGCCGGGTCGCGGTCGCCTCCAGCAATTCGGTCTGCGGCAGCTATACCTATCACGGCAGCTTCCGGCCGCTCGGCTACGAGTCGAGGGACATGACCGTGTTCAAGGACGAGGACGGCAGCGCCTACCTGCTGTCCGCCTCGAATTCCGGAACGGGGACGAACGGCTCACTCGCGTCCTTCAAACTGACGAACGACTATCTGAACGTTTCCACCTTCATCGGTTGGGTGGCCGAGAACGGGCATCGGGAGGCTCCGGCGATCGCCAAACAGGGCGGACGGTATTTCCTGATCACGTCGGGCGCATCTGGCTGGTATCCGAACCAGGCCAAATACATGACGGCCACTTCCATGAACGGACCGTGGTCGGCCGCGCAGAACCTGGGCAACAGCTCGACGTTCTATTCGCAGTCCAACTTCATCCTGCCCGTGCAGGGCACGTCGGCGACGACGTACATCTACATGGGAAACCGGTGGAATCCGAGCCGCCTCGGAGATTCTCGCTACATCTGGCTACCGCTGACCTTGAACGGCTCGAACGGAACCGCCTCCCTGGAATGGCGCAGTCAGTGGAACATCGATGCCGTGACAGGAGCCGTTTCGTATCCGAATCTCGTCAACCATGCCCTGGGGAGAACGGCGACGGCCAGTTCCTCCGCTTCTGGCTTCGCCGCGAGCCGGGTGAACGACGGCAATTACCAGGCGGAATGGAAGGCGTCCGGCGTGACCGGCCCTCCTGGTGGCAGGTCGATCTCGGTGCGACCCGGAACATCCAGGAGGTTGATATCTCGTGGTTCTTGTACAATGGCTCGGAAGCCTATCACCAATACCGGATCGAACACAGCACGAACGGCACGACCTGGACGACGATCGACAGAACGACCAATAAAACGTACGGCTTCACGACAGACGCGGTGAACTTCAGCGCCCGCTACGTCCGCATCGTGCTCGTCAACGCAGTGCTGTGGAACAATCCAAACAACTGGTACACGCCGACTCTGTATGAAGTGCAGTTGCTCGGCGGTTGAGTTCGGCCAGGGGTCTCGTGCCCGGCGAAGCTGGGGGCGCGAGCCCGAACCGTCTCTCCCGTGAGACGTGCGATGGAGTGGGCTCGTCGCGCCTCCCAGCGATGAGCACTCGAAAGGGCGCGCCTGTATCACATGGCCTACCGCTTGCTCATTGGCGCCACGGGGACGATTGACCGGGCCCGCCGCGCGCCTCACCCTGGCGGGCATGGCACGGGACGAACAGGAGCGAGAGGATGCCTTTCCCCGGGCACCCTCTCGGGAAGAGTGGGCGAGGATGAGCGAGGAGGAGCGGGTCCGGGTGGTGGAGGCCTTGCCCGGAGAGGTGACGTGGGACGAGATGGCGATGCCGGAGGGAGACCTGCACTCCCAGGCGAAGATGGGCGCGCTGCAGGCCCTCAAGGGGTACTTCTCCCGGCAGCGGCGGCGGGTGTATCTGGGCACGGAGCTCCCGGTGTACTACCCCGCCGAGCGCCGTTTCGCGCCGGACCTGTTGGCCGTGCTGGACGCCGAGACACACCCTCGAAACAAGTGGGTGGTGAGCCAGGAGGGCAAGGGGCTGGACTGGGTGCTGGAGGTTCACGTCGGCGGCGACCGGAAGAAGGACGCCGAATACAACGTGAGGCGCTACGCGCGGCTGGGCATCCCCGATTACTTCATCTACGACCGGGCCCGTCAGCGGCTGGAGGGTTATCGGCTGCCGTCCAGCGAGGCGAGGGAGTACGTCCCCATCACCCCGGAGCAGGGCCGCTACACCTCGGAGGTGTTGGGGCTGGAGTTGCAGGTGGAAGAGGGGCGGCTGCGCTTCTGGGCGGGACACGCGCTGTTGCTGGAGTACGAGGAACTCATCGCCCGGATGCAGGAGATGATGGAGGGGCTGCAACAGCGCGCCGATGAGGAAGCCCGGCAGCTGGAGGCGGCGGAGCGGCTGCGCCAGGAAGCGGAAAGACGTCTGGAGGATGAGACGCGGCGGCTGGCGGACGAGACACGGAGGCGGGAGGAACTGGAGCGCCGCCTCGCGGAGTCACAGGCCGAGTTGGAGCGCCTCAGGCAGCGCGGGGTGTGAGCGGGGACGCGGGGCGCGGGGCTTCGTGCTATGCGCGGGAAGGGGGAGGTCTCATGGATTGGCTCTGGAGTCCGGTCGGGATCGGCGTGCTGTGGCTCGTGCTGCATTGCGCTGACTATCTGCTCACCATCGCCACGGCGAGGTTGCGTGTCCGTGGGGATCTCCCGGAGCGGGTGCGCTTCGGGGGCAGCCTCGAGCTCAATCCCCTCTTCGTGCGGGCGGTGGAGAAGGGGCAGTGGGTGTCCCCGAGGTTCCTCTTGACGCTGGCACTTGGCGCCTTCCTGTTCCCCATGGCGGTGGCGTACTTCCAATGGATGGCGGAGGAGCTACCGGAGGGGCTGGCCGACAACCTGTCCGAGACCATGTGTGGCGCGCTCGTCGTGACGCGCTTCGCGGTCATTTCCGTTCACCTGCAGAATCTCGTGCTCTTCCGCCGAATGCTTCATGTGCCCGAGGCGGCGAGCGTCAGCCTGAGATACGACCGGGGCACGCTCATGGTGATGACCCGTGTCCGGAAGTTCGAGGTAGCGGCCTTCTGCGCGCTCGCCGCCCTCGTGAGCGGCCGGCCCTTCTTCCTGGGAGGCCGGCCGCGACGCTCGCCCTCGTCGCCGCGCTGTACCGCTGGGAGCGCCGTCAGATGCCCTCCTCGACGGAGACCAGACCTTCCTCGTGAAGGGGGGGCTCGGAGGGCCATGGGCGTCGCGCCGATGCGGCTACGGGGTCTCGAAAGCTCCCAGGTCGGGCGCCGAACCGTTGTAGGGCAGACCGACGTTGACCCCAGCATTGACGAGAGCACTCGTCGATTTGAGGCGGAACAGGGTCGTGGCTGGCAGGCTCCCGTCCGGGTTGCGGGCGGCGGTCGCCAGGTTGGTGTCCAGGCTCTGGAAGTCGGCCGACGACACCGAGAAGCCGGTGTTCCAGGAGTTCTTCTGCTCGGTGGAGTTGGCGATGCTGTCCGAGGCACCGAGCGAGATATTGTTCTTCAGGATGTGCTTCTGACCTGAGTTGACCGGGTTCCCGAGCCCGAAGTTGGTGCCGTTCTTGTAGGCGATCGAGTTGTAGATGGTCACCCCGCCGCTATTGTTGTTCTGGTCGAAACCTTTCTTCGGCTGGCCGAAGGCCACGCAGTGGGTCAGTTGGTGATTGGCCTGCTTGGCGTTGCCACCGATCTTGAAGCCGTTACCGTTGCCGGTGAAGCCGCCGTACCCCCAGACGTCCACCCCATTACGGAAGGCCCAGGAGTCCTTGAAGACAACCGTCTCGGGACTATCGAAGGCGTCGTAGCCGTCATCGGAGTTTTCCCAGGCCCGGCAGCCGATGAAGACGTTACCGGGACCCATGGTTTGTTTGGGTCCGAAGCCATCGGCCATGCTGCCGAGCTTCTTCGGGTCGTAGTTCCGGAAGGCATCGCAGTTGAGCACCGTGGTGTGGTTGCCCCCCTTGTTGATCTCCAGGCCGGTGTTGCGGTTTTCGTAGAAACGGCAGTTCTCGAAAGTGTTGTAGGAGCCGGTGACGTAGGCCCCCTGGTAGCCAGCCCGGGTAATATCGATCCCCCTGAAGGTCCAATAGCTGCCGGTGACATGGAAGCCGAAGGAATCCTGGACCCAGGCCTGGGCGGGGAAGGAGAAGTCGAAGACGGCCCTGGCGTTGTTGTAGGACGAAATGGTTATCCGTTTGTCGGCCTGGCCGGACTTGGAGAAATCAATCGTGTTCTTCGCCCCAGGAGTATAGGGAATCGCGTACGTCCCGCCCTGAAGCAGGATGGTGTCCCCGGCCACGACCGCGGCGAGAGCGGTCTTGAAATCCCAGGCGCTGTCGAAACCAGCGCCGGTATTGGTCGGCTTTCCGGTTGGCGAAACGTAATAGGTCTTGGCCTGGGCGGCAATCGCCGAGGGTTGCGTCGAAGCCGCGAGCTCGTCGAGCGAGAACGTCTCGGACCCCTCCGGCCCACCACATCCCCCGAGGACCAGGGCGAGTAGCATGTAGCGCACAGACCTGTTCCGCATGATCATGAATCTCCTGTTTTAATGGTTATCCAAGCATATCGGGTCGATCCGTTCAAGAGGTAAAAGCTATCCGTCTGTCACGAAAATACCGCACTCCTGGTATATATAAGGCTCTGGCGAAGAAGCCATAAGACACGTCTGGATTGAGAGAGATATGCACAGATGCCCATGTGAAGTTCGACCCTCTCGCGTCGTGCGCCATCGCGCTCTACGCATTCTCCGTGCCGCGGTGCTGTCGAGCATCTCCCTCCTGGGACTGCCGGGGATCGCCGCCGTCACACCCCACCTCGCCGACCGTACTGGCCCGATCGTCGGACTGGCCGGGAAGTGTGTCGATGTCGCGGCATCCGGTACCGCGAACGGCACGGCCGTCCAGCTCTACACCTGCGCCCCCGGGGTGGCACAGACCTGGACGGTCAGTGACAACGGCACGATTCGCAACCCCCACTCCGGCAAGTGTCTGGATGTCACCGGGCAGGGGACGGAGAACGGGAGCAAGATCCAATTGTGGGAGTGCAATGGGAGCGGCGCGCAGCAGTGGATTCATGACGCGTCGGCGCAGACGCTGCTCAATCCCCAGTCGGGGCGCTGCCTGGACGTGACCGGGGAGAACTCCGCGGACCGGACCCGACTGCAGATCTGGGACTGCAACGGTCAATCCAATCAGAAGTGGCGACTGCCTGGCGATGACGGCGCCTGCACCCGCTCCGTCGCCGCTGGCGACAGCACCCTCGCGGTCACCTTCAACGGGGTGCGCTACAACGTCGCCGTCCATGTCCCGAGCGGCGTCGGCGCCACGACCCGACTGCCGCTCCTGCTCGACCTCCACGGGACGGGCGGCACCGGCGCGGGGCAGCTCGTGTACAGCAACATCAAGTCCGCCGCGCAGACGAACAAGTTCGCGGTCGTCGCTCCCTCCGGTGCGATCGCCAGTGGCAGCGGGTTCGCGTGGAACGTCCCCGGCGTCACGTCAGGCCCGCGTGACGATGTCGCCTTCCTCGATCAGGTGCTCACCACGATGGGTTCCGCGCTCTGCGGAGACCCCAACCGGGTCTTCGCGATCGGCTATTCCGGCGGCGCGCGGATGGCGTCCGCGTTCACCTGCGCGCGCCCGGACCGGTTGGCTGGACTCGCGGCCATCGCGGGGCTGCGCGCCGGACGTCCTGACCCGGCGAACACGAGTCAACCGGATGCATCGTCGTGTCGACCGACCCGCGCGGTGCCGGTGATCGCCTTCCATGGACAGCAGGACTACACGAATCCGTACGAAGGCGGCGGCAGCGCGGTGTGGCAGTACTCCGTGCCCGCGGCACAACAGCGGTGGGCGACGCTCAACGGGTGCGGTTCGACTCCGACGACCGCCGCCGTATCGGCGCACGTCAGCAGGCTCACCTACTCGGGCTGCCGTGACGGCGCCGATGTCGTGCTCTACCGGATCTCCGATGGCGGTCACACGTGGCCGGGGACCCCTCAGCCATCGCCGGGGAACGGGACCACCACCCAGGAGATCGATGCCAACGCCCTGCTCTGGAGCTTCTTCGCCTCGCATTGACTCGCGAACGAACGCTCACGAGTCGCCCCGAGAGGGTGTCCGAGATGGCTGTTCATTCCCCATTGCTCGACGCCTGAGCGCCGCTCTTGCTCAGCGCGTACTGAGAGAGAATCTGGTTCATGTCCATGGTCTGCAGCGTGGTGCCGCTCTTCCCCGTGGGCATGAAGAGCAACTGCTTGCCCATCAGCGCCTCGGCAATGCGCAGCTTCACCATCGTGCGGCCGCCCGCTCCCGCCAGGGCCTCGTTCTCCTTCGCGATGCCCTTGGACCTGGCCTCGGCCTCCTTGAGGATCGCCTCCGCCTCGTTCTTGGCCCGCACCAACTCCGCGTCCGCCGTCAGTTTCGTCTGCTCCAGCTCGCCCTGCGCCTGGGCGAGCTTCTGCGACACCGTGCCCTTGGCCGTCTCCAGGTTGCGCTTGGACTCCTCCAGGGCCGCCTGCGCCTGCGAGCGCAGCTTCTCCGCCGTCTGCTCCGCCAGCTTCTTGTCGCGGATCACCGTCTCGTACTCGGGGTTGAAGCGGTGCTCGTGGGGAATCACCTGCTCCACGATGATGCCCTCCGACAGCAGCGCCTCCTCCAAGAGCTTGCGCGCCTTTTCCGCTGCCGCGAAGCGCTTGTCCGCCGTGTAGAAGTCCTCCGAGCGCAGCACGTTGAGCGCATCGCGCACCAGCGCACGCGCCGCCGGTCCCACCAGCCGGTTCTCCACTTCGCGCGTCGTGCTCCCCACCTTGCGCACCAGGTGGGGCGCCTTCGCCGGATCGATCCGCCAGGACACCGTCACGTCCACCGCGATGTCGTTGCCGTCCACGGTCTTGAACTCGATGTCGTCCGTGCGGCCCTCCTCCCCCGCCCCCTTGGCCCGCATGCGCAGGTTCTGCAGCTTCGTCTCGAACGTGGTCCAGTCCGTGGAGAACGGCGGGAAGAAGAAGTACGTGGCGCCCGGGGCATACGTTTCCGACTGCACCCCCGCTCTCCCAGCAGGGTGAACTTGCGCGTGAGCACCCCCACCTCGTTCGCGTCCGTCGAGTGGCTCGCGCACCCCGACAGCAGCGGCAGCACCCACAGCGCAACGAGACCCCATCGCTTCATGTCCGTGTTCCGCATGGCGCTCACTGCCCCTTCACGTCGAAGCGCCGCAGCGCCGCGTTCAAGTCCAACGGGTTGACGCCACCCTCGCCATCCGTGGGCACCACGATGATGCGCGTGCCTCCGAGCACGTCCGCCATCTTCAGACCCACCATGTTCTCGCTGCCCGCCCCTCGCAGCGCCGCGTTCTCCAGCTCGATCCCCTTGGCCCGCGCGAGCTTCACCACCAGGTCGCCCTGCGCCGCCTGGGTGCGCCGGTAGAGTTCCGCCGCCGAGCGCAGCTTGGCCACCTCCGCGTCCCCACGCGACAGCTCCACCTGCACCGTGGCCTGCCCCTCGGCGATGATCCGGTTCTTCTCCGCCTCGGCCTGGGCCGCCGCGGCTTCCGCCTGGTTCTTGAAGACGGTCTGATCCTGGATCTTCCGCTGCTCGATGGCCTGCTGGTAGCGCGTGTCGTAGCGGTACTGGCGCAACAGCACGTGCGTCACGTGGATGCCCCGAGGCTCCAGCTCCGCGGTCAACAGCTTCTGCGCCTCGGCCATGGCCTTGTCGCGCAGGTCTCCCTTGTAGAAGTCATCCGAGTCGAGCTGGCCCAGGGTGCGGCGCAGCACCTGCTCGGCGCGCGGAATCACCGCCGAGTCCTCGTAGAGCTGCCCGGGGCCGATCTGCGTCATGATCTTGTACGGGTCCTCCAGCCGGTAGAGCACCGTCACGTCCGCCGACACCGTGTAGCCCCCGGACGTCTGGATCTTGATGGCCCGCACGACGCGATGGTCCGCGCCCTCGGCCACCTCGGCGGGGTTGTCCACCATGTCCAACACCTGCAGGTCGCTCGGGAACAGGTGCATGCGCTCGGCACCGGGCGTCACCCAGTGCAGGCCCGGGCCGTACACCTTGTCCCGGATGCCCTTCTCCCCGCCGAGCACCACCTGCTTGACGCCCAGCTGGTAGGGCCGCACGTACACGCTGCACGCGTTGTACACGAACAGTCCGCCCACCAGGACCACGGCCAGGGGCCAGAGGACCTTCATCCGGGGCTGCTTGAGGGCCGCGAGTACCCGTTGCTGGGCCTCGCCACGCGACGGCTTCATGACGGCTCCTTGGAACGCGAGTCGGTTCCGGGAAGGGATTCGGGCGGCTCGGACAGGGGTTGATAGGCCTCGAGCTGGTGTTGCTCGCCGACCATGTCCGCCACCAAGGCGGCGAGCCGCCGCCGGTAGCGGCGCTCGAGGAAGGACTCCTGCAGGTCTGGCAGGAAGGGGCCCACGAGGATGAGCGCGAGCGGCAGGGGCTCGAGCCAGTTGGGCACGCGCGTCAGGGCAATCACCACCGCCAGCACGATGCCCACCAAGGTGTAGACGGCGCGCGAGACGAGATCCCCCTCGCGCCACAGGCCGTACTTGCGCCGTTGCAGGGCGTGGTGCTCGCGCGCGAGCCGCAGGTAGCGAGGCAGCGCCACGGAGAAGAGGCTGTGCTCCAGACGGGCCACATAGGCGGCGTCCACCGCCAGCTCGGCGAAGCGGCGCTCCACGTCGTCCAGGGCCAGCCGGGCCTCGGCCCTCAGCGAGGCCTCTACCGATTCATCCCACTCGCCAAATCCGGGCCGGCGCCGCTCCAACCACGCCAGCACGTGCTCGCTGACCCGGGGCAACCGGAACTCATCAGGGTACATGTGGCGCGGAGTCTTCCATGAGGCGCCCAGGCCTCACAATGCCCGCCCCTCCGAGAGCCTCGGAATCGGGCCGGCTCGTGCGCCACGTGGGTCCAGAGGGATCCACGCCCAGGTCGAGTGCGAGTTGACGAGAATGCCCTGCCCCGCGTGGACTACCCTGCGGGCGTCATGAACTCCTTGCTTCGCTCATCGTTGTCCGCCGCCCTGCTCACCGGGGTGTGCGCCTGCGTCACCTCCTCGACCGCACGCAAGCCGGTACCCGAAGGCGCGGTCGTCCTGCGGTTCGCGTGGCCGGAGAAGCTCTCCGCCAAGGTCACCCATACCCTCCTCCTCAGCGGCTCCCAGGGCCAGCGGACCTACTGGTGGTCGATGTGGCCAGGACCCGAGGAGGGAGAGCGGCGGCTGCTCGTTCGAGAGGAGGCCGGTACCTCCCAATCCCCGCTCGCCGCGATGGCGGACCCCGAGAGTTCCATCATCTTCGACGCCCAGGGCGACTTCGTGAGCTACGAGGCGCACGAGGAATCGGAAGCCATGGGCTTGCTGAACGCGTTGCCGCTCGGTGCCGAGCAGGCCGCCGCGGTTCGCGAGCGGCTGGAGGCGGCGCGGGAGGAAGTGGCTCGGGAGCGCTGGATGCAGCGCGTGGGCCGCTGGCGCGACGTCATGTTGGTGCCGGGAGAGCCGGTGCGGACCAGGACTCGGATGTGGGTGGGGCAGAACGCCTTCGAGCGGGAGGAGATGGAAGCCGAGGAGCGCACCACGATCGAGACAGGAGTCGCGTGCTCGCTGGACGACACGGAGAAGCACTGTGTGCGGGTGCTCACGGTGACCGAGCCCCTCCGTCCATACCGGGCGTCTGATCCATGCGAGCGGGCCCGGGCCACCAAACGCTTCGAACTCGTGACGGATCCGCGGACACTGCTGCCCTACCTGACGCGCTCGCTGAGCGAGTACCAGATGGACTGGTGCCGCGATGATGGGACGGTGCATACCCGAGAGATGCACCAGGGTGAGGAGTTCATCTTCACCTACGGAGTGGAACCCGTCCCCCAAGGCACCTACTCACGGCGGTGAGGGAATCCGCGCAAGGGCCCGGCGGCCTTCTTCCTCGAGCGTAAGCATGCCGGGCAGGTGTTCGCCCGGTCCAGGAGGCCACACCACTCCAGTCCACCAGCCTCCCTACCTTCGTGGACAGATTGGAGCGCATGTACCGCATGAAGGAGGCGAGCGCGGCACCCGCGCCCACACCAGCGGGTGGGAGTAGTTGGAAGCGAAGGTAAATCAACGGCCACCCTATCCCCCGCGTGCACTCCGCCGGGCCGGATGCACCCCGTAGGCTAGCTCCAAGTTGTCTCGGGCCTACGAGCCGTCTGATACCCAAGGAAGGGGAGGAATCGAGGGAAGGTCACTTGCCTGCCCGTGTCGTTCTTGCTCTGCTGTCGCTCCCGGATTGATTTACGGGCTCTGTGGGGAGGCACGATGACCGTTCAGAGCGGGTTCATCGATCACTGCGATGGAGCGAACATCCGGACCGCCCCGGCGGAACTGCCTGGGACGAAATGTCTGACGACGGCGCCACTGCCGCCGGGCACGCCCGTTACCCTCATCCGTCCCCACCCCCAGAAGCCAGAATGGTCATATGTGGCGACCATCATTGGGAACCACCTGCTGCGTGGGTATGTACAAGACTTCCGCATCACAACCCGGCTCCCCGAGTTGTCCGCGACGCTCTACCACGTCAAGCCGGGCGACATGCTCGAGCCGGTTGCAGCGCGCCTCTATCACCGGGGCATCGAGCCGGGTCGCGATCTGCGATTCTACGAGAACGTCATCCTCTACGTGAACCAACAGGCTGGCCGCGCGGGCATCCGACGCATCGGTGACGATGTGCAACTCGTCGCGGGTCATCGCATCTGGCTGGTCAGCATGGCTTTCGCCAATCAGTTGCAGAAGATCGTACCGAGTGGATCCATCACAGGAGGCGCGTTCGCATCCGCGAAGAAGGTGGCGCAACACTTGGAGGACATCATCGCCTCGGTGAGGATGTCGCCTCGGTACTTCGAGGCCGTCGCCGGCGAGTATGCGAAGGCGCTCCGCGAGCATCTCGGAGAGATCGTGGGGATCGTGGCGGCGTTCATTGCGGCGGAGGCGCTATCGGCCTTCCTGGCGACGACCCCCACGGGTGTGGGGCAGCTCGCGGCGGCAGTCATCCAACTGGGGCTGGCAGCTTTTGGAGCTCAGGGAATGGTCGAGGCCGGGGTCGAAGCCCTGAAGCATGCCCAGGATTGGATCACACGGGCGTGGAAGGCCCATGGGGAGGTGGCACAGCTCGCGGAGGCCAGCAAGTCCTTCATCCGCATGCTGGTGTGCATCGCCATGGCCGTGCTGGCGAAGATCGGCATGAAGTCGAACCTCGGGCGTGGGTTGAAGCTGGCCAAGGGGGTGAAGATCACACCGCCACGCATGGTGATGATGGCGGGAGTGGGAGGACACGGCCATGCGGTTGCCGTGCCCGTGTTCCATCCTGGAAGCATCACCGCCACGGGCGCGACGACCATCTCCATCAAGCCCATGGCAAGCGCCCTCTCCACAAGCATGAATGAAGCCAAGGGCACATCCACCGGCAAGGAGCTCACCAATCGAACGCTCAGCGACGCCGAGTTGGAGAAGCTGCTGGAGAAACTCCCGAATTGGGACAAGATCAAGGATTACATTGGCCACCGCATTCCGAAGCCGGTACGCAAGCGTTCAACTCTCTCAAGAAGGAGCTTGAGGCGGCCGGCTACCAGTTGGATGTGCTGAAGGAAGGCCCGCAGTCGTACCGGCTACGTCGTCCGAAAGGAAAAGCACAAGGCGACGAGTACGCGGCGCTCACGGTGACGGAAGAAGGATTGATCGTTCTCAAGGTGGATGGGACCAACCGCATCAGTATCTACAGCCGTTATCGGAAGAACTACCTGGACTGGATCGAAAAGACGCATGGTGTGCCCGCCCGCGAGGCGGCCGCGGCTCGAATCAGCGCTGGCAACCAACTGCACCACCTGATCCCGGACGCGGTTGCTCAACGCCACCCGCTGCTCCGGGAAGCGCTCGAGCGCGTCGAGAAGTACACGATTGATCGCGGAACGAACATCCTGGACATGCCAGCCGCCAAGAACACGGAGGGAAAGATCCTGCACCTTGGTAGCCACCCCGAATACAACAAGTACGTCATCTCCAAGCTCGACGATGCAACGAGGAGGCTCTCCACTCCTTCCAAGCTCGCACCCAACGTGATCGAAAGCTTGATCTTGAAGCTCGAGAACGATCTGCGCAAGGCGATCGAGTCTGGTAACCTCCCGGAGAAGGTGCTGAAGGAACTCATCGAGGATGGCATCCCAGTGGGAAAGAAGCTGGCGATGCAGGAGTTGCGACCCAATGGAGCCAGCTTTACCGCATGATTCATGGACTGACTGCTGACGCGGCACACATCCAGGAAGAGGATGTCTTCGATGCCGTCCTCATCGAGTTCGATGGGTTCGAAGGCGCGACGTTCTTCCAACCAGGCGTGGACTACCATGAGCGATGTGGCGCTCCCCAGGTCATCGAGTTCGTCGGAAACCTGGAGCATGCCGCCTGGCTCGATCACATCTTCACCGCGCCCATGGGTCTCTTGTTGATCTCCAAGAGGATGGTGCGCGTACTCGAGTCCGTGAAGCCGTTTCACTATCGGCTGATCCCAGCGACGATCTACTCGGACAAAATCAAGCACCTCGTGATCGACAGGTTGACGCGATGGCGCACCTGGTACGAAGTGCAGGACCCCGCGCTGCGGAATGATGACTTCGTCATCCTGCAACTCATGGAGGAGATTGATTGCCTCGATCGTGACCGTACGCTCGTCAACGGCGTGCCCTTCCAACAGGCAGACGTGAGCTATTTGGGAATGGAAGAAGCCCAACACCTCGAGCTGCGCGCACCGGACGGCGGATTCCCACCGGTCTTCAGTGTCCCCGAACTGACCTTCTACTGCTTCACAGAAGAGGCGAAGCAGGCCTGTGACAAGGCGGGTTTGAAAGGCCTGTGGTGGCGCCCGCAGCGGTGAGTCGCTCGCCGGCACCAGCTCATCGAGCGGAAGCATGCCGGGCAGGTGTTCGCCCGGTCCAGGAGGCCATCGCCCGGCACCGAGACCCGACCCCCAAAGGCACTGAACGGCAGACGGGGCGCGTGCATAGCGTGAAGGTGGAGAGGCACCGAGCCCTCCAGGAGTACCCCGCCATGTCCTCGCCCGAACCCGTGGCCGTCACCCTGTCGCGTGGGGAACTCGACGCGGTCTTGTTCGACCTGGATGGGGTGGTGACCCGGACCGCCCAGGTGCATGCCGCCGCGTGGAAGCGGTTGTTCGACACGTACCTCTGCAAGCAGGCGGCGGACCCGGTCCATGACTTCCGGCCCTTCACGCAAGAGGACTATCGGCGGTACGTGGATGGCCGTCCCCGGCTGGAGGGCATCCGCTGCTTCCTGGCGAGCCGGGGCCTGACCCTCCCCGAGGGTTCATCCTCCGACGGCCCGGACGCGGAGACAGTCCACGGGTTGGGAGAGCGCAAGAACGCCTGGTTCCTCGAGGAGTTGGAGCGGCGAGGCGTGGACGTGGACCCGGCGGCGGTGGAGTTGCTCGAGCGGGTGCGAGCGGCGGGCCTGCGCACGGCGGTGGTGACCTCCAGCCGCAACGGCGCGGCGGTACTGCGACTGGGGGGCTTGGAGCACCTGTTCGACGCCCGGGTGGATGGAGTGGAGGCCGGGAAGCTGGGCCTCGCGGGCAAGCCCGCCCCCGACACGTTCCTCGAGGGCGCGCGGCGTCTGGGGGCGGTACCAGCGCGGACCGCGGTGTTCGAGGACGCCCAGGCGGGAGTGCGGGCGGGACGGCTCGGAGGCTTCGCGCTCGTCATCGGGGTCCGCCGCTCGGGAGAGGAAGGCGCCCTGCTGCGAGCCGGCGCGGACGTGGAGGTGGAGACTCTGTCCGCCGTGCGCGTGGAGGGCGCAGCTCCCTCGCGTCCGGAGCTCCACGCCGAGGGAGCGACGCCATGAGCCGGGAACAATGGCTGTTCACCTATGACGGCTTCGAGCCCGCGAGGGAAGGACTGCGCGAGGCGCTCTGCACGCTGGGCAATGGCTACTTCGCCACGCGCGGGGCCGCGCCCGAGGCCCACGCGGATGGGACGCACTACCCGGGGACGTACCTCGCGGGCGGCTACAACCGGTTGAAGACGGACCTGGCCGGGCGGGTGGTGGAGAACGAGGACCTCGTCAACATGCCCAACTGGCTGCCCCTGACCTTCCGGCTCGAGGGAGGCGGCTGGTTCGACGTGCGTGCCGTCACCCCGCTGGAATACCGGCAGGAGCTGGACCTGGAGCGGGGGCTGCTGCTGCGCACGGTGCGCTTCGAGGACGCGGCGGGCCGCAGGACGCGCCTGGAGCAACGCCGGTTCGTGCACATGGGCGACAAGCACCTGGCGGGACAGGAGCTGGTGCTCGTGCCGGAGAACTGGAGCGGGCGCGTCCAGGTGCGCTCCGCGCTGGATGGGCGGGTGGTGAACGCGGGCGTGGCCCGCTACCGGCAGCTCAATGGCCAGCACCTGCGGCTGCTCGTGGCCGAGGAGGTGGATCCGGAGACGCTGCTGCTGGAGGTCGAAACGGTGCAGTCACGCCTGGAGGTGGCGGAGGCGGCGCGCACCCGGCTGTTCGTGGAGGGGCACCCGGCGGTGTTCCAGAAGACGCTCCTCCAGGAGGAGGGCTTGCTCGCGCACGAGTTCACCGTGACCCTGACCGAGGGTCAGCGCCTCGCCGTGGAGAAGGTGGTGGCGCTGTACTCGTCCAAGGATCCCGCCGTGTCCGAGGTGGCGATGGAGGCGCGGGACGCGCTGAAGACGGCACCCGGGCGCTTCGAGGAGCTGGTGGCCACGCACGTCCAGGCCTGGTCGCACCTGTGGCGCCGGGTCGACATCGAGCTGGAGCTGGACGGGCAGGACGAGCAGCGCGTGCTGCGCCTGCACATCTTCCACCTGTTGCAGACGGTGTCCCCGCACAGCATCGACCAGGACGTGGGCGTGCCCGCGCGCGGCTGGCACGGCGAGGCCTACCGGGGGCACATCTTCTGGGACGAGCTGTTCATCTTCCCCTTCCTCAACCTGAGGCTGCCCTTCCTCACCCGCGCCATCCTGCGCTACCGCTACCGGCGGCTGGGGCGCGCGCGCCAGGCGGCACGCGACGCGGGCTTCCAGGGAGCGATGTTCCCCTGGCAGAGCGGCAGCAACGGCCGCGAGGAGAGCCAGCGGCTGCACCTCAATCCCCGCTCGGGGCGGTGGGTGGAGGACGTGACGTGGCTGCAACGGCACATCAACGCGGCCGTCGCCTACAATGTCTGGCAATACCATCGGGCCACGGCCGACTCGGAGTTCCTCTACTACTACGGGGCCGAGATGATGCTGGAGCTGGCGCGCTTCTGGGCGAGCCTCGCCCGGTGGAATCCCGTGCTCGGGCGCTACGAAATCAAGGACGTGATGGGGCCGGACGAATACCACACGGGCTACCCGGACCGGCCCGCGCCCGGGCTGGACAACAACGCCTATACCAACCTCATGGCGGTGTGGGTGCTGAGCAAGGCGTTGGAGACCCTCCACCTGCTGCCGCGCGAGCGCCGCGCGGAGCTCCTCGAGTTCTTGCGGCTGGAGCACTCGGAGCTGGCGCGCTGGGACGAGGTGAGCCGGAAGATGCGGCTGGTGTTCCACCAGGACGGGGTGCTCAGCCAGTTCGAGGGCTACGAGCGCCTCCAGGAGTTCGACTGGAAGACGTACCGCGCGCGCTACCCGGACATCCATCGGTTGGATCGCATCCTGGAGGCCGAGGGGGACTCGCCCAACCGCTACAAGCTGTCGAAGCAGGCGGACGTGCTGATGCTCTTCTATCTCTTCTCGGCCGACGAACTGCGCGAGCTCTTCGAGCGGCTCGGCTACCCGTTCGAGTTGGAGATGATCCCGCGCACCGTGGATTACTACCTGCAACGGACCTCCCACGGCTCGACGCTCAGCGGAGTGGTGCACTCGTGGGTGCTGGCGCGCAGTGACCGGGAGGCCTCGTGGAGGCTCTTCAACGAGGCCCTGAGCAGCGACATCTCGGACGTGCAGGGCGGGACGACGCCCGAGGGCATCCACCTGGGCGCCATGGCGGGCACGGTGGACCTGCTACAGCGCGCGTACACGGGCCTCGAGGTCCGGGCGGGCGTGTTGCACTTCAATCCCCACCTGCCCCAGGAGTTGAAGCGGCTGAAGTTCTCGCTGCGCTACCACAAGCATTGGGTGGAGGTGGAGCTCACTCCGACCGTGCTGCGGCTCACCGGCCTGTGGAGCCCCCTGGAGCAGCCGCTGGAGGTCTGCGTGCGGGGCGAGTGTCTGCGGCTCCAGTCCTGCGAGACCCAGGAGCTGCGCCTCGCCTGAGCGGAACGGGAGGCAAGCCAGCGAGCGAGGCCAACCCCAGACTTGGCGATCGGGCAATCCATGAGCAGCTTGCGCCCACGGAGGGGAAGTCATCATGGGGCGATGGCACGGGGCATGGGCGCTGGGCGTATGTCTGGCGTTGATCGGGTGCGGTTCCCCCACTCCAGCTCCGTCCCCGGAGACGCCAGGAAATGGCGAGCGGACGGGCATTCCTCCTGGCACCGGCCCGGGCACACCGTCTCCCGCGCCCGATGGCTCCACGCCCTCCGATGGAGGCGGCGCCCCGCCGGACGAGGGAAGCCCCGCGCCGACGGATGGCGGCACGCCTCCTGGAGATGGCGGCACGCCGTCACCCCTGGAGGCCGAGCCTTCACTGCCGCCGCGGGCCTGCATCCCATGGACGTACACCACGCCCCCGGTGCGGGCGACGGCCTGCGAGGTGTCCTCCGAGTTCGCGGATGGCACCACCCAGCGCGCCCGGTATGACGCCGACAGCCGTCCGCTGGAGCTGCGTACCTATACCGCCACGGGAGCGCTCGTCTCGGTGGAGACCCACACCGGCGGGACGGGCTCGAGCTGCTCCGTCGGGTGGACTACCCCGATGGGCGGTTCGAGCAGACGGAATGGACCTACGACGCCCAGCGGCGGCTCCTGCGCCGGGTCATGACGGGATGGAACAGGTACGGCACGAACTCGGTCGACATCGCCTATGACCCCCAGGGTCGCATCTCCCAGGTGGTCGGCCACTACAACACCGTGGTCATCACGAGCCACTACGCGTACGACGCGGCGGGCCGGCTGCTCTCCATCGACAGCCGCGACACCTGCGGCCGGGATGAAACCCGCTGCGCGACTCTCTCCTACTGGCCCAATGGCCAGCTCAAACGCCATGACTGGTCGACGGCGGGGTACGCCTCCTACTTCGATGAGTACGACGAGGCCGGCCGGCTCATCCACTCGGTCACGGAGTTGAGCGCTGGCGGGAGCGACTCCACGCTGGCCTACGACGCGTCGGGCCGCCTCATCCGCGTGAGGAAGGTCTCCAGCACGTTCACCAGCTCGAGCGAGTCCCTCACCACCACCGTCCACGATCCGGCGGGCTGGCGCGAGCGGTTCGCGGAGGATGTCTTCCATCGCGGTGACTGCCAGATCGGTGCCTGCGAGGACTACTGGACCCACCAGCGCGTCACCCGCCGCACCACCTTCATCTGTGACACCCCGATCGTCGCGCTCGACGAGTGGGACAACAACGAGGACGGGGCGGTGGATGCCCAGCGCACGCACGTCCGGGATGCCACGGGCCGGCTGGTGCACGAGGAGTACTCGGGCACGCCGAGCCTGGATGAGGGACCCGTGCGCCGCGACTTCCGCTACGAATGTCCCTGAGCCGCGCGGGGCGTCAGCGGTTCACGTTGGTGTTGTACAGGTTGCCGCCCCCCGTGCGCACATCGTCGTGCGCGGTCGTCCCCACCGCCGCGCTCGTGGCGTACACGACGTAGCCCGGCGAGTCGTCCAGATCGACGACGTTGCCGGAGAAGGCGTTGTTCTCGCCCGTCGCGTACCCGGTGCCATGCGTGCGCACCTGGAAAGCATCCAGGACCTTGGCATTGCCCTGGCGGAAGCCCCGGTTGTCGCGCACGACGGTGTTGACGCCCTTGACGTCCACGAAGCTGTCCGCGCTGTTGTCGCCGGAGATGCCCGCGCCCTGGAAGGTGCAGCCCTCCACGAGCGTGCCATCGGCGCCTTCCTTGATGTCGATGTGCTCCGCGGTGATGCCCCCGGCGAACTCCACGGCGCGAATCACATTGCCGATGACGACATGCTCGTACGGGGAGCTGGCGTCGGAGCCGACATAGGCGCCTTCGCCATATCCGGACTGGTACTTGCCCGTGTCGTGGATCCGCGAGGACTCGAGCGTGTTGTAGGAGCTGCCATCCCGGAAGTGGACGCCTTCGTCACCGACCGTGTCCACCTCGAGCCCGTGGAGCAGGTTGTGGTTGCCATTGTCGATGACGATGCCCTTCTGCGCGGTGGTGACGCGCAGGTCGCTGATCCGCCAGTAGTCGCCCGTCAGGTGCAGGCCGTAGGAGCCATCGTTGACGGCGGTGCCCTGGAGGGTGGCCGGCTGGCTGGGGTCACAGCTGCGCAGGACGATGGGCTGGGCGGACGTGCCGCTCTGGCCCGAGTAGAACAGGCCCTGCCCTCCCGGATCCCCGCTGTTCTTCCGGTCGCCCGTATAGGTGCCCGGAGCGAGCAGCAGGACGGCCCCCGGGGCCGCGGTCTTCAGGGCCGCTTGAATGCTGGCGGTCGAGGTCAGGGCATTCGCGCACGAGGGCGTGCCGCCGCTCGAGGTCTTCACGGTGACGGGGGCGCTGCTGGCCGAGGTGTTGCCCGCCGCGTCCTGGGCCTTGAGGAAATAGGTATAGGAGGTCGAGGCCGCGAGGCCCGTGTCGCTCGTCGCGGTGCCCGTGACGTTCCTCAGGAACGCGTTGTTCCGGTAGAGGGCGTAGCCGGTGACCCCCACGTTGTCCGAGGAGGCACTCCAGCGCAGATCAATCTGCCCGCTGGAGACCGCGGTGGCCGTCAGGTTCGCGGGCACCGAGGGCGCCTGGGTGTCCGCCGTGCCACCACCGCTCGGGGTGAGCTCCAGTTGCGGCACGTTCGCGCTGCCTTCACTGCTCACCAGCGTCGTGTACTTGCCGACGGTCTCCTGCAACACGAAGGACACCGTGCCGTCTCCACCCGCCTGCGCGTTCACGTAGGACGTGACGTCGAGCTCGTAATACTTCGCGGTCGTGTTGATCGCCACGCCTCCCACCAGCGCGCCCACGGCCGGCTTGTTGCTCCAGGTGAGGGAGGACTCCGACCAACCATCCGTCGTCTGGAAGGCCTGCAGCGTCGTGTTCGAGGACGCGCTGCCATGGACTCGCAGCCGGGCACTCGAGACCCCGGTGATGCCCGTCAGCTTGAACTTCACATAGGCATACCGGCTCGCTCCCGGATCGTTCTTGATGGCCAGCGAGGTGCTCTCGCCATAGTTGGAGGCGGCGTTGGATTCATGGACATGGGCATCCTCCGACGGCGTCAGGGTCGTGAGCGCCCGCCGCGCCGTGTCCAGGGACTCGGCCTGCGCTCCCGGCTCCCCGCCGCAGCCCGCGAGCGCCGTGGCCAGTCCCGCGAACAACAACCGCCGCCCGCCACGCCCTCGCGTCTTCCCCTGCTGGTCCCTGTTCATCAGACTCCCTTCCTTCGGTTCGAGTAAAAGCCGTTTAAACAGACTTAACCTCGAAACCAGATGAAGGGAAGGCATGTCCGGCTCGCCCGGGCGAGCGGGCTCGGCCATACTGCGCCGCGAATGCGTGCCCTGCTCCTCTCCGCCCTGCTCTCGGCCGCCCCCACGCCGGCGCAGGCCCAGAAGCTCGCCGCCCAGGGCAACTGGGATGAGCTGTACCGGCCTGGGCCGCGGTGAAACCCAAGGCCCACTCCCCGCCGAGCGCCGCACCATCGCCACCGCCCTGCTCCAGGGATGCGAGACCCTCGCCGGCTCGGATGCCGTCATGGCGTACTCGCTCGGCGAGCGCGCCGTGAACTTCATGGAAACGGTGCCGGGCCTGCGCTGCCGGTCCGCACGGCGCTCGTCACCGACCAGCGCGGCGCCGCCGAGGAGGCCCTGCGCCAGGGACTGGAGCACTTCCCCAAGCAGGGCTACTTCGGGCTGGAGCTGGGCCGGCTGCTGCTCGAGGACAAGGATCCGGAGGGTGCGCTCGCGGTGCTGCGGCGCGTTCCCTCGCGCGCCCCCGAGGCGCCCCAGGCCCGGCCCTGATGCAGAAGGCCCTCGCCGCGGCGAACGAGGAGAACGCGGCGCGCGCCCAGCTCCTCTCCATCGAGCGGCGCTTCTCGGGCGAGGCGGAGGCTCCGCCCCGCGCCCGGCGTCCACCTCGGGGCTCGCCTTCGCCTCCAGCGTGGGCGAGGACGGCATGCGCACGCGCGCCAACAGCCGCTTCATCGTGAAGTACTTCAACAACGCGCGCGACTTCGGCCAGCGCGCCGACTACGAGGGCCGCATCGTCGCCGCGCTCGACGAGGCGCGCACCCATACCCGCCAGGTGCTCGGCGAGGCGCGCGAGACGCCCGTCGACGTCGTCCTCTACACCCGCGAGGAGTTCCGCACCCACCAGGGCGCCGCCCTCGCGCGCGCCGTGGCCGGCCTGTACTCCGCGGGCGCCATCCGCATCAACGACGCCGCCGAGCTCACCTCCCAGACCAAGGCCACCCTCGTGCACGAGTACGTGCACGCCGTGGTGGATGACCTCGTGGGCGCCGACGCGGGCGGCCAGCCCGTCCCCGTCTGGCTCAACGAGGGACTCGCGGAGTACGTGGAGTGGCGTTACCTGGGCGGCGACAGGCCGCCCTACTCGCTCGTCAACCGCCTGCGGGGCGCGGCCCAGGCCGGTCAGCTCCCCTCGCTGTCGCGGATGGCGGGAGAGGCCCTCATCCAGCAGGGGGACCCGGCCCTGGCCTATGGCACCGCGGGCATGGCGGTGCGCGAACTGCTGAGTCAGGGAGGGCCCGGCCGGCTCCTCGGCCTCATCCGTCAGGTCGGCCAGGGCGCCACCTTCGAGGAGGCCCTCCAGCACCAGTACGGCCGGAGCGTGACGCAGTTGGACGAAGCGGTGAAGGCGGCTCTCTCGCGCAGGTAACAGGCAGGCGGAATCCGCGTTCGTGAAGTTTACCCCCCTTGCCGACTCTCCTAGACTTGCGCGCGGAAAGTTTCTTGCTTGGCGCTGTGACGGGAGAGCCGGCTCTCCGGTTCGCAGCGAGGTGACGGATGTCCGACACGAGCGTGGCGATGAGGGAGTTTCGCTTCCTGGATGAGAAGCGGACGCAGGGGAGTCTTTCCCCGCGGAACAAGCTCGATGGACCGAGCTCCAGGGACTCCTGGGCGGCCAGGGTGCGTCCACGGAGGCCGCGGACTACGCGCAGCAGCCCCAGGGCTACTACGGCGATGATGGCCAGTGGTACGCCTACCCCGCTGGCTACGATCCCCAGCAGCCCCAGGGCTACTACGGCGATGATGGCCAGTGGTACGCCTACCCCGCTGGCTACGATCCCCAGCAGCCCCAGGCCTATGACTCCCAGGCCTACGCGCAGCAACAGCCCCAGGGCTATTACGGCGATGATGGCCAGTGGTACGCCTACCCCGCTGGCTACGATCCCCAGCAGCCCCAGGCCTATGACTCCCAGGCCTACGCGCAGCAGCAGCCCCAGGGCTATTACGGCGATGATGGCCAGTGGTACGCCTACCCCGCTGGCTACGATCCCCAGCAGCCCCAGGCCTATGACTCCCAGGCCTACGCGCAGCAGGATCAGGGCGACACGGCCCCTTCCGCCCAGCCCCTGTCGGCCCAGGACGCGAACGAGGCCATCCTCGAGGCCGCGCCCTCCACCGAGCTGACCGCGCTTCCGCTCGACGCCGAGCCCCTGTCCCTGGATGGGGACAGCCCGCCGACGATGTCTTCGAGGTGGCCGACACCGACCTGACGCCCGTCAGCGAGGCCATCAGCATTCCCGAGCCTGTCGAGACGGTCGACATGAGCGACTGGGAGGACACCACCACTCCCTCGGCGACCGCGCTCGCGCCCCCGCCTCCCGCGCCGGCTCCCGCTCCCGTGAGGAGCGCCTCGGAGCCCGTCCAGGAACTGGGTGAGGACGACTTCTCCTCGCTCAACACCGACACGGATCCCGTCCCCGTCTCCTCCCCGCCACCCGTGCACGAGGAGCTGCTGGCGCATCCCCAGACCCTCGACATCCCGGCCACGGACATCTCGGTGCTCGACAGCGCGGAGGGGCCGCTCCCGGCCGAGCCGATGTTCGCCGAGGAGCCCATGGCTCCCGTCTCCGAGGAGTGGGCCTCCGCGCCGCTCGCCGTGGACGGCGCCACCTCGGCGCCTCCGCCCACCGACGAGGGCTGGACGGACGCCAGCGAGCATCGCTCCTTCGAGCCCACCTCCACCGAGGAGGCCCTGAGGGAAGCGGATCGGATGGAGGTCACCGCGTCGTACGCGCTGCCCGCCTACGCGGAACCGCAACCCTACCCCGACCCCGCGGCCGACGAGGCGCCCACGTTCGACGTCTCCGACCTCGAGGCCGCGCCCGAGCCGGCCCCCACGGACGCCTCGCTGGAGACCCCGTGGGAGACCGCGCCGGAGGTGGCACCGAGCGCGCACGTCGAGCCGCCGCCCTCCGCGCAGCTCTCGGCGGAGCCCGAGTCCACGGAGCAGCCCACCTTCGACGTGGCCGACCTCGGCGCCGAGATGGAGCCCGCTCCGGCCGCCGTGGAAGACCCGGCCGATTACCGCCCGACCACGCTGGAGCTCAATCCGGTGCAGGTGGGACCCGATCTGGTGGCGGACACCGTCCAGGTCGCCGACTCGTTCGACCCCGAGGCCACCCAGCCGTCGGACTGGGGCACGGGTGAGCAGACGTTCGACACGGGCCATCCGGGAGACCCCGTCCCGCTCACCAGCGTCTCCGACTACCTGGGACACAACACGCAGCACGCCGGCGGCACGGTGTCCGACGAGCCGGTGCCGCTCGAGGCGGACATCCGCTCGAGCTGGATGAGCAGCGAGTTGGACCACGGCACGGCGGAGCCGCTCCAGTTGCAGAGTGCCGCGGACTTCATGAGCACGCCGGAGTTCATCTCGGCGAGCGCCACCTGGGGTCATCGGCCGGAGAGCGAGCAGCCCGTCCAGGAGACCAGCGCCGCCGGAGAGACGTATGGCTACGGCGCGGCGTACGACGGCAGCGGGTCGAGCGACTCCGCGGGCTGGGGTACTCCGAGCGACGCGGCCCCGGCCACCGAAGCCCAGCCCGAGTGGGCCGCTCCCGTCAGCGAGTCGGCCCCCTCGAGGCCCAGCCCGAATGGGCCGCGCAGCCCGAGGAAGCCCAGCCCGTGCTGGAGGCCCAGCCCGAGGAGGCCCAGCCGGTCATGGAGGCTCAGCCGGAGGAAGCCCAGCCGGCCATGGAGGCTCAGCCCGAGTGGGCCGCTCAGCCCGAGGAAGCCCAGCCCGTGCTGGAGGCTCAGCCGGAGGAAGCCCAGCCGGTCATGGAGGCTCAGCCCGAATGGGCCGCTCAGCCCGAGGAAGCCCAGCCGGTGCTGGAAGCCCAGCCCGAGGAGGCCCAGCCGGTCATGGAGGCTCAGCCCGAGTGGGCCGCTCAGCCCGAGGAAGCCCAGCCGGTGCTGGAGGCCCAGCCCGAGGAGGCCCAGCCGGTGCTGGAGGCCCAGCCCGAGGAGGCCCAGCCGGTCATGGAGGCTCAGCCCGAATGGGCCGCTCAGCCCGAGGAAGCCCAGCCCGTGATGGAGGCGCAGTCCGAGTGGGGCGCCCAGCCGGAAGCTCAGTCCGAGTGGGGCGCCCAGCCGGAAGCCCAGTCCGAATGGGCTGCCCAGCCGGAAGCCCAGTCCGAATGGGCTGCCCAGCCGGAAGCCCAGCCGGTGATGGAGGCTCAGCCCGAGTGGGCCGCCCAGCCAGAGCACAGCCCGAGTGGGGCGCCCAGCCGGAAGCTCAGTCCGAGTGGGGTGCCCAGCCGGAAGCTCAGTCCGAGTGGAGTGCCCAGCCAGAGCCCAGTCCGAATGGGCCGCCCAGCCGGAGCCCAGCCCGAGTGGGGCGCCCAGCCGGAGCCCAGCCCGAATGGAGTGCCCAGGGCGAGTGGGCGAGTGCCGAGGCCCAACCCGGCACCGGGGCACAGACGGAGTGGTCCGCACCCGCCGACCCCTACGCGCCCACCAGCACGCATTCCGACTGGAACGCGTCAGCGGAAGCCCAGCCCGCCGCCGAGGCCCAGCCCGAGTGGGCCACGCCCGCGAACGAACCACTCCCGGACCAGGACTCCGCCCACTGGACGGCTCCCGCGCAGCCCGAGTGGTCGACGGATGGCGCCGCCTCGCAGTGGGGTACGCCGGGTGAGCAGGCCCCCGCCGAATGGGCGACGTCGGAGCCCGCCTCGGAGACGGCCACGCCTGAATGGAGCGCTCCCGCCGCGGAGCAGGACTCCACCTGGGCCAGCCCCATGCAGAGCGAATGGAGCGCTCCCGCCACCTCCGAGTCGTGGGGACAAGCCCAGGAGAGCGCCGCGCCCGTCGAGCAACCGCCGCCCGCCGAGCCCGAACTCCCCGTCATGGAAGCCGAGCCCGAGCCGGTGCGTCTGGCCACGATGGACTTCCAGGAGATCGATCTCTCGGATGAGGCCGTGGAGGCTCCGGCGGTGGCGCCAGCTCCCGTCGCGCCTCCGCCCGCGCCCGTGCCCGCCCCCAGGGCTCCGGCCCCCGCCGCGGCGCCAGCGCCTCGAAGCGTGGCGCTCCCCACGGCGCCTCCGCCCGCGCCCGTGACGCCTCCGCCCGCGCCCGCGCCGCTCCCGAGGGCCCAGACCACTCCGCCGGTCTTCGCCATTCCGACCGCACCCGCCGCACCCGCCGCCCTCGTGCCCGGCGCTCCGCCGCCGCGAGCCTCGCGACAGGCCATGGCGACCGTGACGACCCCGCCGGAGGCCCCGGCCGCCGTGGCTCCCTTCAACGCCTTCATCGCGGGCGAGCACCGCGTCATCATCCACACGGTGGAGGGACAGGTGAAGCGGGGCGCCATCCGCGACGTGGACCTGCTCGACGCGGCCATCCCCCTGGAGCAGCAGGCCGGCTTCGCCCCCGAGTCCATCGCCATCCAGCGCGTGAAGGCCATCTTCTTCATGCTCGCCACGGGCAGCCGTCCCCCTCAACCCGAGGGACAGAAGATCCGCGTCACCTTCAACGACGGCCGCCGGGTCGCGGGCTTCTCCAACGACTACCAGGGCACGGGCCAGGGCTTCTTCGTCATCCCCGCGGACACCCGGACCAACACCTCGCGCATCTTCATCTACCGCTCCAGCGTGCAGACCGTCGCCGAAGGTTGAGTTCCACTCGGAGTCCTCCCCGAGTGGGTGCGTGAAGGACCCGCGGGCCTATCTTCCCCGCGGGCGCTCGACATCCAGAACGCCCTCGAGCCAACGGCCCCCTGGAACCTCCGGGTTCCCGGGAGGCCGTTTCATCTTGGAACGGGTGTAACTGCGATGGTGATGTCCGATTCCGCACGGGCGTACCTGCTCTTCCTGGGATTCATCGTGGTCGAGCGCCTCTTCGAGCTCGTCCTCTCCGCGCGCAACGCGCGCCGGGCGCTGGCCCGGGGAGGCCGGGAGGTCGGTCAGGGGCACTACCGGGTGATGACGGTGCTCCACACGGCGTTCCTGCTGGCCTGCGCGGGCGAGGTGCTCGTCTTCCAGCGCACCTTCCGGGGGCACTGGGGTGGGCCGCGCTCGTGGGGGCCGTGGCGGCGCAGGCGCTGCGCTACTGGGCGATCTCCACGCTCGGCGAGCGCTGGAACACGCGCATCATCTTCATTCCCGAGGCCCAGCCGGTCACCTCCGGCCCCTACCGCTTCGTGCGCCACCCCAACTACGTCGCGGTCATCCTGGAGATGGCATGCATCCCCCTCATCCACGGGGGCTACCTGACGGCCCTCCTGTTCTCGGTGGCCAACGCGGTGCTGCTCTCCGTGCGCATCCGCGCGGAGGAGGCGGCGCTCGGCGCCGAGTACCAGCGGGCCTTCCAGGCACGTCCCCGCTTCATTCCCGGAAGCGCCCATGAGCCGCGCTGAGGCCGCCGCGCCATGACGACGACAGACGTGGCGATCGTGGGTGGAGGACCCGCGGGGCTCGCGGTGGCCATCCATGCCGCGCGGCGGGGAATCTCCACGCTTCTGCTCGAGCGACAGGGACTGCCCCGCGACAAGGCCTGTGGGGAGGGGTTGATGCCCGCGGGCCTGCGCGAGCTCGAGGCGCTCGGGGCGCGCGCGCACCTCACCCCGGCCGACTGTGCCCCCATCGTGGGCATCCGCTACCTCCAGGAGGATGGCACCTCGGTCGAGGGCCGCCTGCCCTCACCCGGTGGGCTCGGCATCCGCCGGCTCGCCCTGGAGACGGCGCTGGAGCGCGTGGCGCGGAACGTGGGCGTGGAGATCCGCGAACACGCCCAGGTGACCGCGGTGGATCGGACGTCCGAGCGCGTGCGGCTGACGACCGCCACCGGAGAGCAGGTGGAGGCGCGTCTGCTGGTGGCCGCGGATGGACTGGCCTCGCCGCTGCGGCGGGAGCAGGGCCTGGACGTGGAGCTGCGCGCCTCGGCGCCCAAGCGCTACGGCCTGCGCCAGCACTTCCGGATGAAGCCCTGGACGCCCTTCGTGGAGGTCCACTTCGCCCAGGGCGTGGAGGCCTATGTCACGCCCTCCGGTGACGAGCGCGTGGGCGTGGCCTTCCTCTGGCAGGACGGAGGAATGCAGGGGCACATCGGCTTCGCCGAGCTCGTGCGCCACTTCCCCGCGCTGCGGGTCCGGCTCGAGGGCGCGCCCCCGGACTCCTCGCCGCGAGGCGCGGGGCCGCTGGAGCGCGGCGTGCGCGCCCGGAGCCTGGACCGCTTCGTGCTGGTGGGAGACGCGGCGGGGTACGTGGATGCCATCACCGGCGAGGGGCTGACGCTCGCCTTCCGCTCCGCGGCCGAGCTGGGACGGCGGCTGCCCGAGGTGCTCGCGAACGGGGCATCGCGCGCGTCGCTCGCCGGCTATGAGCGGGCCGTGCGCACGCCCTATCTCCGCTACGTGTTCTTCACCCGGCTGCTGCTCACCCTGGCGCGGCGTCCCGGGTTGCGCGCCCGGATCATCCGCCAGCTCGCCCGCGTCCCCTCCCTCTTCGAGTGGATGCTCAACCAGGTCATCGAGCCATGAGCGCGCGGCCGCGCGGGGCCCCTAATAACCGTGCGTCGGAGAGCCGGGACCGGCCTCATGGAGCCAGCGCGCCAGGGCGAGCGCGCTCGGCTCGTCGAGCAGCGTCTCGTAGGAGGGCATCGCCGTGCTGGGGAGGAACTTCTCGGGGTTGCGGATCCACTTCGCCAGCATGTCCGGGGACTTGTGGGGAGCCGTGAGGATCTTCCCGTGGTAGCGGGCACCGGGCGCGTGACACACCGGGCAGCCGAGCTTCGTGAAGAGCGCCGCGGGATCCACCGGGGGATTGGCCGCCTTGGCGGGCGGGGTCTTCCCAGGAGCCTTCTTGCTGGGAGTCTTCTTCTCCGGTGCCTTCTTCTCCGGTGCCTTCTTCTCCGGTGCCTTCTTCTCGGGCGCCTTCTTGTCGGGCGTGCCCTGCGCTGGGGCCTCACGGGCCTCGGCGGTGCGCTCGCCTCCTGCCCACAGGGCACAGGTGGCGATCAAGGCACCAGCAAGTGCGCGCCAGCGCGACACCCGCGAACATCTCGTGTTCATCATGAAACACCACGATGCCTCATCCCGGGGCATGAGCCAAGGAGCGGCAACGACGACGGGGCCCCGTTGCCAGGGCCCCGCCGGGTGCAGCGCCGGACTGCGCCGGGAACTACTTCGTGCTCTTGGCTTCCTTGGCGGCCGGAGCGGCCGCCGGGGCGGCGGCGGCCGGGGCGGCCTCCTGCTTCTTGTTGAGCTCCAGGTCGATGGTGATCGTCACTTCCTCACCCACGGCCACGCCGCCCGTCTCGATGGCCGAGTTCCAGCTCAGGCCGAAGTCCTTGCGGTTGATCTTCGTGGTGGCCGAGCCGCCGCGCTTGAAGTTGCCCCAGGGATCCTTCGACTCGGTGGTGAAGCCCTCCACGTCCAGCACCACCGGCTTGGTCACGCCGTGCATGGTGAGGTCGCCCGTCACCTTGAAGTTCTTGCCGGCCTTGGCGACCTTGGTCGACTTGAAGGTGATGGTCGGGTACTTCGCGGTGTCGAAGAAGTCCGAGCCGCGCAGGTGCTCGTCGCGCTTGGGCTCGTTGGTGTTGATGGTGGTGGCGTCGATGGTGGCCTCGATGGTGGACTTGGTCAGGTCCTTCTCATCGATGTTGGCGGTGCCGGTCACCTTCGAGAACGCACCGCGCACGTTCGACACCATCATGTGCTTCACGGAGAAGGCCGC
Source organism: Cystobacter fuscus (assembly GCA_049060065.1). GTDB lineage: Bacteria > Myxococcota > Myxococcia > Myxococcales > Myxococcaceae > Cystobacter > Cystobacter fuscus_B. The sequence goes on from JBMEQP010000002.1 coordinate 8,009,306, forward strand.
GCTCGAGTGACCCGAGTCGATGACGTACTCGGTGGCGAAGGCGGAGGGGGCGGCGAGCACGAGGGCGGCGACGGCGGACTTCATGAACATCTTCATGGTGTATCTCCAGCTGGGGGCACGAACGAAAGGCGGCTCAGCCGCGCAGCGCGAGGCTGCGCATGGACGAGCTCGCGTGATGAAAACCCTCGAATACGGGGGATGACCCGGTCCTCGGGGAGGGCGGCACCGAGGACGAAGAACAGCGGCGACAAGTGTTCGGCACTCAGATGCGCGAGCTGGCGATCCGGTTGCATCGCTCCAGCTCCGCGCACCAGGGGACACGAAGAGCGCCGGGGCCACCGCCCCCGCCGCCGCCTCGCCTCCCTGGTTGCCCGAATGCATGCCGGGACTCTACAGCAAGCCCCGAGCCAGGAAACCCAACCCTCCAACCTCTTGAAACTACTCGGGCACCGCCCCCTGGACTCGCGGACAACCTCTCAAAATGATAGCTTGAACACTCATTTCGAGAGGATGCCATGGAGCCCCTGCCCCCGTTGGATCTGCGCGAGCTGCTGACGTTCGACCCCCACGGAGGGCTCATCCACTTCGCGGGCCAGCGGGTGTTGCTGTGGGATCCGGTGGCCATGGGGCTGCTGCGCAAGGAGCTCATCGAGACGCTGGGGGTGACGGCGGCGAGGGGACTGCTCACGCGGCTGGGCTTCGCGCACGGCTGGCGCACGGCGGAGACGATGAAGGACGCCATCCCCTGGACGGACGAGGCGCACTGGCGCCGCTCGGGGGACGGCTGCACACCCTGCAGGGCCAGGTGGTGCTCGAGCCGGTGGAGCGCCGCGAGGAGGATGGCCCGGCCCCCTTCGCCGAGGCGCTGTGGCGCGACTCGTACGAGGCCGAGCAGCACCTGTTGCACCTGGGCACGGCGGAGGAGCCGGTGTGCTGGTCGCTCACGGGCTTCGCCAGCGGCTACATGAGCTACACCAACGGCAAGCCCATCTACTGCATCGAGACACGCTGTGTGGGCAAGGGAGACCCCGTCTGCCAGATCATCGGCAAGCCCGAGGAGGAGTGGCGCCCGGAGTGCCGCCAGGCGCTGCGCTTCTACGAGACGCAGTGCATGGAGGGAACGCTCGCGCAGGTGACGAACGCGCTCAAGGAGGCCGAGCGAGAGCTGCGCGCCCGGCGCCAGACGCTCGCGCGGGTGTCGGGCGTGAAGGAGGACCCCGCGGGGATGGTGGCGCGCACCGAGGCCATGAAGCGGGTGCTGGACTTGTCGCGCCGCGCGGCCCGGGTGGACTCCACGGTGCTCATCACCGGCGAGAGCGGCGTGGGCAAGGAGCGCATCGCGCGGCTCATCCACGAGGAGTCGGGCCGGGCGCACAAGGCCTTCATCGCGGTCAACTGCGCGGCGGTGACGGAGAGCCTGCTGGAGAGCGAGCTGTTCGGCCACGCGCGCGGCTCCTTCACCGGCGCCACCCATGATCGGCCAGGGCTCTTCGAGGCGGCGCACGGCGGCACGCTCTTCCTCGACGAGGTGGGCGAGGTGCCCGCGGCGATGCAGGCCCGGCTCTTGCGCGCGCTCCAGGAGCGCGAGGTGCGGCGCGTGGGGGAGAACGTGAGCCGCAAGGTGGACGTGCGCGTGGTGGCGGCCACCAACCGCCAGCTCCCCGCCGAGGTGGCCGCCGGCCGCTTCCGGCAGGACCTGTACTACCGGCTGCGCGTCATCGAGCTCAAGGTGCCGCCCCTGCGCGAGCGCCGGGACGATCTGCTGCCGCTCGCGCGGCTGTTGCTGGCGGAGGCGACGGAGCGGCTCGGGCGGCGGGTGATGGGGCTGTCGCCGGAGGCGGCCGAGCAACTCTTGCGCTACGAGTGGCCGGGCAACGTGCGCGAGCTGGGCAACGCCATCGAGCGCGCCGTGGCGCTGTGCGAGGGTTCGCGGGTGGAGAAGGACGATCTGCCGGAAGAGGTGCGCGCGGCGCCCCCGAGCCTCCTGCCCGGAGAGCAACCGCGCACCCTGGAAGCGATGGAGCGCGAGTACGTGCTCGCGGTGCTGGCGCGCAATGGCGGCAACCGGGCCCGCACCGCCGAGCAGCTCGACATCGGCATCGCCACGCTCTACCGCAAGCTCAAGCAGTACGGAGAGCCCCCGAGCCGCCGCCTCCGGGCGCCGGGGAAGTCAGTTCAGGTAGCGGTCGTTCGGCCGCTCCTCGGAGATGACGCGCAGGTGGCGCGAGCGCCCGCGCAGCTGCCGCTGCAGCCGCCAGTGCTGCACGCGCAGCCACAGGTGCCGGGGGTTGAAGCCGCGCGTGACCACGAAGGCGATGACGAGCGCGAACAGCTCGGGAATCTGGGTCACCCACCCGGCGGTGAGCCCGTTGAGCAGGATGAAGCCCGCGCCAATGCCGGCCAGGACGTTGCCGGTGACGGGGATGCCCCAGAAGTTGGACTGGGCGCGCCCGAGCGACAGGCCGTAGGTCACCCAGACCAGGGTCGTCATCACCCTGCCACCCGGGTAACCGTTGGGCAGGTGCATGAAGAGGCTCACCGCGACGGTGAGCAGGCCCGCGAGCACCGAGCCGCCCCACACCACCGCCAGCAAGCGGCGCGGGCCCCAGCTCATCTCCAGGCCACCGCCGATGGAGTAGAGGATCATCGCCCCGAAGATGATGCCCAGCGGGCTGCGATCGATGAAGCCGTAGGTGAAGGGCTGCCACAACAACAGGTGGGACAGCACGCCCTCGGGCGACAGCAGCAACAGCACACCCGTCTCGCCCAGCAACAGGGAGAGCACCGAGCCCACCACCAGCCCGATGGCCAGCTTGGCGGCCATGGAGTCCACACCGGCGAAGCCGAACCCGCCTCCGCCAAAGCTTCGCATCGGTCTCATCGCGTCATCCTCCACCCGGAGTATCCAGGAGTCGGACAAAGGTGGGGAAACGCCGCGCGCTTGGCAACCGTTTCCGTCCACTACCGCCCAGTCCAAATGACGAAAGGCGCCCTTCCCCTGCTGGCGGGAAGAGCGCCTTCGCGCGAATCGGCCTCGGCCGACGTGTCCGGCTCAGGACTTCTGGCGGTAGAACAGGGTGATCGTCAGGCAGTGGAACTCCTTGTCGGAGGACTGCGTGACCATCTTGTCCACCACGTCCGCGTTCGGATTCTCCTTGAGCCACTTGGTGATGTTCTCGCCCATGTTCTCGCGATCCCGCGCGAGCGTCGTGGAGAACACCTTCACTCCCGTGAAGTTGGTAACGGCCATTCCGATCCTCATGCAGCCGAAGAGATTCCGCAGGTTTATCGCGAGTCTTGACGGCCATCAAGGAAACGACCCCGATTTCCACCCACTGGAGCACGATCCGGGGCGTCCTCCCACCCTACCTCTGGGAGTGGGAGGCAGGCCCGGGACGTGCCCGGGCGGGGGCTCAGCGCGTACCGGAGGCGCGGCGGGCCTGGCAGGACAGGTCGTCCTTGCAGGACGGCCCGATGCCATCAGGATGGGCCACCAGGGGCGCCTTGTCGCTCTCCTCCAGACCGCACACCACGCAGCGGCGCTTGCGGTTGCGCCGCTCGGCCCGCCGCTGCTCGGCGATCGCCTTGGCCCGCTCCCGGGCCGCCTTCGCATCCAGCTCGTTGCTCATCGTCATCGGATCCATTCTCTTGAGAGCGCCTCTTAGAGCGCTTCGATGAGGAGCGCGATTCCCTGGCCGCCCCCGATGCACGCGGAGCCGATGCCGTAGCGGGCTCCCTGGCGCTTGAGTTCATAAGCGAGCGTCATGGTGATGCGCGCGCCCGAGGCGCCCAGCGGGTGGCCCACGGCGATGGCGCCCCCGTTGACGTTGGTGCGCTCGCGCGGCAGCCCCAGCTCCTTCTCCACCGCGAGGAACTGCGGCGCGAAGCGCCTCGTTCACCTCGAAGAGGTCCACGTCCCCGAGCTTGCACTGGGCGCGCTCGAGCAGCCGGCGGATGGCGGGCGCGGGGCCGATGCCCATCACCTTCGGGTCACACCCGGAGATGCCCCAGTTGACCAGCCGGGCGATGGGCGTGAGCCCATGCTTCTCCACGAAGCTCCGGGTCGCCATCACCATGGAGCCCGCGCCGTCGCAGATGCCGCTGGCCGCGCCCGCGTGCACCACGCCGTCCTTCTTGAAGACCTTGGGCAGCTTCTTGAGCCCCTCGAGCGAGGTGTCCGGCCGGTTGTGCTCGTCCCGGCTGAAGACCGTGTCGCCCTTCTTGCCCTTGAGCGTGACGGGAGCAATCTCCTGGGCGAAGCGGCCGGACTCCTGCGCGGCGGCGAAGCGCTTCTGGGTGAGCACCGCGTACTCGTCCACCGCGTCCTGCGACAGCGCGTAGTCCACCGCGAGCTGCTCGGCGGTCATCGCCATGGGGTTGCCGGTATAGGAGTCGGTGAGGGCGCTCCAGAGCATGTCCTCCATGCCACTGCCCTTGCCCATGCCCAGCGGGATGCCGAAGCGCGCGCCGCGGATGACGTGGGGCGCCGGCTCATGGACTCGGTGCCTCCGGCGAGCACGCAGTCGGCCTGCTCGGTGAGCATCATCTCCGCGGCGGTCACGAAGGCCTGGAAGCCCGAGCCGCACAGCCGGTTGACGCCCAGCGCGGGCACCGGCACCGGCACCCCCGTCTTGAGGCCCACGTGGCGGGGCAGGTAGATGGCGTCCGCGCTCGTCTGCACCACGTTGCCATAGACGACGTGCTGGATGGACTCGGGCGACACCCTGGCCTGCGCGAGCGCGGCCCGGGCGGACTCGATGGCCGGTCCGTGGCGCTCACGTCCTTCAACGCGCCACCGTACGTCCCAAACGGCGTCCGCTTGCCGGACAGGAAATAGATTTCTTCGCTCTTGGACAGGCTCTTCATAGATGGCTCTTCCTACTCTCCACCGGTGCGCGGTGCACGCCCCGGCTGCATCAGACCGCGCGCTCGCCGCCCAGGAAGAGGGACACCACGATGGCGAGGGCCACGAGCGTCCATAACAACCCCGGCAGGTTCTGTCGCCGGATCTCCTGGGCACCCGGCCCCTGATACCAGTCGCGCCCCGCCTGTAACCGGCCTTCCCACGTGAAGTCTTCCGCCGGACAAAGCTCCCGCACTCGCAGGCGATGGGCCTGGAGGAGCAACTCGGGAGGGCACTGCGGCATGCCCACCGCCCGGTACACCCCGGGAACGTCGAGCGTCGGCCGTTCGTAATCCGCCGTGAGCACGAACCCCCTGGGAGCGAGCGGCGTCAGCAGGTAGAGCCGGGGGTGCCCCTGGGAAGAAAGATGGAGGGTGGCGAAGACACGCTCCTCCGGGTGGACGAAGTCATGGGAGCGCGTCCCCCGGCGCAAGGGGGACTTCTCCAGGTGGACGCCGAGCGGCTGGAAGCCCAGGGCCCGGAGCTGCTCGGCCGGAGCCACCAGCTCTGGCGGCAGCTCCCTCCGCGCCGCGGACGTGTCGGGCAGCAGCCGCACCCGGTCCGGAAAGACGAAGAGGAAGGCGCGCCGGGCGTTGAGCATCAACAGCTTCACGGCCATCGCCAGCACGGCGAGCACCAGGAAGAGCTCGACGAGCGCATTCACCGCGGGACCGCCAGGAGACATGGGTCGGCCACCCTAGCACTCCACGGAGCGCCCGGTGGCACGCCTGCCGGCGAACCTGCGACGAGGGCCGCGCCCGGAGCATGCACATCGTCCTTCCAGGGAGCGGAGCCGGGGCGGCACCGCGGGAAGACGGGAGGCGTGATGAGGAAGCGCTCGATGCTGGCGGGACTGCTCCTGGGGATGGGGCTGGTGGGCTGCTCCCCCACGAAGTCGGAAGAGCCCGCGCCCCAGGAATCCTGGCGGGACGACATCCGCTCCCTCAAGGACGCCACGGTGACGCTCTCCCCGGGGCATTGCGCGGGCGTCATCGTGGCCGACGGCCGCCATGCGCTCACCGCGGCGCACTGCATCAAGGGTGCCCCCGGGGCGCGGCAATCCGTGGTGACACGGGACGGGAAGGTGCTGGGGGGCGAGGTGAAGGTCGTGGACCCCCAGCGCGACCTGGCCGTCCTGCGCTTCGACACCCTGGCTCCGGTACACCCGCTGCCCGTGGCCTCGTGGCTCCCCAGTCCCGGCGAGACGCTCCTCTTCGCCGGCCGCAACGACCGCGCCATCCCACCCCAGGAAGTCGAGCTGCGGCGGCTCGGACGCTGCCCGTCCCTGCCGGACGTGCCCCGCGCGCTCTTCACCAGCTTGAGGGGGTGAGCCGGGAGACTCGGGCGCCCCCGTGGTGGACCGCCACCTGCGGGTGGTGGGCCTGGTCCACGGGGGAGCGGCGTGCAGCATCGCCGCCCCCACCGCCGAGTTCTCCCCCCTGGTGGACATGCTCGTCGCGGAGGTGGCCCGGCCCGACTCCCAACAGGGAGTGGGCGGCGCCGGTCACTCCGGGCCCAACTGACATTCACCCGCATCCTCTTCCCTCTTCGCGGAAAACGAGCGAAACTGAACAGGTTGGGCTCGCGGTGCGCGGGTCATGCAGGGGACCGGCGGCACCTATTTCCAGAGAGAGGTGGCCGTCATGAAACCGAGGCTCCTGATCGTGGACGACTCGTGGTCCATGCGACAGACGCTGCGGTTGCTGCTCGCCCCGGACTTCGACTGCGCGCTCGCCGAGGACGGCCCGTCCGCCCTGAACCATGCGAGGAGCCATCCGCCCGACATCATCCTGTCGGACGTGAACATGGCGGGCATGGACGGCTTCGAGCTGTACCGACAGGTGCGCGCGCAACCGCCCCTGGAGCAGGTGCCCTTCGTCTTCCTCAGCGGGCATGAGCCCTCCGCGGGAATCCGCGAGCAGGGCTACAACTACCTCGTCAAGCCAGTGCCCCCCGCGCTCCTCGTGTCCCGGCTGCGCGAGCTGCTTCCGCCGCACCGCGCCATTCCCGCGCAGACGGGAAGCTGAGGACCTCCCCGGAAGTTCCTGGGTATTGCCACCGAGCGGCTATGCTCCGCCGCCCTTCTTCCCCAGGTGCTCCGCGTGATCAACGCCTACGTCCGCGTTCCCTCTCCGCAGAACGAGCCCATCCTCTCCTACGCTCCCGGTAGCCCCGAGCGCGCCGGGCTCGAGGCCGCGCTCAAGCGCATGGCCTCCGAGCAGATTGAAATCCCCATCCTCATCGGCGGCAAGCGCATCCACTCCACCCGTACGGACAAGGTGCGCATGCCCCACCGGCACTCGCACGTGCTCGCCACGCTGCACGAGGCGGATGCCACCCACGCGCAGCAGGCCATCCAGGTCGCCCTCGAGGTCAAGGACGAGTGGGCGCGCACGCCCTTCGAGGAGCGCGCGGCCATCTTCCTGCGCGCCGCGGAGCTGCTGGCCACGAAGTACCGGCCCATCATCAACGCCGCCACCATGCTCGGGCAGTCGAAGACGGCGCACCAGGCGGAGATCGACTCGGCGTGCGAGGCCATCGACTTCCTGCGCTACAACGTCCACTTCGCCCAGCAGCTCTTGCACGAGCAGCCGGTGAGCTCCGCGCAGACGTGGAACCAGCTGGACTACCGGCCGCTGGACGGGTTCGTCTTCGCGGTGGCGCCCTTCAACTTCACCGCCATCGCGCTCAACCTGAGCATGGCGCCGGCGCTCATGGGCAACGTGGTGCTCTTCAAGCCCTCGAGCACGGCGGCGCTGAGCAACTGGTACCTCATGGAGCTGCTGCGCGAGGCGGGCCTGCCCGACGGCGTCATCAACATGCTGCCCGGAGACGGCCCCACCATCGGCAACCCGGTGCTGGCCAGCCCCCACCTGGGCGGCGTGCACTTCACCGGCTCCACGCCCACGTTCCAGGGCATGTGGCGGCTCATCGGGGAGAACATCTCCCACTACAAGCAGTACCCGCGGCTGGTCGGCGAGACGGGGGGCAAGGACTTCATCTTCGCGCACGCCTCGGCGGCGGATGACCTGGACGCGCTCGCCACCGCCATCGTGCGCGGCGGCTTCGAGTACCAGGGACAGAAGTGCTCGGCCGCCTCGCGCGTCTACGTGCCCGAGTCCATCTGGCCCCGGCTCAAGTCGCGGCTGCAGGAGTTCATCTCCGAGCTGCGCGTGGGCGACGTGAGCGACTTCCGCAACTTCATGGGCGCGGTCATCGACGAGAAGGCCTTCAAGCGGACCTCCTCGTACATCGAGATGGCCCGGCACGGCGGCACCGAGGCGGCCCTCCTCGCGGGCGGCGAGGTGGACCGCAACGAGGGCTGGTTCGTCAAGCCCACCCTGGTGCAGCTCACCAACCCCCGCCACCGCATCATGCAGGAGGAGATCTTCGCGCCGGTGGTGGGCGTGTACGTCTACCCGGACGCGCGCTTCGAGGAGACGCTGCGCGAGTGCGACCAGTGCGCCACCTACGCGCTCACCGGCGCCGTGTTCGCGAGGGATCGCAAGGCCATCCGCCAGATGATGGACACGCTGCGCCACACCGCGGGCAACTTCTACATCAACGACAAGCCCACCGGCGCGGTGGTGGGCCAGCAGCCCTTTGGCGGCTCGCGCGCCTCGGGCACCAACGACAAGGCTGGCTCCATGCTCAACCTGGTGCGCTGGACGTCTCCGCGCACCATCAAGGAGAACTTCGTGCCGCCCACCCGCGTCCCCTACCCCTCCATGGGGCAGTAGGAAGGGCAGTAGGAGCGCGGGGTTCCCGGGACGCGGCCTCCCCCGAGGTCGCGTCCCACGAAGCACTCACGGCCGCAGGGTCTTCCAGGTGGCGTCGTCCGCGGTGTGCATCTGGTTGATCCACTCCAGCAGCGGCACGCCCTGGGCGCTGTAGCTGCCGGGATTGAGCAGCATGGTGTGGCTCTGGCCCGGGACGATGAAGGCGCGGGTGTGGGCGAGCGGCTCGAGCACCGAGCTGGAGAGATCCAGCAGCGCCTCCTGGAACTTGTCCGGCGCCAGCCCCATGTAGCCGCGGATGACCTGGTCCTGCGTCGAGGACAGGAGCGCCATGCGATCCTCGGGGTACTTGCGCGCGAGCGCCGGGTGGATGGCCGAGAAATCATCCTTCACCGCGGGGTCGATGTCGTTCATCACCGCGTCGTACTTCCACGCGTTGGACCAGGCGGCCCGCAGGAGCGGGTTGATGGCATCGCTCCTGAGCATCGGCCCCGAGTCGTCCAGCAGGAAGACCTTCGCCTTGGGGAAGTGCGAGCGCACGAGCGTGTAGTTGAGCACCGCGCCGTAGCCGCCCGCGCTCGAGCCGGTGACGACCACCTGCTCGGGCTCGGGCACCGTGGCGGCGATGCGCGCGAGGAAGGCCTCGGCGTTCGGCCGGCCCTTGTGGTGGATCGTCACGGAGACGGAGCCGCTCGTGTACACGTTGTCCGCGTTGCCGATGTGCAGGTCGCCCGTGCAGTACGGGATGAAGAAGTGGTTCCAGTCCTTGTACGGGTTGTTGGCCAGCCCCCGGTCGAAGATGTTCCCCACCGAGATGCGCGGGGCGAGCTGATCGAACTGGGTCTTGGTGAAGGGCCCATGCGTGGAGAGGTTCTGCTCCAGGCAGGTGCGCGCGTCCCAACAGGCTCCGCCGCCGTTGAAGAAGATGACGAGGTTCTTGCTGTTGGCCAGGTTGACGCCCAGGCCCGTGGGGGTTCCCTCGTCACACTGGGTGTTGGGGAAGTCAACCCAGCTCCACGTATTGGTCGGGGTGGTGGGGGGAGGATCCACGGGAAGCGGGTCTCCCGGCGTCTCGTCCGGCGTCTCGTCCGGCTCCTCCCGGCAGCCCACGCCCAGCACCGCCACCGCCGCCAGCACCGCCCACAGCTTTCTCGTCTTGCTCACACCGCGCATCGTCCATCCTTCGAGGATTGGGGGGCAGCACAATAAGGAGGAGGCATGAGCCTCTCCACTCCAATGAGGGGCACGCGGGCGCTCGGTCGTCCACCGGACAGGGCCGGGGTCAGGGCCAGGTAGTAGGGTGCGCACGCCCGGCGAGGTGTTCCGGGCCCTGCCTCGAGGTCCTCTTCCATGACTCCACGTTCCGCGACGCGCACGCGTCACGCGGTCCTCCTCCGCGCCCTCACCTGCGCCCTCCTTCCACTCGCCGCTTGTGAGACCCCGGAGCTTCAGCCTCCCGCCCCCTCGCAACCCACCACGCGCACCCTGCGGCTGCTCCAGACGAGCGACCTGCACACCAACGTGTTCCCCTGGGACTACTTCACCGGCAAGGCGGACGCGCAGCGCGGCCTCGCCAAGGTCGCCACGCTCGTGCAGCAGGCCCGCGCGGAGAACCCCGAGTGCAACCTCCTGCTCGACACGGGCGACACCATCCAGGGCACGCCCCTGGGCACCTACTACGCGCTGGTGGACAAGACGTCCCCGCACCCCATGGCCGTGGCCATGAACGCGCTGCGCTATGACGCCATGGCGCTGGGCAACCACGAGTTCAACTACGGCCTGGACACCCTCGGCAGGTTCCAGCACGAGCTTTCCTTCCCCGTGCTCGGCGCCAACGTGCGCAAGAGCGCGGATGAGGGCGAGGCCTTCACCCCTACCTCCTCAAGGAGGTGTGCGGGGTGAAGGTCGGCATCCTCGGCCTGGTGACCCCGGGCGTGCCCACCTGGGAGCGTCCGGAGAACATCCCCGGCCTGAGCTTCGCGGACCCCCTGGAGACGGCCCGCCGGTACGTGCCCGACATGCGACGCGCGGGCGCCGACGTGGTGGTGGTGGCCATCCACAGCGGCCCGGACAAGCAGCCCACCGGCAACGCGAGCGATCCGGCGAGCTGGCTCGTGGACTACGCGGACACGTCGAAGTGGACCGACCGCGGCAACCTGCCCGGCGAGAACGAGGCCGTGCAGATCGCCCAGCAGGTCGAGGGCATCGACGTGATGCTCACCGGCCACACCCACCAGCCCATCCCCAAGATGCTGCTGCGCAACACGAGCGGCCAGGACGTGCTGCTCATCCAACCCAACCGCTGGGGCAGCCACCTGGGCGTGGTGGATCTGTCGCTCGTCCAGGAGAACGGGCACTGGAAGGTGGAGGGCAAGGACTCGCGCCTGCTCAAGGTGGACGCCAGCGTGGCCGAGGACGCCGAGGTGACGCGGCTCGTGCGCGGCTACCACGACACCACCCTCGCCTACGTCAACACGCCCATCGGCTCCACGCGCGCGGCGTTTCCGGGGGGCCTGCCTGCGCGCTACGTGGACAGCGCGCTCGCGGACCTCATCAACACCGTGCAGGAGGAAGCCGCCGCGGCCAATGGCCATCCCGTGGACTTCTCGCTCGCGGCCCTCTTCTCCGACGAGGGTCAGCTGCCCGCGGGAGACCTCACCCTGCGCGACGCCTACAGCATCTACATCTATGACAACACGCTCTACGTGATGGAGATCACCGGCTCCATCCTGCGCCGTGCCCTGGAGTGGAACGCGAACTACTTCGCCCCCTGGAACACCCTGAACCCGCCCGACGTCTCGCGGCCGCGGAGCGCCCTGACGAGCACCGTGGCCGACTTCAACTGGGATTTGTACTCGCGCATCGAGTACGGGTACGACCTCACCCGGCCCGCCGGCTCGCGCCTCACCCACCTGCGCTTCCAGGGCAAGGACGTGAGCGACACGGACGTCTTCCGCGTCGCCATCAACAACTACCGGGCGGGCGGCGGCGGCGGCTACACCATGTACCGCGAGGGCCGCGTGCTGTGGACCTCGGCCGATGGCGTGCGCGACTACATCGCCAGCTACGTGCGCAGCCACCCCGACCTGGATCCGGACAGCGTGAACACCTGCAACTTCAAGCTCACGCCGGACCCCTACCACTACTTCTTCCAGGACACGGCCGGCCCGGTGAAGTGCCCGGCGCCGTAGCTCACGCCGCCGGGGGCGCGGGCATCCGATCGCGGGGGAAGTGGGCCCGGAACACGGTCCCCGCCCCTCCTGGGAGCGCACCTCGATGACGCCCCCGTGCGCCTCGACGATCTGCCGGGTGATGAAGAGGCCCAGGCCCACGCTGCCCGGGGCGCCCCCCGCCCCCGCCCCCGCCGGAAGGGCTCGAACAAGGTCGGCAGCTCCTCGGCGGGAATGGGCGTGCCCTCGTTGCGCACGCTCAACTGGACCTCCTCCTCCAGGCCCCGCGTCTCCACGCGCACCGTGCTGTCCGCGGGGCTGTGCTGCACGGCGTTGCCCACCAGGTTGGTGATGACCTGGGCCATGCGGTCCGCGTCCCACGCGCCGTGCGCGTCCCCGAGCGCCTGGAAGAGGATGCGCCGCTCGGGGTGCGCGAGCTGCACTTCCTCCACCACGTGCCGCGCGAGCCCGTGCAAGTCCAGCGGCCGGGGCGACACGGGGATGCCCCCCACGCGCGCCTGGGTGGAGTCGAGCAGATCCCGGATCATCCGCAGCGCCCGGTCCGCCGCCGAGTAGATGCGGCTGAGCCCCTTGGCCTGCCAGTCGGTGAGCCCCTCGCGCTTGAGCATCACGCTGGCCGACGTGGAGATGGCGGAGATGGGATTGCGCAAGTCGTGGGACACCACGGCCACCAGGTCGTCCCGGATGCGCACCGCCTGCTGCTCCTGCTGGAAGAGCCGGGCGTTCTCGATGGCCAACGCCGTGCGGTCGACGACCTCGCGGAAGAGCACGAGGTCGTCCTCGGTGTAGGCCGGGTTGGGAGCGAACCGGTAGAGCACCATCAAGCCAAGCGTCCGCCCCGGGGCGCGCAGGGGCAGCAGGGCGACGCCGCTCGGCCGCCACCGCTCGAACTCCGGGGCGCCCTTGGGCGGCACCGCCAGGAACACGTCGTGGATGCCGGGTGCGCGGGGAGACACGAGCAGGGGCTCGACCGAGGCCAGTGCCCGGGCTGGCGCCTCGTCCTGGGTGCGCAGCGGCACCTGCATCAGGAACTTGCGGGCACTGGCCTCCAGTTCCGGCTCCCGGGCATGGAGCACCCGGGCCTCCAGCAGACGGCCATCCGCGGAGACCATCCGCCAGCAGCAGACGTCCCCGACGTGCTCGGCCAGTTGCCGGCACGTGGTGTCCAGGATGGACTCCAGCGACAGCCGGGACTCGGCCAGGGCGCGCGACAGGCCCGCGAGCGCCACCAGGCGCGTGCGCTCCACCTTCAGCTCGCGCACCAACCGCTCGCGATCGGCCTCGGACTGCTGCTGCTGGGTGACGTCATGGGCGATGAGGACCCCGCCCACGGGGGTGCCGTCGGGCTGGCGCAGCGGCGAGGCCGTTCCCTCCAACGTGCGCCACTGACCATCCGGCCGGAGCACCCGCCAACGGGCGTTGGTGACGACCTCGCCCCGCACCGCCCTTTGCAAGGGAGCTTCCTCGCGCGTCAGGGCCCGCCCGTCCATCGTGAAGAGCTTGTAGGGCCGGGCATCGTACGGCGCGGACGCCTGCGCCGCGGTGGCCCCATGGTGACGCTCGGCGGCGGCGTTGAAGAGGCGGACGATTCCATTCGTGTCCGCCACGATGAGGCCCTCGCCGCTCTGCTCGATGATGAGCCGCAGCAGCGCCTTCTGCGACTCGGCCTCCTGGCGCGCCTCCGTCTCGCGCACGAGCAACTGGTTGCGCTCGTCGGTGGAGGCCTGGAGCGAGCGCGCCATCCGCTCGAAGGTGGTGGCGAAGGTCTTCAACTCCCCGGGGCCCTCGGCTGGCACCGCGACGTCGAAGTCGCCCGCCTGCAGCGCCCGCGCCGTCCGCGTGAGGTTGTGCACGGGGCGCGACAACCGGCGCGCGAAGAGGAAGGACAACCCCACGGTGAGCGACACCAGCGCGGCGGAGGCCTGGGCCACCCGGAGGCGCAACCTGTACGCCGGGGCGAAGGCTCGGCCTGCCCGATGTGGACCATGATGCAGCCCCCGCCCATCTCCTCGACGTAACGAAAGGCGTGGATGACCTGGACGCCGCGATAGTCCACCCCCGCCATCTCACCATCCCGGCCCTCCAGACACGCCCGAAGGGGCCGCGAGTCGAGGGGATGGCTCCGCGCTCCATGCCCGGGATGCTCCGGCATCGTGAGGAAGGCGCCCCCGGCGTCCACCAGGAAGCTCTCTCCGGTCGACCCCAACCCATCACGCGCCTGGAAGATGCCGTTGATGGGGCCCAGGCCGAAGCGGATCCCCAGCAGGTCGTCTCCGGAATGGACGATGAGCTCATACACAGGCTCGAAGCCCTGTCCCGGCTCGAAGCGCACCCACTGGCCGGGCGGCAGCCGAGCCAGGAGCTCCGGGTCCTCCGGTGCGGTGCCCACCCGCAGCGGCTCTCCGTGGGAGAGCTGGAGCCGCGCCCCCAGTGCCGTCTCGGTGAAGGCGAAGTCGGCGAGCGCGTCCCGGAAACACCGGGTGCGCTCGCGCTCGGGCATGGGAGCACACCGCACGCGCGTGAGGTTCAGGAAGCCCTGGGCGCGCTCGCGCTGCCGGGAGAGGCGGAACTTCAGCGATTGGTCCCGTGCGTTGGCGGCGATCCCCACCTCCCGGATGGCGTCCTGCGCCACCACCTCGCGGGCGGCCCGATAGGACAACCAGCCCAACAGCCCCGTCGCCACCACCACTGGTGTCACCATCAGCAGCAGAAAGAGTGAGCGGAAGGACAGGGAGCGCATGGTCGCCGCGCAAGGATTGTCACGAGCAAGACCGGCGCCAACGCATCGCGGGGCAGGGCGTGGGCCCACGGGGCGACCCCGTTCGGGGGGAGTCTCCCGGACACGCCAGGGCGCACTCCCCGCTCCGGTGGATTCCAGAACTTCATCCCGTCCCCGGGGGAGGGGCTATGCTGCCGCCCCATGCCTACTCCTCACATTTCCGCCGCACCGGGAGACTTCGCCGAGGTGATCCTCATGCCCGGAGATCCCCTGCGCGCCCGCTACATCGCCCAGCGCTTCCTCCAGGACGCGCGCGAGGTCACCTCGGTCCGCAACATGTTCGGCTACACGGGCACCCACCAGGGCCGCCGGCTGTCCGTGATGGGCCATGGCATGGGCATCCCCTCGCTCTCCATCTACACCACCGAGCTCATCCGCGAGTACGGCGTGCGCGTCATCCTCCGCGTGGGCAGCTGCGGCGCCCTGCGCCAGGACGTGAAGCTGCGCGACATCATCGTGGCGACGGCCGCGGGCACCGACTCCAACGTCAACCGCATGCGCCTGGGCGGCCATGACTTCCCCGCCGTGGCGGACTTCATGCTCGCCCGCCGGGCGGTGGAAGCCGCCGAGAAGCGCGGGCGGCCCGTGCGCGTGGGCAGCGTGTTCACCTCGGATCTCTTCTACACCCCCGAGGGAGAGCTGGCGAAGAACGCCCTCTACGCCCGCATGGGCATGCTCGCGGTGGAGATGGAGGTGGCCGGCCTCTATGGCGTCGCGGCCGAGCACGGCGCCCGCGCCCTCGGCCTGCTCACGGTGTCCGACCACCTCCTCACCCGCGAGGCCCTCAGCGCCGCCGACCGCCAGAGCTCGTTCGACGAGATGATCGAACTGGCCCTGGACGTGGCCGCCGCTCAGTAGGCGCCCGTGCGCCGGAGCACCGCTGGCAACGTGCGCAGGAGGATCTCGATGTCCAGCCAGAGCGACCAGCGGTGGATGTACTCGCAGTCCAGCCGCACCACCTCCTCGAAGTCGGTGATGGAGCTGCGGCCGCTGACCTGCCACAGGCCGGTGATGCCCGGACGGGCCCCCAGCCGGCCGAAGTGGTGGTCGCGGTAGGTGGCCGGTCCGACTCGAAGAAGGGCCGGGGCCCCACGATGGACATCTCCCCGCGCAGCACGTTGAAGAGCTGGGGCAGCTCGTCCAGGCTCCACTTGCGCAGGATGGCCCCCACGCGCGTGACGCGCGGATCATTGGGAATCTTGAACAGGCGCGCGTCTCCGCTGGTGTTCAGGTGCGCCAGCTTCGCCTTCTCCGCGTCCGCGCCCACCCGCATGGTGCGGAACTTCATCATGCGGAAGGTGCGCCCGCCGCGCCCCACGCGCTCCTGGGCGAAGAAGACGGGCCCGCGCGAGTCGAGCTTGATGGCGGTCGCGATCAACGCGAGCAGCGGCGAGATGAGCAGCAGCCCCAGCCCCGCGCCCACCAGGTCCACGCACCGCTTCACCCACAGCTGCTGCGCGCGCAGCGACGGCAGCGTCAGCTCCATGAAGGGCATGGCGCGGTAGGAGATGGGCGAGGGGCGCACCCAGCCGCCGAGCCGGTCATACCGGGACACGGCCAGCAGCCGCACGCCCGCGGAGTCCACCGCCTCGAGCAACTGCCTGAGCTGCGTGTCCCCGAGCATGCCGCAGAGCACCACGGTGTCCGCGGAGTTGTTCTGCAGCACGCTCCACAGGTCATCCAACGAGCCGAGCAGCTTGTCGTCGCCGGAGACCCGCGCGTTCTTCTGGATGGACACCCAGCCCATCATGTCCAGCACGCCGAAGTGCTCCAGGCGCTCGCGCACCCGGCGGCTCTCCGGAAGCTCCGGGTCTCCCACCAGCAGCACGCGCTCGGCGGGCGAGCTGAAGAAGGGAATGCGGATGAGCCGGGCGATGAGCCGGCCAACCCCTGGCGTGCTCCCACCAGGGCGACACCGAGGCCCGCCACCGCCGTGAGGTAGTGCACCACCACGGGGGCGATGCCGCGCAGCCACAAGTCGCGCCAGAGCACCAGGCCCACGGCGAGCAGCACTCCACTCACGATCTTCCGCGGCGAGCGCCAGTCATCCCCCGAATGGTAGGCCCCCACCACCAGCAGCCCCACCACGAGCGCGGCCCCCAT
This sequence comes from Cystobacter fuscus, assembly GCA_049060065.1. GTDB lineage: Bacteria > Myxococcota > Myxococcia > Myxococcales > Myxococcaceae > Cystobacter > Cystobacter fuscus_B. The sequence goes on from JBMEQP010000002.1 coordinate 8,026,019, forward strand.
CTGCCAGCCACCCGCGGAGCCCAGCGGAGGCACCGCCCAACGCGTGGCCGCGTCGATCGGCTCGAGACGATGGCTCGTCTGCAACACGTTCAGCGCGGCGCGCGCCAGCACGAAGGCCGTGGCGTCCGCGGCCAACAGGAACAGCACCCGGGCGGAGGCTCGCAGCGCGTGCATCAGCAGCGTGCGCGAGGCGCGGCGCTGCAACATCACCCGGGGCGGCACCATCCAGAGCGATTTGACCGCCGCGTTGACCGCCGCGAAACGGCCCGACGCGGTGAACTTGCCTGGGGCGGGGGGAGGAACCGAGGGGGTCACCCCCGCATCTTCTCCTTGCTTTTCCTATTAGTCCACGGGGCCCCCCTCTGGCGACCCGCTCCAGGTGATGAATGGAAGACGTCCTTCTGAACCGCGCGCCAGTCACGTCCGCTCGCCTGCTTCGGAATTCGACATTTATCCGTTACGGCGGATGTCTTGACAAGATGGCGGAGGAGGCGCATCCTGCCGCCCGTCATGATCTCCGTGGCTCGCAACAGCCGTCGAATGTTGATGCCGAGTGGTGGGCGCCCGCCCGCCGCCGGTTGACCGACGTCCGTCGACCAGTGGCAGAGAGCGCGGAGCCCACCATCCCCCACGAGGGGCCGGTGGGCTCGGTCGTTTCGGGGCTCCCGGTGTCCTCGTGGTGTCACCCCACCCGAGGAGCACCCCATGAGCACGAAGCCGCCCCCTCGCAGCACTTCGAGACCTTGTCGCTCCACGCCGGCTACGAGCCCGAGCCCACCACCGGCTCGCGCGCGGTGCCCATCTACCAGACGGCGAGCTACCGCTTCCGCAACGCCCAGCACGCGGCGGATCTCTTCGCGCTCAAGGAGCCGGGCAACATCTACACGCGCATCGCCAACCCCACCACGGACGTCTTCGAGAAGCGCATCGCCGCGCTCGAGGGCGGCGTGGAGCACTCGCGGTGGCGTCGGGCCAGGCCGCCGAGACGCTCGCGCTGCTCACCCTGCTCAAGGCCGGAGATGAGTTCGTCACCGCCACCAGCCTCTACGGCGGCACGTACAACCTCTTCAAGGTGACGCTGGCGCGGCTGGGCATCCAGGCGCGCTTCGCGGACGTGAACAAGCTGGAGACGGTGCGCGCGGCCATCGGGCCCAAGACGAAGGCGCTCTACATCGAGGCCATTGGCAACCCGCGCCTGGACATCCCGGACTTCGAGGCGCTGGGGGCAATCGCCAAGGAGGCGGGCATCCCCCTCATCGTGGACAACACGGCCCTGTCCCCGGCGCTCTTCAACCCGCTGCGCCACGGGGCCAACATCGTGGTGCACAGCGCGACGAAGTACATCGGCGGCCATGGCACCTCCATTGGCGGCGTCATCGTCGACGGCGGCAACTTCCCCTGGAACAACGGCCGCTTCCCCGAGTTCACCGAGCCCAACCCCAGCTACCACGGCCTGCGGCTGCACGAGGCGCTCGGCCCGGCGGCGTTCATCGCCAAGGCGCGCATCGAGGGCCTGAGAGACCTCGGCCCCGCGCTCAGCCCCTTCAACGCGCACGCCTTCATCCTGGGCCTGGAGACGCTCAAGCTGCGCGTGGAACGCCACTCGCAGAACGCCCTGGCCGTGGCCCGCTGGTTGCGCCAGCACCCGAAGGTGGAGTGGGTGCGCTACCCTGGCCTGGAGGAGGATCCCTCCTACCCGCTCGCCAGGAAGTACCTGCGCAACGGCTCGGGCGGCCTGGTGACGTTCGGGGTGCGCGGCGGCGTGGACGCGGGACAGCGGCTCATCGACGGCGTGAAGCTGTGGAGCCTGCTGGCCAACATCGGTGACACGCGCTCGCTCATCATCCACCCGGCGAGCACCACCCACCAGCAGCTCACCTCCGAGGAGCGCCTGAGCACCGGCGTGACGGACGGACTCGTCCGGCTGTCCGTGGGTCTGGAGCACCTCGACGACATCACCGCGGACCTGGAGCAGGCGCTCTCGGCGGCCTGAGCCCCTCCCCCGCTTCTTCCAGGAGAACCTCCATGTCCGCTCCCACCTCCCGCGTCTTCGACCTTCCCCTGCCCGACCTGCACCTCGAGGCCGGCGCCCGGATCCGCTCCCACCTCGCGCGGGGCTGGTGGTGGGGACCCGCCGGGGATCTCCCCTGGCTCCAATCCCGCGCGCACCTCCTCTCCGAGGAGGCGGTGCGGGCCAATGCCCTGAAGGTCGTGCGCCGCACCCGGGCCGAGCTGGACGAGCGGACCGACTCGCTCTCGCACCCGGAGCGCGTGGCCCCCGACACGTCCATGCCCACGGTGCTGCTCGTCCACGCGCTCACCGGGGACATGCGCGCTGGAGGGCCGGGTGGCTGGTGGGAGCCCGTCATCGGACCGGGCTGTGCGTTGGATCCAGAGCGGGTGCGGCTGCTGTGTTTCAACAACCTGGGCTCCTGCTATGGCAGCTCGGGCCCGGCGGACGAGGGCTTTCCCCGGCGCGTGGATGACGCGCGCTTCGGGCCCCCGCTCCGCTGCTCAAGGGAGACCCGGGGCTCGACGAGACGCACCTTCCCGCGACGATCACCCCGTGGGACCAGCGCGCGCCATCCTCCAGTCCCTGGACGCGCTGGGCATCGAGCGCGTGTCACTCGTCACGGGCGGCTCCGTCGGGGGGATGATCGTCCTGTGCCTCGCGGTGCTGGCGCCCGAGCGCTTCGAGCGCATCGCGCCCATCGCCGCCGCGAGCGAGGCGAGCGCGTGGGTGGTGGGGTGGAACCACGTGGCGCGGCGGACGGTGCTGGCGGACCCCGGGTATCCCCACGACTGCGAGCGGGGACTGGAGCTGGCACGCCAGCTCGCCACCCTCACCTATCGCGCGGAGCCGGGCATGGACGCACACCATGGACGCGGCCGGCCCCGGCCCGGAGAGACCCAGGCGCCGGGTTGGTCCTCGCGGGGGCACTACCCCATCCAGAGCTACCTGGAACACCAGGGAGCCAAGCTCCGGGCGCGCTTCGATGCCCGGTCCTACCTCGCGCTCCTGGGCGCCATGGATCACCACGATCTCTCGCGCCCCCCGAGCCCAACACCCGGGGAGAGTGGGGTGTGCCGCGCATCCAGGCGAGCGCGCTGTGCGTGGGCATCGAGGAGGACCAGCTCTTCCCCGCCCGGCACATGGACGCGCTGGCCCGGAGCCTGCGCGACCTGGGCCGTCACGCGGAGTACGCCGCGCTCTCCAGTCCCTACGGCCACGATGGCTTCCTCATCGAGTGGGAGCCGCTCGACGCGCTGTTGCGGCGCGCGCTCGCCCTGCCGCCGGGAGGAAGGACCGGGGCGGTGGTCGCCTCCGGGGAGGAGCCGAGCCTCAGGGCATTGCCCTCGATGAGTGATCAGCTCACGCAGGGGGTGCCCTTGTCGAAGGCCGTGGGCCTCACCCGGGAGCGGGGCTATACCGAGCCACACCCGCACGAGGAACTGTCTGGGCTGGAGGTGGCGCGCAAGGCCCTCACCCGCACCCGGGAGCTGGGATAGGGGGTGTCCCAGGAGGACATTCAGGCAGACACCAAGCAGGTGATGGATGTGAAGATTGTCGATTGGCCAGATGTGGCAACCGACCAGGGCGGAACTCGTTGGAGGAGGCAACGCTAGTGAGCACTCCGTACCATCGGGAGGCTCACTTTTCCTGGATGCGGCGCAGAACCTGGGCTGCCTCATCGAAGAGCCTGGCAAGAATTGGCTCCGCCGGACGGTGTCTCTCCAGCAGAGCCACATCCTCCGGCTGGCCTATCAACGCCAGGAGGCTGGCTGCTCGCGTGGCGCAATTGAGGGACGTCGCGGAGAGCAATCTCCTGGCCACGGTGCGCAAACCAGAGCGAGCTTCAGAACCAACCCTTGGGAGGGCACGAGGAGCAGCAAGCGCTCGCAGAAGTACGCGGCCTCTCCATCCTGGTTCACCGCATCATCGACCATGGCCTCCGCCGTGGAGATGAAGGCGGAAAAGGTGGGCATCCATGCGTCGGGCACCTCTTCTTCGAGCACCGTAAGGACTTCCGTCTTGTCCTTCACGGGCACCGACATGTCCTGGGCCCACGTGCGGAGTTCCTCGGGTGATTTCTCCAGAAGCAGTCGCAACCCCCGCAGGGAGTTCAACTCCGACAGGTCAAGTTGCTCCAACGCTTCGCGAATACCCGGTAACAGGTCGGGATGGCGGTGGCGCCACAGGGCTCGGGCCAATGGATTGACCTCCGAGAGAGTGTCCCTGCCAGGAACCAACCGTTGCAGCCTGCGCACCAGGGTCGCCCGTGAACCCGCTTCCTTGATACGACCCAACGCCTGGGTGATGGTCTCCACGACGGAGGCCCCGTCATGATCCTGGCGGGACTCCTCGATGGGCAGTTGTTGCTCCAGGCGTCTGGCACTGGCCGCGCCGCCCAATTCGCCCAGGCCCCAGGCCGCCGCCTGCCGTACGAGCGCATCCGGGTCTTCCAGCATGCCTTCCAACAAGACCCTGGCCCTGCGAAGGCCCGGCTGCAACACGAGCGTTCTCGCGCGAGTACCATCCCCGTCCTCGCATGCCTCGACCAATGCGTCCCGCCACTGCTTCACGTCCAGCTCTCGTGCCATGGCTCGTCTTCCTGTCCTTCTCTTCCTAGGGGAAGCTCACGCCAGGAGGGACGTATCTTCTGACCAATGTTCCGTCGAGCCGATATAGCTCGTGAATGGCCTTCGAGTCCGCGCGGACCATGTTCCCTCGACTTCTCCGGTTGGGGAGGGGCCCTGTCATTCTCCTGGGCGCATGCGCGGGGTGGCGCGAGTGAGAGCGGGCTCATCCGTCACCCGTCCGGGGGTGGCGAGCCCGGAAGCGACGCACGAGGGAACGGGGTAGAGTCCGGGGCCATGCGACTCCAGGTGCACCACGGGCGGTTCCTCTCCCTCCTCCTCCTGCTGGGTGTCCCCTCCCTGTCCGGGTGCCTCAGCGAGCGCGAGAAGACCGTCCGGCGCCTGCTGGAGACGCGCGAGTGCGAGGGGTGCGATCTCAAGGACGCCTCGCTGGAGGGCGCGAACCTCGAGGGCGCGCGCTTGAAAGGCGCGACGCTGATGGGCGCGGTGCTGGCTCGCGCGAACCTGCGCAACGCCGACCTCACCGAGGCCGGACTGGAGGGCGTGGACGCGCGGCAGGCGGACCTGCGCGGGGCTCGGCTCGATGATGCCGGGCTGCTGAGCGCTCAACTCCAGGGCGCCATCCTGGAGGGGTGGATCTGCGCAACGCCAAGAACCTGGAGTCCGTCAACTTCGAGGGCGCCAACCTGCGCGGCGTCAACCTGGAGGACAGCAGCCTCTACGGACAGAGCGGACCCTACCGCCGCTCGAAGAAGCGGCATCTCTACGATGTCCCCGGCGGAGGCGCGCTCGTCAGGCGCGCGGACCTCTCCGGAGCAAACCTCCGGGATGCGACCCTGGCGAATTGCGACTTCGCGGGAGCCATCTTCCGAGGCGCGGATCTACGCGACGCCAATCTGGAACTGTCCAACCTGGAGGGGGCGGACCTGACGGAGGCACGGCTGTCGGGTGCCTCCTGGACCGACGAGAGCAAGTGCGGCAAGGACTCCGTGGGGCGGTGCATCCCCACCCGCTCCCGTTGATCGGCACGCGCCTGCTCAACCCCCGCACGCGGCAGGGTATTGAACTGACCCTCCAGGGCCGTCTTCACCTTCGGGTACAGCTTCATGCGGCTGGTGGAGTGCGCCTTGATCGCCGGTAGGGGATGCTGCCCAGTGGCGGATCCCCTCCTCCAGCTTGATCTTCGGATCATCCACCTGCATCGACCCGCAGTCCCGGTCCTTGAAGATGAGCGCGTAGCTCTCCAGCGTCTGCACGAACCGCAGTACCAGCTTGTCCTGGTCGGTCTGGGTTCCCAGCTTCGACTTCACCCAGGCCTGGCTGCGCACCATGCCCTCGAACCAGTCCACCGCTGTTGCCCACTTGGACACCACGGTCCTCAACGGCTCCATCTGGGCGATGAGCGTGAAGAGCAGGTCCATCAGCGCGTGCTGAGCGGGGGACTGCGCGTAGCGGGCCTCGATGCCCTCCAGCCGCGCGATGAACTTGTCGAAGGCGGCATCCTTGCCCTTGCCGAAGAGCAGATCCTCGGTCGTGATGGGCAGGTCCACGATCCGGTTCGCGAACGGCGACCCCCGAAGCTGGGCGGAGGGAGAGGTCCCCGTGTTGTCGAACTCGTGGATCTGCTCCCTGAGCAGCTCATGCACCAGGTCCCACAGTGGCCCCTTCAGGCTGGTACGGTCCACCGAGAGGAACCGGACCAACGGCAGCAGGAACGCGGTGACGTGGAGATCCTCGAAGAAGCCCTGGTGCGGAAACTTGCCGCTCTTGAGGCGAGCCTGGAAGGCCTTCTCCGTCTTGTCCAGCCCTCGCTCGATCTCGTCCAGCCGGAGGCGGAACTTCGAGGCGAGCGCGGCGCTCATCACCTGACGATGCTTCGTCAGCTTCGCGTCCAGCTCCTTGGGCACCGGGTAGTCGATGCCCTGGTGGAGCCTGTCGACGATCTGCCGCGCCTTGTCGAACACGGCGTGGAGCTGCTTCAAGGTGGAGAGCACCCCCTCGTAGAGCTTCTTGCCCTCCTTCGCATCCATCAGCAGCTTGGGATCCAGCTGGTACCATTTCTTCCCGGTGAGCTGCACGTCCACGGACAGCATGGCGCTCTGGAGGCGCCCGGTGTCGAACTTCACCTGGGCGATCCGCTCCACGAGTTCGGAGGCGCGCACCTGCTGGAGCACGTCATTGAGGGGGAAGAGCGAGAAGTCGGCGATGACACGTTGGGTCAGGTCGTACTTGCAGTAGACATTGAGGACGCGGCAATCCTTGTCGAAGGCGCCGGTGTCCACCGGATGCAGCCGCTTGAAGAAGGGCGTGGACAGGTAGGTGATGCTGCGGATCTTCCACTGCTTCGGCCACTGCTTGGAAGTGGCGGCCCGGTGGGTGAACTCATTGATGACGTTGCCGCCATGCGAGTGCCCGATGAGGTGGATGGACACCTCGCTCTGGAGGAAGCCCTTGTAGTAGGCCTGCTCGCCATTGCCTCCACACAACCGATCCGCGAGATAGGCTCCGGCGATACGCCGGTTGGTGGGCGAGTTGTCGCCGGTCCATCCATGGGCGACGAAGAGGTACAGGCTGCGGTACTTCTTCTGGAGCTTGTCCAATTCTTCTAGGAGCAGTCTATTGGTACCCCAGTACCAGTCCGGATCGTTGTCCTTCTTGGGATCGGGGGGCGCGGGAACCCTGGGATTGCGGTAGCTGGCGGAGCGGACCTTGGGATCGCTGTTGATCGGATCCACCGTACCGCCCACCATGACCACGATGTTGATGACGTCCCGGGCGGGCTGCTTGTGGGACACGGGTGCAACGCGGACAGCCGTCTGTTGTGCAACGGGCGGGGCCATGGTGGGTCTCCTGGACAGCGCCCCCACGATCCCCCACGCGGACACGCGAAGGCAAGGGACCGCCAGTTCAGCCCGACGCATCGCCGCAGGTGTCGCCACGCGCGCAGGTGCGATAGGGGAGAGGGCATGAACTCCCCGATCTACACGCTCGTCCGCGGCGCCGACTGGCGGGCCGCCAGAACGATGGGTGCCTATCACGGCTCGGCCGACGACACGCGCGACGGCTTCCTGCACCTCTCCACGGCCGAGCAGGTACGCGAGAGCGCGCGCAAGCACCGCTCGGGGGAACGTGACCTCTGGCTGGTGGCCGTCGACCCGGCGGCACTGGGCGCCGCGCTGCGCTGGGAGCCAGCCTCGGGCGGTCGTCGCCCGGGACTGTTCCCCCACCTGTACGGCCCGCTGCCCATGTCGGCCGTGCTGTCGGAGGTCGCGCTGCCGCTGGGCGAAGACGGACATCATGTCTTTCCCAGCGAGGTGCCGTGAGCCCCACCCTTCGCGAGGCGCCCCTTCCGCCCCTGGCTTCCGCGGTCAGCGGTTGGCCAGCGCGCGCTTGTTCGGCTTGCCGCTCGGCCCGACGGGAACCTCGGTGATGAACGTCACGGTGCGCGGCGCACAGGCCTGCCCCAATCGACTCACCACCCAGTCCCGCAGTTCACCCACGTCCGGCTGCGCGCCCGGCCGCGGCACCACGAAGGCGTGCACCGCCTCCCCGGTCTGCTCGTCGTCCTTGCCGACGACGTAGGCCTGATCGACGGAGGGGTGCTCGGCGAGCACCCGCTCGATGGGGCCAGCGTAATAGACATTCGCGTTGACGATGATCACATCGCGCGCCCGGCCCGCGAGGTGCACATAACCGTCACCGTCGACGTAGCCCAGGTCGCGGGTGCGAACCCAACCCTCGACGAACACCTCGGCGGCTTCCTGCGGGTCCGCCCAGTAACCGGACGTCTGGTAGGGCGTCTGGACGAACAGCTCGCCCACCTCTCCAGGTGGCATCCGCGAGCCGTTGGGGCCGCGAACCTCCACTTTCACCCTGTGATGAAGGCGGCCCACGGACTCCAGGGCGCCCTTCGACGCCAGGGCTTCGCGGGGCGTCAACATCGACAGCAGGCCCGCCTCCGTCTGGCCATAGCCCTGGAAGACCACCGGGCCGAGCCGCCGCAGGGCCTCGGCGTAGCGCTGCGGGTTCAACGGCGAGCCGGAGACCATGAGCATGCGCAGGCTGCTGACATCGACCGGGTCCGTGCGCAGGCTGTCGAGCATCTGGTAGAGCCGAGGCACGCTCAGGATGCTGCTGGTGATGCGGTGGCGGGCGATCACGGTCGGGAAGAACGGCCGCAGATCCATCGTCTCCGGGATGACGACGGTGCCCCCTGAGAGCAGCGCCACCAATGCATAATCCAGCGCGACCTGGCTGTTCAGCGTACCGAACAGCAGATGGCGTTGCATCCCGGAGGCCATCTCGCGGATGACGGGACTCCAGTACTCGGGGCAGGCCGGCCAATCCTGGCTGATCGCCGCGTACGTCTGGACGGCTCCCTTGGGATTGCCGGTACTGCCGCTGGTGTAGATGATCCGAGCGACGTCGCCCGGCCGTCCCGAGGCCCGCAGGGGTGCCCCATCGTCCGCCGCGGCCAGCACATCCGGCAGGTCCGGCGCCGCGCCGAGGCACAGCACCGGCAGCTTCCCGGCCGCTTCGCGCATCTCGGCGGTGTTGTTCGCCGGATCGATGAGCAGGGCGTCGACGCGATCGCCGAGCAGGTGTGTCAGTTGCCCGGACGTCAACCCCGGACGGATCCCCGCGATGCGGGCGCCCAGCGCCCAGGCCGCCATCATCGCCGCGAAGGCATCCGGCGTGACGCTGGCGGACACGGCCGGGCCGGAGCCCGGTCCCACACCGGCGGCCCGCAGGCCCGAGGCCACGCGCCGGGTCGTGCGCAGGAGCTCGGCCGCGGTGACCACTCGGCTTCCGTGCTCGAACCAGATCCGGTCTCCGTCGTCACGCATCCGATCGAGAACGGTTTGGGGAAACATGATGTCGGTCATGCGAACCACTATGGGACAGCGCTCCAGGGACTTCAACGCTCAACCCCTGCGCCGGGAGTCGCCGAGAGGAGCAGCGCGTCCAAGGTTTTCTCGCGCGGGGAGAAGCAACCCTCCCGTATTCCCATCACCCGGTAACGAGTGAGGGCTCGGGGAGCGGAAACATCTGTCAGTCTCGCGGAGCGTCAATGCGTCCTCGTGCTGAGCTTCGTGCGTGGCGTTTCCCCTCGCATCTAGCTGCCGAGGCAGGTTCGCGGCGGAAGTCGAACGGGCCCCTGGCGGCCAACTCGACAAGTGAGATGCCACTGTCCCCCGGTGAGAGGGATTGCACGTAGGGTATGCGTCGGTCCGGACAACGGGCCCCCCAGGGCCCCTGGGCATGGATGTGAATTCAATGTGAACTCACGAGGGAATGGGTGCCTCCCCTTTCCTTCCGCCCGGGCCATGACAGCTTTTCCTTCGGCGCGGGACCGGTTTACAGTCAGTCAAAGAGTAAATACGCCTGGCAAACATCCATCTCATGCCTGGTTTTCTCACAATAAAACAATCTTGGAGAGCAAAGCCACTCCTGGCTCCGCGATAACGGACAGGCGCGATTAAGCGTTGCCGTTTGTTCAGGGATTCGGTATTATTCCCTTCGCACGGGACGCCCCCTCCCCTCGAACACGCGCAGCTCTCCTCGCTTGAAGGCCTGTTCTTCGAGCGAGACAAATGCGCGGCTTGCTGTTTCTCGAATCACGCATCACGTTCTCACGTCTGGAAGACATGGTGGGTCTGACCGACTCACCTCCCCCTTGTTCTTCATAGGGTTCCTGGTGCCAACCCGCCGAATCTGGCGTGGCGCAGGGCCCGCGAGTCCCGGCGGCTGCCTCGTGCCTGCCTTGGGAGAAACAAACGCTTATGTCTCGAAGAATCCTTGTCACTGGTGCGAGCGGCATGCTGGGCAGCCACGTGTTGGCGGTACTCGGCGCGAAGCATGACGTGCTCGGCTGGTCCCACGGCTCGGACCGTGCCCCTCTTCACCGGATCGATGCGACCAACGCCAGTCAGGTCGAGCAGTTCTTCCGGACCCATACGCCAGGGATTTGCGTGCACTGCATCGCGAGCCCCGACGTGCTGGCGTGCGAGCGGGACCCGGACATGGCGGACCGGCTGAATGCACAGAGCACGGAGCAGGTCGCGAGGGCCTGCGCGGAGCATGGCGTGAAGCTCGTCTATATTTCCTCCGAGTATGTGTTCGATGGCACCTCGAGTCATGGCTATACCGAGGACAGCCAACCCCGGCCGCTGCAAGTCTACGGAACGACCAAGCTGCGGGGGGAGGAGCACACCGCCCGGGTTCCCCACTACCTGACGGTCCGCCTTCCCGTCCTCTATGGAGGACCGGTCCCGGGCCGCAAGCCGACGTGGATCGAGGCCATGCTCCGGTCTCTGGAGCAGGGCAAATCCGTGGAGCTCGATGACCACTCCGAGCGACAGCCGACATGGTCCTACGACGTGGCCACGGTGCTGGCCCGCGCCATCGACGAGGAGCTCGAGGGCATTCTCCACGTGGCCACCCAGGAAGGCCTCACGAAATACGCCTGGGGGGTGAAGCTGGCGGAGGCGGCGGGCCTGCCGTCCTCGCTGCTGCGTCCCGTCCCCGCCCCGCCGGAGACCTCGGGGCCGAGGAAGCCCGCTCGCCCCTGGCTGAACACCCACCGTTTGCAGCAACTGGGCATCTCCCCTCCCCCGGCGTCTCGGAACGCGCGGCCGCGTATGTGAGATCGCTCGGTGGAGCGTGGAAGACGTAGAGCTTCCCATCATTTCGTACGCAACGTGACGCGGGCCCCGCCAGGGCCACCTGTCACCCCACTGCTGTTCTGGCGAAGGGAGGTTTGCTTGGAAGTCATCGTGCGCAACACCATCTGCCCGCGACACCTCGATACCCACATCTGTGTGGTGGACCGCATGCGAGAGGCCGTCCTCAGTGGCCTCATCAACCGAATCACGATCCTCTCGGAAGGAAAGGAAACAGGGACGTGTGAATGCACTTCGTGGCCGGGCATGGTCAAACAGACCTCGCCCGTGGACGAAGAGGAACGCTCCCGAACACTGGCCGAGGCGCTGCGAGGCGGCTCTGGCAACGTCCTGATCTTCGACTGCTCCTGCAACATCCGGCCGGAGGTCCTGCACACCTTCGCGAACCTCACCACCGCCACCGTGCTGGTGGGCGATCCGGTGGAGGGCGGAAGGTCGGCGAAAGCCGCGGCCCCCCAGGAAGACCGCCCCTCCCTGCAGTTGGACGGCATCGGAACCGTCATCGCCGGGAGCTACCTCGGGGCCATCCTCCTGACAGGCGAGGAGCGGCCGGATCTGTGCGCCACGCTCGAGGAGAGCGACTTCCTGCTGTCCTGGCCTGGAGCGCTCGGCCTGCTGTCACGCCGCATCCGGCTCCGGAGCGCCGTGCTCTCCCGGGACATCCATGGGAATGAAACCGTCGCCGAGAACAAACTGGCCGGTGGCTCGTACGCCCGCACGTACCTGCGGCTGCATGCCACGTCCGGACGCCGGACCGTCCGCAAGGAGGCAATGGGCGTTGGCCGCGGCAAGCTGACCGAGGAAATCCTATGGCTGCGTGGCCTGGAGGGCCCGGCGAGCCGGCACTTCCCGGAGGTGGTCGACCACCGCATCGAATCGTATGGCGTCTCGATGGACCTCACGTACCACCACCTCCCCACGCTGCGCCGGCTCATCCTCACCGGAGAGATCGACGAGGCGGAAGCGGCGAGCTGGGCGTGCCGGGTGCTCGCCGCCCTCAAGAGCGACATCCATCCCGTCGGCCTGAGACCCGCGCCTGGCGACTACGTGTGGCGCACCCACCTGCGCCGCATCGAGGAGAGACTCGCGGAGACCGCGAGCGCGCTTCCGGAGCGGCAGGCGCTGTGGACCGCCGACAAGGTGCGCGTGAACGGGGTGTGGCTGAGGAACGTCCACGACGTCGTCGCGGACCTGGCGCGCAACCAGCATGCGCTGCGCATCCTGACGCCCAACCATCTGGTGCGCACCCACGGAGACCCGCACTTCGACAACATCCTGATCGACAGGAACAGCTACCGCTTCTACCTGATCGATCCCCGCGGGAACGACGGCTACGACGTGGCGTACGACCTGGGGAAGATCTGGCACTCCGTCAATTCCATGTACGACCTGATCCACGATGGCCACGTGCGGGTCGAGGCGCGGGGAGACGAGCTCAACTACACCCTCACCTCGCCACGCATGGTGGCGTTCTATCGCAGGGTGCGCGAGCGCATCCGCTCCTGGCTCACCGCCACCGGGTGGAGCCAGGGCGACCCCTACTGGATGCTCAAGGTGCGTCTGGCCGAGGCCGCTCACATGTGCAGCGTCATGCCCTTCCACATCGCCCGGGATCAGCAGGACACGGTCGCGCTCGCCTGCTACGCGCGCGGGCTCGAACTCATCAACAACCTCTACGCGGACCTGACGTCGGCCCCCGCCCCGTTGGACCCGTGGAACGACAGAAAGGATGCAGCCGAATGCGTGTAGTGCATTGTGCGGACGTAGTGCCCGGGCATCGCCCGGATGGGCGGGTCGTCCTGCCCCTGCTCGACCTGCCGGTGAACGTTCCGGTGAACCAGACGGCCATCCTGTTCGTCGAACACCCCGCGAACTTCACCGAGGGAAAGCACCACCACCAGTCGCTCCACGAGATCTTCTACTTCCTCGACGCGGCCGACTATTGGGTCAATGGCTCGCTGCTGCACCTCCAGCCCGGAGATCTGCTCGTGCTGGAGCCAAATGACGTGCACGGCGCGGTGCCGGTGCCCCACAAGGTGCGGCTGATCGTCTTTCACGTGCCGAAGGTGCCCGGCGACAAGGTCGATGCGCCCGCTGGCGAGCCCGGGGCCACCTGACGGTCGTCTGCTACTGACTGGCGGCGCGCCTCCGAGAGGACGCACCCCGCGAGACCAGGCCTCCTCGCGGGGTGTCCTCCCGTGCCGCGCCGAGCTGGACGTCAGAGCAGGCGGTCCGTCGCCTCATCGGCCTTTCCGCCGAAGAAGGCGTCGAGGACCCGCTGGAACACCGGCCGCGACGGGTCGGCGCGCAGGAACAGCGTCATCGAGGACCGGAGCTTCTGCGCGTCGATGTCCCCGAAGATCGCCTCCGCAGAGGGCGCGGACGTGCCGGCCACGACCCTCGCGCACTCGACGAGTCGCGGCCCCAGCACCGGATGCGCGAGGTACGCGCGTGCCTCGTCGAGCGACGCGATCGCATACCGCTGGGCCATGGAGCTGCGGCCGAGGCCGGCGATCTGCGGGAACACGAACCACATCCAGTGCGAGGTCTTGCGTCCGCGGCGCAGCTCCGCGAGAGCCCGGTCGTAGGTACCACCGTCATCCTGGGCGCGCACGAAGCGGGCGAGGTCATGAGGATCGTCGTTCATGCCCTGACGCTACGCACACACGCGGAGAAGGAACAGGGTCTCACGCATGCGTTCATGGCTTCTCGGCCTCGAATGACGCTACCGGACAGGGTAGGTCACGGTTTCAAAAGACGCCCTGAACTTACGCAGCGGCAACTCGAAGGTGTCGTTCACGGTGCCCAGAACCGGATGCTGCGTCCCTCCGTGCGGATTGCGCAACCCCACCATGACCTCGCCCGTGCTTCTGGAAATCCGAGTGCCGGTCACGGTGTAGGCATGAGCGGGTAGAACCCTCGAGCTCATCGTGTTGGAGTCCAGGGCGTTGGATCCGGCGACCACCGCGACGCCCGGAGTGTTGGCCTGGCTGAGGTGATCGACAAGCACCTGGTCCGGCATGCTCCGGATGGACATATAATCCGCTTGCCTCCCCGTGAAGGCCCGCATGGCAGGAGCGCCTGTGCCTCCCGCCAGATCATCGTAACCCACCACCTGGCGCTCGCGCGTGGGCAGGCCCGAGGACTGACCGTAGACGGTCTCGTTGGCGTCGTGAAGCTTGGCGTAGCCCTTCTCAACCATGTGCGGCCAGATGACAGGTTGTCGCCGGGAACGATGGAAGCTGGCCTCCATTCCCTCGGGGAGCGTGGCGTCCACATGCACTTGCACCGGATGAAGGGTCGTGGGGTCGTGAAGATTGACCTGGTATACGCCTGGCGTTTGTTCCTGCACCATGTGCCGGATGGCGTTGGGATCGCTGGCGACACCCGCCATTGCCGCCAGCACGTGGCAGTCCCCGAGATTGGACTGTCTGACATGCTTGGGCTGAGGGCCACCACGCCCATACAGCGTGTGGTTCTGAACCTGCGCATAGGGGTTCTGCCCCATGCCGACCGGGGTATTCCACTGGGGCTGAGCGTGGGGGTTGCTCATCATGTCGCGGTCGTAGGCGTCGTACTGCTCGTACTGCTCATAGCCCGCGGAGGAGGGAGCAGGGGCGTAGGCACCCGGGGCAGGAGCATAACCTGGGGGAATGAAGGCGGGCTCGGCGGGAGCGTAGGCACCCGGGGCAGGCAAGTGCGAACCGCTGGCCCGCGGGGGAGAGTTGCTCGACGAGCGCGCGTAGCCTTGAGTCTGGGAGGAAGAAGGATAGGCGGGGCGACTTCCGTAGCCGCTGATATCGGAGGGCATGGGCGAACTCGGGGGCGAGGGGTGTTGCCATGTCCATCAGCAAGGACGAGGCCAACCCACCCCGCCGGGGAAGACGCGCGCTTCCCTCGGAAACGTTTCGACAGAGGCCCCCTCCCCCCCGCCGTCTCCTGGTGACAACCGTCCCGGGTGATAACAACCGTCACCACGTCTCAGGACATGGACTCGGGGCGGGGGGGCGCGAACACCGGGGCCTCGGTCTCCAGGGTGAAGTCGCGCAGCTTGCGGTAGTCCTCGTACTCGGCCTGCAGCGTCAGCAGGTCTCCCGGCTCGATGAGGGTGCTTCCGGGAGGATGCAGCCGCTCCTCCCTCCCCGTGCCGGCGCATGGACAAGGTCAGGCCGCCGAAGCGGTCGCGCACCTCGGCGAGCGTCATGCCCGGCAGCTTCTCGCGCGCCTCGAAGACGGACACCACCATCAGGTGCGTGCCGATGCGGAACGAGTGGATGATGCGGGGATCCAACGCCGCGAGCGCCATGGCGGGGGCCGCCAGGGACGAGCTGCTCAGCGCCTCGGCCTTGAAGGTGTCGCGCACCTTGGCCACCAGGTCGTCATCGAAGAGCCGGATGACCACGCGGATGTTCGGGTTCACCTTGCGGGCATCCAGCGCGATGTTCAGGTTGGCCGGTCATCATCCGTGGCGCAGACGATGGCCGCCGCCGCCTTCACGTTGGTGCGCGGCAGGCACTGCTGGCTGCGGATGTCGTCGATGAGCAGCGGCACCTGCTCGTCGCGGAGCACCGCCACGAAGGCCGCCTCCTCACGCTTTTCCACCACCACCACGTCCCGGCCCAGCGCCCGGAGCTGCGACACCACCCGGTAGCCCACGCGCCCCGCGCCGCACACCACCACGTGGCCCTTCATCGTCTCGGCGATCACCTCGAACCACTCCTTGTCCTGCCGGTGCCCGGCGAAGAAGAGGTAGGCGAAGCGCACCACGCCGTCCACCAGCACGGCGATGCCCACGGGGGGAATCACCATGTCGAGCACCATCAACAGGGTGTCATCCACATCCAGCGAGGGTTGCCCGTAGAGCAGGAAGTACACGTGGCGCAGCGCCTTGCCCAGGCTCACCCCGTGGCCATCCGCCCCCACGTGCCGCCAGCGGTAGACGAGGGGCATGAAGCCGAAGAGGACCACCGCCATGAGCACCGTGGGGCGGAAGCGGCGCAGCAGCGCCACGAGGTAGCGCAAGTCATTGGCCAGGCGACGGCGAGGGGGGAGTCACCAACACGCCCCCGTGCCTAGCACGCCCCCCGGCTCCGGCCACCCGTGGCCGGGCTCCGGCTCAGGCGCCCGTCGGGGTGATGCCCGTCTCGGCCGCGTTCTTCGCCCGCCGCCGCTCGATGAGCCACACGGCGATCACGCCCATCTCGTAGCACATGAGCATGGGCCCAGCCATGAGCGACAGGTTCACCACGTCACCGGTGGGCGTGAGGACCGCCGCCAGGATGAGGCACACGACGAACGCGTGCCGCTGATACTTGATGAGGAAGCTCGCCTTGATGATGCCCACCACGCCCAGCAGCGCCATCACCAGCGGCAGCTCGAAGATGATGCCGAAGGACAGGAGCAGCAGCAGCACCAGCGACAACTGCTCCTCCATGGTGAGCATCGGCCGCGTCCACGCCTGCGCCACGTAGCGCGCCTTGCCCAGCGCCAGCTCCTTCTCCAGGCGCCACAAACCCGCCAGCTCCTCGGCCCGGGAGGGCGCCACGCCCGCCAGCAGGCTCGCCGCCTCGTCCATGGCCCGGCTGGAGGCCGTGAAGTCCTCCTTCGCGTACGCCTCCACCGCCTCCGCGCGCTTCTCCACCGTCTGCCGCAGCACGACGCGCGCCGGCACCGTGTTGAAGCCCTGCGCCGCCGCGTCCACCAGCCGGCCCAGTCCGCTCAGCCGCGCCTCCAGCTCCACCTTCTCCGAGGGCTCCCGTTCGGCCTCCGGCATCGCCCCCGCGCCGTCCGCCTTGAGCGCCGCGCTCGTCTCCTGGGCGAGCTTTCCCGCGCGCTCGGCCTCGCCGATGCTCAGGAAGCGCAGCGCGTCGTCCGCTCTCAGCCGCCCCACGTCCAGCCGTTGCGCCGTCGCCGTGCTCTCCTCCTCGTTGAGGAGGAACTGGAACATCGAGGGCAGCACCGCGAAGTAGCAGAACAGTCCGCCCAGCAGGAACGCGAGCGTGCCCATGAACACGAACGGCGAGGCGTAGCGGCGCTCCTCGGGGTAGAGCCCCGGCGCCACGAAGCCCCAGATCTGCCACAGGAGCACGGGCGTCGTGAGGAAGATGCCGCAGTAGACGCCCACCTTCATGAGGACGTTGATTTCCTCGATGCCCGACGTGTAGACGAGCGCGCGCCCATCGGGCGGCAGCGCGTCCAGCACCGGCCGCATCAACAGGCCGAAGATGGGCCGGGCGAACACGAGCGACACGGCCCCGAGGACGAACACCGCGGCGATGCATTTGATCAGGCGGGAACGGAGCTCCGACAGGTGCTCCATCAAACTCATCCGAAGGTCATTTTCCACGGGTACGGATCTCGGGGGCTAGCCGCTCTTGGAGGGTCCTGCGCCACCGCGCCGGGCAGGGGCTCGGCGGTGGGAACGGGAGAGGGGGCGGACAGTTCGGGGGAGTCGGCGGAGGCCGAGGCGGCCAGGGCACCGGGGACCGGCACGGGCGCCACCAGGGCGTCGGGCGAGGCTCTGGCGCGGGAAGCGAGGACAGGGACTCGGGTGACACGGCCGGCACCGGCGAGGGCAGCACCGCGGGCCTGCCCATGGGCACCGGGGGGCGCGGCTCGTCGTTGAACTCCTGGTCCATCTTGTAGAACTCGCGCTCCACCACCGTGCGCACGTCGTCCGTCTGCCGACGGAACTCGCGCACGAACTTGCCGATGGCCCGGGCGAACTCGGGCAACTGCTTCGGGCCGAGCACGATCAGCGCCGCCACCAAGATGAAGATCAGCTCGCCTGCACCGACGTTGAACATGCGCACGGACTCCGAATGAACCGCCCCGGGTTATGACGCCCTGGGCGGCCGGGTGCAACCCGATGAGTGCCTGTCCGCCCGGCATCCGTCCAGCGCGGACACAAGGCGCGCTGTTTCCTAGACCTTGAAACGCCGGCTCTCGGCGCGCAGCACCTCGGACTGGCGTTGCAGGCTGTCGATCGCCTCCTCCAGCGCCTTCACCGAGCGCGCCTGGTGGTCGGACACGCCCTTGATGGCCTCCACCGCCTTGAGCACCTGCTCGCTGCCCTTGGTCTGCTCCTTCTGGGCGCGATTGAGGTGGGTGACCATCTCGTTGATGTTCTCGATGGAGCGGGTGATCTGCTTGCTGCCGTGGGCCTGCTCCTGGCTGCTTCTCTGCACGTGCACGGTGATGGCCTTCATCCGCTCGGCGCTGTTCATGATCTGCTCGCCGCCCTTGGCCTGCTCGTTGGAGGCCTTGGAGATCATCTGCACCGTCTGGGAGATGCGCTGGATGGCCTGCGTCACCTGCTTGCTGCCGCGCGCCTGCTCCACCGTGGCGCGGGCAATGGCCTTGACCATCTGCGTGGACTTCTGGGCGCTGTCGTTGATTTTACGCAGCGTGGCCTCGGCCTCGAGACCCAGTTGCACGCCCTCCTCCACGTTGCGCACGCCCAGGTTCATCACCTGCACCGCGTTGCGGCTCTCCTCCTGCACGCTGCTGATGAGGTCGGCGATCTCCTTGGTGGACTTGCCGGTGCGGTCGGCCGGTCCTTGATCTCGTCCGCCACCACCGCGAAGCCCTTGCCGTGCTCGCCCGACTGCGCGGCGATGATGGCCGCGTTGAGCGCGAGCAGGTTGGTCTGCTCGGCCACGTCGTCGATGACGTTGAGGATGTTGCCGATCTCCGAGATGCGCCGGCCCAGGCTGTCGATGACGCCCGAGGCGGTGAGGCTGGACTCCTTGATGCGGTCCATGCCCTTCATCGTCTTGCGCAGCGCCTCCACGCCCGTCTTGGCGTCCTCGGACACCTGCTCGGACAGGCGCGCCGTCTCGTTGGCGTTGGCCTCCACCGGCTGATGGAGCTGTCCATCTGGCTGATGGAGGAGCTGGTCTCCTCGGTGGAGTCGCGCAGCTCGTCGATGTTCTTGGCCACTTCCTTGATGGAGAACGTCATCTCCTCGATGGCGCTCGTGGTCTCCTCCACGCTGCCCGCCATGGCCTGGACGTTCTCGGCCACCTCGTCGTTGGTGGCGGCCATCTCCATGATGGAGGAGCTGCTCTCCTCGGCGCTCTGGTAGAGCACCTCGACGTTCTCCGCGATGCCGCGCAAGGACGCGAGCATCTGCTCCATGGAGGAGGACGTCTCGGCCACCCGGCCCTGGGTGGTGGCGGCGCCCGAGGACACGGTGTTGCCCGCGCGCGACAGCTGCTCGATGACGTTGGAGACCACCTCGGACACGCCCCTCACCTGGCCGAGCGTCTTGCGCAGGGACTGGCCGATGCTGTCGAGCGCCTCGGCGAGCTGGCCCAGCTCGCCCCCGGCGTCCACCGTCACCCGGTTGGTCAGGTCCCCCTCGGCCATCTTGCGCGCCACCGCCATCATCCGCTCCAGGGGCTGGAGGATGAGCTTGTGCGTGACGAAGTAGACGAGCGTCACCACCACCACGAGCCCGATGACGAAGACGGCCACCAGCATGACGGTGAGCTGGCGCTGCATGGCGCGCAGGGCCTCGAAGCTCACCACCACCACGGCCCGGCACGACTCGGCCAGGCACCGGGGCCCCGGCGCCAGCTCCGTCAGGAGCCGGTCCCCGTTGGGCAGGGTGAAGGAGGACTCGGCGCCCGGCCGGAAGAACCGGGACTGCCACTCCGGCAACCGCTGCGGGAGTTGACCCCCATCCACGAGGATGTCGCCGTCGCTGGCGACGATGGCGGCGTAGATGAAGTCCTTGTCCGAGTCGATCAACCCGGCGATGTTCTTCATGGCGAGCTTGTCCGCATCGCTCCGGGCCATCATGCCCGCCAGCTCCTGCGCCTTGGCGCGGCCATGCTCCATCAACCGGGTCTCGAGGTAGTCCGAGACCAACCAGGAGATGGAGACGTACAGGGTCGCCAGGATGACGGACAGCGTCAGGGAGAACGTGGCGAGGAGAGCGACTCGAAGACCGGGCTTTTTCAGGAGTCTGAGCAAGGCGTCCGGACTGTAGGAAGGTTCTCCCGTGGAGGGCAAGGAACCGGCGCTCCATCGCTTGCTGGACGTGCCATCCCCTGGCTGGAGGGAGGGATGGCGAGCGTCTGGACTTCGGCCCGGCCATGTTGCATGGGTGGGAGACCCGATGACCCAGACGCTGCTGCTGACCGACGCGCTCTTCCTCCAGCATGACCCGGGACCCGAGCACCCCGAGTGCCCCGCGCGCCCGGCGCGCATCCTGAGCCTGCTGGACAGCCAGCCCATCCCAGGGACGGAGCGCCGGGCCCCCCGCCCGGCCACCGACGAGGAGCTCGCCGCGGTGCACTCCCCCCGGCTGCTCGAGGCCCTCAAGGGGCTGCGCGGAACGAGCACGAGCCTGGATCCGGACACGGCCCTGTCCCCGGACAGCTACGACGCGGCGGTGCTGGCGGCCGGGGCGTCGGTGCAGGCGGTGGAGGAGGTCATGGCGGGCCGGGCACGCAACGCCTTCGCGCTGGTGCGTCCCCCCGGCCACCACGCCGAGCCGGAACAGGCCATGGGCTTCTGCCTGCTGAACAACGCGGCCATCGCCGCCGAGGCCGCGCGCCGGCTGGGCGCCCAGCGGGTGCTCATCTTCGACTGGGACGTGCACCACGGCAACGGCACCCAGGCGGCCTTCTGGAAGCGGCGGGACGTGCTCTATATGTCCGCGCACCAGTTCCCCTACTACCCGGGCACGGGGGCCCCCACGGAGATCGGCGAGGGCGAGGGCCTGGGCTACACCGTCAACTGCGGGGTGCCCGGGGGCTCGGGCGACGCGGACTACGGAGCGCTCTGCGAGCGGCTCTTCCTCCCGGTGGCACGCGCCTGGCGGCCCGACCTGGTCATCATCTCCGCGGGGTTCGACGCGCACCGCGAGGATCCCATCGGCGGCATGGTCGTCACCGAGCGCGGCTTCGCCGCCATGTGCACGGCGTTCCAGCAGCTCGCGCGGGACTTCTGCGGCGGACGGCTCGTGCTGCTGCTCGAGGGGGCTACTCATTGGAGGGTCTGTCGCGCTCGGTGCACGCCTGCGTGGAGGTGATGGCGGGGCGGCGCGAGGAGCACTTCGTGGAGGGCGTCTCGCGCGACGTGGCCGATGCCCTGCGCCGCAGCCGCGAGGCGCTCCAACCCCACTGGCCCGTGCTGGGCCAGTGAGGCGGAGCACGGGAAGGACACTTGTACAGGGGCCGGGGTGAGACGTGGATCGTGAAGCCGTGGAGAAGATGCAGCGCGCGGGCCTGAAGGTGGATCAGCCCGAGCTGCTGCGGGTGCCCGTCCAGCGCGACGAGGCGGGCGGTGTTGGCGGTGGGAGACGCGGTGCCGGTGATGGGCAACGAGGGCCGGTGCTGGTACCGCTCCAGCCCATCTCGCGCCTGTGGACGGGAACGGCGGTGCCACCGGACCTGAGCCGGACGCCGCCGCCCGAGTACCACGCCTTCCTGCTGCTGCTGGAGTCGACGGCCGCCAACTATTGCGCGGCCACGGGCAAGCCCGAGACGGACGACACCTTCGAGCGGCTCTATCGCCAGCTGCGCCGCAAGCCGGAGGGACGCGACCCCCACCCGCTCTTCTCGTACCTGCGGGGGGCGGCACGGCTGTACCTGTCCCTGCGCGACACGAGCCAGGCCGAGTTCGAGGCGGTGCTCAACCGGCTGAGTCAGTCCGCCGGTGGCATTCCACGCACGTGGGCAGTACCAACTACCACCGCGAGGTGCTCCAGCAGCTATTTGGAGCCTGAAGCGCGGAGGAGACTGGCCGCTACCAGAACGAGACGCGGCGGCTGTACACCGTGCTCGACACCCAGCTCGCGCGCGGCGAGTACCTCGCGGGGGACTACAGCATCGCCGACATCGCCAACTGGGCCTGGGTGCGCATCCACGCCTGGTCGGGAGTGTCCGTGGACGGGCTGCCGAACCTGCAGCGCTGGCTCGCCGCCATCGAGCAGCGGCCCGCGGCGCGCAAGGGCCTCACCGTGCCGCACGAGTCGAAGCTCGACCTCAACAACCCGGGCGCCGCCGTCCAGTCCGCCCAGTCGATGATCCAGCGCGAGAGCGCTCGTCGCCAGGCCAGCGGGCCCCAACGCGCCCCACGAACCTCGGACGAAAAAGAAGGCCCCGGCTCGCCCTTAATACGCCCTTCCCAGGAGCGGGTACACTGCCCGGCGCTATCGGGAACCGAACCTGAACAAGGAGCGACGTACGCCATGGGCTATTTGATCAAATACCCCGACATCGTCCCACCCGTCGCGGAACTGGGAAAGCTCTACAGCAACCTCGTGCTGGAGTTCTTGTCCTTGAGGAACCAGTACCGCGAGAGCCTTTCCGAGGCCAACCTCCTGGCCCTGTGCAACAACATGGTGAAGGAGTATCCGTCCATCTCCAAGGCCTTCAAGAAGGACGGAAAGACCAGCCACATGACCTTCTCGGTAGGCGGCTCGAGTTTCTCGATCGCCATCTACCCGGACGGATATGGCGAGGGAAAATCGAACAAGAAGCGGTGTCCGTCGTGTGGCCAGACGCTTCAGATCAAGGCCAAGATTGGCGGTCTCGGGTGGACCAACGCGCACAACGTGATCAACCACGGGAAGATCAAGGGCATCCTCCTCGGCGCGTTCGACAAGACCGTGCCGGGGTCGGACCGGCCCGGCGGGGAAGTGCCGGAGATCGACAAGCTCATCGATCTGTTGTGCAACAAGGCCATGGGATACTCCGGGCCGATGGTGGCGTTCAACGCGGGCGAGCAATGCCCCATCTGTGAGCACATCCATGCGAGCGATTGCCTCCTCCAGCGCAGGGAGCGCTACCTCGAGCACCAGCGGCTCCAAGGAGATGACTTCCGCTCCATCCAGATCGGAGGAACCCTGTACACGGTCGGAGTCGAGGCGTTCGTGGGCATGCAATTTGGTGCCACGCGCGCCCATCCCGAGGGAGATCTCGAGACGCTGAAGAAGATCACCCTCGTCTATTGCTCCAAGATGGCGCAGTCCGTGTTGGACACCGTGGAGACGGAGGTGCTGGAGGCGTCGGCGAAAAAGAAGCAGGCGGTGAAGACCCCTGTCTTCATCCGGCTCCTGCTCGAGCGGCAGGACACGTTCGTCTGGGAGGTCAGGAAGCTCGGCCTTCAAGCCAGTCAAGGGCCACTCGATCCCATCAAGCCGGACCGGGTTCACGTGAAGGGCATGGGCCTGGCCGCGCCCCCGGAGGTGCAGGTACCGCATCCGCCCCACCCCACGCTCAAGCCGAACACGCACACGCCGCGGCCCACCACTCCGCCCACCCCGTCTCCCTCCTCCATCCCCCCGATGGCGTCACCGCGGTTCAAGAGCGATCTGCTCCTCGTCCAGGAGACGATGAGCCGGCCCGCCCAGGAGCGCGAGCTTCGGCTCCGGCTCGAGCGCCTCAAGCACCGGTGCGACAGCCGGGCGTCGCTCCTCGCGGAACAAGGGGTCACGCAGTTGCTCCAGCACGCGGAGTTCCCCAGCGCGAGGATGGTGCGGCTCGCCTCGTTCAATCACGGCGCCAAGAAGCTGAGCTACATCGTGGACGAGCTCCACGCGCTCCACGACAAGAAGCTGCTCTCCACGAAGTGGTTCGAGGCCTTCATCAAGTTCCTCGAGCACCACGCGCGCGAGATCTACTTCGAGGAGAAACACCAGAAGAAGTTCGATTGGGCCAGCGTGGGTTGAGCATGCGCCGCACCAGTCCCCAGGCCCTTCGCGAGGCCTGGGGGAAGGCGGCGAGCCTACCCAATAGTTCCCTGGAGCGGGAGCCTGTCCGGTCGGCTGGTGGGGGTGTACCCGTTGGGGAGCGTGCACCGGCTCGTGTAGGCTCCGCTCAACGATGTCCGAAAACACCACGGAAGAACTGGCCGGAGACTCCGACTCCGAGAATCAGGACCCGAAGCAGCGTGTCCTGGTGCATCGGGTGCTGTTGGGCGTGGTCCTCATGTTGGCGGGGATCGCTTCGTTCCCGCTGTTCCGATCCTCGGGCGGCGCCACGATCGACCTGAATGGGGTGGCCTTGGCGCTGATGTGGTGCAGCGTCGCGGCGTACGTGGGAATCTCCAGCCTCGGCCTCCGCCGCGAGAGCATGTCCGGCCTCCTCAAGATGCACGGACTGGCGTTGGTGCTCGCGGTCCCCGCCGGGATCGTCCTGATCTTTCTGAAGGTCTTGCTGCTGGGCGCGTTCTAAGTAGGTCGCCAGAAGTTTTCGACACCTACAGGGCTCATTCCCCTCTGGGAATGAGCCCTTTGTGTAGGGAACTTTTGGTCACCTACTTAGGCGGCTTCCCGGCAGCTACCATCCCAGACGGCGGAAGGCATGGCTTGACGGCGGCGAGGCGCGGCCAGGGCCCGCTTCCCGTGGGCGTGTGCGCCACGGGAAGACGGGGTGGCTTCCACTCACTCGATGCCGACGGCCACGTAGAGCTTGCACGATGCGGGGTCGACCCACGCGCCGTCGCCGATGTGGCAGGTCGCGCCCTGCAGGCCGTAGGCGGACGTCGTGACGTTCGCCGTGCAGGCGCCGTTGACGACGCTGACGTCGACCTGCCAGCTGCAGGTCTTCGCCTCGCCGTAGGGATCCGACGGATTGGTCGTATAGGCGAAGGTCTGGGTCCACGGCGTGAGGGCCGGCACGAGCACGAACGCCTGGGCCGAGCCCCAATAGGTGTACGGCTCCGAGAAGTTCAGGGGGTTGGGCAACTGGTGGTACACGGTGGAGCCCGAGATCGCGCCAATTGAATAGGCGGGGACGCCGGTCCAGTTCCCGAACTGATAGATCTGGGTCGTCGTGGCCGCGAGCCGCGAGGCCGACCGGTCGTCCCCGCGCAGCGCGGGGAGTTCCACCGTCTTGCCCGACACGAGGGTGACGGACTCCGAGCGCCTGGAGACAAAGTCCTCGGCGGCGGGCTCGCCAGCGGCCGCGAGCATGGGAGCAATGCAATACAGGGGGACGGCCAGCAAGGGCTTCAGGTTCTTCATGGTTCTTTCCTGTGGTGTGTGTTGTATTTCAACTGGAATGACGAAGATCCGGTGATCCAGCAATGGCGGATGTTTGCGACTATTTCAGATGAAGAAACCATCCGGTCATCCGCATTCCATACAGGAACACGCTCAGGGCACGGCCCCAGCCTGTCATCGCTCGGCGCATCGTCACTTCGCTCTCGGGTTGGACTGCGCCGGAGCGCGAAGCATCAGACGTGCCAATGGCCCGTCCACCTGTCTTCCCTCGGAGCGGCCGCGCGGACCACGTTCCCTGGGTGCGCGAAGTGACGTTTTATGTCAAAAGACTGACGCTCCTGGGCACCCGACGGCGCTCATGCCGTCGTGAATGGCCAGACGAGCGGCACGGCCACCGTCAGCAGCGTGAGCATCAGCACGGACAGGGGCGTGCCCACGCGCAGGAAGTCGCGGAAGCGATAGCGCCCGGGGCCGTACACCAATGCGGCGGACGGCTCCAGGGGCGTGAGGAATGAGTACGACGCGGCCGGGCAGATCCCCATGGCGAACGCTCGCGGCTCGAGCCCCATGTCCAGCGCGGCATGGATTCCAACGGGAAGCATGATCAGCGCGGCGGCCTGATTGCTCATGGGCACGGAGAGCAGGACAGTGGCGATCATGAGCACGCAGAGCACTCCGCGGGGTCCCACGACGCCCACCAGGGGAATGACTCCCCGCGCGAGCAACGCTCCCACGCCGCTCTTTTCCATCGCCAACCCCAGGGCCAGCAACGCGCCAATCATGATGACGACCCGCCAATCCACGCGGAACGCCGTGCGTGCGTCGACACAGCCCACCGCCACCATCACCACCAGACCCGCCAGCCCCGCGATGGCCGGTGAGGTGATTCGCAGCCCCGCGATGACCACCGTGCCGGCGAAGATGCACACGGAGAGCACGGCGCGACGGTAGCGCGGCCGCTGATATTCGACACTGCCGAGCACGGTCAGCTCCTCGTCCCGCGCGAGCTCACGGACACGGCTCTCGGGCCCACCGAGCAGCAGCATGTCGCCCACGGCCAGGGGGAGGTTCTTCAGGGCATCCCTCCCCTGAAGCAGCCCATCAAGCTCAGCTGCTGATGGGCGCTCTGGAGCGTGGGGTGGCGGTGGATGGCCAGCGCCACGAGTCCGTAGCGCTCCGCGAAGCGGATGTCGCGCAAGGACCTGCCGGCCGGCCCGACGTCGGCGGCACCGACACCTCGACGACGGTATACGCCTGTCGCTGGCCCTCGGGAATCCGGAGAGCGGCACTCAGGCCGATGCTGCGCAGATCCTTCACACGCAGGATGTCCTCCAGGCCGCCAGCGATGATGAGGTGCTCCCCGGCCACGAGCACTTCCCCGGGCTCGGGAGGCAACGTGACGCCCTCGCGCACGAGTCCCCGCACCGGAATCCCAAGTCCCTCGGTGACGTAGCGAAGCTCCTTTCCCACCAGCCGGGAGCCGGGCGTGAGCACCGCCTCCGTCACGTACTCACGTCGAGCCAGGACCCTCTCGCCGCCCTCCACGCCACGCTCCGGGAGCAAGCGCCGCACGAGGAGCAGCGTCGCGATGATTCCGATGATCGCCAGCGGCAGCCCCACCGGCGCGAGCTCGGCGAAGCCAATGCGCTCGAGTCCCACCTGCTCCAGCGCCGCGCTGACGACGAGGTTGGTGGACGTGCCGAACAGGAAGATGGTGCCTCCCAACATGGAGCTGAACGCCATGGGCATCAACAGCCCGCGCGTGACCACTCGCGCCTGAGAGGACACCGCGGTCACCACGGGGAGAAACGCCGCCGTCACCGCCGTGTTCGACGCGACGGAGGAGAACGCGCAGACGGTCACCAGCATCAGGACGCTGAAGACCCGCGGGTTGAAGCGCGAGAGGGACAGCAGCCGCCGGCCAACGAGCTGCATCACACCGGTCGCACTGAGCCCCTGCGTCAGCGCCAGGAGCGTGAAGATGAAGATGGCCGTGTCGCTCGAAAACCCGGAGAGGGCCTCCCGCGGTGTCACGAGCCCGCTCAGCACCAACAACACGATGATGGCAAGGGAGCTCACCTCGATGGGGATGCGATCGATGGAGAGCAGGACGATGGCGATCACCAGCACGCCCAGGGCGATTATCGTGATCATGTCTGTAGAGTGGGGAGAACCTGGGGTGGGAGCAATGAGGCGGGCTTCGGGCCTCGGGGATGGCTCGAGCGAGTGCCTGCCCGGCCAGCTCATGCCGGGCGAAGGGCGGCGGCCGGGTGCTGGCACTCAGGCCCAGGGCGTCCCCGAGCCACCCGGCGGCGGTTCTGTCGGCAATCAGATCCCGCTCGGGCGGAGTCCCCAACCGATGCAGCCGAGCGAGCGCTCGATGTGAGAGGGCGGCTCTCCGCGCGCCCGGCATGCGTGCGCGTCCCCCGCGCCTCGCCCCCACCCTCCGCATCACCGCGGCCAGCGCGGCCACGAGCGTGGCACGGCGCGTGTGGCCATGAGCGATATGCGCGAGTTCATGCGCGAGCATGGCACGCAACCCGGCCTCATCGAGCTCTTGAGGCCCACCAGCCCGAGAAGCGAAGCCGTGAACAAAGCGACAGGGGTCAGCGCCCACATGGACATGCTCCTCCCTGGCGATGGGGTGGTGGAAGCGCGCGTGCCCGTGCCGTCACGGCCACACGCGCGGATGAGGGACGCGCCCGCGCCTCAGCGGTGGGCGCGGTCGCCGGCAAGGCCCCGACCTCGATGCACACCCGCTGCCCGGCCCTCGCGAGGGCTTCATGACTCAGGGCAATGGCGAGGGAAGAGGGACACATGGCTCTGCCATCTCAACAACGAACGCCCCCCACCTCATCCCAGCCCCCGAGGACGTCAGTTCCACCGTGGCGCGGGCGCGACGAGTTGCTCACGCAGCATGGCCAGCGGTGTCGCCCAGTTATCCTCCCACCGGAAGCTGGCGAGCTGCCGGGACTGGCTGCCGCGCCGGAACGCGGCCCACATCCGCCGGGCGTACTGGGCCGCATCGAATCCGGGCACCCGCTGAGGCAACTTCGCCGTCTGGAGCAGGATGAGGAACGAAGTGCGCAGGTGGAGATTGCCCAGGGTGAAGGCCTGCAGCTCCATCTCGCCCATGACATCCGTGTCGTAGCCGGTCACCAGGTGGTGGAAGTCATGAGTCTCTCGCAGGCGCGTGGCGACGTATTGGGCATCGTTCTTCGGAGGAGAGAGTGTTTCGATCGGCGACAGTCCTTGATCCCGGAAGTAGCGCGCGAACGTGTGGCCGAGCGACCCCGAGGGAAACTTCTCCAGCGCGTCCATGTCCAGGGCCGACGCACGCAACGAGGGTCTCTCGGCCAGCAGGCGGCGGCCCTCCTCATGGAGGGAGAAGTCCCGGGCGAGCGCCGCACACAGGCCGATCTCCACGCTGTCGTAGAACAGGGCGCCGTAGGCGGGGTTGGTGGGCTCGACCTGCAACACCTTGAGTGCCTGAAGGCCCACCCGCATGCGGGTAAACAGGGAGGGATTCTCGGGGAGCTTGGGGAGCGAGGAGGTGCTTGCGGACATGGTGCTGTTCCCTTCAGAGTGGTTGGGCGACTTCGATCAAATGGCCTTCAACGTCGGTCACGAAGGCGACCTTCACTCCGTGCTCGACGAGGGTATAGGCGGGCTGCGCCACCGCGCCGCCAGCGGCCTTCGCACGCTCGACGAAGGCATCGACATCGTCGGTCATGAACCCGAGGATGACCTCGTCGTTGGCCGGCTTGGGAGCATCGAGGAACTTGAGCAAGACGAAAGTAGCGCCCCCTTCGTGACCCGGCGCGAACAGGATCTCTCGGATGCTCCTGCCCGCGATGGAGGCATCCACACGCCCGGTCTCCACCAGACCACACACGGTTTTGTAGAAGCCGGCTGAAGCCTCGAGGTTGTCGACGAGGAGCTTCGTGAACCCGAACTTCGTGTTCGATGCACCGGCAAGACTCTCTCCTATTCGATGCCCTGGGCGACTCTCGAGCCGCCCCTTCCGGAAGGTCGCGACTGGAACTCAGGCCGCGGTACGAAACCGCGACACCGGCGCCTCTGGCGGATAGGACGTTGGACGCCCGATGTCGTAGGCCGAGTTGATGGTGCGAATGAACACGGGATCATGCAGTGGATCCGTGGGCGTCTCGACGTGGATGCCCTTGGAGCGCACGTCCTTGATCAGGGTGTCGAAGACCTGCTCAAAGGTGAGATCCGCGGTATGGTCCATGTTCTTCTTCAGCTCCGAGAAGTCCTCGAACACCTCGGCCGACCAGTGAACCAGGAAGCGCAGCTCGTCTGTGTGATAACGCGCGATCACCGCATCACCGGTTTTGACAATCCAGTGTTCGCCACTGCTGGGATCCCCGGCGAACACACTGGAGAAGTCCAGCCCCGCCGGGTATTGCTGCTCAATGGGCCCATTCGCCTCACCGCGATGGACCATCATTTCGTTCTGGACGAGAACACCACGATTGTAGATGGGCGGCATCAGGCGCTTGGGTGCCGCGCATGGCCCGTCGGGCCAATAGGTGAATCCGCTCCGAGGGTCATACGAGAACCAGGTGATGACCTGGGCCATCTTGATGAGATGGTCGCGGAACAGCCCCGACTTCCCCATGACGCTACATAGCCAGGTCGGCGAGTTCTCATAGCGGACGCCACGGAAGCTTGGCGAGTCCAGGTGTCCGGGGTCCGTATTGCCGCACGGGCCGTTCACATTGAAAAGCATCATCTGGGGCTTGGCGTAGCTGGCCCCCCAGTAGCTCTTCGCCAGCTCCAGGAACTTGTCGTTATAGAAGCAGTCGTTGATCTCTGGAAAGAGACAGGTCGAATGGTTCCCGTAGAAGTTGCGGAACGTGGGCGACAGGAACATGTCGAGCGTCGGAGTCACGCCCTCCGGAACCCCACCCGCGGAGGTGGCGATGAGCTCCTCGGCGGAGGCGAAATGCTGCGCGATGATCAGCTTGTGCGGCCCGCTGCTCCGCACCACGCCCAGCAAACGCCGCAACTGATCCTGCGAATAGACGTTGTCCAGCTCGCGCGGCGGAGCCACCGGGCGAAGGATCCGCGCCAATTCGTCTTTTCGTGCTTCGGTCAGCATCACCTTGCTCCCTGAAAGCTTTATCTCGCCGTTTCATCGGCAACCACGATGACAGGTGTGCCATCGCGGGAAGCAGAGCACAACCCATGAGCCTCGACGGGGCGCCACTTCTCCGACACGAGCGCGCCAGTGTCGAAGAAGTCCGCCGCCCACATGGAACGCGAGCAGCCGGCAAGCACCCAGGAGGCCACGATGAACCGTCGTGCTCGCCACGAACGACGGGGCGTAGGGTTGCCAGCCTGGCGGGGCGCGGCTAGACAGGCATCTTCAAGGCCCTGCGCTATGCCCAAACCACTGAAAAAACAGGCGCGAGGCGGTCCTGGCACGCGAAAGCCAGCGGAGCCCGCCCCCGAGGATCCACGTGCTCACCGCAGCCGCGCCATGCTTCGCGATGCGCTCCTCGGGTTGATGCATGAGCGGGACTTCGACTCCATCAGCGTCCAGGACATCACCGAGCGCGCGCAGCTCAACCGCAGCACCTTCTACCAGCACTACCGCGACAAGGACGAGCTGCTCACGCACGTCATGCGGGACATGATCCTCGAGCTCTCGCGGAGGAGTCATCAGCTGGGTGACTCGCCGGATCGGCTCCATCGAACCCTGGTGGAGTGGTTCAAGCACGCGGCCGAGCACCCCGAGCTGTATCACCTCATGCTTGGCCGAAGCGGCATGCGCGCCTTCTCCATCCAGTTGCGCAAGCTCCTCGAGCAGCTCATGAACCTCGACATGGGGCGAGCCGAGGTCTCCGCCCGGTTCCGGGGGGTGCCCATCCCCGTGCTGAACCGCTTCATGGCCTCGGCCTACATGGGGGTGCTCGAGTGGTGGTTGGATCGACGCGCCCTCCATCCACCCGAGGACATGGCACGGTGGCTGGGGACGCTCACCGCCATGATGAACAACAGGCGGTGACGGGGCACCTGGGCGGACTTCTTCGACACTTGCGAGTGGATCAGGCGGAACTCCCGTCACCGGCCTACTGAGCCTGCCCCAGCTCCGCCCCGCTTGAGGGAGGCCGCACAAGCGTGTTCTCGTGCCGGTTCCGTCGCGAGACGTGACACACATCCAGTCCATGAGGTGAGCGAATCATGTTCAAACGTGCAGAAGCGATGATGTCCTTGGTTTTTCTCGTCGGAGGGATCGTCGGCTTCACGCCGACGGAGACGAGCGCGGCGGGAGCGAATCTCACCGTCAATCCCGGCTTCGAACAGAACCTGAGCGGATGGACGAACTGGGGAGGCGTGAGCGTCGTCACGAGTCCGGTAAGCGGCGGCGCGAAAGCCGCCCGGATGGGACCCGGTGAAAGCGGCGCTGGCCAGATCGTCGAAGGCGTTGGTCCGAACGGAAACTACGTCTTGAGCGGAAGTGGAGCGGTCAGCAACAGCAGCGAAATCGCGATCATCGGCGTCGATCTGATGGACGCGAACGGCGCGAAACTGCCGAACGGCAAGTTCGAACTCCGCTTCGACGGAGGAAGTTACACGAAGAAGTCGCTCGCCTTCACGACCGTTCCCGGCACCGCGAAGATCCAGATTTATATCTACAAGAATCCGAACGCCGGTGGGTATGCCTATACCGACGATATCTCCTTGTCGTCCGTATTGAACGACCTGCCCAACGGCGTGAAGGCAATGTGGGTATGGGATCTGGCGGATACAGCCACCGCCACGAAGCGCGACGAGATGATCAGCTTCAGCCGGACGAAGGGCGTCAATCTGCTGTATCTCTACACGGGCAACGCCCTGGTCACCTATCCGGACCGCTATCGCGCGTTGATCGCGCTCGCTCATGCGAACGGCATCCGCGTCGAAGCGCTCGACGGTCAATCCGACTGGGTGCGCAGCGCGAACCATGGCTACCCGCTCGAACGCATTCGGCAGGTGATGAGCTATAACGCCGCTTCGGCGGCGAATGAGCGGTTCGACGGCATTCATCACGACAACGAGCCGCATACGCTGCCTGACTGGGAAACGAACAAACAGTCGCTCGGCTCCGATTATGTCGATCTGGCGCGCAAGTCCGTCGGACTGCTGCGCAGTGGCGGTTCTCCGATGACCTACTCGGGCGACATCCCGTTCTGGTACGAGACGGTGACGATCACCTACGCCGGCGCCGCAAAGGAGTTGTACAAACATATCCTGGACGCCATGGATTATGTAACGCTCATGGACTATCGCGATTACGCGGAGGGCGCGGACGGCATCATCCAGAACGGCGCCAACGAAATCGCCTACGGCAGGACTCTCGGCAAGAAGGTGGTGCTCGGCGTGGAGACCTACGACGTGCCCGGCGATCCGGAATACGTCACCTTCTATCAGGAAGGCGAAGCCTTCATGAACGCGGAGCTGGCGAAGGTGAACGCCTATTATGCGGCTTCGCCCAGTTACGCGGGATATGCCGTGCATTATTACACCACCTACAAGGCCATGCTGCCTTGACTTGGAAGACCCGGACGAGCGCGGTGACATGCCCATCGCGCAACCTGGTCGACGGGTCTGGGGGTCTCAAGGAGCAACGATGGGCACGATGTCGTGATGCGGCGCCCTGATGGCGGTGGTCCTCCCTCTCGCTCCCTCCAGTGAGGGAGGACCGGCACGCCTCTTATCCGCTTGACACGTAAGCACCTCCTTACGCATTATTGGCGGGCGATGATGCACACGGAACCCGGGGTGTTCGGAGCGATCAGCCATCCGGCGCGGCGCCGCATGCTCGACCTGCTGGTCGACGGCGACCGCCCGGTGAATGCGATCGCCGAGAACTTCGAGATGAGCCGCCCGGCGGTGTCTCAGCACCTGCGCGTGCTCCTCGAGGCGGGCCTCGTCACCGAGCAACGGCACGGCAGGGAAAGGCGGTACCGCCTCGTGCCGGAGCGACTGGAGCCGGTGCGCGACTGGCTCGCTCACTACGAGCGGTTCTGGGACGACAACTTCACCCGCCTGCGGCGGCACCTCGAGAAGGGCAACGAGTGATGACGACGAAGACAATCCGACGAGAGCTGAAGTTCACCCAGTCGCCCGCCGCCGTGTGGCGCGCGCTCGCGACCAGCGAGGCGCTCGCCGACTGGATGTACCCGAACGACTTCGAGCCGCGCGTCGGGCATCGCTTCACCTTCCGCGTGCCCGCGGACCCTCGGGCCGAGTTCGATGGACTCGTCGTGCACTGCGAGGTGCTCCGGTGCGTTCCTCCGTCCGAGCTCGAGTTCACGTGGGTCGTTGGCGAGGGCTGGCTGGATACGCGCGTCAGCTACCGCCTCGAGGCCGATGGCGCTGGGACGCGCGTGCTCTTCGAGCACTCCGGCTTCAAGGAGGACCAGGCGTTCCACGGCGCCGAGTACGGCTGGAAGATGATGCACGGAAAGCTCGCCAAGACGCTCGAGAAGGCGTCGGGCGGCGCCACTCTGCCTTCTCCCATCAGCGACAACCCGGCCCTCAAGGCCTAATCACCGAGTCACCACATATGAACATCGTCTTCTGGGGTCTTCAGGCCGTCCTCGCGTTGCTGTTCCTCGCAGGCGGGTCGTACAAGGCGTTCTCGTTTCAGCAGCTCGCGAGCCAGTTCAGCGAGGTCCCCCACGGGGCATGGCAGGCGCTCGGCTTCCTCGAGATGGCCGGTGGCGTGCTGCTGATCGTTCCGGCGGCATTGAAGTGGATGCCCAATCTCACCGCGCACGCGGCCGCGGTGCTCACGCTCGAGACGTTCGTGCTCGCCGCGCTGTACGCGCGTCATTCGACGAAGCTGACGCCCGAGAACCCGATGATCTGGGCACTCGTGATGGGTATTCTGGTCGCCTTCGTGGCGTACGGTCGCTACGTCCTCAAGCCGGTGGTGTCGGTCACCGCGTGAATCGGTGTTGTCAGGGCGCCGTCGCGGGCAGCGCGCCCAGCACCTTCAGGCGTTCGACGGCATTGTTGTTCTTCGGATCCAGGTCGAGCGAGCGGCGGTAATTGCGGATCGCCTCGTCCCGGGCGCCCGCGTTCTCGTACGCTTCGGCCAGGCTGTCGAACAGGTTGCCGTTGGTGGGATACAGGTGGGTGCCGAGTCGGAAGATCTCGATCGCTTCCTTGCCTCGGCCGCCGCGCAGCAACTGGTAGCCCCAGGTATTGAGGCCGTTTTCGCCAATGACGAAGCTGGCATCCCGCGCGTGCAGGGCCCGGTAGATGTCGATCGCGCGGCCGAAACCCTGCTTCGCCAGCTGGCCGACGAACGTTTCCAGCGTGGGCGGCTCGCCCTCGCCGTGACGGATGTCGAGCGATAGCATATGGCGCGGCACCCCGTTGGCGGCAGCCGTGTTGTCGAGGAAGGCGCGACCGGCCGCGTCGTCCTTCAGGTAGGCATCGAGAAAGCGCAGCACGTAGCGCGCCATCCAACCATGCGCCAGCGAGACCTCGTCGCGGGTGTACTCGTCGAACTCGCCGTCGGTGGCGAAGCGCAGCCCCCAGGACGAGAAGTTCTCGTGTTTCATCGGGTGCAGCGTCACCACATAGACGTCCGAATACCGCATCCGGTTCATCAGGCTGAACGTCGTGTCGATCTCGCGCCTGTTGAGCTCCTCGACGGACAGCGGACGCCTGGCCGGTACAGCAGCGGCACGGCCAGGCGCGCGGGTGTCACGTATTTCGGCGCATCCTTGCCGCCGTTGACGTATTCCGTGTAGCCCCGCAGCGAACCATCGAGGCTGACGATGGCCTTGATGCGATCATCCTTCGCGGCGGCCAGCACGTTCGACAGCCCGCCCCAGCTGAAGCCAGCCACCGCCAGCTTGTCGGTGTCGGCCTGCGGCAGCGTACGGGCGTAGGCGATCAGGTAGGCGATGTCGGCCGCCTGCGTCTCCAGTCCTTCCAGGTCGCTCGTCATGAAGCGCGTGCGCGCGCCCAGCGAGGGCTGGCGATGACGATGTAGCCGTGGCTGGCCAGATACTCGCACAGGTCGGGATTCTCGGCGGCGGGCGCGCTGAAACTGGGCGCGTAGATCACGACGGGGAATTTGCCAGATTGGCGGGGCGCGTCCTTCACGGCATGCATCACGTGCGCCAGTTCGCTCTTCACCTGGGCCGGCCGGCCGCGCATCCGGGCCGCGACCAGCTCGTCCGTCGCGCGCCGCGCGTCGCTGGCGGTCAGCGCGAAATTGTCTTCCGTGGCGGAGGTGGCCACGTAGTCGCCGAACGTCAGCGGTTTGCCACCGCGCACGGCCGGGTACCACACGAGGGTCTGGATCGGCCGTGCCCGTTCGCCCGTCGCGGGCTGGCCGGTCACGAGGTCGAGGCGGGTCCGGTACACACGCGCGTAGTCGTACTGCTGGCGCACGTGCAGTCCGACGGCGTAGGGACCGGGCTCGTTCGAGAAGGTGAAGGTGTCCGCGGCGTGGGTGGCCGTGGCGGCGCAGAAGAAGAGTACGGGCAGCAGGCGTAACATCTCTCCAATACTAACCCAACGAACGCATAGGATAGACGACATGCATAAAAACACCCATCCACTGACCATTGCCAGCGCGACGCTGCTCGCCCTGGCTTCCTGCAAGGGGAACCATGATGAGGGCAGCGGCCCGCTGAACCAGAAACCTGACTATCTCGGCACGGTCACGGCCACCACCTACGACGGCGACAGCGACGACCTGCTGACCGCGGGCCTCGGCGCCAGCGGCCTCGCCGCCGCCACGCCGCCCGCCTATGCCGATCTCAACAACCCCACCGCGGCCGAGCTGCGCCGCAACGCCATCTACGCCAACTACAGGGCCGTGCTCGATATCTCCGCCAACAGCGGCTACGGCACGCTGTACGGTCCGAACGTGAACGCGGCGGGCGTGGCGACCACCGACACCGGCAAGGTCGCGGGCACCGAGTACATTGCCTATGCGGACGACGGCAGCGGCAAGCAGAACGTGACGCTGATGGTGCAGGTGCCGGCCGGCTTCGATCCCATCAACAATCCCTGCATCGTCACCGGCACCTCCAGTGGCTCACGTGGCATCTACGGGGCGATCGGCAGCTCGGGCGAGTGGGGCCTGAAGAACAATTGCGCCGTCGCCTACACGGACAAGGGCGGCGGC
This sequence comes from Cystobacter fuscus, assembly GCA_049060065.1. Lineage (GTDB taxonomy): Bacteria > Myxococcota > Myxococcia > Myxococcales > Myxococcaceae > Cystobacter > Cystobacter fuscus_B. Next base: position 8,062,428 of record JBMEQP010000002.1, read on the forward strand.
ACCGGCCTCTATACCTTCGACGACGACAGCGTCAACCTGCGCAACGGCCAGCGCGCGACGCGCACGGCGGCGGGCAAGGACGCCATCTTCGCGCCAGACCTCGGCGACGCGGAGCGCGGCGCCCATGCCGCCAGTTTCCCCGACCGTATCGCCGTCAAGCACGCGCACTCCCAGCAGAATCCCGAGAAGGATTGGGGCAAGACGACGCTGCGGGCCGTGGAGTTCGCTTTCTATGTGCTGAACGAGCAGTACGGCGAGCTGGCACCGGACGGCAAGAGCAGGCTCGTGCGCCTGACGCCTGAGAACACATGGACCCTGGCCTCCAGCATCTCGAACGGCGCGGGCGCGGCGCTGCTGGCCGCCGAGCAGGATACGAAGGGGCTGATCGACGCCGTGGCCGTCACCGAGCCGCAGATCCAGCCGAAGAGCAGCACCGGCTACACGGTGAAGCAGGGCGGGACGGCCATGGCGGCGCAAGGCAAGTCGCTGCTCGATTTCACCAGCTACGCGTCGCTGTACCAGCCCTGCATCGCCGGTGTCGCCAACCGTTGCGCATCGCTCGCCGCCAAGGGCCTGCTGTCGGGGGCCGACCTGACGGCGCAGATGAACGATGCCAAGGCGCGCATGAACGCCTATGGCTGGCTGCCGGATGCGGAGCCGCTGCATGGCCTGAACGCGTCGAGCAGCATCGCCACCACAGTGACCTACATGAACGCCTACGGCAGGTTCTCGGTGACCGACAATGTCTGCGGCTTCAGCTGGGCGAACACCGATGCGAACGGCAATCCCGTGGCCTTCACCGCCACGCAGAAGGCCTCCAGCTTCGCCACCCAGAGCGGCATCATCGGCACGCCGATCTATGAGAACTCGGAGGGCGGCGCCAAGGCCTACGGCGCGGCGATCTCCCCGTCCACCCACGTGGCCGACCAGGCGCTGGACGGCTTCCTCTGTCTGCGTTCGCTGGTGACGGGCGTGGACGCGGTCACCGGCGAGCCGCTGACGGGCAAGATGGCGGAGCAAAGCGCCCGCGTGCGCGCCGGCCTCGCCGAGGTGCAGGCGACAGGCAACCTGCATGGCAAGCCCGCCATCATCGTGACGGGCCGTAGCGATACGCTCCTCCCGGTGAACCACGCGTCGCGCGCCTACCTGGGCCTGAACGCCGCGGAGGAGGGCGGCAACAGCAAGCTGCGCTACATCGAGGTGACGAACGCCAACCACTTCGATTTCCTCGCCAGCGTGCTGCCCGCCAACATCGTGCCGCTGCACGTCTATCTCTTCCGCGCGCTGGACGCGGCCTTCGCCCATCTCAAGAGCGGCGCCGAGCTGCCACCCTCGCAGGTCGTGCGCACCGTGACGCGGACGGCCGCGACGACGCCGATCACGAACACCCATGTGCCGCCGTTCTCGGCGTCGCCGGGGGCGGACGCGATCAGTGTCAGCGGCACCACGATCGACGTCCCGAACTAAGCTCCAGCCCTCGCCGTCCATCACCCTCCCCTCTCGCGCGGGCTTCCTCCCGCGTCACGGCGGGGGCGTCACCGGGACGCGTCCGGTCTCCGGATTCGGGCCCGTGCCGTACCAGTCCAGGGAGAGCAGCACGTCACCGCGCCAGGTGGCCTGGACGCCGCGCTCCAGGTCCACTCCGGCGCGCGCGGAGAGGGCGAGGCCCACCGCCCCCAGCCGTCCCCGCCCTCCGAGGAGCAAGCGCAGGGGCACGCGCGGTCCACCCGTCCGCAGGAAGGCCTCGAGTCCGGCCTGGGCACCGAGAAAGCCCTCCACGTGCGTGCCGCCAAGGCCCGCGAAGAGTCCCGCGTGGGGCCCGAGTCCCACGTCGGCGGGGCCCCGCACCACCCCATACGCGGTGAGACCGAGCTGCGCCGAGGCACTGAAGGGCCCCGCTCCCGGGGAGAGCTGCCACTGGCCCGCGCCGCGCAGCTCCAGCACGCCGGGCGTGGGCTGGACGAAGAACTCGCCGCCGTAGGCGGTGGGACGGGCGTCGGGCTGGGGGGCCCGGGCCAGGAGGAAGCCCACGCCCACGCCCTGCGTTCCCCCGAGCAGGGACAGGTGCGAGGCGTCCACCCGGCCGCGCGCGGTGAGCAGGGGCGCCTCGGCGGCGGCCACGGGGGCGAGCAGCAGGGCACAGCAGAAGACGAGGGCTTCATCGGACGGTCACCTCGGTACCGGGCACCGGCGGAGGTCATCGGCGCCCGTGCCATTCCCGGCGAGCGCGGCGTGGAGGAAGCGACCGAGGAGCTCGGAGATGCGCTCGTGCGCGGTGTCGAGTGGCTCGGTGGGCGCACAGCCACCTTCCCGGTCCTTCTGGTCGCTGACGGTGAACTGGTAGTGGGTGACGCCCTGGAGCACGACGAGCACCGAGGGAGAGGAAGACGGGAGCCTCGTCCCGGACGCGGGGAGTTGGGCCGAACAATCCAGTGCTCCCGCGAGCGAGAGCGAAGGCACCGCGAGCGTGGGGACGCGCTCGGCGTCGGCGGGGTCGGGGTAGCTGGCGAGCAGGGCGAGGGCCGCGAAGCCACCCTCGAGCGCGAGCTTGCTGGCGATGACGCCGCCGAGCGAATGCCCGGCCACGGCGATGCGCGAGGGGTCCACGAGGTCCGTGAGCAGCGAGTCCTCCGGAGGCTGGGCGAGGAGCTGCCGGGCGAAGCGGCCATTGTCGATGGCGCTCAGGGCGAAGTCGAGGGGGTGCGCCGGCAGTGCGACGACATGGCCGCGGGCGGCGAGGGACTCGGCGAGCCAGAGATAGTCCTCGGGAGGAACGAAGGCGCCCTGGACGAGGACGAGCGCCGGAAGCCGCGAGCCGTCCGCGGGCCGGGCGGGACGTCCTCGCGAGTCCGAGGGAAACACCACCCGCACCGGAACGAGGTCCGTGTGGCGGGCGCGCACCTCGAAGAGGGCCTCGGCGACGGGAGTGGGTCCGGTGCGCAGGAGGCGGCCCTCGGTGGGCGCGGGAAGCGCGCAGCCCGGGAGGACGAGCCACGGCAAGAGCAGCAGGAGGGACGCCCAAGCGCGGAGGGGCGGGTGGAGGAAGGGGCTCATGGTGGACACCGAATCAGAACTTCCCGTGGGCGGGGAGTCCAATCCGAGGACTCATTGACGCTTGGGGGGGATGGTGGGAAGTGGCGCCCCACGCCACCACCCAAGGAGCCCTCATGGCAACCCCCACCGTCCCGAAGCTCGTCCTCTGTGAACTCGGGGAGACCCATATCCCGGGCCTGGAGAGCTACTCCCCTTCTGCCTCAAGGCGAACCGCGCCCTGAAGTACCTGGGCCTGCCCTACGAGCGCCGCCATGGCATCCCCAGCAGCTTCAAGAAGTACCACGCCACCGGCCGGTGCCCGTGCTGCTCATCGGCGACACCGAGGCGGTGGGCGACTCCACCGACATCCTCCAGCGCCTCCAGAAGCTCGCGGGCCGCACCTTCCACGGGACGATGGACCCCAAGCTCGCCGGCGAGGCCAACCTGTGGGAGGAGTTCGCCGACACCTCGCTCTCCGGCTTCCTCGTCGGCGCCCGCTGGGCCGACGAGCGCAACTGGGCGCGCTTCCGCGACGCGGCCTTCTCGAGCATGCCGGGGCCCCTACGGCTCCTCATTGGCGGACAGCTGCGCAAGCGCATCGTGAAAGGGCTCGTGGCGCGTGATGTCTGGCGCGCGGGCCCCGAGGTGTGCTGGCGGCGCTTCCAGGAACTGCTCGACTCGCTGGAGGCTCGCGCCCCCGAGGAGGGCTTCTGGCTGGGGACGTTCTCCGCCGCGGACCTCGGCCTGTTCAGCCAGCTCTTCAGCCTGCGCCAGGACATCACCCCGTGGCAGCGCGATCAGATCGCCGCGCGGCCCCGGCTGACGCGCTATCTGGACCGGGTGGACGCGGCCACCCGGGTCCCCAACACGGCGAGCGACGCCCAGGCTCGAACCCCGGTGGTCTGAGCCACTCGAGACGGCGGGTCCGAGCCGGGCGGCCGCTCACCGCTCAGCGCTCACGGCACCTGCTCGAACGACCACTGGCTGCTGATGGAGGTGGCGGGGAAGTTGTCCTGGTACTGCGCGTAGCCGAGCTTGCCCTCGATGTGGACGTAGGCGTTGGGCTGCCAGCGGTTGCGCAGCCGCTTGTAGCCCTGGACGTCTTCCAGGGTCCATTGGCCGCTGGTGTTCCGGTCGGGGATGCGTCCGTACTGCACCCAGCCCTTCAGCCCCTCGATGTGCAACACGTCGCCGGTCCAGCGATTGACGAACCGCGTGTATCCACCGTCCGTGACCATGTACCAGTGGCTGCTCCAGTTGCCGGCGGGAATGGCGCCGTACTGGACCTTTTCGTCCCGGTCCAGGTTCTCGATGTGCAGGTAGTCGCCGGTCCAGCGGTTCTTGATGCGGTAGTAGGTGGGCGAGACCGGCGCCGGGTTCGAGTTCGCGACCGCTAGCGAGATGGAGTCGAGGTTCACGTTCCCCGAGTCGCTCGGGTCGTACTGGTAGCTGATGATGTTGTCGCCAGCGGTGAGGTTGAGCGTCTCGGCCCGCTCCGCCCAGGTGTCCCAGTTGGCCAGGTTGGCGAGCGAGGTCTGCACGGCCTTGGTGCCGTTGACGTAGACACTCAGCGTCTTCGCGCTCCCCATCGCGTTGGCGTACCGCAGCGAGACGGCGTAGCTCCCGGCGGTCGGCACGCGGACGTGGAATTTGGTGGTGGCGCCCTGGATCCAGTTCGAGGCCACGAACCCGGAGCCGGAGTAGCCGGTGTGGTCCTTGGCGATCGAGCTGCCCCCCTGGAGGATGGCCTCCTCGGCCTCATAGACGGTCCGGTCCGGAGCCGAGGTACCCGTGGCGAGGATGCTCTTGGCGAATCCGGCGGCCACCTTGACGTAGGTGACATCGCCGTAGACGTCGGTGCCGGTCGCCCAGCCCTCACCCGAGGCGCTCTCGAGCGCGGCCTTGCCGGTGTAGCGGGTGAGCGCCGAGCCGTTCACGGTGACCGAGGCGGCCGACTTCCCATGGAGCTTGAGGACGTAGTGCTGGAGCGACGGGGGCGTGTAGCTCCCCGTCCTGGCGTCGATGTCGAAGCGCACGCCGCTCGCCCCGTTGTCCTGGGCGGCCATGGCCTGCTTGAAGTAGGCGTTGCCCTCGTATTGGTACGTCTGCCCATCGTCGTCGTAGTAGGTGAACCGGGTCTGGGCGGCGTCGGGGAAGACCTCGAGGGAGACCGTGCGGATGGCCCGCTCGCCCACCCAGTTCTGGCTCTCCTGCATGGGGATGATGGCGCCCTTGCGAATGAACAGGGGCAGGTCCTCCCACGTGCTGGTGTTCACGGGGTAGCGGATCCACTGCGGCCCGACGTAGGCCGTGCCGCGGGTGAAGTCGTACCAGGTGCCGATCGGAAGGTAGAGGGTCTTCGTGGACTGGCCCTCCTCGACGATCGGCGAGGCCAGCAGGTAGTCGCCGAACATCCACGACTCGAAGGTGTTGCGGACGTTGGTGTCGTTGACGAACTCGTAGAAGAGCGGCCGCACGAGACCAAGGCCGGTCTCGTAGGTGGTCCGCTCGTACGCGTAGATGTAGGGGAGCAGCCGATAGCGCAGGTACAGGGCGTTCTTGGCGGCGGCCTCGGCGAGCGGACCGTACACCCACGGCTGCCGCTGCTCGTTGAGGTAGCCGTGAACGCGGTGCACCGGCACCAGGGCGGAGAACTGCATGTAGCGCGCGTAGTTCTCGGGGGTCGGCGTCCCGTTGTGGGCACCGGTGTCCATGCCCCACTTCACGGCACCGGCGTTGATCGAGGCGAGCAGTCGCTCGCGCTGCGTGGCCATGGTCTGCCAGCCGACGTACTTGTCTCCGTTGAAGTTCGTGGTGTCCCCGGACCAGAGCGCGTAGCCGTAGCGCTGCGCGCCCAGGAACTGGTTGCGGTTGATGGACCAGACGCGCTTGCCACTGTAGGCGCGCTGCCACTCGTAGGCGCCCCGCTGCATGTTCAGGAACTGGAAGTTGTCTTCCCATTCTCCGAGGTTGTCGGCCTCGTCGTTCCACCAGGCCACGATTCCGGCGTCGTGTGCTTCCTTGAAGTGGCTCCAGAACCAGTTGCGGCATTCCGTGATGGAGAAGTTCACGTCCTTGCACTGGCGGCCGGAGAAGTAGTCGACGTAGCTCTCGCCCTGGAACTTGAAGAAGCAGCCGTGATCGAGCGCCCACTGGGCCGCGGTCGTCGTCCCACCGCTGCCGTTCTTCATGAGGATGCGGGGCTTGGTGATTCCCCCCAGCTTGACCCCCTGCGCGGCCATGTTGGCCGCGAAGAGCCAGAGCCTCCATCCGGGAACTTGGCGACCTGGCTGTAGTTGCCGGGCCCGTTGACGCTGTTCCAGCGCCACTCTCCGTAGTTGTCCTCGCCCCAGGCCTTCCAGTCGAAGTCGAAGATGAAGGCGTCGAGGGGGATGCCCTTGCCGCGATAGGTATTGACGAGGCTCGTGACCTCGGCCCGGTCCGCGCCCCATTCGGTGTTGATGAAGCCCATCGCCCACTTGGGGAACATGGGGGGCTTGCCGCTGATCTCGGCCACGCCCTGCATGAAGACCTTGGGCTCGCCGACGATGAAGTAGAGGTCGATGTCCTTCTTGGACGCGTTGCTGAACTCGAGCCGGCTGGAGTCGATGAGGAAGTCGCCGGACGACGAGTCGAACAGGAGGCCGTACTTCAGGGTGAAGGCGAACGGCGCGCCCGCATGTCCTTGCAGGTCGGTCGTCACGTGGCCGCCGGAGTCGCGCCGCAGGCCCGCGGCCGTGCTGGTCCAGACGTTGTAGCCGCCAATGCCGTAGAAGGGCTCGCCCGCAGCGTGGTTGAAGTTCACACCGTCACCGTAGAAGCCCTCGGCGGCCTGCTCGCTGACCAGCACGTTCCCGGCGGCGTCGTGGATGGAGACCCGGGCCGGGCTCCTCGAGATCTTCACCACCATCTTGCTCGTGGTGAGGGTGATGGGATCGGAGCTCGTGTTCACGGTGACGCCGGTCCCCACGGGCCAGGTCTTGGCCGGATCCACGACCAGCGTCTTGGGGCTGGATGCGCCGCCCGGCAGGAAGTTGATCCAGGCGATCTCCGGCTTCACCATCCGGATCTTGAGCAGGTCGCCGTTGGCCAGGGTGAGGTTGACGGAGTCCCCGCTGGACGAGACCCCGGTGACGTTCCTCACGCCTGTCGCGAGCGAGGTCGGCGTCCAGAGCTGCGCGCCGGTGTTGTTGCAGGTGTAGAGCTGGACGTTGGTGACCGTGTCCCTCGGGGCAACGCCTCCGCGACATCCAGGCACTTGTTGCTCTGCGGGTTGACGATCCGGACCTTGCCGTTTCCGCCGTCCTCGATCCGGAACTTCTGGGAGTTGGTGAGATTGCAGGGAAAGGTCTGGATGTTGGTCCCGTCAGCGCTCCCAGCGTTGTCGATGTCCACGCACCTGTTGGTCCCGGTGTTGACGAGGCGTACGAGGCCGTCGCCCTGATTCTCCACCCAGAACCTCTGGGGCTCGTCGCCGGTACAGTTCCAGACCTGGATGTTGGTCCTGGGGTCGGGGCTGCCATTGTGCACATCCAGACACATGCTGGAGCCGACGTTCGCACCGAAGGTATAGGGGCCGGCGCCGCCGGCAGGACGATGCTTGCTCGGGATTGCGCCGAGGCGGCCGGGTCGCCTTCCTGGACATTGTCCGCATCGCGTGTGCCGCCGCATCCGACCATCAAGATGGATGCAAGCAATGTGGCGAGTCGTGACTTTGTTTCCCTCATTTTCCTGGGCAGCTCAGTCATTTGCCCCTCCATGCGTGGCGCCGCGCATAGCCCGGAAAAAATTTAAATCAAGAAAAACAAGAAGATGATGGACCAGTGAGACCCTGGCGCCGAGAGAAACACCACCCGCACCGGGACGAGGTCGCTGCTCGACTCGCTGGAGGCTCGCCCCCCAAGGAGGGCTTCTGACTGGGGACGTTCTTACGGAGTGACTGAAGGAGCCATGCCAGGCGCCTCGGGATGGAGAGACAGTTCCACCAGACCATCCACCGGCACGAGCAGTGTCCCGCTCTTGCGCCCGCCCCCAAGGGAATCACCTTGGAGCGACTGTACTCTGACCATTTCAACGTGGGAGACCTCCATGCTGAGACCGGCACGATGGAAGGTGCTTTTCACCTCCCGGAAGGCATCAGCGGTGGTCAACAATTCCTGGACGGTCTCGTTCACATCCTTGCCGCCAGGGCGCGGTACACCCTTCCCGGCATCCCAGAGCGCGGAAGAGGCAGCTTCGGCTGCCAGCCTGAGCGAGACATCCGCACCCGCGTCGGCACGCTTCAGACTTCCCCAGTAAAAGCTCTTCAGGGAACTCAGGTCCCCCAGGTCAGCGCGGATGGCACCGATGAGCTGGTCCCGGAGGGGATTGGGGTCGCCCATGGACAAGATGCAGCGACTCGACTCCCGGATTCCATACCGCGGCGGTGACCCATGCTTTCGAAGCGTCCACTTCAACGAGCACAGCCCCGACCTCGCCTGATAGCTCGTGTCGGCCGTCTTCGGGTCGAGCGTTTTTTGGACGGAACCTCCCGAGCCAGTACCACCACACGCACCGAGAAGAGCCAGCGCAAGGCAAAGGGTCAAGCAACATCGGCTGCTCCAGCACATGATGTCTCTCCTCGCGTGCATCAATCCCTACTTGAGCTCCCAGAACAAAAGCTCCTTGGACTGATCCCAATAGCAATGGGTGCCGCACTCCTCACTGGTCGTACTCCACAGTTCCAGCCCAAAGATGGAAGTGGTGTCTTTCTCGGTCCAGATGAGGTCGATATGGCCACTGGGATTGCCGGAGGTATCCTGATACCCATCTATTTCCATGAAGGACATGAGGCCCTTCTTCTTCTTGAGAAGGAAGTTGTTCTTTTCCGATTTCTTGAAGCTCTGCGGAGTGCCCAGCTGAGCCTGCAAGTTGTTCCGGATATATTTCGTCAGCGTCTTCTGCGACGTCTCAATCCATTTGCTTTTGTGCGGGCCCTTGAGGATTTTGTAGCCACCTCTGATGTTGAGACCCGACTGAACGAGGCAGTAGCTCATCCTGATGGCACAGGTGTTCGTGAGGCCGGGATCTTCCTTGAGGCTCTTGCCCCATCCAAGCTCGTCGAAGAGCTCATCGTGATTCAGCTTTTCCGGGTACGGATAATTCGTTTTCAACGTCTGAAATGAAATCGTCGCCATGGTTTACCCCCCTGACACCGTGTGACATCTCCTCCACCGTTTATATCGTGCAGCGCCGCTTGCATGCCAGTTCCACCGGCCGTAGTGCTTCAGAGCCATAGCGAGCGTGCCGTCCAGTTCCAGCGACAGGCCCTCGTCCCTAGCAGGTGAGAATGGGGGTGAGAGTGGCAACTGACACAGCAGCCAGGAAGGAGCCGCAGAAGGAGAGGACACCGCGAGTGGATTCTCGCGGAACCAAGGGGGCTGCGCAGCCTCTACACCAGCCGGGCACACAACTCATCGGGTGGCCCCCGTCACCGGCTCTCCTTGACCCCTCCGCTCCAGCAAGCTCCTTCAATCGCCCTCCCCGCCTTCTTACTTACGCTTCCGGACGATCCAGAAGACAGGTCCTGAAGTGGCCTTTGCCGTGCCGGCATCGCTCCAGTCCGCCGCTTTCCCTCCCCGCCGGGGCGTTCCATGGCAGGAAGCCCACGGACTCAGGGAGGTACGCACATGGCGGAGTCGAGCTATCGGACGGCGTTGATCACGGGGGCCTCGAGTGGCCTGGGGCGCGGGCTGGCGCTCTGGTTCGCCCGGCGCGGAGTGAAGGTGTACGCCGCGGCCCGGCGCACGGAGAACCTGGAGGCGCTCGCCCAGGAGGCCCGCGCGGCCCATGCCCACATCGAGCCGGTGGAGCTGGACGTGGCCCAGGCGGACGCCACGCTCGCCCGGGTACGCGAGCTGGATGATGCCTGCGGGGGCCTGGATCTCATCGTCGCCAACGCCGGCTTCGGCCAGGAGACGTCCGGCAAGCGAATCAAATGGGAGACGGTGAAGCGGACAATCGACGTCAACGTCAGCGGGGCCGCCGCCACGCTGAGCGCGGTGCTGCCGCGCATGGTGGAGCGCAAGCGGGGCCACGTCGTGGGCGTGGCCAGCATGGCCGCCTTCCGGGGCCTGCCGCGCAACGCCGCCTACTCCGCCTCCAAGGCCTTCCTCCACATCTTCCTGGAGAGCCTGCGCGTGGACCTGCAGGGCACCGGGGTGAAGGTGAGCTGCCTCTACCCGGGCTTCGTCAAGAGCGAGATGACGGCCCAGAACAAGTTCTCCATGCCCTTCCTCCTGGAGACGGACGAGGCCGTGGAGCTCATGGGACAGGCCATCCTGCGCGGGGAGGCCGAGTACGCCTTCCCCTGGCAGATGAAGGGCGTCATGGGCCCGGTGAAGCACCTGCCCAATGGCCTCTTCGACGGCATCGCGCGCCGAGCCCGCTAAAGGCCCGGCGCACCGGGCGCGCTCAGGGCGCGCCCATCATGAAGTCCTGCGCGCCCACGGCCCCCTTCTCCGGGGCCACGTCGTCGGGCTGGGTGCCCTTCTTGAACCAGATGTTCACCGCGTCCTTGTCGCGGGCTCCGGCCGAGGCGAGCTTCCCCGTCTTCTTGTCGATGCGCAAAAGCCGCAGGTTGTCGCGCATCCACTCGGGCGGCCAGAACTCGTACTGGGGACGCGCCGCGAGCGCCGGCTTCATGTAGTTGAGCCAGATGGGCAGCGAGGCGCGGCCACCCGTCTCGTAGCGGCTGAGCGGGTGCTCGTTCTTGTCGTAGCCCACCCACGTCACCGTCACCAGGTCGCGCGTGTAGCCGGCGAACCAGGTGTCGAAGGAGTCGTTGGTGGTGCCCGTCTTGCCCGCCGCGGGCTTGCCCAGCTTCTGCGCCGGTCCGCCCGTGCCCTCCTGCACCACGCCGCGCAGCATGGACGTGAGGATGAAGCCCGTCTCGGGGCTCATCACCTGCTCGCCCGGCTCGAACAGCCGCGCGTAGCCCGCCGCCACCCGGTCCTGCAGGGGCGCCCATGGGTCGTCGTAGGAGGTGTGGTCCTCCAGCGTGCGCCCGAAGCGATCCTCCACCTTGCGCACGAAGTACGTGGGTTTCTTGCGGCCGTAGCGGTTGAAGGTGGCGTACACGTTGGCCAGGTCGTACGGGTACACGCACGAGGAGCCCAGCGCCGCGGAGAAGTCCATGTTCATGGGCGTGGTCAGGCCCAGGCGCGTGGACCACTCGGCCATGGCCTTCACCCCCACCGCGCCGAACGTCTTCACCGCGGGGATGTTCATCGAGTTGACCAGCGCCGTGCGCAACAGCACGTCGCCGAGGAACTCGTCGCTGTAGTTGTCCGGCTTCCACGCCACGCCGCTCTCGGGGTCATGCTCGACGATGGGCGAGTCCACGATGATGGTGGCGCCCGTCCACCCGAGCTGCTCGATGGCCGCCGAGTACACCAGCGGCTTGAAGGAGCTGCCCGGCTGGCGGCACGCCTGGAAGGCCCGGTTGAACTCGTTGGCGTCGAAGTCGTAGCCGCCCACCATGGCGGTGAGGTACTGGCGGTGCGGATCGATGGACACCAACGCGCTCTGCAGCTCCGGCTCCTGCTCCAGGCGGAAGAGCGTCGCGCCCTCGGGGATCTCCTTGTTCAGCTTGCGGTCGAACTGGACGTTGTCGTCCGTGAGCTCCTTCTGCACCACGTGGCGCACCACGAGCACGTCGCCCACGGCGACGGCCTTCTTGACGGAGGTGAGCTGCGCGCCCGGGTAGTAGCCCTCGGGGTTGACCTTGCGCGCCCAGCGCATGCCGAGCAGCGGCAACAGGCCCTTGTGCGGCCCCACCTGCACCTGCGCGCCCGAGCCGTCCGGCTCGATGCTGGTGACGAGCGCCACGTAGAACTTGTTCTCCACGAGCTTCTCGTCGCCCATGACCTTGATGGCCTTGTCGAGGAAGGCGCGGCGCTCCTGCTCGGTGGCCAGCTGCTGCACCGGCCCGCGGTAGCCCTGGCGCTTGTCGATGGCGAGCAGTCCCTCGAGCACCGACTCCTGGGCGGCGCGCTGGCGCTCGCTGTCCATGGTGGCGAAGATCTTCAGGCCCTCGTTGAGCAGCGTCTTGTTGGTGTAGCGCTCCACCATGTTGCGGCGCACCTGCTCGGAGAAGTACGGGGCGAACTCGTGGAAGACGTCCTCCACCGGGTACACGCGCACCGGCTCCTCGTCGGCCTGCTTGCGCTCGGCCTCGGAGATCATCCCCTCGTCGCGCATGCGCCGCAGCACGTACGAGCGGCGCTTCTTGGCCGCCTCCGGCCGCAGGAAGGGCGAGTAGCGGCTGGGTGCCTGGGGCAGGCCCGCGATGAGCGCCATCTCCCCGAGCGTCAGGTCGCGCACGTCCTTGCGGTAGTAGTTCTCCGCCGCGCTCTGCACGCCGTAGCTGTGGTGCCCGAGGAAGACGTTGTTGAGGTAGAGGTAGAGGATCTCCTCCTTGGTGAGCGCCTCCTCCAGGCGCCGGGCGAGGATGGCCTCGCGCGCCTTGCGCGTGAGGTTCTTGGCCGTGGCGGACGCGTAGCCCTCGGCCTCGATGAGCACCGCCTTGGCCGTCTGCTGCGTCAGGGTGGAGCCACCCTGGGTGCTGCCGCCCAGGCCGATCTTCTTGGAGATCGTCTTGAAGGCGGCGCGCGCCGTGCCGAGCACGTCCACGCCGTGGTGATCGAAGAAGCTCGAGTCCTCGCTGGCGATGAAGGCCTGCACGAAGCGCTTGGGGATGTGCTCGTAGGGCACGACCTTGCGCCGGTGGTGGTAGAACTCGCCGGCCAGCACCGCGTCGTCGGTGAAGACCTCGCTGGTGATGGGGGGCCAGTAGCGGCTCACCTGGGGGATGTCGGGCAGCCCGTCGGAGAAGTGGTAGTAGAGGGCGAGGCCCGTCACGCCCGCGGCCGTGGCGCCGGTGAGCGTGGCCCAGGCGGCGAACTTCAGCAGGCGCACCCACCAGGCGCGCTTGGGAGGGACACCATCGAGCACCAACTTCGACTCGGAGCGGTTGGGCTTGGGGGATTTCGTGCTCATGAGGGTTCCAGCGCGGCGCGCTTCAACACGTCCTTCAACTCCGGCGGCAACTCCGCCTCCACTGCCACCTTGCCCTGATGGGCCGGGTGGGGAAATTCGATGAACTCGGCGTGCAGGAACAGCCGTTTGAGACCCCAGCGCGCCCGCACGTCCCGGTTGAAGGCGAAGTCTCCGTACTTCTTGTCGCCCGCCACCGGGTGTCCGATGGCCACCAGGTGCCTTCTTATCTGATGGGTGCGCCCGGTTTCGATGACGCAGGAGAGGAGGGCTGCCTCGCTCGACTGCCGGATGACCTTCCAGCGGGTAACCGCGTCCTGCATGTTCACCCCCCGACGGGCCTTGGACTCGGCCGTCTGCTGGTGTTCGGCGAGCGGCAGGTTAATGACCCCGGAGTCGCGCGGCATCTTGCCCTTCACCAAAGTGAGGTAGCGCTTGCGCGGATGTCCATTGGTGAAGAGATCCGTGAAATGGACCATGGCCGGGCGGCGCTTGGCCACCAGGATGACGCCGCTGGTCTCCCGGTCCAGGCGGTGGGCGGGACTGGCGGTGAAGTCGTTGCGCGTGGCCTTGGGGCCGAGGTAGGCGCGCACATAGTCCACGAGGGTGCCCCCGGTGATGCCGCTGCCGGTGTGGACGGCCATGCCACTGGGCTTGTTGACGGCCATGAGCCAGTCGTCCTCGAGCAGGATGTCCAGCTCGGAGGGGTCCACCTCGGGTGCGGGTGCGGGTTTGCGCTCCTCGGGCGCGGCGGGGGCCATGAGCTGCTGCTCGGTCCCCCGGATGGAAATGGTGTCCCCGGCGGCCAGGGGCTGCTCGGGTTGGGCACGCTTGCCGTTCACCCGCACCTTCTTCACGCGAATCATCTTGAAGAGGTGGGAGGTGGGCACGTTCGCGAGCTTCTTGCGGAGGAACTTGTCCAACCGCATGCCCGCGCTGTCTTCCTCGATTCGGAACTCGATCATTTGACTGGCGCCCGGACCTCACCACACCGATAAATTCGGGTCCATGCCGAAAGCCCCCACGATTGAACAGCTCCTGCAGAACGGAAGCGCGGACTGGAACCGCCTGCGCAAGGCCGGCAAGGTGCCAACCGAGCACACGGGCGCGACCTTCTCGCAGCTCTTCTCCGCCAACGCCGACCTGTCCGGCCTGGGACTGGTAGGCAGCGAGTGGGAGCGCTGCGACCTGTCCAAGATGAACTTCCGGGACGCGGACCTCTCCAACGCCTACTTCCACGGAGGACGCATGCAGGACTGCGACTTCCGCGGCGCCAACCTGGAAGGCGCCACCTTCGAGAAGCTCAAGCTCCTGCGCTGCGACTTCACCGGCGCCCAGGGCCTGGAGGAGGCGGACTTCGAAGACGTGGACATGGACCGCGTCGTCGGCCTGGACGGTCAGGAAGCGCCCCCTCCCTCCCCGCCCGTGCAGGGCATCACCGCCTTCACCCGCGAGCAGCGCGACAAGGTGATGGGACCCGGAGCGGTGCTGGGCCTGCCCGCCGCGGAGGCCTCCGCCGCCGAGGGCGAGCTGCCCCCTTCCGGCCCCAGGACAACCCCGGCCAGCTCTTCTTCCGCGCCCTCAAGCGGCTGGGGCCCCGCCGGTGTGGGTGCTCGACGTGCCCGGCCTGCGCCCGCTCATCCCCACGCGCCTGCCGCCGGGCAGCTCCCTGGAGACGCTCTACCGCGAGTCGGTGAAGACGCGCCTGGAGAACAAGAAGCCCTCGGCGGACCCGGCCGCCGTGGAGCGCGCCCAGCGCTCGCTGCGCATGGGCTCCAAGGACGCCAACATCGCCGCCATGTACCTGCGCGAGGTGGGCGTGGTGCCCTCCTTCCGCTTCTCCGCGGCCAAGGTGCTCAAGGAGGCCCTGCGCGCCGAGCTCCAGGTGGATGACCTCACCGGCACGGTGGACCCTCGCACCACGGGCGCCCTCTTGGAGCTGCGCCTGCCCCAGGAAGTGGTGGAGCACACCCACGAGGTGCGCCGCCGCCACGCCGCCACCCAGCTCTACACCGCCCTGCTCGAGGCCGGCTTCAACCCGGAGAACAACTGGGACGAGGCGCTCGAGTCGGCCGACGCCGCCATGGAGCTGGCGCAGCTGGCCACCGGGGAGGACCGGCAGGCGCTGCTCGAGGGCTTCCAGGTGTTCGCCGCCCTCCCCGAGGAGGCCCGCCTGCGCCGCCTCGCCTACCTCGCCGAGGCCCTGGGCCACCTGGAGCTGCTCGGACGGCTGCCCGAGGGCATGGAGCCCGCGTGGCTCACCGGCCCCGAGACGCGCGAGTGTCACGACCGGGAGATGACCTACGTGCAGTCGCTGCGCGCCGAGGACATCCCCAAGAAGGTGCCCGCGCTGGGCAAGAGCGAGCTGGGCGTGCCCGAGGGCGAGGTGCCCGAGGAGAGCGACGAGGATCTCTTCGTCCACCTGCGCTGCGACGTGTGCGGCAAGGAGAAGCTCATCGTCCAGTCGCCCGGCGAGGCGTGACGCGCTACAGGAGCGCGAGCTGCCGGGGTTGCCCGAGCGCTCGCGCGTCCAGCCCCTGCCCGCGCAGCACCTCGGCCAGCTCCTCGGCGAAGCCGTGGTGGGTGAGGATGTCGCGGGCGCCGGTGGCCTTGGCGTAGCGCACCAGGGACGCGCAGTCGGCGTGGTCGGACACCGGGAAGGCCACGTCCGCGCCGTAGCGCCGCGCGGCCCCCGGTCCATCCAGCGCCCAGCCGGTGAGCACGGCGGTGGCCCGGGGCCAGAGGGCCGCGAGCGCTCCGTTGCGCGCCGGTGCGGCGGGAAGAAGAGCACCTCGCCCGGCTCCACCCGGCCATCGAAGCGGCGCATGCGCTCGATGGGCACCCCCAGCTCGCCATAGAGCACGGCCACCTCGTGGATGGACTCATGGGCCACGAGCGAGAAGCCCCGGCCCGACAGGTACTTCATCGCCTCCTGGCTCTTGCCCAGCGAGTAGCCCAGGAGCACCGGCACCGCCCCGCGCTCCAGGTGGCGGCGCACCCAGGACTCCACCTGCCCGAGCACCTCCTCGCGCGGCGGAAAGGCGTAGCGCGGGTGCCCGAAGGTGGACTCGATGATGAGCAGGTCGCACTCGGCCACCTGGGCGGGCTCGGCGGTGAGGGAGGGCTCGAGGTTCAGGTCCCCCGTGAAGACGATGCGCTTGCCGTCCTCGCGGATGATGCGCAGCTGGGCGCTGCCGAGCACGTGGCCTGCGGGCAGGAGCTCGAGCGAGAGCGGACCCAGGTCGAAGGGACGGCCATAGGGCGCGGGCAGGGGCGCGGCGACCTTGCCCAGGCGGTGCGCCATGAAGCGCAGCGTGGCGGCCGTGGCGATGGTGCGCTCGTGCCGGGCGATGTGGTCCGCGTGCGCGTGGCTCACGAAGGACAGCGGCGTCTTCCGGGTGGCGTCCAGGAACAGGGGCGTTCCGGCCAGTTGCAGCCCATTCCTTCGCAGTTCGACGCTCATGGGAGACGCTGGGTATAGCGCGTCCGGGCGGGCGTGCACGTCTTCTGGCTCCCCTCGCCCGAGCGCCGGGCGGGCAGTGGAGCGTTCCTCCCTCATGACCGCCTGGCAGTGTCATCCCACGACCAGGGCCCCCCTCCCCCGCGCGAGTGGGGAAATACATTGTGCTAGCACGCCGCCGCCCCGTCGAACGTACGTACACCGGAGACCGCGCCCAATGCCCCAGGTGGCCGACTTCATCGAGAACAACCGCGACCTCCTCATCCGGCGCTTCCAGGAAGAGGCGGGCAAGCTGGAGTCGGCCCGGGGGCTCAAGCCCCACCAGATCATCGACACCATCCCCGAGTACCTCGTGACACTCGCCGCCATCTCCCGCCAGGGCCACCGGGGAGACCCCGAGGCGACGAAGCGGCGTCTGGAGGAGACGCATATCGGCCTGCGCCTGCGCTCCGGCTACAACCAGGAGGAGACGACGAGCGAGTACGTCCTCCTGGGACGCCTCATCTCCTCGCTCTGGGAGCAACTGCCCCAGCGCGAGCAGCCCTCCTACCCGGACAAGGCGCTCCTGTTCACCGAACTCCAGGAGGCGATGAACCAGGTCATCGTCACCTTCAGTGGCTATAGCGTGGAGGACCGGCAGCGCGAGAAGCTCTTCCTTCGCCGCCTCGAGGCGATCGCCTCGGAGCTCTTCGAGACGCCCGAGACCCCCGTGCCCCTCCACGAGCGGATGGAGGCCCTGGTCGGAGTCGTCCAGCAGGCGCTGAGCGCGGACGCGGCCGCGCTCCTGCTCGCGGACCCGGACACCACACGACTCGTGCCCACCATGTACACGGGCCGATGGAGCGGCCAGGTCGACGCCGAGCCGGGGGAGGATCCGGAGTCCTTCGTGGGCCGACTGGCGGCCTCGGAGGAACCCCTCACCCTGGCGGACGCGACGGACGCCCATGTCCCCCTCGCCGAGGGCATCCGCCGCAGCGGCTTGCGCTCGCTGCTGGGCTTGCGGCTGTGGTCCCACGGCAAGCTGCTCGGGGTGCTGTACGTCGGCGTCGCCGAGACGCGTGTCTTCCAGCCCCAGACCCGGCGCTACCTCGAGACGCTGGTGGAGTACCTCTCCGGCATCATCGAGAAGGCGCTCCTGCTCCAGCGGCTGCGCGCGAGCAACGAGCGGCTGCGCGCCTCCGAGACGTTCCACCGGATGGCGACCGAGGCCATCAGTGATGCCCTCTGGGATTGGAACCTGCTGACGGACTCCCTCGCCTGGAGCCCCAGTGTCCAGACGCTCTTCGGGTACAGCCCGGAAGAGCTCGGCCCGCACATCTCCGGCTGGTCCGACAACATCCACCCCGAGGAGCGCGAGCGCGTCGTCCACTCCGTCCACGAGGTCATCGACGGGGGCGGCACGCGGTGGAAGGGCGAGTACCGCTTCCGCCACCAGAACGGCGATTACGTCCACGTCACCGACCATGGCCTCATCGAGCGCGACGCGCGAGGCAAGGCCGTGCGGATGGTGGGGGCGATGCAGGACATCACCGCGCGGAAGATGGCGAGCGTGGCCATCCAAGAGAGCGAGGAGCGGCTGCGGGTGGCGGCATGGGCGGCGGAGCTGGGCACCTGGGATTTGCAGCCGGTCACGGGCGTGCTGCGCTGGGACGAGCGCGCCAAGAGCCTCTTCGGCCTGCCGCCCGAGACCCGGATGACCTACGAGCTGTTCCTCTCCCGCCTCCACCCGGAGGATCGCGAGCGCACGAACGCCCTGGTACAGCGGGCGCTCGCGGGAGAGAACGGGGGAGAGTACCGCACCGAGTACCGGACGCTGGCACGGGGCCCCCTGGGCGAGCGGTGGATCCGCTCGGCGGGCCGCGCCATCTTCGAGGGCAAGCAGGCCGTGCGCTTCGTCGGCATCCTCCAGGACATCTCCGAGCAGAAACGCCAGGAAGAGCAGGCGCGCACGCGGGCGGAGTTCGAGGAGCAGCTCATCGGCATCGTCTCCCACGATCTGCGCAATCCCCTCAACGCGATCGCCCTGTCCGTGGCGGCGCTCGTGCGGCAGGAGGACCTGAACGAGCGCCGGGCCAAGGGCATCTCTCGCATCCAGGCGTCGGCGGAGCGCGCCACCCGGATGATCCGCGATCTGCTCGACTTCACCCGGGCCCGGCTCGGCGGGGGCATCCCCCTGCAGCTCGGGCCCTGTGACTTCCACGCGCTCACCCAGCAGGTGGTGGAGGAGGTGAGGCTCGCCCATCCCGAGCGCGAGGTGCTTCACACCTGGGGCGGCCCGGGCGCGGGCGAGTGGGATGGGGACCGGCTGGCCCAGGTCATCACCAACCTGGTGAACAACGCCCTGACCTACAGCCCACCGGGCACGCCCGTGCGCGTGGAGACGCGCGGCGAGGACGGCACCGTCCTGATCCACGTGCACAACGCGGGCGAGCCCATTCCCCCCGAGCTGCTGCCGCGCCTCTTCGAGCCCCTGACCCGGGGCAAGGAGAAGGTGGGCACGGCCAGCCGCAGCATCGGCCTGGGCCTCTACATCGTGAATCACATCGTGAATGCGCACGGCGGGCGCGTGGAGGTGCGCTCCAACGCGGGCGAGGGCACGACCTTCACCGTGCGGCTTCCCCGCGGCTGACTCACCCCCCGGTGGGCGCCGAGGCCCTCCCCGGGAAGAAGCGCGCCCAGAGCACCCCGCTCACCTCGGCCACCAGGACGCCCAGCACGATGAGGCCGCCGCCCCCCACTCGCGCGGGCCGAGCCGCTCGTGGCCGAGCCCCACCGAGCACAGCGCCGCGAAGACGGGCTCCGTGCAGCAGAAGAGCGCCACGCGCACCGGCGTCGTGCGGGCCTGCGCCCACACCTG
This sequence comes from Cystobacter fuscus, assembly GCA_049060065.1. Lineage (GTDB taxonomy): Bacteria > Myxococcota > Myxococcia > Myxococcales > Myxococcaceae > Cystobacter > Cystobacter fuscus_B. Next base: position 8,081,813 of record JBMEQP010000002.1, read on the forward strand.
CAGGGTGAGCGCCAGGGCACTGGCGGCGACGCCGCAGAACAGCGCCGCGCCCACGAAGGACGGCGTCCACTCCACCCGCGCGCCGGTGAAGGGCAGGCAGAGCACGGACAGCAGCGCCACCACCCAGAGCTGCACCGCCACGAGTGCCACCACGTCCGTCTTCGCGGCGATGCGGTCGGTGAAGAGGATGTGGAAGGCATAGGCCACCGCGTTGCCCAGTGTCAGGACATCCCCCAGGGAGAGTCCCTCGCGCAGGTTCGCGCCGGTGAGCGCGTAGAGTCCCACCGTCGCTATCGCCACGCCCGCCCACGAGGAGGCGCGCGGCATCCGGCGGAAGAACGCCCAGCCCAGCACCGGCACCAGCACCACGTACGTCCCGGTGATGAAGGCCGAGCGCGACGGCGTGGTGGTCACCAACCCCAGCGTCTGCAAGCCGAAGCTCAGGAAGAGGAGCACCCCCAGCGCGCCGCCTCGCAGCAGCGTGGCGCGCTCGAGCATCTTGCGCCGGGCGATGGCCGAGAGCGTCAGCGCGCCGATGCAGAAGCGCAGCCCGAGGAAGGAGAACGGATCCCCGTGGCCGAGCGCGTCCTTGATCATCACGAAGGTGACGCCCCACAGGGCATTCATGAGGAGCAGCACTCCATCCACCTGGAGGCGCTCGAGGGAGGCCCGGGGCCAGGGGTGACGAGGGGCGTGCTCACGGACGGGCTCGGCAAGACACGAAGGGGGAAGGAAGACCTCCGTCTTTTGGCCTACCCTCCGGTGCGATGCAACAAGCGCGGCGGCGCTTGCCGGCCCTGGAAGAAGCGCTAAGAGGGGGCGCTCGCCGCCAGGAGAACGATCATGAGCACGACGTCCGAGGGCCCCATGGCCCCCCAGAAGAGTTGGTTCGGCCGCAACTGGGCCTGGTTCATCCCCATGGGGTGCCTGGGCCTGCTGCTGTCCTGCGGCTGCCTGGGCGCCCTCATCGCGGGCTTCACCTTCAAGAGCCTCCGCGACAACAACGTCGTCACCGAGGCGCTCGCCCGGACGAGGCAGTCGCCCGAGGCCCGCGAGGTGCTCGGCGAGCCCATCGAGGCGGACTGGAAGATCCAGGGCTCGCTCTCCACCACGAACGGCCAGGGCTCGGCCCAGCTGGCCATTCCCGTGCGTGGCCCCAAGGCCGAGGGCACCCTCCACGTGGAGGCCTACAAGCGCGACGCGGACACGTGGACCTTCACCACGCTCGAGCTCGACGTACCCGACCACCCGGAACTCAACCTGCTGGGCGACTCGCCCTCGGCACCTCCGGGCACCGTGCCCGCCCGTCCGGACCTGCCCGACGTGGAGCCCTTGCCCGACGAGGAGGAGATGCAGGAGGAGCCCCCCGCGGCCGACGACAAGGACGTCGAGCTGTAGCCTCCCGCAACGCCGAAGGGGCGGCCGCGAGGGAACACCCCCGCCACCGCCCCTCCGTGGAAGGCCCGGACCCGCGAGGGCCCGGACCTCATACCGCTCCGAGGACTACTTGGCCTTGTGCACGGCCTCGCGCAGCGCGGGCAGGACCTTGAAGAGATCCTCCACCAGGCCGTAGTCCGCCACCTGGAAGATGGGGGCCTCCGGGTCCTTGTTGATGGCGACGATCGTCTTGGAGCTCTTCATGCCAGCCAGGTGCTGGATGGCGCCGCTGATGCCCGCGGCGATGTAGAGCTGGGGCGCGACCACCTTGCCCGTCTGGCCAATCTGAAGGTCGTTGGGCACCCAGCCGGCGTCACACACCGCGCGGGACGCACCCACCGCGGCGTTGAGCTCGTCGGCCAGCGCCTCGATCTCCTTGAAGTCGCCCTTGGTGCCACGGCCACCGGAGACCACCACGCGCGCCTCGGTCAGCTCGGGCCGCGCGCTCTTGACCTCCTTGAAGTCCACGAACTTCGTCTTGCCGCCCTCCACCTTGGGGGAGAACGTCTTGACCTCGGCGGCGCCCTGGCCCCCGGCGGCGGCGGGGAACTCGGTGGCGCGCAGGGTGAACACCTTCACCGGCGTGGACAGCTTCACCTCGGCGAAGACGTTGCCGGCCCACATGGGGCGGTGGAAGACGATGTCCGCGCCCGAGCCCCCGAAGCCCATGACGTCCGTGGCCATGGCGGCCTGCAGCCGGGCGGCCACGCGCGGCAACAGGTCCTTGCCCTGGGCGGTGGAGGCCGCGCCCACGAAGGAGGCGTTGAGGCTCTTGGCCAGCTCGGCGATGGCCGGGGCGTACGTCTCGGCCAGGTAGTGCTCGAACTCGGGGGCCGTGGCGGTGTGCACCACCTTGGCGCCCAGGCCCTTGAGCTCCTCGGTGACCTTGGAGGGATCCTTGGAGAGCAGCACCAGGTGCAGCTCGGCGCCCGCCTTGTCCGCGAGCTGCTTGCCCGCGCCCACGGCGTTGAGGGTGGCCTTGCGCAGGTGGCCGTCCGGCTGCTGCTCCGCGACGATGAGAACGATCGACATGTTCGACTCCAATGCTTGTCGGAAGAAGGAAGGAAGGGGCCCGGACTACAGGGCCTTGGCCTCGTTGCGCAGCTTGTCCACCAGCGTCGCCACGTCCGGCACCTTGATGCCGGCCTTGCGCGCGGGAGGGGAGGCCATCTTGAGCACCTGCACCTTGGGGGTGACGTCCACGCCGAGCTTCTGCGGGGTCAGCTCCTCGATGGGCTTGCTCTTGGCCTTCATGATGCCCGGCAGGCTCGCGTAGCGCGGCAGGTTCAGGCGCAGGTCCGTGGTGACCACCGCGGGCAGCGTGCACTCGATGGTGGCCAGCCCGTTGTCCACTTCACGCACCACGCGCACCGACTTGCCATCCGCGCTCACGTGCAGCGCCGGCGACTTGCTCTTCTCCTGCTCGCTCTCCAGCGACTCGACCTTGGAGGCGAACGTGGCCTGGCCCCAGCCGAGGTACTCGGCGAGGTACTGGCCCACCTGGTTCTGGTCATCGTCGATGGACTGCTTGCCCAGGATGACCAGGTCCGGCTTCTCCTTGTCCGCCACCTTCTGCAGCAGCGCCGCCACGCCCATCTGATCCAACGTGCCCGTGTGGTTCACCCACACCGCGCGCGTGGCGCCCATGGCGAGCGCGTGCCGCAGCTGCTCCTGCACTTCCTTGCCGCCGATGGAGACCACCACCACCTCGCCGCCGTGCTTGGCCGCGAGGCGCAGGGCCTCCTCCACCCCGATCTCATCGAAGGGATTGATCTTGTACTTGAGCCCCTCCTTCACGATGTCCGAACCGTCCGGCTTCACCTTGATCTTGGACTCGGGGTCTTCCACGCGCTTGGCGGTGACGAGGATCTTCACGGTCGTTCTTCTCCATTCGAAGACGAAGAGCGGCTATCTCCCACTCGAAAAGGCGGGCGCATCATGTCGGATGACGCACCGCACTGGGGAGATAATCGAGGGCATTGATTTTCGCATCAACACCCCCAACCGGCAACCTGTAAGCGCGCGCGGACTGTAGGATTTCTTATCCGACGAGCCCTATTTGAACAGCTCCTTGGCGATGACGAGCCGCTGCACACGGCTGGTGCCCTCGTAGATTTGAATGAGCTTGGCGTCGCGCATGAGCTTCTCGACCGGGTATTCCTTGATGTAGCCGTAACCGCCATAGACCTGGACGGCGTCGGTGGCGACCTTCATGGCCATGTCGGCGGCGAAGCACTTGGCGTAGGAGGACAGGAGGGTGTTCTTCTGGCCCTGGTCGAGCAGCCAGGCGCTCTCGTGGCAGAGCAGGCGCGCGGCGTGGGTGTTCATGGCCATGTCGGCGAGCATGAACTGGATGGCCTGGTGCTCGCGGATGGGCTTGCCGAAGGTGCGGCGTTGGCTGGAGTACTCCAGGGAGTACTCGAGGGCGGCGCGGGCGATGCCCACGGACATGATGGCGGTGATGGGACGGCTGTTGTCGAGCGTCTCCATGGCGATGCGGAAGCCCTCGCCCTCCTCGCCGATGCGGTTGGCCACCGGCACGCGCACGTCCTCGAAGGTGAGGGTGACGGTGTCGCTGGCGCGCTGGCCCATCTTGTTCTCGTGCTTGCCGGGAGTCAGCCCCTTGGGACGGCCCTCCACCACGAAGCAGGTGATGCCCTTGTGCTTCTTGGCCTTATCGACCGTGGCGAACACCGTGTACTGGTCGGCGTGGCCGCCGTTGGTGATGAAACACTTGGAGCCATTGAGCACGTAGTGGTCGCCGTCACGCACGGCGGTGGTGCTCATGTTGGCCACGTCCGAGCCCGCCTCCGGCTCGGTGAGACAGAAGGCGGCGAGCTTGAACTTCTCCGTGAAGGGGGTGAGCAGGCGCTTCTTCTGCTCCTCGGTGGCGCCCACGACGATGGGCAGGTTGGCCAGATCGTTGGCGGTGATGGAGGTGGCCATGCCCGAGCAACCCCAGGCCAGTTCCTCGTAGGCGAGGAGCTGGTCGAGGTGCGCCAGCCCCAGGCCGCCACACGACTCGGGGATGTTCATGTTGAGCAGGCCGTTCTCCCAGGCGGAGGCGATGATGTCGCGGGGGAACTCGCTCGTCTCGTCGTGGTGGGCCGCCTTGGGGCGGATGACCTCGCGGGCGAACTTGCGCGCCATCTCCTGCAGGGCACGCTGGGATTCGGAGAGCTGGAAGTCCATGGGGGTCCTCGCTGCGTGGGGTTGGGACCACGTGAGCGCGAGGACTCCTCCTCTCCGCCAGGGCCCCAGACGACTGTAGGTGCCCAGACGAATACTCCGCGGCCCGGAATTCCGCCAGTCCGCCCGCCCCCTCGCGCGGCCCGTGCTCGCTCGTTCCCCCTGGTGAAACGAGAAGGCCACCGGCTCCCGGGAAGGAAGCGGTGGCCCGTGGACTTCAACGGCGTTCCCGGAAACCGGGGTTGCGGCTCAGGGCTTGGCGGCCTTGGGAACCTTCTCCCAGTCGGCCAGGAACTTCTTGATGCCCGCGTCGGTGAGCGGGTGGTTGGCCAGCTGGGCGATGACGTTGAAGGGCAGCGTGGCCACGTCGGCTCCCATGCGCGCCGCCTGCAGCACGTGCACGGGGTTGCGCACGCTGGCCACCAGCACCTGCGTCTGGAAGTCGTAGTTCTGGTAGATCTCGATGATGTGGGCGATGAGCTCCATGCCATCCTGGGAGATGTCATCCAGGCGGCCCACGAAGGGCGAGATGTACGTGGCGCCCGCCTTGGCGGCCAGCAGCGCCTGGTTGGCGGAGAAGCACAGCGTCACGTTCGTCTTGATGCCCTCGGCGGTGAGCGTCTTGACGGCCTTCATGCCCTCCACGCCCATGGGAACCTTCACCACCACGTTCTTGTGGATCTTGGCCGGGCCCCGGCCTTCCTTGACCAGCTCGTCGGCCTTCTCGGAGACGCACTCGGCGCTCACGGGCCCATCCACGATGGAACAGATCTCCCGGATGGTCTCCTCCAGGCCCCGGCCCGCCTTGGCGAGCAGCGACGGGTTGGTGGTCACACCGTCCACACAGCCCATGTCGTAGGCGGTGCGGATCTCCTTGATGTCGGCGGTATCGATGAAGAACTTCATCTCGTCCCTCTCCAGGTTCAGGTCAGCGGGCGGTGGGCCCTCGGTCAGTCAACCCGCGCGGTGGGCTCAGGCACTCCCGAATGCCCGCCGGGCGAGGAGGCGCGTAGCCGATGCCCCCGGGGGCGTCAAGCTGGCAGGCCCACTGTGTCCAGAGGTACAACGGCGCCCCACCATGGCCCGAGCCCCCCGCGACACCGCCCGCAAGCCACGCCTTCGGGCCGTGCCTCCCCAGGAAGATGCACCCACGGCCGCGTCCGTGCCCATGTCGAACGAACGCGAGGCCACGCTCGCCTACGCCCGGAGCGTGCTGGAGGCGGAGGCCCAGGCGATTCTGGGACTGATGGGGCGGGTGGGCGATGCCTTCCTGCGCGCCCTCGAGTTGGTGCGTGACTGCCCGGGCCAGACGGTGGTGACGGGCATTGGCAAGGCGGGGCTCATCGGCCAGAAGCTGTCGGCCACGCTGGCCTCCACCGGCATCCGCTCCATCTTCCTCCACCCCACCGAGGCGGCGCACGGAGACCTGGGCCGGGTGGGCCGCGGGGACGTCATCCTCGCGCTCTCCAACAGCGGCGCCACCGAGGAGCTGGTGCGGCTGCTGCCCTCGTTCAAGCGGCTGGGCGCGCCCGTCATCGCCCTCACGGGTGACGCGGAGAGCCCGCTGGCGCGCGGCGCGGACGTGGTGCTGGACATCGGCCGCATCGAGGAGGCGTGCCCCATGGGCCGGTGCCCACCGCCTCCACCGCCGCGCTGCACGCCATCGGGGACGCGCTCGCCATGGCCGTGCTGCGCGCCCGCCCCTTCGGCTCCGCCGAGTACGCCCTGCTCCACCCCGCGGGCAAGCTCGGCCGCTCCGTCATGCGCGTCGTCGATTTGATGCGCTCGGGCACCGCCAATCCGCTCGTGCGCGACACCGCGAAGCTGTCCGAGGCCGTGGTGGTGATGACGAACACGCCGGGGCGTCCCGGGGCCACCAACATCGTGGACAAGCAGGGACGGCTCGTGGGCATCTTCACGGATGGAGATCTGCGCCGGCTCGTGGAGAAGGGCTTCACCGACTTCGAGCGGCCCCTGCGCGAGGTGATGGGCGGCAAGCGGCCCCGGTGCGTGGGCCCCGAGGTGCTGGTGCTCGAGGCCACCCGCCTCATGCGCGAGGCGCGCGTGGATCAGCTCCCCGTGGTGGACGCCGAGGGCCGCGCGGTGGGCCTGCTCGACGTGCAGGACCTGCTCGCCGCGCGATCCTTCTAGACTCCTTCTAGACTGGGGGGGACATGAAGATCGCCCTTCTGGATGACTATCAGCGCGTCGCGCGGGACTTCGCCGACTGGACGCGCCTGCCCGCGGACAGTGAGCTCGTGGTGTTCGACCACCACATCGCCGATCGCGAGGTGCTGCTCGAGACCCTCCAGCGCTTCGAGGTGATCGTCCTCATGCGCGAGCGCACGCCCTTCCCCGCCGAGGTGATTGAACGGCTGCCGAACCTGCGCCTGCTCATCACCACGGGCAACCGCAACGCGTCCATCGACCTCGCGGCCTGCCGGGCGCGCGGCATCACCGTGAGCGGCACGGGCGCGGTGGGCACGTCCACCGCGGAGCTGACGTGGGGCCTCATCCTCGCGCTCATCAAGCGCATCCCGCTCGAGGACCGGGCCCTGCGCGCGGGGAAGTGGCAGACGGGGCTGACCACGAGCCTCACGGGCAAGCGGCTGGGGCTGCTGGGGCTCGGGAAGCTGGGCACGCAGGTGGCGCGCGTGGGTCAGGCCTTCGGCATGGAGGTGGTGGCCTGGAGCCAGAACCTCACCGACGCGCGGGCCGCCGAGGTGGGTGCCCGCCGGGTGGAGAAGCGCGAGCTGTTCGCCACCTCCGACATCGTCAGCCTGCACCTGGTGCTGAGTGAACGCACCCGAGGCCTCGTCGGCGCCGAGGAGTTCCACGCCATGAAACCGGACGCCTGCTTCATCAACACCTCGCGGGCGGGGCTCGTGGACGAGGCCGCGCTCCTGGAGGTGCTGCGCGAGCGGCGCATCGCCGGGGCGGGGCTGGATGTCTTCTCCATCGAGCCCCTGCCGGCGGACCATCCCCTGCTCGCCCTGGACAACGTCGTGTTGACGCCGCACCTGGGCTACGTGACGCGGGAGAACTACACCGTCTTCTACCGCGACGCGCTGGAGGACATCCTCGGCTGGAAGGCCGGCAAGCCCGTGCGCCGGCTCGCCTGAGGCGCCGCGGCGGCTACTCCAGCTTGGCCTGGAGCGAGGCGCTCGCCGCGTAGTCCGGCGCGGAGGCCGCCAGCTTCGTCCACAGGGCCTTGGCGCCCTTCGTGTCGCCCTTGGCCTTGAGCGTCTCGCCGAGCTTGTCCACCGCCGCGGGATCCGAGCTCACCGCCACGCCCCACACCCGGTCCGCGGTGGGCTTGCCCAGGCCCACGAGCGTCCACGCCGGCCCGCCTTCACCCGCCCATCCGGACGCAGCGGCATCACCTGCCGGTAGGCCGTGAGCGCCTCGTCGTAGCGCCCCTTGGAGAGCAGCTCCTCGCCCTGCGCCACCGTCTGATCGAGCTGGGCCTCGAGCTCCGGCGTGTGCTCGACGCTGTTCATCGCCTCCATGGTCTCCTGGGAGATCATGGGCGCCGAGGCCCCGCCGCCCTGCATGGGGCCCGCCGCCATGGGACGGCCGCCCGCGTTGGGCGCCGGCGCCTGGGCCATGGTGGGAGGACCACCCCGCGACAAGTCGAGCTTCGTGGCGCGGATGCGCCGATCCTCGTCGCGCGTGGCCTGCCACTTCTTCATGCCGCCGGCCTTCTCCGCCTCGTCCGTCATGCGCGACAGCTTGCGCGCCAGCGACACCCGGGGAGAGCCGGGGTGCGCCGCGATGAAGGCCTCGAAGCCCTCGTGCGCGCCGCGCAGCGCCTTGAGGTCCTCGCCCCGCGTCTCGTAGAGCACCGCCGAGCGCCCGAAGAGCGCGTCGGCGAACGACGGCGCCACCTCCAGCACGCGCTCGTACACCTTGAGCGCGCCCGGGGCGTCATTCGTCAGGAAGAGCGCGTTGGCGCGCATCGACTCCACGTCCAGCGACAGCTCGAGCGCCGCGCGCGCACAGGCCACCGCGCCCGCCGTGTCGCCCTTCTTCGCGCGCTCGGCCGCCACCTTGCCCCGCTCCTCCATCGCCATCTGCTCCGTGAAGCCGCAGCGGGCCTCCTCCGCGCTCGGCACCGCGCCCGCGCCCAGCTTCTTGCGCTGCGCGAGGAACAGCTCGCGCGTGGGCTTCGCCTTGTCCTCGGCCTGCTGGAGGTAGGGGATGGCCTCCTCGAAGCGACCGCTCGTGTAGTAGAGCTTGCCGAGCGACGAGGCGATCTCGAAGGTCTTCTCCCGCTCGCGCAGGCCCTGCATCCCCTCCAGTTGCTTGAGCAGCTCGTCCGCGGTGGGCGCCATGCGGCCCGTCATCGCGGGGTGGCCCTGCGGCAGCGCGGAGGGATCCACGGGGGCCGGGCTGCCCACGCCGACGGCGGGGGATGGCCCGGGGGCAGACCCGTGGCGGGCGAGGAAGCAGCCGAGGGCTCGGCGGCCGCGCCGAGGGGCGGGTGACCGGCGGGCAGGGAAGAAGGCTCAGCGGCGAGCAGCGCCGCGGTGGCGGTCAGGGCCAACGAGAGGGTCATGACTCGGTCAGGGGGAAAGAGGGTTCAGGCCACTGGGTGGACTCGCACCGATGCACGTCCTGGGGCGAGAGCTGCGCGAGCAACTGCGCCATGGTCAGGCACAACACCGGGTGCTCCACATCGGGTACCAGCTCGGCCAGGGGCTCCAGCGCGAAGCGGCGTTTGTGCAGTTCCAGGTGGGGGACCTGGAGGGTGGGGTCGGCCACGATCTCGCTTCCCCACAGGAGGATGTCGAGGTCGATGGGACGCGGACCCCAGCGCGTCCCTCCAGGCTCGCGGCCCAGATCCATCTCGATCTGTTTCAGGATGCCCAGCAGGCGCTGGGGGGACAGCGCGCACTCCAGCTCCACCACGGCGTTGAGGTAGCGGGGCTGGGGAGGCCCCACCGGGGCGCTCTCGAAGAGCGAGGAGCAGCGCAGCACCACCACCGCGTCGATGCGCGAGAGCGCCTCGAGGGCGGAGACGAGTTGGACTTCCCGGTCTCCCTCATTGGAGCCCAATCCGACGTAGACGGTGGAGTTCAAGGCTCCATCTCAACAGGAAGAGCCCGCGTCCGGATTCCCACGGGCCTCATGGGGCCCTCGGGAAGCCGAGCACGTCGGCCATGTCGTACAACCCCGCCGTCCGGCCCGTCACCCAGCGCGCGGCGCGCAGGGCCCCGAGGCCGAACTGGTCCCGGCTGGTCGCCCGGTGGGTCAGCTCGATGCGCTCGCCCTCACCGTAGAAGAACACGGTGTGCTCGCCCACCACATCCCCGCCGCGCAGCGTCTGGACGCCAATCTCCTTCCGGGGCCGCGCGCCGATCTGGCCATGGCGGGCGAAGGTCAGATCCTCCTGCCCACGCCCCAGCGCCGAGGCGAGCACCTCGGCCAGCTTCAGCGCCGTGCCCGAGGGAGCGTCCTTCTTCATGCGGTGGTGGGCCTCCAGCACCTCCACGTCGTAGCCCTCACCCAGGACGCGGGCGAGCTCGGCGGCCATGCGGATGACCACGTTCACCCCCACCGAGGTGTTGGGGGCGAGCACCACGGGGATGGAGGCCGCGCTCCGGGCCACCTCCGCACGGGCCTCGGGGCTGAAGCCCGTGGAGCCGATGACCAGGGCCACGCCGCGCTCGGCGCACTGGCGCGCATGCACCACGCTGGCCTCCGCGCTGGTGAAGTCGATGACCACCTGGGCCCGCGCCGCGTCGAGCACCCGGCCCAGGTCATCCCCCGCGGGGACGCCGAGCGCCGCCAGTTGCGCGGCCTGACCCCGGGCGGTGGCGCCGGCCAGCTCCAGGTCCGGTGCCTCGCGCACGAGGCGGCTCAGGGTGGCGCCCATGCGCCCGGTGGCGCCCGTGAGGACGGTGCGAATCATGGGAGGCGTCTCCTAGCCCTGGACGAGGCCCAGCTTGCGCAGCTCGGCCTCCAGCTTCCGGGCGTTGGGCTCGGTCATGGGAACCAGCGGCAGGCGCACCTCGGGACCGAACAGTCCCAGCGCGTGCAGCGCCCACTTCACGGGGATGGGACTGGACTCGATGAAGAGCAGCCGGTGCAGCTCGTTCATCCGCACCTGGAGCTCCCGCGCCTGGTCGAACCGCCCGGCGCGCGCGGCCGCCACCGGGTCCGCCATCATCCGGGGCGCCACGTTCGAGGACACGGAGATGACGCCCTTGCCGCCGCACGCGATGAAGGGCAGCACGGTGAAGTCGTCTCCGGACAGCAGCGTCAACCGATCGCCGCACTTCTCCACCAGGTCCACCGCGCGGGGCATGCTGCCCGTGGCCTCCTTGATGGCCACCACCTCGGGCACGTCGCACAGCCGCAGCACCGTCTCCGGCAACAGGTCCACGCCGGTACGGCCCGGCACGTTGTAGACGACGATGGGAAAGCCCGGATGGGCCCGGGCCACCGCCTTGTAATGCTCCACCAGTCCGGCCTGCGTGGGCTTGTTGTAGTAGGGCGTCACGATCAGCGCGCCGTCCGCCCCCGCCTCCCTCGCGAGCCGCATGCCCTCGATGGTCTCCGAGGTGCTGTTGGAGCCCGCGCCCGCCACCACCGCGGCCCGGCCGGCCGCCTCGTCCACCGCCACGCGGATGGCGAGCTGGCGCTCCGCGGTGGACATCGTCACCGCCTCGCCCGTCGTCCCCATGGGGACGAGCCCACTGGTGCCTCCCGCCAACTGCTGGCGGATGAGCGCCCGATAGGCTCCCTCGTCGAACGCTCCCTGCCGGAACGGCGTGGCGAGCGCGGTCATCGAGCCTTCGAAAATCTTCATACAGCGGCTTATACGGTCAGGGGCTCTCGCCGCGCCAGAGGTCCTCGACGCGCTCGCGCTCGCGCACCACCCGCCATGCACTCCCGTCAACCATCACCTCGGCCGGGCGGGGTCGCGAGTTGTAGGTGGAGGCCATGCTCATGCCGTAGGCCCCGGCGCTCATGAAGGCATACAGCTCGCCCTGCCGGGGTAGCACCAGCGGTCGCTGCCGGGCGAGCACGTCGGTGGACTCGCACACCGGCCCCACCACGTCCACGTCCACGGCCTTGCCCCGCCGCTGCACCAGGGGCTGGAAGCCATGGTGGGCGTCATAGAGAGCGGGCCGCATCAGGTCGTTCATCCCCGCGTCCACCACCACGAACTGCCGCGCGGGCGTCGTCTTGCGGAAGAGCACGCGGGTGAGCAGCACGCCGGCGTTGCCCACCACCGAACGGCCGGGCTCGAAGACGAGCGTGGCGCCCGTGGACCCCACCGCCGCGAGGATGGTGCGCGCGTACTCGGCGGTCGAGGGCGGCTTCTCCTCGGTGTAGGTGATGCCCAGGCCGCCGCCCACGTCCAGGTAGCGCAGCCCATGCCCCTGCGCCTTGAGCTCCTGGTAGAGCCCGCCCACCTTGGTGAGCGCGGCCTTGAAGGGCGCGGTCAGGGTGATCTGCGAGCCGATGTGGCAGTCCAGCCCCACCGCCTCCAGGCCCTTCATCTTCCGGGCGCGGGCGTAGAGCCCCACGGCCTCCTCGAAGGGGACGCCAAACTTGGACGTCTTCAGGCCGGTGGCGATGTGGCGGTGGGTGCGTGCGTCCACGTTGGGGTTCACGCGGATGGCGAAGGGCGCGCGCTTGCCCTGGGCCCGGCCCACCGCGTCGAGCAACTCCAGCTCCTCGGGGCTCTCCACGTTGAAGAAGAGGATGCCGGCGGCGAGCGCCGCGGCCATCTCCTCGGCCGTCTTGCCCACGCCGGCGAACACCGTCTTGCCCGGCTCGCCCCGGGCCGCCTTCACCCGGGCCAGCTCCCCACCCGAGACGATGTCGAAGCCACAGCCCTCCTCCGCCAGCAGGCGCAGCACCGCCAGCGTGGAGTTGGCCTTCACCGAGTAGCACACCAGGTGCGGGTGTTCGCCGAAGGACTCCGTCACCGCCCGGAAGTGCGAGCGCAGCGCGGCGGAGGAATAGACGTAGGTGGGAGTCCCCACCGCCTCGGCGATGGCGGTCAGGGGGACGTGCTCGGCGTGCAGGACACGCTTGCGGTAGGTGAAGGCAGTCACGGTGTTCCAGCGTCCTCGGGAGGAGGGGCCGAGGGGGCGAAGGGACCACGTCCCGCCTCGGCTGGAGCCTGCGTCTCGGTGGTGGGCGGAGCGGACGGCGGCAGGGGCGGACGGGCCGGCCCCTTGATGCCGCAACCCGCGAGCCCCCACAGCCCCGCGAGCGCCCCACCCCGAGCACCACGACGAGCACGCGCGAGCGTTGCATGGAAGCGCCTTCCTAGAACCGGATGCCGATGGTGCCGCGCACGGCGTGGGCCGTCTTCAGCTCGGTGGCCGCCGGGCCCGTGCCCGTGTTGTAGTCCTGCAGACCACTGAGCGGGAAGAGCACGGACCAGTCCACGCGGGCGACGAAGCCATCCTCCGTCTCGTACCTCGCGCCCAGGTTCGTCTCCAGACCCAGGGGCCGGTCCGTGAAGGACGGCGTGGACTGGGCGTAGATGGCCTGCGAGTAGACGGCGCTGCCGAAGACGTCGAAGCCCTGGGTGAGCGTGTAGCGCAGGGTGGGCTTGGCGTAGAAGGCGTCCGTCACGGTGCCGATGAGCTCGCGGAAGAGGATGTTGTCCACGCGGTAGGCGCGGTTGAAGCGGAAGTTGCGCAGGTAGCTGTCGGCGCAGTCGGTGCCGCCGCAGCGGAACTGCGGACCATCCGCGTCACCCGGCTGGGTGAAACCGCCCGGACCCGAGCCCGGCCGCCCCGGGTACGCCCCGAAGCCCGGCGCCCGATCTCCCGACGCGAAGCCCAGCTCGAGCTGGATGTTGAGCTTGCCGTTGAGCAGCCGGTACTCACCCACCGCCGCGCCACCGAACTCCGCCACGGTGAGCGACTGGTTCTGGTTGGGGTCCAGGTTGCCCGCGGGCAGGGGCGTGCCCTGACGGCTGCCGATGGTGCCGAGATAGGCGGCCACCTCGAACTCCACCCGGAAGTTCTTCTCCTCGTAGCGCAGCCACACGTCCGGGATGATGAGCGAGGCGTTGCGCGGCACGTAGGTGATGTTGCCACCCACCGAGCCATCCGGATTGAGCACCGCGCCCGAGCCATTGAGCCCCTCGGACGAGGACTGCTGGCTGCGGTAGCTCACGTGCAGGCCGTAGTTGAGCACGCCCTGGTTGTTGTCCAGCTTGGCCTTCACCTGCTGCGGCGTGTCGCGCCGGGCCACCGCCAGCACGAAGCTGTGCACGTCGTCCGTCTTGGACACGTCCACCGGCTCGCTGTCCGGCCCGTTCGGGTAGGCGTAGCGGCCCTCGTTGTTGAACTCGAACATGGGCGTCACGTAGAAGCCCTCGAGGGGCTCGGTGACGAACATGACCCGGTCCACCTGGTCGCCGTAGTCGCACTCCAGGCAGTTGCCGTCGTTGCGCAGCAGGCCCAGACCCCAGTGCGCGTTCATCCGGCCGAAGCGCAACAGACCCACCGGCGTGGACACCTCGCCGTAGACCTCGCGCACGGAGAATGCGTCACGCAGGGCGTTGAGGCCCGCCCGGGGCGACGTCTGCCGGTCATTGAAGAGATCGAACAGGTAGTAGCCGTCGCTCGGGAAGCTTGTGGACGGAGTGGAGCCCAGCAGCAGGTTGTCCAGCACGTCGAACTGGGCCTTCACCCGCACCTCTTCCGAGATGTTGAAGGTGGGCTCCAGGCGCAGGCGCATGTCGGCGCCCGACTGGGTGTGCTCGTTGGTGCGCGGCGAGGGGAAGAGCCGGCGCTCCGGCTGCTTGCCCAGGTCGAACTGGTTGTAGAGGTTGGGACGCAGGCGGAAGTAGCCATCCAGCGTGAAGAGCTCCAGCTTGCGCTTCTCCTCCATCCACTCCTCCTGCCAGTCCGAGGCGAGGGATTGGGTGGCGAGCTGGGCGCGGATCTCCTCGCGCATCTCCTGCTTGGCGGCTTCCACGCGCCGCTCCACCTCCTGGCGGATACGCTCCTCGGTGGAGTCGGTGGGCTCCAGGGAAGAGGGCGGCGTGGAGGGCTGGGCGCTCTCGGGCGCGGGAGCCGGCGAGCCCGTGGGGGGCGTCTCCGGCGTCTGCGCGGCGGCCGTGGCGGAGGCGACGAGGAGCGCCGCCAGCAGGGCGTTGGACGACATAGGGGATTCTTCTCCGAGGCCGCGCGATTGCGGCGGGTGCAAAGGGCGGGCGAGTCAAGCGGAGTGCGTGGGGGGTGTCAACGACGGCGAGCGGTCCGCGCGCCCCGTTGCGCCCGGGATTCCGGGGCTGGGCCCGAGGGCTGGCACGAGGGACAGAAGTGGGTGGTGCGTCCCCCCTGGGTCACCGACTCCACGGCCGTTCCACACCGGACACACGGCGTCCCGGCGCGGCCATAGACGAGGAAGCCATTGCGGCCCCCCTCCTTGAGGTAGCGCACCTCCTCCTCGGCCTCTTGCTCCCGCAGGCCGAAGTCGAGCGCGGCGCGAACCCCGGGCCGGGCGCCTCCACTCGGCGTCGGTGAGCGAGGCGGGCGGGCGCGAGGGGTGCAGACCCGCGCGGAAGAGCGCCTCGGCCGCGTGGATGTTGCCCAGTCCCGCCACCCTGCCCTGATCCATCAGGGCCACCTTGAGCTCCTGCTTCGAGTCCCCCACCGCGTCCCGGAGCCGCGCGACGTCGAGGCCATCGGCGAGCGGATCGAACCCCAGGGCCTGGATGGGCGCGAGCGCGTGCAGGCGCGAGACGGGACACGTCTCCATGCGCCCGAGCATGCGCGCGTCGGCGAAGTGGACGACGTCCTCGGAGTCCAGGTGGAAGCGGGCCCGGCTGTAGGGCACGGGGGCGTCCGGAGGGCGGCGAACGAAGCGGCCCGACATGCCCAGGTGCGCGAGCAGGCCTCGATCTTCCTCGAAGGAGAAGAGGAGGTACTTGCCGCGCCGCTCCAGCGAGAGCAGCCTGCCCCGGAGGGAGGCGAAGTCCTTCCAACGCGCGCCCCGGAAGATCCGGGTGTCGTCCGCTTCGGCCTTCACCACACGGCGACCGTCCAGCCAATGGACGAGGTGGCGCCGGGCGATCTCGACTTCGGGAAGCTCGGGCATGGCGTGCGCCCAATACCACCTCTCGTCACGACGGGCTCGGCTTGCGTTGACTGGAGGAGAGCTCGACTGAACTGAGTCCCGGGTATCATCTCGATCACCGGGTGGAGTACCCCGAGGTCCGGCTGTACTTCGCGGGCCTGGTGCGCACGGATGCACGGGGAAGGACCGTACCGCGGTGCAAGGCCGTGGAGCACGTGGCCCGCGAGGCACTGGCGCGTCTGGACGTGCGCCCGTAAGCCCGTGGGTGCCCGGCGCGGCCCTCGCGCTCGTGCCCGCCGGCATCCTGAATGCATCGAATCCGAGCGAGGAAGCCCCGCTCGTCACAACGCGCCCCCGCCCCCTCTGCCCAGAGGGCACCTGCCCCGGGAGGTACGGAATGCGGCGTTGGGCACGAATGATGGCCATGAGCTGGGGACTGGTGTGTCTGGGAGGCGTGGGGGCCGTGCCCCCCGCCCTCGCGAGCCTCGACGAGAGCGGGAACGGCCCCTCCTCTTTTCTGGGCGTCGTCATTCCCAATGACTCCGTGGACGTGAGCGCCCGCTTCGACTCGCGGCTGGAGCGGGTGGACGTCGAGGTCGGCCAGTCCGTCCGCCAGGGGCAGGTGCTCGCACGGCTCGACACGCGCGCACTCCAGCAGGAGTTGGCCGCGGCCGAGGCCGCTCTCCTGGGCTCTCGTGCCGAGGAGCACGCCGCCTCGCTCGCCCTCTCCGAGTCCTACGCCAGGATGCGCCGCTCCTTCACCCCGCGCGCGCTGAAGCTGGGCGTCTACTCGCGGGAGGAGCTGGAGCAGGTGAGCTACGAGGAGAGAACCGCCGCCGCCCGCTCACAGGCGGCCCGGGCCCAGATGCTCCAGCGCCAGGCCCAGGTGATCGGGCTGAAACAGAACCTCGACGACGCCACGCTCGTGGCGCCCTTCGATGGCGTGGTGACCTCCCGGCTCGTCGGCCCCGGCACACGCCTCGCCGCGGGGCAGCCCATACTCCGGCTGCTCGGCAGTGGCGAATGGCGGGTGCGCTTCGCCGTGACCGAGGAAGCGGCGGGCGCGTTCCAGCCGGGCGCGCCCGTGGAGCTGAAGGTGATCCAACGAGACCTCTCCCTCCCAGGCACCGTGGAGAGCATCGCGCCCGAGGTGGACGCCGCGGCCCGCCCGGTCTTCGCCACCGCCACGTTCAGCCAACCCCCGCCCCGCGAGGTCTACACGGGCCTGCTCGTCCACGTCCGCGCGAGACCCCAGCTCCAGGGCGGTGACAAGAGCACGGGCGACTCCGCGCCGACGGGGGCAACCCCCTGACCATGGAAGCCCCCCAGCCAACGCGCATCTTCCGGGAAGAGGCCCTCGCCATCACGAGGGCTCGCACCTCTTTCAGGAAGCCCCGCTCCGGCACGAGCAGTCGAGGCATCCGCTCGCGGCGCACGCGCCACAGGTGTGCTGGAGCCGCGTCTTGAGGGCCTGACGGGCCCGGTGCAGGCGGACCATCGCGTTGTTGGGGGTGACCCCCGCCTCTTGAGCCACCACGGAGACGGACTGCTCCTCCAGGTCCACCCGCCGCACCATCCGTGCGTACTCGGGCTTGAGCGTGGGCAGCACGCCATGCAGGCAGGCACACACCTTCGAGCCCGCCCCCGGTTCTGGCTGCACGGCGAGGGGCTCCCGGGCCTCGCGCTCGAGGGCCCGGGCTTCCGCGGACCGGTGCCGGTAGTGGTCGGTCAGGGCATTGCGCAGCAGGCGGTAGAACCAGGCCACCGCGCGCTCCTCGTCTCGCAACGCCGCGCTCTTCTCGAGCGCCTTGACGTAGGCGGCCTGGAGCAGCTCCTCCACGACCGCCTGGCTGTCCACCCGGCTCGCCAGGAAGGAGGCGAACCGGTCCCGGTTGTCGAGCAGGGTGCGCAGCACCGCCTCGCGCACCGGGTCGGTGTCGGACGCGACGTTGGAGGTGGGAGGAGGACTTCGCATGTCGACCGGGGGGAAATGGACTCGCGCGAGGAGCATATAACCCGGAGACGAACCTGCCGCCCGGGCCTTACAGGGAGCGGCGACTCCAGCACCGGTCAGGCGCGAGCGGCCAACTCTTCCCTGCATGCCCCAGGAGGGGAGGACGGCGCACCGGGCGGAGGAATGACCCGGGGCGCCGTCGGCGTCACATCAACGCTCGGCTTCGGCGTCCGACACGAGGGCGGAGCTCGCCGTGCCCTTGGCCAGCTCGGCCATGTAGGCCGCGGCCAGCTTCACGAACTTGACCGAGTTCTGCGCGCTCCCGGCCGACTGCGTGAGCGTGTCGCTCGAGGTGTGGATGTACGGGTTGTCCTGGCCCATGAGCGCCTCGAAGGGGATGGAGGCCGGGTAGCCCTGGTTGTACCAGGAGGCGTGGTCCGAGCAGCCGTAGCCGCAGCGCGTGGAGGTCGACGTCACCCCGGGCAGGTACTTGGAGATGAGGCTGGAGAGGAAGGAGTTCTGCGCGGCGTTGGTGTAGTCGGACACCAGGACGATGTCGTAGCTGGAGCCGCGGTAGTTGGTCATGTCCAGCTGGAGCACGCCCACCACGTTGGTGCCGGCGCTCTTGTGCTGGGCGGCGATGGCGGCCGAGCCCTTGAGGCCCACCTCCTCGGCGGCATAGGCCATGAACTTCACCGTGCGGGCCGGCTTGTAGCCCTTGAGCATGGCCACGCGGATGACCTCGGTGAGCGAGGCGATGCCCGAGGCGTCATCGTCCGCGCCCGGCGCGCTGGCCGTGGAGCTGCTGCCGTTGATGGAGTCCAGGTGCCCGCCGAGCACCACCACCTCGTTGGGCAGCGTGGTGCCCTTGATGGTGAGGATGACGGACGGCTGCAGCCAGGAGGAGTGATTGAAGAACGCCACCGACACGTCGCTGCGCGAGCCGGCCAGCGACGTCCACTGGCTCTTGATCCACGTGGCCGCGTCCGCGCCCGACTGCACGTTGTAGCGGCGCGACGTCCACTTCGTGGACAGCGAGGTGATGGTGCTGCGAATGCTCGTCTCCTGGACGCTGCCCAGGAGCGAGTTCACCGTCGTCGCGTTGTCGATGGTGTAGCTGATGAGGGACTGCACCGACTTGGGCGAGGAAGCTCCCTCCACCGCGGCCAGCGCCTGCTCCTCGGAGTCATGGGCGATGAAGCCCGCGCACCGGTTGAGCTTGTCGTGCATCGCCGAGGCCAGCTTCTCGAGCTGGGACTCGCGCACGCGCATCACCGCGACGCCACCCTTCTCGCGCGTCACCGTCGGCGCCACCAGGCCCTGCCCCTGGAACGATGCCATCGCCGGCTCCAGCGCGTCCGTCCCGATGGTGATCCACACCTCCTTGTCCTTCTCTCCCGCGAAGGCGGGGGTGGTGCACATCAGCAACAACGCGGCCGCACCGAACTTCATCGTCCTCATACGCTGCTCCTCGGCGGTGGATGCTTCCTCTGTTTTTGATTCCGTGAACGGGTTTTGCCCCGATTCACCGGAGGCGCCCTTTTAACCGTTTTCACGGAAATCAGCCATACACATCGTGAGCACAAGTCATTCTTGGGGTGAGGACTTCAAAACAATTTGACGCTCCTGTGCGGCTACCGTGTGAGCGTTCAGGGATAAGGCTCACGCCTCTTCGGGGACGTATGACTTGTCACCATGACAATCGCGCGTGCGCATCCAGGCCTCCCGGCACGAATCGTCGGCACGAATCGTCTGACACCTTCGCCGGGCACGAATCGTCTGACACGAATTGTCTGACACCTTCGCCGGCCTTCGCCGACACCTTCGCCGCACCCTCGCGAATTGGGCTACAAGGGCGCGGCCCAACGGGCGCGGCTCTCGGATGATCTTCAACACCCTCGCGTACTTCCTCCTGTTCCTCATTCCGGCGGCCCTGCTCTTCCGGCTCCTGCCTCCCGGTGCCAGACCGTGGATGTGCACCCTCTTCGGCGCGCTCTTCTTCGTCTACTTCTCGTTGACGGAGTCCGGTGGCGCCGTGGGCGCGGCCTGCCTCGCCATCTTCGCCTGGGAAGCGCTCTGCAGCCGCCTCTACCGCCCGGGCTCGTGGGTGTGCCTGCTCGGCGTGGTGCAGAGCATCTTCTTCCTCGCGGTGTTCAAGTACTGGAACTTCTTCACCGGGCTGGCCTTCGGGTCCCGGGAGACGAATCCGCTCTACTGGGAGGGGGCCTTCCTCCCGCTCGGCATCTCGTTCTTCACCTTCGAGTTCATCCACTACGCCGTGGATCGCTACCGCGACAAGACGAGGACGGGGAGCCTCGGCCAGTACATGGCCTTCATCCTGTTCTTCCCCACCATGGTGGCCGGGCCCATCAAGCGCTACCAGGACTTCCTGCCCAAGCTGGAGGCGCCGAGCACCGACTGGCGCACCGACTGGGAGCGCGGCACCACCCGCATCCTCTGTGGCCTCGCCAAGAAGTTCGTCATCGCCGACACCCTCACCGCGATGACCGTCCATCTCAACCAGACCGATCTCGCCGTGGCCCACCGGGCCATACTGCCCGTGTGGCTGCTCGCGTACGGGATGCAGATCTACTTCGACTTCTCGGCCTATTCCGACATCGCCATCGGCTCCACGCGCCTGTTCGGCATCAAGGTTCCCGAGAACTTCGACTGGCCCTACCTGTGCACCAACATCGCCGAGTTCTGGCGACATTGGCACATCTCGCTCTCCAAATGGCTCACCGACTACGTCTACATCCCGCTCGGCGGTTCGCGGCGCGCGCCCGTGCTCGTCTACGCCAACCTGATGACCACCATGCTGGTGAGCGGTATCTGGCACGGCGCGGGCACGAACTTCGTCGTGTGGGGGCTCTGGCACGGGGCGCTGCTCGCCCTCCACCGCCTCTGGTCGCGCTGGCGCGGCCCCCGCGAGGGTGCTCCGTCCTTCGCCGGCCGGGCGCTGAGCTGGGCGCTCACCTTCGTCATGGTCAACCTGGGCTGGGCGTTCTTCTGCATGGACCTGCCCACGGCCCGGTTCTTCTTCCGCCGGTTGTTCCTCGGGTGAGGTGAGACGATGAAGACACCGCCGCGACTCAAGGAGAGGCTCGAGTACCTGGGAGGCGTCACCGACGCCCCCCCCGACGGCATGCGCCCCCTGTCCCCCCTCGCGCTGGGGCTCTTCTGGGGGCTGCTCATCTGCGCCATCCTGGCCTTCTCGGGACAGGCGTCCAAGTTCATCTACATCGACTTCTGACCATGACCCGAAGGCGCCTGCTCCCGTCCGTCGTCACCGCGCTCGCGGTGCTCGTCGTGTTCAATCTCGCCGTCGAGATGGCGACCCGGCTGACCGCGAGACGTCAGTTCCTCGCCCGTCTCGACCACGCCCCCCGAGACACCCGGCTGCTCTTCCTCGGCAACTCCCTGCTCGAGGACGGAGTCGACATCCCCGCCTTCGCCGCGGCGTGGAGCCCGGCCGGACAAGCGCCCGTCTCGTTCAACGCGGCGCTCCACGCGACGACGCCCGTGGAGCACGCGCTCGTCCTGAAACAGGCGCTCCCGCGACTGCCCCAGGTGCGGGACATCGTCTACGGCTACTTCGACGATCAGCTCAGCCTCCACTCCAACACCGGTTGGCGGGACATGATCAGCAGCCGCGCCTCGCCTACGCCTTCCCCGAAGACGCCGCCGCGCTCTATGCGCCCGGCTCGTGGGAGACGGCGTGGCGGTTCCGCGCCATGTCGCTGCTGCCCATGCTCGCCGAGCGCACCACCCTCTGGTCCAAGGTGGAGACGCTCCGCAAGGCGATGGGTGCCTGGGGCATGGCGGCCGGCACGGCCCCGAAGGAGGAGGACCTGGAGGAGCTGGCCCGGCGGCTCGGCCGCGTGGTCCACGAGGACCGAGGGCTCTCCCCGGCCGTGAAGGAGCTCTTCCGCCTGGCCGAGACCCGGGGCTCCCGGATGATCGTCGTCGCGATGCCCGACGGTCGTCCGCCCGGGTTCCACGACGGGCCGGCCTCACGCGCGCTGCGCGCCTACAACCGCGCGCAGGTGGAGGCGGCCCACGGCCTCTACATCGACGCGAGCCAGTGGGTCGTGGAGCGCGAGTACTACAAGGCGGACGGAGTCCACCTGAATCCGGAGGGCGCCCGGCTCTTCAGCGAGAGGCTCGGGCGGGAGCTGTCGCGTGGCCTCGCTCGCTCCAGCGATTGAGGCCCGCGACGCGCGGGACGGCTAGGCCGCCTTGATCGCCGGAGTGATGCGAGAAGGACGAACCGGGACGGGCCTGGGGACGGCGGCCACCTGATAGCACAGGGACAGGAGCTGGTCGCAGGAGCGATCCCAGTTGAGCCGCCGCGCGTACGTGGGGCCTTCCCGGGTGATGCGCTCGCGCCACGCGGTATCTCCCACCACCCGGGTCAGCGCCGCGGACATGTCCGACGGATCGTAGGGATCGCAGAGGATGCCCAGCTCTCCGACGACCTCGGGCAGGGCGCCGGTGTTGGAGACGACCACGGGGCGGCCCATGGCCAGCGCCTCCAGCGCGGGCAGACCAAAGCCCTCGCACAGCCCCACCGCGATGACCGCGGAGGCGTCGGCGAGCAGCCCGGGGATGAACTCGTCGGCCACGAAGCCGAGGATCCGCACGCGCCCCTCGAGCTTCAAGCGCTGGATCTCCGCGCGGATGCGAGCCTCGCCACCCCAGTCCGCGCCCACCAGGGCGAGCTGGTGGGTGTGGCGCGCGGAGACGCGGCATAGGCCTGCAACAGCCGCAGGTGGTTCTTGCCCGGATGCTCCAGGCGCGACAGGTAGAGCAGGTAGTCACCGCTCAGGTCCGTGTGGGCACGCGCCCGCGCGATCTGCGAGGGATCCGGCGTGTGGAAGCGCTCGGTGTCCACGCCATTGGGAATCACGTGGAGCCGCTCGGGTGAGTAGTCGAGGATGCGCGCCACGTCCGCGCGGGTGGACTCGCTGACCACCACCAGGGCGGACAGGGACGAGAACGCCCGGGGCAGCAGGTTGCGCACGTAGCGGGTGCGCAGCCCGTCGTACTTGTTGGGGACGTTGAACTGGGCGAGATCGTGGACCACGCCCACCGAGGGAAGACCGAGCCACAGCGGCACCCGGCGGTTGGCCGCGGGCAGCAGGAGCGCATCCGCCCCCGCCCCGCGCGCACAGGCCCCCACGCGGGTGAGGTACCACGAGGCACTCAGCGCGGGCTTGTCCAGCAGCGAGGGCAACACCACCCGCCTCGCGTCCGCGAGGACCCCTTCATACGCCTCGAAATCCCGTGGGGTACCGAGCGCCACCAACTCGCCACCAGACGCACGCAACGTGCGCCCCAGCCTTGCCAGTACCGCGCGGGTATACGTACCAATTCCGGAGCGTCCCCAGTCGGTTCCGCCCAGCGCCATTGCCAGCCTCATGCGTCTGCCTCTCCCACCTCTACCGCAATGAAATCGCCAGGCCCTGGTATCTGGGCCGCACCGGCCCCCTCATCCCTTCATCACCGGAAGCAAGAGCTCCGGGTTGTCCTGGTCCAAGGGATGACAGTCTCGTTATCGCAAAGTAAATACCTGATATAAAAAACCAGGTCCAGTGCGCCTGGGACGTTGAACATGTAGCAAACCAATAAAGATTTTGGAAACTTCCGGGGGATGTTCGTCACGGCCCGTGTCACCGCGCGTGTCCAGGCTCTTCCCCAGGAAGTCCGCCCCGCCGCCCTGGAAAAGTCATCCAGTAGACAAAGCAAGTGCCACGCCATGGGCGCCTCGCACCCGGCGGCTCAGACGCACACATGCGAAGTTACGAGCTCCAATGAAAGTCCGAGAGGGCTCGCTCCTCCCGATGAGCCAGCCTCCTGACAGCATTGTCCTTGGAGGGGACGTCTGGATCGGACGGCGACGGAAAAATTTTTCAAGCACGGCGGCAGGGCCCGTTGGGAATGCCCAACGGGCGCCGCCGACTCCGTTACCGCCGCCCGCCCCGCCGCGGCTCGGACTCGAGGGGATAGGACTCCTTCACGACGCCGCGGACAGGGGACAGCTCCGCGTGGGACAGGGATGGACCCCAGAAGTCCGAGTCATCCCCTACCCGATCGCGCAGCAGGGCCAGTTCAGGCCCCAGCCCGAGCACCACGAGGCCGATGCCGTCCTCCCGGCCGAGCAGACGCCGCAGCCCGGTGAACTCCAGCGCGGCGTGCGCCCCCGCATCCACCAACACCACCACGCGGGCACTCTCGCGCGAGGCACGCCGCAGCGCCTGGACGCGGTCGGTCTCGTCCCACAGCCGCAGGAAGGGCATCCGCGGACGCAGTGCCTCCACGAGCTCGGCGGCGCTCGCGCCCGCGCGGGATCCAGGGGCAAGAGCAAGGTCGTCCCCTGCGCCTGCTCTCCGCGCGAGGCGAGCTCCAGGACGAGGTTGCGCAGTTCCTCCGGGGCCTGGGGCCACGACGAGGAGGCGAGCACGGGGGCCTTCGCCCAGAAGGCGATTTCCGACGGGGTGCGCAGCCGCAAGCCCCGCACCTCCTGGCCGACGACGAAGAGCACGGCGAGCAGTCCCGCGAGCAGCGGGAACGCGAGGGCCACCTTGCGGCGGGAGGACTGGGCCGCATAGGGCGGGGGCACCGGGCTGTTGAGCACCCGGAGCTCGGACGAGGGCTGACGCACCGCCGCCTCGAGCTCGGCCTGCTCCGCCTTGAGCTTGCTCAGGCGCTCCTCGGCCAGACGCACGTCCGCCATCAACAGGTTGGCCTCGCCCTCCAACGCCGTGAGCTGGAGGACCCGCTCGTTGAGGGACTCCTGCAGCTTGGAGTAGGACTGCAACTTCTTCTGCGCCGCCTCTCCATCGATGGAGGTGCGCGTGAGCTGCTCCTGCAGGACCAGGAACTCCGGATTGGCCCCCACCTGCCTGCCCGTCACGGTGTAGGCATCCGCGGGCGTGCGCTCCAGGGCCTCCACCGAGGCCTGGAGTCCCTGCACCTCGGGATGCTCCTGGGAGAGGCTCGCGCGGCGGGCGGTGAGTTGGGCGCTCAGCTCGGCCAGCTTCTGGCGATCCGCCTGGACCTGGTTCTCCGCGATCACCAGCTGCGCGGGGGCCTTCTGGACCGCCGAGCGCAGCAGACCCGCCTTCGCCGAGGTCGAATCCGCCTCGACGCGGCTCTTGTGCATCTCGGTGCGCAGCAGGGCCAGCTGGTCGATGGCCGTCTGGCGGTCGAGCGTGAAGTCCACCACCTGGTGCTGGGTGCGGAAGCCGTCGTAGCGCTCACGGGCGGAGGTGAGCTGCTTGTGCATCTGCTCCACCTCCTCCTTGAGGCCCTTGAGCTGCTCCTCCGTGCGCGTCCGGGCGATCCGCACCCGCGCATCGAGGAAGACATCCGTCACGGCCTGGGTGAAGCGGGCGGCCTCCTCGGAGCTGGCTCCCGAGCCCGCGATGGTCAGCACGTTCGACTCGTTGGAGACGACGCCCACGCGGATGCGCGCCCCCACGTCCTCGAGGGAGCTCGACAACTTCAGCCGCTCGCGCACCTGCGCGAGGTTGCCCGGCAACTTCACCGAGCTCGTCAGGGTCTGCAAATCCCGGGCGGGCGTCGAGGAGCGCGCCACCGGCTCCCACACCAGCACCGACTGGGCCACGAACTCCCGCGGGGCCAGGAAGAACGCCACCACCAGACCCACCGGGATGCTAAGCACCACGGCCAGGGCGATCAGCCGGGCCCTCCGGCGCAACGCCCACGCGAGCCGCACGGGCTCCAGCGGCAGGCCGGGCCGCTGCTCCAGGCCCGCTTCGGTCATCTCACCCTCAACTGGCGCGAACACGCTTCACCCCTTGCTCATTGCCACCTTGTGTCCTCGCCCCAAGGTCGAGGATCTTCTGCTTTCTACTGGAGTTCCGCATTGTTTCGCCTTCCACTACACACCAGATGCCACGAATCGCGTGGCTTTTTTCTTGCTTGGAGATTGAGGTCATCGATGTCGCGTCTTCTCACACTCGCCCTTGGAGCCTGGATCGTCCTTCCCGCGTGCACCCACCTGCCACGCGCGCCCACCACGCTCTCGGAAGATCCTGAATTCAAGCAGGAGGAGGTCGCAACGCCGTCCGGCATGGCGCCCATTCCCCCCGAGCCCTTCGTCTTGAAGCCGGGCGATGTGCTCTCCTTGAGAATCATCTCGGTGACCCCCTTCGAGGTGGGGCGCATGAGTGTGGACGACCTGGGAGTCCTCTACGTGCCACTGGTGGGCGCTGTCCAGGTCAACGGCATCAGCTTGGACGTGGCGGAGGCCAGGATACAGGAAGGACTGCGGCGCTTCGACAAGTACGGGGTCGTGTCTCTCTCGCTCGTGGAGCCGGCGGGGCACCAGGCGAGTGTCCTGGGGGCGGTCCAGAAGCCGGGCCTCTACCCGCTGGGCGGTCCGACGCGGGTCTCCGAGTTGCTGGCGAAGGCGGGCGGCACCCGGGTGGGAGAGCTGGAGCGGTCCGCCGAGCTGGTCGAATACGGCGACCTCGAGTCCACGCAGCTGATTCGAGCGGGCAAGGCCCTGCCCATCAGCGTGTCCGAGGCCGTGCTGGGCAACCCCCGGCACGACGTCCAGGTCAAGAGCGGTGACGTGCTGTACGTCCCCGCGCTGCGAGGCGCCGCGGTCGCCGTCTATGGCGACGTGCGCGAGCCCCGCTCGGTTCCCTGGCGCAAGGGGCTGCGGCTGTCGGAGGCCCTGGCCGGAGCGGGCGGCCTGACCCGCAACGCGGCGGACTACGCCGATGTACGAGTCATCCGGGGACCGCTCTCCAAGCCGCGTGTCTACCAGGCGAGCGTCACGGATCTCATCGCAGGGAAGGGAACGGATGTAGAACTGGCGCGTGGAGACGTCGTCTTCGTCACGTCGCATTGGTATTACACCACCACCGATGTCATTCAGCGCCTGATTCCCCTCCTGTCGGTGGGTGCCGCCGCGGCGGTGAGCACCCAGCTCCAACGCTAGGAACCAACACAGCATGCATCCGTCACACATCTCCCAGCCGCCCTCCCCCACGGTCGCGCGGACCGGAGGCGGCGCCGAACAGCGCGTCCTCCTCGTCTTCGTCGATGCGCTCGGGCCGTCACAGCTCGAGTTCGCGGGCGGGCTGGGAGGGCTGCCCTACCGGGGCCACCTGCACGGCATCCTGGGCTTCTCCTGCGGCGCACTGCCCACGATCCTCACCGGAACCCCGCCCGAGCAGCACGGGCGCATGTGCCTCTTCTCCCAGGCGAATCAGGGCTCCGGCATCCTCTCGCCACTCGTCCACCTGGGCCTCTTGCCGCGCCTCATCCACGAGCGGGGCCGGGTGCGGCGGCTGGCGGCCAAGGTGCTCGCGCGCACCGCGGGACTCACCGGCTACGTGGACCTCTACCGGGTTCCGCCCGAGCTCTTCGAGTGGCTCGACATGCCCGAGCGCGAGGATCTCTTCACCGCCGAGCGCATCGGGGGGCAGGAGACGTTCCTGTCCCAGGCGCGCCAGGCGGGACTGAGTGTCTTCACCGCGCCCTGGCGCATGCCCGAGGCCGAGCGCTGGCAGCACACCGTGGAGATGCTGCGCACGAAGCGGCCCCAGCTCGCGTTCGCGTACGCGACCGAGATCGACGGCGCGCTCCACCGCACGGGCAACGGCAGCCAGGAGGCGGCGGCGGCCGCGCGCCGGGTGACGACCGGCATCGAGCGCGCGGTGGAGGCGATGCGCGCGGGCGGCGGCGAGGTGACCACCATCGTGGTGGGTGATCACGGCATGGCGGACATCCACCGCGTCATCGACCCGCGTCCCCTCCTGCGGCACCTCTCGGGCACGCGCCTGTTCGTGGACAGCACGATGATGCGCTTCTGGGGCAGCGACCAGGAGCTGGACCGGGTGCGCGCCCTGGTGGAGGCCGAGGGGCTTCCGGGACGGTGGCTGGACACGCGTGAGCTCCAGGCGCGCAAGGCGCCCGTGAAGGACGAACCGTACGGACGCGCGTTCCTGGTGCTCGACGAGGGCAACCTCTTCTCCCCGAGCTTCGTGGGAGGCGCGGTGCGCGGCATGCACGGCTACGACGTGGACTGTCACTCGGCCCGGGCGGCGATCGCCTCGGACCGGCCCATTCCCGCGGGCGTCGGGGCGCTCACGGACGTGGCGACCTGGATCCGCTCCCTGCTCGGCCTGGGCGGCTCGGGGGTGTCATGGGCGGCCTGACCGTCGCGTGGATCAACGAGAGCGCGCGGCCGGTGGGGGGTGCCGAGCGCTATGTCCGGGAAACGGCGCGGGAGCTCGCCCAGCACGGCGTGCGCTCCTTCCTGTTCTACGACGTCGGGGCCTCGCCGGACCCCTCGCCCGTGATGCTGGAGCCCTTCGAGGGGGCCTTCCCCATCGTGGACCTGGCGCGGCAGTTGCGCGAGCTGGCGCCGGACGTGGTGTACGTGCACCAGCTCGGCGTGGAGGGCACCCGTGCCCTGCGCGACTCGCCCGCGCCCGTGATGCGCTTCTTCCACGACCACCGGATGTTCTGCCTGCGCGAGCACAAGTACACCACGCTCACGAAGACGACCTGCACCCAGACGGTGGGCAGCGCCTGCATCACGTGTCTGGGCTTCATCGGGCGCACGGCCCAGTGGCCCGGCGTCAAGCTGGCCTCCCTGCGCGAGCTCCAGGCCGAGCAGGAGCTGGTGCGCCACGAGGAGATGGGCGTCGTCGGCTCCGAGTACATGGCGGGCCACATCGCCGCCCATGGGTTCGACCGCGCCCGCCTCCATGTCCTGCCGCTCTACGCCCGGCCTCCCGCCGACGCGCCCCAGCCCGTCGCGCGCGAGGAGGATCTGCTGCTGGCCGTGGGTCAGCTCAGCACCGGCAAGGGCATCGACGTGCTGCTGCACGCGCTCACGCGCACCTCCAGGCCCGCCCGGCTTCGCCCGGTGGGACAGGGGCGGCAGCAGGAGGAGCTCAAGGCCCTCACCAAGGCCCTGCGGCTCCAGGACCGGGTCACCTTCGTGGGCCCCCTGACCTCCAGCGAGGCCCTGTCGGCCGAGTACCGCCGCGCCGCCGCTCTCGTCTTCCCCAGCCGCGCCCCGGAGACGTTGGGGCTCGTCGGACTCGAGGCCCTGGCGCACGGCACGCCCGTCATCGGCAGCCTCATCGGTGGCATCGGCGAGTGGCTCCTCCCCGAGCGCACCGGCCTGGGCGTGCCCTCGGGCAACCCCGCCGCGCTGGCGGCCGCGATCGACCGGATGCTCGGCGACAAGGCCCTGCGCGAGAAAATGGGCCAGGAGGGCGCGCGGCTGCAT
This sequence comes from Cystobacter fuscus, assembly GCA_049060065.1. Classification (GTDB taxonomy): domain Bacteria; phylum Myxococcota; class Myxococcia; order Myxococcales; family Myxococcaceae; genus Cystobacter; species Cystobacter fuscus_B. Next base: position 8,110,735 of record JBMEQP010000002.1, read on the forward strand.
CGCGAGCGCTTCCTGCCCGAGCACCATGTCGCCAGCCTGCACCGGTTGCTGCAGCGCGTGGCCTCCGAGGGCAGGAGGCGGGCATGACCGGGGAGCGCTACACCCACCGCGGCTCCCCCGCCGTCGAGCGCACCATCTCGGAGCTCGTGACGCGCGCGGGCGCCCTCCTCTCCCAGCGCTTCGCGCCCGGTGAGCTGCTCACGCTCGCCCTCATCGGTGGCTATGGCCGCGGCGAGGGCGGCGTGGACCGTGCCGGAGGCCAGGAGCGGCCCCACAACAACCTCGATCTCATGCTCGTGCTCCGCGACGCGCCGCCCGCGGGGCTCAAGGGCGAACTCGACCGGGTCCTGGAGCCCCTGCGCACCGAGTACCGGGTCGGCATCGACATGGGGCTCGTCACGCTCTCCAGCCTGAACCGCGCTCCGTGCCGGGTCATGTGGTACGACGTGCGGCACGGCCACAAGACGATCCTGGGCGACGCGGCCCTGCTGCCCTCGCTCGAGCGCTTCCGCGTCGAGGCGATCCTCCCCGAGGACGTGAGGGATCTGCTCATCAACCGGGGCACGCTCCTGGTCATCAACGAGCTCTTGCTGGCCCGGGGCGAGCTGAACGAGGAGGCGCGCCGTGCCCTCATCCGGCACACCGTCAAGGCCATCATCGGCTACGGCGACGCGCTCCTGTTCTTCCGCGGGGCGTACCACTGGAGCTACGTGGAGAAGCGCCGCCGCATGGCCGGGCGCACCGACGTCCCGGAAGCCTTCCGGCGCCTGTACGAGGAGGCCAGCGCCTTCCGGTTCGAGCCGGACTACGCGGGCTTCGCCGGGCGGGACCTGCGCGCGTGGATGACCGAGACGCGCACCCAGCTCGCCGCCGTCCACCGGCCTGCGAGGCGGCCCGGCTGGGTGTGCCCCGGCTCGACTGGAGCGACTACCCACAGCGCGCGCTGCGGCACGCGCTCGTCGAGGGAGGACTCGACGCGCGGGCGTGGCTGCACAAGCTGCGCGCCGGCTTGAAGTCCCCTCCGGCGGTGCCCGTGAAGCTGGGCAAGCGCGCCCGGCTCGGGCTGCGGCTCGGAGGCGCCCGGGGCCTCATGGCCGCGGTGTTCCCCTACGTCACCTACGGCGCGCCCGGACCCGGCCGGGAGTTCGCGCGGCAGGCGCTCGGCGCGGCCAACACCTCGGATATCGCGCTGCAGCGCGCCTACCTGCGCTTCTGGGGTTCCGCGGGGGACCCGAACTTCATCCACACCGCCCGCAAGCTCGGCCTCACCCTGGAGGACACTCCCTCATGAATCACACGACGACGGACGGGAAGATCACCATCATCATGCGCACGAAGAACGCCGCCTGGGTCGTCGGGCAGGCGCTCAGCGCCCTGTTCTCCCAGAAGCGCCGGGACTTCGAGCTGCTCGTGGTGGACTCCGGCTCCACCGACGCCACGCTCGACATCGTGAGCCGCTACCCCTGCCGGCTCGTGAAGATCCAGGCCAAGGAGTACTTCCCCGGCACGGTGCTCAACATGGCCATCCGCGAGGCCAAGGGCAGCCTCATCGTCTTCCAGAACTCGGACACGGTTCCGCTCGTCACCGACGCGCTGGAGCGGCTGGTGGCGCCCATCGAGAACGGCAGCGCCGACGCGACGTTCGCGCGCCAGCTCCCCCGGCCCGAGGCCCACACCTGGGTGCGCCGGGACTACGCCGCGGCGTTCCCCGAGACGGGCGACGCTCCGCCCTGGATGTCCTACTCGCTGCCCTTCGCGGCGATGACGCGCGCGGCCTGGGAGAAGCACCCCTTCTACGAGGATGCGTGGGGCTCGGAGGACACCGAGTGGGGCTACTGGGCGCGCAACAACGGCCTGCGCGTGCGCTACGTGCCCGAGGCGCTCGTGATGCACTCGCACAACTACACGCTCCGGCAGCTCTACGGGCGGCGCTTCATCGAGGGCGAGGCGGACGCGTTCATCCTGCGTGAGCATGCGTCCCTGGCCCGCTTCGCCGTGCGCACGGGCATCTCCTGTGCCCGCGATGCGCTGGCCCACGTCGCGGCGAGGGACCTGCCGGGGCTCGCGCTCACCTTCCCCCGGCGGCTCGTCTACCACTGGGCCCACCTGCAGGGGCATCGGCTGGGAGAGCAGCGGCTGCGCAGCGGCAACCGCGACGCCAGCGTGGGACAGAAGGTCGTGCTCGAGCGGCAGTGAGCGGCGGGGGCCCGCCGGCCCTCACTCGACGGCGGGCAGCTCCGCGGTGACGGGGGCCGGCGGAGCGGAGGCGCTGGCGGTGTCCCGGCGCCACCAGAGGAACAGGGACGTCCCGGTGCCCAGAATGGTGACCACGCCGCACACGGCCGCGCTCGCCAGGGGATGGACGGTGGAGAGCGGAGCCAGCCCCAGCCCGCAGCCCCGGCGACGAGCACCGCGCCCAGGATGGGGGCGATCGTCTGGAGCACCTGCGACAGGCGCCACTGCATCAACGCGCGGGAGCGGCCCCAGATGAGCACCGCCATGAGCAGGTTGCCACAGGCCGTGCCGCCCGCGACGGCCCAGGCGCCGAAGTACCTCACGCCGATGAGCGAGATGGTCACGTTGAACATGTGGCCGATGAGGATGGGGTGGGCCGCCCGCCGGGCGCTGTCGTTGCTCAGCGTCAGGGTGGCGGCCGAGGCCTCCTGGGACGCCTGGATGACCGCCGCGAAGCCCAGGATGGCGAGCGTCACGGAGGTGAGCCGCTCGCTGGCGACGGGACCCGCCCAGGCCACGAGCAGGGGCGTCCCATCCAGCCAGAGCGCCAGCAGGCCGCTGGCGACCAGTCCGCCCATGGCCGCGGTGCCGAGCCGCACCGCCGAGGAGCGCTCCTCCGCGGTGCCGAGCCGGTGCAGCAGCCACGCGCACACCTGCTTGGCGAAGACGGCGACCGGTCCACGGCCCGCGCGGCCACCTGGTAGGCGCCCACCGCGGCCAGGGGCACGTACGACGTGAGGATGAGGACGTCCGCGCGCACGGCCGCCGCGACGCCGAAGTTGATGGCCAGCGCCGCGGAGCCCTGACGGAACGCATCGCGCACCTCGGCGGGCTCCTTCGGCCACGCGGGGCGCAGCGACAGCTCCGGGTCATGCCGGAGCGCGGCCCGGACGAGGAAGAAGGACTCGAGGAACGAGCTGGCGAGCACGCCCAGCGTGGGCGCCAGGAGCGTGGGGGAGATCGACAGTCCCAGGGCGGTCAGGGCCACCTGGATCGCCGAGGCATACGCACGCGCCCGGGCCAGCACCGGGAAGTCGTTCCTCATGATGAGGAAGCCCCGGATGGGGTTGACGAGCGAGCCCACCAGGCCCGCGAACAGCATCGGCAGGGCGGCACGGGCCACGTCCGCCTGGAGTGCCACGTTCTGATCGGCGGACGGCAACCAAACCATCAGGGCGTAGGCGCCCAGGCTCAGGATGGGGCAGACGACGCTCACCACGAGGAGCGCCAGGCTGATCATCCGGCGCGTGGCGGCGTGGTCCGGGCGGGCGGCCGTGCGCTGCACGGCGACGCTCAAGCCGAGATCCGACAGCGCCATCAGGTACCCGGTGGTGCTGAGCACCGCCCAGGCCCCCAGCCCTTCCGCGCCCATCGAGCGCGCCACCAGGGGAATCGTGAAGAGACCCGCCACGACCCCCGCGAGGTGCCGCGCGCAAGCCGCGATGAGATTGAAGAGGGTTCCCCGGGTCGAAGGCTTCTGGCTCATGGTGCGCCCCGGTGCATACCACGCCTCGCGCCGGAAGCCCGTCCCCCCGTGCCATGCTTGGCCGAGTGCTCCCCTCGCGGAGGGCCGCCGCCCCCTCCCTCCCCATTCCCGTTTGAGACGCCCCCGGCCCCCGTATGCTCCCGGGAATGGCCCGTGAATGGGTGGGAGGAACATGGCTGGCGAGACCCGGGTGATGCGGCGCGTGGCGCACGTCATTCGCAAATACAACCCCGCGGAGTGGGGAGGCATGGAGACCCATGTGGAGCAGGTGGCACGCCACCTCGCGCTCCTGGGCTGGGGGGCGGAGATCCACGCGCCCTACATGACCTCGGGCTCCAGTGGCTCCGGCCATGCCCTGGACCCCACCGTCCCCGTCAAGCGCTACCACGTCCTGTCTCCGTACCTCGGCTCCGCGAGCAAGCGGCGGGCGCTCAAGGAGACCGGCAGCGTGCTCACGGTGGATGAGCCCCTGCGGCTGTTGTTGGACCGTCAGCTCCCGCTCGTCCATCTGCACACGGCCGGCCGGATTGGCGGGGCCGTGCGAACCGCCCTGCGGCTCACGAAGCGTCCCTATGTCATCTCCATCCATGGGCCGCTGCTCACCGTCCAGGACTGGCAGCAGAAGGCGATGGCCGAGCGCTTCTCGGGAGCGGTGGACCTGGGCCGCCCGTTCGGGATGCTCGTGGGCGCGCGCCGCGTGCTCGATGACGCCGCGCGGATCATCGTCTTCAACGAGGAGGAGCGGCGGGCCATGACCGAGAAGTACGGCCCGCGCGTCATCCTCATGGAGCAGGGGGTGGATCTCCAGCGGATGGAGTCGGGCGACGCGCAGCGGGCTCGCCGCCGCTGGCCGCATCTCGCCAAGGGCCCGGTGCTCACCGTGCTCGCCCGGCTGACGCGGGCGAAGAACCAGCTCCTGGCCATCCAGGCCTTCGCCCGGGGAGCCCCGCCGGACGCGCACCTCGTGCTGGCGGGCGCGACGGTGGAGGCCGACTACCGCGCCAGCCTCGAGCGGGAAATCCAGGCGTCCGGCCTGGGCGCGCGCGTGCACATCATGGGCAACCTGGATGCCAACCAGGAGGTGCCCGATCTGCTCGCCCTGTCCAGGCTGATGATGATGACCTCCCACGTCGAGCCGTTCGGCCTGGTGGTCCTGGAGGCCTGGGCGGCCGGTTGCCCGGTGCTCATGGGGACCCGCTTCGGCCTGGCCATCCTCGCGGACGCCATCGGCAAGCAAGGCCTGTTCGTGAACTCGCAGGAGACGGAGGACTGGGCCTCGGCCCTGCGCTCTTGCCTCGCGTCCCCCGAGCGGCTCGACGCCGCGGCGCGCGCCGGCAAGGAGGTCGTCCGCCAGCGCTTCAGCTGGACCGCCTTCGCCCAGCGCACGCAGGACCTCTATCTGGACGTCCTCGAGGAGAACCGTCGCCGTGCAAGGTAGAGCCCTGATTCGAGCCCTGTCCCGGCAGGCCTGCCGCTCGGCCCTGGCGCGCTCGGCGCGGCGCCTCGACGCGGAGGAGATGCGGCGGCCGGCCATGGTCTTCGCGCCGCATCCCGACGACGAGACGCTCGGCTGTGGCGGGACGATCCTCTTGAAGCGGCGCCTGGACGTGCCGGTGCGGATCGTGTTCGTGACGGATGGCTCCGGCTCGCATCCGGAGCTGCTCCCACCCAAGGAGTTGAGCGAGCTGCGGGCACGCGAGGCCCTGGAGGCGTCCGAGGCCCTGGGCGTCGACGCCTCGCGCGTGCACCTGCTGGGCTTTCCCGACCGCTACCTGCTGGAGCATCGGGAGGAGGCGATCTCCCGGGTCGTCGCCCTGCTCGAGGAGCATCGGCCCGAGCAGCTCTTCGTTCCCTACGCCGCCGGGGAGAACCCGGACCATGGCTCCACCTGCCTCATCGTCCACGAGGCCCTGCGGCGCGTGAACCGGCCCGTCTCGGTTTTCGAGTACGCCGTCTGGTCCTGGCGCTACTGGCCGCACGTACGCCGGGATGGCTCCTTGTGGGATCCCCGGACGTGGGTGCGCAATACCGCCTCGACGGTGAGGGGGCTGGTGCGCTCCTCGGCGTTCCGCACGTGCGTGAACGTCCACGAGGTGCTCGCGGGTAAGCGGGCGGCCCTGGCCCGGCACACCTCCCAGCTGGAACGCCGCCACGGGAACCCGCGTTGGGTTACCCTCCGGGATGTCGACGGAGGAGAGTTCCTCGAATGCTTCTTCGACGGCTTCGAGTTCTATCGTCGCATCGACTTCAACCCACGACCCATCTCATGAACCAAGACCAGGACACTCCAGCAGAGCGCGCCAAGGTGCGCGTCCTGTTCGTCGCGTGGTTCCTCCGCCCGGATCGCAAGTGGCTGGGCGAGTTCCTGCCCCCGAGCGCTTCGAGTGCTCCTACGTGGGCCTGGAGGAACGCGTCGACTCGACCCAGAAGCGCACGCCCGGCAAGAAGTGGCTGCAGCTCATGCAGCTCGCCCTGAAGGCCCGGTTGCACCGGCGCGCCATCCGCAGGACGTGATCGTCACGGCCTTCCCGCAGGGAGGCTTCACCCAGGGGCTGGTGAACCTGCTGACCTTCGAGCGCACCCCGCATATCGTCTGGTACTTCAACTGCGGCCACGAGTACCACGGGGCGCGCAAGTGGCTGTCGCGCATCGCCTACCGGTACGTGGACCGGTTCATCGTCTACACGAAGCAAGAGCGCACCGCGTACGCGCGCACCTTCGCCGTGCCGGAGTCCCGCTTCCACTTCACGTACCTGACCGGGGTGCCGCTCGAGGCCGAGAAGTTCCGCGGGGCGCGCGAGCGCTTCGGGCTGGCGCCGCGCTACATCGCCTCGCTCGGCTCGTCGGGCCGGGACTACGCCACCCTCTTCAAGGCGGTGGAGGGCCTGCCCATCCAACTGGTGGTCGTGGCGCATCCGCATGGCCTGCCCTCCGGACCGGTTCCGGAAAACGTCAAGGTCATCACCAGCATCCCCCAGCAGGACTACCTGAGCATCATCGCGGAGGCGGAGCTCGTCGCCATTCCCGTCAACAACCGGGAGACGGCCAGCGGGCAGATGACCCTCATCCAGGCCATGTCGCTCGGTGTGCCGGTGGCGGCCACCCGGTGCATCGGCACCGAGGACTACATCCACCACGGGGAGAACGGCTGGTTCGTGCCCATGGGAGACGTGGAGGAGTGGCGGCGCACGCTGCGCTCGGTGCTCGAGGACCCCGAGGCGCTCCGCCGCACGGCCGACCACGCGCTGCGCTTCGCCCAGGAGCGCTTCACCGACCGGGCGGGAGCCCAGGTGCTGATCGAGCTGGCCGAGGAACTGTGTCCGGTGGCCCCCCAGGAGGCGCTGGCTTGAGCGAGCGGCCCTGATGGAAATCAAGTCGATCCTCTTCCTGCTGGTCTCGGCCGTGGTGCTCTACGTGGGGTGCGGCTGGGTGGGGCGCGCGTCCTGGCGCAAGGACGCCTGCGTCTTCCTCCTGGTGCTGGGCACCGTCCACTCCGGCCTCGTCGACATCAACCTGATGAGCCGGGAGTGGTACCGCGGCACCACGCGAGGCTCGAGTGGTCCTGGCTCGACTACCTGTGGATCTTCGTCCTCGTCGACGAGCTGAAGCGCAGAAGGCCCGGCACGGCCATGCCCATGTGCCTGTCCGCCATGGTGCTGTTCGTCGGCTACAACGCGCTGCGCGTGGTGACGTCGGACCCGTGGATCTTCGGCCTGTTCGAGCTGTCGAAGATGATCCGCGCCACCCTGCTCTTCCTCGCGGTGGCGCTCTACGTGAAGGAGGAGCGCCACCTGCGCATCATCGTCGCGGCCCTGGCGCTGTCGACCTCGTACGAATTCCTCGCGACCGTGTACTCGCGGGTCATCCTGGGCCATGCCCGGGCGGACGGGACGCTCAACCACCCGAACAGCCTGGCCATGTACAACCTGATGACGGTGCCGATGCTGTTCGCCGTCTACCTCTCCGACGCGCCACGCAGGCTGCGGCGCTGGTGCGGCGTGGCCACGCTGCTCGGCACCCTGTCGGTGGTGATGACCATCTCCCGGGCGGGCTTCGTCGGCATCCTGCTGCTGCTCTTCGGGGTGGGCCTCACCTGTGGCTTCTGGAAGAACCCGGTTCGCGTGGCGGTGACCGCCGTGCTGCTCGCCGTGGTGGGCACGGGGCTGTACCTCAAGCTCGGAGACGCCTTCAACTCCCGCTTCGAGACGTCACTGGCCTCGGAGTACGGGGACAAGCCCACCGAGGGCCGCATCGTCTACCTCAACCTGGCCGACCTCATCGTCAACGAGCGGCCCTGGGGCTGTGGCCTGAACAACTGGTCCTGGTGCGTCACCAACCGCTACGGGCCGATGCTGGGGATGCGCTACCTGGCCTACGAAAGCACCGACGAGCGCCCCCGCACCGGGCCCATCCCCGCGGGCTCCAACGTGGAGGCGCCCCAGGCGGCTCCGGCGCACAGCCTGTACGCCATCACCCTGGGTGAGAGCGGGTGGCTGGGCGTCATCCTCCTGGGCGTGCTCTGGTGGCGCTGGCTGAAGCTGGGAGCGAGCTTCCTGCGCGCGCGCTCCAAGTCGTTCCGCTCCCGCTTCGGCACCGGCGTCTTCTTCTCCCTGCTCGGCGTGGTGTTGCAGAGCCTCGTCGAGTGGGAGATCCGCCAGACGCCCCTGCTCTTCCTGCTGCACATCCTGCTGGGCGCCGTCGCCAGCCTGTATCCGGCACGGCCCTCCCGGTGGGTGGCGGCTCGGATGCGCGCGCGTGCCCGCGCCCGCCGCCGCCTGGAGGTGAGCGCGCCCGTGACGGACACGCCCTCCGGCGTCAACGCCTGAAAACGAGGCGTACCCCGCGAGGCCCGGAGCCCTGGGCCTCGCGGCCGGGAGTCGTGATGCCGACCCTTCACCACGGGGCGCTTGCCGAGCCCCCGGCGCGATGGTTACGACGCCCCTCGCGGCGCATCACCCAGACAAAGGAAGGCGAGGCATGAAGCGGATTCTCCTGGCGGTGGTCACCCTCACGTACGCGCTCGGGTTCTCCACGGGCTGCGCGAAGGGCAAGAAGTTCAACGTGGGGCGCACGGCGGCCTCCTCCTCATCTCGGATCAGCAGGAGAAGCAGCTCGGCCTCCAGGTGAAGCAGGAGCTGGAGACGAAGGAGAAGATCAAGTACCTGGAGGACCCCACCGTCGTGGAGTACGTGCGCAACCTCTCCACGCGCATCCTCCAGCAGGCCAACAAGGATCGCCCCGGGGTGAAGTGGACGATCAACGTCATCGATGATCCGAAGACGGTGAACGCCTTCGCCACGCCGGGCGGCTACCTCTACGTGTACACGGGCCTGCTGCTCGCGGCCGACAACGAGGCCGAGGTGGCCGGCGTCATGGGCCACGAGGCCGGGCACGTGGTGGGCCGGCACTCCGCCCAGGCCATGCTGCTGCAGTACGGCGAGCAGGCCGTCATCGAGGCGGCGCTCGGCAAGAACGCCGGGACGGTGTCGAAGATCGCCGCGGGCCTGGCCGGCAATGGCGCGTCCCTGGCCTTCAGCCGTGGCAACGAGACGGAAGCGGACGAGCTGGGCGCCAAATACATCTCGGCGGTGAACTACGATCCGCACGGCCTGGCCACCTTCTTCCAGAAGCTCGCGGCCCAGGAGGGCAAGACGCCCACGGTGCTCAAGTGGCTGAGCACGCACCCGGCGAGCGCCGACCGCGTCGTGCACATCAACCAGTTCATCCAGCAGAACCGGCTGACGGGCGCGGAGCTGGGCGGCAACCAGCTCGCCGCCATCAAGCAGCGCCTGCGCAAGTAGGCGCCCGCGCTACGGCAGGGGCGTGCGCTCGGGCTCTCCCGCCGGGGGAGCCTCCTCGCGCAGTTCGGCGGGGGGCTCGATGTCGGTGGGAGCGCGCTCGGCCATGCGCCGGCGCCACCGCCAGAAGCCGAGCCGCTCGCGCCCCGAGCCTCCCGCCTCCCCCTTCACCTCGCCCTTGAGGTGGGGGGTCTCGATGGGCGGAGGCCGCCCTTCCGCGCGCGCCGCCTCGGCCTCGGCCTGCTCGAGGATGGCGTTCACCTCGCCGCCGAGGATGAAGATGAGGCCGGTGAGGTAGAGCCACAGCAGCAGCACGATGACGCCGCCGATGGAGCCATAGGTGACGTTGTAGCGGCCGAAGTGCTCGACGTACTGGGTGAAGCCCCAGGTGGTGAGCAGCCACAGCACGCTGGCGATCAACGCGCCGGGGGACAGGAAGCTGTAGCGGTGGCGCACGGCGGGCAGGCGCCAGTAGCACAGGGCGAGCGCCAGCATGACGAGCGCGGTGACGGAGGGCCAGCGCAGCCAGGACCACACGGCGTGGTAGGCGTTGAGCACGTGCAGGTGCTGGGCGATCCACTCCCCCAACCGCCCGCCCAGCAGGAACAGGGTGAGGGCCACGGGGATGAACAGCGAGCCCGCCACCGTCATGAGCAGCGACAACCCCTGGGTGTGCCACAGGGGCCGGTACTCGGGCACGTCATAGGCGAGGTTGAGCGCCCGGCGGAACGCGTCCACGCCGCGCGAGGCGGACCAGAGCGACAGCGCCAGGCCGAAGGTGACCAGGCGCGGCTGGGTGTCCTGGGCGATGGCGCGCAGGTGCGCCTGCACCAGCCCCAGGGCATCCGCCGGCATGAGCGGGCCGAGCCGCTCCACCATGGACAGCACCGCGCCCCGCTCCAGGGGCAGGTGGGCCGCGAGCGTCACGACGAAGAAGAGGAAGGGAAAGAGCGCGAAGAGGAAATAGAAGGCGAGCTGCGCCGCGCACTCGGTGACCGCGTCCTCCTCGATCTCCACCCAGAGGCGCCGGAAGAACTCGCGCCATGTCAGGCTCCTCGGCTTACGCAGTCGCATTCCTTCCCGGCCCGGATCCTGGGGGTTGAGCGGGGAAGCTAGCCACGAGAAGGGCCCGAGCACCAGTGCCCGGCCCGTGCCACGGAGCCTGGAGGCCTGCTACCCTTCGCCCCCACCATGCCCGTGCTCCCGCTCGTCCTCCTGCTGACACTCACCGCTGGCGATGACCGTGCCATCCCCCCGGGATGCCGTGAGGACTATGGGACGTGCCGCGAGGACTGCACCATCGACTACGGCGGAGGCACGACGAAGTACAAGCAGCTCAACCAGTGCGTCGCCCGGTGCACCCGGGAGCGGGACGCGTGCACCACCCGCTTCTACACGCTCCGGGACACGGCGGCGGACCAGCCCGCCTCCCCCACCGGCCCGGCTCCGGCCTCGGAACGGTTCGAGGATCCCCCCAAGCCCACGTCCTTCCAGGACACGGAGCGCCGGGGCGTCTACCGGGCCAACGAGGCCGCGCCTCCCGCGCAGACCCCTCCGGAGGAACCGCCCGCCGCCCCTGCTCCACCCGCCACGGCCGAGCCCGAGGTGGAGGCCAAGATGGCACCCGAGGAGAAGCCCCTGCCCGCGCCGGAGCCGCCCGCCGAGGTGAAGAAGAGCGCGCCCCCCGGGGGAAAGCGGGAGGAGATCCGCATCTTCGGAGACTCCGACGACACGGCCAGGGAGGCCGCCGAGCAGGACGCCACGCCCCCCGCGAAGTCCAAGCCCGGCAAGCCCGCGGCGCCCCCGAAGAAGAACGCCCCGAAGCGGTCGTCCGGCGACGACTGGTGGAAGGACTAGGCTCGCTGGAGGCCCTGCCGCCCAGGCGCCGTGGGGGCGCTCTGGGTCAACCGCACGCCGACGAGCACCAGGGCGCCGCCGAGGATGAGCTCCCCGTGCAGGGACTCGCCGAGCAGGAGCCACGCGGCGAGCGCCGTCATCACCGGCTGGAGGTTGGAGAAGATGGCCACGTGCGAGGCGGGCACCTTGGACAGGGCGTAGTACCAGATGAGGTAGGCCACCACGGACGTGAGGACGGCCAGGTAGGCGATGCTGCCCAGGACGGAGGGGCTCGTGGAGAAGGTGCGCGCGGGCTCGAGGACGAAGGGAGCCACGGGCAGCAGGAGCAGGGCGGCGGCCACCATGCTCCACGCGGTGGAGCGCACCGAGCCATGGGCGGAGGCGAAGGGCTTGCCCTCGGTGGTGTAGGCGATCCACGCGATCACCGCGCCGAGGATGAGCAGATCTCCCAACAGCGAGCCACGCGCCGAGGCCAGTCCCCGCCCGAGCAGCAGCACCACCACGCCGGTGAGCGCCGTGAGGATGCCGAGCACCGCGCGCGACGAGGCCCGCTCCTGCCCACGCGCGAGCCCCAGCAGGTACACGCCCAGCGGCGTGAGCGCGTAGAGCAGTGCCGCGTGGGCCGCGGTGGAGCGGGACAGCCCGTGGAAGAACAACACCTGGTTGAGCGGGCCCGCGAGCAGGCCGAGCATGAACACGCGGCGCCACTCCGAGCGCGGCGGCAGCTTGGGTCCGGGAGTGAAGACGAGCAGCAGGCAGAAGAGGGTGGCGCTGAGCAGGAAGCGCCACATCACCACCGTGAGCGGGGGCAACTCCTCCATGGCGCGCTTGCCGGCCGGTACGTCCCCGCGTTGATGACGACTTGCAGGAACAGTGCTGCGTAGACCGCGCTGAGCGACTCGCGCTGGGTGGGAAGGATCTCGGTGGTGGAGGACTGCACGCGGCGACACGTAGCAGATAAACCCTCACGATTCACTGCGCGGGCCGCCATCTCCCCTCGCGTGGAATGTCACCAGGACAAGTGTCAGGGATTGAGGTGGAGCAGGGCCCACTCGGCGGCGTGGCGCACGGCTTCGCTCGGATCCTCGCGCAGCCGCTCGAGCAGGGGCCGGGCCTCCAGGCGTTTGGCGGCCCCGAGCGCATACACGGCGTTGCGGCGCAGGCCGTCGTACTTGGCCCGGCCGAGCGCGGTGCCAGGAATGAGCTGCTCGTACTGCTCGGGGGTGAGCGCCGCCAGCTCCATCACCCCGAGCTCGGCGACCGCCCGGGGAGCGAAACGCGGGTTGGGCGTGGCCACGGGCCGACGGTTGAGGGGGCAGACGTCCTGGCAGATGTCACAGCCGAAGACGAGGTTGTCCATCTCCACCCGGAAGGACTCGGGCACCTCGCCGTGGCGGTTCTCGATGGTCTGGTAGGAGAGACAGGCCCGCGCGTCCACCCGGCCCTGGCCGAGCAGCGCCCCGGTGGGACACGACATGATGCACAGGTGACAACTGCCGCAGCGATCCACGGTGGGCCCGTCGGCGTACGCGTCCACCTCGGCGTCGAGGATGAGCACGGCCAGCACCACCCACGAGCCCAGGGGCTCGGTGATGAAACAGCCATTCTTGCCCACGTAGCCCAGCCCGGCACGGGCGGCCCACACCTTCTCCATCATCGGGCCCGAGTCCACGCCGCCGTAGTCGCGCACCTCGGGGTACGCCTCCTTGAGCCGACGACGGAAGGACTTCAGGCTGTCGCGCAGGGTGGAGTGGTAGTCCCGGCCCCGCGCGTAGCGGGCGATGGGCGAGTCCTCCGTGCGGGGCTCCTCCCGGTAGTAGTTGGTCGCGAAGGCGATCACCGTGCGCGCGCCGGGCAGCAGCAGCGAGACATCGAGCCGCTCGGCCGTCCGCTCGCCCAGCCAGTCCATGTCGGCGTCGCGGCCCGCCGCCAACCACTCCAGGAGGAAGTCACCCGGAATGGGCTCGGCGCGCGCGAAGCCCACGAGATCGAAGCCCGCCTGGGTGGAGAGCCGGCGGAGGTGTTCGGTGGACAGCGGGGGCACGGTCTCTACATAACCCAACCGCCGTGCCCCTTCCGAGATGACCCACGGGACTAGGTCGTTGGCTTCTCCGGGATCCACTTCACGTCCTCGACACCCGCCCGGTGGTTGGCCACCCGCGCCATGACGAAGAGCAGGTCCGAGAGCCGGTTGAGGTAGGCCACCGCGTCCTTGGACGCCTCGCCCTCGCTCAGGGCGGTGACCACGCGGCGCTCGGCCCGCCGGCACACCGTGCGCGACAGGTGCAGCGCGGCGGCCGCCTGGACGCCCGCGGGCAGGATGAAGTGCGTCATGGGGGACAGTTCACCCTCGAAGGTGTCGATCGCCCGCTCCATGTCGGCGATCCACTCGGTCTTGAGCGGGGGAATGAAGCCGGAGGCCTTGGTGCCGGGAGGCGTGGCCAACACCGCCCCCACCGTGAAGAGCTGCTCCTGCAGGCGCTGGAGCAGGGCATCCAGATCGGACGGCATGGACAGGGAGCGCGCCAGGCCCAGCGTGGCGTTCAGCTCGTCCACCTCCCCGTAGGCATCCACGCGGACGCTGTCCTTGCGGACCCGTCCTCCACCGAACAGGCCCGTCTCTCCCGTGTCTCCGGTCTTCGTGTAGATCTTCAAGGCTGGGTTCCCTTTCGTCGGACAGTCGGCACCGCGCGGGGCGGAAATTCGCGCCCCGGAGGGTCGTGGGCTAGGAGAAATCCATGACACCGTACCTCGCCCTGCTCGAGCACGTCCTGCACCACGGCACGAAGAAGAGCGACCGCACCGGCACCGGCACGCTGAGTGTCTTCGGCCATCAGATGCGCTTCGATCTCACGAAGGGCTTCCCCCTGGTGACGACGAAGAAGCTCCACCTCAAGTCCATCATCCACGAGCTGCTCTGGATGCTCGCGGGCGGCACGAACGTGCACGCGCTCCAGGCGCACGGCGTCACCATCTGGGACGAGTGGGCCGACGCCGAGGGCAACCTCGGCCCCATCTACGGCCACCAGTGGCGCTCCTGGTCCACGCCCGAGGGGGGCGCCATCGATCAGATGACCCAGCTCGTCGAGGGGCTGAAGAAGAACCCCGACTCGCGGCGCCACCTGGTGAGCGCGTGGAACGTGGCGGACCTGGGCGCCATGAAGCTGCCGCCCTGTCACATCCTGTTCCAGTTCTACGTGGCCAACGGGCGGCTGTCCTGCCAGCTCTACCAGCGCAGCGCGGACATCTTCCTGGGCCTGCCCTTCAACATCGCCTCCTACGCCCTGCTGACGATGATGGTGGCGCAGGTGACGGGGCTCGAGGCCCATGAGTTCATCCACACCTCGGGCGACGCGCACCTCTACCTCAACCACGTGGAGCAGGCGCGCGAGCAGCTCAAGCGCGAGCCCCGGCCCCTGCCCCGGATGACGCTCAATCCGGCCGTCCGCTCGCTCTTCGACTTCAAGTACGAGGACTTCACCCTCAGTGGGTACGAGCCCCACCCCGCCATCAAGGCCCCGGTGGCTGTATGAGGCTGTCGGCCATCGTGGCGATGGCGTCCAACCGCTGCATCGGCCGGGACAACACCCTGCCCTGGCGCCTGCCGGCGGACCTCCAACGATTCAAGCGGCTCACCCTGGGACACACGCTCCTCATGGGCCGCAAGACGTACGAGTCGATCGGCCGGCCGCTGCCCGGCAGGACGATGCTCGTGGTGACGCGCCAACACGGTTGGGCCCCCGAGGGCATCGAGGTGGCGCACTCGCTGGAGGAGGCCCTCGCGCGGGCCCGCGGCGACGAGATCTTCCTCGCGGGAGGTGCCCAGCTCTACGAGCAGGCGATGGACCGGGTGCGTCGGCTGTACCTCACGCGCATCGACCGCGAGTACGAGGGCGACACCTTCTTCCCCGACGTGGACCTGTCCACCGGCGCCTCACGGCCGAGGAGTCCCATCCGGCAACCGACACCACGCCGCCCTTCGCCTTCCTCACCTACGAGCGGTGATCACCACCGGTTTTGATTCTGACTCGCAACATTGAGAATATGTGGGCGGACTGGTAGACGGTGGAGCGTGAAGCGCACCGGTCTACTGCTCCTGTCCCTGCTGCTCACGGCGCCGGTGGCCACCGCCGCCGAGAGCGAGTCCGAAGCGCGCACCGGCATCGCCTGGTGGGCATTCTGCAGTACCTGCAGGCGGACTATCCGGCGGCGGTGGAGTCCAGGTCGGACTTCGAGCTGGCCGAGCAGCGCAGCTTCATCGCCGAGGCCACCGACGCGGCGCGCGAGCTGGGGCGCCCCGGAGAGGCGTTCGTCGCGCGGCTGGAGGAGATCAAGGCCCGGGTGGACAAGGCCGCGGATCCCGAGGGCGTCAGCCAGGACTGCGGCGCGCTGGTGGAGGATCTGGTGCTCGCGGGAGGACTGGCCCGCAGCCCGCGGATGGCGCCGGACCTGAAGGTGGGCGAGCGCGTCTACCAGGAGAGCTGCGCGGCCTGTCATGGCGCGGACGGACGCGCGCAGGTGCCCATCGCCCAGACGATGGAGCCGCACCCCACCAACTTCCATGATGCGGAGATCATGGGCGGGCTCACGCCCTACAAGGCCTTCAACACGGTGGGCTTCGGCGTGCCCGGCACCGCCATGCCGGGCTTTCCCACGCTGACCGAGGAGGAGCGGTGGGGCCTGTCCTTCTATCTCTTCACGCTCCGCCAGCCCCCGTGTGACGCCGCGCCGCCGCGCGTGTCGCTGGAGAAGCTCGCCAACTCCACGGACAACGAGCTCGTCCAGGCCTATGGGCAGGAGCACCTCGCGTGCCTGCGCCGGAAGATGCCGGACGTGGACGAGGAGCGCGGCCTGCTGGTGACGCGCGAGCACGTGGAACAGGCGCTCAAGCTGGGCGCCGCGGGGGACATGCTGGGCGCGCGCAACGCGCTCCTGGACGCCTACCTCAAGGGGCTGGAGCCGGTGGAGGTGAAGCTCCGGGCGCGCAACCCCGACCTGGTGCTCAAGCTGGAGAAGGCCTTCCTGGACACGCGCGTGGCCGCCGAGCGCAAGAGCCCGCACCTCCAGGACGAGGGCCGCGTCCTCTTGTCGCTGCTGGACGAGGCGCGCCGGAACAGTGGCGACACGATGAGCTTCCTGTCCGTCATCTGGATCACCCTGCTCATCCTGCTGCGCGAGGGCTTCGAGGCGACCATCATCATCGCCGCGCTGCTGGCGATGCTGCGCAAGATGCAGGCGCCCGAGTACGCGCGCGTGGTGCACCTGGGCTGGGTGTCCGCGCTGGTGGTGGGGGCGCTGGCCTTCATCTTCGGCCGGCACCTGATGAACGGGGCCAACCGCGAGATGCTCGAGGGCATCGCCGGGCTCGTGGCGGTGGCGATGCTGCTGTACGCGGCGCTGTGGCTCAACGCGCGCGCCAACATGAGCAAGTTCATGGGCGAGCTGCGCGAGAAGATGAAGGGCGCGCTGGGCCGCGGCAGCATGATGGGCCTGTTCGCCATCGCCTTCACCTCGGCGCTGCGCGAGAGCGTGGAGACGGCCATCTTCCTGCAGGGGCTCGCGCTCGACTCGGCGACGGGCGTGGCCTGGGGGTGCGCCGCGGGGGCGGTGGCGCTCACCGTGCTCGTCCTCTTCGTCAACCGCGTGGGCTACAAGCTGCCCATGAAGACGCTCTTCAAGGCGTCCACCGTGCTGCTGGTGGTCACCGCCATCATCCTCCTGGGCAAGGCCATCCGTGCCCTCCAGGAGGTCGCCCTGGTGCCCATCCAGCCCATCCGCTTCGTCACCATCGACCTGCTCGGCATCTACCCCGACGCCCTGTCCCTCATCCCCCAGGCGGTGCTCACCGCCATTCCGCTCGCCCTGCTCCTCATCAAGCGGCGCGGCAGCGGAACGGCGAGCCTGGCGGACACCTCGTCCCAGGCCGAGGCTCAGGCCGGGAAGTAGCGGCCGGAGTCCTCGCGCACCCGGCCCTCCTCGCGCAGCTTGAGCAACACCGCCAGGGCGCTGCGCTCCGCGATGGGCAGCAGGAACGCGGGCGTCTCCGTGTAGGCGCGCTCCACCACCTGAGCCAGCGTGACGCCCTCCGCGGGCACCGCCGCCACGATGCGCGCCTCGCGCGCCGCCCGGTGGTCCAGGTACTCCTGGAGCTTGCCCGGCCCATCCGGAATCGCCATGCCGTGCGCCGGGTGCAGCGTCGTCACCGGCCAGTCCCGCAGCCGCGCGAGCTGCCGCAGGTACTCGCCCATGTCCCCCTCGGGAGGATCGATGACGATGCTGCCCACGCCCGCCACCATGTCACCCACCACCGCCGCGCGCGTGCGCTCGTCCACCGTGCACAGGTGGCCCCGCGCGTGTCCCGGCGTGTGCAGCACCCGCCAGCGCTGGGGCGGAGTCCCCGCCAGCTCCAGCACCTCCCCGTCCTCCAGGAGCCGCTCCGTCGGCACGGGCACCCGGTCCGCCGTGCGCGCATGGCACCACAGGGGCACGCCCAGCCGTGCCTTCACCGCGCCCACGCCCCCGATGTGGTCTCCATGATGGTGGGTGAGCACCACTGCCTTCACCCGGGCCCCTTCCGCCACCAGCCCCTCCACCATCTCCAGCAACCCCGCCAGCTCTTCCTCGTCCCCCGCCCCGGGGTCCACGAGCAGCAGCTCGCCATTGCCCAGCACGTACACGTTGGTGTGCGTGGCCGGAGGCAGGGTCGCCGTGCGCACGGGGAATACCCGCACGCCCTGGTGGTACTCGATGCGCCGCGCGATGAAGTCCGGACCGAGCGGCGGCGAGGCCAGCTCCGCCAGCGCCGCCTCGCGCGAGCCGAAGCGCGCCATCACCCGCAGCACGTGCACCGCGGGCGGGTGCAGCAGCGCCGTGCCCACCTCCCAGCGAGAGAGCGCCTCGGCCGGCGTCACCCACGCCGCCTCCGACAGCTCCCCGGCCCACCACTCCGCCCGCATCCCCTCGCCCACCTCCACCAGATAGAAGAAGGTGTCGAAGCGCACGGGCGCGAACTCGGGCGTCACCCACCGCCCCGCCGCCGGGAAGTCCTCGGCCCGCAGCACGAGCCCATGCCGCTCGAGCAGCGCCCCCCACGACTCGCCCGCCAGGAGCGCCCGGCGCAGCGCCGTCACCTCCTCGGGGGAGAGGCGCTCGGCGCCCTCGGCCACCAGCACCCCGGTCTCCTCCAGCAGCTCGCGCGCCGCGGCCGCCCGCAGCGCCGCCTCCTGCCCCGAGGCCCCGCGCACCGGCACCGCCGCGTCCGCCTTGTCCACCTTCCCGCCGGGAAAGGCATAGAAGCCGCCCGCGAAGGCGAGCGCCTTCTCGCGCTTCACCCAGAACAGCTCCACCCCCGTGGGCGTGCGGCGGTAGGGCACCACCACCGACGCGAGCCGGGGCAGCGCGACGGGGGGCGGCGGAGGCGCTCCGGCGATCGTCTCACTCATTCCCTCACCGCCTGTCCGAGCAACCGCACCATCATGTTGCGTGCGTCCTCGATCTGATCCGGCCGCACGTACACCCGCGACAGCCGCACCGCGCCCTTGTAGCGCTGGTAGAGCGGCGTGTAGCGCGCCACCTCCGTGAGCCGGCCGGTGGACACGTCGATGATGAACAGGCTCGGCCCCGAGCCCTCCGAGAAGTACTTGGAGAGCACGCCCCGGGACTCCACGGTGAAGTGCTCGAAGCCGCCCGTCACCAGCGCGCTGCGCAGCACCTCCAGGTCATAGCCCACGTCCCGCTCGGTGAACTGCGCGAGCAGCTTGAAGCCCTGGCGCGACGCGATGCGCTGGGCCCAGCGGTTCTTCGAGCGGCGCAGCGTGTACCAGAGCGCCACGTCGTCGCAGTAGAGGAAGGCCTCGGGGTCGGCGGGGATCTCGAACTCGCCGGGCGCCTCCTCGTAGTAGCGCCGCAGCATGTGATCGAAGTTCACCGAGGTGTGGTGGTAGTACACCGACAGGAACATGTGGTGGCGGCTGAGCAGGAAGTCCTCGAAGGCGAACGCCGCCGCCCGGCTCAACGCCAGATAGGCGCGCCCGTCCTTGATGGCCGGGTTCAGGTTGGACACCAGCCAGTCCATGTCGTACCGGCCATAATTCACGCCCGTGTAGAACGAGTCGCGCAGCAGGTAGTCCATGCGGTCCGCGTCCAGCTCCCCGGACACGATGGCGCGCAACAGCGGCGTCCAGTCCACCCCCTCGTGGGAGAAGCCGGGATCCCTCGGGGGCCGGGCCCCGGTGATGAGCCCCACGGCCGCCTCGGGGGTGATGCCCAGGGGCGCATAGCTCTCCTGGATGAGCGGCGTGAGTGAGCTGTCCAACAGAAGCTTGGCGGTAAAATCTTCGTGCGTGGCCTGCTCGCCCTCCGCCACGGAGTCCAACCAGGCCGGGAGCCGCAGCAGCGCACGCCGGGGGGCGATGCTCTCGGAGGCATGGGACAGGGGCATGTGCCCCAGGTCATGACACAGGACGGCGAGCCGGACGGCGGCGTTGAAACGCTCGCGCACCGGCGCGGGCAGACTCGAGCGGGCGGTGACGGCGAGGAAGACCCGGGAGGCCACGTGCATGGCGCCGAGCGAATGCGCATGCCGGGTATGGGTCCCCCCTGGGAATGCCAGGTCGCCGAAGCCCAGTTGGCGCACGTGGCGAAGCCGTTGGTAGAACCGGCTGTCAATGACGGCCTTCTCCTCGCCACTCACATCGATGGTGCCGTGGATGGGGTCACGAATCCGCATGGTTCTCCTCATACTTCCAGACACTGCTCAGCGGCCAGCCAATCGGGCCCGCTGTGAACTGTCATCCCCCCTGGGGACGTGCTAACCCTGGCCGTCGACACATGCCCCGCATGCACATCGCCATCCTGTACAACCGAGACCATGAGCAGTTGGAGGACGACCCGGGTCGGGAGGCGCGAGCAGACGTGATGCGAGTGGCCTCCGCGCTCTCCGAGGCCCTCACCCAAGAGGGAACCCAGGTCGAGCTCGTTCCCGTCACGGACTCCCGGCTGGAGTTCGTGGACGTGCTCGCTCGGATGCAGCCCGACCTGGTCATCAACCTCTGCGAGTCCGTGGCGGCGGACAGCCGGGCGGAGACCATCATCCCCTGCCTGCTGGACATGCTGGGGCTGCCCTACACGGGCGCGAGCGCGCTCTCGCTGACGCTCGCCCTGCACAAGGACAAGGCCAAGGAGCTGCTCAAGGCGCGCGGCGTGTCCACCCCGGGCTTCGCGCGGGTGGACCGGCTCGAGGACCTGGACGCGGTGAACCTGCCCTTCCCGCTCATCGTCAAGCCGGCGCGCGAGGATGCCAGCGTGGGCATCACGAGCGACTCGGTGGTGCACGACCGCGAGGGCCTGCGCCGCGCGGTGGACACGGTGCTGCGCACCTTCCACCAGCCCGCGCTCGTCGAGCAGTTCATCGCCGGCCGCGAAATCTACGTGCCGCTGCTGGGCAACTCGCCCCGCCGGGCCCTGCCCCTGTCGGAGATCCGCTTCGGCCAGCTCTTCGCGGACCGGCCCAACATCGTCACCTACGCGGGCAAGTGGGAGGCGGGCTCACCCGAGTACGTGAACACCCCCTCCGGTCCCTGTCTGCTGACGGACAGTGCGCTGGAGGCGCGGCTCGTCCAGACGGCGATGGACGCCTTCGCCGCGCTGGAGGGCCGGGACTATGGACGCGTGGACATGCGCGTCACCCCCGAGGGCGTGCCCTACGTCATCGACATCAACCCCAACTGCGATCTCCACCCGGAGGCGGGCTTCGCCAAGGCCGCGCGTTCGGCCGGAATCGACTACCGCACCCTCGCCCGGCAGCTCGTGGCGATCGCCCTCGAGAGACACCATGGACATCCGACCGCTCGCAGAAAAGGACCGGGAGCCCCTCGCCTCCCTGATTCGTCGAATCGAAACCTTCTCCCAGGAAGAGCAGGTGTGCGCCATCGAGCTCGTCGATCTCGCGCTTCAGCCGAATAACCCTGACTACAAGATCCTCGTCGCGGACCGGGACGGGACGATCGTCGGTTACGTGTGCTACGGCCCCACGCCGATGACGGAGGGTACGTACGACCTGTACTGGATCGCCTCGGACCCCGAGGTGCGGGGCCAGGGCGTGGGCGCCTCGCTGGTGTCGGGCATGGAGGCGGACCTGCGCCGCCGGACGGCCCGCATCATCCGCGTGGAGACGAGCGCCACGGAGGCCTACGGTCCCACCCGCGGCTTCTACGCCTCCATGAAGTACACGGAGGAGGCGCGCATCCGCGACTTCTACAAGGTCGGCGACGACCTCATCATCCTCACCAAGCGGGTCTGAGCCGCACCACGCGCCGGCCCGCGCGCCGGAGCCGCGCGCGTGACTTCCCTCAAGACCATCCTCCCCCTGAGCGCCGCCGTCCTGGGTCTGGCGCTCGTGCAGTGCAAGAAGCAGGACGCCGCGCCCGCGGCGCCTCCTCCGGCCCAGGCGCAGCGAGCCCCCGAGGCCGCCTCGCCCCAACAGGCACCCGCCGCCGTCTCCGACGTGGTGAAGGCGAAGCGGCCCGCGGGGGGCGAGTACCTGGGGCTGTACCTCGTGGACAAGAAGGTGGGCTACGTCTTCAACGACCTGGGCATCATCCCGGGCCGGGAAGACCGGGTGCGCGCCATCAACGAATTGCACTTCAAGGCGCAGGTGGGGGCGCGGCTGTCCGAGCGCGTCCACCGCGAGGAGCGCATCTACGAGGCCCGTCCCGGCGGACGGCTGGTGGCCTTCACCATCGAGCAGCGAGGGGATGGCGGCACGCAGACGCTGGTGGGCAGCGCCACGCCGACGGGGATCAGCGTGGTGCGCAAGCGTCCGGGGATGCAGGACGAGACGGTGAACCTGCCGGCCACGACGGAGGTGGTGGAGGACGCGGACCAGGTGCGCGTGGCGCTGCTGCGCCGCAAGGACGTGAGCGGGGCGGTGCTGGATGGGATGGACCTGGGCAGCTACAAGCTCGCCACCACGGTGCAGCCCTCCGAGGAGCGGCTCATCAGCGGCGTCAAGGTGAAGGTGGGCCGGGCCGTGAGCGTCTCGGACAAGGAGAAGGTGCCGGTGACGGCCTGGGTGGCCGAGGAGGATGGGCGGCTCTTGGAGATGGAGTACGGCCAGACGATGAAGGCGCGTGCCGAGCCCGAGGCGGTGGCGAAGCGGCTGGATCTGGTGGAAGTGTTCGGCCTGACGCGCGTCGTGCTGCCCAAGGCGCTGCCCGAGTCGGCGCACGCGATTCCCGGCGAGGTGAAGCTGGTGATGGAGAACCTGCCGGAGAAGTTCCAGCAGGACAGCTACCGGCAGAAGTACCAGCGCGAGAAGGACGGGCGCGTCCTGGTGACGCTGTCCGCGAAGCCTCCGGAGCCCAAGGTGCTCAAGCCCCGGCCGCTCGCGGATCCCGAGGGCGGGGAGAACCTCAAGACGTCGATCATCATCGAGAGCGACAACCCGCGCATCGTCGAGCAGTCACGGATGCTGGTGGGGGGGAGAAGGACGCGTACGCGGCGGCGAAGAAGATCGTCGAGTGGGTGGCGACGGCGCTGCAGAAGGACTACGGGGCGAGCGCGGATCGGGCCACGGACGTGTTGCGCCAGCGCAAGGGCGACTGCACGGAGCACTCGCTGCTGACGGTGTCGCTGTTGCGCGCGGCGGGCATTCCGGCCCGGCGGGTGGATGGCGTCATCTACATGGTGAACGCGGATGGAGTCCCGGCGCTCTACTGGCACGAGTGGGTGGAGGCCTTCGTGGGCGAGTGGACCCAGATGGATCCGACCTTCAACCAGGTGGTAGCGGACGCCACGCACTTCGGCGTGGGGCGCGAGGGCAACGCGGAGATCACCCTCTCATCGGCTCGCTCAAGGTGATCGAGGTGCGGTAGGAACGGGCCTACCTGACGTCTTCCTATTCAGAGCAGGGTGGCGTCACTTGTAGCCGTCGGCACGGCCATGCCAGGTGACAACACCGAGGGAGACGAAGAATGGCATTGCGCCTCATAAAAGAGAGTACTGCTGATGCCCCAGTTGCATTCAAGCCTGGCAGTTGGACACTTGTCGCTGCCTTGCGTTCGCGACTGAGCGGTGAAGCGGTCATGCCTTACCGGCTTGCACATCTGGCCGCACTCCAGTCGCTGGCCATCCTGCTTTCGGGATGCGCGTCAACCGTAACAGGCCTGATCCAACCAGCACATTTTCAGTTCATCACGACTGTACCACACAGGAGACCCGGCCCTGGTGGATGGCGCGTGGCGTGTGTCCACGCCCAGATCAACAACGGAGCCACAGGAGAGCCGTATACCTGCATCTTCGGCGTCGAAATGCCAATAGAGAGCAACAACGGCCCCATCTCCACCCCCTGGCCCAGCGCATCTCGGCGGACTGCGCGAACGAGGCCGCATACGCGGTGCTCTCAACAATGACCAAGCCACCACCGCCACCGCTCTACACACTGTGTACAAGTGTCAGAAAAGCATTCGAATCGAGGCTCAACACAGCCATTCTGGGCTCGCGAGTCAAAGCAACCTGCGACTCCACGGCAAAGCCAGTTGTATTTGGCATTCCCGAACCAAAACCCTAGCCGTCTGGATTTATTGTGCTCCCCTCCCAAGAAGACCTGCTTGCCATTGTCCGGAAGTATTATGACTCAAGCAACGCCTTCATGTTCACGACAGAACCGAGTCCCGAGACAAAACGACATGACGAGACTTGGAAGCACTGGATCGCACACATGGAGCCCTGGTACGCGTTCAGAGACGAGTTGAGAAGCGAGCTTCCCAACTACGTCATTGGGGAAACGTACCCATCAATGGATGGCGGCCCCCGGTGCATGGTTTACACGCCAAAGGAGTCATGGTCAGCCACATCCAATTGGGACGTCGTGGGCTGTGTGAGCCTGCTGGCACCTGTCTATTTCGTGTACGGTGTGAAGTGGGACTACATCGACGGCCGTAGGCAAAATTTCAGGGCCAGCTTCGAGCAACCTCCTCCCAGCATGGCATGGCCGGCCCGGATCGTCGCCAGGACGATTGAAAAAATGTTTGGCTTCAGCGCGTTTCCTCGTGAACTGGCGGAAACGCCCGTGCCGCTCTACGCCGGACTGATTGAGCCCCCCGAAACAACCCTCTTCCATACGCTTTTCACGAGTGCTCCAAATAACATTCCATAGCTTCATGGTGCACTCTGAGAAGGTGTCAGACGATTTGTACGAGACGATTCGTGCGACTCGAGCGGGCCAGTTGGTGGCCCCTCCCGTGAGGATAGCGTCTCGCCAACGAGACCAAGGAAGCGGAACGGAATGTACACGGCCTGCTGGCTCCCAGTGGGATGTGACTGGCCCGCTCCGTGCTCAGGCGCCGTGCACCATGCCCGGTCCTCAGGACCACCCCTTTCAAGGTCGATGGCAGGTGTTTCTTTTAAACGATCAGATAGGAAGGGAATGGCGAGCCATGGCTACCCGGCAGTTTGTCAGGACATAGCCATTCCATGGAGCGCCCGCCACTGGACGCTCTTGGGGTCGTCTGGTCTCTTGGGTGCCTCGGTTCTTCCCTGCTCAGGAGAGCTTCTCACCCTTGAGCACACGCGCTGTCGCCACGTGCTTGCGCGCCACCTCCCCCGGAGCATAGCCCTTCTTCACTTTCTTCTTGGCTGCCCGGGGATGTTTGCGCAACGTCGCGGGCTTTACCCTCTTCGCCATTTCCAGCAGGGCCGCACTCAACTGCTCCGCGGATTGTATTTCCTGCTCAGCCCACTCCTCTGGCTCCACCATCACCATCATCCCGCCATAGGTGAACTTCACCTCGGCGGCGATGTAGTAGGTGGACACTTGCATGTTGCTTGCCTCCAAGTCATGACTGGCTTCCACTGCTGACTTCACCACTGACAACGCGTTGTAGGCCAGCACCGCCACCCCGAAGGCCAGCAGCGCCGCTCTCGGCTTCCCCAGACTCCTCACTTCGCTTTCGAGGACGCTCTCCAGCTCTCCAAACATCGCTTCTATCGTCCAGCGCTTCCTGTACAACTCCGCTACTTCCAGGGCGCTCATCTTCTCCGTCGGCACGTTCGTGAGCAGGCGGATGACTGTTTCCCCATCCTCCGTTGGCTCCTCCAAATGCACTTCAATCCGTCTCAACTCCAACGGCAGCTCCCCCTCCACTCTCACTGCCTGCTCGTACACTCTTCCTGTCCGCCCTCGTCCCACTTCTTGCTTCTCTCCCAGCTCGGTCGGATTGGGCGACACTCCATGCTCTCGAATGATGAAGGCCGCTTTCTTCTCCTCCACCGCTCGCAGAATCCGGCTCGTGCTGAAGTTTCTGTCCGCCAGCCACAGCTCCCCCTCCCTCACTCGCTCCAGCACGGGCCCCGTCAACGCTCGCTCCTGTGCATGCGCATCCTCCGCGGGCAGCACATCCACCACCAACCCCATCTCAGGCGCATACACCACCAAGGACTGTCCTGGCAGTGCTGCTCCTCGGAAGTTCCTCAGCGGCTTGAGCCTCTTCTCACTGGCCGGTAGATGATTGCCATCCAAGACTCGCACCGGTAGCCCGCCGCCCACGGCCCCTTCTTCTTCATGGGCCGCACCACGGGCAACAGTCTCTCCGCGCTCCCTTGCACCAGCGCTCGCACCACCTGGGGCTCGGTGCGATTGACTTTGTCGTAGAGCGCTGCCACCGAGACGGCCAGGTCCGGGTCCGACTGCGCCGCGGCGTGCAGCGACGGCCGCAATCCCAGCGCCACCAGTCCCATCAAGTCCACTACCGAGGAGAAGAGCAGCTCACGCGTGTACTGCTTGTCTCGCTGTGATTCAAATACCTCATCAATCCACTGCGAACTCAGGGCATGCTCAAGCGTGCGGCGCACCATCACCGTGACGGGACTGCGCTGCGTGAATCGCTCCACGATTGTATTCAAGGCCACGTTCGTTCCTCCACGTAGGGGCGCGAGGAATTCGTTTTGGCCGTCCGCAACTCCGGACCCACCTCCGCCCAGGTGGGCGTTCACCTTCCCACCTGACCCCTATGGTAGCACCCTCCACATGACCTTGAAAGTGGTGGTCCTCAGGACCTCTTCGCCCGCTACACCTTTCGCCGTCCCGAGCGGGCGGAAGCCCCAGAGTGTCAGCGGAAGAGGAGCGTGGCAGGTAGTGGGAGTGATGGACGGCGCATCGACAAGCCTACCGCTGCTGAGCCTGCTGCTGGGCCCACGACTCGGGGAGGAGCTCCCCATGGCAAGCGTCAGCGTTTCGTAATACAAATATGGCCATGGCCACCCGGACGTTCCCACAGAGGCTCATGGAGGCGAGCCTCAGCCTTCTCCTTGTTTCCTGTAGCACCACCCGGCCCCTGGCCGCGGCCCAGAGCCCCACCGGCCCTCACGACCTGGCCAAGTATGCGCTCCTCATCCAGGAGATGTCAGCTGGGCGGGTGACACACGACTGGAAGCCGCTCAGAGATTTTGACCTGACGAGGCTCCAACATCCCCTGAGCGCGATGAGCTCAAACCGAGGCATCGTCCGCGTCTCCTCGACGGAACTGGAGGCATATTGCGAAGGTCGGCGACTCCAGTGCGAGCAGGACTGCCTCGCGAGTAGCAGGCCGGTCAAGGTCGGCCACTGGACATATCAAGACGTCAAGACAAAGCCGTGGCGCGAAGCCAAATGGCGGTGGTGTCCGACTCATTGCTTGGAGCAGGCAGTCCAGTGCAACAAGAAAAGGGGCAGCTGGGCCGAAGAATATGCCGCGGAGTTCAATGCGATAGAGCCCGCGGTTGATTGGATCAAGACGCACCGCGAGGAGCTTCTCGTGGGCACCGTCATCGTCATCGCTGGAGTCGCCTTCGTTGCCGCGGTCGCCGCCTCAGGCGGAGGTGCCCTCATCCTGATGCCGCTCGTGTTTGTCGCGGAGAACCCCTCGGGGTCGCCAGCCGCCCCCTCTCTCGCGGAGGCGACCCGATGAGCATCTATCACTCCCTTCACGGCGCATTTCTATTCGCCGCGTCTCGGCGGCACGCAGCGGAGTTCGAAGGCAGAAAAGAAGAACAGCGGCTCTGGATTCAGGTGAACGCGTACAGGGACTTCATCATGGCGACAGGCCAGGTCTACCTGTTCGAAGACTACCTCAAGGGGGTGGCGCCCATGCCATCTCCCCAGGTGAGCACCGCCCTCGAGGCGCATCAGGATACGATCTCGCAAAGGGTCATGGCACTTCTCCTGAAGGCTTTCGACGAGACGCCTGTGCCTGAACGGAAGCAGTCCGTGAGCCTTCTCATCAACCAGGTCAACTTCATCGCCGACACTGGCCAACTCGAGGCTTGCGAGGACTACATCAACAACCGCCTCGGCCATGCTCCGCTCGCCATCGCTCATTTCACGACGCGCGAGGAGGCGGAGGCTCGGCTGAAGGGCCTCGAGGAGCCCCCCAGTTCGGTGTTGATACTCATTGGTGATGAGTATCATCAGATGTGGCATGATCGTGAAGACAACACTCGCGGCATGTACCGCGAGTACATGCTCGAGCCCTATGTCGAAGGACTCGTCGCGGAAGGAATACCTCCCAACCCACCATCCTTCAAAACCCGTGCGGAAGCAGAGGCGTGGCTGGAGAACCACCCCACTGCGCCTTTTGAGTTCGTGTCAATCGCCGGGGAGCATTACCTCGCGGTGCACCACCAGAGGCTGAAGCGCCACACGCTTCACCATGTGGCCTCCACCCTGACGCAGTGGGAGGAGAGGAAGCGGGCTGTCGAGCGTGGGGAGGCCCAGAATGCGGTGGTGGAGGCCGAAGGGGAGGACGAGTAGCCCCACGCATCCTCACCGAGGCGCCCACGATCGCCGCGCGGCTGGGCCTGCTCGAGGACGCGCTCTCCGGGCGTCTCCATCGAGACAATGTGTTCGAGCCCGCGTCGACGTACCTCGTGCGGCACGCCGTCCGTGCCATCACCGAGGCCCAGGCTTGATTCAAAGTCCCACGAGAGAAGCTATCCCACCTGAACCTACGGGCGAGGTAGGGCGTCGAAGAAGCGCGCCTGGCGGGGCGCTGGCGCGTCCACTTCTCACGTACGCCGATACGAGTCCTCTGCCACCTTCCCAGCTGAGAAAGTCGAGTCAGACTTCGATGAACCTGGGGCCACTCAGTCCCTCATCTTCCAGTGCCCGTTTCACGCGCTCGGAGACGATGAGGGCCACGGGCCAGCCCCAGGGCCGAAAGATGTGGGCATCCCCGACCTTCTCGGGGTCCACTTTCAGCCCGACCACGTTCCGGTAGTGGCCCACTCTCTCGGGCTCTCCATGACGGGGCTCCCAGAAGGAGACTTCTTCGCACCGAGCCTCATCCACGCACCGGATGAGGCGAAGGGTGTTGAGGACGAAGTAGGGCTCGGGATGCTCTTCGACCCGTGCCGGAACGAGCTGTATCTGATGTTGGATTCCCAGCCGCTCGCAAAGAGTGGCTAACCGGCCATTGACCACCGCGAAGTTGAGGCCCGTCTGGCTGAAATCCAGAGCACGTCCCCGACGGTACAAAGGGAGGACAAGCGGCGCCTCCCAATGGAGCGCCCTGCCTTGCAAGAAGTCCTGGGGGATGATTTCTCGCCCCTGAGGATCCAGCGGGCTTTCCACGTGCCAACGTCCCTCGATGTGCACGTCGTCCATCAGGCGGAAGTATCTGGATTGAGGTCTCATGGTTGTTTCGTGAGGAGCTTGTTGAGCCGCGACCCGGGCTTACAGCTATCACCCGCGATTTCATCGAGTGCTTCGACGAGCTTGCACTTGCACTCAGTTCGCGTTTGGCAGGTTGAAACCGCATCGTTCAGACGGCTGTAGATTTCCTGATGGTACTCCTCGGGATGGGGCCCCTGATGCCCGACGAGATGCACGATGTTGGCGGGTTCGTCGAGGCTCATCCCCGCCCGCTTTGAACTCGTGCCGACATCGCCCCCCTACGAGTCGTCCGACACCAGTTCCTGCCTCCGCGCCTCTCATGCCGTCACGCTCTGCCCCTTGGAACTCAGGGATGCACCGAGCGCGGCAAGGGCTCCGGCTTCTTCACGGGGATGAAGCACTTGCCCTGGTACTCGGCCGTGTTTCGGGGACAGGGCGCATCCAGTTTGTGTTGGATCCAGCAGCCTCCCCGGATTTCCGTCTCTGTCCCTTCGAGACACGGCGGCTTGCGCTGTTCCTTGAAGGGCGCCTCCGGCATCGGATAGGCGATGACCGCCAGAGCGAGGTCCTGTCCATCCGCGAAGAACGGGGACTCGCCGGGCGTGTCATCCGCCCGCCGGGGCTCGGGCGCGTGAGGCCCAAGTAACGACCAGACGCCGAAGCCCACCGCGAGCACGGCAACGCCAGCGGCGGCGAGCCACGTCCTGGAAGGACCCACCCGGCGCACGCGCGAGTCCCTGGACCCCAGGTCAGGAACAGGCCCGCTGGCGAGGTGGGCGTCAACCTCGTCATCATCTTCCACGCGATTGAACGCGGCCGACATCAGGACCAGGAGATTGGTCAGTTCCGACGTGCGCACCGAGGCGGGCACCTGCTCCACGTCCACCGTCACGGACTTCCGCTCCGGCTCATAGATGAGACTCATCCGGCAAGCTCCCACGGGTTGCCATTCCACGTCCTCTCTCGGAATGAGCGTCAGGGCTGGAGTGCCCGTGGCCACGTTCCGCGCTTCGTGAAGGTGCCCCAGGCGGGAATCCACCTCGTAGCACCTGCCCAGCTCGAAGGGCCCCGGTCCGCCACCCTTCCCGCTCTTCTCGTCCGCCATGGTGAGGCTCCTGCGTAGAGGCTCACAGGTGACTGGATTTGACCCTTCAAGTCAAGGAGGACCAGGAGCCCTCTGCGGTCAGTTTTCTTCAGGCCGCCACGCCCTCGGTGATGCTGAGCGCGGTCGGCGTGTGGACGACGCGTGTGAGCCGCAGCCCGGCCTGAGCGAAGAGCCTCCCGAACTCCGTCTCCGTGCGCTCTCGCCCTGGAAAGGACGCCATCATCAGGATATCCAGCACCTTGCCTCCATGCGGCGCATTCCCCGGGGGAATGACGGTATCCACCACCAGGACGCGCCCGTGCTTCGCCATGGCATCCCGGCAGTTGCGAAGGAGGCGGACGCAGACCTCGTCACTCCAGTCGTGGAGGATGCGCTTGAGGAGGTACGCGTCCGCGCCCGGGGGCACCGACTCGAAGAAATCTCCCTCCGCGAGCTCGCAGCGGTCCGCGAGGCCCGCCTGGGCGATACGAGCCTCCGCGAGAACGTGGCGATGATCGAAGAGCACGCCGCGCACCTGGGGAGCGGCCTGGAGCACCTCGATGAGGAAGCCGCCATGTCCACCCCCCACGTCCACCACGCGCCGGAGCGGCGTGAAGTCGTAGCTCCTGGCGATGGGGCCATTCTCCATGTCGGAGAGGCTGGACATGCCTCGGTGGAAGCGGGCTCCTTCCGTGGCGTCACGCATGAGGTAGTCAAAGAAGGGCGCGCCGAAGATGCGATCGAAGGAGTTCTTCCCCGCGCGCACCGTCTCCGTGAGTTCTCCGGCGGGAGCCCAGAAGACGCGCTGCGTGAGCATCAGCACGGCGCTGCGCAGCGAGCCCGGCGCGTTCGTGCGGAGGTAATCGGCCGCGGGCGTGAGTGAGAAGCGTCCGGAGTCATCCTCGGAGAACACCTCCACGCTCGCCAGCAGGCGGAGGACCCGGTACAGCGATTGGGCATCGACCCCCAACTCCTGCGCGAGCGACGCGGCGCTCCGGGGGCCCTGCTCCAGCCGGTCGGCCACGCCCAGTTCCGCCGCGACGGACAGTGCGGCGGAGAAGATGAAGCCGAAGCCCAGATCGACAACCCGCTGCGCGGGATTCACTGTAGGTGTAGTCATGCCGCGCATTCTGCGGCTAAACCCCAGAAGGAGATCAACAGGACCGATACGCACAGCGCAAGATGCGCATCCCCCACCGCGGCCGTCAGCTATGCCAACACCCGGGTTGCAAGGTCTGCCTCCGCGGCCGATGATTCTCGCCAAGGAGGGGCCTCTCGATGACCATCACCATTACCGCCTTTGAACGCTCACCCGATGGCGGCAAGGGACTGGCGCGTGATACGCGCGTTCGCTGGGCGCTCGAGGAAGTGGGCCAACCCTACCAGGTTCGCCTTGTTTCGTTTCGTGAGATGAAGGAACCCGCGCATCTGGCGCTTCATCCGTTCGGCCAGATTCCGACCTATGAGGAAGGCGATCTCGCCCTGTTCGAGACAGGGGCGATCGTGTTCCACATCGCCCAGCGCCATGCGGGTCTGCTGCCGAAGGAGGACAACGCGCGGGCGCGCGCGATCACATGGATGTTTGCCGCGCTCAACACGGTGGAGCCGCCGATCCTTGAACTCGGAACCGCCGAGCTGCTGGAGGGCGACAAGTCCTGGCATGCGGAGCGCCTGCCTCTGGTCAAGGAGCGTGTCCGAAACCGGTTGAAACAACTTTCCGATCGTCTGGGCAATGCCGATTGGCTCGATGGTGCGTTCAGCGCGGGCGACCTGATGATGGTGTCGGTGCTGC
The DNA here is from genome assembly GCA_049060065.1 of Cystobacter fuscus. GTDB lineage: Bacteria > Myxococcota > Myxococcia > Myxococcales > Myxococcaceae > Cystobacter > Cystobacter fuscus_B. Next base: position 8,142,634 of record JBMEQP010000002.1, read on the forward strand.
TCAGGCTGAGATCATCGGGCCTTCTGGACGAATACCCGAACCTGGCCGCTTATGTCGCCCGCGGCGAAGCGCGGCCCGCCTACAAGCGAGCCTTCGCCGCTCAACTGGCGGTTTACACCGGCAAGCCATCGACCGGCTGATCGCGGGGGAGTCCGAGACCGTGACGCTCACGGTGAGGGCCGCGCCGCGCGAGTCCTCCAGAGGACCGGAAGCTCATGGGACCCAGACGCCCCACTTCAACCTCACTGCATTCATGCCGAGCCAACGTATTCGGCGACCTGGCTGGATGCGTGTATTTTTGATCTCCAACAACCAGATTACTCATTTTTCATGGAAAAACACGAATACCTCTTGCGAATGGGGCCCGTGCTGGGTCAGGGTGCGCGCGCTGTCATTCCCATCAGGAATTGGAGACAACATGAAGGCTTATGGTGTGGTGTTGATCTCGATGCTGTCTGTCGCTGGTTGTGGGGCCCCTCCGGACGAGGGAGAGACCGCCATGCGGGGTGAAACCCATACAGAGGAGATGGGCACGGAGAGCCATACGCTCGGTTGTGCCATCGCGAATGATGGGCAGACCACCCTGCGCTTCATCAACAAGTGTGCGGTCGCCGTCAACTTCGCGGGAAGCAACATCACCGGCGGTGCGCTCGCCTCGGGACAGGAGGCATGCCGCACCATCGGCTCCAACACGCAACTCATGCGCGCCCAGCGCTACTGGGGTTCCCGCAGCGGCGAGTCCCTGGGGGCCGGGAAGGTCTCGCTGGCCGAGTTCACCTTCAACGAGCCGTTCTACTCCTGGAAGAGCTACGACTGGTTCAACCTCAGCCACGTGGATGCCCACAACCTCCCCCTGAAAATCATCCCCTATGAGCTGGGGAGCGGGACGACCTGCTCGACGATGACCCGGAGCTGTCCGCAGAACCTGCTCGCCAACTGCCCCACGCAGGGTCAGCTGCGCAACGCCGCGGGCAAGGTCATCGCCTGTGTCAGCCCCAACCGCGACGACGCCAACAACCCCGTGGCCCGGTTCTTCGACACGGCCTGCGCCCAGGCCTACTCGTGGTCCGGTGACAACTCGTCCATGGCGAGCTGCAACGCCGAGGACTTCGACATCGTCTTCTGCCCCTCGAACTAGTCCCCGCGTCTACTCCACGAGGAACCACGATCATGAAGAGTCGCTGGAAGCTGTCGATGCTCGTGTTGTCCGCGCTCCTGCAGAGCGCGTGTGGGACCACCACGATGCCAGAGATGCTGGAGGAGGCCCCCGGCGAGGAGGCGGAGCCGCTCGCGGCGGCGGACTGCGCCGCGGGCAACACCGCGGCGCTCCAGGACCTGGGAGATGACCTGCCGGACGGAACGGGCACGTCCGTGTCGACCATGACCATCAAGAACGTGGGCGGCACGGGCTCGTACGATCGCGTGACGAACATGTTGCCCGGTGTCTGGGGACAGACCTGCCCCTCCAACGCCTGCCAGAAGGCGGCTACGCCCGTGAGTGGCGCACTCGCGCCCTTCAACGAGGAGATGACGGTCAACTTCCGCGGACCGATGGAGCTGTATGACATCGCCGTCTACCGGCCGGACGCGACCTCCTGGAAGCGGGTGTCCTCGTGGAATCGCTGCGGCTCCACGAACCTCACCTTCTTCAACAACCTGGGCGGCAATGGAAGCGGCGAGTGGACCCTGTGCGGCGGGAACAGCCAGAGCTATGCCTCCGCCGATGCGAAGACGGCCGCCACGGCCCCCACCCGCTTCACGGGCAAGCTCGACAACCGCGTCGAGATGAACATCCTGTCGGACCAGCCCTGCAACGGCACGGGGGATGGGAGCGAGTGCGGCTTCTACCGGGGCGTGACGCGTCACGGCTGGGCTGGCGCGAAGATCTTCGCCATCCGGGCCCGCATGCCGCGCTACACGGGGCCCATCACCCAGTACTACGACGACGTGCCAGCCATCTGGATGCTCAACGCACGCGTGGTGCGCACCGCGCAGTATGGCTGCAACTGCCGGGGCATGGGCTCTCCCGGAGGCTGCGGGGAGCTCGACGTCGCCGAGGTCATCCATGCCCAACACCCGATGCACGCGACGAGCACCATCTACTCCTTCGAAGGCGCGACCGGCAGCGGCTCCAACTATTTCATGCGCCCGGTGAACGAGAGCGCGACCTTCATCGTCATCTTCGACGCGAGCGGGAAGGTGCAACTGTTGCGGCTCAAGGCGGACGCCTTCGACTTCGGTGACAGCGTTACCAATGCGACCGTCTCCGCATGGCTGGCGCGGACGGGTGTCACCATGTCGTTGCCCTGAGCCTCCGGGAAGCCCCTTCACGGAGCCCCGCGCTCCGTGAAGGGGAGCGGACCGGTGTCCGGAAACTAGGTGTCAAACGATTCGTAGGGGAAGAGGTGTCGATACGAGTCCTTCAATGCCAGGGGAGTCACTTTCTTGATGCCACTCACAGCCGATGAACTCACCGACCTGGTCCACCACTTCTACCCGAGGAATCTCTACACCACGGATGAGCGGTATGAATCGCAAGCGGAGGCTGTCGAGCTGCGCGCATTCAGGAAGGCAGCCCAAGAGGATAGCAGCGCATGGGATACACTGCTGCTGCGCGTCCGCCAGGAACTGCCGGAATGCAGTCTCTGGGAGCTTCCCTTTTGCTCTACGATCCCTGCCGCTGTGTTCGGGTATCGCTCGCGGACTCGCCCGTAGGAACGCCCGAACAGAAGGCAGTGGTGCTACTCGCCAGCATCCTCGCGCCCGTGCACCACATCTACGCTTCCTGGCAACGAACCGAAAACCATCGAGTCATCGAGCAGCAACGCTGGCATCCGCCCCTTCCTCCTGAGTACCAACCACTCGAGACCCGGTTGAACTCGCTGGCGCAGTCCGTGCTGGGAACATCCACACTGCCCAACGAGGTTCTCTTCACACCAGTTCCAGACGTTCAAGTGGGAAACCTGGACCTGGGTCATGCCCAACTCATCCATTGCCTCTTCACGGATCGGCTCTGGTAGTTCACCGTTCCGCATCCAGGGGACACCGTCTCCGCCTCTCGGGCCTCGCTCGGTTCAAGGCAGGGTGATGACCACCTTCCCGAATTGCGCCCCACTGGCCGGTACGCATAGGCCGCGTGGGCCTCGGCGAAGGAGAACGTGCGGTCCACCACCGGCCGCACGCCCCGCACCGACAGCGCGCGTCCCAGTGCCTCCAGGTCCTCCCGGCTGCCCACCGACACCGCCTGCAACCGCACCACGCGTCGCAGCGCGCGCGTCAGGTCGAAGCTCACCGCGGCACTGTCCAGGAAGCCCACCAGCGTCACCGTCCCGCCCACCCGTGCCGCCCCGATGGAGCGCCCGACGCCCTCCCCTCCGACGACATCCACCACGTGGTCCGCCCCGCGTCCCTCCGTCAGTGACAGCACCCGGGCGTCCCACTCCGGCTCCGCCCCCGTGTGGATGCCGGCCGCCGCCCCCAGCGCCACCGCCCGCTCCAGCTTCGCCGGGCTCCGGGAAGTGACGAGCACCCGGGCTCCCGCCATCCGCGCCAGTTGGAGCGCGAACAGCGACACCCCACCCGTCCCCTGCACCACCACCGTGTCTCCCGGCCTCACGCGCCCCGCCGTGAGGAGCGCATGCCACGCGGTGACACCGGCGATGGGCAGCGTGGCGGCCTCCGCGTCCGTCAGGTGCGCTGGCGCGGCCACCGCCGCCTCCTCGTGGATGCAGGCGTATTCGCGCAGCAGTCCATCCAACGGGCCGCCCAACCGCCGACGGCTGTTCTCCTCCGTGGGCCCGCCGCGAATCCAGTCCGGCACATACGCCGGGATGACGCGCTCCCCCACCTTGAAGCGCCGCACCTCCGCCCCCACCGCCACCACCTCGCCCACGCCGTCCGAGACAGGCACCAGCGGGCGCGGGTAGTCGCCGTACGTCCCCCGGAGGATGGCCAGGTCCCGGTAGTTCAACGACACGGCGCGCAGCTTCACCAGCAGCTCGCGCGGCCCAGGCTCCGGCACCGGCCGCTCCGTCAGGACCAGGGACTCCAGACCGCTTCCTCCAATCAGCTCGTAGGTCTTCATGCCCGGAACATGCACCCGGGCCGGGGCTGCGGAAACGCACGTCCGTGCACGCCCGACGTGCAATCATGCACGGCCATGCTCCAGTGGGATGACCTGCGCTACTTCCTCGCCGTGCACCGTCATGGCACGCATGCCGCGGCCGGGCGCTCGCTGCGTGTCGCGTCCACCACCATCGGCCGGAGGCTGGCCGCGTTGGAGGAGGCGCTCGGCGTGAAGCTCTTCCAGCGCACGCCCACCGGGCTGGTGCTCGGCGAGAGTGGACAGGTGCTGCGCGCTCATGCCGAGCGGGTGGAGGCCGAGGTGCTCGCCTCGGAGCGCTCGCTGACGGGCGCGGACCGGCGCGTGTCGGGCCCGGTGCGCCTCACCGCGGGCGACGGAATGGCGACACACGTGCTCGCCCCCAGGTTGGTCGAGCTCCAACTGGCGTACCCGGAGCTGCGGGTGGAGCTGCGCACCGACAACCTCGCCGTGGACCTGTCCCGCCGCGAAGCGGACGTCGCCCTGCGCCTGTTCCGCCCCCGCGAGCAGTCCCTCATCGCGCGTCGGCTGGCGCCCTTCCCCTTCGGCGTCTACGGTAGCGAGCCCTACTTCGCCCGCCGGGGCCGGCCCTCCGGGATGAAGGATGCGGCCCGGCACGACTGGCTGGGTCCGGAGTCGGCGCAGGACGGCACGCCGCCGGGACAGTGGTTGCGCCGCCACATCCCCGACGCGCGCGTCGTCCTGCGCTCCAGCGCCTCCACCGTGCTCATGTCCGCCTGCGCCGCGGGCCAGGGGCTCGCCGTGTTCCCGGAGCTGATCGCGGCGGGCGACCCGCGCCTCGTCCCCGTGCGCCTACGCGCCGTGCTTCCCACCCGCGAGCTGTGGGCCGTCACCCACCAGGATCTGCGTCACAGTGCCCGCGTCTCCGCGGTCATGGACTGGCTGGTGCGGCTCTTTCCGGTGCGCGCGGGATGAGGCGCGTTTCGCTCATTCGCCAGGGCCCTCGTGCTTGCTCCACGTGCTCGTCTACAGGCGGAAGGCGAGCTTGCCCACCATCTTGCCGGAGGAGACGGTCCGGTGCGCCTCGGCGAGCGCGGCGGGCTCCAGCACGCCCGCGTCCACCGTCAGGGTCGAGGTGAGCACGCCTTCGTCCAACAAGTCGGCCACGCGGTCGAGGATGGCCTGCTGGCTGGCCATGTCCGGCGTCTTGTACATCGACTTCGTGAACATGAGCTCCCACGCGAAGCTCGCCCTCTTGCCGAAGAGCTTCCCCATCGGCAGCGGCTGCTCGGGCTCCACGATGGACACGATGCGTCCTCCTGGCGCGATCAGCTCCGCCATCGTGTCGAAGTGCGCATCCGTGCCGACGCAGCAGAAGATGAAGTCCACGTTCTTCAGGCCGAGCGCCGCGAGCTGCGCGGGCAGGTTCTCGCGGTGGTTCACCACGTGGTCCGCGCCCATCTTCTTCACCCACTCCCGGGTGGTGTCGCGCGAGGCCGTGCCGATGACGGTCATCTTCGTCAGCCGCCCGGCCAGCTGCACCACGAGCGAGCCGACGCCGCCGGCCGCGCCGATGACGAGGAGGGTCTTGCCCTGCTCGACCCGGAGCTGCTCGTACAGGCCCTCCCAGGCCGTGAGCGCCGTGAGGGGGATGCTCGCGGCGTGGAGGTGGTCCAGCTCGCGCGGCTTGTGGCCGACGATGCGCTCGTCCACCACGTGCAGCGACGCGTTCGTGCCCTCCCGGGTGAGGTCCCCGGCGTAGAAGACCTCGTCGCCCACGCGGAAGCGCTTCACCTCCGAGCCCCGAGCGACGACGACGCCCGAGGCATCCCAGCCGAGGGCCTTGCCCGGCCGCTTCGCGCGCACCTTGGTGTCGACGGGATTGACGGAGACGGCCTTGACCTCGACCAGGAGATCATACGGGCCGGGCTGGGGGACCTCTCGCTCCACGAACTCGAACCGGCTCGTATCGGAGGGGCTGACGACGAGGGCTTTCTGGGTCTGGGTGGGGGCCATGGTGGCGCGCTCCTGGGAAGAAGGTGGAACCGAGGCCGGCGCCTCGATGACCCGGAACTTGCGTTGTTCCTGGCGAATGAAAAGGCTCTTCCGGGACGAGCACTCTTGCCGAGGATTCACGAATGCTGGAGCACCGCGAGGCCATCACCGGAATGTCCATCCTGGTCGCCGTCGTCGACGCGGGCTCGCTCAGCGCCGCCGCGGCGAAGCTGGGCATGACGTCTTCAGCGGTGAGCAAGCAGGTGTCGCGGCTCGAAGCCCGGCTCGGGATACGGCTGCTCCAGCGCACCACGCGCCGCATGCAACTCACCGAGGCCGGCGCGCGCTACTGCGAGCGGGCCCGCTCCATCCTGGAGTCCATCGAATCCGTCGAGCGCGAGGCGGAGAGCGTCCAGGACACCCCGCACGGCACGCTGCGCATCACCGCGCCGACGGTGCTCGGCCAGGTCCAGGTGATGCCGGTGGTGCTCGCCTTCCAGCGGGCCCATCCGGCCGTGAAGGTCCACGTCGAGTTCTCGGACCGCAGGATCGATCTCATCGAGGAGGGCGTCGACGTGGCCATCCGCATGACGGCCCAGCCGCCGCCTGCCTTCGTGGCGCGCAGGCTCGGAGATGACCGGCGCGTGCTCTGCGCCAGCCCCGACTACCTCGCCCGAGCAGGCCGCCCCCGCCGGCCCGGCGAGCTCTCGAACCATGAGTGCATCGTGTTCGTCTCGGGTCAGCCCGTGGAGACATGGCACCTGCGCGCCACGCAGGACGCCGAGCACACCACGCCCATTCGCGTCTCGGGCCGGTTGCACGTCAACAACACCCACGCCCTGCGACAGGCCGCGCTCGCGGGCCTCGGGCTCGCCGATCTGCCCCGCTACCTCGTCGAGGAGGACCTCGCGACCGGGCGGCTCGAGACCGTCCTCGAACGCTTCATGCCGGTGGGTCGCGGGGTGTTCGCCATCTATGCGCCCGCGCCCTACGTCCCGGCCAAGGTGCGCCGCTTCGTCGAGATGGTGGAAAAGGCATTCCGAGACGGTGTTGCCCAGGGGCGAACCTCGTAGCACCTCCACTTCCCCGGCAGCCACGAGCACCCTCTCGGAGGGGAGGCGGGCACCTTCTGGGCCATGTCCGAATTCCTGTATCTTCCTCGAACATGGACACCAAGATCGCTCGCGAACCAGAGGACCAGGTCGAGCCCACGCTCAAGCTCAAGTTCTACAGCCACGCGACGCTGGAGTGCCGCGACGTCCAGCGCACGCGGCGATTCTTCAAGGAGTTCCTCGGCTTCGAGACCGTCCAGATGTCGGACAAATCGTTCTGGGCCCGGCTCGGCGGCGATCAGATCATCGTGGTCGTGCAGGGTCCGCCACGCGCGAAGGAGGAGATGCCCTTCCTCAACCACAATGGGCTCGACGTCGAGAACGAGGCCGCCGTCGACGGCGCCTACGAGGCGGTGAAGCGCGACGCGGAGAAGTGGGGCCTGAAGAAGATCACGAAGCCGGTCGTCCAGCACGGGACCTATTGCTTCTACTTCTGGGACATGGACGACAACTCCTGGGAAATCCTCTCCAATCCACCGGGCGGTTACTCCTGGGGCTTCGCGCGCGGAGACCAGGAGGGTGCGGGGCATATGAGCCGCACGTTCAAGCGCCCGGACTCGACCCTGGGCAAGGGAAAGTAGCCGCGGTGGGAGCGGCGGCGCGCCCCCGGGCCGCGTCGTTGGTCACCAGGGTGCGAGGCACCTCCAGCCCCAGCGCGCGGGCCCGCCGGAGTTGGCACAGCATGGGCGTCAAGAAGCCCTCGGGGGACGAGAGGGGTTGAGGGTCACTAGGCCTCCTCGCAATCCGAGGGCCACTTCCTGGTGAAGGGGCTACATTCGTCCGAGTCCGAGGGGTACTTCAGGGTCTGCCGCGGAGCGCCACCGGCGACCTTCTCGAGGTCCTGGGCCTCCAGCAGACGTGCGAAGAACGGCTTCTTGCCCTTCTGCTGGGTCTTGTCCTGTTTGTCCTTCTTCATGTCCAGCCTCCACGTCACCCGTTGATCAGGTGGTCACTGGAGTCAGAGTGCGGGACGGTGAAATGTCACGGCGGACGCGCCACGGGCGCGGCCCCTTCGTCCGTCTGCTGGGCGTCCGACAGGGTCCTAGGACACCGACCAGTTTGATAGAAACCTCAATGATTCCAGCCCTTTGCAATGCCACGCAAATTGATGGCGTCGCGCCAAGTAGCTGTTTTCCTTGAGGGAAAGCCCATCAAACCATTCGGTGTTCTAGATGGCCATGGCGGGGACAGGCCACCGCCGGAGCCGGTAGGGGAGCGCCACCAGCCACTCCCCGAGCTGGAGGACGAGCCGCTCCTCCAACAAGCGGACCAGCGCGTCCTCCGCGGCGGCATCCGTGCGCACCTCGCTCACGCGTCTCGGAATGCCGAGCGCCAGGAACGTCCGCAGGGTGGCCGGGTCGTCGATCGTGAATCGCGCCGCGTCCCTTCCCACCCGGCAATCCCGCACCAGGACGAAGCCAGGACCCGAGCGCCAGTAGCAGCGCCCATACGCATGGCCCTCACGCCATCTCTCCAGCGCGCCCCCGCCCCCTCCGCCCCTGGCGGCTCGAGATGGCCGAGCACCCATTCCGGCAACGCCTCACCCAATCCTCCTCGCCAGGCCACCGGGAGGCCGTGGGACATGCAGTCCCGCAGGAAACGGAGGAAGTGGACGCTCCGCTCGGGCTGCTCCACACCGAGTTCCATCACCCAGGGCAGCTCGAGCTCCATCGCCCCGAGGGCGACCAGCCGCCCCAGCTGCTCGTCGGAAGGCCAGTCCATGGGGGCCGAGCCGCGGAGGTGGAGGGAGAGACTCCGGCCCCGGGCACCCGCGCTCGAACCGTCGAGCAACCCGCCCCACCCGTGCGGCTCCACCAGCACGTCGAGTCGGGCGGAAGCCGTGCCGGGGCTACTCCGCGGCCGAGGCACTGCCAGGGAGGGAACGTTGCCCGTGGTCATCATCGATCTGCTCCTCTTCTGGACTGCTCGGGATTCGCACCTGTCGCGGACCTGCCCGGGTCGCCAGCGCGAGAACGTGCCCGCCTTCCTCGAAGAGCAGGCCCTGCTGCCTCCACGTGGCGAGTCGCGCCCGGAGTTCCTCCTCCGTGGCCATCAACCCTTCCTTCTCCAGCCGCTGCTGGAGTCCATCGAACGATTGTGGTCGCTGCAGGGCCAGGTAGAGCGCCACGTCCAGCGGCTCCTCGAGCACGTACTCGGCCGGAGGCCGGTTCGCTCGCGAGTCCAGGATGAAGATGCGCTCCTCCACCGGCGCCACGTCAGCTCACTCCAGAAGTGGAGCCGCCGCCACTCGGAGATGGCACGCCGCAACCGCTCCTCCACCTCGCCCTGGATGCCCGCGTCGTTGGTGGCGAACAGGTACACCAGGTTCATCAGCTCGGACTCCGGCAGCTCGTAGACATACGAGTAGAAGGCCGCCGGGCGCCGCCGGTGAAGCCGAGCGAGGGCCGCTCGAAGTTCGGGCTGAACCGCTCGAGCGCGATGCGCGTCGCGCCACTGGGCGGCTGCAGGTGCACCAGCGCTGGCATCTGCTCGATGAGGGACTCGTAATCTTCCGGCTGCTCGCCCGGGAACCCATACAGGTAGTTCCAGGACACGGTGAGCCCCGCCGCTTCACAGTCCCGTAGGACCCGCACGTTGTGGCAGCCCGCCACGCCCTTGTCCATCAGCTTCAAGACCCGCGAACTCAGGCTCTCGATGCCCGGCTGGACATGCATGACGCCAGCGGCCCGCAGCGCCTGGATCTGCTCCGACGTGAGGTTCGACTTCACCTCGAAGTGGATGCGCAGGTCCCAGTCCGCGGCCGCGATGCGCGGGAGCAGCTCCTTGAAATAGCGGAGGTCGATGATGTTGTCGACCATGACCACGTCGAGTGTCTTGTACCGCTCGAGGGCTTGCCGCATCTCGTCCAGGAGCTGGTCGGGGGCTTGCTCCGGAACGTCATCATCGATCCGTTGAGCCCACAGAAGGTGCAGTGGTGCTTCTGGCCCCACCAGCAACCCCGGGCCCCCTCCAGCACCAGCTTGGGCGAGAGGTCCGCCTGGAGAGGAGAGGCCTCCAGGGCCGTGAAGTACGCATCGTAGTTGGGGGCGGGAATCCGCTGCGCGGGGAAGGCATGGGTCCGCTCGGGATTGGCGACAGGCCCTTGCGCCGAGCGCCAGCACAACCCGGCGATGTCGGCGTTCTCCCCGTGCCCATCGAGGGCATCGAGCAGCTCCACGAAGGCCTGCTCGCCCTCTCCGCGGATGACGAAGTCCAGGAACTCGAAGTTGCGGTGCAGGGCGATGCCCTGTGGCCCATCACAGTTGGCGCCTCCCATGACGGTGCGCAGCTCCGGCCTGCGCCGCTTGAGTGCCCGCGCGAGCGCCAGCGAGGGGACGTTCTGCATGAACGTGCTCGTGAAGCCCACCACGTCGCAGCCGAGAGCCACCACCTCGTCCGCGAGCCGTTCCACGAAGTCCACGGACAGCTGGTGCATCTCGAGGGCTGGCCCGAGTTCGAGCCCCAGGTCCGCGAGGTAGCGCTCGTATTCCGCGCGCTTCCACTCGCGAACGCCATACAGCGCCGGGGTGAAGATCCAATCTCCCAGGCCATGGAAGATGCCTTCCTCGGCGACGTGCGTGTAGTCGGCGGACTGGATGCGCCCACCGGTGGTCTCCACCAGGAACTCGGCCCAGCGCAGGCCGGCGTAGAGCTCGGACACGTCAGGCGGCGTCTTGCAGTGCTTCACCCGCTCCCGAAGGATTCCGAGGGCGAGCGAGGGGCAGTCCAGGGACTGCCAGGGCATGGAAATCAGGAGGAGCTTCATCGCGGCACGTGGAGAGGAGCGGCCCCAGGGCCGCGCGAGGATGCGGCTCGCGCGGCCCGGCGCCGCATGTCGTCGGACTTCCGGTGCTACCGCCCGTTCTTCCGGGTCGGCGGCTACTTGCGGACGATGATGATGGAGCTGCTCTGGGTGCCTTCGCGAATGGGGATCTTCTTCATGGGATTGCTCCTTTCTGGTCAGAGCGACCATCTCGATGGAGTGCGCGCCCCACGGCCGTGACGAGCTTCATCGGAGTGGGCAGCCGCACTGACCTTGGAGCAGACGAGCAGCCCTTCTCGGCCCCTCTCACAAACGGGCGCAACGCGGTCGCAGATAACCCGGAAAAGGTCCGCTACTGGAGGAGCACGGGGCGACGGGCCACGAAGCGAATGGAACGCGCCGCGACTTGTACCATGAGCGGGAAGTCGCCTCCCCACCCCCGTGGAGCCCGTCTTGTCGAGCCGATCCCGCCCCGCTTCCGCCTTGTTCGCCCTGGCCTTCCTGCTGCTGCTCGCGAGACGCGCCGAGGCTTTTGGTCCTCCGACCCACGCGGAGCCCTCGCTGAACACCCCACCCTCGGCGCTCGAGGCGATCCGGGTGGACGAGAAGCTGGGCGAGCCGCTTCCGTTGGACACGGAGCTCATCGATGAGCGTGGTCAGCGCGTCACGCTCCGGCAGATGCTCTCCCCGGATCGGCCGACCGTGCTCTCCCTCGCCTACTTCCGTTGCCCCCAGCTGTGCAGTCTGGTGCTCAAGGGCCTCGCCAAGAGCTTCAGCGAGACCCAGCTCGAGCTGGGCAAGGACTATCATTCGCTCACCCTCTCCATCGACCCGCGAGACACGCCCGAGGAGGCCTCGAAGTGGCGGGCGCGCTACCTCCAGCAGCTGGGTCAGCCCGAGCAGGCCCCATGGCGGTTCCTCACCGGCACGCAGGAGCAGGTGAAGAAGGTGGCGGACGCGGTGGGCTTTGGCTACGCGTATGACAAGTCCACCGATCAGTACGCGCACGCGGCGGTGGTGATGGTCCTGTCGCCGCAAGGAACGGTCACCCGCTATCTCTACGGCGTCGACTTCCCCGCCATGGACATGCGCCTGGCCATCATCGAGGCCGCTCAAGGCAAGGTGGGGATCACGCTCGAGCGCGTCATGCTCTCGTGCTTCAAGTACGATCCGGCGACGCGGCGCTACGGCTTCTACGTCTTCGGCTTCCTGCGGATGTGGTGGCTCGTGGGAATCGGCATGGTCGCGGTCCTGGCGGTGCTGATTCGCAGGAACGTGCGCCAACGGCCCGCGCCGGGGAATGGCGCTCGATGAATCTGACCACGGCGCGTGTCTGACGGGCCAAGGCGTAGGCGCCGTGGTCCCGCGGCGATGTCATCCGTTGAACACGGAAGTCGGATGCGCTCCGACCCGCCCGGGGATGGCGGCAATTTCGCCGTGCCTGTGAAATGGCTCACAGACACGAAGCGGGGGAGCGAGCACTCTGTCGGTTGTCAGGGCCTGTCGGCACGCAATGCCCTGTTCGAAGGAAAAAACATGTCAGGGGGAAACATGTCGTCCGACACGTCGCGCGAGCTGCATGATGGGGCCGTTCAACTCCCTTCCAGCGAGCAACCGGAAGAGGTGCTCTTGGATTACGAGTTCCTGGCGGAGGCGTGGGCCCAGCGGGGATGGCTGACGCGCGCCATCGCCTTGTGCAAGGTCATCCTCCGGCTCGAACCGGCTCATGAGCCGACGCGGCGACTGCTCGCGGAGTTGGATGCCCGGAAGGTGGAGCCCCTGGCTCCGCCGGGGCCCTCCGTGCCGATGCCCATGGAGCGGGAGCCAGCCCTCGAGACGGACTGGAACGAGGAAGGGACTTCGCAGCCCATCTCCCTGCTCTCGCGGCTCGGCGAGCAGGAGTTCCTCTCGGTCATGGAGTCGCTGGAGCTGCGGGAGTTCCATGCCGGGGAGTTCATCGTCGAGGAAGGCGAGCCGGGCGATTCGATGTTCGCCATCGTGGAGGGGAGCGTGGAGGTGGTGCGGACGCTGAAATCGGGGCGTCGGCGCACGGTCGCCTTCATGAGCGAGGGCGACTTCTTCGGGGAGATGTCCATCCTCTCCAGCGTGCCGAGGCTCGCGAGCGTCAAGGCCTTCGAGCGTACGGCGGTCCTGGAACTGTCCCGCGAGCGGCTGGAACAGATCATCCAGCGGTACCCCTCCGTGGCGGAGATGCTGAGGACCTATCACCACGAGCACCTGCTGAGTGACGTGCTCCGTGGCAATCCGCTCTTCCGGATCCTCCCTCCCGAGCGCAGGGCGGCCCTGGCCCGTGAATTCCAGCTCCGAGCCAGGGCGAAGGGAGCCACCCTGCTCGAACAGGGCAAGCCGGTGGATGCCCTGTACCTGCTGCTGAGGGGCCGCTGCCGGTGCTGCACCATCACCCGGACGGCAGCGAGAAGCTCCTGCGGACGCTGGAGGAAGGCGACATCTTCGGAGAGATCTCCCTGATGCTCGGCCTGACGGCCACGGCCACCGTGCGCGCGGAGACGACCTGCCTGCTGCTGCGGCTGGACTGGGGAAGCTGCGACCGGGTCCTCATGGATCAGCCCGGGCTGTGCGACGCGCTCTCGCGGATGAGCAACGAGCGCATCCTGTACTCCTCCGAGCTGTTCCTGGAGCCCGCGACGCACGGAGAGGCACCTCCGAGCGCCTGAGGTGGGAGCGAGCCCGAACCCTCGCTCAAGCGGAGGCCCGGAGCTTCTTCAGCAGGCGCGTTCGTGAATGCTGTCGAAGTTACTCCGCGGGCCGGCTCCCGGCATGCGGGGGGGTCTGCTGGTGGGTGACCCCCATCTCGAGATCGGGCTGGGTCGTGTTCGCGGAGTTCTCGCCGCTCATCCTGGAACGGACGGAACCGAGTGCCGACCCCATGGCGGCCGTGGTCATGGGGGTCATGTCGAGATTGGCCCTGAGCGTCGGCCCGTGCCCGAGCAGCATCTGGGGCGTTCTCGGCAGGACGCCGGCGCCCGCGTTGCCCTTGATGCCACCGGCATACCCGGCCCTGAGCTTGAGAGTGCCCAGTTCTTGCGAGGTGCCGCTCGCGTCCTTGGTCAGGAGGGTGAGGTTCGCCCTCAGGTTCCCCTCGGCCCCGGCGAAGCCCTCGGCCTCGGCCAGGACGTTCGAATCGACGTCCGTGTAGGCCCTCATCTTGAGGTCGGCGTTGGCTCCGACCCTGAAGTCGCCTTCCAAGGCGGCCTTGCCGTACAGCTCCTTGCCGAAGAGACTGCCAAGGCGGACCTCGGGCGACTCCACTTTGCCCTGAAGCTTCAGCAGGTTGAGTTCGGCGAGGGCGGGCGCGACCTCCAGCTCGGCTCCGGACATCTCCATGGCCTCCGGAGCACCCAATGCCTTCCCACCCGTCTTGACGTTGACGTTGTAGCCAAGCGTGGCGGAGCCCACCTGCCCCTTGAGCTCCGCCTTCCCGGAGTCGAGGGAAGGTTTATGGCTGGCCTCCAGCGCCTGGGCGGACACGCGCTGCCCGGTCTCCAAGGGAGTAAAGGTGGCTTCCGCGTGGCCAAACTTCGGGACCGGAGGCCGCGCCGAGGGGGCTGCGGTGCGCTGTCGATCAGATTGGCCTGGAGAGAAGCATTCTTGACCTGTGTTTCAGCGGGTTTGGTCTCCTTCTTGAACCAGTTCAGACCCGCGGGCCGGCTGTTCGCGGCGGAAGCGGAAGGACCCGGTTCCGCCGGGGTCTGATGGGTGGAAGCGGAGGATGACGCCGCGGCCGGGGAACCCAGGTGACCAGGCGCGGAACTCGGCCGGGGAGGAGGCGGCGGCGCGGAACTCGGCTGGGAAGAAGGCGGCGCGGAACTCGGCCGGAAAGGAACAACGGGCGCGGAACCCGGCCGGACAGTAGGAGGCGCGGAACCCGGCCGAGGAGGGGGCGGGGTGAGCGACACAGGGGAAGAGGACCCGCCAGAACCCGAAGCCCGCCCGCCCTGACCCTGCGCCGAGAAGCCATCGCCCGGGGGAGATTGCCGCCCCTGCGAAGACTTCGCCTCGGGGCCCTCGTTCCTCCGGGTAGCATTATCGCCCCCCAGCTCGTCGATGAGCTCCGCGGCTTGCGCGACGTTGCTGGATGCCACCCCGGGGCTCGGCATCGAGTTGGCACGCTGCCGAAGGGCTCCCGCTGCGTGGTGGTGGGAGCTGATCCGGTCGAGTTACGGCGAACGGGCGGCTGCTGAATCCTGGTCATGACTCTCTCATGGCGTGCACGCGGCTGCGGCGACCGGCGAGTCATGTAGCGTGGCGAGTACGACCGGGACGTAAAGATTTGGCCACAACCTCCCATCCGGAAGATGGCAGCCGATTCCATTTTCCTAGAGAAAGCGAAGCACGGCCGACTGGAGGGAGAGCAAGGGAGGCCGTGACAGGCGGGAGTGATTCACCACAAGTGTGCGTTGGAACGCCGTGAGCCCGGGTACCGGCCGTGGCTTCGGATTCCGCCGTGTGAGCACGTCCCCCTTTCCCTTGAAGCCAAGGAGGAGTTCCGTCTCATGCCTTTGAGAGCTATTGCCGTCTCCGCCCCGGACTGGATCAAGGGCGCGAAGGATTCCCGGGCGCTGAACAGCCAGGATCCCGCGAGCCTTTTCAATGCCTGCCGCTACGCGGCGCATCGCACGTTCGATCCATCGAGCGCCTGGTCACGCAGTAATTGGGCCGGGACGCGCGCCCAGCGACGCGCCCAGACCCTCTTGATGTACTCACTCGACGACATGCCCGTGTTCGCCGAGATGCTGCGGCGAGAGCGGCCCAACCTCCTGCTGATTGGGGCCATGACGCTGTGTCTGCCGGGCGCGGTGGCCTGCGCCGCGCTGGCCAAGGAGCTCCTCGGAGAACAGGTCGTCGTGGTACTGGGCGGTCGGCATCCCAGCGAATCCATGTACCTGGAGAAGCACTCCGAGCGGCTGCCGGAGCACGTGCGCCATCACCCCAGCTCTCCCCTGCGGCTCATGGCCACGGGGCGGCTCCCCCGGGTGTTCGACCTGGTCGTGGCGGGAGACGGCGAGCACCTCATCGCCGCCCTGGGAGAGGCCGTGGCGGCGGCCGAGGCCGAGGGGAGCGCGGACCTGTCGTGCTCGGTGATGGAGCGGCTCGACGCCCGGGTTCCGGGCAGCTGGATAGCGGGGGCGCTGGAAGGGGACACCCCGCGGGTGCTGCCCAGCATCGGAGCGCGTCTGGATTACAGCCGGATGCCTTCGCCCTCGCGGATGTTTGGCGCGATCGCCGGGTTCGAGGTATTCGGTGGGCGGGTGACGGCGCACGCCTTCAGCGACACCGGTCGCGGCTGCGTCTATGACTGTGGGTTCTGCAGCGAGCGCAGCTCGGTGACGGGCGGGTTGAGGGATCCCGCGAGTTCCAGCGAACGGCTCCACCGTCAATTGGCGGAGGCCGTGACGGTCATCGCCGAGGATCACCCGGCCCGGGGCGCCAGCGCGTTCGTGGAGGATTCCGTCATGCTGGGGGGCAGTCCCCGGCTGGTGGATCAGTTCGTGGAGCGGCTGGAGTCCGAGCCGCTCGACATCGTCTTCGGTGCCCAATTGACCATCGATCAGATCCTCTCCCGCCGGGCCCAGCTCACGCGGCTGGCGGGAGTGGGCCTGCGCTATGTGTTCGTCGGCGTGGAGACCCTGGTCCCCGAGGCCATCGGTGGCATGAGCAAGGATCTCGGCCGCAACCAGGCTCCCTGGTTGTCGCGCATCCATCGGGCGTTGGCGTTCCTGGGCGAGCAGGGCATCCATTGTGGCTGCGCGATCCTCTTCGGCTTGGGAGAGACACAGGAGCGCCGGCTGGAACTGCTCGAGGCGCTGAGGGTGATGCGAGGCATGTATGGAATGCCCTCGCCGGTCAGCGCGAACTGGGCGGTACAACACCCGCTCTGTGGCCAGGACGGCGGCGCCGGGTACGAGTACACCGAATGGGGAACTCCCGAGGGTCCCTTCCTCGAGTGTTTCCATCGCTTCGGCGAGGCTCCGTGCGCTACCCCCTACCCCATGTCGGCCCGCCACGGCTCGATGAGGTGCGAGAGGTGACCGCGATGCTCGACACCCTCGATGAGCCCCTGGGGCCCGGTCTGCCAACCCAGAGGGAACACCACTCGTGACGAACAAGACCACCCGCACGGCGCAGATCGGCACGTTCCCCGTGGGACGCGTCGAGGTCCCGGTCCTGCCCGCCATCAACGCGACCACGGTGTTGTTCCCCGACACGGCGTCGCTCGCCCCGATCGATCCGGACTCGCTCCGCCGTTCGGGGCGAAGCCCCTATGAGAACTTCTATTACGGGGGTGGGAACACCGACCACCGAGGCCTTCGGCCAGGCCGTGGCCGGGCTGGAAGGGGGCACCTTCGCGGCGCTGGCGCCTTCGGGTCAGAGCGCACTGGTCGCCACCTTGTCGGCGCTGCTGAAGCAGGGCGACCACGTCCTCATCGTCGATACGGTGACGTACACGACGCGCTGGTACATCGATCAGTGCCTCGCCACCGCCGGGGTCGCCGTCACCTACTACCCACCGGACGTCAGTGACCTCGAACCCCTGCTCAGGCCCAATACCCGCGTGGTGTTCATGGAGTCTCCGGGATCCATGACCTTCGAGGTGCAGGATGTCGCGGCCCTCTGCCAGACAGCCGCCCGCCACGGCATCGTGACGGTGCTCGACAACACCTGGGCGGCGTCGCGCTGCTTCCAGCCGTTCGCCCACGGGGTCGACATCTCGGTGCTCTCGCTGACCAAGTACCACGCGGCTCCGGCCGGCGTGTCCCTGGGCGCGGTGGTCACACGGACGGAGCGCCTGCATGCCCTCATCAAGAACCAGACGGCGCTGCTCGGCCTGCACGTCAGTCCGGACGCCTGCGCGCGTGCTTCCCTGGCGCTCGCGACGTTGGACCTCCGGTTGAACCATCAGGAGCGCACCACCCGGCTCGTGCTCGAGGGCCTCGCCGGGCAGCCAGGCATCCGGGCGCTGTTCCACCCATCGCTGCCGGAGGCACCGGGACATGCGGTGTGGCGGCGTGACTTCCAGGGCGCCAACAGCCTGCTGACGATCGCGTTCGATGGGCTCGACCGGCCCACGGTGAACGCGATGGTGGATCGGCTCCGGGTGGTCCGGATCGGTTATGGCTGGGGAGGCTCGCTCAGTCTGGCGACCATCTTCGAGGCCAATGAGTGGCGGACCGTGTCGCGCTCCGCGGCTCGCGGGACGTGCTTGCGAATCTACCTTGGCCTGGAGGATCCCTTGGATATCCTCGCCGATCTGCGGCAGGCACTCGACAGGAGCTAGGCACATGGAGAACGAGCGGGTGTCCAGGGAGCGGCGGACCCACGGCCCCGGGCTGGGGCGGCTCGTCGCGTGGGGGGTGTTGGCATCCGCGTTCTTCAGCCTCTCGTTCGTGCTCAACCGCTCCATGAGCCTGTCCGGTGGGCACTGGTTCTGGAGCGCCAGCCTGCGCTACGCCGCGATGCTGCTGATTCTCGGCGGCTGGGTGGGCGTGCGGCGGGGGCGCGGCGGGCTGGTGGAGGTCGCCCGGGTCTTCCGCTCACGTCCAGGCTTCTGGTTGCTCTCCGGCGGAGTGGGCTTCGGCGTGTTCTACGCGGGCATCTGCTTCGCCGCGGATCACACCCCGGGGTGGGTGCTCGCCACCACGTGGCAATCCACCCTGCTCGCCTCGCCCCTCGTCCTGCGGGCCTTCGGCTTGCGCGTTCCCCTTCGGGGCGTGCTCTTCATCGCCCTGGTGCTCGTGGGCATCAGCCTCGTCAATCTGCAGGAGTGGCGGGGCGGACTGTCCACGCGAGAGCTGGTGTTGGGGGTGGTCCCCGTGCTCGTGGCGGCCTTCGCCTACCCCTTCGGCAACCAGATGCTGAACGCGGCCCGTCATGGCACGAGCACGCGCATCGCGCCCATCCACTCGCCGGCCCTCGCGGATGCGGCCTCCTGTGTGCTGTTGCTGGTGCTCGGCTCGGTTCCGTTCTGGTGCGGACTCGCGCTCGTGACGCGCCCGCCGGCGCCCACGTCCTCCCAGGTGCTGCAGACGCTGATCGTGGCGCTGTCCTCGGGGGTGATCGCCACCCCGCTGTTCCTCCGCGCCCGGACCGCGGCGAGTGACGCCTACAGCATCGCCGCCGTTGACGCGACCCAGGCGGGCGAGGTTGTCTTCGCCCTGCTCGGAGAAGTGCTGCTGTTGGGGGCTCCCCTGCCCGAGGCGGGCGCGCTGGCCGGGCTCCTCCTGGTCATCTCCGGGCTCATCGGTTTCACCCTGGGCAGCCCCGCTGGAGCCGACGTCGAGCCGAGCCCCTCGGAGCAAGAAAAGGCCAACCCCGGCTGACGCTTGTCCCCCATCGGGGTGAGCATTCGCTCCCTCTTTGGGGTGATTTCCACCAGGGCCTGAAGCTTTACCCTGGTTTCATGATTACCTGGAAATATTCAGAATCCTTGAAAGGCCATCCCCGCGTCCCTCGCGGGGTGATGGCACTGGTCGTGGGCCTGCTGGCGGCGTGTGGAGACCGTGGTGACACGGACCAGACGCCGCAATCCCTCCCGCTCCATCCCCAGAGCGGCAACAGCCAGGGAGCGCTGGTCGTGGGCCAGTACAGCCTGCGTTCGGTGCACTCCAACCTGTGCTTGGAGGTCGCCGACGCCAGCACGGCCGATGGAGCCTCCGTCCAACAAACCAACTGCGCCAACGTGGCGCATCAACACTTCGAAGTGCTGTCCTCGACGGATGGCACCTACCAGTTGCGTGCCGTCCACAGTGGCAAGCCCCTGGACGTGCGCGGGAACAACCAGGTCAACGGCGAGCCGCTCCAGCAGTGGAACGACAACGGCGGGCCCAACCAACGCTTCATCCTGACCGCGCAGGGAGATGCCTATCAAATCAAGGCCTCACACAGCGGCAAGTGCATCGACGTGAAGGACATGAGCCAGGCCGTGGGTGGGCTGATCCACCAGTGGGACTGCCACGGCCAGCCCAATCAGCAGTGGCGGCTGGAGGCCGTGAGCCAATCGGAGCCCAACCCCTCCGCCCCTGCGCTCAAGTTGCCGCTCGAGCTGCTGAGCGATGGCTCCCCGTCGCTCCCGGCGATCTCCGAGGCCAGCCTCCACGTGGACTCCGGCAAACTCGGCGCCGTGAACCAACTGTGGTGGACGTGCCACCGCTGCGCCTTCTTCGGCGCCCCCGAGTTCGAGGCGACGAGCCAGCCGCCCACCCGGATCAAGGCCAGCGTGCGCGTGCTCGGCGGCATCAGCCCGGACCAGGCCGGCGGCATTCCCTGGATCGACATCACGGATGCCACCGTGAAACTGGCCGATGTCGAGCGTGTCCAGGGAGGCCTGACCCGTGGCGGGTTCTACACCACGCGCATGAGCCTCGCGCTCGATGCCACCACCCGGGCGAGGCTCGTGGCCGCGCCGGGAGCCAACCGCATCCAGTTCCGTTTCAACGGGACCGATGGTGAGTCCAATGGCTACCGCGTCCTCGACCTCCAGCTGCAAGACGCCCAGGGCAACAGCCTGGCCAGCAACCCCGTGCAGTACGCCGACATCCAAGCCGAGAAGGTGGCGGGCCAGACGTGGAGTGCCGACGTCACGGCGGGCGAGGCGCTCTGGTATGGCCAGGGCAAGCTCCTCAAGAGCAGCATCGTCAGACGCAACATCACGGCCGCCTGCTCCTCCTGCCACGCGAGCGATGGGCGGGATTTGCAGTACTTCAACTACTCCAACAACGCCATCGTGCAGCGCTCGCGCTTCCACGGCCTGAGCGAGGCACAAGGCAGACAGATCGCCGCCTACATCCGCTACAGCCAGAGGAACGTGCCCCACGTGGCCCAGGCCACGCCGTGGAACCCGCCGTACCAGCCGGGCCCGGGGCTGGACAGCAAACCCATCATCGAATGGGCCGCCGGAGCGGGTCTGGGCGCGGTGCTCGAGACCCCCACCCAGGCCGTCCAGGCCCTCTTCGGCAAGGCACCGAGTTCCCTGAGTCAGGCCGACGTCGATGCCGTGATGAACGCCAACGCCACCCTGAACGCGCGGGAAGTCGCCATGCCGTTGCAGTACCCCGACTGGAACGCCTGGCTGCCCACGATCCATCCGCTCGACGTGTGGCCCACGGGCGCCAGCAGCGCCGGTTCCTTCGAGAACGGAGCCCAGTGGTCGCAAAGCAGCCGCACCCACCCCAAGGCCAGCGCGGAGCAGATCGAGGCATGGCTCAAGGCCCACAAGAATCCCAACGGGCAATATGGAGACTGGAGCCATCTGACCCCGAGCGAGCGCAACGAGGCCCAGAACTACTTCACCAACTTTGGCTGGGAGGGCTACCGCTTCCTGGGCGGCGGCCGTGGCAACCACATCGCCAGTTCCGGTGAGTACGGTGCGCAGGTCGGTGCCCGACTCCTGGCCGCGCGCGCCTCCAGCGCCACGACGGCCAGCGATCCGGCGTCCTTCACCACCAACGCCTTCATCGAGCGCGCCGTCATGAGCATGCTCCACTGGAACGTCATCAAGCAGTGGGAGTGGGCCCACACCCACGGGCTCGAAGGCAATCAGCAGTGGTTCATCGGCGACTTCAACTCCACCACGAAGACCTGGAGAGGCCGGGGTGAGGTGCGCGGCTGGCCCTTCAACACGGTGAGCGTGTTCTTCCTGGCTCCGCACATGCTCTACCAGGCCGACGAGTCTTCGGGGAAGACCACCCGGGAGTGGTATCTGGCCTGGGAGCGCTCCAACATCATGGGCTCGTACTACCGGACCAACGCCTGGTACCAGATGCAGGTCTCCATCAACCCGGGCGGTCAAGGCGATTGGGTGAACTTCTCGGTGGACTGGCCCTATCTGACCGGCTTCGATGAGCTCCTGTCGCAGAGCCTGGGCACCTCGACGCCCGCGCACGCGAACGCCGCCTTCCTGAGCGACATCCGGCTGCTGCAGGCCCGCATCAAGTCGGCCCAGTACGTCAACAACGACATCCCACTCTACGTGCCGACCCAGACGAATGGCCTCATCAACAACCGCGGACGCTTCAGCCGGGCGCAGGTCCTGAAGCACCTGACCCCCACCAACTTCATGGATCAGGCGACGACCCAGGGCACCAGCAGGACGCCCTTCAGCAAGCTCGAGCAACTCCAACCCGGCCTGTACCTGAAGGTGCTCAATGGGGCGATCAACCAGTTCAATGTCCTGTACACCGACACGAATCCCGCGGACTGGCGGCGTTGCGATCCCGCCAACACGGAGCTGGGGGAGCCCGAGCCGTATGCCGGGTTCGCGTTCTGTGTGGACCGGACCCGCCAGCCCCTGGCGCAGCCGACATCCGGCAACTTCGCGATGAACGCGGTGGACGGAAGGGTCACGGCCGAGCAGAAGCAGCAGTATGGCCTCTGGAAGGCCACGCAACTGGGTGCCGAGGCGCAGCGCATCCAGAAGTGGCGGGATTGGACCTCGCGCGTCTGGCCTTGAACCCGCGTTCGGGCACGGCAAGCACCGCCGTGCCCGAGTTCATCGAGCAGCAGGGTCCGCGAGCCGGGTGGCGAACCGCCCCGCATCCGTGAGGGGCGGCTCGCAGGCGAAGTTTCGGCACAGGTACGCGGCGGCACGTCCGCCCACCGGCTCCCGGCCCAGGAAGGTCTCGCGCATCGAGGGCGGAACGGGGGCCTCCGGCGCCTTCCAGGTGAAGCCAAACGTGGGCGCGTAGACCGTCCGGGACACCGCCAGCAGGGGCTCCACCGCGTCGCGCGTCCCCGCGAAGGTCACGCTCGGCGCGCCATCCACGAGCGCGTCCGCCGCCAGCGCCAGGTGCCCATACCCCATCGGGTTCTTGCGCAACTGCTCGCCCATGCGTGACACGTAGCGCTCGGGCAGCTCCAGGTACTGCTTGTTGGACGTGAGCGCCGCGAGCGCCACCTGCGCCTCCGTCAGCGTCGACGCCCCCGAGGGAAACGCGTTGTCGAACGTCGCGTAGGTGGCCACCACCGGTCGCCCTGCGTCCTCGGCGCCGTCAGGTACGCTCCCCGCTCCTCATCCCAGAAGAGCGTCTCGGCCGTGCGCACCAGCGCCTCCGCCACCTCCAGGTAGCGGGGCTCGAAGGTCGCCTGGTAGAGCGTGGTGAGGCCCGCGGCGGTCTCCGTAGTCCTCGAGGAAGCCCGGAATGCGCGCCTGCCCCTCCTGGTACGAGCGCGAGAGCCGCTGGCCATCCCACAGCTCCGCCAGCACGAAGTCCGCCGCCTTCCGGGCGCTCTCCACCCAGTCGGCCCGGTCGAAGACGCGGCCCGCGAACGCCAGCCCGCGAATCATCAGCCCGTTCCAGCCCGCCAGGATCTTGTCGTCCCGGCCCGGTTTCACCCGCCGCTCGCGTGCCTCGAAGAGCCGCCGCCGCGCCTCGCTCAGCCCCGAGGTCACCTCCTCCACCGACCGCTGGAGCTCCTCGGCCAGGGCCTCCACCGGCACCGCGGACTCCAGCACCGTGCGCCCATGCTCGAAGTTGCCCAGCGCGGTGACGCGGAAGTGGCGCAGCGCCAGCTCCGCCAGCTCCGGCGGCAACACCTCGCGCACCTGCTCGGGAAGCCAGACGAAGAAGCGGCCTTCCTCGCCCTCCGTGTCCGCGTCCTGGGTGGCGTAGAAGCCGCCCCGCGCGTCCGTCATCTCCCGCCGCACGTACTCCGCCGTCTCCTCCACCACCTTGCGCCACAGCGACCGCGGCTCCACCTGCTGCGCCTCCGCGTACAGGTGCAGCAGCTGCGCGTTGTCGTAGAGCATCTTCTCGAAGTGGGGCACCGTCCACCGCTCGTCCACGGAGTAGCGGTGGAAGCCCCCTCCGAGCTGATCATAGACACCGCCCCGCGCCATCTTCTCCAGCGTCAGCAGCACCGCCTGCTTCAGCGCGTCCTGTTCCGGAGCACGCCGCCGGGCCCTGAGCACCAGCGCCACGTTCATGGGGTTGGGGAACTTGGGCGCCCCGCCAAAGCCACCATTCACGCCGTCCATCCGGCGCAGCAGGGACAGGCCCATGGACACGAGGTCCTCCGGCTTCACCGCCGCCGGCGCCGCGTCCAGCCCATGCAGGGCCAGCTCGCCCAGGCCCTCGCGGAACTCCCGCGCCTGGCTCAGCAGCTCGCCTCGGTTCGTGTCCCAGGCCTCGCGCAGCGCCTGCAACACCTTGGGAAAACCCGGCCGTCCATACCGGTCCTTCGGCGGGAAGTAGGTGCCGCCGAAGAAGGGCACGAGGTCCGGAGTGAGGAACACCGTCAGAGGCCAGCCGCCCCCCTGCCCCATCAACTGCACCACGCCCTGGTAGAGCTGATCCACGTCCGGCCGCTCCTCGCGGTCCACCTTCACGTTGATGAAGCCCTCGTTCATCAACCGGGCGATGGCCTCGTCCTCGAAAGACTCGTGCGCCATGACGTGGCACCAGTGACAGGCCGAGTAGCCCACCGACAGGAGCAGGGGCTTGTCCTCCGCCCGCGCCCGCGCGAAGGCTTCTTCCCCCAGGGGTACCAGTCCACCGGGTTGGAGGCGTGCTGCCGCAGGTAGGGAGAGGGCTCTCGCTCGAGTCGGTTGGCCATGGACGCGCACCCTAATGGCCCGGGAGCAAAGGTGCAGGACAAAGGGCTACGGAGTGCCCCAGGAGTTCACGATGAAACCGCCCTCCGGGGTGAGGCGCACCTGGAACAAGGCATCGAACCCCTCGGCATACGAGGGCCAGCGCAGGTGGTGCCGCGTGATGAGGATGGCCTTGTCCTCCACCCGAGCCCGGCCGACACGCCCCGCGTTGCGCGCGAGGCACGCCTCCAGGTCCGACTCGAAGGCATAGCCCACCACCCGAGCCCCCCGCTCCCGGCCGATGGCGATGAGGGGTGCCCGGTCCTCGAGCCGGGGGTTGGTGTTGTCCACCACCACCGACTCGCCCCGCGCGAGCGCCTCGTCGATGAGCCGGCGCTGCCGCGCCTCGCGCTTGCGCGCGTTGGGCCACAGGTCCTTGCTCACGTGCACGTGCGTGGCCGCGAAGCGCTCCCGGTAGAAGCTGCTCTTGCCCGAGCCCTGTAGCCCAATGAAGAGGACGAGTTCCATGGCGTGCCCTGCGTGACAGTGGCGGCGGTGGCTGTTGTCAGGCTCCCCTCCACGTGGAAACCTGCCCCGCTCTCACGGCGAGGGCACCATGGACATCCGTACCATCAACAAGCAGAACGAGAAGATTCGTCTGGACGACATCTCGCCAGAACCTCCAACGGGGACGGACAAGGAGGAGGCGAAGCGGCAACTGGAAGTCCTCGGCGAGGAGCTGTTCGACCTGCAGGACCTGCTGTGGGGGGCGAGGATGAACGCCGTGCTCATCGTCCTGCAGGGCCGGGACACCGCCGGGAAGGATGGCACCATCAAGCACGTCGCGGGCTTCCTCAACCCCCGAGGGCTCAGCATCACCTCCTTCGGCGTGCCCACCCCCGAGGAGCTGGAGCACGACTTCCTCTGGCGCGTCCACAAGGCCACGCCACGCAAGGGCGAGTTCGGCATCTTCAACCGCTCGCACTACGAGGACGTGCTCGTCTCGCGCGTGAAGGGGCTGGTGCCCGAGTCGCTCTGGAAGGAGCGCTACGGCCACATCCGCGACTTCGAGGAGCTGCTCGCCGAGCATGGGACGATCATCCTCAAGTTCTTCCTCCACATCAGCCTCGAGGAGCAGGAGGAGCGGCTGCGCTCGCGCGAGAAGGAGCCGCGCAAGGCGTGGAAGATCAGCGCCGGGGACTGGGAGGACCGGGCCCACTGGGAGGACTACACCCAGGCCTACGAAGAGGTGTTCGCGCGCACGTCGACGAAGAACGCGCCCTGGACGATTGTCCCCGCCAACTCCAAGTGGTACCGCAACCTGGTGGTGGCGCACACGCTCGTCGAGACGCTGCGGCCCTACCGCGACGCCTGGCAGGCCGGGCTCGACGAGGTGGGCCAGGAGAAGAAGAAGGAACTGGCCGCCTGGCGCAAGGACAAGTGAAGGGAGCGCGGAACGCATCATGTCCGTCCGGGAACTGTGGATCTCCGGCTACCGCTCGGTGCACGCGTTGCGCTTCGAGCTCGCGCCGGTGACGGTGGTGGTGGGCCCCAATGGCAGCGGCAAGACGAACGTCTACCGCTCGCTGTACCTGCTGCACGCCGCGGCCCGAGGGGACTTCGCGCACACGCTCGCCGAGGAGGGAGGAATGCCCTCGGCGCTGTGGGCGGGGGCGCGCAAGAAGACGGAGACGGCGCGCGTCACCGTGGGCGTGCGCCTGGAGGATCTGGCCTACGAGCTGTCCTGCGGGCTCGTGCCGCCGCCCCAGGGCCCCTTCCTGCTCGACCCGGACGTGAAGGAGGAGACGGTCTGGGTGCACGAGGGCACACGCCGACACGTGGTGGCCGAGCGCCGCGCCCAGAGCGTCTTCGCGCGGGACGCGGAGGGCCGCCGCACCACCTTCGCCGCCGGGCTGTGGGACCACGAGTCCGTGCTGGCGCAGATCTCCGAGCCGCACCGCTACCCCCTGCTGAGCGCGCTGCGCGCGGAGCTGCTCCAGTGGCGCTTCTATCACCACTTCCGGACCGACCCCGAGTCGCCCCTGCGCCACGAGCAGGTCGGCGTGCGCACCCCCGCGCTGGCCCATGACGGCCGGGACCGGCCGCGGCGTTGATGACCATCCAGGAGATTGGGGACACCCGGGCGATGCACGACGCCGTGACGCGGGCCTTTCCCGGCGCCCAGCTCGAGTTGGCGTCCGAGGACGGACGCTTCTCGCTCCACTTGCACATGCCCGGGCTCGGCCGCCCCTGGGCGCGGCGGAGCTGTCCGACGGCACCCTGCGCTACCTGTGCCTGCTCGCCGCCCTGCTCTCCCCCAGGCCCCCCTTCCTCGCGCTCAACGAGCCCGAGACGAGCCTGCACCCCTCGCTCCTCGAGCCACTCGCCCGCCTCATCGCCGACGCGAGCCGCCGGGGGCAGCTCTTCGTCACCACGCACGCCCAGGAGCTCGCCACCGCCCTGGAGAAGAACTCCCGCGCGTCCCTGCTGACGCTGCACCGGACAGGGGGCGCCACGGAACTCGCGGAAGAGGTGGACACGGATTGACGTCGACCTTGGCGGACAACTCGGAGGCCCCGATGCAACTTTTTGGCTCGTTGACCGCCTCCCTCGCCCGCAGGGTGCAGATCTTCACTCCACGAGAAGGACCTCGCGTACAAGTACGTGTGCGAGAACCTCCGTGCCCTTGACAACCACGCACAGCACCCCAACCCGCTGGGCAAGGACTCCGTGCGCCAGCACGAGAACCGGCACCCCTCATCGACGCGCACATCACGTAACCCCCTATGCTTCCTGACCGTGACTGTCGCTGGCGTTCACTCGCCACCTGCCGGGTCCGTACAGAACCCGCCCAGGGGACGACTTCCTCACAGGCTTCAGTACCCACATCACATCCACCAGTTCGCGCTCCTGGTCGAATCGGGCGCTTTTGGTCCACGAGTAAGCCCCGTGAGCCGCTCCTACTAGACGGGGCCTCTCGCTCACCCTCCGGGGCTGCTTACGGGTGGTAAACTCGAAAATTTTACCAGTAAATCCAGGGCTTCTGGCAGTGTCCCCGTCGTCGTCCGAGACTTCAAGATCGAGGTAGAAATGGCCGTCTACGCCCTGTGGAACAACAAAGGTGGAGTGGGGAAGAGCTATCTGACGTTCCAGATAGCTTCCGAGTACGCGAGACTGCACCCGGACGAAAAAGTTCTGGTCGTCGATCTTTGCCCTCAGGCCAATGCCTCGAGCATGCTCCTGGGCGGGATCATCGAAGGAGAACGGCACCTCAACGACATCGCCCTGGCGACCCCTCGTCGAACCATCGCAGGGTATGTCGAGGAGAGGATCCGGAGTCCGTATCTCAGCCCACAAGTTGGAGCCAGCTACGTTATCAACGTCCGCAAGTACAATCACACGGTTCCTAACAATCTCTATCTCGTCGTTGGCGACGAGGAACTGGAGATTCAGGCTTCGCGCGTGTCCAATGCGACCACCCCGGGTCCGACTGACGCTTGGAGGCTGGTCCATGGATGGATCAGCGACCTGATCGCGGATATCCGCCGTTCCTGGAACGTTCCGGACTGCACAGTTTTCATCGACTGCAATCCGAGCTTCACTGTCTACACGGAACTTGCCATGTCGGCTTCAGACAGGCTGATCATCCCCTTCTCCGCCGACGGTTCCTCCAAGCGCGCGGTACGGGCCGTACTCGCCCTTCTTTATGGCATCACGCGAGTCAGTGGCGCGCAGAAGTCCGAGTTCTTCCTCAACTCGCAACGCTTCCGGATGTCAGTCCCGCAGATCTACAGTTACGTCGGGAATCGGCTCACCCAGATGAACCTGGGCGCGGCAGGCGCATTCAAAACAGTTGTAAACGAGATCGGCACCGAGATTTGGGACGTCTGGCGCAGCAATCCAAACCTGTTCGCGATCCATCCTGCTGGCCAGCCTGCGCCCAGCAGCCGAACGGACTTCAAGAGGATGTTCCAGACCGAGATTAATGACGCGAACACGGCATCGGTGATCTCTGGCGCCCTTGGCATCCCCATCATGAACCTCTCGGCCGGGCTGAAGAACCTAGCCGGAAAGGACATCATGGTGAACCAGTCGCAACTCGACAAGCAGAAGCCGAACATCAGCGCCTTCGTACAAACGATTGAATAGCGCGGAAGTGAGCCTGCCCCGGTTTAGCTGTTTTTCCTCAGTTTGTGTGAAACCAAGGCGTATGCAGATGGCTGCACTAATGAGTGAGGCCCGCCTGCTCGCCGTCGCAGAACCACATAAAGTGTGGGGGAGCCACAACCGGGGCGAGCCCACCACTGAACTAGTGAAAGCAGCGGACACGGATTGACTGACGTCGGGCATGGCATAAACCTCCCCCATGCCTCGCGACGTCTCCTTCTTCGACTCCCTGGGCCGCCTCCTCTCCATGGAGCGCGATGCCGAGCGCGCCCGCACGGCGGCCCTCGCCGAGGGCATGTCCCTCCAGAAGCGCGCCGAACAGGGCCTGACCTTCCTCGACCTGGAGAGCCTGGAGGAAGAAGTCGGCCTTGGAGGCCGCGTCCTCGTCACGCTCGCGCGCCAGGACCGCGCCCGCTTCCCCGCCCGGCTCGACAACGGCGACCAGGTGGCCGTCTTCCCCCGCCGCGCCGAGGTCAAGGAACCCGCCCGCGCGCTCGTCACCCGCGCCACCGCCACCCGCGTCCAGCTCGCCTTCGACCGCTCCCCTCCCCCTTCATCCACGAGGGCCTGCTGCGGCTCGACCGCGTCCCCAATGACGTCACCTACGAGCGCATGCGCGCCGGCCTCTCCCGCGTCAAGGCGCTCGACAAGGGCCTGGGCCGCCGCAAGCGCGAGGTGCTGCTCGGCAACGAGCCTCCCCGCTTCGACTCCCTCCGCGAGTTCACCCCCTCGCGCCCCCTCAACCCCGAGCAGCACGACGCCGTCGCCCGCGCGCTCGCCGCCGAGGATTTCTTCCTCGTGCACGGCCCTCCTGGCACCGGCAAGAGCACCGTGCTCGCCGAGGTGGCCGCCCAGGCCGTCGCCCAGGGCCAGCGCCTGCTGTGCGCCGCCGCCAGCAACGCCGCCGTGGACCACCTGCTCGACTTGTGCCTCGACAAGGGCCTGCGCGCGGTGCGCGTGGGCCACCCCGCCCGCGTCACGCCCCGGCTCCAGGAGCACACCCTGGATCTCATCGTCGAGGACCATCCCGACCGCATCCTCTCGCGCGAGCTGTTCGACGAGCGCTTCTCGCTGCTCGGCTACGCGCGCCGCCAGCGCACCCAGGGCCGCAGCCGCGAGCGCTTCTCCAACGCCCGCGCCTCCACCACCGAGGCCAAGGGCCTGCTCGACGAGGCGCGTGCCCTCGAGCGCAAGGCGGTGCGCAACGTGCTGGAGCGCGCCCAGGTGGTATGCGTGACGCTCGCGAGCCTCGACTCCGGCGTGCTCGCCCACGAGGAGTTCGACCTCGCCCTCCTGGACGAGGCCGCCCAGTCCACCGAGCCGCTCGCCCTGCTCGGCTTCCTGCGCGCCCCCAAGGTGGTGCTCGCGGGAGACCCCCAGCAGCTCCCCCACCATCCTCTCCCCCGAGGCCGCCAAGGCGGGCCCGGCCGTGAGCCTCTTCGAGCGCCTGCTCGCGGACCACGGCGACGGCGTCAAGCGCATGCTGCGCGAGCAGTACCGGATGAACACCGCCATCATGACCTTCCCCTCGAAGGAGATGTATGGCGGCGAGCTGCGCGCCCACCCGAGCGTGGCCGGGCGCACCCTCGCGGACGTGCTGCCGCCGGAGGCGCGGGAGACTTCCCGCCCGTGCTCTACCTCGACACGGCCGGCAAGGGCTTCGAGGAGGAGCAGGAGAAGGACACCGGCAGCCTCTTCAACACCGGCGAGGCGGATTTGATCGTCGCCCGGGTGAGGGAGCTGCTGGCCGCGGGGCTCGCGCCGCGCGAGCTGGCCGTCATCACCCCCTACCGCGCCCAGGCCCACGCCCTGCGCGAGCGCGTGGAGCCGCTCTCGCCCGACGTGGAGGTGGACACCGTGGATGCCTTCCAGGGGCGGGAGAAGGACGCCATCCTCCTGAGCCTCGTGCGCTCCAACTCCGAGGGGCAGATTGGCTTCCTCTCGGACCTGCGCCGCATGAACGTGGCGCTCACCCGCGCCCGCCGGCACCTCTTCGTCGTGGGCGACTCGGCCACGCTCAGCGGCCATGCCTTCTACGCGCGCTTCATCGAGTCCACCCAGGAGGGCGCGGGCTACCGCTCCGCCTGGGAATGGCCCGACCCCAACGACGTCCCCTGACTCAGGACTCGGATGAATCCGTCGCCGGTCTCGGGTTGAACCTGTATGAGCCGGTTGGAGGCATGCGTCTGTACCGGCTCAGCGTCTCCGCAGCCACGAGAACAACGGGTCGCCACGCCGCTCGAGGTCCCTGCCCTGAAGTGGGTTTTGCTCCACCCATTCGAGGTAGCCCTCCAGATCGCCTCGGGCCTCATCGAGGGAACGGCAACCGGCGACCACTTCCAGCAGGGACTGTTCCGCTCGCTCGACGTGGCTCTGGGAGCCGTTGAACGATTCTCTCACGGTCATGTCTTCGACCCCGAGCATCGCCGTAGACTCGAGGGCCTCCACGACGGGCTTCGCACCGGGCGTGGTGAAGAGAATCCGCTCGGAAGGGCCACGAACCTCGGACTTCACGAGCCCGGTCGGGAGAGACTTCTTCCGGTAGACGAAGTATTCGAGTCCTCCCCCCGTTGGGGGCCAGTGCGTTGGCAGCACGGGAGCCAACTGCGCCCCCACCATGCTCGGTCCGAGTTCCTCCCGTGCTTGCTCCTCAAGAGCGCGCACCGGCTTTGGCGCCGGGCAGGTGGTTTCCTTCGGTTGCATTGATGGCGCTCCCTTCGCCCGTTCCGACGGTGGTTGATGCGCGTCATCCCTCGGTGTCCTCTCCGAGCATCCGAGGAGCGGCAGCACCACCAGGAGCAGTGCGATGCTCGGTGAGGTCCTCATACGTTCTTCACTCGCTTCTTTCGCTCGACCTCTGATCCAACGCGGAGATCCAGGAGTGCGGTTCTTTGACACCTGAGGGTGCTCAGGCGGCCTCCTGGAATCCCCACGTCCCTTGCGCCTCCTCGTGCGCCAGCTCTTCCCGTGTCCGCCGCGCGTCGGCCACGAAGCTCCGTGAGGCCAGATAGATGAACAGCGAGGTGAACAGGAGCATCACCGGGACGAGGAACATGGCACTGTGCAGCCCCACCGCCTTGAAGGCCTCCGTCACCTCGCCAGCCCCCGCCTCCCGCATCGCGGCGAGGGTGAAGGCGTCGGAGAGCCCGCCCACCACGGCCGGGCCCAGGGCGCCGCCGAGCACGTATATCCCCGCGAAGACGAGTGCCACCGCCCGCGCCCGCAGGCGCGGATCCACCACGTCGTGAATGGCCGGATAGACGGTCGTGTAGAAGTTGTAGACCCCGAGCCAGCCCAGCCCGAAGCACATGGCGAACAGGGGCACCGACCCCCGGCCCGACAGCAGCGCGAGCCCCGTGCCGAGCGCGCCCGCCAGCAGGCTGACGGCCCCGAAGAGCAGGCGTCCCCGCTCCGACCGCGCGTGCATCCGGTCGGCGATCCAACCGCCGAGCGTCAGCCCCACCAACCCGGTGACGCCCGTGATGAAGCCCGTCACCACCGCCGCCCGCACCAGCGGCAGCCCGAAGTAGCGTTGCAGCAGCGGCACCAGGAAGCTGTTGCCCGCGTACGAGGCGAAGTTGAGCGTCACCCCCGAGAGGGTCAGCCAGATGAGCGTGCGGGTGCGCAGCAGCGTGCGGATGGGCTGCTCGATGGGCTGTCGCGAAACGCGAGTCACCTCGCTCGCCCCGCGCTCCGGCTCCCGGATGAGGAACATGAAGAGCGCCAGCACCATCCCCGGCACCGCGGCGATGAGGAAGGGCGCCCGCCAGGAGCCAAAGGCCGACACCATGCCGCCCACGGTGAAGAAGGCGAGCACCAGCCCCGCCGGCAACCCCAGCATGTAGATGCCCGTGGCGCGCGCCCGTCGGTTCGCGGGGTACAGGTCGGAGATGAGCGAACTCGCCGCCGGCGCGTAGCTGGCCTCGCCCACCCCGACGCCCAGGCGCATGAGGAAGAAGGAGGCGTAGCTCCACGCCAGGGCGTTGAGCCCGGTGAAGGCGCTCCACACCACCAGCCCCCAGCCAAGCACCTTGCGACGCGCGCCCGTGTCCGCCAGTCCCCCGAGAGGAAGGCCCGCGATGGCATACACCAGGGTGAATGCCGCGGAGACGAGTCCCAGTTGCAAGTCGCTCAGGCCGTACTCCTTGCGGAGCGGCTCGGTGATGATGGCTGGGATGGTGCGGTCGAAGAAGTTGAGCAGGTTGGCGAGGAAGAGCAGGAACAGAACTCCACCCGCCTGAACCCGCTGCCGGTTTGCGCCGTTACTCAAGGGAAACTCCTCTGTGATGGCAGGACGCGGCCGACCGCGCCTGCGGCATGGCACAGAATGTCACGGGCGCGAGGTTCCGCGGTCCGCTCCGGGTTCACGTCCTGTAGGACATTGCGTTACACCTGCCCAGGCAGGGAACACCTCGGTCACTCATCTCCGCCCGGCGCGCACCGGCCCGGTCAGGAGCGGGCGAGCAACTGCACCTCGAGCGTCTCCATCTTGCGGAGGACCGGATGGGGACCGAACGTGGGCGGCTTGACGAGCTTCATGTCGGGGAAGCGCTTGAGCAGGGTGCCCACGGCGATCCGCCCCTCGAGCCGCGCCGGTGGACGCCGAGGCAGAAGTGCATCCCGTGGCCGAACGCGACGGACGCGGTGATGTTGCGGCGCACGTCGAACGTCTCGGGATGGGGGAACGCGGCCTCGTCATGCATCGCGCTGTTCGTCATGAGGAACAGCCGCTGCCCCTTGCTGATCTTCACGCCGCCGAACTCCATGTCCTCGCGCGCGTAGCGGGTGAGGCCCAGCTTGCCGAAGCTGTCGAGGCGCAGCACCTCCTCGAGGACGTTCTTGACGAGCTCGGGCTCGGTCTTGAGCTGGGCGAACAGCTCGGGCCGCCGCAGGATGTTGGCCACGGTGAAGCCGATGAGGTGCACCGTGGTCTCGAAGCCCCCCACGATGAGCGAGCCCACGAGCGACAGCAACTCCGAGGTGCTCAGCTTGTCGCCCTGCTCCTCGGTCTGGATGAGGGTGGTGAGGATGTCGTTCTCCACGGGGTTGCGGCGCCGCTCCTCGATCGTCTCGCGCAACAGCACGATGCCCTCGCGGATCCCCTCGCGCACCGCCGCCAGCTCCTCGGGAGGAATCAGGCTGGGGAGGATGCTCTTGATGGACGCCTCGGTGAAGCGCTGGAAGAGCACCTCGCGCCCCTTGGGAATCTTCAGCAGGGAGCTCATGACGCGCGCGGGAATGGGGTCCGCGATGTCGCTCACCAGGTTGACCGTGCCCTTGGCCTCCGCGGCGTCGAGCAACTCATCCACGATCCCCTGGACTTCCGGCCGCAACCACTCGACGGCGCGGGGGGTGAACGCCGGGCTGACGAGCTTGCGCACCCGGGCATGGTCCGCATCGGCCAGCGAGAAGAGGTTCGACTTGTTGAGTTCATCCCGCTCGGGAATCAGCGCCGAGGTGCCCAGGGTGCTGGCGAACTCCCAATCGGCGGCATTGGTCGAGAAGCGTTTGGTGTCACGCAGCGCGGCGATGACATCCTCGTAGCGGGTGACGATCCAGCCCTTGCCCTGGTCCCAGTACGAGACGGGCGCATGGGTCCGCAGCTCCTTGAACATGGGGTACGGATTGGCGTCGAAGCCGGGGGCATACGGGTTGAAGGGACAGGACTTCGTCTCGGACTTCGTCTGCTCGTTCGACATGGACAGCCTCCTTATGGAGTCTTCTCGCCGGGCCACCGGGCCCAATTCGTTAGCCTGGGAAAATGTATCTGAAGCAAAAGAGTTGGCAATACCCGTGGGACGAGGAGGCGCCCCCGGCTCAACCCGCCTTCGCGGGCTCCGCGACGCCAGACGCCGGGAACAGGGCTCGGCGCAGCGCGGCCGTGTAGACCCCGCGGAAGTCGCGGGCCACCCCCGCGCCGCGGGTGATGACGTCGAAGCCGTGGAAGGCACCGGGCACCACGGTGACGTCGCACGGCACGCCGGCGGCCTCCAGACGTCTGGCGTACGCGATGTCTTCGTCGTGGAAGAGGTCGCAGGTGCCCACGCCCAACCAGGCCGGAGGGAGTCCCGAGAGGTCCTCGCGCCGCGCGGGCGCCGCATGCGCTGGGATCTGCGTCCCCCCCGGCTCGCGTCCCAGGTAGGAGCGCCAGCCGAACACGTTGCTGCCCTGGTTCCAGGCGCGATGGCTCGTGCCGTCGATGTCCGTGCGCGTCGTCGTGCGGTCGTCCAGCATCGGGTAGACGAGCAACTGGAAGGCGGGCCGAACCTCGCCGCGGTCGTGCGCCAGTTGGGCCAGCGCCGCCGTGAGCCCCCCGCCAGCGCTCGCCCCACCGATGGCGATGCGCCCGGGGAGGACGCCGAGCGTTCCCGCCTGGGCGAAGAGCCACCGCAGCGCCGCGTAGCAGTCCTCCAGCGGTGCCGGGAAGGGGTGCTCGGGTGCCAACCGGTAATCCACCGAGACGACGCGGATGCCCAGCTCGCGCGCGAACCCGACGCAAAGAAAATCGTCCTGCTCCGGTTGGCCGATGACGTATCCACCCCCGTGAATCCACAGGAGTGCCGGCGTCGGACCCTGGACCGACCGGGGCCGATAGGTCCGCACGCGCACGGGCGGCGCCCCCGCGGGTCCGGGCACCCGCACGTCCTCCACGACCACGTCCTCGGGGACGCGGGACGTCCGCTGGAGGCGGGTGAGGAACCTCATCACGGCGAGCACCGGCCGGGACATCGTGACGTTCGGGATGAGGCGCGCGGCGCGTCGCAGGTCAGGGTGGAACGGATTCGCGGCTTGCTTCATGTCTCTGCTCCTTCACGACGGTGGAACTCAGGTCTCGCCTTCGTCGACGATCGCCTGGGTCGTGGCCACCAGCCACCGGCGGGTGGCGGCGAGACGCGCCCCGGCGAGTGGCTGGATGGGCAGCAGCCTCCAACTGGTGAGGAAGCCGCTCCAGAGGATGTTGAGCCGCGCCGCCCGCCCCTCGCCGTCCGGGGGTCCCAGCCACCTGGCCAACGGGGTGATCACCTTCGTCTGGAGAAACTCGACACTCGCCGCATGTGCCACGGGGTCGGCCGCCGAGAGGATCATCATCGCCAGCGGGCCCGATGCGTCCTGCGTGTCGAAGAAGGCCGCCACCATGTCCGCTCCGAAGCGGCGCCGATCTCCACGCAGCATGGGGGAGATGTCGATCAACTGCTCCAGCGTCGCCCGGAACAGCCCCTCCTTCGAACCGAAGTAGCGGCCGACGAGCGCGGAATTCACCCCGGCCAGCTCCGCCACGTCTCGCACGCCGGTATTGGCGAAGCCTCTCGTCGAGAACAGCGTCCGCGCGGCATTGAGGATCGCGGTGCGCGTGCGCTCGGCATCGCGCGGGCGCGTCGCTTTCTTGGGCTCGTTCCGGCCAGAGATGTACACGGGTGTTTACTTACGACAGCATCCGGTGTTATGTCCACGATGTACACAGCCGTGTACATGTGCCGCGGCGGTCGAGCCGAAAGGAAGTGGGCGGATGATTGCGTCGAAGAAGGGTGAGGTCTCTTTCTCTCCGGAAGCGCTGAAGGAGAAGTACCGGCTCGAGCGCGAGAAGCGGCTGCGTCCCGACGGCAGCGCCCAGTACCGCGACTTCAGCGGTGTCCATGCGGACTTCGACAAGGACCCCTATGTCGAGCCCGGCTTCACCCGTCCGGCGCTGACCGAGAAGCTCGACGTGCTGATCGTCGGTGGTGGCTTTGGCGGCATGTTGGCGGCGGCGCGGCTGCGCCAGGCGGGGGTGGATTCCTTCCGCATCGTCGAGAAGGCGGGTGACTTCGGCGGCACCTGGTACTGGAACCGCTATCCAGGCGCCGCGTGCGACGTGGAGTCCTATATCTACCTGCCGCTGCTCGAGGAGACTGGCTACATCCCGACGGAGAAGTACGCCAAGGCGCCGGAGATCTTCGCCCACTGCCAGCGCATTGGCCGGCACTTCGACCTCTACAAAGCGGCGCTGTTCCAGACCCAGGTCGAGCTGATGGAGTGGGACGAGAACGCCCGGCGCTGGAACGTCACGACGGATCGAGGCGACCGGCTCGCGGCGCGGTTCGTCATCACCGCCGGAGGCATCCTCCACAAGGCGAAGCTGCCCGGCATCCCGGGCATCGAGACCTTCAAGGGCCACAGCTTCCACACGAGCCGCTGGGACTATGCCTATACCGGCGGCGGCCCCACGGGCGGCATGGACCGGCTGGCGGACAAGCGCGTGGGCATCATCGGCACGGGCGCGACCTCGGTCCAGGCGCTCCCCCACCTCGGTGCGTCGGCCGTGCAGGTGTACGTCTTCCAGCGCACGCCCTCGGGCGTCGGCGTACGCGACAACCGGCCGACGGATCCAGAATGGGTGAAGACGCTCAAGCCCGGCTGGCAGCAGGAGCGCATCCTCAACTTCACCGCGCTCGTCTCCGGCCGCGAGCAGGACGTCGACCTGGTGCGGGACGGGTGGACGTACATCTTCGAGGGTACCGAGCTCCGCCGTGCCAAGACCCCCGAGGAGGCGGCCGAGCTGCGCCAGCTGGCGGACTTCCGCAAGATGGAGGAGATCCGCGCGAGGGTGGACGCCATAGTCAAGGATCCGGTGACGGCCGAGGCGCTCAAGCCCTACTACAACCAGATGTGCAAGCGGCCCTGCTTCCACGACGAGTACCTGGACACGTTCAACCGGCCCAACGTCCAGCTCGTCGACACCGAGGGCAAGGGTGTGGAGCGGATCACCCCCACCGGCGTGGTGGTCAAGGGCAAGGAGTACGAGGTCGACTGCCTCATCTACGCCTCGGGTTTCGAGGTCTCGAGCGAATACACCCGCCGGATGGGCTTCGACATTCGCGGGCGCGGCGGCAAGTCCCTGAGCGACAGCTGGGCCGAGGGAGCGGCGACGCTGCACGGCATGCACAGCCGCGGCTATCCCAACCTCCTGATGTTCAGCCTCACCCAGAGCGGGTGGGCGATCAATTTCGTTTCCATCCTCAACGAGCAGTCGCAACACGCCGCCTACATCATCGCGCGTTGCCTGAAGCAGGGCATCGAGGTGATCGAGCCCTCGGAGCAGGCACAGCAGCAGTGGTGGGAGGTGATCCTCGGCCACCTCATGAAGTCCGCTTCCTTCGGTGGTGTCGAATGCACGCCCGGCTACTTCAACAACGAGGGCGCCCCGCCGCCCCCGAGCGCGATGCGCAACGCTCCTTCGCGGGCGGCACGATCGAGTTCATCGAGCTGCTGCGCAACTGGCGAGAGGGAGACGAACTCGCGGGCCTGGAGCTCACGAGGACACAGCCATGAAGGTCCAGAACAAGATCATCGTCGTGACCGGCGGCGGAAATGGCATGGGCAGGGAGCTCGTCCTCGCCCTTCTGTCGAGGGGCGCGAGCGTCGCCGCCGTGGACATCAACGCGTCCGCCCTCGAGGAGACCGCCGCGCTGGCGGGGGTGAACCGGGCCAACCGGCCACCTACACCGTGAACATCACGGACCGGGCCCTGGTGGAAGCGCTCCCGCAACAGGTCATCTCCCGCTTCGGGGCGGTCGACGGCATCATCAACAACGCGGGCGTCATTCAACCCTTCGTCAAGCTCAAGGACCTCGATTACGCGGCGATCGACCGGGTGATGAACGTCAACCTGTTCGGAACGCTCTACATGACCAAGGCGTTCCTGCCCCACCTGCTCGCACGCCCGGAGGCGCACATCACGAACATCTCCAGCATGGGGGGCTTCCTGCCCGTGCCGGGACAGACCATCTACGGAGCAGCCAAGGCGGCCGTCAAACTGCTGACGGAGGGTTTGAACTCGGAGCTCCAGGGGACGAACGTGCGCGTCACCGTGGTCTTCCCGGGGGCGATTGGCACGAACATCGCGGCGAACTCGGGGGTGATGAACACCCTGCAGGTGAAGAGCGGGGACACGTCCATCAAGATGCTGGCCCCCGCCACGGCCGCGCGGCTCATCCTCGAAGGCATCGAGAACAACCGCTACCGCGTCCTCGTGGGCTCCGACTCCAGGTTCATGGACGCCATCTATCGACTGAACCCCCAGCGCGCGGCGCGGTTCATCCTCAACCAGATGAGCAGTTTGTTGCCGCAGTAGGAAAGACGCCCATGACCGACCCCAACACCCTGTCCCTGCCCGACAACGCCTCCCTCGTCACCCGCCTGAGCGTGGCGCGCCAGTGCCTGAATGTGCTCAGGAACGATCCCGCGAACCCCACCTGCGGCCAGCTGCTCAACATCTGCCTGGACCTCAACGTCTACGCTTCACTCGTCCAGCAGCTCCAGAGCAGCGAGGAGGGACGCCGCCTGCTGTCCGAGCGCCCTTCCCTGCAGGGCAAGGAACTGGACCTGGCCGCGCTGGAGCGCCTGCCCGAGGGCACGCTCGGCCATGAGTTCGCGCGCTACTTCCGCGACAACAAGATCTCTCCCTTCGAGACGACGCTCGAGCTCAAGAACGACGTCGACTTCATTGGCAAGCGCTACCGCGAGACGCATGACCTGTTGCACGTGCTGACGGGCTACGCCACGGACGTGATGGGCGAGATGGAGCTTCAGGCGTACGCCCTGGGCAACCTGGGGATCCGGACCGCGGCGTTCATCCTGCTGTTCAGCTCGTTCGAACACCTCAAGGCTCCGCTGTCCGGTGTCGGGCGGTCCGAGTACCTGCGGCGGATCCAGGCCGCGTACCGCCGTGGCCGCGCGTCCCCGCAGTTCCTCGGCTTCCGGTTCGAGCACCACTGGGAGACGCCCGTGGCCACGCTCAGCACGCGGCTGTGCGCCCCCAGGGAACGGATGAACTGACGGGGAGGGCGCGGTGCGCTAGCCTTCGGGCCATGGATCAGAGCTTACGTCTCGGCCTGCTCGGCGCGGCTCGCATCACGCCCTTCGCCATCATGCGCTCCTTGCCCGCGGTCCCCTCCGTGCGCGCCACGGCGGTGGCCGCGCGCGACGCCACACGGGCGCACGAGTTCGCCGGCGCCACGGCATTCCCAAGGTGCACACGGGTTATCAAGCGCTGCTCGACGACCCCGAAGTCGACGCCATCTACAATCCGCTGCCCAACAGCCTGCACGCCGAGTGGACCATCCGCGCGCTCGATGCCGGCAAACACGTGCTGTGCGAGAAGCCGCTGGCCAGCAACGCGGACGAGGCCGTGCGGATGGCCGAGGCCGCGCGCCGCAACGGCCGCGTGTTGATGGAGGCCTTCCACTATCGCTTCCATCCGCTGATGGCGCGGGTGCTCGAGGTGCTGCGGGCGGGCGAGATCGGCCGCATCGAGCACGTGCACACGGCGATGTGCATTCCGTTGCCCCTGCGCAACGACATCCGCTTTCGCCTCGACCTCGCCGGCGGCGCCACCATGGACGTGGGCAGCTACGCCCTGCACATGCTGCGCACGGTGACCGGCAAGGAGCCCCAGGTGGGCTCGGCGCGCGCCACGCTGCGCTCGCCCGGTGTGGACCGCGCCATGGAGGCCGACTTCACCTTCGAGGATGGCAGCACCGGCTCCATGGAGTGCTCGTTGTGGTCGCGCAAGCTGCTCAAGATCAGCATCCAGGTGCGCGGCAGCGAGGGCTGGCTGAGTGTGTTCAACCCCACGACGCCGCAGCTCTATCATCACCTGACGGTGGTGAGCAGAGGTCAGAAGCGCAGGGAGCGCATGAAGAGCGAGGGCACCTATACCCACCAACTGCGGCAGTTCGCGAGTGTGGTGCGGAGTGATGCGACGCCGCTCGTCACGCTCGAGGACTCGATCGCCAACATGCGCCTGATCGACGCGGTCTACCGCGCCGCCGGGCTCGAGCCCCGTGCCCACCTGACGGTGTGACGGAGGGCTTCCGAGCAAACCCGTATCAGGGGGCGTCCTCGGGCGTCTCCCGAGGCCACGTCCGGGCATAGCGGCGCGCGAGCACCGCGCACACCATGAGCTGGAGCTGGTGGAAGAGCATCAGCGGCAGCACCAGGGCACCCACCGTGGCCGGGGGGAAGAGCACACCCGCCATGGGCACGCCACTGGCCAGGCTCTTCTTCGAGCCACAGAAGACGATGGCGATCTCATCCTCGCGCGAGAAGCCCAGCCGCCGGCTGAACCACGTGGTGAGTCCCAGCACTGCCGCGAGCAGCACCGCGCTCACCAGCCCCAGCACCCCCAGGTCCCTCGCGCCCAACTGGGACCAGAGCCCGTTGACCACCGCCTCGCTGAAGGCGGTGTAGACCACGAGCAGGATGGAACCCCGATCGACGAGCGCCAGCACCGCGCGGTGGCGCCCCACCCAGGCGCCGAGCCAGGGGCGCAGCAGGTGTCCCGTCACGAAGGGCACGAACAACTGGGCGAAGATGGTCCCCACCGCCGCCCTGGAGATGCCGCCTCCGCGCTGATTCAACAGGAGCCCCACCAGCACGGGGGTGAGGACGACGCCCAGCAGATTCGAGGCGGAAGCGCTGCACACCGCCGCCGCCACGTTGCCGCGCGCCAGGGCGGTGAAGGCGATGGAGGACTGCACCGTCGAGGGCAAGAGGCACAGGAACAGCACCCCCAGCCCGAGCTCGGGCGCGAGCCAGCCGCGCAGCCCCCAGCGCAGCCCCAGTCCGAGCAGGGGGAAGAGCACGAAGGTGGAGGCCAGCACCACCAGATGCAGCCTCCAGTTCGTCGCCCCCTGGAGGACGGCCTCGCGCGACAGGCGGGCGCCATGCAGGAAGAACAGCAGCGCGATGGCCGCGTTCGTCACCGCGTCGAACAGGGGAACGGCGGCACCCCTCAGGGGAGCAGGGTCGCCAGCACCACGGTCCCGGCCAGCGCCAGGGTGAAGGAATCAGGTCGGAGTCGGGACAGGAGGGACATGGGCCTTTCGCGTGGGGACGGAGAGCCTCGCGAAAGGCCGGGAGCCACCGCGCTCAGTAATCGTAGCGGTTCGTGATGAAACCGCTGATGTGATAGCTGGAGTTACCGGCGTAGATCTTGAAGTAGCTGTTGAGGGGCTGGCTGAGCCCGTAGGCGCTTCCCGCGCAGCCCGTGCACAACGGCGCCCCGTTCTTGCTGATGTTCCACAGCCCCTTGATCTCATCGGCCGTCGTGGGGGCCGTCACGGAGACGAGCTGGAACGCATAGAGCTCGTCCGCGGGCCCCTTGGCCTGGACGTTGACGAACGCGAGGCTGGTGCCCTCCGTCCAGTTGAAGGTCATGTTGGCGGAGGGCACGTAGACGTAGACACCCGGCACTTGCAGGACATAGCCCTGGTTCGACCAGATGCTGTGCGTCGGAGCGCTCCACGCCAGGGAGGGCAACAGCACGCACAACGCGGACAGCAGATGGGTGGCTTTCATGGAGAAACCTCTCTTCGTTGGGTGGATGCTCAAGCTACCGCGGGAGTCTGACGCTCCAGTCGGCCGTGCTCAGTAGTCGTAACGGCTCGTGATGAAGCCACTGAAGTGATAGCCATTGTTGGAGTAGAACTTGAAGGAGCCATAGAAGCCGTAGACCTGTCCCGCGCAGCTCGCGCACAGCAGCGTCCCGTTCTTGCTGATGTTCCACAGCCCCTGGATGCTCGTGGCCGTCGTGGGGGCCGTCACGGAGGCGAGCTGGAACTCATAGGCATCCCCGGTGGCGACCCAGGCCTTGGCCAGACCGAACGCGTTGGTGGTGCCCTCCGTCCAGACGAAGGTCATGTCGGCGGAGCTGATGTTCTGGGAGGCCGCGCCCGGCTCGCTCACGTAGAGGCCCTGGTTCGACATGACGTTGTGCGTCGGGGCGCTCCACGCCAGGGCGGGGCACAGCACGGTCAACGCGGTCAGCAGCTGGGGGGCTTTCATGGAGAGACCTCTCTTCGTCGGGGTGGAAAGATTCAACCCATCTTGAACTGTCCAACCCAATAAAACAATGAATTCATGTTTCACTCCCATTCCACGAAATGTCGAGGTGACTTGTACGTTTTGACCCACCCGTGTCAAAAAGCGTCACCCCTGGAGTCATGGGCAAAGGCCAAATCCCTGGATTCATTGGGTAACGACAAAAGCCGGGAATGGCATGGGAACTGCTTGGGAACAAGACGAACGAAGGTCGTAAACACGGGGGAAGACCATGTCGTCGAATGCTCGTTCGGTCGTGTCGAAGGAAGCGGACATCTGGGTGCTGCGCCTGCATACCCACAGTGGCAAGGTGCAGGAGTACCGCTGCAGCACCGAGGGACAGGCCCGGCAGCTCGCGCTGGTGCTCTCGGTCCCGACGGAGCAGCCCAGCCAGCCCGCGGCGTGAGCCCGCCCCACCCGGGCCGGGTCCATCCGGACTCAGGCTGGGAGCAACATCCCGAGCCCACCTGATAGGCTGCCGCCCACCGCGCGCCCACCAGGAGTCCGCAGCCTTGCCTTCCGCCTTCGAGCCGTTGATCGTCGATGCCCACGGGCTCGCCCTTCACGCGCGCCAGCGCAACGCCTCGGGTTCACCCGCCGTCCTCTTCCTGCACGGCTGGTTGGACCACTCGCACAGCTTCGACATGCTCACCGAGCACCTGCCGGACACCTGGCGGCTGGTGCTGTTCGACCTGCGCGGAATGGGCCACAGCGCGTGGCTGCCACGCCCCGCCAGCTATCAGTTCGGCGACCACCTCGTGGACGTGGAGGCCGTGCTGCGCGCCACCGGGCTCGGAGCGGCGCACTTCGTCGGCCACTCGCTCGGGGGCATCATCGCCACGGCGTACGCCGCCGCGCGCCCCGAGCGCGTGAGCAGCCTCACCCTCATCGAGAGCCTCGGCCCCCAGGCGGGCCCGCCCGACAGGGCCGTGTCGCGCCTGCGCGGCTTCCTGGAGGACCTGGAGCGCCCACCCCACCGCAAGGTCTACCCCCACGTGGCGGCGGCCGCCGCGCGGCTGCGCGAGAACAACCCGGACCTGTCCGGCCCCGCCGCCATCCACCTGGCGCGCCATGGCACCGAGCCCGTGGAAGGCGGCGTCTCCTTCACGTTCGATCCCACCCACCGCCGCCGCTTCGCCCAGGCCTTCGATGAGGCCCAGTGGCTCGCCCTGAGCGCCGCCGTCTCCTGTCCGGTGCAATTGCTGCTCGGCGCCCAGGGCCTGCGCTTCGACGAGGAGCGCACCCGGACGCGCCTCGACGCCCTGCGCCTCGCCCGGCCTCCCCAGCAGATACCCGGTGGCCACCACGTCCACATGGACACCCCCGAGACCGTGGCCCGTGCGCTGGTGGATTTCATCCCGCCCTGAGGCGCCGGTTTCCCACCTCCCCCCAGCCAAGGGTGAAAACTCGTTCACCCCCCAGGGCAAACCCTTTCCGTCGGTCCAACACCTACACCTCCCCTTTCGCCCACAACCCCCGGAATTCCTCATCCGTGATCGGCCGCTTGGACTGGTACGGAATTTGATGGGAGCAGCGCAGGAATTGGGTGCGAGGCGGGGACGGGTGATGATGAAAGAGCGAGGCGGTAGGCGGCTCATCAAGTTGTCGCTGGTGGCGGGGCTCCTGGCGGCGTGCCACGAGATGGGGGAGACCCGGGCGGTCCAGGCCACGGCGGCGGTGGATACGAACGCGCTCGATTTTGGCGAGGTGCCGGTCGGCGAGTGGCGCGAGAAGGTCGTGCGCCTGCGCAACGTGGGCTACGTGCCCTTCCGCGCGCTGGAGGCGCTGGAGCTCGGGGACAACCCCTCCTATGAGGTCTCCTTCGATGGGGACTCGCGGCTGCTGCCGGGGGAGGAGAAGCTGGTGAAGGTGCGCTTCCACCCGCTGGCGGAAGGGGGCAGCGAGTCCTCGCTCCAGGTGCGGACGGACGCCAGCTCGGGCAAGGAGCACACGGTGCGCGTGCTGGGCCAGGGCGGGCCGCTCACGGTGCGCA
This sequence comes from Cystobacter fuscus, assembly GCA_049060065.1. GTDB lineage: Bacteria > Myxococcota > Myxococcia > Myxococcales > Myxococcaceae > Cystobacter > Cystobacter fuscus_B. The sequence goes on from JBMEQP010000002.1 coordinate 8,187,154, forward strand.
TGGAGCCCGAGGTGCTCGACTTCGAGACGCTCGAGGTGGACAGCGAGCGCGTGCTGCGGCTGACCATCACCAACCCCGTGGATCTGCCGCTGAGCGTGGAGGTGAAGGGCGAGGCCGCCGCGGCCTTCAGCGCGGAGAACATCACCGTGCCGCCGCTGGCCACCTACCAGCTGGAGACGAAGTACTTCCCGCGCGACCTGGGGCAGATGAAGGCGCAGGTGGAGGTGCGGCCGTGCGCCACGTGCACGCCCACCGTCGCGGGGCTCACGGGCCGCTCGGTGGCGAGCGCCTTCGAGTTCGATCCCTCGCCGGTGCCCTTCGACTCGATTCCCGTGCACGAGACCACGCGCTCCTTCACGCGGGCGCGCAACATCACGTGGCGGCCCGTCACCATCCAGGCGCTCAACACGAGCGACCCGGCCTTCACGCCGCTCAATGCCATGACGGCCACGGAGGTGAAGCCGGGCGAGATGGTGCAGCTGCCCATGCAGTTCGCGGCGCGCTTCTCCGGGCCCAACACGGGCAAGCTGACGGTGGGCTACCAGTCGGACAAGCCGCGCACGACCGAGGTGGCGCTGGACGCGCGCGGCGGCCGGCCCACGCTGGCGGTGGCCCCGCTGGCGCTGGACTTCGGCGAGCTGCCCGCGGGCGGCAAGGTAGGCAAGACGATCCGCATCACCAACGCGGGCACCACGGGCAACCTGTACTTCCGCGGGGTGAAGGCCACCGGGAACGTGGAGCACTTCTCGGTGGACGTCCTCCAGCGAGGCAAGGCGCCCCAGCCCTGGAAGCCGGGCAGCGCCTGGCCCGCGCTGGAGACGGACGACCTGCCCATCGCGCCGGGCACGGACGCGTTGGACCTGACGGTGTACTACGAGCCCAAGGCGTCGGGCGCCTGGCAGGCCACGCTGGTTCTCGTGTCGGATGACCTGTTCAACCCAGAGCGCACCATCCTCCTGACGGGCAGCGCGCGGGAGACGGGCGCGTGCGTCTTCACGCTCAAGCCCCAGCCGGAGATGGACTTCGGCAACCTGGAGCCGGGCCGGGGCGCGGTGCTGGGCTTCCGCTTCGACAACGCGGGCCGGGCCGAGTGCGCGGTGAAGGACATCCACATCTCCAACGACGCGGGCGGCGCCTTCACCATGCCGGGCGGGAAGATCGTCGGTGGGGTGGTGCCCTTCGACACGGCCTTCAGCGCCATGGTGTCCTTCCGTCCGCCCGCGGCGGGCGACTACGTGGGCGAGCTCAAGCTCACGGTGAACGATCCGGCCAACCCCACGGTGACGCTGCCCCTGCGCGGCACGTCGCGCGGCAGCTGCCCGGTGGCGGCGCCGGCCTTCGTGGACTTCGGGCCCATCCGCTATGACTGCGCGACGACGCCCCGGCGCACGCTCGTCTCCAACCAGTGCGCCACGCCCGTGGCGGTGACGGAGACGCGCATCGGCGCGGGCACGAGCGACCAGTACCAGCTCGTCTCGCCCGTCTCCCTGCCGCGCACGCTCGCGCCCGGCGAGGGCTTCGAGCTGGAGTTCTCCTATGCGCGCAACGTGCTCGGCCAGCACTACAGCCCCTTCTTCGTGAAGGAGCAGGCCGAGCCCACGCCGCTGATGATTCCCCTGCTGGCGGAGACCAACCACGAGGGCCTGCAGCTCGACCGCTTCATCCAGGGCACCGACAGCCAGCTCGACGTGCTCTTCGTGGTGAGCAACACCACCACCATGCAGGACTTCCAGGCGCGGCTGAAGGCGGCCATGCCCGGGTGGCTGGAGCGGGCGCGGCAGGCGGGCGTGGACGTGCGCATCGGCGTCACCAGCACCGGCCTGAGCACGCGCTCGCCGGCGTGCGCCAACGCCACGGCGGGCGGCGACGCGGGCCGGCTCGTCCCGGCGGACGGCACCCGCCCGCGCACGCTCTCGAGCAGCTCGGCCACGGCGGCCCAGGGGTGCAAGCCAACATCGACGCGCTGGGGTTGTGCCACAACCTGGTGCAGGGCCTGGAGACGATGCGCCAGGGCCTGTCCTCGCCCCTGGCCACCAGCGCGGATGATCCTCGCACCCCGCTGCCCAATGACGGCAACCTGGGCTTCCTGCGCGCCACGGCCCGGCTGGCGGTGGTGGTGGTGTCCGACGAGGACGACCACTCGGGCTTCGAGCCGGAGAGCTACGTGCAGTTCCTCCAGGCCCTCAAGGGCACGGGCATGGCGCACCGCAGCCAGATGTACGCCCTGGTGCCCACCGACGCGCGCTGCACCACCGCGGGCGGGCCGGGCACGCGCTTCTCCACCGTCGCCCAGCGCACCGGCGGCGTGGTGGACTCCATCTGCCAGAGCGACTACGGCCCCTTCCTGGACAACCTGCTCAAGCGCGCCGGGGGCCCCCAGGCGGACTTCCCGACGGCCACGCCCAACGGCCTGGCGGAGATGTCCGTGCGCGTGGGCGGCACGACGGTCGGTGTGGACAAGTGGACCTATGACACCCAGCACAACACCGTCGTCTTCAAGAACGGGGCAGTGCCGGTGACGGGCCAGACCATCGAGGTGCGCTACCGCAGCGTCTGCGCGGCCCCCTGACGGGCGGCCCCCACTCCCGGTGGATTCCCGCCCGAAGCCGGGCGGGAACCCTTCCGCTGGTGGCCCGGAGGCGGTTATGGTGGACGCCTCTCGTGGAAACCTTCGGCCGTTACGAACTGCTGCGCAAACTGGCGACTGGCGGAATGGGTCAGGTCTTCCTGGCCCGTCAAACGGGGCCCGTGGGCTTCCAGAAGCTGCTGGTGGTCAAGCGGCTCTTGCCGCACCTGTCCGAGGACCCCGAATTCATCCACATGTTCCTGGACGAGGCGCGCATCGCCGGGGTGCTCAACCACCCGAACATCGCGCAGATCTACGACCTGGGAGACGTGGACGGGGTGCTCTACATCGCCATGGAGTACGTCCACGGCGAGGCCGTCAGCCAGGTGAACGTGCACGCCCGGCAGCGCAAGGGCGGGCTGCCGCTGGGGCTCAAGTGCCGCATCATCGCGGACGCGGCCGCGGGCCTCGGCCACGCGCACCAGGCGCGCACCCCCTCGGGCCGCAAGCTGGGCCTCATCCACCGGGACGTGTCCCCCCAGAACGTGCTCGTGGGCTTCAACGGCAACGTGAAGCTCATCGACTTCGGGGTGGCCAAGGCCGTCGGCAAGCTGTCCCAGACGGTCGTCGGCACCATCAAGGGCAAGCACGCGTACATGTCCCCGGAGCAGGCGCGGGGCGAGGAGCTCGACGCGCGCTCGGACGTGTACGGCCTGGGCACCGTCTTCTACGAGCTGCTCACCCACCAGCGGCTGTTCAAACGGGAGACGGACATGGCCACCCTCAAGGCCGTGGTGGGCGCGCGCGTGCTGCCCCCGTCCGAGGTGGTCCCCGGCGTCCCCAAGTCCCTGGACGCGGTGGTGATGAAGGCGCTGGCGCGCCGACGCGAGGAGCGCTTCCAGAGCGCGGGTGAATTCCAGCTCGCGCTCGAGGACTTCCTCGTCTCCGAGCGGCTCGCGAGCACCCAGGCCCACCTCACCGCCTTCATGAAGGAGCTGTACGCCACGGAGCTGGAGGAGGAGCGCTTCGCCAGCGAGCCCACCGTCATCCAGTTCGACCCCCGTCTGGCGCGGGAGATCAGCTCCTCGTCGGAGACCAAGGTGGGCCCGGCCCAGGCGCCGCGCCCCAAGCCCTCCGCCGCGAGCCCCGCGCCCGCGCGCAAGCCGCAAACCGGCGGCTCCTCCCCGGTCGGCCCGCCACGAAGGTGCCCCGCCCGGGTGATGACGGCTCGAAGGGCAAGTGATCGCCGGGACTCCCCCGCCCGGCTCCCCCTCCGACGCTTCGCTTGACAGCACCTCCAGGAGAAGGGAAGGTCTCCGCCCCAGATTTGAATTTGAGAATCAAACTCAAATTCGCCCCTCCCACGCACGGGTGTGCACCCGGCCAGGGGGGTGCCCGACACCGGCCCTTTCCCGGAGCGCAGCCACCATGAGAGCTCTCGCCATTTCGATGCTGTTCACGGGGACGCTGCTCGTCAGTCCCGTGGCCTCCGCCGCGCCGGTGAAGGGGGTCGACGGGCAGACGGTGGAGATCGCCCCGCCCAAGCGGGTGGTGGCCATCAACTCCTCGCTGGTGGAGATCCTCTTCGGGCTCGGCAAGGGCGGCACCGTGGTGGGCACCGACGTGGGGGGCAACTTCCCCGGAGCAGGCGAAGATCGCCAAGGTCGGCCACCCCTACCACCCGAGCGTCGAGGGCATCATCAGCCTCTCGCCGGACGTCGTCCTGGCCAGCCAGGAGAACCTGGATGCCGCCACCGCCGCGCAGCTCCGGGGCGCGCGCATCCCCGTGCTGGTGCTGGAGAACTCCTCGAAGGAGGGAATCGCCGGACTCAAGCGGCGCATCGACGCCGTGGCGCGGCTGTTCGACATCCCCGAGGCCGGCCAGAAGATGACGCGGGAGATCGATCAGCGGCTCTCGGAGCTGAACAAGCGCATCGCCGCGACGAAGACGAAGCCGCGCATCCTCTTCATCTACGCGCACGGGCCGGGCGAGGCCTTCGTGTACGGACGGGACACGGGCGTGCACGTGCTCATCGAGCTGGTGGGCGGCCAGAACGCCGCGGACTTCACCACGGGCACCAAGGCGCTGACGGCCGAGGGCATGGTGATGGCCGCCCCGGACGCCATCATCATGCTCAACCGGAGCCTGGAGGCCGTGGGCGGCGTGGCCGGGGCCCTGAAAATGCCGGGCGTGGCCCTGACGCCCGCGGGCAAGAACTCGAAGATCATCGCCGTGGACGACACGGTGCGCTGGGTCGGTCCCCGCTTCCCCCTCTTCGCCGATTCCCTCTTCACGGCCCTCCATGCGAACGCTCGGCCTTGATCAATCCGAGCCGTCCATCACCCACGTGCCCTCCGCACGGAGCCGGCGCCTCTGGGGGATGCTCGTGCTCGTGCCCCTGCTCGTCGGGTGCATGATCGTCTCCATGGGCGCGGGCGCCATGTCCATGAGCCCCGCCCAGGTCGTCTCCATCCTCTTCGCGAAGGTGGGCCTTCCGCCCCTGGCCACCTTCTCGGATCAACAGGCCGCGGTGATCCACGCCGTCCGCCTGCCCCGCGTCCTCATGGGAGCGCTGGTGGGCGCGGCGCTCGCCATCGCGGGTGCGGCCCTCCAGGGCCTGTTCCGCAACCCCCTGGCCGATCCCGGTCTGCTCGGGGTGTCGGGAGGCGCCTCGCTCGCGGTGGCCGCGGTCACCGTGCTCAAGGTGCACGTCCTCGGCCTGCACACCCAGCCGGTGGCGGCGTTCGGGGGCAGCCTCGGGGCCATCCTCCTCATCTCCTCGCTCGCGCGGGGCAGCGGCAGGACCCAGGTGGCGACGATGCTGCTGTGCGGCGTGGCCATCAACGCCCTGTGCCTGGCGGGCACGGGCCTCTTCACCTACCTGTCCACGGACGATCAACTGCGCACCCTCACCTTCTGGCAGCTCGGCTCGCTCTCGGGAGCGACCTGGGAGTCGGTGTCCACGCTGGCGCCGCTCGTGCTGGTGTGCGCCGTGGGCGTGACGCTGCTGTGCAACCCGCTCAACGCCCTGATGCTGGGCGAGTCGAACGCGAGCCACCTGGGCATCTCCGTGGAGCGGCTCAAGTGGCAGCTCGTGACGCTCGTGGCCCTGGGCGTGGGCGGGGCGGTGGCCTTCTCCGGGATGATCGGCTTCGCGGGGCTCGTGGTGCCGCACCTCATCCGCATCTGCCTGGGACCCAACCACCGGGTGCTCCTGCCCCTGTCGGCGCTGCTCGGCGCGACGCTCCTGGTGCTCTCGGACCTGGTCGCGCGCACCGTCGTCATCCCCTCCGAGCTGCCCATCGGCATCGTGACCGCGCTCACCGGCGCCCCCTTCTTCCTCTACCTGATCCTGAGACAGCGGAGGCTCCCCGTCTCATGACCGCGGCCCTCGAAGTCCATCAACTGCACTGCCAGATCGGCACCACCCCGCTGCTCACCGGAATCGACCTGGCCCTGGAACCGGGCGAGTTCCTGGCCGTCATCGGGCGCAATGGCGCGGGCAAGAGCACGCTGCTCAACCACCTGACGGGGGAGATGGTCGGCCAGCAGGGCGAGGTGCGCGTCTTCGGCGCGCCCCTGGTGAGCCAGCCGCGCGAGGAGCTGGCCCGGCGGCGGGCGGTGGTCCCGCAGAGCACGACCCTCCCCTTCGCCTCCGAGGTGCTGGAGGTGGTGATGCTGGGAAGGATTCCCCACCTGCGCCACCGGCCGGAGTCACGCGAGGACGTGCGCATCGCGCGCGACTGTCTGGCGCGGGTCGGACTGGGCGGCTACGAGGGGCGCGACTACCTGACGCTGTCCGGAGGAGAGCAGCAGCGTGTCCACCGGCACGCGCGCTCGCCCAGCTCCACGGTTCACCCGGACAACGGCTCATCCTCCTGGACGAGCCCACGAGCGCCCTGGACGTCGCCCACCAGCACCGCACCCTGCAACTGGTGAAGGAGCTGACCCGGGAAGGCGTCGCGGCGCTGCTCATCCTCCACGACTTGAACCTCGTCTCGCAGTACGCGGACAAGGTGCTCGTGCTCGCCGAGCGGCGCGTGCTCGCCTTCGGCACGCCGCTCGAGGTGATGACGACGGAGGTGCTCACCCGGGCGTTCGGCTACCCCATGACGGCCCTGCCCCACCCCTGGCTCGAGTGCCCGCTCATCATCTCCGGAGAGCAGCGCGCACAGGCCTCGCGCGCGCACATGCCGAGGGCCTAGAGACTCGCGAGGGCCACGCGGTAGAGCGCGCGGTAGCCCATGCGGGGCGCCGGCTCGAAGCGATCCGCGGCGAAGATGCTCTCCAGCAGGCGCCGGCCCTCCTCGCGCTCGTGCAGCCCCAGGAAGGCGCGCTCCAAGAGCCCCACGAGCTCGGGCGCCACGCCCATGCCCACGGGCACCCCGTCATTGGGCGCCTCCTCCGTGTAGGCGAGCAGCGAGAACGCCCCGCCCTGGCCCGGCAACACCACCTCCACGCCATCCGCGTGCGTGAGTCCGGTGGACTCCGGCGGGCAGAACACGGTCGCCACGTCCGCGTGGCCCTCGAGCACCGCCTCCAGCGCCGCCTGGTACGAGCCGGTGAAGAGCTGCGAGGAGAACACCTTGGCGGGCTCCAGGCCCCGGGCCTTCAGGTACGCCGCCGGCAGCAGATAGCCGCCCACCGAGTCCCGATCCACCCACGCCACGCGCTTGCCCCGCAGGCCCTCCAGGGTAAGCCCCGCGTCCGCGCGCGCCACCAGCGCCGAGCGGTAGGAGGAACGGCCGCGCCGCACGCCCCGCGCCAGCACCCGCACGCCCAGGGCCTCCACGCGCGCGCACACGAAGGGCGGCGCCCAGATGGCATCCGCCCGGCCCGCGAGCAGGTCCTTGGCGAGCGCCTCGTAGCTGGCCGCCACGCCCACCTCCACCTTGCGGCCCAGCGCGCGCGCGAGGAACTCGCCGAGCGGCTCGGCCCGCTCGAGCGCGGGCGCGTTGCCCAGCGAGGGAGGCAGACCGAACCGGAAGACGACGCGGCTGTGCGCGGGAGGCGGAACGGGCATGTCGGGCGGGGCTCCTCGCTCAGGCCTGCCGATCCAACCGTGCCACCTCGTCGTCCGCCAGCCCGAAGGTCGCCTGGAGGATGTGGAGGATGCGCTGCTCGGCCGCCGTGGGCTCCTGCCCGCCCGCGTGGGCGATCTTCGTCGCCAGCCGGTAGGCCTTGAGCCGCTGGGTGTGCGTCGTCAGCCCATGCGCGAGCACGTGCAGGCGCTGCGGCAGCCCCTCGGCCACGAGCGCCGACACCGCCTCGCTCACGAAGTCCTGCGCCCGCTCGGGGCTCACGTTGTGGAAGAGCGGATCCGACGCGAAGCTCTCCACCAGCTCGCGCGCCTCCGCCTCCTTGAGCTTGCCGTCCGCGGCGCTCACCAACACCATCACCTCGGCGTACAGGCGCTCGAGCGGCTCGCCCAGCGCCTCGGACAGGCTGCCGCCGCCCTCGATGACGTCGATGATCTGCGCCACCTCGTCCTCGGAGATGCCAAGCGCGGCCTGGAAGAGCTTGAGCAGGCCCAGCTCCGCGCGCGTGGCCCGGTGGTCCGCGAACGCGATGGACGCCGCCAGCCCGAAGCCGAGCATCCGCGACTTGTGGCCCACCAGGCGCTCGCGCAGCGAGGTGAGGATCTCCTCCAGGTCATGCGCCTTGGACAGCCGCTTGGCGCTCGCCTCCACCAGGGCGTTGAGCTCCTCGGGCCCGGTGCCCTCGAACTCGGGGCGCTCGATGACGCGGCGGAGCAGCGTCTGCAGCTCCAGCTGCGTCACCTTTCCGTCGGCCATGGCCGCCAGCAACATCACTTCCACCAGAGCCGCGTTGCGATCCTTGCGCGTCTTCACTGCCTGTTCTCGAGGCATCCGCCCACCCTCCCTTCGTTCGTGCCGCTGTCGTGTTGTGCCCGCGCGTCCACGGGCGAAGCGCCCTCGGACGCGAGCGCCGAGAAGTCGAAGAGCTCCCGGTCCATCAAGTGGCTCGGGCGCACGTTGCTCATGGCGGACAGCACGCTCTGGCGCACGTTGGGGATGTCGCGGCCCAGCTCCTCCACCAGCTTCTGCATGCGCTTGCGCTGCAGGTTCTCCTGCGAGCCGCACAGGTCGCACGGGATGATGGGGAACTGCTTGAGCGCGGCGTACGCGGCGATGTCCTTCTCCGGCGCGTAGCACAGCGGGCGGATGACAGTGTTGCGGCCATCATCGCTCTTGAGCACCGGCGGCATCGCCTTGAGCGAGCCGGCGAAGAAGAGGTTGAGCAGGAGCGTGTGGACGAGGTCGTCACGGTGGTGGCCGAGGGCGATCTTGTTGCAGCCCAGCTCCACCGCCGCCGTGTAGAGGATGCCGCGGCGCAGGCGCGAGCACACCGTGCACTGCGTCTTGCCCGGCGGCGTCTTCTCGAGGACGACCGAGTAGGTGTCCTCCTTGAGCATCTTGTAGGCGAAGCCCTCGCCCTGGAACCACCCCTCCAGCACGTGCGCCGGAAAACCCGGGTGGCCTTGATCCAGGTTCACCGCGAGCAATTCGAATTTCACTGGGGCGCGGCGCTGCAGTTCGCGCAGCAGGTAGAGCAGGGTGTAGGAATCCTTGCCTCCCGACACCCCCACCATGATGCGGTCTCCCTCGGAGACGAGGGAGTAGTCCGAAATGGCACGGCCCATGTGGCCGAGCAGGTTCTTTTCCAGGCGGAGTACATCGGGATTCATGGGGTGTCATCCTAGCGGCGATGGCGGAAAAAACACCCTCCACGTGGAGGGCCGGTCCGCTAGCCTGCTTTCCGCCATGCCGACCTTTCCCACGGGAGCACAGGACATCGAGGACGCCGCGGCGGCGCAAGCGGCCGCCCGTACGCTGGAGCAGGCGCGCGAACTGTCGGTGGACGTGGAGACGGACGCGATGCACTCCTTTCGCGCCCGGCTGTGTTTCCTCCAGCTCGCCACGGACACGGACGTCTTCCTGTTCGACACGCTCCAGCCCGGCGTGCACCCCTCGCTGCTCGCGCGGGTGATGGAGGACCCCGAGCGCACCAAGTTCTTCCACGCCGCCTCGGGAGACCTGCCCTTTTTGGCCGAAGCGGGCGTGCGCGTGCGCGGGCTGTTCGACACGCACCGCGCCGCCACGCTCTTGGGCTGGCCCAAGGTGGGCCTGGCGGATCTCGCGCGCGAGCGGCTGGGCGTGGAGCTGCCCAAGGAGCACCAGCAGTCGGACTTCGCCCTGCGGCCGCTCCCCGGGGATGCGCGACTACATCGCCAACGACGTGCGCTACCTCGTGGAGCTCGGCCGCCAGGTGCGCGAGGAGTGCCGCAAGGCGGACGTGCTCGAGGAGGTACTGCTCGACTGCCAGCGCATGTGCGACGAGGCCGCGGCCCGGCCCGACGTGGGCGCCGAGTTCAAGCCCAAGCTGCCCAAGGGCGGACTGACCCCGGTGCAGCTGCTGCTCGCCAACGCCATCGCCCAGGCCCTGCACAAGAAGCGCCTGGAGTGGGCCGAGGCGGAGAACGTCCCCATGGGGCGCACGCTCTCCAACATGGCCATCACCGACATCGCGATCAAACCGCCCGGCAACACCAAGGAGCTGGCCCGGGCCGCCGGCGTGCGCGGGGCCTTCGTGCGCGCGCACGGCGAGGAGGTGATCGCCCTGGTGCGCGAGCTGCTCGAGAAGTCCCGCCAGGGCGAACTCAAGCCGGAGATGGAGGAGCGGGGCCCGCGCGACGCCAACCGGCGCAAGCGCGAGGACGCGCTCAAGGCCGGCGCTCGGAGCAGGCGACGGCGCGCAAGGTCACCCCCTCCGTGGTGTTGCCCAACGCACTCTTCGATGCCCTCGTGTCCCGTCCCCCGGCGAGCCTCGACGAGCTGCGCGCCCTGCCCTACCTGGGCGACAAACGCGTGGGTCTCTATGGCGAGGGGATCCTCGCGGTGCTATCGCAGTACCCCGTCCAGGCGTGACTCCCCCGGGTACGCCGATGTGTGCTCCCAATGGACGGGCCGAGGGCGCGCGGCGGCGGTGTGAAGGAAAGCGGACATGTCGGTCGCTGAACGATCGGACCGGTTGCGGCCCTGGGGAACGTGCGTAGCTTGGGAGCGGTTGTGGAGGTGGCGGGCATGTCTGGAGTGCGACTCGGTGGCGCGACGGTGGACATCAATCAATGCATCGTGGCGAGCCAGAGCTGTCAGGCATCCTGCGAGGCGGCGATGAAGCAGTTGGTGGCACGCGGCATGCGCGCCGACAGTGAGCCCATGCGGCTGCTGCGCCAGTGCGCGGAGCTGTGCGACCTGAACGTGCGGGCGCTGCGCAAGGACAGCCAGTTGTCCCGCCGCACGGCGACGCTGTGCTTCGAGCTGAGCAACCAGGTGGCGCGCGCCGCCTGGCTGGACGGGAACGCGGCCAGCCACGGGCTCGCCCGCGACGCGCTGCGGCTCGCCCGGGCGTGCCGGCCGCTGCTATTCACCTGACATGGCGGAGGAAGAGTCGCGGAACCTGGCGGAGGTGGTGCGGCGGCTGGAAGCGACGGTATCCCGGCTGGAGAGTCGCATCGCCCACCTGGAAGCGACGGCCGCGCCCCCGCGGCCCCTCGTGCCTGAAACTCCGCCCTCCGTTGCCGAACCCGGCCCCGCGCCGGAGACGCGAGATCTGGAAGCGCACCTGGGCACGTACTGGCTGAGCCGGGCGGGCATCGTGGCGCTGATCCTCGGCTTCTCCTTCCTCATCATCTACCACTTCGGGGACCTGGGCGTGCTCGCGCGCGTGGGCGCGGGCTACCTGCTGAGCGCGGGACTGTCCGCGCTGGGGCTGTGGCTGTCGCGGCGCCACGAGCTCTTCGGGCGCATCGTCTTCGGCGGGGGGCTCGCGCTCGCCTACTTCGTCACGTACGCGTTGCACTTCGTGCCCGCGGTGCGCGTCATCGACAGCGAGGTGCTGGCGCTCGTGCTGCTGGCGCTCAACACCGTGGCCATCGTGGTGATCGCCCAGCGCCTGCACTCGGAGACGGTGGCGGGCATCGCGCTCTTCCTCGGGCTGCACACGGGGATGCTCAGCGACATCACCCTCTTCACCCTGATGTCCACCAGCCTGCTGGCGGCCGGCGCGCTCTTCTTCCTGGTGAAGAACCGCTGGGTGATCGTCCCCCTGTCGAGCCTGGTGGCCGTCTACTCCACGCATGTCGTGTGGGCCATGCGCACGGAGGCCATCGCCCCGGGACAGCCCGCGCACGAGCGGCTGGCGCTGAGCCTCGCCTTCCTGGTGCTCTACTACGTCCTCTTCTCCGTGGCGCTGCTGCTCTACCCGCGGGAGCTGTCGCGCAGGGCCGGGCTCGCCTTCGCACTGCTCAACTGGGTGGGGCTGCTCACCCTGGGGGCCGTGGAGGTGGAGCGCTGGGACCGGCCCCACCTCTTCACCTTCTTCGTCGCGGTGGCGCTCGCCCAGGGCGTGGGCGGCGCGGCGGCCCGGTGGCGAGGCGCCTCCTCCGCGCTCTTCCAGGCCTACCTCGCCACGGGGGTGCTCACCCTCGCCCTGGGCGTCCCCACGGAATTCGAGGACGTCACGCTCGTGTACACGTGGACGGCGGTGGGGCTCGCGACGGGGCTCGCCGGACGCGCGCTGGGCGCGGGGGCCTTGCAGGCGGTGGCGGTGGCCCTGCTCTACGTGGCCCTGGGCGCCACGTGGCTGCCCCCTCGGGCCGCGCGCTCCTGGATGCCGCGCTGCTCTTGAGCTTCACGCTCGTCGAGCGCGCCACCGTGGTGCCCCTGGACGGCCGCCTACCGGCTCCGGTGACGGGACGGGGCCGCACCGCGCTCCAGGCCCTGTGCGCCGTGGGCGCGGGACTCGCCGGAGTGTGGCTGCTGGGCGAGGTGATGCCGGGGGAGCTCACCACGCTCGGCTGGGGCGTGGCCGCCTCGGGCCTGTTCCTGCTGGGCTTCGCCGTGCACGAGCGCTGGTACCGCTTCGTGGGCCTCGGCGTGCTGGCCTTCACCCTCGGCCGGCTGATGTTCGTGGACCTGTCGGGACTGCCGCCCGACCAGCGCATCCTCACCTTCCTGATGCTCGGGGTGATGCTGCTGGCCGTCTCGTACGTCTACACCCGGGTGCGTGCCCCGCGCGCCTGAGTCCCCTTCGTCTACTGGGCCAGGTCGTCCAGCACCTCGGCAAGGGTGGTGGCCTTCAGGGAGAGGTCGAGCCAACGGTCGAGGGTGGCCACATCCGAGCACGACAAAATCCGCTGTCGGGCCACCTCGTCGACCTGCACGCCGCGCACGGTGAGAATCCGCAGGATGGCCTCGGCACGCCCTTGGAGCAGGCCCTCTTCCCGTCCCCTGGCCAGGCCCTGCTGAAGTCCCCGCTCGATGAGTTGCTCGCCATAGCTACGCATCAACTCCTCCGTCCTTCTCCTGCCCAGCACCGAATGTAACACCTGCCCGGCGGCTTCATGCACGGGCTCGCCCCCCACCCAGAGCAGGTAACGGATGACCACCACCAGATGCTCGGCTCCCTCGGCGTCCGCCTGCACCTGGGCGAAGAGCCCCTCCCACTCCAGCAGCTTCCGGGCCAGTTCCTCGCTCCGCCCGTGGCGCAGCACCAACCACGCCAACCGGGCCAGCGGTGGGCCGGAGCGCGCCTTCAGTGCTTCTTCCCGCTCGGCCGTCAGGTCATCGAGCAGATACTCGAAGCGCGGCAACAACGCTCGCCAGCGCGTCCGCTCCTCCTCTCCTTCCGGCAGGGCGAAGAGTTCTTCCACCCGGCGCGGCGCCGTCCAGGCGCCCTCGGACCCGTGGTACATGACGAGCGGAAGGATGAGGGGCAACCCCGCGCTGTCCGGGTGCTCCTGGCGCCAGCGCTCCATGTGGCGCACCACGTAGCGCAGCATGCGCAGCGCCATCCACCCATCCACCTGGGACTGGTGCTCCAGCAGCACGTACAGCAACAGGGGCTGGCCCGTGTGCAGGCGCGCCGTGAAGAGCAGATCGCTCTCGGTCTCCCGCAGCTCCGGGTCCACGACGGAGCCGGGCTCCCGCCTCAGGGATGACCAGTCCACCTCGGAGACGACATGCGCGGGCAGCACCGCGCGCAGCTCGGCAGCGGCTCGCTCGGGGTGGCCGAAGGTGTAGCGGGCGAAGAGGTCATGCGGTCCGGACATGGTGAGCCGCGCCCCAAGCACGCGACGGGCCAGGATCGCGGAACGAAGCCTCGGAACGAGTCGGAACGAATCCTCTGACACCTGTCCTGGGACTACACTCGCGCCCATGATGAGCCAGGATCTCCAAGCGCTCCTGCTGTCCTATGGCTACGTGGGCGCGTGCGTGCTGGTGGGCGAGGTGGCCGCGCGCCGGGGTGTTCCCCGCGAACTGGCGCGCAAGTTCATCCATGTGGGCGTGGGCCTGTGGATCTTCGGCATCCTCGCCCTCTTCGAGCACCGCGAGTGGGCCGTCGTGCCCTCGCTGACGGCGGCGGTGGGCAACTACGTCATCCACCGCAAGCGTCTGCTCCAGGCGGTGGAGGCCCCACAGGACAACCTGGGCACGGTCTGGTTCGCCCTGTCCTTCTCCGCGCTGGTGTGGGGCGCCTGGGAGCGACCCGCCGTGGCGGTGGGAGGCATCCTGGCCATGACCATCGGGGACGCGCTGGCCTCGCTGGTGGGCCGGCGTTTCGGTCGCCACCGCTATGAAACGCTGGGTGGAGAGTCCAAGAGCCTGGAGGGCTCGCTGGCCCTGTGTGCGAGCACCTTCCTCTGCGTGCTCGCCGCGCTCACCGGCTGCCCGGGCTCCCCCCGACATGCCCCGGGTGACCCTGGCCCTGCTGGCCGCGGTGGTGGCCACCTGCGTCGAGGCGCTCGGCACCCGGGGACTGGACAACCTCTGGGTGCCGCTGGCCACCGGCGGAGTGCTCGCGTGGACCCCCGCCGAAGACGCCTGGGGACTGGGCATGGGCGCGGGCATCGCCCTGTTCATCGGCGTGGCGGCCTGGGCCCGGGGCTCTCTCAGTCCGAGCGGTGTCCTCGGCGCGATCCTCGTCGGCACGCCCGTCTTCGGTCTGGGAGGCCCGGCGGGAGCCGTGGCCCTGCTCGGCTTCTTCTTCTCCTCCAGTGCCCTGTCCAAGATGTTCCGCGCGCGCAAGGCCGACGTGGAGGCCGAGTACGCCAAGACGGGGACGCGTGACCTGGGGCAGGCGCTGGCCAACGGGGGCGTGGCGGCCGTGGCCGCGGTGCTCCTGGCCACCACCGGGGACTCGCGCTACCTCCTGGCGATGCTGGGCGCTCTGGCCGCCGCCAACGCGGACACGTGGGCCACCGAGCTGGGAGTCCTCTCCCGCTCGCCCCCAGGCAGATCACCACCCTGCGGCCCGTGCCGCCCGGCACGTCCGGAGCCGTGTCGGCGATGGGGCTGCTCGCCTCCACCGCGGGCGCCGCCTTCGTCGCCCTCATCGCCCTGCCCACCGGCCTGTCGTGGAGGCTCGTGCCGTGGCTCGTCCTCGCGGGAGTCGTGGGCTCGTTGAGCGACAGTCTCATGGGCGCCACCGTGCAGGACGTGCGCTGGTGCGAGGCCTGTGCCCGGGAAACGGAGCGCCGCGTCCACCGCTGTGGCCGTCCCACCCGGAGCCTGCGGGGCCTCGGATGGTTGGGAAATGACACCGTCAACGTGCTCGCCACCGTCACGGGTGCCGCGCTCGCCTTCTGGGCGTAAACACCCTCCTGGGAGGACTCCGCCCCGGAGCGACTCACATCCACCGCGGTTCCAGCGAGGAGACGAACATGACGCCCCCCAGTGCCACCCCCGCCATCCCCTGGTGGAAGGACGCCGTCGTCTACCAGATCTATCCCCGCAGCTTCCAGGACAGCAACGGGGACGGCATCGGCGATCTGCGCGGCATCATCCGGCGGCTCGACTACCTCAAGCGCCTCGGCGTGGACGTGCTCTGGCTGTCGCCGATCTTCGCCTCCCCCAACGACGACAACGGCTACGACATCTCCGACTACCGCGCCATCATGCCCGAGTTCGGCACCATGGCCGACTTCGAGGAGCTGCTCCGGGAAGCCCACGCGCGCGGCCTGAAGATCATGCTCGACCTCGTCGTGAACCACACCAGCGACGAGCACCCCTGGTTCATCGAATCCCGAGCGGACCCGCGCTCCGACAAGCGCGACTACTACATCTGGAAGAAGGGCCGGGACGGCCAGCCGCCCACCCGCTGGCAGTCCTTCTTCAGCGGTCCCGTGTGGGAGAAGGACGAAAAGAGCGGGGAGTTCTACCTGCACCTCTTCAGCCGCAAGCAGCCCGATCTGAACTGGGAGAACCCCGCGGTGCGGCGTGAGGTCCACGACCTGGTGCGCTTCTGGCTCGACAAGGGCGTGGACGGCTGGCGCATGGACACCATCAACATGCTCAGCAAGCATCCCGACTACCCCGAGGGCAGGCCCATCCCCGGAACCACGCTCACCGACGGCGGACCGTACTTCCTCAACGGCCCGCGCATCCACGAGTTCATCCAGGAGCTGCACCGCGAGGTGCTCGCCCACTACGACGTGATGACCGTCGGCGAGACGCCCGGAGTGACACCCGCCGAGGGCGCCCTGTACTGCGGCGCCGAGCGGGGCGAGCTGAACATGGTCTTCCACTTCGAGCACGTGTTCCTCGGCGACGACACCGTCGAACACGGCAAGTGGAGCAACCCTCCGCTGACCCTGCCGGGCATCAAGCGCGTGCTGGCGCGCTGGCAGACGGAGCTGCACGGCCGCGGATGGAACAGCCTGTACTGGGACAACCACGATCAGCCCCGCGCCGTGTCCCGCTTCGGCAATGACCGGGAGTACCGCGTGGAGAGCGCCAAGATGCTCTGCACCGTGCTGCTGTTCATGCAGGGCACGCCCTACATCTACCAGGGCCAGGAGCTCGGCATGACCAACGTGTCCTTCGAGAGCATCGAGCACTACAAGGACATCGAGACCCTCAACGCCTACAAGGTGCTGCGCGACGAGCACGGCTGGGACACCGCGCGCATCCTCGCGGGGGTGTACGCCCGGGGACGGGACAACGCCCGCACGCCCATGCACTGGTCCAGGGAGAAGAACGCGGGATTCACCGAGGGCACGCCCTGGCTCGCCCTGAACCCCAACTACCCGGGCATCAACGCCGAAGCGGCCGAGGCGGACCCGCGCTCCGTCTGGCACCACTACCGGGACGTCATCGCGTTGCGCAAGGCACTGCCCGTCGTGCGCGACGGCACCTTCACGCTCCTGGACGCCGAGCACCCCACCGTCTTCAGCTACGTCCGGAACGACGGACACACCCGCCTGCTCGTCGTCGGACACTTCAGCGGCCAGCCCGAGGCCTACCGGATTCCCGAGCAGTTCGTCGGAGGTGAGGTGCTCAGCAACAACTACCCGTCCCTGGAGGGCACGCGGGAGTTGCAACTGCGGCCCTACCAGGCGCTCGTCCTCCGCGCCCGCTGACCCGCGGAAGGTGGGAGCGAGGACGCGCGTCAGTGGACGGCGGGTGGGCACGAACCCGGGTCCGGCTCCTGGGCGCGCCCGGGCTGGGTCGGATGCATGGGCAGCAGGACGGTGAAGCTCGCGCCCTCGCCCAGCCGGCTCTCGACGAAGACGCGCCCCGCGTGCGCCTCCACCACGCGCCGGACGATCCACAACCCCACCCCATAGCCGTTGACGTCCCGGTCGAGCCGCACGCGCTCGAAGCGCTCGAAGAGCCGCTCCTGGTCCTCGGGCGCGATGCCCACGCCCTGGTCCCGCACCACGAGCTTCGCCGTGGTGCCGTCCGTGCACACCGTCAGGTCCACCGGCTGGCCCTTGCCATACTTCACCGCGTTGGACAGCAGGTTGTCGATGACCTGCTCGAGCCGCAGCCGATCCCACGACCCCTCGACGTGGCCTTCCGCGTGGACCCGCATCCGCACCCCGTTCTGACGCAACTCCTCGTCGAGCGTGCCCACGGCGCCGCGCACCAGCTCGACGAGATCCACCTTCTGGCGCTTCAGCTCGAGCCGGCCCGCCGTCATCTGGGTGATGTCCAGCAGCGCATCCATCATGCGCAGCATCCGGTCCGTCTGCCGCTCCATCGACTCCACCCGGGACACCAGCTTCTCCGAAGCGCGCGGCCCCTCGTCCCCGGGCTGCATGTCCCGGCGCACGGCCTGCAATTGCAGACGCAGCGAGTTGAGTGGAGAGCGCAAGTCATGCGACGCCATGGAGAGGAACTCGTCGCGCGCCTTGAGCGCCTCCTGCGCCTTGCGGAACAGCCGCGCGTTGTCCACCGCGAGGCCCGCCCTGCGCGCCAGTTCCTCCGCGAGCACGAGGTCCGCCGACCCGTAGCTCCTGCCCGACGTCACCGATACGAAGGTGATGGCGCCGAAGGTGGTCCCACGCGCCTTGAGCGGCACGCACATGAACGAGCGCGCCCCCAGTGACAGGAAGCGCTCCGGGGTGTCGACCCCGAGCGCGACCCGCACCCACGCGGCCTCGAGCGTGTCGGAGCAGAACTCGGACTGCCCCGTGCGCACCACGTGCCGGATGCCCCGCGCCAACTTCGACTCGGCCTCGGGCAGCACGCGCAACAGGCCCCGGACCGTGGGCTCCCGCGAGGGATCCACGTGCGCGGCGGCCCGCACCGCCAGCCCATCGGGGCCCTGGACGGCCACCGAGCACCAGTCCGCCATGCCGCGCACGGCGAGGCGAACCACCTCGTGCAGGGTCTTCTCGTATTCGAGCGAGCCGGTCAGCACTTCACCCGCCTCGGCGAGAAAGCCCTGGGCCTTCTCCACCCTCCTGCGCTCGGAGAGATCCTCGCGATGTTGGAAAAGCCGCGCAACCGCCCGTCCTGGTCGCGCATGGCGCTGAACACCACGCTGCCCCAGAAGCGTGACTTGTCCTTGCGCACGAGCCACCCCTCATACTCGGAGCGCCCCTCCAACTCCGCTCGCTTGAGGACCCGCTCCGGCACCCGCTCCGCGTTCTCCTCCTCCGGAAAGAAGCACGAGAGGTGCAGACCGATGGCCTCCTGCGTCGAGTACCCCTTGAGGCGCTCGGCGCCGAGGTTCCAGTTGTTCACATGGCCCTCCACCGACAAGGCGAAGACGGAGTAGTCCCGCAGGCTGTCGATGAGGAGCCGGAAGCGCTCCTCGCTCTCGCGCAGCGCGACCTTGAACTCCGGCTCATCCTTGCGCTCGCTGTCCGCGGACATGCATGTCCCCCGTGGCTCACGAAGCCCCAGGGACCAAGGTATGCCCGCCCCCAGCGCCGCTCGTGATGGCCTGCTCCCTCCCTCGCCGACGAGTCACCCGGGCACGTCCACCCCCCGCCGCCCAGGTGAGCCCTGTCTCCGAGGGCGAGGAAGCAGGCGGGCGGCTGGCACGTCCGCAGCTCGGTGCCCGGACCAGGCCCGACCTGGAAGCACCCCGGCGGAAGCGTCCTCCTCACTTCGAGTGGACGTCGCGGAAGGCGAGCATGTCGGTCAATCGCTGCTCACGGGCGTCATCGAAGCCACAGGCGGCATCCCACGTGGGCGGGTTGTCGTAGGTGCCAAAGAGCATGTCCCACCAGACGATGTCGCCGTAGTTGTTCCGGTGCTTGCCGTACTCATGATGGATGCGGTGCATCTCCGGGCGCTGGAAGATGAAGCCCACCCAGCGGGGCGTGCGCACGTTGGTGTGATAGAAGAACTCGCCCAGCGCGGTGCAGGCGGTGTAGACGGCGCCCGCCGCCGGGCTCAGTCCCAGCACGGTGTAGACGAGCAATCCACCGATGATCGAGTTGACCACCATCTCCAGCGGGTGCTTGTAGAAGCTGGTGATGACCTCCAGTCGCTGGGGGCTGTGGTGGATCTGATGGAAGAGGCGCCAGAGCAGATCGCTCTCGTGCCGGGCCCGGTGCCACCAATAGAAGACGAAGGTGGCGATGACGTAGGCGAGCACTCCACCGGGCACCGGGGACAGGTGGCGCGACAGGTGGAAGAGGGAGGACGCCGACAGCCAGCGCTCCCAGGTGAAGCCCGCGAGCACGACGACCCCCACCTGCACCAGGTTGATGAACACGACCCGCAGGTGCCAGGAGCGCACGCGCGGCAAGCGCCAGCCACGGAAGAGGTGCTCGATGGCGAAACAGACAACGGCGATACCGAGGAGCAGCGGAAGCATGAGGACCTCGTTCGAGTGATGTGAGGTGTACGCGAGAGGGGCCCGTCGCTTCACGTCCCGCGTACAGACAATGTCACCTCGGCGTGAAAGGGTTAACCTGCCGCGATATGACCCGGACTCCCTCCCTCGCGGATCGCCTCGGGCACATCACGGCCCAGGCCACCTTCGTCCAGGCGGCGCTCCTGGCCGCGCATGGCGCCGGCGCCCGGTCCGGCGGCTTCCGTGCCTCCGACGTGCGCTTCTTCTTCCTGCTCTTCACCAACTGGGCGGAGCACGACGTCACCCGACCCTCGCAGGACATCGACCTCACCCAGGTGCGCCGGACCCTGGAACGGTTGTGCCAGAGCCGGTGGGCCGAGCCCATGGACGGTGGAGGCCGCGGCGGCAAGGCGCCCCGGGGCCAGCGATACGTGCTGACGGAGCTGGGAGTGGTGTCGCTCGCGGAGGAGCTGGCGGACCTGGACCGGGCTCCACTCGACGAGGCGCTCTTCGTGGCCTGCTTCGCGGCCAGCTACCTCGAGGCCGTCCTCGCCCGTGTCCGGGGACAAGCTCCCACGCTGAGCACCCCGGCACGGCGGCGCGTGGCGCGGATGCTCGACCCCAAGCGGATCCTCCGTGAGGCGCGGCGGAGCACCGCGGCCGTCCTCGCGGATCTGGAGGAGCGCGTCCACTCCAGCCGTGTCATGGGTGAGGCGGCACGCAACGCCCTGGCGAACGCGGCCTCCGCGGAAGAGGTGGCGCGGCGATGGGAATCCCTCGGTTCCTACCAACTGCACCGGGTGCGCCCCCTGACCGAGGTGCTGCTCGGGCTGCCGGACGACCTGAAGCGCTTCGAGCTGGAAAAAGGCATGGAGGTGCGTGCGCGCCTGCTGTTCGTCCCCCTGGCCGAGCGCGCCCGCGCGGACCGGCGCTGCTCGAGCGGCTCGAGCGGCAACTGCTCTCGGGAGAGCCCCCGTGGAGATGAAGGGGGCGGGCTACTCCAGGGCGGCGGGAGGCGGCGCGTTGCTCTTGCGCAGGGGAAGCTCCGGCAGCGCGAGGACGACGAGGAACGCCAGCGCGGCGAGCAGCAGGGTCACCGGTAGAGGAAGCGGATGGCCTCGGTGAAGGCCGTCTTGAAGGCCCAGGCCACCTGATCCACGGTGGACTCGGCGGACGCGCGCGCCCGCGCCAGGCCCTCGAGCTGCCCCCGCGCCTGGGAGTCGCCCTCCCCGGCCGCGCGGGTGAGCGCCTCGCGCCGCCGGTCGAAGTCCACGGCCAGACGCGCCTTGAGGGCCGCCGCGTCGAACATCCGCCCTCCCACCGCGCCCTCCCTCCGGCCTGCCCGCCCGCGTCCGAGGGCGGAGCGAACTGCCGGCGCCACTCGGCCGGAACGTTCCGGGTGGCCTCGGTCATGTGCGTGGCCATGGAGGAAGCGAGCACCCCACCGAACACCGTGCCCAGCAGGGCCACGCCCACGGTGGAGCCCATCTGCCGGAAGAAGGTGGCGCTCGCGGTGGCCACGCCCATCTGCTGGGGCGCCACCCCGTTCTGGATGGCCAGCGTGAAGAGGGGAATCGCTGGCCCCAGTCCCAGACCCACGAGGATCATCTTCAACGTGAGTTCGCCCTGGGTGGAGTCCGGCGAGAGGGTGAAGGCCATGATGCCAAAGCCCATCATGAGCACGACCTGGGCGATGAGCATCAGGGGCTTGTAGCGGCCCCAGCGCGACACGAGCTGTCCGGAGAGGATGTTGCCCGTGACCACGCCCAGCGTCAGGGGCGTGAGGGTGAAGCCCGAGCGCGTGGCCGACAGCCCCACCACGTTCACCATGAACAGGGGAAGGAAGACGATGGCGCCCAGGAACACCCCACCGTTGAGGAACGTGGCCAGGTTGCCCACGGCGAACACCCGGTTGCGGAAGAGCGACAGGTCGACCAGGGGCTCGCGCACGGAGCGCTCGACGAAGAGGAAGGCGATGAAGCCCACGGCCGAGAGCGCCAGCATGCCCAGGATTTGAGGCGAGCCCCACGCGTAGCCCACCGCGTCTCCGGTGGAGGCGGTGCGACCGAGCGACAGCGCCAAGAGCAGGGGCACGGTGAACAGTCCCAGGGTGAGGGCCCCGCCCACGTCCACGGAGGGCCGGGCTCCCGGGCGGCGCAGGGGCGGCATGCGCGTGAGGATGAAGGCGAGCGCCACCGCGCCCAGGGGCAGGTTGACGAAGAACACCCAGTGCCAGCTCAGGCGGTCCGTGAGGAAGCCACCCACCAGGGGGCCCACCACGCTGGACAGACCGAACATGGCGCCGAAGAGGCCCTGGTACTTGCCGCGCTCGGCGGGCGGGAAGATGTCCGCGACGATGGCGAACGCGCTGGTGAAGAGCGACGCGGAGCCGGCCCCCTGCACCGCCCGGGCGAGGATGAGCTGGAGCGTGGTGCGCGACAGGCCGCACAGCGCCGAGCCACCCAGGAAGATGAGGATGCCGATGACGAGGATGCGCCGCCGGCCGAACCCATCCGATAGCTTGCCGTACACGGGCACCAGCACCGTGGAAGCCACGAGGTAGGACGTGGTGAGCCACGCGTAGAGCGAGGCGGGGATGTTCAGGTCGCGCTGGATGGCGGGCCCCGCGGTGGACACGATCGTCTGGTCGAGCGCGGCCAGCAGCATGCCGAGCATCACCCCGGCGAGGGTGAAGAGCTTCTGGGGTCGCGTCATGTCGAATGTCTGCGAGGCGGCCATGGACCACGGCTTCTCACGAAGGAGGCCCTCGCCACAACGCGAAGCGAGGTAGGGTCCGAGTGGGAGGCGTCGTGAGTTCTCTAGTGGATCCCTTCGTGCGCGTGGCCTATCGAGGTGCCTACAATCTGGCACTCGTCTGGTGGTTCGTCCGACGTCCAACGACCGAGGGAACCCTCGTGGGGGTGTGGCGGGGCCGCGAGGTGTTGTTGTTACAGAACTCCTACCGGCGCGATTTCAGCATGCCGGGCGGTGGCCAGAACCCGGGGGAGAGCCCCGCGCAGACGGGCTCGCGCGAGCTGCGCGAGGAGGTGGGGCTGCACGTGCCACCCGAGCGGCTGCGCCCCGTCTTCATGAGCCAGAACCGCTACGTGTACAAACACGACACCTGCCACTTCGTGGAGCTGGAGGTCGAGACCGAGCCCCCCTGGTGCTCGACCACCGCGAGGTGGTGTGGGCCCGGTTCATCGACGTGGACACCGCGCTGCGCCTGCCCCTCGTGCGAGTCGTCCGCGAGTACCTGGAGGACGCCGTGCGGCGGCGTCAGAGCGTCACGCCGTAGAGGGCGCCGAACTTGGACTGGAGGTAGGCGAGGAAGTCCACGTCGGTGAGGCCCTGGCCCGTCACCTCGCGCACGAGCTCCTCCGCGGGCAGGCGGTAGCCCTCGGCGTGCACGTGGTCGCGCAGCCAGTCGCGCAGGGGCCGCAGCTCGCCACGGGCAAGTCCCTCCTCCAGCCCCGGCAAGGCTCGCCGCGCCGCGGCGTAGAGGGACGCCGAGTAGAGGTTGCCCAGGGCGTACGTGGGGAAGTAGCCGAACTCGCCCCAGGCCCAGTGGATGTCCTGGAGCACGCCCTGCAGGTCATCCGGCGGGGTGATGCCCAGGAAGCGCCGCATGCGCTCGTTCCACGCCGCGGGCAGCTCGTCCAGGGGCAGCTCGTCGCGGATGAGCAGCAGCTCCAGCTCGTAGCGCAGCACGATGTGCAGGTTGTACGTCACCTCGTCCGCGGCCGTGCGGATGAACGAGGGCGTGACGCGGTTGATGGCCGCGAGGAAGCCGTCCAGCTCCACGCCCGCGAGCCCCTCGGAGAAGGTGTCGCGCAGGAGCGGGAAGTAGTGCGTCCAGAAGGGCCGGCCGCGCCCCACGAGGTTCTCCCACAGGCGCGACTGGGACTCGTGCAGGCCCATGGAGGGCGCGTTCGCCAGGGGCGTGCGGTGGTGGGCCGGCTGGAAACCCTGCTCGTACAGCCCGTGCCCGCCCTCGTGCAGCGTGCTGAAGAGTCCCTCCAGCGAGTGCTCGTCCAGGTCCGTGGTGAGGCGCACGTCCGTGGGGTGCAGGCCGCTGGAGAAGGGATGGATGCTCTTGTCCTGCCGCCCCGCGTCCAGCTCGAAGCCCATGTCCCCGAGCATCCGCAGCGACACGCGCCACTGGGCCTCGGTGTCGAAGCGCCGGCCCTGGAAGAGCTCCGGCACCTGGCGCGGCGCGGCCTGGAGCGCCCCCACCAGACGGATGAGCGTGTCGCGCAGCGAGGCCAGCACCGGACCCAGGCGCGCCACGCGCATGCCGGGCTCGTACTCGTCGAGCAGGGCGTCATAGCGCTCGCCGCCATGGCCATACGCGTCCGCCTGCTCCCGGCGCAGGGCGAGCAGCCGGGAGAGGGCGGGCTGGAAGCGGGCGAAGCGGCGCTCCTCACGGGCCTCGCGCCGGGCTTGCAAGCCCTGACTCTGGGCCTCGGCGAGCGCCTTCACCAGCGTCCGGGGCAACTTCACCGCCCGATCCCGCTCCTGCGTCAGCACGCGCGCCATGGCGCGCTGGTCCGAGGTGAGCCCCGGAGCGTCCGAGGCCCAGGCGAGCAGCTCGCCCAGCCGGGGGTCCACCAGGCGCTCGTGTTGGATGCCGTGCAGGGTGGAGAGCTGGTGGGAGCGGGCTTCGTGGGCCCGGGTGGGCAGGTAGGTCTCCCGGTCCCACGAGGCCGGGCCGATGACCCCTCCCAGGTCGCGGAGTTCGTGCATCCGGGCGAGCAGCGCGTCGAAGGTCTTGTCCATGGAGGGAATCCTTAGGGGAATCCTGGGTCCAGCCCGGCTCGGACTTCCGCGCGGCCCGGCATTCGGTTAATGGGCCAACGCATGGCCACCCAGGTTCAGTTCTTCATGTCCCCCGACGACGAGGTCGCCTTCTTCCGCCACCTCGAGCGCTTCGAGCTGGAGGTGTACCCCCGGCGCGTGCCACCCGACTGGGAGACCTTCCGGGCCTCGCAGGCGAACGTGCCCCGGCTGCCCGAGGAGGACCTGTACCTCGTGGTACTGGCCGCCGGCCCGGCCATCGTGGACAAGGTGAAGCGCGGCCCGGACAAGGGCTTCTGGCGCATCGACGAGGTGCGCTCGCCCGTCATCTTCCTCGAGCGCTGCCGGATGAACGAGGAGGGCGAGCTGCTCAGCGGCCAGATGTGGGCGGAGATGGACGTCACGCCCCAGACGGGCCGCAAGGAAGCGGCCGCGGATGTCTTCATGCGCACCTACCGCGAGGTGGAGGAGTACCTGAAGAAGACCTTCCGCAAGGGCGACCCCAAGCCCTTCCTCGTCGGCCCCAAGGCGGCGCGCCTCCACAAGGAGACGCGCCCGGTGCTGCGCGACTCGGCGCACCGGGGCGGCACGGTGGTGCCGTACAAGTAGCCCGCCCCGGGCGGCCGCGGTGCTTCAGCTCCCGGTCGCGGCCAACTGCCGCAGCTGCGGCGCCGCCGAGAGGAACTTCAGCTCCGGGTGCTTCTCCTCGGCGTGCTGCAGCGCCCAGTCGTCCCGGAAGAGCACCAGGGGCAGGCCGTCGCGGTCCTGCACCGTCTGGCGATTGCCCTCCCAGTCGAAGGTCTTCGGATCGAAGTTCGGCCCCACCACCCAGCGGGCGTGGCTGAAGGGCAGCCGGTCCAGCATGATGCGCGCGCCGTACTCGTGCTCCACGCGGAACTGGAGCACCTCGAACTGCAGGGCGCCCACCACGCCGACGATGGGATCCTTCATGCCCATGCCGAGCTGCTGGAAGATCTGCACCGTGCCCTCCTCGGAGAGCTGCTCCAGGCCCTTCTCCATCTGCTTGCGGCGCAGCGGATCCTTCGAGCGCACGATGGCGAAGTACTCCGGGCTGAAGCGCGGCACGCTCTCGAAGAGCAGATCCTCGCCCTCGGCCAGGGTGTCGCCGATGCGGAACATGCCGGGGTCGAACAGACCGATGACGTCTCCGGGCCACGCGTCCTCGATGGCCGTGCGCTCGGCGGCGAGGAACTGGCTGGGCTTGGCCAGGCGCACGTCCTTGCCCAGCCGCGAGTGGAACGCCGTCATCCCCTTGGTGTAGCGGCCCGACACGATGCGCATGAACGCGATGCGGTCGCGGTGCGCGGGGTCCATGTTCGCCTGGATCTTGAACACGAAGCCGGAGAACTTCGGGTAGGTGGGCTCGCGCGGGCCCTCCTTCGTCGGACGCGAGGTGGGCGGCGGCGCCAGCTCCAGGAACGCGTCCAGGAAGGGCCGCACGCCGAAGTTGGTCATCGCGCTGCCGAAGAACATGGGCGTGAGCTGCCCCTCGGTCACCTTCTCCCGGGTGAACTCGTCCCCGCCGATGTCGAGCAGCTCGATCTCCTCCTTGAGCGTGGCCAGCTCGCGCTCGCTGAGCACCGAGTGGATTTCCTCGGAGTCGAGCGGCACCGAGCGCTCGGCGACCTCGGACTCGCCGTGGCGCCCTTCCGCGGAGAAGACGTGCACCACCTTGTGCTGCCGGTCATACACGCCCCGGAACTCCGGCCCCATGCCGATGGGCCAGTTCATCGGGTAGGCGCGCAGGCCCAGCACCTGCTCCAGCTCGTCCATGAGCTCCAGGGGCGCGCGGCCGAAGCGGTCCAGCTTGTTCACGAAGGTGAAGATGGGGATGCCACGCATGCGGCAGACCTTGAAGAGCTTCTTGGTCTGGGGCTCCACGCCCTTGGCCGCGTCGATGAGCATCACCGCCGCGTCCGCCGCCGCCAGGGTGCGGTAGGTGTCCTCGGAGAAGTCCTGGTGGCCGGGGGTGTCCAGCAGGTTCACCGCGTGGCCCCGGTAGGGGAACTGCAACACCGAGGAGGTCACGGAGATACCGCGCTGCTTCTCCAGCTCCATCCAGTCGCTGGTCGCGTGGCGGCTGGCGCGCCGGGCCTTCACGCTACCGGCCAGGTGGATGGCGCCGCCGTAGAGCAGCAGCTTCTCGGTGAGGGTCGTCTTGCCCGCGTCGGGGTGGGAGATGATCGCGAAGGTGCGCCGACGGGCGACCTCCTGGTCGAGCTCGGATGCCATGGAGAGTGCAACTATCACGCGCCGTGTATTTTTTCGCGGGGCACGGATTGAGACATCGCCTTGCTGGAAGGCGTGCGGGGCGTCAGGCGTTCGGGTATGCCCCCGCGTACACTCACCGTGCACCCCTCTTCGCCAGGAGGCGGGGATCCGGGGCCACGACAGGAGCCGCCATGCAGCGCAGCACCTTTTCGACGGGAACTCCTTGGGAAACGCAGGTGGGCTACTCGCGCGCGGTCCGGGTCGGACCGTTCATCTTCGTCTCGGGGACCACGGCCACGGACGGGTCGGGGCAGGTGGTGGGGGGTGGGGACGCCTATGCGCAGGCCCAGCAGGCGCTGCGCAACATCCAGGCGGCGCTCGAGGGCATGGGCGCCGGGCTGGAGCACGTGGTGCGCACGCGGATGTACGTGACGGACATCGCCCACTGGCAGGAGGTGGGACGGGCCCACGGCGCCGTCTTCGGCGCCATCCGCCCCGCCACCAGCATGGTGGAGGTCAAGCGCCTCATCGACCCGGCCATGCTGGTGGAGATCGAGGCCGACGCGCTGGTGCCCTGAACCCGCGACGCCCGACGCTGTCACCGGAGGTCGACGTGGGCTTGGGCCGTCGTCGCCAGGCCCCGCCAGAACCTCAGGTCCGGACTCGCCATCTACCGGGAGCGGTGAGCACGCTCGACATTGTCAAGCAGTGCTTACCAGTCCATCCACAATCAGCAACTCAATCGGCGGGTAGAGCTGTCGTAACTTCTCTGCATCGTGACGGGGCCGCGGTGACGAACTCGCGCCCGCGGCAGCAGTCACAACACAGAGGAGAAGATCATGAGCACTGACAACATCAAGGGCGGACTCCGACTCCTGGCTCTGACTCTGACCGCGCTGATTCCGAACATGACAGCCGCGCAGGTTGTCGGCGCTTCTGGTTGCCCGGCGAGCGGTCCTGCCAGCGTGGGGGAGCTCCATCGTGAGTGGATTCTCGTCGGCTGGGAGAAGCACGTCGGCGACGGGCCGTTCAGCTTCCGTGAGAAGCTCGGGAAGTACTATGACTTCTCGGCCAAGGACGTCGTCCTCTACGACGACTTCGACCCTCAGAAGCGCGTGGCGCACAGCGCTGAAGAGTATGGAACGTTCTGGGAGCCGAGCTTCTCCGCGCTGCGCAGCGTGCAGCATCGCGTCGTCAACGGCCCGGCAGTAGCGTCCGGCTCCGGCGGCCTGGCTGCCTCCACACTCGAGTTCGAGGCGCGCATCGAAGCAGCCGACGGCAACGTCATCCGCATCCGTACCCGGTCGTCCCTTGTGTGGCGTTGTAGCGGTGCCGGTTGGAAGATCATCCGAGAGCATAACTCGTCGGTTGTTCTCCCCTCCGACTCTCGTAGAGAGCAAAGCTCGCAATGAAGGCGGAGAGAAGAAGCAAATGCGATGCTGGGGCCCATGAGCCCGTCCCGATTCGTCGCCCTTCCCATGTCTCTCTGGTCCGAGAGGGCCCGCTTCGCCCTCGACCACCACGGCATCGACTACCGTGAAGAAGCGTATGTCCCCCTCCTTGGAGAGCTGGCGCTCCGGGTGCGCACCGGGGTGTATCGTGGGCGGCTCTCGGTCCCCGTGCTCTTCCACGAGGGGCGTGTCATCCGCGACTCGGTGGAAATCGCCCGGTACGTGGACCGCCTGGGCAAGGGGACGCCGCTGTTCCCCGCGGGGGCCGAGGCGGAGATCGCCCGGTACGTGGAGCTCACCAACACCCTCATGGACGCGGGGCGGGTGCTGGGCGTGCCCCGGATGACCCAGAGCGCGCAGGCGCGGCACGAGAGCATGCCCTCGTTCATGCCCGCCCCGCTTCGCTCGGCGTTGAGGCCGCTGGCGGGACTGGGGATGGCGTACGTCGCCCGGAAATACCGCCTGAGCGCGCAGACCCCCCAGGAGGCCCGGGACACGATGCGGCGCATCCTCGAACAGCTCCGGGCCGGGCTGAAGGGGCGGAGCACGCTGCTCTCCGACTTCACCTTCGCCGATCTCACCACCGCCGTGGCGCTGGGCGCGGTGCGGCCGGTGGAGCATCCCGCGCTGCCGCTCGGCCCTGGATTGCGCGCCGCCTTCACCGAGCCCCTGCTGGTGGAGGAGTTTGGAGACCTCCTGGCGTGGCGGGATCGCCTCTATGCCGAGCGCCGGCCCACCCGGGGCTCTCCGCGCCCGGCCGCGGCCGCCGGGTAACCGTCCGAGGTCGCGGTCAGTTGCGCCTGAAAGGGTGTCAAAGAACTCGTTGCGACACCTCGCGCGTCTCAGGGCCCCCCAGGGCATCATCCTCAAGGGCTTGAAACCTGGCCGCCCAGCATCCCGGCTCTGGATGAACGGGGATGAGCTGGACGGCTGCCCGCGCGCACGTGTTCCCTAATGGGCTGCGCGCCCGCCGATCTCCGGGAAGCGCTCGTAGGCCCTCTTGAGCGCCACCAGGTGCGTGGAATCGTCCAGGTCGAGCGGCGACTCCGTGAGCTGCACCACCCACCCACCGGTCGCGGTACTCCGTGAGCGCGAGAGCAGGTCCGCGTCGCGGGCCGGTCCGGGAACCCGATGGCTCGTGCGGCGGCGGCCGACCAGTAGTTCAGCCACCCGAGGCGACGCGGAATCTCAGGTGAACGAATGTAGTTTGGGAACCTGAGCGCGGGCAGCCCCCGTGGCGGAACCCCTGGCTTACGCACCGGGTCGACCGTCTGCCGCGAAATCTCCACGGTCGCGTTGAAAGGCGTAGCGTGTCCCCAATACGCGCGTGCGCCTTCCCCAATCGCCGCGAGCACATCCGCTGCCGCCGCGATACCGGCTGCGTCGCATGGCAGTTGCGCATGAACTTCAAAATGCGGCGCGCCATCCGCGGCAAGACCGTTCGAGTTTTCCCACCCGGAAATCGTCACTAAATGGGCATCGTCATCATTGCAGAGGAACGGAAAACCTCCGTCTGTCCTATTGGACGCGACCCATTCATCGCGGTGAGGCAGCAATATGAGGTCTTGCTTCTCCGAAGTCGTCCACCCCAAGCGCACGCATGGAAGCGCACGCTCCATTCCATGAACGATGGCAAGCGGGCGCCCATCGTCGCTCGTAAGCACAGGGGCGTATACGCTGATGGTCATCTCATTTCGGCCAAACGCCATGTCAGCACCAATTCATGAGGACGACGGTGAGGGTATCATCCAAACTCTCCAGTATCGCCTGGTGTGCGGCGCTTTTGACGCCAACGGCGAAGTTGTATCCGCATGCTTCCGCGAGTTTTTTCTCGCGCTGTACTTCCGGCAGCTTCATTCTGACAAGGAACTGCTGCGAGCGAGGCGGTTGTTTTTCAAAGTCATCCGTTTTGACCTCCCATAGCGTGCGCGTGGCGAGTTGCAGCGCGTCGAAGTTCTTCCCATTCACGTACACATCCCCACCGGGGAAGCTGTTGTTCGGCATCTTGTCCGCGCACTCATTGTGCGGGTCATGTCCGCCCAAGTGGCGCGGCAATGGGATGGGCTTGCATCTCGGGTCGTCTTCCTCGGTGAGAGCGGTCGCGGGCTGCTTTCGCGGCGAGGGCTCCCGGGCCGGTGCTTTCGCCGCACGAGGCTGGGCCTCGAGTTCCACCATGAGTTGCCGCGAGGCTCCGACACGTCTCGCAGCCGTGCCTCGAACTCCCGTTGAGCGTCGACCCAGGGTGGGCGGCTGTCGGACTCCGGCCCGGCGGTGCTGGTGGGCCAGAGCAGGACGAGGCCCACGAGCAACGGGCCCACCCGGGAGAGCGCCCCTGCGAACGTCCTGGCACGGCCCGCCTGAGCAAGACCCTCTGCGCCCCTCACCACCTCGGCGGCTTGCCCGCTCGTTTTCGCGGCTGTGGAAAAGCGCTCGAAGGCCCGTTCTGCCGCGGTCAGCTTGCGATCCAACGCCTCCCATTGACGCGGCTCCAAGTCATGACGCGCCCGAGACAGCAACACCCGGACCCGGTCCAGGTCCGCCCTTCCAATCCGCGCCCCTTGCTGCACCGGCTCCATCGGCGAGGACACGAGACGGATGCTCGGGCCTGGGGGAGGAGTCGGGGCGAAGACGTGGGGCCGAGGCATCGACGGCGAAGGGGGCGCGCTCGCGCAGGCGGAGAGAAAGAGCAGCAGTGAGAAGCAAGCGCGTAGACGCATGGCCACGTTCTTTCAACAAATACCGTCCCAACTCCCTACCCCAGGGAGCCCACTGCATGGTCACCGAGCCCACCGCTGGCCCTTGGCCCTCACCTTGCGCAGGACGGCGCCGGTGAGGCCGTGGAGCATCGCGGGAAACTCGAGCACCGGGGACGGTAGCACTCCGAAGGCGCGACCCCGTGCCTCAGCGCGCCGGGCAGGGATGGGCGGAGACGATGGAAGCGCGAAGCAGGCCCGTCGTCTGGGGATCGTCGGGGCCCACGGTGTTGTTGGTGAAGGCGCACCCGTACGAGGGGCTCGAGACCACGGCGGGGTCGAGCACCTCGTCCCCCTGGGGCTTGAGGCCCTGCTGCTCCCACTGGACCATGGCGTCGAAGGCGGCGACCTGTTCGGCGGTGGTGAAGTCACAGTGGCTGACGCCGCGGATGGCGCGCTGGACGAGCCACTGGGAGGTGCCCTGGGCATCCGCGCGGCGCTTGAAGATCTGCTCCATGCTGAAGGGGACGAACAGGTCGCCCATATCGAGCTGGAACTGGATGTCCACGGTGGAGATGCCGTCCCGGTTGAGGATGCCGTCCAGGGTGCCGGAGCCGCCGAAGGTGCCCCAGAGCAGGTCCTGGATGCTCCTGGCCAGGGGGCCACTGAAGCCGGGGTCGAACAGGGGCCGCTCGCCACCGGTCAGGTGCTTGACGACCTGCTTCAGCTTGTCACCCTGGGGAGTCACCTCGGTGGGGTAGGTCTTGAAGAGCGCGGCCTTCACGCC
Source organism: Cystobacter fuscus (assembly GCA_049060065.1). GTDB lineage: Bacteria > Myxococcota > Myxococcia > Myxococcales > Myxococcaceae > Cystobacter > Cystobacter fuscus_B. The sequence continues at coordinate 8,218,799 of JBMEQP010000002.1, forward strand.
GGGTTGGATCAGCGCCCAGTCCTCCACCGGCCAGCCCGAGGCGGGGTAGCCCGCGAGCTGCTGGGCGGCGAGCCCGTAGGCGGCGAAGTAATTGAACAGCTCCGCGTCACCCAGCACGCCGCACATGGGGACGGCGCCGTCGTAGCGGACCTTGTGGTTGGCGGTCTCGAGGGTCTCCGCGTCGATGGCGGCGGCGGCGACATGTCCGCCCATGGAGTGACCGATGATGTACGTCTTGCGCGGGTCCTCGAGCGGGCGGCCCCGCTCGGAGGCGATGCGCGTGAAGGCAAGCGCGAGTGTCTTGGTGTCCTCGATTCCCGCGCGCACGTCATAGGAGTTCTTCGAGTAGCTCGAAGCGGCCCAGGCGTACCCGTTCTCGAGGAGGTGGCGCCGGATGCTGGGGGAGCTGACGTTGAGGGTGCTCGCGGTGCCGGCGTACCCGTGCGCCTACATCACGAGCATGCCATTCCAGTTCTTGGGGACCTCGATGCGGTAGCCGCTGCCCTCGAGGACGCCCCACCAGCGGTCGCTCTCGGGGGCGTTGGACAGGGCGGTGAAGGGCATGGCCGCCTCGTCGACCGTATAGGTGCGCGAGTCCTGACCGTGTTGTCTCCATCGGGGACTTCGGGGTCATCTCGCTCACGCCTCGCGATCCGAACTCTTTGACACCGCGGCCGGACACCGCGGCCGGGAGGATCAGAAAACCCGTTCCGCGCCCTCGCGTCCTACGAGTCGTCCGCCCTACCGGGTTGGGCGAGCGCTCGGGTCGTCCCGGTGGGCACTGCGCGCCCAGGGCGTTGTCGGAGAAGGTGTTGCCGTACTCGTCACGGGTGAAGTCCGTGGTCACCTCGGGCGCGCGGAGGAGACCACAGCCGGAGGAGTGGGTGAACTCGCTCCGGGTCACGAAGGCGCCCAGTTCCTGGTGGACGGTCAATGCCGCCGGGCCGGCATGGGAGACGGAGACATGCTCGAGACTGCTGCCCCAGGCTTCGCCGAAGCGCAGACCCATCCAGAAGCCCGGTGAGGGCGTGGAGGCGTTCGCCACGAAGCGGATGGGCCGCGTGGCGGTGCCCCGGGCCACGAGGCTCCTTGGAACTCAACCCAGACTTCCCGGTTCGCGGCCATCCGGATCTCGGTCCCCGGAAGCAGGGTGAGCACCGACCTGGAGTCGGGGTGTCCCACGAGGAGGTCACTTCGCATGACATACGGCACACCCAGGTTCGGCCACGTCTGACTGTGCTCGACGCCGCCATGGACGAAGACCGCGTTGGACTCGTTGTCCGTGAATTCACTGTCCGTGGGAATGGAGCCCACCGCATCGGCCCGGATCCAGAGCGGATGGCCACACCCATTCACCCGGAGCTTCGTGGAGCCGGGGGCGAACGTGCCACCCTCGAGCAGATAAGCACCTCCGAGACACCGGCGCACGGTGACGTTGTCGGCGAGGAGGGAACCATTCACGTACAAGGCGCCCCCCAGCGAATTCCCATTCACGCCTTCAATGACGGCGTGATGGAGGCGGATGGAGGAGTGTTGGTCCACCAGGATCCCCTCCCAGAAGAGGGATTCAGAGGCGGCGTCTGGGTCATCGGAGGTGAGCAGTACGGGGCTCGCCTCGGTTCCTTCCACGGAGAGGACCCCGGTTTCCGTGCCACCCACCTCCAGTTTCACGCGGGGCAGGAAGCGGACCACGACACCGGCCTCCAGGGTCAATTGGGGATCGTTGGCGCCAGCCACCGTCAGGGTGGAGGACACCACGTGGGGGTTGTCCGCTGCCCGCCACGTTTCCGGGGCGGTGATGCGCCCCGAATGGAGGAGGCCCTGGACGTTCAGCGTGGCCTCACCGGGGAGGACGTCATATCTGGTCGAGAAGGCCGTCGCCTGGATGGTGACAGTGCCCCTGGCGCGGGCCGTCACCCGTCCCGTCAAATCCACTCCCGCCAGTTCCCCATCGCTGCTGCTCCAGCTCAGGGAGCCGACATCCACGGAGCGTCCATCCGAATCCGTCGCGTTCGCCGAACACGGGGTGCTTTTCATGACGTCCAAAGTGGCCGCCGCGCAGGTCACCGTGATTCGGACCTGCTCCTCACTTCTTTCCTCCGCACAAGCGGACAGAACGAGCAGCAAGCAGGCGGACAGGCATCGATTCGTTTCTTTGATGTTCATGGGATTGTGGAGTGGGAGCATGCCGCCCCCACTCCGAGGGTGGAAGGAGAAGTGGAAGACCCTTGGGGCCGCGGCCAGCGTTCTCTTGTGCGGCGAGGTCCTGATAAGCTGAGCGCCGTTGATTCGCGCCCCTTCGATCCGTCTGCTGCCGGGCCCGGCCCTCGTGCTCTGTGCGGCGGTGTGCCCGCTGTCCGCCCACGCGGGCCCGCGGTCTCTTCTGGCGGGCTGTACGGCGGAGCCGTTCGGTGGTGAGGGGTGGAGCTACGAGTGCGGTGACTTCAGTGCCATCCTCTCGGACCACGCGGGCGTCTCCGTCCAGAAGCTGTGGCAGCGCAACCGCCGCACCTTCCAGAAACAGGCCGCGGGGGGAGTGACGTTCAAGGAGGTGAAGGCCACGCTGGCGGGCCACAAGGTGCGCCTCCTGAGCATGCGCCCGAAGGAGACCGAGGCGCGGGAGTCCTCGCTGTTCGCCGTCGTGCCGGTGAAGGGAAAGGAGCGCGGCGGGTCCTCTGCAAGGCCCGCGGTACACCGGAGCCGCAGGCCCGCTGTGGGCGGGTGCTGGAGCAGCTCGCAACGCAACCGTGGAAGTCCCTCCCCGAGGAGGGGGTGGCCGTGGCGCAATCGGATGCCGCGCTCGCGGGCCGGGAGCTCGTCGCGCCCGACGGGTGCAACCTCACGGCGGAGAATGGCAGCGGCCGGATCGAGTGCGACGACGGCTCACGACTCGACTGGACCCGGCTGCCCCATGCCTCCCGCCTGCGGGACTCCGTGCGCGAGGGCCTGCTGACGTTCAAGGACGTCCCCCGGGCGAGCTACCTGGAGTCGCGCCTTCCCTGCGCCATCGACGGCGCCAGGACGGAGTGCACGTACCTGCGCATGCTCGGCCCGAGTGAACGGCGGGAAGCGTACTTCGCGGGTGCGGTGGTGCGCGGGATGCCGACCGTCATCTCGTGCATCGCGGGAAGGTCCTCGCGGCTGTTGCCCCAGGCGTGCCAACAGGTACTCCGCATCCACTGAGCCGCGGGAGGTGTCAGGGGGTGGCTCTCATGCCCCTATGCGTTGAAGGTGGGCGCGACGGTCTCGGTCAGGGAGGACCGGCTCGTTGCTGGACATCGCCAGGAGGCCCTTGAGGCATTGGGCGGCGAGGAGCCAGTTTTTCGGTTGCTTCATGTCGAGGCCGCCGACGAGTTGCTTGAGCATGCTGAGGGTGTCGAAGTAGACGCGCTCGCAGACCAGCGTCTCGGTCGCATCGAAGATGAAGAACGCCGTCACGCGCACCCGGAACTTGTTCCTGGTGGGGGAATCTGGCCCAGCGGGCCCAGGTGGGTGCCCATCAACCAGAACTCGACGATGACGGCGTCGTCGCTGTGCCGCAACGCGATGATCTCGTGGTGCTGATCCGGGAACGCGATGCGGGTCTCGCGGTAGTACCCGCGCACCCTGCTGTCGCCCTCGTGCACCGTCAGGGTGGGAATCAGCTCGTAGCGGGGATGGGGGAAGGTCGACAGGACGTCATCCCAGTTCTGCTTCACCTCGTCGTGGAAATGCTTCAACACCAGTTGCTGCCGTGCCTCGCGGACTTGCTCGGTGAGCACACGTACCTCTTTCTCGGGGGAAGGACTTCAGGGTGAATTCGCCGTGTTTACCTACGCTGTAGATTTGGAATAATCCTACGACGTAGGTATTGTCAATGTCATGAAGCGTTCCGACAGGCGAGCACCCGACATGGAGCCGGACGGCGTGGCACCTCGGCGCGGACGGCCGAGGGGAGGTGCCCGGCTCACGCGGGAGAAGGTCCTCGAGGCCGCCTTGACGCTCGTGGACCGAGGCGGGACCGAGGCGCTGAGCATGCGGAGCCTCGCCACGGAGCTCGGCGTGGACGCGATGAGCCTCTACAACCATGTCGCCAACAAGGAGGCGGTCCTCGACGGAATCGCGGAGCTGTTCCTGGGACGCATCGGCCTGCCCGAGCCGACCGGTGACTGGCGCGCGGATGTCCGCGCGCTCGCGACGGCCTTCCGTCACGCGGCGATCCAGCACCCCCAGGCCGCCCCGCTGGTGCTCACGCGCCAGCTCGAGTCCGCCAAGGGCCTGGTGGGCACGGAGTCAGCGCTCGGACTCCTGCATGCGGCCGGTTTTCCACCGGAAGAAGCCGTCCATGCCCTGAGGACCGTCCTCGCCTTCCTGGTCGGGACGCTCCTGCGCGAAGTGTCCTCCGGGCCGACCTTCAGCGGCCAGAACCCCGGGGGCCTGGTGGAGCGCCGCGCGGAACTGGAGAACTCCGGCTTCCCCCACGTGGCCAGGGCCGCTCTCCACCGGCCGCGTGCGATCACGCGGCGGAGTTCGACTTCGGCATGGACTTGCTGGTGGCCGCGCTCGAACAGCGGGCGCGCGCCCGACGACCCACTGCGACGAGCGCGGACCGCCGAACGCGCAAACCACGCTAGGAGAACCCAGGCAGGCGCGTGGGGTTCATGCCTGGTTGATGAGAGGTTCATGTCCCCGCTCCCCCAATCCTGACGTCACGCGTCATGGCTCGCGCGCCGCGCCACCCGGACGAAGAACCGTTGACTCGTGAAAACGGGCCAGACCGGGAAGGGACAATCATGATAAAACATTGACTCCCCTACCCCAGGATCTTCCCCATGTCGAAGCGACTGTTCACAGGCGCCCCCCATGCACTTCTCACCCTGTCGTTGCTTGGCTGCGGAGGCGAGCCCCCGCCCGCGGAGGAGACCCCCTTGGGGCAGGTGAACAGCGCGCTGACGCAGGTGACGAGCTTCGGAAGCAACCCCGGCAATCTGAAGATGTGGAAGCACGTGCCCGCCGACATGCCCGCCAACGCGCCCCTGGTGGTGGCCCTGCACGGCTGTACCCAGACGGCCGCGGCCTACACCAACACCGGCTGGAACGCCCTGGCCGATCAGCTCAAGTTCTACGTGGTCTACCCCGAGCAACTGAGCGCCAACAACCAGAACGTCTGCTTCAACTGGTTCGAGCCGGGAGACATCGCGCGGGGCTCGGGCGAGGCGCTCTCCATCAAGCAGATGGTGGACAAGATGAAGGCGGACGCCTCCATTGATCCGAGCCGCGTCTTCGTCACCGGCCTGTCGGCGGGCGCGGCGATGTCGCACGTCATGGCCGCCACCTACCCGGACGTCTTCTCGGGGGCCGCCATCATGGCGGGCATTCCCTACAAGTGCGCCACCACGATGACCGACGCCTTCTCCTGCATGAGCCCGGGCGTGAGCAAGACACCGGACCAGTGGGCGAGCCTGGTGCGCGGCGCCTACTCCGGCTACACCGGCGCCTACCCGAAGATCTCCCTCTGGCACGGCACCTCCGACTACACCGTGAAGAACACCAACCGGTGGAGGCCCTGGAGCAGTGGACGGCGGTGCACGGCATCGACATGACGGCGGACGTCTCGGACACGGTCGCCACCTACCCCCACAAGGTCTACAAGAACAGCGCGGGCCAGGCTCTCGTGGAGACGTATGACCTGACCGGCATGGGGCACGGCACCGCCATCGATCCGGCCACCCGGTTCCCCGGCTCCTCCGTCGCGTGCGGCACCGCGGGCGCCTATATCCTGGACACCAACATCTGCTCCACCCTGGAGGTGGCGAAGTTCTTCGGGCTCGACAACTCCGACACGGCCGCCCCCGCGGTCAGCCTCTCCTCGCCCGCCCACGGCGCCACCGTGAGTGGCACGGTGACGCTGAGCGCCCAGGCCACGGACAACGTGGGCGTCACCGAGGTGGCGTTCCTCATCGACGGCGCCGTGGTGGGCACCGACTCCACTCCCCTTCACCTTCGCGTGGAACGCCGCCGCCGCGGCCAACGGCGCCCACACCCTGGCGGCACGGGCCTCCGACGCCGCGGGCAACGCCACCACCTCCAGTTCCATCACCGTCACCGTCACCGGCGGCGTCTCCGACACCACCGCGCCTGTCGTCGCCCTCACCTCTCCGGCCGCCAACGCCACCCTGGCCGGCACCGTCTCCCTCACCGCCACCGCCACCGACAACGTGGGCGTCACCCGGGTGGAGTTCCTCGTGGACGGCGCCGTGGTGGGTGTGGGCACGGCCTCGGGCAGCACGTACTCCACCGCGTGGAACACCACCACGGCCACCCCCGGCGCCCACACCGTGCGCGTCCGGGCCTCCGATGCCTCGGGCAACACCACCACCTCCGCCGCCATCACCGTCACCGTGGACCAGAACTCGGCGCGCTTCACCGAGACCTTCTCCACCAATGGCCCCGACAAGACGGGCTGGACCCTGACCGAGTGGGCCCTGGACACCAGCGATCAGACGGGGGTGAGCGGCAGCAGGTCCATCCTCGGCTCCGCCACGCCCTCCTTCAACACCGTCACCCGCACCGCCAGCGTCACCGTGACCCTGTCCAGCAATCCCACGCTCACCTACTGGCGCAAGCTGGATCTCTCCGGAGCCAACACCCAGGCATCGGTGTCCTTCAAGGTCGTCATCAACGCCGGCAGTGACGTGGTGGTGGACTCCGTCACCAAGGGTCTCGGCACCGTCACCGAGTCCACCTGGACTCAGCGCGCCAACATCGACCTGTCCGCCTACGCCAACCGCACCGTCACCCTGAAGTTCATCGTCTCGGCCACCGACCCCTCCTCCACGGTCAGCCGCGCCAGGGCCTGGGTGGACGGCATCTCCCTCTGAGCTGGAAGTGTACATGCGGATGCGCGTTCGCTCTAAAGTTGGAGCCTTCCAGGAGAAGGAGCGTTCCATGACGGCCAGTCCCCTGTTCGCGGAGGGAGAGACGCTGTGGTCTCCCCACGTGCGCGCCAACCCGTTCCCCCTCTACGAGCGCATGCGGGAGGAGTTCCCCGTCGCGCGGATCACGGAGCCGCAGACGGGGATGCACTTCTGGCTGTTGACGCGCTACGCGGATGTGCTCTCGATCGTGAGGGATCCGCGCTTCACGCAGGATCCCACCCAGTTGCCCGACGAGGTCCGGCAGCGGTACTTCAGCCACAAGCTGCGGGCGCTCAGCCAGCACCGGTGAACGCGGATCCGCCGGACCACACGCGCAGGCGCTCACTGGTGTCCAAGGTCTTTACCCCGCGCCGCATCGAGGAGTTGCGCCCGCGCATCACGGCGATCTGCTCGGAGCTGGTGGAGAAGCTGAAGGCCCAGGGCTCCGGGGCGGACTTCCTCAAGGAGTTCGCCTTTCCGCTGCCCGTCCTCGTCATCACCGAGCTGTTGGGGATTCCCCCGGAGGACGGCGACCAGTTCCGCGCGTGGGCGCAGACGTTCTTCGCCCCTCCGTCGAAGGATGCCCAGGAGAAGACCCGCGAGGTCCACCAGCTCTTCATCAAGTACCTGGAGGGCATCTTCGAGCAGCGCCGTCAGCAGCCCCGGGACGATCTGATCAGCGCGTTGGTCGCCGTGCAGGAGCAGGGGGATCGGCTGAGCGCCGAGGAGCTGACGAGCATGGTCTTCGTTCTGCTCGTCGGCGGTTATGAAACGACGGCGAACCTGTTGGGCAACGGCCTGCTGGCGCTGTTGCAGCATCCGGACCAGTTCCAGCGGCTGCGGGAGGATCGCTCCCTCATCCCCTCGGCGGTGGAGGAGATGCTGCGCTACTGCGGCCCGTTCGAGCTGAGCATCCTGCGCTTCCCGAAGGAGGACATGGAGTGGCACGGCCAGCGCATCCGGGCCCATGAGGCCGTCCGGGTGAACTACCGGCCGCGGACCGGGATGCCGAGCAGTTCCCCGAGCCGGACCGGTTCGACGTGGGGCGCACGCCCAACAAGCACGTGGGCTTCGGCCATGGCATCCACTTCTGTCTGGGAGCGCCCCTGGCCCGGCTGGAGACCATCGTCGCCTTCGAGTTGCTGCTGGAGCGGCTCCCGGAGCCGCGTCTGGCCACGGCGCCCGAGAAGCTCGCGTGGCGCCCGAGTGCCCAGGCGCGTGGGCTGGTGAGCCTGCCCCTGGCTTTCTAGCCCCTCTTCCTTCGCGGGCCCATCGCTCCAGACGCGGCGGCCCGCAGGAGGCGGCGGAAAGTGGGGCATTCCATGTGGCTCGGCGCGCGGCAGGCGGCGGCGTGCCGGAGGCCGTCGCGCATGGCGCTGAGTTCGCGGATCGTCCTGTCGAGCTGCTCCGCCTTGGCCACGAGCAGCTGCCGGTCGATGCGCGGCCGCCCGTCCGGCGCGAACATCAGCGCGATCTCCTCGAGCGAGAAGCCGGCGGCGCGCCCCAGCGCGATCAGCGCCAGCCGCTCCAGCACGCCGGGCTCGAACAGCCGGCGCAGGCCCCGCCTGCCGACCGAGGCGATCAGCCCCTTTTCCTCATAGAACCGCAGCGTCGAGGCGGGAACGCCGGACCGCCGCGCCACCTCGGTGATGTCCAGGTCTTTCATCCTCTTGACCTCAAGTCGACTTGAACTGGCAGGGTACGGCTTTCGATTCCCGAAAACACTCGAAAGGAGACGCTCATGAATGTCGCGCGCCAGACCGATGACGAGCAGACGACGCTTTGGAATGGCCTCGCCGGACGCGCCTGGGCCGAGGAGCAGGAGTTGCTCGACCAGATATTCAAACCGCTCGAAGACCTGCTCGTCGAAGCGGTCCTCGCCGGATCCGGGCGCCGGTGCTCGACGTCGGCTGCGGTACCGGCGGCACGACGCTCGCCGTCGCTCGGCGGCTCGGCGCGGAGGGCCACTGCATCGGCATCGACATTTCGGAGCCAATGCTCACCGCCGCCCGGGCCCGTGCCGAGCGGGAAGGCACGTCGGCGAGCTTCATCCGCGCCAACGCGCAGAACCACGCCTTCGAGCCCGCGAGCTTCGACATGATCATCTCGCGCTTCGGCGTCATGTTCTTCGACGACTTCGTCCGGGCCTTCGCGAACCTGAGGCGTGCCGCGAAGGACGACGCCGAACTGCGGTTCGTCGCCTGGCGGAGTCCTTCGGAAAATCCGTTCATGACGACAGCCGAGCGCGCCGCGGCCCCGCTCCTGCCGAACCTCCCCGCCCGCCAGCCAGACGCGCCGGGGCAGTTCGCCTTCGCGGACCAGCACCGGGTCCACCGCATCCTGGAGGAAAGCGGCTGGGCCGGGATCGACATCCAACCGATCGACGTTGTCTGCACCCTGTCCGAGAAGGACCTGGTCCGATACCTGACCCGGCTCGGTCCCCTGGGCCGGATTCTGCACGAGGCGGACGACCAGACTCGCACCCAGGTCATCGAAACGGTCCGCGCCGCTTTCGAGCCCTATGTGCACGGAGCGGACGTCCGCTTCACCGCTGCCTGCTGGAGGGTCGGCGCCCGAGCGCCGTCCACGCCGAAGGAGGCAGCGAGGACCCCATAAACAACCTCGCGGCTCCTCATAAACAGAATTTATTGTTCTTGATACCCATTGATGTATGAATCAGCTCATTCACACATCAATGATGGCCATGCGCATACAAAAACTAGACCACTACACGCTGCGGACGGAACACGTCGAGGAGACGCGACGATTCCTGGAGGAAGTCGCCGGTCTGCGCGTCGGGCCGCGCCCAGCCTTCCAGTTTCCCGGCTACTGGCTCTACGCGGGTGACACCCCGCTCGTGCATCTCGCGACGCTAGAAAAAGACAATCCGGAGCTGCACCGCTATCTGGGGGACCGCGCGACCGGGACAGGCCCAGGCGCGATCGACCATATCGCCTTTCGCTGCGTGGACCTGCCAGCATTCGAATCGCGTCTCAACCGCCTTGGTGTGACATACACGCCTCGCACGGTACCGCAACTGCGCGAGCATCAGGTGTTCGTGAAGGATCCGAATGGCATCACGCTCGAGTTCATCTTCGCCATGGACGAGGCCGCGAGCTGGAGAACGGATGCCTCTGGCGTGGCCCTGCCACCGGCGTCGCGGGACGCGGACAGGGGGGATGGAATCGATTCGATGCGCACGGCCCTGGAGACGGCCCCCGCTCGTCCCCTCCTGCCGACAGAACGTCTCGCGGAACTCGGCCTGACAGTGCCGCCTCCGCCCGGGGCGGTCGCGTCCTATGTGCCGTGGACCCGCATCGGCAACCTGGTCACCACCTCCTTCCAGCTGCCATGGAAGGAGGGCAAGCTCGCCTATGTTGGCAGCGTCGGCTCCGACCTGACCGTGGAGGAAGCCTACCAGGCGGCTCGCCTCTGCGCGCTGAACGGCCTTGCCCAGTTGCAACAGGCCGCGGGCGACCTGAACAAGGTACGCATCGTTCGTATCGAAGGTCATGTCGGTTGCCGCGAAGGTTTCAGCGACATTCCCGCCGTGCTGAACGGCGGGTCGGAGTTGATCAACGCGGTATTCGGCGACAAAGGGCGGCATGCGCGCACGGCATTGGGTCATGTCGTCATGCCACTGAATGTGCCGGTCATGCTTGGCTTCTGGGCGGAAATCCTGGAGTAGGAAAACCGGAGGCCAAAGCGGTTGGGGGACCGTGGGCTCGGAAGGCCACCGCGCAGGGTCCCAGGGGTCCCGGCGAGCGGGAGCCGGGCCCCTCGCGCCTCCTACCACCCGCGCGCCACGGCCTCAGCGGCATATTCGCCCTGCCCCGACAACCAGGCATCGAGCCATCTTCACGTGCGCGGGAAGATGAGACAGGACGCGCGTGTCTGGAAGACGTCCATTGCAATATTGCACACATCACGAGAGGCGTGCATGAAGAGAAATCTGGTTTCGGGCGGTGCGGGGCTGAGCGGATGGCGGAGCCTGTGTATGGCGGTCCTCTACCTCACATTCCTCGGCGGATGCGGCGGCATGGAGGAGTCGTTCCCTCAAGAGGAGTCCGAAGCCACCACCCCGACGGTGGAGATTTCGGAGGCACCGTTGGCCTCGCCCGTGGCCGTGAACGGCAAGCTCAAGGTGGTGGGCAATCAAATCCAGAACCAGAATGGCGCGGCCGTCCAACTCAAGGGGATGAGCCTCTTCTGGAGCCAGTGGGGCGGCACGTTCTACAATGCCTCCGTCGTCAACTCGCTCACGGACAACTGGAAGGCCACCGTGGTGCGCGCCGCCATGGGCGTGGAGAGCGGCGGCTACCTCACCAACCCCGCGGCGGAGAAGGCCCGGGTGAAGACCGTCGTCGACGCGGCCATCGCCAAGGGCATCTACGTCATCATCGACTGGCATGATCACAACGCCACCCAGCACACCGCGCAGTCCAAGGCGTTCTTCACGGAGATGGCGCAGCTCTACAAGAATACCCCCAACGTCATCTTCGAGATCTTCAACGAGCCGGACGGCGAGTCCTGGAGCGAGGTGCGCACCTACGCCGTGGACATCATTGGCGCCATCCGCGGCGCCGGCGCTCCCAACCTCGTGGTGGTGGGCACGCCGACCTGGTCGCAGGACGTGGACGTGGCCGCGAGCAACCCCATCACCCAGTACCCCAACGTGGCCTATTCGCTGCACTTCTACGCGGGCTCGCACAAGCAGAACCTGCGCGACAAGGCCACCACGGCGCTGAACAAGGGCATCGCCCTGTTCGTGACGGAGTTCGGCACCTGCGACGCGTCCGGCAATGGCAACCTCAACCTCACCGAGACCCAGCTCTGGATGGACTTCATGAACAGCCGCAAGCTGAGCTGGGCCAACTGGGCGCTCAACGACAAGGCCGAGACCGCCTCCGCGCTCGTCCCCGGCGCGAGCACCACCGGCAACTGGCCCGCCTCGGCGCTCACGCCCTCCGGCGCCTTCATCAAGCAGAAGCTGTCGCAGTAATCCGAGACGGGCGAGGGCGGGACGCCTCGAACCGGCCACCGCGGCCGGCGAAGCGCTTCGCCCCGCCCGTCCTTCCCGCTCCTCCACTGCCATCTTTCCTATAGTCCCGGAAAGCGGAAGGCCTTCTTCGAAACGGTTCACCGTCGAGTTCCGGTATCCTCCGGCCATGTCCGATCTCGAAAATCGCGCTCGTCTTGCCCGCACGCTTCTCTTGAGCCAGCGCCATGGCGTGCTCGCGACCCTGAGCCTCGAGCTGCCCGGCTACCCCTTCGGGTCGATTACCCCCTACACTCTCGACCATGCCGGCGCGCCGCTGATTCTCATCAGCACCCTGGCCCAGCACACGAAGAACATTCAGGCGGACCCGAAGGTCTCCTTGACGATTCACGAGGCGACGAATCCAGACCCACAGGCCGCCGAGCGCTTGACCTGGGTCGCGGATGCCGGGCCCGTTCCGATCGACGAAACCGTGGCTCATGCCCGGTACCGTGCCTACTTCCCCCGGTCGGCGGACTACCTCGACACCCACGACTTCGAGCTGTACCGGCTCGTTCTCGTGCGCGCCCGCTTCATTGGCGGATTCGGGCGGATCTACTGGCTCGAGCGCGATGAATTGCTCGCCGCCAACCCCTTCGCACGGAGCGAAGCCGACATCGTCGGGCACATGAATGACGACCACGCCCACAACCTCAAGGCCTACTGCCAGGCCTTCAAGGGGGTCTCGGCGGAGAAGGTCGTCATGCAAGGCATTGATGCCGAAGGCTTCGATGTGCTGGCGGACGAGCGCCCCCTGCGCTTTACCTTCGACCAACCGATCGCGACACCGGACGAAGCGCGTGCCGCCATGGTGCACTGGCGAAAGCAGCCCGACAGACCCTCAAGGGCTGACCCGGGACCTCGCGGAAGGCAGTCTGTTTCAGCTCCAACCCGAGCCCTCCACCGCTACCCCACGCGGGGCAGTATTTGTCGGGAGAGCGACTCCGCTGGAAGATTTCATGCCAAATGGGTGGGGGCTGGTGAAAGCTGAGGGCTCGGGGGTTCTCTCGGCCATGCCATCCCTTGCGGAACTCATCGAGCGGAATCGAGAGTCGCTGCTCCTGCGGTACCGCGAGGAGGCCAGCCAGCTCCCGTCCGCCAGGGAGGTGCGCCCCGAGGATGTCCTCGACAACCTCCCCGAGTATCTCGCCAGCCTGCGCGCTCCCTCCCGCGATCAGCGCGAGGACCCTGGCTACACCCGGCGGAGTCTGGAAGAGGCTCACCTCCGACGGCGCCTCCGGTTGGGCTACACGCGGGAGGACGTGAAGGCCGAGTTCGCCCTCCTCGGGAGGCTCCTCTCGAGCCTCTGGACGTCCCTCCCTCCCAGCCAGCAGCCCCCCGCCGAGGACACCCAACGGCTCTCCGACTGGCTGCGCGCCGCCATGGAGCACACGGAGTCCGTCTTCGGCGAGCGCTCACCCGACCGCATCCCGCCCGCTGTCGAGGCACCGCAGTTGCGAGAGGCGCACTTCCGCCTGGCGGTCGAGGCCACCGGACTGGGGACGTGGGACTACGACCCCTTCACGGGCATGGTGCACGCGGACGAGCGCTGCCTGCACCTGCTCGGCCTGCCTCCGGATGCCACCTTGGACTACGCCGTCCACATCTCCGCGCTGCACCCGGAAGACCGTGAGCGCGTACATCACGTGGTGCAACGCTTCGTGAGTCCGGCCGGCAGTGGCTCGTACCAGCTCGAGTTCCGCACCGTGGGCCTGAGGGACGGTATCGAGCGATGGTTGTCCGCCAACGGGCGGACCCTCTTCGATGAGAATGGACGGGCGGTGCGCCTCGTCGGCACGGTGCTCGACATCACCGAGCGGGTGCGTGAGCGCGAGGCCACCGAGCGCGAGCGACAGCGGCTCGGGGCCATTCTGGAGAGCATGTCCGAGGCCTTCCTCTCCTTCGATCGGGATTGGCGCTTCACCTACGTCAACCGCGAGGCCGAGCGCTTCATCGGAACGTCGCGCGAGCAGGTGCTGGGCCGCGACCATTGGGAAGTCTTCCCCGCGACGCTGGGAACGAACGTGGAGCACTACTACCGGCGCGTGGCCACCGAGCGCATCCCGCTCTCCTTCGAGAACTTCTACGTCCCCTGGCAGCGCTGGTTCGAGTTCCACGTCTACCCCATCGACGATGGAATCGCCGCCTTCTGCCAGGACATCACCGAGCGCAAGCACCGCGAGGAGGAGCGCGAGCAGTTCCTCCGTGAGCAGACCCGTCTGCGCGAGCAGGCCGAGCAGGCGCTGCTCCAGAGTCAGCGCGCGGCGGAGGTGCTGGAGCATGGGGATCCCTTCGTCCTGCTCGACAGGGACTTCCGCATCACCCAGGTGAACAAGAATCAGGAACTCATCAGCCAGAAGAGACGCGAGGAGGAGCTTGGCCGAGTCCTCTGGGAGGTCTTCCCCGCCATCAACAACCCCGAGTCCGCGTACTGGCGTGAGTACCACCGCGCGATGAACGAGCGGGTCCCCGTGCAATTCGAGGAGTACTATCCCCCACTGGACCTCTGGGCGAGCGTGAGCGCCTACCCCACCGAGGAGGGTGGGCTGGCCGTGTTTCTCCGGGACATCACCGAGCGCAAGCGCGCCGAGCAGTTCCGCGAGCGGTTGATGGGCATCGTCAGCCACGATCTGCGCAGCCCGCTCCACGCCATCACCCTGGCCGCCGAGACACTGCTGCGCCGGGAGAGCCTCTCCGAGTCCGTGCTCGCCCGGGTGCGGCGCATCGTCCAGAGCGGGGAGCGCATGTCGCGGATGATCACCGACCTGCTCGACTTCACCCGCGCCCGAATGGGCGGAGGCATTCCCCTGCAGCGCCGGCCCGGAGAGCTGGTGGAGTGGGTTCGCACCACGCTCGAGGAGTTCGAGGTGACGCACCCGGGCCGCATCGTGTTCTCCCATGGCCAGGGCCCCTACACCGGGGAGTGGGATCTGGATCGGCTCGCCCAGGTCCTCTCCAACCTCGTGGGCAACGCGTTGAAGCACGGGGCCGAGAACACCCCGGTAGCGGTGGACCTGCGCGAGGAGGAGCAGGAGATCGTCCTCGTGGTGGCGAACCAGGGCACGCCCATCCCCGAGTCGCTGCTACCCCATGTCTTCGATCCCTTCCGCCGCGCCGCGGACAGCTCGCGCCAGGGGTTGGGCTTGGGGCTCTACATCGCGCAGCAGATCGTCCTGGCCCACGGCGGCTCCATCACCGCGAGCTCCAGCCCCGTCGCGGGCACGAACTTCTCCGTGCGGCTGCCCCGCGGCCCCGTCTCGTCCTGAGGCCCGGACTCACGAGCATGTGGCCATGCGAGTGATGAGCCGCGCTGCTCAGGGGACGAGCTCGACGTCTCCCCAGAAGCCAATCCAGTGGTCGACCCGCTTCATCGACGCCTGGGGCGCCTCGTAGGACCAGCCGCGCGCTCGCTCCGGCCGCTCGCGTCCGAGACATCGTAGAACTGGACGCCATGCGGACACGCCCGGTCGCTGTCCGTCTTCGGCGCGGGCCGAAGCAGCTCCATCTGGACCGACGCACGCGGAAAGTAGTGGTAGCCGCCGACCTCGACGGTGTCGGCGCTCTCCGCGATCACCCTGCCTCGTAATGTCGCTCTCATGTCCCGTGTACCCTAACGCCTCGAGAGGAGACTCACCGACAAGAACCGCCAGCTCACGGAGATCGCGCAGCTGCTCCGGCGCTTCCTCGCCCGGCAGGGAGGGGTCTGACGCGCATCCTCGCCAGAGGAACCTGTCGCCCTGGGTCGCCCGGCCGGTGCTACTTCCACCCGTCGAGCCACCCTCCGCGAGAGAGGAGGTCGATGGCTTCGTCGATGGCGGGGTCTGCCTTCTTCGCCAGTTCGCCCAGGTCGTCACCCAGAAGCGCGCGCAATTGATGGGGTACGAGCACCAGGTCGATGAACTTGGCGGCCACTGGCGAGGCACGCGCGATGGCCTCGGCCGTCCCCGCTGACGGGCCCGCGATCGCCTCCGCGACAAACCGCACACCGCGGTCCCGTGCCATCCTGTCCGTCAGTCGAGCGAGTTCCGGCAGGCGCTGCGCGGTCGTCATGACCACCCGCATCAAGGCAATCACTTCGGGCTGAAGCGCATGGACCAGGAGGCCGTGCCCCACGGCACGCAGCCGCTCTCGCAGAGGCAGGTCGGCTGGGAGGTCCTTGGGCGCGGCGAATGTGCTCTCGACGTTGTGGCGAACAACCGCCGTGAACAACTGCTCTTTGTTGGCATATCGCGCGTAGATGCTGGCCTTGCCCGCGCTCGCCTGAAGCGCGACCTGATCACAACTCGTCGCATCGAAGCCGTGTTGCAAGAACAAACGCGTGGCGGCTTCCAGGATGCGACGATCGACCTCGCCGACCTGCTCCGCCGATGGACGACCCCCCGCCCCTTCCGCGCCACCGGAGCTTTCTGGGGAAGGGTGCTTTTCCTTGCATGACCCGAACGCATAAGCTACTTCGCCGCTCGTTGCAACTGAACGGACACGTTCAGTTTTCGTCGGAGTCATCGTGGCCCGGATGCCGCGCGAGTCCGTGGAGTGGCACACGCGCGTCGGCGGGGCAATACGCATGGCTTCCCATTCCGAGCTGGAGTGTTCCTGATGACTGATCACATCGAGCCGTTTCACCTGTCCGTGCCACAGTCCGAGTTGGACGAACTGCGCGCACGACTGAGGCACACCCGCTGGCCCGACCCCGGGACGGTGGAGGACACCCGGCAGGGTCCGCCGCTCGCCAGGATTCGCGCGCTCGCTGAGCGGTGGTGCGAGGGTTATGACTGGCGGCGGTGCGAGGCATTGCTCAATAGCCTCGGCCAGCACCGCACGGAGATCGACGGACTGGGCATCCATTTCCTGCACATCCGCTCGCCCGAGCCGGACGCCCTGCCGCTCCTCATGACGCATGGCTGGCCAGGGTCGGTGCTGGAGTTCCGCAACGTGGTGGGACCCCTCACCAATCCCGTCGCGCATGGCGGCAGGGCGTCTGATGCCTTCCATCTCGTCATCCCATCATTGCCGGGGTTTGGCTTTTCCGACAAACCCACCGGGCCGGGGTGGCGTGGGGCGCATCGCCGGCGCGTGGCTGACGTTGATGCGGAGGCTGGGTTATGAGCGTTGGGCCGCGCAGGGCGGCGACTGGGGCGCGGGGGTCACGACGATGCTCGGCTACATGGCGCCCGCTGGCCTGGTTGGCATCCATCTCAACATGGTGATGTTCCAACCGACCCACGAGGAACGCGCGAACGCGGACGCGCACGAGCGGAAGATGCTGGCGGATGCGCAACGCTATGACGAGCAGTTCTCTGGCTATTACAAACTCCAGAACACCCGGCCGCAGTCCGTCGCGTTCAGCCTCGCGGATTCGCCTGTCGGACTGGCCGCGTGGATCTATGCGCTCTTCCAGGATGTCTCGGACAGTGGCGGCGAGCCGGAGCGCGTGTTCTCGCTCGACGACATGCTTGACGACATCATGCTCTATTGGTTGCCGAACGCCGGGCCGAGTTCCGCGCGCTTGTATTGGGAGAGCGCACAGGCGATGAAACAAGGTGGTCCGCCGAGCATGCCCATGCCGACGCCGGCCGGCATCAGCATGTTCCCCGGCGAGCAGATACGGGTGTCCCGGCGCTGGGCGGAATCCCGCTTCGCCCGCCTCGTCCATTTCAACGAGTTGGAGCGGGGCGGTCATTTCGCGGCGCTGGAGCAACCGGCGCTCTTCGTGGAGGAGGTTCGCGCCACCTTCGCTGGGCTCCGGTAGCGCGGACGGGCCCCCAGAAGGTGCGACCTGCTCTTCACCGCCCGCTTGCGCACGGGCCGCCCGCTGCTGCTGTACGTGCTGCTGGAGCACCAGTCCACGGTGAACAGGTGGATGGCGCTGAGGATGCTGCGCTACGTGGTGCGCCAGGTGGAGCGCTGGCGCCAGGAGCACCCGGAGCACTCCCTGTTGCCCGTCATCCTCCCGCTGGTGATGTATCACGGGCCCGAGGGGGCCTGGAGCGCGCCGCGGCGGGTGGAGGACCTGTTCGAGCTGCCGGGAGAGAGCGAGGAGGAGCGGGCACACTGGCGAGCGTGGGTGCCGCGCTTCGAGTACCTGCTCGATGACCTGACGGCGGAGCGGGAAGAAGCGTTGAGAGCACGGCCGGCCCTCCACTGGTCCGGCTGGCGTGGTTGGTGCTGCGCCACGGGCGGACGGGGGAACTGGCGAGAAGGCTGCCGGAGTGGGTGGGCCTCTTCGCCCAGGTCCAGGCGGATCCAGAGGGTGCCGAACACCTGCGGGTGGTCATCCGTTACCTGCTGTGGACCAGGGACCGGGCCGTCCACGATGCCACGGGGCAGGTGCTACATTCAGTGCTGGATGAGCAACGCACGGAGGAGTTGATGCGAAGCTATGGCGAGGAACTCATCGAGCAGGGACGTCAGCAGGGCCTGGCGCAGGGGATGGAGAAGGGGCTTGAGAAGGGATTGGTGCGAGGCAGGGAAGAGGGGCTGAGCCGAGGACGTGCCGAGGACATCCTGAGGATTCTCGCCCTCCGGGGGATTCACGTGGAGGAAGGAACCCGGCAGCGCATCCTCGACTGCACGGACGTGAACACGCTCGACAGCTGGTTCGACCGGGCCCTCCAGGTCACGACCCTCTCCGAGGTGCTGGACGGTGGGGCACGCGTCTCGCCCAAAGGACTCGTGACACGGCCTCCGCTCGCGTGACTCCGCCGTGGAGGCGGCGGGAAGCGAACCCGCCGCCCTCGTGCTCCGGGTCAACTGCTCGCCGAGGTGTAGCGGCCGATGGAGTGCAACCACACCCGGCGCGAGAAGAACGCGAAGAGGAACGAGCCGAGCAGCGCCCACACCAGCGCCGTCCACGGCAGCCGGCCGAGCATCGCCTCCGCCGGGAAGGTGGTCATCACCGCCAGGGGAATGACGAAGGTGAAGACGAAGGCGAGCACCCCGCGGAACACCGGCGCCGGCCAGCGCGCCGCGTCGAAGATGGACGAGAACAGGTAGGTGAGGTTGTCCACCTTCACCACGTAGAAGGCGGCGCACACCGTGAGGATCCACAGCGAGTAGAGCAGCAGCACGCTCGTGCCCAGCAATACGAGCGAGATGACCAGGCCCGACAGGGACGGCCCGCGGCCGATCAGGTGGAAGCCGCAGCCGAAGATGATGAGCGCCGCGACGAGGTTGAGGGCCCGCCACGGCAGGAAGTTCTCGGTGGACACCAGGAACTGCGCGTCCGCGGGCTTGAGCAGCACGAAGTCCAGCGTCCCCTTGCGGATGTGCTCCACCACGCCCTGGAGGCTCGGGTTGATGGCTCCCTCGAGAATCCCCTGCAACAGGGTGAACCAGCCGATGACCAGCAGCGACTCGCCGAAGCTCCACCCCTCGATGTGGCGCTGCGCGCTCTGGAAGACGACGAACAGGGGCACCAGCGCGGAGGCCATCCAGAAGAGGGAGATGAGCCCATCGAGCAGGAAGTCCGCCTGGTACTGCATGGCGAGCAGGCTGGACGCCCGGAGGCGGACCTTCAACAAACGCAAGTAGCGGCGGAACATGCCCCTAGCCTCCATAGGCGGCGAAGCGCTTGAGGCCCCGCTTCCAGCTCAGGATGGACAGGCCGAGCAGCAGCGCCACCCACGACCACTGGCGGCCCAGCAACCCCAGCGCCTCGGTGAGACCGTGGGCGTTCGTCATCAACTCCACCGGCAGCCCAATCTGGTAGCGGAAGGGCAACCAGTCCAACAGGCCGCGCAGCACGGGGGGAAAGAGCTCCACCGGGTACAGGTAGCCGGAGCAGATGAGGAAGAAGGCGAACCACAAATCCATGAGCCGGTTGCTGCTCTCGATGTACAGACTCAGGCTGCCGATGAGCACGTTGGCCAGGAAGGTGATGAGCCAGCCGCCCACGAGCGCCAGCAGGAAGACGCCCCAGCCCCACGCGCTACCGGGCACCGAGCGGGTGCCCAGGGTGAACACGGAGAAGAGCGTCAGCGGCACCACCAAGAGCAGGCGCAGGGGAAAGGTGCCCAGGTTCTCCGCCGCGTAGCTCCACAGGGGCGAGATGGGACGCAACAGGCGCATGGCCAGCGTGCCCTGGCGCACCTCGTAGTTGATCTGCCAGTGCCGCGTACGCGCCCGTCATCTGCCGCACCGAGAAGGTGGCCAGGAAGTAGCGCACGAAGTCGTGGGAGTCATAGCGCCCCACGGGCTCGTAGCGGGCCACCGCCGTCCACAACGCCATGGAGATGAAGGGCATGGTGGTGCCCAGCACCCAGACCAGCATCTCCGCCCGGTAGGCCACCGCCTCGGACACGCCCACCCGCAGCAGCGTGGGCAGGGCACGCAGCGTGCCGCGCACGCTCATACGCCCGCCTCCTGGCGCCGCGCCTTGCTCTCGGCGAACAGCTCGCTCATGACCTCTTCCAGCGGCGCGTTCTCCACCGTCAGGTCCATCACCGGCAGGGTGGAGAGCACCCGGCTCACAGTGGCATTGACGGCCTCCTGTGACACCTGCAACACCGCCGACAGCGGCTCGTGCGACACCACCTTGCCCAGGGCCGCGAGGTCCGGCGCGTCCACCGGCTGGGACAGGCGCAGCACCACCCGCTTCTCCGGCCGCACCTTCTGCACCAGCGCGTCGAGCCCCCCGTCATACGACACGATGCCCTTGTCGATGACGATGATGCGCGGGCACAGCGCCGCCACGTCGTCCATGTAGTGGCTGGTGAGGATGAGCGTGGCGCCGTGCCGCTCGTTGTAGTCCTTGATGAAGGCGCGCATGGTGGCCTGCATGGACACGTCCAGCCCGATGGTGGGCTCGTCCAGGAAGAGCACCTTGGGCCGGTGGATGAGCGCCACCGCCAGCTCGCACTTCATCCGCTCGCCGAGCGACAACTGCCGCGTCGGCTTGCCGAGCAGCTCGCCCAGGTCCAGCAGCGTCACCAGCTCGTCCAACGTCTGCTTGTACTGGGCGCTGGGAACGTCGTAGATGGCGCGGTTGAGTTCGAGCGTCTCCGAGGGGGGCAGGTCCCAGATGAGCTGCTGCTTCTGCCCCGTCACCAGCATGATCTTCTTGAGGAAGGCCTCCTCGCGATGACGCGGGACATGACCGTCCACACGCACCTCGCCGCTCGAGGGGTGCAAGAGCCCCGAGAGCACCTTGAGCGTGGTGGTCTTCCCCGCCCCGTTGGGACCGAGGAAGCCCACGCGCTCGCCGGGCTGGATGTCGAAGGAGATGCCATCCACCGCCTTGACGGAGGTGTAGGTCCGATGAAAGACCGAACGGAGAGCGGCCTTGAGGCCGGGCGGACGCTTGTGGACCTGATAGTGCTTGCGCAGGTCGCGGACGGAAATCATTGAGTCGGGGTTTAACGCGGTTGCCCGCCAGAGGCGACCCTTCTATCGCGAAGGCAGGGTGGGGATGAGTGGCCCGTACGGCAAGGACTTGGAGCGTTGGATTCCGCGGCTCATCGCCGTCTGGAGGCAGGCGCGCGGCAGGGCGGACGGGCCCGAGACGCGCCTGACGCCACAGGAAGTGAAGGAGGTGGGCGCGGGAGTGAAACAGCTCTCGCTGGGACTCACGCGCGACCGGAAGCTCGCGGGGGCGCGCTACATGGACGACCCCAAGCTGCTCGGCGCCTACCTGCTCTTCTACTGGCCCGTCTCCTATGCCCAGGCCCGCGAGGCCCTGGGCGAGCTGTCCGCGAGGCCTCGCTCGGTGCTCGACCTGGGCAGCGGCCCCGCCCCGGTGGCCTTCGCCGCGCTGGACGCGGGCGCCGCCGAGGTGACGGCCGCCGACCGCAGCAAGCCCGCGCTGGCGCTCGCGCGCGCCCTCGCGACGGAGGCCGGTGAGGCGCTCGCCACCCGGGAGTGGGATCCCCTGAAGAAGGCGCCGCCCCCGAGGGCAAGTACGATCTCATCACCATGGGCCACGTGCTCAACGAGCTGTATGGCGCTGGGGACGAGGCGGTGAAGCCGCGCGCGGCGCTGCTCGAGCAGGTGCTGGCGCAGGTGAAGCCGGGCGGCAGCCTGGTGGTGCTGGAGCCCGCGCTGCGCGAGACGTCACGGCTCCTGCTCAAGGTGCGCGACGTCATGGTGGAGAAGGGTTACGCCATCCGCGCGCCCTGCATGTACCGGGGCGCCTGTCCCGCGCTGGTGAAGGAGAGCGACTGGTGCCACGCGGAGCGCACCTGGACGATGCCCCGGGTGGTGGAGGAGATCGCCCGGGCGGCGGGGCTGCACAAGGAAGCGCTGAAGATGAGCTACCCGGTACTCGCGCCCGCGGGCGAGGGCTGGCCCGAGCCCCGGCCGGAGCGGCTCTTCCGCATCGTGTCCGAGTCGCTCGAGGGCAAGGGGCGCCAGCGCTTCATCGGCTGTGGCGCCGAGGGCCGCATGGGCCTGGCGATGCAGGACAAGCACCGCACCGAGAAGAACGAGCGCTTCTTCAAGCTGCACCGCGGCGACGTCGTCTCGGTGACGCACACCGAGGCCAAGGGAGACGGGCTCGCGCTGGATGACCGCTCGGAGGTGAAGGTGGTGGCCTACGCGGGCCAGGGCGTGCCCCGGCCCCGAAGACGCCCGCGCCGCCCCCGGACGAGGGCCAGCGCGAGCCGACGTGATCAGTCGTGGTCGTGCCCGTGCTCGCCGTGGGCGTGACCGTGCTCCAGCTCTTCCTTCGTCGCGGCGCGCACGTTGTGCACCTTGACCTCGAAGTGCAGCGTCTTGCCGGCGAAGGGGTGGTTGAAGTCGACGACGACCGTGTCGCCCTTCACTTCCTTCACGAGGAAGTCCACCTCGTCGCCCTCGTGGTCGGTGGCGCTGAGGATGGCACCCGGCTTGATCTCCATCTCCGCCGGGAACTCGCTGCGCGGCACCTCCTCCACGCCGTCCGGATCGATCTCCCCGTAGCCCTCCTCCGGCGAGACGACGACCTTCAGGGACTCGCCCTTGGTCTTGCCCTCCAGCGCCTTCTCCAGGCCCGGGACGATCTCATCGTGCCCGTGCAGGTACTCGAGCGGCTCTCCCGGCTCGCTCTCATCCACCACTTCTCCATCCCCCAGATGCAGCCGGTACTCGATGGAAACGACGCTGTCCTTGGCGATTTTCATGAAGCCCTCATAACAAGCGAAACGTCCCGGGCGCTACTTCAGAGCCTGGGCCAGTTCGGCATACAGGTGGATGGCGCTGCGCACCGCCTTGTCCCAGTCTCCCAGGTGCAAGCTCTCGTTCTCGGAGTGGGCATTGGTGTACGGATCCTCCACGCCAATGAGCAGCGCGGGCACGCCGCCGAGCTCCCGGGCGAACGGCTCCACGAAGGGAATGGACGCGCCACACCCGATGGCCACGGGCTCGGTGCCATAGCCCAGGCGCAGCGCGCGGAAGGCGGCCTGGAAGGCCGGATGCGACGTCTCCGTGAACCAGGGCCCGCGGGCGCGTCCTCCTTGATGTGCAGCTCCAGCCCCCAGGGCACGCGCTGCTTGAGGTGCTCCACCAGCCGCCGCTGCACGTCCGCCGCGTCCAGGTCCGGCACGACGCGGATGCCCACGCGCGCCCACGCCACGTCGCAGATGATGTTGCGCGCGTCCTTGCGGCTGCTCGCCTGGATGGCATTGATGGCGAGCGCCGGCTGGCGCCAGTTCGTCTCCCACGGATGACGCCCACCGAGCAGCTCGGCGCCGGGCACCGGCCCGCCTGCTGCTTGAAGTACGCCTCGTCCCCCGGCAGCGCCTGGATGCTCCGCCGCTCGTCCCCGGTGAGCGGACGCACGTGCTCGTGGATGCCCTCGATGGCGATGCTGCCGTCGGGGTTCGTCAGTGAGGCGAGCATCCGGCACAGCGCCATCACCGGATCCGGCACCGGCCCGCCCCACATGCCCGAGTGCACCGCCTGCCGCAGCGCGCGCACCTCCACGTCCACCGTCACCGGGCCGCGCAGCGCGGTGGTGATGGAGGGCAGCCCCGTGTCGAAGTTCGTCGTGTCCGTGAGCACGATGGCGTCCGCCTTCAGGAGCGCCTTGTGCCGTTGCAGGAAGGTGCCCAGGTGCTCGCTGCCCACTTCCTCCTCGCCCTCGATGAGCACCTTCACGTTGAGCGGCAGCTCCCCGCCGCCCCTCAACCACGCGTCCACCGCCGAGGTGTGCACCACGATGCCCGCCTTGTCGTCCGCCGCGCCCCGCCCATACAGGCGCCCGTCGCGCACCTGGGGCTCGAACGGCGGGCTCTTCCACGCCCCCTCGTCTCCCGCCGGCTGTACGTCGTGGTGGGCGTACAGCAGGAGCGTGGGTTTGCCAGGAGCCTTCAACCGCTCGCCGTACACGTACGGATGGGCACCTTCCAACTCCAGCAAGCGCACGTTTTCGAAACCACGCGACTTCAACAGTTCCGCTGTGGCTTCCGCGCTCGCGCGCACGTGCGCGGGATCGAAGCCGTCGAAAGACACACTGGGAATGCGGATCAGTTGCTTCAAATCTTCGAGGTAGCTGTTCTTCTGGGCGTCGAAGTGGGCCAGGGCCTGATCGGTGGACATGGCGCGTGCTTAGCCCACTTCCCGGGGTCTCCGCGCGAGTGATGAAAGCAATGAGAAAGCACGTCGAGACGATGGGCAATCCAGGGGTGGGCGCCTTATCATGGCGGGGACATGCCCCCCCCACGCTTCTGCTGGTCGATGACGATCGCTTCGTGCGCCACCTCCTCAAGGACGCCATCCAGGAAAGTGGCCTCGAGGTGCGGATGCTCGAGGCGGCGGACGGACGAGAGGGGCTGGAGGTCGCCGCGCGAGAGCAGCCGGCGTTGATGCTGTTGGATCTCTTCATGCCCCGGTGCAGCGGGCTGGAGGTGCTCGCGCACATCAAGCAGTCCTCACCGGACACGCGCGTGCTCATCATCAGCAGCATGGATGCGGATCCAGTGGTGCAGCAGGCCCTGTCCGCCGGGGCAGTGGGCTTCGTGGGCAAGCCCTTCCATCCGTTGGAAATCTCACTGGCCATCCGCCGGCCCTGGCCCACTGAACACAACCCGAGGAGAGCCCATGTCGAATTACTGGATTGGAGACTCCGTCGGACGCGTGTTGGGACCCCTGACACTCCAGTCACTGCGGGAACTGGTGAGTTCGGGACGTCTCAAGGCCGTCACCCGTGCTTCCCGCG
This sequence comes from Cystobacter fuscus, assembly GCA_049060065.1. Classification (GTDB taxonomy): domain Bacteria; phylum Myxococcota; class Myxococcia; order Myxococcales; family Myxococcaceae; genus Cystobacter; species Cystobacter fuscus_B. Next base: position 8,243,862 of record JBMEQP010000002.1, read on the forward strand.
ATGGTGAGTCCTGGGAGCCCATCGCGCAGTTCAACGAAGTGAAGGATCTGTTCAACACCTTGCGTCCCGGCTCCGCCGACGAGTCCGGACAGGCGGCGCGTCTGCGCACGCAGTTGGGGCAGATGCAGTCGATGAGCGCGTGGCAGCTCTTCGGGTTGAAGCCGGAGGCGCCGCTGGAGGAGGTGCGCAGCGCCTTCTTCCGGATGGCACGGCGCTTCGCCCCCGAGAACCTGGCCCCGGACACCAGCCCCGAGCTGCGCAAGGTGCACGCGGACATCTTCGAGCTGCTCGCGCGCCGCATGCGCGAGGCGGAGACCCAGCGCGCCACGGCCACGGCTCCAGCGGCGCCCCTGCCCGTGGGGGCCCGCCCGGCGACTCCCGCCGGCGGACGCCCCGCCGTACAGGGCTCGGCCTACACCTACTCGGCCGAGGAGTTCGTGGGCCTGCGCACGCAGAACGACCGGACCCAGGTGGAAGTCCAGGTGAACGCGCGCAACCTGGGCATCTTCACCGACCACCGCATCATCAACCTGCAATCCGGTGGGCTCTTCATTCCCGCGTCCAACCCCTTGCGGTTGGGCACCCGGGTGGAGCTGGTGTTGAATTTCGAGCAGCCTCCGCGGCAGATCAAGCTGCGCAGCTCCGTCATCTGGGAATACACGCTCGACGATGGTAAGCAGCCGCGCGGCTATGGCCTCGGTCTGGCGGACTTGAGGCCCGAGGAGCGCACCTTCCTCGACGACTTGCTGCGCACGCACCGCATCCAAGCGCCCACGACCGCGGGCTGAGCCACATGGCGGTCCGCGTCCATCTCGGCCGCAGCCCCCTCCTCCGCCGGAAGGAGCAGGACGTGTCCGACCCGGCCGAGTACCAGGTGCTCGATGGACTGCCAGCACCGGTGCTGGTGGTGCGTGGGGAGCGGACCGTCTACGCCAACCCGGCGTTGTTGAAGTTGTTGGGCATCGGTCTGCCCGAGGTGCTCGACACGCCCGTGTTGATGCTGCTCGCGCGCTTCTCGCCCGAGGATCAGCGCTGGCTCGAGCCGATGCACACCGAGTACACCCGTGGAAAGCAGACACCCGACAAGCTGTGGGTGCGCGTGCGGGTGGCGGAAGAGCAAGAACGGACCTATTGCATGAGTCGGGGTGAGGAGTGCGGGCGGAGGACACCCTGTTGATGTTGGTGGACGCCGAGGGCGAGGCGAGTACGCGGCGGCTCACCGAGTCCCTCGTGGAGGCCGCGGGCGAGCTGTTGCACTGCCGTGACGAGCAGGGCGTGCTGGAGACGGCGGTGGAGGCCATCCACCGGCACGGCTTCTCCGTGATGGTGCTGCTGCTCGAGGGCGACAGCCTGCGCTATGGGCCCCTGCGACAGGACGCGGCGCAGGTGACCACGTGCGAGGTGCTCTACGGCAAGCCCCTGCAGGACATCCGCTTTCCACGCTCCAGCATGCCGCACATCGACGAGGTGCTGGCGCGGCACAAGGCGGCCTTCCACTCGGACTTCCTCCAGGTGCTGGAGAACGTGCGCACCATGGAGCCGCTCGCGTGGCTGCGGCGCGCCTACCCGAGCGTGCGCGCCCTGGACGCGCCCATCTTCGTGCAGGGCAAGCCCTACGGAATCCTGTCCGTGCAGGGCGAGACGCTGACGCCCACGAGCGCGGCCACGCTGGAGTTGTTCGCGCGGCAGGTGGGAGGGCGCTGGAGAACGTGCGCCACCACCGGCTGGCGGCCTCGCGGCTGGCGGAGCTGTCACGGCTACAATCGGAGCTGGTGGCGCAGGAGCGGCTCACCGTGCTGGGCGAGGCCGCGGGCGTGGTGGCCCACGAGGTGCGCAACCCCCTGGGCGCCATCCTCAACGCGGTGGCGGTGCTCAAGCGTGACCGGCTGGGCCCGGTGAGCACGAGCGCGGTGCGGATGCTGGAGGAAGAGGCCACGCGCCTGGACGCGATGGTGAGGGACTTGCTGGACGTGGTGCGGCCAATGGAGCCCCGGCCCCGGCCGCTGCACCCGGGCGAGCTGGCCCGGCGCACCCTGGAGTTGCTACGCCAGCGCCACCAGCTGGGCTCCCTCCAGGTGTCCATGAACGAGGCGCCGGACCTGCCCCTGCTCCAGGGCGACGAGATGCTGTTGCAGCTCGCGCTGGAGAACCTGCTGCGCAACGCCGTGCAGGCCTCGCCCCGGAAGGCCGGGTGACCGTGTCGGTGTCGCGCGTGCCCGAGGGCGTGCTGCTCGCCGTGGAGGACGAGGGCTCGGGCATCTCCCCGGCGGACATCCACCGCATCTTCGAGCCCTTCTTCACCACGCGCGCCACGGGCACCGGCCTGGGACTGGCGGTGGTGCGGCGCGTGGTGCTCGCCCACGGCGGCACGGTGTCCGCGGGGCAGCGGCCCGGAGGCGGCGCGCGCTTCGAGCTGCGGCTGCCCCTCGCGCCCCCGAGCCCACGCCGGGCTGAAGCGAGGGGGCCGCCTCAGGGAAGGGCGCACAGGAGCAACCGGCAGCGCAGCCCTCCATTGCGCACCGGCAGCTCGCGCGCCCCGGGCAGGGCGAGCGCGCGGATGAGGCCCGGCTCCTCGGGAACGAGCACCGCGGCGCGCCAGCCCACGAAGGCCCGCCGCAGGGTAGCCCCGAGCGCCCGGTACAACCCCGGCAGGTCCTCCCCCTCGCCCACCCGCTTGCCATAGGGCGGATTGGCCACCACCCACCCGGGCCCGAGCCCCGTGGGCAGCGTCAGCGTGCGCACGTCCTGGCGCTCCAGCGTGAGCGTCACGCCCGCCCGCCGCGCGTTGCGTCTCGCCGTCCCCAGCGAGCCCGCGTTGAGATCATGCCCGCGCAACACCGCGCGTGGGGCCGGCAGGGCCTCGGCTTCCGCCCGGGCCCGGCGCTCCGCCCACGCCCCCGCGTCGAAGCCGGGAAAGCGCTCGAAGGCGAAGGGCCGCGCGAGCCCCGGTGCCCGCTGTTGGGACATCCACGCGCCCTCGATGAGGAAGGTGCCCGAGCCACACATGGGGTCCACCAGCGGCGCCACGCCGTCGTACCCGGCCAGCACCAGGATGCCCGCGGCGAGCGTCTCGCGCAGCGGCGCCCGGCTCACCTCCTGGCGGTAGCCCCGGCGGTGCAGCGGCTCGCCACTGGTGTCCGCGCTCACCGTGCACGTGTCGCCCTCCACGCGCACGAGCAGGGTGAGGCCCTCGCCCGGCTCCTCGTCCAGGAGGCCCGCGCGCTCCACCGACGGCAGCCCCCAGGCCCGGGCCGCGGCGGCCAGCACCGCGTCCGGCCCCTTGAAGCGCGCGCCATGCAGCACCACCGACAGCCGGGGCACCGTCCGCCCGTCCCACACCGGCCGCAGGGGCAGGGCCGCGAGCCCCTTGGCGAGCGCCGCCGCGTCCGGCGCGGGGAAGCGTCCCAGGCGCAGCCACACCCGGCTCGCCGTGCGCAGGCGCAGGTTGGCCTCCTGGTGCAGCCCCGGGGCCCCCTCGAGCTCCACCCCTCCCTCCACGCGCCGGGGCGACAGGCCCAGGGCCTCCGCCTCGGCCGCCACGGCGGGCTCCAGGCCGGGCAGCGCCGGGATGAAGAGCCACTCCCTCTGTTGGACGTTGGTCACCTGGAGCGGCATTGTCCGCGCCCGACGCCCGGCCGCAATGCTTTCCTCACGGGAACGTCCACCCGGACGAAGGGGAGCACGCCATGAGCGACGTCGAGAGGAACGCCCGCACCCGGCCTCGGGAGTACGAGGTGACGGTGGACAGCGTGCGCTGGGACACGCCCGACACCGTCACGCTCCGGCTGGACTTCGGCCCCGAGCGCCCCGACTACCGCGCCGGCCAGTTCCTCAACCTGGACCCCCATCAGTTCCGCGCCCTCGGCCACCTCATCGCCTACTTCCAGCAGCACAAGGGGCGCAAGGAACCGGCGCGCTCCTACTCGCTCGCCTCCGCGCCGCACGAGAAGCACGTGGCCATCACCGTGAAGGACGAGGAGTTCATCCCCGGCCTCACCCCCTACCCGCCCCTGCTCTCGCCCTACCTCGTGCACGCGCCCCTCGTGGGCTCGCGGATGAAGGTGCTCGGCTTCATGGGCCCCTACGTGCTGCCGGACGACGTGGAGGAGCGCACGGACCACCTCGTCCATGTCGTCGCCGGCTCCGGCGCGGTGCCCAACTTCTCCATCCTCAAGGACGCGCTGCACCGGGGCCTCCGGCTGCGGCACACCCTGCTGTGCTCCAACAAGACGTGGGCGGACATCCTCTACCGCGAGGAGCTGGACGCGCTCGAGCGCGCGCACCCGGACCGGCTGCGCGTGGTGCACACCCTCACCCGCGAGACGGACGAGACGCGCTTCGGCCCCACCGTGCGCAAGGGCCGCATCGGCGAGGCCCTCCTGGAGGAGCTGCTCCCCGAGCGCGGCACCTGCCTCGTCTACGTGTGCGGCCCGGCCATCACCCCGTGGGCCCGCAAGAAGGCCCTGGAGACGCGCACGCCCGCCACCCCGCGCTTCCTGGAGACGGTCATCGGCCACCTGCACACGCTCGGCGTCGACGACAAGCGCATCAAACGGGAGTCGTACGGGTGATGTCGGCGGCCGGGGCGGCCGGGGTGGCGCTCGCGGGCTCCACGCCGAGCAGCCGCGTGAGCTTGGGCCGCACCCCGTAGGCGCCCAGCATCGCCTCCAGCTTCGCGCGCGCCTGCCGGTTCTCCCGGTGCACGCGCCGGCCGAGAATCAGCTCGTTCTTGAGCGAGTGCTCCCAGCCCGTCAGCTCCGTCACCGTCACCTGGTAGCCGAAGGACTCCAGCGTCAGCGCGCGCAGCACGTTGGTCAGATGGCTGCCGAACTCGCGGCGGTGCCAGGGGTGCTGGTAGAGCAGCGAGAGCGTCGGCTCCACCGCGGCCCGGCCCTCCTTGAGCTGCGTGGCCACCTCCGCCTGGCAGCACGGCACCACCGCCACGTAGTCCGCGCCCTTCTGGATGGCCACCGCCAGCGCGTCATCCGTCGCCGTGTCGCAGGCATGCAGGGCCATGAGCAGGTGGATGCGCTCGGGCCACTGCGCGTTCTCCAGGTGCGCCGTCTGGAACTCCATCCGGGAGAAGCCCAGCCGCTCGGCGCGCTCCTTGGCCCGCTGCGTCAACTCCGGCCGGCCCTCCACGTTGAGCAGCACGCCGCCCTCGGCGTCCTTGAGGAACAGCTCGTAGAGGATGAAGCCCAGGTAGGCGTTGCCGCTGCCCGCGTCCACCACCACGGGCGAGGCGTGACGGCCCTGGATGTCCTCCAGCGCCGGCCGCAACAGCCCCACCAGGTGGTTGACCTGCTTGAGCTTGCGCAGCGTGTCCGCGTTGAGGTTGCCCTCGCGCGTGAGCAGGTGCAGCTCACGCAGGAGCTCCCGGGACTGGTCCGGCAGGAGCTCGCGCTTGACCCGCGCGCCTTTGACCTGCCGCCTCAGACGGACACCACCTCGGTGACCTCGGGAACGAGCTCGCGCAGCCGCGTCTCGATGCCCATCTTCAAGGTCGCCGTGGAAGAGGGGCACCCCGCGCACGAGCCCTGCATGTGCAGATAGACGATGCCATCCTCGAAGCGGTTCAGGGTGATGTCGCCACCGTCCTGCGCCACCGCCGGGCGGATCTCCGCGTCGAGGATCTCCTGGATGCGCGACTCCACCGAGCCACCCGCCCCACCCACCGCGGTGCGCGCCGCCGCGAGCGCCTCCTCGTTCACCACGGGCAGGCCCGCGCCGAGGTGCTCGTCCAGCGTGCTCATCACCGCGTCGTTCAGTTCGTCCCACTCGCCCGCGTCACCCTTGGTGACGGTGACGAAGTTGCTGCCCACCATCACCGCCGTCACGCCCTGGATGCCCATGAGCTTGAGCGCCAGCGGCGACTTCTCCTCCGCCGCCTGCGTGCTGGTGATGTTCACCGCTCCCGACGACATGAGCCGCCGATCCACCACGTACTTCAGGGTGCTGGGGTTGGGGGTCCACTCGAGCTGGATGTTCACCGACATGTCGAAATCTCTCCGTTCCCTCCTCCTCTAAGCCCTCGCCCCCCGGCTGGCAACCTCGTCCTCGTCCCAGCTCCCACCCCAGAAGTTGTTCTATCTGACAATGATAACCTTACCTGAATTCACTGAATCCCGGTAGAGGCGTGCTAGGCTTGGAGGACGGAGACGGAACAATGGGGAGAACGTCCATGGAAAGCACCAGCCTGCAGGCGAGGACCCCCACCCATGCCGCACAGCTCCGCATCCCCTCCTGTGTCTTCGAGGGGCTGTTCGTCCGGGGCATGCAGCCGCACGCGGCGCTCGCCAAGGCCCTGGCCCTGGAGGGGTACGATCCCCGCTGCCCCGAGGTCGACTACCCCATCCAGGTGTGGAAGCGCTGTGTGTCCCAGGCGAGGTACCGGCGTACGGGACGCTGAGCGACGACGAGGCCTACCGCGCGCTCGGACGGCAGCTCAGCGAGGGCTTCGCCAAGACGCCGCTGGGACGGATCGCCGCGGTGGGGCTGCCGATGATGGGCCCCGCGCGCGCGCTGGAGCGGCTGCCGCGCTACCTCGGGATGATGGGCCGATCCGAGGTCCAGGTGCAGACCGTGAGCCTGGGCGAGCGCGCGCGGCGCGTCTCCATCGCCGACGTCCACAACCCCCGGAGCTCTTCGTCGGCGCGCTCGAGGTGGTGCTGGAATACTCCCACGCGCAGCCCATCATCCACGTGGATGATCGCTCGCCGCAGGGCTTCCGCCTGCTCGTGCGCTGGTAGAACGCCGCATGGCCTACCCTCCCCGCCGGCCCACCGGCCACGCTCTCCGTCGTCGTGGCGAAGCTCGTCCCCACCTATTCGCGTGCCCATCACCTCGATGAGGAGGAGGCGGCGCAGCGCCTCTCCCAGGCCCTGCGCGGCCGGCTGCTGCCGTCGCTGCTGGAAGAGGCGTGGACGGCCATGCGGGGCAAGAGCAAGCGGCTCGACGACGAGGGGCTGCTGGAGAAGGTGGCCACCACCCTGCGCGACCGGCCCCAGCGCCCCGGACGCGTGGTGGAGGTGACGGCCGCGTGGAGCGCCTTCCTCGTGCTCGCGGACCTGGAAGCGGGCACCGCCAGCGAGGCCGCGCGCCGGGTGATGGAGTCGCCCGAGGGGCGGCAGCGTGCCCAGGAAGGGCTCGTTGAGGTCGGCCGCTTCCTGGCCGCCGAACTCACCCGGGGGCGCTAGGCCGCCCGGAGCCGCCCGCACGGTTGGCGAGCGCCTCCTCCAGACGTTATAGGCTGGTGCCCGCCGTGATCTCCGCCCTCCAGCCGCCCACCTGCTCCGTGCCTTCCAGCGCCCCCACGTCCGGGCCGGAAGGCGGCCGGCGGCGCGCGCCGAGGGCTCACCCACGGGGCGCGCCGCTGGCTGGCCTGCTCCGTTAGCGGGCCCCCTTACGTCACGAGCGGGAGCCGTCCGCACCCCTAATCCTTAGAGGAAGCGCATGCCTCGAGAGAAGTCCGATCCGGATTCCAACGTCGTCACGGAGACGGTGCCGCAGAAGAAGCTCAAGCGGCCCACGCTCTACAAGGTGCTGTTGCACAACGACAACTACACGACGCGCGAGTTCGTGGTGGCCGTTCTCAAGGAGGTCTTCCACAAATCGGAGACGGATGCCGTGCAGATCATGCTGCACATCCATTACAACGGCATCGGCGTGGCGGGCGTTTATACGTACGAGGTCGCAGAAACGAAGGTACGCACCGTAGAGGCCGCGGCGCGGGAGAATGGCTTCCCGCTGCGCCTCTCGATGGAACCAGAGGAAGGTTGAGACCGTGGCAGGACCGCTGATTGCCAAGGCATTACAGGACAGCTTCCGCAACGCGCTGGAGGAAGCGCGACGGATGCGTCACGAGTACCTGACGCTCGAGCATCTGCTGCTCGCGCTCACCAAGGACACCCGCACCCGGGAAGTGCTCAAGAGCTGTGGCGCGCAGGTCAAGCGGCTCCAGGAACGCCTGGAGTCCTTCCTGGAGGAGACGGTCGAGCGTCTGCCCGAGGGGGTAGAGGCCGAGCCGCAGCAGACCATCGGCGTGGAGCGCGTGCTGCACCGCGCCGCCATGCACGCCCTGTCCGCCGAACAGAAGTTCATCGACGGCGGCGACGTGCTCGTGGCCCTCTTCCACGAGCAGGAGAGCCACGCGCTCTACCTCCTGCAGCAGGAGGGCATCACCCGGCTGGATCTGCTCAACTTCATCTCCCACGGCATCTCCAAGGACGCCTCGGACTCGGCGGACGAGGGGCCGGGCGGCGAGGCACACCCGGGCGTGCCCGTGGGCGAGGACGAGGAGGGCGAGGGCAACACGCGCAAGAGCCCCCTGGAGGCCTACACCACCAACCTCAACGAGGAGGCCAAGGCGGGCCGCATCGATCCGCTCATCGGGCGACAGAAGGAGCTCGAGCGCACCATCCAGGTGCTCTGCCGGCGGCGCAAGAACAACCCGCTCTACGTGGGTGAGACGGGCGTGGGCAAGACGGCCATCGCCGAGGGGCTCGCGCTGCACATCCACGAGGGCCGCGTGCCCGAGGTGCTCAAGAACTCCATCGTCTTCTCGCTCGACATGGGCGCGCTGCTCGCGGGCACCAAGTTCCGCGGCCAGTTCGAGGAGCGGCTCAAGGGCGTGCTCAAGGCACTCAAGGAGCACCCGGACGCCATCCTCTTCATCGACGAGATCCACACCATCGTCGGCGCGGGCGCCACCAGTGGCGGCTCCATGGATGCCTCCAACCTGCTCAAGCCGGCGCTGGCCAGCGGCAGGCTGCGCTGCATCGGCTCGACGACGTACCAGGAGTTCAAGGCATCCTTCGAGCGCGACCGGGCCCTGTCCCGGCGCTTCCAGAAAATCGAAGTGGGCGAGCCGAGCGTGGAGGACACCCTGCTCATCCTCGAGGGGCTCAAGAGCCGCTACGAGGAGCACCACGGGGTGAAGTACACGCCGGAGGCCCTGCGCGCCGCCGCGGAGCTGAGCGCCAAGCACATCAACGACCGTTTCCTGCCGGACAAGGCCATCGACGTGGTGGACGAGGCGGGCGCGGCCGAGCGGCTCAAGCCCGAGGGCCAGCGCACCGGCCAGGTGACGATGACCGACGTGGAGGCCGTGGTCGCCAAAATGGCGAAGATTCCGGCCAAGAGCGTGTCCGCCAGTGAGGGCGTGCAACTGCAGAAGCTCGAGCCCGAGCTCAAGCGGGTCATCTTCGGCCAGGACTCGGCCATCAAGTCCGTGGTGGACGCCATCAAGCTGGCACGCAGCGGTCTGCGCGCGCCGGAGAAGCCCATCGGCAGCTTCCTCTTCTCGGGCCCCACGGGCGTGGGCAAGACGGAGCTGGCCAAGCAGCTCGCCCAGGTGCTCGGCGTGGAGTTCCTGCGCTTCGACATGAGCGAGTACTCGGAGAAGCACACGGTGAGCCGGCTCATCGGCGCGCCCCCCGGCTACGTGGGCTTCGATCAGGGCGGTCTGCTCACCGACGCCGTGCGCAAGCACCCCTACGCGGTGCTGGTGCTGGACGAGATTGAAAAGGCCCACCCGGACCTCTTCAACATCCTCCTGCAGGTGATGGACCACGCGACGTTGACGGACAACAACGGCCGCAAGGCGGACTTCCGCAACATCATCCTCATCCTCACCACCAACGCGGGCGCCCGGGAGATGAGCACCAAGTCCATGGGCTTCGGAGACAGGCAGGCCCCGGTGGATACCCTGCGCGCGAAGAAGGCCATCGAGAACACCTTCACCCCCGAGTTCCGCAACCGTCTGGACGGCTGGGTGCTCTTCTCTGGCCTGCCCGCCGACATCATCCTCAAGGTGGTGGACAAGGAAGTGGGCCTGCTCCAGAAAATGCTGGAGGAGAAGCGCGTGAAGCTGGAGCTGACCCCGGCGGCGCGCGCGTGGCTCGCCGCCAACGGGTACGACCCGGCCTTCGGCGCTCGACCCATGGCGCGCCTGGTGGACAACGCGCTCAAGAAGCCGCTCGCCGAGGCCGTGCTCTTCGGCGACTTGAAGGACGGCGGCACCGCGCGCTTCGACGTGGAGGGCGAGGGCCTGAAGCTCCAGTCCGCCACCGCTCCGCAGCCCGCGCCCGCGGCCTGAGCACCCCGGGCCTCCCCCTCGAGGAAGCAAAGAGGGGGGGCCTGGAAACGACGAGGGCGGTGGAGGGTTTCCCCTCCTGGCCCTTCGTGCATTCAGCGGCTCCGTGCGGACGACTACACGCGGTAGGCCTTCACCGCGCTGCTGAGCTGCTCGGAGATGACCTGCAGCGTGGTGGCCGCCTCGCCGGTGGCGCTGATACGGGCCACCGTCTCCTCCATCATCTTGGAGAGATCTCCCACGGCGGTGCTGATCTGGCTGATGCCCACGTTCTGCTGACCCACGGCGGCGGCGATCTGCCGCACGGCGGCGGCGTTGTCCTGGTTGATGGTGGACAGCTCGCGCAGGCTCTTGCCGTAGGAGCGCACCTGCTCCAGGCCCATCTCCATGCGCTGCGAGCCGCGCTCGGTGGCGCGCACCGCGGTGGCCACCGAGTTGCCGATATCGTCCAGCAGCTCGCGCACGCGGTCCGTGGACTCGATGGACTGGTCGGCCAGGGCGCGGATTTCACGCGCCACCACGCTGAAGCCCTTGCCGTGCTCGCCCGAGCGCACCGCCTCGATGGCGGCGTTGAGCGCGAGCATGTTGGACTGGTCCGCCAGGTCCTTCACCGTCTGGGTGATGCTGCCGATCTGCACGGTGCGCTCGCCCAGCTCGAGGATCTTCTGGGCGATCTCCTGCACCTGGGCGCGGATGTCGTTGAGGCCCGCGAGCGTCTGCTCCAGGGAGGCCTCGCCCGTGCGGCTCAGCTCGTCGGCGCGCTCGGCCACGGAGAGCACCGCGTCGGCCTTCTGGGCGGCGAGGAGACTCGTCTGGCGGATTTCCTGGGCGGTGACCTGCGTCTCCTGGAGCGCGGAGGCCTGCCGGGCCACCGTCTGCGACTGCTCGGCGGCGGAGGCGTTGAGCTGCTCGGTGGAGGCGTTGAGGGCCTCGCTGGCCTGCTGGAGGTTCTGCGTCACCGAGCGCAGCCGCTCCACCATCTGCGAGAACGACACGGCCAGCTGGCCCAGCTCGCCGCCCGCGATGGCGGGGATGGGACGGGTGAGGTCGCCCGACTGGACGATGTGCGCGGCCACGTTGGTGAGCTCGCGCAGCGGCCCCACGATGGAGCGGCTCAGCACGTACACCCCGAGCACGCCCACGGCCACGATGAGCAGGCCCAGCATCAGCATCTTGAGCCACAGCTGGCCCACCAGGACGCTCACGCTGTCGTGCATCATACCCACGTGCAGCACGCCCCGCGTCGCGCCCGACAGGGGCGCGGCCACGTCGGCGACGGCCACCCGCTTGTTGTCCACCGTCATCTCCACCATTTCCCGCGTCTGCGTGCGCTCACCATTGGCGAGGCCGTTCTCGGACAGGGGGTTGGCGGTGAGCAGTTCCACGGGCACATCGCCCGGGAAGGAGTGGGCGAGCACCGTGTTGCTCTCGTCCACCACGTAGAGGTAGCCCAGGCCCTGGGCATCCCGGAACGCGTCCACCAGGGGCTGCAGCGACGAGGAGCCACCGGCGCGCTCGGCGGCGGCCGAGAAGCCCAGCGCGATCGCCTTGCCCTCGTTCAAGGTGCTCGACATGAGGCTGTCGCGCAGCTGCTGGGCCGCCATCATGGACAGCAAGATGGCGATGGCGACGCTGACGGCCGCGGTGGCGAAGACGAACTGGGCACCGATGCCTATGGATTTACGAGCGGGGCTCACGAAAGCACCTCAGTGAGGATGGAAAAGGGGTTCAAACCACGCCCTCCGTACCGGGAGGACGGTTCGGCATGGGACCGCGGCGGCAGCTCATGCGGATGATGTCGGGAATGGAGGACAGGGGAACGCCCCGGTCCGCCGCTTTCAGTTCCAGCGCCACCCGGGGCATGCCGAAGACGACGCACGTGGCCTCGTCCTGGGCGAAGGTGACGCCTCCCGCCTTGCGGATGTCCAGCAGGCCGCGGGCGCCGTCCTCTCCCATGCCGGTGAGGACCCCTCCACCAGCGCGACTGCCATAGGTGCGCGCCAGGGAGGACAACAGCAGATCTCCCGAGGGACAGGGGCCGCCACGCGTGCGCGTCATGCGCACCACGCCGTTGCCCTCGATGGTCAGGTCGTGACCGTCCGCCGGGAAGTACACCTTGCTCGCTTCCACGCGCTCACCCTCCCGGGCGATGACCACCTTGAGCGAGGTCACCTGGGAGAGCCAGCGCACCATGCCGGGGGTGAAGCCCTCGGTGATGTGCTGGGCGATGACGATGGGCACGGGCAGGTCCGGAGGCAGGCGCGAGAGCACCTCGGACAGGGCCGGCGGTCCACCGGTGGAGGCGGCGATGCCGAGGATGTCCACCCGGGCGCCCGACACGGGCGGCGGCGGGCTGGAGACACGCAGGCGCCGGGAGATGACGGGCACCTCCGCCATCAGACACACCGACTCGGCCAGCTGCCGGCCCCAGCGCCGCAGCTCCTCGCCGCTGATGACGCTCGGCTTGCCGATGAGCTCCAGGGCTCCCGCGCTCATCGCCTGGAAGCACACCTCCAGGTTGCGCTGGTCCGCCACGGCGCTCACCACCAGGACGCGCGCGGGCGCCTCGGCCATGATCGCCGCGATGGCCGCCGGGCCATCCAGGTCCGGCATGAGCAGATCCATGGTGATGACGTCGGGGCGCAACAGGCGCGCCAGCGTCACCGCCCGGCTTCCCGTGTTGGCGCGCCCCACCACCTCGATGCGCGGGTCATCCGTCAGCAGGGCGCTGACGGCGTCCGCCATCGTGGGTGAGTCATCCACCACGAGCACACGGATGGGCTCCTTCCCACCACTCATGCCCGGGCCCCCCTGCGGCTCATCACGTCGAGCACCTCGGAGAGCAGACGGCCCGCGGCGCACTCGCGCTTGCTGAGGTAGCCGTCCGCTCCCGCCGCCAGACCGCGGGAACGGGCACTCGCACTGTCATTGGCCGACACGAGGATGACGGGGATGTCCCGCGTGTCCGGCTGCCCACGCAGGCGGGCGATGACTTCGGTCCCGTTCATCTCTTCCATTTCAAGGTCGCAGATGATCACGTCGTATTCTTCCGCCTGCAACCGCTCGAGGGCGCGGGCTCCACTGGCTGCCGGGTGGACGGTAAAGCCACCGGCCTCCAGCATGGCACGGTGCAGGGCGCGAGCGGTGAGGGAGTCGTCCACCACGAGCGCCCGGCGGCTCGTCGGCATGGTGACCGTCTGGGGGGCACTATCGGTGACCACCCAGCCGGGGCGAAGGATGAGCAGCAGCTCGCCGCGGCTGAGGATGGCGGCGCCCTGGTAGGAGGGCACGTCACGCACCTCGGCGGGCAGCGGGCGGATGACCGGTCCCGGTCTCCGACCACCGCGTCCACGGCGAGCGCCATGCGCTTGCCGCCGCTCTGCACGATGATGAGGGGCTGGCCCTCGGAGGAGGCGCCGCGGCGCGCAGGCCCATGCGGGCGCCCAGGTCGGTCACCGGCACGAGCTGGCCGTTGTAGTCCAGCTGCGTCTTGCTGCGGCCGATGCGCAGGTTCTCCGCGGTGGCCAGCTGGGTGGACTCCACCGCCAGCATGGGCAGGCCCACCGAGGCGTCGATGGCGCGCACCGTGAGCACCGGCGAGCTGCCCAGCTCCATGGGGATGGTGAGCACGAAGCGCGTGCCGCTGCCCTTGGTGCTGAGCACCTCGATGCGGCCCTGCATGGACTCCACCGCGGCGCGCACCGCGTCCAGGCCCACGCCACGGCCCGACGTGTCCGTCACGTCCGTGCGGGTGCTGAAGCCGGGGCGGAAGATGAGGTCGCGGATCTGCGTCTCGTGCATGCGCGCGCCCTCCTCCGCGGTGATGAGGCCCTTGCGCTCGGCCGACGCGCGTACCGCCACCACGTCGATGCCGCGCCCGTCGTCGATGAGCTCCAGGAAGAGGATGTTGCCCTGCTGCTCCACGCGCAGCGTGAGGGCGCCCTCGTGGTGCTTGCCCGCGCGCTCGCGCTCCTCGGGCATCTCGATGCCGTGGTCCACCGCGTTGCGCAACAGGTGCACCATGGCGCCCCGGAGCTTCTCGAGCAGCCGCCGGTCCAGCGACACCTCCGCGCCCACCACCGACAGGCGCGAGGACTTGCCCAGCTGGCGCGACAGGTCGCGCACCATGCGCTGCAGGGGCTCGAGGATGGTTCGCACCGGACGCGTGGTGATGGACTTGAGGCCCTCCTCCAGGCTGTCCACGATGTCCGAGGCTCGTGCCCGTCCGCGCGCACGCCCGCCGTCACCGACGCCAGCGTCGCGCGTGCCCGGGCCGTGGGCGCCAGCAGCTCGCGCGCCGACAGCAGCTCCACCACCTTGCCGATGTCGCGCAACCGGTCTTCCAGGCGCATGCGGAACTCGCGCAGACGCTCCACCTCGCGCATGAGCGCCGTCACCTGGTGCGCGGCCACGCGCCAGCCCGCGTCCACGTCCTCGTCCACCATGGCCGCGCTCGCGGCGGCGGAGGGCGCGGCGGAAGCGGTGGAGGGCGCGCTCGCGGAAGCCGCCGGGGTGGCCGCCGCGGCCTCCTCCGGGGGCGGGGCATCCGCCACGAGCTGGGCCAGGGCGGCCGCGGGATCCGGCAGCGCGTCGCCGCGGCCGTCCGCGTGGGCCTGGGCCCGCAGGAGGAAGAGATCCAACCCGTGCAGCAGCAGGTCCACCAGCGGCCGCGGCATGGGCTTGATGTCCTTGCGCAGCGGCGCGAGGGCATCCTCCAGCTTGTGCGCGATGGAGCTCAGGTCCTGCAGCCCGAGGCTGGCGGCACTGCCCTTGAGGGTGTGCAGGTGGCGCGCCAGACGCGTGTACACCTTGCCCAGGGCCTCGTTGTCCAGGCCCTCCCGCTCCAGCTCGAGAAGGTCCAGGGTGACCTTCTGACAGACTTCCTGTGCCTCGGACGAGAAGCCCGCCACGAGGCTCTGCAGCATGGGGTCAACCGACATTGCGTGTCCCGGAAGTGCTCGCGAACAGGCGCGGCAGATCGATGAGGTGGATGACTTGACGAGAGCCGCTCATGAGCACCTGCGTCACCGGGCCCTCGGTTTGCGCGCGCGCCGCCTCCACCGCCACGGTGGGCATGCTCAACGGGCGGGGAATGGCCTCGCAGTCCAGGGCGCACAGCTCTCCGTCACCCCGCTCCACCACGAGCAACACGGCGGGGTCCTGCCGCCAACCATGGCCGCCCAGGAGCGCGGCGAGGCTGAGCGCGGCGAGCACCGGCCCTGGTAGCGCAGCACGCCGATGACGTGCGGCTGGGACAGGGGCACCGGCGTCACCAGGCGCAGGGGCAGCGCCGCGCGCAGCGAGTCCAGGGGGATGGCGTAGCGCTCCTCGCCCAGGGGGAACTCGGCCACCATGAGCACGGACTCGTCGGTGGTGTTGTCGGAGCGGCCGCGCAGGCGGTTCGCGCGCTCGTCCAGGAGGGTGCGGACCTCCTGGTCCTGCACCTCCTCGGGGCCTCGGGGAGTGGATGTCATTCGATGGATCCCAACGTGAGGAAGGCGTCGGCGGACGCCCTGTAGAAGCGGGCAGGCAGCGGCTCAGGTCCCTCGATGACCTGATCCGGAGGGAGGCGGGAGGCACAATCGCGCACACTGTGCATGAGCGCGAAGGCCGCCTCTCGCGCACCGGCCCGCTCACGCAGCAGAGCCAACTCCAACATGCCCGGCAGATAGTCCCGGAACTGTTTGAGCAGGGCCTCCAGGGTGCTGGCCGCGCCGGACTCGTCGCCGCCTTCAATGCGCTGAAGCGCCTCGGTGTGCAGGCTCACGGGCGTGGGAGGCGGCGGCGCGGGAGCCGGGGGCGGCGGCGGCACGCGCAGGGCGATCCGGGGAGGCTCGGGAGGCGGAGGCGGCTGGGTGGGGCGCCAGTTCCTGGGGCGTCGGGCGGCGGAAGGCCTGCAACTCGGGAGGCCCCACCCGCACCAGCCCCGCGGGCGCGTTGTCCATCTCCACCGTGCCCAGCAGCAGGTAGCCCCCCGGCACCAGCACCCGCGCCAGATGACGCACGGCCTGCTGCACCGCCTCGGGCGAGAAGTACGTGAGCACGTTGCGGCAGAAGATGACGTCGAACTGACCGTGCTTCTCGGCCAGGGGCTCCAACAGGTTCGCCTGGGCGAAGTGGGTGACGGCGCGCACCGAATCGATGACGCTCACCCGGCCCTCCGCCGTCTCCTGGTAGACGGGATACAGCAGCGGCCCCGACTCGCGGCGCGACCAGTTGCCGTACACGCCCCGGCGAGCGAACGCCAGACGGCCCTCGTGCAGATCCGTGCCAAGCACCTCGACCTGCACGCCCGGCGTCACCATGTTCAGGAGACACGCGGCGATCGAATACGATTCCTCGCCCGAGGCGCATCCGGCGCTCCAGGCGCGCATCGTCATGGTGCCCCGGCGCATCGCCGCGGACACCGCCTCGGTCGCCAGGAAACGGAACTGCTCCGGGTGGCGGAAGAAGTACGTCTCGCCCACCAGTACCGCGTCCAGCAGCGCCCGCTCCAACGCGGAGCCCGGGCGGTGCATCTCCGCCATCAGCTCCGAGGGCGAGCGGCCCCGAGACAGTTCCATGCGCACGACGCGATCCACCGCCGCGGGTGAGATGGCCGTTTCCCGGAAGCCCGTGCACGACGCGACGAACTCCCGCGCCCGCTCGAACACCAGCTGAGATTCCACCCCCACCTCCACTCATGCGCTACGCGCCGGACGGAGCACGTCCACCGCCTCGCGCAAGAGTTCCTGCGTGGCGAACGCCTTGGGATCGAAGATGGGAACCGAGCGCTCTCCGCTGCGCAGCATGCCCATGAGGGCATCGCGCAGCTCGCCGTGGCCGACACCGCCCACGCGCTCGCGCCGCTCGATGTCCGTGGCCGGGTACTCCTCGGGGTCCTGCACCGCGTCCACGCTCAGCGCCAGCTGCACCCCGCCCATCTCCAGGATGACCAGCTTGCGCTCCTCGACGGACTCGCGGTGCTCGACCTCGAGCCGGCGCGCCAGTCCAGCACGCACACCGGCTGGCCCCGCAGCTCGAAGAACTCGGAGATGTAGCCCGGCCCCAGGGGAAGCGGGCGCGTGGTGGGCTGGAGGATGACCTGACGCACGCTCTCCAGGGGGATGGCGAACTCCAGGCCGCCCACCGCCAACCGCAACAGGGCCAGCGACCCCGCTCGCGCCCGGCGCCGCGCGTTCTCCAGCGCGTTCTCCACCGCGCTCAAGAGCTCGTCGGCCCGGAAGGGCTTGGACAGGAACAGCTCCGCGCCCAGCGCCGGGCACGACTCCGCCCGGCTCGTCTCCGAGGAGATGATGATGACCGGGATGTCGGCGGTGGTGGGATCCGCCTTCACCCGCTTGAGCACCTCGTCCCCGTCCATCTCCGGCATGGACAGGTCCAACAGGATGGCGGCCGGCTGGACCCGGACCACCTTCTCCAGCGCCTCCCGGCCATTGCTCGCCGTGTTCAGCGCGTAATGGCCGGAGAGGATGGCGCGCTCGAGCGCGAGGATGGCATCACTGTCATCGACAAGGAGCAGGGACGGAAGGCTCACGGCTCGACGCTCAATTCTGGGTGAGGAATTTACGCACGGTTTCCGTCAGGTCGTGATGGGAAACCGGCTTGTTGATGAAGGCATTGGCTCCGGCTTCGACACCGCGCTGACGCAGGTCGCCGCCGCGCTCGCCCGTGAGCAGGATGACGGGCACATCGCGAACCTGAGACAACGGGCTCGCTCGGACCTGCTTCACGAAAGTGATGCCGTCCATACCGGCATATTGATATCGGCGATGACGAGCTTGACCGGCACCAGCCGGAGGAGCTGCAACGCCCGTGTCGCGTCTTCCGCTTCGACGAACCCCATCTTCAAATTCATGAGGTAGATCTTGAGGATGTTGCGAACGGTCGGGCTGTCATCCACGAGGAGGATGTTGGCGCTCAAACCCAGGGCTCCGCCCGGGCCACGAAGTTCGGGACCCGGTTGAAGGAAACGTTGGAGACTGTACCGTGACCTCGCCTCCCAGCAAAAGCCGGGGGGGTCGAAACATGGAAAACGGGGGGAGGAGTGAGCTTCTCCCGCCGCACAGCAATCGACCAGCCGAGGGTGTTCAGCCCGGCTGGCCGCTCTCCTCCTTTTCGTCCTCATGAGGGTCCACCGGCGGAGCACCGATCGCATGATAGCCGCCGTCCACATGAATCATCTCCCCCGTGGTGGAGGGCATCCAATCGGATAGGAGCGCACACGCCGTCCGCGTCACCGCATCATGGCTGTTGCGCGCGTCCCACCCCAGAGGAGCCGGCGACCCCACCCCTGCTGGAGGGATTTGAACCCGGGAATGCCCTTGGCCGCCACCGTGGCCAGCGGCCCGGCGGCCAGAGCGTTGACCCGGATACCCTTGGGCCCCAGATCCCGGGCCGGTAGCGCACCGCGGACTCCAGGCCCGCCTTGCACACGCCCATCCAGTCGTAGATGGGCCAGGCCACGCGGTTGTCGAAGTCCAGCGCGACGATGGAGCCGCCCTGGGACATCAGCGGCAGCACCGCCACGGCCAGCTCCTTCAGGGAGAAGGTCGAGATGCGGAACGCCGTCTGGACGCTCTCCCAGGGGGTGTTGAGGAAGTTTCCACCCAGGGCGTTCTCGGGCGCGAAGGCGATGGCGTGCAGCACGCCGTCCACCCGGCCCCAGCGCTGACGCAGCGCCTCGGTGAGGGCGGGGAAGTGCTCGGGATTGGACACGTCCAACTCCAGCACCTCGGTGCCCTCCTTGAGGCGTTTGGCGCTGCGCTCGGTGAGCGAGCGCGCCCGGCCGAACCCGGTGAGGATGATCTCCGCGCCCTGCTCCAACGCGTGCTCGGCGACCCCGTAGGCGATGGACTGGGGAGTGAGAACTCCGGTGATGAGGAGCTTCTTGCCCTGCAGCAACATGCGAAGGCCTTTCTGACGAAAGAAAGTGAGAGTCCCGGGGTTTACCACTCCCCGGGGCCCGGGTAAGCCAGGAAGACGTCCGAATCCGGCGGCCCCCGGGCCGGCCAGCGGTCATCTAGAAGTGAAGTTGTGCTCACGCCGCGCATGAAACCTGCTGTTCCTGGGGACCCCAATCGTAGGCGCGGGCGAGGGCACTCCCAATAAATCTTGCCGAAAACCCCCCAACGGGGCGGCCTTCCAGTAAAAGACAGCACGCCATGGCGAATTTCCAGGACTCGTATCTTTCTGGTGGAAACATCGACTTCATCGAGGGGCTCTACGCGCGCTACCTCGAGGACGCGTCCAGCGTGGACGCGAGCTGGCGCGAGGTGTTCGAGCGCACCAACGGCGCCGGCCGCCCCATCTTCAACCCCACGCCCATCGAGCCCCCCGCCCCCGTGGTGCCGGGCAAGGACGGCAAGGGTGACGGCAAGGGGGGCAAGACGGCGCCCGCCTCCGCCCAGGCGCTCGCCCCCCAGACGAAGCCCACGGTGGCCTTCGAGCAGGACATGAAGCTGCAGGCCCGGGTGGATCAGGCCATCTCCGCCTTCCGCCTGCGCGGCCACCTGCGCGCCAACCTGGATCCGCTCCGCCGGCCGCGCCCGTCCCTGGAGCACGTGGCCGACGTGGGCATGGTGGACGACAACCACTTCACCCCCGCCGAGCACGAGCAGCTGGTGGAGAGCTTCAGCGTCTTCCCCGAGGCGCGCGTCAAGCTCAAGGACTTGCTCGAGCGGCTGCGCCGCACGTACACGGGCTCCATCGGCGTGGAGTTCATGCAGATGCTCGACAGCGAGCGGCGCCGCTGGCTGATGAAGCGCATGGAGTACACCGAGAACCGCACCGACTTCCCGGTGGAGGAGCAGCGCCACATCCTCGAGAAGCTCTCCTACGCCGAGGGCTTCGAGAACTTCCTGCACACCAAGTACATCGGCGCCAAGCGCTTCGCGCTCGATGGCGGCGAGGCGCTCGTGCCCATGATGGACGCGCTGCTCGAGGTGGGCGGCGGCATGGGCCTCAAGGAAGTCGTCATCGGCATGGCCCACCGCGGCCGCCTCAACGTGCTGACGAACATCCTGGGCAAGAAGCCGGATCAGATCTTCAGCGAGTTCGACGGTCCGCAGGATCCCAAGAAGCACATGGGCCGGGGCGACGTGAAGTACCACATGGGCTTCAGCTCGGACTACACCACGCGCGGCGGCCAGGGCATCCACCTGTCGCTGGCCTTCAACCCCAGCCACCTGGAGGCCGTCAACCCGGTGGTGGAGGGACGCGTGCGCGCCAAGCAGGATCGCAGCGGGGACGGCCCGCGCACCCGGGTGATGCCGGTGCTCATCCACGGCGACGCGGCCTTCATCGGCCAGGGCGTGGTGGCCGAGACGCTCAACCTCTCGCGGCTGCAGGGCTACGAGACGGGCGGCACCGTGCACCGGTCATCAACAACCAGGTGGGCTTCACCACCGACCCCGAGGAGTCGCGCAGCTCCATCTACTCCACCGCGCTCGCGCAGATGCTCGACGTGCCCGTCTTCCACGTGAACGGAGACGACCCCGAGGCGTGCGTCCACATCGGGCGGCTGGCGGCCGAGTACCGGCAGACGTTCAAGAGCGACGTGGTCGTCGACCTCGTGTGCTACCGGCGCTACGGGCACAACGAGGGCGATGAGCCGTCCTTCACCCAGCCGGAGATGTACGAGATCATCCGCAAGCACCCCACGGTGCGCACGCTCTACGCGCAGCAGCTCGCCAGCCAGGGCCGGGTGTCCGCCGACGAGGCCGAGGCCCTCAAGCAGCGCTGCATGCAGGAGTTCGACGCGGCGCTCACCCGCGCCCGCGCGGAGAGCCAGTTCAAGGAGCCCAACGCGCTCGACGGCTTGTGGAAGCCCTACAAGGGGTGGGCCCGAGGCGGGCGTGCCCGAGGTGCGCACCGCGGTGGACAAGGAGACCTTGCGCGGCATGCTCGGCAAGCTCGCCCACGTCCCCGAGGGCTTCAACATCCACCGCGACGTGGAGCGCACGGTCATCAAGAAGCGCCAGGCCATGGTGCAGACCGAGGAGCTGCAGTGGAGCGAGGGCGAGTCGCTCGCCTACGCCACCCTGCTCTCCGAGGGCTACGTCGTCCGGCTGAGCGGCCAGGACGTGGAGCGCGGCACCTTCAGCCACCGCCACGCCGTGCTCCACGACGTGCAGACGGGCAAGGAGTTCGTGCCGCTCAACCAGTTCCCCACCGGCAAGGCCCGCTTCGACATCCACAACAGCCCGCTGTCGGAGATGGGCGTGCTGGGCTTCGAGTACGGCTACAGCCTGGACGTGCCGGACGGCCTCACCATCTGGGAGGCCCAGTTCGGTGACTTCGCCAACGGCGCGCAGATCATCATCGATCAGTTCATCGCCGCGGGTGAGAGCAAGTGGCGGCGGCTCAGCGGCATCACGCTGCTGTTGCCCCACGGCTACGAGGGCCAGGGCCCCGAGCACTCCAGCGCCCGGCTCGAGCGCTTCCTGAACCTGTCGGCCGAGGACAACATCCAGGTCGTCTACCCCACCACGCCCGCGCAGATCTTCCACCTCTTGCGCCGCCGGTGCTGCGCCCGCTGCGCAAGCCGCTCGTGGTCATGTCGCCCAAGAGCATGCTGCGTCTGCCCGAGGCGACGAGCAAGCTGGACGAGCTCGCCACGGGCTCCTTCCAGGAGGTCATCGCCGACAAGGTGGACCCCGCGGGCGTCACGCGGCTGCTGTTGTGCTCGGGCAAGGTCTACTACGACCTCGTCAAGGAGCGCGACGCGCGCAAGGACACCTCCATCGCCATCGTGCGCGTGGAGCAGCTCTACCCCTTCCCCTTCGACGAACTGTCGGGCCTGCTGGCGAAGATGCCCAAGCTCACCGAGCTGTTCTGGGTCCAGGAGGAGCCGCGCAACTCGGGTGCCTGGCACTTCATCTTCCCCCGCCTGCACGACCTCGTCGCCACCCGGGGACAGAACCCGGTGAAGTTGGGCTACATCGGCCGCGCCGAGGCCGCCAGCCCCGCCACCGGCTTCACCCAGACGCACAAACTGGAGCAGCAGCTCATCGTGGAGGAAGCCATCCTCCGAGGAACCAAGAATGGCCGTTGAATTGAAAGTCCCGCCCCTGGGCGAGTCCATCACCGAAGCCGTCGTCGGCAAGTGGAACAAGAAGAAGGGTGAGTCCGTCTCCGCGGACGAGCCCCTCGTCGTCCTGGAGACCGACAAGGTCACCATCGACGTGCCCGCCCCCGCCGCCGGCGCCATCGCCACCATCGCCTTCAAGGAGGGCGACAAGGTGCGCGTGGGTGATGTGCTCGGCACCATCGAGGCCGGTGGCGGCGCCAGCGCCTCGGCTCCCGCGCCGCAGCAGGCCGCCGCGCCCGCTCCCGCTCCCGCCGCCGCGCCCGCTCCCGCCGCCGACACGCGCATCACGCCCACCGCCCGGAAGATCGTCGAGGAGAACAACCTCGACGTCGCCCAGCTCAAGGGCAGCGGCACCGGTGGCCGCATCATGAAGGAGGACGCGCTCGGTCAGCTCAGCCGTCCGGCCCCCGAGCCCGCGCGCGCCCCGGCCCCCGCCGCTCCCTCCGGTCCCCGCCCGCGCGCTGACCGCGAGGAGCGCGTGAAGATGACGCCCCTGCGCCGCCGCGTCGCCGAGCGCCTGCTGCAGGCCCAGTCCAACGCCGCCATCCTCACCACCTTCAACGAGGTGGACATGGGCGAGGTGATGGATCTGCGCAAGCAGTACAACGAGAAGTTCCAGGCCAAGCACGGCGTGAAGCTCGGCTTCATGAGCTTCTTCGTGCGCGCCGCCATCGAAGCGCTCAAGACCTTCCCCCAGGTCAACGCGGAGATCGACGGCGAGGACGTCGTCTTCAAGCGCTACTACGACATCGGCGTGGCGGTGAGCGGCTCGCGCGGACTCGTGGTGCCCGTGCTGCGCGACGCCGACACCCTGTCGCTCGCCGACATGGAGAAGAAGATCGGTGACTTCGGCGTCCGCGCCAAGAACGACAAGCTCACCCTGAACGATCTGCAGGGCGGCACCTTCACCATCTCCAACGGGGGCACCTTCGGCTCCATGCTCTCCACCCCCATCCTCAACCCGCCCCAGACGGGCATCCTGGGGATGCACAACATCGTGGAGCGCCCCGTGGCCCGCAACGGCCGGTCGTCATCCGGCCCATCATGTACCTCGCCCTCTCCTACGACCATCGCCTCATCGATGGCCGCGAGGCGGTGCAGTTCCTCGTGCGCATCAAGGACTGCATCGAGGATCCCACTCGGCTCCTGCTGGAAATTTGAAACAACGTCAGACGCCACTACTCTGGAAAACGGGGCAACCGACTAGACAGCCCTTCGGCTGCCCGCCAAAAATATCCAGAGTCACCCGACGGACGGGGGACGGGCAACGAACCGGTCTCACTGGGACCGGTTCCTGACGAGGAAGCATCAATGGCAACTGGCACCGTGAAGTGGTTCAACGACGCGAAGGGTTTCGGATTCATCGTGCAGGACTCGGGGGGTGAGGACGTGTTCTGTCACCACACCGCGATCAACATGGATGGCTTCCGCACCCTCGCCGAGGGGCAGAAGGTGGAGTTCGAGGTGTCGCGCGGCCCCAAGGGCCTGCAGGCGCAGAACGTGCGCGCCGCCACCTGAAAGCCCTCGGCCACTGCTCACGGCAGGTGGCCTGAAGACAGAAGGCCCGGCCCCTCGAGAGGAGCCGGGCCTTCTGCTTTCCACGGGGCGCGGGGAGGCGGCCGCCTACGGCTGGAGGTGGCGCTTGAAGTGGCGCATCACCCACTCGTACTGGCGCTGGGTGACGAGCGGATCCGGCACCATGTGCGTCAGCCCGCTGAGCGGAAGCAGCTCGTGGTACTTGCCCGCGCGGAAGAGCGCGTCGGACAGCTTGAGCGTGTGGAAGAAGTACACGTTGTCATCCGCGGTGCCATGGATGAGCAGCAGCGGGGAGATGGGCTTGTCCGCGCGCGCGTAGGTGAGCAGCGAGCTCTTCTCGTAGGCCTCGGGGTGCTGCTGCGGCAGCCCCAGGTAGCGCTCGGTGTAGTGGGTATCGTAGTCGAACCAGTCCACCACGGGAGCCCCGGACACGGCCGCCTTGAAGACGTCCGGACGCTTGAGCGCGGCGAGCGCGGCCATGTAGCCACCGAAGCTCCAGCCCTCGATGCCCACGCGGGCCTCGTCCACCTCGGGCACCGCGGCGGCGAGCGCGTGGACGGCACTGGCCGGTCCTCCAGCGTCACGCCGGAGAAGTCCAGGTGCACCGCGCGCTGCCACTCCGAGCCCCGCAGCGGCGTGCCCCGGCCGTCGAAGCGGGCGATGAGGAAGCCCTGGTCCGCCATCCACTGCGACAGCAGGTGCGGCGCCATGCTCTTGTGGACGACGGTGACGGTGGGGCCCGCGTACACCTCGACGATGACGGGCAGCTTCTCTCCCGGCTTGGCGTCCCGCGGGCGCACCAGCGAGGACTGGAACATCAACGGGCCCAGCTCGCGGTACTCCACGCGCGGCGTGAAGGGCGGCTCCACGGCCACCGAGGGCAGCTCCCCCACCCGCGAGCCATCCGCGCGCGCCACGTAGGTGCGCGGCATCGACGTGGGGCTCGAGTGGGTGACGAGCAGCAGCCCGCCCGACTTGGACACCGTCCCCGTCTCCACGGCCTCGCCCGTGGTGCCCGGACGCACCTGCTCCGGGGCCCCGCCGTCCTTCACGCGCCACAGATAGCTCTCGGAGGGGACGGGCCCGCCGTTGAAGTAGAGCACGCCCTCCTTCTCCACGTAGCGCACGAACTCGCGCAGGCCCGCCTCCGGCTTCACGAGCGAGCGCGTGAGGGAGCCGTCCGCGCCGCGCAGCTCCACCTCGGGACCGCCGTTGCGCTCCGTGAACCAGAGGAAGCCCGAGCCATCCTCGAGCCACAGCGGGAACGTCTGATCCAACTCGAGCCAGGCGTCATTCTTCTCCGTGAGCAGCTCGCGCGTGGCG
This sequence comes from Cystobacter fuscus, assembly GCA_049060065.1. Classification (GTDB taxonomy): domain Bacteria; phylum Myxococcota; class Myxococcia; order Myxococcales; family Myxococcaceae; genus Cystobacter; species Cystobacter fuscus_B. Next base: position 8,268,905 of record JBMEQP010000002.1, read on the forward strand.
CCGCTGGCCGGGTCCACCGCGAGCAGCTTCTGCTCCGTCTGGGTGCGGTTCTGCACGAGCAGCGTGAGCGGCCCCTTCTTCGGCCACACCACCGTGGCGAGGTACGGGTAGGCCTGCGCGTCCCACTTCGCCCAGACCGTATTGCCCCCTCCGACGGGGATGACGCCCAGGCGCACCTTGGCGTTCTCCTTGCCGGGGCGGGGATAGGCGGGGGTGTCCGCGCCCCGCTCGGGGTGCATCACGTCGATGAGCGAGAGCTTCTCCACGCCCGAGGTGTCCGACTCCGTATAGGCGATGAAGCGCGCGTCCGGGCTCCACCACCAGCCGGAAAAGCGGCTCATCTCCTCCTGGGCGACGAACTCGGCCAGGCCATGGGTGAGCTGGGGCGTGCCCCCTTGGTGACCCGGCGCTCCGTGTTGGAGGCCAGCTCCAGGCGGTACACGTCGTTGTCGCGCACGTACGCCACGTGCTTGCCGTCCGGGGAGAAGCGCGGATCCACGACGCCCGCGCCCGTCTTGAGCTCCAGGGACTTTCCGCTCGCGCGCTCCACCGGTAGAGCTTGCCGGACAGCGGCACGAGGATGTGCGAGCCGTCCTCGGACAACTGGTACGAGGTGAAGCCCCGGGCGCTCACGCGCATGCGCTCGCGGCGGGCCTTCTCCTCGGCGGACAGGGTCTCCTCGGCCCCATTGAGGATGGACTCGGGGGTGAGCACCTCCGGGCCTCGCCGCTCGCCACGTCGAAGGCGAACAGCGTCTGGATGGGCGCGCGGGGCTGGCCGCGCAGGAAGAGCACGCTCTTCTCGTCGGGGGTGATGCGGGCGGCCAGGGGACGGCCACTCATGAAACGGCGCGTCTCGGCGTAGTCACGCAGGAAGGTGTCGGGAACGGGGGGCATGGGCTTGGTCGGGGGTGCTGGGTCAGTGCGGGAGCACAGGAGACGAGCAACGCGGCGGCGAGCAGGAGTCGCATGGGAGCAAGGCGCATGGGAAGCAGGGCCATTCTTCCGTTGGGGAAAGGCGCGCAGCCTACACTCCCGTCGGCTCATGGACGATTCCCAGCGACACCTGCGTCTGGCGGGCATCATCCGGCTGGCGCTCGGTGGCGGGCGGGGGCCGAGAGACGCCTACGTGTTCGATCCGCACCGGCTGGCGCTCCCCGCCTGGGCCTGTGCCCTGGGCGAGGACGGGCCCCCGGCGCTGCTGGTGACGTTGGACCGGCACCTGGACCTCGTGGTGCCGGCGGCGCCCGCGGCGGTGCCGGATCGCTCCGCGGGGCTGCGCGCGCTGGACGAACACGCGCGCTGGCACCTGGACGTGCGCAACTACGATCACGTGCTGGCGGCCATGGAGGCGGGACTCGTGGGAGACGCCCTGGTGCTCGCGCGGGCGACTCCCCGCGGCGCGTCCACGGCGGAGCACTACGTCGACACGCGGGGGCGCTCGCACCGCCTGGTGGTGGTGCCCACGGTGGACCGGGCGGCGGAGGCCTGGGCCTCGCCCGCGCCGGGAGACCGCGTGCGCGAGGTGCTCGAGGCCGCCGAGCGGGTGCTGCTGGACGTGGACCTGGACTGCTTCACGAGCCTGAGCGACGCGGACCCCACCACCGTGCTGCCCTGGCCCCGGGACATCATCCGGGAGTACCTGCTCCCACCCGACTCGGAGTCCTTCTGGGAGGCCGTCCTGGGCCGCTGCGTCGCGCTGACGCTGGCCCGGAGCCCCACCACTGTGGGGGACTGCTCGCCTCCGGCAGGCTCTTCCAGGACGTGGCCGAGGTGCTCTTCCGCGAGCTGCTGCGCACCGAGCCCCCCTGAGGCCGTCTCCGAGACCCGTGGGGCCCGCTTCGAAGCCCTCCTTTCGAGGCCCCCACCCAGCTGGCGACCAAGTCGGGACTTCCCGATTAACATCCGCCCAGCAGGGGAGTATTCAAGCAGCCATGGGCGGCCCCGGGCGCGTCCCTGTCTTCCCCGCCCCTCTCTCTGGGAGAATGACCCGGTCTCATGAACGGCTCACACCCGCAGACGGTCATCCCTCCGCAGCTTCCTCACCGGGTGTTCCTCGTCATGGCGACGTGGAGCGCCCTCTTCTCGCCCGTCACCGCCTACCTGTTCGCGCTGGCGCTCGGGTTGTCGGCCGAGGAGATGTCCTGGAGCCTGCGCTACCTGCTGCCCCTCTTCATCCTGCTGAGTGCCGTGGGCGTGCCCTGGCTCATCGCGTTTCCGCTGCTCCAGCACAACCTGGGCACGCGCCCCGGCGAGGAGCCCCACGCCTACCTCGTGCGCCTGTACAAGCTGCCCTGGAAGCTGTCGTTGCTGGCCGGCCAGGGCAGTCAGTTGCTCGGCGGTCTGCTCTTCAGCCTGATCCTCCTGGTGCGCTTCCACAAGGATCCACTCCTGCTCGGAGCCGAGTGCCTCATCGCCGTCTCCCTCGGGTACGCGATGGCGCTGCCCGCCGCCCTGCAGATCGAGTCGCTGTTGATGCCCTCGCTGCTCGAGGAGCGGGATCGACTGCGCCTGCGCACCCAGAGCAGGGGCCCCTCCTGGATGCGCCAGAGCTGGCATCTGCCCTTCACGATCGGCTCCGTCGTGGTGAGCGCCCTGCTCATCATGGGCCTGCTGCTCGTCACGCAGACCGTGGCGCTGCGCGATGAGCGGATGAAGGCGCTCCTGAGCGACCCGACCCTCTCCGCGGCCCAGGCCGAGCGCATCGCCCAACACCTGGGAGGCTTCGTCGACAGCCAGGCGTCCCTGTTGGGACCGCCCCTGATCGCCCTGGGCCTGTTCGCCCTGATCATGTCCATGTTCACCACCTGGATGCTGGCCCGGCGCCAGTCCCAGGCCACCACCGCGCTCCGGGAGGCCATCCAGGGACTGGCCAATGGGTCCCCGGTGGCGCCCGCCTGGGCCTCCACCGACGAGCTGGGCGATGTCGCCACCGAGATGGCCATCGCCCTGGACAAGCTCCAGGAGATCCCCACCCGCCTGCAGGCCTCGGCCAGCCTGCTGCTCTCCGCGAGCACCGGGCTCGGCTCCGCGAGCAACCAGCAGCGCCAGCGCCTGTCGGAACAGGCCGCCGTGCTCCAGCAGGCCCAGCTCACCTCCGAGGAGATCCGCACCACCTCCGAGCTCGCCTCCCACAAGGCCGAGAGCGTGCTCAGCGTCGCCGGCCACGCCGAACAGCTCGGCCAGTACGGGGAGCAGGCCCTCGAGCGCACCTTGATGGGGTTGAGTACCATCGGCGACTTCGTGGATGGCATCCGCGGCAAGGTGCTGCGCCTGCAGGAGAGCGCCACGCAGATCGCCCACATCGCCGTCACCGTGAAGGACCCGGCCGACCAGTCCCACCTGCTCGCGCTCAACGCCTCCATCGAGGCGGCCCGCGCGGGAGACCAGGGCGCGGGCTTCGCCGTGGTCGCCAGTGAGATCCGCAAGCTGGCCGATCAGACCATCCGGGAGAACGCCCTCATCCGCAAGAGCCTGCTGGACATCGGCACCGCCATCCGGGACGTGGTCTCCATGAGCGAGCAGGGCGCCCTCCAGGTCGAGGGCGGCCTCGAGCGCGTGAAGACCTCGGGCAACAACCTGCGCGAGATGTCGCTCATCATCCAGGAGAACGCCGCGGCCGTGCGGCAGATCGCCGCCGCGGTGAACCAGCAGAACGCGGGCATCACCCACATCTTCAACGCCATCGCCCACCTGTCCTCCGGCATGGACGAGACGATGAAGCGTCTGGACACGACGCTCCAGGCCACCGAGACGCTCCAGGCCGTCACCCGGGAAGTGACGGAGATCGCCCGCCGCTACCAGCTCCACCGCTAAGCCCTCCCAACCCATGGGGCGGGACCCATGACGAAGCGCCCGAGCAAGATGCCCAGGACGGTCGGCTCGAAGAAAGTCGCGGCGCCGCTGCGACAATCGCCAAGCACCGCCATCGAGAAGGCCGCCCCTGTGTCCGGCGCCCAGATCGAGGCCGACGTGGTGGAGCTCGTGCACGACCTCGGTGCGATGATCGACGCCGCGCGCAAGCAGGTGTCGGTCACCGCGAACGCCGCGCTGACGGGGCTCTACTGGCAGATCGGCCAGCGCGTCCACACGGAGGTACTCGAAGAGCGCCGCGCGGAGTACGGAGCCCAGATTATCTCCGCGGTGGGGAGACAATTGGAGGCGCACTACGGACGCGGCTTCGGCGAGAAGAGCCTTCGGCACATGATCCGGTTCGCGCGCGCGTTCCCCAGCGCGGAGATTGTCTCCGCACTGCGGAGACAATTGTCGTGGAGCCACTTCAAGCAGCTCATCTACATGGAGGACGAGCTGAAACGGACCTTCTATGCCGAGATGTGCCGGGTGGAAGGGTGGTCGACGCGCGTCCTTGCCGAGCGCATCGACGGCATGCTGTTCGAGCGTACGGCGCTCTCCAAGAAGCCGGAGGCGCTCATCCGCAAGGAGCTCTCCGCGCTGCGCGAGAAGGGTGAACTCTCGCCAGCGCTCGTGTTCCGCGACCCGTACATGCTCGACTTCCTCGAGCTCGTCGACACGTACAGCGAGAAGGACCTCGAGTCGGCGATCCTCCGCGAGATCGAACGCTTCCTCCTTGAGCTGGGAGCGGGATTCGCCTTCGTCGAGCGGCAGAAGCGCATCACGCTCGACGGCGATGACTACTACCTCGACCTCCTGTTCTTCCACCGGCGCATGCATAGGCTCGTCGCCATCGAGCTGAAGCTCGGCGACTTCAAGCCCGCCGACTCCGGGCAGATGGAGCTGTACCTGCGCTGGCTCGACCGCCATGAGCGCCAGCCCTCCGAGCAGCCCCCGCTCGGCATCATCCTGTGCGCGGGCAAGAAGCGCGAGACGGTCGAGTACCTGGACCTCGACACGCGGGGCATACACGTCGCCGAGTACCTGACGGAGCTGCCCCCTCGTGAGGTGCTCGAGGAACGCCTGCACCGTGCCATCGAAGCAGCGAGGAACCGGCTCGTGCTGGAGGTCGGCGTCGACGCCGCGTTCGACATCGCCCCGACGCGCGGCGCGACGCCCAAACGCAAGGGGCACAAGAAGTGACGACGGCTCCTTCCGAGGGGAGAGGTTCCATGATCGCCGCACCCGCCGTCCCCGAGGCACTCCCGCCGCCCTCGCTCTATGCCCAACTGCTGGGCCCGGACTGGCAACGGCTGCCTCCCCGGGTGCGCCAGCTCCACTCCGAGGGTCTCGCCCGCGGGCGCTTCCACGTGCGCCGGGCTCCAGGCCTGCTCGCCGCCCTGATGGGATGGCTCTTGCGGCTGCCCCCCGCTGGCGAGGACGTGCCCACCCGGCTCGTGGTCCGGCGCGAGGGCGCCCTCCAGTTCTGGGAGCGTGCCTTCGGTGGCCATGCGCTCGTCACGAGCCAACACGTCTGGCCCGGGGACTGCTCGCGGAGCGGCTCGGCGCCGTGGCGTGCGTCTTCCGCCTGCGTGCCGAGGGCCAGGGGCTGCGCTACGAGCAGGTGGGCGCCTGGGTGTGCCTCGGGGCCTGGAGCCTGCGCCTGCCCCGTCTGCTCGCCCCGCATCGAGGCCGAGGCCCTCGATGCCCCGGAGGGAATGCGCGTGCACGTGCGCATCGGAGCGCCGTTGATGGGCCGGCTGCTGTCCTACGAAGGTTGGGTATGCCCCGAGGAGACCCCATGAGCACGGCGCTATGGCTGCTCGCCGTCCAGGGCGTGCTGGGCGCGTTCGACACGCTCTACTACCACGAGTGGAAGGCCCGGCTGCCCGCGCACGTCCCCGGCACCCGCCCCGAGCTGCTCCTGCACGCCGCGCGCGACTTCTTCTACGCGCTCCTCTTCGGCACCCTGCCCTGGCTCGCGTGGCGGGGCCTCTGGGCCGCCGTGCTCGCGCTCATCATCGCCGCGGAGATCCTCATCACGCTCGCGGACTTCGTGGTGGAGGACCGGGTGCGCCGCCCGCTCGGAGGCATCCTCCCCGGCGAGCGCTGCACCCACGCGGTGATGGGCATCCTCTACGGCGCGGTGCTCGCCCACCTCCTGCCCGCGCTGCTCGACGCCTGGCACCTGCCCACCCAGCTCGCCTTCGCCCCCCTGCCCCTCCCCGAGCCCCTGCGCGCCCTGCTCGGCCTCATGGCGGTGGGCGTGTTCGGCTCGGGCGTGCGCGACCTCGCCGCCGCGCTCGGAGTGCCCGGCAGCCACTGGCCCTGGCCCGCACAGCCGGAAGTCCGGCCGTGAAGCGGCGCGCCTTCCACCGCGCCGTGTTCCTCCTCGCGGCCGTCTACAACGTCCTCTGGGGACTCTTCGCGGCGGTGGACCCTCAGTGGCTCTTCCGCTTCGCGGACATGCCGCCGCTCAACCAGCCCGCCCTCTTCGCCTGCCTGGGCATGGTCATCGGCGTGTACGGCCTGCTCTACGCCGAGGTCGCCCGGCGGCCCGAGTACGGCTTCGCGCTCGCGGCGGTGGGCCTGCTGGGCAAGGTGCTCGGGCCCATTGGACTCGCGGGGCTCATCCTGCGCGGAGAGTGGCCCCCGGCGACGCTCGTGCTCTGCCTCACCAACGACTTCATCTGGTGGGTGCCCTTCTCGCTCTACCTGTGGGACGCGTGGCCCGGCTACCGCCGCACCTTCGCCCCGGGGCTCGCGAAGGTCAGATGGGCGAGTCCAGGAACGAGGGGCGGAACTCCGTCACCTGACCGCCGCTGAAGGAGAAGCGCCCGCCGACGGGAGGACGCTCGCCATTGAGCACGTAGCCGAAGTCGAGCCGGAACGGGAAGGTGTTGAACTGGGGGAAGAGCAGCCGCACGCCCAGGCCCACCGTGTGCACGACGCTCGGCGCCTCGTCGAACGCCGTGCCCGCGTCGTAGAAGAGCACGCCCCCCAGGTGCACCGTGTAGAGCACGAGCGGCCGCGTGCGGTACTCCAGGTTGAGCAGCGCCATGCGCTTGCCCGAGTACGCCTCGGGGGACGCCCCGCGCAGGCCGTTGCCGCCCCCGAGCAGCAGCACGCGCTCGTTCAGGTCATCGCGGTTCACGTCCAGCAGCGCCCGCGCCACGAAGCGCCCCCCGAGCACCTTGGGCGACACCTGCTGCACCTCCGTGGCCCAGCGGCGGTTGGCCCACTCGCCCCTGGCCTCCCCGCCGAGCCAGCGGCGGATGGAGGCGGCGGTGGTGACACTGGTGAGCGCGTCCCCCAGGCGCACGCGGTAGCGCGCGGTGACGCCCACCTCGGCGAAGCTGCTGGACGAGGCCAGGAGCGCGGGCGCGTAGCGCGCCGTGGCCGTGACGTAGGGGCCCACCTGGAAGTCCTCGGAGAGGGCGTAGGAGTCCACGTCGCGCATCACCTCGTAGCGCGTCTCCCACACGCGCGCGTAGGCGAGCACGTATGCCGCGTCCTCGCTGCGCGGCAGCAGGGTGTCGCGCAGCCACGCCCGCCGCGCCTCGTCCAGGTCCGCGTCCGCCGGAGCCCCATAACGCCGGTGGTACGCGCCCAGCCCTCCACCCGCGTCCAGCTTGAAGCGCGAGCCCCAGGAGCGCAGGTACAGCGTGCTGCCACTCACCTCGCGGGCGTCGTAGATGTAGGGCACCGTGCCGCCCTCGGGATAGGGCAACTGCCACACGTCCGCGCCCCGGAAGACGCGCACCGGCTGCACGCGCCACACCACCTGCGCCTGGAAGCTCCACGGCGTGCTCAGCGAGTACAGGGGCCGCGACAGGAGCACGCTGCCCGGGAGCCCTCGGGCCGGCCCGAGCGCGCGAGGATGAGGGCGGCGCTCTCGGTGAGCGACCAACGGCTGCCCCCCAGGCGAGGGTCCACGTACGTCTGCCCCAGGCTCAGCGAGTCGCGGCGCAGTTGGAAATCCAGCGCGACCTTCTTGTTGAGCCCGAGGAAGTTCTGCTCCGTGGCCTGCAGGCGCAGCGACTGCACGAGCGCGCCCACCAATTGGAAGTCCTGGTTGAGCCGCAGCGACCACAGGTCCTTGGTGATGATGAGCAGGGACACCCCGTCGGGAGCGCGGCCCCGCACGGGCACCACCCGCACCACCGCGAAGATGCCCAGGCGGCGCAGGTTGCGCGCCGTCTCCAAGGCGAGCGTGGGTGAGTACGCCTCACCCGGCGTGAGGAGCACCTCGCGCCGGATGACCTGCTCGCGCGTGCGCACGTGGAACACGTTGAGCAGGGACGGGTACGGGTCGCTCGGGGCGACGACGTCCTCGCTCGCCACCTCCACGGACTCCAGACGCTTGCCCTCGGGCTCCGGCTCCAGCGTCCACCCGTGCTGCTCCAACCCCCAGCGCACGAGCTCGTCCTCGTAGCCCTCTCCCCCCACGGGTGGGTCCGCCATCAGCAGGGACGCGGCGATCAGGGCGGGCCAGACGGACGGCATGTTCGCATCCTGTCACGCTCGCCCTTCACCGAATACGGTAGTGAACAGCTCCCGGCCCCGGGGGTGGGGGGATTCCCCCATGCGTCCAGAATGGAGACAGTGAGCCCGCCGAGAGTGGGTCTCCGCAAGGTCCGGACGCAAAGTGAAGATTCTCCTGGTAGAGGACAACGAGGACATTCGCGAGGGATTGACCGACCTGCTGGAGAGCGAGGGCTACTCCGTCGTCGGCACCGCTTCGGCGGAAGACGGGTTGGAGCGTCTTCGCACCGAGGTCTTCCACCTCGTCATCACCGACTACATGCTGCCCGGTGAGAACGGCGGGTGGATGCTGGAGCAGGCCGAGCGCGAGCAACGGCTGCGTGACACGCCCGCGGTGATGATCACCGCCCACCCTCGCGTCAAACCGCCCCCGGGCGTGCGTCTGGTGCACAAGCCCCTGGACATCGACGACTTCCTGCGGCTGGTGGACCACTGCATGCGCCCGCCTCCGCGCGCCATCGGCGCCTAGCGCGGCACCCGGCGCAGCTCGCCCGGACCGGGAGCCGGAAGCGGCTCGCCCCGGGCAATGGCCTCCACGATGCGCGCCAGCTCGCCCACCCCATCCGTCAGGGCCGCCGGTCCCGGCTGGAGGATGATCGGGCTCTTCACCTCGTAGAGCTGATCCTCCACCACCGCCGTCACGCGCTCCCAGCCGGGCCGCGAGACGATCTTCTCGCGCTTCGCCTTGCGGCCACACCAGCTCGCGATGACGCCTTCCGGGTCCCTCCGGGCCACCTCGGCGGGCTCGAAGATGCGGCCCTTGGCGTCCTGGCGCTGGCGCGACTCGCGGCACACGTCCTCTCCGCCCACCAGCTCCACCAGCTCCGAGCACCAGCGGATGCCGGAGATGAGCGGCTCGTGCCACTCCTCGAAGAAGACGCGGGGCCGGCGCGGCAGCCGCTCTGCGGCCTCGGCGTGGCGCGCGAGGTTGGCCTCGAGCTCCTCCGCCAGCCGCTCGGCCCGCTCGGCCAGTCCCACGAGCGCGCCCACCACCCGCACCGTCTGGAGGATCTCCGCGAGGGAGCGCTGGTTGAAGAGCACCACCGGCACCCCGCGCTTGCACAGCTCGCGGCCGATGTCCGCCTGGAGGTCCGAGAAGCCCAGCACCGGGTCCGGCTTCAGCTCGAGGATGCGCTCGAAGTTGGCGTCCAGGAAGGAGCTGACGCGCGGCTTCTTGCGCGCCTCGGGGGGCGCACGGTGAAACCGGAGACGCCCACCACCCGGTCTCCCGCGCCGATGCGGTAGAGCGTCTCCACGGTCTCCTCCGTCATGCACACGATGCGCTCGGGGTAGCGCGGCGCGGAGGAGAGCAGGGCCTTGAGCCGATCCGTCATGGGGGCCGAGTCTAGCCCGGCCCCTAAGGCTCACGAGGTGTATGCGGCCTCGCCGTGCTGCGTGGAGTCCAGGCCCATGCGCTCCTCCTCCTCGGTGACGCGCAGGCCCACCAGCTTGTCCACCAGCTTGAGCAGCACGAGCGTCACCACCGTGGTGTAGGCACCCACCGCCAGCACCGCCAGCGCCTGCTTGCCGAGCAGCGCGGGGTTGCCCTGGAGGAGGCCATCGGCGCCCGCGGGGTTGAGCGAGGCCTGGGAGAACACGCCCACCAGGAGCGCGCCGAGCAGACCGCCCACGCCGTGCACGCCCCACGCATCCAGCGAGTCGTCGTAGTGCAGCTTCTCCTTGACGAGCACCGCGCCGTAGCACACCACGCCCGCGATGATGCCGATGGCGAGCGAGCCGCCCGGCGACACGAAGCCCGCCGCCGGGGTGATGGCCACCAGCCCCGCGACGAGGCCCGACACGAAGCCCAGGAGCGTGGGGCGCTTGCGGAAGAACCACTCGGCCGCCGTCCACGACAGCGCCGCCGCGCCCGCCGCCACGTGCGTGGTGACGAACGCCAGCGCCGCCAGCGGCCCCGCCGACAGCGAGCTGCCCGCGTTGAAGCCGAACCAGCCGAACCACAACAGCCCCGCGCCCATGACCGTCATCGGCAGGTCATGCGGGATGAAGCGCTCGCGCCCGTAGCCCAGGCGCTTGCCCACGTAGACGGCGCAGATGAGCGCGCTCAGGCCCGCCGTCCAGTGCACCACCGTGCCGCCCGCGAAGTCGAGCACGCCCAGCTTGAAGAGCCAGCCGCCCTCGGCCCATGTCCAGTGCGCCACCGGGTCGTACACGAGCGTGGTCCACAACAGCGTGAAGAGCACGTAGGCGCTGAAGCGCATGCGCTCCACGAACGCGCCGGAGATGAGCGCCGGGGTGATGATGGCGAACTTGAGCTGGAAGGCCATGAAGACCGGTGCGGAATGCTGCCCTTGGGCTCCAGCGACACGTTGTTGAGCAGCAGGTAGTCGAAGCCCCCGATGAAGCCCCCGTGCGACTTGCCGAAGGCCAGCGAGTAGCCGAAGAGCACCCACTGCACCGTCACCAGCGCCAGGGCGAAGAACGAGTACATGAACGTGGCCAGCACGTTCTTGCGCCGCACCATGCCGCCGTAGAAGAGCGCCAGCCCGGGCGTCATGAGCAACACCAGCGCCGAGGCCACCAGCATCCACGCCGTGTCTCCCGAGTTGGCCACGGGCTCGGCCGCCTGGGCATGCGCCAGCCCGGACGCCAGCACACCCACCACCGGCACGAGCGGCCGGATTCCTCTCACTCCTGAAGCATTCGCCATGGAGGGACAGCGTGCCGTGACGCAGCGCGCAAGTCCAATCTCCCGTGCATGAACCCCCAAGGATGGCTCATGACGCGCCGCAACAATCGCGAGGGTGGAACCGATAATGTCCCGAACCGCCGGGTTTTCGAGTGGTTCGCTTCTAGTGCTAGCATCCGGTACAACACACGTTTTCTGGTTTACACCCGCCCCGTCGTACCCCCCACCGGCGGAGGGCATCGCGCATGATCCACAGTGGCACCCAGGCGCAGAGCGCACCGTCCGACCCCGGAGATCCCCTGCTCGGGCGGGTGCTCAACGACAAGTTCCGCATCCTGGAAGTGCTCGGCTCGGGCGGCATGGGCCGGGTGTACAAGGCCATGCAGTCACCGCTCGAGCGCCTGGTCGCGCTCAAGGTGCTCAACCCCCAGTACAGCGAGGCCAAGGATCCCGGCTTCCAGAAGCGCTTCTTCATGGAGGCGGCCGTCACCTCCAAGCTGCGCCACCCCAACACCGTCACCATCATCGACTACGGCAAGACGGACGACGGGGTGCTGTACATCGCCATGGAGTACCTGGAGGGACAGACGCTCGCGCACCTGTCCGCCCAGGTGGGCGCGCTGCCGTGGATGCGCGTGCTCAACATCGCCCAGCAGGTGGCGCGCTCGCTGCGCGAGGCCCATCGCGTCGGCCTCATCCACCGCGACCTCAAGCCCGCCAACATCATGGTCCTCAACCAGGAGGACGATCATGACGTGGTGAAGGTGCTCGACTTCGGCCTGGTGAAGTCCTTCCTGCCCGAGCGCGAGCGCCCCCCAACGCGGAGATCACCCAGGCGGGCGTCATCCTCGGCTCGCCGCTGTACATGGCGCCCGAGCAGGCGCGCAACGTGTCGGATCCGCGCAGCGACGTGTACTCGCTGGGCGTGGTGATGTTCCAACTGCTCGTGGGGCGGCCCCCTTCCACGCCCCGCAGAGCATCGACGTCATCTTCAAGCACCTCAACGAGGCCCCGCCCACCTTCTCCTCCGTCTGGCCCATGCACGACGTGCCGCCAGAGGTGGAGGCGATGGTGATGCGCTGCCTCAACAAGCGCCCCGATGAGCGCTTCCAGTCCATGGACGAGGTGCTCGAGGGCATCCGCCGCGCCGCCTCGGCCGCGGGCTTCAGCGGCGCCTTCTCCTCCTCGCCGTCCCTGCTCACCGGCAACGGCCTGGGCGCCGTGCCCAACACGGGCAGTGGTCCCTTCAGCGGGCCACGCACCGGGCCCATGCCCGTGCCGAGCACCTCGGGCGCCAACACCCTGTCGCTGGGCGTCTCCGCGCCCGCGAGCACGGCGAACCCCCGGCGCACCCTTCCCCTGGCCCTCTTCGCCATCTCCCTGCTGCTCGGCCTGGGGGTGGTGGCGGCGGTGAGTTTGCGCTCGCCCGAGCCGAGCCAGGCCCCCGCCGCCGTGGCCCGCGCCCCCGAGCCCGCGCCCGCCGCCGCCGCGGAACAGGCCGTGGAAGAGGATGAACTCGCACCGCTCGTGCCCACGAGCGACACCCCCGCCCAGGCTTCCATCCAGTTGGTCCTCGACAGCGTGCCGGAGGGCGCGACGGTGACCTACGAGGGCGAGGTGGTGGGACAGACTCCGCTGGAGCTGGCCGTGCCGCCCGATACACAAGGCCTCGCGAGCGCCCGCGTCACGTTCTCGCTCGAGGGCTACCAGCGCGCCACCGCCGTCATCGGCGGTGAAGGGCCGGTGGTCCGTTTCAACCAGAAGCTGCAGAAGCAACAGCAGAAGAAGAGGAGCGGCTCCCGTTCCGCGGGCAAGGACTCCTCCGGGTACAAGGACGACCCCTACTGAAAATGGTGAAGAACCCGACCGCCCTGAAGCGAGCCGGCACGCTGGCGCTGTTGTTGTGCGCGGGCACGGCCTTCGGCGACTCCCGCCTGGAGGCCCGCCGCCACTTCCGCAACGGAATGAGCCTCATCGCCCAGGGCAAGTACGACCCGGGCATCGCCGAGCTGCTGGAAGCCTACGCCATCAAGCCGCACGCCAACGTCCTCTACAACATCGCCCGCGCCTACCAGGACGCGGGCCGGGTGCCCGAGGCCGTGGAGTACTACCGGCGCTATATCGAGGCTCGCCCCGGACGCCGCCCGCGTGCGCACCACGCTCGCGAAGCTCGAGCAGACGCTCCAGGACCCCGAGGCCGGCGCGCAGGCCGACGCGACGGGCGCTCCCGCGGATCCCTCCCGGAAGCCCGGGCTTCCGCCCATGCCCATCGCCCCCGGCCCCGAGGCGGCCCGGTCGCTCGCCGCGCTGGTGGAGCGCCTGGAGAAGGCCATCGCCCGCGCCGAGGCCCTGCCGGATGCCTCCGGGGCCGCCCCTTCCGCGCGGCCCTCCTCGCAGACGCCCTCCGCGGGTGACGCGGCCATGGCCTCCACCGAGGACGAGGGCGCGGTGCCCTACGAGGAGCGCGTGGTGACGGCCAGCCGCCGCGCCCAGTCCTCGCTCGAGGCGCCCAACGCCACCACCGTCATCACCGCCGACGACATCCGTCTGTCGGGCGCCACCACCGTGCAGGACCTTTTGCGCCGCGTGCCGGGGGCCGAGGTGATGACGATGGGGGCGGGCAGCGCCAACGTGTCGCTGCGCGGCTTCAACCAGCGCCTGGCCAACAAGGTGCTCGTGCTGGTGGACGGACGCACCGAGTACCAGGACTTCCTCGGCATGACGCTCTGGTCCTCGCTCCCGGTGGAGCTGGACGACATCGAGCGCATCGAGGTCATCCGCGGCCCGGGCAGCGCGCTGTACGGCGCCAACGCGATGCTCGGCGTGGTCAACATCATCACCCGCGCGCCGGGCACCGGTCCCCGCGCGCGCTTCCAGGGCTACTCCGGCACCGGCAACATGGCCGGCGGCCACTTCGTCACCCATGGGGGCGCGGGCGCGCTGCACTACCGTGCCTCCGCGGGCTACTCGCAGGCGGACAAGTGGAGCCGGGACTTCGCCGAGGATCGTCCCGACATCGTCATCCAGGACCCCGAGAAGGACCTGGGCGTGCGCAGCGCGCGCCACCCTGGCCACCGTCTACCAGTTCAACCCGGGCACCGAGCTGGGCCTGTCCGGCGGCGTCAACCGCCTCTACACGGAGGCCTACCCGCCGGGCGCCCTGCGCAACTTCTACGTGGACGGGGTGACGGGCTTCGTCAAGGCGGACGCGAACCTGGGCCCGCTGAAGGTGAAGGCCTTCTGGAACACGCTGTCGGCCGACGCGGGGCCGCAGTACGAGGCGCGCGGCCAGCGCCCGCTCGCCACGCGCATCGACTCCAACATCTTCAACGCCGAGCTGCTCTACAGCCACAACTTCTCGCTCCTGGGCGAGCACCAGGTGAACGTGGGCGTGGAGGGGCGGCTCAAGCGCGTGGCGTGGGACTACCTGGTGACGCTGCGCGAGGAGCTGCACGCCGCCGCCTTCATCCAGGACGAGTGGAGGATCGCCCAGCCCTTCCGCATCATGGCCTCCTACCGCGCGGATCGGCACCCGCTGCTGGACAACGGCCAGCCGGGCCTGGCGCACTCGCCCCGCGTCTCCGCGCTCTACATGCTGCGCGAGGGCCATGCGCTGCGCGCCAGCTTCGCCTCCGCCTTCCGCGAGCCCACCTTCCTGGAGAGCTACGCCTCGCTCGCCTTCCCGGTGCCCGGAGTCAACGGCGCCAACCTGCTCACCCAGGGCAGCCGCACGCTCAAGCCCGAGCGGCTGCAGGCCTTCGAGCTGGGCTATCGCGGCGAGGCGCCCCAGCTCGGCATCGACTGGGACGTGGCCCTCTACCAGAACACCGTGTACGACCTCATCCAGCTGTCCGCCGTGCAGTCGGCGACGGCGAATGACTCGTGGGACACGGCCACGGGCTCCTACCTGCTGGGCCGCTCGTACTTCCAGAACGAGGCGGCCGTCTACACCGCGCGCGGCGCCGAGGCCGGCGTGACGCTCGCCCCGGTGGACGGCCTGGGCATCAAGGTCACCGCCGCCTTGCAGCACCTGTCGGCCGAGGGCGAGGACGGCCTGTGCGGCCCCTGCACCCAGGCGCCCGTGGCGAAGCTCTACGGCGGCGTCACCTACCGCACGCGGCAGAACCTGGAGCTGGGCCTGGACGTGGCCGGTCCTCCGCCACCCAGTGGGTGGAGCGCGAGCCCGCGGCGGACGAGCCCACCCGCATCGACGCCATCGCCAACGCCCTGCCCTCCTACGCCGTCATCAGCGCCCGCGTGGGCTACATGCCGGTGAAGGACAAGGTCTCGGTGGCCCTCGTGGGCACCAACCTGGGCCCCCCCATAGCGAGCACCCCTTCGGCAACCGCATCCAGCGCCGCGTGCTCGCCCTCCTGACGGTGACTCCATGAGCGCCCTTCGCCCGACCCTCCGCTTTGGGCTCGTCCTCTCCGCGCTGCTGTCCCTCCACTGCGATCCTCCCCCCGTGGAGGCCACCGCGGATCACCGCCAGCGCCAGAACCTGTCGCGCATCGAGGGCCGGTGGTGGTGCAGGGCCGCGTGCGCGGCAACGCCATCGTCCTGCTCTACGACGCCGCCCGGCCACCGCCGCCCCAGGGCACGGGCCGCCCGCTGAGCTTCACCGTCATCCCCCAGGAGCGGCTCTTCGGACCGGCGGACGATGCCTCCGCGGGCCCCTTCACCGCGCCCTACACCTTCAGCCTCGTGGCCCCGGGGCACTACCTCGTGCGCGGCTTCATCGACGCGGACACGTGCCGCGCCATTCCCCAGCCCTGCCACACCCCGGACTTCATCCCCTGGTACACCGTCACCGGCGAGCCCAATGCCGGGGACATGGGCGGCGCCGCGGTGGACCCCGTCACGCGCGCGCCCCGCGTGCTGGTGCTCGCCGAGAACGCGGACGGCACCCTCCCCGCCCTCACCGGCGTCAACGTGCTCTTCGGCGACGCGAGCACCGTGCCCGTGGATCGCCCCGCCTTCTGGGTGGACAGCCCCCCGCGCTTCGAGCGCACCACGAGCATCAAGCTGCTGGAGCTCAAGCCACTGCAGATCAAACAGGGCGCGGTGGACCAGCGGCCCACCGGCATGCTCGTGCGCTTCGTGGACGAGAACACGGATGGCGTGCCCGATGACGCCAACGGCGACAACGTGCCCGACCTCTGGCCCCGCGTCGTGGTGCGCAAGCTCGCCGAGGGCGAGTCGCTCACCGACGCGCAGCGGCTCGCCGACGAGAACGACCTGGACCGCAACGGCGTCCTCGACGCCGAGGGCGTGGAGTACCCGCGGATGGAGGGCGCGGCCGATGGCCAGCCGGACCTGGTGGTGCTCGCCGCGGGACTGGACACCACGGTGCTCAACTCCATGCGCAAGCCCGACGGCTCCTGGAACATGGGCCCCGTGCTCGTGGAGTCCCTGCGCGTCGTCGTCCAGGCCCGGGCGTTCGACGCGCGCAACCCCCAGCAGCCCCAGCCCCTGCGCGCCGTGCCCTCCGGACGCTACGCCCTCACCCTCATCCACTTCACCGGCCAGACGTGGCGCGTGCCCAACGAGCTGTCCCCATCCGTGGCCGCCGCGGACGGCCTGCCCGAGGTGAAGACTCAGTCCTTCGTCCTCGAAGTTCCCTGAGAACTCGGATTCCCAACCCCTCCCACCTCACAGGACTTTGACTTCGCGGTGTCCGTGGGCGAACATGACCGCCCGGTATGGTGGAGGTGTGTGTGGGGGGACCTTGCACGGAGATGCTCAATGAAGTCGGCCACCGTTGTTCCTGAAGTGCTGGCGACGTCCACGTCACGTTCCACGTCGATTGCTCCCGAGCCGACGCGTGCCACGGGTGCGCCCGGGCCGGCGGTGACCCGTCCCGGCCTGATACCCGAGGCGCAGCGGCCCTTTGGCACGCTCAACGCCGAGACGGCGCGCGCCTTCGCCGTGGCGGCCCACGAGACCCGCCCCTTCGCCCGCCCCGAGCCGGGCGTGAAGCCCCAGCGCGTGCTGCTGGTGGACGACAGCCGCTCCATCCGCACGCTGCTCAAGATCTACCTCATGGCGCGCGCCTTCGAGTACATCGAGGCGGAGTCGGCCGAGGTGGCGCTGGCGGAGCTGGAGAAGCAGCCGGTGGACCTCATCCTCACCGACTTCCACATGGACGGGATGAACGGAGCGGACCGGCCGCCGCGGTGCGCGCGCACAAGGATCCGCGGGTGACGCGCATCCCCATCCTGATGATGACGGGCGACGCGAACGCGGCCGAGGTGCGCAACAAGGGCCAGAAGGCGGGCATCAACGCCTTCGTGCGCAAGCCGGTGAGCTGCGCCCAGCTCATGACGCTGGTGGACACCATCCTCCCGGCGCCGAAGAAGGAGTAGCCCAAGTCCCTCAGGTGGCCGACAGGGCCGCGCGAGCCCGGCGCTTGCGGACGGCCTCGGCCAGGCGGATGGCGAAGAGCAGCGCGAGCACCCCGCCATAGACGAGCGGCTCGGTCACGTCCTGCTTCACCCGCCACACGAAGTGCACCACCCCGAGCGACACCGCCACGTAGGCGAGCCGGTGCAACCGCTGCCAGCGGGGAAAGCCCAGGCGGCGCACCATGCGCTGGGTGCTGGTGACGGCCAGGGGCACGAGCAACACCAGCGCCAGGAAGCCCACGGTGATGAAGGGCCGCTTCGTGATGTCCTCGAGGAGCGCCCCCACGCGCAGGCCCTGATCCAAGCCCACGTAGACGAGGAAGTGCAGCAGCGCGTAGCCAAAGCCGAGCAGGCCCAGCAGCTTGCGCACGCGCGGGGGCCACGTCCACCCGGTGACGAGCTTGAGCGGCGTGCACGCGAGCGAGGCCACCAGGACGATGAGGGCGAGCATCCCCGTCTGGTTGAGCACGCGCTCGATGGGATTGGCGCCCAGGGTGCCGCGCGCGAAGTCGAGCAGCATCAAGGCCAGGGGGGACAGGCCTCCCACGAGGAAGGCCGGCTTGAGCCAGGGAAGCGGGGGCGAGGAGGCCATGGGCGTCAGTAGTACTTTCGCAAGTCCATGCCCGAGTAGAGGCTCGCCACCTGCTCGGCGTAGCCATTGAAGGGCAGCGTGGGACGGCGGCGCAGCTCGCCGATGCGGCGCTCGGTGGCCTGGCTCCAGCGGGGGTGGGCCACCTCGGGATTCACGTTCGCGAAGAAGCCGTACTCGCGCCCGTTGGCCAGGTTCCACGTGGTGGGCGGCTCCTTCTCCGTGAGCGAGATGCGGACAATCGACTTGATGCCCTTGAAGCCGTACTTCCACGGCACCACGAGCCGCAACGGCGCGCCGTTCTGGTTGGGCAGCACCTTGCCGTACATGCCCACCGCCAGCATCGTGAGCGGGTGCAGGGCCTCGTCCAGACGCAGCCCCTCGACGTAGGGCCAGTCGAGCGTGTTCGCGCGCTGGCCGGGCATCTGCGCGGGATCCTTCAAGGTGGTGAAGGCCACGTACTTCGCCTTGCTCGTGGGCTCCACGCGCCGCAGCAGCCCCGCCAGCGGAAAGCCCAGCCAGGGAATCACCATGGACCAGGCCTCCACGCAGCGCATCCGGTAGACACGATCCTCCAGGGGGAACCAGGACTGCATCGTGTCCAGGTCCACCCGCTGCGGTTTGGCCACCTCGCCGTCGATGACGACCGTCCACGGGCGCGGCTTGAGCGTGTGCGCGTTCTCGGCCGGATCGCCCTTGTCGAGGCCGAACTCGTAGAAGTTGTTGTAGGTGGTGGCGTCCTCGTAGGGCGTGGGCGTCTCGTCGGTGTCGTAGGGACCGCGGGGCCGCTTCGGCTTGGGCACCTCGCCCGCGACGGTGGGAGTCGAGCCCTCGAGTCCGCCCCCGCCGCTGCCTCCCCCGCCGCCCCCGGAAGGCCGACTGCTGAGCAGTTGGAGACCCGTGCCCACGGCGGCGGCCGTCCCCGCGAAGAGCGCGGCGCCCTTGATGAGCTCGCGACGGCGCAGGTACAGCGACTCGGAGGTGATCTCGGAACCAGGGGGCTCGGGAGGCAGGTGGCGCATGGTGCCTTCCATAACGCCTCAAGCTCCCCTCCGGTTACAAGCCCACGGCCCGCTCGGGGGGCGCGGCGGCGGCGCGAGCCCGGGCATCCCGCATCCTCCACAACGCCCACCAGGGGGTGGAGGGGGATTCATGGTGCTCCCAGTGGTAGCCGAAGAAGTAGCAGGAGAGCATCGCCCACAGGTGGTTGCGCGGCAGGGAGCGCGCGTGGTGGGGCCGCATCTCCGGGGTGTCCGGGCGCCGATGGGGCAGGTAGGTGCCGAAGTAGAAGAGCTGCACCGTGCCCATGACGGCGGGCGCCACCCAGAAGGCCCAGATGCGCCACGGCGCCACGCCCAGCCACAGCAGCACGTTGAACTTGGCCGCCATGACGAGGAACTGAGGCCATGTCATGTAGCGAACCATGAAGGTGGTGAACCAGGGCCAGAAGGACTGGGTGCGGGTGGAGAAGTCCGGATCGTCCGGGCCGGTGGGGTCGGCGTGGTGGGCGCGGTGGTTGACCACCAGACGCCGGTAGGACAGCCCCGCGAAGAGGAAGCAGGCGAGCGTGCCCACGGCCTCGTTCACCCACCGGCGGCGGCTCACGGTGCCGTGCATGGCGTCATGGCCGGTGATGAACAGGCCGGTACACAGGTAGGCCTGCAGGAAGATGTGCAGCCAGGCGAGCGGCGAGGCGAGCGACAGCCGTGTGCCCACGAGCAACCAGACGAGGTGGCCCAGCCACGCGCCGATGACGGCGAGCGCGATGAGGACACCCCAGGGACCGCGAGGAACGTGGCTGCGCATGGGACTCATGTCTCATCATGACTCCACCCCCCGTGCACGGGAAAGTGCACACGGAGGGTGGGCAGCCAACACGACCAACCCAGCGAATGCTGGAGAGCCACGCCACGGGGCAAGCTTCGCTCGTCCTCAAGTCGAGCGGCGCAGCATCACCACAGCCCGGAGCTACCCACCACGCCGTGCTAGGCCACGGGCTTCCTTTGAGACGGCACAGGTGCTCATCGCCACTCTCCACGAAGCGCCGCGCCAGCTCGGCCTGCCCCTCCGCACTGTGCTCCAGCAGGTATTCCAGTTCCGAGGGCAGCAGTACCTTGGCGGTGACGAGCCTCACCTCCCCATACGGAGTGGAGAAGTGACGCGGCAGCGTGCGTGACGCCACGCCCAGCAGTACGGCCACCCTTCCCTCCTCGGTGACGAGCGATTTGGGCATGCCCTTTCCAGACACCTCCATGGAGAAGAGGCCCGCCTTCACTCGCTCGCGCACCTGCTCGTGCTCGGCGACCTCATCCGCCACACGGTCCAGCAGCATCAGGGGCCATCCCTTCGAGATGTCCTTCACGGTCGCGTCCACTTCCAGGGCGAGTTCCAGACCGAAGCCCACGGAGGGCTCCAGGCGCTCGATGAAGGGATCCGAGAGTCCGTGCGTGACCAGCAGCGTACGCCCTGCCTCGCGACGGATGACGCTCCAGAGCTGCCGCTGGCCCGGCCACGAGCCGCTCATGGCGATGGGCATGAAGACTTCCTTGTCCAACGAGCCCAGGGAGCGCCAGGCCGCCTCACGAGCGGTGGCCGCCTTCTCCAACAGTTCGCGGCTCTTCCGGTCCCGCGCGCGCTCCTCCGCGCTGATGGTGCTGAGGCCGGTCACCTCCTGGAACTTCGTCCCTGTCGCGCCCAGTTCCTCAAGGGCCTCCTTGATGGCCTCGGAGACGACGATGGCGACCCAGCCCCAGGTACGGAACACCTGGGCATCACCCACCTTCGCGGGGTCGATGCGCATGCCGATCACGGACCGGTACTCTCCGATCTGGTCTGGCAATCCATGCTCCGGTGTCACGTAGCGCACCTCGTCGGAAGCCTCGTCGTCGATACACTTCACGACACGCGTGATGTTGAAAAGGAAGTATGGCTCGCTCTGTCCCTCCACCTCTGCCGGAATGAGTTGCACATCTTCAGGAGCCAGCTCAGTGAACACAGCCGCCACCCGGGCATGGACTACCGGGATTGACGTACCCGCCAGGGAATAGTCGAGCGCCTTGCCGGGGAAATAAAAGGGAATCCGGAGCCGCCCCTCGACGTGAGCAGGTTCACCCCATCTGAACAGACCGGTTTCGAGCTTCCGCCCCTGCTGCCCCACGGGCTCATCCAGATGCCAACGTCCCGGGACGTGGACGTCTTCGAACAGATCGAAATACCGTTTTGCCATGAAGGGCTCCTATTAGGGCGATACCCCACGGGTCAGCAGCCTGTAGCGCAAACTGTTCCTGTACTGGGGATGGTTCTGAACCGGCGCCGGAGACTCCCCGCTCCTGCTACCGGCCCACTACGGGGGCGTTGCCGAACTCGGCGGTGAAAGGGCCGGCGGTGGGCATGGGGCAGCCCGGGCGCGCTACCTGGGTACGGCGGAGATGCGCTGGCGCGTCCTCGGGGAGGCCACTGTACGCGCTGGGCACGGGGGGTACGCTACTATACCCAGAAGGAGTAGACGCGCTGCGCCCGAGGGCCTTCGCCTCCATGGACCTGGAGATGGACAATGTGCGCTGACTCGTCGCGGGCCACGTGGGAGGGCCTGCTGCTCGCCCTGGCCCTGCTGTTCACTGGATGCGTGTCGCTGACGCCACCACTCGACCGGGGAATGAGCCTGCGTTACACGCCGCTCGAGCCCGTCCCGCCCGTTTCGGCGGCGGGACCCAGCGTCGAAGCTCCGAACGCCCTCCCCGCTCCGTCTGCGCTCAAGACACCGCAACGGCCGCACCGGCCCCGAGCCTCCCGGGAGGAGGCAACGGCAGTGAGCCCGGACAGCGCCGAGAAGGCCACGCGGCAGAGCGCCCTCACGGCCCAACTGGCGTTTCGCGGTGCCTTTCGCGAAGTATCAGGCTCCACTCGCCGCATCTCCGGCGAACTCTCCAGACTCAAGGCCAGTGAGCGCGGCGTTGGCGGCGGAACTGGTGTCTTCGTCCGCTACGTCGATTACGGCGCCGAGCAACTGCGGTGGATTGACGCCCAGCTCGCCGCCGTCACCCGGCTGTCCAACTCCGCTTCGGAGGTGGAGAACCCGGACATGCAACTCGCCCTCTTGCGCCTCGCCGGCCCACGGCTCGAGGCCGCCATGATGGGCTCCCTCCTGCTCGCCGTATGGCTCGACTTCCTCCACCTCACTGATGTCGCGCTCAAACAGCACCTCTACAGCGTGGAATGGCTGTTCGTGAACATGGAACGCTTCCAGAAGATGCTCGAGCCCGCCATGACGGCGCTCGCCTCCGTAGAGCCGGCACAGGTGGAAGCAGCGGTGAAAGACATCCCCGCTCTGGTAGGACACCTCACCAGTGAATTCGACGCCACCCGTGAGGCCATGCGCGTGGGGGCGGAAAACCTCCAGAAGCTGCTGGTGCTCAAGGACTCCATCGAGGCGCTTACCCTGCTCTCGGCGATGAAGTTCTCGCTGCCCTCGCTGCCGCCGTCCGCTCCCGCCCTACTCGGCATGGGTCTGGCGGTGGGAGGCGACGGGGTGATGATGGGCACTCGCATCGTCGTGTCCGCCGAGTGGGTGGAGATGATGCGCCAGTTGGTGCGGGCGGGCGTCCTCTCCCTTCCCGTTGTCAGCACCGCCGTGCGGATTCAGGCGGGCCAGGTGATGATGGCGCAGGCTTACAACGAGCTGCCCAGGGGTGTACGCGTGGCGCTCGGAGACGGGCCCGAGGTACGAGGCATGCGGGTGACGGGCCGCGCGGGAGCCGGCATGAACAAGCCGCCGCGACACCACGTCATGCCGAAGGAGTTCCGCGAGTGGTTCGAGAAGCGCGGCTTCACCGGAGAAATGGACATCGACGAGTTCTGCGTCGAGATGGAGCAGGCTCACCACGAAGCCATCCATGGCGGTGGAGACTGGAAGCTGGGCCGCACATGGCCCCGCGAATGGAACCGGATGATCATGAAGGCGCTGGGCAAAGCCGAGACGGAGGCAGGCCGGACACTGACGCGAAACGAGATCCTGAACATCGTCGCGGAGGCCATGGAGGAGTACAACATCCCGATGAACGTCATCCCCTGGAGAGGTCGATGAACGAGGGACGTTCCTGGGATGGCAACTGGAAGGCCCGCCTGTATGAGCGGGTCCGCGAGCGGGGTTACGATTCGCTCACCGCCTTCGCCGAGGCGCGCCCCACCGCCTCGCTGGTGACGCTGGCCAGGGAGCTCGGCGAGGACGACATCGCCGGGGTGCAGGTGTTGAGCGGGTTGCTCGCCGAGGCAGAGCAGCGCAAGCAGGTCGCACGCTTCATGCGCGGTGTGCTGGTGCGTATGTTGTCTCAGAGTCTCCCTGACGGCTGGCCGGTCGTGATGGACGACACAAACCGTTTCAAGGTCGCCAAGGCACTAGGCCGCTGGTTTGCCTACATGCCTGAGTCCCATGAGGAGCGCGCCGAGCAGTTCATGGCAGCACTCCGCGCAGCCCCGCCGCCGCCCGGCTGGCGCCCGCTAGGTCCCGATGACGAGTTGCTGCGCACGCTCCTGCCCGACGAGGAAGTCTAGACTGGACGAATTGCCGACGGAACCGCGCGATGAATTTGGGCAGCGCCCTGGGCGGGTTACAATCGATGTTAGGCTGGCAGCCTACTTTTTTGACGAGAGCTTTTGTTTCCATGACCACCAACCCACGTGATCGAGCAGCAATTCAGGCTGCAATCGAGAAGCGAAGCAGCGAACTGAGTCCACCCAAGACCATCAATGTCGCAGCCCTCCCCGAACACCTCCAGCATCTGGTTACAAACATCCCCGAACACCTCCGACATCTGCTCGTAAACGTCCCCGAACACCTCCGACATTTGGTCAAGGCGTCTTGCAACGACCCGGTAGCCCGCGAGGAAACCCAGAACCTCGTTTCTGCTCGCCGCAATGAATCGACACAACAGCGCCCAGCCGTTCCTCTAGTCGCCGACGTCGCGCAGTCCGAATCGCGGCCGTCGTTTTCGTTCAGCAAGGTCTCCTACGAAACGCTAAACGCGCGACAAAAAGAGAGCTACAACTACCAGAAGCTATCCGGCGTCCTCGCTGAGTACGGGTTCGCAACGATACGGCTTTCAGACGATTGGAACGGGGCTGACTTCCTCGCCCTTCACGTCGGTGGAGACACCCTCAAGGTTCAGCTAAAGGCCGGGCTCACTCTGGACAAGAAGTACGAAAGAAAGGAACTGTGGCTGGCGTTCCCGGTTGATGGAAATTGGTACGTATGCCCCTACGATGAACTGTTGGCTCAGGCGCTTGTGAGGACGTCTATTGGCGACTCCGAGGACTGGCTCGTAAAAGGCAGGTACTCGTCGGAAACAATCCCCACCGGTCTCCGCTCGTTTTTGGATGGTTACCGCATCTCCTAGGTCATGCGCTTGACGAAACCGTCCTGTACGCAGCCGACACCGAGCCCCCCGAGGGATTGTGGAGGTTCGTCGCGAGAAACGGTTTTGTGGACGTGCCCAATGAGTCGGCGACATGGGAGGTAGTGTCCATGGAGCGAAGGGAAAGGCGCAGTTTCACCCTGGAGTTCAGCCGACGCGGTCCGGCTGGTGCACGAGCGCGGAGCCTCCGAATGCTCGCGGCTCATGACGGCGAAGCGCTGTCCCGAGCAATGCAGGTGAGCCGAGATGACAACCGCCAGGATTGACGCTCTTCGGAGACAGATCGAGTCCGCGTTCACCGATGCGCCCCCTCCGGCGGAGGATCGCATTGGCTACAATCCCGATGACTGGGAGAGTGCCGAGCTGTCTCAAGCCTTCAAGGGACGGCACTGGAAGGATTTGTCCCTGGCCGAGCTGCAGTACCACAGCATCTCGTTCACGAGTTCGGAAGGGTTCCGTTACTACCTTCCCGCCTACCTGATGGGCGCATTGGCGGACTACGGCAACCTGATGCCCCACACCGTGTACGGCCTCACCCTGGAAGAGGGCACATCCCCCCAGGACGAGAGACTTCGGCACTGGCAGCTCGAACGCTTCGATGGCCTCTCATCGGCTCAAAAACACACGGTCCGATGCTTCCTGGAATACGCCAGGGACGAGGCGTCTTCCTACTTCTCCCAGGGCCGGGCGCCCTCCCTCGCCCTCGCGATGTACTGGGGACGATTCTGAGTCGATTCCAGAATGTCCCCAGTGCAATCACATGAGCACGACTAGCGGCCCACCACGGGCGCGTTGCCGAACTCGGCGGTGAGCTTGTCCGCGGTGACGTAGCGCGGCTCGATGTCCACCGGCACGTTCTCCAGCTTGTCCAACACCCGCTTCACCTCGGGACGCACCACGCCCATCTTCGCGAGCAACGCCTCGGCGCCAGCACGGTCCCCATGGGCCTGCAACTCCATGAGCTGCTTGGTCAGCGCGGTGACGGACTCGCGCACCTTGCCCGGCACCACCGAGAAGGTGCCATCCCTGGCCACCACCACCGCCCCCGTGTCGAGGAAGTGGTTGAGCTGCAACGCGATGCCCTTGCCGTGCGCCTCGTTGATGCCAAAGCGGATGGAGCGGAACGCGGACGCCAGGAACGTCGTGTACATGGTGCGCTCCAGCTCCTTGCCGACGACTCCCTTGTCCACGAGCGACTGCAACGCCCACAGGCCGGAGATGTCCGCCTTGGCCTCCTCGAGCGCGCTGGAGGCCACCTGCAACGCCTGACGCACCGTGGTCTGCTTGCCGTCCACCGTGATGTTGTGGGGACCCAGGCCGTGCATCAGCTCGTGCATGAGGATGTGGGTGAAGAAGGCGTCGAAGGAGACGTCCTTGCGATCCTTCGGCGCGAGCGCCACCTGGGCGATGGGCAAGAGCACGCGCTGGAACTTCGCCTCCTGGATGTTCTTGAGCATCACGCGCTTGGTGCCCTTCTCCGCCGCCACGCGCTCGTCATTGGGCAGGTTGTAGGCCGCCGTCTGCACGCCCCGGTTGCCATCCCCCGAGGAGAACAGGCTGTTCACCACCCGGATGGGCGCGAGCGCCCCGAGCTTCGGATTGCGCATGGACGGCTCGATGGGCAGCGTGTTCTCCAGCCCCTGCAGCTCGCCGCTGAACTTCGCGAGCTTCGCCGTCTCGGTGTCATCGCGCACCGCGATGAAGGCCTCGAAGGCGGCCTTGTAGTTGAACCACTCGTCCTCGTAGACCTCGTAGGGCCCGATGGTCGGCTCGATGCTCGCGTCCAGCTCCATCCACGCCACTTCGCTCGGGTAGTAGTCGTTGCTCAGGAAGCTGGCGGCGCGCTGGGTGAGGAACGCGCGCAGCGTGGGCTGGGTGGTGAGCTCGGCGGCCTCGAGCAGCAGCCGCGCCGCCTGCGAGAGTTCCCCCTGGTACTCGACGCTGTAGGGCACGGAGATGAAGTTGCCGTCCGGGCCCCGGCGCACGGTGGTGAAGAAACCCGTGGCCTGCCGCTGCTGGGCCTCGGGCAGGGACTTCACCCACGTCTCCACCTCCGCCTGGGTGGCGCCGGCCGGGTAGAAGTTGCCCTCGAGCGGCTTGGCGGGCACCCCGGGCACGAAGGGCGCGTTGTGGTCCAGCCGCGACCAGGGACCCTTGTTGAGCAGGAAGGCGTGCAGCCGCTCCTTGCCCAGCGGCGAGGTGTCCTGCAGCAGGGAGAGCAGCAGCGTCTCATTGCCCGCCCAGGCCTGGCGCATGAAGAGCGGATCCATGATGCGGGCGGCCTGGAGGATCTTCGCGAGGGCACGCCGCTCGCTCTCCGGAAGCTTGGAGACATCCACCTGGATGTCGACGGGGGCGAAGCGCGCCGTCATGCGCTTGAGCTCGGCGGCCGTGGGCAGGCGGGCGGGAGCCGAGGCGGGCTCGGCGGCACCGGCGACTCCCGACAGGAGCAGCGCCGTGGTGGCGAGGGTGCGGAGGGTACGTTTCATGGCCGCCCTTTTACCCTCCGCGCGCCGGGGTGCACAGTGAAGCGCCCACCGCCGCGAGGCGAACTTCACGGTGCGGGACGATAGGTCCCGAAGCTCCAGACATGGCCCTCACAGTCACGCGCCGCGTAATCCCGCGAACCATAGTCGGTGTCGAAGGGCTCCCTCATGATGACGGCCCCCGCCGCCCGGGCCCGGGCACAGTGGGCGTCGATATCGGCCACGTAGACGTACGGAGCCATGCCGGCGTTGCCATAGATGTCGTCCTTCTGACTGCCCAGCATGAAGATGCCCGTGCCGAAGCGCAGCTCCGCGTGCGCCACGGTGCCCTCCGGCCCCGGGACCACCAGGTGCTCCTCGAAACCGAAGGCGGACGCCAGCCACTTGATGGCCGCGGGCGCGTTCTTGTAGCGCAGCATCGGGTAGAAGGTCGGGGCGGCGGCGCTGGTGGTGGGCTGGTTCATGGCGATTCCCTCTCGAGGACGCGGGCTTGCGTCAGACGACTGGCAACAGGACGATGATGAGCACATCCCAGAGCGCGTGGCTCACCCACGGGGCCAGGAGACCACGGCGCCACTCGGCGAGTAGACCCCAGGCGAGCGAGGTGGGAAACGCCGCGAGCGCCAGCAGGGGCTCCTGGAAGAAGAGCAGCAGGAGGCTCGACAGGGCGGCGGCCACCACGACGCAGCCCCGGACGCCCACCCTCGGCCGCAGGGCGCCCTGCACCACCCCGCGCCAGAACACCTCCTCGGCGGGGGCGATGAGCAGTGCCAGCGCCACCGCGGACACCCACCCGCCCCGGCCAAAGCCCGTGTAGACCTCCAGCAGGGGCTCGCAGAGCACCCGCGAGAAGCCTCCGCACAGCGCCCACAACACGCCGCGCGAGCCCACGTACAGCACGCCCGCGAACGTCACGCCCCACAGCACATCCTCGCCCCGGGGCACCAGCCGCGCCCTCCCTCCCGGCCGAGCGCCAGCACCGAGACGGCCATCCACAGCGCGCAGTAGAGCGCGGCCCACGCGAAGAAGTGGGGAGGATTCCAGCGCACCAGGGCGGTCCACCCCACCACGCCCACCGCCGAGGCCACGAGCCGGGCCGGATGCACCCCCCGCGTCGGTTCATTCATCGTCATGGCAGCGGCAGCTCCAAGTCCCGCAGCAGGGCCTCGGCCGCGCGCCGTCCCGACGTCATCGCCCCGTCGATGGAGCCATTCTCCCGGTAGTCCCCACAGGCATACAGCCCGGGCGACAGCCGCACCCGCCGAGGGGCTGCCTCCCAGGACTCGGGCGACTGCTCCGGCAGGGCCTGGGGAAGCTCGTACGTGCGCAGGTGCCGCCACCCCTTCACCCCCGCGCCAAACCACTCCGTGAGCTGCTCGCGCACGCGCGCCTCCAGCGACTCCGCGTCCTCCACCGGCTCCAGCACCGACACCGAGACGAGCGCCTGCCCGGCGGGGGCGTACCCGGGTGCCACCTCGCTCATCACCGCGAGGTTGTTCACCGGGCCCCGCCCGTCCCCGTTGAGCACCAGATAGGGCCCCCGCACGGGCGGCTCGGGAGCGGCGAAGTACAGGCACGTCACCGTGTTCATCCGCCGCGAGGGCATGCCGGGCAGGAGCTCCGCCGCCGCGGGAGCGTCCGTGGCCACCACCACCGCGTCACAGTCCTCGCGCGCCCCCGACGCCAGCCGCACCCGGTGCCCGAAGACCTCCTCCACCGGCGTGTTCAGCTTCAACGTCCCCTCGGGCAGCTTCGCGGCGAGCTGCTCGGAGAGCGCCCCCATGCCCCGCGCGGGCACCGCCGTGGCCCCGGTGGCGAACATCCGGAAGACGAACTCCAACATCCGGCTCGAGGTGCTCAGCGCCTTCTCCAGGAAGATGCCGCCGAAGAAGGGCCGGAGGAAGCCCTCCAGCATCGCGTCGGAGAAGCCCACGTCGCGCAGGTACTCGAGCGACGTCTTCTGCGGGCGCTGGAACACGTCCTCCACCGAGCCGGCCTGCGCCTGCTTCCACAAGTCGAGAACGTGCAACTTGTCGGTGAACGAGCCCACGGGGTTGAAGGCATGCAGCGCGGCGTGAAGCGGCCGGCGGAAGGGATCCGCCACCAGGTGCATTCCTCCTCGCGCCAGACCCGCGCCCCGGGAAAGAAGCGCCGCAGGTCGAGCGCCCGGTAGTCCAACCACCGGGGGGCTCCGGGTAGGCGGTGAGGAACACCTGGAAGCCTCGATCCAGCAGGAAGCCGTCCACCGTGTCCGTGCGCACCCGCCCGCCCACCCCGTCGCCCGCCTCCAGCACGCGCACCTTCGCCTTCGCCTGGTGAAGCAGCCTCGCGCACGTCAACCCCGCCAGCCCCGCCCCCACCACGATGACGTCCGGCTTGCCCACGGCTCGACCCTCCCACGAAGACCCAATTTCCCGTCCTACATTGATTCCCTGATTCGTCCCAGTCAGACTCGCCGGAAATCTGGAAACCAGCGGACACGTTCCTCACATCCGAGGCACTCCGCGTCCAGCCAGATGACCCGCGGTCCCCAATCACCGGCACCTCTTTCCCAGGTGGCGGCACATCGGAGAATCACCAGCCATGTTGATCGTGATGCGACCAGACGCGACGGCCCAGGACATCGAGCGTGTAAACGACGAGATCCGCCGTCATGGCTGGCGACCGCACGCGAGCTCCGGTGAGACCCGCACGGCGGGCGCTCTGGGCCGTGACGTGACGCGACTGGAGTAACCAGACATGACGCTCAAGGAAGCGCTGAGCCGGGTCGCCAACCGACGCGACCTGACGCGCGAGGAAATGGCCTCGGTGATGGGCCAGATGCTCGCGGGAGAAGCAACGCCCGCCCAGGTGGGTGGCCTCGCGGTCGCGTTGCGCATGAAGGGTGAGACGGAAGACGAGCTGCTCGGAGCGGCCGAGGCCATGCGCGCGTGCGCCACGCGCATCCATCCGCGCTCCGAGGTGGTGCTCGACACCTGCGGCACGGGTGGCGATGGCGCCAACACCTTCAACATCTCCACCGCGGTGGCCCTCGTGGCCGCGGGGGCGGGGGTGACGGTGGCCAAGCACGGCAACCGGGCGGTGTCCTCGCGCTGTGGCAGCTCGGACGTGCTCGCGGCCCTGGGCGTCCCCATGGACCGCTCGCACGACCAGGTGACGCATGACATCGACGCGCACGGGGTGGGCTTTCTCTTCGCGCCCTCGCACCACAGCGCCCTGCGCCACGTGGCGCCGAGCCGGCGTGAGCTCGGCCTGCACACCATCTTCAACCTGCTGGGCCCGCTGACCAACCCCGCGGGCGCGCGCTACCGGGTCCTCGGCACCTTCGCCGGGGAGCGCCTGGAGCAGACGGCGCGCGTGCTCGCGCGGCTGGGCAGCAAGCGCGCCTGGGTGGTGCACGGGCGAGATGGCCTGGACGAGCTGTCGCCGTGCACGGCCTCGGACGTGGCGGAGCTGCACGAGGACGGCTCGGTGCGCCTGTTCACCATCCACCCCGAGGACGCGGGGCTCGAGCGCGTGCCCCCCGAGTCCATCGTCGGAGGCGACGTGGAGGACAACGCCAAGCGCTTCCGGGCGCTGCTCGAGGGAGAGCGCTCCGGGGTGCGCACCGCCGTGGTGCTCAACACCGCGGCGGCGCTCGTGGTGGTGGGCAAGGCGGCCAACCTGAAGGAAGGCGCCATGCGGGCGGTGGAGTCGCTCGACTCCGGCGCCGCGGCCTCCAAGCTGGCGGCGCTCGTGAAGGGCGGTGCGGCATGAGCGCGCCCGTGCCTCCCACCGACAAGCTCGAGGCCATCTTCGCGCGCAAGCGCCGGGAGCTCGCCGCGCGCGGGCCCCGGGTGGCCGAGCATCCCCGTCCCCCGGACGGGACTTCGCCGCCGCCCTCACCCGGCACCGTCCGGGCCTGCCCATCAACGTCATCGCCGAGGTGAAGCGCCGCAGCCCCTCGGGCGGTGACTTCCCGCACACGGACCGGTCTCCGTGGCGCGGGGCTACGAGGCCGCGGGAGCCTGCGCCATCAGCGTGCTCACCGACGACGTGGACTTCGGCGGCAGCATCGAGGACCTGCTCCAGGTGCGCGCGGCCGTGTCCGTGCCCGTGCTGCGCAAGGACTTCCTCGTGGCGCCCCAGGAGATCGAGGAGAGCGCGGCGCTCGGCGCGGACGCGATACTGCTCATCGCGGACGCGCTGGAGGATGGTCAGCTCGCGGAGATGGTGGCCACGGCCAGGGCGTGCCGGGTGGCGGCGCTCGTCGAGGCCCACACCCAGGAGCACGCCGAGCGGGCGCTCCAGGCGGGCGCGGAGCTGGTGGGCATCAACAACCGGAACCTCGCCACGCTGCGCACGGACATCGCCACCGCCCTGCGGGTCATCCCGCTCTTGCGCGGCCGGGCCCAGGCGTTCGTGGCCGAGAGTGGCCTGAAGACGCACGAGGACTTCGTGGCGGCCCGGTCGGCGGGCGCGGACGCGGTGCTCGTGGGCGAGTCCCTCCTGCGCGCACCCCATCCGGGTGAGGCGCTGGCGCGGCTGCTCTCTCCAGGGAACGCATCATGAGCACGCGGGTGAAGATCTGCGGGCTCACCCGCGTGGAGGACGCGCGCATGGCATGGGCCGCGGGCGCGGACGCGCTGGGGCTCAACTTCTACGCGCGCTCGCCCCGGTACGTGACGGCCGAGGTGGCGGCGGTCCTGGCGCGCACCCGGCCCGCGTTGGGCGCGGTGGTGGGCGTCTTCGTCAACGAGTCCCCCGACGTCATCCGCGCCCGGGTGCGCGACTGCGGGCTCACGTCGGTGCAGCTGCACGGAGACGAGCCACCCGAGGCCTGCTCGGGCTACGGCGTGCCCGTCATCAAGGCCCTGCGCATCCGGGGCCCCGAGGACGTGGAGCGGGCGCGCGCCTACGTGGGCGTGGGCGACGTGGCCACGCTGCTCCTGGACGGAGCGGCGCCGGGCTACGGCGGAGGCGGCGTGGGCTTCGACTGGTCGCTGGTGGCGCGGCTGACGGACGTGGGCGTGCCGGTGCTGGTGGCCGGCGGGCTGAATCCGGGCAACGTGCGTGAGGCCGTGCGCGCCACACGGGCCTACGGAGTGGATGTGGCGAGCGGAGTGGAGACGAGCCCCGGTATCAAGGACGCGGACGCGGTGCGCGCCTTCGTGCGCGCCGTGAAGAGCACCTTTTCGGAGTGAGGAAGACGACCATGGACACGAAAACCGCCCCGGGCCGCTTCGGCCGTTATGGCGGCCGCTACGTGCCGGAGACGTTGGTGCCGGCGCATCAGGAGTTGGAACTCGCCTACGCCGAGGCCCAGAAGGATCCGTCCTTCGGCGAGCAGGTGGCGCAGGTGCTGCGCGAGTTCGTCGGGCGCGAGACGCCGCTGACGCCCGCGCGCCGGCTCACCGCGCTGTGGGGTGGCGCCGAGGTGTGGCTCAAGCGCGAGGATCTGGCGCACACGGGCGCGCACAAGATCAACAACACCATCGGCCAGGTGCTGCTGGCCAAGCGCATGGGCAAGAAGCGCATCATCGCGGAGACGGGGGCGGGCCAGCACGGCGTGGCCACCGCCACCGCGTGCGCGCTGTTCGGCCTGCCCTGCGAGGTGTACATGGGCGCGCTGGACGTGGAGCGCCAGTCGCTCAACGTCTTCCGCATGAAGGCCCTGGGCGCCACCGTGCACCCGGTGGAGTCGGGCTCGCGCACCCTCAAGGACGCGATGAACGAGGCCATGCGCGTGTGGGTGGCGCAGATTCATGACACCCACTACGTCATCGGCAGCGCGGCCGGGCCCCACCCCTACCCCACCATCGTCCGCGACTTCCAATCCGTCATCGGCAAGGAAGTGCGCACCCAGTCGATCGTGGCCTTCGGCCAGCTGCCCGACGCCATCATCGCGTGCATCGGCGGCGGCTCGAACGCCATCGGCATCCTCCACCCCTTCATCGGCGACAAGAACGTGCGGCTCGTCGGCGTGGAGGCCGGTGGCCACGGGCTCGACTCGGGCCAGCATGGCGCGTCCCTGACGCTGGGCACCGAGGGCGTGCTGCATGGCTCGCGCTCGCTGGTGCTCCAGGACGAGCACGGGCAGATCATCGAGGCGCACTCCATCTCCGCGGGCCTGGACTACCCGGGCGTGGGACCGGAGCTGGCGTACCGGCGAAGACGGGGCGGGTGGAGGTGCGCACCGCCACGGACGACGAGGCGCTCAAGGCCTTCTACGAGGTGTGCCGCAACGAGGGCATCCTCCCCGCGCTCGAGTCCTCGCACGCCTTCGCGCGCGCGGGGGAGCTGGCGCGCGAGCTGGGCAAGGGCAAGTACCGGTCATCAACTGTTCGGGCCGCGGAGACAAGGACGTGGCCACCATCGCGGCGCGGGGCGTGCCTCCGGCCATCCGTCTGGAGGAGCATGAGCGGGGCAATCGCGGACGCATTCGCCCGGGCCAAGGCCCGCGGAGAGGGCGCGCTGGTGGCGTACGCCATGGCGGGAGACCCGGATCTTCCCCGCTCGGTGGACGTGTTCGCCGCGTGCGTGGAGGGCGGCGCGGACATCCTGGAGATTGGCGTGGCGTTCAGCGATCCCATCGCCGACGGCCCCGTCATCCAGGGCGCCTCCGAGCGCGCGCTCAAGGCCGGCTCCACGCTGCGGCGCGTGCTGGACGAGGTGGTGCCCGCCGTGCGCGAGCGCTGCCCCCAGACGCCGCTCGTGGTGATGACCTACGTCAACGTCATCATGGCCCTGGGAGAGGAGCGCTACGCGAAGCTCGCCCGGGAGCGTGGGGTGTCGGGCACCATCCTGCCGGACCTGCCCCCCGAGGAGAGCATCGACCTCCGCGAGGCGTTCGACCGGGAGGGAGTGGAGCTCATCCCCCTGTGCGCGCCCACCACGTCGCCCAAGCGGGCGGAGAGCATCGCCAAGGACGCGCGGGGCTTCGTCTACTGCGTGTCGGTGGCGGGCGTGACGGGCATGCGCTCGCAGCTCCCGGCGGACCTGTCCGAGCGCCTGGAGCTGGTGCGCCGCGTCTCTCCGGTGCCGGTGGTGGCGGGCTTCGGCATCTCCTCGGCCGAGCAGGCCCGGGTGGTGGGCGCCCACGCGGATGGCGTCGTGGTGGGCAGCGCCATCGTGCGCGCCGCCCAGGCGGATGGGCCCTCCGCGGCCCGTCAGGTGTGCGCCGACATCAAGCGCGGCCTCAAGCGCTGAGCGCGCTCAGGTGGTGGACTGGACGTCTTCCTCCGGCTCCACCACCTCGGCCAGCGGCAGGGACGAGCACGCCCTCGTCCTCCGCCACGGCGACCGGCACACGGCGCTCCAGCAGCGCGAGCAGCGAGGGGAAGAGCACCGTCGTCCCCAGGAACGAGCAGCCCACGCCCAGCAGCGCCAGCTCTCCGATGGAGTGCAGCCCCGGGTGACGCGCCGTGAGCAGCGCGCCGTAGCCCGCCGCGTTGGAGAGCGTGGCCACCACCGCCGCCACGCCCGTGGTGCGCACCACGTGGGACAGCGAGCCCGGCCCTCCTCGCGGTAGCGGTGGTAGAGGTGCACCGCGTTGTCCACGGCGATGGCCAGCAGGTTGGGCAACACCACGGCGTTGATGAAGTTGAGCTTGAGCCCGTACAGGTGCATCGCCGCCGGCAGGCACGCGAGCCCCAGGTACAACGGCCCCGCCACCAGCCCCGCCCGGCGCAGGCTGCGCAGGCTCAGGGTGATCATCGCGAACACCGCCAGGCTCGCCGCGAGCAGCAGCCACGGGCCGTCCTTCTCCACCAGATCGAAGATGCGGTAGGCGATGAGGTTCGAGTCGAGCACCTGCACCTCCAGGCCCCGCGCCCGCGCCACCTCGCGCAACTCCTCCATCTGCGCGCCGAAGCGGTGTAGCGCGTCCGTGTCGGAGAGCGACTCGTTCTTGAAGGCCATCACGAAGCTGCCCTCGCCATCCAGCGCGGTGAAGCGGCGGCGCACCTCCGCGGGCAATGCCTCCACCCCATAGGGCCTGGCCGCGAGCAGCGCCTCCAGCCGCTCGAGCGCGGGACGCACCTTCTCCGATTCCCGGGCGACCTCGGGCAGGCCGTCCACGAAGGCACGCAGCGCGGCGCGCTCGGCCTCCACGTCCGCGCCCGTGCGCGGCAGGAAGTCACTGAGTGACGCCACCTCCGAGAAGATGCGGTCCTCGCCGTGGCGGGCCTCCAGCTCGCGCAGCGCGCTCGCGAGCCGCTCCGCCTGCGCCACGTCCGGCGTGAGGAACACCGTGGGCGCGTGGCGCCGTCCGAGCTGGGCGATGATGTGGTCGTCCAGCCGGGTGGCGGCGAACTCCCCGCGCAGCTTGCGCATGTCGGGCTCGAAGCCGAGGGACCCCGCCACCGACGCCGAGTACGCCACGAGCGCGCACACGCCCACCACCACGGCCACCAGCAGGAGCGGGGCACGGGCCCCCGCGCCGGACGCGGAGGCCGGGCCGGCAGGGGCTGTGCCGCGCGCAGGGCCGCAGCCGCTCGGCCAGGGCGATGAGCGAGGGGCCCACCAGGTACGTGGCCAGCACCGTGGACAGCACGCCCGCGGCGGCGATCCACCCGAACTGGGCGAAGGCCTGGAACTCGGCGAGCGTGAGCGCGGCGAAGGCGGCGGCGTTGGTGCAGGCCGACGTCAGCGCGCCCGCCCACGTGCCCCGCACCGCCTCGCGCAGGGCCGCCTCGGCGGGCAGGCCCCGGCGCTCCTCGGCGTAGCGCATCGCCGGTGCAGGCCGTACTCGATGCCCAGGCCGATGAGGATGGCCACGAGGAAGCCGGTGATGATGTTGAGGTAGCCGATGGTCACCTGCACCATCGCGAACGTGACGAGCAGGCCCACGCCCACGGGCGCGCCCACCACCAGCAGCGCCGTGAGGCGCCGGCACGACACGGCCACGATGAGCGCCGCGATGATGCCCGACAGGAGCGAGGCGCGCGTGAGGTCCTCGCGCATCCGCCGGTCCTCCTCCAGCCGCAACACGTGCGCGCCCGTCGCGTCCGTCTTCACCCCGGCGAAGCCCCGCGCCACCTCGGCGCTCGTCTCCCGCACGCGCGTCACCAGCCGCTGGGCGAAGACCGGTCTCCCGCCAGCCCCGCCGGCTTCACGAACAGGTACAGCTCCCGCCCATCCGGAGAGCTCAGGTACTCGCTCACCCCGAGCTTCGGCGCGTGCCGGCGGGCGATCTCCTCGAACGACAGGGGCGGCGTGGTCTCCGCCCCCAGGTCCACGTAGAGCCGGTTGGCGGCGCGCTTGTGCTGCCGCACGGCCTCCTCCAGGTCCTCGCGCAGCGCCTGGAGCTTCGGCGCGGAGAGCAACAGGAGGGCCCGGTCCGAGAAGAAGCGCGTGTCATAGCGGTACTCGACGTAGCGCACCTCCTCCAGCGCCTCGAGCCGGGGCGCCAGCGCCTGGGCGAAGCGGCGCAGCTCCTCGGGAGAGGCCCCCATGGCGCGCAGGACGAGGTACCCATCGCCTCCGGCCTTCCGGGACACGGCCTCCAGGTCGCGCACCTCCACGGTGTTCGCCGGGAGCAGCTCCACGAACGAGCCATGGAAGCCCAGGCGCGAGGCCAGCAGCCCCGCCAGCAGCGCCACGGCCAGGACTCCCGCCAGGACCCGCCCGGGGTGGCGGTAGGAGAACCGGGTGAAGTGCTCCATCCCCTCGCCGACATCCACTCGAAAGCGCACGACTCCTCACAGATGATGGGGTGGGCCCCGGCTCTGGCACACGGCAGCTACCGCGTTGTGTCATGAATGACTCCGCCCCCCAAGAGTCCTGGTCTTCCGTTAATACTTCTTAAACCCCGAGCTCGCCTGCTTGCTCCCCCCGGAGCACCCCCCGAGGTCCGCCGATGAATCAGACCCTGCCGCTCGTCGTTCTCGTCCGCCATGGAGAAACCGCGTGGAGCCGCACTGGCCACCACACGGGCCGCACGGACCTGCCCCTGCTGGAAGAAGGACGGCAGATGGCGATGAAGCTGCGCGAGCCCCTGCGCCAGTGGGACTTCGCCGCGGTGTGGACCAGCCCCTGCGCCGGGCGATCGACACGTGCGAACTGGCCAACCAGGGCCACGGCGCCGAGCAGCGCGCGGACCTGACGGAGTGGGATTACGGCTCCTTCGAGGGCAAGACCAAGGCGGAGATCCGCGCCCTGGATCCGGACTGGGTCATCTGGAAGAAGGGCGTGCCGGGCGGAGAGAAGATCAAGGACGTGGGCCTGCGCGCCGACCGCATCATCGCCGGCATCTACAAGGCCAAGGGCCCCGTGCTCCTCTTCTCCCACGGCCACCTGCTGCGCGTGCTCGCCGCGCGCTGGCTGGGTCTGGCTCCCACCGACGGACGCCTCTTCGTGCTGGGCACCGGCTCCATCAGCGTGCTCACCGTCCACCAGGATGACGCCAACCAGCCCGTCATCCAGCGCTGGAACGACACGCACCACCTGCAGAAGTAGGCTCCGGGGCGGCCCCGCCGTCCCCTTGCGCCCCGAAGACGCGCCCTGTTACAAGCGCTCCTTCATGTCGATATTGCGAGTCAATTTCAACTCCCGTCCCTTCCCCTCCTGCTGCTGGCACTGCTGGGGGCGTGTGGAGAGAGGGAGGAGGACCCGCCTGAGACAGACACGCAAGCGCCTCGCATCACGCTCACCACGCCAGGGGACGCGTCACGCGTGGCGCTCGCGCGCTTCCAGGTGGTGGGCACGGTGGAGGATGACTCGGGGCTGGCGGAGCTGAGCTGGCGGCTCAACGAGGACGAGCCGGTGGCGCTCGGCACCGAGGGCGAGGAGCGGCGGGCGCTGGACTTCGAGCTCCAGCCGCGTCCGGGCCGCAACACCCTGGTGGTGCACGCGCGCGACACACGGGGCAACGAGGCGAGGTCCTCGGTGAGCTTCACCTTCGGCAACCAGACGGGCGCGGGAGGGCTGCACGGGGGCGCGGTGCGCGACGGCGTCCTCTATACCTGGGGACGCAACAACCGGGGTCAGCTCGGGCTCGGGAGCACCACGAACAGCAAGAGCCCGGTGAAGGTGGAGGGGCTCACGGACGTGGCCGCCATCGCCTTCGCCCAGAACGACTCCCTGGCGATTGGACGGGACGGCTCGGTGTGGACGTGGGGAGACAACGCGAGCGGCCAGCTCGGCCGGCGGCGCCCGGCGCGTCCGACACGACGGTGCGACTGGTGCCCACGCGCGTGCCCGGCATCTCCGACGCGGTGGCCGCCGCGGTGGGCTACAGGCACATGCTGGTGCTGCACCGGGACGGGCACGTGTCCGCCTTCGGCGAGAACGGCAACGGCCAGCTCGGCGACGGCACCACCACGGATCGCCACTTCCCCGTGCCCATCCCCGGGCTCACCGACGTCGTCCGGGTCATCGGCGGCTCGCAGCACTCGGCCGCGCTGCGCCGCGACGGCACCGTCTGGGTGTGGGGCAACAATGGCTATGGCAACCTCGGCCTCGGCACCCACGACGACGAGCCCCACGCCACGCCCACGCGCGTGCCCGGCCTCACCGGCGTGGTGGACCTCGCCAATGGGCGCGACCACCTGCTCGCCCTGCACGAGGACGGCACGGTGTCCGCCTGGGGCCTCAATGCCAGCGGCCAGCTCGGTGATGGGCAGCCGGCGCGGAGGACCAGCGCGACAGTCCCGTCCAGGTCCAGGGCCTCACGGACGCCACCGCCGTCTTCGCCCAGGGCACCATGAGCTTCGCCCTCCGGCGCGACGGCACGCTGTGGGGCTGGGGCGAGAACGTCAATGGACAGCTCGGCACGGGAGACACCACCCGGGCCTCAGTGCCCACCACCCCGGTGCTGCTGCGCGTGGAGCCCCCCGAGCCCCTCACCGGCCTGGACGACGTGAGCCCCGGCGCCACCCATGTCATCGCCCACCACCGGGACGGGCGGCTGTTCGCCTGGGGCTGGAGCGTGGGAGGCTCGCTGGGCGGAGGCTCGGAGCAGTTGGAGCAGTGGGCCTATCCCCTGCCCCAGCAGGTGGTGTTGCCATGAGCCCGAGAACCGCCCTCCGCGCCGCGAGCCCGCTGCTCGCGCTGTGCGCCCTCGCCTGTGGCCACGAGCCCCCGCCCCCGGCTCCGCCAGCACCCGACACCCAGGCGCCCCACGTGCGCCTCCTCTCCCCCGCCGAGGGGCAGGACGTCGCCGCCTTCCTGGTGCATGTCCGGGGAGCGCTCGAGGACGACCAGGGCGTGGTGCGCGCCTCCTGGTCCCTCAATGGCGCGCCGCCCGTGGACTTCACGCCCTCGGCGACCTTCACCCTCGAGGGCCTCCCGCTGCCGGGCACCAACCACCTGCGCGTGGAGGCCGTGGACGCGGCGGGCAACACCGGCGTGGCCGAGGTGCGCTTCCGGTGGGGCACCTCGCTCGCCGCGGGGCTGTCGCACTCGGCGGCCCTGCGTGACGGCCAGCTCTTCACCTGGGGCGGCAACGACGCGGGACAACTGGGACGCCCGGACGTCGGCAACACGCCCCACCCCTTCCCGTCCCGGGGCTCGCTCCGGTGCGCGCGGTGGTGGCCGGTCCTCCTCGACCCTCGTCCTCCTGGAGGACGGCGGCGCATGGGCCTGGGGCGCGCTGCCCGGGGACTCGTCCCGGCGCGGAAGGAGCCCTCCACGCCCACCCGGGTGGAGAGTCCCGGCCCGGTGGTGGACGCGGCGCTCGGCGCGAGCCATGCCCTGCTGCTGCTCGCCGACGGCACGGTGCTCGCGGTGGGAAGCAACACGAAGGGACAACTGGGGCTCGGCTCGACCGCGCCCGTGGAGGTGCCCACGCGCGTGCCCGGCCTGTCGGACATCGTCCGCGTGGCCGTGGGCACCGCGCACTCCGTGGCGCTGCGCCGCGATGGCACCGTCTTCACCTGGGGCGACAACGGCGATGGACAGCTCGGCAACGGAGAGCTGGATGCCACGCCCCACCCCGAGCCCCTGGAAGTGGCGCACCTCGGCCGGGTGGTGGACATCGCGACGGGACGAGGCCA
This sequence comes from Cystobacter fuscus, assembly GCA_049060065.1. Lineage (GTDB taxonomy): Bacteria > Myxococcota > Myxococcia > Myxococcales > Myxococcaceae > Cystobacter > Cystobacter fuscus_B. The sequence goes on from JBMEQP010000002.1 coordinate 8,308,814, forward strand.
TGTGCTGGCGCTCGGCGCGGACGGCCGCGTGCGGTCATGGGGCCTGGGCATCTCGGGACAGCTCGGCCATGGCAAGAGCGGGATGCTCGGAAGCCGGGCCCAACCCGTGGACGTGCTGGACGTGACGGACGCGGTGGCCGTGTCCGCCCTCAACAACGTCGGCTTCGCGCTCTCGGCCTCGGGGACGCTCTGGGCGTGGGGGCAGAACTCCAACGCGCAGCTCGGGGATGGCGGCCTCGCGGAGCGGCCGAGGCCCATCCAGGTGCGGGGGCTCGGGCCCGTGCGCGCCGTGGCGGCGGGCTCCCTGCACACGCTCGCTTGCACCCGGGACGGGGACTGCCTCGCCTGGGGGGCCAACCACGACGGGCAGCTCGGCGCGAGCACGCCCTCCGAGGGCTCTCCCCGCTCTCCGACTCCCCTCCCGGTGGTGTTCCCATGAAGCCCGCGCACATGCTCGTCACCATCGGCTGGGGCCTGCTCACCGCATGTGGCCCGACCTCGCGGGCACCGGATGACGACCCTCCCCACCAGAGCCATGCGGTGGTGGAAGCCGGCGAGGAGCGGCCCGGAGGCACGGCCACGGTCCAGGACACGAGCGCGCAGCCTTCTCGCGTCCCGCGCCCTCGCTGCCCCTCTCGCGGCTGTCCGCGTTCGGCGCGGGGGAAGCCCTGTTCGAGGCGGACTGGTTCGCGGCGCCCGACTCACGAGAAGATCGCGACGGCCTCGGCCCGCTCTTCAACTCCGTGTCCTGCGAGGCGTGCCACTTCCAGAACGGACGCGGCGCTCCACCCCAGGGCGCCGATCAGCCCACGGTCTCGCTGCTCCTGCGCCTGAGCGTGCCCGGCGAGGGCGAGCATGGAGGACCCCGGCCCGAGCCCACCTATGGAGATCAACTCCAGACGCGAGCGATTTCCGGAGTGCCCACCGAGGGACGCGCCACGCTCACCTGGGAGGAGCGCTCGGGCACCTTCGCGGATGGCGAGCCCTGGACGCTGCGCGCGCCCGTGTATGTCCTCTCGCGGCTGGCCCACGGGCCGCTGTCGCCGGACGTGCGCCTGTCCCCGCGGGTGGCGCAGCCGCTGGTGGGGCCGGGGCTGCTCGCGGCCGTGCCCGAGGAGCACCTTCTCGAATGGGCGGATCCCGAGGACGCGGATGGAGACGGCATCTCCGGGCGGCCCAACCGGGTGTGGAGCGCGCGCCGGGGGCGGTGGGAGTTGGGGCGCTTCGGCTGGAAGGCCAACCAGCCCGACCTGGAGCAGCAGAACGCCGCGGCCATGAGGGGAGACCTCGGCATCACCTCGCCGCTCTTCCCCACCGAGCCCTGCACCGCCGCGCAGGCCACCTGCCTCTCGGCCGCCTCCGGAGGAGCCCCCGAGCTGGACGAGGGCAAGCTGGCCGCCCTCACCGCCTACACCGCCGCGCTCGCCGTCCCCGCCCGCCGTGGGCACGACCAGCCCCAGGTGCTCCAGGGCAAGGACGTCTTCCACCGCGTGGGCTGCGCCCGCTGCCACCGGCCCTCGCTCGAGACGGGAGAGGTGGAGGGCCGCCCGGAGCTGTCCCACCAGCGGCTGTGGCCCTACTCGGACCTGCTCCTGCATGACCTGGGGGAGGCACTCGCCGATGGCTACGACGACTTCCTCGCCACCGGCAACGAATGGCGCACGCCGCCGCTGTGGGGCCTCGGCCTGACGCGCACCGTCAGCGGCCACACGCGCCTGCTCCATGATGGCCGGGCCCGCACGGTGCTCGAGGCCATCCTCTGGCACGGCGGCGAGGCCCAGTCCGCCCGCGACGCGGTGCTCCACCTTTCCCGCGCCGAGCGCGACGCCCTCCTCGCCTTCCTCGACTCGCTCTGAGCGGCCACGGCACCGCGCACCCCGGAGTACTTGGGGACCCACGTTTTGACAATGATTATCAAATTCACTACGAAAGCTCAATCGATGAGGGGATTGGCCATGACGAAGCAGGGTTGGTTGGCATTGATGGCGGCGGGCACGCTGTTCACCGCGGGCTGTGGCACGAATGCGCTGGAGGAGTCGCGCGCGAGGCCGGTGGTGGAGCGCTACGCGGCGCTGACGTACGAGAACTACACGGATGTGGTGAAGAAGACCGAGGCACTGCGCACGGCGGTGGAGGTCTTCGTGGCTGATCCGACCGAGGCGAAGCTGGTGGGGGCGCGCACTGCGTGGCGCGACGCGCGCGCCTCCTATGGCCAGAGCGAGGCCTTCCGCTTCTACGGCGGCCCCATCGACGACGAGGACACCGGCCCCGAGGGGCAGATCAACGCATGGCCGCTGGACGAGTCGTACATCGACGGCATCATCAACGGCGAGGAGCCGCTGAGCCAGGAGCTGATCACCTCGATGAACGAGCGCGATGGAGAGACGAACATCTCCTCGGGCTACCACGCCATCGAGTTCCTGCTGTGGGGCAAGGACGAGAGCGACACGGGCCCGGGCAACCGGCCCGCGACGGACTTCGCCGACGAGGGCACGGCGCCCAACGCCGGGCGGCGCCGGCAGTACCTGAGCCTCGTGACGAAGCAGTTGGTGGAGGACCTGGAGTCCGTGAAGGACGCGTGGGAGCCCAACCAGGCCAACTACCGCAAGACGTTCGTGGCCGAGGCCCCCAAGGAGGCCGTGCTGAAGATGCTCACCGGCCTGGGCAGCCTGAGCGGCGCGGAGCTGGCGGGCGAGCGCATGACGGTGGCCTACGACAACAAGGACCAGGAGGACGAGCACTCCTGCTTCAGCGACAACACCCACAACGACCTGTACAACAACGCGCTGGGCATCCAGAACGTGTACCTCGGGCGCTATGGCGGCACGGACGGCGCGGGCCTGGACGAGCTGGTGGCCGCGGTGGACCCCAAGCTGGACGAGAAGATGAAGCAGCGGCTGCAAGCCAGCCTTGATGCCATCCAGGCGATCCCCGCCCCGTTCGATCAGGCTATCCTCGGCAATGACAGCAGCCCGGGCGGCAGAAGGTGAAGGCCGCCATCGACGCGCTGCGGGCGCAGACGGAGACGCTCGTCGACGTGGCCACCGCGCTCGGCATCCAACTCAACCTGGAGTAACCCGACATGCGGCGCGCGCTCATCCCCCTCCTGTGCCTGCTCGCCAGCGGCTGTGGCGACGACGACGCCCCCACGCCGGAGGAGGCGTTGCCGGGCGGAGAGACGACGGTCCACGACACCACGCGCAACGCCTTCACCCTGGTGGCGCGCAACCTACAGGGCGAGCGGCGTGATGCCTTCTTCGTGGGCAACGCCCTGTTCAACCGCAACTGGGTGACGGCGCCCGCCTCCACCGAGGGCCTGGACGGGCTGGGGCCGACGTTCAACGCCTCGTCGTGCGCCGCATGTCATTTCAAGGATGGCCGGGGCAAGCCCCCGACCGAGCCGGGCGAGAAGCCCCTGTCGCTGCTCTTCCGGCTGAGCATCCCCGGCGTGGACGAGCATGGGGGCCCCTGGCGGATCCCGTCTATGGCGGGCAGCTCCAGCCGCTCTCCATCCTCGGCGTCCCCGCCGAGGGGCAGATGGCGCTCTCGTACAGCACCCGCGAGGGCCAGTACGCGGACGGCACGCCGTGGTCGCTGGAGGAGCCCCACTACACGCTGGAGAACCTGGCCTTCGGCACGCCCCACCCCGAGCTGATGGTGAGCCCGCGCGTGGCGCCGGTGATGATCGGCCTGGGCCTGCTCGAGGCCATTCCGGACGCGGCGTTGGAGAAGCTCGCGGATCCCGAGGACCGGGACGGAGATGGCATCTCGGGCCGCGTCAACCATGTCTGGGATGTGAAGGCCAGGGCGGTGCGCGTGGGGCGCTTCGGCTGGAAGGCCAACCAGCCCAGCTTGAGCCAGCAGAACACGAGCGCCTTCCGGGGCGACATCGGCATCACCTCGGCGCTGTTCCCCGATGAGGATTGCCCCTCGGTGCAGACGGCCTGCCAGCAGGCGCCCAAGGGGGGCACGCCCGAGGTGGACGAGCAGAAGCTGGAGCAGGTGACGTTCTACTCGCGGATGCTGGCGGTGCCCGCGCGCCGGGACGCGGACGTGCCCGACGTGCTGCGCGGCCGCGGCCTCTTTCGCGAGGTGGGCTGCGCGACGTGCCACGTGCCGCGCCACGAGACGGGCACGGTGGACGACGCTCCCGAGCTGTCCGGACAGATCATCTTCCCGTACACGGACCTGCTGCTGCACGACATGGGCGAGGCGCTCTCCGACCACCGTCCCGACTTCGAGGCCACGGGCAACGAGTGGCGCACGCCGCCGCTGTGGGGCATCGGGCTCGTGAAGACGGTCAACCGCCACACGCGCTTCCTGCACGATGGCCGCGCCCGCTCGCTGGAGGAGGCCATCCTCTGGCATGGAGGCGAGGGCGAAAAGGCCCGGGAGCGCTTCCGCAACCTCTCCGCCACCGAGCGCGCCCAACTGCTGCGCTTCCTGGAGTCCCTGTGAACCGCCTCTCGCGCCGTCTGTTGTCCGTCCCGATCCTGCTGTCGCTCGCCCTCGCGGGGTGTGGGGACTCGCAGGGCACTACCTTGCGCTCGGCCTTCCTCGGGGAGCTGGGCGAGAAGACCATCCTGCCCACCTACCGGGACTTCGACACGCGCACGGGCACGCTCGCCACCGCGCTCGTGGAGCTGGAGCGCACGCCCACCGAGGCCACGCTCGCCACGGCCCAGGCCGCGTGGCGCTCCGTGCGCGAGCCCTGGGGCATCCAGGAGGCGCTCCACATCGGCCCCTCGGAGGAGCTGCACACGGGCGCCGCGGTGGATCAGGTGCCCTCGACGAGCGGCATCGACACCCTGCTCGCGGGCACGACGCCGCTGACCGAGCAGAACGTCGCGGAGCTGGGCGCCAACCGCAAGGGCATGATGGCCATGGAGTACGTGCTCTTCGACTCGCAGGCGGGCAACACGGCGGTGCTCACGCGGCTCACCGACGGAGACGCCGGAGCGCGCCGCCGGGCCTACCTGAAGGCGCTCGGGGCCGTGCTGCACGGCGACGCGGTGGAGGTCCACGTCGCGTGGGAGCCGGACCAGGGCAACTACGTCGCGCAGCTGGCGAACGCCGGCACCAGCAGCGGCAAGTACGCCACCCAGAAGGAGGCGGTGGACGAGATCGTCAATCGCCTCATCGGCTCGGTGGAGGTGGCGGAACTCAAGCTGTCCAAGCCGCTCGGGTTCGAGACCGGCGGCACCGTGCGGCCCGAGGAGGAGGAGGCCCGGCGCAGCGACAACTCGCTCGCGGACCTGACGCACGCGCTGGTGGGCATGGAGCGGCTGTGGACCGGGCCGGAGGGCAACGGAGGGCTCGCGCGCGTGGTGGCCGCCACCAACAAGAACCTGGACACGACGGTGCGGGGGGAGCTCGCGGCGGTGCGCTCGGCGCTCGAGTCCATTCCGCCCCCGCTGCGCACGGCCCTGCTCCAGAACCGCGAGTCGGTGGAGGCCACCCGCGCCGCCCTCTCCAACCTGCGCGCCACGCTCGCCTCGGAGGTGGTGGCCAATCTGGGCGTGACGCTCAAGTTCAACGACAACGATGGGGATTGAGGCCGCGCCCGGCATGCGCGAACGGCTCGGCGCGATGCTCTTCGCGCCCGTGGATCGCGCCTCGCTCGTGGCGTGGCGTGTCCTCTTCGGGCTGTTGATGACCCTCGCCGTCGCGCGCTTCTTCGCGTACGGGTGGATTCAGGAGCACTACCTCGCGCCCCGGGTGCTGTTCCCCTTCGCGGGGCTGGAGTGGATCCGCCCCTGGCCCGGCGTGGGCATGTACGTCCACTTCGTGTTGATGGGCCTGGGGGCGCTGGGGATTGCCTTCGGCGTCGCGTACCGGCCGAGCGCGCTCACGTTCGTGCTCACCTTCACGTACGCGCACCTGATCGATCGGACGTACTACCTCAACCACTACTACTTCATCTCGCTGGTGGGGCTGGTGATGGTGCTGCTGCCCCTCGACCGCCAGGGCCCCGTGCCCGCGTGGTGGCTGTGGCTGCTGCGGGCGCAGGTGGGCCTCGTGTATGTCTTTGGCGGGGTGGCCAAGCTCAGCCGGACTGGCTCGTGCATGCCCAGCCGTTGAAGATCTGGCTCGCGGCGAGCACGGATCTCCCGGTGCTCGGGCGATTCTTCGAGCTGCCCTGGGCCCTGCATGCCTTCAGCATCGCCGGCGCGGTGTTCGACCTGGGCGTGGTGCCCGCGCTGCTGTGGCGGCGCACGCGTGGGCTGGCCTTCGCGGCGGTGGTCGTCTTCCATGTCATCACCCGGCTGCTCTTCCCCATCGGCATGTTCCCGTGGGTGATGATCTCCGGCGCGCTGCTCTTCTTCCTCCGGACTGGCCCCGGCGGCTCGGGGCCCGGCTGCGGCGGCTCCCCACGTCGCTCCCGTCCCCGGCGGCACGCTCCTCCTTCCGCGCGGTATGGACGGGCCCCGTGCTGGCCACGGTGTTCCTCGGCGTGCAGGTGCTGCTGCCCCTGCGCCACCTGCTCTACCCGGGCGACGTGATGTGGACGGAGGAGGGCTTCCGCTTCTCGTGGAACGTGATGCTGATGGAGAAGGACGGCATGGCGGAGTTCCGCGTCAGCGAGCCCGCCACGGGCCAGTGGTGGGTGGTGTCCCCGGGCAAGTACCTCGCGCCCTACCAGGTGAAGATGATGGCCACGCAGCCGGACATGCTGCTGACGTTCGCGCACTACCTGGCGCGCGACTTCGCCGAGCGGGGCCACCCGGACGTGGAGGTGCGGGTCAACGCCTTCGCGAGCCTCAATGGCAGGCCCCGGCAGCGGCTCGTGGACCCCACGGTGGACCTGACCCGGGTGGGCCCCTGGGACAGCGTGAGCGCGTGGGTGCTGCCCTTCCAGGACGTGGAGCCGCCCTGAGCGGATGACCCGCCGCGTCACCGAGGGTATTGCCGACGCGGGGGCACTCGTGCGAAGGGGCCGGGCATGACTTCTACGCGTCGCGTCATCATCCCCCTGCCGGACCGAGACTTCGATGTGACCGAGGTGGCCGTGCCCTGGCGCCTGCTGGTGGACGCGGGCCACGAGGTGGTGTTCGCCACCGAGCGGGGACAGACGCCCGCCGCGGATCCGCTGCTGCTCACGGGAGTGCTCTTCGGGAAGCTCGGCGCCGAGCCCGAGCCCAAGCGCTTCTACGAGCAGATGATCCAGAGCCCCGCCTTCCAGAAGCCCATCACCTGGGAGGCCATCGAGCCCGAGGCGTATGACGGGCTGGTGCTGCCCGGGGGCCACGCGCCCGGCATGCGGCAGTACCTGGGCAGCGAGGCACTCCAGGCGAAGGTGGTGGCGTTCTGGAAGCTCGGGCGGCCGGTGGGAGCCATCTGCCATGGGGTGCTGGTGCTCGCGCGGGCGAAGGACGCGTCCACCGGCAAGAGCCTGCTGGAGGGCCGGCGCACCACGTGCCTGCCCAAGTACATGGAGCGCGCGGCGTACTTCCTCACCGCGTGGAAGCTGGGGCGCTACTACCGCACGTACCCCGCCTACGTGGAGGAGGAGGTCCGCGAGGCCCTGGCGCCCTCGGGCCAGTTCGAGCGGGGGCCGCGCGAGTACTCCCGGCGCGGCACGGCCACGGACCATGGGCCGGCCTTCGTGGTGGAGGATGGCGACTACGTCTCCGCGCGCTGGCCCGGGGACGCCTACCTCTTCGCCGAGCGCTTCCGGGCGAAGCTCGAGGCCCGAGCGGCCCGGGGTTGAAGTCCGCGGGCGCTGGTAGCAGCCTGACGGGTGGGGAGTCCCACGAGGGGCTCTCCGGGCAGGCACGGCGTGTCTCGAGAACGAGGAGGGCAACGGATGAAGAACAAATACGGTTCGAGTTCCCTGGCTGGCTGGCAGCCCGCCAAGCCCAAGAAGCAGGGCAACCCGGTCTCGAAGATGACGCTGGTGGCGGGACGCCGCATCGGCGGGGCGCTCCGGGCGGAGCAGGCCCGTCAGCAGAAGCGGCGCGACACGAAGCGCTGAGCGGGCGGACGGTCGAGCCCTGGATTCGGTGGCTCGATCCCACTGACGGTATGCTCCGGTGCGGGGGTCCCCTCCCCGCCTATGCTCCGCTACGCCGCGACCCTCTTCCTCAGCTCGTTCCTGCTGTTTGGCGTGCAGCCGTTGGCGGGCAAGTACTCCCTGCCCTGGTTTGGTGGCACCCCGGCGGCGTGGACGACCTGCATGCTGTTCTTCCAGGTCATGCTGCTCGGCGGCTATGCCTATTCCCACGCGAGCGCCCGGTGGCTCTCGTCGAGGAGGCAGGCGCGGGTGCACCTCGTGCTGCTGGGCGTGACGGTGGCGGTGCTGGGCGTGCGGGCCGTGGTGTGGGGCTCGCCGGTGGCGCCCGGGCCCGAGTGGCGCCCCACGGCGGAGGGCATCTCCAGCGCGCGGCTGCTGGCCATGCTCGCCTCCACGCTGGGCCTGCCCTTCTTCACCCTGTCCACGTCCGCGCCCCTCCTGCAGAGCTGGTTCAGCCGAGTGCGTCCGGGGGCCTCGCCCTACCGGCTCTATGCCTTGTCCAACACCGGCTCGCTGCTGGCCCTGCTCACCTATCCCGTGCTCGTCGAGCCCTGGCTGGGCCGGGGCGTGCAGGCCTGGGTCTGGGCCGGAGGCTTCCTGGTGTTCTGCGTGGGCGGCGCGGCATGTGCGTGGAGCGTGCTGCGCCTCGAGGACGTGCCCGCGCGGCCGCGTGAGGAGAGCGCCCCCGAGGCCGCTCCGGGCGTGGCGCGCACCCTGGCGTGGCTGGGGTTGAGCGCGTGCGCCTCGGTGTTGTTGCTGGCCACCACGAACCAGTTGTCGCACGACGTGTCGGCGGGCCCCTTCGTCTGGGTGCTGCCGCTGGCGCTCTACCTGCTGACCTTCATCATCGCCTTCGAGCGCGAGGCGCTCTACTCACGTCCCCTCACGGCGAGCGCGCTCCTGGTCGCCGCGGCGGGGGTGGGCTACGTCACCTATCAGGGCTCGCTCGCCTCGCTGTCCTCGCTGCTGTTCTTCCGCGGCCTGGCGCTGCTGGCCGGTGCGCTGCTGTGCCACGGCGAGCTCTACCGGCTGCGGCCCGGTCCGCGCCACCTGGGCGCCTTCTATCTCTGGGTGTCCGTGGGCGGAGTGGTCGGCGCGGTCTTCGTCCACCTGGTGGCGCCCCGCCTCTTCCACTTCTATCTGGAGTACCCGCTCACCCTGAGCGTGTGCTGCCTGCTCGCGGCGATGCTGCTGTTGCGCCGTGCTCCCGAGGAGACGCTTTCACGGGCCGCTCCGCGCTACGTCCCCGCCCTGCTGCTGCTGCTCATGTCGTTCGTCGTCACCCGGTCGTTCCTCGACGAGCGGCAGGCGCTCCAGTACTGGCGGGGCTTCTTCGGGGTGGTGCAGGTGTCGGAGGAGAGGAGCCGTGGTGACGAGGACCATGCCTTCCTGCTCCACCATGGCGGCATCCTCCATGGCTTCCAGTACACCCGGCCCGAGCGGCGCGGGAGGCCCACGGCGTATTACACCGCCGACAGCGGGCTGGGACTGGCACTCGCCGAGCAGCGGCGGCTGCGGGAGGCCGCGGGCAGGCCCACCGCGCTGCGAGTGGGAGTGCTGGGATTGGGAGTGGGTACGACGGCCGCGCTGGGGCGGGCCGGGGACACGCTGCGCTTCTATGAAATCGATCCCCAGGTCATCGCCCTCGCGCGAGGCCTGGGCGGCTACTCGTACCTGGGCGACTCACCGGCGCGGGTGGAGGTGGTGGAGGGGGACGCGCGCATCATGCTGGAGCAGGAGCTGGCGCGGGGAGAGGCACAGGGCTTCGACGTGCTCGCGCTGGACGTGTTCAGCTCGGACTCCATCCCGGTCCACCTGCTCACCGAGGAGGCGGTGGCCGTCTACCAGCGGCACCGGCGCCGGGAGGCGTGCTGGCGATGCACATCAGCAACCTGCACCTGAACCTGTTGCCCATCGCCGTGGCGCACGCCTGGGTCACCGGCCTGCACGCCACCCTGGTGACGACCGGGACGAAGGGGGACGCACGCGACAGCAGTTGGATGCTCCTGAGCGCGGACGCCCACTTCTCCCGGGGAGACACCTTCCCGCGCGAGGGCAAGCGGGTGAAACGGCTCGCCTATGACAGGCCGCCGCCCACGCGATGGACGGACGAGCGGAGCAGTGTGCTGCCCGTGCTCCGGGTGCTCGGCGGGAGCGGGGAAGGCATCCTCGAGGAGCCCGCGGTGCCATCCGCTCCGGTGGCGGCGCCCGCGAGCCCCTGAGCCCGTCAGAAGCGGCCGTCGAGGAAGTTGCGCACGAGCCTGGGTCCCTCGGGAGTGAGCACGCTCTCGGGGTGGAACTGCACGCCCACCACGGGCCGCTCGCGGTGGCGCAGCCCCATGATGAGGCCCTCGGGAGACCACGCCGTGGCCTCCAGCTCCGCGGGCAGGCTCGGTGCATCCACCACCAGCGAGTGGTAGCGCGCCGCCTGGAAGCCCTCGGGCATGCCCGTGAAGATGCTCTGGCCCGAGTGGCGCACGGACACCGTCTTGCCGTGCACGGGCTCGGGGGCGCGCACCACCTGGCCGCCGAAGACGGCGCCGATGGACTGGTGACCCAGACAGACGCCGAGCACGGGCACCCTGGCGCCGCGAATGGCGGCCATGCTCACCCCGGCCTCGTTGGGCGTACACGGCCCGGGCGACACCACCAGGTGCGAGGCGCCCGAGGCCGCCACGCCCTCGGCGTCGATTTCGTCGTTGCGAGCCACCTTCACCTCGGCGCCCAGCGTGTAGAGCAGCTGCACGAGGTTGAAGGTGAACGAGTCGTAGTTGTCGATGACGAGGATCACCGCACACCTCCCTCACGGGCCTGCTTCAGGGCCGTGGCGAGCACGCGCGCCTTGGCCTCGGTCTCATCCGCTTCTTTCGAGGGCACCGAGTCGGCCACGAGTCCCGCGCCGGCCTGCCACATGGTGCGATCGCCATCGATGTAGAAGGTGCGCAGGGCGATGGCCAGGTCCAGCGCGCCGCAGAAGGACAGGTAGCCCACGGCGCCGGCGTAGGGTCCGCGGCGCATGGGCTCCAGCTCGTCGATGATCTGCATGGCGCGGATCTTCGGCGCTCCGGACACGGTGCCCGCGGGGAACGTCCACGCGAGCGCGTCGAGCGCATCGTACTTCGCGTCGAGCCGGCCGCGCACCTGCGAGACGATGTGCATGACGTGGCTGTAGCGCTCGATGACCATGAGATCCTCGACGCGCACCGAGCCCGGAGCGGCCACGCGGCCCACGTCGTTGCGGCCCAGGTCCACGAGCATCATGTGCTCGGCGCGCTCCTTCTCGTCGGCGAGCAGCTCCTTCTCGAGCGCCTGGTCCTCGGCCTCGGTGGCGCCGCGGCGGCGGGTGCCGGCGATGGGGCGCACCACGACGTCGCCGTCGCGCACCTGCACGAGCAGCTCCGGCGAGGCACCCACGAGGGCCCTGGCCTCACCCATCTCGATGTGGAAGAGGTAGGGCGAGGGGTTGATGCGGCGCAGGGCGCGGTAGAGGGAGAGGGGCGGAGGGGCGCCGCGGGCCTCGAAGCGGCGGGCGAGCACCACCTGCATGCAGTCACCGGCGCGGATGTATTCCTTCACGCGCTCGACGGCGGCCTCGTAGCCGGCGCGATCCCAGCCGACCTTCACGTCCAGCTCACCGCGCATGGGCGGAGAGGGGGCGTAGGCGTCCGGGGAGATGGGCCGCAAGAGCCGCTGGGCGAGCGCCTCGGCGCGGGCCTCGGCGTCCTGGAGGGCCTGGGCGACGCTGCCATGGCGCGAGGGCCGGGCGATGGCGGTGGCCTGGATCGTCTGGGAGCGCGAGTCGAGGGTGACGAAGTCATCACACACGAGCCACTCGGAGTCGGGGAAGGAGACGTCCGAGGGGTGGCGGTCGGGCACGTGGCGCTCGAACCAGGACATGCAGTTGTAGCCGAGGTAGCCCACGAGGCCGCCGACGAAGGGGGGCTCACCGGGGAGCTTGGCCACGGCGTGCTCGCGCCACACGGAGCGCAGGACATCGAGCGGCTTGCCCTCGAGGCGCTGCGACTGCTCGCCGCGCCAGAGGGTGCCGCCGCGGGAGTCGAGCCTCAACCGGCCGCTGGGGGCGGTGGCGACGTGGCTGTAGCGGCCGAAGCGCTCGCCACCATGGCAGGACTCGAGGATGAAACCGCGTGCGCCACCGAGCTTGAGGTAGGCGGAGAGCGGAGTGTCGAGGTCGGCGGGGAGCACGACGGAGACGGGGACCGCCTCGCCCTTCTCCGCGCGCTGGCGGTAGGCCGCCTTGCGCTCCTGAGCGTTCATCACATGCCTCTGGGTAGGGAGCCCCCGCTCATGACGAGGGTCCGCCCAGTTTATCCCCCGTCCCGGAAATCCGCGAAAGGGGGCTTGGTCGCCCTCCCCGGGAGGGAGCCCGCCCCTCAGCGCGCGAGCGCCTCGCGCACGGGACGCCAGGCGATGAGACCCAGCACGGCGGCGATGGCCCAGCGGCCCCAGTGCGAGCGCTCCTGCACCAGGTGGTTGCGGGGTGCGTGCTCGGCGAAGAGCGACACCATGCCCTTGATGAAGTGGCGCATGTCTTGAGGTCCACGGCTGGTGAACCACCGCCCGTCGAGGACGCCGGACTCATCGCGCCACTCGGCGCCCGCGTTGCGGATGTCATCCTTGATGCCCGGCCAGGACGACAGCCGGCGCCCGCTGGCGAGGCCCGCCGACACGAGCACCCAGGGCCCATGGCACAGCGTGGCGATGGGCCGGCCGAGCCGATCGATCTCCCGGACGAAGTCCAGCGCCTCCTCGCTCTGGCGGAGCGAGTCCGGGTTCTGGAAGCCGCCGGGGATGAGCAGGGCGTCGAAGTCCCTGGGCCGCACGTTGTCCACGGTCTCGTCCACGGGGACCTTCTTGCCCGGCCACATCAGGTTGATGCCGCGAATCTTCCCCTTGTGGAGGGAAACGATGTCCACCTGGGCGCCGCGCTTGCGCAGGGCCTTCACGGGAATCGTGAGCTCCACCTGCTCGAAGCCATCGGTCGCCAGCACCCCCACGCGGATGCCCTTCAGTACCTTCCGTGCCATGTCGTATCTCCCGGGTCTTCATCCCTCCGGGGAAGATCGGCGCCCTTCCCCACTCCGCCACCCCATGCTTCCCGGAGCGTGGGGGAGGCGGGGAGCACGCCTCTCTTCAAAGGAAGGGCTCGCCGGGCTGACTGCTTCCTCCTGGGAACGCCGGTCCTCGGAGAGGGGGCGAGTCGTTATCGTAAGGAGGAGAACACCCGCGGCCTGGGAGCCGGAGCGGCGAGCCGGACAGGCGGCCAACCACGGAGGGAGCACATGTCGAAGGCTTTCACCAAGGAAGACGCGGGCGGAGAAGACGTCGTCCTGCCTCCCCGCCCCCGCCCGGCATCGGGAGAGAAGCGCTACATCACCGCCGAGGGCTACCAGGCGATGCAGGAGGAACTCGCGGCGCTCTCGGTCCCCCTGGCTCCGGAGGAGAAGGAAGCCCTGGCGCTCGGGGGAGAAGGACAGGCGAGGGAGCGGGCCCGCCGGGCACGGCAACTCGCCGCCATCCTGGAAGAAGTGCAGGTGACCGAGGTGCCCGACGAGTCGCGGATCTTCTTCGGAGCCTGGGTGACGCTCGAGGACGAGGAGGGCGAGGAGACGACGTATCGCATCGTGGGTCCCGACGAGGCGGACGTGAAGGCGGGGCGGCTCAGCGTAGAGTCGCCCCTGGCGCGGGCCCTGCTCGGCAAGGAGGAGGGAGAGTCGGTCCGGGTGGAGCGCCCCCGTGGCGCCATCGACTACACCGTGACGCGGGTGTCCTACCGGCCCCCTCCTCCTGAGCGCGAAGAGCGCCGTCAGGTGTTGTTGTCCACGGCGTCCCTCTTGGTGTTCAATGAACACCAACCTGGGAGTGCAGCCGATGGATACCGTGCACGGCGGTTTCACGTTCTTCTGGCGGTCGGAGTCACCGTTCTCGCAGTGGCATGCCTCGGAGTTCGTGGTGGACGGAGCGCGGTTCCTCTGCGCCGAGCAGTACATGATGTACGGAAAGGCGCGGCTCTTCGGGGATGGGGAGACGGCCGAGCGGATCCTCGCGGCGCGCACGCCCAAGGAGCACAAGGCGCTCGGGCGCCGGTGCGAGGCTTCGAGGGCGCGCTGTGGGAGAGGGAGCGCGAGCGGATCGTTTACGAGGGCAACCACGCCAAGTTCACCCAGAACGCGGCGTTGCGCTCGGCGCTGCTGGCCACCCGGGGAACGGTGCTGGTGGAGGCCAGTCCGTTGGACCGCATCTGGGGCGTGGGGCTGTCGGCGGAGGACCCGCGCATCCAGGATCCGGCGAAGTGGCGGGGGCAGAACCTGCTGGGCAAGGTCCTCACGCGCCTCCGGGAGGACCTGCTCGCCGCGGCGTGAGGGAGACGCGGCCGGGGCTCAGGGCGGGGCGTTCTTGATCTTCCACGCGGCCAGCCGGTCGATCAGCCCCGGCGCGAGCGCCTTGAGGGCCAGCATCACCCTGGGCGCGGGCATCATCACCCACTCGCGCTCCCGGCGCTCCATGGAGCGGAGGATGAAGCGAGCGCACGTGCGGGCATCCATCACCCGCGCGCCCTTCTCCTCCGTGGGGTCCGCGTGCCCCGTCTTGCCGTCCGGGCCGAGCGCCCGGGCGCGGATGGGGGTGGCGACGAAGCCGGGGGAGGCGACGAGCACGTCCACGCCGGTGCCGAGCAATTCGATGCGCAGGGAGTCGAAGAAGCCCTGCATGGCGTGCTTGCTCCCGGCGTAGCCGGTGCGGCCGGGCACGCCGCTCTTGCCCGTCAGGGAGGACACGGCGACGATGAGGCCCCGGCGCGCCTTGAGGGAGGCGAGCGCGTGGTGGGTGCAGTAGACGGCGCCCAGGTAGTTCACCCGCAGGAGCCGCTCGAAGACGGACAGGTCCGTCACCTCCTCGAAGCGCCCGCGCATGGTGAGCCCGGCGTTGTTGACCAGGACGTCGATTCCGCCGAAGGCCTCCACGGCGCGCGCCATGAGGCGGCGGCAGGACTCGGGGTCGCTCACGTCGGTGGGCACGGTGAGCGCACGGCCCCCGGCCTGTTCACACCGCTGCTTCACCCGGGCGAGCGCCACCTCGTCCCGCGCCGCGAGCACCACCCGTGCTCCTTTTTCCGCTAGAAGTACCGCCAGCTCCTCGCCGATGCCCGAGGAGGCCCCCGTGACGACCACTGTTTTGTCCTTCATGGGCCGCCATTCTAGCCGAGCAACTCCTGGGCGCCCCGGCCCCGCTGGCACGTAGCGCTACATACCTCTATAGAGGTGAGGGTGAGCTTCGCCGTGCGCCGCCGCATCCTCGACATCGTGGCCACCGATGCCACCTTCGAGCGGACCGAGCACCGGGGCCAGGAGGTGTGGCTGGGCAAGTGCCTGCACTGCAATGCCTACCTCGTCATCGGCCTGGACGGCGAACCCATCAGCCGCGCCACCATCGAGCACATCGTCCCCCAGGTCCACGGGGGGACGGATGACCTGGGCAACCTGGGCCGGCGTGCGCGCGCTGCAATCAGGGAAAAGGCACCCGCCACGACCGTCACTTCCGCCGGGACGCCCGGGTGCGTGAAATCGTGGATCGGCTGCTGGCGCGCCGCCGGGAACGTTGGCGGGACCCGGGCGAGGTCTGACCTTCGCACGGTTTCAACCTCCCTACCAACTTCCAGAAGAGATCATCATCGCCCACGCTTTCTGATCGCGCCACGGCGCCGGAGTCGTGCTATCCCGCGCGCCAGCCCTATTCCCGATGCGGAACGAGAAAGGTTGACAGTCTGATAATGATGCCCGATGGTCACGCGCCGCGTTGGACTGGGACGAGGAGGAGCGACCCTGTCCACGGCATCTCATCATTCGGTCGGGGTCGGGTTTGTTCGCGAGTCTCCTGTCTGGGCAGGAGCCGCCGTAGCCATAGCAACGCCGTGAATGCGCTTCTTGTCCCAATCTCCCCATACCCGTCTCCGGTCCGGTCGCGCTGTGCTCCCGGTCGCGACCTCCGGAGCCATCCACTGATCAGCCCCTCGGTCCTGGTATGAGCGGTCCTCTCTTCCCACGTTGGACGAACACGGTGTCGCGCGCTTCGGTCGCGGCGCTCCTCGCATTCCCCGCGCTCGCGCTCGGTGGACTGATGGCGTACGTACGGTCTCCGTTCGTCACCAATCAGCACCGTCCGATCGAGCAGCCGATTGAGTTCGACCACCGGCACCACGCCGGTGACGAGCAGATCGACTGCCGCTACTGCCACTTCTCCGTGGAGAAGTCGCCGTCGGCCGGTATCCCCTCCACCACGGTCTGCATGTCCTGCCACGCGCAGGTGTGGAACCAGAGTCCGTACCGGCGCTCGTGCGTCAGGCGTACTTCACGGACCAGCCGATCCCCTGGATCCGCGTCCACAACCTGCCGGACTTCGTCTACTTCAACCACGCCATCCACGTCGCCAAGGGCGTCGGCTGCGTGACCTGCCACGGGCGGGTGGACGAGATGGGCGCCATCGAGCAGGTGGCTCCGCTCACCATGGAGTGGTGCCTGGACTGCCACCGCAATCCGGGCCGAACCTGCGTCCGCAGGAGTTCATCACCAGCCTGACGTGGAAGCCGCCCGCGGATCACGCCGAGGCGGAGAAGCTCGCGGAAACGCTGATGAAAGAGAACGACGTTCACGGTCGCACGAGCTGCTCGACATGCCATCGCTGAAGCCCAAGCTCGACGGAGATTCTATGAAGGACACCCCCGCCTCCTTCGCCCTGCCGGTCGTCTCGGACGCGGCCGCCCCGGCGCATGAGCATGACCACGACGCCGTCGGCGAGGCCCTCGAGCACGCCGCCACCCTGAGCGCCCACACCAAGGCCGCCGAGGGTGCCTACGGCAAGACCTATTGGCGCAGCCTCGAGGAGAAGCTCGGCCAGCCCGAGTACCTCGAGTCCGTGCGTCCCGAGTTCCCCGAGGGCGCGGACCTGCCGCCCACGGGCGTCGCCCGCCGCCAGTTCATGCAGCTGCTCGGCGCGTCGCTCGCGATGGCCGGCGCCACCGCCTGCTCCACCCGTCCGGTGGACGAGCGCATGGTGCCCTACACCCGCACGCCGCCCGAGATGGTTCCGGGCAACCCGCTGCACTACGCCTCGGGCATGACGTTCGGGGGCCACACCTCCGGCATCCTCGTCACCGCGCGCGAGGGCCGTCCGGTGAAGATCGAGGGCAACCCGCAGCACCCGGTGAACCTGGGCGCCGCCGGTGTCTTCGAGCAGGCCTTCCTGATGTCCTTGTATGACCCGCAGCGCGCCCGCGTGCTGCGCTACCGCAAGGAGCCGCGCTCGCTGCGCACCTTCGGCGAGGAGCTCGGCAACACGCTCACCCGCTCCATCCAGGCGGATGGCGGCGCGCGCGTGCGCTTCCTCACCGAGCCGAACACCTCGCCGGTGCTCGGCCACCTGCGCTCGCGCATCCAGGAGCGCCTGCCCAAGGCGCGCTTCCAGAGCTACACCGCGATCTCGCAGGATCCGGTCGCCGAGGGCACCAACGCGGTGTTCGGCCGGCGGCCCACCCGATGTACGACTTCGCCAAGGCGGACGTCGTCCTGTCGCTGGACGCGGACTTCCTGGAGAGCCGTCCCTCCAACCTCGCCTATGCCCGCGCCTTCGCGCGTCGGCGCGACCCGGCCGAGGGCAACCTCAACCGCCTCTACGCCTGCGAGCCGCGCTTCACCATCACGGGTGGCATGGCGGACCATCGCCTGCGCGTGAAGTCGCGCGACATCTTCGGCATCGCCGCCGCGCTCGCCATGCGCGTGGGCGGTGACGCGGCGGCGCTGGGTGCCGCCGGCAGCCAGAAGGCACAGCTCGGCGCCGACCACCAGAAGTGGGTGGACGCCGTCGCCGCCGACCTGAGCGCCCACCAGGGCCGCTCGCTGGTGGTGGCCGGTGAGCGTCAGCCCGCCGCGGTGCACGCCCTGGCCGCCGCCATCAACGCGGCGCTCGGCAACGTGGGCCAGACGGTGCGCTACGTGGCCTCCGCGGTGAACGAGACCACCAGCGACGCCGGCCTGCGTCCGCTCGTGGAGGAGCTGAAGAGCGGCGCGGTGGACGTGCTGGTCATCACCGCCTGGAACCCCGTCTACCGCGCGCCGGCGGACCTGGGCCTCCAGGAGGTGTTGGATCCGGCCAAGAACCCCAACCGCGCCAAGCTCACCGTCGTCTACACCTCGCTCTTCGAGGACGAGACGAGCGCGTTCAGCGACTGGTTCATCCCGGCCGCGCACGAGCTCGAGGCGTGGGGCGATGGCCGCTCGGCCGATGGAACGGTCTCCATCGTGCAGCCGCTCATCCAGCCGCTCTTCAACGGCGTGCCCACCTCGGAGCTGCTCGCGCTGTTCCTCGGTGAGCCGTACCGCGGCAGCTACCAGATCCTCCGGGACTTCTGGAGCCGCAGCAACCGGCGGGCGCGGACTTCGAGACGGCGTGGGAGACGTGGGTGTCCGTGGGCATCGTGCCCGGCACCGCCACGACTGCCCTGACGACGGCCCCCAACGCGGGCGCGGCCCGCGCGCTGGTGGACGCCGGCAGCCGCCCTCCGCGGACGGCCTCGAGGTGAACTTCGTCCCGGACTACAAGGTCTACGACGGCCAGTTCGCCAACATCTCCTGGCTGCAGGAGCTGCCGGATCCCATCTCGAAGATGACGTGGGACAACGCGGCCTACATCAGCCCCGAGACGGCCAAGAATCAGAACAATCTCCAGCCGGGCGACGTGGCCACGCTGACCTACGGTGGCAAGACGCTGGAAGTGCCGGTGTGGATCATCCCGGGCATCGCCGACGGCGTGGTGGTGCTGCCCCTGGGCTATGGCCGCACGGGTCTGTTCGAGACGGTGGCCAAGGAAGTGGGCTTCAACGCCAACCGGGTGCGCAGCGTGAACGCGCCCTGGTTCGACGGCGGGGCCAAGCTGGACAAGACGCCCCGGACGCACAAGTTCTCCCTCACCCAGCAGCACTGGAGCATGGAGGGCCGCCCGCTCGCGCTCGACATGTCCGTCGAGCAGTTCCGCAAGGAGCTCGAGGACGAGAAGCACGAGAAGAGCTCGGTGTTCGCCCGCGTGCGCGGCGAGCAGGCCAGCATGCTCGGGGAGTTCGAGTACAAGGACTACAAGTGGGCGATGGCCATCGACCGGCGCGCTGCACGGGTTGCTCCGCGTGCGTGGTGGCCTGCCAGTCGGAGAACAACATCCCCGTCGTGGGCAAGGAGCAGGTGGCCCGCAGCCGCGAGATGCAGTGGCTGCGCATCGACCGGTACTTCACGGGCGATGACCTGCACGACCCGGAGATGGTGATGCAGCCCATCGCGTGCGTGCACTGCGAGAAGGCGCCGTGCGAGTACGTGTGCCCGGTGAACGCCACCGTCCACTCGGACGAGGGCCTCAACGACATGGTGTACAACCGCTGCGTCGGCACGCGTTACTGCTCGAACAACTGCCCCTACAAGGTCCGCCGCTTCAACTACCTGCACTACACCGCGGACAAGACGCCCACGCAGAAGATGCTGATGAACCCGGACGTCACGGTGCGCAACCGCGGCGTCATGGAGAAGTGCACCTACTGCGTGCAGCGCATCGAGCGCGTGCGCATCAAGGCGCGGGTGGAGAAGCGGCCCATCTTCGAGAAGGAGCTGCAGACCGCCTGCCAGCAGACGTGCCCCACCGAGGCCATCGTCTTCGGAAGCCTGAACGATCCGAACGCCCAGGTGACCAAGCACCACCAGGAGGATCGCGCCTACCTTCTGCTCAAGGAGCTGGGCACCTCGCCTCGCACCACGCACCTCATCCGCCTGCGCAACCCCAATCCCGCCCTCGCGTCCGCCAAGCCCGCCGCGGCGAAGCACGAAGGAGGCCACTGAGTCATGGCCGAGACCGCAATCCATCACCCTCCTGGCGTCGATCCGCTCGAGCCGCGGATGCTCGTCGCGCCGCACCACGACGACGCCTCGCTCAACGAGACCCTGCTCGACCACGTCTGGGCCAAGCCGGGCAAGGGCTGGTTCCTGCTGTTCGGAATCGCCCTGGTCGGCCTGGGCATGTTCCTGGTCGCCGTGACGATGACGCTCGCGCGCGGCATCGGCGTGTGGGGTAACAACCAACCCAACGGCTGGGCGTTCGACATCGTCAACTTCGTGTGGTGGGTCGGTATCGGCCACGCCGGTACCCTCATCTCCGCCATCCTCCTGCTCTTCCAGCAGAAGTGGCGCACGAGCATCAACCGCTTCGCCGAGGCGATGACCATCTTCGCGGTCATTTGCGCGGGCATGTTCCCGATCCTGCACACGGGCCGTCCCTGGTTCGCCTTCTGGCTCTTGCCCTACCCCAGCACGCTGGGCGCCGGCCCCAGTTCCGCTCCCCGCTGGACTGGGACGTGTTCGCCATCTCCACGTACTTCACCGTGTCGCTGCTGTTCTGGTACATCGGCCTGATTCCGGACCCGGCGGCGTTGCGTGACTCGTCCAAGGGCAAGCTGCAGCGCATCATCTACGGCCTGTTCTCCCTCGGCTGGCGCGGCTCCGGCCGTCACTGGCACAACTACAAGATCGGCTACCTGCTGCTCGCGGGTCTCTCCACCCCGCTGGTGCTCAGCGTGCACACGATCGTGTCCTTCGACTTCGCCACGGGCCTCATCCCCGGCTGGCACGCCACCATCTTCCCGCCCTACTTCGTCGCCGGCGCCGTGTTCAGCGGCTTCGCGATGGTGATCACCCTCATCGTTCCGGCGCGCAAGTACCTCAAGCTCCGGGACGTCATCACGGATCGCCACCTGGAGAACATGAACAAGGTCATCCTCGCGACGGGCCTCATCGTGTCCTACGGGTACATGATGGAGCACTTCATCGCCTGGTACTCCGGCAACGAGTACGAGATCTGGACCTTCTACGTGAACCGCGCGCGGGGTCCCTACGCCGGCGTGTACTGGCTGATGATCGCCTGCAACGTCATCACGCCGAACATCTTCTGGTTCAAGAAGTGCCGCACGAGCATCCCCATCATGTGGGTGGCCTCCATCGTCGTGAACATCGGCATGTGGTGCGAGCGCTTCATCATCATCGTGACGTCGCTGACGCAGGACTTCCTGCCCTCGTCGTGGGACCTGTACAGCCCGACGTGGGTGGACTGGTGCCTCTACATCGGCACGCTGGGCCTGTTCGGCACGCTCTTCCTGCTGTTCCTCAAATTCGTCCCCGCGGTGGCCATCAGCGAGGTGAAGGAGCTCCAGCTCGAGCTCAAGCACGCCGCCCACCACGCCGCGCATGGCGCCGAGACGGGTGCCGCCGGGACCCTCACCCACGGAGCGCACTGACCATGTCCGCCGAAACCAAGGTCCTGGAAACCCTGGTCCTCGCCGAGTTCGCCACTCCCGAGGCCCTGGTGGATGCCACCCGGCAGATGCGGGAGAAGGGCTATGAGGGGATGGACACCTACTCGCCCTACCCGCTGCATGGAGGCTCCGAGGCGCTGGGTCTGCCCCCCTCGCGCGTCCCCTTCATCGCCTTGTGCGCGGGCCTCACCGGCACCGCCACCGCCATCTCCTTCATGGCGTACATGAACGGCTTCGACTACCCCATCAACGTGGGTGGTCGTCCCATCTTCAGCCTGCCGTCCTACGTGCCCATCACCTTCGAGTTGACGGTGCTCCTGGCGGCCTTTGGCATCTTCTTCGGTGTCCTGGGGCTCGCCCGGCTGCCGCAGCCGTATCACCCGGCCTACGAGCACGATGCGTTCCGCAGCGCCACCACGCACGGCTACTGGCTGAGCGTGCCGCAGTTCGCGACGCTCCAGGCGGAGGCGATCATGGATCAGCTCAAGTCCCTGGGCGCCACCCAGGTGACCGTGGTGACGGGAGAGAAGGAATGAGGCGGCTCATCCCCCTGGCCGGGCTCGCCCTGGCCGCCTGCAACGTGCCCTCCGAGTTCCTCCAGCGCATGGAGGCGCAGGCCAAGTACGAGTACTACGAGACGAACGAGTTCTGGGCGGATGGCAAGGCCATGCGCACGCCTCCCGAGGGCACCATCCCGCGCGAGCGCCTGGTGGGTGACCCCGGCCTGACGACTGGCCGGGTCAATGGCGAGTTCGTCAGCGCCAACCCGCTCAAGCTCGACCGGGCCGTGCTGGAAGAGGGCCACAAGAAGTACAACATCGTCTGCGCCCAGTGCCACGGCCGGCTCGGCGACGGCAACAGCGTGGTCGCCGAGAACATGGCGCTGCGCCTGCCCCCGTCCCTTCAGGAGATCGCCAACAAGCCGGACGGCCACTTCTACGCCGCCATCACCGAGGGCTACGGCGTGATGCCGTCCTTCTCGGGCGAACTCAACATCCAGGAGCGTTGGGCCGTGGTGGCCTACGTTCGTGCGCTGCAGACGGCCCGCGCCCCAAGGCTGGCGGCCAGCAGCCTCTTCCGCAGGAGAACCGATGATTGCCGTGGATCGTTTCACGGGCGGCTCGAAGGCGATGACGGTGGCCGGAGCGCTGGGCGTGCTCGGCCTCGTGCTGACCATCGTCGGCTTCGTGCTCGACCCCCAGAAGGCGATGTTCAGCTACCTGTTCGGCTTCAGCTACTGGCTGGGCATCGCGGTGGCCTCCATCATCATGGTGGCCATCTTCCACACCGCCAAGGTCAAGTGGATCATCGTGCTGCGCCGCACCATGGAGACCATGGGCTCGAGCGTGATCTTCTTCGCCGTGCTCGTGCTGCCCATCCTCGCCGGGGTCAAGTACCTCTTCCCCTGGGTGGACGCGCCCAACTGGGTGTTCCCCGGCACTGACGGGGTGAAGTTCACCGAGGTGGAGCTGCACCACCTGCACCACAAGCACCCCTACCTCAACCTCACCTTCTTCTACATCCGCCGGGCCATCTACTTCTTCACGTGGATCTTCGTGTCCTCGCGGCTGCGCGGCTGGAGCGTG
Source organism: Cystobacter fuscus (assembly GCA_049060065.1). GTDB lineage: Bacteria > Myxococcota > Myxococcia > Myxococcales > Myxococcaceae > Cystobacter > Cystobacter fuscus_B. Next base: position 8,331,771 of record JBMEQP010000002.1, read on the forward strand.
CAGCAGGACACGTCGGGTGAGCTCGAGTTGACGGCCAAGCAGCGCCGCTTCGCCCCGGGCTCGCTCCCCTTCCTTGCGCTGACGATTACTTTCGCTGCTTTCGACTGGCTGATGACGCTCACGCCGCTCTGGCAGTCCACCATCTTCGGCGTCTATTACTTCTGCGGCAGCTTCCTGAGCGCTTTCTGCGTGGTGACGATCGCCACGGTGAACGCGCAGGGCAAGGACGGATACGGTTCGCTGGTGACGACGGCGCACTACCACAACCTGGGCAAGCTCATGTTCGCCTTCACGGCGTTCTGGGCCTATATCGCCTTCTCCCAGTTCTTCCTCATCTGGGCCGCCAACCTGCCGGAAGAGGCGGGCTGGTACCGGCTGCGCATCACGGGGCCGTGGCTGCCCGTGTCGCTCTCGCTGCTCATCGGCCAGTTCCTGCTGCCCTTCTTCACGCTGCTATCGCGCAAGCTGAAGCTCCAGCCCCGCCGCCTGGCCGTCATCGCCGTCTACATCCTGGTCATGCACGCCGTGGACATGTACTGGCTCATCTGGCCGGCCCTCTCGCCCCAGGGCCCCTCGTTCCACTGGACGCTCATCACCGCCTTCGTCGGCGTGGGTGGAATCGCGGTGGCGGGAGCGCTGTGGCAGACCCGCGGCCGGTATACGGTGCCGGTGAAGGACCCCTACATCTCCGAGTCGCTGAGGTACGTGCAGCCATGAGCAACAAGAGCCGGTGGAGGTCGAGTCGCGCGTCATCCACGGTGCGCATGGCGTGTCGTCCGAGGAGGATCACATCCTCACCGGCAAGGTGCTCCAGGTGGGAATCGGTTCCATCATCATCTTCATCGTGGGCGGAATCTGGGCCTGGCGCCTGCAGGTGGCGACCACGCACGAGTTCGCCCCCGAGGGTGCCGCGCCCATCCCGGCGCTCATCACCCCGGACAAGGATCACCGCACGGCGTACGAGATCGGCATCGTCAACCAGCGCCTGTTCCAGCAGGACACGCACGCCGAGGAGAAGATCCGCTCCCAGCAGGAGGCGCTGGACAAGGGCTACGCGGAAGATCGTAACGTGGTATCCCGCACCCCGTTGAACCAGGCGATGGACCAGGTCATCGCCCAGCAGGCGGCCGCGCGCCAGAAGCCCGCGGCGCCCGCGCCCACCCCCGAGTCGCAGCCCACGCCGGCTCCCCAGCCGTAGTGTCGCGGCAGTAGAGGAAGAAGCACGATGTACACCCCCTCTTCGTCCATGCCCCTGAGCGCCGCCATGGCGGCGCTCGTCCTGGCGCTCGGCGTCGCGGCCCCCGTGTCCGCGCTGCCGGGCGGTGGCCGCACGCCCCAGAGCATCATTGATGCGCAGTCCGACGCTCCGCCGCAACTCAAAGGCGTGGACGTGCAGGAGCACCTGGGCGAGCTCGCGGCGCTGGAGATGGCGTTCACCGACTCGTCGGGCAAGCCGGTGCAACTGCGCGACGTGTTGCCGCGCACGCGCCCGGTGCTGCTCACGCTCGTGTATTACAACTGCCCGCTGCTCTGTAACCTCGTCATCAACGAGCAGATCCGCACCATGCGCGAGCTGGGCCGGTGCTGGGCAAGGACTACGAGGCGGTGACGGTGAGCATCGATCCGCAGGACACGCCCGCGCAGAGCCTCGAGCGGCGCCGGCGCCACCTGCAGTCCATGGGCCTGCCGGAGACGGCCCCGTGGCACTTCCTCACGGGGACCCAGGAGAACATCCAGCAGCTCGCGGACGCGGTGGGATACAAGTACACCTATGACGCGTCGACGCGGCAGTATGTGCACCCGGCCGTGGTGATGGTGCTCACCCCCGAGGGAGCCATCTCGCGCTACCTCTACGGCACGTCCTTCCAGCCCAAGGACATGAAGCTCGCCCTGCTCGAGGCCGCGGGGGGCCGGGTCGGCACCAGTTTTGATCGCATCGTCCTGACCTGCTTCAAGTATGACACCGCCACCCGGCGGTACGGCTTCTACATCTTTGGATTCCTCCGGATAGGCGCGCTCATGGTGTTCGGCGCGCTCGCGAGCATGCTCGCCTACTACTGGAGGCGTGAGCTGAAGAAAGGCACAGCAGCATGAACGAGTTGCTGAACAACATCCTGTTCCTGCCGGAGCAGGCCTCGACCTTCGCGGAGCGTGTGGACAGTCTCCACATCTTCGTCGTCACCGTGACGATGCTCAGTTCGTTCGCGGTGGGCACGGCGGCGCTCTACTTCTTCTTCCGCTACCGGCGCCGCACGCCGGAGCAGCTGACGGAGTACGTCATCCCGTCGGTGAAGACGGAGTTCCTCTTCGTCTCGCTGCCGCTCATCTTCTTCCTCACCTGGTTCGTCATCGGCTTCCGGGACTTCGTCTTCGTCACCACGCCGCCCAAGGACGCGATGGACGTCTACGTCATGGGCAAGCAGTGGATGTGGAAGTTCGCCTACCCGGAGGGCCCCAACGGGGTGAACGTGCTGCACGTGCCGGCCAACCGTCCGGTGCGGCTGCTCATCACCTCGCGTGACGTCCTCCACTCCTTCTTCGTGCCGGCCTTCCGCATCAAGATGGACGCGGTGCCGGGGCGCTACACGCAGACCTGGTTCGAGGCCACCAAGCCCGGCACGTACCAGATCCTCTGCACCGAGTACTGCGGCCTGTCCCACTCGAAGATGCTCGGCGAGGTCGTGGTTCTCTCGCCCGAGGAGTGGGACGCGTGGCTGAAGGAGCAGCGCCGCGGCGACCGGCCAACCGCCAGGACGCGCTGGCGGACCTGAGCCTGGCGCCGCAGCCGGCGCGCATGGCCGAGCAGGGCCAGAAGGTGGCCGCCGAGGTGGGGTGCTTCAAGTGCCACACCGTCAATGGCGAGCCGCACATCGGGCCGACGTTCCTGGGGCTGTACGGACGCCAGGAGACGCTGCAGGACGGCAGCGCCATCCGCGCGGACGAGGCGTACATCACCCAGTCCATGATGGACCCGGGAGCCCACCTGGTGACGGGCTACGCCAATGCCATGCCCACCTTCCAGGGCAAGCTGACGGGGCCGCAGACCGCGGCGATCGTCGAATACATCAAGACTTTGCGCACTCCGGACATCCGCACCACCGGCGCTTCTCAAGGACCTGTCTATGAGCCCATCCAGCAGTAGCATCGCAGCCGAACCGGGCGCCGTGCCCGCGCCGGGTGGTGAGCATCACGATCACCACCCGAGCTACCTCGTCGATGGCACCACGGTGAAGTCGTGGCTGCTGACGCTCGACCACAAGCGCATCGGGGTGATGTACCTCATCTGGGTCCTGCTCTTCTTCCTCGTGGGCGGCATCTACGCGCTGGTGGTCCGCTTCGAGCTGTTGACGCCGGGGCCGACCATCGTCGACGCGATGACGTACAACCGCGCCTTCACCATGCACGGCGTGGTGATGATCTTCCTGTTCATGATTCCGGCCATCCCCGGCGCCTTCGGCAACTTCATGCTGCCCTTGATGTTGGGCGCCAAGGACGTGGCCTTCCCGCGGCTCAACCTGCTGTCGCTCTACCTGCTGCTGTCCGGCGCGGTCATCGCCATCTGGGGCATGCTCAACGGCGGCATGGACACGGGCTGGACGTTCTACACGCCCTACAGCACGCACACGACGACGACGGTGGCGCCCATCCTGTTCGGCGCGTTCATCATCGGCTTCAGCTCCATCGCCACGGGCCTCAACTTCATCGTCACCACGCACACCATGCGCGCCCCGGGCATCACCTGGTTCCGCATGCCGCTGTTCGTGTGGGCCATGTACGCCACCGCGTGCATCCAGGTGCTGGCGACGCCGGTGCTCGGCCTCGTGCTGCTCCTGGTGGTGGGTGAGCAGCTCTTCCAGTTCGGCATCTTCGATCCGGCGCGCGGCGGAGACCCGGTGCTCTTCCAGCACCTGTTCTGGTTCTACTCGCACCCGGCCGTGTACATCATGGTGCTGCCGGCCTTCGGCGTGATGAGCGAGATCGTCGCCGCCTTCAGCCGCAAGAACATCTTCGGCTACCGCGCGGTGGCGTTCTCGTCGCTGGGCATCGCCTTCGTGGGCTTCTTCGCCTGGGGCCACCACATGTTCGTGTCGGGCCAGTCCACGTTCAACGCGGGCGTGTTCGCGGTGCTGACGATGCTGGTGGGCGTGTTCACCGCCATCAAGGTCTTCAACTGGGTGGGCACCGTCTACAAGGGCGCGGTCGACTTCAAGACGCCCTTCGCCTACTTCTGCGGCTTCCTCTACTTCACCGTGTTCGGCGGCATGACGGGCGTGGCGTTCGCCACGGCGTCCCTGGACGTGCCCTGGCACGACACCTACTTCGTGGTGGCGCACTTCCACTTCATCATGGTGGGCGCGACCATCATGGCCTTCATGGCGGCGCTCCACTACTGGTTCCCGAAGATGTTCGGGAAGTCGTACCACGAGGGGTGGGGCACGGTGTCCGCGGCGCTCATCATCCTGGGCTTCAACGCCACGTTCATCCCCCAGTTCCTCCTGGGCAACGCGGGCATGCCGCGGCGCTACTACGAGTACCCGGAGCGCTTCCAGACGCTCAACGTGGCCTCCACCATGGGCGCCACGCTGCTGGCGATGGGCTTCCTCATCACCGCCATCTACCTCACCTACTCGCTGGTGTACGGTGAGAAGGCCTCCGCCAACCCGTGGAACAGCCGCGGTTACGAGTGGCTGACCGAGTCCCTCCCCCACCCACAACTTCATCGGTCCGCAGCCCGTCTACAAGGACGAGCCCCACTTCTACGTGGACCCTGAGAAGGCCGAGGTGCCCGATGCAGTCTAGTTCCGCCGCCCCGGCGCACCACGCGCCCGGGGCCCCCCGTGCCGACCCTCGCCGCCCACTTCGCCTCGCTCGACGTGCAGCAGCACGCGGCGCGGCTGGGCATGTGGCTGTTCCTCGCCACGGAAATCCTGCTCTTCGCCGGTCTGTTCGTGTGCTACGCGAACTACCGCTTCATGTTCCCCGACGGGTTCGCGGCGGCCAGCCGTCACCTGAACCTCGTGCTGGGCACCGTCAACACCCTGGTGCTCATCACCTCGTCGTTCACCGCCGCCATGGCGGTGCACTACGCCAAGGAGGCGAAGAACAAGCAGGTGGTGGTGATGTTCATCCTCACCATCCTCATGGCGCTCGGCTTCCTCGTCATCAAGTACTTCGAGTACTCGCACAAGATCCACGTGGGGCAGCTGCCCGGGCCGTACTTCACGGACACGGAGCCGTCGCTGCAACTGCCCGGCGTGCCGATGTACTTCACCATCTACTTCCTCTCGACGGGCCTGCACGGCTTCCACGTCATCATCGGCATGATCGTGCTGACGTGGGTGGGGCTCAAGGCGAACCGCAACGAGTTCAGCGCCCGGAACTACACCGCCGTCGAGCTGGGCAGCATGTACTGGCACCTCGTCGACCTGGTGTGGATCTTCCTCTTCCCCATGCTGTACCTCATCTAAGGAAGGCCTCCGCTCATGTCCGCGATAGCCAATGAATCATCCAAGGAAGCGCAGAACATGCAGGAGGAGCACCACGGTGGCGCGGCGAAGTACGCCATCATCTGGGCGGCGCTGATGGTGCTCACCGTCGTCACGGTGCTCACCGGCCGCATGCACCTGCCGAACTGGGGTCTGGCGCTCGCGCTGGTCATCGCCTCGGTGAAGGGCGCGCTCGTGGCGCTGTACTTCATGCACCGGCGGATCACCGCGGCGCCAACCGGATCGTGTTCATCACGTCCATGGTGTTCGTGGTGCTCATGCTGCTCTTCACCCTGTTCGACATCGGCACGCGCTTCCGGCCCACGCTGGCCGCCAGCGGCACGCCGGTGGCCTGGCCGGTGGAGACGGGCCAGTCCATGCCCTACAACACCACGGGCACGAACGAGGCCCCCGAGCGGCGCTCGCACGAGTAGTCGCCCGCCCACCGTCTTCCCCGAACGCGGCGCCGTGGACCCCGTCCCCGGCGCCGCGTTTTTCTTTTCCGGGCTATCCTCCCCCCTTCATGGACTGCACCCGCTGTGGCGCCTGCTGCGTGGCGCCCGACATCGCCGCGCTCGACAAGCCCCTGGGCCTGCGCTGCCCGCACCTCGGCGCCGACAACCTGTGCACCGTCTACGAGCGGCGCCCCCAGGTGTGCCGCGACTACCAGCCCGACGCCGTGTGCCGCCTCATCGAGGCCCCCACGCTCGAGGAGCGCGTGCACAAATACCTCGCCCTCTTCGAGCTGACGGCCGAGGCCGACGACGTGCGCCAGCGCGGTTGTTACTCGATGCGTCACGCCCGCCGCGGGTGATATCTGCCCATCCGTGTCCTTCCAACCCACCGAGCCCTTCGCTCCCGCACGCTTCCTCGCATCCCCCCACGCGCAGACCATCTACGCCTCGCTCGTGCGCCCCACGCACGCCCCGCCCCTCAAGCGCGAGCGCTGGGAGCTGCCCGATGGGGACTTCGTCAACCTCGACTCCTTCGACGGGCCCCCGGGCGCCCCCCACCTCGTGGCCCTGCACGGCCTCGAGGGCTCCTCGCGCTCGGGCTACATGAACGTCACCCTCACCGGCGCCCAGGCGCTCGGCTGGGGCGCCACCGCCCTCAACTTCCGCTCCTGCGGCGGGGAGACCAACCGGCTCGCGCGCTCCTACCACTCGGGTGACATCGAGGACGCGCTGTCGGTGATGCGGCACCTGCGCCAGCGCGTCACCGGCCCGCTCTACGCGGTGGGCTTCTCGCTCGGCGCCAACGTGCTCTTGCGGCTGCTCGAGGACACCGGTGACGACGCGCCCGTGGATGCCGCCGCCGCCGTGAGCGCGCCCTACGACTTGAGCATCTGCTCGAAGGCCATCGACGGGCCCGGGCCCTTCCAGAAGCTCTACCGCGACCGCTTCCTGCGCACCCTCAAGCAGAAGGCCCGCGAGAAGCTGCGCCTGTTCCCCGGCGCCTTCGACGGCGAGGCCCTGGAGCGCGCCCGCACCCTGCGCGCCTTCGACGACGCCGTCACCGCGCCGCTGCATGGCTTCCGCGACGCGGCCCACTACTACGAGGTGTCCTCCTCCGGCCCCCTGCTCCACGCCATCCGCCGCCCCACCCTGCTCTTGAGCGCCGAGGACGATCCCATCATCCCCGCCTCGACGATTCCCAGGGACGTGTCCGGCAACCCCCACCTGCACCGCGTGGTGACCGCCCAGGGCGGCCACGTCGGCTTCGTCGCCGGCGGCGCCCTCACCCCCGCTTCTGGGGTGAAGCCCAGGTGCTGGCCTTCCTCTCCGCGCGAAAATGAAGCAGCCCGACCGGCCCCCACCGGTCGGGCTCCCCCTCGGGCCCCCTCCCTCCCGACCCCCCTTCTTCCCCCCCCGTGACGGCCCGGCCCCCCTTCCAGGCCCTCCCGTCACGAGCTCCCCTCCCGGAGCCGCGTCCCCCTCCTGCCCGCGCGGCCCCGTCCCCCGCTCGCGACAGGAAGCCTTAGCAGCCGCCGTGCCGAGCCCACGCGGCGGGCGCGTCCTCGACTTTTCAAGGGGTTGGCGCCATGGCCTCGAGGACGAGGGAACGCGTCGGCCCTCGGGAGGGAAAACTTCTTCCCTCTTCGGAGCGCGGCCTTCTCTCCGTCTCGCGCCCGACAGCGGGCTCAGGCCTCGCCGGTGGGAGGACGAAGGACACGCAGCAGGTGCTGGGCGAGCAGGTCGCGCGTGGCGCGTTGCAGCTCCCCGAGCAGGACGTGGAGTCCCTCGGCCGAGCCGTCCTGCACGTCGCGCACGCGCTCCTCGTGGCCGTCGAAGACCCGCAGGCGCCCGGGCACCAGGGTGATGAGGGGCTGACGTGGGTAGCGCCGCTTGAGCAGGCCCAGCATCAGCGGATGGTCCTCGTCCGGCCGGCGCGCGTCCACCACCACCAGGGCCGGCTCCTCCTCGGCGAGCGTGTCCAGCACCTCGTCCGCGTCCGACAGGGCAGTCACCCGCAGGTCGGGCTCCGCCAGGAGGCGGGACAGCAACTCCCGGGAGGGCCGATGGGGGCTGAGGATGACGAGGCGGCGCATGAAGGCGCGCAGGCTAGAGGCTTCCGGGCATGAAGAGGAGACTCTCGACGCCTTGGTTCCACCGTCGACCTCCGGTGTACACTCCCCTCCTCGTCCAGCGGGCGAGCCTGCGTGGGCCCTGGAGCCACCCCACCCTACATCACCCCGCCAGAGGGAGGCGCGTCCGCGCTCCCCGAGCAGCCAGCACCCGCGGATCAGGGCGACTTGGAAGGTCCTATGCTGGCGTGGGTTCGTAAATCGGGTTACTCCGAACTCCCCCCTCTGCCGATGGCGACCGAACTCCACTTCGACTGCGGCACCCTGGTGGCGCCCACCCTGCCGGACGATGGCGCCCTGCGCGCCCTGTTCCAGCGGGATGCGCGCACGGGCGTGTACCGGAGCGAGGCGCGGCACTACCGGCAGGTGGTGTTGCGGCTGCGCGAGCTGGGCGAGGCGTACGAGGACCGGGCCCGGCGCTTCGAGCCGCTGGAGGTGGACCTGACGGCCCCGGTAGAGCCGTTTCCCCACCAGAAGGCCGCGCTGGAGGCCTGGCTGAAGGCCGGAGGGCGCGGACTGGTGGAGCTGCCCACCGGGGCGGGCAAGACGCTGCTGGCGGTGCTCGCCATCGTCCAGGTGAAGCGGCCCACGCTGGTGGTCGTCCCCACGTTGGATTTGATGACGCAGTGGCAGGGGGTGCTGTCGCGGCACCTGGGCCAGACGGTGGGCATGTTGGGCGGCGGGGTGAGTGATCGGCAGCCGCTCACGGTGACGACGTACGACTCCGCGGCGATGCAGACGGAGTTCCACGGCAACCGCTTCGGGCTGCTCGTGTGCGACGAGTGCCACCACCTGCCCGCGCCGAGCTACCGCTTCATCGCCGAGGGCTCGCTCGCGCCCTACCGGCTGGGCCTCACCGCCACCCTGGAGCGCACCGACGGGGGCGAGCGCGTGTGCGAGGAGCTGCTCGGGCCGCTGGTGCACCGCACCGACATCCGCGAGCTGCAGGGGCGCTTCCTCGCGCCCTACGAGGTGCGCCGGATTGAAGTCCCCCTCACGCCCGGGGAACAGACGCGGCACGACGAGGCGCGCAAGCTCTACCTCGGCTTCATCCGCCAGCGCGGCATCCGCTTCGACGTGCCCGAGGGCTGGGCGCGCTTCCTCGCGGAGAGCCAGCGCACCGAGGAGGGCCGCGCCGCCTACCGGGCCTACCGCGAGCAGCGCCGCATCGCGCTCACCTCCAGCGCGAAGCTGGACGTGCTCTGGCGCGTGCTGCTCGAGCACCGCGAGGATCGCACGCTCGTCTTCACCGACGACAACGAGACGGTGTACACGCTGGCGCGGCGGCTGCTGCTGCCCGCGCTCACGCACCACACGCCCGTGCCCGAGCGCAAGGCGCTGCTCGCCGCGTTCTCGAGCGGAGAGCTGCCCGTGCTGCTCACCTCGCGCGTGCTCAACGAGGGCGTGGACGTGCCGGAGGCGCGCGTGGGCGTGGTGCTCAGCGGCAGTGGCAGCGTGCGCGAGCACGTGCAGCGCCTGGGCCGCATCCTGCGCCAGCGCCCCGGCAAGCGCGCCCTCCTCTACGAAGTCTGCTCGGCGCAGACGGCCGAGTCCTCCATCAGCGAGCGGCGGCGCCAGCACCGCGCCTACCAGGAGGAAGGGGGCGAGGCATGCTGACGCGCGAGCTGCTCCTCTTCCGCACGCGCGACGCGAAGCTACGGCCCTCCTTCGTCCGGCGCGACGAGCCGGCGCTGCTCGCGCTCGCGGGCGAGCTCATCGCCAGCGTGGAGGCGGGACGGGGCCACTCGCGCGACGAGGTGGAGGAGGCCCTGGCGCTGCAGGCCGGCGCCCATGCGCGCCCCAAGGTGGCGAGGGGGCTCGTGAAGCTGCTGGTGGACCGGATGCGCTTCGACGAGCCCGCGCCAGGGGCCGTGGAGGCGCGCGCCGCGGCCTTCCGGGAAGCGGCCCGGGTGCGGCTCGCCCTGCCCCCTGGCGCCTCCGTGGAACACTACGAGTCGCGGCTCGCCGCGCTGCTGCCCCAGCCCCTGCCCGAGCTGCGCGAGGCCCTCTATGCCGACCTCCCAGGTCACCGCGCCCTGCTGGACTGGGAGGCGCTCTCACCCGCGGAGCTGTTGGATCGCTACAACCTCGCGCTCGCCCAGGGCCCGCTGTTCGACGCGCGGCGGCTGACGCTGCGGGCGCGGGCGCCGGAGCTGCTGCGGGTGCGCAAGGTGCTGCGCTGGCTCAAGTTCTGCCGGCTCGTGGCCGAGGTGCGGCGCGAGGACGAGGACTGGGTGCTGGAGGTGGAGGGCCCGGGCGCCATGCTGTCGCTGCAGAAGAAGTACGGGCTGCAGCTGGCGAGCTTCCTGTCGGTGGTGCCGGTGCTCACCCGCTGGCAGCTCACCGCCGCCCTCGAGACGCCCCGGCGCCGGGTGACGCTCGTGCTCGACGAGAAGGATCCCCTCGTGTCACCTCATGGGTCCACGCTCGGACACATCCCCCCGGAGGTGGCGTCGCTCGCCCAGGGCTTCGAGGACGCGGAGTGGGAGTTGGACCTGCTGCCCCTGCCGCGCAACGTGGGCGCCACGGGCCTGTGCGTGCCGGATGTCACGTTCCGCCACCGCCAGACACGGCGCGAGGTGGCGCTGGAGCTCTTCCATGCCCGGCACGCGGGCCCGCTGGCGCGGAGGTTGGAGGAGTTGCGCTCGCGCCCAGATGAGGGATTGTTGCTGGGAGTAGACCGAGCGCTCGCCAAGGGCACCCAGGAGCGCGAGAGGCTGGAGGCACACCCACAGGTGGTGCTCTTCCATGGTTTTCCATCGGCGAAGAGACTGCGCGCGAGGCTCTCCCCGTGAGACGACGCTCCTGCCTACCCGTGCTTCTGCCCCAGGTGCGCGGCCACCGTGCTCAGCACGCGCAACGAGTTGCGGTCCAACTGGCGGGCACGCCGCATCAGGCGGCGCAGCTCCGCGGGCTCACTGGCCTCGGGGGGTGGCGCGGGAGGTGTCCAGGAGGAGGAACCCTCGGCGGTGGACAACCCCAGGGCCTCGTCCGCGGACAGGGACAGCACGGCACACAGCTTGCGGAAGGTGGGGACGCTCGGAAGCATGTTTCCCCGCTCCAGGCGCCCGTACACCTCCGTGGCGATGCCGACTCGCTCCGCCACGTCTTCCTGTGTGAGGTTGAGGCGCTGCCGGGCTGCGCGCGCGCACTCTCCCAGCCTGGTTGCCAGCTTTTTTGCCATTGTCCCGGGACCCGAGTGGTTCACCGGTGGCAATATGACTCGGGAGGTTGGTTTCCCAGGACGACTGGGGTAGTATGTCCGTCCGAGGACCCATCACGTTACATACCCAGCCCGGGAGGTCCTGGATGACCGCGGACGCCACGCCCTCCTATCTCTTCGTCGACGAGGATCCGCTCCAGCTCTCCGCGCTGCGCCGGCTCCTGCGGGACGTGCCCGGCACCAAGCGCTCGGCGACGAGCGCGGAGGAGGCGCTGCGCATGGCGGAGGAGGAGCCGCCCTCGGTCGTCATCGCCGCGTACATCCTGCCCGGTATGGATGGGTTGTCATTGATCGCGGCCCTGAGGAGCCGCACGCCTGGGGTGCTCTGCGGGCTGCACACCACGCAGCTGCCGGGACGCGACATCATTCCGCCCGGCATCACCATCCTGCTCAAGCCCTGTCCTCCAGAGCGCCTGCGGGCCTTCCTGTTGTCGGGCTCGGGCGGCGCTCCGAAGTGAGCCGCCTCAGGACTTCTTGGCCGCCTCTTCCATCTTCTTGCGCAGGCTCAAGGGGCGCATGTCCGTCCACACCTCCTTGATGTACTCGAGGCACTCGGCCTTCTGCCCCTGCTTGCCGGCCTCCTTCCAACCCAGGGGCAGCTCGCGGTCCGCGGGCCAGATGGAGTACTGCTCCTCGTGGTTGACCACGACCTTGTAGACGGTGGTGTCTTCGGCGTCGCTCATGCGGCGCATTCCACCCCGCCGGACCGGTGGGGGTCAATGGCCACGTGAACCCCGCCGTGAGGTGGGGGGCCCGACCTGTGGAGTCGGGAGGCGGGACTCGCGGGAAAGGGCCCGCGAGTAGCCCAGGGCCACGCGGGTGAAGCGCGCGCCGGAGAGGCCCGTCACGTACTGGCGCATCATGGCGCGCGTGGCGCCCACGTAGAAGAGGGCGCGGCGCGTGCGCTCCAACTCCCGCTCCTGGCGTCCCGGCCGGCCCTCCATCCACGCCATGTCGTCCAGCGCGTCCACGCCACAGAAGAACACCACGGGGCTCTCGTGCCCCTTGCACGAGAAGGCCGTCGTCACCCGGAGGTAGTCCACCTTCCCCACGCTGAAGCCCGCCACGTCCTCGCCCCCCGGCCTCCGAAGGCCACCGCCTTGAGGCCCTCGCGCTCGAGCGCCTCGGCCAGCCGCGCGGGCCGCACCGGCGCCACCACCAGCACGTCCGCGGGCCGCACGCCCTCGTGGGCCTGGAGCCGCTTCACCTCGCGCGCCAGCCACGCCTCCTCCGCCTGGGGCGAGTCGAAGGCGCGCACCACCGGCACCAGCCCCTCGCGCTCGCTGCTGCGCAGCCGGTACAGCCCGTCCCCCCGCCACCGGCTCCTCCAAGAGGCCCTCCTCGCGCAGCTCGCTGGCGCGCATGAACTCGCGCATGCCGGGGTTGCCCACCCGGTGCAGCCCGAGCGGATCCAACACCACGTTGAAGGCCAGCTCGGACACCTGGCGCGTGGAGCGGAACGTCTCGCGCAAGACGCGCACCCGACCGGTGAAGTCGAGCCCGTCCGGCAACTCCTGGCGCAGGGCCTCCACGGGGCTGTGGCCGTAGACGTTCTGCGAGTCATCCGCGAAGAGCAGGAAGGCCTTGAGGGGAGGCCCGCCCTCGCGGGAGAAGGGACGGGCGAGCCCGTACAGGTGGGCGAGCTCCCTGGCGCTCAGGTCCTGCGCCTCGTCCACGAAGACGGCGTCGAAGCTCTCCGGGGCATAGCCGCCCGTGCCCGTCATGTGCATGAGCGTCACGCGGTGGAGCATGAACGAGGCGCGCCGCCCGAGCCGCCGCCGCAGCGCCGCGTCCACCAGCCGCGTGAGCAGCGGGGTGAGTGCCTTGTTGAAGAAGGACACCAGCACGCGCGCCTCGGGGTGCTCGGCGAGGTAGCGCGCCACCCAGTGCGCCAGCACGTACGTCTTGCCGCTGCCCGCCACGCCCCGCACCAGGTGGTGCCCCTCGTCGAAGCGGCGCTCGAAGAGCGACACCTGCTCCTGGGTGAACAGGGGGCCCATCTCCTTGAGCGAGTCGATCTCCTGGCCCAGCGCCTCGGGTCGCCGCGCCTCGCGCGCGCGCACGCCCGGCATCACCAGCAGGGGCTGCAGCGCGAAGCGCGGCTCCAGGCGCGGCGCCACCGGGGTGAGCAGCTCGAGCAGCTGCGCGGGAATGGCCGCCTCGGACTCGGCGCGCGAGGACAGGACGAAGAGGTACTCGCGCGCGCGGCTCGCCGCCACGTTGAGCATGGGCGTGAGCTCGCTCGGGGCGAAGGGGCGCCCGGCCGCCACCGTGTCCACCACCACCACGTCGTACTCGGTGCCCTGCTGCCGGTGGATGGTGGACGCCTGGAAGCGCGACTCGTGCCAGCCCTTCTCCTCGGCCAGGGCGCGCAAGAGCGCCGCCTGGGCCCGGTAGGGCGTCACCGCCAACACCTTGAGGCCCGCCTTGAGCGCCGGCGCGGCGATGGCCATCACCAGCTCCGCCGAGAAGGGCCGCCGGTAGCCATGCCCCGAGTCCCCGCGCTCGTGGCACACCCGGCGCGCGTCCCGCGTGGCCTCGTCCAGCACCACCCAGCACGCGCGCGCCGCTGGGAAGGACTCCACCTTCTTGGGCTCCCGGGTGCGCGGCCCCTCGCCATCCTCCAGCATGCCCGCGTAGCTGAAGTGGCTCACCACCGCGCCAATCTGCGGGTGCATGCGGTGCTGCGTGCGCAAGAGCAGCACGTGGGGCAGCTCCGCCGCCGCGCGCGCGTCCTCCAGGTGCGACAGGGGCGAGCCGCGCATCCACGTCTGCACTGGCCGCTCCACCCTCCAGCGCCCGGCTCACCGGACCAATCTGCTTCGGGTCTCCTCCCAGCAGCACCTTGCGCGCCAGCGGCGCGAGCAGCCCCACCGCCGCGCGCGACACCATGCCCGCCTCGTCCACCACCAGCCGGTCGAAGCGCTCGGCGCCCTCCAGCTCGGAGACGAGCCGTAGCGCCCGGTGCACGGTGAGCACCATGAGGGTGGCATAGCCCTCGCGCGCGACGAAGAGCGTCTCGTCGGTGAGCCCGTCGCGCACCTTGCGCAGCTCCGCCTTCACCACCGCCAGGCGCGAGGACGAGGCCCCCTGGAGGTACTCCTCGCGCACGCGCTCCTCCATGTGCGCGATGCGCGCCGCGTGCTTCTGGTAGCTCGAGTCATGGAGCACGGCGGGAAAGGCCCGGGTGAGCTCCTGGCCCACGCCCAGGCCCCCGCGGAAGACGCGGCAGGTGGTGTCCGGCGCGTGCAGGGCCCCGGCCTTGGACAGCATGCGCGCCACGCGCAGGGCGAGCGTGTCGGCGGCGCGGTTGGTGGGCGCCACCGCGAGGATGCGCTCGCCGGGGTTGTCCTGGACGGCCTGGGCGAGCAGCCGCGCCATCGTCTCCGTCTTGCCCGTACCCGGGGGCCCCAGAGCAGCGCCCAGGGCTTGTCCCACAGGTGCTCGGGGCCCTGGCTGGGGCCGGTGCCATCGTCCGGAATGAGGCCGCGCACCCGGTCCAGGGCCTCGCGCACCCGGGGGCCCCGCGCGTCGTAGGCCTTCGAGGCGGCCAGCAGCGCCTCGGAGAAGTCATAGGGCTGGAAGGCCCAACGCTCCGCGGAGAGCACCTCGGGCTTGATGTGGCCCAGCGAGCGCGTGGAGAGGAAGACGCGCCCCGTGGTCGGATCCAGGTGGACGATCTCCCCCACGAAGCGGCGCTCGTCCGGGAGGAAGCCGATGAGCTGACCGCCACTCCAGCTCGGGTCCGCCGCGGGCAGGGGCGTCAGGCCGAGCATCGACTCGTCCTCCAGCCGCACGTCCACGGCGCCCTTGAGCATCACCCACCGGTACTGCGCGCGCTCGCTCTCCAGGGCGGACAGCAGCTCCTGCGGCAACACCGAGCGCACGACGAGATCGCCGGATTCGGCGGCGGCCGCCGGAGCGCGGGCAGGCAGTGGCTGTGCGGACTCTTTCCCCATCATGCGGGCCGGACGAGAAGGGGGCCTCATGCTGCCTGGAGCAGGCGCGAAGGAAAAGCCACCTCGCCCGTCCTTCCCGGCGCATGGCTGGTTGCTTCCACCCCTCACGAGAAACGGACCTGGGGCCGGAGCGTCCGTTACATTGGACGGTACGGCCCCCCATGAAGCTCTACGCCCTCAGTGATCTCCATCTCCGTCATGAGCACAACCGGCGGGCGCTCGAGTCGCTCGCCCCCCATCCCGAGGACTGGCTCATCGTCGCGGGCGACGTGGGCGAGAGGCTGGAGGAGCTCGACTTCGCCCGGCGCACGCTGACGGCGCGCTTCCGCCAGGTGGTGTGGGTGCCCGGCAACCACGAGCTGTGGACGGTGTCGAGCGAGCCGTCCGCCCCCCGGGGCGAGGCGCGCTACCAGCAGCTGGTGGCGCAGTGCCGAGCCCACGGCGTGCTCACCCCGGAGGACCCCTACCCGCGCTGGCCGGGGAGGGGCCCCCCGCATCCTGGCGCCGCTCTTCCTGCTCTACGACTACTCGTTCCGGCCGGACAACGTCTCCGAGGAGGGTGCCCTGCAGTGGGCCATGGACTCCAACGTGCTGTGCACCGACGAGGCCCTGCTCCACCCGGACCCCTACCCGTCACGCGCCGCCTGGTGCGCCGCGCGCGTGGAGCACACCCGCGCCCGCCTGGAGGCGCTGCCGGGCGACTGCGCCACGGTGCTCATCAACCACTTCCCCCTGCGCTACGAGCACGTGCGCCTGCCGCGCATCCCCCGCTTCTCCCTGTGGTGCGGCACGAAGAAGACGGAGGACTGGCACACGCGCTTTCGCGCCGAGGTGGTCGTCACCGGCCACCTGCACATGCCCGCCACCCTGTGGCGCGATGGCGTGCGCTTCGAGGAGGTGTCGCTCGGCTACCCGCAGCAGTGGACGTGGCGAGGCGACATCTCGCGCTGCCTCCGGGAGATCCTCCCCGGCACTCCGCCCTGATTCGGGTGCTATACCCGGCGGGCCATGGCCTTCCTTCCGCCCCGGGCCTCCGCCCGCTTCTCCGCTCCCGGCGTGTTGCTGCTCGCGTCCCTCGCCCTCTTCGGCGAGGGGCTGCTGCCGGCCGGGCGTTCTTCTTCCGCGACGTGCTGCACTACTACTGGCCCATGCAGGCCACGCACTGGCGGCTCGGGGTGGTGCCACAGTGGAACCCCTTCCACCAGGGCGGGCTGCCCTTCCTCGCGGACATCCACGCGGGCGTGCTCTACCCGCCCAACCTCCTCTTCGCCGTCCTCTCCTTCCCCACCGCCTACGCGCTCTTGCTCGTGCTCCACCACTTCGTGGGGCAGCTCGGGCTGTACACCTTCCTCCGGGGCAAGGGCTTCGAGCGCCCCGCCGCCCTCACCGGCGCGCTCGCCTTCGGCCTGTCCGGCTACGTCGCCGGCCTGTGCAACGCCGGCCCGCTGATGCTCGGACTGGCCTGGATGCCGTGGGTGCTCGTCACGCTCCAGTCCGGGCTCGTGCCCCTGCGCAAGCTCGCGGTGCTCGCGGTGCTCATCGCCCTGCAGCTCATCTCGGGAGACCCCCAGTCCGCGCTCTACTCGGCCATCGCGTCCGCGGCGCACGTCGCCTGGTTCTCCGAGCGCCGCCCTCAACTGGTGGCGCTCTCGGGAGCCGGCGCGCTCGGCCTGCTGCTCGCCGGAGTCCAGGTGTTCCCCACGCTCTGGCTGCTGGCGGAGTCGACGCGCGGCACCGACGCCCCCACCTATCTGGCGAACTGGAACCTGCCTCCGCCGCGGCTGCTCGAGTTCGCCTTCCCCTACCCCTTCGGGGAGTACCTGGGACAGCCCCAGTTCTGGGCCTGGGGGATGATCCGCGGGCCCAGCACCGTGCCCTTCGCGCTGAGCGTCTACCTGGGCATCACCGTGCTCGTGCTCGCCGTGCTGGGCGTGCGGCGCGAGCGCTTCAGCGGCTTCGCGCTCACCCTGTGCGCGGTGGGCGTGCTGCTCGCCCTGGGCCAGAAGTCCCCGCTGTCCTTCCTGCTCGCCGCGCCCCCGCTGAGCTTCTTCCGCTACCCGGAGAAGTACGTCGTCCTGGTGGCGCTCGGGTGCGCGGGGCTCGCCGCGTCCGGGGCGAGGGCCGTGCTCGCCGGAGTCTCGCGGCGCTGGCTGGCCGGGCTCGGCGCGGGGGCCCTGCTGCTCGGGGCCCTGCTCGGGTTCACCTGGGCCCGGCCCTCCACCGCCGTGACCTGGGCCACCGGCCTGCTGGGACTGGCCACTGGCGACGGCTCGCACCATGGGGTCATCGCCGGGCTCGCGGCCCGCTCCCTGGGCACCTCGCTGTGCTTCATGGCCGGCATGCTCGCGCTCGCGGCGCTGGCGTCGCGCCACCCCACCCACCGCGCGCTCCCCGCCGCCCTGCTCCTGCTGGTGGCGGGGGATCTGCTCTGGACGGCGCGGGCGACGGTGTTCGTGGGCCCCACCTCGCTCTACCAGGAGCCGGAAATTGTCGGGCGGCTGCGCGAGGAGGTGGGCTCGCCGCCCACGCGGCTGTTCCGCCAGGACAAGCCGCTCAAGGCCAACGCCCCGCCGAGCCGCTCGCTCGAGGGGCTCATCCACCTGCGCCACTACGAGCTGGCGACGCTCAAGAGCAACCTGGCCGGCGTCTTCGGCCTGGAGGAGGTGACGAGCTACGGCGCGGTGGAGCTGTGGCGCTATCGGGCCTTCATGGACGTGCTCGCCGCGCGCTCCGAGCTGGTGGGGCGGCTGTATGGGGCGTGCTTGTGGACGACCTCGTCCGCGCCAGGGTCCACCTCCGGCGCGGAGCTGGTGAGCATCCTCCAGGGGCCGGACCGGCTCGACGTGAAGCGGCTGAGCGGGTGTCCCCCGCGCCTGCGCACGGCCTCGCGAACCACCGCGGTGCCCGACCAGAGCGAGGCCCTCAGGGCGCTGAGCACGGGAAGCGTCGACGGGCTCGAGAACGTGGCCGTGGAGGAAGGGACGTCGAGGAGCTACGCGCCCGCCCAGGTGGACGCGGTGGAGCTCGGCCCCCGGAACGCGCGGGCACGGGTGGTGGCGGGCGTGGGTGGCACCTTCCTCGTCTTCGCGACCACGAGCTATCCGGGGTGGAGCGCCACGGTGGATGCGGAGGAGACGCCCGTGCTGACCGTCGATGGCGCGCTCATGGGCATCGAGGTGCCCGAGGGGACCCATCAGGTCGACTTCGAGTTCACCGACCCCGGCCTGTCCTCGGGAATCCAGGCGAGTCTCGCGGCGGCCCTGGTGCTCGCGCTGCTCCTGGTCCTCTCCCGGCGTTCGACCGGGGCGGCGGCTCAGACGGAGGCCACTCCCCGGCCGTTGGAGTCCTGAAACGACGAGGCCGCCCGGGAGACAGTGCTCCCGAGCGGCCTCGCTCACGGACTCAGTGGACTAGTTGAGCTCGATCTTGCAGACGTCGCTGCAGCCGTCGCCGCTCGCCTTGTTGCCGTCGTCGCACGACTCGCCCTGGTCCTTCTGGATGATCTTGTCGCCGCAGCGCGGACCCCAGACACACCCACGGGCGCACTGGTTGTAGCCACCGGCGTTGACACCGTCGTCGCACTCCTCGCCATCGTCGATGATCTTGTTGCCACAGGTGGCGCGGCACTCGGTGCGCTTGGTGGTGAAGCCATTGAGCGTGAGCTGGTAGTTGGAGCCCGTGGTGTGGCGCTCGGCTTGGAGCACCACGGCCTCGTAGATGCGGCCCACCACCAGGTTGAGCTTGTCCGAGCCCGCGACGTCCTTCAGGGTGATGGTGCCGCTTTGCGGTCCATGCACACCACCCAGGTCGAGCGCCAGACGGCCATTGATGTACACCCACACATCGTCGTCACCCGTGAAGGCCAAGACCTCGTTGCCCTTGTACTCGAACCAGTAACGCGCCTCGCTCGTGAAGTTGAAGTTGTGGCCGCCCGTGCGCGCGGGCTCGGTGCCCTTCTTCACCCACCCATCGTTGTCGAGAGGAAAGAAGCTGTCGCTGTTGAACACGTAGGAGCCATTCGACTGCTTGGTCAAGGCGATGGTCTTCACCACCGTGATGTTGACGGTCGCATCATCGCTGTACCATTGATTGAACGACTCCGCGCTGTTCGTAGTGGGGGTGCCACCCGAAGTCCTGCCGTACACCGGCTTGCCATTGCTTCCAAGC
This sequence comes from Cystobacter fuscus, assembly GCA_049060065.1. GTDB lineage: Bacteria > Myxococcota > Myxococcia > Myxococcales > Myxococcaceae > Cystobacter > Cystobacter fuscus_B. The sequence goes on from JBMEQP010000002.1 coordinate 8,351,190, forward strand.
TTGCTGCTGTACAGAGGCCCCAGGATCCCAATGTCTCCTTGATTCTTGTTCTCGAAATCGATGTGGCCCTTCGGGCTCAGGTCGTAGCCGCGGAAGTCACGGAACACGAAGGGGATCTCCACCTTCTCCGGCGGCTTGGACTCGATGGTCGAGCAGGCAAAGCCCGACTCGGACTTGCAATCCGACGAGCAACCATCGTTGGAGCGGGTATTGCCGTCATCGCACTGCTCGTTCGTCCCGGGGAGGATCACGCCATCACCACACACCGCCTGGCAGATGCCCTCGCGGTTGCAGTTGGGCTCGCGCACGCACAGGGGCGAGCACCCATCGCCCATGTCGTTGTTGCCATCGTCACACTGCTCGGTGCCCTCGCGAACCTTGTCACCACAGACGGTCTTCGTGCAGGGCTTGTTGATGGTGTCGCACTTGTATCCGGACTCCAGGCGGCAGACCTCGCTGCAGCCATCGCCTGCCTTGGCATTGCCGTCCTCGCACTCCTCGTCACCCGCGATGATGAGATCACCGCACTTGGCGGCCTGGCAGCGCCCGCCGCTCCGCGGGCAGTTCCAGCCAGCCGCCACCGTCCTGCAATTGGCGCTGCAGCCATCCTCGCCCGAGGTATTCCCATCGTCGCACACCTCGGAGGCTCGACCTTGCCATCGCCGCAGATCCCCCCAAACGCAGGGAGTGCCCGGGTTCGGGCACTCATAGCCCTGCTCGATGGCGCCACAGTTGGCGGAGCAGCCGTCGCCGCCCTTCGCGTTGCCATCGTCACAGGCCTCGTTGCCCGTCTTCTGCCCATCTCCACACCGGCCACCGGGGCCCGAGTCGACGGGACAGGAGCCACCGTCGCAATTCGTGGACGGCGTGCCGGAGTCAGGATCCGAGGGCTCCTCGACAACACCGGGACAGGCCGTGAGAGACAACACAAGCGAAGCGAGGGCGAGGCCCACGAATCGCGATCGAATTGGAGTATTCACCATTGAGGTAGACCGAGCATGAAGAGGGAGGTTCAACAAACCAATTGTACATTGTCTGCTGACGGCGGGTGACGTTCCATGCTCAGAGGAAGAAAACAGCCCCACCGTCAGGGTTCGCCAGACCTCCTGCTCTCGCGGTGAATGTCGTTCAGACACGCGGGCGAGTCCAAACTGTTTGTCGTTCATGACATGGCTCCCCCGCCCCGCTGTTCGGGAAGACACTCGCCGCTTTATTTTATCAAAACATGCGAAAGCCGGATGGAGTGCCGCCGAGCTGCCCATCACGTTCGACCCGTACGTCCCCCTGGCGGCGCTGTCCGACACCGAGGTCCCCACCATCCGAGTGGGCAAACCTCCTGGGGAGCCAGAACAGGGCGGGCCCCCACTTCACTCGGAGCGTGTCCCACGGCGCACGGAAGGCCCTCCGCGTGGTGACACGCTTCATTCCGGCCCCTCGCGTCCAGGGTAGGCAGCCGCCCATGACTGGAGAAGTGGGGCCGGGGATTCGCCTTGGCGCGCGTGCTGCAAGACAATGGGGCGGTCCATGCTCTCCTCCAACCGCTCAGGACACGTCGCGCCCCTCGGCAGCAAGCTGCTCGCCGAGCACTTCCGGACGGATGCCGCCGCCCGGGAGACCTCCGTGGCGCAATTCAACAGCGTGGTGACCCTGGTCTTCCTGGTGTCGGGGCTGGGACTCGGGAACCTGCTCGGCTGGCCGCGGGCCATGTGTGTCGTGGTCATGTGCGCGGGCTACTCCGGCTACTACGCGCTGCTCTACCGGGTGCTGAGGCGAGGCTGGTTCCATCCGGCCATCTGCTGGTTCAACGTCTGCCTGGAGAACACCGCCGTCGGGGCCCTCTTCGTCTTCGACATCGTCTTCGCGGACGCCGAGCAGGCCCTGTCCAACCCGTCGGCGGTGCTGTGGAGCGCCATCATCGTGCTCGCGGCGTTGCGCTCCAACCTCAAGCTGGCGCTCTTCGCGGGCGGGCTGGTGGCCGCGGAGATGCTGGCGCTCTACTTCTTCGTCGCCCTGCCCCGGCTGAGCGAGCCCATTCCGCTGATGTTCACGCCGGCGCTCATGGGGCAGCGCGCCGCCTACTACTTCATCACCGGGTGGATGGCGGCGCTCGTGGCCAGCCACCTCATGCGCAAGGCCGAGGAGGCGCTGCGCGCCATCCGCGCCAAGGACCTGCTGGGCAAGTACTTCCTGCACGAGCGCATCGGCGTGGGCGGCATGGCGGAGGTGTTCCGCGCCACCTACAGCCCCGAGGGCGGCTTCGAGAAGGTGGTGGCCATCAAGCGCATCCTCCCGGCCTATGCCGAGGACAAGGACTTCGTGACGCTGTTCCGCCGGGAGGCGGAGCTGGTGTCGCTGCTCAACCACCCCAACATCGTCCAGGTGCTCGACGTGGGCCGCTTCGAGGACACCTACTTCATGGCCATGGAGCACATCGAGGGGGTGTCCCTGCGCGAGCTGCTCAAGCTGTGCGGGCCCCTGCCGCCCGCCGCGGTGGCCCTCATCGGGGCGGAGATGGGCCAGGCGCTCGACTACGTCCACCGGCGCACCGCGAGCGACGGCACCCCGCTCAACCTCGTGCACCGGGACGTGAATCCGCCCAACATCCTGCTGTCGCGCATCGGCGAGGTGAAGCTGGGGGACTTCGGCGTGGCCCGCGCGGCCATCCATGTGCGCCTCACCCGGGCGGATCGCGTCCGCGGCAAGCTGGGCTACTGGCCCCGGAGCAGGCCCGGGGGAGTCCTTCGATGGGCGCGCGGATCTCTTCGCGCTCGGGCTCACGCTGCACGAGGCCTCACCGGCCGGCGCGTCTTCGCGGGGGAGGATGCCTCCGACACGATGCGCAGCGAGCCGCCCATCTTCCTCCTGCCGCCCTCGGGCTACCGCCCGGACATCCCCCCCGCGTTGGACGCCGCCATCATGGGGCTGCTCGAGTGGAAGGTGGCGCGGCGCACGTCCCGGGGGCTGAGGTTGCGCGAGCAGCTGTGTGAGATGACCGGACCCTTCGCCCCCTATCCGCAAGGCCAGGAAGCGCTGGCCCGTCTGGTCCAGGAGGCCATGGCGCGCAAGCGCGAGCTGATTCCGGTGGAGCCGTCGGAACGGGGCACCGAGCGGGAGGGCACCCTCTTCGCGAGGAGCGAGGAGCCCACGGCGGTGCTCTCGGGAGACCTGTCGGGAGGGGGACGGACGGGCCCCACCGGCAGGCACACCGGCGAGGGCTGACGGGAGTCCGCGGGCTACGGCTTCGTCGGAGTGGTCGTGGCCGGAGGCGTGGGGTCTTCCTTCTTCTTGAAGGCCGAGGCGCCCTTGGACACGCCTCCCGCCGCCGCGCTCGCCGCCCCGAAGTAGTCCCCGTCCTGGAGGCTCTTGGCCGTGTTGGCACCGGCCCCCACGAGGTCCGCGCCGAGCGCCACGTTGTTGTAGCGGCCGGCCGAGGCATTGGCCTGGTTCTGCGCGGTGCTGCCCTGCGGCGCCGCGTCCGCCCGGGCCGTCCGCCGCGCCCCCATGGCCGAGGCGCCCTTGGACACGCCTCCCGCCGCCGCGCCCGCCGCCCCGAAGTAGTCCCCGTCCTGGAGGCTCTTGGCCGTGTTGGCACCGGCCCCCACGAGGTCCGCGCCGAGCGCCACGTTGTTGTAGCGGCCAGCCGAGGCATTGGCCTGGTTCTGCGCGGCGCTGCCCTGCGGCGCCGCGTCCGCCCGGGCCGTCCGCCGCGCCCCCATGGCCGAGGCGCCCTTGGACACGCCTCCCGCCGCCGAGCCCAAGGCTCCAAAATAGTCGCCCTCCTGGATGCCCTTCGCCGTGTTGGCACCCGCCTCCACGAGCCCCGCGCCAAGCGCCACGTTCTCCCAGCGCGAGGCCGCGGCACCACCCGCCGCCGTGTTACCCGCCGCCGCCGTGCCACCCGCCGCTGGCGCGCTTCGAGCCGCCGAGCCACTCGCCGCGGCCGCACCACCCGCCGCGGGTGCGCTTCGGGCCGCCGCGCCTCCCGCCGCCGCCGCCCCACCACCCGCCGCTGGCGCGCTTCGAGCCGCCGCGCTTCCCGCCGTGGCCGCGCCCGAGGCGCCTCGGGCCGCCATGGCGCCCGCGCCACCCGCCACACCACCCGCCAGCGAGGCCACGACTCCCAAGGCATCCCCGCGCTGACCCGCCTCCACCGCGCCCTTCACCGAGGAGGCGACGGCGAGGGGGATGGCGATGGGCTGGAGGCCCGGCACGAAGGCCGCCGCGGTGGCGATGAGGGGCAGACCGTCATTGACCGTCTTGAGGCCCGTCTCCGCGGCGTTCTTCACGCCCTTGCCCACCTCGCCGAAGGCCCCGGCCACGTCGCCCTTGAGCAGCTTCCCGGCGCCGTTGGCGAGCCCCTGGGGAATGGACGTCACGGTGTCGAAGGCGCCCTTGGCCAGGTTGCCCACGCCATCGACCAGACCGGTGGTGAACCCGTTGATCTTCTCCCCCAGCTTGGGGCTCACGAAGGAGACCAGGTTGCCGAGGTTGGACACGGTCGCCTTGGCCCCATCCACCAGGTTGCCGATGCCCTTCTTGACGCCCCCGAACGCGGAACTGAAGGCCCCGCCGATGTCGCCCTTGAACAGCTTGCCGACGCCCTCGGCGACGCCCTTGACCACGTTGCCAATGGCCTTGAAGGGCGCCGCGATCGCCTTGCCGATGCCCTTGAAGAAGTTGCCGACCTTCTCGAAGAAGCCAACCTTGCGGAAGGAGTTCCAGAGGGTGTCGCTCTGGGACTTCAGCATGTCCTTCTGCTGGTCGTAGAGGCCATCGGCGCCCTTCTTCTGCGCCTCCAGCGCCTTGACCTGGGGACTGTCCTTTCCGTAGACCTCCTTGGCCTGCTTGATCTGCCCATCGAGCTGCTTCATGTGGGACTTCTGGAGGTCCCCCACACGGTCCTTGCTCTCACTGGTCTTCCTGGACAGATGGCGGGTCATCGTGTCCATGGACATCGAGCCGCCGTGCTCCGGCAGGTCGTACTTCTTGCGGATGTCGTCCAGCTTCCCCTTGCGATCCTTCTCGGGAATCTGGGGATCGTTCATCACCGCGTCGATCTCGGAGGTGATCTTCGCCGGGTTCAACGGGGGCTTGAGCTCGCCCGCGACCTTCGTGCGCTCCTCCTCCATCTTCTTGAGCTTCTTGCTGTCGCCTCCGCCCGCGCGCTCCGCGGCGATGTCCGCGTCCAGCTTGGCCAGCTTCTCCTGGACCTTGGCGTTCTTCTCGCCCAGCTTCTGATTGTGTTCAGCGGCCCCCTCCTTGATGTGGGGAGGAAGTCGTACTTCTCGCGCTGCAGACGCTGCTGCTCCTGGGCGAGTGCCCCCTGGGCCTGGCCCATGGGAGTCGCCGCGAGCCCGGCATCCGCTCCACCCGGGGCCGAAGCACCCCGCACGCCCTGGGCGGCCGACACGGTGCCCGGAGCGGACGTGGGCGCGAAGCTCGACACGCCAGCCTGGGCCTCTCCCGCCGGCCCCTGCGGCACCGCCGGGCCTTGTCCCCCGGCCGGGGGCAGGGCGCCCAGCGCCGTCTTGAGCGTCTCCATCGCCACCGCCAGCGCGGTCAACTGGGCACTGGCCGAGGACGGGGGGCCGCCGTTGGCGACGACGAGGCGTTGGGCGTCGTGGGGTAGTTGGGCGACGGAGGCGTTCGGACGTTCATCGACATGGGGAGGCCTCTTCAACCGGGAGACGGATTCTTCCGAGTATCCCCTGTTGCGACTGGCGTGCCAACGGCCCCTCCCCCACCGCGCGCGCTCACCCCAGCGCGCGAGCCCCGTGCACACATGCCCCCTGGTGACAACAGTCACCCCCCTGGTGACAACAGTCACCCCCCTGGTGACAACAGTCACCAGGGGACGCGGGCGGGATGCCCGTTACTGCGCGCGCAGCGCGACCTCGAGCGTCTCCATCCTGCGGATGACGGGATGGGGAGCGAACGTGGGCGGGCGCACCAGCTGCATGTCCGGGTAGCGCTGCAGGAGCGTGCCCACGGCGAGCTGCACCTCCAGCCGCGCCAGTTCGCGCCGAGGCAGTAGTGCACGCCGTGGCCGAAGGCGATGCTCGCGTTGGTGTTGCGGCGCACGTCGAAGGTGTCCGCCTTGGGGAAGACGGTCTCGTCGCGCAGCGCGCTGTTGAGCATGATGAGCACCATCTGCCCCTTCTTGATGGTCTGCCCGCTCAGCTCCACGTCCTCGAGCGCGTAGCGCGCGACGCCGATCTTCCCGAAGTTGTCGAAGCGCAGCACCTCCTCGATGACGTTCTTGAGCAGCTCCGGCTCGGTCTTGAGCTGGGCGCGCAGCTCGGGCCGCTGCAGCACGTTGTACGTCGTGAAGCCGATCAGGTGCACCGTCGTCTCGAAGCCGCCCACGATGAGCGCGGCCACCAGCGACAGCAGCTCATTGGTGCTCAGCCTGTCCCCCTGCTCCTCCGTCTGGATGAGCGTGGTGAGGATGTCGTCCGGCAGGGGGTTCTTGCGCCGGTCCTCGATCGTCTCGCGCACCAGGGCGATGCCCTCGCGGATGTCGGCGCGCAGACCCTCGATCTCCTCCGCGCGCAGCATGCCGGGCAGGAAGTTCTTGATCGACGCCTCCGTGAAGCGCTGGAACAACGTCTCGCGCCCCTTGGGAATCTTCAGCATGGAGCCGATCACCCGGGCGGGGATGCGGTCCGCGAGGTCGCTGATCACGTTGATGGTGCCCTTGACCGCCGCCTCGTCGATCACCTCGTCGATGAGCGCCTGGACCTCCGGCTTCAGCCGCTCGATGGCGCGCGGGGTGAGCGCCGGGCTGACGAGCTTGCGCACCCGGGCATGATCCGTGCCGGAGAGCGCGAACAGCCCCGTCTTGTTCAGCTCCGTCAACTCGGGGATCATCGCCGCGTTGCCCAGCACCGAGGCGAACTCCCACATGTCCCTGTTGGGGGTGAAGCGCTTGGCGTCACGCAGCACGGCGATGGCGTCCTCGTACCGGGACAGCAGCCAGCCACGGCCCTGCTCCCAATAGACGAGCGGCGTCTTCGTGCGCAGCTCGTCCAGCACCGGATAGGGGTTGGCGTCGTAGCTGGGGGCCTGGGGGTTGAACGACACGGCGGGAGAATTCTGCTTCGTTGCCTCGAGCGACATGGACTGCCTCCTGAAACACGGGGGTACGCAATGGGGTTCGCGGACGGAGCGCCGGGCTCAGTCCTCGCGCAGCGACAGCGCCTGCTTCGGGCACTCGCGCACGGCCTGCTCCACCTGGGCGCGCCGCTCGGCAGTCACCGTCTCCTCGAGCACGTGCAGCTGATCCTTCTCATCCAATGAGAAGGACGTCGGCGCCGCGCGCACGCACACCCCGTTGGCCTCACAGCGATCCCAATCCACCACGATCTTCATGCTCATCTCCTCGTGCTCCCCGGGACGAGGACAGGGGAGCCCCGGAAACTTTGATTGACTATCCTATCAACCCATAAATCCCGGAAAAGCGCCACTTGTTCCCCACCCCGGTGACGGGCGTTTCTCACGGGAAAACCGGGACCTGGAGAGGCGCGCCGTGAAGACCCGGGTACAATGAGTTCATGGACTTTTCCGCCTGGCTGGCGAACTTCCGCAACCTGCATGAGCGCGCGCGCCGCAAGCTCCTCACGAGCGAGGAGTACACGCGTTACCTGGAAGATCGGGAGCAACTGGCGCGCACACTCCTCAAGGCCCAGGGACAAACGGCGGTGAAGGGGATCAGCGCCCGGCGCACCTTCCGGGTCCCCAAGGGCCTGCCCGTGGACGTGTGCTTCCGCGAGGCGGCCCTGCGCAGCCGCACCCTGGATCTCTCCTCGGGGGGCTTCTCCTGCACGCTCAACCAGCCGCCGGACGAGGGAGGCCAGGGGGCTTCGTGCTGTGGCTGCCCGGCGAGAACGAGGCGCCCGTGGTGGGGCGCGCGCATCGTCGCCCGGGCGCCCGGCGAGAAGGATCCCCGGCGCGTCTCCTTCTCCTTCGAGGACGTGAGCGAGGAGGATCGCGAGCGGCTGGAGATGATGATCTTCGATCTGGCGCTCGGCTACATCCGCGCCTGAGCGGCTCGCTCCTCCCAGGTTTCGGGAAAAAGCGCACCCCTCACGCAACAACGCGTGAGAGTTCCCGATAACTTAGAAAACGCTTCTCACAGGAGAGTGACGCGGTGCGCATCGACAACGGAAACACCCGGGCCACCCGGTCCTCCCGCTCCCCGTCGACGACCCACACCGCGCCCCCGGCGGCGCCCAGGACCGAGCCGCGGCCGGCCCCGGCCCCCGCGCAGCGCCGGGACAGCTTCGAGTCGCAGGCACAAAACACCTCCCGCTTCAGCTCGGGCGCGCGCAACGACATGAGGCGCCTGGACCGCTCGCCCCGGGCGACGATCGCCACCAACCGGGACGGCTCGGTGACGCGCTCGCAGTCGAACACGCGCGGGCAGACCACCCGGAAGCAGGAGCTCACCACCTCCCAGAGCCGGTTCGGCGGCACGCAGCTCAAGTTCACCACGAACTCGAAGACGGGCGGCCGGGAGACCACGAACACGTACTCGGCGCGCACCGACGTGTTCGGCCGCACGCAGTCCTCCCACCAGCGTGAGTCGTCCTTCGAGCGCGGCGACGTGAAGCAGACCCGGTCGCGCACGACGACCGTCGACTCCCGAGGCAACCAGAAGGACACGCGCGCCGAGAGCCGCCAGGTGACCCGGGGCGAGCGCGCCGAGACGACGTCCCACTCGGTCACCACCGACTCGCGCGGCAACCGCGCCTGGACCCAGGGCACCTCGACGGCCACCAAGTCCGGCGACACGACCACCACGCGCTCCACCACGCGCTCCGGTGGCACCGAGCGTACGGTGCGGGACAACAACTCGTTCACGGCCGATGCGTTCTCCCTGGGCCGGACGACGGAGCGCAAGAACACCCCCTTCAACACCCAACACAACGTCACCCGCGAGCGGCAGATCCGGCCGGGCACCGCGGACGACGGCTTCACCCAGGCCAACAAGAAGGACCGGCTGGGCACGGCGCAGAAGGGCGGAGACCTGCTGGCCCAGGCGGGCGCCAAGAAGGAGTGGAAGAACGAGTTCAACCACGTCACCGAGCACAACACCTCGAAGGATCCCAACTCCTTCGTGGGCTCGCGCGTGGGCACCTCGGGCTCGGAGAGCTTCAGCGTCGGCACCGATGGCCTGAACGCCTCCTACAAGCGCGAGGCCAAGGCGGGCGTCTACGCCGAGACGAAGGGCGAGACGAAGGGCAAGTACGGCGAGGCGTCCTACACCGCTGGCGCCAAGGCGGAGGCCAAGGCGGGCGTGGAGGGCAACGCCAAGCTCAACCTCAACGGCCTGGAGGCGACGGGACGTGTCGGCGCGAGCGCCTCGGTCGAGGCGTCCGCCACCGGCAAGGCGGCGACGAAGAGCGTGAAGGTGGCGGGCGTGGACGTGAACGCCTCCGTCGAGGGCAAGGTGCGCGCCTCCGCCGAGGTGTCCGCCGAGGCCGAGGGCACGGTGAAGGTGACGCGCAACCCGCCCACGGCCATCGCCGAGGGCAGCGCGGGCGCCTCCGCCGTCGCCAAGGCCGAGGCCGAGATCAAGGCCTCCGCGGGCCCCTTCTCCGTGAAGGTGGACGCGTACGCCAGCGCGGGCGCCGAGGCCAAGGCCACCGGCGTCATCGGCTACGAGGACGGCAAGCTCAAGATTGGCGGCGGCCTGGGCGCGGCGGTGGGCCTCGGCGCGGGCGCCTCCGGCACCGTGGAGGTCGACGTCAAGCAGCTCGGCAACATGGCCAAGAACACGGCCGTCAAGGTGGCGGATGCCAACGGCGACGGCAAGCTCGGCATGGATGACGCGAAGGCCGTCGTGGACGGCGCCAAGAACGCCGTGAACGACGCGAAGAACAAGGTCGCCGACTTCTTCGGCTTCTAATCCGGCCCCATTCGGAGGAGCATCCCGCCCCATGACCCAGAGCGATCTCCAGCAACGTGGGTATGAGCAACTGAGGGCGGGCAACTACGAGGAGGCGAAGCGGCTGTTCCGCGAGCACGAGGAGCACGCGGGCACCGCCGCCGGGACGAGGACCCAGTTGCGGCAGGCGGAGGCGCGCCTGGCCGCGGGAGACTTGAAGGACGCGGCCGAGCGCTTCGAGCAGGTGATGGAGCGCAATCCGTGCCTCGCCGATGTCTACCTGGGCCTCGCGCGCATCAGCCTGCTCACGGGGCAGCTCGACAGCGCGCGCGTCCACGCCACCGCGGCCATGCGCCTGGGGCCCAACCTGGGCCTCGCCTGGGCCCTGCTGGGACTGGTGCACGAGGCACAGGGCGACGAGGAGATGGCGCTGGACCATCTGCGCGAGGCCGTGGCCCTGTCGCCCTCGGTCTACCTGTGCCAGTACAACTACGGACGGCTGCTCGCCGCGTCGGGCCGCCCCGCCGAGGCGCTCGCGCCGCTCCTGCAGGCCACCGAGCTCGAGCCGCGCAACCCCGACGGCTTCTCCGCTCTGGGCATCGCCTACAAACAGGCGGGCCAGTACGCGAACGCGCTCCGGGCGCTCGAGCGGGCCACGGCCCTGGCCCCGCGCTCGGTGGATGCCTGGGCCACGCTCGCCGACGTGCGCTTCGCGGCCGGGGAGTACAAGCCGGCGCGAGAGGTGCTCGATCAGGCGCTCGCGGCCTGTGGCGACCATCCCGCCCTGCTGGAGAAGGCGCTCGCGGCGGCGATGATGCTCTCGGACACCCTGGGAGCCATCGCCTACGTGGAGCGCGAGCTGCGGCTCGTGCCGGATCATGCGCAGGGCTGGCTCAACCTGGCCCACCGGCGCTCCAGGCGAGGGACTTCGAGAAGAGCGAGTCCGCGGCGCGCGAGCTGCTGCGGCGCGATCCGAAGAACTGGCAGGCATGGTTCCACCTGGGCAACCTCTTCGACGCGGTGCCCCTCGAGCAGGACGCCGAGCAGGCCTATCGCGAGGCCATCGCGCTCGCCCCGAGCCAATGGAAGCCCCTGGCCAACCTCGCGGGGCTGCTCCTCCAGATGAAGGCGCGGGACAAGAACGCCGAGGCCCTCCCGCTGCTGGAGAAGGCGCTCACGCTGGTGCCGCCGGGAGAGTGGCTCGTCCACTACAACCTGGCGCTCGCCCACACGAGCTCGGCCACCCGGAGCGCGCGCTCGAGCTGGCGCGCCGCATCCAGCGCGAGGCCCCTCCGGCGGACCCCATGGTCGCGCAGGCCCGGAAGCTCGAGTCCAACCTCCAGGAAGCGGCGGCGCGCCGGAATTGAGCCCGGCCGCCCCCATGGCGAGGCCTCACCCCGGCGTGGAGGAGCGGGCCTCGAGCTCCCGCGCGAAATCCAGGAGCGCCCGGACGATGTCCTCCCGGGAGTCGGTGAGCAGCAGGTAGCGCGCGTACTCATGCCCCTCGGCGAGCTGCGCCAGCAGCGGGTAGACGGGCCGGGTGCGCGTCCAGAACTCGCGGCCCAGGAAGATCATCGGGCTGATGACTCCCACGGTGTTGTAGTGGTTCTGGCAGGCGTCCTGGAAGATCTCCTGGACGGTGCCCGCGCTGCCGGGCGAGTAGATGACGCCCCAGCGCGCGATGGTGAGCAGCCCCTCTCCCGCACGCTGTTGGCGAAGTACTTGGCGACGCGCGTGGCGAAGGGGTTGGGGGGCTCATGGCCATAGAGCCGGTGGGAATGCCCAGGCTGTCGGCCCGGAGGAGATCCGCCTCCGGAGCGGCCGGTGGCGCGCACCTCGAAGGCCCGGGAAAGCCACTCGGGGTGGGTGTAGGACGGCGCCAGGGCGAGCACCTCGAGCGCGGCGTCCAACTCCGCGTCGCTCCGTCCGGAGAACCACGCGCCCAGGTGCGTGGCTTCCATGGCGCCCGGACCGCCGCCGCTCACCAGGAAGAAGCCCTGGCGCGCCAGCTCGCGCGCCAGTTCCGCCACCGCGCGGTAGTCGGGCTGTCCCCGGCGCATGGAGTGTCCGCCCATGATGGCCACCACCCGGCGGGGCTTGCCCTCGTGGACGAGCGCCTCCTCCAGCGCATCGGTGATGGCCTGATCATGGAGCCGCTGCGCCAGCGCCTCCAGCATCGACGGGGGTGGGCGCCGCCCCTCGAGAGCCAGTGGGCGTGGATGCGCGCATCGGGCGTGTCCGCGTAGCTCTCCGGGCGCGACGGATCGAAGCCCGCGTACAGCTCCTCCGGGGTGTAGAGCTGTGGCCGGTAGGGGAAGTAGGGCAGCCCCGAGAAGGGCGGGAAGATCATGGCACCCCGCGAGCCCACCGCCGTCAGGGTGTCCTTGTCGAGCAGACAGCCCAGGAAGACGGTGCCGGTCAGGTCCGCGTTCAACAGCGCGCGGCCCTGGCCCGTCAAATCCATCCCCTGGAGGATGACGTTGGCGAGGCTCTTGCCAGCCGCCGGTGCTGCTCGAATGCCACGACGCTCTCGATCTCGACCAACGGGACCTCCGGAGAAAGCATGCTCGGGGAGCATGCCGGAGCGTCCCCTAACCCGTCACGGACCGATGGGGAGATTGCTCAGGGTGTGGCCGCCCATCCACCCGCGGTTGAGGGTGATCCACACCCGCTTCGTGGCGTCATCGTAGGACGCGAAGTAGTCCACGTCCTCCCTCAGGGCCACGCCATCCAACGTGAGGCGCGAGAGCGGCGCATACATGTCGCGGATGAGGAAGATGGGGTTGTGCAGCGTGCCACCCGCGGCGTTCAGAGCCACGGAGAAGCTTCCATCCGTGTCCGCCTTGAACTCGTGGACGCCGTAGACGCCGTTGTAGCCGGGCACGGCGTACTTCTCGCTGTCGGAGCGGGCCACGCCACCCGGCCCATACGTCACCACCTGGCCACGGCTCGCGGACGGCTGCGCCTTGAGCGCGCGTTCCACTTCGGAGAGCTGTGCCTTGACCGTCCCCTCGCTGGGCCGTCCGAGCACCGTGAAGACGGAGTAGCTGTGGTAGGGCAGGCTCGACCACTGCTTCTCATAGCCATAGCCCCAGTAGGCGGCGCGTCCCACGGCGCCGGACATCAACCCCCAGGCGACACGCTTGCTGGTCGTCGGCTGGTTGAGCTTCATCTCGTATTGGCAGAGCTGGTAGGGCCAATTCCAGTTGGGCGGCATCACCCATTGGTCGGCCACATCGCCGTCGATCTGGTTCTCGGAGTCCTTGCCCCAGTTGTTGTTGAGCCAGGTCCCTCCCGTGTTGTGTTGCTGCCAGGAAAGGGTTTGCACGATGCCCATCTCCGCGTCGGCGGTCCGGGAATACGTCGAGGCATAGGGCACCACGTTGGGCGTCTTGTAGTCCCACCTGCTCGCGGACGTGAAGGGCTCGTCCCGGGTGTAGAACTGATACTTGTCTCCCCACTTCACGCCATCCACCGTGGCCAGGGTGCCATCCCCATCCCAGGCGATGTCCCCGTAGGGGGTACGGGAATCCGGCTGGGTGCTCAACCCCTGCGGGAGCGCCGCGCTGCTGTCGAAGGTGATGGCATAGACCGGATGGTCGCGTCCCGTGGCGAAGAACCACTGCACCGTGGTCTTGATGGGGACCCATTTGGGGACCTGCGCGGTGCCGTCGTTGAAGAGCAGGTTCCAGGAGAACTCGTGGAGGGCGTGATGCCGGCCCATGAAGGCCTGCCGGTACTGGCCCGTGACGTCCGTGGAACGGGCCACCAGGGAGTTGCCGCTCCCGTAGTGGCTCACCACGTAGCCCCACCCATTGTACTTCGCGGCACCGCTGCTGGCGCCCGTGCCAGTGGCGACCCGCGCCTTCGCCCCCGAGCCGTAGCGGAACTGCCGCAGCATGCCGCCGTTGGTTCCACCGGGATCCGCGGCGTCGTTGCGGGTGAGCACCGCCGTCCGCTGCTCGCCCTTGGAATCCAACCACCGGTAGACGTCCGAGTTGTACCCACCCGGCAGCTCGTTCCCCCAGCTCATGGAAGCCCAGGCCGGCCCGTTCACCCCCACCGTCACCGTCGCGGTGGCACTTCCCCACTCGCCCAGGGCCGTCAGCCGATAGGTCGTCGTCGCGGAGGGCCGCACGGAGACCGCGGAGCCCGTCACGAGCCCGATATCCGGTTCAATCCACACCTCCGACGCGGCCGCGACCTCCCACTCCAGCACCGCGCTCTGCCCCCTCTCGATTTGCGACGGAGTGGCGACAAAGCGCTTGATCACCGACGGAGGCGTTCCGGCATCCTCGCCAGCAACCGTGTCCCTGACGCCCGCGTCCCAGGAAATGCCCGCGGATTGCCGCACGGGGTCATCTTCGCCACCGCAACCCGGTGAAACCATCAGACACGACGTCAACCACGCCGCCAATAGGGTCCAGCGCATCATTTGTCTCCAAACGTCTCGGAAGCCAGGGAGGGGAAATTGACAGGGTGTGTCATGTGTCGAGGCCAGACAGCGGGGCCACGAGCGGGAGCGCGCGTTTGTCTTCATCCAGTCGAGCTGGAAACTCAAACACGAGGCGCTCGGAGCCTCTCTCGAGGAGCAAGCTGTCCAGGGGCCACACCGTGGGTGCGAAGTCGGGTCCCGTGAGGATACCTCATTCAGGGGAAGCGTGAACGCCCCCCACCCCGGATTCAGTGACGCTGTTGCTTTGCGCGGCATCTTGACAACCGCGCGAAAAACCCGGGGCCCCTCCGTGATTCGCCCCTTGACAGTCATTAGATTGGCGAATATCAGGTTTTCCTAGATAAACCCCCAAGCCGCGATCGACCCATGAAAACTCTCGGACCCGCCCTTGCCTTCGCCCTGCCCTTGCTCTCATCCGCGCCGACGTGGGCGCAGACCGCGCCCGCCACCTGGACGGAGCACTGGTTCGAGCACAACCAGACGGTCTCGCGGGTCTATCAAGACAAGGACGTGGCCGTGTATTTCGACTCGGCCGTGAACCGGTCGATCACCTGGCCCAACACCTTCATCGGTGACGTGTGGAGGTACACCCGGAGGACCTACGGGCAGTTCGGCACGGACGCGCAGCTCTACGCCATCTTCCACACGGCCAAGTACAGCGGAGGTCATCCGTCCACGTACTTCGACACCAGCCATGACAGCCGCAACGTCATCGACGTGGGCTCCTCGTCCACCACCGCCTGGACGAGCGGGACCGGCAACGACCTGGACATCGTCACCCACGAGGTCGCGCACATCGTGGAAGGTGCCTCCAAGGGCGTCCACAACTCCCCGCCTTCGGCCTGTGGGGGGACAGCAAGTGGGCGGAGATCTTCGTCTATGACGTCTACGTGGGACTGGGCCGGACCAGTGATGCCAATCGCTGGTACAACCTGATGCTGAACACGACGGACGGCTTCCCGGAGCAACACCCACTGGTTCAGGGATTGGTTCTATCCCATCTACAAGAACTACGGCGGAGCCACGGTGCTCAACCGTTACTTCTCCCTGTTGGCCCAGTACTACCCGAAGAACGGAAACGACTACGCGCGTGGCCTGAACTGGGGTGAGTTCATCCACTTCTGGAGCGGCGCGGCGGGCGTGAATCTGAAGACCCTGGCCACCTCCGCCTTTGGCTGGCCCACCGAGTGGGAGACCCAGTTCGTCCAGGCGCAGCGCAGCTTCCCCTTCACCTACGCGTCCCCGGGGCCCAACGCCACCACCCTGTACCAGGACATCAACCACGGCGGCTACGCGGCGGCGCTGCCCGTGGGCCGCTACAACCTCGCCACCTTGAAGGCCTGGGGCGTGCGCAATGACGACATCACCTCGCTCAAGGTCGCCAGCGGCTACAAGGTCACCCTCTACGCCGATGACAACTTCACCGGCGCCAGCCTCACCAAGACGGCGGACGATGCCTCGCTCGTGGATGACAACTGGAATGACGTGGTGACGTCCCTCATCGTGGAAGCCTCGGGAGGGTGATCACCGAGGCGCTCAACTGGGTGCGCGTCACCCGCGTGCCCTGAGCCCCTCCGGAGGCTAGCCGAGGCGCAGCCGTACCCGCTGGGCGTGCTCGCTCAGGCCGTTGTTGACCAGCCGATCCGCCGCCCACGACACCGCCGCCGGCCACGAGGTCAGGATGGAGTACGGCACCACGGAGGGCTTGATGCGGTGGACGACGACCCTCGCCATCAGCGCCAGGGTCGGAGAGTTGATGAGCGCCACGATTCCCATCGACCACTGGCGCATCGGGGCGGTCTGCTGACGCAGGAACACCCACTGCTGCTCGCGCTGCTCGAAGGTGAGGGATTGAAGCGGGCGGAAGTCCACCAGGGAGACGAACCGCTCTCCCCGCCGCAGATAGGACAGGGTGCGCGCGAACAGCTCCTCCTGCTGCTCGTTCGTGATCACCCTCGGGAACGTCACCCGCACCAGGGGCCAGAGCGAGTCGTCCACGAGGATGGCGGTTGGCGAACCCATGCGGGGGACTGATACCCGCCAGCCATGGTCCCCGGAGGCGGCTGCTCGACGCCAGCGACGCTCCGTTCCATGGCACCAGGGGGGGTCGGTAGTGCATGACGCACCGTACCATGACGCGAGGTGATGTGAGCGCCTCACGCTCCGGCGAAAGGCTCGAAGCGCCGCGGACCCCCGTGGAAGTGCTCGTCCAGGAAGGCCTCGGCGCGCTCCCGCGCGGCGTTCGTGCTGGAGGAGGAGCCGTCCACGTCCCCCCAGGAGGCGAAGCGCGCGCGCTCCAGCACCGACGAGAACCGGTCTGGTTCGGGCTCCAGCCCCCGCTCCACCTCCGCGAGCAGGGCGTGCGCCCGCTCCACCACCGCGAGCGCTTCCTCGAGGGAGACCGTCTGGCGGGTCAGCGCGCCGAGCAACCGGCAGCCATAGCGGCGGCAGCCTTCCGGGCGGGACTCGTAGACGGAGCACTGGCGCGCCTGGAGGGCCGGACAGCCTTGGCGAAGGGCGGGCGCGCCCCCGCGAGCCGGACCACCTCCAGCCCCTGGCGCCGGGCCGCGTCGACCTCGGCGTGCTCGAGGGGCACGTGGCTGAAGAGGTTGCCGTCACAGCACAAGCCACAGCGACGGCACAGGTCGGACGAGGACATGGGGCCTCCAGGCGTCGCGCCGCGGCGGGCATGCGCGCACACCGCATCTTGCGACGATTCCGGGGCCCCTGCACACCCACCACCCGGGTCAGTAGTTGACCTGGAGCTGGATGCGCGTCACGTCGCCGCGCTGCTGCTGGTAGGGCGCGCGGGACGAGGTGCGATCCGAGACCAGATACGCCGCCGTCACCTCGAGCGCCTTGAGGATCTGCCACTCCACGCCCATCTCCAGCTCGCGCACGTCGTAGCGGGGGGCGTTCGTCTCGAACTTCTTGCCACCCTCGTAGAGCGTGCCGCGGACGTAGGGGATGATCGACACGCCGGCCACGTTGTCCAGCTTGTACATGAGCTGCGCGTAGCCGCCGCGCAGCGGGCGGCTGTCGATGGTGAAGTCCCCGAAACCGCCCGTGGAGGGCCCGCGGCCCACGTTGTACTCGGCCATGAAGCCAATCGGCTGCGGGTAGACGACCAGGCTCACGTTGGCGCGGGCATCCACGAGATCATTCTTCCCGTCGGCCAGCACGTACGGTGCCCCCGTGCTCGGCGAGACGGTGACGTTGAAGCGGCCGTAATAGCCTCCCGCGCCCACCTCGACGTACTGCTTGCCGAAGAGGAAGGGCCAGGTCACGCGGCCCACGACATGCAGGTTGTCATTGCGCTCGGGGCGGTTGGCCGTCTGCCCATTGTAGACACCCAGGCCCACCACGCCGTAGTCGCCCGAGCCCTTCAGGTTGTTGTCGACCAGGTCCTTGAAGCGCTGGCGGATCTCACTCGGCGCCCAATAGAAGAAGATGCCCAGGTCGCGCTCGTCCTTGAGAGCGCTGTTGATGGCGTCGTTGCGATCGAAGGCCAGACGGTTCTGGCTCGACTGGAGGTTCTCGAAACCATACGGCACCTTCGACTGGCCCACGCGCAGCCGGAACTCCTTGGCCGCGTCCAGGAAGATGTCGGCGTACCAGTCACGCATGATGGCCACGTTGTACTGGTCCGAGATGACCGAGGCGAAGTCGGGCTGCAGGTAGATGGACACCCGCTCGTGCACGTCCCCGGAGATGACGAGCCGCGCGCGCCGGATGCCAAAGCCGTTGTTCTTGCCCAGGAACCGGTCACCCTGGTCGTTGATGAGATCCTCGTTGACGCGGAAGCTCGGCAGTCGGTTGTAGCGGAACTGCGTGTAGCCCCGGAGGCGGATCTTCTCGTACCAGGGGGTCTCCTTCTTGGCGGCCACGGGCGGCGGCGTCACGGCGGCGGGCGGCGCGCTGGGCGAGGCCGGCTCGACATTCGTGGGCGCCTCGTTGGGGGCGGCCGGCGCGTCGGAAGCGGCGGGGGTCTCGGGGGTCCCCGGCTGCTGGGCCTGGGCCAGCGGAGACAGCAACAGCGTGGCACCGGGCAGCAGCGACAGGAGGACGGATCGGGAAGAAGCAGGAAGGTGCATGGCGGGGCTCGACACGCGGACGGGAGAACCCCGGGCCCGCGAGTGGCGCACCCCTACCCAATCCGTATGCACACCGACAACAAAGGGCGGAGCCCGTCGCGAAAGTGTCACAGGGTCACGGCCCCGTGTCGCAAGTGTCACCCAGGCGTCACGAAGTCAGGCCCCCATCCCCGATTCTTTGACCCGAAATCCCAGGATTCGTTCTCTTTCCGGCTGTTCTCGAAGGAGCGGTCTTGCACAAACCATTCGAACTCAGAAGTCTGGCGGTCGGAGCCCTTCTCACCACCCTGTTGGCCTGCACGGGTCAGCCCGATTCCACGGAGGCCCTGGACGAGTCCCTGGGTTCGCAGGAGGCCCGAGCGCTCTCCACCCGGGTCGTTGGCTACTTCCCCACGTGGCAGGGAGACGTCAACTCCATCCAGTACGACAAGCTCACCCACATCAACTACTCCTTCCTGTTGCCCACGGCGCAGGGCGGGCTGACGGGGTTGAGCAGCGGGGATGCGCGGCTGCGCTCGCTGGTGCAGGCGGCGCACGCCAAGGGCGTCAAGGTGCAGGTGGCGGTGGGCGGCTGGATGGATGGCAATGACTCGCCCTTCGAGCAGCTGGCCGCGAACGCCTCGGCGCGCACCACCTTCGTCAACAACGTGCTGACCTTCGTGGACCAGGCCGGACTGGATGGCGTGGACATCGACTGGGAGTGGCCGGATCCCGGCGCCTCGTCCCAGAACTTCGGCGCGCTGATGAACCAGCTCGGCACCGCGCTGCACGCGCGGGGCAAGATCCTCACCGCCGCGGTGCTCGCCACGGGCGGCGACGGCATCCCCAGCTCGTCCTTCGCCGACGTGGACTTCCTGAACATCATGGCCTACGACATGGGCTATCCCCACTCGTCGTATGACGTCGCCGTCCAGTCGATGAATTACTGGCTCGGCCGCGGGCTGCCCGCGAACAAGGCGGTGCTGGGCGTGCCCTTCTACGGCAAGGACTCGGGGAACGGGGCCTACACCTACGCGCAGCTCGTCGCCATGGACCCCCAGGCCCCCAACAAGGACGTGGTCAACGGCATCTATTACAACGGCATCCCCACCATCAAGAGCAAAGCCCAGCTCGCGCTGCAGCGCGGCGGCGGCATCATGATCTGGGAGATCTCCCAGGACACCTCGGGCACGACGTCGCTGCTCAACGCCATCTCCCAGGTCGTCGGCGGCGGCACCACCAACCCGGCGCCGTCCGTGAACCTCACCTCCCCCGCCAACGGCACGACCTTCACGCCCGGCAGCACCATCACCGTGAGCGCCAACGCCTCGGACTCCAACGGCCGCGTCACCCAGGTGGTCTTCTACGCGGGCACCCAGAAGCTGGGAACGGTCACCTCCGCGCCCTACAGCCTCGCCTGGCTCAACGTGGCGGCGGGCAGCTACACGCTGACGGCCGTGGCCACCGACGACGGCGGCGCGACCACCACCTCGGCGCCGGTCTCCATCACCGTCACCAGCGGCACCGGCAACGGCTCCTGCGCCGGCGTGGCCGCGTGGAGCGCGACCCAGGTGTACGTGAAGGGAGACCAGGCCACCTCGGGCGGCAAGCTGTGGCGCGCCAGGTGGTGGACCCAGAACGAGGTCCCCACCCAGAGCGACTGGGGCGTCTGGGAGCTGATCAGCAACTGCTGAGCGGCGCATGAGTCACCCGGAAAGAGGGACTTCCGGGTGATATGGTCCGCGCGGAACATCATGAGCCCCTCCGCCTCGGACGACATCCGCATTGGCAGCATCCTTCGCGACACCTACGAAATCGTGTCCCTGCTGGGCACTGGAGGCATGGGCAAGGTCTTCCTCGCCCGGCACCTGCGGCTGCCCGGCAAACAGGTGGCGGTGAAGGTCCTCCTCAGTGACGAGGAGGTGACGGCCGACCAGTACGCGCGCTTCCGCCGCGAAGCGGAGATCACCTCGCGGCTCGGGCACCCCAACATCGTCGGGGTGCTCGACTTCCACGGCCCGGAGGGCGAGGGCGGTGCCCCCTTCCTGGTGCTGGAGCACCTGAGCGGGGAGACCCTGTCCCGGCGGCTCAAGAAGGGCCCCCTGCCGCTGCCCGAGGCCCTCTTCGTCGCGCGGCAGATCGGCGCGGCGCTCCACGCGGCCCACCAGGCGGGCGTCATCCACCGGGACTTGAAGCCCGGCAACGTGTTCCTCGTGCCCACCGAGTCCTGGGACGTCGCCGACTACCAGGTGAAGCTGCTCGACTTCGGCATCTCCAAGCTCGTCTCCGCCCAGACGGTGCGCACGCAGGACGACGTACTGATGGGCACCCCCCGGTACATGTCCCCCGAGCAGGCCCGGGGCCAGAACACCAAGGTGGACGCGCGCTCGGACCTCTTCGCGCTCGGCGTCATCGTCTACGAGATGCTCTCCGGCAAGTCGCCCTTCGCCGACGAGTCCGTGGTGGGCATCCTCTACCGCATCGTGAACGAGCCGGTGGACCCCCTCGCCGCCATCTGTCCGCACCTGCCCGCGTCCGTCTGCGCCGCGGTGGACAAGGCCCTGTCGAAGCAGCCGGCGACCGGCAGCCGAGCATCGCGGCCTTCATCGAGGAGCTGACCGGCACGGCCCCCAGCCTCTCCTCGGCGCGGCCCGAGTCCCAGCCGGCCAGCCAGGACGTCCCCCTGACGCCCGTGAGCGCGGGGGTGGACCAGGGCGGACCCTCCGCGGCCTCCGTCGCCGCCGCACCGGCGACCGTGCCCGGACGCAAGGCGCCCTCCGCCCAGGAGGCGGTCGCGACCGTTCGCCCCGGGGTGGTGCAGGCGGCGACGCCCTCGGCGATGGAGGCGCCGCCCTCGATGATGGAGGCCCCACCCCCTCGATGGTGGGGCCCGCGCCCTCGCTTCCGGGGAGCGCGATGCCGCCGAAGTCCTCGCGGACCGCCCTCATCGGCGCCGTCCTCGCGCTGCTCGTGGGAGCCGGGGGCGTCGTGGCGTTCCTGTCGCGTGGAACGCCTCCCGCCTCTCCTCCCGTGACGCAGTCCCTCCGGAAGTCGCCGCCACCACCGCCGCCCCGCCTCCCGCGCCTCCGCCCGCCCAGGAGACTCCCGCCCCCCAGGAGACCCCTCCCGCCGAGCCCACCGAGCCCGCCGCCTCGGCCACCGCTCCCCAGCCCACCGCGCGTCCCTCGGCCCGGGCTCAAGCCCCCGAGGTCCTGCCCGCCGGTGTGCGCGAGACACTGGAGCAGGCGGAGCAGGCGTTGAAGGCGAACCAGGCCACCGAGGCCATCCGGCTCGCCCGCCTCAGCCAGCGCACGAAGGTCACGGGGGCGTCCTTCTCCTGCTCACCCGCGCCCATTGCCAGCAAGGCGACCTCGCCAACGCCCGCGCGCAATGGAGCCGGGTGCCCTCCGCTCAGCGCGCCCTCGTCCAGAAATACTGCAAACAACACGACATCGAGTTCTGACTTCCCATGTGCTCCGAGGGCGTACCCTCCGCGTGGGGCGTACGGATGCGTTGACACGCCCCTCCCCCACTTCCAGCATCCGTCTCCATGCGGAGTGACCTTCCTGGTGGAGTGCGATTCACGGGCCTCGTGCTCGTCTCTTTTCTCGTGTCGATGCTGGCCTCCGGCTGTGGCGGAGGAGAGGGCCAATGTGGAGACGGGGCACGCCAGTCGGCGGAGTCCTGCGACGACGGCAACACGGCGGACGGCGACGGCTGCGCCGCGAGCTGTCGCGCGGTAGAGGAGGGCTGGGCGTGCGACACGCCGGGCCAGGCCTGTATCCGCACGACCTGTGGCAACGGCACCCGGGACAACACCGAGGCCTGTGACGATGGCAACACCACCGCGGGTGACGGCTGTGACACCCGCTGCCCGGTGGAAGAGGGCTGGAGCTGCACCGCGCAGGGGGATCGCTGCTTCGCCGCGGCGTGTGGCGATCGCATCATCGCCGGGGACGAGGAGTGCGAGGACGGCAACGCCCTGCCGGCGATGGCTGCGGCGCGACCTGCCGGCTGGAGTCCGGCTACAAGTGCCCGGCGGCCGGCGAGCCCTGCGTCCGCACCGTCTGCGGGGATCGCGTCGTCGAGGGCACGGAGCAGTGCGACGACGGCAACAACAACCTGGGCGATGGCTGCTCGCCCCTGTGCACCACCGAGCCCCGGTGCTCCGGCGGCACCTGCGAGAGCACCTGCGGGGACGGCGTCCTGTTGCCCAACGATCCGAAGGAGCAGTGCGATGACGGCAACACGCGCGCCAACGACGGCTGCTCGCCCACGTGCACGCTCGAGCCGGGCTTCAAATGTCAGGCCGTCGAGTCGTCCACGCCCGAGAAGGTGTCCATTCCCGTCGTCTACCGCGACTTCCGCGGCAATGACCTGACGAACCCCAAGGGCCACGTCGACTTCGAGAACGCCAATGGCGCGGAGCTCGGCATCTGTGGGCCGCTCTATTCGCCCCTGTCTCCGGACGGCAAGCCCGTGTACGCGAAGGAGGGCGTGACCGGCGGCACCACCCACGGCCGGGCGGCGTTCGATCAGTGGTACCGGGACGTCGAGGGCGTGAACCTGACGGTGGTGGGCTCGCTGGAGCTGCTCAAGGACGCCACCAGCGGCTCATACGTGTTCGACGACCAGACCTTCTTCCCACTCGACAACCTGGGCTGGGTCGCCCAGGGCACGGAGGACATGCGCGAGGTGACGGAAGGCACGGCGAAGGTCCGGCACAACTTCAGCTTCACCAGCGAGGCACGCTACTGGTTCGAGTACAAGGGCACCGAGGTGCTCAACTTCCGGGGGGATGATGACGTCTGGGTATTCATCAATGGCCGGCTGGCGTTGGACCTCGGCGGTGTCCACGGAGCGCAGGAGGGCATCATCACCCTGAAGGACCGAGCCGCCAACCTCGGCCTGCGGGTGGGCGGCATCTACGAGGCGGTGGTGTTCCAGGCCGAGCGCCACACCTCGGCCTCCTCGTACAGGCTCACGCTCACCAACTTCGTCACCCGCCGCACCCAATGCACGCCCACCTGCGGCAATGGGACGGTGGACCCGGGCGAGGAGTGTGACGAGGGGGCGAGCAACGGCTCCGGTCAGTGCACCCGCGCGTGCGTGTTCGGTCCCCGCTGCGGCGACAACGTCGTCCAGCCCGAGGCCGGCGAGCAGTGCGACGACGGCAACACCGTCAGCGGCGACGGGTGCAGCGCCCTCTGCAAGGCGGAGATCAAGTAGGCCAGGGCTCGGCGGCGCCTGGGCTATCGTTCCTCCCGGCTGACGAGGGAGGACACCATGGCGCCGAACCCGCTGGACGAGCAGCAGCAACACCAGACGCCGACCGAGGCCGCGAAAGAGGCCCCCTTCGGGGGCCCACGGTCCTGGACAAGGAGAGTCTGGAGTTCATGACCCGGGCCCATGCCGTCTACGCCGAGCTGCGCGACAAGGGCCCCGTCGTGCGCGTTCCCTCCGGGCTCGGCATCGTGGACCGGGCGAAGGCGGAGCGCGCCCCGACGGGTGGGTCCACCCCGGAGCAATATTTCGTGACCCGGTACGACGAGGCCGTGTCCATCCTCATGGAGGAGCGGCTCTCGTCCGACGTGCTCAAGGCCATGCCCCCCGAGCAGCGCGCGCGCATGGAGGCCGCCCTGCCCGAGGAGCTGCGCCCCATCGTGCGCAGCATCCTGGTGCTGGACCCACCGGATCACACGCGGCTGCGCAAGCTCGTGCAGCCCAACTTCACCGCGCGCGCCATGGAGGCGCTCAGGCCCCGCATCCAGCGCATCGTGGAGGACCTGCTCGACAAGGCCGAGCGCGAGGCGGCCGCGCGCGGTGAGGTGGCCCCCGGCCGGCGGTTGGATCTGGTCGAGTCCTTCGCCTACCCCCTGTCCATCACCGTCATCAGCGACATGCTCGGCATTCCCGTGGAGGAGCGCGAGACCGTCTACCCCTGGGCGGAGCGGCTCCTGCGGGCCAAGGGGCCCGAGGGCATGATGGATGCGGAGACGCGCGCCGGCCTGAACGCCTTCGCCAACTACCTCGAGTCCCTCTTCGAGCGGAAGCGGCGGGCGCCCACCGAGGACATGATCAGCCAGATGGTCCAGGTCCAGGAGGACGGAGACATCCTCAACCCCCAGGAGCTGCTGTCGATGGTGTTCATCCTCTTCTTCGCCGGGCACCTGACGACCGTGAACCTGATCGGCAACGGCGTCGTCGCGCTCTTGAGCCACCCCGAGCAGCACGCCCGCTTCCTCGCGGACCCCGCCGCCTGCGTCAAGGGCATGGTCGAGGAGACGCTGCGCTACTGGGGGCCGGTCGACTTCATCGGCGGCCCACGCATCGCCCTGGAGGACCTCGACGTGGGGGGAACGCGCGTGCCTCGCGGAGCGAAGGTGGCGGTGGGGCTCGCCTCGGCCAACCGGGACCCCAGGCGCTTCGCCCACCCGGACGCGTTCGACATCTCGCGGCCCGATGCCCACCGGCACATCGCCTTCGGCAAGGGCATCCACGTCTGCATCGGAGCCCCCCTGGCGCGGCTCGAGGCCGAGCTCGCCTTCGAGACCCTGTTCCGCCGATGGCCGGAGCTGAGGCTGGCCGAGCCCGCCGGACAGCTCGAACTGAGCATGGGGGCCGCTCTGCGCGGCTTCAAAAGGATCCCGGTCGTGTTTTAAGTGCGGCCATGACCTTCTGGAGAGTCTCGAGACACGCGTCACGTTCCCCCCTCCTCGCCGCGCTCGCCCTGCTGCTGGGCGCGAGGGAGGGCCGCGCGGAGGAGCCGGTGACGATCGATCCGGCACGGCTGTCGGAGCTCACCAGGACGCTCGCCTCGGACGAGTTCGCGGGCCGGGCGCCGGGAGGGCCCGGCGAGGCGAAGACGGTCGAGTACCTCATCCGCCAGTTCAAGGAGGCGGGCCTGGAGCCCGCGGGCGAGAAGGGCGGTTGGACGCAGAAGGTCCCCCTGGTCCACTTCCAGGTACAGGAAGGCGCCACCGTGAACCTGTTCGCCGGAGGCGAAGCAACGCCGCTGCGTCAGGGCCAGGAGGTGGTGGTCAACACGCTGCGCCCGGTGAGCCGCGTGAAGATCGACAAGGCCCCGCTGGTGTTCGTGGGCTACGGCGTCTCCGCGCCCGAGCGGGGATGGGATGACTTCAAGGGCGTCGACCTGCACGGGAAGATCGCCGTCTTCCTCATCAACGACCCCGACTTCGAGGCGCGCGAGGCAGAGCCCGTCAGCGGCAGGTTCGGCGGCCGGGCGGCCACGTACTACGCCCGCTGGACCTACAAGTTCGAGGAGGCGGCCCGGCGGGGCGCGCTCGGCGCGTTGATCATCCACGAGACCCCGGGCGCGGGCTATGGCTGGTCCACGGTGCAGGCGGGCCACGGAGAGACCTACGACATCGTCCGGGCCCAACCCGCCCGGGAGAAGGTGCTGATGCAGGGGTGGCTCCACCGCGACGCCGCCACCGCGCTGTTCACGCGCGCGGGGTTGGACCTGGAGCGGCTCAAGGACGAGGCACGCACCGCGGACTTCAAGCCCATCCCGCTCGCGGGCGCCCACCTGAGCTGCGACTACCGCGTGACCCACGCGCGCGCCGACAGCCACAACGTGCTGGGCAAACTGCCCGGCAAGCAGCGTCCCCGCGAGGCCATCATGTACGGCGCCCACTGGGACGCCTACGGCATCGGTCCGGCCGATGCCTCCGGCGATACGGTGCGCCATGGCGCCGTGGATGACGCCATCGGGCTGGCCGGCATGATCGAGATCGCCCGCGCGTTCCAACGTGAACCGAGGCCCGCGCGCACGATCCTCTTCGCCGCCTGGACCGCCGAGGAGCGGGGCCTGCTCGGCTCGGAGTACTACGCCGCGCATCCACTCCAGCCCCTCGCCACCCTGGCGGCGAACCTGACCATGGACGTGCTGCAGACCGCCGGGCCCGCCCGCGACGTCGTGCTCGTCGGCCATGGGCAGAACGAGCTCGAGGACGACCTCACCCGGGCCGCCGCCAGACAGGGCCGCACCGTCACCCCCGATGCGAAACCCGAGCGGGGCCTGTTCTACCGCGCGGACCATTTCTCCCTGGCCCGGCGCGGCGTGCCGGTGCTCCTGCTGATGGGGCTGGGCGGCGGCCACGATCTGGTGGAAGGAGGCCGGGAGGCAGGTGACAAATGGGTCACGGACTACACCGCGCGCTGCTACCACCAACCCTGCGATGCCTGGAGCGCCCACTGGGACCTGCGCGGCGCCGCCCAGGACGTGCACCTGCTGCATGACCTCGGCCGGGAGCTGGCCACGTCCAATCGCTGGCCCCAGTGGAAGCCCGGCTCGGAGTTCAAGAGCATCCGTGACCGCTCGGCGTCCGCGCGCAAGTGAGCGCGGACTCCTGGGGTGGGACACGCCCCTTTCACACTCTCAGCATTTGAGCGAACAGGCTCTCGGTCCCTGGTAGTCGAGCCCCTGGAATCGAGGGGGCTCGGCCGGCGGGAGAGAGTCTGGAGTTGTTCTATGATCGGCGGATCCCCATGCTTCGGTTCCCTGGCTACTCCCTGCTTGGACTCCTGCAGTCCACCTCTTCCAACCTCCTGTACCGTGCATTGCGCGAGGTGGATGGCCAGCCCGTCATCCTGAAGACCCCCCGTTCCGACTTCCCGGGTGCCCGCGAGCGCGCCCACCTCCAGCACGAGTACACGCTCCTGCAGCGGCTGCGGGACACGCCCGGCGTCGTCCAGGTGCATGCCTATGAGTTGCTCCAGGAGCGGCCCGTGCTCGTCCTCGGCAACGAGGGCGGCACCTCGCTCTCCGAGCACCTGGACCGACCCTTCCCCGTCGAGCGCTTCCTGCCCATCGCCCTGGACCTGTGCACCACCCTGGCCGAGGTGCACCGCCGGGGCGTCATCCACAAGGACATCAAGCCCGGCAACATCCTCCTGTCCGAGTCCGGGCAGCCCTGGCTCATCGACTTCGGCATCTCCACCCTCCAGCGAACGCAGCACGTGGAGGCGGCGCCCGCCGCGCTCGTGGAGGGCACGCCGGCCTATATGTCTCCGGAGCAGACGGGGCGGATGAACCGGGCGCTGGACTACCGCACCGATCTCTATTCCCTGGGCATCACCTTCTACCAATTGCTCACGGGGCGTCTGCCTTTCACGGGCAGGGATTTGCTGGAGTGGTTTCACGCCCACCGGCCCAGGCCCCCGTGCCCCCGCACCAGGTGGTGCCGGCCTGCCACGGGCCCTCTCCTCGCTGGTGATGAAGCTGTTGTCCAAGCGCGCCGAGGATCGCTACCAGGGAGCGGAGGGGCTGCGCTTCGACCTGGAGCGCATCCTGAACGGAGAGCGGGACTTCCCCCTGGGGCAGAAGGACGTGCCCGCGCGCTTCCTGCTGCCGCAGCGTTTGTATGGCCGGCATGCCGAGGTGGCGACGCTGCTGGAGGCGTTCGAGCGCGTGGCCCAGACGGGCCGGCCGGAGTGGGTGCTGGTGCGCGGCTACTCGGGCATCGGCAAGTCCTCCGTCGTGAAGGAGCTGCACCAGCCAGTCCTGCGCAGCCGGGGCTTCTTCCTCCGGGGCAAGTTCGAGCAGTACCAACGGGACAAGCCGTACGCGCCCCTGGTGCAGGCCCTGCGGGGCCTCATCCAACACCTGCTGGCCGGCAGTGACGCGGAGCTGGCCACCGGCGCCAACGCCTGCTGGAGGCCCTGGAAGGACAGGGCGAGGTGTTGCTGGAGATGGTGCCCCAGCTGGAGCTCGTCCTGGGCAGACAGCCCGCCGTGGAGGACCTGCCGCCCGAGGCGGCCCAGCACCGCATCCACCACCTCTTCCAACGCCTGCTGAGCGTCTTCGCCACGGGGGAGCACCCCCTCGTCCTCTTCCTGGACGACTTGCAGTGGGCGGACGCCGCCTGCCTCGCGTTCATCCAATACCTGATGACCCACCCGGACACGCCCCCCGTGCTGTGGGTGGGGGCCTACCGGGACAACGAGGTGACGCCCACGCATCCGCTCCTGTTGACGCTCGCCACGGCGCGCAAGGCGGGGACGCGGTTCTCGGAGCTCCACCTGGGCGCCTTGTCGCTCGAGCAGACGCACCAGCTCGTGGCGGATGCCCTGCCCGGGGCCCAGGAGGACATGGTGCGGCCCCTGTCCGCGCTGGTGTGGGAGAAGACGGCGGGCAACCCCTTCTTCCTGTTGCAGCTGTTGCAGACCCTCCACCAGGAAGAGCTGGTGACGCGCGCTCCCGAGGGGGCTGGCGCTGGGACGAAGCGGGCGTGAAGGCGTGTGGCTACGCGGACAACGTGGTGGACTTCATGGCGGACCGGCTGCGCCAGTTGCCACCGGACACACAGCACCTGCTCCAACTCGCCGCGGGCGTGGGCAGCTCCTTTCCGCTCTCCCTCCTCTCCCTGCTGGCCGAGCGGGAGGCTCCCGACGTGGAGCGCTGTCTGGAGCCGGCCCTACTGGAGGGGCTGGTGGTCCAAGCCGGTCCCCTGGAGCTGAGATTCCTGCATGACCGCATCCAACAAGCCGCCCATGGCCTCACCTCCCGGGAGGAACGCGAGCGCCTGCACCTGCGCATCGGCCGCCTGCTGCTGCAGGGCCTGGGCGCCGAGGAGCTCGAGGAGCGCCTCTTCGACGTGGTGTCCCAGCTCAACGCGGGCGTGAAGTTGCTGGACGACGTCGAGGAGCGCACGCGGCTGGCGCACCTCAATGCCCGGGCGGGCTTCCGGGCCCGGAACTCCACGGCCCATCAATCCGCCGTGGGCTACCTCGACCTGGCCTTCTCCCTGCTGCCCGGAGATCCGTGGCAGACCCACCCCGAGCTGGCCTTCAACCTGCGCCTGGCCCGCGCCTCCAGCGAGATGGTGCTGGGCCATTCCTCCCAGGCCCTCCAGTTGGTGGACGAGGCATCACGCCACGCCCGGACGCGCCTCGACACCGTCTCCGCGTACATCCTCAAGAGCCGCCTCCTGCTGCTCATGGGCGACGCCCAGGCCAGTCTGCGCAACCTCCTGGAGTGTTTGGAGAAGTTTGGACTCCCGCTGCCGCTCGCCCCTTCCGCCGAGGAGCTGAGCGCCGCGGAAGCGGAGCTGGAAGGATTGCTGGAGCGGCACTCCGTCGAGAGCCTGCTCGACCTGCCCGCCATGACGGATCCCGACGTGACGGCGACCCTGAATGCCTTGGCGAGCCTGTGCACCCTGGCGCTGTTCACCAGTCCCGGCCTGGCCACCATCGCCGCCCTGCGCGCCGTGGTCCTGAGCATCCGCCATGGCAACGCGGAAGCCTCGGCGAACAGCTATGCCCTCTGTGCGACCTGGTATTGCATCGTCCGCCGACAATACGAGAAGGCCCATGCCTTCGGAAAACTCGCCCACGAGCTGAGCGAGCGCCATCCCACCTCCATCTACCGTGGCCGGGTCCTCGCCTTCTACGCCGCCCTCGCCTGCCTTCGCGAGCCCTTCTCCCAGACCCACAAGTACTACCTCGCGGCCTTCGAGTATGCGCTCCGGGTGGGAGACTCTCCGGCCGCCTGCGTTCACGGCTTCTCCATCAGCCGCACCCTCCTGGTCGAGGGCCGTGAGCTCTCCGAGACGCACCAGGAGATCCAGGCGTTCGTCGAGTTCTCGCGCAAGTCCAACTTTCGGATCTTCGAGTTCCTCACCCGCTATTACGAAAGGCTCGTGCAGCAACTGCGAGGGCTCACGCCCTCCTTCTCTTCTCCAGATGGAGACGGGTTCGATGAAGAGAGCGCCGAGGCGGTGATCGTCAGCGGCCGCTCGGCGCAGCACCACAACATGTTTCTCTTCATCAAGCTCCAGTCCCGCTACATGTGTGGCGACTACGAGCAGGCACGCCGGGCGCGCGCCCTCGCCACTCCGGAGGCGCGCCGGGTACCCGGCGATACCGCGGCGTTCGCCTACCATCTCTACGGAGCGCTCACCCTCGCCGCCTGCTACCGCAACGCCTCCGCCGAGGAGAAACGGGAGTTCCTCGCCGACATCGAGCTCCACCGCCAACAGCTCGCGGGTTGGGCCAGCGGCTGCCCGGCGAACTTCGTCGCCGCCAAGCGGCTGGTGGCCGCCGAGCTGTCCCGGCTCTCCGGCCACACCGAGCAGGCCCTGCGCTCCTACGAAGCCTCCCTGTCCGCGGCGCGCGAATACGGTTCGAACCACCTCGTGGGCCTCATCTGCGAGCTGGCCGCCCGCTATTGCAAGGACCTGGGCCTGCCCTCGCTCACGACCGCCTACATCCGTCAGGCCCACGAGGGTTACATCCAGTGGGGCGCCCATGGAAAAGCCCACCAACTGGAGGAGCAGTGGCCCCAGCTCCTCGTCATGGACTCCAGACAGGACACCACCACCACGGGCACGGGCGTGCAGCGCATCGACGCGCTCGCCGTCATCAAGGCCCAGCAGGCCATCTCCAGTGAGATCGTCCTCGAGCGGCTGGTGGCCACGCTCATGCGCGTCGCCCTGGAGAGCGCTGGAGCGCAACGCGGCGCCTTCCTCCTGCTCCAGGACGACGCACTCCAGCTCGTGGCGCTCGAGCCCCCATTGGAGCGCCAGGACGAGGCCCTCCACCCCCACGAGCTGCCCCTGTCCCTGCTGGCCTACGTGCGCCGCAGCGGCGAGCACGTCCTGCTCGACGACACCACCCAGCCCCACCCCTTCTCCTCCGACGTCTACTTCTCCTCGTCCTCCGCCCGCTCCGTGCTGTGCCTGCCCGTGCGCCGCCAGGACACGCTCCAGGGCCTGCTCTACCTGGAGAACTCCCTCGCCTCCGAGACCTTCTCCCACGGCCGGCTCTCGCTCCTGGAGCACCTCGCCTCGCAGGCGGCCATCTCCATCGAGAACGCCCGCCTCTACTCGGACGTGCGCAAGGCCGAGACCGCCCTGCGCCACGCCAACGAGGAGCTGGAGGCGCGCGTCCAGCAGCGCACCCACGAGCTGCGGCAGGCCCAGACCCGGCTGGTGGAGACGGCGCGCCGGGTGGGCATGGCGGAAGTCGCCTCCAGCGTCCTGCATGACGTGGGCAACGCCCTCACCAGCATCGTCGTGGACACCGCGCTCATGCGCGGCGCCGCGGCCACCTCCCGCGTGAACCGCTTCCGGCAGGCCACCGCCCTGCTGGAGGACAACCGCTCCCAGCTCGCGGAGTTCCTCACCCAGGACGCCCGCGGCCGCCACATGGTGGACTACCTCATCCGCCTGTCCGAGGAGCTGGAGCAGGAGCACACCTCGCTCTCCAAGAACCTGGAGACGCTGGACTCCAACGTGGCGCGGGTCCGCTCCATCGTGGAGAGCCAGCAGGCGCATGCCACCTCCACCCTGTTGATGGAGGAGTGCGACCTGGGCGACCTGGTGGACGAGGCCCTGCGCCTGCAACAGGGCGCCCTGTTCCAGGCGGGCATCACCGTCTCCCGGGAGGTGCCAGGGCTGCCGCCCGTGAAGACAGACAAGCACAAGGTGCTCACCATCCTGCTCAACCTGCTCAGCAACGCGCGTCAGGCCATGGAGGCCCACCCCCAGGACGACCCCCACCTCACCATCCGCGCGACGCTCGAGGACGGCTGGGTGCGCCTGCAGGTGGTGGACACGGGGGTGGGCATCGCCCCGGACATCCGCGAGCACCTCTTCACCCAGGGCTTCACCACCCGCGCCGAGGGCCATGGCATCGGCCTGCACTCCAGCGCGCTCGCCGCGCAGCTCATGGGCGGCCGCCTCACCCTGGACAGCGAGGGGCTCGGCCACGGCACCACCGCGACCCTGCTCATTCCCTTTCATACCCCGCGCGCCGTGGCCCAGCGCTGAGCGCCACACAAGCGCGTCTTGCACCCGGCGTGAAACGGGGATAGGGAGGCGCTCCCCCTTGCCGTCGGAGACCCCCGCCCGTGTTGGACCCCCGAGACCGCCGAGACCGGCATGCCTGGGCCCGGTGGTCCTGGTGTACGGGCTCGCGTTGGCGCCGGTGCTCCACGCGGCGGTGGGCCATGGCCACTCCCATTCCCGGCGCCACGCTCCCTCCGCCCTGGAGGCGCGCGGCCACGAGCGGGAACCGGTCCTGGGCGCCGTGCAACACCAACACCCGGTGGGCTCCGTGGAGCACCTGCTCGCGCTGGCCGTGGCCCGGGTGGAAGTACACGCCCCCGTGGTCCGCTGGACGCCCCTGCGGTGGGAAGTCTCCCGGGGGCCCTTGTCGCTGCCGGGTGAGCCGCCCCGCCCCACGGCGATGCCGCAAGGCCCCTAGTCCCGGCCCTCTTTTCTGAAGTCAGTCACAAGCATGCGCCCCGCGAAGGCGGGAGCGTCAGGCATTGGTCTGTCCGAGCCCCCCGTGATTCCACTCTGTCTGTTGCTCTGTGCCTCCCTGTCCCCCTGGGACGGTGGAGGAATGGAAGACGTCCCACCCTTGCCCGAGGAGCGGCGCGAAGAAGCGCCAGTTCCGCCCGGTGAAGAGCCGCCCCCCGAGGAGCCGCCTCCCGAGGAGCCCCCGCCCCCGCCCGCCGCGAACACCACGGTGCGCGCGGCGCGCCCGGCGCATGGCGCGTCCGAGCTCACGATTGACCGGGAGGTGCTGGACGCGGCGCCCCGGAAGAGCGCGGTGGACGTGCTGCGGCTGGTGCCGGGGCTCGTCGCCTCGCGGCATGGCGGCGAGGGCAAGGCCCAGCAGCTCTTCCTGCGCGGCTTCGACGCGCTCCACGGACAGGACGTGGAGCTGAACGTGGGGGGCCTGCCCGTCAACGAGGTGAGCCACATCCACGCGCTGGGCTACGCGGACATGAACTTCATCATCCCCGAGGTGGTGCGCGAGCTCCGGGTGACGGAGGGCTCCTACCGGGCCGCTCAGGGCGACTTCGCGGTGGCGGGGACGGTGCGGCTGGAGCTGGGGCTCGAGGAGCCCGGCGTGCTGCTGTCGGGGACCCTGGGCCAGTATGGGCAGCACCGGGTGGTGGCCGCCTTCCGCCCGGCAGACGACGCGGAGACCTTCGCCGCGGTGGAGCTGGGCGAGGGCCAGGGCTTCGGACCGGGGCGGAGCTTCGGGCGGGCCTCGCTGCTCGCCCAGGCGGTGACGAGCGTGGAGACGGGCGCGGGCGCGCTGCGGCTGCGAGCGCTCGCGGGCAGCTACACCACGCGCTTCGACTCCCCCGGCGTCGTGCGCGAGGACGATGTGCTCTCGGGCAGGAGCGGCTTCTTCGACGCCCCCTTCGCCCGGCAGGGCGGCGCGGCGACCCGGCATCAACTGCTGCTCGGCATGGAGCTGCCCCGGCGGGGCACGGAGCGCACGCGGCTGGAGGTCTTCGGCCTGCTGACGGACCTGCGCGTGCGCAACAACTTCACGGGCTTCCGGGTGGACGCGCGCGGGGACGGGCTGGAGCAGACGCATGACGCGCGGACGCTGGGCGCGCGCGCGGAGCACCGGCGGCACTTCGAGGTGCTCGGCGAGGACGTGGAGTTGGAGCTGGGCCTGGGCGCCCGGAGGGATGGCGCCACCCAGACCCAGCGCCGCTACCGGGAGACGGACGGCACCTTCTTCGCCAACGAGGTGGACGCCCACTTCGTGCAGACGAACGCGTGGGGTTACGCGGAGGCGCGGCTCGTCCTGGGCGCCTGGAGCCTGATGCTCGGCGGCCGGGCGGACGCGTTGGGCGTGGAGGTGTTCGACGCCCTCGCCTTCCAGGATCCCCGCTACACCGACGGCCAGGGCTACTCGCGCGGGGCCTTCGGCACGCACCTGGGCGCGAAGGCGGGGCTCGAGCTCGCCCTCACCGAGTCCTGGCGGCTGTTCGCCAACTACGGGGACGGCTTCCGCTCCCCGCAGGCCCGGAGCCTGTCCGAGGGCGAGCGCACCCCCTTCGTCTCGGTGCGCAGCGCGGAGCTGGGAGCCCGGCGGGAGGGCGAGCGGGTGGCGGCGCAGCTCAGCCTGTTCGGCTCGCAGGTGGAGGATGACGTCTTCTTCGACCACACGGTGGGCACCACGTCCTTCACCGGCGAGACGCTGCGCGCGGGGCTGTCGGGGGCGCTTCAGGCCCGCCCCTTCCCGGAGTGATCGCCGCTCTGAGCGCGACGGTGGCGCACGCGCGGGTGCTCGCGACGAACACCCTGCTGCCCTACTTCGCGCCCCTGGTGGTCCGGGGCGACGTGGGCTGGAATCGGACCGTCCCCGTGTGGGGAGAATCCCTGGCGCTCAGCGCGGGGCTCGGCATGACGCTCCTCGGGCCGAGGCCCCTGCCCTTCGACGAATACAGCCGCACGGTGTTCCTCGCGGACGTGCTCCTGGGCGCGCGGCTGCGCGGCGTGGCCCTGCGGCTCGAGGTGCAGAACGTCCTGGATGCGCGGTGGCGCGACGGCGAGTTCGTGTACGGCTCGCGCTTCGATCCCCAGGCGCCCGCGAGCCTCGTCCCCAGCCGACATTTCACCGCGGGACCGCCACGAACGGCCTCGCTCACCCTGGAGGTCCATCTGTGAAACGCGTGTCCCTTCCCCCCGCGCTGCTCCTGCTCGTGTTCCTGGCGAGCTGTGGCACGGGCGCCCAACGGCGCACCTTCCCCGTGGAGATGACGCTCCAACCGATGACGGGCCCGAACGAGCGGGGCTGGACGGTGACCCCGGAGGCCCTCCATGTCTCCGTGGGCCCCGTGCGCTTCTACGAGGGGCACGTGCTGCTCTCCCGCCGCGCCCCCCGCTTCGATCCCTTCCTCTTGCTGGGCGGC
This sequence comes from Cystobacter fuscus, assembly GCA_049060065.1. Lineage (GTDB taxonomy): Bacteria > Myxococcota > Myxococcia > Myxococcales > Myxococcaceae > Cystobacter > Cystobacter fuscus_B. The sequence goes on from JBMEQP010000002.1 coordinate 8,386,298, forward strand.
ACGGCGTGGGCCCACCCGGGGCACTACCTCCCCGGCGACGCGATGGCCGAGGTCCTGAGCACCACGGTGGTGGACCTGCTGGCGGCCTCTCCCACGGTGCTCGGCGAGGCCAACGCGGTGACGGGAGACTACGGCTCGATGGAGCTGACGCTGCCGGTCCCCCGGGAGGCCACGCGGTGCGCGTGCGCGGCACGGCGACGCACCCGGATGGACGGCGGGTGCGCTTCGACGTGGCCCTGGACCTGCCCAAGCCCATCGAGGGCATCCGCTTCGAGCGGGCGCTGGCCGAGGAGGTGGGCCGGGTGCGCATCACGGTCGACTTGAACACGTGGCTGGGCCGGATCGACTTCGCCACGGTGTCCCCCGCGGACGCCGAGGGCGTGTCCACGTTCCCCACCGGAAGCCAGGCGATGAACGCCCTGGTGCGGGGCGTGGAGGACACGGGTGCCTACGTCGTGACGTGGGTGGAAGGAGCAACGCAATGAAGAAGCTGATGCTGGGATTGGGCTTGCTGGGACTGGCGTCGTGCGGTGGGGGCTCGGGAGATCTGACCATCACCACCTACGGGGAGGACTACATCGAGAAGGAAATCCCCGCGACGGCGTTCGAGGACGGCTGGTCGGTGAAGTTCTCCAAGTTCCTCGTCACCATCGGTGAGGTGAAGGTGGCCGCCCACGATGGAAAGGTGGCCGCGGAGTCCACGGGGGCCAAGGTCTTCGACGTGCACAAGCCCGGCCCCGCGACGGTACGGAGCTTCACCGGACTGCCGGCGGCGGACTGGGACACGGTGAGCTATGCCATCGCCCCGTCGGCGAGCGCCGAGGCGGGCAACGCGAGCGCCGAGGACGTGGAGCTGATGAAGACGAGCGGCTGGTCCGTGTTCGTGGAGGGCGTGGCGACGAAGGGCACGGAGACGAAGCGCTTCGGGTGGGGCTTCCCGACCAACACGCTCTACGAGAAGTGCGAGCACCCGGACCTCGGCGAGGGGGTGACCGTGCCCAACGGCGGGGAGGAGATGTTGCAGTTCACCATCCACGGGGACCACCTGTTCTTCGATGACCTCCAGTCGCCGGACGCGAAGATGCGCTTCAATGCGCTCGCCGCCGCCGACCAGGCGGGCATCGTCGGCGCGGACGGGCAGATCACCCTCGAGGAGCTGGAGCTGGTGGACCTGACGCAGCTGCCCCCGGACCAGTACGGCACCGGCGGCGCCTCGAAGGTGCGCAACCTGCGCGACTTCGTCACCGCCCTGGTCCGCACGGTGGGTCACTACCGGGGCGAGGGGAGTGCGCGCCGCGCGTGCGCTGAACGCCCCGGGCCACCTCCCTGTGGAATGCCGCCCCCTCACGAGGTAGAGGGGGGGCCTGACCAGGAGGTCGCCGTGAAGACACTGTTGGGTGGCATCGAGGCGGGAGGCACCAAGTTCGTATGCGCCGTGGGGACGGGCCCGGACGACATCCGAGCGCTCGTGCGTATCCCCACCACGACCCCCGAGGCCACCATCGGCCAGGCGCTGGCGTTCTTCCAGGAGCAGACGCGCCAGCACGGCCCCCTGGCCGCCCTGGGCATCGCGTCCTTCGGCCCGGTGGAGCTGCATCCGGACTCGCCGGCGTATGGCTTCATCACCTCCACGCCCAAGCCCGGCTGGAGGAACGCCGACCTGGCCGGTCCGTTCCGCCGCGCCCTGGACATCCCCGTCGGCTTCGACACCGACGTGAATGGCGCGGCCCTCGGCGAGAAGCAGTGGGGCGCGGCCCAGGGGCTCGACACGTTCATCTACCTCACGGTGGGCACGGGCATTGGCGGAGGAGCGCTCATCAACGGCCGACTGTTGCACGGCCTGCTCCATCCGGAGATGGGCCACTTCCGCCCGCCCCGCGACGCGAAGGCGGATCCCTTCCCCGGCTGCTGCCCCTACCATGGAGACTGCTTCGAGGGGCTCGCGTCCGGTCCCGCCCTGGAGAAGCGCTGGGGCCAGCCCGCCGAGTCCCTGCCGCCGGACCACCCGGCCTGGGCGCTCGAGGCGCACTACATCGCGCAGGCCCTCGCCAACTACATCTGCGTCCTCTCCCCCCAGCGCCTCATCCTCGGCGGCGGGGTGATGGCCCAGGGGCACCTCTTCCCCCGGGTGCGCGCCGAGGTGCTCCGCCTGCTCAACGGCTACGTCCAGGCGCCCGCCCTGCTCGAGCACCTGGACTCGTACATCGTGCCCCCGGGGTTGGGAGACCGCGCCGGGGTGCTGGGCGCCCTCGCCCTCGCCCTGGACGCGGCACGTCCGGGGCAGGGCGGCTGAGCAGCCTCAGGGCTGGAGCTGCGCGGACGCGCAGGCGGCCGCGTAGGCGCCCTCGCAGATCTGCGCGGGCGTCCAGAAGCCGTCGGCGACGACGGTGCTCTTCACGTTGTCCTTCGTGACGACCTGGGCGGGCAGGAAGATGGACGGCACGTCCTTCATGCCGTTGTTCACCTTGCCATTGATTCGGCCCGCCGGGGGCTGGCCCGTGCGCAGCAGCGCCACGGCGACCTCGGCGGCGATCTCCCCCTCCGTCTTGAGGGCCTTGTAGACGGTCATGTACTGATCGCCAGAGAGGATGCGCTGGATGGCGGCCAGCTCCGCGTCCTGGCCGGTGACGGGCGGCAGCGGATTGAGGCCCGCCGCCTTCATCGCCGCGATGGCGCCGCCGGCCGTTCCATCATTGGCCGCGTACACACCCGCGATGTTCTCCTTGCCGAGCCGGGTGATGGCCTGCTCCATCTGCTGCTGCGCCTTGTCCGGGCTCCAGTCCGGGGTGTCGTACTCGGCGCCGACCTTCAGGCCGCTGCCGTCGATGACGCTGTGCGAGCCCTTCTTGTAGAGCGCCGCGTTGTTGTCCGTGGGCGAGCCGTGGATCATCACGAGGGTGCCCGAGCCCTTGCCGTCCGCCTTCAGCTTGTCCGCCAGGGCCTGACCCTGGAGCTTGCCCACCTGCTCGTTGTCGAAGGAGATGTAGTAGTCCACGTCCGCGTTGAGGATGAGGCGCTCGTAGCTGAGCACCGCCACCTTGGACTGACGGGCGCGCGCGACGATGGCCGCCGAGGAGGCCGAGTCCACCGGATCCAACACGAGCACCTTCGCCCCGTTGGTCAGGGCCGCCTCGGCCTGGTTCTGCTGCTTGGCGGCGTCCTGGTCGGCGTTGCTGTAGAGGATCTCGCAGTCCGGACACAGCTCACGCACCTTGCGCTCGAAGTGCGGACGATCATGGGTCTCATAGCGCGCCGTCTTCGACTCGGGCAGCAACAGGGCGATCTTCCCGCCCGAGGCCGCGGCGGGAGCTTCGCCCTCTTTCTGGGCGGTGGCGGGAGTGCCCTTGGCCTCCGGGTTGTCGCGCTTGCAGGCGGGGGCCACGAGCAACAGCGCGGCGAGCATTCCGGCGGTGCGAATCGGGGACGACGATGAATGCATGTGCATCCGTCCTTCTTCAGAGGAGAAGCTCTCCTCGGGGGGTAAGGGGCGGTATCCTGGCGCCGTCCCGGAAGGGACGACAAGTTTTCGGGTGGGGCCCCCGCGCCGCTCCTCGGAGAGAGGAGACGGCCGGGAAAATTGTGACGAGGGTGTGTCCCGGATTGTCTACCGTCGGCCAGTCAAGGCCACGAGCAGCGGGATTCTCCCGGTACTCCTCCAGAACTCCGCGCCGAACTTCTCCACCGCCTCGGGGGGAATCTCGAAGTGCCGCCACTCGAGCTGCCGGAAGCCGGCCTGCGTCATGGCCCACGCATACACGGACTTCGTGACGTGGGGCGTGGGCAGACACGCGCCGCGACGATACACCACACCTTGCCTCTTATTTACGCGTGGGACTGGAGCTTGACATCCGCGAGCGATATTTCGTCTTGTATGTTCGAGCCGCCGGGCCCGGCGGATTTGAACGCTCTTTCTTTCAAGGTGGGAATCGAAGCTTCGACGAAACCCACGAGGAGTTTCAGGAGATGGTCACCAGCAAGAATCCGCACTGGCTCGCCAATGTACTCGACAAGCCATACGATCGCGTCTCGTGGCTCATTACGCACAACGCATTCAACAATGCGCCTGATATCCGCCAGAACATCGATCCGAACCAGCACTACGGCATCCAGGACCAGCTCACGGATGGAGTGCGGGCGCTCATGCTCGACATCCACCCGCTTGATGGCGGCCTGCGCGTGCAGCATGGCGGAAGTCACGGCTCGAGCTATGCCGACCTCTGCGAGATCCTCGGCAGGATCAAGACCTTCCTCGACAATCACCCGAACGAGATCGTGACCCTCTATTGCGAGTCCTATGGCGATATCGCCACGGACCTGGAGGAAACCTTCAAGGGAAAGGGTCCGGGGACCGGCGATTTCACCGGCCGCATCGATTGGAATGTCTTCCCGTACTTGTACCATCGACCCAAGCCTCGGCACGGCCACGAGGCTGTCGACCGACACAAGTGGCCAACGATTCGTGAGCTGCTCAAGAGCAACCAAAGGCTTGTCGTGTTTCGGGAGCTCCACGATACCAAAAGCACGGCGCCGTTCGACGCGCTCGACTGGTACCTCGATCAATGGGAATACACGTGCGAATCGCCCTGGAACATGAAGAACTGGGACGATTTGCAAGAGAACACGACGAACATCCCGGGCCGAGGGAAACATGGCGCGCCCATCTTCACCCTGTACCACCAACCTTCTGGGACGACCGGGGGCTCGGCTGGGTTTGCCTCGTCGGCAAACCTGGATGAATACCTTTATGCGCGCGCCATGATTGCCTGGAAGCTCACGGGAAAGCGGCCCTCGCCCGCCGTTGACTTCTACCGCGCGGGCGATCAAATGCCGGCGCGGATCAACACGCTGGACACGTGCGAGAGGCTGAACAATCTAAAAGAGGTGCATGGCCAACTGAAGTTCGGTAGCCATCTCTTCGGACAGACGGTGCACGTGCACGACGTCGAGAACACGCGGTTCGCCTCCCGGGCCTACGGCCTCAATCTCTCGAAGTACGGCACCAAGGAGCCAGCTCAGGACGTGAAAGTCTACAATACCTTCTCCTTTCCGCTCGTACCCGGCGAAACCGTGAACTACAAGTTCGAGCTCCAGGGATTCGAGTTCAAACCCGACCACATCTCCGTCAGTGACTTCAGCAAAGACGTCAACATCGACGTGCACGTGCGGAAGCTCTAGCCTCGTGTGTGGCGATTCTTCGCGGTTTCTCCGTGGGTGATTTTCAAGCAAGGCCCCACGCCGCCTCTCGAGAAGAAGAGGCAGCGCGGGGAAGTTCCGACAAGGGTGTGTCCCAGACTGTCTACCTCCGGCCAGTCAGTGCCACGAGCAGTGGATTCTCCCGGTACTCCCTCCAGAATTCCGCACCGAACTTCTCCACCGCCGCGGGGGGAATCTCGAAGTGCCGCCATTCGAGCTGCCGGAAGCCGGCCTGCGTCATGGCCCACTCATAGGTGGAAGTGGACCACCGGAAGTATTCGATGTCCGCGGGGGGAACCGAGTGGAAGCGCGCCTGGGCCACATGGCGCTCCCCTTCGAGCCGCTCGCCGAGCACCTCGAAGCCGTACTTTCCCAGTGCCCCTTCTCCAGCACGAAGTTCGGATCGATGGTGAAGGCGATGAAGCGCCCGCCCTGCTCGAGGTTGGTATGAGCCCCACGGCACATGCCCAGCAGTTCCTCCCGGGTGCTCGCGTAGTTGAGCAGGTAGATGGCCGTCACCAGGTGGAAGTCTCCCAGGTGGGGCAGCTGGGCGGCATTGGCGACATGGTACTGGATGCCCTGCCGATGCTCCTGCTCCCGCTGCCGGGCAATCGCCACCATCTCCGGGGAGACATCCACCCCGATGACGTTCTCGGCCCCCTGCTGTTTCAACAACCGCGTGTAGTAGCCAGCGCCGCAGGCCAGATCCAAGGCACGCTGGCCGTGCAGATCACCCACGAGCTTCAAGAACGTATGCCGCTCCGGGATGGGCAGGGCCGCCGTGTCCTTGAATTGCTCGTACTTGTTGCCCACGGTGTCGTATTGCTCCGCCATGTCGCATGCTCCCCAACGGTCTCCCCTGCATGGGGCGGATCCGCGCGGGCATTCTGCCCTGGAACCCACTCGAATGAGCCTGGAAGAAGAAAGACAACACGCCCAGCTGTCCTTCCTCACCAGTGGCCAGCCGCTCGAGGTGGGCGATCGCGCCGCCCTGCCCCTGCCCCTGGAAACCCTGGTGGCCACCACGGCCCACGACGCACACGTGGTGCGGGCCATCGAGTCCGGGCTGACGGCTTCCATCTACCGGATCCATGCGGGCGGCCGTCATTGGACGCTCAAGCGCAAGCGGCCCGAGAGCCGGGTGAAGAACGTGGATGGACGGACCTCGTTCCTCAACGAGGTCCAACGTCGCGGGGACTTCACCGCGCTCAAGCGCGATGCGTCGAGCGCGCCACTCTTCACCCATATCGTCGAGACGCACTACGCCTCCCTGCTCGATGGGGTGATCCTCTCACCCTGGATCGAGGGGGAGCGGCTCCAGCGCTACGACGGACGGGTCTACGAGCAGCTCTTCGGCACCATCGTGAACCTGGAGCTGCATGGCTTCTTCGAGTGGGACTTCTGCCCGGGCAACGTCCTGGATGACGGCGAGCGGGTGACCCTCTTCGACTTCGGCTACATGTACCGGTTCGAGCCGCGCCAGCACTACAACAACAACGGGCTCGCGACGCCCCTGTTCCATGGCATCGAGCGCTTCGAGACGCGCAACTTCTTCGACCACCTCCTGCGCAATCCCCAGGGTCTGGACGAGCGACAGCTCCTGGCCGCCTACCGGGAGGAGAAGACACACGCGCTCAGGCACTACGAGGACAAGCGGGCGCGGCTGGAGACCATGGGCGCCGGGGAACACGTGCTGTCCTGGCAGCGGGGCATCAACGAGCGCTGGCAGCGGGCCTTGAGGAGCGACGAGGACCTGCGGCGCCTGTACCTCGTCGAGGGCTTTCGCTCCCACGTGCTGGACCTGTTCGATGACCTGCACGGCCAATCCTGCACGCCGACCACCGTCCAGCGGGCCGATTGGGCCCTGGGAGCCCTCCGGGAACACTTCACCCTGCTGCGTGAGGAGCAGGGGTTCTTCTTCGGGGACGAGGCGCTGACCCCATCGGAGTTGCTGCGCAAATACGAGCAACTCCGGATGAAGGCCCTGGAATACCAGCTGCGGCCCTGACCCGACGAGTTGACCCTGTCCGAGAAGTTGGCCCCGCGAGGGAGTCTCACGGGGTAGGTATCCGCCCCGGTGAGCTGCTAGCGTGCGGCGCCATGAACGAGCGGGACACGCCGGAGCTGCCGCCCGGCACGAACGTCAACGGCGCGATCATCGAGGAGTTGGTGGAGCGTGGGGGCTACGGCACCGTGTACCGGGCCCGGGACAAGCTGACGGGCACCCTGTTCGCCCTCAAGTTCGTCCCGCTCCACCGGGCGAAGCAGTGGGCCGAGCGCGAGGGCATCCTCGCCATGCCCTTCCAGCACAAGAACCTCGTGCAGCAGGTGGGCTTCAGCTACTGGCCGCCCGTGCTGCCCGAGTTCTTCTGCTTGAAGATGATTTACGTCGAGGGCCGCCCGCTCGACGTGTGGGCCTGGGAGGAGAACCCCGATACGTGGGCCGTGGTGGGCAAACTGGTGGGGGTGGCGCGCGGGCTGGCCGTGGCGCATGACAAGCAGGTGGTCCACCGGGACGTGAAGGAAGCCAACATCCTCGTGCGCGACGAGGATGGGGAGCCGGTGCTGGTGGACTTCGGGGCCGCCGGCGGGAGGGGCAGACCACCATCACCGAGGGCCTGTTCCCGCCGGGGACGCCCCACTACCGCAGCCCGGAGGCGTGGCGCTTCGGCCTGGAGCACTGGAACGACCGGCGAGTCACCTACCGGCCCGGCAAGGCGGACGACCAATACGCGCTGGGCGTGGTGCTCTACCGGCTGCTCACCCGCCGCTTCCCCTTCGAGGTGGCGTGGGATGACGAGGCCTCGGTGCGGGCCGTCATCCACCGGGAGCCCCTGCCGCCGCACATCCTCAACCCCAACGTGCCGCTGGTGGTGAGTGGCGTGTGCATGAAGCTCTTGGAGAAGACGCCGGAGAAGCGCTACCCGAGCGTGCTGGAGTTGGTGAAGGAGCTGTCGCACCTGCAGGCCCGTGCGGATGCGTCCTGGCAGGTGCCCCTGCATGACGGCCCCCGTGGACAGAAGCGAGGCCGTCGGGCAGCTGGCGAGAAGCCCGAGGCGGCCGAGCCCTCCGTGGAGCCCGCTCCGGCGACACCGACTCCGGCCACGGTGGCGCAGGTGCCCGTGCAGGCCCTGGCGCTCCAGGCGCTTCGGCGTGCGGGGGTGTGGATGGCGGTGCTGGTGGGCGTGGCGCTTGCCGGGGGGTGGCTCGCGCGGCGGTGGAAGCCCGAGTCCCCATCCGTGGCGTCCTCCGCCCCCTCCCCAACGTGGAAGTCACTTCCCGGTCAGGAAGTGGCGCCCTCGTGGTCGCCGCCGGAAATTGAGCGGGCCGCGGCTCCGCCCCAGGTGGAGAAACCCCTGCGGTCGTCGCCTCGCTGGTGACGCGACCCAAGGACGACACCTTGAAGAAGCAGCAGGCCCCCAGCCCCCAGGGGGACAAGAAGCAGAAGGGGACGCGCTCACCCGTGGCCGGGTGGTGTGTCGGTGCCGCCGCTGCCGCCAACACGGCGTGTCCCGGTGCCCAGGTGCGTCCCGCCCCCGCCCCCGAAGCCGAGCCGTGCCCGGCGGGCGCCGTCGAGACCATGGAAACGCTCGACATCGGCATTGGGAACACGGGCCTCGTCTCTCTCACCATCGAAGCCACCCAATTCATCACCGTGCGCGAGGGCGTCACGTCCGCGCGGTTGCTTTATGGGGGCAGTCCCCCGTCACTGCCAGGCCCTCATTGGAAGTTGCCAGCGAATACCATCCTCTCTGGCCGACTCCATTTCGGAGACGGTCGCGCCTATCTCCGTTACACCGAGGCCCGAACACCCACGGGGGACACGTTCAAGGTCTGCCTGGAGGCGGGGGCCGAGGGTAGAAGTGGCGTCCCAGCGAAGCCTGATGGCGGACCGGAGACCGCCAAGGTCTACTCCTCCATAGCCGTGGAGGCGGTACGCCGTTTCGAGTAGCGCTGTCCGAGCGGTTCGCGAGCAGGGGCTTGGGAGCGCTCCTGCCCTACCGGGCGGGAAGGTGTGGTAGAGGCCCACTTTTCCAGTCTCTACCCCATCTGCTGGAGGTCCCCGCTCCGTGCTCACCTCGTCCCCCGCCGTGCTCTTGCTCCTGGCGCTCCTCGCGGATGTCAGCGCTACCACGCAGCCATCTCTCCCGGACTGTGAGGCGTCGCCACACCGGCTCGAGCTGTTGGCGGCTCCCTCCGACAAGGTGCCAGAGGTGTGCGTCAGCCCCGACCTTCCCACCACCTTCCGGTTCGACTCGCCGCTGCCACCGGGTGGGGTGGAGTTGCAAGAGCGAGAACGTTTCGAGGATGTGTCCATGGGGACGCGAAGCCTCACCGTCATCCCCCCGGAAAACCTCCAGTCCGGGGAACGGCTCAAACTGGTGGTGCGCTTCACGGATGGTGCCGCCCCAACGAGCGCCACATTCGAGTTGGTGAGCCACCCGGCAGGGGCCGCGCGGCAGGTGGAAGTCTTCCGCAATCGGCGCACCGTTGAGGACTACCAGCAAGAGGTCAAGGAGAAGGAGGCCCGAATCCGGCAGCTTCAAACGGAGTTGGTGCGAATGCAGGCGGAAGGATGCGGGCTGGGCATCACGGGGTTGATCGCCAGCGGGCTGTTGAAGGTGGACGAGAAGAACGCGCAAGGCGTCATGGCCAAAATCCTCATGAGCGTCAGCACCACCCCCTCGGCCAACGCGCTCATCGAGCGAACCGTCGTCAGCTACCGCTCCACCACTATGCGCGGGGAAAAAGACAAAGACGTGATGCGGGTGGCCGTGGCGATGCTCATGGAGAACCGCGGCACGGAGCCCTGGACAGCGAAGGATGCGGCATTGCTGGTGGGAAAAGACCAGGACGTGAAGGAGGCGAAGGTGTGGCAGCCCGCGCCCATTCCGCCGGGCCAGACGGGCCTCGTCATGGTGGAGACGGAGATGCTGGCGCAGGAGGCGCGGGGCACCTTCACCCTCAAGTTGTGGGACGAGAACGGCGACCGGCTTGTCACCCGGGGCGGAGTGACCTTCCCGTGAGCCCCGCTCCGGGTGGTGTCATACCCATTGGGTATTCTTCCAGACTAGCTACCCATGGAGGTGTGGCCGGGAGGAATCCCCATGAAGCTGTGCGGCACGACCGTGATGCTGGCTCTCCTCGTCGGGTGTGGCACCGCCTCCCGGGTCGTGCGCCTGGACACGGGGCAGACCGACCCCATTGTCTTCACCCTCGTTCCGGCGCCAGGCCGGTGGCGCTGGGCAACGGCGAGTTCAAGGAGGCCGTGTCGTCTCTGGCTCAGGATGTGCAGCCCCCCACTCGTCCCCAGGAAGCAGCGCGGCGACTGTTCGAAGTGGAGGCACGGAGCGGTTCGTACACGTACGAGCCCCCCAGCCGCCGCATCACCCCGCTCGAGCCGGGCCAGCACCTGGAGGGGCAGTCCACGACGGCGCAGGTGGAGTTGACGCGCGAGTACCTGCGCTGGTGCGAGCGCACTGGCAGACCTGGGGACTGTCTGCGCCTGCTGACGGAAGGCCCCACCGTCAACGGGGACGGGCGTTTCGCGCTCGCCATGGCCCTGGCCAAGGGCGCCGTGCTGGACGAGATGCTGGAGGCGTTCAAGGATATGGCCGACCCCCACGCCATGGTGGCGTCGGTGCTCTGGACCTGGACGACGTACATGGTCCTCATTTCCCTTCCCGACGTGACAGTCTCCAAGGGCCTCGCGGCGGTGATGACCGCCACCCTCATTTCCTACGTGGGCGTCGAGACCTTCTGGGGCCTCGTCGTGGGCTTCAAGCGGTTGATGGACGAGGCGGACCGGGCCACCTCGTTCAACGAGCTGCGCGCGGCGGGCGAGCGGTACGGCAAGCTCATGGGCCGCAACGCGGCGCGAGCGTTCGCCATGCTGGCCATGGCGGCCATCGGCAACACGGCACCAGGGCTGGCCGCGAAGGTGCCGAAACTGCCCGGCTCGATGCAGGCAGCCGTACAAGCCGAGACGCAGGTGGGCATCCGTCTCGCGACGGTAGGGGAAGTGGAGACGGTCATCGTGAATGCCGAGACCGTCACCATCGCCCTGGCGCCGGGCGCGGTGGCGATGGCGGCACAAGGCCCGAGCGGTGGCGGCAATCCGAAAAAGGATATTGTCATCCCGGACGGAAGAGCGAAGCACATCTTTCGCAATGCGTCAGGTCATCTTCGTGACACCCCCACCAACAGGCAATTGCTACAAGAGGTGGCGGCGGATGAATCAGCGAAACTCGGGACAGATAAATTCGGGAACGAGTGGTTCGCGAGAAACAACCCGGATGGGACGCAAGTATGGGTGCAAGTGCGTCATGGTGAGATCATCAACGGCGGCTTGAATCAAGTTCCGCGCAACTACAATTCTCAAATGGGTCTATCCGCTCCTTCAAAACCTTGAGGTTGACATGGAAGACAAGATCACAATCAAGGAAGCATACGCGGCGATGTACGCCTACCTTAAAATGCTCTACGACATGACAGGCTCAGACGACTTGGGCGGTTTTTTAGGCAGCATGTCGCTGCTCGAAGACGGTACGCCTGCGGATCCCGGAGTCTGGGATGATTGGATGCGCGCCGTACAGCAGGCAAGGCACGGTCAAGTTGATCTGACCCTGGGACACGCTGATGAGTGAGAACCACCTGCCTGATGGTTCGGGTCCTCAGGAGATGTTGTGGCTCCGTGCAAGGGAGGAGATGAAGTGCAGCGACTTGTCGTCGTGACCGCCCTCGGCATGTGTCGCGCACTTTCCCTGGGGATGCTCAGCCCTGACCATGCCTGTCACCGTCTCTTCGGACCGGCCCTGCTGGCACGACTCGATCAACTCGACGTGCACCCCACGCAGAAGTCTCCCGCGAGCACTTCCCAAATCCTCCCGCCACGCATGAAGAGATCGAGGAGTTCGAGCGGCGGGTGGGCTGGAAGCTGGTGGGAACAGGCCAGGATATGAAGGAGGCGAAGGTGTGGCAACTCGCGCCCATTCCGCCGGGCCAGACGGACCTCGTCATGGTGGAGACGGAACTGCTGGCTCACGAGGCGCGGGGCACCTTCACCCTCAAGCTGTGGGACGAGAACGGCGACCGGCTTGTCACCCCGGGCGGAGTGACCTTCCCGTGAGCCGCGCTCCAGTGGTTTTCGTACCCATTGGGTATTCTTCCGGACTGGCTACCCAAGGAGGTGTGGCCAGGAGGAATCCCCATGAAGCTGTGCCGCACGGCTGTGATCAATGGCACTCCCGACGGGGAGGCAGGGCTCGGACGGACAGAAGTAGAGGCCCTCCAGGATCTCATCACGAGACTGGGTGAAAGATTGAACTCTCGCAAGGACTGGAGAGATGAAGACTTTGAATGGACCGACCCACAGGACTTCTGAGGAACGGAGCAACAACCAACCATGTGTGCCGACGGCTCAGCGACAAAGAGGCAGTGTTCTATCGATGCTTCGAACTGATTCCAGGGCAAGGTTTTGTCGTCCAAAGCGCTGACAGGATCTCGTTGCCGACGAGCCAGGAACACATGCAGCACCATGAGCGACAGCTCTGGGAATTGTTCTGCGAGGTGGCGCCTGAAGAACGATCAAGACCGTACGCTTCCATTGAGGAAGCAATCGCCGCATTCGATGCCGAGTTCGGAAACTGATGTCGAGGTATCGCATGGATGACAAGATCACGAGCAAGGAAGCATACGCGGAGCAGATCTTGTGGCTCCGAGCAAAGGACGGGGATGAAGTGCAGCGACTCGTCGCTGTAGCTGCCCTCGGCATGTGTCGCGCGTTGGTCGCAGGCGTGCTCAACCCTGCCTACGCTTGTCACCGGCTTTTCGGCCCGGCACTGCTGGCGCGACTCGACAAACTCGACGCGCACCCCGCACTTCGTCATGCCATCCACATGGCCACTGAACTTGAAGATATGGCCGACCTCATCCCGGACAAATTGGCCAGCGCGATCGCGGATGTCGAAGCCGAACTCCTGAAGGCCCTGGCGGCTCTCGATCCGTCCGACCTTGCTGGCGAGAAGTGGCTGGTGAGGGCGCCCTGCGTACCCAAATCATACTCAAGATGAATGGACGCGGATGGACCCCCACGAACGATCCACCGGCCCCGCTCCAGAGGGAAGCCGACCCCCACGAGCGCACCCCGCCGCTCTGGCGGCGGGGCTTCAAAACCGGTGGGGGGCATGGAGTCATGTCCCGAACGGGTACGTAGGCGTTCAGTCGGTTACGTCCCTTTCAATACCAACCGCGGCCCTGAAGCGGCGGGCTACCGGCCGAGCAACTCGATCTCCGCCAACTGGGTGATCGAGTCGCCGTGGGTCTCGTTGATCTGCAACCGGTACTGGCTGTAGGCCGTGTTGTTGTTCACGGCGAACGCCCGGGTCTGGTACCGCCAGGGGAAGTCCTGCCCGGTGCGCGTATCCAGGGTGACCCAGGTGGAGCCATCATTGGAGCCCTGGAGCGACCAGCTCCGGGGATCCCGTCCGGGGAAGTCATTGGCGGACGTCAGCGTGTACATCTTCACCGTCTTCGCCCCGCCCGAGAGCTGGTAGCGGATCCACGGGGTGGACTGGAAGGCGAGCCACTTCGTCAACGAGTCGTCGTCGAACCCCTGGGCGGCGCCTTCGCCACTCCCGGCGTTGTCCGCGCTGGCGGAGATGCTTCCCCCCTTGGCGACATCGGCCAGCGGTTGCGGCGCGGCGCTGCCCGTGGTGAGCGAGGGAGGAATGTCACTCGCGCCCGAGCCCCAGGTCGTCGCGGACGCGCCCATCGTGAAGTCCAGCGTGCCGCCATTCACGAGGGCCGAGTGGGGCAGGTAGTTGCGGGTATACGCCTGCCCGTTCAGGGACACGCCCTGGATGTACCGGTTCGTGTCGCTGACGTTCGGGGCGTTGATGACGAGGTCCTTCCCGTTCTCCAGGTGGACCGTCATCTTCGTGAAGTACGGAGCGCCCACGGCGTACTCCGGCCGGCCCATGCTCACCGGATAGAAGCCCATCGCGCTGAAGAGGTACCACGCGGACAGCTCGCCGTTGTCCTCGTCGCCCAGGTAGCCATGGCCGTTGCCGAGACCGGACTTGTACTGGGTGTTCAAGACGTCCCGCACGCGCTGCTGGGTCCGCCACGGCGTCCCCGCGTAGTTGTACATGTAGAGCGTGTGGTGCGCGGGCTGGTTGGAGTGGCCGTACTGGCCCATGTTCACGTCGTAGGCCTCGACCATCTCGTGGATGACGCCGCCGTAGCAGCCCACGTCGTAGTCCCGGGCCGCCGAGAACAGGGCATCGAGCTTGTTGGCCAGCCCGCTCCGCCCTGAATAGAGATTGGCGAGCCCCTGCCCGTCCTGGGGCGCGAGCACGCTGTAATGCCGGCATTGCCCTCGGTGTACTCACAGCCCCACCGGTTCGCCTTGAAGTCCGCGTCCGAGGTCCGCCACGTGCCATTCGTGTTCTTGCCCCGGAAGAACCCCACCGAGGGCGAGAAGAGGTTGACGTAGTTCAGGGAGCGGTTGAGGAAGTATTGCGCGTCCTCGGTCTTCCCCAGCGCCTGGGCGAGCTGGCCGATGCCGAAGTCGTTGAGGTAGCCCTCCAGGGACCAGGACGTCGACTCGCCCACGCGATCCTGCGGCGTGTAGCCGAGGAAGATGGAGCGATCCATCCCCTTGCGGCCCCGGGCGGGATCGCTGCTGTACGTCGCCGCGTTGCGCAGCATGGAGTCATACGCCGCGGCCACGTCGAAGTTGCGCACCCCCTTGAGGTAGGCGTCGGCGAAGATCACGTCCGAGTTCGTCCCCACCATGATGTTGGCGTAGCCCGGCGCGGACCAGCGCGTCACCCAACCCCCGTCCTTGTAGCCATTGACGAACCCGTCGATCATCTCGCCGGCTCGGGTGGGGATGAGCAGGGAGTAGTAGGGCCGGTCGTGCGGTACGTGTCCCAGAACCCGTTGTTGACGTACACCTTGCCCGTCTTCACCGGATGGCCGCTCGCGTAGGGCGAGGCATAGCGGGGCGTCCCTCCCACGTTCTCCCAGGCGGAGTTCGGGTACAGGAACGTCCGGTACATGTTGGAGTAGAGGATCGTCTTCTGATCCTCGCTGGCCCCCTCCACCTCGATCTTGCCCAGCAGCGCGTCCCAGGCGTTCTGCGCCTCCTGCTTGACGGTGTCGAAGCTCTTGGAGCCAATCTCCTGCGCCAGGTTGTCCTGCGCCTGGGCCACGCTGAGGAAGGAGGTGGCGATCGCCATCGTCACCTTCTCGCCCGGAGCGGTGCTGAAGCGCACCCAGGACGTCACCGCGCGCTGCCCCGTCACCTTCTGGGTCTCCGCGATCGCCTTGCTGAACCTCGCGTAGAAGTACATGCGGGGCGCGGGACCCCACCCGTCGAGTGGTCGGTGTAGCCAGACACCACGCCATTGGCCTGATCGACGGTGAGCGAGCCACTCTTGCCATCCACCGTGTCGAACAACACGTAGGAGCTGGTGCTCGGGAACGTGAAGCGCCAGGACGCACCGTGGTCCGTGGGCGCGATCTCCGTCTGGAGGCCGTTGTTGAACCTCACGCTGTAGTAGTGCGCCCGGAGATCTCGTTGGCGTGGCTGAAGGCCCCGCCCCGGCTCGCGCGGTCCGCCGTCACCGAGCCCGTCTGGGGCATCACCTGGAACGTCTGCCGATCCCCCATCCAGGGGCTCGGCATGTGGCTGATGGTGAAGGCCTGGATCGCGCTCCGGTTGTAGTCGTAGATCCAGCTCGTCGAGTTCGCATCCGTCATCGGCGTCCAGAAATTGAAGCCGAAGGGCACCGCCGTCGCCGGGAACGTGTTTCCCC
This sequence comes from Cystobacter fuscus, assembly GCA_049060065.1. Taxonomy (GTDB): domain Bacteria; phylum Myxococcota; class Myxococcia; order Myxococcales; family Myxococcaceae; genus Cystobacter; species Cystobacter fuscus_B. Next base: position 8,402,314 of record JBMEQP010000002.1, read on the forward strand.
GCGAGTAGCCTCCACCGGAGTTGCTCCCCCGCAGCGTGTTCACGTAGTCCGAGGGAAGCGCCAACGCCTCCCCCGCCCAGAGCGGACACAGCAGGAGCACACCCAACATCTTCTTGCTTGGAATCACCAAGGCACCGCCTTTCATGTGATGGTCGGGACCAGCAATCCCGGCATAACATGGATACCTTGATCTTCCTCCTGGAGTCCGCGACTATTCACGGGTCGCCGGCGAGCGCATGAGCCACACGCACCGCGTCACCCTGGCGGCTCAAACCAACCCGGACGCGGGCCGGGGGGAAGGCGCCCCCCGGTCCCGGGTGGCTCAGGTGCGCAGGAAGGCGCTCGCGTCGGGCAGCCCGCTGCCGGAGGTGTCGACGCCCATCGCGGTGAGGATGCCCGAGAAGATGTCCGCCTCGTTCGACTCCACCTTGCCGGGCTGGGGCGCGCCGGTGCGCGGGTCGAAGCCGTAGGTCAGCGTCGTCTTCGGATCCACGCCGCCGAGCACCGTGTTGCCCCGGACCTTCGGCGAGAGGATCATGAACCCGTTGTTGAGGTCATGCCCGGTGCCGAAGACCTCCACGCCCTCCGTCCGGTTGCGCGTGCGCCCGAACTCGGTCGCCATGTAGATCAACGAGCGATCCCACAGGCTCTCGCCGCTCGAGTCGAAGGGCTCCGACTTGAGCAGCTCGATGAGCTTGTCGATCGTGCCCATCAGGCGCGACCACACGAAGGCCTGGATGGCGCGGTGATCATTGTGGCTGAAGTCGAAGGCCAGCGGCGGGTTGGTGAACGTGAACGGCGGGGCCAGCGCCACGTTGAACGACGGACCCAGCGTCACCGTCACCGACACCCGGTGCTTGAGCAGCAGGAACGCCAGCGCGGCCTGCGCCTCCACGGGATCCGTCTCGAAGAACGGAAAGACGGCGCGCAACCGCTCCGCGTCGGCGGAGTTCGACAGGCCGTACTCCGAGAGCGGCGTCTTGGACGGATCGTCGCGCATCACGTTGAGGCGGCTGATGAGGTCCTGCGCCTCCAGCGCGGGCTGCCCCACGGTGCGCTGCTCGTTCCACAGCTTGAGCATCGCCGCGTCGTCGAAGGTCTTGCCGAAGACCGACTGGGAGTCGAGCGAGTTGCGCACGTTGCGGGCCAGTGCCATCACGTCACGGGAAGGCGCGCCCTTGAGGCCCTTGATGCCATCCAGGCCCAGGGGCCAGAGCGAGGGGTTGGCCACCACCTCGCCGTAGCAGTGCGCGGGGAGGGAGCTGTCGGTGCCGCGCTCGGAGAAGCCCGAGTTGCCCATGTTCACGTTGGGAATGGGGAAGCCCGCGCCGTACTGGAGGGCCACGCACTCCTGCAACGTGCGGCCACGCCGGCGCCGTTGCCGGTGAGGCTGCGCTTCTGCGCGATGACGTGGTTGACCGACGTGCCCACCGTGGTGGCCACCAGCATCGAGTCCTTGTACTTCTTCACGAAGGCCGACTGGTCCGTCTTCACCGGATAGGGGATGTTGCCCAACTGGCCTTGCACCTTCACGGCGCGGAACGGAGAGCCATCCACCAGCTCGAGCTGCGAGTCGGCGAAGGTGTTGAGCCTCGCGGCGTTGCCGCCCGCCGCCGTCGTCTCCGCGGCCCGCACCGCCAGCATGCTGTCGATGATGGAGGCGCCACCCACGGCGCCCACCACGATGAGGAAGCGGGGCTTGCCATCCAGGCGCGCCTGGCGCACGCCTCCGAGTTGCTCGAGTGCCGCCGGAGTGGTGAGCGCGTCCCGGCAGCCCGTCAGCAGGGGCCCCATGGCGGAGCCCGCCGCGCACATCGACAACGCCTTCAACATTTCCCGGCGCGAGAGCCGTCCATTGTTACGCAGTGACATGACGTTCCCTTAGAAGAAGACGGATTCGGCGGAGGAGAGGACGGCGAAGCAGGACGCGATCATCCAGTCGCGGCCCGGCGTCTGGGTGCCCTTGGACTCGATCTCGGTGGCCAGTCGCGACAGGGCGCCCACCTCGGTCTCCGTGGGGTCTCGCAACAGGGCGCGCTGGTAGAGCGAGGTGATGGCGTCGCGGACCGGCGCGCCTTCCCGGTTCGCCAGGCGCCCCTGCGCGTCGAGCTCAAGGCCCTTGAAGACGCTCGTCTCCCGGGGTGGCGAGGTCGAGCGAGACGCGCTGGACACAGGCCGCCAGCGCCACGCGATCGATGGCGATGGGGGTCGTCACGCCCGTGGACGTCAGGGGCTCGTAGAGGCCGACGCCGTAGGGCTCGACACCGCCCAGGGCCACGCTGTGCACGTACGTGGTGCAGGGGTACAGGCCCAGCTCGTTGCACACCTGCTCCGGCGGCAGGGACAGCGCCGCGGCGAAGTGGGCCGTGAGCTGCTCCGGATTCTTGAAGCGCAGGTTGTCGCGCGAGGAGGGCGCCACCGCACCCGAGGGCGGCGTCCCGGCATCCGGCTCCGAGGGGGCGGGGGTGGGGGCGGGACACGCGGAGAGGACACAGGCGGAGGACAGCAGCAACACGCGAAGGAAATCAGGGCGCACCGTAGGCCTCCGTGCGGATCAGGTCGTGAAGCATGCGCTGCACGCGGTACTCGTGCGTGCCCTTGAAGCGCTTCCAGGTGGCGACGAACTCGGTGTGCTCCTCGGCGGTGGGCGGGTGGCCCACGAGCAGCTTCCAGTAGTCGGTGACGGCGGCGATGGCGAAGGCATCGCTGTTGGCGCCGACCTGCGCCCACTCGATGAGGTTGCTCACCGGCTGGCCGAAGAGGTAACCGGTCTCCGGCATCTGGGTGATGATGGGCGTGGCGTTGGGGAAGCGCTTCTCGATGCGGCCGGGCACGTAGCTCGCCCAGGGCACCTCGGGGTTGCGCGGGAAGGACAGGCCCTCGTAGTTGCGGAAGGGGTAGCTCAGGATCGAGCGTCGCGTGGCAGGCCGCGCAGGCGGGCGCGGTCACGCCCTTGCCGTCGTAGTCCCGGGGCTCACCGGCGATGCTGAAGAGGCCCTCCTGCTTGGCGATGTCGAGGCCCAGGTAGGCCCGGTAGGCCTGCGACGCGGCGTTGCGCGGCAGCGCGCTGAACATCACGAAGTAGATGAGGCTCCACGTGGAGGTGATGTTGCCCGCCCGGTGCAGCTCATCCACGGCCTGCATCGGCAGCGAGGGCACCACGGAGTAGCGGGTGGGGTTGGTTTCCCGGAGCACGTAGTGCTTCGCCGTCATCACCTCGCGCGCGTCGTGGTCGTCCAGCTGCGCGTAGGCGTAGAGCGCGTAGTCGTCATAGTAGTCGGCGAGGGGAACGACACCCTTGTCCTCCCCGGCCTTGAGCGAGCCCACCGGGCGGATCTTCGGGTGCGCCAGCTTCCACAGCTGCCCGTTCTTGCCGCGCCAGAACTCGCTCCGGGTGCACTCGTCCAGCTTGGCATCCATATGGGCGAGCTTCGCGTCGGCGCTCAGCGCGCTGAACTCCTTGAGCTGCGCGTAGGTGGGCGGCGTGCCGCAGAAGTCGAGCAGGAGGCGGTTGTAGGCGAAGCGCGCGTCGTAATGGCACACGTCGTACTGGGGATTCTCGCCCGCCTGGCAGCGGCCGGTGTCCACGGGCACGCTGTTGGGGTCCGCCGGGAAGGTGCCGCGCTGGATCTCCTCGAGGTTGGGCACGCCATCACCGTCGGCGTCCTGCGCCTCGACGGCCTTGAGCGCCGAGGGAAGCGCGGCCGCGAAGTCCCCGTAGGACAGGGGGCGCGCCGCGTTGGGCACCGGTGGGGTTCCAGACTGGCACCGAAGACGTTGCGCTGCGGCGGCGCGACGTGACAGTACGTGCAGGCCGGCTGCTGACCCGCGCACGCTGGCGCCGTGGGATAGGTGGAGCAGAACGCCCCACCCGCGGGGGGCATGGCCCATGCCGCCCCCGATAGGAACACGGCGGCCCCTACAATGAGTCGTCGAAACACGAGAACACCTCGTCAGAACAGTCGTTCATGAGAGGGACGACACAGCTGCGACGAAAAAAGGAAAAGGTCGCGTGAAGATTCTGTCGAAAAGCCCGCTGGCGCGTCGTTTGACGCTCTCGATACGCGCCGGACGGATGCAAGGGATTCTACCCGGATTCCCCGTTTCTCTCAATCTCCAAGAGCAACTGGAAAAATTTCATTTGACCGGTTGGACAGGAGTGGGCGACCGATTGTCCCGATGACAATCCAAGATGGGCTGGCTACAGGAACGTGCGGACCTCGGCGAGGACGCGCTCGGCGTGTTGCTCGGGGAACCAGTGGTTGACGTCCTCGAAGAGGCGGAAGCGGCAATCCTCGCGCTCCCGCACCGTGCGCTCGAAGGCGTCCGTGGAGGCCATGCGATCGAAGGGGCTGCGGATGTAGAGCACGGGGAAGGGAAAGTCCGTGTATGGCTTCTGGTACTCGGCGCCCAACAGGGCGAAGGGCCAACGCACGAGCCAGAGCGGACCGTGCCAGTAGTGGTAGCAATCCTGGTGGAGCTGGTCGGCCCGTTCGCCGCGATAGCCCGCTGAGCGCTGGATGGCCTCGGACACGGCGCGCTGGAGCAACGGCACGCGCACGTAATACGGCAGGCTGAAGAACAGGGCGTAGAACCACCCCAGGGCCCGGAGGCCGTGCTCGCCCAGGTCGTAGCGGAACGAGGAGCCCACCGACAGGGCCACCAGCTTCTCGATGGGCGCGTGGGGATGGCGTTGCCGGGCATAGGCCCACGTGTAGGTGGCACCCCAGTCATGCGCGATGACCACCAGCTTGCCCGTGGGGCTCGCGGCGGCGAGGTCATCGAACAGGCGCGCCACCTCCTCGCGCAGCACGTCCCCCACCAGCTCGCCCAGCTTGGGGAAGTGGGGATGGGTGAGGCGGTTGGGGAAGGCGATGGCGTAGATGTCACGGCCCCGGAGCCACGGCTGCTCGCGCTCCCCGGCCCGCACGTACGCGTCATACATCCGGGGCGAGTCCGGGAAGCCATGCAGCAACACCAACGGGCTGCGCGTCGCGTCCGGTTCCTCGTGAAGGTGCTCGAGCATGCAGTACATGGGCGTCTCCATGGACCGTCCCCATGGACGGCCGAGCCCGGCACCTTAACCCTGCCCTCCCACGCCGTCCGTGCCCGGGTAGGCTCCCGCCATGCCCTCCCTCTTCTCGAAGCGTCTGGCCGTGGTGTGTGCCGCCGCCGCGTGGCTCGCCTGCAAGAGCGATCCCCAGCCCGGCCCCGTCACGCCCCTCCCCCACCGCCGCCTCCTCCCGTGGATCCGCTCCACGTGCCCTCTCCGGACTGGAGGGATCAGATCCTCTATTTCGTCATGACCGACCGCTTCGCCAACGGTGACCCGGGCAACGATGACCAGGGCGCCAGCGAGTACGACCCGGCGGATGGGGCGAAGTACAGCGGCGGGGACTTGAAGGGCCTGCGCGAGCGGCTCGACTACATCCAGGGCCTGGGCGCCACGGCCGTGTGGCTCACCCCGCCCGTGGCGAACCAGTGGTGGGATCCGCTCGTCAACTACGGCGGCTACCACGGCTACTGGGCGCGGGACTTCAAGCAGGTGGACCCGCACCTGGGCTCGCTGGAGGACTACCGGGGCCTGTCGCGGGAGCTGCACTCGCGCGGCATGTACCGGTGCAGGACATCGTCCTCAACCACATGGCCAACTGCTTCCGGTACACGCGCTACGACCCCGCGGACGTGTCCGCCCACGTGGAGCTCAACACGGGTGCCCGGCCCGCGTGTGGCCCCACCCAGGCGCCTTTCGATCAGTGGGATCCCACCCGCCCCGCCCACCGCGACGCCCACGTCTTCCACTGGACGCCCTCCATCCAGGACTACGGCGTGCGTGACCAGGAGCTGAACTGGCAGCTGTCGGACCTGGATGACCTCGACACCGAGAACCCCGCCGTGCGCGCGGCCCTCCGGGACAGCTACGACTTCTGGATCCGCGAGGTGGGCGTGGATGGCTTCCGCATGGACACGGTCTTCTACGTGCCCCAGGACAGCATCAAGGACTTCCTCTACTCCACGGACGCGGCCCACCCGGGCGTCGTCCCGTTCGCCCGGAGCCTGGGCAAGGAGGGCTTCCTCGCGTTCGGCGAAGGCTACGCCACCGACCTGCCCTTCCAGGACACCGCGACCCGGAAGATCGCCTCGTACCTGACGGAGGAGTCCACGGGTGACGCCCTGCTGCCGGGCATGCTCGACTTCCCGCTCTACCGCACGATGGGCGACGTGTTCGCCCGGGGAGCCCCCACGTCCCAGCTCGGCTACCGGATGACGCGCGCGACGACGGCGTTCCCGCGTCCGCACCTGATGCCCACCTTCCTGGACAACCACGACGTGGACCGCTTCCTCAAGGGAGGCTCGGAGGCAGCGCTCCGGCAGGCGCTGTTGTTCATGATGACCGTGCCGGGCATTCCCGTCCTCTATTACGGCACCGAGCAGGGCTTCACCGAGCAGCGCGGCGCCATGTTCCAGAAGGGGTTCGGCTCGGGAGGCAAGGACCGCTTCGACACCACGGCGCCCCTGTACGCCCTCATCCGCGAGCTGACGACGCTGCGCAAGACGCACGCCGTCTTCCGGCATGGCACCCCCACGGTGCTGCGGCGGAACGACGCACGCGCCGGAGTGTTCGCCTACGAGATGGAGGACGCGGGACAGGTCGCGTTCGTCGTCTTCAACACCTCGGACGAGGAGGTGTTGCTGGACAACCTGCCCACGGGCCTCGCCGGAGGCAGTGGGCTGAAGGTGCTCGCGGGCCTGGATCCAGAGGCCCGGGAAGTGCGCACAGGAGCGGACGGACGGCTGTCCCTGAAGCTCCCCGCTCGCGCGGCCCGGGTCTATCTGCCCTCGGGTGACGTCGTCCCGCCCCCCGCCCAGACCGCGCGCGTCACCCTCGCCAACGCCAGCGGCGGCACCGTCCCGGGTGACTTCGAGCTGTCCGGCACCGCCACCGGCGTGTCCTCGTTCCGCCTCGTGGTGGATGGCGTGCTCGGGGGCGCGCCGGTCGTGACGGTGCGGGCGGATGGCTCCTGGAGCACCCGCGTCAGCACCCAGGGCATGACGGACAACACCCTCCAGCACTCGCTCGTCGCGTGGGCCGGGGAGGACCAGGTGCTCTCCGATACGTGGACCTTCCGCGTGGAGCGCGTCTTCACGGCCCTGCTCACCCACGACGATCCCGAGGGCGATGACGTGGGCCCCACGGGCTCCTATCACTACCCCACCGATGAGACCTGGGGCGTCAACCACCAGGGAGACCTGCGCCGCGTCACCCTCCTGGGCTCGGGCAACACTCTCAAGCTCGCGCTCCAGACGAAGACCGTCACCACCCTCTGGAATCCGCAGAACGGCTTCGACCACGTGGCCTTCACCGTCTACATCGACGTGCCCGGACGCCAGGGCCTCGACGTGATGCCCCAGCAGAACGCGTCGCTTCCCTCCGGCATGGCGTGGGACTACCGCTTGCGCGTCCACGGCTGGTCCAACGCCTTGTTCGCCCCCCAGGGCGCCTCCGCCACCGAGGAAGGCACCCCGGTCGCCCCCACCGCCGCCATCGCGGTGGACAAGGACGCTCACACCGTCTTCCTCACCCTGTCGGGAGAGCTGTTCGGCGGTCTGTCGACGCTCCAGGGCGTGAAGGTCTACGTCACCACCTGGGACTACGACAACGGCTACCGGCCCCTCGTCCCCGCCTCCGAGCAGTGGAAGTTCTGGGGAGCGGATGGCGCCACGTCGCCGCTCGTCCTGGACGACACGCCCGTGCTCACCGTCCCCTGAGGGCCTCCCCCGAGGAGAACGGCTCGCCTAATCCCTCGTCGCCTCCGATGGTGCATTCCACGAAGGACGACCGCGGGGTCAGTGGGAAACGCCGGGCTCCTTCACTTCCGGCAACCCCAGTCTCTTCGCGGCCTCGTCCATCATGCGCTGCCGGACTTCTTCCGACTCGCCCTCCTCGCCGCGCGAGCCGTTCACGCCCATGTCCTCGGCCGGCCACTTCCCCGCCAGCTCTCGGCGGGGACCCCGCGGCCCACGTCCTTCCCCAGCGACGGCGCAGCCGAGCGCGCGAGCGGCGCGCCCGGCCGCAGGGCGGCGTAGAGGTCCACGAGCGTCACCCCGGCGACCGCGGCGGTGATGACGCCTTGCCAGACGCGGCTCGCGCGCGGCTTGCCGAAGGTCACCGCCAGGAGCGTGAGCTCCATGGCATCCCCCGCCACGCGCGCCCAGACCCAGTCCCGGCGCTGAGGCTCACGCAGGAGGCCCCATCCGCTGGCGAGCTCCCGAAGGCCGAGGGCCCGCACCCGGTCGGCGCGGTACTTCGACAGGCCCAGCACGCGGCAGATGCCCTCCGCGAAAGCCAGCTCCGTCAGTCCAATTCCCAGGCTCGCCCATCCGAGAGCCCACGGCAGACGCTCACGCTTCATCGCGATGACCTCCATGGGAAGGAAGGTGAGGACGTGCCTGGAACCGGGACAAGCGCCTCGGGGAACGGAGCCGCGTCAGGCCGCTCCCCACCCCGCGAGCGCTCAGGCGGGCAAGCCCCCCGCCAACTGATGCAGCATCAGCACCGTCTTCCAATTGCGCGCGGTGACGGGGGAGCCCACGGCCTTGTCGAACACCGCCGGGGAGAGCTTCGTCCTGGCCACGCCGTGGGGATAGTGCACCCAGAGCGCGTCGCCCGTGGCCTCGATCAGCTCGCCGGCACTGGCGCGCTCGCGAAGCGCGGCGACCGCGCCCGGCTTGGGCTTCTGCTTGGACAGCGCCGGTGCAGGAGGTTCGGCTGCTTCTCGGCGGCGTCCGGGAAGGGGCTGCCGGCGGCATAGGCCGCCCACTGCCGGGCGGTCCGGGCCATCACATCCACCGGGAAGCCGAAGCGCTGTTGCAGCGCGGTCTCGAGCATCGCCGCGGCTTCATCCGCGCCCCCGGGGGCGGTGACGACGAGGTTGCCACTCTGGATGTAGCTCTCGACGTCGCCAAAGCCGATGTCGCGGCACGTCTGACGGAGCTCCTCCATGGGAACCTTGCGATGACCGCCCACGTTGACGCCGCGAAGAAGCAGGATGATCCGGGACATGGGAAGGAGCGTGCCACTCCCATGCACTCGAGGGGAAACCTTCTTCAGTGCGGCGCCACCGCGTCACTGGAGGGCAGGGACGCGGGCGTGGGGCGATGGGTCCGGGGGAAGAAGAGCGCGGCGAGGAAGGCGCCCAGGGCCGAGACGCAGATGAGCCAGAAGTTGAGGGACAGGCCACGGCCGAGCGCGTCACCGAGCGTGCGCAACACCTCGGGCGCGAGGCCCCGGCCATGCTCGGGGCTGAGGATCTGATTGGCCGCGGACAGGGGAATGTGGGGATCCTCCATCAGCTTGGACACCATCACCCCGCCCATCAGGCCCACGCCCAGCGCCCCGCCGATGGTGCGGAAGAACATGTTGCTCGCGGTGGCCACGCCTCGCAGCTCCCAGCCCACGCTCGTCTGCACCGCGATGAGCAGCGACGTGGAGGCGAAGCCCAGGCCGAGGCCGAACACTCCCATGGCCACCTCGGGGACGAGCAGGGGCGCACCCGGCTTGAGCAACAGCGCCATCAGCGCCGTGCCCGCTCCCGCCATCCCGAAGCCACCGATGATGAGCGGGCGGAACCCCATCCGGAGGATGAGCCGTCCCGCCAGGAGGCTCGCCAGGGGCCAGCCCACGATCATCGGGGTGATCATCCCGCCGGCCAGCGTGGGCGAGCCACCCAGCACGGCCTGCACGTACAGCGGCACGTAGGTGGTGGCGCCGAACTGCGCGGAGGAGAAGAGCGCGCCGGCCACCGAGGAGATGGCGATGGCGGGAATCCGGAAGAGGGACATCGGCAGCAGGGGCTCGGCCGCCCGGAGCTCCACGAACACGAAGGCGGCGAGCAGCACCCCCGCCCCCACGAGCGCGGGGAGCTGGTGCTCCATGCCCTGCACCCCGATGAGCAACAGCACCACGCCCGCGGAGAGCAGCACCGCCCCCGCGATGTCCAGCCGCTGGGATTTGCGCTGGACGCGCTCATGGAAGAAGACGCCGAGCAGCAGCATCGCGCCCACGCCAATGGGGACGTTGACGAAGAAGATCCAATGCCGGTGAGGTACTTCACGATGAGCCCGCCGGTGAGCGGGCCCACCAGACCGGCGATGCCCCACACGGCGCTGAAGGCCCCCTGGACGCGGGCGCGCTGCTCGAGCGTGTAGAGGTCCCCCACCACGGTGAGCGCCACGGGCTGCATGGCGCCCGCTCCGAGCCCCTGGAGCGTGCGGAAGGCGATGAGCATGCCCATGGACGTGGCCAGGCCACTGGCGATGGAGCCCACGAGGAACAGACCCACGCCGAAGAGGAGCACGGGTTTGCGGCCGTAGAGATCCGAGAGCTTGCCGTAGATGGGGACGGTGATGGTGGAGGCGAGCATGTACGCGGTGAAGACCCACGCGTAGCTGTGCAGCCCGCCGAGATCGCTCACCACCGTGGGCATGGCCGTGGAGACGACCGTCATCTCCAGGGCCGCCATGAAGAGGCACAGGGCGAGGGCCAGGGTAGTCAGGGGCGTTGCGTGGTACGCATCCGCCCTGCCTAGCGGGTGGGCCGCCAGGGCGCCACCTCAAATGAACCCCGGCCCCACCCCGCGTCCTGTTCGATTCCACTCCGGAGATGAGCGTGCCCTCCGCGAGTCGTTGGACACGCTCCCGGAGAGGGTCCTCCTGGCCTTCAGCCAACCTTGGCGATCTGCGGAGCGGCCTTGTCCTGGGGAGCAGCGTAGCCCGAGAGGATCAGGGCCTCCGCGATGGCCTCGCCCATGCTGCCCGACACCGGGCCGAACGACGCGTTCTGGCACCACGCCTGGACCATCAGCACGGGGCCCTTCACGGTGAACTCCGCGCAGCCGATGGAGAGCGCGGGCTGCGCCAGCACCCCCGGCACCGCGGCCACCCGCTCCTCCAGGGCCCGCTTGATCGCGGCGACGTCGGCCCCATGCCGCAGCGGCACCTTGATGGCGACCTGCCGGGTGGCGTGGTGGCTGTAGTTGACGATGTTGTCGCCGAGCAACCGGCTGTTGCCCACGATGATGCGCAGGTTGTCCGGCGTCTCGATGGAGGTGACGAACAGACCGACCTCATGGACCGTGCCCGCGACTCCCGCCGAGGAGATGGAGTCTCCGACGCGGAAGGGCCGCAGCACGAGCAGGAAGACGCCCGCGGCGAAGTTGCTCAACAGGCCCGACCACGCCGAGCCGATGGCGATGCCGGCCGCCGCCAACAGCGCGGCGAACGAGGTGGTCTCGATGCCCATCATCCCCAACAGCGCCAACAACAGGAGGATGGTGAAGGCGCCCGAGAAGAGCGACTCGGTGTAGCGGATGAGCGTGGCGTCCAGCTTGCGCTTGTTGAGCGCGATGTTCAGCACGCGCTGGAAACCGGCGATGAGCGAGCGCCCCACGAACCAGAGGACGATCGCGGCGCCCAGCTTCATGAAGAAGGGGAGCGCCTGCGTGAGGGCCAGGGTCTTGAGCTGCTCGATGAGTGATTCCATGGGAACGGGATGCCTTTGAGGAGAAGGCCGCCGTCCTTGGAGCGGCGGCCCCGCGCACATTAGCAAGCCCCATGCCCATATGTCCGCCCCCCCGCCCGAGCGGGGCCCACCCGGGCCCATGCCTGACGTGTCGGCACGGGGTATTGACACGTCGGGCGCGACTCAGCCTCCCTTGGGGAAGGAGGCGCAGGCTCGCCGTACTCGCGCCACCAGCCCTCCAGGGCCTTGAGGTCGGTGGGCCGGGGCTCGTCGCCCGCGCCCGCCATGTCCAGGTAGGCGTGCAGCAGCGGGCGGAAGTGCGGGTGCGCGCACTTGTCGATGATGTCCACCGCGCGGCGCTTGGGCGAGCGGATGTCCATGTTGAGCGCGTAGCCGTGCTCGGTGACGACGCACTTGATGTCGTGCTCGGTGTGGTCGATGTGCCGCACGTACGGCATCACGCAGCTCACCGTGCGCCCGTCCTTGAGTGGCCGGGTGGACGGCGTGTGCACGATGCTCACGTAGGCGTTGCGGAAGAAGTCTCCCGAGCCCCCCAGCCCGTTGACGATGCGCGAGCCGTCGATGTGGGTGGAGTTGACGTGGCCGTAGATGTCCACCTCGATGGGGGTGTTCATCGCGATGACGAACAGGCGGGAGATGATCTCCGGGCTGTTGGACAGCCACATGGGCCGCAGCACCAGCTTGTCCCGGCAGCGCTCGAACAGCTCCATGAAGCGCCGGCGCCCATCCGCCGAGAACGACACCGCGGTGGCCGAGGCGTTCTCGAACTTCGCGTCGTCCTCCAGGTAGCGCAGCATTCCGTCCTGGAAGACCTCGGTCCAGAAACGGATCTTCTGGAAGGGGGACGTGTAGAGCTCGCCGATGATGGCGTTGGCCACGTTGCCCACGCCGGACTGGATGGGGGGCAGGCGCTCGCCCCAGCCGAACTGATCGCGGCACTGGAGCAGGAAGGCGATGACGTTCTGCGCGATGCGGCGGTCCGTCTCGCTCGTGCCCTTGAAGGGCACCGGGTGGTCGGGCGTGCGCGACTCGACGACGGCCACCACCTTGCGGTGGTCGAACTCGACGTTGGGCGTGCCGATGCGGTCGCGCACGTTGAGCAGCGGCAGCGGCCAACCCACCTTGGGGTGCACGGCCGGCAGGGCGATGTCGTGGAAGCCCGTGTAGTCCGGCACCGCGGTGTTCACCTCGAGGATGACCTTGCGCGCCCGGGTGAGCGCCTCGGCGGAGATGCCCACCGACGAGGAGAGGATGACGCTGCCATCCGCGAGGATGCGCGACACCTCGACGACGGCGACGTCGATCTCCCCATAGAAGCCGTACATGAGGTTGCGCGCGAAGGCGGACAGGTGCACGTCGGTGAAGTCCATCTCCCCCGAGTGGATGAGCTTGCGCGAGGCGGCCGAGGACATGTACGGCCCGCGCTTGCGGATGAAGGGCGCCATGGGCCCCTCCACGTCGTCGGCGAGCGAGGCGCCGCTGAGCAGCGTGATGCGCGAGGCGGGAGCGGTCTCGGTGAAGTGCCGCGCCAGGGCCGGGAAGAAGGTCTTCGGCTCGCCCGACTTGGTGAAGCCACTGATGGCCACGGTGTTGCCGTCGGTGACGTGCTTGACCGCCTCCTCCACCGGGACGACCTTGGCCAACAACTCCGCGTTCTCGATCCGCTTCTGCAGTGAGTTCATGGCCAGCAGCATCCAATGCCCTGGAACCACGCATCACCACAAGCACACCGGACCACAAGAAAAGTCGTCGGGTCATTCAGATGACAACGTCGGAAACCCGTCGCCCACCGAGCCCCCCGGCGCGACGAATTCACGTCCCCCCAGCTTGACTACAACCGTAGTCAGGACGTACCTTGCTTCGTGACGACACTTGTAGTCACGCGGGCGGGAACATGAAGAAGCCGGTGGGAGAGCAGGAATTGACGCTGCTGCGCTGGGTGGCGGAGCACGGCCCCGTCACCGTGGGGGAGGCGGCGGAGAAGTTCGGCGAGCCGCAGGGGCTGGCGCGCTCCACCGTCCTCACGGTGATGGAGCGGCTGCGGAGCAAGGGGCACCTCACCCGGCGCAAGGTGGAGGGCGTCTACCAGTACAGCTCGAGCATGCCGCTGGCGGAGCTCCTGCGGGGCGTGGTGGGGGACTTCGTGAAGAAGTCGCTGGCGGGCTCGCTGTCGCCCTTCGCCACGTGGCTGTCCGAGACCGACGAGGTCAGCGACGAGGAGCTGCGCCAGCTCGAGGAGGCCGTCGCCCGGCTCAAGTCGAAGAAGGAGGGGGAGTGATGAGCGCGCTGGACTGGAACATGAGCAGGGAGTTCGCGCTCGCCGTGGCGCGGACGCTGTGGCAGGTGTCCTGGCAGGCGGCGCTCTGGGCACTGGGGGTGTGGGCCCTCACGCGCGCATGGCCGAGGCTACCCGCCTCCGTGCGAACCACCCTGTGGTGGCTCGTGGCGCTCAAGTGCACGGTGGGCCTGTGCGCGGTGGGAGCGGTGCGCCTGCCACTGCTACCCGCGCCCGAGACGTCCACGGCGCGCGGGGAGGCGGTGGCCCCGGGCTCGCGCTGACTCACGACGACGCGCGACCGGTGGACGCTCGCGCGCGCCCGGGCCCGACGAGAGACCCACGGAGGGTCCGCCCTGGAAGGAGGGGTGCTGCTGCTGTGGCTCGGGGGTCTCGCGTGGCAGGGGCGGGAACTGCTCCAGGGACTGGTGCGCCTGCGCCGCATCCGGCGCGAGGCCCGGCCGCTCGAGGACGACGCGCTCCTTCAGGCCGCGATGACGCTGGGGCGGGAGCTGGGCCTCGCGCGGGTTCCCCCTTGCTCGTCTCCGAGCAGGCGCCGAGCCCCTCGCGCTCGGCCTGCCGCGCCCCGAGATCATCCTGCCACGCCGCGCGCTGGAGTCGCTCTCTCCCCTGGAGCAGCGCATGGCGCTCGCGCACGAGCTCGCCCACGTGCGGCGCCGGGACTTGTGGCTCGGCTGGGTGCCGGCGCTCGCGCGGGCCGTGTTCTTCTTCCACCCGCTCGTGCGGCGGGCCTGCCACGAGTACGCGCTCGCCCGTGAGGAAGCCTGTGACGCCGCCGCGCTCCAGGCCACCGGCGCCGAGCCCCACGACTATGGGCGCCTTCTGCTCCTCTTTGGTGTCGCCCGCGCGCCGGCCGCGGCGGCGGCATCCGGTGCACCGTCACACCTCGCGGCCCTGAAACGGAGAATCGCCATGCTGGAACACGCCGAGACCGATTCGAAGCGTCACCCCCACTGGGCCCGCTGGGTACTGGGAGGACTCGCCCTGGCGGCGCTCGTTCCCTTCCAGGTGGTCGCCCGCGAGGCCCCCGTCACCGCCACGGCTCCCGGTGTCTCGGGCAACCCCGCCGTGCCCCTTCCCGCGCTGAGCGCCCCGCGAGAGGACGACGGTTCCGCCCTCTCGTATGTCCTCATCGATCCCCCCCACCACGCGACCATGTCCGGCTCGACGGAGGACTTGAAGGTGGCACGCGCGCTGGCGGGAGGGGGAAAGGAGCCCTTGCTCTATGTGCGCCGGGACGGCCAGGAGTACATCATCCGGGACGCGGCGACGTTGAAGGCCACCCTGGAGTCGTTCGACACGCAGCGGGCCATCGGTGAGCAGCAATCCGAGCTGGGCCACAAGCAATCCGAGTTGGGCCACAAACAGTCCGAGCTGGGTCAGAAGCAGGCCGAGCTGGGCCAGAAGCAGGCGACCATCGGAATGAAGATGGCGGCAGTGGCGCAAAAGCAAGCCAATCTCGCCATGGAGCGGCATCGGCTGGAGAGAACGAACGCGCCGGTGTCCCCGGAGTTCGAGCGCCAGGAGCAGGAGCTGAAGCGCGAGATGGAACCGCTCGAAAAGCAGATGGAGGAGCTCGGCCGGCAGATGGAGGTCTTCACCCAGCCGATGGAGGAGCTTGGCCGGCAGATGGAGGAACTCAGCAAGCCGATGGAAGAGCTCGGCCGGCGGATGGAGTTGGCCAACCAGGAGGCACAGAAGAAGGTGCGGACCCTGTTGGACGACGCGATCCGCAAGGGCCTGGCCGAACCGGTGAAGCGCTAGCCCCGCCGAGAGGAAGGACAAGCGCACCCATCACTCAGCCGGCCGGGCGGACGACGATGCCCGTGAGCAGGGCGAGCACGGCCAGCACCGAGATGATGATGAGCGCCTCGGTACTGCCCCGGAAGGCGGTGCCAAACCCTCCGCGTCCTCACGTCCAGTGCTCGGCGTCTTCTGGCCCACCGCGTGGTCGATGACGAGCACCGTGAGGCTGGCCGCGAGCCGGGCGCCCATGGCCAGCCAGGGGACCGAGTCGGCCAGGAGTCCCACGAAGAGCGCCATCACGGAGAGGGCGTATCCAATGGCATACGCCACATGGGATGGAGGGTAGAAAGCACGTCCAGGGGTTCCGGCGACCATGACACACACCTTCCTCCCCTCTCAAAGTGAGACGCGCCCCGCTCCCGTCAACCGGGGTGAAGCCGCCACTCCGGCAATCGCTCGCATCGGCCCCTCGTGGACTTCAGGCCGGTTTGCGCGACAGTGTCTTCGGCTCGAACTCCGAGAGCGCCGGGAAGCGCAGCGGCTGCGTCGTCTCCAGCGAGACGAGCCGCTGACCATAGGCTTCGAGGTAGCGGGCCCTTGTCTCCTCCCCGACATGCGCGACGCTCCAGGCGGCGAACGGCGGCAGGACGTCGAACCCCGTGAAGCGGAAGATGCCGTGATGGATGGGGAAGAGCAACTGCTCCAGGGGACCGGACAACCCGCCCTCGGAGAACTGGGTCTCCGCGCCTCCCGTCGTGAACGAGAGCATGGCCCGCTTTCCACGCAGCACCCCGGTGTCGAACCACCGGCCGCGGCCGTAGATGGTCCCCATGGCGAACACCCGCTCCACCCACCCCTTGAGGATGGCCGGAAGGGAGAACCACCAGAGGGGGAATTGAAAGATGAGCACATCACACCGCAGGACCTTCTCGAGCTCGGCCTTGATCTCCGGCACGAAGCCCCCGCTCTCCGCCGCGTGCAGTTCCTCCAACTGCTGCTTGAAGTAGGTGGGATCCTTGCGTGTCACGAAGTTGCGGCGATCCGACACGGGATCCCACCCCATGGCGTAGAGATCGGACACCACGACCTGGTGCCCCTGTGCGCTCAGCACCTTCTGGGCATGACGGGTGAGCGCCCCATTGAAACTCTGGGGCTCGGCGTGCGCGTGCACGATGAAGACATTCATGGAGACCTCTCGGTTGGAGGCTCCTCTTATTCACTCGCGCTCTACCGGATTCAAGTACTCATGATTTTCTCATATAGTCAGTAAAAGTAGAGTGTGGAGGACGGATGAAGAAACAACGCAAGGCCTCGGATTTCACCTGCCCGGTGGAATTGACCCTCAACGTCATCGGCGGGAAGTGGAAGAGCGTCATCCTCTTCTACCTGATCAAGAAGGGAACGCTGCGCTTCAACGAGTTCCGGAGGCTCATGCCGCGCATCACGCTGCAGATGCTCACCAACCAGCTGCGCGAGCTCGAGGTGGACGGGGTGGTGCACCGCGAGGTCTACCCGCAGGTGCCCCCCAAGGTGGAGTACTCGCTCACCCCGTTCGGCAAGAGCCTCGAGCCCATCATCCGCCTCATGATGGACTGGGGACGGCGCCACGAGCAACGCCTGCTCACGGGCACGGGCGAGGGGGCGGCGGCCTCCAGGGAGGAGACGTGCGCCCCGCTCGAGACGTCCATTCGACACCCCCGGCAGGCTCACCCGGGACGTGCGTAGACGCCCACGGTCTCGCCGAACGCGAGCACGTGCCCTTGCACGGCCCGGAAGAGTTGCTGGCGTCCGAAGCCCGGCTCGAGCTCGAGGCGCCGGTCGAGCGCCAGCACCTGGAGGTGGTAGCGGTGCGGGATGTCGCCCCAGGGCGGAGCGCAGCCGGTGTAGCCCACGCGCAGGAAGCTGTTGCGGCCTTGTACCGCCACGTCCGTGCCCTGTGCCGGAATGCCCTCGGGCAGCGAGTCGCGCCCGGCGTCCAGGTCCGCGACGAGCCAGTGGACGAACGGCTCGGGGGTGGGCGCGTCCGGATCCTCCATCCAGACCACGAAGGATTGAGTGCCCGCGGGGCCCGCGCCCCAGCGCAACGGCGGACTGAGCCCCGCTCCATCGGCGGTGAAGTGCACGGGGATGTCGCGCCCCTTCACGAAGGCGGGACTCATCACCACCAGGGGAGCCACCGGCTCAAGTCCAGCCGGTATTGGGCGAGCCGCTCCTCCCCCGCTCGCTCGCCGGGACGTCCGCGCAACATCCGGGGCATGCCCAGGACGAGCTTCGCAACGTGTGGTTCAGGTTCATCCGCCGAAGGTAGGAACGGGTTCCCCTCGAGGCTTGAGCGGGCACTCGCCCGGCTGGTTCAGCTCGGTGGGAAAAAGACATCGGCTCGAAGCAGCCTCGGGTTGTCCCCCCTGGGGTTCACGTTAAGGTCACGCCCCTTCTGGCCACCTGGCGTTCCGATGGCGGCTCGGGCTCCCACTGCCCGGCCGTAGGACGCCCGGGTGGCACCTGTTCACGGCCCAGGCCCCCCGGCTCTCCACTGGTCGCGCGAACGGCGGACCCCATGGCTTTCCTCGAGATCGAGCTGCTCCGGGCCACCGCCGAGCGCATCGATAGACGGGGCCCCGGGCCCGGGAGGAACGTATGGAAGTGATCATCGTGTCGCTGTTGGGGATTCTGGCGTTTGGCGGCGTCTTCCTGCTCCTGGGCCCGGAGTGGTGGAGCTCGAGCCTCGGGACGCTCAAGAACAAGAAGAAGCCCGGCGAGGACGGCCCCCCCGAGGGCGAGGCTCCGAAGGACAAGTCCCAGAAGAGCGGGTAGCAGCAACGCCTTCATGGCAGGAGGGCAGCACACTCACCGAGCGCTGCCACCGCCAGGAGATTTCCATGCTGGGAGACGAGCGCCCGGCATACGCTCCGCGCCCCTACCCTGAGGAGAACGGCACATGAGCGACGAGATCGTCTTCTACCACAACCCCAAGTCGCGAGCGCAGATGGTGCACTGGATGCTCGAGGAGCTCGGCGGGGTCCCCTACCGGACCGTGATCATCGACATGGAGAAGCAGGAGCACAAGACGCCGGAGTTCCTCGCCATCAATCCGATGGGCAAGCTGCCGGTGCTCGTGCACGACGGCACCGTCATCACCGAGACGGCCGCGATCATCACCTATCTCGCCGACACGTTCCCCCAGGCCGGGCTCGCCCCGCTGCCCGGAGATGCGCGCCGCGGCACCTATCTGCGCTGGCTCTTCTTCGGCGCGGGCTGTTTCGAGCCGGCGCTGATCGACGCCATGTTCAAGCGTCCGCCCGTCGAGCGCAAAGGCGCCTTGGGCTATGGCAGCTACGAGGAAACGATCAACGCGCTCAAGAAGATGCTCGTCCCCGGTCCCTACATCCTCGGGGAGCAGTTCAGCGCGGCCGACGTCTACGTCGGTGCCCAGCTGAGCTGGGGCGCGAAGTTCGGCGCGCCCGGCCTGGACGAGCCCATCTTCAAGAACTACCTCGAGCGCATCACCTCGCGCCGGCCTACAAGATCACCTCGGGCGGATAGGAACACCCGCACGAAGCGTACGAGCAAGCGGCCCTGGCGCATCGCGTCATGATGCTTACCCATTGCGCCATGGACGCCATCTCTCTACTCAAACAGGACCACGTCACCCTCCGGAAGTTGTTCAAGCGCTACGAGGCGCTCAAACACGGAGGGGACGTCAGCAAGAAGCAGGAGATCTCCCGGCGCATCATCCTGGAGCTTTCCATCCACGCCGCCATCGAGGAGCAGGTCTTCTATCCCTCGGTGAAGGCGCACGATCCGAGGTGGATCGAGCGGATCGACGAGGCGCTCGAGGAGCACCGGGTCGCGAAGTGGGAGCTCGCCGCGATCCAGCGGATGAGCCCGGAGGATCCGCGGTTCGACGCCCGGTTCACGGTGCTGGTGCAGAACGTGCTGCACCACATCGAGGAGGAGGAGAACGGGCTGTTCGCCCGTATCCACCAGACGTTCACCCAGGGGGAGCTCGACGCCATGGCGGACGCGCTCGCCCTCGCGAAGCGAGCGGTGCCGACGCACCCACACCCGATGCTCCCGGATGAGCCGCCCGGCAACCTGGTGATGCCGCTGGTAGCGGTGTTCGACCGGGGCCGGGACCGGTCACCGAGCTGGTGGAGCGCGCCCTGGAGTGGGCACGTCAGCTCGGCGAGGTGGGACGCGAGCGCGCGGAGGAGGTGGGTGAGGAGGCACGCAAGTGGACACTCGAGGCCCCGGGCCGGGGACTGAAGGTGTCCAGCGACGTGCTCGAGGAGACCCGGCGCATGGCGGAACAGGCGGCGAGTGATGTCACCCCCAGGACGGGAAACGGGGAGCCACGCCACAATGGCTCGAGCACCCATCGCGCGAAGGCATCCCATCCACCCAGGCAGCGGGGAAGCGTGAGTCGGCAGGCGAGCGCCCCCGCCGGGAAGACCGCGCGCAAACGTGCCACCAGTGAGAAGGGGAAGTCTGCCCCGAGAGCGTAGTGGGGACCTCTCGCAAGCTGCTGAAGGAGTCTGAGCTCGCCTCATGGGATTCGCTCCCATTGCGTGGGGCGGGCACGACACTCCGCGCGATGGAGCTCCTCGAGAAGGGGCCATCGCAGCGCCGTCTCCCGCGCGCGGCCAGCCCTTGCTCGCTCATGAGCCGGACCACTCGCTTGAGACTCACCCTCTGTCCGCGGGCACGTAGCTCCGCGTGCACGCGAGGGCTGCCGTAGGTGCGGCGACTGCCCTGGTGCACCTGCTTCACCCCGCCATGAACAGCACCCAAGTGGAACAAGGGCGCTGGGACGCCGAGAACGCGGCCCGCTCGCTCAAAGCCTTACGCCCGTGAGTGTCCGGTGAGTTCCCGTCCATGGCATGGAAGAACAAAGGTGCTGCTGTCTCAACGCTGCGGCAGCAGCCATGCACGCTGGAGCCAATACCCCGGTCGGCGGCGAACGTGCGCGACGGCGAGCACCACCACGAGTTCCTCCAGCACGAGGTAGGGCAGTGCGAATGGGAAGCGCTCCATGAGGAACCGCCTCACCTCCATGTCCCTCGCTCGCCCGCCAGACCATGGAGGGTTGGCGCGAGGAGCCTTGGCAATCACCTGGAGACTCCGGCGGAGTTCAGTGAAGAATTCGGCTCCCAGGCCCGCGCGCTGACCTTCATACCAGTCCACGGTCGCCTCCACCTCACGGACAGCCTCGGGGTGGAGCTCGAGACGAACCTTCACCGCCGCTGACCGAGCCGGGCACGGATGCGCTCCTCGACCTGCTCCCAGGGAACCGTCTTCACGCTCCCGTCGAGCACTTCACGAGCCCGGCGCTCAAGTTCCGCGGACCACTCGGCCTGGGCTTCCGGGTCCTCGGTCCCTTCCTCCAAGCTGAGCAGGAGCTTGTGGGCAACCTCGGCGCGCTCCTCTTGAGGGAGCCGCAGCACATCCGAGAGGAGGTCTTCCTTGGTCGCCATGGAGCAGAAGTTTAAGCCCCGCCCCTTACACGGACAACGAATGCCCGGCCCACATGGTCGCCAGAGGAGAGTCCCCACCGCTTGCTGCTGGTTTGCTGCTGGCGTCCTGGCCCCGGAAAGACGAAGGGCGCGGACCCGAGGATTTCTCCAGGGATTCCGCGCCCTTCTGATGGTCGGGGAGACAGGATTCGAACCTGCGACCCCTTGGTCCCGAACCAAGTGCTCTACCAGGCTGAGCCACTCCCCGTTACCGGTACGACCTCCGCCGGGACTGCTCTCGGGCCGACGAAGTGGGCCGGGATGTACCCGACCCACCCGGCTGAGTCAACGCCCAACGCACTGCTTTCCATTCCCCCCTGCATCCCCGGAGTCCCCGGCGACCCATAGGTCATGAAAAACCCAGGGCTCCGCCCTCCAACCCCCTCATATTCCAAGAAATCCCCGCCGGAACGCCGCTTGCTTCGACCACCCACCAAACCGCTCCATCCCTCAGGGTACCATGGCTTCTCCGGTTGTCCTCATTTCCGACGACGAGCCGCTCGTCGTGTCCGCGCTCGCCCGGGAGGCCCGGCGCACGGGCCTCACCTCCGTGGCGGACACCACCTCCCGGCACGTGATGGAGCTGGCCCGGCGGCACCGCCCCGCGGTCATCATCCTGGACATCCACCAGCACGAGGATGGAAGGGATCTGCTCGCCCAGCTCAAGCAGGACCCCCAGACGCGCGACTGCAAGGTCATCATCCTCAGTGGCGTGGAGGACCAGTTCACCCGCCATGTGTGCTTCGAGCTGGGCGCGGACGCCTACGAGGTGAAGCCCTTCGATCACACCTTCATGACCCGGGTGGCGAGGATGGCGGGCTTGCAGGGCGTCTCGCCCGGGGGCCTGTGCTCAGGAGCGTAGGGAGTGGATGGCGGCGGCGTAGTCCTT
The DNA here is from genome assembly GCA_049060065.1 of Cystobacter fuscus. GTDB lineage: Bacteria > Myxococcota > Myxococcia > Myxococcales > Myxococcaceae > Cystobacter > Cystobacter fuscus_B. The sequence goes on from JBMEQP010000002.1 coordinate 8,424,300, forward strand.
CGCGCCGAACACGTACGAGCCCGCCACCAGCACGTCCGCCCCGGCCGCCACCACCAGGCGCGCCGTCTCCGAGTTGATGCCCCCATCCACCTCGATGTGCGTGTGCAGCCCGCGCGCATCGAGCATCGCGCGCAACCGGCGCACCTTGTCCACCGTATGGGGAATGAAGCCCTGGCCCCCGAAGCCCGGGTTCACGCTCATCAGCAGCACCATGTCCACGTCGCCCAGCACCTCCTCCACCGCCGACAGCGGCGTGGCCGGGTTGAGCACCACCGCCGGCCGGGCGCCCGCGTGGCGGATCTGCTGCAACACCCGGTGCAGGTGCGTGCATGCCTCCGCGTGCACCGTGAGGATGTCCGCCCCCGCCTTGACGAACGCCTCGACGTACTTCTCCGGCTCGACGATCATCAGGTGCACGTCCAGCGGCCGGGTCGCCGCCTTCTTGATCGCCTGCACGATGACCGGCCCCAGGGTGATGTTGGGCACGAAGCGCCCGTCCATCACGTCCACGTGGATCCAATCCGCGCCCGCGGCTTCCACCGCGCGGACCTCCTCCGCCAGACGGCCAAAATCCGAGGACAGCAGCGAGGGCGACACGAGCACACGGCGGGTCATGGGCGCTACTAGCCACTTCCCCACCTGATGGGTACTGGCTCGGTTGGAGAGCGAACAGACGAAGAAGGGGTTTCACTCGGAGAGGAAGCATCCGGCCCGGGAGGAAGCGGTGGCTCCCGAGGCCGTGGTAAGAAGCACCTTTACAGTTCGCGCGCCGTTTCCTCTCCGGAGCCTTCCCTGGTGCTTCCACAGACCCAGCCATCCGAGCCCGTCGATCTCAACCGGCGCCTCAAGAAGCTCACGTCCATCCTGGACGTCACCAAGGCGATGAGCGCCGAGAGGGATCTGGATCTGCTGCTGCCCCTCATCCTCTACGAGGCCAGCAAGGTGGTGGAGGCGGATCGCTGCTCGCTCTTCGTGCTGGATCGCGAGCGCAACCAGCTCTGGAGCAAGGTGGCCCAGGGCTCCAAGAGCGAGATCCGCCTCCCCATGGGCAGCGGCATCGCCGGGCGGGTGGCGGAGACGGGCGAGGTCATCAACCTGCCGGACGCCTACGCCGACGAGCGCTTCAACCGCACCTTCGACAGCATCAGCGGCTACCGCACCCAGAGCGTGCTGTGCGTGCCCATGCGCGACGCCAACGGCGAGGTCACCGGCGTCATCCAGGCCCTCAACAAGCTGAGCGGCGGCGCCTTCGACTCCGAGGACGAGGAGCTGCTGCTCGCGCTCGGCGCCCAGGCCGCCGGCGCCATCGAGAACGCCCTGCTCCACGAGGAGATCAACAGCCTCTTCGAGGGCTTCGTCTCCGCCTCCGTGGTGGCCATCGAGTCGAGGGATCCCACCACCGCGGGCCACTCGGGCCGCGTGGCCAACCTCACCGTCTCCCTGGCGCGCGCGCTCGAGCACGTGCACACCGGGCCCTACGCCCACACGCGCTTCAGCGCCACCGAGCTGCAGGAGGTGCGCTACGCCTCGCTCCTGCACGACTTCGGCAAGGTGGGCGTGCGCGAGCCGGTGCTCGTCAAGGCCGAGAAGCTCTACCCCCATGAGCTGGAGGGCTTGCGCGCCCGCTTCCAGCTCGCGCGCAAGGACTTGCAGCTGCAGAGCTACCGCCGGCGCATCGCCGCCGTGAAGCTGCGCGGCACCCCGCACCGGGCGGAGATCGAAGCCGAGGAGGAGGCGCGGCTCGCCCAGGAGTTCAAGCAACTGGACGAGGTGCTCGAGTTCGTCCTCACCTGCAACCGGCCCAGCGTGCTCGCCCAGGGCAACTTCGAGCGGCTGCACGAGCTCAAGCTCCTGCGCTTCCAGGACGGGTTCGACCAGGACCAGCCCCTGCTGCTCGAGCGGGAGATCCAGTCGCTCTCCATCCTCAAGGGCACGCTCTCCGAGGCGGAACGCCTGGAGATCGAGAGCCACGTGGAGCACACCTACCGCTTCCTGTCGCAGATTCCCTGGACGCGCACCCTGCGGCGCGTGCCGGAGATCGCCTACGCGCACCACGAGAAGCTCAACGGGACGGGCTACCCGCGCGCCATCCCCGACGCCGGCATCCCCGTGCAGTCGCGGATGATGGCCATCGCGGACATCTACGACGCGCTCACCGCGAGCGACCGTCCCTACAAGAAGGCCGTGCCGCACCCGCTCGCGCTCGACATCCTCCAGCGTGAGGTGAAGAGCGGACAGCTCGACCCCGAGCTGTTCCGAATCTTCGTCGAGGCCGAGGTGCCGCAGCGCGCCCAGCAGCCCAAGCCCGAGTAACCCGGCCATCCCCGGCCCCGGTCGCCCGGGGCAAGGGCCGTGCATTTCAGCTCCCGATGACGTGCAGCCGCAGGCTGTTGATCTTCCCGGGCTGGCCCACGGGCGCGCCGTAGACGATGACGACGCGGTCACCCTTGCGCGCGAGGCCGCGAGCGACGAGCTCCTCCTCCACGCGGCGCACCATCGCCTCCGTCTCCTGGATGGGCTCGAGCACGCGCGGCACCACGCCCCAGAGCAGCGCCAGCCGGCGGCGCACTTCCTGGTTGGGGCTGAAGGCCACGATGGGCACCGGGGGCCGGTAGTGCGCCAGCAGGCGCGCCGTCACACCCGACAGCGTGAAGGCCGCGATGAGCGAGGCCCCGGACTGCTTGGCCGCCCGGCACGCGCTCGCGGCGATCACGTCCGGGAAGTGCGTGGGCAGACCCACCGGCGAGGTGGGCGCGCGCAGCAAGTCCTGAGCGCGGATGGTGGACTCGGCCGCGAGCACGATGCGGTCCATCATCTGCACGGACTCGATGGGGAACTTGCCGCTGGCCGTCTCGCCCGAGAGCATCACCGCGTCCGCCCCGTCGAAGACGGCGTTGGCGACGTCGCTGGCCTCGGCGCGCGTGGGCCGCGGGTTGTCGATCATCGAGTTGAGCATCTGCGTGGCCACGATGACCGGCAGGCCGCGCGAGTTGCAGCGCCGCACGATGTCCTTCTGCACCGAGGGCACCTCCTCGGGCGGGATCTCCACGCCGAGGTCGCCACGCGCCACCATCACCCCGTCCGTCTTGTCCAGGATGGCGTCCAGGCGGGCGATGGCCTCGGGCTTCTCCAGCTTGGCGATGATGGGCACCGACTGGCCGATCTGCGCCATGGCCGCGCGCGCCATGTCGATGTCCGCCGGCTGGCGCACGAAGGACAGGGCGATGAAGTCCACGCCCTCCTTGATGCCGAACACCGTGTCCTCGCGGTCCTTGGGCGTGAGCGCATCCGCGCGCACCGCCACGCCCGGCAGGTTGATGCCCTTGTTGTTCTTGAGCGTGCCGCCGTGGATGACCTTGGTGCGGATGAGCTGCTTCTTGTCCGTCTCGATGACGCGCAGCTCCAAGAGGCCGTCATCCAGGAGGATGCGATCGCCCGGGTTCACGTCCGACGCCGGTGCGCGTAGGTGGTGGACACGATCTCATCCGTGCCCTTCACGCTCTCGTCCGTGGTGATGTGGAACTCGCCGCCCTGCTTCAGCTCGGTGCTGCCGGTGATGAAGCGGCCGGTGCGGATCTTCGGGCCCTGGAGGTCCCCCAGGATGCCCACCGCCTTGCGGCACTTGAGCGAGGCCGCCCGGAGCTTGGCGATGTTCTCGGCGTGCTGCTCGTGGCTGCCGTGAGAGAAGTTGAGCCGGGCCACATCCATTCCGGCTTCGATCAGGGCCTCGAGCATCTCCTGGCTCTGACTCGCAGGGCCCAGGGTACAAACAATCTTCGCGCGTCGCATGGCGCGGGAGAATCAATCCGAGCCACACATAGGGTCAAGCAGCGACAGCGTGACCGCGTCGATCGGTAAATCCGTAAAGCAGACCCCTCAACCGCGCAGCAGCAGGTTGAGGTTCTCGCGCTCCCAACGCAGTGCGGCAGCGTAGAGCGGAAAGGCCTTCTCCCGCTCCCGGAACGCCCGCGGGTGGTGCACCCGGCGGCCCGTCGCGTTGGAGCTGGGGAAGAGCTGGTGGAGCATCTCGTGGAAGAGGATGAACTCCACGAAGAAGGCGGGCACCTCGGGGCGATCCAACGCGGGGTGGATGCGGATCTCCCGCGTCTGATGATCATAGACGCCCAAACGGATGGACTTGCGGCGCCGACGAGGAGGCAGGCGGCCCCAGCCCACGCGCGCCCGGATGGTGTCCTGGAAGTAGGTGCGGTTGAGCTGGTTGAACATCTCCTGCAGGTTGAAGCAGCGGCCCTGGGGATCCAGGTCGGCCTCGGCCGCGTGACGCTCCTGGCGGATGCGCGGTTGCTGACCCCGGATGTAGTCGTCCAGGATGACGCCGGCCATGCGGTTGCCGCGGCCCGCGTAGTCCGCCACCGCGCGCACCACCGCCTCCGGCGCATCCAGGAACATGTGGTGTAGCCGCAGTTGCAGCGCGTGGGCGGTGCGGCGGAAGGACACCATGGTGGAGCGGTTGTCCGTCACCGACAGGCGCACCGGAATGCGCAGGTTCGCCGACAGCCAGTAGGCGAGCGTCTCCGCCCGGGCCCACAGCTCGTCCCGGGTGGGCTGGGGAACGAGGGGCCATTCCTCGGGAGCCACCGCCTCGGGCGGGACGTGCGCCACCAGGGGCGTCTCCTCGCGCGAGAGCGTGGCCAGCCGATGCGAGGCCTCCACGGCCCGATGGCGCGCGGGCTGCGACTCGGCGCCCTGCTCGGAGGGCGCTCGCGGAAGGAGATAGAGGGGTTGGGTCGGGAGCGACGACACGCGGGGGGTATCGTACCCAGCGGCTCCCGGGACTCAAGACCGGCGGCACCTGCCCGCCCGCCCAGCGTCACCCCGTCAACCCCGGCCGTGTCGCCTGCTCTCCTCCGCGAGCCGGGCCCCCAACGCCTCCACCGTCTCCGGCGTGGTGTGGAACGCCGCCCACACCTCCTCCATGGAGCCCGCTTCTTCCACCGCCGGGCAGGCGTCCCCCGCCGCCCGGGCCTGCTCCAGGTCCCCATGGCGCCCCATCTGCACACTCCAGCTCCCGTCCGGCCAGCGCTCGAAGGGGTAGAGCCGGCACGCCAGGGGCCGCACCTCGGAGGGCAGGCCACACCCCTGGCCCCGCTCGTGGAAGACACAGGCCCCCGCGCGCACGAGCAACGTCAGCCGCACCGGCCCGCGACGGAAATAGCCCCGGTAGAGGGGACGGCGCGCCTCGTAGCCGGCCGCGTCCTCCTCGGTGAGGTACTCCTCGGCGACGAAGCGCCGGGGGGCGAGCCCCGTGTGCGCGGCGATGCGCTCCACGTCCGAGCGCGTGAGGGTGGCCAGCTGCTCCCCCGGCTTCACCTCGCAGCACGAGCTGCCCAGCAGCCGCGGACAGCGGGCGCAGACCGGGCCCATGGGAGGAGGCGTGTCCGTCATGGGACGGCGGGCGCCTCGCCCCCGCGTGTCTTGAGCAGCCGCTCCAGGCGCTCCGGCTCCAGGCGCACCACCAGCGTCTTCTCCCGGCTGTAGAGGACCTGCCCCGGCGCGCCCCCCTTCACCTTCTTCACGAACTTCACCGGCACCCAGCTCACCTCGCCGCGTGGCTCGCCCTTGGCCCCCGAGTGGTGCAGCGCCGGTGCGCCGCGTCCAGCAACACTTCCTGCGACACCTCCACGCCCTTCTCCAGGGGCACCACCACGTGGCTGCCGGGCAGTCCCCGGGCGTGCAGCCACAGGTGGGCCGGACGCGCCACCTTGAAGGTGAGCGTGTCGTTGTCCTCGCCGCCCTTGCCCACCCAGATGCGCTGGCCCCCGTGCCCCACGTACTCCTTGAAGGGCCGGGCCTCGGGCGGGCCGTCCTCGCCCACCCCCTTGCGCAGCACCTCCACCTGCGCGAGCAGCGCCGCCTCGTCCAGCGCCTCCAACTGCCGCAGCGCCAGTTGCGCGTGCTCCACCTCGCGCGCCAGCTCCGCCTCGCGCTGCCGCGCATGCTCCACGCCCCGTAGCAGGCGCCGGTACTGGTGGAAGTGCCAGTCCACCTCCTCCTTCGGCGTGCGCTTGGGGTCCAACGTCACCTTCACCTCCTCCACGCCCTCCTCGGTGTACGCGGTGAGCGTCACCTCGGACACCCCGCGCTTGAGGCGGTGCATGTTCTGCGTGAGCAGCTCGCCCACCCGCCGGTGGCGCTCGGCCTCCGGGCCCCGCGCCGCCTCGGCGCGCACCTTCTCCAGCGTCCGCCCCGAGCGCTTGAGCCGCGCCCGGTACGGCAGCGTCAACCTCCGGCGGATCGTCTCCGCGCGGCTCGCCTTGTCCCGCGCGCCCAGCAGCCGCTCGGCCGCCTCGGCCAGGGGCAGGAAGTCGCCTTCCACGGGCACGAGACGCGAGGGCTGGCCCCGCGTCCGCTCGAGCACCTCGGAGGAAAGAGGCTCGGGCGGCGACCACTGGGCGCCCGGGTGCAGGGAGCGCCGCTGCGCGAGCCCCTCGCCCGAGAGCATCAACACCCGTCCCGCCTCCGTCGTCAGCACCAGGCCCCCGGGCGAGCCCAGCTCCAGCACGAGCCGCCGCCGGGACTCGTCGCTGTGCAGCTCGAGCACCACCAGCCGCTCGGTGTCCCGCCAGGCGAGGCCCGCGAGCTTCAAGCCCACCAGTTCCTGGCGCAACCAGCGCTGGAAGGGGGCGGGCTCGCCCGGCGTGGGAAAGCGATCGGCGGCCACGGAGACCCGCGCCAGCTCTCCCTCGGCGCACAGACACAGGAGCACCGAGCGCCCCGGCACGCGCAGCTCCAGATAGACGAGGCGCGGCAGGGGACACCACGCCTTCTGCACCACCGCGCCCGTCAGCCGCGCGGCCACCTCCGTCACCACCTGCTCCAACTCCGAGGGACGCAGCGACACCTCAGCCTCCTGTGCTGGCGCGAAAAACACGAACGGCCCGGCGGGAAGTCCGCCGAGCCGTTCAAACTGCGCCAGGTGACTGGCTCGAGTCTAGCCCTCGTCCTCGGACGGAGCGGCCTCGGTGGCCGCCTTGGCCGTGCGCTTGCGGGCCGGAGCCTTGCGGGTGGCGGTCTTCTTCCCAGCGGCCTTCTTGGCCGTGGTCTTGCCCGCCGCCTTCTTCGTGGCGGTGCGGGGAGCGGCGCTCTTGCGGGTCGTCTTCTTCGCGGCGGTCTTCTTCGTCGCGGCCTTCTTCGCGGTCTTCTTCTTCGCGGCCATCTAAAGCCTCCGTGGGTTACCGCCACTCGCTAGGAGTGGGGCCTGCACTCGCATGGGGAGTGCTTGTGGTGAAGAGTAGAGATGCCTTGCCAGTGTGTCAACGCATGGTGATGTAGTGCAACGCGTGGCGAGCCGATTTTTCGGCATCTCGCGCGCGATCGGGACCCTCCGGACGGTGCTACAGGCCGCGACCACGGCGCTCCGGAGCCGATTTTCCGGCCTCCGCCGCGTTCCGAGCGAGCCCGCGGCGCCCGAGGCAGTGTCACCCCGCGCGCACTCGCGCGCGAAACGGCGCGAACTTCGCGGAGTTCGACGGTGCGAGCAGGCGCGTACGTGCTTACCGTTGCCTTCGCGATGAATGCTCACGTGAGAACCTTTCCTGACTCCTTCACCTTCGGTGTCGCCACATCCGCGTACCAGGTGGAGGGTGGCATCGAGAACGACTGGGCCGAGTGGGAGCGGGCCGGAAAGCTGAAGGAGCCGCACGTGCGCTGCGGCCGGGGCGTGGACCACTGGAACCGCTACGAGGAGGACTACGGCCTGGCGCGGGACGTGGGCGCGAGCGCCTTCCGCATGTCGCTGGAGTGGGCGCGCATCGAGCCGGAGCGCGGGCGCATCGACGGCGCGGTGCTCGAGGCCTACCGCGAGCGGCTCTTGAAGATGAAGGCCCGGGGCCTGCGTCCGGTGGTGACGCTCCATCACTTCACCCACCCCACGTGGTTCCACCGCGACACCCCCTGGCACCTGCCCCAGAGCGTCGAGGCCTTCCGTGCCTATGTGCGCGCCTGCGCCCCCATCCTCCGGGGACTGGACGCGCTCGTCATCTCGCTCAACGAGCCCATGGTGCTGCTGCTCGGCGGCTACCTGCAGGGCCTGATGCCGCCGGGCATCGCCGACGGGGCGAAGATGATGGCGGCCCTGGGCAACATGGTACGCGCCCACGTGGCCGCGCGCGAGGAGCTCCAGGCGGCGCTCGGCCACGTGGAGATCGGCATCTCGCAGAACACGCTCGCCTTCGCGCCGGACCGCGCCTGGAATCCCCTGGATCGCGCGCTCGTGCGCCTGGGCGCCCAGGCCTACAACCACTCCTTCCACGAGGTGCTGGTGTCCGGAAAGCTCCGGGTGAACATGCCCGGCATCGGCTCCACCAAGCAGGACATCCCCGGGGCGAGGGACTCGTGCGACTTCATCGGGGTGAACTACTACACGCGCGCCCACCTGCGCTTCCTGCCGCGCCCCCGTTCCTCTCCTTCCAGTTCCGCGACAAGCACGGCCGGGGCCTCACGGACATCGGCTGGGAGGTGTGGCCCGAGGGCTTCGGCCGGTGCTGCGCGAGCTCAAGCGCTACGGGCTGCCGGTGTGGGTGACGGAGAACGGCATCGATGACCGGAGCGGGGAGCGCCGCCCGGCCTACCTGCGCGAGCACCTGGAGCAGGTGCTCACCGCGCGCGCCGAGGGCGTGGACGTGCGCGGCTACCTCTACTGGAGCCTGCTGGACAACTTCGAGTGGCTCGAGGGCTGGGGGCCGCGCTTCGGCCTGTACCACGTGGACTTCGAGACGCTCGAGCGCCGCCCCACCCCCGCCTGCCAGTTCTACCGGGAGGTGGCCACCACGCGGCAACTGCCGAGCCTCGTGCGGCCGGGCCCCGTCGCCCAGCCCAACCTCATCGTTCAGCCGAGCGCGGCGCGGTAGTCCACGTCCTGCTCCTCGCCGGGCCCCTCGGGGTCCGCGCTCGCCGAGCCGAAGAAGCGGCGCACCGCGTCGCGCACCTCGTCGGCCGAGTCGAGCTGGTTGACCTCGGAGCGGAAGAGGGCGGCGCCGCGCAGGCCGTGGCCGTACCAGGCCGGTGCTTGCGGAAGGAGCGCACCGCGGCGAGCTCCAGCCCCGCCCCCACGAAGTCCAGGTGGGCGGCGAAGTGCCGGAGCACCCCCTCGCAGCGCTCCTCCGGCTCCGGCGGCGCCCCGCCAAGCAGCTCGCGGAAGAGCCACGGGTTGCCGAGCGCCCCGCGGCCCACCATCACGAAGTCACACCCCGTGGTCTCCAGCATCCGCCGCGCGTCCTCGGGCGTCTTCACGTCGCCGTTGCCGATGATGGGCCGGTCCGGGAAGTGCCGCTTGAGGTCCGCGATGACACGCCAGTCCGCCTGGCCCGAGTAGCCCTGGGCGCGGGTGCGCGGATGGATGGCGAGCCCCGCGCACCCGGCGTCGAAGAGCGCGTGGGCCACCTGGAGGTAGTTGCGCTGGTGCTCGTCCCAGCCCGAGCGGATTTTACAGGTGACGGGCAGGCCCGTGGCCGCGTGGATGTCGCGCACCAGCGTGGCCGCGCGCTCCGGCTCGCACAACAGGGCGCTGCCCGCGCCGTTGCGCGTCACCTTCTTCACGGGGCAGCCCATGTTGATGTCGATGATCTGCGCCCCATGGCTCTTGCCCACGAGCGCCGCGCGCACCATGGCCTCCGGCTCTCCCCCGAAGATTTGCAGGCTGTAGGGCCGCTCCACCTCCGGATTGAAGCGCAGGTACTTGAGGGTGCGCTGGTTGGCGCGCATGAGCCCCTGGGAGCTCACCAGCTCGGTGGGACAGAGCGCCGCGCCCAGCTGGAAGGCGATGACGCGGAACGGCATCTCGCTCACCCCCGCCATGGGGGCGAGGATGTAGGGGTTGGGCAGGGTGTAGGGACCGAGGCGCGGCATGATGGGGGCGAGAACCTAGCGGATTGAATGGATTGTTCCAGGGGCGGCCGGGCACTGCGCGCGCGCGGGCCTTTGGTTAAGGTTCGGCCCCATGCTGCGCTTCCGGCTCGGAGACATCCCCGTCGAGATCCGTTTCTCGCACCTGCTCTTCTCCGCGCTGCTCGGCACGCTGCTGGCGAGGGACCTACCGGGAGGAGACCCGGGGCCTGGCCCTACCGTGAACTCCAGGACGCGAACGGCCCGGGCCACACCTCCACGGCGCTGCTCGTCGCGCTCGCCTGGATGGGCATCGTCTCCGTGACCGTGTTCGTCCACGAGGCGGGCCACGCGCTCATGCTCCGCGCCTTCGGCTACCGGCCCGGCATCCAGCTCGTCTGGCTGGGAGGCCACACGCGCCCCGGGGCCGCTCGCTCCTGCCGTGGCATCACCACGTGCTGTCCACCGCCGCGGGGCCGCTCGCCGGACTGCTCGTGGGGCTGGTCGCCCTGGGCCTGTGGCACCACGGAGTGTCCCCCCGCGCCGAGGTGGCGCGCTTCCTGCTCGACGGACTCTTCGCCACCAACATCCTCTGGAGCCTCTTCAACCTGTTGCCCGTGCCCAGCCTCGACGGGGGCGTGCTCGTGAGCGCCCTGGCCACGCGCCTGTTCGGCAAGGCGGGCTTCCTGGGCGCGCAGGGACTCGCGCTCGTGCTGTGCGTGGCCCTGCTCGCCTATGGGGTGGGCCATGCGCCCGTGCTCGGCATCCTCTTCGCGCTCTACGGCCTGCAGGCGCTGCGGCTGCTGCTGGCCGCCGCGCGGGGGAGCTCCAGGTGTCCTCGGGCGTGGCGCCGCGGCCCCTCGTCGAGGAGCTGAAGCAGGCCCGGGCGGCGCTCGACCAGGGACGCCTGGACGAGGCGCGGCGGCGGGGCAAGGGCGTGCTGGAGGCCAAGGAGGCCACCGCGGAGCTCGCCTCGCGCGCCCACCATCTGCTCGGCTGGGTGGCCCTCAAGGAAGGCCAGGGACGCCTGGCGCTCGAGCACTTCTCCCGGGCGAGGCGCCAGCCGGTGGAGACCCATGCCGTGGCGGCGGCCTTCTCCCTGGTGGGCGACGAGCCTCGGGCGCTAGCCCTGTGGGAGATGGCCTGGAACGAGACGGGTGACCGCACGGTGCTGCACGAGTACGCCGGCTCGCTCATCCGCGCCGCGCAGGTGCACAGCGCCCTGCGTCTGCCCGGCGTGGAGGCCGAGATGGCGTTCCTGTGCGCCGGGCGTCCCCTCTTCACGCGTGGAGCCTACTCGGAGGCGGCGGCGATCGCCGAGGCGGGACTCCAGCACGCACCCGCCGCTCGCCTCGCCTATGACGCGGCCTGCGCCCATGCCCGGGCGCGTCATCCGCTCGACGCGGTGCGCATGCTGCGGCGGGCCACGGAGCTGGGCTTCCAGGACGTGCACTACGCGGCGTCCGACGAGGACCGGCCCCGCTGCACGGACACCCGGACTTCGAACGCTGGCTCGGAGAGCTGCGGAAATCTCTGCCCGCCTGACACGGCCATGACACGGGGGAGTGTTGATGGGGCTCGAGACTGAGCACCTTCCGGCTCGGTCTGACTCCTGGTCCGAGGGCTCCCTTGACTGCTTCCTCTCCCGCGTCCGTTCAAGACGAGAAGATCAACTGGGTGGCATCCATCCCCTTCATCGGCGTGCACCTGATGTGCCTCTTCGTGTTCGTCACGGGGGCGCGGCCGGTGGACGTGGCGGTGTGCGTGGGGCTGTATGTCCTGCGCATGTGGGGCATCACCGCGGGCTTCCACCGCTACTTCAGCCACCGCGCCTACCGGGCGGGCCGGGGCTTCCAGTTCTTCATCGCGCTGGTGGGCACGCTCGCCATGCAGAAGGGCCCCTTGTGGTGGGCGGCGCACCACCGCCACCACCACCGCTACTCGGACCAGGAGCAGGACATCCACTCGCCCCTGCAGAAGGGCTTCTGGTGGAGCCACACCGGGTGGATCCTCTGCGACAAGTACGGGGACACCCGCTACGAGAGCATCAAGGACTTCGCGCGCTTTCCGGAGCTCGTGTGGCTCAACAAGCTGCACGTGCTGCCCGGGGTGCTGCTCGCCGCGGCGCTCCTCTGGCTCGGCGGCTTCTCGATGCTCGTGTGGGGCTTCTTCGTGAGCACCACCCTGCTCTACCACGGCACCTTCACCATCAACTCGCTCAGCCACGTGTTCGGCTCGCGCCGCTACAAGACGACGGACACCAGCCGCAACAACTGGCTGCTCGCGCTCATCACCCTGGGCGAGGGCTGGCACAACAACCACCACTACTACCAGAACACCGCCAACCAGGGCTGGTTCTGGTGGGAGGTGGACCTGAGCTACTACTCCCTCAAGGTGCTCTCGTGGGTGGGGCTGGTGAGCAAGCTGCGCACCCCCTCCGAGCAGGTGAAGAACGTCTACCTGAAGTACACCCCCGAGGAGCGCGCCGCGCTCAACGTCCCCGTCTTCTCGTGGTCGGCCCCCTGGCCGCCCGCCGGAAGGCCGCCGGGCAGACCGTCAAGGCCGCCGAGGAGAAGGTGCGCGAGGCCCTGGCCGCCGCGGCCGACAGCCTGCCCTCCGCCCAGGAGACCCAGGGCCTGCTCAAGCCGTGAGGTGAGCGGTCCCCCTACCTGTCCCGGGACGGCCCCGCCGTTCCCGTCCCGGCCCGAGGAGGGCGTTCCTTTCCAATCAAAGCACCTTGAAACCGCCAGGGGGTGGACGTTTATTAGGAACCCCAATGAAGGACGAGCCCCCGCCGGTTTCCCGATTCGCGCTGCGCGCGCAGTTGAAGCGCTTCACGCATGCCTCCCTGCAGGCCTTCAACCGGATCCGCCTGCCGGGCCCCTCGGTGCTGCCGGTGGCCGGGGCGGTGGTGGGCCTGTACAGCGGACTGGCCGCGGGCATCTTCTCCAACCTGATTGGCGTCATCCGCGGCGCCGCCTTCAACGTGGCCTGGCTGATGGATGCCATGCGGCAGCCCGGCTCGCGCATGCTGGTGTCCGTCTGGGACATGCTGAGCACGGCGCGCTGGCACCTGGAGTACGTCATCATCGGCGCGCCCCTGGCGCTGGGCGCCCTGCTGCTCGCGCGCATCATCGAGCCCGGAGGTCCGCGTGACGAGGTGAAGCGCCGGCTGCGCCTGCTCGCCCTGCTGGTGCTCGGCGCGCTCGCCCTCTACTACCCGCTGGTGGCGCTCACCGCGCTCAACCGCGTCTTCAATCACGGCCAGTCCACCCCCGAGGTGCTCACCCATCTGCCCTGGTGGATCTACCTGCTGATGCCCACCCTGGGTGGGCTCGCGGTGGGCCGCCTGCTGCGCGACTACCCGGACACGCGCGGCCACGGCCTGCCCGAGGTGGTCAAGGCGGTGAAGGGCAACCAGGCGCTGCCCGGCGGGTTCGGACTGCTCAAGCTCGTCGCCAGCGCGATCACCATCGGCACGGGCGGCTCGGCCGGGCGCGAGGGCCCCATCGTCTATGGCGGCGCCGCGTTCGCCTCCACCGTGGGCCGCACCCTGGGCTTCTCCCGGCGCGAGCTGGCCATCCTGCTCGCCTGCGGCGCGGGCTCGGGCATCGCCGCGTCCTTCAACGCCCCCATCGCCGGCGCCGTGTTCGCGATGGAAATCATCCTGCGCGAGTTCGAGCTGCGCGTCTTCTCGCCCATCATCCTCGCCAGCGTGGCGGGCACGCTCGTGGGCCGGGGCACCGTGGGCACCGAGTCGATGATCAACCGGCTCGGCTACCAGATGGTGAGCGGCTGGGAGGTCATCTGCTACGTGGGGCTGGGGCTGCTCTGCGGGCTGCTCGCGTATGCCTTCGTGCGGCTGCTGCACCACTCGGAGGACTTCTTCGGCGGCCGGTTCGAGGGGCGGCTGTCGGCGTGGCTCGGCCAGCGCACGCTGCCCAAGCGCGCGGCCCTCGGCGGACTGTGCTCGGGCGTGCTCGCCATGCTCAGCCCCACCGTGTGGGGCAGCGGGCATGACTACATCAACATGGCGGCCATCGGGCAGCTGAGCCTCGTCTTCCTCGTCACCGCGTGCCTCGTGAAGCTCGTGGCCACCGCCATCACCCTGGGCTCGGGCGGCTCGGGCGGCACCTTCTTCCCCTCGGCGCTGATGGGGGCGATGCTCGGGGGCGCCTTCGGCACCGTGGTGCACTACTTCTTTCCCGCGAGCACCGGGCCCAGTGGCGCCTACGCCATCGTGGGCATGGGCGGCGCCATGGCGGCGCTCACCCGCGGGCCGCTCACGGGCATGATGATGCTCTACGAGCTGAGCGGCAACCACGCCATCATCCTGCCGCTCATGGTGACGTGCACCATCTCCTCGGCGCTCTGCCACTACCTCATCGAGCGCCGCGCGCCCAAGCCGCAGACGGACGCGGAGCTGCTGTCCACCACGCCCGTGCGCGCGCTGATGCGCGAGCTGGCGCCGGTGCCCGCCGACATGCACCTGCGCCCCTTGATGGACCAGGTGTTCACCACCGAGAACGGCACGCTCCCCGTGCTCGATGGCGACGGCAAGCTCTACGGCATCGTCCAGGCGGACCAGTTCCAGGACATCTGGCGCGACGAGACGCTCTACCCCGTGCTCGTCGCGAGCGACGTGGCGCGCAAGGTGCCCCTGCTGTCCCCGGACACGGACCTGGCGCAGGCGCTCTTCCTGATGGATCAGGAGGACGTGGACGCCCTGCCGGTGCAGGGGCCGCCCGGTGGACAGACGTGCGGGCTGCTCACGCGCACCCGCGTGCGGCGCTTCCTCAACTCGCACCACACCGGCCAGAAGAGCGCCCGGCCCGCCGAGCCGGAGCACCTCGTGGCGCCGACGGAAATCCGGAACTGAAGGACGGGGCGGGCCTCGTCACGCACGGGGCCACCATTCATTGCCATCCATCTGCCCCGTCAGCGAATGGGCAGTCCAATACCTCCACGCCCACCGGTTGAAGTATTGGAAACAAACTAATTTCGTTTTCCTCGAATTTCGTTGATTGGCGACCTTCCTGCGAATAGTCTGGACCGCAGCTCCGCTGTTCCTCGAAAAGATGCCGCGGTGTTTTGCTGCAGCGCCTCCAAACACCCGGCTTCTTGTTTTCCAAGGAGATGGAATGAAGGTCCTCGGTATCGTGAAGAAGCAGGCGTTGGTGTGCGTGATGGGCACCGTTGCTGGGTTGCTCTTGTCCTCCTGCGGCCCGGGTGAGTTGTCAGACGCGAAGAGCAGCCCGGAGGCCAAGGGTCAGGTCGCCGCGGATCTCGCCACCACGATTTCCTGGAAGGGCTATACGTGGCGGGTCACCAACGGCGGCATGGCCGGCGTTGCTCCCGGCAGCCCCAGCAACGTCTTCGTGGACGCGAATGGCTACCTGCACCTGAAGATCACCAAGTCCGGCAGCTCGTGGACGGCCGCCGAGCTGTTCACGACGAGCAATCTCGGCTTTGGCACCTACCGGTGGCAGATCGACGGCGCGGTGGACAAGCTGGACAAGAACGTCGTGCTGGGCCTGTTCCCCTACGGACCCGCCGGGGGCATTGGCGGGGACGGCACCAACGAGATCGACATCGAGTACGCCCGCTGGGGAAATTCCGCCTGGCCCAATGGCAACTGGACCATCTATCCCAATTCGGGCTCGACGGTCGGCTCGAGCACCTTCAACTTCACCCTGGGAAGCACCTACACGACCTCGACCTTCGTCTGGAAGAGCAGCAACATCGCGTTCTCGTTCCAGGAGGGCTTCAAGGCGAATGGGGACACCAGCGGCCTCATCAAGAGCTGGACCTACGCGCCGTCGAACGCCACCACGAACATTCCCCAGAGGGCCATGCCGCTGGGCATGAACCTGTGGTGCTTCGGGGCGCCGCCCTCGAATGGCCAGAACGTCGAGATCATCATCCGCGACTTCCAGTTCATCCCCCAGTAAGCGGGCGGGTCGTCACGGTGCGCCCGGAGGGCTGGGAACGAGCCTCCGGGGTGCGGGGAAGGTGAACGCGACCCAGGCCACCGCCACGGCACAGAGGGCCGCCGCGAGCGTGAAGTGCCGGGCGTAGCCGAGCGCCTGGGCGCTGAAGCCACTCACGGCCGCGGCGCCTCCGGTGGCCATGACGACGAGCGAGGCCTGCACGGTGTAGTCGGACGCGGCGTGCTCCGCGCGGCACAGGCCCATCATCCCCGTGAAGAGCGCCGCGGTGGCCATGCCGCTGGTGAGGTGCTCCACGCCACACACCAGCGTGAGCATCGCGAGGCCCGCGCCCCCGCGCGCGGCCAGGGCGTAGAGCAACACCGCGCCGGCCTGGAGGGTGCCGAAGACGAGCAGCGCGCGCCGCTGCCCCAGCCGGTGGACGAGCGCCCCTCCCACGAGCGCGCCGAGCAGCCCGGTGGTGAAGCCCACGAACCCGAGCATCCAGCCCACCTGCGACAGGCCCAGCCCCGCGTCGACCAGGAAGGTGCGCAGCATGCCCGTCGCCGGCTCTCCCCCGCCTTGAAGAGCACGAGCAGGAGGAACCACGTGCCGGCGCCCGGGCGGCGCACCCAGTACAGCAGGGCCTCGCGCAGCCAGCGCCCCAGGCTCCCCTCGGCGCTCCGCGGCGCGCGCGCGGGGGGCTCGCGGAAGAGCGCCACCGGCACCGTGGCCACCAGCAGCAGCACGCCCAGGCACACCAGGGTGGGCCGCCAGCCCAGCGCATCGAAGATGAGCAGCATCAACCCGCCGCCGACAATCATCCCCACCCGGTAGCCCGCCACCTGGATGCCGTTGCCCCAGCCCAGCTCCTCGGGCTCGAGCAGGTCCACCGCGAGCCCATCCGTGGCCACGTCCTGAGTGGCCGCCAGCAGGTTGACGAGCAACATGGCCACCAGGAGCGTGGGCACGCTCGCGCTCCCCTCGGGCAGGGCGAGCCCCAAGAGCAGCGCCGCCGAGAGGAACTGGAGCGGGAGGATGTAGCCACGCCGCCGTCCCAGCCGCTCGGAGCCGTACCGGTCCATCACCGGGGCCCAGAGGAACTTGAGCGCCCACGGCAGCGCGAGCAGGTTGGCCAGTCCGATGGCCGGCAACGACAGACCCTGCTTGCGCAGGAGCACCGGGAGCGCCTGGGTGAAGAAGCCAAAGGGCAGCCCCTGCGAGAAGTAGAGGCTCGTGAGCAGTCCGAGCTTCATGGGGGACTTCAGCGCGGTCTTCATGGGCCCTGTTTCCTGGTTGGTCGACCAACTTATAGAGCCTGAGATGAACCGGCGTCAACAGCGGGCGCCCGCGTCTATTCTCCCAGCCCGCCCTCCGCTCTCCTCTTGCGTCGCTCATGGAGCCTCTCCACAAGAGAGAAGGGGAACATGGCTCGGTGATTGATGTTCCGGTAATACACCGCGAGGTAGTGCTCGCCGCCAATCTGGATGACGGTCTGGGCCGGGGGCTCGGCCTGACTGTTGAACCAGACGTCCGCCTCCTCACGCGTGTTGAACGTCACCACCGCCGGAGGAAGGCCGTCCCTCATCATCCCCTCGAGGTGGTATTCAAGATCGGGATCTGGGACGAGCGAGCAGCGCGTTCCATCACGAGATGAGAGGACGACGTGGTACTCGTCCGCGATCAGCACAAGGGCCAGATCGGGTGGCTTGGATTGGGTCCCGAGCCAGGCGTCCGCTTCGTCACGCGTGTTGAAGGCGGCGATGACTCGGTGGGGAGCGTTGGCTTCGACGTCCTTGAGATAGTTCTCGAACGCATATGACTGACCATTCCTCCAGACGAACCAAAGCGCTTCAATGGCGAGGAGAAGCAACTTCTTCTCCTCCGGTGACTGCGCGTTTTCACGGTTCTTGCCGAGGAGTTCCTGCGCTTCGAGGATCTGGTCAAAAATTGTCACGGAGCCACCGCCGCGATGGAGAGATCGCCACGAGCACCCCCAGGACGACCACCGACCCCAGGCTCGGGTTGCAGCTCGAGCGTTTCATGCGAAAGACACTGGCGACACGAGACGGCAACGCCAAAGCGGAAAGCAAGCTGGACTCTCCACTAACGTGCCCCGGGACTCCTGGAGCCCCCGCGTCCGATGGGCTCCCTACCCGTGGGATGGACCGTGCACGACGCCGCGCCCCTCTGTGACAACGCCCCCTCACGCAGGCGGGCCCTGGCCGAAGCGGCGCTCGTGCTCGCCACCGTGTTCCTCCCGGCCAACCTCGCCGATTTCGGACGCGGGGCCCTCATCGCCGCCACCGCGCTGCTGGCGCTCTGGGGGCTCGCCCTGCTGCATCCCTGGACACAGTGGCGCGCGGGACAGCGGGGACGGGCCGTGGGCACCCTGCTCCTGTGGCCCCTGGCACTCGGCGCCTCGCTCGGGAGCGCCTGGTTCATGGAGCGACCCACAGCGCCTCCCCGCCTCGGGGTGACCCACACCCGGCCCTCGTCCGGCGTGGGCATCGAGCTCACCAGCGTGAAGCCGGGACTGCCAGCCGACGGACGGCTGGAAGTGGGCGACCGCATCCTCGCCGTGGACGGCACCCCCCTGTCCACGAGCGAGCCCGAGCTGGACTTCCAGACACGCGTGAGCGAGGCCGGCGGCGGTCAGGCCACCACCCTGCGCTTCACCCTGGAGCGCGCGGGCGAGACGCGCGAGGTGAGCGTCCCCGTGGGCCCCGCCTCGCCCAGGCCCCGGCCCTTCCAGGGCGAGGCGATGACGTGGCTGTGCGTGCGGGCGCTCGGGATGAGCCTGCTCGTGGCCCTGCTGCTGTGGCGCAACGGCCAGGGGCCCTCCCAGGTGGGGCTCGTGCGCGCGGGGCTGGGGCGCGAGCTGCTCTGGGGCCTGCCCGTGCTCGTCGGCACGTATGCCGTCCACATCGCCGCGTCCCTGCCCCTGGCCTTCCTGGGCGCGCTCCTCCACCTGTCCGGCAAGGAGATGGCCGCGCGCAAGGAGGTGGCCACCGGACTCGTGGAGACGGGACTGGGCGTGCCCGCCTTCGCCCTGATGATGGTGCTCGTCACCGGCTTCGAGGAGCTCACCTTCCGGGGCTTCCTCGTGCCGAGGCTCCGGGTGGTGCTGGGCCACTGGTCCGCGGCGGTGGGCGTGGCCGCCGTGCTCTTCGGGCTGGGGCACGTCTACGAGGGCACCCTCGCCGTCTTCCAGACGGCCGTGCTCGGAGCCTGGTTCGGCCTCGTCTTCGTCCACCGCGCGCGCCTGCCCTCGGTCATGTTGGCCCACGCGGCCTTCAACACCCTCAACTTCACCCTCATGCTGTGGCTCCAGCGCTCGGGCCTCCTCGAGAAGCTCATGCAGCAGGTCCCCAGGTAATCCCCCCATGCTCTCCCATCTGCTCCACCTCTCGCGGCACACCCCTCCGGTGCGAATGGAGACCGTCTCCCGGGAGGCGTTCTCCCCCGAGTTCCTTCGCGAGTTGCATGCGCTCGCCAACGGCCTGATGGCCGAGGACGAGGAGCACTTCCGCGTGCACGCCCTGACCAACGATCTCGTCCATGTGTTCCGCCGACGGGACACGGAGGCGGTGGTGGGCTTCCAGTTCTGGAAGGCGGTGCCCATGAGCCTGCCCCGCGCCCGCGCCATCGTCGGGGGCAAGCTGCGAATCCAGCCCGCGTTCCGCCAGCGCGGCCTGCACCTGCTCTCCGGCCTGACGTTCTTCTTCCAGGACAAGCTCCAGCATCCGCGCAGCCGCCACTACCGGCTGTCCATCGCCAGCCCGTTCGGCTTCGTGTCCATCACCGAGGCCCTCGCCCGCTACCACCCCTTCCAGCCCCGGCCCCGCACCCGCGAGGAGCAGGCGCTCCGGGACGCCTTCCTCTCCCTGGCCCGGGAGAGCCACTTCCAGGTCGACGAGGAGAGTGGGGTCTTCTTCGTCGGCATCTTCATGACGCCCGAGACGCTCGGCCGCTATCCGCCGGCCTACTTCGAGCGGCCCTCGGCCCGGGCCTACGCCGCCATCAACCCCGACTTCCGCACCAATGGCAGCTACGTGGGTTTCTGGTTCCGCTTCACGCCGGACAACCTGGCCTCGCTGACCCGCGCCACCGTGCGCAAGCTGCTGCGGCGTCAGGACGCGGACGTCTGAGGCGCGGAGGCAGGAGCGTTCGCGCGCCGGGCACGGGCGAACCCTCCCGACAGCACGAAGCGGGGGAACGTCACCCACTGCTCGGCGAAGATGCGCGCGAGCACGTCCCAGGGGCCCCGGAAGGGCACGGGCGCGACGCTCTCCATCCGGTGACCGCGACCCTGAGCCGCCATCGCCCCCACCATGGCCACGACGCCGGGCAACGCCCAGGCGAATGACGTGAAGGGCGCGGCCACCGGCACAGCGTGCCGAGCTGGAACACGGGCACCGACACCCCGTGCAGCAGCAGGTTGCGGCGCGCGGCGTGGTTGTCCGGGTAGAGGTTCCACTGCCAGGGGAGGAGTTTCTCGGAGCGTTCCATCATGGGGGAAACCTACGCGCGCCGGGCGCCCCCGTCTTGAACGAGCTGGCTACGGCGAGCGCCTCGCAACGCCGACGGGGGCATGCCCAGCATGCGCCGGAAGGTGCGCGACATGTGGGCGGAGTCGGCGAACCCGGCCGCGTGGGCGGCCTCTCCCAGGGGCATGCCCGAGACGATGGCGGTGGCGGCCCGCTGGAGCCGCAGCCAGGCGAGGTAGGGCCGCAGGGGCAGCCCGATGGACTCGGTGAAGGCGTGCATCAACCGTCCGGGGGACAGCCCCACCTGGGCCGCGAGCGTGGCGAGCGAGTCGTCCTCCCCGGGGCAGCGCGTGCAGCAGCCGGAGCACGCGCCGCACGCGGGGGTGGATGGAACGGGGCGGAGGAATGACTCCGGCCCCCAGCACCTCGACCACCCGCCGGGTCCACGCCACGCCCTCGGGACCCATGAGGCGCGAGGGCTCGGCGTCCTGGACGAGGGTGTCGCGCTCGGCGGTGGAGAGCGCCCGGAAGGGCCCGGTCAGGGTGGCGGCGAGCGCGGCGCCGGCCTCGCTCTCCGGGTCGAGGAAGACGAGCAGCACCTGACGGCCCTCGGCATCCAGGGAGTGGGGCACATCGGGCGCCGTCAACACTCCGGCCAGACTCGTCCAGGGCGCATCGGCGGCTCGCATCCGCACGGGCCCATCCAGCCCCAACACGAGGTGCATGGCGTGGTGGGAATGGCCGGTGCTGCGCGCACCGGGGCCTCGCGTGGCCAGCAGGGGCGGCCAGAGCGGCGGAGGTCCCCCGAACGGGAGGTGGGGCACTTCTTCGGAGAGGCGCACCCGGCGATGCTACCGCCAACCGCCTCAGGCCATCACCCACCAACTCCCAAGGCAGAGCGAGCCCACCGAGGCCACCGCCGGCACATGGCGCAGGAGCGCGTCGGGCCTGGGCAGGGCCCGCGACCCCGCCGCCAGCGCCGCCGTCAGTGCCGCCATGGCCAGCGTGCTCCCCAGGGCGAAGCCACCCAGGTAGAGCGCCTTCCAGACGGCCGAGTGGGAGAGCGCCGCGGGCAGCAGGAGGAGCACCGCCGCGGCACCCGACACGCCATGCAGCAGGCCGATCGACAGCACCTCCCAGGAGGAGACCTTGCCCTTGCTCGCCGGGGTGGCCTCCTTGGGTGCGGCACGTAGGGCCCGCCAACGGCGCAGACCCACCACGCCCATGACGAACAGCGCCCCTCCCGCGAGGCGGTCGCCCCAGGAGTTCACCAGCTCCAACTCGAGCATCGAGGCCAGGGCCAGCACGGCCGCCGCGCACACGAGCGTGCCCAGCGCATGCCCCAGGCCCCACAGCAACCCCACACGCCAGGCCTTCCGGCGCATCCCCAACGACAGAGGCGCCAGACTCAACAAATGATCCGGTCCGGAGACCGCGTGAAGCGCACCCGAACCCAGTCCGACGAGAGCCGCGACCATGACATTCCTTCCCATCCGCGACGGAGCGGCTCCCGCCGCCCTGCCACGGAGAGAAAGATGCGTCCCGGGCGTTGATAGTGCCAATACTGGTTCCGCATCGCGCTGAGAGCATCCGCCTATCAGCGCCGGGAATACAGGCACGAGAGCCTCGAGGGCGCCCACGCGGGCCTCCCTCTCAGGGATTCACATAACGGCCGAGGAAGAGCACGTTCTTGGTGGATACATGCTCGATGAGGAAGAGGAACGGCCGGTCCACGAGGAAGGGCACGGGCATGGAGGGAGGTCCGGCCACCACCGCCGTGGCCGCGGCCGCCTCCGTTCCCTTCTCGTTCACGGACACGAAGGCCTTGTGCTCGACCGACGAGATGACGAGGGACTCGGCACTCGACACGCCCGACAGGTCGGCGTGATTGTCGAACAGATCCCGGATGCCGAGCTCCCGCAGTTTCGGAATCAGCGACGCCGACGTCTCCACCTCGAAGCGCGGCAGGTGCACGTCCTCCTGATGACCCGTCAGTGCCCCGCGGATGCCATCCAGGAAGTCCGCCGACAGCCGCGATTCGATCTCCTCGAACCGGCCCGAGTCCGGAAGGACGATGAGCATGCGGAAGCCGCGCCCCACGTAGTCGAGCGCGAGGGCCTCGAAACCCTCGCCCTTCATGTGCCGGGCCCTGCCCCCCCACATCATCGGCACCTGCCGGGTCGCGCCGTCGAGCGTATGGAACGGCGCGTTCTGCGTCCCCTTCTCCCGGAAGGGCGACTGCCACGCGCCCTTGAAGTGCAGCGCGTTGACGAGGATGAGCCGCGTCAGGGGCGTCACCGCGGTGGGAGGCAGCAGATCCTTGATGCGCTCCTGCGTCTGCTCCCAGACCCAGGCGTTGATGTCCTCGCGGATACCGGACGGGTCGGCGGAGAAGTCCGCCACGTGCATGCCCGAGCCGTAGTGCAGGGCGAGCACGTCGAGGAACGCGGGCTGGAAGGCGAAGCCCTTCTGCCCCCAGGTGGCGTTCACCCCGTGGAACTGGGGCGGCGTCGCCTGCCCCGTGTCTCCCACGGGGGCGAGCAATGCCTGGTTCAGGGCGTTCATGGCCGGATGGAACCGGTCCTGGGGCAGGGAGAAACGAAGTCCCTGGCCCATCTGGCGCTCGGTCTCCCCGCGCGCGCCCGCGTACACCATGGCCAGCGCCTGCGAGACGCTGTACGGCGAGAAGAAAAGATTCTTCCCAGGCTCGCGCAGCTCTCGGTACAGCGCGGCCCCGAAGTCGGTGTTCCCCGCGGCGACGACCTCGAGGTCCGAGGCGGGCACGTCGGGGTTCGCCACGCGCTCCTTGCCCGAGGAGATGAACTCACCGGGCGCGCTCTCGACCCCCGCGAGGCCCGGCCCGTTGCCGAGCGGCTCCCCGGAGGAGCAGGCACAGGCCGCGAGCAACCACCCGGTGGTGAGACGGCCCAGCAATCCTTGACGCAATGCAATCATATGATTCTCCCTGGGACAGCGTGTTCGTCCGGTCCGCTAGCAAAAGGCATGCGCGCGCGACCCACCAGGGACTTCAATGCCTTACAAGGCATCCTCTGGAGCCCCCTCGGATTTCCGAGGTGGATTTCATGCCTTGACGCATCCCTTCGAAAACGAATAATAACGTTATTGTAGCTTAAACCTTAAAACCCGACAGGCAGGTTTCCATGAATTCCCGCCGAACCACCTTCCGGCCGTTCCTCGCCGCCGCGCTGACACTGGCGTCGGCCCTCGTCTCGGCCTGTATCCAGGAGCCCGACTCCCTCACGGGCGAGGAGTCTCCCACGGAGTCCGCGAGCCAGACGGAGGCGCTCACCGAGCTCATCGTCAACGGAAACTTCAACGCGGGGAGCACCACGCCCTGGTGGAATGGCGCCAACACGCAGTCGCGCGTCGAGAACGCCCAGTGGCGGATCGATGTCACCACCGGCACCGCCAACCCCTGGGACGCGATCGTCGGCCAGAACGGCATCCGCCTGACGAGCGGACAGAGCTACACCCTGTCCTTCACCGCGTCGGCCTCGGCGGCCGGGGCGCTGGTCACCACGGTGCAGACGGAGGTCTCCCCGTACACCGCGACGCTGAACCAGCGGGTCACGGTCGACGCCACGCCGCGCCGCTACTCCTTCCCCTTCACCTCGTCCCTGAGCACGGCGCAGGGTCAGGTGACCTTCCAGCTCGGTGGCGCGGCGGCCCGCACCGTCCGGCTCGATGACATCTCGCTCACGACGGGAACGGACGGGGGGACGGACGGTGGAACGGACGGAGGCTCGGATGGGGGTACCGGTGGAGGCTCGGGACCCCTCGCGATGACCAACGGCTTCTACGTGGATCCGAACTCCAACCCCGCCGCCTGGGCGAGGGCCAACAGCGGCGACTCGCGAGCCGCCAGCATCCAGTCGGCCATCGCGAGCAAGCCGATGGCGCGCTGGTTCGGCAACTGGAACAGCGACATCACCGCGGACGCGTCGAGCTACGTCGGCGCGGCGGCGGCCGCCGGCAAGCTGCCCGTGCTCGTGGCCTACAACATCCCCGGCCGGGACTGCGGCAGCCACTCGGGAGGTGGCGCGGGCAGCCCCGAGGCCTACCGGACGTGGATCTCCGGCCTTGCCTCGGGCATCGGCAACCGCCCCGCCATCGTCCTCATCGAGCCGGATGCCGTCGCCCAGCTCGACTGCCTGCCCGACGACAACGCCCGGCAGACCCGCCTGGGCCTGCTGCGCTACGCCACCGAGCAGCTGCGTGACCGTGCCCCCAACACGTGGGCCTATCTCGACGGTGGCAACGCGCGGTGGATCGCCGCCGACACCATGGCTCAGCGGCTCCAGTCCGCGGGCGTGAGCAACATCCGGGGCTTCGTGATCAACATCTCCAACTTCTACACCACCGCCGAGTCCATCTCGTACGGCAACGCCGTCAGCGCCGCGCTGTCCAGCCGCTATGGCTACGGCAAGCCCTTCGTGGTGGACACCAGCCGCAACGGCAACGGCTCCAATGGCGAGTGGTGCAATCCCGCCGGGCGCAGGCTCGGCACCCCGTCCCAGGTGGGCGGCGGCGCCGAGCTGCTCGTGTGGGCGAAGATCCCCGGGGACTCCGACGGCGCGTGTGGCATCGCCCCGAACACGCCCGCGGGCCAGTTCAGCCCCGACCTCGCCATCCGCCTCATCAACGGCACGTAGTCCCCCCGGGCGCGTCCACGCGCGGGGCGCGGCTCAGAAGGGAGCCCGCCGCTCGAAGTGGACGCGCCCGCCCGTCTCCGGGTGCGTGAACTCGAGCGCCTCCGCGTGCAGCATCAGGCGCGCGTCCTCGTGTCCGTAGAGGCGGTCTCCGACGATGGGCGCGCCCAGGCCGAGCGGGTGCGCCGCGTGGACGCGCAACTGGTGCGTCCGCCCGGTGAGTGGGAAGAAGGCCACGCGGGTGCGCGTCCCGGTCCGCTCGAGCACCCGCCAGCGGGTGACGGCGGCCTTGCCATGCACGGGATCGTGGATCTGCCGGGGCCGGTCGTTCAGGTCCACGCGCAGGGGCAGGTCGATGGTGCCCTCCTCGCCCTGGACCGGGCCCTGCACCCACGCCACGTAGCGCTTGTGGACGTCTCGGTGGAGGAACTGCCGCTGCACGGCCGCGTGCGTGCGCGGATCGAGCGCCGCGACGAGCAGCCCCGAGGTGTCCAGGTCGAGCCGGTGCACCAGTAGCGGCCCCGTGGCCCGGGGATACCGGGCACGCAGCCGGACCAGCACCGAGTTCGTCACCGCCTCGTCCCTACCGGCACGGACAACAGGCCGGAGGGCTTGTCGATCACCACGAGCCAGGCGTCCTCGAAGACGACGGACAGCTCCCCGGCCACGCGGGAGGGGGAGCGAAGCGCCGGGGAGGCGTGACCTCGAGCCCCTCCAGCATGAAGGGCAACAGGGGGCCGCACTTGTCCCGGCAGGCGGCGTAGAAGGCCCCCGCGACGCGGCCGCCCGAGGACGGCGGCGCGCCCCACCAGAACTCGGCGAGCGCCAGGGGCGTCAGGCCGTGCGCGAAGGCATGGGCGAGCAGCTTGGGGGCGGCGCAATCGGCGGCGCCCGAGGGAGGCTCGCCCGGAGCGTAGAGCGCCCGGAGGGGGCGGCGCGCGCCCCGCGCGTTGACCACCCCGTAGGTGTCGTGCAGGCGCCGCATGAGCGCGCGGCAGAACATGTGCCGCAGACGTTCGAGCGCCCGTCCCCGGCGTTCGAGCCGGGCGAGCCTCGGGGCGAGCTCCCGGCGCTCGGCGTCCTGGGCCGCGTCCTCGCGACGCCGCTCCGCCTTGTCGCCCCGGCTCTCCTGGTCGAGCCGGTGGAGGGCCTCGCGCCGCGCGTCCTCGGCGAGCACCCCCGGGGCCTCGAGCTCGGCCCGCCGGGCATGGCGCAGGCGCCGCCGCTCCTCGTGCGCGAGGCGAAGCTCCTCCCTGCGCCGGGCATGGCGCGCTTCCTGGCGCGCATGGGCGTCACGGAGCGCGGAGAGCTCGGACGAGGACTGGAAGGCCTCGGCGCGGGCGAGCAGCCGCTTCACCTGGGCCTCGCCCGGGGACTCGATGTGGGCACGGGCCCCGGCATCGAAGAGCGGCGGGACGTAACCCGGCAGGGTCCACTGGCCCCCGAGCATGCCGGAGAAGGCGCGCAGGAAGCCGATGCGGCCCCGGGCTCGCGCACCACGAGCACCCCGAACATCTTGCCGCCCTCGGCGCCCTCGAGCGGGCGGGTGGGGATACCCGGGGCCACGAAGCCCGAGCGAAGCTCCGCCCGCATCACCTCCGCGGCCCGTTGCGCCAGGGGGTGCGGGCCCTGCTCGTCGAAAGGGCTCGGGAAGGCCGCGGGAAGCTCGTCCGGGGCCGGCTGCGGCTCGAAGGGGGTGAACCACGTCTCCACGCTGTCGCGCTATCACGAAACCCAGCCCATCCGGGAGGCGGCGGAGCGACCAGACGGGTCTGGGGCCGGGTGGCCCCCAAGAAGGGGTGGATCCGATAGACTCGGGCCCTCATTCCAGCGGTGAAGGCGCATGACCCCAACCGAGTACAAGGTCAAACCGGGTGACACGCTGTCCGCGATCGCCCGACATCACCATGTCACCGTAGACGACATCGCCCACCTCAACGGCCTCAAGGACGTCAACCGCATCCGGGTCGGCCAGTCCCTGCGGATTCCGGTGAAGAGCGCCCCGACGGCCCCGTCCGCGCCCATGGCCCCGCCCCCGGCCCGCACGCTCCCGCCCCTGCCCTCTCCCGTGCGGCCCCGGACCCATCGGGTCCGCCTGTCGGAGACCCTGCCGCAGATCGCGCAGCTCTACGGGCTCTCGGCCTCGGAGCTGGCGAGGGCCAATGGCCTCGTGGATCCCCGCCTGCTCTGGGTGGGCCAGGAGCTGAACATCCCCCCGCTCCCGCGCCTTCCCTCCCGGCCAAAGAGGCCGCGCCCACCAGCGCCCAGGCCTCGCCGAAGACGGCCTCCTCCCCACCTTCGGCGAACGCCATCCGGGAGGTCGCCTTCCGGGTCACCGGCGCCTTCGAGGGAGGCAAGGCCAGCACCTACCAGACCAAGGACAAGGGCATCGTCAGCTACGGTAAACACCAGGCCACCCTGGCCTCCGGCACGCTCGGAACCATCATCACCCAGTACGTCCAGCAATCCAGCTCCGAGGCGGCCAAGGGCCCGGCCGGTACAAGGACAAGATCAGCAAGAAGGACACCTCGCTGCGCACGGACGCGACCTTCAAGAAGCTGCTCCTGGAGGCGGCGACGGATCCGTTGATGAGCACCATCCAGGACTCGGTGTTCGCCCAGAACTACTGGCCCACGGCCGAGCAGAGCGCGAAGAAGGACAAGCTCAAGACTCCGCTCGCCCTGATCATGTACTACGACACCAACATCCAGGGCGGACTGTCCTCGGTGCGCGAGAAGACCCTGGCGGCCCTGAAAGGCAAATCATACACGGAGGCGGAATTCCTCTCGGAATTCAACCACCAGCGCAAGGCGCGGTTGACGAGACTCGCGAAGGACGCAAGGGAAGAGGGCGACAAGAAGCATGCCGAGATGCTCGAGGGTTCGCGCAGCCGCGTGACCGCCCTGCAGACACTGGTGGACGCGAAGGACTTCCAGCTCCGGGGTGATGCGCATGGAATGCTCACCCTCGATGACCACAAGGTGCGGGGCCGGCTCCTTCCTCGGCCACGGCGTCGTCCACCTCGCCGTCCTCCCCGGGAAGCAGCGCCTCGTCCTCGGCGAAGGGCCCGTCCGGAAACAACAGTGCCCCGGCCCACGCCCCGGTCGCATCGAACAAGGGGCATGCCCCCACCCTCGCGAAGCTCGCGAAGGCGGCCCGCCAGCGGTTCAAGTTGAAGAACCTGGGGGCATGTGCCCGGGGCGTGAGCGAAATGCTGCAAGCCGCGGGGTACACCTACGCGGGGAGCCGGCCCGCGTCGCGGATGGAATCATCAAGAACCAGGCGTATGACTACAGCACGGGGACCTGGGTGTCGGGCGGCACCATGGGCTACTACGTGAGCAGCCAGAGCCACATCGGCGAGGGGGGCAGGGTCGCTCCCGGCAAGCAGAAGTCCGCGGCCGCCAATGAGAGCGCCGGTTCTTCGCCCACACCTTGCGGATGCTCGGCTTCGCCGATTGCACGAAGTGCCTGCCCGGCAATGGCAGGAGGGGCGCGGTCGCCCCGGAGAGCGTGAAGGCGCTCCGGGCCCTGCCGGAGGGCGCCGTGATTGTCTTTGGTCCCGCCCTCAACCGCAGCGTCCAGAAGACCGGCGGGCACTACACCGTCGGCGGGCATGGCCACGCGGGCCACGTGGGCGTCCTGGTGCACGAGGGCGAGGAGGCGCTCGTGGTCGCGGATGGCCTGCTCGCCAAGGGGGGCGTGCGCTACACGGTGGAGTCGTGTCTGTCGAACTACGCCTGGGCCATTGGCTTCGTCCCGACCACCGCTGGCAAGGCCCTGACCGCGAAGGACCAGCCCAAGAGCTCGCTTCTGTAGCCCCAGACGAACAACAACCCGATATTCCCTCTCCGGAGCGCCAGACGTGGAATTCAGTCTCGCGGAAGAAGTCAGACGGCAACTCGAGGAAGCCCTGCGCAAGCGGGGCCGCGTCAACATCGTCATCGCGGGCCGCAGCGGCGTGGGCAAGAGCACCCTCATCAATGCCGTCTTCCAGGGCAACCTCGCGGAGACGGGCCAGGGGCGCCCCGTGACCCAGAGCGCGCGCGAGTACACCAAGGAAGGCATTCCCGTCGCCCTGCTCGACACGCGCGGACTGGAGATGGAGCGCTACCGGGAGACCGTCGAGCAACTGGAGCGCGAGGTGCAATCCCGCGCCCAGGATCCGGACGCGAGGAACCACCTGCACATCGCCTGGGTGTGCGTCTCCGAGGACTCGCGCCGCGTGGAGCCCGGCGAGTCCACCATGGCCGCGATGCTCGCCCGGCACATGCCCGTCGTGGCCCTCATCACCAAGGCGCGCGCGGACGGGGGCTTCCGCGACGAGGTCCAGAAACTGCTACCCATGGCGCGCAACGTCGTGCGCGTGCGCGCCCTGCGCGAACAGGACGACGAGGGGCATGTGCTCGAGCCTCGCGGCCTCGTGGAGCTGATCGATCTCACCATGCAGCTCGTCCCCGAGAGCCAGCGCGATGCATTAGCCGCCGCGCAGAAGGTCAGCGTGGCGCAGAAGAAGGCGCGCGCCCGCCTCATCGTCGCGGGGGCCGCCACCACGGCCGCGCTCACGGGGGCCTCGCCCATCCCCTTCTCCGACGCGCTCGTGCTCGTGCCCATCCAGATCGGCATGCTCGCCAGTGTCAGCGCCAACTTCGGCCTGTCTCCCAGCCAGCTCTTCCTGACGACGCTCATCAGCGCGGCGGGCGGTGGCTTCATGGCCACCGTGTCCGGCCAGTCCATCGTCTCGGGCCTGCTCAAGTTCGTGCCCGGCGCGGGCACCCTCGCCGGGGCCCTCATCTCCGGCACCACGGCGGCGTCCATCACCACCATCTTCGGCGAGGCCTACGTGTCCGTGCTCACCCGCCTGTTCGAGCGCGACCGGGAGCGCACTCCCTCGGAGCAGGAGATCGCCGAGGCCTTCCGCGAGGAGCTGACCCGGCCCCGCTCCACGCACTGATTCACGGCTCGGCCTTATACCCGCGGCAGCGAAAAGGTCCGGACGGGTCAGGCTCCGGGTGGACAGCGGCGGACTTCCTCGACGAATCCAGGAACGGACTTCGCCAATCCATCCAGAAGCTGGGTGAACGTCAATGGAGGTTTTCTCAAGGCCTGGGCTTGCGCATGCAACACCTCCAGCATGACGAGCCGGTTCTGGTCGAAGAGGTGCTGGAGGAACGTGTCCGGGTCCTGAGCCTGAATGCTGGGCGGCAGGTGTTCCTTGCGAAAGTCACGCAGGTTGTTCGTCACGATGGTCTGGGCCCCCACGTGCACCGCCGCGGCAAGGACGTGCCTGTCCTTGGGGTCGTTGCGCATCGCGGCGATGAGCCCCTCATGCCCGGTGACCATGGCTTCGGGAAATGCCGCCTGCATCGTCGTGATGAGCCTGGCGGCCTTCTCTTCCGACATGCCGAGATTCAGAACGAGGTTGCGTCGAACCTCTTCAGGATCTCCTCCGACCAGTAGATCTGGATGAGCCCCTCGTTGGCGGCACGCAACAGCGTGTCACGGACGCTGAACGGGATGAGCACGTTCGCATCGAGGACGACCGCGAATGGAGCGGGGAACACGGTGCGCGCGCCCAGGTCTCATTCCAACTCGGGATATCCACCCGCTTCTTGCGTCTCCTCGCTCATCGCATCGAGTTGCGCGCGCCGTTCTTTCTTCCGCCGTGCCCGGAACGCCAGGACGTCCTTGCTGTAGAGCCGCCGGTGCGTGCCCGTACGATGGAAGGGGATCTTCCCTCATCGAGCAACTGCACCAGATACTGCCGTGACACGTTGAGCAGATTCGCGGCCTCTTGAGTGGTGAGCTCCTTGTGCACGGGCATGACCGTGACGGCTTCTTCAGAAGCCAGGATGGCCAAGAGCTGCTTCAACAGCATGAGGACGTCCGAGGGAAGCAGCGCGGACTCATGATCGGGCCCGATCAAACTGAATCGGGGCCGCTCCCCTTCGTCGCGAAGCCCTCGGTCAACGAGTTGCGCGAGCCGCTGAACTTGAAGCAAAGCAGCTCCGGTTACGGCAACAGGCTCCAAAGCCCGCGGAGCATCCAGGACGTCGGAAGAGTGTTGTGCGGTCATGGGCCCCTCCATGGGCGGACGGCACGTATAACTTGCTGGTTACGTCGATAAATATGGACCTATTCGACGCAAACGCAAGCCGCTTCGACCTCCAGACTCAGCAGCCCTCCCACCCACGCACAAGTCATTGAAATCAGGGCTCTTTTTCTTGGTCACAGCCTCGCCCGCCTGCTGTGGTGCGCGGCAGCAATGCCGCAAGCGCAACCTGAGATCCCTCCCCGCTCCCCTCAGCGAGGAACCGACCCGGCCCCGCTCCACGCACTGAGGAGCGGGAGCACGGGACCCGCTCAGGGCGCCCAGGGCGCGACGACGTTCCAGGTCGCGTCCGCGTTGAAGCTACCGGCCGAGTCCCAGCCCGTCCCAACCCCCGAGGCGATCCACGCCTCGGCGGAATAGTGGCGCAGGTAGCGTCCGGGGAAGTTGTAGGACTCGAACGAGACACCAGAGCCCGACAGACCCGGCCGGGCACAGAAGGTCGCGTCCTGCTTGAAGAGCGCCGTGCCATCGGAGGCGTCCCTGCGGATGCGGCTGTTGGAGTGGCGCAGGTAGCTGCCGGGGTAGTTGCGCGACTCGAAGGAGTAGCAGCTCGACTCGGCCGGCCGGGCACGAGCTTGAAGGTCGCGTCCTGCTTGAGCGTGGCGTTGCTGTTGCCATCCACCACCTCGGTGTGGCCCAGGCCGTCGTAGTGGCGCAGGTAGCGGTTGGTGAAACCGGACGTCGTCACCTGGATGGACTGGAACGCGCCCATGGGCACGTTCGCCTCGCTCTGCCACCACGCCGACGCGATGCCCCACGACGCGTCCTGACGGAAGCCCGTGGTGTTCTCGAGGGCGTCCACCCACACCTCGCCGCCGCGGTGACGCAGGTAGAAGCCGGGCTTGTTCTTGGACTCGAACGACACGGCCTGCGAGCCGTCGAGCGCCGCGCGGGCGCAGAAGGTGGCGTCCTGATCGAAGAGCGCCGTGCCATCCCTCGGGTCCCGGCGGATGCGGCTGTTGAAGTGACGCAGGTAGCTGCCGGGGAAGTTGCGCGGCTCGAAGGAGTAGCAGGAGGCATCCGCCGGCCAGCCACGATCTTGTACGTCGCGTCCTGCTTGAGCGTGCCGGTGCTGGCGCTGTCCACCACCTCGGTGTAGCCCAGGCTGTCGGAGTGGCGCAGGTAGCGGTTGGTGTAGCCGGGCGTCATCACCTGCAGGGAGCGGTGCTGGCCCGAACCCAGCAGGCCCTGGCCGTTGAGCTGGCGCGAGGCGGCGATCAGGTTCAGGTGGGCCGTGCGCACCTGGGCGGCGTCCACCTTGAGGATGGCGCGGTCATAGGTGAAGAAGCCGTTGATCTCCCCTCCACGTCGGTGATCTCCGTGTAGACGGACGCGTTCAGGCCCGGCCGGTTCATCAGGGTCCGCAGCCCCTGCACGAGCCCCAGGTAGCGGCTGGTGAGCGTCGCGCTGTCCGGCACCCCCTCGTAGTAGAAGAACGGGCCGTTGGGGTTCCACACGTGGCCTTCGTACTTCAGGCCCAGACCGCCAAACTCGCCCAGCACCGCGGCGCGCGTGGCCGACGCGGGCGGAGAACCCGGGCCCACGTAGACGTGCCAGTCCGCCGGTCCCCGTTGCCACCATCCACGGCGCCGCAGCAGTTGATGCCGCTCATGTTGTCCACCAGGCGGCTCGAGTCCCAGCTCTTCGCCAGGGCGGCCAGCCGGTTCTGGTCGTACTGGCCCCAGCCCTCGTTCTGGATGACCCAGGTGATGACGGAGGGCGAGCTGCGGTGCTCGTCGATCATCTCGCGCATCTCCAGCTCGAACTGGGTGCGCGCGGCGGTGGTGGGCGACTTGCCCGAGTCCATGCAGGGCATGTCCTGCCACACGAGGATGCCCAGCTTGTCCGCCCAGTAGAACCAGCGCTGGGGCTCGACCTTGATGTGCTTGCGGATGAGGTTGAAGCCCAGCTCCTTGTGCTTCTCGATGTCGAACTTGAGCGCCGCGTCCGTGGGCGCGGTGTAGATGCCGTCCGGCCAGTAGCCCTGATCCAGCGTGCCCACCTGGAAGACGAACTGGCCATTGAGCACCGGGCGCAGCACGCCGCCCACCAGCTTGAGGGCGACGGAGCGCATGCCGAAGTAGCTCGTCACCTGGTCCACGGTGCTGGTGCCGCTCTTGAGCGTCACGCGCAGGTCGTAGAGGAAGGGGCTCTCGGGCGACCACAGCTTGGGAGCGGGCACGGAGATGCGGAGCTCCGAGCCCACCGCGCCGGTGGCGCTGCCCACCTGCGTGGAGCCATCGAAGGCCACGGCCTCGACCGTCTGACCGGAGATGCCGGCGCCCTGCACCGTGAGACGGAGCGCGGAGCCAGCGACGTCCGGCGTCATGTCCAACCGGGTGATGCGCGCGGAGGACGTGGGCTCCAGCCACACCGTCTGCCAGATGCCCGAGGCGGCCGTGTACTCGATGCCCTGCGGATTGTTGGTCTGCTTGCCCACCGGCTGCCCACCCGCGTCGGTGGGATCATAGACACCGACGATGATCTCGTTGGTGCCGCCGTTGAGGAAGTTGGTGATGTCGAAGCTGAAGCCGTCGAAGCCACCCTGGTGGGTGCCAACGAGCTGGCGGTTGACGTAGACGCTGGCCTCCCAGTCCACTGCGCCGAAGTTGAGCTGGACGCGGCGGCCGCTCCAGGCGGTGGGCACGGTGAAGGTGCGGCGGTACCACATGCGATCCTGGTGCCGCTTGATGCCGGAGAGCCCGGACTCGATGGGAAAGGGAACCAGGACGCTCTCGGCGAGGTTCTGGCCGAAGGGAGGTGTCTGGCCGGCGGTGGCGTTGCCGAACTGCCACTCCCCATTGAGGTTGAGCCAGTCGGAGCGGACCATCTGGGGCCGGGGGTATTCCGGCAGGGCGTTGGTGGGAGATACCTGCGCGGTCCACTGCGTGGCCAGGGGAGGCGCCTTGGGTGCCCAGGCGGCCTGAGCGCCATGCAGCGGAAACAGTCCACACAACAGGGGCAGCATCCGCAGGGCGGCGCTCCCCACACGCGAGAGTCCGGGGTGTCGAGTCATGGTTTTCCTCCACGGAGCCGGCAGGAGGGGGCGTTCGGCACGGCTCCGCTTCACGCCCATCTACCTGAACTTTCCGTGAATTAACAGGAAAACCACTATTCCTCATTACCGGACGGAATAGGCGGCCTGGAAGTCGTAACGTGCGGTGGCCGAAACGCCATGCCGAGAGAGCCGTGTCCCGCCGCGGTCCCCGTCAGGCGGTCATCGCGACGGGGACATAGGGAAGCTCCAGGGTGAAGGTGGCGCCACGGCCGGGCCCATCGTTGTGCACGGTCAAGGAGCCATCCATCTCCTGCGCCGCGATGGCACTGGAGTGCAGACCGAAGCCGTGTCCCTCCTCCCGCGTGGTGAAGCCATACTGGAAGATGCGCGTGAGCATCTCCGGCGCTATCCCCATGCCATTGTCATGGATGGAGATGCGCACCCGTCCGGCGACTTCCTCCAGCCTCACCGTCAGCAGCCGCTCGCTCGGTGCCACCTCGTCCATGGCGTACTTGGCATTGCTCACCAGGTTCACCAGGATCATCAGCGTCTTGTGCTTGTCGGTCATCACCGGCGGCAGGGGCGCGATGTCACGCTGCACCTTCACCGGTGGCGCACCAGCCCCGCGAAGTTGATGCGCAATGCGTCCTCCAGCAACTCCGGCAGGGACACCTGCTCGTGCACCCGGGGAATCCGGGCGTAGTTCTGTTGCACCTTGACGATGTCACCGATGTGCTCGGTATAGCGGCCCACGTCATCCAGCAGCGACACCACCTCCTGGCGGTCCTCGACCAGGCTCTGCCCCAGCTTGTCCAGGAAGGGCATGAGGTTGCGCCCCCGCCCATCCTGGGTGAGGAAGGTGGACAGGTCCTCCTGATGCTCCTGGATGAGGTGGGCCACCCGGCCCACGTGCTCCAGCCTCATCCCACCCACCCGCTCCTTCGCCATCTGCGCGGAGGTGTAGACGCTGTTGAGCACATTGCCCACGTTGTGCAGCACGTTGGTGGCGATCTCCGCCATGCCCGCGCGCCGAGCCGTCTGCACCAGTTGCAGGTGGACGTCCTTGAGCTCACGGGTGCGCTCCTCCACGCGCTGCTCCAGGCCCTCGTTGGCCTGACGCAGGGCCACCTCGCGCCGCTTCACCTCGTCGGCCATGAGCCGGAAGGCCTGGGCCAGTTGTCCCAGCTCGTCGCGGCGCTCGGTGTCCAGCGCCACCTCGAAGTCACTCGTCGCCACCTTGTCGGTGGCCTGGATGAAGGCATGCAGGGGCTGGGTGATTTGCTGGCGGAGCACCCGGTACATGATGGTCAGCTCCAGCAGCAGCGACAGGATGCCCAGCAGCAGCACGTAACGCGCCGCGAGCAGGGCGGGCTGGGACACCACGTGCCCAGGCAGCACCGTGGCGAGGTTCCACCCGGGGCCACGCAGTCGGGTGACGGCGACATACTCGCCATACTCCGGCAACTCCAGGAGGGTCTGGCCGGGCTGGCGATTCTTCACCCGCTCGAAGATGGCGCGCAGGTGGGCCGCCTTCTCCGCGGAGCCGAGCAGTCTGGCGGCGGCTTCGGGCTGCGCGGTGTTGCTCAGGATGTTGTAGGCGCCGGTGGTGCCCTCCAGCTTCAGCTCGGGATGGGCGATGAGCTGCCCATCGTCTCGGAAGAGCAGGTTGTAGGCACCCGGCAGGTGATCATTGATGGTCCGAGTCATCAATTCGTTCAGGAAGACATCGTGGCCGACCGAGGCGATATGGCGGCCATCCAGGTCCACCGGTGTGGTGACCGAGGTCATCCAGATATTGGAGACGACCTCCTTGAAGATGCCCGTCCAGGCGGTGCGCCGCTGGGGGTTGTTCCCGGGCAGACCGAGGGGGAAATCCTCGTAGGAGGCCACCGAGAAATCAGGCGGGAGGTCCTGGACCCAGGTGGGGAGCTGCGGCCAGAAGCCCGCGATCGCGCCCTCCGGGAAGGTCACGTAGGTCGTCGAGAAGCGGACGTGGAAGGCGGGGCCGTACCAGGAGAGCACGTCGTACACGGCCAGGAACCGGGTACGAAACCCGATGTCGAGGCTCACCTTGGGCGGAATGAAGGCCTGAACCCTCCGCGTTCCATCGGTGGTTCCAGGCGAGCTGCGGACCGTGCCATCGGGCCGCCGCACGAAGAGCTTGTCGAAGCGCGCGCTCACCTCCTCTTCGTGTTGCTGGAGTTCCCGGACCCGCTCCTTCAGGGTCTTCTTGAAGAGGGCGTGGTTGTCCTCCGCCAGCAGGAAGATGGCCTGCTCGCTCTCACCGCGCTCCACGACATGCTGCTGCAACCGCTCGAGGACCTCGGTGCGCAGGGTGTACAGCATGTGGAGGTAGCTGAAGAGCGTGGACAGGGCGATGATGACCCCGATGCGCGCCCCCATCTTGAGGAGCGTCGAGCGGGCCAGGGGAGCGCGGAGATTGGACGATGGCTGCATGGTGACTGGCTGAACCAGCTTCGTACGTTGTGGTCAGCAGGTCAGACATTACCTACACGGACGAGGCGGTTTGGTGTGCCCGCAAAGACACCAAGCAGGTCAAAGGAATTCCCCGAGGACCCAATCGAATACTTCACGACACGCCTCGGGAGTCCTCCGCGACGGGGACATAGGGGAGCTCCAGGGTGAAGGTGGCGCCACGGCCGGGCCCATCGCTGTGCACGGTCAAGCAACCGCCCAGTTCCTCCCGAGCCGCGATGGCACTGGAGTGCAGACCGAAACCATGTCCCTCCTCCCGCGTGGTGAAACCATACTGAAAGATGCGCGTGAGCATCTCCGGCGCTATCCCCATGCCATTGTCGTGGATGGAGATGCGCACCCGTCCAGCCACCTGCTCCAGCCTCACCGTCAGCAGCCGCTCGCTCGGTGCCACCGCCTCCATGGCGTACTTGGCATTGCTCACCAGGTTCACCAGGATCATCAGCGTCTTGTGCTTGTCGGTCATCACCGGCGGCAGGGGCGTGATGTCACGCTGCACCTTCACCTGGTGACGCTTCAGTCCCGCGAAGTTGATGCGCAATGCGTCCTCCAGCAACTCCGGCAGGGACACCTGCTCGTGCACCCGGGGAATCCGGGCGTAGTTCTGCTGTACCTTGACGATGTCACCGATGTGCTCGGTATAGCGGCCCACGTCATCCAGCAGCGACACCACCTCCTGGCGGTCCTCGACCGGGCTCTGCCCCAGCTTGTCCAGGAAGGGCATGAGGTTGCGCCCCCGCCCATCCTGGGTGAGGAAGGTGGACAGGTCCTCCTGATGCTCCTGGATGAGGTGGGCCACCCGGCCCACGTGCTCCAGCCTCATCCCACCCACCCGCTCCTTCGCCATCTGCGCGGAGGTGTAGACGCTGTTGAGCACATTGCCCACGTTGTGCAGCACGTTGGTGGCGATCTCCGCCATGCCCGCGCGCCGAGCCGTCTGCACCAGTTGCAGGTGGACGTCCTTGAGCTCACGGGTGCGCTCCTCCACGCGCTGCTCCAGCCCCTCGTTGGCCTGACGCAGGGCCACCTCGCGCCGCTTCACCTCGTCGGCCATGAGCCGGAAGGCCTGGGCCAGTTGTCCCAGCTCGTCGCGGCGCTCGGTGTCCAGCGCCACCTCGAAGTCACCCGTCGCCACCTTGTCGGTGGCCTGGATGAAGGCATGCAGGGGCTGGGTGATTTGCTGGCGGAGCACCCGGTACATGATGGTCAGCTCCAGCAACAGCGACAGGATGCCCAGCAGCAGCACGTAGCGCGCCGCGAGCAGGGCGGGCTGGGACACCACGTGCCCGGGCAGCACCGTGGCGAGGTTCCACCCGGGGCCACGCAGTCGGGTGACGGCGACATACTCGCCATACTCCGGGAGCTCCAGGAGGGTCTGGCCGGGCCGGCGATTCTTCACCCGCTCGAAGATGGCGCGCAGGTGGGCCGCCTTCTCCGCGGAGCCGAGCAGTCTGGCGGCGGCTTCGGGCTGCGCGGTGTTGCTCAGGATGTTGTAGGCGCCGGTGGTGCCCTCCAGCTTCAGCTCGGGATGGGCGATGAGCTGCCCATCGTCTCGGAAGAGCAGGTTGTAGGCACCCGGCAGGTGATCATTGATGGTACGAGTCATCAATTCGTTCAGGAAGACATCGTGGCCGACCGAGGCGATATGGCGGCCATCCAGGTCCACCGGCGTGGTGACCGAGGTCATCCAGATATTGGAGACGACCTCCTTGAAGATGCCCGTCCAGGCGGTGCGCCGCTGGGGGTTGTTCCCGGGCAGACCGAGGGGGAAATCCTCGTAGGAGGCCACCGAGAAATCAGGCGGGAGGTCCTGGACCCAGGTGGGGAGCTGCGGCCAGAAGCCCGCGATCGCGCCCTCCGGGAAGGTCACGTAGGTCGTCGAGAAGCGGACGTGGAAGGCGGGGCCGTACCAGGAGAGCACGTCGTACACGGCCAGGAACCGGGTACGAAACCCGATGTCGAGGCTCACCTTGGACGGAATGAAGGCCTGAACCCTCCGCGTTCCATCGGTGGTTCCAGGCGAGCTGCGGACCGTGCCATCGGGCCGCCGCACGAAGAGCTTGTCGAAACGCGCGCGCACCTCCTCTTCGTGTTGCTGGAGTTCCCGGATCCGCTCCTTCAGGGTCTTCTTGAAGAGGGCGTGGTTGTCCTCCGCCAACAGGAAGATGGCCTGCTCGCGCTCGCCGCGCTCCACGACATGCTGCTGCAACCGCTCGAGGGCCTCGGCGCGCAGGGTGTGCAGCATGTGGAGGTAGCTGAAGAGCGTGGACAGGGCGATGATGACCCCGATGCGCGACCCCATCTTGAGGAGCGTCGAGCGGGCCAGGGGAGCGCGAAGGCTGGACGAAGGCTGCATGGTTGCAAGGTAACTGGCCGACCACGGAGTGGACGGTGACCAGCCGGGGATGACACGAGTCGGCGGACGGAAATTCCCCCCACGAGGCTTGCAAGGGATTGCCCGCTCGGCCCCATGAACTCCGAGACCCGCGGCCGGAGGGTCAATCACCCCGCGGGGCAGGTGCGCTGTTGTCTGGATTCGGTGCCCTATTGCCTTCCGAACAGCACGGGCGCGCATGGGTTTACATCCCCCCCCCGATAGGAACAATCGAGCGTTCTCGAGGCAAACACTCCCTCCCCTCGAAGGACGTGTTCAATCGGCTCGTAGAGGTCGGGGGCCTCGGAGAGCCCTTGGAGATGGTCGATGGGGCGTGGCCTCTTGCTGGTCTGGGTATTGTGCACGAGCGCGTGCGCATGGGGCCCAGGCATGTATATGGACGAGGGGGCCCTCCGGGACCGATACGCCGAGAAGGCCGACGCGGGCACCGGCGACGGGTTCAAGGTCGTCCCCATCGACGTGGCCCTGTTGGAAGAACAACAGAAGGTACGTCTGGAGACGCGGCCCGCCCCTCTCCGGGATCCTCTGGCGGAGTTCGCGGCGAACTACAACTACCGGGTGACCGCCCATGACGTGCTGAGCGTCATCGTCTGGGACCACCCCGAACTCACCATCCCCGCGGGCGAGTTCCGCTCCGCCGAGGCCACTGGCCACCCGGTGTCGACCGATGGGACGATGTTCTTCCCCTACGCGGGAATCCTCCAGGTCGCCGGCAAGACACTGCCCGAGATCCGGGAGCTGCTGACGCAGCGGTTGACCCACGTCATCCAGAAGCCGCAGCTCGACGTGCGCGTGGCGGGCTTCCGGGGACAGAAGGTCCAGGTCACCGGGGAGGTGGTCGCCCCCAGCAGCCTCCCCATCACGGACGTGCCCATGCGGGTGCAGGACGCCATCAGCCGGGCGCGAGGGCCCACCCCGAGGCCGACCTGCGCGGCGTCACGCTCACCCGGGACGGAAAGACATCCAACCTGGATCTCCAGGCACTCTATGAGCAGGGAGACATCAGCCAGAACTGGCTCCTCCAGGACGGTGACATCCTTCACGTCCCCGACCGGAGCCGCAACAAGGTCTTCGTCCTCGGCGAGGTCCGCAGGCCCTCGTCTCGCGTCATGGTGAAGGGCCGGATGACACTCGCGGAGGCGATCGGCGACACGGAGGGGTTCGATCCGGTCAGCTCCAACCCGGCGAAGGTGTATGTCATCCGCGGCAGCTTCGACCGGCCCACCATCTACAAACTCGATGCCCGGTCACCGGACGCGCTCCTGCTCGCCACGCAATTCCAACTTCAACCCCATGACGTTGTCTTCGTCTCGGCGCACAACTTGACACGCTGGAATCGCATCATCACTCAAATCCAGCCAACAGTTCAGATGCTCTGGCAGGCAGTAGATATCGGTAACAGGTCTGTCGTATTCACATCGCCATGACGAGCGCTCCCAGCCGCGAGGACCCCGCTCGCTCCAACCCCGGGGCACTTGAAGACGAAATCGATCTGCGCGGCCACCTGGGCATCCTGCTGGAGTCCCGCGGCTCCATCCTCGTGATGCTCGTCCTGACGCTCGTGGCGGGCTCGCTGTACCTGCTCGTCGCGCCCCCCGTCTATCGCGCGAACGCCGTCCTCCAGATCGACAAGAAAGGCAGCCGGCTCGGGGAACTCGACGAGCTGCTCGCGGAGCTCTCCGGGGAGGTGTCCACGGAGATCGAGATCATCAGCTCGCGCACGCTGCTGGGAAAGGTCGTCGACGAACTCCAGCTGGACGTGGAGGCCCGTCCGCGACGCTTGCCGTTCACCTCGGACGAAGGGCGTCTCCAGGTGAAGCAGGTGAGCGTGCCGCCGGAACTGGAGGAGCTGCCGCTCACGCTCGTGGCGGGCGAGGCCGGTGCCTACACGCTCCTCGCTCCGGACTCCCAGCCGATCCTCGATGGGCGCGCCGGTGAATCCGCCACGGCGCCGCCGGCTCCCGCTGGCGGGTGGAGCTCCTCGTCTCCGAGCTCGACGCCCGCCCGGGCACGCGGTTCCAGGTGATCCGGCGCGCGCGCCTCGAGGTGGTGGAGGAACTCCAGCGGACGCTGCGCCTGAGCGAGAAGGGCAACAACACCGGAGTGCTCTCCGTGGTCCTCGAGGGAGAGGATCCCCCACGGCTCTCCGCGACCCTCGGGGCCATCGCGCGCCACTACGTCCGGCAGAACGTGGAGCGCAGGAGCGAGGAGGTCGAGAGGACGCTGGCGTTCCTCAACACCCAACTGCCCGGGCTGCGCCAGGAGCTGGAGCGGGCGGAGGGAGCCCTGAGCGCCCACCGCGCCGGGAGCGGAATCGTCGACCTCGGGCTGGAGGCCCAGGCGATCCTGGATCGAAGCGTCGACATCGAGAAGTCGATCTCCGCGCTCTCGCTCGAGCGCTCCGAGTTGCGGCAGCGCTTCACCGGCAACCACCCGGTGCTCATCACCACGAAACACAAGCTGGAGCGGTTGCAAGCGGACCGGGCCGCCATCAATGCCCAGCTCAAGGGCCTGCCGAGCGCGGAGCTCAAGTCGGCCCAGCTCATGCGGGACGTGACGGTCGCCACCGAGCTCTTCCTCCAGCTCAACAACAAGGCCCAGGAGTACCGGGTCCTCAAGTCGAGCATCGCCGGCAACGCGCGGATCCTCGATGAGCCCGTGGTGTCCCGCCTGCCGGTGCGGCCCAGCAAGCCGGGCGTGATCGCGCTCAGCCTCGTGCTGGGACTGACGCTCGGCGTGGCGCATGCCTTCGCCCGGCAGGCGCTGCGCAAGGGCGTCTCGGATCCCGCCGTCGTCGAGGCGCGGCTCGGGGTGCCCATCCATGCCACCCTCCCCCTCGCGTCCAACCGCGAGGCGCGCGCCCTGCTGGCCCAGACCCATCCGCGCCACCCGGTCACCGAGAGCCTGCGCGGCCTGCGCACCCGCCTCCAGTTGGCGATGCGGGACTCGCCCAACAACGTCATCGCCCTCACGGGGCCGAGTCCCGGAGTGGGCACGTCCTTCGTCGCCCTCAACCTCGCCTGGGTGCTGGCGGACTCCGGCAAGCGCGTCCTGCTCGTGGACGCCAACCTGCGCGGGGGCACGCTCCACCGCGGCTTCCGGGCCGAGCCCGCCCGGGGCCTCTCCGAGGTCCTCGGCGGCACGATCGGCCTGGAAGAGGCGGTGCGGCACATCCCCGGCCAGAGCCTGTCCTGGCTGTCCACGGGCGCCCTGCCACCCAACCCCGCCGAGCTGCTGCTGAGCGACGCGTTCACGGCGCTCGTGGCGCGAATGTCGGCCACGTACGACCTCGTCCTCATCGACACGC
This sequence comes from Cystobacter fuscus, assembly GCA_049060065.1. Lineage (GTDB taxonomy): Bacteria > Myxococcota > Myxococcia > Myxococcales > Myxococcaceae > Cystobacter > Cystobacter fuscus_B. The sequence goes on from JBMEQP010000002.1 coordinate 8,466,537, forward strand.
CTCCCATCCTCGCGGTGACCGACGCGGCGCTCGTGGGCCGGCACGCGGGCCTGAACCTCGCCGTGGTGCGCGCGGGCGTCCACCCGATGCGGGAGCTCGGCGCGGCCCTCCACCGGCTCGAGCAGGACGGAGTCCCGGTGCGGGGAATCATCTTCAACGGAGTGCCGCGCTCCTCGGCGGGACGCGTGGTGAGCGGCATCTACCAGTACGACTACCCGACCACCGGTTGAGCACGAGCGAGCGCCACTCCAATGACATGGATCCGATGCTCAGGACTGGGGTTCATCGCCGCGCTCTACGTGCTCGCGGGGCGCTGGGGCTTTCACCGGCTGGCCTCCGTCAACCCCGAGCCGGACCCGTTCCTGGAGCTGCGGCTGTGGATCGTCCTGGCCAGCGTGGTGCTCGCCACCCTGGGGTTGCTCCACCGCGCCCACCGCGCGGCGAGGCCCGAAGAGAGCCGGCCCGACACCCGGCTCGCCAAGGCGCTGCTGCTGTTCCTCGGCTACCTGTGCACCAGCGCGCTCTGGGCGCCCGACGCGGAGTTCGCCCTGGGAAAGCTCTACGATCTCGTCCTCGTCGGAGTGATGAGCGTGGGCTTCGGGCTCGCCGCGCTCCGGCAGCCGGCGGTGCGCGTGCTGGACGCGTTCTGGGGCGTGGTGGTCCTGGCCACGGGGCTGCTGGCGCTCACCGGCGTGAGCCAGTTGCTGGGCGGCGGGGGCGGCGCGCGGCTGGCGGTCCTGGGAGGAGGACCGAACATCTTCGCCCGGCTCATGGGGATGTTCGCGCTCGGCGCCCTGTACTTCTGGCACCGGCGGGGACAGACGTGGCTGTGGATTCCGATGGCGGCCGCCGGCGTGCTGCTCGCGCTGCTCACCGGCTCCCGGGAGGCACGGCCGCCATCCTCGCGGGCGTCCTCGCCTTCCTCGTGGTGGGGCGCATCCCCTTGCGCCGGCTCGCGCTCCTGTCGGTGCTCGCCACGGCCGCCGTCCTGGTGGTGATCACCTTCACCCCCCTGGGCAAGGCGCTCAGCCGCTCCATGGAGGAGCGCTTCCTGCGCCTGACCCTGAACTACGAGGGCGGCAGCGACACGGAGAGCAAGGTGTACCTGTCGGGACGCGAGTCCCTGTATGCCGCCGCGTACGAACTCGGGCTCGACAACCCGGTGGCGGGAGCGGGGCTCGCCGCCTTCCCCGCGCTCGGGCTGGGTGTCTACCCCCACAACCTCTTCCTCGAGGTGTTCTGCGAGGGCGGCGCGTTGGGGCTCGCCCTGCTCGGCTGGACCCTGCTCGCCTTCCTCCGCTCGGCGTGGCGAGGCCGCCACCGCATCGACGGCGCGACCGTCGGCGCGGTGGTGCTGGTGCTGCTCGGCAGCCAGTCCAGTGGCGACCTCTACGACACCCGGGCCCTCTTCCTGCTGATGGTCATGTCCTCGTGCACCCTGGCCACGAGGACCGCCTTCGTCCCCTCTCGTCCCATCGTCCATCCCGCCGTCCACGGAGCCACCACATGAAGATCATCTACCTGCACCAGTACTTCACCACGCCCACCATGCACGGGGGGACGCGGTCCTACGAGCTCGCCCGCCGCCTGGTCGGCATGGGACACGACGTGCACGTGGTGACCTCGGACACCGAGCCCCGCCAGGACGCGAAGGGCTGGCGGGAGACGAACGAGAGCGGCATCCACGTGCACTGGCTCCCGGTGCCCTATTCCAACTCGATGAACTACGCGGACCGGATGCGCGCCTTCAGCCACTTCGCCCTCAACTCCGCGCAGCGGGCGATGCGGCTGTCGGGGGACGTGGTCTTCGCCACGAGCACCCCGCTGACCATCGCCGTCCCGGGCATCCTCGCCTCGCGCTGGAACAACAAGCCCATGGTCTTCGAGGTGAGGGATCTCTGGCCCGCCCTGCCCATCGCGGTCGGCGCGCTCAAGAGCCGCCCCGCCATCCTCGCCGCCCAACTGCTCGAGCGGGCCGCCTACGCGGGAGCGGCGCACATCGTCGCGCTCGCCGGGGATGAAGGCCGGGGTGGAGGCGGCGGGCGTCTCCCCGGAGAAGATCACCGTCATCCCGAACCTCTGCGACCCGGAGCGCTTCCAGGTCCCGGCCTCGGAGGGCGAGAAGTTCCGGAGCAAGTACCCGTGGCTCGGGGACCGGCCCATGGTCCTGTACGCGGGCACCCTGGGCCTGGTGAACGGGGTGGACTACCTCGTGCGGGTCGCCGCGGACATGCTCAAGCGAGACCCGGAGGTGCGCTTCGTCATCATGGGACACGGACGCGAGGAGCAGGCCCTGCACGGACTCGCCGAGCGGCTGGGCGTGCGTGACCGCAACCTCTTCTTCCTGCCCAGCGTGCCCAAGGCGGACATCCCCGCGGTGCTCTCCGCGGCCACCCTCGCCACCTCGCTCTTCACCGACGTGCCGGGCATGCAGGACAACTCCGCCAACAAGTTCTTCGACGCGCTCGCCGCCAGCCGGCCCTGGCGCTCAACTATGGCGGCTGGCAGGCGGAGCTGCTCGAGCGGGAGCGGTTCGGCCTGTACCTGCCCCCCAAGGACACCGCCGCCGCGAGCGAGCTGCTGGCGAGCAGGCTGCGTGACCCCCAGTGGCTCGCCGAGGCGGGAGCGCGGGCGGGACGGCTCGGCCGGGAGAACTTCTCCGCGGACTCCGCGGCCCACCGGCTCGCCGAGGTGCTCCAGCGCGGTGGCCAGCGCGTGACACGTCGGTCGCTGGGAGGCAACTTCGCCTGGACGCTCTCGTCCGGGCTCGTGTACGCGCTCGCCCAGTGGGGCGTGCTGGTGGCGTGTGCCCGGCTCGGCACCATGGAGCTGCTGGGCGAGTTCGCCCTCGGCCTGGCCCTCACCGCCCCGGTGATGCTGCTCGCGCGGATGAACCTGCGCACGCTCCAGGCCACCGACGCCCGGGGCGTCCATGGCTTCGAGCACTACCTCGGGTTGATGGTGCTCAACGTGCTCGGGGGCGTGCTGCTGTGCTGCGCCCTGGGCTGGCTCGGGGGTATCCGGCGCACACCGGCCTCGTCATCGCGCTGCTCGCGCTGGCCAAGGGCTTCGAGGCCCTCAGCGAGGTGTTCTACGGCGCCCTGCAGAAGGCCGAGCGGATGGGCCTCATCGCCCGCTCGATCATCGCCAAGAGCGTGCTCTCCGTGGTGCTCGTGGCGCTCGTGCTCGTGCTCACGAGGAGCGGGGCCGCCGCGGCCGCCGCCCTGGGGCTGTCCTGGGCGCTCGTGCTCTTCCTGTTCGACGCCCATGCGTACCGGCGCGTGTTCGGCGGGGAGTCCGCCTGGGGCCGGGTGTGGCGCACCCCGTGGCGGGACGAGGGCGCGCGCCTGAAGAGCCTGCTGGGACTCGCCTACGCGCTGGGAATCACCGCCCTGCTGGGTTCGCTGCGCCCCAACGTGCCCCGCTACCTGCTGGAGGCGCACGCCGGCCGGCCGAGCTGGGCATGTTCGCCGCGCTCGCCTACTTCACGGCCCTGGGAGGCCGGGTGGTCCATGCGCTCGGGCAGGCGGTGAGCCCCCGGCTGGGGCGCTACCACGCGGCGGGGGACGCGGCGCGCTACGGCCGGGCGCTCGCGGGCTTCACCGGAGGAGCGGCCCTGGTGGGCGTGTGCGCCATCGCTGGCGCGGCGTTGCTCGGACGCCCCCTGCTGACGTTCTTCTATGGGGCCGCCTACGCGCGCAACCTCGAGCTGTTCGTCTGGCTCATGGGCGCCGCCGCGCTGGAGTACGTCTGTGTGAGCCTGCAATTCGGGCTCACGGCGGCGCGGGAGCTGAAGGCCCAGGCGCCACTGCTCGTCCTCTCCGTCCTGGTGGTCGCGCTGGGCAGCGCGTGGTGGGTGCCCACCGTGGGGACCGTGGGCGCGGCCTGGGCCCTGGCGCTGGGCTGGCTCGTCGAGCTGAGCGGCGGCGCGTGGCTCACCGTGCGCGCCTGGAGGCGCCTCGCGCACCAGGAGGCGGCAGCCGGCGGATGCGGGCACACCAACACAAGGCCCGGGCTCCGGGGTGATTGGTGAGCAACCAGGGGGGCCTCTACCCTCGAACCCGAGTAGGTGCGTGCGCGCGGGCCCGACGCCTTCCTCCTGGGAGGGAGTCGAGCACGGCGCCCCGCGGAAACCGGAGCGAGAACACATGCGGCGACAGACTGGAGCGGGGCTGTTCCTCAAGCGGTGCATCGATCGGCTGGCGGCGGCCGTGGGGCTGGTGTGCCTCTCCCCGGTGATGGCCACCACGGCGCTGGTCATCCGGGCCACGATGGGTGGCCCCGTCCTCTTCCGGCAGGTGCGCCCGGGCCGCGGAGGGAAGACGTTCCAGCTCGTGAAGTTCCGCACCATGCTCGATGCGCTGGACGCGGACGGCCAGCCACTCCCCGACGAACAGCGCCTCACACGTGTCGGGAAGTTCCTGCGCGCGACGAGCCTGGACGAGCTGCCGCAGTTGTGGAACGTGCTGCGCGGCGACATGAGCCTGGTGGGACCCCGCCCGCTGCTGGTCGAGTACCTGCCCCGCTACTCCGCCGAGCAGGCGCGGCGCCACGACGTGCTCCCCGGCATCACCGGCTGGGCGCAGGTGAACGGGCGCAACGCCCTGGGCTGGAAGGAGCGCTTCGAACTCGACGTCTGGTACGTGGACCACTGGAGCCGGCGCTGGACACGCGGATTCTCGCGATGACGATCCTCCGCGTGGTGCAGCGCCAGGGCATCTCCCACGAGGGAGACGCGACGATGTTCAAGTTCCTCGGCAACGAGACGAGTGCACGGCCCGCACCACCTCCACCACCCGCGCCAGCTCGTCTGGAGTGAGGTTGGAGCCGGACGGGAGGCAGAGCCCATTGTGGAACAACTCCTCCGCCACCTGTCCGCCCCTCCGCTCGAAGGAGGCGAAGACCGGCTGCAGGTGCATGGGCTTCCACACGGGCCGGGCCTCGATGTCCTCCCGCTCCAGCGCGAGCCGCACCGCCTCCCGGGTCGCGCCGAAGCTCACTGGGTCGATGGTGAGCGTCGTCAGCCAGCGCGTGTGGCGTCCCCAGGGCGCCTCGGGCATGAAGGTGAGTCCGGGCACCTCGGCGAGCGCCCGCACGTAGAAATCGTGGTTCCTGCGCCGCGCGGCGACCCGGTCCTCCAGCACCCGGAGCTGCCCGCGGCCAATCGCCGCCAACACGTTGCTCAGGCGGTAGTTGTAGCCAATCTCGGAGTGCTGGTAGTGCGGCGCGGGGTCTCGCGCCTGGGTGGCGAGCTTGAGCCCGTGGCGGACGAGCTCCTCGTCCGACGACACCAGCATCCCGCCTCCCGAGGTGGTGATGATCTTGTTGCCATTGAAGGAGTAGATGCCGACGCGGCCCAGCGTGCCCGGAGTCCGCCCTTGTACGTGCTGCCCAGGGCCTCGGCCGCGTCTTCCACCACGGGCACCCCATGGCGGTCGCACGCGGCCAGGATGGGATCCAGGTCGGCGCACTGCCCGTAGAGGTGGACCACGACGACCGCGCGGGGCAGCCGGCCGGACCGGGCGCGCGCCTCGAGCTCCTCGCTCAGCAGGGTGGGATCCATGTTCCAGGAGGCGCGCTCGCTGTCGATGAAGACGGGAGACGCGCCCAGGTAGCGGATGGGGTTCACCGAGGCCGAGAAGGTGAGCGTGCTCACCAGCACCTCGTCTCCCGGGGAGACCCCGACGAGTCGCAGCGCCAGGTGGAGCGCGGCCGTGCCGGAGCTCAGCGCGAGCGCGTGCGGTGCTCCGACGCACCGGGCGAACTCCTCCTGGAACGCCTCGACGTGCGGGCCCAACGGGGCGATCCAATTGCTCGCGAACGCATCTTCGACGAAGCCGCGCTCCAGGGAGCCCAGATGAGGGGAAGACAGATGGATGCGTGGGGGCATTCGAGGCTCCTGGGGAAAGAAAAGGGGCGTGCCGGACACTCGCCCGGCACGCCCAGGAGCCTGCCTACCCACTGCCCGTCGCGCACTCGGGCGACAGGGAGGGGCGTCTGTCTTCTACCGCGCGGACAACCGCGCCGCCTCGGACAGCAACCGCACGTTGAGCGCGCCGTTGCCGAAGAACTGGGTGTTGTTGCCCACCGAATGCGTCTCGAGCCGCTTCTGGAGGTTGGTGTCGTAACGGCCGAGCTTCATCAGACCGTCGTTGAACCAGCCCGTGCCGCTCCCCGAGCCATCGACATACTCGGCGTACTTGCCGGCCGAGGGCCAGATGACGGAGTTGAGCGTCGCGGTGAAGGCGCGGATGTCCTGGTCCGTCCACTCCATCTTCGCATCGCGCGCCTCGACGATGAAGGCCATCACCCCGTTGCCGTGAGCCACGTCCTGGCCGGGGCGAGAGCGGGAGGCCCACACGTCGCTCCAGAAGTAGGCCGACGCGTTGACGGGGCTGGGAGCCAGCTGCTTGCGGAGGGACGACGCGGCGTTGGGCAGGTTGTCCCGGTTGATGTTGTTGAAGACGGCCACGTAGTTGGCCTTGCGCGCCGAGTCCGTCGTCATGAGCGACAGATCCATGGCGATGTAGGCCCAGTGCGCGGCCATGTGCGTCCTGTTGCGGTAGATGTAGCTGTTCGCCCCGCGCTTGAACCACTTCTCGAAGATGTTCTTCTCGGAGAACGTCAGCAGCTTGTCGTACTGCGCGCGGTAGTTGGCATTGCCGTAGACCTCGGGCGTCTCACGCATGGCGCGCAGCAGGCGCGTCACGTACCGCCAGCAGTAGCTCTCGAACAGCGGCACCTCCTGCCCCAGCGTGTCCGAGCGCGCCGAGGCCCAGCCCAGGTACCCGTCCTTGAACTGGCTCCTCGGGAGGGACGCGGAGCTCTTGGCGTTGTTCACCATGTTGTTGACGTAGAGCAGGGCGCGGTCGAGGTACTCCGTCTTCCCCGTGGCCCGGAACATCGCGGTGTTCCCATCGATGCCGTAGGCGAGATCGTAGAACTGCCAGCTGTCGAGCGAGGTGCTCTTGGGCAGGAAGCTCGAGGTGTGCTCCGAGTTCCAATTCTTCCGGAACAGCGTCTCCCAATCAGCCACGGAGCGCAGGCCAGCGGGCGTCGGGAGGGCGGCGAGCGCGTCCGAGCTCGCGGTCAGCTCCTGCGCGACCTCCTCACCGGAGGCATCCAGCCCGGCGTTGGGATCACAGGCCGCTCCGAACAGGACGGAGAGCAACATCAGCGAGGACACAGCGAGGCCACGAGTGCTTCGACGACGAAAACCAGACATCAATGGCGTCCTTTTGGGAGATAACCCGACGCTCGACCGGAGGGTTACCCTGTGGTGTGAACGCTGAATTGCGTTCTGTTAACGGCAGAAAAGAACGTGCGTACACGAATTGAATTCCAGCATGGGCCTTGGGGTGTGACAGACAGGTTGCTCGCTCCATGGTGCGAGCCGACGTGGGCCTGGCTCCCAGGCGCCCTTGGTGGGAGAGCGTGGGATGGGGGAGGCGGCCATGACGATGGTGAAGCACATGACAACGACGATCCGGCTGAAGGCAGTCCTGGTTCCCGACGAGGGGAAGCTCGCGGTGTCGGAGGACTACTTCCGCTCGGAGCAACACCTGCGGGCGGAGGGCGTGACCCACACGCTCATCATCGACGGAGCCGCGGCGGGCGCACTGCGGATTCCACTCATCGTGCGGCCCATCGAGCGGACGCCCTACCGGGATGCCGTCTCCCCGTATGGCTACCCGAGCGGGGTGATGGAGGGGCTGAGCGAGGTGGCCAAGGAAGCGGTGGACTGGCATGGCACCGAACTCGTCAGCATCTTCGTCCGCGACCGCTTGACCGGTCCCCATTGCTTCGCGGGTGGAACGAGGCGCAACCAGGTGTTCTTCATCGACCCCCGCCTGCCCGTCGAGTTCCGGGAGATGCACCGCCGGCACATCCAACGCAACGTCCGGCAGGGCTTCGTGAGCACCTACGGCCCCGCGAGCGAGGCCTCGCTCGAGGAGCGGGAGGGGTTCAAGGAAGTCTACCGGCAGACCATGGTCCGGGATGAAGCGAGCGCCCGGTACTTCTTCCCGGACACCTACTTCGAGGAGCTGTTCTCCTCGCCCGCCGCCTGGCTCGCGACGACCCGCGCACCGAGCGGCGACGTGGCGTCCGCGGCCATCGGCGTCTCGAGCGACGGCGTGCTGCATTACTATCTCGGAGGGACAGCCGACGCCTACCTGCCTCGCTCGCCCACGAAGAACACCTTCACCGCGTTGCTCGAGCTCGGCAGGCAGCTGGGGATGCCGCTCAACCTGGGGGGAGGAATGCAACCGGGTGACAGCCTGGAAGCATTCAAGCGCGGCTTCGCCAACGCGAGCTTCCAGCTCTACACCCACGAACTCATCTGCGATCCAGCGGTGTATGCCCAACTGTCCGAGGGCCGCCTCTCCTCGAACTACTTTCCCGCCTACCGGGCACCCCAGCGCTGAACCGGAAGCCGGGCCTGGAAATCGGGCCCGGCTCCGAGCACTCACTGCCGCTCGGACGGCCCCCCCATCCCGGGCCTCGCCGGCTTGTACGTCGGGATGAGGTGGCGCAGGGCGAGCATCACTCCGGACGAGTCACCCGCCTGCGCCACCCGCCGCAGCCGCTCGAGCTGGATCTGGAAGTCCGCGGGGGGCAGGGAGCTCTGGGCCACCTTGATGCGGTTGCGGACCTGCTGGGTGCGCTCCTCCTCCTCGCTCAAGAGCGTCTCCTCGAGCTTCTCGCCCGGACGCAGTCCGGTGTAGACGATGTGGATGTCCTTGCCCGGCACCAGGCCCGCCATGGTGATCATGTTCGTGGCGAGCTCGGCGATGCGCACGGGGGTCCCCATGTCGAGGATGCACAGCTCTCCATAGCCCGCCAGCCCCGCCTGCACCACGAGCCCGACGGCCTCGGGGATGACCATGAAGTAGCGGGTGCAGTCCGGGTGCGTCACCGTGACCGGCCCGCCCCGCTGGATCTGCTGCTTGAAGAGGGGCACCACGCTGCCCGCCGAGCCGAGCACATTGCCAAAGCGCACGGCGGTGAAGGCGGTATGAGAACGGGCCGCGACGTCCCGGATGACCATCTCGGCGAGCCGCTTGGAGGCCCCCATGACCGAGGAGGGATGGACCGCCTTGTCGGTGGAGATGAGCACGAAGCGCTCCACGCCGCAGACATCGGCCATGCGCGCGACGTTCAGGGTGCCGAAGACGTTGTTCTTGATGGCTTCCTCGGGCGAGTCCTCCATCAAGGGCACGTGCTTGTGCGCGGCCGCGTGGAACACGTACTCCGGGGCATGCTCCCTTCCAATACGCATCAGCCGTTCCTGGTCCCGGATGTCCGCCACGATGGCGCTCACCGGTAGCCGCGGGTAGCGCTCCTGGAGCTGGCGCACGAGGAAGTAGAGTTCGTTCTCGTTGATGTCGAGCAACACGAGCGAAGCGGGCCCATGCGCGGCGACCTGACGGGCGATCTCACTGCCAATGGAGCCCGCGCTCCCGGTGACGAGGATGCGCCGGCCCGCGACACGCCGGTGCACCTCGTCCTGATCGAAGGAGACCACGTCCCGGGGCAGCAGGTGCTCCGGGCTCAGCTCGTGCAACATCGCGGCGGTGATCTTCTGGTCGAGGTAGGCGAAGGAGGCGGGAATGATCTTGAAGCCCACGCTCCGGTTCTTGCACAGGCCGAGGATGTGGCGGATGCGCTCGGGAGGCAGGCTGGGGATGGCGATGAGCACCTGGGTCACGCGGTGCTCGGCCACCAGCTCCGGCAAGGCATCGATGGAGCCGATCACCTGTTTGCCATTGAGGAAGGTGCCGTGCTTGGCCGGATCGTCGTCCACGAGCCCGATGACATGCCAGGGGCTGCTCGGGGTGCGCAGCAAGTCGTGCAGCAGCAGGTCCCCGGCGCTACCAGCCCCGACGACGATCGTCCGCTGCGCGCCCTGGGCCCGGGAGCGCTTTTGATCGAGGTACCACAGCCGGGCCGTCCGCGGGACGAAGCGGTAGAACCCCATCAGCGCCGTGGAGAGGATGAACTCGATGGCGACCACCGAGCGCGGTGGGGCCTCGAAGAAGGAGAAGAGCCGGAGCGCCTCGAACACGAGGGTGGCGGACGCGATGGCCAGGACGAGCCGGACCGCCTCGTTGAGACCGGCTCTGCGAAACGACCAGCGCTGCAATCCGAACCACGCCAGCATGGCCAGACGCACCAGGAGCAGCAGCGGCAACCCCTGCTTGAACGCCGTCCACTCCTGCTTGGGCAACACCCCCTCGAAGCGCAGCTGCATCGCGCACAAGAGCGCGCTGCCCGTGAGGGCCGCGTCCGCCAGCAATACGAGCAGCGAACGCAGGAGTGGAAGATACCGCTGAGCACCTTCCGCTTGCGCCATCGGGCGCCCAGTGAATAAAAGAATTCCCCCACTCATTCCACGAGTCATCAGCTCTCCTCACTCTGAACTCATGCGGGCACCGCGCGCGCTGTGCCGTCGTCCCGCTTGGGTTGACAGTGGAAGATGAACAGAAATGAGACTGCTTGATAGCCGCCCTCGAGCGCATGTCACTGTAATAGGAAAGACATGAAAGACAATGAGCCCACTCTCGTCCTGCCGGGCAAGTCGCGGGGCGCACCGCGCCGCGCCACATCTGCACGAGCCGCGCACGTGCAGCCCCCACGAAAACTGTTCACGTGGCATCCCGGGAGGTGAGCCATGCGTATCAATGACGAGGTGGGCGGTGCCGATTGCCCATCCAAGCCATATCTTCCGCTCCGGTGAATGCCCGTGGCACAAACGAAAACGAAACCCAAGCTGGTCATCTATGGATGTGGGGGCCACGGAAAGGTGGTCGCCGACATCGCGTTGGCCTGCGGCATGACCGTCGAGGGTTTCCTCGACGACAGAGCGCTCGAGGGGAAAAGGGTTTTCGACTTTCCCATCCTCGGTGGGCCCGCGTGGCTCGAGGTGTGCCGGTCCGAAGTGAGTGTCGCGCTGGGAATTGGAGAGAACCGCGCGCGGTGCCGCATCTACAAGCTGTGCGAAAAGCTGGGAGTGACGCTGGCCACCTTGATCCACCCCACCGCCACCGTGGCGGCGTCCGCCCAGCTCGGAGCGGGCGTCGTGGTCATGGCCCAGGCGGTCATCAACCCGGACGCACGCGTCGCGAATGGGGCGATCATCAACAGCGGCGCCATCGTCGAGCACGACTGCGAGGTCGGCGAGTTCGCCCACCTCTCTCCCAACGCGACACTCGGAGGAAGCGTGAGGATCGGAGCCCTCGCGCACCTCGGCCTCGCGGCCTCGGTCCTGCCGGCAAGGCCGTCGGAGAGAAAACGGTGGTTGGCGCCGGCGCGGTAGTCATCTCCGACGTCCCTCCCCGAGTGGTGGTGGTCGGCGTTCCCGCGCGCGTTCGACGCCGGCTCGAGGAGTCCTGAGCCCATCGCCGACCCGTTCATTCGTCAGGGAGAAGAGAGTTCTGGCGGGGCCACGTGGCGGCGCCCATGCGAGCGCGGTGTATGCCCGGAGGAGGGCTCCTCCCCCGAATCGGGAGCCTCCGCGCGCACCCGCAGCGGGGTCCGGTAGGCCGGGAAATAGGACTCGGCGAGTGGCTGGGCATGGTGATGCTTCCAGCTCTCGACCAATCGCTCGTACACCTCGGGATGGTGCACCTTCTTCCCATGGTTGAGCGTGAGCGTGCCCTCCGGGTTGAAGCGGTGCTTGAACTGGAAGAGGGAGTCCCTCCCCGGTGGCCCCCACCGAGGTGGAAGACACGCAGCCCGTTACGCCGCGCCCACAGCGCGATGTGGTGGAATTGGAAGGTGTTCGTTCCGAGGTGCAACGACACCGCCTCCGAGGCGCCCAGGTGGTAGGTGAGCACGTCCCCCTCGCGCAGGCACAGGGCGGCGGAGATCATCCGTCCGTCGAGGAAGACCGCACCGAGCAGGGCGCTCCGGCCCAGGCGCGAGAAGAGCCGCTCCAGGTACTCCGTCGAGAAGTAGTAGTACGGAAGCGCTCCCACCTTGTCCATCGTGGCCCGGTAGAGGCGATAGAACGCCTCCAACTGCTGGAGCGCCTCGTGCCCTTCGAGCGCTCGAAACTCCAGCCCGCTCTTCAGCGCCTTGCGGACGTTCCGCTGGTGGCCGGGGTGATAGCGGTCGAAGAGCTCCTCCTCCGTCCGGCTCAGGTCGATGAAGACGCTCTCCCGGTCGTAGACGATGTCCATCGTCCCCTCGAGCAACCGGTGGTTGTCCGACAGGGGATGGAAGCGCACGAACTCGCTGACGATGTTCGCGCCGCGGCACCAGCCTCGAACTCCGCCCGGAACTCCCAGAGGAGTTGCTCGTGGGGCTTCGCGCAGAGCGGGCCCCCATAACCGTAGGTGGGGCTGATGATGTCGTACCACTCCCCCTCGAGCCGCGCGTCGCGGGCGAAGGGCAGTGCCTGGAGCCGCCTGCGGATGAAGACATAGCAGACCGTATTGTCCTCATCGTCTTCGTAGACGAAGAGAAAGGGTTCACCATCTCCCATGCAATGACACAGCTCCGCGTAGGCGTGGCGGTAGTAGATGTCCTTGCATGAAATGCGCGCGTATGCGCGCTCCCACCGCTCCGGTTCGGAGAACGAGATGATCTGGTGCATGGTCCGTTGGACAATGCCGCGTGCATGGGAAAGCGGCAAGCAGGCTGACAGACGGAGGGAATGGACTGACACTGAACAACCGGGCGTGTCACCGGGCGGCGCAGACGACACCGACACAGTCGCCCGCGCCATTGCCTCGCGCGACGTTGCCACCTCCGTCGCTCACGCCCGGCACATGAAGACCCCAGCCCGTGTTGTCGAGCGCGACGTTGCGGGACACCGTGAGGGTGCTGGGGACCAACACCCGGAGACCGTCCCCCTGGTTGCGCAGGAAGCGGTTGCCACTCACCGTGCCGGTGAGCGCGGGTGGCACATACTCCGGCAGGTCGGCCAGCGACAGGCCGCTCCCGTTTCTCCACCGGTACTGCCCTGGACGTCGACCGTCCTGGCCCGGACCAGGAGTTCCCCACCATTCTCGATGACCCACGAGTCGCGCAGCACGAAGTTGAACGGCTCCCAGACCGGCGCGTCGGTGGCGGCGAGTGAGCCGTTGCGCGCGAGCACCGTGTGGACGAACGAAGCCTCCCGGCAGGCGCCGTAACCAAACTGGCCGAGCCGCAAGTCGCCCACGACCGTGTTCTGGATGATCGAACTCGACGTGAAGGAGACGTGACCATCGGGGCACCAGATCACGGTCTCGTTCTGGAGGAAGGTCGAGCCCACCACGTCGACGGAATGGCTGTTCGCGGACAACGCTTGCCGGTTGCCGAGGAAGAACGAGGACCGCACCTCGAACACGCCCCTGCTCGCGTCCTGCTCACTGCCCAGTCCCGAGCCATTCCTGATCAGACGGCAGTCCGTGACCGTCAACGTCGTGTCGCCGCCCCGGTTGTAGACGGCGACCGTGTTGTCGATGAACGTGAGCTCGGACAGCCCCACCCGCTCCGGGGAAGGCAGCGACTCGCCGCCGACGACATAGCCCTGGTCGAACCCCCGGATCGTGCCGTTCCTCACCGTGCTGTTGGCCGAGACCCTGATGCCCTCGGACACGCCCGTCTCCGAGCCCACGCGGCGCACGGTGTGGCCGTCGAGATCGAGGATGACGCCCGCCCCGGCGACTCGAAGCGCGGGGACCTCCGTGCCCGGGCACGAGAGATCGCTCGTGAGCCGGGTGCTCGCGGTAATGGTGTCACCGCATTGGATACCGACCTGCCTCGCCTCCGCTCCCTCGATCCGCACGGTGGCTGCGCCCGAGAGAAGCATCACCAGGCCTATCGCCACGGTGACAACACCTTGTGCCTGACCCATGATGCCCCCCGGTCCATGGCCCCTTGCCCAGCCTATGGACGCTAAACACCCACCCGTCAGAGGACAAACCGTACCGGAAGGCGGACACGGAGCGACATCCCGGACAAAGATGGAGCCGATGTCGAACACTTCACGAGCACAGCGACTCCAAGGTGGGTCCCCCGCGAGCGCGCCGCGGCTGCCCGTGTCCGTCGTTCCGGCCCGAGCGCCAGGAACGCCTCACTCCTCCACGGCGGAGTAGATCCGGGCGCGAATGTCGTTGGGCGTGTCGGAGGCCATGTCCCACAGGTTGATCATGATGACGCCCGCGAGCTTGTGCTCGGGATCGACCCAGGCGTGGCTCTTGAAGATGCCAGACCAGAAGTAGTTGCCCACCGGGCCCTGCTCCTTCACCCGCGCGGGGTCCTCCTGCACTCCGAATCCCAGACCGAAGCCGGAGCCATAGAAATCCGCTCGCAGGGCGCCGATCTGGTTCCGGGTCATCTGCTCGACCGTCTCCCGCTTCAGGAGGCGCGCGCCTCCGAGTTCGCCACCGTTGGCCAGCATCTGGAGGAAGCGCGCATAGTCACTCGCCGTGGACACCAGCCCCGCGCCGCCCGAGCGGTAGGATTTGGCACCGGTGGTCTGGAAGTCCGGCGCGTAGGCGAAGAAGCCCTCGACCACGTTGGTGCCCGTCTCGGGCACGCGCTCGAGCGCACCCGGGGAGGCGTGCCGGTACAGGGCGACCGGGCGGGAAGCCTTGTCCGCTGGCGGGAAGAAGGACGTGTCCTTCATTCCCAGGGGCGTGAAGATGCGCTCCTGGAAGAACCGGTCCAGCGGCACGCCGGAGACCTGCTCGACGAGGTAGCCGAGGAGGTCCGTGTTGAGGCCGTAGCTGAAGGCCGCGCCCGGCTGATGCTTGAGCGGTAGAGCGGCCAGGGCGCGCGACTGGTCCGCGAGCGTCCAGGAGGTGTGCTCGAAGCCGTCGACGATGCCAGCCTTCTGGTAGAGGGGGGCGAGCGGCTCGCCCACGAAGCGATAGGAGATGCCGGAGGTGTGCGTCAGCAGGTGCCGCACGGTGATGGGCGTCTGGGCCGGCACGGTGCTGGGGGCCCCGCCGGGAGCCGACGGTGGGGAGGCCAACACCTGGACGCTCCCCCACTCGGGCAGATACTTCGAGATGGGCTCCTCCAGGCCGAGCTTGCCCTCCTCCACCAACATCATCACCGCGACGCTGGTGATGGGCTTCGTCATGGACGCGATGCGGAACAGGGCATCCTCCCGCAGCGCCTTGCCCTGCTCACGGTCCATCTGGCCAATGGCCGTCACATAGGAGTCCGAGCCATCGGTGCGCTGCAGGAGCACGACCGCTCCCGGAATCTTCTGGGCGTCCACCTGCTCCCGAAGGAGCGCCTCCACCGGCCGCATCCGCCGCGCGAGCGGGGAGGCACACGCGGACAGCAACAGGGCACTGCACACGAGGAGGAATTTCGACCAAGACCTGCCTGACAACCGGACCATGACGGACGCTCCTGACTCCATGAAGGACGGGGGCATTCCATTCGTCTTCGGTCGTCTCCGCCACAGGAAAGCCCGAAGTGTTGGCCGAGCGGCGGGCTCCGGCACCGACGCGCAATGGCTGTCCGGTGCGTGGCGGCGCATATCCTACGTGCCCCAGGGAGTAGCTCCCGGCCTCGCCAGGCGACCGAGGTCAGGCCCACCTTCGCGCTCCATCCCGAGCAAGCACCACCTCTTGCGTCATCCCCTCTCTCCGGGCAGTCGCGACCCGTTGCAATGCCAGCCGCTTTCCGGGGAGCGGCGGGGGAGTCCTGACGCCCATGCGATTCACGTTCCTTGAACCCTCCAGGAGGAAGGCGTGGTCGTTCGCACTGCTCTTCCTGCTCTTCCTGTTGGCCGTGGCCCTGCCAACCGACTGTCGAACAAACGCGCCACCGGGCGAGCCACCCACACCGCAAGCGCGGCCCCTGCGCGACAACACCGCCTGGGTCTTCCTGCGCCAGAAGGTGGACCTGAGCCCGGCCTTCGGGATGAAGGACTGGGGTGCGCGTGGGCGCTTCGTCGTGGAGCAGCTCCAGTCCGTGGCCCGCACCAGCCAGGGCGCTCTCCGCACCCAGTTGCGGAGCCAGGGCGTGGAGCACCAGCCCTACTGGCTCCTCAACGCCATCCGCGTGAAAGCGGACGACGAGACCCTCAAGGCCCTGGCCCGGCGGCCCGACGTCGAGCGCATCCTCCTGGAGCAGAAGTACCACATCCCGGCGCCACGCTCCGGGAAGAGGCTGCAACCCACTCCTGGAGCCCTCGAGTGGAACGTCGCCCGCGTCCGCGCCCCCGAGGTCTGGTCCACCTTCGGCATCCGCGGCGAGGGCATCGTCATTGGCAGCATCGACACCGGCGTCCAGTTCGACCACCCCGCGCTGGCCCGGCAGTACCGCGGGCTCCTCCCGGATGGGAGCCTGGATCACAACTACAACTGGTTCGATCCCTCCAGCGTCTGCGGCAGCCCCTCGCTGGCGCCCTGCGACAACATCGGCCACGGCACGCACACCATGGGCACCATCGCGGGGAATGATGACGGCGGCAACCAGATTGGCGTGGCGCCGGGCGTGCGGTGGGTAACCGCCAAGGGCTGCGAGAACCTGAGCTGCTCGATCGAGGCGCTGCTGGCCGCTGGCCAGTGGATGCTCGCCCCCACGGATCTGAGCGGCAACAACCCGCGGCCGGAGCTGCGCCCGCACATCATCAACAACTCATGGGGAGATGGGCCGACGGATCCCTTCTTCCAGCCCATCGTGCAGGCCTGGGTCGCCGCGGGCATCTTCCCCGTCTTCTCCGCCGGCAACCCCCAGCCGGCCACCTGCGGCAGCGTGGGCGTGCCGGGCGCGTACCCCGAGAGCTACGGGGTCGGCGCCTTCGACAGCAACGGGAACATCGCCTCCTTCTCCGCCCGGGGCCCCTCGGCGTTCGAGGGCCTCACCCGGCCCGACATCGCCGCGCCCGGCGTGGACATCCGCAGCAGCATGCCGGGCAACGGCTACGGCTCCTTGAGCGGCACCTCCATGGCGGCCCCTCACGTGGCGGCCACGGTGGCGCTGATGTGGTCCGCGGCCCCGTCGCTGGTGGGAGACGTGGCGGCCACCCGCGCGCTGCTCGATGTGTCGGCGGTGGACCGGGAAGATCTGAGCTGCGGAGGCACACCGGGAGACAACAACGTCTGGGGGAGGGCCAGCTCGACGCCTTCGCCGCCGTGCAGCGCGCTCCCGTCGGGCCCACCGGCATCGTGACCGGCGTGGTGACCGATGCGTCCACCGGGGCCCCCCTGGCCGGCACGCGGGTCGTCGCCGAGGGGCCCTACTCACGGGAAACGGTCACGGATGCGGAGGGCCGGTACTCCCTGACGCTGCCCGTGGGAACGTACCACGTCTCCGCCACCCTCTTCGGCTACGAGCGCCAGAGCGTGGAGGGCGTGGTGACCGAGGGCGGCGTCGTCCGCCTGGACTTCGCGCCACGCCCGGTGCCGGTGCACACCGTCTCGGGCCGGGTGCTCGACACCTCCGGGGCCCCCATCGCCTTCGCCCGCGTCACCCTGCCGGGCACTCCCCTGCCCACCGCCCTCACCGACGCGGCCGGCACCGGCGTATCGAGGGCGTGCCAGAAGGCGAGTACGACGTGCGGGTGGAGGCGGACGGCTGCTTCCTGCCGCGCACCGAGCACCTGGTCGTGGACGGCGACGAGTCGCTGGACCTGGTGCCGCAGTCCCGGACGGACGCCTACGGCTACTCCTGCCGGTACGAAGCGCCCGTCTATGTCGAGGCCACCACGCCCCTGCCGCTCACCGGTGATGACAGCGGGGTCCAGGTGACCCTGCCCTTCGCCTTCACCTTCTACGGCCAGACGTACGGTGCCGCCTACGTCTCCACCAACGGCAACCTGAACTTCCTCGAACTCAACACGAGCTACGTCAACGAGCCCCTCCCCAGCCCGCTCCCGCCCAACGCCGCCATCTTTGCCCTCTGGGACGATCTCATCGTCGACGATGCGTCCAGCGTGCGGACACTGACGCGGGGCTCGGCTCCCGAGCGTGAGTTCGTCATCGAGTGGCACAACGTGGCCTTCCTCGCTGACGCGTCCCAGCGCGTCGACTTCGAGATCATCCTCTCCGAGCGGGGAGACATCCTCCTGCAGTACCGCGGCCTCTCCGACACCGGCTTCGAAAGGGGAGAGTCGGCCACGGTGGGCATCGAGAACGAGACGGGAACCGTCGGGTTGCAGTACTCGTACAACACGCCCTTGCTGCGCGATGAGCGGGCGATCCGCTTCACCCTGCCGCCCAACGGCTTCATCGAGGGCGTGGTGACCGACGCCAATGACGGGCTGCCGATCTCCGGCGCCACCGTGCGCGCGCTCGAGGGGAACCAGGAGGTGCGCACGGTCACCACCGGCGCGGACGGCCACTACCGCATGCTGCTCTTCCTGGGCACGTACACGCTGGAGCCTCCGCGCCGAACTACGTCACCGAGACGGACCTGGTGACACTCTCCACGGACGGCCAGGTGGTGAAACGGGACTGGGTGCTGCGCACGGCGCGCGCCGTGCTCGAACCCACCGTGCTCGAGTTCATCGTGCCGCGAGGCGAACGGCGAACCCAGGACCTGACCCTGCGCAACACGGGCTCCGCGCCCCTGGGATGGACATTGCAGGAGGCGGGCGGCGACCGGGTGGACGTCGTCTCCCGGCGCGGGCTCACCCGCGGCCTGAAATTCGACCCGAACAGCCACACCACGCGAGAGCTCTTCGGCGGTGGGGCACGGCCCGGCTGGGCACCGACGCTGGCGGGAAACGTCCTGCGGAGCTGGCCGACCACGGAGCTCGAGCTGCCCTGGGGCGTGGGCTACACGGGCAACGTCTGGCTCTCGGATGCTCCCGGCAGGAGCAACCATGAGCTCACCGTGGATGGGATGACCACGGGACGGGGCTGGCTGGCACCCTGGGCGGGGGACTGGCTGGCGGACATCGCCCACGACGCGGGCCGCGGCCTGATGTGCCAGCTCAACGTCGGAGGTGACAACGGCATCTACTGCTGGGAGCCGGACACCGGCAACCGGGTGGACTCCATCACGGGCGAGTTCCCCTGGACCAGGATCTCTCAGCGAGGCCGGCCTACCGGCCCGACGACGACACCTTCTACGTCGGGGGCTGGAACGAGGGCATCATCTACCACGTCAAGGGGCTGTCCTATCCGGACAGGGGCGCGGTGATTGGCCAGTGCAGCCCATCGGATGGCAGAATCTCCGGCCCGGCCTGGAATCCGTCCTTCCAAGTGCTCTGGATGGCCACCAACAGCCCGAGCGACACCCTCTACGAGCTCAACCCGGAGACCTGCACGGTGCTGGCGACCCTGGCGCACCCCACTCCCGGCTTCAGCGGTGGAGGCCTGGAGCTGGATGAGCGGGGCAACCTATGGATGGTCAGTCAGAAGACCGCCCAGGCGTACCTCGTCGAGAGCGGCGTGCCGGTCTTCGCGGACGTGCCCTGGCTCTCGGAGAGCCCCGAGCGCGGAAGGCTGTCCGTTGGCAGCGGGCAGCGGATCGCCGTCACGGTCGATGCCTCGGGCCTGGAGCCGGGCGTCTACCACGCCACGCTGTACCTCCAGGGCAACAGCGGGCGCGAGCCCACGCTCCAGGTGCGCGTCGTCCTCATCGTGCCGGAGTACTACCAGGGCGTGAACGTGGGAGCTGGCTCCCATGTCGACCGCGCGGGCAACCTCTGGGCACCCGACCGGCGGTACTCCAGTGGGAGCTGGGGATACGTCGATCCGTCCCGGGAGGTCCGGACTGGCTCCGCCATCCGCGGCACGGACGAGGATCCGCTCTACCAGACGGGGAGGCGTGGCTTCTTCGAGTACCGCTTCGATGGCCTGCCACCGGGCGTGTACCAGCTCGACCTGCGCTTCGCGGAGATCCAGGACAAGCGGCGCCGGGAGCGGCTCTTCGACGTGGTGGCGGAGCAGACCCTCCTGCTGCCGGCGCATGACATCGCGGGGGAGGTGGGCAGGTTGACAGCGGATGACCACGGCTTCTTCCTCGATGTCACCGACGGTCAACTCAACCTCCGGTTCATTCCGCGCGAGGGCTACGGGGAGCCGCTCGTCAACGCCGTGCGGATCATCCACCGGCCGGATCGATAGGACCCCGGACCCCCCGACCCCAGGTGTCAGACGATTCGTTTCCGACCCCAGGTGTCAGACGATTCGTTTCCTGCGAATCGTCTGACACCTTCCGGGGGACACCTTCCGGGGGCGCCTCGTGAGGGTGGGGGTATGCTGGCCGCCATCCCACAGAGAGGACGGTTCATGCTGGAAGCAGTCTCCACGGAGGAGAACGAGAAGAACGCCGCCACGCTCCACGCGCTGATCGCGAGTGAGTGGCAGTACCAGCTCGAGCACTGCCCCACCTATGCGTCGGTGCTGGGCGATCGCCGCTGGAACGACCGCTGGGACGACCGGAGCCTCCCCGCCATCGAGGCGGACCATCAACACAACCTCCAGATCCTCGCGCGGCTCCAGAAGCTGGATCGCCAGCAGCTCCCGGCCGAGGACCAGCTCACCTACGACCTGTTCCGCCGCGACTACGAGCTGTGGATCGAGGAGCACCGGCTCAAGTGGCACCTGCTGCCCACCAACCATATGGGAGGGATCCCGGAGGGCATCAAACAGCCTCCCGGCCTCCAGACGGCCTACCAGCTCGCCGACACGCTGCGCTTCTCGACGACGAAGGACTACGAGGAGTGGATTGCCCGCCTCGACGGCTTTGGCACCTACGTGGACCAGATCGTCGCGCTCATGCGCGAGGGGATGTGTGAGCGGCTCATGTATCCCCGGGTCGTCCTGCAGCGCATTCCGCCCCAGCTCGAGAAGCAGCTGGTGGACGACCCCACGAGGAGCGGGTTCTACAGTCCCTTCACGCGCTTTCCTCCAGCATCCCCGCGTCCGAGCAACAGCGGTTGTCCGCCGCCGGCCATGCCGCCATCGCGCGCGGGGTGCTGCCCGCGCTCACGCGCTTCCACCAGTTCCTGACCACCGAGTACCTCCCCGCCGCGCCCGAGCAGGTGGGCGCCCGGCGGTTGCCGGAGGGGCAGGCGCTATATGGCTTCTTCGCTCGCAAGTACACGACGACGAACCTGCTGCCGGAGCAGATCCACGAGCTCGGGCTGGCCGAGGTCCAGCGCATCCACGCCGAGATGGAAGCGGTGAAGGAGAAGACGGGCTTCCAGGGCTCGCTCCACGAGTTCTTCCAGTTCCTGCGCACGGACCCCCGCTTCTATTGCAAGAGTGGCGAGGAGTTGCTGTTGCGCTATCGCGCCCTGGCCAAGCGGATCGACCCGCGCATGGTGAAGCTGTTCAAGACCCTGCCGAGGCAGCCCTATGGCGTCGAGCCGACCCCGGAAGCCATGGCTCCGGATGCCACCACGGGCTTCTACTACCCCGCCGCGTCCGACGGCTCGCGCCCTGGCACGTACCGGTGAATCTCTATCGTCCCGAGACGCGGCCCACCTGGGAGATGGTCCCGCTCACGCTGCACGAGGCCATGCCCGGACACCACCTGCAGACGTCGCTCGCCGCCGAGCAGGAGCAACTCCCCGACTTCCGGCGCTACGGCTACCACGTGGCCTACGGCGAGGGCTGGGCCCTCTACTGCGAGACGCTGGGAGACGAGCTCGGTCTGTACGACGATCCGTACGACAAGTTCGGTCAACTCTCCTACGACATGTGGCGCGCCGTGCGACTGGTGGTGGACACCGGCATGCATGCCCGTCGCTGGAGCCGACAGCAGGCCATCGACTACTTCCTGGAGAACTCGCCGCGCCAGTCCCTGGACGTCATCAACGAGGTCGACCGCTACCTCGTCTGGCCGGGCCAGGCGCTGGCCTACAAGGTGGGACAGCTCAAGTTCCGCGAGTTGCGCACGCGGGCCGAGCGCGAGCTGGGCGCGCGCTTCGACGTCCGCGAGTTCCATGACGTGGTGTTGCTCGGCGGCTCCCTCCCGCTGGACATCCTGGAGCAGCGCGTCGAGGCGTGGGTGGCCCGCCTCGCCTTGAAGGAGGGATGAGCCCCGTTGCGCCCTGGCGGCGAGCGGCACGATGGGTCGCGTGGCCGTTGCCGCGACTCGGGTTAGGGTGGCGCCCCCTTTCTTGGAGGATGTCACATGAGACGAGTACTGCTCACCGCCGTGATTCCCACCCTGCTGCTCTCCGGTTGCGCCAGCACCACCGCCGCGACGCCCACGGAGCGCCCCGCGTCGGCGGCCACCCCACCCACCTTTGCCGCGCTCGACGAAGCGCTCTCCGGCGCCTGGCGAGATCCGAAGAATGTCGCCCGTGACACGTACCGCCATCCGAAGCAGACGCTGGGCTTCTTCGGCGTCACGCCGGACCAGACGGTCATCGAGATCACTCCCGGCGGAGGCTGGTACAGCGAGATCCTCGCGCCCTACCTGCGCGACAAGGGCCACTACGTCGCCGCGGTGTGGGACGACGCGATCCCCAGTCAGCCCAAGTACCGCTACCAGTCCAACCAGAAGCTGCGCGAGAAGTTCGCCGGCAACGCCGCGGTCTACGGCACGCCCGACGTGCGCGTGTTCGATCCCTCGAAGCCGGACTTCGGCGCCCCCGGGTCGGCCGACACGGTGCTCACCTTCCGCAACGTGCACAACTGGGTCGAAGACGGCACCGCACCGGCGTACTTCAAGGCGTTCTACGACGTGTTGAAGCCGGGAGGCACCCTGGGTGTCGTCGAGCACCGCGCCAGACCGGGGACCGACCTCGAGGTGATGAAGAAGTCCGGCTATCTGACCGAGGAGCTGGTGCTCGAGCTGGCCAAGGGCGCCGGGTTCGTGCTCGCGGACAGGAGCGAAATCAACGCCAACCCGAAGGACACCGCCGACCATCCCAACGGCGTGTGGACCTTGCCTCCCAGCAACCAGCATGACGCGGCCGACGATGCGAAGTACCAGGCCATCGGAGAGAGCGACCGCATGACGCTGCGCTTCACCAAGCCCGCCGACGCCCGGTAGGGGAAGGGTGAAGGCACGGGGGAAGGTGTCAGGGGATTCGAGCCTTCCCCCCATGAGGCTGCTCGGCGGTGCGCGTCACGACGGGCTGGTAGAAGCCCGACCCCTCGGGTGGGTGCCAACGGATGGAGAAGGCTCAAAGCCATTTCTCTCCAAGGAAAAACGTTTTCCTAGACTTAAGCGGCAAAACCTGTAATAATAACCCAGGCGCCTCTCCAGCTGTACCAGCTGTAGGTGTCCTGGGACCGGCATGCCCGATGCTCTCCCTCCCACACGTCACCACCGGGCTTCGCGCGATCGAGCGGATTCTCCCTCCGCTCGGGAACAACTGCTGCCTTCAGAGAGAAGGAAAACCATGAGCAAGAACTCCCCGAAAAAGGGAAGGGTGTCTTCGGCTGTGTTTCTGGCGGTTGCCCTGGCGTCGGCCTGTGGAGGCGCCGACGACACTGTCACCGCTGACACGGACAGCGAGCTGCTGAGCGCCGCCTCCGCGCCCCTGGCGGTGATCGACGCGAAGACCCTGACGGACACCACGGCGCCGCTGTTGCTGCCGCTGGCCGGGACCCGGACCTACAGTGCTCCGGTCGAGACGTCGAGCGGGCATGATCCCTCCAATTACAAGGCAGCGCCCGTGGTGCCGAGCATCGTGCCGGCCAAGAGCGATCCGACAGGAGGCGTGCTGAGCTTCGAGCGTGAAACGGCCCCCCTGGAAGGATGGCATGCCTGGGCCCGCGACGGAGCGGCTGGCAAGCATCGCCGGTGCTGGTCTCTGGCGGCTCCTCGGCGGCGGCGAACCGTATCTACACCGTGTACACCAAGGAGCAGCTGGTCAATGCCATCCGCGAGGCCAGGAACGAGCCCAAGATCATCCGGGTGGTCGGGCACATCGACTTCCGGGTGGATGGTGGCGTGTTCAAGGAATACACCAGCTATGACGACCTGAAGAGCGGCGGCTCCCTCTTCATTCCGTCCAACACCACGCTCGTGGGAATCAAGGACGCGAGTGGCAAGCCCGCCAGGATTTCCGGTACGCAGCTGCTGATCGGCAACGAGAACGGCAACTTCGAGGTGGACTTCAAGGCCTGGGTGGCGGCGGGCAAGAACCCGGATGCCTTCCCGGGTTGGACCCGCAACGTCATCGTCCGCAACCTGGCCATCGACACCATGTGGGACGTGAACCCGGAGGATTCAGCCAACGCCTATGCCGACGGCATCTGCGTCGCCTGGGCCCAGAATGTCTGGATCGATCACATCACCCTGACGGATCTCCCGACGCCGTCGTCCCTGTCCTCGGATACCCGCCATGACGGAGGCCTGGACGTGGTGCGTGGCTCCGACTACGTCACCATCTCCAACAGCTACTTCACCGTGCATGGCAAGACGACCCTGGTGGGCAACAGCGATGCCGGGCGGCAGTGGAGCGACGAGGGCCGCCTCCATGTCACCTTCACCGGCAACCACTGGCAGGGCGTGAACAGCCGGACGCCGCGCGTGCGCTATGGCCGGTGCACATCTACAACAACCTGGTGACGGGTGACACCAACCCGAGTGCCGCCAATGGCACCATTCCCGCCGGAGCGGCCGCGTCGGACGTCAAGTTCGAGAGCGCGATCGGCGTGGGCTACAAGGCCGACATCCTGGCGGAGAACAACTACTACAACATGAAGACCCTCAAGCCGAAGGAGGTCTGCGGCAAGCTGGTGACCGATCACGGCAAGGGGGTGAGCTTCCGCAGCAGCGGGGCCCGCTTCATCAGCAACAAGGACGACGCCGGCAAGCCCATGACGGCCACGATCGACGTGCAGTTGCAGGGCTGCGATGGCATTCCGGTGGCCAACCTCTGGACCCCGCCCTACGGCTACACGCTGAAGACAGCGGACACCGCCAAGACCGAGGTCCTGGCGAACGTCGGCGCGGGCAAGCTGTAATCCCCAGCCGACGACCCGGCCGTGAAACAGCAACACTCAGACGCGAAGCTCGCGAGGGGCGGACGGGCGCCCCGTGTGGCCGAGCACCTGCTCCACCTGCACCGCCCGGTGGGCGTACGTGTGCTCGGCCAGCACCCGGCGGCGTGCCGCGTCGCCCAGTTCGCGCACCCCCTCGTCCGTGAGGCACAGCACCGCCTCGGCCACTTCCAGTCCATCCCGGGCCACCGGCACTCCCGCCCGGGCTCCAGGAACAGCTCGATGCCCTCCCAGGCATCGGTGACGAGGCACGAGCCCGCGCCCGCGGCGGCGAACAGGTGCGCGGTGGGTGAAAAGCCAAAGCGCGCCATTCCCTCACGGCTCACGTCGAGCACGGCGCGCGCCGAGCCCCGCATGACGTTGTGCCCGCGCGGGGTGAGGTCGCCCAGGTAGCGCACGTTGGCGGGACGCGGCCGGTCCGCCCACCCCGCGCCCCCGAGCAGGAAGTGTTTGTCCGGCAGCAGCTCCGCGGCCCGCAGGAAGAAGCACTCCACGCGCGGCTCCAGGTCCGGCAGCCGATCCTCCAGCAGCGCCAGGGCATCACCGAAGCGCGGATCCATGGACACCGGGTAGTGCACCTCCGGGTCCACCGCGCCGTACACCGGTACGCAGTCGCGTGCCCCCAGGTCCCGGTAGGCCAACATCACCCGGTCTCCCCCACCCTGGGTGAGGATGCGATCGTAGAGCGGCACGAGCGCCCGCAGGGAGTCCCCCGGCTCGCGCAGCAGGCGCTCCAGGGTCACCGGCGCGTCCAGGTCCCAATACACCACCTGGGTGCGGCCCGAGCGCAGCTCCAGCACCCGGTGGTTGAGCCACTCCTCGTGGAAACCGACGCCGCTGGCCTTCACCACCACGTCCGCGTCCCGCGCCTGCTCCAGACACCGCTCCAGCCCCGAGGTGTCCTCCACCGGGTACACCACGACGCGCGCCCAGGGGGGCGTCGACGGGTCGTGCCGGAGCGGATGGCCGCGGAGCGCTGGCTCGTAGCAGGTGATGAGGTGCCCGCGCGCTTGCAGGGCCCGGAGGATCCCGCGGTAGTACATCGAGGCCCCGTTCCACCACGCCGAGGCAAGGCTCGCGCCAAAGAAGGCGATCCGAAGTCCCTGGCTGCGCATGTCCGCTCCTTTCCCGCGCCCACCAGCCCCCCAGACGGGTGTCGACGCGGGCTTCCCCCTCAAAGAACCCGGGAGCGGCCCCAATCCGCTCCCGTCTTCGCCCGTGCCAGCTGGGGCTGGAGGGCGCACTCCGCTGGGAGACCTCCCCCATGCGGCCGTAGAGCGCAACGTAGGCATCCGCCATGCGCTCCGGCGAGAACTCCAGGGCCCGCGTTCGTGCAAGGGTGGACATCCGGCCCCGCAGGACAGGCTCCGACACCAGCCGGCGCAGCGCCCGCCCCCACATCTCCGTGTCTTCCGGGGGCACGAAGACGGCGGCGTCCTCCCACATCTCCTTGAAGGAAGGGATGTCACTCAACACCAGGGCACACCCGGCGAGCGCGGCGCCCAGGGCGGCCGGGCCCGAGGGCTCCTCGCGCGAGGGGAGCACGAACAGGGAGGCGCGGCCGAGGCGCTCCGCCAGCGCCGCGCGGGGCAGTTCCCCCAGCAGGTGCAGGGCGCGCGAGCGCATGAGGCCGCCAGCGGGATGCTCGCGGGCGCCGGCCACGAGCATGGGCCAGTCCAGCCGGGGCGCCACCGCCTCCAGCATCTCCAGGTTGCGCGCCTCGTCCCACGGCGCCCCCATGGTGAAGAGGAAGGGCTCGCGCAGCGGCGAGGGCGGGAAGTCCACATGGCGGCGCGCGGGCGGGATGACGCTGGTGGAGGACAGGGGCCCGGCCTGGAGCGCCAGGGACTCGAGCAGCGCGTGGGAAGGCGCCACCACGTGGCCCGCGGCCCTCAACCCCCGCGACACCTCCGTGAGGTAGCGCGGCTCGCGCCGTGCTCGCGCCAGGGGGCACGCATGGCCCACCACCAGCGGCTTGCGCTTCCAGGGCAGCGCGCCATGGCAGTAGCCGTTGAGATGGACCACGTCCGGCAGGTACCGGCCTCCAGTTCCAACAACCAGGCCCCCGACTCGGCGACATCGTCCCAGGCATCCGGCATGTCCTCGGAGCGCCAGACGCTCTGCTCCACGCGCAGCCCGGGCACGTCACGCGCCTCCGCCCACTGTGCCAGCGTGAGCGGAGCGCCCAGGGTGGCCAGCGTCACCGCCGGGCCCCGCTCGCCCAGGGCCCGGCTCAGCTCCAGCGCGCACGTCCACGCCTCTCGCGAGGACTGCGTGCTCATGAGCACGTGACGCACCCGTCCCTTCCCGCTCGACGGCGCGGGAGGGGGAAACGGGGACGGAGGACGCTCACGCATGGGTGAAGAGGTAACACGGCCTCGCCAGCCCACCAGACGGGGGGTCCCCTGCCTCCGGGCTGGTGAACGGACCCGCCCCCGCGACGATGACTCGTCAACGCTCGGAGTGACCGGAGGCGGACACCACGCCCCGACACGAAAGAACGTACTTGTCAGGCCATTGCACCCTGGGTGGGGGAAACGGCACGTGTCGGGGAGGGGAGCCGTCCTGTCGAGTGTGAACAAGTCACGCCGAAGAACAAGTGGGGCAGCCGTTCGGACACGGTCCACATCCGTTTCGCCCAGGAAATGAATGGCAACTGGTCCCCCTGGAAGAGCACGCCGAGCAGCGCTAGCGCGCGCCGCGGAAGGCCCAGCCAGGGTCTCGGACGACTCGCGGGCGATGCTGCCGGAACGAGTTCTCTGGCACCTTCCGCGGGTGTCTCGTTTCAGCCTCTTCATGCGCTCGGGATGCCGCATCGCGGCAAGCCTCTCATGGCCATGACGCAGCAGGGCAAGACAACTCAACACATCCCGCCCTCCACCACATCTCGCACCCGATTGATTTTTCGGACTATCCAAGCGCATCAGGGGAGGCTATATCCCCGTCGGAAAACGTTTTCCTTGGCAAGACACGAGCCGTGAGCCCGCGTGCCACCCACACGCGGGCAACCGGCCTTGTGGTGTTCCGGTGCTTGTACCCGACAACAACGAGATGGGCACGGCATGACGAGCCGTGCCACGCACGGAGACACTCATGCAATCCGCCGTCATCGCCAGCGCTCGCGTCTCCAGCCGCTATCGCTGGACCGTGTGCGCTGCTGTTCTTCGCGACCGTCATCAACTACATGGACCGGCAGATCCTCGGCCTGCTCGCGCCGGTCCTCCAGAAGGACATCGGCTGGACGCAGGTGGAGTACGGCCGCATCGTCATCTCGTTTTCGGCCTTCTATGCGATCGGCCAGTTGTGTTTCGGCCGCATCGTCGATTGGCTCGGCACGCGTGTTTCGTACGCGGTGGCGATGGTGATGTGGAGCGCGGCGGCGATGCTGCATGCGGCCGCGGGCTCGGTGGCCGGCTTCGCGTTCATGCGCGCCTTGCTCGGCCTCGGTGAAGGCGGCAACTTTCCGGCCGCGATCAAGGCGACCACCGAATGGTTCCCGCGCCGCGAGCGTGCGCTCGCCACGGGCATCTTCAACTCGGGAGCGAACATCGGCGCGGTCTTCGCCCCGGCGATCATTCCGCCGCTGGCGCTCGCGCTCGGCTGGCGCGCCGCGTTCGTGATCATCGGCGCGATCGGCATCGTGTGGATGATCTTCTGGCTCACCATCTACCGGCCGGCCGATGCCGCCACGCAGGCGGCATACGAGGACGCCGAACCGGCGCACGCCGCCGACACGGGCACCGGTTCCCCGGGCTGGGGAGTGCTGATCCGAAAGCGCCAGACCTGGGCGTTCCTGCTCGGCAAGTTCCTGACCGATCCGGTGTGGTGGTTCTATCTGTTCTGGCTGCCCAAGTGGCTCAACGAGGCGCGCGGCATGGACCTGCAGCACATCGGGCTGCCGCTCGTGTGCATCTATGCGCTCACGACGATCGGCAGCATTGGTGGTGGCTGGATTTCGTCCACGCTGCTGCGCAACGGTTGGAACGTGAACCGCGCGCGCAAGACGGCCATGCTCATCTGCGCGTGCTGCGTATTGCCCATCGCCTTCGTCTCCCAGGTCGAGAACCTGTGGATCGCGGTGGTGATCATCGGACTGGCGGCGGCGGCGCATCAGGGCTGGTCGGCCAATCTCTACACCATCGTGTCGGACCTCTTCCCGCAGCGCGCCGTGGCCTCGGTGATCGGCATCGGCGGAATGGCGGGCGCCTTCGGAAGCGTGCTGTTCTCCGAAGTCATCGGACAGGTGCTCCAGCGCACCGGCCACTACTGGGTGCTGTTCGTGATCGGCGCCCTCGGCTATCTGCTCGCGCTCGCGATCATGCATCTGCTGGTGTCGGACATGAAGCCCGCCAGACTCGATACGTGAGCGGCGGGCGGCGAGGCCGCGCACCGCCCGCGCGGCCGCCGCTCGCGATGCGGCTCAGCCGCGCCGGGCGGTGGACTCGCGCACGATCAGCCGCGGCTCGAAGGTCGCGTACCCACTGTCAGTCACGCCGCCCAGTGCGTCGAGGAGCTTGCGCATCGCGAGCTCACCCATCTTCTCGCTCTGGATGTCCACCGTGGTGAGCGACGGTGCCGAGTACTCTCCGTAGGGCACGTTGTCGATGCCGGTCACCGACACGTCCTGCGGCAGCCGGAACCCGAGCGAGGCCGCTTCCTTCATGAAGCCGAGCGCGATCAGGTCGTTGTAGCAGATGACCGCCTCGGGCCGGTTCGGCCCCAGCATCACACGCGAGCACGCGCGTTCGCCGGCCTGCGCGGTGGGTGCATGCGCATCGTGGACCTCGAGTGTCAGGCCGGACTCGGCGAGGCATGCGCGGGCGCCGCGAATCCGCTCGTCGTTGATGCGCGCCTGCCCGAAGCCGAGATAGGCGATGCGGCGGTGGCCCTGGTTCAGCAGATGCCGCGCGAGCATGTAGGTCGCCAGCTGGTTGTCGATGCCGACGCTCGGAATCGGCAGTCGCTGGCTGCGGCGCAGCAGCACGACGGGCTTGTTGAGCTCGAGCATCCAGTGCAAGTCCTCTTCGGGCATGCGCGAGCTGACGATCAGACCGTCGACACGCTGTGCGAGCGCTTCGATCAGCGGCCGCTCGCGCGCCTGGTTCTCCTCGGTATCGACGAGCAGCAGCGTGTAGTCGTGCTGCAACGCGACGCGGTTCGCGCCCTTCACGACACCGGTGAAGTGCGGATTGCTGATGTCGAGGATCGTCAGGCCGATGGTGCGCGTCTCTCCGGTAATCATCGAGCGCGCCAGCGGATTCGACCGATAGCCGAGCTGCTCGATGGTCGCCTTCAGCTTCGCTTCGACCGGCGCGGAAAAGCGCTGCGCGCCGTTGATGTATTTGGACACCGTGGCGACCGACACGCCCGCGGCGGCCGCCACGTCGCGAATGGTCGGTGAGGGTTTTTTCATCGGAAGGTAACGTTTCCTCGCAGTGTTAACCAATTTTCGCAGGAAAGCAGCCAACGTGGTACGGCAAAAGTCGGTGACCCGGGTCGCACGCGCCCGCGTGACACTGCCCTGGCCGGAAAACGTTTACCCTCTCATGCGTTCTCCGTTAAAGTCCGGCTCGATTTTCCCGTCCGGGCTGGCGAATCGCCCCACCCCGGACGAACCTGTCCGCAGTCCACTCCGAGTACGAGGTTCTCTCGATGAACAACCCATCCGCGCCGCGCAAACCCTTCCGGCGACTGCTTCTGACCGGCGCAGCCGGCAACCTTGGCCGCCAGTTGCGCGGTGCGCTCGCCGACTGGGCGGACATCGTCCGCGTCACCGACCTCGCCCCGCTCGGCGAGGCCGGCGCACACGAGGAAGCCGTGCAGGCCAACCTGGCCGACCGGGAAGCCGTTCACCAGTTGCTGCAGGATGTGGATGCGGTGGTGCACCTGGGCGGCATTTCGGTCGAGGCGCCGTTCGACGATCTGCTCGAGGCGAACATCCGCGGCACCTACAACCTGTACGCGGCGGCACACAAGCATGGCGTGAAGCGGGTGATCTTCGCGAGCTCGAATCATGCGATTGGATTTCATCCGGTCACCGAGGTGCTCGACGCCGATTCGCCGCTGCGGCCCGATTGCCTGTATGGCGTGACGAAGTGCTTCGGCGAGGCGCTGTCGCGCTACTACTTCGACCGCTTCGGCATCGAGACGGTGTGTCTGCGCATCGGCTCGTCGTTCGAGGAGCCCAGGAACCCGCGAATGATGGTCACGTACCTGAGCTACCGGGATTTCATCGAGCTGGTGCGCTGCTCGCTGTTCACCAATCGGGTCGGGCACGCCATCGTCTATGGCGTGTCGGACAACCCGATGAAGTGGTGGGACAACACCAAGGCGTCGTTCCTCGGCTTCCGGCCGAAGGACAGCTCGCAGCAATTCGCCGAGCGCTTTCCGCCGACCGCGCCGACCGCGGATCGCGACGATCCGGCACAACGGTTCCAGGGCGGTGCGTTCGTGATCGGCGAGCCGATGGAGCGCAAGCGATGAGCATGAAGGTGGGCGTCGAGCGCATCGACGTGGCGGGGCGCGCGCAGGTGGGCGAGTGCCCGGTCTGGCGCGCGTCGGAGCAAGCGCTGTACTGGGTGGACATCCCCGACCGCCGGATCGTACGGCTGCATATGGGCTCGGGCCTGCGTTCCGAATGGGTCCTGCCGGAACATGTGGCATGCCTCGCATTCGACCGCGGCGGGACGGTGCTCGCCGGGCTCGAGACGGGACTCTTCGCGGTGACGCTCGCCGCCAGCGGAGCACCCGGCGCAACGGCCGAGGCGCGGCTTCGCCCGCTCGCCGCGCCGACCTTCCCCGCGCCCGGCATGCGTTTCAACGACGGGCGCTGCGATCGCCAGGGGCGCTTCTGGTCCGGCACCATGGTGAAGGACATGTCGCTCGCCAGCCCGGCTGGCGCGCTGTTCCGCTTCGACGAGCATGGCACGCTGTCGGCGCCGATCGTCGATGGACTCATCACCCAGAATGGGCTGGCCTGGTCGCCGGACGGCGCGACGATGTACTTGTCGGATTCGCATCCGACACGACGGATGATCTGGGTCTTCGATTTCGACACGGAAACGGGCACGCCGCACAACCGGCGCGTGTTCGCCGATCTGCATCACCACGCCGGCCGACCCGATGGCGCCGCCGTCGATGCCGACGGCTGCTACTGGACGTGCGCGAACGACGGGGGGCGGCTGTTGCGCTTCACGCCACGAGGCAAGCTGGACCGGGAGATCGCGGTGCCCGCCGTGAAGCCGACGATGTGCGCGTTCGGCGGTGACGATTTCGATACGTTGTTCGTGACATCGATCCGGCCGGTGGGCAGTGCGTCGGATGACGACGGCGCGGTATTCGCCGTGAGGCCGGGCGTGCGCGGCCTGCCGGAGCCGGAGTATGCCGGCACGCTGTGATGGCCGGGCGCGGCCTCGGTGACAGGGAGTAGCGGCGGGGGGCGGGTTGTTCACGGCCCCCACGTCCAAGAAGCCCAGGCCACTGCCTGCTCAACACAAACAGTCGAGAAACAATCATGCGGCCACGCCCCTCGCCGCACCAACCAGCCGAGGACTCCGAACATATTGACATACGGAAAGCCAACTCGAGATAATCAAGCAAACCATGAAATCTCAAGAACTTTCCACTTTGAGTGTACTGCTTGAAAGCACCCTCGAGGGGAGGCGTCCCACGCGCGCCGCTCCCTTCCGAGCGCCGGTCGTACTGGCGCTCGCCGCCACCGCGCTGACGTGGGTTCCGGCCCCAGCCCTGGCCCAGGCTCCCGAGCAGATCGTCAACGGCACCTTCGACTCCGGCCACGCACCCTGGTGGGGCACCAGCAACATCACTCTCGACTCGAGCAGCGGCGAACTTTGCGCCGACATCCCCGGGGCGACCGTGAACCCCTGGGATGTGATCATCGGTCAGGACAACGTGCCGCTCGTCGCGGGCGAGACGTACCGGTACAGCTTCGTGGCGACCGCGGCGCCTGACTTCTCTGGCAGGGCGCTGATCCAACTCCCCGTCGACCCGTGGACGCAGTACCGGCCGTCTATCCGCAGATGACCGCGGAGGCCAATACATACACCTATACCTTCACCTCGCCGGTGAGCCTGCCCAACGCGCAGGTGGCCTTCCAGATAGGTGGAAGTGCCACGCCGTGGCGCTTCTGTGTCGACAACGTGTCCCTGCAAGGGGGAGCCCCGCCCGATGTCTACCAGCCGGATACCGGCCCCCGGGTCAGGGTCAACCAGGTGGGCTATCTCACCCACGGTCCGAAGAAAGCGACCCTCGTCACCGAGGCCACGAACGCGTTGCCGTGGCGGCTCGTCAACGGCGCCGGTACGGTGGTGGCGAGCGGCTCGAGCACCCCTCGCGGCGTGGACATCAGCTCTGGCCAGAACGTCCACACCATCGACTTCAGCGGATACGTCGTGGCCGGAGTTGGATACACCCTGGTCGCCGATGGTGAGACCAGCCGCCCATTCGACCTCGGCGGCAATCTCTACGGTCAGCTGCGCGATGACGCCTTGAAGTTCTACTACCCGCAGCGCAGCGGCATCGAGATTCTCGGGAGCCTGAGGCCGGCTACGCCCGTCCCGCCGGGCACCTCGGGGTCGCGCCGAACACCGGAGATACCGCCGTGCCATGTCAGCCGGGCGTCTGTGACTACACGCTCGACGTGGCCAGCGGATGGTACGACGCGGGCGACCATGGGAAGTACGTGGTCAACGGCGGAATCTCGGTCTTCCAGCTCATGAATGCCTTCGAGCGGACCCGGTACGCCCGGGCCTCCCAGCCGTTCACGGACGGTCAGCTCGCCATCCCGGAGAGCGGAAATGGTGTGCCGGACATCCTCGATGAAGCTCGCTGGGAGATGGAGTTCCTGCTCCGCATGCAGGTGCCCGCGGGCAAGCCGCTGGCCGGCATGGTCCACCACAAGGTGCACGACAATGAATGGACCGGCCTGCCGCTGCTTCCGCACCTGGACCCGAAGCGGCGTGAGTTGCACCCGCCGTCGACGGCGGCGACGCTCAACCTCGCCGCGACCGCCGCGCAAGCGGCACGTCTGTTCGCCCCGTACGATCCGGCTTTCGCGCGGCGGAGTCTGACGGCGGCGCGGGCGGCCTGGGCCGCGGCGCTCGCCCACCCGGCGCTCTATGCCAGCCCGTCCGACAGCACCGGAGGAGGCGCCTACGAGGACCTCGACGTCAGGGACGAGTTCTACTGGGCCGCCGCGGAGCTCTTCCTGACCACGGGAGAGGCGCCGTTCCGTGATTTCGTGCTGGGTTCTCCGCTGCACACCGCCGACATCTGGAGCGAGCAGGGCATCAACTGGCGGGAGGTCGCCGCGCTGGCGCGCATGGACCCGGCGATGGTGCCGAGCAGCCTGCCGGACCGTGCCGCGGTGAGGCTGTCCGTCGTGGCGGGCGCCACGAAGTACCTGGACGCGCTCAACGCCCATGCGTACGGGCTGCCCTACGCGCCCGCGGACAACATGTTCGCATGGGGCTCCAACAGCCAGGTCCTCAACAACATGGTCGTCATTGCCACCGCGCACGACATCACGGGCGACAAGCGCTTCGCCGACGGCGTCGCGCAGGGCATGGACTACATCCTGGGCCGCAACGCCCTGAACATCTCCTACGTCACGGGCTACGGCGAGGTGAGCGCCGAGAACCAGCACAGCCGGTGGTACGCGCACCAGTTCAACCCGGCGCTGCCCCACCCGCCACGGGGCACCCTGTCGGGTGGTCCGAACTCGTCCCTCCAGGATCCGATCGCCCAGCAGAAGCTGAAGGGCTGTGTGGCCCAGTTCTGCTTCATCGACGACATCGAGTCGTATTCCACGAACGAGCTGACCATCAACTGGAACGCCCCTCTGGCCTGGATCGCCGCGTTCCTCGCCGGTCAGGGTGACGGGGCGGCCGCTCCCGCCTCCTCCTGTCAGGTCAGCTATGTCAAACAGGACGAGTGGAGTGACGGCTTCAACGTCCAGGTCACCCTCCACAATACCGGCGCCAGCGCCATCAACGGCTGGACCCTGCGCTGGTCATTCCTGGGCGGACAGACCGTCACCCAGGCCTGGAGCGCGAACGCCTCTCAGTCCGGCTCCACGGTCAGCGCGACCCACCTGCCATGGAATGCCCTCATCCCACCGGGCGGAGCGGTTTCCTTCGGCTTCCTCGGAGTTCCGGCGGCGGGACCGAATCCCATCCCGGCGCTGTTCACCTTGAATGGCGCCGCCTGCCTGAACAGGTAGGGAGCACCCAGAGCGGGTGTCCCAGAGCCGGAGGAGGCATGCGATACACCTCCACGAACGAGGGTGGGTCATGAAGACCGCCCTCCTCGTGGAGGAAGCAATGCATCTGGTTCGAATGAGCTGGCTGGCCGCATCGGTGCTGTGTGGCTGTAGCGTCGGGGTCGTGGAGTCCGAGCCGGAGGCACCGGCGTCGCGAAGTCAGGCCCTGGTTCCCACCGAGCACTTCCGGGACACCTTCAACGGTGCCAACAACGCCAACGGCACGGGGCTCAACGACAACCTGGCGGGCAGGCAATCCGGCTCGCTTGCTCCGGCGACCTATACGCGTCTGTCGGGCCTGTGGTACCCCGCGCCCGCGCCCAGCATCTGGGTGGCCCAGGTCAACCACGTCTGGAGCCCGGAGACGCTGTCCTTCCATTCGTCCACCTCGGCGCTGCGCATGGACAAGCCCTTCTCGCGGGATGCCTCGGGGGCCTTCCGTCTGTCCTTCGTCGCCGAGCCCGTGGTCTCCGACGCCCGCGACGGCGGCAACT
Organism: Cystobacter fuscus; assembly: GCA_049060065.1. Lineage (GTDB taxonomy): Bacteria > Myxococcota > Myxococcia > Myxococcales > Myxococcaceae > Cystobacter > Cystobacter fuscus_B. The sequence goes on from JBMEQP010000002.1 coordinate 8,502,185, forward strand.
GGGTGTCCGTCATGCTCGGCGGCACCGCGTCCTCGAGCGGTTACGTCAGCAACGCGGACATCGACTTCGGCTTCCTCATCCGCTCCAACGGTGGGCTGGGCATCTACGACAATGGCCAGTTCATGACGGTGACTCCAGGAGCGTCCCCGCGGCGGACAAGTACTCGGTGAGCCTCGCCGTGCGCGACGGACAGGTGCTCGGCACCATCAACGGGGTGTCCTTCTCCGCCCGGCTGAGCGGGCCGAGCGCGCTTCCCTCCTCGGCATACCTGTACCTGGGGGCGTACCTGGAGGACGGCCGGTGTCCCGCTTCGATGACGTGGCGGTCTCCCCGGTGGTGAACCACCTGAAGCACTATGGCTACTATTGGGCCCAGTCCGGGAGCTATGGCCCCCACCTGGATGAGGTGACGGCTCATACCAACCTCAACTTCGTTCAGCGCCCCGAGGACCTCGCCGCTTGCGCCGCGCGCGGGTGAAGTGCCTGCTGGAGACGCGCTGGCAGTTCTTCAACGGCTCGACGTTGCGCCCGGATTACGCGCAGGCATGGAATCAGCTCGTCACTCAAATCACCCCATACCTGGGGAGTGTGGGGGGTTCTACGTCATCGATGAGCCCTACTGGGTAGGCGTCTCCGTGAGGGATCTGGAGACGTGCGTGAACACCCTCAAGGACACGTTTCCCTCCATCCCGGTGATGGTGGTGCATGCGGTGCCCTCGCTGTCACCGTCACTCGTCACCCCCGCGCGCGCGGACTGGGTGGGCTTCGACCACTACGGCCCGCTGTCCGAGGTGGTGGGCCATCTCAACACGCTGCGTGCCACCCTGACGCCCTCCCAGAAGCTCTGGCTGGTGCCACAGTCCTATCTGGTCGGCGCGTACGGCGATGACGCGGCGCTCGCCCGTGCGAACTGGGAGTATTACGACCTGGCCCGCAGCGACCCACGCATCCACGGCCTGCTCAACTTCGGCCTGTGGACGCATCAGGCGCCCTCCACCGTACCCAGGACGTTCGAGGCCCAGCGGGCCATTGGTCACGAGCTCCTGCGGCGGTGACCCACCTCCGCGGTTTGGGAGCACTCGTTCCCGGGATATGCTCCGGCACACTTCATGAAGCACGGCGACGACATCGCGGATGGCGACACGTTCACGTCTCCCTCGAAACCCATTACGGAGATGACGCTCCGTCGGGGCGCCATCATCGCCGGCCGCTTCACCATTGAGGGGCTGGCCGGCCGCGGCGGCATGGGCTTCGTCTACCGGGCCATCGACTCGCGCACCGGCCAGCAGGTCGCCCTCAAGCTGATGCAGGCCATCACCTCTCCGGAGGCCGCCCACCGCTTCAAGCGCGAGGCCTTCGTGCTCTCCGAGCTGCGCCACCCCGCCATCGTCTCCTACATCGACCAGGGCGTCATCGAAGAGGGTCAGCCCTTCCTGGCCATGGAGTGGCTCGAGGGGGTGGACCTGGCCCGTCGTCTGCTCCGTCAGCCCCTCGGCCTCTCCGAGAGCATGGCCCTGCTGCGCCGTATCACCGAGGCGCTCGCCACCGCCCACCGCCAGGGCATCGTCCACCGCGACATCAAGCCCTCCAACCTCTTCCTGCGAGGGGGGCGCCCCGAGGACGTGGTGCTGCTGGACTTCGGGCTGGCCCGCCATGCCGTTCCCTCCCTGGTGGCGTTGACGGGCACCGACGCGGTGCTGGGGACTCCGGGCTACATGGCCCCGGAGCAGGCCTCCAGCCAGCCTCACATCACCCCCAGCGCCGACATCTTCTCGCTGGGCTGCGTGCTCTACGAGTGCCTCACCGGCCAGCCCCCTTCGCCGCGCCCCACTTCGCCGCCGTGCTGGCCAAGATCCTCATGGCCGAGCCGCCCCGTCTTCACACGCTGCGCCCCGGCCTGCCTCCGGGCCTGCAGGTGCTCGTGGACCGCATGCTGGACAAGGATCCGCTGCGGCGGCCGCCGGATGCCACCGCGCTTCTGGAGTCGCTCGCGGCCCTGGACTCCGCACCCACGCTGCTGTCGCTGCCCACCCCTCCTCGGAGCCACCGCCCGTCCAGGCCGCGGACGAGCAACAGCTCGTCGGCGTGGAACAGCAGCTCGTGAGCATCCTGCTGGTGTCGCTCCGCTCCCTGGCGACGGGCACGCAGGAGGAGGATGAGACCCACGGGCGTTCGCTGTGCGATGCGCTGCGCAAGATGCTGGCACCCTATGGCGGCCGGGTGGAACTGCTGGCGGACGGCTCGCTGGCGGCCACGCTGGTGTTGGAGCGCGACACCGCCACGGACCGAGCGGCCCTGGCGGGCCGTTGCGCCCTGACCTTCAAGGAACGCTGGCCGGACGCCGGGGTGGTGCTGGTGACCGGGCTCGGGCTCCTGAACCAGCGTCTGCCCGTGGGTTCCGCCATGGACAGGGCGGGGCAACTGCTGCGCGAGCTGGAGGGGCCGAGCGCCTCCTCGGCTCTCGTCGTGCTGGACGAGGTGACGGCCGGGCTGCTCGGCCCCAGCTTCCAGGTGTCCCGCTCCGCCGCGGGCACCTACTTGCTGCACGGTGAGCAGCTTGGAACCGACGAGTCCCGCCCCTGCTGGGCAAGCCCACCCCCTGCGTGGGCCGCGCCCAGGAGCTGGCCCTGCTCGAGTTCACCTTCACCTCCTGCATGGAGGAGCCCGCCGCCCGCGCCCTGCTGGTGATGGCTCCGCCGGGCACGGGCAAGTCCCGGCTGCGCCACGAGTTCCTCCGCCGCATCGAGCGCAAGGCCCCCCAGGCCCTGGTGCTGCTGGGGCGCGGCGATCCCATGAGTACCGGGGCCGCCTCCAACCTGCTGGGCCGGGCGCTGCGGCGGCTGTGTGGCGTCGTGGAGGTGGCCAACCTGGAGGCGCGCCGTACACGGTTGTACGAGCGCGTGGCCCGGCACCTCCCGCTCCCCGAGGCGCAGGAGACGGCCGAGTTCCTGGGTGAGCTCTGCGCCATCCCCTTCCCCGAGGAGGAGAGCCCCCGGTTGCGCGCGGCCCGGCAGGACCCACGGCTGATGAGCGCCCTGGTGGGCAAGGCGCTGGTGACCTTCCTCCGGGCCGAGTGCGCCCACGATCCGGTGCTGCTGGTGCTGGAGGACCTGCACTGGAGTGACGCGCTCACCGTGAAGCTGGTGGACGAGGCCCTGCGGGAGCTGGCCGAGCACCCCTTCATGGTGCTGGCATTGGCGCGGCCGGAGGTGAAGGAGCTCTTCCCCGGCCTCTGGGCCCGGCGCGTGCTGGAGATGCCGCTCAACGGGCTCAGCGCCAAGGCCGGGGCCCAGCTGGTGCGCGAGGTGCTGGGACCCCGGGCGACCGACTCCGTCGTGCGGCGCATGGTGGAGCAGTCCGATGGCAATGCCCTCTTCCTGGAAGAGCTCATCCGCATGGAGGTGGAGGGGCGCGGGGAGGCGTCACCGGAGACGGTCCTCGCCATGCTCCAGGCCCGGCTGATGCGGATGGAGCCGGAAGCCAGACAGGTGCTGCTCGCCGCCAGCTTCTTCGGACGCACCTTCTGGTCAGGGGGCGTGCGGGAGTTGTTGGGAGGGCAGGTGCCGGACGGCAAGCTGGAGAAGCACCTGCGGCGGTTCGTGGAGCAGGAGGTCATCGAGCCACAGCCGGAGAGCCGCTTCCCCTCCGAGGCCGAGTACCGCTTCCGCCACGCCCTGGTGGTGGACGCGGCCCATGGCCTGGTCCCCGAGGCCCATCGGCCCGTGGGCCACCGGCTGGCCGGCTCCTGGCTGGAGCACAAGGGCGAGTCCGATGCGATGGTGCTCGCCCACCACTACCAGCTCGGCCAACGGCCGGAGCGCGCCGCCCATTTCCATACCCAGGCCGCCGAGCAATTCTTCGAGCGCAATGACTTGCAGGGGACGATGCGGTGCGCCGACGCGGCGTTGGCCTTCGGGGTGAGCGGCGAGGTCTTCACCCGCCTGCGTGCGCTCCAGGCGCTGGTGGCCCTCTGGATGGAGCAGTTGCCGAGGGCCCTGGAGCTCGGCACTCCGGTGCTCCCCGCGCTCAAGGCGGGCAGCCCACTGTGGTGCTGGCTGTCGGGGGGGTTGATTCTCGCGAACGGCTTCTCAGGGAACCAGGAGGAGACGGCCCGGCTGGGCGGACTGCTGCTGCGCACGAGGCCGGAGCCCAAGGCAGTCGCGGCCTACGCGGAGGCCATCTCCCACCTGGGCTCCGCGTTGTCCTGGAACGGCTGGCACCAGGGGACGGAAGCCATGCTCAAGCGCATCCTGGAGGTGGGGGCCGACGTCATGGCGCATGACGCCATGACGCGTGGCTGGATGAGGTTGTTGAAGTGCCAGTTCACCCACTTCTTCGAGAACAAGCCGTGGCAGGCCCTCGAACTCGCGGAGTTGGGGATGCGCGACTTCCTCGAGGTGGGCGCGGAGCGCGATGCGTGCATGATGCAAATCGTCTCGGGCTACTGTCTGACCGCGCTGGGCGACCATGCCCGTGCCGTGGAGTTGCTCCGGGAGGCCCTGGCCACCGCGCTTCGGACGGAGCAGCACCTCATGGCGCCCCATGGCCGCTACTACCTGCTCCATGCGCTCTCCCAAAGCTCCGAGCCGGTACACCAGCAGGAGGCCTACTCGCTGGCGCACGAGTGGGTGGACCGAGAGGACGCCCCGGCCTACAGGCGAGGCATGGGGTACGCCACCGGGGCCCAGGTGATGAGGGCCAGGGGGAGTTCCACGAGGCGGAGTCGTTCGCACGCAAGGCGTGTGAGTTGCTGTCTCCCTTCCTGGTCAGCCTGCTCTTCGCGCGCGGCGTTCTCAGCTCCATCCTGCTGTCCCAGGAGCGTGCCGAGGAAGCGCGGCAGGTCGCGCAGCTCGGCGTCCAGGAGCTGGAGCGGATGGGCAGCACGGGCGTGGATGCGGTGCCCTTGTACCTCGCGCTGGCGGAAGCCTGCCTTGCCCTGGGCGAGGTCAGCGCGGGGGGAGTCCGCCCTGCGCCAGGCCTCGAGGTATGTGCACGAGCGCGCCTCCGATATTCCCGACGCCACCGCGCGCGAGCGCTTCCTGCGCCGGTGCCCGAGAATGCCCGCACCCTCGAGCTGGCCCGCCAGCGTTGGGGGGACTCCGAACCAGTTTAGACTGTCCCACCAGGAGGAAGTGGAATGAGCGCTCGTCGCAAGGGAGTGCGCGCCTGCGTCACCGGAGTCCTGATGGTGCTCGGCGCGTGCACGCAGCCGCAGAAGGGGCCGGACGCCTCGGATGGCGGAGGACCTTCCGCCGATGGGGGAAGCGTGGGCAGCGAGCCCTCGCCGAACCTGATTCCACAGGAGGAGCTCTTCGACTGCCGAGGGGCCGACTCCGACGCTCCCACCCGCCTTCGCCGCATCAATCGATGGCAGTGGACCCGCAACGTTGGCGGCTCCGTGACGCGCGGATGGACCGGCTTCAGCTTCTACGACAATCCGCTCGATCCGGATCCACGCGCCCCCTACGGCAGCTACGCCGCCGACGACACGGTGGATGAGTCCATGGTCGAGATCATCCTCCCCATCGTGGACGAATACGGCGCGACGTGGGCCGGCCCCTACACCGGCTCGAACAGACTCGAGCTGCTCCGCGAGGACAAGTCGTTGCGTTGCATGTGGGAGCAAGCGCAGCCGGGCACCGCCTGTATTCGCAACTACCTCGCCACACTGCTCGAGCGGGGCGTGATGTACCGGCCGGCGCGCGCGGATGAGTTGGACCGGTTGGCGGCCTTCACCCAGTCGGTGCTCGCGCAGGAATCCTCCGATGGAGGCACGGGCGCACGTACCCACAGCCTCTCGCGTGTCGTCACCGCGGCGACGTTGATGAGCGGCGCGTTGTTCCGCGAGGAGCTGGGCACGCCAACCGGCGACGGCCGGGTCGAGCTCGGTGAATGGGAGCTCGCGCAGCAGCTCACCTATGCGCTGGGAGAGCGTGGCCCGGGCGCGGTTCCCACCTGGAGATGGCCTGACACCTCCGCCTCCTCCAAGGGCCACTACGGAGACATCGCGGACGCGGCGCGCGATGGAGGGATTCGCTCACCGGAGGTCGTGGGCGCGCTGATCGATCAGCACCTCGGCGGCGTGGATTCCACCCGCTTCGATCTGGTCCAGGACTTCGGCGGGCCGGAGCGTCCCCGCCGGGGCGAGTTCTGGCTCTCCGATGGTGTGGCGAACTTCTTCCGCCAATGGCTGGGTTACACGCGGGTGGAGGCGATCTTCAAGGAGCGTCCGGAGGCGACCAGCGCCTTCGATGATGGGGAGCCGAGTGGCTACCGCGCGCAGGCCGCGGCCTGGGAGAATCTGCTCTCCGGCTACTACGGCGACGAGTCGACGCTGATCCAGCAGATGGACGACTTCGTCGCGCGCGCGGTGGTGAGTGACGTCGCGGTGCTCGAGACCTTGTTGACCTCCCGGCGGTTCTTCCTCGCCGCGACCCAGGACTCGGGCTTCGACGGCAATGCCACGCGATACACGGGCCAGCCCTACGGCACCAACGCGGAGATCGCCGCGACCAACGACGCGCGCTGGCGGATGCTCCCGGAAGCGGAGCGTGCCGGAGTGCTCACCCACCCGGCATGGTTGGCCTCGCATGGCGGAAACTTCGAGGACGACCCTTCCGCGGTCCACCGGGGCAAGTGGGTGCGGGAGAACCTGCTCTGCGGCTATGTGCCACCCCTCAGCTCGGTGCGCGTGGTGGCGCAGGTGGGGCCTCACGCGCCGGACAAGAACGCACGTGCCCGGCTCGAGGACGCCACCGGCAAGAGTGAATGCCAGGGCTGTCACTCGCTGATGAACCCGCTCGGCCTCACGTTCGAGATCTACAACCATGCCGGCTACTTGCGGACGAGGGACCACGCCCCCGACGGGGGATGGATGGCTCCCAATGGACAGGTGATGTTGAGCAATCTGCCGGACCCGGGCTTGAACGGACCCGTGCGGGACGCGGTGGAGCTCAGCGAGAAGCTCGCCGCCTCGGGCCACGTGAAGCGCTGCTTCGTCCGCCAGGCCTTCCGCTACTTCATGGGCCGCGACGAAAACCGGAGCGATGCCTGCACGCTGGCGCGGATGGAGCAGGCCTACGACGCACACCAGGGCTCGTTCAAGGCCCTGCTCAAGGCCCTGATGACCAGCGACACCTGGACGACGCGCCGCGAGCCGGCGCGGGGAGAGTGACCATGCTGACCCGACGCGCGTTGCTCAAATCCGCCGTGGCCACTGGAGTGTTCGCGCCGTTCTACCGCGAGGTGCTCGCCCAGACGGACAAGCCCATGCGGCTGGTGCTGGTGCTGGAGTGCAACGGCATCTATCCCGAGGCGTTCCTGTCCAGTGGGACGCGCGCGGCCCTCGGCCCGAGAATCGGCAAGCGGCACAACTTCCGCGACGTGTATCCCGAGACACCGTCGGTCCGCGCGAGTGATGGCCTCTCCAGCGCGTTGTGCCTGGGACCGCTCGCCGGAAGCAGCGGAGCGCCTTCCCTCGAGAACCGGGCGGCGGTGTTGCTCGGGCTGTCGTCGACGATCACCGGAGGTGGGCACTCGACGGGAACGGGGGCGCTGAGCTGCGCGGTGAATGGCTCGGCCGCCACCCTCGATGCGGTGCTGGCGCCGAGGCTCAAGCGCACTGCACCCTTCGACGCCATCCGGCTGGGCACCAGCTCCGCGAGCACCCCCATCGTCTACGAGACGTGTGCGTACGGTCCGCGCAAGCCCGCCGGCATCCTGGTGAATCCGATGCTCGCGTACAACACGATCTTCGGCTCGCTCTCGGCCAGCACGGCGGTGGGACAGGAGCGCCGGATGCTCTTCGACTTCGCCCGTGAGGACGCGAAGGCCGCGCTCGGCACCTTCAAGGGCAACTCCCACGAGCGCACGAAGCTGGAGCGCTACCGGCCTCGCTCGAGGCGCTGCGTGCGAGAGAGACGCAGTTGCAGGGAATGGCGGCGCGGGTGAAGCCGCTGTTGCCCCCGGACCCTTCCGTCAATCCGTTGCTTCAGGGAGGCACCACCCCACCCGATTCACTCAAATGGCTCGAGGCGCAGTTCGAGATCGCCACCACGGCGCTGCTGGGCGGACTGACGAACCTCGTGGTGCTGGCGGCGGGAACCTCGGGTTTCGACGTGGCCTACGACCCGAGCATCTCTCAGGTCGGGCGGCACAACCTCCAGCACGGTATCGACACCGCGGCCAACTGGAACGGGATCGCGGCGGTCACCCGGAAGCACGTGGCCCTGGTGGCGAAGCTCGCACGCGCGCTGGCGGCGACGCCGGAGCTCAACGCGTCCGGCTCGATGCTGGATCACACGGTGATCATCCTGATGTCCGACAATGGCGAACAGCACCACTCGGAGGCGCGGGAGTGGCCCAAGCTCGTCCTCGGTGGCAATGCGCTGGGGCTGAAGACGGATGGACGGACCGTGGTCTATCCAGCCGAGGGCACGGCACGCAATCGCCAGGTCTCCAACCTGTTCAACACCCTGGGCCACGCCTTCGGGGATACCGGCTTCAACACCTTCGGGGCGGAAGGACCGACGAGGATCGCCGAAGGACCCCTGTCGGAGCTGCTCGGGTAGGACCAGCGGGAGCCGGCGCTCAGCCCGGCACCGGCTCCCACCAACTCGTCCCCGACTTCGCGCGGCTCAGTTGCCGAGCAGCACGCGGAAGAGCTTCTCGTTGCTGTTGTTGGGGATGCTGTCCTTGTCCCCCGAGTTGCTCGTGGTGAGCCAGAGATTGCCGTCCACGGTCGGCTCGACCGTGCGCAGCCGTCCGTACGTTCCAACGAAGTACGGCGTCACGTTGGTGAGGCTCGAGCCCGAGATGACTTCCCGGTACAACCGCGTGCCGCGCTGGCACGCCACGTAGAGCACGTCACGCACGATGGCGATTCCACTGCACGAGCCCTCGGCCGTGGAATACGTCTGCTTGGGCGCGATGTAGCCCGCAGTCGCGCAACCGCTTCCGCCTTGCGAGACCGTGCCCTCGCAGTTGGGCCAGCCATAATTGCCGCCCTTGACGATGAGGTTGGTCTCGTCCATCACCGAGTTGCCGAACTCCTGCTCCCACAGCCGCCCGCTCGAGTCGAAGGCCAGCCCCTGCGGATTGCGGTGGCCGTAGCTCCAGACGAGATTGCCGAACGGGTTGTCGCTGGGAATGGTGCCGTCCGGGTTGATGCGGAGCACCTTGCCCGCGAGGTTCGAGGTGTCCTGCGCGTTGGCGCCGTTCTGCGCGTCGCCGGTGCTCGCGTACAGCTTGCCGTCCGGGCCCCACCGCAGGCGGCCGCCGTTGTGGAACTTGTTGCGCAACAACCCCTGCACCAGCACCTGCCTGCTCGCGAGATCGAGGGTGAAGCCCGCCGAGACCTTGATGCGCACGATGCGGTTGTCCGTGGGGGACGTGTGCATGATGTACAGCCAGCGGTCCGTGTCGAACGTCGGTGCGACGGCGAGCCCGAGCAGGCCGCCCTCCCCGTCCGTGCTCTGCACGTTGGGCACCGTGCCGAGCGTCGTCTTCACGCCCGTCACGGGATTCAAGCGCACGATGTCCTGCGCGTCCCGGCGGCTGTAGAGCACCGTCCCGTCCGCGAGCGGCACGAGCCCCCAGGGGATGTCCGTATCCGTCGTGACCTGCGTCACCGAGCAGATGGGGTTGGTGCAGGCCGCGGCCGTGGTGAGCGTGAGCGCATTGCTCGCGGTGGACACGTTGCCCTGGGCGTCTCGTGCGACGACCGTATAGGTATAGGCGGTGCTCGCCGCGAGCCCGCTGTCCGCGAACGTGGTGCCCGTCGCGGTTCCCACCTTGGAGCCGTTACGGAGCACGTCGTAGCCGGTGACGCCCACGTTGTCCGTCGAGCCCGTCCAGCTCAACGTCACGCTCGTTCCGGACGCGCTGCCCGACAGCTGCGTCGGCGCCGTCGGAGGCGTGGTGTCCAGCTGGCACTGCGGCGGCGTCAACGACAGCGTGGGACTTGCCTGCGAGACATTGCCCGCGGCGTCGCGCGCGTTCACATACAGGCCCCAGGTGACGCCCGGCAGCACCGTGAGCGACGTCGAGAGCGTGCCGCCGTCCACGGACTTCATCTGCTGACCGTCGTGGTACACGTCGTAGAAGGCGACCCCACGTCGTCCGTCGAGCCCGTCCAGCTCAGCGTCACCGAGTTGCAGGTGAGGTTGCTCGTCACGAGGCCGCTTGGCGGCGTGGGCGCTTGCGTGTCCGGGACCGCGGGACGGGTCCACTTCTGGTTCGTCTGTCCATTGCAGTTCCAGACGATGACGGGCGTCTTGTCCTCTGTCTTCCCGCCCTCCACGTCCAGGCACAGACCGCTCGCCGTGTGGACCACCGAGCCGTTCGCGTTGAAAGTCCACTTCTGCGCCGGCAGGCCCGTGCACGTGGCGATGACAGCGCGCGTTCCCGGGGCCGTCTGCCCCGAGGCCGTGTCCACGCACAGCGTGTTGTCGTAGGTGCGCAGCTCGCCCGCGGCGGTGAAGGTGAAGGCCTGGTTGATGCGGCCGTGGCAGGCATGAATCTGCAGCCCCGTGCCGGGCGTACGGCTCTCTTGCATCACATCGAGGCAGGTTCCGCTCGACGCACTCACGAGCGGCTCACCCGCGAAGAGCGCCGCGCTCTGGGGTTGCGACCCGGGTGGCTCGGACACGGCCCCGGAACCACACGCGGCCGCCAGGAACAGGGTGGAAACGCCAGATAACTTCCTCAACAGGACTCGCTGCGTACGGCAATCCATGGAACGGCTCCTTCGCGCCGGGCAACTGGAGGGCGGACGCTCATACTCCGCGGCGCATGCGTACGGTCACGCCGTCCCGCCCCTTCTCGCGCGACTGTGCCGAAGTGAAAACTGATCCCATGAAAATTCCGGGGAATATTCGCGACCCGCGTCGTACCACTCGTGAGCTCTCACAAAAAAAGAAAGGCCACCGGTGTCATGAGAAAACATCTGCCCGCTTCATGGGTGCTCCTGTGTAGCGCCCTCGCGGCCCTTCTCACCGCCTGCGAAAACGGTACGGGGATGAATGCCGAACACCGGCTCCTGTCGAGCGACGGCGCTCCCGTCCTCGCCCAGCGGACCGCCGCGCTGTCGGACACGCTGCAGACGTACGCGCAGAAGTGCGACGCGGCCATCGGCGTCACGGTCCCGGACTTCGTCTGCGATAGCGGGACCGACGTCCCGATGACCAACTACCACGCGGCCGACGGCACGTGCGACAAGCCGAACCGGCTCAACCAGGAGTGCGATCCCGGCAGCCGCTTCCAGGTGCTGACCCAGACCGCCGACGCGTACGTCGTGGCCCACTGCCGCAAGCGGGGGGCGGGGCCCGGCCTGTTCAAGGACATCGCCGTCATCCAGCACAACAAGAAGAACGGCGCCACCTGCTTCTACCAGGCGCTGGGCAGCGCGCTGAACGGCAACGTCAAGGCGCCCTCCAAGGGCTCGAGCGTGTGGCCCTGGTACTCGCCCACGCAGACCGCGTCCATCAACTGCGTGCGGTGCCATGACAATGGGCCCCTGGTGCGCTCGCCGTACCTGTCGCAGATCACCGGCCCCAACAAGCTGCCGGGCGCGGGGGACGTGTCCTTCAACCGCGACCAGCCGTACTACTTCGTCGGAAACGACTTCGCCTCGTGGCGGGCCTACAAGGTCGAGGTCTCCGGCAACCTGTGCACCGGCTGCCACCGCATGGGGACGAGCAACAGCTTCGACTACGACGACGGCGCCGCCCTGGACCTGGGCATCCGCGCCACGGCGACCTCCGAGCCCGCCAAGAACCCGCACTCGGCCGCCTCGCCCATCTGGATGACGCCAGGGCAGATCACCTACAGCTCGACCAACGCGGCGGCCGCGCAGGCCATCCGCAACTGCGCGCTGAGGCGGACGGAGAATCCGCTGCCCAACTCGTCCTCCTGCCGCATCACCCAGTACACGGGCGCTCCCGCGCCGAACGTGCCCGGCCAATTCACCGCCGTCTGGGAGCCGGACAGCTCACCGGAGATCCAGGTCTACGGCTGGAGCTACGCCGACTACCGCGAGAAGTATGATCAGCTTTGGGGCCAGGGCTGGCGCCTGTTCTCGCTGCAACCCTACGTGGTGAACGGACAGGTGCTCTACAACGCCGTGTGGCGGCCGAGCACCGAGGGGGAGATCCAGGTCTACGGCTGGAGCTACACCGACTTCCGCGCCAAGTATGACACGCTTTGGAGCCAGGGCTGGCGTCTGAAAATCATCCAGCCGTACGTGGTGAACGGGACCGTGTACTACACGGCGGTGTGGCGGCCGAGCACCGAGGGCGAGGTCCAGGTCTACGGCTGGAGCTACACCGACTTCCGCGCCAAGTATGACACGCTCTGGAGCCAGGGCTGGCGCTTGAAGCTCATCCAGCCGTACGTGGTGAACGGGACCGTGTACTACACGGCGGTGTGGCGGCCGAGCACCGAGGGCGAGGTCCAGGTCTACGGCTGGAGCTACGCCGACTACCGCGCCAAGTATGACACGCTCTGGAGCCAGGGCTGGCGCCTGAAGCTCCTGGAACCCTACGTGGTGAACGGGAGCGTGTATTACACGGCGGTGTGGCGCCCCAGCACCGAGGGGGAGAGTCAGGTCTACGGCTGGAGCTACGCCGACTATCGCGCCAGTACGACGACCTCTGGGAACAGGGCTGGCGGTTGAAGATCCTGCGCTCGTACTGAGCCACGAGTTCTTTGACACCTTCGCTGGACACCTTCGCCGGTCAGCTCCGAAGGGGCTCGGTCCGCGGGTCGTGCAGCACGGTGAGCACGGGCCGCGACCGTGCCAGCGAAGGGGCGAAGAGGGAGGGCTGCCCGGGATCGGCGAACACCGCCGCGAAGTCCTCGGGGGTCAGCGCTCGCACGAGCCGCGCCGCGAACGTCTCGCGCAACAGCCGGGCATAGAACTCGCCGTCGTATTCCCGAGGATCATTCACGGCGCCGCCCTCGGTCTCCGGGTCGGGCAGCAGGCCCGCGCGTCCTCCCACGGCGCGGTAGATGCGGACCTGCTCGCCGACAGTCCAGTGGGTTCGCCCGCTCGCGAGCATGGCCTCGTAGGGCAGCTCTCGCCTGCGCCCGCGCGTGGCGAGGTATTGCTCGGGCGCCTTCGTCAGCCGGACCTGGGCCGACACCTCGAAGGTGCTGAGCTCTCTCCGGCGCAGCGCCATCACCGTCGCGACATAGGCCTCTCTCAGCCCCGGAATGTCACCCGCCAGGAGGCAGCCCAGGGCCCGGCGCAGAAAGCTCTCGCCAAAGGGCTCCGCCCGGCTGGAGCGAAACGCCACCCCGCGCAGGACGAGTGGCCCCTCATAGGGCTGGAGCACGTAGTTCTTCGGCTCGTGCGAGAGCATCGCGGCGTAGCGTCCGTCGAACTCGAGTCGCACCTTGGGCGGCAGCAGCGCCGCGACCTCGGAGACCACCCGGCGCTCGTCGGCCTCGCTCCAGTCCTCCGGCACGGCGAAGTACACCCCATCCGTGTCGGCCTCCAGCAGCGTGACGCCGCGCCGCGCCAGCTCGTCGCACAGCAGCCCCAGCACCTCGCGCCCGCGCCGTGTCACCTCGTTGGCGGCGTGGACATCCGAGAAGCGGGTGAGGCCTCCCGCCCCCAGGTAGCCGTAGGCCGAGTTGACGACGATCTTCATGGCCGCGGAGAGGGCCTCCTGACCGTGCCGCTCCGGTGAACCGGCCGCCGCGGCACGCGCCCGGGCCTTGGCCGCCAGCCGCTGCTCCACCAGCCGGTCGACCAGCGCGAGCAGGACGCCGAGCCGATCACGCCGGGGACCGATCCGGTACTCGCGCATCAGCGAGGGATACAGGCTGGCGACGTCCGCCTTCACGACGTGCCGGGCCACCCCCGTGGCGAACAGGTGGAGCCCCGCGCCGCTGTGGGGCGTGCCGTCACCCGGCTCGTGGGAGGGCAGCGCGGCCCCCGCTCGGAGGTAGGCGCGCACCAGCAGCGGATCGATCACCCCGGTGGCGGGGCCCGCGTCCGCGAGACGCTCGTAGCGGCGCGGGGCCATGCGGGCGAGCGCGAAGGCGGCCCCTCCCAGCATGCGCGCGATGCCCGCGGCCTCCGTCACGTCGTCGCGGGCGTACCGCCGCACGCGCTCGGGGGCATGGCGGAAGAACTCGTACACCCGGGCCCCGGGATGTACTCCCGCTCCGGGCCCGCGAGTCCGAGGTGGCGCGCGACGGCCTTGAGCCCATGGCCCGGCAGCTCCGGGACGAGAAATCGTGCCGCAGGACGGCATCCAGCGTATCGATCAACTCGCGCCCGGGCACCGTGTGCCGTACGCGACGCGCCGCCTCGCTGAAGCGCCCCGGAGTGCCACGTCCGAAGGAAGCACCTCGCGCCGCGGGGCGCTGCCGAAGGCCCGGTGCTCCAGCACGCCCGAGCGCCAACGGGACGCCGAGCACCCGCGCCCGGTGGGCGAGGAAGGGCAGGTCGAAGCCGTGCAGGTTGTGGTTCTCGATCACGTCGGGATCGTGGGCCTGGACCCGCTCGACCAGCCGACGGAGGAGGAGTGCCTCGGCATCGTCGCCCTCTCCGTGGACCTCGAGTACCTCCGTTCCGCCCCTGGGGTCTCGCAGGGCCACGAGGAAGATGCGGTCACGGCTGGGATCGAGCCCGGTGGTCTCGAGATCGAACTGCAGCCGGCGCAGATCGTCGAAGTCGAGCCCGCGGAAGTACGTGCGCCCCGAGGCGATGAGGTACTGCTCCTCGGGAGGCAGCACGAGCGCCGTCTCCGTGCCCAGCTCTCGTGGGTGCCCGAGCGGGCGGCCGAGACGCCGCGAGGCGCCATGGAGCACGGCCGCGTTCAGGGCCCGCCCATCGTCCGCACGGAGCAGGTAGCGCAGCGCGCCCGGTCCCTCGAGTTCCCGCCACGTCACCCGGTTGGGCGCGGGTCCCTCGCGTTCGGGAAGAAGCCTCGCGCCGAGGTGCGCCACGTCCTCCAGCGAGGAGAGGAGCAGCCAGGGGCGGAAGCGCGAGTCCTCCCGCACCAGCTCGCCACTCCCGGGGAGCCGACGCCAGACGAACGCGCGGCCGTCAGGCTCCGCCCAGACCGAGACGATGCCGGTGTTGGGTCCCAGCCCCAGAGCCATTCGTCCTCCTGTGAAGTCGTCATCGGGATGGATTCAGTGGCGGTCGAAGGCGGGAGGAAGCGTGGAGCGACGCTCCCACATCCCTGGCGGCGAAGGAAGGTTCTACCGGCTCCTCGGATTCCAGCAGAAGGGCGCGGAGCACCTCGCGACTTACAGGCATTACCCAGTTTGTCGACTTTTCGACCAAAACGGATATTTGACACTCATCTCATGTTCCAGCGCGTATAGATGGCGCGCCGTATTGAGACGAGTTTTCTGTTTGGTCTTGGGAGTCAAGGAGGAGCAAACATGAAGCGAATGTCGATTGGCGTGGGAGTCCTTGGCGCTTTGATGGTGATGGGTTGTGGCGTCGAGCAACCTGGAGAGGAATTGGAGTCCTCCAGCCTCCAGTCACCCCTCCAGGTGACGGCGACGGGAACCATCGCGTTCTACGAGGGCAATGGGGGAACCCAGACCCTGCTGGGCACCATCTCCGACGATCCTGGTCAGGCCTACAACCTGACGAAGAGCAACCCGACGGGCATCCCCAACGACGAGGCCCGATCCCTGGTGCTCTACAACGTTCGCGTCGGCGCGGAGATCCGGGTCTATGACAGCTCGAGCGGCGCCACGGATGACGACTATGCGATCATCACCGTGAAGGCGGCGGGGTTGAACGGGTACGTCGTCCAGACCTTCCAGCAGAGCTACGAGGATGCCTCGGTCCGGGTCTCCTACATCCGCGACAACGGGCTGGACGGGAAGGTCTCCCGCATCGTGGTCAACTGACCCGCGGCGAGCGCGTACACGGCGCAGTGGGAGTGGGTCCGCTGTCTCGGGACCCACTCCCACTCGCCCTTGGAGGAAGAGCGTGGCCGGGGTGCAATGGCGCCGGAGGCTGGCCGTAGAAGGGGAAGTCACGATGCTCCAGGAGCTGCCCCGCATGACCTCGCTCATCCATTCCTTCCTCGCGGTCCTCCTGTTCGCCACGCCGTCCCTGGCGGAGGAGGGGGAGAAGCCGCGTTTCACGACTCCACCTGTTCCATCAGCGTCAAGAAGGGCGACCTGTTCTCCCGGGGCATGACGCTGAGAGTGGAGGGAGCCCAGGGAGCGCACGATGCGGTGGCCCTGGATGGGGACGTGGTGGTGCGCGCGGGTGCCACGGTGAAGGACGTGGTGGCGATGCGCGGCGACGTGACGGTGGAGGCCGGCGCCCGGGTGCTGGGCAAGGTGGTCGCGCTCGGCGGGGACGTTCACGTCGCCGAGGGCGCGATCCTCGAAGGAGAAGTGTCCGCCCTGGGCGGGCGGGTTCACGCCGCTCCGGGCGCGAAGCTGCACGGGGAGAAGAACGAGCTGTCCATCCAGGTCAACGGCAAGGATCCCGTCCAGCTGTTCATGGGCCAGATCTTCTCGGGCAAGGCCTTCGCCAACTGCAAGCTGCGCGTCACCGAGGAGTGACACCCCCTGACCATCCCTCCAACCAGGGATGATAGAGAACCCGGCACATGCCCCGTTCCTCCTCTCGCGTCGTATTCGCGCTGCTGACCTGCACGCTGCTCATCCCCTCCTGTCATTCGATACCCAAGCCCGCGGGCGAATGCACGGGCACCCACCTGGGCCAGAGCGTGGCATGGCCCCTCACCTTGAACGCTCACCAGTCGACCTTGATCAATTTCGACGGGAGCGAGCATACGCGGGTTCAACTGAACTACACGCCCAACGGCGTCCCGGGGCTCGAGAGCTTGGGGGTCAGCCTCACCTTGACGGGCATGCCCCGGTTCGAGGCGAGCCCCCGCGGACCGTGAAGCTCCTGCCACAGCAAGACCGCCTGGTCCCAGAAGAGACATCGCTGGTGCGCGCGTGGGAGGGAAGCACGGGCAGGGGGAGCGACGCCTACCTCACCCCGCCCGGAGTTCCGGTGGAGGGAGCCGTGACGCTCCGCCGGGTGACGCCGGACCACGCGGAAGGCCAGTTCGTCTACCGCTACGCGGACGGCGGCATGCTGACGTGCACCTTCGATGTGCCGGATCGCGTCTATGACGATGGTCAAGACAGCGGCGGTGACAGTGGCTGTGGCGGTGGTGGGGGTTACGACGATGATGATGACGATTGAGCGCTCCGGTCAGCCGCTCTACTCGCTTCCGGAGCTGCTCCAGGACAACTGAGACAGAACCGTCTCCCGGACGCGCGTCGACTTCGGCGTCCCGGGGCGTGACCGCGGCCTTCAGTTGTTCTTGACGATGTTCAACCGGGCAAGATTGCCATAATCGCCAGAGTAGCCCTCGATGATGATCAACAACGACACGCCCTTGACCAGTCCCGAGAGGGTGATCCTCGACTGATAATTGCTCGATGACGCATCGTCATTGCAGCCCATGATCTCCGAGGTGGACTTGTAGTTGCGGATCTGCATGACGGTATCGAAGTTCGAACCGTAGGTATTGAAGGTGTAGGACCCCGTCGCGGGCACCGTCCACACATAGGCGATGTCTCGCGACGACCCGCCGTTACAACTGACGGACCACTGGTTGGAGGCCGTGCTGATGGACGCGTAGGTGGCGGCCGGGGAGGCCACCACCTTGCCCAGGTCGCCCAGGAAGGTCTGCGCATGCACCATTCCGGGATCCGCGAACTCGAACGCGGTGGGATCGGGGGCTCCAGCACCCTTGGGCTTCTCGGCCGGGACCGCCGTTGGATCCGTCCCCTCGAGCTCCTCGCCCTCGAACGCCGGTCCACAAGCGCCCAGGAGAGACACACAAGCGGCCACATACACAACGGACTTTCCAAGACTCTTCATGCTTCACCCGGACAGGTAGATGTTGGCCTGCACGAGGTGGACTCCTGTTTCATGAGGCATCCACCGCGGAGCGGGGTGTGAACCCCCACTCATTGAAGAAGAGGCCGGGCGGGGATGCCTTATGCATTTTCACCCTGTTTCTCCACCTCCATTGGAGCCCCAATAAATCTATGCGCTGGCCCCACTGGCGAAGGGCTGGGAGCCCAGCCGCCTGAGCGACAGCTCCTCAGTACACCGTCATGGTGTGATGGAAGGTAGGTGCTGGTGAAGGAGGTCTCCGAGACGCCGATGGGCCACATCCCGTAGAAGTCAGACGAGCCGTAGCTGGTGCTCGAGTTGCTCTTGAGCAGGTGGTAGCTACCCACTGCATCCTTCCAGAAGAGAGCGAAGCAGGTGGCTTGGACGTCCTGGCGGTTGTTGCTTGGGGCTCAACAGCGCGTCAGGAAGACTTCGAATCGCAGCGAGGCGAAGACTAGCCGGAGCGGCGCTGCTGGACGTCATCGGGGGCGAGGGGCGCGTCGGCGAGCCCGGCCTCCCGCCAGCTCGCGCTCCAGGCCTCACGACCGAGCTCCCCGCCGAGGTAGCTCCGCACCAGCGAGGAGGGCTCGAGCCGGAGTTCGCCCCGGGTGAAGGCGATGGCCTCTCCCGGGTTGTTCGAGGGCGTGAACCCGTGGTCCACCAGCACGGCGCTCAGCACGCGCACGTAGAAGCCGGCTGCCCACTGCTGGAGGGGGTCCTCGAGAACGTGGGCCATATCCTGTCCGGTCACCCTGGCGGCCAGCTCGCGCAGCGCGGGGGTCTCGACGGGCAGCGTGAGGGGCGTGGTGCCGTGTGCGAATCCTCGCTGGGCGTCCAGCAGCGCCGCCCGCCAGACAGGAACGAACACGCTCGCGCTCTCCGCCCACTCGATGGGGGTGAGCGTCGCCCCTTGCGTCCACTCCGAGTAGAGCTTCGCCTCCAGTTGTGGCACGTCCGCGAGCAGCTCCACCGCGGGGCGCACGTCCTGAGCCACCCACGGCGCATCGAGCGACTCGGCCGGCGGATGCGCTCGCGCAGCGGCGGGTGCGTGTCGTACGGGTCCTGCTTGCCCTCGCTGAGCTCCTCCCGCTCCAACTGCCCCAGCCGCTCGGCGACGCTCGGGGCGCCGAGGAAGCGGCGGAAGCCCTCGCCCAGTGGCGCGTGGCGCTTGTTCTCGAGCAGCGGCCCCAGCTCGTTCTCGACGAACGCCGAGAACGCGAGCCCTCCGCGGTGCGTCTTCTTCAGCCCCTCCACCAGCGCCGCCGCCCCTGGGTCCGGACCGCGACCCCGTCCGCGCTGTACTCCTGCGCGCGGCTGATGGCCTGGGTGATGCGCAGGTAGCCCTTCGCGAACCACTCGAACGGTTTGCCCACCGCCTTGAGGACGAAGGCGACGACGGTGCCCACCTCTTCCGAGGCTCGCCGACCGCGTAAAGGTTCTGGACGGTGCGGATGATGGCCCCGCGCGTCTTGTAGATCCACGGCCCCAGCTTGGTGTCTCCCCCATGGAAATGGCCGAACTCGTGCGCGATGACCGCGCGCAACTCGCTCACGCCGAGGATGTTCACGAGCCCCAGACCGAGCCCCATCACCCGCTGGCTGCCCATGCCCATCCAGCCACCCCGCTCCGTGACGAACGCGTTCACGTCCGGGACGAGGTACACGTGGGATGGGGGCTCCTGGCCCGTCATCTCCGCGATGCGGTGAATCTCCTGGAAGAGCACCGGCTGCTCCTTCGCCGTCAGCTCCGGCCCCGGCGGGGTGAAGCGGTCGATCCGCGGGACGATGGACCAGAGGATGACCAGGCCCCGAAGCCCATGCCGCCCGCGATGAGCAGGAAGATGACGAGGCTGCGGCCGCGCAGGTGCTCAAGGGTGAAGGCTCCCAGCTCGTACGCGCCGTAGACGAGGCCCGCGGAGGCGGTGAGCGCGAGGCTGAAGAAGAGGACCATCAAGAGGATGGCAACCGCCGCGCGGAAGAGGAGACCAGTGAAGTGGACCATGATGGGAGCCGATGCTTCCACACCCCGGCGCCGACAGCCAGTCATCCCCGGGCCCAACAGGGTGACAGACGACTCGTAGGAGGAGAGAGGTCGGAACCGAAGGTGTATGGACAAGACCGCGCATGGCCCGGCCCGCTGTGCGCCAGGATTAGTCAGCCGCAGCTCGGGCTTTGGCTCTGGATGCCAACAGCTCGCTCGCCGCACACGTCGGCAATGCATCGGGTTCGACCCCCTGACTGCGCAGGTAGGTCATGCCCCATTCGCGCAGCGTGAGCAGTACCGGCGCCAATGAGCGACCGAATGGCGTGAGTTCGTACTCGACCTTCGGCGGCACCTGCGGATAGACGCGGCGCACGACGACGCCGTCGTCCTCCAGCTCGCGCAGCTGCAACGTGAGCATGCGTTGTGTGGCCTTCGGGATGCGCCGCGTGATTTCCATGAAGCGCAGCGTGCCGCCCATCAGGTGGAACAGGATCAGCGGCTTCCACAGCCCGCCGATCACCGAGACCGTGGCTTCCACAGGGCAACCGCTCTTGGGGTCATGGCGCTTGGACCGCATACGTACATCCTTGATAGGAGCGTGGCTACCACAGGGCAACTGCTCTTGGGGTCATGGCACATGGACCGCATACGTACACCCTTGGTAGTATCCATCATTATTGTGCCTTCTTGTGGTTTTGTCAGTACCCGCCGCATTGTGCGCCGCCATGAGAGGCCCCATTCGCGCACTGCTGACAAAGAAGACAGAGGCCGGGCTGTCGACGACCCTCACCCACCTCGATCCCGCCGAGCTCGGCGAAGGCGACGTCACCGTCCGGGTCGAATGGTCCACGGTGAACTACAAGGACGCACTCGCGCTTTCAGGGCGCGGCGAGATCATCAAGAGGCTGCCGCTGGTAGGTGGTATCGACCTCGCGGGCACCGTCGAGTCGTCGGATGACGCCCGGTTCGCGCCGGGCGACCGCGTGCTCGTCAACGGCTGGGACCTGAGCCAGACGCACCACGGCGGCTACGCCGAGAAGGCGCGCGTGCCGGCCGACTGGCTCGTCCCCGTGCCCGACGCCTTCAGCACGCGCGATGCCATGGCGATCGGGACGGCCGGCTACAGCGCGATGCTGTGCGTGCTCGCGCTCGAGCATTCCGGCCTGACACCCGAGCACGGCGATGTCCTCGTCACCGGTGCGAACGGCGGCGTCGGCTCCATCGCGATCGCACTGCTGTCGAAGCTCGGCTACCGGGTCGTCGCCTCCACCGGCCGCGTGTCGGAGGCGGAGCACCTTCGCGCGCTGGGCGCGGCGGACGTCATCGACCGCAATGACCTCGCGCGGCCCGGCCCGCCTCTGGGTCCGGAGCGCTGGGCCGGCGCGGTGGACGCCGTCGGCAGCCACACGCTCGCCAACGTCCTGGCGCAGACGCGCTATCGCGGCGTCGTGGCCGCCTGCGGACTCGCGCAGGGCGTGGAGCTGCCGACGTCGATGGCGCCCTTCATCCTCCGCGGCATCACCCTGGCCGGTATCGATACCGTGAGAGCGCCCCGCGAGCTGCGGCTGGCGGCATGGTCACGCCTCGCGACGGATCTCGAGCTGTCCAAGCTGGCCACCGCCACGCGGGAAATCAAACTCGCCGACGTCCCCGACACCGTCGCGCACCTGCTGCGCGGTGAGGTCAGGGGGCGCCTGGTGGTGCGGATTCCCTGAACGGTCGAGTGGAACGCCGTCGGCGCGGGCCGTCCCTCGAGGCGCCGGCGATCGAACCGAATCGAGGGACGCGTCACATCCGAAACACCCAAGCACGGAAGACAGCACATGACACAACGACAAGCCACGCCCTCTCTCTTCGATATCAAAGCGCACGGCTCCACGCTGGTGGTGCGCATCGACGGCGGTCCGCTGCAGCTCTTCGGCACCGACGTGGCGCTGCAGCTCGAAGCGCTCGTGGATCGCGTGGACAAGGATCCCGATGTGCGTGCGGTGGTCTTCACCAGCGCGCATCCGCAGCGGTTCGTGAGCCATGCGGACGTGAAATGGCTGCAGGAAGGCGGCGCCGACTACGTCGCGCGCCAGAAGTCGGGTGCGCCGCCGCCGGCGGCCTCGGAGGGCTACGTCGGGCTCGATCGCCTGCACGCGATCTTCCTTCGCATGAACAGCATCGGCGTGGTGTTCGTCGCCGCAATAGAGGGCGGGCGCTGGGGCTCGGCGCGGAGTTCGCATGGGCCTGCGACCTGCGGGTGATGGCCGACACGGACACCTTCATCGGTCAGCCGGAAGTGCTGCTGGGGATCATGCCGGGCGGCGGCGGCAGCCAGCGCCTGACCCGGCTGGTCGGGTCACATCGCTCGCTCGTCGCGATCCTCGAAGGCAAGCCATTCACGCCCGCGCAGGCACTGGAGTTCGGTGCGGTGGATGCGGTGGTACCAAAGGCCGACGTCGTAGCGAAGGCCATCGAACTCGCCCAACATCTGGGCAAGCGCGACAAGGCGGCCGTAGGCGCCATCAAGCGTTCGGTCTACTTCGGTGGCTCGCTGCCGCTGCCAGACGGCCTCAAGCTCGAAGCCAAGGAGTTCCTGACGCTCACCGTCTCCGCGAATGGTCAGAAGTTGATGCTCGCCTACCGGGCGAAGACAGCCGAGCGTGGGGAGCTTCCGCTCTACGGTCCTGGTGGCTATGACGCCGCGCTACGGGCAGGACAGGTCGTCTAGCTGGCGTTCCGCGTCGCCCGCCTTGGTTGATCAATCTCATTCAGCGGCGCATGGATGAGGATGGGACTGATCCGCCTTTGGCGCTCCCGCACATTTCGTGCTTCGCCGGTGGCGGGCAGACAAGCTGCTCTCGTCCGGTCAGTTCAATGCGTGCGGAGCGCACACAAACCGCGGGAGAGCCAAAGGCGGCTCAGTCCCACTTACTGCCGCGGCTGGAGGCCTGGGCCTCGCTCTTGCCGCAACTGCTGGGGTCAGCACGACGGCTGCTCCGATGGTTCAACTGGACGAAGCGCTGGAGCAAACGCGGAAGCGAGGATATGTAAGTCTCCGGACTGGAAGTGCACTTGATGTGACTGAGAGCGCAAGAAAGGCTGGCCGTGTGCGAGAGAAGCCACGGTTCCGCGCTGCGTCCACCAAGCAGGCAAACAACCAATAAAGCGGTTGCCGTACCGAGCCGCCGGAACCATTCCCGGTCAGCACCCGGGACAGCGGCAGGAACTCTTGCTGGCCCTCCCTTGGATGCTCATTTTCCTGTCGGGCCTGCTGATCTGCTGCTGTGCGGTCTATTCATCAACGCCAACATTGTCTGCATGCTCGGCAAGTTGGCAAGCCGCCCCATGCTCTGCGTAGAGCAATCGGTAGGCCTGCTGAAGTCGTGCATCTGAGTGCGCGGCTCACTTGCAGAGGCTGTAAGGCAGAGGCCACCAGCGGTAGCCCTCACCCTGGGCGCGCAGATGCCCGATGCCAGGGAATGAGATGTGCTCGGCGGCCACCCAGTAGCCCCGACTCGCGGCCTCGGCGAAGGCATTGGCGCGCCGGGCCGCCGCTGCCGGGGGATCCCGATCGAACTCGATGCTCGTCGAGGGCACGGCCAACTGGACCGCCTCCACGTGCACCAGATCCCCCAGCTCACCAGCTTCTGGCCCTGGCTCTCCACCGCGTAGAAGCAGTGGCCGGGCGTGTGACCCCGCGCTGCCAACGAGCGGATACCCGGGAGCAGCTCCGCCTCGCCCTCGAAGGGCTGGAACCGGCCCGCGGCCAGATAGGGTCCGAGCGCGTCCCTCGCCCATTGGAAGCGCTTCTTCTGCTCCTGGAGAAGGTGTCAAAGAACTCGTTCCGACACCTCTCGCGCTCCGAGTCGTTCTGACGAGGTCCCTCTCTACAAGTCGTCTCCTACGAGTCCTCCGACACCCTTTTTTGGGCTGGAGATAAAGGGCTTGTGCGTCGGCCCCGCGTGCGGCTCATGGGCTCCTCGTCCGCGTCCCTCACCTCCCGCTCTGCTCCCGCCTACTACCCCAATAGTGCCCCTCTCCTTCCCATGCTCCGACTATGTCCAACTATTTGCCGGACACTCCACTAGACTGCGGCCCGTGACCGCCGCGTCCCTGTCGTCTCCGCGCTCCGAGCTGGGGCACTTTCTCCGGACCCGCCGGGCGCGGCTGCGGCCGTCCGATGTCGGGCTGCCCGAGGGCGCGCGGCGGCGCACGCCGGGGCTGCGGCGCGAGGAGGTCGCGCAGCTCGCCGACGTGGGGGTGAGCTGGTACACGTGGCTCGAGCAGGGACGCGACATCCATGTGTCCGAGCCGCTCCTCGAGCGGCTGGCGCAGGCGCTGCGGCTGACTCCGACCGAGCGAGCGCACCTGTTTGCGCTCGCCCAGGGGCGGCCGGCGGCGAGCCCGCTGATCGCCCCGGCCGGCGTGAGCGAGGCGCTGCAGCGGGTGCTCGACGTGCACCCGTTCCCGGCGCTCGTGGCCACGATGCGCTGGGATTACCTCGCCTGGAACACGGCCGCGGTGAGGCTCTACGGAGATTTCTCAAAGCTCACGCCCGCGCTCCGCAACGGGCTCTGGAGACTGTTCACCGACCCGGACAGGCGCCGCATGATACCCGCCTGGGAGCAGAACGCGCGAGCCAGCGTGCAGCGCTTTCGCCTCGACGCGGCGCGCTCGGCCGACCGCTCGGCCTTCGACGAGCTGGCGGCCGCGCTGTCGCGGGTGAGCCCCGAGTTCGCCCGCTGGTGGGGCGACCATGACGTGGTCGAGGTGGGCGAGGGATCGAAGGAGCTGATCCATTCGGACGTGGGGCTCGTGCGCTTCGATTACGTGACGCTCACGCAGGCGGAGCCCGACGGGCGCGTGCTTCGTGTCACGTTCTACTCACCGCAGGCTGGCGAGAGCGAGGAGCGCACGAGGCGACTCTTCGGGCCAATCACAAGGTGAACGGCGCGCCGGTCCAGCGCTCGCTCACCGCCCAGAGCCGATTAGATTTCGGGGCCCACCCTACCGAGGTCTCGGTCGCGAACGCGTCAACGTCGTCGAAGCCCACGAGGTCCGCGAGGACCGCGGGCTAAAGAAGCCCCAAGCAGCTACGCCTTCAGTCTGGTGGTGGCAGTCCCAGGATAAAATCTCCCTCTGGCAATCCTTCACGCCGGTCGTATCGTGAGCGCCATGAGCAGGCCGACCGGGGCGTCCGGTGGCCTGCGTCAAGGAGAAATCCGCATGCGTTATAGACTGTTCGGCCGCACTGGCCTTTACGTCTCGGAACTCTGTTTCGGAGCGATGACATTCGGCGGGAAGGGCTTCTACGAGCCCATTGGTAAGACGGCCCAGGCCGAGGCCGACGAACTCGTGTCAATCTCGCTCGAGAGCGGCATCAATTTCTTCGACACCGCTGACGTCTACTCCGAGGGCGAGTCCGAGAAGATCCTCGGCAAGGCCCTCGGCGCGCGCCGCAAAGACGTCGTGCTCGCCACGAAGGTGCGCGGCAAGGTCGGCACGGGTCCGAACCAGCAGGGCCTCTCCCGCGCTCACATCATGAGCGCCATCGAGGGCAGCCTGAAGCGCCTCGGGACCGACTGGGTCGATCTCTACCAGATTCACGGCTTCGACCCGGTGACCCCCTTCGACGAGACGCTGCGCGCCCTCGACGACGTTGTCCGTTCTGGCAAGGTGCGTTACGTCGGCTGCTCGAATCTCGCAGCATGGCAACTCGCCAAGGCCAACGGCATCGCGGCGCGCCATGGTTGGGCTCGCTTCGAGTCATTGCAAGCCCACTACACGATCGCCACCCGCGATCTCGAACGCGAACTCGTGCCTCTACTGAACGACGCGCAGATGGGGCTCATGGTATGGAGCCCGCTCTCCGGGGGCCTGCTGTCCGGAAAGCATGGTCGTGACGGCAAAAGCCCTGACGGCTCGCGCCGAGCCAGCTTCGACTTCCCGCCCGTCAACAAGGACCGCGCCTTCGACTGCATCGACGCGATGCGGAAGATTGGCGACGCCAAGGGCGCGAGCGTCGCATGCGTCGCGCTTGCGTGGCTGCTCGCAAAGCCCCACGTCTCCGCGATCATTGTCGGCGCGAAGAACGAGGAGCAGCTCAGGGACAACCTGAAGGCGAGCGACTTCGTGCTCGACCCCGCCGAGCTCGCCGAGCTCGACAAGGTGAGCGCACTGCCCGCCGAATACCCGGGCTGGATGATCGAGTTCCTACGCAACCAAGGCAGAGCGCCGAAGAACGCTCGCTAACGTCAACTGTTGCCGTCTGGCGAGCCCGCATGCCCGCATGTCGTTCACGCCGTGAAGGAGAATCGTAAATGCAAAAGCGCAAACTTGGAGAACTCGAAGTCTCTGCCATGGGCTTGGGCTGCATGGGTATGAGCTTCTTTTATGGCTCGCCGCCCGACTCGACAGAGATGACACAGTTGCTGCGCGCTGCAGTCGATCGTGGCGTGACTTTCTTTGACACCGCCGAAGTCTACGGCCCATTCCTCAATGAGGAGTTACTCGGTTCGGCGCTAGCGCCCGTACGCAACCAAGTTGTGATCGCAACGAAGTTTGGTATCAAGCACGGCGAGCACGGGCCAAGCCCGCTCTCGGGCGTCGACAGCCGACCCGAACAGATCCGTCGAGTGACCGAAGCGTCGCTCAGGCGTCTTAGAACCGATTGCATCGACCTGCTTTACCAGCACCGTGTCGATCCGAACGTGCCTATCGAAGATGTAGCCGGGACAGTCAAAGACCTGATTACAGAGGGCAAGGTCAAGCACTTCGGTTTGTCAGAGGCCGGTGCAACGACCATTCGCCGCGCCCACGCCGTGCAACGTGTGACTGCGTTGCAGAGCGAATACTCGCTGTGGATGCGAGAGCACGAACTGGAAATCATTCCAACGCTTCAGGAGCTGGGTATTGGGTTTGTACCCTTCAGCCCGCTCGGCAAGGGTTTTCTTACTGGCCAAATGGACTTCACCACACCGTTGGCCGACAACGATCTACGCCGTCTGCTGCCCCGCTTTGCGCCCGAAGCCATGCGAGCCAACCAAGCGCTAGTCGACTTGCTCCAGCACATTGCTACCGCCAAACAGGCGACCCCGGCGCAAATCGCGCTTGCTTGGGTGCTGGCGCAGAAGCCGTGGTTTGTGCCGATCCCCGGCACCACCAAGCTGCATCGACTGGAAGAAAATCTGGGCGCTATCGACCTTGAGCTGACGTCTCGAGACCTGCAGAGCATCGAGGAAGCAGCCGCGCACATCCAGATCCAAGGAGCGCGCGTCCCAGAGAGCCTGCAGTCCCAATTCGGCCGATAGAGCTACAGAGCTATCTGCCAGTCCATACGGAGGAACGAAGGGCGGGGAATGGTCCGTCCACTCGAGCGGCAGTCGCATGTACTGTCCCGTCGGAGGTGTCAAAGGACTCGTTCCGACATTTCGCCTCCTACGAATCGTCTGACACCTTCTTCGGCTCAAAACGAAAACGGGCTGGAGACCTGCCGAGCGGTGGCCATCAGAGCGACCGGTCTTCAATCCGCTCCAGTTCCCAACATGCGTTCTTCCTGAAGAAGTACGAGACCTGGTAATCCGTATCGGGCTGCCAGAGGACCAGCTCCGCGTGCCCGGAGGCAGGCGGGTTCACGCGCAGCTCCAGCGACTTCGCCTTTCTCTCGCTCTGACTGGGAAGCACGGGGAACTTCACCGGTGGCGCTCCAGGCTTCGGGTGAAGGGCCTCGGTTCCGGCTTGGCATCCAGGTCCAGCTGCTGCTTCTCCAGGGGATAGCTCGTGAAGGCCCTCTGGATTTCCGTGCTCTCGGCAAACGCCTCGATGAACTCCGAGAAGTCCTGAGACGGGCATTCGGAAGAAGTTCCGAGCGCGGACGGATTCGCACAGGCCCCGATGGCGAATGACACAACAAGGTAGCGCAGACGACTCAATGCCCCTCCAGGACGGACCCCTGACAGGTGGGGTATTGCCGGGAGATGCAACCGTGGGGCCAAGGTCTCCCCCTCCAGCAAGTTCCTGAAAGAACAGGGGGGGCCGTGGTCCTCCTGCCACACTCAGTCGACCTGTGGAGCGGCATTGAGTGTTTTTAGCCGCAGGTCCTCGAAGGGCCCCGGGCTCCGGAAAAACGAAGGGCGCGGACCCGAGGATTTCTCCACGGATTCCGCGCCCTTTGATCAGCGGACGCAAAGCGAGCCGCCCGCGCGCGGTCGATCGGCCGCGTCAGGGCGCCGCGCACTCGAACGATGCAGCGTCGTTCGGCTCTCCCGTCCCGCGATATCTCGCAAAGGTCGGATACCTGCAGAGCGGTCGAGTGCGCCCCGCCACGCCCGCCAGGTCCGTGACGACCTCGTCGTCACCAGGGTCCTTGCCGGTCTCGATCCACTTCTCGAGTGCGCCGAGACCATCCCACGACACCTGGAAGACGGTGCTGGCGGCGTGCTGGAACCCAGGAACCTCGTAGTAGCGCAGCATCGCGTCGGTGGCCGTCGCGCCAATCGACGCCTGCACTTCTTCCACGTAGCGCTCCGTCGTCCGCGGGCTCGACAGCATGTCGCCCGTGCCATGAAGCAACAGAAGCTTTCCGCCCCGCGCGGCAAACCCACCCATATCGGCATCGCCCACGTCGAGCGCCGACAGCTCCTGCACGCGCGCAGCATAGGGGCCGAACGTCCGCACGTCGAAGGTCCGGTAGTCGAAGGACTGATCCTTGACGATGACGTGGCGCATGAAGCTGTCGACGAAGGCCGCCGCGAACGAATTGGTGAGCGGATCGACAGGAAAGCTCGGTGCGTGCGAGCCAAGGTCGACGGACTGTACGTGATGCTCCAGCGGCGAATCGGTCCCGACGCCCTGTGCAGCCGCGTACACGTTGTAACCAGCGAACTCGGTGTCGCCGTTGGCGAGCGGCGACGCCAGCTGTACGGGGGCATCGATGGTTTCGAAGGCGTGAATCTGCGCGTCAGATAGGCACGCGTCACTGGTGTCCGCACCGCCCGCACACCGCAGCGCCGTCACATCGAATTGCTTGCTGCAGCCCACGACGTCGCCGACCACGCCGTCGGCCAGACCGTCGAGAGCATCGCATTTGGTCAGCACCGCGTCCCATACGAGCTTGCGTTTTGCCGCGTTCGGGAACGCCCCTGGAGCCGACAACGCCTCGACCATCGCGGTGAGGCCAAGCATCGTATTCATCACGTTGCGCGCCGGGTACAACACGAGCGCTCCATCCCAGTCGGTTGGAAAGCGCGCCGTCGCGAACAGCGCCTCGCGTCCGCCCGTCGAGCTTCCCACCGCGTAGAAACGCGCGGCGTCGATCCCGTAATACGTCCGGATGATCTGGCCCGCGACGTCACGCACCTTCTTTGGGGCATCGGAGAGCCAGTTGCGGTATGCCTCCTCGTTTGCGAGCGCGGAGGCATCCGTGCCGGGCGAGGCAGCTGTCGATTGGTGTCCACCATCACTCGCGAACACGGCGTATCCGCGCGCGAGCGGCGCCGGTGCAAGCGTGTTGAGTGAATTGCCCGTGACGTCGGGAATGACGCCGTCGAAGCCACCACCACCGAGCCACACCGCCTTCTCGTTCCACTGAGTCGGTAGGGCTACTGCCAGGAGAATAGGCGGTGCCCTCCAATCGACGGGGAACACCTCCGCGGAGACCAAGCAATGCTCCGGCTTCGTGACCTGCCCGTCGGTGCGCGCTGGAACCTCCACCGCCGATACGATTTTCGCGCCACTCGTGGGCAAGCCAATCTGGGCCGCTGTCAAACGCATCTTCGCGAGCCTGGCGCAACTTCTGGACTGGTCGTTTTCTCCAGACTGGTCGTCTCCGCATCCCAGGAGCTTGCCCGTTGTTATCCATACAGCGCACAGCACATGAATCCCGCGTCCGATCTTCATGCCGCCACTATTGCTTTGGAGCCAGTGGCCATCAATGCGCATTCATGGTAATCTGCTTTTCATCCATGAAAACCGAACAGGCTGAATCGCGTGTCTTGATCGACATGATGCGCGCGGCTGCCCCGGCGCTCGCGGCGCCGCGCGAGGCGGTTCGGCCGTGACGCTTCAGCCGAGGTGACGGCGAAGCTCGGCCTCAAGCTCGCGCACCACCACGCGCACCCGCGGCGTCTTCTTGGCGTCGCGGTGAAAGACCAGATAGACCTCGACCGAAGGAGGCCGCTCGTCGGTCTCGAGGCGCACCAGCCCGTCGAGCCCCAGTGCTTGAGGCAGCGACCGCCGCGGCTGGATTGGGCAGGGCGACTACGCAGGAGGTGCGCGCTGGACATGTTCGCGTGCTGGCGTTGCGCGGGCAGGCGCCGGGTACTGGCGTATGTGAAGGCTCGCCAAGGGGTGCGAGCCATTGTGGAGCCCCCCACGCAGGAGAGAAGGCGAGCGAGGAGTTTGAGGCAGCGACCAGGAAAGAACCGAGGAGGGGGACGCCGCGAGTGGACTGGGCGGAGATGCCGCGCAGGACATTCGCGGTGGCGGTTTAGCCACAAACGACAAAAGGCTGGTGCGGTTCACCCTGCACCGTCGGGTGCCCAAGCGCAGCTGGCCCTCGGCTCCACCTCGCGAGGTGAAGCAGGAGGGCGGCAGCTCTGGCTGTCCACGTTCGGCTGCACTACGCGAGAAGGGTGCGCAAGAGAGAGTGGAGCGTCGAGTGGAAGCCCGTCCCGACAGCCGACGGCCGCGAGCGGATGGGCGCGCTGTGCAGTTGCTCCTGGACGCTGCCCGCGGCGCGGCTGGAAGGCCCCAAGGGCCTCCAGCCGAGGCAAGCGAAGTAACAAGTCCCGACGTCGTTGAGTGGGGCGACAAGAGAGGAGCTGATGATGGCTGAAAGAGCTGCGCTCTACGCTCGCGTTTCCACGTGCAGAAACCTTGAGCGGCAGGTGGAGCGCCTGGTGGATGCCTACCAGCAGGGCGCCCTGCGGGTGGACGAATTGAAGGTGCGGCGTGCGCAACTGGAGTCGGCCCTTGAGGCAGCGCGCGCCCGGGCCAAGGAACTCCAGGCGCAGCATGCCGATGAGGCGCGGCTGGGCGAGCGGGAAGCGCAACTGGAGGCCTTTGCCACGGCCGTGCGTGAGGGGCTCGACGCGCTCGACTTCGAGGGCAGGCAGCGGCTGGTGCGCCTGCTCATCGAGCGCGTCGTGGTGACGGGAGAGCATGTCACCATCGAGCACGCGGTCCCCCTCTCCGGACGGTTTTGTCGTTCGCGGAAAAACGACGAAACCGAACGTCCTCCTCAGCAGTTGCGACCAGTCCACTCGCGGTGTCCTCTTCTTCTTCGGCTCCTTGCTGAGCGCTGCCTCTGGTGCCACGCCCGCCCCCTCCTCACCTGCTTGCGGGAGCGATCATCACGGTTCGTGCGGTGCCCGCGACCTCGACCACGCAGGGGTGCTCGACGGAGTAGGGGACACTCGCGAGGGATTCCGCCAGATGCAACGTGGTGTTCTCGCTGTGGCTCACGCCGAGCAGCAGCACCTGTCCGGCGAGCGCATGGACATGGCCCACCGGGCTGTCGGGACCATGTGGGGGGACAGCGGCTGGGGTGCGCAGATGCGCTCGGCCAGCGGTCCCTCGGCGGCGAATGAGCCACCCGGATGCGTGCTGCGCCGGACGCCGGGCTGTCTCCAGAACAGCTCGGCGGTGATGCCCATGTCACAAGTAGGAGTCGACGCGGGGTCGAAGAGGGAGTCGCCATCGGTCATCGTCGGCATGACCAGCGTGCCCTCCTGCCCGAGCGCGGAGCGCAGCGCGCGGAGCAACCCCAGGGGGCCGTCTTGTATGGGGCGCACCGCTCGGAACGACGTGTGCACGAGTAGCACGCCTCCCCGACGTACGCCCAGTGCCTGAAGCTGGGTGGCCACCTGCTCGACGCTCAGTTCCTGTCTCATGGTGCTCCGAAGGGGACGCGCAGCCGCCCATCGAGCATCCACCGGGTTGGGGGATGTTGGCCAGCCCGGCAAACCTTCACTACCTGAGGCTGGGACTGGCCCCCAGCCTCAGGGTCTTATAAGCACCACTCTCAAGGTTGATCATGGCGGAGGGTACCTTCTGTCGATCATCGACAGAAGGTCATGGTTGCCCAGATGGGGCTGCCGGCAGTGTTGTAGATGACAAGGTTGCAATCATCCTGCATGGCCAGCCGTGCACCGGGGTTTCCTTGGGTCCCGGACGCCCAGAGGGGTTGGCCGTTTCCTGCGTACAGGACGAGGTTCCCGTCTGTCTGCATTATGAAGGCGGACGTGTCACTGCCAAACGTATTCGTGCTCCAGAGGGCACCTGCCTGATCGTAAACCACGACGTTGCCGTCTCCCTGATGGGCCAGAGTGGCCCTGCCATTACATGAACCGACCGACTGCCCCCTGAAAAGTGTTTCTCCGCTCGCAAGGCCACCACAGGCCAGAGTCTCCACTTCCGTAGGCTTGCTGAAGTTCTCTGGTTCGCCCGGGCCCGAAACACCGCAAGCCGAGGCCCCCGTCACCAGCGCCATAAAAGCCAACAAGACTCGCCGCTGCATCCGAACGGCGTTGGTCTGGCTCTCCATGCTGTCCTCCCTCCTGTTCACCCTCTATGAAGGTCGCTGCCTCAAAAACATGAAGTGCGTGGCGCGGAAGCGCAATCCTTCATAGCTCGTTCGCGGGTCTCATGGATTTATTTGCTTTCGCCATTTTCGGGAGTGGTGTCTCTCCAAGAACGACGAGCGGAAAGCGGAGCCCTTCGAGGCGTTCATTCATCTGGGAATGAGCCGGTTCATGCTCCGCCGGCTCTCGCCTGACTGCCCCGGTTCAATATCCTCTGAACGTGGAGGCGACGGGATTCGAACCTGCCGCCCGGCACTCTCTGAGCGGGCCTTGCGGAGTCACCAGAAATGGCGATTCATCAATAAAAGAACCCCATGAGCTACTTGTTTTCCCTGACCGGACCGTCACTTCGTGACCGGACCTGAACCTGGATGTGCGTGAGAGTACCTAAAGAAAGGTGCGCTCCCCAGGGCCGACAATGACTTCTTTTCCTGCCGGAATTCTCAGCTCTGATTGGGGCAGGCTCACGTCGGCTCATGCTCGGAGGTTTCTGCCGGAAGACAGGGGAGCCGGAGCTGCTCCCGGAGGCTGGCACCTGGAGGTGAAAAGGACCAGCGCCGGGCGCTTGCCATGAAAGCCTCGGTGTAACGCTCCAGGTACTCCGAGTACCACTTGAGCAGGGTGTCCGCTCCGAGCTGCTCGTAGATCAGCTCGTACTGCGGCCGCAGCATCGCCTCATGCGCAGCGAGGAACGCCTGCGGATCCAGCTCGTACTCGGCCTGCTGGGCCTCGTGCTCCTCCTGGG
Organism: Cystobacter fuscus; assembly: GCA_049060065.1. Classification (GTDB taxonomy): domain Bacteria; phylum Myxococcota; class Myxococcia; order Myxococcales; family Myxococcaceae; genus Cystobacter; species Cystobacter fuscus_B. Next base: position 8,535,389 of record JBMEQP010000002.1, read on the forward strand.
GGGTGGGCTTGTGGTGGATGTAGAAGCCAAAGTATCGCTCGCAGAACTTCATGTAGTCGCGAGTCTCCAGGATGAACGTGTGCCACATCTCGTCCAACATCCGCAGGGAAGGAGTGATGAGCAGCCTGACCGATCCCCTCTCATGAGACTGGACGTATGCACACAGCCACAACCACTTCTTGGTCTCATCAAAGATATCCAGGGCCTCTTCGCGGGGCAGCTCCCAGGACTTGAGGAAGCGCTGGACAACCCCCTCATTGCGATACTGTAGAACCTCTTCCAATGTCAATTTCATGCCGGGTTCTCACGAATTTGAACAGGAGAAGGTGGCGAGAGGGATGCGTACGTTCCGCATCCCTCTCGCCACCCCGAGTTGGTTTTACCTTTCTTTACAGATACTGAGGCAGAAGGGTGCGCTGATACCGACAAGGTTCTTCTTCAAGAGCGCATCCACGAGGGCCTTCTTATCCATCGAGTTCATGAGTACTTCCTCCGTTGAGTGTGATGCATGCCTGCTTGAGGGTCTGCTGCCAGTGAGTGGAGTGTGGCAGCCTCCCCTCTCTTCAAAAACAAAGAGACTCGAAACATCCTTTGTGAGGGGAGCCGTCTCAAGAACACTCCTGATGCCTGGCCGGATGCTGTCATGAAGGGCCCAGGCGCCGCTTGGCTGCTTGATTGAGCGCCCGAGCACGGCGCTGGTGGCCAACTACGACGCGAGCGTGCTCGCCTTCGACGCATACGCGGCGAGCCCCATCGTCAGTACCCCCACGGGCAAATTCGGGACGTTCAGCTCGCCTCGCCATCAGGACTGGCGAGCATATAGCAGGGCGAGCAACAGCCCCGTTCCCCTTGTCCCTGGTAGCTCAGCGCGCATTGTCCACCCCAGACCCACGGCGATGAACGGAGGAGTCATGGGCAGCCACCTCCATACGGACAGCCAGATGCCTGCTCGGTATCCAGGAGGGCGAGCGAGGGGCCTTCGAGGAGGGCCAGGAGTTCCTGGGACAACCAACGGTGTGGCGCGGGCCTCTCGTTGGCGCATGGCGAGCGGGACATCGCACGGGGGCTCGCTGGTGGAGGCGGCGCGAATGTGCTGTGAAGAGAAGACAGCTTCCGAGTCCCCATGAAATTCTCTCTCTTTGTTGTTTCCGTTCTTGTTCGCCACCTCGGCATGGGCGCAGTCCACGGACACGATGATGTTTGACCATCCGGAGGACGCCCCCTTCTCCGTGTCGGGACAACTGAACGTCATCACCCAGTACCACCCCACCTTCCGAGCGCCCTACTCCGGGCCCTTCAGCCTCGCCCCCAGGGCCGAGGCGGCCACTTCCTTCGTCGGCACGCTCTACACCGCCTTCCCGCTCGCGCGGTGGACGGAGGGCGCCGTCCACCTGGAGATGGCGGCGGGCGGCGGCATCGGCACCGCGCTCGGGCTCGCGGGTTTCACCAACCTGGACGTGGTGCGCAATCCCACGCTGGGCGCGGAGCCCTACCTCGCCCGCGCGGTGCTCCGGCAGATCATCCCCCTGTCCGAGGACACGGTGGAGGTGCCGCGCACGACGCTGGGGCTGGCGCGGCGAGTGCCCTCCCGGCGCATCGAGCTGCACTTCGGGAAGATGAGCACCGCGGACTTCTTCGACGTGAACGCGGTGGGCAGTGACAGCCACTTGCAATTCATGAATTGGACCGTGGATAGCAACGGTGCCTATGACTATGCGGCGGACACGCGCGGCTACACGTGGGGCCTCGTCGCCGAGTACGTGCAGCCCGCCTTCACGGTGCGCTTCGGCGAGATGTTGATGCCCCAGGTGGCCAATGGCCTCACGCTCGACTTCGACGTGTCGCGCGCGCGGGCGGAGAACCTGGAGCTGGAGTTGCGCCACACGGTGATTCCAGAGCGCGCTGGAGCGGTGCGGCTGCTGGCCTATCTCAACCACGCGAACATGGGCGCCTACCGCGAGGCGATCGACTCCTTCCGCTCGGGTGCCGAGCCCGTTCCGGACATCGAGGCCCACCGGCGCCAGGGGCGGCTGAAGTATGGCTTTGGATTGAACCTGGAGCAGGAAGTCGCCGAACCGGTGCGCGCCTTCGCCCGCGCGGGTTGGAACGAGGGAGAGAACGAGTCCTTCGCCTTCACCGAGGTGAACGACACGGTGGCCGCCGGGGCGGACGTGCGGGGCACGCCGTGGGGCCGCTCCGAGGACAAGCTGGCGCTGGCGGTGGTGAGCAATGGCCTGTCCACGCCCCATCGCGAGTACCGGCGCTCGGGGGGCACGGCTTCGTGCTGGGGGACGGCGCGCTGGACTATGGCCGGGAGAACATCCTCGAGGCCTATTACAATGCCCATCTCTGGCGTGGCCTCTACGCCGCCGTGGACTTCCAGCACATCGATCATCCCGGCTACAACCGGAGCCGGGGCCCGGTGAACGTCGGCTCGCTCCGGCTGCACATGGAGCTGTGACGCCAGGCGGAAACCGCCCGGCGACCTGCGTGTCCGCGGCGGTCTCGCCGGGGAGAATCTTCCGGACGGGGAAGTTGGCCGTATCGGCGAGCACCACCTCGCCCCGAGGACCCACGGCGAGGCCGAGCTGGGCGCGGAACCGGGAGGCACTGCCCGTTCCATCCATGAAGCCCATCGGCGTGCCGGAGCCGAGGCCGGCGAGGGTGACGACCGAGCGGGTGGGTCCCGCCTGGACGCGGCGCAGGAGCTGACTGCCAGAGTCCAGCACGGAGTCCTTCCACGTCGGTGGACTGTCGGACAGGCCGAGCGCCCACCAGATGGTCCCTGCCGAGAACACCAGCCGCCCCGAGGGAAGCGTCCGATCCACCGCGGTGGCGTAGGAGGGCAGACCCTCGGCGCTCACCTGGAGCCGAGGGGGCGAGGAGGGCTGCGGACGGGTGTCATGAGGGCTGTGTGGCCGGGCCAGAGGAGACGCGGTGCAGCCCCATGGGACACACGCCGGCCCAGAGGGCCCCTCCAGGGGGCGGCCACAGGGGTGTGGGCGTCCTTGGCAGCGTGACGGCTCGAGGCTCAACACCACGTGTGTTGGGGTGGCCCCTGCGCTGCGGCCAGCGGCAGCAGGCCGCGTGGGCAGTGACAGGTGCTCCAGAATGGCGCCCACGGCGTTGGGTGCCGTCAGGTATGCCAACACCCGGCGCTTGCCTCCACACCAAGCGCAGGTGAAGACATCCAAGCCGAACGTCCTCCTCAGCAGTTGCGCCCAGTCCACTCGCGGTGTCCTCTTCTTCTTCGGCTCCTTGCTGAGCGCTGCCTCAGCCGCCACGCTCGCCCCCTCCTCACCTGCTTGGGGGAGCAGGAGTATCCCGAGCTGGTGAAGGCGTGGATGGACGGGGGCTACCAAGGCGAACCCGTGAACCCGTGAGGAAGGCGGGTGCGGACAACGGCATCGAGGTGGAGATCATCAAGCTTGTGCTGGCGTCAGCGCGCGCCGGTAGTGCATGGCGACCGCGCCGCAGCGGAGCGGCTTCGCCGAGACCAGCTCGAGCCGTCGTGTGCTGGGCAGCCCGCTCTGGTACAGGGTCGGGCCGTGGCCGGCGATCCTGGGGTGGACGAGGAACTTGTACTCGTCGATCAGATCCAGTCGGTCCAGCTCGGTCGCGAGCTTGCCGCTACCGAGAAGCACGCCGGACGGGGTTGCATCCTTGAGCTTCTGCACAGCCGTGCGTAAGTCACCGGCGATGTGGTGGCTATTGGTCCACGGGAAGTCCTTTCGCGTCGACGACACCACGTACTTTGGCTTGTCCTCCAGCTTGATCGCCCACTCGCGCATCGCTGGCGGCGCCGACTCATCGCCCCGGGCGACCGCCGGCCAATAGCTCTCCATCATCTCGTAGGTGACGCGGCCCCACAGCATCGCCCCGCCCTCGTCCATGAGACGGGTGAAGAAGGCGTGTGTCTCGTCGTCGGCGATTCCCTCCTGGTGGTCGACGCAGCCGTCCAGGGTGACGTTGATGCTGAAGGTCAAGAGTCCCATGCGGCCAGTCTAAGCACACAGCGGGCTGAATCACGACTCGAACGATGCGAGTACGTCTCGCCCTTCGGGCAGCGGTCCTCCAATCTGCTGGGAGTTTCGCATCGCCCGGCGTGGGTTCGATTGCCGCCGCCTCCAAGCCGAGCAACCCGCCCGGAGAAGGTGTCAAAGAACTCGTTCCGCACCTCGCGCCCTCCGAATCGTTCCTACGAGACGTCTGACACCCTCCTCGACCAATACATGGAGCGCCTGTCCTGGGATACCGCGGGCTTCCAGGCTGCTCGAAACCTATGAAGCGACGAGCATTGTGGGGAGTGGTCGGGGCGCTCCTCTTCCTGGTGGTGGATTTCCTCGCCCTGCCACTGCTGTTGGGCGGACTCTCGGACATCGCGAGCTACGTCTTCTACGCGCCCGGGACGTGGGGGGAGCGACTGCTCGTCTACGGGCGGGATGAGCTGGGGTGGGCCATCCCTCCCGGCGGTCTGAGCCCATTGCCCCGCGCGTGGAATTCGTTCCTGATCTATTTCAATTTGGCCTGCTACGCGGCTCTGGGCTTCTTCTTCGGGTGGATGCTGGGCGGCCGCCTTGGAAACAAGGCCCAGGGCAGGGTGTCGGCCAGGTCATAGGACGAGGTGGCAGAGCGAGTCCCTGGACACTGTCGGCGTGCACCTGCTGCGCCTTCCGCTGCCCCTGTGGGCGCGAGGCCGCAGAATCAAAGGTGGACTGCTCCTCCGCGCGGGGACATGCCGCACCCGGAGTTCGTAGAATCCGGGCCATGGGCGAGTACCACGTGCGTCATCCAGGGGGCGTGGAATTGCGGCACCTGTGAGGCGAAGGGCATCCTGGCGAGACATCGTCGCCGCCCCAGCCGCAACCTGGAGAAGGTGGCAAAGAGCTCGTTCCGACACCTCTCGCGCTCCGAGTCATTCCTACGAGGTCCTCTCTACAAGTTGTCTCCTACGAATCGTCTGACACCTATCTCGGGCCGGGCCCCACCCTTCCGGCCTTGCGCCACCCATGGATACCCGTGCCGGAATCAGCACTCCGCGGCAGGGTGCCCCCAGGGGTTGGAGGCGGGGGTCTGCTGCAGTAGGGCCTTGAGCCGCCGAGCCTGGGTGCTGGCGCTCTCGTGACTCGGGGCGAGGGGGGGCCGGACCGCGACGCGCAGGCGTGCCGCCTGATGCGCGAGGTGCTGCGCCACCTCCGGAGACCAAGGAGCGAACTCGAGCCATTCCATGTGCGTTCTCCCTGTGGGGATTGCCTGCGCGCATCCATGCGCCCTCTGGCCGTGTAGGTTCATTACGCTCAGCGTCAGGAAAGGCAGGAAATGACGGGTCGCCAACCTTTCGCGCTTCACACGTTCCTGTTTTGTGACGGAGGAACGGAAGGCGGAGGACTCGAACCGGAGACCGGAGCGGAGAGGGTGTCGAGAGGGTGTCAAAGAACTCGTTCCGACAGTTCTCTCTCCGAGTCGTTCCCACGAGTGGCCTCATGTTGGAGGGTGCGGTGCGTTGTGTCGACGTGGAGGCCGTAGGCGGGTACTGGCGTACTTGATCGCACCCGGTGGGGGCGAAAACCGACGCCCGGAGCGGCAGCCCAAGGCAGTCCGCGTGGCCTGATGAAGGTGGTACTCTGGAGCGCACGCCCAGGGACAGCCAGGAGGACGCAGTGCCACCAGGACCGCAGCAGCCCAACAGCTCTCCGTGGTCTGGAAAGATCATCCCTTGGAGTGCCGCGCTTCGGAGCGGACCAACCCGGCCAGGGTGTCAGACGATTCGTATGGGGTGAGGTTGTCGAAACGAGTTCTTTGACACCTTCTCAGGGGGCGACCCACGGAAGGGGCTGTAGTCCACCCGCGCCAGACGTGAGAAGGGCCCGGTCTCCGAGATGGGAACCGGGCCCTTCGTGCGTCAGTGGGGTCCGCCTAGTTGTTCATCGTCTTCGCGAGCGCCAGGAAGCAGTCGAAGATCTTCTGGGCAAGGTCCTGCCGCTGGCCGTCATCCATGGCGTGAACGGTCGCCGCGAAGTCTCCTTTCCCATCCTTCACGATGGCTTGCACGGCCCGCCAGGACTCGACGGGCAGATTCGCTTCCTCCACGAGGGACAACTCTTGGAGGGCGATCACCAGTCGCCCTTCGAGCGTCCCGTCCATCACAGCCATCGTGTTCACCGTTTCGCGCAGCAGCTTCCAGCCGTACTCGTGTTGGCTCATGGACATGATGTGCCATCCTAGTACTACAGTTGGACGTGAATTCTGGGGGCTTTGCGACGATAGTGGCAGAGTTTGGCGACGGCCTGATGGTGGCGCCGCCAGCGGCTCCACCGCAGGATGAAGTCCAACGTGGGTCGTACCACCCACCGGGCGAGTTTCCACAACAGACGTCTCACTTCCTGAAGACTGAAGCGGATGAGGACAGGCCTCGCCGCCGTCGAAACGCGCCCATGCGACTTCTTCGGTGCGGCGGGCCCAGACGTTTTGGGACTTTTGTCTCCTCCTCGGGTTCATTGGCCGTGACGCGCGCGGCGGCCAGGAATGCATGGGCCACCGGGCACAACGTCATGTGGCGGTACCACCCTCGCCACCGCCTCACTTCATAGTCGTCCAGTCCCACCTCCCCCTTGGCCGACTCGAAACATTCCTCTACCGGCCAGCGTTTACCAGCCGCTTCCACCAGGGCCGCCAGCGACGTCGTGGCCGGTGCATGCACCGGTAGAAGGCCACGTCGGAATCCTCCGACAGGCCGCGGCGGAAGAGAAACCATCGCGCTTGGTTCCTCGCCGGAGAATTGAGCTGGACTCGCGCCCAGTCATACAGCCGCGGTCCCTTGGCTCCGGCTCCCGCCGACAGCCGCGTCCATTCGGGTGTCTTCACCTCCTTCAATACCTCGCCCGCCGTCACGTGAGCCTCCCCGTGCCAGGCGTAGGTATTGGAGGCCACCGCCAGCACATACGGTTGCGACTGGCTCTCCAGAAACCGTCGCAACTCTCCATCCCGGCCATACACCTCATCTCCCACCACCCACTTCGGTCGGAGTCCAGTGTCCAGCGCCCGCTGGAGCATGACTCGCGCCAGCTCAGGCTTGGTCTGGAATCCCACTCCCGGGGAATTCCTGCCCGGCGACCGCGCTCCGGCTCCTCAAGCCATTCCTTGGGGAGGTACAGCTCACGGTCCACCAGCGTGTGTCCCTTATCGGTGACATAGGCCAGGAAGACGCCTATCTGGCAATTCTCCACCCGGCCCGCCGTGCCGCTGTACTGCCGTGCGACTCCCGCGGACTTGTCCCCCTTCTTCAAGAAGCCGGTCTCATCCACGGCCAATATTCCCCCCTCTCCCAGCCGCTCTCGGGCATACGACAACACGTCGTCCCGGAGCGCGTCTTCGTCCCACTGGGCCCCATTGAGCAGGTGTTGAAAAGCGTAGGGCGTCTCCCGGCCCACCTCCTCACTCAAGCCCCAGGAGTTCTTGCGCTCGACTCGTGCCAGCAATCCTTGCAACAGCGACTCCGCCGAGGTGCGTGTCTCCGGACGCGCGAAGTGGGGCTGGACCCACGCCTGTACGCGGCGCCACTCCTCTTCCCATTTCCTGACGAAAACCGTTTCGTTGTGGTCCGAGACGACAGCGCGGCTCGACATGGCGGCCCCCAGGTGAAGGTGACTTCTCCCATGGGTTATAACCACGCCACCTCCGGCGTCACCCTTGCCTTCGTTTCGCTTTCTCTCCTGGCTCCCCACCAGACAAGTGGGGCCCTCCACCCCACCTCCGCAGTTGCGTTGCGCTGGGGCCGTATTATCTCAGAGGAGAGGAGGTCCGAGTCATGGGTTCACGCCAAACGGAGGACGGCAGCTTGTTACGGCAGCAGGGGGAGGGCCATTCCTCTGTCCACTTAAAAATGTCCAACTGTAGTACTAGACCATGGCCCGTAGCAAAAGCGCCCAGCCACACCCTCGGAGTCCAGCGCAAGACAGGAAAGGGGCCCGGCCTCCGAGGTGGAGACCGGGCCCTTCGTGCATCCGGACAGCGGCCGCGTCAGTGGATGGCTGCCTTCTCCCCCTTCGCCGCGGCGGTGAGCTTCTTGCCCCAGCTAAAGAGGCCCGAAGCGCCGACGGCAGTGAGCAGCGTGTCGAACACCAGCGAGAGGGTGAGCGGCGTGCCCGACTGGAGCGCCGCCACCAGGGAGAGGGACTCGGCCGTGGCCATGGAGAGCAGCACGTCGGCCACGTCCGAGGAGAGCCACGGCACCCGGGAGGCCCAGGGAGGGTGTCAAAGAACTCGTTGCGACACCTCGAGCGCTCCGAATCGCCCCTACGAATCGTCTGATACCCTTCTCGGGCGTGGTGCCCAAGGGGCACAGGCTGCACCACGGCCTCAAGCTGCCTCGCCCCGAGCGTCACGCGCTCCGTCTCGTAGTCCGGGTCGTTCACCACCAGCAGCAGGGGTTGCTCCTCCACGGGACTGAGCACCAAGCGACCGGCAAGGGTGTCCGGCGAGGGTGCCAGACGATTCGTAGGGGGTGAGGTTGTCGGAACGAGCTCTTTGACACCTTCCCAGGCGTGACCTGCAGGGCGATGATGACGAGAACGGACAGTGGGCCCTCTTCTACTGGCACTTGCGCTACAACCTCCTGCAGCATCCCTTGCGGGAAGTAGACCCGACCGACACACTGGCGGACTGGCTGGGTTCTTGCGACCAATACGCGGAGCGCCTGTCCTGGGATGCCGCAGGCTTCCAGGCTGCTCGAAACCTATGAAGCGACGAGCATTGTGGGGAGTGGTCGGGGCGATCATCTTCCTGGTGGTGGATTTCCTCGCCCTGCCACTGCTGTTGGGCGGACTCTCGGACATCGCGAGCTACGTCTTCTACGCGCCCGGAACGTGGGGGAGCGGCTGCTCGTCTACGGGCGGGATGAGATGGGGTGGGCCATCCCTCCCGGCGGTCTGAGCCCATTGCCCCGCGCGTGGAGTTCGTTCCTGATCTATTTCAATTTGGCCTGCTACGCGGCTCTGGGCTTCTTCTTCGGGTGGATGCTGGGCGGCCGCCTTGGAAACAAGGCCCAGGGCAGGGTATCGGCCAGGTCATAGGACGAGGTGCCAGAGCGAGTCCTTGGACAAGGCCGGCGCGCACTTGCTGTGCCTTCCGCTGCTCCTGTGGGCGCGAGGCCGCAGCAGCGAAGGTGGTGATCCTTCGCGCGGGAACACGCCGCCCCCGAAGCTCGTAGAATCCGGGCCATGGCGAGTACCACGTGCATCATCTGGCCCCAAGAAGGGTGGCAAAGAACTCGTTCCGACACCTCTCGCGCTCCGAGTCGTTCCTACGAGGTCCTCTCTACAAGTCGTCTCCTACGAGTCGTCTGACACCCTTTTCGGAGGATGGGCCCGGCACTGACATTTCCCTCGAGGGGTGTACGTTCGCACAAGTCCACCAGCAGTCGGCGGCCCGAGCCGTCGCCGTTATGACCCAGAGCAAGTTGCACACACCGATGGCTTCGTGGGCATCGGGTCTTCCGACCGTCTCGACATAAGCCACCTGGCGCCCGTCGGGAGAGATGGCCACACCCGTCCACCCCAACTCGTGCCTGCCGAGCATATCAGAGACCACCCGGCCCGACCGGGTCAACGCGTAACCTGTGTCCCCCGAGGGGTGCGAACCCATAGGTTCGACTGCGTGTATTGCAGGAGCCACGGCCCCTCCCCCACCCGGCCAGGCACGGGCGCGGGCTCTGGCACGACATCCATCACCTGACGAGGAGCCATGCACCCGCTGAAGAGCAGCAGCAGCGCCATGACGGCCATGGACTTCCCACGGTTGAGTTGCTTGCGTTTCATCCGCCGCCTCCAGGGCCTGCGAGGTATGGCCATCCTCCGGGTAGACCCAGGCATGCCTTGGCGAGCACGCCCGGTGTCCACCCAGGGAATAGCCCGGGAGGGAGGAGCCCCGGGTAATGATGACCACGGATCGACGTTGACGAGCAAGGAGGCGGTGTTGTTCTGCTCCGCGAGGTCCTGCTGCATCTCCGAGACCTCGGCGGAGGTGGCCACGGAGCCCACGCCCGTCGGCCGGACCACCACGTTCACTGTCGTGGAGGCATTCCCATTCAACCCACCGAGTTCACACCCCACCGCCAGCCTGTTGCGCCGACGCTGGCCTTGCGCGTTGGACACCGAGATGAAGTCCGCGTTGGCGGGCAACTCCTGCAACACGGACATCCGGCGAGGGTGTCAGACGATTCGTAGGGGTGAGGTTGTCGGAACGAGTTTTCTGCACCTTCTCAGCCAGCTTGTTGTTGTCGTAACCACCTGACACGTTACTTTGTGAATGTCTTTACCTCGGTGGTGGTTGAGTCCTTCCTTGTATACCTGGGATCTTTTTCATTGGACCCAACCGTGTTGCTATATGGGGGGGCCACGACCGGCATACTGGTTGGATCCCTCATCTCTCCCACCCTGGCCTTCTGCTCTCCACCACGAGTGCTGTCCACATGAAGCGACCAAGGCCGCTGCTTGAGCACGCAGTAATCTTGGATCTGGGCTGAGTCGTTGAACACAACTGCCCAGTCCATGAACTCCATATCGATTTTAGAACTCAAGGGCCGGTATTTCACGGTTGCGATCTTCTTCCTTGGGTTGTTTCGGGCGTATTGGTCCTCGTGTTGGGGTTGCAGGGATGAGTAGGGCGAGTCTTCGGTGAGTGCTTCTCCTGAGTCAGGGCATCCCTTCGGGGGGTCCAGGAGTCCTTGTCATAAAGGGGAGCGTCTTCTTTGGTGGTGTCATTCATCTGGGTGGTGACGCTGGTTGTGAAGCGAATTGTCTTTGCCGCGTCTACCGTGGTCCCAGGATTGACTCCAGCCTCCCATGTAATACCATCAACAACAAATGTTTTCACCCGCGTCTTTGAGAGCACATTCTGGATGATTCCGATTCGCAGGTTGGCAATTTGTGGCGCTGCGCAGGGTATTCCTTCTGGCCGTATGCGGGCCTCGGCGGAGAGTTCCACTCCGCAAAGTGGATCAGTTCCGGCATCGTCAGATGGAACCTTGTGATCATCGAGCCCGTGTATGTATTCTCCAGGAACTGAGTATCTGTCATCATGCTTGAAATAGGTTTTTGGTGGGAGTTCCTTGAACACGTACTTCCTTGCTGGAAGCGCGTCCATCCGCGCATTGTCAAACCAGAAAACAGTGACATTAACTGTGGTTAGCAGTTCATTATGGATATTATAGACATAGATCTTTGCATCGCCATTATTGGTAGGGATTTCACTGACAACCTCAAAGGTCGTTGCCGTTCCGTCGGCTGGGAGCATTACGGTCTTCTTGCCACCCCCACCGTCAGGATTAATGAATCGCAGATACCCCTCAGAACTCCTGAGGACCACCTGGATATTATTCGACATGCGCGTCTTGAGATAAATTGAGCAGCATACCGTGTGACACTTTTCGATGTGTTTAGGGTCGGTCCTCTTGCATTTTGCGGCAATGAGATAGTGTGGATTTTCCTCGATGTCGTTGAACTTGATCTGTATTTCTGGCTTCTGCTCGTCCTTGGTTCTTCTGGGGTTATTGGAGCTGCTTTTGGACTGGATTGGAGAGGATAACGTCGCGAACTGTTCGAGCTTCTGTAGAGTCGATTGGTCGACAATTCCAGTGGCGGGTAGTTGCTGACGGGATTGAAATGTTTTGACCGCGTCAATGAGCTTGCTTTCGTATCTGCCTCTGCTGCTGCCTTTGACCTTGAGCAGTTTCTGGATGTGGTCCACGGCCTCTCCGCGTTGGCCGATCTTGAGCGATGACTGACCCGCGCGGAGCTCAGCCAGCGTGGGGCCCAGTTCGTGGCGCTTTTTCTCAGGGACGGCCACGTTTTTCACGAGCTTGCTCGCCGAGCCCACCGTTTCACGCGAACGCAGCTGGGTTGACTTCCGCGATGTATCATTGGAACGACGATTTGAACTCAAGCTGCCCTCCGGAAGAACGTCGGTGCAAAGGCAGATTCATGATAGCATAGCGGATGGTCGCGAACTGCGGCGCAACAAGCGGCGTTGGAGAGTGCTGAGATCGGCTCTAGCAACAGGAGCCCGCGCAGAAGACGTAGCAGCACTGGGCGTATAGGCAGAATAGAGGCCGTGTTGAGGAGGAGGGTTGGTGCAGAGGGGCCGAGGAGGGCCACTGACGGGTGCCGGCCGAGCTGTGAGCCGGGCCGGTGGTGACTGCTCGCAGCTCAACACCACGCCTGCTGGGATGGCCCCTGCGATGCAGCCCGTTGAGCAGACCGCGTGGGCAGTGCCAAGTGCTCCAGAATGGCGCGCACGGTGTTGGGTGCCGTCAGGTACGCCAGCACTTGGCGCCTGCTTCCACACCTCACGCAGGCCAACACGTCCAAGTCGAACGTCTTGCTCGTCCTTGCAACTCTCGCAGCGCACCCGCGCGAAGCCGTGCGCGAACACACCGCACTCCAAGTACTTGGCGAAGTCCCGTTCCACGTACCTGGGCAGGCCGCGTCCCAGCTCGCCTGCCTCCGCCAGCAGCGTGGCGAGGTTGTCTCGCACCGCCGAGTACAGCACCGTCCCCTCCGGCCGCCTTCGCCGGTACGCCCACCCGCGCTCCCCCACCTGCCCCTCCCCGGTCACACCTCGCCAGGGCACACGCTACCGCCGGGCGCCCACGAAACTCTGCCTAGCCCGCGCTGGGAGTGACAGGCGGCAGGTTCGATTCCCGCCGCCTCCAACCGACCCGGTCCGCTCCACGTGACCCCGCAGAGCGGACGCGAGCCACGCACTGGGCCCATCGAGGGCCAGCGCGTGGGTCAGCGCCCGTTACTTCGCGGGAGCCTTCGACGCGTCCTTCGCCGCCGCGTCGGCCTTCTTGCGCAGCGGACAGGCGGCAATGGCGGCCTTGGGATCGATGGCGTCCTTGCCCTCGTCCACCTTGAGAACCTTGCGGTCCTCCCCAATCACGAACGTGTAGCGATTGGCCAGGTTCATCACCGGCATCTTCACGTCATAAAGGCTGGTGAGCGTCGCGTCCGGATCCGGCACGAAGGCGAAGGGCGCCTTGAGCGACTCCTTGAACTTCACCAGGTCCTGCGGCGCGTCCGTGCTGACGGCGAGCAGCTGGCCGTCGAGCTTCTGCACGTCCGCGTACCGCTCCGTGTACGCCGCGAGTTCCTTCGTGCAGCCGCCGGTGAAGGCCTTGGGGAAGAAGGCGAGGATGACCGGACCGGTCTTCACCATCTCCGACAGGGTGTAGCTCTTGCCGGAGGTGTCCTTCACCGTGAAGTCCGGCGCGACCTGGCCGACCTGGGGGGAGGCTCCCATGAGGAAGCCCGCTACGAGCATGGAATTGAGCATGCCCGGAGGCTTATCACTTCCCGCCCGGGTGTACCCAAGCCCACACGCTGGCGGCCTGTCCACCGGTCATCTGGGCCCGGAGTGCTCCTTACCGCCAGGCTTCACTTCTCTCCCATGCGCGCCCAGATGGCGGCGGCGGCCTCCCGTGCCTGCTCGGCCACCACGGACGGGTTGACCGAGAGGGGCCGACGCGCCCACACCCGCCACACGCCATCCACCATCACCGACTCCACGTGGCGCGAGCCCAGGCCGAACACCACGTGCCACGCCAGGTTCTCCGCCGTGAGCGGCGTGGCCGGCAGGTAGTCCATGACGAGCAGGTCCGCCACCGCGCCCTCGCGCATGGCGCCGATCTGCAACCCGAAGGCCTGGGACGCCGGGCGCTGGCCATTGGCCAGGTAGCGCAACACGTCGATGGGCTGTCCCGCGTCGCGCGAGCGCAGCCACGCCGCCTGGGCCTCGGCGAACATGTCCGCGCTCACCCCGTCCGCCCCCAGCGTCGCCCGGTGGCCGAACTTCAGCGCCGGCGCGTAGCCCACCTCGGACTCCATGTTGGAGCGCGGCGTGTGCACGAGCCACGCCCCCGTGGGCAAGAGCTGCGCGAGCTCCGGCCACGCCGGTGCCCCACGTGCACCAGCACCGTCTGCGGAGACAGCAGGCCCTCCTCCACCAGCCGCGACACCGGAGTGCCGCCGTAGCGCTCCACCGACAGCTTCTCGTCCAGCGGATCCTCCGCCAGGGGCACGTGCAGGCCCACGCCCGTGCTCTTCACCGCCTCGGTCAGGCCCTCCAGGGCCTCCTTGCCCACGGTGAACAGCGGCGCCGCGCCCACCTGCCCGCGCAGCCGGCCCCGCGCCTTGCGCGCGAAGGACACCGTCTCGTCCAGCCCCTCCTCGCGCCCCAGCGCTCCCCGGCGATCCGACACCGCGTAGGAGAGCACCCCGCGCACGCCCACCTCATGCAGCCCGCGGGCCGCGCGCAACAGCGAGCCCTGCACCGCCCGGGGAGAAGAGTGCAGCTCGAAGAGCGTGGTGGTGCCGCACTGCAGCGCCTCCAGGCCCCCCGCCGTGGCGGCCACCTGCACCGCGTCCAGGTCCAGCGCGTCCTCGTAGCGCCAGCGCACCTTGTCCACCAGCTCCTGGTAGCCCTCGAGCTTCGGCCGGGGCATGCCCCGCCCCAGGCTCGCGCTCAGCCGCTGGTGCGCGCTCACCGGGCCCGGAAAGACGAGCTTGCCCGAGAGCGCCACCACCTCGTCGTCCGGCGCCGCCTGGAGGTCGGGACCCCGCGCCACGATGCGCTCGCCCTCGATGCGCAGGTCCACGCGCTCGACGTGCGCCGGCTCGAGTTCGACGACGATGCCACCTTTCAGGAGCGTGCCCAACCCGTCCCTCCAGTCAATCCGCGGCCATTTCACCAGTCCGGCGTCCGCGAGCCCGCCCCAGACGCCAATTCCGATGGGCACCCTAGCACCGCCTCCCCGCGCGCGTCCCCTCCTACCCGCTCTTCCGGGGACCCGCCCCCCACCACGAGGCGGCGGAGGGAGGTCGCCCGCGAAACACTCCGCGCGAAAACCTCCGCTCAGCCAGCACGCTCCCCGTCGGCGCTCGCACGCAAGAGGCCCAGGAGCTGCTCGGTGGAGAGCGCCGCGGCCCCGTCCGCTTCCGACAGGAGGCTGCTGGCCAGGTCGCGCTTCTCCTCATGCAACGCGAGGATCGCCTCCTCGATGGTGCCCTCGGCGATGAGGCGCATCACCGTGACGGGCCGCGTCTGGCCGATGCGATGGGCCCGATCCGTGGCTTGATCCTCGGCCGCCGGGTTCCACCAGGGGTCCAGGTGGAAGACATGGTCCGCCGCGGTGAGGTTGAGGCCCGTGCCGCCCGCCTTCAGGGAGATGAGGAAGACATCCCCCTCGCCCCCCTGGAAGGCCGCCACGCGCGCCTCCCGCTCGGCCGCCGGTGTCCCCCCATCCAGGTATTGCGAGGACACGCCCCGCGCCTCCAGGGCCTCGCGCACCAGGGTCAGGTGCTTGACGAACTGGCTGAAGACGAGCGCCCGGCCCCCCTCGGCACGCACCCCGTCCACCAGCTCCAGCAGGCGCTCCAGCTTGGAGGACGGCACCGGGGAGTCGGCGTCCACGAACCGTGGGTGACACGCCGCCAGCCGCAGGCGCGTGAGGGCCGCCAGCACCGCGAAGCGCTTCTCCTGGCCCTCCGCCTTCGCGATGCGGGCAAGCGCCGCCGGCGCGTGTCCTCGTACAGCCGACGCTCCGCCTCGGACAAGGTGATGGGCACCACCGTCTCCACGCGAGAGGGCAGTTCCCGCGCCACCTGCGCCTTGGTGCGCCGCAACAGGAAGGGCCGCACCAGCCGCGCCAGCGCCGCACGCGCCTCGGGATCCTTGTCGCGCTCGATGGGTCCCGCGAAGCGCTGGCGGAAGGACTCCCGGCTGCCCAGCAGCCCCGGAAAGACGAGCCGGAAGAGGCTCCACAGCTCCGACAGGCGGTTCTCCACCGGCGTGCCCGAGAGCGCGATGCGCGCCTCGGCCTGGAGCGAGCACAGCGCCCGGGCCCGGGCCGTGTCGGGATTCTTCACCGCCTGGGCCTCGTCCAACACCAGCGTGGCGAAGGACACGGGCGTGAAGCGCTCCAGCTCGCGCGTCAGCAGGCCGTAGCTCACCACCACCACGTCCCCGGCGCCCACTCGGGACAACAAGGTCTCGCGCTCCGCGTCCCGGTAGGCATGCATCTTCAAGGACGGCGTGAAACGCTCCCCCTCGCGCAGCCAGTTGAAGCACACCGAGGTGGGCGCCACCACCAGCGCGGGGCCCTCGTTCGCGCGGCGCAGCAGCAGCGCCAGCGTCTGCAACGTCTTGCCCAACCCCATGTCGTCCGCCGGGCACCCGCCCCCACCCCACTCGGCCAGCCGCGCCATCCACTCGAAACCCTCGCGCTGGTAGTCGCGCAGCTCGGCCCGAAGCCCGTCGGGCACCGGCACCTCCAGGCGCCCCGCCTTGCGGATGCGTCCGGCCAGCCGGCGCCAGTCCGGAGGCGCCTGGACGTCGGCGCCCGCCTCGGCCAGCGCGTCCAGCGCGGGCACCGCCGCCGCCCCTACCTCCCAATGGCCCCGCGAGGCATGCGCCACGTCCGCCAGTGGCTGGAGTTGCCCACGCAGCTCCTGGGTGATCCGCAGCCACCGGCCCTTGCCCAGGGGGACGTACCGGTGGCCCCGCCGCAGCGCGTCCAGCAGCACCGCCAGCTCCACCCGCTCGTCCTCGACCCGCACACCCCCTTTCACGCTGAACCAGTCCCGCTCCCGTTGCACCGACACCTTCAACCCCTTCGCCTCCGGTGTCCGCACCACGCGCCAGGGATGATCCTCCCACTCCACGTCCCACGCGGGGCGCTCTGGCGCCTCCAGGCGCTCCAGGAAACCGAGCGACGCCTCCGCCCCCACCAGCTCGAAGCGGCTCGGCTCCGTCATCGGCAGGCCCAGCCACTGCATCGCCGTGGCCACCCGGGCCCGCTCGTCCTCCAGGTTCCGGCGCGTCCACACGCGCTCGCCCTCGCGCGAGCCCCGGACGATGTCGCTCCCCTCTCCCGGGACCCGGGGCCGGGCCCCGGACAGGGGCCGCGCGAACCACTGTCCCTCCAGGGCCTGCGCGCCCGTGGGCCGCAGGCGCAGCAGCAGTCCCGGCTCGGCCGGCACCTCGCGCCCTTCCAGCGCCGGTGGCAACGAGAGCGGAAAGGCCGACTCCACGCCCCCGAGCCGCTCCAACAACTCCGCACGCCACGCGAGCGGCAGCCGGCCGCCATGCTCCACCACGGGGCTCAACACCGCCATGGCCGCGGGAGAGACGGACACCAGCACCAGCTCCGGTGGTTCGGGCGCCTCGCCGTGCACGAACAGCCACGGCAGGGGGGCGCGGTCGCGCAGCTTCTCCCGGGCCCACTCCAGCACCGTGTGGCCCTCCACGCTCGGCTCCACCCACAGCTCGTCCTCGCCCGGCGCCCCCTCGTCGAGGGAGAAGCCGAGCGGCAGGGCGCGCACCCGGAGCGGGGTGTCCCGCCGTGAGTCGAGCACCAACCGGTGGCCGGGCGCGAGCAGCTTCAAGGCTTGCACCAGCAAGGGGTGGCGCTCGGCCGCGCCGTATTGCCGCTCCATCAACAGGCACAACTCGAGCGCCTGCTCCTCCTCGGGAGAGGTGAGGAGCTCACGGACCTCGGCCATGTCACGGGACGACACGAGGCTGCCCTTCGACACGCCTCCCTTCTTCGCGGGCCGGTGCAGCAGGGGCCGCAACCGGGGCGAGCCGGATTCCACCCCTTCCAGACGGAAGCTCACCTGGGCGCCCGAAGCCGGAGCGGAGCGGACGTCCGCCAACACCCGGGCCTTGTCCAGTGCCTCCAGGAGCTTGCGGCCCGGCTCCACGAAGAGCCGCTCGGCGAGCCGGGCATTCTCCTCCGCCCGCCGCGTCTCGCTCAGGGCCTCCATCACCCGATCCAGCGCGGACACGGCATGCACGCACCGCGCGGGAGACGTGGGATCGCAGTGCGAGCACGCCACCGCCTCCCCTCCTTCGAGCGCCCGCGACAGATCCACCCTCACCGCCCGCGAGACAGGCACCTCCCCCGCCGTCATGTGCGCATGGCTGGGAGGCAGCTCGTACACGAGGAAGGCGGGAGGCTCGCCATGAATGACGAGGGTGAGGGAATTCGTGGGCAGCGCCCGGGGCACGGCGTGCTCACGCACCCGGGCCCGGAGCCGGTGCAGCGCCTGGACCAGGGGCGCGAGCCGCGCGTCCGTGGGAGCGGGAGGCCCTGGATGGAGACGCTCGCGCTCCAGCCCCCGACGCACGGACTCGACCTCGGCCTCCACCCGGGCCCAGGCCGCGCGTTCCAGCACGTCACTCCGAGGGGGCTCCAGGAAGGAGGGCCGCAGGGTCCCGTCCAGGAGCGAGACCAGGGGGTGATGGGCGATCCGGAACAGGAGGTGGCGCCACTCGGTCGAGTGAGGCAGGAAGGGCTTCACCTCCATCAGGTGCACGCGCTCCAGGTGGGCAACCTGATGCTCCGCCAGCCACGCCCGGACCTGTTCTGGAGTCCGCGGCCGTGACGAGGTGGACTCGGCGGGCTTCTCGGGCGCCTGGGCCCTGTTCCACACCAGGGCCAGCGCCACCAGATGCTCGCAGAACCCTTTCAGGAGGTAGCGCTCGCAGGAGCAATCCCCATCCAGGCCCTGCTCGTCCACGGAGAGCACGACGTCGTGGAGCGCGCGGCTCGGGCCTCGGACATCTCCCTCCAGGCCCGTGGGCGTCACCGACCACCTCGTCACGCTCCCCGTGTCCGCCAGCTCCTCGCCCCGGGCGTAGACCCGGGCCTCCACGAGTTCCCTCAACCGGGACGGCTCGAGCCAGGAAGACAGATGGGAAGGGAAGGACGAGGACGACTTCGCAAGTGGTTGCCGCGACATGACCTCCAGGATAACGCCTGGAAGCGCGGCGGGCTCTATTTCGAACCCGCCATCATGCAGGGCAGCCAGGAAGGCACCGTCCCGCCGGAGAGACCCGGACTACCCCGTGACCTTCTTCCACGAGGGGCGGGCGCTGATGCGCCGCCACCAGGAGCTCACGTGGGGCCGCTCGGTGATGAGCGAGGCATGGGGCGTCATCGAGAGGTACTGCAAGTAGGGCAGCCAACAGATGTCCGCGAGCGAGAAGAGATCCCCCGCGAGGTGGCCCTGAGACAGGAGGGCCCGGTCGACGACGTCGAGTGCCCGGGCACAGCCATCCCGGCCCTTGTTCACCTTGTCCAGATCGGGCTTGGCGCCCTGCTTGAACACCAGCTCACGGACGATGTCCATGCAGTGGGGCGTGAAGTTGGACTGCTCGATGCTGATCCACTGCTCCATGCGGCCGAGCGAGGGGTAGTCACTGGGGGTGAGCTTGGGGCCCGGCAGCCGCGCGTCCAGGTAGCGGATGATGGCGCGCGACTCGTACATCGAGAAGCCATCATCCTCCAGGAAGGGGACGACGCCGAAGGGATGCCTGGCCGGTACTGGGGCGACTTCTGCTCGCCCTTCATGAGGTCCACCAGCACGAACTCGTGCGACGTGTGACCCTTCTCCGCCAGCGTGGTGAGCACCTTGCGGGTGCAGGTGCTCATCGGATGACCGTAGACCTTCATGTGTGCTCCTCCTCGAGGGGGGTTGAAGCGGCGCGAGGCTAGCGAAGACCCCGCGCGCTCACCCCGCCTCGATGCGTCCAAGGACGGGAAGCACACACTTCAGCCGGGTGCATCAGCCGACGGCGCAGTCCTTGCCGCGCGTGGGCAGGGCGGAGATGCCCCGGGAGAGGTACGCATCAACGGAGCGGGCCGTCTCGCGCCCGTCCGCGAACGCCCAGACGATGAGGCTCGCCCCGCGGCTCGCATCACCCGCGCAGAACACGCCGTCCGCCGAGGTGGCGAAGTGGGAGTCCACCTGCACGGTGCCCCGGGGAGTGAGCTTCACGCCCAGTTCCTCGGACAGCGTGTGGCTGTCCGGCCCCGTGAAGCCGATGGCGAGCACGAGCAGGTCCACCGGGTGGGCCGTCTGAGAGCCGGGAATCTCCACGAGCGCGGGCTTGCCATCCGTCCCCGTCGTCAGCTCCACCTTCACCGAGTGCAGGGCCTTGAGCTGGCCGTCCTGCCCCTCCAGGCGCTGGGTGACCAGACCGAACTCGCGTTGGCCGCCCTCCTCCTGGCTGGACGAGGTGCGGAAGACGAGCGGCCAGCGGGGCCATGGATTGTTCAGCGCCCGCACCGCGGGGGGCGGGGGCGCGTACGACACCTGCATCACGTGCGCCGCGCCCTGGCGCAGCGCCGTGCCCAGGCAGTCCGAGCCCGTGTCGCCACCGCCGAGGATGATCACCCGCTTGCCGGCCGCGTTGAACCGGGGCTCGAGCGAGGTGAGCCCCGCCACCACCCGGTTCTGGTGCGTCAGGTAGTCCATGGCCATCACCACGCCGGACAGCTCGCGCCCGGGCACGGTGAGATCCTTGCCGCGCTGGGCACCCACGGCCAGCACGAGCGCGTCGTACTGCTCGCGCAGCGCACGCCAGCCCGGCTCGCGGCTCACGTCCACGCCGCAGCGGAACTCGATGCCCTCCTCCTCCAGGAGCTTGAGCCGCCGGTCGATGACGGACTTCTCCAGCTTGAAGTCGGGGATGCCATAGCGAAGCATGCCGCCTGGCCGGTCATCCCGCTCGAACACGGTGACGTGGTGACCCGCCTGGTTGAGCTGCGCCGCCGCCGCGAGCCCCGCGGGACCCGAGCCCACCACCGCCACGCGCTTGCCGGTGCGGTGCGCGGGCGGATGTGCCTTCACCCAGCCTTCCGCGAAGGCGCGCTCGATGATCTCCTTCTCCATCTGCTCGATGGTGATGGGATCCTGATCGATGCTGAGCACGCACGCGGCCTCGCAGGGCGCGGGGCACAGGCGGCCGGTGAACTCGGGGAAGTTGTGGGTACCGCTGAGCGCGAGGAAGGCCTCCTTCCACTTGCCCCGGTACACCGCGTCGTTGAACTCGGGGATGGGGTTGCCCAGCGGACAGCCCTGGTGACAGAAGGGCACGCCACAGTCCATACATCGCCCCGCCTGCCGCTTCGCCTCGTCGGCGGGCAGGGGGAGGGTGAACTCGCGCCAGTCCTTGAGGCGCTCGGACTTCTCCCGCTTCGGCGCGGGCACGTGCTTCCACTCCTGGAAACCCGTCGTCTTGCCCATGGTCTTACTCTCCTCCCACGACGTGCAGGCGCGGCAGTTGGGCCGGAGGGGGCCGGCGGGAAGCGCGGCGGGCCTGGAGCACGCGCTTGTAGTCGGTCGGCATCACCTTCACGAACTGCGGCACCATCAGCTCCCAGTTGTCGAGCACCCGCCGCGCCAGCGTGCTGCCGGTGTGGTGCAGGTGCCGTTCGATCATCCCGTGCACGAGCCACAGCTCCGACTCGTCCACCAACGACTCCAGCTCCACCATCTCCAGGTTGCAGCGGCCCCGGAAGGAGCGGTCGCGGTCGAGCACGAAGGCCGTGCCGCCGCTCATGCCCGCGGCGAAGTTGCGCCCCGTGGGCCCGAGCACCACCACCACGCCGCCCGTCATGTACTCGCAGCCGTGGTCACCCACGCCCTCCACCACCGCCTGGGCGCCGCTGTTGCGCACCGCGAAGCGCTCGCCGGCGAGCCCGCGCAGGTACACCTCGCCCGCCGTGGCGCCGTAGAGCACCGTGTTGCCCGCGAGCACGTTCTCCTCGGGCACGAAGCGGCTGTCCTGCGGCGGGTAGGCGATGATGCGTCCGCCCGACAACCCCTTGCCGAGGTAGTCGTTGGCATCGCCCTCCAGCTCCAGCGTCACGCCGTTGGCGAGGAACGCCCCGAAGCTCTGTCCCGCCGAGCCCCTGAGGCGGATGCGCAGCCGTCCATCCGGCAAGCCCTGGGCCCCGTAGCGGCGCACGATGTCTCCCGAGAGCATGGCGCCCACCGCGCGGTGGGTGTTGCTCACCGGCCGCACCAGCAGCGTGGGCGCGCCCCCATCCAGGGTGGCCTTGGTTTGGAGGATCAGCTCGTGGTCCAGGTGGTCCGACACGTCCTTCACCTGGGGCGTGTCACAGCGCCGGTCCTCCGTCTCCGGGGCGCGCGAGGGCGTCAGCAGGGAGGAGAGGTCCACCTTCTTCGCCTTCCAGTGGTCCGAGGCGGGCAGCTGCCGCAGCAGGTCCACCCGGCCCACCAGCTCGTCCAGCCGGCGCACGCCCAGGGCGGCCATCCGGCGGCGCAGGTCCTCGGCCACCATGTAGAAGAAGTTCACCACGTGCTCGGGCTTGCCGTGGAAGCGCTCGCGCAGCCCAGCGTCCTGGGTGGCGATGCCCACCGAGCAGGTGTTGAGGTGGCACTTGCGCAGCATGATGCAGCCGAGCGCGATGAGGCTCGCGGTGGCCATGCCGTACTCCTCGGCGCCCAGGAGCGTGGCGACGAGTACGTCCTGGGCGGTGCGCAGACCGCCGTCCACCTGCAGGCGGATGCGGCCGCGCAGGCCGTTGTGCACGAGCACCTGCTGCGCCTCGGCCGGGCCCAGCTCCCACGGCAGACCCGCGTGCTTGAGGCTGGACAGGGGCGAGGCGCCCGTGCCGCCCTCGTAGCCGGAGATGACCACGCCGCCCGCGCCCGCCTTGGCCACGCCCGCGGCGATGGTGCCCACGCCCACCTCGCTCACGAGCTTCACGCTCACGCGCGCCGTGGGGTTCACCGACTGCAAGTCATAGATGAGCTGCGCCAGGTCCTCGATGGAGTAGATGTCGTGGTGCGGCGGCGGGGAGATGAGCGTCACGCCGGGCGTGCTCCAGCGCGCCTTGGCGATTCGCTCGTCCACCTTGGGTCCGGGCAGCTGTCCGCCCTCGCCGGGCTTGGCGCCCTGGGCCATCTTGATCTGCAGCTCGGCGGCGTTGACGAGGTACTCGGTGGTGACGCCGAAGCGGGCGCTGGCCACCTGCTTGATGGCGCTGCGCCGCAGGTCGCCGTTCTCGTCCGGAACGTAGCGGCGCGACTCCTCGCCGCCCTCGCCGCTGTTGGAGCGTCCGCCGATGCGGTTCATCGCGATGGCGAGCGTCTCGTGGGCCTCGGCGCTGATGGAGCCGAAGGACATGGCGCCGGTGACGAAGCGCCGGACGATGGCGCTCGCGGGCTCCACCTGCTCCAGCGGCACGGGCGTACACCCCTCCTCCGCGACGACCAGCAGCCCACGCAGGTTGCAGTGCGCGCGGCTCTCGTCATCCGCCAGGCGGGAGTACTCGGCGAAGACCGCGGCGTCGTTGGTGCGCGCCGCCTGCTGCAACAGGGCGATGGTGGACGGGTTCCACTTGTGCGTCTCACCCCGGCGGCGCCACTGGTACTGGCCGCCCACGGGCAGCTGCTCCAGCTCGAACTCGGCCGCGGCGCCAAAGCCCCGCGCGTGGCGCTCGCGCACCTCGCGGCCCAGCTCCCCGAGGCCCACGCCCTCCACGCGCGAGGGCGTGCCGGTGAAGTGCCGCTCCACCAGCTTGCGCTCCAGGCCCACGCACTCGAAGAGCTGCGAGCCGCGGTAGGACTGGAGCGTGGAGATGCCCATCTTGCTCATCACCTTGAGCACGCCCTCCTCGACGGCGTGCACGAAGTTGGCCTCGGCCTTGTCCGCGTCCACCGACAGCTCGCCCGCCTCGGCCATGGCGCGCAGCGAGTCCAGGGCGAGGTAGGGGTTGACGGCCGAGACGCCGTAGCCGAAGAGGCAGGCGAAGTGGTGCACCTCGCGCGCCTCGGCCGTCTCCAGCACGAGGCCGGTGTACATGCGGATGCCGTCGCGCACGAGCCGCTGGTGCACCGCGGACACGGCGAGCAGCGCGGGGATGGCCGCATGGGCCGCGTCCACGCCCCGGTCACTCAGCACGAGGATGCTCACGCCCGCGTCCACCGCCTCGACGACCTCGGTGCACAGCCGCTCCACCGCGGCCTCCAGGCTCGAGCCCTCCTCGTGCAGCGGGTAGAGCAGGCTCACGCGCTGCGTCTCGAAGGCGCCCTCGTTGCGGATGGCCGCCAGCGTGGCGAGCTGTCCGTTGGTGAGGATGGGGCCCGGCAGGGACAGGCGGTGGCACTGCTCCGGCGTCTCCTCGAAGGTGTTGCCCTCGGGGCCCAGGCCCGTGGCGAGCGTCATCACCAGCGACTCGCGGATGGGGTCGATGGGCGGGTTGGTCACCTGCGCGAAGAGCTGGTGGAAGTAGTTGAAGAGCGTGGGCGCCTGGTCGCTGAGGACGGCCAGCGGCGTGTCCGTGCCCATGGAGCCCGTGGGCTCCTTGCCCTCCTCGGCCATGGGCTTGAGCAGGAGGCGCGCGTCCTCGTCCGTGTAGCCGAAGGCGCGCTGCTGGCGCCACAGCTCCTCGTTGTCCGGCCGGGGCGGCGCGGGCTCGGTGGGCAGGTCGTCTAGCGTGGCGACGTTGCGCTCGAGCCAGCGGCGGTAGGGCCAGCGCGTGGTGATGTCGCGTTTGACCTCCTCGTCCTCGATGATGCGGCCCTCGAGCGTGTCCACCAGCAGCATGCGGCCCGGGGTGAGGCGGCCCTTGCGGCGCACCTGGGAGGCGGGCACGTCGATGACGCCCGTCTCCGAGGCGAGGATGATGCGGTCGTCCTCGGTGACGAGGTAGCGCGCGGGGCGCAGGCCGTTGCGGTCCAGCGTGGCGCCGATGAGCTGCCCGTCCGTGAAGGCGATGGCGGCGGGCCCGTCCCACGGCTCCAGCAGCGCGCTGGAGTATTCGTAGAAGGCGCGCCGCTCGTCACCCATGAGCGCGTGGCCCTCCCACGCCTCGGGGATCATCATCATCATGGCGTGGGGCAGCGGCCGGCCACCCAGGAACAGCAGCTCCACCATGTTGTCGAACTGCGCCGAGTCGCTCTTGCCCGGGACGATGATGGGGAAGAGCGGCTCCAGGCTTCCGCCGAACTTGGCCGACTGCAACAGGCCGCGCCGCGCGTTCATCCAGTTGCGGTTGCCGCGCAGCGTGTTGATCTCCCCGTTGTGCGCGATGTAGCGGAAGGGCTGCGCCAGGTCCCACGTGGGGAAGGTGTTGGTGGAGAAGCGCGAGTGCACGAGCCCCAGGGCGCTCACGCACTCGGGGTGTTGGAGGTCCGGGTAGAAGAGCGGCAGCTGCCGGGGCAGCAGCAGACCCTTGTAGATGAGCGTCTCCGCCGAGAAGCTGGCCACGTGGAACTGGCCATCCGGATCCAGGTCGCGGTCCTGGATGCGCCGCTCGGTGAGCTTGCGGATGCGGAACAGCTTGCGCTCGAAGGCGCTGGGCACCACGCGGCGCCGGGCGACGAAGAGCTGGCGGATGACGGGGGCCCGCTCACGCGCCAGCCTGCCGAGGTGCTCGGGTTGTACCGGCACGTCGCGCCAGCCGAGCACGCGCTGCCCCTCGTCGGTGACCACCTGCTCCAGGGCCGCCTCGCACGCGATGCGGGCCTCGGGATCCGCCGGGAGGAACACCATGCCGATGGCGTACTGGCGGCGCGGCGGCAGCGTGAAGCCCAGCCGCTCCCGCTCGAAGAGGCGATGGGGAATCTGCAGCAGGATGCCGGCACCGTCTCCGGTCTCCGGGTCCCTGCCCGCGGCGGCACGGTGGCTCAACCGGTTGAGCAGCTCGAGCGCTTCCTCGACGATGCTCCGGGATTTCTCGCCCCGAATGTGGGCCACGAAACCCACTCCACAGGCATCGTGTTCGGTGTCCGGCTCGTACAATCCATAACGGCCCGGGCCTCGGTCCAGCATCAGTCGTGCTCCCTCGCGGCGGATGAAACCACGCGTGAACCGGCGACTCTAACGCGTTGCTTCCGGGGAGGGAAAAGAGTCCGCGCGCCAGCGCTTGGAGCAGGCGGGCGGACGTGAAAACGTTGTTTTTCCTAGGAGTGCAGCTGGGATGCCGCCGGAAGTGCGGCCAGGGGCTCCAGCGAGGCGGTGGTGGGAGCCGCCACCCCGGCGCCCGGGGGCTCGCTGGCGCGGCTGCCCTCCTCGCGGGAGCCGATCAGTGCGTGCACCGCGGCGAGCAGCTCGGCGCCGTGGTAGGGCCGGGCACACACGGCGGTGTCCGGCTGGGCCCAGGCGGGCCGGGTGGCTCCGGCCAGGACAATGGGAATGGGCCGGGCGCGCGGCAGCTCCGCGAACGCCGCCAGGAAGATGCCCAGGTGGGTGGGAGGAACACTCGAGGACAACAGCACCAGGTCCACGGGCAGCACCGACGCCCGGCGCAGCGCCTCCACGCCCCCATTGGCGGTGAGCACCTCGAAGCCCTCGGCGCACAGCATCCGCTCGGCGGCCGCCTCCTGCTTCGGATCCTCGTCGAGCAGCAGCACCCGCCGGGGCAGCCGGCGCACCTCGCCCACCGGCATGCGCGGCAGCGACAGGGTGAAGGTGGAGCCCTGTCCCTCGGCGCTCGCCATGGACAGCGCGCCGCCGTGCAGCCGCGCGATGGAGTCGCTGATGAACAGGCCCAGCCCCAGGCCACCGAAGTGGCGGTGCGAGGAGTTGGCCGCCCGGTAGAAGCGCTCGAAGAGCCGGGCCTGGTCCGACGCGGGCACGCCGATGCCCTGGTCCTTCACGTGGATGCGGGCCTGGCCCGCCAGGGACTCCACCTCCACGCCAATGAGCTCGCCCGCCGGGCTGTACTTGTTCGCGTTCTCCAGCAGGTTGACGAGCACCTGCTCCAGCCTGTCCCGATCGCCACGCACCCAGAGGTGCTCGCGCGGCACCACCAGGGAGAAGGGCCGCGCGAAGGCATGGCGGAACTGGTCCACCACCTCCGCCACCAGGTGGCCCATCTCCAGGGGCGCGGGCTGCAGCGACAGCCGGCCCAGTTCCAGCCGCGACACGTCCAGCAGGTCATTCACCAGCCCCGCCAGCCGCTCCACCTGCCGCTTGGACTTGATGACACTGGAGAGCTCCACCGGCTGGCCCTGCGCGATTCTGCGCTCCATGGAGTAGAGGGTGAGCTTGAGCGGGGTCAGCGGCGTCTTGAGCTCGTGCGAGGCGATGGACATGAACTCCTCGCGTACCCGCAGGGCCGCCTGGGCCTCGCGCAACAGGCGCGCGTTCTGCACGGACACCGCCACCTGCCCGGCCGCGGCGCTCCACAACTCCAGCTCGCGCAGCGAGAAGGAGCGGCCCTGTTCCTTGTAGAGCACGAGCAGTCCCAGGGCGCGCTTCTGCGACAGCAGGGGCACCGCGGCGAAGATGGAGCCGGCCGAGTCCCCCACCCCGCGCTGCACGCCAATCTGGGGCTGGCGGGTGATGAGCGCCGCCTCGAAGGAGTCGGCGTGCTGGTCCAGCGCATCGTCGGGGGTCTCGGTGTTGGCCAGATCCGACACCGCCACCCGACGAGGCGCCCGGCCATCCTCGGTGAGGAATACCTCCGCCCGTCGCACCTGGGCACAGCGCACCACCGCCAGCACCGCCGCCTTGCACACGCTGTCCACGTCCAGCGTCTCGCCCACCTCGCGGGCGATCTCCTGCAGCGCCTGGGAGAAGGCCATGTCGTCATCGGCGCCCGAGGATTCGAAGAGCAACCAGGCCCCCGGGGGCATGCCAGGACGACAGGGCCGTGCCTGGATGCGCGTCTGCTTGAGGCCCACGGTGATGACGTGGCCCGAGTGGCTGCGCCCCTCGCGCAGGGCCCGCTCCAGGTCATCCCGGCCCCGCCCGGACTCCAGCACGGAGAGCACGGAGTCTCCCACCTGGAGCGCCACCCCCGTCTTGGCGGTGAAGCCCGGCTCCAGCCACTCCACCCGCAGATCCGCGCCCAACCGCATCACCCCTTGGGGGACACACGCGATCAGGTCTTGGAAATCAGGCGGCAGCATGGGGGACAACATGAGGAGTTACGCCCTGCCTCGCGCGTCGACAAGGTGGCCCGGCCCACTCCTGCCTTCCCGGGTACCAATCTCGTTGAGGGCCGGACAACCCGACAGCCCAGGGACGGCGGAGCGTTCACCATTGGCGACTGGAATCCCCGAGGTGTGTGTTAGACGACATCCGCCATGGCTTCTCAACGTGCCCCGTCCCAGCCCACCCAGCCCACCAAGGAGCTGCAGACCTTCCCCAACCCCGCGCCGGATCGCGACTACGAGATCGCCTTCGACGTGCCGGAGTTCACCTGCCTCTGTCCCCTCACGGGGCAGCCGGACTTCGCCCGGTTCCGGATCCGCTACGTGCCGGACACACTATGCGTGGAACTCAAGAGCCTCAAGCTCTACATGTGGGCCTACCGCGATGAGGGCGCCTTCCACGAGAAGGTGACCAACACGATCGCCGACGACATCGTGCGCGCCATCCAGCCGCGCAAGCTCACGGTGGAGGGGGACTTCTTCGTGCGCGGCGGCATCGGCACGGTGATCACCGTCACCCACGAGAAGCCGGCGCGGAGCGCGAAGAAGGCCGCCCCGGCGCGCCGCAAGTAGGCGCCGTCAGTCCGTCCGCATCTTCGCTTCCAGCTCCTTCGCGCGCGCGTCCGCCTCCGACTCGATGCGGCTGGCGGCGCCGCGCACGTTGTCGAGCTGCCGCTTGGGCGCGCTGGTGCCCGGGGCGGTGGCGTCCACCGCCGCCGTGCGCTGGAGCGCGTACCACGCACCGCCCCCGAGCAGGGCGAGACCAAGAACCGCGGTGAGAAGCTTTCCCATGGAGTCACTCCGGATGCGTCAGCGGACGGAGAGCCGCTGCACGAGCTCCATCCAATAGGATTGGGTGGACAGCAGTCCAGCCCCACCCCCCGGCGGCGATGGCGAAGGCGGCGAGCCAGCGCTTCCACGGCCGCACGGGAGCCGACTCCTTGGCGAGGTTGCCCGCCACGCCCAGCTCCTCCTGGGTGAGGTGGGCCAGCGCCTCGCTCTCGGTGAGCTTCTCGCGGTGGCGCAAAAAGCCCACCAGGAAGGCCTCGCAGGACATGCCCAGGCGGGGCGACAGGAAGGCCTCCAGGTCGCGGCGCATGGCGGCGGCGTTGGGGTAGCGCTCCTCGGGCTTCACGCGCAGGGCGCGGTGGATGATGTCCGCCAGCGCCTTGGGCACCTGGGGCGCCACCTTGTGCAGCGGCTTGAAGGCGCCCTCGCGGATGCGCGCGAACACCTCGCCCGCGTTGCGGCCCAGGAAGGGGCGCTGCCCGGCGAGCGACTCGTACAGCAGCACCCCGAGCGAGAACAGGTCCGTGCGGCCGTCGATGGGCGCCCCCGTCACCTGCTCGGGAGACATGTACGAGGGCGTTCCCACCGCCATGCCCTGCGCGGTGAGCGCCTCCAGGCCCACGTCCTTGGCCACGCCGAAGTCCATCAGCTTCACGTCCCCCGCCTTGGTGAGCATCACGTTGGCGGGCTTCAGGTCGCGGTGGATGATGCGGCGGAAGTGCGCGTGCTCCAGCGCGTCGGCGATGCGCGCCCCCACGGCGGCCCCCACCTCGGGCGGCAGCGCGCCCTCCTTGATGAGCTCGTGCAGCGTGGGCCCATCCACGTACTCCATCACCATGAAGAGCACGTCGTTCTTCTCCACCAGATCGTACAGGGTGACGATGTTCTGGTGACGGAAGGCGGCGAGCGCGAGCGCCTCGCGGCGGAAGCGCGACACGGACTCCTTGTCCCTCAGCGGGTCCGCGAGCATCTCCTTGATGGCCACCTCGCGCTGCAGCATCTCGTGCAGCCCTCGGTACACCTGGGCCATGCCACCCCGGCCCAGCTCTCCGAGCACGCGGTAGGCACCTATCTTGCGATGTTTGACGACGGGTTTGTCAGTGGAGGGCACGGGCGCGAGGGTAGCGATTCGTCCCGGGGGCGTCGACCCGTCCGCGAGGGTGCACACCCCGGCGGTAGAAATCGCCAGTCATCGCACACGCCTGCTCCGTCACGTCACACGCGGAGTGAGGGCTCAGCCCCGCCCGTCCGGGAAGGACAGGCGGTTGACCGCGTCCAGGAGTTGCTCGAGCCGGAAGGGCTTCTTGAGGAAGAGCTGCCAGGACTGGGGGCGGGCACTCCTGGGGATGGCCTCGCTCGTGAGGATGACGGGCACCCGGTCCAGGCCCGGCGTCTTGCGCATCACCTCCAGCACCTGGAGGCCGGAGAGCACGGGAAGCATCACGTCCAGCAGGACGACATCCGGGCGGGACTCGCTCAGGCGCCGCAGCGCCTCGGCGCCGGTGCCGCACACGGACACCTCATAGCCCTCGTCCTTCAGCACGTCTGCGACGACCTGCTGCACGTCGAACTCGTCCTCGACGACCAGGATGGTCTTCAACGGCCCCTCCTGGAGGGCCGCGCGCGCTTCTTGGCCGTCGGCTCGAGGGGGCCCGCGCCCTTCTTCGCAGCCTTCTTGGTCAGGGGCGCCACGCGCGCCTCCCGTATGCGCCCACGCCCGCTGAGGATGGCCTCGGCGCTCTGGAAGGAGTCGGCCACATCGATGCCGTCGGGCGTGATGTGGACCTCGCGCAGCGAGCTGTCATAACGGCTCTCGCGCATCTTCATGACGGACAAGAGCCGGTAGATCTGCGAGCGCAACTCCACGTAGCGCAGCAGCACCACGGACTCGGCCACATTGGCCAGCTCGGGGGTGGGCAGCACCAGCTCGGACTGGAACAGCTCCAGCTCGTCGGTGATGACGGTGGTGATGTTCAGCGAGCGCAGCTGGTTGGTGAGCGCCGACAGGAAGATGGGGACGCGCTCCGGGTAGACCGCCGCGGCGCGAAAGCCCTCGGCCCCGTCGACGAACAGGCGCCGGTGCTCGCGCTCCGGCGCGGCCCGGATCTTCTCCAGCATCTGCTCGGCCAGCGAGTCCATGAGGTGCTCGAGCGGAGGCTGCCACTCCAGCGCGATGCTGCCGTCCTGGACGTAGCGCTCCAGGGGGATGCCCACCGCCTCGGCCTTCTCGATGAGGCGCGGGGGAGGCTCATAGAAGCCGAAGTACATGCCCCGCTGACCCCGCCGCGCCCCCTCCACCAGGAAGGACAGTCCGAGCAGCGTCTTGCCCGTGCCGGGCGAGCCCACCAGCGCGGTGGTGGAGCCGGAAAGCAGCCCTCCCCCGAGCATCTCGTCGAAGCGGGACAGGCCGAAGGCCATGCGCGGACGCGACTCGCGGGCGGAGGGGCCCGGGTGGGCGAACTGCACCTCGGTGCGGGGATGGATGGAGATGCCGTCGGCGGAGATCTCCACCTCGTGACGGCCCCGGAGGTAGTCGCTGCCCCGGAACTTGTGCACCGTCAGCTCGCGCACCGCCCGCGGACCGATGAGCCGATCCGACAGCTCGACGACGCCGTCGACGAGGGCGTTCTCCTTGTGCGTGCGCTCGCGCACGTTGGAGACGAGGAACGTGGTGCACCCCAGGAGACTCGCGAGCGCCTGGAGGGAGTGCACGAACTCGCCATAGGCCTGGGCGTTGGGGGCGAACTGCTCCGCGCTCTCCATGCCATCGATGACGAAGATGGTGGCCTTGCGCTCGCGCAGCGTGCCTCGGATGAGATCCAACAGCCCGCCGAAGCCCTGGTCCCGCACCACCTTGTAGCCGCTGATGTAGTAGAGCTTGTCGGGGATGTGCTCCTGCCGGAAGAAGCTCAAGGACGCGAGGTGGCGCAGCATCTTCGCGTGCGACTCGATGAGCAGCGTCATGTAGACACACCGCCCCTCGCTCCTGTCGATGTGGTTGAAGCACAGCTGGTTGACGAGGATCGTCTTGCCACTGCCGGGCGGGCCCATCAGCGCGTAGATGCCGCCCTGCTTGAAGCCACCCTTGAGGATGAAATCCAGGCGGGGAATGCCGCTCTCGACGCGCTCCTCGCGCGGAGGCTGCCCCGAACTGTCCGACTCGGATCCGCTCATGCCGCCTGCCGTGCTCCCAAGGTCATTCCCGCTCTGGGGGATCTGCCACAAGCCGGGAGCATCCAAGCACGCGGAAAGCCGCGGGCGCGGGCCAATCGTCGCTTGGAGGACGAATGTCGCGCGGAAAGCCTCACCCGGCCCGGGCCGGCAGCAGGCCCGAGCGCTCCAGCCGCTCGCGAACACGCCCGGCCAGCTCCGCGTGCGCCGGATTGCCCGGCGAGAAGGGCTCCGGCGTGAGGACGATGAGCGTGCCCAGCTCCTCCACCGGCTCGACGCGCACCGGGCGCGGCAGGGCGGGAACGCGGCCATGCGCCCGCGAGAAGAACGTGAGCCAGCCGACGCACGCGCCATCCGCCTCCACCACCCGCCCGGCGGCGGGGTCCGCCTCGGACACCACCGCGCACCGGTCCGGCTCCCAGGCCCGCACCATGGCGCGCACCACCTGCTTGAGGACCGGCACGGTGAGCACGCGCTGCGCGGCCGCCCCCTCGCGCGGAAGGTGGAGCAGACAACCATTGGCGTAGAAGGGCGTCCCCGAGCCGCAGGTGAGGTGGAGCAACCCACCCCGTCCCGTCCGCTCCTGCCCCGTCCACGCATCGAAGTAGAAGGCATCCCGGCCGAGCCGGTACTTCTTGCGCTCGAAGAAGCGCAGGAACGTCTCCGCGGTGGGCTCGAAGGGCAGCCGCAGCGCGTTCTTGCGGGAGTACGCGTACTCGAACCAGCGCGAATAGGCCGGATCGCATCCGGCCAGCAGGCGGAAGAACTCCTCCGCCCGCGCGGCACACGCCGCGGCGGACTCCTTGCGGCCTCCCCAATGCGCCCCCGCCTGGAAACGTTCCATCCGCCGTTTCATACGCCATGGGTAACAAAGGCACCACCCGGAAGCGCATCGCGACGGGTAGGAAACACCCGACTCCGGCGACCCACCGCCCGCCCGGGCGTCGAAGGGGGACGCACGGGCCTCAATCTGTCACCGAAGTCCCCCCTGGAACTTTGGTAAGCAGGCTCTCCATGGCCACTCCGCCCCTCCAAACCGTGCTCGCCGCCATCGACGTGGGCACGAACGCCGTGCGCCTGGAACTGGCGCGGCCGGACGCCGACGGCTCCCTGGAAACCCTGCACCAGGAGAGAGATCCCATCCGCCCGGGAGAAGGGGTGTTCGCCAGCGGGATGATGCCCGAGGAGACCGCGGACCGGCTCCTGTCCACGCTGCGGCGCTACGCGGCGCTGTGCCGGCGGCACAAGGCGCGGGTGCGCGCGGTGGCCACCAGCGCCATGCGCGACGCGCGCAACCAGCAGGAAATCGTCCAGCGGGTGCGCGACGAGGCGGGGCTCAACCTGGAGGTGGTCAGCGGCAAGGAGGAGGCGCGCCTCATCTGCCTGGGCGTGCTGCACAGAAAGCCCCCAACGTCCGCTCGCTGCTGGTGGACATCGGCGGAGGCTCCACCGAGGTGGTGCTCGCCACCGGGGAGAAGCCGGACGAGCTGTGGAGCCTGGCCATGGGCTCGGTGCGGCTCACGGAGATGTTCGACGCGGCCGGCAAGGTGACGCCCAAGCAGTTGCGGCTGATGCGCAGCTACGTGGAGGAGCAGTTGCGCAAGGCCATCCCCGAGCGCCTTCCGGGCCTGCCGCGCATGGCCCTGGGCTCCTCGGGCACCATCAGCGCGGTGGTGGGCTTCGCGGCCAGCGAGGGCACGGCGCACGCGTCCCTGCGCCAGTTGCAGAGCAGCGTGGAGGCGCTGGCGGAGATGACGCCCGAGCGGCGGCGCAAGCGCTTCGATCCACGGCGCGCGGACATCATCGTCGCGGGCGCCACCATCCTCGAGCGCACGGCGCGGCACCTGGGCGTGGAGAGCATCGCCGCGGTCAACCGGGGCCTGAGAGATGGGCTGCTGGTGGACCTGCTCTACCGGCAGGACGAGTCGCGCGAGGACCACTCGCTCGCGGACGCGGCGGTGGCCATGGGGCGGCGCCTGTTCTTCGACGAGAAGCACGCGCGCCAGGTGACACGGCTGGCGCTCACGCTCTTCGACGAGCTGGCGGCGCTGCACCACCTGCCCCTGTCCTCCCGGCCCTACCTGGAGACGGCGGCGCTGCTGCACGACGTGGGCAACGCCGTGAGCTACGAGCGCCACCACAAGCACGCCTACTACCTCATCCACCACGGCGACATCCCGGGCCTGGCCGACCGCGAGCGCGAGCTGGTGGCGCGGGTGGCGCGCTACCACCAGCGCAGCCCGCCGGAGCTCAACCACTCGGGGATGCAGGGGCTGAACGCCGCCGAGGCCCGCCTGGTGCGCAAGCTGGCCACGCTGCTGCGCATCGCCAACGCGCTGGACGGCAGCCATCACCAACCCATCAAGGAGATGCGCGCCACCAATGGCCGGGACGCGGTGGCCCTGCACCTCAAGGCGCGCCAGCCCGTGGACCTGGAGCTGTGGTCCGCCGAGCGCGAGGTCGCCCTCTTCCGCCGCGTCTTCGGCAAGCGGCTGACCTTCCACGTCGGCCGCTGACCATTCCCACCGCGACGGCCGTTCCCCCGCCGCCTGCCCTCCACGAGGGGAAGCATCCGCCGCTGGCACCCGCACGGGCACGTGCCCACTCCTCACCGGGAGGAGTCCAGGCCGGTGGCGCCCCTGGCGCCCGGCGTCCCCCGAGGGGAGAAGGAGCGGCAATGAAGGCGGTCGTCTTTCATGGAATTGGAGACATCCGGCTCGACGACGTGGAGGAGCCCGTCCTCAAGGAGGACACGGATGCCATCGTCAAGCTGACGGCGAGTGCCATCTGTGGCACGGACCTGCACATGGTGCGCGGCACGATGCCGGGCATGGTGCCGGGCACCATCCTCGGGCACGAGGGCGTGGGAGTAGTCGAGGCCCTGGGCAAGGACGTGCGCAACCTGCGCGTGGGCGACCGGGTGGTGATTCCCTCCACCATCGCCTGCGGCAGCTGCTCGTACTGCCGCTCGGGCTACTACGCGCAATGCGACGTGGCCAACCCCAATGGCAAGCGGGCCGGGACGGCCTTCTTCGGCGGGCCGGCGATGTCGGGCCCCTTCCATGGCTTGCAGGCGGAGAAGGCACGCATCCCCTTCGCCCACGTGGGGCTGGTGAAGCTTCCGGACGAGGTGGCCGACGCGGAGGCCATCCTCCTGTCGGACATCTTCCCCACGGGCTACTTCGGCGCGGACCTGGCGGAGATCAAACCGGGTGACACGGTGGCGGTGTTCGGCTGCGGCCCGGTGGGGCAGTTCACCATCCTGAGCGCGAAGCTGATGAACGCCGGGCGCATCTTCGCCATCGACTGCCACGAGGACCGGCTCGACGCCGCCCGGGCCCAGGGCGCCGAGGTCATCAACTTCGAGGAGGAGGATCCCGTCGAGGCCCTGCTCCGACTGACGGGCGGCATCGGCGTGGACCGGGCCATCGACGCGGTGGGCGTGGACTCGATGCACGCGCACCACGGCCCCGCGGGCAAGAAGGCCGACGCGCTCAAGACCGAGTTCAAGCGCGAGCAGAAGGAAGCGGCCCCCAAGACGAAGTCCCACGGGGACAACTGGGTCCAGGGCGATGCGCCGATGCAGGCGGTGATGTGGGCGGTGGAGGCGCTCGCCAAGGCGGGCACCCTGTCCATCATCGGCGTGTACCCGCAGCAGATGAACACCTTCCCCATCGGCATGGCGATGAACAAGAACCTGTCGCTCCGGATGGGCAACTGCAACCACCGCAAGTACATCCCCCACCTGGTCGAGCTGGTGCGCACGGGTGCCGTGGAGCCCACGGAGCTGCTCACGCGCGTGCAGCCCATCACCAGCGCCATCGAGGCCTACCGCGCCTTCGACGTGCGCCAGCCGGGCTGGCTCAAGGTGGAGCTCGAGCCGCAACTGCTCACCTGAGCCGGCTCACCCCGCGTCGCGGCCGTAGAACCAGGCCGTGAGCGCGAGCCGGGGAGCCCGCGCGGGGAGAACTTCGTGCTCGATGCGCTCGCTGAGGAACACGACGAGCCGATCGAGCCGGGGCTCCACGTCCACGGGCTCCCCCTCGGGGTAGAGGCGCAACAGGCCCCCGTGCTCCGGCGTCCACTCCGGATTGAGGTAGTAGATGGCCGTCACCCGCCGGTTGGACTGGCCGGGGAAGGCATCCGCGTGGCGGGCATAGCGCTCGCCTTCGCCCGGATACCAGGCGAGCTGGAGATCGAAGCGGCCGAGCCCCAGGTAGGCCTCGGCCGACAGGGCGTCCCCGAGCGCGGTGTACGTGTCGCGGAGCCGGCCGAAGGCGGTGTCGGCCTCTCCCGGCTCCACCCAGGTGATGAAGTCGCCCCGCGTGACCCGGTCCAGGGTGAGATCCGCGCCCCGGCGGATGCCCGCGGGCCGCAGCCGGCCGGCCTCCACGCAGGCCCTCGCCTCCACGAGGAGCGCCCGGGCCTCGCTCTCCCCGAGGAAGTTCTCGCGGGTGAACCAGCCGTGCTCACCGAGTGCTTGGACTTCCTCATCGCGCAGGGACAGGGGGTGCATGGCGGGGGCGAACCCTACCGCACCTCCAGATGGCCTAGAATGGCGGACCATGGTGCGTCTGCTCGTGCGGGTGGTGGTCGTCGTTCTCGCCCTGGTTGCCGGTGCCGTGGGCACCTTCCTGTTGATGCGTCCCAAGCCGCCCGCCCTGCCGGACACGCCCGCGCTCGTCACCCGCGTGCGCGAGGTGGCACGGTTGGAGACCCTGACGGTCTCCCTCTACAAGAAGGTGGAGTTCTCGCCCGAGCCCCAGAGCACCAACTCGCTCTGGAAGGACGTCATCAACTGGGCGAGCTACTCGCTGCACACGCCGCGGGGCCGCGCCATCGTCTTCGCCGACGTGCACCTGGGCTACGACTTCGGCCGGCTCGATGACTCCGCGCTGCGCGTGCAGGGCTCGCGCGTGGACGTGGTCCTCCCCCCGCTGGAGACGAAGGTGGAGCTCAAGCCGGGCGAGACGGAGATCATCGGCTCCAACCTGGACAGCGCCGAGACCACCCAGCTCCTGGAAAAGGCGCGCGAGGCCTTCGAGCGCGAGGTGAAGGCGGACGCCCGCCTCAGGGAGCGCGCCCGGCGCTCGGCGGAGAACACCCTGCGGGTGCTGTTCTTCTCCGCGGGCTTTCGCGAGGTGAACGTGGTGGACGTGCTCCCGCCCAAGGCCACCGCGGGGTGACGCGCGCCGCGGGACACGAGCAGACCTAGGGCAGCCGTGAAGCCGCTTCATTCGAGTAGGCCCGGGCCAGGGCGAACGCGCCCCGGTCACGGCTGATGTCGCTCAAATGTTGGAGGAACCGCGTCTCCAACTCCATGTTGTTCGTGGCGCGTGCGCGCTGCCCACCGTGGAGCGCGTGCTCGCGCGCTTCCACCAACCGATGCTGCACCGTGTAGAGGTGCGTGAGGAACGACTCGAGCTCCCCGCATCGAGCATCCAGCCCCTGCCGCTCGCACTCGGGCAGGGCCGTGAGCACCGTGGCCTCGGCCTCACCCAGACGGGTCTGCGCGAATTGGGCCTCGGCACGTCGCAGCTCCACGTCCATCAGGAACCACGGATCTCCCAACTCGCGCGCCGCCCGCGTGTACTCGTCCAACCGGGCCGGGAGCAGTCCGAGCAGGGGCAGTGCCCCCAACAACAGATCCGTCTCGCCCGCCGCCTGGATGTTCCGAATGAAGGTCTCCGCCGCGCCGGGGCGCTCCGTCCCGCCAGCACCTCGGAGAAGGTGGCCGCCAGCGGTCCTCGCTGGCGGAAGTCACGCCGGGCCATGCGCTCGACGTAGGGCTCCAGGACCCGGGCGCCGTAATGGGCGTCCAGTTCCCGGGCCAGGGGCAGCAGCTCGAGGAGGCGCTGCGCGCTCGGGGCCGACCAGACCGACAGGTACAGGGACTCGCGCGCGAGCGACGGCGCATCACGCAGCGTCCCCTCGGGCAGGGGCGTGCCCTTCTCGAGCAGCGCCTTGTTCGCGTCCAAGGCCATCACCCACCGGCGGGAGCGCGCCTCGGTCTGTGCCTTCAACGACGCGGCCCGCTCGCGCGCCTCGGTGCTCCAGCCCGGCTCGTTGCGCTCCGCCACGCGCGTGAAGGCCTGGGCCGCCTGGCTGTTCAGCTCCAGCTCGCGCAACACCAGCCCGCGGTTCCACAGCGCGGCGGAATGGTTCGGGTCCCGCTCGAGCACGTGCTCGAGCAGGAGGAGCGCCGCCTCCAGCTCACCCTTGGACAGCAAGGCCAGGGCCCGGTCACTGTCCGCGTCCGGTGTGGAGGGCGCCCGCTCGAGGGCCTCGGCGGCCTGCTCCCGCTCGCCGCGCAGCAGGTGCGCCGCCGCGACGCCCTGGAAGTCCCCCTCCTCTTCCAGCCGCGCCAGCACCTTGAGCGGCACCGGATCCGTCGGGCGCTCGTTGCCCGAGCGGTTCACCGCATAGGGCCGGTACGTGCTCGTCCCCCGCCAGCTCAGCCGTCCCTCGAGGGAGCGGGTCGGCCCCAGCGCCAGCGCCTCGGGCCCCCACTCCTCCGAGCCCGACAGCCGCGGAAGGACGAGGAGCAGGGCCGCGGCGAGCGACACGCCCACCGCGGACGCCAGCCAGGTGCGGTGGGCCCAGACGGTACGGAAGGCTCGCCCCCTCGGGGCCTTCTCCGGGCGGGAGGTATTCCGCAGCGGAGGGGAGGCCTGTTGCCGCGCCAGCTGCTCACCGAGGGACTGGAGCTGGAGCACGTCCTCCATTTCCTCCTGGCAGCGCGTGCACTCCCCGAGGTGGTCGCGAAAGCCTCCGCCTCGGCGGGCTCCAGCTCGCCATCCACGAAGGCATGCAGCCGATCATGAATCTCTTCATCGATGGGCGTGCTCATCGGGAGGCGTCCTGTCCGCTGGTGGGGGGGATCAGCAGATCCTTCAACCGGCGGCGCGCGCGAATGAGTCGCGTGCCCACCGTGGCCTTGGGAATGCCCAGGCTCTGGGCGATCTCCTGGTAGGAGCGGCCCTCCAGGGCGTGGAGCCGGTACACGGTGCGAAACTCCTCGGGAAGCCGCTCCAGCGCGGCATGCAGGGCGTCCGGCCCCAGCGAGCCCCACGCCGGAGCGTCCTCGCGCTCGGGTTGCGCCACGTGCTCCTCGAGGGTCTCCGGGGACACGTCCGCACGGGGTTCGCGCTTGCGCGAGCGGCACCGGTCAATGAAGAGGCGGTTGAGGATGGTGAGCAGCCAGGCCCGTCCGTTCGACCCAGGCTGGAAGCGCGCGAGGTTGCGCAGGCTCTTCTCGAGGGTGTCCTGCACCAGATCCCGCGCGTCCGCGGAATTGCCGCACAGCCGGAGCGCGGTGGCATGAAGCGCCGCCTCATGCTCCTTCACGAAGGCAGTGAACCAGGGGCCGTCCAGGGCGACGGCGGCAGGAGGAGGCGAGTCCAAGAGATCGGCACAGTGGACCGTGCCCGCCTGGCCGGTCAAGCTCCGTGAAATCCAGGAAACCCGTACCGAAGGCCGCGCTGAGAGAGGGAAGGCATTCATGGTCCGCCTTCTCAACGCCACGGCCCCGGGATCTTCCCGGGCCGATTTTCCTCCAGGACGATTCGGTACACTGTCCCCTCTTGGGGCCTGACTCCGTCCCACCACGAAAGGCGAATTGAACCCTTGAGGCGCCAGGGAAGCGGGTGGGGCGTGGGGCTGGTGCTCGCCGCGGTCGCGGCTGGAGCGCTCTTCTTCTTCGCGCGGCCGCGAAAACCCTCGGGGGATGTGTGGCTCGCCCGGACGCAGACGCGCACTCGAGAGGCCCGCCTCGGCTACCCGGCCGCCGATGTCTACCGCCCCCACTCCCCCGTGCGCGCGGGAGCCTCCGCCATGCTCCCTCCACCGCCCCTCCAGGAGCTCGCCGCGCTCGAGGAGGCCCAGGACTTCCACGGCCTCGCCGCCGCGTATCTGCTGCGCGGCAACGCCACCCAGGCCGCGGTGTACCTGGACAAGGCCGGGCACTCCCCGGACGTGGACTGCGACCGCGCCCTCCTCGCCCTGGACAAGGAGACCTCCCCGAGGCGCTGGTGCTGCTCGACGGCGTGCTGACCGCCTCCCCCGGCACCCGCGGGCGCTGTGGAACCGCGGACTGGTGCTGCGTGAGCTCGGCCTCGGCCTGATGGCCGCCGACGCCTTCGAGCGTGTCGCCTCCGTGGGCGAGCCCGGCTGGAGCACCGAGGCGAAGCAGCGCGCGGAGGAGCTGCGCCGACAGGTGGAGGCGCACCAGTCCGCCTACGCCAGGGCCCTCGAGGTCGG
Organism: Cystobacter fuscus; assembly: GCA_049060065.1. Lineage (GTDB taxonomy): Bacteria > Myxococcota > Myxococcia > Myxococcales > Myxococcaceae > Cystobacter > Cystobacter fuscus_B. The sequence continues at coordinate 8,575,363 of JBMEQP010000002.1, forward strand.
CAACGCGATGCGCGCCGGAGGCCCCGTCCCGCTGGAGCAGGCCCGCGCCTTCCCGGGACTCTTCCGCCTCTTCTTCTACGATGCGCTGCGCGCCGCCCCCACGCGGGAGCGGACGCTGGAGCTGCTCCCACTGGCCCAGGCGCTGGACACGCACGAGGGCCAGGGCACCCTGGTGGCGCTGGTGCACCACGTGGCCGGGCGGGACTTCTCCCGCCGGGGGCCGCTGGCGCGCGAGCATGATCGGCTCCGCCGCGAGCGTGGCCCTCCCGCCGAGTGGCGGAGCCTCATCGAGCAGTCCCGCCGGGCCGGTGAGACGGACGTGCTCATGGGCGCGCTCTTCCACAGCAAGTCCATCCCCACCCACCTGGAGGATTACGAGGCGCTCGCCGCCAGCACCGGTGACACCTGGTTCACCCTGATGGCCGCGCACTGGCGCGCCGAGGCCGTGCAGAAGCGCGGAGACCGTGCCCACGCCGAGCAGCTCCTCCGGGCCGCGCTGCGCACCTGCTCCACGAGCAAGCTGGACTACCGCTGCGCCGAGCTCGAGAACGATCTCGCCTTCGTCTATTCCGTGCTCCACCGCCCCGCCGACGCACGCCAGCACGCGCTCGCCGGACTCCAGCGCGCCCGGCGAGACCACGACTGGGTGATGGAAATGCGCCTGCTCCTCGCACTGGGGCAGATCGCGTACGTCGCGCTCAACCCGCCACTGGCGGAGGCCCGGTTCGGCGAGGCGCTCGCACGAGCGCCTCGGGACTGCCCCATGGTGCAGGGCATCCAGCAGAACCTCGCGGTGATGTACCAGCTGGCCCTGCGTCCCGCCGAGGCCCGCGCGCGCCTCGAGTTGGCGAGGGCGTGTGGCCCGCTCAACCAGCTCTCCGGCGTGGCCGTGCTCGCCGAGCTGGCCCGCTCCAGCACCTCGCTCGACGAGGACGCGAAGCACTTCGGGGCCGCGCTGGCGTCTCTCCGGGCCAGCGGGACGCTCAACCCCGGCGAGCAGCTCCTGCTGGCCCACTACGAGGCCCGCTTCGAGCTGGAGCGTGACCCGGCCCGGGGCCGCGAGCTGCTGCGCGGCAATCTGGAGGACACGGCGAAGCTCGCGAGCGAGGACGTGAACGCCCGCAAGGCCCGCACGGCCAGCTACTCCTCGTTGCTGTTCGACGCGGGCGGGGCCGGGGACTTCGAGGCCGCGCTGGCGCTCTTCGCCGAGGAGCAAGGCATGCCGGTACCGGAGCGCTGCTCGCTGGCGGTGGCCGTGGACGACGAGCGCACCCTGCTGGTGGCTCGCGGCCCCGAGGGAGGTGTGCGGGGCCATCAGGACACGAGCCGCACCACCCCCTTCCGCGAGGCCGAGGGGCTCGTGCCCGCCCCCCTGTTGGAGGTGCTCCGTCCGTGTGAGCGCATCCAGGTGCTCGCGCGTCCCCCCGTGCAGGGGCACGCGGGTCTGCTGCCCCCCGAGCTGCCCTGGAGCTACCACGTGGGCCGCGCCGCGCCCCTCCACCCGGCTCCCGTCGCGGCCCGTCACCTGGTCGTCTCCGACGTGGAGCCCCCGGCGTCGCTCGGCCTGCCTCGGCTCAAGGCCTGGGCTCCGGGCGAGCCGGACGTGCGGCGCGCCGTGCTCTCCGGGGCCTCGGCCACTCCCGGACGGGTGCTCGCGGAGATGGCGGACGCCACCGAGATCGAGATCCACGCCCACGGCCTGTTGGATCCCGAGGTCTCGGACGCCTCGCTGGTGGTGCTGTCCCCGGAGCCGGATGGGCGTTACGCCCTGACGGCCCGCGAGGTGCGCGCACAGACCCTGCGGGGCTCGCCGGTGGTCATCCTGGCGGCCTGCCGCGCGGCGTACACCGCCCCCTTCCTGCACGAGTCCTTCAGCCTGCCGGTGGCCTTCGTGGAGGCCGGAGCCCGTGCCGCCTTCGCCGCCACCGTGGACCTTCCGGACGCCGAGGCCGGTCCCTTCTTCGAGTCCGTACGTGGGCGCATCCGGGCCGGAGCCACGCCCTCGGTGGCGCTCCGGGACGAGCGTCAGCTCTGGCTCCAGCGCACCCACGCGCCCTGGGTCCGCGACGTGCTGCTCTTCGAGTGAGAAAATCCCTGGGAAATTCCCCCGGGAAGATTCCAGGGAGGCATCGTTCTCCTGGCGGCACGTGAGAGCGCCAGGAGCCGTGTTGCGAGGGAGAATGACCATGAAGGAAGTGAAGCCGTTGATGGGGGCGCAGGGGTCTGGGTTGTCCGTCGCGGGCGGCATCAAGCCGACGGGGACCCTTCAGGAGCAGAGCGGAGCGAGCGACGCGGTCGGGGCCCCGGTACGCCCGAGGGTTCCCCCCGTCATCATCCTGTCGAGCGCGGTGAACCTGGACCAGCTCTGGCGGACGACGAGGAGCGCGCGCAAGTTCGTCCAAGTGGTGGCGTACACGCTCAAGCCCGATGCCGCGGGCCAGGTTCCTCCGCCGCGCTTCCGCGCCTTTGGCCTGGACATGTCCACCGGCGCCTACGTCTTCGTGATCGATGGGCTGCTCCAGACGGAGCTGGGCCCCTTCACCCAGAGCATGCTCAGCCAAAAGGCCATCCTCATCACCACACCTCCCGGGGTCAGCTACCACGGCTCGCCCCCGAGCCAGACCACGGACGCGGCGACCGCTGATGCGGGCCCCACAATCGAGTGGGGCACCCAGCCCGTCACCCCGCCCCCCGCCCCAGGGCAGGGACGGTCACGTTCAGGGCTGGGACCTCAATTGGAATCGATTGCCGGAGATGGTCCGCGCGGTGAACGCCGTCATCCCCGACAGCTTCCTGCCGGGCGAGATCATCTGAACTCGCGGGAAGATACGGGGCCGCCTCCGTTCTCCAAGGCACAACGCTTCTGGAGGACACATGCCACCGGATTTCCACCCTCGCTCCGCCCGGTCGAATCGAACGCTCGCGGGCGCCCTGCTGTTGGGGCTGCTCTCTCCCCTGAGCGCTTCCGCCTACAACGCCTCGCTCAAGGCCCAGGCCCACCAGTACTTCGCTGGTGAGGCCTACCAGTGCCTCCCGTCCTCCACGCCGGACCAGCAGGCCGTACGCGCCGAGTTCGCCCCGTACATCGGCCAGCGCATCCTCTGGAACGCGGCTGGAAAGAACCACCAGACGGTGGACGGCCAGGAGGCGTGGTCGGGCCAGTTCTGGACGTACACGGGGGATGGCGAGGCCAACCCCGCCACGGGGCTGCCGTACACGTCCGGCTACCCGCTCCAGTCCATCGACATGACGAACGACTCCTCCATGTCGAACCTCACGTTGCATCCCGCCAATGACGTCATCGAGGGTTCCTTCGCCGAGGACTATCGCGATGGACTCACCGGTAACGCCGTGTCCACCGGCGCTTGGGAGTTCTGGGACCACCACTTCTGGAATCCCGAGAGCGACGACGACGGCGAGTTCTCCGACGACTTCGGGGGCGGCAACGGCTCGGCCGTCAACCGCGCGGAGACGTACTGGCGCGGGACGATCGTTCCCCACTACGACGAGTGGGTCCTCACGGGTGATCCCGCCGCGAAGGGCCTCGCCTACGGGTACCTCGGGCGCACGGTGCACCTGCTGGAGGACATCTCCGGGCCGGACCACGCGCACAACGATGGGCACATCCCCGACGACTCGGAGGACGAGTGGGAACTGCCCGGCCTCGACTTCGGAGGCAGTGGCTTCGAGGACTACACGAGCATCCACTACGCGGACTACCAGGGCTCGGCCGCGCTGGCTCCGGTGAGCTACCGCATCGACGATCCGGTGGATCCCTTCATGTCCAAGGCGCGCCAGGAGTGGAACGCCCACGGCTTCCCCTCCGCATGGCGCGCCGCGAAGGCGCCGCTCTTCTGGCTCTTCTACAGCCAGGCCGAGTACGCCAACGACTACCCCTCCAACGACGAGGACGGCGAGCACGCCGCGTACAACGCGCCCTCGTACCTCACCTTCGCGGATGACTGGACCTTGACGAACTCGTGGGTGGGCAAGGTGTTCGCGGATGACCTGGTGCCCACGGCGCTGCGGCACGTGGCGGGCCTCTACCGGCTCTTCTACGACACCACGCACCCGATCCAGGGCCTCGTCGTCAACAACGGGGTGGTGGGCCGGACCCCCACGTCCTGGTTCTCCGGGGGGCTCGCCACGGATGCCGCCTTCTATCTCAACCGCGCCAACGCCGCGGGCGGGATGCCCTTCCAGCTCTCCCTGCGCCCGGGGCTGCCCTATGCCTCCGTCGCGCTGGTGGCGCGCTCCTCGCTCTACCGCGATCCCTCGCAGGCCCTGGCCATGTACAACATCGAGAAGGCGATGAAGCTGGTGAACCCGGCCTCCCGCCACCCGGCCTGGAAGGTGCTCTACAGCGCCAGCACGAGCGCCACGGAGCACATCGCGTCCCTCGCCCTGCCCGAGGACGGGGACTATGACCTCTTCCTGGAGGTGACGTACCGCGCGGACCCCTTCGCCCTGGTGGATGACGACGGGCACCACGGCAGCGCGTACACGGTGCACCAGCGCATCGGGCGGGTGCTGCTCGACCGCGTGGCTCCCATGGCTCCCACCACCGTCACCGGGCCCGTGCAGACGGCGCAGCCCTTCGTGAGCGTCACCTGGAGCTACGGCCAGTCCCCGGCGATGGCGTCCTTCGAGGCGCTGGTGTCCCGCGACACGGGCAACCCCAACGTCATCGGCACCGAGGTGTACTCCGAGCAGACCGCGTACCAGGGCCTCACCACGCCCATGGCGCTCGAGGACGGGAAGTACGTGGTGCGGGTTCGCGCGCGGGACATCGTGGGCAACACCTCCGCGTGGACCCTGTCCAACGTCATCCAGGTGGACACCACCCACCCCAAGCTGGTCCTCACCACGCCCACGGGCGCATCCCCGTACTCGAAGTGGGACGCGAGCCCCCTGTTCCGCGTGGCCGGCTGGACGCATGACTGGAGCACCGGCGTGGGGCTCCGGTCGCTTCAGGTGTGGAATGACTCCCGCTTGCGTTCGCCGGTGTACCCGGTGGATTCGAGCGTGCTGCTGCCCGGGACGGTGCCGCCCACCACCGAGATCTGCACGGGCCTCTGCCCCATCCCCATCGAGCTTCCCGAGCCGGTGCCCTCGTGGGAGGACACCCACCGGCAGCCCTTCGCCTATGACGTCACCGTCCACGATGGGCCCAACTCCCTCCATGTCCGCGCGGAGGATCTGCTGGGCCACGTGACCGAGCTGGTGCTGGTGGTGAACTACTCGGCGCCCAGGGCGAGCATCCACCCAGGACTTCAGCGCTCCCCGGGGCAGTGAAACTTCCAGTCCGAGAGGCAGCGCAAGTTCCTCGACTTCGTCGCCGAATTCGTCGCCCTGCGCTTCCTCTACGACGAGGGCGGCCAGCGCATCCTGAAGCGCGACGCCTCGGGCAAGCCCGTCGCGGCGTATCTCGCGGGAGGCAACTACCTGGACGACTCGGGCCTCACCCAGCCCATGCGCGTGGATGGCCAGCTGGTGGGCCTGCTGAAAAACGGCGTCTTCCAGCTGCTGTCCACCGACCGGCGCGACACGGTGATGGCGGACGTTGACGGCACCGGCGCCGGCCTCTCCGTTCGGTGACCGCACGGTCCACCCGGCGAGCGCGGCGGCGCTGGACTACGACATCGGCACCGCCCTCAAGGGAGGGGCGGACGCCGTGGGCGGTGGGGCCGTCCTGCGCGGTGCCTCGCCGCCGGTCGTGGCGGGCGCGACGGCCTTCGCTAGCGGCATGGCCGTGGGCGAGGCCATCGCTCCGGCCGTGTTCGGCGGGAGCGGCAAGGGCGTCCAGATGGTGACGGACTGTTCGCCCAACTGTGGCCAGTTGCAGTACCGCTTCGGCGGCATTGTCATCGCCCTGCTGCCGTTCGCGGACCTCTATCGGAATCCACCTTTCCGCATCGACGGTCCGACCGGCCTTGTCCGGCTCGACGTGCAGGGCGCGATTGCCGGCGGCGGTCGCAACTGGCAGGTGCAGCTCAACGGTGTGCAGGAAAACGGAGGCGGCGGGAGGCGACCCCGCCCGGCGCGCGCCGAGCGGGCCCCCCACGCGGCCGACGCAGTTGCCGGTACACGCGTAGTCACGCCAGCACGTGGAGCCGCCACAAAAGCATGAGAGCCCAGCCCCCTCCATGTGCTGGTGGGGCTGGGCATCGATGGGCTGCTGCTGCTCACGGCGCACCGGGGGCCAGGGCCCCGGGTCAGCGGTGCCCGCCCGGCAGGAAGCTGTCGGGGAGGAGGCCGTTCACCGCACGGGCCATGTCCCGCAGCCGCCCCCAGTGGAAGATCCAGTCGTTACCACCCACGCCGCCGCTCACGGGGATCGTGGTGACGGGTTCGGTGCCGCACAGGTTCGGCAGGGTGTCACCGCCGTCAGTCCCCCCATCCGAGGTACCGTCACCGTCCACCAGGGCGCCTACCCCCGAGCGGCCCGGCAGCGGCGACGGCGTCTTGGTCGGGCACGAACCGTAGTAGCCGACCCCGGGGGCGTTGTGATGAGGATGGCCTTGTGGCTGAGCATCTTCTCGTTGAAGAGGCCCAGTTGCGTCTGGACCTCCCCATCGATCACGAACACGTAGGCGCCCGTGGACATGTCCAGGCCGAAGGCGCGGAAGCGCGGCGGAGGAACGCGGCCCTCGGCATTGGGCGGGAGCGTGTACGCCACCACTTGGACGAACTTGCGCGCGGTCTCCGTCCCCCGCCAGAGCAGGTTCAAATCCACCGTGTTCGACATGACGATGACGGGGGGAGGCGTTTCCAGGAGCGCCTGGGTCCGAGCCTCACCCACGCCGCTCATTCCGCTCTCCCCCGGAAGGGGTTCCGTCGGCTCGATGCAGCCCGCGACGACCCACCCAGACACCAGCACCCCAACCCACCGCTTCATTCCCTTCATCGTCGTTCTCCCTCGCACCACGGTTCCTGGAACTCTCATGCCCTGCCAGGAGAACGACTCCCCTCTGGGATCTTCCCGGGGAATTTCCCGGGGATTTTCTCACTCGAAGAGCAGCACGTCGCGGACCCAGGGCGCGTGGGAGCGCTGGAGCCAGAGCTGACGCTCGTCGCGGAGCGCCCCCGAGGGCGTGGCTCCGGCCCGGATGCGCCCACGCACGGACTCGAAGAAGGGACCGGCCTCGGCGTCCGGAAGGTCCACGGTGGCGGCGAAGACGGCGCGGGCTCCGGCCTCCACGAAGGCCACTGGCAGGCTGAAGGACTCGTGCAGGAAGGGAGCGGTGTACGCCGCGCGGCAGGCCGCCAGGATGACCACCGGCGAGCCCCGCAGGGGGTGTGCGCGCACCTCGCGGGCCGTCAGGGCGTAGCGCCCGTCCGGCTCCGGGGACAGCACCACCAGCGAGGCGTCCGAGACCTCGGGATTCAACAGGCCGTGGGCGTGTATCTCTATCTCGGTGGCGTCCGCCATCTCCGCGAGCACCCGTCCGGGAGTGGCCGAGGCCCCGGAGAGCACGCCGCGCCGCACGTCCGGCTCGCCCGGCGCCCAGGCCTTGAGCCGAGGCAGGCCGAGCACCGCCGGGGGCTCCACGTCGGAGACGACCAGGTGACGGGCCGCGACGGGAGCCGGGCGGAGGGGCGCGGCGCGGCCCACGTGGTAGCTCCAGGGCAGCTCGGGGGGCAGCAGACCCGCGTGCCCCTGCACGGGGGGACGCGCGAGCACCTGGATGCGCTCACACGGACGGAGCACCTCCAACAGGGGGGCGGGCACGAGCCCCTCGGCCTCGCGGAAGGGGGTGGTGCGGCTCGCGTCCTGATGGCCCCGCACACCTCCCTCGGGGCCGCGAGCCACCAGCAGGGTGCGCTCGTCGTCCACGGCCACCGCCAGCGAGCAGCGCTCTGGTACCGGCACACCCTGCTCCTCGGCGAAGAGCGCCAGCGCGGCCTCGAAGTCCCCGGCCCCGCCCGCGTCGAACAGCAACGAGGAGTAGCTGGCCGTGCGGGCCTTGCGGGCGTTCACGTCCTCGCTCGCGAGCTTCGCCGCGTCCTCCAGGTTGCCTCGCAGCAGCTCGCGGCCCCGGGCCGGGTCACGCTCCAGCTCGAAGCGGGCCTCGTAGTGGGCCAGCAGGAGCTGCTCGCCGGGGTTGAGCGTCCCGCTGGCCCGGAGCGACGCCAGCGCGGCGCCGAAGTGCTTCGCGTCCTCGTCGAGCGAGGTGCTGGAGCGGGCCAGCTCGGCGAGCACGGCCACTCCGGAGAGCTGGTTGAGCGGGCCGCACGCCCTCGCCAGCTCGAGGTGCGCGCGGGCCTCGGCGGGACGCAGGGCCAACTGGTACATCACCGCGAGGTTCTGCTGGATGCCCTGCACCATGGGGCAGTCCCGAGGTGCCCGTGCGAGCGCCTCGCCGAACCAGGCCTCCGCCAACGGGGGGCTGTGAACGAGATACGCGATCTGCCCCAGCTTGAGGAGGAGGCGCAGCTCCATCATCCAGTCGTGGTCTCGCCGGGCACGCTGGAGTCCGGAGAGCGCGTGCTGGCGTGCGTCGGCGGGGCGGTGGAGCACCGAGTAGACGAAGGCGAGATCGTTCTCGAGCTCGGCGCAGCGGTAGTCCAGCTTGCTGGTGGAGCAGGTGCGCAGCGCGGCCCGGAGGAGCTGCTCGGCGTGGGCACGGTCTCCGCGCTTCTGCACGGCCTCGGCGCGCCAGTGCGCGGCCATCAGGGTGAACCAGGTGTCACCGGTGCTGGCGGCGAGCGCCTCGTAGTCCTCCAGGTGGGTGGGGATGGACTTGCTGTGGAAGAGCGCGCCCATGAGCACGTCCGTCTCACCGGCCCGGCGGGACTGCTCGATGAGGGTCCGCCACTCGGCGGAGGGCCACGCTCGCGGCGGAGCCGATCATGCTCGCGCGTCAGCGGCCCCCGGCGGGAGAAGTCCCGCCCGGCCACGTGGTGCACCAGCGCCACCAGGGTGCCCTGGCCCTCGTGCGTGTCCAGCGCCTGGGCCAGGGGGAGCAGCTCCAGCGTCCGCTCCCGCGTGGAGGCGGCTCGCAGCGCGTCGTAGAAGAAGAGGCGGAAGAGTCCCGGGAAGGCGCGGGCCTGCTCCAGCGGGACGGGGCCTCCGGCGCGCATCGCGTCGCCGACCGCGAGGGCGCTGGCGTAGGCGGACTGGTGCGCCTCCACCTGCCGGCGCAGTTGCTCCGCGCGCTGCTTCGCCTCGGTGCTCCAGCCGGGCTCGCCCAGGGAGGCGACACGCTCGAAGGCGTCGGCGGCCATCAGGCCCAGGCCGAGCTCACGCAGCACCAGTCCGCGGTTCCACAGCGCCCGCGGGTGCCGGGGGAGGCGGTCAGCACGCCGTCGAGCAGCACCAGCGCCTCGGGGAGGTCTCCCTTGTCCAGGGCGAGCAGGGCGCGGTCGCAGTCCACGTCCGGGGAGTGCCCGGCCTTGTCCAGGTACACCGCGGCCTGGGGGGCGTTGCCGCGCAGCAGATACGCGGCGGCGAGGCCGTGGAAGTCCTGGGCCTCCTCGAGCGCGGCGAGCTCCTGGAGCAGCGGGGGAGGGAGCAGGGCGGAGGCTGCCGCGCGCACGGGGGAGTGGGGGCGGTAGACATCGGCGGCCGGGTAGCCGAGGCGCGCCTCGCGAGCGCGCGTCGGCGTCCGGGCGAGCCACACATCCCCCGAGGGCTTTCGCGGCCGCGCGAAGACGAAGAGCACTCCGGCCGCGACCACGGCGAGCACCAGCCCCACACCCCACCTGCTCCAGCGGATGCTTCCCAGCATTGACTTCATGGCGCCTCACTGGACGGAGACCCTACTCCCCCTGGGACGACAGGCGGCGTCCACCAAGCCCATCTTCGCCCCGGCTCCGAAAAAGAACGGGAAACGCCCAGCGGGAAGATCTCCTCCAAGCTTCGTTTCCTCCACGAGCGCCCCGACAAACGGATGAGCGCGAGGAAGTCGAATGAGCCTGAAGGCTCACGGAGAGACGACTCGTGATGAAGAACAAGAACTCCTGGACCGCCGTTTTCGCACTCACCCTGGCTGGCTGCGGGGTGGGAGATCCCCAGACGGACCTCGCGGCCGACGTGCCACAACGCCCCGAGCCGCGGGCCGAGCAGCTCTTGATGAGCAGACAGGCCCTGCCGATCACGCGGGTGCCGCGGGAGTCCCATCGCCTGGCGGCGCAGCTCCTCGAGGACGTGCGGGGGACCGAGAGCGCCCCGACCTGGGGGAGCGCCATCCTGGCTCCCGATGTGCAGCCCCTGTACCGGCCGGATGTCCTGGGCGTGGCCTACTACGAGTTCCGCGTGCTCGTCCGGGAACGGCCCATGGGCTTCATCATCGTGTCGACGGGCTCACACGACTATCCCATCGCCCACTGGAGCTTCGAGGGACTGTCGCCGACCGAGACCCTGACCCAGACGACGGGCAAGGCGGTCACCACCTTCTACAAGGTGGACGCCCTCTCCTATGTGGCCGAGGGACTCCAGGGCGAGATGCTGGCGAACATCGGCGGCTTGCCCCATCGCATCGTGGGTCAGGACCCGGCCGCGCTCGATGGCCCCATCACGCCAACGGACGTCTCGTGGGTGCCGGAGGTGGCGATCGCCGATGACCGCGAAGCCTCCAGGGCCGTGGCCCGCCGGGTCGTCGATGGCCCGAGCACTCCCCCAACCCCTCGAGCTGACCGGCTGGCGATCGTGGCAGGAGCTCAAGGCGGGCTACCGTGAGTCCTATGCCGCCATCGCGGAGTCGCTGAAGCGTCAGGCGGAGGAGGAGTGGAAGACGGATGCCCTGGCGCGGGACTCGGGGGAGGGGCTCGTCGAGGGCCGGTCCGCCGAGCTGGCGTTGCTGTACCCCCAGGCCGAGTTCCGGCTCAGCGGGGAGGGCGCCCAGTTCGTCAGGTCCCAGCTCGTCACCACCTCCGCGGGCAACCAGAAGCTGGTGCTGACCGCGGTCTCGGCCAAGCCCGGCGTCGAGCTGCCGCTGACCGTGGACATCTATTACCCCAGTGCCCCCACCGAGTCGGTGCGCTTCGTCGTCCTGGCGCGCGAGGATGTGAGTCCGGCGGAGGCGTCCACCTCGAAATCCGACGGCTCCGAGAGCCCGCACTGGGCGGGCCAGCAGGGACTGCTGGGGGCCTGGAGTCCCTGGTCCACCTCCTTCGCCGGCAGTCATGCGAATCAGCGCCTCTACGGGCAGATGTCCTCCGGCTCCGGACCGAACACCTCCGGGTGCCACAGCGGTTGTGGCGCCACGGCCTGGTCGATGCTGTTCGGCTGGGGTGATCTCCAGGCGTCCCTGGGCAACCCGACCTGGGTCAAGCGCTGGGGCATGTACCGCGCGAACGGCGGCTACGACGCCGACGCGGTGGCGCCCGCGAGCATGGACACCGGCGTGCGCAACATGACCTGGGAGTTGCGCAACCACGTCGACACCTTCTGCAACCCCTTCAATGACAATGGTGCCACCTTGCCCGCGGACATGGACGAGGCCAACGACTACCTGAAGGGTCGCTCGGGGGCGACCGTGTCCACCCACTACAACGTTTTTGGCGTCCACGAGACAAGGCTGCGCGAGAGGGCGCGTGACTCCATCAAGGATCGGAAGGTGCCCGCCATCATCGGCACGGGCTGGCTGTCCCACTACCCGCTGGCCTATGGCTACCGGTTCCGCAGCCGCACCGTGAAGAGGTGCTTCATCCTTTGCTGGAAGGACACCGAGTACCAGCGCCAGTTCTACGTCAACCAGGGTCACAGCGGGTACGGCAACAGCTGGATCGGCGCGGGCACGTGGTTCGCGGGCGAGCTCTCTCCCAACAACTGAGGGATGCACATGAGAACATCATTCATTGGACTGGGTCTGCTCGTCGTCCTGGGCCTCACCTCACCTGTGTTGGCCGACACACCGACGACCCTGCTGACGGACGCTGACGGCATTTCTGGTTTCGAGTTGTACGGCCAGGGACTCCACTGGTGGCGCGGCGATGGCGGCTGCGGGGGCGAGTTCCCCGTGACCGCGACCCTCCGGCTCCGGGGGACCCCCACCGGGGCGACGAAGAAGCTGGGGCGGGACTGCACCCTGCTCGACGGTGTCTCGAACGTCGTGCGAGATGACGCCTACGTCTACTTCATCAGCAACGGTCAGCTCCAGCGCAAGGCCCTCAACGCCGCCGAGACCGACCCCTCCACCGAGGTCTCCACCCCGCCGTACAGCCCCACGCTGCCGTCCTGGCAGAATGGCGCGGTCCTGGAACTGGCCAATGGGCAGCTCTACTTCGCCCGACTGCTCTCCTCGGGTGGCAACAGCGCGCTCTACTCCCTGAAGACAGACGGGAGCGGCTCGGCGGCGTGGCTCGCCAGCCTGGGCCAGGGTGGGGTCTCCCAGATGGAGTGGGTGAACTACTCGGACTCCGGCACCAGCACGGAGGCCCTGGTCATCCTCATGAGCGATGGCCGGCTGCTGCGCTACAAGATCGGCGGTGGCGTCACGCAGCTCGCCTCGGGCATCGCCAGCTTCGCCCTCCATTCGGTGTGGAGTTTCTTCTCCAGCACCACCTCCGTGTACGCCGCGCAGGGCGCGCAGACGGGCAAACTCTTCAAGATCAACCTCGCCACGGGCAGCGGTGCCACCACGGCCATCTACACCGCCTCGGGCATCAACCAGTTGACGGGGGTCACCACGGACAGTGCGCTGAGCCTCATCTCGCTGGGCAACCCGGTGGAGAAGTACGTCTACATCTCCGAGGCGCCGGTTACCTGCGGGAGTCTCCTCTGCGTGCCGGGAGTGCCCTTCATCAAGCGGCACGCGCTGTCCACCAGCACGTTCAACAACTGGCAGCTCATCGTCTCCAGCGGCAACGGGGGCGGCAACCTGCGCAGTGATGACCAGTGGCTCTATTTCACCCGTGGCAACAGCATCATGAAGATCTCCACGGGCGCGGCACCGCTCCAACTGGACCTGAAAGCAGACGCGATGGAGGTGGTGCAGGCGTCCCAGACACTCAACAACTCCGTACCGCTGGTGGCCAACCGGCCCACGTTCGTGCGCGCCTATGCCCACGTGGAGACCAACACCACGGGGAACTCCACCTTCCTGCCCGAGGCCACCCTGCGTGGCTTCCGCAACGGCGTGGAGCTCTCCGGCTCGCCGCTCATCCCCACCAACGATCCGAAAATCGACTCGACGAAGGACATGAACACGCTGCGTCCGGCCCTGGACCGCGGCTTCCTCTTCCAGCTCCCCGACAGCTGGACCTCCGCCGGGTCCATCTCCCTGCAGTTCACCGTGAACCCCCACGCGACCCTCCCCGAGACCGGTGCCGCTTCCAACACCGTGGGCCCGGCGGTCTTCACGTTCAACTCCAAGGCCTCGCCCTGCCTGGTGTTCGTCCCCGTGTGGACCCGTCCGGCGACCATCTCCAGCAACCCACCGGGCCTGTCGCAGATGGTCGCCAGGGCGCGATCGTTGCTGCCGGTGGAGCGCTTCAAGACGTTCCACAAGACGTCGCCGCTGGTCAAACCGGTGGTGCACGTCGAGGTCATCTGGACCCCGCTGCCCATCCCCGTGCCCGTCATCCATGACGAGCCCTATGACTTCCCGGGTGACCAGGACACGGCCATGGCGTGGTTGACGATACGAGACCTCACCTCGAGCGACCCTTCGGGCTGCCTGGATCCCTCGCACTGGGTCGGCATGGTCCACCCGGGCGAGCCTGACTTCAACGGCCTCGGTCTGACGAGCTTCAACAAGGATGTGCTGGTTCGCATGGATCCGGGGGGCAACGTGAACTCGCTCAAGAGCTGGGGCCTGCCGATGGGTGGGCGCACGCTGGCCCACGAGCTCAGCCACAACTACGGCCGCGAGCACATCGACCAGAGCACCACCTCGATGCCCACGGCCTGCGGCGGCAAGGCTCCCAAGGGTCCGTTCGACGTGCCCCCGTTCGATACGTGCACCATCGGCTCTCCCACGGATCCGACGGCGCTCTTCGGTCTGGACTCGCTCAAGCCCACGGTCATCCCCCCGGGCGCGGTGGGGGACCTGATGTCGTACGCCACCACCCGGTGGGTCTCGGACTTCACCTGGAAGGCTCTCTTCAATGAGCTGCCCGCGACCAGCTCGTTCGCTCCCTTGCTGGCGCCCGGCATGACGCCCTTGCTGAGCGGCCCGGTGCTGCTCGTCACGGGGCTCGTGGATGACACACGGCAGACCGCGACCTTCGAGAGCTTCCTCCAGTTCCCCCAGGGCGTGGCGGATGCGGGCAAGCTGGCGAAGTCCGCCTCCGCGTCGGCGGCGGCCAGCCGGGACGCCCAGCCGTTCTACCTCCGGCTGCTGGATGCCTCGGGCGCGGTGCTCTCCGACACCCCGCTGGCGACGGACGCCGGCACGGAGGAGGGCTCGAAGCGGGTCTTCGTGCAGTACGTCCCGTTCGCCAGCGAGACGGCGCGCGTGCAACTGGTGCGCGGCTCCCTCGTGTATGTGGAGCGGGCGGTGAGCGCCAACGCGCCGGTGCTGTCGCTGGGCACGCCCGTGGTCGACACGGCGGCACGGACACTGACGGTGAGCTGGAGCGCCTCGGACGCGGACACCGACGACGCGCTGCTCTACACCTTGCAGTACAGCTCCGATGACGGGCAGACGTGGCAGACGGTGCTGACGGCGCACCCCTGGTCCACCGCGGTGCTGGACACACGGATGCTCGCGGGCACCCCCACGGCACGCGTCCGGGTGCTGGTCTCCGACGGCGTCAACACCCGCATGGCCACCAGCAACGCCTTCACCCTCCCGCGCAATGCTCCCGAAGCGCGGATCGACGGCATCCTCGAGGGCGAGCGCCTGCCGTATGGGCAGCAGCTCTCGTTGCAGGGGCTCGCCGTGGACGCGGAGGACGGTGCCCTCACGGGGGGGCCGCTGCGTCAGCTGCGCTGGAGCCTCAGCGGGCCCGTGGGCGCGAGCGGCAGTGGCGAGTCGCTGCTGGTGGGGGACCTGCCGCCGGGCAGCTACACCGCGACCCTGAGCGCCACCGACTCCGACAAGCAGGTGGGCTCCGCCGTACGGCACTTCGAGGTGCTGCCCCTGGCCATCCCCGAGGGCGTGGCGCCCCGGCTGGATGGCGAGTGCAACGACTCGGCCTACACCTCGGGTGCCTCCATCCGGTTGTCGCTGGGCAACGGGCGGTACGCGAGGGGCTGGCTGCTTCACTCGGGCACGACCCTCTCCGCGTGCTTCGCCGACTTGAAGCTCGCCAGCGGCTCCTCCACGGCCACCGCCGTGGGGCTCCGGATGGATGTCAACGCCAGCCGGGACACCGTGGCGCAGCCGGGGGATCTCGGCTTCTACGTGGACCAGGAGGGCATTCCGTTCCAGGTGGTGGGCAATGGCTCGGCCATGCCCGTCACGCTTTCGCCGCGGGCGGGTTACACGGCGGTCATCCAGCGCAATGCCAATGGCTGGAGCGCGGAGCTGAGCATCGCGGACAGCCTCGTCGGGGGATGGAACCACGCCGCCGGAGTGATGGTGAGTCACACGGGCCTGACGTCGGTGGGAGATGACTGGGTGTGGCCGGCGCGGGCCGTCTCCGACAAGCCCTCCACCTGGGCCTCCACCTGGCTGGGCACGCTCCCGGCGCAGCCCAACCGCGCGCCCACGGCCGAGGCCGGTGAGCCGCAGCGCATCGTCATCGGCGCCGAGCGCGCCATCTCCCTGGACGGGGGCGCGAGCTTCGATCCGGACGGCGACGCGCTGGCCTACAGCTGGACGCAGGTGTCCGGCCCGGCGGTGACGTTGACCGAGGCCGGCACGGCCACGCCGAACTTCACCATGGACCGCATCACCGCTCCGGTGACGCTCCAGTTCCAGCTCTCCGTGAGTGATGGCTCGCTGCGGAGCGTCGCGGACACCGTACAGGTGCAGCTCATCCCTGGCCGATGAACCCGTGGGGACTCAGAGCGCCTCGAGTCCCCCGTCCGCGAGCCGGAAGAGGCCCTGGATTCCATCCGGGGCCGCGCCCAGCCGGGAGAGCGCGCCGCGCGAGCTCGTCCGACTCCCGGCACACCAGCGCGAACTCGCGCCAGCCCAGGTGCACGCACCAGGGCCCCTCGCCCACGTTCGCGACGAGCCGCCGCCGCTGGGCCTCGGTGAGCAGCCGGGCCCCGTCCAGCCCATCGCCCCCCGCCACCGCCCAGACACCGGTGCCCCGCTCCACGAGCACCACCCTCCTCCTCCAGCACCACGGCGCGCACCGGCGCGGGGTGCGCCTCCAGGTGGCTCCAGGCGAGCGCGTCCACCTCGGGCGCGGAGAGCCCGGCCGGCCCGAGCGACGTCTCGGGCACGTAGCGCACGAAGGCCTCGTCCTCCAGGACATAGAAGACCTCGAGCCCCGCGCCCGCGGGCCGGTGCAGCGCGCCCACCGCCCGCTCCGAGAACCGGGCGGGCCGCAACACCGGGCGCACCCGCGGCTCCCACCCATCCTCCGCCCCCGCGGGCCCCGACAACCCCCGCAGCCGCGCCACCAGCTCCGCCACGTGCTCCTTCAGCGGCTGCGTGCCCTCGCGGTAGGCGGCATGGAGCGAGTCCACGTCCATCCGCCCCACCCCTCCCGAGGCGAACTTCACCAGCAGGTGCGTCCCCTGCCGCCGGCACGCCACGCCCGCGCGGTGCAGCGCGGCGAGCAGCGCGGCGAGGAACTCCGCGCGCGACGCCTGGGCCGGGGGCGCGGGGGTGGAGCCAGCTCACCGGACTCCAGCTCCTCCTTGAGCAGGCGCGCCTCCGCGTCGAAGGGATCCCTCGCCAGCGCGTCCGCCACGAAGGCCCGCGCGCGGTCGTGCTCACCCCGCCGCAGGGCGAGCACCGCGAGCACCTTGAGCGCCTCGGGATCTCCCGGGTTGAGGGCGAGCACCTCGCGCAGCACGCGCTCCGCCTCGCCCATCCGCTCCAGCCCGAGCAGCGCCCGCGCCAGCCCCAGGCGCACCTGAATGTCCTGGGGGAAGTCACGCCGCAGGGACTCGAGCAGGGGCAGGGCCTCGCGCTCGGCGCCCGCGTTCACCCACGCATGCGCCAGGGCGAGCCGCAGCGTGGGCCCGGGGGTGTCCCGGGCCGCCGAGCGCAGCACCTCCCACTCCCGCTCCTCCAGGGGCTCGCCAGCCTCCACCTTGCGACGGATCCGCTCCAGGTCGGTCAGCACAGAAGGAGTGTAGCCCTCCGGCACCGCCCTGGCTCAGCGCCAGGAGATGTCGTACTCGCCCTCGAGCGTGTCCAGTTGCCGGCCGCACACCGTCACGCCCAGGATCCGTGCCTCCTCGAACAGGCCCAGGATGACGCCCTCCTGGAACGGCATGGGCATGAAGTCGCGGTGCATGGTCCACACGCAGCGATTGGGCCCCAGCCACCGCAAGGAGTGCACGCCGGCGTTCACGGCGATCCGATAGGCCTCGGGGGCATGATTCAACAGCCGCCTCGCGTCACTGCCCGCCGCCACGAGCAGCGCCCGGCCGACGTGGGACGCCAGGAAGTCGCGCACACACCGCCGCCCCAGCATCCGCAATACCTGGGTGGGGCCTCCATGCCGGGCGGCCAGGGGCTCGAGCGCCACGCTCAGCACCTCGAGCTGCAGCCGGGAGGGGTATTGGAAGGAGTCCACGTACGTGTCGTGCTGCGCCCACACCGGCGGCAGCGCTCCAGCACGTCCGCGTCCCCCTCGCCGAGCGCGAGGACCGCCGACTGGAAGCTGCGCACGAACAGCCCCCGCGTGGTGTGCGAGGACGTCACCAGTTCCAGCCGCCGCGAGAGATCGGGAACCCACCCGTCTCCTAAAGGAGAAGCAATCAATCGGACCTCGGATTCGAAGGGGGGCGCGAAGCCCGGATCCAACCGCTGGGGTACCTCATCCCCCACACTCAGCGCCAGGAGATGTCGTACTCGCTGTCCAGCACGCCTGTCTGCACACCCACCACGTGGACACGGCGGGCATCCATCCGCTCCAACATGGCCACCAGCATGCCCTCGTGGAACGCCGCGGGCGCGAAGTCGCGCTTCATGGTGAAGCGGCAGTGCTGGGGGCCCAACCACTCCACCGAGCGCGTGCCATTGACCGACACCAGATAGGTGGACGGCAGGTGATTGACGAGCCGCCGCGCCTCGCCGCGCACCAGCACCTGCATGGCCCGGCCGGCCTCCGACTCCAGGAAGTCCGTCGCCACGCAATGCCCCATCAACCACAGGGTGCACTCCGCCTCGCCATGGCGCTCCATGAGCGGGGGCAGCGCCGTGGACACCATCTCCAGGAAGAGCCGGATGGAGTAGTTGAAGAAGTCGAAGAACCAGGCCTGTCCGCACGCGGCGCTACAGCGCGCCGCCAGCTCCTCGTCGCCGAGCACCCGGATGGCCCGCAGGGCCCCCTGGAAGAACAAACCACGCGCCATGTCCTCCGAGGTCGCCTGGGCCAGCCGTGGCGCCCACAGCGAGGACTCGCGTCCCGGAGAAAACTCGAGGGGGGGCTCACCGTGCTCCCTCGCCCATGAAGGAGCCGCTCACTGCCACCAGAAGTCGCATTCACTGTCGAGCCCACCTGTCTGCCTGCCACTGACACGTACCGCGCGCCCCCCCACAAATCCAACGATGTCTTCACCACCCCCTCGTGGAATGGATAGGGCATGAAGTCCTGCTTGAGCATGAGCCGTCCACTGCACGGCCCCATCCAGCGCACCTCGTATTCGCCGAAGCTCACCGACGAGCGGTAGGCCATGGGCAGCGCGGATTGGAGCTGCCAGGGACTGAGCGGTGACAGTGACAACATCACCTTGCCCACCCCGAGCCCCCACACCCTTCGCGCCACCTGCTGCCCCAGCCGCCGCAGCCCCTCCTCCGCTCCCCCGTACTCCTCCGCCAGCGCTGGCAGCGCCGTGGACACCATCTGGTAGTGCAGCCTCGCGGGATAGTTGAAGAAGTCCAGGAAGTGGGACTCGCCACTCTCCTCCACACACCGCCTCACCAGCGGCTCCTGTCCCAGGGAGCGGAGCGCGTCGAGTGTGCCATTGAAGTACATCCCACGCACCGTGTGCCGCTCCGCCACCAGACCGCTGCGCCGCGTCAGCTCCCGTTCCCAAGCGTCTGCCTTTGCCCCTCCAAGGCCCACGCTGTCATTCACGGCCATGAGTGCCCCCTGAGCGGCAACCCGTTCGAACGACCAATTCCTAGCGTAGGTCATCCCCCGCGGGGATGTTCGATAACAGCCCGCTACATCCTATTCCCTTTTCCAGGGAAAAGGATAGACATTGTCTGTCTTTCCATTCCCCTTGTGGGATTGCGCTGTCATCACCCGGCCCCTACCGGAGCGCTGAAAGCTTTCAATCCGGCCACAGCGCGGGGCGCGCGCGGTGTGTGAGGATCAGCGCGCTTGCAGCAGCCAGCGCTCGAGCTCCTCGGGCAGCGAGGCGAAGTCAGGAATGACCCAATGGGCGCCCGCCTCACGCAGCGTCTGTTCCGGGACGAGCGTGGTGACACCCACGGCGAACATGCCGGCGGCGCGCGCCGCGAGGATGCCGTTGATGGCGTCCTCGAAGACGACGCACCCGGAGGGCTCCACGCCGAGCGCCCGGGCGGTGGCGAGGAAGATGTCCGGCGCGGGCTTGCCCCGCGTCACGTCCTCGGCGCCGACGACGCGCGAGAAAAAGGGGCGCAGCGCGAGCCCATCGAGCACGAAGTCCCGGTTGGCCGCGGGCGCGGCCGTGGCCACCGCGAGCCCCCGCCCCACCTGCCGCAAGCGGGCGAGCAGCTCCAGGGTCCCGCGCAGGGGCACGAGGTGCGGCCGGTACAGCTCGCGGTAGTGCGCTTCCTTCTGGTCCGCCAGGCGCGTCGCCTCCTCGGGAGCCATGGAGCGCCCCAGGAGCGCGGAGAGGATCTCCTCGTTGCGCTTGCCGGCGAACTCCCGCTCGAAGCGCTCCTCGGGCGCCGCGGCCGCATCGAGGCCGAGCGAGCGCGCCAGGGCGACCCAGGCCTGGACGTGGAAGCGCATGTTGTCGACGAGCGTGCCGTCCATGTCGAAGAGGACGGCGGCGGGGGAAGGCAGGGGGAGCATGGACATGCCCACGCCCTATCACGTCTGCCAGGAGACCTCGTATTCGCTCTCCAGCGTGGAGAGCTGGTGGCCGCGCACCCGGGCGTCGCGCGCGCACGCCTTGTCCAGCACCCCCATCAACACGCCCTCGAGGAAGGGGTAGGGCATGAACTCCCGGCGCATGATGAGCCGGCCGCGCGTGGGGCCCGTCCACACGATGGAGCGGCTGCCAAAGCTCACCGAGGCCCGGTACGTCGCCGGCAGGTTGTCCACCAGCTTCTTCACGTCCCCATTGGCCAGCAGCTGCAGCGCCATGCCCGCCGCCGAGCACAGGAAGCCATCCGCGGCGCGGTAGCCCAGGGCCCGCAGCGCCTCGTCGATGCCTCCACAGCGGTCCTCCAGCATGCGCGCCGCGATGAACACCATGCGCAGGCTGGCGCTCACCGGATAGGCGAAGAAGTCGACGAGCTTGTCCTCGCCACTGGCCCGCTGGCAGTCACGCACCGCGTCCTCGTCACCCAGACAGCGGACCGCGTCCAGCGTGGTGCGCAGGAACATGCCCCGCGCCGTATCCGTGGGCGACGCCATGGCCAGACGCCGCGCCAGATCCTCATCCGAGCCAGGCGGGGCCACGACCCATGGGTCCTGTTCTTCGTGTCTGTGCATGCGCCCGCAACTTCACACGCCTCCCCCCGTGGCGTCCACAGCCCCCGCGCATATTTCCCTCCATGCGCGCCAACATGTCTGATCATTGACCAGCTCAATCCGGCTGCACAAATCCATCCCGCCTGCAAACCAGAACTGAAGAGAGGATTAACCCGGAAAAGAGGGCGAGGCGGAGCCGGAGGAGGAGAGGTCGGACTGGCCGAGGAAGTCGTCCAGGGCCCCCACGTCGATGGGTTTGCGGAACACGGCGTCCACGAGGGCGAGGTTGGCGCGGTTCTGCCCGCGCACGTCCATGCCGGTGACGATGGCGAGCAGCGCATGGGGAGAGCGCTGGCGCAGCTCGCGCGCCACCTCCCAGCCGGACAGGTCCGGCATCACCGCGTCCAGGAGCGCCGCGTCATAGAGCCGCTCGTCCCACATCTTGAGCGCCACCTCGCCGCCCGGGGCCACCTTCACGTCGTAGCCCTCCTCGCTGAGCAGCTCCGCCATCATCCGCGCGTTGTCCGGATCGTCGTCCACCACCAGCACCCGGCGCGTGCGCTGGAAGCGCCGGGGTCCCACCATGCCGAAGCCCTCCCCCGCGAGCCGCTCGTCCTCCTCGCGCTCCTGGGCCGAGCGCACCAGGGGCATGCGCACGACGAAGGCCGCGCCCGGGCGGCCGGCGAGGTTCTCCACCGTCAGCTCCCCGCCCCAGCGCCGCACCTGCTCGCGCGCCACCGCGAGCAGCAACGACAGCTGGGGGGCGCCCACCTCGCGGTTGAGCGGATCGAACATGCGCGTCAGCTCCCCGGCGGAGTAGGGCGTGCCCGCGTCCTCCACGCGCAGCATGGCCTGGCCCCCGGCTCCGCGCGCGTCTGGATGACCACGCGCCCGCCCCCGTCGCCCAGCCGCTCGCGCTCGGCCAGCAGCAGGTTCACCACCAGCTCGCGGAAGAAGCCCGGATCGGCCCGCACCGCGCCGGGACTGCCCAGGCGCAGCTCCACCGTCACCGGGTGCTCGCGCTGCTCCAGCTCCCCGCGCGCCAGCTCCAGCGCCTCGCGCACCATGACATCCACCTGCACGTCGTGCAGGTGCTCCTCGCTGCGCTCCACGTTGAACTCCTGCAGCCGCGCCACCAGCTCCCCCACCTGCCCCACCGTCCTGTCCAGCGAGTCCAGGTGCTCGGGGTTGTACTCGCGCCGCAAGAGGGTGATGCGCAGGCGCAGCACGTTGAGCAGGTTGTTGAGCGCGTGCGCCGCGCCACTGGCCAGCTGCCCCAGGGCCTGCGTGCGCGTTCTCTGCAACAGCCGGCCCTGCAACCGGCGCAGCTCGTCATGCGCGCTCAAGAGCGCCTTGTTCTGGTTGGCCGCCTCGGTGCGGTCGGTGAAGGTCTGGATGACGCCGGCCAGCTCGTCGCCCTCCTGCCGCAGGGGCGTGGCGCTCAGCTCCAGGGTGGCCTCGTCCCCGCCGGGCCGCTCCACCACCATGAGCACGCCGCGCACCGGCCCGTGCTCGCGCAGCGCGCGCATGAAGGGCATGTCGGCCACCTTGAAGGGCGTGCCGTCCGGGTGGCGCGCGTTCACCTGCGAGAGCACCGTCGCCAGCGACGTGTGCGAGCGCGCGCCCACCACGGCGCGCATGGGCATGCCGATGAGGCGGCTGACCGGCGGCGTGGCGAAGGACACCGTCCCCTCCGGTTCGGCCAGGAGGATGCCCACCTCCACGTGGTTGAGCACCGACTCCATCACCGCCGCCTCGCGAAAGCGCACCTCCTCCGTCTTGAGCACCCGCGTGAAGGAGGCCTGCGCCGAGGCGTGCGCCTCGCCCACCAGCTCCACCACGAAGGTGGCCACCTCCGGCTCCAGCCGCTGGCGGTTGCGCCGCGCGTACACGTAGAGCAGCACCTCCCCCAGCGCCTTGAACTCGCGCGCCGGTCCTCCGGATCGAAGCGCTGGTCGTAGCGCCGCGCCCCGTGCGAGCGCACCACCTCCGGCCAGAGGATGAGGGCGTCCTTCCCCCGGTCCCTGAGCAGGCGGACGAGCTCGTCCACCAGCGGGCGCAAGGGGCTCGCAAATCCCTGCCGGGTACATCCAACTCATGGGTCTCGGCCCGGATGCGCTTGGCCCACAGCCGCACCACGCGCTCACCCTCCTCTTCCAGCAGGGCGAGCAGGGCTGGCACCGGGTCCACCGGCCGTGGGGTGTCTTGGAGGAAGGGAATGACCATGGTTCCTCCCGTACAGGGTGGGCATGGGAGCTGCGACCGGCCAGCCACGAATGCAACGGTCCCCCGCGGGAGGGTGAGGATGGCGAACGACGGTAATGATCGCGACAAGAACGAATTCGAGCTCCCGCCCGTCTCGGACTCGGCCATGGCGCAGCTCTTCCGGGGCGAGCTCAGCCGCTCGGACACCGGCGCTCACGACTGGACAACACCACCAACTGGTCGCTCACCACCACCGCGGCCGTCATCTCCTTCGGCTTCACCGCCTCGGCCTCGCCGGTGGTGTTCCTGGTGGGCCTCTGGATGGTGTTGACGTTCCTGCTCATCGAGGCGCGGCGCTACCGCTACTACGACTTGTGGATCCGCCGGGTGCGACTGTTGGAAAACGGCTACTGGGTGCCGCTCCTGCGCCGCGAACCGGTGGACCCGGACGCCATCCGCGAGCTGGTCAACCTGGTGGAGCGGCCGCAAATCCAGCTCTCGCTCTTCTCGGCCATCTCCACGCGGCTCAACCGCGCCTACGGCCCCATCCTGCTCGTGTTGACGCTCACCTGGTTCGTCAAGGTGTACAGCCACCCAAACGCCCCCGAGGACGTGCACGAGTTCATGCAGCGGGCGAGCGTGGGCCCGGTGCCGGGCGGGGTGGTGACGGTGGTGGTGGGGCTGGTGGTGCTCGTCTTCGCCTATATCTTCGCGGCCTCCTTCTTCACCCGGGCGCCCATGGGCGAGCTGCGCCCGCTGCCCCGGGGCCGACGCGCCGCGCTGTGGGAGTCGTTCTACCGGCCGTACGCCACGCTCGCTCCCCGCCGCCGCGGCCGGCGCCCCGCGCCCCCTCGTCCCCCCGTTGCATTAGCCCAGCTCGCGTGGTTGAAGCGAACGCATGGCGACTCCACGTACGGTCACGGTCATCAATGGCGACGGTATCGGCCCCGAGGTCATGGCGGCCACCCTCCGGGTCCTCAAGGCGCTCGAGGTTCCCCTGGAGTTCGAGCACCACGACGCGGGAGCCGAGTGCATCGCCAAGTTCGGCACCAACCTGCCCGACGCGACGGTGGAGTCGGTGCTGCGCAATGGCGTGGCGCTCAAGGGTCCCACGGGCACGGTGGTGGGTGGCGGCATGGCGTCGGCCAACGTGGGGCTGCGCAAGCGCCTGGACCTGTACGCCGCGCTGCGCCCCGTCAAGAGCGTGCCCGGCGTGAAGACGCGCTACGAGGGCGTGGACCTGGTGGTGGTGCGCGAGAACACGGAGAGCCTCTACGCGGGCATCGAGCACATCATCGTGCCGGGCGTGGTGGAGTCCTTGAAGATCATCACCGAGAAGGCCTCCACCCGCATCGCGCGCTTCGCCTTCGAGCACGCGCGCAAGAACGGGCGCAAGAAGGTCACCGCGGTGCACAAGGCCAACATCATGAAGCTGTCGGATGGCCTCTTCCTCGACTGCGCGCGCAAGGTGGGCCGCGAGTTCCCGGAAATCCAGTACGAGGAGGTCATCGTCGACAACATGTGCATGCAGCTCGTGAAGGATCCGAGCCGCTATGACGTGCTGGTGATGGAGAACCTCTACGGGGACATCCTGAGTGACTTGTGCGCGGGGCTGGTGGGAGGCCTGGGCCTGGTGCCGGGCGCCAACATCGGCGAGCGCACGGCGATGTTCGAGGCGGTGCACGGCACGGCGCCGGACATCGCGGGCAAGGGCCTGGCCAACCCCACCGCGCTGATGATGTCGGCGGTGATGATGCTCGACTGGTTGGACATGAAGGACGCCGCGCGCCGCTTCGAGAACGCGCTCGCCCGCGTGCACTCCGAGGGCAAGGCGCGCACCGGAGACCTGGGCGGCACCTCCAGCACGCGCGACTTCACCGACGCCGTCATCGCCGCGCTGTAGCGCTCAGCCGACGGTGACGCGGCGCACGCCGCGGGCTTCCAGGAGCGCGGGCAGCCGCTCGCGCTGATCCCCCTGGAGCACCAGGGTGTCCTCCTCCACCGTCCCGCCACAGCCGAGCGCGCCCTTGAGCGCCTTGAGCCACTTCTCGCGCTCGGCCTCGGGCAGCCCCAGCTGCTCCACCACCGTCACCTCCTTGCCGCCGCGGCCCTTGCGCTCCATGCGCACCACGGCGCGCGCGGGCCCCTTGGCCGGCTCGTCCTTCACGGGCGCGGGCGGCGGCCCGGCGGGCAGCGCCTCGCGGTCGAGCGCGAGCGAGGCGAAGGGGTTGTGGAAGGGCGCCGCGGGAGCGGGCGCCTCGGGCTTCTTGTCGCGCTTGCCCATGACGTCCGCTCAGTGCGCCTCGTGGGCCTGGAGGGCGCGCGGCGCGGGCAGGGTGCCGAAGGCGCTCGCGTCCGGGTTGCCGTCCGCCAGCACCAGCGCATAGAGGAACGCCGGGAACGCGGCGGCCTCCCGGCCGTTGACGACCACCAGGGGCGTGCCGTGCAGGTCATGCTGCCGGGCGTAGGCGATGTCGTCGCGCAGCTTGCGCTCGGTGTCCTGCATGGCGATGCACCCATCCAACTGCATGCGGGACACGCTGCCCGAGGAGAGCACCTGCAGCACCACGTCGCGGCTGGTGAGCGAGCGCTGGGCGGCGAAGAGCTTCTCGCGCAGCTCCCAGTAGTCCGGAGCGCCCTCGAGGCAGATCTGCGCCTTGGCGGCGACACAGCGGATGCTGGAGCCATCGGTGGCCTGGGGCGGCAGGGAGAAGTTGCACTCGCTGTCGAGCGGGAACTGGCGGGCCTCGAGGGACAACTTGCCCTCGGGCAGGCGCTTCTTCATGACGGCGAGCGCCTCCACCAGGGACTTGCAGTGGGGGCAGCGGCTGTCGGTCCACTCCACCATCTTCACCGGCGCGCTCGCCGTCCCATACAGGCGGCGCGCGGGCGAGAGGGCCGGCAGGGGGATGTCCCGGCGATAGGCCGCGAGCGCGTCGGCGACGGCCTGCTGCTCCTGCGCGGACAGGCCCTTGAGGTAGGCCTCCAGCGAGCCCGGAAGCGGGGCCATCTGGGCGACGGACTCCACGGACGACGAGGAGGAGCGGGGCGTCTGCATGCCGGGCACGAGCAGCGCGACATAGGCGGCCACGGCGAAGCCCGCCGTCCACTTCAGGGTGGTGGCCCACTCACCCGCCTGGGGCAGGAGCGCGCCGGGCAGACCCTTCCAGGCCACGGCGGCGAAGGCGAGCGTGAGGACGTAGGTGCCCAGACACGTGGGGCACAGCACGCCGGTGCTCGCGCTCACGGCGGCGAACACGACGCAGGCGGCCACGCCCGCGGCGGCCGTCAGGCGCAGTCCGTTGACGGCGGGCCGCACGGGATGACCCCCCGCTGCCAGACGAGGTAGAGCGCGGAGAGCGCCACGGCGACGATGCCCCACACGAGCCCGAGTCCCGCCACGGGCATGCGCAGGTATTCATGCACCGCGCCGGCGAAGGGCGTGTTCCACACCGTCTCGCAGTTGACGTGGTCGGAGACACCACACACGGTGGCGCCGCCCTGGCGCAGGGTGAGCAGCTGGCTCCACTGGAAGAGGGAGAGGGCGCTCTCGGCGAGCCCCAGGGCGAGCAGCACCTGGGCTCCGCGGACGGGAGGGGGAGGAGGGGGCGGATTGGCCTTCTTGCTCATGCGTGCTCCGGAGGGGGGTCATCAGGACGAGGAGGCGGGCGTTGCCGGGTCCATCATTGGTGACGCCGTGCTCGACGCCCGCGGGTGCGAAGAGGGCGGCGCCGGGGCCATGGGGGGCCTCGTCCGCGCCGATGCGGAAGCGGCACTGCCCTTCCAGGACGAGGTACACCTTGTCCGAGTGGGCGTGCTGGTGGGGCTTCTGGCTCTGGCCGGGCGCGAGGCAATACACGTCCAGGAAGAAGCGCTCCGACTTGAAGAGGTTGTGCTTCTGGAGCTTCTCGGCGGAGAAGCCCATGAAGTCGGACAGGTGTTTCACATCCATCGTGGCATTCACTCCCGGGCCTCTATATAGCGACGGTCATGCAACCGCTGTCTCTGCATTTTCTTCACGAGCAGGCAGGCGCCCGCTTCCAGGAAGCCAACGGCCGTGAGGTCGTGGGCGATTATGGGGACGCGGAGGCCGAATACCGGGCGGCCCGGGAAAGCGTGGCCCTGCACGATGCCACCTACCGCGAAGCGCTGCGCATAACCGGGGAGGACCGTACAAGCTTCCTGCACGGCATGGTGACCCAGGACGTGAAGGGGCTGGCGGCCGGGGCCTCGGCCTACACCGCCCTCATCACCGTGAAGGGCGCCATGGTGGCCGACGCCCGGATCCTCCGCCGGGAGAACGACCTGGTGCTCGACCTGGAGCCGGGGCTGGGCGGCAAGGTCCGGGAGTTCCTGGAGAAGTTCCTCATCTCCGAGGACGCGGAGCTGCACGACGCCACGGAGGAGCAGGGGGTGCTGCGGCTGCTCGGCCCCCGGACGCCCGAGCTGCTCGGAGCCGTCCTGGGCCAGCCCTTCGCCCCCTCGCCCCCCATACCACCCGGGGAGCCACCCTGGCCGGCCAGGACGTCCTGCTCCAGGGCGCGACCGGCCCTCCCCAGGGGGTGGACGTGTGGGTGCCGCGCTCCGGACTGGAAGCGGTCTGGAAGGCGCTGGCGGCGGCGGGCTCGGGCCTCGGCCTGCGGCCCCTGGGCTGGCGCGCCCTGGAGGTGCTGCGGGTGGAGGCGGGGGTGCCGCGCTACGGCCAGGACATGGTCGACACCACCATCCCCCTGGAAGCCAACCTCACCCACGGCATCTCGTACAACAAGGGGTGCTACATCGGGCAGGAGGTCATCGCCCGCGCCACCTTCCGGGGGCACATGAACCGGAAGCTGGCCGGCCTGCGCCTCGGCACGGCCGAGACGGCGCCCGGGACCGAGCTGAAGAAGGACGGCAAGAAGGTCGGCTGGCTCACCACCGTGGTGCGCGCTCCGGGCTCCGGCCAGTCCCTGGCGCTGGGCTACGTGCACCGCGACCACCTGGAGCCGGGAACGGTGCTGACGGTGGGTGATGGGCCCGCCGAGGCCACCGTGTCCGCACTCCCCTTCGCCTGACGTCCGGCCCGGCTCATCCGGGACCCGGGACATCCCGCGCGGGAGCCGCCTGCTCGTCGCGCGGGTAGTACGCGTGCCCGGGCACGGACTGGAGGCCCTCCACGGGCAGCTCCGTCCCCGGCCCGGATGGCACCACCGGGCGGGGCCGGGCCACGCACAACACCGTCTGCTCGCCGCCCGTGGGGTTGTCATAGCGATGCGCCACGCCCCGCGGCCAATGGAAGGCCGTGCCACGCGCCACCGGCTGGCCCTGCGCCAACAGCCCGGAGCCCAGCACCAGCTCGCTCTCTTCCCCCTCCGGGTGCGCGGGGATGGAGAGGACGCCGCCGGGCTTCACGCGCAGATGGTAGACGCCATAGCCAGTCCCCTCGTGCAGCACCTCCACGCGCCCGAACGACGTCTCCCGCTCCGCGTAGACCATCTCCCGCGCCGAGCGGTGCACCTGGAGCGAGGGCACCACCAGGCCGCCGAGCGCCTGGGGCTTGGTGATGCGCACGCAGGCGGCCTCCAGACGCGTGCGGGGCGAGTCCTCGCGGGAAGGCGCGAGGAGGTAGTGGCACACCGCCTCCGCCGCGGACTCGAGCAGCTCGAAGCGGCAGGCCTCCAGCAGGAAGCGCAGCTCTCCGGCGAGCCGCCCGTAGTGCACCGTGTCCCCGAGCCGTCCGCTGGCCCCGGCCGAGCGGGTGTCCAGGAAGAGCCCCACGTCGAGCCGCAGCGGCTGGGCCGCCACGCGCTCGCGGTTGTAGATGCCCACGATGCAGTCCACCGTGAGCCCCCGCAGCACGATGACATCCAGCGGCCGGCCCCGCTCGTCCATCACCTGGGGCGGATTGAAGGGCTCCGCGCTCACAGCTGCGCGCTCCGGCCACCGTCCACGGCGATCACCTGCCCGGTGACATACGGCGCCTCGCGGGCGAGGAAGAGCACGGTGCGGGCCACGTCCTCCACGCTGCCCACGCGGCCGAACGGGATGCGCGCGAGGATGGCCTCGCGCTCGGCCGCGCCGAAGTTCTCGGGAAAGGCCACCGTGCCGGGGGACACGGCGTTGACGCGCACGTGCGGCGCCAGCTCCACCGCCAGCGCCCGGGTGAGCATGATCAGCGCCGCCTTGCTCACCGTGTAGTGCGCATACCCGCTCTCCGCCCGCTCCCCGCCGATGTCGGTGATGTGCACCACCAGCGGCCGCGTGCCCTGGCGCAGGGACGGCAGCAGCGCCTGCGTCAGGAAGAAGGGCGCATCCAGGTTCACCCCGAGCATCGTCCGGTACTGCTCGCGGGAGATGGAGCCGAAAGCCACCCGCTCGTAGAGCCCCGCGTTGTGGACCACCACGTCCAGGACCGGGTGCTCCGCGCGCACGCGCGCTCCCAGCTCATCCACTGCGCCGGGCTGGGACAGGTCCGCGGCGTGGACGGTGACGCGGCGGCCGAGTGCCCGCATCTCCTCGGCCAGCGCTCGCGCCGGCTCCATCGAACGATTCACGTGGAGCGCGAGGTCATACCCGGCGTGGCCCAGCGCACGAGCCACCGCGCTGCCCACGCGGATTCCAGCCCCTGTGACGAATGCGGTCCCCATATGGGCGGCATCCTTATCTCGGGCCGAGCAGGCGGGCGAGCCCCTCGACCCATCCCACCCCAAAAGTCCCTTCGCCCGGGATGACCGGTTGAGTCTCCCAAGCGGGCTGCTTACGTTGCACGGGAGAGGAGGATTCCAGACCATGGCGGAAGTGCCCGAGGTGGAAACGCTGGTGCGCGACCTGCAACAAACGGTGGTGGGACGGCGCCTCACCGGCGCGGAGGTGCTGGATCCCGCGGCGGTGCGCTTCCCCTCGCACCGGGAGCTCTCCTCGCGCCTGGAGGGACGCCGGTCACCGCCGCGCGACGGAGGGCCAAGCTCATGCTCCTGTCACTGGACGACGGCCGGTGCTGGCCCTCCACCTGATGCTCTGGGGCAACCTCGCGCTGCGGCCCGTGAGCGGCACGCGGCCCGAGGCCACCCTCGTGGTGTTCGGCCTGGAAGGGGGCGAGGAGCTCATCTTCAGCGACACCCTCGGTTATGCCCGGGCCGCGCTCGCCCCCGCGGACGAGCTGGCCGAGCGCCTGAAGTTGTCCGAGCTGGGGCCCGAGGCACTCGCGGATGACTTCACCCCCGAGCTGCTCGCGCGGCAGTTGCGCCGGCGCCGGGGGCCCATCAAGACGGTGCTCCTCAACCAGCGCGTCCTCGCGGGGCTCGGCAACCGCGACGCCGACGAGAGCTTGTGGAGCGCGGGCTTGCATCCCCGCCGCGCCGCCGCCTCGCTGACGCCGCCCGAGGTGGGCCGCCTCCACGAGGCCATCCGCGAGGTGCTCGACGAGGGCATCCGCCTGCAGGGCACCCAGCGGGATCTCTTCGGCGTCCAGGGACAGGCCCGTCACCACCGCCACGTGTTCGGCCGCACGGGCGAGCCCTGTCCCCGCTGTGGCACGCCGATCCACGCGAGCAAGCTGGGCGGACGCAACACCCACTGGTGCCCGCGCTGTCAGCCCGAGCACCCATCCACCCACGCGCCCGCCCTGCCCCTGGGGCCCTGAATCCCGGGCCCCGGGGACGTCCGGGTCAGACCCGGCCTTCGGCCTTCTGCGCGCGCTCGATGCTCTCGAAGAGGGCGCGGAAGTTGCCGAAGCCGAAGCCCTGGTCTCCCTTGCGCTGGATGAGCTCGTAGAAGAACGGACCCGCCTTCTGGTCCTTGTAGAGCCCCGCCCCATCCTGCATGAAGATCTGCAGCATGTAGCTGTGCTCGCCGCCACCATCCACGAGCACCTGCAGGTCGCGCAGCACCTCGACGTCCTCGTCGATCTTCTTGATGCCCAGCTTCTGGATGTGCTCGGGCAGCACGTCGTAGTAGGAGCCCGGCGTCGGCATGAAGTTCACGGCCTTCGAGTCCCTCATCTCACGCACGGTGGTGAGGATGTCCTTCACGATGAGCGCCGGTGCTGCACGCCATCACCCCGGTGGTCCTCGTTGAAGAGGTTGACCTGCGAGGCCTTGAAGAACGGGCGCAAGGGCTCGTTGTTGGCGAACTTCACCCGGCTCGCCGGATCCCACATCACCTCGGAGCGCAGGCCCGAGCCGTGCGAGCGCTTCTGCTGCGCCTTCACGTCCTCGGTGTGGAACTGCACCTCCCAGAACTTCTCGAAGCCCATCACGTGCTCCATCCACAGGAGCATGGGCTTCATCGTCTGGAAGTTGGTGGTGATGTGGTCCACGTGGCTGAAGCCGTAGCGGTTGGTGCCACCGCGCGGCTCGGGGTGCGCCACGAAGCCCGGAAAGAGCGGCTGATACCCATCGCGCTGGATGAAGCGGAAGGTGGTGTCGCCAAAGGGCGTGGTGATGGAGAACTGGGCGAGCTTGCCGCCCTTCTCGTCCGTGTAGCGCTCGATGTCGTTGATGAAGGTGGCGCCGCGCTCCTCCAGCAGGCGGAAGGTCTTCTCGATGTCCTCCACCTGGAAGTTGAGCGTGCCCACCCCGTCCGGGTGCTTGCGCAGGTAGCGCCACGCCCGGCCGCCCTCGCCCACCGGCTGGCTCACCACCAGCACGATCTGCCCCGCCTGGAAGACGGCGGACTTCTGCTTGCCCTTGGCCTCCAGCTCGGGGGAGGACACTCCCCGCTCCGTGAAGTCCAGACCGTTCACGTAGAAGCGGCGGCTGCGCTCCAGGTCGGACACATACCAGTGAACGCTCTCCAAACCCTTGATGCCCAGCGATTCAAGCTTTGCCATGTGTCGGCTCCTTCTGCGTCGCGATTCGGTGCTGCGAAAATCATTTCAAGCGGGGACCGCGTCGGGCTGCCGGTCCGCGTGAGCCGCCTGGAAGGCCGGAAGGGAGGCACACGCCGCTTCCACGCGGGTGAGCAGTCCATACGGTTGGAGATCCACTCCAAAACGCCGGGCGGAATAAAGCTGGGGCACCAGGCACACGTCGGCGAACGACACGCTGTCCCCCACGCAGTAACGGCCCGCCGTCTCCTGGGCCATCGCCTGGAACGCCCCCAGCCCCCGGTCTATCCAATGCGCGGCCCAGGCCTTGTCGTCGCCCTTCCACTCGCTCTTGATGTGCTGGAGGACCATCAGGTTCTGAAGCGGCTGGATGCCCGAGTTCACCACCTCCGACAACATCCGGACCCGGGCCCGGAGAATGGGGTCGGCCGGCAGCAGGGCGGGCGAGGGATGGCGCTCCTCGAGGTACTCGAGAATGGCCAGGGACTGGCTCAGGTGGTGGACGCGGCCTGCCTCGGTGAACTCCAGCGTGGGCACCGTGCGCAGGGGGTTGAGGGCCCGGTAGGCCTCGGAGTGCTGCTGGCCTCCGTCCTTCACCAGGTGCACGGGCACGTACTCGTACGACAGGCCCTTGAGGTTCAGCGCGATGCGCACCCGCCACGAGCAGGACGAGCGCCAATAGCCATGGAGTTTCATCCCGCCACCACCTTCTGGGAGATGCGGCCGAACAGGCTCGTCCCTCCGGGCCGAACATCTCGATGTCGATCGTGTCGCCCACCTTCATGAAGGGCGTCCGGGGCGAGCCCTGCTCGATGGTCTCGATCATCCGCCGCTCGGCGAGGCAGGAGATGCCCCGGGCGCGGTCCTCGTTGGACACGGTGCCGCTGCCGAGGATGGTCCCCGCGGTGAAGGCGCGCGTCCTGGCGATGTGCTGGATCAAATCGAAGAAGGAGAAGTGCATCTCCGGGCCGGCGTCCGTGTCGCCCACCACCTGACCATTGAGGGTGGAGCGCAGGCGCAGGTGCACCCGGCCGTCCTTCCACGCCGTGCCCAGCTCGTCCGGGGTGAGCGCGAAGGGGCTGAAGGCGGTGGAGGGCTTGCCCTGGAAGAAACCAAAGCCCTTGGCGAGCTCGGCGGGGATGAGGTTGCGCAGGGTGACGTCATTGCAGAGCATCACCAGCTTCACGTACCGGCCCGCGTCCTTGGCCTGGGTGCCCAGCGGCACGTCGCCGAGGATGACGGCCACCTCGGACTCGAAGTCCAGGCCCCAGCCCTCGTCGGGCAGCACCAGGTCCTGCGTGGGCGCGAGGAAGGTGCCCGAGCCGCCCTGGTAGACGAGCGGATCCGTCTTGAGCGTGGCGGGGGGCTCGGCGTTGCGCGCCTTGCGCACGAGCACCACGTGGTTGAGGTAGGCGCTGCCGTCCACCCACTCGTAGGCGCGGGGCAGGGGCGAGTGCAGGGCACGCACGTCGAGCGGCTCGCCACGCACGAGGCCCGACTCCAGCTCCTCGGCCAGGGCGCGCAGCCGGGGTTCCAGCGCGTCCCATTGGTCCAACGCGGCCTGGAGCGTGGGGGCCACGGCGGTGGCGGGCACGAACGCCGACTGGTCCCGCTTGACGACGATGAGCCGTCCGTCGCGCGTTCCGTCCTTGAGGGTGGCGAGCTTCATGCGTCGAGCTCCTGGCAGGTGGCTTACCCCCGGCTTTTCCGTGCCGGAGCACGGGGTGTCAAGCGGAAGGCGGGCACCTCGCACCGCGTCATGCGGAGCATCGCTCATGCGATGCCAGGACTTCGATTCATGGACACCATTCAGCTCGCGGGAATGGTCTCAATCCAGACAGGTGAGCGTCAGCTCCATCACCGCCACCACGCGGCCCTCCACCGACGCCCAGCAGTCGAAGTAATGGTCGCGGCCCTTCACGGCCAGCCGGTGGGCGTCGAAGCGCACCGTCTCCCCGGCGTGGGCGAAGCTCTCGGTGCGCACGTCCCCGTGCGTCACGAGGTAGCGCGCCGGTTGCTCGTCCCCCTCGCCCAGCAGCGTGCCCGCCAGCCCACACAGGCCCTCCACCACCGCCGCCATCGGCAGCACCGGGAACAGCACGAAGTGGCCCTGGCACAGCTCCGGACCCACCGGACCGAGCGTGCCCTGCAGGCACTCCCCTCCCGCACCACGTCTCGCAGGGACGGAAGCGGGCCCTGCACGGCGGGGCTCCGGCACGGACTCTCGGACCGGGGATCCTGCCGCGTGCCCTGGAACAGCCGCACGAAGGACTCCGCGTGCAGCACGTTGTAATCCACGCCCATCGCGAAGAGCGGCTGGCCCTCGGGATCCGACAGCAGCGCGTGAGCGATCGCCGTGCGCCGCTGGTTGAACTCCGCCTTCGCCGAGCCCTGCAACGGCTGGGTGGCCGGGGGCAGCGGCCCCTCGTGGAGCCGCTCCACCCACGCGCGCCGGGGCAGATAGCAGTGCGGCCCCTCGCTCGGATTCACCAGCGACGCCGCGCACGCGCCGAGGACCGACAGATGCCGGTACACCTCCGAGGCAAGCAGGGGCGAACACTCCACCTCCGACCGGGACTCCACGGGCACACGCGCCAGCACCTCGCCCCGCGCCACCCCCTTCTTCATCTCCTGCAGCGCGAAGTAGGGATCACTCACACAGATGCGCGAGAACAACTCCGGCCGGCCCAGCTCCCGCTGGAGCTTTTCCCCTTCGGGCGCGAACGGCAGGTGGCCGCCCCAGAGCGTCATCAACGCGGGAGTCGCCAGTGTGGAGATGGCGGGCGAGAACGACATGCCCGTGGAGGACCGGGGAGCGCGTCCCATGTGGAAAGCCTCGGGTGTGGAAAGTCTCGGTGAAGAGACCCACCCGAGCGGGATGGGTCCGTGGCAACAGCGAACGTGCCGGAGCCGACACGAGGAGAATTCTATCCCATTCAGGCGGTGACGTCTTGATTTGTCCCCTATCGAGCAACCCCATGAAAACCCTGGGGCCGCCGCGCACGACCCAGACGTTCTCACCGCATGAGAGCCCACCCGGGAGGCACGAATGCGACGTGTAGGATTCGCCTCGTCATGGGACCCGACTCCTCCGATGCGAAGGCCATGCGGGAAGTCCAGAGGAAGAGCTACTTCAACGGGGCGGCCTGTCTGGCGGGCGCGTTGCTCGTCCACTGCGCGGTCACGTGTACCAGCGCATGATCGCCGTGCAGCGGGAGGCCCACCAGTCCCGGCTCCAGGCACTGGAGCAGCTCGCGGAGAGCGAGCGCCTGCGGGGACGCGCCGAGCGGGAGCGCGCCGAGCAGGTGATGGTCAATCCGCTGCTCAACGCCGCGGACGCGGTGGAGGCCGCGCAGCCCCCGCGCCGCGCGCGCATCACGGTGAGTGCGTGTCGCGACGCTCCACGCGGAGAACCGGCTCGAGGGGGGCGCCCGCTTCGTGATGCGCTTGCCCCTGGTGGCGCAACCCCTCCCGGTCCGTCATGAGGGCAGGCGGACGGAAGTGAACTTCGCGGCGGGGAGGACGTCGGGAATCCACCGGCCCCGCGGAATGGGGTGCCGCGCCAGGGGCTCGGGATTATCTTCCAAGAAGTCCCGATACGACAGCCAACCTCACGCAGGGAGCCACGCCATGACGTTCGCTGCTCTCGCCGTCCAGGATGCATGCCTTTTCAATGAGGCCGCGGAGACACTCGCTCAGGTATACGCCATCCTCTTCGAGGAGGGGAACTCCAGCAAACTCAGCCGTTTCGCGCGGATGCCGGGAGCCCCCGGCTGCTTCGTTCAAATCCCTCCCGCCTCGCGCGCGAAGCTGCGCGGCTGAGGCGCACGGGCCGCGCGCGTCTTCCCCGCCTGCTCTCCCCGCGGGCGCCCGGCCCGTTGTCTCCTCTTCGCCGTGCGCTCGCCGTGTTCAATCCCCACCTTTGGATGACAACGGAGGTGGTCGACATGGCAGGCGTTCGCGCATCCAAGGCCAAGAAGATGCAGGCCGAGGCATCCCAGGCTTCAGACCGCTCGCGCAAGGGGCGGAACAAGGTGCCCAAGGAGTCCCGGCAAGACAAGAAGAAGGGCAGTGAGTCCCGGGGAAGAGGAGGCCAGCCGCCGAGAGGGTAGGCCAACCGGAAGTGACGACGTCCAGCACGACGGGGCTGCGTGGCAACCCGGCTCCATGCGTCTGGACGTCCGAGCCGACACCTCCGGACGTCACGAGGACGGCGCCGGTCAAGCGGACCGCGGAACGATACGCTCCTCCGCGCGCTCACTCGCTCGGAGGGACCGAGGGTGGGGCTTCCGCTTCCTTCTCCGCTCGAGGAAGGCGAACGCGGCCACGGCGAGCAGGACAATGGCTTTCTTGTCGGCCACGAGCACGCCCAGGATGACCTCTGAGAAGATGCGCGGATGGACGTCATGGCCGCACGGGTGAGGCAACTCGAGCGAGAGCACGAGTGCCAACGCAGGGCTCTCTCGGAAGCACGGGCGCTGTTGATGCTGGCGGTGAAGACACGTGGGCTCACCCTGGGGGAAGAGGCCGGCTTCATCCCCCCGACACCCGCGGCCAGTGTTCTCGCCCTCGTCGAGCGGGCCGTGGCCGAGGGCGCGCGGCAGTCCTCCGCCTGCCAGTTGCTGGGCCTGTCCTCGCGCACCCTCCAACGCTGGCGCCACTCCACGCGGGCGCTGGATGGGCGGAGCCAGACCCGACGCCCCCCACCCAACCGGCTCGGCGAGCAGGAGCGCCGCTATGCCCTCGAACTGCTCCACTCCCCCGCCTTCCAGGGGCTCTCTCCCCGGCAGATCGTCCCCAGACTCGCGGACCAGAACCGTTATCTCGTCTCGGAATCCACCCTGTACCGGCTCCTGCGCGCGGTGGGGAGGACCCCCTCCGTGCGCGGTGGCACCCCGCCGTCACGGCCCATGCACGAGCAGCCCGCCGTGGCACCCAATCAGATCTGGAGCTGGGACATCACCTACCTGCGGGGCCCCGAGCGAGGCTCCTTCCTCTACCTGTACCTCGTGATGGATGTCTTCAGCCGGCGCATCATGGGCTGGCGCATCCACCCCGACGAGAGCGCCCGGCGCGCCGCCCGGCTCATCCGCCAGACCTGCCGGAGCAACCGAGTCGATCCTCCGGACTCATCCTCCACGCCGACAACGGCCGCCCCATGAAGGGCCGCGCGATGGCGCACACGCTGCGGCGGCTGGGCATCATCCCCGCCTATAGCCGCCCGCGGGTGAGCAATGACAACACCTTCGTGGAATCCCTCTTCGGGACCCTCAAGGGCCGTCCCGACTACCCTCGCG
Organism: Cystobacter fuscus; assembly: GCA_049060065.1. Classification (GTDB taxonomy): domain Bacteria; phylum Myxococcota; class Myxococcia; order Myxococcales; family Myxococcaceae; genus Cystobacter; species Cystobacter fuscus_B. The sequence continues at coordinate 8,612,323 of JBMEQP010000002.1, forward strand.
AACACTTCCCCTCCACCACGGCCGCCCGGACCTGGGTCTCCCGCTTCGTCGACTGGTACAACCGCGAGCACCTGCACAGCCGTCTGGGCTACGTCACCCCGGAGGACCGGTACTTCGGCCGTGATACGCGAATATTCCAGCGCCGGGCACTGCTGTACGAACGGGCCCGCGCCCGACATCCAGGCCGATGGTCGCGCAGCATCCGCACCTGGGCGCCGCCGAGCGCACCTCCCCGGACCCGGCTCCGTTTCCCCCCGCATTCCCAAACATTGAGAGATGAAAAGACAGACGTCCAGGCGACAACTCCGTTGACACATCACGGAGCGTCACGCCCCTTCCTCTTCTCCGCCAGGCCCCGAGTGACAACCCCTGACGGCTCCCGCGCCGTGCCCCGAGGTTGACACGTGCCAGCCTTCTTGTCGTCTCGAACGGAGACAACGAGGGGCCCCCCGGCATCGAGACGTTCCACACGATGCCCCTCGGGAAGACGACACCACCATGGATTACCTCATCATCGGCGCGGGCCCGGCGGGGCTGCAGTTGGGCTATCTGCTCGCCAAGACGGGCCGCAGCTTCCGCATCCTCGAGGCGGGCGCCTCCGCGGGTACGTTCTTCAAGACCTATCCGCGCCACCGCACGCTCATCTCCAGCAACAAGGTCTACAACGGGACGAGCGACCCCGAGCTCAACCTGCGCATGGACTGGAACTCGCTCCTGTCCGACGACCCGGAGCTCCTGTTCACCCGATACACGGACCGCTACTTCCCGCCCGCCGACGTGATCGTGAAGTACCTGAGTGACTTCGCGAGCAAGACCCAGCTCCCCATCGAGTACGACACCCGCGTCACCCGCGTGAGCCGCGCTTCGGACGGCGGCTTCCGCGTCGAGACCCAGCAGGGACGTACGTTCGAGGCGAAGCGGCTCATCGCCGCCACGGGCGTCACCAGGCACAACATCCCCCCCATCCCCGGCATCGAGCACGCGGAGCTCTACGGGGACGTGTCCGTGGATCCCAAGGACTTCATCAACAAGCGCGTGCTCATCATCGGCAAGGGCAACTCCGCCTTCGAGACCGCCGACAACCTCATCCCCACCGCCGCCGTCATCCACGTCGCGGGCCCGTCCTCCGTCCGCATGGCGTGGCGCACCCACTACGTGGGCCACCTGCGCGCGGTGAACAACAACTTCCTGGACACCTACCAGCTCAAGTCCCAGAACGCCGTGCTGGACGGCAACATCCAGCGCATCGAGAAGCGGGACAACGGCTTCGTCGTCACCCTGAGCTTCTCGCGCGCCAACGAGGTCACCAAGGACCTGCGCTACGATCGCATCATCCTCTGCACGGGCTTCCGCTTCGACGCGTCCATCTTCGACGAGAGCTGCCGGCCCGAGCTCGTCATCCGCGACCGCTTCCCCAACCAGACCGCCGAGTGGGAGTCCACCAACGTCCCGGGCCTGCACTTCGCGGGCACCATCGGCCGGTGCGTGACTTCAAGAAGTCCACCGGCGGCTTCATCCACGGCTTCCGCTACAGCGTGCGCGCCCTGCACCGCATCCTCGAGCGCAAGTACCACGGCGCCGAGTGGCCCCATCAGACGCACCCGGCCTCGCCCGAGGCCCTCATGGAGGCGGTGCTCGCCCGCGTCAACCGCAGCTCCGGCCTCTGGCAGCAGTTCTCCTTCCTCGGCGACTCCATCCTCGTCGGTCAGGACGGCCAGGCGAAGTACCTCGAGGAGGTGCCGCTCGCCTACACCCAGGACAGCTCGTTCGGCGACACCCCGTGCCACTTCACCATCAGCCTCGAGTACGGCCCGGGCCACGCGGACGTGGATCCCTTCGACGTCGAGGTGGGCCGCATCGCCCAGGATGACGCCATGCGCTCGGGCGAGGGCCGCTACCTGCACCCCGTGGTGCGCTGCTACCACCAGCGCGAGCTCGTGGCGACGCACCACGTGACCGAGAACCTCGAGAACGACTGGACGAGCGAGACCGTCCACCGCGGCCCCCTGCGCGCCTTCTTCGAGCGGGAGCTCGCCCGGGCCGCCGGGAAGAACAACCGGCCCGCCGCCTGAGCACGCACGGAGCCCGTCGCGATGAAGGCCCTCTCCCTGCGGGAACTCGAGGCCGCGGCCCGCGCCCTCCTCGAGCCCGGTATGCATGATTTCTTCGCGGGGGGCTCCGATGACGAGGTGTCGCTCCGGGCGAACGAGGACGCGTTCGCCCGGGTGGGCCTCGTGCCGCGGGTGCTCCGCGGACGGGGCGCCCCCGGCTCGACACCGAGCTGCTCGGCTGCCGCGCCTCCATGCCCATCGTCCTCGCGCCCACCGCCTTCCACCGGCTGGCCCACCCCGAGGGCGAACGCGCCACGGCTCGGGCCGCCGCGGCCGCGGGCGCCATCTACACCGTGAGCATGGCGTCCACCACCGCCATCGAGGACATCGCCCAGGCGGGCGGTCCCCTGTGGTTCCAGCTCTACCTCCAGCCCGACCGCGGCTTCACCGAGGCGCTCGTGCGGCGCGTGGAGGAGGCCGGCTGCAAGGCGCTCGTCGTCACCGTCGACTCGCCCGTGTTCGGCCGTCGCGAGCGCGACCTGCGCAACGGCTTCATGGAGCTGCCGCCCGGCCTGTGCTGCGAGAACATGCGCCCGCTCGGCCCCGACGGCCAGCGCGGCCCGGCGCGCTCCATCGCGTTCTCCCCCACCCTGTCCTGGGAGGACGTGGACTGGTTGCGCGGGCTCACCTCCCTGCCCATCGCCCTCAAGGGCGTGCTGCACCCGGAGGACGCGAAGCGCGCCCTGGACAGCGGCGTCGACGCGCTCTTCGTCTCCAACCACGGAGGCCGGCAGCTCGACACCGTCCCCGCGCCCCTCGAGTTGCTCGCCCCCATCGCCGACGCCGTCGGGGACCGGCTCCCCCTGGTGCTCGATGGGGGCGTGCGGCGCGGAACGGATGCCCTCAAGGCCTTCGCCCTCGGCGCCCGCGCCGTCGCCATCGGCCGCCCCGTGCTCTGGGGACTCGCGGTGGGCGGCGAGGCCGGCGTGGCCCATGTCCTCTCCCTGTTGCGCTCGGAGCTCGAGCGCGCCCTGGCCCTGTGCGGTTGCGGCTCGGCGGACGACGCCAGCCCCGAACTGCTGCACTTCTCACGATGGGAACCCCGATGGCGAACCTCCTGACGTCCCGCCTGCCCGCCGCGATCATCGGGCTGCGCACGCGCATCTTCACGCGCATCAACGGCGAGGAAGGCCTCCCCGTCCCCAGCGAGCGCATCGACGTGTCGCGCTTCAAGGAGCTGTACTCGCACCCCGCCGCCAACGGCCGGAGCGAGGGCGCGGGCCTGTCCGACCTCTTCTGGTACTGGCTGTCCCCCGGCGCCGAGCTGCACCAGGAACACCTCGAGCCCGGTGAGCGCTACGAGGAGGTCGCCCGGGTGACGAAGCGCATCCTCGCGCTGCCGCGAAAGAGCGCGGAGGAGCTCGCGGCCCGGTGCGCGGCGCGCGTCCTCGACGAGCAGGGCTTCCAGAAGGCGACGCTCGTGCGCCTGCGCGACCTGATGATGCCCATCTGGGCCGAGTTCTATTACGAGGTCGTCTTCGGCGAGCCGTGCCCCCGCGAGGCGCGCGCGCTCATCGTGGGCAACGCGGACGACGTCGTCACCTCGCTCAAGGGCTCGAGCCTCCGCCACATGCGCCGGCGCCTGCGGCTCACGCGCTATCTGCGCGGGCGGCTCGAGGCGGGCCACGTCGCACACGAGCTGCCCTCCTGGATGTCCCTCGAACAGCGGGCGCTCTACCTGCAAGGCGTCTACTTCAACACCGCCGTGGTGCAGATGTCCGAGGCCATGGCCCACCTGCTGCTCTTCCTCGCGCAGGACGCGGCCGTCCAGGAGCGGCTCGCGGACACCCTGGAGGACGATCGCTACCTGGACCGCATCATCACCGAGTCCCTCCGGGTCCATCCCCTCTTCGGCATCGCCCACCGCATCACCACCGACGACATCACGCTCGAGGGCGTGCCCCCATCCCCAAGGGCTCGGTCCTCTGCTTCAACTATCAGGCCTACCACCACGCGGGCTTCGAGGACCCGGGCCGCTTCGATCCGGATCGCTGGCTGAAGCAGTCCACGAAGGACGTGAACTACATGCCCTTCGGGGCTCCGGCGAACCGTCCCTGCCCCGCCCAGGCCATCGCCCTCGTCACCATGCGGGCCGTGGCGCGAGAGACGATCCGGCGCTTCCGGGCCTTCTCGACGGCGACCCATACGCGCTCGCTGCCCCACCGCGGGCCGTGCGTGCTGGAGCCGAGGAACAAGGCCCCCGAGCTCCGTGCGCGCGAGCGCCTCCTCGCGGCCATGAGCGCCCGCGAGCCTTGGGAGGACGTCGGGCGAAGCGTCCTGCAGCTCGTCCTGGGCACGTACATGGTGCTCGACGCGCGCCGCCTGAAGCTGTGCCAGCGCTACTTCGAGGCCGAGCGGAAGGCCGCTCCCCTCAGCGCCCCACCCTCCGGGTGCCCCTTCTCCAGACTCTCCACCCCTCACCAACAACGGAGTGCGTCATGAGACGACTCACCCTGAAGTTCATCGGTCGTCACCTGGCCGGTAAAGACGACCACGCCTCGGCTGAGGTGCACCCATGAGCCCGCTCGCGTTACTTCCCTCCCTCGTCCAGGCCACCGCTGATGGCGCCCAATCCGCCGTTGGCAGCAAGGCGGAAGAGCTCGTCCTGCACCTGCTCTTTCAGTTCATCGCCATCCTCGCCACGACGCGCCTGGTCGTGTACGTGGCCCGGAAGCTCGGCCAGACGGACGTCTCGGGGGAGATCCTCGCGGGGCTGGTGCTCGGCCCCAGCATCCTGGGCGCCCTCGCGCCGGACCTGATGCACATCCTGTTCGACGGCTCCACCTCGCAGACCTTCGTCGGACTCTCCCAGGTCGGCCTCATCCTGTTGATGTTCCAGATCGGCCTCGAGTTCGAGTTCAAGGCCAACCTGGGCACGTCGAAGAAGTCCATCGTGGTGGTGAGCCTGGTGGGGTTGCTGCTGCCCTTCGCCATGGGCTACCTGACCGCGCCCTGGTTCCATGAGCGGCTCGCCGAGCCCCGGCCCGCCCTGTTCGGGTTCCAGCTCTTCTTCGGCATCGCCATGTCCATCACCGCCATCCCCATCCTGGGACGGATCTTCATGGAGCTGCGCCTGTCCCACACGCGCGTCGCGGCCCTGAGCATCGGCGCGGCGGCCATCGACGACATCGCCGGGTGGCTGCTCCTGGGCGTCGTGACGCTGCTCGTGCAGCACCAGTTCGCGCCCTCCAAGCTCCTCTTCCGGGCGGGAACGCTCGCCGCGTATGTCGCCTTCGTGCTGTTGGTGGCGCGGCCGCTCCTCAAGCGCTTCGTGAGCACCCACCTGCGGCGCCGCGGTGGGCTCCAGGCGAGTGCCGTGGCCCTGCTCCTGCTCGTGATCTTCGCGTCCGCGTCCATCACGTCGCTCATCGGCGTGTTCGCCATCATCGGCGGGTTCGTCATGGGCGCGGCCCTGCACGACGATCGCCAGTTCGTGAACGAGTGGAAGACGCGGGTGTCCCCCCTGGTGAACACCTTCTTCCTCCCCTCTTCTTCACGTACACGGGACTGCGCACGAACGTCGGCTCGCTGTCCTCCCTGCACGAGGTGGGCATCTGTCTGCTCGTGATGGCGGTGGCGTTCGTCTCCAAGTTCGGGGGCGCCTACGTGGGGGCCCGCCTCGTCGGCGAGGACCACCGCTCGTCCCTGGTGCTCGGCGTCTGCATGAACACCCGGGCCCTCATGGAGCTGATCGCCCTCAACGTGGGGTACGACCTGGGCGTGCTGCCCCGAGCATGTTCACCATGCTCGTGCTCATGGCCATCGTCTCCACCTTCATCGCCACCCCGCTCATCCGCTGGTTGATGCGCGGCGAGGAGCGCGACCCCGCCCCCTCCCCCTGGATGCTCCCTCGCTCCCACACGGAGCGTGAGGGCGCGCGTAATATTTCTTCATCCAAGGGAAGCCCGCCCGACATGTCCCGGCGGCATCCTGCGGTACGGCATGGGGGAGCAACCCCCATCCGCCGCGCCCAGGCCGTATCTTCACCCCGGTGGACCTGGGCAGGCCCCGCGCGGCAGGAGGAATCGGGACATGGAGGAGACAACACACTCCCCTTCGGAGGAAGGCACCATCCAGGTGCTGCTGGTGGAGGACGATGACCGGCTGGCGCGGCTCACCAGCCGCTACCTCCAGGAGCATGGGCTGCTCGTCACCGTGGCGAGCACGGGCCCCGAGGGCCTCACCGAGGCCAACCGCCACGCCTACGACGTCATCCTCCTGGACGTCATGCTCCCCGGGCGCGACGGCATCGAGGTGTGCCGCGAGCTGCGCACCCGCAGCGACATCCCCATCATCATGGTGACGGCGCGCGGCGAGGAGGTCGATCGGGTGATCGGCCTGGAGACGGGCGCGGATGACTACCGGCCAAGCCCTACTCCCCCCGCGAGCTGCTCGCGCGCATCCGCGCCCAGGTGCGCCGGGCCCGTGGACGTGCCGGCCCCTCGTCCCAGCCCATCCAGGCGGGCAAGCTGTCGCTCGATCCCCGGAGCCTGCGCGCCACGCTGGATGGCAAGGTGCTGCCACTCACCACCTATGAGTTCGCCCTGCTGCGCGTGCTCGCCGAGCGCGCCGGCCGCGTGCTCAGCCGCGAGCAACTGCTGGATCTGGTCAAGGGCAACGCGGAAGAGGTCTTCGACCGCTCCGTGGACGTGCACATCTTCCGCATCCGCCAGAAGATAGAAGAGGATCCGCGCAACCCGAAGCTGCTGCGCACCGTGCGCGGCGCGGGCTACCTGCTCGCCAGCGGAGAGGAGTCGTGAGCCCTCGGCGGCCGCGTTTCACCGGCCGGCTGCTGCTGCGCATCTACCTGGTGGGCGTCGCGCAGCTGGTGCTCTTCTTCGCGTGCATGACGCTCCTGCAGAACTACGTCCTGGATGCGCCCTGGAAGGAGGGCGTCAAGCGCGACATGTCCAGCCGGGTGGCCGAATGGGCCTCCACGAGGAACGACCCCGACGCGCTCCAGGCCGAGCTGCAACGGATGCGCCCGGCGGCCCGGGCGACGGTGCGCGCCCCCGATGGCCGACTGCTCGGCGCCAACATCTCGCCCCCCTCGAGGCCCTTTCTCCGAAGATGCTCCGCGCGCTCGAGGAAGAGCGGGTGATGCTCTACTCCGAGCGGCCCCACCGGGTCGCGGTGGCCATCCCCGAGACGGGTCCCCTGGAGGCCTATGCCCTCATGCAGGAGACACGGCCACCGCGGCCCCCCCACCCCCAGCCGTATGATGGTGCCCCTCTTCATCATGCTGGGCAGCCCGGCCGTCACCTCGCTCTTCTTCGCCCGGACCCTGGCGGTCCCCCTGCAGCGGCTGGCGGCCGCGGCGCGCTCGCTCGGCGAGGGCAACCTGAGCACGCGCGTGGGCCTGCGCCGCCGCGACGAGCTGGGACAGGTGTCCGATGCGTTCGACGAGATGGCCGAGCGCATCACCCACCTGTTGCGCTCGCAGAAGGAGCTGCTCGCCAACGTGTCACACGAGCTGCGCACGCCCCTGGCCCGCATCCGCGTGGCGTTGGATCTGGCCAACGAGGGCGACGCCGTGCTCGCGCGCGAGTCGCTCGCGGACATCGCCGAGGACCTGGGGGAGTTGGAGCGGCTGGTGGACGACGTGCTCACCACGGCCCGGTTGGATCTCACCACCACCCAGACGCCCGGAGCCACCCCGCCCCTGCGCCTGGAGCGCGTGGAGACGCGCGCCCTGGTGGACAAGGCCGCCGCGCGCTTCCGCTCCGCCCGGCCCGAGCACACACTGGACGTCAGGATGGACTCCACGCTGCCCGAGCTGGAGGCGGATCCCGTGCTGCTGCGCCGGGCCCTGGACAACCTGCTCGACAACGCGGGCAAGTACTCCGAGCCCCACAGCACGGTGCGCCTGAGCGCCCGGCGCACCGACAATGGCCTGGAGGTGGAGGTCGCCGACCAGGGCATCGGCATCGACGCCAAGGACATGGAGCACCTCTTCACGCCCTTCTTCCGCAGCGACCGGAGCCGGGCGCGGCGCACCGGCGGCGTGGGACTGGGGCTCGCCCTGGCGCGCCGCATCGTCGTCGCCCACGGCGGCTCGTTGAGCCTGGAAAGCCAGCCGGGTCAAGGAACAACGGCCCGGGTCCAGCTGAGCCTGCCCCAGTTTAGTGGACATACCCCGTAAGTCGGCTACACGGGAGGTAGTGTCCATGGAAAGAAGGAAGAGGCGGAGTTTCACCCCGGAGTTCAGGGCCGAGGCGGTCAAGCTGGTGCGAGAGGGCAGCAAGAGCCTGCCCCAGGTGGCCAAGGACCTGGACTTGACCGAGTCGGCGCTGCGCGACTGGGTGCGCGAAGCCGATGGTGGCGAGGAAAAGAACCCGGCAGCAGGCGCATTGACGGGTGCGGAGAGGAAGAGCTGGTGCGGCTGCGCAAGGAGAACCGCCAGCTGACGATGGAGCGTGACTTCCTAAAAAAAGCAGCGGCCTTCTTCGCGAAGGAGGGCTCGACGTGAAGTTCGAGTTCATCGACGCGCAGAAGGCCCTCTTCCCCATCTACGTGTGGACAAGGCAGGGCTGGCTGTACCGGCTGTCATCCTCGATCTCTTCTCACGCAGAGTGGTGGGCTGGGCGATGAGCGAGAACATCGACCGGCACCTGGTGCTCAACGCGCTCGACATGGCCCTGAAAGGACGGCAGCCAGCGCGAGGACTGCCGCACCACTCGGACCGGGGGAGCCAGTACGCCAGCGAGGATTACCAGAAGGCACTGGCCGCTCGCGGGATTCAATGCAGCATGTCGCGCAAGGGCAACTGCTGGGACAACGCCGTGGATAACCCTACTGTCCACGTAACCGGGGCAAGCCCAGTTACCCTCCCAGGAGCGTCCGTCAGTCATCCCGATCTCCAAGAGGGAACTTCAGACTTCCTCGTCGGGTAGGAGCGTGAGCAGCAGCTCGTCGTCTGGCCCGCGAGGGACCCAGCCGGGCGGCGGTGGCGTAGCGAGAAGCGCATCGCTGACCTTCCTGGCGCGGTTCTTATGGGTTTCTGGGGTGTAGGCAATCCACGAACCGAGTGCCTCAGCAACTTTGAAACGGTTGTCGTCGTCCATCACTGTCGGCCAACCGTCGGGAACGCTCTCGGACCACAGGCGCGTGAAAACGTCGCGTACAAACCGCGTGACCTGCTTACGCCTCTCCGCCTCGGCGAGCAGCCCACTCAAGACCTGAACCCCGGCGACGTCGTCCCTACCTAATTCCTCAGCCAGCAAGTGTAAAGAGACGGTAGGGCGGGCCTCCGCGAAGGCGGTGAGCGAGTCGTAGCCTCGCTCGCGGACCCGCTCGTACAGCCGCGCCTTGATGTTGCCCTCCCAAGCACGTCCGCCGCTCATGGCCCTCTCCAAGGGTGAAGCTCAGGCCTCTTCGTCGGGCAGGAGCGTGAGCAGTCGCTCGTCGTCGGGCCCTCGCGGGAGCCATCCGGAAGGCGGTGGCGTGGCGAGGAGTGCATCGCCGGCCTTGTCGACTCGCTGCTCATGAGTTTCTGGGGTTAAGGCTTCCCACACGCCGAGTGCCTTCGCGACCTTGAAGCGGTTTGCATCGTCGAGCACGGCTGGCCAACCGTTTGGGAGACACGACCACAGTTCTCGCACGAGCAGGCCGCGCATAAGGCGCGTGATCCGGCGGCTTCGCTCCGCCTCGGCAAGCAACCCGCTGAACACCTGCACTCCCGCGATGTCGTCCGGGCCAAGCTCCTCGGCCAGCGCCACCAGTGAAGCCGTGGGACGCGCCTCCGCGAAGGCGGTGAGCGAATCGTAACCTCGCTCACGGACCCGCTCGTACAGGCGAACCCTCCAATTGCCTTCCCAGGAACGTCCGTCGGTCATCGCTCATCTCCCACGACAGCGGACGAATTTCATCGGGACGTCGTAGAACCCCATACGCTCCGCGACTATTTCCAGCACCTCATTCCGTGTCAACATCCGGCCCGCTCTGGACTCGGCTCTTCCCAACGCCTTCATGATCATCCGGTTCCATTCACCGGACCATTCGCGTCCCAGCTTCCAGTTTCCACCACCGTGAATGGCTTGGTGGTGTGCCTGCTGGAGCGTGACGCAGAACCAGTCGATTCGCATCTCGCCGGTGAAGCCGCGCTTCTCGAACCACTCGCGGAACTCCTTGGGCATGACGTGGTGCCGAGGGGGCTCGGCCATGCCGGCCCCCGCTTTGCCCGTCACGCGCATGCCCCGCACCTCGGGGCTGTCGCCCAGCGCCTCGCGCACGCCCCTGGGTAGCTCGCCGTGCGCCTCGGCCATCAGCACCTGGCCGGCCTGAATCCGCACGGCGGCGCTGACGGCGGGCACGGAGAGGACACCCGCCCGCACCAACTGGCGCATCATCTCCACCCACTCGGCGGAGACGACAATCCGCGTGCCCATCATCACGCCGTTGGAGCCCACCATGAGTCCCACGCCAATCGTGGCGGGACCGGCTCGCGGCAGCAGCCGGGGCAGGGAGTACCTCAGCCCCGACAGCGTGGTGAGTGCCTCCATGGCCTCCTTCAGTGCCAGCGCCTTCTGGAGGACTTCCGCCCCTTGCGCATGGCCTCACGGAGCGCGGCGAACTCGCTGGTGAGGTGGCCCACCAGGGCAGGGACGTTTTGCGCCGCTGCCTCTACCTGCTCCGGCTCCAACGAGGAGAGCGCCGTCATGGTGGGCTCGAGCATCTTCTGGATGGAGTCCATCTTCACGAACAGCGTCTCCACGCCATAGAGGTGCCGGGAGAGCGCGACGTCGCTGAGGTTGAGGAAGTCAACCCATCCGGACAGGAGAATGGAGCCCATCATGGCGGCCTCCAGTCGTGGGCCGGCGAGACGCAGCAGGGCGAGCTGCATGTCCGGGTCCTCCATCTCCGAGGCGGCAGTGGCCAGCCGGGTGGTGGCTGCGAGCTCGGCGTCAATCCACCGCAGTTGACGTTCGCCGGACTCGACGTAGCGGACGAAGATGCTGTTGCCCACGCTGGCGACGCCCAGGTGGCTGCTGGCCCTGAGCCTGGAGAACTCGCTGGAAAGGCGGCGCGAGGAGGTGGACACCTCGTCCAGGGCACGGAGAAACGCCCCGTGGGCCGAGAGGGCGCTCAGCCACGCATTCTCCTCAACCCTGCCAGGGCCCGCCGCCGTCACGGCCTCCCGCGAGTCGCGGCGCCGGTGCAGCCGCTCCGGTGCCTCGGGCTCTGGTGGAGAGAGGGGCAGGGCGGCGAGGGCGAGCGGAGACTCCTCGCCAAGCCCTCCGGCCACCGCGGGCCTCGTGGCCTCATGCGCCGTGTAGTGCAGGCTCATCCCCAGGCCGGGCGGTGGCCTCAGCGATGCACAGGCGTTGGACAGCAGGGCCAGGGCGAGCAATAGCCCCGTTCCCCTTGCCCCTGGCAGCTCAGCGCGCATTGTCCACCCCCAGGCCCATGGAAGCGTGCCCCGGGCTGCCCAAGGCCTACCGCCAGGCCCTTCGCGGCCACCTCGAGACCGCGGCCGAAGAGCTGCACCGCCACGCACCCGTCCACGTCGAAGCGGCCCCAGGTGAAGCGCTCGGCGGCGAGCGAAAGCTGCAAGTGCTTCTGCAGCCCGCCGTAGCGTACGGAGTCCCACCCCACCACCGTTTAGTCCTCCCGGCGCACGAGGCCCACGCCCTCGCCGCCGCGCCCCAGGCGCAGCCGCACGGGAGCGCCACTTTCTGGCCGGGGAGGCCGACAGCTGTGGCTCCGTGGGCCCAGCAGGTGGGTTGTCGGGCCCTTCCGCCTGCGAGAGCAGCAGCAACACCAGCAGCGTCGCCGTCATCAGCGTCTCCGTTGGGGACTTCCACTGTAGCGGGCACCTCCGACAAATCCGGACAGCCGCGAAAAGGTGGGTGGAGGCGACCTGATTCCTGCACCGGTGAGGCCGACCATTCAGGCCACCTGGGCGACGCAATGGAGCTGCGGAGCCCTCGTTCCCGCCGGAGCCTGTGCGTGCACCGGAGCATGTGGAACACCGATTCCGGGGAAGTGGAACACTGATTCCGGAGCAAGTGGAACGCTCCTTCCGGCCATGTGGAACACCGATTCCGGGGTTGTGGAACGCACCCAGGAGGTAGGCCAGAGGAAGGGCGACACAGTGGAGCGTTGACGGTGCTGGACGAGCCGCCGCCTCTGCCCTCCCCCCGAAGGAGGTGTTGATGGCGGCAGAGAGACTGTCCATGCGCAAGCTCAGAGAGCTGTTGAGGCAGAGGTTGGAGCTGAAGCTGTCGGTGAGGGAGATTGCCCGGAGCCTGGGAATCGGCGTGGGCACGGTGAATCGCTACTTGTACCGGGCCCAAGCGGCGAAGGTGACGAGCTGGCCGCTGCCGCCGGAGTTGGACGACGACGCGGCGCTCACGACGCTGCTGTTCGCGGACGAGGGCAAGGTGGTGGCGAGTCGGCCCGAGCCGGACTGGGCGCACGTGCACGTGGAGCTGCGGAGGAAGGGCGTCACCAAGCTGCTGCTGTGGCAGGAGTACCGGGAGAGCCACCCGGAGGGCTACCAGTACAGCCAGTTCTGCGAGCGCTACGCGCGATGGGCGAAGAGCGTGAGCGTCACCATGCGCCAGGAGCACCGGGCCGGGGAGAAGTGCTTCATGGACTTCAGCGGCGATGGGCTGCAAGTCCACGACGCGGTGAGCGGAGAGGTGCGGGTGGCCAGCTGTACCGGCGGTGCTGGGGGCCAGCAACTACACGTATGCCGAGCCCGTCTTCAGCGAGGACGTGGCCACGTGGGTGGGGTGCAACCAAAGGGCGCTGGAGTACTTCGGAGGAGTGCCGCAGTTGGCGGTGCCCGACAACCTGAAGGCGGCGGTGACGCGAGCCCACCGGTACGAGCCGGACATCAACCCCAGCTACGCGGACATGGCCGGGCATTACGGCTTCGCGGTGGTGCCAGCACGGCCGCGCAAGCCGAGGGACAAGGCGAAGGTGGAGAACGGAGTACTGCTGGCCGAGCGGTGGATTCTGGCGGCGCTGCGCAACCGGCGCTTCACGTCGCTGAGCGAGGTGCGCGAGGCGGTGGCGGAGCTGCTGGAGAAGTTGAACACGCGGCCCATGCGCAAGCTGGGCAAGAGCCGCCGGCAGCTCTTCGAGGAGGTGGAGCGGGCGGCGCTCAAGCCGCTGCCGGACAAGCGCTACGAGCTGGCGCACTGGAAGAAGGCGCGCGTCAACGTGGACTACCACGTGGAGGTGGAAGGGCACTGCTACAGCGTGCCCTACGGGCTGGTGGGGCAGCAGGTGGAGGTGCGCTCCACGCCGTCGTGCGTGGAGGTGTTGCTGGGCGGCCGGCGCGTGGCCAGCCACGTGCGCGGCGAGGAGCGCGGAGGTTTCACCACGCAAGCCGAGCACATGCCCGCCAGCCACCGTGCGCACGCGCAGTGGACGCCGAGCCGGATTCTCTCGTGGGCCGCCACACTGGGCCCCAGCACGGCGGCGCTGGTGGAGGAGTTGATGAAGCGCCGGCCCCATCCCGAGCAGGGCTTCCGCTCCGCCCTGGGCGTCATCCGTTTGGCTGAGCGCCACGGGCCACAGCGCGTGGAGAAGGCGTGCGCCAGGGCCGTACGCCACCGCGCCTACAGCTACAAGTCCGTGGCCGCCATCCTCCAGCACCACCTCGAGGAGGTGGAAACGGCGCACGAGGACAAGGGGCCGCTGCCCGCGCACGAGAACGTGCGCGGCGCCGACTACTACCACTGACACTTCCCGCGCCCGGCCACGGTGCGTGGACAACACTCCGCGGTGCCAGCCCTCGCGGCTCGGTGCTTCGGAGGACGCCTGCGCGCGCCCTTCGGGCGCGCTCCGGCGGCTCGACACCCAACAACCCCAACGAGGAGAAGAGACGATGCTGGTGGAACAGACGCTGGAGAAGCTCAACGCGATGAAGCTGTACGGCATGGCCCACTACCTGCGCACCTGGACGGAGCGGACAGCCGACAAGGAGGTGGGCCCGACGGACCTGGTGGGCTTGCTGGTGGATGCCGAGTGGGTGCAGCGGGAGAACAAGAAGCTCTCCTCGCGCCTGCGCAACGCGCGGTTGCGCCAGACGGCGTGCCTGGAGGACATCGACTACGGCCTGGCGCGAGGGCTGACCAAGGCCCAGGTGCTGGAGCTGTCCACCTCGCGCTGGGTGGCCCAGGCGCAGAACGTGCTGGTGACGGGCCCCACCGGCGTGGGCAAGAGTTTCCTGGCGTGCGCGCTCGGGCAGAAGGCCTGCCGCGACGGCTACGGCGTGGTGTACCGCCGGGCCTCGCGTCTCTTCGACGAGCTCGCGCAGGCTCGCGCCGACGGCACCTACCCGCAGCTGCTGCGCAGGCTCGCCAAGGCGCAGGTGCTGATTCTGGACGACTTCGGCCTGGAGCCGCTGGGTGCCAGCGAGCGCAAGGAGTTGCTGGAGGTGCTCGAGGACCGCTACGGCTCCGGCGCCACCGTGGTGACGAGCCAGCTCGACCCCAAGGACTGGCACGCGGTGATTGGCGACGCCACCCTGGCTGACGCCATTCTCGACCGGCTGGTGCACAACGCTCACCGCCTCAAGCTCTCGGGCGACTCGGTGCGCCGCCCGGATGGGAATTTGACCCGGGCCAAGAAGGGGGCGATGTGAACCCCGGCCAGCGTCGCTGACGCTCCGACTGTTCCACTTGGCTGGAAGGGGTGTTCCACTTCGCCCGGAACGGGTGTTCCACTTCGCCGGAATACGCAGAGCCCGGCCCATTCCGCTGCCGCGCTGGCAGATCCTGACGACGCAGTTACAGCGCCGCAGAGAGAAGGAGGCTGGGGACACGTCTACGCTCATCCTCGGGGACGCGGAGCGGCAGCGAACCGTTACCCTCTGCAACGTGACGTTCCCGTAGGGGACATGGCCGGTGCGGATGCTGCGCTGAGACGAGCGCACCGCACTGATTCAGTTCCTCTTCAACCCCGGTTACCGCTCGGCCACGCGGTAGAGCTGGGTGAGAGAGTAGTCCAGCAACGATTCGCGCGAGCGCATGTAGTGGCGTGCCCTGACAAAGGGGAGCCAAACACGGTTTCCCACGAGCACCTGTGCCTCCTCGAGTTTCTTGCGCGGAATCCACCTGCCACCCAGGTTGCGCACCAGCACTTCGCCCAGGTACGCGCCAATAGCGGGCACCGCGTGCTCGTCGATGGCTTCCCGCAGGCGGCTCTTCGGGAATTCCTCACGCCAGAAATAGAAGTCGGCATCTGTAAGCGACTCGGGCGTCGCCGCGAAGACGGAGGGTACCTCCGAGTGCAGTAGCGCCACCAACTGCTCAGCATGGAGGCTGTACTGCTGAAGAGCGCGCGCTGGATTCTCCACATCCGAGGGCAGGGCCGCGTCAGCGGGCAGCCACTCCGCAGGCTCGGGTGGTTGCCACGCGTTGAGTTCGGCAATTCTCCGCTGGCGCTCGTGACTGGCGACGCGGTCCACCACACGCGAGAGGAGCGGAGCCGGGTCCGGGTGGAAGCGGGGCTCCACAGGGGCCAGCCTTGCACTGCGCTCATGCAGGGAGCGCAGGATGGTGTCGAAGTCGAGATCCGGTCGGAGGTGGGCGTGGGCTCGGGCCTGAGCAAGCCGTGCCTCCTTGGTGGCAAAATCGGCCGCAGTGGGCCACGTCACCAGGAGCACAGAGCCGTTGGGGAGTTCCTCCACCCGGTGGGCAGGGGTAGACAGCATGCGCTCACGGCCGACAGTTTCCACCAGCTTGGGGCCGAATACATTGAGCCAGCACACCTCATAGATTTTGTCGAAACCGTCCCTACGCCGAGTCTCGTCGTCGCGGCCAAAGTCGGGAAATCCCGCCAACTCCATGTCGTCACTGCTGTGGGCCACGGCATGGGGACCCGGGTAGCACGAGGTCCAGTCCCGCACCATCTCCACGAAGTTCCGACAGCGCTCCACCTCCGAGAAGAAGGCAAGCGGCTTCACCTTGATGGTGATGTCCAGTTTGGGCGCAAGAGGTGGGAACCACTGCCTGAGCGTCATGTCCAACGCGGGCCAACTCGTCCGGTAGAGCCCGATGGTTGTTCCTCTGTCGTGGCGCTCCTCGTCCAGTGCCTTCCAGACAGCGGTGCGGGCATATTTGCGTCGCCGCTTGCCTTCAACAACGTCCGGCATCCACCCGCCGGCATGTTCCTCAAGCGCCATGAGAAAGGGCTCCAACTCCCTCTCCCGTTCCGCCTGCGGGTTGAAGGCGCCTTTGAATGCGAACCAAAGGGCGTCCTCGTCTCTTACGCTGTGAAACTCCAGCACCTTCATGGAAACAGCACCTCCACTCCCGGAACAGCCTCCCGAACTGCGTCTACGACTGTCTTCAAATTGTTGACCCTTGTAGGCTTGAGATCGCCCCCCTCGTAGATGAGGCGTACCCGCTGGACGGGCACCTCGCTGCCTCCTGGGAGAATGGACTGGAGAGAGTTTCGGCGGATGTCCAGCGTCTCGCCGTAATGTCTCAGGGCCTCGTTCGCATCCACTTTCATCTGCGCTTCAAGAGCCTTGTCTCCTAGTTGCGAGAGGTCGCGGCTCTTGAAGCTGAACGTCTCCACGCGCCGTGGCCGCCCGCCGATCTCTCCCTCTTCGATGACGAGCACATCCGCGTAGCGCAGGCCGGGGCCCGGCTTCCTCACGCCCACCTGCGTTTCAACGCGGGGCTTATCGAAGTCCCGGAGGAAGCGGCGCTGTGCCCGAGGCTCGTCGCGTCCTCTCGCAGCAGCTTCACCATGTCGGCCTCGAAGGCCAGCCCCCGGGCAAACCACGCGCGCATCCGCTCGTAGGGCTCCCACTTGAGGGGGCCCTCGGCGGCCGTGCCTTTCTCCACCTCCCGCTGGCGCTTCTCGTAGTAGTCGACGTACTCGCGCCAGCGCGGGTTGCCCCGGGCCTCGGGCGGCGGGGCGTCGAGGGAGGGGCGGTGCTTCTCCAGCACGCCCACGTCCTTGGGAAGACGCGGGCCCGTGGCCTCGAGCTCCGCGGCGGCGAGCTTCGCCTCCACCACGGCCGGCGTGTGGCCGACTCCCTCGTCTACGAGCGAGGCCAGTGTGCCCAGGTGCCCCGCGGCACCGGCCTTCGCAGCGGAGGGGCGTGCGGCCTCCCCGGCACCGGTCTGCGCGCCAGCCTTCAGGGGCTGGGAGCCCGTAGTCCCGGGCTTCGCCCTGGACATGAGCGGCCGAGCCCTGGCCACCTCTCCCCTGGCCTCATGCAGCGCCAACGCGGCGTCGGCCCCGCCCACGGCGACGAAGCGGCCTGCCTCCCGGCTCGCGCGAACCTCCCGCACCAACTCTCGCAAGCCCTCCAGGCTCATCGCCCCTTTGAACTGCCGCGTTGTCTCCATCACGGCCCGCAGGCGCGCTTCCGCGACCTCCACCCCGGAAACGATGCGCAAGCGCATACCCGCGGCGCCTTCTCCCCTGGAGAGGTGGCGCAGACCCTTGCCACCCGCGATGAGGCCCAGCACCAGTGCCGGAGCCACCTCGCGCGTGCCCTCCTCGAGCTCTCCCTGCCAAAGCAGCTTCCCGCCATGGAGGGTGGTGGCGACAAAGTGGTAGGTGCCCAGCGGCACACCAAAGGTGAGGTCGTCAAAAGCACTCACCGCCATGCTGTCCGCCGCGGCGTTGCGCACCAACTCCTGCTCGGCCGTGGCGAGGGCCTCCTGGTACTCCGGCGGCAGTTGGAGTCGGATGGGGAGGAAGGCGAAGTCCCGTCCGCCCCCGGCCATGAGTGAGCTGGAGAGCACGTCCTTCCCAGCTCGCACCAGGCCCCGGCCCAGGTCTCCGAGCTCGGAGTCCCGGTCCACGCGGGCCGTGGGTTTCAGACCCCGCTTCTCCAATGCCACCTGAAACGCGGGCAGTAGCGCGAGGGTTTCCGCCAGCCGCTTGTCCTGGGCCAGCAGGAACAGAATCTCCCTCAGGTCATCGTCATAGGCGGAGTCGACGCAGTAGACGGCGAGCACCTGTGCGTTGAGGCGCCCATAGGCCTCGGGGGCCTTCACGAGGAGGGACTTGCGCTTCTCGTTGAGCTGGCGGGCAATGTCCTCGCGCGGTGGGCCCAGGGCGCCGAGTCGCACGGCGCTCCAGTCGTCCAGCGCCTCCAGCAGCCGGGGCATGTCCACCCGCTCCTGGAGGGCGAGGACTTCCCCGGGCGAGGTGCAGGTGAGGAAGGGGGCCAGCAGCGCCTCTCGGGAGGAGAAGTCGGGCCAGCCCGGGGGCACGGCCTGCCCTCCGCACGAGGGCGGCTCCTGGAGGGCGGCCGCGCTGGCCACCTCATACACGGGCGCCTCGCCCGAGTTTGCCAGGGCAGCGTCCGGGCCCAGCCCGCGGGCGCTGCGGCGGCGGTGCAGCCTCTCCTGTCCGCCTGGCTTGCCAGAGAATGCGTGCTCGCTCGCCTCTGGGAGAGCCAGAGGGGCGGGCGCCTCGAGCGGGGGCATACGGGCCCCCGTGTCTCGCAACGTGGAGAGGGAGCGCGGGCCCTCGGCGGTGCTGCCGCCCTGTCGTGGCGCCAGCGCGACGCAGCCGGTGGAGAGCAGCACGGCCACCAGCAGCGCGGCCCACCTGTTCGCTCGGGCCTCAGCGCGCATTGTCCACTCCTAGGAGCTTGTCGGAGTACCGCCCCAAAACGACTCCTACATACCAATTGTAGCGGTACGTTCAACTCGCACTACTCAATATGTAGTGCGAGTTGAGATACTCCGACAGACTCCTAGCAGCCAACCAGGCCCGGCGTCACATTTCGTAATCTGCACTTCATCCATCCAAATGCTCTGGCGCTTAATTCTTGGACCATGAGGCCCATGAGTGAGCTGCCACAGCGAGACGAGAAGTCCTCCCCGTCCACCCCGAACCGCCCCGCGCCCGCCGAGCCCACCCGGCGCAGGGGCCCGGCCCGAGGCTGGGGCTGGTGGGTGCTGGGCCTCGCGGTCATCGCGGCCGCGGGCGCCCGGTTCTTCTGGCCCAAGCCCAAGGATCCCGCCGCCGGCTTCGAGCTGGCCCCGGTGCAGCGGCGCACCGTCGAGGCGCGTGTGTCGGCGACCGGCACCCTGTCCGCGCTCGTCACGGTGCAGGTCGGCAGTCAGGTGTCCGGCCGCATCCAGGAGATCCTCGTCGACTACAACTCGCTGGTGAAGAAGGGCCAGGTGATCGCCCGCATCGATCCCCAGCTGCTCCAGGCCGCCCTGGAGCGCACCCGGGCCAACCTGCTGTCGGCCAAGGCAGGGCTGCAGCGTGCCCGCGTGGAGGCGCAGAACGCCCGGTTGCAGGCGGACCGGGCCAAGGCGCTGCGCGCCCAGCAGTTCATCGCCCAGGCGGACCTGGACACCGCCGAGGCCACCGCCCAGTCGGCCCAGGCCCAGGTGACGTCGGCCGAGGCGGCGCTCGCCCAGGCCCAGGCGGCGCAGAACGAGGCGGAGGTGAACGTGCGCTACGCCACCATCGTGTCGCCCACGGATGGCATCGTCATCTCGCGCAGCGTGGACGTGGGCCAGACGGTGGCCGCGTCACTGCAGGCCCCCACCCTGTTCACCATCGCCGAGGACCTGCGCAAGATGCAGGTGGACACCAGCATCGCCGAGTCCGACGTGGGCCGGCTGCGCGACGGCATGCCCGCGACCTTCACCGTGGACGCCTGGCCGGGGCAGACCTTCGAAGGCGTCATCCGGCAGATCCGCAACGCGGCCCAGACGGTGCAGAACGTCGTCACCTACGACGCCGTCATCGACGTGCAGAACCCGGAGATGAAGCTCAAGCCGGGCATGACGGCCAACGTCAACATCGTCACCGCGCGCGGCGAGAACGTGCTCACCGTGCCCAACACGGCGCTGCGCTTCCGTCCACCCGCGCCTCCCGAGGGCGCCGGCCCGAAGGCCGCGGAGGCGCGGACAGGCAGGCCGCCGCGGCGCCGCCGCCCGCCGGCAGCAAGACGGTGTACGTGCTGCGCCAGGGCCGTCCCGTGCGCGTGAACGTGAAGGCCGGCGTGACGGATGGCTCGTACACGGAGGTCGAGGGCGAGCTGAACGAGGGCGACCAGGTCATCACCGCCCTGAGCACGGCGGGGGCGGCGGGCACGGGCGCGGCTCCGGGCGCGGGCGGAGGCCAGCGTCCCGGCGGAGGGGGCGGCGGCTTCGGTGGCGGCCGGCGTGGTGGAGGTCCCTTCTAGGGCCGGCAAAGGCGCGACGACCATGAACGGCAACCAAGAACAACAACCTCTCATCGCGCTCCGGGGCGTGAAGAAGATCTACCGCACGGGCGACGTGGAGGTGGCGGCGCTCAAGCACGTGGACTTCACGGTGAACCACGGCGACTTCGTGGCCATCATGGGCTCGAGCGGCTCGGGCAAGTCCACGCTGATGAACATCCTGGGCTGCCTGGACCGGCCCACCGAGGGCGAGTACCTGCTCGAGGGCCAGGACGTGGCGGGCCTGGATCGCAATGACCGGCGCTCGTGCGCAACCGCACCCTGGGCTTCGTCTTCCAGAGCTTCAACCTGCTGGCGCGCACGAGCGCCCTGGAGAACGTGGAGCTGCCACTGCTCTACGCCGGCGTGCCCGCGCGCGAGCGGCACCAGCGGGCGCGCGAGGCGCTCGAGCGCGTGGGCCTGGGCAAGCGCCTGGACCACCACCCCCGCCAGCTCTCCGGCGGCCAGCAGCAGCGCGTGGCGATCGCCCGGGCCCTGGTGAGCCGGCCGCGCGTCATCCTCGCCGACGAGCCCACGGGCAACCTGGACTCGCGCACCAGCATCGAGGTGATGGCGCTCTTCCAGGAGCTTCAACAGGAAGGCATGACGCTCGTGCTGGTGACGCACGAGCCGGACATCGCCGGCTACGCCGGACGCGTGGTGGTGGTACGCGACGGCCTCATCCGCTCGGACCAACGGCAGACGCCGGTGGCCGCGCACGTGCCCCCCGTGGAGGAGGCCGCTTCATGAACATCCTCGAGACCCTGATGCTCGCGGTGCGCTCGCTCTTGCGCAGCAAGATGCGCTCGTTCCTCACCGCCCTGGGCATCATCATCGGCGTGGGCGCCGTCATCGCCATGGTGGCCATTGGCGATGGGGCCCGCGCCAACGTGCAGAAGGTGTTCGACGCCATGGGCACCAACCTGCTCATCGTCATGCCCGGCTCCAGCAACACCGGAGGCGCGCGGGGCGGCTCCGGCAGCCAGCCCACCATCACCTGGGAGGACCTGGAAGCCATCCGCACCCAGGTGCCGAGCGTGCGCGCCGCCGCGCCCGAGATGCGCACGAGCGCCCAGGTCTTCAGCGAGGACCAGAACTGGACCACGAGCGTCACGGGCACCACGCCCGACTTCTTCGACGTGCGTGGGTGGAGCATCGCCCAGGGCCGCGAGCTCAACGAGGCCGACGTGGAGGCGGGCGCCAAGGTGGCCGTCATCGGCCAGACGGTGGTGGAGAAGCTCTACGGCGCGGGCTTCAATCCCGTGGGGCAGGTCATCCGCATCAAGAAGACGCCCTTCACCATCGTGGGCATGACGGCGCGCAAGGGCCAGTCGCCCATGGGGCAGGACTACGACGACAGCATCCTCGTGCCCGCCACCACCTTCCAGCGGCAGATCCAATCGCAGAGCCTCGCCCGGTACATCACCGGCGTGCTCTACGTGCAGGCCGACGCGAGCGCCGGCACCGCCCGGGCCCAGAAGGAGCTCACCGCGCTGCTGCGCGAGCGCCACCGCATCACCTCCGACGAGGACCCCAACGACTTCGACGTGCGCGACCTGTCGGAGATCGCCAACAGCCGCCAGCAGAGCACCGAGACGCTCAGCCTGCTGCTCGCCTCCATCGCCGCCGTGTCCCTGGTGGTGGGGGGCATCGGCATCATGAACATCATGCTGGTGAGCGTCACCGAGCGCACCCGCGAGATTGGCGTGCGCGTGGCGGTGGGCGCGCGGCCCCGGGACATCCTCCTGCAGTTCCTCATCGAGGCGCTGACGCTGTCGCTGCTCGGAGGATTGCTCGGCGCCGCGGTGGGCCTGGGCGTGGCCCGTTTCCTCGCGTCCCAGTTCCAGTGGCCCCTGCTGGTGCGGCCCGACGTCATCCTGCTCGCGCTCGGCTTCAGTGCGCTGATCGGCGTGGGCTTTGGCCTCTACCCGGCGCGCAAGGCGAGCCGGCTCGACCCTATCGATGCCTTGAGGTACGAGTAATGCGTTCCTTCCTCCCGATGACCGCCCTCCTGCTCGCCGCCACCCCGGTGCTGGCCCAGGAGCCGCCGGAACAACAACCCCAGCAACAGCAACCGGCGCCGGCCCAGGCCCCAGCGGCCCAGCCCCAGCAGCGCGTGCTCACCCTGGCCGAGGCGCTGCGCACCGCCCAGGAGCGCCAGCCCCAGTTGCGCCAGGCCCAGGCCAGCACCACCGCGGCCAACGCCCGCGTGGATCAGAACTTCTCCTCGCTCCTGCCCCAGGTGAGCGCCAGCGCCTCCTACCAGCGCTCCTTCTCCAGCAACACGAACTTCGGCACCGCGGACCCCAGCTCCGGCATCATCCGCCGCGAGGGATTCAACGTGGGCGCCAGCGTCAACCAGCTCGTCTGGGACTTCGGCCGCACCACGGGCCGCTGGCGCGCCGCCCAGGAGTCCGCCGCCGCCCAGAAGAGCAGCGAGCAGCAGACCCAGAGCGACGTGCTCGCCAACGTGCAGACCGTCTACTTCAACGCGCTCGCCCAGCAGGTGCTCGTGCAGGTCGCGGAGGAGACGCTGCAAAACCAGCAGGCACACCTGGACCAGGTCCAGGCCCAGGTGCAGGTCGGCACCCGGCCGGAGATCGATCTCGTCCAGCAGCGCACCCTCGTGGCCAACGCCCGGCTCCAGCTCATCCAGGCGCGCAACAACTCCGCCACCCTCAAGGCCCAGCTCAACCAGGCCATGGGCGTGGAGGGCCCCACCGACTACGCCGTGCGGGAGGAGGTCATCGGACTCGTGCGGGGCGAGGACGAGCCCACGGGCTCCCTCGTGGACCTGGCGTTCCAGAACCGCGCGGACCGGCCGCCACCGACCACCAGTTGCTCGCCCAGGAGCAGCAGCTATCCGCCACCCGGGGCAACTTCTTCCCGAGCATCAACGTCTCCGTGTCGGCCAACGAGTCGGGGCCCACCCCGGCCGAGCTGCAATGGGGTGTCACCGGACAGGTGGGCCTGAGCTGGCCCCTCTTCCAGGGCGGCCTCACGCTCGCCCAGATGCGCGAGCAGCGGGCCAACATCAGCGGCGTCCAGGCCCAGCGCGATGCACTGCGGCAACGGGTGCGGCTGGAGGTGGAGCGCGCCCAGCTCGCCGTGCACGCCGCGCGCGAGAGCGTCACCGCCGCGGACGAGGCCCTGCTCAATGCCCGCGAGCGGCTGCGGCTGGCCGAGGGCCGCTACCGCGCGGGCGTCGGCAACATCATCGAGCTGTCCGACGCCCAGCTCTCCGCCACCAACGCCGCCGTCCAGCGCGTCCAGGCCTCCTACGACCTGGCCACCGCGCGCACGGAACTCGCCCGCTCGCTCGGGCAGCAGACCGGCCCCCAGACGTGAGCCGGGCACTCCAAGCCCGTCCGCCCGCCCTCCAGGCGGAGCAACGGGCCTCGGCCTTCTTATTCGAGTGGATGCGCGAGCAGGGAAGCCGGCGCATCTGATGAACCCTACCTTTTGGCAATCGGCACCACACCGTCCCCCTTGGCACCGCATCGCGCGGTCCCAAGCTTGTCGGTGGACGTGCCGACCCCATCACGTCGTCGTGGTGCGACCCGAGGGGAGGGGCTTTCATGTCGGAGGGCTACGAACAGGTGGGACCCTCACGGGAAGGCGTGCACGCGGGCCGCAGGCTGGGTAACCGCTTCGAATTGACCCAGCGCATCAAGCAGGGCCGGGGCATCGTCACGTGGCTCGGGGCCGACCTGCATACCGGCGCCCGGCTCGTCATCAAGACGACCGCCGCCCACTCCCTGGTGCCCACGGCCCGTCAGCGTCTGGAGCACGAGGCCCGCGTCCTCGGCTCGCTGCACAACCCCCACCGGCGCCGCTGCTGCACTTCGGCACCGGCGGGGAGTTGCTCTTCCTCGTCACGCCCTTCGTGCCCGGCCGGTCGCTCCAGGAGCGGCTGGCCAGCGGCACCCTGTCCGTCACCGAGGCGCTCACGCTGGGCCAGGGGGTGCTGTCCGCGCTCGCCGAGGCCCATGCCCAGGGCGTCCTCCACCGGGACGTCAAACCCTCCAACATCATCGTCGACGGCTTTCCCAACGTCACCCACGTCACCCTGGTGGACTTCGGGCTGGCGCGCAGCGAGCGCCTGGATCCGTCCCTGAGGGATCTGCCGGTGGGCACCGCGCGCTACCTCTCGCCCGAACAGGCGGGACTGCTCAACCGCCCGGTGGAGGCCACCTCGGACCTGTACGCGCTGGGCGCCGTCCTCTTCGAGGCGCTCGCGGGCCATCCGGCGTTCGACGGCACCTCGGTGGGCGAGGTGTTGCGCCAGCACCTCACCCCGCGTCCACGCCTGCGCGCCACCGGCGTCGAGGTCCCCCGCGCCCTGGAGGAAGTCGTCGCCCGGCTGCTGCAGACCGACCCGCAGGACCGCTACCAGTCCGCCGAGTCCGCGCGCGAGGACCTGCACGCCATCGCGGTGGCCCTGGCCCGGGGCGAGCAGGATCCGGAGCTGGTAGCGGGCGCGCACGACATGCGCCACAGCCTCACCGAGCCGTCCTTCGTGGGCCGCCACGAGGAGCTGGCGCAGATGGAGCGCGAGTTGGAGCGCGCGCTCGGAGCCCGGACGCCTGGTGGTGGTGGAGGCCGAGAGCGGCGGGGGCAAGAGCCGGCTCCTGGAGGAGTTCGCCTCGCGCGCCCCGCGCCACCGCGCCTCGCTGCTCAAGGGCCAGGCCGTGGCCCAGGCGGCGCAGCGCCCCTTCCAGCTCTTCACCGACGTGGCCGCGGGCATCACCCAGACGGCCCTGGAGCGGCCCGAGCTGGGAGAGCGGTTGCGCGAGCGGCTCAAGGAGCAGGCGGTGGCGGTGTGCACGGTGCTGCCCCAGCTCACGCCCATCCTGCGCCCGGAGCAGCAGAACCTCGGGCCCGAGTCGCTCGGCGCCAGCCGGGGCATCGCCGCCCTCTCGGCCCTGCTCGGGGCGTTGGGCAGCGAGGCCGAGCCCGCCATGGTGCTGCTCGACGACTGCCAGTGGGCCGATGAGCCGACGCTCAAGGCCCTGGAGGGCTTCCAGCGGGGGCCCCTGCGGGACGGGCCGGGCCATGTGCTGCTCGTCATCGCCTTTCGCACCGAGGAGGTGGGCGCCGACCACCCGCTGCGGCGGCTGCGCCCGGACGCGCACCTGCGGCTGGCGGCCTTCGGCCCCGAGGATCTCACCCGCCTGCTGGAGTCCATGGCGGGCCCCCTGCCCCGCGAGGCCATGGAGCTGGTGGTGCGCCTGTCCGAGGGCAATCCCTTCATGGCCTCGGCGGTGATGCACGGGCTGGTGGAGGACGGGGCGCTGGTGCCCGGCGAGCGGGGCTGGAAGGTGCAGCCGGCGGCCATGGCGCACGTGCGCTCCTCGCGCCAGGCCGCGTCCTTCCTCGTGCGCCGACTCAAGCTGCTGCCCACCGAGTCCCTGCACCTGCTGTCCGTGGGGGCGGTGCTGGGCAAGAGCTTCGCGCTGGAGCAGGTGGCCGCGCTCTCGGGCACCCCGCCGGAGCAGGTGGTGGCGGCGCTCGTGGAGCCCCAGCACCGCCACATGCTGTGGGCGGGACAGGAGGGCCACTACACCTTCGTCCACGACAAGCTGCGCGAGGCGCTGCTGGGCATGCTCGCGCCGGACGAGCGCCGGGAGCTGCACCGCCGGCGGCGCGCACCTTCGCCGCCCGCGACAAGGCGGACTCCTTCGAGCTGGCCTATCACTTCGACGCCGCGGGCGAGCACGCCCAGGCGCTCCCCCACGCCATCGTGGCCGCGGAGCGCGCCCGCACCCAGTTCGCCCTGGGCACCGCGGAGCTCAACTACCGCATCGCCGAGCGCGGCGCGGCCCAGGCCGATGCGAGCACCCGCTTCCGCATCGCCACCGGCCTCGGCGACGTGCTCATGCTGCTCGGCCGCTACGACGACGCCCAGCCCCAGTTCGAGCTCGCCCAGAAGCTGGCCCACAACCCCCTGGAGCAGGCGCGCATCTCCTCCAAGCTCGGGGAGCTCGAGTTCAAGCGCGGCAACATGGAGGAGAGCAACGCCGCCAACGAGCAGGGGCTCGCCCTGTTGCGGCGCTGGGTGCCCAGCCATGACATCACCTACGGCCTGCGCGCCGCCTGGGAGCTGCTCATCCAGGCGGGCCATACGCTGATGCCCCAGCGGCTCGCGCGCCGCTCGCTGGAGCACGCCGAGGAGGATCTCCTCGCCGTGCACTTCTACAACCGGCTGACGTATGGCTATTGGTACAAGCGCGGCCCGGTGCCCACCTTCTGGGCCCACCTGCGCGAGGTGAACACCGCCGAGCGCTATCCGCCCACGCCCGAGCTGGCCCAGGCCTACTCCACGCACTCGCCGGTGATGACCCAGGTGCCCTGGTTCTCCCGGGCCATCGCCTACCTGGAGAAGTCGCTGGCCATGCGCCGGCAGTGGGGCGACACGTGGGGCCAGGGCCAGACGCTGCACTTCTACTCGCTCGCGCTCTACGTCTCCGGCCGCTTCGAGGAGAGCATCGAGAAGGCGCGCGAGGGGATGCGGCTGCTCGCGCGCACCGGGGACAAGTGGGAGATGCACAACGCCCACTACCACCTGGCCATGTCGCTCTACCGCCTGGGCCGGCTGCGCGAGGCCGAGGAGTCCAGCCAGCAACTACACGCCTCCGCGCTCGCCATCGGCGACCGGTACGCCGTGCGCCTGAGCCTGGAAGTCTGGGGCAAGGCCGCCGTGGGCCGCATCTCCAAGAGCCTGCTGGACGAGGGGCTCGGCGACGCGGGGCTCGACACGCAGACGCACACGGGGCTGCTCCAGGTGGAGGCCCTGCGGCGCATGCGCGAGGAGGACCTGGAGGGCGCGGTGGCCACGCTGGAGACGGCCCACCGCATGGTGGAGAAGGCGAAGCTGCGCAACGAGTACGTGACGCCCGTGGGCCCCTGGTTCATCACCGCGCTGCGCCTCCTGGCCTCGCGGGTGTCACCGCTCGCGCCCCACCGCCGCGCGGCGCTGCTCAAGCGGGCGTGGCTGGTGGAGAAGCACTCCCGCTCCTCGGCGGAGTCCTTCCGCAACAACCTCGCCCACCTGCTGCGCGAGCGCGGCCTGCTGCATGCCATGGAGGGCCACCCCCGCCGTGCCCGCAAGTGGCTCGACGAGAGCCTGCGCGTGGCCGAGTCCTTGAAGATGCGCCACGAAGCCGCCCAGACCCGGCTCGCGCGCGGCCAGGTGGGCCAGGAGCTCGGCTGGCCCGGGGCGGCGGAGGACCTGGAGACGGCCCGGCGCGAGCTGCGGGAGATGGAGCAGGGGCTGGGCACGTCGGGGCCGTCCGCGCCCGACAAGGGCCCGGAGCGCCTGGAGACGCTGTCGCTCGTGGACCGCTTCCCGCGCGTGCTCGAGGCGGGACGGCGCATCGCCTCCGCGCTCACGGGCGAGGCGGTCTTCGACGCCGTGCGCCAGTCCATGCAGGAGCTGTTGCGCGCGGAGCACTGCGTGGTGTTCGAGCCGAGGACGCTCCTGCCCGAGGAGGAGCTGGCCGCCGCGGGCGTGGCGCGCACGGCCCTGCACCGCACGCTGGAGACGGGACGCCCGGCCATCATGGGCCAGGGCATGCCCGGCGGGGTGAGCGAGAGCATGGAGATGCTCGGGGTGCGCTCGCTCCTGTGCGCGCCCATCCAGGTGCGCGGCAAGACGGTGGCGTGCGTGTGCGCGAGCCACCGTCAGGTGGGCGAGTTGTTCGGCGAGGACGAGGAGCGGCTGGCCTCCTTCGTCTGCATCCTGGCGGGCACCGCCCTGGAGAACGCCGAGGGCTTCGAGCGCATGGCGGCGCTGAGCGAGGAGCAGGGCCGGCTCTACCGCGAGGAGCAGGAGGCGGTGCGGCGCCGGGACGACTTCCTCTCCATCGCCGCGCACGAGCTCAAGACGCCCCTCACCTCGCTCCAGCTCCACCTGCAGGGGTTGATGTCGCAGCTGCGCCCGGGCGCCCGCGCCATGGCCCCCGAGCGGCTGGCCACCAAGCTCGAGTCGGCCAACCACCAGACGCAGCGCATGGGCAAGCTGGTGAACGAGCTGCTGGACATCTCGCGCATCGCCCAGGGCAACCTGCTCGGGGACCTGGAGCCGGTGGACCTGGTGAAGGTGGTGCACAGCGTGGTGGAGCGCACGCGTGACGGCCGGCGCGCGCCGAGTGCGAGCTGCGGCTGCACCGGCCCCGAGGTGGTGGGCCATTGGGACGCCATGCGCCTGGAGCAGGTGGTGCTCAACCTGCTCACCAACGCGATGAAGTACGGCGCGGGGCGGCCCATCGACATCACCGTGGAGGGGAACGCCACCCACGCGCGGCTCGTGGTGCGCGACGAGGGCATCGGCATCGCCCCGGAGGACACCGAGCGCATCTTCGAGCGCTTCGAGCGCGCGGTGTCCGTGCGCCATTATGGCGGCTTCGGCATCGGCCTGTGGATCGTCCGGGAAATCATCCAGGCGCTCGGCGGCCACGTCGAGGTGCGCAGCGCGCCCGGACAGGGCGCCACCTTCACCGTGCTGCTGCCCCTGGCGGGTCCGAAACCGAGCGCCATCAGCGCCGCGCCACCGCCTGGGAACTGAGCCCGCTCATGCCGCCACGGGCGCGCCCAGCCGGCGCCGCCAGAAGTCCTCGCCCGCCCAGCGCCGCTCCTGGGCATAGTGGGCCGGCGCGCGGACAGGTAGTGGGTGAACTCCTCGGCCCGCCGCTGGTCATACGCTTTCAGCGCGCCACCGTCTCCGCCCAGCGCGGCCCCCAGGGCCCGCGCCGCCTCGCGCCCGGTGCGCAGCCCCTTGAGGATGCCGCTCGAGGAGGGGATCCCACATCGCCGCGGCGTCCCCCACCGCCACCCAGTCCGCTCCCGCCGCGTGCTCCAGGCGGCTCGTCTCGCAGCGGCGCACCTGCAACCGCGCCACCGCCGGAAGCCGCCCCAGCCTGTCGGACAGGTGCCGGGTGGAGGCGAAGAGCGCGCTCCATCCCGCCGGCTTCAAGGCCCCGTGGCGCTCGAGCACATCCACGTCGCTCACCAGGGTGAGGATGACGCGTCCCTGGGGCAGCGGCGCGGCGTACCACCAGCCCAGGGGCGTGGCCTCCACCACCAGTTGCTGCGCCTGGTAGCCCGACGGCCTGTCCACGATGGCCGAGACACTGCACAACGCATCCCAGTCACGGCGCCGCGCGCCACAGAGCCGCGCCACCTGGGCCGAGCGCCCGGTGGCATCCACCAGGGCCGCGCAGTGCAACTCCAGCGGGCCCTGGGGCGTGCGGGCCCGAACCCGCCACCCGCGCTCCCGCCGCTCCAGGTGGGTGACACAGGCTTGCCGCCACATCGGCACCTGGTGCGCCTGGACGTGGCGGGCCAGCAACGCATCCAGGTGCCGCCGCTCCACATGCCAGCCACCCCCGTAGGGGTTGGTGAGGAAGGAGTGGTGGTGAGGCGTGTCCGAGCCCCAGGTGGCCTCCAGGCCATGGGAGACGAGGAAGCCCTCGGTCTCCAATGCCAGGGGCTCGGGTGCCAGCAATTGCTGGAGCTCGGCGTACGCCACCGGGGAGAGGGTCTCCCCGGGGCGCCATGGGGAGTAGTCCGTGCGCTCCAGCACGCACGCGGACAGGCCCGCCCTCACCAGGGTCAGCGCGGCACTCAGGCCCGCCACGCCGCCCCCCACCACCACGACGTCATGGGAGGAGACGCGTGGGGGCTGGGCCTCGAGGTCAGGGGTGTCCATCGGGTCCATGGAGCTGGAAGAGAGATGTGCTCATGAGGGGGGCCGTGTGGGGAGTCCGGTCGACTACAGCACTTCGACCTGCCAGAGGTTGCCGATGCCCTCGCCCCAGGTGGTGACCCCTTGAGCCGAGTCGGGCCGGTGCAGGCAATCGCCCTTGGAGGACTTCAACGTGAACTTGCCGTTGGCGGCCTCGATGAGCCACTCGGCACTGACACCCGGGCCCCCCGTCGTCACTCCTTGCGGCGTGTCGGCCCGCAGCAGGTAGTCGCCCTTCCACGACTTCAGCTTGAGCTTGTTGTTGCTCACCCATTCGACGTTCCACTCCGAGCCGATACCCTCGCCCCAGGTGGTGACCCCTTGAGCCGCGTCGGGCCGGTGCAGGTAGTCGGTCTTCCACGACTTCAGCTTGATCCGGGTGGCGCCGTACAGGGGAGTGCCAGTCGTGGCAGCGCCGCGCTCCTGGGTCTCGAAGTGGCTCTCGCCCTCGTTGATGACGAAGCCCAGCTGTGACCAGTTCTGCTGCATCTGGATGTACATGGTCAGATCGATGGCGGGGACGTCCTCGGTGGCGAGGTTCGTGAACTCCGGCTTCCGCGCCTCGACCTCGGCCACCGCCTCCAGCTTGCGCGTCCAGGGAACCATCTGGAAGTCGCCCTTCTTCTCGTAGACGTCATCCGGACGGTGGGCGGACCACCACATGTGATACATGCCCTCCCCCTGGTATTTGACATGCGGTTGGGGGAAGAACGTCTTCTTGCACTGGTAGAAGTCCGCCTGCCAGGGCAGCGCCATCTGCTGGGAGAAGAACCCCGGGCCAATGGGCAACTTCGCCGTGTTGGGGAACGCCACGCCCGTGTGTTTGATGCGGAAGGGAGACGCATACAGCTCGGGCTGACGCACCATCCAGCTGCAATCGATGCCGGGGAAGAAGGGGCCTCCACGCTGTTCTCCAGCGAGGCCCTGTCCAGGCCCTCGGCGGTGATGGCCGAATCGATGGTCCGGGCCGCCGCCTCGTTCCAGTCCTCCTCGAACTCCCCCTCGGACCAGCGCTTGAGCAGCGCGTACTGCACGCGCGTGAGGGTCATGAAGTAGCCCGGCCGGGGCCCTCGGTGTCCGAGTAGTTGTCGCCCAACCCCTTGGGCATCAGCAGGGGCTCGCTGTTGTCGTTGGAGGGATTGCGCATGTAGTTGAAGATGGTCTTGCGCAGGCGCTTGCCCTTGGACGAGCCCACCGTTCCCAGATCCTGCTCCGCGCCCATGAACGTGCCATGGTAGGCCTTGGAAGCCTCGGGGTTGTGCACCTGCCGGTGCAGCATGGCGCGCTCGAGCAGGGGGAAGATCTCCTGCCGGAAGGAGGGGCGGTAGGTCTGGAAGGACTGTGTCTGCTCATTCCAATCCTTGCGCTGCTTCTTGAGCCGGGCCAATAGCCCCTGGTCGAAGAGACCATCGGTGTCGAACAGATCCACCGAGGGGGAGCGCACCGCCACGTCCCACATGGTGTCGAACAGGCGGACGACGTTGCCCACCGAGGGCGCGAAGTCCGGCGGTCCCACCAGCACCCAGGCGCCGGTGGCGCCCTCCAGCGTCACCGTCTGGGTCTGGCCTCCCTCCGTGTAGGTCACCTCGGCGCTCACGGGCCCATCCGACATGTCATCGAACCAGTGATCGTTGTTCACGTAGTTGTCGATGAGCTTGCCCTGGGGGAGCTTGTTGGACTGCCCGAGCCCCCCGAGCACGAGCAGGTGGCCATTCTCATCCGTGCGCAGCTCGCCCAGGGTGGCGATGGGGATGTGGCTCTTGGTGTTGGTGAAGGCCACGGGCGCCTGGTTGCGGCCCGAGATGGCCTTGAGTCCGGGATCGATGACGAGCAACCGCTCCCGCTCGGCCGCGCCTTGCACGTGGGCATTGCGCAGGTTGACGCGCGGCTTGCCCGCCTCCGGCTCGGGTCCCTTCCAGATGCCGTCCGCCCCATCCTGCCCGTCGAACGTGAAGAAGGCCGCCTTGCGATTGGCCAGATGCACCTTCCACTTGATGCCGACGACGCCGTTGCCACCCGCGGTCACCTCACGCAGGGGAACGATGCTGCCGCCCTTCAGCTCGTACTCGAAGACGCGGAAGCGGGCCGCCTGCCGCTTGATGCGGCCCTGGCTGTCCTTGAAGGGCCGGAACTTCTTCTGGGCGAGGTCGAAGTTGGGAGGCTCTCCGGGCCGCTCGGGGCCGACGAAGAACTCCTCCGGGGAATTGCCCACGCGGGCGACGCCCACGGCGGGATGGATTCTGAAGAATCGGGTCATGGCGTGCTCCTGTGCGTTCAATGCGTCTGGTCGTACAGCTTCTCGATGAGTTCCATCAGGCGCTGCTTGTCCTTGGGATCCATCTCTCGATCCACGGGCATCTTGAAGCCGAGGATCTTCTGCTGCGTGGGATTGGGATCGAGCCGGTCGAGGATGGGGCTGCTCTCGTCGGCGACCATGTCCTTGCTGAAGACGTCGAAGCGGACGGCGCCGTGGCAGCGGTAGCAATACTTGTTCATCAGGCCGATCAGCTCCCGGTCCTCGGCGCTCGCCGTCCAGTTCAGGGGAGTGCTGGAGGGCTTGCGGTCCTTCTTGAGCGGGTGGCCGGTATTGAAGAAGTTGACGGAGCGCTTGACCAGGTCCGGCTCCGGCGCCACCGAGGTCTGGTGCATCTCCAACCACTTCCGGGTGGCGGCGAGATGGAAGCCCGCGGGGTTGGTGCGCTGCTGCATGGTCGCGATCTCCTGGTTCAGCCGGCGCA
This sequence comes from Cystobacter fuscus, assembly GCA_049060065.1. GTDB lineage: Bacteria > Myxococcota > Myxococcia > Myxococcales > Myxococcaceae > Cystobacter > Cystobacter fuscus_B. Next base: position 8,645,071 of record JBMEQP010000002.1, read on the forward strand.
GCACGTCGAAGGCCGCGGCGTACTGGGGAGACTTGATGTCCTTGCCCGCGTCGAAGAGCACGGCGGGAGCCTCGGGCCGGTTCAGGGCGGGGAAGTCCCCATCCGCGAGACGGTCCATCCAGTGGTCCGTGTCGAGGTGGTTGAGCACGGCGTTGCCACGCAGGGAGCCGTGGCAGGTGTCACACCCGTTGGGGACGAAGTAGGGCGCCTGCTGCTTGTCCCCGGGCAGGGAACCGGCGTCGAAGAAGGCGTCGAGCTGGTAGGACAGCTTGTAGCCCTTCTCCGACGGGCCGAAATCCAGCCAGTAGATGCTGTTCAGCGCCGCCCCCTGGCATTGGGGCGTGGACTCCGGACAGCGGGTGATGAGCGCCACCTGCGTGTTGACGGAGCTGTTCTTCTTCGACGGCGGAGTGGAGACCGTCACGTTTCCCCAGGGAGAGGGCTTCACCTCCAGGGTGGGGACGTTGCTGCCGCCAAAGGGGCTGTGGATGTCGGGACCGGTGAAGTGATTGAAGAGGATCCAGGCGCTCTCCACGAAGTGCTTGTTCGCCTCGGAACCGGGACGGGAGTTGATGCGCACCAACCGGCGCCAGCCCGTCTGCCGTTTCTCGGGAGAGACGGCGAAATTGACGATCTTGGGCGCGAAGAAGCGGGAGACGAGGATTTCCCCCGGGCGCGGCGCGGGAGCGGAGCCGGGAGCGCGCGTGACGACGGTCCACTGGGCCGAGGTGTCCTTCAGGGGATCCGTGACGTTGATGGTGACCGTGTCCGTCACGGCGGCACCGGTGGAGCACCCCCTGCACCGGTTCACGTACCTGCCCGTGTCCGCCTTGAGGGCGATCTTGCCGTTGGGCAGCACTTCCGGGGTGAACTGGGCGAACGCCGGGGGAATCGGACCAATCGCATGGACCGTCCCGAACTCCGGGAAGCGTCCCCCGATGATGCAGTTGAGGCACCGGGCCACGAACAGGCCCGTGTCCGCCTTGAGCGCGATCTTGCCCTGACCCGCGTCGACCACCTCGAACACGGCGTAGGGCACGGGGGTCGGGCTGGTGACGTGGGTGGTGATCGAGTCGGGAGCACCGTTGTTCACGCTGCTCTGGCAGTTCCTGCAACGGGCGAAGAACGAGCCCGTATCCGACTGGAGCGACACCTTGCTCCCGATGGCCAGGACGGGCGCGCCGGTGCCTGGTTTGCCCGGCGTCGGCGCCATCAATGATTCGGGTGTCGCGAACTCGATGTCCTCGGGGGAGAACTCCTGATACCCGAGGTAGTCCAGCAGCACCTTCACATTGGCCTGCGCTTCGATCGTCGTGGGCGTGAGCAGCCCCAACTTCCCGGAGAGCTCCTTGTAGTACTTGGACGCCTCCTGCGGGCTGCCGTTGTTGAGCGCGCTCGGCAGCGGCGTGGGAGCGGTGGGAAGGGTGGAAGTGGATGCTGGAGCGGGCGCGGGACGTTGCGCGGCGGCAAGCGGCGCGTACAGCGCCGCCATCCCCAGGCCAAAGGCAAGGAGTGCCCTTCGCCGCGAACGCGACGAAGAGAAGCGGAACATGTTCATCTTTGATTCCCCAGGACGAGGCCCGACACGATGGTGGCCCTCGGAAATCAAAGCTCAGCAACAACCATACCGCCGCTCGGCGGGGCCTCCGCCACAACGTCTCACGAGAGACAAAGGGCCCGTCCGGGCGGAGATGACATGTCAACCCGCATGGCTGACATGTCATCCCACCCGCCAACCCGTCAGGACTTCGGGGTCTGGAGCCCCGTCAGCGCCGCTCCAGCTCCAGATAGATGACGTGGCCCACGCTGTCACGGAACAGGTTCATGTGGGAGATGTGCGCGGGGTCGATCTCCGCCGCCAGGTCGCGCATCTGCTCCTCGTCCCGGTAGACGAGCCACCAGTCCATGAAGGCCTCCAGGTAGCCCGCGTCCGGAGTGCTCAGGGCGAAGTTGGCGATCACCAGCCGGCCCCCCGGGCGCAACATCTCGAAGAGCCGCCGGGTGAGGCGTTGGGCCACGTTCTGCGACAGGTAGTCGTACAGGCCCGCCGAGTAGACGAGATCCTGCGGCTCGAAGACGCTGCGGCCCAGGACGATGGAGCGCACGTTGTCACAAACAGGACGCACGATGCCCCCCGGGTGCTGGCGCGCCACCTCTTCCAGGCTCGACGTGTCCTGGTCCATCGCGAGGAACTGCCCCACGCGGCGCTCGGCCACGGCGCGCGACTGCTCGGCCTCGCGCAGGTGTCCGCAAGCGATGGAGAGCACCCGGGGCTGGTGCACCCGCTCGGCGATGGTGTCGATCTCCCGCGCGAGGATCATCCGCCGCTCCCGCACGCACTGGGGCCCTGTCTGTTGATACAGGAAGCGGTAGATGGATTGACCGATGGGAGGATCCCCGGTCTCGCGCTGGGAGTAGACGTAGTCGATGAGATCCGCGTCCCCCGCGTAGCCCCTGGGGCGCTCGTAGCTGTGGCGTGAGTAGGGACACAGGTGCAGCAGTTGCCGCAGCGGGTGGGCGCGCGTGGACTCGAGACAGAACACGTGCCACTCCTCCCGGTCGCACTTGCGGCGCAACAGGTGGAGCCCCTGGTACAACGCCGACATGTTGGCCTCGACATGGCCCCGTTGAAGCCGCACGAAGATGTCGTGCAGCCACGCGTCCGCTTGCAGGAAGGCATCACTTCGCTCGACCCACTCCATCACGGGCGCGGCCAATTCATTTCGGTGGGACCAGGACTCACCATGACCGATGGCGTGTTTGAAGGGGAGGGAGGGATCGTCCATGCCCCGCACAACGGGAAGTCTTCACCGATCCTTTCCGAAGAATGCACACGTGTGCCCTTCGCACGCTCCGCCGCCCGGAGGGCGACGTGTCAGCGCACGAGGGGCTCGCTTCCCTCCCGCGTCCCTTCCCGGGCCCCACCCGCTCCGCGCTTCGCCTCGATGAAGGCCGTGATGCGCTCGAGCGTGTCCAGGTTCTCTGGCCCGGATTCGTCGTCACCCACGGTGATGTCGAACTCACTCTCCATATAAAGGAGCAGTTCGAGCGCGTCCGTCGAATCCAACAATCCCGAGGTGAGGAGTGGTGTGCTGTCGGACAACTCGAGGTCGTCCCCCCGCAGGAAGGTCGTCCGGATGAACTGGCGCAGTTGGTCGGATATCTCCATGTTCTTTCGAACGACCGATCCCTCCCCGCCGCATTCCCGGTCCCACCCAGCCTCCCCCCGGGTGCCATGCCACCTCTCCCCACAGCCGCTCCCATGGCGGACGAGAGAACGAGGGCCGGGGGAGAGCGGCGAGGGGAGAAACGGGCGAGGTTGTCGACCCGGGCCGCGCAGCGGTTAGAGTGCGCCGCCACCGGGAGCACCGAGCAACACATGCCCTTTCAGATCACCGTCCACGAGGCGGATCGCATCATCGACGTCGTCTATCCTCCGCAGCCCAGCGCGGAGGACGTGGCGGACTACCTCAAGCGCATCCGCGAGACGATCCTCCGGCTCAACGGGCCGTGGAGCGCGCTGGTGGACCAGGAGCAGCTCCGGGTGATGTCGCCGGAGATGGTGGACACCATGGCGAGCCTCAACGCCTTCGCGCAGCTCAACGGCATGAAGCGCTCGGCGCGCGTGGTGAGCGACGCGGCGTCGGGGCTCCAGGCCCGGCGGATGACCAAGCGGGCGCTGTTGACCATTCCCACCCGGACCTTCGAGACGCGAGCAGCGGCCCTGGCGTGGCTGCGCCACCCCGACGACGAGTAACGGGTGATGTCGCTTGACAGCGTGGATGGCGGGATCTAACGCGCGGGGCCATGAGCACGACCCCATTTCCGTCGCCCTCCACGCCCATCTCCATCGAAGGTCCCCCGAAGGTGCTGTTGCTGGAGAACATCCACCCGTCCGCGGAGGAGATGTTCCGCGCGGAGGGCTTCGAGGTTGAGCGACTCAAGGTAGCACTCAAGCCCGAGGAGCTGGAGCAGCGCATCCAGGGCGTGCATGTGCTGGGCATCCGCAGCAAGACGAACGTGTGGGAGCCGGCGCTCGCCAAGGCCCCGAACCTGCTGGCCGTGGGCGCGTTCTGCATCGGCACCAACCAGGTGGACCTGAGGGCGGCCAACCGCCACGGCACGCCCGTGTTCAACGCGCCCTTCAGCAACACGCGCAGCGTGGCGGAGCTGGTGATCTCGGAGATCATCATGCTCAGCCGCCAGCTGGTGGACCGCAACCGCGAGGTGCACGCGGGCCAGTGGCGCAAGGTGGCCACGGGCAGCTACGAGGTGCGCGGCAAGACGCTGGGCATCATCGGCTATGGACACATCGGCTCGCAGCTCGGCGTGCTGGCCGAGTCCATGGGCATGCGCGTCATCTTCTATGACGTGATGACGAAGCTGCCGCTGGGCAACACGCGCGCCACGGCCACGCTGGACGAGCTGCTCGCCTCCTCGGACTTCGTGACGCTGCACGTGCCGGCCACGGCCTCCACGGAGAAGATGCTGGGCGAGGCGGAGCTGGCGCGCATGCGCAAGGGCGCCTTCCTCATCAACGCGAGCCGCGGCACGGTGGTGGACATCGAAGCGCTGGCGCGGGCGATCCGCTCGGGCCACATCGGCGGCGCGGCGGTGGACGTGTACCCGGAGGAGCCGGAGACCAACAGCGACGGCTTCACCACCCCGCTGCAGGGGCTGCCCAACGTCCTCCTCACCCCGCACATCGGCGGCTCCACCGAGGAGGCCCAGGCGTCCATCGGCAAGGAGGTGGCCACCTCGCTCATCAAGTTCGTCAAGAGCGGCGCCACCACGGGCGCGGTGAACTTCCCCCAGGTGGAGACGCCCCTGATTCCCAGGACGCACCGCATCCTCAACGTGCACCGCAACACGCCGGGCGTGCTGCGCGACATCAACCGCATCGTCTCGGACCTCAACGCCAACATCCACGCGCAGGTGCTCAGCACGGACGCGGACATCGGCTACCTGCTCATGGACCTGGACCAGAACGTGGGCCGCCCGGTGTGCGAGGCCATCGCGAGCCTCAAGACGGACATCAAGACGCGCATCGTCACCTGACGCGCGGCACGGGGGCGCTCCCGGGATGGAGGGCCCCCTCCCGGCTCACACGTCGAAGATCTTCCCCGGGTTGAGGATGTTGTTCGGGTCCAGGGCGCGCTTGAGCGTGCGCAGCATCTCCAGCTCCGCGGGCGAGCGCGAGTAGGACAGGTAGTCCTTCTTGAGCAGGCCGATGCCGTGCTCGGCGGAGATGCTGCCGCCGTGCTTGCGCACCAGCTCGAACATGGTGGGGTCCGCCTGCACGGTGTGCGCGAGGAACTCGGCCTTCTCCATGCCCTCGGGCTTCATGATGTTGATGTGCAGGTTGCCGTCCCCGATGTGGCCGAACAGGGCGATCTCCCAGTCCGGGTAGCGCTCGCGGAAGACAGCGTCCAGCTCGGAGCAGAAGGCCTCCAGCGCGGCCACCGGCAGCGACACGTCGTTCTTGTGGGGCAGCCCCGTGGCCGACAGGCTCTCGCTGATGCTCTCGCGCAGGGCCCACAGCTCACTGGCCTGCGAGGGGCTCTGCGCCAGGGTGCCGTCCGTCACCAGCCCGCGCTCGAAGAGCGAGCCCAGCCACTCCTCCACCGCGGCGGCGTCCTTGCCCTCGGCCTCCATCAGCACGTAGCAGCCACTGGGCGCCTCGAAGGGCGAGCGCAGCTTGCGGTGGCGCTGCACGCGCGCGAGGCACTTGTCGGTGAAGAACTCGTAGGCGCTCAGGAGCAGCGGCGCGCGGCGCGCCTCGCGGAACAGCCGCAGCACGGCGGCCACGTCCGGCACGGCGAAGAGGAACACGTCCTGCTTGCCCGGCAGCGGAGTGAGCTTGAGGGTGGCCTCGGTGATGACACCCAACGTGCCCTCGCTGCCGATGAAGAGCTGGCGCAGGTCCGCCCCGGTGTTGTTCTTCTCCAGCGAGCCGTTGAGCTCCAGCACCTTGCCCTGGGCCGTCACCACCTGCAGGCCGAGCACCCACTGGCGGGTGAGGCCGTAGCGGATGACCTTCACGCCGCCCGCGTTGGTGGCGATGTTGCCCCCCACCTGACTGGAGCCCTTGGAGGCGAAGTCCACCGGCCGGTGAGGCCATGCTCGGCGCAGTGCTGGTGCACCGCCTCCGTCACCGCGCCCGCCTGCACCCGCACCGTGTTGCCCAGCAGCTCCACCGGCTCCATGCGGGTCATCCGCCGCAGCGACAGCACCAGCTCACCCCGCGCCGCCACCGCGCCCGCCGCGAGCCCCGTGCGCCCACCGGAGGGCACCACGGGGACGCGGTGCGCGTCGCACAGGGCGAGCAGGCGCGCAACCTCATCGGTGGTGCGCGGAAAAGCCACCGCCGAGGGCGCGGGCGCATGGACCCGGGTCCAATCGCGTCCGTACTCCTGGAGCTCGCTCGGCTCACGGGTGAGGAAGTCCGCCGGGAACCCTTCGGCCACGGCGCGCAGGAACGCTTCGGGAAGCACATCGGCCATATGGGCCGAGCACTAGTGCAGCGGGCCCGCCATGGCAAGCCAACGCATGCGCGAGGCACCGCCGCCTAACGCGGCGTTCCCGCGTCACCCGGCGCGGGCGCGGCGGGCGGGGGCACGGCGGCACCGGCATCCCCTGGCGAGGAGCCACCCGTCGAGGCCTGCCCCGGCTGCTCCGGGGCCGGGGCGGGCACCGCGCCCCCATCGGTGGGCGACGCTGGCCCCGTCACGGCCGGGTCCGGGGTGAGCGGAGGCGGCGTGCCCCCGGGGACGCGGTCGCGGTGGGATCGGACGTGGGCGCGGACACCGTGGGCTCGGCGGAGGGGAGAACGGGCGGAGCCGCGCTCACGGGAGAAGCGTCGGGAGGAGCGGAGGGGGTGGGCCCGGCCGCGGCGGGTGTCTCCCCGGAAGGGGCGGCGTCCTTCGACGACTCCACCCCCTGCTTGAGCCGGGCGAGTCCCTGCTCGATGCCAGCGCCCAGGCGGGAGCGGATGAAGGGCGAGAGGTAGCGCCGCAGGGGACTGCGGCCGAGGCTTCCCTCATCCACCCACGTCACCTGGGTGCCACCCTCCACGGACGCGAGGGAGATGCGGCCCCGCGCGGAGAACCGGCCCCCGTCCAGCGACGCTTGATAGGTGACTCCCGTCTTCGGGTCCGCCTCGGAGAGGAGAGCGTGCCACGGCCCAGGGGCCCTCCCTCCCAGGTCCGCACCGAGCCCGTGCCCAGCACCGGCCCTCCGAACATCCACTGCCCACCGGGGTAGCGCTCCGCGTTCCAGGGAGTCCATTCCCCCCAGCGCCGCGGTTGGGCCACCTGGGCGTACACCGCCTCGGGGGGCGAGGATGAGCAGCGAGCGCTCGACACGGTACGTCGTCGGCAGCAACAGGCCAATGACGAGCAGGAGCCCCAGCAGGCTCGCGAAGGCGATGAGGATCTTCTTGAGCATCGAACGGTTCCGGGGGCGGATGCACCCGGCTGGCACACCGTAGCAGAACCCACCTCCCGCCCGAACCCTGTCCGCCAGGGCCCCCCGCGAATTCCCGCACGGGCCTTCTCTCCCTCATCGGGCTCGCGAATAATCCGCCCCTCCTGCTCCGGCGATGCTCCCCTTCCCTTCCTCCCACATGGCCTTCCCCCTCCCCCGTGGACTGCTCCCGTTGCTGCTCCTGGGCCTTCCCCTGGGCAGCGCGGCGGCGCAGGAGCCGGACGACGAGGAGCCACCGCCGGAGACCGAGCTCACCCGGCCGGCGCCCGCCGCCGTCAGTCCCGACACCGAGCCCGAGTGGAAGACGCGCTTCGGGGCGAGGCTGTTGACGGGTACTCCCGACGGCCTGGGCGCCGCCCTGCTCATCCACCCGAGATCCTGGCTCCGGGTGCACGCGGGAGCGGCGAGGAACAGCCTGGGAACCGGCGTGCGCGCGGGGGTGGATCTGCTGCCCGTCCAGCTGCTCGTCTCGCCCGTGCTGGGCCTGGAGTACGGGCACACCTTCCGCGCGGACTACGGGCGGCTGCTCACGCGGCTGCACGGCCAGCCCACCACGCCCGTCACGGACATCCGCCAGGTGGATTACGACCAGGTGAACCTCAGCGTGGGCCTGGAGTTCTCGCCCTGGCGCCCCGTGACCTTCTTCGCCGGTGTCGGCATCAGCTACTGGTTTCTCGGGGTGAGCGACCCGTCGGCCTTCATCCGCGAGGCACGAGCGGGAGAAGAGGAGCCGTCGCTCACCGCCAACCCCCTGCTGCTCAACCTCTCCACGCCCGTGGTGAGGCTCGGCTTCATCCTCTATTTCAACTGACGGGGTGTCCCGCGTGCCCGCCCTTGCCCGAGCCCTCCTGCTGACCACCCTCGCGCTGCTCGCTTCCGGCTGCCGGAAGATCGCCGACACCTTCTTCGTGGTGACGGCCGAGACGGATCAGATCTGCCAGAGCGAGTCCGGCGTGTCGTTCCCCGGTGCCGCGCCGGGCCAGGAGACGCTCGAGCGCACCCTGGAGGTTCCCCTGGGGCAGATCGGCCAGGACCTGCCCGCGGGACGGCTCGACACGGACCTGTCCCTGCGGTTGTTCACGCTCGAGGTCACGGGCGGGGACGCGGACCTCAGCAAGCTCCAGACGGTGAAGGTCTCGCTGCGCCGGCAGGGCTCGACGGAGCTCATCCGGACGCTGCTGGAGTACAGCCAGCCCTCGCAGGCGTTCTCTCCGAATCTGCTCGCCCTGCGAGCAGTGGAGGCGACGAGCGTGCCGGACCTGGCGCGCGACGAGCGCCTGGAGCTGGTGCTCGAGGCGCGCGGCATCCTGCCCGCCCAGGCGTGGACGGCGAACCTCGAGGCGTGCGTGGGGGTACGCGCCGAGGTGCACTACTTCGAGTTCATCTTCTGACGCCCGCGCCCAGCCGCGACGCCACCCACTCGCGCGCCCGGGTGTTGGCCTGGAACAGGTAGTCGAAGTGCCCGGCCTGGATGCGCCGCACCAGCACCTCGTCGCGGGCGATGAGGTCGGCGGCGTCCCAGGGAAAGCTCCGGGGCGGAGGCAGATCCTCGCTGTCGGCCGTGGAGGACGGAGCGACCTCCAGGTAGCGCGCGTAGGCGGCCATGAACCGGTCCACGCTCGAGGCCACGGGGATGGCGTACAGCGACTCGTAGACGTCCACCCACACCACCGGCTGCACCCCCTCGGCGTCCGCGCGCTCGGGCACCGTGGCGTAGCAATAGGCCAGCCGGTCGTCCTTGGCGAACACGAGCAGCGAGCCGAAAGGCGCCGCCCAGTCCCGGCGCCAGTGCGCGTTCACCCGGTGCAGATCCGGCCGCCGCTCGTGCCGGAGCGGGAAGAGGAACAGCTCCCCTTGGATCCACACGTAGCCCGTGCGCGAGTGGACGGCCGCCAACTGGGGGTCCATCGGCTGCCCGGCCACGGAGGTCTCCGCGCGGCGGTCCGGGTCCAGGGGCGGCTCCAGCTTCAAGGGATGGGCCCGGATAAGGCAGACCTCCAACAGGCGCTCGAAGCCGGGTAGGGCGATCGCGGATGGCATGACGCAATTCTCCTCTGAGGGGTGTCCTCTGCGGTCACCTGATTGTAGATGACGGCGAAGGTCATGTCACGCATCGGGCCGAAGCGCCCCCGGACCGGCGCGGCTCGTGGTAGGCAGCGGGGGCCATGGACTCCACGCGAAGCGCTCCTCGAATCCTCGTCGTCGGCTGTGGTGGCATCGGCGGCGTCCTGCTGTCACGCCTGCTGGAGTCGGGCCGACAGGTCTCCGCGGTGGCCCGCCGCGAGGAGATCGCCCAGGTGCTGCGCACGCGCGGCCCGGTGCTGCGCGACACGAAGGGCGAGCGCACCGTGCGGGGCGAGTTGGAGGTCTTCGTCCAGCCGCCCAAGGAGGGGGCCTACGACTTCCTCCTGCTGGCCACGCCGCCCACCGGGGTGGAGGAGGCGGCCCGGGACACGGCGCACCTGCTCGCGCCCGGAGGCGCCATGGCCGTCCTTCCCAACGGACTGTGCGAGGAGCGGGTGGCGGCCATCGTGGGCGAGCAGCGCGTCATCGGCACCATCGTCGCCTGGGGGGCCTCGTCACCGGCGACGGGCGTCTACGAGCAGACGGCCGTGGGCGGCATGGTGCTCGGCACGCTCCGGGGCGAGCCGGATGCGCGCCTGGAGCGTCTGGCCGAGGTGCTGCGCGCGGTGGGTCCGGTGGACTTCACCCCCAACCTGCGCGGCGCGCGCTGGAGCAAGCTGGGCATCAACTGCGCCATCTCCACCCTGGGCACCGTGGGGGGCAGCCGGCTGGGGCCGCTCCTTCGGCACCGCTTCATCCGCGAGCTGGCGCTGGACATCTTCACCGAGGTGGTCCAGGTGGCGCGCGCCGAGGGCGTGAAGCTGGAGAAGGTGGCCTCCTCGCTGGGGCTGGACTGGCTCGCGCTGAGCGACGCCGAGCGGCACGCGTGGGGCTCGCCGTCGCTGGTGCTCAAGCACACGGCCCTGCTCGCCGTGGGCCTGCGCTACCGCCGGATGCGCTCGTCCATGCTGGCGGCGATCGAGCGGGGGCGGGAGCCGCCCGTGGACTTCCTCAATGGCGAGGTGGTGCGGCACGCGCGCGCGCTCGGCCTCGCGGTGCCGGTGAACGAACAGTTGCTGGAGGCGGTGCACGCCATGGCCCGGCGACAGCTCACGCCCGGGGTGGAGACGCTGCGCCGCATCCACGAGCGGACACGTCCGAAGAGGTCCTGACGGGCCGGAAGTTGGACGGAGAGCCGGGGGGCCCGTAGGAAGGAAGGCGTGCGGCGCAAACGGGCCAACAGGGCCAACAGGTTTCCCTGGGTGAAGGTGGGGCTGTGCGCCCTGGTGCCGCTCGTGCTGCTCAACCTGGCGGTGGCCTTCTTCGGCGACACCACCGTGTCCCCCCTCTCCGTGTCCTTCCTCGCGGAGAAGGCCCACGCCCTGGCCGCCTACGCGCGCCACCGGCCCCAGTGCCTGCTCGAGGGACACCCCGAGCTCGAGCCCCTCATCCGCGACAGCGAGCAGCGCCACCACCTGCCCCCCGGCCTGCTCGAGGCGGTGGTGGAGGTGGAGTCCAACACCCAGCCCCACCGCATCTCCCCCGCGGGCGCCATGGGCCCCGGCCAGCTCATGCCCTCCACCGCGAGCCTCATGCGCGTGGAGGATCCGTTCGATCCGGCGCGCGCCCTGGACGGCAGCGCGCGCTACCTCGCCGAGCAGCTCGCGCGCTACCGGGGCAACGTGACGCTCGCGGTGGCCGCCTACAACGCGGGCCCCGGCAACGTGCGCGGCCGCGTGCCGCGCAACGGCGAGACGGAGTTCTACGTGGAGAAGGTGCTCGCCGCCTACGCGCGCCACCGGCCTCCACCGCCTCCGGCCAACGTGAAGCGCCAGGCCCGTCCGGTGCGCTCCACCGCGCGCCATCCTCCGGGTGACCGACCCTCGGCCGGTTGACCGATCTCCGCCGGATGACCGACGCGGCGAGCAGGCGAAGCGTGCGATCTCCGCATGCATGAACAAACGCTCGAGCCTCGCCAAGCGCGTCGTCGTCCTGTGCATGGGAACCCTGACAACCCTGACGGTGGTGGGCGGGGGGTCATCACCCTGTACGGCAACAACCTGCGCAAGCTCATGGGAGCGAGCGCGGAGTCCCTCGCGGGCAACGACCTCCAGTACGCCCCGCCCCTCGCGCGCAAGTCCCTGCGCACCTTCGGCAGCAACAGCGAGGAAGGCGGCACCTACGCCCCGGCGGCCCACAACGCGCGCGCCACGGCCGGCTCCACCCACTCCGCCGAGCGCCCCAACCCCTTCACCCGCGCGAGCGAGGATCGCCTCTCCACCTTCGCGGTGGACGTGGACACCGCCTCCTACACGCTCTTCCGCCGCTACGTCACCCAGGGCAGTCCGCCCCCGCCGGAGTCCATCCGCGTGGAGGAGTGGGTGAACTACTTCCGCTACCGCTACCCCTCGCCCACGGAGGGTGACTTCCGCGTGGACCTGGAGGGAGCCCCCTCGCCGTACACGCGCGGCCGGCACCTGGTGAAGGTGGGGCTGCAGGGCCGCACCATCGCCAAGAGCCAGCGCAAGCCCACGCACCTGGTCTTCCTGGTGGACACCAGCGGCTCCATGAACGCCGCGGACAAGCTGCCGCTCGCGCAGAAGTCCATGAAGCTGATGGTGGACGGACTCAACGAGACGGACACCGTGGCGCTCGTCACCTACGCGGGCAGCGTGCGCGACGTGCTGCCCCCCACCCCGGCCTCCTCCCGCGACACGCTCTTCGCCGCCATCGACTCGCTCACCGCCGGGGGCGGCACCGCCATGGGCAGCGGGCTGGAGCTCGCCTATCGCCATGCCGCGCGCCACGCCCACCCCCGGAACGTCTCGCGCGTCGTCGTCCTCACCGACGGCGACACCAACATCGGCCCCCGGAACCCGGACGCCCTGCTCGAGAGCATCCAGGGCTACGTGCAGGAGGGCGTCACGCTGTCCACCATCGGCCTGGGCATGGGCAACTACCGGGATGACCTGATGGAGCGCCCGGCCAACAAGGGCAACGGCAACAGCTTCTACATCGACAGCGAGCGCGAGGCGCGCCGCGTCTTCCAGGAGCGGCTGGCCGGCACGCTGGAGGTCATCGCCCAGGACGTGAAGGTGCAGGTGGAGTTCGACCCCACGGCCGTGCGCGGCTACCGGCTGGTGGGCTACGAGAACCGCGCCATCGCCGACCGGGACTTCCGCGACGACAAGGTGGACGCCGGGGAGATTGGCGCCGGCCACACCGTCACCGCCCTGTACGAGGTGGAGCTCACCGGCGAGGGCTCGCGCGTGGCCACGGTGCGCGTGCGCTCCAAGCGGCCCGGTGGCGTGGAGGCCGCCGAGCAGACCTTCCCCCTGGAGCGCGCGAGCCTGCACGCCCACCTGGACGAGGCCTCCTCCAACCTGCGCTTCGCCGCCGCCGTGGCGGGCACCGCGGACATCCTCCGGGGCGCTCCCGAGGCCCGGGAGTGGAGCCTCGCCACCGCCGAGTCCCTCGCCGAGGAGTCCGTGGACGGCCAGCCGGACCGCGCCGAGTTCCTCGGCCTGCTGCGCCGGGTGCGCGAGTGGCGCGCCTCGACCGTCGCCGAGGGCATTGCTGACTGAGCGCGGCATGGCTTGAACCCAAACATCTCGGGCGCCCCGCCCGCCGCCCCTTCCTGTCTGGATGAACAATGGCAATTGCATCAAAACATGAATTCCTATAACAGACAGGAACTCATCTTGGAGGAGTTCACCCCATGAAGAACGCGGCGCTGTCGATGGGTTCGTTGTTGCTGATGCTGGTGGGCTGTGGTGGCGCGGAGCTGGACGCGGCGTCCGCGGAGCAGGCGGGCGCGCTCGAGCAGCGCGGCGGCACGACGTCCTATGCCACCCCGCCCACGCCCACGACGGGCACGCAGACCTACACCCGCACGGGGCTGACCGGGGCCAACTGCACCGTCACCCAGCAGATCGGCCGCTCCCTCGACGGGACGAAGATGTACTCCTACTGCGTGGTGACCTGTAAGGACAAGACCGCCATCAACATGCACAACACGCTCTACAACCGGGACCTCCCGTCGCAGATCGTCTGCGGCTCGCCGACGGCGGGCGGGCTCGACCGCACGAGCCAGAGCGTGGAGTGCAGCGGCCCCTACACCCCGGGCGGCTACTCGGACTCCTGCTTCGTGGACATCTACTTCAAGAACATCGGCCAGTACGCCAGCGGCACCACGCCGTACTGGCAGTTCTGATCAGACGGCCGAGCCCTCCAGGCCGTGACCGGCCTCGGAATCCACCCACACCTCCACCTGCCCGTGCAGTTGCAGCAAGGACGCCGGGCAATGCGAGGTGATGGGGCCGCGCACCATCGCCGTCACCGCCGCCGCCTTGTTCACCCCGAAGGCCAGCAGGATGACGCGGCGCGCCTTGAAGAGCGCCTCCATGCCCAGCGTGAGCGCCGCCATGGGCACCCGGGAAATCTCATCCCCGAACATGGGCGTCATGGCCTGGCGCGTCTCGCGCGACAGCCGCGCCCGGTGGCTCGCCGCCTGGAGGCTGTCCCCCGGCTCGTTGAAGGCCACGTGCCCGTTGGAGCCAATGCCCAAGAGCAGCAGATCGATTCCCCCCGCGGCCTCCAGGGCGGCGTCGTAGCGGGCGCACTCCCACTGGGCCTTCTCCGCGCTGCCGTCCAGGAAGTGCACGCGCTCCGGGGCCAGGTTCACGTGCTGGAAGAGGTGGCGGTCCATGTAGGCGCGCAGACTGCATGGATCGTCCGGGGGCAGGCCGAGGAACTCGTCCAGGTTGAAGGTCGTCACCTGGGAGAAGTCCAGCTCCCCGCGCTGATGGAGCGCCACCATCTGCCGGTACACGTTGAGGGGACTGCGTCCCGTGGGCAGCCCGAGCACCAGGGAGGGCCTCTCACGGACCGCCGCCGCGACGTGGGCGGCACAGGCGGCGGCAGCTTCCACTTCCGAGGAGAAGACGCGGACTTTCAAGGAGGACCGTGGCCTGGGGAAGGACTCCAGCATAGCGCCCACCGAGGCCCCCGTCACCCATCGCATCGGGCGGAACTCCCGCGGTGGGGTGGGTAGGGTCGACCCGGGGACCGCCCCCCGGGGCCGGTGGCCCCCCTCGGACAGGCGAATTCACCTCAACTTCGAGGATGACTCGCGCGGGAGGTGAGCTAGAAGTCGCCTTCATGAAAGTCGCCGTTCTCACGGGCGGGGGAGATTGCCCCGGCCTCAACGCGGTCATCCGCGCTGTCGTTCGCCGCGCGAGCGCCCATGGTTTCGAGATGATGGGCCTGCGCGATGGGTGGAAGGGTCTGCTCGACGACAACCACTTCCGCCTCACCCGGGAGACCACCTCGGGCATCCTCCACCGGGGTGGCACCATCCTGGGCACCTCCCGCGTCAACCCGTTCAAGGTCGAGAACGGGCTGGAGCGCGTCAAGCGGGCCATCGAGCGCAATGAGATCCACGCCGTCATCGCCATCGGCGGTGAGGGGACGCTGTCGGCCGCCACGCGCATGTCCCAGGAGGGCTTGCGCATCGTGGGCGTGCCCAAGACGATCGACAACGATCTGAACGGCACGGACTTCACCTTCGGCTTCGACACCGCGGTGGGCATCGCCACCGAGGCGATTGATCGGCTGCACTCCACCGCCGAGTCGCACAAGCGCGTCATCGTGTGCGAGGTGATGGGCCGGCACGTGGGGTGGATCGCCACGTACGCGGGCCGGCCGGCGGCGCGGACGTGATCCTCGTGCCCGAGGTGCCCGCGGACCTGGAGCGCGTGGCCGAGCACATCAAGCACCGCCATGCCTCCGGGCGCACCTTCTCCATCGTCGTGGTGGCCGAGGGCACGCGCATCAAGCTGTCGCACGAGGGCCAGGAGCAACTCATCACCTCGGGCGCGCTGGACGAGGCGGGCCGGCCCCGGCTGGGAGGCGTGGGTGCCCTGCTGGCCAATGAAATCGAGCGGCGCACGGGCTACGAGACGCGCGTGTCGGTGCTCGGCCACATCCAGCGCGGCGGCGCGCCCACGGCGCACGACCGGGTGCTCGCCACGCGCTACGGCGTGCACGCCTGCGACATGGTGGCCCGGGGCGAGTTCGGCAAGATGGCCGCCCTGCGCGGCAATGAGATCGTCAGCGTGGACCTGTCCGAGGCCACGCGCGAGCTCAAGAAGGTGCCGCAGGAGTTCTTCCAGGTCGCCCAGGTGTTCTTCGGCTAGAGCGGACGGCCGGGCGGGAACACCCCAGGAACCCGCCTGCTCGACTGGGTGAATCAGTCGAGGAAACGCCGCCACCAGCGCCGCGCCTCGTTCTCGGTGAGCAGGAGCGAGGTGTAGCGCGTCTGCCCGGCGATCTCCCCGGAGGGACGGAGGAACAACGGCTCGAGCCAGGGCTCCAGCACCTGGGCGAGCTCACGATACGCGGGAAGGGTCTTCCCCGCGGACAGGTCTCCCACCTCGGGCCGCTCGCCCAGGGAGACCACGGCGCGCTCCTCGTCGAGCGCCACCACGGTCGTCTCCGAGGACCGCAACCGGGAGCGCAGGACGTCCGCGCCACCGAGCCGGTGAGGACGGGAGGCCCGAGGAAATTGAGCCAGTGGACGCCATCCACGTGAAGGCCCATCCCCTCCTCGCGACCCCAGGCCTCCCGGAGATCCAGGCCCGGGTAGCGCAGGGGCCCGACGCGGAGGGCCTCATCGGCATGCGGAAGCCACCAATAGAGCCGCAAGGCCAGGCCCGCGTGCCCCGAGGCGAAACGCAGTTGGGAGGCCATGTCGAGCACCAGCTGGCGCACGGGCCCCGGCCCATGCCGTTCGAGGAATTCGGTGGGAAGCGTCGCCGTGAGCAGGCTCACGGATGTTGTCTCGGGGGGCCGCCACGGAATACGGGCCTTGTACTCGAGTTCGTAGCCATTCCGGCTGCCAGAGCCTCCCGTGAACAGGAGCCCCCGTTCGAAGCGCCGCTTCTCGATTTCCCTCTGCGCCCAGTCCTCGTAATCATCAGGGAAGGACCAACGCTTGGTGTTCTGAAGAAGAAGGCGCACCCATCCCCATTGTTCCTCGGTCAAGGCGGAGCCCTCATCATAGGAGCGGCTCACGTAATTGATGGTCTTGGGTCCCTCCCCCACGACGCGCATATAGCTGTCAATGGCATGACTCACCCCCTGTGCGATGTCAGGATGATCGTGCGGCATGTAGAAGACGATGCGGAAGACATCACGCGCGAGCAATCGTCGCCGGGGGCGCTGAACTCCACCAGGGCACATCAGCACCCGGACCTCGGGAATACCTCGGAGGCGGAATCGGGGGTAGTCGTTCGCCATCAATCGAGAATACCCACCGTTGAGTGACCCACTCCAGGACGACCAGGGTTGGATGCGGAAGGCCACCGTGGAGCAGGGGCGGCAGCGGGACAGCGTGGCCACGCTCCGAACTCGCGAAAAGCCCCTCCGTGCCGTCCGCTTTCACACCTCGGGCCACCCCGCGGGACAGGAGGAGAGGAGCCCTTGTTTGACTTCCAGACCCGGGCCTCGTCTCGAGGAGCCGTATTGGTTTCCAGGGCTTGTGACATAACGAAGACGTGCCAAATCATTGACCACGCCCCCGGGAACGACCCTGCGATGGGAAATCACCTGAACGCACCTCGCCTCGAAAGCGTGGCGTCCGTTCCGGCCAGGGAAGCTCACGGGTGGGCGTGCAGTGACCACAGGGGGGACAGGCACATGTCTGGGATGGAGCGTCTGGGAGTCGCATGGATTGGTCCGGGTGGAGCCGTGGCGGCGACGGCCCTGGCGGGGATGGGCTAGGCCATGGAGAACCCCGCGCTGGAAGTGGCCCCGGTCGTCCCCCACCGCCTGGCCGGGCTGCGCTCCCTCGTGAGCGAGTTGCTGGCCCTCAAACGCATGTGCACGCCCGAGCAGCCCGACGGGCTGGCGGCCCACGGCTTCCGCCGGGCGTGGGCGGCACTCGTCTCGGGTGAGGATCCGGCCACCCTGGCGCTGCGCGAGACGGCCCTCGCCCTGAGCGCCGTGCGGCTGGGGGGCATGGACTTCGACGTCCTGCGCCGCGTCGGCCTCTCCCCCGAGCAGATCCTGGGAGTGCTGCGCCGTGCCTTCGAGGCCGCGACGGCGCCCGTGGACGCGGAGCTGCGCGATCGGCTGCGCACCGCGCTCGCCGGGGCCTCCACGTGGGTGGGCGCCGAGCCTCCCGTCTTCGTGGAGCGCCTGGTGCGCCAGCCTCGCGCCGGTCCCACCCTCGCCAACAAGCAGCGGCGGGTACTCCTGCCCGCGGAGAGCCACGCCGACCACTGCTACGTGGTGGCCGTCGCCTCGGTGCTCGTCTCCCCCCTCTTCGGGGCGGATCCCACCGGGCCCTTCGTGGCCGCGTTGAGCCATCACCTCTCCAACACCGTGTTGCCCGACGCGGGCGGCCACGGAAACCGGCTGCTCGGGGAGCACCTGGCGCCCCTCCTGGCGCGCATCACCGAGCAGATGCTCGACACGCTCCCTTCCGGGCTCGCCCACCGCGTGCGCGAGGCGCGGCGGCTCCTCCCCCATACCGACACGCCCGAGGCCCGCGCCTTCCATGCCGCCAACACGCTGGATCGGGCACTGGAAATGGAGGCGCACGCCCGCGCCGCGGGCTTCACCCCGCGACAGGCGCTGGAAGACCTGGAGTTCATCCACGACGGCCCCATGCGGGCCTACGAGAACGCGGTGCTCGCCGCGGTGGGGCTCTCCCCTGACTACGCCCCCTGGAGAGGAATTGTCATGAGCGCGAAGAAGAGTCTGCAGGCAGCGTGTGAAGCCTACCGCGCGGCTTTTCCGCCCGGCGAGCTGGAGATGTTCCGCGTGGATCCCATCGATCGCGTGGGCATCCCGGCCGTGGCCGCGAGCCTGCAACTGAAGAGCGGCACGCGGTTCGCCACCCAGGGTCACGGCGCCACCCAGGAGGAGGCCGAGGCCCGCGCGCTCGGAAAGCTGGCCGAGAGCGTCTTCACCGAGACCGCGCTCCGGGCACACACGCGAGAGAAGGGCACCTACCGCGAGCTGGCGCGCACCCGTGGTCCCTCCGGCGTGGTGGATCCGCTCAAGCTGTGCCTCCCCACGGGCAGCCCCTACCACGCGGACATGGAGCTGACGTGGGTGACGGTGACGCGGCTGACCACCGGGGAGAAGGTGCTCATCCCCGAGGAATGGGTGGCCACCAGGAGCGGGCAGCTCCAGGGCCGCATGCCCCTCATCCCTCCCATCACCCACGGCCAGGGCACGGGCCCCACCCACGAGCAGGCCCTGACCCACGGCCTCCTCGAGCTGTTCCAGCGCGACGGCAGCGGCCTGCGCTCCCGCGCGCTCGATCAAGGCGTGGTGCTCGACCTGAAGGACGCGGACCTCGGCCCCGAGCTCCAGTCCCTGCTCGCGCACTACACGCGCATGGGCATCGAGGTCATTCCGAAGCTGGCCAGCACGGACTTCGGGCTGGTGAACCTGTACGTGGTGGGACGCGACCCGGCGCTGCGCGACCAGCCCATGGCGCTCACCGGGTGCGGCGAGGCCGCGGACCTGGATCGGGAGCGGGCGCTGCGCGAGGCGCTGCTGGAGTACGCGGGCTCGCGCACGCGCAAGGCCTTCGCCCACGGCCCCCTGGAGCTGGCGGAGAAGATCGCCCCTCCGGGGTACATGAACCGCTTCCAGTCCTGCATCAAGCTGGAGGGCGAGGAGCCCCGCGCCCTGCATGCCATGGCCGACTGGGCCCAGCTGTCCGCGACCCAGATGCGCTCGCTCATGGAGCAGCGGGTGCTCGCCGAGCGCCGCCGGGTGCCCTTCGCCTCGCTGCCCCCCCTCGAACCTCGGGGACGCCCGGGAACGCGGCGCCCTGCTGGTGCGCAAGCTCACCCAGGCGAGCTTCGACATCCTCGTGGCGGACATGTCGCCCGCGGACCACTCCGTCTTCTCGCTCAAGGTCATCGTCCCGGGGCTGGAGGCGGAGACGATGAGCGACCACCGCATCGGCGAGCGCGGCGTGGCGAAGCTGCTCATGCGTCAGGATCCGCTCGTCGGCCTGGGCAGGCCGCCCGAGGGTGCCCAGCGCGTGCGCCTCACGCCGGAGGCCGAGGAGCGGCTCGGGGTCCCGCCCGGTTCCACTCGCGCCTGGCGGAGGCGATCGTCGGCCGGCTCTACCCGCTCTACCGCGAGCCCGAGCGTCACGCCGCCCAGCTCCTGCGGCGCCAGCACCGCTACGGAGGCACCCCGTCATGAGCAGGAATCAGCTGCGGGTGTGTTTCATTTCGCGGCGCTTCTTCCCAGCCCTCTCGGGGATGAGCGTCTATGCCCTCAACCTGGTGCGGGAGCTGGTGTCCCGCGGCCACGACGTGACCCTGGTCAGCCAGTACCGCAACGACGCGGCGGGCGCCTCGGTGTACGGCGGTGGACCTCCGCCGGAGGTGGCGGGCGCGACGGTGGTGGGCCGCGAGTCCCTGGGCGAGCAGCGTGTCAACGACGGCCTGCCGGCCAGCTTCGAGCAGGACGTGGAGGACATGGTGGCGGCGGTGGAGCGCGAGCACCGCAAGCGGCCCTTCGATCTCATCCACGCGCAATACGGCTACCCGTGTGGGCTCGCGGCGCTGGAGGCGAGCCGTCGGCTCGGCCTGCCCAACGTGGTGTCCATCCAGGGCGGGGATGGCCACTGGGTGGGCACCTGCTGCACGACGCACAAGCAGGCCATGCTGGCGGTGCTGGGGCACTCGGGGGCACTGCTCATCGGCAGCCGCTCGTTCGCCCAGAAGGTGCACGGCCACCACGGCACTGGCCTGGAGCGCTTCACCATCGTGCCCGGCGCCACGGACACCCGGCGCTTCCGCCCGCGCGACGAGTTGGCGATCGGCGCGCTGCGGCCCAGGCCCGTGCTGCTCTACCACGGCCGCGTGGATGTCCAGAAAGGCGTGATGGAGTTGATGCACGCCCTGCGCCTGCTGGTGGACCAGCAACGCGACCTGAAGCTCATCGTGTCGGGCACCGGCCCGGACGTGGAGGCGGTGCGCCAGAGCGTGGGCGAGCTGGGACTCGGCGGCCGCGTGGAGATGCCGGGCTCCTCCGACTACGAGCACGCGCCCCGGGTGTACCAGCGCGGAGACCTCTTCGTGTTGCCCACGTACTCGGAGGGCTTCTCCAACACCCTGCTCGAGGCCATGGCCTCGGGCCTGCCCATCGTCTCCACGCGGGCGGTGGGCGTGGTGGACTGCCTGGAGGATGGCCGGGACTCCCTGCTGGTGCCCCCCGGGGACGCCCATGCGCTGGCCGGAGCCATCGGCCGGATGCTGGATGACCACGTCCTGCGCGAGCGCCTCGCGCGCACGGCGCTCGCCAAGGTGCGGGAGCTGTACTCGTGGCAGGCGGTGGGGCAGCGGATCCAAGACGTCTACGCCCAGCTCGCCGGTACCCCGCCGGACACGGGCTGGACGGGGCTGTACGACCCGGCGACGACCCACGAGCAGGCCGATCCCTCCTGCCGCTTCCGCGGCGCCCCGCACCTGCTATGAGCCCCCCCCGCGTCCTCCCGCCCCACCTGGACGACGTCGCCTTCCCGTGTGTTCCTCGCGGCGCCAACGATCGCCGCTGACGTGTGGGAAGCACTTGGCCCAAAGGCCCCGTGAATCCCCGCGGCGACTGGGCTAGGACGCGCCCTCCCCTGCAGGAGGAGGACACGGTGCTGCTCAAGGATGGCGACTGCGTCGCCGAGATCGTCCCGGAACGTGGAGCGCTCGTCAGCCGCTTCGCCGTCGGCGGAGAGGAGCTGCTCTTCCTCGACGCGAGCACCCTGGCGGACCCTGGCAAGAACGTCCGGGGCGGCATCCCCGTGCTCTTCCCCTCTCCCGGAGTGCTTCCCGGGGGCACCTACCCCGCCGAGGGCCGCGACTACACGATGCGCCGCCACGGCTTCGCCCGGGACCTGGCCTGGGAGGTGCGCCACCGGGAGAACGCCCGCGCGGAGCTGGTGCTCGGGCACTCGGAGCAGACGCTGCGCGAGTTTCCCTGGCGCTTCGAGGCGCGCCTCACCGTGACGCTCTCGGGCGGCGCGCTGCGCCTGGGCTTCGCCGCCGAGAACCTCGACACCCGGCCCATGCCCCTGCACCTGGGCTACCACCCGTACTTCCACGTGCCCCAGGCGAACAAGGCCGTCACGCGGCTCGACACGGACGCCACGCGCGCCTGGGACAACCGCACCGGGGCCCCCGTGAGCTTCTCCGGCATGGATCTCACCGGCACCGAGGTGGACATGCACCTGCTCGACCACTCCCGGCCGGGCACCACGCTCCATCGCGGCCCCGGGCTGCGGCCGGTGGTGCTGTCCTGGAGCGAGAGCTTCACCACGGTGGTGGTATGGACGATCACGGGCCGGGACTTCGTCTGCGTGGAGCCGTGGACGGCGCCCGGCGGCGCGCTCCGCACCGGCGAGGGGCTGCTGAGCGTGGCCCCCGGGGCCACCTTCTCCTCGGAGTTCGAGCTCCGCGCCGGAAGGGAATAAGACGCGGCCATGTCCTCCTTCCTCTCCCACCTCGAATGCTCGCGCTGCCACCAGACCCATGACGCGGACCGGTTGCAGAACCTGTGCACGTGCGGCGGACCGCTGCTCGTGCGCTATGACCTGAAGGCCGCCGCCCGCGCGGTGCGCCCCGCGAATCTCGCCGGCCGCGTCTCCTCCCAGTGGCGCTACCGCGAGCTGCTACCCCTGCGCGATGACAAGCACCTCATCACGCTCGGCGAGGGCATGACGCCGCTGTTTCCCCTGCCCCGGCTGGGCGCCTCCGTGGGCCTGCCCGACCTGTGGTTGAAGGACGAGGGGCTCAACCCCACCGCCTCGTTCAAGGCACGCGGCGCCGCCACGGGAGTGAGCCGGGCGAAGGAGCTGGGGGTCACCGCGCTCGCCATGCCCACCAACGGCAACGCGGGCGGAGCGTGGGCGAGCTACGGCGCGCGCGCGGGCATCTCCGTCACCCTGGTGATGCCCACGGACGCGCCCGCCATGAGCGTGCTGGAGGCCACGGCCGTGGGCGCCCACGCCTATATGGTGCGCGGGCAGATCACCGACGCGGGCGCCATCGTGGGCCGCTCGGCCAAGGCGCACGGCTGGTTCGAGGCCGCCACGCTCAAGGAGCCCTACCGCATCGAGGGCAAGAAGACGATGGGCTACGAGATCGCCGAGCAGCTCGGCTGGAGCCTGCCCGACGTCATCCTCTACCCCACCGGGGGCGGCGTGGGCATCATCGGCATCTACAAGGCCCTGCTGGAGATGCGCGAGCTGGGCTGGCTGCCGGACACCGTGCGCTTTCCCAAGCTCGTCGCCGTGCAGGCCGAGGGCTGCCAGCCCATCGTGAAGCGCTTCCGCGAGGGCAAGGACGTCTCGGAGAAGTGGGAGAACGCGTCCACGGTGGCGCAGGGCATCCGCGTGCCCAAGGCGCTCGGGGACTTCCTCGTGCTCCAGGCGGTGCGCGAGACGGGTGGCACCTGCGTGGCCGTGTCCGACGCGGACACGCTGTGGGGGCTCGAGCAGATCAGCCGCCAGGAGGGCGCCTTCATCTGCCCCGAGGGCGCCGCGCTCGTGGGCGCCGCGCGCCAGTTGCTGCGCGAGGGGTGGTTGGACGCGAGCCAGCGCGTGCTCCTGCTCAACACCGGCGCGGGCATCAAGTACCCGGACGTGATGTCGCCGAAGCTCCCCATCCTGGAGCTGAACGCGACCCTGTAACGCCCTCGCCCGATCAGAAGGCGCGATGTGGTCCGGCACGGCACAAAGTAGGACATTCCGTCAGGACCTCCGCGGACGGAGGTGACCGGCCCGAGCCACGGGAACGCTTCCCGCGTGGGCATGTTTGTCTTCTCCCCGAGCCGGCTCGGGAATCGAGCAGCCGGGGATTCCCGGAAGACTTGGGCGGCGAGGTATGCGAGAACGGCGGGCTACCGCGAACGGGACCGGGAAGCCCCCTCGGGAGGAAGTCGAGCATGCAGCATCGGACGATGGCGTGGAGGAGGGTCGCGCTGAGCGCGCTCGGCATGCTGAGCATGCTGGGGGCTGCCTGCGGGTTCGCGGACATGGATTTGTCGTGCCGGGGAGACCAGGACTGTCTCGACTCCGAGCTCTGCCACCCGGACGAGCACGAGTGCGTACGGCGCTGCGCCACGGCGGACGAATGCTACGAGGCACGGCCGAAATGCCAGCCCCTGAGCAACTGGGACACCACGAAGATCTGCACGACATGAGAAAGGGCCTGGACGTCCACCGCTCGCCTGGCCTCTCCGTCTCCCGAGGGACCCCGGACACCACGAGTGCCCTGCGGCCCCCTGGAAGGAGAAGGAGCATGAAAGCGGTGTCTTCCACCTTTCCTGGACCCACGTAGAATGGCTGGGAGGACAACCCAATGCCGATGAGCAGCACCCCGACGGCTCCGCTCCCCTGGCGCCCCGATCCATTATCCTGGATGGCCGCTTCCCCTCCGGGCTCCCGGGCGCGGGGGTGCGTCCGCCGACCGCTTCGAGCGGGCCCAGGACCGAGGGGCAGGGCCAGCGGCGCATCCTGGTGGTCGACGATGACCCGGCCATCCTCAAGGTCTGGCGCCGGGTGCTGGGGACCCGCGCCGCCCCCTCGTCGTTGGATCACCTGGAGAAGAAGCTCTTCGGGGCCACCCCGCCCGCCGCGCCCGCGGACGCGGGCTTCGCCATCGACACCGCCTCGCAGGGCATGGAGGGCTACCAGAAGGTCATCAGCGCCCTGGAGGAGGATCGGCCCTACACGTTCGCCCTCGTCGACATGCGCATGCCGCCCGGCTGGGACGGGCTGGAGACCATCCTGCACATGCTGGAGAAGGACCCCCGGCTGGAGGTGGCCATCTGCAGTGCCTTCTCCGACATCTCCCGGGATGAAGTCGCCCAGCGCGTGGGCCGCTCGGATCTGCTGTGGATCCGCAAACCGTTCGAGCTCGAGGCCGCGCGCGACCTCGCCCGGAAGTTGAGCGAGCAGGGCGTCCACCGGCGCCAGACGCGCTGAGCACCCCGGCCGGAACTCGCGGCGTGAACGCGCCGCGCCCCCCTCGAAACTCAGCGCTTGGACGGAGCGGGCGGCGGAGTCGGCTTGCGGCCGGGGGCGGCGGGCTTGTTGGAGGAAGCGGCGGTGACGTTCGTGCGCGCCGGTGTCTTCGTCTCGGGCTTCGGGGCCGGGGGAAGCACCGCGGGGCTCGCCGCCAGCACCGTCTTCACCGACTCGCGCAGCTCGCCGCGCACCACCTCGCGCACGTCCGCGCGCACCGCCTCCCGCACCTCGCGACGGATGAGTTCCTGGAGCTGCTCGCCCTGGAGCGCCGTCCTCAACTCGGCCCGGACCAGGGACGTCATGTCCGCCTGCAGCTCGCCGCGCAGGTCCTTCCTGAAGTCCGTCTTGAGCGACGTGTCCAGCCCCTTCACGTCCGCGTGAATGGGGTCCAACGCCTTGTTGATGCCCTCGAGCGTGGCGCCCGTGACGGCGCGGATGAGCTGCTGGGTGCTCTCGCTCTGGCTCTGCAGCTCCGTCTTGAACGAGCCCAGCGCGTCACGCATCACCCCGAGCGAGGCGATCTCCCGCTTGAGCTCCTCCAGCTCCTGGGCGCGCGCCTCCAGCTCGCCCTTCTTCTGCTCGAGCGTCTGCTGGGTCTCGCGCAAGAGCATCGTCTGCTGCGAGCAGCGCGCGTCCACGGACAGCAGGTTGGCGTAGGTGCCGCCCGTCACCGGCACATGGACAGCGTCTCCTGCTCGTCGAGCAGCACGAGCGAGACGCTCAGCGCCACCAGGACGACGGTGAGCATGGACACGGCGGCCCCCCGCGTGACGCTCAGGCTCAGGCCCTGACGTTCGAGCCAGCCCTTGCGCTGCACGCCCAGGGTGCCCGCCAGCGAGATGACCACCAGCGACAGGAGCGACAGCATCTTGCCCGGGGAGATCTCCAGCACCAGCCGGGAGAGGAGCTGGACGGACTGCCACGTCGAGCCCTTCTCGATGTCGAGCTCGGCGCGGGCGCCGCCCTGCTGCGCGGTGCCCCAGGTGGGCTGGGTCACCATGCAGCGCCCGCGCATGTCGCTCGCCCAGCGGGGCTCGGTCTCCGCGAGCGGGGTGCTCGGGCACAGGCTGAAGATGTAGTTCGTGGTGCCGGTGCTGAACGCGTGGTGCATCCGCTGGCGCTCGGAGGACTTCGAGAGGGCCCACCTCCACGTGTAGCCGAGGGCGGCGATCGCCAGGACGAGCGCGACCCAGGGCAGGGCCTGCTTCACGAAGTTTCGCGGGGACATCGGGTGGACTCTCCTGAGGGTGGCACGAGAGGATCGTCCAAGCGCCGCCAGGAAACAACGCACTGTCCCCGGCGACTGTCTGTCGCACAGCGACCCGGGGAGCACCCACACCGCTCACCCGGAGGCCACGGCTCCCCGGCGAAGCGAGGGAGCGAGCACGAGGGCGAGGTAGTCCTCCACGCGCTCCGTGCCAAGGCCCGGCGAGACGAGTCCGAGGTAGCCATCCGGGCGGACCAGCACGAGCGCGGGGCCCTCGAGGTCATACCCCCGGCGCGCATGGCCGTGGGTATCGACGAGGACGTGCCGCCCCGAGCCCCCTGCCGGTGGCACCACGGCGCGCACGCGCACCTTCGAGCCATACCGCGCCTCGAGCCCGGCGACGGTGTCACCGGGGAGGGAGCCAAAGGCCAGCAGCGTGAAGTGCGGTCCGCGGAACACGTCGAACAGGCGGGTGGGAGTGCCGGCGGCATCGTGGCAGGGCGCGTCCGGGGCCCGGTCCCCCGCCTCGACGCGTCCCCTCACGGAGCGCTCGTCCCGGCTGAGGGGGCCTTCCCGGTAGTGCAGCCCGAGCTGTTGCGTCTCGGCGTCGCGTTGGGGGGCGTTCGCATCGCTCCGGACTCCGCGCCGATGCAACCGCGTGCTGAGGCCGAGCACCCCCGCGGCGACGGGCAGCCGCTCCTCCTCATAGGTGTCCAACAGGGCCTCCGGGGCGCCCGCGAGCACCTCGCCCAGCTTCCAGCCCAGGTTGTAGGCGTCCTGGACGCCGGTATTCAGCCCCTGCCCACCGTCCGGCGGGTGCACGTGCGCGGCGTCACCGGCCAGCAGCACCCGGCCCACCCGGTAGCGCTCGGCCAGCCGGATGTTGGTCCGGAACACCGACAGCCAGCGCACCCCGTGCAGCCGCAGGTCGGAGCGGCCAGACCTCGCGTTGAACAGCCGCTGGAGTCCCTCCTCGGACTGCTCCGGCACCTCGCCGGGAGCCAGGGGGGCCATGAGCTGGAAGACGTCCGTGCCGGCCAGCGGGCACAGGCCCACCTCGAGCTTGCGCGTCTCCAGGTCCGACCACAGGTGCCAGGACTCGCGATCCAGCCCGTCGACGTGGAGGTCGGCGATCAGCATCCGGTCCTCCTCGCGCGTCTCGCCCTCGAAAGGCACCCCGAGCCGCTTGCGCACGAGGCTGTGCCCGCCATCGGCCCCCACCAGGTAGAGCGCGCGGACCCGCTCGGGTGCGCCCCCGGGGAGACGAGCGTGGCCGTCACCCCCTCGCCGTCCTGCTCGAACGTGCTCAGCTCGGTGGCGAACTCCACCCGCCCGCCCAGCGCGGCGAGCCGGGCCCGCAGCGCCTCCTCCATCAGGTACTGCGGGAGCATCAACGGAAGGGGATGGGGCACGTCGGGAGAGGGCTCCCGGTGCTCGTGCATGAGGCCCTTCCACACGACCGGCTCCCCTTGTAGGCGTGCAGCGGCGGATAGGGCGCGGCGCCCAGGGCCTTCACCCCATCGAGCACGCCCAGGTCCTCGAGCACCTCCAGGCTGCGCGGCTGCACCCCTTGCCCCGCGAGCCCGCGAAGGGGGTGGCCACCTTGTCGATGACCCGGCAGGCCACGCCCCGCCTCGACAAGTCACACGCCAGCGTGAGCCCGGTGGGCCCCGCCCCCACGATGAGCACCTGAACCGTTCCTTGATGCGCCATGTGCCTCTCCCTCGGCCAATTTAACGACGTTAAGTGGTAATTTAACGTCGTTAAGCTGTCAAGCTCGCGAGCTGGAGGAGAAGGCAGGTGGCGACGCGACTGGACCGTGGACGGGTGGTGGAGACGGCGCTGCGGGTGCTCAACGAGGTGGGGCTGGAGGGGCTGACGCTGCGGAAGATCGCGGGCGAGCTGAACGTGCAGGCCCCGGCGCTCTACTGGCACTTCAAGAACAAGCAGGAGCTGCTCGACGAGATGGCCACCACGATGCTGCGCGAGCAGCTCGGGAAGGCGAAGCCCGCGCGGCCCCAGCGCGGCTGGGAGGAGAACCTGGCGGAGATGGCGCGGGGCATGCGGCGGATGATGCTGGGCTATCGGGACGGGGCGAAGGTGTTCAGCGGCACGCGGCTCACCGACGGCACCATCTACGAGACCATGGACGCCTTGCTGCGCGGGCTGGTGGATGCGGGGTGCTCGCTGCGCGACGCGGTGTGTGGCTTCTCCACGGTCTACAACTACACGGTGGGCTTCACCATCGAGGAGCAGGCGGTGCAGCCCATGCCGGGCGAGCGCGACCCGGGCTACGACGTGGGGAAGCGGGCCGAGCGCATCGACGGGGAGCGGCTCCCGCTCGCCCGGGCGGCGGGCGAGGAGCTGTTCACGGGGTTCGACGACCGCTTCGAGCGGGGCCTGAAGCTCATCCTCCGGGGAATCGGGGCGAGCCTCCCGGCCTCCTAGTCTTTCGGGGCGAAGGGCACATCCAGCACCGGGAGCTTCGTGGCTCCGGGCAGGTCGTAGTGCCACCACTCCATGGCGTTGCGCTTGAAGCCCGCGCCCTCCATGGCCGCGCGGAGGATTTCCCGGTGCTCGCGCGAGGCCTTCGTGCCCCCCGGGTAGCCGTGGTGCGCCGCGCGCTCGAAGGAGTCGAAGGGCGTGGGCATCTCCACCTCGGCCCCGTCCGCCGTCACCAGCGTCAGGTCCACCGCCGCGCCCCGGTTGTGATTGCCCCCCTTCTTGGGGTTCGCCACGTAACCCGGCTTGGGCATGATCTTCCACATCTGCCATTGCACCGCGATGGGCCGGTAGCAGTCGTAGACCTTCAGCCGGTAGCCCTGGGCGCGCAGCGTGTCCGCCGCCTTCTTCAAGCGCTCGGCGGTCTCGGGCAACAACAGACACCGGGCGCCGTCCGGGTACACCTTCTGCTTCAGGAAGTTGTCTGGGGTGGCGTAGCGCATGTCCACCACCAGGTCCTCCACCACCTCGGTGGCGTCCACCACCGGAGCGCCCGCCGCGGCGAGCCACAGCCCCATCAACCCGTGCGCGAGTCCACCCATGGCTCAGGCTCCCGTCGTGTAACGCGTGGGGTCCGGCACTCCCGCCTGCTCGAAGCCCCGGCGCCGCAGCGCGCAGCTGTCACACCGCCCGCACGCCCGCCCCTGCTCATCCGGGTCGTAGCAGGAGTGCGTCATCCCGTAGTCCACGCCCAGCCGCATGCCCTCGCGGATGATGTCCGCCTTGGTCATCCCCGACAGCGGCGCGTGCACCCGGAAGCACGTGCCCTCCACGCCCGCCTTCGTCGCCAGCACCGCCATGGCCTCGAAGGCGTGGATGAACTCGGGCCGGCAGTCGGGGTAGCCGCTGTAGTCCACCGCGTTCACGCCGATGTAGAGGTCGCTCGCGCCCACCGACTCGGCCAGCCCCAGCGCCAGCGAGAGGAAGAGCGCGTTGCGCGCCGGCACATAGGTGATGGGGATGCCGTGGGACATCTCCTCCTCGAGCCGATCCTTGGGCACGTCGATGTCCGCGGTCAGCGCCGAGCCGCCCACCTGCCGCAGCTCCACCGTCACCACCCGGAAGTCCGTGACGCCCAGCGCCTGGGCCACCCCGCGCGCCCGCTCGAGCTCCACCGCGTGCCGCTGCCCGTACGCCACCGCGAGGCACACCGGCTCGAAGCCCGCCGCCTTCGCCATGGCCAGACAGGTCGTCGAGTCCAGCCCGCCCGACAGCAACACCACCGCCTTCTTCTTACTGTCCAGCATTGAAACGCCGATCTCCTTCCACGCCGTACACCGCCGTGCACGACGTCGTGCAAGTGCAGACCCCACTCGTGCCCGGAAGGAAGGTCACCTTCAAGTTCCCACAGGCCTTCTCGGCGTCATACCCGTTCACCGTGGGGCCGGGCACGGAGCCATCCGGCAGGCCTCCGTCCGTGGGCAGGTTCGCGCACTGGCTCCCCATCGCCCGGGACTGGCTGTCGCTGAGCACCACCACGGAGAGTGTCTCCTCCATCCGCGCGCCCTGGCACGTCTCGCCACAGCTCGGCAGCGGAGCCCCGGAGCGCTGGACGGACACGTAGCGCTGGGTCGCCGGATCATAGGTCGCCGAGCGCGAGAAGCCATTCACCGTGAGCCACGCGCCCCCATCCACGCTGTCGCGCGAGAAGCTCCCCGAGAAGTCGAAGCCCCCGTCGACGAGCCGGCTGAAGTCCGGGCTGCCCGCGTCACAGTCCGTGCGCGACCAGTCCGCCTGCGCATGGAAGCCGAACAGGCCCACCACCACGTCCCCCGGGTACACCGTCTCCGACACGCACGCGGCGGCCACGAACGCGAGCAGGGGCAACAGGAGCGGACGACGGGAGAGCGGCATGACCTTTCGACCTTACACGCTCTCCAGCGCCGCGCGCGCCACCGCGTGGAAGGCCGGGTTGTCGCGCAGCACCGCCCCCACCTCCAACCCGGTGGGATCCGAGCCCCGAACCTCGGGAGACAGGTGCGCCAGCACGCGCGAGGCGGCGAGCGACGCGGGCACCGAGCGGAAGCGCTCCACCGCCGCCTCGTCGAAGCCGGGCACCGGACCGGGCCGGCTCAGCGCCTCGCCCGAGGCGCCCAGGCACAGCGCCAGCGCGCACAGGTAGTTCAGCTCCACCAGCCCGAAGCAGGCCAGGGCGCCCACGCCCACCACCAGCTCCTCGGGCGAGGCCGGTACGCCTCCACTCCGCCCGCCGGCGCCAGGAAGACGCGCACCCCACCCGCCCCCAGCGACTGGAGCGTGAGCTGCAACGCCGTGTGCAGCCGGGGCATCGCCTCGGCCGTCACCGGCACCACGTCGGGAGGCAGTGCGTGCTGGAAGCCGTCGCGCGGGGCCACCGGGGAGATGCTCACCCCCGGGGCGCTCGCCGTGCTCGACACGAGCGCCGCGCCGAAGCCGTCCACCCGCGCCACCTCCATGGGGATGTCGTCGCTGGCCGCCAGCGCCTCGGCGAACAGCGTCCACCCGTCCGCGTCCGCGGGCTGCTTGCGCAACAGCTCCGGCCAGATGTGGGTGGCCAGCGCCGCGCCATGCACCGTGGGCGAGAGCCGCTCGGCCACCAGGCGCTTCATCTCCGGCGAGAGCTGGTCCGCCTGGAACAGGCGCTCGGCCGGTGCACCGCGAACACCACCAGCTGCGCGTCCAGGTACTGGCGCAGGATGTCCTGCAACTGCTCCGGATCCTCCGTGAAGCGCTCGCGCAGCCGCAGCGCCTCGCCCGTGAGGCCCTGCGCCTCGGCGATGCGCGCCCGCCGCTCCAGCCGCTCGGGAGTCTCCGGCAGCGCCTGGAGCTGCTCGGCCGCCTCGGGCAGACGGCCCAGTGCCTCGTAGGCCTCGGCCAGCCGCTCGCGCCACAGCCCCATGGCCGCCGGGCCCGCGAGCACCGCCGCCAGTTGCTGCGCCACCTCCACGAAGCGCGCGTGGTTGCGCTCCTCCTCGTACAGGGGCAGCAGGAACTCCAGCGCGCGCACCGTGCCCGGCGCGTCCACCAGCGCCTTCTCGAAGGCTCGCGGGCGCGCACCTTGTCGCCCGCCCACATCAGCATGTCGCCCTGCTCCACGTAGAGCTCGCCCCGCGCGCGCGGCTCCGTCTCCAACAGGATGAGCAGGCCCAGCGTGTCCGCCGCGTCCGCCGTGAGGCCCCCGTCCCGCTGCAACCGGAAGCGCTCGCGCAACAGCTTGCCCCGCCGCTCCGGCCAGCCATCCGCCGCCTCGGCCAACGCCTCGACGCGCTCGGGCACGGGCAGTTCCCGGACATGCGCCAACACCGCCCCGGCCAGCTCCTCCGGAGCGCTTCCCAGTCCCGGCAACAGGCGCCACAGCCGCTGCTTGAAGTCCGGCGTCGTCGCGAGCGACTCCAACGCGCGCAGGCGCGGCTCCACCGGCGCCGACTCCGCGTTGACCACCTCGTCGCGCAGCCACGTGGCCAGGGCCTCGTCCCTCGGCGCGAGCAGCTCCGCCAGCCGCAGCAGCCCGTCCAGGTGGGCGCCCTCGCGCAGCATCGCGGTCAGCCGCGTGACGTGGGCCTCCTCCGCGCTGCCCGACTCCACCATCGCCCAGAGCGCCTCGCGGATCCGCGCCTCGTCCTGGGCCCGCTCGGCGAGCGCCAGGGCCCCGGCGGAGTCCCCCGACGCCAGCGTGGCGGCGAAGCCCACCTCGGCGGCACGGACGGGGAGTCCAATCGGAGGAAGCGCTCGGCGACCGCCCGGGGATCCACGGCCTCGGAAGACGCGCTGGCCAGGCGCTCGAGCACCTCGAGGGCTCGGCGCGCTCGCCCGCGGCCTCCCAGAGGTCGACGAGGTCCAACTGCAACGCGGGGCGCTCCTCGGCGGACACGAGGCGGACGGCCTGGGCCAGGGCCTGGGCCGCGCGCCGGGACTCGCCCAGGGCCCGGTGCAGCGCGGACACCCGGCGCAGGGCCTCCCCATCCGGCGCGACGGACACGGCGGACCAGGCCGCGCGCACCGCCTCCGGCAGCCGGCCCGCGGACTCGAACTCGCGCACCGCCGCCCACAGCCACTGGGTGCGCTCGGCGTCGGGGAGGATCTCCGCCCGCGCCAGGTACACCTCCGCGAGGCGTCCCGGGTTCTCCACGAGCAGCGGCTCCAGCGCCTCCAGCGCCTCCTTGTAGCCCGCTCCCGAGGCGCCCCGGGCGACCACGGCCTCCAGGGCCTCGCGAGCGGAGGACTCGTCCCCGGCGGCCCGCGCGAGCGACGCCAGCTCCAGCCGCAGCAGGGAGGCTCGTCGGCGTCCTCCGTCACGCCGATGAGGCGCGTGAGCACGTCGCGCAGCGCGGCCTGCTCTCCCCGCGCGCGCAACCCCACCGAGGCGGCCCCGGAGCGCGGGAAGGTTGTCCGGGTCGGCGTCGGCGGCGCGCTCGCGGAGGGCCGCGGCGCGCGGGGCATCATCGAGCTGCTCGGCGGCGACCTCGGCGGCGGCCAGGAGCAGCTCCGCGGCCCGCGAGCCTCCCGCGGCCTGGGCTCCGGCCTCGTAGACGGCGACCAGGTCCGCCGGACGGCCCAGCGAGCGCAGCCCCGCACCGCGCGGTCGATGATGGTGGAGTCCGCGGGACGCAGGCGCATGAGGTGCAGCAGCGCGTCGATGGCGTCCTTGGGATCGTCGAAGAGGTCCGCGGCGCGGCGGTACAGCACCTCGGCGGTGGCCGCGTCCGCCTTGCGCGCGAGCTTCAGCGAGGCCCGGTACAGGCCCTTGGAGTCGCCCGTGTGGCCGTAGACCTCGGTGAGCAGGGACAGGGCTTCCTGGCCCCGAGCGCCATCTCCATCCAGCGACACCACGGCCTCGAAGGCGCGCGCGGCGTCATGGTGGGCTCCCGACGCCAGCGACGCGTGTCCGAGCCGCATCTGCGTGCGCACCCGCAGGGGCACCGGCAGCGCGTCCCCTCCGCGGCGAGCAACCGCCGGTCATAGGGCCACGCCGCGGCCGGACCTCCACCCTCGGCCGCCAGCTCCGCGCGGGTGGCGAGCGCCTCCACGTCGTCGCCCGCGCGCGCGAGCAGGTCATCGAAGGCCTGGGCGGCGAGCAGCGACTCGCCCGCCCTGAGGAGGATCTCCGCGCGCTCGCGCAAGAGGGGGATGGCCTGCTCGGGAGGCACGGCGCCCGCGCGCAGGGCGAGCAGCTCCGCCTGGCGGCGTACGTCGCCCGCGGCCCGGGCCCGCAGCAGGTGGAAGGCCTCGGCGCTGGAGGGGGCGAGCTCGAAGGCCTGGTCCTCGCACAGCAGCGCGCGCTCCAGGGCGCCCGCCTCGCGGAAGGCCCGGGCGGCGGCGAGGTAGCTCTGCGCGGCCTCGACGGGAGGCTGGCGCTGGGCCCGGCGCGACAACAGCGCGGCGAGCGACTGGTAGTCCTCCGTCTCCTCGAGGAAGGCGCGGTGGCGCGAGTAGCGCGGCTCCTGGAAGGGATCGGCCTCCAGGAGGATGGCGTCGAACTCGGCGGCGTCCGCGGAGCGGCCCATCTCGTGGAGGAGATCCGCCACCTGCCGGGTCAGGTCCAGGTCATCCGGCAGCGAGGCGCGCGCGGCGAGCAGCGCGATGGCGGCGGCATCCGGACGCCCGGCGCGCTCGCGGTAGAGGGTGGCGGCGCGCATCAGCAGCTCCGCGCGGCGCGACGGCTCCTCCACGCGGGAAGCGGCGTCCTCGAACCAGGCGGCCAGCTCGGCCAGCCGGCCCTCGCGCTCGAGCAGCTCGCACAGGAGCGTCTCGGCCTCCTGGAGGGAGCGATCCTGGAGGAGCGCCTCGCGCAGGAAGCCCTCGGCCTTGTCCGTGTCCCCGAGCTCGTCGAGGAAGAGGCGCGCCAGCCGCAGCAGGGAGCGGGCGCGGGCGGGGGTGGCCGGCATGAGCGGCAGGGCGCGCTCGAGCCACCGGGCCTCGGCGGCGGCGTCGTTCCGGCGGCTCGTGAGCTCCATGCCCATGCGCGCCGTGTCGAGCTGGGGGAACAGCGCGAAGGAGCGCTCCAGCGCGGCCTCGGCGGCGGACATGTCCAGCTTCACGTCGCGCAGCATCTCCGCGCGGTGACGCTCGCAGGCGGCGGCCTCGTCCTCGCGGCCCTCCTTCTCCAAGAGGAAGCACAGCGCCTTGAGCGAGCGCATGGCCTCGTCCACCCGGCCGGACATCTCCGCCAGGTGCGCGTGCTCGGCGCAGGCGGAGATGGCGGCGTCGCGCTGGCCGGCCTCCTCGTTGAGCGAGGCGATGATCTGAAGCTGCCCCATGAGCTCGGGGAGCTGCCCCGCCTCGCGGTGGAGGGCCGCGAGCGCCTCGTGCAGGGGCAGCGGGTGCTCGGCCATCTTCGCCGCCTGGGCGAGCAGCGCGGCGGCGAGGGCGGTATCGGAGAGGGACTCGCGGGCGCGCTCGGACAGCACGACGAGGCGCTGGGCGGTGGCCACGGAAGGAGGCAGGGCGCGCGCGTGGGCGACGAGCACCTCGAAGGAGGCCCGGGGCTCGTCCTTCTCCAGCAGCGCGGCGAGCCGCTGCACGGCCACCTCGTTCAACGGGCGCTCGGCGAGCAGACGCTTGTAGGCGGACACCGCGCGCCGGGTGTCCCCGAGCTTCTCGGCGAGCGCGCCCAGGCGCAGCCAGGCCTTCTCCGAGGCTCGGCGTCCGAGGAGAAGTCCGCCGCGGCGGCGAGCTGCTCCTGCAGGGGCAGCGCCTCGCGCACGTCACCGTGGAGGAAGAGCAGCTCGGCCAGCTCGGCCAAGTCTCCGTCCCGCGCCGGAACGAGGGCGTGGGCCCGGCGGGCCAGGTCCAGCGCCCGCGACATGTCGCCCGCGGCGCGGGCGTGGGAGCTCGCCTCGCGCAGCAGGGACGCGGCCTCGTCCGGAGGCAGGAGCCCATCCTCCACGTCGAGCAACTGCGCCGCCTCGGTGGAGTTGCCCCGGCTGGCGGCGAGGACCACGAGGCGGCGGCGCAGCGCGCTGTCCGTCGGGGAGAGCCGCAGGGCCTGACGCAGGGCGGCCTCGGCGGCCTCGGGTTGCGCGAGGCGCTCCAGGTACAGCGTGCCCAGCTCGGAGTAGAGGGCGGTGGCCTCGGCGGGCGGGGCGTGGGGGGCCTCGGCGGCGAGCAGGGCCGTGAGCCGCTGCCAGTCCTCCAGATCGCGCAGCACGCGCTGGAGCCCGGCGGTGGCGCCGGAGTGACGGGGAGCGAGGGCGAGCGCCGCCTCCAGACCCCGCGCGGCCTCCTCGCGATCTCCGGCCTTCTCCAACAAGCGCGCGCGCATCAGCAGCGCCTCCACGCGGCGGGAGACGGGCCCCTGGCGCGCGGCCTCGGCGAGCGCCTCCGCCTCGGCGGCGGGCTGTCCGTCGCGGTGCGCGAGCGTCGCGAGGGCGAAGAAGGCATCACAGCGCTCGGCGGGGGACAGGGACAGGGACACGGCGGCGAGCAGGGCCTCGCGGGCCGGGGCGCGGGCGTCCTTGTCCATGAGCGACGAGGCGAGCGCGAGCAGCCGGGAGCGGGCGCTCTCGGCGAGCTCCGGCTCGGTGGCGAGCACGTGGCGCCAGGCCTCCAGCTCGTCCACGTCCTCGCCCTCCTCGCGGGCGATGGCGGCGAGGGCGAGCCACAGGGGCGCGGGCCGGCGGGACAGGCGCGTGGCGGCGAGGAAGTCGTCGCGAGCGACCTGGGCGCGGCCGGCGTTGCGGTGGAGGGCGGCGCGGCGGGCGAGCAGCTCGGCGCGGGCCTCGCCCTCGGAGGAGGAGATGAGCGTGCCGAGCAGGGTGAGGCGCTCGACCTCCTGCTGGGCGGTGCCGGAGCCGGCCGGGGGGAGCAGCTCCAACAGGGCCTGGGTGGCCCAGGTGTCCAGGGGCTCCTCGGCGAGCAGGCCGCGCAGGGCCTCGGCGGCCTCGGCGGTGCGGCCCTGGGAGAGACACAGCCCGGCCAGCTCGCGGCGGGCGGCGCGGCGCGCGTCTCCGGAGAGACGGGGCCAGAGGGACAGGAGCAGGTCCGCCAGCGGCTCCTGCGCGCCCGCCTGACGGTGGAGTCCCGCGAGCTCCAGCTGGGCCTCGAGGTCCTCGGGGGCGAGCGAGCAGTAGTGCCCGAGCAGACGCCGGGCGGCGTCGGGGCGGCCGGCGCGCTGGGCGGCGGAGGCGGCGCGGCGCGTGAGCTCCAGCAGCTCGTCCTCGCGCGGGGCGTCCGGGTCCGTCGCGGGCAGCATCAGCACCACCTCGAAGTCCTCGAGGGCGGCGCGGGGATCGGCCTGCATGCGCAGCTCACCCCGGCGCATGCGCGCGGGAGCGAAGGAGCCATCGCGCTCCAGGGCCTCGGCGAGGAAGACCTCCTCGCGGCTGGTGCCCAGGGAGAGCACGGAGGCGCGGAAGAGGAGCCGGGCGCCGGCGCGGGGCTCGGGGACGAGCGCGGCCTTGCGCGCGAGGAGCCGGGCGGCTTCCAGCTTCTCGCCGCGCTCCAGCTCCAGCTCGGCGAGCGCGTCGAGGGCCTCGGCGGCGAGCGGCCCGGTGGGACTCGCGTCCAGGATGGACGACAGACGAAGGAGCGCGGGGCCCTTCTCGCCGCGCTCGAGGAGGACGCGGGCGCTCTTGAGGAAGAGGGGCGCGGCCTCGGCGGCGCGGTCGGCGGCGGCGAGCGCCTGGGCGCGCGAGGCCCACAGCTCGGCCAGCTCGCGCGTCTCGCCCGCCTCGGCGTAGAGGGCCTCGAGCCGCTCGGCGAGGGCGTCATCCAGGCGGCGCAGCGGGAAGGCCTGGGAGTAGGCGGTGATGGCGGCCTCGCGGTCTCCGGCCAGCTCACACGCGCGGCCCAGGCGGGCGCGGATGTCCGCGAGGCGCTCGGGAGCGGTGGTGCGGGGCAGCGTGGACAGCAACGTCTCCAGGGCGCGCCGGGCGTGCTCGGGGCGCTCGCAGCGCAGGGACAGGTCGGCCAGCTCCAGGAGCACGGCCTGCTCGGGCGCCAGGCGCGCGGCCTTTTCCAGGGCCACGAGCGCCTCGCCGAGCCGGCCCAGGCGGGCCTCGAGCACGTTGGCCAGCTCGCGCAGCGCCGCCGACGCGAGCCGCTTGTCGCCCTGCGCCTCGGCCACGCGCGCGCGCTCCTGGAGGGCGGTGGCGAGGCCCGCCATGTCGGCGCGCTTGCGCTGGAGGGCGCACAGCTCGCCGAGGGTGGTCAGGTCATCCGGCTCGGACTTGAGCACCTCCTGGAGCGCGGAGGCGGCGAGGTCCAGGTCGAAGGCGAGATCCCTCGCGGCGACGGCGAGGCGGCGGTACTTGCGCGCGCGCTCGGCGGGCTCGGGGGTGAGGCGCGCGAGGGTGGAGAGGCACCGGGTGAGCAGACCGCCATCGCGGCGGGCCTCGGCGATGGCGAGCAGCGACTCCAGGGCGGGGGCATGCTGGGAGTCGGCCTCCAGGGCGGAGGTGAGGAGACGCTCGGCGCGCTCGGGCTGCTGGAGCCGTCCGCGGTAGAGTTCACCGGCCTCGGCCCAGAGGGCGGCGCGGCGGCCGGGCTCCTCGTGGACGGCGGCGGCCTTCTCCAGGGCCTCGGCGAGCTCCAGCATGCGGCCGGTAGCGCGGAAGTAGGGAATCAGCTCGTCGAGCGCGAGCGCGTCGCGCGGGTCCAACGCGAGCGCGGCCTCGAGGTGCTCGCGGGCACGGGCGGGGTCGCCGAGCTTCGTGCGCGACAGCCGGGCCAGGGCATGGTGGCTCTGGTGGGCGGCGCGGCGGACGGACTCCGAGCGCGGAGAGGGGCCGGCGAGCTCCAGGGCCTGCTGGTAGCCGGCGAGGGCCTCCTGCAACTTGCCGAGCTTCTCGGCCACGCGGGCGGAGGCGAAGAGGGCCTCGGGCTCGTGGGGCAGGAGCGAGGCGGCCTCGCGGTAGCGCAGGAGGGCGTTGTCGGGCTGTTGCAGACCCTCTTCCCACACGCGGCCGGCGAGCAGGTTGGCGCGGCCGACGCGGTCCAACTCGTGGCGGGCCATGGCGACCTCGCGCAGACGGTCCAGGGCCTTGAGGGCGCGCAGGTGCTCGCCGCCGCGGTGGCACAGGTCGCCGAGCAGGAGCAGCGCATCGGGGTGGTCGGGCGAGAGGCGCAGGGCGGCCTCGCAGTGGAGGCGGGCGCCGGCGACGTCGTCCTCGGTCTGGGCGCAGAGGTCCGCGAGGTGCACGTGGGCCTCGGCGGCCTCGGCGGGGTCGCGGGCGAGCGCGGCGATGCGGCGGTAGGCGCGCACGGCGCCGGCGCGGTCGCGGCTCTGGTCGGCGGCGCGGGCGAGGGCCTTGAGGGACGGGAGGTGATCCGGCCGGAGGCCGAGCACCTCGTGGAGGGCCTTCACGGCGACCTGGGGGGCGTGGTCGCGGGCGGCGCGGGCGGCGGCCTCGGCGGAGAAGAAGGCGGCGGCCTCCTCGGAGGCGCGGCGGGAGAGGGCGCACAGGGCGAGGTAGCGCTCGGCGGCGCGGGCGTGCTCGCCGCGGCGCTCGCGCACGACGGCCTCGCCCCAGAGGGCGGCGGGGCTCTTGTCGCGGCGGCGCAGGAGGGTGGCGGCGACGTCGAGGGCGAGGTCATGGGCCTGGGGGTCGGCGACGAGGAGGGAGAGGAGGCGCTCGGCGGCGAAGGGGTGGGCGTCCTGGGCGTCACCGGCCTGGAGGAAGGCGTCGCGGGCGTCGGCGAGCTTGCCCTGGGCGAGGAAGGCCTCGGCCTCGGCGAAGGCGCGCGAGCCTTCCAGGGCGAGCAGCAGCTCCTCGTCGGGGGGAGCGGGGGGCGGCATGCCGCCGGCGGTGAAGCGCAGGCGCAGACCCGCGGGACCGACCTCGGCGGAGGACAGGCGCGCGGTGTCGAGCACGGGCATCTTGAAGCCGCGGCTCACGGCGGCGCGCTGGCAGAGGGCGGGCAGCACGCGGGTGGAGAAGCCGGTGGCGCCGCGCACCTCCACCTCGGGGAGGAGGCCGAGCTGGGCGACGGAGGCGGCGAGCAGGCCGGGGATCTGCACCGAGGGGGTGGAGGAGAAGCCGTACAGGCGCACGTCGTAGACGTAGAGGGCGAGCCGCTCGCCATCGGCGTCGAAGGCGACCTTGAAGGTGACGGGGGTGCGCTCGGGGGGCTGGAGGACGGCCTGGCCCTCGAGGTAGCCGGGGCGGAAGTGGAGCTTGAGGTCCCCGAGGCCCGCGACGCGACCGGCGAGCTCGGCCACCTTGCGGGTCACGAGGTCCGCGTCGACGTGCAGCTCGAGGAAGCCGAAGAGGAGCTTCTTGCGCTGGTAGCGCGAGGCGCCGGCGCTGACGTTGAAGGGGAAGGTGACGTCGGGAATCTGCAGGGCGAAATCGGCGATGGACAGCCCGGGCGCCAGCTCGAGGGAGGGGAACCCGACGAAGGCACGGCGATCCAACAGGCGCAGCTCGGGGGAGGCGGCGTTGGAGTCGGGCGCGGGCTTGAGGGAGTCGCTGTCGGTGGCCATCGAACGGGGGATTTCGGAGGGACCACGCAGCGTAGCATGGGGTGCAACCCCCGGAATTTTTGCCCTTCTCCCGCCCGGAAGGCAGCCGGAGGACCCTCGAAACGAGCCTGGCGGCCCACCAGGCGAAGGATCGGGCAGGAGGAGCTATTCGGCGTGGAGACCGAGGGGGTCGAACACCGCCCGGCTTCTTGACCCTGCTGGACCCAATGAGTACAGCGAGAACGATGCTCCGTCGCGTTCATGTCCAGAACTTCAAGTCGATTGCCGACCTGACCTTGGAACCGGGACTGGTCAACGTCCTCATCGGCGAGAACGGCTGCGGCAAGAGCAACTTCCTTGAGGCGCTCGCCTTCGCGTCGGCGGCAGAGGCGGACAAGCTGGACAATGAGTTTTTGACGAGCCGTGGGATCCGCGTGACCGAACCAGAGTTCATGCGCTCCGCATTCAAAGACGAACCGTGGGAGGGTATTTCCTTCGACGTGACGCATGACGGGGGCTACCGACTCGAACTTGAGGTTTTTAGCGAGGTAGACAGCCACTACCCACGCTGGATCATACACAAACAACAGCATACTGATGACTCATCGAGAAACTCCTCGCAGCGTGTCACTCCCGATGACGTCAATGCACTCATCCGCATCTTAAAAGAATCGCCGCACAAAACCGAGGCTGAATACGACTCCGAGAAACTCCGAACGGCCGCTTGGCGCGTGCTGTCTGGCTTCGAGTATTTCAAAAACCAAGAGAATGCACCTCGTTTCACCCCGTTCCTGATTTACTCGCCCGAAAACTCGGCTCTGCGAACCTTCGTTCAGGAAGGGCAGGTTCTTCCTCTCGGCATCAAGGGTGAAGGCCTGTTCAAACTGCTCCGCTTCTTGGCCACCGATGAGGAGCGATGGGAAGAACTCAAATCCAACCTGAGGATGATCGACTGGTTCCGTGATTTGAAGATCGCACCCGAGCAGGCCCCTTTCGAGCAGACGCTTCAAATCCATGATCGGTTCGTGGCCAAAGAGCTTGTGCACTTTGATCAGCGGAGTGCTAACGAGGGATTCCTCTTCCTCCTGTTCTACATCAGTCTGATGATCAGCCCGGACACACCATCCATCTTCGCCATCGACAATATCGATGCCTCATTGAATCCGAAGACGGCCACCGCGCTGACGTCACGCCTCGCCAAGCTGGCGAAAAAGTACAACAAGCAAATCTTCCTGACGACCCACAGCCCTGCGGTGCTCGATGGACTCGACCTGACGGATCCAGAGCACCGG
The DNA here is from genome assembly GCA_049060065.1 of Cystobacter fuscus. Taxonomy (GTDB): domain Bacteria; phylum Myxococcota; class Myxococcia; order Myxococcales; family Myxococcaceae; genus Cystobacter; species Cystobacter fuscus_B. Next base: position 8,686,056 of record JBMEQP010000002.1, read on the forward strand.
CTGTTCGTGTTCCAGCGGAATCGCAAGGGGGAGACCCGCTGCCGGCGTGTCACCGCACCGCAACCTGTCGCGGGAGAGACTCCGTGAAGCTCTCCGAGGCGTTCCTCCGCGAACTCATCGGGGGCCTGCCGCAGAATTTCTAGGCATCATCCATGACCGGGGACTTCGCCATCATCGCCGAGGGCATCACGGACGAGGTCGTCCTCAAGAACGTCATCCTGGGCTTCTTCGAGAAGCACGAGGAGCCGGTGGTGAACTTCGAGCAACCGCTGCTCGATGCGACCAGCCGAAGTGCCGAACACGCCCCCGGAGGGTGGACACTCGTGCGGCAGTACTTCAAGGATCGCAAGTTCCTGCAGGCGCTCCAGTTCAACAAGTACCTCGTGATCCACATCGACGCGGACATCTCCGAGGAGCTGGGTATTCCACTCGTCGTCGAGGGAAAGCAGCGAACGCAAGCCGAACTCGTCGAGGACATCATCGCGTGTTTCCAGGCCCTCATCGGCGAGGATGTCTGGAGCAAGCATCAGTCACGTTTCTTGTTCGCCATCCGCAGCGACTCGATCGAGTGTTGGTTGCTTCCACTCGTGTTCGACCGCAGCAACAAGTCCAAGCTCAAGAAGACAACGGGTTGCTTGGCCGCGATCGACCACGAACTGCGCAAGAAGAAACATCCAACGCTCAGCCAGGATGATTCAAAGGATCCTGACGCGTATCGGGAACTGTCCGATCAGTTCGCCAAGAAGACCGACGTCGAGAACGCCGCCGGTACAATCCCGGCTTCAAGCGATTCCTGGAGCAGCTCAGTCCCATTGAAGCAACCTGGTCCAATCCGCCCTGAACTCGCTTTGGGGTACCCGGTGCCTCACATTCGCACAACCAGTCACGGCTTGACTGATTGAGGCAAGGGGTCTTCCTTGCGCACGGGCAGGTAGCACTTGCCCTGGTACTCGGCCTGCTTGGGACCACAGGGAGGCTTCTTCGCAAGCTCCACCCAGCAGCCCTTGTTGATCTCCACTTCCCCATTATCGGCCTCGCAGGGAGCTACGGCCTGTTTCGGCACGGGCTTCGAGGGCAGGGGGTAGGCAACGGCCGTCGGGGACTTGCCCCGGCCCACGAAACTCATCTCCCCTTGAGAAGGACTCTCGACCGCCACACCGAACTCATCAGGAGCCGGAACCTTGGAAACACGCGTCGAGCAGAACCAGACACCGAGAACCGCCGTGAGCACGGTGACTCCGGCGGCGGTGAGCCACGACATGGAAGGCCAACCCCGGCGCACATGCGCGCCCTCGGGCCCCAGGCGACGCACGGGCCCACTCGCGAGGTGGGCGTCTACCTCGTCATCATCTTCCACGCGCTTGAACGCGGCCGACATCAGGACCAGGAGGTTGGTCAGCGCAGACGTGCGCACGGAGACGGGCGCCTGCTCCACATCCACCGTCACCGAGTCCCTCTCCGGATCGTAGACGAGACTCATCCGACAGGGCCCCCCGGGTTGCCACTCCACGTCGTCGCTTGGAACGAGCGTCAGGGCCGGAGTGCCCGTGGCCACGTTCCGCGCTTCGTGGAGGCGCCCCAGGCGGGCATCCACTTCGTAGCACCTGCCCAACTCGAAGGGCCCCGACCCGCTGCCCTTCCCTCTCTTCTCGTCCGCCATGATGACGCTCCTCCGTGGAGGCTCACAGAGGAGCGGATTTGACCCTTCAAGTCAAGAAGGACCAGGAGCCCTCCGAGGTCACGTCCTTGCCAGGAGGACTGCGGCAGTGCCGTCCCCTTCATGCTTGGCATCGTGGTTGCCGTCGTGCCCTTGGAGACTGAGCTGCGGCTGTGCTGGAATCCTTCCCGTGCGACCAGGCCGCGCCCCGGCGAGCACCAACCCTCCTCGCGGTCATCAGTACTGGGCATCATTCCACATCCCAACTGGCCCGCCCTTGACCGGTAGAAGGCCCTTTTCGTAAGGAGGTGCTCATGCATCCCCGAGCGTGTAGCGCAGTCCTGCTCCACTCATGGCGGCTATGGATTGAATGAACAGCGAATGACCCTCTCGAAAGAAGAACTGCTCGCGATCGTCCGGAGTTATTACCCTCCAAGCAACGAGTCTCTTTACATGCTAGAGACAAGCCCCGAAACGAAGCGGCTTCATGCACTGTGGGAGCAAAGAACCGAGAACATGAGTTCCTGGAAGGCTTTCAGGATCGAACTAGGGAGCGCGCTCCCCAACTTCATCACCGGAGTCACGGGCTCAACGGGTGATGGTGGTCTCCGCTGCATGGTTTATCCCTTGAAGGAGTCAAGAGCGCCATCCTCCAATTGGATCGTCGTGGGCTGTGTAAGCATATTGGCACCTGCGGACTTCGTGTACGGCGTGGAGTGTGACTACATCGACGGTCGCTTGCAGAATCATAGAGCCAGCTTCGAGCAACCTCCACCCAACATGGCTCTCCCGGCGCAGGTCGTCGCCAGGAAGATTGAAACAACGTTCGGGTTCAGCGCGGTTCCTCGTGAGATTGCGGAAACGCCTGTGCCGCTCTTCGTCGGATGGCGAGAGCCCTCGGAAGCCACGCTCTTCCATGCGTTGTTCACAAGCGACCCGAGCATCATCCCGTAGCGCAGCGTTCCCCGCTGAAGGTGCCAAAAACTCGTTCCGGCGCCTCATCTCCTACGAGCCCTCATGACACCCGGCCCGACGACTACAACGCCCACCTTCGCCGCACCAGAAAGGGAGGCGATTTCATGATCTTCTCCACGGTCAAGCGAGTCCAGGGCGCCATCCAGCTCCACCTGAGTTCCATCGACTTCGGCAAGTACCTGGGCCGGAAGAACAGCTAATGGGAGCACGCCCTTCACGTTTCCTGCTCCTGGTAGGAGTCTGGGTAGGACTGCTCGTGGCCCTGCCCACGACCTATTACCTGCTCCTGAAACGGGTAGCCGGCCAGCAAGCCGAGGTGGTGAGCGTGAGCTGGAATCCCAGCCGCACCTGCTCCATCACCACCTACTTTCCCTCCCTGGGCGAGCGGACATCCAGCAGCCGCTTCTTTCATTTCTTCAGCTCGCCCGCGTTCTTCCGGGTGCACGACGCGCGGGGCGTGCTCGTGCGCAGCTCCGAGTGGCGCCTCTTCCAGAACGAAGCAGATGACGAGGTCCCCAAATGGGTGGGAGACGGGCAGGTGGTCTACCCCACCTCCATGGGGTACGAGGGCTGGACGCTTCCGGAGTGCGCGGGGCGTTGAACGTCGGAATCAGGTGCGCAGGCGAACCTCTTCCGGTCTTGAGGCAGGTGCACAACTCTCCGCCCGAGTTCAGGAGAAGCCGTCGGCAACTCAGTCACTCAGCAGACATTGCTTGAGACCCAAGGCATGACCGAAGCGACGGGTCTGGCAATATGCACGAGGGGAGCATGTGCCCTGGAACGTTCGGGGCTTCATTGGATGCAGCAAAGCGACAGAGGGGCGCATGGACCTCATCGAGTATCGAGTTCGCGCAGGTGACACCCTGTCGGCCATTGCCCTACGCTACGGCACGACGGTGCAAGTGCTGGTCCGAATCAACGGTGTGCGTGATCCCAATCGCATCCTGCTGGGACAGCGGCTGAAAATCCCAAGGGCTTCCGCAAGCACCCATACCGCCCCTCTCGTATGCCCCTTCTCCCCGGGGAAGGCCACCATTGACTCCGCCGTGGCGGAATACCAGCAAGCCGCGCCGTTGTACCTGCCCGAGATCAGCTCGGAGAAGGAGCCTTGGACCTATGAGGGTCTCATCGATGCCTACGCGCGCCTCCATGGCGCCGCGGACTCGGCCAGGCTCCTGTTCCTGCTCAGCAAGGAAGGCGGAGGGGCGGGATACGAGATCCACAAGAAGAAGATGTACATCGATGCCTGGGATGTAGATCACGAACAGAAAATCATCTTCATCGACGAAGACGAGATTTTCAGTGGTCGCACCAACCGGGAAGCAGCCATGGCGCTCCATCGAGCCATCGGGCAGGAGTTCGAAGGCAAGGAGTCGTTCTGGCAGGCGACATGGCGAGTGGTCTCGGGCGCGGGAATCACCGCCCTCGGAGTGGTCGAAGTGGGGGTGGGGGTCATCGGTATCATCATCCCGGAACCAGGAACAACCATCGCTGGAGTTGGCTTGGTTGCCTTCGGGGGGTCACAGGTCGTCGAGGGCGTCACTCGAATCGCCAACGTCAACAAGGGCAAGGGCTACAATCCCCTCGAGGAACTGATTTTCGTACCCATTGGCAAAAGCCTTGGGGGCGGCGATGGGGAGAGCTTGGCCCGCGTGGCCTTCGCTGTGACGAATCTCGTTGTCTCGCTCGGAGGCTCCTACAAGGTGCTGAGCGTCCCGGGGCGGCCTCTCGTCCACGCGGGCACATATTCGGGCTCGAAGATGAACTTCTACAAGGAGGGGTTCACCGTCGGCAGGCTCCAGCTTTGGTATCCCATGACCTTGGGCGCCGAGGCGAATAGCACGGGACATGTGCTGATCAACGTCGTCAACAACTCGAACCAGTGGATCTTCCGTTTCCAACAGATCAAGACCACGAGCGCTGCGCTGAAAGCCCAGAAGACGGTCGTCATGAATGGGCGCATCATCGACATGCAGAAATGGCACCGAGTCAATGATCCCAAGGAGATGTTGAAGATCCTCTTGAAGCTCGCGGGACATGGCTTCAAGCGAGGGCTTTGAGATGGACTATGTAGAGCGTCATCTCTTCGAGTTCAGCCCAGGCGAGATGCACCGGGAGGAGTACGACCATCTTGTCCGACTGCTCGAGCAACACCTCCGGCTGGATGTACCCTCGGCAGTTGTTCTGGCGTTGGGTGAGTTTCCATCGCCGGAGCTTCTAGCCTCTTTGAAGTGCCGTGACTGGGACGACTCTCTTGCTCAGTGGGTACTGACGTACGATGCGCGGGAAGCCTTGGTGCGAGACCTCTGGTACTTGATGCTGGGAGCAGAGCCCGAGTTCCTCTTCCATTTCGATGGCGACTTCCTCGCGTTGCTGCGCACGCTCGATGAGACCTACTTCCAACCTGCCGCGGAACTGCGTGCTCGAAGAGCAAGCGCCCCGCGCGGGAGGCGACTGTTCCACCCCCACGCCCTGCCACGTCTGACGGTGGAGGACAGTGCCTTCGCACGCACCTTCGCACCCATCGTCCATCACACTGGCGGAGGCGTCTTCACCCTCATTGAGAAGGAACCAGGAAACCGTTCACGCTGAGGGAGTCAAAGAACTCGCTCCACCACCTCGTCCATCAACAAGTCGCCTGACACCCGCTCCGCGCCCCTCTCCGTCCTATGCGTTTACAGCAAACAGGCTGTTACCGCGGAGGCTGGACGCGGCGCGCCAGGAGGGCGGTGGCCATGGCCAGCACCACCAGCGACACCACCGAGCCCTCCAGACCGTAGGCGCCACCGGTCAGCCATTCGGGGCCGGTCAGCTGGCCGGCGAACAGGCCTTCCTTGGCCTCATGTCCCGACACGGCAATCGACCAGACGGTCCCCAGCGTGTAGTTCCAGCCGATGTGGATGCCGATGCACAGCCACACGCGGCGCGTCAGCAGGTAAGCCGCCGTCAGCATCACGCTGGCGACCATGACGATGCCGATGGCCAGAAGAGTCGGCGAGGCTCCCGGAATGTGGGCCGGCCAAACAGCACCGACGACACGGCCAGCGCCGGCCAGGTGCCCCAGGCGCGTTCGAGGATGCGGAAGATGATGGCGCGGAACAGCAGCTCTTCCAACGTGCCCACGAAGACCATCTCGCCGATCGGCCTGACGATGGCGAAGCTCCACGCGTTCATGCGCTGCAGGTGATAGGCACCCATCGCCGCGAGCGCCGCGATCACCGCGCCGACGAGCACGAAGCCCACGCCGAGTCCCGCCGCCAGTTCCGGCACCGCGCGCCTGGTGGACACCTCGGCCACGTCGCGCTGCTCGCTCCTGCGCGTGTACCAGCGGTACGCGAGCAGCGCCATCGCCGCGGACACCAGCTCGGGCCACACCGGCCGCCATGGCTTGGGCACGAACGAGTGGATCACCGCTTCGGGCAGGAAGGCCGCGAACACCACGACGATCGCCATCAGGAGGATGCGGACGATGGACGATTGAAGGACGCGCCGCATCAAAGGGGCGCGATCGGCTGGGACATCGACTGCGGTGTTCACGTGGCTTTTCTTTTCTTGTTGGTGGATGTGTGGGCGTTGCGGATACGGGTGCCGAAGGACTCCGCCCGCAGCGCCTCGATGGCATCGGCGAGGCATTGGGACAGCGGGTAAGGCAGGGCGGCGTCGAGCGAATCGGCGGCGGCTTTGCTGGCGGCCCAGCAGGCCTGCAGCTTGGGCAGCATGCGCTTGCCCTCCACGCTCAGGCGCACGACGCGCTCGCGCCCGTCCGCTCCCGCGCTGACGGTCACCAGGCCCTGCTTCTTCATCAGCGCGATGGTTTGCGTCGCCGCCGGCTGTGTGATGCCGGCCACCTGTGCGATCCGGCCGACGGACGCCGATTCCTCGGCCGCCAGCACGCGCATGACCGGCGTGTAGCGGGGCCGGTAATCGAGGCCCGCGTCCACGTAGGCCTGCGCGACATCACCGTCCAGCAGTTCGATCAGGTGCCGCAATTGAGTGCCGAGTCCTTGTTTCACGACCCAAGAATATCACAGATTATATAAGTCCTTAAATATATTTTGATATGCATGCCCGCGGCGCTCGCGCAGGAAGCCTGGGTCGTTGGACACTTCCCTGTGCTTGAGAGCGGCGTTGGCCCGCACCATTCCGGGAATCACCCGGAGCACGGCCTCCCACCGGTTTTGAACCGGTTTTGAGGTACTCCCGAGCCCCCGGCCCTTGACCTTCACCTTGCGGAGAACGGCGCCGGTGAGGCAGTGGAGCATCGCGGGAAACTCGAGCACCAGGGACTGGGGCGCGGTCATGTCACTGGCGGTTACGTGCGCCTCAAGCGCCAGGACGCGCGCTCCAGCCGAGGGCGCCAGACGCCTCTGCCTCGATCACATCGAGCCCGGTCGTGCATCCCTCTTCAATGCCTTGTTTACCTTGGAGCCCGATGTGCTGCCCTGAAGTGAACCTCGCCCCCGAGGCGCTCGCCGATAGGAGCCAGTTGGCTACCGAGCAAGGGCCTCGGCCATCCAGGCCGGGGTGAACGGGCCCGCGTGCGTGCACACCCTCTCACGGTTTGACGTCGAAAGGAGAGCTGGCATGTCCGGAAGACAGCGGTGGCCACGGCGCCTCGTGGTGTTGGCGGTGGAGCTGGCGCTGGCCCTGCCCACCGCGGCGAAGGCCCAGTCGCAAGACCAGACGCAGACACCAGGTCATGCACAGCCGCAAGACCGGGCGCGGACACCGGGTACCCGCCCCCCACCGAGAGAACGGTCCAGCTCAATGCCCAGGTCCAGCAGGAACTGCCCTTCTCCAACACACAGGACTTCGAGGACGCCAGGCGCGGGTTCATTGGAACCGAGCCCGACCTCACCATCACGGACAAGGACGGCAATGTCGTCTGGAGCCTGAAGCCCTACCAGTTCATCCAGGGCCGGGAGGCGCCCCCCACCGTCAATCCCAGCTTGTGGCGGCAGGCCCAGCTCAACATGCAGAATGGCCTGTTCAAGGTGACCGACGGCATCTATCAGGTGCGAGGCTATGACTTGTCGGTGATGACCATCATCGAGGGCAAGACCGGAACCCTCGTCGTCGATCCGCTCATCACCGCGGAGACGGGCAGGGCGGCCTATGCCCTCTACGAGAAGCACCGGGGACAGCGGCCGGTTCGCGCCGTCATCTATACCCACAGCCATGTGGACCACTATGGCGGCGTGAAGGGCGTGGTGTCGGAGGCGGACGTGAAGGCAGGCAAGGTCAGGATCCTCGCTCCGGAGAACTTCCTCGAGTACGCCGTCAGCGAGAACGTCTACGCGGGCAACGCCATGAACCGCCGCTCCGTATATATGTATGGGCCGCTGCTCGACCGAGGGCCGGAGGGACAGGTGGACGCCGGCCTGGGAAAGACCATCTCCTCCAGGGGAACCGTGACGCTCATCCCTCCCACCGACACCATCCGCGAGACGGGCGACAAGCGGACCCTCGATGGGGTGGAGCTGGTCTTCCTCATGGCACCGAACACCGAGGCGCCCACGGAGATGATGTTCTACCTCCCGAAGAAGAAGGCGCTGTGCGCGGCGGAGGACGCCACCCATACCCTCCACAACCTCTACACCCTGCGGGGCGCGGAGGTGCGCAGCGCCATGAACTGGTGGAAGTACCTCAACGAGGCCATCGACACCTACGGCGCCAAGGCCGAGGTCGTCTTCAGCTCCCACCACTGGCCGGTCTGGGGAAGGGAGCGGCTGGTGCCCTACCTGGAGAAGCAGCGGGATGCGTACAAGTTCCTCAACGACCAGGCGCTGCACCTGATGAACCAGGGCTACACGATGAACGAGGTCGCCGAGACCCTGAAGCTCCCGGATAGCCTGAGCCACGAGTGGTTCTTGCGTGGCTACTACGGCTCCGTGAATCACGACGCCAAGGCCGTGTATCAGAAATATCTCGGCTGGTACGACTCGAACCCCGCGCACCTGCATCCCTTGCCCCCCGAGCAGGCTGCCCGTCGTTATGTGGAGTTCATGGGAGGCGCCCAGTTGGTGATGGACAAGGCCCGGAACGCCTACGCGCAGGGCGACTACCGCTGGGTGGCGGAGGTGATGAATCACGTGATCTTCGCGGACCCGGACAACACCCAGGCACGCCACCTCCAGGCGGACGCACTCGATCAGCTGGGCTACCAGACGGAGAACGCCACCTGGCGCAACGAATACCTGACGGGAGCCTTCGAGCTCCGCCATGGCGTCCCCAGGACGCCGCACGCGCAGAGCGCCAGCCCGGATACCCTCAGGGCGTTGCCCACGGACATGTACCTGGACTACCTCGGCATCCGGCTGAACGCGCGCAAAGCCCTCGGCCAGGAACTGGGCTTCCACCTGCGCTTCACCGATACCCGGGAAAACTACGCCCTCACCCTCCAGAACTCGGTGCTCGTCTATTCCACCAGGAAGCAGCTTCCCAGGCCGGATGCCACGCTCACCCTCACGCGCACGGTCCTGGACGACATCAACCTGAAGAAGCTCACCTTCGACGAGGCCGTCTCCTCCGGGAAGATCAAGGTCCAGGGCGACGTACGGAAGTTCAAAGCACTCATGGAGATGCTGGACGACTTTGATCCCTCCTTCGACATCGTCACGCCGGGCAAGCCATTGCCGGGCCAGGCCCCCATGGGCGTGGGTGGAGCGGGTGGGCAGCAGCCATAGACGTCGAAGCTGACAACCGGTCTGGAGGGTGAGTACCGGACAGCACGGCGACGCGACTCAAGATGGCGCGGAGGAGAGCGCGAGAAGATAGTGCCCGCGTTGGTACCCGAGTTCCGCATCCCGGCCGGAAAGGTAATGCGATGGCAGCTCCAAGCGAGACGCGCACCGTGGCGAGGTTCCCGTTCGATGGCACCATGTCCAATTGGGGCAAGCGGGCCGACCGTCATCCCCTGCTCGCCTTCGTGGACAGCAGCCTGCGTGGCATCGGGCAGATCCTCTTCGCGGACAACCCGGTGAGCGGTCTGCTCATCCTCCTCGGGCTCTTCGTCACCTCGCCCTGGCTCGGAGTGGCGACACTGCTCGGCCTGGTCAGCGCGACGGCGTCCGCCCTCCTCCTGCGGCTGGATCGCTCCCGGCTCCGCGCGGGGCTGTATGGCTACAACGGCGCGCTGGTGGGCGGCGCCCTGGCGACCTTCCTGGTTCCGGAGTGGAGCCCCGGCATCATCCTCTACATCATCGGCGCCGCGGCCGTGAGCACCCTGTTGATGCTCGCGGTCTCGCTCGTGCTCGTGGAACACCTGCACCTTCCACCCCTGACACTGCCCTTCAACCTGGTCACGATTCCCTGCCTGCTGGCCACCTTCGCGACGAGCCACATCCAGCATGGTCCGCTGCTGGCCAGACACATGGCGGAACCCATCAACCCCGCCCTGCGCGAGAGCGCCAACGCCGGCACCGTCAGCCCGGCCAGCGCGCTCGTCGAAGCCCTCTTCCGCGGAATCGGGCAGATCGTCTTCGCCGACCATGTGCTCTCCGGCGTGCTCATCCTGCTCGGCGTGCTCGTGTGGTCGCGGATCGCGGGCCTCTTCGCGCTCTTGGGCTCGATGCTGGGCCTGCTCGTGGGGCTGGCCCTCGGAGGCGACGGGTTCTCCGAGTACCACGGGCTGTGGGGCTACAACGCGATGGTTTCAGCCGAGGCGCTCGCTGGCGTCTTCATCGTGTACACGTGGCGGACGGCGCTCTACGGCCTGGTCTGTGCCGCCGCGACCACGGTGTTGTATGCCGGGCTGGCGGTCTGGTCCGGCGCCTACGGCATCCCCGCGCTGACGCTGCCCTTCTGCCTCTCCACGCTCGTCTTCCTGGTGGGGGCACACGCCACGAACCTCTTCCGCCCGGTTCCGCTCTCCCACGTCACCAGCCCGGAAGAGCATCTCCGCCTGCCGCGCTGAGCGCATCACGCGAGCCCCCTCGGGCCTATAATGGTGCCCTTCGATGAGGGAGGTGAAGGGATGCGTGCTTACGTGCTCGGTTTCCAGGAGGTCGACCGAACCCGAATCATGGTGGTCGGGGGGAAAGGCGCGAGCCTGGGGGAGCTTTCCAGGCTGGAAGGGATCCGCGTGCCGGATGGCTTTTGCGTTTCGACCGAAGCCTTCAAGCGGATCCTGGAAGAAGCGCCGACGATGGGCGAATGGCTCGAACGGTTGTCACGTCTGAAGGCGGAAGACCGGGATGGAATCCGGGAGCTCAGCGCGGAGATCCGCACGCTCATCGAAGGGCTGGCCATCCCTGAAGACGTTCAGGAAGCGATCACCCGCTACCTTTCCAGGCTTGGCGAGCAAGCCGCCTATGCCGTCCGGTCCAGCGCGACGGCGGAGGATTTGCCGACGGCTTCCTTCGCGGGCCAGCAGGACACGTACCTGAACGTCATCGGGAAGTCGGCGATCCTGGCGCACGTCAGCCGGTGCTGGGCGTCGCTCTTCACCGAGCGGGCGGTCACCTACCGCCTTCAACACGGCTTCGACCACCGCAAGGTCCACATGGCGGTGGTGGTGCAGAAGATGGTCTTCCCGGAGGCGGCCGGAACCTTGTTCACGGCCGACCCGGTGACCTCGAACCGGAAGGTGTCATCCATCGAGGCCGGCTTCGGCCTCGGTGAGGCCCTGGTCTCCGGCACGGTGAACGCCGATGGCTACAAGGTGCGCAACGGCCAGATCACGGAGAAGACGGTCGCCACCAAGAAGCTGGCGACCTGGGCCTTGGCGGATGGCGGTACACAGGAACGGGCGGTCGAGCCCGAGCGGCGGAACAGCCCCGTGCTGACGGATGAGCAACTCGTGCGGCTCGAGCGCCTGGGAAGGCGGCTCGAAGGGCACTTCGGTCATCCCCAGGACATCGAATGGTGCACGGCCGACGACGCGTTCTACATCGTCCAGAGCCGGCCCATCACGACCCTGTACCCCATCCCGGAGGTGGGTGATCGAGGCAACCACGTCTTCATCTCCGTCGGCCATCAACAAATGATGACCGACCCCATGAAGCCCTTGGGGCTGTCCTTGTGGCAGTTGACCGCCGCGCGCCCCATGTATGCGGCGGGTGGGAGGTTGTTCGTCGATATCATGAAGGAGCTGGCTTCACCGGCCAGCCGGGGCGTCCTGTTGGATGTCCTGGGCCGATCCGATCCGCTCATCAAGGACGCCCTCATGACCCTCATCGAGCGGGGCGATTTCATCGAACCGTCGCCCGCGGCTCCACCCGCACCGGGTCCCGCTCAAGGCAAGCCAGGGATGTCGCCCACGGGTTCCCTCCCGCCCCTCGACGACGATCCGGCGATCGTCGCCGATTTGATCGCGCACAGCCAGACGTCGCTCGAAGCGCTGAAGCGGAACATCCAAACGAAATCCGGAACGGAATTACTGGATTTCATCCTGGAAGAGATTCAGCACTTGAGGAAGAGCTTGCTCGAACCGCGGAGCTTCAGCGTGATCATGGCGGGCATGAACGCTTCGTCTTGGATCAACGAGAAGATGCTGGCGTGGTTGGGCGAGAAGAACGCCGCGGACACCCTCTCTCAATCCGTGCCGAACAACATCACCTCGGAAATGGGGCTGGCGCTGCTGGACGTCGCGGACGCGATCCGCCCTCATCCGGAGGTGATCGAATATTTGCGAAGTGCCAAGGATGAGGGCTTCTTGGAGGGCCTGACCCGGTTGGAGGGTGGACAGGCAGCCCACGACGCCCTCTCTGCTTATCTCGACAGATTTGGCATGCGATGCGTCGGGGAAATCGATGTGACGAGGACGCGTTGGCGCGAAAGACCCACGACCCTCGTCCCCTTGATCCTCAGCAACATCAAGACCTTCGAGCCCGGGGCCGGCAGCCGGAAGTTCGAGCAGGGGCGGCAGGAGGCCTCGAAGAAGGAACAGGAGCTCCTGGCGCGATTGAAGCAATTGCCAGATGGGGAGCAAAAAGCCGGAGAAGCGCAACGGATGATCAGCCGGCTCCGGAACTTCATCGGCTACCGTGAGTACCCGAAATACTTCATCGTCAATCACTACTTCCTCTGCAAGCAGGCCTTGCTGAAGGAAGCCGATCAGCTCGTGCGGGCCCACGTGATCCATGAAAAGGAAGACATCTACTATCTCACCGTCCAGGAGCTTCGCGAAGTCGTGCGCACGAACCAGCTGGATGGCCAGATCGTCAGCCGGCGAAAGGACGAGCACGAACGATACCGGAAGCTGACGCCACCACGGGTCATCACGTCCGAGGGTGAAATCGTCGCGGGTGCGTACAAACGAGCCGATCTCCCCGCCGGAGCCATCGTCGGTCTAGCGGTCTCCTCGGGCGTGGTGGAGGGACGAGCCCGCGTCCTCTTGGACATGGCCGACGCTGATCTGGCAGAGGGGGATATCCTGGTCACGTCCTTCACGGACCCGAGCTGGACGCCCTTGTTCGTGTCCATCAAGGGCCCGGTGACCGAGGTGGGGGGACTGATGACCCATGGCGCGGTGATCGCCCGGGAATACGGCTTGCCGGCCGTCGTCGGTGTGGAGCAGGCGACCGAGGCTGATCCAGGATGGTCAACGCATCCGCGTGCATGGAACGGAAGGGTACGTCGAGATCCTGCCGTGGCCGGACCAGCCCGACAGGTAGGCGGGCGGCACGTCGCGGCGGGCGAGAAGTCTCGTCGCTTCAGCGGGCGAATTCTTCTCTGCGAATGAGCCCATCGTCGGGCACTTCGTAATAGTCACCCTGACTGCCCAGGTAGATGTGCGCCTTCGGCGTCAGGCCGGTCGGGGCGTCGAGTGTCCCCGCGCAGATCGACATCTTCGGCGCGCCCTCCTCGTCCCAGAGCAAGCTCGACCCGCACTCACCACAGAAGCCCCTCCGCACCGTTGCGGACGCCGCGTACCACCTCAGCCCGCGCTGTTCAGTCAATTCGAACCCGGGCCGGTCGACGGCGGTGTAGGCGCCGATGTGCCCGTGCCATCGACGGCACTTCGAGCAGTGGCAGAACGTCACCGGCGTGAGCTCGAGGGTGATGACGTACCGCACCGCGCCACATGCACATCCTCCGGTCTTCACCATGCGTCGAAGTATAGCCCACGGGTCCGAGGCCCCCTCCAGCGCGACGGGGCGCCGGGCGAGCCCCGAAAGGGACCCCAGTGTGGAGCCAGCGAGCGCCGCCGGATGCCGAACGGCCCGGAGAAGAGGGCCGAGCGGTCGAAACGTGTGCCTGGGTTGCATCCGGCTCTCGAAGGCATGGCGCGCATCCATCCCTGCCCCACCCCCACCGTACACACTTTGAAGTGGAGACCATCACACCAGGAGGCTGTCCATGCGCCCGTACAGGAAACCCCTCACCTGGCTGCTCGCGGTGAGCGGCCTCTGCGCCCTGCCCTCCGTGAACTCCGGCTGCATCACCCCGGAGGCCGAGGCGGTCTCCCCGCGCACGAGCCCCTCGGGCATGCGCGTGAGCGGCACGGAGACCTTCATCGATGAGCTCGCGCCATACGGGCAGTGGCTCGCCCTCCCCAACGTGGGACTGGTCTGGAAACCGTCCCCTTCGGTGGTGGGCCCGGACTTCGTCCCCTACGCCACGGGCGGCCAGTGGGTGTACAGCGACGAGGGCTGGACCTTCGTGTCCCAGTGGGACTGGGGCTGGGCGCCGTTCCACTATGGGCGCTGGTTCCTGTCATCTGATGACGGCTGGGTCTGGGTGCCCGACACGGACTGGGCTCCCGCCTGGGTGGATTGGCGCTCGGGCGATGGCTACATCGGCTGGGCCCCCTCCCACCTCCGGGCCTCGCCATGGAGCCCTCCTGGACCTTCGTGAGCGAGCGAGACTTCATCCAGCCCAACGTCTACATCTACCGGCTGCCGGGGGAGCGCGCGCGGTCGGCGTACCATCACGCCTCGCCAATCCGGGACCGGGGTCCGGAGCCCTCGCGGGTACACGAGGCCACGGGCGTTTCCGTCCCGCGCACGACGCTGCGTCCTCCCCGGCCGGGTGAGGCACCCCAGCCGCCTTCTGGACAGGTGCACGGAAGCAGCTCGCCTCCCTCCCGGTCGCGGGGGCGCCTCGCGCCTCCCGTGCCACGTGAGTGGTCTCCCTCGTGGCGCGGCGGGGACCGCGAGCCGGCGCCTCACGCGCCTCCGGACCATGCGGCGACTCCGATCGGGGAATCCCCTCGGCGCGAGCGGCGCGCGGAGCCTCCTCCCGTGGCTCCGAGCCATCCGGCCACTCCCATTCAGGAATCGCCCCAGCCCCGGCAACGCGAAGCTCATCCCTCCGCGCCCCCCCTCCGGCGGCGCCTCCGACCCATGCGGCCACGCCCATCGGGGCGCCGCCCCCTCCACCCGCGCCCCCTCCACCTCCCGCTCCGGCGGAGCATCCTAAAACCCATGCGGCGACGCCCGTGCAGAAGTGAGTCAGGCGAGGGCCCCGCTCACTCCGCTCGATCGACGTCGCCGAGGGTCGGCTCGGCACTCGGCCTGTCCTAGTGCTCTCGGGCGGACGCGAGGTACGCGTTCAGGCCGCCGCCCCTGAGCTGCTCGAGCGATTCATCGAGGGTGACGCTTCGGTTCCGCCGCAGCGACTCGAGGATGCGCACGATCGAAACGGCGACTTCGGCGGCGGCCTCGTCACCCCGCGCCTTCTTCTCGGCGACGAAGGGGATCACATGGAAGAGGACCGCGTTGGCCTCGGCATAGGTGATGGGTTCGCGCGCGCCGTGCAGCTTCTTCCACGCCTCTCCCGCGAGCACGTCATTGACGTGCAGTTGGATCAGGTAGGTCGCGCGTCCAATCAGCTTGAGGTTCGTCGGGCTGACGTTCGTCATGGTGTTGCCGACAATCTTGCCCATCCGTCCCATGACGGCGGTGGAGTGCGCGTTGAGCAGGATCTTCAGCGCGATCTGCTGGTCCACGCCGAACGGATCGGCCGTGTTCGGGATCTGGAGGTGGATGAACGGAGCACCGGAAGCGGAGCCCCGCCAGGCCGGCGTAGGTCCGCTGCCGACGAGGACGAGCCCCAGCACGGCGCCTCGCGCCTGGAACAAGGCGGCGAAGCGATCGTAGTCCGACGACGCATCACCGAGGAGCGCGGCCTCCGTGTCGAGGGCGATCATCACACCGAGATCGTCGGCCTTCGGCCCGACCCGTTGGACGTTCGCGTCGGAGAACGAGAAGTCGTAGAGGTCCTGCTGCTCGTTGCCCGCGTTGTTCAGGCTCGCGAGCGCGGCCTTGCGGAGGTACTCGTCCTGGATCTGGGTCGAGAACGGCTCGCGGTAGAGATCCGCCTGGAGCCCGCGGAACGGACGCCCGAGGAAGGTCTGCCACGCGGTCTGGCGATCCTTCGCGGACGTCCAGACCTGTGACAGCGCCTTGCGCGCGGGCTCGTTGACCGTGTCCAGCGGGAAGAGGCGGAAGGTCGGGCTGCGCTCGGTGACGTCGGTGAACGTGGTGATCAGTCCGGCGTTCGCGAAGTACGTGGAGAAGTGACCGGCCATGTAGGTGTCCGATTCCAGCTGCGTGAGCCTGGCGAGTTCGGGGACAGCCTTCTTGACCTCGGCGAGCACGGTCGCGAACCGCGAGAGGCGCTGCTCGAGCGTCACGTCCTCCGCGAAGCCGAGTCGGCTCAGCTCGTCGGCGGTGAGGACCTGCCCGGCGACGAGTCCCTTGAAGATGCGGCCGAGCGCGTCCTCGACGGCATGGGCCAGGACGAACGTCTCGATGGTGGTCGCCTGCATCCGCGTGGAGCCGGTGATGGCCTGCGGACCGGTCGTCAGGTTGATCTTGGTGATTCCGGCCTCCTGGATGACCGACCGGCTCCGCTCGAACGGCAGCAGGACCTCGTCCGGGTTGTTGTAGACGAAGAAGAGGTGCTTGCTGGCTTCGGCCGCGTCGTAACCCGCGGCCTCCTTCCATTGATCATGGGCACCGAGGACGGTGCCGATGCCCGCGGAGGTCTCACCCCCCTCGGTGACCTCGATCACCACGTCGCCCTTGGCGATCCCGCGCTCCTTCAACTGGAGCCGGCCGATGAGCTGCAGGTCCTCGAAGCCTTCCAGCGAGCTGATGAGGGCACGATCGGCGCCGGTCATCTCGCCGATCAGCTTCTCCTCCAGCGCGCCGCCGAGTTCCGCCTCGAGCTTGGCCTTGATCGTGTTGTCGACGCGACGCCAGTACGGGCGCCAGAAGGCGCTCTCCATCTGCTTGGCGAGTCGGCCCGTGGCGCCGGTCCCGTAGACATAGATTTTGTGGCGCTCCAGCAGTGCCTTCTCGATCGCCGCCGAGCGTGCGCACGGGCCCTGGGTCCTTCGAAAGCGCGGCGAGCCGGGTCGCGACGTCGTCGTCCACGGAGAACAGCATGTCGAGACCGGCGGGGACATCCGTGCCGACCTTGTCGCTCAGCGTCCAGGTGCGCGGGTGGCGCTGCTCGGTGGTCAGCGTATGGAGCTGAAACTGGGTCTTCTCCTTGACGTAGTCGACCGACTCCGCCGAGGGCGAGACCGCCAGGAACTCGAGGAGGTTCGCGGAAGAGGGGGAAGAGTCCTTGCCGCACGCGCTGGAGACGAACAAGCCGCACGCGAACAGCATCCCCAAAGGACTTCGGAGCACTCTATTCATTTTGGATTATTCCCTTCGCACTGGAGAGCAAGCCCAGTCGAACCCGACACGGTAACGCACAGCGCCGCAATGACAGCCGCCCGTGTGCGAGGGAGGGGTGGACATGTGCGGAGCCTGGGCAGTTGCTGGCAAGGCCGCCAGAAGTATCACGGGGAGCGGCACTCCGCCATGCTCGCTCGAGGCTCGACACGTCTGGGCGCGTATCGACAGGGAGAGGAGAAAACTGGCAATGTGCGTTTCCCCATGATCGACATCTCGATTGCCCGACGCTCCCTTCTCTTCTGTCTGCTGATGCCCGCCGTCGCGAGCGCCGCCACGCTCACGGTCGGACCGGGGAAGACCCATGCCACGCCGAGCGCCGCGGCGGCCGCCGCTCGTGATGGAGACGTCATCGAGATCTCCGCGGGCGTCTATCGGGACGAGGCCATCTGGAAGGCCAATGGACTGACGATTCGCGGCGTGGGAGAGGGGCGGGCGCGTCTCGACGCGGCGGGTCTCACGCTCGCCAATCGCAAGGGCATCTGGGTCATCCAGGGCAACGGCACGACGGTGGAGAACATCGAGTTCTCCGGGGCGAGCGTTCCCGACAAGAACGGGGCCGGCATCCGTCAGGAGGGCGCGGGCCTCACGGTGCGCAACTGTTTCTTCCATGACAACCAGAACGGGGTACTCGCGGGCGACAAGGCCGACAGTGACATCCTCATCGAGTCCTCGTGGTTCGCGCGCAACGGCGCGGGCGATGGCCAGTCGCACAACATGTACATCAACCATGTGCGCAGCTTCACGTTGCGCTTCAGCTACTCGCAGGGGTCGCGGGTCGGGCACCTGGTGAAGAGCCGAGCGTACAGCACCTCCATTCTGTACAACCGGCTGACCAGCGAGGAGGGCAATCCCAGCTACGAAATCGAGCTGCCCAACGGCGGACGGGTGATGGTGGTGGGCAACCTGATTCAACAGGGGACGACGGCGGAGAATTCGACCCTCGTGTCGTTCGGAGCCGAGGGGCTGACCAACCCCGAGCATGCGCTGTTCATCGTCAACAACACCTTCGTGAATGACCGCACGGCGGGAGGAACCTTCGTGCGCATCGCCGGCTCTCCGACCGCACGGATCATCAACAACCTGTTCATTGGCACGGGCACGCGCGTCAGCGGCACGGCGACGCAGGTGTCCAATCTGGACACGGACAAGTCGGGCTTCGTGAACCCAGCGAGCTTCGATTACCACTTGAAGGCGGGCGCCCCCGCCATCAACGCGGGGACGGACCCGGGAACGGACGGAACGCAGTCCCTGGCGCCCCAGTTCCAATACGTCCACCCCTTGGGTGGTGAACCGCGCCAGCGCCTGGACGGGGCGTGGGACGTGGGCGCGTTCGAGTTCGGCACGCCTCCCTCCCCTTCAACCGATGGTGGGACGAATCCCGGCGTCCCGGGCTCGCCGGACGAGGATGGTGGGCCCACACCGGACACGAACCGTGGATGCACGACGTCGGGAGCGGCCTCCTCGACCCTGTCGCTCCTCCTGCTGCTGGTGTTGGGGCGGCGGCGAGTCGTCTGACACCGGTCCCGCTCAGCGGGTCAGGAGTCGTGCGAGCCGGGCCTCGCGCGCGGCGAGGCAGGCCTGGGCGAGCGCTGATTGGGGGGCGATGTCGTAGAACCCGTGGAAGGCGCCTCCCCAGACATGAAGTTCGCAGTTGCCCCCCGCGGCCCAGATGGCGCTGGCGTAGGCCACGGCCTCGTCACGGAACACCTCGGCGGCACCGACGTCGATGAACGTGGGCGGCAGGCCGCTCAGGTCCGTGGCGCGAGCGGGTGCGGCGTAGGGAGACACGTTGTCGCTGCCCCGCCGGTCGCCGAGCACCGCCGTCCAGGCGGTCAGGTTGCTGGTGCGGTCCCAGACGCCGGTGCCCTGGTACTGGTAGGAGGAGACCGTCTCGTTGCGGTCATCGATCATCGGGCACTGGAGCAACTGTCCGGCCAGCTTCGGTCCCTTGCGGTCACGCGCCAGCAGCGTGCTGCCCGCCGCGAGCCCGCCACCTCCGCTGCCGCCGAAGATGACCAGACGGTCGGGGTCGAACCTCAGCTCCCCGGCATGCTTCGCCATCCATTCGAGGCCGGCATAGCAGTCCTCGACGGGGATCGGGTGGGGGTGCTCGGGGGCCAGACGGTACTCGACCGTGACGCCCACCGCGTCGTGCTTCATGGCCCAGTCCACCAGTGGGCGGACCGCCGCGAACCGGTTGCACATGACCATGCCTCCCCCGTGGATGTTGTAGATACCGGGGCCGGGCTCGCGATGGTCCTCGCGGGAGATCACCGAGACGACGATGTCGACCCCCTGGTAGCCGGGGATCGTGTAGTCGACGCACTTGACGGGCAGGTCGCCGATGAGCTCCTCGATGGTCGGCATCTTCAACGCCCGGAAATGCGCCGGGCGGTCGGGAGTCATGTTGACCGGCACATACCCCTCCAGGGCCGGGAGGAGCGCGGCGAGTTCCGGGTCGAATGACGGCTGCGAGATCTTGTTCTTCATGATGGCTCCTTGCGTCCAATCGTAGCGGGGCGGTGACGGCCGCCTGGGCACATCATTCCGATTTTCTCGGACATTTCGAGCCAACGCAGCCCTGCGCTTCTCCGTGCGCTCCGCCATCCACTGATGTTGAGGGTGTCCCTCGATAATGGGTACTGACCCACCATGCGCCGATGGCTCATCCCCTCTGTCCTCCTGACGCTGCTGTTGCTCGCGGCGGTGTCGGGCGCCGTTCTCTCCACCCGGGCCTGCCCCGAGCTGCCGCTCGCGGAACTGCTCCTGGCCCCCGCCGACCTGCCCGCGAGGTGGGAGGACCCCTGGCGAGCCTGGGTCCAAGCGCGGCTTTCACGAAGCACCTCCTCACGCCCCCTCCTTCCCCTGGAGCAGGTGTTTCCCCGGCAGGAGGTGCGCGCTCGACTGCCGGCCTCCGCCTATATCGAATGCGAACAGGGTGAGGAGGAGACGTGCCGGTGCCCATCTACCACTCCCGCCATGGGCAGTACCTGTTGCGCATTCAGATGATGGACTCCGAAGGAGGCGTGAGCCCGGAAGTCTTCGGAGAGGCCGTCCTCCTGTTCGAGGAGCGGTTCGCCACGCGGCTGCGCGACTGCCGGTGAGCCGGCGCCTGCCCTGCGGGGGAGTCAGGGGGCCGCGTGCCGCCGGAGCGGGAGGGAGACGAGAAAGGTCGTGCCCTCGCCCGGTGTGCTGCGCGCGCTGATGGTGCCACCATGCCGCTCGGCGATCTTGCGGCAGATGGCCAGACCGATGCCGGAGCCCTCATACTGGTTGCGGCCGTGCAGGCGCTGGAAGACGTTGAAGATGCGCTCGGTGTACTTCTCCTCGATGCCGATGCCGTTGTCCTCCACGCGCAGCTCGCAGCGCTGGAGGCGCGGCTCGAGCGTGGCGCGCACGGAGACGACGGGAGGCACGCCCTCGCGGTGGAACTTCAGGGCGTTGGCCACCGGGTTCTGCAGCAGTTGGCGTATCTGGGTGGGGTCGGCCTCGAGCACGGGCAACTCCCCGAGCGTGACGCTCGCCCCGGTGCGCTCGGTCATCGCCGACAGGTCCTCGAGCACCTCGCGCGCGATGGCGGCCAGGTCCACCGAGGTGAAGGGGCGGTTGGTCGAGGACACGCGCGAATAGGTGAGCAGGTCGTCGATGAGGCCACGCATGCGGACCGCGGCCTTGAGCATGCGCTCGAGGTAGTCGCGGCCCTCGACGCCGAGTCCCTCGATGGAGGTGGACTTGAGGCGATCGCCGAAGCTCTGGATCTTGCGCAGCGGCTCATGCAGGTCATGCGAGGCCACATAGGCGAAGCACTCCAACTCGTGGTTGGAGCGCTCCAGGCGCAACTGGGCGTGCTTGAGCTCGGTGATGTCCGTGTTGATGGCCGTGAAGCCAACGATGCGCTCGCCCTCCTTGATGGGACCCAGCTGGGTCGAGAGCCAGGGAGTGCCGTAGTCGCTCACGCCCTGGCTCTCGATCTTGGCGAACTCGCCGGTGGTGAGCACCCTCTGGACGAGCTCGCGCGTGCGCTCGACGATGTCGGGCATGAGCCAGCGATAGAGGCTCGTTCCCACGACGTCATTCGGGGTGAGGCCGGGGAAGGTGGCGTTGATGAAGCGGATGCGCGCCTCGGTGTCACAGGTGATCATGATGGAGTGTGATTGAGCGACCAGCGCCTGGGGACCAAAGATGTCCTCTGTTCCGACGGGGGCCGCCGAGAGTCGGTTGGACAGTCGGTTGAGGGCCGTGGCGAGCGGGGCGAGGGGCCCGCCGCCCTCGCGGCAACGCACGTGGGGTTCACTGGCCGTCATCCGTGAGATGGCCTCGAGCAACTCCTCGACGGTCACGTCCTGGGCCTCGGGAGGAGGAGAGGACTTCGCCGCGTCCATGTCCGGAGCGTTATCTCGACTCGTCTTCAAGGAATCTCTCCATTCGTGTGTCTGGGGCGCCGGAGGTGGACGAGGGAACGGTGCTCACGCGGAAGCAGTGTGGCCCCCCCGCGTAACGACGTCAAAGGACCCCAACGGTATGCTCCCCCCATGTCCAACGATGTCCGTGGCTACCTGTTGCGGCAGTTCGAAACGGCGTGGAGCCTCACCCAGTACCATCTCAATGGACTGACCACCGAGGAGTGCTTGTGGCGCCCCGCGCCCAAGGGCTTGCACGTGCATCAGAGCCCCGAGGGAAGGTGGCTCGCCGATTGGCCGGAGCGCGAGGACTACGACATCGGTCCGGCGAGCATCGCGTGGCTGACGTGGCACCTCGGCTTCTGGTGGTCCATGGTGCTCGACCACTCCTTCGGCGGCGGGACGCTCTCCCGCGAGAACGTGACGTGGCACGGCACCGCCGACGGCGTACGTGAGTGGCTCGACGGGCTGCAGGGCCGGTGGCGAGCGGCGCTGGAGCAACTCACCGACGACGACCTGCACGCCACCCAGCGGACACGCTGGCCCATGCGGGAGCGTCCGTTCGGCGACGTCGTCGCCTGGGCGAATGTCGAACTCACGAAGAACGCCGCCGAGCTCGGCTACGCCCGCTTCCTCCACGCCGTCCGCGCCGGCTGAGGTCGCATGAGCGATGAGTCCCGGGCCTCCCGTGGAGTGGGACCCGGGACCCACCGCGGAGGCCCGGCCTACTACGCGCGCAGCAGGCCGCGAACGCCAAGCACCGTGTACGCCGCCGACAGCCCCGCCATCACCGATTGGGAGATGACGGCCGCGGGCCGCTCGAGCTTCTCTCCCCGCAGCAGGGTGGGGAGCTGGCGGAGGCCCCGCGCGGCCCCAGGAAGCCGAGCAACCCGACGAGCGCCGCGCCTCCCAGTGCCCAGCGCGGAGAGGATGCCCGGCGTGACAGCAGGCCCAGCCCGAGCGCCGCCGTGCCGAAGCCCGCGGGGATGAGCGCCGTCTTGTGTTGTCCGCCCGTCGCGAGGAACCCGCCCACACCGAGCGTCGTCAGCAGCGAGCCATAACCCAGCGTCCAGTTCTCCATGCACTACCTCCTCGTTTCCGGATGTCCCGGCCCCGGGGAATGTGGACATGGCTCGGGCTCGCTGCTGTACGAATCCTCTGACACCTTCGTCGGGCGCGAGCCCACGGGGCACGCTCCTGCGCTACATGACCTTGCGAAATCTCGTGTTCGAAGGTGGGGGCGTGAAGGGCATGGCCTACGTGGGCGCCCTCCAGGTTCTGGAAGCCCGGGGTCTGCTGGGTGACGTGCGCAACGTGGCGGGCACCTCGGCGGGAGCCATCACCGCGGCGCTCGTGGCGGTGGGCGCGTCCGCGGAGGAGCTGAACGCCGTCCTGGGCAGCACCGACTTCGCCACCTTCATGGATGGGCCGGGTTGGGTCTTCCGCGACACGAGCCGGCTCGTCAAACACTACGGCCTCTACGAAGGCGACGTCTTCGAGCAGTGGTGCCGGCAGCAGCTCGGGCAGATCACCGCGAGGGTATTGGGCGAGGCCCAACCGGATCTCACCTTCGCGCAGCTCGAGGCCCTGGCGCGGCGCGAGCCGGGCCGCTTCCGCCAGCTCTTCGTGGTGACGACGAACCTGACGCGCCAGCTCCCGGAAGTGTTCTCCGCGAGCACTCGGCCGGAGGTGCCGTTGTGGCGGGCGGTGCGCATGTCCATGAGCATCCCCCTGTTCTTCGAGGCGGTGCAGTTCGAACAGGGCGTGTACGTGGACGGGGGCGTCTCGTGGAACTACCCCATCGATCTATTCGATGGAGTGCGGCGCCAGGCGGTGCTCGGACTGCCGGAGGTGCCTCCGGAGGTGGGCGTGAGTCCCGAGACGCTGGGCTTCTTCCTGGGCACGCGGGAGGAGATCGCCGCCGCCCGGAAGGACTGGCAGCCGCTGCCGGTGCCCATCACGGGGCTGAAGAGCTACACCCAGGCGCTCTTCAGCTTCATGTTGCACACGTCCAGCCGGCTGCACGTGGACGAGTTGGCGCTGGGGCGCACGGTGTTCATCGACAACGCGCGCGTGGGCACCACGGACTTCGCCCTGTCGGAGGAGAAGAAGCAGCAGTTGGTGGACAACGGAGTGCTCGCCACGACGGAATGGTTCGAGCGCAACGCGGAGCGGACCCCGCCAGCGCGGGTCGTGGGGGCTGGGAACCGAGGGGAGAAGGAGCGCGGCGGACCATGGACCGCCATTGAGCTCCAGAACCACCGAGTTCGGACGCGGCTAGCGGATGAGCGCGCCGCGTCCGGACCGCATCACCACCGGGCTTCGGCCTGGAGACCCACCGAGGTGCCCGCCCGCTGGTCACCAAAGACCTGAGCCTGGCGCGAGGTCGGGTCGAGGGCCAGACGAGCCGCCTCGTCCCAGATGGCGTGCGTGGCGAACAGACGGATCGTCGGACGGGAACCCGCCTCCTGGCCCGCGGACACCGCCGTCGCCAGGGTGAACTTGGTCATGTTGCGCGTGTGGCCACCGCCGTCCGGCTTGACCATGTCATGACCCACCTCGGCCAGCACGCGGAAGGGACCGATGACGCGCGTGTCGGCGCGCACGCCAACGCCGAGCCACTTGTTGCCAGCGTTGCCAGCGGACTTGTAGATGCGGTACTCGGCCACCCCCTCGAGGACGGTGATGCCGAAATTGGCGGACTGCTGCAGCAGGACCCGGCTGTTGCGCGTGGTACCGAGCCAGTCCATCTTCAAGGCGACGAGCGTGTTGCCACCGAGCAGGACGCCGTTCAAGGTCTGGTAGAGGCCCACGGCCAGCCCGTTGGCTTCCTGGGGGTTGGGGGTGTCCGTCTGGGCGTCCTTCTTGAGCTGAAAGGACGGGGTGACATACAGGGCCAGTCCGCCATTGGGAATGACGGGGATGTTGGTCAGGCGGAGGGGCACGGCGATGCGGTTGTTGCTGACGCCCCCGCGCGGGTTGAGCATGGCGGCCACGCTGAGCTTGCCCACGCGCACGTCGATGTCCTCGATGCCCGCGCCATCGCCATCGTTGTTTTCCAGGAACTGGTCGTTGATGCCGGTCTGCAGACGGTTGTAGAAGCGCCGGCCCACCCAGACCTTGCCATTGCCGAGCGCCGCGATGTTGGTCCCGTAGGCATAGACTTGGCCAAAGCGCGCCACGAGCTCGTCCGTACCGCTGTCAGCCAAGGCCACTCCCGGCGAGCTGTAGGTTTGAAACTCCTTGCCTCCCCACGCGCGATAGATGCCGGGCATGAAGTGCACATGCCAGTCGGAGCCCTCATGCGAGATGAGCCGCGCGTTGAGGGTCGGCTCGATCACGTAGTCGCACTCATTGCCCAGGCGCCACTTGGTGTCGGCACCCGGCAGGCCCATACACACTTGCGTGCCACCCCGGACGTTGATGCCGGTGCCGGCGCGCATGTAGCCCGAAAAGGTGAAGGGAAGGGGAGCGGGTCGGCGTGGGCCGTCACGGCGACACAAGTGGCGGAGAGGGCCGCGAGCAGAGCTTTATTCGTCATCGGGTTGTTGTTCACGAGGGGTGAGGAGGGACCGCGACAGAGAGCATATGAGGAAAAGAGGACATTTGTAGAGGGGTTACTTATCTTCGCCGGATGGATTTCCCCGTCCACGTCTCCACGCGTCACCCGCGAACCGGGAGTTCTCACACCGGGGAAATCAAAATTTCCAACCACTACGTTCCCGAGCGCCCCAATGGGCCGAGACCTCGGCAAGGAACGACCCGCCGCGGAGCCCGCGTCACCTGCTCAGTCCGGGAGACGATATGAGAAATACGTATACCCGGCGGCGAAGGAATCAGTGAACCTGCCACCGCGACAGGAGATGGAGCGGTGCTCGCCCATCGGCGAGCTGCTCGGCCAATGCCTGACATCTCCGCGGGTCGAGTGCGTCAAGCCAGACATCCGTGCGAATCCGCCTGGGTTCAGGAGCCGGCGGGACGCGCGGGCCGGACGATGTTCGGGCCCATGGGCGCGACCTCGTAGCGCCCCACCGCCCTGGCGGGATCCCGCTCGAGAAGGCGGCGAACCTCGTCGATCGACTCCGCCTCGAACACGGCCATCCCGAAGACGCCCGCGGGGTCGAGCACCGGGCCCGCCACCACCAGCGTGCCGGCCGCGAACTGGCCCTGGAGGAACTCGCCGTGCGCGCGCATCGCGGCCTGCTCCTCGGCGGTCATGGACATCGCGAAGTCGGGACGATTCGGAACGAGGCGGGCGAAGAAGAGGCTGGAGGGCATGGGGCCAGCCGGGTAGCACGAGAGCGCGGCGGGCGGGAACCCCATCCCTGGCGATGCGCCTTCACTCCCAGTTCACGGGGAGCCCGGAAAAAGTCAGCGTCATCATCCCGTTGGCTGGAGAGCAGGCGGGGAGGCGGACAAAGGCCGCACAAGACCCCTGCCCGTGCCTCGCGTTTCCGGCGAAGATGGCGCGCCCGTGATCAACACCGGATCCCTCGTTCTCGATGATCGTTTCCGCGTCCTCAAGCTGCTCGGCACCGGAGGCATGGGCGAGGTGTACCTCGGCGAACAGGTGTCCCTGGGCCGCCGGGTGGCGATCAAGGTCCTGCACTCGGACCTGATGGTGCACCCGAGCATGATCGAGCGCTTCAAGCGCGAGGCGCGCATGCTGTCGGCCGTGGATCACCCCGCCGTGGTGCGCGTCATCGACTACGGCGAGACGGCGGCCGGCGCCTGCATCGTCATGGAGTACGTCGAGGGGGAGAACCTCTATGACGTGCTGCAGCAGGGCGCCCTGTCACCCGCGCGCGCGCTGCCCCTGCTGCACCAGCTCGCCGAGGGCCTCGCGGCCATCCACGACCGGGGCATCATCCACCGCGACATCAAGCCGGAGAACGTGCTGCTCACCCGGGGGCCGCGCGGCGAACAGGCCCGGCTGCTGGACTTCGGCATCGCCCGCCTGATGGAGGCGGACAAGGCGGGCAACCTCAGCCAGGTGGGCCTCGTCGTCGGCACCCCGGAGTACCTCTCGCCCGAACAGGCGGTGGGCGCACCGGTGGACGCGAGAAGCGACCTGTATTCCTTCGGCGCGCTCGCCTACCGCATGCTCTCGGGCCAGCTCCCCTTCCCGGGCCCGAGCCCCACCCAGTACGTCGCCCAGCACGCCTCGGCCTCGCCCATGCCCCTCATCGAGGCCGCGCCCACCCTCTCCGGACATGCCCCGCTCGTCGCGCTGGTGATGCAACTGCTGCGCAAGGATCCGCAGTTGAGGCTGCCCAGCGCGCACGCCCTGGTGGAGGCGCTCGGCGCGCTGTCGGCCCCCGCCATCCCCACGCCCTTCCCCCAGGTGTTGGCCTCGGGCACGCCCTTTCCGCCACTGCCCAGCATCTCGCGCTTCCCCGTCCCCTCCTCGACGCCGCCCTCGAGCGGCACGCTCGCCTTCGCCGAGCCCGTGACGGTGGAGCAGACGGAGATCTCTCCCGCGGGGACCTCCGCCTTCGGCGGTCCGCCCCCCGCGGAGTCACCCGCGCCCCGGAACGCCCGTTCGACCTCGCAGGCCCCCACCCGCGCCACGCCGGGCCGGCAGTTGCCCGAGGGCGCCGTCTCGCCCTCCCGCGCGTTCACCGTCCCCTCGCCCTCTCCCCTGAACGCCGCGCGCGAGGAGCCCGCACCGGAGTCCTCCGAGCCGTCCGGCTCGGGCTCGCAGCTCGTCACCGTCGTGGGCGGCTCCGCGTCCGGCAAGACGCGCAACCTCACGTTGATGCTCACGGACCTCCAGGGCTACACCGAGCGCACCTCGCGGCAGACGCACGAGCAGAACGCGCGGATGCTGGAGACGCATGATCGGCTGCTGCTGCCACTGGTGCGCGACTACAACGGCCGGCTGGTGCAGAAGCGCGGGGACGCGCTGCTCGTCGTCTTCTCCTCACCCACCCAGGCGGTGCTCTGCGGCATGGCCATGCAGGATCGGCTGTGGCGGCACAACCAGCAGTGCGGCCCGGACGAGCGGCTGCCCGTGCGCGTCTGTCTCCACACCGGCGAGGTGCTCGTCACCCGCGACACGGTGATTGGCGAGCCGGTGGAGGTGGTCAAGGCGGTGGAGCAGGTGGCCGAGGCGGGCGACGTCGTCTTCACCGGCTCGGTGAACCTGGCGCGCACGCGGGTGGAGGGAGACTGTGAGACGTGCGGCGACGTGCCCCTGCCCGGCACGAACGAGCCGCTGCCGCTCTACCGCTGCCGCCGGGCCAGCGAGGGCCTGCCCTTCGGTGGCCAGGACGAGGTGTCCATGAGGCCGCCACTCAAGGACCGGTTGGACAGCGCGATGCGGCCGGTGCTGGCGGCGCGCGACTCGGTGGTGTGGGCGGCGAAGACGGTGGTGCAGAAGAGCGGGGCCCGGGTGCGCTCCCATCCCCGCCGCGCGGTGGGCGTGGGGCTCGGCGTGTTCGTGCTGCTGGGCGTGGGCACGTTCGAGTGGGTGCGCCGCCACGAGCCCACCTACGCGGCGCGACAGCTCCTGGACGAGAACAAGCCCAACGACGCCTTGACGCTGCTGAAGGAGCTGCCCCCGGAGACGAAGAAGGAGGCGAGGGTCCTGCAGGTGCGCGCGCGGGCGCTGCACGAGGTGAACCGGCACGGCGATGAGCTCTCGACGTTGAACACCCTGGACGCGGCCGCGCGCGAGTCCCTGGACGAGGTTGTCCTGGACGGACTCGCCGCGGACTTCGGCGAGGACGAGAAAAACCGGGACCTGCGCAAGTTCATGGGGACGCTGCCCAAGGAGCAGGTGAGGGACCGCTTCGAGGAGCTGGCGGAGGAGGACTTCTCGCCCAGGCAGTGGGGCGCGCTGCGCTACCTGGAGGCGATGCAGTCCACCGACGGGCTCGACCTCGTGGAGCTGTACATCCGGGCCCTGTCCTCGAAGGACTGCGCCGTGCGGGCCAGCTCGGCGCGGCGCCTGGAGGGCCTGGGCGACGCGAAGGCGGTGCCCGCGCTGGATGATCTGAGCCGGACGCCCCGCGTGGGCACGAAGAACTGCGGTCAGAACGAGGCGCGCAACGCCCTCGATATCCTGAATAAGAAGTAGTCCCTTCCAAAAACAGACATTTCAATCGGACCCGGGGCGGAATACACATCCAGCCCCGTCCGGCATGCGGCAACACGCCGCATTCTCGAACATGCGGCGCGGCGTATAAGCCTGTGCATGCCCTCTTTCCTGTCTTCATCCTCCAGGTACGCCCGGGCCCTGCTCGTGGCGGCGATGACGGTTCTGGTGGTTCCCGCGTGCGGTGGGGACAATCCCTCCTCCCTCTCCGCCACCGAGCGCCAGGAGTTGGAACAGCGGCTGGCCGCGATGCAGGCCACCCTCGACGAGTTGCGGGCCCAGCTCGCCAGACATGAGCAGGACAGCGCCACGGCGCGACAGGAGAAGGAGCAGCTGACCGCTCAACTGGAGGACACCCGGCAACAGCTCGCCGAGGCCCGGGAACTGCTGGCCACCCAGGACTGGGATGGGGTGCTCGTCAAGCTGGACGCGGCGAACGAGCAGGTGAGACAGCTCCGGGAGCGGCTGGCCGCCACCTCGGGCAACCTCGAGCTGAACGCCGGGCTGTTCTTCGGCGACCAGCCGCTCGCGCTGGACACGCCCTACGGCACGCCAGAGGGGCAGCTCCTCTTCACCGAGGTGCGCTACTGGCTGTCCAACGTGACGCTCCTGAAGCAGGACGGAACACAGGTACCGCTGCCGAACAGCTACTACCTCATCGAGGCCATCAAGGCGCAACCGGTGCATGGCTCGGCGGATGATCAACTCCAGATGCCGGCCAACCGCCGCGAGCGCGTCCAGGTGCCCGTGGTGCCCGCGGGCGTCTACACCGGCATCACCTTCAGCATCGGCGTGGACCCCACCTACAATGACAACCTGAGCCGCCAGGCGGGTGAGCTGCACATCCTCAAGAACATGACCTACGAGACCTGGATGTGGTTCACCAGCTACATCTTCACCAAGACGAAGGGCCAGTACGTGAAGGCCGATGGAAGCCGCTCGGAGTTTGGCTGGGAGACGGGGACCAATGACAACTTCCGCACCGTGCGCCACACCTTCCCCTCGTCCGTCACGGTGAACGGCCAGAAGAGCCTGAGCGTGAACCTGCGTCTGGACACCGCGCGTCTCTTCACCGGGCTGCACCCCCTCCACACGCCCTCGATCGGTGTCTCCGACAGCGGAGAGCGCGCCACCCTGTCCGACAACTTCGCGAAGGGCTTCTCCCTGACGTCGGTGGAGAACCCCAACCGATGAGCTGGCACGGACGCCGGGCGGGGAACATGGCGGCCTGGAACCTGATGCTGGCCCTGCTCGGCGCCTGTGGGCCGGGCCCGGAGAGCGTGCCGCCCCCGGAGGGGAGCGAGGCTCCCGGGCCCGTCCTCCCCCTGGGCTTCACCTCCGTGCCCGCGCTCCCGGACAACCCGACCACCCCCGAGGGCGTGGCCCTGGGGCGCTGGCTGTTCTACTCCTCCCTGCTGTCGAGCAACGGGCGCGTGTCGTGCGCCTCCTGCCACGTCCAAGCCCATGCCTTCTCGCTCGACGCCTCGCTCGCGACGACTGGCGTGAGTGGACGCCCGCTCGTGCGTCACGTCCCCTCGCTCATCAACCTCGCCTGGATGGACGGCCTCTTCTGGGATGGAGGCGCGAAGAACCTGGAGTCGCTGTCACTCGGGCCCATCACCCACCCGGATGAGATGGGCCAGCGGGACTTGCAAGCGCTGATGGAGCGGCTGGCCTCCACGCCAGAAGCCGTCCAACGCTTCGAGGCCGCGTTCGGACCCGGTGGACCCACGCTCGGCCAGTTGCTGCGAGCGCTCGCCCAGTTCCAACGCACGCTGGTGTCGGCGCGCTCGCGCTACGATTCGTGGCGTCGAGGCGAGCCCGGAGGCGAGCTGAGTGCCCTGGAGCAGGCGGGCCACGGGCTCGTGCGGACGCGGTGCACGCCGTGCCACGACACGGAGCTCTTCACGGACAATGCCTACCACAACAATGGCCTGGACTCCGTCTGGGGCGAGGGGGAGGACGCAACCCGGGGCCGGGGCCGGATCACGCTCAGGCCCGAGGACACGGGGCGCTACAAGACGCCCACGCTGCGCAACGTGGTGCGCTCGGCGCCCTACATGCACGATGGCCGCTTCGCCACGCTGGACGCGGTGCTGGAGCACTACCGCCGGGGCGTGGTGCCCTCATCCACCCTGGACATCGCCCTGCGCGGGGACTCCCACCGGGCCCCCGGCGTGCCCCTGAGCGACGTGGAGAAGGCCGCCCTCCTGCTCTTCCTCGACACGTTGACGGACGAGGCCTTCCTGGGTGATCCGGCGCTGGGAGCTCCCAGCACCGGACCGTGACGGCTCAGGGATGAAGGGCCGGGTCCGCGAAGCGCGGGTCCGTCAGGAACTCGGTGTCCGTCAGCGCCTCCAGGAAGGCGATCACATCCGCCTTCTCCTGGGGGGTCAGGGTGAAGCCTCGCACGAAGCCGCTGCGCAGCGGGCTCGTCTGGCTGGAGTCAAGCATCCGGGCCCGGCCACCCGCGGCGTAATGGTCCAACACCTCGGAGAGCGTGGCGATGCTCCCATCGTGCATATAGGGCGCGGTGAGCGCCACGTTGCGCAGGGACGACGCGCGAAAGCTCCCCATGTCCTCGGGACGTCCCGTCAGCTCGATGAGGCCCGGGTCCGTCGCGGGATAGGCGCCCGCCCCATCCTCGTTGTACAGGCCCGTGTTGTGGAAGGGCAGGACGGCCTCGGAAGAGCCTTCATGGATGGCCGCGTCCTGGAAGTTGAAGCCCGAGTGGCAGTGATTGCACTCCAGGCGCTCGGAGAAGAACAGCTCCATGCCCCGCTTGGCCGCCGGGGACAGGGCATTCACCTTGCCCCCATAGAGGTATTGATCATAGGGCGAATTGCCCGACAGCAACGTCCGCTCGAAGCTCGCCAGGGCACGGGTGATGGACGCCAGGGACACGGGCTCGGCCTCCCCGGAAGGCCTCGGCGAAACGCGCCGCGAGGTCCGGATCGGCGCGCAGGCGCGCGAGCAGTTCGTCCTCCTTGTCCGCGAAGCCCAGTTCCACCGGCTCCTTGCCAAACAAGGGCGTGAGGGCCTGGAGCTCCAGGGAGGTGAGGTTCGGGTTGGCCCAGGTGTAGCTCGTGGCATAGGCGATGTTGGCCGGGCCCTGGGCGTTGCGGCGGTGCGACTCGCCGGTACTGCCCAGGCCGTGCGTGCGCCCGTCCGTGAAGGCACGTGCCTGGTCGTGGCAGGAGGCACAGGCCTGGGTGCCATTGAGCGACAGGCGCTTGTCATAGAAGAGGCGCCGGCCCAGTTGTACCTTGGCCTCCGTCATCGGGTTGTCCGCGGGAACGCGGGGAGTCGGAAAGCCCGCGGGCAACCGCCACTGATACTTCTCGGGCTCGGGCCCGGGCGCCGGGCGGTCGCCGCACGCGCTTCCCAGACAAGCCAAGGTCGACAGCACTACCCACCGCTTCATCATGAACGGCCTCATGGTCCCCCCTACTCCAAACGGATGAAGGTCTGCTTCACGGAGGCGCCGGACGAGTCACCGAACGCGAGCCCCATCCGGTTGAACACCGGCGCGCAATCTGGATCTTCCTGCTGGGACATGCACCCGGTGGCGGTATTGGGCACGTTCGCGTTGGCGTCCAGGTTGCTGCCCTCGAAGAGGCTCGCCAGGTCCAGCACGACCTTGCTCTGGTCCAGCACGAAGCCCTCCAGGGAGATTTCCGGGCGGTTGGGGTAGGTGCACTCGTCGTACGCCTGACCGGGCTCCAGGGGGGACACTCCGTGCTCCCCAGGTGCATGAAATAGCCCGAGCGCAGCCCCGTCGTCCGGCCCTCGATGCGGGTGAACAGGTAGCCCATCCGCCAGCTCCAGAACAGACTGATGTCGTTGAAGGGAGCGGGAGCGATGGAGACGTCCTGGTGGTTGAGCGACGTGGGCAGGCCGAGCTTGAAGCGCAGCCCGTGGTAGTTCCCCTCGGGAACCGTGCCCACCGGTGCGTGCGGGTCGCCGCCGTCCCGTTGGTGCACTGGCCCGACTTGTCCGCGAAGTCGAGCAGGAGCGCGCCGCCCTTCTGCCACGCCCCATCGTCCGTGAGGGTGACGGGGACCTCCCCCCGTCCTCCGAGACGAGCCGCACGTCATGGAGGAACACGCGGAAGTCCATGGGCTCGAAGGTGGTCGCCGTGGTGCCCAGTCCCGTGTACGTGTCCCCGCAGGCGAAGGGCCGCGCGCCCACCCGGGCCTCGAAGGAGATGTCCACCGGGAGCTCCTTCTTCTCGGGTCCTTGGAGTCCACACCCCAGGGTGCTGGCGAGTGGCAGGGCAACGGCAATGAGGCGCGCGGGGAATGAGTTCATGGCTGGGCACGGCTTCTACACGGCCCCCCCACGTCTGGGAACGCGGCGTATTGCCGCATGGCCTGTTGTATCAAGACTGGACTTTCCAGTCTGGGCTCGACGTTTGTTTTGATATGAGGACAAGCCCTCGCGTCCAGTTGACTGTCCATTGACCGGACAAATCCAGACGTGTCCCTGTCGGAAGGAAACAACTCGAGGAGTTCACGAACCCGGCGCGGTGGGGACGCCGGGGGCCACGCGAGGCGGGCTCAGAGCGCCGCGGGCGAGGCGAAGCCCGCGAAGAGCTCTCCCGAGAGCCACGCCCGCTGTCCCCGGGCCGCGGGCCGCAGGATGTCGTTGAGGATGGAGCCGCCCTGCCCCTCCCGGTGGGTGCGTGGGAAGGCGAGGTTCATGTGCGAGCGGGCGATGCCCTTGCGGCCCCGGTGGATGAAGGTGAGCGTGCCGTCGGCCTCCACACGCTCCACCACCGCGACGTGGGTCAGCCCATCGTTGCGCCGGCCATCCCGGTTGCGGTCATACGTCTCGCGGAAGAAGACCAGATCCCCGGGCTGGGGGTTCTCATGGAGCGCCCCCGCGCCCGCGCGCGGCGGTAGATGGCGGTGACGGCGTTCTCGCCCGACAGGAAGCCCTCGCTGACGAGGTCGATGCCCGCCTTCTGGTAGGCGAGCCGCACCAGGCCCGAGCAGTCATCCGGAACGCCCCGCGCCACCCGGCCCAGCCGCGGGATGCCCACCAGTTGCACCGCGCGCTCGACGATGGCGGCCGCGAGCGCCTGGGCCCGCTCGAGCTCGGAGGCCACGGGCCGGGCGGGCTCCGGGACGCCGGCCGCCGGGGAGTCCTCCTGTCCGGACGGAGCTTCCGGCACGGGCGTGGCGGCGAAGGGGACCGGAACCTCGAAGGCGCTCCCCAACGCCACCCGGGGCGGGGAGGAGTCTGGCCGGCGCGCGGGCCCGGAACCGGCACACGCGGCGAGAAGACACAGGGGGGCGAGAAGCAGGCGACGCATGAGGGCGGCGACCTTACCCGCGCGCCTCTCGCCGGCACGCATTTTCTCTTCCGCTACTGCACCGGGACGGGGGCACGGAAGAGCGTCCCCGCGAGCCCCTCGAGCACCAGGCTCGGCTCGTCCCCGGGAGACACCCGCAGCGACGCGCGAGACCCGCCCTTGTTGTCCACGAGAAACAACCCGGGCGCCCCCTGCGCGTCGGCGCCGAGAATCGCCCGCGGACGCCCATTCCCATCCGCGAGCTCCAGCCGGGAAGAGCCATCCGGCAAGAGCGACACCGAGAAGAACTCGGTCCCCCCCAGCTGCCGGAGCGCCAGCCGCGGCGCCTCGTTCGCGTACACGGTCAGCTCCGCGAGCATGACGCCCTCGGCGGTGGCGAAGCGCAGCCGGGGCGAGCCGCCACTGTCCACGCCCAGCAGCGCCCGGGGCTGGCCCTCCGCGTCATGCAGCACCAGCCCCCCTCGCCCCCCTCCTGGGCCGAGAGGGTCATCCGGGTGAGGCCCCGCGCGTCGCGCAGGGTCAGCCGCGAGGCCACCAGCTCCCCTCCCCCGGCGGGCTCCACCGGGCGCCGGGCGGCCACCCCCAGCCCGAGCGCCCCGAACCCGAGCGCCGCGAAGCTCACCAGGCGTGAGCGGTGGTAGCGGCGCTCCAACTGTTCCACACGCGACTCCAGGCTCTCCATCTCGTCGAGACCTCCCGCCCCGGGCTCCGGGTGACGAAAGGCCAACCCAACCCGGTTCGCGGCCGGACATTCCCCAGGCTCAGGACTGCGTCCAGAAGTCCGCGGGAGGCGCCACCCCGTGCTTGAACAGCTCGTACCACTGCTTGCGGTAGCTCTCGCTGCCCAGCTTCAGGTAGTCGGCGATCTCCCGGGCGAACTCGAGGGCGCCAATGCTGGAGGCGGTGATGAGGTTGCCATCCGTCACGGCCAGGCTCTGGACGTACAGCGCTTCTCCCCGGTAGCCGGGAGCCTCCTGCTTCAAGACCCCGAGGTCGTTGCTGGTATGTCGGCGCTGGTCGAGCAGCCCCTGCCGGCCGAGCGCCACGGTGGCCGAGCAGATCGCCGCGACCATCTTGCCCTGCGCCAGAAGGTCCTGGGCGAACGCGAGGACCGGCTGGTTGGTGGTGTCGTCCATCCAGAAGTCACCTCCGGGAGGATCAACCCGTCGATGTCCGCCGGGTACACATTGCGCAGGCGCGTCTGGGCCACGACTCCCAATCCTCCCGCGCTGGTCACGGACGCCCCGTTCTCGGACACCACGCGGACTCCCACCCCCTCTCCCGCAGCAGGGGGAGGACGTAGGCCGCCTCCCAATCCGCGAATCCATCCTGCACATAAAAGACGAGCGTCTTCGGCATGTGAACTTCCTCCAGGTTCGCCGGGCCCGGCCATGGGAAGACCGGAGCCCGGCGCGCGTCACCCCTCCCAGGTGTCCATCAACGCGCGCACCCGAGCATACCGCTCCAGCAGTTCGGCGCGCTTGGCGGTGAAGAGCACCATGAATCCCACCACCCCCACGCCGAGCAGGGACAGGAAGGCGGCACCCATCCGGTGGTCCCGCATGCCCGAACGCGCCAGGTTGGCGACCACACACGTCACCAGGAAGGCACTGCCCAGGTAGACATAGGAGCGGATGCGCAGCGCCACCCCCACCCCCACCCCCACCACGCACAGCAGGACACACAACAGCATGGCCCGGCTGTCCTGGAACATGAGCGGCTTCCAGGCCCCCGCCACGTAGACGAAGGTGATGGCGAACGCTCGCAGCTTCGCCCGGGTGTCCGGCTCGAGCGCGTCCCGGAAGACCCGCAGCAGCACCAGCAGGGAGAGTCCCACGGGGATGACGTAGTACTGCGGCTCGCCCGCCCCCGTGCCCAGCCACACGAGCAACAGCGCCGCGTTGAAGGCCGCCGCCGAGACGAGCGAGCCCACCCCGCGCTGCGAGGGGTGCGCGGCCAGCGCGGCGAAGTGGGCCGCGTAGCCCACCAGCAGGGCGGCCACGTACAGGGGCTGGTGCCACGGCGCGGTGAGCAGACCCGCCAGGGGGAAGAGGAAGGCGCCCCACAGCGCCGGCCGGCGGAAGGCGGGCAGCCCCGCCCCTCGCGCTGCGCGAAGACATAGAGGCCGGAGAAGACGACGCCGCCCCCCAGCGCCACGAGGCTGTCCGTCCCCCCCAGCTCCGAGGCCAGCGCATGCAGCCGCACCGACAGGTAGCCGAGCGACAGGGCCCCCTGCGCCAGGAACGCGGAGCCCTCGTCCTCCTCGCGCACCGCGCGACGCACCAGGGCGAAGAAGAGCACCGTCAGCCCACCACAGGCCAGGAGCGACTCGCGCAGCGCGCCCATGGAGCCCGGCACCAGCACCAGCGAGCCGAGCACTTCCACCAGGGCCAGCGTCGCGAAGCCATGTCCCACGTGGCGGCGCACGCGCTCGCCCGCCAATTGGAGCGCCACCGCGGCCAGCAGCGCGCTGAGCGCCCCGAAGACCGGGAGGATGAGCTGCGGACCGCGTCCCGTGGACAGCACCGCGCCCACGTGCGCCATCAGCGCGTGCACGGCCACCAGCGTGGCGACCCAGCCCACCATCTCCTGCTCCCGGCGCCGGTACACCACCGCCCACGCCGAGCCCAGGCCCGCCACGAAGCACGCCGCCGTCCCCGGATGCCGCAGGTCCCTCAGGCCGAACACCGCCAGGAGCGACAGCACCCACCCCGCGTGGTGCAGCGCCGCCCCCACGTCCAGGTCGCGCTCGTCCAGCCACGTGCCCACCATGCACAGCACGAGCCCCGTGCCACTCAACACCGCGGGCGACCAGGGCGGCGGCACCGCCGCGACGAGCACTCCGGCCAGGAGCGCGACGGCCACGTTGGCCATCACCCGCTCGCGCGTCACCATCAACACCAGCGCGGTGAGGCCCGCGAGCAGTGCCCCGCCCGGAGACAGCCCGCCAGGGCCCTCCTCCAGCAGGTGCCGCAACAGGGGCACCGTCAGGGCGAAGGCACCCGCGGTCCACAGGGGCTCGCTCCAGGTGGAGCCCAGTCCCGGGGACAGGCGCGCGGCCACGCGGACCAGGGCGCGCTGCACGCTTCCCAGCTGGCACAGGGCCGACAGGAGCGCCGCGCCCAGCGCCACCCCGGTGAAGGCCAGCTCCGCCCCGGAATGCCAGCGCGCCACGGGGTGCTCGGGCGTCCCGCCCAACGAGGCGCACGCGAGCGCGAGCACGGACAGGGTGAGCATCCCTCCCCGTGACAGCAGGAAGGCCCCCACGCCCAGGACGCCCGCCAGCACGAGAATGGCCCCCGGCGTGGGCGCGCCGAGCAGCAGCGTCCCCACCGCGAGCACGAGCGCCCCCACCACCGACAGGGGCCGCAGCACCTCGTCCGGGGAGCGCGGAGGAAGGCCCCCAGCTTCACCGGTGCATGGTGCGTGAGCAGGCCCAGCGCGAGCAACAGGACGATCCCCACCGGGTGCAGCGGGACACAGCCCAGCAACAGGCCCACGCCCAACCCCACGCGCACCGAAGGCCTCGGCCCGGGCAGCAGCACGAGCGAGGCCACGAGGGTGGTGAACACGACGGGCGGTTCCCCCCACGCGAACAGCACCGCCACCGACACCGCCGTCAGCGCCACCTGCATGCCGAGGGAGAGCCGCCGTACCCGCGCCTCCTCCCCGCTTCCGAGCAGGAGCCAACGGGCGCCGGGCAGGTGCTCCGTGGCGCGCACCACCCCGAGCGCGACCACCGGCAGCGCGGCCGCCCAGGCCAGGAGCTCGCGCGAGACGAGGGCGAACAGGAGAACGAACACCGGCGCGAGCGCCGCGAAGAGGGGCTCGCGGTTGGCGCGTGTCCAGACGAGCGGAAGCAGCGCCGTGCCCGCGAGCACGAAGGGGACCACCGCGCCATGGCAGGCCACGCACGCGAGGACCAGGAAGGGCATGGCGCACAGGCTCGCCATGAGCGCGAAGCGCCGCCCTCCCGCCAGGTACCGGAAGGCCGCGCGATGCGACTCCAAGAGGCCCAGGGCGCTGAGCAGCACCGCCAGGCCCAGCGCGACGGGAGCACGGAAGGAGGCCACCACGTAGAGCAGCGGCCACAACGACGCCATGGCGATGGAGAAGGACGGGTGCAACGAGCGCGCGGTGAACAGGGCCGAGAGCGCCACGAGCACCACGTCCCCACCGCTCCACGAGCCATCCCGCGACATGGCGGCGAGCACCGGGAAGACCATGGACAGCAGACCCGCGAGGACGGTGCTCGGCACGGTGCTCGCGTTCCGGCCCTGGCGCGCGGCGATCACCGAGGCCCCCAACGACCAGGGAACGAAGAGGCACAGCGACAAGGTCGGCGTCATCCAGGGCCACGCGTCGAGGGGCCCCACCCGGGGCAGGAGCGCGAAGCCCGCGAGGAGCACCGCGAGCGGACGCACCCAGGGCAGCACCCGCGAGGCCACGCCCACCGCGGCGGCCGCCAGCAGGATGATGACGCCGAACCAGGGCACGCCCAGTGCCAGACCCCAGCCGAACGCCAGGACGGCATGGGCGACGCCCGACGCGCCGAGCAGCCGCGCCCGGCCCCCGCGCTCGCCCAGGAAGGCGAGACCCAGCGCCGACACGGCGAGCGCCAGGGGCACCCACTCGCTTCCCACCAGACTGGCGAGCTTGGGCACCACGGCCGCGGCGGCGAAGGCCGCGACGGCGAACAGGTAGGGATTGGCGAGGTTCCACGCCACCAGGAGCATCGCGGCGCCGCTGAGCGCCGGGCCCACCGTCGCCCCCGCGTGCGCTCCCGCATGGAGCGCGTCCACGAAGCCCGACAGCGCGAGCCAGCCAGCCGCGGCGTTGAAGACGTGCCGGGCGGGCGACGCTCGGAAGAACGGCAGGGCGGCGAACACGAGCGCTCCCCCCGCACACCATCGCGGCCCCGGAGGCGCCCCACAGCAGCAGCGACGAGACCGACAGGGAGACGCTCAGCGTGGCGCCGACGATGGACAGGTACAGGCGCTCGAGGCGCTCACCCGCGACCACGCACAGCACCATCAGCGCCAGCGTGCTACAGAAGACGGGGCGGAAGTCCTGGGAGAAGTACCCCATGAGCACCAGGAGCGGGCTGGCGACGGCGGTGGAGCGCAGCATCACCTCGGCGCTCGCCGCCTCCTCCTCCGAGGAGGTCCGCGCGGCACGGGACAACAACCAGCCCGCGAGCAGGGTGCCACCGAACACGAAGGGCAGGGCCGTGACGGTGCGCAGATACCAGGGCCAGTCGAAGTGGGCGCGGAGGGACGCGGGCAGCACCTGGTCCGCGAAGGAGTAGACGAGGTAGTCGCCCGCGAAGGTGGGGTAGACCCAGCGCAACCGGAGCAGCGAGCCCCGGGACAGCTCGAACATCGTCTTGGTGAAGATGGCCGCGGTGAGGAAGAGGGCCGGAGGCGAGCCCGTGGCCGCGAGCACGAGGCAGCCCACCTGCAAGGAGGCGACGCCCACGGAGAGCGAATCCGCGGCCTCGTCGGACGGCAACGGGCGGAAGCGCGGACAGGTGGCCAGCAGCAGGGCGAGGAAGGGCGCGTAGTTGCCCAGCGCGGGGGAGTGCCGCTGGCGGCGAGCGCCACGTGCAGGCGCACCGCGTAGAGCAGCAGCAGGTAGGAAGGCGCCGCCAGGGTGAAGGCGAGGGCGCGGCTCGTCCGGGGCGCGGGGAGGGACTGGCGCGCGAGGAGGGCGAAGAGGACACAGGGCAGCAGATCGAACCAGACGGCGGAGGTGCCCAGCCGCGCGGCGAGCGGCGCGAGTCCCATCATCCACGTGGTGCCGACGAGCGCCCCCTGGAGGAGGGGACGCGAGGGCACATCGAAGGACTCGGCGGGCTTGCGCACGAGCAGGGCGGCCGCCACGGACCAGCCCACGAGCAGGGGGAGCAGGAGGTAGAGCGGAATGCCGTCGAGGCTGAGGCTGTCGAGCGGCCCCAGGGCGAGGCCCGCGAGGGGACCGACCGCGGCGCCGATGAGGCCGAGGATGCGGCCGGCGCTGGCCAGGGCCTCCCTGCGGGCGAGCAACGCGCCACAGATGGAGAAGGCGGCGGAGTAGCCCGCGGTCATGCCGAAGACGACGAGGGAGCGCGAGACGGAGGTGAGCCCGGCCCAGCTATCGAAGGCGAGGTAGAGCGAGCCGGCGACGATGAGGAAGGCGCCGATGAACCAACCGATGCTCTCGTAGAGGAAGGGACGCCAGACGGTGTCCCAGGTGGAGACCTCTTCCACCAGGCGCGCGGTGGGGGAGCGGCGGACGGGAGCGTCGAAGAGGGGCTCGGTGACGACGGGAGGAAGGGGAGCCAACTCCTCTTCTTCCTCCTCCTCGGGCCTGGAGGAGAACGTCTCCGGCTCGGGCTTGGAGAAGGACATCTTCGGCGCGGGCGACACCTCCGCTGGAGAGGCCTGCATCGCGGCGAGGAGCGGGTTCTCCGGGAACTCCTCGGTGACGCTCGAGGAAGGCGGAGGTGGCGCGACGGGCGGAACGAGGACCTCGGCGGAGAGTGCTACCTGCTGGGGAGCCGCGATGGATGCGGGCACCACGACCGGAGCAGCGATCTCGACAGGGGTCCCTTCGCCGGGAGCGGGCACGGCGACCGAAACAGTCTCCGCGAGCACGAGGTCGAGGATGCGGATCTGACGCTCGTAACGCTGGGTGAGGTAGTTGCGCGTCGCCTTGGGCACCGAGGAGGTGTCCCAGTGAGGCAGCTCACCGAGGAGGAAACGGATGTGGGCAAGTTCCTGCTCCAGCGCTTCGCGGGAGCGTGCGGTCATCGGCTTGCCGCATGCGGCGCAGAGCTGGCCACCGAGGCGCTCCTGCCGACAGGACGGACAGTACATGGTGGGACGTCCTCGAAAAACGGGCGCCCGGGCGGCACCGCATCATGCGGTGGGACGGGCTGGGCGAGCAGCCTACCTCATCCACCACTCCGGACGCATGGACGCCTCCTACCCAGGCCAGAAAGCCACCTCCAGGCCTCATGGTCGCCCGAATTCGAATTGGAAGGAGTCTTAGGAATGACCGCGCTCCAACTTCCTGCCTTCCTTCATGGCCCACTCACCGCCATCGAAAACGCGGCGAAGGCGGAGGGGCGCCGTTGCGCGAAACAATATCAGGTCGACGGTACCTTCCCTCCGCCCATGGAAATGACGACGGTCGCTCCCAACGACCTGGTCTTCACGCACAATGTCGCCGACATCCATGATGAGCACCCAGCCTGGCGGCTGTATATGACGTCAGAAGTGGCCATGAGCCTGTGCGACACGATGAGCGACCGCCATCTCGGAGACAGTTACGAAGCGGCTTTTCGCCAGACAGCCTGGGGCGCTCTTCACTTCGCCCTTTCTGGAAGCGCACCGGAGAGCGCGGCACGAACAGCGCAAAGGCTCCAAGCCGTACTTGGCTTCTGGGATTCACTCCAACATGGAAGATACATCCACCAGAGGGTGAACACCTTCTTGACCCTGGAGGAACTGCTCACCTCCGCCTGTGGGTGGGCCATGGATGCATGGTGCCCCGAGGGAGCAAGTTCCACTCATTCGCGTATCGAGATGGCCTCGGAACGCATGGCCCGGGCCACGAAAGAAGATTGCGTGGAAGCCATCCTCCGCCAGCTGCCCCACATCTTCTCGTTCGCGGATGGAAGGAAACTCACCCATCCAGAAGTCGTAACCAATCCCGCCGCCTGGCGCGAGCACCTCATTGAGATGGACGACGCGACATTCGAGCGCATCTCGGGGGTGCGCCCGGCGGAAGTCCTGCGGAGTTTGTATCAGTGGGATCGGCAACTCGGTGCCCATTAGGAGCATCCGCGACCATCCCAGAACCACATGCCCGTGCCCCCTCGTATCTCCACGAGCAGCACGGGCGCGCGCCTTGTCTAACCGCGCAGGAAGGCCGTCCCCTGGCTCCCGGGCCGCTCGGCCTCGTGCAGGAGCGCCTCCGCGGGCGAGATGCCCACGATGTGGATGGCCTCGATGCCCTCCTCGAGCATCTCCAGGCTCTCCTCTACCTTGGGAATCATGCCGCCCTGGATGACGCCGGAGGCGATCTTCTCGCGGGCCTGGGCCGGCGTGAGCGTGGGCAGCCGCGTGGACGGGTCATCCTTGTCGGCGAGCACCCCGGGCACGTTGGACACGAGGAAGAGTTTGGCCGCTCCGAGCTTCGCCGCCACGCGCGTGGCCACCGTGTCCGCGTTGATGTTGAAGGGCTGCCCCCGGGCATCTCCCCCGAGCGAGCCGAGCACCGGAACGAAGCCCGCGTCGGACAGGCGCCGGAAGGCGTCCACGTCCACGCTCATCACGTCTCCCACGAGCCCCAGGTCCACCGGCTCGGGGCCCGCGCCGCTCATGACCTTGGGTGGCCGGCGCTCGGCGGTGATGAGCCCGGCGGACATGCCCGTGGTGCACAGCGCCGGCACCCCGGCGAGCCGGAAGGCACTCGCCACGTCCACCGACACCTGACCCGCCAGCGACATCTTCATCACCTCCAGCGTGGCCTCGTCCGTGTAGCGCCGCCCGGCCACCATCCTCGGCTGCAACCCGAGCTTCTTCTGCAGCTCGGTGGCCTGCGGCCCGCCGCCATGGATGACGGCCACGCGGATGCCCGCGTCGAGGAAGGCCCGCACCGCGGCCCCCACGCTCGCGGCGAGCTTCGGCCGGTCCTGCGCCAGCTCGCCGCCAATCTTCACCACGAACCACCGCCCGCCAAAGTCCTTCAATCCGCTCACGGCCACAGCCCCGGCTCGGCGAGCGTGAGGCGCTCGTCGAAGCCCATCATGATGTTGAAGCTCTGGATGGACTGACCCGCCCCACCCTTCACCAGGTTGTCGAGCGCGGAGAAGCACACCACGCGGCGCGTGGCGCCCGTCACCGGGCCCAGCGTGAAGCCCACCTCCACGTAGTTGCTGCCCGCCACGCCGATGACCTCGGGCTGACGGCCCCCGCTGATGACGCGGATGAAGGGCTCGTTGCCATAGGCGCTCTTCCACGCCGCGGTGAGCTGCTCCTGGGTGGTGGAGGCCGGCACCTCGGCGAAGGACGTGGCGAAGATGCCGCGCGGCAGCGGCGCCGACACCGGCACGAACTCCAGCGACGTCTCCGGGTGGGCCCCCGCGATGCGCAGGGACTGGAGGATCTCCGGGATGTGCTGGTGCTCCAGCGGCTTGTAGGTGCGCAGGTTCGACGCGCGCAGCGGATGGTGGGTGGTGATCTGCGGGTTGGCGCCGCTGCCCGACGAGCCCGTGGCCGCCACCGTGTGGATGGGTCCGGAGAGCAGGCCCGCGCGCGCCAGCGGCATCAGCCCGAGCGCGATGGTGGTGGCGAAGCACCCGGGGCTCGCGATGTAGCGCGCCTTGCGGATGGCCTCGCGGTTGAGCTCCGGCATGCCGTAGGT
Organism: Cystobacter fuscus; assembly: GCA_049060065.1. Classification (GTDB taxonomy): domain Bacteria; phylum Myxococcota; class Myxococcia; order Myxococcales; family Myxococcaceae; genus Cystobacter; species Cystobacter fuscus_B. The sequence continues at coordinate 8,729,551 of JBMEQP010000002.1, forward strand.
GAAGGCCCCATCGGTGAGCATCTGGGGCGCCGGGTGCTCCACGCCGTAGTACTTCGCGTAGGCGGCCGCGTCGCGCAGGCGGAAGTCGCCCGACAGGTCCACGATGCGCACGCCCGAGTCGATGATGTCGAGCACCACCTTGGCGGTGGTCTTGTGGGGCATGGCCAGGAAGGCCACGTCCGCGCCGGCCACGGCCTGGGCGGCGGGCATCTCCTGGAAGGTGAGCTCGGTGAGCCCGGCGAGGTTGAAGTGGACGTCGCCCACCTTCTTGCCGACGTTGTCCACCGAGGTGATGCGCACCACCTCCACGTGCGGGTGGAAGAGGAGCCGGCGAAGGATCTCGGATCCCCCGTAACCGGTCCCCCCGATGAGGACTGCCTTCACCTTGTTGGCCATGTGCGCTGCCTCCGCGTGGGACTTCCCCGCCGGGTGTATAGGGGCGCCCCGCCCGGGAAATCCACCTCGCCGCGCTGACGCGATGGGCCACGCCGCGCCCTCCTCGTGCGAGCAGGCGGCCAGGGAACACTCGGGCGGCTCGGGAACGCTGGCCTCTGAACAAAGGTCGTGGAACGGTAGCGGCACCATGAGCACTCCGTGGAGAACACGTCCCATCGAGCCCCGCGACGACGCCCAGATGGCCTCGGTCATCCGCGAGGTCATGCCCGAGTTCGGCGCCGACGGTCCGGGCTTCGCCCTCCACGATCCGGAAGTCGACGGCCTGAGCGCGGCCTACGCGGTGCCGGGGCGGGCCTATTGGGTGGTGGTGGACGAGGCGGATCGGGTGATGGGCGGCGGAGGAATCGCCCCCCTGGATGGGGACGTGCCGGGCGTCTGTGAGCTGCGCAAGATGTACTTCCGCCCCCAGGTCCGGGGACGCGGCGTGGGCGAGCAGTTGCTGCGCCAGTGCCGGCCTTCGCCCGGCAAGCGGGCTACCAGACGTGCTACCTGGAGACCCTCGCGGGTATGACCCAGGCCCAGAAGCTCTACCAGCGGCTGGGCTTCCAACCCTGTCCGCGCCCATGGGAGCCACGGGGCACTTCGGGTGCGATCGCTGGTACGCGCTCGACCTGCGCGGGTGAGCGGGACAACCGCCGGGGTCACCTCTTCCACTCGACGTCTGGCGTCACCATCTTCCTCGAGGAAAGGGAAGGTGGCGCATGGAACAGCCGGGCCTCGGCCCCTCACCGGGCACGCACAAGCAACCCTTTGACCTCGAGTCCGTGCTGGAGCGGGTGCGCGAGGCCATCCAGGGCCACGCGGCCGCCGCCATGTTCGAGCTGGCCGAGCGCGGCCACGCGAGCCTCTTCGAGCAGCTCGTGGCCTGCATCCTGTCCATCCGCACGCGGGACGAGGTGTCCCTGCCCGTCGCGCTGCGCCTGCTGTCCACGGCCCCCACCCCCGAGGCGATGCGGCAGCTGGGCACCGAGCGCCTCCAGGCCCTCATCCGTCCGGTGACGTTCCCCGAGCCCAAGGCCCGGACGATCCACGACATCGCGGTGCGCACGGTGGAGGAGTTCGCGGGAGCGCTGCCCGCGGACGCCCAGGTGCTCCAGTCCTTCAAGGGCGTGGGACCCAAGTGCGCGCACCGGCGTTGGGCATCGCCTCGGGTCAGACGCACATCAGCGTGGACGTGCACGTGCACCGGGTCACCAACCGCTGGGGCTACGTGCACACGCGCACGCCCGAGCAGACCCTCGCCGCGCTGGAGGCGAAGCTGCCCCGGGCCCACTGGGTGGAGCTCAACCGGCTGCTCGTTCCCTTCGGCAAGCACGTGTGCACCGGGGTCCGGCCCCGGTGCTCCACCTGCCCCCTCCTGTCCATGTGCCAGCAGGTGGGCGTGAGCACCCACCGGTGAGCCGTCAGCGGTCCGCCGCGAGCAGTTGCGTCACCCGCCGCGCGAAGCGCCGCCACGGGTTGGTGCGGCCCCGGCGCTGGAGGGTGATCTCCTCCGCGCACTTCATATCCTGCGCCCAGGAGTCTTCCAGGTGGGACGCCAGGCGACGGTCCGCCACCACGAGCGAGCCCTCGCGCATGCGGTGCAGTGACAGGGCATCCATGTTCGTCGAGCCCACCACGCTCAACCAGTCGTCCGCGAGCACCGTCTTGGAGTGCAGCATGGAGGGCTGGTACTCCCAGATGCGGATGCCCCCCTCGAGCAGCTTCTCGTAGGTGGCGCGCTGCGAGGCGCGGACGATGCGCCAGTCATGCACCGGCCCCGCCGCGAGCACGCGCACGTCCACCCCCTGCTTCCGCTTCTCCAGGAGCTGCTCGAGGATGGCATTGGGCGGCGTGAAATAGGCGTTGGAGATCCACAGCCGCTCGCGCGCGGCGGCGAAGACCATGCGCAGCATGCGCTCGGCGTCGGAAATGCCAGACACGCCCGCGCTCTCCACGAACACCGCGTGCGCGTCCCTCCCCGAGGGACTCTCGGAAAGCAGCTCTCCGGCAGCAGCGCCCCGCCGCACTCCTGCCACGAGCGCGCGAACGCCAGCTGCATCTCGCGCACCGTGGGCCCCTCCACGCGCACGTTGGTGTCGCGCCACTCCTCGGGGCACTGGCCATCTCCCTGCCAGGACTTCCAGATGCCAAAGCCCCCCGTGAACCCCACCTTCCCGTCCACGATGACGAGCTTGTGGTGGGTGCGCCCGAAGAGCCGGCCCAGCCACCGGCCCGACAGCGGCCGGAAGTAGTGCACCTCCACGCCGCCCTCGCGCAGGCGCTGCTCCACCCGCGGATTGAAGTCGTGCTCGCCGTTCACCTCCTCGCTGCCCACCGGATCCACGATGACCCGGCACGCCACCCCCGCACGCGCCCGCTCGCACAGCGCCTCGACAATCCGATCCGACGGCTCACTCGGCCGCCAGATGAAGACGAGGATGTGCACCGACTCCTTCGCCTGGCGGATGGTCTCGCAGATCTGATCGAAGATGACGCCGTTCTTCACCAGCTCCACGCCGTGCCCCGGCTCCAGCCGCAGGCGCGTGGACTGATAGAGCGCATGGTTGAAGGCCCCGAACCCCGGGGGCAGCACCACCGGCCCCTTCATCTCGTGCAGATCGTTGCCCGTGTCGGGCGCTTCCCAGCGCGCCGCGGGGGAGGCCGCGGCAGATGTTGAGCTGTCCAGTTCCATGGCCGGGTGAAGCTATGAACGTCTCCCCAACCGGGAAGCCCACCCCGCCGCTCTCCCGATGGGTGGAGGTGCGAGCAGGAACGACATGGTGTCCGCACCCCCGTCTCCTGGATTCCTCCGAGCGTGAACAGATTCCCGACTCGCTTGAATTTCACGGTATCATTGACAATCAGGGTGATTTGATTGTTCAATGGGAGCGTGGTTGTTCGCCAGGGCGGCACTCCAAACGGTTGGAGGCGAGGGCCCGGCGTTCTTCAGCTGGAGTGGGGACAGCGATGTCGATCGAAGCGTTCGCCAAGGTGACCGAGGCAGCGAAGTTGCTGGTGGATCAGGGCTTCTCGGGCCCGGCGGTGGAATCGGCCATCGAGCTGGTGGGCCGTGCGCTCGGGGTGGAGCGGGCGCTGGTGTACGAGAACAGCACCGCGACGATGCCGGGCAAGCGCCTGTCGCCCCTGCGCCACGCGTGGGCCGCGGGCTCCATCACCCCGCTGATGCAGACCTTCCCGCTGCGCGATCAGATGGCCGGCTGGGTGGAGATCCTCTCGCGCGGCCAGCCCGTCTGGGAGCTGGTGCGCAACATCCAGGGGCCGCTGCTGGTGAACCTGGAGGCCCAGGGCGTGCAGTCGGTGCTGCTGTGCCCCATCAACGTGGGCACCGTGAATGGCCGCTGGTGGGGCGTGCTGCGCCTGGATGACTGCCAGAAGGAGCGCCGCTGGTCCGCCGACGAGCTGAGCGCGGTGAAGACCCTGGCCCGCTCGCTGTCCAACGCGCTGCGCGCGGACCTGCGGCGCGAGGAGCTGGCGCGCACCCGCCAGGAGCTGCAGACGATGATGACCCGCTGCGCGACGGGCACCCGCTAGAGCGCTCGGCTCCTCATCGGCTCCCTCAAGGGGCCGCCGTGAAGGCTCAGCGGCGATCGCGCCGCAGATCCGCGAGCACCTGACGCAGATACCGGGCCTCGGACTTGCCGGGATGGCGCTGCTGGAGGCCCGCCAGATGCCGCGCGAGCGACTTCTCCGCCTCGTCCCGGGGCAGGCGCACGCTGAGGAAGTACTGGGTGCGCAGCTGGCCGGCCTCGTTGCCCGACAGCATCCAGTAGAGCACGCCGAGGCACAGCACCGCGCCGACGACGAGGATGATGAGTTCCCTGTCCACGCGCCGAAGCTAACGCGAGTTCCCCTCTCGCCCCACCCTAAAGTCCTTGGCGCCGCGATGACTGGCGCTCATCCGCCCCGTGTCCCGTGCGAATCCCGGACGGGGCTCGCGTGCCTTCCCGCCCTCCGGGGGGCCTCGTTATCGGTCCCCGTGTGACGCGGAGCGTAGTAGCTTCCGCCCCTCATGAGCGATAACGCGCAAATCAAGGAAATCGCGGGCAAAGGGCAGGTCACGCTCGCGCCCGAGGCGCATCTGCTCCAGCCGCTGCTGGAGCACGCCCGCCTGCGTCCGGATCGGGTGTTGTTCTCGCGCCGGGTGGGAGAGCGGTTCGAGCCCATCACCGCCGCGGAGGCCGTGCGCACGGTGCGAGGACTGGCGCGGGGCCTCATCGCCCTGGGGGTGGAGCCGGGCCAGCGTGTCGCGTTGATGTCGAAGACGCGCGTGGAGTGGCCGCTGATCGACTACGCCATCCTCGCCACCGGCGCCACCACGGTGCCCATCTACGAGACGTCCTCCGCGGAGCAGGTGGAGTGGATCCTCCACAACAGCGGAGCGGTGGCGGCCTTCTTCGAGACGGACGCCCTGCACGCCCACCAGCGCGCGTGCGCGGAGCGGGTGCCGGACTGCCGCCACACCTTCGTGCTCGAGAAGGGAGCGCTCGAGGAGCTGCGGCAGCGGGGAGAGGGCGTGGAGGAGGCGCGGCTGGAGGAGCGGCTGGAGGAGCGGCTGTCGCGGTTGCGCGCGGAGCACCGGCCACCCTCATCTATACCTCGGGCACCACCGGGCGGCCCCGGGGCTGCGAGCTGACGCACGGCAACCTGCGCGCCAACGTCCTGCAGGTGGTGGAGATCGCCCGGGACGTCATCACCGAGCAGGATCGCACGCTCTTGTTCCTGCCCCTGGCGCACGCGCTGGCGAAGATCTTGTTCCTGGCCTCCGTGGAGAAGGGCCTGACGGTGGCCTTCGCCACCAGCCCCAACAAGCTCGTGGAGGAGCTGTCGCTGGTGAAGCCCACGTGGTTCGGCACGGTGCCGCGCGTGCTGGAGAAGGTGTTCCAGACGGCGCGGCAGAAGGCCGAGCAGTCCGGCAAGGCGCGCGTGTTCGACCTCGCCACGGACGCGGCGGTGCGCTACTCGCGCGAGAGCGTCGGCGGTGGGGCCTCGCTCCTCACCCGGCTCCAGCACGGCGTGTTCGATCGGCTCGTGTACCGCACCCTGCGGGGGATTCTCGGCGGCCAGCTGCGCTTCATCGTGTCGGGAGGCGGACCGCTGCCCGAGCGGTTGAACCACTTCTACCGGGGCGTGGGCGTGCAGGTGCTCGAGGGCTACGGCATGACCGAGACGAGCCCCGTGCTCACGCTCAACGCGCCCACGGCCGCCCGCCCCGGCACCGTGGGGCAGCCCGTGCCCGGCACCACCGTGCGCATCGCCGAGGATGGGGAGATCGTCGTCAAGGGCCCGCAGGTGTTCCGGGGCTACTTCCAGAACGAGGAGGCCACGCGGCGCACCGTCAGCCCGGACGGGTGGTTGCAGACGGGAGACCTGGGGAGCCTGGATGCCCAGGGCTTCCTGCGCATCACCGGCCGCAAGAAGGAGATCCTCGTCACCGCGGCGGGCAAGAACGTGGCGCCCGGCCCCCTGGAGGATCGCATCCGGGAGAACCCGCTCGTCAGCCAGGCCATGGTGGTGGGCGAGGGCAAGCCCTTCGTCGCCGCGCTCGTCACGCTCGACGCCGGCGCCTTCAAGCAGTGGGCGAAGAAGAACGGCAAGGAAGGCCAGACGGTGGAGGCGCTCGCGGAGGACCCCACGCTGCGCGCCGAGGTGGAGGGCGCCATCGAGGCCGCCAACCGCTCGGTGTCGCGCGCGGAGTCCATCCGCAAGTTCGTCATCCTCCCCCAGGACTTCACCCTGGAGCGCAACGAGTTGACGCCCACCCTCAAGGTGCGCCGCCACGTCGTCAGCCAGAACTACGCCCAGGTGATCGAAGCCCTGTACGCCAAGGGCGGCGGCGAGTGACGCCTACGCGATGATGCCCGGAACGCCCGGAGGCTGCTTGTTCGGATCCGGCGGCTCGTGGATGCCGGGCGGTTTGATCTCCGGCTCGGGCGTGCGACCCGGCTCGGTCACGGGCGGCTCGCGCCGGGGCGGCTCGATCTCCGGCGTCCGGGGCTTGGGCGGTTCGATCTCCGGCGGAGGCTGCACGGGCTCCTCGCGCGGAGCCTTCCTGGGCTCCGGCTCCTTCACCGGGGCCCCCGGCGTGGTCGTCGGCTTCTCTGGCATGTACCCCTCCTCGAGAAACCAAGCTGCGCATTCCCGCCGTACCGGGAACTGCCGGGAACGAGACGGGCGGGACGAGCGCCCGCCCGCCCGCCCGCTTCAGGCGTTGCTGCGTTGGATGAGCCGCGCGTACTCGAGCGAGGGCACCTCGAGCGTGATGAGATCCGAGGCCTGCTCGTAGCGGCGGACCTTGAAGGCCTTGTGCGGCTGGAGCGCGTGCGTCTGGCAGACGGGCACCTCGATGGTGATGTCGCCGTCGTCGCTCAGCACCCCGCCCACGTGGAAGCGCGTCTGCACGTGGCGGCAGATGTCGCCCCCGCAGAGCGCGCAGCAGTGCGGCAGACCCAGGCGCGAGAAGGGAGCGCACACCGTCACCGCGTCCCCCGCGTACTCCACCTTCACGGGCGCCAGGGGCGCCAGGGCCTCCTCGCGCTCCTCGTCCCGGACGCTCCACGCCTCGTCCCGGGCCACCGCGAGCCGCGCGCACAATCCCTCCACCGCCTCGACGCCGAGCCGTCCCTCCAACACGCCCTCCACCAGGGCCATGGGGTCCACCGGCTCCCCCTCGCGCTCCAGCCGCAGGGGCTCTCCGGGCGAGGTCCTCCACACCATGCCGTGCTGGGCGAGGATGCTCGCCAGATACGCGCTCGCCGCGTGGCTCACCACCTCGAGCACCCGCTCGTCACGATCCGGCGCCCGATAGCCCACCAGCCGCGGCTGGATGGCCTCGGCGAAGGGCCCCCACGCGGCCGCGTCCTGGAGCAGCTCCACCACCCGCGCCAGACAGAAGCCCGGCACCCGGACCTGCACCCGGCTCGCCGTCTCGTTCCACAACACGCTCCAGCGCGCGCCCGCCTCCGTCCACGACATGAGCTCCACCGCGTGCGGCCACTGCCGCTGGGTGAAGCAGCGCTCCAGTGCCTCCACGTTCGACAGGAGCGAGGACGCGGGCGTCTCGTCCACGGGCACATCCGGCAGGTCGAACCGCTCGGCGAACGCGACGCGCTCGTCCAGGCTCGGGTGCGAGTCATATGGGCACGGGGCGCGCTCGGACGCCGCGGCCGTCAACTCCCCCAGGCTCTCGCGCCAGGCGGCGCTCGCGAGGTAGCGCCGGTAGCCCTCGAAGAGGTTGTCGGGCACCACGCCCCGGTGGGCCAACGGCCACACCTCCTGCTCGAGGAAGCGGCGGTAGCCCGCGGCGTGGAGCGCCTCCCAGCGCAGCCCCGACACATGCGCCTGTTTGCCGGCGATGCGCACGCTCCAGCCATCCGCCACCAACTCCTGCTCCCGGCTGAGCGCCTGGGTGAGGCGCAGGAACGTCCCGCACATCCACGCGAGGGGCCAGCGCAACAGCGCGTGCTCGTCCCGCCCGAACAGCTCCAGGGAGCGCGCCATCGCCGGCGCGTGGCGCACAGCACGCCCATCAGCCGCGTGTCCCCACCCTGGAAGTGGCCGAGCTCGTGCGCCACCGCCGCGCGCAACTGCGACACGTTGTCCACCGCGAACAGCCCCATGCCCAGACACATCACCCGCCGGCCACCGAGCCCCAGCACCCCACCCACCTGGGACACGTGGGCGTTGACGTCGGCGATGAGGTAGAGGTCCTCGGGCATGCGCGCGTCCATGCGCCGGGCCACGTCGCGAATCATCGCGAACAGCCGCGGGTGCTCGGCCTCGGTGAGCAGCAGCCCCGGAGGCTCGAAGCGCTCGAGCCGCGGCACCAGGCTCCAGAGGACCGCGCCCCCCGCCGCCACGCACAGCACGGTGAGCAGCGTGTGCAGGCGAGGACCTGCTTGCAACACATAGGGCAGGGAGAGCAGCCCCAACGCGAGCCCGCTCATGCCCACGTAGAACAGCAGGAGCAGTCCCACGGCGAGCAAGCCGCGACCTGTCGACGAACGGATGCGCATGGCTTTGTCCTCCCCGGGCTCCAGTCTACAACGGCGGAACAGGAGACGTGCGAACCCGCTCCGGGTCCGCACGAGAAGCCAGCCTCATGCGCCACATGCTCCCCCATTCACGCCCTCGTCCCCTCGCTTCATGCGCGGCCCTGCTCACCTCGCTCCTCTGCGCCTGTGCCCACCCGCCTGGAGGACAGCCATCCGCCACGCGGGAGGGGAGCGGCGCCGCGGGGAAGACCGTGCTCGCACGCATCCTCGCCATCAATGACTTTCATGGAAACCTCGCGCCGCCCGAGGGCTCGGCGGGAGAGGTGCGCACCGGCCGGCTCCTGGAGGGCAAGCCGGAGCGGGTGAAGGCCGGAGGCGCGGCGTGGCTCGCCGCGCACCTGTCCCGTTTGCGCGCGGAGTCCCCGGCGGCGCCCCCCGTGATGGTGTCCGCGGGAGATCTCATCGGCGCCAGCCCGCTGCTCTCCGCCCTGTTCCACGACGAGCCCACCATCGAGGCGATGAACCTCATGGGGCTCGCGCTGCACGGCGTGGGCAATCACGAGTTCGACGAGGGCACCGCCGAGTTGCTGCGCATGCGCAACGGCGGCTGTCACCCGGTGGAGGGTTGCCAGGGCCGGGAGCCCTTCGCGGGCGCGCGCTTCGAGTTCCTCGCGGCCAACGTGGTCGACGCGAAGGGCGCCACGCTCTTTCCCGCCTACGCGCTGCGCGAGTTCGAGGGCGTGAAGGTGGCCTTCATCGGCATGACGCTCCAGGGCACGCCGGAGATCGTCGACGCCTCCAGCATCCAGGGGCTGCGCTTCCTCGACGAGGCGGACACGGTCAACGCGCTCGTGCCCGAGCTGAGGAAGCAGGGCGTGCGGGCCATCGTCGTGCTGGTGCACGAGGGGGAACGCAGAGCGGCCCCAACGCCTCCTACGACGGGTGCGAGGGGCTCTCCGGCCCCATCGTGGACATCGTCCACCGGTTGGATCCCGAGGTGGACGCCGTCCTCAGCGCCCATACCCACCAGGCCTACAACTGCGTCCTCGACGGCAAGCGCGTCACCAGCGCGTCGTCCTACGGACGGCTCATCACCCACCTGGAGCTCGTGCTGGACGCGGCGAGCGGCGACGTGGTGGACAGCCGCGCGCACAACGTCATCGTCACCCACGAGGGAGCGGAAGACCCCGAGGTAGGGGCACTGGTGGAGCGCTATGAGCGGCTGAGCGCGCCCCTGCGCGAGCGCGTGCTCGGGCGGGTGGAGCAGACGCTGCGCGGACCGGATGCGCGGCGGTGGCCCTCGGGAGAGTCCCCGCTGGGCAACCTGCTCTCGGACATGCAGCTCGCGGCGACGCACGAGGCGGGTGCGCAGGTGGCGTTCATGAACCCGGGAGGCATCCGCGGGGAGCTCGCCGAGGGCGACGTCACCTATGGCGAGGCCTTCACCGTGCAACCCTTCGGCAACGCCCTGGTGACGCTCACGCTCACCGGCGAGCAGCTGCGGCGGCTGCTCGAGGAGCAATGGGTGGGCGACCACGTGCGCATCCTCAACCCCTCGCGCGGCTTCACCTATACGTGGAAGGACTCGGCGCCCGTGGGCCAGAAGGTGGACCCGGCCAGCCTCCGGCTCCACGGCGTCCCCATCGAGCCGGCGGCTCACTATCGCGTCACGGTGAGCAGCTTCCTGGCGGGAGGCGGAGACGGCTTCCGCACCTTCGCCCAGGGCACCGAGCGCAAGGGCGGGCCCACGGACCTGCAAGCCATGGAGTCCTGGCTCAAGGCACAATCTCCACTTTCCGCGCCAGAGACAAACCGCATCACCCGGGTTCCCTAGTCCACTGGCCAACACCCCTGTCGAAAAGGATGACACTTGCCACCTCGGCCACGAGCACGGCGGGGGGAGGTGCCAGATAGCGTCCATGCGTTTCTCGCGTCTCGAAGTCCTTGGGTGGGCCCTCTTGTGTGCGCTGGTGGTCGCATGTACCCACCATGCCTCCTCCGGCGCTTCCCAGCCGCTCGACACGGGTGAGCACCAGCAGGTCGTCAATGGCGTGCGGCTGTACTACCGCGTGGCGGGCGAGGCTCCTCGCCGGCAGGCACCGGTGCTCTTCCTGCACGGAGGCCCTGGCTACAACAGCTACAGCTTCGCGCGGCTGATGGGCGCGCGCCTGGAGAAGGGCCAGCGCATGGTGTACCTGGACCAGCGCGGCTGCGGCCGCTCCGAGCGCCCCTGGGACAACACCTACTCGCTGGAGGTGCTGCTGCGCGACCTGGAGGCGCTGCGGCAGGAGCTGGAGGTGGAGCGCTGGGTCCTCATGGGCCACTCCTTCGGCGCCACGCTCGCGCTGGAGTACGCGGCGCGCTACCCCGAGCGCGTGGTGGGCGTGGTGTACGTGAGCGGCATGTCGGACGCGGCCTTCTCCTTCGCCACCTGGAAGCAGGAGCTGGAGCGGCTGCACCCCGGGCGCATCGCGGTGACGGATCCGGCGGGCAGCGCGTCCGACTATGCCCAGGTGATGAAGGCCCTGCGCGGCCTGGATGCCCAGGCCTTCTTCAACCGGTTGCAGTTCCACGACGCCGTGTACCTGCAGCAGCAGGAGGCGGTGGACATGGAGAGCGGCCTGCGCAACACGGGCGAGCTGTCACGCACCCTGTTCGCCACCGAGCTCACCCAGTACCGCTTCTCCCAGCCCGAACGCGTCAGCGCGCCGGTGCTCGTCATCGGCGGCCGCTACGACTCCTCCATCGGTCTGCCCAGCCTCAAGGCCCTGGCGGCGTCCCTGCCCCGCGCCACCTTCCTCGAGTACGAGAAGAGCGGGCACTTCCCCTATCTGGAAGAGGCGGACCGCTTCGAGCGGGACGTGAAGGGCTTCCTGGGCTCGCTGCGCTGAGGCTCACCGGCCGGGGCCACCGCCCGTGTCGCCCGGGCCGCCGCCACCCGTGGCCGTGTGGCTCAGCTCGGTGGCGCCCACCACCCGGCGCTGCTCCGCGTCGAACGACAAATCCAACAGCCGGCCCGAGCCCCGGGGCGCGAGGCCGAAGCGGACCCGCCAGTAGTTGGGGCGGATCTGCGTGGCCTCGGCCACCTCCGACACGTCATAGCCCTGGGTGACGGCGTAGTCGCGGCTGAGCCGGATGGCGTCGTCGTAGCCCACCTCCTGCTGGACGGTGGTGGGCATGTCCGGGACCATGCGGCGCTCGGGCGTGCGCACGGCACAGCCGGTGCCCAGCAGGGCGGAGAACGACACGAGGGCGACGACGGAGCGGAGAGGGGCCATGACCGTTCAAAGGTGGACATGGCCCCGCTCACGGCGGACCCCCCGCCTGTGGACTAGCCCTTGGAGGGAGCGGGCGAGAGGATCTGCTTGGACACCACCTCGTCGATGAGGCCGTACTGCCGGGCCTCCTCGGCGCTCATGAAGTAGTCGCGCTCGGTGTCCTTCTCGATGCGCTCGATGTTGTGGCCGGTGTGCTTCACGAACAGGCCGTTGATGTACGAGCGCAGGCGGAGGATTTCCTTGGCCTGGATGTCGATGTCCGACGCCCGGCCCTGGGCCCCACCGAGCGGCTGGTGGATCATGATGCGCGAGTTGGGCAGCGCGTAGCGCTTGCCCGGCGACCCGGCGAGCAGCAGCAGCGCGCCCATGGAGGCCGCCTGCCCGATGCAGATGGTCGACACGGGGCACTTGACGTACTGCATCGTGTCGTAGATGGCCAGGCCCGCCGTCACCGAGCCTCCCGGCGAGTTGATGTAGAGGCTGATGCCCTTGTCGGGGTCCTCGGACTCGAGGAAGAGCAGCTGGGCGACGATGATGTTGGCCACATCATCATTCACCGGCGTGCCCAGCATGACGATGCGGTCCTTGAGGAGCCGGCTGTAGAGGTCGTAGGCGCGCTCACCCCGATGGGTGGTCTCGATGACGAGGGGAATGTTCATGGCGCTCCAACACTAATCCGCTCCGGTGCCGGACGCCCCAGCGTTCTTCGTGGACCGTGCGCCAGCCCACGCTCGGACCCGCCGCCTCCCGGGCCGCCCCCCGGGCGGGCAGGGACGAATGGGGGTGGAGACTGGCCGAAACCGCCCCCCCACCCCATTTTCTGGTTTCCGCATCCCGAGGGGAGGCAGCGCATGGGTCTGTTGGGGGAAGTGATGGGAAAAGCCGTCGGCGCCTTGTGGGGGCCTCCGTTCCGCGCCATCGCCGAGCGGCGACACGCCCGCTCCCTGCACGCCGAGGGCATCTGCCTGCGCGCCGAGGTCATCCCGCTGCTGGCCGGCCCCACCCTGCTGAGCGTGGGCCAGCGCCGGCGGGCCCGGCCCTGGTACGGCTGTCCACCTCCATGTGGCGCAACGGCAAGGAGTGGCCGGACATCCTCGGGGCGGCGGTGCGCTTCCTGCGCCAGAACCACATCACCGAGGACGCCGTACCCGGCGACCAGGATCTGCTCTTCAGCACCATGCGCCACATGTGGACGATCGCCCCCGCGGTGCTCTCCACCCGGGTGCACGACTTCCTGGAGAACGACTACTACGGCATCGCGCCCTTCCGGGTGGACGGCGTGGGCCGGGTGAAGCTGCGGCTCACCTCGCCGCGTGACGCCACGCCGCGCCAGGGCTCGCGGGTGGAGCGGCTCCAGGAGGCCATGAGCACCGGCACCGCCGTGCTCACCGTCGAGGCACGCTCACTGGACTCGGGCGCGCCCCACACCGGCGGCCCCTGGCGGAGATCTTCCTGCGCGAGGAAGTCACCCTGGACCCGGAGCGCCTGCGCTTCAGCCCCTTCCGCGACGGGCTCGGCATCACCCCCATCGGCTTCCTGCACAACATGCGCCGCTCGGCCTACCAGCAGAGCCGGTGGGCCGCACCGAGCACTGAGGCGCCCCGCCTCGAGCCGGCGGGTGTCGTCAGCCCTCGTCGTCAGCCCTCCAGGAGGGAGTCCGCATCCAGACGCGTGAACCGCTGCCACTCGGCGAGTCCGCGCGTCTGCCCCAGGACCCCCGCGTCGAACAGGCCACCGGTGGAGTAACGGTTGAGATTCATCTGGAGTCCCGGCCGATCCAACCCCACCCGGACGAGTCGGGCGGCGATCATCGTGTTCCCCAACACCTCGACGCCACGGCTGATGCCGTCGCCGCCCTCGCCGAGGCTCACCGCGAAGCCCCCCGTCCGCCCGATGGTGTTGTGGAGGAGTTGCACATCGCTGGCGTTGCCCACGCGGATGCCGACGGCGTCATTGTTCCTGGCCCGCTCGGGGCGGATGTCGCGAATGGTGTTGTCGCGCACCACGACCCGGCTGGGGTCCGGCATGCCCTCGTCCTTCAAGCCGCCCACGCAGATGCCCCCCCGCCTCGGAGATGAGGTTGTGCTCGATGAGCACGTTCCAGGCCGAGTAGTGGACGAGGATGGCATCCCTCCGCGCCAACCGCCCTCGCAGCAGCGGAAGTCCCGCATGCGATTGCCGCGCACGATGATCTCATGACTCGTCTTGATGCTCACCGCGCACCCCTGGGCCGACTCGAGGGTGTTGTCCTCGATGATCACGCCCTGGGCGGGCCGCGTCCGCCCGTCGTCCGGCTGGAGGCACTGCACCGCGTCTCCCGAGGTGTCGTGGATGTGATTGCCACGCAGGGTGATGTCCCGCGAAGTGGCGTGGATCACCACGCCGTGGCAGCCGTGACCGGACTGCTCCCGGCGGAAGTCATGGATGTGGTTGTGCTCGATGAGGACCCCCACCGCTCCCTCGTGGGTGGAGATGCCGACGCCCGTCCCACCGTGCACCTCGCAGCGTGACAGGCTCGACCCCTCGGTGGCGTGACTGAAGCGGACGGCACAGGCACTGCTCCCGCCCATGTCCAGCTCGAGCCCCTCGATGCGCCAGTGGGGCAGCCGCACCTGGACCAGGGGATGCTCCGGCTTGCTGGCGCGCAGCTTCGGCAGGCCCTCGCCGCGCAGGATGATGGGCGCCTCCGGGGTGCCCGCCCGAGCCAGCTCCTTGTCCAGGACGAGGTGCTCCTCATAGATGCCCGCCCGGAGCAGGATGACATCACCGGGGCTCGCGGCGCGGAGCGCCTCGCGGATGCTGGCGAAGGGACGGGAGGAGGAGCCGTCATTCGTGTCCGATACGCCAGGACCCCTGGGACCCACGAACCACCTCGTCTTGCTCATGTCTTCCCTCTCCGGGCATTGCTCGCCCTGCTCCATGCATGGCGCTCTCTGGAAAGAGGGCGCCGGGCGTGGGCGTGACGGCGGTGGAGGCCCCGGGGTCGGAGCCTCCCCGCAACCCAGGCGAGAGGACGGGAGGCGGCGAGTGGCGGATGGGGCCTACAGGTTGCCGGTCATCTTCTCCGGGCGCACCCACTGATCGAACTGCTCGGCGGTGAGCAGGCCCAGTTCCACGGCGGTCTCCTTGAGCGTCTTGCCCTCCTTGTGGGCCTTCTTGGCGATCTTCGCCGCGTTGTCGTAGCCGATGTGCGGGTTGAGCGCGGTGACGAGCATCAACGAGCGCTCCAGGTTCTCCTGGAGCCGGGGCAGGTTGGGCTCGATGCCCACCGCGCAATGCAACCGGAAGCTGCGCATGCCGTCGGCGAGCAGGCGGCAGCTCTGCAGGAAGTTGTGGATGATGAGCGGCTTGAAGACGTTGAGCTCGAAGTTGCCGGACGCGCCGCCCAGGGAGATGGCCACGTCGTTGCCCATGACCTGGGCGCACAGCATGGTGAGCGCCTCGGACTGAGTGGGGTTGACCTTGCCGGGCATGATGGAGCTGCCCGGCTCGTTCTCCGGGATGGTGAGCTCCCCGATGCCCGAGCGCGGCCCCGACGCGAGCCAGCGCACGTCGTTGGCTATCTTGAAGAGCGCGGCGGCCAGGCCCTTGAGCGCGCCGTGCGCGTGCACCAGCGCGTCATTGGCCGCGAGCGCCTCGAACTTGTTGGGCGCGGTGACGAAGGGGTGGCCGGTGAGGCGGGCGAGCTCCTCGGCCACGCGCTCGGCGAAGCCCTTGGGGGCGTTGAGGCCGGTGCCCACGGCGGTGCCGCCGAGCGCCAGCTCCGACAGGTGCGGCAGCGCGGCCTCCAGGTGCTTGCGCGCCTGCTCGAGCTGGGCCACGTAGCCGCTGAACTCCTGGCCGAGCGTGAGCGGCGTGGCGTCCTGCAGGTGGGTGCGGCCAATCTTCACGATGTCCCGGAAGCGCTCGGCGCGCTCGGCGAGCACGTCACGCAGGGCGATGAGCTCGGGGAGCACGTTGCGCACCACGGCCTCGGCCGCGGCCACGCTCATGGCGGTGGGGAAGACGTCGTTGGAGCTCTGCCCCTTGTTGACGTCGTCATTGGGATGAACCCGGCGCGCCTCGCCGCGCTCGCCGCCCATCAGCTCGGAGGCGCGGTTGGCCAGCACCTCGTTGACGTTCATGTTCGTCTGGGTGCCGCTGCCCGTCTGCCAGACGATGAGGGGGAACTCCTCGTCATGCTGGCCGTCGAGCACCTCGTTGGCGGCCTTCACGATGGCCTCGCCCCTGTCGCGGGGCAGCGAGCCATTCTCCTGGTTGACGACCGCGGCGGCCTTCTTCACCAGCACGAGGGCGCGGATGAGGGCCAGGGGCATGCGCTCGGTGGAGATGGCGAAGTTCTGCCGGCTGCGCTGCGTCTGGGCGCCCCACAAGCGCTCGGCCGGCACCTCGATGGGGCCGAAGGTGTCCTTCTCGATGCGAACCTTGTCTTGACTCATGAATGGCTGCCTCCTCGGCGGTGCGATAACACCGTGGACGCGCGTGCGTGTTGCGGCGGCGCGCGCGGCGGCACAGGATTGCGGGAAGTGGACACTCCTTCCGGCACCATCCGCGCCCTGCTGCTCGCCCAGGAGCGGGGAACTCCCATGAAGCGCGTCCCCGAGGCCCAGGCGGTGGAGGGCCGGGGCTTCGTGGGAGACCGTCACGGCAAGAAGAAGCCCAACGGCAAGCGCCAGTTGCTGCTGCTGGACGCGGCCTCCTCGGAGGCCCTGCGGCTGTCGGTGGGTGAACTGAAGGAGAACGTCGTCCTCTCCGGCGTCCCGCTGGAGTCGCTGCCCGCGGGCCAGCGGCTGGCGCTCGGCGCCGAGGTGGTGGTGGAGCTGACCGAGCCGTGCGTGCCGTGCTCGAAGCTGGAGCGCATCCGCCCGGGCCTGCTCAAGGAGTCCTGGGGCCAGCGTGGCCAGCTCGCCCGGGTGCTGCGCGGAGGCACGGTGCGCGAGGGCGATGAGGTGCGCCTGCTCGACGTCAACCCGGACGCGCCCCGCCCCATCCGTCCCAAGCTGCCCTGAGGCTCAGCGCGCCCAGAGCGCGCCCAGTTCCAGTTCCAGGGCCTCGAAGGGTTCGGCGCGCACCCGCGCCTCGCCCACGTGCGTGCCCAGGACGAACCAGCCCCCGAGTTCCCGCCGGTACACCTCCAGGGTCTGGAGCACCGGGTCCACGAGCCACAGGTGCCCGACCCCCTCTCGGGCGTACACCGTCATCTTCCGGGCCCGGTCCAGCACGGCCGTGGACGGAGAGAGCACCTCACAGACCCAATCCGGCGCGAGGGTGAAGAACGCCACATGGGGCATCTCGGGCATCCGCTGTCGGCGCCAGCCCGCGAGGTCCGGCACCAGGACGTCCTGGCCCAGGTGCAGTTCCGGCTCATCCAGGAGGACCCAGCCGCCGGCCCACCCCGCCCTCGATCGAAGGGGCTGCTCAGCTCGCCACCCAGCAAGGAAGCCGCCCGAGCGTGTGGTGAGGCCGGACGAGGGCTCACGTACAGCTCGCCGCCGATGATCTCACCTAGGACGTTGGGTGGAAGCTTCTCCAGCTTCGCGTACAACGCCTCCCGCCATGAGGGCTCGTCCTTCATGAGTTCAAGATGCAATGGCTTCTCGGGGACCGCAAGCGGCTCCCTCCTCTGCCTCGCGTATTCCGGGTGCATGCGCCCATCATGCATCTGACCTCTGACGTCATGTCGTGGCCCTGGATGTGAAACGCCACGGCCTGCCCCCGCGAGGCAGCCCGTCCCCGGGGCCGTTCCCCTGGTCGGTGGATTTACAGTTTTAATGCCCGGCCTGTTGACAGCCCTACATCTCCGTCAATCACTCCGGGGTGGGCTTCCCTTTCACTCGGGGGAGGCGCACATTCTGACGCGCTGCGCTTTTTACAACGCACCACGGCAAAGATCTTGGCCCGCGGGACAGGGAGCTTTTCAACCGGGGTCTTCGCCGTCCCACCGCTCGCAGAGGAAGACAGGAGCCCGACATGTACGACGCCCTGACGATGAAGAACGACGCCTCGCCCCACGCCAGGCTGCATGCCCAGCGCTTCGAGGGCATCAAGCGCACCTACTCGGAAGCGGACGTGGAGAAGCTGCGCGGCTCCATTCGCGTCACCCACACCCTGGCGGAGCTAGGCGCCCGCCGGCTGTGGGAGCTGTTGCACACCCAGGACTTCGTGGCGGCGCTCGGCGCGCTCACGGGCAACCAGGCGGTGCAGATGGTGCGCGCGGGCCTCCAGGCCATCTATCTGTCGGGCTGGCAGGTGGCCGCCGACGCCAACACCGCCGGGCAGATGTACCCGGACCAGAGCCTCTACCCGGTGGACAGCGTGCCCAACGTGGTGCGCCGCATCAACGCCGCCCTGCGCCGCGCGGATCAAATCGACCACTCCGAGGGCAAGAAGGACGTGCACTGGTTCGCCCCCATCATCGCGGACGCGGAAGCGGGCTTTGGCGGGCCGCTCAACGCCTATGAGTTGATGAAGGCGATGATCGAGGCGGGCGCCGCGGGCGTGCACTTCGAGGATCAGCTCGCCAGCGAGAAGAAGTGCGGCCACATGGGCGGCAAGGTGCTGGTGCCGACGAGCCAGTTCATCCGCACGCTCACGGCGGCGCGGCTGGCGGCGGACGTGATGGGCGTGTCCACGCTGCTGGTGGCGCGCACGGACGCCGACAGCGCCAAGCTGCTCATGAGCGACGCGGACGAGTACGACCATGCCTTCATCGACCGCAAGGCGGCCCGCACCGCCGAGGGCTTCTACCAACTGCGCGGGGGAGTGGACTGCGCCATCGCTCGGGGCCGGCCTACGCGCCGTACGCGGACCTCGTCTGGTGCGAGACGAGCACCCCGGACCTCAAGCAGGCGAAGAAGTTCGCCGAGGGCATCCACGCGAAGTACCCCGGCAAGCTGCTCGCGTACAACTGCTCGCCGTCGTTCAACTGGAAGAAGCACCTGGACGACGCGACCATCGCGAAGTTCCAGCGCGAGCTGGGAGCCATGGGCTACAAGTTCCAGTTCGTCACCCTGGCGGGCTTCCACGCGCTCAACCACGGCATGTACGAGCTGGCGCGCCAGTACAAGGACCGGGGCATGGCGGCCTACTCCGAGCTGCAGCAGAAGGAGTTCGCCTCGGAGAAGGACGGCTACACCGCCACGCGCCACCAGCGCGAGGTGGGCACCGGCTACTTCGACAAGGTCGCCGAGGTCATCTCCGGCGGCTGCGCCAGCACGCTCGCCCTGAACGACTCCACCGAGGCGCACCAGTTCTGAGCCGGGCCGGACGGATGGGGAGAAGATCCTCCCCATCCGTCCCGAGAGCCTTCTCGCGCATGGGGGCAAGCACACCAAGGGCAGACCCCGTCAGGCCGGGTCATCGCGGTCTTCCTGGCCAAGACGCTCCAGTATTTTCATGAGCCGATCCCGATGCCGCTTCACGTTCTGCCGCATCTCCTCCGGGGAGGAGATGTCCAGTTCTAGCGCCTGCGCCAGCTTCTCGGTGGAGCCCTCCCCGCTCACGATCAACCGCAGGGTAGCCAGGTCACTCTCGTTCAGTCGCTTCGCCAGCCGGTCCACCGCACGGGATGCCTCCACGAAGTTCTCCAAAATGTCCTTCGGAGAAGGTTGCCCGAGTTCGACAACGCTCGCGAAGTTCTCCTCCCGCTGGCTCCTCGAGGCCCCTGACTTGAGCTGGTCCTGCACCCGGTACTTCGCCGCCCTCGTGAGATAGGTGATCAGACGAGCCTTCTCGGGCTCGTACCGCTCGGGCTCCGCCAAATAGGCAAAGAACACATCGATGACGGCATCGTAAGCCGTTTCCGCGTCGCACATCAGGTCATGCCGCAGGAAGCCTTCGATCTGGTTCGCGAAGGATCGGAAGAGTTCGGCCATGACCGAGGGATCCCTTTGAAGGGCTCGGCCGTGCAACGCCTTCTCATCATCTACCCGCGGACCCTTTTGCAGTGGGAAAGGGAGGGCAAGGATCGCGATGAATTCTTCGAGTTCTTCCGCGTGAGCGTTGGCCTCTTCCGGGAAATGCTCGCGTGCAATGGCGAGGAGAAGGAACGACTCCTCTCGCACCCCCTCATCTTCATGAGAAAGGCCTTTACGGATGGCATGCCGAACAACCCTGGATTGAGCCGCATCAAGGTTCTTCGATTGAAGGTTTTTTGTGTGCAAGGCCCTGATGATTTGGATGACGGACCTCAGGACCTCTACCCGAGAGCTGCTCAGCAGCAGATCGAGCGTCTCGTCACGTCTATATTGGTCGTGGGATGAAATAAACCCCGCCAATGCGGAGCTCCGAACCATGGGCTCCTCGTCATCGACCAGCAGGGAGAGCGTTTCCCAATCCATCGGGTCGCCTCCCGCGATGATGCTTCTCGCGACTTGGAATCTGACCGCAATGCTCCGTGCCTTCGCGGCCAGTTGGAGTGCTTTGCGCGAGCGCTCGCCACGGAGCACGCCTAGCGCGAGAATGGCCTTCTCCTGCGAGGAATCCTCATGCGCGGAGAGGTTGCTCAGCAATTCATCCAGGATCCGTTCCGAGAACTCGGTCAGGGCCAATTCACGCAGCAAGGGCAGCGCGACCGTCTCTGGCACGGATTGGTTCCACGCCACCACAGCCCTGGCTATCTCCGCTTGCAGGGAGGGCGGCAGGATGTCGCCAGCTTCGCTGGCCAGTAGCGCCGCGAGGTAGACCTGCTTTCTCTCGAGAGAAACCAAGTGAGAGCCGAGTGACTCATGGAGCAAGACCTGCCGGACGAACCGCTGCGTGGCCTGGGCCCGCTTCTGGATGAGCGCCATGTAGCCCACGCCCAACCGGATGACCTCCTCCCAACGGGGTTCGAAGAGGTGCTCGAAGGCGACGGACTCGAAGTTCTCCGCTGAAAGCAGCCCCACTGCGGTGAAGAACTCTTGGAAGGTCAGGTGGAGAAAACCCCACTGGCCCGCTCCGCGCTCCAGCAGGATCTGCACTTCCCGGCCCGCGCGATCCAGGAACTCCCTCGCGGAGCGTTCCGCTTCGGAGGACTCCACTCCTGCCCGTTCCTGCATGGACTGAGAGAGGACGCGAATGACGAAGTCTTCGGGAGCCACTCCCGTGGGCCAGTCCAGATGCAACCGCAGCGCGAGATCCCCGAGGATGGGGATGGCCTCTTCCTCGTAACGGATGTCCCGGGTGGACGTTCCACTTGCGACGACCCGGCGGGCCTGCCCCCATGTCTCGCACAGGGTCCGCGCGAAGATCTCATATGCCTGCACCCGGTGACGGGGCAGGCGCCCTTCGGCCCGGTGAATCAGAGCCAGTGCGGACAGCAGGAAGGGATTGCGGGCGAGTTCCCTCAAGCGGGAATTGGCGAAGAGCGCGTCCAGGAGACGATCCGCATCCTGGTCGGCTCCCGCCTCGTCCGGCACTCCCTCGTTCTCCCACCGGCGGCAGGCACGCGTGAAGGCTCGGACATAGCGGCGGATCTGCTCGTCCTGGAAGCCACCGAGTTCCACTTCCACGCCATCGGGGAGAGCCAAGCCGGAGTAACCCACCCGGCGAGCGGAAACAACGAAGCGATTGCTGGGATAGCGGGCGCAGAAGGACTCGAGCCAGCGCAGGACACCACCTCGCTCCTCGCTCTGGACCTCATCGAGCCCATCGAGCAGGAGCAGGCACTCGCCCGCCCCCAGCGTTCCTTCGAGAAAGAGCCTCAGCTCCGCCTCGTCGCCCACGCCGCGGTCCTGAAGGTAGACCGCGAGCGCGTCGAGGACGGAGCAATCCTCTCCCAGCCGGGAGCGGAGCTGGGCCAACCGGCCGACGCTGACCAACACGGGAAGCAGCCGCTCCGCGGTGCCCATCTGCTCGGCCCAGGAGAGCGGTCCCCCCGCGGCGAGCACTGCCAGCCAGCGCAATACCGTGGTCTTCCCCGAGCCGGGGTCTCCGAGCACCACCAGCGCCCGGTGTCTCCGCACGAGCCTCGCCAGCGGTTCGAGCGGAGTGGCGACCTCTTGCCTCTCGACGTCTGGCGCTCGGGTCGCATGGGCCCAATCCGGGCCTCGTTCAACGAGGCGCCGGGCCTCGGGAGGGATGAAGACCTCGCGAATATCCAGACTGGGGGGCTGCTTCTTCTGGAGCGGAAAGCCAACGTAGCGCAGTCGTCGAACTTCCGGGCTGTCGACGTACCGCCGGAAGGACTGCCAGTACTTCGCATCCTCAAGGGGCCCGAAAATCCCGGGAGTCGCTTTCGCGGCCAGACTCGTGGGAAAGACATACGTGACCAGTCCATCGCGGCTCCATGTACCCAGGGGGGCGAAGCGCCGCCGCTCGGTGTCCGACAGGGCGGTACACGTCTTCCGTGATGGCGATTCCCTGGGCGGGTGTGGCACGTGCCAGCTCTTCGCACCGGGAGACCTCCCGGGGTGCCAGTTGCGCCATGTCCGGGGTCCACTCGACCCGGGCAGCGTGCACCGCGAGCCGGACGGTCATCGACAGGTCCACCATGGCGCGCTCCCGGATGGCCTCCGCAGCCGAGAGCGCACTCATGATGGCCGCGTGCGGCTCATCCGCCTGGATGAGCAACAGCACGTCGTTTTCACGCCAGCGCAGGGGTTGGGCCGCGCCAAGCTTGTCGGCGACGTACTCGACCCCCGCGATGTAGCGATCCCGCTGTTGGAGCGAGTCCTCCGCTAGGTCTTCCCGCACCACCTGGACGAAGGCGAGCAGGAGTGGAGTGCCCTCGGGCGTGCCCTCCCACCAGGGCGTTTCAGGCATGGCCGCCTTCCCCACCCAGCCGGAGCACGACGCGGAAATGCCCGTCGCCCACAATGAACTCGGGGGGCGGCAGCTTGCGCGCCTTCATCTGGCGAATCATCTCCGGAACACCCATGCCCAGGTTCTCGCGGCGGCGCGCCCGGGCAAGCAGCCCCGCCAGGACGGGATTACGGCGCTGGCTGATGCCACCGATCCGGATGCCATCGAGCGTGAGTTTGTTGAGCAATTCCCCCGGATTCACGATCTCCACCCGGTCGTCGAAGACGTAGATGCGCACCTGCGATGCCGCCCGGTAATCACGATGGGCCACGGCATTGAGCACGGCCTCGCGCAGGACCTTCTCGGGCAACCCCTCCTCGATCCGCTCCAGTCCCTCCACATGCGAGGGCGAGCGCACGTTCTTCTTGAGGAAGGTCACCGCGTCATCCACCTGGTCGAACAGCCTGCCCGTGATTTCCTTCCGGTCGACGAAGTCGGACGTCAACTCCGTGCCCTTGAACAGCACCGCCGAGATGCGTGCGTCCAGGAACCTGCGCTGGGGCTCCCGTCCGAAGAGCAGCATGCCGGTGACGGTCGGCGTTCCCGTGGCATCCAGGCACTGCAGGGCCGAGAGCAACTGCCGCCCACTCGCCTCATCGGGCTCATCGTAGAGGGTGGCGAGGAAGACGCGGATCGCCTCGGGGTCCAAATCCTCGAAACGGGAGTCGGCCACGGGCTCCTCGTCGAAGTGGTAGTCGGCCGACTGGAGCAGGCGGATCAACTCGTCACGCCGGGCTTCCCGGGACTGGTTCGCATCGCGGACGTAGTACTTGCCCGACTCGTGGTACGGGCGCTCGGCGCTGAAGCGGGGAACATCCACGACCAAGAGTGTTTGACCTTGGAACTCCAGCTTCTGGAAGGAGCAGGTCAGCGGAGGCTGGATGCGTTGATGACAGATGTTGCTCACCTGGAGCATCAGCCTGTCCACCTGTTGAGGAGTTCCGGCACCACTCACCGTCCCGTCATCCTCCACGCCGAGGAACAGATGACCCCCCTTGGTGTTCGCCATCGCGGTGATGGCCTTGGCGATGTCCTTCGGGTCCACCTGGTAGTTGTTCACCACGGTGCTCTTGAACTCGGTGACGGTGTCCTCACCCAGTTTCAGCCGCTGCTCCAACTCCTCGAAAGTCATGGTGGGGGGCATCTTGCCCTGCCCGCCTATTCGACGACAGCGCGCAGTGCGGCATCCGTCGTCCCCTTCCCACTTCCGCGTCGGCCTTTCGCGAACCGGGGCGCTCAATCCCCCCGGGCGGGATTCAGGCGCTCGTCGTATGGCCGGGAGCCGGAGGGCTCCGCCGAGACGAACGCGAGCTTCGTCCACCCCTTCTGGTTGGACTTGAGCCGGGCGATGACGCGATAGCAGGTGATGGCCGTCCGCTTGGAGAACTCCTCACCATTCTTGGCGTTCATCGCCGTGGCCGTCGCCTGGGGCACGTCCTCGACCTCGACCGTGCCGACGACGCCCGTGCGCGCGCGAATCGCCGGATCGCTGGGATCGCACGGCTCGGCGTAGATGAGGCCGGGCGAATCCGCGAGCACCCCCGCGGGCGCCACGTGCAGCTCGAGAACCCGGCCGGGCCGGGCCTTGCGCAGCTCCGTGAAGCTCTTCACCTGGACGGGGGCCTCGTCCTTCTTCGGCGCGTCGGCACCCACCGGCCCCGCGCCCAGCAAGCACACTCCCACCACCATGCAGCTCAGCAGCCTGGACATCTCTCAGCCCTCCTTGGAGGCGTGGGCGAGCGAGCCTACTCCGAGCGAGCCCTGCGCATGGGCGACGTTGCGCATCAGGCCCCACATGCCAATGGCCGCGAGCACGGAGATGTCCGCGAAGAGCAGGGGCGCGAAGATGGGCGCCCCATAGATGACCTGCTCGCGCAGCGGCGCGTTCGTGTGCCGCAGGTTGGCGAGCACGTGCAGCGCGAAGCCGAGCACGCCCACCGCCGACTGCACCCCCATCATCCCCAGGGTGAGCCACAGGAAGCCGCGCGCCGGACGCAGCATCGCCACCAACAGGAAGCTGGTGCCGAAGGCGGCCGTCACCACGGGCACCCACTCCGTCGCGGAGAAGAAGCCATTCTGCGCATGGTCCAGCAGCGACAGCCCCAGGTTGCCCACGCTGCCGCCCAGCGCGAGCATCACCACCCAGCTCGCCCATGCGAGGCCCGTCGGCTCCTCCATGCGGTTGAGCAACACGAGCAGCCCCAGCCCCACGTAGGAGAGCGGGGCCACGAAGGGCGCGGTGTAGACGAGATCGTGCAGTGACTGGCGCTCGAAGAAGGCGCTGTGCAGGTGCAGGATCATCCCCGCCACCCCCACGCCGATGGAGCCCAGCGCCACGGCCACGTCCACCGCCCGGGTGCGCGCCCACAGCCGCTCGGAGACCAGTCCGGGCAGCAGCAGCAGCGGCGCCACCACCGAGAAGACGACGGGCAGCCACTCCACGGGCAGGGCGAAGTCATTGGCCGCGTGCGCGAGCAGGATGTCCACGCCCAGGAAGGCCAGGTTGCCCAGGGCGAACGCACGCGCCGCGAAAAAGGGCGTCACGGCGCCGAGCCGCTCCCGGAGCGTCATTGCACGGCATCCCCTGGCTTCACCGGCCCGGAGCCGCCCTTGCCTCCCTTGGTGCGCAGCTCCTCGGCCATGGTGTCCAGCTCGTTGCGCAGCCGCGCCAGCTCGTAGTTGCCGTGCCACTGCACGAAGTCCGCGCCGCCCATGTAGGCGCCGTGCTTGGCCGTGCGGCCGAAGTAATGCCAGAGGTCGAACTCGACGAACTCGATGGGTTCATTGAAGGGCTTGTCGTCGAGCAGCCCCTCCTTGCGCAACGCGGCCACCACGTCCTGGGCGCCCTTCACCTTCTCATTGGTGCTCAGCAGCACCTTCTCCGCGATGCCGTAGAAGTTCTCCACCTGGGTGTGCGCGTGGCACTTCAGGCACACTTCCTTCATCTGCAGCTCGCCCGAGTTGCCCTCGGGGCGGCGCGTGGAGACGGGCGCGAAGAGGAACCAGGACAGACGCTCGCCCGGGTTGTGCGTCACCTTCAGGCCCTCCAGTCCACTCATGTGACAGGTGGTGCAGGTGGGCGCGGGCATGTCCACCGTCGTCAACTGCTTGGGATGGGCGTTCAGGTTGAAGCGCTCCCGCTGCGCGGTGAAGATCACACCGTGCTTGGACTCCTCGAAGATCTCGATCTGCGAGTGGTCCGGTCCCATGTGGCACTGGCCGCAGGTGCGCGGCTCGCGCGCGAGCGCCACGGAGGAGGAGTGCCGGGAGTGGCACTCGGTACAGGTCCCGAAGGAGCCGTCCGCGTTGGGCTTGCCGATGTCATGGCACGCGTCGCAGCCGCCGATCGTCGCCGCCTCTCCCTCCAGCACCCCCACGGGATGGGCCGGGCGCTTGATCCACCCGGGATGGAAGCGCTCGCCCAGCGCGATCTGCTCCGGCGAGAAGCCCTGCGTTCCCCGCACCGCCGCCCAGGAGGGCCCCGCGTGGCGGCTGCGCTCGTACTGCTCGTACTCGGTGGCATGGCACTGGGCGCAGTTCTTCGCGGTGAGGGAGCGCGCCAGCGTGAAGCCGCGGTGCTCCATGGGCTGCTGGCCCTCCACCGGCTTGTGGCAGTCCAGGCAGTTGACGCCCCGCTCCGCGTGGCGGCTGCGCTCGAACTGGTGCACCACGGCGGAGGTCTCCCGCGCGTGGCACTCGGCGCACTTGCCCGTGGCGCGCACCAGATCCGCGCTGGGCTGCGCCGTCTCCACCGAGGGGCGTCGGGAATTGACCAACAGCGCGGCGACGATGATCGCCGTGCCGAGCAGCACGGCGATGAACACGGACTTGAAGCTCACCGAGGGCATGTCACTCCTGCACACGAGAAAGGGGGAGGCTCGCCACTCAACGCAAACGACTCCCAGTTAAGGCACTCGCACACAAAGGGCAAGCCCCATCCACATCACCATGGCGTGACGGCGTCACTGAGCAGGTGCCGTTGGTACTGCGACTGATGAGCGGGATACATGGCCACGAAGAACTCGGACCCGCCGCCCATACGCACGCGCAACAGGTTGTACTTCTCCGGCTCCTCGGCCGCCCCGGCGAAGGTCGCCGGATTAGCGCAGGTGATGGTCAGGATGTTGGCGCCCTGACCCTGAGCGACTGTCCGCGCCGGCTTCCATCCGCCGAGGCGCCGCACTCCACGTGCAGGAAGCGCTCGGCCCGGGCCGGCACGGCGGTGATCTCGCGGCCCGGAGGATGAATGAGAGCGGGAAGGACAAGCTCCGCCCCGACCCCGGAGGAGCAGCGGCGCCCCGGCGGCCCGCCGTGGGGACGACGCGACGCGGCAACCTCTCACACGGAAGCCAGGCGGGGAGACGTCTGCCCATTGTTCCGGCTCCCTCCCAGGCGAGCCGGAATGACAGGCGTCCAGGCTTTGTACCGGTTCATCGCCCCACGAACACCCCTGCGCCCAGAACAGCGGAGCAAAGGGAATCACGACCGGACTGAGACTCACAGTGGGACGCGGTGATTCCGTACGCATGCGAAATTCGCCGGTGATAATGTCAACCACGCCACGAGGCGTTCCGCCGGAAGATCCCCCAATGGGGCTCCATCGCGTCGAGCTCACAGTCCCGCCACTGGCACCGCAGAGCGACTCCTTTCATGCCGCACACGACTCCACCCCGCGCCCCCCTTGCCCGATCGGCGCTCATCAAGATGGGCGCACGCATCGCGGTGGTCATCGTCCTCTCCACGCTCTTCAGCTACCTGCACATGTTCCACACCCTGCGCACCGAGGCGCTGGAGACGTTGGAGCGGCACGTGGCGGAGCGCGCCACCCGGGAGGAAGTCATCTTCCAGCTCGCCGAGGACAACCACGCCGCCTTCAACCGGGCCCTGGCGGAGCGCATCCGCTCCCTCTCCCAGGAGGAGGCGAACGCCCGCTTCGAGCGCCTGTTCGTTCGTCTCCCCGACGGCAGCATCCGCAACCGTCCCGAGGGCTTCGACGGCACGCGCCAGGCGGGGCTGTTCGTTCCCCGGGGCATTCCCGTGGACGACTGGATGCGCCGCCGGCTCGTGGCCGGGTACGAGGTGCTCGGCCAGTACGGGCCCGCCTTCCTCGTGCGCTTCAAGGACACCTTCCTCACCCTGCCCGAGCAACCGGGCCTCATCTACTGGCCCGAGCGCCCCACCTACAGCCAGGACGCCCCGGCGGATGCCTCGGTGGCTGACACGGAGTACTTCCTCTCCACCCTGCCCGAGAACAACCCGCGGCGGCAGACGCGCTGGACCAGCGTCTACAAAGAGGCTGTCAGCGGCAAATGGGTGACCGTGGCCACCACGCCCCTGGACATGGATGGCCAGTATGTCGCGGCCATCAGCCACGACATCCTGCTCGAGGAGCTGATGGCCCGCACCCTCGGTGACCACCTGCCCTCCGCGTACAACGTCATCTTCCGCGAGGACGGCCAGCTCATCGCCCATCCCAAGCTGGATCCGAACCGCGCCCCCGGGCAGGGCAACGCCGAGGCGCAGCAGGCCCACCTGCGCGGCATCCTCGAGCACCTGAAGAGCGTGGGGGCCGGACAGGGCGCGTTCGCGCTGCCAGGGTATGGCGAGTATGTCGCCGTGGCACGCATGCGGGGCACCGGGTGGTTCTTCGCCACGATCCAGCCCGAGCACGTGGTGACCCAGGGCGCCCTGCGCGCGGCGCGCATCGTGCTGCTGCTCGGTGTGCTGTCGCTGGTGCTCGAGCTGGCCCTCGCTTACTGGGTCCTGCGCCAGCAGATCACCCGCCCCCTGCTTGGCATCACCCAGGCCACGGCGCGCATCGCGGCGGGCGAATTCAAGGTCGAGCTGGACACCCAACGCCAGGATGAGCTGGGACAACTCGCCCGGGCCTTCCGCGTCATGGCCGATCGCATCCAGCACCGCGAGGAGGAGCTGCACGTGGCCAATGAACGGCTGGAGCAACGGGTGGAGGAGCGCACCCGGGAGCTGAAGGACGTCCACCAGCAGCTCGTCCAGACGGCACGGCGCACGGGCATGGCGGAGATCGCCACCAACGTCCTGCACAACGTGGGCAACGTGCTCAACAGCGTCTACACCTCGTCCCAGGTCGCCAAGGAGCGCGTGACGGAGATGCGCCTGGAGCAGGTGACCCGGGTCGCCACCATGCTCCAGGAGCGCCAGTCCGACCTCGCCGCCTTCCTCCAGGACGAGCGGGGACGCCACCTGCTGCCCTTCTTGAACAAGCTCGGCCAGAACCTGGTGGACGAGCGCCAGGAGGTCATCTCCCTGCTCGATGACGTGGGCCGCTACTCCGAGCACATCGGGGAGATCGTCAAGGTGCAGCAGGACTACGCCCGGCTGCCCAGGATGCGCGAGCCCGTCCTCCTGGATCAGCTGGTGGAGGACTCGCTGCGCATCAACTCCGCGGGGCTGTCGCGGCACCAGGTGAAGCTCGAGCGGCGGCTGGAGACCCTTCCGCCCGTGCTCACCGACAAGCACAAGCTGTTGATGATCCTGGTGAACCCGGTCAGCAACGCCAAGTACGCCCTGGACCACGTGCCCACGCACGAGCGGATCCTCCGCCTCCAGCTGGAACGTGCCACCCACGACCGCGTCCGCATCGAGCTGCATGACAATGGGATCGGCATCGCCCCGGAGATGCTCACCCGCATCTTCCAGTTCGGCTTCACCACCCGTGCGGAGGGACATGGCTTCGGGTTGCACTCCAGCGCCCTGGCGGCCCAGGAGCTGGGGGGAACGCTGACGGTCCACAGCGAGGGCCCCGGCAAGGGCGCCACCTTCACGCTGGAAATCCCTTATCATCCTGTTCAGGAGGGGACATGAGCACGCACGAGAGCAAGCGGCGGATTCTCGTCATCGACGACTCCGAGGCCATCCACCTGGATTTCCGCCGGATCCTGCAGGAAGAGCCACCCCGGAGCCGGGACGAGCTCGACCAGTTGGAAGAAGCCCTCTTCGGCGCGACGAACCCGCGCGACACCAATCCCGACAAGCCGACGTTCGAGGTGGATTCCGCCTTCCAGGGACAGGAGGGCCTCGCCAAGGTCAAGGAAGCCCTGGCGGCAGGCCGCCCCTACGAGATGGCCTTCCTCGACTACCGGATGCCGCCCGGCTGGAATGGCGCCGAGACCCTCCGGCGCCTGCGGCAGGTGGCCCCCTCGCTGCGGGTGGTGCTCTGCTCGGCCTACTCCGACTACTCCTGGGCACAGGTCATCCAGGAGTTCGGTGACTCCCACCTGCTCAGGGAGCTGCGCAAGCCCTTCAACCGCCAGGCGGTGCGCCACCGGCCCTCAACGGCGCGTGAAGCAGCCGCCCCACGCGGGTGGGGCGGCTTTCGGACAACTCAGGCGTGAGCGGGTTCGCGCACGCGCTTGCCCAGCGAGGGATCCTCCGCGAGCGCCTCGAGCGACTTGCCCTCGGCGGGCACGCCGAAGAAGGCGGCGACGAGCGCGGCCAGCATCATGAGCGCACCGCCCACCAGATAGCCCCGGAACACCTGCACGCGCTCGCCCGTCTGGATGAGCGCCCCGAAGATGGCCGGCGCCGCCGAGCCCCCACCGCCGTGCCCACCGCGTAGAAGAGGGCGATGGCCATGCCGCGCAGCTCGACCGGGAACAGCTCGCTCACCGTGAGGTAGGCGGAGCTCGCCGCGGCGGAGGCCACGAAGAAGACGCAGCACCAGAGCGCCGTCTGGGTGGTGGCCGTGAGCCACCCGCGCATGAAGGCATAGCCGGTGACGCACAGGAGGATGCCGGAGACGCCATACGTGAGGGCAATCATCTGCCGCCGGCCCACGGTGTCGAAGAAGCGGCCGAGCACGATGGGCCCGAGCAGATTCCCCGCCGCGAAGGGCAGCAGGTACAGGCCCACCTTGTCACTCGGCACGCCGTAGAAGCGCCCGAGGATGAGCGCGTAGGTGAAGAAGATGGCGTTGTAGGCGAAAGCCTGGGCCACCATCAGCGACAGGCCGAGGCAGGAGCGGCGCAGGTGCCGCTGGAACAGCACGCGCGCGATGGTGCCGAAGCCCACCGTACCATGGACCTGGAGTGGCCGCGGCTCGGGCGCGGGTGGCAGCGGCTTCTTCAGCGAGCGCTCCACCTCCGCCTCGATGCCAGCCACGACCGCCTCCGCCTCCTTCTCCCGCCCATGGAGCAGCAACCAGCGCGGACTCTCCGGCACGTGCCTGCGGACGAACAGGATGCAGAAGCCGAGCAGGCCGCCCAGGGCGAAGCACACGCGCCAACCCAGCGAGGGCGGCAGCACGTTCGGGTTGAGCAGCACCAGCGTGGAGGCCGAGCCCAACCCCGCGCCCAGCCAGTAGGTGCTGTTGATGGTGAGGTCCACCCGGCCACGCAGGTGCGCCGGCATCAGCTCGTCGATGGCGGAGTTGATGGCCGAGTACTCCCCGCCGATGCCCGCCCCCGTCAGGGCACGGAAGAACACGAAGGGCCAGAAGCCCCAGGAGAACGCCGTGGCGAGCGTGGCCCCGGTGTAGACCGCGAGCGTGACGAGGAACAGCTTCTTGCGGCCGAGCGAATCCGTCAGCCGCCCGAAGACGAGCGCGCCCACGATGGCACCGAACAGATAGGCACTGGCGGCGAAACCAATCTGACTCTCGGACAGATGCAGGGTGCGCTGATCTCCCAGCATGCCCGCGACGGAGCCGACGAGCGTGACCTCGAGTCCGTCCAGGATCCAGGTGATGCCCAGCGCCACCACCACCCGCAACAGCCAGGGTGACCAGGGCATCCGATCCATCCGCCCTGGAATGTTTGTCTTCAACCACGTGCCGCGCGCATGTGCTGTCTCTGTTATTTGGCCCATGAGCAAGGGTATGGCGCCGCCGGGCGGAACGAACACTGGTCCGCCCGACGGCTCGTTACCTCTCGCAGGTGCACGCATGACCACCAGGGAGGCGGGCACCGGATGCTCCCGGTATGCGAGGCCTGGTGGCAATGCCTGTTGATGCCTATTGAATGAAAAGGGGGCCCGAAACGGGCCCCCAATCCCAGGCGCGCGCGTCAGTGAACGTGACCTCCGTGCCCCCCACCGCCGCCCGGCATGTTCATGTCCATGCCTCCCGGCAACACGATCTCCATCATCTCCATCATCCCCAGATCCTCATGATCCAGGATGTGGCAGTGGACCATGAACATCCCGACGTAGCGCTCGTAGCGGGTGCGCAACTTCACGGTCTGGCCGGACTCGACGAAGATCGTGTCCTTCCAGACACGCTTCTCCTTCTCCCCTCCAACCCCCTTGAGCTTGAGGGTGCACTGGAAGGGATTGAGGTGGATGTGGAAGGGATGACCCTCATCGGCGAAGCCCGAGTTGGCGGGATGCACTGGGGACGAGACCTCCCATTCCTCCACCGCGCCCAACAGGAGCTTGCGTGGCGGATCACTGGGATTGAAGGTCTTGCCGTTGATCAACCCCACGGGTGACGGAACGATCCTGAGTTCGAACACCGCCTTCTGATGTCCGGTGAGCTCGCCATCCTGGATGTCCGTGAAGGGAGCCAGGGGCGCCAGTTCCTGGTCCGTGGGCAACGTCATCATGACGCGCGGTCCCTTCACCACGACGCGGGCCAGCTGCCTGCTCTCCGCCTGGGCATCCTGGGTCCCGTCCACGAGCCAGTAGATGCCTTCCGGCAAGGCCTTGCCCTGGTTGTCGGTCGCGCGCACCATCACATCCGCACGGAACGCGGGATGCAGTTCGAGCGCCTCCACCGCATCGATGCTGCCCGTCGTGATGCCATCCAGCGCGATCAGATATTGGGGCAGGGTCTGCTCGACGCCCGTCTTGGGGTCACGCCTGACCAGCTTGAGCTCGAGCTTCTCACGGAAGCCCGCGTGGATGAACCGCCAGCGCTGGACCTCTCCCGGCCGCATCTGGAAGGTCGGCTCGACCTCTCCATTGATGGTGAAGCGCCGCTTCATCTTCTCCCAGTTGCCGGGGAAGAAGACACTATGGCCCTCCACCACGTCACCGGGCTCCACCGGCCAAGCTTCGTCTGCTCATTGATGACATAGGGAATCTGCTGGATGACGAAGATCTTCTCCCGGGCCGCCTTGATGGCGGGAACCTCGTCGATGTCTCCGCGGATGATCAAGGCACCGGACAAGCCGCTGGAGACCTGAATCGCCACCGAGCCGTGCTTGTGGGGATGGTACCAGTAGGTTCCCGCGGGATGGTCCCTTGGGATCTTGATCTCGTACTGGAGTTGCTGGCCGGGGACCAGCTCGAGCATCACGTTGTCCGAGTTCCCGGAGGGCGAGACGTGCAACCCATGCACGTGGAGGTTGGTGGTGTTGATGTCCTGTGACATGTCTTCGTGGCCCGCCCCCGGCGCATGCGTCATGGGGAGTTGGTTGTCCAGGAGGATGTTCAGCGTGTCTCCCGGACGGGCCTCGATGGTGGGTCCCACCAGCTCGCCGTTGTAGGAGCGCAGCTTGACCGTGTCGACTCCCTGGGCCTGCCCATTCACCAGGACGCTGGGGATCTCGTTGATGGCGTACTTGACCTCCAACCGCACGTCCACCTCTCCTGGATACTCGTGAGGGTGCTGATGCTCGTGAGGGTGCTGATGCGGGTGTTCCGGGTGCCTGCCATTCCCTGCAGTGGTCTTCTCCATGTGGCCTCTCCCATGTGACCGGGCGCTCGAAGGCTCGGAAGCCGAGCCACGCTCGGTGATCCACGGGATGGAGAGACCTGGAGCGGGATGTGACGGACGGCTCCGTCCCACTCGAAAGCAAGGCCTCAGTGCAGCGAGCCTCCGGAGCCGGGCGTCTGGGCCCCCAGTCCGAGCGCCGCCCGGCAGGTCTTCGTGTAGAGGTCGCGGAAGATGTTGTCCGGGTCCGTGAGCTGCTTCACCGCCTGGTAGGTCTCCTTGTTCCAGAGGCTCCAGAAGGTCTGCTCGTCGTAGTAGTTGTACGAGATGAGCGTCTTGGTGCCATTGACCTCCAGCAGCTCGTCCTCGAATTCCTTGTAGATGTTGCGGCCCGGGGGCTGCTTGAGCCCGTAGACCGCGAGGTCGAGGAACAGCGGATCGTGCACGCCGGCCCACCAGCGCGGCGTGAGCCACTCGTAATCCCGCGTTCGCTTGTAGGGCACGCACCACACCGGGTAGTGCTTGAGCTCCCGGTGGTACCAGTCCATGAACTCGGCGGTGCGCGAGAAGGGAACGAACACATCCACGATGACGTTCGGGCTCTTCGTGGGCAGGAAGCGGTGGAAGCGGTCCGCGGCCCTCAACACGCTGTCCGAGTGCACCAGCTTGCCGAACAGCGCCCGGCCCACGAGGCTCTTCGGCGTGACGGAGGTGACGCCCCGGTCGTAGCGGAAGAGATAGTCGTAGACCGTGAGGTAGTCCTCGGCACGGCGCGGAATGCTCTCACAGTAGGCCTTGAGCCAGTCGTAACGGCTCACATACGGCGCCTGCTCCGAGAAGCGGCCCACGCACAGCACGTGCCTGGTCGGGGAGAAGAGCTGCCCGTCGAGATAATCCGCGTCCTGGGCGGTGAAGTGGCGCCAGATGGCTTGCTGGAAGCCCTCGAGCGTCTCGTGGGTCTCATACGTCACGTGCACGTAGGGCGCGGCACGCACGAGCCGGAAGCGCAGCTTCGACAGGACGCCAAGCGTCCCGAACGAGCCGTGGATCATCTGGAACACGAGCGGGTTCTCGTCGGGGGTGCAGCGCAGCACATCCCCCCTGGCGGTGATGATCTCGTATTCCAGACAGGTGTCGTGGAAGCCGCCCCGCCGGAAGGACATGGACTCGATGGAGCACCCCGCCACGGCCCCCCCGAGGGTGATGGTCTTGTGCTCGGGGACGATGATGGGCACGAGCCCATGGCGCAGCGTCGCGTGGACCACCTCGTCGAAGGTGACCGCGGGCTCCGCCGTGCAGGTCATCGACACGGGATCGATCTCCAGAATCTGATCGAGGTCGCTCAGGTCGATCTTCTCGTCCTGGCGCCGCTGGTCGTGGCGCTTGGGAACCTGGTGCGGCGGTGTCTTCTTCTTGAAGGACGCGGGCCGCGTGCTCCGGCGCTGCCGCAGCTGCCGCGCGATCCTCTCGACCTTCACCGCATGCCGCGCCTCGTGCCGCGCGGAGTTCCCTGACCAGCGCACGCTGGGAGCCGATTCTGTCTGCACCGTGTGCCTCCACCGCTCTATTCCCATGAGGGTGGAGGGCCTCCGGGCGCTCGGTGAGCCTCGGCCCATCGGGGCGGCGCTCGCCCGCCCGGCCGCCCAGCGGGGTGCTCGGCGTCAGTATCCGAGCCGCTCCGCCACGTAGTGGTCGAGTTGCCGGTGCCGGTGGACCAGTCGTGGGGCATGTCGTGGCCCCAGATGTCCAGGTTGTGGGGGATGCCGCGCTGGTGCAGCAGGTGGCTGAGGTGCTCGGAGAACTCGGGGTACTCCCACGCGCCGCGGCTCGTCACCAGGTGGATGCGGCTGTGGTGCCGCAAGAGGTCCATGCCATGGCCCTCGGGCAGGTTCGGCACGTAGGAGACGGGGTTGTTGAAGTAGACGTCGTCACTCCAGTAGCCGTGGAGGAACTCCGTCTGGAGATCGTAGAGACCGCCCAGCCCGAGGAGCAGCTCGAACTGATCCGGGCGCCGGAAGAAGGCGTTGGCGGCGTGGAAGGCCCCGAAGCTGGCGCCCGCCGCGCCAATGCGCGCGTGGTCGTTGCCCAGGCAGCCGCGGATGTACGGGACGACCTCCTGCTCCACGTACTCGGAGAAGCGCGCCTGGTTGTAGGCCTTCTCGTACATGGGCATGCCAGGGTTCATCCACGCCCAGGGATTGATGCTGTTGATGGCGAAGATCTGGAACCGGCCGGCGAACAGGTGGTGCGCGACGGCCTGGATGAGGCCCATGCGCTCGGCCTCGAGGAAGTCGCCTCCGGCGGTGGGGAAGAGCAGCATCGCCGGGCCCCAGTGGCCATAACGGACGACGGGCATGTCCATGCCCAGCCGGTGGCTGTACCAGCCGAAGAGTTCCCGGCGCAGGTTCGGATCGACGTATGACATGAAGGCGGCTTCCTCTGGTGAAGGGAGATCGCCCCCTCTTAGCAGCCTCATGGGTGCCGTCCACTCCCGAGGGAAGGCCGCGAGCCTCCGCACCCATCGGCCTTCCCCGGGAGGACGTCAGCAGGACGTCATCACCAGCCGGTGTTCCCCGAGACCTTGTTGAAGGTGTACCGGTTGTTGGGGTTCAGGAGGCCACCCGAGGCGGCGCCCGTCACGGTGACGTTGGTGCAGGTGGCCGTCCCAGGCACGTTGAAGGTCTCCAACCCATGGCCGCCCGCGCCCTTGATGGTGACGTTCTTCAGGGTCACGGGGGAGATGGCGTAGTTGTTCACGGGGGGATTCGTGCTCGCGCCCTTTCCCCAGCTGATCTTGATGCCCGAGAAGGTGCTGTCGTTGAGCTCCACGTCCTCGACGAGGATGTGCCCCGAGATTTCCCTTCTCACCCCGTGGATCCACACGGCTCCGGCGTTCATGCTGAAGTTCACCGTCTGCTCGCCACCGGTCCGGTCGAAGGTCACGCGCCTGACCTCCGTGGTGCCCA
This sequence comes from Cystobacter fuscus, assembly GCA_049060065.1. Taxonomy (GTDB): domain Bacteria; phylum Myxococcota; class Myxococcia; order Myxococcales; family Myxococcaceae; genus Cystobacter; species Cystobacter fuscus_B. The sequence goes on from JBMEQP010000002.1 coordinate 8,765,657, forward strand.
GGAAGGGCAGGTCCGCGAACCAGTCGGTGATGAGCACGCCCGAGGAGGCGTAGTGCGTGTCCGCGCCCACGCTGTCCAGGAGCTTGTTGTCCCGGCCGTTGTAGATGGCGAAGGTGTTGGCGAGATTGGGCAACTGCGCGGTGTCGTAGCGGAACGTGCAGTTCTCGTTGATGGAGCCATCGGACCACATGGCGAAGGCGTCATCGCCCGTGTTGCGGGCGTGGACGTGGCTGACCATGGTGTTCTTGACGCCCGCGTGGAGGTTGATGCCGTCGGCGAAGCTGTTCCGCACCCGGCCATTGACGATGTACAGACCATCCGTGCCGGGGCGGATCCAGTAGCCGACCTTCGCGTGCTCGATCCAGACGTTCTGGATGAGCGAGCCCGTGCCGAAGTTCTCCTCGAACGCCGCGCGGTCGGCGCCATCGTTGCGCTCGACGACGTTGCCGACATACGACAGGTCGATCACCTTGACGTTGCTTCCCGTGCCGATGAAGTGCTCGCCGACATTGGTGGCCTGGATGCGCGAGTACCAGGGGCCCGCGCCGCGCAGGTGGATGTTGTCCAGCGCCACCCGGCCGTTGATGTTGAAGGCGCCCGAGGGAATCCAGACCCCCGCCTTGCCGGTGGACTTCGCGTTGGAGATGGCGTTGAGGATCGCCTGGGTGTCGTCTCCGGTGTCGTCCGCGATGGCTCCGAACGACGTGATGCTCACGAAGTTCGCGGGCATGGGCTGGGGAGCCTCCACCTGCTCGAGGTCGATCAGGTCGATGGTGTAATAGGCCGCGGTGTCTCCGCTGTCCTTCTGCAGCTTGACGATGGCCCCCGCCGGAATGGACGACGGCAGCAGGAACCGGCTCTCGTCATAGAAGCGATGCGGACCCGGATCCCACTCGCCCGGCTTGGACGGCGTGCTCGGGCTGTTGCCGTAGGGATACCCGCCGTAGACCCAGGCATGCCGGGAGGTCAGGTTCAGGGTCTGGAGCTTCGTTCCGTTGACGTACAGGCTCAGCGTCGCGTTGATGCCCCCTCCGGCCGCCGCGTCCGGCATGCCGTAGCGGACGACGAGCGAGTTGGCCGCCTGGGGCGCGCTCCACTGCACGTAGTGGCCCGTCTGCGTGAGCTTGACGGCGCGGCGACCCGAGGACTCGGCCTCCACCGTGCCGGGAGTGCGGTTGGGGTTGAGCACCGTGGCGTTGGTCGTGCCCGCCTCGGCCTCCAGTTCCTGGTAGGGCAACGTGGCGCCCCGGGCGGCCAGGGCCTTGCCGTTCACGACGGTGAGGGCGTCGATGCTGACCCCTCCGGAGTTCCCCGTGTCGTACTGATAGGTGATGGTGTTGAGCCCCCGACGCAGGTTCAGGGTCTCCGTCTTCCCCGCCCAGGTGGTGCCGGTATTCGCCAGGGTCGTGGTCAAGGCGAACAGACCATTGACATAGACATTCAGGGTCTTGTTCGTCCCCGAGCCGTTGAGATAACGCAGACCCACGCTCGAGGCCGCCGCCGCGTCCATGTTGACCGTGAAGATGACCCTCGCGCCGGGGGCGGAGAAGTTCCGCAGCCAGGTGGACTCCCGTGCGACGCCTCCGGAGAAGAACTGCTCCTCCGCCTCGTAGACGAAGCCCGAGCCCTCGGGCGGAGTGGGCGGTTCAGGAGGCGGGACGATGGGATCGCCCACGGTGATGCTGTCCAGGTTGACGTTGCCGGAGTCGGTCGTGTCGAACTTGTAGCGCAGGGTGTGGGTGCCCTCGCCCAGGCTGAGCGTCTCCGCCTTCGTGCCCCAGCTGTCCCAGTTGGCCGTCGCATCCAGGGAGAGCTGCTTCACCTTGGTGCCATCGACATAGAGGCTCAGGGTCTGCGCGACGCCCGTCCCATTGGCGTAGCGCAGCGCCACCTCGTAGTTGGCCGTGGTGGACGCCTTGACGGTGAACTGGGCGGCGGCATTGCCCTTGTTCGCGTCCGTGAAGCCTCCCACGAAACCCGTGCCCGAATAGCCGGTGTGGTCGGTCGCGATGACCGCACCGCCCGACAGCGCCGCCGACTCCGCCTCATAGAGGGGACCCGAACCCGCGGGCGGAGGAGTGGCTTGTGCACTGAGGTTGAGGCTGTCCAGGTTGACGTTGCCGGAGTCGGTCGTGTCGAACTTGTAGCGCAGGGTGTGGGTGCCCGCGCCCAGGCTGAGCGTGTCGGTCCTCGTGCCCCAGCTGTCCCAGTTGGCCGTCGCGCCCAGGGAGAGCTGCTTCACCTTCACGCCATCGACGTAGAGGCTCAACGTCTGCGCACTGCCCGTCCCATTGGCATAGCGCAGCGTCGCGTCATGACTGCCCGCGACGGAGATGCTGACGGTGAACTGGGCGGCGGCATTGCCCTTGTTCGCGTCCGTGAAGCCTCCCACGAAGCCGGAGCCCGAATAGCCAATGTGGTCGGTCGCGATGACCGCACCGCCCGACAGCGCCGCCGACTCCGCTTCATAGGTGGACCCGGCGGCCTGCTGCTCCGAGGCCAGTCCTTCCTCGACGGACAGCGCCGCTGGGGCACCGCATCCCACGCCAGCGCTCAAGCACGACGCCACGAGAATCCGGCCGCCCCAAGCCCGCCACATGTTCTTCTTCGCTGTACCCATTGAAACTCCTCTCCATCGTCGATGGTTGAGAACGGGAGGGTATTTTCAGGGTTAATCGATAAACGAAGAAAAACCTACTTTCTCTGGCAGCATGGTCAGCGGTTCACCGCCCGGCGCTCCAGTGGGGCCACACCACCCGGAGAGTTCCACCGGGCTGGAGCGGCCTCGCCGCTCGCGGGGAGTTCCACCACCCGGGCGCCCTTGTCCTCGAAGAGCTCGCGCAACCAGGGATGGCAGGTGAAGGCGATGACCTGGTGGTGCGTGGACAACCGGGCGAGGAGCTCCAGCGTGCCCCGCGCGCGCCGGGGATCGAAGTTGACCAGGATGTCGTCCACCATGAGCGGCAGCGCGCCACGCGTCTCGCCGAAGTCCTGGATGACCGCCAGCCGGAACGCCGGTAGAGCTGCTCGCGCGTGCCCCGCGATAGCTCCTCGGGGCTCCAGTCCCGCCGCGCTCCGGTGACCCGCAGCTCCCGCGAGCCCCCCGCCGGAACGAACACGCGCCGGTAGCGGCCCTCCGTCAGCGCCGCGAAGTGCTCCGAGGCGAGCTGGATGACGCGCGGCTGCTGCTCCTGCTCGAAGCGCCGCCGCGCCCGCGCCAACAGGGCCAGCGCCAGCCGGTCCTTCGCGTAGCACGTGGCCAGCTCCGCGGCGTGTGCCCGCAGCCGCTCCTCCTGGGTGCGCAGCCGCGCCAGCTCCTCGTCCCCCTCCCAGCGCTCGAGCTGGCTCCGGGCGGCGCCATAGTCCGTGTGCAACTGCTCGAGGCGCCCGGCGTGGGCCGGCTCCTGGATGCGCAACTGCCCCAGCCGCTCGCGCAGCCGCTCCTCGCCTCCCTCCGCCTCGATGGCCGCGCGCGCCACCTCCGCCGTCAGTCCCGTGGCGGCCTCGACCCGCGAGAGCAGCTCGCGCCGCTGCCCCGTGAGTTCCTCGAAGCGCTCCGCCCGCCGCGCCCGCTGACGGAAGGACTCCTCCGAGTCCGCTCCGCCCTGGGCCAGCAGCGCCTCCACCGCCCGCGCCTCGGCCTCCCGCAGGCGCGAGAGCCGGGCCCACTCCCCACCCAGGTCCTCCGCGCGCGCGCGCAGCTCCCGCAGCCGCGCCTCCCGCGCCTTGTGCTCCTCCAGGGCCGAGGCCACCCGCGAGGCCAGCGCCTCGACCGAGCCGTCCTCCGGGAGCCCCACCGCCCGGGCCTCCTCGTACAACCGGGCCACCACGGCCTCGCAGCCCGACTCGTCCGCGGCCAGGGCCCGCTCCTCCACGTTCAGCTCCACCAGCCGCCGGCGCTGCTCGGCCGCGTCGCGCCACAGCTCCAGCGCCCGCTGCGCGGAGAGGTTCGAGGGAAAGCCTCGCGCATCGAGCACGAGCGACAGCTCTCCCCGGAGCGTGCGCACCCGCATCTCGGCCCGCTGCCCCGCCTTCTCCGCCACCTGCACCTCGCGCCCCGCCGCATCCGCCTCCGCCGGCGCCCCTCGCGCTCGCGGCCGAGGTGCTCCACCCGCTCGGCCTGCCTCAGCGCGTCCGCCAGCGACGCCTCCACCAACGCGAGCCCGGCCACCGGGTCATCCGCGGCCACTCCCGCCTCGCTCGCGGCCAGCGCCAGCTCCCGCTCCACCGCCACGCGCCGCCCCATGAGGGAGTCCAGCGCCGACTGCACCCGCGCCATCTCCTGCGCGTGCTGACGCTGGCGCGCGGCATGGGCCTCGGCCATGCGTTGGTGAGTCCGCACCGCCCCCTGGTGCCCGAGCACCAGCGGCACGGCCAGCAGCAGCGCGCCCAGGGTGGCCAGGGCCCCCGCCGCCGCGCCCGCCGCGACGCCCACCCCGAGGACGAGCACCACCGCCAGCCCCACGCCGAGCCACACTCCCAGGGGCGAGGGCGCCGCTCCGGGCTCGGGCTCGGACGTGGCTCGCAGCGACTGGAGCCGCTGCTGCAACTCGGTGCGCTGCGCCGCCACCTGCTCGCGCTCCATCCGCAGCAACTTCACCCGCCCCAGCGCCACCTGCCGCTGGCGAATCTCCGCCGCGGAGACATCCGGAAGCCGCGCCCGCTCCGTCTCGAGCCGCGTCAGCGAGGACACGATGCGCTCACGCTCCGCCCGGGCCCGGACGAGCGCCACGTCCGCCTCGCGCCGCTCGCCCTCCGCCTTGGACAGCCGCTCGGCGAGGGACTCCAGGGTGCCGCGCGCCGCCGCGCCCAGCTCCAGGGCCAGCAGCCCAGTCGGGTCCACCTCCAGGCCCAGCCCTTCCACCGCCCGCTCCACGTCCTGGCGCCGGGCATCGAGCGCCGAGCGCCGTCCGGGCAGCGCCCGCAGCAGCTCGGCCCTCGCGGTGAAGGCCCCCCACGCCGAGCGCAGGGCCTCCTCCCGCTCGCGCGTCAGCGTGGCGGAGGACAGCTGGACGCGCTCCTCTTCCACCACCCCGAGCAACGCCTCCAGCCGGGATTGCTCCGCCAGGAGCGCCTTGCCCCGTTGCAGCAACGCCTCCAGCCGGGGCACGCCCTCGCTCGGGAAGGACGACAGGTCGGGCAACCGCGCCCATTCCTCGTCGAGCCGCACCAGGGTGCTCAGGTCGCCCAGCGCCTCCTCCAACCGGGACAGCCGCCGCAGCTCGCGCGTGCAGGTCTCCAGCAGCCGCTGCGTCACCTCGCGCTCGTGGCCCAGCGACAGCAGCCGCTCGCGCTCCTGGAAGTAGCGCGCCGGCCGATCCTTCAGCTCGCCGAGCCGTTGACGGACCTCCTCCAGTTGCTGGAGCACCTGGTTGAGCTTGGGGAGCTTGCCCGCCTTCTTGAACAGCTCTCCGGCCCGCGTCTCCAGGTGTTTCTCCACCTCGGGCAGCCGACGCGCGCCCCTCAGCCCCGCGGCGAACAGCGCCCGGGAGACCCCATCCTCCTGGGACAGGCGCTCGAAGCTGGACAGCTCATCCAGGCCGAAGGCGAAGACCTCGCAGAACAGCTCCCGGGAGACATGCGCCAGCGCCTCGTCCAACCGCGAGGCGCTCAGCTCGTGCCCCTGCGCATCCAACACCTTCACCGTCTTCTTGATGCGCTTCACCACCAAGGAGCCCGTGGCCGCGCTCACGAACAACTCGCCCGCCCGCGCCCCCACCTCGGGCTCGTACCGGGGTTCCGCGCGGCCCTTCTTGTCGAAGCCGAACAACATGCCCCGGAGGAACGCGAGCAGCGTGCTCTTGCCCGCCTCGTTGGGCCCGTACAGCAGGTTGAGACCCGGCCGCAGCTCCAGCTCGTAGTCCGAGAAGTGACCAAAGCCCTGGACGCGCAACAGCTCGACCCGCAGTCCCCCCTTCATCCCGCCTCCTCCTCGTGAAGCTCCTCCACCACCCGCGCCCCCGCCTCCTCCACCCACTCCGGCCGGAGAGGCTCCAGCGCGTCCATGCCCAGGCGCCGCAAGCGCTGGGAGAGCGCGCGCAGCTCTTCCTCCTCCGCCCACAGCGCGGCCAGGGCCTCGGCATCCGCCGTCAGCGCCTCGGCCTCGGCGAGCAGGGTGCCGGAGAAGCCTCCCGCGAGCCGCACCGCCTCCAGGTCCAACGCGGGCCGGCTCGTGTCGCGCAGGGACTCGAGCAGCACGGGCGGGTGACGCTGGGCGAGCTGCTCGCGCACCTCCGCCTCCAACTGAGCGAGCGCGTCGGGCCGGGCCAGCTCGCGATGCAGCGGCCCCCGGTCCGTGAGCGTGAGCCGCACCGCGTGGCCCTCCAGCTCCGCCGAGCAGTCCGTGTCCACACGCTCCAGCAGGGCGTTCACGAGCGCATCGAGCGAGGCGAGCCCCGTGAGGGGAACCTCCAGCCGATGCCAGCGCACGGTGTCCACCGGGACGAACCGGCGGCGCGTGCGTCCGTCCTCGACCTCCACCAGGACGCAGCCGCGCTCGCCCGTCTCGTTGACGTGCCGGCCCTGCGGATTGCCCGGGTAGACGGCCACCGCGCCACCGGGGAGCGGATACTCGGCGCGGGTGTGCACATGGCCCAGCGCCCAGTAATCGAGCCCCCGCGCGGCCAGCTCTTCCAGCGTGCAGGGCGCGTAGTTGGCATGACCCTCCACGCCGCCCAGGTTCGCGTGCAGCAGGCCCACCGTGAAGTCCGGTGCCGTGCGGCCAAAGCGCGCCGAGAGGTTGTCGCGCACCTCCGCGTCCGGATAGGAGATGCCCTGCACCCGGCACACGAGTCGCCCCTCGCGGCGGACCTCGACCTCTTCCCACCCGGCGCCGAACACCTTCACCGACTCCGGCAGGCCGAGGGTGCCCGTGTCCCCACTGAGGGGATCATGGTTGCCATGGACGATGAAGGTCTGGATGCCCGCCACGTGCAGCCGCTCCAGCTCGCGCCGGAGCGTCAGCCGGGCGCGCACCGAGCGATCCTTCATGTCGAACAGGTCTCCGGCGAGCAACAGGAAGGTCACGCGCTCGCGCAGGCACAGGTCCACGACGCGGGAGAAGGCCCGAAAGGTGGCCTGCTGGAACGCGCCCAGGAGCCCCGAGTCGACGGGCACGCCCCGAAAGGGAGTATCCAGATGCAGATCGGCGGCGTGGACGAATTTGAAGTGCATCGCGAGGGCGCACAGTAGCCGCCCCGGGAGGTCCTTCACCTTCCCCGCCCCCTGGATGCCCGCTTACTGACTCAGCGCCTGGGCTGACGCCGTGTGGCGATTCCGTTCGCCGGGCGAACCTGCTGCTTCCAGTGGCCGTACAGGCGGCCTTGCGACGCGAGCCGATCCAGCTCCCGCCGCGTCTCGTCGTCCACCGAGCCCGGGGGCGCGTCGCGGTAGGGCGTTCCGGGCAGCGGCATGAACGTATGACCATGAACCTTCGCGCCCACGTGCGCCGGGCGCCGCATCAACTCCAGGGTCGCCCGGACGTCCTCGGGAGTCTCTCCCGGCAGGCCGAGGATGAAGTCCACGTTGGGCACGAAGCCCCACTCCACCGCCAGACTCGCCGCGCGCACCACCGTCTCCACGTCATGGCCCCGGCGCGTCTCCTGGAGGATGCGCTCGCTGCCGGACTGGCCCCCGATGATGAGGTTGTCGTTGTCCACGTAGCGCTTGAGCAGGGCCAGCGCCTCGGGCGTCACGTGCTCGGGCCGCACCTCCGAGGGGAAGGTGCCGTAGAACACCCGGCCCTCGGGGCCCATCGCCTCGCGCACCGCGGCGAGCATCCGCTCCACGGCCTCCAGGTTCATCGACTCGTCCTGGGTGCCGTAGGACATGGAGGTGGGGGTGATGAAGCGCACGTCGCGCTTGCCCGCCTCGCGCAGCACGCGCGTCCAGTGGACGATGTTCTCCACGGAGCGGTGCCGGAAGCGCGCCTTGTTCAGGAAGGGCGTCTGGCAGAAGCGGCAAGCGTAGATGCACCCGCGAGTAATCTCGATGGCGCCGAACTTCATGTTCCTCGCCGCGAAGGGCGGGTAGTGGTCGAGCACCACGCCCTCGCCCCGACCCCGAGGCACCACGCGTCCCTCCACGAGCTGGGAGAAGCCGCGCGTCTGCCGGGGGTCTTCCCCGCGCATCATCCGGCCGAGCAGGTCCAGGAGGATGGTCTCGCCCTCGCCCACCGCCACGAGATCGAAGCCCGCCTGGAGCGTCTGTTCCGTCTCGGCGGTGGCGTGCACTCCACCCGCGATGCACAACACCTCACGGCCCGCCAGGTGCTCGCGCAACCGGGCCAGTTCCTCCGCCGCCGCGGGGAAGCTCGCCGAGTAGAAGGACCACGCCACGACCACCTGGTAGCCCTCGTCGAGGCACTCGCGCACCGAGGCCAGCAGGGAGTCCCGGTCCCGGGGAAGCGCAGGGCCACCTCCCGCCCTACTGGATCGGACTCCACCGCTCCCGCCAGGACGGTGAGGGCGTACTTGCCCGGGTACTGGTAGCTCAGGACGAGCGCGACCTTGTTCGTGGAGGACATCGCCCACGAACCTTAACACGCGCTCCCACTCAGGAACTGTGCCGCTCGGCCACCCGGTAGAGCTGGGTGAGGGAGCAGTCCAGCAGCGACTGGCACGAGCGCATGTAGTGGTGTGCCCGGACAAAGGGCAACCAGACGCGCCTGCCCACGAGCACCTGGGCCTCCTCGAGCTTCCGGCGGGGTATCCACTGGCCGCCCAGGCGGCGCACCAGCACTTCGCCGAGGTAGGCGCCAATGGCGGGCACGGCATGCGCCTCGATGTTCCGCCGCTCGAACACCCTCGGGAACTCCTCGTGCCAGAACTGGTAGTCCACCTCCGTCAAGGACTCGGGCGTTGCCTCGAAGACGGAAGGCACCTTCGTGTGCATCAGCGCCACCAGGTGCTCGGCGAGGTCGCCGTAATGCTCGCGCGCCGCTTCCGGGTCGTCCACGTCCGGAGGCAGGGCGGCATCGGCGTGGAGCCACTCCGAGGGCTCTGGCGGTTGGTACGTGTTGAACTCGGCGATCTTCCGCTGGCGCTCATGAATGGCGACGCCATCCACCACGCGTGAGAGGAGCGGAGCCACGTCCGGATGGAAGCGGGGTTGCACGGGGGCGAGCACGGCGCTGCGCTCGCGCAGAGTGCGCAGCACGGTGGCGTAGTCGAGGTCCGGCCGGAGATGGACGTGGGCGCGGGCCTGAGCCTCACGCGCCGCCTCACTCGCGAAGTCCGCGACGATAGGCCAGGTCACCAGGAGAACGGAGCCGTTGGGGAGTTCCTCGACTCGCCAGGCAGGCGTGGACAACATGCGTTCGCGACCGACGGCATCCACCAACTTCGGGCCGAAGACATTGAGCCAGAAGACCTCATAGATTTTATCGAATCCGTCTCGGATGGAGGTCTGCATGTCGCGGCCGAAGCGCGGAGCATCCGCGGCCCCCCTGTCCGCGACACTGTGCGCCGAGGCATGGGAAACCGGATAGTGAGAGGCCCAGGCGCGCAACAGTTCCACGACCTGGAGACAGCGCTCTTCCTGCGCGAAGAAGGAGATCGGTTGCACCGTGGCCATGATGTCCAGCTCAGGCGCAAGAGGAGGGAGCGAAAGCCCGAGCGACATCTCCAACGTGGGCCAGTGGGTGCGATAGAAATAGCTGCCGGTACTTCTTTCGCCGCGACGCTCCTCCAGCGCTTTCCAGAAGGTAGCTCGGGAATATCTACGTCGCCGCTTGCCGCTGACGACCTCTGGCATCCACCCGCCGGAGTACATCTCAGTCGCCTGGAGAAAGGACTCCAGCGCGCCCTCCAGTGACACCTGTGGATTGAACGCACCGACAAACGTGAGTCGGAGGCCGTCCTCCGTATTCGAGCCGCGAAGTTCCAACACCTTCATTGGAAAAATACCTCCACTCCCGGTACGTCGGTCCGGGCTCTGTTCACGGCGGCGTCCAACACGTCTACATCCCTGGGCTTGAGCTGGCCACCCTCGTAGATGAGACGAACCCTCGAGACTGTCACCTCGCTCTTCTCGGGAAGAAGGGAACGGAGAGAGGGCCGGCGGATGTCGAGCGACCTACCATAGTGGCTCAATGCTTCGCTCGCGTCCGCGACCACCTGCGCCGACAAAGACTCTGGCCCTAGTCCCGAGAGGTCCCGGCTCTTGAAGCTGAATGTCTCGACACGAGGCGGTCGTCCCGCGGACCCGCCCTCCTCAATGACGAGCACATCCGCATAGCGCAAGCCAGGCCCGGCTTCCACACCCCACATTCGCCTCGACACGAGGCTTGTTGAAGTCCCCGAGAAAGCGGCGCTGGGCCCGAGGCAAGAGCGCGTCCTCGCGCAGCACCTTCACCATGAGGCGCTCGAAGGTCAGCCCCCGGGCGAACCATCCCCACATCCGCTCATAGTTCTCCCATCGTAGGGGCCCCTTGGTGGCCTTGCCCTCCTTGAGTTCCCCCAGGCGTCTCTCGTAGTAGTCGACGTACTCGCGCCAGCGTGGATTGCCTTGGGCCTCGGGCGGCGGAACATCGAGGGAGGGACGTTGCCGCTCCAGCACCGTCACCTCCCTGGACAGGCGCGGGCCCGTGGCCTCCCACTCCACCCGTGCCAGTTTGGCTTCCACCACCTCGCGGGTGAGGCCCACCTGCTCGTCCACCAACGAGGCCGGGCCCCCGGCACGCGCCGCACCGCGCCCCACCGCCGAGGAACCCGTGGCCCCGGGCACGGCCTTGGACATCAGCGCCTGCGCCCTCGCCACATCGCCTCGGGCCTCATGAAGGGCGTCCCTGTAGGGTGCGGGCAACTGCTCCCGCCTCGCGCACAGCCCGGTGTAGCGAGCGACGTCACTCGCCTGGCTGGAGGACAGGGCATCCCGGGCCGCGCGACCCAACCCCCGCAGCACGTCACTCGCCCGTTCGCCCCTGTCCGGGTACGCCGAGAGCGACAAGCCTCGCGCCTCCAACTCCTCGCGCACGGCGGGCATGAGCGCCAACGTCTGACCCAACTGCTTGTCCCGAGCCAACAGCCGCAGCACCTCCGCTACGTCGTCGTCATGGGCCGAGTGCAGGACGAAGAGGGCGAACACCTCCGCGTAGAAGAGGCCATAACGCTCGGTGACGGCGAGCAGGAAGGAGACACGCTTGCGGTGGAGGATCGCGGCGGCGTCTTCGCGCACGGGCCCCAGGGCGCCGAGGCGAACAGCGGACCAATCATCCAACGCCTCCATCAGGCGCGGCATGTCCACCCGCTGCTGCAACGCCACGAACTCACCGGGCGAGGCACACGTCAGGAAGGGGGCCAGCAGCGCCTCTGAATCGCCGGAGGACAGGTCGGGCCAGCCCGGCGACACGGGCACTCCCCCACAAGCGAGCGCGCCCCCGCATTGCCCTCCACTGGTGAGCCATCTGTCTGAATGGAGAAGCCGCCCGCCCCACCCGTCGCCCCTGTCAGGATGGGCGGAGTGGCCGACCCCAGCAGGTTCAGGTCCATGCCGCTCGTCAGGCCCCCGGGCGATGCCCCCGTGGCACACCCCACTGGGGACACGAGCACCGCCAGGACCAGAAGCATCGGGACGACGATGGGTGTCGAGACAGAGCTTCTCGTGGGGATGAACGAACGGGTTTTCGTCGGCATGACAGGAGCCTCTCCGGCGGCCCCCCCGAAGAGCACGGTGAGCGCATGCACGCAAGAGCCCGCACGTACCACTTTCGGTCGATACAGCCATCCGGGACGCGACGCGTAGGGTTCCTACACGCCCAACCGCTTTCACGGGAGTACGCCCATGCGTCTCGCCTTCCTCTTCATTCCCTCTCTTCTCGCCAGCGCCTGTGGCCCTGGTGAACCCTCCGACAGCCCCCCGACAAACACTGTCGTCTCTCTTCAAGAGAGCCCCTCCGAGACCACCGCCGCCCTCACCTTGACGCGAACCTACGACTGTCTCCGGTTCGTCTACACCGGAATGACGAGCTTCACCATCCAGCACCTCGTGAACGTCATGTCGGACGGAAGCGTGATCTCCACTTGTCACCTGGATGGTGCGCTCCAGGGAAGTGGCTCCAGCGTGTTCCAAGGCGATCATCCCGAGGCCAAGACAGGTCAATGCACCGTCCACGCGTCCTCGAATGGGACCGCCACTGGCGAGAGCTGGACGCTGAATCTCCATCCCGAGATTCTCTACAGCGGGGGCACCTACCATAAGCAGAACAGTCCCCAGAATGGACTCGTCTACGCCATCACCTGCGGCGTACGTTAGCCTTCCGCCTCCACCGCCAGACGCAGCTCACGGAACATCCGCGCCAGGTCCGCGGGGCGGTAGTGCGCGTTGAGTCCGCTCGGATTGGGAAGCACCCAGATGCGGGTGCCGGCCAGCAGCTCTGGTTGCAAGCCCAGCAGGGCCTTCGGCTTGCCGAACGCCGTGCGCCACGCGCCAATGCCCAGCACCGCCAGGTAGCGCGGTTGGTAGCGCCGCACCTTGGCCTCCAGCTTCCGGCCGCCCTCGGCGTAGTCCCGCGCCGTCAGCGAGTCCGCCGCGACCGACGCCTCCTCCACCACGTTGGTGATGCCATAGCCGCGCACGAGCAATTCCCCCTGCTCGTGGGGAGCGAGCAGCCGGTCCGTGAAGCCCGAGGCGTACAGCGCCGGCCAGAAGCGGTTGCCCGGCCGCGCGAAGTGGTGGCGCACCACGGCCGAGTACACACTCGGGTTGATGCCGCAGAAGAGGACCTTCAGGCCGGGAGCGATGATGTCCTGCATCTTCGCCCCCACCGCTGCCAGCAGCTCCTCCCTCGTGGGTTTGTGAGTCGACTTCAGGCGTTCCTCCCGGTGACTCGACCTCTACCGTCGGGCCCGCCCCGCTATTCCCCACTCCCCGCGAGCGCCACGAGCCGCTCCCACACCGCGCGCACGTGCCGCTCCTCGGTGCGCACCGCGCCGATGGCCAGACGCAACACGTAGCGCGCGGGCGCCCCGTCCACGCCGGGCAGCACCGTATGGGAGAGGAACGCCTGGCCGCTCGCGTTGAGCCGCTCCAGCAACAGGCGGTTGCGCGTGTCCGTGTCCGCCGGCGCCTCGCCCGGCCGGGGCTTGAGCCGGAAGCACACCAGGGCGAGCGAGCGAGGCACGGCCAGCTCGAAGCGCGCGTCCTCCTCGACCCACGCCGCGAAGCGCTCCGCCTGCCGGATGTGCTCGCGCAGGTACGTGCGCAGTCCCCGGGCCCCATAGTGGCGCAGCACGAACCACAGCTTCAGCGCGCGGAAGCGGCGGCCGAGCGGCACCTGCCAGTCCCGGTAGTCGATGACCGCGCCGCTCGCGCTGGCCGCGTTGCGCAGGTACTCGGGCGTCACGCTCAGCGCGTCGACCAGCGCCTTGCGATCGCTCGTGTAGAAGGCATTGCAGTCGAAGTTGGTGAGCAGCCACTTGTGCGGATTGAAGGCGAAGGAGTCCGCCCCCTCCAGCCCGTCACGCAGGGCCGCGTACTCGGGGCACAGCAGCGCCGAGCCCGCCCATGCCGCGTCCACGTGCAGCCATCCGCCCGAGGCGCGCACCCCGGTGCGCTCCCACACCTCGCCCACCGCGCGCACCGGATCCATCGCCCCCGAGGACGTCGTCCCCAGGGACGCGCACACGAAGAAGGGCTGGCGGCCCGCGGCCAGATCCTCGCGCACCGCCTTCTCCAGCAGGTCCGGGCGCAGGGCGTAGCCGGCATCCGTGTCGATCTGCCGCACGTGCACACTGTCCTGCGCTCCGTTCGCCACGCCCGCGAGCATGGCCGCCTTGAGCACGGAGGAGTGCGTCTGGGTGGAGGTATAGGCCACCCATTCCGCCTCGCGGCCGAGCGCGCGCCGTGTCCGCTCGCGCGCCGCCACCAACGCCACGAGCGCGGCCTCGCTGGCGGTGCCGTGGATGACGCTTCCCCCCGTGCCCGAGCGCGAGAGGAAGGTGGCGGGCAGGCCGAGCAGTTCGCCCAGCCAGTCCAGCACGCGCGTCTCCATCTCGGTGGCGGCGGGGCTGGTGGACCAGAGCATGCCCTGCACGCCCAGGCCCGCGGACAGCAGCTCGCCGAGCACCGCGGGCCCCGAGGCGTTGGACGGGAAGTAGGCGAAGAAGGAGGGGGACTGCCAGTGGGTGAGGCCCGGCAGCACCACGTCCTCCAGGTCGCGGAAGATGGCCTCCCAGCCCTCGGCGCCCTCGAGGCCCTCCTCGGGCGCATGCGCGGGCAGCTTCGCCGCCACCTCGCCCGGCGCCACCGCCGCGCGCACGGGGAAGGACTCCAGCCGCGCCCAGTAGTCGGCGATCCAATCCACCATCCGGTGGCCCAGTCGCCGGAACTCCTCCGGGCTCAGGTGGGGCACCGCCTTCTCACGCGCATCGCTCATCTCGGCTTCCTCCTCGGGGGTGCCTCTTACGACAGCCCCACGAGGATGGGTAGCGAGCGCGAAGGCGCGTCTAGCGGCGCCGCCACCGCCGCGGCAGCCCGGCGAGCCCCAACAACGCCAGGACGCCGAGCGCCCCACCGGTGCTCGAGCACCCGCCGGCATGGGCCTGATCGCCTGGCGGCGGAAGCACGGTTCCCGTTCCCGGCGAGGGCGACGAGGAGTCCACCGGTGTGTCACCCGCCGGGGGCACATCCGTCCCGGGCCCGGACCCGGGCGTGCCCGCGTCCACCGGCCCCGGAGTGCCCGCGTCCGTCGGCGCTGGAGTTCCCGCGTCCACGGGGGCCGGCGTTCCCGCGTCCACCGGCGGGGGCGGGGGCGCCGGAGGGGCAGCACGTCCGCCAGTTGCGTCGCCTGCGTGTAGCCATCGTGGTAGACGACGCCCACGGGCTTCACGGTGTCGCTGCGGTAGAGGCCCAGCTTCAGGTAGACGCCATCGCCCTCGTACAGCGTGGCGTACTTGTACTTGGACAACACGCGCTGGCCATTGAGCCACAGCTCCACGAAGCCCACGGACGCGTCCGAGGACCACTTCACGTGGAAGATGAAGTCGTGCCACACGCCGCGCACGAGCTTCGTCTTCCAGGGCGTGGCGCTGTCGGAGAGCGTGAGCCGCATCTCCTCGCCCTTGACGAAGAACTCCACCGGCGGCGAGCCACAGCACCCCGAGTGGTGCCACTGGGTGAAGACCTGCCACGCGTCCACGCTCGGGTAGTCCGTGGGGAACATCACCTGCCAGCGGTAGTAGTACTCGAGCCCTCCTTCTCCTGTCCCTGGTAGACGAGCTCGTTGCGATTGCCGCTCGAGTCGATGGGATCATCGCCCTGGCGCACCGTGGCCTTGAGGGCGTAGCGGCCCTGGAAGGCGGGCGACTGGACGATCTGCAACCGGTCAGCGCTCACCCGTTGCGCGCGGGTGTACTGCGTGATGCCGCCCGTCTCGAAGTCTCCCCTCCAGACGACGCCCGCCCACGACAGGCCCGGCATCAACACGGCGAACAGCGCAAACAGGAGTCTTCTCAATGGGCCTCCCCGGGAACGTCTGGCATCCAACGGTGGGGGGCCCACGCTTTCATGTTCGGATTTTATTTCAAGCGGCTGTCATTTCTATGGCCTTGACCGCAGGGCAGACAGGCATTGGAGCGCCTGTCGCCGGGTCTGTCGTCCGCCAACACGGACGTTGCAAAAGTGTGCTCTGGAGGATGCCGGGAAACCGGCCCTTGCTTGACGGGGTGCTCGCCCGGTCAAAGGGTACGGGGTGAATTCCCAGGACGAGGCCTTGATCGAGCTCGGACGCGCGCTGCGCTCCGCCGGCTACCACTTCATCACCGTGACGCCCGAGACCCATCGGCGCGTCAACGCCCGCCGCTCCTCGCAGGCGGCCCACTCGTTGCGCGAGGTGTTCGGCTGGAACCGGCCCTTCACCGCGGAGGTGCTGCCCTCGCCCATGCTGGCGCTGTTGGACCGCGCGCGGATGGTGGAGAAACAACCCGATGGGCGGCTGCGCAGCCTCGTGCGCTACTCCAGCCTGGGCACGGGGCTCTACCTCCACGAGGCCCATCCCACGTCTCAGAAGGACGCCGTCTTCTTCGGTCCGGACACCTACCGCTTCGCTTCCCTGCTCGCGCGCGTGCCGGGCCACTTCCGGCGCGCGGTGGACGTGGGCTGTGGCTCGGGAGCCGGGGGCCTGTCCATCGCCCACCGGGTGGACACGCTCGTGCTCGCCGACGTGAACGAGCGGGCCCTGCGCTTCTCGCGCATCAACGCCGCGCTCAACGGGGTGTCCCACGTGGAGGTGCTCACGAGCGATGCGCTGGGGGGCGTGCCGGGCGAGGTGGATCTCGTCATCGCCAACCCGCCCTACCTCGTGGACGAGGGCGCGCGCACGTACCGCGATGGCGGCGGCCCTCACGGCGTGGACCTGTCCGTGCGCTTCACCCGGGAAGCCCTGCGCCGACTGTCTCCCGGCGGCACGCTCGTGCTCTACAGCGGCGCGCCCGTGGTGGACGGCGAGGACCAATTGCGCGCGGCGCTCGCCCCGGTGCTCGCCGAGGCCCGGGCCCTCTTCCACTACGAGGAGTTGGATCCGGATGTCTTCGGCGAGGAGCTGGATCAGCGACCCTACGCGAACGTGGAGCGCATCGCCGTGGTGTCGCTCGTGGCCACGCGCCCGGCGTGATGAATCCGTGACACGAGGCACGCGGCGCTGCCGCCCGCCGGTGGAACTGGTCCAAGCGGACCTCCACCGGGCGGCGTCCCAGCGCTCGCAGCAGGGACATCACCTGGGGGCCCGCGCGCCCACCAGCACCGTGTTGCCCACCTCCACGAGGTTGAGCCCGAAGACGAGCGCCTCCTCGTAGGGCACGCGCAGCACGCGGTTGACGCCCTCGGTGCGCGCGAGCGTGCGCAGGGCCTCGGGCGTGAAGCGCTCCTCGCAGACGAGCACTGTACCGTCGGACAATACGTGCAGCGCGGTGTCCAGGTGGTAGAGGCGCGGATCGCGCAATTCCAGGGGTGTCACCGGCGCGTCGAGGAAGACCTCGATCATCATCGCCGCGCGCGCCGAGGAGCGTTGGCCATGGCCGAGCAACGCGCCGCTCGCCTGGGGCAGCATCGCCGGTCCCCGCCCTCGAAGTGGGCCGAGGAGGGCTGAAGACCTCGAAGCCCAGGGTGTCCAACACACGGGCCCGCGCCCGCTGCTCCTGCTGGCGCTCGCCGTGGACGGGCGAGGCGAGCAACGCCCGCATCCGCCCTCGCTGGGAGTGCAACACGGCGTTGTCCTTGGCGAACACGGAGTCATACGCGCCGTGAACGAAGGGCAGGGAGATCAACTCGGCGCCCGCCTCGACGAGGGCGCGGCGATAGGCCTGATGTTGAGCGCGCGCGTGACGCCAGTTGACGGCGCCAATCCTCATATGCGGGTTGATGCTCCAAGCCACTTGATAGGAACAGTCCATTGTCTGGATGGAGCACTGATTCCTCTCACAACGAATCTCACTGATCGCGAACGTCAGCGACGACTGGCTTGTGACCGCGGGCATCCCCACCTTCTCCCCTGTAAGGGCCTGGGCATCACGCCGAGGCACCAGTCAGGAGGGTGTGCACCATGGCGGGGTTTGGAGAGAGCGGGAGCTCGGAGAAAATGCAACTCGGTGCGCTCCTCGGTGAAGGAGCGAGCGAGCAAGAGCAGAACGCGCTCCACCGGGTGCTTCTTCAGTTCAACAGGACGAGGCTGCGGCCAACGCTTCCGCACGAGGACTGGCGCGAGGAGGTGACGCGCGAGACGCGGCTGCGGCTGCTGGAGGGAGAGTTCGTCGAGCGCGAGCGCGCGCTCGTGGCGGAGCGGGCCGCCGAGGCGCCCGAGGAGCCCGAGGCCTTCGTGGCCTGGTTCGAGGAGCTGAAGCAGACGGGCCCGGGACAGGGAGATCCGCTCTTCGCGTGGCTCGCCACGGAGGCGCCGCTGGAGCCCTTCCACTGGTTCCTCACCCAGGAGTTCGCGGGCGAGGCGGGCTTCGATGACCTGGTGGCGCTGACGCAGGTGAAGCTGCCCACGCAGGCCAAGCTGGAGCTGGCGCGCAACTACTGGGACGAGATGGGCCGGGGCCGCGAGGACGCGATGCATGGGCCCATGCTGTCGCAGCTCGCCACGGCGCTCACCCTGCGCCCCACGGACGAGGGCACGGTGTGGGAGGCGCACGCGCTGGCCAACCTGCTCGTCGCGCTCGCCGCCAACCGCCGCTACACCTACCAGTCGGTGGGCGCGCTGGGCGCGGTGGAGCTGACGGCACCGGGACGCTCGGCGTGCGTCAACGCGGGCCTGCAACGGCTCGGCTTCAAGATGCCGGTGCGGCGCTACTACGCGGTGCATGCCACGCTGGACGTGAAGCACTCCGAGGCCTGGAACCGCGAGGTGCTCAAGCCCCTGGTGGCGGCGGATCCCCGCGTGGCGCGGCCCATCGCGGAAGGCGCGCTGATGCGCCTCAACGCGGGTGCCCGGTGCTTCGAGCGCTACCGCCGCGAGCTGGGGCTGAAGCTGTCCCGCGCCTGAGACACGGCGCCGGCCCGTGAAGTGTCCACGGGGAGTCACCGGGCGGACGCGTCCCTCGACGTGACACCGCCCGGGGGCCGGGGAACGCGGCATCCTCCGTTCCCTGTCCCCGTGGTCGAGCCCCCATGAACTTCGTCTTCATCTCCCCCAGTTCCCCCCGCACTTCTACCTCTTCGTCCAGGCGCTCCGGGAGCAGGGGTTCCGGGTGCTCGGGCTGGGAGATGCGCCCTACGACTCGCTGCGCCCGGAGCTGAGGGAGTCGCTCACCGAGTACTTCCACACGCCCAACCTCACCGACACGGACGCGATGGTGCGCGCGGTGGGCTACTTCACCTGGAAGCACGGCCTCATCCACCGCATCGAGTCGCTCAACGAGAGCTGGCTCGCGGTGGAGGCCACCCTGCGCGAGCACTTCAACATCCCGGGGCTGCGGCCCGCGGACATCGTCCGGCTGCGCAGCAAGTACGGCATGGCGGTGGTGTTCCGCGCCGCGGACATCCCGCATCCGCTGTGCGAGAAGGCCGTGGACGCGCCGCAGGTGAAGGCCTTCGCCAGACGCGCGGGCTACCCCATCGTCATCAAGCCGGACGTGGGCGCGGGGGCGGCGCGCACCTTCAAGCTGTCCTCGGACGCGGAGGTGGACGCCGCCATCATCCAGCCCCTGGCGGACGCCGTGGTGCAGAACTTCATCAAGGGGCACATCCTCACCTACGACGGCTTCGTGGACGCCAGGGGCCGCGTCGTCTTCGCCATCAGCCACCAGTACCTCGACGGCATCATGGAGGTGGTGAACGAGGCGCGCGACTCGGCCTTCTGGACGCTGCGCGAGCTGCCCCCGGAGCTGGAGGCCATCGGCCGCAAGACGCTCGCGGCCCTGGGCCTGCGCGAGCGCTGGTTCCACCTCGAGTTCTTCCGGGGAGAGGACGGCCGCTTCCTCGTGCTCGAGGCGAACCTGCGACCCCCGGGGCGACCATGACGGACACGATGAACTACGCCTGCGACGGGGACGTCTACCGGCTGTGGGCCCGCATGCTCACCGGCGAGGACATGGACGGCATCCGGCTCGAGGCGCACTTCCACGCCGCGCACATCACCCGCCGCCACCATAACCGGCACTACCAGCTGTCACGCGAGCAGTTGCTGGAGCGGCTCGGCGGCAACCTCCTGCTCCACGGCCCCACGCCCCCCGCCTACCGGGTGAATCTGGGTGACGAGATGTACCTGGTGCGCTACTCGAAGCTCGAGGATCTGCATCAAGCCCATCTCCTGGGCTCATGCCCAGGTGCGTTGAAACGTGTCAGGCAGCCGGGCGAGCACGAAAGCCAACGCGACGCGTCGCATCCGGAAGGACAGGAACGGCTGGCGGTTCCCCTCGGTGGTGTAAGGTGATTTCTCGCAGCGCCCTCTCCCAAGGGGGAAAGAGGCGCGGGTGCCCCCATGCTCGTCTTGCGCGATGTCCAGAAGACCGATTTGCCCGGCCTGAAGCGGCTCGCCGCGGTGCTCAACACCGTCAACCTGCCCAACAACGAGGAGACGCTCGAGGCCATCATCGACAAGTCCGTGAAGAGCTTCTCGGACAAGGTGAAGGATCCCTTCGAGCGCGAGTACCTCTTCGTGCTGGAGGACGTGCGCAACGAGATGATCATCGGCACGTCGATGGTCATCGCGCAGCACGGCACCTACGACTCCCCGCACATCTACTACGACGTGTCCGAGCGCGAGCACTACTCGGCCAGCATCGGCCGGCACTTCCGGCACAAGGTGCTCTCCATCGGCTACAACTACGAGGGCCCCACGGAGATTGGCGGCCTGGTGGTGGATCCGCCCTACCGCGCCACGGCGGACAAGCCCGGCAAGCAGCTGTCCTACGTGCGCTTCCTCTTCATGGCCATGCACAAGCGGCTGTTCCGCCCGCGGGTGCTCGCCGAGCTGCTGCCCCCGCTGATGCCCGACGGGCGCAGCCTGCTGTGGGAGGCGTGTGGCAAGAAGTTCACCGGGCTCGACTACCAGGAGGCGGACCGGCTCAGCCGGCAGAACAAGGAGTTCATCAAGGAGCTCTTCCCCTCCTCGGACGTCTACGCCTCGCTCTTCCCCGAGCGCGTGCAGAAGGTGCTCGGCGAGGTGGGGCCCAACACCCAGGGCGTGCAGCGGATGCTCGAGCGCATCGGCTTCCGCTACGTGGAGCGCATCGATCCCTTCGACGGCGGCCCGCACTTCGAGGCCAACCTCGCGGACATCTCCCTCGTGCGCCGCTACCGCTCGGTGAAGCTGGCCGCGGAGGACTTCGACATGCAGGGGGATGACGTGCTCGTCGGCTACGAGCGCGAGTCGGGGCGCAACCGCTTCCGCGCGGTGCGCACCATGGCCCGGCTGGACGACAAGACGGCCTACCTGCCCGCGCGCGCCAAGCAGTTGCTGGACGCGCCCGTGGGTGCCCGGCTCTCCATCATCCCCTTCGACTGAGTCCCGCTCCGGGCACTCCTCACGGGGTGGCCGGAGCACGCACCACGCGGTGCTCGCCGCGCAGGAGCGCGAGCCACCGCTCTCCGGCCTCCACCGAGGGACGGCCGGGCTCCACCACGGCGAGCGCCAGGTGGGTGGTGGGCAGGACGGCGTCCAGCGACGTCGGATCCAGATCCAACACCCCGCCCCCCGCGAGCCCCACGCGCACCCAGGCATGGGGCCGGGCCGGGCCTCCGTCCACGACGAGCAGGCCCTGCACCAGCGCCACGCGCTGCCCCCGCGCCGCCGCCCGGGCCGCGAAGCGCGAGGCATGCGCGAGACAGCCACCCGCCTCCCCCTCGCCCGTGGCGCTCCAGTCCGCCGCGCTCGGCAGCTTCTCGGGAAAGGCCGCGTGGACCTCCCGCGCGAGCGCACGTGCCGGCGCCTCCCGCCACTCCGTGAGCCACGTGGGGCGCCGCTCGAGCGGCCAGGGGGCTCGAAGCCGAGCATGCCCCGGCCGCCCTCCACGGGCACGCCGTCCACGAAGAGATCCGGCGGCGCGCGCAGCCGCGTGCCCGGGGGCACCTGGGTGAAGCGCGCTTCCCCCACCTCCAGCGCGACCATCCGCCCCCGCGAGTCATAACGCGCGGAGAAGGGCTGGCCGAACAGCGTCCCCTCGACGCGGTCCTCCTGGAGGGTGGTGACGCAGTGGGGCCCCTCGCGTCCGGACAGCTCCTCGCGTCCGAGCACGCATCCGCTCGCGGGCGGCTTGTGCCACAGCCACAACGCCTGGGACACGCTCGAGCGCCCCTCCACGACGCCGTTCGCCCCCAGGGCCACGGTCTCCTCCCGCGTGCGCTGCCCCACGTGTTCCCCACGGGTGTGCAGGTGCCGTGAGGTGTAGGTAAAGCGCCGGGCCCCGGGGGAGAGGGAGAGGGTGACGAGTCCGACCGGAACGCCCTTCCAGGCGAAGACGAAGCGGGCCTGCTCGGTCGTGGGGGCCGGAGGGACGTCCCCCCTTGCTGGCAGTACGAGCAGGAGCACGGGCAGAAGCACGCGCCGGGCGCTCCCCCGCGACGAGATGAGGACCCCATGGGCGAGGCGGGATACGGTGATGGGACCTCGGTCTCTCATGCACCTCTACAAGTACCTCCTTTCGTTCAGCGTCGTCATCGGGCTCACCCTCGGAATCATGACGGGCGGACTGCTGCACTTCGCCGCCGGACAGCCCATGACCCCGTCGAGCTGGGCCGTGTTGCTTGTCGGCACGCCGCTGCTGCTCATGGCGGCGACCTACGCCTTCTGGACGCTGTGGGCGAACCGGCGCCTGCAGGAGCGGGCCAGCCTGCTCACGCGCCTGGCCGAGGGAGACCTCACCAACAGCGCCTACAATGGCCTGCGCGATGAGCGCGAGGTGCGCCGGCTGCTCTACTCCCTGCGCCGGGCACTCACCCAGGTGCAGCGCGTGACGGGCAACGTGCGCCGCACCTGCCAGGGCGTGTCCGAGGAGGTGCGCGTGCTGCTGGAGGCCGCGCACCGGCAGAGCGGCGCGGTGGAGCGCTCGCAGCAGTCGGTGCTCAGCATGGGCCAGAGCATGCAGGCCGCGGGCAAGCGCGTGACGCAGTTGGAGAGCTTCATCCAGGAGACCAACGGCTCGCTCACGGACATGACGGAGCGGCTCGGACAGGTGGCCGAGGCGCTGCTCGCGCTGGATGACTTCTCGCACCGCACCACCCAGCAGGTGCAGGCCATGAGCGAGCGGCTGCACCACATCGCCTCCTCGGGTGACGAGCTGGGACGCTTCGCCAGCGAGGCGGAGGCCTTCGTGCAGCTGGTGCAGACGGGCATCGACGCCGTGCGCCACCGCGCCTCGGAGACCAACCAGCTCGCCCACGCGGTGACGGCCACCGCCGAGCACGGAGCGGTGCTCGTCAACGACTGCGTGCAGGGCATGTACCGGGTGGAGGAGACGGTGCGCAAGACGGCCGAGCTGGTGGACTCGCTCGGCGTGCGCTCCACGCAGATTGGCCGCATCGTGGACGTCATCCAGGAGATCGCCGACCAGACGAACCTGCTCGCGCTCAACGCCGCCATCATCGCGGCGCAGGCGGGAGAGCAGGGCCGGCCCTTCGGCGTGGTGGCGGACGAAATCCGCGGGCTCGCCGAGCGCACCGCGCGCTCCACGCGGGAGATCGCCACCATGGTCAGTGGCATCCGCCGCGAGGTGGGCACGGCGGTGTCGCTGGTGAGGGAGGGCCGCGAGCAGGCCAGCACGGGCGTGCAGCTCGGGGACCGGGCGGCCGAGGCGCTGCGGGAGATCCGCGCCATCACCCAGCGCACCTTCTCGTCGGTGGAGGCCACGGTGGCCGAGACGAAGCGGCTGGATGCCCAGGGCTCCACGGTGGTGGAGGCCAGCCGCCGGGTGGCGCGGCGGGTGGACGACGTGACGCGCGCGGCCATCGAGCAGGCGGGCCACGGCCGCGAGCTGGTGCACCAGACGCAGCAGATGGCCAAGCTCGCGCAGGAGGCGTCGCAGAAGGCGGAGGGCCAGGCGCGCACGGGGCGGGACTTGTCGAGCGCGGTGGTGCGGCTGAGCACGGCCATCGAGGAGATCCGCGCGGCGCACGGCGTGCTCATGCGCGGGGACACGGCCATCGCCGAGGAGGTGGCGCGGGTGAGCGAGGACGCGCTCCAGGTCATCCGCATTGGCGATGGGCTGAGCCGCTCGGTGCAGCAACTGGCGCACGAGGCGGCGAGCCTGGACGGCGAGGTGTTCCGCTTCCGGCTGCCCGCGCCGCGGCCGGGTGGCACGCTGCACGCGGGCGTCCACCAGTCCGCGTTCCTGCACAACCAGGGCGGGTTGGATCCCCTCTTCGCGGTGGAGACCCAGGTGCTGGAGATGACCTGCTGTGTCTTCTCGCCGCTGCTGCGCCTGGATGATGGTGTGCTCGTGCCGGAGCTCGCCGAGCGCTGGGAGGTGGACGCCTCGGCGCGCCGCTACCGCTTCCACCTGCGCCCGGGCGTCGTCTTCCACGACGGCACGCCCCTGAACGCGCGCGACGTGAAGCGCCACTTCGAGCGGCTGTTGGACCCCACCGTGAACTCGCCGGACCGCACCCTGATGGAGGTCGTCGAGGGGGCCGCGGAGGTGATCTCGGGGCAGACGCGCGAGGCGAGGGGGCTGTTGGTGGTGGATGATTTGACGCTGGAGGTCCGGCTCGAGGAGCCCAAGGCCTTCTTCCTGCAGTTGATGACCCTGCCGGGCGCGGCGGTGGCCCGGCTCGACGCCCGGGGGCAGATGGTGGGCACGGGCCCCTTCCGGCTGGTGGACTTCGGCTCGTCGCTCATCACGCTCGAGCGCAATCCCAGCTACTGGCGCACGGGGCAGCCCCTGCTGGACCGGATCGAGTTCCACCTGTTGGAGTCGCGCGAGCACGCCGTGAACGCGCTGCGCGAGGGCTCGGTGGACATCGTCTCCCACCTGTTCATGCGGCAGGTGGAGTCGCTCGAGCGGGACGGGCAGCAGGTGCTCGCCAGCAACACGCCCTCCACGACGTTCCTCGGCTTCAGCATGCGCGAGGCGCCCTACAACGACGTGCGCGTGCGCAGGGCGCTGCGGGCGGGCCTGAACGTGCGCGGCACGGTGGACCAGTTCCACAAGGGGGCACGCCGGCGCGCACGTTGACGCCGCCGGAGTTGTTGGAGGAGGAGATGACCCTGGGCGAGTCGGGCTCGGGCACCGACATCGCCCTGGCCGAGCGGCTGCTGCGCGAGGCCGGGGTGCGCACCCTGCCCGTCACCCTGCACCATCCCCTGGGCAACGACACGTCGCTCGAGGACGCCATGCTCTTCCAGCCCCTGGTGGACGCGGGGTTGGTGGAGCTGCGGCACGAGGGGCTGCACGCGGACGAGTTCTTCGAGCGGCGGCGCAACGGGCGGCTGTCCGCCTTCCGCGTGGGCTGGGTCGCCGACTATCCCGACCCGGACAACTTCCTCTATTACCTGCTGCACTCCAAGGCCCAGCTCCTGTGCGCGTTGAACTACCGCAACGAGGAGTTGGATCGGCTCACGGAGGAGGCGCGCATCACCATCGATCCCCAGAAGCGCAAGCGGCTCTACCGGCTCGCGGAGCGGGTCGTCCACGACGACTGCCCCATCATCCCGCTCTTCCACCAGCGCATGCACACGGTGGCCAACGGCTCGGTGCAGGGCATGCGGCTGCACCAGGCGCTGCCCCAGGTGCGCTTCGAGGAGCTGTGGCTGGACAAACCGGAGGCGGCGCTCCCGAGGGACTGAGGCACGGGTGGAGCCCACCCCGCCCGGGCTCACCCGGTGCGCGGCTGGCGTCTGAACAGGGTGCGCAGGCCCAGCACCAGGACGACGAGCGCGACGCCGAGGATGACGCCGCGCTGGTAGCGCCCCACGAGGAACTCCAGCCGCTCCAGGTTGCCGCCCACCGCCACGCCCAGCGCCAGCACCAGGGCCGTGTGCGCCACGGCCGACAACGCCCCGAGCAGCAGCGCGTTGACGCGGGGCATGTGCGCGGCCCCCGCCGCGACGAAGATGAGCCCGCGAATGCCCGGCAGGAAACGGTTGACGAGCAGGAGCCACGGCCCCTTGTGTCGCATCTGCGCCTGCACCGACTCCAGCCGCGCGTGGGTGATGCCGAAGAAGGCCTCCCCGGGCGCCGCTCGAAGCGGCCTCCCAGCCAGTGTCCCACCTGGTAGTTGATGAGCGCGCCCAGCACACTGCCGGCCACCACCACCCCGAACACCAGCGGCCAGGGATGGTCCCCGCGCACCGCGTACACCCCTCCCAGCAGCGTGATGGTGTCTCCGGGAAAGGGCGGCACCACGTACTCCAGCGCCGCCGCCACGCCGAACACCAGCAGGCCCAGCAGGCCCAGGTGGGCGATGAAGTTGTCGAGGAACTCGACCATGCGCCTCTCGCGGTGAGACTACGAGATGCTCACGGGCGGCGGGGCTGGCAACACCACGCCCCCATATTGGGAGGCGGCGAGCGTGCCACAGGCCGCGCCAATCTCCTTGCCCCCCGAGTAGCGCCGCGCGATGGGCGCGCCGAGGATCTGCAGGTGGTCGCGAAACGCCTTGAGCTCCTCGGGCGAGGGCGGCAGGTACTTGCCCTGGGGATCCGTCACGTCGATGAGGTCGACCTTGATGGGGATGCCCTCGAAGGCCTGCTTGAGCGCCACTGCGTCTTCTTCACCCAGGTTGAAGCCACTGATGGCCACGTAGGCGATCATCGCCCGCTCGCGCCGCACCGTGGCGTACTCCCGGATGGCGTCCACCAGCTCCGGCAGCGGGTGCCCCTTCTCGATGGGCAACACCTTCAGCCGCTTCTCGGGGATGGCGCTCGTCACCGAGAAGGCCAGCCGGTACGGGTGCCCCTCGCGCACGTAGCGGCGGATGGCCGGCACCATGCCCGCGGTGGAGAAGGTGATGGAGGGGCCGGAGATGGCGAAGCCCGCGGGGTGCGAGAGGATCTGCGCGGCCCTCAAGGTCTCCGTGTAGTTGAGCAGCGGCTCGCCCATGCCCATGAAGACCACGCCGCGCACGGGCCGGTCGGCCTCCTCGCGGATCTGCATCACCTGCTCCAAGATTTCCCAGGTGCGCAGGTTGCGCTGGAAGCCCAGCTTGCCCGTCATGCAGAAGTCGCACGCGAGCGCGCAGCCCACCGGCTGGAGATGCACACCACGTACTTGTGGTCGAAGATGGGGATGCGCACCGCCTCCACCCGGCCCCCGAGCGGCGAGTCGAAGAGGTACTTCACGAAGCCGTCCTCGGCCTTGCGGCGCTCGACGACCGTCAGGCGGGGCATCTCCGCGTGCTCGCGCAGGAAGTCCGCCACGCGCTTGGGCACCTGGGGCGCCCGGCACACCTCTTCCACCGTGGAGGCCCCATGGGCGAAGACGGCGGCGAAGACCTTGCGCACCGCCACCGGCGAGGGCCGCACGGGCGCGAGGACCTCCTCGAGCTCCGGCAGCGACAACGTCTTGAGGTGGAATTTCACGGGGCGGGTTTGATGCGCGCGCGCAGGAATTCGGTGAGCTTGGACGAGACTTCCTGGGGCATCTTCTGGGCCAGCGCCTTGCGGCACAGGCCCGGCGTGGCGCGGTAGGTGCGCAGGAAGTCCACGCAGGGAGCGCAGCCCGCCAGATGCTCACGCAGGTGCTGGGTCTCCTCGGGGGACAGTTCCCCGTCGAGCATCGCCTGCAGCAGGTTGATGGAGTCTTTACACGTGTACATCCGGACCTCGGCCGTGGCCTGCCTCGTCATTCACGAGATGCCCAGCCTCCTGATGGGTTTCACCCACTCACATCGCCCTGATTATAGAACCGGTCGATGGCCTCACGAAGCGCGAGCCGGGCCCGGTGCAGTCGACTCTTGATGGCGGGAATGGAATCCCCCGTCACCTCGGCGATCTGTTCGTAACTGAGCCCGTCCACGTCTTTCAACAGGAAGACCTCCCGGTAGCCCTCGGGAAGATGGTCGGTCGCCTGCTGGATGGCATGCCCCAGCTCGGCGTCCAGGATGCGCCCCTCGGCGTCCCGGCTCCAGTCCCGGGCGGGGTACTCGGACAGGCTCCCCCGCTCGGTGAACTCCGGACCCTGGAGCTCTCCCTCGGCCGCCTGCACCACCCGCCGGTGGCGCAGGCGCATCAGGGCGTTGTTCGCCGCGATGCGATGCACCCACGAGCTGAAGGCGGCATCTCCGCGGAACTCCCGCAGGTGCTGGTAGGCGGAGAGGAAGGTATCCTGGCTGATCTCCGCGGCGTCCGCCTCGGAGCGCGTCATCCGCAGCGCCAGGCCGTACACCTTATCCCGGTGGGCATCCACCAGCGCCTCGAAGGCGCTGATGTCGCCCGCCTGGGCCCGCTCCACCAGCTGGCGGTCCTCTTCCTTGACGGCCTCGTCGGACATTTGGGGGCGCACCCTCCCAGTCCGGGCCCTGCCCGTCAAGCGGACTCAAGGCCCCTCCGACCAGGCGGCCGGCTCACATGTTGACTGCCCCGGACCCAGAGCCGGTAGGGCTCGTGTGCCCACTTCCCGGCATAGTCCACCCCGATGCGCGGCCCCCGCGCCACCTGGGCCTCCGCGACGGGCGAGCCCTCCTCGAGGTAGAGCGGCGCGCACCGCAGGTCCCAGCGATTGTGGCTCAGGGTCAGCCCCATGGCCCGGCACAGCCGCCCCGGGCCGTCCGTGCGCAGCCCCGGGGCCAGGCCCTCCACCGGCTCCACCGCCCGCACCAGCACCGCCGACGCCACGCCCTCCTCGTCCGTCACCACGTTGAAACAGTGGTACATGCCATAGATGAGATAGACGTAGGCGCGCCCCGGTGGACCGAAGAGTACCTCGGTGCGGGCCGTGCGCCCCTTGGACGCGTGACACGCCGGGTCATGCGCCCCCACGTATGCCTCGGTCTCCACGATGCGGCCCACACGCCGCCCTGCCTCCCCCTCGAGCACGAGGTGGGTCCCCAACAGCTCGCGGGCCACGGTGAGCGCGGGGCGCGCATAGAACGAGACGGGCAGGCGCACGCGGAAAGAAGGCCCGCCACGCGCGAGAGATTCCCGTCGACGTCTGAACAAGCCCAAGTGTTCTCCAGGAGGTCGAGCCCGACCCCCGGCCACGGATCAAGTGCCAGGACAGTTCACATGGGGGAGCGCGTGGTGCATTGTGCGCGCACCATGTCTTCCACCGGCCGCCTCTCCGGTCTCCTCCTGCCGCTGTTCTCCCTCCGCTCGAAGACCGACTTCGGTATCGGTGACTTCGGCGGACTCGATGGTCTCCTGCGTTGGATGGAGGCGGCGCGCCAGCGCATGTTGATGCTCTTGCCGCTGCTGCCCACCGCGCCCGGGGACCCCAGCCCCTACGCCACGCGCTCGGCGTTCGGCCTCAACGCCCTGTTCATCCATCTGGAGTCGCTGCCGGAGTTCCACGCCTCCGGTGGAGAGGGGGCGCTCTCCCCCGACGAGCAGCGCATGCTGACCGAGGCGCGCGCCGCGCCCGCGTGCGCTACGACCTGGTCTTCCCGCTCAAGAACGCCGCCTTCCGGCGAGCCTTCGACCACTTCGAGCGCACCGAGTGGCCCAAGAGCCCGCGCGCCCAGCAGTTCTCCGCCCGGCGCCAGCAGCAGGGCGAGTGGCTGGAGAGCTACGCGCTCTACACCGCCATCTCCAACGAGAGGAACCAGGCGCCCTGGTGGGAGTGGCCCGAGCCGCTCAAGCACCGCGAGCCCCAGGCCATCCAGGCGGAGACGCAGCGGCTGGAGCGCGAGGTGCGCTACCACGCGTGGCTGCAGTGGGTGGCCGAGACGCAGTGGAACGAGATGCGTGCCCTGGCCAGGAAGCGCGACGTGCTGCTGTGCGGCGACGAGCCCTTCATCATCGGCCAGGACAGCTCGGACGTGTGGGCGCACCCGGACATCCTGCGCCGGGACGCGCGCCTGGGCGTGCCGCCGGACGACTTCTCCGCCACGGGCCAGGACTGGGGCCTGCCCTACTTCGACTTCGCGGAGATGGAGAAGGGCGACTACGGCTGGCTCAAGGCGCGCGCCGCCAAGGCCGCCAGCTACTACGACTTGCGCCGGGTGGACCACGCGGTGGGCTACTTCCGCCAGTGGATCCGCGACGAGAAGACGCCCACCGGGCGCTTCGTCCCCGACAACGAGGAGCAGTGGAAGCTCTATGGCGAGCGCCACTTCCGCCTGCTGTCCAAGGGCGCCGGCATCGTCGCCGAGGACCTGGGCGTCGTCCCGCCCTTCGTGCGCACCATCCTCCGGGACCTGAACCTGCCCGGCTACCGCGTGCTGCGCTGGGAGCGCGACGACGGGGTGTACCGGGATCCGCACGCCTATCCGCCGGTGTCGCTCGTCACCACCGGCACCCACGACACCGAGCCCGTGGCGGATTGGTGGGAGTCCGCCAGCGACGGAGAGCGCCAGGCCATGGCGCGCGTCTACCCCGAGTTCCAGGGCGTCGCCGCCACGCGTGAGTTCACCCCCGCAATCCACCGCGCCACGCTCGCCGCCGCGCTCAACGCGGGCAGCGACCTGTGCGTGCTGCCCTGGCAGGACGTGCTCGGCACCAAGGACCGCATCAACCTGCCCGGCTCCGTGGGCGACGCCAACTGGGCCTACCGCATCGCCACGAACACCGAGGACCTGCTCACCCACGAGGAGACGCGCGGGGCCGCCGACCGGCTCGGCCTGCTCACCGCCTCGGCCCGGCGCTGACGCGCTCGCCCCACCCGCCCGGGCGCCTCCCACTCGGAGGCC
This sequence comes from Cystobacter fuscus, assembly GCA_049060065.1. Classification (GTDB taxonomy): domain Bacteria; phylum Myxococcota; class Myxococcia; order Myxococcales; family Myxococcaceae; genus Cystobacter; species Cystobacter fuscus_B. Next base: position 8,795,873 of record JBMEQP010000002.1, read on the forward strand.
CCGGCGCCACGGGAGGCGGCCGTCAGTCGTCCCGCTCGATGCACTTCACCTGGCCGGGGAAGCCATCGAAGAGGGTGCACTTGTAGCCCGGCTTCTGCGTCTGGCACTCGAGCCGCTCGCACACGTCCGTGAAGACGCACACCGCGGGCGAGCGGCCGTACTCGAAGAACACCTCCATGCAGACCTGACCCTCGTACAGGCAGCCCAGGGTGCTGCACCCCTCCAGGGGCACGCCGGGAATGCTCAGCGTCTGGCCCTCCTTGAGCCGCACCGCCTCGTCCTCGGTCACCCCGCACGCGGTGAGCCCCACCAGCACCACCCCTGCCAGGATTCTCCGGATTGGTCCTCGCATAGGGTGCTGACTTTGGAGCCGCCCCGCCCGGGATGCACGTTTTCACGGCTCCAAGTGTCCTCTGGCGGAGAACCCGCGCGGGTGGGGGTTCCCCGGGAGGGCTTCCGGGCTATGTAATCCCCCGTGGACGCCGCCTCCTTTTCACTCCGCCCGGTCTTCGCGATCCTCTCCCTGCTCACCCTCTCCGCCGGGTGCGCCCACACCCAGGGCGCCTCGAACGAGGGCCAGCCCAAGGTGGTCGCCCTGGACATCAAGGGCACCGATCAGGTCAAGGCCTCCGACATCAAGGAGAAGATCGTCACCACCAGGACCCCCTGGTGGCAGCGGCTCAACCCGTTCGGCAAGCCGAGCTACTTCGACCCCAACACCTGGCAGGCGGACCTCAAGCGCATCGTCCGCTTCTACCAGGCCCAGGGCTTCTACGAGGCCCGGGTGGACGACGCGAAGCAGGAACCCCGGGGCGAGGACGCCGTCGCGCTGGAGGTGACGGTGCACGAGGGCTCGCCCACGCTCGTCACGAAGTTGAACGTGACGGGCCTGGAGGAGCTGAGCGAGGAGCACCGCTCGCGTGCCCTGGAGGATCTGCCGCTCGCCCAGGGCGCCGTCTTCCGCGAGGAGCAGTGGGCGGCGACGAAGGAGATGGTGGCGCAGCGCCTGCACGAGCTGGGCTACGCCGAGGCGGAGGTGGGCGGCGAGGTGCGGGTGGACCTGGCGACGCAGAGCGCGACGGTGGACCTGCGGGTGGAGCCCGGGCCGCGCTACCGCTTCGGCAACATCTTCGTCGCCACGGACGCCGACCCCCAGGTGAACCCGCGGCGCATCATCGAGCAGGCCCAGGGCTCGGTGAAGAAGGGCGAGTGGTTCAGCGAGTCGGCGCTGGCGGAGGCCCAGGCGCGCGTCTTCCGCATGGGCGTGTTCGGCGCGGTGAAGGTCAACCGCGGCGCGCCGGACCGCGAGGCGCGCACGGTGCCCGTGGTGGTGGACGTGCGCGAGGCCCCCTTCCGCTCGGTGCGCGCCGGTGGCGGTATCGGCCTGGACGCGGCCCGCCAGGAAATCCGCGTGCTCGGCGAGTGGACGGACCGCAACTTCTTCGGCGGTCTGCGCAAGCTCACCCTCACCGGCCGCGTGGGCTACGCCTTCATCCCCAACATCACCGCCGCGTTCGATCGAAACGAGGACGGCTCGCCCAACACCACCACCCCCCACGGGCCCATCTTCCAGTTCTCCGCCCAGTTCGAGCAGCCCCGCTTCCTCGCGCGGGATCTGCGCCTGCAGGCGTCCCTCACCGCCGAGCGCGGCCTGGAGCAGGCCTACAACTACCTCGGCGGACGGCTGCGCGGCGGCGTCGTCTGGCAGCCCCGGCCCGACTTCTCCATCTCCCCCACCTACAACCTGGAGCTCTACAACCTCAACGGGCAGCGCGGCAGCGTGGACCAGGCGACCGCCCCGGCGCTCGTGCTGGGTTGTCCGGAGGACAGTGACCGCGCCGAGTGCAACATCTCCGTGAGCTACCTGGAGCAGTTCATCGAGCTGAACCGCCGGGATGATCCGCTCGCGCCGCGCCGCGGCTTCTACGCCTCGCTGTCCCTGCAGGAGGGCGGCGGCCCCCTGCTCGGCCAGTACACGTTCGTGCGCATCCTGCCGGACCTGCGCGGCTACTACACCTTCGGGCCGAAGGACCGCTTCACGCTCGCGGCCCGGTTGCGCATGGGCACCCTGCTCACGCCCACCGGCCAGGACAGCGCCATCGTCAACCGCTTCTTCCTGGGCGGCGGCGCCTCCATGCGCGGCTTCAACACCCGCCGGCTCTCGCCCATGAGCGAAGTCAAATCCAACTCCCCGCAACTCGCGGACCACCTCGTCCCCGTCGGAGGCAACAGCCTCCTGGAGACGAGCGTGGAACTGCGCGTGAAGCTGTTCTCGGAGCTCACGCTCGCCCTCTTCCACGACTCGGGTCTCGCGGGCCTCGGGCCGCTCAACTTCGGGCCCCACAAGGACGACGTCCGCCTGGAGAGCGGCCGCGTCTTTGGCGACTACCACTACCAGGCCGTGGGCCTGGGTCTGCGCTACTCCACCATCGTCGGCCCCATCCGGGTGGACGTGGCCGGCGGTTGAATATCGGCCAGCCGCTGCCCATCTTGGGCTCCAATGTCGATGCACTCTCCAACCTGGAGAGTGACGCCAGCTGTTTTGGACTGTTTCCCCTGAAGGGCGAGGCGAAGAAGAAATATGCGGGCGCTCCCGAGGGCCTCTGCACCTTCTTCCTCTCGATTGGAGAGGCGTTTTGAGCACACCGCATCCCACCCGCGCCCGACGCTGGGGCCGCCGATTCCTGTGGGGCCTCGTGGGCCTCATCGGACTCGTGCTCGTGCTGGTGGCTGGCGCGCTCGTCTACCTGATGACTCCGCCGGGAGAGGCCCGCCTGCGCGACTTCGCCCTCACCCAGGCCAATGAGCAGCTGTCCGGCCGGCTGGAGCTCGCCGGGGTGGACCTGGGGCCACGCTCGCTCGTGCTCTCGGGAGTGAAGCTGTACGACCCCGACAACGAGCTGGTGGCCGAGCTCACCCGGCTGGAAGTGCGCGTGGCGCTCCTGCCCCTGCTGCGCAAGCACGTCGTGGTGAAGCTCGTGGGGCTCGACGAGCCCCACCTCTTCCTGCGCCAGGACGCACGCGGGCTCAACCTCTCGCGCGCCATCGCCCTCCGCAATCCCTCCGAGCCCAAGCCCGAGGATCCCAACGCGCCCCGTGGCACGCTGCGCTTCACCCTGGAGGAGCTGCGCTTGAAGGGTGGCGCGGTGGCCTTCGTGTCGGAGTCTCCCCAGGGCAACCAGGAGGTGCGCCTGGATGGACTGGAGGCCGGGGGCTCGGCGTCCTGGGCCGCCGCCACCGAGGCGCTCGCCGCGAAGCTCGACGCCACCGCCCGCCGGCCAGTCCCCAGCAGGGCCCCGTGCGGCTCGCGCTCCAGGCCGGAGGTGAGGAGGGCCAGCTCAACGCCCAGGTGGACTTCACCGCCCCCGGGCTCGAATTGCAGGGCAGCGGTGCCCTGGAGGGCGAGGAGACGCTGCGCGCCGAGGTGAAGAAGCTCCGCCTGGAGCCCGCGCTGGCGCGCGCCGTGCTGCCCTCCTACCCCGTGGCCGCGCCCGTCACCCTCGCGGGCACGGTGGCGAAAAAGGGCGACGTCGTGCGCGTGGACCTCAACGCCCAGGCCGCCGACGGCGCCGCCACGGCCCAGGGCGACGTGAACCTCGAGACGTTCATCACCCAGGGCTTCACCGTGCGCGTGCGCGACCTGGATCTCTCCAAGCTGCTGGGCGGCGGGCCCCACTCCACACTCGCGGCGGAGCTGCTCGTGCGCGGCGGCGGCAAGAGCCTGGACACGCTCGAGGGCACGCTGGACTTCACCATGCCCGCCTCGCCCATCGAGGGCCAGACGCTGGGCCCGGTGGACATCCACGCGAACGCCAAGGACGGACGCTTCACCCTCACCCAGCTCCAGCGCGCGCCCCCGGTCTCAGCCTCTACGCGAGCGGCGCGGGCACGCAGGAGAAGTTCAAGGTGGAGGGCAAGCTCGTGGCGGCCGACCTCGGTGCCTTCGCCCACACCGTGGGCCGGCTGGGCCCCGGCGGCGCGCCCATGCCCCTGTCGGGCCGCGGCTCGCTCGACTTCGCCGCGTCCGGGCCCGTGCGCGCGCCCGCCGTCAGCGTCGTGGGCGGCTTCGACACGCTCGCCTGGGCGGACACCTCCCTCCAGGGACTCACCGTCGACGTGCGCCTGCCCGACGCCACCCAGCCCCTCACCACGGATGCCCGGCTCCAGGTGAACCAGCTCACCGCCGGAGGCCGCGCCTACAAGAACCTGCGCGCCCTCGTCGGCACCAAGGGCCGCCAGCTCGAGGTCTCCGTGCACTCCGAGGGCGATGCGCCCCTGGAGCTCGCGCTGTGGGGCACCCTGGACAAGGACAACGAGGGCCTCGCGCTCGAGGACGTCACCCTCAAGTACCCGGAGGCGGCCTGGACGCTGCAACACCCCACGCACCTCACCTGGGGTGGTGGCCGCGTGGAGGTGGAGCCCGCGCTGTCGCTCACCTCCGGCGAGCAGGGCCTGTCGCTCGCCCTGAAGATGCAGGGGGAGTCCATCCGCGCGCGCACCGAGCTGCGTGCCCTGGACTTGAGCCGCCTGCCCAAGGCCTACCTGCCCGCGTCCTTCGACGTGGCGGGCTTGATTTCCGGCGAGGTGTCCGTGGACGGGCGCATGTCCCGGCTGGATGCCCGGGCCCAGCTCAAGTTGAGCGGCGGCCGTTATCAGCAGTACTCGGACCTCTCGTTCGATCTGGACGGACGCTACGCGCGCGACCGCGCCACCGGGACCCTCACCGCGAGCGCGCCCGCGCTGCGCGTCTCCAGCCACTTCGACGTGCCCGTCCAGGGCCTCATGAAGCACCGCCGCGAGCCCGTGGACCTGGAGCTCACCCTGGACCACCTGGACATCGGCCCCGCGCTGCGCATGGCCGGCAAGCCCGAGACCGCCACCGGCCGGCTGTCCGGGAAGGTGACCCTCCAGGGCATGGCGAACGATCCGCGGCTGGACCTCGCGCTCCAGGGCGCGGATCTGCGCTACTGGGGAGCGGTCTCCGCGACGAACCCCGAGCAGGCTCCGCCCGTGCTCCTCGCCCCCGGCGCGCTCCCCCGGACTCGCCGGAGAGCTGCTCGGCTTCGAACTCACCGCCCGGTCGGATGAGCAGGACGGCGCGCTCCGCGCGACCCTGGACCTGCGCGGCCTCGCCCAGAAGGCCACCGTCACGCTGGAGACGCCCTTCACCCTGGGCGGACTCATCGCCCGTCCGCCCACGGCGCAACAGGCCATGGAGACCCCCATGCGCGCGCTGCGTGCCGAGGTCGTCGACATGCCGCTCGCGCTGCTGTCGCAGTACGGGCTGGCCACCGACGCGGGCGGCAAGCTCTCCATGACGGCTCACCTCACCGGTCCGATGCTCGCGCCCGAGGGGGAGCTGAAGGTGCAGGCCCGCCGGGCCACGGTCAATGGTGTCGTGCCCCTGGATGGCGAGCTGGCCGTGCTCACCGGCCCCTCCTCCGTGAAGCTCCAGCTCGAGGCCCGGCGCGAGGGCACGCTGCTCGCGCAGATGGAGGCCCAGGTGCGCGCCTCGCTCGTGGCGCTGCAGGACCAGGACGTGGTGGGCCATGTGCCCTTCACCCTCACCGCGCGCGCGGGCCCGCTGTCCCAGCGCGAGCTGCAGGGGCTGGCCAGTATCTCCCCACGCGTCGCCCTGAATGCCCGCTGCCGCGGGGGCGAGCCGCGGCCCCAGGAGCAGCAGACCTCCGAGCCCCAGAACGTCGTCGCCCTGAGCCTGAGCGCGCGCGGCACGCTGAACGATCCCAAGGTCGACCTCACCGCCGGCGTGCAGAACATCGGCGTGAGGGAGCTGGGCCTCGGCCAGGCGCGGCTGCACTACACCTACGCCGACGCGCGCTCCGCCTTCGACGCGCTGCTCACCTCGCCCAAGGGCGGCACGCTCACGGCCCGGGGCCACGCCACGCAGGACCTGTCCCTGCCCGCGCTGCGCCAGGGCATGGACACCCGCCGCATCCCCGTGGTGGTGGAGCTGGACTCGCACGAGTTCGATCTCTCCTTCCTCTCCGGCGCCCAGTTGCCCATGGTGCGCGCCATCGGTGGCCAGCTGGTGATGAACAAGGTGCGCGTGGACGGCACGCTCGGGGCGCCCAAGCTGCAGGGCCAGCTCGAGTTGAAGCAGGGCCGGCTGTCGCTGGATGGAATGGGCGACTACCGCGACGTGCACGTGGCGCTCGCCGTGGACGACCAGCGCATCTCGCTCTCCGACTTCTCCGCCCAGAGCGGCCAGGGCCGCCTCAAGCTTAAGGCCGAGGGGACGCGCACGGCGTCCGGCTCGTTCGACCTCTCGGGCGAGGGCAACCTGGACGACTTCCCGCTCGTGCTCGACGACCAGCTCTTCGCCATCATCCAGCTGCGCACCGAGTTCGAGGGGGACATCTCCAAGACCGCCCAGTTCATCAACCTGCGCAACCTCTCCATCCCCGAGGCCCACATCAAACTGCCGGAGGAGAAGCGCAAGGACCTGCAGGTGCTCGATCGCCCCGAGGGCATCGTGCTCACGTGCCAGGGCCAGCCGATGAATCCCACCCGGACCGAGGACACGGGGGCCGCCACGGACACCGCCACGGGCGGCGCCGGCCCCGCCCAGAGCGAACCCCAGCGCCAGTACCGCATCAACATCAACGCCCCGCGCAACCTCTGGGTCCAGGGCGCCGACGTCAACGTGGAGGTCGGCCTGTCGGAGAACTTCCGCGTCGAGTACGCGGACACCGCCTCCATCTACGGCGAGGTGCACGTGCATCGCGGCGAGGTGGAGGTGCTCGGCCGACGCTTCAACATCCAGAACTCCAGCCGGTGCGCTTCACCGGCCCCGCGGCCGCGCCCTACATCAACGCCACCGCCGAGTACAAGAACGAGAGCGCGGGCGTGACGGTGTACGTCGCCGTGCGCGGCCAGGGCAAGGACTTCACGATCAAGCCCACGAGCGATCCGCCGCTGCCGGAGACGGACATCTACACGCTGCTGGCCACGGGCCGGCGCACGCTCAAGGCGGGCTCGGGCGCCTCGTCGATGAACCAGGGCCAGGTGGCCTCGGTGCTCGGCTCGCTCCTGGCCTCGCAGGCCAAGAAGGCCCTGGCGGCGAAGCTGCCGCTGGACGTGCTCACCATCGAGTCCGGGGACGAGGGGCTCGCGGGAGCGCGGCTGGAGGTGGGCAAGTACCTCACGGACAAGCTCTACCTGGGCTACAGCGGCCGGTTGGGCTCGCCCCAGAACCAGTCCACCACGCGACGGGAGAACGCCAACTCCGTGCGGCTGGAGTACCAGTTCGGCCCGCGCTGGGGCGTGGAGGCCGAGTACGGCGACGCGCAGGTGGGCGGCGCGGACTTCATCTGGAGCAAGGAGTACTGAGGCGCGCTGGAGCAGGTGGCTCGCCACTCCCTCAATGCCCGGGCAGCACGAAGAAGAGCCAGGGCGGCACGGGCGCCTTCTCCTCTTCCTGCTCTTGAGGCGGCGCGGCCGGAGTCTCCTGCCGCTCTCCGGAATGGGCGGGGGCCTCGGCGCTCGGACGGCGGCGCCTCGGTGGCCTGGAATGGGGCGCGTACCGGATGCCCAGGGCCATCAGGATCGTCGCGCCCACCAGGGACACGGAAGTCCACCGCTTCGCCCTCCGCCGCTGTCTCTCAAAATCGTCCATGACGCAGGATGTCTCCCTTGGAAATGGTGCCCAACAACAAACCCCGCTCATCCACCACGGGCAGGCGCTCCACGGCGGTGTCGCCAAACCGGTAGGCCACCTCGGCGAGCGACATGTCGATGCGCACGCGCGGCAGCGATGACTCCATCACGTCCGCGGCCACCGTCATGCCCAGCAGGGCATGGTCTGGGATGTGGCCCTTGAGCGCGTCCAGGATGATGACGCCCCGCAGCCGCCCGTCCTCGCCGGTGACGTAGAGGTCGTAGCCGGCGGGCACCTCCAGCAGCCGCACCACCACCTCTTGAAAGGACGTCTGGGGACGCACCGTGGGAGGATCCGGCGAGAGCAACGCCCCCACGTCCGAGGAGCGCAACCAGTTGGGACTGGAGGCCCGCGGCAGCTTCACGTTGCGCCGCAACAGGCTGGACGTATAGAGCGACTCGGGGCACAGCCCCCGGCTGATCACCGCGGACAGCACGCACACGAGCATGAGCGGGAGCATGATGCTGTAGTTGCCCGTCAACTCGAAGATGATGAGCACCGCCGACACCGACGCATGCGTGGTGCCCGCCAGCACGGCGCCCATGCCCAGCAAGGCATAGGCCCCCGAGGGCGCCACTCCGGGCCACGCCCACTGCGCGAGCGCTCCCAGGGCCCCGCCCAGCAGCGCGCCACAGAAGAGCGATGGGGTGAAGAGCCCTCCGGGAATGCCCGCGCCCGCGCACAGCGAGGTGGCCACCATCTTGAGCAGGGGCAGCAACAACAGCAGCAGCAAGGGCAGATGGCCCTGGAGCGCCGCGTTCACCGAGTCATAGCCATTGCCCAGCAACTGGGGAAACCAGATGGCCGCCACGCCCACCACCAGCATGGACACCACGGGAAGCAACGTGGCGCGCACCCGCGAGCCGCCCTCCAGCGTCACCGCGAAGGCATTCACCGTCCGGACGTAGAGCGCGGAGGCCACGCCCATCACCGGTCCGAAGACGATGGCCAGCAACATCTCGCGCGGATGCATCAGGTGGTAGGCCGGGATGAGATAGCTCGGGTGGTCGGCGATGAGGATGCGCGACACCATGGTGGCCACCACGCACGACAGGACGATGGGGCCGAACAACTCGAGCGCCAGACTGCCGAGCAGCACCTCCAGCCCGAAGAGCGCCCCCCCGATGGGGACGTTGTACGCCGCGGCGATACCGGCGGACGCGCCACACGCCACCAGCAGCCGCACCTGATCCGCTGGCAACCGCAGCCGGGTGCCCAGCGCGGACCCCGTGGCGGCTCCGGACTGGAGCAGCGCCCCCTCGCGTCCCAGGGGCGCGCCCAGGGCCACCGCGATGATGGACACGACCCCGCGAAACAGCGTCCTCGGCAGTTGCATCCGCCCGGACTTCACCCAGATGGACTCGATGATGGAGGCCGTCCCATGGCCCCTCAAGGGCTGGCGGATGAGCAGCGACACGACCGCGACAAGCACCCCACCCGACATCGTGACCAGCACCCGGTGGGAGGCGGTGGTCTCCATGACCGAGGCGAGAAAGGACTCGCCCCTGTCCGACCACGCCAGCCGCTGCACCCAGCGCAGGAAGGTGACGAGCAGCGCGGCGCTCAACCCACTGACCAATCCCGTGAGCACTACCAGGATCCAGAAGCGCTGGGCACTCCCGGACAACGAGCGGAGGAACTCGCGGACCGAGGGATAGAAGGAGAAGGGCCGGAACCGGGGCAGTGTTGTCGGGACCGGCGGCTCCGGCTCTTCGCTTTTGATAGGAACGCCCACGATCGTTCAACCCGTGGGCTCCCGGCTTCTTCCTGCCTGCTTGCCTGCCCCTCACGATGCCGCTCGCGCGGGGCCCGAGGGAGCAGGGGGGCCTACAGGGCCGGACGAAGACAATCCAGTTCCAGTTCCCACAGGAAGGAGAGGAACGCGTTGTCGCCCACCGTCGCGCGCGCCCGCTGCACGCGCTCGCGCGCCGCCTCCCAGTCCCCGGCACGCTTGAGCCGGGTGGACTCCAGCACCCACCGGTTGGCTTCCACCTCCCGGGCGAGCCGGAGGGCATCGGGCGCACCGTTCGTCACTCGGGGCGGCTCGGCCACCGCGAGCAGGGCGTCTGGCTCGAAGGGCTTGTCCGCGTTGAAGAGGAAGTACTCCACCGACGGGTGATCATCCGTCACCGGCGCGTACCCGCGGCTCCAGCGCCGCAGCGCCTCGGTGCCCGCCACGTACGTGCCCATCAGCCCGTACGGCGAGGTGAAGCCCACGTCCGCCAGCGAGCGCGCCACCGAGGGCCGGGCCCAACGCGCCTCCCACGCGGGCACGTCCACTGGCAACGGCCGGTCCGCCGCCACCAGCACCGCCTCGTAATCCGAGGGAATCCACAGCGTCACCTCGGAGAACGACGCCAGCAGCGAGGCCACCAGTCCGCGCGTGAGGTTGTCCGGCTGCTGCTGCAGGGGAATCCACTGCGCCAGCACCCCGCCCGGCGCCAGCCGCCGCTTCACCTCGCGGTAGAACTCCGGGGTGTAGAGGCTCACCACGCCCGCGGAGCGCGGGGGTGGCGGCTCGAAGGAGATGACGTCGTAGCGGCCCTCCTGGGCGAGGAGGAAGTGCCGCCCGTCGTCGAACACCACGTGCGCCCGCGCATCCCCGGCCACCCCGTGGTTGTGCTCGGCGAAGTGCGGCGCCGCGGCGAGCACGTCCGGGTTGGTGTCCACGATGGTGAGCGAGCGCAATTCCGGGTGGCTCGCGAAGGAGCCCGCGGTGCTGCCCGTGCCGAAGCACACCTGCAACACGTCGCGCGCCTCCGGGTGCAACAACATGGGCAGGTGCGCCAGCGTGGCCATGTAGCGCTTTCGCGGCAGCACCGTGTTCGCGTACGACACCGAGCCGAACAGCAGTTGCTGGTGGCGGAAGCTCCGCTCGCGGCACCCCGGGCCACACGCGTAGAAGCCCGAGTCACACACCGACTGGGTGTCGTACTCGAGCACCGCCAGCGTCCCATCCACCCCCTCGCGCACGAAGCGCACCCGCGAGTCCGCGTGCTCGGCGAAGGCGCGCACGAGCAGGTCTCCCGGCACCAGGGCCACCGCCCCCGCGAGCAGGACCGCGCTCGCCCACAGGCTCCTCCGGGCGCCCGGCCGCGTCCCCGGGTCCATCGCCTGCACCCCCAGCGCGAGCGCCAGGTTGAGCGCGCACACGAGCACGAACGTCGCCTGGGTGCCCACCGCCGGCACCAGCACGAAGCCCACGAGCAGCGAGCCGACGATGCCGCCCAGCGTATTCACCGAATACAGGAGGCCCACGTTGCTCGCCGCGCTCGCCACGTGCCGGGTGGTGAGCTGCACCACCAGGGGGAAGATGACGCCGATGAGCGAGGCGGGCACGAGGATGATGAGCGCCGCGTGCAGCAACATGCCCACGTAGACGGCGTGCGAGCCCCAGCCCCCGAGCCACCCGGCGAGCACCTGCTGCACGGGACTCGACAGGCCCAGGAGCGCGAGCGACACCAGGCCCGCGAAGGCGAGCAGCGCCTCCACGGAGACGAAGAGCTCCAGCTCGCGCCCCCGTCCGGCCAGCTTCAACGAGTAGACGAGCCCTCCCAGCACCAGCCCCAGCAGGAACGTCACCAGGAGGATGGTGAAGGCGTAGGTGCTGGAGTCCAACGAGGTGGAGAGAACGCGGAACCAGAGCACCTCGTAGGAGATGGAGGCGAAGCCACACAGCGCGAAGACGGCGACGAGCAGCGCGCGGCGCCCGCCGTGGAAGAGCGAGGAGGGCTCGGACGCCGGCTCGGACGCCGGCTCGGCGGAGGAAGGCGCGAGGGGCTCGGGACGCAGGCGCAGGTGCAGCAGGAGCACGGCGAGCGCCACCAGGAGGTTGAGCCCCGCGGCGAGCGCCGCCGTGCGCCACAGGCCCACCGCGCCGATGAGATAGAAGCCCGCGAGCCCACAGCCGAGCGCCGCGCCCAGGGTGTTGAGCGAGTACAACACGCCGAAGGAGCGCCCCAGCCCCGCCAGCTCGCGCGCCACGAAGCGCATGAGGACGGGAAGCGTGCCGCCCATGAAGAAGGTGGGGGGAAGCACCAGCAGGAAGGCGAGCACCGCGCGCACCGCCATGGGCCCTCCTCCCGGCAGACCCAGCGCGGAGAGCCATCCGGGCAGCGTCTCCAGCACGCGCGTGGTGCCCAGCGCGAGCACGCCCGTGGCCGCCTCCAACAACCCATAGGCGAGCAACGGACGCCGCAGCCGGTCCGCCCACCGGCCCCACACCCCGCTGCCCAGCACGAGCCCCGCGAGGAAGGCGGACACCACCAGGCTCGCCGCGAAGGTGGTGTGGCCCACCACCAGCGTCAGGTAGCGGACCCAGATGACCTCGAAGACGAGCCCGCTCATGCCGGAGACGACGAAGAGCAGGCCCACGGCGGCGAACATCCTGGCGGAGAGGCGATTCACGGCGGCCCAGCCTACCCGCTCAGCGGCCTGGACCCGGCCCCCTTTGCAACATGCTCAGCCGCTGCCGCGCCGCCTTGTTGCGCGGATCGAACCGCAGGGCCTCCTCCAATCCTCGCGGGCCCGGGAGATGTCACCCTGGCGGGCGTAGGCATCGGCCAGGATCACCAGCACGCCGGCGTTGTACGGCTGCAGGTCCAGGGAGCGCTCCAGCTCGGAGGTGGCCTTGGCCATGTCGCCCTGGCGCATCGCGAGCTGGCCGAGCAACACGTGCGGCATCGGTAGCCCCTCCGAAGCGGGCGTGTGGGCCAGCTTCTCCAGCGTCTCGAGCCCGCGCGCATCCCCCGCCCCGGCGAGCGGCAGCGCGGCGGACTGGCGCACCCAGAGCGACTTGTCCTCGAGCAGCGGGGCGAGCACGTCGAGCGCCTCGCGCGCGCCCGTGGCGGCCAGCGCCGCGGCGAGGTCCGAGCGCAGACCCGCGTCCCGGGCGGTGGCGAGCGCCGCCTTCAACGCGGGCACCGCGTCCTGGCGGAAGCGCTGGGCGAGCAGTTGCCCCGCCACGCCGCGCAGGGACGGCGCCTCCTTCGTGTCCGCCAGCACGCCTTCCAGGGACGGGCGGCTGTCCGCCGCGGTCTTCATCGCCAGGGCATCCGCCAGGCGCATGCGCCGGGCCTGCCGCGTCTTCGCCTGGGGCCACCACTTCGCCAGCGCCTCGTCCATCGCCTCGGGCGTGGCCTTCGCATGCGCATGGCACGCATTGCACCCGTTGGGGATGCCATGCTTCACCGTGTTGCGCGGCACCGGCACGTCGATGGCGTGGTCCGCGAACGTGTCCAGCACGCCGGAGATGGTGGGCGGCATGTGGCAGGAGACGCAATCCGGCGCCTCGGCCGAGGCGGTGTGGTGGGTGTGCCGCGAGCCCTCGGCGAACTCCTTCGCGTGGCAGCCCTGGCAGGTCGCCGAGCCCACCGTCACCGCCTTCGCGGGACGCTTGGGTTGCTTGAGCTCATTCACGTGCCCGTCGTGGGGCGCGTCGTGGCAGGTGAGGCACGTGGCGCCTCCCTTCAGGTAGCAGCGCGACTGGATGAGGGCCTGGTACTCGAAGCTGGAGGTCTTCGGACGCCCATCGTCGAAGAAGTCGCCGGAGCGCGTCTCGCCCAGCAGCAACACCATGGGCTGGTAGCTGTCCTCGTAGCGCTCGCCCGGCTTGAAATGGTGCGCGGCGTCCAGCGACGGGAAGAGCGTGCGGTGGGGGCCATGGCACTGGGCACACAGGGCCAGACCCTTCTCCGGCGGCAGCTTCCGCGGCTGGACGATGTCCCGGGCGAGCTGCGTCTCCACGTGGCGCGCGCCCGGGCCATGACAGCTCTCGCACGCCACGCCCGCGTCCGCGAAGCCCGTGCTCCAGCGATGGCTCGCGCGGTCATAGCGCGTGTCGAGCCCGGTGACGTGGCAGTCCAGACACGAGTGCTGGGCATTGCGCTGCCAGTTGGACCAGAAGAAGGGGTGGTCCGGCGGCAGGGCCCCCTGCTTGGCCTCGGAGTAGTCCACCCACTCGCCGTGGCCGGTGACGTGGAAGTAGATGGGCAGCACCTGCCAGCGGCCATCCGGCATCTGGGTGACGGGGTCCTGCATGTGCTTGCCGCCCATCACCCAGTCCACCGGGTAGTCGGCGAGCACGCCCGTGGGCCCGCGCGTGCGCATGAAGGAGTGCGAGTCGCGCCGCGTCATCCACGCCTCGCTGGACTCGCCCTTGTAGTGGGTGTTGGTGAAGTCGCCGACCACGAAGCGGGGCTCGGCCGGCGAGAGCGCCCGCGCATGCCAGTCCTTGCTCCACGCCTCGTGCTCGGTGTCATGGCACTCGCCACACTTCTCCGCGCCCACGTAGCCCGCCGCGGGCGAGGACAACCGGGCGGGTGCCTGGGCCATCGCCTCGGCCGGCTTCACGGCCGCGGGAGCCACCGCGGGTGGAGCACTCGGGACGGTCACCGCCGGGGGCGGTGCGGGGGGCGGGGTGGACGCCGAGGTGCGCCAGACGGCGGCTCCGGCGGCCAACACGAGCAGCGAGACGAACGCGACGAGGAGTGGACGGGAGCGGGACATGCGCGGCGGCGGAGGTTAGCGCAACCACGGGCCGGGCGCTCCGGCCGCTTCCCGCACGGTGGCTCGCAGCACCTCCAGGTCTACCGGCTTGTCCAGGAACGCTCGCACCCCCAACCGTCTGGCCTCCTCGCGCGTCTCCTCGTCCGCGAAGGACGACAGGAGGATGACGGGGCAGGCGAGCCCCACCGCCTGCGTCTGGGCGAGCACCTCCAGCCCGGTGCGCCCCGGCATCCGGATGTCCGAGAGGATGAGATCCGGCGGCGACAGGGGCCCCCCACACACCCGCGTCAGCGCCACGTAGTCGGCCAGCTCGTAGCCGTCCTCCAGGGCCACCACCGCGAAGCCGGCCCGCACCAGCGTCAACGTCAGGAGCGAGCGCATCTCCGCATCGTCCTCCGCCAGGAGGACGCGGAGCGGCTGGGGTTCGGAAGGCATCATGGCGAACGTCCCTGGGTGGAAGAGCACTCCGGCCTTCCAGGAGCATGCCGTGTGCCAGTGCGCGCCTCGGACGGGACGCGGGGCCTGGAGGGCGCGCTTCCAGGGGCAGCCTGCCCCATCGGGGCATTCCGCCTCGCGGGGGGGCCCTTGGAAACAGGGAGATGGGTGCGTTTCTTGAAGAAGTCCCAGGGGGTATGCCAGACCCCGGAATCACGCCATGAAGCTCGCCCGGAAGATCGTCCTCGCCCTCGTGCTGCTCGTCTTCGCCGTCATCGCCGGGCTGCAGACCATCCAGGTGCGCAGGGAGCTGGCTCGCTCCGAGCTGGACATGCAACACGACCACCGCCTGCTCGGCCACACGCTGGGAGGCTCCTTCGTCCGCGCCTGGCAGATGGAGGGCCAGGAGGCGGCGCTCACCCTGCTGTCCGACGCCAACCTCTTCCAGGAGCAGGTGCGGGTGCGCTGGCTGTGGTTGAACTCGCGCGAGGGCAACACGCTGCCCGCCGAGCAATGGGAGGCGCTGCTCGAAGGACAGGACACGTCCTTCACGGACCAGTCCCGGCCACCGGGGTGGTTGATCTCCTTCACCCCCGTCACCGTCAACGGGCGCCTGGGGGCCATCGAGATCATCGAGCCCCTGGTGGAGCAGCACCTGCACGTGCGGCAGACGGTGGTGAGCACCGCGGTGGCCACGGGCGCCATCACCCTCGCCTTCCTCGTGGTGGCCATGGCCATGGGGCGGCGGCTGGTGGGCCAGCCGGTGGAGCAACTGGTGGAGCTCGCCCACCGCGTGGGGCAGGGAGACCTGGAGGCCCGGGTGAACCTGCGCCAGGAGGGCGAGCTGGCCACGCTGGCGAGCGCGATGAACCAGATGGCCCACGAGCTGTCGTCCGCGCGCGCGCAGGTGGAGGCGGAGACGGCGGCGCGCGTGGCCACGCTCGAGCACCTGCGGCACTCGGACCGGCTGGCCACCGTGGGCAAGCTCGCCTCGGGCGTGGCGCACGAGCTGGGCACGCCGCTCAACGTGGTGCTCGGCCGCGCGAAGATGATCGCCTCGGGCGAGGCCGAGGGCGAGGAGGTGCCCGAATACGCCCGCATCATCTCCCAGCAGGTGCAGCACATGACGGGCATCATCCGCCAGCTCCTGGACTTCGCCCGGCGGCGCACGCCCCAGCGCGCCCCGGAGGACCTGACCCAGCTCGTGGAGCGCACGCTCGCGCTCCTGCGGCCGCTCGCGGCGCGGCGCCACGTCACCCTGGACCAGGAAGTCTCCGGCCCGCTGATGCTGGAGCTGGACGCGGGGCAGATCCAACAGGCCCTCACCAACCTCATCGTCAATGGCATGCAGGCGATGAAGCAGGGGGAGTGCTCCGGGTGCGGCTCGGGCGGGAGCGAGCCCTGCCCCCGGCGGACCTGGGAGGGCCCGAGGCCGAGTGGGTGCGGCTGGACGTGCGGGACGAGGGCGAGGGCATCGCCCCCGAGGTGCTGCCCCACGTCTTCGAGCCCTTCTTCACCACCAAGGACGTGGGCGAGGGAACGGGGCTCGGCCTGTCTGTCTCCTATGGACTCATCCGGGACCATGGGGGGTGGATTTCCGTGAGCAGCGAGCCCGGACGCGGTAGTTGCTTTTCCATCTTCCTCCCACCGGGAGCGAGGGACGCACAGGAGGCGGGGACATGAGCGCGACGAAGGGCCGCGTGCTGGTCGTCGAGGACGAGCGCGAGATGCGGGCGCTCCTGGAGAAGGGCCTGACGCGCCGGGGCTTCGTGCCCACGGCGCGCGGCAGCGCGGACGAGGCCTTCGCGCTGCTCGAGTCGGAGGACTTCGACACGGTGCTCACGGACCTGCGGATGCCGGGCATGGATGGGATTGCGCTGTGCGAGCGCATCGCGCTCAACCGTCCGGACATCCCGGTGGTGGTGGTGACGGCGTTTGGCAGCCTGGAGACGGCCGTGGCGGCCATCCGCGCGGGCGCGTACGACTTCGTGACGAAGCCGGTGGACCTGGACGCGCTGGCGCTGGTGCTGGAGCGGGCGGTGCAACACCGGGCGCTGCGCGAGGAGGTGCGGCGGTTGCGCCGGGCGCTGGGCGAGGTGTCCACGGAAGGGGGCGTGGTGGGCGAGAGCCTCGCGCTGCGCCGGGTGTACGAGCTCATCGACCGGGTGGCGGACTCGGACACGTCGGTGCTGGTGACGGGCGAGAGCGGCACGGGCAAGGAGGTGGCCGCGCGGGCGTTGCATGCGCGGGGCCGGCGTCACGCGGGGCCCTTCGTGGCCATCAACTGCGCGGCCATGCCCGAGGCGCTGCTGGAGAGCGAGTTGTTCGGCCACGTGCGGGGGGCGTTCACGGACGCCAAGGCGTCGCGCTCGGGCCTGTTCGTGAAGGCCAACGGCGGCACGCTGTTCCTCGACGAGGTGGGGGAGTTGCCGCTCACGCTCCAGCCCAAGCTGCTGCGGGCGCTGCAGGAGCGCACGGTGCGCCCGGTGGGTGGGGAGACGGAGGTGGCCTTCGACGCGCGCATCGTCGCCGCCACCAATCGGGATCTGGAGCTGGCGGTGGAGGAGGGACGCTTCCGAGAAGATTTGTACTACCGGCTCAATGTCATCGGCCTGGAGCTGCCGCCCTTGAGGGCCCGGGGCAATGACGTGTTGCTGCTGGCGCAGCGCTTCCTGGAGCACTTCGCCACGCGCAGCGGCAAGCGCGTGGTGGGACTGAGCCCCGCGGTGGCCCAGCGGCTGTTGGCCTACAGCTGGCCCGGCAACGTGCGCGAGTTGCAGAACTGCATCGAGCGCGCGGTGGCGCTCACGGCCTACGAGCAGCTCACGGTGGAGGACCTGCCGGATCGCATCCGGGACTACCGCGCGCCCAATCCCCAGGCACAGAGCCAGGACGTGTCCGAGCTGGTGTCACTGGAGGAGATGGAGCGGCGCTACATCCAGCGTGTCATGGAGACGGTGGGAGGCAGCCGGACACTCGCCTCGCGCATCCTCGGCGTGGACCGCAAGACGCTCTATCGCAAGCTCGGCCGGCGCCACCCCGCCGCCGGAACGGAGGACAAGGACGACGCCAACGCCAAGGAGTAGCACGCGGGACGGATGGAACCTGTCAATCCGAGCTGACACGTTCCATGGGTGTCATTGCAAGACGTCCGCCTGCCCTTGCATCAAGTCAAATCCTTACACATGTCCTGTCGAGTCAAGTGAAGACCGTCTCTCAATGGAGACGCTCACCCCGCCTGGGGAGCATCCAGGCAAGAGAAACACGTCCCCCGCCAATACGTGCCAGACCGACCCGCCATGCCCACCTTCTAGGGAATAACCCTTCACGGCAGAGGCGAGACATGACCAAGAAGAACCTCGACGAGAAGCAGGTCCCCCGCCAAGGGAAGGCGGAGCAGGACGAGCCCGTGCGCCACAAGGGCGCGGATCGCTCCACCGAGGAGGAGAAGCGCTCCGGCCCCCAGCCCGACGGCAACGGCGCCACGGGTGAGCCGGCGGCGTTCCCTCCGCACAACTGAACACTGCGCGTGGTGGGAGACGGTGGGGCGGGACGCGACCAGCGCGGGGGTGCTGGGCGGAGTCCCCTCCACCGGAGTACGACGTCTCCACCATGAAAACACTCCCCCTCCTGCCGCTGTGCCTCGCCGCGACGCTCGGGCTCTCTGGAGCCGCGCATGCCGCGACGAATCCCGCCCCCGTGCTCGCCGGCCTCGACGCGCTCTATCCCGAGCTGGATGGCCTCTACCGCGACCTGCACCAGCACCCCGAGCTGTCCCTCCAAGAGGAGAAGACGGCGGCGAAGCTGGCCGAGCGCATGCGCAAGCTCGGCTTCGAGGTGACGCAGAAGGTGGGCGGCTACGGCGTGGTGGCCGTGCTGCGCAATGGCCAGGGCCCCACCGTGCTGCTGCGCACCGACATGGATGCCCTCCCTGTCGAGGAGAAGACGGGGCTGCCCTACGCCAGCCAGGTGAAGATGAAGGACGACACGGGCCAGAGCGTGCCCGTCATGCATGCCTGCGGACATGACGTCCACATGACGGTCTGGCTGGGCACCGCCACGCTGCTCGCGCGCGCGAAGGAGCGCTGGCGCGGCACGCTCGTCATGGTGGGCCAGCCCGCCGAGGAGCGCGGCAGCGGGGCCGGGCGGATGCTCGACGATGGCCTCTACAAGCGCTTTCCCAAGCCCGACTTCGCCGTCGCCGTGCACAACAGCGCCACCGCCGCGGCGGGCACCATCGAGTACGTGCCCGGCTATGCCCTGGCGAACGTGGACTCGCTCGACATCACCCTGCACGGCAAGGGCGGCCACGGCGCCTATCCCCACACCACGGTGGACCCCATCGTGCTCGCGGCCCGCACCATCCTCTCGCTGCAGACCATCGTGAGCCGGGAGAAGTCCCCCCTGGAGCCCGCGGTGGTGACGGTGGGCTCCATCCACGGCGGCACCAAGCACAACATCATCCCGGACGACGTGAAGCTCCAGCTCACCGTGCGCAGCTACAAGCCCGAGGTGCGCCAGCAGCTCTTCTCCGCCATCGAGCGCGTGGTGAACGCCGAGGCCCAGGCCGCCGGCGCCCCGCGCAAGCCCGAGATCGTCATCTCCGAGGGCACGCCCGCCACCTACAACGAGCCGGAGCTGACGAAGCGGCTGGTGGGGGCCGTATCGCGCGTGCTCGGCGAGCCCAACGTGCGCGAGGGCCAGCCCGTCATGGGCGGCGAGGACTTCTCCGAATACGGCCCGGCCGGCGTCCCCTCGGTGCTGCTCTGGGTGGGCACGGTGGAACCCAAGCGGCACGCGCAGGCCAAGGCCTCGGGCGAAACGCTTCCCTCCCTGCACTCCCCCTCTTCGCGCCCGACCGCGAGCGCACGCTGCGCACCGGCGTCACCGCCCTGACCACGTCCGCCCTGGAGCTGCTGGGCACGCCCTAGAGCCCACCCCTTCAATCTGATGGATGCAAATCATTAGATTGCCTCAACTACTTTCAGGTGAAACGAGTCGACCCCTCAACTCTTCTTTGCAGGAATGAGAAAAGTCTTGGTGCGATTGACTTGCACATGACCCGCCCAGAGGTGTTAGAAGAACGGGTTTTGGCTGGTTTTACCACCTGCGGGGGGCTCCAAGGCCGATGAGGCGCGTCATCCATCACATGCTTCTGGGGTTATTGGTGTTCGGGCTGATCGGCCCGCTCACCACCTACACCTGGAAGCTGGCCGCCCGGAGCACGGAGACGGCCGAGGAGACGCAGGAATCGCTCGACAAGGATTTCACGCTCTCGCGCATCATCGCCCGGCTGTCGGGGACACGCCGCCTGCCGCCGTGTCCCGCTCCTCGAGAGGTCTCGCGAGCGAGGCATGACCCGCGCGCGCGGGTGCTGCCACCCGCGCAGGTCATCACCCCCCGAGCGGTGGTGGTGTGGCGGCCCTCGAATCCAGTCCCGGAAGAAGAACCCTTCCGCCGCTGACCGGGCTCCGGTCACGCCCGACGTCCGCCCGGCGCCAGCGCCCCTGGTGCTGAGGCGCGCGCGTGCGGGACGACCCTCGCCCACCCTCCCCCTCTCCTTGGCGCGAGGGAAGGCACTCCCGTGTCCTTCCCACCCGCCCGACGTGGCCCTTTCCCCCCGGCCGCGTGCCCTTGGGCACGTGCCGATTTCCACACGTGTATGCCCATGCAACGAGCCCGTGAGAAGAATGCCCTGACGCGCGAGAAGAAAGCCCTGACGCGCGCCCAGCGCCTGCCCGCGCCAAGGCCCCTGTCGCGCGTCCTGGAGAGACAACGCCCTCCTCCCTCGGAGGACAGCTTCGGCGCCGAGTGGCGCTCGGTGCGCCGCTACCTGTTGGACTCCTGGAAGGACGTGGTGCGCTTCATTCCCCAGGACGTCCTGTCCGGTGTCACCGTGGCGGCGGTGGCGCTGCCGCTCAACCTGGCCCTGGCGGTGGCCAGCGGCCTGCCGCCCTCGGCGGGCCTCATCGCCGGTGTGGTGGGCGGCGGCATCGCGGCGATGATGGGCGGCACGCCCCTGCAGGTGACGGGCCCCGCCGCGGCGCTGTCCACCATGGTGTTCGCCCTGGTCGCCCGCTTCGGCGTGGCGGGTGCGGCCGCCGCCGCCATGGCGGTGGGCGGCATCCAATTGCTGCTCTCCCTGGGACGCGCCGGCCGGCTGATGAAGTACGTGCCCGAGTCGGTGCTGGCTGGCTTCACCACGGGCGTGGGCATCAAGCTGCTCGATCAACAGATTCCCGAGCTGCTCGGCTTCGACTACCGGGTGTTCGAGCTCGCGCAGATGATGCACCGGCCGGAGTGGCTGCACGAGGTGTCCTGGCTGTCAACGCTGTCGGGCCTCGCGGTGGCCTTCCTGGTGGTCGCCGCGCGGCACCTCAAGCGCTTCCCGGCGGCGCTGGTGGGCGTGGGCATCGTCACGGCGCTGGCCAGCTACCTCGGCTGGGACATCGCCCGCGTGGGCGAGGTCCCCTCGAGCCTTCCGCCGCCCTCGCTGCCCGACCTCCAGGGCCGGTGGCTGGAGTTGTTCGCCGCGAGCCTGCCGCTCGGCATCCTCGCCGCGGCCGAGTCGCTGCTGTCCGCGCGGG
Organism: Cystobacter fuscus; assembly: GCA_049060065.1. Lineage (GTDB taxonomy): Bacteria > Myxococcota > Myxococcia > Myxococcales > Myxococcaceae > Cystobacter > Cystobacter fuscus_B. The sequence goes on from JBMEQP010000002.1 coordinate 8,817,080, forward strand.
TCACCGATCGCATGGCCCCCACCGCGCGGCCCCACCAGCCCACGCTGGAGCTGCTGGGCCAGGGTCTGGCCAACCTGGGCTCCGGGGTGATGGGCGGGATGCCCGTCACGGGCGTGGTGGTGCGCTCGGGCGTCAACGTGCAGAGCGGAGGCCGCACCCGCCTCGCCGCCTTCCTGCACTCCGCGTCCCTGCTCTTCGTGATGCTGTACCTGTCGGATCAGATCGCCAAGGTGCCGCTGGCGGGCCGGCGGGGCTGCTCTGCGTGGTGGGCCTGCGCCTGGTGGAGGTGGGCACGCTCGTGCACCTGTGGAAGGAGGAGCGGGTGGAGGCGGTGGCCTTCCTCGTCACCGCGGGGGGCACGTTGAGCGGCCACCTGGTGGAGGGCCCGGCGGGCGGCATGGTCATCCACGCGGTGGGCCTCTTCCTGCACCGGCGGCGGCACAAGCCGCACCCGAGCGCGCCCTCGCGGGAGCAGAAGCAACAGGGCGTGCGCGCGGTGCTCTCGCGGGCCCACGCCGAGGCGCGGCACCCGAGCCACCTGGAGCCTCGCCGCACTCGCTCGGCTGGCTGCGGCACATCAAGTCCCGGCCCCTCATGTCGAGCTCCTCGTTCGTCCACCCGCAGGCGGCGGTCATCGGCCGGGTGGTGCTCGGCGACCACGTGCACATCGCCGCGGGCAGCTCGGTGCGCGCGGACGAGGGCACGCCCTTCCACATCGGCGCCAACTCCAACATCCAGGACGGCGTGGTCATCCACGCCCTCAAGGAGCGCAAGGTGGTGGTGGGCGGCGAGGAGTGGGCGGTGTACGTGGGCAAGAACGTCTCCATGGCCCACAACGCCCTGGTGCACGGCCCCTGCTACATCGGGGATGACACCTTCGTGGGCTTCAAGGCGGTGGTGCACGACGCCGTCGTCGGCAGCCACTGCTACATCGGCATCGGCGCCATCGTGGTGGGCGTGGAGGTGCCGGATGGGAGATTCGTCCCCCACGGCACCCTCGTGGACACCGCGGAGAAGGCCGAGCGCCTGCCGCCGGTGAGCGAGGCCCACCGCGAGTTCAACGAGGACGTGGTGGACGTCAACCGCGGCCTGGCCGCCGCCTACCGCACCCAGGACGGCGAGGTCCGGCAGACCACGCGTCCCCTGGCGACCCACACCAACACCGAGCCCACGTCCGGGTGGACGAACTGGCGGCGCGCCCGCGACGAGCGCTTCTGAGCGCGGGGCCTGCGTGAACGACAACCTTTCCTACGGAGTCACACGAACATGTTCTTGATGGGAATCCTGATGGGCGCGACGGTCTACGGCGCCTATGTGCTGTCGCGCTGCTTCTTCCGCGTGGAGGAGGGACACCTGTCGGTGCTCACCTCCTTGGGCGCGGCGCGGACCGAGGCGGATGGCAAGACACCGCGCACCTGGGGTCCGGGGCTGCACCGCAAGCTGCCATGGGAGAAGGCACATGACATCCCCATGATGGAGCAGGCCCTGGAGCTGGCCGGCGAGAAGGGTGGCCAGACGGCCATGACGGGAGACGGCACGGTGCTGCGCTTCGACAGCACCCTGCGCTACGTGCCCGTGCGCGACAGCCTGGGCCACTTCCTCTTCGGCCTGCGCGCGCCGGTGGAGCACATCACCGGACTGTTCTCCTGCCTGTTGCGCAACGAGATCGCCAACTTCCACGCCCCCGCCGCGGGGCCGGAGACGGTGAGCGGCGCGCTGGCCGCGACGCACCGGGCGGGTGAGAACTCCTACGCGCTCATCCGCCGCGAGCGCCGGCTGCTCAGCCAGCGCATCGAGGCGTTCTGCCACAAGGAGATCGGCCGCAAGTACGGCGTGCGGTTCGTGGGCGTGGACCTCACGGACGTGCTGCCGCCGGACGAGCTGGACAGCGCGCTCAACGCCGTCATCGCCGCGCAGAACGAGTCGGACGCGGCCTATGCGCGCGCCGGAGCGGAGTGCCAGCAACGCGTGCTCGCCGCCGCGCGCGGCGTGGAGATCGCCCGGGCGCGCGCCGCGGCGACCGAGACGGAAATCCTCAAGCTGGGCGAGTTCCTCTCGGAGCTCGACCGGCAGAACACCCTCCACCTCTACGTGTCACGTCGCCGGGCCGAGGTCATGTCCGAGTCGCGCACCGTCTACCTCAAGGGACAGTAACCCCCATGAACTCGAGCCAACTGCTTCAACTCATCGGCGGTATCGTCGCGGGCCTGTGCACCGTCCCCTTCCTGATTGGACTGGGACGCCTGTTCGGCCTGCAGGTGGAGGACGAGGAGACGGTGCTCGTCACACGCTTTGGCAAGCTGGAGAAGACGCTGAACAAGCCGGGCTGGCACTGGGTGCCCGAGCGCGTGCTGCCCTGGGTGCGCACGTTCCCGGTGAGCCGGGCGCGCGACTTCCGCGACATCACCAACATCCAGGTCAACGACGCGCGCGGCACCACGGTCATCGTGGACCTGTGGCTGGAGTTCCGGGTGGCGGATCCGGCGCGCGCGCTCTTCGGGGTGGCGGACTGGGACAAGTCGCTCCGGGCGCTCGTCACCCATGCGGCGCTGTCCATCCTCGGCAACCGCTCGTTCGAGCACATCCTGTGTGATCGCAGCGAGCTGGGCGAGAAGGTGCGCCAGGACATCCAGGACGAGACGCAGCGCTGGGGCCTGGAAGTGGAGCGGGTGCTCATCCGCAACGTGAGCCTGCGGCCCGAGGTGGCACAGCAGGTGTTCGACACCTTGTCGGCGCGGCTCGAGCGCGCCACGGCGGAGGTGGAGGAGGAGGGACGTCAGCGCGTGGCGCTCCTGGACGCACAGACGAGCGCCCAGGTGGCGGCGCTGGTGGCCGAGGCCAAGGGCCAGTACCCGGCCGCGGTGGGCCGTGCCTTCAGCGTGCTGGGCAAGCAGCCTCGGGTGCTCCACGCCTACAACGAGCTGTACTCGCTCTCCCAGGTGCGCCCGCACCGCACCGTGGCCTTCCACGGCTTCGAGGGCGACTCGCTCCGGGCCGTCGACGCGGCGATGCTCCCCACCACCACCACCGGCTCCCAGGAGCTGGAAGTCCCGGCGCTGCGCCCCAACGGGGACGAGCGCAAGGTCGAGGCCTGAGCGCCTCCCTTTGAAGTGTTGCACCCCGGAAGGGGGCACCCACGGGTGCTCCCTTTCCGGGGTTCAGGCCTGTCGAGGGCATCTTCCGAGCGGCGGAACAGGGCCCCATCCGTCATCTACGTCACGATGCGGGAGATGATCGAGCTCGGCGATGGTGTCAAAGGACTCGAAACGACTCCGGAGATGGTGTCGGAGATGGTGTCCCGGCGGCGATGGTGTCAAAGGACTCGACCCCCCCCGGCGATGGTGTCAAAGGACTCGAAACGACTCCGGAGATGGTGTCGGAGATGGTGTCCCGGCGATGGTGTCCCGAGATGGTGTCAAAGGACTCGAAACGAGGGACTCGAGCCAGAGATGGTGTCAAAGGACTCGAAACGGGGGACTCGAGCGAGAAAAAGGCTCGGCGTAGACGGGTAACCGACCGCTCTTCACGTCTTTCTGAAGACTTGGCTCTGGCCCACAGGGTGCATCTGGCCCAGCCCGCTGATTGCGCGTGGGGGGTGGGGATGGGCTGGCCGTTGCGGATGTTCCAGGAGGAAGGTCTCTATTTCGTCACGTCCAGGTGCTTCCAGGGACGGCTGTTGCTGCGTCCCAGCACAGAGGTGAACGAGGTGGTGGGAGGCGTGCTGGCGCGAACCGTCCAGCAGAGTGCTGGTAGCGTACGGCTGCACGCCTTCACCTTCGCGTCCAACCACTTCCACCTGCTGGTGTGGGCGCGGGGTGATTCTCTCGCCTCCTTCATGCAGTACCTGCGCTCCAACCTGTCCAAGAAGGTGGGCAGGCTGGTGGACTGGAGCGGCAGCTTCTGGGAGAGGCGTTACTCGGCGGAACCGGTGCTGCCCAGCGTCAATTACTTTTTCCCCTTGGCGACAATTACACTTCCCCATCGGGTTGATGCCCTGACTGCGTTCACTTCGTCGTCGCCGTAGTCGTCGTCACGTCCATCGGAGCCGCTGGGTTGGCCACCTCCTGTGCCGTGAACGGGCTGTTACTCGTCCCCGGGCGCCTGGCGCGGGGCCTTGTCGACCGTCTCCCGGCTCTTGGCCTTCTCGCTGCGGTAGCTGTCGCCGGTGAGCTCCAGAATCAGCGCGTGGTGCACCACCCGGTCAATCGCCGCCGCCGTCGTCATCGCGTCCTTGAAGATCCGGTCCCACTGCGAAAACACCAGGTTGCTCGTAATCAGGACGCTCCTGCGCTCGTAGCGCTGGGCCAGGAAGGTAAACAGCACCTCCATCTCCTCCCTGTCCTGCTGGATGTAGCCGATGTCGTCGAGGATGACCGCGTCGTACCCGTCCAGTCGCCGCAGCTCCTTCTCCAGCAAGAGGTTCTTCTTGGCCGCCAGCAGTCGCTGCACCAGCAGCACCGCCGGCACGAAGAGCACCTCGTAGCCGCGCTGCACCAACTCGTGGCCGATGGCACTCACCACGTGCGTCTTGCCGCGGCCCGGCAGTCCGAAGGCCAGCACGTTCTCCGCGCGCTCCACGAAGCCGCCCTCGCATAGGGCCGGCAGCTGGCGGCGCACCTTGGCGGGTAGCTTCTCCTGCTCGAGCGTGGCGAGCGTCTTGTCCGTGGACAGCCCCGAGGCCTTGAGCAGCCGTTCTATTCGTCGGCCCCGGCGCTCGCTCAGCTCCAGCTCCACCAACTGACGCAGGTAGTGCGGGCACGTCCAGCCCTCCTGCCCAGCGCGCCCGGCCAGCTCCTCGTGGTGGGCTGCGAATGCCGGCAGCTTCAGCGCGCGCAGCAGCATGGCCAGCGTTTGCTGCTGCTCGTCGGAGGCTCCTGCCGCTGCTCGCAGGGACGTGGAGGGGGGCTCATGAGGCCACCTCCCGCTGCGCCACCAGCAGCGCGTCATAGCTGCTCAGGTCCACCTCGGGCTGCTCCAGCTCGGGCACCTCCGGCCGGGCCGGCGCCACCAGCGCCTTCACCTGCTCGGCACCGCGCAGTCCGCCCTCGGCCAGCAGTCGCGCCAGCACCTGCTCCACCTGCGCCTCCAGCGTGGAGGCCGCCGGTGCAGAATGCGCAGGTATTCCACGTCCGCGGCTCTCCCCGCGTGCACCCGCTGCAGCTCGTCGTACGCCTGGCGGAATACCAGCGAGGGGAAGAGGTCCTCCCGGTAGCGGTACTGCGCGAAGGCCCCGGGCTTCTGCACCAGTGACCAGATGATGTGCCGGTAGTTGATGCGGTGTCCGTTGCGGCCCACCAGCCTGTCCACCACCAGCTGCGGTTTTCCCGCGTGCAGCACCTCCAGCTTGTCGTCGTACACGCGCACCCGCACGCGCTGACCCACCAGCCGCGAGGGCACCGAGTACGTGTTGTGCTGCACCCGGATGGTGCTCCACGCCGTGACGACTACCTCCAGCTCGCTGTACTCCACCAGCCGCTGCACCGACAGCGCCCTCATCGCCGCCAGCTCCTCCTCCACCTTCGCGCCGCGCAGCCGGTTGGCTTTCTCCAGCACGCCCTGCACCCAGCTCTCGTACTCCACGGCGCTCTGGAAGTCCCGACTGCCGCGCATCAGCAGGTGCTGCAACAGCCGACGTTTGAGCGCGCCGTTGAGCGCCTCCACGTCTCCGTTCTGCTCCTTCTTCCCCACTTCAATCGTGCGCGGCTCCATGCCCAGGTGCTTCATGAGCACCTGGTACTCGGCGTTGAATCCCCGCTTGCCGTTGCGCAAGTCATGCGTGGCGCTCGTGGAGTTGTCCGTCTGGTGGTAGCGCGGCACCTTCCCCAGCCGGAAGACGGCCGCCTGCACTCCGCGCTTGATGGCCGCCATGGACTCCGAGTGGCACACCGTCGCCCATTCCCAGTTGGAGTACGGCAGCACCGGGTGACACAGCAGGTGCGCGAAGGGCTGGCCTCCCACCGTCACCTCCAGCTCGTTGGCCCAGGTGAAGTCCGTCTGCATCGCCTCCCCGGGCCGATGCTCCTGGGCGAAGAACACCTGCTTCTCCGGCCCCTGCTGCGCTCGCCACTGGCGCACTCGCCGCTGCAACGTGCGCAGCTGCCCCGGCTTGTAGCGTCCCGGCTCCCGAGCGCACAGCTCCTCGAAGAGCGTCTTGGCCTCCAGTTCCGGCGCCTCCTTCAGCCGCTCGGCCAGTCCCTCCCACTGCTCCTCGAAGGGGTCCTCCTCGTCCTCCAGGTGCGCTCCTGCTCGAGCTCCGAGGGGAACTTCCCCTCCTTCACGTACTTGCGTGCCGTCTTGCGGTCCATGCCCGCCCGGGCCGCCGCCAGCCCCAAGCCTCCGTGCTTCGCCATCTCTTCCATCAGCTTCCTCACCTGGGCATCCGTCGTCCTCACCCGCCCATCCGAACCTCGGAAGTCACCGGGTTCCTACCGACGGCTGCCGTCACTCAGGATGGGGAGGTGTAATTGTCGTTGCTGGGGAGGTGTAGTTGTCGCTGAGCAGGTGCTGGACGACACGGCACTGGTGGGCCGGCTGCGCTACGTGCTGGCCCATGGGGTGAAAGAGGGGTTGGTGGAGAAGAGCGCCGAGTGGCCGGGCCTCACGTGTCTGCCGCAATTGCTGGGACCGGCGCGCCGACTGTTCCACTGGTTCAATTGGACAAAACGCTGGAGCAAGAGGGGGAGCGAAGGCATGGAAGGAGTGCAGGGACGCTTCGCGGAGCAATGGGCCGAGCCCGTGGAGTTGGAGGTGGTGCCCCTGCCGTGTTGGAAAGGACTGGGAGAGGAGGAGCGGCAGCGTGCGGTACAAAGTCTGCTGGAGGAAGTGGAAGCCGAGGCTCGCTCACGAAACAAGCCAGTCCTCGGCGTGCGCACCGTCAGGGCACAGCACCCACATACCCGGCCCGAGCACCTCAAACGAAGCCCTCGGCCTCTGGGGCATGCCTCCACGCGCCAGGCACTGCGGGAGTTGCGTGAGCAGTACCGTACCTTCGTCGCGGTTTTCCGAGAGGCGGCTGCTCGGTGGACACGTGGGGATTTTTTTGCATCCTTTCCTCGTTTCTCCTTTCCGCCGCGTGTTGTGCCGAGTCGCTTCGCTCGAGTTCTTTGACTCCCTCTCGAGGAGTTGGCACTGAGCACTCGAGTTCTTTGACACCCTCTCGGGCTCCGGGCGCACTCGAGTTCTTTGACACCCTCTCCGGACACCCTCTCCGTTGCACTCGAGTTCTTTGACACCCTCTCGGGAGTTCTTTGACACCCTCTCTGGCACTCGAGTTCTTTGATACCCTCTCTGGGCGCACTCGAGTTCTTTGACACCCTCTCCAGGGGGCGCACTCGAGTTCTTTGACACCCTCTCCGGGGTTCTTTGACACCCTCTCTGGGGACACCCTCTCTGGACACCCTCTCCGGGGCCCTCCGTCACTTGCCGTAGGCGTGGGCGATCTGGCCCACGAGCTTGGCCCAGGGCATGTCGAGCGCGCCATACACGGCGCCGGCCTCTGGCCGCCCATTGTCCTTGAGGATCTCGACCATCATGGTCGCGTAGTCGGACAGGATGACGCCCGCCTGCTGCATGCGCAGCAAGCCGACCTGGCGTTTGGTTTCACTGAATGTCCCGGACGCGTCGACGGCGACATAGGCGTCCAGTCCCCGCGCCACGGCGGTCATTGCCGGGAACGCCGCGCAGACCTCCAGGGAGATGCCAGCGAAGATGAGCTTCTTGCGCCTGGTCGCTTCGATGGCCTTGGCGACGCGCTCGTCGTCGTAGGCGTTCACCGAGGAGCGATCGATGATCTCGATGCCGGGCAGGGCCTGGACGAGCTCTGGGAAGGTCGGCCCCCACATGCTATCGCGCGCGGTCGTCGTGACGACGATCGGCAACTCGAGCACCTTGGCGGCCTTGGCCAAGGCCACGACGTTGTGCTTCAGTTCTCCGGTCGAATAGTCCCGGACGCCGGTCATCAGGCCCACCTGATGATCGACGAGAACCAGGGCAGCGTTGTCGGCAGTGAGCGGCTCATAAGTGCGATGGGGCATGACGTCCTCCTGGACGGTTGCAAGGGATTTCATCGGTGTGTCGTGGCGAGGAAATCCTAGCGACTGGACCCTCGGACCGGAAACCGGCAAGATCGCAACACAGCGTCCAATTGATTGGACGATAGGTGGCACGTGCTGGATTTGAATGACTTCTTCTTTTTCGTCCAGGTGGTCGATCGCGGTGGGTTCACAGCGGCGGGCCGAACGCTGCGTATGCCCAAATCGACCCTCAGCCACCGCATGCAGCAACTCGAGAGCAATCTCGGCGTCCGGCTGCTCAACCGGACGTCGCGCCGCTTCGGGATGACCGATGCCGGCGAAGAGTTCTACCGGCACGCGGTGGCAATGCTCCGAGAGGCGGAGTTGGCCGAAACGACGATCCGTCATCGGCTGGCCGAACCGACCGGTACGGTGCGCTGCACTGCTGGCGTGGCGACCATGCAGTTCGCGCTGTCCGACATCATCGTCGAATTCCTCGCGCGGTATCCGAAGGTGAATGTCGTCGCGCATGCCGCGGATCGATCCGTCGACATCGTTGGCGAGAACTACGACATCGCCGTCCGCGCGCATTCCGACCCGCTCCTCGATTCCAACCTCGTCCAGAAGGCGCTCACTTCCGCCCCGTGGTTCCTGTTCGCGGGCTCGAGCTATATCGAAGCAAACGGCGCGCCGCGGACCCCCCAGGATCTTCAAAATCATCCTTCGCTTTTCATGATGCGGACCGGCGTCGCGCCGGTGTGGCGGCTTCGCCATGCGAGCCGGGCGCGAGACGAAATCGTCATGCCGCTGGCACCGAGGCTGCTGAGCGACGACATGGTCGGTCTGCAGCAGGCGGCGATCAAAGGGCTCGGCGTGGTGGCGTTGCCTGGCTACATATGCCGGGCGGCGGTACGTTCCGGTGCGTTGCGGCGTGTGCTGCCGGACTGGCTTGCCGGCGACTCCACGATCACCGCGCTCATTCCCCACAGGAAAGGGCTTCTGCCGTCCGTGCGCGTCTTCCTTGACCACCTGGCGACGGAGTTTCCAAAGACGGTACAGATCTAGGCTTGGCGACCAGGCGAGACCACGCAAACCCCGCCGAGGCGGATCGTCCATTACATTGGACGCTAAGTCTGGAGGGTGATGTCTTTCGGGCGTTGGACTCATCCCCAACAATGACCTCCAGGACAAAGCCGCCGCGCGATCGCGGGCGGAGCACCTGTGAGGTGTGAGCATGCCTGAGGTAGAAACCCGCGAGAGTGAACCATCCAGGAGAGCGCCATCCGAAACGGCGATCGTCAGGATCGCGGCGGACGAACGCGCGCGTGCGGGCATTTTGCGCGAGCGGTTCGCCCGCTTCTGGGAATCCGCGAACGGCGAGCCCAGGGCGATCTACGATGCCTTCATCTCCGCGAGTCCCCTGACCGGCGACGTCTCCCTCGACGCCGTCGATGAGGCGGGCGTACGAGGCTGGTGGGTGCGTCCAGCGCGAGCCGAGCCGGGGCGCGCGATCCTCTATCTCCATGGCGGCGGCTATGTGCAGGGCTCCGCGAAGGCATACCGCGGCATCGTCAGCCAGCTCGTCAGCCGCACACAGGTTCCCGCGTTCGTCATCGACTATCCCCTGGCGCCCGAAGCGACGCTGCCGGCCGCGCCGAAGGCGGCCCTGGCGGCATGGCACTGGCTGGCCGCTCGAGGCTTCACACGGGTCGCGATCGTCGGGGATTCAGCGGGCGGCGGGTTGACGCTGGTCACGCTCGCGCAGCTGGCCGGGTTGCCGGCGGCACCTCGCCCGTGGCGGGAGTGGTTTTCTCCCCGTGGACCGATCTGGCCTTCACCGGAGCGTCGATGACGGATCCGGCCGTGGAGGATCCGTTGATCGGCTACGAATACCTGCGGGATTGCGCCCGGAAGTATCTCGGGGCGGCGAACGCCGCCGATCCGCTCGCCTCTCCACTCCTGGGCGAGATGCATGGCCTACCGCCGCTCTTCATCCAGGTCGGAACCGACGAACGCCTGCTGGATGACTCCCGGCAATATGCCGCTCGCGCAAGGCAGGCGGGCGTCCCTGTCCAGCTCGAGATCTGGGAGGAGATGCATCACGTCTTCCAACTCGATGTCACGCATCTGGAGAGCAGCCGGGTCGCGCTCGACCGCGCTGGGCACTTCCTGATCAATGCCTTCAACCACGAATGAGCCCGCGCGGAAGCGGCCGATTTGATTATCGAGCAAAGGAGACTTGTCATGGCCATTGGAACCCCATCCGGGACGCCATTGGACGTCGTCATCGTGGGCGGCGGATCCGCGGGCGCGGTGCTCGCGAACCGGCTGAGTGAGGATCGCGCCAGGCGCGTCCTGCTGTTGGAGGCGGGGCCGGCTTACGCACTCGCGGAATATCCCGATGTGCTCGCGAACGCGAACCGCGTGGGCGGCGATCAAGCGCATGACTGGGGATATCGCACCGAGGATCATCTCGGTCTCGGCCATGACGTGGTGGCGCCTCGCGGCAAGGTGCTCGGCGGCAGCTCGGCGGTGAACGCAGCGGTCGCCATGCGGGCCAGGCCATCCGATTTCGCGCGCTGGACCGCACGTGGAATCGACGGTTGGTCCTTCGAGGACGTTCTGCCGATCTACAAGGCGATGGAGAACACGCCCACCGGTGACGACGCCTGGCACGGGCGTTCCGGTCCCTTCCCCATCCGGCAGAGGACGATGGAGGAGCTCACTCCGTCGATGCAGGCCTTCGTGCTGGCCGCACAGGCCGCCGGCCTGCCGCGTGTCAGCGATTTCAACGGCGCCGAGCAGCATGGCGTTTCCCCCTATCCGTTGAACGTCGTGGATGGCTGGCGGGTCAACACCGGCATGGCCTACCTGACGGACGCGGTGCGCCGCCGGCCGAACCTGACGATCATGGGAGGAGCCGAGGTCGACAGGATCGTCTTCGATGGGCGGCGAGCGACGGGCGTTCGTCTCGCGACTGGCGAAACGATAGCCGCCGGCCAGGTCATCCTGTCGGCCGGCGCGTTCGGCAGTCCGGCGATCCTGATGCGTTCGGGCATCGGGCCGTCGTCGCACCTGGAAGCGCTTGGGATTCCGGTTCTCCTGGGCGCCCCGGTCGGCGAGCGGCTGAAGGAGCATCCCTTCTATTACAACATCTACGCGCTCAAGCCGCGGGCCGGTCCATGGATCCGGTCGCGGGCGCGATCATCTGGACCCGCTCCAGCGAAGCCGGCGCCGACGAACTCGATCTGCACATCTCCGGGACGCACATCTTCGATCCCGCGCGAAGCCCGACGGGAGGCGCCATCGTCCTGGCGTGCGCGGTGACGCTTCCGAACTCGGTCGGCTCGGTCCGCCCGGCGAGCCGCGATCCGCGCGCGATGCCGGTCATTCGCTACAACTTCTTCCAGGACCCGAGCGATCTGCGGCGGATGATGGAAGCGGTGCGGCTGTCACGCCGAATCGGCAAGATGGCGCCGTTCCGCGGCGTGGTCGAACATGAGATGACTCCCGGCGAGGACGTCGAGGACGACGCGGCGCTGGAAAAAGCGGTGGTCGCGTCGGTCGACGGGTACGCTCATCCGACGTCGACAGTGCCGATGGGAGGGGTCGACGATCCGTGCGCCGTCGTCGATGCCGATGGCAAGGTGCGCGGAGTGGACGGCCTGCATGTCGTCGATGCGTCGATCATGCCGGACATTCCTTCGGTGGCGACGAACGTGACGACGATCATGCTCGCCGAGGGGATCAGCCGAAGACTATGTCAATCACGCGAATGGTGACCAGATCGTCCACCTCACGGCAGGCGGCTACTGTGGCGGCATCGGCACCTCCGACGGCCGCCTGCATCTCTACTTTCGGCCTGCCATCTGAGAGGCGCGTTCGCTGATTTCCTGAACCGCGGGCCGATGGTTCGATTCCAGCCAGGGCCACTCGCCCTGCTTCCCAAGTCCTCGGAAGCAGGGCGTTTTGAAGCAGGGCGTTTTCCTGTCCAGAGGCGTTCAGGGGCGCGCTACTCGGTGTAGACCGCCACCATCCCACTGCAGGCCGTGTTGGCCGCACAGCCGACACGAATCTGGTAGTAGCCGGAGACGGGAACGGAATAGACGATCTCCGATGCCGTGCCACCACTACCGCAAGCGTTGTCGTTGACCGCCACCTCGGTGGTGTAGCCGCCGTTGGTCTGCGGGAAGATGCGCAGGAAGGTGTCACCCGTGGCGCTGGCGCCGTACGCCGTGGCGGCGCAGGTGCTGACGCGGATGGTCTCTCCTCCATTGAAGTAATACTGTCTGTTGAAGGTGTTGAGCCTGGCGTCGTTGGTATTGCTCAGGCTGGTCGCGGGGAGGACGGCCTTGCGACGCGAGAGCCCGATGGTGCCCGAGCATTCGCTGTTTCCCAGACATCCCGCCTGGAGCAGATACATGCCGGAGGTGGCGGCCGTATAGGCGAGCCGGGAGCCCAGTTGTTCGGGGTTGGCATCGTCATTCTCCGCCACCTCCGTCGAGTCTGGAGCGAAGAGCCGGAGGTAGGTATCGCCCGAGGAGGCGCTGCCCGTGATACCCCAGGTGCCAATCATGACCGTCTCGCCCTCGGCCACGAAGATGGGGATCCGGGCCGAGGTCGTCGTGTCCCGCGCGCTGTTGGTATTCGCGGCCTGGAAGTCGTGGACCGCCAGCCGCTGCTCGCGAGTCCTCGGGGACGAGGGTTCCACCAGGGCGTCCATCGGTCCCCCGCACACGGTGCCCAGCAAGGATACTCCAATCATTACCATACGGCATGCCAGCACGCCCCTCCAGTGATGAAAGATTTCAAGGTCTTCCCATATTGTGTCCATGGTGAGAACGACAACCTCCCTTTCTTACTGGGGCGACGGGGCTCCACAAACACCAGCGACCAGTTCCCCGCGGAAGATCTCCTGGTCATTCCACGTGCACAGGACGCTGCGATGTGTGTTCAAATCGGCATTGAGCTTGCAGTTGTCGAATGCGGACTGACAGGTGATGCTGCTCGAGATGATGACGGGTCGGAGTTCGGTGGGGGAGATGCAGAAGTAGAGCACCTGTCTGCCAGTCCCCGACGTGGACTGGCACACCTCGGCGTCGCAGGCCCCCACCGAAATCTCCTTGCGATAGACGACCCGGTCATTCCACGTACAGTAGAAGCTCAGGGAGGGATTGGCCCTGGCATTGAGCTCGCATTTGCGGCGCGCGTCCTGGCAGGACACATTCTCGGCGATGATGAAGTTGTTCGAGTCCTCGCAGGTATATCCCTTGTAGATCCCAGGACCCGTGGCATCCGCGCAAGAATCCGCGAGATGGGAGGCAGTGGAAGTGGGGGTCTCCTGCTCCGAGGGCGGAGTCGATTCCAAGGGGGCCGCGGTTCCATTCCCGCGCGGGATGTCGGCGGAATCGACAGCCGCTGGCCCTTCGTTGGAACCACAACCCGACAGGAGTGCCACGCTCGGCAGAATCCTGATGACCTGATGCAGTCTCCGCACACATTCCTCCTCGACTTGCGCTCGCAGGCGCGTCTGGGGGCGCCCGCGAGGTGAACAATAGGTTACGAACGGTTTCGTTCAGGGAGTGATGGCAACCAGAGGAGCATCGCTCCCCAGGACGATGAAGGGGGCCCAGTCGTTGGGGTGGGGATGGGAAGCCCGAAGCGAGCGCATGGTCTCGCGCAGCGCAGAGGCGCGGCCCTGTCCGGCCAGGAGGTTGAGGTAATAGGTCTCCATGAGGAGGCGGGTGGAGTCGTCGTTCACCTTCCAGAGACTCATGACGACTGTTTCCGCCCCGGCGACCACCAGGGCGCGGCGCAGGCCCTGAATCCCCTGGCCCAGGTGGACATCTCCCCGGCCCGTGTCGCAGGCGGAGAGGACGACGAGTTGGGTGCCCCAGAGGTTGAGCCCGGCCATCTCCAGTGCGGTGACCAGGGCGGCGTGGTGCATGGAGGAAGAGGAGGCGTCAGGCGCCGGGGCGCGAGCGCCCGCGAGAGCGAGGCCGGAGCGGAGCAGGGGTCCCGGGGGGCCGTGCATGGGGCCACGAGCCTCGACCGGCCGACGGCGGGGGCGGCCGGGGGAAGGGCAGCGGAGGCGTCCTCGAGGAAGAAGCCGTGGGTGGCGAGGTGGAGGATGCCCGGGGTGGGAAGGTGGAGCAGTCGCTCCTTGGTGGCCTCGGAGCCGAGGAAGAGCTGGGCCTGGGGCAGCAGGCGCTGAATGGCCAGGGCCTCCTGACGTGTGCCCGGCAGGGGGGCCCACGCGCTGCTGGCGAGGTTCGCGCGCACGGCGGAGAAGAAGCCCTCGAGGGAGGCGGGGGGCTCGGCCCACGTGGGGGTGGGGCCGCCCGAGGAGGGCGCGGCGGGAGGCGAGGCCGTGAAATCCGGGTCGGCGAGGACGACGACGGAGGAGCAGGGGCCATGCCCTGGGGACGCGGCAGCAGCTCCCTGCCGGAGGTGAGGTAGAGGAAGTCGAAGGTGTCGAGGAGGAAGTCGTGGCCGTCGTGGAGGGCGGAGAAGGGGACGAGGCCCAGCTGGCCGTCGGGAGAGAGGATGAGGCGGCGGGTGGAGCCCAGCAGGGGCATCAGGGGCTGGAAGACGAGTTGGTGGAGTTGCTGGGCTGGGGCGAGGAAGGAGATGTCGCGGTGGGCCAGGGCGTCGCACAGGCGCGAGACGGCGCGGTCCATAGGTGCGGCGGGGCCCAGGTCCACGGCCTGGGTGGAGGCATCGGGGAAGAGCACCAGCGCCGGTATCGGAGCTGATCGGGAGTACTTGCCGGGGGCGTCCCGGGTTGGGGCTGGAGTTCCGGGGCGGTGGCCGGGGCGGAGATGTCGCGGTGGGCCCGGGCGTCGAGTGGGGGCAATCCGGCGAGGTCGTGGAGCTGCTCGGGAGTTCCCGCCGGCGGCGTACCGGGTTTGAGGACGAGGGGTGTATCCCTGTAGGCGATGAATTCGACGAGCGCGCCATCCTTGGGGAGGGAGGCGGCGACGCGGTCGACAATCTCGGCGGGGGGAGGCAGGGCGCTGAGGGCGCGCAGGGGCGCGGAGCGTTTGGCGAGGTCCGCTTCGAGCGAGTCACCCTCGTCGGCCAGCGCCTTGAGGCGCAGTGGGTAGTCCTCCGGTGAGACAGGGCCAGGGCCCACGAGCGAGAGGGTGGCCAGTTGGGTGCGAAGGCCCCGCAGCCGCTCGAAGGTGTCGCGGTCCTCGGCGCCCAAGCCGAGGTAGAGGGTGCGGGAGATGTTGGCCGTCTCCTCGACGGAGCGGCCCTTGAGCAGGAGGACGGCGCTGAGGGCCAGGCGTTGCGCGCGGGCATCCTCTGGGTGTGCGCGCAGCAGGGAGTAGAGCATCTCCGCGGAAGCACGCACGTATTGGAGGAAACTGGAGAGGCGCGACTCGGAGAAGCCGAGAGCCTCCTGACGCAGGCGCTGCTCGGAAATGGAAAAGGCGCGCGTGTAGAGAGGCAGGGCGTCGGCGAGGCGATGCTGGGCCCGGCGGAGCTGGGCGAGGTCGTTGAGCGAGTTGGCGACGTCGGGGTGGCTTTCGCCGAGGGCGGCCTCCCGAAGGGCGAGCGCGCGGAGGTAGAGGGGCTCGGCCCGGTCGTACAACCCCTGCTCCCGGTAGAGGGTGGCGAGGGTGTTGAGCGAGTTGGCGACGTCGGGGTGACTTTCGCCGAGGGCGGCCTCCCGAAGGGCGAGCGCGCGGAGGTAGAGGGGCTCGGCCCGGCCGTACAACCCCTGCTCCCGGTAGAGGAGCGCGAGGTTGTGGAGCGAGGTGGCGAAGTCGGGGTGACGCTCGCCGAGGGCCGCCTCCCGGAGGGCGAGCGCGCGGTAGTAGAGGGGTTCGGCCCGGCCGTACAACCCCTGCTCCCGGTAGAGGAGCGCGAGGTTGCTGAGCAAGGTGGCGACATGGGGGTGGCGCTCGCCGAGGGCGGCCTCCTGAATGGCGAGCGCGCGGAGGTAGAGAGGCTCGGCCCGGCCGTACAACCCCTGCTCCCGATAGAGGAGCGCGAGGTTGTTGAGCGAGGTGGCAACCTGGGGGTGGCTCTGACCGAGGGTGGCCTCTCGAAGGGCGAGCGCGCGGAGGTAGAGGGGCTCGGCCCGGCCGTACAACCCCTGCTCCCAGTAGAGGCTGGCGAGGTTGTGGAGGGTTTGGGCGACGTCGGGGTGGCGCTCGCCGAGGGCGGCCTTCTGGAGGGCGAGCGCGCGGAGGTAGAGGGGCCCGGCCCGACCGTACAACCCCTGCTCATGGTAGAGGAGCGCGAGGTTGTTGAGCGAGGTGCCGACACTGGGGTGGCGCTCGCCGAGGGCGGCTTCCCGGAGGGCGAGTGCGCGGAGGTAGAGGGGCTCGGCCCGGCCGTACAACCCCTGTGCCTGGTAGAGGAGCGCGAGGTTGTGGAACGAGGTGGCGACCTGGGGGTGGCGCTCGCCGAGGGCGGCCTTCTGGAGGGCGAGTGCGCGGAGGTAGAGGGGCTCGGCCCGGCCGTACAACCCCTGTGCCTGGTAGAGGAGCGCGAGGTTGTTGAGCGAGGTGCCGACACTGGGGTGGCGCTCGCCGAGGGCGGCCTCCTGAAGGGTGAGCGCGCGGTGATAGAGGGGCTCGGCCCGGCCGTACAACCCCTGCTTATGGTAGAGGAACGCAAGGTTGTTGAGGATGTGGGCGATGCCAGGATGGCGCTCGCCGAGGGCGGCCTCCTGAAGGGCGAGCGCGCGGAGGTAGAGGGGCTCGGCCCGGTCGTACAACCCCTGCTCCTGGTAGAGGGTGGCGAGGGTGTTGAGCGAATTGGCGACACTGGGGTGGCGCTCGCCGAGGGCTGCCTTCTGGAGGGCGAGCGCGCGGAGGTAGAGGGGCTCGGCCCGGTCGTACAACCCCTGCTCCCGGTAGAGGGTGGCGAGGGTGTTGAGCGAATTGGCGACACGGGGGTGGTGCTCGCCGAGGGCGGCCTCCCGGAGAGCGAGCGCGCGGAGGTAGAGAGGCTCGGCCCGGCCGTACAACCCCTGCTTATGGTAGAGGAGCCCGAGGTTGTTGAGCGAGGTGGCGAAGTCGGGGTGGCGCTCGCCGAGGGCCGCCTCCTGAATGGCGAGTGCGCGGAGGTAGAGGGGCTCGGCCCGGTCGTACAAGCCCTGCTCATGGTAGAGGAGCCCGAGGTTGTTGAGCGAGGCGGCGACACGGGGGTGGCGCTCGCCGAGGGCCGCCTCCTGAAGGGCGAGCGCGTGCTCGATCCGTATGCGGGCTTCGAAGTACCGGCCTGCGTTTTTGAGCTTCGTCGCCGCGTCAACGTTCGCCTGCGCCTCCATCAGCCGCGCATCCGGCTTCTTCTGGCCCATCTCTTCTCCCATCGTCAGTGAGGCCGCGAGAGTGGGAGCTCGAGCGTGGCCGTGGCGCCCTTGCCGGGGCCTTCGCTCTCCAGCAGCAGGCGGCCCCCCAGCACCTGCGCCGCCAGCGCGCTCGAGTGCAGGCCAAAGCCATGCCCCTCCTCGCGGGTGGTGAAGCCGAGCGCGAAGAGTTGCTTGTGCAGTTCCCGCGCGAAGCCCTTGCCGCTGTCCACCACCTGGATCCGGGCCACGCTCCCCTGAACCATGAGCCGCACACACAGGTGACGTCGTCCCTCCGGGACCTCGGCCATGGCGTCCTTGGCGTTGCTCAGGAGGTTGATGAGGATCTGCAACACCTTGTGCTTGTCCACCTGCAGCCTGGGGGTGGCGGTGAACTCGCGCGTCACGGAAACGCCGTGGCGCTGCAGCGTGGCCAGCTGGAAGCGCAGGCTGTCCTCGATGAGCTGGGTGAGCTCCCACTCACTGAGGATGAGTGACGTCTTGGCGTAATCCTGCTGCACCCGGATGATGGCGTGGATGTGCTCCAGATGCAGACCCATCTCGTTCAGGTTCGTCTGGAGTTGGATCCGCTCCTGACGGAGCTCCTCGGTGAGGGCCCGCAGGTAGTCCGGCAGGATGCGGCCCCTCGGGTCGCGCGTCAAGAAGCCCACCATGTCCGCCTGGTGCTGCTGGAGCAGGGCCGAGAGTTGAGCCGCCCGCTCGAAGCGCGAGGCCGCGACCCCGGAGCGCATCAGATCCAGGTTGATGACGGCGCTGGTGAGGACATTGCCCACGTTGTGCAGCACGTCCGAGGCGACCTCGGCCATGCCCGCCGCACGGGCCGTGTCCACCAGCTGGGCCTGGGCCTGCTTGAGTTCGCGCGTGCGCTCCTCCACCCGCCGCTCCAGCTCGTCGTTGGCGCAGCGCAGGGCGGCCTCGGTGCGCTGAAGCTCGGCATACAGCCGGGCGTTGTCGATAGAGATGGCGGCCTGCGAGGCGAGCTGCCCCAGCAACAGGATGCGCTCCGGCGTGAACGCCCCGGAGGCGAACCGGTTCTCCAGGTACATCACCCCCGACAGCGACTCCTGGCGCATCAGCGGCAGGCACAGCACGGACCGGCCCCACTGTGCTCGAAGTAGGGCTCGCCCGAGAACGGGTGAGGCGCCGCCGCGTCGGCAATGAGCACATGCTCGTGCGTGCGCCGGACGTAGGAGAGGATCGTCCAGGGCAGAGCGGCCCGCGTGCCGCCCGAGGTCTCCGTATCGACCACGACCTCGAGCCTGTCACCGCGCGGCAGCAACAGGGCTCCCCGCTGGGCCCCCGCGTTCTCGGTGGCGACCCGAATGAGCGTGGACACCAGCCGCTCGAGGACGATCTCGCTGGAGATGGCCTGCTGAGCCTTGACCACGGCGAGCGCATCGATCTCCCGGGACTCCGAGGTGGAGGTGGTGGGGGTGGTGCCACGCGTGGGTGCCGCCGGGCTCACCAGGGACGGCCACAGCGCATCCAATTGCCTGACCTTGCCCTGGGCTCCCCACCGCGCGTACGCCTCCCGGGCCTGGCGCGCATAGGCCTCCGCGATGAAGGGCGCCGGCCGCTTGCGGTAGAAGTTCGCCGCCAGCTCGCACACCAGGGCCACGTGGTGGAGGAAGCCGTGGTCGCGGGCCGAGCCAAGGGCCTCCTCGTACGCGGAGAGCGCCTGCTCCAGGCAGCCCCGGACGCGGGCCAGTTCCGCGAAGACCAGCCGATCGAGCGCGCGGAAGGTCTCGGGGCAGTTGCATGCCCATTCCTCGAGCTGTCGCCCATGCGCCTCGGCGGCCTCGAGGTAGCGCCGCCGCTCCTCCTCCGTCGCGCCCTCGCAGCACGCGACCAGGGTGAGGGCGCGGAAGAGGTGGAAGTCCAGCAGGGGGATGATGCCGATGAAGGACCAGATGAACGCCGCCGCCTTCTCCCCCGCCTCACGGGCCTCCGCGTAGGAGCCGCACATGAAGCGCGCCTGCATCTTGGAGACCCAGTACTGGCACACCATGCTGCTCATGTGGGCCGGCGACAACGAGGCCTCGAGGGCCTTCTCGTCGAACCCCTCCCCATCCAGCGTGCCGAACGTGGGCGAGTGGCCCCGCAGTGTCTGCATGTAGCGCAGGACGATGAGGGTGGTATCCACCACCCCCACGAAGCCCGTCTTGCGCATGAAGTCCATCCGGTCGAGCGCGTCCTGGTAGACGTCATCCAGGGGGTGCCCCATGGCCTGCCGGTTCCAGACGACATGGCCGACGATGTAACAGGCGAACAGGTAGTCGTTGCTCTGCACCGCGTGCTGGAAGGCATCGAGCGCGTGCGCGTGCGCCTCGGCCAGGGGCCGGCACCAGTAGCTGATCATCTCCAGGTTGAAGAACACCCGGACCCGCTCCTGGGTCAGGTCGTACCGATCCACGAGCGCGCGGGCGAGCACGCCATAGGCGTAGCCCTCCTGATAGCTCTTGAAGAACGTCCCGAGCAGGATGCCGAGCGAGCTGTAGCCGATCGCCGACTCGTTGGTGTTGCCGTAGCGGAGGCTCAGGGAGACCATCCGGCAGACATGGAGGACGAGCAGGTTGTTGTCGGTGAAGTAGGCGGAGGGGAAGAGGCGGCCCAGGACGCTCATCACCTGCTTCATGTCCGCGTCCGTCATCGGCGGCAGCTCGACGAGGCTCTCGATGGAACGGCCACCCAGCAGGGCCTGGACCTCCTCCCGGGCGGCCACGGCCTCCTCCCAGGAGGGATGCGCGGACATCGGCATGCCCAGCAGGCCCAGTCCCTCCAGGAGGCAGGTGACGGAGTCCTCGATCTCGCCGGAGATGAGGTGCACCTCATACCTCAAGGTGTAGGCGGCGGCGATGTCCGCCCGGCTCCGTGCCCGCGAGCACAGCTCCTCCAGCAGGCGGCGGGCCTCGGCGAGATTGCCGCTCATGAGCTCGCTGCTCGCCCGATCCAGCCGCACCTTGAAGGCCAGCGTGGGATCCGTCTCCCAGGGCTCGCCCGGAATGAGCGAGAAGGCCATGGCGAGATAGGCGGCGGCCGAGCCATGCGCGCTGGAGGCCCGGGCCTTCCAACCCGCCTCGGCGTTCAGGCGCGCGAGGCGGTGGCGCTCCTCGTCGCCGCTGATGAGCGTCACCCCGGTGTTGAGCTGGCTGACGATCTCGAAGAGCCTCTCGCGCACCTCCTCGGCGGACAGGCGCTCCAGCAGCAGGCGCCCGATGCGCACGTGAAGCGCCTGGCGCTCGCCCTCGGGGATGAGGGCATGCGCCGCCTGCTGGATGCGATCATGCAGGAACCGGTACTGCTCCGAGGCGCTGCGCACCACCAGGCTCGCCTGGAGCGCCGGCTCGAGGCCCCGCTCCACCTCGTCCACCTCCAGGCCGGCGATGAGGGCCAGCATCCCGAGTGAGAAGCCGTTGCCCACGCACGCCGCCAGGGGGAGCAGATGCCGGGTGCTCGCGGGAAGCTGGTGCAGGTTGCGCGCCATGAAGTCGACGATGTTGTCGGAGTACCCGCGGGCCCGGACGCCCTCGGCATCCCAGCGCCAGCCCCTCCGGGCGCGCGGCCGAGGAGGCCATCGTGGTGCAACGCCTGCATCAACTGCAGGAGGAAGAACGGGTTGCCGCCCGTCTTCTCGTACACCTGTTCCGACAGGGGCAGGATGACCTCCGCCCCCGCGCCCGGGAGCGCATCGCCCACGAGGTGCTGGAGCTGCTCCAGGCTCAGCGGCGCGAGCTGGAGGTCGGTCACCGCGACCTTCGCCTTGTGCACCTCCCCGAGCGTCACCATCAGCGGGTGGGAGGGGCTGACCTCGTTGTCCCGGTAGGCCCCGATCCACAGCGCCGCTGGCGCCTCCTCCGCGGTGAGCAGGGATTGGAGGAGCCGGAGGCTGGCGGTCCGCCCACTGCAAGTCATCCAGGAACATGACGAGCGGGTGCTCGGCGGTGGCGAAGACGCCGAGGAAGCGGAGGAACACGTGGTTGAAGCGGTGCTGGGCCTCGGCGGGCGGAAGCTCCGGGACCGTCGGCTGCGGGCCCAGGAGGAGCGAGAGCCGTGGAACCAGGTCCACGAGGACCGGCCATTGCCCTGGAGGGCCTCCCGCAGGCGCTCACGCCACCGGGCCACCTCCTCGTCGGAGCCCGCCAGCAACTGGCGCACCAACCCCCGGATGGCCTGGGCCAGGGTGGCGTAGGGAACATCCCGCTGGAGCTGATCGAACTTGCCGCTCAGGAAGAACCCGCGCCGCTGAACCACGGGCTTGTGCAGCTCGTGGACCACCGACGACTTGCCGATGCCGGAGTAGCCGCGGACCAGGATGAGCTCGGGCCGGCCTCCGCGCGCGATTCGCTCGAAGCCCTGGAGCAGCGTGGCGACGTGGGTGTCCCGCCCGTAGAGCCGTTGGGGGAGCTGGAAGCGACTGGGGATGTCCCGCTTGCCCAGCACGAAGAGCTCGCGCGCGCCCCGGCGCAGGAACTCCCCGCACTCCGCGAGGTCGTGCTGCAGCCCCTCGGCGCTCTGGTAGCGCTCCTCGGCGACCTTGGCCGGGCACCGCATCACGATCGCGGACAGCACGGGCGGGACGCTGGCGACGAGTTCGTGCGGCGGCCTCGGCTGCTGGGCCATGTGCGCATGGAACCACTCGAGCGCGTCACGCCCCTGGAAGGGCCGGACGCCCGTGAGCAGTTCGTAGAACGTCACGCCCAGCGAGTAGAAGTCGGTGCGGTAGTCCACCACGCGGTTCATGCGCCCGGTCTGCTCCGGGGACATGTAGGCCAGCGTTCCCTCGATCAGGTGGGTCGGCGCCGCTTCCACATGCTCGGTGCGCTGGAGGGTAGCGGCGCCAAAGTCGATGATGCGCGGCTCGCCCGAGGGCGTGACGATGATGTTGGCGGGCTTGATGTCCTTGTGGATGACTCCCCGGAGGTGAATCTCCGCCAGGGTCGAGGTCAGGGAGACGGCCAGTTCGAGGAAGCGGGTGAGTTCGAAGGGCTGGCCCACCGCCTCGGAGAGGGCCACCCCCTGCACCTCCTCCAGCACCAGGACGGGGCGGCCGTTGACCCGCTCGCAACCATGGGGCCGGGTGACGCCGCGCACGTCCAGCAGCCTCCGCAGGATGTTGTGCTCCCGGCGGTAGCGCTCGTCCTCGCGCGGGCCAGCGCAGGGGTCCACGGGCGTCTTGATGATGACCGGCGCACCATCCGCCTCGCGCACCGCCTGGAACAGCAGGTTCGAGTCGGTGGCGCGGATCGGACGACGGAGCGTGTAGCCTGGAAGGTTCAACATGGAGGGAGTCCACCTCCAGGGCCGCGCTCACGCAACACCCCCCCGAGGCCCCTCTCAGAAGAGCACGCGCTGGACGCCCGCCGCCTGGAGGAGGTAGTCCCGGGACGCTTCGAGGGCGGCGCGCAGGGGGCCCCAGTTCACATCGACGAGGGCGCCTCGCCACTTGCGGATCCGTCCCGCGACGATGACCGTGTCCACGTTGCCGCGGTCCATCAACGTGACGACGGCCCCCGGCACATTGTTGAGCGGGGCCACGTTGAGGGCATCCGCGCGCAGCAGGAGGATATCGGCCTCCTTGCCCGGAGTCAGCGAGCCGATCTTGTGGGAGAGGCCGGCCACCCGGGCGCCCTCGACCGTGGCGAAGCGAATCACGTCGCGGCACGTGAGGAGCTCGGGCAGGTTCGTCTCGCCGTTGATCGCGCGCTCGTTGATGAGCGCCCGCTGGAGCGTGAAGACGGTCCGCATCTGGGTGAAGAAGTCCGCGGTCATGGTGCACTCGACATCCGTGCTGAGCGCGGGCTGGACACCATGATCGAGCGCGGACTGGATCGGCGGCAGGCCGTGCCGCATGGCCATCTCGATCGGGGCCGCGATCGAGACGCGCCCCCGAGTCGGCGATCGCCTGCCAGGAGCCCTCCGAGATGCGGCTGGCGTGGATGAAGACGAGGTCGGGCCCGAGCAGCTTCTCGCTCGCGAGCTGCTCCACCAGCGTGGCGTGGCCGAGGCTGCCGACGAGGTGCAACACGATGGGCAGGCCATTCTGGCGCCCGATCGCCCAGTAGGTCCGGAACGAGGCGTCGAACACCTCCCCGCCCATCGCCAGGGTCAGGAGCTGGTCGGTCGAGGAGAAGTACCGGCCGCGGATCCGCTGGAGATCCCCCGGGAAGACGTTGCCGGGACCCACGCCCGGTGAATACACGAAGACCGCGCGGCGGCCCGCGTCCTGAAGCCCCTGGATGACCGCATCGGTGTGCGCCGGAGTATGTCCCACCTGCGACGTGTCGACGACCGTGGTCACCCCCGCGTCCAGCTGGCTGAGCGACGAGACGAGCTCAGCGAGGTAGGCGTCCTGGGGCCTGAAGACCGGCGTGATCTTCGTGTGGATGTAGTCGAGGTAGTTCTTCTCGCCGTGTGGCAGCCCATCGTCGAACAGCAGGCCGTCGGACAGGAAGCTGCGCAGCGCGGTCTGGTACTGATGGTGGTGGGTGTCCACGAACCCCGGCATGACGATCATGCCCGTGGCATCGATGATCGCCGCACCGGGAGCGTTCAGCCTGGGCCCCACCGCGACGATGCGCTTGCCCTCGATGAGCACGTCGCCCTGGGCGAAGTTTCCCACCTGGGGATCCATGCTGAGGACCGCGCCGCCCTTGAGCAGGTAGCGCCGGTTCGACGCACCGGTGTCCCTTGGCATGTCGTGGCCCCTGGCACCGCCCTCTGGCGACAGATCCCCCTGCGCGGTAGCCGCCAGCGCCGGTGTGGGGACCGAGGAGGCCACCGCGGCCCCGAGGACGGAAGCCCCTACCGAGAGAAACTCGCGACGGGAGGAGCCCGCATTCAATGGCTCGCCGTCATGGTTCGAATGATTTCCGCAAAGCTTCTGGCACATGTCGCATTCCCCCTCTGGACTCACCCGAGCCCGTTGTCGTGCCACCTCATTCACGAGGCGGCGACACTGATGTCCCTGGAGCGCTGGCGAGACTAGTGGGCCGCGGGGCGCGACGTCGAGCCTCGTTGCTCGCGGACATCAACTGGCTCGCACGCTTCTTCGCGCTCGACATATCGGCCTCGAGCACGAGGACGCAGACCTGGTTGGGATGGCATCCACGACAGCCCGGCCTCATCGCGGATCTCGAGCGGGGCCACTACTTCGACACCTGAAGAGAATCACAGGGCGGTGGCTCGCCCCTTCTCCCCGAGTCCCGGCTAGGCTCGCGCGACCAGAACCCTTGGGAGAACGTCCGATGAAACCGCTCCACCTCGCCGCCGCGAGCCTCGCCCTCGTCCTCGCCCTGCCCTCGTCCGCCCAGCCGGCGGCCCCCACCCCGCCGGCCGCGCGCGATTGGCCGTCGAACTGGAACACGCCCACCGAGCCGTTCCGGATCATCGACAACATCTATTACGTCGGCACCGAGGGCCTCGGCTCCTACCTCTTCGTGACACCGGAGGGTCACATCCTGCTCGACGGCGCGCTGCCGGAGTCCGCCCCGCTCATCGAGGCCAACATCCAGAAGCTCGGCTTCAAGCTCTCGGACATCAAGTACCTGCTCAACAGCCACGCGCACTTCGACCACTCGGGGGGCCTCGCGCAGTTGAAGAAGGACACGGGCGCCACGCTGATCGCCAGCGAGCGCGACCAGTCGGCGCTCGAGGGCGGCTTCTACCTGGGCAACGAGGACGAGGGCGCGACCGTGCCCAAGGTGAAGGTCGATCGCGCCATCCAGGATGGCTACCAGTTGAAGCTCGGCGGCCGCACCCTCACGGCCCACCTGACGCCCGGGCACTCGCGCGGCTGCACCTCGTGGGGCTTCGAGGCGAAGGACGGGGGAAAGACTCATCCAGGGCTCGTCTTCTGCTCGGCCACCATCGCGGCCAACCGGCTGGTGGAGCGGCCGCAGTACGAGGGCATCGTCGACGACTACCGCTCCACCTTCGAGAAGGCCGCCCGGCTGAAGGTCGATGTCTTCCTCGCCCCCCATTCGGAGTTCTTCGATCTGTCCGGCAAGCGCGTGAAGCTGGCGGCGGGCGCCCGCCCCAACCCGTTCATCGATCCGGCGGGCTACCGGGGCCTCATCGCCAGGCTGAAGGCGGCCTTCGAGGTGGGCCTGAAGGAGCAGCGGGACGCGGCGGCGGCCAAGGCGGTCAAGGCCAAGGGGAAGTGAATTGAGCCTGCCCCAGTTTAGTGGACATACCCCATAAGTCGGCTACACGAGAGGTAGTGTCCATGGAGCGAAGGAAGAGGCGGAGTTTCACCCCGGAGTTCAGGGCCGAGGCAGTCAAGCTGGTGCGCGAGGGCAGCAAGAGCCTGCTCCAAGTGGCCAAGGACCTGGACTTGACCGAGTCGGCGCTGCGCAACTGGGTGCGCGAGGCCGAGGGCGAGGACAAGAACCCGGCGGCAGGTGCGTTGACGGGTGCCGAGAAGGAAGAGCTGGTGCGGCTGCGCAAGGAGAACCGCCAGCTGACGATGGAGCGCGACTTCCTAAAAAAAGCAGCGGCCTTCTTCGCGAAGGAGGGCTCGACGTGAAGTTCGAGTGCTGCATTGAGTGGAGAAGGCCCATTTCCCAGTGGACTTCATGTGCCAACAGTTGGGCGTGTCCCGCTCGGGCTATTACGCCTGGAAGGAGCGTCCACAATCCAAGCGGCACAAGGAGGACCGCGACCTGGCCCAGGTGGTGACGGCGGTGCACCAGGAGAGCCGCGGCAGGGACGGACTCACGCCACGCCCAGCCCGTAGCCCCCAACCTCCTCGAGCGCGACTTCTCCCCCGGCCAGCCCAATAGCACCTGGGCCACGGACATTACCTACGTGTGGACGAGGCAGGGCTGGCTGTACCGGCTGTCATCCTCGAGCTCTTCTCACGCAGAGTGGTGGGCTGGGCGATGAGCGAGAACATCGACCGGCACCGGTGCTCAACGCGCTCGACATGGCCCTGAAAGGACGGCAGCCAGCGCGAGGACTGCTGCACCACTCGGACCGGGGGAGCCAGTACGCCAGCGAGGATTACCAGAAGGCACTGGCCGCTCGCGGGATTCAATGCAGCATGTCGCGCAAGGGCAACTGCTGGGACAACGCCGTGGCCGAGAGCTTCTTCAGCAGCTTGAAAATGGAGCTCGTCCACGACGCCGACTTCGCCACGCATGAGCAGGCGCGCACGGCGCTCTTCGAGTACATCGAGGTCTTCTACAACCGTCAGCGGCGGCACTCGTCTCTAGGCTACGTCAGTCCAGTGGATTTTGAGCTTGCGGCCTTACCGCAGGAGTTGGCATCTTGACCCTACTGTCCACGTAACCGGGGCAAGCCCACTGGCGTCCATTCCCGCGAATGGGGCCGGTGTCGTCGTGGTGGGCATCGAGGGGCGCGCGCGCAGCTCGACTGCCCCTGCACCCTGAAGCTTTGGGAGGCGCACGGGCCGCGCACCTTCACTCTTGAGGACGTTACCTTCCCCGAGGGGAAAGCGAAGGGGCCCTGAGTGCGGCCAGCGCGAGCCGTGCCGAGCCTCAAGGGGTGGAGCGCCCGCCGATCTCCGGGAAGCGCTCGTAGGCCCGTTTGAGCGCGTCCAGGTGCGCGGGGTCGTCCAGGTCGAGTGGGGCATCGGTGAGCTGCACGACCCACCCGCCCGTCGCGGTACGCCGTGCACGTGACAGCAGCTCCGCGTCGCGGGCCGGGTCCGGGAACCCGATGGTGCGTGCGGCAGCGGCAGACCAATAGTTCAGCCACCCGAGATAATAGGGAATCTCGGGCGAGCGGATGTGCTCGAAGAGCTTCAGGGCGGGCAGCCCCCGGCGTGGGGACGGCGGCCCTCCCCGATTAGGCGCTGTCTGATACGCGATGTCCAGCGCAGCGGCATCCGGCGTCGCATGCCCCCAGAACGCTAGAGTGCCCTCCGCTACGCCCTCCAGCATCTCCGCCGCTGCTGCGACAACGGCTGCGTCAAGCGGCAACTCCGCATGGATTTGGAATTGGGGCCGACCGCCTGGGCTCACATAAGCGGATTGGTCATTCCCGGAAATCATCACGGGGTAGCGCTCATCGCCGTTACATACCATTGGCAACTCGCCGTGCGTGGCCGCCTCGGCCAACCACGCATCGCGGTTTGGCAATGCGGCAAGCCGTCGCCTTTCGTTCACTCTCCACTCCAGGCGCAAGCCCGTCAACGCTCGTTCCAAGCTGTGGACGGCGGCGATTGTGCGGCGGTCGTCACCCACAAGAGGAGGCGCATAGACTTTGAGGATGAGGGGGCTTTGAGTGGTCATCTTTTACACCCTGTGACAACAATGTCGAAGTTCTGGTCCCGTCGCAGTAGCGCGTCTTTGTGCGCTTGGGTGCTCACGCCAACAACGAAGCCAAAGCCACAGGCCCGCGCGGCGTCGCGCTCCTTGCGTAATTGCTTGAGTTCCTTCTCGACTTCCTGCTTCTGGACAAAGGCGTTGTACGTATCAAATTGATGGGTCTTGATCTCCCACAGCACACGCACGCCGACTTCCAGCGCATCGAAGCTCACTCCGTCCACGAGCACATCCATTCCGGGATAACGGTTGGGCGGAAACTGATCAGCGCACTTGTTATGCGCGTCATCCTCGCCCTCGTGCGGCACCGGGATGGGTTCGCACCTGCGGCGGCGCTCTCGCTCCAAAGCCTCGGGCGGCTCCAGCGGCGGGAAAAAATCCGGCCCCTTGGGCTCCGGCTTGGGCCCTTTTTCCGGCGAGGTCTCCTGCGGGGCGGGTTTCGTTACAGGCACGGGCCGCGCTTCCGGCACCGGCCGCGTTTCCGGCACCGGCAGCGTAGGCGGCGGCCGAACCTGGGGACGGCCCCTCTTCTCGTAAGCCTCCAGCGCCTCTGAGATCGCGAAGCCCACCACGACCACGCCCGCCACAACTACCGCGCCCACGATGATCTCCGGGGCGGCCAGCACGCAGACCCCGAGCCCCATGGCCGCAGCGCCCGCGGAGGCCACCGCGCATCGTCCCGTGAGGTCGTGAAACTCGAGCCGGTCATGGTCCAGGGCCTGATAGCACCGCTCCGCCAGCACGGGCCAGGACTCGGAAGCTTCGCGGACGGCGCACCGCCCCCCGTCCGTCCAGGGCAGCTTCGCCGCTCGCTGGAGGTTGGCATACCTCGGGTCCCAGTCCACGGGCTCTTCCGGGCTCGGCGCTGACGTAGCGCAGGCGGAGACATAGAGCAGAAGTGCGATGCACGCTCGGAGACGCATGGGAGGGTCCTCCATTTGAGCTAGAACCCATTGGATCCTGGCGGGGCCGCTCGGAGTATGACGGCGCGCCCCGCCAGCTACGAACGAGCGCGCTGGGGGCACGGCGGGGGGCCAGGGTGACGCAGCCGCATCTCGAGGCTGTGGAGGGCTTCAGGGCGGTAACGTCCTCGTCATCGCGCCGGTTGAGCCCGCACAGCCGTCAAGCCGATGCCCCCTGCCGCAGCAGCTCCGGCACAGGCCCCCGGTGCTGGGGAGCGAGCTGTACGTTCACGGGAGGGCCCCACCAGTCACACACCACCCGGCGTGGGGCATGATGCAGGCGGGGAGGTGGGGCGCATGTGCCCCCAGTGTGCCCCGCCAGCGGGGAAAGGGGCGGAACACGAGGGCACGGGGTGGGACGGGACGGGATGACGAACCCCAGGAGAATCAAGGCGATGGCGGGTAACAGCGCGTCCTGCTTAGGGTTTTCCATCGCCTTGTTCACGGGTTCGCTTCCCGCCGCCTCCACTGGACGCCTGGGGCGGCGCCTTGAACCCCCCGCGCCAGGGCTGAATCACCGCCACTTGGGCGGGGTGACGAACACGCCGAACACGCGCGTCTCCTCGCCGGCCCCGGCATCCTGCTCCTCGGTCGCCACCATCCACCCCTTGGGGAAGGCACGCAGCTCCAGCGGGGGCTCTCCTCCCGCGTATCCCTGTGCCGTGGGCTGGAGTTGCGCCCGGCGAGGCCCCTCCTCCCGCCCCAGTCCCGTCCACAGCCGCCCCAGCCACCGCGGCTCCGGCGGCTCGCCCTGGCCCCGGAAGTGATGGCTGTCGAGCTGCTCACACGCCGAGCCCAGGTAGTCGATGTCGGACTCGCTCTCCGGCCACTGCTCGAAAAGCGTCACGCTCAGGCCCCCGTCCGCGGTGGGCGACAGCTCGATCGCCGCCAGGAGGATGTTCTGCTGGAGCCGCTCCGCCCCCTTGTATCGCTCCCGGAAGGTCATCCCCCACAAGCGGACGCTCTGGGTGGGTGCCTGGCCCCGCCGTGCGTCCCCGAAGGCGGCGGCGGCCAGACACACGCCCTTGTAGTTGGAAGATGTCTCCGGAACACAGCTGTCGCTGGTAGCCAGCGCCTTCACCCACTTGGCCCGGTGGGCAGCGCCGGGCGCCTCCTTCTCGACCAGGGGTGTCTGGATCGTCTGGGTGCTCAGCGACAACTACACCTCCCCAGCAACGACAATTACACCTCCCCATCCTGAGTGACGGCAGCCGTCGGTAGGAACCCGGTGACTTCCGAGGTTCGGATGGGCGGGTGAGGACGACGGATGCCCAGGTGAGGAAGCTGATGGAAGAGATGGCGAAGCACGGAGGCTTGGGGCTGGCGGCGGCCCGGGCGGGCATGGACCGCAAGACGGCACGCAAGTACGTGAAGGAGGGGAAGTTCCCCTCGGAGCTCGAGCAGGAGCGCACCTGGAGGACGAGGGAGGACCCCTTCGAGGAGCAGTGGGAGGGACTGGCCGAGCGGCTGAAGGAGGCGCCGGAACTGGAGGCCAAGACGCTCTTCGAGGAGCTGTGCGCTCGGGAGCCGGGACGCTACAAGCCGGGGCAGCTGCGCACGTTGCAGCGGCGAGTGCGCCAGTGGCGAGCGCAGCAGGGGCCGGAGAAGCAGGTGTTCTTCGCCCAGGAGCATCGGCCCGGGGAGGCGATGCAGACGGACTTCACCTGGGCCAACGAGCTGGAGGTGACGGTGGGAGGCCAGCCCTTCGCGCACCTGCTGTGTCACCCGGTGCTGCCGTACTCCAACTGGGAATGGGCGACGGTGTGCCACTCGGAGTCCATGGCGGCCATCAAGCGCGGAGTGCAGGCGGCCGTCTTCCGGCTGGGGAAGGTGCCGCGCTACCACCAGACGGACAACTCCACGAGCGCCACGCATGACTTGCGCAACGGCAAGCGGGGATTCAACGCCGAGTACCAGGTGCTCATGAAGCACCTGGGCATGGAGCCGCGCACGATTGAAGTGGGGAAGAAGGAGCAGAACGGAGACGTGGAGGCGCTCAACGGCGCGCTCAAACGTCGGCTGTTGCAGCACCTG
Source organism: Cystobacter fuscus (assembly GCA_049060065.1). Lineage (GTDB taxonomy): Bacteria > Myxococcota > Myxococcia > Myxococcales > Myxococcaceae > Cystobacter > Cystobacter fuscus_B. The sequence continues at coordinate 8,847,699 of JBMEQP010000002.1, forward strand.
CTGATGCGCGGCAGTCGGGACTTCCAGAGCGCCGTGGAGTACGAGAGCTGGGTGCAGGGCGTGCTGGAGAAAGCCAACCGGCTGCGCGGCGCGAAGGTGGAGGAGGAGCTGGCGGCGATGAGGGCGCTGTCGGTGCAGCGGCTGGTGGAGTACAGCGAGCTGGAGGTAGTCGTCACGGCGTGGAGCACCATCCGGGTGCAGCACAACACGTACTCGGTGCCCTCGCGGCTGGTGGGTCAGCGCGTGCGGGTGCGCGTGTACGACGACAAGCTGGAGGTGCTGCACGCGGGAAAACCGCAGCTGGTGGTGGACAGGCTGGTGGGCCGCAACGGACACCGCATCAACTACCGGCACATCATCTGGTCACTGGTGCAGAAGCCCGGGGCCTTCGCGCAGTACCGCTACCGGGAGGACCTCTTCCCCTCGCTGGTATTCCGCCAGGCGTACGACGAGCTGCAGCGGGTGCACGCGGGGAGAGCCGCGGACGTGGAATACCTGCGCATTCTGCACCGGCGGCCTCCACGCTGGAGGCGCAGGTGGAGCAGGTGCTGGCGCGACTGCTGGCCGAGGGCGGACTGCGCGGTGCCGAGCAGGTGAAGGCGCTGGTGGCGCCGGCCCGGCCGGAGGTGCCCGAGCTGGAGCAGCCCGAGGTGGACCTGAGCAGCTATGACGCGCTGCTGGTGGCGCAGCGGGAGGTGGCCTCATGAGCCCCCCTCCACGTCCCTGCGAGCAGCGGCAGGAGCCTCCGACGAGCAGCAGCAAACGCTGGCCATGCTGCTGCGCGCGCTGAAGCTGCCGGCATTCGCAGCCCACCACGAGGAGCTGGCCGGGCGCGCTGGGCAGGAGGGCTGGACGTGCCCGCACTACCTGCGTCAGTTGGTGGAGCTGGAGCTGAGCGAGCGCCGGGGCCGACGAATAGAACGGCTGCTCAAGGCCTCGGGGCTGTCCACGGACAAGACGCTCGCCACGCTCGAGCAGGAGAAGCTACCCGCCAAGGTGCGCCGCCAGCTGCCGGCCCTATGCGAGGGCGGCTTCGTGGAGCGCGCGGAGAACGTGCTGGCCTTCGGACTGCCGGGCCGCGGCAAGACGCACGTGGTGAGTGCCATCGGCCACGAGTTGGTGCAGCGCGGCTACGAGGTGCTCTTCGTGCCGGCGGTGCTGCTGGTGCAGCGACTGCTGGCGGCCAAGAAGAACCTCTTGCTGGAGAAGGAGCTGCGGCGACTGGACGGGTACGACGCGGTCATCCTCGACGACATCGGCTACATCCAGCAGGACAGGGAGGAGATGGAGGTGCTGTTTACCTTCCTGGCCCAGCGCTACGAGCGCAGGAGCGTCCTGATTACGAGCAACCTGGTGTTTTCGCAGTGGGACCGGATCTTCAAGGACGCGATGACGACGGCGGCGGCGATTGACCGGGTGGTGCACCACGCGCTGATTCTGGAGCTCACCGGCGACAGCTACCGCAGCGAGAAGGCCAAGAGCCGGGAGACGGTCGACAAGGCCCCGCGCCAGGCGCCCGGGGACGAGTAACAGCCCGTTCACGGCACAGGAGGTGGCCAACCCAGCGGCTCCGATGGACGTGACGACGACTACGGCGACGACGAAGTGAACGCAGTCAGGGCATCAACCCGATGGGGAAGTGTAATTGTCGCCAAGGGGAAAAAGTAATTGACGCTGGGCATCTGGGTCGTCTCGGTCGCCTCGAGCTGCTTCCTCTTCGTGCATCCCACGGCGCCCAGGACCACCGCGCAGCTCACCACCATTCCCGTCAGAAACAGCCTCACGTCATGCCCCTCTGTTTTCGCATCACTGGCCCCGTGAGCCTCATGCTCATCGATCCCGACGGCAACCCCATCCTGATTGATCAGCACGTCCCCAAGCCGGCGCGCCGGAAGGGTGTCAGACGATTTGTAGGCTACGAGCCCTTTGACACCTTCCCCGGGCCTTCCCCGGACACCTTCCCCGCAGCTACGAGCCCTTTGACACCTTCCCGGGGGCCTCCACCCTTCCCCCTCCGAGGATGTCTTCCGCTAGAAAGCCGATCCTGAAGAAGTATCATCGACCCTCCGAATCTATCGGTTGGAGTGAACGCCATGGCCAGCAAGACGTCCAAGAAGCCGGCGAAGGTCGCCAAGAAGGCCGCCGCCAAGCGGGTCGCCGCGAAGCCGGCCCTCCTCGCGGGCGGCAACCCCCAGATCGCGAAGGGCGACGGCGACGCCCCCGTGCGGGCCTACATCGCGGCCATGCCGGGCTGGAAGCGCGATGTCGGGCGTCGCCTCGATGCGCTCATCGTGCGCACCGTCCCCGGCGTGCGCAAGGCAGTCAAATGGAACTCGCCGCTGTACGGAGTCGAGGGCCAGGGCTGGTTCCTCAGCGTCCATTGCTTCACGAAGTACGTCAAGGTGGCTTTCTTCCGCGGCACATCGCTGCGTCCTGTCCCCCCCGGTGAGTCCAAGAGCGAGGACACTCGCTACCTCGACATCCACGAGGACGACCCGCTCGACGAGGCTCAGCTCGCCGCTTGGGTGAAGCAAGCCAGCCAATTGCCCGGCGAAAGAATGGGAGCGGCCAGTGCAAGAAGTGACGGACGAGCGACAACAACCCTGAAGAAGACGAAGAGCGGCTCCGAGGAAGAAACAGGGGGAGACTCACCCGCTCGGTCGATAGATGCGAGAATCAAGGAGCTGGGTGATTGGCGGGGCGAGACGCTCGCTCGGATCCGAGCTCTCATCAAGCAGGCCGACCCCGGAGTGGTCGAGGAGTGGAAGTGGAGAGGGGTTCCGGTGTGGTCGCACGCCGGAATGATCTGCACCGGTGAGACGTACAAGGACGTCGTGAAGATGACCTTCGCCAAGGGCGCCTCGTTGGAGGACCCTTCAGGCCTCTTCAACTCCAGCCTCGAAGGCAACACCGGGCGCGCCATCGATTTCCATGAGGGCGACAAGCTCGATGAAAAGGCGTTGAAGGCGCTCATTCGCGCCGCCGTGGCACTGAACACGTCGGTGCGTGCGACCGCTCGCCCCGTCCGCGCTCAGAAGAAACCATCCAGGTGAGGCCTGGAGCCCCCACGAAGCCGCTGCTCATGCTCGAGCAGCCACTGCTTGGTGGGCACCCCCCCGCGTACCCGGTGAGCGCCCCGCTGGAGCCCACCACCCGATGGCAGGGAACGACGATGGAGAGCGGATTCCTCGCGTTCGCGGACCCGACCGCCCGCGAGGCCCCCTCCCGGCCGATGTGGCGCGCGAGGCGCGCATAGGACCGGTGACGCCCAACGGAATCTCCCGGAGGGCCTTCCACACCGTCTGCTGGAAGGGCGTCCCGATGGGCTCGAGCGGAAGTTCGAAGGACCCACGCTCGCCCGCGAAGTACGCCTCCAGTTGGCGCCGTGCCTCCCGCAGCACGGAGTGGTCCTCCCCCTCGCTCGCGACGAGCACGGGAGCCCGCTTGTGGTTCTCCAGGTAGATGGCGGTGAGTGCCCCTTCGTTGGCGTACAACCGGAGGGGGCCCACCGGGCTCTTCAGCGTCGTGGTGTACAGCTTCATCCGCCTGCTCCTTCCGAGAGAGAAGTCCAGAGGTGTATCGCCGCGTACGAACGCCACGGCCGCCGGCCTCGGCCCGCGCGCCGGCCTCCTTCGCCGTCACGCCTCCGAGTGCCTTGCGAATCCCGAGATCGCTCGCGGGGAACGCGTCGGGCCAGCGCAGCGCCCTCATGGCGACGTAGTGCGCCGTCCAGGCGCCGATGCCCGGCAGCGCCTCCAGCGCCGCCATCGTCCCGTCCACCTCCGCGTGCCGGTCCAGCCGCAGCGAGCCCTCCGCCACCGCCCGCGCCACCCCCAGCAGGCTCCTCGCCCGCGCCCCGGGGAGTCCCAACGCCGCCACGTCGTCCTCCGACGCCGCCGCCAGCGTCTCCGGCAGCGGGAACAGCCGGGAGAGCTCCGCATGGGGGCCGTCCACGGGCTCGCCGAAGCGCGCGACGAGCCTCCCGCTCAGCGTGGTCGCCGCGCGCACGGTGACCTGCTGCCCGAGGATGGCGCGCACCGTGAGTTCGAAGGGCTCGAAGGCGCCCAGCACTCGCAGCCCCGGGCGCGCCTGGACGCACCGGCCAGGAGCGCGTCGCGTCCGAGGCACTCCGAGATGACCTCCGGCCGCGCATCGAGGTCGAAGAGCGCCCGCAGCCGTGTGGCCACCTGCATCAGCACTCCCGCCAGTGACAACGAGACCTCGGCCAGCAGCGAGGGGCGCTTCGGATCCTTCCGGACCACGAGCCAGCCCGTCCTGCCCCCCAGGCGCACCGTGCGCCGGTATTCACAATCCCCCACGTGCTCGACCCCTGGAATGGCACGACCTCGCAGGTAGAGCAGGAGCTGCTCCCAGTCGAGCGGCGGGCGATAGTCCAACCGGAGCACGAGTGAGCGCGAGCCCACCGCCTCGTCACTGGCTCGCCGCAACTCCGAAGGGGGCCTGCCGAAGCGCTCCTGGAAGAGCGCGTTGAAGCGCCGCACGCTCTGGAAACCACTGGCGAACGCGACCTCCGCCAGCGGGAGCGCGGTGTCCTGGAGCAGTTGCTTCGCCAGCGCGAGCCGCCGTGACTGGGCCAGCTCGACCGGCGAGACGCCCAGCTCCGTCTCCATCGCCCGGCGCAGGTGACGGCTGGTGACCCCCAGCTCCGCCGCCAGCTCATCCAGGGACGACTCGTTGAGGAAGCCCCCCTCGATGCGCGACACCGCGGCCGCCACCAGCCGAGGGACCGAGTCCACCGGTGCGCTGCCCGGGGCCAGCTCGGGACGGCACAGCAGGCAGGCGCGGAAGCCCGCGTGCTCCGCCTCGGCGGCCGTGCGGTAGAAGGCGCAGCGCTCCAGGCGGGGTGTCCTCGCCGTGCACACCGGCCGGCAATAGATGCCCGTGGTCGACACCCCGACGAAGAAGAGTCCATCGAAGCGCCGGTCTCGCGCGGTGAGGGCCCGGTAGCAGGTCTCGTTCTCCAGCGTCTTCATCACGGGGCATTCGTAGCGTGATCGCCCCGCTCTGTCTGGCCGTTTTCGGACCTGACCGCGAAAATCGGGTCGCCGCCGCCACCGGCCTTCCCCGCTTCAGTGTCGCTCCCGTTACTGCCGCGGCAGCTCACCCTGGCTGCCACCCAGATCCTGGCTGCCGCCGGTGCCCTGGCCACTGCTCGTCACGTCCACGCGCAGCGCCGTCGGCTCACCGCCCACGTCCTGGTACGAGGCGCGCACCGGCTGCCCTCGGCGATGTCCGCGGTGGAGCCCTGACGCCCATTCACCATCACCTGCGTCTGCTGAGTGAGCTGCAAGCGGATCCGCGGCTGCCCCGGAGCCCCCGCGCGGCTGAGCAACAGTTCATCCGGGCTCGAGCTCACCACCCGGCCCGTCACCATCTGCTGCATCTGGCCCGACGGCTGTTGCTGGACCGTCTGCTGCTGGGTGCGCGCCACCTGCTCCTGCCGCTGGGCGACCTGCTGCTGCGTCCGCGCCATCTGCTCCTGCTGCTGACGCTGCGCCTCGGCGGCCTGCTGCTGGGACTGCTGGACCTCGGCCTGGGCCTGCTGCGACTGATTGCTGGCCTGCTGCTGAGCAGTCCGCGCCTCCTGGGTCTCCTTCTGGGCCCTGGCCTGCGCCTCCTGGAGGTCCTGCTGGGCCCTCTGTACGTCCTGACGCGCGTTGGCCACGTCCTTCTGCTCGTCGCTGGCCCTGGCCTGTGCGTCCTCGGCCTGCTTCAGCGCCCGCTCGGATTGCTTCTGCGCCGCCTCCACCTGGGCGTTCGCATCTCCCTGGACGTTTTGGTGCTGCGGACCCTGCTGCTTGCAACCGGCGGTGAGCAGCAATGCGGCCACCCCGGCGGACCACCACCACGAACCCTTGAGCATGAGCCTCTCCTGTCGAATTACGAGACATGTCAAAGATGGAGCCCGTGAGTGGGACGCCAACCCGGCGTGCCCGAGGGTGCGGCTCCTCCGTCCGGCCGCCCTCCAGGCCTGAGCCCGGGCCAGAACGGCTCACCGCCCCAGTCGGAAGACTCAGTCCAGGTGGATCCAGAAGGAGCGCAGCGCCGTGATGTGGTGCAGGAGCTCTCGCAGTTCCTCGTCGTGCTCGACGCGCGTGGCAAGGTCCGCCATCGAGACGATGCCCACGAACTGGCCGCCACGTTCCACCACCGGCACGCGGCGCAATCGATGGCGGCCCATGAGCATCATGACGGCGGCCAGGGTCTCGTGGGGTGACACGGCCTCCAGCTCGTCCGTCATCACATCCTCGGCGTGGAGGCTGTCGGGCGCGCGCCCCTCGGCCAGGACCCGGATGATCAGATCTCGCTCCGTGACGACACCGCGCAACCGTCCGTGCTCGTCCACCACCGGGACGATGCCGCGGGCCTCCTTCATCCGCCGCGCCACCTCGCGCAGTCCGCTGTCGGGCCTCACGGTGCCCGCCTGGCGAGTCATCACCTCGCGCGCCGTCAGCGGCTCTCGGGGCCCGCTTCGTCCTGTCGGAGAAGACGGCTCCGAGGGGACGCTCGGTGGCTCGCCAGAGCCGTAACGGTCCCACGGGCGATACTCACGGGCCGGGTGCCAGAACCCCTGGGACGTGTCCCAATCCTGATCGCCCATGCGGGGTCCCTCCCCCAGTCCGACGGCGTCACCGAGCGCGCGATCATCCCAGCCATAGGGCCCACCCGACACTCTCGCGCTCGCATCCCCGGAAGGGAGCGCGTCGGTGCGAGGGTTGGCCATCCACATCTGGGCGGCGCGTTGTAAGCGGCTCTGGCGCAGCTCGGGGGGCTCGTCGCGCTCGACGCTCCAGCCGGTGACGTCCGAGTCCGCGCGCTCGCTCGAGCCAGGAGGAGACTCCGCGGCGCGGCGATCCCGCTCCTCGGGGGAATGGGGTTCATTGGACTGAGGAAGCGGCGCCATGAGGAGTCCTCCTGTCTGTGGCCAGACGAACCTCCTTCATCCCCTCAACCCTGGAGCGTCCTGGCGCCATCGGCCACATAGAGGCGGACGGGCGCATGCCCAGCCACCCCGAGCGCCAAGGAGGTGTTGGCGGCCTTGGATTGAAATGTGAGGATGACCACGTGATCAGACTCCGCAACCCGTCAACAGGAGTGGACATGAGCCGAGCCGAAGACTTCGCGCGACAGGGCTTCCTCGTACTGCCCGGGTTCGTCCCGGCGCCCGCCTGCGAGGCCTTGAAGGCCCGGGCGGAAGCACTCGTGGCGGGCTTCCAACCGGAGACCGTCTCCATCTTCACCACGCACGAGCAGAGCCGCACCTCGGACGAGTACTTCCTCTCCTCGGGGGACCAGATCCGGTTCTTCTTCGAGGAGAACGCCTTCCTGCCGGATGGCTCGCTGCGCCAGGACAAGACGCTGTCCATCAACAAGATCGGCCACGCGATGCACGACCTGGATCCCGTCTTCGAGCGGTTCTCGCGCACCCCGGAGCTGGCGGCCCTGGCCTCGGAGCTGGGCCTGAAGCGGCCGCTGCTGCTCCAGTCCATGTACATCTTCAAGCAGCCCTTCATCGGCGGTGAGGTGAACAGCCACCAGGACTCGACGTTCCTGTACACGGAGCCCACCACCTGTCTGGGTTTCTGGTTCGCCCTGGAGGACGCCACGCTGGAGAATGGCTGTCTGTGGGCGCTGCCCGGCGGGCACGCGCTCGGCTTGAAGAAGCGCTTCGTGCGCGCCGAGGGAGGTGGCACGGCCTTCCAGGTGTTGGATGCCACGCCCCTGCCCGAGGAGGGCATGGTGCCCCTGGAGGTGGAGAAGGGCACGCTCGTGGTGCTCCACGGGCTGCTGCCGCACAAGAGCGGCGCCAACACCTCGCCCAAGAGCCGCCACGCCTACTCGCTCCACCTCATCGACGGCACCGCGCGCTACCCCGAGGACAACTGGCTGCACCGCGCGCCCACCCTGCCGCCCCGGGGCTTCGGACCCCTCGCCACGAGCTCGCCCGACTGAGCCACGCGCCGGCCGCGCCCCTACCCCGTCACCAGCAGCCGGATTCCATAGGCCACCAGCACCAGCGCGAGCACCCGGCGGATGAGCGGCTCGCGCCGGGAGTAGGCCCGCCGGACGTGCCCGGTGGACAGGCCCCAGGCCAGCGTCCCGTACCACGCCATGGCGATCGTCACGACGCCCGCGCCCGCCGCCACGCGCACCCACGGAGCAATGCCCGGCACCACCGTGGGAGCCAGGAGGCTCAGGTAGAACGGCATCGTGTTCGGATTGGACAGGCTGGAGAACAGCCCACTGCGAAACGGCCGGGCTTCCTCCCCCGCCAACGCCCGCTCCACCAGCACCTTCTCCGAAGCCCCGGCCGCCCGCGCGGCGAGCCATCCCCTCACGCCCATGTAGAGCAGGTACAGCCCGCCCACGTAGCGCACGGCGCGCATCCCTCCCGGCAGTTGCTGCAGGAGCACGGCGACGCCCCCCAACGTGACGCAGAGCCACACCGAGTTGCCCAGGGCAATCCCCAATACGGCCCGGGCCGCGTGCTGGCGCGAGGCGGACAGCGCCGGGCGCGTGACGATGAACGTGTTCGGCCCGGGAGTGATGACCGCGAGCAGGTACAGGCCATAGATGGAGGCGAGCAGGGGACCGGGAGGAGGCATGGCGTGGCCCCCCACCTCATCACCCTTCCCGGTGGGGTGTCAGCCCCCCACCGCTCGAGGCCCGCCACGTGCAGGAGCGACGAAGAGCAGTTCCAGCAACGCCTCGAACACGGACGCCACGTCCAGCGGCTCCGTCGCCGCGTAGAGGCCATTCCAGAGCGCCGCCACGACGGCGGGAGCCACCAGCAGCATGGGCAGGCGCGACAACGCGTCCGAGCGCAGCTCTCCCCGCGCCTGGTGGACTCGGCGGACGTGTTCGAGGCCTATGGACCCACCCAGGCGGACGCCCAGGCGCTCTACGTGGTCCGCCCCGATGGCTACGTCTGCTGGCGCGGCGAGGGGCTCGACATCGCCGCGTGCCAGCACTTCCTCACCCGTTTCGGATACGGAGCGCACCTCCACGGGAGCGGGGGAGCGAGCCCTGAATGAGGCGCTCGCCTGGTGACGAAGTCCTTTGGCAAGATGCAACCCGGCTGATTCAATCGGACACGTCCGGGGCCCCCCGCCCCTGAACAGGATCCGATGAACGCACGTGTCTGGAAGATCGCGCCCCTGCTGTTTGGCTCGGGATTTTGTGCCCTCGTGTACCAGACGGCGTGGCAGCGTGAGCTGCGCCTCATCTTCGGAGCCTCCACGGCGGCGTCGGCCGCGGTGCTGGCCATCTTCATGGGCGGTCTGGGCCTGGGAGGTGCCCTGCTCGGGGCGCGCGTGGACCGGCACAAGCGTCCGCTGGCCTTCTACGCCGACCTGGAGCTGCTCATCTCCCTGAGCGCGGCGGTGACGCCGCTGCTCGTGTGGCTGGCCCGCACCCTCTACGTGACCCTGGGCGGTACGGTTTCACTGGGCCTGGGCGTGGGCACGATGATCCGGCTGCTGCTCTCGACGCTGGTGCTCGCCGTGCCCACGCTGCTCATGGGCGGCACCCTGCCCGCGGCCGCGCGCGCCGCGGAGACACCCGAGGACGTGCGGCGCCGGGCACTCGCGGTGCTCTACGGCGTCAACACCCTGGGCGCCGTGGCGGGCGCCACCGCGTCCACCTTCCTGCTCTTCGAGGTGTTCGGCACCCGCACGACGCTGTGGCTGGCCACCCTGGTCAACGTGCTGGTCGCGCTCGTGGCGCGCTCGGTGGCGCGGAGTCTGCCCGAGTCCGAGCCGGACCAGGCGCACGCCGCCCCCACCCCCGAGGAGGCCCGGGCGCGCCCCCTGCCCCCCGCGCCTTCGTCCTCACGGCGGCGGCCCTGGTGGGCTTCGCCTTCTTCCTCATGGAGATGGTGTGGTACCGGATGACGAGCCCCCTGTTGGGAGGCTCCACCTTCACCTTCGGCCTCATCCTGATGGTGGCGCTGGCGGGCATTGGCCTGGGGGGCGCGGCGTACGCGGCCTGGGGGCAGACGCGTCCGGCCACCCTGCGAGGCTTCGCCCTGACGTGCATCCTGGAGGCACTGCTGCTCGCCGTGCCGCTGGCCCTGGGAGACAAGGTGGCGGTGCTCGCGATGCTGACGAGGCCCCTGTCCGTCTTCGGCTTCGGCGGCCTGGTGTTGAGCTGGACCCTGCTCGCCGCGCTGGTGGTGTTTCCCGCCGCCTTCGTCTCGGGCGTGCAATTCCCCTTGTTGCTGGCGCTGCTGGGACGGGGCGGCGAGCAGGTGGGCCGGCAGGTGGGTCTGGCCTACGCGTGGAACACCGTGGGCTCCATCGTGGGCTCGCTGGCCGGAGGCTTCGGTCTGCTGCCCCTGCTGACGGCCCCGGGCGTGTGGCGGGCGGTGGGCGGGGTGCTGGTGGTGCTCGGACTGGTGGCGGCGGCAATGTCCCTGCGCTTCGAGCAGGCGCCGCCCTCGCGGCTGGTGCCCTCGCTGCTCGCGGCCGCGCTCACCGTCGTCCTGCTCTCGGCCGAGGGGCCCACCGCCGTCTGGCGGCATGGCGGCATCGGCGCCGGACGCAGCAAGGTGGAGACGAGCTCCACCCAGAAGCTGCACGACACCGCGTCGCGGCTGCGCAACACCTTGCATTGGGAAGCGGATGGCGTGGAGAGCAGCGTGGGCATCCTCGGCACGGACGGCCTGTCCTTCCACGTCAATGGCAAGTCGGATGGCAACAGCGTGGGCGATGCGAGCACCCAGGTGATGGGCGGACTCATCGGAGCCCTCGCCCATCCGAATCCGCGCCGCGCCCTCGTCATCGGACTGGGCACCGGCAGCACCTCGGGCTGGCTGGGCTCGGTGCCGGAGATGGAGCGCGTGGACACGGTGGAGATCGAACCGGCCATCCTCGAGATGGCGCGCTGGTGCGCGGACGTCAACGAGCGCGTGCTGGACAACCCCAAGGTGAGCATCATCTTCGATGATGCGCGCGAGGTGCTGCTCGCCTCCCACGAGTCCTACGACATCATCTTCTCCGAGCCCTCCAACCCGTACCGGGCCGGTATCGCCAGTCTCTTCTCCCGCGAGTTCTACCAGGGAGTGCGGCGGCGACTGGCGCCCGGAGGCATCTTCCTGCAGTGGGTGCAGGCCTACGAGGTGGACGCGCGCACGGTGCGCAGCATCTACGCCACCCTGTCCTCCGAGTTCGGCGCCGTGGAGAGCTGGCAGACGCAGTCCGGCGACCTCATCTTGATGGCCACCGCGGAGCCGTGGCGCCATGACCTGGAGCGCATGCGGGCCCGAGTCGCCCAGGAGCCCTACCGCCGGGCCCTGGCCGCGACGTGGGAGACCACGGAGCTGGAGGGCGTCTTGTCCCACTTCATCGCGGGCCCGGCACTGGCCCTGCGCCTGTCCGAGGGACAGGAGGCGTTGATCAACACGGATGATCTGTCCTACGTGGAGTTCGCCTTCGCCCGCGGCGTGGGCCGCCCCCAAACGGGCTTCTCACCCGAGCTGTTGCGCCAGCTCGGCATCGACCTGGGCGCGGACCGGCTGGAGGTGGCGCGAGGGACGGTGGACTGGCAGCGCGTCGAGGAGCTCCGGATACTCACCACGAGGTGGGACCCGCCCCGCCGGCACGACCTGAACGCCAACAAGCTCCAGGCCTACCTCGCCGTGTATGACGCCTATAACCGCCAGCAGCAAGCCAAGGCATTGAAGCTGTGGCAACAGACGCAGTCGCGGCCCCGGGACATCATGGAGTTGCGGATGGTGGCCGATCTCCTGGTCCAGCAAGGCGATGAAGCCGCCCTGCCCCTGCTGGAGCAGCTGGAAGTCTCGAATCCCTTCGATGCCGGGTCCCTGCGCGCCCAGTGGTTGGCGGGCAAGGGCCGCCATGCCGAGGCCACGCAGTCACTCGAGAACGCCTTCGCCGTGCTTCATCAGGTGCCCTGGAGCAACAACAACCTGCTCGAACAGGCCATGTTCCTCAGCGAGACCATCGCCCGGAAGGACGCCACCCTGGGAGAGCGGTTGTGGAACACGCTCGCCCGGCCCTTCTCCAACAACCGGGGGGAGGAGAACCGCAGGCTGACGCGCCTGATGCTCGCCGCGGTCCTCGGGTTTCCCCAACGGTGCGTCGAGGCCTTCGCGCCCTACGAGCCCCACACTCCCTGGGACAGGTCCTTCCTGGAGAAGCGCGCGAGCTGCTACGTGGAGAACCACCACGCCCTGGAGGACAAGGCGCTCGCGGAGCTCGCGCGCTTCATCGCCACGGAACCTCCCGCCCTGCTGGAGGATGGCGCGCCCCCTCCCCCTTGAAGCGAGCACTGCTTGGGATTCATCTGTGACTTGACGCTCCATTCGAGTGGTCATTGGTTCGCGCCTCATGACCCTCTCTTCCTCGGCATTCTCCTCGCGCATGCCCCTGGGGCGGCGCTTCCTGCTGTTGATGCTCCCGGTGGTGCTCGTGGCCTGCGGCCACACGGGTTCCGAAGGGCCCAAGGCCACGCCCATCTCCGAGGCGCGCGGACGCGCCAACGGCACCCAGGTGACCGTGGAAGGGTACGTCACGGTGCAGCCCGGGGCCTTCGCCTCGGCCCTGGGCAACGAGGGCTTCGCGCTCCAGGACAACACCGGTGGCATCTACGTGAAGCTGGCGCGGAAGCTCGACTTCGGGCTGGGCGCCCACGTCCGCGTGACGGGCACGCTGAACGACGAGTCCAATCTGCGCATCCTCGAGAGCGAGCCCGGCTCCGTCGAGACGCTGGCCGGCACCCAGCAGGTGGGGGCCAAGGACGTGCGCACCGGAGACGTGGGCGAGTCCACCGAGGGCCTGCTCGTGCGCATCAACGCCAGGGTGACCCAGCCCATCAACGACGAACTGCCCTACGGGTATGAGCTGTATGTCGATGACGGCTCGGGCGAGGTGCAGGTGTACATCCACGGCTCGGCCGGCTTCGACCCGGCCACGCTGAACGCCCTCACGGTGGGACAGACCCTCCAGGTGACGGGCTTCTCGTCGCAGTACGAGGACACCCTGGAGGTGGCGCCCCGGCAGCCCTCGGATCTCGTGGTGCAAGCCCGGTAGTCTAGGTGAGCGGAAGCTCCAGGGTGGACACGGCGCCCTTGCCCGGGCCCTCGCTCTCGAGGGTCAGGCGACCATCCAGCAGCTGTGCCGCCAGCGCGCTGGAGTGCAGTCCGAAGCCGTGGCCACCCTTGCGCGTGGTGAAGCCATGAGAGAACAACCTGCCCTTCACCTCGGGAGCGAAGCCCACCCCATCATCCACCACCTGGATGCGCGCCACCGGCCCCTCCGCCCGCAGCCGCACCCACAGGTGGCGCGTGCCCTCGGGCTTCGAGTCCAGCGCGTGTGTGGCATTGCTGAGCAGGTTGATGAGGATCTGCAACACCTTGTGCTTGTCCACCATCACCCGGGGCACCGGGGACAGTTCGCGGCGGACGGACACGCCGTGACGCTGCAGCACCGGTAGCTGGATGCGCAAGGCATCATCGATGAGCAGGGCCAGGTCGCACTCCTCCGTCATGAGCGTGGTCCGGGCGTACGTCTGCTGCACCTGGACGATGGCGCGGATGTGCTCGATGTGACGGCCCATCGCATCCATGTCCTCCATGAGGTGCGTCTGCTCGCGCACCAGCTCGTCGGCCAGCGCGGACAGGTAGCCCGGCAGGTGGCTGCCACGAGCCCCCTCCGCCAGGAAGTCGGACAGGTCCGGCTGGTGCTCCAGCAACAGCGACGTGGCCCGCTTCAACCGGCCCACGCGAGAAGCGCCCACGGACTGACGCATCGTCTCGAGGTTGACGACGGCGCTGGTGAGCACATTGCCCACGTTGTGCAGCACGTTGGAGGCCACCTCGGCCATGCCCACCTCGCGCGCGGTGTCCACCAGACGGGCCTGGGCCTGCTCGAGTTCGCGCGTGCGCTCCCGCACCCGCTGCTCCAGCTCTTCATTGGCCCGGCGCAGCTCCATCCTGGCGCGCTGGACATCCTCGTAGAGCCGGGCGTTCTCGATGGAGATGGCGGCCTGGGAGGCCAGATGTTCCAGGATCGTCAGCCGCGCGGGGCTGAAGGCATTGGTGGCCGGTGGTTCTCCAGGTAGAGCACCCCGGAGAGTTGCTCCTGCCTCGACAAGGGCAGGCACAACACCGAGCGCGCTCCGCCGTGGGCCGGTACGCATCGAAGGCGAAGGGATGGGGCTTGGAGGTATCGCCGATGAGCACATGCTCGCGCGTGCGCCGGACATAGGAGAGGAGTGTCCACGGCAGCCCGGGAGCCGCGGCCGCCCCGGAAGTCTCGGACATGGCGGCCACCGCGAGCGTGTCCCCCTGGGGCAGCAACAAGGCGCCTCGCAGGGCGCCCGCGTTCTCGATGGCCGCGCGCAGCAGCGTGGTCACCAGGGGCTCCAGCTCGATTTCACTGGAGACGGCCTGCTGGGCCTTGACGACGGTGAGCGCGTCGATGCGGGTGGAATCCGTGCTCCCCGCGAGCAATTGTCGCAGCAGGCCCCGGAGCGTCTGGGCCAGGGTGACATACGGAACGTCTCGCTGGAACTGGTCGAACTTGCCGCTCAAGAAGAGGCCGCGGCGCTCGACCACGGGCTTGTGCAGCTCCTGCACCACGGAGGACTTGCCAATGCCCGAGTACCCGCTGACGAGGAACAGCTCCGGCGTTCCCGTGCGCGCCACCCGCTCGAAGCCCTCGAGCAGGGTGGCCACCTGGGCCTCACGCCCATAGAGCCGTTGCGGCAGTTGGAAACGGCGGGGCGTGTCCCGCGTCCCCAGCGGGAACACCTCCCACACGCCCCGGCCCAGCATCTCGCGGCAGCGCTCCAGGTCCGCCTGGAGTCCCGCGGCACTCTGGTAGCGCTCCTCCGCCACCTTCGCCAGCAGCTTGAGGACGATGGCGGACAAGGCGGGCGGCACCCGCGGGTTCAGCTCGTGCGGAGGCCGGGGCTTGCGCGCCATGTGGGCGTGGAACCACTCGAGCGCGTCCCGCCCCTGGAAGGGATGATGTCCCGTGAGCAGCTCGTAGAAGGTGACGCCCAGCGAGTAGAAGTCCGTGCGGTAGTCCACCACCCGGTTCATCCGCCCCGTCTGCTCCGGTGACATGTACGCCAGCGAGCCCTCCACGAGGTGCGTGGGCGCCGCATCCAGGTGCTCCACCTGCTGCAGCGTGGCCACGCCGAAGTCGATGAGCCGCGCTTCCCCCGACGGCTCCAGGATGATGTTGGAGGGTTTGATGTCCTTGTGGATGACATCGCGGCAGTGCACCTCCTCCAGGGTGGCGGCCAGGGAGAGGGCCGGGCTCAAGAACCGGGCGAGCTCCAGGGGCTGACCCGTGGAGTCGGACAGGGGTTGACCCTTCACCGGCTCCAGCAGCAGCACGGGGCGCTCGCCGAGTCGTTCGCAGGCGTGGGGTCTGGCCACCCCTCGCACGTCCCGCAGCCTCTGCAGGATGGTGAACTCCCGCCGGTAGCGCTCGCTCTCCGTGCGGCCAGGAGAGGCCACCATGGGCGTCTTGAGGATGACGGGCAGGCCATCGGCCTCGCGCACCGCCTGCAACAGCACGTTCGAGCCCGTGGCTCGGAGCGTGGCAAGTACCCTGTACCCCGGAATTTCCAACATGGTCGAGCACACCCGTTGGCGAGAACCGGTCTCCATGACGTTGTCGCGCCGGCACTCCAAATTGTACGCATCCAGGGGTGGGCTCGCTCCTCCCTCGCCCCTCCCCTGGGGTGACTCGCTGCTGGGCGCGCCTGACGGGTACCCGTGAGTGTGCGAGAGGTGACCATCTCGCGGGTCCGCCTCCCGGGAGTCCTTCCGTGAACGAAGCGGGATTCCTAGATCCCGCTGCACGATGCATTCCCCACGCAAACGCCGCCTGCTGCTCGGCACACTGCTCACGCTGGCCATCCTGGGTGTGCTCCTGGGCGTCTTCTTGAATCCGCTCGCCGCCTGGGGCACCCGGCGTGCACTCAGCGAACTCAAGGGGTTCTCCTCGGACTTCCAGAGTGTCTCCCTGTCGCTCGTTCCGCTGCGCTACGAAATCACCGAGCTGAAGCTCTTCGAGGAGCCCCCGGCCGCGAGGGCCTCCTCCTCCACGCCGAGCGCATCCAGGCGCAACTGTCGTTCCTGGACCTGCTGCGCGGCCGGGTCATCAGCTCGGTGCGCATCGAGAAGCCGAGGATTTCCTACGTGCTGCGCAAGGCGGTGAAGCAGGAGGTCGAGGAGACGCGGGAGAAGCTCCAGCCCCCCTTCGAGCGGCTCGTCCGGGCACTCGAGTCCGTTCCGCCCAGCCGCGTCGACCGGGTCGAGCTGCTGGACGGAGAGGTCCTCATCGAGGACCGTCGCGAGAAGGAGTTGCCGACCATCCGGCTGCACGGCATGGACCTGACGCTCGAGAACCTCGCGACCAACCGCCCCCTGTCGCTGGGCCAGGCGACGATCATCGCCATGAGCGCCACGCTGCAGAAGACGGGACAGGTCTCGATGTTCCTCTCGGTGGATCCGCTCACGCTGCCACCGCACTTCGCTGGCCGCTTCCAGGTGAAGGGGCTCGAGCTCAATGACTTCCACGATCTGCTCAAGGCCAAGACGGGCGTGGACCTGCCCAAGGGCGTCTTCGAGATGTTCGCGAGCTTCAAGACCGAGCGGGGCCACCTCGAGGGAGGCGTGAAGCCCGTGCTCTCCGGCCTCGATGCGAAGCCGGCGGAGAAGGGGCTCGGCGCGCGCATCAAGGCCGCGCTCGCGGACATCACCTTCGACCTCTTCAAGAGCGACAAGGACGAGGACCCCGAGGGCAAGGAGAAGGTCGCGACCATCATCCCCATCCGGGGCAACCTCAGCAGCCCCGACATCCAGCTCTGGCCCACCCTCTTCGGCGTCATCCGCAACGCCTTCGTCGAGGGGCTCGCCGGCTCCTTCAGGAATACGCCGCCAGCCGTCGCGGGCGAGAAGCAGAACATCCTCCAACAGGCCGCGGAAGCGCTCAAGCCGAGCGGCGGCACGCCACGCGCCCAACCGGTGAAGGAGTAGCCCCCATGCGAAGGACTTCACGAATCGCGCTGCTCGCCCTCGCCCTCTGCGGCTGTGTGGAGGACCGCGACCAGGCGCGCCAGGAGGCCACCCAGAAGCCGGTCGAGGTGGCACTCGATCCCGAAGCGCTCCTCCAGAAGGGGGCGGTGGAGCGCATCCAGGAGGCGCTCGCGAGGAATGACTTCCGTGAGGAGTGGAAGGAGGGCGTCCTCGACGGTCCGACGAGCGCCGCGCTCCGACGGGCCCAGAAGGCCCATCGCCTGCCAGCCACCGGTGTCCCCGATGCGAGGACCATGGAGGCCCTGGGGCTCGCTCCGGGAGACGTGTTCGAGCGCTTGAAGTGACAAGGAATTCGAGCCGACATCTCGCCACTGACTTGCGAGCGCTCCAAGCGGGGGGTAGCGTCTTCCTGGCAGTCACCACCCAGGAGCTTCCCCCATGCGCATCAAGTCCATTCTGGCTGTCTTCATCTCGGGCCTCGCCCTTTCCCTGACGGCTTGTGGCACCGAGGCCGTGCAAGTCCCGGAGTCCGAGCCCGCCACCGTTCAGGAGCAGGCCGCGCAGCAGAGCACGGACCTGGTGGGCATCTGCCCGTTGAAGTGGACGTGCAACTACCAGAACTACTACGGCACGCAGACCCAGTGCGCCGCCGCATGTGGCAGCAACACCTGCACGCGTGACTACGCGTGTACGGGCACCTGCGTCTGTCCCTGAGCCAGCGTCCTTCAAGCAGTCCGCCTCCTCCCGTGACGCGAGGCTCCTTTCTCCTGCTCGCGGGGGGACCCTTATGAAAGACCCCTTCGATTACGTGGTATTCAGTTGCGCTCCCCCCGCGGTCTGTCTGCTCGGACTGCTCCTGGTGTTCTTGCTGGGGCGAGTCTTTCCCCGCACGGCACGAGTCCTCCGCATGGGCCTGCTGTTCGCGCTCGCCGCCACTGCCGTGGAGGCGGTGCTCATGATCCTCATCTTCCTCTTCACCGATACACAGTCCCTGGATCCCCTGGGCCTGCTCCTCATGAACATCGCGGGCGTCCAAGCCGGGTGCTTGATGTTTGTCGTGGGGCTCTGCATCGGCTACGTCCGCATGAAACGGGCCGCCGATCCTCCCCCCGCGGAGGGCTCACCGCCCCCGGAGGGACACACCCGGGAAGGGACGAACAAGGACGGGACCTCCCGGCATGGCACCGTGATGCTGCCGGATGGGCGTGCACTGGCCTGGTCCCGGCATGGCACCGGTGCGCCGACCCTCCTCCTCATCCATGGCTGGTGCTGTGACCAGCGGTTCTGGGATGCGCAGCTCGAGACCCTGTGCCGCGACTTCACCGTCGTAACGGTGGACCTGGCTGGCCACGGCCTGTCGAGCCGCCTCCCCGCGGGCTCCGCCTATCCCATCGACGCGATGGCTCGGGACGTCGTCACCGCCATCGAGCAGTTGGAGCTGCGCGAGCTCATCCTCGTCGGCCATTCGCTCGGTGGACCGGTCGCGCTCGAGATAGCGATCGCGAGACCGGACCGGTGCCGGAAGGTGATCGGCGTCGATACCTTCACCGATGCCGCCATGTACCGGCGCAGGCCACCCGCGGAGATCGCGGAGCGCTGCAACGCCTTCCGGGCGGACTTTCCGAAAGCGATGACGGCGCTCGTCCGCATGATCACCCTGCACGACGCGCTCGGTTACGGCGTGGCCGACTGGATCGCCGCCACCATGAGCGCTCGAGAGCCCGAGACCGCGGTGGCCGTGCTGGACGCACTGCTGCGCTGGGACATCGATGCGCGCTGGCCGCTCCTCACCCGCCCCGTCGCGACGATCAACTCCGCGCCCCTCGTCCCGCTCATCCAGCCCATCGAAGGACTGGCGGACCTGGAGCTCGAGATGATGGAGCGCGTGGGCCACTTCCCGATGATGGAGGATCCTCGCGGCTTCGAGACCCGGCTGCGCCGGCTCATCGGCCGGGACTCCGCCCGGCCCACCTGAACACCCGATGGCGCGCCGTCCGCCCGCTCACAGCCGCACGAGCAGCTCGCGGAGGATGGAGAAGCCCTGCCGGAAATCCTCCAGCCGGGCCTGCTCGTTGGGCGCGTGGTAGTACGCCATCTCCCCGAAGCCGGTGATCTGCACGTCGCAGCCCTGGCGTTGCAGGTCCCTGACCAGCGGCAGCGAGCCGGTGAGCGAGAAGGGCTTGGGCTCCACGCCGCGCACCGCCCGCATCGCCTCCTTCAAGGCCTCGAGGCCCGGCGAGTCCAGCCGGCAGGCAATGCCTTCCACGCCGCCCCCCTGGAAGCGGAACTCGAGCGAGCCGCGCTGGCCCGCCGCCGTGCGGGTGCGTGGAAAGCCGGCGATGGCCTCGTCCCGCTCCAGGCGGGCGTCCAGCTCGCGCACGAAGTCCGCCACCTGCTCGCGCACGGCCTTCATGTCGTAGAAGGGCGTGAGACGCAGATCCCCACGCAGGATGACCTCGGCGGGAATCTTCGACTCCTTGGTGTTGAAGCCCTCCACCACGGTGGCCTTGAGGCTGGAGGAGGACAGGAAGCCCCAGGTCTTCTCGTCCTCGGTGGCGGGGAAGCGCTCGTGGAACCAGCGGGCCAGCTCCAGTGACGCGGCCATGCCCAGCTCCAGCGCGTTGACACAGTTCTGCGGCATCCCCGAGTGCCCGCCCACGCCCTTCACCTTCAGCGACCACATCGAGGCGCCGCCCGTGCCCACCGTGGGGCCGAAGTTGGCGCTGTCCAGCCAGTACACCGGCTGGCCCGCCGGTCCGCGAGCCGCCCCTGCTCGGCCACGTAGCCCAGACCCAGGCCCGGCAGGTCCGAGGACTCCTCGTTGGAGATGAGCACCACCTTGAGCGTGCGGCGCGGACGCTCACCGCGCTCGGCGAGCTGCGCCAGCAGATCCGTCAGCACCGCCACGTGGCCCAGGCAGTCGGTGACGCCGCGCCCGTAGAGCACGCCTCCCGGCCCCTCCCACAGCGTGAAGGGATCGCGCTCCCAGCCCTCGCCCTTCTCGTCCGCGGGGACGACGTCGAAGTGCGCGCCCACGAAGCCGAGCGTGCTCTCGCCCGTGCCCTTCACGGTGAGCACCAGGCTCGGCCGGGACTCCTTGCCGGGAGCCGCCAGTGACTCCGCCTGGATGAAGCCGCTCTGGATGTGCGGCGCCAGCGTCTCCAACACCACCTGAGCGGCGAGCCGCTCCTCGGGCACCAGCCCCGCGCCCGGGTTGTTCTGCAACCGCGGCGTCAGGGCGATGAGACGCCGGAGCACTTCCAGGAAGCGGTCTTCACGAAGCGAGAGCGCGTGCATGGAGGCGGATTGAAGTCCATGCACGCGGAGAAGTCACTGACCCGAGAGGAACAGGGAAGCGTCGCGGCTGCTCAGAACCGGGTCCACTTCTGGGCGGCCGAGTAGTTGCAGTCCCAGATCTGCACCGCGGTTCCCGGGGCCGTGCCCGCGTTGGACACGTCCAGGCAGAGATTGCTCCCCACCGCGCTGCGCACCTCTCCGTTGCTGATCGTCCATCTCTGCGCGGCCGAGCCATTGCACTCCCAGATCCGGACCCGAGTGCCCCACG
Source organism: Cystobacter fuscus (assembly GCA_049060065.1). Taxonomy (GTDB): domain Bacteria; phylum Myxococcota; class Myxococcia; order Myxococcales; family Myxococcaceae; genus Cystobacter; species Cystobacter fuscus_B. Next base: position 8,868,302 of record JBMEQP010000002.1, read on the forward strand.
CCGTATTCCCATCGGACACATCCAGGCAGCGGTTGGGCGCGAGGGTGCTGCGCAGCTCCCCACGGACGCTCAGGAACCATTCCTGCGCGGCCGAGCCATTGCAATCCCAGATCTGCGTGACCGTCCCCTGCGCCGAGTTGCCGTCGGCGACGTCCAGGCAGCGATTGCCGGCCACGCCGCTGCCGAAGCGGGCGCGCGGGCTATAGAGCGACTCCGCGCCACGGGTGTCCCCATCGGACAGCGAATCCTGCCGCCCGAGGCTCCCTCCCCCATCCCTGCGGACGATGGTCGGCTGACCATTGGAGGAGAAGGCGTAGGCGTCGTAGTGCATGATGGAGCCATAATCGTAGGGGCCCAGGTCCATGCCATCCGCCCCCTGCTGCGCGTAGGTCTGGAAGTTGTGCGCCGTTCCGGACTGGACGTTGCCCCAATTGATGATGATGTAGTTGTCCCGGTCGGCACGGCTCTGCTCGTGCCAGAGGCCCACGGCATGTCCGATCTCATGGATCGTGGCGGTCAGGCCGCATCCACCGGCCAGGTCCACCGTCTGCTCTCCCCCCAACCTGCCGACGAACGAGCTACAGCCAGAACCCGGCCGGAACCGCAGGTAGTCCGCTTCCGTCGTGCGCGGCTTGAAGCGCAAGGAGGTCTTGGATTCCCAGTGGCGGATGGCGGACGTCACCCGGCCGCTGTCGGGCAGGGCCCCATCGATGACGTAGGGGACCGTGGCCCCCGGCCAACGTGAGTACGAGTCCGTCCGGGCCACGGACTGGCCGCTTCGGGTCGGCTCCTCCCGCAAGTCAAGCAGGATGTCCCCCTCCAGTACGGCCCTTCCGTCGATCTTCTCGTAGGAGACCGTCTGGACCCCCAGTCCCGGCAACACCACCCGGGCGGTCACCACTTCACCTGTCTTTCCGGGGAAGGCCTGCTCAGTCTCATGGGAGAGACCACAGCCGCCCAGCAGCAGGGCGCCCAGCGCGGAAGTACTCATGGACAGACGGGCGAAGCGATGATGACGGCTCATGGGGGTTGTACCTTTTCGTGGCGGCTCGGTTCGGGTCGAGCGTGAAAGCACCCTAGCAGGAAGCCACGAAAAAGGGCCGCAAAACGCGTAATACCAGCAAGACATGTATAAAAGAATTCTCCGGTACCCCTGAACCCGGCGGCTGGAGCATGCGCAGCACGGGAGCGCCCGGGTGAGGGAGGCAGCATGAGCAGGGATTGACCCCCGCCCAATTCGAGACATCCCGTTCACCGGCAGCCAGCGCCCGTGTCCCCGCCCGAGCGCCTCCGCGTCCAGAACGAACCAGCCGTGTCGCCACGCGGCGCACGGTCCCGCGGCTGCCCGCCCCCGCTCACGACAGACCAACGCCCGTCAGGACGCCCGGCTCGCGCCGATGCCGCGCGAGCCCGTCATGCACACCAAGACAACCAGGATGCCGTCTCCCCCCGGGAATCATGCTAAATTCTACTCGTTAGAGCAACGGCTCGAGGAGGAGAGATTGGAGATGCGCCACTTCTTCTCCATGACGACGGCCCTGGTGCTCATCATTCCCCTCGTGGCGGGAGCCGCGCTGCTGCGGGTGTTCCAGCTCTCCCAGGGGGAGCAGACCGTCCTGCGGCGCTATGCACTCGTCACCGAGCAAACACTCCGCGCCGAGCGTCTGAACGCCGAAGGGGAGCGCCGGCCCGGCTGAGCCGCTCGTACCTGCTCACACCCCACCAGGACATCATGAAGGAGGTGGATACCTCGCGTGCCCGCTTCGACGAGCTGGTGCGGCAGCTCACCGAGGGCCACCTGGATGCGCGGGAGCGGGAGCTGATGGAGGAGATCTCCCGCGCCGACAAGCTCCTGCGGAGCATCGCCCGGGAACTGCACCTGCAACGGGGCGCGGGCATCCCCGTCGAGCAACTCCAGCCCCCCTCACCGGAGAGTACCAGACCCGGCGGGAGGCGTTGGATGGGAGCCTGCGGGTGCTGCTGCACCATGAGCGGGAGCGGATGAGCGCCCTGGAGTCCGAGGCCCATCAGGTGCTCGCCGAGTCGGGCGGGATGCGCCTGGTCGCGGTCGCCATCGCCGTGCTCATGCTGGCGCTCCAGGCGGTGCTCGCGATGCGCGCGCTGCACCGGCGGCGCCTCGCCCAGCTCCTGGCCGAGCGCAACGCGGCGGAGCGCGCCGCCTCGCAAGCGCGCTACTCCGGCATCGTCTCGCTCGCCGCGGACGCCATCCTCACCGTGGACGAAGCCGGCTGCATCACCCTCTTCAACGCGGGAGCCGAGACCATCTTCGGCTACCGGGCCGCCGAGGTGCTCGGGCGTCCCCTCGACGTGCTGATGCCCGAGCCCTTCCGGGAGCGGCTTCACCAGCTCATGCGGACGTTCCTCGACAAGGGCATCCAGGCCCGGAGGATCGGCGAGCGCCAGCGCGTCCACGGCCTGCGCAAGAGTGGCGAGGAGTTCCCCGTCGACGCGGCCATCTCCGAACTCGAGGTGGAGGGCAGACGCACCCTCACCGTCATCCTCCGGGACATCTCCGAGCAGAAACGGGTGGAGGAGGAGCAACGCTTCCTGGTGAGCGCCGGGAGCTGCTCTCGTCCACATTGCTGGACTCCGAGCGCACGCTCTCGCGCGTCGCCCAGCTCGCCGTGGAGAGGCTGGCCGACTGGTGCCTCGTCTACCTGTGGGACGAGGGCCGGGTGCGCCTGTCCGAGGTCGCCCACCGCGACCCCGCCCAGCGGCAGACGGCCTCGCTCCTGCGGGGCTTCCCGCTGGACTCCCGCCGCCCCTTCCTCGCACACGAGGTGCTGCTCCAGCACAAGCCCCTGCTCCATTCCCATGTGTCCGCGGAGCAGCTCGCGGCCCTGGCCCAGAGCGATGAGCACCTGCGCCTGCTGCGGCGGCTCAACGTGCGCTCCTTCATGGCCGTTCCCTTGATGGTCAACGAGCGGCTGTTGGGGGCCCTCACGTTCATCGCCTCGGACTCCGGCCACGTCTACACCCCGAGGGATCTGGAGTTCGCCGAGCAGTTGGGCCGCTACTCCAGCCTGGCCCTGGAGAACGCCCGGCTCTACCAGTCCGCGCGGGACGCCACCCAGGCGCGGGACAGGATCCTCGGCGTCGTCGCCCATGATCTGCGCAGCCCGCTGCAATCCATCCTCCTCGCGTTGCCGCTGCTGCAACGGCGGGCCGCGACCCCGGGCGGGGTGAACGACGAGCGCCAGGGAAAGCTCCTGGAGCGGCTGTCCGCCTCCGCCCATCGGATGAACCGGATGATCGAGGATCTGCTGGACGTGGCGCGCGTGGAGGCGGGGCAGCTCTCCATCCGCGCGAGCCCCCAGCCCACCGAGCCGCTCCTGCACGAGGCGCTCGACACGGTCCGCTCCCAGGCCCAGGAGGTGCAACTGGTGCTCGAGCCCCCTGGCAGCCTGCCGCCGGTGCTCGCCGATCGGGACCGGTTGCTGCAGGTGTTCTCCAACCTGCTGGGCAACGCGTTGAAGTTCACCCCCTCGGGGGAGAGGTGCGGGTGGGGGCCCACACGAAAGAGGGGCAGGTGGTGTTCTTCGTGAAGGATACCGGCCCCGGACTCACGCCCGACGCCCGGCAGCACCTCTTCGAGCGCTTCTGGCAGGCGAACCACGGAGATCGCCGGGGGGCCGGGCTCGGGCTGTCCATCGTCAAGGACATCATCGAGGCCCATGGAGGGAGGATCCACGTGGAGAGCGAGCAGGGCCAGGGCAGCTCCTTCTTCTTCTCCGTGCCCATCGCCCTCAACGAGGTGCCCTCCCCCTCGAGCCCCTTGAACACCGTCGGCCCGTGCTGAGCGGGCGCGCGGCTCAAGGGGCGACGGCGTCGTGATGCGGCAGATGTCCGACACCTCCAGCCCTCGCGCCCGTGCCCAGGCGAGCAGCGCGGCGTCCGCCCGGAACACGGGCTCCATCGCCCAGCCCGGCGGCACGTTGCCCGAATAGCCATTGACGGTGGGAACACCTCGCTCGAGCGAGGCCCACATCGCGTCGATCTGGTACTTCCACGAGGGCGCGCGCTCCTCGGCCGGGCCGTAGAAGAAGCTCTGGCAGCCGGGCCCCACCCGTGCCGCCAACCGTTGCACGTCCGCGCGCGACGCCGCGGCGTCGAAGGTGCTCCCATTCACGCCCTGCTCGAGCAGACACACCCCGCCCAGCACCAACACCCCCCACGTCTTGCCCTCGCGCGACAGACGCGACAGGAAGAGGGCCAGCCCCACGGAGGCCGGCAGCAACAACCAGACGCCCATCCGAGAGACGGCGCGAATCGCACTGGCGCCCGGGACGCCATGGAACACCAGCCACCAGGGCATCAGGCCCCCGCGGTAGCGCGTGGCGATCAGCACGGTGACGAGCACCACCCCCAGCAGCAGCCTCACGGCCGCGCGTTCCCGGGAGCGCCACAGCCCCACCCCCGCCAGCACCAGCGTCAGCACGCCCACCCCCACCCGCTGCTCCCCCTCCACGGGAATGCGCGAGAAGGGCTTCAGCCGACCCATCCAGCCGTAGAGCCAGCTCGAGTCGCCCATGTGGAACCAGGTGGCGAAGCGCGGCACCATGCCCTCCGCCTCGGAGAAGGAGCGCGCTCCCACCTCCCGCATCGCCGCCAGGCTGTGCTGGACGATGGGAAGCAGGGCCACCATCCCCACCACACCCCACAGCACGAGCACGGGCCCGTGCACACGCAGGCCCCGCCACAGCCGGGCGCGGGTGTCGGAGAAGCCGAGCGCGACGAGCCCGGTCAGGGCGAGGAAGAAGCCCAGGAACCAGCCCCAGTAGAAGGCCGCGTAGAGCTGCGCCACGCAGGAGGCCACCAGCAGCGCGCCCCAGGCGGCTCCGGCCCGGCGCGACATCTCGGGCCGCGTCAGGGCGAGCAGCGCCCCCACCGCGAGCACGCTGTAGAACTGCGGCAGCAACTGGGGGTGGTTGATCGAATGGATGCGCGAGGCCCCCGCGGCGAAGAGCACCGCGCCCACCATCGCCGCGCTCGCGGACGCCCCGAAGCCCCGGCGCAGGAGCCACAGGGCCGTCAGGAAGTTGAGCGAGGTGGCGGTGAACTCCCAGAACTGGAAGGCCGTGTCGGGCGGCAGGCCCACGGCACGCCAGGCCGCGTACAGCGGCAGCACGCCCTGCAGCGGATCCGAGTAGGCGAAGGTGTTGGTGGCCGGGTGGAAGAAGGGCGCGTCCCAGAAGCGCGCGTGCGCGGCGTCCCCGCGCAGGTAGCGGAAGCCATGCTCGAGGCAGTAGTGCACGAAGCGCACGTCGCCCTCGTCCCCCTGGGTGAGCCGCAGGCCCGACAGCCACACCGCATGGTGCGCCAACATCAACGCCAACACCCAGCCCACGAGCCCCCAGAGCAGCGGGGAATTCCAGGGGGAAGACGCTTCGGCGGGGCGCGTGGCGGGAGTCGACATGACGGGTGCCGCACCGTTAGCACCTTCGGGGGCCTCGCGGGAGATGTCACCCGGAGGCCGGGCGCGACACCTCGCGCGCGCAGGCTCGCCACCCCGACTGGATGCCCCGGCGGAAGGGACACGGGGAGTGACCTGACTCGTCAGCGGTCCGCCCCAAAGCGTCACCCAGAATCCGCGAATCCTCGTGAAAACAAACGCACCCCCAGGCGACTGGCTGCCCGCCAGTCCTGGCACGGCTCGTACTGAGAGGTCCGGCACACGCAGTCCCACCCCCTGAAGGGCAATCATGAATCAAATGAACAAGTGGATGGCGATCGGCTTTCTCCTTCTGGGAGCAACGGCCAACGCGGGAACTCGAAACAATTTCGGGGTCTATATCGACACCCAATCGAATATTGTCTTTGGCAGCCCGGCTGGAGCCTACAACTCTCCCGATTCGACGCAGCAGATCGGCTGCTCGATCATCTCCAACCGCCAGACCGATGGGAATTGGCTCGTGTGTATTCGGTGCCGGGCGCGAGATGCGGCCAACCGCCGGGCCAGCTGCGACCTCTACAACCCTCCGGCAGCGCTGCTCCAAATCGTCAGTGCCATGAATGACACGTCCCTCATCTCGTTCAGATGGGACTCGCAGACCGGGGAGTGCACGGCGCTGCAGACGTATGGAGATTCGACGCAGTTCCCGAAGCTGGCTTCCTCGCAGACCGCGAACGTCAACGCGGCGAGCCATCCCGCTTTGAGCGCCAACAAGGCGAACGACGAGCGAGAGAGCATCGGGCGTGGTGAGGGCCGCCGGAGGTGAGCATGGGCGGCCCTCGCCGTGCACGGTGTGTTCAGCAGTCCGTGCTGCCACTGGACAATCTCCCGGGCTTGGACGATGGGAGTCCTCATGGAGACCCAGGATCCCGAGCCCATCTTCCCGCATGAATTGCGTGACGCCGGCCCGCGCTCTCCCGCGATGAGCGGGTGGAGAGCTTCAAGCTGGTGCCCCATGCCACCGCGGATGACTTCTTCCTGTCGCTCTCCGCCCAGGAGCAGGCGGATCTCATCCTCGCGCTCGGCCCGGGGGAGCGGCGCACCGGCTGCGGCTGCTCGCCCCGGATGACGCCGTGGACGTCGTCCAGGCCACCGCGCCCGATACCCGCGACGCGCTCCTGCGCGAGCTGGACGACACCACGCGCCGCGAGGTGCACGCCCTGCTCGCCTACGCCGAGGACAACGCGGGCGGACTGATGAATCCCCGCTTCGCGCGCGTGCGACCGGAGATGACCATCGACGAGGCCATCAGCTACCTGCGCCGGCAGACCCGCGAGAAGGTGGAGACCGTCTATTACGCCTACGTGCTGGATCCCCAGCAGCACCTGCTCGGCGTGGTGTCCCTGCGCCAGCTCTTCCAGTCCGCCCCGGACAAGCGCGTGGAAGGCGTGATGAGCCGCGACCTCATCACCGTCTCCGAGGACACGGATCAAGAGGCGGTGAGCCGGCTGTTCGCCTCGCAGTCGCTCATGGCCATCCCCGTGGTGGACGCCGAGCGGCGCATGAAGGGCATCGTCACCGTGGATGACATCGTCCAGGTGGTGCAGGAGGAGGCCACCGAGGACATCCAGAAGGTGGGCGGCATGGAGGCCCTGGACGCGCCCTACTTCGAGGTGGGCTTCCTCGCCATGATCAAGAAGCGCGCCGGATGGCTGCTCGTGCTGTTCCTCGGCGAGATGCTCACCGCCACCGCCATGGGCTACTTCGAGGAAGAAATCGCCCGCGCCGTGGTGCTCGCGCTCTTCGTGCCCCTCATCATCAGCTCCGGAGGCAACTCGGGCAGCCAGGCCACCACGCTCATCATCCGCTCGCTGGCGCTCAACGAGGTGCGGCTGCGCGATGTGTGGCGCGTGGCCCGGCGCGAGGTGCTCGCCGGCGTGGCCCTGGGCGCCACCCTCGGCGGGGTTGGAATCGTGCGCATCCTCGTGTGGCAGCACTTCTTCGGCTCCTACGGCGAACACGCCGTCCTGGTGGCCCTCACCGTGGGCCTGTCCCTCATAGGTGTGGTGACGTGGGGAACCCTCTCCGGCTCCATGCTCCCCTTCGCCCTGCGCCGCCTGGGGTTCGATCCGGCGAGCGCCTCCGCCCCCTTCGTGGCCACCCTCGTGGACGTCTCCGGACTCGTCATCTACTTCACCGTGGCCAGTCTCCTGCTGCGGGGAACCCTGCTCTGACTTCAAGGAGTTCGCGCGCGAAGCCGACCGGGAGTGCCCTGATTCGTCAGGGTCCGCCCGAAAACGTCACTCCGTCCCCCCGCGGGCAGGAAGAAGAGGGTACGCCGCCCAGGCGACGGGTTGCTTGACTGCCCTGGCACAGCTCGTGCTGGAGGAGCCGACACACGAAGTCCCCCCTGAAAAGACGCGGTCGGTGACCGCACGGGATTCTCGTTGCCGGAAACACCTTCACTTGGGAGTCCTCAACGATGAGACAAGGATTGCGCCCGTGGCACCCCCTGCTGCTGTCCTGGCTGGGCATCATGGCGTGGGCGGGGAGCGCGAAAGCGGAAGGCGAAGCAACCTCCCCCGCCGTCGTGGAGCAGAGAGCGCGGCATGGCAGGGTTTCAACGGGACTCAGCCAGACGTTGGTGGTGACGGCGAGTGGAACCGTGCGGGGCTGGGGGAATGGCATCTTCGGACCTGGAATCAGCACCCCGCAGCACCTTCCCATCGAGATCGGTGGACTCTCGGGCATCACCGCCGTCAGCGCGGGCTACAACCATGCCCTGGCATTGCATCAGGATGGAACGGTCCGGGTCTGGGGTTACAATCCCCAAGGAGAGCTGGGCCTGAGTGGGGTCTATACCCAGTGGACTCCCACCCTCCTGCCCAACCTGACGGACGTGAAGGCGGTCTCGGCCGGACGCTCCTTCTCCGTGGCCTTGCGACACGAGGGCTCCGTCTGGACCTGGGGGATGAATTCCGTGGGCCAGCTTGGCGATGGCACCACGCTCAAGCGCGCGACCCCCACGCAGGTCCAAGGCCTCTCCCAGGTCGTGGCCATCTCCGCGGGTGCTTCCCATACCCTGGCCCTGCGCCAGGATGGAACCGTCTGGGCCTGGGGAAGCAACTCGCGCGGCCAGCTCGGCGATGGCACCACCCTCGACCGGAACACGCCCGTGCAGGTCCAGGGCCTCACGGGCGCGGTGGCCATCTCCGCCAGCCACGGGGAGCACAGTCTGGCCTTGCGCCAGGATGGGACCGTCTGGGCCTGGGGCGCCAATGAGTCCGCTCAGTCCAATGGCAGTCAGCCGGCCACCGCCCTCCCCGTGCCGACGCAGGTCCCGGGCCTCTCGGACGTGGTGGACCTCTCGGCGGGCTCGCGCTTCTCGGTGGCGCTGCGGCAGGACGGCACGGTGTGGGGCTGGGGCCAGAACTCCGTCCATCAACTGGGCCATCCCGACAGGCCAATCCATACCGTCCCCGTCCAGGTGGCCGCGCTCCAGGACGCGGTGGCCATCTCCGCGGGGGATGAGCACGTGCTGGCGCCGCGGCAGGATGGCTCGCTGTGGGGTTGGGGAAACAATGACATGGGCAAGCTGGGAACCGGTTCGAATGTCCGGCTGACGCCCGTGCTCCTGGGTGGAGTGAGTGACGTGACCTCCCTGCGGGTCAATTTCTCGCACGTGCTGGCCCGACGTCAGGATGGGACCGTGTGGTCCTGGGGCGACAACTCCCAGGGCCAGCTCGGAGATGCCACGGCCCCTGGCCGCGCGAGCCCCGCCCAGGTACCGGGATTCTCGGATGCGGTGGCCGTCGCCATCACTGGCCGCACGTCCTTCGTGCTCCGCTCGGATGGAACCCTGTGGTCCTGGGGTGATGGCACCACGGGCCTGTTGGGAGATGGCACCCAGGTGTCCCGGAGCACGCCCGCGCCCATCCCCGGCCTGACGGGCATCACCGCCGTGGCGGCGATGGACGAGTCCCGCCACGTCCTGGCGTTGCGCGACGATGGCCGGTGTGGGCCTGGGGCAACAACTGGACTGGCCAGCTCGGAGATGGAACGAGCACCTCCTACCCCATCCCGCGGCTCACCCCCACGCTGATCCCAGGGTTCGCGGACGTGAAAGCCCTGGCGGCTGGCTACGGCCATTCCCTGGCTTTGCGCGCGGACGGCTCCGTGTGGGCCTGGGGTAACAACTCCTATGGCCAGCTCGGAGTCGGAACGCTCCCTGGAGGCTCATCCCCACCCAGGTGCCAGGATTGACGGACGTGAAAGCCATCGCGGCCGGAATGCAATACTCCATGGCCCTGCGCACGGATGGAACCGTATGGATCTGGGGCGACACATCCAGTGGACTGTCTGGGAATGGGACCTCCATGCGCGGCATTCCCCCCACCCAGGTGCCGGGCCTGACGGACGTGGCGGCCATCGCGGCGGGTACCGGCCACGCGATGGCGCTGCGCACGGATGGCTCCGTGTGGGCCTGGGGATACAACCTCAGTGGCCAGCTCGGAGATGGAACGACCGTGGACCGGTTCACGCCAGCACCCGTGGCCGGCCTCCAGGGCGCGACGGCCGTGTGGGCTGGCAATGACGTGGCCTTCGCCCTGCTCTCCAACGGGGAAGTCCATGCCTGGGGAGGAAACGCGAGGTCGCGGATCGGCGATGGCTGGGCCTCCACGCACGCCCTTCCCAGCAACGTGCTGCCGCCCGCCAGCATCCAGGTCACGCCGTAGCCAGCGAACAGGGCGGCGGTCCGTGGAGCCATAGGGGGGCGACGGGCCGCCGCGGGGGGGACTTGTCATCTACTTCACCGTGGCCAGTCTCCTGCTGCGAGGAACCCTGCTCTGACGTATCCAGGGTGGTTCCTACCCCCGGAGGCAACATCCATGAGCACGAGCACCCTCTCCAGTGAGCTGTGGGCCCCCAGACGCGCCACAACCCCCTGCCCTTCTACGCGCGCATCCGCCAGGAGGCCCCCATCGTGCGGATGATGGATCCTTACTTCCAGACGCCGGTGTGGATCGTCACCCGCTACAAGGAAGCCGTGGAGCTGCTGAGGGACAACCGCTTCACCAAGGATCAGGACAAGCTGCCCGAGAACGCGCCCTCGCGGCGCATGCGCATCGACTCGCTGGCGGCCATCAACCAGCACATGCTCTCGGCGGATCCCCCGGACCACACGCGCCTGCGCACCATCGTCTCCAAGGCCTTCACCCCGCGCCGGGTGGAGGAGCTGCGCCCGCGCGTCACCGCCATCGCCCAGCGCCTGCTGGACGACGCCCAGCCCAAGGGCAGCATGGATCTGCTCGACGCCTTCGCCTTCCCCCTGCCCGTGACGGTCATCGCCGAGATGCTCGGCGTGCCCACCGAGGACCAGGACCAGTTCCGCGAGTGGACGAACGTCATCATCAACCCGCCGGTCAACGGCGACGTGGGGCCCCTGCAGAAGGCCGGCATGGAGTTCCTCCAGTACTTCCAGCAGCTCATGGCCCGGCGCCGGGACGAGCCGCGCGATGACCTGCTCACCGCGCTCATGATGGCCGAGGAGCAGGGAGACCGGCTGTCGCCCGTGGAGCTCGTCAGCATGCTGTTCCTGCTGCTGGTGGCCGGCCACGAGACGACGGTGAACCTCATGGGCAACGGCGTCTGGGCGCTGCTCAAGCACCCCGAGCAGCTCGAGCGGCTGCGCGCCAACCCCGCCCTCATCGACTCCGCGGTGGAGGAGATGCTGCGCTACCGCGGCCCGGTGGAGACCACCACCTACCGCTGGGCGCTCCAGGACACCGAGCTGCACGGCCAGGTGATTCCCGCCGGAGAGGCGGTGCTCGCCTCGCTGATGGGGGCCGACCATGATCCGGCGCAGTTCCCGGAGCCGGAGCGCTTCGACATCACCCGCGAGCCCAACCGGCACATCGCCTTCGGCTTCGGCATCCACTTCTGCCTGGGCGCGCCCCTGGCCCGGCTCGAGGCCACCGTCGCCCTCAACCTGCTGCTCGAGCGCATGCCGCGGCTGCGCCTGGCGGTGGACGAGCGCGAGCTGCGCTGGCGCGAGGGCATCCTCGTGCACGGCCTGCAGCGCCTGCCCGTGGCCTTCTGAGCGCTCGGCCCCACGCGTTCATGACAGGATGGACGGCGCGATATGTCCATCCCCTGTCCCTACTGCCAGCACCCCTTCGCACCCGGCGCCCAGTCCTGTCCGGGCTGTGGCGCCTCCCTGCTGCTCGAGGCCGTCCCCGGCGGCACCCAGCCCGTGTGCGCCGTGCACCCCACGCTGCGTGGCCTCGGCACCTGCTCCCGCTGTGGCACGTTCGCCTGTGCCCGGTGTCTGCGGGCCGGTCCCCAGGGAGAAACGCTCTGCGTCCGCTGCCACCAGTTGGAGCCGGACGCGCCCCTGCCGTGGGATCAGCGCGAGGAGCTGGGCCTGTGGCGCGCCTTCTGGAAGACGCTCGGCCAGGTGCTCCTCCGCCCGGGCACCTTCGCCCAGGCCCGCGCCGAGGGCCGCACGAGCGACTCCCTGCTGTTCGCGCTGCTGTGCTCGGTGCCCGCCTGCTTCATGACGGGCCTCACCTACATGCTCATCTTCACCGCCATGCCCTGGATGATGGAGGAGGCCCTCCCGAACCCGCCCACGGGTGATGGCTCCGGACTGGTGTTCATGCGCTGGATGGGGGTGGGCATGTTCGTGGCCACCGCGCTGCTCGGGCCCCCGCTGTCCGTGCTCATGACCCTGATGGGCTCGGGCGTGGACCACCTCGTGCTGCGCGCGGGCGGCGTCACCCGGCCCTTCGGTGTCACCCTGCGCGCCCACTCGCTCTCCGAGGCCGCCTGGGCGCTCGGAATCGTGCCCTTCATCGGCACGCAGGTGGCCCCCTTCTGGGCGCTGGTGTCGCGCTTCTTCGCCTACCGCGGGCTGCACCGCACGACGACCGGCACGGCGCTCGCCGGGACACTGCTCGTGCCCCTGGTCTCCTGTTGCCTGTGCGGCGGAGGCTACATGGCCCTGCTGTTCGCCATCTTCAGCCGCGCCGCCCAGAAGTAGGTGGTGTGGCAGGCGCCTAGAGGGCGTAGGTGGCGTAGCAGGCGCCCACGGGCCCACTGCCCGTGGTGGGCACGGTGGACGCCGACTGCCACACGCCCCCACGCCGCACTGCTGCCACTGCGCGTTGCTCGCCGACTGCACACAGGTGCGCGCCGGCACGGCTCTGCCCAGCGTGACGGACTGGCACCATGGCCAGGAGACGGTGCAGGTGGAGGGCTTCGCGCTGGTGCCGTCCGTGAAGGCGCCCCCCAGGCACTGCCGCCACAGGCCATCCGAGGAGCTCTGCACGCAGCCACCCTCGGCCACGTCGGCGTCCACCGTGCCCGAGTAGCACGCGGTGGTGGAGGGGCCCAGTCGTACTCGCCCTTGAACAGGTTGTACTTCGCCGCCACGAGCGACGAGCCCCCCACGGTGGTGCGGCCACACTGGATGGCGTACGCCCCCACCCAGGGCGTGTACGTGTAGAGCGCCGCGGTGGCCTTGTTGGCCGGCTTCACCGAGCACGGGTCCGACGTGCTCTTCGTCACGTTCGGCTTCCAACCCGACACGGTGGCGCGCCCGGCGTCCAGGTCCGTGAGGTAGCCGCGCAGCTTCCGGGCCGAGCAGTCCACCGGTTGCCAAAGCCCGCGTACGAGGTGTCACACCCGGCGCTGTCCGGGCACCCGCACCCGGTGGCCTTGGCGAGGTTGGTGGAGGTGCCGCTGGTGATGAGGCTCGACTCCGTCTGGATACGCGCGAGCATGTACAGGGGGTTGATGCCGACGGCCTTGGAGCGCTCCACGATGAGCACCGCCGCCGTCTTGTTCCACGCGGGGTCCGTATAGCCCGCCGGTACGAGCCCTTGAGCGCGAGGAACTGCTGCACCTGCGCCGGGGTGATGCCCTGCCCCCCGGTGAGGTCCGTGTCCTCCAGCAGCCGGTTCATGTCGTACGCCGTCGTGGCCGCTTCGAGCACCTCACCGGTGAGCTCGTCCACGACCTCTTCATCCACGGAAGGGCCACAGCCCACCGCCCACAACGCCGGCAACAGCCACCACGCGCGTCGGAGATTCATCGCCTGCCTCGCTCAAGGCCGGGAGGACAGGGCCGGAGGGCACCGGCCTCCACGGCGGGGAAGGCGCTCTTCTTAGCATCCAAGAAAATGGGATTTCCTGATTTTTCTAGAAAATTCCACTTTGGTGGACGTTAGTGGTGCTCAGGGGACGGAGCCCGCCGAGGCGGCACGGGAAGCCCCCGCGGAGAAGCCCAGCACCGGCAGCGGCAGGCCCACGCCGAAGAAGAGGTAGCCCCGGTCGCGGAACACGTTGTAGCCGTAGCCCACCTGCACGAAGTCGCGGAAGAGCGCGAGCGTCACGGCGGCACCCAGCTCGGGCGTGCCGTCCTTGTCGAAGTCCAGCGCGGACAGGTTGGCGCCAATGCCGGGCGTCAGCACGTTGTTCCAGAAGCCGCTCGTGCGCGAGGCGCCCTTGAAGAGCACGCTGTAGGCGGGCGCCACCTGGAAGCGGCTGGTGGAGGAGCCCCCCATGTCCCGGGGCTGCTGGGCGAAGATGAGGCCCACCACCGTCTCCAGGTGCACGAGCACCCGCTGCATCCGCAACTGCCGCACCTCCAGTTCCTGGGCGGGGCGCTCGCCGCGCCGCAGGGCGAACTTGAGCACCACGGTGTCTCCCTCCGCGCGCCGGCCCGCGTCCGCCAGATCCAGGGTGGTGCTCTCGGGCAGTTCCTCCAGGGCGAGCCGGAGCACCTGCGCGCCCAGCTCCAGCGCCGCGGCGTGGGTGGACTGCGCGCCCGCGAGCGTCTGGAACACGGCCGTCAGCGTCTGGAGCACGGCGCCCACGTCGGTGGTGAAGGTCTGACGGCACTCGGTGAGCTGCTTGAGCAGCCGCTTGCCCACCTCGTCCAGGCCCACCGCCTGGGCGTTGAGCGCGGTGAGGAGCACGGAGAACTGCTCGACGCTCTGGCGGGTGCGCCGCGCCGCCTCGTCCAGATCCTCGTTGGTGCCGATGAGGAAGTCCGCCGAGGAGGTCGTGCCGGAGGGCGCGCGGTACTTCGCCGCGAGCCCATCCATGAAGGCGCCATAGGACTCGAGCTGGAACCGGGTGGTCTCCGCCGCCGCCCGGAGCCGCTGGGTGGTGGGATCCGTCCCCCGCAGGAAGGCGTCCAACTGCTCGCGCAGCGCGACGACACACCCGCGCGTGCTGGAGAAGAGCTGGGCGAGCCGCTCGCGCGCCTCGGGCCCGAGCGCCCCGGAGAAGCGGCGCGACTGGATGTCGCGCGCGAGTTGATCGGCCGGCGCAGCTGCGCCTTCTGCTCCTCGGTGAGGAGGATCTTGAAGCGCTCGATGTCCACGCGACCCTGGGGCGCGTAGGTGTCGAAGTTGGGCAGGTGGATGGGACGGCTGCCCTCCCCGCGCGTCGTCACCCAGACGCCCATCTGCACCGAGACGCCCTCCTCACGCAGCACCTCGTCCAGCTCGCCGCGCAGCCGCAACGCCTCCTGCGTGCCCACCTGGGTGATGGTCGCGTAGAGCTGCTCGATGGAGGCCCCCGCGTTGCGCTCCAGGGCGACGTTGAGGGACTCGCGCAGCCGGGCCCGGCGGGGGTCTCCCCCGGACAGGGAGCGGTTGGCGTACTCCATGACCTGGAGCGCGGACTTTCCCCACTGGCGATAGGCCCCCTGCAGCTTCGCGTTCGCCGCGGGCGTCCCCCTCCCGGGCCCACTCCGACAGCGCGTCCTCCAGGGGTTTGAGGCCCGCCCCGCCCCCTCGTTCAGGAAGGACTGGAGCTGGAGCAGATCCTGGATGAGCTCCTGGCTGGAGGTGCCCGGCGCCGAGGCCCGGATGCGCTCGAGCAGCGCGGCGCGCTCCACCCCGATGTTCAACGTGCTGCTGATGTCGACGATGGCGACCCCCGGCCCCACCGCATGGGAGGCACCATCGAGATCCCTCTCCTCGATGCGCAGCAGGGTCTGCGCCGGGGCCGGCGCCGCGCCCAGGGACACCGTCAGGGCCCACGCCCAGAGCAGCGCCCTCATGGCAGCACTTCCGCGCGCATGTAGGCCAGGTTCACCCGGAAGTTGTCCGCCGTCTCGCTCGAGGAGATGACGTCCTGGATGGCGTCCCCCAGCGACAGGACGAAGGCCCGCGCCTCCCCACCGAGCACCGCCTGCTTCAGCCCCGCCGTGCTCTCCTTGAGCTGGGCGATGTCCGCCTCGATGGCCGACAAGTCCCGCGCCCAGATGACCCAGCGCGGCTGGTGTTCCGTCCCCGCGAACATCCCCGCCTTGGACACCAGCGCCTCCCGATCGGGACCGCTCCCCAACACGACGAAGAGGACATGGGGCCGATCATGCACCCACTGGCGGAAGAGATGGCTCGCCGCCCGCGCGTCGTCGAGCGGCAGGACAGTGGTCTTGCGGAACTCCATGGCGTGTTCCCTTCGGTGAATGAACGGCCGGGCAAGACTCTACCGCCACCCCGACATTTCCCACCGGGGCTCCGTCTCGGGCCTCATTCGCGCAGCCGGCGGCGAGCCCGCTCCCGGGCGGCCTCCAGCGCCGAGTCCATTCCAGACTCCTCCCGGGGACGCTCCGGCTCGGACGAGGCGGAGGGGAGCGGCGCTCGCGGGGTCGCGTCCGCCCTCGGCCGCTCCAGCCCTCCGGGAGGGCCCGCCATCGCCGCCGTGGAAGGGGCCGTCCGAACGGGCCGGAGCCTCGGCGCCGACAGGAAGCGGCGCGCGGCCACCTCCGCCAGCAGCGCCACCAGCGCCAGTCCCACCAGCCACGGCGCGAGCGCCACCCGGCCCTCGGACTCGGGCGCGTGGGCGAAGATGCCCGTCAACGACAGCCGCTCCTCGCCTCCACTCACGGACGCCAGCCCGCGCAATACCTCCAGCCCTCGTTGGGCGCTGCCGGGCTCGAACTCGGGCGCGTAGGGCAGCGTCACCGGGGGCGCGCGCAACGCCCGCGTGCCCAGCTTCACCACCGGGTGCCACGTGCCGCTGCCCGGCAGCGTGTACTCGGCCACCACCCGGTCCTCGTCCTCCCACCGCATGGGCAGCTCCACCGCGGCGCCCCGTCCGTCCCCCGGCAACAGCATCAGCGTGGGCAGGGCCCCCGGCAACGGCGCGTCCGGCGCGAAGTCCAGCGTCACCCGCAGCCGATCCCCCCGCCGCTCCGAGCGCGCCACCGCCTCGTCCGCTCCCCCCGCGCCCCCCATCGTCCAGCGCACCATGCCCTCGAGCGCCGCGCGCAGGCCGCTCCAGGTGCGCAGCTCGCCCGTGTACTCGCCGTCCACCTCCGCCAGGAAGGCCACCACCCGCCCCGCCCCGCGCGGCCACAGCGCCAGCACCGGCGCCGCGTTGTCGTCCAGCGTGCGCAGCGCCACGCTCGCGCGCGGCTTGAGGTAGGTGAGGTGGTAGCCCCCCACCTGGGGCAGCCCCAGCGCCGGCAGCCGCCCGAGCAGCGGCAGGTCCGGCGCGGCCTCGAGCGAGGCGGGCGTGTCCACGAAGGTGGCCCGCGCCACCGCGAGCGTCTCCTGGCTGAAGATGCGCGGCAGGCTCGTCGCGTCCTCCGCGAAGTAGACGCGGCCCCCGCCCCGGGCGGCGATCTCCTTGAGCAGCGGCGCGTCCGCGTCCTTCTCCGTGCCCAGGCCGATGACGGACACCGTCACCTTCTGGCGCCGCAGCTCGTCCAGCGTCCGCAGGTAGTCGTCCGGCTCCACCGAGTCCGCCGCGTCCGAGAAGAGCAGCACGTGCCGGGTGGGCTGGCGGCTGCTCAGCACCTGCTCCCGCCCCACGCGCAGGGCCTCGCCCACGTAGATGCCGCCGCCGCCACTGAAGCCCCGCGCCACCTCGTCCAGCGGCAGCCCCTCCGACACCGGGCTCATCGGGAAGAGCTCGTGCGGCTCGGTGTCCACCATGTGCACGGACACCTCGTCCTTCTCGTTGAGCAGCGTGAGCGCGCCCACCACGCCCTCGGCCGCCAGCTCCATCTTCGTGCGCCCGTCGGGCACCTGGGCCCCCATGGAGCAGCTACAGTCCATCAACACGCTCATGGCCACGGCCGAGCGGCGCTGCTCCTCGCGCATCTCCAGCGACACCGGCAGCAGCGGCTCCACCGGCGAGCGGCGGTAGCCCCCTTCCGCGAAGCTCGAGCGGCCTCCCGTCATCACCAGCCCCCCACCCGCCTGCTCCACGTACGCGGCCAGGGCATGCAGCCCGGACTCGCCGAGCCGGCTCGCGTCCACGTTCTCCAACACCAGCGCGCCCACCCCCTCCAGCGCGTCGAGCGAGAGGACGAAGGGCGCGCGCACCTCCAGCGTCAGGCCCGCCGCGCGCAGCGCCTGGGCGAGCGTGCCCTGGGGCGCGTCCGTGAGCAGCATCACCCGGGGAGGCCCCTCCACCCGCAGCACCGCCAGGCCCACGTCGTTCTCCACCACCCCGTCCCCGGGCGCCTCCACCACCAGGCGGTAGGCCGCGAGGCCCGGCACGTCCACCAGGTCGCGCAAGGGCAGCAGGTTGGAGCCGGCCTGGAAGTCGAAGGGCCCCCGGAGCAACACGCGGCCATCGCGCTCCAGGCGCACCGTGCCCGTGACGGGCGCCGTCGCCTGGACCACCCCCGTCATCTGGAAGGGCTCGTGCGCCGTCACCGACGCCGGAGCCTCCAGCGCGACGACGGCCAGGTCGAGCGGTGCGTCCTCGCGCGCCACGTGGCGGAAGTCCACGGCGAGCCCCCGGGCCGCCAGCCGCCGCGCCGCCCCCCGCGCGTCCTCCCCGGTGGCCCGCCCGTCGGACACCACCAGCACCCGGCCCGTACGCCCGGGTGGAATCAACGCCCCCGCCGCGTCCAGCGCCGCCGCCACGTCCGACGCCTCCGCGTCCACCGGCCGGGTGAAGCCGCCAAAGCGGCCCGTCTCCGACAGCGGCTGCTCCACCCGCGCCTCGCGCCCGAAGGAGATGACACCCACCCGATCCCCCGCCCCCCGCTGCTGCTCCAGCAGGCCCACCCACTCCGAGGCCAGACGCCCCGCGTCCGCCGGCATGGAGCGCGAGCGGTCCACCACCACCACCACGTCGCTGCCCGCGTGGCGCAGCACCCACTCGGGGCCGGAGAGCGCTCCCAGCACGAGCAGCAGCAGCGCCCAGCGCAACACCATGGGCGGCCCCGGACGCCGGCCCCGCTTCCACAGGAAGAGGCCCAGCGGCACGAGGAGGATCCACACCTGGGGCAGGGAGAAGCTCATGCCGCCTCCACGCGCCGCGTGAGGAAGAAGTCCGCCAGCAACGCCGCCAGCAGCACCCACAGCGGCCAGCGCTCACGGCCCTCGGAGGCCGCCCGCCCCGCATCATTATTACCCTCGGAAGCGGGCCGATCTCCCGCGCCGCGCCCCCGCAGGTCCGACTCGCGCGCGTCCAGCGGCAGCACCTCCACCGCGTCCACCGGCTCGCCCTCGCGCACGAGCGTGTAGCGGCCCGGAGACTCCGGAGCGGGCAGACTCAAGGCCCCCGCGCCGAAGAGGAGACGCTCCGACTCGGGGCCCTTCAGCGTGTAGCGCGCCCCCGCCCGCGTCACCACCGCGAGCGGCTCGCCGAGCGGAAACTGCCGCCGGGTGAAGCCCTCGCGCGCACGCCGCGCCTCGCGCACCACGTTGCCCAGCAACACCGGCCAGGCGGAGGTGCGCTGCACGTTGGAGCGCGCCAGGTCCACGTTGAGGTGCACCCGGCCCTCCTCCTCCGAGAGGAGCACCACCTCGCCCGCCGTCATCAGGGGACGGCCCGGAGGCGCCTCCGCTCCCGCCGCCCAGCGCACGCCGCCCAGTTGCACATCGTCCAGCAACGGGTGGCCCTTCTCCGCGAAGAAGGGGCCCACGAAGGTGCGCACCGCGCCACCCGCGCCCACCGTCACCCCCGCGTCCGAGCCCCTCGGCCCCACGACGAGCGCCCCCTCGCCCGGGCCCACCTCCACCCCGGGCACCACGGAGAAGAAACGCTCCAGCGCCGAGCGCACCGGCGCCTCCAACCCCTCGGCCCACGCCACGCGCAGCGGACGCTCCGCCGCGGGCGGCAGCCGCACCTCCCCGTCCTCGGGCAGCGCGTCCGGCGGCAGGGACACCTCCACGTCTCCCGCGCCCTCGAAGGTGAAGCGCAACGTGGCCGCGCCCTCCTCGGGCAGCCGCACCCGCTCGCGCCGCTCCGTGCCCTCCACCGCCCCCGGCCCGGGCCTCGCCACCACGCGCACCTCCGTCTCCTCGGGGAGCGTGCCCCAGCGCGCCACCCGCAACGTCACCGTGGCCGTGGAGCCCTCGTCCCGGCGCCACGCGGACACCAGCCCCACGTTGTCCCGGGGCTCGCCCAGGGCCGTCCACCGCACCGTGTCCGGCACGGCCACCCCCGGGCCGGGCAGCGCATCCGTGAGGAAGTGCACGCGCTGGCCCGGGCCCGCCAGCTCCTGGGCCCATCTCAGCGTGGGCGCCACGTCATGGTCCGCGCCGAGCGCCCGGAAGGACTCCAGCGCCGCCAGCGCCCGCGAGGGCTCCGCCTCCGGCCCCGCGAGCACCCGGGGGACTCCTCCACTCACCAGCACGGTCACCCGCGTGGCCCGCTCCTCCTCCACGCGCCGGGCCGCCTCCGCGCGCACCCGCTCCACCCCGGACACCCCGTCGGCGCCCCGCGCGGACAGGGACAGGCTCCCATCCACCACCAGCACCAGGTGCCGTGTCCGCTCGCGCTCGCCCCACCGCGCGTCCGCGAGGAACAAGGCCGCGGCCACCACCGCCAGCACCTCCAGCAGCAGCGAGCCTCGCGGGTGAAGCGCTCGAGGCGCGGGCCGGCCTCGGCGCGAGGACGGGGCGTGCGCCAGAGGAACAGGGCGCTCACCACCACGGGCTTCTGCTTGCGCCGCAGGAAGTACGCCGCCACCAGCGGCACGAGCGCGCCCAGGGCCAGCAGCCCCCAGGGAAAACCGAGGCTCATGTGCCCCCCGCGGGGAAAGAGGGGCCGCAGCACTCCGGTCACGAGCGCGCCCAGGGCCTCGGGGGCGGGCAGCACCGGTGCGAGGCCTGGGCCCGCCGCGCCGCGGCCCCGAGCAGCTTCTGGTGCTCGGCGAAGCGCCGCGCGTAGGCGGCCAGCACGCTCCCGGTGAGCAGCTCCTCCAGCGCCTCGCCACTCTCCGCGTCCACCAACCGCGCGCCCTCGCCTCCCGTGGGCTCCAGGTCCTCCGCGTCCAGCACCTGCACCAGGAAGAGGGCCGAGGCCCCCCGCGCCAGCCGCGACACGAGCTCCGCCAGGGGCGCCTCGAAGAGGAAGTCACTCACCACCACGCGCAGCCCGCAGGGGCGCAGCGGCGGCAGCCGGCCCAGCGCCGTGGCCAGGTCCTCCCGCGCGTCGAAGGCGGCCGAGCGCAGCACGCCCCGGCACACCGCGCCGTGCACCCGCTCGGGCCGGGAGCCCCCCACCAGCAGCGTCGGCGCGAGCCCCTGCCGCGCGCCCACCTCCGTGGCCAGCAGCGCCACCTCGCGCGCGCACCCGGCCTTGCGCGGCGACACCGCCATGCTGCGCGAGCCGTCCAGCAGCACCTCCAGCCGGGGCGACACCTCCTCCTGACGCACGCGCAGGATGAGCTCGCCGGTGCGCGCCACCGCGTTCCAGTCCATCTGCCGCAGGTCGTCCCCCGGCTGATAGGCGCGGAAGTCCTGCACGTCCAACGAGGAGCCCGCCGAGGCGGCACGCACCTCGCCCACCCGGCCGCGGTGGGGCGAGCGGGGCAGCGCCAGGGCGAGCCCCGGACAGAGCCGCGCCACCTCCGCCTCGTCGAAGTCCACCGGAGCGCTCATGCCGCGTGGACCTGTCGCTCCCGGGCGGCGAGCGAGCGATCCGCGAGGAAGACGGAGAGCGCGGCGAGCAGCGCCACGCACCCGAGCAGGGACCAGGTCAGCACCGGCTCATCCAGCGGAGGCTCGCCCTCGGCGAAGCCCATCACGCCGAGGAAGGGGTTGAGCAGCGAGACGAACGTGTCGCCCTCCTCGCGCCAGAAGACGAAGGACACCAGGGAAGGCAGCAGGAGGCCGAGCCCGCCGAGCACGAAGAACAGCAGCCGCACCGGCGCCGGGGAGGAGAACACCGGCGAGCGCGGCAGGCGCGCCACCCACAGCGGCAGCGAGAGATAGAGGAGCGCGTACAGGGGCAGGGCGATCACCCCGGGCAGGTCCACGGTGGAGCGGGCGTGCGTGGAGAGGACGCAGAGCACACCGCACGCCGCCGACCAGAAGAGCAGCAGCAGCACGGCGAGCCGGAAGCCGCGCAAGGCGCCCGGGCGCAGGAGCGACCAGGGCCGTGTGGCGGCGCGCAGGGAGCGGGCCTGTCCATCCACGTCGGTGGCCAGCAGCAGGCCGCAGAGCGTCAGGTACACACACCCCAGGAGGCTCATGCCCCAGGCCAACGACTGGGAGCGGGAGTCCCACCACCCGCCCAGGACGCCGAGCGCGGAGAGCACGGCCTGCACGACGAGCGCCCGCCGGGGTCCCCACGAGTAGTTCTCCGTGCTCAGGGACAGCCGCGCGGCGGCGGTCTCGAAGAGGAGCCGGCACAGGTGAGCATCAGCCACAACGAACCCAGGGCGAAGGCGAGCGCCTCGTCATTGGCGAGCAGGGAGCGGAAGCCCTCCTGGCACAGGGTGAAGGCCATGGCCTGCCCGTAGATCAGCGCCAGCCCCAACACCGCCAGCAGCGCCAGTGCGCGAGGCCGCGGCCCATGCGCCCCTCGGCGAGGGTGGCCGTGCACACCGCCACCACGGTGAGAAAGAGGAACCAGCAGGCGCCCAGGACCAGCACCAGCAGGAGCGTCGGCAGGTCGATGCCGTTGAGGTAGTAGCTGAAGAGGAGGAAGGGCCCCACGGCCGAGGCGTACAGCCCGCCCTGCACCGTGCAGGAGGCCACCTTGCCCCGGAGGATGCGCCGGGGCCCCAGTCCGGTGAGCAGCAGCAGCACCCATGTCTCGTCCTCGCGCTCGCGCGCCAGGGAGCGGTAGGCGCCATAGGGCAGGAGGAAGAAGTGCACCATGCCCAGACAGAAGAAGAAGGCGAGGAAGAAGGTGCGCCCCTGGGGCTTCAGGCCCTCCTCGATCGTGGCGACATAGGCCGCCAGGGAGATGATGAAGCAGGCCAACAACATCAGCCCGAAGCTCAACCAGAAGACGCGCGAGCGCAGCCCCTGGCGCACCTCCTTCACCACGAGCGGGTTGAGCCGCTCCGCCCAACGCGCGAGCCACCGGGCGCGGGGCACCTCCACCGAAGCCGTCGCGCTCACGTCCCCGCCCCCTTGGCTACATCCATGAAACTCCTCCGGTGCCCCCGAGGGCGACCCCAGTATAGAAAGGAAGACACCTTCCCAGGCACACTGACACCATGTCCTCCCGCCCATCATACGTCTGGTTCACCTTCTCGCTGGCCCTGGCACCCGGGCTCACGCGGGAGCGGTTCGAGGGCAACCTGCTTCCCGAGTTGCCCGAGGGGGAAGTGGCGACGGCGCTCGACGTGGACCTCCTGTATGACGTGCCGGCACCGGAGTGGGGAGGCCACGTGCCGAGGCTGGTGGATGCGCCTGGGCGACGGGTGATGGGGCGCGTGCGCGTCATGCCCCTGGAGAGCTGGCCCCAGGTGGCGAAGCTGGAGGAGACCCTGTCCCTGGCCACCGGCGAGCGCCCGGTCAGGGTGCGCACGGCCACGGGCGCCATGCTCTCGGCGAGGGCCTTCACCCCGCCTCCGCCCGAGCCCTCGCCGGGACTGTTGAGCGAATCGTTCCTGGAGGCGCTCGCCCGGGCCGCCGAGCACGCGAAACTGCCCACGGACTACGTTTCACGCCTCCAGGCCGAGGCCCGGCTCATCCAGGCCGTGCAGCACGGTCACGCCGGTGGCCACGCTGAGCCGCGCCGGCTTGCCGCACCCCGTCTGGACGGAGCGCGGCGAGTTGTCTCGAGTCTGACACCTGTCAGGCTTTGCGTCTGCTCTCCGAGCCCTGGTGAATTCATCCGGGCTAGTCTGCGGGCCATGGCCATGCGTCTTCCCGCTCGCCTCGCCAATGTCCTGCTCTCCGTCCTGCTCGCCTGCGCGTGCTCCGCCGAGTCCGGGCCCGGCACCTCTCCCGATGCCGGAGGAGACACCGCGAGCGGGCTGGTGCGGCTCGAGGCGGGCTTCGAGGGGACGCTGCAACCGCGCGGCAACAAGCTCCGCATCCACGTGACGGACACCGCCGGGACACCGGTGGAGGCCACGCGGGTCTCCGTCAGCTTGTGGATGCCCGCACACGGCCATGGTGCGCCCGCGCCCGCCGTCACCCGCGAGGCGCGCGGGGACTATCTGGCCACCGTGGACTTCACCATGCCGGGCACGTGGACCGTCACCATCCAGGTGGACATGGAGGGGCGCGGCGACACCCTCGAGTTATCCGTGGATGCCCCGTGAGCGTGTGACGTTTTGTCGCGGAGCCACGCCCGAGCCGCTGACGTAGGGTGACTCTCCTTCCATCCATCCCAAGGAGAAGCCATGACGCCGAATGACACCTCCTCCTCCCCGAACGCCAGCCCTGGGCGGCCCTCCCGGAAGCTCCTGCTGGCCGCCGTGGCCGGCCTCATGGGGCTCGGCTCCGCTGGCTGCGGCCAGCCCGACGAGCCGCCTCCTTCCCAGGGCGGACCCGATCCGGAGCCGCAGGGGCCCCACATCGTGAGCCGGAGTACCGTCGAGGGAGGGCTGACCTTCGAGCGCTTCTCCGCTGACTGCGAGCAGCGAGGCGGCTTCGTGCAGACGCATGCCGTGTGTTCTGGCAACAACTCCTGCAAGGGCGTCTCCTACAACCGCTTCGACTACTCACTCACCGAGCACACCTGTAAGGCCATCAACTCCTGCGGTGGCATGAGCTGCGTCGAGCTCCCCGCGGACTCGGGCAAGACGGGCGAGGAGGTCTACAAGAGCTCGTGCGGCCCCGCGTGCCACAGCCATACCAACACCAGCGCATTCGTGTACTACGTGGCACCGGGCACCCCTCTGGACACCGCCCGGCAACAATTCCTCAACCGTTCCCGGCTCTACCAGCAGTCCATCGTGGCCTTTGGCATCCACGGGGTGAGCGCCGGCGGGGTCCTGTCCGCCAACATGCCCGCGTTCCACGCGAAGTACTCGCGCAAGGAAATCGAGCGCGTCGTCGACTACGTGCGCCAGTTGGAGCTCGAGGTCGAGGCCTATGAGGTCATGGGGCCCGCCGCCCCGGTCCCATGAGCCGTCCAATCCCCACGCTGAGGGCGGATGCCCTGGGGCTCGGGCTGCGCCTGCCCCACCTGGAAGCACTCGAGCAGGCGTGGCCGGAATCGGTGGCCTACGTGGAAATCATCAGCGAGAACTACCTGGGGGCGGCGGCGCCTCCCGGAGGCACCTCGCGTGGGTGCGCGAGCGCGTGCCCGTGGTGCTCCATGGCGTGGGCCTGAACCTGCTGGGCCATGAGCCGCTGGACGAGGCCTACCTCGACGACGTGTGCCGGTTGGCGGACGCGATGGACGCGCCCTTCGTGAGCGATCACCTGTGCTGGGTGCGCGCCGGAGGACTGTCGCACCATGACTTGCTTCCAACGCCCTTCCGGGCGGATCTGATCGACTTCGCCGCCGAGCGGGCCGCGTGGGTGCAGCGCCGGCTGGGCAGGCCCTTCGGGCTGGAGAACCTCTCCTCGTACGTTTCCTTTCCCGAGTCGGACCTGACC
The DNA here is from genome assembly GCA_049060065.1 of Cystobacter fuscus. Taxonomy (GTDB): domain Bacteria; phylum Myxococcota; class Myxococcia; order Myxococcales; family Myxococcaceae; genus Cystobacter; species Cystobacter fuscus_B. Next base: position 8,893,495 of record JBMEQP010000002.1, read on the forward strand.
GAGTGGGAGTTCTACGCCTCCGTCGTCCGGGAGGCGGGGTGCTACTTCATGCTCGACCTGAACAACATCCACGTTTCGGGGAGGAATCACGGCTTCGATCCCCGCGGCTACCTGGACGCCATCGACTTCGGCCGGGTCCTCCAGGTGCACCTCGCGGGGCACGAGCCCGAGCCGGACGGAACGCTCGTGGACACCCACGGCCAGCCCGTGGACGGGGCGGTGTGGGAGCTCTACGCCCAGGCATGGCGCCGGGGAGGGCCCTTCCCGACGCTGCTGGAGTGGGACACGAACGTGCCGCCCCTGGCTCGCGCGGTGGAGGAGCTGGAGCGCGCCGCCGGGGTTCGCGCGTGAGCCCCTCTCGTGCGCCCCCGGACTGGCTCGCCGGTTTCCAGGAGCGGTTCGGTGCCACACTGCGCACGCCACTGGATGCCTCGTCGGGCACGCTGCGCCCTGTGGAGCAGGGCACGGGGCGGGGGCTCTACAACCGGCAATACTGGTTCCGACTCTTCGAGGTACTCCAGGGCGAGTACCCGCTCACGGCCCGACTCCTCGGGCTGTTCCCCTTCAACCTGCTCGTCCAGCGCTTCGCGCGCGAGCATCCCCCGGAGTGGGAGCTGCGGCTGGTGGGCCGGGGCTTTGGAAGCTGGCTCCGGACGCAGGTGTCCTCGCTGCCCGCGGGGCTGCCCGCCGCGGCCCTCGCCGAGGCGGCGGACATCGACACGGCCTGGAGCGAGGTGTGGATGGCGCCGGAGGTGCCCACCTGGGCGCCCTCTCCAGAAGAGCTCGCGACGCTCGAGGAGCGGTTCCTGCGGGCCTCCCCCGCGTGCCGCCTGCTGGAGGAGGGCTGGCCCCTGGTGGCGCTCCGGCGGACGCTGGGGCCGGACGCGGACGCGCGGCGCCTCCCCCTGCCGTCTCCCCTGCCCACGCGCCAGCACTGGATGTTGCTGCGCCACGGGGAGTCCCTGATCCAGGTGCCGCTGTCCCCGGTGAGGGCGCGCCTGCTGTGGGCCCTGCGCACGAAGACGTTCGGCGCCGCGCTCGCGGAGGTGGAGGCGTCCCTGCCGCCCTCGGAGCACGAGGCGCTCGTGGCGCACATCGGCACCGGCTCGCCGAGGGCCTGCGGTGGGGCTTCTGGGTGGGGACGGCCGACCGGTAGGGCGGAGCAGGCGAGGGCCGCGTGCGACACCGTGCCGCATTCCGTGTACACAGCCGCGATTGCTACGAATAGAGGCCATTGCTTCCAGGGGGAAGGCATGGGCTCCGAGCGCATCGGCGTCATCGGTTCTGGCAACACCGCGAGGGCTCTCGCGGCCTACTTGTCGCACCAGGGACATTCCGTCTGCGTCTACACACGCCACCCGGAGAAGCTCGAAACCATTCGCCGCCGGGGCCACATCGAGGCCACGGGCCTGCTCGAGGGGATGTTTCCCATCGAGGAGGTGACGAACGAGCCAGAGCGCCTGACGCGCCAGTGCGGGACGCTCTTCGTGGCCAGCGTCACCACCGCCTACCTGGACGTGGCGGCGACCCTGGCGCCGCACCTGCGCGAGCACCATGCCCTCGTGCTCTTCTCCAGCAAGCTGTGCGGCAGCCTGGAGATGACGCGCGCTCCACGGGCATGGCGTCCAGGGGGTGCCCATCATCGAGACGGACGCGCTCTTCGCCTGCCGGGCACGCGAGGACCATGGCATTTGGATCGCCGGCCTCAAGGGCTGGACGTTCCTGGCCTGTCCCCAGCGCTCGGGCACGTTGAGCCACGGCCCGCTGGTGCGCCGCTTCTTCCCGGGCCTCGAGGACGCGAGCAACCTGGTGCAGAGGGGGCTCACCGACTTCGGCGCGCTCGCGCACGCCATCGTGTCGCTCGTCAACCTGGGAAGCATCGACCGGGGAGAGCGCCTGCGCTTCTACGTGGAGGGCTTGTCCGAGCGCACCGTCGTCCTGCTGGAGCGGATGGAGGAGGAGTTCCACGCGGTGGCCCGGGCCTACGGGACGAGCCTGCTGCCCATGAAGGAGCTGCTCAACCGCTACTATGGCTGCGAGACGGGGAGCCTGCTGGAGGCGATGCGGACCGTGCCGGCTATCGGGAACTCTATGCCCCCACCAGCCTGGAGCACCGCTTCCTCACCGAGGACATCGCCACCAGCCTGGTGCCACTGCAGGGGCTGGCGCGCAAGGCGGGGGTGGCGGTGCCCATGGTGGACGCCGTCATCACCTTCACCTCGGTGCTCAGTGGCCAGGACCTCAGAGTCAAGGGGCGCACCTTGGAGCGGCTGGGGTGGGGCGGCCTCAGCCATGAAGCCATCGTGCGGTGGATGGCGCAGTGAGTGGACGGCCCGAACGGACTCGAGGAGAAGACATCATGACGTACTCCCTCCCTCGCTGGATTGGAGGAGCTGGCTGAGGCGCTGGGACGCGCAGCAGACGGGCTACCTGCCGCGCCGTGAGCAGCGCTTCGAGGTGATGCTGGACGTGCTCTCGGAGTTGCTGCCGGAGGAGTTCGTGCTGGTGGACCTGGCGTGTGGGCCGGGCTCGATCAGCCAACGCGTGCTGGAGCGCTTTCCGAAGGCACGGTGCATCGCGGTGGACCTGGACCCGGTGCTGCTGACGCTGGGGAGGAGCGCTCGGCGATGGAGGGGGACGGCTGCGCTGGGTGGCGGCGGACCTGATGACGGTGGACCTGGTGGCGCGGTTGGAGGTTGCGTCGGTGGATGCGGTGCTGAGCACCACGGCGCTGCACTGGCTGCCGGCCGAGCGGCTCGTGGCGCTCTACCACCAACTGGGACGACTGGTGCGTCCGGGGGGCGTGTTCCTCAACGGCGACAACATTCCGTTCTCGCGACGGCCCAGCCCCTCCAGCGGCTGGCGGAACAGGCGCGCCGGAGGGACGAGGCAAAGGCTTTCGGCGAGCGGGGAGTGGAGGATTGGGAGGTCTGGTGGAAGGCGCTGGCGGCGGAGCCGGGGATGGGCCCGCTCATCGAGGAGCGCCAGCGCCTCTTCGCCGGCATTCGCCGAGACTGGAGCGAGCCGTTGCTGGAGGTGCACGAGGCGGCGCTGCGCGACGCGGGCTTCCAGGACGTGGGCGTGCTCTGGCAGCACCTGGACGACCGCATCATCCTGGCGGTGCGCTAGCGCCGCGTGTACCCCCGGCGAACTGGACACGAGCCCCAAAGGCGCCGACTGGCTAGACTTCTTACATGAATGTGCTTGCTCGAATCGGACTGCTCGTGGGGCTCTCGTGGGGCATCGGGGGCTGCCTGCTGTCCGACGACGTGTGCACCCCCTTGGACACCACCTATTCCTGCTGCGTCAAGCAGCACCTGGGCGATGCCTCCCAGTGCAACGCGCTCGAAGCCGAGGTGCGAGTCCTCAACCCGACAATCCACCCAAGTACACCACGCACGCATGGGACAGCCGCGGCGGTGGGCACCGTGGCCGCGGCGGCGACACTCTCGTCCGATGGGGAGATCTTCTCCGGAAAACTGCGCGCGGCCGTGGAGAAGATCCTGCAAGAATGCGCCGTCCAAGCACACGAAGCGGTGAATCGCAGACGCCTTGGCGCAGACCCGACCTTGGAGCAATGCCGAGAGATCGTGGAACGCAAGGCGGGAGGCAAAGCGCTCACACGAGCCATCAAATTGGGCGAGGAGAAGCACGCCGAGGCCATTGAATGCGCCAGGAGTCGCCTGAACCACCTGTTGCCAGGGCGCTTCAGCCTGGAACAACGATACCGTCACGACAAGACAACAGGCCAACTCGAGTTGGTGAGCCCGGAGCAACACCAGAAATCAATGAGGAGCAATCAAGGCAAGGACATGAAAGGAACGCTCGTTCCCGACGTCGTCATCCACGCCAAGGGCAACCCATTGAAGACTCAATTCGCCTACGACTTCAAGTTCCCGTGTCTCGAAATCACTCTACCCACCTGGACCATCTACCCTCAAGACAGCCCCTACTACGGTGAAAGCCAGGGGCAGGTTTATGAGAGAGTATTTGGAGCTGCCTTGCGCGTCACTCCATGGGAGATCATCTAATGAACGGTCGCTATCCCCATTTCAAAGGACATACGCCAGCCGGACTCCATATCTTACGCGATGGACTCGTCATGAACTTCTTCATCCAGCGCTCACACCGGGAGATTGGAAACTCTATCGCCCGCGCATTGGAAATCTATCGCCAAGCCGTGGGGATTGAAAAGCTGGGATTCTACACGGGTGAGGAAGGATACATCCTACCTCTCGACTCATGGGCTTCAGCATACATCCAGCAGCAATTGATTGATTGGGACGGCTGCGTCATCCAGCTCTGGGAGCATGACAACGAGTGGAGTGGATACCGGTTCGACTACCGGGGCCGGATGCTTGGCACGGACTCCTACATCCGCTCGCCCGACGCTGTCAGTTGTGCTTCGTTCTGGCTGCCCACCGAGTACCTGGAAGAGCAGGGCCCGGCACGAGTGAAGGAACTGGCTGTGGCCCTGGCGCGAGAACTTCCACTCACCTCGGGTTATGCCAACCTCGCATTCAATGGCATGATGGACACCTTCCGGGTCGGTCCGCTGATTCATGACTTGTGCTTCCGCTACCCGGGACTCGATATCGTCGATGACAACGTGACCTATGACCTGGGCACGCGTCCCAAGGGCGCCTACTGGCTGAACTTCTACGGGCAGCCCCTCCTGGACAAGCTGGGCGGAGTGGCGGGACTGCGCGAGCGGCTGACCCTGCCCGGAATCTCCGTCGAGGAAATGCAACCCGACAAGGTCCTGGTGCAGCTCGGCGAGTGGCCGGAGGCGGACGGCGAGCTGCGGTCCTACCGCCAACTGGCGCGCGTGCTCGAGCCCCACCTCTACCACGAGGCCCGCCCCGTCCTCCCTCCCGAGGACATGCGCCGCTGGGAGCGCCGCTTCCTCGACTGAAGCTCACTCTCCGCGCGGAGCGTCCACGGGCTCCGGCAGCTGCGGGGACCACGCGCACACCCCGGAGTCGCCGTGCATGGGGACGCAGATGTAGTCCGGGGCACACGGGTCTTCCTCTCCGAGGCTACAGATGTCGTGGCACGTCCCGAACAGGCATGCGCTGTACCCCGGGCACGCCGAGGCAAAGGAGCCCTCGCCCGTACACGGCGTGACACACTCCATCCACGCCTCCCCGGGCCGCACCGGACTCGTGTCCACCTTGCACGTCAGTCCTGGCTCACAGGGCTCGCGCTGGCAGTTCGGGCCATGCACCCGCGCGCACACCGACACGCCCGGCGTCGTCTCCCGCACGCACTGCTCTCCCTCCGGGCACGCACGGCCCTCGCACGTGGGCAGGCACACCGGACCGTTGGGATCGTCCTCGGCGCAGAAATACCCTTCCGGACACGAGTTGAAGGGCCAGAGTCCACACCGCCGCGCGCACCAGTCCGCGCACACGAGCCCGCGCTCACAGCCCCCCTCGTCGCGCCGGGGTAGACGCAGGCAAGACTCCCCCTCCTCGCGCACGCCCACGAAGGTGCAGAAAGCCATCGCCGTCTTCGTCCCGTCCTCCACGGGGATCCACCGACACTCCGTTCCCGGGGAACAATCCGCGTCGATGAGGCAATCACTGCCATTACACGTCTGGCGGTCGTAGCGCCGGTCCGAGAAACAGGCCAGGGGAGGATCGCACTCCGCGCTGCTCGCGCAGGCCTCGAGGAACGAGGGCCGCGCCAGGCGCTCGTCGGGGAAATCATCGGCAACCGCCGCCACGTCCCCGCCCGCGGGGGCGAGACGCTCGTCCACAGCAACCCCACCAGGGGCAATGCCAGCAACACGCCCACCGCCACCGCGCCCCAGACCCGCCCGTTCATCCGCCCACCTCCCGCCTCACGCCACCCGGCCCCGCGTCACCCGCATGAAGGCATCCTCCAGGTTGCGCTCGCGATGGCCGAACGCGCACACCGGCACGCCCGCCTCCACGAGCACCCTCAACAGCCGCGCCGCCACCTCGTCTCCCCATGCCGCCGCCGCCCCCTCCTGCTCCAGACGCACGCGCAGCGCCCGGCCCTCGCGGGAAACCTCCTTCACGTGGGGCTGCTCCCACAACAACCGCTCGGCGCGCGCCCACGCCTCCTCCCCTCCCCGGCCGGAAACAACCGCACCAGCAACTCCACCACCGCCGTGCCCGCCGCCTGCGCGAGCACGTCCGCCACCTTGCCCGTGGCCAACAGCCGCCCCTGCTCGATGATGGCGCACGTGTCGCAGATCTCCGCCAGCTCGGTGAGGATGTGGCTGGAGATGAGCACCGCCTTGCCCTGATCCGCGAGCGCGCGCAGCAGCTCGCGCAGCTCGATGCGGGCACGCGGATCCAAACCATCCGCCGGCTCGTCGAGGATGAGCAGCTTCGGGTCATGCAGCAGCGTGCGCCCGAGCGCCACGCGCTGCTTCATCCCCTTGGACAGCGCGTGGGTGAGCTTGTCCGCCAGCGGCCCCAGGCCGGTGAACTCCATCACCGACGCCAGCCGCCGCGCGCGCCGGGCCCGTCAGGCCGTAGGCGCGCGCGAAGAAGTCGAGGAACTCGAACACGGTGACGTCTTCATAGGTGCCATAGCGGTCCGGCATGTAGCCGATGAGCGGCCGCACCTTGTCCGGCATGTCCACCAGCGAGTACCCATCCAGGAGCACCTCGCCCGCGGTGGGCGTGTCCAGGGTGGCGAGGATGCGCATCGTGGTGCTCTTGCCCGCGCCGTTGGGCCCGATGAAGCCGAGGACGGTGCCCGCCTCCAGCTCGAACGACACGTCATCCACCGCGCGCAGGGCGCCGAAGTCGCGCCGCAGTCCCTTCACCTCGAGCAGGCTCATCCCACCACCTCGTCTCGCGTCCGCGTCATGGTCCGTCCACCCGTCCCCGCACCAGGTGCGAGCCCTCGTGCAGGCTCACCGGAATCGCCGCCGAGAAGGTCCACCCCGGACCCTCCAGCCTCGCGAGGAAACCGCCCTCGGGCAGGGGCTCCTGGAACAGACGCCCGAGCACCGGGGAGAGGCGCCGATCCACCTCCTCGGAGGGGCGCAGCTCCTCGAGGACGTCGTCCCGGGTGCTCGCGGGCAGCGGCGTGGCCGGCCCTCGGCGCCCTCGGCGAGCGCGGGCAACTTCCACCACCCGCCCCCGGAGCGCACGTAGCCCTCCACGAGCGGCGCGCCGAGCGCGTTGCGCACGCGCAGCTGTCCTCCCTCGGCCGACACGCCGAGCCGGGCGCGCGAGGGCTCCACGGCCACCTCGCCCCATTCCTGGTAGGTGCGCGCGGAGAGGAAGCCGCCCGTCACCACCATGCCCCGGGTCCAGTCGGCCTCGAGGGGCCGCACTTCCCAGTCCACGTCCGAGGACAGCAGCGCGCCCAGCACGGGCACCTGGAAGGACTCCGGCTCCAGGTTGGCGTAGTAGCCCCCGACGCCGACGGTGACGGTCCGGTCCCGCGCCCGGTCCAGCCAGGTGACGCTGTAGCGCGCGGCATGCAGCGAGAAGCCCTCCACGAGGACCGACCAGCCCACGAAGGCCGGGCACGTGACGAGCGCCACCGAGGGCACGGCGATGAGCAGCGCCACGGGCCCCTTGCGCCGGGCCAGCAGCAGCCCGCCGGGCCCCACCGCCAGCACGAAGAGGGTGATGAGGCCCAGGAAGCGGCCCACCGGCGCCTGGACACCGGGCAACAGGGGAGACATCGCGTCCAGGCCATGGTTGCCCCCCATCTGCTCGGAGGCGGGGCGGGATGCACGGGGCTCTGGAACAGCGTGTTGTCGGACTCCAGCGCGTCCGCGTCGGCGAGGATCGCGGAGGCACAACCCTCCGCCCCATCACACAAGCGCACCTGGCCGAAGCCATAGGGCTGAACCACTCCCAGACTGGACTGGGTGAGCAGCGGCAGGCGCACGTCCACGTCACGCGGCGGATGGAGCAGGGTCAACAACCCCCGTGGCCGCGTAGGCCTCGAGCGCGCTCCACACATCCGCGGGCAGCGCGGTGACGTCCCCGGCCACCACGATGCGGGGATGGCCCACGTAGGCGGCGAGCTCGCGCGGCGCGTCCTCGGCGGACAGGAAGCGCACCGCCAGCTTCCCCTCTTCCAGGCGCGGCAGGTGCGTGCCCTCCTCGAAGGCCTTCCGCGTGCCCAGCACCAGCACGGGCTGTCCCGAGGCGTCCGTCGAGTAGAAGGAAAAGGCGCGGAACTTCAGGCCCGGGCTCTCCACCCGCACGATGCCGCCCCGGGCGAGCACGGGGACGATCATCCAGGCCGACAGCCGCTGGCGCGGGCCAACCTCCACCTGCCGCCTGGAGACCTCGACGCGGCGTACCTCCGAGGCCGTGGCCGTGACGCCGATGTCCACGACGCGCGGCGTGGAGCCCGTGTTGTGGAGCTCCACCTCCAGGGGGTAGTAACCCCGAGGCGGCCGCAGCAAGGAGGTGGCCACGGACACGCGCAGCTCCCCGTCGGACGCGCTCTCCGGAGAGCCCGAGATCTCCATGTAGCCGGGCAGGCGGGTGTCCTCCTCGGCCGCGCTCGGGGCCGCTTCCTCGATCTCCTCCTCCGCCTCCTCCTCCGCCCGGGCGATGCCCGCGCACAGCCCCAGGACGAGCACGAGCCCCTTCCAGGCCTCACGCACGAGGCACCTCGGGAGTGGACTGGAGCAGGGAGCGCACCACCTCCCAGGGGCCCACCTTCTCCAGGGACGCCTCGTAGGCGAGCACCAGCCGGTGGTTGAGGACCGCGGGGGCGCAGGCCGTCACCTCGTCGAAGCCCACGTTGGGCTTGCCCGCATCAGCGCGAGCGCGCGGCCGGCGGCGGCCAGGGCGAGCGCGGCGCGGGGGCTGGCGCCGAAGCGGACGAAGCGGCGGACGGACTCGGGCGCTCCGGGGGCGCGCGGATCGCTCGCCTCCACCAGGCGGCCGATGAAGTCCGCCACCGGCACGGGCAGGTGCACCCGGTCCACCGCGGCGAAGAGCGAGGCGAGCCCCGCCGCGTCCGTCACGGGCGGCAGCGCGGGCGGAGCGCCGCGCACGCGCGTGGTGAGCAGCGTGGTGAGCGTCTTCGCGCCCACGGGCGGCACCTGGACGCGGAAGAGGAAGCGATCGAGCTGCGCCTCGGGCAGGGGGTAGGTGCCCTCCAGCTCGATGGGGTTCTGCGTGGCGAGCACGAAGAAGGGATCCGGCAGCGGGCGCGTCTGGCCGAGCACCGTCACGCCCCGCTCCTGCATGGCCTCCAGCAGCGCGGCCTGTGTCTTGGGGCTGGAGCGGTTGATTTCATCCGCGAGCACCACGTGGGCGAACAGGGGCCCCTCGCGGAAGGTGAAGTCGCGGCGGCCCTCGCCCTCGAGGACGTAGGTGCCGGTGATGTCGCCGGGCAGCAGGTCCGGGGTGAACTGGATGCGCCGGAAGGGCAGCCCGAGCAGCCGCGCGAGCGCCTTGCACAGCTCCGTCTTGCCGAGACCCGGCAGACCCTCGAGCAGCACGTGGCCGCGCGCGAGCACCGCCGCCACCACCTGCTCCACCACCTGCGTCTGATCGAGCAGGACCTGGTTCAACGCCTTCTGGAGCAGGGTCACCCGCTCCGCCGCGCCCTGCACCTCGGCGGGGCTCAACAAGTCCGACACGGCCGACTCCTCTCCTAGGGCTGCTCCCCGAAATAACGCTTCACCAACTCCCGATTGCGCGGCAGCAGCGGCCCCGTGGAATGCCCCGCCTCCGCGTCGCCCCGCGCCCCTTCCCCCCGCGCCCCGCTCGCCGGACCCGCCTCGCGCCGCTCGGGCTCCACGGCCTTCAGGCCCCACAAGCCCGCGGCCTCGCCGCCCTGTCCCCTGGGCAGGGGCTTGAAGGCGAGCCGCTCGGGATCCATCTCCGCCTTCTCGCCGAACACGAGCGGCCGGGTCTCCTCGCCCCCTCCTTGCCCGCTCCCTTGCCCTTGCCCGCCCCACGGCTCGCGTGGCCTCCGGAACCCTCGCCCTCGCCTTCTCCCTCCCCCTCGCCCTGGGCTTGTCCCCGGCCGGGCCGGGAACCCGAGCGGTCCGGCCGCTGGCCAAAGCGCTGCTCCAGCTCCTGCTGGCGGCGCTCGAGCGTCGCGCGCAGATCCGCCACCTCCGCGCGCGAGCGTGGCGTCTCCCCGCCCTGGCTCCCCGCGCCCCCCGCCTCCTCCGTCCGGGGCGCCTCACCCGGCTTGCCCTCTCCAGAAGAGCCGAGAGAAGAGCCGAGCTTCGTCAGCGCGCTCTCCAGGGCCTCGCGCTCGCGCGTGGCGGCCTCGGCGCCCGAGGCGGCATCCAGCGCGTCCTCCAGCTCCCGCGCGGCCTCGGACGCGGAGGCCAGCTCGGCGGCGGCGCGCGCGGCCTGGGCGTCGAGGGAGTGCTCCAGACGATCGGCGGCCTCCCAATCGGCGGAGTCGAAGCGGCCCTCGGCGACCTCCTCGGCCAGCCGGCGCAGCTCCTCGTCCACGGCGGAGCCCGGGGGTTCCTCGTGGGCGAGCGCCTCGGCCTTGGCGCGCACGGCGTCCACCTTCGCCGCGGCGGCCGCGTTGGCGGGGCGCACGACGCGGGCGGGCAGTGGCAGGAGCAGGCCCGCGGCGAGGAAGACGAGCGCCGCGAGCAGGGCGCCCACCGGACGCCGCCGGGCCACCGGAGGTGGAGTCACCGCGCGGGCGTACTGGTTGGCGGCGAGCTCCCACTCGCCCACGGGGCGCTCCAGGCGGGTGAGGAGCAAGCCGCCCGCGCCCGCCGAGCGATCCGCGAGCACCGCGGCGTGGGCGAGGGACACGCGCCGGGCGCGCGCCCGGAGAAACCACCAGACGCCCGAGGCGAGCAGCGGCACGGGCAGCACCCAGGGGGCGGCGTCGCGCAGCACCGGGCGGCCCACCACGCACGCGGTGGCGGCGGCCCACACGGGCACCACACCCGCCTCGGCGAAGCGCACGGTGTGCAGGCGCCGCTGGACGCGCCGCACGGGCGCGAGCACGAGGGCCTGGAGACGGCGTTCATCGCTGGCGGGCATTGGACTCGAGTCTCAGTCAGGAGGCCGTCCCATCACAAGCCGGACAAAAGGAGCCGCCTCGTCGCCCCCGGCTATCCACCAACGGTCACTCCCCGGCGAAACGCGCCCCGGGGGAGCGGAGCGCGCGCGTAAGACGCCGCGACACACACAGGAGGCGGCTCGAATGAAGCTCCAAGGAAAGGTGGCCCTCATCACCGGCGCGGACTCGGGAATCGGCCGGGCCACGGCGGAGGTCTTCGCCCGGGAGGGGGCGAACGTCTGCATCATCTACCACTCGGACGAGCAGGGCGCCCAGGAGACGCGCCGCCTCGTGGAGGCCCAGGGCCGGCGCGCGCTCGTGCTCCAGGGGGACGTGGGGGACTCGGCCTCGGTGGCCGGGTTCTTCGAGCGCACGGTGGCGGAGCTGGGCGTGCTCGACATCCTCGTGAACAACGCGGGCCAGGGCATGGGGGGCAAGGTCCCCGTCGACGAGCTGGAGGACGAGCAGCTCGAGAAGATCCTCCGCGTCAACCTCCTGGGGCCCGTCTACTGCGCCCGCGCATTCATCAAGCTGCGCAAGAAGCACGGTGGCAAGGGGCGCATCGTGAACATCAGCTCCGTGGCCCAGCACCTGCCCACCCCGGAGAGCGCGCCCTACGGCATGTCCAAGGCGGGCCTCGGCTCGTTCACGCGCAGCCTGTCGGTGGAGCTCGCCCCGCACCGCATCAACGTCAACAACATCGCCCCTGGCCTCATCCAGACGCCCATGACGCAGAAGCGCCTGGACGATCCCAAGCAGCGCGAGCAGTCCCTCGAGCAGATTCCCTGGCACCGCGCGGGGCAGCCCGAGGAGATCGCCCGGCTGGCGCTCTTCCTCGCCTCGGATGACGGGGACTACGTCACCGGCCAGACGTGGACGATCGACGGTGGCCTGACGATGAACTGGGAGGCGCCTGAGCGGGGCGCTCTTCCTCGGGGAGCGAGAACACGACGCCCCGGACCGTGGCCAGTGGAGGCCAGGGGACCGGGGCGCCGTGCTTCCAGGAGACCAGCGGCTCCCCCCGAGGAGGAGGAGCGCCGGAACGACTTCACTGCACCGCGAAGATCAGGTCGTCGTGGTCATCGTAGCCGCCGGTGCTGCAGGCGGACGCGCTGCCCTGGTAGCGGAAGTTGGCGCGGATGGCCTGCACGCTGCCGGCGGGCAGGGTGTACGTGGCGGAGATGGTGGTGGTGCCGGTGGAGCTCGGGCTGTACGTGCCGATGAGGGTCCAGGTGGGGCTCGCCACGTTCGTGGTGTAGTAGAGGTCCAGCTTGTCCGAGGACGTGGAGTAGGCATACACGGTGGCGTCGATCTTCACCGTCTTGCCCGCGGCCAGGGTCGTGCCGTCCGTGGTGCTCACCTTGAGGGCGTCGTTGGACTCATCCGAGTGGTAGGTGCCCGAGGAGCCGTCCGCACAGCTCGAGTTGATGTTGTTGGGCGCGTTCGACTCGGGGCCCTTGCTCCCGCGGCCGTTGAGCAGCGTGCCCGAGTCGCAGCCGATGCCCGCCGTGGCGCAGCGGGGCGCCTTGTACGTCGCGTCGTAGGTCGCGGTCGGGACCGTCCCGCCGCCGTTGCCGCCACCGTCCGTCGGAGGAGGCGTGACGCCCGTGGTGGCGCCCTTGGCCACCTCGGCCACGAACGAGGCGCCCAGCTTGGCGAACTTCACCGAGTTGGCCGCCGTGCCGCCCATGTACGCCAGCGTGTCACCCGTGGTGTGGATCTGCGGGTTGTCCGTGGTCATCGTCGCCTCGAAGGGCATCGAGGCGGGGTAGCCCGCGCTGTTCCACGAGGCGTGATCCGAGCAGCCGTAGCCGCAGGAGATGTTGGTGTAGGTGAGCCCCGGCTGGTACTTGGTGATGAGGCTGGTGGTGAAGGAGGTGAGCGTGGCGTTGGTGTTGTCCGTCACCATGCCGAAGTCGTAGCTGGAGCCCTTGTAGTTGGTCATGTCCAGCTGCAGCACGCCCACCACGTTCACGCCGCTGGCCTTGAACGAGTTGGCGATGGCCTTGGAGCCGTACAGGCCCACTTCCTCGCCCGCGTACGCCATGAACTTCACCGTGCGCGCCGGCTTGTAGCCATTGAGCACCGCCACGCGCAGCACCTCGGTCACCGAGGCCACGCCCGACGCGTCGTCATCCGCGCCCGGCGCCGTGCCCGTGGAGGGGCTGCTCTGGTTGATGGAGTCCAGGTGGCCACCGATCACCACCACCTCGTTGGGCAGCGTGGTGCCGGTGATGGTGGCGATGACGGAGGGCTGCTTCCAGGTGTGCGCGAACTGCTCCACCGTGATGTCCGAGCGCCCGGCGGCGATCGTCGTCCACTTGTTCTTGAGCCAGTTGGACGCGTCCAGGCCGTTCTGCACGTTGTAGTAGCGGTTGGTCCAGTTGCTCGACAGCGAGTTGATGGTGCCGCGGATCTCCGTCTCCGTCACCGAGCCCAACAGCGCGCTCACCGTCTCGGGGTTGTTGATGTTGTAGCTGACGAGCGAGGCGGCCAGCGTCGGGGCAGCGTTGGCGGCCTCCACCGCCGCGAGCGCCTCCTGCTCGGAGTCATGGGCGATGAAGCCCGCGCAGCGGTTGAGCTTGTCGTGCACCGCCAGCGCCAGCTGCTCCACCTGCGACTCGCTCACGCGCAGCACCGCCACGCCGCCCTTCTGGAACGTGGGCGCGGCCAGCTTCAGCCCCTTGCCCTGGAAGACACCCCGCACGGGCTCCAGCGCGTCCGTGCCGATGGTGATCCACACCTGCTTCTCCCGCGGGGCCTCCGCCAACGCGGGCGTGGCACACACGAGCCATACGGCGACAGAACCGAACTTGCTCATTCCCATGGACTTCTCCTCGGGTGCTTCTTCAGGGGGGCGTGGAAACCGGAGCAGCCCGGTTCCCACTAAAGGCGGACTTATCCACCAATGCGGGAACTTATTGCACTCATGGCCCTCCTGGGAAGATTTCAAATTGTGAAGTCTCCGACGGAGGTCGCCAGACGTTGGAGGACAGAGAATCAAGCCACCCGCGAGGGAGGGTGCGCGGAGGCGGTTCTCCCGGGTGTGGCCATTCGTGATAGCAACCCCCGAATGGAGCCAGGCGAGCCGCTCTTCGTTCATCCAGGATTGAAGGTCAGACCGTGTGAGTGGGGGTACGGGGTGTTCTCGGACGAGGCCATCCCCGAGGGTACCATCCTGGAGGAGTGCCACTATCTCAAGGCGCCCTTCCGGACGGTGCGCACCTCACCGATGTCGGACTACGTGTTCAACATCGAGTGGGGCCCGCACGAGGAGGACCAGGGCGGCGAGTGGGTGGCGATCGTGTTCGGCTTCGGGATGATCTACAACCACTCGCAGGAGCCCAACGTGTCGTACTACCGGGGCTACCAGCGCGGCCCCGCGCCCAAGGACGTGTTCACCTTCTACGCGCTGCGTGACATCGAGCCGGGTGACCAGCTGTGCATCAGCTACGGCGAGAACTGGTGGAACACGCGCGGCCAGCAGATGCCCTGAGCCCGGGCGTCTCGCTCGCCTGAGTGCTCCCCGGGTGAAAGGCCACCGGACGGCGCGTGGTTCCCGGAGGAGGCCCCCGGAGGGGAGGCATGGGTGCTTCCGTACGCCCGTCCGTGTATGATTCCAGCGCTTATGGATCAACACGGGGGGTGGCTCCACGGGCTTCGTGCTCCGCGACAATGGACGGCGCCTCCCCTTCTCAACCCCCGGTTCGGGAACGCGTCGCAGGGAACGTCGCCGGACATGAAGAACAACGAAGCCATCGCCCAGAGCAGATCGCTGCCGCCGCGCCCCAGGGCCGTGGCGGGAGCACTGGACGAGCGGAGGGTGGCCGCGGAGCTGGAGGCGCTCTACCCACCGGCGCCCGCCCCGCCGGAGCCGTCCCCGGGTGTCCCCTCGCCCGCGTCCTTCGACGACACGCGCCCCGGCAAGCGGGTGCACAAGCTGCGCCCCGGCGTGAACCTGCAGCACTACGAGCTCATCCGCGAGCTGGGCAGCGGCGGCATGGGCACCGTCTTCCTCGCACGCGACGTGCGGCTCGGCCGGCGTGTGGCCATCAAGTTCCTGCACACCCAGGACCCCGAGCTCACCCAGCGCTTCATCCTCGAGGCGCGCGCCACCGCGCGCTGCAGCCACGAGAACATCGTCATCATCCATGAGGTGGGCGAGTACGAGAACAGCCCCTTCATGGTGCTGGAGTACCTCCAGGGCCAGCCCCTCACCAAGGCGCTCGGCACGGCCCAGCTGCCGCCCACACGCGCCGTCGAATTGATGGTGCCGGTGGTCAAGGCGCTCGCGTGTGCCCACGAGCAGGGCATCGTCCACCGCGACCTCAAGCCGGAGAACATCATCGTGACCGACTCGGGCGCCATCAAGGTGCTCGACTTCGGCATCGCCAAGACGCTCCAGGGCGCGGACATGTCCGACCCCGCCGCCTCCCCGGCCCGCTCCGGGTGCCCTCCAACGGCCCCCAGGAGCTGGGCGAGCTCACCCATTTCGGCGCCCTCATGGGCACCATGGCGTACATGTCCCCGGAGCAGTGGGGCATCGGCGTCCCGGTGGATCACCGCACGGACATCTGGGCGGTGGGCATCCTGCTCTTCCAGATGCTGGCGGGAAAGCACCCGTTGGAGCCGCTGCGCGGCCCGCAGCTCATGGTCACCGGCGTGCTCGACGATCCCATGCCGCGCCTGCGGCAGATGGCGCCCGGCGTGCCCGCGGAGCTGGCGGCCGTCGTGGACCGCTGCCTGCGCAAACGCAAGGAGGAGCGCTTCCCGGACGCGCACTCGCTGCTGCGCGCCCTGGAGCCCTTCCTGCCGGGGCGCGTCGGCCGCGAGCTGAGGCTCGACGAGAGCCCCTACGCGGGCCTGTCCTCCTTCCAGGAGGCCGACGCGGACCGCTTCTTCGGCCGCACGCGGGAGATCGCCGCGCTCGTCAACCGCATCCAGGACCAGCCGCTGCTCGCCGTGGTGGGCCCCTCGGGCGCGGGCAAGTCCTCCTTCGTGCGCGCGGGCCGGTGCCCGTGCTCAAGCGCTCGGGCACCGCCTGGGACGCGATCGTCATCCGCCCCGGCCGCCACCCCCTGTCCGCCCTGGCGAGCACCGTGGTGCCGCTGATGAGCTCCACCACCACCGTGGAGGAGGACATCCAGGAGCAGGAGCGGCTCATGGAGAGGCTGTACGCCGAGCCCGGCTACGTGGGCAGCGTGCTGCGCAGCCGCGCCCGGCGTCAGAAGCGGAGGATCCTCGTCTTCGTCGACCAGTTCGAGGAGCTCTACACGCTGGTGCCCGACGCGCGCGAGCGCCGGCCTTCACCGCGTGTCTGACGGGCATCGCGGACGACGCGACGAGCCCCATCCGCCTCGTCGTCGCCCTGCGCTCGGACTTCCTGGACCGGGTGCCCGAGGACGAGCAGTTCATGGCGGAGCTGGCCCAGGGGCTCTTCTTCCTCACCTCGCCCTCGCGCGAGGGCCTGCGTGACGCACTGGTGCAGCCCGCGGAGATGGCCGGCTACCAGTTCGAGACGCCCGCCCTGGTGGACAACATGCTGGAGCACCTGGAGGCCACCCAGGGCGCGCTGCCCCTGCTCCAGTTCGCCGCCACGCAGTTGTGGGAGGAGCGGGACAAGAAGAAGCAGCAGCTCACCGTGGACGCCTACAAGTCGATGGGCGGCATCGTCGGCGCGCTCGCCAGCCACGCGGACAGCGTGCTCGCGGGCATGTCCGCCCCGGAGCGCGCGCTGGTGCGGGCGCTGTGTCTGCGCCTGGTGACGCCCGAGCGCACCCGCGCCCTGGTGGCGGTGGACGAGCTGCGCGAGCTGACGAAGGACACCGCGGAGATGCAGCGGCTCATCGACCACCTGGTGCAGGCGCGTCTGCTCGTCGTGCAGACGGGAAGCGGCGCGACGGGGGCCACGGTGGAGATGGTCCACGATTCGCTCATCCACAGCTGGCCCACGCTCAAGCGCTGGCTGGACGAGGGCCAGGAGGACTCGGCGTTCCTCGAGCAGCTGCGCCACGCGGCCCGGCAGTGGCAGGCGAACAACCAGGACCCCAACCTGCTGTGGCGCGGCGAGCTGGTGGACGAGGCCGCGCACTTCCAGCGGCGCTTCCGCGGGGAGCTGCCGAAGCAGCAGCGCGACTTCCTCGCGGCCGTGTCCAAGCAGGCCAGGAAGCGCCGGCGGCTCAGGCGCGTGACGGTGGCCGGCAGCACGACGTTCCTGGTGCTGCTGGTCATCGCGGCGGCGGTGGCGCTGGTGGTCATCCGCAACTCGCAGCGCGAGGCCCAGCGGCAGGCGGCGGCGGCCCAGGCGGCCGAGGCGGTGGCGCGCGGCGCGGAGACGGCGGCGCGCGCGGCGGAGGCCGAGGCCCGCCAGCGGCTCGCCGAGGTGCAGGCCAAGGAGCTGGAGCGGCAGAAGGCCCAGAAGGCGGCGGAGGAGGCCAACGCGCGGGTGGAGCTGT
The DNA here is from genome assembly GCA_049060065.1 of Cystobacter fuscus. Lineage (GTDB taxonomy): Bacteria > Myxococcota > Myxococcia > Myxococcales > Myxococcaceae > Cystobacter > Cystobacter fuscus_B. The sequence continues at coordinate 8,910,957 of JBMEQP010000002.1, forward strand.
CCAACGCCGAGCTGCTGCGCAAGAACGACGAGCTCATCCTCGCGCTGCAACGCGCCCAGGTGGCGCGGGTGCGCGCGAAGACGGCCCGCAAGCGCGCCGAGCGCAGCGCCGTCACCGCGCGCGACGCCCAGGAGGACGCCATCCGCGCGGCGAGCGAGCTGTCCACCCTGCTGCACCGCGAGCAGCAGCGCGCGCAGCGTCTGCAATCCCAGCTCGGCGGCCCCGTCATCGAGGTGTTGAAGTGAGGCACGCCGTGAGAAGCAGGCGCGTGGCCCTGGCGGTGGCGGTGGCGCTGGTGTCCCCGTGGGCCCCGGCTTCGCTGGCGGCGCCACGCCCCCGTGCCCCCCAGCAGACCCTCTCCGCACCCGAGGAGGGCCGGGGAAGACCGACGGGCTCCCGGAAGGCCCGCGACAAGCGGCCGTCGAAGGCGCTCGCCGCCCCCGAGCCGTCCGCGTCCGAGCCCCCGCCCTCCACCCTCGCGCCCGACGCCCCCACGGTGCCCCGTCCGGAGGAGACCCCTCCCCCGCCGCCCCCGAGCGCCCCCCCGAGCGCCCCTGGGCCGAGGGCGTGCCGCTCGAGAATCAGCAGCGGGCGCTCGAGCTGTTCCAGGCGGGCAATGCCCTGCTCAAGGACGCCGTCTTCGTGAAGGCCAGCGAGAAGTACCGCGAGGCCCTCGGGCTGTGGAGCCACCCGGCCATCCACTACAACCTCGCGCTGGCGTTGATGAACCTGGACCAGCCCCTCGAGGTGCACGAGCACCTGGTGGCCGCGCTGCGCTTCGGCGCCGAGCCGCTGGAGACGGAGAAGTACGAGTACGCGCGCAACTACAAGCTGCTGCTCGAGAAGCAGCTCGCGCGCCTGGACATCACCTGCGACACGACCGGCGCCACCGTGCTGCTGGACGGCAAGCCCCTGTTCCAGGCCCCCGGGAACTACTCGGGCCTGGTGCGTCCGGGCGCGCACACCCTCGCGGCGACGCGCCAGGGCTACCTGCCCCAGAACCTGAACCGCACCCTGCTGCCCGGCGAGACGGCCCACGTCGCGCTGCGGCTGTACACCAACGAGGAGCTCACGCGCTACCGGCGCCGGTTCCCCGTCCCCATGCCCTGGCTGGTGATGGGCGCGGGCGTGGCGCTCGCCGGAGGCAGCGCCTGGATGCACGTGCGCGGCCGCGCCCACTTCCGCTCCTTCGACGAGGGCATCTCCGCGTGCGGCGGCTGCGTGCCCCCTCCCCCTCGCCACCCAGCTCGAGCGGGGCTACCTGCTACAGACCTCGGCCATCGTCGGCTATACCGTCGGGGGCGCGGCCTTCATCACGGGCGCGGTCCTCACCGCGCTCAATCAACCCCAGGCCTACCGCATCGACCCGGCCCAGCTCGCCCAGCCCCAGGTGAGCATCAGCCCGCTGCTGGGTGGCGGCGCGGGCGGAGTCCAGGCCCTGGTGCGCTTCTAGGGAAGACTCCCATGAACCGAGTGCATTGCTCCGCCCTCCCCACCCGCCGCGACCGCCCGTGGCCCTGGGCCGTGCTGCTCGGGGTGCCCTTCCTCGTGTTCTTCTTCACCGCCTGCTTCGAGCCCACGAGCGTCATCTGCTCCACCGGACTGGTGTGCCCCGCGGGCCAGCAGTGCGCCGCGAACCAGGACGTGTGCATCAAGACGGACTGCGGCGATGGCCGTCTCCAGCCGGGCGAGGCCTGTGACGACGGCAACCTGCTCGAGGGCGACGGGTGCAGCCGGGACTGCCGCTCCATCGAGGTGTGCGGCAACGGCATCGTGGACGTGAGCCAGGGCGAGAAGTGCGATGACGGCAACACCAAGGACGGCGACAAGTGCGGCGCCGACTGCAAGTCCAACGAGGCGTGTGGCAACGGCATCACCGACACCCAGGTGGGCGAGCGGTGCGACGACGGCAACAACGACAACGGCGATGGGTGCAGCGCCGACTGTCTGTCGCTGGAGGTGTGCGGCAACGGCTACACGGACGGCTCTCGGGGCGAGCAGTGCGATGACGGCAACACCGAGGGGGGCGACGGGTGCAGCGCCGACTGCAAGTCCAACGAGATCTGCGGCAATGGCATCGTGGACCGGGCGCGCGGCGAGGTGTGTGACGACGGCAACACCGAGGAGGGCGACGGGTGCAGCGTGGACTGCAAGTCCGACGAGACGTGTGGCAACGGCATCGTGGACCGGGCCGCCGGCGAGCTGTGTGACGACGGCAACACCCTGCCCAACGACGAGTGCAGCTTCGACTGCCGCTCGGGCAAGGGCTGCGGCAACGGCATCCGCGACGATGACGAGGAGTGCGACGACGGCAACACGTCCAACAACGACAACTGCCGGAACTCCTGCCAGCTGGCGACCTGCGGCGATGCCTTCGTGGATCGGCAGCAGCCGCGCCTGGAGGACTGCGACGACGGCAAGGAGACGAAGCAGTGCAACCACGACTGCACCGGCGCGTGTGCGGCGATGGGCTGGTGAACGCCACCGCCGGGGAGCAGTGCGACAACCCGGGCGCCGTCGACAGCCTCGGCTGTGACAGCGACTGCACCGTCGCCATGTGCGGAGACAACCACGTCAACACCGTGCGCGGCGAGCAGTGCGACACGGGAGGCAACTCCGCGACCTGCGACGCCGATTGCACCCCGGCCGTCTGCGGCGACCGGTTCCTCAACCCGGCGGCGGGCGAGCAGTGCGACACCGGCGGCTTCTCCGCCTGGTGCGACAACGACTGCACGCCCGCGGCCTGTGGCGATGGCCTCGCCAACCTCCAGGCGAACGAGCAGTGTGACGACGGCAACCGGAGCGACGAGGACGACTGCCTCGGCACGTGCCGGCCCAACGTCTGCGGCGACGGCAAGGTGAACCGCCAGGGCCCCAAGCGCGTCGAGGTCTGCGACGACGGCAACATCATCACCGAGACCGAGTGCCCCTACGGCACCCTCCAATGCACGGCGTGCAACGCCACCTGCTCGGAGCTCCGCACCCTGAAGGGCCGGGCCTGTGGCGATGGCGTCGTGAACGACGCGCGCGAGAAGTGCGACGACGGCAACACCACCACCGAGACCGCCTGTCCCTATGGCGTGCCCCAGTGCACGGCCTGTGACGCGGTGTGCTCGGCCATCCTCACCCTCACCGGCCCCCGCTGCGGCGATGGCGTCGTGAATGGCCCGAACGAGAAGTGCGACGACGGCAACACCGTCACCGAGACCACCTGCGACGACGGCAGCGCCCAGTGCACCCGCTGCGACGCCACGTGCTCGGCCGTCCTCACCCTCACCAGCCCCGTCTGTGGAGACGGCGTCACGAACGGCCCGAGCGAGAAGTGCGACGACGGCAACACCCTGGCCTGTGGCACCTGCGACAACACGTGCACCCGCGTCCAGCTCTCCCAGGCCAGTGGCCTGCTCACCATCCAGAACCGCGGCGTCTTCTTCCGGGAGGGGGACACCTTCACCCTCGACGACGGCCTCCATCCCCCGGTGGTGTTCGAGTTCGACCGCGATGGCTCCGTCGCCTCGGGCCACCAGAAAGTGCCCGTCACCAACGGCCTCCCCGCCAACCAGGTGGCCCAGTCCATCTACTCCGCCATCAACGGCGTGGGCGGTGACTTCCAGATCTCCGCCTCGTCCATCGAGGGCAACTACGTCTTCCTCACCCACAACCAGCACGGCGCCTTCGGCAACAAGCCCATCCTCGAGAGCACCGACAGCACCGGCGACGTGAAGGACGCCCTCCTCGCCACGGGCATGTCGGGCGGCAAGGGCTTCGACTGTCCCCAGTCCACGGGCTGCGTGCGCAACGAGGACTGCGCCCCTCCCTCTCCTGCTCCCCCACCACCCACACCTGCGCGCCTCCCTGAATCCCCGGGCAGGTGGGAGTCCTACACTTCGCACCTGAGCGCACGTGAAGACTGATTCATTTGACTTTCCAACCGGGGCGAAGAATGAACGCGGCGCGTCGCTGTTACACGCGGCATGTTTTCTCCCGGCACGCACCTCCCTCGTCATTCCTCGGGTCTCGCATGATGTCCTTCGTCCTCCTGGCCCAGACGGGCAATGAGCAGGTTGGCTGGCTGAGCCGCAAGCTGCTCGGCGTCACCCTCACCAGCGCCGAGTGGGTGCTGTGGGTGCTGGTGGTGCTCTCGGTGTTCTCCATCGGGCTGATGCTCGAGCGCGCGGTGTACTTCGCCACGCACCGGCTGCCGGACTCCGAGGCGCTCGCGGTGCGGCTGGCGCGGGGCGAGCTGGAAGCGGTGCGCGCCGCGGTGGGTGAGCGCAAGGGCATGGAGGCCGCGGTGCTGCGCGAGGCGCTGGCCTCGGTGGAGCAGGGCCCGGACACGGTGGAGCAGGTGATCGCCTCCACGGTGGCGCGCGAGCGTCCCCAGTACGAGCGCTACCTGTCCTTCCTCGGCACGCTGGGCAACAACGCGCCCTTCATCGGGCTGTTCGGCACGGTGCTCGGCATCATCAAGGCCTTCCACGACCTGGGCAACATGGGCGCCAAGGGCGCCGCCATCCAGCAGACGGTGATGGCGGGCATCTCCGAGGCGCTCGTGGCCACGGCGGTGGGTCTGGCGGTGGCCATCCCCGCGGTGGTCGCCTTCAACGTCTTCAACCGCCAGCTCAAGACGCTCACCTCGCGCACCAACGCGCTGGGCCATGCGCTCGTGGGCAGCCTCAAGGCCCGTAACGCCGCGCGCCCCGGCGCCTCCACGGAGGCTCGCTAGTCCATGGCCGGCGGCGCGCAGGACAACGACGAGGAGATCACCGGCATCAACGTCACGCCGCTGGTGGACGTGGTGCTCGTGCTGCTCATCATCTTCATGGTGACGGCCAACTTCATCGTGCGCGAGACGGTGGAGGTGGATCTGCCCCGGGCCGCCAACGGCGGCGAGACGGTGCAGGGGCTCGTCAACGTGGTGGTCGACAAGCAGGGCAAGCTCTTCTTCGACGGCGCGGAGGTGAGCGAGGACGAGATGCGCCGCCGCGTCACCGAGGCGCTGGCCAAGGACAAGGAGACGCGCGCCATCATCAGCGCGGACCAGAGCCTGCCGTATGGCCGGGTGATGCGGCTCATCGACGTGGTGAAGGGCCAGGGCATCGCCGGGTTCGCGCTCAACATCGAGAAGGACGTGGCGCCCACGGCCTCTCCCGCCACGCCCTGAGGAGGGCCCCCGGACATGAGCCGGGCCACCCTCTCCGCCCTGCCCCCTCGCCGCTCCCGCGACTGGGTGCCGATGTTCCTGCTCGTGTCGCTGGGCGCCCACGGGGTGGGCTTCGCCCTGCTCTCGAACGTGGCGGAGCGCCCGGCGCCCGACATCCAGCGGCCCGTGGAACTCGAAATGGTGGAGGTCATCAAGCCGCCTCCCCCGCCGCCGCCTCCACCCGAGCAGGAGCCGCCCAAGCCGCCCCCGCCCAAGCCGAAGGCGCCGCCCCCGGTGAAGGTGGCCCGGGCCGAGAAGCCGCCTCCGCCGCCTCCGCCGGACGCGCCGCCCCCGCCTCCCAATGACGCGCCTCCGCCCGAGCCGTCCGCCAAGCCGGTGCCGCTGGTGGTGGGCCTGTCGCTGTCCTCCACCACGGCCGCGGGGGGCTTCGCCGCGCCGGTGGGCAACACCGTCTATGGCAAGACGGGCAACACGGCGGCGGATCCCAAGGACGTGAAGGGGTACTCGGCGCCCAAGTACGTGCCCGTGTACCGGTGGATACCCAGCCCACGGTCGCCTCGGAGGTGAAGATTCCCTACCCCGACGAGGCCCGGCGCGCGGGCGTCGAGGGCTCGGTCACCATGTCCATCACCATCGACGCCGAGGGGCGCGTGGTGAAGGTCGTCGTCGTCAAGGGGCTCGGCTACGGGCTCGACGAGGCGGCACGCGGTGCCCTGCTGCGCTTCCGCTTCAAGCCCGCCATCAAGAACGGCGAGCCGGTGTCCACGGAGATGAAGTACTCCTACACCTTCGTGCTGGACTGACGGGCCCGCGCCGGGCCCGCTCGGGGCCTCAGCTCACCGCGGGCTTCGTGCCCGGCGCCGGTGCACGTTGATGCTCTTGCTGCCCGATACCGACAGGTACGTCTCCACGTTGCCCTTGCCACCCGGCTCGAAGGAGATGACCTGCTCGTGGGAGCCGAACTTCGCCTCGATGCTCAGCTTGCTGCCCGCGGTGGTGTAGGTCGCCTGGGCGGCCCTGGAGCCGTTGAGGTTGATCTCCGCCTTGCCGCCCTCGAGCAGCTTGAGCGAGAGCGACAGGTCCCCCTTGTAGAAGACGGTGTCGATCTTCCCCTTGAAGGCGGCCTGCTGGGGACCGAGGTCCACGAACTCGCCGCCGCCCACGTTCACGAAGAAGACCACCTGCGCGAAGATGTTCAGTGGCGTGCCCGAGGTGGTGCCTTTGCCAATGAAGTTGCGAAAGTCGACCATGCTGTTTCCCGCCGAAGTGGAAGGGGAGCGGCGCGCCGCCCCACCGGAGAATCCACATCGTATGCACGCCCGAGCCCCGCACCCGACAGGCTTTTGACGCGCGGGAAGCGGGTGTCGGGGCCAACGGCCGACCGGCGCGCGCGCTACGGCACGGGGACGAGGAAGTCCTTGATGACGGCCATGTGCTGCATGTTGGTGGCGCCGCTGTCGGCGCTCTGCGCCGGGGAGATCTCCGACAGGGGCGAGTACACGCGCGTGTCCACCACGAGGCCCCCGCTGAAGGAGCTCGCGCCGATGACGGTGGACGTCTGGTAGGCGCGCAGGTTGCTGCTCACCAGCACGTGGTCATACGGCTTGGCGCGGCTGGCGTTGGTGTTGCCGTTGCCATTCTTGTCCGCCGGGTAGGGGCTCGCGGTGGAGACCACGGAGGAGAAGGTGGAGAAGAGCGCCTCGCTGCGGGAGTCGGAGTTGAAGTCACCGCCGATGGCGATGAAGGAGCCCGCGGGCACCTTGGACTTGATGAAGTTGACGAGGTTGGTCGCCTCGGTGTTGCGCACGGAGCTGCTCGAGGTGAGCAGGTGCACGCTCACCACCCAGAGGTCCGTGGGGCCCGGGATGTCGATGCGCGCCCAGGCGAAGTCGCGGTTGGTCACCTGGGTGTCGTCCCACTCGCCCGAGGCGATGATGGGGTAGCGGCTGATGACGCCGTTGGGGATCTGCGCGCCGGCCTCGCGGTAGTAATAGAAACTCGAGCCGAAGGCGGTGTTGACGAAGGAGCGGATGGCGGTGTCGGAGTTGTCGCCGTAGTTGAACTCCTGGATCATCACCACGTCGGGCTGGGTGCCCTGGAAGATGCGCGTGCCGTTGCCCGGGTCGTAGCTCTGGTAGTTGCCGCTGGAGATGTTGGCGGCCATCAACCGGACCCGGGTGCTGGCGAGCGGCGCGCTCTGGGAGACGGCATCCGAGGCCCTCGGAGCGTCCGACTCGACGTCTCCTCCGCAAGCGGAGAGCGAGAGGGAGAGAAGGGAGAACAGCAGACGCGAGCCAACACGGCTCGGCTTCGAGGCGAGGGAGCTGAGGGGCATGGAGTTGTCCGGTGGGAGGGCGAGGAGGCGAGCCCATCAGACAAGGAAGGAGGGCAAGCCAGCAAGGGGGCCCCTGGGTTGTACCGCTGCTCACCCATGCACATCTCCACGAGCGTTGGCCTCGAAGCCAGGGAGCGATAGCGATGCGAAAGGCAATGGCCGGCGCGGTGTTGTGCGTGCTGGGACTGACGGGCTGTATGGGCGCCCCCTTGCGGTACGGTCCGTCCGAGCCGCTCGTGGACACGCAGGTGCCCATCCAGCAGGCGGAGGAGGCGGGTGCGGCTCAGCATCCCGATGCGGCGCAACACCTGGAGTGGGCACGGCAGCAGACACAAGGTGCGCGCCGGCTGATCGAGCAGAACCGGCGGGATGAAGCGGCGCTGTTCCTGAAGCGAGCGGCGGCGGACGCGGAGCTGGCCCTGGCGCTGGCGCGCGAGGCCCCGGCCCGCGCCGAGGCGGATCAGGTGCTCCAGCAGGTGCGCGAGCTCCAGCAGACCACGGTGCCAGCGCAATGACGACGGGAATGCCCAGGGAGAGAGCCATGCGGGGATGGAAGGCGTTGACGTGGGGAGTGCTCGGGTGCGTGGCGCTCTCGGGGTGCGCGGCCATGACACCGCGCGAGCTGGTGGATGCGCGCGGTGCCTATCAAGAGGCTCCGCGGGCCCGGCGGTGCAGTACGCCCCGGACGCCCTCGGGCAGGCCCGGGACGCGCTCGACGAGGCCAACCGCTCCTACGATCGCGAGAAGAACACGGAGCGCACGCGCACGCTCGCCTACGTGGCGCTGCGGCGGGCGCAGATCGCCGAGTCCCTCGCCCGCACCGCGGTGGCCCTGAATGAGCGGACACAGGCGGAGCAGCAGCTCGCGCAGATCCGGACAGAGGACGCCGAGCGCGTGCGGCGGGAGCTGGCGCAGTCGCGCCAGGAGCTCGCCGAGGCCCAGCGGCTGCGCGCGGAGGCGGAGCAGCGCCAGGCGGAGATCCAACGCCAGCAGGAGGAGACGGCTCGGCTCCAGGCCGAGCAGGAGGCCCAGGCCCGCGCCCAGCGCGAGGAGCAGGAGCGCCGGGCGAAGCTCACCGAGAGCCAGAGCCGCATGGAGCAGCTCAACGCGCAGCTCGAGCAGGAGCGCCAGGCGCGGCTCCAGGCGGAGCAGCGCGCCACGGCGGCCGAGGCCGAGGCCCGTGCCCAGCGCGAGGTGGCCGACGAGCTGCGCAACATCCGCCGGTGCAGGTGAAGGAGGAGTCGCGGGGCCCGGTGCTCACGCTCTCCGGCAGCGTGCTGTTCCGCTCGGGCAGCTCGGATCTCCTCGTATCGGCCAGACGGCGGCTCAACGAGGTGGCCGAGGCGCTCAAGAAGGCCCCGAACCCGCTCGTCATCGAGGGGCACACCGACAGCCTGGGCTCGGCGGAGCTCAACGAGGAGCTGTCGTACCTGCGCGCCGAGGCCGTGCGCGACTACCTCATCGGCCGGGGCGTGGACCCCGAGCGCATCCGCACCGAGGGCAAGGGCAAGGACGAGCCCGTCGCCTCCAACGCCACCGCCGAGGGCCGCGCCAACAACCGCCGCGTGGAGATCATCCTCGAGCGCGGCGTGGGTGGCTCGGGCGGGCGGCAGGACCCCAAGCCGTAGCCTCGAAAGAAAAGGCCCCGCCGCCCGTCAGGGGCCGCGGGGCCTCGAGCGCTCTCACGCGAGCGCGTCCGGACTCAGGGAGTGGCGGGCGCGGTGAGCTGCGAGGGGTGGCTGGGCACCTGGATCTCACCGGCGACGATCTTGGCGCGCAGCTCCTCGACCTTCTGCACGGCCGCCTCGCGCCCGGGGAACTCCACGCGCACGGGGGCGTAGGTGATGCCGCCCTCCTTGAGACCCAGCACCACGTCGCCGCCCGTCAGCTTGCCGTCGCGCAGGTCACGCACGGCCTCGTACACGGCCAGGTCCACGCGCTTGACCATGGAGGTGAGCACCGCCTCGGGCGCGAGCGGGGACTGATCCGAGTCCACGCCGATGACGAACACGTTCTTCTTCGCCGCGCGCGCCTCCTTCACCGCCTGGATGACGCCCAGGCCGTCCGAGCCGGCCGCCTGGTAGATGACGTCCGCGCCCTTGGAGACCATGTCCTGACCCACCTGCTTGCCGGCGGCCACGTTGTCGAAGCTGCCGGTGTAGTTCACCAGCACCGTCGCCTTGGGGTTGGTGGCGGCCACGCCCGCGCGGAAGCCCGTCTCGAACTTCTTGATGAGAGGCACCTCCATGCCGCCCACGAAGCCCAACTTGTTGCTCTGAGTGGCAAGCCCCGCCAGGGCCCCCACGAGGAAGCTGCCCTGCTCCTCGCGGAACACCACCGTGCGCACGTTGGGCAGGGTGTACGGCTTGCCATCCGCGCCGACGATCGCGCTGTCGACGAGCACGAACTTCGCGTCCGGGTTGCGCTTGGCCACCGTCTCCATGGCGCTCTCGGACGTGAAGCCGATGCCCACGGTCAAATCCACGCCCTGGTCCACCATGAGCTGCAGGTTGGGCTCGTAGTCCTCGGCCACCTTGCTCTGCAGCACCACGGGGATGACCCCCAGCGGCTTGATGTCGCGCGAGGCCGGGTCCTGCACGAGCGTCTCCTTCACCTCCTCCGGGGAGGCGTCCGTGTAGCGGCCCGACTCCAGCTTCTTGCCCGCGGCCCACAGCTCCACCCCGCGCAGCGCCGAGTCATTGAAGGAGTGATCTCCCCGTCCGCCCACGTCCGTCACGAGGCCCACCTTCAGCTCCTTGGCCTTGGGAGCCTCGGGGGTGGCGGAAGGAGCGGCGGCGGTGGGAGCGGTGCCCGCCGGCTTCTCTTCCGACTGCTTCTTGCAGCCAGACACGAGCACCAGGGCGGACAGCAGGGACAGGCGCAACAAGGAGGAGGGAGGGGCATGGTCGGCCTCTAGCAGAGCCCCGCCCCCCCATCAAGTCACCCTGGCCTCTCAGCCGAGGAGCGCCGCTCCGATGATGCCGCTGTCGTCGCCCAGCTCGGCCTCGGTGATGAGCAGCCCCTCGCGCGACGTGCGGGAGGAGTACTGCTGCACCCCCTCCACCACGCGCCGGCGCAGCCCCGGGCAGTGCGTCAGCACGCCGCCGCCCAGGATGAGCCGCGCCGGGTTGAGCACCGTCACCTGGTTGGCCACGGCCAGCGCCGGTACAGACCGATGCGCTCGTACAGCTCGCGCGCCGCGGGGTCGCCCTTCTCCGCCGCCTGCTCCAGCGTCACCGGCGTCACCACGTCGGGGTTGCCCCCCGTCAGCTCACGCACCACCGGCGCCTTGCCCGAGGCGAGCAGCTCGCGCACCTGCGCGATGATGTTGTGACCACCCGCGTAGGCCTCCAGGCAGCCCTTCTCGCCGCAGCCGCACAGGCGCCCGTCCGGCACCACCTTGGTGTGGCCCAGCTCTCCGGCCACCCCGCCGCCGCCCTGGATGAGCTTGCCGTTGGCGATGGCGGCGCTGCCCACGCCCGAGCCCACGAACACCGTGTACATGTCCTGGGAGCCCCGGCCCGCGCCGGCGCGGAACTCGCCCCAGGCCGCCGCGCGCAGGTCATTCACCAGCCGCACGGAGTGGCCCAGGCGCTGGGCCAGCAGCGAGCCCAGCGGCACGTTGCGCCAGCCCAGGTTGGGCGCCACCGCCATCACGCCCGAGTCCCCTTGAATCTGCCCGGCGGCGCCCACGCCGCACGTGCGCACGTCCGCGGTGCCCGCGTCCTTCAGCGCGTGCTGAGCCGCCCGGGCGATGGCTTCCACCACCGCGGGAGGCGTGCGCTCCTCGAGCGCCACCTTGTTCGCGGCGATGATCTTCCCCTGCTCATCCACGACCGCGGCACGCGCGAACGTGCCACCGAGATCGATACCAAGCCCGGCCATGTGCGTGCCTTCTCCGTCCGTCACGGAACCCCGCGCCCCGGGTCGGGGCATGCGGGCCCCTTTAACTCAGGCGCCAACCTCGCGCTGCATCTTCTCCACCGTGCCCTCGATGAGCTGGCGGATCTCCTCCAGCCGCTCGGGGGTGCGCGCCTCGAAGCGCAGTACCAGGATGGGCTGGGTGTTGGAGGCCCGGATGAGCCCCCAGCCGTCCGAGAACGTCACCCGCACCCCATCCACGTCCACCAGGGCGTGGCCCGCCTTGCGCAGCCACTCGGTGGCCCGGCGGACGATCTCGAACTTCTGCTCCTCGCGCGTGTCCACGCGCAGCTCGGGCGTGGCGTACGTCCGGGGCACGTCCGAGAGCAGCTCCGACAGCTTCTGCTTCTCGTGGGTGAGGATCTCCAACAGGCGCGCCGAGGAGTACACGGCGTCATCGAAGCCGAAGTAGCGGTTCTTGAAGAAGATGTGGCCGCTCATCTCCCCGGCCAGCTCCGCGTGCTCCTCCTTCATCTTCGCCTTGATGAGCGAGTGGCCCGCCTTCCACATGACGGCCTTGCCGCCGTTCTTCGCGATGTCGTCGTAGAGCGTGTAGGAGCACTTCACCTCGCCCACGATGGCCGCGCCGGGGCTCGCCTTGAGCACGTAGCGGCTGAAGAGGATCATCAGCTGGTCGCCCCAGAGGATGTTGCCCTGATCGTCCACCACGCCGATGCGATCGCTGTCGCCGTCGTAGGCGATGCCCACCTCGGCCTTCTCGCGCTTCACCGCGGCGATGAGGTCCTGCATGTTCTCCACCACCGTGGGGTCCGGGTGGTGGTTGGGGAAGCGCGCGTCCATCTCGCAGAACAGCGGCACCACCTCGAAGCCCATGCTCTCGAAGAGCGGCACCGCCACCGCGCCCCCCGTGCCGTTGCCCGCGTCGATGACGATCTTCATCCCCTTGCGGCCCACCTTCACCGTCTGACGGATGAAGTGGTTGTACGGGGTGACGATGTCATAGGGGCTCACCGTGCCCGGCAGCTCGGCGCACTCGAAGTCGCGCTCCTCGATGAGCTTGCGCAGCGCCTGGATCTCCGGGCCGTGGAAGGTCGTCTTGCCCGCGCCAATCTTGAAGCCGTTGTACTCGGGCGGGTTGTGGCTGCCGGTGATCATCGCCGGGCCATCCACCGGCAGGGTGTTGGCGGCGAAGTACGTCAGCGGCGTGGGCACCACCCCCACGTCGAACACGTTGAGCCCCGTGCTCGTCAGGCCCCGGCACAGCGCGTCGCGGAAGGTCGTCGAGGACTCGCGGCAATCCCGGCCCACCACCACGCTGCGCCCACCCTTGCGCCGCACCACCGTGCCTAGTCCCTGGCCGAGCAATTCCACCACTTCGGGCGTGAGATCCTTACCGACCAGTCCACGGATGTCGTACTCGCGAAAGATGTGCGCGTTCATGAGGCTGTGTTTTTCCTGAAGCCCTCGAGGGCAGTCCGGTTCGAGGGCGGCGCACTGTACACAAGCGCGGATCCATCCGGTATCCAAGCGCGGTTGGATCAGCCGCCCCGCCCCCCGGTCGCCCCCCGGCCAGGAGCAGCTCCTTGACCCCGGGAGTTTGACGCGGGGCGCCACCCACACATCCCCACGTCCTGGCTCCCGGCGCTCAGCCCCCCACCGGCTCGGCGACGGGCGAGGCCGACTGCTCCAGGGGCACGTGGCCCTCGGCGTCCTTCACCCCGGCGAGCCGCTGATCGAGCTCGGCGCTCAGGTGCTCGAAGACGTCCCGGCCGATGGCGCCCTTCTGGTAGCTCTTGAGCAGCGCGTCCTTCTCCACGATGAGCATGCGCCGCACCGCCTCCTCGTGCTCCTCCTCGTGGAAGCGCGTCGTCTGCTGCTTGAGGGCGGACAGCTCCCGCTCGGCCTCGGTGGCCTTGCGCTGGTAGTCGCGCTCGAGCTGCTCGAGCACGTCCGCGGGGATGTCGCGCGTGCGGCGCATGGACTCCAGCGCCGTGAGGGCCGCGTGGATGGCGCTCATCCGCCCCCGCGCCCGCTCGTACTTCTCCTGGTAGACGTCCTTGACGCCCGTGATGCCCAGGCGCTTGAGCAGCGGCGCCATGGTGAGCCCCTGGACGATGATGGAGAGCACCACCACGCCGAACGTCATGTTCACCAGCAGCTCGCGGTGGGCGAAGTCGTCGGGCAGGCCCAGCACCAGCACCATGGAGATGGCGCCGCGCAGGCCGCTCCAGGTGAGCACCGCGCTCCAGCTCCAGGGCATGCGCTCGGAGGTGAAGCGCAGGAGCGCCGACACCAGGAACACCACCGCCGCGCGCCCGGCCAGCACCGCCCCGTACGCCAGCAGGATGGGCTTCCACGACGCGAGCAGCGAGCCGAGCTGCACCTCCAGCCCGATGAGCAGGAACACCACCGAGTTGAGCGCGAAGGCCGGTACTCCCAGAAGCTCGCCACCGCCACGCGCGTGGTGGGGCTCATGCTCAGGTGCGCCGTCCAGTTGCCGCACAGCATGCCGGCCGTCACCGTGGCGATCACGCCCGAGTAGTGGAAGTGCTCGGCCACCACGAACGAGCCGTACGCCGCGATGACCGTGAGGGTGATCTCCACCATGGCGTCATCCACGCGTTGAATCACCTGGGACACGCCGAAGCCCACCGCCCCCCCGATGAGCCCGCCCATGCCCGCCACCCGGATGAAGTCCAGCGTCGCTCCACCCACGGTGAACTGCCCTCCGGACGCCACCGCCACGATGAGCGTGAAGAGCACCACGGCCGTCCCGTCGTTGAGCAGGCTCTCGCCCTCCACCAGCACCGCGAGCCGCTTGGGCGCCCCCAGCACCTTGAACAACCCCACCACCGCGATGGGATCCGTGGAGACGATGACCGCGGCGAACACCAGCGCGGACAGGAAGCCGAAGCCGGGCACCGGGTTCAGCCCCCCACCACCGGTGACAGGAGCAGCGCGGTGATCGCCACCGACGCCACCACCCCGGGAATGGCCAGCGCGTGGATGGCCAGCTTGTTCTTCCAGAACTTGCGGAACTCCACGTGGAAGGCCGCCTCGAAGATGAGCCCCGGCAGGATGATGGCGAAGAGCAGCCCCTTCGTCAGATGCGGCGGCTCGAAGGCGTGCACCACCCCCAGCGTCAACCCCGCCACCACCAACGCCACCGTGTAGGGAAACTTGAAGTAGCGCGCCACGATCGCCACCGCCGTCGCGATGGAGAAGAGCAGCACGAAGCCCAGCTCGAAATTCATCATTCCACCCAATTTGAGGTCAAAGCACACTACCCCACCGCGACGAGGGGTGGAACAGACGCGCAGGCGCAGAAGGCGGGCGAGGGAACGGGCGTGCTCCGGCCATTGGCGCCCGGAAGGAGGATGGGGCATTGCTGCCATGGCATGAGCGCCTCGTCCTCCTCGACCGACCTCTCCGACACCCTGGCCGAGGGCCTCTTCCAGCACCCCGCCCTCTTGCGAGCGCTCGTCGACACGCTCTCCGAGCGGGTCATGGTCTCCGACGCCACGGGGCGCATCATCTACTTCAGCCCCCCGGCCCTCGAGTTCCAGGGGCTGGGGCTCAAGAGCATGACGCAGGAGGAGTGGTACCAGCACTTCCGCTTCTCCGACCCGGACACCCACGCGCCCGTGCCGCCCGAGCGGCTGCCGGTGAACCGCGCGCTGAGAGGCGAGGAGGCCCCCTTCATCGATCTCTTCGTCCAGGCGGATCACCTGCCCACGGGGTACTACGTGCGCGTGAGTACCCGGACGGTGCGCGACGGGCAGGGGAGCCTGCTCGGTGTCCTGCTCTTCCTGCGCGACATCGCCCAGGAGCGGCGGGCCCAGGCCGAGCAGCGCCGCACCGAGCAGCGCTTCCACCTCATCGTGGAGGCGGCCCAGGAGGGCATCTGGATGCTCGACAGGGAAGGCCGTACCACCTACACCAACCACTACATGGCGCGGATGCTCGGCTACACGGTGGAGGAGATGTTGGGCCAGCACGTCCTCACGTTCGTCGACGCGGACAAACACCGCCAGGTCACGCTCAACCTCGAGCGGCGCATGCAGGGGTACAGCTCCGTGCACGACATGGCGCTGCGCCACAAGGACGGGCGCTCCGTCTGGACGATGCTGTCCTCCAATCCCCTGCGCGACGAGGAGGGCGGCTACATCGGAGCGCTCGCCACCGTCACCGACATCACCCAGCGCCGCGAGGCCGAGCAGCAGGTGCGCCGGCTCAACGAGGAGCTGGAGCGCCGCATCGCCGAGCGCACCGCCCAGCTCGAGTTCTCCAACCGGGAGCTGGAGGCGTTCGCCTACTCGGTGGCGCATGACCTGCGCGCCCCCCTGCGCGCCATCTCCACCTTCAGCCTCGCGCTGAGCGAGGACTGCCCGGGCCAGCTCGACGCCACGGGCGAGGACTACCTCCAGCGTATCCGCGGCGCGGCGCAGCGCATGTCCGAGCTCATCGACGGCATCCTCACGCTCTCACGAGTCACCAGCACCGGGCTGCAGGAGACGGACGTCTCCCTGTCCGCCCTGGCGCGTGCCACCGCCGAGCAGCTCCAGCGCGGGCAGCCCGAGCGCGCCGTGCACCTGCGCATCCAGGAGGGGCTGATGGACCGCGGGGACGCGCGCATGCTGCGCTCGGTGCTGGAGAACCTGCTGGGTAACGCCTGGAAGTTCACCCGGGAGCGCCCCACGGCGGAGATCGAGTTCGGCGCCCTGCCCGGGGAGGATGGCCCGGGGCGCGTCTACTTCGTCCGGGACAATGGAGCGGGCTTCGACATGGGGTATCAGTCCCGGCTCTTCGGCGTCTTCCAGCGCCTGCACGGCCCCCAGGAATTCGAGGGCAATGGCGTGGGTCTGGCCACGGTGCGGCGTATCATCCAGCGCCATGGAGGCCGCGTCTGGGGCGAGGGACGGGTGGGTCAGGGCGCCACCTTCTTCTTCACCCTGCACGACACCTCGAGTGGAGGCGCCCCCCTCCACGGATGGACAAAGGGACGATGGACGAAGGAACAGCTGATGGCCACCCCCCTGAAACTGCTGCTCGTCGAGGATCTCGAGGACGATGCCCTGCTGGTGCTGCGCGAGCTGCGGCGCGGCGGCTATGACATCACCCACACCCGCGTCGAGACGGCCGAGGCCTTCACCCAGGCGCTCGACCAGGGGCCATGGGACGCCATCATCGCGGACTACGCCCTGCCGCGCTTCGACGCGCTGGCCGCCTTCCGGCTGGTGAAGCAACGGGGCTTGGATCTGCCCTTCCTCATCGTCTCCGGACAGATGGGCGAGGACACCGCCGTGGCGGCCATGAAGGCCGGCGTCCACGACTTCCTGCTCAAGGACAGGCTCGGGCGGCTGGGGCCCGCCATGGCGCGCGAGCTCCGGGAGGCCGGCGTGCGGGCCGAGCGCCGGGGCATGCAGGAGCAGTTGCTCTTGTCGGACCGGCTCGCCTCGCTGGGACTGCTGTCGGCCAGCGTGGCGCATGAAATCAACAACCCGCTCGCCTCGCTCATGGCCAACCTGGACTTCCTCCTGGAGGAGCGCGGCGAGCAGGACGCCGGGCCGGCCGAGGACCCCGACTCCGAGCAGGCGCAGGCGTTGATCGACTCGCGCATGTGCGCCGACCGCATCCGGGAGATCGTGCGCGACATCAAGGTCTTCTCGCGGCCGGAGGACAAGCAGCGCGGGCCCCTGGACGTGCACCGCGTGCTCGACTCGTCGCTGCGCATGGCGTGGAACCACGTCTCCCACCGGGCGCGCGTCCTCAAGGAATACAACGCCACGTCCCAGGTGCTCGGCGGCGAGGGGCCGCTCGGGCAGATCTTCCTCAACCTGCTCATCAACGCCGCGGACGCCATCGCCGACGGGCCCGGCACCGCGCGGGAGATCCGCCTGGTGACGCGCGAGGAAGAAGGCACCGGCCGGTGCGCGTGGAGGTGCATGACACCGGCCGGGGTATCCCCGGAGCTGCGCGAGCGCATCTTCGAGCCCTTCTTCACCACCAAGCCGGTGGGCGTGGGCACGGGCCTGGGGTTGTCCATCTGCCGCCGCCTCGCGCTGGAGCTGGGCGCCCAGTTCGGCGTGGAGAGCGAGCTGGGGCGCGGCAGCGTGTTCCACCTGCTGCTGCCCCGCGTCGACGCCCTGGAGTCCCCGCCCTCGCGCGAGCTGCTCGCCCCCGCGCAGCCCCGGTGCGTGCTCGTCCTGGATGACGACGCCATGGTGGGACGGGCGCTCCAGCGCCTGCTCGGAACGCCTTGTGATGTCCACGTGCTCGTCCAGGGAACCACCGCCCTGGCGCGGGTGGCCGCGGGCCAGCGCTTCGACGTCATCCTCTGCGACCTGCTCATGCCGGAGATGGACGGCCCCCAGTTCTACGAGATGCTGCTCCAACTGGCGCCCGACCAGGCCCAGCGCGTCATCTTCATGACGGGCGGCGCGATCACCGAGCACACCCGCGCCTTCCTCGACAGCACGGGCCGGCCCTGCCTCGACAAGCCCATCGAGCTGCAGAAGCTGCGCGCCCAGATGGCCGCCCTGCCCCCGCTGGAAGCGCGCGCCCGCGCCTGAGCCGCTCCTCTCCCTCCAGCAGGACGCGGGCTCCCCTCCGCCCGCATGTTGACGGCGAAAACATTCATGATTACAGTGTCTACATCATGAGGGCGTGAGCCGTTGCCGCGTTCCTCCGAGGGTGGACCATGAGCGATGACGTGTGGTTGAGGATCCTGAATGTCCCGGTGCTGCTGGGGTGGGCGGCGATGGTGTTCGCGCCCCGGACGCGGGTCACGAAGTGGTACCTGGAGAGTGACGTGCTGCCGCTGGTGATTGGCGCGGTGTACCTCACGAAGGTCGCGCCGCACCTGCCGGGGCTGTTGAGCCAGTTCGACACGCTGCCGCACATCGAGGCCGCGCTGCGGATGCCGGGCATGTTGCTCGCGGGGTGGATCCACTACCTCGCGTTCGACTTCCTGGTGGGCCGGGTGGTGCTCGCGGACGCGCAACGCCGTGGCATCCCGCACCTGCTCGTGGTGCCGTGCCTGCTGCTGACCTTCATGCTCGGGCCGACCGGCTATCTGGCCTACGCCGTGGTCCGGCTCGCCACCCGGCGCTTCCTGCCCGCCGTGGCGCCCATCCCCTCCCTCCCAACCCGCCGCCGCGCTGTAGCCCCAGGAGACGCCCCATGTCGACCACGACCTATTCGCCCCGTGACGTCTGGAACCGGGCCTGGGCGCTCTCGCCCGCCCTCACCGTGAAGACGGTGCTCATGTTCGCGGGCGCCGTGAGCACCGCCCTGCTGCTGGTAGTGGATGCGCGCCAGCTCGTGGGCGAGCCGCTCTGGCTCAAGCCCTTCAAGTTCTACGTCTCGCTCACGATCTTCGACGCCACCCTCCTCTACTTCTTCTCCTTCCTGCCGGAGCGCCGCCGCTTCCTGCGCCGGGTGGGCGTCGTCATCGCCGCCTGCGGCTACCTGGAGATGGTGGCCATCACGCTCCAGGCGGCGCGCGGGGTGCGCAGCCACTTCAACACCGCGACGCCGTTCGACCAGGCCGTCTTCTCCTCCATGGGCATCGCCATCACCGTCATGTGGGTCACCGTGCTGCTGTTCGCCCTCGTCCTGTTGCGCTCGAAGCTGGAGGATCGGGTCCTGGCCTCGACCCTGCGCATGGGTCTGTTCGTGACGCTGGTGGGCATGGGGCTCGGGTTCTTCATGACCACGCCCCACGGCGAGCAGTTCGAGACCCTGGCGTCCGGAGAGAGGCCGCTCGAGGTGGGCGCGCACACCTTTGGCGGACGGGATGGGGGCCCGGGCCTGCCGCTCGTCGGGTGGAGCCGCACGGCGGGAGACATGCGGCCCGCGCACTTCGTCGGGATGCACGCCCTCCAGGTGTTGCCGCTGCTCGCGCTGGGGCTCGCGCGCCGCAAGCAGCGCTCCGAGTCGCGGGAGCTGGCGTGGGTGCGCGCGGCGGGAGTGGGCTACCTGGGCCTCACCCTGGTGCTCGGGCTCCAGGCCCTGCGTGGCCAGTCCATCGTCTCCTGGGACGCGGTGGGCGTCGCGAGCCTGGGAGCCATCCTCGGAGCGAGCCTCCTCACGCTCGCCGCCCACCCGCTCCGCCGCCGCGCGCCCGAGTCCCTCCCGCCTCCCGCGCCCGCCGGCCTGGGCTGAGCGGAGCGCTCCCCGAAGAAGGTGTCACAGAATTCGTTCCAGAGACATTGGCCCACCGCATGCTTGGAGCGCGGCTCGCCATGTCTGGACCGCATGACCTCTTCGCCCGCTACACCTTTGGCCACCCCGAGCGGGCGGCGGCCGAACTGCGCGCCGTCCTGCCCCCGCATGTCGTCTCCGAGGTGGACTGGGCATCCTTGCGGCGAGAGCCCGGCAGCGTGGTGGACCCGGAGCTACGGGAGACCGAGAGCGACCTGCTCTTCACGGCTCGACTGAACACGGGTCGCCCGCTGCTGCTGTATGTGCTGCTGGAGCATCAGTCCACGGTGAACAGGTGGATGGCGCTGCGCATGCTGCGCTACGTGGTGCGCCAGGTGGAGCGCTGGCGCCAAGAACATCCTGAAAGTGCGCTGCTCCCCCTCGTCATTCCACTCGTCATGTACCACGGGCCAGACGGAGCCTGGACGGCGCCGCGCCGGGTGGAGGACCTCTTCGACCTTCCGGGTGGAGAGGAGGAACAGCGAGCGCGGTGGCGAGCGCTGGTGCCGCGCTTCGAGTACCTCTTGGACGACCTGACCGCCGAACGGGAGGAAGCGCTGAGGGCGCGCCCAGGCCCGCCGCTGGCCCGGTTGGCCTGGCTGGTGCTGCGCTATGGGCGTACCGAGGAACTGGCCCAGAAGTTGCCTGATTGGGTGGCGCTCTTCACGCAGGTGCAGACAGCCCACGAGGGGGCCGAACACCTGGTGGTGCTCATCCGCTACCTGCTGTGGATCGGGGACGCGGCCGTCCACGAAGCCACCGGGCGGGTGTTACATTCGGTGCTGGATGAGCAACGAGCGGAGGAGCTGATGCGGAGCTATGGCGAGGAACTCATCGAGCGTGGTCGCCAACAAGGTCTGACGAAGGGCCGGGAAGAGGGCCGGGAAGAGGGGCTGATCCGAGGGCGTGCCGAGTACGTCCTGCGGGTTCTCGCCACGCGGGGTCTGTACGTCGACGAAGCGGCCCGGCAGCGCATCTTGACCTGCACGGATCTGGCGACCCTCGACCGCTGGTTCGATCGGGCCCTGAACGCCACGACCCTCTCCGACGTGCTGGACGACCTGACGCAATAGAGTCAGAGCGTCCCCACCTTGCAGTCCGGGAGCGCCCGTCGCAGCCGCTCCAGCTCCTCGGGAGGAATGGGCGTCCAGTACAGGTCCAGCGTCTTGAGACTCTTCATCTCGAAGAGACAGGCCGGGAGGGATTTGAGCTCCGTCGCCTGAAGGTCGAGGAACGTCAGCCGCTCGAGCCGACCCAGTTCCTCGGGGAGCGAGGTGAGCCCCGTGTTCTTCAGGTTGAGCGACTCGAGCGCTTGGAGCTGCCCCACCTCGGGAGGAAGGAGCGCAGCTCGCGATTGAAGGACAGATCGAGCTTCTTCAGCTTCCGGAGCTGACCCAGCTCCCCGGGCAGTTGCTTGAGCCCCGTCGAACCCAGCCACAGCCGTTCCAGCTCCGAGAACTCACCGATCGACGCCGGCAGCGTCCCCAGCTTCCGGCCGTTCAGCGTGAGTTCCTTCTCCGTCCTGGGAAACGCGGCCAGCACCCCCTCCGCGCTCCCCTTCTTGGGAAGCTTCACCGCCACCTTCATCTCGAGGGACTCGCCCTCGAGCCCCAGCAGCTCGCCCAGCGCCTCATCGTCCCCGCCCTCCCCATCCAGCGCCGCGAGCGCTTCGCCCAGCGCGTTCATTTCCTCCTCGAGCCAGGTGGAGAACGGCCCCAGTTCGCTCTCGGGCAGGCTGTCCTCCACGTTCCAGACCACCAGCCCATCGCCGGCCTCGCTCTTGCCGAAGCAGTACCCGTTGACGTCGTTGATGTCGCGGGAGGCGAACATCACGAAGCGGTAGGTGTGGGGACCGGCTTCCCGTTCCGAGCGCACCGCATCCCACTGACGGCCCGGCTCCCCCATCTGATGGGAGAGATTCAGCATCCACCGGGGAGGAAGAAAGCCCAGCGCCGTGTCACCGGTGTTGACCCACCGGTGGCCCAGCTCCTTCACGAACTGGAGATAGTCCGGGGGGAGCAGCGGGGAAGGCTCGAACGCGTGCTCGAGGGGCATGGCGCGCGGCTCGAGTTCCACGGGGTAGCCACCGAAGGAACTCTTGCCCAGCACCTTGGAGAACTGCTTCTCCAAGCGCTTCCACTCCTTGGCGAGCGAGGAGCCACCGGACGTCTTCGCCGCCTTCTTCACCGCTTTCTTCGCCACCATCGCTCCCTCGAATCATGCAGCCGGGCGCCCCTCGGCCGGGGCTCATGCTCTACCCCGCCGTGCATGGATTCGTGAAGCGAACTCACGAGGACGCGGCGCTCTGCTCCGCGCCAGCGGCCTGCATCCGGGCGGCGAGCACCCGCCCGGCCAGCGCGTGGTAGTAGCGGTGGATGCCCACGTTGAGCGGATCCACGCGCAGCGCCTCCGTGTAGCGCGCCAGCGCGCCATCGAGCACGTGCTGCGCCTCCAGGACGACGCCCCCGTCGAACAACTCCCGCGCGCGCGCCTCCGCGTCCGGCCGGGCGGCGAGGAACGCCTGACGCAGGCGGTTGACCGACGCATGCGGCACTCCGGCCGCGAGGCAGTGCGCCACGCCGTGGAAGTTGCCCCGGGACGCATCGAAGCGGGCGCGCGCCAGCGGATCCCCCAACGTGCGCCGCGCGGCCTCCAATCTGCCGTGCAGGGCTTCCAGCGCCTGGCGCTGCTCGGCCGGCAGCGGCCGGTGCCAGAAGGGCGCCAACCGGCGCTCGGCCAGCGAGAGGCGCCGTGTCACCTCGGCGAAGTCCGCATGCGGTGGAATGGACAGCAGCGAGTAGGGATCCTGTCCACACGCGCTCGCCAGCGTGAGGATCCGCGCGAGCTCCGGATCCGGCGGGGTCTCCGGCGGCGGCGGCGCCAGGGCCTGGGCGATGAGCCGGCGCACGTCCTCGGAGGGCTCGGAGAACTGGAGGATGAAGCCCTGACGGCCTCCCCACGTCCGCGCCTCCTCGGCGGGCAGCAGGCGCACCACGTCCGCCGTGCACGCGAGCACCCACCCGTTGAGCGACAACTCCACCTCCAGGCGCGCGCCCAGGCGGGGCAGCTCCCCATCACAGGCGATGCGCAGCCCGTCATCGCTCACGTCGTTCACGAAGACCGGCACCAGTCCCTGGCCCCCGGCCCCCTCCACCCGCACCTGGAAGGCCGCGGGCGCCATGCACCCGAACGCGGGCCGCCGCATCGCCTCGTTCAGCGCCGCCCGGAAGGCGCGCGCGGTGGCGAAGCGATCATCCGGCCGCAGCGACAGGGCCTGCATCAACACCGCGGAGAGCGCGGCGGGCACCTGCTCGTCCAACTGGTGCGGCGCCAGCGGCACGCTCGGCTCGTGCACGAGCAGCATCTCCCCCATGCGGCCTCCGCCGCCGAAGGGAAGCCGTCCCGTCAGCAGCCGGTAGCCCAGCACCGCGAGCGAGTACAGGTCCGCGCGGCCATCCGGCTCGGCGCGCACCCACAGCTCGGGCGCGAGGTAGGCCGGGCTGCCCACCACCATGCCCGCGGCGAGCTCCTCCGGCGAGAAGCCCTCGGCCAGGGTGCTCGCCATGCCGAAGTCGAGGATCTTCACGCGCCGCGAGCCGTCGCGCGCGGTGGTGAGCACCAGGTTCTCCGGCTTGAGGTCGCGGTGGACGATGCCGCTCGCGTGCGCGGCCTCCAGCCCCTCGAGCACCTGGAGCAGCAGGAACACGGCCTCCGTGGGAGGCAGGGGCAGCGGCAGCCGCGACAGGGCGAGGCCGTCCACGTACTCCATGAGCAGACAGTGGTGGCCATTGGGCGCCTGGCGCACGTCGAGCACCCGCGTCACGTTCGGATGCACGAGGTTTTTCAGCGTGCGCGCCTCCGCGTAGAAGCGCTGGAGCACCGCGGGGGTGCGCGCCGGTGGCAATGCAGCACCTTCACCGCGAAGAGCGCACCACTCGACGGGTGCTCGGCGAGGTACACGCTCCCCAGCGTCCCCGTGCCCAGCTTGCGCACGAACACCAGCGGGCCGTACCCCATGCCGGACAGCATCTCGCTGTCGCACGCGAAGTCGTCGGCGGGGGGCAGGGCGCCCCCGCTTCATGCTCTGTCAGACATCGTTCACAACCCATCGCCGCCCCCGGCCGCGCCCGTCTGGCGGGTCGCGTGGCACGGAAGCATTGCAACCTCCGTGCACCCCTTGCCGTGGAGGGAAGCGAACACGGCAAGTCCGGAAGCAGGCGGAATAGCGGACGGACGGTGAACCGGCCCCGTCATTCCTACAAATCCGGCCCTGAAAAAAACGGAGGGCGCCCGGGGGAACTCAGAGGAACTTGTCGCGCTTGCGGGCCTTGAGGGCCTCGACCACCTTGCGCACGTCCTGGCTCTTGTCCTTGGGGACGACGAGCACCGCGTCGCCCGAGTCCACGACGACCATGTCGGTGAGGCCCACCACCGCGAGCGGCCGCTTGTCGGCGAGCACCACGCAGCCCTTGCAGTCCACCACCACCGCCTCGGGGCCGGAGACGACGTTGCCGTGCTCGTCCGCGGGGCGCACCTCGGGGATGGCCGAGAAGGAGCCCACGTCGGACCAGCCGAAGTCACCCGGCAGCACCGCCAGGTTCTTCGCCTTCTCCATCACCCCGTAGTCGATGGAGACCGAGGGCAGCTTGGGGAAGACGCGCTTGAGCGCGGCCGGGAAGGTGCGCTTGCCCACCGTCTTGCGCAGCGCGTCCAGGCCCTTGCGCATCTCCGGCATGTGCTCGTCGAAGGCGGCGAGGATGGCGTCCGCGCGGAAGACGAAGATGCCCGCGTTCCACACGTACTCGCCCGAGTCCACGTAGCGCCGCGCCGTCTCCGGGTCCGGCTTCTCGCGGAAGGCCTTCACCTGACGGCCGCCCCCCGGGAGCGCCTCGCCCACCTGGATGTAGCCGTAGCCCGTCTCCGGCCGCTGCGGCGTGATGCCCAGCGTGACGAGGTGCCCGCCGGCCGCCACGCGCGCCGCCTCGGTGAGGACCTTCTGGAAGCCCTTCGTGTCCGCCACGTGGTGGTCCGAGGGCAGCACCACGAGGATGCCCTCGGGGTCCTTCGCCGCCACGGCCAGGGCCGCGAGTGCGATGGCCGGCGCGGTGTTGCGCGCCATCGGCTCCACGAGGAGGTTCTTCTTGGGCAGCCCCTTCACGAGCCTGGCCGCCTGCTTCGCGTGCGAGGGACCGCAGACGATGAGCGTGTCCTTCACCGAGGCCGGCCCTTGAGCCGGGAGACGGTGTCGGAGATGAGCGGATTCTTCGAGGCGAGCGGGAGGAACTGCTTGGGACGGGCCTTGCGCGACAGGGGCCAGAACCGGGTGCCGGAACCACCGGCCATGATGACGGGATGGATTGCCATGGGCCGCGCAAGATAGCGCCTCGCCCGCCGCCCGCCAGGGGCTCGACTGTCTGGTTACCCAACGAGTTCGGGCAGGAGTTTTGACCCGGGGGGCAAAAGCCAGTCTCATGTCGCCCGCGTTGGAGTCCAAGCACACATCGGTCGGGTTGACGCTCGCCCTCACACTGGCACTCGCGGTGGGGCTGTCGCTCGCCCCGGTGCCGGAGGCATGGCGTCCCATCCCCAGCCTCGCGCGAGGACCGGTGGTGCCCCAGTTGGTGGCGCTCGTCACCACGTCGAGCGCCGCCTCCAAGCGCAAGGCCGTGGGCGTGGAGCCCGACGCGGAGCGCAACACGCCCGAGGTGCCCATCCTCCCCGAGGAAGACGAGCCCGAGTTGGCCTCGGCCGGGAGCACCGACGCGGGCACCCCGCTCGAGCCCGTGGCGCCCGTGGCCCAGGCCGAGGCGGACTCGCTGGGACTGTCGGGCCTGGGCGCCGCCACGCGCGAGGACGCCCTGCGCCTGGAGGCCCTGCGCGAGAAGATGGAGGCGCGGCACGTGGACCTGGAGCCCGGCTGTCGGCGCCAGGGGCCCTCGGGGTGCGAGGAGAGCGGACTGGCCCCCTTCTTCCAGGCGTTGCGCGCGCTGGACGAGGGCCGCCGCACCGTGCCCGTGCGCGTGGAGCACCTGGGCGACTCGCTCATCGCGTCCGACCACATCACCGACGTGGCGCGCGAGCGCCTGCAGGAGCGCCATGGCTCGGGGGGCAAGGGCTTCCTCTACATCGATCGCCCCACGCGCTCGGGCCGGGGCACGCGCGCGGGGCAGGCCTCCGCGGGCTGGGAGTTCACCCGCATCATCGACCGTGCCCCGCCCAAGGACCGACTGCCCATGACGGGCGTGGCCTTCGCCGCGAACGCGGGGGCCCAGGACGTGCGCTTCTCCGTCGAGGACGCGCGCACCGCGGAGCTCTTCTTCCTCGCCCAACCCGGCGGCGGCTCCGTGCAGGTGTTCGTGGATGGCAAGCCACTGCAACGCGTGCAGACGCGCTGGAGCCCGGCGGAGGTGGCCTCGGCCCGGGTGAAGCTGCCCGAGGGCGCCAAGACGCTCACGCTCAAGACGCGCGGCAAGGTGGAGCTGCATGGCGTGTCGCTGGAGAACGGCACCCCGGGCGTGGTGTACGACACGCTGGGGTTGCCGGGCGCCTACGCGGGCGTCTTCCTGCGCACGCACCCGCCCTACTTCCGCTCGCAGATGCGCCAGCGCAAGCCATCGCTGGTGGTGCTCATGTTCGGCGGCAACGAGGCCTTCCGCCTGTCGCGCGAGTGGACGAAGCTCGAGGAGATCAAGCAGGAGGCCGAGCAGCTGGTGAAGCGCGTGCGCGAGTCCGCGCCGGACGCCGCGTGCCTCGTCTGGTCGCCCATCGACGCGGCGGTGCGCACGATGGGCGGCGAGCTGGTGCCGCGCCGGGGCTCGCGCGCCGTGGCGGACGTCTTCCGCGAGGTGGCGCGGGACGGAGGCTGTGCCTACTGGGACGCGCTCAGCGCCATGGGCGACGAGGGCTCCGCCATTCGCTGGCTGTCCGCGGGCCTGCTCAACGAGGACCTCATCCATCCGCGCGCCAAGGGCTCGAACCTGCTCGGGCACCTGTTCGATCTGGCGATCCAGCGCGCCTATGCCGCGAGCGCCCCGCCCCGCGTGGCCCTGGTCGACCCGCCCGGACTCCAGCACGCGGACAAGGCCCTCGCGGCCACCTTCAAGCACCTGCTCGCGCTGGAGAAGGGCGAGGGCTCGCGCGTGGGCATCCTCCAGTTCGGCGCCTCGCCCACGGACACGCGGCCCTTCACGGAGGCCGTGCGCGGCGCGCTGACGAAGCGCTTCGGCGACGCGGGCCGGGGCTTCATCTCCGCGGGCCCGGCCTCGGAGGGGCTCGCCGCGGTGGGCGTGACGCGCGAGCTGACGGGTGACTGGACGGTGGAGGACGCGCTGAAGGCCGCGACGCCCGGACAGGCCTTTGGCCTCGGGGGCGTGCGCGCGGTGGGAGCGCCCCAGGCGGCCTCGCGCATCCGCTTCTGCGAGGGCTGCCCCGCGGCCGCCACGCCGCCCGCGCGCCTGTCGCTGTACACGCTGGATGGGCCCGGTGCCGGAGGCCTGGAGGTGACGGTGGACGGTGCCGCCATACCGCCCGAGCCGCCGCCGCCCGAGCCCTTCACCACGCCCACGGTGCGCGTGCGCTCCTTCCCCGTGTCCGGCCCCGCGCACGAGGTGGTGGCGCGCAACACGGGCGGGGGAAGCCTCACGGTGCTGGGCGCGGCGCTGGACCTGGAGCAGCCGGGCGTCGGCTATGACGCCGTGGAACTGCCGGAGGCCACCGCCACCACCCTGGCGGGCGTCGAGCCCCAGGCGCTCGCCGCGCAGCTCTCCTCGCGCCAGCCGCGCCTGCTCGTCTTCGCGTACGGCCAGAACGAGAGCGCGAGGAAGGACCTGGATGCCCAGGCGCTGCGCGCGGAGTACGGCGCGCTCATCGCCCGGCTCAAGAAGGACGCGGGTGGGGCAGAGTGCCTCGTGCTCGGCACGCCGGACCGGCAGGAGCTGAAGCCGGACGGGACGTGGGAGGACGCGCCGGGGCTGGCCACGGTGGTGACGGTGCTGCCCGAGGTGGCGCGCGAGCAGGGCTGCGCGTACTGGTCCGCGCGGGCCGCCATGGGCAAGGGCGGCATGGCGCGCTGGCAGGCCGAGGGCCTGGGCCACACCGACGGAAGCCACCTGACGCCCGAGGGCGAGGAAAAGCTCGCGGGCCTGTTCCTGAACGATCTGCTCGCGGCCTACGAGTCCTTCAAGGCCCAGCCCCCGGCGCTCGCGGTGGAGGGCCGCTGACGTGTACTTCCACAGCCTCCAGTTCCTCTTCTTCCTCACCGCCACCTTCGCCCTGTACTGGTCGGTGCACCGCCACAAGTGGGCGCGGCTCGGCGTGTTGATGGGGGCGAGCGTCCTCTTCTATTCCATGTGGACGCCGTGGCCGCTCCTGCTGTTCGCGGGGGCCACGGCCATCAACCACCTGTGCATCAAGGGCTTCCGGCGCTTCGAGTCGCAGGGGGCGCGCCGCGCGCTGCTCACGCTGTCCATCGTCAGCACGCTCGGGGTGCTGTGCGCCTTCAAGTACGCGGACCTGTTCCGCGAGAGCGCGCGGGCGCTGCTCGCGCCCCTGGGCGTGGCGGTGCGTGCCGAGCCCTTCGGGTTGCTGTTGCCGGTGGGGCTGTCCTTCTTCACCTTCCAGGCGCTCAGCTACGTCATCGACCACTATCGGGGCGAGATTCCGAAGGAGCGCACGTACTTCGAGCACCTGCTCTACCTGCTCTTCTTCCCGCACCTGGTGGCGGGGCCCATCGTGCGCGCCTCGCACCTCATCGAGCGCTTCGACGACGTGCCCTCGCTGACGGCGGAGCAAGGGGGCCAGGGGCTGTATCGGATCGCGGTGGGACTGGCCAAGAAGCTGGTGATCGCGGACGTGCTGGGCAGTGGGCTGGTGGATCCGGTGTTCGCCACGCCGGAGGCGTACACCTCGGCCGAGTGCTTCGTGGCGGCGGTGGCCTACAGCTTCGAGCTGTATTTCGACTTCTCGGCGTACTCGGACATCGCGATTGGGACGGCGGCGCTCTTCGGCTTCAAGTTCGAGGAGAACTTCAACCGGCCGTACCGGCGACGAACCTGTTCGAGTTCTGGAGCCGCTGGCACATCAGCCTGTCCACGTGGCTGCGCGACTACCTGTACCGGCCGCTGGGCGGCAACCGGGTGTCCAAGCCGCGGGCGCTCTTCAACCTCATGGTGGTGATGGGGCTCGGGGGCCTGTGGCACGGAGCGGATTGGCGCTTCGCCATCTGGGGCCTGGCGCACGGGGCGATGGAGTGCGGCATCCGCGTGTGGTGGTGGGTGACGGGCAAGCCGCCGAAGGAAGGGAGGGTGGCGATGGTGCGCGCGGGCTTCGGCATGCTGGCCACCTTCCTGGTGGTGGTGCTCACGCGCGTCGTCTTCCGCTCGCCCACGCTCGAGCACGCGGGGGAGATGTACGCGCGGCTGATGGAAGGCAGCATGGGGTTGGCCAACGTGAGCACGCTGGTGTGGGTGATCCTGGCGGTGGCGGCGGTGAGCCACGTGACGCCCCTGCGGCTGTTCCACCAGGCGGGAGAGCTGTTCGTGCGGATGCCGGTGCCAGTGCGCGCGGTGGTGCTGGTGGCGGTGGGCCTGGGCGTGCGCCACCTGGCGTCCGTCGAGACGCGCCCCTACGTCTACTTCCAGTTCTGACCGCCGCGTCGGGCGTTGGAACTCAGGTGCGCGTCTCCTGAAAGGGCTCGGCGCCGACCTGCGGTTCGTCCTCATGGACGATGTCCCCGGTCCGCCGTTGCTCGATGACGTCCACCTGGAGCCCATGCGCATCAAGCACCCTGGCCAGCACATGCATGCACGCGATGTGCTCTCTCGCCGTCGACTTGAACCAGCTCAACACGACCTTCGCGGCATGACGCATCCGAGAGCGGGAGAACGTGTCTGGTCTGTCTAGATTGCGTGAGGTTCACCCAGGACGCCACGTAAAGTAAGCATGGGAGTACCTGTTCATGACCCGCTTCGAGCTGTTCCCCTCTAGCCATGACGACGCTCTCCTCGCCCCCCTGTCTCTCGTTGGCGCCGCTTGCTGGCGGTGCTGCTCAGCATCACCCCGGGCTGTGGCCACGTGCTGTGGGGCCGCTGGCGGTGGGGGCTCGCGTGGCTGGGAGCCATGTTGTTGGCACAGGCCTCGCTGCCACTCACGGGCTTCGCCGGGCTGCTGCTCACGCTCGGGGTGCTCCTCGGCGCGGCGGTGGACGTGGCGAGGCTGCCTCCGCCGGAATGCACCTGCGCTCGTACGCACGGCACCTGAAGGGCTTCATCCGGACGATGGTCCTGGACCGGTAGGCTTGAGCGAGTGGGATCTCGCCGCCTGGGGAGTGCGAGCGGATGGGACTCGCGGTAGCCTGCTGCTTCCAGCGGGATGACCACCCGGGGGCACCACATGGCGAAGGACTGGCACGAGACATTCAAGACGTGGGCGAAACCACCGAGCGAGACGGAGGAGGCCAAGGGAAGCCATGCAGCGGAGATGATCCGCAAGGCCATTCGCGGCAGTGAAGTGCTCGCGGTGAAGAACATCGACGTCTACGCCACGGGTTCCTACCGCAACAACACGAACACCCGCCTGGGTGGCGATATCGACGTGGCTGTCGTGCTCAAGGATGCGGCCTTCTACGATCTGCCGCCGGGCGGGCCGACCTTTCAGACGCTGGGCATCAAGGAGGGCGGAGTCGTCTATGGCTTCACCCCCTTCCGCGAAGACGTGGGCAAGGCCCTTCGCGCCGTTTTCGGAGTGAGCAATGTCTCTGCGGGCCCCAAGGCCTTCAACATCCGTGAGAACACCAACCGGATGGACGCCGATGTGGCGGTCTTCCTGGAGCACCGGCGGTACACGGGCGAGAAGAACCGTGACGGGCAATGGGTTTTCCACCGTGGGGTGGAGATGCGCCCGGCGAATGACGCCTCGCGCAGGATCATCAATTGGCACCAGCAGCACTACGATCGAGGAGTCGCGCGCAACGATGCGACACGGCGGCGTTTCAAACGCATGACCCGCATCCTCAAGCGGTTGCGCGATGAGATGAAGGAGCAAGGCTCGTCCGAAGTCAAGGCGGAGGCAAACGCCGCGCCATCCTTCCTGCTCGAGTGTCTCGCCTTCAATGCCACCGATGCGTGCTTCAACCGTATCGAGGGCAGTTACTATGAGGACGTGAAGGCGGTCATCCTCGAGTGCTGGACCAGGACGCGGGATGATGCGCAAGGCGCCTCACTTGTCGAGGTCAGCGGGATGAAGCCGCTCTTTGGTCCGGGCCAGCCTTGGACCCGGACGGATGCCAACACATTCCTGGCGCGGGCCTGGAACTACGTGGGCTTCAAGACGTAGGAACCGCTGATGATCAACCGCTTCGCTCTCACTCTGATGATCTGCTTCGCGGCGGGCTCCTGGGCCCTCCTGCTGAGCGCCAATGGCTGGGTGATACCCCGCTCTTTCTTCGCCCCTCTCTCCGGGGTCGTCAGCGTGCTCTCTGTGGGATTGATGGCTTTCGACCGGTGGCTCTGGTCTCTGCCGGGAATCAACCGACTCGTGGATCGTCCTCGGCTGAAGGGAACCTGGAAGGGGACGCTCGCCTCGAACTGGGTGAACCCCGAGACCACGCAGAAAGTGCCTCCTATCGAGGCGTATGTCGTCATCCGCCAGACGTACTCGACCCTTCACGTCCGGATGTTCACGCATGAATCACAATCCATCACCCTCACTGCGACCATCATGCGAGATGCCGACGAGCAGTACACCCTGGCTGGCATCTACAGCAACGAGCCCAAGCTGTCCGTGCGTGGCCGCAGTCCCATCCATTACGGTGGGCTCAGACTGCGTATCGAGGGAAAGTCGCTGTCCGGCATGTATTGGACCGACCGCAATACCCACGGCGAGATGAGATTCGAGCGGATGTCAGACTCGTTGGCCCATGACTTCCAGCAGGCCCAGGCGCTCTCGACGCCAGCGGTACGCTAGAGTGGGTTTTCGGCTCGAGCGTGCCGGTGCCGGTGCGCGGCGAGCAAGCCCGGCTGGCTACAGCAAGGGGGCCGCCCGAGCTCGCGCAGTCTGGGAGGCAATGTACGATGCGCATCCCGATGGCTACGTGCACGTGGACGCCCAGATCGGAGGACCAACGTTCCTCGGGGAAGACGAGGAAGGGCGGCCCCAGTGGAGTTTTATCGTGGAAGCGCGATACCCTTCTCGGTGAGCAATCTTTTTCCGCCTCTGGTCGCATTGAGGCAAAGTCCTCCTGCACAATAGCTCCGCTTGCGCTCGGTTCGTCGATGATGCTCCATGAGGCTCGCCTGCATACGCCAGACCTAGTCAGGAACCATCTCGGCGGCAAGTTCTTTCAAGTATTGTTCCAGCTTCTGCTGCCGAACAACCGGGTCTTGCTCCAGCGTAATGGCGGCCAAGTGAATGAGTGTAAAATGTTTCTCCCCGCCAAGCGACGACCATTGAAAGCCGGGCTGAGCGACAAGCCCTCGGAAGTACGTCAGATGCGCGAGGAGAAGACGAAGAAAACCGTCCAGCGTCTTGTCTCCAAATGGATGAACCCCGAGACCAAGGTGCGTACCTTCGACATTGGCGCCACCGAGCCCGTCAAACAAAGCAGGAGCCCAGCGCTCTTGCCCGCGGGGCTTCGCGTGCAGGCCGAAAAGCCCCTTATCTAAAACAACAACCAAGTCTATATGCTCCCCCAATGGCGTCGAGGACAGCATCATCTCACGGAGGCTCTCTGCCAGTGCCTCCAATGACGTAGCAGACTCAAACGCAAACACGCAACCAAACGTGCTTGAAAGAGAGAAAATCGGGAGATCCGGAGCCTGAGCTTTTGCGAGCTTCTTTGCCGCAGCAATATTGACAGCAGCCTCCTCCAAGCGAGTTCTATCCAGTCGAGACTTAACTTCTATAATAGCGGCAACATTGTCATTTGGAATGATTGCGGCCTCATCCGATGCTCGATAAACTGGGCAATTCAGCGCATCGTACACAATCACATCAGTCTGCCTTGATATATTGTCGAACTTATCAATAATGATGCCGCTTCCAGCATGAAACCTCTTGGGAAGGTGATCATTAAGGAAACGGCGGATGAGCCTCTCGGCTTCAGAACCCTTCAGCCCTGAGTGAGGCACCGTTCCCATTAGTTCTTGAAACTCCTGACGAAGCTTTCGTGCAGCCTGCTCAAAAATCGCCTGCCTTGAAATTGTCGGCATTCATCTCTCCCCTTGCAGAATGCATCCGCACCGACAGAGTAGCACCTCCATTGACGCTTGATCCACCGCCGCTCCCCAAGCAGGAGAGGAGAGGGCGAGCGTGGCGCCTGAGGCAGCGGCCAGTAAGGAGCCGATGAAACAGAGGACGCCGCGAGTGGACTGTCGTGCAGGTGCACAGCAGGACGTTCGACATCGACGTGTTCGCCTGCGTAAGGTGTGGAGGCAGACGGCGGCTCTTCGCGAACGTGAAGGCAGCGGCAGGGGTGCGCACGGTGATGCTGGTGGCGGTGGGCCTGGGCGTGCGCCTGACCGCCGCGTCGGGCGTTGGAGTTCAGGTGCACGTCTCCTGAAAGGGATCGGCGACGACCTGCGACTCGTCCTCATGGACGATGTACCCGGGCCACCGTTCCTCGATGACGTCCACCTGGAGCCCGTGCGCCTCAAGCACCCTGGCCAGCCCAGTGACTCCCAGCGTCAACTCCCCTGACATAGGGGACCGGTTCACCGCCCCCCTCGCTTGGGTGATTCAAACCTCCTCGAACCGGGCACCCGTCACGCCCAGTCGTTGCATCGCCTCCTTGATGCTTTCCGAGACGATGAGGGCAATCTCCCATCCCCAGGGACGGAAGATCCGGGCGCCTCCGACCTGTGTGGGAGCGATTCTCAAGCCGTACACGGAAAAGTATCGCCCGGTCTTCTCTGGAACTCCGTCTTCGGGCGTCCAGTAATTGACCTCTTCGCAAGCGGCGTCATCGATGCACTTCACGATGCGCAGCACATTCAAGAGGCAATATGGCTCGGGCTGTGCCTCAACGTTCGCCGGGAGGAGCTGGACATCGGCTGGCGCTAGTTCGGCCAGGACCGAGGCCACCTTCGTGTGGACGATCGGCGCTGTATCCGCCAGGGAGAAGTCGAGCGCTCTTCCGGGCTGGAGGAAGGGAATTCGAACAGGCCCGCTAACGCGAAGTGGATGACCCGCGAGAAATACGCCACTCAGAGGCTGTCCCGTCCGATCATCTGTCGGGGTTCCCAGTATCCATCCACCAGGGACATTCACGTCGTCCATCAGCCGGAAGTAGCGCATTCGCTGGGTGTTCCTATCTTGCTGCTGGCGTCGTAATCAACTGGTTCAACCTTGTTCCAGGAGTCGAGCACTCCACGCCCAACCGCCCAAGCGCTCTCGCGAGTCGTTCACGGCATTGCGCCACGCCGACGCAACCATCCGTCGCGAGCTGTAGTGCGTCAAGAATCTGCTGATGGTACTGCTCGGGATGCGGGCCCCTGTGGCCCTTGACCTTCACCAGGTTGGCAGGGTCGTTCAACGTCATTCCCGCCTTTTCGAAGATCTGCCGAAACCTTGGCGTCCACGGTCCTCCACGGGCGTCGGACACGTCATTCTTATCCGTCGCGATGTGGTGGAGGTATCCGTCCTCTTCCTCCTCCTCCTCGCGCCGGCGGACCGGCGGCAGGGGACTTGCTGGCCTGCTCGACTTCCGCCTTGACCTGTTCGGCCGCGCGACCGACTTCCTGGAGTTGTGCTTCCAGCACCCGTTTCTGACGGGATTCGTAGAGCCTGGGATCGTCATCGCTCTGGAGGGTGACCAGGGAGAGGAAGATGACCCCCACCCTCCCGAGCACCGAGACTGTGCCTCGGGCCGCCGTGGCCTCGCCTTCGGCGGCGAGCGCCTTGGTGCTTGCCGCGGCGCTCGCTTCGGCGGTGGCCAGTGTCCGTCCTGTCCGCGCGACGAACTGGTCGTAGTCCGCCAGGGCCTTCTCCGCGCCCGCGAGCTTGTCGCTGAGCAGGGCCCACTGCTCCGGCGTGAGCTGGCCACGGGTCGCCGTCAATGCCGCCTTCGCATGGGCCAAACGCGTGGCGATCTCCGCGCTCGTATCGCCGTAGGCAGGGCTTCCCCCGAGGAGAAGCGCGGCCACCGCGAGCCATGTCCCGATTGCCTTCGCCAACATTCCGGCCTCCTCGGCGTTCGCGAGCGTAGCCGCGCAGCGGGGCTCGGAGCCATCGCCACCGTTTGCCGTCATCGCACCGGGGTCTCCGTCCCACTTCCACCCGACGTGACGTCCGCAGTAGGCTGCGCCGCATCACCTCTTGAGAGGGCTCTCACATGGGCGACAGCCACGACCGGACGGGTGGAAGACTCGGGCCGTATCTCCTCGACACGCGCTACCAGGAGCTCGATGAGCCCGGCGGCCGGTCTACGCGGCCCACCACGTGGACACCGGCCGCCCCGCGCTCGTGCTCGTGCCGAAGCCCGAAGACACCTGGGCACCTCGCAGCGACTGGACCGCGCGAGTCACCTCCCAGGTGTCTCCTCCCTTCCTCGCCACGGAGCTGGAGCGTCCTCCTCCAGCCGACGCCAACGCCCTCTCCGATGTGGACCTGGGATTCATCCGGCTCGCGGGGGCCATGGCCGCCGTGGAGGACCGGGAGGAGGCGAACACCGCGTTCACCCAAATGCCCACGCCCCAGCCCAGCGAGAGACACACAACACGGGTACCGGGCTGTCGGCACGTGAGGACGGGTGCACTCGTCGCGGGAGTGCTGGTGCTGGTGGCCGTGGTGCTCTGGCCCCACGGTCTTGGCGCTCCGGGGCGGGGAGCGGACACGACCGAGCCCACGCCCGCCGAGCCCACCTTCTGGGCCGACCAGGCAGGCGTCGATTCCGCCATTGGCTACCCCATGCCCAAGGACCCGTTTCCCGGGCAGCTGAAACCTCCGTGCGGCAGTGAGGCCTACGTGGAAATCCGGGGCGCCTGCTGGCACCAGGGAAAGCACGATGCACCCTGCCCCAAGGGCACCGCCGAATACGAGGGCAAGTGTTACATGCCCGTGCGCGCCAAGAAGCCGGAGCCGCGCTCGCTCGAGCCCTGACACCGCGTCCCACCGCCGAGCAGTTCGCGCTCTCCGGGAAGGGTGAGACGCTCCCTACGAGTCGTCTGACACCCGCGGAGGGGTGAGGGATGTGCGGGGACTGTCGCACGTGCCCGAGCGACAATTCGTGTCACTCGAGTTCATTGGCGCCCGCGAGAAGGACTCGCAGGTCCTCGGGAATCGGCATGGGGGTGAGAATGCCCACGTTGGCGCCTCCCGTGTTGCCGAGTGGTGCCCGGCCGAGCAACGAGCCGGGCCCGGCCACCAGGATTCTCGCGAGCTGTCCGAGCAGCTCGCGCCCATCTCCACGCCGCCACCCGAAGGCGAACATGAGGCAATGCACCCAGACATGGGGCCCGGCATACGCCTGGCTCAAGATGTGGGCCCGCTCCAGGTGACGCCAGGCACGCGGCAACCCTCCCTCCCGCTCCGCCTCGACCGCCTGGCGCAACTCGGCCTCGAACGCGGCACGCAGCTTCGACTGCATCGGCATGATTTTCCTCCTCCGTGACCACGTCACCTTCTCGCGAGGGGGGAAGCACGCGCTTGTAAGAACTCGCTATTGCGCCGGGGGGAGGACCCACCCGACCACGCCGGCAACCTCCGAGGGAGACAGCCCGAACATGCGGCGAAAGACGTGGCTCAGATGGGCACTGTCGGTGAAGCCCGCCGCGTGCGCCGCGTCGGTGAGAGTCGAGCCCTGCCTCATGGACTCGGCGGCGCGGAGAAGCCTCAGCCACAGGATGTAGGGCCGGAGCGGGAGGCCCACCTCGGCGCCGAAGAGATGGGAGAGCCGGCTGGCGGAGAGCCCCACCCGGGCGGCGAGCACCTCGAGGCGCACGTCGTCCGCGAGCATCCCTGGCAGGAGGCGCAGCAGTCGCTTCACCGCCGGATGAGCGGGTCGTGGGTCCGCAACATCCACCTGGAGCGCGAGCGTCATCGCCCGCGCGAGCGCCTCGGCCTCGTGCCAGTGCCGTGGCAGCGCTCGTGGGGCAAGCGCCACGAGACGCTCACCCGCCCGCTGCCAGTCGGCTACCGAGTCCCTGGCCAGACCGAGCGTCCGGAGGCTCCGTCCGACGAGGTCATCCGGGGAGACATGCAACAGCACCGCGGCACTGGCCGCACCGAGCACCGCGTGCCCCACATCCGGCGGGATGACGGCCGCCTCGCACTCCTTGACCCGCTGGCGGCAGTCCCCTAGCGCGATCGGCTCCCCGAGCGAGAGCACCAACTGAAAGCTGTGGTGGGCATGCAGCCGCGTCTCGCCCAGGGGTCCCGCGTAGAGCAGGCGTCCGGGCCCGAAGAAGAGATGCCCTCTCCACTTGGGATTCGCGACCACGCTGCCTTTGTAGCGCATCTGGGCGGAGTTGTTTGACATCTTCTCGTGTTCTGTCGCTTCCTCACCTTGTTTGCTGGCTGGGTGAGTACCCGCGGGGTGCACGCTGTCACCGAGTCCTTGGTCTGCGCGGGTGTCTCGGGAGTGCGCCACCACGCGGGCTTCCATCGCTTCTTCTCGCGAGCCTGCTGGAGCATCGACCGGTGGGCCGACTGCTCCTGCTGCACCGGCGGCACTCGCACCCGGCCCTGTGCGCCTGGCACTCGACGACACCCTGTGCACCCACAAGGGGCCCAAGGTGTTCGGCTGGGTGTGCATATCGACCCGGTGCGCTCGACTCGACGCACGCGCCTGCTCACCACAAGCCCGTGGAGGTGGTGGCGGATTCCGCCTACTCCTGCCGGGAGGTGCTGCGCCACCTGCCACCAGGCGTTGTTTTCGTGGGAGCCCTGCGCGCGGACTCCACGCTGCACCGTCCGCGCTCGCGCTCGTGCCGCTCGCCCGTCACGGGCCGCCTGCTCACCAAGGATATTCTCCTGCCCAAGCCCGAGAAGATTGCCCGGGACGACAATCACCCCTGGCTGACCATGACGCTCACCTTGTATGGAGCGCCCACTCAAGTGCAGTACAAGGAGTCAGTCATCGAAGCCTATGGCAACCGCTGGGGGATAGAAGTGCTCTTCCGCGACCTCAAGCAACAGCTGGGTTTCGCCTCCTCACGAGCGCGCTCTCCTGGCGGTGCTACGGACGGCTCCCTGGGTGGAGTGGGTGGACCCGCGCCTTCTTCTCGCCCGGTTGCCCCAGCGCACTTCTCAGCCTCAGCCGAGAGCCGCATGAGCTACGGCTCTCGGCTGGTTAAAAATGGCGAAAGTCGATTCTGACCGCTGCGCCCCTGGTCTTGGCCCTCTCCCTATCCACCGCGTACAGACGATGCGCGAGGTACGCTATTTCCTACGCAAGGGGGCACGCCCTGCAGCACCGGAGGGCACGGCGGCAAAACGTGCATGTCGGGCAGGCCAAGGCCGTATCGTTCATCCAGTTCTTCGACTCGATACGCTTCGAGCCGTTGCCACCACCCACGCAAGACGAGGTGGAGCGCCTGCTGAGCCTTGGGCAATTCAAACCTGCTCGAACCGGGCTCCCGTCACGCCCAGTCGTTGCATCGCCTCCTTGATGCCTTCCGAAACGATGAGGGCAATCTCCCATCCCCAGGGACGGAAGATCCGGGCTCCTCCGACCTGTGTGGGAGCGATCCTCAAGCCGTACACGGAAAAGTATCGCCCGGTCTTCTCTGGAACTCCGTCTTCGGGCGTCCAGTAATTGACCTCTTCGCAAGCGGCATCATCGATACACTTCACGATGCGCAGCACATTCAAGAGGCAATATGGCTCGGGCTGTGTCTCAACATTCGCCGGGATGAGTTGGACATCGGCTGGCGCCAGCTCGGCCAGGACCGAGGCCACCTTCGTGTGGACGACTGGCGCTGTATCCGCCAGGGAGAAGTCGAGCGCGCTTCCGGGCTGGAGGAAGGGAACTCGAACAGGCCCGCTGACGAGAAGAGGATGACCCGCGAGAAATACGCCACTCAGAGGCTGGCCCGTCCGCTCATCGGTCGGGGTTCCCAGTCGGCCGCCCCGCGCTCGTGCTCGTGCCGAAGCCCGAAGACACCTGGGCACCTCGCAGCGACTGGACCGCGCGAGTCACCTCCCAGGTGTCTCCTCCCTTCCTCGCCACGGAGCTGGAGCGTCCGCCTCTGGCCGACGCCAACGCCCTCTCCGATGTGGACCTGGGATTCATCCGGCTCGCGGGGGCGATGGCCGCCGTGGAGGACCGGGAGGAGGCGAACACCGCGTTCACCCAAATGCCCACGCCCCCACCCAGCGAGCGACACACCACGCGGGTATCGGGCTGTCGGCGCGTAAGGACGGGTGCACTCGTCGCGGGAGTGCTGGTGCTGGTGGCCGTGGTGCTCTGGCCCCGCGGCCTCGGTCCTCCGGTGCGGGGAGCGGACACGACCGAGCCCACACCCGCCGAGCCCACCTTCTGGGCCGACCAGGCAGGCGTCGATTCCGCCATTGGCTACCCCATGCCCAAGGACCCATTCCCCGGGCAGCTGAAACCTCCGTGTGGAGAAGGAGCCTACGTGGAGATCCGGGGCGCCTGCTGGTACCAGGGAAAGCAGGATGCACCCTGCCCCAAGGGCACCGCCGAATACGAGGGCAAGTGTTACATGCCCGTGCGCGCCAAAAGCCGGAGCCGCGCTCGCTCGAGCCCTGACACCGCGTCCCACCGCCGAGCAGTTCGCGCTCTCCGGGAAGGGGTGAGACGCTCCGCCACGTAAAGTAAGCAGGGAAGTACCTGTTGATGACCCGCTTCGGAGCCGTTCCCCTCTACCCATGTCGACGATCTCCTCTCCCCCTGTCTCTCGTTGGCGCCGCTTGCTGGCGGTGCTGCTCAGCATCACCCCGGGCTGTGGCCACGTGCTGTGGGGCCGCTGGCGGCGGGGGCTCGCGTGGCTGGGAGCCATGTTGTTGGCACAGGCCTCGCTGCCACTCACGGGCTTCGCCGGGCTGCTGCTCACGCTCGGGGTGATCCTCGGCGCGGCGGTGGACGTGGCGAGGCTGCCTCCGCCGGAGGCGGGCGTACCGCGGCTGGGGCGGGTGCTGCTGACCCTGGTGGGCTTCTGGATGGGGTCCGGCATCGTGGCGAGCGCCTCCCGGAGGTGGCTGGCCGAGCCCTTCACCATACCCTCCGCCTCGATGCAGCCCACGCTCCTCCCGGGAGACCAGTTCTATACGGACAAGCGGGTGGCGAGTCCGTGGGGTCGGCCGCTGGAGCGAGGCGAGGTCATCGTCTTCCAGCATCCTGTGCAGCGCGAGCGCTACGTCATGCGCGCGGCGGCGTTGGCGGGTGAGGCGGTGGAGGTGCGCTGCGGACGGCTCTCCATCGACGGCCAGGCGGTGGACAGCCGCCCCCCCAGCGAGGAGTCCTCCTGCCTGGACTCCATGGACTTCCCCACCAGCGACGGGTGCCCGGAGGGAATGGAGACACGCGAGACGGGGTGCGTGGTGCCCGAGGGACACGTCTTCCTGCTCGGGGACAACCGGGACAACTCCTGGGACTCCCGCTTCTGGGGGCCACTGCCGGTGGAGAACGTGGTGGGCGCGGTGCGCTTCATCCACTTCTCGTGGACACCAGGAGAAGGAATTCGTTGGGCGCGGCTCGGCACCACGGTGCGCTGACCCGGTGCGCCTCCCCACCTGCACCGTTCGTGGTGCGGAACAATATGGGGTTCGACATAGCCCTGGGGAGTGCAAGGTGGGCCTGATCTGCTTATCAGCTCAACGCGACCTTCGCGGCATGACCCTTTCGCGAGCGGGAGACACACAGTAGACGCCAAGTGGTGTCTCGTATAAGACTCCCAGTGAAAGGAGTTTCACCAGAATGACCCGTCTCAGTTCGCGATGGATGTTGGCAGGATTGCTCGCTGGGGGTGTGGCAACCCAGGTCGGCTGCGGTGACATCCCTCAGGCGCAGGAAGTACTGTCCACGGAGGCAACGGAGCGAAAGGAGGCGGCCGGAGAGCGGCGCGCGTCCAGCACGTGCATCTATTCCATCTGGGGTTGGGACCTCACTGTTCTGAGGGATCAGCGGACCAACACCTTCAACTATGAGGGAGAACTCGAGCTCCAGATCCGCTACCACGCCAACGGTGTCGCCTCGCCTCAATTCCCGGAAGCCTTCGAGAACGTCCGCTATTACCGGGTCTCGAATCAACAGGAATACCCCCGCCCTGCCTACATCACCGACGTTGTCTCTTCCGTTGAATCTCCCGTCACGATCACGCTCGGCTCTGAGCTCTGGGAGATTGAAAACGGACTTCAGGGTGCCACGGATTATGGCACCGCTTCCGGCTCCATGACGTTGAACTGCATTGATGAGTTCATCGGCGGGCAAGTGGACGTGAGCATTCCCGGTGACAGCAGCCTGGAGAAGACGGGGCTTATCCGGGTCGCTTTTGGCGCGTACAAATAGGCTCACGCGCCTCCTTGTTCACACTCATCTTTTGAGGCTGAGTTGCGGAGGTGAGAGGAGCTCCGCGAGCTTGCGGCGTGGCCAACTTCCACCTCGACCTGCGCGGCTCGGCCACGGCATCCACGACTCGCTTCCGCCAGCCCGCTGCACCGGCCACGCGCCTCGGCTGAGTCCGGCGGGCGCGGTAGACCCTCCGCGCCACTTTCTTGCACGACCTCACGCCCCCTGACTCGTACCTACGAGTCGTCTGACACCCATCTCGGACCCCAGCGACTACGGCGCGATGCCAGTTCCCGAGAGCGTTCCACTGAAGATGGACGAGCCGTTGCGGCTGGAGGAAAAGATATAGATGGGCATGGAGAACGCGCCCGCCGATGTCGGGCTAAAGACCAAATGAAGTTCCCGCGAACTGCCCGGGGCCAACACCGGGTCCCGAGCATAGGGGGGCGTGAAGGGCGGGTTCACCATGAAGGAGATATGCACGGACTCCGTGCCGTTGTTCTGCACCGTGAAGGCCTGGGGAGCGCTGGTGGTGCCCACGATCTGCTGGCCGAAGTCCAGGGTGCTGGGGCTGACCACGACATCGTACTGCAGCTTGCCGTGGGACTGCGCAACGGAGTCGGCGGGCCCATGGGCATCACTCTCCGGAGCGGGGCCGCAGGCAGCCGAGACAAGACAGGTCAACACGACAAAACCCAATCGACGCATGTGTACATCTCCCTCGTGAGTCCATGTATGAATGAGGAGACCGAATGGGTTCCCGAGCAGGGGCGCCATGGTATCTCTCACACGAACGTTATGAGTAAGGAGCCCCCTGCCGGGCGAACTCCGTGTCTCCACAACGCATAGCACGCGGCGTGCCAGGAGCGGGCACGCAGGCAAGTACGCGGGATTTCAAGACACCTGGAGCCGGGGACTCCGGACGGATGACGTTTTTCGTCAGCCCACTGACGAATCAGGGCAAGGGTCCCGGAGGGTCCTGGCCCTTCCTTCAGTGTTCTCCGCAAGGTGAGCTCCGCTCCGAGGAGGTGTCAAAGAACTCGCGCACTACCTCACGCCCTCTGAGTCGTACCTACGAGTCGTCTGATAACGGATTTCAGTTGAATGTTCCTATATCTCATACCCGCAGTGCCGAAACCAGCCGGCGATATCCTCATGCGTGATGAGGTCCATGGCTCTGGCAATGGCGTCATCGAGCGCCTGTAGGGTACGTGCGCCCATGCCCTTGAGCAGCTCCTTGAGCTTGTTCCAGAGCAGTTCAATGGGATTGAGGTCCGGCGAGTAGGGTGGAAGGAAGAGAACATGGGCACCGGCGGCCCGAATCCGCTCCAGGATGTACGCGGGCTTGTGCGCACCCACGTTGTCCATGACGACGATGTCGCCGGGATTGAGCTTGGGGACGAGCATGTGCTCGACGAATGCTTCGAAGACATCGCCCGTCGTGGCTCCTTCGATGGTCATCAGTGCCCGGATGCCGTCCAGAGCCAAAGCGCCCAGCACGGTGGTGACGGTGCCGCGGTTCCTGGGGACGTATCCCACCACGCGCTCACCCCGTGGAGCACGTCCGTGAGTGCGCGTCATGCTCGTGTGGCAGCCGGTTTCGTCGAGGAAAACGAGCCGTCGCGGGTCGAGCAGGAGCATCAGAAGGAGGAAGACGCGCCGCAGTGCCTGCACTCGCGGGGAACGCTGCTCCGAAGCTACGAGCGACTTTTTTGAGTCTCAGTCCCTCGCGTCGCAGCGCCCTCCAGACCGACGAGGAACTGGTATGCACCTCTGTCCGGGCCACCAACGCTTCGAGGTGCTCCTGCACTGTGGCATCGGAGTGTATACGCACCGGCCCTTGAGCGTCTCCAGCACCTCCCCCTGGAGGGCCGAGAAGTTGCCGCCGCCTCTCGGTCGTGGCTCCAGGCTCCCCGTTTCGTCCTCGAGCTTCAGCCAATGAGAGAGTGTCTTGGCGCTCACACTGAATTCAGCGGCCACCTCCTCCATGGTTCTGCCACCACGCCTGTAGGCCGCAACCGCGCGCTCACGCAAGTCCACCGAATAGGGCCGGGGCATAACTCCTCCTCCAGTCCCAATAGGGCAAGGTTGACCGGAACATTCAACTGAAATCCGTTATGACACCCATCTCGGACACCCATCTCGCCGAAACGCCCTCCGGAAAGCGCTTCCCGGCTCAGCGGCTCTTCTTCGGCGGCAGCAGCTTGAAGGCAACGCCGTCCAATCCCAGGCGTTGGCAGGCGTCGGCAAAACGCTCGGTGCAGACAATCAACGTGGAGAAATCCTCCAATCGAAATAAATCCAGGTCCCTCTGGAGGGTGGTGGCATCCACCAGGAGGTCATCGGGCAGGGGAATACGGCCCCGACCACAGCGCGAGCAGGGCGGTTGATAATGAGGCAGGCAATCCCGGTGCAGTCGGCCCATGGGGAGGATTTGCAGTTCGAGCAACTCGGGCGAGTTGCGCTGGCGGAAACGCACCTCGGTGTGGCATCCCTCGAATCCTCGCAAGCCCTCGGCCTGAAGCTTCACCAGCGCCTCGCGCCGCGCCAGGAGCCACCAGGGATAAGGAGACACCAACTGCCCGAAACGACCCTGGCCCTTACCCACCAATGGGCCGAACGTCGTACCCGGTTCCAACAACGCACCAGGAGGCAGCAGGGGACGAACCAGTTCACACAGCCGTTCGTACTCCTCGATGGGCTCGGGCCGAGCCTTCTCGAAATCGGCCAAGGCGGCCACTGGGGTCAGGTCCACGCAGGGATAAGCGAACCCGGCACTCCAGGTGGACTTACAGACTGGGCAATTGCGGATGCCCGGCAGCTTCCACTTGTGTGCGGCGTCAACGAAGCCCGTGTGGCCAGCAGCTCTGTCCTCGTCAATGGTGAAATATCGCATGCACGTGCTCGCCACCCTACCGCTCATCGCAAGAGTAGGGCTCGAATGGACCATTCACTCCAAACCGCATCATGAGTTCACCCGCGAACCGCCAGATGTCCTCCGCGTTGGCGCATGCGACCATTCTACGTTCGCCGCGTGGGCCTCCCACGCTCGAAAAACGCTTCCCGGCTCAGCGGATCTTCTTCGATGGCGGACCCTTCAGTGTTCTCCAGGGCGCATCGTCAGTGCACGGGCTCCAGCGCGAGTTCCACGCCCTCGGACTTCTCGCGGACCACGAAGCCGTTGGCCCGGGCCCGCTGCAAGGTGAGCGCATAAAGCGCCGCGCTCTTCGGGTCCTTCCCCGCCTTGTCCTTGAGCTGAGTGAGCCGCTTCCGCCACCACTCCTGTGTATGGCCTGCTCGCAATTCGACCACGTCGGACGGAGCCGTCACTCGTGACGAGGCCAGCGTGGCATCTCCCATGAAAATGGCGGACACGCCCGCGGTCGCTTCGTCCGCGCTCAGTCCTCCCTCGCTCCACTGCTTCACCACCCTCCCCTCCGCGTTCCGCCTCACCCACCACCCCGAGGGCCTCCCCTGGTTGAACGCGCCCTCCACCTCCACCAGCCCCGACTCGAACCACCTCGCGTGCCGGCCGT
Organism: Cystobacter fuscus; assembly: GCA_049060065.1. Taxonomy (GTDB): domain Bacteria; phylum Myxococcota; class Myxococcia; order Myxococcales; family Myxococcaceae; genus Cystobacter; species Cystobacter fuscus_B. Next base: position 8,955,542 of record JBMEQP010000002.1, read on the forward strand.
GCACCACGCCCTTCTGGTACGTCCTGCGGTACCTCGGGTTTCCATTCGTGTAGTACGTGGTGTTCTCCCCCTCGAGCGTGCCTTTCGCGTACCCCATCTCCAGCGCGCGCTGCCCATCCGGCCAGTACAGCTTCCACTTCCCGTCCGGCAGCCCCTCCGCGTAGGACAGTTCCTCCTGCAACACGCCCTGCTCGTTCCACGTGCGGAAGATGCCGTGCCGCTTTCCCTCCCGGTACTCGCCGCTCTCCAGCAGCCGTCCGTTCGCGGCTCGCACGTGCTCGGCCCCTTGTTTCCGTCCATCCGGCAACACGCACGCGCTCACCCGCCGCGCCTCGAAGCCCTCCGTGTGACGCAGCTCCGTTCCCGGCGCGCACGTCCTCGCCTCCCTCCGCGAGAACCACACTCCCGAGATCGCCACCACCGTGGCTCCCAGCGCCCCCGCCCATGCCGCCATGACGAGCGGCCGCCTCGCCCCTCCCAGGCGCGCCGCCGAGCCCCTCCCCGTCCCGCGCCACCCGAGGCCACGAGTGCCTCACTGGCGCGCATCAGCACCAGGAGTGCCCGCCCCATCCCGACCAGCACCACGGCGAAGGCCGCCACCGACAGCGCCCGCGCCGCCATCGCCGCCAGGAGGAGGAGTTCCCCGGAATCACGCGCCGCTCGACTCCCGAGCACCACCGCGAGCACATGGAGCACCACGGCCACCACCGTCTTCACCTTCAAGTGAAGACGGAGTTCTGACGCCTGGGACTCGGCGGTCAGCTCCAACTCGCCCAGCACGAACGGCCCGCCCACCAGGTGCACTCCCGGCAAGAGCGCGAGTGCCACCCACTGCACCGCGTCCTGCTCGAACGGCACGTGGGCACGCCGTGCCAGCTGGTGCCCCATGGACAATGCCAGCGCGAACAGGCCCCAGGGCAGCAGCGCCAGCACCCACGCGGAGGTCGGAAAGAAGTCCGAGGGTACCCCGGTGAGCGAGGGCACCCACACGGTCATCGCCAGCAACGAGGGGAAGCGCTCCGGCAGCGCGGCCTGGGCGATCAGCGCGACTCCCGTCCCCACCAGCCCCAGCACGCCCAGGGCGAACAGTCCCCGGGGCCCAACCCGATGTACCACCGGCTCCTCGTCCTCGACGGGCGTCGCCGACTTCGCGACAGGAGCCGCGGGTGTGGTGGGCTTTCTCGCCTCGGCGGGCCTGGGAGGAGGCGGAGGAGGTGGTGGTGGCGAGGCGGATGGGTCCTTCCATCCCCCGTCCAGATCCAGCTCCAAGCCGGAGCCTCCTTCGTCTTCCGCCAGGAGGGCACCACAGCGGGCACATCGCCCCGCGTAGAGGGAAAGCGGATGATGGCAGGAGGGACAGGAAGACGAAGGCGTGGTGCTCATGGCAGTCTGTGGGGGGAATTCGGCCCACGGGCCACACAGGACGTCATCCCCCACTCACGGATAGCCTGCCTCGCCCTTCCTTCCATTTCCAGCCCCACGGCTTCATGCGCTTCACACGTCTCGCGCTCCCCTTCTCCGCCACGGTGGCGCTCCTGCTGCTGGCACCCGCGGTGCTCGCCGCGCCTTTCGAGGTGGAGCGCTTCCAGCCCTCGCCCAAACACCCGCTGCTGCTGCTCGCCCCGCGCGAGGCGAACCGCTCCACGCTCACCATCGTCTTCAACGTGGGCGCCGTGGATGACAAGCCCGTGAACGGACTCACGCGCGTCTCCCAGCATGCGCTGCTGCACGCCAACTCGCGCGGCACCTACGAGTCCCTGGTGACCGCCATGTACGGCGGCGCCGCCACCCTCGAGATGGGCACCGGGCTGCACGAGAGCCACTTCACCCTCACGGCCTCCCCCCAGGACTTCGACGCGCTCGCCCGCACGCTGCTCACCTCCGTCCTCGCCCCCAAGCTCGACCCCCGGCGCTTCGAAGCCACGCTCGAGCGGGCCAAACACGACGCGCAGCCACTCGACCCGGAGGGGTGGTTGGAGTTGTTGCTCGCCCGCACCCTCATCGAGGACTCCCGCTACAAGGACCCCAACATCGGCTCCCTCTACAACGCCGAGGGCATTGCCCTGGACGCGGTGCGCGAGCACGTGACCAGGATGCTGGCACCGTGCAACGCCACGGTCATCGCCACCGGGCGCTTCAACGCGAAGGCCCTGCGCAAGCTCGTGTCCGGCTTCCGCGGCGGTGTCGTCCTCGAGCGCCCACGTCCCAAGCTCAAGCTGCCCTACCAGCGCCGCGCGCTCGCCTCGCGCGAGGTGCAGGTCCTCGCCTACCCCTCCCCATCCAGACGCCCCGCGAGGCGGCGGCGGCGCGCGTCCTCGCGTCGTTGCTGGAGGAGCGGCTCTTCCAGCAGCTCCGCAACTCCGCGGTGGGCTACAGCTTCACCTCCGCGCCCCTGCTCACCCCCCGGCTCGATGCGCTCGCACTCGTCCTTCCGGCCGCGGAGGGTTCGGGCATCGATCTGGGCCCCTTCCTGCGTGAAGAGATGCAGGCGGTGCTCCAGGGCCAGCTCGAGCCCGGGACCTTCGAGCGCCACCAGCAGTCCACCCTCGTCCGGCTGCGGCTGGCCGACCGTGACCCGCGCCGGGTGGCCGAGGAGCTCCGCACCGCCCGCCAGCGTCCGGCCTGGTACGGCCCCGAGCTGCCCACGCACATCCAATCCCTCACCCCCGAGGCCCTGCGCGAGGTGGCTTCCACCGGCTGCGCGAGGAGTCCTCCATCCAGCTCCACTTCGTCACGGACCTGGAGGGCCGGAAGTGAGCACGAACCCTCTTCGGACCCACCGCCCGTGTCCTGCTGGCCCTGGTGCTCGTCTCCTCCGTGGCCCTGGCCCGTGGCCGTGGCCGCGAAGCGGCGGTGGAGGCCCCATCCCGTCCCAAGGTGGAGAAGCTCGCCGATGGGAGCGAGCTGGTGCTCGCGCCGCGGCCCCAGGCGGCCTGGGCCTCGTTGCACTACGTGGTGCGCACCGGCGCGCGGGAGGATCCCGAGGGAATGGACGGGCTGGCGCACCTGCTCGAGCACGTCATCGTCCACGGCACCTACGACGTGCGGGGCGAGGACTTCCAGCAGGCGGTGAAGGCCGCTGGCGGTGATTTCCACGGCTTCACCCGTGCCCACTCCACCACCTATGTGCTTCAGGCCCCGGCGGAGTCCTTCCTGCCGCTGGCGGACCAGCTCGTGCGCATCGTCACCAGCCCCAAGCTCGACCCGCGGCAGATGCAGCGCGAGGTGGAGATCATCCGCACCGAGAGTCAGGACCTCGGCCAGGGCCCGGGCTTCCACGAGCACCTCGAGGACTCACTCTTCGCGGGCACGGGCTCGCGCTCCATCCTCGGCACCCAGCAGACGCTCGACAACATCTCCCGCAAGGACCTGGCGGACTTCTACACGCGGTACTACACCCCGGCCAACACCAGCATCGTCATCACGGGTGGCGTGAAGCGCGAGGAGGTCCTCGGGATGCTCGAGCGGGCGGTGCGGCTGCCCCTTCCCTGCCCGGAGAGTCTCCCCTCACGCCGGTGACACCGCCCGCGCTGCCCATCGAGCAGAGCACACGCGCCACCTTCAGCCTCATCGCGTATGGCTACCATGTGGCTCCGAAGGACAAGGGGGCCTGTCCTCGTGTGGCGGCCCTGATGGAGCTGCGGCTGACGCGCGCGCTGCACGTCGAGGAGCCGCTGACGATGGGCATGCAGGTGCGGTGCATGTCCCTGCGGGGCAACACCTTCCTGATGGCGCTGGCCTCCAGCGAGTCGCTCAACGCCAGCACGCTGCCGGATCGGATGCAGCTCGCCTTCGAGCAGCTGGGCATGGAGCCGCCAACGGCCGCGGAGGAGAAGCTGATGGACCGGCACGCGCAGCGGCCTACGCCCAGCAGGTGGAGGATGATCTGCAACGGGGAAGCGAGCTGGCGCGAGAGGTGGCCCAACCCCGCTCGGGCCCCCTCAACCCGGCGCTGCTGCTGTCCCTCCCCAAGCGCCTGCCTCGCGGAGCCGTGCGGGACTTCGCGCGCCGCACCTTCCTCCCCGAGCGACAGGTGGTGGTGAACTTCTCGCCCTTCTCCGGCTGAGGCCGGACCATGACTTAGCTCGCGGTCGAGCTGGCTCGGCGCTCTCCGTTCATGAGGGCGGCTCCCTCATGCCAGCACGGACTCCGGCCCAAAATACTCGTAATGGCACTGGGACTCGGGAACGCCCAGTTCCTTCAGGTGAAGCTTGATGGACGCCATGAATGGGACGGGACCGAGGAAATAGACATCAATGTCCCGCTCCCGCGGCAGCCATCGTGCCAGCTGTTCGCGACCCAGCCGGCCCACCGCATGGGGACGAGCGGCGCCTTCGGTGGACTCGGAGTAACAATAGAAACGTTGCAGGTGTGAATGCTTGCTGGCCTGCTCGTCGACCCACTCGCGGAAGGCATGGACGCTGGCGTTGCGCGCGCAATGGATGAAGTAGGTGGGCCGTCCCTGCGGCAGGACCGTCGTCAGCATGGCCAGGGTCGGGGTAATGCCCACGCCGCCGCTGATCAGCGCCACGGGCTTGTTGCCAGGACGGAGGTGGAATGCGCCCGCGGGGGCGAACAACTCCAGCGAGTCACCCGGCTGCACCCGGTCATGCAGGTACGGGGAGGCCTTGCCACCCGGCTCCCGCTTGACGCTGATCCGGTAATCCTTGCCATTCGGCGCCGCCGACAGCGAGTAGTTGCGGCGCATCTCGATCCCGTCGACGACGAGCCGCATGCCGATGTACTGCCCTGGCACGAAGTCCATCAGTGGGCCGCCATCCGCCGGCTCCAGGTAGAAAGAAGTGATCTCCGCGCTCTCCTTCACCTTGCGCGCGACGCGGAAGGCGCGCCCGCCACGCCAACCACCGGGCGTCTGGGCCTGCGCGTCGTAGATTCCCGCCTCGCTCGCGATGAGCAGGTCGGCCAATTGCTGATAGGCGGCGGCCCACGCGGCCACCACCTCGTCGGTCGCCACCTGCGCTCCAAGGACCTCGCGGATGGCGCGCAGCAGGCACGTGCCCACGATGGGATAGTGCTCGGGCTGAACCCGCAGAGCCACGTGCTTGTTGATGATTCGCGACACGAGTCCACCCAGCTTGTCCAGCTGCTCGATATGGCGAGCGTACATGAGCACGGCGTGGGCCAGGGCGCGGGGCTGAGCGCCGCTGTCCTGATGGACCTGATTGAACATCGGCCTCACCTGGGGATACTCGCCGAGCATGAGGCGGTAGAAGTGCGAGGTCAGGGCTTCGCCGCCGCTCTCCAACAGAGGCACGGTGGCTTTGATGATGGCGCGTTGAGTATCCGTGAGCATGGCATGAACTCCAGGAAATCCGCTGATGGATGGGCAGCGGCGGGTCGGGTCAAATCTGCGAAGGTGGGGTTGCCCCGATCACGTGGAGCAAGCCCGTTGTCTCCAGCCGACGCCGCCAGAAGTCCTCTTCCGCCCAGCGTCGCTCCAAGCCGTAGTGGGCCTGGCGTGCGGACAGGTAGCGTGTGAATTCCTCCGCATGTTGCCGCGCATGGCGCTCCAGCGCTCCGCCATCTCCCCCAGGGCGGCACACAGGGCCCGCGCCGCCTCTCGCCCGGTACGGAGCCCCTTGAGAATACCGCTCGATGAGAGCGGATCCCACATCGCCGCGGCGTCCCCCACCGCCACCCAGTCCGCTCCCGCCGCGTGCTCCAGGCGGCTCGTCTCGCAGCGGCGCACATGCAGCCGCGTCACCGCCTCGAGCGCACCCACCCTGCCGGCCAGCCGGGTGGAGGAGAAGAGAGCGCCCCACCCCACCGGGTTCAAGGCGCCGTGGCGCTGGAGCACATCCACGTCGCTCAGCAGCGAGAGGATGAGGCGTCCCCGGGGCAACGGCGCGGCGTACCACCAGCCCAGGGGCGTGGCCTCCACCACCAGTTGCTGCTCCTGGTGGCCTGGAGGTCTATCCACGAGCGCCGAGACGCTGCACAACGCATCCCAGCCGAGACGCCGCACGCCCAGGTGTCGTGCCACCTGGGCCGAGCGCCCGGTCGCGTCCACCAGGGCCTGGCATCGCAGCTCCAATGGGCCCTGAGGTGTATGGGCTCGCACCCGCCACCCTCGCGCCTGGCGCTCCAGGTGGGTGACGCAGGAGCGCTGCCACAAGGGCACCCGGCGCGCCTGGGCGTGGCGGGCCAGCAGCGCATCCAGGTGCCGGCGCTCCACATGCCAGCCGCTCCCGTAGGGGTTGGTGAGGAACGAGTGGTGGTGGGGTTGCTCCGAGCCCCAGGTGGCCTCCAGTCCATGGGAGACCAGGAAGCCCTCCGTCTCCGACTCCCATGACTCGGCTCCCAGCAGTCGCAGCAGTTCGGCGGACACCACCGGGGAGAGGGTCTCCCCGGGGCGCCAGGAGGAGTAGTCCGTGCGCTCCAGCACGCAGGCGGACAGGCCCGCCCCCACCAGGGTCAGCGCGGCGCTCAGGCCCGCCACGCCGCCTCCCACCACCGCGACGTCATAGGAGGCTCGCTGGCTCCGAGTCTCGTCGGCCGGGCACTCCATCGGGTCCATGGAACGGGAGGTGGGCGTGGGGGTCATGGGGAGGGACCGGGCTCAACAGGAGGTGGAAGGCGGAAGGGTCTGGCCACCGCTCCGCTCCTGGGTCTCGAAGTGACTGTCGCCCTCGTTGATGACGAAGCCGAGCTGCGACCAGTTCTGCTGCATCTGGATGTACATGGCCATGTCGACAGCGGTGGTGCCTTCGAACGCGCTGGCCTGCAGCTCCGGCTTCTTCGCCTCGACCTCGGCCACCGCCTCCAGTGCGCGAGTCCAGGAGACCATTTGAAAGTCCCCCTTCTGCGCGTACACGTCATCCGGACGGTGCGCGGACCACCACATGTGGTACATGCCCTCCCCTGTGTATTTGACGTGCGGTTGGGGGAAGAACGTCTTCTTGCACTGGTAGAAATCCGCCTGCCAGGGCAGCGCCATCTGCTGGGAGAAGAACCCCGCGCCGATGGGGAGCTTCGCCGTATCGGGGAACGCCACCCCCGAGTGTTTGATCCGAAAGGGGGCGGCGTACAGTTCGGGACGGCGCACCATCCAACTGCAATCGATGCCAGGAAAGAAGGGGCCGCCCACGCTGTTCTCCAGCGAGGCCCGCTCCAGGCCCTCGGCGGTGATGGCCGGCTCGATGGCCTGGGCCGCCACCTCGTTCCAGTCCTCCTCGAACTCGCCCTCGGACCAGCGCTTGAGCACCGCGAACTGCACGCGCGTGAAGGTCATGAAATAGCCCGGCCGGGGCCCCTCGGTGTCCGAGTAGTTGTCCCCCAACCCCTTGGGCATCAGCAGGGGCTCGCTGTCGCTGCTGGAGGGGTCGCGCATGTAGTTGAACATCGTCTTGCGCAAGCGCTTGCCCTTGGAGGAACCCACCGTCCCCAGGTCCTGCTCCATGCCCGCGAACGTCCCATGGAAGGCCTTGGAGCCTCGGGGTTGTGCACGTGCCGGTGCCCCAGGGCGCGCTCGAGGATGGGGAAGATCTCCTGCCGGAAGGAGGGGCGGTAGGTCTGGAAGGACTGCGTCTGCTCATTCCAGTCCGCACGCTGCTTTTGAGCCGGGCCAGCAGGCCCTGGTCGAAGAGGCCGTCGGTGTCGAACAACTCCACCTCGGGAGAGCGCACCGCCACGTCCCACATGGTGTCGAAGAGGCGCACGACATTGCCCACCGAGGGGGCGAAGTCCGGCGGGCCGACCAACACCCAGGAACCGGTGGCCCCCTCCAGCGTCGCCTTCTGGGTCTGGCCCCCCTCGGTGTAGGTCACCTCGGCGCTCACCGGCCCGTCCGACATGTCATCGAACCAGCCGTCATTGTTCACGTAGTCATCAATGAGCTTGCCCTGGGGAGTCTTGTTGGACTGGCCGAGTCCGCCCAGCACGAGCAGGTGGCCATTCTCATCCGTGCGCAACTCGCCCAGGGTGGCGATGGGAATGTGGCTCTTGGTGTTGGCGAAGGCCACGGGCGGCTGGTTGCGGCCCGAGATGGACCGGGGCCCGGATCGATGACGAGCAACCGCTCCCGCTCGGCCGTGCCCTGGACATGGGCATTGCGCAGGTTGACCCGCGGCTGGCCCGCCTCCGGCTCGGGCCCCTTCCAGACGCCATCCACGCCGTCCTGCCCGTCGAACGTGAAGAAGGCCGCCTTGCGATTGGCCAGATGCACCTTCCATTGGATGCTGACGACGCCGTTGCCCCCCGCGGTCACCTCCCGCACGGGGACGAGGGTGTTCTCCTTCAGTTCATACTCGAAGACGCGGAAGCGGGCGGCCTGACGCTTGATGCGGCCCTGGCTGTCCTTGAACGGCCGGAACTTCTTCTGGGCGAGGTCGAAGTTGGGGGGCTCTCCGGGCCGCTCGGGGCCGACGAAGAACTCATCTGGGGAGTTGCCGACACGAGCAACACCCACGGCGGGATGGATCCTGAAGAATCGGGTCATGGCGTGTTCCTCCAATGTCAGTGCGTTTCGCCGTACAGCTTCTCGATGAGCTCCATCAGACGCTTCTTGTCCTTGGGATCCATGTCGCGGTCGATGGGCATCTTGAAGCCGAGGATCTTCTGCTGTGTGGGATTGGGATCGAGCCGGTCGAGGATGGGGCTGCTCTCGTCCGCGACCATGTCCTTGCTGAAGACGTCGAAGCGGATGGCGCCGTGGCAGCGATAGCAATATTTGTTCATCAGACCGAGCAGCTCCCGGTCCTCGGCGCTCGCCGTCCAGTTCAGGGGACCATTGGCCGGCTTGCGATCCTTCTTGAGCGGGTGGCCGGTGTTGAAGAAGTCGACGGAGCGCTTGACGAGCTCCGGCTCCGGTTCCAGCGAGGTCTTGTGCAGGTCCAACCACCTGCGGGTGGCGGCGACGTGGAAGCCCGTGGGGTTGGTGCGCTGCTGCATGCTCTCGATTTCCTGATTCAGCTGGCGCAGCACGTCGAAGGCGGCGGCGTACTGGGGTGTCTTCGTGTTCTTGCCCGCGTCGAAGAGGGGAGCGGGAGCGTCCGGCCGGGCCAGGGCGGGAAAGTCCCCGTCCGCGAGACGATCCATCCAGTGGTCCGTGTCGAGGTGATTGAGCACGGCGTTACCGCGCAGGGAGCCATGGCAGGTGTCACACCCATTGGGGACGAAGTAGGGCGCGCTGCCCGGAAGGGAGCCGGCATCGAAGAAGGCATCGAGCTGGTAGGACAGCTTGTAACCCTTCTCCGAGGGGCCGAAGTCCATCCAGTAGATGCTGTTGAGCCCGGCTTGCTGGCACTGGGTCTGTCCCTCCGGGCAGCGGGTCAGCAGGGCCACCTGCGTATTGACGGAGCTGTTCTTCTTCGACGGGGGCGTGGTCGTCGTCACATTGCCCCAGGGGGAAGGCTTCGACTCCTGGGTCGCCACGTTGCTGCCGCCAAAGGGGCTGTGGGTGGGGGGCTGGGTGAAGTGGTTGAAGAGGATCCAGGCGCTGTCCACGAAGTGATTGCGCGCCTGGGAACCGGGGCGCGAGTTGATGCGCACCAGCCGGCGCCAACCGATCGCCCGCTGCTCGGGAGCGACGCTGAAGTTGACGATCTTGGGCGCGAAGAAGCGGGAGACGAGAACCTCCCCCGGGCGCGTGACCGAGGCCGGCGGGTGCGGGACGACAGTCCACTGGGCCTCGGGCTGGTTCTGGGGGTCGGTCGCGCTGACGGTGACTGAATCGAGGAAGGCCGCGCCGGGGGAGCAGTCGCGGCATCGGCGCACATACAGGCCCGTGGACTCCACCTTGAGGGCAATCTTGCCGTTCGGGAGCAGCTCCGGGGTGAACCGGGCATTGCTCGGGAGTGGAACGGTTGGCGCCGGCGGATTCAGATGGACCACCAGGAAGTCCCGCTCGCTCATCCCGGCAATGCAGCCCCCGCACTGGATCACGAATCTGCCGTTGTCCGCCTTCAAGGCGATCTTGCCGCTGCCCGCGTCGACCACCTCGAAGGTGGCGAAGGGCGCGAAATCCGCGTTGTTGACATGGGCGGTGATCGAATCCTGCATGACCTTCGCCAAGGGCGTGGTCTGCTGGCAGTTGTTGCAGCGGGCGAGGAACAAGCCCGTATCCGCCAGGAGCGACACCTTGCTCCCAACGGGCAGGGCCTGCGCGGCCGTCGTGGGCTTGAGTGGAGTCGGTCCCATCAACGACTCGGGAGTCGCGAACTCGATGTCCTCGGGGGAAAGGGCCTGGTACCCGAGGTAGTCCAGCAACACCTTCAAGGTGGCCTGCGTTTCAATCGTCGCGGGCGTGAGCATCCCCAGCTTCTCGGCGACCTCTTTGTAGTACTTGGACGCTCCTCCGGGCTGCCATTGTTGAGTGCACTCGGCAGGGGAGTGGAGGCCGAGGGCAGCGCGGAGGATTGTGGCGCGGAGGCGGGTTTCTGGGGGATTTGGCGCTGGGCGAAGCCAGCTGGCGCCGCCAGCAGCACACCGAAGGCCAGGAGGAAACCTCGACGAAGACTTCGTGAAGGAAAGAATACCATTGTCATGTCTGTGTCCTGTCTCTTTGCCACCGCGACTCGATGGGGAAAGTCATCGGCGCGGGGCGGCCGTCGCCGCCACGCAACGAATACAAACCGATGGAACACCCCCCTCGTGTGCCCGGAAGGAACTCGACGAGAAGCACATCTACCCGAGGAGGCGGGAAGAACTGAACGGGTCAGAATGGGCCAGACTGGCCCACCCATGGGCCACCTGGACCCAAGGGAACCGCTCAGGAGATCCAGCCCGGGTCGCTGGTCTGCTCCTTCATGAACTCGATGAAGACGCGAACCTTGGGGGCGCGCAGCCGAGTGGGCGGATAGAGCAGGTTGAGGGAGAACGGGGGGCCCGCGTAGTCATCCAACAGCCTGCGCAGCTGTCCGTTCTGGACGGCCTCATCCCCCATGAAGCTGGGCATCCTCACGATCCCGAGCCCCGCGAGGGCCGCGAGCCGGAGCACGAGGAAGTTATTGAGGAAGAGGCGCTGGGGGACCTGCACCGTGAAGACGCCCCGTGCCCCTTGGAACGTCCAGTCCAACACCGTCTGCGCTCCATAGACGAGGCAGTCATGGTGGAGGAGCTCCTCGGGGACACGGGGCTCGCCCCGGGCCTTCAGGTAGTCCGGGCTGGCGAACAGCCGCAAGGTGGACTGCCCAAGCCGGACCGAGACGAGGCTCGAGTCCGGAAGCGTGCCAATGCGCACCGCCACGTCCAGGTTGCGCTGGATCAAATCCACCTTCTGGTCGGTCAGCTCCACGGAGAGTCGGATGTCCGGGTAGCGGCGCAGGAACTCAGCGAGCATGCTGGGCAGCACGACGAGCCCGGCATTGATCGACGCGGTGATGCTCAGCAGACCCCGTGGTGAACTCTGCTCCTCGGCGATGGCGCGCTCCGCGTCGTGGAGGGCCGAGAGCGCCGTCTGGGCATGCCGCAGGTAGGACCGGCCCGCCTCGGTCAGGCCAATGCGCCGGGTACTGCGCACCAGGAGCGGCGTCCCCAGGCGTTGCTCCAGTTCGGCCACCTTCCGGGTCACCGTGCTCTTGGGCATCCCCAGCGCCTGGGCCGCCCGGCGGAAGGAACCACTCTCGACCACCTGGACAAACACCCGCGTTGCATTCAGGTCCGGTTGTTTCATGGCTCCCTATTTTAGAAGCCCCCCAGCCCCCTGCCTGCCATCGAGGCGCCCCACCCTCCCTTGAAAGACGGGTCTCCGCTCCCGGGGACCCGTCTCGCGGGCGCCCAGGCGGCGAGCGGGCCTACGGCACGGTGGCGCCCATGGCCTCGGCGCGCTCCCAGACCTGGAGGTAGCCCTCGGCGGAGTTCATCAGCGGCTCCAGATCCTGGCCACGCAGGCCCTGGCGACGGAGCTCCGCGATGAAGTCCGGCATCATGCCCGCGTGGGCCACGCCATCCTCGTTGATGTCGAACGCCTTGTTGCCCACCACGCTGCGCTCCAGCTTCGTGACGCTGTTCTCCACGGCGATGCTCAGCGGGTAGCTCGTGCGAGCCACCTGCGCGGCGGAGCTGCCGCCATGGCACGCCTCGGCGCCAAAGCGGGGGCTCGGCATGCCAGCGAAGCCGTTGAAGTCCGAGCCGAAGCCCACCGGCGTCCCGCCCAGCTCCTTCGTCAGATAGAGGTACGCCTGGGCCCAGCTCTGCGAGGTGCTGCCGCACTGGTGCTCCACCACCGGCTGACCCGCGCCGCGCCGGTGGGCACCTCGTCGCGATTGCCCTGGTCCAGGATGAGCGACACCATGCCGCCCACCTGGCGGATGCGCTGAAGTTGCTCCGACTTGAGGCTGCCCTCGTGGCGCTTGTTGCCACGGGCCGTCTCGAACAGCGTGGTGTGGCCGCTCACCACCGGGTAGCCGTAGGGCTCCACCATCCCCAGCGTGTCATCGAAGGCCAGCTTCGACATGTGGTCGATGTCGATCAGCATCTTCCGGCGCATCATCCCGTGCACCAGCGTGCGGCCCAGGGCCGTGAGTCCCTGCGCGCCGCAGATGGGATCCCTGGCGACGTCTCGCTTGTAGACGTAGCCCTCCTGCTTGCAGTCACGAGAGTCTCCCTCGGTCGTGATGCCGGTGAGCGCCGAGCCCGCGAAGGCGTTCTGCTTGAAGTGGACGGGGAAGAGGTGGCGCAGGCCCATGGCCCGGTAATGGTCCAGCCGCTCCTCCACATACGCGCTCGAGCACGAGCTATTGCGGCGGCAGTCGAAGAGGTAGTCCACCTCGGCGCCCAGCACCACCGCCAGCTTGCCCTGGGCGATGACGGTGCGGGCCTCCGCGGGAGACTTCACGATGCGGAACCAGCCGCGCCCCGCGCCGCCCGCCTTGTTGTCGAGGTAGCTCTGCATGGCGTAGGCCTCGGCGATCTGGAGATCCACCGCCTCCATGTCCTCACCCGTGCGGCCCGGCGCCTTGGTGGCGTAGATGGGGAAGCCGAAGAGGTCCTGGTTGTTGACGGCCAGCATCACGAGCAGCCGCAGGCCACCCTGCACGGAGCGGTAGAGCCAATCCTCGTACATGGACTGGTGCGTGTAGCTGTTCCAGCGGGGCCAGCCGTCGTACTGCGGATAGCCGCCCACCCGATGGCCCGAGCCACCCGTGCCATAGCCGAGGGTCGCCATGATGCTGCCCAAGGAGTCCCGAGTACCCCCCGGCCCGTGGACACTGTCGCACCACGGCAGGACGGTACCGAGGGGACCGTAAGCCTTGCCGAAGAAGGCCTGGCCGCCGAACGCGAGGTTGGCGAACGGGTGCGCATGGAGATCCGCGAAGCCCTTCGCGAGCGCCTTGCAGGTGCAGGTGACGCCGGTGTCGCCCTGCTCGGAGGCGACGTCGGTGCAGGCCGGGCAGGAGCCCGCATGAGGGCCACTGGTGACCAACCCCTTCACACACGTGCCGCGCTGGCCCCAGTTGGCGTCACGGTTGGCGCAGAAGGCTTCACAGCTCACCGAGCCGGTGTTCCCGGGCTTGGAGAAGGTGCCAGCGGGGAGGGAGGAATTGCACTCCGTCACCGGGTTGCAGGTGGTGTCATTCACCTCGAACTCGCCCCACATGCCGGAGGTGCCCTTGTTCACGCAGCGCGTGGGGTGCAGGAAGGAATAGCCGGCCACGGTGGCGCCAGCGGCCTGACACGCGCTCTCCCAGGAGGTGTTGGGAGGGATGTTCATCAACTGCGCCGAGTACTGGCGCCGGCCCGAATCGGTGCACCGATCCTGTTTGAAGGTGCTCCAATAAGGAGCGGCGAGTGCTGTTGAGGCGGAACACAGCACCCACCCCATCAAGGCGAAACGAAGCATCTTCATCATGGCGTGGTGACTCCAGAGGTGCCTGGGACTACTCGAGAAACGGAAACGCCCTGGCCGGATTGGGCGAGCAGCCTCCGTGGAGGCACACCACGTCGAGCTCCGGGTTGATGCCCAGGATCGGGTTCCTACAGTCGTCGGTCGTGCCGCACGGCACCGCGGGAGACAGGCCCAGCACCCGGTATTCGGCCGTGCAGGAGCCATCACCAAACACCAGCGAGCCCTCGAACGTGGTTCCCGGGGCCGACGGCGAGGAGTACACGGACACGTTGCTGAACTGGTAATCCACCGTCCGCGCGGGCAGGGGACCGCCGCTGGCGTCCTCCACGGCCCGGGCCTCGATCGTGATCCGGCTGAAGGACGGCGCCGGCACACGTCCTGGTCGTCCGGCTCATCGGGGAACACCGACAGGGCCGTGGCCAGCGCGGAGGCCCGGAGCGAGCCCGTGGGATCCGTCGGGCTCGAGGGGTCCACCGGAGGACTCAGCGTCACCCGGGGCCGCCGGGCGCCCGACGTGTCGACGTAGGTCGTCAGTGCGACCGCCGCGAGGGGACGGAGGGCCACGGAGGCCGGTACCTGGGGCTCCTCGCTCACGGGGACCATGTACTTGTACACCCCGAACTGGTCCGCGGTGAGGGTTCCGCACGACCGGGAGACATCCTCGGGGTTCTTCGGAATGTACGTGACCTGCCAGAGCCCGTCCTGAATCTGACAGCCCGGGGAGGGCTGTTGCACGGCGCAGCCAGACAGGCCGCCGACCGAGCTCGCCAGGAGCATCAGGGTCGCCATCTGCATGTTCATCGCGCGTCGCTCCAATCCACGGGAGGGCTAGAAGGTGTACCTGAGACCCAGGCGGATCTGCCGCGGGCTCTGGTAGGCGGTGGGTTGTTTGAAGTTCTTGTTCACGTCGTCCGCGGACAGCTTGCCGGCGGGCAGGCCCGTGGCGGGGTCGAGGACGGTGACCTGATCCGCCGTCAGGGTCCCTCCGGCCGCCTTGCCCCCCGTGATGGGGAGCACGCCCTGGAAGGTATAGGCCTCGTCCACGCTGGTGACCTGCTGGAAGTTGAAGAGGTTGAACACGTCCACGCTGAGCGACAGCACGTGCGTCTTGTTCAGGCGGTAGTTCACCCCGGCATTCGCATCGACGGTGTGCACCCACGGCGTGCGGCCCGCGGAGCCACGGGCCAGGATGAACGCCTCGTTGGGGCCGTAGATGGGGTGCGCGCCGAGGTAGCTGATGGGAATGCCGGAGTTGCCACGGTACGACAACCCCAGGCTCGCGCTCAGCTCCCGCGAGAGGTCGAACTCCCTGGCGCCGAACAGCTTGATGGCATGGGGCCGGTCGAAGGGCAGGAGCCCCTCGCGGTTCTCCATCAGCGTCACCAGGTCGAAGTCCGAGTTGAAGTTCGGATCCAGTTGATTGTTCTCCGGGCGGAACAGACCCGAGTAATTGCCATACAGCCGTGACCAGGTGTAGCTCGCCTGCGCCAGCCAGCCCTCGCCGAAGGTGTGGCTGAGGAACACCGTCACCGCATCGTAGTCGCGCATCCCCTTGGGGAACTCCTGGGCGAAGCCCACGCCCGGGTTGCCCAGGAAGCGCGAGTTGCCCCCGTCCCGGCTCATGTCCTCGATGATCAGGTTCATGGAGCGGTGCATGTAGGACGCACCGACGCGGATGCGGGCCGGCAACTCGTACTCGGCGCCCAGCAGCAGCTCGTCCGAGGACTGGGGTTGGAGGGTGGGCTCCACGGGCACGAGGTCGGCCTTGCCGCCGGAGTGCAGGAAGCTCGGGTCGTAGAGCGAGGGGCCCGCGTCGCCGTTGAACAGCTCCAGGTTGGAGTCCGCCGGCAGGTGGCCTGACCTTCCCGCCTCGGGAGGGTGGCCGGATCGCACCTGCCCACGCCCGCGGAATACCGGCCACATAGCGCGGCTCGAGCGGGAAGGCGCGATCCAGCACGTTGATGGGCACCTGCTCGTAGTAGCGCGCGAAGTTGGCGTACAGCTTCATGCGGCCGTTGGCCAGCGGATCCACGACCACCCCCAGGCGCGGGGAGAGCTCGTGGGGCAGCGTGAAGGCCAGACTGCCGTCACCGGCATAGAGCCACTGGGTGTCGTAGCGCACACCGACGTTGAGCGTCACGCGCTGGCCGATCGTCCAGCTGTCCTGCAGGAAGCCGCCCGACGTGTTGCTGCCGGTCACCGTATGCAGGAAGCGCAGGCTGGTGGCCATGTCCGGGCCAGACAGATAGCCATAGCGGCGGACGTCCAACCAGTTGGCCCCATTGGTGGCCTCGAGCAGGTACACGGACCCCGAGTAGGCCTTGAGATTGTCATAGCGCAGCAACTCCACGTCCGCGCCCAGCTTGAACACATGGGTGCCCAGGGCCTTGAGCAGGTAGGTGGCCTTGGCGTTGGCCTGGACGCGATCCAGCCGGGCCATGTTGATGTAGCCGGGCCCCCCGCGAGGTACGAGGTCACCGGGCAGGCCACGAGCCCCGTCGTCTCCCCATTCTGGGTGCACGCCGCCCGGGCCTCGGTGAGGTCGGGCTCGTAGGAGAAGATGGGCCGCGGGGCCATGTAGTTGACCGCCGCCAGGCCCGCCAGGCCCGAGGTGGAGCCCACCCGCGAGCCGTCCGAGGGCAGCAGGGACGACGTCTGGTGGAACCAGCCGAGGGTGGCGTCGAGGAGGAGTCTCTTGTCGGCGGAGGAGCCCGAGTATTTGAGCGCGGTGGACGTCGTGCTCGACGACGCCTGGGTATAGAAGTTCTCGGCGTTGGGGTTGCCGGCGAGCACGGAGGGCACGAGGCCCGTCAACGGGTTGATGGCGAGGGTGTCCCGTCCCCCCGACGTGGTCGGCGTGCCCGAGACGGACAGGGAGAGGTGGTGATCCGGGTTGAACAAATACGTCAGCTTGCCGAGGTACTGCAGGCTTCGCGCCTGGGCGCTGATCCGCCGCACCGAGCCTGGAATCTCCGTGAACAGGTTGATGCCGTGGTCATCTGTCTTCACCACGACCCGGCCCGAGGCGTCGAGTTCCGTCTGGTAGGCGTTGATCGAACGCGTGTGCGTGTAGTGGCTGTAATTGGGAGACACCCCGGCGAAGAACCACAGCTTGTCCTCGACGAGGGGACCGCCGAGGGTGGCGCCCACGTCGCCCAGCACGTCCAGGGCGTTGCGGCCCGCGATCACCGAGGAGGCGCTGGCCACCTGGGTCCGGGTGGCCTCGAAGGCTCCCGGGGTGACGGTGCCAAAGATGGAACCATGGAACTCGTTGGAGCCGGACTTCGTCACCGCGTTGAGCACCCCGCCCGTGGAGCGGCCGTACTCCGGCATGTAGCCGCCGGTGATGATGTTGATGTCCTGCACGAACTCCACGCTCAGGGGGCTCGCGTTGACGCCGAAGGCGGGATCGTTGTTGGACAGGCCGTCCACCACGTACCCGTTCTCCGGCGAGGTGGTGCCGTTGAGGGACACGCCATACGCGTCGTTCTGGGCGCCCGGCGCCAGCTCCGCGAGGCTCTCGAAGGAGCGGGAGGCGCCCGCCTTGCCGCCCGGACGGTTCACCGCGATGCGTCGGATGAAGTCCTGGTCGACGTTGAGGCCCGTCGCCGTCGAGCCCACGTCGAGGGTCGGCGCCACGCCCTCGAGCTCGAGCGTGAGGGTCCGCGAGGCGTTCTCGGGCAGCAGCTCCACGTTGACGCGCAGGGTGCGGTCCAGCCGCAGCTGGATGTCCGGGCGGGAGTAGGGGCTGAAGGCTTCCTTGTCGAAGCGCAGGACGTACACGCCCGGCGGCAGCTGGGGAAGGCGGTACTGCCCCTGGGCGTCCGTCACCACCACCTGTTCCCCTTGGAGCCCGGGCGAGGTGGCCGTGATGACCACGTCCGGAACTGGATTCCGGGTCTCGGCGTCGAGCACCGTCCCGAGAATCACGCTGTCCGCGCTCGCCACCGTCCCATAGGACAACCCCGCGGCCACGATCACTCCCGTGGCCCGGAGACTCCGCCTCGCCTTCATGGTGGAACCCCCTCGCAACCCAAAGGCGCACGAAAATAGCCGAGGCGCACCCGTTGTCACGGTGGATTCTGACCCTTTGTCGCCTCGGGACCTTATCGGCGAGCCTGCCCTCCTCCTCCTTCTCCGAGCAGGCACGTACCGAGCGCCGCGCTCGGGGCTCACGGGGCGGCGCTGCCGCGCTTGAGGGGGACCTCATGAGATAGCATCCGGGCTCCTCTCCTCTTCAATCCATCCGGGGGGCATCTCTTCGCATGACCGTTCGACTGAATCTTCTCGCGCCCGAGTTCCGCGCCAATCCCTATCCGTTCTTCGCGGAGCTGCGGCGCCAGCCCACGCTCTCCCAGGTGGACCCGCTCGGCTTCTGGGCGGTCTCGCGCTACGCCGACGTCCTGCACGTCCTGAAGAACCCCCAGCTCTTCTCCTCCACTGGCCACCGCGCGCCCTCGGAGCCCGAGTGGCTGGGGCGTCACAATCCATTCGCGGACTCCATGGTCATGGTGGATCCGCCCCAGCACACCCGCCTCCGGGCGCTCGTCAACCGCGCCTTTGGCCCCAGCGCGCTGAGCCGCCTGGAGCCGCGCATCCACGCCTACGCCCAGCAGGCCGCCGCGGAGCTGCCGCTCGGCCGCCCGGTGGACTTCGTCGAGTCCTTCTCCCTTCGCGTGCCCGCGGCCGTCATCGGTGAGCTGCTCGGCCTGGACGCCTCGCTGCGCTCGCGCTTCATGCGCTGGGCGGAACACGTCAACAACACCAGCGCCACACCCCCGGATGCCCATGAGAGGCACGCGCAAATTCGGGCCACCTACGCGGAGATGGAGCAGTACCTGAAGGAGGTCATCGCGGAGCGCCGCCGCTCCCCCGCGAGGACATGGTGAGTGAGCTGCTCGCCGCCCGCCTCGAGGGTGAGGCCCTCACGGACGCGGAGTTGATGGGCTTTCTCTTCCTGCTGCTCATCGCCGGCTTGGAGACCACCATCTACCTGTTGAGCCACGCCGCCATGGTGCTCGCCGATCACCCGGAGGTGTTCGCGCGCGTACGCGCGGACCGCTCGCTGCTCCCCCGGTTCATCGAGGAGGTGCTGCGCTACGAGCCCGTGGCCCAGACGCTGCTGCGGCTCACCACCGCCGAGACGGAACTCGGCGGTGTCCGCCTGCCAGCGGGCTCACACATCATGCTGCTGCTGGGCTCCGCCTGCCGCGACGAGGCGCAGTTTCCCAACGGAGATCGCTTCGACCTCGATCGTGAGGGGCCGCAGAACATGCCCTTCGGCCACGGCATCCACTTCTGCCTCGGCGCCCCCCTGGCCCGCATGGAGGCGCGGCTTGCCCTGAATGCGCTGCTCGACCGGTGTGGCGGTCTGGCTCGTGACGCCGCGCCGGTGCAATGGCACGAGTCGATCATCGCCCGCGGGCCCACGGTGCTGCCGCTCATCGTGCTGCCGCGCTGAGAGTGGAGAACGAGCCCCGGGAAGGAGCTTCCCGGGTCCCCCCACCGTACACACGTGCATGGCGGAGAGCTACCCGACTCCCCGCGCGCCCGACAACGTGCTCGCTCCGTTCCTCCGCCTCACGACCATGTTCGCGCTGTCCGGCTTCAAGACCGCCAGTGCGAGCGGACGGGTCCGGGCACCGGGGAGACTCTCGAACGTCAGGTGTTGCGCGAGGTGGGCCACGGCGAGGTGCATCTCCATCATCGCGAAGCGCTGGCCGATGCAGGCATGGGCGCCCCAGCCGAACGGGATATAGGCCCCACGCGGCAGCGCCTTCTCCTTCTCGGGAAGGAAACGATCCGGCTCGAACCGCTCCGGCTCGGGGAACAACTCCGGATCGCGATGCAACACATAGGGCGAGAACAGCAAGACCTGCCCCTTGCGCAGAGGGTATCCCGAGACCTCGAGGTCCCCTGCCGGCTCACGCCCGAAGAGGAAGAGGGGCGGATACAGACGCAGGGTCTCCTTGATGACCCGGAGGGCATAGGGAAGCTTTGGCAGATCCTCATGGGTCGGCAGCCGCCCCCGTAGGACCGCCTCGGCTTCCTGCTCGAGTTTCGTCCGGATCTCCGGGTGGGCGCCCAGGGTGAGCCACAGCCAGGCCAAGGTGTTCGCGATGGTGACGTAGCCACCGAAGTACGTCGTCATCGCATAGGATTGGAGCTGGAGCTCACTCAGCCCGTTTCCGTGCGAGTCACGGAACATCAAGAGCATGGACAGGAAGTCACCCCGGTCCACGCCCGCCTCACGCCCTTGCTGGATGAGTTGCTTCAGCCGGGATTGGAGCACCTCGATCGCGGCCCGGACCCGTCGGTTGCTCTCGAGAGGCCAGCTCAAGGGGATGGGCACCGGGCGCGCCGTCATCCGGGCCAGGTACGCCACCACCTCGTCCACCGCGGCCGAGAACACATCGACACCTTCCCCCTCCACCGACTCGTCGAAGAACGTCTTCGCGATGATGTTGCGACTGAGTTGAACCATCGCGGCCTCGACGTTCAACGTGGCGCCGTCCTGAAGACCGCGTTGGAACTGGTCCGCGAACTCCGCCATGGGCTGGGTGTAACGGATGAGGCGCTTGGGCTGGAACGCGGGAGCGCTCGCCCGACGGAAACGCATGTGCGGCTCGCCGTCGAGCGCCAGGGGAGACTCCTCTCCCAGAACGGGGACGAAGAGCCGGCCGAGGGCACCCACGGAGAGCATGGAGTCATGTTCCGTCAGGAGGGCCTCGGTCAACCGCGCGGAATTCACCTGGATGATTCGGAGCGGCCCCACCCGGAACGCCCCCATTTCTCCGCACTCGCGTGCGACGCGCATCATCAAACCGAGACGGTCACGCTGGAACTCCAACGCACTGCCCAGGAGCAGGGACTCACTCACACGCTTCACGGTCTTCATTCGAGAAATCCTTTGCATTGCAACCACGTAGTGGGGGTCTGGTCCTTGCCGCGATAGCCCTCACCCCAATAGAGTGAGTGCACGCACAGACCTCTTTCCCTCGGGTGGGAAGTCTGCTCCAGCCACTCCGAAAAGAGAACACGAATGCCCGACGTCACGGTTTCAGCCTGGCGCTCCGACAGAGCACAACCCTGGCAGTACCTGCTGCTCAGAGAAGCGCGGATCTTCTTCCGGTTCACCTGGAGGGACCTTTCGGCGGCGGTCATCCCAGCGCTCCTGTTCATGATAGCCGCGGTGAGGGCCTCCGAGCCAACGGAGCCGCTCCTGGCAATGCTTGCCGCATTGGCCAGGGGCCTGCCGTACTTCTCCCTCTACGTCTATTCGTTCTGTCTCTCGAACCAGATCGCGGGCGTCGAGGAGGATCGCGTCAACAAGCCCGACCGGCCCATTCCCGCCGGGCTGGTGTCAATCGAAGGCGCGAAGCTCCGGTGGCGGGTGGTGATGGTGCTCTTCCCCGCGGTCGCCTTCGGACTGGGAGGTTTTGAATTGCTGGCCTGGGCCGTGGCCCGGCAGATCATCTCCGTCCTGCACAATTTCCTCGGCTGGTCACAGCACTGGTTCACGAAGAACCCCATCCTGATGGGACTCGGCGTGGTGGCGATGCTCGCGCCAGCCTGGCGGATGATCACGGACTTCTCGCCCCTCGTGTGGCGGTGGATCCTCCTCATCGCGCTGGCGGTGGGCGTCTCCATCTCCGTTCAGGATCTACGGGATATCGAAGGAGACCGGCTCCGCGGGCGCAAGACCCTGCCACTCTCCATCGGGGAGACCCCGGCGAGGCTCTTGTTGAGCGCGCTCTGCCTCCTCCTCCCGGTGGCGACGGGACTGCTGTTGCGTGGGGACGCCGGAACCGCCCCGGTGGCGCTCCTCTTCGACCTGATCGTCACCGGGCTCTGCGTGGCCATCGCCGTACGTCTGCTGGTCCTCCGCACTCCGAGTGCGGATCACAAGACGTACATGCTCTGGACGTACTGGTACTGTGCCGAGTTGCTCAGCGCGAGCTTCGTCCTGCCCCTGATTCGCTGAGAGGGTGAGAGAAAACTCCTCGAACTCTGGCCCTTCTCGCCGTCATAAGGTGTTCGCGCGGAGAGCCCCACGGCCCCGGCGACATTTCGCTGGGTCGCGCATCCAGGCTCTCCATAAGGAGCAAGCCATGCCGACTCTCTTCGATCCGATCCGACTTGGCGCCATCGAGGCGCCCAACCGCATCCTGATGGCGCCCCTGACGCGGGCCCGGGGCACGCGCGAGCACGTGCCCACGCCCATCATGGCGGACTACTACGCGCAGCGCGCCAGCGCGGGGTTGATCATCTCCGAGGCCATTGGAATCTCCCAACAGGGCCTGGGCTGGCCCTATGCCACGGGGCTGTGGTCCGCCGAGCAGGTCGCGGGCTGGCGCAAGGCCACCGATGCGGTCCACGCCGCCGGGGGCCGGATCGTGGCGCAGCTCTGGCACATGGGCCGGATCGTCCATCCGAGCTACCTCGGGGGTGCACAGCCCGTCTCGGCCTCCGCGACCACGGCGCCCGGCCACGCGCACACCTACGAGGGCAAGCAGCCCTATGCGCAGGCGCGGCCCCTGCGCCTGGAGGAGATTCCGGGCCTGATCGAGGACTACCGGCGCGCCGCGAGCAACGCGATGAAGGCGGGCTTCGACGGGGTGCAGCTGCACGCCGCCAATGGCTACCTCATCGACCAGTTCCTGCGCGACAACTCCAACCTCCGCGACGATGCCTATGGCGGCTCCATCGAGAACCGCATCCGCCTGCTGAGCGAGGTGACGCGGGTGCTCGTCGACACGGTGGGCGCGGACCGCACGGGCGTGCGCCTGTCTCCGAATGGCAACAGCCAGGGCGTCAACGACAGCAATCCCGAGCCCTTGTTCGCCGCCGCCGCCCAGGCGCTGTCGTCCCTGGGCATCGCCTACCTGGAGCTGCGCGAGCCACCACTCGATGGCACCTTTGGCAAGGGGGAGCGGCCGCCCCTCGCGCCGGCGATCCGCCGTGGCTTCAAGGGCGTCTTGATCCTGAACTCGGATTACGACCTGACGCGGGCCCAGGGGGAGCTGGACGCGGGCGTCGCCGACGCCATCTCGTTCGGCCGTCCGTTCATCTCCAACCCGGACCTGCCGCACCGTCTGGCCAGGAAGCTGCCGCTCGCCAAGGACAACATGGCGACCTGGTACTCCCAGGGGACGGAAGGCTACGTGGACTATCCCCGCGCCTCCTGACCACGGCCTCCCCCTCCTCCTCGCACGAGGAGCGCCCGGGTGCATCCAGCCCTTTTCATCCTGTTCCATTCAGGGAATCCAGGATATAACCACTTCTCATGAAAACCTATAAGTGGGCAGCATCCCTCACGCTGGTGGGGGCGACGATGGCGGTAGTGCCGGGCTGTGGAAGCGGTGAGGGCGAGGAGGGGACGACGCCAGAGGCGGTCACCTCCGCCCCCGCGGGGCTCGAGGCGTGTACGACCCGCATCACCTATGGCGACACGTGGATCCACCCGGGCCGCACGAGCATGGAGGACACGGTGGACGGGCCGGTGACGTGGGATGGCACCTGCGTCAACGAGGGCAGCAATTCGTATGCGGTGCTCTCCAATGGCTGGAAGCCGTACTTCACCGGCAAGAACGGGTGCGTGATGGCCTTCGACACGACGTGCGCGGGCGCGTCCGCGTGCACCACGCGCATCACCTACGACGCGTCGTGGATCCACTCCGGCTCGAACCAGTATGACAACGTGGGCGGGCGGGTGTTCTGGGACCGCTCGTGCACCAACCAGAGCCCCAACTCCTACGCGGTGCTCTCCAATGGCTGGAAGCCCTTCTTCACGGGCTCGAACGCGTGCGGTATGTCGTTCATGTACTCGGGCTGTGGCGGCCTCTACCAGAACCCGGTGGTGGACAGCAGCTGTCCGGACCCGGGCGTCATCCAGGACGGCAACCGGTACATCGCCGCCTGTACGGGCGGAAACTATGCGCTGCGCACCTCGACGGACCTCGTGACGTGGACGTCCGCGGGCTCCATCTTCTCGTCCGCGACCAAACCCACGTGGGCCACGGGAGACTTCTGGGCGCCGGAGATCCACAAGGTGGGCTCGCGCTACATCGCCTACTTCACCGCGCGCCACACCAATGGCGCGCTGTCGATCGGCGCCGCCACGGCGACCAACCCCCTCGGCCCCTACACCGACCTGGGCCGCCCGCTCATCAACGACACGAGCATGGGGATGATCGACGCCACGGTCTTGAAGGCCAGCAATGGCACGCCCTACCTCGTGTGGAAGGCGGATGGGAACGCGGTGGGCAAGAAGACGCCCATCTACGGCCAGCAGCTCTCGGCGGATGGCCTGTCGCTCGTGGGTAGCCGCGTGCAGCTCATCACCAATGATCTGTCGTGGGAGGGCGGCGTCGTCGAGGCACCGTGGGTGGTGACGCGCGACGGCTACTACTACCTCTTCTACAGCGGCAACGCCTACTACAACGGCACGTATGCCATTGGCGTGGCGCGCGCGACGAGCCCCCTGGGCCCCTACACGAAGCTCGGCGCCCCCATCCTCAAGACGGTGCCGGGATGGGAGGGCCCCGGACACGGCTCGGTGGTGACCACGCCCGCGGGTGGCTCGGCCATGGTCTATCACGCGTGGAACGCGGGCCACACGTCGCGCGTGATGCTCGTGGACAACATCATCTGGAGCGGCGGCTGGCCGTCCATGCCCGCGGCTCCCTCGGTGGGCTCGCGCCCCCGCTTCTAGCCGGGCTTCACCGACGCGTGGCACCCACGGTGGGGTGCCACGCGCCGGTGGTGAGCCACCCCACCAATCCGCTCGGATTTCTGCATCGGTCGTTACATAAACCCATTGACTCCTCCTGACGACGCTCCTACTGTTTTTGTGTCGACCGTCACAGAAATATTGAACACCGAGTGAGCCAGTCGTCCCGGAGGAAATGAAATGGCAAATAAGTCGAACCGCCAGATCGTCATCGCGGCACGCCCGAAGGGCAAAGCCCAGTTGGGTGATTTCAATATTGTCGAGCAGGAGATACCTTCTCCGGGTGACGGCGAAGTGTTGTTTCGCAACCTGCTCATCTCAATGGATCCCTATCAGCGCAATCTGATGGGCAATGCTTCCAGCGAGCTGCCTCCGATCGACATTGGCCGGCCCATGCCAGGTCCTACCGTCGCGGTCGTTGAACGGAGCAGAAATGCGAATTTCGCCGTTGGCGATCATGTCGTCAGCTGGTCGGGTTGGCAGGAATATGGGCTTTCCAACGGTTCTGACCTCCTGAAGATCGATCCCGAGGCGGCGCCGCTATCAACCGCGATCGGGGTGCTGGGTCATACTGGCCTGACGGCATGGCTCGGCGTCAGCAAGTTCCTCGAGCCGAAGCCCGGCGGCACGTTCGTCGTCACCGCCGCGGCAGGAGCGGTAGGTTCGGTAGCAGCGCAGATTGCCGGGCTGCGAGGGCATCGCGTTATCGGCATAGCCGGTGGGCCTGAAAAGGTGCGGTACCTGAAGGATGACCTCGGTCTCGACGACGCTGTCGACTACAAGGCGCCTGACTTCGCCGAGCGACTTGCCCGCGCATTGCCCGATGGGCTCGATAGGCTTTTCGACAACGTCGGTGGGTACATGTTCGAAGCGTTGATGCCCTACTTCAATCATCACGCGCGGATCGTCATCTGTGGCACCATCGCACAATACAACTTCCCCAATGCTCCTGACGGACCGAACCGCCTTCCGGAGTTGTTGAAGTCATTCCTTTATAGGTTCATCGAAATCCGCGGCTTTGCACTGCCAGATCACCTTGGAAGCCATCCGGAATTCCTCGCCGAGGTGGGTCCTCTGGTATCTCAGGGCAAGATAAAGTATAGTGAGGAGTTCGTAGACGGGTTCGAAAACATTCCGGACGCTTTTTTGAGGCTATTTGACGGCCGCAACCGCGGCAAGCTGATCGCCAGGGTTGGCTGAGCTCACTGTCCGCGGCAAGGGCTTCGTGCGCCTGAAGGAAGACGGCGAGTCGATCGTCTTCATACGAGTGCCGTACGTGCCTGCGCATGCGTATCACCACGGGGATTCCCAAGAAGCTGGCCGGAGCAGTGGTGCTGTTGGCGTTCCTCACCGGATGCGCGACGACCCGGGGAACGGACGGCCCTGGAACAGGAGGCTCTGGTCCTTCTCCCTCGCCGGGGGCCGGCCCACCAGGAGAACGACCGCTACCCCCTGACGAACGGCTACCACGAGGCATGGCCCAACCCGAAATACCGTGGGCCAGTCGCCAGTTCCTTCTCGGAGTTCTTGGAGCAGGTGCTACGCACCCGGCGGGGCCTCTACTGGCTGGGAGAATGAAATCTCTCGGGCATTCCTCCAGACCCCGCCGCCTGCGTGAGGCCCATCCGCAGGCGAGCAGCTCGGCCATGCGGTGTGGCTATCGCAAAGAGTGTGACACGGCGGCGAGCAACGCCCGGCCGAGCCCAGGGCCTTAATAGGATGGACGCTCAGCCGCCTTGAACACCGCGTTGGTACATCTCCACTTGTAGGCGGAGCCCGGGGCGTGGGCGTCTTTGGCAGCGAGACTGCTCGAGGCTCAACACCACTCCTGCTGGAGTGGCCCCTGCGCTGCAGCCAACTGCGCGGGCCGCGTGGGCAACTCCGGGTGATCCACCAGCTCACTCCTCCCCACCCTGCTCCACTCCTCAGAGGATACCCCTGAGTTCACCCCTGTGTCGGACGTGGTACTCACTGCCCTGACGCAGGGTCGGATGCGCGGCGCGGCGGGACTGGGCGCGCCTGTACTGCCGCACGCCGGTTTTTCGTCCGCTGTCCCAGCATCTGAAGCGCAGCCTTCAGGTTCTTCCGCGTTTCAGCCCATTCGAGGGGCATGCGCTGCCGAGTCCTTATCTCCAGGGCCGCGCGGAAGGCGGCCACCGCCTCCTCCAGGCGGGCGGTACCAGCCTCACGCTCCCCGAGCCGCCGCAACGCAATGCCCAGGTTGCTCTGCGTTTCAGCCCAGTCGAGGGGCACGCGCTGCCGAGTTCTTTCCTCCAGGGCCGCGCGGTGGGCGGCTACCGCCTCCTCCAGACGGGCGGTGCCAGTCTCTCGCTCCCCGAGCAGCCGCAGCGCAACGCCCAGGTTGCTCTGCGTTTCAGCCCAGTAGAGGGGCACGCGCTGCCGAGTCCCTTCCTCCAGGGCCGCGCGGTAGGCGACCACCGCCTCCTCCAGGCGGGCGGTGCCAGTCTTTCGCTCTCCAAGCAGCCGCAGCGCATTGCCCAGGTTGTTCTGCGTTCCAGCCCATTCGAGAGGCACGCGCTGCCGAGTCATTTCCTCCAGGGCCGCGCGGAAGGCGGCCACCGCCTCCTCCAGGCGGGCGGTGCCAGCCTCTCGCTGCCCGAGCACCGCCAGCGCAATGGCCAGGTTGTTCTGCGTTTCAGCCCAGTAGAGGGGCACGCGCTGCCGAGTCCTTTCCTTCAGGGCCGCGCGGTAAGCGGCCACCGCCTCCTCCAGGCGGGCGGTGCCAGCCTCACGCATCCCGAGCACCGCCAGCGCATTGCCCAGGTTGTTCTGCGTTGCAGCCCAGTCGAGGGGCACTCGCTGCCGGGTCCTTTCCTTCAGGGCCGCGCGGAAGGCGGCCACCGCCTCCTCCAGGCGCGCAGTGCCAGCCTCACGATCCCCAAGCCTCTTCAGCGCAATGCCCAGGTTGTTCTGCGTTGCAGCCCAGTAGAGGGGCACGCGCTGCCGGGTCCTTTCCTTCAGGACCGCGCGGTAAGCGGCCACCGCCTCCTCCAGGCGGGCGGTGCCAGCCTCACGCTCCCCAAGCCCCTGCAGCGCAATGGCCAGGTTGTTCTGCGTTGCAGCCCAGTCGAGGGGCACTCGCTGCCGGGTCCTTTCCTCCAGGGCCGCGCGGTAGGCGGCCACCGCCTCCTCCAGGCGGGCGGTACCAGCCTCTCGCTGCCCGATCACCACCAGCGTATTGCCCAGGTTGTGCTGCGTTCCAGCCCAGGAGAGGGGCATGCGCTGCCGAGTCCATTCCTCCAGGGCCGCGCGGTAGGCGGCCACCGCCTCCTCCAGGCGGGCGGTGCCAGCCTCTCGCTGCCCGAGCCGCCGCAGCGCATTGCCCAGGTTGTTCTGCGTTGCAGCCCAGTCCAGGGGCACACGCTGCCGAGTCCCTTCCTCCAGGGCCGCGCGGTAGGCGGCTACCGCCTCCTCCAGGCGGGCGGTGCCAGTCTCTCGCTCCCCAAGCAGCCGCAGCGCATTGCCCAGGTTGTTCTGCGTTCCAGCCCAGTCGAGGGGCACGCGCTGCCGAGTCCTTTCCTCCAGGGCCGCGCGGTAGGCGGCCACCGCCTCCTCCAGGCGGGCGGTGCCAGCCTCTCGCTGCCCGAGCACCGCCAGCGCATTGCCCAGGTTGTGCTGTGTTGCAGCCCAGTCGAGGGGCACGCGCTGCCGGGTCCTTTCCTCCAGGGCCGTGCGGTAGGCGGCCACCGCCTCCTCCAGGCGGGCGGTGCCAGCCTCACGCTCCCCGAGCGCCACCAGCGCGGCACCCAGGTCGTTCTGCGTTGCAGCCCATTCGAGAGGCACGCGCCGCCGAGTTCTTTCCCCAGGGCCGTGCGGTAGGCGGCCACCGCCTCCTCGAGAGGGGCATTCTCTCCTTTGCCTGCCCACCAAGGTCAGTGCGTCCGCGAGGAGGTGTCTCGTCGAAGCGCGAGCAGCGACACTCCAACCCGGTCTCATGGCACCATCCTGGAGGAGCTTCCTGACCTTGTTGATGAAAGGCCCGAGTTGGTCCGCAATGTAATGCCCCCGCTGATCCTCAAACTCGGCATGTTGGGTCAGCGCCAGGAGCTGAAGGAGCTTGCTGAGGTCCTCCCAGAAGAGGGAGGGAAGCTCGAAGCTCTCGCTGCCAAGCTGGTATCGCCCCCATACCCTGTCGCGCTTCACGTCTCTTGCTGTCGTCCAATAGAGCTTGGGCAGGCTCTTGCCATCATGGTGGAGGACTGTGCCCCAGAGCAGGATGTCGGCGCCTGTGGCCTGGAGGTATTTGCGTGCCTGCTCATGACCGGCGCTCTCCTCTACCTCGGGAATGGTCCCTTCGAGAGTCAGCGCCCTGTCGAGCTTGATGATTTGAATGCCTTCGAACTCCTTGAGCGCCTCCGAGATAAGGCGTTCGTTCTCGCCCCCGATGTCGTTTTCCAGATGAGTCATGGCGATGCTGAATCGCTGGGGGTCCGCCTTCGGGAGTGGTTTACGCGAGAGCAGCCGGACGAGGTCCGACACGACAGGCTGCTTCTGGACCTTCTCCCAGTTCCACCAGATGGAAGCGAGGACGGTGAGGACGGAGAGTCCCAGCAGGCCCTTGAGCCCCAGCCGCTTATAGATCCTCTTCCGGACTTCCCCGTAGATGAGTGGAGTCTCTTCCTGCTTGGGGCGGCTGGCTTCCTGCGGCTCGGGGCTGGTCTCGTTTCCCTCAGCCATGGCAGCTTCCTCAGCGTCATGACGTCCGAACTCGAGCGTTCAGTGGTAATGGACGCTTCGTCTCTTCTTCCTGAGAACAGGAGGAGCAGAAGTCCTGTTCCTGCAAGCCCCTCGGACCGAGCGAGGCTTGCACGGCGTCCAGCACAAACCTCCGGCGATTCTCTGTCTGGCGGAGTTTGATTCACTTCACGAACAAGCGCCCGAAGGCTCACACGTCGCCCGAGGTGTTTTCGGCGATGGAGCCCAGGCCGGAGCCGAGGCTCGCCATCTTCGCGCCCCGGGCCTTGCGCAGCCGGGGCAGCAGCGCGCGGGTGCGCGGCAGGGGGCCCAGTACATTCACGCGGAAGGTGCGCAGCACCGCCGTGGGCGCCTCGTCCTTCTCCATCCAGGCTACGAGCCCGGGACCGGCTAGAGTTCTTGAGCGGACGGCAGGTCGGGTGACCCAAGTCCCCGGAGAAGCGTGGTGGATACCGAGGAGGAAGTCATGAAGACGAGGTGGTCGTTACCCGCGGCCTTGCTGCTGGCCCTCACGGGATGCGGTGAGCTCACGGGTGGCGCGGAAGGCGAGGTCACGTACGCGGAGGTGCCCAGCCCGAGTGAGCCCGGTGGGGTACATCCGTTGACACTCGACATCGCAGTGCCAGAGGGGCCGGGTCCCTTCCCGCGATCGTCTTCATCCATGGTGGCGGATGGGTCATCGGAGATCTGGATGACTTCGGAGCTCGAATCCAGGAAGCGAGCCGGCGGGGCTTCGTCGGGGTGACCCTCAACTATCGGCTCGCGAACCTCGATGATGGACACGGCAAGGCCCTCCACCCCTGGCCGGCGCAATTGCAGGACGTGCGGTGTGCGCTCCGGTGGCTCGCCGCGAATGCCGCCACGTACAAAGTGGATACGGCCCGAGTGGGAGTGATCGGCGGGTCCGCTGGTGGGCACCTCGCGATGATGTCGGCGTACGCCCGGAACGAAGCACGCTTCGAGCCGGACTATTGCCCCTACAGCGAGAACCTCGAGGTGAAGGCCGTGGTGTCCATGTGCGGCGCCGGTGACCCCGCGTCCGTCTATGAGACGACGGACTGGTGGATCAAACCCTACGTCACCCGGTTCCTCGCGCTGCCGGATGGAGCGAAGGTGAGGGATGCGCCCGAGGTCTTCGCTGACGTCAGCAACCTCACCTACATGGGGCACGGGCCCAGGGTGCCACTGCTGATTCTCCAGGGGACGGCGGACACCCTCGTCCTCCCCGAGGTGCAGCGAGCCTTCGCGGTATCGGCTCGATTGCTCGGGCAGGAGGTCCACGTCGAGTACCTCGAAGGCGCGGGCCACGACATCGATGCCACCCACCGGGCCGAGTCGGATGAGTTCATCTGGAAGTGGTTCGGGGAGAGGCTATGACGATGCGCCACTTCATCTGCATGCTCGTGCTGTTGGGAGCGCCGCGAGTGCTGGCCCAATCAGGGCGAGGAGAGGCCCACGCGCCAGCCGATGACGCCTTCGCGCTCAGGCTGGGGCTCAGCGCCCGGCCGCTCATCGGTCTCAGCGGAGTGAGCGCCATCAGGACGCACACGCTTCGGGACGGGGGTTGGGTCGTCGTGGACGTCGCTCCCTCCTACCGTCTGTCACGGCTCTTCGCCGCCGAGTTCGGCCTGTCGGCGATGGTGCCCGTGAAGGACGCGTGGGGGTTTCCGGACTTCCGGCTCGCGGTGACGCCCGCCGCCCGGCTCGACGCCGGGCCCGTCTACGCGCGCATCGGGGTGCCCCTGATGTTCGGGGAGGGCTTCAGTCTGGGCGCTCAGGCCGCGGTGGGCGCGACGCTCCTCGATCGCTTCTACGTGGGAGTCATTGGGGAGGCCAACGTCAGAGACCTGCTGGGGATGGTGGGGCTCGAACTGGGCGTCCGCTTCGGTGGCCCAAAGCCACGCATCTAGCTGAAACCGAGCCCAGGTCACCCCTCGTCGCATCCGCCCTGGTGACAGCAGTCATCAAGGGTAACTCCAGTCACCAGCCACGAGCCCCATCCCCTGGGCCATCAAGATGGACGATCTCCAGGGGAACTGTCTCCAACCTGTTCGGCGTGGAAGGCAGCACGAGCTTCATGAACAACCCCGGCAAGGACGTCCTCGGCCACGAGGCACGGATCATCAAATTCAAGGAGAAGGGCCTCATCGCGGCGCACAACTACAGCGATGTCTACATGCAGCATCGCCAGGACTTCAATGCTGCCTATGGCGGTATCTCGAATCCCTTCGTCGTTCAGGACCCGAGTAACTACAAGCCCAAGCTCGACTGAGCGAGAGTTCCCGGCCTCGAGACAGGAGGGAACTGAAGCCACCTTCTTCGGCTCCTTCCTGTCCGCTGCCTCAGCCCGCGGCATTCCGTGAGGCCACCCGTCCGACAGAAGGGCACCCGGGACACGGAAGGCCGTGCCTCGGGTGCCACCCCCTGGAGTCAGGGGTCATCCGCCCCGCCACACCCGCTGGCGACGCGGGACCCGGTGGCTCAGGGCGTGTACAGCTCCGCGGTGCCGCTGTAGGAGCCTCCCGTGACGAGCACCCTGCCGTTGCGCAGCAGCGTCGCCGTGTGGGCATAGCGAATCACGCTCATGGTGTAGGAGGTGCTCCAGACGCCCGAGGTCGGGTCGTACACCTCCGCCGTCGCGGTGCTTTCGTAACTGGTGTATCCCCCCGTGACGAGCACCCGGCCGTCGGGCAGCAGCGTCGACGTGTGGTGGATGCGAGGCCAGTACATGGAGCCTGTCGGGCTCCAGGTCCCCGTGGCCGGGTCATACACCTCCGCCGTCGCCATGGAGTAGTAGTCCATGGTGCCTCCCGAGACGAGCACCTTGCCGTCGGCCAGCCGCGTCGCCGTGTGGTAGGCGCGCGGCCAGCTCAGGGAGCCCGACGGGCTCCAGGTACCCGTGGCCGGGTCGTACACCTCCGACGCCGAGCTCGTGCTGCCACTGGTGTGTCCCCCCGTGACGAGCACCCGGCCGTCGGCCAGCAGCGTTGTCGCGTGGAGGTAGCGGGACGTGGCCATGGAGCCCGTCATGCTCCAGGTCCCCGTGGCCGGATCGTACACCTCCGCCGTCGGGGTGAATTCGCCGCTGGTGTATCCCCCCGTGACGAGCACCTTGCCGCCGGGCAGTGGCGTCGCCGTGTGGAAGTAGCGAACCCTGGACATGGAGCCCGTCCTGCTCCAGGTGCCCGTGGCCGGGTCATACAGCTCCGCCGTCGCGAGGAGGGTGCCCATGTTCTCATCCTGGGAGCCCCCCATGACGAGCACCTTGCCGTTGGGCAGCAGCGCCGCCGTGTGGCGGTAGCGGGACGTGGCCATGGAGCCCGTCGGGCTCCAGGTCCCCGTGGCCGGGTCATACACCTCCGCCGAGGCGAGGGTGCCACTCCGACCGGAGCCTCCCGTGACGAGCACCTTGCCGTTCGCCAGCCGGGTCGCCGTGTGGAACTCGCGAGAGGTGGACATGGCCCCGGTCGACGCCCAACCCGGAGGGATGCAGACGGGCAGGCCCGACACGTCGAAGCTCTGGGTGGCCGTCAGGTTGAAGGCGTTGGTGACGGTGACGGAGAGCGAGGGGGTCACATTCGGAGGAGTGCAGGAGGGCGCCGTCCAGATGAGCCGGCTGGTGGTCGCGCCGTGGACCGGTGTGCCCGCCGAGCCGATGTTGGTGTCCCAGGCGAAGGAGAGCGCGGTGCCCTCGGGGTCGCTGGCCAACACCTCGAAGGTGATCTCCCGGCCGGGAGAGACGATGTCCGAGGAGCGGGAGGAGGAGAGGAGGACGGGACCGAGGTGCTGGGTGGTGGAGGTATTGCTGACGCACAGGGCCACGGTGCCGGTGGTCTGCCAGCCGCGCGCGTCTGCCACGGTGACCGTCAGGAGGCAGTTGTTGCAGGTGGGGTCGTCGGGCAGCGCGTCGGGGGTGAACCGGGCGGAGCTGGAGGAGGCGTTGGTCCAGGAGCCCGAGCACGAGGAGCTCCAGGCGTAGGTGAGGCTGTCGCCATCCGGATCCGCGGCCGAGGCGGACACCGACGTGGTCTGCCCCACCGCCAGCCGGGTGGGCGAGGCGGTGATGGAGGCCACCCGGGGGGAGGTGTTGAAGGAGATGGAGATCTCCGCGCTGGCCTTGAGCGGGATCGGGGTGACGTTGACGACCAGGGAGAGCGAGGAGGACAGGCCACCGGGGTCCGTGACGGTGAGAGTGAGGGTCTGGATGCCGCTGGTGTCCGGCGCCGTCCAGGTGGTGGTGGTGTCGGAGCTCGAGGAGAAGGTGCCCGCGGTGGAGGACCAGACGTAGGAGAGGGTGTCGCCCGGGTTGGGATCATGGGCGGTGACGAAGAGGGAGAGGGACTCTCCCGCGTGCACGGAGGTGGTCGAGGCGACCAGGGAGTCGACGATCGAGCCTCGTTGAAGAAGGGAGGCGGAGGGTTGAGCTCGCGGAGGGTGATGGCGACGAGCGTCGTCTGCTCCTCGACGATGGTGACGCCGGAGGCGGAGCCCTGGAAGAGCAGGGTGTCGGAGGCGTCGAAGGCCTGGGCGAGGAAGGAGCGATGGGCGCCCACGGGGATGTTGCCGACGACGCCGCCCCACACGCCGTTGGTGGAGCCGAGCTCCACGGTGATGGAGCGGAAGTCGGAGGCGCTGATGGTGACGGTGACGCGGGAGACGGAGGCGGAGAGCGCCTGGGACACGGAGGCGGCCAACTGGACCGAGCCGGCGTTGGAGGACGGGGGCGAGCAGCTCGTGAGCAGCACCAGACACATCGCCAACAGCACGTGGGGTGAGGCTTTTTGCATGGATTTCTCCGCGGTGGGTGGGCAACGAGGAAAAAAAGGGGCGAGGGCCCTTCTCGGAGCCCTCTGCTCAGGAACGCCGATCCTCGGTGGACCTCCCCGTGCCGCATGGGGATGAGCCCGCGAGCGGAGAAATGATGCAGGAAAATCCGCGGAGCCCGGGACGCTCCCTCTACGACCGGCACGTCTTCGCGGAGACGAACCTCACGGAGTGAAACGAATGGCCCAGGGGTTTCGGGTAGCGTGTTCCGGCGGTCCTGCTCGAACAACCTGAGGGAGTTCATCCGATGAAACGAAGTCTGGGTCTCCTGCTGTCCCTCGCCCTGGCGGGTGCGCCCGCGGCGGTTTCCGCCGCGAGCCGCGTGCCGGGCATCACGTCCTCGAGCCGGTTCCTGGTCTACTACGGTCAGGACTACGGCCCGACGGTCCTCGCGACCCTGAAGCAGGCGAACCTCGTCGTCCTGCATCCCACCAACTCGGCGCAGCTCACGCCCCGCGTCGTGGCCGAGTTGCAGGGCGCGGGCGTGAAGGTCATCGCCTACATCAGCGTGGGCGAGGACCCGGCGCCGCACGATGCCGCGGGCAACCCCATCCCCATCGTGGGCAACGGACAGGGGCCGGTCCGCTACACCGGGGGGAGCACGGGGTACGACGCGAGCAAGATCGTGCCAGCCAATGGCGGCGTCGCGTCCTTCTACGTGGACCAGCTCTGGAACTCCAGCCAGGGCCAGTACGTCTCGGACGGGCTGCCGGACGTGAACACGAACTTCGGTGGGTTCTTCATCTGGCCCAACGATGACTGGCGCTGGGTGCTCAACGAGCAGCGCATTGGAGGCGTTCCCGCCACGTCCCTGGCCAATCGCAGCGTGGCGGGCCTCAAGCAACTGGCGGGTGCCCGCACGAGCGCGACGGACACCGATCGCACCCACGACTTCGGCTTCGATGGGTTCTTCCTGGACACCCTCGACACGGCCGGACCGTATGTGAATGCCTGGGGGTATTACGCCTGGGTCGCTCCGGAAATGCAGAAGACGGTGAAGTTCATCCACGACAGCTACCCGGGGAAGATCGTCTTCGCCAACCGGGGGACGTTCTTCTTCAATCCGCTCATCGCCAACCCGACCTACGGCATCCGGCCGTACCAGTACTCCTTGCGGCCCTACATCCATGCCGCCCTGTTCGAGAGCTACGCCCTCGACAGTGACGCCTCCCACACCGGCCTGAGTCCCTACCTGCCCGTCAACCGGGACAACTACGCGCAGAAGCTCATGGCCGAGGCCAACCGTCCCGACGGCTTCACCGTCTTCAGCCTCGACTACGACATGGGCCGTGGCGCGACCCTGTCCGCGCAGGCGCTCCAGGAGACCGCCATCAAGAACGGCTGGGTGGAGTACATCGCGCCCACGGGCCAGCTGGACACCCTGGGCACCTATGTCTCCACCCATCCGCCCGCGGCCGATACCGCCGCGCCCGTCTGGGACAGCACCGCCGCCTATGCCGAGGTCATCAATCCCGCCTTCCCGGACGTGCCGGACCGCGTGGGCGTCCAGCGCCTGTCCCTCACGTCACGGCCCGGAGAGGTCGTCGTCCACTGGGACGTGGCGCGCGATCAGAGCCTCCCGGTGCGCTACAACATCTACCGTTCCACCTCGTCCACCTTCAGCAATCCGGTCAAGTATGCCCAGGTGAGCTTCGAGGTCGGCGAGGGCTGGTCCACGGATCCGACGACGAAGTTCGCCAACCAGTACACCCTCACCGGCCTGACGCCCGGGACGCACTACTTCCGGGTCCGCGCGGAGGACAGCGCCTCCGTGCCGCACGAGGACACCAACACGGCGACCCTGTCCATCACGGTGCCCAGCTACGTGTCCAACCCCAATGCCAACATCAACGTGAATGGCGACCTCTCCGACTGGGCCGCGTTGACGTCGTTCGCGGCGGACCCCCAGGACGCCACGGCGGCGGGTGATGTGGCGGACTGGGCCCGGGCCCGGCTCGCCCACGACGCCAACAACCTCTACCTCGCCCTCCAGAACCACGTCTCCATCACCCAGCTCAACGCCGCCTTCTCGGTGTACCTGGACACCGACAACACCCGCACCACGGGCTTCCGGGGCGGAGGGAACCAGTTCCCCGTGGGCGCCGAGTTCGTCCTCCTGGGCACGAGCCTCTACCGCTACACGGGCACGGGTCTGGATTGGCAGTGGACCCTGGTGGGAACGGCGGGCTTCAGCTGGGGCGGCCTGAACGCCGAGCTCTTCGTCCCTCGGGCCTGGGTGAACAATCCCTCCCTCATCAACCTGTTCTTCCAGGGAGACAATCCCTCGCTGGGTGGAACCACCGTGGATTCCTACCCGGACGCGGCCTTGCAGCCCCAGGGCGCGGTGCGCTCGTTCCTCTACCAGTTGCAGTAGGCCTCCCTTGAAAGACGGGTCTCCGCCATCGGGGACCCGTCTTTCTTCATGGATGAGAATACGCTCCACGAACCGGCTCCGGCCCGCTGCACCAGCACACTCCCTCCCCAGACATTTCAGCCTGCTCATACTTATACGCTGAGGATGGGTGACGCGCGGCCACGTTGACTCTGTGATTGGTCCCGGGATAGCGATGAAAACGTTTTTATCGCCTGAATCTGCTTAAGCAGCTATTGCGTGTCTAACATGTTTGTGTCAATTTCTCGGCCCCATCGCGGCAGAGAGATTCGAGAAGGTGGGCGGCCTGAGCTTCAGGCTGCTCGCCGTACAACCTGTAAGGAGACGACATGTCCAACCGTCGACTGCATCACGCGGCTTTTCTTGCCTTGGGTATGCTGAGCACCGCCTGTGGAGAACAGCAGGTGAGCGAGCACGAGCGCGAGCTGGAAAACGACGCCGTGTACAACTCACAGTACCCGAAAGGCCATTCCTTTCAGGTGCGGCTGGCCGGCCTGAAAGAGCCCGTCACGGCGGTGCTCAAAGGCAACTACGCCTTTGTCGGCGATCAAGTGATTGGTGAGGTTTCTGGCGCGCAGGTGCTGAGCGCGGACAAGCAGGTGCTGTTGCGGCTCGATGGCGACACGCCCGTCAGTGCCATGGGCTCTGGCATCGTCAACGCCGCTGGTCAGAAGTGGCCAGGGGGTGTGATTCCGTACGAAATCGACCCCGCCGCGTCGGCGGAGACGCGCTCGGCCTTCGCGGGCGCCAAGGCCGACTACGACGCCAAGACCGCCATCCGCTGGGTGCCCCGGACCAACCAGGCCGATTACGTTCGAATCATCACCAGCGACGGATGTTGGAGTTACGTCGGCAAGATCGGGGGACGGCAAGACTTGTCGCTGGGCAACGGCTGCGGTGTGAACCCCGCCCGGCACGAGCTCGGCCACGCGGTCGGGCTGGCGCACGAGCAGGTGCGGCAAGACCGCGATACCTGGGTCACGGTCAACGCGGGCGGCAGCCAGAATGCCATTGACTGGGGGTCCGCTGGCACCCCCATCGGAGCGTACGACTTCGAGTCGATGATGCACTACCGCAATTACTTCGTGAATGGCCGTTGGGACTACGTCCCCAAGAATGGCTTTCCTCCCGAGTGGGTCGGCAACGACCGCGTCAACAGCTTTACCGCTGGCGACCTCGGAGCCATCAGTGCCATCTACGGCGGTAGCACGATCACCGGAGTCTGCTTCTATGCGGACAGCAACTACAGGGGCGAAAGCTTCTGCACGACCGGCGACAGCTCCTGGGTGGGGACGCAATGGAACGACCGTATCTCCTCCATCAAGGTCAGCCCCGGCTTCGAATGGACGTTGTTCTCCGACATCAACTTCACCGGAAGTGGCCTGGGGTGTGGTTGTGATGTCCCGGACCTGACGACGTACAACTTCAACGATCTCACTTCGTCGTTCCGGATCAAGCGGAAGTAACAGGCGGGGATGCGCCGTGGCTACTTCACGGAGTCCTTGAGGAGGTAGCCGAAGCCCGCGTTGCGCAGGCGGAGAATCAGCTCCGCCCGGGTCGTCTTCAGGGCGTCCGCGGCGCGGTCCAGGTTCCAGTCCGCGAGCGCGAGTTGCTTGAGCAGGTAGGCGCGCCGGGTCTGGGCCGCGGAGAGGCGGTACGTCCTGAGGTACTCGAGCGTGCCGTCCTGGCGGGTGACCCACTCGCCGATGTGGTTCTCCTCCGACACCTGAAGGCCGGTGACGAAGCGCTGGAGGTGGAAGGGGCCCGCCCCGTAGAGGGAAGTCGCCCAGACCTCCGCGCCGAAGAGCCCTCCCGCCATGAAGCCCTGGAACTCGGCCCAGTCCTCGCGCATCCGCTCGACGGCGGCCCTCAACTCCCCGAGCGAGGACACCCGCCGCTCGTCGATGGACGACTCCAGGGACGCGGCGCTGTCGAGGAAGCCGTACTGGAGCAGCAGCTCGCCATAGAAGTCCTCCAGCAGCGTGCGGTGCAGGGCCCGGTAGTCCTCGGGGTGCGAGACGATGAAGGCGGACAGCAACAGGTCCGCGTGGAAGAGAAGCACGCCCACCTGCCGCTCGTGGATCTCGAAGACGCGCAGGGCCTCGTCGAAGAGCGGGTTCGCCCAGCCCGGCACGGACCACTCCGTCCGGGGATCCAGCCCGTGGGACAGCGCCTCCCGCGAGTACTCGGCCCAGGCCACCTCCGGCCCGCCGAAACACATGGAGAGGAAGCCCTCCATGGCCGGTGCAGGGGCAGCATCCGCAGCCGGTTCTTCTCCTCCCGGCGCACCATGCGATGCATCAACCGGAGCGTATGCGGCCCCACCTTCAGCGCCTTGCCCTCGGGCTTCTCGAGCTGCGTGCCGACGACGGCCTCCGCGTGCCGGCCCTCCCACGACATCACCAGCCCATGCGGCACATAGGAGACGTACATGCGCGAGGGGTCCATCAGTCCACCCCTCGAGGAGACCAGCGTCAGGTCGTCGTCGTACGAGCGCTGGGCGAAGCGCAGGTCTCCCCGCACCTCGTCACGCAGCACGGGCACCAGCCGCAGGGAACCCCACACCTGGGACGGCGCCAGCCGGAGACCCTTGGGCACGAGGTTCGTCACCGAGACCTTCGCCTTCATGCGTCCTCCTCGGAGGCACGCTCCAGCAGCCGCCGCACGCGCGGCGAGGTAGTCCTCCAGCTCCGCCAACGGGGCCGCGCCCTCGGCGAAGCGCGCGAAGCCGAGCACCGTGGGCAGATCCTCCGCGTCCCGCACCCCCACCGTGGGGACGTGCGCGCCCAGCGCTCGCGGGGCGTAGAGATCCGAGGCGAACACCGGGTTCACGTGGAGGAGGGTGGTGCGGCGCGAGGGATCCAACTTCGTGCGGAACACGCGGGTGAGCTCGGCCACGGCATGGGGCGGATCGTTGTCGTAGCCATCGGACACGATGACGACCAGCTCCGCGCCCCAGTCCAGGGCATCGAGCAGCGGCGTGGCGAGGTTCGTCTGTCCCCGGGCCTCGACGAGCAGCGGCGCCTCCGGGGGCGAGGTCCAGAAGGCGCGGTACTCGCGGGCCATGGAGGACAGGAGGTAGTGCGCGGCGAGCGCCACGCCCAGGGCCGGCGGCGCTTCTCGGTGGAGCCGGAGGCGGAGTAGCTGTTGTCGAGCACGGTGGCCACCCGGCCCAGCGGCACGGTGCCCCGGCGCAGCGTGCGCAGGGCGGCCCGCTCCAGCGCGGCGTGAAGCTCGGCCTGGCGCTCCCGGCGCGTCTCCGGCTTCATCGCGAGCAGGTAGAGCGCCAGCTTCGTGAGCGGCGCCTTCCCGAGGTCGATGGCGATGGCGCCCTCCTGGCGTGCCGCGGCCCCTTGCAGGCGCAGCCGCTCGCCCGC
Source organism: Cystobacter fuscus (assembly GCA_049060065.1). Lineage (GTDB taxonomy): Bacteria > Myxococcota > Myxococcia > Myxococcales > Myxococcaceae > Cystobacter > Cystobacter fuscus_B. The sequence continues at coordinate 8,995,390 of JBMEQP010000002.1, forward strand.
GGTGAGGCGCGGCTCGATGCGCTCGAGGAACACGTCGCGGGCGATGCCGTGCTTCACGGCCAGCCCCTCGGCGATGGTGAAGGGCAGCTCGAAGAGGGCGGCTTGCTCGTAGTGGGCCCGGCGGAACGTCTCCAACAGCGGCGTCTTGAACACGCGCTTGCGCCAGCCGTGGAACAGGAAGGCGTTGAGCTCCCCGGCGAGCTTCAGGTGTCCATGCGCCACCGTGGCCCGCAGCTTGGAACGGTACTTCACCGCGTCGAAGCTCGGATCCTCGCGGCCCTCCAGGTATTCGCGGGCGATGGCGCGCGCCCGCCGGTTGTTGATGCGCCGCTCGCGCAGCACCTCCAGGACGCGGAAGGCCCGCTGGGGTGGCAGGGCGCGGAGCGACGCGGCGATGAGGGCCCCTTCCTCGCGCCGATCCTCGGCGGGCGTCTGCTTCCCGGTGGCCAGCAGGTTGAGGATGATCTGCCCTTGATTGAAGTGGTTGATGCCCGCGGCCAGGGTCCGGGCGTAGAGGCGGCGGTAGTTGCCCAGGATGTAGGCGTGCAGGAACTCGATGGAGACCGACTGCCCGCGCGCGTCGTTGTAGAACTCGCGCTGCCCGGTGCACGAGAAGCACGCGTTCACGAACATCACCAGATCCTCGCGAGCCACCTGCTCGGCGCGCTCCACCGCCGACTGTCCCACCGCGGCCTCCAGGGTGCCCTCGTGTTGAGCTTCGGGTGGCGAAAGGCCGCTCGGGGAAGGCGGACACGACTAGCTAGTCAAGCCGCAAAAGCAAGGTTCGGAAGTCGCATCACAGTCCCGCGAACGGCCCCGCCACGATAGCACGACGGCCCTCGCGGAATATCCTGACAAGCCCCCGCCGGCCTGAAGCCATACTCCAAGACCGGGTTTCGTCAGACGCGGTGTTCCTCCTGCCGCGCACGCAGTTGGAGGAGCAGTTCCCAGGCCCTGTCCCGAGTGGAGACGAAGTAGATCTTCGTGCTCGGGGGATCACCCTCCGACCGGGTCATCTCCGCGGCGAGGAGCAGGCCCTTGGCGATGGCTCGGTGCAGCAGCCGCGTCTTGAAATAGATGATGCCCAGGAGCCACTCCTGCCGGACGTGCTCGTTGATATAGCGCCGGGCCTCCGCCTCGATCCCTCCGGCCTCCTCCATGTCTCCCAGGATGTAGAAGGGGCGGACCGCGCCCAGCTCCCGGTAGAGTTTCACCACGAGTATGGCTTCATCCAGGGAACACTCCCCCTCCACTTCGCCCAGAGCAGATCGGGAGACTCGAAGTGAAAGGTGTTCCTCCCTATCGTCCACTTTCGTTGGGTGGGCGCCATGTGTCTTCCATATGACACAAGGTCCTCCGTATCTCCAACGGGGGGAGTCCCTACCCCCTGGGTCCTGGCACCAGGAAACACGGAGGGAGAAGGGAACCCACTCGCGGGAGGCGTGCTCCCTCACGGGACATAGGCGCGGCCGGTCCGAGCGTCGTACGTGCAGCCCATGAGCACGTAGCCGCCATAGGTCCGGGCGCGCAGCTCGACCCGGGCCGTCTCGGGCCCCGTCACGTCCACGGCCCCCACGCGAACCCCCCGGTAGCCCCGGAAGTCGCGCGCCACGCGGAAGCATTCCCGCTGGGCCTCGAGCGGGTCCACGTCGGTGGAATAGCCGCTCCCCCATAGCCATAGCCCGAACGCGTCCGGGGCCGTGACTCCACGGGCACGACGATGCACGCCTGCATCATCAGACTGAGCAGGATGATGAGCAGCACCATCATTGCCAAACGCCATCGGACTGCCATGAAACACCTCCGCGCATGATGGCCCCTCGTGACGGTGGGAACGGAGCCATGAGGAGGGAACCGACGATCGGGCCGGCGCAAACCCGCTCACACGTCCACCCAGGGGGTCTTCCCGAGGAAGCTGGCAAGCGCTCGCCCGGACTGCGACGCCTCGACGACGCCTGCTCAGACGCGGTGTTCCTCCCGCCGCGCGCGCAACTGCTCGCTGAGCGCTCGTGCGCTGTCCCGGTTGGAGACGAAGTGGATCTCCGTCCGCGGAGGATCATCCTCCGACCGGGTCAGCTGCGCGGCGAGGAGCAGGCCCCTGGCGATGGCTTTGTGCAGCAGCCGTGCGTTGAAATAGATGACGCCCAGGAGCCACTCGGGCCGGAGGTTCTCGCTGACATGGCGCTTGGCCTCCGACTCCATCCCCTCGGCCTGCTCCATGTCCGACAGGAGGAAGAAGGGACGAATCCCGCCCAGCTCCCGGTAGAGGCTCACCATCCCCCTGGCCTCATCCAGCGTGCAGTACCCCTGGTGCTTCGCCCAGAGGAGATCGGGGGCCTCGAAGTGGAAGGTGTGTTGACCTATCGTCCACTGTCGCTGGAGGGGCGCCATGGGCTCGTCCTATGACACAAGGCGCTCGCGCCGCAACGAGAACCCCCACCGCTCCCGAGTGCCCCCGCGGATGAATCAGGCGGCCCGGTCGGCTTCGCGCAGGAGCGCACGGGCCTTCGGGAACGAGCGCTCGACGAGCTCGCGCATCTCCGCGTCCGTCTCCTTCAGCGCCGCGCCCTTCTGGGAGAGCGTCTGGAGGTAGTTGGCGGAGTCCTGAGCGAGGGCATCGAAGAACTTGCGCACGTTGTCCCCTCGCATGCCGCACGCCCGGGCGAACTCGACGGCATCCTGGGCGGCCCGGGCCGACGCGAACACCTCGGGGTGCGAGACGGCGAGCGACTTGATCTGCGCGGGCGTCAGGCCCACCTTCTTGCTCAGCGCCTTGGGCAGCTCCGCTCCCTTGGCGAGCGTCTTCGCCAGGTTGCGCTCCACGCCCACCTTCTCGAGCAGCTCCCGGTTCTCCTCCTCGCGAGCCTCCTTCTGGCGGGCCTCCTTCTGGCGGACCTCCTCGTCGCGGCTCTTCTCCTCGCGCTCCGTCCGCTTCTCCTCCTCGGCCGACTGACTGCTCTTGAGCTCGGTGAGCTCCTCGCCCAGGTCGGTGATGAGGTCGGTGATGGACTCGGTGAGCGTCTCCGGCTGCGGTGCCGCGGCCGGCGCGCCGCTGTCGGCCAGGGCGCTCAGATCCGTCAACGCCTGCTGCGCGCCATCGTCGAAGGAGGACGCGCTGAAGAGATCCAGGGTCTCCGTGCCGCCGTCGAGCGCGGTGGTCAACGCGCTCAGGGTCGGCGCGAGCTGCGCGGGCACGGCCGAGCCCTCCGCCGCGGCGAGGCTCGCCCCGGCCAGGGAGTGGAGCGCATCACCCAGCACCTTCGCTCCGGCGGGAGTGGCGGCCGGTCCTTGAGGAACTTGCCATACGCGGCCTGCTGGGTGGTGTTGCGGGCGTTGAGTCCGGCGAACACCGCCGCGGCCGTGCCCAGACCCTGGGTGAACGGATCCGCCGAGTTGAGCAGCTGAGAGAGGCCCGAGTAGTCGCCCGCCGAGGCCTTGTTGAGCGCGGAGAGCAGCTCGTTCGTCTTCGCGGGATCTCCGCCCACGGCCGACGCGAGTGCCGAGAAGTTCGCCAGGGCCGCCTGGGGATCGCCGTTGGCCTGGGCCAGCAGCTCCCCGGCCGCACCGCCCAGCGCCAGTCGCTGGAGCTCCGCGAAGTCGACCGGCGCGTGCAGCTCGCTCGTCCCCGTCCAGCCGGGAATCGACACCCCCGTCTGGGTCTGCTCGAACATGTCCTGGGCGGCGTTGGCCTCGTTCAGGACCCGCGCCGCCCACTGGAGCACTTCCACCGAGTGCGGGCCGCCGGCCAGGGCCTGGGCCGCCTCCGCCGAGGCATAGGCGAGGTGGAGATCCCGGCCGAGCACCTTGTCCAGCTCGGGATTCAGCAGCGAGGCGGCGAGCGTGGCCTCCGTCTGGAGCGCGCGGTCGTAGTCCGCCCGGTGCGCGGCGCGGAAGGCCTCGATGTAGGCCTGCTTCTGCGCGCCCGTGAGCGCGGGGCCGAGCGCATCCAGGCCGGCGGCCAGCTGTTGATCCAACACGGTCACCACGTCACGCGCGTGCGAGTAGGCGTTCCGCGCCGCGGTGAGGGCGTTGGCGGCCTGCGTCGCCGCGACGTCCGGGGTGGAGCCCACCGGCAGCGGGGCGCTGGAGCCGAGCTGCTGCGCGAGGGTGACGAGCCGGGTGAAGAGCTCCGGCTGGGTCTGCTGCAGCTTCTCGAGGGCGGCCTGCTTGTCCGGCCACAGGGAGAACTTGCCGCTCGTCAGCAGGTTGCCCAGGGCGGCCAGGGCCGCGCCGTCCCGCACCCGCAGGGCGTTGAGCGCCCGCGCCGTCACCGCGTCCTCCATGAGCCGGGTGTAGGTCGAGGTCACCGCGAGCTGGCGCTGCACGCTGTCCTGGGTCCACGCGCTCGAGGTCCCCTGGAGATTCACGGCCTCGGTCTTCGTCTGGAAGCCCGAGCCCCCCACCCCGTTGGCGGGAACGGAGGCCGACGGTCCCTGCACCCCGGCGTGAGGCGTGGTGACCCCCGCGGGCTTCTGCTCCAAGAGCGTTCGAGGGGTGGGGACGTTGTTCGGGTTGATCCGAATGGACATGGGCCGGCTCCTCCGCCGTCCATGATACGTAATTCAAGGAGCGCGGTCGTCTGGATTTCAGCAACAGTCTGTCTTTTCTCGTTGCTGAGAAATCAGCGATGTGAAGTTCTCTTTTTCTCAGCCGGAGAGAGACGGGCGGTGTCTGGTTTGAGCGCGCCGTGCGCCCGGCTCAGTGCTCCGCGTGTGAGTCCAGCCAGGCCGTGACCTGAGAGGCCTCGGAGTCCTTGTGCTCCTGGAGGAGCGCCTTCTGGGCGCTCGAGGCCAGTGCCCGGGCCCGAGCCGCGTCACCGCCCTCCCAGACAGCCCGGGCCAGCAGGAAACGGGCATCGGCCACGGCGAGGGTGGAGATGCGCGAGAGGGGCTCGGTCGCCAGGGCCCGCTCCAGCGTGGAGCGGGCCGCGGCGGGCGAGTGGAGCGCGAGCTGGCACTCCCCACTCCCACCAGTGGACCAAAGAGATCCGGATGGCGCGCGGGCACCCGCTTCTCCTCCAGGGCCAGCGCCCGCTGGTAGAACGGCAACGCCCGGCGGTACTGGCCCCCCTTGAGGTGCCAGTCACCCATCGTCTCCAGCACGGTGGCGAGGACCCACGCATCCTCCACCTCGCTCTTCTCCGCCAGGGCCAACGCCCGCTGGAGGTAGGGCAACGCCTCCGCGCGCTTGCCCTGGGCGAGCAACACCTCGCCCATGCCGTTCAGGGGAACGACGAGCTGATAGGGCACCTGCTCCTTGGCCGCCTCCACGGTCCGCAATGCGAGCTGGTAGTGCTCCAGGGCCTCGCCCGGACGGCCCAGGGCCAGGAGGACCTGCGCGACATCCTCCAAGCTGGCGGCCACATCCGTGTGATGGGGGCCGAGGATCTCGCGGCGGATATCCAGGGCGCGCTCGTAGGCGGACAGACACCGCGCGTAGTCATGAAGGTGGCAGTAGCTCGCGCCCAGGGTGGCATACGTCATGGCCACATCGAGCGTCTCGCGCCGCGAGCCCGCCTCACGCGCCTCCAGGGCCCCTTGAAAGTAGACCACGGCGGCCGCCTCATCGGCGGTCTTCTGCGCGAGGATTCCCAGGTTGTGCAACGCATTGCCCGTCTCCAGGTGATGCGGGCCCAGCGTCTTCGCGTAGAGCCGCTGCGCGTGCGACAGCGCCTCGCGCGCCTCGGACAACCGTCCGGCCTTGGTGAGCGCCGCCCCGAGGTTGTTGTAGGCCGCCGCCACCTCCGGGTGCTCGGTGGAGTAGACCTTCTGGCGCAGCGCCACCACCTGGCGGAAGTGCTCCAGCGCCTCGGTCGTCTTGTCCTCGCGCATGAAGATGGAGCCCAGGGCGTTGGTGACGAAGGCCTCGATGCGCGCGTCCCCCCAGGCGCTCCAACACGGCGCGGGTGTGCTCGGCCCACTCGCGGCCCTGCTCGAAGTGCGCCTGGAGCATCGCCGAGCGCACCAGCCGGGCCGAGGCCGAGGCGATCACCTCGTCATGACGGCCCGCCTCCGCGGCCCACACCGCCTGCCGGAGCGAGGCTCCGAGGCCACCACGTCCCCGGCCTTCTCTTCCAGGGCGCCGCGCAGCTCGAGCACCTCGGCCTGCAGGGGGCGGTAGTGCAGGGCCAGGGCATCATCGGCGAGCGTCCGGGTGCGCTCCAGGGCCGGCTTGAACTGGCCGCTGTCGAAGAGGGCCCGGGCCTCGGCCAGACGCACCTCGAGCCGCTCGACCTTCTGGCGCGTGGCCGCGTCCTCCGGCGGGAGCACGGGCGCCTGGAGCGCCTCCACGTTCGCGCACCCCGCCACCAGGGGCAGTGCACTGGCCGCCTTCGCCGCCTGATCCACCAGCGCGGCGTCCGGATGGGCATAGACGTCGGTGAGGGCGCGCAACGACTGCAACCGCCGCTCCAGACAGGCCATGCGCAGGGAAAGCACCGCGTCGGACTGCGCCCCCCGCACGCGCGTGGCCTCGCACGCCTCGACATGCATGGCCGCCCAATCGCCCGCGTAGGTGTCCAATACCTGCGCGGTGCGGGTCCAGGACTCCCCCGCGTTGGGTTTGCCGGTCGCCTGGAAGGCCTGGCCAAGCGCCGCCTTGCGCGCCCCGTCCCACAACCCCTCCAGGTGCCGGGCACCGCCCTGGCACGGCGGCTCGGCGATGCTCCGCAGTTGCAGCGGCAGCCCGACGCCGAGCGAGAGCGCCAACAGCCCTCCCACCGCGAGCCACTGGCGCTGCCTCCGCGGCAGGGTGTCGCCGAGCGCCCCGAGCAGAGCGTCCATGGACGGCCAGCGCTGCTCGGGCTCGAGCGCGAGCCCCCGCAGGACGATGCGCCGCACGTTGGCGGGGACCCGCGCGTCGCGAGGGGGCTCCGGAGCGCGCCAGGTCGAGGGAGGGCCCGGTGTCTTGCCATGGGGCCGCTCGCCATAGAGCAACTCGTAGAGCGTCACGCAGTAGCTGAACTGGTCCGCGCGCGCGTCGAAGATGCCTTCGTACGACTCCGGCGCCATGTAGGCCAGGGTGCCAATGACGAGCCCCGCGCGCGTCAGGGGCGTGTTCAAGGGCGACTGGCCGAGCTCGGACCAGGGGACGTCCACGGGCGGCGGCGAGAGTGCCTCCTCCACTTCCCCTGGAGTTGTGGCGGAGACCTGCCGGGCCAGCCCGAAGTCCAGCACGCGCACCCGCCCATCCTTGCCCAGCAACACGTTGTCTGGCTTGAAGTCGCGGTGCACGAGGCCCGCGGCGTGCGCGGCCGCCAGTCCCCGGCCCGCGGCGATGAAGACCTCCACCACCTCGCGCCAGGGCCTCGGCCCCTGCTTGAGCCAGTCGCGCAGCGACGGCCCCTCCACCAGCTCCATGGCGATGAAGACGCGCTCCTCCCACGTCCCCACGTCATAGATGGAGGTGACATGAGGATGGGACAGCCGCGCCAGGGCCTGCGCCTCGCGCAGCAGCCGGGCCTGTCCACCGCCACGCTCCACCTGATCCGACCCGGCATGCAGCAGCTTGAGCGCCAACCGGCGGTTGAGCTCCGGGTCATACGCCGCGTACACCACGCCCATGCCGCCGGCGCCCAGCTTCTCCAACACCATGTAGCGGCCCACCGTCGCGCCGCGCGGGAGCACCTCCTCGGGCGCGGGGCTCGACGGGGTCGTGGGAGGCGGCACCACGTGGGTGGGCACCTCCCCCGTCGCCTCGAAACCGCCGGAGCGCATCAGCAGCCGACCACAGGCGGGACAGTTCTCCGCGTGCGCGAACAACCGCGCGACCTCCGCCTCCGGGAAACGTCCCGAGGCGACTTCTCGCACGAGGGGCTCCTCGGGGCAGATGCTGTCGATGACGCTGTGAGCCATTCCGTCTCCGCTGTGCGCCGCCCATCTTCCCCCGAGGCCGGGAGTCTTGGCTACCCGGCAACCCCCGGAAGACGGGTGGCTCTCGCGGACGTTTCCACTCCGCTCGTACGACACGGGTGCTACCGCGTCCGGAGGCTCACGAGACCTCGTGCGCGAGGTAGCGGGCCGTGCGATCCAACAGCCCGTCGATCTCGGTGCGTGCCGCCTCGAGCCGGGGGAGGTCCTCCGTGAGCACGTCCTCGAGCCGCCGGCCCGCGCGCGTGAGGGACTGCGGGAAGGCGTGCACCCAGGACTCCAGCATCGGGGGCACGACCTCCGGGTGGAAGAGGAAGCCCACCGAGTTCGACAGGAGGAAGGCTTCCTGGGGCTGGCGCTCGGAGGCGGCGAGTGACTCCGCCCCGCGCACGGTGTCGAACGTATCGCCGTGCCACTGGACGACGGGGAAGGACGCCGGAGCCCCGGAGAAGACGGGATGCGCGTGGCCCGCGGGCGTGACGTGGATGGGTTCCACGCCCAGGACCATTCCCTTCGGGTCCCGGAAGACGCGGGCCCCGGAGACGGCCGCGAGCATCTGGGCCCCCAGACAGATGCCCAGACAGGGACGGCGCCGCGCCAGCCTCCCTCCATCAGGGCGAGCTCCTCGTGAAGGTACGGGTGTTGGTCGGCCTCGTAGACGCCCATGTAGCCGCCCAGGACGACCACGAGGTCCGCGTCGGCGTCTCCCGGCCGGACCTCGCGAAAGCGCGTCTCGAGGGTGAAACCGGCCCGCACGAGCGCCCCTCGAGCGCCCCCGCGCTCACCGGGAGGTCGTGCTGGAAGAGGATCGCGCGGGGCCTGGGAGTGGAGAGGGTATCGGACATGGGCGGAAGGATAACCGCTCCTAGCGGCGGTGCAGGGTGCCGCCCTTCATGACCAGGCGCACGTGACGGAGCGCGGAGATGTCCCGGGTGGGGTCCCCTCCACCGCGACGAGGTCCGCGAGCAACCCGGGCTTCACCTGCCCGATCATGTCCTGCAGGTGGAGCATGCGCGCGTTGACGGAGGTGGCGGCTTGGAGTGCCCGCACGGGAGTCATGCCGTAGTCGACCATCAGCGCCAGCTCGCGCGCGTTGTCGCCATGGGCAAAGACACCCACATCACTGCCAGAGCAGATGGTCACACCGGCGGCGAGTGCGGCCCGGAAGCTGGCGCGCTTGCGCTGGAGGGAGGCGGGCTCGGGCTCGCCGCCCTTCTTCCACCCCCGTACTGCTGAATGGCGTCACCCGCGGCGAGCGTGGGGCAGAGCAAGACACCCCGCTCGGCCATGAGCTTGAAGACCTCGGGCGTGCCCCCATCCCCATGCTCGATCGTCTCGACCCCGGCGAGCACCGCGCGGCGCATGCCCTCGGGCGTGCTGGCATGGACCACCACCGGGCGTCCCCCATCGCGGGCCGTGCGCACGATGAGCTTCAATTCCTCCTCGGAGAACGTGGGCAGCGCCTCGCCCCGGGTCCCCAGCGGTAGTCGCCGTAGACCTTGATCCAATCCGCCCCCCGCCCCATCTGTCCGCGCACCACCCGCACGAGCGCGTCCACGCCATCGGCCTCCTCGGCGCCCTGGGGAACGTGCCACTCGGGAGCGAAGCCCTTGGGCCCGTAGGAGCCGGTGGCGATGATGGCGCGGGTGGTGGCGAGCACGCGCGGCCCGGGAATGATGCCCTGCTGGATGGCCTGCCGCAGGCCCACGTCGGCGTCGGCGGCGCCCTCCGTGCCCAGGTCGCGCACGGTGGTGAAGCCCGCCATCAACGTGTCGCGGGCATGGTTGGTGGCGCGGGCCACCCGGAGCGCGAGCGGCTCGCGCAACACCTGATCATTCCAGGAGGTCTCGTTGTACGGGTGCAACAGCAGGTGTGAGTGGCCTTCGATGAGGCCGGGCAACAAGGTGGTGCCGGGCAGGTCGATGACCTCGGTGCCAGCGGGCGCCTTCACCTGGGCCGCCGGACCGGCGACGGCGATGCGCTCGCCCTGGACGAGCACGACCCAGCCCTCCTGGGCCTTGGCGGAGACCCCATCGAAGACACGCGCGGGGCGCAGCAGATAGGCAGCGGGAGCGGCGGACGCCGTCTGGGCGGCCGCGAGGCGGGGCACGACACCCAGCAACATGACGAGCAGTGAAAGCAGGCAGCGCATGGGCCGGCACGATATGCCCATCGGCCAGGACGCACACGGGCCCAAATCCAACGGAGAGCGTGGGCGTGGATTTCGGGTCAATCCGCTACTTCCCACCGATTTTCAACGTTTTTAGATCAGCACTAATCTGGCGGGTTATTCCATTTCATGCTTTAGTTTGTCATCGCGACGCAGGCACGCGGATCCAGACACGTCGGGTGTCCGCGAGGTGCGTCCCGCCCAGACAAGGAGCAGGAAATGGATCGGAAGCTCACGTATCGCGGCATGGCGCTGTTGGGAGTTCTCGGTGGATTGAGCGGCTGCACGGTGGACGAGGTCGCGCCCGCCGAAAAACTCTCACAGCTCGAGAGCGCCGCCATCGTCTCCAGCATCACCGAGGGGGATTACATCATCCGGTCCGTCATGACCAACAAGTGCATCGACGTGGCGGATGCCAGCACCGCGGATGGCGCCGCGGTGCAACAGTATGATTGCAACTTTACCAACGCCCAGAAGTTCCACATCTCCCCGACGTCGGATGGCTATTTCAAGATCATCAACGTCAACAGCAACAAGGGGCTCGACATCAAGGAGGTGAGCTACGCGGAGAACGCCCCGGTCCACCAGTGGAGCTACGTGGGCGGTGGCAACCAGCAGTTCAAGTTCGTGGGCCGGGGCAACAACCAGTTCAGCATCCACGTGCGTCACACGGACATGGCGCTCGATCTGTATTGGGGCTCGGCGGCCAACGGCACGCAGTACGTCCAGTACCCGTACACCGGCGGCGCCAACCAGCTCTATACCTTCGACAAGGTCGACGGGGGCACCAACCCGCCCACGGGCACGGGCATCGCCGCCATCCTGAGCGAGTCCACGTTCAACTCGATGTTCCCCGGCCGCGGCCCCTTCTACACCTACTCGGCCCTGGTGGCCGCGGCGAACACCTTCCCCGGCTTCGCCACCACGGGTGACACCACCGCGCGCAAGCGCGAGGTGGCCGCCTTCCTCGCCAACGTCGCCCACGAGACCGGCGGCCTCGTGTACGTCGAGGAGATCAACAAGAGCGTCATGTGCGACACCAGCTGGGGCCCTCCGGGCTGCGGCTGCGCCCCGGGCAAGTGGTACTACGGCCGTGGCCCCATCCAGCTGTCGTGGAACGGCAACTACTGCGCCGCGGGCAACGCGCTCGGCGTGGACCTCATGAACGACCCCGACCGCGTCGCGCGCGATGCCACCATCGCCTGGCGCACCGGCTTCTGGTTCTGGATGACCCAGGCGGGCGCGGGCTCCAGGCCGGCGCATGACTCCATCGTCAACGGCTACGGCTTCGGCCAGACCATCATGAGCATCAACGGCTCCGTCGAGTGCTACGGTCGCAACCCCGGCCGGTGCAGAGCCGCGTGAACAACTACCTGAACTTCGCGGGCAAGCTCGGCGTGGACCCCGGCGGCAACACCGGCTGCTGAGCCTCCGTGCCTCGCCAGGACACTTCCTGACGAGGCGCGTCAAGGGCCCTGGAGACGCCTGGGGGGCGGTGCTATGAAACACCTGCCGTCCGCCCCCTCCCAGGCATCTCATGAACAACCTCGCTTCTGTGTCCCGCGTCCTCGCCGTCCTGAGCCTGGGCGCCACCTTGTTGGAAGTGCTGGCCTACAAGTTTGTCTTCAAACGTGATTATGGCTGGCGCTCCGCCCTGGCGACGCTCGCGGTCATCGTGGGGCGGAGCTTCACCCGGCTCATTCCCCTCGCCATCACCCTGCCCGGCGCGGCCTGGCTCTACGAGCACCGGATCTTCAACGCCTCGGAGCATGGCGTGGCGTCCTGGGTGGTCCTCTTCTTCGGCATCGAGTTCCTCTACTACTGGTACCACCGGCTGGGGCATCGCGTGCGGTGGTTCTGGCTTTCGCACGCGGTGCACCACTCGACCAACGAGATCAACCTCGTGGCCGCGGGCCGGCTCGCGTGGACGTCCCAAATCACGGGCGCCTACGCCATCTTCTCGCCACTGGCCCTGCTCGGCTTCACCCCCGAGACCATCCTCGCCGGCTACGCCCTGAACCTGAGCTACCAGTTCTGGATCCACGCGGACTGGGCGCCCAAGCTGGGCTTCCTCGAGGGCATCCTCAACACCCCGTCGTCGCATCGCGTCCACCACGCGGCCAACCTCGACTACCTGGATGCCAACTACGGAGGCGTGCTCGTGCTCTTCGATCGCCTCTTCGGCACGTACATCCCCGAGCGCGATGATCTGCCCTGCCGCTACGGCCTGGTGCACCCGCTGACGACGAACAACCCCTTCAAGATTGTCTTCCACCAGTTCGGCCCGTTCTTCCGCGATGTGATGAGCGCCCGGAGCCCGCGTGAGGTGTGGGGCTACATCATCTCTCCGCCGGGCTGGCGGCCGGATGGCAACAGCGAGACCACCGAGGACATGCGCCGCAAGGCGGCGGGCGCGAAGCCGGCCGAGGCAGCACCGGCTCCGGTCTACGAAGCCGCCCTGCCCTGAACCCCGGCGGGGGGGCGTCAGTGCATCGTCCGGGCGGTCGGCTCTTCCTCGTCGTCGTCCCGGTCACGAGGAGCGTCGCCCCCCTCCAGCAGCGCGAGGAGATCCTTCGTGGTCAACCGGGCCGCGACGTTCGTCCCCCTCGAGCACCCCCGCCACGAGCGCCCGCTTGTCCGAGTGGAGCGAGAGGATCTGCTCCTCGATGGTGCCACGGGCGACCAGCCGGTACACCGTCACCGGCCGCGTCTGCCCGATGCGGTGGGCGCGATCCGTCGCCTGATCCTCGACCGCCGGGTTCCACCAGGGCTCCAGGTGGATGACGTAGTCGGCGGCGGTGAGGTTGATGCCCGTGCCGCCCGCCTTGAGGGAGATGAGGAACAGCTCGCCCTCTCCGTCCTGGAACGCCTGGATCCGCTTCGCCCGCGCCGCCGCCGGGGTCGACCCATCCAGGTACTGGTAGGTGAACCCCGCGCGCTCCAACTCCTCGCGGACGAGCTCCAGGTGCGAGGTGAACTGACTGAACACCAGCGCCCGGTGGCCCTCGCTGCGCAGTTCCTCCAGCAGCTCGAGCAGCCGCCGCATCTTGGAGGAGGAAACACTCGACTGCCCGTCGTAGAGCCGAGGATGCGAGGCGAGCAGCCGCAGCCGCGTGAGCGCCGCGAGCACCTGGAAGCGCTGCTGCTCGTCGCGAATGCCCTTGCCCTGGGTGCTCACCTCCGCCACCGCCGCGAGCCGGGCGTCCTCATACAGCGTCCATTCCTCCTCGGAGAGCGCCACGGGAAGTTGGATCTCCGTGCGCGGCGGCAGCTCCCGCGCCACCTCCTGCTTGGTGCGCCGCAGCAGGAAGGGACGGATCACCCGCGAGAGGGCCGCGTTCGCCTCGGGATCCTTGCCCCGCTCGATGGGCCCGGCGAAGCGCTCGCGGAACTGCTCCCAACTGCCGAGCAGGCCCGGGAAGACGATGGCGAAGAGGCTCCACAGCTCACCCAGGTGGTTCTCCAGGGGCGTGCCCGACAGGGCGATGCGGAAGCCCGCGTTCAACTGCCGCGCGGCACGGGCCCGCCGGGTGCTCGGGTTCTTCAACGCCTGCGCCTCGTCGACCACGAGCGTGGCGAACTGCACCGCGCCGAGGCTCGCCGCGTCGCGCACCAGCAGGCCATAGCTCACGATGAGCACATCGTTCTTCTTGAGCTTCGCCGGGCACTTCACGCGATCCGCCTGCTCGGCGTAGAGCACGGGGCGCAGGCCCGGCGCGAAGCGCTGAATCTCCTGCACCCAGTTGAAGGCCACCGAGGTGGGCGCGAGCACGAGGGCGGGGCCGAGCCGCGAGCGATCCAACAGCATCGCGAGCGCCTGCACCGTCTTGCCCAGGCCCATGTCATCCGCGAGGCACGCGCCCGCGCCCCAGGCCGCCACCCGGCTGAGCCACGCGTGCCCCTCCACCTGGTAGTCGCGCAGCGTGGTGCCCAACGAGGAGGGAGGCTTCGGCTTGAGCGATAGCGACGCGGCGAGGCGCTCCGTCAACAGCCGCCACGCGGGCGCGGCCTCGACCTCGGCGCCCGCGTCGAACAGCGCGCTGATGGCGGGAACCGCGCCCGGAGACAACTCCACCCGGTTCTTCCCGAGGAAGGCGTGGTCCGCCACCGCCTGCAACCGCTGTCTCAAGGTGTCGCTGAGCTCCACCCACCGGTTGGCATCCACCCGCACGAAGCGCTTCTGCCGCCGGGCCGCGTCCAGGAGGACCGCGAGCTCGATCCTCCCCGCCTCCACCTTCAGGTTGCCCGAGACCCCAAACCAATCCTTCTTGCGCTCGACCTGCACCTTCAGGGCTTCCGGGCCCGTGGAGGAGGTGATGACGGGCCGCTCGTCGAGCCACTCGACCTCGAGCCCCTCCGGGGGCCGCTGCAACGCGGCGACGAGCCGCAGCGCCGACTCCGTGTCCCCGAGCTGGAAACGGAACGGCGGCCCCTCCTCGGCGTCCTCGAGGGGAAGGGAGACGAGCGCCGCGCGGGCACGCTCCTCCTCGGACATCAGGTGGCGGCGCACATAGCCGCGCTCCCCATGACGCGAGAGCAGCACATCGCGCGGGCCCACGCCGGGAGGGTACAGCGGCGCGCCCGGACCGGGCCGCACGAGCAGCTCCATCTCGAGGGACACGTCGGGCAGCAGGCGCAGGCGGACGACGGGGACCATGTCCGTCGGGTACTCGCGCCCCTTGAGCGAGGGCGGGACGACGAGGGGGAGCCGTGTCTCGAGGCGCGAGAGCCGCTCGAGCAGTTGCTCGTGGCTCTCGGGGGGAAACTGGTCCCCGTGCTTCTCCAGCACGTTCCAGAGCTGCCGCGCCTCCTCGTTCACGTCGATGAGCAGGAACCGGCCCCGCTCCGCCTCGGCGAGGAACAACGGCTCGCCCGGAGTGAACGCGCGCAGGAGCGTCCCCAGCATCTTGGGGTTGAGGCGCTCGCCTTCGAGGGAGGGCTCCAGGCGGATGTGGTCCGCGGCGGAGAGCGCGGTGAAGCCGAGCCGCACCCGCTTCAGCTCGAGCGGCTCGTCGGGACGAAGCTCGAGCGCGACCCGCGGATGTCCGACGAGCGCGAGGAAGGCCCGCGAGGGGTAGGTCCCGGCCGCGCGCGACGCCGGAGCCCAGGAGGCCGGTGCTCGGCGACCCGGAGATCCACCTCGGAGAGCAGCTCGCGATGCTCCTCGAGCAGCCGGGCCGCGGTCATCCGCGCGCCGGTGCTCCAGGTGCCCTTGCGCGTCTGCTTCTTCACCAGGGGCGACACCGTCAGCGCGCCCAGCTCATGCTCGATGCACCACCACACCTCGACTCCCGCGCGGGGCACGGCCGCCTCCGTCTCGAGCAGCTCGAGGTCCTTCAACGCGCGGGCCCAACCCGGCCGGAGCACCTCCTCGGCGATCCTCCGCGCCTCGGGCGCCCGGGCGGGATCGGCCAGGACGTCGAGCACGGTATCCACGAGCGCGAGCGCGTGGGCACAGCCGCGTTGCCGGGCCGCGCAGCTGCACTCCACGCGGCCCTCGCCGCCGCCGGGAAACGACAACCGGGTGGAGACGCCGATGGTGCCGTAATCCGGCCCGGAGCGGACGACCCGGTCCCGTTCCTTCCAGGTGAGCGAGCACGTCGCCGCGTCGAAGCCCCAGGTCGCCGAGGCCCGGCGCTCGCGGGAGCGGGGAAAGCTCTGGGCCCGGAGCGAGCGGCGCACCTCGAGCAGGCGCGTCCACAACGGCGCGAGCACGGCATCCGCGTGCGCCTCGCCCCGAGCCGACTCCTCGGAGAGTGCCTGCCGAACCGAGTCCGCTTCCTGGCGCAGGTAGGCCCACGCCGCCTCGGTGATGGCCGTCTCCAGGCCAGCGCCGCGCGCGCCCACGTAGCGCTGGGCCCCTTCGCGCGAGCCCACGTCGCGCAGGGCGAGCCCATTGAGGGCGTGTTGGAGTCCATTGCGCCGCGCCTCGTTGAGGGGCAGTTCCGCCACGAGCACGGACACGGAGACCGCGAGCGCGTGCCGGACGTGGTGCGCGTCCGCCCAGCGCTCCAGGTCCGCGCGCGTCGCGAAGGGTCCCTCGGGCGGCTCGGCCGGCACAGGGCCCTGGGAGAGAAAGGACAGCCCGAGGGCGATGGCATGTTCGCAGACCGCGTCGCGCACCGGGCACGCGCAGCGGGACACGAGCGCGCCCCCCGAGGCCGTGAGCCGGACGCGGTACGTCTCCCGTCCCCGGACGAGCCCCTCGAGGGCATCGTTCTCGAGGGTATAGGAGAGGACCCGCCCCTCGCGCCAGGAGGCCTCACCGGAGAGGAAGGCACTTCCCGAGGCCGCGCGGAGGGAGTCGGCGGTCAGCAACGTGGACAACGACATGGGCGGCGGACTCTAACCGCGTGGCGGGAGCCCGGCTGCCCATTCCGACAGGAGGGGCCGCGCCCCGGCCTCCCCGGAGAGCGGGCGAGACCCCTCCTCTTCACCCGGGAGCGCTTGACTACCGCCAGCTCGGGAGTTCCTCGCGCGTCAGGACGTTGCCCGCCCAGTAGACGTTCTGGATCGCCGTGGTCGAGTTCTTCTCGTAGACGAGCTCCGACCAGCCCATGAAGAAGACCCAGCGTGGCTGGCTGCTCAGCTCGGCCGAGGTCGGCAGGCGGTCGCACTCGCCAATGGCGATGGGCTTGTTGCCCGCCACGGCGAGCATGGCGTCGTACTTGGCCTTCGTGAAGCCGTCGCCGTTGTAGAAGTCGAGGGCGGCGATGTCCCAGTAGGCGTCACCCGGGTTGTAGTCGCTGAAGTTCCAGCTCAGGTCCTGCACGTCCCAGACCCAGATGAGGTTGTCGATGCCCTTCGTCTTGGTCAGGTAGTCGTGCAGCATCTGGTACAGGCGGCGCGTTCCCTGGGGACCCGTGCGGCCTCCCCACCAGAACACGCCCTGGTTCATCTCGTGATACGGGCGGAAGAGCACGGGCACGCCGTTGTTCTTCAGGTCCTGCAGGAAGGGCACGAGCCTGTCCACGCGCGTCTTCCAGATCTTGTTGAGGTTGGAGCCGTCGGTGAGGAGCTCGTTCCACTGGCTGTCGCTCAGCCTGCTCTTGACGCCACCATCCCAGCCACAGCCTCCCCTGCGTCGGCGGGCAGGAGTGCCACATGAGCTGCACGATCGAGCCCGCGTTGAACTGGTTCTTCGCCTCGTTGATCATCGTCCAGCGCGAGTCGATGTTCTCCTGCTGGTAGAGGAAGTCCCCGCTCCACAGACCCGGCCAGCGACCCGTGGTGCCGTGGATGGTGTTGGTCCACTTGGCCGGATCCCAGTTCGGCTCACGGTTGTGCTGGCCGGCGATCGTCTTCGAGCCGGAGATGCTCTGGATGTAGTTGAGCACCCGCTGCTTGGGGCTGGTGGGCGTGCCCGTCCCGGCGACGAGGAGCGTCAAGGTCTCCCATTCCTTGGCCGCGGGGGCATTGGCGAGCACGTCGCCTCCCCCGGCATTGATGGCGGAGACGTACTGGCCGCCGATGGTCGTCTGGAGGGCGATCTTGTCTCCCGAGGCGACGGTGCCCGTACCGTTGAGCTTGACGACGCGGAACTGCTCCCAGCCCAGCTCATGCGGGGCATTGACGTAGATGGCCCCGCCACCGCCCTTGTCCGCCGAGACCCACTGTCCATTCACCCCACGCAGGGTCACCAGATCCCCGCTCTGGAGCGTGCCCCCATTGAGGTCCGAGAGCGTGAAGGTCTCCCATTCCTTCGCCCAGGTGCTGTAGGCCTGGAGCGCCGCGCCGCCCCCTTGTCGGCGACGAGGTAGTGGCCCGACCACGTCTGGAGGTTCACCGTGAGCAGCGACGCGGCGAGCGCCGCCTCCTCCTGGCCCACCTGGGGGGCCGCCGGGGAATGCTCGTCGGCACCACAGCCCGCGAGGAATGAAACAAGCAGCGTGGCCAGGACCGGCCGGTTGCAACGCGAAGTCATATCGAATCCCATGTTCACTGGTTCAAGTGATTGAAATGCACGAGGCCCCCGGGGGTCGGAAGGACGCACCACCCCCGGGGGCCTCTGGCTACCTACTGCTTGACGAGCTCGAACTGGTCGAAGGCCGCCCAGTTCCCCGCGTTGGCGTCGCTGTAGACGCCCACCTCGATGTTGCCGTTGGTGACCGGGATGCCGTTGATGATGTACTGCGTGTAGCCCGTGACGGTGCCGGAGCCGATCTCCGCCGTCAGCTCGGCCCCACCATAGCCCTTGGCGTACAGGCGCAGCGCGCGCTGGCCGCCGCTGGAGCGGACCCACACGCTGGCGCGGTAGGTGCCGTTGGCCACGGCCTTCGTCTGGCCGGAGATCTGCTGGTAGGCGGCCGCCGAGTAGTGCGTGAGCTTGTAGTTGCCCGTGTACGGGTAGTCCGTGTCCACCTTGTGCGCCAGCTCGGCGCTGTGCCACTCGGCGTTCCAGCCCGACAGGGTGCCATCCGCCTCGAAGCCGGGGTTGGCGAGCAGGTTCGTCGCCGTGGGGGCGTTCTCACGCGTCCACACGTACGTGCCCACGGTCTTCGCCGGCAGCGTGGCGAGCAGTTCCCAGCCCTCGGACGCGAGCTTGAAGCGCTGGCTGGAGGCGGTCTGGTTGATGACCACGGAGACGATGGTGTTGTCCGGGTTGAGGAAGGACACGTTCGTCACCGTGCTGGCCGAGCCGTAGCTGCTGGAGATGCGTTTGGCGCCCGCCTTCACGTACTTGGAGTACTGGCCAATGAGGTAGACCTCGGGAAGGGCCCAGTAGTTGTCGTAGGAGGACGCGCTCTGGATGAGCAGGGTGGGGCCGGGCGTGCCGGTCCACTTCTCCGGCTGGATGTTGCTGTCCAGCATCGTCACCCAGCCGTTGTAGCCCGCGGCCCAGTTGCGGAAGTACTGCGCCATCCGGTCCGCCCCGCTCGTGCCCCAGACCGAGCGCTCGGTCATCATGATGTTCTTGGCGGGCCAGGCGTTGCGCACCTGGGTCATGCTGCTGGGGTCACCCGCGTAGTCGTGGAACGCCACGCCGTCCGTCGCCGCGTTCCCGGCGGCATCGTTCAGGATGGGCGACACATAGGAGAACGCCGAGTCGAAGTTGTGGTCGAACGCCCAGATGCGGGTGCTCAGGCCATTCGCGTTCAGCTCGTTCTTCAGGGCGACGATGAGCTGGCGCGCCTGGCTCGAATCCACCGAGGCGCTGGGGTAGTCCGGCGCCTGGTACAGGGGCTCGTTCTGCACGGTCAGCGCGTAGATGGGGATGCCCTGCGCCTGGTAGGCCTGGATGGCCTTGCGGTAGTACGTCGCCAGGGCCGGGATGTACTGGGACAGCAGCTTGCCGCCGATGAGGCTGCCGTTGTCCTTCATCCAGGCGGGCGGGCTCCACGGACTCGCGAAGATCTTCAGGTTCGGATTGACCGCCAGCGCCTGCTTGATGGTGGAGACGATGTTGTAGTCGATGTCCTTCTGGATGGAGAAGTACGTCAGGTTCGGGTCGGTCTGCCCCGCGGGCCGGTCGTCGTAGGTGTAGAACTGGCGGCTGGTGAAGTCAGACGTGCCGAAGGTGATGCGCAGCAGGTTCATGCCCGCGCCAGTGGCCGGATCGAGCAGCTTCTTCAGGACCTCCGTGCGCTTCGCCTGGGACATGCGCGAGAGGTTGAAGACCGTCGACTCCTCCAGCGACGTGCCAATGCCCAGCATCGTCTGGTACTGCACCGAGGGGTCCACCGCCAGCGTGGTGGCCGAGGTGGTGGTCGGGCTCGTCAGGGCGATGTTCGCCTGCGGGCTCAGCGCGTAGGGAATGGACAGGGGACCGTTGAACCGGGCGCCATCACCCGGGTTCTTCTCCGAACTCCAGATGACCTGCGCGGAGGGCGCGGCCGAGGCGGCCGTTCCCATCGCGAGCGCCCCGAAGGCCAGGGCGGACGTCGTCAAGCGCTTCCATGAGGTGAGCAATGCCATGTCTTGGTTCTTTCTCAGGCGACGAGACGGCACCCGGTGCCTCGCCGAGGCACCGGGAACCGCGGGGGCTCACTGCTTGACGAGCTCGAACTGGTCGAAGGCCGCCCAGTTCCCCGCGTTCGCGTCGCTGTAGACACCCACCTCGATGCTGCCATTGGTGACGGGAATGTTGCTGATGGTGTACTGCGTATAGCCCGAGACGGCGCCGGAGCCGATCTCCGCCGTCACCTCGGCCCCGCCGTAGTTCTTCGCATACAGGCGCAGCGCCTTCTGGCCGCCGCTGGAGCGGGCCCACACGCTGGCGCGGTAGGTGCCATTGGCCACGGCCTTCGACTGGCCCGACACCTGCTGATAGGCCGTCGACGCGTAGTGCGTGAGCTTGGAGGCGCCCGCGTAGGGGAAGTCGGTGTCCACCTTGTGCGCCAGCGCCGGGGTGTGCCACTCGGAGTTCCAGCCCGTCAGGCCGGACTCGAAGCTGGGGTTGTCCAGCAGGTTGCCCGTGGTCGGCGGGGGCGTGGTGCCCCCCACGGCCTGGGCGATGGCGGTCAGCAGCGAGGCGCTGCCCTTGGCATCATCGGAGATGTCCCAGATCATCACGCCGCCGCCGCGCTGGAGCGCCAGCTTGGACTTCGACTGGATGGTGGCGATGCCGTTGTAATAGACAGCGCCCACGTTGTCCTTGTAGGGCGCCTGGGAGTCCTGGGCCACCAGCGCGGCATAGCCCACGTACGCGGTCTGCGAGCGGCCGTAGAACGGCACGCCGAGCACCGCCTTGTCCTTGGGCAGGCCGCGGTTGAGCCAGTAATCCAGGGACTGGACGGCATAGTTATACGTGGAGTGCGGGTAGCCGCCGTCGTAGGCCATGATGTTGAGGAAGTCCACGTCGGCGAAGGTCGCCGTGGGGATGCCTCCGCCCGTGTACCCGTTGGCGACGACCGCCG
This sequence comes from Cystobacter fuscus, assembly GCA_049060065.1. Taxonomy (GTDB): domain Bacteria; phylum Myxococcota; class Myxococcia; order Myxococcales; family Myxococcaceae; genus Cystobacter; species Cystobacter fuscus_B. Next base: position 9,016,284 of record JBMEQP010000002.1, read on the forward strand.
CGGTGAGCAGCTTGCCGCGGCTGTGCATCGCGCTGGACAGCTCCCGCATCAGCAGGCCGTAGTTCGTGGCCGAGTTGCCCGGATCCGGGTACTCCCAATCGATATCAACGCCATCCAGCCCGGCCTGGTTCACGAAGTTGACCAGGTTGTTGACGAAGGCCGTCCGGGTCGAGGCATTGGCGGCCAGCTGCTCGAAGCCGGAGTCGTTTCCGTCATTCCAGCCGCCCACCGCGATGAGCACCTTGACGCCCCGCGAGTGCGCCGTCTGGACCAGGGACTTGAGCCGGGTGTCCCCGCTGCTCAACCCCGTGAGCCCGCCCTGCGCGGTGGGAAGGAGGAAGGAGTAGTTGATGTGCGTGAGGTTGCCGTACTGGATGTCATTGACGTTGCCATTCCAGGTGGGGAAGTAGCCGACGACCCGGGTGGTGAGCGCGGCCTGCTCCTGGGTGTCCAGGGGCTGCTCGGAGAGTGCGTCCGGCTCCCCGGAGCACGCAACCACGGTGGAGAGGACGGCACCCACGGTCAATCTACGGAAGGCGGAAGGGATGTAGGACAAAGGAGACTCCTCTGCTTTGGTCAGTTTTTCCTGCATCTCCGTTTTCGGCGGACTGGAGATAAAGTTGCTTTTTTCGGGTCAATCAATCGAAACGTTTGTGCTGACGGCTTCCAGCAGAGACTTCCTGGGAATCGGGTATTAAGAATTCTACCTGCCTGATCAGTTTTCCTTGCTAAACCCGGGACCGTTGTTCCATAGTCAATCACGGTCCTGCCCCTCGCCCGGTGCCGCTGGATTGGCGCGGTCGAGGTGGCTTCACCCGCCAGGAAAGACAGACATGAAGAATAGAAAGCTCACCACGCTCTCCACCGTGACGGCGTTGTTCGCCGGTATCGCCACCGTGAACGGCCTGCCGGCCACCGCCGAGGCCGCTCCCGCCGGAAAGAGCGTGACCTCGCCGGAGGTGTCGCAGGACATGCTCAACGCGATGCGCCGGGACCTGCCGGGCACCGAGGAGCAGTTGCTGCGCCGGCTGGACTTTGAGGCGAAGGCGCCCTCCCTGGAGCGGGGCCTGCGCGAGCAGCTCGGAGAGCGCTTCGGCGGCGCCTGGTTGAACGAGGAGGGCACCGGGCTCATCGTCGGCGTCACCGATGAGGCCAGCGCCGCGCGCGTGCGCCGCGCCGGAGCCGAGCCCCGGCTCGTCAAGCACAGCAAGGCGCGGCTGGACGAGGTGATGGCGGAGCTGGACCGCAACGCCCACAACGCGCCCCCCTCCGTCTACTCCTGGTACGTGGACGTCGCCACCAACAGCGTCGTCGTGCAGGCCGAGAGCGCCACGAGCGTGATGGCCTCACGCGCCCAGTCGTTCGCCGCCCTGAGCAGCGGCGCGAAGGACGGGATCATCCGCGTGGAGCACTCCGCCCAGGCCCCGCGCCCGGCGTACGACGTGCGCGGCGGCGAGGCCTACTTCATCGGCACCGGGGCCGGTGGTTCCTACGGCGCCTGCTCGGTGGGCTTCTCCGTGTACGGTGGTTTCGTCACCGCGGGACACTGCGGCGGGGCGGGCACCCCCACCCTCGGCTTCAACTGGCAGGCCATGGGCACCATCCGGGCGTCGGTCTGGCCCGGCAATGACTGGGGGTGGGTGGCCACCAACAGCTCGTGGACGCCGCAGCCCTGGGTGTACAACTACGCCAACGCCAACGTCCTCGTTCAGGGCTCCAACGTGGCGGGCATCGGCTCGTCCATCTGTCGCTCCGGCAACACGACGGGCTGGCGGTGTGGAACGCTCCAGGCCACGAACATCACCGTCAACTACTCCGATGGCCCCGTCTATGGTCTGTCCAAGACCAACGCGTGCGCCAATCCCGGTGACTCGGGTGGCTCGGTCATCTCCGGCAACCAGGCGCAGGGCGTGACCTCGGGCATCGCGGGCGGCTGCGACAGCAGCGCTCCCCAGACGTTCTTCCAGCCCATCAACCCCATCCTCAGCGCCTATGGCCTCACGCTCGTCACGAGCGGCGGTGGCGGCGGCGGTGTGTCGTTCGTCTCGCGGATGAACGGCAAGTGCATCGACGTGCCCAACTCCAACTTCTCCGACGGCGTCCAGCTGCAGATGTGGACCTGCAACAACACCGCCGCCCAGAAGTTCACCTGGGACGGCGCCCGGCTGAAGATTGGCGGCAAGTGCATGGACGTGTCCAACGCCTCGACGGCCGACGGCACCCGCATCCAGATCGTCAGCTGCAACGGCAACCGCGCCCAGGACTTCACGCTGAGCCCCGCGGGCGACCTCGTCAGCTACCTCGCCAACAAGTGCGTGGACATCGAGGGCTTCAACGCCAACGACGGCGCCAAGCTGGCCATCTACAACTGCACCGGCACCTCGAACCAGAAGTGGGACTCCCGCTAGGCCGTCCCGCTTCCCCGGCCCGGGGTCACGCCGCCCATTGACGCACGATGCGATGCGTGGCCTCGGCCTGGATGGAGTCCGGCCGCAACTGCATCCCCACGCCGCGGGCGCCCACCAGACACACGTGGCCGGCGCTCGCGGCCTCTCCGGGCCGCACCTCGTCGGCGAACCACAGCTCGCCGCCCTGGGCGAACACCGCCTGACGCAGGTAGGCGTCGAAGTCCGCCTCGGGCAACAGCCGCAGCTGCTCCACCAGCAGCTCCACCGAGACGTCCACCCCGGCGGCGTCCGCCTCCGGCTTCGCGCCGAGCGGAGCCGTCAGGCCCTGGAACATGTCGGCGGCGCGGTGCGCCGGGAGGAACGCGGCATAGCCGGGCCGCAGCACCGCCACGCCCGGCTCCGTGCGCGAGCCCGGCACGGCGCCCTCGGGCCCACGCCAGGCGGGCACCACGGACACGTCACGCACCCGCGGCGTGCCGTCCACCCGCCCGAGGAAGGGCGAGCGGCGGTGCAGCTCGAGCAGCGCGGCCAGCCGTCCCGCGGCCCCCGCGTGGCGCACGGTGACCCGGCGCTCGCCCTCGACGCGCACCTCGCCCCAGGCCGCCAGGGCGGTGATGCCCTCCGGAGCGATGGACGCGAGCGACACCTGCACCGGCTCGCCCAGGCGCGGCTGCCACACGAGCCGCCTCGCGGTGAGCCAGAAGCGCCCCGTGTAGCGCAAGAAGTAGACGGCCAGCAGCGCACCGCCCAGGACGAGCACCGGCACCACGCTGGCCCGCCGCCCGAGGAGATGCTGGTGGGTGAGCACGAGCAGCGCGAACCCCCACGCGCCCGGCCACGCGAGGAAGTGCCGCAGCCCCTGCGCGCCCTCGAACAGCACCGGCTCGTCGTCCCCCGGAGGCCGGGGCAGCGGCTCGGACATCAGCCGCTCCAGGTGCCCCAACACCTCGGCGAGTGACGTGCCCTCCTGGTGCGAGAGACGGGCGAGCCGCGCACGGGCCACGCGCTCCAGCCGCTCGCGCCGCGCGAGCAGGCGCCGGTGGGCACCCGGAGCGCCCCGGGCGAGCCACTCGCTCACGGCGGGCTCCAGCGCCAGCGCCCCGCGCAGCAGATCCACCCGCACGCGCAGCCGCCACTTCCAGCGCGGCGAGCGCAACACCCGCAGCAACTCGCCCTGGCAGGCCAGGGCCTGGGTAGCGAGCACCTCGTCCGCGACGTCCAGGGAGCCGCTCTCGCGGGCAGTCACATCGCGGGGGGAAGCCAGATGCATGCCGGAAGTCCTCTCGACGATTCCCCGTCCCAACAGTCCGGGTCCGCCAGTTCCATCCACCCGCGCCCGCCCGGCCACATCCCGCGGCGAAGCCCGGAGGGCAACCAGGAGGGCATGCGCCCTCCCATCCCTCAGGAGGCCGAGCGCTGGGTGCCCAGCAGTGCCCGGACATCGGCGATGAGGCGATCATCATCCCACGGCTTGCTGATGAAGTGGGAGATGACACCCGCCTCGGGTCCACCGGACGACAGGTCCGCGTGGCCGGAGATGAGCACCCGCACGGTCGAGGGCGCCATCCGCAACACCTGGCCGAGCAGCTCCAGGCCGTTCATGCCCCGCATGCGGAAGTCGGAGATGACGACGTCCGCGGGAAACGTGGCCAGCTTCTCGATGGCCTCCTCGCCCCCGAGCGCGACCTCGATGGAGAAGCCCTCGCGCCGCAGCAATCTGCGGAGGGCGCCCACCACATGCACTTCGTCATCGACGATGAGAATCCTGGCCATACGGGCTCCGAACCACACCGGCGCGTTCCCTCCGGCCCCCTCCCATGCGGGTTCCTCGTTCCGGGACACACCGTGTCACGGATGAACGAGCGCTCGGGAGACGAGTCGGAGACGACGCGCGGCGAGCCCGAACCATCCACGAAGAAGCCGGGTGCGAGCAATAGCGACAGCGGACGCGCGACCTGGAACGTCTCGGGCCAAGCACCCGCGCCGGACCCTCCGGTACCAGCCTGTAATTTCTAAAGCCCTGGAAGTACCTCAAGGCGGGGACAGCGCGCTGGTGAGGCTCAGCAGGTGACGCAGGATGCGACCGGTGGCGCCCCAGATGACGTGGCGCTCGTAGGTGTAGAAATCCACCTCGTACGCCACACCCCGAGAGAAATGGGGCTCGGTGCGGTGGACGGTGGGGTCCATCAGGTGCGCCAGGGGCACCTCGACGATGAACTCCACTTCCGCGGGGTTGGGCTTGTACTCCAGGCCCTGGGGAAGCACGCCCACGAAGGGCTGGATGCGAAAGCCCGAGCCGCCCAGGGTGGGCACTTCGTCCAGGGCACCGAGCACGCGCACTCCCGTCACGTCGATGCCGAGCTCCTCGCGCGTCTCGCGCAGCGCCGTCTGCAGGGGCGTGGAGTCCACGGCGTCGCGCGAGCCGCCGGGAAAGGAGTACTGGCCGGCGTGGTGACGCAGCGTGCTGGGACGCTTGGTGAAGAGCACCTGGGGCACCCCGTCGCGCAGGAGCAGGGGCACCAGCACCGCCGCCTCGCGCAGCACGAGCCCCGGCATGCGCAGCGCCCGGGGCGGCCGGGTGGAGAGCTGGTTCTCGAGCGCGTCGAAGAGAGGGTGCACGGCTACTCCGTCAGTTGTTTCTCCACGGGGACCTGGAGGGGCCTGGAGGGGGTGTCCGTGTTCTCCAACCCGGACTGGGGGTTCAGTACGCCCCGCTGCAACAGCACGAGCAGCAGGCAGCCGAGCGCCACGCGGTAGACGATGAAGACGAGCGTGGAGCGCCGGCGCAGGTAGCTCAACAGCCACGCGATGGCGGCCCATCCCGAGCCGAAGGCCACCAGCGTGCCCACCACCAGCGCCAGCGTCGAGGGCCGTTCGGTGGCCTCCAGGAGGTGCTTGAGCTCGAAGAGGCCCGCGAGCGAGGTGGCGGGAATGGACAGGAGGAAGGAGTAGCGCGCCGCGTCCTCGCGCCGCAGCCCCAGGGACAGGGCCCCGGTGATGGTGGTGCCCGAGCGCGAGGAGCCCGGGATGAGGGCGAGCGCCTGCCACAGCCCCACGATGATGCCGTCGCGCCAGGTCATCTGCTCCAGGGTGCGCTGGTGCGAGGCCGGGCGCTCCACGACGAAGAGGATGAGGGCGAGCAGGATGAGGCTCGCCGAGATGACGTAGAGCGAGCGCAGCGACGTCTCGATGCTCTTCTTGAAGAGCAGGCCGCACACGCCGATGGGCAGCGTGCCCACGAGCACGAACCACGCGAGGCGCGAGTCGGTGGTGGCCATGGGCTGGCGCCGCGCGAGACCCTGGAAGAAGGCCCGGCCGAGCGTGACCAGATCCTTGCGGAAGTAGATGAGCACGGCCGCCACGGTGCCCAGTTGGATGACGGCCGAGTACGCCGCGCCCGGATCGGCCCAGCCGAACAGCTCCGGGACGATGCGCAGGTGCGCGGTGGAGCTGATGGGCAGGAACTCGGTCAACCCCTGGACCAGTCCGAGAACGATGGCTTGGAAGAGACTCATAGAGGAGGGAAGTGCATGTATGCGCTAGCCTCCAGGGCAGCAAGGTCCTTCACGTCGGAGCTGTCTTCCGGAAACACCCCATGCCCCCCACTCCTCCCTGCCCCTGCTCCTCGGGCCTGCGCTACACCGCGTGCTGCGCCCGCTACCACCGTGGCACCGCGGAAGCCCCCGACGCCGAGGCCCTCATGCGCTCGCGCTACAGCGCCTTCGCCCTGCGAGAGGTGGACTACCTCTGGCGCACCCTGCACCCCGACCACCCGGACCGCTCCCGGCCCCGGGAAGACTTCGTGCGCGAGCTGCGCGCCCAGGCCAGCGCCCTCAAGTACCCCCGGCTGTACGTGTTGGATCGCCAGCTCAGCGACCCGTCCGGGACATCGGTGGTGCTCTTCTACGCGCGCGTCTTCGAGAGCGGCAAGGATCGCTCCTTCGTGGAGCGCTCGGAGTTCCGCCACGATGGCACCGGCTGGCGCTACCGGAGCGGCGAGGCGCGTGCCCCCCAGTCCCTGCCCGCGCCCCCGGAGTCCCTCACCCTGGCCACCTTCGCCGCGCCCCGGGTCCGGCCGGAGAGTAGGGGCCACCCGGTGGACGGGGGGAGGCCCCCCTTTCAGACCCGAGGCCCCTTCGGGTAAAGGTGGTCCACCACGCGCATGCGGGCCGAGGCGGTGGACAGGTCGTTCACGTGAATCGGACGCGGTCGAGTTCACCACGCAACCAGGGCAGGGGGGTCTCGGTGGGGTGGCGCTCCTGGGCGCCCTGCTGGGCGGCTGCGAGACGTATTTCGTGGACCCCCACCCGCCCGACATCAGCACCCTGTCCCGTGAACAGGTGCTGAAGGCGCAGGATCTCCCCCTGGTCTACGGGCTCATCTTCGATCTCCACCTTCCCAACGCCGCCGAGTGCACCCGCGTCAAGGAGCAGCTGACGGCGGCCTTCCGGACCGCGTTGCTGCCCCCGGGCCGCAAGGGGATGGAGATGTACGCCCAGGACCTCTCACCAGGGTGTGTCCAGCCCAGCTCGCGGTCGTATCCCTATAGCCAATACGCGGCTCAGGTCAGACAGGCGGAGGAGCTCCTCGGCCGGGGGCAGGTCAAGCCGGTGTTGCTCTACTTCAACAACGTGGAGCTGCCGCTTCCGTCGAGCCTGAGGGAAGACTTCATCAATCTGCAGAACGGGGGCGGCAACGCCCCTCAGCTCTGGGCCCTGACGACCCAGGAGGTCCTGAGCGACACCCGGTTCGCCCAGAGCGCCCCCTGGACCTACAGCTCGGATCCCCGCCTGACGGCGAGACTCGCGGAACTGGCCCGGGCGCAGTTGCCCTTCATCCAGCTCGAACAGCCTCCCGCGGAGGGCCATGCCCTCTTCACCCCGCAGGAGCTCTCCTGGGTGCGCGAATTCAAGGGTGCACCCGCCCGAGCGGCCTGGACGGGACGAACTTCGTCTACGGACCCCAGACCGTCACGGTGAACGCGGCCCAGCCTCCCCGCTTCCAGGTGATCGTCCCCCGGCAGGAGCCGGTCCCGCGCAACCAGAAGATCGAACCGGTGACCGTCCGCTTCTCGCTCGAGGTGTGCCGCGAGGACTGCGAGCGATTCTACCCCACTCCCGAGGGCGAACTGCTGGCCTGGAGCGCCACGCCCCGCTGTTTCCTGACGAGCCCCCGCTGATGCTCTCCGGACTCCTCCTCGCCCTGCTCGCCGCGGACCCCGCCTCGCCCATTCCCGGCGCCGAGGGCACACCCGTGCGCGTCGAGCGGCGGCTCCTGCTCAAGCAGGACCACGTGTTCGCCACCGGAGGCCTGGGCTATCTGGCGCGCGGCGACTACTACAACAACCCGGGCCTGCTGCTCTCCGGGAGCTGGTACCCGATGGAGACGGGCGGCGTGGAGCTCAAGCTCGCCCTGTTCCTCTCCTCGCTCAGCGCCGCGGGCTCCGAGGTCTTCGATCGCACCGGCCTCGTCCCCGACGCCCAGCGCCCCGTCGCGATGCTCGCGGCCGGCTGGCGGCAGGCGCTCGGCTACGGCAAGGTGCTCGTCGGCACCGGGACGGTGCTGCACTTCGACGTGCAGGCCGCCGGCCACATGGGCTTCACCTTCACCGATCGCGGGGTGAGCCCCTCGCCCATGGTCGGCCCCGGCCTGCTCGTGCGCGTGAGTCCGCGCGTCCACGCCCAGCTCGACGTGCCCCTCGTGGTGACCTTCGAGAAGCGCCAGCGGGGACTGGTGTCCTTCGGGGTGATGCCCACGCTGACGTTCGGGGTGGTGCTGTGAGGGCACCGCTGCTCGCGGTGGCGCTCACCGCCCACCCCTACGCCGAGCCCTTCTGGGCCCGGGATCTCACCGCGCTGGTGGAGCGGCTGGCCGCGCCCCCCGTGGACCCGGCCGATGCCGAGCAGCAGCGGCTCTTCGGCGACGTGGTGCGCTTCCTCGACTGCGAGCCCCTCGCGCCCCTTCGGCCCGAGGACAGCCCCCTCGCCCCGCGTGCCCTGTTGCGCCTGGAGGTGGCTCGCCGGGGCCGGCTCGGCGCGTCCGCCGCCTCCTCCGCCACGCTGTGGCACGACGTGCTCACCCCCGACTTCTTCCGGCGCGCCGCGCTGCTCCCCGAGAATCAGGCGTTGCGCTGGCCCATCGAGGAGGAGAGCTGGTCCTCCGAGACGCTCGAGCTGCGCCTGAGGCCCTCGTCCTGTGCACAGCCCGTCCCCGCCACGGATGAGCTGCCCCTGCTCACCGCCGAGCTGGAGCGGGAGGTGGACAAGGCCCTGGGCGCGGAGGTGGCGCACCGGCTGCTCTACCACCACGCGTCCCGGTTGCTCACGCTCGGGCGGGCCGACGAGGCGCGAGAGGTGGCGCGCCGGTTGAGCCCCACCGCGATGGGCGACGCGTCGCGGCCCCTGGGCCAACTGCTGCGGCTCGGCCTCGGAATCGAGCCCCCCGCGGGCTACCGGCCCTCGTGGACGAGCCCGTGCTCGCCCCGTCGCGGCTGCCCATCGTCGCGCAGGCCGCGGCGCACCTGTCCACCGAGTCCCGCTGGCGGGAGGTGCTCGCGCTCACCGAGCCCTACGCGCCAGGACCCGATGCCCGGGCCTCGCTCTCCGAGTCGCCCCAGCGCTGGGATGTCTTCTACCGGAGGGCGCTGGCGTACCAGGCGCTCGGGGACCGCGAGTCGCTCGCGCGCATGTGGCCCTCCGTCTTCCCCGCCCTCGCCAGCGCCCAGGAGCCCCGGGTGGAGGCGCTGCGGGGCATCGCCCTCGTCGAGCTGGCGCGCGGCACGCTGGACGCCCAGGCCCTGACGCTGCTGCGCGACCTGGGGCCCGCCGCGGCCTTCCCCCGGCGGCTGACCACCCTGGGAGGCCTCGCGCTGGACCGGGGCAACGTGCGGCTGGCGCTCGACGTCTCCGAGCGGTTGCTGCTCGAGAAGAGCGCCCTCTTCCGGGCCCGGGGGCACACGCTGCGCGCCGAGGTGGCGCTCGCCTCGGGCGACGCGACGGGGCTCACCCGCGCCGTCGAGCGGCTGCTCTCGCTGCGCCGTCAGGAGCACGTGCCCGCGAAGGACCTGGAGGAACTGGACCGCGTCGTGCTCGCGCTCGCGCAGGCGTTGGTGACGGCGAGCGCGGACCTGACGGAGGCGCGGTGGCGTCCGCTGCTCACCACCCACCTGGACGGGATGCGCCGGGCGGTGCACTCGCGCCACGAGAAGACCTTTCCCGCGCTCCTCGCGGCACTCGAGGACCGGGGCCCCCAGGCGGCGGCGAAGGGCAAGCGCCTGGAGTCCTTCGTCGCGGTGGGCCGGTGACGGTGGGCGCGCCTCCGGGGCTCGTGCCTCCGCCGCCCCTCACCGTGAGCTGGCCCGAGCCCTGGTCCCTGCTCGCCCTTCCCCTTCCCGAGGGCTCCTGGCGCGACTGGTTCCCGCGCGAGCCCCTTCCCCCGTCTCCGCTCCCGCGAAGACCGAGGTTCCGCATGCGCCGTGACGCCATCGTCCTCCTCACCGGGCTCTTGTGGGCGCTCGGCGCGGGGGCCCAGACACCTCCCGAGGAGGCCGCGCCGCCCGCCGACAACGAGATGGCCGGCGAGGCCAGCATCTACGCCCGGCCGCGGACGCCCCCGCGGCTGGAGGCGCGCGAGGGACGGCTCGTGCGGCCGGGCGACCGCGTGGACGCCAACGACGTGTTGGATGAGATCATCGACGAGTTCGCCGCGGACGTGGCGCGCCTGGGCGCCAACCGCATCTCCCCCATCCTCCTGGAGCGGGTGCGCGTCTCGGAGAACATGAATCCCGAGTTCGCGAGCGTCTTCGAGGCGCGTCTCATCGCCGCCATCTACCGCGCGGCGAACGTGCGGGTGGTGCGCTGCTACGAGTGCTACGCCACGCACGCCGAGGTGGAGAATGGCACGTGGGTGGTGCGCCGGGGCCTGTCGCGCCGCGAGGACCTGCAGCAGGTGATGAAGAAGTACAACGCCCAGGTGGTGCTCAACGCGAGCCTCACCCTGTACACCGCGCCCAACTCCTTCGCGTTCGACGTGGAGATGGTGCGCGGCGAGGACGCCTCCGTCTTCTTCGCCGAGGGCTACCGGGTGCACCCGCACACGGCGCTGCTCTACCGCTCCGCGGACAAGGTGCAGCACCGGGAGGCGCGGCTCAAGGACCTGGAGGACCGCATCAACGCGAAGCCGCGCTTCAACCACTCGGTGCACCTGGGCGCCATCGTCATCCCCACGCAGAACCATCCGGACGGGGCCATCTGGGCGCCCTACACCGCCTACCGGTTCACCGAGGCGTTCGGGGAGGAGCGCACCGGCGCGCGGGCGGGACGGTGGCGGCCATCATCAACCCCACGCGCATCGGAGCCGCGATGCTGGAGGCCACGCTGCTCTCGCGCATCAACCCGGAGAACGTCTACAGCATCAACTGCTTCGCGGGCGGCTCGGCGGGCTTCTTCCTCACGGGGACGACGGGCAACTCGCCCATGTTCAACGCCCAGGCGGAGTGCGTGCTGGCGCACCGCATCACCCTCCAGGCGAGCCTCGGGTTCCTGGTGCCCTTCGAGAGCAGTGAGGACAGTACGTATCTGGTGGGCGGGCTGACCCCGCAGGTAGGGATGGGTTTCACATGGTGAGGACCAGGTTCTGGGGATGGGTGCTCGTGGCGGTGCTGCCCGCGTGCACGAGTACGCCGAAGACCAAGGTGCTGGTGGTGCCGGACGAGATGCGGCGCTCGGCGGCCCCGAGCCGGCGGCCGGGAGCCGACAGGGACAAGGGCCCGCCCCTCCCACCGCCGCAGAAGTACATCCTGCGCATGGCCGAGAACGGCCGCGTGTGGGAGATGGAATTGCCCGAGGGCTCGGGCGGCTACGAGGTGCGCCTGCCGCTCGCCGGCGGCGGCCCCGTGGAGATGCTCACCTCCGCGGACGAGGAGATGCTCGCCGAGTCCGTGCTGAGCCTGAAGCAGGACAAGGCGGCCCCCGCGTCCAAGGGCGAGCAGCCGAAAACGCCCGGCAATGCCCCGGTGGTGGACGCGAACAAGGCGGCGCGCACGCGCAGCTACCTCGGGGGCGTGGCTCGGGTGAAGGAGATGTACGCCTCGCGCAAATACGAACTGGCGCTCATCGAGCTCGTCGCGCTGGAGAAGGAGTACCCCCAGGACGCGCGGCTGCTGGCCATGAAGGGCTCGCTCTACGTCAAGCTGAACCAGCCCAAGCTGGCCCGGCAGGCGTGGGAGAAGGCCCTGTCCATCAATCCGGACGACGCGGGCGTGGCCGAGGCCCTGCGCGCCACCACCTCGGGAGAGGAATAGGACCATGCACTTCATCGTCGGAATGTTGGGGCTCGGCCTGACCCTGGCCTACACCCTGACCCAGGGCCACGCGAGCGGCTTCGGGGGCATCATCCACGTGCCCTCGCTCGTGTTGCTGGGGTTCGCGCCGCTGTGCATGACGGTGGCCTCGTACAAGTTCAGCGAGCTGGGGGGCGCGGCGCGGGCGGTGGTGCGCGCGCTGCGCTTCTCCGCGTCGCGCTCGCGCGCCCAGCTCTACGAGGCCCTCACCCAGTTCGCCGCCGAGGTGCGCCAGCGCCGTCCGGCCCGCGCGCTGGAGCTCGCCAACCGGGCGCAACACGACGTGCTGCGGCAGCTCGGGCCCCTGGTCATCCGCCAGTACTCCGCCGCGGACATCGAGAGCACCGCCAGCACGTCGCTCTTCTGCATGGTGAGCGGCATGAAGCGCGCCGAGGACGTCCTGGGCACGCTGTCGCGCGTGGCGCCGGCCACGGGCCTCGTGGGCACGGTGCTCGGGCTCATCTCGCTGCTCAAGGACTTGTCGCGCTTCGAGCAGCTCGGCCCCTCCATGGCGCTCGCGCTCCTGTGCACCCTGTACGGGCTCTTGCTCGCCAACGCCGTGTACCAGCCGCTCGCGCGTGTCATCCACTCGCACATGACGGTGGCGGTGGAGGAGGCGCGGCTCATCACCCGCGCGCTCGTGCTCATCCGCGAGGACAAGCCGCTCGCGGACGTGCGCAAGCTCTTCGAGCTGTCCGGCACCTCGCCCCATGGCGCGAGCGCCCCGGCCGCGGAGATCGCCACCGGAACGGCGGGTGAGCCGTGAAGGAGGATCCGGAGCTGCAAGCGCTGCTGCAAGGCGGCCAGGACGACGAGCTGTGGCTCATCAGCTACGCGGACCTGCTGACGCTGCTCATCGGCTTCTTCGTGCTGCTGCTCGCCGTGTCGCCGCCGAAGATGGCGCAGTTCGAGCGCATGGCGGCCTCGCTCTCGGGCGAGGCGACCCCCCTGGAGGAGCTCAAGGACAAGGTGGACACCTTCATCACCCAGGAGGGGTTGCAGCAGAAGGTGCTCACCCGCCAGGAGGCGGACGGGCTGGCCATCGAGTTCAAGGACGCGCTCCTGTTCGACTCGGGCTCGGCGGACATCCGCGCCGAGGGCAACGCGGCGATCACCTCGATCGCCCGGATGCTGCAGACGCTGCCCTCCCGCGGGCTCGTCATCGAGGGGTACACCGATGACGTGCCCATCCGCACCGCCCGCTTCGCCTCCAACTGGGAGCTGTCCTCGCAGCGCGCCATCAACGTGCGCACCGCCCTCGAGCAGAGCGGTGTGGGCCGTGAGCGGATGTCGGTGCGGGGCTTCGCCGATACCCGCCGCGTCGACGTCCCGGGCTCGCCCGAGGAACAACGCGCCGCCAACCGCCGGGTCGTCATCCGGGTGGAATAGCCAATGACTCGCCTGTCACGACACCTTCTGCCGTTGCTTGCCGTCCTGGCCTGGGCGGGCGCCGCGCCGGCCGCGCCCTCCACGCCCCAGTCCCGCCTGCGCGCGGAGTCCGAGGAGCGGGCCCGCGCGGAGATCACCGATTTGTTGCGCACCCTCTGCCCCGAGCAATGCGTGCTCGTGTCGGTGGAGGTCCGCGTCGAGGACGAGGCCGTGGGCGGCGCGGCTCCGGGCTTCGAGAGCCTGTCGACGAGCGCGAACCTGCCCACCCTGCGCTCGGTGAGCGCGCGCGTGCTGACGGACAGCCAGCTGCCGGGCACCTTCCGCACCCGGCTCAAGGACCTGGTGGCCCAGCGGCTCAAGACGGTGAGCGCCCAGCCCACGGTCGAGATGGAGTCCGTGGCCTTCCCGCCGCGCAACGCCCCCCACCTGGAGGCGCCCCCACGCGAGGCGAAGCCCCCTCCGCCCTCGGCCGCGCCTCCCCCCACGCCCGACAGCGAGCCGGAGCCCAAGCCGGAGGTGTCCCTGAGCCAGCGCGCCGAGGAGCGGCTGCTGGAGGCGGCCCCCTCCTGGCCGTGGCGGCGCTGCTCGCGCTGACGGTGCTGGTGCTGGGCGTGCTGCTCGTGGTGGCCACCCGTCGTGCGTCGCCGCCCCCGGGCCTGGAGTATGGGCCGGAGTTGCCCCTGCCTCCCCTCGAGCCCGCGCCCGTGGCCCCTCCCCCCACCGAGTACCCGTCCATCCGGGCCGGGCGGCTGGAGCGGACGCTGCGTGAGGAGCGCTCGGTGCGCAACGCCGTGGTGCGCGAGGCGCTCGCGCGGGGTGAGCTGCGGCAGGTGGCGCTGTGGACCCGGGAGATGGGGGAGTTCCTCCTGGAGGACCTCCGAGGCGACCCCGCCCTGTCCGCGTCGCTGGTGGGGCTCGCCGCCGAGCTGGGACGCGTGCCCTCCGTGGACGAGGGAGCACGGGCTTCCGCGCTGTACGACCTGGAGGGGCGGACCATCGCCTCGCGGCTGACCCAGGCGGACGGCTCGGTGGAGCTGGCCTTCGCCTTCCTGGAGGGGGTGCGGCCCGAGCGCTTCGCCAGCGCGTGCCTGGGCCGGCGGCGGGAGCCCGGGAGGTGGCGCTGCGCTTCGCGCCCTCCGCGTTGCGCTCGGCGGCCCTGCAGTCCCTCAACTCCGCCCAGCGACGGGAGCTCGCGCTGGGCCTCGCCCGGCAGCCCGAGCTGAGCACGCGCTACGCCCTGGCGGTGGCGGACGAGCTGCGCGCCCAGCTCGCCGAGAGCACGGGAGGCTCTCCCAGCTCGAGCGTGTCCTGGGTGAGGTGCTCGACACACTGTCCATGGCCGATCAGGACCGGCTCGTCGAGCGGCTGCGGCAGGAGGGCTCGGAGAAGCTGGCCTCGTGCCTGGTCACCGAGTCCACCCTGGTGAACGCACCGGTGGAGGTGCTCGGCGCGGCCCTGCTGCGCCTGCCCGCCGCCCAGGTCGTCACCTACCTGAGTGGGGCCGAGGGGTCGTTGCGCGAACAGCTGTTGAATGCCTGCCCCGTCTCGCTCCAGCGCGAATTGCGCGAGGAGCTGGGGATGCGAGGCACGGGACGTCCAGAGGAATTCACTGGCGCCAGAAGAGAGCTGCTTGCCTGTGTGAAGGATGAGATGGTTCGCAGGGGATTGAGCACATCGCAGAATGGCGCGCGCGCCGGGCGCGCCAATTGAGTGAGGGGGTAGTTCATGCGCGCGTTGGGGTTGATTCTTGTCGCCACGCTGGGCGGCGGCTGCATCATCGAGCCGCCGGACCTGATCCGCTTGGATGGAGGGGATGAGTGGCCCGATGGGGGCAAACATCCGACCTCGGACGGCGGCATCAACATCGACTGGGACGGCGGCTTGGGCGGCGGAGGTGGCGGTGGCGGAGGAGGCGGCGGCTGGGACGGCGGAGCCTGGGACGCTGGCTCCGGGCCACGGGCAACCTTTCCGGGCAGCGGCACGAATGGAGACCGTGGGACGGGCGTGCTCTGGCTGGTGCGCATCGACCGGAGCACGGCGAACCGGCCGCCTCGTATGGCTCGCTCATCGAGACGATGACCCGGCAGCTCATCGCCCAGGGCTTCGACATCCGGAGAACGGCCGTGGGCTCTCTCTACGAGGAGCGGCTGCTCTCGGGCAACGGGAGCGCGACTCCGTCCGCCGCGAGCGTGCAGAGCCTGCTGGAGAGCGCGGCCACCTACAGCGACACGACGCCCACGGGCTGCGGCAGCCAGCACCTGTTGTCGCTCGGGGTCCGGCTCACCGAGGCCACGGTGCCGTCGACGGGCTACCGTCCCTTCGCGGACCCGCTCGGCGCCCTGCTCGTGGTGATGGTCGACCATGGGAGCCATCCGCAAGACTACGGCCCCGGTTGTGACCCGGCCGGGATGAGCCCGGCGGAGCGGTTCGGCGCCGAGCGTCTCGGCACGCGCTGGCTCAACATCGGCAGCCCCAGTGGCTCCGCGTGGAATCTGCCCCGCGCCCAGACGCGCTTCCTCTTCGTCTCCACGTCGGAGAACGAGAGCTACGCGCAGCTGCGCGAGCGCTGCGCGAGCATGGGTGCCTTCCCCCGGACCGCGCTCGATGCCATCAGCCCCTCGACCCACCCCTTCTACGAGCCCTTCAGCGCCGGGCTGAGCAGCTTCCAGCCCGGACTGGGGACGCGGATCGACCTGTGCCAGGCCGTGGCGCGGGACTGGACGGGCTTCTCGGGCGGCTTCGCGAGGAACTGGGCCCAACTGCTGAGCCTGCCCGCCGACCAGCGATGAGGGCACGGGGCGCACCGCGAAGAGCCGGGCCGGTGGCGGGGGGAGCCCGCGCCGCCGGCGTCCGCGCGGAGCGCCCCCGAGCGGTGGCGGCACGTGGGGCCAGGAGGCGCCCGCCCGCCGCGTCCCGGCCCGCGCGGCGCTGGCGATGGGGCCTCGCGGCGCTGCTCCTGCTGTTCATGCTCTTCTGGCTGTGGCCCTCCACTCCCGAGCCCGTGCCCCCACCGGTGGCCGTGCCCGAGGCACCGCCGCCCCCTGTCGTCACGAAGCCGGTGGTGAAGAAGAAGCCGGTACCCAAGCCCGCTCCCCGCCCCCCGCGGCGCCCATGTCCTCGCAGCGGGCCCTGTTGCGCCGGGCCATGGAGGCGCGCGCCCCGGACCTGCGCGCCTGTCCCCTTCCTCCCGGAGCGCCCACGACACTGGGCGCGAGGATCCGCGTGACGCGCGGGGGAGCCACGAAGTCGGTCGCCTTCTCGTCCGGACAGCGACTGCCCCGGAGCTGGCCGAGTGCCTCCGCCAGCGCCTGCTCCAGTGGGAGTTCTCGGACGTGGAGCTGGGCTCGGACGTGGAGATCTTCGTCGACTTCGCGCTCGGCGGGTGACGGCCCGTCCTCTCACGGTGAAAAACGAAAAACGCGCGTGGACCCGGGGCCCACGCGCGTTCATGCTCCGGATGCGCTCAGCGGCGCGACGTCAGACGGCCGCCTTGAGGCGGGTGCTGGCGGCCACCGGCGCCGCCGCCGAGAGGCCCACGAAGTCGCGCAGCGCGTCCTTCTTGTCGATGCGCTCCCAGGTGAACTCCTTCTCCGCGCGGCCGAAGTGACCGTACGCGGCGGTCTTCTGGTAGATGGGGCGCAGCAGATCCAGGTGCTCGGTGATCTCGCGCGGCCGGAGGCCGAACGTCTGCTTGATGGCGGCGACGATCTTCTCCTCGGGCACGGCGGCCGTGCCGAAGGTCTCCACCAGGACGCTCACGGGCTCGGCCACGCCGATGGCGTAGGAGACCTGCACCTCGCAGCGGCGCGCGAGTCCCGCGGCCACCACGTTCTTGGCGATGTAGCGGCCCATGTACGCGGCCGAGCGGTCCACCTTGGACGGGTCCTTGCCCGAGAAGGCGCCGCCACCGTGACGGCCCATGCCGCCGTAGGTGTCCACGATGATCTTCCGGCCCGTCACGCCCGAGTCGCCCATGGGGCCGCCGATGACGAAGCGCCCGGTGGGGTTGATGTAGATCTTCGTCTTGGCGTCGATGAGCTTCTTGGGCAGGGCCTTGGCGATGACGTCCTCGCGGATGGCCTCGTGGATCTTCTTGTTGGAGATGTCGTCCGAGTGCTGCGTGGACACCACCACCGCGTCGATGCGCACCGGGCGGCCGCCGCGGTACTCGACGGTGACCGGCTCTTGCCGTCCGGGCGCAGCCAGTCGTGCGTCTTGCGGCGCACGTCCGCCGGCGCTTGGTGAGCGCGTGGGCGTAGTGGATGGGGGCCGGCATGAACTCCGGCGTCTCGTCACAGGCGAAGCCGAACATCATGCCCTGGTCGCCCGCGCCCTGCTCCTTCTTGTTGTCCACGCCGCGCGCGATGTCCTGGCTCTGGCCCTCGATGGCCACCATGACGCCGCAGGTGTTGCCGTCATAGCCCATGGAGCTATCCGTGTAGCCGATGCGGCAGATGGTGCTGCGGACGATCTTCGGGATGTCGACGTAGCAGTTGGTGGTCACCTCACCAGCGACGATCGCTAGACCCGTCTTCACCAGGGTCTCCACGGCCACGCGGCCCTGGGGATCCTTGGAGAGGATGGCGTCCAGCACCCCGTCGGAGATCTGGTCGGCGATCTTGTCCGGGTGCCCTTCGGTGACGGATTCAGAGGTGAACAGGTAGTCAGTCGGCATGAGTTCTTCTTGGGTTGACGGGCGGGAAATCGTGAAAACGGGGCACAGTAGACTTGAGGGTTCAGGAGAGTCAAACCCGGAACCACTCCTGGAAAATTCGTCCACCGCTGCCACCGGCCGGGCGGGCCCCCGGCTGTGTCCACCGGAGGAAAGCCCCCTGAATTTCACCCCCGGCCTTCCGTTCCTCTCTGGGCTAGTAGAGACCGCTCCTCAACCGGAAGGAACCTCATGAACACTCGACTTCGATCCCTGACCCTCCTGGCCTCTCTCCTGCTCTGCATGCCCGCGCTCGCCGCGGCGCCCAACGAGGCCGTGGCCAAGCCCGTGAAGACAGTCGTCCAGTCCGTGCGCCTGAGCAAGGACGACCCGGCGCTCAAGCAGTTGGCCGACGAGGAGATGGGCCACTTCCTGCTCGGCGAGGACTGGACCAAGGGCACCGACGCCCAGCGCAAGGAGTTCACCCAGCTCTTCCACAGCCTCTTCGCGAAGATCGCCTTCCCCAAGGTGCGCGAGAACTTCAAGAACCTGCAGTCCATCACCTACGACGCGCCCACGGTGGAGGGGGACAAGGGCAACGTGAGCTCGCTCGTCATCATCAACCACCCGATGAAGAAGCAGGAGATGAAGCTGAAGTACGCGGTGGTGAAGGACGCCAACGCCTGGAAGGTGCTCGACGTGTTCGTGCTCGGCGACTCCATGCTCACCGGCATCCGTGATGACCGGTGCGCCCCATCTTCCAGCAGGGCGGCTGGGACCACCTGCTCGACATGATGCGCAAGAAGGACGCGGAACTGTCCAAGAAGTAGCACTCACCCACGGGGCCCGGAGTTTATTCCCACTCCGGGTCCTGGCCCCGGGCCCCAGGGCACCCCGGAGAGCGGCTGGACGGGCGACACGGGCCCTCGCCGCGCTTCTGGTGGGGGCGGTTCTCCGATAGGGTCCGCGGCCGCATGAGTGACTCGATCCACAAGCCGCCGCGCCTCGCCCTCGCCTATGCCAGCCTGCTGGTCCGCAGGCCTGGGCTCGTCCTCCTGGTCATCCTGGCGTTGTTCGCCGTGTGCCTGTGGGGGACCACGAAACTGACCATCAACTCCAACCAGCTCGACCTCATCGACCAGGGCCTGCCCGAGGTCAAGGAGGTCAAGCGCATCATCGACATGATCGGTGGCAGCGGCCACCTGATGCTCGCGCTGCGCGGAGACGACGAGGCCACGCTCAAGAAGGTCGCGGACAACCTCGGCGCCCAGTTGCTGGCGGACAAGCAGAACGTGCGCTCCGTCACCTGGAAGCTGCCCGTCGAGTTCATCCAGCAGAACATGGCCCTGTTCATCAAGACGGAGGACCTGGTCGAGGGCAAGCGCCGCATCATGGCCTTCCTCAAGGATCAGATCCGCCGCGCCAACCCCTTCTTCATCGAGATCCAGAAGACCGAGCCGGTGAAGCTCGAGATGACGGACCTGCTGAACAAGTACGGCAGCGTCGGCAAGAAGAGCATCCGGGATGACTACAACATCTCGAACGACAAGAAGATGATCATGATGCTCATCAAGCCGATGTGGGACTCCAACGAGCTGGGCAAGTCCCGGGCGTACATCGATGAGCTGCGCCAGAAGCTCGCGGCCTACTCGACCCAGCCGGGGTCCGACGGGGTGAAGCTCGTGGAGGACTACGAGCTGATGGGCAACAAGCAGACCGTGGCCTATGGCTTCACGGGCTCCTACAAGACAGCGGTGGACGATTCCTACGCCATCGAGGAGTCGCTCCAGCCGGTGACGCTGCTGGCGTTCGCGGCCATCTTCATCATCACCATCTTCGCCTTCCGCAAGTGGGTGCCCACCATCATCGTGGCGAGCGGCACGGTGGTCGGCACCATCATCACCATGGGCTTCACCTACGTGACCGTGGGCGAGCTGAACATGATCACCAGCATCCTCGGTGGCTTGCTCATGGGCTTCGGCATCGACTACGGCATCCACTTCATCTTCCGCACCCGGCTGGAGCTGGGCCAGGGCAAGCGGTACGACCAGGCCATCCGCGACGCGGTGGTGAACGCGGGCCGGCCCGCGCTGGTGGCCGCGGTGGTGACGTCCGGCTCGTTCTTCGTGCTCATGGTCAGCGAGTTCCGCGGCTTCAGCCAGTTCGGCTTCCTGGCCGGCTGCGGCACCTTCATCATCGGCGTGCTGCTCTTCGCGTGGAGCCCCGCGCTGCTGTCCATCGCGGGCCGCATCAACCCGGAGCTGCCGCGCAAGCTCATCGGCGAGATGAAGCCCCCGGCGCTCAACAGCAAGTCGGGCCAGGAGCTGCGCGTGCCCAAGCCGGGACTCGTGCTCGGCATCAGCACCGTCGTCGTGCTCGCCCTGTGCGCCTGCGCCATCAACTGGACGAACGATGAGATCCCCCTCGACCGCCCCACCACCCTGTGGGAGCGCATCAAGGGAGGCGTGCGCTTCAACTACAACAGCCGCGCGCTCATCCCCGAGGGCCAGCCGTCGGTGCGGCTGCAGGATGAAATCACCGGGCGCTTCAACATCTCCGCGGACCCCATCGCCGTCTATTCCAAGACGCTGGAGGAGGCGAAGGCCATCTACGAGGAGCTCACCCAGCACCCGGACAAGTACAACACCGTGGATCAGGTGGTGAGCATCTACACCTTCGTGCCGCCGCCCGAGACGGCGGCCGCCAACGCGAAGATCCTCCAGGAGTGGAAGGAGGAGCTCAAGGACATCGACGTGAACGCGCTGCCGCCCGAGACCCAGGACAAGGCGGCGCTGTTCATGAAGATGCTCGAGGCCAAGCCCTTCGACGTGCACGGCGTGCCGGCCAACTACCGCGAGCAGTTCGTCCACCTGCCGGAGACGAAGCCGGAGAACCACGGCTACCTCACGTTCATCTACCCGGCCGTGGACCTGTGGGACGGCAAGAAGATGCTCGACTTCGCGGACCAGACGAGCTCCATCCCCACGCCGGAAATCAAGGACGCGTCGGGCAAGGTGATCGCCCCGGCGCAGATCCACCGGGCCGCGGGCGCGGCGCCGCTGTTCGCGCGGCTGGCGCGCATCGTGCTCGCCGACGGCAAGCTGGCGGTGTTCCTGGTGACGCTGTGGATTCTGTTCATGCACTTCCTGGACTTCCGCAGCGTGTCGCTGGCGCTCGCCTCGGTCATCCCGCTCACGGTGGGCCCGGCGATGATGCTCGGCATCATGTCGCTGGCGGACATCCACCTGAACTTCATGAACATCATCATCCTGCCCATCCTCCTGGGCTTCGGGGTGAGCCACGGCCTGTACCTGTTGCACCGCTTCCTCGAGGGCACCTCCCCCATGGTGGCCCTGCGCAGCGTGGGCGCCGCGGTGGCCTCGTCCACGCTGACGACGGCCGCGGGCTTCGCCGCCCTGCTCGTCGCCAGCCACAACGGCCTGAAGTCCATGGGGCTCGTGGCGTGCATCGGCCTCATCACCACGCTCATCGTGTCCTTCACGGTGCTCGCCGCGGTGATGCAGGTGATGTGGGATCGCCGCGCGAATCAGCGGGCCGCGAATGCCTCGGGTGCCCCGAGCGCTCCGTCCAACGGCAAGTCGGACACGCCGGAGCACGCCGCCTGAGCAGCCCGAAGGTGGGAAGCTGAAGGTGGAGCCGGAAGCACCTGTCCGGCTCCACCCGTGCCGCCCCGGCGCTCAGCTCCGGGGCGCCGGCCCGGTGGCCTTGCGCCACGCGCCGATGATGTGATCGATGACCGACTGGAGCCCCACGCCCTTGGTCACCTGGGTGAAGACGAAGGGCCCGTCGCCGCGCATCTTCCGGGCATCTCGCTCCATGACGGCCAGGTCCGCGCCCACGTGCGGCGCGAGGTCCGTCTTGTTGATGATGAGCAGATCCGACTGGGTGATGCCCGGCCCGCCCTTGCGCGGCACCTTGTCCCCGCCCGCCACGTCGATGACGTAGATGGTGTAGTCGGCCAGCTCCCGGCTGTACTGCGCCGCCAGGTTGTCGCCACCGCTCTCCACGATGAGCAGCTCCGGCTTGAGCTGCTCCATCAGCTCCTCCAGGGCGAGCAGGTTGTGGCTGATGTCCTCGCGGATGGCCGCGTGGGGGCAGCCGCCCGTCTCCACCGCCTTGATGCGCTCGGGCGACAGGGCCTGGTTGCGCACGAGGAACTCGGCGTCCTCCTTGGTGAAGATGTCGTTGGTCACCACGCCCAGGCGGTAGTTGTCACGCAGCGCCCGGCACAGGGCCAGCACCAGCGCCGTCTTGCCGCTGCCCACCGGCCCGCCAATGCCGATGGTGAAGGAGCGCTCGGAGAAGTCGGCGCGGTGGGGCTTCTCCCGCTCGTGGAAATGCCCGGGATGCTCCCATTCCTCGTGCGTGTGGTCCGCGTCGTCCTGGCCGTGGCCACGGTGTTCGTCGTCGTGCATGGTTCACCTCAAGAGAGAAAGAGCCGCGAGTACAACCGGTCATGCGTGGAGCCGAGCAGATCCAACAACGGTGACGTCTGGGCGAGCACCTCCAGGCCCAGCCCGCCACAGGTGCCAAGCACCTCGTCGAGCAGCGGGGTGAGCTGGTGCTGGAGCTGGTGGGACTCGTGCGTGCCGACGATTCCCATGCGCACCGCCGCCGACAGCGCGCCCCGGAGCGACAAGGACAGCAGGAGCTGCTGGGCCTCGAGCAGCTCCACCTCCAGCACGCGCAGCACCGCGCCGAAGAGGGGCGCGTGGTGGAAGCGCGCCCCGGCCTCGCGCGCGGCGTGGCGCAGGGGGCCCACCTGCTCGGGGAAGATGCGCGCGCAGGTGTCCAGGAAGGCCCGTCCCTGGGTGCGGCTCGCCCGGTTGGCCACGTGGTTGGTGAGGAACGCCTCCATCCGCGCGTCCACCCTCGCCACCTGGGAGGGCTCGCGGTGAGCGGCGCCCAGGGCGGGCAGGGCGCCATGCCCCACCTGCCAGAGCAGCTCCCGCGCGAAGCGCTCCAGCCCCTCGCGGCCGCGCACCTCGCCGTGCTGCACCGCCGCCTCCAGTCCCCCCGAGTGCGCGAAGCCCCCGGTGGGAAAGCCCGAATCCGCCAGCTGCAACACCCTCCAGGAAGAGCCCATGGCGCGCTCGAGCCTCAGAACAGCGAGTAGAGCTGTCCCAGGGGAAGCCACGCGGCGGACTCGCACAGGAGCGGCTGCTTGTTGATGTACACCCAGAACTTATCCCCGGCCACGGAGATGTCGGGCGGCAGGAAGTCGTTGAGCTTCATGTCCTTCTTGCCGATTCCCCGGCACTGGCGCACCGCGGACAGATGCTTGGTCAGTCTCAATCCCCGCACCAATCCCTCGTCCAGGGAGCGCGCCGACACGAAGGCGATGCTCGTGGCCCCCACGGCCCGTCCCCGCGCGCCGAACATGGGCCGCATGTAGTTGGGCTGAGGCGTGGGGATGGCCGCGCCCGGGTCTCCCATCTGTGACCAGGCGACGAGCCCTCCCTTGACCACCAGCTCCGGGCGGATCCCGAAGAAAGCGGGCTTCCACAACACCAGGTCCGCCAGCTTTCCCGGCTCCACCGAGCCCACCTCGTGGGACATGCCGTGAGCAATGGCGGGGTTGATGGTGTACTTGGCCACGTAGCGGCGGATGCGGAAGTTGTCGTTGTAGCCCTGCTCCTCGGGCAGGCGACCGCGCTGCTCGCGCATCTTGTGGGCCGTCTGCCACGTGCGGCTGATGACCTCGCCCACCCGGCCCATCGCCTGGCTGTCCGAGGAGATCATGCTGATGGCGCCCATGTCGTTGAGGATGTCCTCCGCGGCGATCGTCCCCTCGCGGATACGGCTGTTGGCGAACGCCATGTCCTCCTTGATTTCTTTTTTCAGGTGGTGGCACACCATGAGCATGTCCAGGTGCTCATCCAGCGTGTTCACCGTGAACGGGCGCGTGGGGTTGGTCGAGCTGGGCAGGACGTTGGGGTAGCCACACACCCGGATGATGTCGGGCGCATGCCCGCCGCCCGCACCTTCCGAGTGGTAGGTGTGGATCGTGCGGTCCTTGAAGGCGGCCAGGGAGTCGTCCACGGAGCCGGACTCGTTCAACGTGTCCGTGTGGATGGTGACCTGGACGTCCTCCTGCTCGGCCACCGACAAGCACGCGTCGATGGCGGCCGGAGAAGAACCCCAGTCCTCGTGCAGCTTCAGACCCACGGCGCCCGCGCCAATCTGCTCCCACAGGCCCTCGGGGCTGGACGTGTTGCCCTTGCCGGTGATGCCGATGTTGAGCGGCAACGTGTCCGTGGCCTCCAACATCCGCAGGATGTTCCACTCTCCGGGCGTGCAGGTGGTGGCCTTGCTGCCCGTGGCGGGCCCCGTTCCTCCACCCACCCAGGTGGTGACACCGCTGGCAATCGCCTCATCCGCCTGCTGCGGGCAGATGAAGTGGATGTGCGTGTCGATGCCGCCCGCCGTGACGATGTGCCCCTCGCCGGCGATGACCTCGGTGGTCACGCCCACCACCAGTCCCGGGGTCACCCCCGCCATCACGTCCGGGTTGCCCGCCTTGCCAATGCCGCGGATGCGTCCCGCCTTGATGCCGATGTCCGCCTTGTAGATGCCCGTCCAATCGATGATGAGGGCATTGGTGATGACGCAGTCCAGCGCCTCGGCGTTGCTCGCGCCCACCTGCTGCCCCATGCCCTCGCGCAGCACCTTGCCGCCGCCGAATACGCACTCGTCTCCGTAAACGGTGTGGTCGTGCTCCACCTGCGCCAGCAACCCCGTGTTCCCCAGCCGGACCTTGTCACCCTTGGTGGGACCGTACAGGACGGCATAATCGGCGCGATTGATCGTCTTCGTGCTCATGTCTCCTCCTGGTCCTTGTGACCGAAGTTCCGCGCGAGCACCTGCTCCATGGCCCGCTCCGCGTTCTCCGCGGACAGGGGACCGGAGGCCAGTGCATTGCCACCTCGAATCACCTGCGCTCCAGCGATCTTCACCAGCGGTACCTTCTTGAGCTCATCCTTCTCGAAGCGCATCGCCGTGCCCGCCGGGATGTTCAACCGTCGGCCGTACGCCTTTCGGCGATCGAAGACGAGCTCCCGGTTCGTCTCGATGAAGTGGTAGTGGCTGCCCACCTGGATGGGACGATCACCCGTGTTGATGACGTCCAGTTCGATGACGTCGCGGCCCTCGTTGAGCACCAGCTCACCGGGTTGCACGATCAGCTCGCCCGGCGTCACGAACTCCTCGCTCTCCTTCTGCTCGAAGGGCGAGATGGCGGGCACGGGAAGGAAGCTGCCGTAGAGTGCCAGATTGAGATCGCCGTGCGCCATGCAGATGGGTTGCGACACCGTCACCAGCTTGCAACCATCGGGGAAGGTGCCTTCCACCTGCACATCCGTGATCATCTCCGCCACGCCATGCATCACTTGCGTATGGCCCAGCAGGCGCGTTCCCAGGTCCATCAGATCTGCCACGCTGTGCTTGCCGTCGCGGATGAACTCCAGGAGCTGGGTGGAGATGAGCGCCACCGCTTCGGGGTAGTTGAGCCGTAAGCCCCGAGCCAGACGCTTCTGGGCCAGGAAGCCCGCTCCATGCAACAGCAGCTTGTCGATGTCACGCGGTGACAGGTGCATGTGTCTCCTTCTGCGATGCTTCGTGGGCACGGGCCCATCCGACGAATCAGCCTTCTACCATGACACACGGTATGGGTGACCCATCATCCGTAATGGGCCCAGGGGTTGTCTCCCAGCAGGGAGGAAAGGAAGGACAACCAATCCTGGGCTGTGTGCTGCAAGAGTTCGGGAGAGACGGCGGCGGCCCGGAGCACCAACCCATCGGGACTGATCGGACTGGCGGAGCAGATGAGCCCGGCGCGCGGGGTAACGGGCAGCGCCCCCAGTCCGCGAGCGAGCGACTCGCGGGCGGACGCACACGCGGGGCCCACCAGCAGCACGGTCCCGATCGCATCGAAACGGCCGAGCCGTTCGGAGATCGCTCCCTGGGCAGGGTCCAGCAGCCAACACTCGTCGAACAACGCGCGCCCTTCCCGGTGGACGCGCAGCGCGGAGGAGAAGCGCGAGAAGGTCCAACGCTCGCCGTTGGCCTTGCGTCCGGTGGTGACGAGTTCCATCAGGACGAGCGAGGCCCCTGGGGCGAGCTGGATGTCCAGCCGCTGCTCGTATCGGGCGCCCGTGTAACACGTGGTGGGGTCCGGCACCCAGGCGAGGAGCGCCCCCTCACCCACCCTGGCGACGACCTCACTCCTGCAACCATGCGGCGAGCGGTAGACACGGGTGTGGCCCCGGCTCGTCAGGAGCGCGGAGGCCCCCTCGGCCACCTCCAGTTCCATGGTGAGGTGGTCTCCATCCACCAGCCCCTCCCCCAGCAGGCTGGTGTAGACCCAGGCGGCATGGCCATGGTTGCGCGGCTTCAACAAGCGGACCGGGCTTTTCGCCCGAGCACGGCTCACGACAGTGCGCTTGCCCACCCGCTCGAACGTGAGCCGGGCCGGCTCGAGCGTCCGGGCAGGATCGCCACATCGGGAGGGGACTGCTCGCTCGACATCTGAAAGGCACGCATGAGGGAGACCTACTCGAAATCCCTGGCGCGAGCCATGCGTACCCACTCGGTTGATTCAGGTCTTCAAACTCGCGAGTGCTCGAAGAGCTGGGCTACGGCGATGCCGTCGGCCGCACTCCGGTCCTGACCAGCCGGGACAGGTCGCGCAGCAGGTAGAAGGCGAGGACGGGCAATCACCCGAACCAGGCTCCGGCCAGCAGCGCGGCCCCCATCACCCGGCGTCCGTCCGGGCACCAGGCACCGACGAAAGCACCTTGCGCCGGAGCACCCCCACGGCCCAGAGCGCGGCGATGAGGATGAAACACGTGGCCCGTGCGAATTCGAGCGTAGTCATGTCCGGGTCCACAGCCCAACCGGAGGACATGCGCCGTTGGCTCCAGTGTCTCCTTCCTGAGCACCGTGCTGGTTCGAGCGAGTCTCGAATGAACTCAGCACGGCGCCCGGGCAGCTCACGCGCCCGGCTCAGGGCACGGTGTAGAGGCCGACCACGTTCGGATCCAGCGTGGAACTGGAGAGTCGAATGCCCGTGGCGGCGCTGACGCTCGTGGGGTTGGTGACGCCCAGATCCGCCAGCGAGAACGTGACCGCCCCCAGCTTCGACTGCACCGAGCCCGGGGATTGCCGGTGACGCTCGCGACGCCGCCCGTGTAGTTGATCGCCGCCAGCGCGTTCGACGTGTTGCCCGCGGCCGAGGCGGTGAACTGACTCGCGAGCAGGGAGAGCGAGAACGCGCCGACCCGATTGTTCGACGCATCGATCAGCGTGACGACGGTGTCATCGCCCACCGTGCCGGAAGCAAGGGCGCTCTCGACGATGAAGAAGCGCGTCTTCGCGGTGAAGGCCGTGCCGAACTGGAAGTTGCCCGTGCTCAGGTTGTTCGCGCCGTCATTCACGGTGAGGCCAGAGGCGGCCGTATTGGCGCTCGTGGGCGTCGACCCCCGCGAGTTGGGCGTGTTGGTCCCCGTGATGCCACTGGCCGTCGCGCCGAGGAGGTTCGTGAAGGTGCCCTCCGACGTGGTGAGGGAGCTCAACTGCGCATTGCCGGTGAGGTTGGCCGGAGTGCCGGTCGTCACCGAGCCCGTGAAGCTCGCACGGGTCGCGGGCAGGGGCTGGGACACGGGAGAGCCGATGGGATCTGGCAACGTGGCGCTCTCGTAGGCGATGCGGTTGAGGTTGGAGGCATCGGTCGCGCCAATGCCCAGCTCGGCCGCCGCGCTGCCCGCGCCAACGGACAGGTTGCGCGGATCCCCTCCGGTGATCTTCGCGTACAGCACCGCCGCCGCGAGGTAGCTGCCGTACTTGCTCGCATGGCGGTTGTCCGAGGTGCTCCAGAGCTTGAAGGTCCCCGCGGAGGTGCCATTGGAGGGATCCGCCAGACCCTGCTCGACCGCGCGCAGGAACCCGTCACCCACCCGGGCCACGCCCGTGAAGTCGAAATCGTCATACGCCTTGAAGTACGCGGTGCGCAGGTCGCTCTGCATCGCTTGCAGGCCCGTGGTGCCGCTCGGGTAGCCCTGGGCCGAGACCGACGCGGGTGACGCCCAGGTCTCGTACAGGAACAGGCGGGCCGCTGGGTTGGCCGTCAACACGAGAGCGCGCAGGTTGTTGGCGGCGGTGAAGAAGTCCGTGGGATTGCCCCCCGGGCCGTGGGCAGGGGACGCGTGCTGTTCTCCTGCAGGACGACGGTGTTCCAGGTGCGGCCGATGATCGCGGCCTTCGTGGCGTAGTGCCCGCTGAGGGTCTCTCCGCTGACCGTCTCGAGGGTGACGTCGTACGCCAGGCCCGCCTGGGCGGTCAGCTTCTTGAAGATGCCCGGCACACCGCCCTGCGCCGAGTTGTTGGCATCGGTGATCGCCCCCTTGTTGTACGAGTAGACCGGCTCCTCGTGGCCGTGGGTGAAGCTGTTGCCGACGAAGAGGATGCTGCCCTGGGCTCCGGCCGCCGCCTCCTGCGTCCCCGTGCTCTCCTCTTGCTCCAGCTCCGGGCCGCCAGCGCAACCGACACTGGCCGCGAGGAGCGTCATGGCCGCGAGCCCCAGGACTCGTGTGCGGCGGGGGTGAACCACCAGGAA
Source organism: Cystobacter fuscus (assembly GCA_049060065.1). GTDB lineage: Bacteria > Myxococcota > Myxococcia > Myxococcales > Myxococcaceae > Cystobacter > Cystobacter fuscus_B. The sequence continues at coordinate 9,044,705 of JBMEQP010000002.1, forward strand.
CGACTCATCCGGTCGGGTGCGGCGCATGACGTTCTCCTCCTCGAGGCCACGAACTCGTGACCATTACTGTCCTGGACGAGAACATCCACTTTTTCAAGGAAAACGAGTAATAACCAGTTCCCTCATCAATAACGGGCCCCCCCTCCCGCCCCGCGCGCCGGGCTCAGCGCCGGGCGGCACCGCCAGTCAACCGGAACGCCGCCCAGCCGCCGATCAGCGCCAGCGGGATGACACTGGCGAACACCCAGATGGACGCCGCTTGCGCGGTGTGTACCGTCAAGCCCGACGAGAAGCCCACCACGTTCGCCGCCGCGCCCGAGATCGCCGCGCCGGCCGAGGCACCCGTCTGGCGGATGGCGATGGTGGCCGACGTGCCCATCGCGCGCTCCTCGTCCGACAGCGCCGCCATGATCCGGCGGGTCATGAAGCTCCAGGAGAAACCGAAGGCCGCCCCCAGCAGCGAGCCCCCCACCAGCACCCAGGCGAGGGAGCCGCCCCCCATGAACCCGGTGAGGATCACCAGGCTGAGCACCAGACAGACCGCGCCCAGGCGCACCCAGAAGGCCTCCCAGCGCTCACCCACGGACGCCACCGCGAACGCGGCCAGGGTCCAGGCGATCGACTCCACGCCAATCACATAGCCCGCCCACAGCGGAGACATTCCTCGCAGCGTCTGCAGGATGGCCGGCCCATAGACGGCGAAGCCCATCGACGCCGCCGTCATCCAGAACATGGCCGAATAGCCCGCGCCCACCACGGTGCGGACATCACCCGCCCGGCGCGGCAACAACCGGACCCTCGCGCGGGCGTCGATGCGCAGCACCAGGCCGAGCAGCGCGACGCCCGCCGCCACCAGGCCCAGCGCCGTCCAGGAATGCCGGATGACATCGGCCACGGCGATGGCGCCGACCCCGAGGGTGAGAACCACGAGCTGCGTCCACGGAATGCCCGCGCCGCCAGCGGGCCGGACCGAGCCGCGCAGCAGCCAGAGCGCCGCCGCGCTGAAGGCCAGGGCCTGCACGGCGAACAACCAGAACACGCCGCGCCGGGCGCCCGCTTGCGCGAAGAGCCCGCCGACCAACGGCCCCAACACCGTGGCGACCCCCACACCCCGGAAATGGACGCGAACACCCGGGCGAGGTGCCGCTCCGGAAACAGCAGGGCCACGGCCACCATGGAGAAGCCCGACACCCATCCACAGCTCATCCCCTGCACCACACGTCCCGCCAGGAAGAGCCCCACATCGGGCGCGACCGCGCTCATGACGCAGCCAGCCATACAGACCAGCCCCGCCCACGCGCTGGCCCGGCGCAGGCCAAACAGCTCCGCGAGCCGCCCGGCGCTCGCCCCAGCCAGGATCGCGCCCACCAGGAACCCGGCCACCGACCAGCTGAAATAGGCATAGCCGCCCAGGTCCGCGCCCACGCTCGGCATGATGGTGGCGGTGACCAGCGCGTCGGCGGCGTTCAACCAGACGCCCAGGCAGATCAGCGCGAAACGGGGCAGCCGCCCCTCGGCCAGCAGATCTCCCCAGCCCTTCGAACCCTTCCCCGCCTCGTGCATCGCGGCCGTCTAGCCGATGCCGTCCGCCAGCGCGAGCCCGGTGTCGCTGACACGATTCGGCGCGCTCGGCCCGCAATCCTTGACGCCTTGCGTTGAATTGAAGATGACAACGTTACGACGCGCTCGGCCATCCGGCGGCCAGGGGAGGGACCCCCGGCAATCCTTGACGCCTCGCGTTGAAAACGCAGGCGTTCTCATGGCCTGTGAATACAAGAAAAAAGGCTTGTTGCCACGAGTCAGCGAACGACCCACGACAGGCAGATGAAAGCGTTCTGATTCGCTCCCGCGCCAAACACGAGCGTCCGCGCTGTTCATTCGAAGACAGGTTGCAATCAAAACGTTTTCATCGTATGAGCTTTTCGGCTTTTAATTGTTTTCCACGGCGGAACCGTATTCCACGTTTTCTGACCTTACTGCAACATTTCATCAGGAGGGAACGCATGCAACAAAGGCATTCCAACATCCGCGGCATGGCGCTGAAGTCCCTGGCATTCCTGCAAATGGCGCTCTGTGGAGGAGTCGCCTCCGCGCAGACGCATGTGGACAACCCGTTCGAGGGCGCGAGCGCCTACATCAATCCCGACTACGCGGCGCAGGTCGACAGCTCGATCGCCAAGACGACCGACAGCACGCTGGCCGCGAAGATGCGCACGGTCAAAACGTATCCGACCTATGTCTGGCTGGACCGCATCGCGGCGATTCACGGCGGCACCGCGAACGGCGGCCGCAAGAGCCTGCGTGACCACCTCGACCAGGCGCTGGCCCAGAAGAAGGCCGGCCAGCCCATCACCGCGAGCTTCGTCATCTACGACATGCCAGGGCGCGACTGCCATGCGCTGGCGTCCAACGGCGAGCTGCCGCTGACGGCGGAGGGCCTGCAGCGCTACAAGACGGAGTACATCGACCCCATCACGGCCATCTTCGCCGATCCGAAGTACAAGGACCTCCGGATCGTCACGGCGCTCGAGCCGGACGGCCTGCCCAACCTGGTGACCAACCTGCAGGACCCGGCGTGCGCCCAGGCCAACTCCACCGGCATCTACGTGGCGGCCGCGCAGTACGCCATGAACAAGCTGCACGCCATCCCCAACGTCTACATCTACATGGACCTCGGCCACTCGGGCTGGCTGGGCTGGGATGACAACCGTCAGAAGACCATCGCGCTCTACACCTCCGTGGTGGGCGCGACGACGGCGGGGCTGTCCAGCGTGGATGGCTTCGTGACCAACACGGCCAACTACACGCCGCTCGCGGAGCCGAACTGGTGAACCCGAACGTCACCGTGGGCGGGCAGCCGCTGCGGTCGGCGAAGTACTACGAGTGGAACCCCAACTTCGACGAGACCGACTTCGCGGCCTCCCTCTACACCGGCTTCACGTCCGCGGGCTGGCCGGCCAGCATCGGCTTCCTCATCGACACCTCGCGCAACGGCTGGGGTGGACCCAACCGGCCGACGGGCGCCTCCGGCACCACGGTCGACACGTACGCCGACTCCGGCCGCATCGACCGGCGCGCCCACCGCGGCCTCTGGTGCAACCAGGCCGGGACTGGCATGGGGATGCCGCCCCAGTCGACTCCGGCTGGCTATAGCGCTTCTCACCTGGATGCCTTCGTCTGGGTCAAGCCGCCGGGCGATTCGGACGGCGCGAGCAAGCAGATTCCGAACGACGAGGGCAAGGGCGCCGACCCGATGTGCGACCCGGACTTCACCACGATGTACAACACGAAGACCAACGCCCTGCCGAACGCGCCGCTGTCTGGCCACTGGTTCCACGAGCAGTTCACGATGCTGGTGCAGAACGCCTATCCCTCCATCCCGCTGACCGCCGGAGACAATGACCCGGCCTCTGCGCCCACGGGCCTGACCGCCACCCCGGGCAACAAGCAGGTGACGATCGGCTGGAGCGCTTCGCTCGGCGCGGCGAGCTACACCGTCAAGCGGGGCACCACCAGCACCGGACCGTTCACGGCGGTGGCCTCCGTCACGGGGACGACCTACACCAACACCGGCCTGACCAATGGCACCACCTATTACTTCGTGGTCAGCGCGTCCAACGCCAAGGGTGAGAGCCCCAACAGCAGCGTGGTCTCCGCGACTCCGGCCGAGCAGGTCCTCTCCGCGCCCTCCAGCCTGACCGCGGCGGCGGCCGGCTCCAGCCAGATCTCCCTGAGCTGGACGGGCTCCGCCAACGCCACCGGCTACAACATCTATCACTCCACCTCGCCGAGCGTGGCCCTCACCGCGGCGAACCGGGTGGGCACCAGCTCCACCACCAGCTTCACCCACACGAGCCTGCTGCCTAGCACGACCCACTACTACAAGGTGACGGCCTTCAACGCCGCCCTCGAGTCCACCGGGTCGAACGAGTCCTCCGCCACGACGCAGGCCGCCAGCGTGGGCGCCCTCTCCGCCCTCTACCGCGACGGGAACAACAACTCCCCGACCACCAACCAGTTCCGCCCCCACATCCGGGTGAAGAACGGCGGCACCACGTCGGTCAGCCCGGCGGACATCAAGGTCCGCTACTACATCTCGCTGGACGGCGCGGCCGGCCTCCAGATCAACTGCGATTGGGCCCTCTCGGGCTGCTCGACCATGAGCTTCCAGTCCGGGCAGCTCTCCTCTCCGCGGCCCGGCGCCACCCACTACATCGAGATCAGCTTCCTCAGTGGCACCCTGGCGGCCGGCCAGGACACGGGTGACATCCAGCTGCGCGTGAACAACACGTCCTGGTCGAACTTCAACGAGGCGGATGACTACTCGTTCATCGCCGGGCAGACGGCCTATGGCGACAACAGCCACATCACCGTCTACCGCAACGGCACGCTGGCGGGTGGTCTCGAGCCGTAGCCAGTTGACTGTTTGAACTCCGAGCCCTCGGCCCTCATCCGGCCGGGGGCTTTTTGTTTTTCTCGCGGCCCGAGAATCCCTCACAACTCGTCTCATCGGATTGTCACCCACTGTCCTGTGGCATCCCATCCCTCATTTCATGATTAATCCGGTTAATCTTGGGAAAACGTTTGACCTCGGGTTCCTTCTCTTGTTAGTAGAGAAATCATTCCAGGGAGCAATTCCAGGGATTGAGTCATCTCGGATTGGAGAGGGTTTCCATGAACATTCATGTCAAGGGGATGTGCAGCCTTTCGATGGCCTTGGGTCTGGCGTTTTCCGCCATCCCCGCCACGGATGCCCGGGCCGCCGGAATCACTGACTACAACCTCACGGGGTTCTCCGCTGGCAACACCGGTGGAGGAGAAATCAGCGAGTCGGACACCGCCCGCTACAAGAAGGTCTACACCGCGACGGAGCTCGCCCAGGCCTTGAAGAAGGGCTCGGGCGTCAAGGTCGTGGAGATCATGAATGATCTCAACCTGGGCTGGAACGAGTTGCCCGCCGCGGCCAAGGTCTCGCCCTTCTCCGCCCACAACGCGGCGTTGACCCATCCCGTGCTCCTGCAGACGGGGGTCAGCAAGATCAACGTGGACGGCTTCACCGGGCTGACCATCTTCTCGGCCAACGGCGCCGGGCTCAAGCATGTCGCCATCACGATCAAGCGCAGCTCGAACGTCATCATCCGCAACCTGGAGTTCGATGAGCTGTGGGAGTGGGACGAGAAGACCAAGGGCGACTACGACTCCAACGACTGGGACTACCTGACGCTGGAGGAAAGCAGCAAGGTCTGGATCGACCACTGCACCTTCAACAAGGCCTACGATGGCCTCGTCGACTCGAAGAAGGGCACCTCGGGCGTGACCATTTCCTGGTCCACGTTCAAGGGGGACGACGGCAGCGCGACCAGCTTCGTGGCCAGGCAGTTCGATGCGCTCGAGGCGAACAAGTCCGCCTACCCGATGTACAACTATCTGCGCGGCAGCTCGGTGGGTCTGAGCAAGCAGGACATCATCGCGGTCGCGGGCGCGCAGAAGAAGGGCCACCTGGTCGGCTCGACGGAATTCGCCTCGGACAACCCGAACCTCTCCATCACGCTGCATCACAACTACTACAAGGACATCCAGGACCGCATGCCCCGCCTGCGCGGCGGCAACGCGCACGCCTACAACATCGTCATGGACAGCGCGGGAGCCTGGGCCGCCAAGTCGAAGATCACCTCGGCCATGGCCACCGCCATCTCCTCCAAGGGCTACCACTTCACCGTGACGAGCAACGGCGCGATCTCCACCGAGAGCGGCGCCGTCCTGGTCGAGAAGTCGCACATCATCGACGTCCAGTACCCGGTGCGCAACAACCAGACGGATCCCGAGGATGCGAGCTATACGGGGAAGATCCGCGCCGTCGACACCATCGACTCCCTCAATGGGGTGACCTTCCGGGGAAGCAGCGACGCCTCCAGCAGCCCGCTCAGCCCGGTCCCCGCTGACGTGAAGGCCTTCTCCTGGAATGGCTTCTCCACCCTGCCCTACAGCTATACGCCGGAGGATCCATCGACCCTCAAGAGTCGGCTGACGGCCGCCGATGGAGCGGGCGCTGGGAAGCTCACCTGGGCCAAGAGCGAGTGGCTGAAGACCAGCTACTGACGCGAAGCCCGCGCGCGAGCGGGCAGCTCTGAAATACCCAGGGGGCGAGGAGGCCAGGAGAGCCCTCCCAGCTCCCTGTCGCGTTCCATGCCTTCGGGCTAGCGTCCCAGGCTGTCTCTCGCCAGACAGTCCTGGAGGAACGATGAGCGCGGGCGCCGATATCGATTTGACGAGCGAGAGCTTCTTCGCCAATCCCTTCCCCACCTTCGAGCGGCTGCGCGCCCAGCATCCCGTCTACTTCTTCGAGCCCTTCCAGTGCTTCATCCTCACGCGTGGCGCCGACATCGAGGCGTTCACCAGGAGCCCGTGCTTCTCCTCGCGGCGCGCGGACGCGCTGTTCGGGAGCATGGGGATGCTGGGGGAAGATGAGGTGACGAAGAAGATGGTGTCGGTCTGGTCGCGGCTCGTCTTCTTCCAGGATCCCCCCGCCACACGCTGCTGCGCCAGCTCGTCATGAAGGGCTTCACGCCCGCGGCGATCGAGCACTTCCGGCCCCAACTCGTGTCGCTCGTGGAGCGGGCCCTGGAGAAGGGGCGGCGGCAGGGGAGATGGACGTCGTCGCGGACTTCGCCGAGCCCATCGCCCTCAACACCATCGCCGAGCTGTTCGCGCTCCCCGAAGCGGATCGCCCGCGGTTCATGGACTGGTCGAGGGATCTGCTCAAGCCCGCGGGCGCGGGGTCGGCTCGGACGAGGCGAGGAACGCCGTGCGGCGCACCACCAACGACATGGTGGACTACCTGGCGGACCTCGTCGAGAAGCGCCGGGCGGCGCCCGGAGAGGATCTCATCAGCCAGCTCATCGCGGGAGAGCAGGGCAACCCCCAGCTCGCGGGCGAGGCCGTCATCCAGTCCTTCCAGATGATTGGCGCCGGCTTCGTCACGTCGACGAACCAGCTCTCCAACACGGTGCTCGCGCTGCTGCGTCACCCCGAGCAGTTGCGCGCCTTGAGGCAGGACCCGGGCCTCATCCGGGGCGCCATCGAGGAGGGCTTGCGCCATGAACCGGCCGTCATGTCCATCAACCGGGTGTGCGTGGAGGACACGGAGCTCGGCGGCACGAGGATTCCCAAGGGGCGGCTCGTCTACGCGATGGTCGCCGCGGCCAATCGCGATCCCTCCATCTTCCCCGACCCGGAGCGCTTCGAGCTCACCCGCGCGCCCAACCGGCACATGACCTTCGGGGTTGGCGCTCACTACTGCCCGGGGGCCTCCCTCGTCCGGCTCGAGGTCGAGGAAGCCCTGCGCGCCCTGCTCACGCTGCCGCGCTGGGAGCTCACCGGCAGGCCCTACGACTACCAGGGCTCCAACTTCAATGATCGCGGGCCCAGCTCGCTACACCTGCGCTTTCCGCCTCAGTGAAGCGGAACCCCGGTAGCCCGGGAACTACGCCGTCGCGGAGCGAATCGTGGCCTCGAGCGCGTCGAGCACGAGCCGGACGCGCTTCACGTTGCGCAGCTCGCGATGGAACGCGAGGTACACCGGTATCGAGGGGAACTCGAGATCCGTCTCGAGCCGCACGAGCGGCGCCAACCCGGCCACCTGCGGCGCGCTCATCAGCGCGATGCCCTGCCCCTGCTCGACCGCCTCCTGCACCGCGATGTTGGAATTGCTCGTGAACACGAACCGCTTCGCGCCCTGCGCGGCCAACCACTGCGGTGTCTTGTCGATGCCCAGGAAGTCATGCCGGGCCATGTCCTCCCGCTTGAGCCGGCCATCGCGCAGGCGTCGCTCGACATACGACGGCGCGGCGTAGAGCCCCAATCGAATCCGGCCGACCTCGCGTTGGATGAGTACCGGAGACGTCGACCGTGCCACGCGAATGCCGATGTCCGCCTCGCGCCGCGCGAGGTCGGCCATGCGCGCCTCGGAAATCAGCTCGAAGTGCAGGGCCGGATGCGTTCGCCGCAACGCCGCGAGCACCCGCGTCACCGACCGGACGAAGCCATCGGACATCGACAGCCGCACGGTACCGGTCACCGCCGCGTCGCCCTCGTCCCGCTTCACCGCCTGCATCCCGAGCTCGAGCTGCTCGGCGAGACTGACCAGTTCGAGCGCGTCCGGCTCGACGGAGGTGCCCGCGCTCGAGCGATGCACCAATGACCGGCCGAGCGCCTTCTCCAGCGCCTCGATCCTCCGGGCGGCGGTCGAGGTCGACACACCGAGCGCGCGGCCCGCGGCGAGAAAGCTCCGGTGCCGGTGCAGCGCGAGGAGCACCCGCAGGTCATCCCACGACGGCTGGATCGAGGTTTCCATGGATGGAAACCAGCTTACCAAACATGTCCATTCCCAGAAAGTCCCCCGTCACGCATGTTGGGCACATGAACGACTTCGATTTCGCGGGAAAGACAGTGGTGGTGACGGGCGGCTCCATGGGTATTGGAGAGACCTTCGCGCGGGAGCTCGACGCCCGCGGAGCGAAGCTCGTGCTCGTCGCGCGCAGCAAGGAGAAGCTCGAGGCGCTCGCCGCACGGCTCGAGCACGCCCAGGTCATCGTGGAGGATCTCACGAAGCCGGGCGCCGCGCGGCGCGTGTTCGATGAAGTGACGCGGCGTGGGCTCGACGTCGACGTGTTGATCAACAACGCGGGTTTCGGGGCACACGGATCGTTCGCGGACATTCCCCTCGAGACGCAGCGCGGGCAGATCGAGCTCAACATCGGGGCGCTCGTCGAGCTCACGTACGTGTTCCTCCCGATGCTCGAGCGGCGGCGCGGCGGCATCATCCAGGTGGCCTCGTTGGCCGCGTACCAGCCGACTCCGTACATGGCGGTCTACGGAGCGACCAAGGCCTTCGTGCTCTCGTTCACTGAAGCGCTGTGGGCCGAGTACAAGGACCGCGGCGTGCGGGTGATGGCCCTCTCCCCCGGCGCGACGGACACGCCGTTCTTCGCGCGCGCGGGCGAGGGCGCGGCCGGAGGCACCCGGAAGGCGCGCCCCGAAGGAGTCGTGCGGCTCGGGCTCGACGAGTTCCCGAAGAACCGGCCGTCGGTGATCCACGGCCTCGGGAACTTCCTGGCCACGTTCGCGTCACGGCTCCTCCCGCGGGCCCTCGTCGTGAAGCTGATGGCGCGCATCTCGGCGCCGAAGCAGCCGGCGTTGCAAGCCACCACGCGCTGAGTTTCCAGCCACCAGCCGTGCATTCTCAGAGACTGCGAACAATGGCCGCGGAAGGCTCGCGCTGGCTGAACCGCATCTTGAATATAGCGATGCCAACAAGCTGGGCGAGCGACAAGAATGCATGGGAAGAACAAGTGTGTTTACCCTGCTTGAAAGCTTTCTGTTTCCTGGAGCACTCCCTCGAGGCGTCATGAGGTACGATGACGCGCCGCGACGCATGGCCCCACGGACAACTTCTCATTTCTCGATATTCATTCATTACCGCCTTTCCACCTTATTGCCTTGCATTTGAAGCGCCCGTGCGGCATTTGCGCTCTCCATTCCCTCGCCGATTGGAGAGCACGTCCATGACCATGCCTTCGTTGAAACACCTCCTGCCAGGATTGGCACTGACCGTGTTTGGCATCGCCGGTGCCGCGCAGGCCCAGAACCATCCGTTCGGCAGCCACCATCAGCCCTATAACGCGTCGACCTTGAGCGTCTCGGCCGGCACGGCCGCGGCGGACAGCGCGACGGCGGACTTCTATTGGAAGTGGAAGAGCCGCTACGTCGTCACCGGGTGCCAGGCGGGCGACTATCGCATCAAGGCCAGCACGGGTGACGGCGCCTATGTCGTGTCCGAGGGCCAGGGCTACGGCATGCTGATCACCGTGATGATGGCCGGGCAGGACCCGCAGGCCCAGGCCATCTTCGACGGCCTGCACCGCTACAACCTCCGGCATCCCAGCCAGAACAATCCCAACCTGCTGGCCTGGGCGCAGGATGTCAACTGCCGCGACATCCTCGATCACGACTCGGCCACCGATGGCGATCTCGACATCGCCTACTCGCTGCTGCTCGCGCACAAGCAGTGGGGCTCCACCGGCTCCATCAACTACGCGGCCGAGGCCACGCGCGTGCTCAACGCGATCGCCCAGAGCAACATCAACCCGACCACGCGACTGGTCAACCTCGGCGACTGGGCCAGCCTGCTGCAGCAGGATGCGCCGGACTATTACTACGCCACGCGCAGCTCCGACTGGATGCTCGGCCACTTCCGCGGCTTCATCGGCCACGCCAGCACCGACTGGTCGAAGGTGCTGAGCGCGCACCAGACGCTGCTCGAGAAGATGCAGACCACCTACGCCAGCGCGACCGGCCTGGTGCCCGACTTCATCATCAAGACGAACACCACGACGCCTCGCCCCGCCCCCGCCGAATTCCTCGAGGCGCCGTACGACGGCAGCTACTCCTGGAACGCGTGCCGCGTGCCGTGGCGCATCGGCATCGACGCGGCCATCAGCGGCGACACCCGCTCGCGCAACGCGGCCAGCTTGATCAGCCGTTGGATTCGCGGCAAGACCGGAGGCAGGCCGAACAACATCCGCGCCGGCTACCAGCTCAATGGCACCGCGATCGAGTCCTACAACGACATGGTCTTCATGGCGCCGTTCGCCGTCGCGGCCACCGTGGACTCCGGCGGCCAGGCGTGGCTGGACAGCTTGTGGAACCAGATCGTCTCCACCCCCCACCGAGGACTACTACGGCGACACGGTCAAGCTGCTGGCCATGCTGAGCGTCTCGCGCAACTGGATGACGCCGTAGCGCGGCATGTCCGAGTCAAAGTGCGCGCCGCGCGCCTGGGTCTCGGAGGAGCGGGCCTGGACGCCGAAGACGCCCCCCGTGGCGAGCACCGCGAGCGAGGCGCCTCCCAGCACGTAGGGCACGGCGCGGACCACCCCACTCCTCGCCGGCTGGGCTTGAGGAAGGAAGGCCGGACGCTCGGCGACGGCGGCGGGAGCCGAGAAGCTTCAGGTCGGGTGTGACCGCGGGGGACTCCGCCGACGGCTTGTCCGCGGCGGGAGCGGCCATCTCGGGGGCGGGAGCCGGGGCAGCGGCCACCGCCGGAGACTCCGCCGGCCGGGTCCGGCGCCCGCCCCCACCTCCTCGAAGAGCGCGACGATGCGGGGGCTCGTTCCCAGGGGGAGTTTGGAGCGCCGGGTCCAGTTCCAACGCGCGCTGGAAGGACTTCCTGGCCGCCTTGGACTGGCCCAGGCTGGCGCCGCACAGCCCCTGGTAGAGCGCCACCTCGGCCCGCTCCGGTTCCGACAGCTTCAGCGTGCCAGCCCGCTTCAGCCGCTTGAGACACCGCTCGTAGTCGAGCGCCGGTAGAAGGCCTTGGCCTGGGACAACGCGAGCGTGGCCATCTCGTCCGCTCTGGCACTTCCGGCCTACCTACATGATCTGCACGATCGCGATCCAACCCAGCACGGCGCGCATGGTGTTTCTCCAACCGAAGCACAAGGGGGGCGCTGACACGTTCGAGCCCACTTTCAGGGGGGAGGCTCGTCGTGTCCTTGCCTACTGGAGGATACATCAGCGCTCGTCTTGCACCTAAAAGGAATACGTGGAAGAAGAGAGAGCCCCGTGTCGTGAAGAGACGGTGCGCGGGCTGAGGAGCGCCGCGGAGCTGACGAGTGCTGACGGGGAGCGGGAGGGTCGGCGAAGGTGTTCACTGCGAGGTCACCTGACTGGATGGGACACCAGGAAGGAAACAGCCGAGCGCCCCCTTCGAGGCGTCGACCCGAGCAATCGGGCGGCCAGCCCTACCCATCCATGCCTGCCTGGAGACGTGGCAACGCCCTCCAAGAGAAGGGCCAGAGGCCCACTCCATTCTCTACTGCCATGGCCCATCCAGGGGCCCATCGTGAAGGAAGAGCGCTTCAGGAATGCAAATCATGACAGACACGTCTCGAGCCTTCTTACGCGCCTTGTACTCGATCGAGGCGTCCAAGGGTGAAGCCCTGTTGAGCCACGACGAGGTCACCGCGCTGGGGGAGACACTGCGGATTCCCCGGACCGAGTTCCTCGACGTGATCGACAAGATGCAGCTCGAGCGCCTGATCGCCGTCACCTTCGGAGGTCTGTCGCTGACGCCCGAGGGGAAGGCGCTCGCCGCGGAGATGGACGGGAACGGGCCGCGAGGTTCCGTGGAGACGCCGTGACAGGTGAAAGGCTTGCAGAGGCAGGTTGAGGCGCGGCTCCCCGTGCTACCCTCGGCTCGAAGTGGGCCGGGGCAGGAGCGGATATGAGTGCGCTACGAAGTGGGCTCAATGTTTTGCTTGCGGTGTGGATGTCTTTGCCAGGAGCGGGATGCACAGCTCCGGAGGGTCCTCGTCCCTCCGAGGATGCGGGCCCTGTCGAGCCGCCGCCGGGTGACGCGGGCTCCCTGGAGCCGCCTGCCTATGAGGCTGGGGAAAATCTGGGCGACGGTGGCCGCGACTGTGGGGCGTGTGCCGTGCCATGCCAGATGCTCAGCGGTGGCGGTGGCAACATCCAGATGGGCTTGGATGACGCGGGGCTCTGGTCGACAAACCTCTCGTGCCCGATGACGCCGACGGGGCCCACCTGCTCTTCCACCGTGTTCTCCAACAGGGACCCGGATGGAGGCGTGCGTGTGATCGGCAGGTTCCCGGCCGACGGGGGCTCGGGTATACCGGTGTTGACGGTGGCCGATGAGGAGGACCTCTTCTTCCACGAGAACTACTGGAAGCAGGCGCGGAGCGTGTACCGGCTGCCCCGTGGCGGAGGGCCTTACGTCGAGGCTTTCACCACGTCGGGGCGGCTCACCCTGGTCGGGCTCGATGAGGCGAACGTCTACACGCTGGAGGAGGAGGCATCGGATGCCGGCGCCCCTGCCTCCTTGAAACTCGTGGCGCACGAGCGAGGAGGAGGGGGCTCCACCCCGCTCGCCTTCCTGCCCGCCAACGCGGGCTCACCGTTGGCGGGGGCGCTCAAAGCCTCGGAACTCCGCGTCCTGCGGCAGCGGGAGGGCCTCTCCCCCGTCCTCCAGCGCCACCGCGTGGATGGCGGACAGCCCCTCCCGTCGCATGAGTTCGCGGGCGGGGTGATGGACATCGCCTTCGAGGGAGAGGACCCCATCGCGCTGGATATGACCGAAGCAGTGGGGCGGGCGAACCTGGTGCGAGTGCGCCAGGACGGCGGAGCGGAGGTCCTGCTGCGGAGCGCACCCGTCTTCGCGCTGGATATCCCCTCGGGGACGCAAATCGCGGTGGGCGGAGACAGCGTTGTGCTCGGACACAAGAACTGCGGTGGGCACGGAGAGACGATGTGTGAGATGACCGGGGAGGTGTACCGGGTGAGCCTCACCTCCCCAAAGCAGGAGGATCTGTGCCGTGGGCGCATCACGCCCTTGCAGGTCGCCACGGATGGGCAGGTGGTGTACGTGGCGACGAGTGCGGGCCTGCTGGAACTCCGACCCTGATCCCCTGCTCCCCGGAGGAGTCCCCGCGGGCAGGACGGCCATGTTCCAGTTTCAATCCCGCGGTTCCCCGAGCGGGGCGGCGCCACCGCCCGCGCCGGCGAGGTCGAGCCGCCGCGTGATGTAGCGCGCGGGCGACGTGCCGAGTGCCTTGCGGAACATGGTCACGAAGCTGCTCGCGCTCTCGTAGCCGAGATCCATGGCCACGCTCTGCACGGAGGCGCCCCGCGTGAGCCATTGCAACGCCAGGATGATGTGAAGGCGCTGGCGCCACCGGCCGAAGCTCATGCCGGTCTCCTGGACGAGCAGGCGGTTCAGTGTGCGCTCGCTCATGCCCATCCGCTTCGCCCAGTCCTTCAGGGTGGCGCCATCCGCCGGATGGGCGGTGAGCTGCTCGACGAACCGCCGGAGCCGCGCGTCGGTGGGCATGGGCAAGCGCAGCTGCTCCACCTGGGCCGCCGCCAGTTCGTCGAGCAGCACGGTGACCAGCCGGGCCTCGGGCCCGTCGAGGGCGTACAGGACGGGCAGCGCCGCGGCGCGCAACAGCAGCTCGCGCAGCAGCGGGCTGACGGACACCGCGCAGCACTCCCCGGGAAGGGTGGCGACCGCATCGGGCTCCACGAACAGCGCGAGTCCCTCGAGCGGGGCCCGGCCCTTGAGGCGGTGGTTCGTCCCGCCGGGAAGCCACAACGCCGACTGGGGAGGAACCAGCCACAGGGCGTTGGACGCCTCGCAGGTCACCTCGCCGCGGCTCACGAAGAACAGCTGGGCCTTACGGTGGGTGTGGAAGTCCAGCTCCAGCCCCCCGGTCACCAACCCCATGCCCACCACCAGGACCGGCCGGGAGACCTCGTCCGGATCGACCTCCATGTGCTGGGGGGAGCTTCCGTGAGGCGCATGCGGGCTCGATTCAGCGGTCGTGACCGAATCTCGAAACAAATTGACCGGGTTGCGGCATGCGGTCAAGCGCGAATCGGGTCAGGTTGAAGGACGAAGATCCCCTGTCGCTCGCCCTTTCGGGCGCGCCCGAACCCAGGACCCTGCCATGAGCGGCTCGATCACCACCCTTGCTGAACTGGAAGCCGTTGTCGGCAAGGCGCCGGCGCCGGTGAACCTCAAGGTCATCGACCATCTGGACGAAGGCGCGCTGCGCTGGCTCGCCGCATCGCCGGTGATGTTCGCCGGGTTCGGGGAGGCGCCTCGCATCCACGTCACCCTCGGCGGCGGCGCCCCCGGTTTCGCGGGAGGCGACGCGCGCGAGCTGCGCTTGCCCCTCGCACGGCTCGATGACCCGACGTTGGCCCGGCCGGGCATGGGATTCGGCTCGCTGTTCCTGCTCCCCGGCATCGGCGAGACCCTGCGCGTCAACGGCAGGGTGGCGGAGGTGAGCGGGGGCGAGCTGCGCGTCACGGTCGAGGAATGCTACGGCCATTGCGCCAAGGCCTTGCTCCGCTCGGAGTTCTGGACCGCATCACCCGGGGTGGCCACGCCCGGAGACGCCGAGTCCTTCTTGTCCGCCAGCCGCTTCATGGCGCTGGCGACGATCAACGAGCACGGACGCGCCGACCTCAGCCCCAAGGGAGATCCAGCGGGCACGATGGCGAGTCTCCAGGATGGAAGGGCCTGGTTCGCCGATCGTCCGGGAAACCGCCGGGTGGACAGCTTCCGCAACATCGTCACCCAACCGCGCATCGCCGCCGCGCTCCTCATTCCCGGCTCCACCCACGTGCTCCACCTCTCGGGAACCGCACGGCTCACGACGGGGGAGGAGGCGGTGCGCGCGCGCTTCACCGTCCAGGGCAAGACGCCGACGCTGGTCACCGGCATCGACCAGCCGACCCTCGAACTGCGCGAGAGCCCCACCCTGGTGCGCGCCCGGCTCTGGCCCCACCAGAAGCGGACCGAGAGTGTCGATCCGACGAAGGTGTTCTTCGCGCACTTCAAGCTCAACAGTGACAAGGGCCTCGGGGCGCGGCTGGCGGGCGCGCTGCTGTCCGTTCCCGGCGTCACCGGCCTCATCCAGAAGGGCCTGGAGAAGGACTACAAGACCAATCTCTACTGATGAGAGCAGAATGCTCCCCCCGGTGACCCTCGCTAGGGCATCGTCACGAGGATGAGGCTGGTGATGATGCTCGTGCTGAAGAAGTAGGGCCCGCTGACCAGGCTGTACATCCAAGAACTCCGGTTTTCGTGTTCGAAGGAGGCGCGATCGGCTCAGGCGCGGGCATGGGCCGCGGAGGAGAAGGGGCTCACGTAGGGCGCCCGGGCCAGTTCGGCCCAGGTGTCGTGGCGTCCATCCAGGTAGTGCACCGCAACGCCCGCGAGGTTCGCGCCATCCAGGCAGTTGAGGTTCACCGAGTAGAAAGCTCCCCCCAGGCTGGGGACATCCCCGTGGCTGAACGCGCGGATGCCACACGTTCCGCAGAAGCGCGCATGGTAGGCCTCCGAGCGCGAGTAGTCGCCCAGCACCTCCCGACCGGCCACGAGACGGAAGGCCTCCGGCTTCACCACCGCGCTCCACCAGCCCGTCTTCGTGCAAGCGGTGCAGTTGCAGCGGATCGTCCCGGCGCTCGCGTCGAGGTCGAACTCGAAGCGCACGGCGCCGCACTGGCAGCTGCCCTTGTACGTCTGGATGCCCGGGGAGTGGGAGGAGGAAGAGGCCGTCATGGTGGAACTCCAAGAAGGGGGACGGCCCTGGCGGGCTCGCCCCGGTGACCAGAAGAAGGTAGGAAGGGTCGCGGACAGATTCGGTCCGCGATTCGAGGAGCCCTCCATGGTTCAGACCTCTGCCCGGCTGCTCAAGGTGCTGTCCCTGTTGCAGTCCCAGCGCTTCTGGGCGGGCGGGGACCGGCGAGCCAGCTCGGGGTCACCGAGCGCAGTGTCCGCCGGGACGTGGATCGGCTGAGGACGCTGGGCTACCCGGTGCATGCGACGGCCGGAGTGGGCGGCGGCTACCAGCTCGGCGCGGGGAAGGAGCTCCCCCGCTGCCACTGGAGGACGATGAAGCGGTGGCCGTCGCGGTGGGACTGCGCGCCGCGGCGGTCGGTTCGGTGACGGGCCTGGAGGAGGCGGCGGTGCGGGCCCTGGGCAAGCTCGAGCAGGTGCTGCCCAAGCGCCTGCGACGCCGGGTGAATGCGCTGCAGGCGGTGAGCGTGCGGCTCGGAGACGCGGCGGGTCCCACGGTGGATGCCGAGGCACTGGCGGTGATCGCGAACACCTGCCGCGACGAACTCCAACTGCGCTTCGACTATGGCAACCGGGAGGGCGAGGCGAGCGAGCGTCACGTGGAGCCCTACCGCCTCGTGCACACCCGCTTCCGCTGGTACCTGCTGGCGTATGACCTCGAGCGGGAGGACTGGCGCACCTTCCGCGTCGACCGCATCGGCCCGAAGCCAAGGCCGGGTCGTGCCTTCAGACCGCGGCCCCTGCCCTCCGGGGACGCGGCGGCCTACGTCTCGCAGCGCGTCTCGACGGACGTCTACCGCCTCCGTGTACGGGCGACGGTGCACGCCCCGGCGAGCACGGTCTCCGCGAAGCTGTCCGGTGTCTCCTTCCGCGTCGAGGAAGGGGAGCCCGGGCAGAGTGTCGTGCACACGGGCGCGGACAACCTGGAAACGATCGCGTGGCTCCTCGGGTCCATGGGCTTCGACTTCGAGGTCCACGAGCCGCCGGAGCTCATCGACCATCTGCGGCGCATGTCCGAGCGTCTGGGCCGGGCGGCGGGCCGCGAGTCCCGTTCCGACGCCAAGGGCCGACCTTCAAGGAGTGCACGGTCCGCGACAACACACGCCGAAGCCCAATCGGCCGGAGCCTCGCGCACCACCGCGAACTCATGACTCACGCCGTGAGGGCCAGCACCCGAATACCCGGCCCGGCAAGACGGAGCGTCCGGTGGTACACGCGCGAGACACCGAGCCCGCCTTGAGTTGAATCCACTCCTTCGAAAGCTTGGCGGTCGCACGGTTCGTGAACACCGTCCCAGCTCAAGCGGGAGGGTGAAATGAGGCGAGGCAGAGGGTCGTGGACACTGGTGGTCTGTCTGGCGTGGATGGGGTGCGATTCCTCCAGGCCTTCACCCACACCCATGCAACCCCCGGGCGCCGAGCGGAAGGCTCCTGCTCCGGATACAGGGGAACCGGGCCCTTCGGAGGGAGGGACTCCTCCTCGTGACGTGGAACTCCCACCCACGGATGGGGGGACGGTGTCGACCCTGGAAGCCGAGCCCTCGTTGCCCGCGCCCGCGTGCATCCCGTGGCCGTACGCTTCGCCTCCGGTCCAGGCGACGGCGTGCGAGGTGTCCTCCGTGCTGGCGGATGGGCGCGGACAGCACGCCCGATACGACGCCGACAGCCGACTGCTGGAACTGCGCACGAACGATGCCTCGGGAGCGACCCTCTCGGTGGAAACCCATACCTGGTGGGATGGACTCGAGTTGCGCAGCCGGGTGGACCACGCCGGAGGCACGTTCGAGCAGACGGACTGGACCTATGACGAGCAGCGACGGCTCCTCATGCGCGTCACCCAGGGAGTCCGATCCAGCTCGACCGAGTACGAATATAACGACCAGGGCGGTCTCTATTGTATCACCACCCGGAACGACTCGGATTCAAGGTTGAACTACTGGAGTGAGTATTCATACGACCAGCAGGGCCGTCTGACGGGGATCGACACTTCGGGCTGGTACGGGTGTGGTTCGGGGGAACAGCGGTGCGCGAGCCTGTCGTACTGGCCCAATGGGCAGCTCAAGCGCCATCAGTGGTACACGGGCTATTACCAGGCCTATGCGGATGAGTACAACGAGCGGGGCCAGCTCATCTCCTCGTCCTGGGACAACGGTACCGGCGAGTGCTCGAGCGAGTCCACGAGGGCCTACGACACCGCGGGCCGTGCGCTCCGGCTCAGGGAGCACAGACAGTGTCCGGGCAGGGTGGAGGAGCGCCTCACGACCACGGTTCACGACCCGGGCGGTTGGCGCGAGCGGTTCGCGGAGGACATCTTCCATTACAAGGTCTGCACCGGGGAGGCCTGCGGCCCGACCCAACTCTTCAGCACCCGGCGCATCACCCACCGGGCCCGGTTCATCTGCGGCACCTCGATCGTCGCTCTCGATGAATGGGACATGAACGAGGACGGAGTCGTGGATGCCCGCCGCACGCACGAGCGGGACAGCACGGGCCGGTTGGTCCATGAGGAGTATTCGGGCACACCGGGCCTGGACGACGGGCCCGTGCGCCGTGACTTCAACTACGACTGCCCCTGACAGGCTACCGCCCTCGAACAGGCCTCGAGCGACGCACGATGGGTCAGGGCACCCGCGGCGCGCTGAACTCCGGAATCAGCTCGCCCGTGAGACGCAGGCTCTTCATGACCTGCTCATGCCGGAGGGCACCGACCTGGTGGAAGGACATCAGGGCGTCGATGCCGAGCGCCTCGTAGCGCTTCATCCTCCGGCGTACCTGCTCCTTCGTGCCGACGATCAGCGACTCCTGCTCGCTCAGCACCTCCCAGATCTCCTGGTCCGGTACGGCCTCGTTCGACATCACCCGGCCGAGCAACCGCTGGGCTCGGGACTGAGGGGCGTTCGGATCCTTCTTTCGCAGGTACTGGCCCGTCAGCCCTCCGCCGGCGGGATCCTTCGCCAGCGCCTCGAGCTCGGCGGCCGTCTTGACGAATTGATCCTTCGCCTCGAAAAAGGTGAAGGAGCCGCTCGTGTACCAGGCCGCGGCCCTCGCCGCGCCGTTCTCCATGGCCTCCTGCTCGCTGTCCGCGCAGTGCACGAAGGTGAAGAAGGCCACCTGGTCGTTCACGAACTCGCCCACCGGCTCGCACCGGGTGCGCAGCGCTTCCCGGTAGAGGTGGATCATCTCCGCGGCCTCCTCCAGCGAGGCCCACAGCGTCACCCCCAGCGCCCCCACACCGTTGCGCCCCGCCTGCTCGAACGAGGCCGGGCTGGAGCAGGCCTGCCACAGCGGCGGATGAGGCCGGCGGTACGGCTTGGGCACGACGTTGATGTCCTTGATCTGGAAGTCAGGGCTGTCCCAGGAGAACGCCTCCCGGGTCCACATCCTCGGAATCATCTCGAAGGCCTGCTGCAACTGCCCCCGCGTCGAGTCCGGAGGGATGTTGAAGTTGCGCCACTCGGGGACGGTGCTCCGCGCCGGCCCAGTTGGCAGCGCCCCCTGCTCAGATGATCGAGAAAAGCCGCTCGCTCGGCGACGCGGATCGGGTGGTTGAACCGCGCGGGTGCCAGCACCGACGCGTGGCCCACGTGCAGGTTCCTGGTGCTCATGGCGATGGCCGTCAGCATCACCTCGGGCGCCGAGCTGTAGCTGAACTCCACCGCTCCATGGTGCTCCACCTGCCACCACACCCCGTAGCCCAGCTCGTCGGCCAGCCTCGCCTGCTCCAGGGTCTCCTGGATCAGCCGTTGCTCGTGCCCCCCGTCGCCCCACAGCGCCTTCGGGTACTGCATCTCCGAGAAGACATCCAGCCTCATGGTTCCCTCCGTCCCAGCGCAAAGCCCTGGGCACACTCCGACACCGCCGCCCCGGGAGTTCCCGGTGGCTCGCTACGATACGCCCGGGCTCACCCCTGGCCCCGAGCCGCGCTGGCCGGCGCCGACGTGACGCGCCCGGATCGGCACCCACTTGCGGACGGTGACCATCACGAAGCTCAGCAGGCCACTGGTGAGCAGGCACCAGGAGAGACGGGACAGGAACAGCCCCGCCGAGCCCGCGTACGCGAGGCCCAGCAGCGGCAGCAGCAGGCAGTTGCCCAGCACGGGAGCCGGTCGCTCCACGGGCCCGCGCCAAAGTTCTCCGCCAGGGCATGCATCATGCTGAAGAGCCCACAGACGGCGACCCCCACCAGCAGGCCCACGCTCATGCCGAACGCGAGCGTGGAGGGAGTGGCGCTGGCCAGGATGGGCTGGAGAACGGCCCCCAGAAAGGCGAAGACCGCGACCATGCCCAGCAGGACGGTCCCGAACCACTGCCCTGGCGCCTCCCGCCGCCGCAGGAAGAAGGCCAGCAGGCAAGGGGTGACGAGCAGCAGGCCGAGCACGGCGCCCATCGCCCGCTCCGCTCCATGCCCCAGTACAGCTGGGCCTGGATGAATTGGAGGCTGATGAGGCTCAGCGAGGCGACCAGGACGAGGCTCTCCGCCAGTCCCCACGCCACCGCCTGCACCTGCTCCCGGGTGGGCCTGGGCCGGGTGTCGGCCCGCTGCATCCACAGCACCCCACAGGCCGTCCCACACATGGTGCCCAGGGTGATGCCCGCCACGATCCAGGAACTCTCCCTCAAGGGGATGGACACGAGCACCGCGACCGCGCCCGCGAGCCTCCCAACGTCGCCGCGCCCACGGCGGCCCCCACCCCCGTGAGCAGGCTGAGCCCCAGCGCGCCCACGATCGCGATGCAGTAGGAAATCGTGAGCTCCCGCGTCATCCCCGCCAGCATGCCAGGGGGAAACACGTCGGCGTAGACGAGGAACGGGCCCGTGAGCGCCAGATCGAACAGGAGCACCGTGACGAGCGGCCCCAACAGGCATCGCAACAGGAAGATGAGCAGAGGCATCTGCTGGGCCTGCTTCACCGAGAGCTGGTAGGCCCCGAAATCCAGCGCCAGCCGAGGGTCCACGGAGGAGAGTTCGCGCTTCCAGACCCCCGCGTCCGCGATGGCCGCCACGAACAGCTTGATGGTCCCATAGGCGAAGCTCCGCTGCCTCCACCCCTGCTCCCCGGCACCGCATCGCCGGTGCCAGAGAGACAGGAGGGTCGAGGCCGTGACGGCGAGCACCCGGCCCTCCTCTCGCGTCCGCTGGGTCACCAGCCCCACCACCTTGCCGCCCCGCACCACGGGGCAGCCCGGCAGCTCCCGCATCTCCACGCCGGCCTCCGGGCTCGTGGTCACCTCCAGCACGTCCCCCTCCGGGCGGAGCCGGGCCAGAAAGGGCTGTCCGCCCCGCGCGGAGGAGAGGAGCACGAGGCAGCTCGCACTCTCCGTCGGTGCATCCGCCAGCAGGGACCACTGCTCCTTCGCGTCCGCCGTGGCCTCCAGCACCTCGACGACGAGCTCCGCGCCTCCCGTCGGAGCGCCGCCCTCCACCGCGGGGGCCAACAGCGCCAGATTGGCCTCGTCATCCGAGGTCAGGACGAGCACCTGCTCCGCCTGCCCGGGTGCTCGGACCACCACGCGCCGCACCTCCCGGAGCTGGGAGCCCAACAAGTGGGAGGAAGCCGTCAGGTAGAGGTCCGGGCCCACGCGCCGGGCGGAGACCTCACGCACCTCTCCGCTCTCGGCGGGAGTACGAAAACGAACGACCTCGGGTCGAGTGTCCATGCGGATTCCCCCGCGCTGGACCCGTACTCCGGACCCGCGTCACGTGGATACAGTCCACGCTACCAGACTCGGGGCGAGGCCACCTCACGGGCAAGCGTCCTTCACACGATGACCGTGCGGAGCGGTTGCAGCACGGCCTCGATGAGCGACGATTCCCGCACGGGACCGGCCTTCTGGATGTAGTCCGGATCCTCGATCATGTCGGTGAAGGCCTTCCGGGAGGGATACCTCACGAGCGCCACGGCATCCCAGGCCTGCCCGTCTTCCGCCGCGATCGCTGGCAGGCCGTCACCGACATAGACAACCTCCCCTCCGTAGCGCGCCACCAGGGGACCGGACAAGGCGATATACTTCGAGTAACGCTCACGTCCTCCGTCCGGTTGGAAGCGCAGGAGGTTGAGCATGACGACCGGCTTGCCATCATCTTCCTTGGTAAAACGTTTGATTTCATCGCTCATCAACGTACGCATGTCTCGCCTTTCCAACGTGGAGGGTGTTGCCGTGATGGTGTTGCACTGAAGACGTGTGGCGTCATGCACCTGTCCCGCCGCGCTGCCCCTTCAAACCTGACAGGAAATCCAGCAGCGCCGTCTCGAAGCGCGTCCGGCGCCTCGACCCGGGGTCAATGTCTTGCTTCTTCGATGGGCACAACGCCGCTCGGACCCGGTCTCCCAGGACGACTCGTGACCGCGCCTGGCCGGCGCACGGCTGCTTCGACAGGATGAAGGCGTCTTCCGCCGCTGTTCCTCAGCGTCCCGACCCTTCTAACACGGTCGTATTGAACTGGCAAGACGAGTGTATTAAGACGGGCTCGTGAGCAAGGATCAACGAGAGGCGCTGCTCGAAGAGGGAATGAAGATCGTGCACGCGCGAGGCTTCGGCGCGACCGGGGTCCGGGAGATTACGAAGGCGGCGGGCGTGCCCCAGGGCTCGTTCACGAACCACTTCCGTTCCAAGGAGGGGTTCGGCGTCCTCATTCTCGCTCGTTATGAGCAGAAGCTGGACGGCATCATGGATGAGACCCTCGGCAACGAGGCGCTCTCTCCGGCGGATCGGCTCAGGGCTTATTTCGATCGCATTTCGAGGACAGCCGCCGAGGCGGGGTGGCAGCGCGGGTGTATCGTCCCCGACATGGCCGCCGAGATCACGGTTCATGGCGACGCGCTCCGCGAGCGACTCTGCGCGGTGCTCGAGCATCAATCCGCGCGCTTCGAGGAGGTCGTTCGCCTGCTCCGGCCAGACGACGAAGCGGCGGCGATCGATCTCGGCGCCTTCCTGCTGGCGGCCTGGTACGGCACGCTGCTCAGGATGAAGGTCGAGCGGAGTCCGGCCGCGGTGGAGCGCTTTCGCCGGATGCTCGAGGGGTTCCTCCAGCCGCCTCCGCGGAAATAACGCATCGGGTCCACATGCGCGGCAACGAGTTCGCCGACCTCAAGGCCTTCGCCACCATCGCCCGCCATGGCCACTTCGCCCGGGCGGCGGCGGAACTGGGCGTCACACCCTCCGCGCTCAGCCAGACGCTGCGCCACCTGGAGGCCCGGCTCGGCGTGCGCCTGCTGCACCGCACCACCCGCAGCGTCGCCCCCACCGAGGCCGGCGCCCGGCTGCTCGCGCGGCTCGGCCGCGTGTTCTCCGAGCTCGACGCGGCACTCGAGGAGGTGAACGACTTTCGCGAGCACCCCACCGGCGTGCTGCGCCTCATCGCCCCGCGCTCGGCCACCGAACACTTCCTCCAGCCCGTGCTCGCGCGCTACCACGCGGCCTGTCCGGACGTGGTGCTCGATCTCACGGTGAATGACGCCGTGGTGGACATCGTCGCGGCCGGCTACGACGCGGGCATCCGCCTGGGCGAGCGGCTGGAGCAGGACATGGTGGCGGTGCGGCTCGGGGCCCCCTGCGCCAGATAGCGGTGGCCTCGCCCGCCTACCTCGCGCGCCATGGCACCCCCGCACGCCCCAGGAGTTGCTCCAGCACGCCTGCATCAACTGGCGCCAGTCCGGCACCCCCGCCCTCTATGCCTGGGAGTTCGCCCACGAGGGCCGCTGGTTCGAGGTCGCCGTGAAGGGCCCCCTCATCCTCAATGACCGGCGGCTCGCCGTGGACGCCGCCATCGCCGGGCTCGGCATCACCTTCTGGTCGGACCGCTTCCTCCAGCCCTTCCTCGACGCGGGCGTGCTCGTTCCCCTGCTGGAGGACTACTCGCCGCCCTTCCCCGGCTTCCACCTGCACTACCCCGCGGGCCGCCACCCACCCGCCGCCCTGCGCGCCCTCATCGACGTGCTGCGCGAGCCTTCCCGGCATAGTCCCCCGCATTCTGTCCGCCGCGCTTCATGACCCATGCACCCGCCCGCGCATTCCCGCCGGCGGCGCCCGCGCGCATCTTGCGCCTGAAGGCACAACCCCTCACGGAGCAACGCCATGACACAGTCTTCTCGCATCTGGTTCATCACCGGCATTTCCCGCGGCCTCGGCCGGGCCCTCGCCGAGGAGGTGCGCGCCCACGGCGACGTCGTCGTCGGCACCACGCGCGACGGCACGAGCGACCTCGGCGCCGGGGTCCACGCGGTGCCGCTGGACTTGTCGCGTCCCGAGGCCCCCGCGGCCGCGGTGCGTGCCGCCCACGCGGTTCACGGACGGCTGGACGTGGTGGTGAACAACGCGGGCTATGGCCTGCTCGGCCCCATCGAGGAGACGCGCGACGCGGAGGCCGCGCACCTCTTCGAGGTGAACTTCTTCGGCGCGCTCCGGGTGCTCCAGGCCGCGCTGCCCCTCATGCGCGCCCAGGGCTCGGGGCACGTGGTGAACATCTCCTCCATCGCCGCGCTCGCGCCCATGGCGGGCTCGGGCCTGTACGCGGCGAGCAAGGCCGCCCTGAGCGCGCTGTCCGAGAGCCTCGCCCAGGAACTCATGGGCTCGGGGGTGCGGGTGACGAGCGTGGAGCCGGGCGCCTTCCGCACGGACTTCCTCTCCGAGCACTCGCTGCGCCGCACCGAGACGCGCCTGTCCGCCTACGAGGCCACGAGCGGCGAGGCGGTGCGCGCGCTGGAGAAGATCATCGGCCAGCAGAGCGGAGACCCACGGGCCGCGGCCCGGGCCCTCATTCAAGCGGTGCGCGCGCCCGAGCCCCCCTTGCACCTGGTGCTCGGCGCGGACGCCGTCGGGCGCACCCGGGCGAGGCTCGAGCGGCTGGGCGCGGAGGTCACCCGCTGGGAAGACGTGTCGCGTGCCACGGCCTTCGCGCGTCCGGCCTAGTGCTTGGGGCTCGCGCCGTGAGGGCACAGCACCCGCATACCCAGCCCGAGCACCTCAAACGCCGCCGAGAAGGTGTCAAAGGAGTCGAAACGAGGGACCTGAGCTCCGAGAAGGTGTCAAAGGATTCGAAACCCTCCCCGGGTGTCAAAGGACTCGAAACCTCCGAGAAGGTGTCCGAGAAGGTGTCAAAGGATTCGAAACTCCGAGAAGGTGTCCGAGAAGGTGTCAAAGGAGTCGAAACGAGGGACCTCCCGAGAAGGTGTCCGAGAAGGTGTCAAAGGACTCCCGAGAAGGTGTCAAAGGATTCGAAACTCCGAGAAGGTGTCAAAGGATTCGAAACGAGGGACCTCCCGAGAAGGTGTCAAAGGACTCGAAACCCCGAGAAGGTGTCAAAGGACTCGAAACGAGGGACTTGAGCCCGAGAAGGTGTCCGAGAAGGTGTCAAAGGACTCGAAGCGAGGGACTTGAGCGAGAACGGAACTCGGCGGAGACGGGGCACCGACCGATTCTCAAATCTTTCCGAGGACCTGGCGTTGGCCCACGAGGTGCATCGGCCCAGCGGAGTGCATGCGGGGGATGGGGATGGGCTGGCCGTTGAGGATGTTCCAGGAGGAGGGTCTCTATTTCGTCACCTCCAGGTGCTTTCAGGGACGGCTGTTGCTGCGTCCCAGCGCGGAAGTGAACGAGGTCGTGGGTGGAGTGCTGGCGCGCGCCGTCCAGCAGAGCGACGGTACCGTCCGGCTACACGCCTTCGCCTTCGCTTCCAACCACTTCCACCTGCTGGTGTGGGCACGCGGTGCCGCGCTCGCCTCCTTCATGCAGTACCTGCGCTCCAATCTGTCCAAGAAGGTGGGCAGGCTGGTGGACTGGAGCGGCGGCTTCTGGGAGAGGCGTTACTCGGCGGAGCCGGTGCTGGACGACACGGCATTGGTGGGCCGGTTGCGCTACGTACTGGCCCATGGAGTGAAAGAGGGGCTGGTGGAGAAGAGCACCGAGTGGCCGGGCCTCACGTGTCTGCCGCAATTGCTGGGGCCGGCGCGGAGACTGTTCCAGTGGTTCAATTGGACGAAACGCTGGAGCAAGAGGGGGAGCGAAGACCGGCGGGAGAGACAGGACGCTTCGCGGAGCAATGGGCCGAGCCCGTGGAGTTGGAGGTGGCGCCCCTGCCATGTTGGAAAGGACTGGGAGAGGAGGAGAGGCAGCGTGCGGTGCGGGGACTGGTGGAGGAGGTGGAAGCCGAGGCTCGCGCACGGAACAAGCCAGTCCTTGGGGCTCGCGCCGTGAAGGCACAGCACCCGCATACCCGGCCCGAGCATCTCAAACGCAGCCCGCGGCCGTTGGGGCATGCCTCCACGCTACAGGCGCTGCGGGAGTTGCGTGAGCGGTACCGTGCCTTCGTCGCGGTGTTCCGAGAGGCGGCGGCTCAGTGGGAGCGGGGGAACTTCTCGGCGAGCTTTCCTCTCTACTCGTTCCCGCCGCGTGTGGTGCCGGGTCGCATCGCTCAAGTTCTTTGACACCCTCTCGGGGGACACCCTCTCGGGCTCAAGTTCTTTGACACCCTCTCGGGGGACACCCTCTCGGGGGACACCCTCTCGGGCGCCCCGGCCACCGGGGCATGCGTCCACGCGTCAGGCGCTGAGGAAGTAGCCTGACTCCTTGGCGCCGGGCCGCCGCCTACGGGCGCAAGAACCCGGCGATGTGCGCGGCAGCGGCGTCGGCCGAGGCCGGCTCATTCCACAGCTGATGGGTGGCCCCGGCGAGCTCGATCCACCTTCCATGCTTGACGTTGCACGTGAACGCCATCGCGGCCTGCTGGAAGGCCGAGTCCGCGGCACTCGTGTCGACACCGAGGGAGGACGGAAGCGTGGGCAGGCTGAAGTCGCGGGTGAGGAGCAGCGCCTTCTTCACCGCCGGCCGGTCTCCGTCACATCGAACTGGGTGTAGGCGGTGAGCCCGGTGATGTACTCGTCGTACGTCATGCTCGAGGAAGACGGATCGAAGAACAGGGCTTCGAGTTCGATCACGCTATAGGGCCCGGCGGGCAGGCCGAAGGCGTTGTCCGGGAGAAACTGGATGGGTGGTACCGGCCAAGCGAAATCTGCCCGTCATCGAGAAGCACCACCTTGTTGAGCGTCCGGGTCGGATGAGCCCGCTCGAAGGCCAGCGCCTGCAGCGCACCAGCCGAGTGTCCCGCCAGGTACGCCTTGCGGATCCCCTCCTGGTTCAGGAAGGCGAGGATGACCTTGTTCATCAGGTCGACGATGTCGGTCCTGACGGCATGGCCCGACTGACCTTGGTTGAGCGGGTCGATGGAGAGGACCGCGTAGTCCGCGAACAACTCCCGGTGGAAGATCGAGTCCCCGGTGCTCCCCGGGTCGCCGTAGCCGGGGATGTAGATGATTGTCTTCTGCTTGCCGTGATTCCAGTACACACCGTGGAACGAGATGCCCTCCTGCTCCACCCAGACGCTTCGGGTGGGAGCCTGTGCCCTGGCTGGTGCTGCTCCGAGGAAGAGCACGGCGGCGAGAACACTCCACACCCATGACCCCATTCTCATGCTGTTCACCTGGCTGTCCTTTGCCGGCGGAAAAAGGACGAGCTCCCGTCCGCCGATACGCCCAGATGGCGGTTGCCACGTGACCTGTCAACTCCGAACACCCCCAAGACGGCCCAGCCCACGCCCAAGACGGTGCCAGAGGAAGGAGAGCAGTTCGAACTCCAGGACCACGAGCGCTCTACCTGAACGAACTCGAGGCCGAGGAGCGCCTGCTCCCCGCGCAACGCGCCACGCTGGCACGGCTCCAAGCCATCAGGAAGGCCCTGCATTGATAGCTGGGGCTGTTGCTCGTCGAGGCGCAGGGTGGCGAGGTAGCCCCGCTCCCCTTGAACCGGGCGGGCTCACGGTGCGGCCCCCCAGAGCGCGTGCGTACGTTCAGGGGGAAATGGGAGGACTTCAATGGACATCCTGGCTCCCCTTGGACGGCTGCTCTTCTCCGCCATCTTCATCTCCAGCGGCATCAACCACCTCGTGCACGCACCGGCCATGGCGGCCTACGTGCGCGCCGCGGGGCTTCCCGTGCCCGCGCTCACCAACGCCGTCACGGGCGTGGTGCTGCTCGTGGGCGGGGTGTGCATCCTGCTCGGCGTGCTCGCGCGTCTCGCGGCGGCGGCCATCGCCGTGTTCCTCGTGCTCACGGCGCTGACGGTGCACCACTTCTGGGGTCTGCCCCCCGAGCAGGCCACCGCGCAGAGCATCCACTTCTGGAAGAACATCTCCATGACGGGCGGCGCGCTGCTGCTCGTCTACTTCGGACCCGGCCCCTACAGCGTGCGAGCGCGTTCGCGGGTGTTGGAGGAACGGAGGGCGCATCGGCCGCCCCAGGTGTTGCGGCCCCGGCCTCAGTAGGGCGTGCGCAAGGGATTGAGCGAAGGCCCACCCGAGAGCCCTCCCCCAGAGCGCTATGAGCCCTGCTGGCGTGCGCGGAAGAACAGCAGGCCCGCCACCGCCACCAAGGCCAGGCGGACACGGCGAGCGACACGTGAGTACAGGGGCAGATTAGCGCCAGGCTCCCACGAGACTCCGCCGGGCTCGCTCTGAGAGTGCCGGGCGGCGGCTTCGCTTCCCGCCGCCCCCAGGCCCGCTCCACGCGGCCCCGCGGCTCAGACGACGCGTCAGGAAGCCGCGAAGCCCTGGCCGCGCACCTTGTCCGGCGTGGTGCCCGTCATTCTCCGGAACATCGCGATGAAGGCGGAAGCGCTGCTGTAGCCCAGGTCCAGCGAGATGGCCTCCACCGAGCGGCCCATTTCCAACATCGCCAGCGCCTTGACGACGCGCAGCCGCTGGCGCCAGTCCGTGAAGGACAGGCCCAGGTGCTGCTGGCAGCGGCGCTCGAGCGTGCGCTCCGTGGTGTGCACCTCTCGCGCCCACTGCGCCAGGGAGCGCCCATCCGCTGGATTCTCCTCCAGGGCCGTCAGCACCTGCCGCAGCAGCGGATCGTCGGAGATCGGCAGGTAGCTGCCCTGGGCCGGGGCCAGGGCGAGCTGGTCGATGAGCACCTGGAGCAGCCGGCGGTCAGCACTCGTGCGGGGCTGGTCCACCCCGTGCTCGCGCAGGTGCTCGAGGAGCGATTTGATCAACGGGCTGACCGCGAGCGCGCACGTCGTCTTCGGCAGGGCACGGCAGCGCTCCCGGGAGAGGTAGAGCGAGCAGTGGCTCGCCTCGTGGCGATTCATGCCGATGTGCTCCACGTCGGGTGGCAGCCAGATGCCGTACCGCGGCGGCGCCAGGTAGTGGCTGTCGGCGAGCTTGAGCTCCATCACCCCGCTGAAGGCGTAGACGAACTCGCCCCAGGGATGACGGTGCCGGGGGTACGAGGCCTCCTCCGTCAGGTTGGCCGTGCGAAAATAGACGGGGTACGGAAGCTTGGTGGTGAAAGGAACTTGGAGCTGCTTCGCCATGGCGGCTTCTCGGCATGGGTTGTCGGACTCTCGCTATATGAATCGAGCCCGCCATACGCAATATGGGGGAATGAGTTCCTCCCGGAAACCCACCGATGGCTTCGCGCTCGCGACGATGCTCCTGCTGTGCTCCATCTGGGGCATGCAGCAGGTGGCCGTCAAACTGGCCGCGCCCCACATTCCTCCCTTGATGCAGATGACGCTGCGCTCGGGCATCAGCGCGCTGCTCGTGGGCCTGCTGTGCTGGATACGTGGCGAGCGATTGTCCGTCCGGGATGGGACCGGCGTCCCGGCCTCCTGGCGGGCGCGCTCTTCGCCGCGGAGTTCCTCTTCGTCGGCGAGGGCCTGCGCCACACCCAAGCCTCGCACATGGCCGTCTTCCTCTACACCGCGCCCGTGTTCGCCGCGCTGGGCCTGCACTGGCTCGTGCCCTCCGAGCGGCTGCGGCGCTCGCAGTGGGCCGGCATGGGGGTGGCGTTCGGCGGCATCCTGCTGGCCTTCGGCGGCGGATGGCTCCAGGGAGGGGTCAGCCTGGAAATGATTGGGGGCGACGCGATGGGCCTGCTCGCGGGCCTCGCGTGGGGCGCGACCACCGTGGTGGTGCGCGTCTCGGCGCTTTCCGATGCGCGTCCCACCCAGACGCTGCTCTACCAGCTGGTGGGCGGCTTCGTGCTCCTGCTGCCCGTGGCCCTCCTCACGGGTCAGGCGGGGCCGGTGTCGCTCACCGGCGTGGCGTGGGCGAGTCTGCTCTTCCAGGGCATCGTGGTGTGCTTCGCCAGCTATCTCGTCTGGTTCTGGCTCCTGCGGCGCTACCTCGCCTCCAGTCTGTCGGTGTTCTCGTTCATGACGCCCCTGTTCGGCGTCAGCGCGGGCGTGCTGGTGCTGCACGAGCAGGCGGACGCCTCCTTCGCCGTGGGCGCCGTGCTGGTCCTGGCGGGGATTCTCGTCGTCAGCGCGCCGGGCCTGCTGCGCCCGCGCCCGTCACTGAAGACCGGCGAGACTTGACGTCTCGTGCCGGGTTGGAGTTGGCCCATGGCTCGCGGAGCGCTACTCCCGCTCCAACGCCCTGTTCCAGTCCCACAACTGGATGCTCAACGCGTAGGAGTAGGCGCTGGAGAGCTCCTCCACGGAGGGGATGACCCGGAGCACGGCCTCCTGCGTTCGCGATCCTGCGTCAGGATGCATTCGTCCAAATGGGTGGAGACCTCGCCGAACAGGTGCACCCACCAACCTGTGCGGTCCAAGTCGAAATTAGCGCCCGAGTGCATCACCAGCACCTCACCGGGTCGCACCCGGAGCATCTGCCGGGGCGGGGGAAAGGCACCCGTCTTGAGCAGTCCGCGGGCAAGTAGACCGGCCTTGGAAACCCCAGGGGAATTCACCTCCTTCATAGGCAGCCCGGATGGCCTGCCATCGTCCGGCTTTACCTCGAACAACACGCGGGCGCTGGCATCGGTGATGTCCGGGCGCAAAAGCCTCACAAGCTCCGAAAGACGCTCGGGATCCCCCAACTTTCCCTCCCCTGCTCACGGACCGTGACGAAGGAGGCCTGCACAGCGACCTATACAGGATCCGTGGTGCTGGCCATCAAGGCCCGGTCATGGAACTCCTTCAGCTTCGCTTCGCGGTTTGGCGCATGAACCAGTTCATCGACCCGGGCTTTGTCGAGCGCCACCACGAGAACTTCCCCTCGACGTTCCGCCGCCAGGGCACTCTCGAAACCCTTGGTGAAGCCACCAATGGAGATGAAGAACCCGAGTCGGCAACGGCCGAACCGCCGCTCGATGTCCTTGATGAAGACGTCCAGTTCCTCCGTTCGACCGGCTTCGACCAGTTCTTGCACTCCCCGAGGATGTACTGGGAGTGGGTCTGTTGCCAGAACGGCGCGGTGGACTCGTTCGGGATGACGATGTCGATCTGCTCGTCCAGGCTCTTGCGGTTCGTCTGGGTGCGCTCGAATCCAGGAATGGACTTGAACAACAACGCCATCAAGTCCTCGAGCAAGGCGCCCTTGACCGAGGAGTCACGCTCGGTGAGGACGCTCTTCCACAACTCGCGAATCTTCTCCTCCCGCTTCCCGTTGGCCAGGGCGGCCATGCGCCGCTCGCGTGGAGCCTCCAGGGCGTGGCGGACCTTCACCTTGAGGATGGCCTCGAAGTAGGCGTTCTTCTCCAGGTAGTCGTACGCCCCCGCCGAGAAGGCGCGGTTCACCGAGTCCTCATCGGCGACGCCCGTGACGAGGATGACCTTCACGTCCGGAGCGCGCTGCAAGATGGACTGGATGAGGTCGAGCCCGGTATCAGGCCCATACCGCCCCTGGAGCTTCCGATCGAGCAGGATCAGATCCCAACCCGGTTGCTCCAACTTCGCGAGCGCCGAGGGCCCGTCCGCAGCCGCATCCACCGCGTACCCCTCGGTGGAGAGGATGATGCGGTAGGTCTCGAGGAATGTGGGCTCGTCATCGACGATGAGAATTCGTCCAGTCGGGTTCATGGCCGCTCCGTCCCAGTGGTCGGCACCCTTACCACGAATCGAGCGCCTCCGAGCGAAGAGGCCTCGCAGGCAACCGGGCCCCGCATCTCCTTCTCGAAGACCTCCCGCACGAGCGCGAGCCCGAGGCCACTTCCACCCCTCAGGGAGACCCCCTCATCGAAGATGGCCCTCCGCATGGACTCGGGGACGCCCGGCCCGTTGTCCTCGACCAGGAGCCGCACCGCGCTCGACCCCTCGATCGATTCGGCTTCAATGCGGATCACCGCAAACTCCGCGGTTACAGCCTGGGTCGCGTTCCGGAGGATGTTGGCGATAGCCGTCACGACGCGGGCACGGTGGCCCGATACCGGAGGGAGCTGAGCAGGCAGAACCTGCTCGATACGGCGTCCCGACTCCGACTCGATGACCGAAACGGCATCGCGAAGGGCCACCAGCATGTCAAAAGGCTCGGGCGGCGTTGCCGCGAACTGGGAGAGTTCGACCAACTGACCGATGAAGCGGAAAACGGAATCAATACCTCGGTCGATGCTCTCTTTTCTCCGTGCGACCACTTCTCCAGGGCGCTCCGCGATCTGCACTTCCCGGTAGAACGCTCCCAGAGCCGTTTTGACGGGGACGAGCATGTTACGGATCTCGTGTGCGACCAGACGTGATTGCCGGACTGTGGCCTCCGCCACCGCTGATGCCTGGAAGCCAGCAGCAGTACTTTCGGAACTCGAAACAACGGAGCTTGCTGCTGAAAGCGTAAGGTCCGCAAGAATGGACTCAACTAGAACAGACATAGAGGTGGCATCGGCGTCCGCGGCTTCAGCGAGCAACTGGCGACCTATTGGCAGAACTTCAAGTTTCGTAATCCCTGATGCTGGATCCTCGGTAATACCAACCAGCCCCAAAGCGGCCAATCGCTTGATTGAAGCCCAATATCCAGGCGAATCATATTGATCAGCACGAAAAAGAAGGCTCCCTTGCCTGACAATATCACCTGCCATTTCACGGCTGATTCTCCAGGGATCAGAAAGACCAAACGACTGAGCCACCTCCACATGAAGTAGCCAACGAATGGCATCACGCCCTTTCAGTTCAAGAAAGACCCTCCCAATCGCGGTCAGGGTATTTCTTGCACCATATTTCTTCGTCGCTCTAATAGCCGCAGCATACGCGTCCCTGCCAACAGACTCATCCAACCGGAAAATCACGAATCCGTTAGCTATTCCCGACAGTCGGTCAAGCTCCATTGTTTGAACTCGACCAGGAAGAGAATCTTTGAGCCCAACTTGCCTGGCGATCGCAGTCTCCACCAAAGACTCAAGTTCCTTTTCGAAGCAGCACTACCCATGCTCTCACGCAGCAACCGAACCATTTGATTAGAAAAGCTCACAACTGCGTCATTTTCTTGCCAATACTCAAACGTCTTTGCGATATCTGGCCCAGGAGAACCTGTTCCACCCTCTGATGCGGCTTGGATCTCCAATCGCTCCAGACAACGAATCAAAGCATTACGCGCAAAAGCAGGAGAGACTCCTCCTTCTTCAGCGGAGGCATCCACACCATCATTACTTGATTGCCCGACCTGCTGAAGATAATCGCTGAGTGAATCCAGGAAGGACATCCATTGCTCCCGAATATTTCAAATAAACGCACGACAATAAGCCACAAGCCACCGGGCAACATTGCATACCGGTACACTTGTTTCCACTACACAACGGTCGGCAGGGCACTCCTTCTCCACAAGCCAGCACCGACTCGCTACACTGCCCGTGTGAGCTCCTCCGGTAACGCCTCCATCCTGGCCATCGATCTCGGGACCTCGGCCGTGAAGCTGGCCGCCGTCACCCTGCGCGGGAAGATCCTCGGGGGCACCGAGGAATCCCTCGACCTCCAACTCCTCCCCGACGGCGGCGCCGAACAGGATCCCGAATCCTGGTGGGCCGCCATCATCCGCGGCACCCGGCGCCTGCTGGAGTCGGGCGCCGTCCCGGCCGCCGACATCGTCGGCGTCAACGTCAGCTCCCAGTGGTCCGGCACCGTCGCCGTCGACGCCCACGGCAAGCCCCTGCGGCCCGCCCTGCTCTGGATGGACTCGCGCGGACGCGAGCACGTGCGGCGCGCCGCCCAGGGGTTGGTGTCCGTCGAGGGCTATAGCCTGCGCAAGGCCCTCACCTGGCTGCACATCTGTGGCGGCGCGCCCACCCTCTCCGGCAAGGATCCGGTCGGCCACATCCTGTACCTCCAGAACGAGCACCCCGCCCTCTACCGCGACACCTACAAGTTCCTCGAGCCCAAGGACTGGCTCAACCAGCGCCTGAGCGGCCGCATGGTGTCCTCCCATGACTCCATCACCCTGCACTGGGTGACGGACAACCGCGACCGGCGCACATCGACTACGACAATGGCCTGCTGCGCATGACGGGCCTGTCGCGCGAGAAGCTGCCCGACCTCGTCCCCGCCGCCACGGTGCTCGGGCCGCTCCAACCCGAGGCCGCCCGGGCCCTGGGACTGAGCGACTCGGTGCAGGTCATCTCCGGCGCCCCGGACATCCTCGCGGCCGCGGTGGGCTCGGGCGCCGTGCGCAACCACGAGGCCCACCTGTGCATCGGCACGTCCTCCTGGGTGAGCTGCCACGTGCCCACCAAGAAGACCGACATCTTCCACCAGTTGGGCAGCATCCCCTCGGCGCTCCCGGGCCGCTACCTGCTCACCAACGAGCAGGAGTCCGCCGGCATCTGCCTGTCCTACCTCAAGGACCACATCCTCTTCGGCCCCGAGAGCGCCCCCCAGGACTCCGCCGAGCGCTACGCGATGCTCGTGCGCGAGGCCGAGCTCATCCCCGCCGGCAGTGATCAGCTCATCTTCCTGCCCTGGCTCAACGGCGAGCGCAGCCCGGTGGATGACTCCACGCTGCGCGGCGGCTTCTTCAACCAATCCCTCAAGACGACCCGGGGACACTTCGTGCGCGCCGTGATGGAAGGCGTGGCCTACAACTCGCGCTGGCTCTTCTCCTACGTGGAGAAGGCCGCCGGCCACACCCTGAATCCCGTGCGCATCATCGGAGGCGGCGCCCGCTCGCGGTTGTGGTGTCAGATCCACGCGGACGTGCTCGGCCGGACCATTCAGCAGGTGGACGAGCCCGTGCTCGCCAATACCCGGGGAGCGGCCTTCCAGGCGGCGGTGGCGCTCGGGCGGCTGAGCGTGGATGAAATCCCCTCGCTGGTGCCCATCGCCCAGACCTTCGAGCCGGACCCGCGCAACCGGGCCCTCTACGACGAGCTGTTCGACGAATTCCTGAACATCTACAAGAACAACAAGGCCATCTTCGCGCGCCTCAACCGCAAGCGCAGCGCGTGACCCGAGGACACCCCATGGAACTGCCCGAGCTTGGAAACCGCTTCCTGAAGCACGTCCCGCCCCGATGGATCTCCGTGGCGGAGCGCTACCTGCAACGCGTCCCCATGGTGCGCGAGCGGCTCGCGAAGGAGACCGACGCGATGCTGGCCGAGATGGAAGGGGACCTGAAGCCCTACCGCAACCAGGTGCCCACCCACACCCGGCTTCCCGAGCAGGGCCGCCCCCGCGAGGAGGTGCTGCGCGAGATGGAGCAGATGAACGCCCGGGAGCAGGATCGCTGGAAGGAGGGCTACGTGTCAGGGGCCGTCTACCACGGCGACGCCGAGCACATCGACTTCCTCAACCGCGTGTATGCCCTCAACTCGCAGAGCAACCCGCTGCACGCGGACCTGTGGCCGAGCGCCACCAAGTTCGAGGCCGAGGTGGTGGCCATGACGGCCCACCTGCTCGGCGCCGCCGAGGCCAACGCGGGCCGGGCCCCGGACGAGCACATCTGCGGCTCGCTGTCCTCGGGCGGCACGGAGAGCATCATGCTCGCCACGAAGACGTACCGGGATTACGCGCGCGCCGAGCGGGGCATCGAGCACCCGGAGATGGTGGCGCCCTCCAGCGCGCACCCCGCCTTCGACAAGGCGGCGCACTACTTCGGCGTGCGGATGATCCGCGTGCCCGTGGCCGCGGACTACCGCGCCGACGTGCAGGCCACGCGCAAGGCGCTCTCGCGCAACACCGTCATGGTCATCGGCTCGGCGCCGTCGTTCCCGCACGGGGTCATCGATCCCATCGAGGAGCTGTCGGAGCTGGCGCGCGAGCGGGGCATCGGCTTCCACACCGACGCGTGTCTGGGCGGCTTCGTGCTGCCGTGGGCGCGCGAGCTGGGCTACCCCGTGCCCGCCTTCGACTTCCGCCTGCCGGGGGTGACGTCCATCTCCGCGGACACGCACAAGTTCGGCTACGCGGCCAAGGGCACCTCCGTGGTGCTCTACCGGGGCACCGCGCTGCGCTCGCACCAGTACTTCACCTCCACCGAGTGGCCCGGTGGCATCTACTTCTCGCCCACCTTCTCCGGCAGCCGGCCGGGGGCGCTCATCGCCGCGGCCTGGGCCTCACTCGTGTCCACGGGCGACGCGGGCTACCGCGAGGCCACCCGGCGCATCCTGGAGACGGCGGACGTCATCAAGCGGGGCATCCGCGCCATCCCCGACCTGCACGTGCTCGGCGAGCCGCTCTTCGTCATCGCCTTCGGCTCGGAGAACCTGAACATCTATCAAGTGATGGAGCGGCTGAGCGCCAAGGGATGGAACCTCAACGGCCTGCACAAGCCCCCCGCGGTACACCTGTGTGTGACCCAGCGCCACACCCAGCCCGGCGTGGCCGAGCGCTTCCTCGCGGACCTGCGCGCCGCCGTGGAGGAGGTCCGCGCGAATCCGAACGACAAGGGGACGATGGCGCCCGTGTACGGCATGGCCGGCACCGTGCCCTTCCGGGGGCTCGTGAGCGACCTGCTCAAGAAATACATGGATCTCATCTACAAGGTCTGATCCCGACCCCCTTCCTGGAAACAAAGAAACAAAGCGACACGAGCCGTACATGAGGGGTGCATACACCCCTCGCATCTTCGTGTTGGCGCTCGCCTCCAGGTGAGGTAGTGACGCCCCCGTGACGGACGGGGTCCCCCGGTTGGGACGAGGTCCGGCCCAGGAGAAGCACGATGCTCGAGAAGCTGATGCCCAAGTCGGACGAGTTCTTCGACGACTTCGACAAGCAGTGCGCCGTCACCGTGGAAGGCGCGCGCATGTTGCACGCCCTGCTGAGCGACTACCGGGACGTGAATGCCCGGGTACAGGCCCTCAAGGACGTGGAGCATCGGGGTGACGAGGTCACCCATGCCGCCTTCAACCGGCTGCACCAGCAGTTCATCACCCCGTTCGATCGCGGGCAGATCCACTCGCTGCTCTCGCGCATCGACGACGTGTTGGATCTGACGAACGCGGCGGCGGCGCGGCTGCAGTACTACGAAATCCAGTCGAGCCTGCCGGACGCCACGGAGCTGGCGCGGCTGCTGGTGCTGTGCACGGAGAAGGTGCGCGAGGTGGTGGCGGCGCTGCGGCTCATCAAGCAGCCGGATCAGATCCTCGCGGGCGTCAAGGACATCAAGAAGCTGGAGTCCCAGGCGGACGAGGCCCTGCGCGCGGGGCTGGGGCGGCTGTTCAAGAGCGGCGTGGATCCCCTCACGGTCATCAAGTGGAAGGAGATCTACGATCTCATCGAGATGGCCACGGACAAGTGCCAGGACGTGGGCAACGTCATCGAGGGCGTGGTCCTGGAGCACTCCTGAGATGTTGCTCACCGCCGTCGTCCTCATTGTCGCGGTCGCGCTCGTCTTCGACTTCATCAACGGCTTTCACGACGCGGCCAACTCCATCGCCACCGTGGTGGGCACGCGGGTGCTCTCGCCCAACCTGGCCGTGGCCTGGGCGGCCTTCTTCAACTTCGTCGCCGCGTTCGGCGGAGGGGTGAAGGTGGCCAACACCATGGGCAAGGGCATCATCAACTTCGACATGCTGCGCGCCCAGGGCTCCGAGGCCGTGCTCATCGTCATCTTCTCCTCGCTCATGGGCGCCATCGCCTGGAACCTGCTGACGTGGTGGTGGGGACTGCCGTCGTCCTCGTCGCACGCGCTGGCGGGCGGGATGATTGGCGCCACGCTGCCGGTGCTCGGCGTGCAGGGGCTGGTGGGCGCGGGCATCGCGAAGATCGCCGGCTTCATCGTGCTCTCGCCGCTCATCGGCATGGTGCTCGGCACGTTGATGATGCTGGCGAGCACGTGGACGGTGCACAAGCAGACGCCGCTCAAGGTGGACACGTGGTTCCGGCGGCTGCAGCTCGTGTCGTCGGCCATCTTCTCCTTCAGCCACGGCACCAACGACGCGCAGAAGGTGATGGGCATCATCGCCGTGGTGCTCTTCGGCACCATCTGGAAGGACCGGCCCTTCCACATCGACTGGTGGATGATCATCTCGTGCCACGCGGCGATCGCCATGGGGACGTTCTTCGGCGGCTGGCGCATCGTGAAGACGATGGGCCACAGCCTCACCAAGCTCGCGCCCATCGGGGGCTTCGCGGCGGAGACGGGCGGCGGGGTCACCATCATCGCCCTGGCCAAGCTCGGCATCCCGGTGTCCACCACCCACACCATCACCGGCGCCATCGTGGGCGTGGGCTCCACCCGGGGCTGGCGCGCGGTGAAGTGGGGCGTGGCCGGCCGCATCATCTGGGCGTGGGTGTTCACCATTCCCGCCTCGGCGCTCATGGCCGTCATCGTCTACGCGGTGTCCAAGGGCATACTGCTCGTGGTGCGCTGAGACGCCTTCTGTCTTCCACTCGGCCTCCGGGTGGAAACCCCTCCCATTCCCTCCGCCCCCTCCGGGGGCGTGAGGTAGAACCCGGGCGCCTTCCGTTCCCACTGGCGGGAACGGAACCTGGGAGAGGGAAACCGACGATGAATCGACTCGTGCTGGTGCTGGGACTCGCGCTGCTCGCTGGCTGCGCCACCGTGAAGAGCAGCCGTGTCCGCCCGGACTACGAGACCACGGACAAGACGCGCGTGAAGCGGCTCGCCGTGGTCGTCCAGCCCATGCCGGACAACCGGCAGCAGCTCGGCGATTTGTGGAGCCTCATCGCCCGCCGCCACGTCAACCAGAACCGGCTCTTCCTCGTGAAGGCCAACTTCGCCCGCCCGGGCCTCCCCGAGGACACCACCTTCAAGGACCTGTGCGTCGAGGGCATCGAGGGCGTGCTCTGGCTCATGCCCGAGAGTGTGAAGCTCGTGGGCAAGGGCGTGGAGGCCGGGGTGAAGGCCCAGTTGGTGCGCTGCTCGGATGGGGGGAGATCTGGGCCGCCGAGGCCGCCGGGAGCTGGAACTCCGAGGACAAGCGCTACGCGGCCCTCACCGAGCAGTACGCGGGCGAGCTGGGCGCCGAGGCCGGCCCCTATGTCGCGCCCTCCTTCCGCCTGCTCAGCGCCACGCTCGACACGCTCCCCAATCCCCTCCTGAACGACGAGGACACGAACGAGAAGATCGAACTCGGGGAGTAGGCGTGGGACTGGACGACACCACGATCGTCCTGCGGCTGCTGCTCGCCTTCGGACTGGGCGCCACGCTCGGTCTGGAGCGCGAGCTGCGCGGGCACCAGGCCGGGCTGCGCACCCACATCCTGGTGTGCCTGGGCTCCTGTCTGTTCACCCTGAGCAGCCTCTTCGTGGCCCTGCCGCTCGTGAGCGACACCACCCACGAGGCGCGCGCCGACATCAGCCGCATCGCCAGTCAGATCGTCGTGGGCATCGGCTTCCTCGGCGGCGGAGCCATCATCCGCCACGAGACGCGGATCAAGGGCCTCACCACCGCGGCCAACCTGTGGCTGACCGCCTCCGTGGGGCTCGCCTGTGGACTGGGCTTCAACCGGCCGCCAGCACCACCGTGGCGCTCGCGCTCATCGCGCTCGTGGGCCTGCGCTTCGTCGAGGGCCACATCATCCGCCTGCGCAGGAAATACCGCCTGCCGGCCGAGGACGATCCCCACGACGACAAGCACCCCTGAGCCTGGCGCCACGGGTCGTCAGGGCCGGGGGCCGGGCGTGGGCAGGGCCCGGAAGGGCAACTGGTACGTGTCGACGAGGTGCCGCCGCATCCGCGTCCACGCCCCTGGAGCGCCCTCGAAGACGTCCTTCCACAACACCCGCTCCTCCTCGGTGAACAACTCCGAGCCGAGGATCGCCTCCGGCCCTCCGTCGAGGCACTCGCGCAGCTGAGCCGCGGAGAACAGGTCCAGGGCGTCGTCCTTCATCGTCAGGAAGACCTCGTCGAACTCCATTCCCAGCTCGGTCCATTGGGCGAGGCAGTAGGCGAAGTAGCGCTTCTGGAGCACGCGCGCGGCCTCGAGCTCCGCGGGCGGGGGCGAGGTGCCCTCGCGGCGGGCGATGAGCGCGAAGTGGTCCAGGAAGTCCGTCAGGCCCGTGGCCACCACCCCGAGCACGAACATGCGCACCGGCGGGGCGTACTGCGACGCGAGCACGAGCCCATCCCTCACGAAGGAGGGCCGGAAGGACAGGCCGCGCAAGTCCGTGGCCGCGCGGGGATCCTTCTCCAGCAGGCGCAGGCGCTCCCCATAGGCCAGCGCGTCCGGATCCTCGGTGAAGGGCACCTCGAGCGCGTCGAGCTCCGCCTGGGTGGACGCACGCGCGGCGAGGCGGAAGACCTCCGCCACGTCCAGGATGCCACGCCGTCCCCCACACTCCATACCGGCCTACCCCTCCGAGGCGAAACGCTTGTCCATCTCCATGCGGATGAAGCGCTCGATCTCCTCCGCGGTCGTCAACTCCATGGCCTGGTCCAGCAGCTTCTGGGCCTCGGCGCGGCTGGACTGA
Source organism: Cystobacter fuscus (assembly GCA_049060065.1). Lineage (GTDB taxonomy): Bacteria > Myxococcota > Myxococcia > Myxococcales > Myxococcaceae > Cystobacter > Cystobacter fuscus_B. The sequence continues at coordinate 9,085,497 of JBMEQP010000002.1, forward strand.
CGCAGGATGTTCTTCACGGTGGGAATCTGCCCCGCCGTCATGGACAGCTCGTCGAAGCCCAGCGCCAGCAGCACCAGCGCGTAGACGGAATCGCCCGCCATCTCGCCGCACATGGCCACCGGAATCCGCGCGTCCCGGGCGGCCGACACGATGTTGCGCAGCGAGCGCAGCACCGACAGGTGCAGGGGCTTGTACAGGTAGGCCACGTCCCGGTTCTGCCGGTCGATGGCCATGGAGTACTGGATGAGATCGTTGGTGCCCACGGAGAAGAAGTCCGCCTCCTGGGCGAGCCGGTCGGCGATGAGCGCCGCGCTGGGCGTCTCCACCATGATGCCCACGGGGATGCGCTTGCCGAGCGGAACGCCCGCGCGCCCCAGCTCCGTACGGCACGCCTCCAGCTCGCTCCGGGCCTCGCGCAGCTCGCTCATGCCGCTGATGAGCGGGAACATGAGGCGCATGTGGCCGTGAACGCTCGCGCGCAACAGGGCGCGCAGCTGCACCCGGAACAGCTCGCGGTTGGCCAGGCAGTAGCGGATGGCGCGCAGCCCCATGGCCGGGTTGGGCTCCTTCTCGTGCTTGCCCTTGCCCGGTACCTTGTCCCCGCCCAGGTCCAGCGTGCGGATGGTGACGGGCCGGCCCTCCATCGCCTCCAGCACCTGCCGGTACGCCCGGTACTGCTCCTCCTCGCTCGGGGCATCCTTGCGGTCGAGGAACATGAACTCGGTGCGGTACAGGCCGATGCCCTCCGCGCCATGGGACAGGAGCGCGGGCAGCTCCTCGGGGAACTCGATGTTGCCCACCAGCCGGATGCGGAAGCCGTCCGTGCTCTCGGCCGGCAGATCCTTGGCCGCCAGGGCCCTCGCCTCACTCTCCTGGTAGCGGCGCATCGTCTCGTGGAATTGCGCGAGCTGGGCCTCGGAGGGATTGACCAGGAGGATGCCGCGCTGACCGTCGAGTGCCACCAGGTCCCCGGGGAGATCTGCTCGCTGGCGCGCCCCGCGCCGAGCACCGCCGGGATGGAGCGGGCGCGCGCGACGATGGCCGTGTGGCTCGTCTGTCCGCCCAGGTCCGTGACGAAGCCGGCCACCTGCCCCGAGCGCGCGAGCAGCGCCGCGTCCGCGGGCGACAGGTCATGCGCCACCACCACCGCGTTCTCCGGCACCGCCACCTCCTCGTCCACCACCTGGCCGAGCAGGTTGCGCACCACGCGATCCGCCACGTACTCCACGTCCGAGCGCCGCTCGCGGAAGTACTCGTCCGGGATGTTGTCGAAGAGGTGCTTGAGCTTGCGCGCCACCCGCCGCACTGCCCACTCGGCGTTGATGCGGTCCTCCACGATGAGCCGGTTCACCTCGTCGATGAACATGGGATCGTGGAGCATGAGCCGGTGGGCCTCGAGGATGAGGCCGTGCTCGGGCCCTTCCGAGTGGGAGATCTGCTCCTTGAGGTCGGAGAGTTGCTGGTCGGACAGGTCCAGCGCCGTCTTCATCCGCATCCGCTCGGGGTCCACCTCGGCCTCGGCCAGGCGCAGCTTGGGGGTGCGCACGCGCTTGCGGTCGAGGATGTAGGCGTGGCCCACCGCCACGCCCGGCGAGGCGCCGATGCCCTTGAGACTCAACGTGGGAGAAGCCTGGCTGCTCACGGTTCCTTCTTCATCCGCGGCCACCGTCCGCGGCACGGGAGGCGTTCACTGCGACTCGCCAAACCGGTTGGCGATGAGCTTCTGGATGTCCTGGAGGCACGCCGGGGCGTCCTCGCCTTTGCACGTCACCGTCACCTGCATGCCCTGCGCCGCCGCCAACATCAGCACGCCCATGATGGATTTGGCATTGGCCCGCTGCCCCTCGCACTCGAGCGACACGTCGCTCTTGTAGCGGTTGGCCACCTGGACCAGCTGCGCCGCGGCGCGCGTGCAACCCCAGGGCGTTGATGATCTCGAATGTCCCTTCGACCACGCTCGCCATTGCCCGTCCCTGTTCGCTCGATGTCTTGCTCGACGTTTCTACAAGAAAGCACCCGCCACGCAGGCCAGTCCCGCGGCGAGATACAGCACCACGTAGCCGGGGACCCGCCGGGCCACCAGGACGTAGGATACCGCCCCCAGGGCCAGACAGCCCATGGATAGCAACGGGGCGAAGCGCCCCCCGGCGTCGATACCGAAGTCCACCGCCAGCCGGCCGCCGGGCCCCGGCGCACGCCGCCCCCACCGACCGCAGCTTCGCCCCCCGGCCGGGCAGGTTCGCCCGGGCCACCGCCTCCACCAGCCGGTCCCCCATGGACAGGCCCAGCACGTACAGCCGGGCCCGGAGCCAGAAGTGCACCAGGTTGTAGAGCACCAGGAAGAGCACCGCCGCCCACGCCGCCAGCACCGGCACCAGCGCCGCGCACACCGCCCCGGTGGCGGGCTTGAGCGACAGCCAGAAGAAGCCGTCGCCCAGCGCCGCCAGCGGGCCCATGAGCGCCGCCTTGAAGGCCACCACCTTGTCCGGTGTCTCCTCGCCCCGGGCGATGCGCTGCTCGTGGTGGAGCACGCCGCCCACGATGGCCGCCGCCACGTAGGGGTGGGTGTTGAAGAAGACCGGTGCCGGCGCACCGCGGCCTCCAGGTCGCGCTGCTCCGGGTAGAGCCGCTGGAGCGCCGGGTAGACGGCGTAGGCCAGCCCCAGGTTCTGCATGCCCTGGGGATTCCAGGAGCCTGCAGGAAGAGCGAGCGCAGGAAGACGCGCAGCAACACCCACCACGGCAGGGAGAGGGCCGACGTGCTCACAGCCACTCCCGGAGCGCCAGCAGGGACGCGGTCAGGATGACGACGCCCGCGCCCAGGCCCGCGAAGAAGGAGGCGCGCTTGGCATGGCTGCCCCGCGCGGCGATCGCCGCGGACACCGAGGCCATGGCGGGGTAGGCCCACGCGAGCCCCCGGAGCACGCGCAGCGGCAGTTGCTCCAGCAGCGGTCCGAGCAGGAAGCCCAAGAGGGCGCACACGCTGGTCATCGCGCCGAAGAAGACGAAGTGCGGCCACATGCCCCAGAGGTTCTGCCGCATGGCGCGCGTGAGCTGGCCCGCCTCCGCCGAGGCGAGGGCCTTCTTGGCGAGCCGCGCCGAATAGCGCTCGAGGAGGCGATCCACCTCGCGGCCCAAGCGGCCCAGGCCCAGGAAGAGCAGCACGGAGAGCGACCAGATGGCCGGGGTGGAGCCGGCCCCCGTGGCGGCCGCCATGCACGCCGCCGACGCCGAGGCGCTCGTGGCCGACAGGGTGTCATGGTCCGGCAGCGAGGCGCCCAGGTTGGCCGAGCCCAGGTGGAAGAGCTCCAGCACCAGGCCCACGAAGAGCCCCGAGGGCACGTCATCGAGCAGCACGCCCATGGCGGTGGCCGCCACGAGGGGCCGGGAGAACATGGCCTGGAGGAAGGCCTTGCGCTCCACCGCGACGAGGCCGCCCCAGACGCCGGCGAGCGCCACCTGGGCCCAGCCCACGTTCACGGACTCACCCCGCCCTTCCCCAGCGCTCCACCAGCTCCGGCAGCTCCACGGGCTTCTCCGTGGGCACCGCGCGCGCCTCCACCCGCACGCCGTCGTGGCCCAGCCGCTGCAGCGTCTGCAGCTCCGACTCGGACAGGAACACGGAGGGGGACACCGCGCCGCCCCGTGCCGAAGTGCACGTTGCCCAGGTTGAGGTGCTCCAGCTTCAGCCCATGGGTCTGGACGAAGGGCACCGCCGCCACGTCGCGCAACAGCAGCAGCGTCTTGAGGCTGTCTCGGGAGGCCCCCGCGAAGTCCACCTGCTGCAGGGGGAGGATCTGCACCTCGATGGCGCTCTGCACCGCCAGGGCCATCGCCGCGCGCACCAGCGGACTGGCGGCGGCCTCGTCATCCGCGACGATGACGCGCGAGACCTTCAAGTGCGGCAGCCGGGCCTCGACGACCTGTCCATGGATGAGGCGGTTGTCGACACGGACCAGGGAGATCACGGCAGTCTCGAATCGCCTACCCGGGGGGGACGTCAAGTTCGCGGTACACTCTGCTGCTGCTGACGTTGCTGCGCCTCACGCAACAGGGCCGACGCACAGGTGATGTTGCGCTGCCCATAGGATGCGAGCTGGGCGGCCATCTCCGCCAGCGGCATCTCCTCGGACCGGAGCGAGTTGGCCTTGAGGAGCATGGGCAGGTTCACCCCCGCCAGCACCTCCAGCCGACCCTGACACCGCTCCGAGCACATCATGAGCGATTCCTTACAGGGCGTACCGCCGAACAGATCGGCCATGACGATGACGCCATCGCCCTGGTCCAGCTCCGTCACGGCCTGCCGCATCTTCGCCCGGAGATCCTCCAAGGAGGTTCCCGGCTCGATGTTGCAGGTCGCCACCGCGGGCAGCTTGCCCACGATCTGCTCCGCGGTCGTCACCAGTTCGTCCGCCAGACGTCCGTGCGATGCCACTACGAGGCCGACCATGTTCACCTCCACCAGCCCCCGGGGCTGCCTGACTACGCCTGAACGGAACGACGCGCAACCCCCACCGAAAGTTTCGTTGCCGCCCAATCCCGAGTCCCTACCTGCTACCACCTTGTCACCCTTCCTTCAAACTAAGGTCGAACGACACGGCACGCCCGAAATTTCACTTTCGACGGCGCCTTGCGTTGTCGTCTGGCAGACGAGGGGGCGAGCACCCGTCACGAGCGCTCCGTCCCGGGGAGGGAGGGCCTCGCGGCTACTCCTTCTCGATGTCGCGGTGCCACACCTGCACGCGCGGATGGTCCCCGGAGAGGCGCTGGCGCAGCTCCTCGGCGATGGCCACCGAGCGGTGCTTCCCACCGGTGCAGCCGAGCGCCACGGTGAGGTACGCCTTGCCCTCCTTCTGGTAGCGCGGGAAGAGGAAGCGGCACAGGTCCACCACCTTGTCCACGAACTGCTGCGTTTCCTCACGATCGAGCACGTACGCGGACACGCGCGAGTCGCGACCGGTGAGCCCCTTGAGCTCCGGGACGAAGTAGGGGTTGGGCAGGAAGCGCACGTCGAGCACCAGGTCCGCCTGGGGCGGCACGCCGTGGCGAAAGCCGAAGCTCATCACCGACAGCGAGGGGCTGGCGGGCTCGGGCGAGAAGCGCCCCTGCACCATGCGCTTCAAGTCATGGACGTTGAGCACCGACGAGTCGATGACCTGATCGGCCAGCTCGCGCAGATCCTTGAGCCGCTGGCGCTCGATGGCGATGCCCTCGGCCACGGTGCCCTGGGGCGCGAGCGGGTGGCGGCGGCGCGTCTCGCTGAAGCGGCGGATGAGGCTGTCGTCGCTGGCGTCCAGGAAGAGCACCTCCACGTGGTGCCCCACCCGGCGCACCTCGTCGAGCACCCGCGGGGCCTCGTGCAGGAAGATGCCCTCGCGCGCGTCCACCACGAGCGCCAGGTGCTCGAACTGGCCCGCGCCGGCGAGCTCGGTGAGCTTGGGCAGCAGCAGCACCGGCAGGTTGTCGATGCAGAAGAAGCCCACGTCCTCCAGGGCCCGGATGGCGGTGGACTTGCCCGAGCCGGACATGCCCGAGATGACGACGATGTGCTTGGCCAGCGCGTTGCTCACTCGACTTCCTCCCGACGGGCGCGGCGCGTCGCACCCTCGGCGATGGCTCGGTTGAGACGCTCGGCGAACTCGCGCGCCGAGTGGTGGCCCCGCTGCTTGAGAAGCTGATTGCGCGCCGCCACCTCGATGATGGTGGTCATGTTGCGGCCCGGGCGCACGGGCACCACCGAGAGCGGCACGTCCACGCCCACGATGCTCATGAACCGGTCCTCCACGCCCAGCCGGTCATATTCCTGGTGGGGATCCCACTCCTGCAGCTCGATGACCAGTTCGATCATCTTGCGCTCGCGCACCGCGGCCACGCCGAACAGGTCCTTGATGTTGATGATGCCCAGGCCGCGGATCTCCATGTGGTGGCGGATGACAGCGTTGCCCGTGCCATACACCACGCCCTGGCGCCGCCGCGTCACGTCCACGATGTCGTCCGCCACCAGCCGGTGGCCGCGCATCACCAGGTCCAGCGCGATCTCACTCTTGCCAATGCCGCTCTTGCCCAGCAGCAGCACGCCCACGCCGAACACGTCGATGAGCACCCCGTGCAGGCTGCTCGACTCGGTGAGCGACTCCTCCAGGAAGGACTGCACCTGCTGGATGAAGGCGCTGGAGAGCAGGGGCGTGCGCATGAGCGTCAGCCCCGCCTTCTCACACGCCTCCGCCAGGGCCGGCGGCGGATCGATGCCCTTGGTCACCACCACGCACGCCAGCTCCTCCTGGAAGAGCGAGTCGAGCACCTCCCGCTGCCGCTCGAGGGGAAGTGTGCGCAGGTAGGAGACCTCCGTGTTGCCGAACACCTGGACCCGCTGGGGATGCAGGTGCTCGGTGAAGCCGGTGAGGGCCAGTCCTGGCTTCTGGATGCGCGAGGAGTTGATGCGGCGCTGCAGGCCCCGCTCCCCCGCCACCAGGGTCAGCTGGAGGTCGTACTCGCGGTCTTCCAGCAATTGGGATACGCGGATGGAGTTCATCGGACCCAGGTGGAATATCACCCGGCGGCCCTTTTCGCGTGGCCAACCCACATGTCGACCCCTCCCCCGCCCCGAAGCCTCGTCCGAACGGCTCCTCGCCCGGGCCGTCCTCCTGATGGCCGTGGGGGTGGGAGCCGTACTCCGCGTGTGGCTGGCCTTCTCCGATGACGGGGTGTACTGGCCGGACGAAATCTACCAGAGCCTGGAGCCGGCCCACCGGCTCGTCTTCGGCTATGGGATGCGTGCCTGGGAGTTCATCGAGGGGGCACGCAACTGGGCCCTGCCGGCGATGGTGGCCACCCTCTTCAAGCTGTCCACCTGGCTGGGGCTGGACGAGCCCCGGGGGTACCTGGGCCTGACGCGTGGGGCCTTCGCGCTCATCGGAGCGGCCACCGCCTGGGGCAGCGCGCGGCTGGCGCGGGCGTACGGTGCCTCGGCGCTGGCGGCCGCCGCGGGGGCCTCGCTGTTCGCCCTCACCGCCGTGCCCCTCTACTTCGCCCCCGCGCCCTGAGCGAGAACGCCTCCGCGCTGCCCGTGGTGCTGGGACTGGCGTTCGCGCTCACCCCGGACGCCTCCCGGCGCCAGCGCCCGGTGGGGGCCTCGCTGCTGGGGCTCGCGGTGTTGTTGCGGCTGCAGACGGGCATCTTCTGCGCGGGCCTGCTCGCGGTGCTCGTGGCGCGGCGCGAGTGGCGCCAGGCGGGCGAGGCGCTGGCGGTGCTCGCCGGGTGGGCCCTGCTCTTCGGCCTGCTGGACTGGCTCACCTGGGGCCGGTGGTTCCACTCGGCGCGCGTCTACCTGGACTTCAACCTCCTGCAGGGCAAGGCCGCCACCTTCGGCACCGCCCCCTTCTCCTACTACGGCGACGTCCTCTGGCGGTCCATGGGCGCGCCCACCGCCGTGGCGCTCGGGCTGTCCCTGTTCGCCGCGCGGCGGCTCCGGGCCTGTTCGCCGTGGCCGCCGTCTTCGTCTTGCTCCACGCATGGCAGCCCCACAAGGAGCTGCGCTTCATCCTGCCCGTGCTGCCCCTGTTCGCCGCGCTCGCGGGCGTGGGCCTGGACACGCTCCTGCGCCACCTGCCTCCCTCGCCCGCGCGGCTCGCCCTGCCCCTGGTGGTGGTGGCGGTGGCGGGCGTCTCGGCCCTGCGCATGGGGCGGCTCACCTTCCAGGACCTGGGGCAGTACGACGGGCCCAAGGCCCTCTCGAGCGCCTGGGACGACTTCGGGCCCCTCAACCGCCTGCTCATCCAGGCCGGCAAGCTCGAGGACCTGTGCGGCCTCAAGGTGGAGGCGGTGCACCGGCCTGGTCCGGCGGCTACAGCTACCTGCACCGCGACGTCCCCCTCTTCCCGCACCACGCGGCGGGGCGCGACTCGGGCTTCTACAACTACGTGCTCACCATGGCGGGCGCCGAGGGCGCGGGGCGGCGCGTGGCCGGGGAAGGCCCCTTCATCCTCGTGCGGCTGCCCCGGACGCACTGCGTGCCGGATCCAAACTGGACCTCGCGGCTGCCCTGAGGTTAGACTACGAGGCCCATGTCCGACTGCCTCTTCTGCAAGATTCGCGACGGCCAGATTCCCGCCAAGGTCGTCTACCGTGATGAGCAGTGCCTCGCCTTCGAGGACATCAATCCCCAGGCCCCCACGCATGTGCTCTTCATCCCCCACAAGCACATCGCCACGGTGAACGACATCGCCCCGGAGGACCGCGAGGTGGTGGGCCAGCTCTTCGTCGCCGCCGCGAAGCTGGCGCGCGAGCGCGGCCACGCCGACAACGGCTACCGGGTGGTGATGAACACCCAGCGCGACGCCGGGCAGACGGTGTTCCACATCCACCTGCACCTGCTCGCCGGGCGCTCCCTGCACTGGCCCCGGGGTAGGCCGCCCCTACCGGGGCAACTCCGTGGGGGAGAAGGGCGGCTCCTTCTGGCGGATGCGCCGCTCGCGCTGGAGGAAGAGCAAGAGGCCCGCGCGCGTCACCACCCCCACCCGCCCCTCGCCCCGCACCGGCAGCGCATCCACCTCGTGCGCGTCCATGGTGCGCAGGGCCTTGCCCACCGACGTCTCCACGGACACGGCGGGCACCCGCCGCACCCACCCCTCCACCGTGCCCCGGTCGGCCCGAAGCTCCCGGGCCTCCAGCGCGCTCGCGCTCACCACGCCCAGCAACGTGCCCGCGTCATCCCTCACGGGCAGCGCCTTCTCGTGCGACGCGAGCAGCCGCTCGCGCACCTCCGGCGCCCACGCCCCGGGCTCCACCGGCTCCACCCACGCCACCAGCGCGTCCACGGGCAGGCGTCCGAGCGTGGCCGCGTCCACGCCCGCCCGCCGCTCCACCAGCGCGTGGCACAGCGCCGAGGCGATGGTGCACGTCACCATCAGCGGCAGGATGATGGCGTAGTTGCCGCTCAGCTCGTACACCATCATCAGCCCCGTCAGCGGCCCGCGCGTGAGCGCCGCCACCGCCCCGCCCATGCCCACCATCGCGTAGGCCCCGCTCGGCGCGGTGACGCCGGGCAGCGCCGCGTGTATCACCTCGCCGAAGGCCCCGCCCGCCAGCGCCCCCATCACCGTCATGGGGAAGAACGTCCCGCCCGAGCCCCCCGAGCCCAGGGTCACCGCCGTCGCCACCAGCTTCAGCACGCACCCGGACGCCAGGAGCGACACGGACAGCGCCCGCACCGCCGCGTCGTTGATGGACTCGTGGCCCGTGCCCCACACCACCGGGTGCACCAGCGCCAGCCCTCCCACCACCAGGCCCCCCAGCCCCGCCTTCACGAACAGCGGCAGCCGCCCCACCCGCGCGCTCCACCGGCCCTTGCCCTCGCCGTGGAAGAACGTCTCCACCCCGTGCAGCGAGCGGAGGAAGGCGTACGCCAGCAGCCCCGTCACCAGCCCCAGCAGCGCGTAGAAGACGATCTCCCAGCCACTCACCATGCTGTACGCCACGCGCCGCACCATGGGCGCGCTGCCCATGACGCCCCGGCCCACCAGCGTGGCGGTGACGCTCGCGAGGATGATGGGCGAGAAGACGCGCAGTTGGAACTCGCGCAGGATGATCTCCATCGCGAACAGGGCACCGGCGATGGGCGCGTTGAAGGACGCGGCGATGCCCGCGCCCGCGCCACTGGCCAGCAGAATGGCCAGCTCGCGCCGCGAGAAGCCCAGCGTGCGGCCCACCTCCGAGCCGAACGCCGCGCCGCCAAAGACGATGGGCCCCTCGCGCCCCGCCGAGCCCCCCGTGCCGATGGTGATCGCGCTCGCCACCAGCTTGAGCACCCCGTCGCGCCCGGGCAGCCGGCCCTCGCGCTCCACCGCCTTCACCACCTCGGGCACGCCGTGGCCATGCGTCTCGGGACGATCGCGCAGCACGCGGCCCACCAGCGCGCCCCCCAACATGGGCAGCAACATCACCCACCAGGGCGGCAGGTGCCGCACCTCGCGCCCCACGTCGTGCAGGTGCCCGAGCACCGAGTTGACCGCCGCCAACGCCACCAGCGGGTAGTAGAGCGACAGCGCCCCCAGCACCAGCAAGCCCAGCACCTCCAGGCGGCGCTTCACCGGCTTCTCGGGCCCCCTGGCTGGATGAGGCGCGAGAGCACCAGCGCGCTCAGCCCGAGCGGAATCCCCACGAAGAGGAGCTCCCACTGCCAGCGCGCCTCGGCGAACGCCTGGCGCAGGGCGACGCGGGTGGGCGAGTGGGCATCGAGCGCGTCGAGCAGCTTGGGAAAGCCCAGCGCCATTCCGCTCACCAGCCCGATGAGGTTGGCGAAGAGCCCCGCCGCCAGACCGCTGTAGAGGCCCACCAACGCCCCCGCCACCGGCAACACCGAGGGCCCCGGCAGACGCAGCCGGTTGGTGAGCGCCAGCAGCCGCAACACCCACCGCTCCACGCGCGCCCACGCTCTCGGCCGCCCACCCTCCTCGATCGATTCCATGGGCTCTCGAGCACGCCGGGGTTGAGAGTCCACAACCTCATCACCGCGCGAGCACGGGCACAGCCCCACCCCGGGACGACCTCCCACCGTCCGACACTCTCACTGCCTTCCACCAACGCCTCTCACCAACCGGCCGGGCAACCCCCCGCTCCTGGCCTGCTCGCCTCGGGATGAGGGCCTACCTTGTGAGCCAGGAAGACGAGACGGATTTCCACCAGGAGGCAGACAATGTCGCGTTGGATGGGGTGGATGCTGGCGGTGGGCATGGGCGGCGCCCTCATGGCGGGCTGCAATGGGCCGGAGGCTCGAAGCAGTCCGGCCGGTTCAACGAGCCCGTCCACCAGAAGTACCAGAGCCCGGCGGCCTCGGAGGCCGAGAGCGGTCAGGGAGGCTCGGGCGGCGCGGGCGCGGGCGTGGCCCTGGACAAGGGCTGGAAGGATCACCCGGCGAACGAGGACAGCAACCAGGGATACGAGCGGGGCCCCTACGTCATCGACCAGCCCCAGGCGGTGCCCCGGGAGCGCCGGGCGGCGCCCTTCGGCGTGGGCTCGGGCACGGACTCGGCCCGGAGGATGGCCCAGGACCAACTCAAGGAGTGAGTCCCGGGCTCCCCGCCCCCATCCGTCCATGGGATGGGGGCGCGAGGCTCAAGAGCCGTTCCTTCTCTTGGTGAGGTCGCGCTGGAGCTGCCTCACCTTGCCGAGCAATTGAGGGTCCTCGGCGTCCCCGGCCTGCTCCACCTGATGCTCGAGGCTTTCATAGCGGCTGCACAGGAAGCTGAGGTTGTCACACGCGATGACCCGGGTGAGCCGTTCGTAGGCGAGGCGCGTGCGGGCCCACTCCTTCTGCAGCTCCGTCGCCCCCCGTGTGGCGCGCGGCTTGCGCCCCGTCGGGGCCTTGCTGGGAGCCGCCTCGGGTTCCGGTGACGGGGCCGCCAGGGGAAAGAGCAGATCCGACTCCATGGCGGACTCGGACGACTCCGCGCCCGCGTCCAACGCCGTGCCCGCGTCCGCGGCGGACTCGGAGGGGACGAGCCCGGGGGAGGACGGAGGCGCGGGGGGTGGAACCTCCTCGCGAGGAGGCTCGGAAGGTGGTGGAACGGCCGCGGGAGGCCCCGCCTTGGGCGTCGGGCGCGCCACGGAACGCGTGGGCGGCGAGCGCGGCGCGGGCTGCTGGGAGATGACGGCGGCCCAGAGACCCACGACCAGGACCACGCCCAACAACACGAAGACCACGGGCCCCCAGCGCCGCCGGGGCCGCGCCGCACGCCGCCCCGCCACGGGCATGGAGGCGGTGGGCTCCCGCGCGACCGGAAGGGACGGGGTCTCCTCCGTCTGCTCATCGCCCTCGTCCTCCGGCCCGAGGTCGTCCGGAATCGCCCTGCGCACGGACGAGGGGCGGGAGACTCCCGTCGTCACCACGCGCCGGCGGGGATGCGCGTCCCACCAGACTTCGGCCGGTTCGATGGCGGCACGTCGTCCTGCTCCGTGTCGCGCAACAGCGACTCGTCGAGCACCACGCGCGGCTGGGTATCCTCGTGGTAGACGTCGCGAAGCACCACGCGCGGCTGGGTGTCATCCGTCCGCGCGAGCGGCATCTGGATGCGCGGCTGGGTGTCCTCTACCCCCAACCGCTCCTCCTCCGAGTCCTCGTGCAAATCCGTCCCGACGTAGGCCGGTTCCTCCTCCTCCGGCTCCGCGTCGGGCGCGGACGGCTGGCTCTCCTCCGTCTCGAACAGCATGGGAGGAGACATCGGCTGATCCCGCCACCGCTCGGGGCGCGGCGCCTCCTCGGGAGGAAGTGACTCGTCGGGAGGAAGCACCTCCTCGGGAGGAGGTGACTCCTCGGGAGGAGGTGACTCCTCGGGAGGCAGTGACGCGGACCAGCCCGGCGTGTCCTCGATGGGCGGCGGCACATCCTCCAGGGTGCGCGGCATCAGCCCCTCGAGGAGGACCGGAGGCGGCTCCGGCACGACCCGCATCTCGTCCAACGTCGGCACGTGGGAGCCCGAGGGCCGCTCGCTCCGGGACTCGCCCCGGGACTCCTCGATGGCCTCCCGGGCAACGGCGGGCCGCGTGGGGCCCTCCAGCACGGCGTCGGGAGCCGTGGGCTCATCCATCGCCACGGCCGGCCGCGTCTCGCCATCGTCACGCCCGGCGGCACCCTCGCGCGTGCGCGGCGTGGGCTTGAAGGACAGCGGCTCGACGGGCCCATCCAGGCGGATCGTCTTCGGCGGCAACATCGGCACGGGCCGAGGCGACGCGCCCTCCGGCAGACCCGCCGCCTCGGGCTCCGGCTCGGGCACCCGTCCCACCTCGCGCAACATCACCAGCATCCGCCGCTCGGTCAGGTACTCCGAGGCGAACAGCTCCTGCATGTACCGGCTGATGGACTCCGGACCCGAGGCGGCATCCAGCTCCAGCAGGCACGCGTTGAGTCGGCCGCGCAGCTCCTCCGCCGCCTGGAAGCGCTGCGCCGGCTCCACCGCCAGCGCCTTCATCACCAACTGCGACACCGAGTCCGGCACCCCGGGCGCCACCTGGGACAGGGGCGGGATGTTCGGGTACGCCACCGCGGACATCAGCTCGCCGGGCGGCAGCGAGTCGAAGGGGTTCTTCCGGACAACAGCTCGTACAGACACAGGCCCACCGCGTACAGGTCGCTTCTGCGGTCCACCGGCAGGTGCCGGGCCTGCTCGGGCGACATGTAGAGGAACTTGCCGAGGATGATGCTCGGGTTCGTCTTCGCCGCGCTCAGCCGGCTCTTGGCCAGCCCGAAGTCGATGACCTTCACCTCCCCCTCGTAGGAGATGAGGATGTTCTGCGGCGAGATGTCCCGGTGCACCGGGTTCAGCTCGCCCTCGTCATCCCCCTTCTTGCGGTGCGCGTAGGCGAGCGCGTCCAGCACCCGCCCCATCACGAACAGCACGAAGGTGAGCGGCAGCGGCATCTGCCGGTCCCTCGCCCGCGCCGCCACCTTGCGCAGGTCCTTGCCGTCCACGTACTCGAGGGCCATGTACGCATCGCCCTCGTGCAGCCCCATGTCCAGCACCTGCGCGATGGAGCCGTGCGTGAGCTTCACCAGCGTGCGTGCCTCGCCCACGAAGCGCTCGACGAACTCCGGGTCCTCCGCGAGCTGCGGCAGGATCTTCTTGATGACGCACAGCTTCTCGAAGCCCTGCATCCCCTCCAGCCGCGCGAGGAAGATCTCCCCCATGCCGCCCGTGGCCAGCTGGGTCAGCAACGTGTAGCGGCCAAACGGCACCGGCCGGAACGGGCGCAGTCGCGCATTCGAGGACGACGGATTCATGCCGGGGGCGGGGCAGTCATGCGCAGCAAGGGGGCCCCATGCTCGCACTGATTCGGGGCGGAGCGCGAGTCTCCACCTCCATTTTTCCACCCAGGCCCACCTCAGCGCACACCGGGGTTGGTGAGCTGACCGACGTCCTCGTCGAGGACCTCGAAGGCGGCCACCTTGTCGCGCGGGGGACGGAGCAGGCGCTCGCCCAGGGGGACGACGTCGAAGCGGGCGCCGGTGACGGCGAGCGTCTTGCCGGTGACGAGCAGCTGACCGGGCTCGGCGGAGCCGGCGAGCCGGTGGCCACGTTGACGCCCTCGCCCACGGCGCACAGCGAGGGGCGCGCGTCGGGACCCACCATGCCCACCAGCACCTTGGCGGTGTTGACGCCGATGCGCAGCGCGCACCGCTCGTCCGCGGGGCGGCGCGCCATGTGTCTATCCCAGTCCGAGCGCAGGGCGAGCGCGGCGCGCACCGCGTGCACGGCGTCATCCGGCCGGGTCTGCAGGGCCCCGAAGATGGCGCGCATCGATTCACCGAGCAGACCCTCCAGGGCGCCCTCGAAGCTGAAGACGAGGCCCCCCAGCCGCGCGTGGAAGTCGTTGAGCAGCACCGAGGCGCGCGCGGGCCCCAGCCGGGCGCTCAGCGCGCCGAAGCTCGCGAGCTCCACGTGGACGATGCTCACGGTGCGCTCCTCCAGGCCCTGGGGGCGGGAGCCCGAGCGCAGGGCCTCGGTGGCGCGCCGCTCGGCGACGTCGGGGGGGTGGAAGCGCTCCAGGTGGTGGCGCAACGGAGGGCTGGCGCTGGACGACGCGGGCGCGGAGAACTTCTGGATGCCGGTGGACACCGGGTGCGCCACGGCGGTGCAGGCGTCGAGCATCACCTCCAGCTCCGTGTCGCTGCGCGCCGAGGTGTTGATGTAGAGCACGCCCGCGAACGTGGGCTCGTTGCCCAGGGGGATGCAGAGCACCCGGTCCACGCCGTAGAGGATGACGCTCTCGCGGCTGGCGAAGCGGCGGTCATCGCGCACGTCCCCCACCAGCAGGGCGCGGCCCTGGCGCAGCGCCTCGTCGATGATGGCGTCCGAGACGGGCACCTCGCCCTGGGACAACTTGCCCCGGTGGCGCACGGAGGCGGGCACCAGCACCCCCGTGGGGTGGCGCAGGAGCACCACGGCGGTGGTGGCGTCGATGCGCTGGAGCAGCCGGTCCATCGTGGACTCGAGGAAGGACGTCAGGTTCGTGGCGGTGGCGAGCGTCTCCGCGGTGCGGAAGAGCAGGAAGAGCGTCTCGGCGAGGCCCCGCTGGGTCTGGGGCGCCGCGGTGGGCGGCGCCGGCGCGATGGGCGCCGCGGCCATGGGAGGGGACGAGTCCCCCCAGGGCGTGGAGATGTTGTCGAGCGCCCGCAGCAGGTCCACGTCCTTGAGGTTCTTGGCGAGCAGGACGGAGGGGCCCACGTCGTCGCCGTGGCCGAAGCGGCGCACGCCTCCGGCGCCCAGGTCCACCATCTCCGTGGCGGCGTTCTCCGACTGCTGCGCCTGGCGCACCGACACGGAGTTCTCCCCCAGGGAGATGGTGTCGCCGGGGCGCAGGTCGGCGCTGCCCTGGAAGAGGGTGCCGTTGAGGCGGCTGCCGTTGCGGCTGCCCAGGTCCTCCACGCGCAGCTGGTCTCCCTCCAGCACGAGCCGGGCGTGCCGCCGAGAGACGAGATCGCCACCCAGGACGATGTCGTTCTCATCCGCTCGGCCGAGGTAGGTCACACCCTCGGGCAATTCATAGGAGGTATCGAAGTAACCCGGGCCGTTGATGATGATCTGCCACATCGCGCCCGGCAGCCTACACGATCAGCGCGCCCGGGAGATCCACACCGAGTCGCCCACCCGGGCCGTCGCGAAGGTCTTCAGGGGACGGGTGGCGGGACCGCGCAGCACCCGGCCGTCCTCCCCGAAGCGAGAGCCGTGGCACGGACACTCGAGGAGCGACTCGCCGGGCTTGTAGGCCACCAGACAGTCCCCATGGGAGCAGATGTGCCAGACAGTGACGAAACAGCCCGACGCGGCGTGAATCACCACCACGTCGAGCAGCGCCTCGGGCACCCGCACCACCGCCGAGCCCCCCGGCTCGCGCAATTCCGGGTGGTCGGCGAGCCGCACCTCCACCCAGCCCTCGGCGGCGGAGCCGGGCGTGACGCCACACGTCGCGGCGTCGGAGTCCTCCCCTCCTCCCGGGGGCCACACCCGGCGCACAGGGCCGCCAGGGCACAGGTGCCCTGGACGAGCGAGCCCAGCACGCGCCGGCGGGGAAGCACCGTGGGAGGAGGGAGCGGTCGCGTCATGGCGTCTGGCAGAGGGCGTAGCCGTTCACCACGGCGACCGCGTCCAGGTCGAACCCCGAGGAGGGGGCGCCATTGGGGTTGTTTCCCGCGTCGCGCACACGGACGAAGCGGGCCCGGGGCACGCCCAGGGTGGCGAGGTCGAAGCCATCCCCCCCGCCACGGAGGGATCCGTGGCACTCACCCCATTGGTCGGCGAGGAGTACACGGGCCGGTGCCCGCGCAGCCGGGATAGCCCCCCGCCGCGTCCGTGGAGGCACAGGGGAACTCGTGCCAGGTCTGACCATCCTCGCTCACCGAGACGATGCCCCGCTCCGAGAAGGGGCCAATGGGGCTGATGAAGACGTTCTCGAAGACGAGCAGGTCCACGCCCGGGCCGTCCACCACGCCGATGTCGGTGAACTCGAGGACGATTTCTCCCCCGCGGCCCAGCGAGAGGACATCCAGGGAGCCCGCCCCGCCCCTTCTCCATGAGGAGGTCCGAGCACGATGCCGGGGAAGGCATCCTGGCCAAAGCCCGCGTTCGGGCCGGGCGCGTAGGACACCACGTGGTCGGCGAACGGCTGGGGCTCGGCCGGGCACGCCGCGAGGGCCTGGGTGTCCTCCTGGAGGGACGGACCCCCACAGCCCGCGGCGAGCACGGGAAGGAGGAGCGGTGCCCCCGGACAGCCGGGGAACGAGCGAGCGCATCACGGCGTCCCCGCGTGGAGGCGCACGAGCCGGCGGCCGTTCTTGTCCTCCAGGCCGACGAGGAGATCCTCGGCCAGCGGAGCCATGATCACCACCTTGGTGCAGGTGTTGGCCTGGGTGAGCACCTCCTGGAGCTGCCCCGCGGTGACGCCCAGCCCGTCCTGCGTGGGGGTCAGCGCGATGCGCGCGACGTCGCGGGTGTTCGTGTAATCCTCGGCGTTGGGGCTGCGCTTGAGCGCCACTCCGCCCCGAAGCCAGCGGCATCACGCAGGTCGAGCCCCGAGTAGATCTCCGGCGTGTTGGCGCTGGCCGGTCCAGGGTCGTCCCCGCCGTCAGGGCGGGCGTGTACGTGTCGGGGGACACCGCGCGCAGGGCGTTGGTGGTGGCGTAGTCGTTGCCCGGCTCGGGCGTGGAGTACGAATAGCCGAGGGCGACGATCTTGTTCGTCGCCAGCGCGGAGAAACCGCTGAAGCGTCCCGTGCTGGGGAACGTGGCCAGCTTGGACATCTGGAAGGGGGCGCTCTGCGTCTTCACGGCATAGACACCGAGGCCCGTGCCGCTCACGCCCTCCAGACCCAGGCCGTTGATGAGGAAGGCTCCGTCCAATCCCACCGCGGAGAAATTGCCCGCCGCGGGGACGTACGTGGACATGTTGGACGCCAGCTCGTGGATGGCCACCTTGCCGGAGAAGTCACCCAGGGTATAGCCCCCCATCAAGCGAGCGCCATCGCTGACGAGGTAGCCGCTGACATAGGAGGCCTGCGTCACATCGGCGGGGACGATGGGATAGAGGGGCGTGGTGCTGGCCACGACATCCGGCCAGGTGCCGAGCGCGTAGACGCTCTTGTCCGAGTTCACGCCGTACAGCGAATACGAGCCCGAGGTACCCGCCACCGCGGTGATGGCGTCGATGCTCGCGGGCAGGGGGGCGGACTCGACGACGGTGAAGCCCTGCTGGAGTTGCAGGGTGCCGAGCTGCGCGTCATGCGGCAGATCCGCGCACGACGTGGGCTCCGTCCCCGCGTCCGTCCCCGCATCCGTCCCCGCGTCCGGACCGGGCTCCGTCCCCGCGTCCGTTCCCGCGTCCGAGTCAGTCCCGGGAGTCTCGGGGACGATGTCCTTCACCACACAGACATTGGCCTCGCACGTGTACTGCTTGCCCGCGGGCGGGGCTCCTTGCTGTTCTGGCAGTCGAAGCGATCCACGCACTCCTGCTGCGAGCAGCCCGTCACCATCAAACCGAACGCCACGGCCCCCACCGCCATCACGAACTGGCTCAGCGAGCGCGACTTCTTCATCTCCGTCATCATCCGCGTCCTGCTCCTTGCCCCCTCGGGCGCAACGGCTTCACGAAGGGAGTGGATGAGAAACGGGCGCTCGGGCGCGGCCCCGTGAGAGGACGCACACGATGGCTCATCCGCGCCCCCCTCGGAAGCACCGGTATGGTCCGTGCCCACTGGCACGGGTCCCTGGCAGTCTTTGACAGCGTTCGTTCCCGTTCACCGCCACGGGGCGCGGTCCCGGAGTCACACCGGGTCCCCCGAGCTTCCACCACCCATTGGACGAACCAAGGACGGGCAGCGGGATAGGGTCGCGGAGGCACCTTTGTCAAATCAGTTATCCGTGACGCGTGACGCCGCGAGTGCGGCGCAACACACCCATCAGGACAGCTCACGGGAGGGCGATGACGTCACTGACGAGCGAGGGGCCCGAGCTGCGGGGACAGATGGCCAATGCCTCGCGCTCCACGAGCGTGTCGCCCACGACCTCGATGATGAAGACGCGGCCCGCGTTGTTGTCACCCACGTAGGCCCGCGGGCCCACCAGGGCGAAGCGTCCCGCCGAGGGCAGCGGACACGACGTCGCTTCCGGGCAGCCCAGCGCGAGCGAGTCCAGCACGCGGCCATTCGCGCCGAGCAGCACCAGGCCCGTGCCCCGGACATCCGTGAGGTTGAAGTCGACGTCATAGGTGGCGGCGCCGCCGCAGCTCACGAGCAGCCGCTCGCCCACGGGGAGCACCCAGTAGGGATTGAGACACGCCTCGCCCAGCGCGAGCAGCTCCACCGCGCGGGTGCCCGGGTCGATCCGGGCGAGGAACCCGGGGCCTCCGGCGGAGTAGCTGCGCGCATCCAGGTTGCCCAGCGCGGCGTACACCCGGCCCTGGAACGAGGTGATGCCCGCGGGCGCGGGGAGCGTGGTGCGGCCGGGGAAGGGGCTCAAGGCGTCGCCCGAGGGCAGCACGTAGGTGTCCGTGACGACGGGCGCGGTGGGATCCGCCACCGAGACGCGCACCACCCGGCCTCCCGCGGACGCGTCCCCTGGAGGTTGCCCAGGAGCGTGACATACGCATCCGTCCCCTCCAGGGTGAAGACATACGGGTTGGTGTTGGCGCCGAAGTTCACGCTGCCCACGTTGGTGAGGGGAACACCCGTGGGGAAGCGGGGGCCCGGACCCGGAGCGGGCTCGCCATCGCGCCGCAGCACCTGCAGCGTGTTGCTCGTGGAGTTGAGGATGTAGACGAAGGGCTCGCGCACGAGCACGTGATTGGGGACCTGTCCGGTCTGGGTGCGCGCGGGCAGCTCGCCGTAGTCGGAGAGCCGGGCCTGGAGCAGCCGCGAGGACACATCCACCACGAGCAGCACGTCCTGCATGCTCGCGAGGGACACGGGACTCGTGCCCACCCGCACCGCGGGCCCCCGCACGTCCGCTCCCGCCTGGATGCCCACCACCTGCCCGGTGTTGAAGCACGCGGCGACGACGTCATCCGTGCACAGGCCCCCGTGGCAGCTCCGCGCGTCCGCGCACACGCTCCCGCAGGCGCCGCAATGGAAGGCATCCGTCCGCACGTCCACGCACGAGCGCCCGCAGAGCGAGGAGGACGCCAGGGAACACGCGGCCTTGCACTCGCCCCGCTCGCACACCTGCTCGGGGCCACACGCCACGCCGCCCGCCCCCGCGCACCCGCCACAGTGCGCCGGGTCCGACGCCGTCACGACACACTCCCCACCGCACGACACCGCCCCCGCCCGGCACTGACAGGCCCCCTCGACACACTGCTGCGTGGCGGAACAGGCCACCCCGCACGCGCCACACTGGGACGAGGAGCTGGAGAGATCCACGCACTCCGCTCCGCAAGCGCTCAGGCCCTCGGCGCACAGCGGCCCCTCGTCCGGACACCCCGCCAGCACGAGGCACAGGAGCACCGCGAGAACCACCCCTCCGCATCGCCTCGGCGTCATGGCGTCTTCCTTCCCGGCTCGAACGCGCCCGACACGGACACGTACACGGCGCGGCCCGGCAGGGGATAGCCCACGAAGTCCTCGGCGCGCACGTCGAACAGGTTGCGCACCTCGAGGGACACGGTGAGCTCCGGACGCGAGCCGAAGGTGCTGGACACCCCCGTGTGGACGAAGGCCCGCCCGGGCAGGGTCAGCACGCCGTCCCGCGACAGCGCGTGGGCCGACTGGGCCAGCACCTCCACGCGCCCCGTGAGCCACCGGGGGCCTCCCAACACCCGCGCGAACAGCTTGTGCCGGGGCCGGTAGGGCAGCTCGCGCAGATAGAAGCGCCCGTCGCGTTGCAGATCATTCGACACGGTGAGCGTGTAGCTCAACGCGCCCGAGAGGAACGGATGGGGCCGCCACTCGCCCTCGGCCTCGAGCCCCACCACGCGCGCCCGGACGAAGTTGTAGGGCCGGGCCGCTCCGGGGGGATAGGCCTCGTAGGAGATGAGATCCTCGTAGAGGCTCGCATAGCCCCCCACCGAGGCGGAGGACACCTCCGAGCGGTGCACCACCGCCGCGTCCGCGTACAGCGCGCTCTCGGGACGCAAGCCCGGGTTGGGCAGCAGCGTGCCCTGGCGCACGTACAACTCCAGGAAGGACGGCGCGCGGTGGGCCCGTCCCGCGTTGGCTCGCAGCTCGAGGCCCGCGGGCAGGAGCAGCGAGGCGCCCAGCTTCGGCGACCACAACGTGTAGGGCCCCGCCCGCTCCACGCGCACCGAGGGCGCGATCGTCAGGCGCTCGTCCCACGCCCGCACCTCGTCCATCGCCATGACACTCGCGCGCAACCACGCGGGCTCGCCGCCGGAGGCCCCGGCCGTCTCCGCGGCGGACACGGCCTCGCCCCCCACGCCGACCAGCGCGGACAGCGCGTGCCGCCCCCACCGCTTCCGCCCCTCCGCCTCCACGCTCCCCACCCGCTGCACCTGCGCCGGCGTCCCGTCCCACGCGCCTCCGTCGAGCGCCAGCCCGTCCCGCCGGTAGTACGCGCGCGCCTCCACGCTCCCGCCCCCGGCAACATGCCCGCGAGCCGCACCGTCGCCGAGCCCCGGCGCGCGGACTGCCGTGCATCCACGCTCGGATTCTGCGCGGTGCCCGCGAGCCCTCGCCCGTCGAGGGACAGCTCGCCCAGCGCGTCCACGGAGAAGCCCCCGCCCAGCTCGCGCCGCAGCCGCAGCAGGCCCCCCGCCCCGTGGGCATCGTTGTTCGCGCGCCGCGACTCCACGAGCGCGTCCCCGGGCAGCGTGGGGCTCGGATCGAAGAGGTAGCGGAAGTTCCCGCGCGACAGGCCGCCGTGGAGCAACAGCAGCACCTCGTTGCCCGCGATCGGCCCCGTGGCGGACAGCCAACCCACCGCCGTGTCCCAGCTCCCATACGACAGCTCACCCGCCACGCGCGCGGTCTCACCCGGGCGGCGGGTGATGATGTTGATGACGCCGCCGAGACCACCCGAGCCGTAGCGCGCCCCGGCGCCGCCGCGCAGCACCTCGATGCGCTCGGCCAGGGCCACGGGCACGCGCGACACGTCCGCGATGCCTCCGGCCCCATTGAGCGGAATGCCATCGAGCAGCACCAGCGTCCCATTCGAGGACGCCCCGCGCACCACCACGGCCTTGCTCTGTCCGTAGCCACCCGAGTCCTGCACCACGACGCCGGGCGCGGTGGACAGCAGCGCCGCGGTGTCGCGCGCCGCGCCCGAGCCCTCCTCGGCGTCGATCACCGTCAGGGCACCGCTGGGATCACGCCGCGAGGCGGACTCGGCGGGCGCGGAGACGGGACGCGCCTCCTCCACCTCCACGGTGGGGACGCGGAAGGGCTCGCCACCTGGAGCCTCGGGAGGCTGGGCGAGGACGGACGCGCTCGTGCCGAGTGCCGGCACCCGGCGAGGGAAGACCACCACATGGGCCCGCCTTCCCGCTCGAGGGCCCGGCATGGGCCCCAGGGGCGAGCCTTTCCTAGGGGGCTTCCCCCTGGCGCGTCAAGAAGCTCTCGGGCACGGGGGTGGGCGTGGCGCGCGAGTGACGCGCCAGCCAGTCGAGAATGAACTGATTGAAGGCGGAGAAGTGGAGGAAGGTGGCCATCACGTCCCCGAAGCGCAGCGAGGACCGCTCGAAGAGCGGCGACGGCCGGCCGGGGATGAGCAGGGTGCCATTCTGCCAGGTGCCGTTGTGGCTGCCGCTGTCGGAGACGTACCACATGCCCGTCTGGGCCTCCTCGGTGAAGGAGGCGTGCACGCGCGACACGGTGGGGTCCTCCACGATGATGTCGCTGTCGAGCGTGCGGCCCAGGACGATGCCCGTGGAGGGCGTCACCAGCCGCGAGCACTTGCGCACCTCGAGCACCAGCGGCTCGGCGACCGTGGGGCGGCGCAGCGACAGCCCCGTCATCGTCCGGCGGCTGAAGGCGGGGCCCACTCCCACGGGAGTGGCCTCCCACACCAGCACCGGCCAACACACCGCGCGCCGCACGGACTGGGGATCATCCAGGAACTGCGACGCGAGGGTGGAGAACTTCAGATGCACGGTTCCTGCCTCCAGCTCATGTGGCGAGGGCACCAAGGTGTGCACGGTTTCCAACCGCGCTAGCCCCCATGACGCGGTGGGACGAGGGAGCACAACGGCGCTCCAGGTGGTGGGGGCGCGCTCCGACTCCGTCCTCGCGCCGGGATGGAAGAGGCCGGTGTGTACGCCCCGCGCGGGTGTCCTCCGAGGTGGGCCGCGCTGGCATGACCGCTGCTGTGGGGCGAGGGACCGAGCCACTCCAGGCGCGGGAGCAGGACAAAGGATCTGACGATGTTGACGGCGGGAAAGCGGTTGGCGGTGTTCTCCATCCGCGAGGGCAAGGGCGGGAGCATCTGGGTGCGCGCGGGCAGCGCGTTCGTGAACAAGGACGGCTCGCTCAACGTGTTGCTGGACGTGCTGCCGCTGGACGGCAAGCTGCACGTGCGCGAGGCGGCGGACAAGAAGGACGCGGCGGGAGCGGGAGGGGGAGGACGCTACGGCGTGGAGGGCGGACTGGACGCGCTGTCGGCGGCGGGTGGCCACTCGTGAGCGGGCGAGCGGGTTGGTGCGCGGTGGTACTCGCGCTGGTGGGGGTGCTCGGGGCGGCGGACGCGGGGGCGGCGGAAGCGAAGTGGCGCACCCGGTACACGGGCCAGGTGAACCTGAACGAGGCGACGCGCGAGCAGTTGGACGCGCTGCCAAGCGTGGGAGCCAAGGCGGCCCAGCGCATCATCGCCTTCCGGGAGAAGCGGCCCTTCAAGCGCGTGGAGGAGCTGGTGCGGGTGAAGGGCTTCGGCAAGAAACGCTTCCTCCAGCTCAAGCCCTACCTGACGCTCCAGGGCACCACGACGCTCAAGGCCGAGCGCGTGCGCGCGGAGGAGCCCGGCAAGGGCTGAGCGCGCCTTGGGGCCGCCTCGGACGGGGCGCTGCAGCGCCTCGGCCGCCTCGGCCAGGGTTGTTCAGGTGGGCGGGGTGATGTTCCACGCTCACGCCCCGGAGAGAGCTGACAGCGTTGAAGGTCAGACACAGAGCTGAAAACGTTCGCTACCTACCGCACTCAGACAGGTGACGTTGTCGGAGAAGCACCTGACCCACTAGGGTATTTCGCGTCGGTCCGTGGGATTCGCGCGGACGGAACGGGTGGTTGGCGACCAGCAGGTGGGGGAAGGCCGCACTGAATATCCGTACAGCCCCCCCCTCCAACTTTGCAACTGCCCGATATTATTGGGATTTTTTACTGAGGAACAAGGCATGGTTGGGAATGAGGGCACTTACCCCATGGGTAACTCCGCAGCGAGACCAGCTCGTGTCGATGGTGGAGGGGGCACAAGGCTGTTGGCGTTGCTGAGCGTTGCGCTGGTGGCTTGCGCCAATTGCGCCCATGCGCCACCGAGCCGGGACCTGAATGCTCGGACCTATGTCATTGATGAGGACGCGAGCGGAGTCGGCAGTGCACTCGGGACTGGAGGCTCCGGGTACGACTGCGATGACGAACTCAACAAGTGCTTTACGAGCTGCTGGGAGTCCACAAGCAGCCCTACCCGCACGTCGAACACAACGAGTGGTACTACGAGCACTGCACGAGGGAGTGCCGCAAGCAGTACATGCAGTGCATCGACAACAAAGAGAAGGAGGAAGCGGAGCGGGTAAAGAGACGCCCTCCGCTCGAGTTCTCGAGTTTCGACAAGGCGCGGGACTGGATTCGGGCGCACAAGTCCGAGGTTGCATTCGGGACCGTCGTCGTCGTGGCAGGTGCCGCCTTCATTCTCGCCTCCGGCGGAGGCGGCGCACTGATTCTTGCCCCACTCGCACTCTAGGCCTTCACTCACAATGACCTACAATAAGAACTTTGATGTCGATGCTGTCCTCCGAACCATGGAGGCGATGAGCAGACACCACGTCGAGGGGACGCCGGAGGACGAGGCGCTCCGGGTTTGTGCAACCGCGCTGCTCTTCGTCCGTGACGAAGCCAAGAAGCTCGAAGAGCTTCGCGAATTTTTTCGCAAAATCACGACCCCGGCGATCGTGGGTGTCCAGGTCGCACACACGTTCGCCTCGCGACAAGAGGCGGACGCGTGGCTCGCGAGTGGAACCGCGACCGATGGCCAGCTCGTCAGGGTCGCCGGACAGGGCTTCACGGTGGTGGACCACGGACCGAAGGGACTGAAGCTGGTCCGGATACCGCTGCCGGAAGAACTGCCGCCTCATAAGCCAAAGCAGTAGTCGCGCAGTTCCTCAACGCCTGGCGCGTGGAGGCATGACCCAACGGCCTCGGGCTCTTCTTGGGATGCTCGGGCCGGGTATGCGGGTGCTGTGCCCTCATTGCTTGCGCACCCAGCACTGGATTGCCCCGGGATTGCGAGCCAACTCGCAAGCCTGCGGAAACAGTCGAAGGGGGTTGGCTTCCCCCGTCCACGCCGAATCCCTTTCCGGCTCGAGTCCCGCGTTTCGAATCCTTTGACACCCTCCTGGGCACTTCATGTGTTCCGTGAACTTCAATGCCTGGAAACCATCCCCCTCGAATCTGTGCGTGAGCCTCGGCGGATGAAGCCATATGCCGGCGCACAAGAGGAGTCCTGCCCGGAGAAGAAGGGCCGTGCCCTCAGCGGCGGGGCTCGAACGGCTCTGTCTTCCGCTCGTCCGGTGCCCGCCCGGCCTTCGCCTCGAGGATCCGCGTGGGCAACTGGTCCATCGCGGGCGCCGCGGACACCTCGGGGGAGAGCAGCGCCTCCACCTCGGTGGGTGAGGGGTCGCTGAGCTCCGACAGGGCTCGCTCGCGCGTCCATCG
This sequence comes from Cystobacter fuscus, assembly GCA_049060065.1. Classification (GTDB taxonomy): domain Bacteria; phylum Myxococcota; class Myxococcia; order Myxococcales; family Myxococcaceae; genus Cystobacter; species Cystobacter fuscus_B. The sequence goes on from JBMEQP010000002.1 coordinate 9,110,849, forward strand.
CTCGGTGAAGTGCTCGCGCACCCAGCCCGTGAGGTCGACCGCCGGCAGTTCGTGACGGACCGGCTCCAACCGCAGCAGGAAGGCCTTCGCGTCCGCGAAGCGCTGTCCGGCGTCGTAGTGCAGCGCGATGTCGAGAACGTCCTGGAGCTGCCGGTAGGCGGCGGGGGCATCGGGCCGCTCCCGCTTGGGATACACGACGCCGCTCGGGGACACCTCGGGCAGCACGCCGAACAGCAACTCGTACAGGATGCAGCCCAGCGCGAAGAGATCTCCGGACGCCGTGGCATCGAGCCCCTCGGCGCGCTCGGGAGGCATGTAGCCGGGCTTGCCGATGACGCTGCCCACCTCGGTGAGCCGACTCGGGACGGGGGACGGGGCGCGCGCGGGGGCGTTCGCGGCGCGGCGCTCCTGGGCCTCGCCGACCCCATGGGCGATGCCGAAGTCGACGACCTTCACCACGCCATCGAATGACACCACGAGGTTGTCCGCGCTGATGTCACGGTGGATGACACCCCGCTCGTGCGCGTAGGCGAGCCCGCGCAGGGCCTGCTGGCAGAGCTCGACGATGACCTCGAGCGGCAGCCGCTCCCCGCGCTCGACGCGCCGGACGAACTCGAGCACGTTCACGCCGCTCAAGTACTCCATGACGATGAACCACCCGCCCTCGATCTGCCCGAGGTCGTAGACGGAGACGATGTTCGGGTGGTGCAGGCGCGCGGCGGTGCGTGCCTCGCCGATGAAGCGCTGGAGCATGACGGCGGGATCATCCCCGCCCTCGTCCAGCATGCGCTTGAGGACGACGAGCCGATGGAAGCCCGCGCGGCCCGTGCGCACCGCGAGCCACACCTCGCCCATGCCGCCGCGTCCGAGCCGGGCGAGCCGACGGTAGCGGTGGATGCCGGTGCCGAGGTCCGCGCCCCGCAGCGAGCGCGCGGTGAGGATGGCGAGCGCGGTGGAGGCGAGCAGCAGGAAGGGCAGGCCCACGAGCGCGAACAGCGAAGGCCCCGGCACCCAGCCGAAGTCCACGGCGAGCTCCCGGCAGAGCAGCGCGAGCGCGAGGAGCGCGGCGGTGAGCACGGCGGCCGCCATCGCGCCCCGGTCCTTGAGCGACCGTACCGCCTCCACGGCCCAGGTGCCCGCCACGCACGCAGCGAGCAGCCAGAACAGCGCCAGGCCCAGGCCCGCGGTCGCCCGGGAAAGCTGCTCGAGGTCCATCCGTCCGAGGGCAGGACGAGCACGGACCAGGCGACATCGAGCACCCGCGCCGCGCCGACGAGGATGGCCGCTCCCAGCATCACCCGCCGCCAGCGGGTGAGCGGCTGATCCAACAGCGACCACAGCACGCGCAGCAGGGTGTAGGGCAGGAAGAGGGAGGGCAGGACGCCGAGCAGCAGCCACGGCCGCGCGTCGGTGGCCAGGGCGCTGACCTCACGGCTGGTGAGTCCCGTGGACAGGGAGACCACGGCGAACCCGAGGAAGCTGACCGCGAGCCAGAGCTGCACCCGCTGGGATCTCACCGCGGCCCAGGTCGCGAAATGCAGCAGGCCCAGGACGAAGAACGCTCCCGCGAGCGCCGGTGCAGCAGGGTGTAGGGAGTCACGGCCAGAGAGCGTAGACCAAAAGGCGGGAGGCACGGAGAGCCCCGGAGAAGGCAGAAGGCAAGGCAGGTGTCAGACGGTTCGTAGGAGACGAGATGTCGGAACGAGTCCTTTGACACCTTCCTCGGGAGACGAGATGTCGGAACGAGTCCTTTGACACCTTCCTCGGAACGAGTCCTTTGACACCTTCCTCGGACACCTTCCTCGGCGAGGGAGCGACCGCAGCTCGTCGCCGCGCTCGTACAGAATCCTCGGGGCGGATTCAGAGCGTCCTGTGTACTCTGGGCGCGCATGACCCTGAACCGTGCTCGCAGCGTCACCTGGCTTGCCTGCCTGCTCCTTGTCTTGCCGGTGCCGGGCGCCATGGCCGAGGAGGAGGCCCGGCCGCCCGTGCGGCGTGAGGAACGCATCACCTTCGAGGTGGACGCCACGCTCCAGGAGCGCGGAGGCGTCCAGTACTTCTATGAGCTCATCGACCAGGAGCAGGACGCCCTGGCGCGAGAGTCCTTCGCGAAGCTCCAGCCGCTGGACGCACGGGGACGCTGGGCGGGCAGCAAGGAGCCGCTCCACGTGCTCGTGAGCCGCATCGTCTACACCCTCGACAAGGATGTGGCCTTCTTCACCGCCGAGCGCGTGAGGGACGTGGCGTACATGAACACCATCCTCCCGGGCGCCGACATCCGGCGGAAGGCACCGGCCAGTACACCGTGGCGAAGACGCCCGCCAACAGCTTCACCGTGCGCTACCTGGGGCGCGAGGCGCTCACCGCCACGCCCCGGGACGCGGCACTGGAGCGCTTCCTGTCACTCGCTCCGGAGCTCGGCCTCCCGGACTCGGTGGTGGTGCAGGAGAACTTCGACTTCGCGCGCGTCATGGGGGCACGCACCAGCGCTCTGAGCGTCACCTGGACGGCGCACTACCCGCTGGCCCCGGGCCGCACCCGCGTCGCCGTGTGCACCATGAGCCTGCTCTACAACCTGCCCCCTTCTTCCTCGGCGGCAGGCAGCGCGTGCACGACGAGGCCCTCGGCGGCGCGCTGATGCTCATCCAGGCCCTGCGCGCCTACCCGGTGGACTGACCTATCGAATCTGGTTCGTTTCCTCGAATTCAAGCCGCGGAGCGCGTGGGTACAGTGTGGCGGAATCGCCATAGCCCAGCGTCGTGATGAAGTTCACCCGCACGGTCGTTCCCGCGAAGAAGGCCTCGTTGACCTTCTCCTCGTCGAATCCAGACATCGGGTTGGTGTCCAGGCCGAGCAATCGGGCCGCGATGATGAGATAGGCGGCCTGAAGAGAGGAATTGCGAAAAGCGGACTCTTCGATCAGCCGCCGGTTATCGCCATACCAGCCACGCGCGTCGGTGTGCGGGAACACCCGAGGTAGATAGGGGACGAAGTTCGTTTCCATGCCGAGCACGGCGCTCACCGGTGCGGCCAGCACCTTCTTGGCATTCCCAGGAGCGCAGAGCGCCGCCAGCCTGGCTTTCGCCGCGTCGCTGACGCACCAGACCACACGGAGCGGCTGCTGGTTCGTCGAGGTGGGTCCCCATTTCCAGAGCTCATACAGAGCACGGAGGGTTGCTTCGTCGACAGGACGGTCCGTGTAGCTGTTGAAGGTGCGCGCCGTGCGGAACGCCCGATCCAGCACGAGGTCTCCAAGGGGTTCGGCCATGTTGTCCTCCTCTTGAACGTGGAACGACGCTCATTTAGAGGGCATGGTATCCTTTGTACAGTAGGCACCTTTTGGATACCATGACAACGCGCAAGGCCCTCGCCACGGAAGCGCTCTCACTGCCCGAGCCGTGCCCGCTCGTCGAATTCGTGACCCTGGTTTCGGGGAAGTGGGCGATCCCCTGCTCTACCGCCTCATCATCAACGACGGGCCGATTCGCTTCCGTGAGCTGCAGCGAGCGGCGCGTCCGATCACGCAGAAGGAGCTCACCAAACAACTCAGACTGCTCGAGACACGTGGACTGGTCCACCGCACGGTCTATCCCGAAATGCCGCCACACGTCGAGTACGAGGCGACCCATGTGGCCCGCCAACTGCTCGGCTCCCTGGAGTCGATCGCCGCCTGGATGCGCACGCACGGGCGGTCGCTGCATTCCAAAAAGCCGGCGGCTCCCAGGCTGACCACCGGTCACCCACCTGCGGAGAAGTCGAAGCGAAGTGTGAGGACTGTGCGGGCCGCCCTGACGCAAGGGACCGTTGGTCGGCCAGGACGCGCCATTCATCGGCGCGACTGGCCAGGGAAGTGACCTTGCCCCTACGCTGCGCCGCGCATGCGCGCATCGTCCGACTCCACTCTGGGCCGTCTCGAGGACCAGGATGATCCGGGTCCCCTGCTGCCCTTGGAGATGATCTGGCTGTACTTCGTCGCGCCGCTCGCCACCGCGCCCCTGCTCGACAAGGACTTCTTCACCCTGCCCCTCGGGCAGTCGCTCCACCACGTCGCCGCGGGCTACCCGATCTTCTTCACGCTGGCACTCGCCCTCCACTCCCTCTACATCTGGGTGATGCCCGGCCTCGTGAGGCGTCTGCGGACGCCCCTGGCCCGGGGCGTGTTGCACGTCGCGGTGGGCTCCGGCGTCCCACTGGTGATGGTCATCCTCGTGATCCATCCACTCAAGGTGCGCCTGGGGGCAGGGCTGCGGTACTCGATGGCGCAAGACCTCCTGGTGGCCACGCTCATCTCGTGGATGTTCCTGTTTCCCGGACTGATCGTGCAGCGGTTGCGCAACACGGCGGCGCGCATCGAGCGGCGGGCCCTCCTGGCGCAGCGCGCCGCGCTCGAGGCCCAACTCTCGGCCCTCCAGGCCCGCATCCAGCCCCACTTCTTCTTCAACAGTCTCAACACCGTCGCCAGTCTCATCTCCGAGAATCCCGAGCTGGCGGAGCGGACCCTCGAGCGGCTCGCGGAGCTCTTCCGCTATGCCCTGGACAGCGGGAAGAGCCGCTTCGTGAGCCTGGAGCGCGAGCTGGACATGACGCGCGACTACCTGGCCATCCAGACCGCCCGATACGGCGCGCGCCTGCGCACGCACCTGGCCGTGGATGAGCAGGTCACCGGCATCTCCCTGCCCCCCTGGTGCTCCAGCCCCTGGTGGAGAATGCCATCCTCCACGGCATGGACCGGCGCGAGGGCGTGAGTGTACGGGTGCTCGTGCGCGGGGAGGAGACGTGGCTCCACCTCGAGGTCATCGATGATGGGCCGGGGCCCGGAGCATCAGGGCACCAGGGCGCCCAGACGGGCGTGAAGGATCTGCGCGAGCGACTGCGCCTGCTCTACGGCGAGCAAGGCACGCTCACGCTGGAGCCCGTGCCTGGAGGTGGGTGTCATGCACGGCTCTCCCTTCCGAGCGGGGGCCTCTCCGATGAGGGTCTTGATCGTCGATGATGAGGAGCCCGCGCGCCGCAGGCTCTCGCGGCTGTTGAGTGGTTTGCCCGGCGTCGAGGTCGTCGGCGACGCCGGGGATGGCGAAGAGGCACTGAGACGGGTGGAGGAGCTGCGGCCCGACTTGCTGCTGCTGGACGTGCGCATGCCTGGGATGGACGGGCTGGCACTCGCCCAGCGCTACCGGGAGCTACCGCCCCTCATCTTCGTCACCGCCCACGATGACTACGCGGTCCGGGCCTTCGAGGCCCACGCCGTCGACTATCTGCTCAAGCCCGTGCGTCCCGAGCGGCTCGCCGATGCGCTCGAGCGCGCCCGCGGGCGGCTGCTCGCGAAGCAGGCCGCAGTGTCACGCGTGCTGGAGGCAGTGGCGCCAGTGGATTCCTCGAGCCGCATCGTCACGGTGAGCCAGGGCGTCTTCCACTTCTTCGATGCCCGGTCCATCTCGCGCTTCTGGAGCAGTGACAAATACACGCTCTTCCTCGCGCAACAGCGGGAGCAGTGCACCGAGGAGTCGCTGACCCAGTTGGAGGAGCGGCTGCGGAGCCATGGCTTCCTGCGCGTCCACCGGGGCGAGCTGATTCAGCTCGCCCACGTGAAGGCCGTGCACTCCCGGAACGGGGAGTATGAGATCGAGCTCCAGGATGGGCAGCTCGCCCGCGTGAGTCGGCGCTCCGCGTCCACGCTCAAGGCCGCGCTGGGGATGAAGGCGCGGTAGGCGGGGCCTCGCGCCGCTCATCCGCTGGAGGCCGCCGTCCGTCGGCTCGCGGCGGAGGAACGGTGTGGATGCGCCATCTTCCGCGCATGCGACGCACACTCCTCATCTTGTCGATGCTGTCCCTCCTGGCGCTGGGCGGGGCGGGCTGGGTCCAGACCCGGTCCCCTGGAGACAATCCCTTGAGCCGTCATGCCCTGGCGCCTTCCGACCAGATACGGTTGACGGGGTTCGTGGAGGAGCGCCTGCCCGCGGGCTCCTACCTCTATCTGCGCGTGCGCGCGTCCGATGGCTCGCACCACTGGGTGGCCACGCTCTCGTCGGCGGCCTCGCGAGAGTCGGCCGTCCAGGTCCAGGTCTTCGCCCGCGCCGATGACTTCCACTCCCGGCGTCTGGGCCGGGATTTCTCGCCCCTGCTCTTCGGCTCTGTCCAAGCCGCTCCCTCCGCCTCACGTTGATCCACCCCACCACTGCCAAGGAGTTCTCCATGAAACGCCTGCTCGCCGCCGTTCTCTCCTCCTCGTCGTCACCGCATGCGGCTCCGAGATGACCGCGCCGCCTCCCACCCAGGAGCCCGAAACCGATCCCTGCCAGCGTGGGCTGCTGGAGCCAGACTTCCAGGCGGTCTCCGCGCTCCAGGGCCCGGGCGTGGACGCCAATGGCCAACTGAGCCCCGGTTCCTACATCATCAGCAGCACCTATCTGCGGATGGCGTCCACGGTAGAGGCTCGGACGGAGTTCGACGCGGCGTTGGTCGGCCTGAATGAAACCCTGGCGACACAGCCCGGCCTGATGGCCATCCAATTCGGCGGGTCCGAGTCCTGCAACACCAAACGGACACTGACGGTCTGGAAGGATGAGGCGTCCATGTACCAGTTCGTCGCCTCTCCGCCTCACCGCCGGGCCATGATGAAGGTGGGGGTGATGAGCAGAGGGGGCGGCATCGTGACCTCCTGGGCGGGCGACGAGCGGGGCGCCACCTGGAGCGAGGCGATTGAGCATCTCGCGCGGGAAACGCGCCCCACCTACTGACTTCCGGACTGATAGTAGCGCCAAACGCGCGTTTCGAATCCTTTGACACCCTCTCTGAGCAGCACCGGAGGGCACGGCCCTCCCCTCAAACAGGGCCCCCATTCCGCCTATAGTTCGCCCGGTATTCGCGGGAGGGTGGCTCGGGAAAGACCTTCGCGCGTATTGTCCCCAGCGCATGTTCTCCGACTTCGTCTTTCCCAGCTTCTTCACGAGCCCCGTGGGACTCAAGCCCGCCGAGCTGCGTAACCTCAGATCGCTCGTGGTCCTTGCGGGTCCGAATGGAGCGGGCAAATCCCGGTACCTGCAGCTCGTGCCTAAAGTATCCGAACACTTCCTCCATGCCGCGGGGAACGCCTCGGCACTACGCAATCAGCTCAAAAGGCCACCAGACACCTGGTTGGGACATCTCGAGCCCTCTGAAAGAGAGGCCGAAGTATCGAAGTTGGAGGAGAGGATCCGAGCTCTGGAGAGCATGGCCGCAACAGCACGGTGGGCGGGTCAGCCACAGAAGGAAATCAGGACCATTCCACTGCGGTACACGATGGCCAGCGGCTCCATCTACTCGCGCAATTCTCACGAGCGCGTGACGGACCCGAATGAGGCCCCACCGCGCCAGGTGGAGCAACAGGCAAACGCCAACACGACAGGAGGATTCGAGGCGGCCGCCAGCAGCGTCCTTGCTTATTTCCACGAGGCCGCACGAGCCATGTACGACTCGGAGCATCCCCGGCACAAGAACTCCGAGGCGGTCAAACGGAGACTGGATGACGCATTGGCCTTCAACCGGGTCCTGCGTGCCTTCTTTTCCGCGGAAATCGAGCTCGGGATGGACGCCAACGGCAAGCCGGTGTCGAACTTCCGAGGCCGCCTCTTCCGGCCCCAAGAGCTGTCCGAGGGCGAGCAGATCCTCGTCATCTGGACCATCCTCCTCCACAGGCAGAAGGAGTGGCTCCGTGGAGCGCAGGTGCTGATCGACGAGCCCGAAAACCACCTCCACCCAGATGCATGTATTCGTGCACTCGAGGCCCTGCGGTCGGATGACATTCTGGGCCCGGAGGGGCAGATCTGGCTGGCAACCCACTCGATTCCATTGATCGCCTACGCGGGCCTCGATTCCGTCTACCTCGTCGATCACGGTGCCATCGAATACGCAGGCAACAGGATCGAAAAGGTCATCGACCGTCTCATGGGCGGCGAGGAGGGCCGGGTCCGACTGCGTGCCCTGCTCGCGGATGCCGACGAACTGGCCTTCGACACCTTCGCTGCACAGTGCCTCCTCCCACCTTCCGTGGCGGCTCCGCGCGAGGGAGATCCTCAGCAGGAACAGATGGCTAACCTGGCCAGGGAAATGGGCGTGCACAAACAGGACGTCCGCATCCTGGACTACGCGGCCGGGCGCGGACGCCTCGCGGTCGCACTGAAGGAGGCCGGACTCGCTGCGGAACGGAAGTTCACCTACTTCGCGTATCAAGCTGCCGGATACACCTCCGCAGAGGAGCGAAGCGAGTGCCTCGAGCGCATCCGTGAGCTTGGCCCGCTGCAATCACCCGAGGCCTATCTCGTCGATAGCCTCGATCGACTCACAGTGCCCGGAGTACCCCCATGGACCTCGTGGTGATGTGCAACGTGCTCCACGAGATTCCGGTCCGGCAATGGCTGGAATGCTTCGCTCGCATCCATGAAGTTCTCGCCGATGACGGGCAGCTCGTCATCCTCGAGGATCAATTTCCCTCCGTCGGAGAGCTGCCCCACGCCAACGGCTACATCATCCTGGACGATCTCGCGCTCATGGAGTTGTTCGGCTCCCAAGAGGCAGTGCGAACGCTGTCGCTCGAGAAGAATGGAAGGCTCACGGCCTTTGGCATTCCCAGACAGTTCCTCCGAAACGCATCGGCCAGCACCATCCACAAGGCACTCGAGAAGGTGAAGCGCAAGGCCAAGAATGGCTTGCGTCTCCTCCGCGAAGAGGGCCAAGAGCGGCGCTCATTCCAGATGGGGCGTCTTCACGCCCACTATGCCCTGCTCCACAGCAACGCACTGCTGGCTCTCGATGAGTACCAGATGCCTTGACGCATAGAGGACTGGCCCCACACCAACGCGGGCCCCCCTCCTGAAGGCTCTCACCGCCAGAGCCACTTGTACCAGGGCTCTGGCGGTTTCGCGTTAGCCGCCACCCCAGACGGGGTTGGACTCAGAGCGCCGGGTAGAACTTGAACCTGGGCAGGTGAGGAACGCGGCCGGGGCGCTACCGGGCCCAGCCCTGCCGGGCCAGCCACTCCGACACACGGGAGCGGACCTCATCGCGAATCCGCCGGACCTGCTCCACGGGCTTGCCCTTGGGGTCCTCCAGCGGCCAGTCGTCGCGCTGGAGGCCCGGCACGTGGGGGCACGCCTCACCACACCCCATGGTGATGAGCCAGTGGGCGCCCCGGGCCAGCTCGTCCGTGAGGCGCTGGGGCTTCGCACCCGACAGGTCGATGCCCACCTCGGCCATGGCGGCCTGCACCTCCGGGTGGACACGCTCCCCCGGCTGCGTGCCGGCGGATACGCCCCGGGCCTTCGTCGGGTCCACCAGCGCGTTGAAGAAGGCGGCGGCCATTTGCGAACGGCCCGCGTTGTGGACGCAAGCGAAGATGACGGTCTTCATGGAAGCTCCAGGGCCGAGCCCGCTTCAGCGCCGGTTCACATGGGGCGCGGGCAGCGCCTCGGCCGCCTCGGTCAGGGCCATGTCGGGCGTGAGTTGCAGGGGCTGCACGGGCGTGGCGGGCTGAGTGGTGGCCTCGCGCAGGGCCTCGAGCAACTGCCGTTGGCCATGGACATACGGGGCCTCGGCGCCTGGGAGCGCCAGGAACTGCCGCCCCAGCACCTCCGCCGAGCGCGTGCGATGCTCCAGGTCCCTGCGCAAGAGGCCCGCGATGATGGCGTCCAGGGCGGGCGAGATGCCCGGCACCAGGTGCGAGGGCGGAGGCACGTCCTGCTGGGTGGAGGCGATCATCAGCTCGGCGTCGTTCTCTCCGTGGAGGGCGGGCTGACCGGTGAGGGCCTCGTACAGGGTGAGGCCCAGGGCGAAGAGATCCGCGCGGCCATCCAGCGCCGGCCGTGGGCCTGCTCGGGCGCCATGTAGCCCGCCTTGCCGCGCACCGTCTGGGCACGGGTGAGGGCGAGCTGCTTGGCCGCGCGCGCGACGCCAAAGTCAGACAGCTTCACCTCGCCGATGCGCGACAGGAGGATGTTGGGGGGGTTGAGGTCGCGGTGCACGAGGCCGAGCGGCTCGCCACGGCGGCCCGTGCGCCCGTGCATGTACGCGAGCGCCAGGGCCATCTCCGCGCCGATGTAGGCCACCGCCGCCGGGGGCAGCCGCCGCACGCGCTGCAGCAGCGTGCTCAGCGGCATGCCATCCACGTACTCCAGGGCGAGGAAGACCGTGCCCTGGTGCCGGCCCAGATCGAGCACCTGGACGATGTTGGGGTGATTGAGCAGCGAGCCCAGCTCCGCCTCGCGCCGGAACAGGGCGAGGAACTCCTCGTTGTCCGCGTACGCGGGCAGCACGCGCTTGATGGCCACCTGCTTCTCGAAGCCGCCCTCGGGGCTGTAGGTGGCGCGGAACACCTCGGCCATGCCGCCCACGCCCAGCCGCTCGTGGAGGAAGTACTTGCCCATCACGTCCTTCTCCCGGATGGCGCGCAGCGCGTCCCCGGCCTTGTTCATGATGAGCGTGCCGAGCGTCGCCGTGAGCGGGCCATAGGAGAAGAGGAACACGCAGCGCAGGAACACCATGGGCAGCTCCAGGGTTTCCGGGGAGTCGGAGGGCAGTCGGGGCAGGGCCACCAGCAGGTAGAGCAGCAGGTACTGCAGGGCCGCGAGCGCCGCGGCGAAGTACGCCAGGTAGCGGTTGGTGCGCAGCGCGCACACGACGATGAGCGTGCCCCAGGCATACGCGGGCGGCGTGGTGAGCGCGTACACGGCCCCGTTGAAGTACACGTCGGCGAGGAACACCACGGACGGAATGGACACCGTGAGGGCGCTGTCCACCCACTGCATCGCCGGGTGGAAGCCGCCCTGCCGCAGGGCGCGCAGCATGAGCGTGTAGTAGACGCTCAACGCGCCCGTGAGCGCCGCGAGGCACAACGACAGCTTCCAGCCGATCGGCCCGGCGAGCAGCAGCGCCGCCACGCAGCTGAACGACACCATGCCGCGCATGAACCGGGCGATGGACACCTCCCGCGGGACGACGTCCTGGGCCGGTACTCCTGCAGCAACTGGGATGAGTGCGCGGCGCGCGGTGCGGCGGCTTGCATGGTGCCCACTCTAGCCGACCCGCCCTGAACGCCCGGCAGCCGCCTGCCCGCACGGCGAGCAACCCCGCCTATCCATCTCTTTCCGCTATAGCGGAGAGTCGTCTTGACAAACGGACATGTGCCGGGCACGTTAGGCCCATCAATGTCCACTCCGAGCCGCCAGGAAGTCCGCTGTTGCTGTCGGTCCCGGCGGTGGGCGCTCGTCCGCCGTCAGCGTGGAGGCTGACGGAGGCGAGCAAGGAAGAGCCCACGCCCGCGAGGGACGGTGGGCCTTCGACTTTCATGGCTCTTGTCGGGCCTCGAATGCACCCGGGAACTCGCGGTCACCCGACCGAGGCCACCGCATGAAGACTCATCACCTCACCGCGCCCCTGCTCACCGTGCTCCTGGCCGCCCTGTCCGTGTGGACGGGCTGCTCGAAGTCCGGCGCCGCGTCGTCCGACGCCCCCACCCTGCTCAACGTCTCGTACGATCCCACGCGCGAGCTCTACACGGATCTCAACGCCGCCTTCGTCAAGCAATGGGAGGCGAAGACGGGGACGAAGCCCACCATCAAGCAGTCCCATGGTGGCTCGGGCAAGCAGGCACGTGCCGTCATCGACGGGCTGGACGCGGACGTCGTGACGCTGGCGCTCGCGTACGACATCGACATGTTGCACGACAAGGCGCAGCTGCTCCCGGCCGACTGGCAGTCGCGCCTGCCCGAGCACAGCGCGCCGTACACGTCCACCATCGTCTTCGTGGTGCGCAAGGGCAACCCCCAGGGCATCCATGACTGGGAGGACCCGGTGCGCCCGGGCGTGTCCGTCATCACCCCCAATCCCAAGACGTCCGGGGGCGCGCGCTGGAACTACCTCGCCGCCTGGGGCCATGCGCTGCGCAAGTCCGGTGGGGACGAGACGCAGGCGCGCCAGTACATCGCCGCCCTGTTCAAGAACGTGCCCGTGCTGGACTCGGGCGCGCGCGGCGCCACCACCACCTTCGCCGAGCGCGGACTCGGGGACGTGCTGATCGCCTGGGAGAACGAGGCCTACCTGCTCACCCAGGAGGTGGGCCCCGAGCGCTTCGAGATCATCACCCCCACGGACAGCATCCTCGCCGAGCCGCCGGTGGCCCTCGTGGACAAGAACGTGGACCGCAAGGGCACGCGCGCCCTGGCCGAGGCCTACCTGCGCTTCCTCTACACCGAGGAGGGACAGGAGATCGCCGCGAAGCACCACTACCGGCCGCGCTCGGCCCAGGCCGTCCAGAAGGCCGGCAAGAGCCTCGCCCCGGTGAAGCTCTTCACGCTCGAGGAAGTGGCGGGCGGCTGGAAGCAGGCGCAGAAGCAACACTTCGAGGACGGCGGCTCGTTCGATCAACTCTACGTGCCCCAGGCGAAGTGAGCGCGCCCATGCAAGCCTCCGCGCGCCGCCGCGTCCTGCCGGGCTTCGGGCTGACGTTGGGCCTGAGCTGGTTCTACCTGGGCCTCATCGTCCTCATTCCGCTGTCGGCCCTCTTCCTCAAGACGTTCAGCCTGACGTGGGAGCAGTTCTGGGCCACCGTGGCCTCGCCCCGCGTGCTCGCCGCCTACCGGCTGAGCTTCGGCGCGGCCTTCTTCGCCGCGCTCGTCAACACCGTCTTCGGACTGCTCGTGGCGTGGGTGCTCGTGCGCTACCGCTTCCCGGGCCGCGCGCTCGTGGACGCGCTGGTGGATCTCCCCTTCGCCCTGCCCACCGCCGTGGCCGGGCTCACGCTCACCACGCTCTACTCGCACAACGGCTGGTACGGACGCTACCTGGAGGCCTGGGGCATCAAGGTGGCCTTCACCCCGCTGGGCGTGGGCGTGGCGCTCACCTTCATCGGCCTGCCCTTCGTGGTGCGCACCGTGCAGCCCGTGCTCGAGGAGCTCGACGCGGACGTGGAGGAGGCCGCCGCCACGCTCGGCGCCTCACCGTGGAGGACGTTCACGCACGTGCTGCTGCCGGCCGTCTTCCCCGCGCTGCTCAGCGGCTTCACGCTCGCCTTCGCCCGGGCCATCGGCGAGTACGGCTCGGTCGTCTTCATCTCCGGCAACATGCCCTTGAAGACGGAGATCGCCCCGCTGCTCATCATCACCCGGCTGGAGCAGTACGACTACGCGGGCGCCACGGCCATCGCCGGGGTCATGCTCCTCGTGTCGTTCGCGCTGCTGCTGGTCGTCAACCTGATCCAGCGCTGGAGCCACCGCCGGCTCGAGGCCAGGACCGAATAGGAGGAGAACCGCGCCCATGCACCCGGCCACCGTCATCCCCCAGCGCGCCCGGCGCACCATCGCGGCGCCCGCGCCGATGCGCTGGCTGCTCATCGGCGGGGCGCTCGCCTTCCTGGGCATCTTCCTCGTCGTGCCCCTGGTGGCCGTGTTCACCTACGCCCTGCAGAAGGGCGTGGGCGCGTACCGGCGGCGCTGAGCGATCCCGAGACGATGTCCGCCATCCGCCTCACGCTGCTGGCCGCCGCCATCGCCGTGCCGCTCAACCTGGTGTTCGGGCTGGCCGCCGCGTGGCTCCTCGCGCACTTCCGCTTCCGGGGGCGGGACGTGCTGCTCACGCTCATCGACCTGCCCTTCAGCGTGTCGCCCGTCATCGCGGGGCTCATCTTCGTGCTGCTCTTCGGCCGGCAGGGCTGGTTCGGCCCGTGGCTGGCCGAGCGGGGAATTCAAATCATCTTCGCGGTGCCCGGCATCGTGCTCGCCACGGTGTTCATCACCTTCCCCTTCGTGGTGCGCGAGGTGCTGCCCGTCATGCAGGCGCAGGGGCAGGACGAGGAGGAGGCGGCGCTGTCCCTGGGGGCCAGTGGCTGGCGCACCTTCTGGCACGTGACGCTGCCCAAGGTGAAGTGGGGCGTGCTCTACGGGGTGCTGCTGTGCAACGCGCGCGCGATGGGCGAGTTCGGCGCGGTGTCGGTCGTCTCCGGACACGTGCGCGGGGTGACCAACACCCTGCCGCTGCACGCGGAGATCCTCTACAACGAATACAACCTCGCGGGAGCGTTCTCCGTGGCCTCGCTGCTCACGGTGCTCGCGTTGATCACCCTGGCCATCAAGAAGTACGTCGAGTGGAGGGCCGAGTCCCCATGAGTGTCATCGTCGAGCACCTGACCCGGCAGTTCACGCAAGGCGGCACGCCCGCCGTGTCGGACGTGTCCTTCCAAGCGCCCTCGGGGGCCATCACCACGCTGCTGGGCCCCTCGGGGGCCGGCAAGAGCACGCTGCTGCGGATCATCGCGGGGCTGGAGCTGCCGGACGCGGGGCGCGTGCTCATCGAGGGCGAGGATTGCACGAACATGCCCGTGCAGCAGCGCGGCATCGGGGTCGTCTTCCAGAGCTACGCGCTCTTCAAACACATGACGGTGCGCAAGAACCTGGCCTTCGGGCTGGAGACGCGCCGGCTGCCGCGCGCCGAGGTGGAGGCGCGCGTGGAGGAGATGCTCAAGCTCGTGCAGTTGGAGGAGCTGGGCGAGCGCTACCCCGGGCAGCTCTCGGGAGGACAGCGCCAGCGCGTGGCGTTCGCGCGGGCGCTCGCCATCCGGCCCAAGCTGCTGCTCCTGGACGAGCCCTTCGGCGCGTTGGACAGCCGCGTGCGCGTGGAGCTGCGCGAGTGGCTCCATGCCCTGCACGAGCGCACGGGGGTCACCACGCTGCTCGTCACGCATGACCAGGAGGAGGCGCTGGAGATCTCCCAGCACGTGGTGGTGATGAGCGAGGGGCGGGTGGCGCAGGAGGGGTCGCCGGAGGAAATCTATGATCGCCCCGCCACGCCCTTCGTGGCGTCCTTCGTGGGGGGCACGAGCGTGCTGCGCGGCATGGTGCAGTCGGGCCGGGCGCGGGTGGGCACGCTGGTGGTGGAGGCGCCCCAGAGCGCGCGCGAGGGAGAGACGGTGCAGGCCTTCGTCCGCCCGCATGACATCAAGCTCGTCAAACCGGCGCAGGGCGTGGGAGAGCCCGCGACGAGTCTGGTGAAGCGGCTCAAGCCCGTGGGCGGTTACGTGAAGGTGCTGCTCAAGCTGCCCACCGGGGAGAGCATGGCCGTCGAGGTGCCGCGCGCCGAGTTCGACAAGCTGGGCGTCGTCGAGGGGGACCTGGTGCATGCCGACGTGCGCATGGCCAAGGTGTTCGTCGGCGACTACGTCATCTGAGCCGGGGGCCTAGATGATTCCGCCGTTGGCGCGCAACGTCTGACCGTTGATCCACGCCCCGTCGGGGCCCGCGAGGAAGGACACGGTCCGCGCGATGTCCTCGGGCTGGCCGAGCCGCTCGAGCGGAGCGGCCTGGGCGAGCCGGTCGACGACCTCCTGAGGCTTGCCCTTGAGGAAGAGGTCGGTCGCGGTCGGTCCCGGAGCGATGGCGTTCACGGTGATGGAGCGGCCCCGGAGCTCCTTGGCGAGCACGCTCGTCATGGCCTCCACCGCGGCCTTCGTCGCGGCATAGACGCCATAGGTCGGCTGGAGCAACCCCACGACGCTGGAGGAGAAGTTGATGATCCGGCCGCCCTCGCGGATGCGGGCAGCGCCCTCGCGCAGGGTGTTGAACGTGCCCTTCACGTTGACGTTCATCAGGCGCTCGAACGAGGCGTCATCGGTCTCGGCGATGCGGGCGAGCGACATGATGCCCGCGTTGTTGACGAGCACGTCGAGGCCACCGAACTCCGTCTCCGTGACCTCGAACATGCGGCGCACCGCCCGCGCATCACTGACATCGGCCTTCACGGCGACCGCGCGCCCTCCCGTGCTCTGGATGCCGCGCACCAGCGCCTCGGCGGGGGAGGCATCGCTCGAGTAGTTGACCACGACGGAGAAGCCGTCCCGGGCCAGCCGCTCCGCGATCGCCGCGCCGATGCCGCGGGATGCACCCGTGACGATCGCCACCTTGCTCTTCGTCCCACCCTGCTTCGTCTCGCTCATGGTCTTTCTCCCTCGCCGAACGTCGTCGGCATGGGAGATGTATCCGTCCGCGGACGCGCGGAGACAATGAGCCGGGATGGGCATCACTGTTCAGGTTCCGCCAACAATCCGGGACAGATGGCGAACCCAGTGGCGCATGATGTCCCTGTCCACGGAGAACCTGTTGGTGTGCTGCTCGTAGAGGAACGGCTCCAGCAGGTGCGCCAGCGCCAGGTATTGGGGCAGGTGGTGCTCCTTCGTGGTGTCGATGGCATCGGGCCACTCGCCGAGGGAGAGCAGCAGGCGCTCGTCCTCCAGGGGATGGAAGGAGACGCCCGGAAGGGAGAGTTCGTGGCGAAGGCGCTCGATGCCTCCGAGTTCGCCGAGCAGGGGCTGACCCAGGAAGGTGAGCCAGTAGGCGCCTCGAGCACGGGTGCCGATGATCCGGCTGGTGTCACCCAGGTGATAGAGATCCAGGCCCGGATAACGCTCGAGGAGGTCGGAGACCTCCCGGCGGCTGGCGTACCATGACCCCTGATGACCGACAAAGGCGAGGCTGGCATAGCCGAAGCTGAGGGGCAGCTCGCGAGCGAGTTCGAGGGCCAGGGCACGCAGATGGGTAGGACCGTGCTCCAGGAGATATTCGGTGGGAAAGGTGAAGCTCACCGCACTGGTGGCCCCCTCGTCGCGAGTGAAGATGGGATCCTCGAGCTTCCGGCCGTCATAGTTGAAGTGATAGCCGCCCGCTTCGCCAGGATCTTCGGACAGATCGACGAGCCACTCCATTCCCCAGGGGCGCTCGAGTATTTGCTTGCGGATGACCTCCCAGCCCTTGTCATCGAGCGGGACCATGTCTCCATCATCCGAGCCGTACCAGTTCAGTGACTGCGGAGGAATGGCACGAAGGTAGTTCTGCAAGGCCCGCCACACGGCGGGGGCGACTTCTTTGTGGGAGCGTCGCATGAAGAAACAGAGGATGACGCCGTCGCGAGCCACCACCAACCTGCCGTCCTTCGTCCGCAAGCGAATGACGGGAATGTTCTCCCTCATTGAATCACCCCATCCCCAGCGCCACGCTCACCCGGGCCGGTACTCGTGAATCCACACGAACTCGAAGCCCCAGGTGAAGAGCAGCCGGTGGCGCGAGCGGAGCATGAAGCCCTCGGCCTCGATGGGATGCGCCACCGTGATGAAGCGCGTGCCCGGGGCGCAGGTGCGGAAGCGCTCGACGAGCTTCGCCTTCGTCTCCGCAGTGAGCGCCAGCCAGTTGGTGAAGACGTGCGTGGCGCCGCTCAGCTCCGCCCGGGCCGCGTCTCCCTGCTCGAGCGTGATGCCCGCGGGCACGAGCCACTTCGCCACGCTCTCCACGTGGCTGGCGATGAGCTCCACACCCACCGCCTCCGCCCCCAGCCAGCGCGCCGCGATGAGCACCCGCCCCCGCCCCGCCCCCAGGTCCACCAACCGGCCACCCGGACCCAGCCCCGCCCGCCGGAACGCCCACAGCGCCGTCATCAGCGGCGTCTCACCATAGATGAGCTCCCGGAAGCGCTGACCCGTGCTCCGCAGCGCCCGCACCACCTCGAACGTACGCCGGGCCCGGTAGGGGGAGCGCAGGTGCTCGGCGAGCCAGATGCCCAGGTAGGGCCGCAGCAGCCGGGGACGCCCCAGCACCAGCACCAGGTCCGTGAGCCGCGCCAGGATGCCGACGAGCAGGGCCCACAGCAGGACGACGAGCTTCTGGATGAAGGGCAGCTCGAACCCCTCCAGGTCCTCCTGGTCGCGCTTCCGGGCTTCCGAATCGAGCGATGACGTCATACCGAAGAGCCCTTCTCCCACATGGGCGGCCCGTCCCAAGGGGTGCCGGGAGGCCGCCAGAATCCTCCAAAAGTGAAGTCGTGGGGAACTCAACGAACTCTCGTTCCGTCCCTCGGAGGGCACCCCAGCCGAGGACGAACCAGGAAGATCCTGGGAACGCCAAGGTATTGATTTTTCAGAACAGGTAGGACTTGGATGCGCGACTCCGTGCAGCGCCGGGACAGGCGATCACCGGTACAATTCAGGGACACTGTAGAAATGAAGCCAATCGACGAAGCGGCTGAGTCGCCCACCGTGGGCAGGGACAACAAGGCCCCTCTAGGTGAGGTCCTGGAGTTCATGCGGCTGCTGTGGGCGGTCGACCACGGCTTGCAGTCCACCTCCAAGCGCATGGAGTCCACGCTGGGCCTGACGGGTCCACAGCGGCTGGTGCTCCGGCTGGTGGGACGCTTTCCCGGCATCACCGCGGGCCGGCTCGCGCAGATCATGCACGTGCACCCCAGCACGCTCACCGGCGTGCTCAAGCGCATGGAGAAGCGGGGCCTGCTCGAGCGCAAGTCGGATCCACTCGACGGACGCAAGGCGCTCTTCGCCCTCACCGAGGCGGGCCGTGGCATGGATGTGCCCGCCGCGGGGACCGTGGAGTCCGCCGTGGAGCGGGTCCTCTCGCGTCTGTCGCGCGCCCGGCTCCAGAGCGCCCAGGAGGCCCTGACGGCGCTCGCCGAGGAACTGGGAGGAGCGGAGGCACCGGGCGAGTACGCCCAGGGCACCTCCCTGTCCAGGGAAGAAGCAGCCGTGGCGTCGGCCGCCGATGACCCGGCCAGCCCCACGCCCCAGCGCTGAACCCCCGCCCCAAGCTTCCAACGCCGGACACGGGCGGCGAAAGCCCGCCCGCCCGGGGTGCATGACAGCGCACCACGCCCTCGAGCCTGCTACAGATCGGAAATAGGCGACCCTGTCGGGGGTTGCCACACGACCGAGCGGACGAGACAGCGTGAACATCGAACCCCCGCAGCCCCCAGGTCCCGAACTTCCTCCTCCACCGCCTCCGCCCCCGGCGCCTTCCGCGGTGCGTTCGCTCGGGCCACGCCCCTCGGGCGTCGTGGAGCTGCTGGCCGCGGTGCGCGCGCGCCAGCGCCGTCAGCTCTGGCTCCAGGGCGCGCTGCTCGGAGTCGCGCTGTGCCTCGGGCTGTGGGTGGCCGGAGGCTTCCTCGCCCTGCTCACGCCCACCGGAGGCCGCTGGGTGATGATGCTCGCGCCCGTGGCGGGCGCGCTGCTCGCCGTGGGCTTCGGCGTCGGACTCTCCCTGCGCACCGTGGGCGATGACTTCCGGACCGCGCGCCTCATCGGCGAGCGCCAGCCCGCCCTGTCGCTGGACGTGCTCGCCGCGGTGGAGCTGGCCCGGGAGCAGGAGCGTCAGCCGGGCCACTCCCCATCCTCGCCGACGCCTTCCTGCGCCAGATGGACGCGCGCGTGCGGCAGGTGGACGTGGGGCAGGTGGTGGACGGCACCCGCGTGAAGCAGGCGGGCATGGTGCTCGGCGGGACGGTGCTCGTGCTCGCGTGCTTGCTGTTGCTCGCTGGCACGCACTGGCGCCTGGGGTGGAACAAGGCGCTCGAGTCGCTCAACCCCATCGCCCAGACCGAGACGCGCGAGCCCATCACCGGCGACATCGAGCTCACCTACCGCTACCCGGCGTACACGGGGCTCACCCCGCGCACCGTGCCGGGCACCAACGGCGAGGTGAGCGCTCCGGCGGGCACCGAGGTGCAGCTCAAGACGCGCTCGGACCGGGAGGTGCAACGCGCGGAGATAGTCGTCAACGGCGAGGCGCTCCCGCTCACCGTCACGGACAAGCGCGAGCTGGTGGGCTCCTTCGTGGCGAAGAAGGCGGGCAGCTACCGCTTCGTCTTCTACGACACCGGCCGCTCCCCCTGGCCACCGGGCCGGACATCCCGCTCAACGTGGAGGCGGACGCCCCGCCCCAGGTCCAGCTCCTCACGCCCGCGCCGGAGCTCGAGATCGATCCGGGCCAGCAGGTGGTGCTCAAGTACGAGGCCAGCGACGACTATGGCCTCAACGGCCTCGCGCTCGTCTTCCGCGTGCCGGGCTCCAAGGAGGAGTCGCGCATCCCCCTGCCGCGCGAGGATGGCCGCCGCGACAAGGGCACCTACAACTGGAACCTCGGCACGCTGAAGGTGCAGCCGGGAGACCGCATCTCCTACTTCATCGAGGCGAAGGACAACGACGCGGTGGCGGGCCCCAAGCGGGGCGTGAGCCGCACCCAGGTGCTGCGCGTCTACAGCGCCGCCGAGCACCTGCGCGCCGCGCTGCAGAAGGTCGAGGCGCTCTGGGACCGGATGGTGGACCACCTGGCCGACCGGCTCGAGGGCCCCGAGCGGGAGAAGCCGCGGGACGCGAAGAAGGTGCTCGCCGCGCAGGCGGTGGACACCAACGGCCAGACGCTGGTGGCGGACCTGGGCGCGCTCGCCCAGGAGCTGCGCCGCGAGCGCGACACCCCGGCCGAGCTCGTCACCGCGCTCACCAACATCGCCAGCACGCTGGGCCAGCGCGTGCGCGCCACCTCGGACTTCCGCCGCGTCTACCAGCGCACCCAGCAGCGCCAGGCCGGTGGTGATTTCGGCATCGGCGAGCGCCTGGGCGCGCTCGTCAACGAGGAGATCGTCGAGCTGGAAAAGGACGTGCTCTACCTGGAGTCGCTCCTGGATCGGCAGAAGCTCGAGGCGCTGCAGGAGCTGGCCAAACAGCTCGCCAACGAGCGCCGGGAGCTGGCCAACCTCATCGAGGAGTACAAGTCCAAGCCCGACGAGCAGACGCGCGAGCAGGTGATGCAGCAGATCCAACAGATGCGCGCGCGCATCGAGGAGCTGATGCAGCGCATGGCCGAGCTGCGCCGGGGCATCCGCGACGAGCACCTCAACGCCGAGGCCCTTCAGGACATGATGAAGGACCAGGACATGCAGAGCGCGCTGGATGACGTGGAGCGCCTCATGCGCGAGGGCAAGACGGACGAGGCGCTCGCCAAGCTCCAGGAGCTGTCCATGCAGATGGACGAGATGCTCAACGGCCTCAACGACGCGCAGGAGGAGTTCGGCGGCGAGCAGTTCCCCGAGCTCACGCAGAAGTTCGGCCAGTTCATGAGCGACCTGGAGAAGACGGCCAAGGAGCAGCAGCGCGTGGCCGACGCCACCCAGGCCATCCGCGACCAGGCCAAGAAGCAGAACCAGGACCGGCTCGCCGAGCGCGGCAAGGCGATGAAGGAAGAGATGCAGCGGCAGCTCGAGAAGGTGCAGAAGGACTACCAGGAGCTGCGGCCGGATCAGCTCAGCAGCCGCGCCTCCTTCCCGCTGGAGCAGGCCCAGTCGGAGCTGGAGAACGCGAAGAACGCGCTCAAGGTGGACGACTACGACCCGGCGGCGGAATCCGTCCAGCGCGCCTCCGAGGCCGCCCAGCAGCTCGCCCACTACGGCGAGCAGCAGCGCTCGCTGGACGAGATGTACGGCAACCCGCCCGCGGTGCGCCGCCAGTCGGAGGAACTCGCCGAGAAGCTGGAGGACGACGCGCGCACCATGGAGGAGATCAATCGCAAGCTCCAGTCGCTCTTCCCGCCCCCCGGCTCGCAGCTCAGCCCCCAGGAGAAGCAGCAGTTGCAACAGCTCTCCCAGGAGCAGCAGTCGCTGGAGGAACAGGCCAGGGCCTGCGCCAGCAGATGGAGGAGATGGAGCAGATGGCGCCCCTGTTCGGTCAGGAGGCCGGCGAGCAGATGGAGGAGATTGGCCGGCGCATGGGCGAGGCCGCGCAGCGCATGCAGGGCAAGGACGCCAACCGGGGCCACGGTGAGCAGCAGGCGGCGCTCGAGGGCCTGCGCCAGTTCCAGAAGCAGATGAAGGAGAGCCAGCAGCGCAAGGGCAAGGGACGCGGACTGCCGCTGCCCATGGGCATGGGCTCGGGCCGCGGACAGGGCAATGGCCAGGATCCGCGCGACAAGGTGGAGATCCCCGACGAGGAGGCCTACCAGGCGCCGCGCGAGTTCCGCAAGGATCTGCTCGACGCCATGAAGGAAGGCACGCCGGAGAAGTATCGGGATCAGGTGAAGCGCTACTACGAGGAGCTGGTGAAGTGATGACGCGTGCCGTGAGCACATCCCTGTTGCTGCTGGCGCTGGTGCTGAGCACCCCCCTGGGTGCACGCGCCGAGGACTCGAAGAACGAGGCCAAGGAGCGGCTGGGCAGGGTGGAGTCGGCGCTGGACAACTGGGACGTGCCCACCGCGCGCCGCGAGCTGACTGCGCTCGAGGGCATCGTCCCGGACGACATCGAGCCGCTCAAGTACTTCCAGGGCCGTGTCGCCTTCGAGGAGGGCAACTACCCGGAGGCCGTGGAGCTCCTGCAGAAGGCCCGCATCGAGGACAAGCCGGGCAGCTACCTGCGGCTGGCCAAGGACACGCGCGACATCGTCAAGAGCCACCGCCACGTGGAGAGCGAGCACTTCATCTTCTACTACCCTCCGGGCAAGGACGAGGTGCTGGCGCCCTACGCGCTGGAGACGCTCGAGTCCATCCACCGCGCGCTCGCCGAGGACCTGGGCCACCGGCCTCCGGGCAAGGTGCGCGTGGAGGTGGTGAACAACGCGCGCGAGCTGTCCAAGGTGAGCACCCTCACCTACCAGCAGATTCAAACGACGGGCACCATCGCCATCTGCAAGTTCAACAAGCTCATGGTGACGAGCCCCAAGGCCGTGGCGCGCGGCTACGACTGGCAGGACACGCTCGCGCACGAGTACATCCACTTGGTCGTCAGCCAGATGAGCCACAACACCGTGCCCATCTGGCTGCACGAGGGCCTGGCCAAGTTCCTCGAGTCGCGCTGGCGCGGCAAGCCGGGGCTGGCGATGACGCCCTCCACGCTCGCGCTGCTCGGGCGGCGGGTGAAGGAGGACAAGCTCATCCCCTTCGAGAAGATGCACCCGTCCATCGCCATGCTGCCCACCGCCGAGGACGCCGCCACCGCCTTCGCCGAGGTCTATTTCGCCATGGACTACGTCTACAAGACCCAGGGCAACAGGGGCCTGCGCGACATCATCCTCGGCCTGCGCGACGGCAAGCAGGACCGCAAGGCGGTGGAGGGCGCCACGAGCATGCCCTTCGCCCAGTTCGAGAAGAACTGGCTCGCGCACATCAAGCAGCAGCCCTTCCCCCAGGAGCTGCTGCCGCCCGAGGAAGTCGTCCTCAAGGAGAACGCCAAGGAGCCGGACGACAAGAAGAAGGGACGGGAGATCTCCTTCGGCGACTTCGCGGAGGTGACGGAGATACCGGCGCGCAAGTTCGCGCACCTGGGCGAGCTCATGCGCGAGCGCAACCGCATCAAGGCCGCCGCCGAGGAGTACTCGCGCGCGCACAAGCTCGTGGGCGACAAGTACGAGTCCGTGTCCAACAAGTACGCGCTCGCGCTGCTGGAGTTGCGGCGGCTGGACGAGGCGGAGCAGGTGCTGCGCGGCTCGCTGCGCGTGCACCCGGGCTCCCCGAGCACCAACGTGCACCTGGGCCGCATCTTCCTGCACCGCGAGGACTACCAGAAGGCCCGCCAGTCCTACCTGGATGCCCTCTCCTCGGACCCGTTCGATCCGGAGATCCACATCGCGCTCACCCGCATCCACGGAGCGCTCGGCGAGACGGCGCTCGTCAGCCGCGCCCGCACCGCGAGCGCGCTCCTCACCGGGATGACCCCGGACGAGGTCAGCGCCAGCGCCCGGGCCTTCCTGCGCGACGACTCGGAGCTCGTGAACGCCGGGAACGTCGGCGTGGAAGAACCGGAGGGCAAGGCACCCGCCGCTGTCCCGGATGCTGGCCGCTGACATTCCGGCGTCAGCCGCACACCCGGTGATTGAGCGCTCGCACGCATAAGCACGCGAGCACTCACGCCCCCACATTCTTTCAAGGCAGCGTCCAGGGGCGCCCATTACGCTCCCCCTTCGCCCTCGGGTCCGAGAGTCGACCCGGCGCGTGTCGCGTTGTCCTTCACCTTTCGGAGAGTCTTCCCCATGCCAACCGTTCAAGCCTACGCCGCCCCCAGCGCCAAGGCCCCCCTGGCACCCTTCTCGTTCGAGCGCCGCGAGCCCGGCCCTCACGACGTGCTCATCGACATCCTCTTCTGTGGCGTGTGCCACTCGGACATCCACACGGTGCGCGACGAGTGGGGCAAGGCGAAGTACCCGCTCGTGCCCGGCCATGAAATCGTCGGCAAGGTCGCCCAGGTGGGCCAGTCCGTCACCCGCTACAAGGTCGGCGACTCCGTGGGCGTGGGCTGTTTCGTGGACTCCTGCCGCGAGTGCGACAACTGCAAGGCGGGCGAGGAGCAGTACTGCGACCGGGGCATGGTGGGCACGTACAACGCCAAGGATCGCCACGGCGCCGTCACCCAGGGGGGCTACTCCACCCGCATCACGGTGGACGAGCAGTACGTGCTGCGCATCCCCGACTCCATCCCGCTGGACCGCGCCGCGCCGCTCTTGTGCGCGGGCATCACCACCTACTCGCCCCTGCGCCACTTCGGCGTGAAGGCCGGGGACAAGGTGGCCGTGGTGGGCCTCGGCGGGCTCGGCCACATGGGCGTGAAGCTCGCCAAGGAAATGGGCGCCGAGGTCACCGTGCTGAGCACCTCGGAGAAGAAGCGCGAGGACGCGCTCGCCCTGGGCGCCAAACACTTCGCCGCCACGTCCAACCCGGACACGTTCAAGAAGCTCGCGGGCTCCTTCAACTTCATCCTCGACACCGTCTCCGCCCCGCACGACTACAACGCCTACCTCGGCCTGTTGAAGGTGGATGGCACCATGGTGCTCGTGGGCCTGCCCGAGGCCCCCGTACCCCTGGCCGCCGCTCCCCTCGTCTTCCGCCGGCGCCGGCTCGCCGGCTCGCTCATCGGTGGCATCCGCGAGACCCAGGAGATGCTCGACTTCTGCGGCAAGCACAACGTGGCCGCGGACATCGAGGTCATCCCCGTCCAGAAGATCAACGAGGCCTACGAGCGCATGATCAAGAGCGACGTGCGCTACCGCTTCGTCATCGACATCGCCAGCCTGCGCAAGTGAGCCAGCTCGCGCGTTGAGCGGCTATCCTCGGGGGCGAGCCGCCCCCAGGAGAGAACGCCCCATGGCCGAGCGCGTCGTGAAGTGCCCCCAGTGCAACGCCCCCTCGCCCCGGGGCGCTTCGCCCGCTCGGTCGTCTGTGGCTACTGCGGCACCACCGTCCAGATCGACCCGAGCGCCGTCTCCGCCGCGCGCTACCGGCAGGCGCTCCAGGAGTGGGACGACCCCGCCCGCCACGGCTACTCCCACTGGTGGAGCGTCGGCACGGGCCACTGGGCTCCCGGCCCCCTCATCGCACGGGGGGAGCTCTCGGATGTCTACGTCGCCGAGCGGGCCCGGCGGCCCACCGAGCGCGTCCTGTTGAAGGTGCTGCGCGACCCCGAGCACGGCCCCCTCCTGGAGCACGAGTGGCGGATGCTCGTGGAACTCCAAGCGGCCATCGGGAACGAGGCCCCGGCCTTCCTCACCCGCCTGCCCCAGCCCGTGGCCCACGGCCCCCTGCGAGGGGGAGCGTACGAAGGCCGCCAGGCCCTGCTCGTGCGCCGGCCCCCGGCTACCTCCACACCTTCGAGGCCGTGCGCCGGGTGCATGCCGCGGGCGTGGATCCGCGCGTGTCCGTGTGGATGTGGCGGCGCATCCTGGAGACGCTCGCGGTGCTGCACCGCGCGGGCTACGTGCACGGCGCGGTGCTGCCCCCGCACCTGCTCGTGCAACACGGCGAGCATGGCGTGCGGCTCGTGGGCTTCAGCTGCGCGGATCGCGTGAAGGGAGGCCGCCTGCGCGCCATCTGCACGCGCTACGAGGACTTCTATCCCACGAGCCTCCTGGACTCCCAGCGGCCCACGCCCGCGGACGACGTGCGGATGAGCGCCCGGTGCATCATCGCGGTGCTCGGCGGAGACCCCGTCCGGGGCACCGTCCCCCGCTCCGTCCCAGGGGCCCTGGCGGCCCTCCTCGAGCGCGCCGCCACGGGAGGGGTCGGTGAGGGAGAGCGGGACCGGCCTGGACACTTCGCGAGCGCGTTGGTGAAGTGAGCGCCGCGGTCCACGGACCCCCGGGCTTCCATCCACTCGTGATGCCCTGAGCCCGTCCACGGCCGCCCAGACGCGAGGAGCACGCACATGGGGTACGGCAACTACAGCAACCAGGCCCACGAGGCCCTCCTGAAGGACCGAGCCCAGGTGCCGGTGCAGGAGGTCTTCCAGCAGCGCAAGTGCCACCCGCTGATGAACCCCAAGGGCCTGTGCGTGCGCGAGTCCCGCGACAGCGCCGAGCACCCCAACTCCCTGGGCATCGTCTTCGCCCTGGACGTCACGGGCTCCATGGGAACCATTCCCAAGCTGATGGCCACGGAGCTGCTGCCCAAGTTCATGAAGGTCCTCACCGACTGCAAGGTGGCGGATCCCCAGTTGCTCTTCATGGCCGTGGGCGATGCCTACAGCGACGAGGCGCCGCTGCAGGTGGGCCAGTTCGAGACCACCGCCGAGCTGATGGACCAATGGCTCACCTGGAGCTACCTCGAGGGGCGAGGCGGCGGCACCGGACAGGAGAGCTACGAGCTGGGCCTGTACCTGCTCGCCGAGCACACGGCGATGGACTGCTTCGAGAAGCGCCAGAAGAAGGGCTACCTCTTCATGACGGGCGACGAGCTGCCCTACCCCCTCCTGTCCAAGCACATCGTCGAGGGCATCATCGGAGACCGGCTCGACGAGGACCTGAAGATCGAGGAGATCGTCGCCGAGTTGCAGAAGACCTTCGTGCCCTTCTTCGTCATCCCCGACGTGAAGCGCCGGGCGAAGTGCGAGTCGCGCTGGCGTGAGCTGCTCGGCGACCATGTGCTGTGCATGGAGTCCGCCGAGGACATCTGCTACGTGTCCGCGGGAGCCATCTGCCTCTACGAGGGGCTCGTCCCGGACATCGACGGACTGGGCCGCGTCCTCCAGGAGGCGAACGTGCCCCGGCCGTCCGTGCATGCGGCGCTGCGCGCCCTGACGCCGCTGGCCGAGGCGCTCGGCCGCTCGGGAGGGCCCGCGCTGGTGGGGTCGCCGCCGTCCGAGGGAGTCCTGCAGCGGCTCGTCCGCATCCTCAAGTGAAGACCCCGAGCGGCCCGCGGCGCGCCTCCATCGTCATCGACCTGGGGTTCGGCGACGCGGGCAAGGGGCTGATGACGGACTACCTCGTGCGGCGAGACCGGGCGTCGCTCGTGGTGCGCTACAACGGCGGCGCGCAGGCGGGCCACAACGTCGTCACCTCGGAGGGCCGGCACCACACCTTCGCGCAGTTCGGCGCGGGGACGTTCGTCCCCGGGGTGCGCACCTTCCTCGCCCACCCCTTCCTGCTCCACCCCACCGCGCTGCTGCTCGAGGGCGAGGCGCTGCGCGCCCAAGGCGTGGGAGACGTGTTCTCGCGCCTGCGTGTCAGCGAGCGCGCGCGGGTCATCACCCCCTTCCACCAGGCCGCCAACCGGCTGCGAGAGCTGGCCCGTGGCGACTCCCGGCACGGCAGCTGCGGCGTCGGCGTGGGCGAGACCGTACGGGACGCGCTCGCCTGGCCGGAGGACACCGTGCTCGCGGGAGACCTGCGCGACGTGCCCCGGCTGCGGCGGAAGCTCCAGCGCGTGCGCGAGCGCGAGCACGAGGAGCTGCGGAGCCTGGGAGGAGCCCTCCCCGACAACCCCCAGGTCCGGCGTGAGCGCTCCCTCTTCGAGGCCGAGGGCATCATCGAGGCGTGGATGGAGCGGGCGACGCGGCTGGAGACCCTCGGACTCGTGGCGCCGGACACGCTGCTCGCGCGCTGGATGGCCGAGGCCCCCGCCACGGTGTTCGAGGGAGCGCAGGGCGTGCTGCTCGACGAGTGGCGGGGCTTCCACCCGTACACCACCTGGTCCCGCTGCACCGCGGACAACGCGCTCGGCCTCATCGCCGACAGTGGTGTGGACCTGGAAATCCAACGGGTGGGCGTGCTGCGCGGCCACATGGTGCGCCACGGCGCGGGACCGCTGCCCACGGAGACGGAGGAATTGCGGCCGCTGCTCTCCGAGCACAACACGCTCAATGACTGGCAGGGCCCTGTCCGCTATGGCTGGTTCGACGCGGTGCTCGCCCGGTACGCGCTCGATGTCCTGGGCGGAGTGGACGTGCTGGCGATCACCCACCTGGATCTGCTCCGCCGGCTGCGCACCTGGAAGGCCGCGGGGAGCTATCAGGATGGCTCCGTCACCCGGTTGGCCGTGGAGCCGGTCCCCTCGCTCGAGGGGCAGGCCGCGCTCACGCGATGGCTCCTGCGCGTGAAGCCCTCGTTCGAGGAGCGCGAGCCCCGGGAAGACCTCGTCCTGGAGCACCTCGAGCAACTACTCGGCCGGAGTGTGGACCTCGTCTCACGAGGGCCCCGGGCGGAGGACATCTCCCCGCACTCCTCAGGAACGGTGCCGTTCGGCGACGCGGTAGAGCTGGGTGAGGGAGAAGTCCAACAGCGACTGGCAGGTGCGCATGGCGCGCCAGGCCCGGACGAAGGGCAACCAGACCCGGTCGCCCACGCGCACCTGGGCCTCCTCGAGCTTCTGGCGCGGTATCCACTCTCCTCCCAGGTGGCGCACCAGCACCTCGCCCAGGTAGGCGCCCATGGCGGGGACCGCGAGCGCGTCGATCTTCTCCCGCTCGAACACGCGCGGGAACTCCTCATGCCAGAACTGGTAGTCCACGTCCGTGAGGGACTCGGGGGTCGCCTTGAAGACGGAGGGAACCTTCGTGTGCAGCAGCGCCACCAGGTGCTCGGCGAGGGAGCGGTAATGCGCGCGAGCCCGCTCCGGGTCCACCACGTCCGAGGGCAGGGCTGCATTGGCGGGAAGCCATTCCTCGGGCTCGGGTGGCCGCCAGACATTGAGCTCGGAGATCTTCCGCTGACGCTCGTGAATGGCGACGCTGTCCACCACGCGTGAGAGGAGCGGCGCCACGTCCGGGTGGAAGCGGGGCTCCACGGGGGCGAGCGTGGCACTGCGCTCGCGCAGGGTGCGCAATACGGTGTCGAAGTCCAGGTCCGGCCGGAGGTGGGCATGGGCACGGGCCTGGGCGAGGCGCGCCTCGTCGCTGGCGAAGTCCGCCGCCGTGGGCCACGTCACCACGAGCACGGCGCCATTGGGCAACTCCTCCACCCGCCAAGCGGGCGTGGACAACATGCGCTCGCGCCCCACGGCCTCCACCAGCTTCGGACCGAAGACGTTGAGCCAGAACACCTCGTAGATCTTGTCGAATCCGTCCCGGATGGCGGTCTGCATGTCGCGACCGAAGTTGGGGGCTCCAGCCAATTGGTCATCAGCCACGCTGTGGGCCGAGACATAGGACACTGGGTAGCGCGAGGCCCAGTCACGCACCATCTCCACGAATCGGTGACAGCGCTCCACCTCCGTGAAGACGGAGAGTGGTTTTACCTCGATCGTGACGTTCACTTCAGAGGGAAGAGGCAGGAAGTAAAGCCTGAGCGTCATGTCCAGCGCGGGCCACTTGGTGCGATACAGCCCGATGGACATACTCCTGTCACCGCGCACTTCTTCTAGGGCCGTCCAAATGGCGGTATGGCTGTATTTGCGTCGCCGTTTACCCTCAACGACATCCGGCATCCATCCGTCGGCACATTCTTCGAGCACCTGGAAGAAGGGCTTCAACTCGCTCTCCAGTGCCACCTGTGGATCGAAGGTACCGACAAAATCCAGCCGAAGGTAGTCTTCCTTCTTCAAGTCATGAAACCCCAGCACCTTCATTGAAACGTTACCTCCACTCTCGGAACGTCACGCTGGACTTTGTTCATGGCTACATTGAGGCCACGTTCATTCTCGGGCTTGAGTGGACCGCCCTCGTAGATGAGGCGGACTCTTCGGACTGGAACCTTGCTGCCCTCACGGAGAAGAAACTGAAGCGATGGCCTACGGATGTCCAGCGTCTCCCCGTAATACCCCAGGGCGTCCATCGCGTCCGCAATCATCTGCGCTTCCAGGGCCTTGCCTTTCAGTGCCGAGAGACTTCGGCTCTTGAAGCTGAACGTCTCCACGCGAGGA
This sequence comes from Cystobacter fuscus, assembly GCA_049060065.1. Lineage (GTDB taxonomy): Bacteria > Myxococcota > Myxococcia > Myxococcales > Myxococcaceae > Cystobacter > Cystobacter fuscus_B. Next base: position 9,140,752 of record JBMEQP010000002.1, read on the forward strand.
GGCCGTCCGGCATTCGGACCCTCTTCGATGACGAGCACGTCCGCGAAGCGCAGGCCGCTGCCCTGCTTCCACACGCCCACACTCCTCTCGATGCGCGGCTGGTCGAAGTCGCCCAGGAACTGGCGCTCGGCCCGAGGCCGGGCCGCGTCGGACCGCAGTCGCTCCACCATGAGTCGCTCGAAGGCCATGCCCCGAGCGAACCCGCCCCGCATCCGCTCGTAACCCTCCCAACGCAGCGGCCCCTCGACGGCCTTGCCCTGCTTGAGTTCCCCGAGGCGCCCCTCGCGATAGGTGACGTACTCGCTCCAGAGCGGATGGCCTTCCGCTCCGGGAGGCGGCGCCTCCAGGGTGGGCCGCTGCCGCTCCAACACCGCCACGTCCCGGGGGAGGCGTGAGCCCTCGGTATCGAGTTCCACCCACGCCAGCCGGGCCTCCAGCACCTCGCGGGTGAGCCCCGCCCGCTCATCCACCCACGAGTCCAGGCTCCCAAGGTGCTCGGTGGGCCGGGTCCGCTTCGAGATGGGACGTGCCGTGTCATCCGCCGCGGAAGCCACTGTCCCGGACCCCTTCCCCGTGCCGCCCGCCGGGGAACCCGGGCGCTCCGGCCTCGCCTGGGACAGCCACACCTGAGCCCGGGCCACATCTCCCCGCGCCTCGCGCAACGCCAGCGCCGCGTCCACCCCACCCAGCGCCACGAAGTGGGCCGCTTCCCGCCGGGCTCGGATGTCCCGCAGCAACTCCCGCACGCCCTCCACTCCCAGCCGGGCCTCCCACTCCCTCCCCATCTCCTGGAGCGCCGCCAGACGCTGAAGCCCTCGCGCTTCCCCCATTCCAATACGTGGGAGCCCCCGGGCTCCGGTCAGGGCACGCACACCCCGGCCACCCGCGTACAGGCCCACCACCACCGCCGCTGGCGCCAGCTCGCGCGTGGCCTGCTCGTATTCGCCCCTCGACAGCGAGGAGAGCCCCTCGCCCGTCCCAACCACCAGGTAGGCGAAGCCCAGCGGCACGCCGAACGTCACCGCGTCGAAACTCCCCACCGCCACGCTGCCCGGGGCGAAGTGCCTCCACGCCAGCGCCCACTCCACCTCATTCAGCGCCTCCTGGTAGGGCGCGGGCAACTGCTCCCTCCGCGTGGACAGCTCGGCGTAGCGGCCACCGTCGCTCACTTGGCTCGTGGACAGCACATCCCGGGCGGCTCGGCCCAGCCCCCGCAGCACGTCACCCGCCCGCTCTCCCCTCTCCGGATAGGCCGACAGCGACAGGCCTCGCGTCGCCAACTCCTCGCGCACCTCGGGCATCAGCCCCAGCGTCTGAGCCAACTGCTTGTCCCGGGCCAGGAGCCGCAACAGTCCGTCCACCTCATCGTCATGGGCCGCGTGCAGCACGTAGAGGGCGAACACCTCGGCGAAGTAGGGGCCATAGCGCTCGGTGGCGGCGAGCAGGAAGGAGGCACGCTTGCGGAGGAGCACTCCGGCGGCGTCCGCGCGCACCGGCCCCAGGGCAGCGAGCCGCATGGCTCGCCAGTCATCCAACGCCTCCACCAGCCGGGGCATGTCCACCCGCTGCTGCAACGCCACGTACTCCGCGGGTGAGGCACACCTCAGAAAGGGGGCCAGCAACGCCTCCGCATCTCCGGAGGAGAAATCGGGCCACCCCACCGGCACCGCCACGCCTCCACAAGCGAGCGCCTCCCCAGCAGAGGAATCTGGCTCGACGGAGAAGCCGCTCCCTCCCGTCCCCCGGAAGGCGACGGGCCGGGAGAGCAAACCCCATCCGCTCGTCAAACTCCCGCGCGGCGAGCCCGTCGCGCATCCCGCCAGGAGCACCAGCATCGCCAGGGCCAGGAGCGACAAGCCAAGGCCTGTCGTCCCGGCGATGCGCCGCCGAGGTAGAAACGAGTGAGTCCTTGTCAGCATGAGCGCCACCCCAGGGCAAGCACAGCTTCCCCACAGGGTAGTTCCGCTCTCTGACAACCTTCGGGGACAAGCCCCGACGGACCCCGGGCGGAGGAGTCGCCCCCTCGCCCCTCAGGAACGGTGCCGCTCGGCGACGCGGTAGAGCTGGGTGAGGGAAAAGTCCAACAGCGACTGGCAGGTGCGCATGGCGCGCCGGCCCGGACGAAGGGCAACCAGACCCGGTCGCCCACGCGCACCTGGGCCTCCTCGAGCTTCTGGCGCGGTATCCACTCTCCTCCCAGGTGGCGCACCAGCACCTCGCCCAGGTAGGCGCCCATGGCGGGGACCGCGAGCGCGTCGATCTTCTCCCGCTCGAACACGCGCGGGAACTCCTCATGCCAGAACTGGTAGTCCACGTCCGTGAGGGACTCGGGGGTCGCCTTGAAGACGGAGGGAACCTTCGTGTGCAGCAGCGCCACCAGGTGCTCGGCGAGGGAGCGGTAATGCGCGCGAGCCCGCTCCGGGTCCGCCACGTCCGAGGGCAGGGCTGCATTGGCGGGAAGCCATTCCTCGGGCTCGGGTGGCCGCCAGACATTGAGCTCGGAGATCTTCCGCTGACGCTCGTGAATGGCGACGCTGTCCACCACGCGTGAGAGGAGCGGCGCCACGTCCGGGTGGAAGCGGGGCTCCACGGGGGCGAGCGTGGCACTGCGCTCGCGCAGGGTGCTCAGCACGGTGTCGAAGTCCAGATCCGGCCGGAGGTGGGCATGGGCACGGGCCTGGGCGAGGCGGGCCTCGTCGCTGGCGAAATCCGCCGCCGTGGGCCACGTCACCACGAGCACGGCTCCATTGAGCAACTCCTCCACCCGCCAGGCCGGCGTGGACAACATGCGCTCACGCCCCACGGCTTCCACCAGCTTCGGCCCGAAGACATTGAGCCAGAACACCTCGTAGATTTTGTCGAACCCGTCTCGGATGGCGGTCTGCATGTCGCGGCCGAAGTTGGGAGAGTCCGCCAATCCCCTGTCCGCCAGACTGTGGGCTGCTGCATGGGTGACCGGGTAGCGCGAGGCCCAAGCGCGCACCATCTCCACGAATCGGTGACAGCGCTCCGCTTCCGTGAAGACGGAGAGCGGCTTCACCTTGATCGAGATACTCACTTGTGGCGACCGTGGTGGAAGCCAAAGCCAGAACCACATGTCCAGGGCAGGCCATTTCGTCCGGTAGAGCCCGAGCGACACGCTGTTCCCGTCTCGAGCCTCCTCCAGCGCCTTCCAGAAAGAAGCACGGGAGTACTTGCGCCGTCGCTTACCGTCGATGACGTCCGGCATCCAGCCTTCGGAGTACGCCTCGAGCGCCTGAAGGAAGGAACCCAGTTCCTCTTCCAGTGGCACCTGCGAGTCGAGGGCCCCATTGAAGTCCAGCCGGAGACTGTCCTCTTCCTTCAGGTCGTGGAATTCCAGTACCTTCATTGGAACAACACCTCCACTCCCGGAGCATTCTCCCGAACACTGATCATGAATGCCTTCATTGCATCGGCATCCTTGGGTTTGAGTGGGCCGCCCTCATAGATGAGGCGAACCCTTCGGACCGGCACCTCGCGGACTTGATGCAGAAGCAATTGGAGGGAAGGTCGACGGATGTCCAACGTCTCCCCGTAATACCCCAAGGCTTCCCTCGCGTCCGCAATCATCTGCGCTACCAAGGGATTACCCTTCAACCTCGACAAGTCACGGCTCTTGAAGCTGAACGTCTCCACGCGAGGGGCCGTCCGGCATTCGGACCCTCTTCGATGACGAGCACATCCGCGAAGCGCAGGCCGCTGCTCGGCTTGCGCACCCCCACACTCCTCTCGATGCGCGGCTGCTCGAAGTCGCCGAGAAATTGGCGCTCGGCCCGAGGCCGCGCCGCGTCAACCCGCAGTTTCTCCACCATGAGTCGCTCGAAGGCCATTCCCCGGGCGAACCCTCCCCGCATCCGCTCGTAACCCTCCCAACGCAGCGGCCCCTCCACGGCCTTGCCCTGCTTGAGTTCCCCGAGGCGCCCCTCGCGGTAGGTGACGTACTCGCTCCAGAGCGGATGGCCTTCCGCTCCGGGAGGCGGCGCCTCCAGGGTGGGCCGCTGCCGCTCCAACACCGCCACGTCCCGGGAAAGGCGCGGGCCCACGGCACCGAGTTCCACCTGCGCCAGCCGGGCCTCCAACACCTCATGGGTGAGCCCTGCCCGCTCATCCACCCACGCTTCCAGGCTCCCGAGCCTCTCGGTGCTCAGAGTCCGCTTCGAAGTGGCCACGTCGTCCGCCACGGAAGCCACTGTCCCAGGCACCTTCCCGTACTTCCCACCGGGGAACCGGAGCGCTGTGGCTGTGGCTTCGCCTGGGACAGCCACACCTGAGCCCGGGCCACATCCCCCCGCGCCTCGCGCAACGCCAGCGCCGCGTCCACCCCACCCAGCGCCACGAAGTGGGCCGCTTCCCGCCGGGCTCGGATGTCCCGCAGCAACTCCCGCACGCCCTCCACTCCCAGCCGGGCCTCCCACTCCCGCCCCATCTCCTGGAGCGCCGCCAGACGCTGAAGCCCTCGCGCTCCCCCCATTCCAATGCGTGGGAGCCCCCGGGCCCCGGTCAGGGCACGCACACCCCGGCCACCCGCGTACAGGCCCACCACCACCGCCGCTGGCGCCAGCTCGCGCGTGGCCTGCTCGTATTGGCCCCTCGACAGCGAGGAGAGCCCCTCGCCCGTCCCGACCACCAGGTAGGCGAAGCCCAGCGGCACGCCGAACGTCACCGCGTCGAAACTCCCCACCGCCACGCTGCCCGGGGCGAAGTGCCTCCACGCCAGCGCCCACTCCACCTCATTCAGCGCCTCCTGGTAGGGCGCGGGCAACTGCTCCCTCCGCGTGGACAGCTCGGCGTAGCGGCCACCGTCGCTCACTTGGCTCGTGGACAGCACATCCCGGGCGGCTCGGCCCAGCCCCCGCAGCACGTCACCCGCCCGCTCTCCCCTCTCCGGATAGGCCGACAGCGGCAGGCCTCGCGTCGCCAACTCCTCGCGCACCTCGGGCATCAGCCCCAGCGTCTGAGCCAACTGCTTGTCCCGGGCCAGGAGCCGCAACAGTCCGTCCACCTCATCGTCATGGGCCGCGTGCAGCACGTAGAGGGCGAACACCTCGGCGAAGTAGGGGCCATAGCGCTCGGTGGCGGCGAGCAGGAAGGAGGCGCGCTTGCGGAGGAGCACTCCGGCGGCGTCCGCGCGCACCGGCCCCAGGGCACCGAGCCGCATGGCTCGCCAGTCATCCAACGCCTCCACCAGCCGGGGCATGTCCACCCGCTGCTGCAACGCCACGTACTCCGCGGGTGAGGCACACCTCATGAAGGGGGCCAGCAACGCCTCCGCATCTCCGGAGGAGAAATCGGGCCACCCCGCTGGCACCGCCACGCCTCCACAAGCGAGCGCCTCCCCAGCAGAGGAATCTGGCTCGACGGAGAAGCCGCTCCCTCCCGTCCCCGGAAGGCGACGGGCCGGGAGAGCAAACCCCATCCGCTCGTCAAACTCCCGCGCGGCGAGCCCGTCGCGCATCCCGCCAGGAGCACCAGCGCGGCCAGGGCCAGGAGCGACAAGCCAAGGCCTGTCGTCCCGGCGATGCGCCGCCGAGGTAGAAACGAGTGAGTCCTTGTCAGCATGAGCGCCACCCCAGGGCAAGCACAGCTTCCCCACAGGGTAGTTCCGCTCTCTGACAACCTTCGGGGACAAGCCCCGACGGACCCCGGGCGGAGGAGTCGCCCCCTCGCCCCTCAGGAACGGTGCCGCTCGGCGACGCGGTAGAGCTGGGTGAGGGAAAAGTCCAACAACGACTGACAGGTACGCATGGCGCGCCAGGCCCGGACGAAGGGCAACCAGACCCGGTCGCCCACGCGCACCTGGGCCTCCTCGAGCTTCTGGCGCGGTATCCACTCTCCTCCCAGGTGGCGCACCAGCACCTCGCCCAGGTAGGCGCCCATGGCGGGGACCGCGAGCGCGTCGATCTTCTCCCGCTCGAACACGCGCGGGAACTCCTCATGCCAGAACTGGTAGTCCACGTCCGTGAGGGACTCGGGGGTCGCCTTGAAGACGGAGGGGACCTTCGTGTGCAGCAGCGCCACCAGGTGCTCGGCGAGGGAGCGGTAATGCGCGCGAGCCCGCTCCGGGTCCGCCACGTCCGAGGGCAGGGCTGCATTGGCGGGAAGCCATTCCTCGGGCTCGGGTGGCCGCCAGACATTGAGCTCGGAGATCTTCCGCTGACGCTCGTGAATGGCGACGCTGTCCACCACGCGTGAGAGGAGCGGCGCCACGTCCGGGTGGAAGCGGGGCTCCACGGGGGCGAGCGTGGCACTGCGCTCGCGCAGGGTGCGCAATACGGTGTCGAAGTCCAGGTCCGGCCGGAGGTGGGCATGGGCACGGGCCTGGGCGAGGCGCGCCTCGTCGCTGGCGAAGTCCGCCGCCGTGGGCCACGTCACCACGAGCACGGCGCCATTGGGCAACTCCTCCACCCGCCAAGCGGGCGTGGACAACATGCGCTCGCGCCCCACGGCCTCCACCAGCTTCGGACCGAAGACGTTGAGCCAGAACACCTCGTAGATCTTGTCGAATCCGTCCCGGATGGCGGTCTGCATGTCGCGACCGAAGTTGGGAGAGTCCGCCAATCCCCTGTCCGCCAGGCTTTGGGCCGCGGCATGGGAGACCGGGTAGCGCGAGGCCCAGGTACGCACCATCTCCACGAATCGGTGACAGCGCTCTGCTTCCGTGAAGACGGAGAGCGGCTTCACCTTGATCGAAATCCCCAGTTCGGGGGAAAGAGGCGGAACATAGAGCCTGAACGTCATGTCCAGCGCGGGCCACCTGGTGCGATAGAGCCCAATGCACATACTCCTGTCGCTTCGCTCTTCATCCAGAGCCTTCCAGATGGCGATACGGGTGTATTTGCGCCGCCGCTTACCTTCAACGACATCTGGCATCCACCCCTCGGCACATTCTTCGAGCGCCTGAAGGAAGGGCTCCAACTCGGTTTCCAGCGCTGCCCGTGGGTCGAAGGTGGCGGTGAAGTCCAGCCGGAGGCAGTCTTCCTCCCTCAAGTCGTGAAGCTCCAGCACCTTCATTGGAATGCTACCCCCACTCTCGGAACTTCACGCTGGACTCTGTTCATGGCGGCATTGAGATCATCGACGTCCTTGGGCTTGAGCTCGCCCCCCTCGTAGATGAGGCGGACTCTTCGGACTGGAACCTTGCTGCCCTCACGGAGAAGGAACTGAAGCGATGGCCTACGGATGTCCAGCGTCTCCCCGTAATACCCCAGGGCGTCCATCGCGTCCGCAATCATCTGCGCTTCCAGGGCCTTGCCTTTCAGTGCCGAGAGACTTCGGCTCTTGAAGCTGAACGTCTCCACGCGAGGGGGCCGTCCGGCATTCGGACCCTCTTCGATGACGAGCACATCCGCGAAGCGCAGGCCGCTGCTCGGCTTGCGCACCCCCACACTCCTCTCGATGCGCGGCTGCTCGAAGTCGCCGAGAAATTGGCGCTCGGCCCGAGGCCGCGCCGCGTCAACCCGCAGTTTCTCCACCATGAGTCGCTCGAAGGCCATTCCCCGGGCGAACCCTCCCCGCATCCGCTCGTAACCCTCCCAACGCAGCGGCCCCTCCACGGCCTTGCCCTGCTTGAGTTCCCCGAGGCGCCCCTCGCGGTAGGTGACGTACTCGCTCCAGAGCGGATGGCCTTCCGCTCCGGGAGGCGGCGCCTCCAGGGTGGGCCGCTGCCGCTCCAACACCGCCACGTCCCGGGAAAGGCGCGGGCCCACGGCATCGAGTTCCACCCACGCCAGCCGGGACTCCAGCACCTCGCGGGTGAGCCCCGCCTGCTCATCCACCCACGCGTCCAGGCTCCCGAGGAGCTCGGTGCTCATGAGCCGCTTCGAGGAAGGACGTGCCGTGTCATCCACCACGGACGCCACCGCGCCAGGACTTCTCCCGGTGCCGCCCTTTACCGCCGAGGGGCCAGAGGGCTGTGGCTTCGCCTGGGACAGCCACACCTGCGCCCGGGCCACATCTCCCCGCGCCTCGCGCAACGCCAGCGCCGCGTCCACCCCACCCAGCGCCACGAAGTGGGCCGCTTCCCGCCGGGCTCGGATGTCCCGCAGCAACTCCCGCACGCCCTCCACTCCCAGCCGGGCCTCCCACTCCCTCCCCATCTCCTGGAGCGCCGCCAGACGCTGAAGCCCTCGCGCTTCCCCCATTCCAATACGTGGGAGCCCCCGGGCTCCGGTCAGGGCACGCACACCCCGGCCACCCGCGTACAGGCCCACCACCACCGCCGCTGGCGCCAGCTCGCGCGTGGCCTGCTCGTATTGGCCCCTCGACAGCGAGGAGAGCCCCTCGCCCGTCCCAACCACCGGGTAGGCGAAGCCCAGCGGCACGCCGAACGTCACCGCGTCGAAACTCCCCACCGCCACGCTGCCCGGGGCGAAGTGCCTCCACGCCAGCGCCCACTCCACCTCATTCAGCGCCTCCTGGTAGGGCGCCGGCAACTGCTCCCGCCGCGTGGACAGCTCGGCGTAGCGGCCACCGTCGCTCACTTGGCTCGTGGACAGCACATCCCGGGCGGCTCGGCCCAGCCCCCGCAGCACGTCACCCGCCCGCTCTCCCCTCTCCGGATAGGCCGACAGCGGCAGGCCTCGCGTCGCCAACTCCTCGCGCACCTCGGGCATCAGCCCCAGCGTCTGAGCCAACTGCTTGTCCCGGGCCAACCACCGCAACAGTCCGTCCACCTCGTCGTCATGGGCCGTATGCAGCACGTAGAGGGCGAACACCTCGGCGAAGTAGGGGCCATAGCGCTCGGTGGCGGCGAGCAGGAAGGAGGCGCGCTTGCGGAGGAGCACTCCGGCGGCGTCCGCGCGCACCGGCCCCAGGGCAGCGAGCCGCATGGCTCGCCAGTCATCCAACGCCTCCACCAGCCGGGGCATGTCCACCCGCTGCTGCAACGCCACGTACTCCGCGGGTGAGGCACACCTCATGAAGGGGGCCAGCAACGCCTCCGCATCTCCGGAGGAGAAATCGGGCCACCCCGCTGGCACCGCCACGCCTCCACAAGCGAGCGCCTCCCCCTCCCCGGCAGAAGACTCCATCTCAATGGAGAAACCGCTCCCTCCCGTCCCTTTCAAGGCGACGGGCCGCGAGTGCAAACCCCATCCGCTCGTCAAACTCCCGCGCGGCGAGCCTGTCGCGCATCCCGCCAGGAGCACCAGCGCGGCCAGGGCCAGGAGCGACAAGCCAAGGCCTGTCGTCCCGGCAAGGCACCGCCGAGAGAAGAACGAATGAATCCTTGTCAGCATGAGCGCCACCCCAGGGCAAGCACAGCTTCCCCACAGGGTAGTTCCGCTCTCTGACAACCTTCAGCACGAGCCCGGAGCCCTCAGGAGGGCCGGCCGATGCCGAAGTAGGTGAAGCCCTCCTCGCGCGCGCTCCGGGGATCGATGACGTTGCGGCCATCGAAGATGGTGGGGCTCTTCATCGTCGCCTTGAGCCGCTTCAAGTCCGGGTGGCGGAACTCGTTCCACTCCGTCACCAGGAAGAGCGCATCGGCGCCTTCCGCCGCCGCGTAGCTGGTGGGCGCGTACAGCACCCGGTCGCCGAAGTAGCGGCGCGCGCTCTCGACCGCCACCGGATCATGGCATTGCACCCGCGCGCCCTTGCCGAGCAATCCCTCGATGAGTTCCACCGACGGTGCCTCCCGCATGTCGTCCGTCTTCGGCTTGAACGCCGGGCCCCACACCGCGAAGGTGCGCTCGGACAGCTCGCCAAAGTGTTTCAACGCCTTGGTCAGCAGGCACCGCTTCTGCCTCGCGTTGGTGTTCTCCACCGCGCGCAGCAGATCGAACTCCAGCCCCATGTCGCGCGCCGTGGCCGTCAGCGCCTTCACGTCCTTGGGAAAACAACTCCCGCCATAGCCAATGCCCGAGTGCAGGAAGGAATAGCCGATGCGCTTGTCCGAGCCCATTCCCTTGCGCACCTGCTCCACGTCCGCGCCCACCTTCTCGCAGAGCGCGGCCATGTCGTTCATGAAGGAAATGCGCGTGGCGAGCATCGCGTTGGCCGCGTACTTGGTCAGCTCCGCCGAGCACGGATCCATGAAGAGGATGGGGCTCTCCGTGCGCACGAAGGGCGCGTACAGCTCCGCCATCAGCTTGCGCGCCCGCTCCGAGCGCGTGCCAATCACCACCCGGTCCGGCTTGAGGAAGTCCTCCAGCGCCGCGCCTTCCTTGAGGAACTCGGGGTTGGACACCACGTCGAACTCACACCGGGTGTGGCGGGCGATGACCTCGTGCACCTTGTCCGCCGTGCCCACCGGCACCGTGCTCTTGTCCACGATGACCGTGTACTGCCGCAGCGCCCGGCCCACCTGCTCGGCGGCGGCGAGCACGTATTGAAGATCCGCGCGCCCCGTCTCCCCCTCGGGCGTCCCCACGGCGATGAACACCACCCGCGCGGGCCCCACCGCGCCCGCCAGCTCCTCGGTGAAGTGCAACCGCCCCGCGGCCGTGTTGCGGCGAACCAGCTCCTCCAGGCCCGGCTCGTAGATGGGCACCTCGCCCCGCTTCAGCGCCTGGATCTTCCTCGGGTTGACGTCGATGCAGGTGACTTCGTGCCCCGACTCCGCGAAGCAGGTCCCCGCCACCAGGCCCACGTAGCCCGTACCAATGACCGCGATCTTCATACGTCCCGCCTCTCTCGCCTCAAGGCTTGCGTCCCGAGCTCACCGACCGGGTGTAGTCCTCCAACGTCTCCGCGCGATGCGCCGCCGTGTGAGCGGCCAGCACCCGGGCCCGCGCCTTGCGGCCCATCTCCTGGCGCTCCGCCTCCGGCACCTCCTGGAGGTAGCGCCGCGTCTCCTCCCCGGAGCGCGAGATGAGGATCTCCTCGCCCGGCCGGAAGAAGGTGTCGAGCCCCTGCCACGCATCGCTGATGATGGGCACCGCGCACGCGGCGGCCTCGAACAGCCGCACACTCGGCGAGTAGCCCGCGCGCACCATGTCCGCCCGGGTGACGTTCAGCGTGAAGCGCTGGGAGTTGTAGAACGCGGGGTGCTCGGGCGGAGCCGGTGCTCCACGCGCGCCACGTTCGCGGGCCACGCGATGCCGGCGGGGTACCGCGGTCCGGCGACCACGAAGCGGCCCGAGGGCAGCGCCCGCGCGGCATCGAGCATCAAGTGCTCCAGCGCCGGCTGCCGGTCATCGCTGTAGGTGCCCAGATAGCCCAGGTCCCAGAGCGGCTCGCGCGTCTGGGGCGCGTACAGCTCGGGGTCGCAGCTACAGTAGAGCGGCCGGGCCGCGGGTGAGCCCAGCTCGCGCTCGATGCGCTGGAGCAGCGGCCCTCCCGTGAAGGACAGATAGAGCGCATAGCCGGGAATCAGCTCGGGCGAGAGGTACTCGAAGTCCCCCCGCGCGAGCTTCGCCAGCGTCACCGGCGTGTCGATGTCATAGAAGGCCGAGACTCCCCGGGCCGTGCGCTGCACCCAGGCGCCCACCTCCACGCCCTGGGGCACGTACGAGCCCACCACGACCAGGTCCGCCCCGCGCACCGCGTCCGTGAAGCGCTCCGTCAGGTCCGTCAGGTCCGCGTACAGCTCGGTGCGCCCACGAGGGGGCCGAGGCATGTCGCGATTGGAGGCGTACCAGGGCACGTCCCGCTCGATGAACAGCACGTCGTGCCCGCGCCGCACCAGCTCGCGCACCAGCCCCCGGTAGGTCGTGGCGTGTCCGTTGCCCCAGCTCGAGGTGATGGACAGACCGAGAATGACGATCCTCATCCGCTGCGTCTCCATGGCTCAGGCCACCCGCTCGTGAGCACCGCTGGAGGGAAGGCCCAGCACCTCCTCCACCTTCGAGGCGCGATGGGCATACGTGTGCTCGGACAGCACGCGCTGGAGCGCCGCCTGACCGATGCGCCGCGCCTCGGGCCCGCTCAGCGCGCGCACGTGCTCGGCGACCTCCTCGCCCGAGTGCGCCACGAGGATTTCCTTCCCGGGCTCCAGGAACACTTCCACGCCCTTGAAGGCATCCGTGATGATGCAGGCCCCCGCGCCCGCGGCCTCGAACACCCGCGTGGCCGGTGAGAAGCCGAAGCGGGCCATGCTGTCCCGGTTGATGTTGAGTACCGCGCGCGCCGAGCAGTTCAGCGCGTTGTGGTCCTGCGTGTAGACGTGGCCCAGGTACTTCACGTTCTCCGGCAAGGCCCGGTCTCCCCAACCGCTGCCCCCCAACAGGAAGCGCGCGCCGGGCAGGAGGCTCGCGGCCTTCAGGAAGAAGGCCTCCACGCGCGCCTCGCGGTCCGGCAGCCGGTTGCCCAGGAAGGCCGGTCTCCCTCGAAGCGCGCCTCCGCCGCCACCGGGTGGTGGGGTGTGGATCCAACGCGTTGTAGATGGGCACGCACTCGCGCGCCCCGAGCGCCCGGTAGGCCGACACCACCGGCTCGCCGCCCCCGTAGGTGAGGATGTGATCGTAGCGCGGCACCAGCGCCCGGAAGGTGTCGCCCGGATCCTTCTCCATGCGCTCGAGCGTGGCGGGCGCGTCGACGTCCCAGAACACCACCTGGTTGCCCGGGCGCCGCAGCTCCAGCACGCGCGCCTCGAGCAGGGCGTCGAACACACCCACGCCGCTCGCCTTCACCACCACGTCCGCGTCCCGGGCCTCCTCCAGGCAGCGCTCGAGCGCCTCGGTGCCCTGCGCGGAATAGACGACCACGCGCGCCCAGTCCGGATCCGCCATGTCGCGGTGCCGCTGGCGCTCGTAGGCATCCGGCTCGTAGAAGGTGACGTGGTGCCCGCGCTCGTGCAGCGCGCGGATGATGCCACGGTAATAGGTGGCCGCTCCGTTCCAGTAGGCCGAGACGAGGCTCGAGCCGAAGAAGGCGATACGCGAACCCTTGCTCATGGGGTGCCCCTCTCCCGCGCCAGCGGGTGACACAGTGAAGCGCTCAGGCCCAGGAACTGGCAGATGCGCAGAAGCTCCTCCACGCGGTGCCCACAGGTGTGGCGCGCGAGCACCGTGCGCCGGCCGTGCTCCGCCAGTTCGTGGCGCAGCCCCTCGTCGGCGAGCAGCGCGCGCAGGTGTCGCCGCATCTGCTCTCCATTCGTGGCGACGAGGAAGTCCCGGCCCGGGGTGAAGAGCCCCTCCGCGTCGGACCAGGGGGCCGATACCAGGGGGATGCCACAGGCGAGCGCCTCGAAGGGGCGGATGGTGGGAATGCCGGGCAGCGCCCGGGTATAGGGCCGACGCGGCACGTGGACCGTCACCCGCGCCTGGGCGAAGGCCTGGGGGCGCGGTGATTGGGCAACCATCCCGCGTACTCGATGCCCGAGGCGGCGAGCGCCTCACGCGCGGCGTCCGGGTAGCGCACGCCATGCACCCGCGCCTTCAGGCCGAGCGCCTTCACCGGCTCCAAGAGGAACTCGTGCAGCTCCGCGGTGCGCTCGTCGTCGCCCCAGTTGCCCACCCAGACGAGCTCCCGCTCCGCCTCCAGGTGCGGCAGGGGGTGGAACACGCGCGTGTCCGCGGCCTCGTGCCACGTCCAGGCGCGCGCGGCCGGCCCCGCTCCAGGTAGATGCGCCGGATGACGTCCCCGAAGGCGAGCACGCCGTCGTAGTGGGACAGCTCGTAGCGCGCCATCTCCTCCCGCGCGCTCACGCTGCGGTGGTGGGTGTCATGGAAGAGCAGGCGGAAGGAGCCGCCCGCCCGGCGCCGCTCGCCCAGACGCCGCACCAGCTCCGGCTTGCTCCACTCATGGACGATGACGAGGTGGGCCCCGTCGAGCACGCGATCCAGGTCGAGCGCGTCGGGCGAGTAGCGCTCGGGACGCACGGCCGGGTAGACGCCCCGCACCTCCTCCAGCACCGCCGCCCCACCGGGCTCGGCCAGGAGGTTGCGCAGGCTCCAGGAATCCTCGGGCTCGAGGACCCGCACCTCGTGGCCGCGCAGGGTGAGCTCCGTCACCACGCCGCGAAGGAAGTGCGCGTTGCCATGGTTCCAGTCGGACAACAGGGAATGACAGAAGAGAACGATGCGCATGAGGAGTCGAGGGAGTGCCGTCAAGAAGCAGGAAGCGCGGGAGAAACCCACGCCTCGGAAGGCCGCGCGCGCAGCGCGGCGTAGAGTTCGAGGTAGGCCTCCACCATGCGGCGGGGCGTGAAGGTGAGCGCCCGGGCGCGGGCCTCGCGGGCCAGGCGCTCCCGCTCGGTGGGGTGGGCCATCAACTCCCGCAGCGCGCGCGCGAGCTCCTCCTCGTCGTCCGGGTGGACGAAGCGCGCGGCCTCGCCCCACACCTCGCGCAGGCTGGGGATATCCCCGAGCACCAGCGCGCACCCGGCGAGCGCGGCCTCCAGGATGGACAACCCGAAGGGCTCATAGCGCGCGGGCAGCGCGTAGATGGCCGCCCTCGCCATCCACCCGGCGAGCTCCCCGGGCGCCAGGGTTCCGAGGGATTGCACGTGCGGAGCGCGGGCCCTGCCGCCCCCCGGGTGCTGGACCTCCCCCGCGACGCGCACGGGAAAGGGCAGCCCCGGCGCGACCGCGTCCAGCGCCACCAGGTTCTTGGCCTCGTCCCACAGCCGTCCCGCAGCGAGCACGAACTCTTCCTTCGGGCCGGGGGGATAGGCCTCCGCCCGCCGCGCGTTGGGAATGACACGCGTGAAGCGCAAGGGGCCATGGAGCCGCTCGGTGGCGGCGAGCATGGCGGCGCTGGGAGCCACCACGCACGCCGCCGCGCGCAGCCCCCGCGACACCTCGCGCCCGTAGTGCGCGTATCGCTCGGGGGCCCGCTCTCCCTTCACCGCCTCCCACCAGGAGAGGACGCACGAGTGCGACACCACCAGCGCCGGCGTCCGCCAGGGAAGCCAGCCATGGCAGAAGCCATTGAGGTGGACGATGTCGGGAGCCAGCGCCGCCTCCAGCTCGAGCAGCCACTGCCCGGAGGCACGCACGTCCGCCCAGGGCTCGTCCATCCACTCCAGCCGGTAATGACTCTCATGGAGGGTGAGGTTCGGCAGTTGCCGTGCCTCGCGCCACTGCACGGCCGACACCGGTGCCCCGAGCGTCGCCAGGTCCACCTGGATGCCCTCGTGCCCGAGCGCACGACTCAACTCCAGGGCATACGCCCACACACCACCCACCGTGTCGGCGGTCATCAACACCCGCTGGACCGTCGGCATCAAGAAACCTCCCGCTTCATCCGGCGTGGACCTCGACCGCGGTGTTTGTCGTTGCCAGCTCTTCCAACCAACGCAGGAGCCGGGCCACCCCCTGCTCGACTCCCACCCGCGGCGCCCAGCCCGTGGCGGCCTGGAACCCGCGGGTGTCGGAGACGTAGTAGCGCTGATCCCCGGTACGCCAGTTCTCGAAGCGGATGTCCGGCTCCCGCCCGGTGTGCCGGGAAATCATCTCGAGCAACTCCAGCAGGCTCACGGTGCGCTCCGGGCCACCGCCGATGTTGAAGGCCTGTCCCCGGAGCTGCTCGATGTTCGTCTGCGCCAGCCGCATGGCGCGCACCAGGTCCTCCACGAAGAGGATGTCGCGCACCTGCATGCCGTCCCCATAGAGGGTGATGGGCTGACCCGCCAGCGCCCGGAGGAGGAAGTGCGCCACCCAGCCCTGGTCCTCGGTGCCGAACTGACGCGGGCCGTAGATGCAGCTCATCCGGAACACCACGGTGCGCAGGCCGAAGGAGCGCCCATAGTCGAGCACGTACTGGTCCGCCGCGCCCTTGGAGCAGCCGTAGGGGCTCTCGAAGTCGAGCGGGCAGCGCTCGCTCAGGCCCTGGGCGCGGATGTCCTCGTCCCGGGGCACGTAGCGGCGGCCTTCCTGGACGAACTCCATTCCCGACAACCCACCGTAGACCTTGTTCGTCGAGGTGAAGAGCAGCGAGGCCGGCTCCTCCATGCTCCGCAGGGCCTCCAGGACGTTGAGCGTCCCGCGCGCGTTCACCTCGAAGTCGTGCACCGGCCCCGCGAGGCTGGTGGTCACCGCCACCTGCGCCGCGAAGTGGAACACCTCCGCGGCGCCCTGCACCGCCCGCCGCACCGCCTGCTCGTCGCGGACATCACCCACCGTCACGTCGAGCAGCGAGCCATGACGCTCCTTGAGCCAGCGCAGGTTGCGCTCCACGCCAGCCCGCGAGACGTTGTCGAAGATGCGCACCTGGCGGCCCTCGCCCAGGTACTGGTCCGCCACGTTGGAGCCGATGAACCCGGCACCTCCGAAGATGACCACCTTCCCGCCATGACCGTTCCGCTGTCTCAGCTGATTCTTGCTCATACCGTCAATCCCCGAGCCTCGAGCTCCGCCTTCGCCTCGGCCACACGATCCGTGGCCACCGGCCCGCGAGCCATTGCGCCAGCTCGGCCAGGCCCGTCTGGAATTCCACCTGGGGCTCGTAGCCCAGCAACTGGCGCGCCCGGGTGATGTCGGCGAAGCAGTGGCGGATGTCGCCCATGCGGTACTTGCCCGTCACCGCGGGCAGCAGGTGCGGCAGGCCCATCACCTCGCCGAGCGCCCGCGCCACCTCGCGCACGGTGACGCAGCGCCCGCTGCCGATGTTGAGGACATGGCCGGGAGCGTCCTCGGACTCCATGGCCAGACGGCAGGCACGCGCCACGTCGTGCACGTTCACGAAGTCGCGCTGCTGCATCCCATCCTCGAAGATGAGCGGCGCGTTGCCGTTGAGCATCCGCGACGCGAAGATGGCGAGCACCCCGGTGTAGGGATTGGACAGCGCCTGGCGCGGGCCGTACACGTTGAAGAAGCGCAGCGCCACCGTGGGGATGTTGTAGGCGCGGCCAGTGATGAGGCACAGCCGCTCCTGGTCATACTTGGACAGGGCATACACGGACGACAGCCCCGGGGCCTTCGTCTCGGGCGTGGGCAGCGGCGAGAGCGGCTCCCCGTCGTCACCGCGCAATTCCCAATCGCCCGACTGGAGTTGATCCAAGGTTCGCTCCGTGCCGGGCACGAGCCGCCCATCCGGCGTGCGGAAGAGCCCTTCGCCATAGATACTCATGCTGGAGGCGACCACCAACCGTCCGACGGGACGAGTGATGAGTGCTTCCATCAACACCGCGGTGCCCAGGTTGTTCACCGAGGTGTAATGCGCCACCTCGTACATGCTCTGGCCCACGCCCACGGCCGCGGCGAAGTGATAGACCACGTCCACGTTCTCGAGTGCGCTCCGCACCGCATCGCGGTCCCGCACGTCGCCGATGACCAGCTCCACGTCTGGGTTCAGATAGGACGGACGCTCCCGTCTCTCTCCGTGGACCTGGGGACACAGCGCATCCAACGCCCGGACGTGATAGCCGTGAGCGAGGAGCTCATCCGCCAGATGAGATCCAATGAAACCCGCGCCCCCCGTGATGAGTACTTGCTTGCGCCTCATGCTCCCTCCCAGACAGATGCCGCGTGAGCCATTGCGGCTCAATGACTCACGTCAGACGATCTACACCGGGCTCACCGCCCCTGGGACAAGGGATTGAGAACACCGCGCGACATCCGTCGGAGAAGCAACATTTCACAACGTCCAAAGTCGTGCAGCCGACCCTACTTCAGATGTCGTTCTTGGAAACCAAGGCTTCAGTCCACCACGGAGACGGAGGGCGGGGAGTCCGAGAACGAAGACACCTCGGGCAGCAACCCGCGCGTCTATCCGTAGATGCGCTCGAGTGCGCCCGCCACCTGGACGAACGCCTCGGACTCCGGCTCGAAGCGGGCGCCCTGGGCCAGACGAGACACCCAGTCCGCCGCGGCCCGGCCACCCCACTCCTCCGGCGGCTCGGTGAGACGCTCGCGCGAGGTCCCTCGGAACAGGTCCGCCGTGAAGTCATGGAAGGAGCCGTTCACGTTGCGGAACGACGCGCCTCCCCGAGTCCCATAGAAGGAAGCCTCGATGACCGCGTCGCACCCGGCGGACAGCTTCCAGGAGCATGCGAGCTGGACGGCGGTGCCCGGGGCGAGCTCCAACTGCGCGGCGGCGAAGTCCTCGACGGCCTCCGTGCGTCCGGAGATGGGGCGGCCCTGGGCGAAGAGCTGGCTCGTCACGCGCCGCACCTCGGGAAAGCCCAACACCCAGAGCGCCGGGTCCACCGGTGGATGCCCAGGTCCATCACGCACCCGCCGCCCGAGAGCCTCGGATCGTAGAACCACGCCTTGTCCGGGCCATAGGCGTTGTGGAAGACGAGGTTCACCGCGTGGATGTCACCCAGCGCGCCCGACTGGATGCACTCGCGCAGCCGCCGCATCCCGGTGGTGAAACGATAGCTGAGGTCCACGCCCAGAAGCCGGTCCGCCGCGCGCGCGGCGTCCACCACGCGCCGGACCTCCTCCTGGGTGCGGCCGAGCGGCTTCTGGCAGAACACGGCCACGCCCCGCTCCAGGGCTCGCACGGACTGCTCGGCGTGGAACGCGCTGGGCGTGGCGATGACCACCCCATCGAGCCCCAGGTCCAGCAGCGCCTCGAGCGAGTCCACCCGCACGCTGCCCGGCGCGAGACGCGAGGCTCCCGGGCGGCGGCCTCGCTGGGATCCGCCACGCCCACCACCTCGGCCCGCTCTCCGCGGAGGATGGCCTCCATGCGGTGGCGTCCAATCCAACCCACGCCGAGAAAGCCCAGCCTCGGACGCGGCACGGTTCGCTGGAGGGGCTGTCCATTCATACGGTGATGAGCGCCTTGAGGAAGCCCTCGGGACGGGTACGCATCGTCTCGAAGGCGAGGTTGAGTTCATCCAGCCCGAAGCGGTGGGTGAAGAGCGGGAAGGGATCCAGCCGGCCCGCGGCGACCTCGTCCACGGCGAGCCGGATGCCCTCCAGGTAGACCCTGGGATCGCGCTCGTGCGCGTTGACGACGTCCAGGCCGCGCCAGTTCCACAGCTGCATGTTCACCTGGCGCGGTCCGTCCTGGTGATAGCCGGCGATGATGAGCTTGCCGCGCTCGCGCGTGAGCTCGCCGGCGAGGTCCAGCGGCCACTGCTCGCCCACCACCTCGATGACCCGGTCGCAGAAGGTGCCCTGGGTGAGCGACTTCACGCGCTCGATGATCTTGGAGTGGTCATCCATGGGAATGCACTCGGCGGCGCCGTACAGGCGCGCCAGCTCGAGTGCGTAGGGCCGGCGGGTGATGGCGAGCACGCGCGCCCCGGCGTTCGTCGCCAGCCGTGTCACCAGCGCGCCGAGAAAGCCAATGCCGATGATGGCCACCGTCTGTCCGGCCTGGAGGTCCGCGCGGCGGAAGATGTTCATGGCACAGCCCAGCGGCTCGCCCGGGAAGGGCTTGCCCGCGAGCGCCGGAGGCAGCAACACCGCCGCGTCCGTGCCCACCACGTCGTATTCGGCATACGCCGCCGAGGACAGGGCCGCCACGCGCTGGCCCACCTGGAAGCCCGTCACGCCACTGCCCACCGCGTCCACCACGCCCCAGCCCTCATGACCCGGGGCGCCCGGCCGCATGGGATAGCGGAACCACTCGCGCCCTTCCCAGACGGGGAGGTTGGAACCACACACCCCACAGCCCTCGAGCTTCACTCGCAGGGTGCCCGGCCCCGGCTCGGGCCGCGCCACGCGCTGAACCCGGGCGCCCCTGGGCCCCGCGAGCACCGCCGCCTCCATTGTCGCGCTCGACATTCCCACCTCCATACAGTCGTTGTCTCCTACTTCGCGTAACGGCGCGTCATGCGCGCGCAGAACTCGGCGAACTCCTCGACCTGTCGGGGCGGACTCGTGTGGTGATCGTTGATGCCGCGCGAGCCCGGGGTGAAGCAATACGTCAGCGTCACGTCGAAGTCGTCGAGCACGCTCATCTGCCGGTCGAACCAGGCCTCCGCGTTGGGCCGGTGGCTGTCCGCCCAGCTCAAGCCCGTGCGCAGCTTCTTGACGCCCAGCTTCTTGAGCCACGCCACCGCGTCCTCCAGCCGGGGATCCTCGAAGTGGAACCACTGGCAGATGCCCAGCTGGGGTGTGTAGTCCGCCGGTGGCGCAGCGCGCGCTTGGGCGTGCCGTCCTCCGTGAGCAGCCCCATGTAGAAGTGCCGGTAGTACGACGAGCCCTCGGCCTCGCGGTGGCGCGTGGTCGCCGGCCAGGCCTTCGGCAGGTCATAGAGGCTGTACCAGAACACCCGGTCCACCTGGCCGAGCAGCAGCTCCGCGGTGCGCCGCAGACCGAACTCCTGCACCTCCTCGGCGCCAAAGGTGGAGACGCCCACCTCGGTCACCCAGACGGGGTGGCGCGAGGCGGCGCGCACCTCGGCGATGCGCTCGGGCCACTCGTGGATCCGCCAGTGATTCCAATCGAGGGGAAAGCCATGCACCGCCACGACATCCACCTCATCCAGCGCGCCCAGGTCGGACATCCGGCGGAGGAAGGAGACGTCAATGGGAGACAGGCCCCCGAGGACCCGGGTGAGCAATGGATTCTCCGCCCGCACCGCCACTCCGGCGAGGCGCACCATGCGCGAGAAGATGCTCCAATCCTTGTCGATCCCGAAGTCCCAGTGGGACATGTTGTTGGGCTCGTTCCACAACTTGATGGCTTCGATCATTGGAAGCGCCAGGATTCGCACGAAGCACGGGAAGTGACGCGAGACATTCCACGAACAGACCACTATAGGACACCTCGGAAGTCACCCGGACGACATGACCTCGCAGGACACCCTCTCCAATGCCATGGTGGTGTGTACATGGGTCCGCCAGCCGCTACGGACCACACCTCGAGGAACAGATGAAACGATCGACCTCCCTTTCCCCCCTGGAGGAAAACTCGCCGTCCTGCTGCCAGGGATGGGCGCCGTGGCCAGTACGTTCATCGCGGGCGTCCTGCTGGCCGCCGGGGCCTGGGCCTGCCGGTGGGCTCGCTCACGCAGCTGGGTGGCCTGCGCGTGGGCGGCGAACGGGTCCGCCTGAGCCAATATCTGCCATTGGCCCGCATGGATCAGCTCGTCTTCGGCGGCTGGGACATCTTCCCCGAGAATGTCCATGAAGCGGCCCTCCATTCCAAGGTGTTGGAGCCCGCGCGGCTCGAGCCCATCCGCGAAGAGCTGGAAGCCATCCGGCCCATGAAGGGTGTATTCCACCCTCAATACGTGAAGCGGCTGCACGGCACGCACGTGAAGACGGGCGCGACCAAGGCGGACCTGGTGGAGCAGGTGCGCCAGGACATCCGCGCCTTCCTGCGTGACAAGAATTGCACCCGCGCGGTGGCCGTCTGGTGCGGATCCACCGAGACCTACGTCGCGGCCGATCAGGTGCACGCCTCCCGCCGCGCCTTCGAGGCCGGGCTGCTCGAGAACGCTCCCTCCATCACCAATTCGCAGCTCTACGCCTGGGCCTGCATCCAGGAAGGGGTGGCCTTCGCCAATGGCTCACCCAACCTCGCGGTGGACTTCCCCGCCGCCGCCGAGCTCGCGCGCCACCACGAGGTGGCGCTCGCCGGCAAGGACTTCAAGACGGGTCAAACCCTGATGAAGACCGTCATCGCCCCCGCCCTCAAGGCCCGCATGCTCGGGGTGCGCGGGTGGTTCTCCACCAACATCCTCGGCAACCGCGATGGCGAGGTGCTCGACGATCCCGAGTCCTTCCGCTCCAAGGAGCTCACCAAGCGCGGCGTGCTCGAGGAGCTCCTCCAGACGGGAGACCACCCGGCGCTCTACGGGGACCTCTTCCACAAGGTGCGCATCGAGTACTACCCGCCGCGGGGCGACGCCAAGGAGGGCTGGGACAACATCGATCTCTTCGGCTGGCTGGGCTACCCCATGCAGATGAAGATCGACTTCCTGTGCCGCGACTCCATCCTCGCGGCGCCCATCGTGCTCGACCTGGCGCTGCTGATGGACCTGGCGCAGCGCGCGGGCCGCATCGGCACGCAGGACTGGCTCGGCTTCTACTTCAAGAGCCCCATGACCGAGCCGGGCCGCTCCGCCGAGCATGACCTCTTCCTGCAGGAGCGGCGGCTCAAGAACACCCTGCGCGCGATGATGGGGGATGAGGCTTGGGGCCCCTCCAGCACCGAGAGCGACGACTGAGCCCGCTCCTGGCGTCAGCCCGCGCGCAAGAGCCGCGCCCAGGGGTCCAGGGGCCGCACACTCAGCGCGGCGTAGAGCTCCAGGTACGCCTCCGCCATGCGGCGGGGCGAGAAGGTGAGGGCCCGGGCGCGGGCCCGGTGGGCCCGGCACTCGCGCTCGGTGGGGTGGGTCATCAACCAGCGCACGGCCTGCGCCAGCCCCTCCACGTCATCCGGATGGACGAAGAGCGCGGCGTCTCCCCACACCTCGCGCAGGCTCGGAAGGTCTCCGAGCACCAGCGCGCACCCGGCGAGCGCGGCCTCCAGCACGGACAGCCCGAAGGGCTCGTAGCGCGCGGGCAGCGCGAACACGGCCGCCCGGGACATCCACCCGGCGAGCACCTCCTCCGACAGCGGCCCCAGCGACTCCGCCTGCACGGTGCGAGGCCCCTGCCCCGCGACGAGCACCGGCACGGAGAGCCTCGGCGCGACGGCCTCCAGCGCCTCCAGGTTCTTGGTGTCGTCCCACACCGGGCAGGAGGAGAACACGAAGGACTCCTTCGCATCCGGGAGGAAGCGCCTCGCGCGCCGCGCCGGGGGAATGACGCGCGTGGAGAGCAAGGGGCCATGGTGCCGTTCGACGGAGGCGAGCATGGCCGAGGTGGGCGCCACCACGCACCCCGCCGCGCGCAGGCCCCGCGTCGTCTCCCACCCGTGGTGCGCACGACGCTCGGGCGAGTGCCCTCCCGGGAGGGCCTCGCCCCACGACAGGGGACATGCGCGCGCCACCACCAGCGTTGGTGCCTTCCAGGCCAGCTCCCCATGGCTGGCGACATGGAGGTGGACGATGTCGGGGGCGAGTTGCTCCTCCAACTCCAGCAGCCACGCCTCCCATGCCTCCGCCCGGTGGGGGCTCTCGTGGAGGACGAGGCCGGCACGTCCCGCGCCTCCATCTCCCGGGCGATGGACAGGGGTCCTCCCAGCAGCGCCAGGTCCACCCGCACGCCCCGGGCCGCCAGCGCCCGGCACAGCTCCAGCGAGTCCGTCCACACCTCGCTCACCGCGTCCGTGGTCATCAACACCCGCTGGACCGGCGGGGCGATGGCGCCCCGCGACTGCTCCCTCATGGCACTCGAGGGTCCGCCTGGTTCCGGGATCCGACGCGGCATGGTGCCTCCCATTGGACACGCGCCTCCACCCCCCGCGCGGCCCGGGTTCAAGGTCCAGGAGCCGATCACGGGGAGAGGGCTCCAGCACCTCGTGAAAACAGTAACCACCGCGATTCCCGATGTGGCGTGGAATCGGCGCTTTTCCCTCGTTCCCAGGCATGTTTGGTGACAGGCATCAGTGCCATCGTCCTCGGGGACAGGACGAGCCGACCCTGTCGGCTGAATGACAGACGGAGGCGTCCCGCGGTGGGTGACTCACTCCGCCGCGCGCACCTGGAAGCCGAGGCGCGGGAAATGGACGACCAGCTCGCCGGCGCGCGCGTCGGTGCGCCGGAGGGCGAGCTCGTTCGGACGGGACAGCACGAACTCGCCCTCCACCGGATCCTTGCCGTAGTCCGTGGCCGACACCTTCACGCGCGCGCCCTTCGCCAGCCCCTGCTGCGCATCCAGGAAAGGCTCGTCGGCGAGGGGCTCGGGCCGGCCGCGCGCGGCGATCTCGATGGCCTCCGTGCTCGACAGTTGCTCGGGCGCGCCCTGGCCGAACGTCTGGAAGCGGTCGATGAAGCTCTTCACGCGCGGGGCCTCGTCGAGGATGCCCGAGACGGCCTTCACCTGCTGGACGAACCAGAGGCAGTGGTAGACGGAGAAGTCGGCGAGGCTCGGGGCCGGGCCGAACAGCCACGGCCGGCCATACGCCAGCCGCGCGTCGAGCTGCTGGAGGTACAGGCGCAGCGCCCCCGTGGCCTCCTGGGGATTCATGCCCGGCGAGCTGGCCCCGGCGCTCAGGGCGGCGCGATCGGCCAGGAAGGCCTTGATGTGCTCCGGAGGCAGGTGGCCGAAGAGGCTCTGCACGCCCGCGGGCTGGAAGATGTGGCCCACGGCGGCGCCGAACAGCGCGGAGTCCGCCCACTGCGCCACGATGCGCGCCGGCCCGCCGACTCGGGCGGGTGGAGCGAGGGCGTGGGCGCGAGCCGCTCCAGCACGTCCGCGATGAGCGCCGAGTCACAGTAGATGTCCGAGCCGATCTGCAGGAAGGGCGTCTTGCGGTAGCCGCCCGTGAGCGCCACCACGTCGGGCTTGGGCATGATGACGGGGATGACCACCGAGCTCCAGCGCAGCCCCTTGAAGCCGAGGATGGCGCGGATCTTCTCGGAGAAGGGCGAGCTCGGGTAGTGGTGGAGGATGAGCTGGGGCACGCGGACTCCTGGTGGAGAGGGAGCGGCCATCTGAGCGGGCGCCTCCAAGGCCGTCAACACGGTGGGCGTGACAGGTCCGGGGGCTGGGAGCATAAGAACAGTCGTGACACCGCCCTCGCCGTCCACCAAGGCCCCGTCCCCCCTTCCACGACTGGCTCCCGGCTCGCCTCCATCGCGGTGGCCAGCGCGCTGTTCATGGAGTTCATCGACTCCACGGCGCTGTCCACCGCGCTGCCCGCCCTGTCCACGGCGTTCGGCAGCGATCCGGTGCACCTGAAGTTGGCCCTGACGTCCTACATCCTCGCGCTGGCGGTGGTCGCCCCGGCGAGCGGGTGGATCGCCGACCGCTACGGGCCCCGGCGCGTGTTCATGACGGCCATGGGGGTGTTCCTCGTGGGCTCGGTGCTCTGTGGCTTCTCGCGCTCGCTGGCCGAGCTCGTCGTCTTCCGCACGCTCCAGGGTGTCGGGGGCGCGCTGATGGTGCCGGTGGGCCGGCTCATCGTCGTGAGCTCGGCGCCGCGCGAGCGGCTGGTGTCGGCGATGAGCTGGTTCACCATGCCCGCGCTGGTCGGACCGCTCGTGGGGCCGCCCCTGGCCGGCTTCCTCCTGAAGATCGCGGACTGGCCGTGGATCTTCTTCATCAACGTGCCGGTGGGACTGCTCGGCATGCTCGCGGTGCTGCGCTTCGTGCCGTCCCTGCACCAGCCGTATCCGGGCCGGTTCGACATGAAGGGCTTCCTGCTGGCGGCCACCGCCATCACCTCGGTGGTCGGCGCGTCCGAGGTGGTGGGCATGGGGCTGGTGCCGGTGGCCGTGCAGCTCGGCATGTGGGGGCTCGCGATCGGGTTCATCGCGGCCTACATCCGCCATGCCCTGCGGGTGGAGCGGCCGGTGCTCAACGTGCGGCTGGTGCGCTACGACACCTTCCGGGCGAGCCTCGTCGGCGGTGTCGTGGTGCGGGTGGGCCTGGGCGCCACGCCCTTCCTGCTGCCGCTGCTGTTCCAGGTGGGGCTCGGATGGGGGCCGCTGGAGACGGGACTGGTGACGGTGGGCACGGCGGTGGGGGCCATGGCGTGCAAGCCCGTGGCGCCCGGCATCATCCGCCGGTTCGGCTTCCGCTCCACCTTGATCTTCGCCAACCTCGTCACCGCCGCGCTCACGGCCCTGCCCGCCTTCTTCCGGGGGTGGACGCCGGTGCCGCTCATGGTGCTGGTGCTGACGGTGGGCGGCTTCATGCGCTCCATGCAGTTCACCGCCCTCAACACCGTGGCCTACGCGGACATCCCCCAGGGCACGGTGAGCAACGCGTCCACGCTGTCGGTGGTGACGCAGCAGATGGGGCTCAGTCTGGGCATCAGCTTCGGTGGGTTGATGCTGCACCGGCGCGTGGGGACAACGAAGGGGTCATCACCCCGGGGCAGTTCATCCTCCCCTTCGTCGCCGTGGGCGTGGTGACGGCGCTCGCCGGGCCACTCTTCCGGCGCATGTCCCCCGAGGCGGGTGCCAGCATCCAGGGCCGGAGCCGCATGGCCGCGTGAGGGCCGCGCGGCGCCCTCTCAGCTCTTGCCCACCACCTTCTTGAGGAAGCCCCAGAAGCGGCCCGAGCGCTCCTTGAGCTCCTGGCCCCGCCGCTCCTCGGCCGCCCGCGCCGCGTCCTTGGCCACGCCCAGCCGTTGCCGCAGCTCCTCGGGCGTGTAGCGCGTGGCCAGCGTGGCCTTCATCTCCTTGCGCGTGGAGTACTCCTGCGCGTTGACGTGCAGCACGCACTCGGAGTCCAGCCGCAGCGTCACCGCCACGCGCACCGAGCCCTTGGGCCCCTTGGGCAGGCCCTCCAGCCGCGCCGTGCCCAGGTACTCGTTGGCGGAGATGTGCGCGTCCTCGCCCTGGAAGATGGACAGCTCCATGACTTCCTCGTCATCCTTCGTGGTGGAGATGGCGAAGGAGCGCTGCGCGGGCAGGGGTGTGTTGCGCTCGATGACGCGCGTGAAGGCGCCACCGGGCATGGCCACGCCGATCGTCATGGGCAGCACGTCGATGAGCACCACGCTGCTCACCCGGTCCACCGCGCTCGAGTAGAGCGCCGCGCCCAGGGCCACCGCCTCGTCCGTGTTGACGCCCGCGTGCGGCGCCCGGCCGAGCACCTCCTTGAGCTTCTCGCGCACCAGCGGCATGCGGCTCTGCCCGCCCACCAGGAGGATGTCGTCGATGTCCGAGGGGCGCAGCTTCGCGTCCAGCAGCACGTCGCCCACCACGTCCAGCGTGCGCATCACCAGCGGCATGCACACCTTCTCCATCTCCGCGCGCGTGAGCGTGATGTGCATGTCCCGAGGCCGCCCGGCGTCGTCCACCATGAGCATGGGGATGTGGACCTCGTAGGAGTTGGACTCGGAGAGCGCCACCTTGGCGCGCTCGGCCGCGTCCGCCACCCGCGACAGCGCCACCCGGTCTCCCTGGAAGCTCACCTTCTCCTGCTGCTGGAAGCGCTCGAGCAACAGGTCCACCAGCATGTTGTCGAAGTCCATGCCGCCCAGGAAGATGTTGCCGCCAGTGGCCAGCACCTCGAACACGTTCTTGTCGATGCGCAGCACCGTGGCGTCGAAGGTGCCGCCGCCCAGGTCATACACGAGCACCCGCTTGGCCATGTCCCGGTTGAGCCCGTACGCCAGCGCCGCCGCGGTGGGCTCGTTGAGGATGCGCTCCACCTTGATGCCCGCGAGCCACCCCGAGCGGCGCACCGCCTCGCGCTGCGGCTCCGAGTAGTACGCGGGCACCGTCACCACCGCGCGCTCCACCTTCGTGCCCAGGTGTTGCTCGGCCAACTCCTTGCACTCGCGCAGGATGATGCCCTGAACCTCCTCGAGCGACAGCACGTGCTCGCCCATGCGCACCGCCGCCCGGCCACGCGCGTCGGGGAGGATCTCGTAGTGGAAGCGCTCGCGCACCTGATTCACCACGGCGCTGTCATAGGGACGCCCCACCATGCGCTTGGCGCCGTAGATGGTGTGCTCCGGGCGCAGCAGCACCGGCTCTTGGCGCGGTGGCTCACCAGCAGCTTGCTCTGCGTGGACAGCGACACCACCGAGGGGATGGTGTTGTAGCCCTCGCGCGAGCGCAGCACCGTGGGCTTGTTGTTCTGCATCACCGCCACGCACGTGTTGGTGGTGCCCAGGTCGATGCCGATGACGGGGCCCTTGCCCTCGATGCTCGTGGGCGGCGTGAGGAAGACGGTGAGCACCTGCCCCGGCGTGGTCTTCGGCTCGAGCGGCAGGGCCTGGGGCTTGAAGGGCGAGGGCGCGGGCCCCACCACCGGCACCACCGTGGAGGGGCGCGTGGGTGTCGGAACCGAGGCGGGAGGCGGCGCGGGCGCTCTCGCGGGAGTCGCGGGCGCTGGCGCTCGCGTGGGAGGCGATGGCGCGGGAGCGCGGGCGGGAGGAGGCGGCGCGGGTGCTCTCGCCGCGGGCCGCTGGGGCCCCGCCACCGGCCGCGCCAGCTCGAGCGGCTCGTCTTCGTCGGAGGACTCCAGCTCCAGTTCCACCGCGCTGCCCCGCTGGGCGGGCGCGGGAGTGGCCGGCGCCGGAGCGGTCGCCGGAGGAGAACCCCGAGGCTTGAGCGGAGGCCCGGAGCTGGCCGCCGCCGAGAGATCCTCCAGGTCGAATTCCCGCGGGCCCCTGGACTCGAATCCTCCGGCGCTCGACTCGGGCTCGTCCGACTGGGAGCTCGGGGGCGTGAAGGCGAGGAGCTCGTCGAGCGACATGTCGACGGCGTTGACGGGGGCCGTGACGGGCGGAGGCGGCGGGGGAGTGGCGGGCGGCGGCGCGACGGGCGCGGGCGTCCGGGTGGGAGCCACTCCGGGACGCGACCCCGTGGGAGTCTTCGCGGGCGCCACGGTGGGAATGCCCTGCCGGGAAGGCGCCCGCGGCACGGGAGCCACCGAGGGGATGAGCGGGGCCGCGACGGGAGGCGGCGTGGGGCTCTTCCCCGGCGCGGGCGCGCCCGCCTGCGCCGCGGCGTTCTTCACCTGCAACATCCGGTCGACGAGGGCCTGGGAGGCCTCATCCAGCTCCGTGAACTGGATGCCCATGCCGGCCGGCCCCGTCACGTCCTCGACGGGCCGCGACCAGCGCACCACCGCCGAGCCCTTGAGCATCCGCTGTCCATCCGCGATGCGGACCTCGAAGCGCACCGGCGTGCCCACCGGCTGCGGCTCGCGCGAGCGGATGAACATGCCCCCGGGGCTGATGTTGACGGCGTACTCCTGCACGAAGCTGACGACGCTCGTGTGCTTGAGTTTCACCAACAGGCCCACGGCCTTGCGTTCCGAGGTGCGCCGACCCTGCTCCATCCCATGGACTGTCGCGGGTCCGACTGCCTCGCTCAAGTGTTTCCGTTGGCCTCGCCTGCTCGAATGCCAGCCATCCCCCAAAGGGGGTGCGCGGGGTGTACCCCCTGCTCCCACGCCTCTCTCACGGAGCGAGAAGACGAAGGAAGGCCTCCTGGTCCCCATTCACCGCGTCGCCATGGCGCTGCAGGCCCGCGAGGGCGAGGCCATGGCCCGGGACGAATTCCAGCGCGGTGGCCACCACCGGGCAGTTCCCCTCGGAGCACGCACCGGGCGTCAACACCTGCTCGTTGCGCTGCTCGCCCTCGGGCGAATACTGGCTCAGGGTGGCGCCACACACGGCCGCCACCGAGCCCTCCCCGTCCAGCGCCACCGCCGGAGCCGCAGGAGCCGCCGGAGCCTGCCCACAGGGAAGCGCGCGGGCCCAGAGCTCCTTGCCCTCGGCCCCCGTGGAGAGGACGAAGGCGCCGGGACCGGACAGCCGGGAGTCCCCCCACGTCAGGTCGCCGGAGAAGTCGCCCACGAGCACCGCCCCCCGCCGGGTCCAACTTCAGCCCGGAGACGTGCGCGTCCACCCCCTGCCACGCCTTGCCCCAGGAGAGGCGCCCATCCCCGCCAAAGGCGAGCAGGAGCAGGGACGGCTCCCCGGGAGCACCGAAGCGCTGCCCGTCGACCGTGAGGACGCCCTCCAGACGGCCCGCCAGCAGCCACTGCCCCGAGGACCTCCGCGCCGCCGCGCGCAGCTCGGTTCCCCGCTGGACCACGTCGAGCTGCCGCGTCCAGACGAAGGCGCCCTGGGCGTCATGGTGGGCGAGCACCGGGAGGAGGCCGTCCGGCGTCCACTCCTCGGCCGCGACGAAGACGCCTCCCGAGGCATCCGCCACCGTCGCGTACACCTTCTGTCCCGCGCGCCGCTGCCAGAGGGGCTCGCCCTCCGGGGAGAACTTCACCAGGAAGCCGTCCGAGGCCGCGCCCAGGCCGAAGTCGATGTCGTACAGGAAGGCGTTGCCCGACAGGAAGAGGTCCCCACCCGGCGAGGCCACCACCCGGGGGGCGTCCACGCGGTTGCGGGGAAACTCGCGCGTCCAGAGCCGCTGTCCCTCCGAATCATAGCGGGCCAGGGAGAGGGCGAGCTGCTCTCCCTCGACGGGGGCCCGGTCCGCGTCCTGGCGCGGGGTGGACAGCCACACCAGGGAGACATGACCGGAGCCATCCACGGCGAGCCCCGTGCCGAGGTCGTCCTGGGGCCCCCCCACCCGGTGGAACCAGGGCCGGGCCTGGGCAGCGGGGGCGGCCTCGGCGGGAGGAACCGCGCCGGGAGCAGACGGGGTGATGGGACCCATCTCCTGGGGAACCCGCGCCTCCGTCGAGGGGGCCTCGGACGCCTCCGCTCCAGCCTCCAGGCCACCACACCCGACGGCGAAGGCAAGCCACGCGGCGGGCAGCAGCCGGTACCACGCACGGTGGGTGATTCCCTCGGACAGACGATGCATGAGCTTGTCTCCACCCGTTTCCCGGTCCGCGAGGACCCCAGGAGAAACGAACCGGTGGAAGGTAATGGGGTCATTCCCCTTGGCATCCCCCCGTCCCGACGCCGTCCCAACCCCCCGGAGGGCAGGGAGACAACCTCGGGGGGAGGAGGGCGCGGACGCGCCGGTGGGAAAGGAATAGACCGTCCCCGGAAAGGTTGGCAGCCCACGTTCGAGCCGCGGCCCCACGCGAAACCCTTGGTCCGCGTGCCTTCCCGCGATTAAGACGATCCTCCTCTATGGAAAGCGCCTCCCCGACCACCCCCGCCACCGCCCCGGCACCCACCAGCGAGGATCTCCAGGCCGTCGAGGAGCTCGCCCGGGCCAAGGCTCAGATTCAGGCCCAGATCGAGAAGCGCGTCGTGGGGCAGCGCGACGTGGTGGATCACCTGCTCATCGCGCTCTTCGCCCGCGGCCACTGCCTCTTCGTGGGCGTGCCGGGCCTGGCCAAGACGCTGCTCATCTCCACGCTGGCGGACGTGCTCAACCTGTCCTTCAACCGCATCCAGTTCACCCCGGACCTGATGCCCTCGGACATCACCGGCACGGACATCCTCGAGGAGGACAAGGCCACGGGGCACCGCGCCTTCCGCTTCCTCCAGGGGCCGCTGTTCGCCAACATCATCCTCGCGGACGAAGTGAACCGCACCCCGCCCAAGACGCAGGCCGCCCTGCTGCAGGCCATGCAGGAGTACCGCATCACCGCTGGGGGCCGCACCTACCCGCTGGAGCTGCCCTTCCTCGTCTTCGCCACGCAGAACCCCATCGAGCAGGAG
This sequence comes from Cystobacter fuscus, assembly GCA_049060065.1. Lineage (GTDB taxonomy): Bacteria > Myxococcota > Myxococcia > Myxococcales > Myxococcaceae > Cystobacter > Cystobacter fuscus_B. Next base: position 9,171,714 of record JBMEQP010000002.1, read on the forward strand.
GGCACCTACCCGCTGCCCGAGGCCCAGCTCGACCGCTTCATGTTCCTGGTGGACGTGGGCTACCCCACGGCCGAGGAAGAGGTGGAGATCGTCAAGGCCACCACCGGCGGCACGCCCCCGCCGCTGGAGAAGATCCTCTCGCCCGAGCGCATCCTCGCGCTGCAGGCCCTGGTGCGGCGGGTGCCGGTGCCCGACCACGTGGTGCGCTACGCGGTGGAGCTGGTGCGCCACACCCGCCCCAAGGAGCCGGGCGTGCCGGACTTCATCCAGAAGAACGTGTCGTGGGGCGCGGGCCCTCGCGCCAGCCAGTACCGGTGCTCGCGGCCAAGGCGCGCGCCATCCTCTCGGGGCGCTTCGTCGCCTCGGTAGAGGACGTGAAGGCGGTGGCCCGGCCGGTGCTGCGCCACCGCGTGCTGCCCAACTTCACCGCCGAGAGCGAGGGCATGACGTCGGTGAAGCTGGTGGATCAGCTCGTCTCGCTGGTGAAGGGATAGCGGCCCGGAATGCTGCTGGACGCCCAGACACTCTCGCGGCTGCAGGGCGTGAAGCTGCGCGCCCGCGCGGTGATGGAGGGGGTGCTGTCCGGCCTCCACAAGAGCCCGCACCAGGGCCAGAGCGTGGAGTTCGCCGAGCACAAGGAGTACGCCCCCGGCGACGAGCTGCGCCACCTGGACTGGAAGGCCTACGGCAAGTTCGACAAGTACTACGTCAAGCGCTTCGAGCACGAGACGAACCTGCGCTCGGTGATGGTGGTGGATGCCTCCGCCTCCATGGGCTACCAGAGCACCGCCCTGTCCAAGCTGGAGGTGGCCAAGACGCTCGCGGGCGCGCTGTGCTACCTGCTCGTGCGCCAGCAGGACGCCGCGGGCCTGGCCGTCATGACCGAGGGGCGCTTCCGCGACGTGCCCCCGCGCGCCTCCGCCGGCCACCTCAACGTGCTCCTGGAGGCCCTGGAGGCGGCCAGCGCCAAGGGCGGCACCCAGCTCGTGTCCGCCGCGGACCACCTGGCCGAGGTGCTCCCGCGCCGCTCCTCCGTCGTCATCCTCTCGGACTTCCTCGACGAGGACCCGACGGCGCTCAAGCGGATATTGGCGCTGCGCCAGCGCAAGAACGACGTGGCGGTGTTCCACCGGTGGACCCCGCCGAGCTGACGTTCCCCTTCGATGATCCCACGCTCTTCCTCGACATGGAGGGCGAGGGCCGTGTCGAGGTGAACCCCCGCGAAATCAAGGAGAGCTACCTGGAGGAGTTCGGCGCGTTCCTCAACGGGGTGAAGGCGGCGTGCGCGGAGGCGGACGTGGACTACGAGCTGGTGCGCACCGACGAGCGCCTGGACGAGGTGCTGTTGCGCTTCCTCGGCAAGCGCGGGAGGCGGCGGTGACCTTCGCGCACCCCTGGATGTTGCTCGGCGCGCTGGCGGCGCTCATCCCGCTGCTCGTGCACCTGTTCGATCGTCGCCGGCCCCGGCCCCACCCCTTCGGGCCCATGGCCTCGTGCTGCGCAGCCAGAAGCGCACCGCGAGCCGGCTCAAGCTCAAGCGGTTGCTGCTCTACGCCCTGCGCACCCTCATCCTGCTCGCCCTGCCCATCGCGCTCGCCATGCCGGAGTTCCGGCGGGACGCGGACGCGGCCGTGGCGGTGAAGGGCCCGGCGGCCACGGCCATCGTGCTGGACGCGTCGCTCTCCATGCGCTGGTCGGATGGCACCCCGCTCTTCGAGCGCGCCCGGGACGAGGCGCGCGACGCGCTGGCGGACCTGCGCCCCGAGGAGCCCGCGACGGTGCTGGTGTGCACGCACGCGCCCGAGGCGCCCGAGCCCCGGCCTTCGACAGAGGTCGGCTGCGGCAGCTCATCGACGAGGCCCGCCCCACGTACGCCGCGGCGGACCTGTCGCGCTGCCTGGACCCGGCGGCGCGCGCTGGAGGAGAGCCCGCTGGCGGGCAAGCGCCTCGTGGTCGTGTCGGACCTGACGGCGGGCTCGCTGCGGCTCGAGACCCCGGCGCCCACGGTGAAGGGGCCCACGGGCGAGGCGGTACGGCCCGAGGTGGTGCTGCGCGACGCGGGCCGGGACGCCCTGCCCAACCACGCGCTGGTGGACCTGAAGGTGGAGCCCGCGCTGCAGGCTGGCCCCCGCGCCTTCCAGTTCACCTTCACGGTGAAGAACCACTCGGACGCGCCCCTCAAGGACCTGGAGGCGGCGGTGCGCGTGGGAGACAGCACGCTGGGCAAGGGCTTCGTGGACGTGCCCGCCCACGGCACGGCGCAGAAGTCGCTCACGGTACGCTTCACCCAGGGCGGCACGCTCACCGGTGAAGTCACCCTCACGCCCGACGGGCTGGCCGAGGATGACCGGCGGGCCTTCGTGCTCGCGGTGCCCCGGCCCTTGAAGGCCCTGGTGGTGAACGGGGCGCCCAACGCCACGCGCTACCGGGACGAGGCCTTCTTCGTGGAAGCGGCGCTGTCGGCGCCGGGCTCGCCCGTGCAGGCGGTGGTGCGCGACGCCGAGGCCGGCTGGCGCGAGGACCTCAGCCCGTATGACCTGGTGCTCCTGCTGAACGTGACGGCGCCGGACCCGGCGGAGGCGGCGAAGCTGCGCACCTTCGTGGAGAACGGCGGCGGCCTGTTCGTGAGCATGGGCGACCACGTGGACCCGGAGGCGTACAACACGCGCCTGGGCGCACTGCTGCCCCGCCCGCTGCGGCTGGTGCGCACGAGCGTGGAGCGCGACGACCCGTCCGCCGAGGACAAGGCGGAGAAGCTCGCGCGGGTGACCACGGAGCACCCCCTCTTCGCGCCCTTCACCGGCCGCGCGGAGGAGGGACTCACGGGAGCGCACTTCTACCGGTACATGCTGCTGGAGGCCGAGGGCAGCGGGGCGGAGGCGGGCACCAGCCGGTGCTGGCGGCGTACCAGGACGGAGCCCCCTCGGTGGCGGTGGCGCGGCGGGGCAAGGGCCGCGTGGCGCTCTTCACCAGCACCGTGGACCGGGACTGGACCGACTTCCCCATCCGCACGAGCTTCCTGCCCCTGATGCAGCGCTTCGCCGCGTACCTCACCGGCTCGCTGGAGGAGCGCGAGGAGCAGCGCGTGCGCGTGGGCGAGACGCTCGCCCTGCGCCCCGAGGGCACCCAGACGGTGTCCGCGGTGAAGGCGCCCGAGGGCCAGGACGTGCCCTTCAAGCCACAGACCGATGGCACCGTGGTGGTGGGCCCCGTCGAGCAACCCGGCACCTTCTCCGTGCTGGGCGCGGACGGCAAACCCGTGCCCGCGCTCGCCTTCGCCTCCACGCTCGACCCCGCCGAGAGCGACCTGTCCCGGCTGCCCCAGGACACGCTCGCCGCCCACTTCGGCGAGGAGACCGTGAAGGCCTCGAGCACGGACGCCGAGCGTCCTCCGGTGCCCTTGTGGACCTGGCTCATCGTCGCCGCCGCGATCGCCTTCTTCCTCGAGGGCACCCTGCTGCGGAAGTAGTGACCTGACTTCACGCGAGGGGAGTTTCTCTTCGCGTGAAGTCAGTAAAACGTGTTTACATGGTGTTCCCCGCGCCCAGGCCTTCGCCTGGAGAGGTGCCTTCCACCCCAAGGAGGCCCACCGCGGCAGGAAAGGAACGCCAAGCATGAACCCTCATCGACATGGAACACCGCGTACGGGGGGCCGCCACCGGCCCTCGTGGGACTGGCCGCCTCGCTCGCCGCCTGCGGCGGGACGGGCGAGGACTTCGCGGAGGCGTCAGGAGAACTGGGCCAGGAGCTCGCGGCCTGTTCCTACTCCATCACGACGAACACCTACGACGGCCCGGACTACTGGGGGACGATCATCTTCAAGAACACGGGCGCGAGCGCCATGACGAGCCCGCGCATCGCCTTCACGGTCCCCAGCGGCGTGACGTGTGACCACGACGAGGCGGGTTGGACACACACCCAGAGTGGCACGACGTGCACCTACTCCCGCACGTCGGGGCTGACGGTGGGCGTGAACGCGTCCTATACGTTCTACTACTCCACCACCTCCTCCACCTCGTTCACCGCCGGCAACGTGCAGATCAGCGACCCGAGCTGCGGTGGCACGGGCACGGATGGCGGCACGGGCACGGACGGTGGCACGGGCACGGACGGCGGTACCGGCACCGACGGCGGCACGGGGACGGATGGGGGCACGGGGGTGACGGCCAACCAGAAGAAGGTGGCCGAGGCCATCACCAGCATCTGGGAGAACGACACCCCGGCGCTCGACTACGCATACTCCGAGAACATCGGCGACGGCCGGGGCTACACGAGCGGACGCGCGGGCTTCTGCACGGGCACGGGCGATGCGATCCAGGTCGTCCAGTGCTACCAGGCGCTGCGCAGCGCGAGCAATGGCAACCTCCTGGCCAAGTACATGCCGGGGCTGACCACCATCAACAATCGCTTCCTGTCGACCGGCGAGAGCCAGGCGTCGACGTCCGAGCTGGATGTCATCGGCAATTGGAGGAGTGATTGGGGCGCGAGCTACAACAACACCACCACCCGGGCGGACTTCAAGAGCTGCCAGGATCAGGTGAGCGAGCGGCTGTACTTCACGCCGGCGATGAACGAGGCCAAGAAGTGGGGCCTCACCACGGCGCTGTCCAAGGCCGCCTTCTACGACGCGTACATCAACCACGGCACGCTCGGGGAGTTCATCCGGGCGGCCAACAACGCCCTGGGCAATACCAGCCAGACGGCGCCCGCCATCGGCCGCAATGGCATCACCGAGAGCGCCTTCCTGCAGAAGTTCCTCGAGAAGCGCCGGGACGTGCTCTACAACGACTCCACGTGGCGTGAGGCCGTGGACCGCGTCGCCCTCTACGAGAAGCTGCGCCGCCAGGGGAACTGGGATCTGTCCACCGCCGTCCGCAACGACGTGCGCGCCCGGGACTGCTGGGGCACCACCTACCCGACCAGCGGCTACACCGTGCGGCAGATCAACCCGGATGGCACCTGGAGCACGCCGGGTAGCTACACGTATTCCTGCAACTAGCCACAAAAGCAGACAAGCACGGTGAGCACTCCCCGGGCGCCCTTCACGAGGTGCCCGGGGAGAAACCCGCGCTCTCCAATTCCACCACAAACATTGAAAGAGGCTGGAAACAGACGGGTTCGGACGCCCATCCACTCACCGTTCAGACGCCAAACCACCGGTAGTACTGTTTTTCCCAATTTGCTTGACCTCATCTGGGATTGAGCACACATTGCCCATCCACCATTTTGAGGGAAAAAGACATATGAAGAACACCCGGATGATGGGATGGCTCACCCTGGGAGCGTTTCTCTGGGGTTGCGGTGGAGCGCTCGAGGAGCAGTCCGTGACCCAGGAGCCGGAGGCCCGCGCGAATGAGGCCACGCTGGCCGGACCCCTGCCTTACCGTGGAATCAACCTCGCGGGTGCCGAGTTCGGCTCGGCGATTCCGGGCACGCACGGCAAGGACTATGTCTACCCGGATCCCTCCTACGCGAACTACACCACGGCGGATTACTATCTCACCAAGGGCATGACGACGTTCCGCCTGCCTTTCAGGTGGGAGCGACTGCAACGGACGCGGAATGCCGCGTTCGACGCCACGGAGCTGAGCCGGCTGAAGACGACGGTGAACCGGCTCACCGGCAAGGGCGCGACCGTCATCCTGGATCCGCACAACTACGCTCGCTACAACGATGCCCTCATTGGCTCGGCTGTCCCCAACGCGGATTTCGCCGACTTCTGGACGCGCCTGGCCAACGAGTTCAAGGGCAATGCGAAGGTCGTCTTCGGCCTCATGAACGAGCCCCACAGCATGCCCACGGAGCAGTGGTTGGGGGCGGCCAACGCCGCCATCCAGGCCATTCGCAACACCGGAGCCACCCAGCTCATCCTCGTGCCGGGCAACGCGTGGACCGGTGCTCATTCCTGGACGGGTAACTGGTACGGCACCCCCAACGCCACGGTGATGTTGCAGGTCAAGGATCCCCGCAACAACTACGCCTTCGAGGTCCACCAGTACCTGGACAGCGACTCCTCGGGGACCCAGGCCTCCTGTGTGAGCGCGACCATCGGCGCGCAGCGGATGCAGGCCTTCACGAACTGGCTGCGCGCGAATGGCAAGAAGGGCTTCCTGGGAGAGTTCGCCGGCGGAACGGACTCGGTCTGCCTGAGCGCCCTCGACAACATCCTGGATCACCTCGAGGCGAACTCGGATGTCTACCTCGGGTGGACGTACTGGGCCGGTGGGCCCTGGTGGGGCAGCTACTTCTTCTCGCTCGAGCCGGCGAGCGGCGTGGACAAGCCCCAGATGAGCGCGCTGAGCAGCCACCTCTGACGGAGCTTCCACCGCCGGACAGCGTCCTGGCCTCTTCCATGAGAGACAGGACCGTCAGTTCCAGGCGCAGCCCATCCAAAGCATTGGACTCGACTGGACCCTCGTGCGCCCTCATCACCTGGGCAATGGGCCCGCGCGCGGACGCTCAGAAGGGGCGCTCTGGCATGCCGCGCTCCAGCCAGGACTCATACTCCACCAGGATGTCGAGTTGGTCGAGCAGCACGACGCCCATGGACGAGAGCAGGCCCAACACCAGCAGGGCCCATCCCGCGCGTCGCAGTTGGGTTGACAGCCACAGCCCTCCCGCGAGCACGGCCATCAGCGACAGCGGAAGGACCCACAAAACACTCACCCCGATGTGGTTCTCGGGATGGGAGACGATTCGGAGAACAACGAGACCCCAGAACAGAATGAGGGCGAGTCCGCTCCCCAATCCGAGGAGGCCTTTCCAGGAGAACAAACTCACCGAGAGCCTGGTTTGCATCGAAAGAGCCTTGTTCATGGAGTGAATATCACGCCCTGCGGCCGAGTCCCGAGCCGTTGCCGATCATGACGCCGTGCGCCGCGCTCTTCTCCGCCGCGACTCACCACCCCCACGGCCCTTGCGCGCTGGGATAAATGCGACGGGAAAACCCGCTCGCGCTCCTACCGCCCCAACGAAAAATTACAAACACATGGCTTTTAGAGGGAAAACCATGTGTTCCGCATAGATCGCCGGCGCCTCGCCTCTACCTGGAAGCCCACCAGGAGTCATCGTGCCGCGACAGAAAACAACCTTCGTCCTCTCTCTTCCTATATGGACTGCTTTGGACTGGCTGTGGCCAGCCAGTACAGCCCGCTCCTGAGCCCACCGATGAGGCCTTCACGGCTCAAGAACAAGCACTCGCAACCACCACGCCCGCCATCGCCGCGGGCAATGCCCATACCGTGGTGTTGAAGGCGAATCGCACCGTCTGGACCTGGGGCGGCAACTACTTCGGACAGCTCGGAGATGGCACGGAGGCGGATCGTCGCCATCCAAGGCGGGTCGACAACCTGAAGGACGTCACGGCCGTTGCCGCGGGAAGCTACTTCACGCTGGCGCTCAAGGCGGATGGCAGCGTGTGGGCTTGGGGAGACAATTACTCTGGCCAGCTCGGAGATGGCACGAATGCGAAGCGACACCGTCCAATCCAGGCACAAGGACTCTCGAATGTAAGTGCCCTCGCGGCGGGCGAATACCATTCGCTGGCGCTCAAGGCGGATGGCAGCGTGTGGGCATGGGGGGACAACTACTATGGCCAGCTCGGAGATAGCACGGTCCAAGCGAGCACCCTCCCCGTGCAGGTGCAGGGCCTGACGGGAGTGACCGCCATCGCCGCGGGCGACTACTACACGCTGGCGCTCAAGTCGGATGGAACCGTCTGGGCATGGGGCGACAACTCCTACGGTCAGCTGGGAGACGGCACGACCGATGCGAGTTCCTCTCCGGTGCAGGTGCAGGGCCTCACCGAGGTCACCGCCATCGCCGTGGGTAGCACCCACTCCCTGGCGCTCAAGTCGGATGGAACCGTCTGGGCATGGGGCGACAACTCCTACGGTCAGCTCGGAGACGGCACGACCGATTCGAGCACGAGTCCGGTTCAGGTCGCCGATATCTCCGGTGCGAGCGCCATCGCCGCGGGCAGTTCCCACTCCCTTACCTTGATGTCTGGAGAAGTGCATGCATGGGGTGACAACTACCTGGGCCAACTCGGAAATGGATCGACGGACGCAAGCGTCATCCCCGTCCCGGTGCAGGGCCTGACAGGAGTGACCACCATCGCCGCTGGAGGCTTCTACTCGGTCGCGCTGATCAATGGAGCGGTGAAGGCCTGGGGCGACAACTACTTCGGCCAGCTCGGAGACGGGACTCGCGACGCGAGTCCGGCTCCCGTGCAGGTGATGGGCTTCAACAACATCATCTCCATTGTCGCGAGCGACAACAATCACTTGGCGCTCAAGGAGGATGGAACCGTCTGGGCCTGGAGCGACTCCGGTGCCACGGCTCCCGTGCAAATCCAGGGACTGACGGGCGTGACCGCCATCACCGCGAGTTCGAGACACGCCTTGGCTCTCAAGTCGGATGGAACAATCTGGGCCTGGGGCACCAACAACTACGGCCAGCTCGGAGATGGAACTGTCACGTCTCGTTCGACGCCCAGGCGTGTACAGGGTCTCACGAGCGTCATCGCCATTGCCACTGGCGGCTGGCACTCACTTGCGTTGAAGTCCGATGGAACCGTTTGGGCGTGGGGTGCCAATTACTGGGGTCAGTTCGGCGATGGAGGCTATTTGAGCCGCTCCATTCCCGTGAGGACGAAAATCACGAGTGTGAAAGCCATCACCGCTGGCTACGAATATTCACTCTTTCTCAAGTCGGATGGAACTGTCTGGGGTTCGGGATTCAGTGAGTATGGCGCACTCGGAGCCAACTCGACCAGTTTCTCGAACCCGGTCCAAATACAGGGAGTCACCGGAGTAACCACCATTGTCGCTGGAGGCGCTCATGTGATGGCAGCCACAATGGATGGACGTTGGTGGGCTTGGGGGAACAACAGCGATGGGCAGCTTTGCAATGGCTCAACTACCAACAGCGCAGTTCCCATGCAGACCTACGGTTCGGCAGATGTTGTTGCCGCAGGTCATAAGCACACTTTCTGGTTCTATTCGGCTGGTCACCCACATGCTTGCGGTGACAATACATCCGGCCAGTTGGGAGATGGAACGACCAACAGCAAACTCGATACGCATGTGGAAATCTATTCTGTGACCATGAGTTCTGCGAGTGAGACACGTTCACTGGCCTTAGCCACGGATAACTCCGTGTGGGCCTGGGGTGGAGGGACCACCTCCCCAACGCAGGTGCAGGGCATCACCGACACGCAACCCACTGCTTTCACCGTTACCCCATAACACCCGGGCCCGGCGCTCCTCCCTGGAGAGCCGGGCCCTCGTTGTCAGCTCACCGTGCTCGGCCTCCTGACCCCCTTGCTGGTGCCTCACACGTACCGTGTCCACCCCTGGGGATGGGCTGCCTTGTAGCGTCGGTATCCCGCGCAGGCCACGGACAGCACGCCCACGGCCACCACCGCCGCCCCGTACGTCGCGCCCAGTCCGAGCTGCTTCTTGACCCCCAGCAAGATCGCCACGCCGTACAACAGATGGACATGGAGCAGGTAGAAGAACAGCGCCGTCTGCCCCAGCAGCCGCAGCGGGGCGAGCACCTTCACCTCGCCCCAACGCTCCTGCACCCACCAGAAGCCCGCCAACAGCAGCGCCATCAATCCCAGTTCCAGCGTGGCGTAGGCCAAGCTCGGGGGTATTTGCTCACGTGCAGCCACTGCAACAAGGCATCCCCCTCGCGGTAGAGCCTTTCATTGCCATAACCATTCAGCCCTCGCACCAGCAGGAACAGCCCGAGCGACGCCACGCCGCACGCCCCCAACAACCTCGCGACTCCCGCACGAGAGGCGAGCAGACGGCGCCCGAAGGCGTACCCCAGGCACATCACGCCCAGCCACGGCACCAGGGGATAGCCGATGATGAAACGGTTCTGCTCGAAGAACCCCACGTTGAACAGCAGGGCCACTGGCACAGCGGGCGCGCCCTCTCGCGTCAGCACACCCGAAATCCATTCGTTGCCCGCGATCAGGAGCAGACCCAGCCCCACCAGGGCCCGCGTGCCCAGTCGGCGCAACGCGACCATGCACATCGTCCCCACGCCCAGCACGTACATCACCTGGAGCAGCCATCGCCCCCAGTCCAGGAGAATCCAGGACATCCACAGCGGATCCAGCAAGGCGATGAACAGGCCTCGCCGGAGGTGAAAGCCGTCCAGGTCACGAGGCGACTCCCCTTCCGCCAGACGCCGGTGGAGGGACAGCGCCAGCGCGGTCCCCGCCAGGAAGACGAAGGTGGGTGCGCACAGGTGCGTCACCCAGCGCGTCAGGAACTGCTCGACCGGAAGCGCCGAGCCCACCTTCCAGCTTGATACTCCATCCCTGGAGAGCCGCCCCGCGTTGAAGGCACCCGAGGCGTGGTCGAGCGTCATCAACACCATCACCAACCCCCTCATCCAATCGAGCGAGGCCAACCGACGTGGGGAAGGAGGACTCATCTCGAAGCTCGAGGGAGGGAGGTTCCGCACCTTCTATCTCGGACACACGTCCAGCTCCAGGGCATACACTCCCGCCATGATTTCGTTCCCGGCTGATCCCGCTTCATGGCAGTCCACCCTGGTGTTGCTGCCCCTGGCGCTCGCCGCCCGGTCCAGATCGCGCACTGGAGGCAAGAAGCCGCCCTCCAGCCCCGGAGCAGCGCTGGCTCTGGCTGCTCCTGGTAGGCGGAACCGTGGTGCTGATCGGGCTCGGCGTGTGGGCCTCCCGACCTCCCTCGCGCCAACCCTTCCAGCAGCCCTCCGATGACGCCCAGGGCCGGCCCCTGGAGACCCCAGGCGTGTCGAAGGAGCAGTTCCGGGCCCAGTTGGCGCAGCTCTGCCCGCGCTTCGCCGCCATCAGCGGGGGCCGGCCGAGCGGCCCTCCCAGCTGGCCGCGCAACTCATCAGCATGGAGTGCATGAGCCGGATGTGCGAGCCCCCGGCCGGCGTCGACGCGGGCGAAGCCTCCTCGCTCGTCAAGTCCTCGCCGCTGTGCCAGGAGGTCCTGCCGCTCATCAGGGGAGAGCCCGGGATGGCGACGGTCACCCGCTCCTACCGTCTGGCGTGTCCCGAGGTCGCCGTGCCCTGGTCCGAGCGCCCCTGGAGTCCCAGCACCGAGCTGGGCTTCTACACCGCCGTCCGGCCCTGTCTGGAGCGCATCTGCGAGCAGATGCTGTCACCCCAGGGCATCCCCCCCAAGTACTGCACCCTCGCCGCGGACATCGCCGAGGGGCTCGGGGACGCGGGGGCCGTGGCCCGGCTGCGGCAGCGGGCCAAGGCGCTCCAAGCGCTCAACGAGGCTCAATGGCAGGAACTCCCACCCAAACAGCGCGAGGTAGCGGAGACGGACCAGGACATGCGAGTCCTCGCCAGGCGCTGGGGCGAAGCCTGTGCCCAGGGGATGAGCAAATATTGTGAGACCCTGGCCAAATACTGCCGCCTCGAGGGCTCTCCACCGGAGCTGTGCCCCGCTGGGGCCGATGCAGGGGTGGGCCCTCCATGAGAGACACCGTCCCGCCTTGCATCTCCGCCCATGGCGGCGGCGGAGGTGTCTCGGATGTGGCGGCTCACGGGTAGGAAAGGCCGGCTCACGGCACCGGCGGAGCGCTTCACGGAAGGGTCGAGAGGCACGCGCGTGCCCCACTGTACCGTCCCGCGCACCACGAGGCCGGGCCCCTGGCCTCGCGAAGCACCCACCCGGAGAACCTGATGAGCAAGACATTCTTCAGTGCGGTTCTGGCCTTGAGCCTGTCCGCGACCACCGCGAGCGCCGACCCCTCCTGGTACACCATTGCGCCCTCGGAGGACTGCAAGTGCGACGGGTTTCGCACCTACACCGGCTGGCTGACCGGTGTCCCCGAGGGCCAGTCCTCGACGGAGGCCTGCTACAACACTCCGGCGATCATCAACGGCCACTACTTCAGCGGCCCGGACCGCTGCATCAAATTCGTCATCACGGTTGGCTACTTCGACGTCGGTGATGCGTCCTGTTCCTCTACCGGAACCGACCCGTCACTCTGGAGCTGTTACCAGGATCCGGCGAGCACCGACCCGGCCTGTCAGATCTGCCACCGCAAGCTGAATTGCGACACCGGTCAGATCAAGCACACCTGCTGAGCAGCACCCCAACCTTCTGAGCGGCGGATTCAGGGTTCGAGCGGCAGTTCCGCCGTGAACGTCGTCCGGACCCCGGGCGTGCTCTCCACCCGGAGGCGCCCTCCGTGGGCCCGGACGATCTGCTGGCTGATGAAGAGCCCGAGCCCCAGCCCTCCGTAGTGCCGCTCCGATACGGCGCGCTCGAAGCGCTCGAAGATGCGGGACTGGTGTTCGGGCGGGATGCCCATCCCCTCGTCCGTCACGTGCAGCACGGCCTTGTCCTCGAGGCTGTCGACGCGGACGCACACGGGCTTGCCAGGGCCGTAGCTGGTGGATGTCGGTGATGGCGCCGAACCACTCCCAGGGGGCACCATCGGGCTGACGGAGGAGGACGGCGCGCGACTGGACATGGCGGTAGTCGCCGCCGGCGCGGTGCAGCCGGAACTCGATGTTGTATTCGGACCCATGGGTGAAGGCATCGCTCCAGACCCTGAACGCCCTGTCGCGATCCTCGGGGTGGACGGCCTCCAGCCAACCCCACGGACTCAGCCATTGCTCGAGCGTCTGGCCCGTGTAGGCCCGCCACGAGGCGGAGTCCTCCACGCACATTCCCCCCGCATCGGTCGACCAGAGGATGACGGAGCTGGCGTAGATGTGCTGGGGCCCCGGAGCAGGGCAATGCCGGCGGGAGCCTCGTTGAAGAGCTGGTACAAGCGGCGGCGCTCGGACTCCGTCTCGGCCCTCGCGGCTTCCACCTCCCTGGCGAGCTGCTGCCGCGGGGCCTCGTCGCGCTTGCGCTCCGTGATGTCTTCCTGAACACAGATGTAATGGCTCCGGCCCCTGAGCTCCATGGCCGTCATCTGGGCGTAGGTCGTGAGGGGGCGCGATCCTTCCGGACGTACTGGAGCTCTCCGGCCCATCTGCCCTGGTCCCTCAAGTGTCCGAGGAGTTCCTGGGAGAGGCGCGTCCCCGTGAGTTCGCCGCGCCCGTACCCGAGCATCCACTCCCATGCCGGGTTGGTGTAGAGGAAGACTCCCTCGTCATCCACGAGGCCGACCCCCTCGGCCATGCTCTCGAGGATGCGGGTGTTCATGTAGATGCCGATGGCCTCCTCCATCTGCTCGTACAGGCAGACGTCCAACCCGGCGAGTCGTCGCTCACGTTCAGAGGAGATCACCCACTAAAGGTGGACCCCGGATGCATCGGTTGGCGCCCCCTCCAGTCGGAGGTCAGCCTTCCCCTCGGCAACCCCACCGGATGAATGAACGAGCACGGGAAGACCGGGCTCTGTTCAGCCCCACGTCGTCTACTCGCGCCTCACGCCCCTTCATCGATTCGAGTGACCCGAATATGGCTGCAAGAGCCTCTTGAGCCGGGTGGCAAGACTCCACCTCGGTCCAATCAAGGCAGGCTTCATGCTCCATCGTAAAAATCCAAGGCTTCTCCTTCATGCCGCGAGCGCAATCCTGCTCTTCGTGAGCGCGTGCGACTGGCGAGCGATTCGTCTGATGGCCAAGACGAAGCGACAGAGACCTCCTCGAGTGCGTTGCTCACCTCCGGCGTGAGTTTCAAAACGGTGCTCGGCGGCCAATATATTGGAGCTCAAGACAATGGCGGCGGCGCGGTCATCGCGACGGCGACGACCGCGCTGGAGTGGGAGAAGTTCACGATCGAGGACATCAACGGCGGGGCCCTCGAGAGTGGGGACACGATCTTCATTCGCGCGGGAAACGGCCAGTATTTCCAGGCCGTGAACGGGGGCGGATCCACGCTGAACGCCGCCACCTGGAATCGCCTCACCTGGGAGACGTTCCGCATCGTCAAGCAGAACGGGAGCGGCGTGATCTCCAACGGCGACATCGTCGGCCTGCAGACGGAGAACGGCCATTGGGTGCTCGCGGAGAACGGCGGCGGCGGCGCGGTGGCCGCGTATGGCCCCGCGCAGGGCCCGTGGGAGCAGTTGACGATCTCTGGCCTGCCGCAGGGAGGCCCCATCGCCACTTGCAATGCGACCTGGTACGGGGCGGAGGGCGAGATTCCCGAGGGATGGCCGACCGCCAGTGGTGAGCCCTTCCACCGCATGGCGCTCAAGGCCGCCCACAACTCCCTGCCGTTTGGTACCCAGGTGAAGGTGACCTACCAGGGCAAGTCGGTCACGGTGACCATCAATGACCGCGGGGGCTTCCGCTCCCCGGTTTGTCTGGACCTCACCTACGGCGCCTTCTCGACGATTGCCAATACCGATCTCGGCAACATCGTCGTGCAGTACCAGATCCTCTGACTCGACTTTCGCCATTTCTGGCCAGCCGAGAGCCGTGGTTCATGCGGCTCTCGGCCGAAGCTGAGAAGTGATAACGGATTTCAGTTGAATGTTCCGGTCAAAACATACAATCCGCCCTGCTCGGCATTCTCTCAGCAGAGCCTTCCCTCAGTTTCGCTCGGTAGAGATGACTCCGCCATCTGTGCACGACCAGGGCTTGATATGGCAAATGGGAACATTCAACTGAAATCCGTTATGAGTCTGCCCCGGTCTGGCGGGGCAGACTCAGGCGAGGGCAGCGTCAGGGCTCGAGCGAGCGCGGCTCCGGCTTCTTCGCGCGCACGGGCACGTAACAATGGCCCTTGTATTCGGCGAGATCCTTGGAGCAGGGCGCATCCTGCTTGGCCTGAACCCAGCAGCCGCCCTGGACCTCCACGTAGCCACCCGATCCACACGGAGGTTTCAGCTGCCCGGGGAATGGGTCCTTGGGCATGGGGTAGCCAATGACGGGAGGGCTCTGTTCCTGGTCGGTCCAGACCGGAGGCAGAGCGGGCGGGAATTCGGATGTGCCCACTCCCTCCGCGGAGAACCCAGGAGCTGGGGCCAGAGCACGACAGCCACCAGTCCCAGCACTCCCGCGACGAGTGCGCCCATTCTCACGTGCCGCCAGAACGGCAGCCCTGTGTCGTGTCTCCCGCGCGGCAAGGGCGTGGGCTTCTGGGTGAACGCGGCATTGGCCTCCTCCCGGTCCTCCACGGCGGCGAGTGCTCCCGCGAGCCGGATGAATCCCAGGGCCACATCGGAGAGAGCGTCGGCCTCTGGCGGAAGCGGACGCTCCAACTCCATGGCGAGGAAGGGCGGGGACACCTGGGAGGTGACACGCACGGTCCAGTCACTGCGCGGCGCCCAGGTGTCCTCAAGCTCTGGCACGAGCACGAGCGCGGGGCGGCCCGTGTCCACGTGGTGCGCCGCGTAGACCGGCCGCCGGGCTCGCCGAGATCCTGGTAGCGCGTGTCGAGGTGATACGGCCCGAGTCTTCTCCCCGTCCCGTCGTGGTTGTCGCCCATGTGAGCCCTCCCAAGAGGTGAAGCAGCGCAGCCTACTGCGGACGTCACATCAGGAGGAAGAGGCGCCTCTTTGAAGAGGCCGAGACGGAGTGGGGAGTGGGCCCTCCTGGATTCGAACCAGGGACCAATCGGTTATCCCATCGAGTTGTGGTGCCGGACCCAAGCGACTGTTGCGCGGATTCGAGCCTCGCACTCTCGTCGACCTGGCCCAAGTGAGGCAGGTCAAACGCTGACTTTCCGGAAACGAGGAAGCCCCCGCAGGCCGATGACGAAGCCGTTCAGCAATCGCCGGACTCCGGAGGGCTCGCTGAAATCGGCCAGCTCGATCTTCCCTTCACGCACCGCGAGCACGATGAATACTCCGGGCAACTTGCTCATCCTCGCCAGCTCGCCGGGGCGAGGAGGCCGGTTCAAAGGCTCGGCGCTGGTGGGCTGCGCGCGAAGCCTCGCGATGAACGCGCCCCATTCCACCAGCTTCGCCAACCAAGGCGCGGGCTCACGGCCTCGATGCGGCGTGCGCGATAGTCCTTCCGACAGCGCCTTCACGGCACGCTCATCTCCGGCGACTTCCTCGGCCCATTGCGTGAGGAGCGCCAGCGCGAAGCACGCGTCCCGCTCCGGGGGTGCATGTGCAGGAGCCGTCACGCGCGGGTCACTCTCGAGTTCGAGATCCCAGGCCAACCACACCATCAGCTCACGCAACGCGGACAATTCGTCGAAGGGTCCTCCCTGTTCCTCGCGCGCAGTGGCGAGCAGGTGCTTCGTCGGGCAGGTCAGCAACGCGGTCGCCGATACGAAGAACTGGCCCTCCGCGTCCGCATCGACCAGCTGCTCCCGTTGTTGCCACCAGGGTTCTCTCAGCTCGGCCCTGCGCAAGGCGCGGATCAATCCCAGGACCGCGGTCGTCTGGAGGACGAAGCGGGTCGCGCCCGTGGACGGGTCCGCCTTCGTGAGCTGCTCGGTCATCCGGCGAAACAACCTGCCCGTCTTCTTCCGGCATTTATCCGCCAGGGCGTGAACATCCACTGAATGGATTTCCTCGTCGAGCTCTGTTTCGTCCTCGGTATCCACCAGGGCCTCATCACTTCGTTGTGGCCGGCTCGTGGCCATTTCGGCGGCCAGACCCTCCCCCAACTTGCGCAGGAGCGCATCAAGCAACACCGAGAGATCCTGACTGCATGCCCGGCGTGCCGGTCTTCCCGCCTCCACCTCCGTGAGGCTTCTGCCAAGGCTCCCTTCTCCGAGGACCTCCTCCTCCTCGCCGGACGGGCGGCCTCCGCCACCGGCTCCAGTCTTGAATCCGCTCTCCGAGGGCTGTTCGAAGATGACCTGCTCCACCAGGGACAGCAGATTCGCAAGCTGAGTGGGATCGGTCTCGAATGTCCCAAGCGCGTCCCGGAGCTGACGCTGCCCACTCGGGATGGAGAGCTCCCGGAGTTGGCGGGTGTGATGCACGATGGCCCACACGCTCTCTCCAAGGGGCGATTCCAGCCGGGCCCATGTCGCGCTCGAGCGCAGGTGCTCATCGTCGATGCGCAACGAAGGGGACGGGGTGGGCATCAGTCCGAACCGTCCCCGGGGAAGCCCCGTCGCATCGAACAGCTCCACGGTCTCGAAACGCGTGGGCGCCGCGCCCTCCAGCTCGAACCCCTGCTCCGTCTCGATGAGACAAAGCGCACCTGCAAGGGTGGAGGACTCTGGAGCGGGTCCCCCGGCTTCATCGGCCGCACGGACGCGCCAATCCGCCTTTCCGAGCCGTCGCCCGGACTCCAAGGCGCGCAGCCCCAAGGACTCACCCAGCTCACGGGCCTCACGACCCGTGCGAACCACCACCGCCTCGGCATTCCGATGTCCTGGAGGAGCCAACCGGGCGGCGGCGCTCGGGTTGGCGCTGCCCGTGATCAAGAGGTCGCCTTTCCGGGTTTCGATGAGCAACGCCTTGGCATGGAGGTAGCGTTCCGTTTCGTCAGTGCCCCGTCCATCCAGTGCCGATGCGTCCACGAACGTCACGTCCTGGAGTCCCGCTACCCGCTCGGAGTCGAGCTCGACCTCGGCGGGCTGAACGCCGACCAGGAGTTCCGCGGGCGAGAGATCCTCCTGCAGCCGCCGCAGGAATCGCAATTCCCGGTCGAAGAAGGGACCCACGACCGTGATGCGCCGCACGCCGTCCGGGATCAGGGGAAGGACCTTGTCCCAGAGCGACGGTCCATCTGGCAATGCACCGACGAACCGTTCAGGCGCATCCAGGGGGATGGGGCCCGAGGACCAGGGAGCGAAGTCCTCCATCGCGGCGATCGCCTCGCGAACGGGCCGGGGGGAAGACGCCGTCCAGGCCCGGACGAAGCCCAGTGCTTCCTGGAAGAACGCGGCTCCCGCGCGGTCCCTGGCCCCCTCGACACGAATCACATTCGTCAACTCGCGGTTGTGGCCATAACCAGCGTAGGTCAGGTTATGGCTTCCCACGATCACCCGTCCCATCTTGCGGCCCGCGAGCAAGAGCAGCTTGGGATGGAACGTCTTCGTCAGGGTGACGGGCGCCAGCGTGTAGACACTGCCCGCGCGGCGGGGACGAAGCTCGGGTGAGGACAGGGCATGGGAGAGCTGGCGTCCGTCCATGGCCAGGACCACGTGCCCGCAGCCCCGGCCCATCAGCCGTCGGAGCACCACCTCCTCGAAGAAGGGCAGGTAGGCGTTGTACGTGGTGATCAACGCGGCGTCGTATGTGCCTTCCGCCTTGAGCATCCCCAACAGGGAGATGCCTTCTCGTGGATCAGCCATGGAGGCTCCCCAGAAGCACGCGGCCCGGAGCGCTCAAGGAAGGCTCTCCCTTGTCGTCGTAGCGGAGCAGGCCCAGGTCCCCCAGCATTCGCAGGGAGGTTCGCAGACGAGGCGAGGTGAAGACCGGTAGGGCGCCCTCGGGATTCACGACCTGGAGCCACCCATCCATGGGGCGGATCAGGAAGGTGTCCTGAGAGTCGTAATGCAGCTTGCGCAGTGCGACACGCCAATGCGTTTCCACGCCCCATCGCGACACCCACCATCCACAGAGTTCCGACAGGGACTGGCTTGACCAGTCACCCCGGGCGAATGTGGAGAAGGAGCGGAGATTGAGGGCATAGTCCCGGAAGTAATCCTCGGTGAGCGTGAAGTCCCGGTAGGGGTTTTCCGTGTCCTCTTCCCGGGCCGCCAACGCCACGAGAATGTCCGTCGATGCCCGTAATACCTCCTCGAGGTTCCCCTGCCGCGCGGCGGCGAACAGCGCCCAGGCTCGGCCTTGTTCGTGTCGTGGGTCACGCCATTGCGTCAGGGCGGGAAGTGTCGACCTGGCGTCCTGGACGGATTCGGAGAACAGGCGGGCGCCCGCTTGACCCAACACCGTGTCCGCGAACTCCCGGGTTTGTCGGGCGAGCTCCTCGACACTCGCGGCGCGGCCCCTTGTCTCCTGTTGCACCCGTTGCAGGGTCACCCAGAAGAGACCCTGGAGCGCGATCGAGAGCAATTCGTTGCGCTGGTAGATGGCCCAACCGTGTCGGGCCTGCTCCAATCCGCTCGGTAGAGACCACACCCCTGTGTTGTCCACGGAACCGGCGTAACACGCGGCCCGGAACAGTTCCTCGACGGATTCCTCCACGGACGAATCGCGCTGGGCGACAATATCCAGCATCAAGGCCAACGAGTTCCGTCGCCACCGTCCTTCCCCTCCTGGAGTGTTCTGGCGATCGAACAAAACATCCAACAGGGCGCTACACTCCGCGGTACTCGTCGGTAGGTGACAGGGGCAGAAGGATGAAAGTCCGTCCAGCGTGGACTCATGGATTTCGCCAGCTTCCAGCGCCACGAAGAAGGCATCGGAATCCACGCCTTGCTCCATGGCCTCGGCGAGAGGCTGACCACGTTCCAAGCTATAGCCAAGACCCGAGGTACTGTTGCCAAGAAGAAGGCCCAGGTCTCGCATGGGTCCCAGATAGTATTGCCCGAGACCCCCGAGCGGATTCTTGAAATATCGCTTGGGGCCTTCCTCGCGCGTCGCGTAGGTATTCAGATCAATCCGCCCCTCGCTCAAGAGATCCTGCTGGAGGGCGCGCACGAGCTTGTCGCGTCCCACCATGCGAATGCCATGCAGCCAGTCCGGCTCCTTCAGGACCCGCGCATGTCGTTCGGCGACCAGCGCGAAGAGACATTCCGCCCGACGGAGGACGTGATGAAACTTCAGGGAGAGTCCCTGTGCTCGCCGCTTCTCCAGATTCCACAACAGCCACGGGTAGAAGGTGTAGTAGCGAGCCCGATCGGTGACGTTGGTAATGCCTGGAATGAGCTGTCCATAGAGCGCGACGCACGGCGCTTGAACAGCGAGATGATCCAACCCGTTCTTCGAAGGGGCCGGCCGAACCCAGGAGGTTTCCATCCGCATCCCTCGCGAGGATAGTCAGAACCCACGCCCTCGACCAATCCCTCCATGGGAGTAGGGAAAGCCCGGACAAACGCCGAGAGCGTTCCCCACGAAAGAAGGACGTGGCGCGCCCAACTCGAGTGAGGTGTCAGACGATTTGTACGAGACGATCTGTACGGCTCGCTCAGACCCGTTGGAGGCCCTTCCCGGCAGGATGGGCATCTCGCCGCCGAGACCAAGGGGGGCGAGCGCGGACGTCCACGGCCTGTTGACTCCCCGCGGGGTGCGACTGGCCCGCTCCGTGCTCAGGCGACGTGCGCCATGCCCGGACCTCATGACCTCTTCGCCCGCTATACCTTTGGCCGTCCCGAGCGGGCCGAGGCCGAGCTGCGTGCCGTCCTCCCCGCCCCTATCGTCTCCGCGGTGGACTGGTCGACTCTGCGCCTGGAGCCCGGCAGCGTGGTGGACCCGGAACTGCGCGAGACCGAGAGCGACCTGCTCTTCACCGCCCGCCTGCGCTCGGGCCGCTCGCTGCTGCTGTACGTGCTGCTGGAACACCAGTCCCATGTGGACAGGTGGATGGCGCTGAGGATGCTGCGCTACGTGGTGCGCCAAGTCGAGCGCTGGCGTCAGGAGCACCCGGAGCGCGCCCTGTTGCCAGTCATCCTCCCGCTAGTGATGTATCACGGGCCCGAGAGGGCCTGGAGCGCGCCGCGGCGGGTGGAGGACCTGTTCGCTCTGCCGGGGGAGAGCGAGGAGGAGCGGGCGCACTGGCGAGCGTGGGTGCCGCGCTTCGAGTACCTGCTCGATGACTTGACGGTCGAGCGGGAAGAGGCGTTGAAAGCACGGCCCGGCCCTCCACTGGTCCGCCCGGCCTGGTTGGTGCTGCGTTACGGACGGACGGGAGAACTGGCGCGCAAGCTGCCGGAGTGGGTGGGCCTCTTCGCCCAGGTGCAGGCGGCTCCAGAGGGCACCGAACACCTGCTGGTGGTCATCCGTTACCTGCTGTGGACCGGGGACAAGGCCGTCCACGACGCCACGGGGCAGGTGCTACATTCAGTGCTGGATGAGCAACGCGCGGAGGAGTTGATGCGGAGCTATGGCGAGGAACTCATCGAGCAGGGACGTCAGCAGGGCCTGGCTCAGGGGTTGGAGAAGGGGCTGGAGAAGGGGTTGGTGCGAGGCAGGGAGGAGGGTCTGGCGCGGGGGCTGAGCCGAGGACGTGCCGAGAGCCTCCTGCGGATTCTCGCCCTCCGGGGGGTTCATGTGGAGGAAGCAGCCCGGCAGCGCATCCTCGACTGCACGGACGTGGACACGCTCGACAGTTGGTTCGACCGGGCCCTCCAGGCCACCACCCTCTCCGAGGTGCTGGACGGCGGGGCCCACGCGTCAGGGCGGAAGGAACGAGCTTGAAGTGTTCGCGGCCGAGGACCTGGGACTCCAGGCGGCTATACGAACGTCAGGTGGCCCAGATGGGGAGCAGTGGCTGACGCGAGCCGCTCCGACCTGGGGACGGGTGACTCGCCTCGGAGCGTGTGCGGACCCACTCTTCTCGCAGGAGGCTTCCATGGCCAAGTGCGAGGTTTGCGGCAACGATTATTACCTGGCCTTCCAGGTCATCACCG
This sequence comes from Cystobacter fuscus, assembly GCA_049060065.1. Taxonomy (GTDB): domain Bacteria; phylum Myxococcota; class Myxococcia; order Myxococcales; family Myxococcaceae; genus Cystobacter; species Cystobacter fuscus_B. The sequence continues at coordinate 9,193,143 of JBMEQP010000002.1, forward strand.
CCGGCGTCACCCACACCTTCGACAGCTTCGAGTGCGCCATCCACAAGCTGGCCCCCGTCTGCGACCACTGCGATTGCAAGGTGCTGGGCCACGGCATCGAGGCCAACGGCACCTTCTACTGCTGCGCCCACTGCGCTCATGCCGCGGGGGCCCGCGCCATCGTCGACAACGCGGACCACGCTCCCCCGCAGTAGGCCCGGTTTTTTCGCAGTGGAGGCGGCGGGAAGCGAACCCGCGCCCGCCCCCTTGTCCGCCCTCCCACGGGCCATGACGAGCAGAGGACAGGTGGCGGGTTCTCCCCGCCCAGGGTGTCAGGGGCATGAGACAGTGCGCGCTCTATGAGCAACGCTCTCTACCGGGACTGCGCCCGGCTCTTCATGGTCGGCTTTCCCGGCCCTCGCATCGACGACGACTTCGCCAGGCTGATGGACGATGGCCTCTTCGGTGCCATCCTCTTCAAGCGCAACGTGGGCACCGCCCAGGAGACGGCCGCCCTGTGCCGGGAGATCAAATCCCGCGCGGGCCGCCCCTTCATCCTCTCCGTGGACCAGGAGGGCGGCCGGGTCGCACGTCTCCGAGGCGAGCCCTTCACCACCCTGCCCTCCATGCGCGAGCTGGGCCAACGCCAGGACCTCGCCCTCATCGAGCGCGTGGGACGGCTGCTCGCGCACGAGCTGCGCGCGGTGGGCTTCGACTGGGACTTCGCCCCCGTGCTCGACGTGGACACCAACCCCACCAACCCCGTCATCGGCGATCGCAGCTTCAGCCGGGACCCGGACGAGGTGGCGCGCCTGGGCGTGGCCCTCGCGCGGGGACTCGAGGCGGGCGGCGTGGCCTCGTGCGGCAAGCACTTCCCGGGACACGGCGACACCACCACCGATAGCCACCTCACCCTGCCCCGGCTGCCGCATGACCTGGAGCGCCTGCGCCGCGTGGAGCTGGTGCCCTTCCGCGCCTTCGCCCAGGCGGGGCTCGCGTCCCTGATGACGGCCCACGTGCTCTTCGACGCGCTCGACCCGAAGGTGCCCGCCACCATGAGCACCCGCGCCCTCAACGGCCTGCTGCGCGAGGAGCTGGGCTTCGACGGGGTGCTGGTGAGCGATGACCTGGAGATGAAGGCCATCGCGGACCACTACTCGGTGGAGGAGGCCGCGGTGCAGGGCACGCTGGCCGGAGTGGATCTCTTCCTCGTGTGCCACCAGGCGGACGTGCAGCGCCGCGCCATCGAGGCGCTGGTGCGCGCGGTGGAGTCCGGCCGCGTCCCCCGCGAGCGCATCGCCGAGGCCCACCGCCGCCTGGCCCGGCTCGAGTCGCGCTTCGCCCATGGCCCCGAGGATCGGCTCGCCACGCTCGGCGACGAGCAGCACCGCGCACTCGCCCACGGGCTCGCCAGCTCCTTCAGCGGGAAGGATCCCACCGAGGTGATGCTGGCGTCCCGCCGCTCCTGAGCCCACCGGCTACTTCGCGGGCACGTCCCCGGACCTGGGGTTCTCCCCCTTCTCACTTCTTCAGCAGGACGCTCGGATAGAACGGCGTGGGCTGGTCACTGCCCGATGGGAGGCTTTGCGCCGCGGGCATCTGGTTGCTCGGGGCGATCACGCTGCCCGTGGCGCCCAGGTTCAGGAAGGGCGTCGTGCCCGGAAGCGCAGCGGGGCCACTGCCGCCCATTCCAAGCTCCTCGTTCTTGGACTGCCGTTGTCCGAGCAGGGCGCGCTCACCCGGGTCCATCAGCAGGGAGCGATTGGGCGTGCCCTGCTTGTCCGGAGTTCGGGGATCGATGCTGGTGGGAATCTGCTGGATGGTGCCGTTGTAGAGGGACACCTTGGGGTCTCGAGTGAAACCCGGCTGGTAGGTGTCGTTTCCCGCCTGTTGCGGCAGCTTGGCGCATCCCACGACTCCCGCCGCCGCCGAGGCCAGCACTCCCCACACCATCCACTTGAAGCCATTGTTGCGCATGTCGTCTCCAGGAATCGTTCGTGGTTGATTCATCCCGTGCGCGTGCTCCGCCACGGCCTCGTGCCCCTTCTTCCAGACTGAGCACCGGATTCATTCCAGACCACCGGACGGGCGTACGGCGGCCCCTCAGTGCCGCCCCTCAGTGGGAGGGCGGGGCGAGCTGTCGGGCGTCGCGAAGTTGCCCGGAGACTGGGGCTGCGGCTGGTAGCCCGCGCTCTCGGGAGCCAGGGCCTGGGTGGCGCCCGAGGCCACCTCCACCGCGTAGATGCCCTGCACCCAGACTCCCCGGGCGTTGGCCTTGAGCATCTTGCCCGTGCCCAGTTCCTGGGCCACCCGGGCCTCGAAGGGCGGAGGCGGATAGGACACCCGGAAGTCCTGCTTCAACCACTCGTCGTTCTGCTTGCCCTGGGGCTCGGCCGGAGACGTCGCCCGGGTGATGCCCGCGCCTCCCGACGCCGAGCCTTCCCGCACGTCGGTGTCACGCGACTCCGGAGAGGCCTCGGGCAGGTGCCGGGGCAGACCGGTGGTGGAACCCCGGTTGCGAGGCTCATTCGCCCGGTGGCCCGGGACGGACATGTAGTCGTCCTGGGCCACCATCGCCCAGGAACGCCCGTTGTCATCGCATCCCGCGAGCATCGCCGCCCCGGCGAGCGCACCGAGCAGCAACCGCGTCATTCCTGTCTTCCGCATGAAGCCTCCCTGTCATCCCCTGTCGTGAAGAGAGGGATGCTCATGCGAGCGGAGGAGCGGTAGCGGCTGGCGGACGGGCACGACGGGGGCTCGCCCGCCCGGAAGCCCACCCCGTGGCGATCAGGTCCGTCCGGCTCCCGCCGTGTCGTCCTCCCAGGCGGCCCGCTCCGCCCGGAGTCCGTCCCCGCCCCAGCGCTCGCGAGCCAGCGCCAGCGCGCGGGCGTTCTCGGAGATCTGGCGCAGGAAGCGTTCACGGAGGTCCGTGTCGGGAATGTCCCGGGCGCGAGCCCAGACGCAGCGCAGGGCCGCGCGCAGGGCGGCCTCCGCCCGCGAGCCCTCGCCCAACGCGAAACACGCCTCCGCCAAGGCCAGACGGATGGACACCGCGTACACGCCCTGGCCGCGGGACTCCTCCAACTCGCGGACCCCCAGCGCCGCCACCTCCCGCGCCTCCAGGGCGTTGTCCCGGGCGAGCAGGATGGTGCTGAGGATGCCGCGCGCGTAGATGACGTCGGCCCGGTACGTCGCCAGCAGCGCACACGCCTGCCGGGCGTGGACCTCGGCCTCGGACAGCTGGCCCTCGCGCGCCCTCACCTGGGCCAGCACGGCGTGCGCCATCCCCCGCCGGAAGGCGAAGGCATCCTCGATGTCCACCCACCCTCGCGCCAGGGCCTCGGCCTCTCGCAGGTGCTCAGGGTCCGGGCTGCGCACCAGCACCAGCGTCATGTACTGCTGGGCCCCGCCCACCGCGAGATGGGCCTCCAGCGCGCGGCCCGCCCCCAGCACCTCGCGCATCCGCGCCACGGCGCCGCTCACATCGCCCAACGCGCCCAGCGCCAGTCCCGAGAAGGTCTGCTGGATGAGCGCGTCCCGCTCCAGGCCCAGCTCGCGAAACTCCCGCGTGCCCTGTTCGGCCAGGCGCAAGGCCCGCCAGGGCGCGGCCTCGAAGAGGTGGTGGAAGAAGCCATCCATGTAGTGCGTCCACCCTCGCGCGATTCCATCCCCGGCCTCCCGCCGCATCCGGCCGAGCCAGTCCTCCAGTTCCCCACGCGCGCCGGAGAGGACGAGCGAGAGCCCCCAGCAGCCGATGGCCCAGGAGTAGGCGCCGCCCGCCTTCGGGTCCGGACGGGTGCGACAGAGCTGCTCGTTCAGGCGCGCCGCCCGCACCGGATTCAGGCCCAGGTAGGTGGCACCGAGGATCTGTCCGCCCACCAGCCAGCACCACAACCGGCCGCCGGCCTCCAGCGCGTCCACCACCTCCGCGCCGAGCGCCAGGGACCTGGAGAGATCATCCGACCAGAAGGCCACCATGGACTGCAGCGCACGCAGTTGGACGAACTCACCGCCCTCGGCGCCACACGCCAGCGCCGCCTCCACGCAGCGCATCGTCCCCGGCAGGTCATACAGATCGAAGAGCCGCTCGGCGGCCTGGGTGTAGAAGAAGAGCGCCCGCTCGGGCTGCTGGCCCAGGTGGTGGTGCGTGGCGAGCACCAGCGCATCCCCCTCGCCCATCTGTTCCAGCCAGGCTCCCGCCAACCGGTGGCCCTCGGGGAGGTAGCTCTCGGGCACCAACCCATAGGCCGCGTCCCGCACGAGCGCGTGGCGGAAGCGGTACTCGTCCTCGGAGGACAGACGGCTGTCGGAGCGCGGCTCGATGAGCTCCTGCGCCACGAACTCGCGCAAGTGGAGCGCCAGCGTCTCCCGCTCCATCGCGGGGCCCAGCAGCGCGGCCACCCCGCCCGACCAGAAGGACCGGCCGAAGATGCTGCCCGCCATCAGCACCTGACGCGCTCCGGGCGCCATGCGCGTCAGACGTGACTGGAGCACCGCGAGCACGGTCTCCGGCGCCTCCGTCCCGCGCCCCTCGTCCGCCATGCGGATGAGTTCCTCCAGGAAGAGCGCGTTGCCATCGGACAGGTCCACCAGGCGCCGCACCAGATCGTCCGGCACCTCGGCACCGAGCACCTCGCGCACCAGCCGCGTGCCGGCCTTGCGGCTCAAGCCGTGCAGCGGCACCTCCTGCAGACGCCGGGCCCAGAGCTGGGAAACAGCTCGCGCACCTCGGGCCGCGCCAGGGCCAGCACCAGGAAGGGCCGCTCGGCCAGCTCCCGCAGCGCCTCGTCCACGTAGCGCACCGTCAACGCGTCGCTCCAGTGCAGGTCCTCCAACACCAGCACCACCGGCTGGTGGGCGCACTCGGCCTCCAGGAAGGCCTGCAACGCGCGGCCCATCTGGGTGCTCATCAGCCGGGGATCGCCGCGCGCCGGGCGCAGGTGGGGATGGGCCGCCTCGTCGAAGGGGAGGGCGCACAGCTCCCCGAGGAACTCCACCGTCCCCAGCTCCCGCGCGCGGGGCAGGTGCCGGGCGATGCGCTCGGACAAGCGCGCGCGCTGCTCCTCGGGAGGCTGCGCGTCCACGATGCCGCACAGGCCCCGCAGCGCCATGCCCAGCAGGCCATACGACGTGCCCCGGCTCATCGGATCTCCCCGCCCCACCAGCACCAGGGGTGGAGACTCCCGCTGTTCGAGGCGGCGCAGGAATTCATGGCGCAGCCGGGACTTGCCCACGCCCGCGGGCGCCGTCACCAGCACCGCCCGCGCGGTGGACTCCTCCACGCACTCGTTGAAGGTGAGCTCCAGCAGGGCCAGCTCCGCTCCCGGCCCACGCACGGCGTGGGCCTGCCCAGCAGGGGCCGAGACGCGTCCGCGCCCGACTGCTCCCCTCGCAGCACGAAGGTGCCGGAGTCCATGCGCTCCAGTTGGAAGCCCGCGCCCAGCAGCCCCGCCGTCACCTCGTCCATCGCCACCTGGGACGAGTCCGCCCGGCTCATCCGCAGCAGCCGGCCCGCCCGCTCCATCGCGGCGCCCACCGGCAGCCGCTCCTGGAGCACCCCCAGCCCCGTGACCAGCACCACCACGGCGTCGGGCCAGTGCTCCTTGAAGCGCAGCGCGCACCGCGCCGCCAGCGCCGCCTGGTCCGTGGCCGTGCCCCGCTCCAGCGCCAGTGAGACCACCAGCGAGCCATCCGCCAGCAGCTCCACCTGTGCGCCATGAGGCACGAGCATGGCGCGCAGCGAGTCGCGCGCCACCACGTCATGGGTGGGCTCCACTTCGTGCTCCGGCCGGGGAAAGGACACCAGCAGCACGCTCACGACTTGCTGGGCGGCCTGGGTCAGGCTCGCGCGCTTGGGACCCTCCTCCGCCTGAGGCCGCAGCAGCGCGGGAACGGACTCCAACGCCTTCAGGGCGTCGAGCAGGGCGGATGCGTCCGGCAGCCGCCGCCTGGGATCCTTGGCCAGCATGCGATCCACCAGCACCTGCAGGCCCATGGGCAGTCCGGGACGCAGCGCGTGCAGGGGGGCGGGGTCGGCGAAGAGGATCTTCGCCAGGGCGGCGGCGAAGTGGGGAGCGGCGAAGGGCGGCTGGCCCGTGAGGCACTCATACAGCACGCACCCCAGCGAGAAGACATCCGCGGCGGGAGGAATCTCCGGCTGGCAGGAGGCCTGCTCCGGCGCCATGTACCCCGGAGTGCCCACGACGGTGCTCGAGCCCGTCACGCCCATGATCGTGGGCACCGCGTAGCGCGCGAGGCCGAAGTCCAGCACCACCACGTCCTCGGGGCGGCCGGCGCGCAGGAAGAGGTTGGAGGGCTTGATGTCGCGGTGGACGATGCCCTGCTGGTGCGCATGGGCCAGGGCCTCGGCGGCCCGGCGCAGCAGGGCGAGCGTCTCCGGGAGGCTCAGCGGCTCACGCCCCAGGCGCCGCGCGAGATCCTCGCCCTCGAGCCACTCCATGGCCAGGAAGGGCTGGCCGCGCTCGGTGGCGCCATGGGCCACGTGGGCGACCAGTCCCGGGTGATGCAACCCCGCCATCAGCAGGGCCTCGCGGTTGAAGCGGAAGGCGGACTCCGGAGAGCCGAGCGCCTGCAACAACTTGAGCGCCACCGGCCGGCCCGTGACTCCATCCTGGGCCCGGTAGACAACGCCCATGCCGCCACGTCCCGCCGGTGCTCGATCGCGAAGCGCTCGGCGATGATCGTGCCCCGGGAGAGCCTCTCGAGGTCCAACCCGGGCGCGGAGGGAGCCGTTTCGTCGTTGTTCATGATGTGCGATCGACGAGGCGAAGCCCCCCGAGCGACCTGGAAAAATACCATGACCGTCGAGGAGCACGGGCCCGGAAGCGCTCACGCTCCGTGAAATCGGAGTTCATGAGGAGCAGCCGAGCATGGCGGCCCTGCCTTGCTGCGAGCCCCCTTGGGACCCATGTTCGGCGCGAGGGGGAGGACGGAATGCCGCAACCGCTGATGGTGCTGCTGACGATGGCCAGCCTGGGAACGACCGGACCGGAGGAGACCCTGGAACTGCTGCGCAACACGGATGCGCTGGTGGTGCAGAACGCGAGTCCCCTGGAGGAGCGTCAGGTGTTGGGTGAGGTGTCGGTGGCCAACCGGACGAGGGAAGGCGACGCGGGCTTCGTCCTCCATCCCCAGCTCCGGGTGGGCACGCCGTGGAAGGTGGAGCTGGGGGCGGGGGCGGAGGTGCACAACCCCGCTGGCGCACGGGAAGGCACCACGGGGACATTGGGCGTCCATGCGGTGGGCCAGCTCGTCGAGGAGCAGCGGGTGCTTCCCCAACTGGCGTTGCGCGGCGAAGTGCTCGGCCCCCAGGGCGACGAGGGAGTGAGCGCGGAGCCTCGGTGCTGGCGACGAAGCAGTTCGGCCAGACACGGCTGCACGGCAACGTGGCCTATCGGGCGACCCGGGACGCACCGGACGACTACCTCGTGGGACTCGCCGCGGACCATCCCCTCGGGTATCGATTGCTGTTGCAAGGGGACGCCTACTACCTGAAGTCCCTCGGCGAGGAGCCGGGCGCGTTGCACGCGAACGTGGGCGCGGGAGTGGGCCTGGGCTCCGCCTTCGTGGTGACGGGAACCGTGGGAGTCACCACGACGGCGCTGGACGTGTCCCCCGGGTGCTGCTCGGTCTCGTCGGCCGCCTCTGAGACGCGCGCCCCATTTCGCCGGGCTCGGCGCACCCTCTATGCTCCGCGGGTGAGCCCACGACGCACGGATCCAGCCCGATACGAGGAAGAACTCCACTGCGCGCTGGTCGAGGGCATCGTCACCCGCGACCAGGTGGAGTCCCTGCGCGAGGAGGCGCTGCGCCTGGAGCGCGGCCCCCTGGAGTTGCTGCTCGAGCGCGGCCTGCTCTCCCCGGAGACCCTGTCCTCGATGCGCGAGCGGACGGAGGAGCCGGAGCCGCCCGACACGGGTGAGCGGGACGGCCCCGTCGAGGCGCCCTCCACCCAGCGGCCGGGCTCCTCCTCGCCTGGCTCGCCCTCGTCCTCCGAGCCCGTGTTCCCGCTGCCCAACTGGGAGCGCTACCAGGCCGTGCGCTTCCTCGGCCAGGGCGGCATGGGCCGGTCTTCCTCGCCTATGATCCCCGGCTGCGCCGCAACGTGGCCCTCAAGTTCGTGCGCGATGGCGCGCCCGACCTCGCCCAGCGCTTCCTGTCCGAGGCCCGTGCCCAGGCGCGCGTCCACCACGAGCGCGTGTGCGAGATGTACGAGGTGGGGGAGATTCAAGGCCGGGCGTTCATCGCCATGCAGTACGTGAACGGGCACCACCTGGGCCAGCTCTCCCGCGAACTCACCCTGGAGCAGAAACTGCTCGTCCTGCGCGACGTGGCCGAGGGCGTCCACGCCGCCCACCGCGCCGGCCTCATCCACCGCGACCTCAAGCCCTCCAACATCCTCGTCGAGCGCGCCGAGGACGGCGGCCTCAAGCCGTATGTCATGGACTTCGGCCTCGCGCGCGACTGGCACGAGGAGCACACGGCCACGGGCGACGTGCTCGGCACGCCGCACTACATGGCGCCCGAGCAGGCCCGGGGCGAGGTGGGCAAGCTGGACCGGCGGGTGGACGTCTACAGCCTGGGCGCCACGCTCTACCGGTGCTCACGGGCGTGCCCCCTTCACCGCGGGCAATGCCCTGGAGCTGCTCAACCGCATCCAGACCGAGGAGCCCCGCCCGCCGCGGCAGCTCGAGGCCGACCTCCCCCTGGACGTGGAGGCCATCGTCCTCAAGTGCCTGGAGAAGGAGCGCTCGGCGCGCTACGACTCGGCACGCGCGCTCGCCGAGGACCTGGAGCGCTTCCTCTCCGGAGAGCCCGTGCACGCGCGCCGCGCGGGGCCGGGCTACCGGCTGGGCAAGAGCTGCGCAAGCACCGGCTCGTGGTGGGCCTGGGCTCCCTGGCGCTCACGGGCGTACTGCTGGCGCTCGGTCAGGCGGCACTCACCCGCCGAGAGGTGGCCCTGCGCGAGCGCCTCGCCCAGCGCTTCACCGAGCGGGTGGAGCGCCTCGAGGCCCAGGCGCGCTACTCGGCGCTCTCGCCCCTTCACGACACGCGCCCCGACCGGCGCGCCTTGCGCGAGGGGATGAAGGCGTTGGAGGAGGACATCCGCCTGGGAGGCGCGGCGGCCGAGGCTCCGGGCCACTACGCCGTGGGACGCACCCTGCTCGCGCTGGGAGACCCCGAGGGCGCCCTCGCGCGGCTCGAGTCCGCTTGGGAGGGTGGCTACCACGAGGCGCGCGTGGCCTATGCGCTCGCGCTCGCGCTGGGCCAGCTCTACCAGGAACAACTGAAGGAAGTGGAGTGGGTGAAGGATACCGCCCAGCGCGAGCCCGCCGACGGGAACTCGAGCAGCGCTACCGCGACCCCGCCCTCGCCTATCTCAAGCAGAGCCAGGGCACCGAGGCGCCCTCGCCCCACCATGTGGCGGCGCTCCTGGCCTTCTACGAGGGACGGCACGAGCAGGCGCTGAAGGAACTGGAGACCATGGGCACCACGCACCCGTGGTTTCACGAGGCGCCCCTGCTGCGCGGCGACATCCTCCAGGCCCGAGCCTTCCAGCGGCGCAACCAGGGCGACCGCGCCGGAACACGGACCGACCTCGAGGCCGCCCTCGATGCGTACACCACCGCCGCCACCATCGGCGAGAGCGATCCCGCCGTGCATCGGTCCCTGGCGTCGCTGCACCTGGGCTCGCTGATCCTCCAACTCTACGGCCCGGGAGAGATCCAACCGCACTATGAGCGGGGCATGGAGGCGCTCTCCCACGCGCTCACCGCCGACCCGGAGGACATCAAGTCCCAGGTGCAGCGTGCGCTCTTCCTGTTCCGGATGGCCGAGTTCCGCATGCAGAAAGGCGGCGAGGTGATGCCCCTGTTGGAAGAAGGGCTCTCCGCCGCGCGCACGGCCCTCTCGCTCTCGCCCGGGGACAACCAGGCCCAGGAGACACTCGGCCACCTGCTGCGCCTGTGGGCCCGCTACCGGCAGGAGCATGGAGAGGACCCCCGCGAACAACTGCGCCAGGCCGTGGAGGCATTCGAGCGGGTGGCGCCCAAGGGGCGTGACTACACGTTCCAGGTCGAGCTCGGCCAGGTCTTCAAGGTCTGGGCCGACTACGAGGAACAGAGCGGAGGCGAGTCCCTGGGCCCCGGGACCGGGCGATCCAGGCCTTCCTCGCGGCCACCACGCTCGACGTCAAACGCCCGGAGGGTTGGGTCAATCTGGGGACGGCGTACTTCAAGCGGGCCACCCATGCCCGGGCCCTGGACGCGGATGGCGACCTGGAGCGGGCGAGCGAGGCGCTCGAGCGCGCGCGAAGCATCGATGCTGGCAATCCCGTCCCCTACTATTACGGAGCCCAGGTGCACGAATGGCGGGCCCGGCGGATGTACAACCGCGACGGCGACACCGAGCCAGATCAGGAACTGGAGCGAGCCATCGCGCTCTACCGCCAGGGCCTGGCCATCAACGCCGGGCTCGCCCAGTTGCACAACGCCCTGGGCGGCGCGCTGCTGTTACGAGCGGAGCGGACCTGGGAGAAGGGGGGCAACGCCTTTCCCTGCTCGACGAGGCCCAGGCGGCCTTCGAGCAGGCGCGAACCATGGCCCCCCAGCAGGGCTTCGCCTACAACAACCTGGGCGAGGTGTACGCGCAACGGGCGCTCTACCTGCTCCGGCGGGGCGAGGACCCCTCCGCCAGCGTCAAGGCGGCCCTGGAGCACTACGCCCAGGCCCTCGAGCGCATTCCCAAGCAGGCCCAGTTCCGAGCCAACCTGGCCAAGGTCCACCACACCCAGGCGGTCTGGGCGCTGGAGCAGGGGAAGGATCCGGGTCCCTCCATCGACCGGGCGTCGGAGGCGTTGAAGCAAGCGCTCGAACTCAATCCCCGGATGGGCTACGCGCTGCACTACCAGGGCGAGCTCCAGGCGGTGCGTGCCCGTTGGCTCGCACGGAGGCAACAGGCGCGAGGCACGGACTTCGAGCAGGCCGCGCGCTTCTTCCAACAGGCCATCGAAGAGAACCCCGAGTGGCAGGAGAACTCCTGCTGGCCGCGGGGCTGTTGAGCCAGGAGTGGGCGGCATGGCTGGCGCGCACGGGAGCAGACCCTCCCGGTGCTGCGCGAGGGACTGCGGCGGTTGGATCAGGTGCTGGCCGTCCATCCCCACCATGCCCAGGCCCATGCGGTACGGGCTCATCTGCTGCTGACGTTCGCCAAGAGGCTCGACTCCCCCCAGGAGCGCGAGGCGCGGGGGAGCGAGGCCCGGAAGGAGTTGGACCGGCGCTCGCCCTCAACCCCAATCTCTCTCCGGAATGGGCCTCCCCACGCACTGCGCGCTGAGCGGCCCGGGAATGGCCGACGTCACGACGCTCTGCGGGTGTCCGGCTCGCGCGGCGGCTGCGGTGGGGTGACATCCAGGTCTCCGGAGACCGTTCCCGGCTGTACGGGGCTCTCGCCGCCGATGTTCGAACTGTTCTCGGACACGGGCACGGGCACCGCGATGAACTGGTATTTTCCAGAGGCGTCGGACTTGACGGTCAGCGTCCTGCTGGCGGTGTTCTCACTGGAGCCATCGAGGGTGAAGACGTTCACCTTCGTATCGGAGGCCTTCTCCTCGAAAGGCCAGCTCGGGGTGAGCGTCACCGTGACGGTGTCTGTCCTCTGCTTCAGGTCCAGGGCGAATACCACGGTCTCGCCCGGCGTGAGCTCGGGCATGGCGACGGCCGTGGGATTGGCGGGGGGAGCGGGGGATTGTACGTCGGCTGAGTAGCACCAAGGGAGATGTTCTGCACGGTCATGAGTATCGGTCTCTGTTCCTTCCAGCCCTCGAGGGATACACGCTGGAATGCAGACACCGTACCAGGAGAGATGGAGCACGTCCCAGACACGGTCCGGGGAGACCCGCTCGAACCGACATGTCCCTGACACGGCCTGACCTGTCACTGACATGTCAGCGGGAATGAATCACAGACACCCCACGAGAACGGGCTGAACTCAGTCGCCGTCCAGGCCCAGCTCCCGGATGCGGCGCTGGAGCCCCCGCTTGGAGACCTCGAGGCGCCGCACCATGGCGTCCAGGTCGCCCCCGCACTCGCGGTAGCAGGTGGAGATCTCCTCCACGCTCAGGTCCTCCGCGGTGCGCAGGCTGGGGCTCTTGTCGATGAGCATGTAGAGCGAGGGGCGGGTGATGCCCAGCCGCTCGGCGGCGCCCTTGATGTCCCAGGCACTGGCGCGCAGGGCCTCCACCAGCTCCGCGTCCGTCACCTCGGAGGGCTTGCGCCGGGAGCCCGCGGGCTCGCGCGGCGTGGACTCCACGGCGGGCCGCGCCTCCTCGGACTCACCCGGGCGCGCGGGCCGGGACGAGGCGGAGGAGTCCAGTTCCTGCTCCAGGCGCGGGCTCGCCCTCAACCCGCCCTGCCCCCGACCGCCGATGACGAGCTGGCGCGTGAGGTTGCGCAACTGCCGCACGTTGCCGGGCCAGGAGAAGCGCACGAGCCGGACGGCCAGCGCGGACGGGAGCCAGGGCTCGCTCTGGGAGGCGGCGGACTCCAGCAGCTGGGACTCCCCAGCGCCTCCATCTCCTGCCGGGCGAAGTGGTACACGAGCACGCCGATGTCCTCGCGGCGCTCGCGCAGGGGCGGCACCTGGACCTCGAATCCCGCCAGCCGGTGCAGCAGCGGCGCCTTGAAGGAGCCCTGGCGGATGCGCGCCTCCAGGTCCGCGTCCGTGGCGGTGATCAGCCGCACGTTGACGGCCACGGGCGCGTGCCCGCCCACCGGGTACACCTCGCCCGTCTCCAGGGCTCGCAGCAACATCACCTGGACCTCGGGCTGCGCCTCGCCCACCTCGTCCAGGAAGAGCGTGCCCCCGTGGGCGGCGCGGAAGAAGCCCTCGCGCTCCTGGGTCGCCCCCGTGTAGGCGCCGCGCCTCGCGCCGAACAGCTCGGCGGCGGCCAGCTCCTTGGGAATGGCTCCCAGGTTGACGCTGATGAAGGGCTCGGCCCGGCGCGCGCTGTGCTGGTGGATGGCCCGGGCGACCAGCTCCTTGCCCGAGCCCGTCTCTCCGCGGATGAGCACGGGCACGTTCAGGTCGGCCACACGGGAGATCTCCTCGCGCACCCGGCGCATGCCCGGCCCGTGCCCCACCATGCCCAGCGAGTCCTGGGCCCCCGGCTCCGAGGAGAGCGTCTGGTGCAGCAGCAGCACGACGCGCTCGGCGAGCACGAGCGGCACCCCCACGGCGAGCTCCTCGGGACCGAACTCACGCGCCCCGGCGAGCGGCTCGTCCTCCACCCACACCTGGGTGCCCCTCCTGCACGCGCAGCCGGACGCGGCCCGGGCCCGCGGACTCGAACACCAGGGGCTTGCGGCTCAGGAACGTGTCGGCCAGCGGCATGCCCAGCGTGGCGCCCGGCAGGGCGAAGTCGGGACCCACGCGCGACACCAACACCGAGCCTCCACTGGCCACCTCCTCGAGCAACAGCCGCTCCCCCGCGCGGTGGGGCGTGGGATGGGCGATGAGGGTGAGGGCCGGCACGGGCCGCGCGGCCACCTCACGCTCACGGCGGGGCGTGGCGGCCGTGGAGATGTCAATGAACGGCTTGTCCTTCATGACGATACGCTCGCAAGGGCCCTGGGAATCCGGGAGTCTAGTGCCCTCGTGTCCTCCCCCGGATGAAAGAGGCTAACGGCGGCTCGTGGGAGACTTCTTCGCCGCCGCCTTCTTGCGCACGGGTGCCGGAGCGGCCTCCGGCTCGGGCCCTCCCCTGAGTGCCAGGAGGACCTCCTGCACATGGCCCGCGACCTTCACCTTGGGCCAGACACGGGCCACCCGCCCCTCGGGATCGATGAGGAAGGTGGCGCGCGTGACGCCCTGGAACTTGCGGCCATACAGCGACTTCTCGCCCCACACCCCATAGGCGTCACAGATCTGGTGCTCCGTGTCCACGAGCAGCGGAAAGGGCAGGGAGAACTTCGCGGCGAACTTCTGGTGACTCGCGGCGCCATCCGGCGACACGCCCAGCACCACGGCTCCCGCGGCCGTCAGCGCCGAGTGCTCGTCCCGGAAGTCGCACGCCTCCTGGGTACAGCCCGGAGTGTTGTCCTTGGGATAGAAGTAGAGCACCACGTGCCGGCCCCGCAGCCGCGAGAGCGACACGTCGTGACCGTCCTGGTCCTGGAGGTGGAAGTCGGGAGCGGGGGCGCCGGTCTGGGGAATGGGCATGAGTGGACGTCTGAATAGCATGGCCGCGCATCCCCTTGGCCTGGGACCACCCGGGCGGATAGGGTGGGTCCCGTGCCACCCCTTCTCTTCGCCTTCGTCTACGGTCTCGGCCAGGGCCTGCTCCACGCGGTGGGGCCGGATCACTGCGCCGCCATGGCAACCCTCGGCACGCTCGGTCCGGCGCGCCGCCGCGCCACCCTGCTGGTCGCGCTGCGCTTCGCCATCGGCCACGCCGCGGTGCTCGGCTCGGTGGCCACCTTCTGCCTGTTGGCGGGGGTGGGCCTGTCGGAGACCTTCGAGCGCTGGGCGGAGATCTTCGGTGGCGCGGTGCTGGTGGCGCTCGCCGTCGCCGCGTTCCTCTTCCCCAACGTGCTGCGCCACGGCCATCCCCACCTGCCGGGCCACACGCACGAGCCGCACTCCCACATCCACGACCGGTGAGCACCACCGCGGGCGCCCTCATGGCCTTCAGCGGCGTGCGCGCGCTCCTGCTCGCCCTGCCCCCCCTGCTGGTGGGCGGCAGCATGCGCACGGCCGGGTGGACCTTCCTGCCGGGCTTCGCCTTCGGCATCCTGCTGGGCATGGGCGCGGTGGGCCTGGTCTTCGCCGAGGGGCTCGCCCGCCTGGACTCGACCCTGGCCGAGCGCATCCAGCGCGTCGTGGCCGTCGGCTCCGCCGCGCTCGGCCTGTTCTGGATCGTCGACCGCTTCTGAGCGCGGCCTCCGCCCCTCGACGGCTTCCCCCTCCAACGAACAACGGCCTTGCTCCTGGGACTCTGGAGCAAGGCCGTTTCACTTCGAGGGGCTTGGGACGCCGCCTAGTTGTACACGTTGAACTCGCGCATGGACCACCAGCTCGAGTTCGTGCCGGTCTGCACCACCTTGATGTAGCGGGCGGTGCTCGCCGTGAAGGTGACGGTGATGACCGGCCCGGTGCCCGTGCCGGTGGCGATGGCGCTGCCCCAGTTCGTGCCATCGTTCGACACGAAGACCGGTAGCCGCGGGCGTAGTCCGAGTTGCTGCCCGTGGAATCCATGACGATCTTGGTGAAGGTCTTCGCCGACTGCATGTCCACCGTCAGCGACTGGCCGTTGGCCATGGGCGCTCCCGTGGTCCAGCGCGTGGACAGGCTGCCATCCAGCAGGGCCGACGCGGGCTCGCCGCTCGTGGGCGACGAGGTGGCCGTCCAGCCGGTCCGCGGCAGCGCCGTGCCCGTGGAGCCGCCCGGGGGCGTGGTGACGCTGACGGTGTTGCTCGCCGCCGAGGCGTTGCCGGCCGCGTCCCGCGCCTTCACCGTGTAGCTGTAGGCCGTCGAGGCCGACAGACCCGAGTCGGTGTACGAGGTCGTGGTCGAGGAGCCGATGAGGGCGCCGAAGCGGTAGACGTCATAGGCGGCGACGCCCACGTTGTCCGTCGAGGCCGTCCAGCTCAGGGTGATCTGGCTGCTCGTCGACGAGGCGACCTTCAGGCTGGCCGGAACGGTGGGCGCCTGGGTGTCACCCGTCGGAGGCGTGCCCGTCCCCGCGTACTCGGAGATGGTCTGCCGCATGGCGTCGGCGGGGGAGTTCGCGTAGACGCGGCCCCCCTGGCCGTTGATGACGTGGGTGATTTCACTGCCGGCCGTGCCGTTGAGCCAGATGGTCGTCAGGTGGTGGAACTTGACGCCCTGGACGTTGGGCGCCTCGATGGCGTTCTCCGACTTCACGGCCGCGTCGCGGAAGAAGGAGTACACGCCCAGGCCCCACGCCTCGTGGGTGGTGACGGTGTCGGCGACCTTGTACGAGGCGTAGCCGTTCACCGTGCCATTCTTGCTCAGCCACGAGCCCTGGTTGGGCACGTCATAGGGAATCTCGGACTGGTAGAAGTACACCCGGCCGCCGTTGCCGTTCCACAGCGTCTGGTACTCGTTGTGGTGCTCGTTGAAGAGGCCGTAGATGGTGACGTTGTTGCCGTTGACGACCAGACCGTTCTTGGTGGGGTTGGTGGTCCACGCGGCGCCCTCGCCGTGGTCCGCGCGCCACAGCCAGAGCTGATCACCCACGACGTCGTGGCTGTTGATCTTGATGCCCACGTCGTTGCGGCCGGCGAACGCGCCACCGGTCCGGACGGTGAGGTCATAGAGGAAGGTGGGGTTGGCCGAGTGGTCCTTCGAGCTGCCCGCGGGACCGACCTCCAGGATGGAGGCGGAGTTGACCGTGCCGGCCTCGAGGAGCAGACCGCCGATCTTCACGCCGTCCACGTCGGCGACCGCGATGCTGGGCTGACCGCTGGTGGGGATGAGCGTGGGCAGGCCGATGCCGAGGACGATGGTGTTGGCGTTGTTGACGCGCAGCGAGTCGTTCAGCCGGTAGATGCCCGGGGTGAACAGGAGGTGCTTGCCCTGGCTCAGCGCGCTGTTGAGGCTCGCGGCGCTGTCCGTCTCCGGACGCGCGATGTAGAACTGATCAATGGAGATGGACTGCCCCGGCGTGGGGCCGTTCGCCCAGCTCACGCCTTGGGTGTTCGTCTGGAGGGCCGGGACGAACACGGCGTACTGGCCGGTGCTGGTGACGTAGAGGTAGGGCTTCTCCCGGATGATGGGCGTCTTCTCGACGACCGTGTAGGGCGGCTCCGGGAACTGTCCCGTCGGCGCGTTGTTCACGCCCACGAAGACCATGTTCCACACGGCGTTGCCCCATTTCGACCACTTGCTGTTGCGCGACAGCCATTGCTGCTGCGACGCGGGGACGACCTGACCGTCCACCACGGAGTCGGCGAGGAAGCCGCCGCTGGCCCAACCCGCGTTCCAGTTCGCGTCGAAGTCGAACAGGTGCAGCTCACCCTTGATGTGCAGACGCCGCAGGGGAGCCGCCTGCGACACGGCGATCCGCGTCTGGCCGTTGGACGGGGTGACCGCGAAGTTCTCCAGCGCCCGCCAGAAGTTGCAGGTGGCGTTGGCGTTGGGCATCCACTGGGCGTTGACGTTCACGCCCCCGTTGATGTTCACGTCGTCGGGGCTCTGTCCCAGACCGGCCACCTGGGTATAGAAGCCCACCTTGAAGTCGACCCCATAGGAGCCGGGCTTGAAGAGCAGGGCATAGCGATCCTCGCCGAACTGATTGGCCTCCTGCCGGGTGAACACGGAGTTGGCCAGACTCGAGATGTCGGCGGCCGGCATGCTCGGATCGAACACATAGACCCGGGGGCCAAAAATGGTTGTGTTTGCTTGGGAGACCGGCGCCGCCAGGGACACCCCGGGAATGACCGAGCACAACCCCGCGACAGCGGCCGAGACGGAAATCGTTGATGCGAGTCTTCTGATCACTTCATTCACTCCCATGAAGGGGATTGGGGACTGACGGACGACAGGCCTACGCGTTGATGCAAGGGAAGGCGGAAGCGGACCGCGGACACGTGACAGCAGGAGCGCGCACCGTGCCGGTTTTCATGTCCTCGAAACCTTCCCTTGTTCCGGCATTTCTCTGGCTTCGAGAAGAAAAGGTAAAACGCGTAAATAAAGTTTTATACCAAATCAGAGACCCGGGAAACGGGAAAATCTTGACGCGATGCGACAGGACCTGGACTCGGCCGGAGCCCTGGCGGGAGCCGGCATGGCGAAGCCCTACCCGACATGACTGCCCTGGCAGGGATTGGGCCGAGGCTCACGAGTCCTGTGATTCCCATGGGCTGACACGATTCGGCGGACATGCCACGTCATGAGGGCGACAAGAGGAAGCGGCGCCCTCGGAGGGGACACGACAATGAATCCAAGCGAAGAACATTCGTACGAGGAGTCCGTGGTCCTCCAGTGCACAAATCCATGAGACCCTGGGGTCATGGAACCCAACATCCCCTCGGCCTCCCCCGAGCCCGCCGCCACCCCCATCTGGAAGGTGGCCGCCGCGAGTTTCATTGGTACCGCGGTGGAGTGGTACGACTTCTTCCTCTACGGCACCGCCGCGGCGCTCATCTTCAACCGCCTGTTCTTCCCCTCGTTCGATCCGTTGATGGGCACGCTCGCCGCGTTCGCCACCTTCGCGGTGGGCTTCATCGCGCGGCCCCTGGGCGGCATCATCTTCGGCCACTTCGGCGACAAGCTCGGACGCAAGTCCATGCTGAGCGCCACGCTGATGATCATGGGCGTGGCGACGTTCGCCATCGGCCTGTTGCCGACGTATGAGCGGGTGGGCATCCTGGCCCCCATCCTCCTGGTGGTGCTGCGCATCATCCAGGGCTTCGGCCTGGGTGGGGAGTGGGGAGGCGCGGTGCTCATGGCGGTGGAGAGCGCGCCCGCCCACCGCCGGGGCTTCTATGGAAGCTGGCCGCAGATGGGAGCGCCCGCGGGCCTGCTGGTGGCCAACGCCGTGTTCTCCCTCTTCTCGCGGCTGCCCGAGGAGCAGTTCGTCGCCTGGGGCTGGCGCGTCCCGTTCCTCTTCAGCGCGGTGCTCATCGGCATCGGTGTCTTCATCCGCCTGGGCGTCGCCGAGTCGCCCGCCTTCCGCGCGCACCAGCACTCGCGCCCCGCCAGCAAGGGCCCGCCCGCGCTCGAGGCCCTGCGCACCTATCCCAAGCAGATCCTCCTCGCCATGGGAGCGCGCTTCGCGGAGAACGGCTTCTTCTACATCGTCACCACGTTCGTGCTCACCTACGGCACCAACATCGGCATGGCGCGCTCGGACATGCTCACCGCGGTGCTGGTGGCCACGTGCGTGCACCGGTGGCCATCCCCTGCTTCGGCGCCCTGTCGGACACGCTCGGCCGCCGCCCCGTGTACATCGGCGGCGCCCTGGGGTGCGCGCTGCTCGCCTTCCCCTTCTTCCGGCTCATCGACACCCAGCAGACGGGCCTGGTGTGGCTCGCCATCACCCTGGGCATCATCGCCCACGCGGCGATGTACGGGCCCCAGGCCAGCTTCTTCTCCGAGCTGTTCGGCACGCGCGTGCGCTACAGCGGCGCGTCCCTCGGCTACCAGCTCGCGTCCGTCTTCGCCGGAGGCCTGTCGCCCCTCATCGCCACCGCGCTGCTGTCGGGCAGCAACGGGCAGGCCGGCCCGTGTCGCTGTACATGGTGGGGCTCGCCCTCGTCACGCTCGTGTCCGTGTACCTGTCCGCGGAGACGTTCCGCGAACAGCTCGCCGAGCCGGCCCCCGCGGCTCCTCCCGGAGAAGCCGCGGCGGACGACTCCCGGCGCGACGTGGCCTGAGCGCTACGGGCCGCGCAGGACCGTCACGCCCCGCTCGGTGACGACGAGCAGCATGCTCGGCGTCACGGTGGGCTCGTAGACGAGCTGCGGGACGCGCTGGCCCGGCACCTGCTCCACCCGGGCCAGCGTCTTCCCGTCGGCCTCCAGCCGCCACAGGCCCGCGCCCTCCGTGCCGATGTAGAGCGCGCCATCGTCCGTGGCCTTGAGCGAGAGGATGCGCTCCGTGGGCAGCCCGGCGAGCTTCGACCAGTTGCCCGTGGAGCGGGACCT
Organism: Cystobacter fuscus; assembly: GCA_049060065.1. Lineage (GTDB taxonomy): Bacteria > Myxococcota > Myxococcia > Myxococcales > Myxococcaceae > Cystobacter > Cystobacter fuscus_B. Next base: position 9,212,810 of record JBMEQP010000002.1, read on the forward strand.
GGGCGTCATCTCCCAGACGCCGAACTCCGCGCTCCCCAGGTAGTAGCGGCCCGAGGTGCTCTGCTCGAAGGCCCGCCAGTAATCATCCGTGGCCTGTCCGTTGAGCACTTCGTTGAAGCCCTTGAACGTCCAGGGCGTCGGGCCTTCCCAGGTGTACTCCCGGTCCCACTCCTCGAGCTTGTCACTCGGCACGAGCACGCCGAGCATCTGCTCGTTCGCCACGAGCACGTCCCCATTGCGCGCGAGGCCGAGCCCGTACATCGGCGGGCACTGGAGCGACTCGTCCCGCGAGCCGTCCGGATTCTGGGTGACGAGGTACCAGCCGGGGTGACGGTGGCTGTTGTACGTGAGTCCCTGGATGCGCGTCACCCCGTGGTTCGTCGTGACGTAGAGATCGCCGCGATGCTTGCCGCGCGTCACCCGGGCGCAGTTGAGGATGCTGCGATCCTCCTCGTAGTGGAAGTCGTTGGTGTTGTGGATGCCAAGCTGCTTGCCCGCGTTCGACGAGCCGGTGGTGCGCCAGATGTGCTCCTCGAGCGCCACCGTGCCGTCGGCCTGGAGGCGGACCGCGTCGAGATCTCCCTTCTGGTACTCGGCGTAGCGCTCGGGCGTGTAGAACGGATCGTTCGGTCCGGGGATGTACGTGCGCTGGGAAATCCCTTCCGCCCGCCGCATCTCCGCGGCGCGATACCCCACGTACGCGCGCCCGGCCTCACCGCCGCAGATGACCGTCGAGCCGATCGCGAGCGAATCCCGGCCGAAGGGCTGACGCGCCTGACCCACGCCCGTGGTCCACGTCGGAGCCGTATCGCCCGGGCGCAGCACGCCGATGCGATTGCCATCCAGGAGCCAGAGGTTCAGCCCTTCATCGACGCCAACGCTCTGCGGGGTGCCAACACCAAACGCCTGGGTGTAATCGAGCACCGCATCCACCGGCCACGGACCGGCGGACGGGGGCTCGCCGGCATCGGGGGGCGTTCCCGCGTCCCCCCGCCTGGATCGGACGCGGGCGGAGGGGTCGAGGGCGTGCCGGCATCCTCGGAGGGAACGGGCGGCGTGTCCGAGGGAACTTCGTTTCCCACCGATGGACCCGGCTCCAACTGCCCTCGCGGGTCGTCTGTCCTGGAGTGGTCACCACAACTCACCTCGAGCACTGCGATGACCGCGAGTCCTACCCCTACCGCACTTGCACGAATGCCCATCCGTCCCTCCGTTGACGAGGGACTGCTCGCAAGTCCCGGGCCGACGGCGCTCACCGACAGAAATCGGGGTGCGGGCAGGCGTCACCTTCCGTCTTCGGACCTTGATACCGTACGGTAGGAGACACCATGCACTGCCCCCGCTGCGACAAGGTGATGGCCCCCACGCGCCTGGATGAGGTGGATGCGCTCCAGTGCCCTCACTGCGAGGGACACTGGCTCGAGGGTGAGGACCTGAAGCTGTTGGAGTCGACCGTGAACGTGCGGCTCTTCGAGTGGCGCACGCTGCCCTCCGACGAGGTCCAGGCACGCGAGCTGGCGTGCCCCCGGTGCCCTCCCCGCCAGGTCATGAAGAAGGTGCGCAGTGAGCGCGATCGGCACGTGCTGCTCGACGCCTGCGAGCGCTGCCATGGGGTGTGGCTCGATGGGGGCGAGTTGCGCGCCATTCAGGAGATGGGCGTCGTGGCGGCGCTCGTCGACGCGGTGCGCTTCATCATGAACGACTGAGGCCATACGGAACAAAGCCCCATGCGACTCTGTACCTTGTACTCCTCCTATGAAGGCTCCCAGTCCCCCTACAAGGACATCGATCCCGCCGTCGATCCCTCCTGGTGGTTGCCCGACCACACCTGGTCACGCCAGCCCCTGACACGCGCCAACGCGCGGGAGGTGCTCGAGCAGCTCGCGAAGGAGGACTTCGACGCGTTCATCAACCTCTGTGATGGAGCACCGGACGAGGACATCGCGGGGGTCGAGGTCATCCAACACCTGGAACGCCTGGGATTGCCCTTCACGGGGGCGGACTCGCACTTCTACGCGGCCTCACGCGAAGAGCACAAACACGCCTGGTTGAAGCAGGGCATCAGCACGCCGGGTCATCGCTTCGCCTCGGAGCTGGCCACGGTCGAGCAAGCCGCCAGCGAGCTGCGCTTCCCCATCCTGGTCAAGCCGCACTCTGGTTATGCCAGTATCGGAATCGAGCAGGACTCGCGGGTCGGCAACCGAGAGGCCCTGCTCGAGCGGGCCGGGCGGACCCTCTCCCGCTTCGGCGGCCTCCTCCTCGAGGAGTTCATCGAGGGGCGCGAGTTCACCGTGCTCGTCTCCGAGCCCCGGACGGGAGAACACGGTCCCTGGGTACACCCCCCGGTGGAGATCCACTTCCCGGAAGGGGAGACGTTCAAACACTTCGATCTCAAGTGGATGAACTACGAGGCCATGAACACCCGTCCCGTGACCGATGAGGGTCTCGTGAAACGGTTGGGTGACATCGCCCAGCGGACCTTCTCGGCCGTGAATGCCCGTGGCTATTGCCGCTGCGACATCCGCATGGACGACGCGGGCCAGTTGTTCATGCTCGACTGCAACGCGAACCCAGGCGTGTTCTACCCTCCGGACCAGCCGGGAAGCGCCGACTTCATCCTGTCACTCCAACCGCACGGGCACCGGGACTTCCTCCTGCACATCATCGATTGTGCCCGGCGCGCGCACGGAGTGAACACGTCTGGCTCTTGAAGTCGTGGCCGTTCCAGGCCCCGCGTGGGGTGTCAAGGAACCCGAGTGAGCGCACAGCGGGTCCTCGGACAGCGGAGTAGAGACCAGACTGGCCCGATTTCGAGGGAGGTGCGCCCCAGCATCCAGCAGTTGCTCGCCCAGACGTCGACGATTCCGGTGCTCGTTCCCCGTCCCCGGCACGCCGACCGAGCAGCGGCTGCGCCCAGTGGCACGGCAACACGAGAAGCCGTAATGAAGTGTTTGACACCTTATCGGCGACGAGGTGTTTGAACACCTTCATCGCGCTTGACGAGCACGCCCACACGTCTGTGTGATGACGGAGCGATGGCTGACAAACCACGTCACCGCCGGAGGTGAGCCGTGTTCATGCATCCCGTTGGCCCACTTCCAGTGGGCATCCGCCCGCGCCCCCTGGTGGGCGTCTGGTTTATCCTCACCCTCCTGCTGCACAGTGCGTGTGCCACGGGTGTGCCTCGCGACAGTCTCTCGACGGGCCGAACCACGCCGTCCGAGCCTCCCCCGACCCTCCGGGAGGGAGTCGCCCTCGCCGCCGAGCCGGGCTTCGAGTCAGCCCGCCTCTACACCGTGGACTTCCTGGAGCCGAGCGCCTCCGCCTCCCGCCCTGTTCCCCTGCCCCCGGCCGACTTCCGGCGCGCCTTCCAACGGCTCGCCCGCGACATGCGGGTGACGGGCAGCCCTCACGAGGCCGCACGCGAGTTGCTCTCGCTCACGCACCAACTCCCGCCAGAGGCCGAGCACATGGAGATGGCGGGCCAGTGGTTGATGGAGCGCTACGGCGAGCGGACGTACACCTTCGTGCCCCTGGAGCAGTTCGGCCCCGAGCCCCTGACACCCGAGGCTGATGCCGCCCTGCGCGACAGCTATCTCTCGTGGTGCGTGCCCCGAGGTGGCGGGGACTGTCTGTGCCTGCTGGAGGACGGTCCGTTCCTGCGCACGGATGACCGGCGTGTCCTGGCGCTCGCCCTGGCCCTGGGCCCGGTACTCGACGAGACACGCGCAGCCCTGGCGCGTGAGCTACTGGACGTGAGGGCAGTGGTGTCCCTGGTCGCCTGGACGGTGACGCTCTACTGCCTGCTGTGGGTACTACCCGAGCCGACCACCAAGGCCCTGGCCGCCACCCTGACGGTCATTCTGGTGGGCTGGCTGGGGCTGGAGACCGTGTGGGGGCTGATGGACGGGTACAGCCGAATGGCCGTGGCGGCGCACGAGGCGAGTACCTTCGCGGAGTTGCGCGCGGCGGGCACGGACTTTGGCCGGGTGCTGGGCGAGGACGCGGCACGAGCGATGATTCTGGCGGTGGCCACGCTCAGCGGGCGTACCCTGGGCGAGGTGGCGACGCGGGTGAAGTCGCTGCCGGGCCATGGCTTGGCCTCGACGCGTTGGGAGGCCCAGGGCGGAGCCGGCGTGCTGCGACGAGCGGGCGTGGGGGAGTGGGCACAGGGCGAGGCGCTGGCCCACGCGGTGGTGGCGGTGGACACGGTGGCGCTGTCGCCGCAGGGCCCGCTGGCGGTGGTACTGCTCAAGCAGAAAACAGGCCCGGGAGCGGCGAGGGCCCCAGGTGGCCGCTCCGCTGCCACCGTGCTGCAACACCGGGGCGGCAACCGTCAGGTGGAGCTGAGCGACGGCCAACGCTGGCACGTGCCGCGTGGCAAGTCGCTCGCGGACATTCCGCCCCACGACAAGGTGGGAGACCAACTCCAGGAGGCCGTTACCCGTGCCGCTCGAGAATGGGGGCCCGACAAGCTCAGCCGGAACGAGCAGCGGGCCATTGAACGGGCCCTGGAGAAGGGCGATTACTGGCAAGCGCGCCTCTTGGAGCGCGAGGCCCGGGGTCGCTACGTGCAACAGCAGGTGAAAACGCAGTTCGAGCACCTCTATGACTTCAGCCTGAGCAAGGGCGTCGACGTGGTTGACCCGGCGAACGGTCGCAAGTACGAGATTCTCTCAGGGACGGCGTCGAACCTCGCACGGCATGGCAGGCGCATGGCTGGCGAGTTCTTCCGGATGCTCACCTTCTGAAGGGGCGGCGATGGATTGGCTCGGCAATATCGTCTTCAACGACCGGGAAATCGAAAACGAGCGGCTGGAGCTGACGGACCCGAAGGCGAACTACATCCTCGGCCCCAACCTGATTCTGAGGAACTGCACCCTCGTGCTGAAGGTGTCCGCCCGGCGCCTGAGCCTCAAGCAACCCCGATTCATCGATTGTACCTTCGAGGTGAAGCAGGAGTTGAAGAACTACCAGAGCTGGGTGGCCGCGTCCCTGAAGGGCTGCCGCGTCAAGGGGCGCCTGTCAGGGTGCGACTTTGGGTACTGGCCTGAGTACACGAGCCTGCCGTGGTATCAGCACGGGTCCATCGAGGACTGTGATTTCTCCGAGGCCCGGCTGGATGGCTGCCGCTTCATGGGCTGTGACCCCTCGACCTTACGTTTTCCCAAGTGGCCCTGCTTCACCATTTTGGATCCCATCCGCAGAGCCCCCGAACTCCGCCGCGCCACGTGGCCAGGATTGGTGGGTGATGTCGTCGTGGAAAAGCTCCACAAACAACCTCCTCGCACCATGGCCTTGACCGAACACGCCCCCACCCTGGCCGGGCAACTCGAAACCACCCCCGAGGAAATCAAGGCCGTCATCGAGAAGTTCGACTGCATCCTCTTCTGACGAAAGACAGACACCGCCGCGGGTTCGGGCCGCTCCGACTCAGCCGCGCCGCTCCAGCATTCCCAGGGACATGAGCGCCACGAGGAAGCCCTGGACGACGGGCTCCGGACGGTTGGCGAGCGCGAGCAACTCCGCCACGGTGCGGTGGCCATCGATCCTGGGCAGCAGCTCCGTCTCCCAGCGCTCCAGGTCCACGTCCTCGAGCTGATAGGCCGGGGCCACCGCGGGAATCAGTCTGTCCTCGGGCTGGATCATTCCGCGCAGACGCTCGGGCTTGTAGAGCTTCTTCACGCCCCGGACGATGAGGTTGGCCGGGTGCGCGTCCAGCTTGATGGACTCGGCGGCGGCCTTCTCCTTGAAGCTCATCACCCAGGTGCCGTCCTCCCACGCGAAGAGCGAATAGATGATGGCCTTCACCTGCTGGCCCACGTAGTACATGCGCTCGGTGTCCTTGAGCAGCCCCCGCTCCACCAGCACGTCGCCCGTGCGCCGCTGGCTCGCCGCCGCCACGGCCGCCGCGTCCTCGAGCTGCTCGGGTTTGATCTTCCCCACGCGCACGAGGAACGAGCCGAAGCGATCCGCCAGCAGGTTGGACAGGGCGAACACGGGCATGCCCCGCTCGAAGTACACCACCTTCTTCACCTTGCCGCGCTGCAGGCCCAATTCACCCGTCTCGCGCGACAGGTAGAAGGCGGTGATGAGCGCGGGCAGGTTGTCCCGGAGCTCTCCGCGGCGATTGCTGGGAGGCGCCACGGGCCGGGACTGCGCCGGACGGCCCCCCGGTGGAGGCGGAGGACGCACCAGCGCGGCGGGCCCCTGCGGCACCAGCGGAGCCGCGGTGAGATTGGCGCCACGGATCTCCGCAGTGAGGTTGCCGCCCGTCACCTTGACGCGGCCCGTGAGCTCCAACGTGTCCTGGACCCCCTCCTCCTCCACGTCGATGTCGAGGTCCACTTCCTCGAAGGCATCACCCGCCGCGGGAGCGGCCTCCGGTGCTGGCGCCGGCGCGGGTCTGGTGTACGGCGCCGCCCGGCGCACCGCCTCCAGCAGACGGGCGGCATCGAAGGGCTTCTCGAAGTAGTCGGCGGGAGCGTACTTCTGCCGGGCGTCCACGGCGTGCTTGCCGCCCTTGAAGACGCCGGTGATGAAGATGAGCGGGAGCTGGGGCTGCTGCTTGCGCAGCGCGTCCGCCACCTGGAAGCCCATCATGTCGGGCAGCAGCAGATCCAGCACGGCCGCGGCGGGTGGCTGGCCACGTGCCTTCTCCACCGCCTGCGCGCCCCTGCCCACCCCGGTCACCTCATATCCCTCGTCCTCGAAGAGTTGAACGAGGAGAGAAAGCAGCTCCGGGTTGTCATCGACGACGAGAATTCGGGGGGCCATCTCCCGCCCACCCTACCAAAAGCCATCACTCCCGGGAGTCCCTCTCTTGCCGCTGATGCATCCCAGCGCCCGGGCGGGTAAGGTCGGCGGTCCCCGACTCGATGGGATGCCCCCATGAAGGACTGCCCTTGAAGCGAAGCACCTGGTCGTCCCCCGCCCCTCCGCCCGTCCGCTCGCCGCACCCCGGCTCCCCTCCGGAACAGACGGGAGGAGGCATGAGGCTCGGACTCAAGGCGGACAACCTGCTCGAGCGCTTCGCCGACTGGTTCAACCCGGCGCCCCAGCCCCTGGCGCATGCCTTCTTCGGGATGATGGCGGCGCGCACGCTGATGGCTGGTGAGCGGCTGGGCATCTTCGGCGCGCTCGCGGAGGGACAGGCCACGGTGGAGGAGCTGGCGGCGCGGCTGAAGCTGGCCCCGGAGGGCACGCGCGCGCTGCTCGAGGCGCTGGAGGCGTGCGACGCGGTGGAGCGCAAGAAGGGCCGCTACCGGATGGCGGACCGGGCCCGGCGCTGGTTGGATCCGCGCTCGTCCCAGTACGTGGGCGGCTTCCTGGACTTCAACTACACCCAGTGGGAGTGGTGGAGCCACATGGAGGACGCCGTGCGCACGGGGCAGGCGGTGGACATCCACCAGTTCGCGCCGGAGGACCCGCGCTGGCGCTCCTACATCCTCGCCATGTACCAGATGGCGCGGCTGTCCGCGCCCGAGGTGGCGCGCGCCATTCCGCTGCCCCGGGGAGCCCGGCGGGTGTTGGATCTGGGTGGAGCGCATGGGTGGTTCGCCGCGGAGCTGTGCCGGCGCAACCGGGGGCTGCGGGCCACGGTGCTGGACCTGGAGGGCAGCGTCCGGGTGGGCCGGGAGCTCATCGCCCAGGCCCAGCTGTCGCACCTGGTGACGCACCAGGAGGGCGACGTGCTCACCTCCGAGTTGGGAGGGCCGTATGACGGGGTGCTGCTCTTCCAGGTGGTGCACCACCTGTCCCCCGCGCAGAACGTGGCGCTCCTGCGCCGGGTGCGCGCCGCGCTCGCGCCCAAGGGAACGCTGGCCGTGCTCGAGTACCTGCGCGAGGACGTGGAGAAGCCGCCGAGCGCCGCCCCGCTCATCGGCCTGCACTACTTCCTCACCTCGAAGGCGGCGGCGTACACGCCCGCGGAGCTGGAGGGCTTCCTCGGCGACGCGGGCTTCCGCATCGAGAGCGCCAAGCCGATGCGCCACGTGCCGCTGCAGACGCTCGTCATCGCCCGCGCGGAGTGAGCCGGGAGACGAAGCGAGGAGCATGTGATGTCCGCCCCCTGGCCCGACGACCAGGGCAGCCGGACAGAGAAATGAGGCACGGTCCCGGCCCGCGCGCTACCCTCCGGCCCGATTCCCATGCCGACGCCCATGCCCTCCGCGACCTCCGCACCTGATGCCCCAGCGCTCGTCACCGAGCTGGACGGAGTGCTCATCCGCACGGACTCGCTTCATGAGGGGCTGGTGCGGCTGATCAAGCGTCAACCCCACCTGATTCCCGCCGCGCTGGGGTGGCGCCTCCGGGGCCGGGCCTTCTGCCGGGCGGAGGTGGCGCGGCGCGTGGAGCTGGATCCCGCGCGGCTGCCTTATGACGAGGCATTGCTGTCGCGGCTCACCGAGGAAAAGGCGAGCGGCCGCCGGCTGGTGCTGGCCACGGTGGCGGACCGGCGCGTGGCGGACGCGGTGGCCGGGCACCTGGGCCTCTTCGAGACGGTGCTCGCGAGCGATGGCACCCGGGAGTTGTCCGGCGCCCTGCGCGAGGCCCGGCTGCGCGAGACGCTCGGGGCCCCGCACGAGGAAGCGCGTCACGCGCCCCCGTTCATGCCCCGCGTGCGCGCGCTGTTCAAGGCGCTGCGCATGCACCAGTGGGCCAAGAACGTGCTCGTGTTCGTGCCGCTGCTCGCCGCGCACAAGGCGATGAACGCGCCCCTGTTCCTGCGCGCGCTGCTGGGGATGATCGCCTTCAGCCTGTGCGCCTCCAGCGTGTACGTGCTCAATGACTTGCTGGACCTGGACTCGGACCGCCAGCACCCGAGCAAGCGCCGCCGGCCGTTCGCGTCGGGAGCGCTGCCGCTCGGCGCGGGGCCGTGGCTGGGACTGGGGCTGCTGGGCGCGGGAGCGGCGGTGGCCCTGCTGCTGCCGCGCGAGTTCCTCGCCCTGCTGGGCACGTACTACCTCATCACGATCGCTTATTCGTTCTATCTCAAGCAGGTGATGATGCTGGACGTGCTGGTGCTCGCCGGGCTGTACACGGTGCGCATCCTGGGAGGCTCGCTCGCGGTGGGCATCCCCACGTCGAGCTGGCTGTTCAGCTTCTCCATGTTCCTCTTCCTGTCGCTCGCGCTGGTCAAGCGGTTGAGCGAGGTGCGGCGGCTGCGGCTGGCCAACGAGTCGGTGGCGCACGGACGGGGCTATGTGTCCGGGGACTACGAGCAGCTCGCCGCGCTCGGCGTCTCCAGTGGCTACCTGTCCGTGCTGGTGCTCGCGCTGTACATCACCAGCAAGGAAGTGACGGCGCTCTATGCGCACCCGGAACGGCTGTGGCTCTTGTGTCCGGTGATGTTGTACTGGGTGGGCCGGGTGTGGCTGCTGGCGCACCGGGGACAGGTGAACGAGGACCCGCTCGTGTTCGCGCTCAAGGACAAGGTGAGCTACGCGGTGGGAGTCATCGCCGCGGGCGTGCTGGTGGCCGCGGCGTGAGGAGATGAAGATGACGATGGAACCGAAATCCTGGGGGCGCTACCCCCGTGTCTCCGGACAGAAGGCGCACCCCGTCACGTGGACGAGCGAGCCACTGCCCGTGCCCCCGGAGGGCGGCTCGCTGCTGCCGCATGGCCTGGGCCGCAGCTATGGCGACTCGTGCCTCAACGAGGGCGGCTCGCTGCTGACGACGGAGCGGTTGGACCACTTCCTGGGTTTCGACCCGGCCACGGGCGTGCTGCGCTGCGAGTCGGGCGTCACCCTGGATGGCATCCTCCGGCTGGTGACGAACCAGGGGTGGTTCCTGCCGGCGACCCCGGGCACGAAGTTCGTGACGGTGGGCGGCGCCATCGCCAATGACGTGCATGGCAAGAACCACGTGCGCGTGGGCACCTTCGGGCGGCACCTGCGCCGCTTCGAGCTGGTGCGCTCGGACGGCTCGCGCCGGGTGTGCTCGCCCGAGGAGAACCGGGACTGGTTCGAGGCCACCATCGGCGGGCTCGGGCTCACCGGGCTCATCACCTGGGCGGAGATCCAGCTGCGGCGCGTGAGCAACCCCTTCATGAACCAGGAGACGATCGCCTTCTCCAACCTGGAGGGCTTCCTCAAGCTCACGCACGAGTCGAACCGGGACTTCGAGTACACCGTGGCGTGGGTGGACAGCCTCGCCCGGGGCCGCCATCTGGGCCGGGGCCTGTTCCACCGCGCCAACCACGCGCCCCCGCAGTTCACGGCCCGGCAGCCCTCGCCCCCGCGCCTGGCGGGGCTCGCCGTGCCCTTCGACTTCCCGGGCCCGGCGCTCAATCGCGTCTCGGTGGCCGCCTTCAACGCGCTCCACTACCGGAGGCGCAACCAGGGGCTCATGCACTACGAGCCGTACTTCTTCCCCCTGGACAGCGTGCACCACTGGAACCGCATCTACGGCAGCCAGGGCTTCGTGCAGTTCCAGTGCGTCGTGCCCCCGAACGACGCGGGCGTGGCGGCGCTCGAGGAGATCCTCGATCGCAGCGCGCACAGCGGCATGCCCTCCTTCCTCACGGTGCTCAAGACGTACGGGGACGTGCCATCGCCCGGGTGGATGAGCTTCCCCAAGGCGGGCTACTCGCTGGCGCTGGACTTCGCCAACCGGGGCGAGCGCACGTACCAGCTCGTGGATGAGTTGGATGGGCTCACGCGACAGGTGGGCGGAAGGGTGTATCCAGCCAAGGACTCGCGCATGAGCCCGGAGAGCTTCGCGGCGTACTACCCGGAGCGCGAGCGCTTCGCCCAATACGTGGACCCGGCGTTCTCCTCGTCGTTCTGGCGTCGGGTGCGCGGCGCGGGATAGACAGCGTTCCATGATGAAAAAGGTCCTCGTCCTCGGCGCCACGAGCGCCATCGCCCAGGCCACCGTGCGGCTTCTGGCCGCGCGGGGCGCGTCGCTGTACCTCGTTGCCCGTCATGCCGAGCGCTTGAAGGCGGTGGCCCAGGATGCCCGCACCGGGGCGCGGCCCGGGTGGAGGCCGAGACGCTGGACCTGGACGACTTCGCCCAGCACGAGCCCCTGGTGGAGCGCGCCACGGCGGCGCTCGGTGGACTGGATGGCGCCCTGCTCGCCCACGGGGTGCTCGGGGACCAGGAGCAGGCCCAGCGCTCCTATGGGGAGACGGAGAAGGTGCTGCGCACCAACTTCCTCAGCGCGGTGTCGCTGCTCACGCCCCTGGCCAACCGCTTCGAGGCCCAGCGCGCGGGCACGCTCGTGGTCATCTCCTCGGTGGCCGGAGACCGCGGTCGGCAGAGCAACTACGTGTATGGCGCCTCCAAGGGCGCCTTGAGCGTGTTCCTCCAGGGCCTGCGCAACCGCCCGGCGCCCGCGGGCGTGGCCGTGGTGACGGTGAAGCCGGGCTTCGTGGACACGCCGATGACGGCCGCCGTGAAGAAGAACGCGCTCTTCGCCTCGCCCGAGGCGGTGGCCCGGGGCCTGTTGCGCGCCGTGGACACGCACCAGGACGAGGTGTACCTGCCCGACTTCTGGCGCCCCATCATGTTCCTCATCCGCTCCATCCCCGAGCGTGTGTTCAAGCGCCTGAAGCTCTGACCCGCGCCGTCCCGCGCCCCCCCGAGGGGCAGACGGGCGACCGCGTCGCCTCCGCGCGGTGCCGAGCGCTCCACTCCCGGTGACATCACCGGGCCCCCTGCCACACCGGGGAATGAAAGGTGATAGCCTCCGGTCCGACGGACGCGCCCCTCTCCCCGGCGGCCACGCCCTCACCGCTCCCCTCCAGGCACTCCCATGGCGTTCTTCAATCCGTTGAGCAGCAGCAACCGCTCCCTGCCCGGACGCATTGATGCGCTCATGCGCGCGTGCGCGATGCCACTGGCGCCCTTCCTGGCCTACCTGGTGGGAATGATGCTGGGGCTCCAGGGCGAGCAGATCACCCAGTCCGTCCTCTGGCTGCTGCCCCCCACGATCCTGTTCTTCGGCGTGCTCTACCCGCCGCTGACCATCAACTACCTGCACCGCGACGCCGTGCGCGTCATCCCGGGCGAGCCCCAGGCCTGCGCCTGGGCCGCCTGCTGCAGATGCCCTGGCGCATCGCCATCTACGTGATGGCCGGCTCGTACACGTTCGGCGCGGGCTTCTTCTGCACCGGCGTGTGCCTGCTCTTCGACAAGAGCCTGTGGCTGGTGGTGTGGGGCAGCCTCATCGGGCTGTCCGTGGGCCTGCTGCTGGCGTTCCCCGCCGGCATCACCATCGAGCGCTGGACCCAGCCGCTGGCGCTCGAGGAGCAGGGGCGCCATCCCCACCTGCGCGTGGTGGGCGGGGGCTTCTTCTGGCTGCGCCAGTCCTGGTTCCTCCCCTACGCCTTCGCCGTCTGCGTGCTGTCGCTCATCGTCCTCGGCGGCCTCACCGTGGCGGTGCAGACGCGCAACGTGCAGACCCGCTACATCGAGGACCTCCAGGCCGTGGGACAGCACCAGGCGGCCTTCATGCTGGAGGGGCTCGGCTCCGCGCTCCTGTCCGAGCTGAGCATCCCCGTGGGCGTGCTCGTCCTCATGCTGCTGGCGCTCGCCACGCTCTCCGCGTGGATGCTGGCGCGCCGGCAGGAGCAGGGCTCGCTCGCGGTGCTCGAGGCGATTGAAGGCCTGTCGGTGGGCAAGGTGCGCTCGGCCCAGTGGGTGTCCAGCGATGAGATTGGCGACCGGCCTTCGGGCTCAACGCCGTGGTGTTGCAGCTGAGCGCCCTGCCCCGCGCGCTCCAGCAGTCCGCCGCCCAGCTCGTCGAGGCGGGCGCCACCCTGCGCCACGCCAACGAGGCCCAGCGCCGGCCCTCACCACCCAGGCCACCACCATCCAGGAAACCAACATCACCGCGCAGGAAATCAAGCAGACCTCGGACCTCACCGCCCAGCGTGCCGAGGAGGTGCTCAACGTGGTGCGCCACGCCGAGGAGCTCAGCCGCTCGGGCACCCTCGCCATCGAGCAGACCATCGCCGGCTTCAGCGCCATCCGCGACTCCGTGTTCGCCATCCGCGGCAAGATGGAGCGCCTGCAGGCCAGCGCCGTGCAGATCGGTGAAATCACCCAGACGGTGAAGGACCTGGCCGACCAGTCCAACCTGCTCGCCCTCAACGCCGCCATCGAGGCGGTGCGCTCGGGCGAGCACGGCAAGGGCTTTGGCGTGGTGGCGCGGGAGATCCGCGTCCTGGCGGATCAATCCATCCGCTCCACCAGCCGCATCACCACCATCCTCGACGAGGTGGGCAACGCCATCGGCGACGCCGTCGCCATGACGGACGTGAGCACCGCTCAGGTCGAGGGCGGCCTCGGCAAGGTGAAGACCTCGGGCGACAGCCTGCGCCAGCTGTCGCTCATGGTGAACAACAGCTCCGAGGCCGTTACACAGATTACCGCCGCCGTCAGTCAGCAGAACGCCGGCTTCGCCCAGATTTTCAATGCGATCGCCGACCTGTCACACAGCATGGACCAGTCCCTGGAGCGGCTGGAATCCACCCAGGAAGCCGCCGACATGCTCCAGAAGGTCTCCCACCAGGTCAGCCAGGTGGCCCGCCAGTATCACGTCGAGTGAACAATCCTTCACGGCTATATCAGAGGATTACGGCTTTGCTCGAATATTCCAGATTGACCGCATATGTTACAGAGCTGTAATCTGAAAGAGTGGCCGAACGGGGAAGGCGCTAGTCGCGGCCCCGCCCCCCGGCAGGAGGTCCGTATGCACCGGCAGGAGATTCTGGATCACGTTCGCAACATCATCCTGGCCACCCATACGGGCCTGTATCCGGACGACGTGAACGAGTTCTCCTCGATGACGTACGACCTGGGCATGGACTCCTTCCACCTGGAGTCGATGATCTCCCGGCTCAAGGACGAGGTGGCCAACATCGAGTTCACCCCCTGGTACATCAAGGCGTCACGCCGGGGACACGACACGGTGGGCAGCCCGGTGGACTTCATCGACGAGCGTCAGCCGCAGGCCCAGGCCACGGGCACGGCGAGCGGCGAGAGCACCCTCGACGACGCGCTCGAGCCACTGGACTCGGAGGCGGCATGACGCCAGCAGCACCCGAGCGTCGCCCCACCCTGCTGTCCATCGCATCAGCAGTGCCCCCGCTGTCGCTCACCCAGGAAGAAATCTACGAGGGGCTGTTCAAGGACTGGTTCAAGCAGATCCCCAACGCCCAGCGCATCATCCAGAACACCGGGGTGCGCCGCCGCTTCTTCGCGTGGGATCCGCGCGTGGAGCTCAAGAAGGGCCGGATGGGCGTGGGGGACCGGGTGCGCGTGTACGAGCGCGTCGGGCTCCAGGTCACCGGGGAGTCGGTGCAGAAGGCGCTGGGCGAGCTGGATCGCTCGCGCGTGGGCGCCTTCACCATGACGACCAACTCGGGCTACTCGGGGCCGGGGTTGGACCTGTACATCGCCAAGAAGCTCGGGCTGCCCTCCAGCATCCGCCGCACCTTCGTGGGGCACATGGGCTGCTTCGCGGCCTTCCCCGTGCTGCGCACCGCCATGGACAGCGTCGCCGCGCGTCCGGACCAGTACGTCATCGCCAACGCCTCCGAGTACAGCTCGCTGCACTACCACGACACACCCGACCCCGAGCAGGTGGTCATCCACGGCCTGTTCGGCGACGCGGCGTGCACGGTGGTGATGGGCAGCGCCCCGGACGGCGAGGGCGTGCAGTTCCTGCGCTCGCACACCGAGCAACTCTACGAGACGCACGAGCTGATGGGCTGGAACATGCACAACGACGGGTTCCGCATGAACCTGTCGCCCTACGTGCCCTTCGTGCTCGCCGAGCACGTGGACGACTTCCTGGAGAAGCTGCTCGGCCCCGAGGGGCTCAAGGCCGGGGACATCAAGCACTGGCTCATCCACCCGGGCGGGCCGAAGATCCTCGAGGGACTGGCCAAGCAGCTCAAGCTGGACAAGTCGCGCATGCGCGCCAGCTGGCACGTGCTCAGCGAGTACGGCAACTGCGGCGCCACCACCGTGATGCTGGTGCTCGAGGAAGTGCTGCGCTCGGACAACCCCCAGCGCGGCGAGTACGGCGTGATGATGGGATTCGGACCCGGGCTGACCGTCGAGGGCATCCTCGTCCGCTTCTGAGTCCGGTTCCCCCGGGCTGTTCCACCACCGCATCACCGAGGTCACATCCATGAGTCAGGAGCCGCTGCGGCGTCAGACGGGTCCCATCGCGCTCGGCCCCGGAGCGGGGCGCCACCCGAGTCGGCAGCTCGCCCCGCGCGCCCCCACCCGCGCCTCGCCCGCCCCCGTGAACACGCTGGCCGAGGCCGTGGTGCACTGGGGACGCACCCGCCCCTCCCAGCCCCTGCTCTACTTCGTGGACCTGGAGGAGCGCCTCACCGTGCTCACCGCGGGGGACGTGCTGCACAACACCCTGCGCCTGGGCGCCAACCTGTACTCGCGCGGCGTGCGGCAGGGGGACCGGGTGGTGCTCTCGTTCGACACCAGCCCCGAGTTCCTCGAGTGCTTCCTGGCCTGCGGGCTGGTGGGCGCCACGCCCTGCCTCATCGAGCTGCCCTCCTCCAAGGTGTCCGTGCAGGCCTGGGGCGAGCGGCTGCGCGCCAAGCTGCGGCTGCTCGGCGCCCGCGCCATGCTCATTGATCCGGACTTCGTGGACCTGGCGCACGAGGCCCTGAGCGAATACACCCCCGAGCCCGGCCAGGCGGCCCCCTTCGTGGCCGTGCCGGCGGACCTGGTGGCCGACGCCGAGCCCCTCACCCCGCCCACCCTGGACGCGGACGAGACGGCCTTCATCCAGTTCACCTCGGGCACCACCGACGCGCCCAAGGGCGTGCAGATCTCCCACCGGGCCCTGCTGGCCAACTGCGCGGCCATCGGCGAGGGCGGCGGGTGGGACTCGGATGACCTGATGGTCTGCTGGCTGCCGCTCTTCCACGACATGGGCCCGGTGGCCAGCGTGCTCGCCTCGCTCGTGCACGGCCTGCCCACGGCGCTGATGCCGCCCTTCGGCTTCCTGCTCAAGCCCTCGCGCTGGCTGTGGGCGATGCACGCCTTCCGCGCCACCTCGTGCTTCGCGCCCAACTTCGCCTACCAGCTGTGCGTCAAGCGCATCAAGGACGCCGAGCTGGACGGGTTGGACCTGAGCGCCTGGAAGCGCGCCTACAACGCCGCGGAGTTCATCCACGCCGACACGGTGCAGCAGTTCACCGAGCGCTTCGGCCCCCATGGCTTCGAGCCGGAGGCGTGGCGGCCGTCCTACGGCATGGCGGAGATGGTGGTGGGGGTGACGTGCCGCATCCGGGGCGAGCCCCTGCGCGTCGAGACGCTCTCGCGCACGGCCCTGGCCACGCGGCGCGAGGCCGTGCCCGTGGCACCGGGCACCCGCGCCGACGCGCTCGTGGTGCATGGCGTGGGAAGGCCCTCAAGGGCATCGAGCTGAAGATCGTGGACGAGGAGGGCCGCCCGGTGCCCGAGCGCCACGAGGGGGAAATCCTGCTGCGCGGCACGTCCCTCTTCAGCGGCTACTACCAGAACCCCGAGGCCACCGGCGCGGTGCTGCGCGACGGCTGGCTATACACCGGAGACCTGGGCTACCTCGCCGGCGGCGAGCTCTTCATCTGCGGGCGCAGCAAGGATCTCATCATCAAGGCGGGGGAGAACCACCACCCGTACACCATGGAGAACGCCGCCGGGCGCGTGGCGGGCGTGCGCGTGGGCTGCGTGGCGGCGGTGGGCGTCAACAACGCCCAGACGGGCACCGAGGACATCGTCGTCGTGTGCGAGACGACCGAGAGCAAGCCCGACGCGCTGCGCCAGTTGTGCAAGCACGTGGAGGAGACCGTCTTCCAGGGCGCCGGCGTCCGTCCCAACCGCGTCGTCCCCGTGCCGCCCCAATCCCTGCCCAAGACGACCAGCGGCAAGCTCAAGCGCGCCTACATCCGCCAGAACATCGAGGAGTTCGAGGCCCTCTCCCTCCTGGTGAAGCCGCCGCCCCCCTCGCCGTGGTGCACTGAGAACCCCGGTCCACCCGTTTTCATCGACTCTCATATTTTGAAGAAAAAGCGCTCCCTCCCTTGCTGACCCTGATTGGGTAAAGTAGAAGATTTCCAACTTTCCTCCCGAGGAGTTGGAATGTCCCGCAGCGTCGTGTCGAAGAGTGGCAAGTTCGCGGTCGTCCTGGGTGCGGTCCTGGCGCTCGGTGGTTGCACCGAGGTGGAGCAGGTGCCCGCGGACGAGGCGGCGCCCCAGGAGCAGGGCTTCGCGCGCGGCTGTGTGACGAAGGACCTGAGCGAGGCCGAGAAGAGCGCGGTGGAGCAGGCCATCGCGGGAGCGGTGAAGGGCCGGCGCGTACCCCGGGCTCGGTGACCATCAAGGTCTACTGGCACACCATCACCAGCTCCACGGGCGCTGGCGCCGTGAGCGCCACGGCGATCGCCAACCAGATCTCCGTGCTCAACGCCGCCTACTCGAAGACGCCCTTCAAGTTCACGCTCGCGGGCACGGACACCACCGCCAACAGCTCCTGGTACACCACCACGGGCGGCACCTACGAGACGCAGATGAAGAACGCGCTGCGCAAGGGTGGCGCGGGCGACCTCAACATCTACTCCAACAACATGGGCGGCGGCCTGCTGGGCTGGGCGACCTTCCCCTCCAGCTACTCCTCGCAGCCGAAGATGGACGGCGTGGTCATCCTCTACAGCTCGCTGCCCGGCGGCAGCGCGGCCCCCTTCAACCAGGGCGACACGGCCACCCACGAGGTCGGCCACTGGCTGGGCCTGTACCACACCTTCCAGGGCGGCTGTGCCAGCCCCGGTGACAGCGTGAGCGACACCGCGCCCGAGTCCTCCCCCGCGTCGGGCTGCCCCTCGGGCCGCGACACCTGCTCGGGCGGCGGCGTGGACCCCATCACCAACTTCATGGACTACAGCGACGACGCCTGCATGACCAACTTCACCACGGGCCAGATCGAGCGCATGGACACCCTGACCAAGCAGTACCGCGGGATCTGATCCCCATCTGAACTCCCGCCGTCCCGACGCCGGAGCGCGCCCCACACAGCGCGCCCGGCGTCTTCGTTTTCCGGGGGCGCCTACTCCTCGCGTCCCGCCCGGGCGAAGGCCAGCGCGCTCCGGGCCATCTCCACCATGAGCCCCACCGTCTTCACCTTCTTGGGCGCGGTCAGCTCGTTGGCGAGGAAGAGCCGCAGGGCCTCGCCGCGACGCAGCTTGCCGCTGGAGGTGCGCGGCAGCGTGCCCGGCTCCAACACACGCACCGTGTGGGGCCGCACGCCCGTGCTCGCCACCACCGCCTCACGCACCCGCTCCTCCAGGCCCTCCACCCGCGCCCCCGGCGCATGCTCGGCGAGCACCAGCAGGGCCTCGTCCTGGCCATCCTCGGGGGTGAAGCCCAGCGCCACCGCGCACCCCGCGCGCAGGCCGTCCACGCCCTCCAGCGACTCCTCGAACTCCTGGGGCGCGTGGTTGGCGCCGCGGATGATGACCAGGTCCTTCGCGCGGCCGGTGAGGAACAGCTCGCCCTCCGCCTCGAAGCCCAGATCCCCCGTGTCCAGCCAGCCCGCCTCGTCCAGCGCGCGCACCGTGGCCTCGGGCAGGCCGAAGTAGCCCTCCATCACCGAGGGGCCCCGGGCGAACACCCGCCCCACGCGCCGCTCCGGCAGCACGTGGCCCAGCGAGTCGCGCACCTGCACCTCGAAGCCCGGCACCGGACGCCCCACGGACACCACCGGGCGCTCGCCCTCCACCACGCGCCGCTCCGTGGCCAGCACCCGCGCGTCCACCCCGAGCGCGTACGGCCCCCGGCCCGCCACCGGGAAGGTGACGGCGAGCGACGCCTCGCTCAGCCCGTACACGGGCCGCATCGCCCCCGGCTGGAAGCCCCAGCGGGAGAAGCGCTCGCCGAAGCGCCGCAGCGTCTCCAGCGACACGGGCTCCGCGCCATTGAGCGCGTGCCTCCAGGCCGACAGGTCCACGCCCTCCAGTTCCGCGTCCTTCACCCGCTTGAGGCACAGCCCATAGGCGAAGTTGGGCGCGGGCGACACGAAGCCGCGGTGGCGCGACAGCGCGCGCAGCCACAGCGCCGGCCGCGCGAGGAACACCTCGGGCGGAATGAGCACCATGCTCCCCGGGTAGTACAGCGCCGAGAGCAGACAGCCGATGAGCCCCATGTCGTGGTAGAGCGGCAGCCACGACACGCCCACCGGCTCGCCCTCGAGCGGCGGTGGAATCTCCGCCTCCAGCGCCGCCAGCTGAGCCATCAGGTTGTCGTGGCGCAACGCCACCGGCTTGGGGTCCACCGTGGAGCCCGACGAGAACTGGATGAGGCCCAGCGACTGAGGCGTGACGGCCAGGGCCGGTCCCCGCCCTCGCGCGACACGTCCTCCACCGTCAGGCACCCGAGCCGGGGACGCGCCGCCGCCACGGGCGTGCCCAACAGCAGCCGCACCTTCGAGTCCGTGAGCACCACGGCCGCGCCGGACACCTCCAGCATGCGCGCCGTCGAGCGGTGGTACTCCTCCAGCCGGCCCAGGCGCACCGGGGGATAGAGCGGCACCGGCACCGCGCCCGCCAGCAGCGTGCCGAAGAAGGCGTCCATGAAGCCCGGCGAGGTGGGCAGCAGCAGCGCCACCCGGTCTCCAGGCCGTACCCCCAGGCGGTGCAGCCCCGAGGCCGTGCGGCGGGCCCGCTCGTACACCTGGGCCCAGGGCAGGTGCGTCTCGCGCTCGGCCGCGTCCACGAAGACGAGCCCGAGCCGCCCACGGGCCGCGCCCGCCAGGGCCTCGTTGAGCGTGGGGTACTTCACGCGCGGCAGGGGGGGCCCTTCATGGCGCGCCTTCCACGAAGGCGTCCCGGGCGCCGCCCGACATCCGCGAGGCCACCAGGTGCATCAAATCCCCCACCGTCACCACGCCCACCGAGTCCTCCATGGACAGGCGGATGCGGAAGCGGTTCTCCAGCTCCACCGCCAGCACCGTGAGGCCCAGGCTGTCCAGTTGCAGGTCGCGCATCAGGTGATGCACGGGCTCCACCGGGCCACTCCACTCCAGATCATGGGAAACGATGCGGCGGATTTCATCGAGGACGACCAGCTCATGCTCAACCACGGAGTACCTCCGGCAAGGAAGCGAGGCCCCCCTGGCAGGAGCCTCGAAAGGGGCGAGCCGTCCCGCCGGCTCACCAGCGCAGCAGCACGAGTTCGGCGCAGAAGCCCGGACCCATGGCCATCATCACGCCCCAGTCCCCGGGCTGGGCCACGCCCGACTCCAGCGTGTCCCCCAGCACGAAGAGCACCGAGGCCGAGGAGAGGTTGCCCACCTCGTGCAAGGACTTCCACGAGCGCTCCAGCGAGCCCACCACCAGCTCCAGGGAGTCCTCGAAGGCCTGCAACACCTTGGGGCCGCCGGTGTGCGCCACCCAGTGCTTGATGTCCTTGCGCGTGAGCCCATGCTCACCGAGGAAGCCGTCCACGTCCCGGCGGATGTGCTCGCGCACCAGCTGCGGCACCTTGGCCGACAGCACCACCTTGAAGCCCGAGTCCACCACGTCCCAGCCCATGATGCGCTCGGTGTCCGGGAAGAGCACCGAGCGGGTGGCCACGATGCGCGGCCCCACGGCCGTCGGCGCCTTGTCCGCGCCCTGCAACACCACGCACGCCGCCCCGTCCCCGAAGAGCCCCGAGGCGATGATGTTGGGGATGGACAGGTCCTCGCGCTGGAGCGTCAGCGAACACAGCTCCACGGTGATGAGCAGCGCCGTCTGGCCCTTCCACGCGCGCAGGTAGTCCGAGGCGCGTGACACCCCCGCCGCCCCCGCCACGCACCCCAGCCCGAAGATGGGCGTGCGCTTCACGTCCGTGCGCATGCGCATGCGGTTCATCAACCGCGCGTCGACGCTCGGCGTGGAGATGCCCGTCACCGTGACGAAGAAGATGTGATCCACGTCCCGCGGCGTGAGCCCCGTGCGCTCCAACGCCTTGCCCACCACCTGCTCGCTCAGCTCGCTGGCCACCTTGATCCACGCGTCATTGCGCTGCTGGAAGGTGGTGAGCCCCCGGTACTCCTCGATGGGCAGGGCGAGGAAGCGGCCGTCCACCTGCACCGAGCGATGCAACTCCTCCAGGCGCTCGATGTTGTAGTGCCTCGTGGCCCAGAGGTCCCGCAGCGCCCCGATGATCTGCTCCTGCGGGGAGTAGTGCGGCGGGAGCAATCGCTCCACCGCGCGGATGACGGGAGCGGAGTCCTGGGTGATTGCGGAGTTCATCGACGCCATCCCTCGCGAGAGTGGGGGATCGACGGTTAATCACCCCGCCCCGAGGGTGCGACCTGGACGCGGAAGATTGAATGTCCCTGCTCTCCCTCCCCCGCGGGACATGCTGGCTGGCTGACAACTTGCCCATCCAACACGTGACCCTGGGGTCACGACTGTCAGGTAGTGAACAGTCAATGAGACCTCGGGGCAATGACTCCCCGTGCGTGCGGGGGGAGGGCCTACTGGCTGCTGGCGGAAGAGGCCAGACTCGGCTCGCCCGTCACGAGCTGGGGGCCGGGCGCTCGCACGGGGCCGAGCAGGGTGAGCTCGGCCACCACCGGGTAGTGATCCGAGGCCTTCACGCGCAGGACCTTGCTGCGCCGGGCCATGAAGCGCTCGCTCGCCAGGACGTAGTCGAGGCGCAGGCTGGGGATGATGGGCAGGGGGTAGGTGATGTCGGAGCCCTCGCCGCGCTGGGCGAACACGTCCATGAGCTCGCGCTTGAAGAGCCGCAGCGAGTTGGACTCGGGCGTGTCGTTCATGTCGCCCATGAGCAGCTTGGGCCGGGGATCCTGACTCACCAGCGCCATGATGGCCGCGCTCTGACGCACGCGGATGGCGTTGTTGAAGGGCCGCCGGGTGAGGTGGGTGACGTAGACGCTCACCTCCTGCCCATTCACCTTCACCAGGGCATGGGCCAGGGTGCGCGGCTCGGTGCCCTCCACCACGGGCAGCGGGTGCTGCCGCACGGACTCCAGCGGGAAGCGCGACAGGAGCGCCACGCCATAGTCCCCGCCAAACAGCGAGGTGGTGCGGAAGTGGGCGTAGTACGGCAGCCCCGTGCGCTCGGCGAGCACCGCGGGCTGATCCAATCCGCTGGCCCGCTGGGAGCGGACATCCACTTCCTGCAGGGCGACGATGTCGGGACCCGCGGCGCGGATGACGTCCGCCACCTTGTCGAGCCCCTGGAGGCCGGACTGGATGTTGAAGGTCATCACCCTCAAGTCCACCTCTTCCTGACCGGGCGCCACGGCGGAGACCGTCTGGGCCGGGGCGGCGACCGACTGAGTCATTGGAAGGAAAGAGGGCTCGGACAGCGCCTCGTGACGCGAGGCGGAGGAGGACGAAGCACACGCGAGGGGAGTCGCGAGAAACAGGCCGGCGAGAAGTCGGTCGATTCGCATGAAGTGGCGAGCAAGATGCCAGCCCCCTCCATGCCGAGTCTTCCCTACCTCCCAGGACAGGCCGGAGACCGGCCGGGCGAGTCTTGCTTTCACCCACTTCGCGAAAGTTGGGAATAAGCGCGGCGCGGGTGAACAAGCCGCGCGGAAATATTGACTCCCAGGAGGGCCTCCAGGCAAACCGCACCGTTCGCCCATGCCCAAGTCCGCCAAGCCCGAATTCGATGTCATCGTCTGGGGAGCCACCGGCTTCACCGGCCGCCTCGTCGCGGAGTACCTCGCCCGTACCCAGGACACCCACCGGGCACGCTGGGCACTCGCGGGCCGGGACCGCTCCAAGCTCGAGCAGGTGCGCGCGAAGATCGCCAGCACCAACGCCGCGTGCACCGAGCTGCCCCTGCTGCTCGCGAACGCCCAGGACGCGGCCTCGCTGGACACGCTGGTGGGCCGCACCCGCGTCGTCATCAGCACCGTGGGCCCCTACGCGCGCTACGGCAACGAGCTGGTGGCGGCCTGTGCCCGCGGCGGCACCGACTACTGCGACCTGACGGGCGAGGTGCAGTGGATGCGCCGGATGATCGACGCCCACGACGCCCAGGCCCGTGAGAGCGGCGCGCGCATCGTGCACACCTGCGGCTTCGACTCCATCCCCTCGGACCTGGGCGTGCTCATGCTCCAGGAGTACATGCGCGAGCAGCACGGGGGCCACTGCGACCGGGTGCGCTTCTTCACGACGAAGATGAAGGGCGGCGTGAGCGGCGGCACCGTGGCGAGCATGCTGCAGATGTTGGACGAGATGGAGAAGGACCCGTCCCTGCGCCGGGTGATTGGCAATCCCCACGCGCTCGATCCCGAGCCGCGGCGCGGCCGTCCCGAGGAGCGCGATCAGATGGGCGTGCGCTACGACGCGGAGCTGGGCAGCTGGACGGCCCCCTTCTTCATGGCCTCGGTGAACACGCGCGTGGTGCGCCGCTCCAATGCCCTGCTCGGCTACCCCTGGGGCAAGGACTTCCTCTACTCCGAGGCGAGCAGCTTCGGGCCCGGCGCCAGGGGACTGCTCGCCGCCACGGGCTTCGCCGCGGGAATGGGTGCCTTCATCGGACTCGCGAGCGTGTCGCGCGTGCGCAAGGAGCTCGAGAAGCGCGTACTGCCCGCCCCGGCACGGGCCCCTCGGAGGAGCAGCGTGAGAAGGGGTCCTTCGCCATCAAGCTGCTCGGCGAGGGCCAGTCGACCAAGACGGGAGCGCGGGTGAAGCTGGTGGGCAAGGTGGCCGCCAAGGAGACCCGGGCTACGCGGCGACGTCGCGGATGCTCGCCGAGTCGGCGCTGTGCCTCGCCTTCGATGACGTCCCCTCCGCGGGCGGCATCCTCACTCCCGCCTCGGGCATGGGCACCCGCCTCATCGACCGGCTGCGCAAGGTCGACATGACCTTCGAGGTGCACGAGGCCTGAGCCGCCCTCGCGCGGAAGACGCGAGCCCTGGGCTACACTGCCTCCCCCTCATCCTGGAAGAGGAGTACCCCATGGCTCGCGACGCGATGTGGAAGCGGATGGCCCTCGCTCTGCTCCTGACGGCCTGTGGCTCGAACGGAACTTCCAAGAGCTACCGACGCGGCAGGACCTGATGGCGACGGAGGGAGTCCCGGTAGCGCGCCCAGATACCCAGCTGCAGCCGTCCTGGAGGTGAGTTCATGTACCCTTTGGGAAGCGCTCTTTTCTCTTGCTCTGTGCCATAACGGACCCAATTCGCTGTTGACGTCTCAGCCTAGCGCCCGATTCACTTTAGTTCTTGCTAGAAAGTGAGCGGTGATCAATAGTGCGACCGTACCATTGGAGTGGGCGCGTAGTGCGCCCATGGGACGGGAGAAGCGGATGAGAGCACTGAACGAACTGACGGGGAGCGCGGAGAACAGCAAGCTTTTGCGCAAGTTGGTGAACTGCATCGCGCAGGCGTACGCCGACGCAAGAGACCTCCACCATCCGGAGGTCGGTAGCGACGCGCGCACCTACGGAATGAGCGTCTACACCTTTGCTTGGCACCGGATCATTGAGTCGGGTCTCGTAAAGGTGACGGCGAAGGAGCCGTTCTGGTTCGAGTTCGGTGACAGCATGGTGGCTTCTCATCGCGTGACGGGACCGACCGGCGCTGGCATCAACGGCAGTTTTCCGCGTGATCGCTCCGAGTGGCCTACCACGGTGTCACGGCAGGGTTCTCTTGACTTTGAGCCTCAGCCGGGCGTGACGAACAACGTCCTTGTGCTTGCCCACATTGGCAACGAAGTGGAAGGGCTTCTTGAAGTGCATCTGTGCCGTCCCCTAGTGGACGAGCACGGTCACTTGGCCAGCTGGGCTGAAACTGCCGTCCTCTGGAAGCGCGGGGTGGACGAAACGGTCCTGCAGGATCTCACAACCTCTGGTACTGAGGCGAAGCCGCAGGAAGAGAACAAGCCCAAGCCCAGCGTCACCCTCAAGAAGCGCAAGGACAAGAAGGACAACGGGGATGCTTCCGCATAACGCACTTTTCTCCATTGCCCACGCGTTCAACCCAGCGCAGCTGACACTCGCTCGAGAGCTGCGCGGCCTGCTCAAGCACGAACTCGCTGAGAAGGTGGGCAAATCACCGAGTGCCATCGGTCAGTTCGAGAATGGGCGGGCTCGCCCTGAGCCACAAACAATCCTCGCGCTCAGCCTCGCGCTGGGACTACCTCCTGGTTTTTTCGCCCGCGAGGCGAAGGCACCCGCTGTAGTCCCCGACCGATGCCAGTTCCGTAGCCAGCGCTCCTCAAGCGTTCGCGAACAGCGCTATGTGCTCGCCCGGGGCGAACTCCTCAAAGAACTCGTTGCACTACTTAATGAAGACGTGGACTTCCCCGAGCCTAAGGTACCACACGCGCATGGACCGGTGCGCAGCATTGAGGATGTCGAGGAGTGCGCGGAGATGGCGCGTCGCCAGATGGGTCTGAAAGATGGTCCCATTGGTAGCATGGTGAACGAGTTGGAGAATCTCGGGGTGATGGTCATCCCAATGGATGCAGATTGCCGTCGAGTGGACGCATTCTCCACTTGGATTGATAAGCGACCATACGTCTTTCTCAATACCTTTAAGGGCTCCACCAGCCGCGCTCGATTTGATGCTGCGCACGAACTCGGCCACCTTGTCATGCATCCGGACGTAGTCCCAGGCAGTCCTGAACTTGAGCACCAAGCGGATCAGTTCGCCAGCGCGTTCCTTCTGCCGCGTAGTTCCTTCAGTAAAGAATGTCCACGTCGGATCAACTTCGAGCATCTACGCGAGTTGAAGGTGCGTTGGAAGGTGTCTCTCGCTGCGCTGCTCTATCGTGGCCGTGAACTGGGCTTCTTTTCGGAGGCGGCGGTGCGTCGTGCTTACATTCAGATGAATAGCCTTGGTATCCGGCGCAACGAGCCCGATGAGCCGACAGCCGAAGAGCCGCAACTCCTTCAGTCGGCATTAAAGGTTGTGCTCGCTGAGGAGACCACGGAAGGGGAACTGGCCGAAAAGATGGGCTTGTCCGTGCATGAACTGCTCGCGCTGGTGGAAGGTCGGGATCTACCGAACGTCATCACAAGTACCACTAAAGGTGTGATTTCTCCCTTGATGCCCGAAGTGGGGTTCAATGACCTCTCAATTGCCGAGGACCAAGAGAATCCTAACACTGAAGGAATTGAGCCCACTACACTCCGCGAAGTTCAGAAGTCATAGCAGAGGTCTTGGGGCTGCTCCAATTCCATAGACCCCCAGGGCAACAGCGTTGTCGGTACTGCATTCTCATAGTAGAGGATGCGCATAGAGAGAGTGCGTCGCCAGTAGGCGCTCGCATCTAGCATAATCGGGTGCCTCGAAGCGATTAGCGCTTGAAGTCCAAGCCACACGAGCGGGTCTACGCCAAAAATGAAGGTCATTATTGATCCTGCGTGGTCGTTAGAACGCACCATCGAAGCGGCTTTTGATGCCTACAGCGGTAGTGGGAAAAGTAGCCGCGGATTTCGAATGTCCGTTTTGATGGTCTGGGCCAACATCGTTGGTCGCCAGCGCGCAGTAAGTGAACTCCAGGCACTACGTAATCGCTTAGGGGGATGGGACAAGCTTGCCACTGAACTGGGCGTAGGCGAATCGACCATTCGCAAGGTTCGGCGACATTTTGAGGCTGTGCCAAACCATCTGGTTTCGCCAAGCCCACTCCCGAAGGTGGCGAGGAGATGACGACCCTGGTGGAGTTCGTGCATCTTGGAAGCGGGAGCTATGGCGAAGTTTGGCGAGCTAAAGATGCGCTCGGACGCAACGTGGCTGTGAAGTACATGCTGACTCCAACAACGGAAGCACAGCGCACAGCCATTGATCACGCAAGCCCGCTTGCGCTGCTGGGCCATCACCCCAATGTGGTGTTTGTTTATTACTGTAATTACCTACCCCACCCGCGCTCAGGCACAAGGATGCCGGCGATTGTCATGGAATATATTGAGGGTGAAACGTTGAGGCAACGTCTTGAACGTCCAATCGACTTGCCCACCACTCTGGCTATTGGTGACGCACTATGCAACGCCATCACATTTATTCACAGCAAAGGACTGATGCACGGGGATCTTCATGAAGACAACGTCATGATTTCGCCTGATGGCCAAGTAAAAGTCATTGATCTGCTGAATGATCGGCGATTCTCGGAGATCACCTCAGGCCACAGGCGGCGTGGCGAAGTAGATGATGTTGAGAGCATCAAGGCAATTCTTGATGGTGCGCTCAAAGCCACAGGCCAAATCGAAGTATTGCAACAATTTGAATTTGGCATACGCGGGATTCGTAATGCAGTGGGCGTGCGCGAGGTTCTATCCCAGTTGACTTCAAGCAAGCGTTCGAATCCTTCAGAAGCGAGCGTACTCTCGTTCCTCTCGAATTGGAACCAAGTAGAGCGTGTCCTTAATAGCCTGGCAGGTTCATCCTCTGAAAAAACCTTATCTCCGCTCGTGCACTATCCGAAAAGCTTGCTCTCTCGCCGAAAATCAAAAAAGAGCTTCACGAGCTAAGTTCGTTGCGGAATAGGGCCGTGCATGGTTCTCCAGAGTTGATCGATGCTGAGGCCGTAAGACGAACTGCTGCGCTGGTGCAAACTCTTCGTAGCGTCGGCGCTGAGAACCCGGCGTAACGTTCCCGCAGTAAATGCCAAATACCGCTACCGTCATGGCCAAGTGGAACTGCCCCCCGACCACGGAGACCTGCCTGGGCAATTGCACCCAGCATCCCTCTGTCCCAAGCAAGCTGGCCACGTAGAGAATACATGGGGACGAGGGCCAGTCGACCAAGACGGGAGCGCGGGTGAAGCTGGTGGGCAAGGTGGCCGCCAGGGGAGACCCGGGCTACGCAGCGACGTCGCGGATGCTCGCCGAGTCGGCGTTGTGCCTCGCCTTCGATGACGTCCCCTCCGCGGGCGGCATCCTCACCCCCGCCTCGGGCATGGGCACCCGCCTCATCGACCGGCTGCGCAAGGTCGACATGACCTTCGAGGTGCACGAGGCCACGTCGAACACCTACTGAGCCGCCCTCGCGCGGCCAGCGCGAGCCCTGGGCTACACTGCCTCCCCCACTCATCCTGGAAGAGGAGTACCCCATGGCTCGCGACGCGATGTGGAAGCGGATGGCCCTCGCTCTGCTCCTGACGGCCTGCGGCTCGAACGGAGCCCCGGATGGAGGAGGCGACGGAGACACACCCGGTGGGCCGACGCCCGGTGGCCCCCGCCCCCCATCCAGCTCGGCGCGCCCCTCCCTGGAGTGGCTCGACGGATATTCCGCCTTCGACGAGCCCTTCGACACGTTGGACCTCGGGCGCTGGCGCCCCTCGGACGGCTGGGCGAACAGCGGGGACTTCAACGCCGGCTGGCGCGCGGACCACGCCCTCGTCACCGACGGCCGGTTGGAGCTGATCCTCGACACCGAGCCCTGCTCGACGGGAGGCTGCTCCGGACGGCCCTACGCCTCGGGCGAGGTCGCCACCCAGCGCTATTACGGCTATGGGCGCTACGAGGTGCGGATGAAGCCCGTGCGCACACCGGGCACGATGACCGCCTTCGCCATCACCACGGGCCCCGCCGAATCGACGCGCTCGGACTCCATCGACCTGGCCATCCTCGGGCAGAACACCAAGGCCCTGCGCCTCAACTACATCACCAACGGGCAGCGGCATGACCTGGGGGTGAGCCTGCCCTTCGACACCGCGGACGGCTTCCACACCTATGGCATCGAGTGGACGCGCGACGCCATCCACTGGTACGTCGACGACCAGCGCATCCACTCCGAGACGGGCTACAAAGGCGAGCTGCCGTCCGTGCCGGGACGGGCCCTCGTGAACTTCTGGCCCGGAAACGTGGGCACCACCTCGTCCTGGATGGGCCGCTTCACCTATCCGGGGACCCCCCTGGTCGTGGGCGTCGAGAACGTGCGCTACGGCCCGGCCGCGCCCGTCGAGCTGCTGGAGAGCTTCGACACCCCCGAGGAAGCCGCCCGGTGGGTGCGCACGGTGGGCCCGGGCGCGAGCCTCACCGCCCGGCAGTCCAACCAGGGGCACCAGGGCAAGTCGCTGTACCTGGACTACACCACGAGCGCCACGGCGTACGCGTACACCGCGCGCACCTTCTCCGAGCCCCAGGACTGGACGGGGCGCGCTACCTGAACTTCTGGTTCAGGGGCTATCAGACGGGCAACCCGTTCCGGGTGGAGCTGCGCGACAACGGCCCGAGCGCCGACGCGGCGGAGCGCTTCGAGTACCGCTTCCAGGACGACTTCAAGGGCTGGAAGTGGGTGAGCGTGCCCCTGACGTCCTTCACCCGGCGCTCGGACGGCCAGCCCGCGGGCGCGCCCGAGGACGGACTGACGCTGTCGGGCGTGTGGGGCCCGGCCTTCCAGCCCCTGGCGGGCAACAACGAGGCCTTCATCGACGACCTCGAGCTGGAGCGCTGAATCCTGACCGCTAGGGCCTCGGGGGGCATTGCATTTGGGCAGGGCCCGGCGTAGGCAACGGGCCTCACTCATTTCCGAAGGATTTCAAGCAGATGGCCGAGAAGCTGGCGCCGCGCGAGAAGGGCTTTTCCGAGTGGTACGTGGACCTGGTCCAGAAGGCGAAGCTCGCCGACTACTCGGACGTGAAGGGCTGCATGGTCATCCGTCCCAATGGCTACGCCATCTGGGAGAACATGCAGCGCGTCCTGGACAAGATGTTCAAGGACCTGGGCCACAAGAACGCCTACTTCCCGTTGCTCATCCCCGAGAGCTACCTGAAGAAGGAGGCCGAGCACGTCGAGGGCTTCAACCCGCAGCTGGCCGTGGTGACGCACGCGGGTGGCGCCAAGCTCGAGGAGCCCTACGTCATCCGGCCCACGAGCGAGACCATCATCAACCGCAGCTTCTCCAAATGGATCCAGAGCTACCGGGACCTGCCGCTGCTCATCAACCAGTGGGCCAACGTGATGCGCTGGGAGATGCGCACGCGCCTGTTCCTGCGCACCACCGAGTTCCTCTGGCAGGAGGGCCACACCTGCCACGAGACGGAGGAGGACGCGGAGAAGGAGACGCGGCAGATGCTGGAGGTCTACCGGACGTTCGCCGAGGACTACATGGCGATGCCGGTGATGACGGGGCGCAAGTCGGAGTCGGAGCGGTTCGCCGGCGCGCTGCGCACCTACAGCATCGAGGCGATGATGCAGGACAAGAAGGCGCTGCAGGCGGGCACCAGCCACAACCTGGGGCAGAACTTCGCCAAGGCCTTCGACACCACCTTCCAGGGCCGCGACGGCAAGCAGCACCACGTGTGGCAGACGTCCTGGGGCGTGTCCACGCGCCTCATCGGTGGCCTCATCATGACGCACTCGGATGACGCGGGCCTCATCGTGCCGCCCCGCCTCGCCCCCGTGCACGTGGTCATCATCCCCATCGCCGGCAAGGCGAGCGACGCGGAGAAGACGCAGGTGCTCGAGAAGACGCACGCGCTCGCCGCGGACCTGAAGAAGGCGGGCCTGAGCGTGGTGGTGGACGACGACGACACCAAGAGCCCGGGCTTCAAGTACAACGAGCACGAGCTGACGGGCACGTGTCTGCGCGTGGAGCTGGGCCCCAAGGACCTGGCCAAGGGCACCTGCGTCATGGTGCGCCGCGACGTGCGCCAGAAGGAGTTCATCCCCCTGGAGCAGGCCGTGGCCAAGGCCCAGGAGATGCTCGACGCGATGCAGAAGGGGCTGTTCGACAAGGCCAAGGCCTTCCGCGAGGCCAACACCTTCGAGGTCAACAGCTACGAGGAGATGAAGGAGAAGGCGGACGCGGGCTTCCTGCTCGCCCACTGGAACCTGGACCCCAAGGTCGAGGCGCGCATCAAGGAGGAGACGGGCCTCACCACGCGCAACCGGCCGTTCGCGCTCGCCCAGGAGCCCGGCAAGTGCGTGGTCACCGGGGAGCCGTCTCCCGGCCGCATCGTCTTCTCCAAGGCGTACTGAGCGTGACGGGGAGCGCCTCCCCCGGCGCGTCCCCCCACTCGTGACTGGCCAGGGGATGATGGCGGGCCGGATTTCGGATATGGACTGCCCCCATGTCCGCTCCCCCGCTCTCTTCTTCCTCGCTGGCACGCCCTCGCGTCCTGCTGCTCGGAGCACTCGTCTCGGGCGCCTTGTTCTCGCTGCACGCCGGTTGCGGCGGGGACGCCCCGCCCCCCGAGTCCAAGCAGATCCACGTCCAGCTGCTGGCCTTCAACGACCTCCACGGCAACCTGGAGCCGCCCTCGGGTAGCAACGGGACCGTCCCCACGCCCGGCGCGGATGGGAGCACGGTCAACGTGAACGCGGGCGGCGCGGCCTTCTTCGCCACCCACATCGAACAGCTCCGGGCCCAGAACCCCAACACCGTGGTCGTGGCGGCGGGAGATCTCATCGGCGCCTCGCCGCTCATCTCGGGCATCTTCCACGACGAGCCCACCATCGCCGTGCTGAACCAGATCGGCCTGGACATCACCTCCGTGGGCAACCACGAGTTCGACGATGGCCGCGACGAGCTGCTGCGCATGCAGAACGGGGGCTGCCACCCCGTGGATGGGTGCCAGAGCGGCACGTCCTTTCCCGGCGCGAAGTTCAAGTACCTCTCGGCCAACGTGTTCACGAACACGGCCACCCGCGAGACGCTGCTTCCCGCCTACGAGATTCGCGAGTTCGAGGGCGTGAAGGTGGCCTTCATCGGCATGACGCTCGAGGGCACGCCGGGGATCGTCAACCCGACCGGCATCGCCGGACTCACCTTCCAGGACGAGGCCGACACGGTCAACGCGCTCGTGCCCGGGCTGAAGGCCCAGGGCGTCGAGGCCATCGGGGTGCTCATCCACGAGGGAGGCTATCCCGCCGCCAAGCTGTATGACGACTGCCAGGGCGTCTCCGGTCCCATCCTGGACATCGTCGCGCGGCTGGATCCCGAGGTGGACTTCATCCACTCCGGCCACACGCACGAGGCCTATAACTGCGTCATCAACGGCCGGCGCGTGACGAGCGCGGCCAGCTACGGACGCATCATCACCCAGATGGACCTGGTGTTGGACACCGGCACCAAGGACGTGGTGTCGGTGGAAGCGCACAACCACGTCGTCACGCGGGACGCGGCGAACCCCACCGTGGACGCGATGGTGAAGGACTACGCCACCCGCGCCGCCCCGCTGGCCAATCGCGTCATCGGCAGGACCCCCGTCGATCTCAAGATTCCCCCGCGCACCACCATTCCCTCCGGACAGTCGGGCGAGTCGCTGCTGGGCAACGCCATCGCGGACGCGTTTCTCGAGGCGACGCGGGATGCGGACAAGGGGGGCGCGGTCATCGCCGTCACCAACCCGGGTGGCGTGCGCGCGGACATCCCCGCCGGGGACATCACCTACGGGCAGGCCTACACCGTGCAGCCCTTCGCCAACAGCGTGACCACGCTGACGCTCACCGGCGCGCAGATCCATCAGATGCTGGAGCAGCAATTCCAGGGCACCAACACGCGCATCCTCCAGGTGTCGGCCGGCTTCACCTACTCCTGGTCCGCGTCGGCCCCGGTGGGGAAGAAGGTGGACCCGGCGTCCATCCGGCTCAACGGCGCGCCCCTGGATGCGGCGGCCTCCTACCGCGTCACGCAGACGAACTATCTGGCCGCGGGAGGAGATGGGTTCAGCGTCTTCACCCAGGGACAGGATCTGCGCACGGGCCCCATCGACATCGATGCCTTCTCGGCCTATCTCGAGGCTCACAACCCGCTGAGCCCGCCGACGGACAAGCGCATCACCGTGGTTCCGTGAGCCCCGGCGAACGGACGGGCAGGTAGCACACCCGCGGCGCCGCCTTTCCCTCGACGGGAGGCGGCGCCGCTGGCTCGAAGTGGAACGCCTCGCCATACCGCTCGCGCGCCATCTCGGACACGGGCGGGGACGCACCGACTCGGAGGAGATGAGCATGAGACTCTTCGTCGCCGTGACGTTGGGCAGGAGCGTGGAGGAGGCGGCCACCGCGGCCCTGGAGCAGTTGCGTGGCCTGGCGCCACGCGCGCGCTGGGTTCCTCCCGCCAACCTGCACCTGACCTTGAACTTCCTGGGAGAGGTGGACGACGAGCGGGCCGCCCGGGTGAAGCAGGTGCTCGAGCAGGTGGGGCCGCGGCATGAGCCCCTGGTGTTGAGCATCCAGGGCGGTGGGAGCTTCGGGGCGCCGTCACACCCGCGGGTGCTGTGGGCGGGAGTCGAGGGGAACACGGCCGCGCTGGGCGCGCTCCAGGCGGACGTGACGGAGGGATTGCGGCCCCTGGGGTTCGAGCCCGAGCACCGCGCCTACGTGGCGCACCTCACGCTGGCGCGGGCGAAACAGCCCCGGGGAGACCGGGAGCTGACCGGGTGCGTGCGCGCCCTCCAGGACGCGCGCTGGGGCGAGGCGCGGGTGGACGGCCTCGTGCTCTTCGAGAGCCTCGGCGGCCGCTACCATCCCCGCGCCGAGATTGCCCTGGGCGCCCGGGCACCCTGAGAGCCCCAGGCTCGCGCGACAGGCGGCCACGGGCGGCCCGTGATTACACGAGCGGTGCGTGCCGTTCGATGCGGCCGGAAATAGGGCATGATGCCGGATCATGTCCTCACGTTTCGTATTCCTCGTGGGCCTGGTGGCCTGCCTGAGCGTTGGCTGTCGAGATCAGGGAGCGGTGAAACTCACCATCTCCTTTCCGAACTTCAAACCCGGCTGCATCCGCGTGAGCGTGAAGGACGCTCAAGGCGCGGGTGAGGAGCGCTCGACGGAGCTCCAGGAGCAGCTCGTGGGGAAGAAGCGCGGCGAGCAGGTGACGGTGGCGGCGTTCCGAGAGGAGGGCTGGGGCTCGACGCTCACCGTCACCGCGACGGCGTTCGAGCAGCAGTGCTCACAGGGACCCGAGTTCGTCGCGTCGAACTCCGTCAACGTGGGCCGGGGCGTCGCGCCGGTGGAGCTGAAGCTCGAGGCGGTTGACGGAGATGACGATGGGTACGTCTCCGTGGCCACTGGAGGCACGGACTGCGATGACGGCGAGGCCACGGTGCGTCCCGGGCAGGTGGAGCTGTGCAACAACACCCGGGATGACAACTGCGACGGCAGGACGAACGAGGGCTTCGAGAAGCTCGGCCAGCAGTGCAGCAACCCGGAGGCCGCGTGTCAGATCTGGGCCTGTGACACCCAGGGAGCAATGAGCTGTCAGGCCTCCAAGTCCGAGTGGTTCCGCGACGAGGACGGGGACGGCGAAGGCAACCCACAACAGGCCCTGAACCAGTGCGCCCAACCAGCGGGTTACGTGAAGAACAGCCTCGACTGCGACGACAAGCGCAAGGAGCGCTACAGCACCGCGACCGAGCTGTGCAACGGGGTGAACGACAACTGTGATGACGTGATCGACGAGGGGTTCAATACCGGAGCAGCCTGCTCGGGTGAACTCGGATGCGCGGGTAAGGTCGAATGTGTCACGACCACCCAGGCCACGTGCAAGGTCGTGACGAGCACCGGTATCCGGACGGGGACAAGGACAACCATGGCGCAACGGGCGCGGGCATAAAGGTCTGCGGCACTACTGCACCGGTAACTACTACGTCGCCAGCTCGGATGACTGCGATGACACGAAGAACAACGTGCACCCCGGCGCCACGGACGTCTGCGACACGCTGGACAACAACTGTGACGGCCAGAAGGACGAAGACTTCGACGTAGGCGCGGCGTGCACCGACAATTATCAGTGCGCGGGCGCGAAGGAGTGCTCACCGGATGGAAAAAGCACCCAGTGCAAATCCACGACGCCTCCCACGCAGTACTACGCGGACGACGACTCCGACCAGTACGGACGGAATGACCGGTCATCCAGACGTGCGGCACGCCAGATGCCAGATACGTGGCGCAGGGGGGCGATTGCAACGATGGCAACCCATTCACCCATCCGAATGCAACTGAGCTGTGCGATCTTGCGGACAACGATTGCGACACCGAGAAGGATGAAGGGGACGTGTGTCCCACGACTCCAGCTTGGAAGAATTACCCCTCGTCAGGTTCGGACACCGGTACTCCGTGGCACTCTATGGAAATGGAGGCGTATGGGTCGCTGGCGGTGACAAGTTCCACCAGCTCAAACCTGGAGAGATGAGCTTCCAGGACCTCAGCACCTGCACGGCAGGGGCGAGCGTGTACAGCGTTGCCGCGACTCCGGGCTCAGGGGACGCCCTGCTCGGAGGGAACAATGGGTTCATGGCGCGGTACGACCCGAACAGCCAGCAGTGTGTGACCCCGGGGAATAAGCCCGTGGATACGCACATCAAGGGTGCCATCGCCTTCCCCGTTGGAAACGACATCGAAGCCCATTTCGTGGGATTCAACACGATCAATGGCTCAGACAAAGGACGTGCATTCCGGGTGCTCACGCCCCAAGGCGCCGACTACAACACCCGATCCGTGTCTGAGGAACTAACGGACGTGCATGGCATCTCACGAGACACGCTGTTCGCCGTCGGTGGGGCAAACACACCTAAAATCTACCGGTTCGACAAAACCTCGGGGAACTGGAGTCCAGAGAACATTCCCACCGGAGGCGCCACCCTCCAGAGTGTCTGGGTCGTGAACCCCAAGCTGGCCTATGCCGTGGGCAACAATGGAACCATGCTCAGTTGGAATGGTTCCAACTGGAGCAAGTTCTTGCCCACGCCGCCGGGTGAACACATCAGCTCGGTGGTGGCCTTTGGGAGCCATTCCATCTACATCTCCACGCTGATTGGGAGGGTCTACTATTACAACGGCAGTGCGTGGACGAAGGCGTTCGATCTCGGCTCGGGAACACCCGGCCAGTTCCGAGACATCGCGGCGAACAATCCAGGAGACATCTGGGTCGTGGGCAACAACGGCAATCGCTACCACTGGCCCCGGTGAAGCACGGGGACCCGCGGGCACAGGCCACGCGGGTCCCGAGGACAACGACTACCGACGGGTACCCGCGTCACCGGCCGGGGTGCCGGCATCGGTCGCGGGGGTGCTGGGGGTGGTGCCAGCGTCACCCGCGGGGGTGCCGGCATCGCCCGCCGGAGTCCCACCGTCGCTCGCCGCCGCCGAGCCCTTGGGCGCCGGCGAGATGGAGGGCGGAGGGTTGATCAGCTCGAGCGAGGAGAAGAACTGATCGGCCTGGGGAGCGCCGATGCTCGGGTTGTAGAGGACGAGCAGGGTGTAGAGGCGCGGCCCGACGAGGAAGTTCTGCGCGCGCACCTCTCCGGAGTC
This sequence comes from Cystobacter fuscus, assembly GCA_049060065.1. Taxonomy (GTDB): domain Bacteria; phylum Myxococcota; class Myxococcia; order Myxococcales; family Myxococcaceae; genus Cystobacter; species Cystobacter fuscus_B. The sequence goes on from JBMEQP010000002.1 coordinate 9,249,004, forward strand.
CGAGGAGATGGTGAGGGACTTGCCGGGGTAGCCCTGGAGGGTGATGTCCTCCTCGGACTTGACGGTGCCATTGAGCTTGCCGACGAGGCCCGCCTTGCCCTCGTTGAAGAAGGCGGCGGCCGGGTGGGCCGAGACAACCTTCTCGGGGTAATCAAGCGTGCTGATGGAGTAGAGCACGCCGGTGATGTCATTGACGGCCCAGGAGGCGGTCTGCACCTCGCCACCGGGGATGGAGACCTTGCCGCGCTGGGCCTCGGGCTGGCCGGGGAGCTGCACGGAGAAGCCCTCGGGGGCGGTGATCTTCTGGAACTGGATCTGGGGCCGCTCGGTGGGCGTGTTCTCGTTGGGAACCTCCTCGACGGAGGAAGACCCACCCGACTTGGAAGAGCCCGAGGTGGCGCAAGCAAGGCCAATCAGCGACAGGGTGACGATGGCGGCGAACAAGCGGGACAAAGATGACATGGGTGCGAGTCCAGAATGTTTGAGGTGGAATGGAAGCGGGCGAACCCTAGACGAGTCCGCCCCGGGTCTCTACTTCGAGTGTCGGGAGTGACGACACGAGGACAGGCCGCCTCGTGCTTCTCCTAGGGGCAAGAGGTGAGAGGCGTGTCCGGATTGCCGGTATTGCGTGAATCGTGCTGGTACTTGGGCCAGGGGGCCGTGGAATCCAATCCCGGGCTGTCCACGACGATGGCGAAGACCCTGCCGTCCTGACTCGCCGCGTACAGCACCCCGGGCATGCCGGACAGCACGCCACCATCCGCCGACCGGCTACAGTCGAGGTTCATCGAGGCTTCGATGGGGGATTCCGCGTCGAATTGCCACTCGATGTGCTCCAACGGCCGACGCGCCTGGATGACGCCACTCGTCGAGCTGGCGGTGTAAACGTAGCCACCCGCGCCCCAGACGGGAGCGCCCTTGATGACCTCGGAGGAGTTTGGATGCTCTGGGTGCCGCCATCCGCCGCGTCCAATGCGAGCAGGTTGTTGCTCTGGAGGCCCACGACCACTCGGGTCTCGGGCGAGCCACCAATGCTGGCATTCCAGGTCGGAGAGCCGGTGGGGGTGTTCGTCGGGTCCTGCCCACCATCCAGCGGCGCGGTGAAAAGCCTGCTGTTGGTTCCATCGTTGCTGCCGCCGAATATCCTCCCATTCGCCACGGCCATCGCCGTGGGGTTTACCACTCCGAGCGGCCGATCCCATTGTGCCAAGCTGTTCCAGGTTCCAGAGGAACCAAGGGAGTAAGACCGCAATCGACCTGTTGAAGTCCCCAAAACAACAGAGGCTCCCGAAGCAAGCATTGACCCTGGAGAAAGGACATCGCCAACGCCAGAAGTCGTCGGGCATTGAAACAGAGGATCGTTCTCCGCATCTGGGCGCACGGCGAAGATCGTTCCCCCGGCACGACCAGTGTAAACACCATAGGCCGTCTCAGAGGCACCACCTACGGGAACCTGGCCAATTGCCAACGCTGATTGAACGAGCACTCCTGTCAATGACGAATCAGTGCACGGAGCGATAAAGGTACTGCCTCCGGCATAGAAGCCAACTCGATTCGTGGTACTTTTTCTATGAGCCGCGTAGACACGCTCTGTGCCGTCAGGCAACGCACTACCCACTGCGGGACTGGCTACAACGGCTCCAGTGCTCGCTTCCCACAACAAACGGCCATCCTCGGAGAGCGCGAGGAATCGACCGTCATTGTTGTTGATATTCGTTGTCCCGACATAGAGAACACCTTTGTTCCCCACGGCGGGCGCGGCGGTAATCACGGCGGAGTTGATACCGTGTCGCCACTTCCAGCGCGTCACGGGGATGCTCCCCTACCGGAAGTCTGATTCCCCACCCGATCCTTCGCGCTCACTTCGACGGCGAACTCGCCGCGGAACGCAGGCAGGCCCGGCTTCCACAAGGGCACATCCACCGTCGCGCAATACGCTTTCCCTTCGCACGGAGTCGCCGACGCCAGACTCAGCCCCTCCAGCGCAACCCCACCGTCGAATCCGCGCACGAGCACGCTCACGCTTCGCGGATCCAAATCCGTCGAACTGGATTCGACCCGCACCGTCGCCGTCTGATCCCTTCGCCACGCACTCGGTGCCACGGGGTCCTTGTAGATGAAGCCCCCATCCGGCTCCCGGCTCGACGAGGCCGCCGGTACCACCGACAGCAACGGGCCCGTCGTGTCCACCGTCAGCCCCACCGTGGTGCTCGGCCCGCCCTGCTCGGGATGCGCCGCTGTCAGCCGATAGGCACCCTCCCCGAGGGATTCCACTGCGTGGTGTAGACCCCATCACCCTCCGTCGTCGTCGGCAGCGAGGCGACCGTCCCGCCATCCCCTCGCGTCACACCGATGTTCAACGTCTCCGGGAAGTTCGCCGCGAACCCGGGCGTCACCCGCAGCTCCGCCCGCACGGACAGCGTTCCTCCATCGATCACCGTCGCGTCACTCGGACTCACCACCAGTCCCGTGAACCGCGGCTGGCATTTCAACGTCAGCGCGGAACAGGCCTCGTAGGTCGCGCAGGGCCGGTCACAGGCCTGGCTGTCGATCTCACCGTCGTAGACACAGACGTTCTGCAGGCACAGTGCACCCGAGCGACAGTCGGCCGCCGTCTCGCACCGATTGATCGGCTGCGTGCACGCGCAGAGCGCGCCCATCAGCAACAGTCCGAGGACCTCGCGCCACGTCACGACAATCACCTCTTCACACTCTTGGACGGTCCAGTCTTCGTGGATAGCATGGGGTTCCCGCTCGCGGAAGGTTGCGTCCTGGGAACTCCCCTGCGATGACCTGATTCCGCACAAGTAATCCCCTCCTCCGAGGAGTCCGCCCTGCTCCCCCGCGCCTCCCCTTCCTTCCTCCTCTCGCTCGCACTGCTGCTCGCACCCACCGTGCACTCACGCGACGCCGCCGCGCAGGACGACATCAGCCTCGTCGCCGTCCATCCGTGCGTCGTCATCGGCGAGAAGGACAAGAAGAAGGTCCAGCACTACGAGGCCGCCTGCTCGGCCGCGATCGCTCGCACGGGCGTGAAGCACGTCCCCGACGAGCAGGTCAGCGCCTTCCTCGAGAAGGAGCCCAAGAAGTCGTGCGTCTCCGCCAACAAGGAGTCCCTCGAGTGTCTCGGCCGACTCGCCGCCGACACCCAGTCGGGTCACTCGCTCCTCGTCACCGTGAAGCTCGGCGTCCCCACGTTCGTCTCCGGCCACGTGGTGGACTCCCGCGGTGAGGAGCTCCGGAAGATGACCCTCCGGCTGAGCGACCCGGAGCAGCTCCTGAAAGAGAACGAGGACGAGGAGGACATCAGGAACAGGCCCTTCGCCCTCCGGCTGCTGCGGCAACTGCGCATCCTCCCCAGGAAATCACCCCCCGCGCCGAGCCGCCGCCCGCCCCTCCCGCCGCCGAGGCACCTGCTCCCACGACGCCTCCCGTCGTGGCAGAGCCCGCTCCCGTCACGGCCGAGGACATGGTCCTCGTCCCTCCGTTCGCGACTCCTCCTCCGCACGCAACTGGAAGAAGCCCGTCGCCTATACCGCCGCGGGCGTGGGCGTCGCCGCCCTGGGACTCGCGGGCTTCCTCGTGCTCGACGGCGACAAGGCCATGCGCGACTCCAATGCCTACTACGCCGATGGCCGCTACCCCACGTCCAACGACGTGTCCCAGATCGTCGCCCTGCGCGAGAAGGCCGCCTCCCGCCGCGTCCTGTCGGGCGTGAGCGCCGCCGTGGGCGCCGCGCTCGCCGGAGCGGGCGTCTACCTCTGGCTCCAGGACCGTCCAGCCGCGGCCGCGCCCACTCCGGGAGTCTCCTCCTCTCGGTCGGCCCCGGTGGCGTGAGCCTCCTCGGCGTCCTGCCGTGACGCCGCCCCGGGCGAGCCCCGTTACTCGCCCAGGTAGGCCTTGCGGATCTCCGGGCTGTCCAGCAGCGCCTTGCCCGCTCCCGCCATCACCACCTCGCCCGTCTCCAGCACGTAGCCATAGTGGGCGAAGTTCAACGCCGGTGGGCGTTCTGCTCCACCAGCAGGATGCTCACCCCCGCGGCGTTCACGTCCCGGAGGTTGCGGAAGATGGTCTCCGTCACCTGCGGCGCCAGCCCCAACGAGGGCTCGTCCAGCAGCAGCAGCGTGGGCCGGCTGAGCAGGGCGCGGGCAATGGCCAGCATCTGCTGCTCGCCTCCCGACAGCGTGCCCGCCAGTTGCTTGCGCCGATCCTTGAGCCGCGGAAAGAGCGCGTAGCTCTTCTCCATGTCCGCCGCGATGCCCTCCGCGTCGTTGCGCAGGTAGGCGCCCAGCTCCAGGTTCTCCAGCACCGTGAGGTTCGGGAAGATGCCCCGGCCCTCGGGTGCGTGCGCCATGCCCTTGGGCACCAGCTGGTGCGCCTTCTTCCCGGTGATGTCCTCCCCCGAAAAGGAGATGCGCCCGCCCACCGGCTTGAGCATCCCGCTCACCGCGCGCAGCGTGCTCGTCTTGCCCGCGCCATTGGCGCCGATGAGCGCCACCACCTCGCCCTTGCCCACCTTCAGCGTCACGCCCCGCAGCGCCTGGATGGCCCCATAGGAGACCTTCACCCCGTCCACCGCCAGCAGCGGCGGAAACTCGGGGCGCGTGCCCAACAGCTTCACCTGCGCCTCGCTCACGCCGAGCCTCCGTGCGACTGTCCTTGCGACTCCAGATAGCTGTCTCCCAGGTACGCCTCGATGACCTTGCGGTCACTGCGCACCTCGGCCGGCGCTCCCCAGGCGATCTTCTCGCCGTGGTCGAGCACCGTGATCTTCTCGCAGATGCCCATCACCAGCTTCATGTCGTGCTCGATGACGAGGATGCCCAACTGGAAGTCATCCCGGAGCTTGCGGATGAGCACCATCAGGTCCGCCTTCTCGCGCGTGTTCATGCCCGCCGCCGGCTCGTCCAGCAGCAACACCCGCGGGCGCGTGCCCAACGCCCGGGCGATCTCCAGGCGCCGCTGCTCGCCGTAGGGCAGGTTGCGCGCCTCCTCGTCCCGGCGGTGCGCCAGCCCCATCACCTCCAGCAGGTGCTCGGCCTGCCGCGTCAGCTCACGCTCCTCGGCCTGGAAGCTCGGCGTCAGCAGCATCGCCCGCCACCAGTCGCGGTAGTTGCTGAAGGCCTCGCGCAGCTTCGCCCCCATCCCCACGTCGCCGCCCTGGTGCAGCGCGCCCTGCGCCCGGCACGCCACCTTCACGTTGTCCAGCGCCGTGAGCGCCCGGAACAGGCGGATGTTCTGGAAGGTGCGCGCGAGCCCCGCGTGGTTGATTTGATGCGGCAGCCGCCCGTTCACCCGCACCCCGTTCACGCGCACCTCGCCCTGCGTGGGCCGGTACACGCCGGTGAGCACGTTGAACGCGGTCGTCTTGCCCGCGCCATTGGGCCCGATGAGCCCCTGCAGGTCTCCCGGGTGGATGGCGAGGTTGAAGTCCGAGAGCGCCTTGAGGCCTCCGAACTGGATGCTCACTCCAACGGCTTCGAGCAGTGGTCCGCTCATCACATCCCCTTGCGGCGCCGAGGCAGCCAGCGTGGCACGACGTCCCACAGTTCCTTCGTTCCGAACAACCCCTGGGGCCGCGACAGCATCAGCACCACGAGCAACAGGCCGTAGACAGGCATGCGGATCTGATCCACCTGCTGCGACAGGGTGCTCTCCGTGCCCAGCAGACCGAACACCGAGCGCATGCCCTCGGGCAGCAGGGTGAGGAACACCGCCGCCACGATGGCGCCCGTGGTGGAGCCCAGCCCTCCGAGCACCACCATCACCACCACCTCCATGGACTTCACGAAGGTGAAGGAGCCCGGGTTGATGATGGGCACGAAGTGGGCGAACAGTCCGCCCGCCACGCCCGCGAAGAACGAGGACACCACGAAGGCACGGACCTTGTAGCCCGTGGTGTTCACGCCCATCGCCTCGGCCGCCACCTCGTCCTCGCGGATGGCCAGCAGGCTGCGGCCGTGGCTGGAGCCGGCGATGCGGCGCGCCACCAGCACGCACAGGAATACCCACAGGCCCACCATGGCCAGCGAGGACTTCTGGGGAATGCCGCTCAGCCCCAGCGCGCGGCCGAACGACGCGGTGTTGGTCACCACGACACGGATGATCTCCCCGAAGCCCAACGTCACGATGGCCGGTAGTCCCCGCGCAGGCGCAGCGAGGGCAGTCCCACCAGGAAGCCCGCCAGGGCCGCGGATCCTCCCGCCACCAGCAGCGCCACCAGCAGGAACACCGGGTCGCTCACCGCCACGGGCAGGAAGGAGATGGCCACGTCCTTCAACGCGAGCGACGTGATGCCCGCGAGGTAGGCACCCACCGCCATGAACCCCGCATGGCCGATGGAGAACTGACCCGTCATCCCGTTCACGATGTTGAGGCTCACCGCGAGCAGGACGTTCACCCCGATGACGGACAGGATGTAGGTGGTGAACAGGGAGTCGCGCAGCAGAAAATCCAGCAGCAGCAGCACCGGCAGCGCGATGAGGAGCGGGAGGATGCCGCGCAGCGCGGGGGTATCCGAGAGGAGGAAGACACGTCGAGAGGCGTTTCCATGCGCGGCGTCAGACCTTCTCCGCCGCGACCCGGCCGAACAGGCCTCCGGGACGGACGAGCAGCACGAGGATCAGGAAGCCAAAGGCCACCGCGTCACGCCAGTGCTCGCGGCATAACCCACCACGAACTCCTCCACGAGCCCCAGCAACAGGCCACCCACCATGGCGCCCGGCACGTTGCCGATGCCCCCGATGACCGCCGCCACGAAGGCCTTGAGGCCCACGTACAGCCCCATCAGCGGACTCACCGAGGTGTCCTTGATGGCATAGAGCAGGCCGGCTCCCGCCGCCAGCGCGCTGCCGATCATGAACGTCACCGAGATGATCCGATCCGTGGGAATGCCCATCAGCGCCGCCACGCGGTGATCGAAGGACACCGCGCGCATCGCCCGTCCGAAGCGCGTGCGGTAGACGAGGAACTGCAGGCCCGCCATCAGCGCCACCGCGAGCAGCAGCGAGATGACCTGCCAGTTCCACAGCACCACGTCCGGGAACTCGGGGTCGCCGAGCGTGAACCACTGCGCCGGCTGGATGATCTGCGGGAAGGCGCGCGGCGCCGAGCCCGGCAGGAAGCCGATCTCCAACTGGAAGCCGTAGGACAGCGTGAACGAGATGCCGATGGCGGTGATGAGCGCGGTGAGCCGGGGCTTCTCGCGCAGCGGACGGTAGGCGAAGCGCTCGATGAGGAAGCCCATGAGCGCGCAGCCCGCCATGGCCACGAGGAAGATGAGCAGCACGCCGCCCACCGAACCCCGCGCCTGCCGGCCGAGCATCATGGCCGTCGCGTAGCCCATGTACACGCCGACCATCATCACGTCGCCGTGGGCGAAGTTGATGAGCTTGAGCACGCCGTACACCATCGTGTACCCGAGCGCGACCAGTGCGTAGATCGTGCCCGCGGCGATGCCGTTGATGAGGTGCTGGATGAGCTGGGACATTACGGATTGATCGTGGTGACGAATTCGGCCTTGCCGTCGCCCACCTTCAGGATCGCCGCCGACTTCACGGCGTTGCGCTTCTCGTCCAGCGTGATGTTGCCGGCCACGCCCGGGAAGTCCTTCGTCTGCGCGATGGCGTCGCGGATGGAGGGGCCCGTCAGATCCTTGGCCTTCTCGAGCGCGGCGATCGCCACGCGCGCCGCGTCATACCCCAGCGCCGCCAGCGCGTCCGGCGTGCTGCCGTAGGCCGCCTTGTAGTCCGCGATGAACTTCTGCACGCGGGGATCCGGGTTCTGCGGCGAGTAGTGGTTGGAGAAGTAGCTGCCATCCAGCGCGTTGCCGGCCAGTTCGAACAGCTTCTCCGAGTCCCAACCGTCCCCGCCCATCATCGGCACCGTCAGGCCCAGCTCGCGCGCCTGGCGGGCGATGAGGCCCACGTCGTTGTAGTAGCCCGGAACGTAGAGGCCCTGCGGCTTGAGCTTCTTGATGGCGGTGAGCTGCGCGCGGAAGTCGGTGTCGCCCTGCGAGTAGCTCTCCGTGGTCAGCACCTTGCCGCCCATCTCCGCGAACTTCTGGGAGAACACCTCGGTGAGGCCGATGGAGTAGGCGCTCTTGTTGTCCTGGAGGATGGCGACCCGGTCCAGCTTCAGGTTCTCGCGCGCGAACTTCGCCATCACGAAGCCCTGGAACGGGTCGATGAAGCAGACGCGGAAGACGTAATCACCCTTCTCCGTCACGGCCGGGTTGGTCGAGGCGGGGGTGATCATCGGCACCCCGGCGGCCTGCGCCTTGTCGGCCATGGCCAGGGAGTTGGACGAGGCCACATCACCGATGATGACCAGCACCTTGTCCTGGGTGACGAGACGGGTGGCGGCCTGGGCCGCCTCCTCGGGCTTGCTCTGGTTGTCGTAGACGCGCACCGCGAGCTTCTTGCCCTTCACCCCGCCCGCGGCATTGGCCTCCTTGAGGGCCATCTCCACACCGTGCTGGGTGGACACGCCGAAGGTCGCCTGGGAGCCGGTGAGGCTGCTGATCTGACCCAGCAGCAGGGTGTCGGAAGCGGGCGGCGTGCCCCCCGTGGGAGCAGGCTGGGTCGCCCGGCCCTGCGAGCCCGTATCGGCGGGAGTGGGCTGCGACTTCTTTTCACAAGCAGCCGAGAAGAGGGCAAACGCTGCTAGGAATAGCGGAGTGAAACGGCGCATGGGGGCGTCCTCGCGAGGCCAGGGTGCGGCAAAGCCCCAGTTTTGTATGGGGAGCCGCAAGAGGGGTCAAGCACGCAACCGTTTCCCCTCACCTTCGGGAGCCTTTTCTCAATCCCAAAAACAGCCTTCCCGCCCCCCGAAGAGCCGCCAGCCCACCGAGCGCCCCCCTCGGGCCTCCCATGGGAAGGTGCCCTTCCCTCGGTGGGATCTCCATCTTTCCCTGGAGCCAACCGCGAGGAGGCGGATCATGTATCAGCGCGAGGGAATCAAGGAAGGCATGACCGTTCGCAGCGTCGACGGACACCGGTTGGGCAGGGTGTACGCCGTGGGTGAGAGCGAATTCCACATCGAGAAGGGACTCTTCTTCCCCAAGGACTATTCCGTGCGTTACTCGGAAGTCGGGGACATCGTGGATGGTGAGATCATCCTGGTCCATGGCAAGGACAGCCTGCGTCCATTCACCACCAGCGAGCTCCACGGCATGGATCCCCTGGACTCGGGCCGGGTCGGAAGCGCCCCCGCCAACACCGCGGCGGTGGAGCGGGACATGGCCCGGAGTGACCCGGACGCCTACGCGGCCCTGCCCATGAGCCGCCGCATCGAGGGCCTGCGGACCGAGGACCTGGGCAACCAGGGAATGGGACCGCGCAACACGGAAGGCGCCCAGGCCAGCCCCTTCCTGACGGAAGAGGACCGGGCCCGGGACCGAGCCATCGAGCAGCCCACGCCGAAGGTCCTCCCCCAGGAGCCGGGAATCGGCCTGCCCCTGCGCCACGAGGGCACCCGGCCCGAGATGCGCGCCTCGACTCCCGAGGAGGAGCCCACCGTCATCGTCGAGGACGAGCTCTACGAGGAGACGCGTCGGCTGGACATGCGGGGCGACGCCGACCTGAACTCCGGGCGCCGGTTGAACCTCAGCGGCGAGCAGGATCCCAAGAAGCGCGGATAATGAGCCTCAGCGCTTCGCGTCCCCCCGCGCCACGGTGGGGGACGCCCCCTTCGGCGGACCGGACAGCATGCCCGCGCCGAGGTGGACGCGCTCCAGGCGCTCGAAGCCATGCAGGCGCTCGGGGAAGTGCGTGGCCATGAGCTGCCCCACGTCGCTCTCCCGCGCCGGGGGGCACACCCGCAGCAGGGCCTCGGCCATCTGGAGCGCATGCGCGAAGCGCTGCTCCGGCTTCTTGGCCAGGGCCTTGTCCATCACCTCCCACAGCCCGAGTGACATGCCCTCGGGCCGCGTCAACCGGTCCAGGCAGATGGCGTGCATGGACTCCACCTCATCGCCCCGGTCGAAGGCGCGCGTGCCGGTGAGGGCCTCGTAGAGGATGAGGCCCATGGCGAAGAGATCGCTGCGCGCGTCCAGGGCCTGGCCCCGGGCCTGTTCCGGAGACATGTAGAGCGGCTTGCCCTTGACGATGCCCGGCAGCGTGACCGTGCGCTGGGCGCGCGCCTTGGCCACGCCGAAGTCCAGCACCTTCACCCGCCCGTCGAAGCCCACCATCAGGTTGTGCGGGGACAGGTCCCGGTGCACCAGTTGCATCGGGTGCCCGTCCTCGCCGCGCGCACGGTGGGCCGCGTGCAGGCCGTGGAGGGCCTGCACCACGATGGCCACCACCACCGCGGGGAGGGCCGGGTGACCGCCAGCAGCCGATCGAAGTCCACCCCGCGCACCAGCTCCATCACCAGGAAGTAGGCCCCCTGCGACTCACCGAAGTCGTGGAAGGTGACGAGGTTGGGGTGGGACAGCCGCAGGCCGATCCGCGCCTCGTCCAGGAACTGCTTCACCATGTCCGGATCCGACGCCAGGTGGGGGAGGATGCGCTTGAGCGCCACCAGCCGGCCGAGCCCCTCCGGCCCCCGCGTGCGCGCCACCAGCACCTGCGCCATGCCGCCCGAGCCCAGCGGCGTCAGCAGCTCATAGCGGCCGATCCGTCCGCGCGTTCCCGACAGGGGATCCTCGGGAGCCAGCTCGTCCAGGCGCTCCAGCACGTTGCGCCCCTCGGCCAGCGCGATGAAGGCCAGGAGGGCGTTGTCGAGCTGATCCGCGATGGCGTCCACCAGCTTCATCACCAGCGCGCCGCCATCGTCGAAGCGGCCGTCCACCACCAGCCCCATCGTGCCCAGCTCCAGGCGGCCGAGCGCCAGCGGAGCGCAGAAGAGCACGCGCTCCGGGGACAGGCGGCGGCAGCCCTTCCAGCCCGCGGCCTCGAAGACGTCCACCCCCAGCCGGCCCGAGACGCGGGTGAGCACCGGCCCCGTGGTGCCCCGAAGGCTGATGAAACCCGCCGAGGCGTGCACCAGCCGGGCGCACTGCGTGAGGAAGACATCCACCGCCGCGTCGAGGTTCAACCCCCGCTCCAGGCAGTCCTCGAGGATGTCGTCCGCCATCCGCACCACGGCGTTCAGGCCGCGCAGGAAGGCGACCTCGGCTTCAAGCGAAGGGAAGTCCACGACGCGTATTGAACACCGGAGACGAGGGCCCCGGGAAGGGGCCCCACGTCACCTCACGAGCTCGCCTTGGACTGGTCGGCGTAGAGGGCATCCGCGATGCGGTAGGCGCTCGTCTCCAGCTTCTGGTAGGCCTCGCGCACCGCCGCCGCGTCCGACCCCTTGAGCGTCTCCCGGAGGTGGTCCACGTCGGCCTTGATTTCCGTGCGGTCCTTCTCCTGGAGGACGTTGCCGTACTCCTCGAGGCTCTTCTCCGTGGTGTAGATGAGCGAGTCGGCGTTGTTGCGCAGCTCGGCCAGTTCCTTCTTCAGCTTGTCGTTGGACTGGTTGGCCTGGGCGTCGGAGATCATCGACTGGATCTCCGACTCGGTCAGGCCCGAGTTGCCCACCACGCGCACCTGCTGCACCTTGCCGGTGCCCAGGTCCTTGGCGCTCACGTGCACGATGCCGTTGACGTCGATGTCGAAGGAGACCTCGATCTGCGGCACGCCACGGGGCGCCGGGGGAATGCCCACCAGCTCGAAGCGCGCCAGCGTCTTGTTGTCCACCGCCATTTCGCGCTCGCCCTGCAGCACGTGCACGCTCACCAGCGGCTGGTTGTCCACCGCGGTGGAGAACACCGCCCTTCTTGCACGGGATGGTGGTGTTCTTGTCGATGATCTTCGTGAACACGCCGCCCGCCGTCTCCACGCCCAGGGACAGCGGCGTCACGTCCAGGAGGAGGACGTCCTTCACCTCGCCCTTGAGCACGCCGCCCTGGATGGCCGCGCCCACGGCGACGACCTCGTCCGGGTTGATGCCCTTGTGCGGCTCCTTGCCGAAGAACTCCTTCACCTTCTGCTGCACCGCCGGCATGCGCGTCATGCCGCCCACCAGCAATACCTGGTGGATCTGCTGCGCGGGAATGCCCGCGTCCTTGAGCGCGATGCGGCACGGCTCGATGGAGCGATCCACCAGGTCCGACACCAGGGACTCGAAGGTGGTGCGCTCGATCGTCTCGGTGAGGTGCTTGGGGCCGGTGGCGTCCGCGGTGATGAAGGGGAGGTTGACCTCGGTCTCCGTCGCGCTGGACAGCTCGTGCTTGGCGCGCTCGGAGGCTCCTTCAGGCGCTGCAGCGCCATGCGGTCCTTGCGCAGGTCCAACCCGTTGTTCTGCTCGGCGAAGCGCTTGGCCAGGAAGTCGATGAGGCGCTGGTCGAAGTCCTCGCCGCCCAGGAACGTGTCGCCGTTGGTGCTCTTGACCTCGAAGACGCCCGAGTTGAGCTCCAGGATGGAGATATCGAACGTGCCGCCGCCCAGGTCGTACACCGCGATGCGCTCGGCGTTCGTCTCGCGCACCTTGTCCAGACCATAGGCGAGCGCCGCGGCCGTGGGCTCGTTGATGATGCGCAGCACGTTGAGCCCGGCGATGCGGCCCGCGTCCTTGGTGGCCTGGCGCTGGCTGTCGTTGAAGTAGGCGGGCACGGTGATGACCGCCTCGGTCACGGGCTCGCCGAGGTAGTCCTCCGCCGTCTGCTTCATCTTCATCAGCACGATGGCGCTGATCTCCGGCGGGCTGTAGCCCTTGCCGCGGCTCTCCACCCACGCGTCCCCATTGGGGCTGGGCACCACGCGGAAGGGACTCACGCTGATGGCCTTCTTGGCCTCGGGCGAGTCGAACTTGCGGCCGATGAGCCGCTTGACGGCGAAGACGGTGTTCTCCGGATTGGTGATGGCCTGCCGCTTGGCGATCTGCCCCACCAGGCGCTCACCCGACTCGGTGAAGCCCACCATCGACGGCGTGGTGCGGCTGCCCTCGCTGTTGGGAATGACCACCGGCTCGCCGCCTTCCATCACGGCCACGCACGAGTTCGTCGTCCCCAGATCGATTCCAATGACCTTGCCCATGGCGTTCTATCGGCCCTCGCTGGGTGTTTTGCCGGGCTGCGCGGAAGTGGCCCCCCCGTGGGCGCACTCCCCGGCGTTGTGCTGGAAGTCGGCTCGGGCCCGGCTCCCTCGGGAGCGCGCGCCACCACCACCAGCGCGGGCCGCATGAGCCGATCGTTGAGAGTGTAGCCGCGCACGGCCTCGTAGACGACGTGCCCCGGAGGCACGGTGGCGCTCTCCACCTGCTGCATGGCCTCGTGCAGGCGGGGATCGAAGGGCTGCCCCACGGCGGAGAAGCCCTTGACGCCCTGCTTGCCCATGGCGCTGTCGAACAGCTTGCGCGTCATCTCCACGCCGGTGCGGAAGGCCTCGAAGTCGGTGGACTTCTGGGACGCCTCCAGCGCGCGATCCAGGTTGTCGAGCACCGGGAGGAAGTCCTTGAGCAGGCGCTCGAGGCCGAACTTCTGGAGCTCCTCCTTCTCCTTCTGCGCGCGCTTCTTGTAGTTCTCCAGGTCGGCCGTGGCGCGCAGGGCGCGCTCGTGGCTCTCCTTGAGGCGCTCCATCGTCTCGCGGCTCTTGGTCTGGCTGAATTCGAGCTGGGCGCGAGCCTCCTCCAGTTCGCGCTGGACGAGTTCCAGACGCTGGCGCGTGTCCGTCAGGGCGGCCATGGCCGGGCCCGAGCCGGAGCCGCCCTCGCCGAGGACGGACGGGGGAACGTCCACCTCCAGGGTCATTCCCTCGGGGATATCCACTTCCAGCGTTCTGCCCCCTCGGGAACATCCCCATCCTCACTCGCGGGAGGATGGGCACGCCGCTCGACGCTCTTGAGCGCCTCGTCGATGACGTCCTGAGAGATATCCGCCTGGATGCTGCCCTTCTCATCACGATTGGAGCCGGCCACGCGCGCACTATGGCATGGGGCGCGGGTTGATCCAACGCCCACGGCCAGAGCCCCGAGGCCCGCTCCGACGGCCGCTCGCAGGCCTCAGGAGGCCGGACGAGCGGGCTTCTTGCGGCCGATCGACTTGGGAGAGCTCGCCTTCTTGGCCGCCGGCTTCTTCGCGGCGGTCTTGGCGGGAGCGGTCTTGGCCGAGGGCTTCTTGCGTCCGATCGACTTGGACGCGCCCGCCTTGGCCGCCGCCTTGGCCTCGGGAGGCACCGGAGGCGAGGGGGTCACCGGAGGCTGGGGAGGCGTCGACGGAGTGCGCGACGCGGGGGGCACCGGAGGCGGGGGTGGCGGAAGAGGAATGTTTGTCGAAGGCCCCCTCGACGGTCTCCTCCACGCGGCGCACGGCGGACTCCAGGTGCTCCGCGGCCTGCTTGCCCGTCGCCATCGCCCAGACGCGCAGGTTCTGCAGACCCTCCTTCACCTTGGCTTGATTGTTCGGGTCCTGCACCTCCACGAGCAACCGCTGCGCCTCGGTCTTGAGATCGTCGCCCGTGCGCTTGAGCTCCTCGCCCGTGCGCTTGAGGAAGTCCATCAGCTGCTTGTCCCACTTCTCGGCCATGATCGTTGCCTCCCCAGGACAGCCAGTGCGGCCATCTGACTGCACCCTTACGCGATGCGCAAAACAATCTTGCGGGCTCATCCACGAACCGAACAGTCGCGGCGTGCTAAGGGACGCGCGTCCCGCCCATGCATCCCTCCCGCCTCTACCTGCTCGCCGCCGCCGCGCTCTGGTCCACCGCGGGCGTGCTCGTGAAGCTGTCCACCCTGACCGCCTGGCAGCTCGCCTCCGGCCGCTCGCTCATCGCCGCGGTGGCGCTCGCGCTCGCCCTTCCCGCGGGGCGCAAACTCCCTTCGGCGCGTGGGCTCCTGGCCACGCTCGCCTACGCGGCCACCGTGGTGACGTTCATCGTGGCCAACAAGCTCACCACCTCGGCCAACGCCATCTTCCTGCAGGACACCGCGCCGCTCTACGTGCTGCTGCTCTCGCCCGTGGTGCTCGGCGAGCGCCCCTCGCGCGGCGAGTGGATGGCCGTGCCCGTGTTCCTGCTCGGCCTGAGCCTCTTCTTCCTCGATCAGCTCAACCCCGGCCAGTTCTGGGGCAACGTGGTGGCCCTGGGCTCGGGCGTCACCTTCGCGCTGTGCATCCTCGGGCTGCGCGCGCTGCGCGGCGAGGGCACCTCCGTGCTCGTGTGGGGCAACGTCCTCGCGGGCCTCGCCACGCTCGTGCCCGCCCTCGAGGGGCCCCGCCCCACGGCGATGGATCTCGGCATACTCGTCTTCCTCGGCGTGTTCCAGCTCGGGTGCGCCTATGCGCTCTTCGAGCGCGGGCTGCGCGAGACGCCCGCGGTGGAGCCTCGCTGCTCGTCCTGCTCGAGCCGGTGCTCAACCCCGTGTGGACCTTCCTCTTCGTGGGGGAGCGGCCCGGACCCTGGGCGCTCGTGGGCGGCGCCGTCATCCTCCTGGCCACCGCGTGGCGCACGCTGAGCGCCGCGCCCTCGGGCAGCAGTCCCCCCGCGCGGGAAAAGACCTGAGCTACCGGCCCAGCCGCCGCGCGAGCTCCGCTTCCAGCCGCTTCTTCTCGAGCGGCCACTCGCGGTGGCCCACATACCCGTCGGGCCGCACCAGGTAGAACCCCTCGGCCCCGGCGCCGAAGCGGCGATGCACCGCGCCGTCCTCGTCGGCCAGCACCCGGGCGGTGGGCGTGCCCTCTCCGGCCACCACCACGCGCGCCTTCAACCAGGGCCCGTAGTGCTGCTCCAGCCGGTCCGCGAGCGCGACCAGTTCCCCTCGCCGCGGGGCCTCGAACTTCAGGCCCGTGAACAGCAGCAGCGTGTGCTGGGGTCCGCGCAGCACCTGGTGCAGGCGCTCCACGCCTTCCCCCGGAGGGGCATCTCCGGGACACGCTCGCCGGGCGCGGGACCTCGCCGCCTGCTCACCCCTCCACCTCCTCGCCCCACAGGCGCTCGGAGGACAGGGGGCTCTCGCGGTAGCGGATGGTGAGCTGGGAGACGAAGCGCGACACGCGGCGCTGCGCGGCGGCACTGCCGAACAGGCGGGTGGCGACCCGGGGCACCACGTGGGCTCGGAACAGCCGCGCGCCGAGCCCCCTCGGGCCATGAGGGAGAAGGCCCGGTCCGTGCCCCGCAGCAGATGGCGTCCCACGGGGTGCCGCTCCAGCTCGTACGTGTCGAGCAGGGACTCCGACACGCGGCCCCGGGTGACGAGCGCCAGCTTCCAGGCGAGGTTGTAGGCATCCTGGATGCCCGTGTTCATTCCCTGGCCGCCCACCGGGCTGTGGATGTGCGCGGCGTCGCCGGCGAGGAACACCCGGCCCTGACGGTAGCGCTCCACGCCCCGGCTGTGCAGCCGGTAGCGCGACATCCACCGCGGCTCGCTCACGCGCGCGGGCACGGGCACCATCTCATCCACCAGCGCCTGGATCTCCTCCAGCGCGAGGGGCGCGATGTCGTCGGCGGCGTCGGCGGCGTCCTCGTGTGGCCGGATGAAGAACAGCCGGTAGCGCTGCCCTCCCGGCATGGGAAAGGCCCCCACCACGCCGTGCGCGGAGGGAATGATGCACAGCTCGCCCTCGCCCAGGGGCCACTCGACGCGCACGTCCGCCAGCACGCACGAGTCCTCATACGTCGAGCCCTCGAAGGGCAGGCCCAGTCCCTTGCGCACCCGGCTGCGCGCGCCGTCACAGCCCAGCAACCACCGCGCGGACACGCGCTCCGTCCGGCCCTCCTCGTGCTTCAAGGTGGCCACGACCCCGTCCGCCCCCTGCTCGAAGCCCTCCAGCGCCACGCCCCGCTCCACCCTCGGGCCCAAGGAGCCCAGGTGCTCGGTGAGCAGCGCCTCGGTGGCGTCCTGCGGGAGCATGAGCATGAAGGGGTAGCGCGTCTCCAGCCAGGAGAAGCCACGCAACGAGACCCGCGCGCGCACCCCACCCTTGCCCAAGACGTTGAAGCCCAGGGCCTCGCGCCCGAGCGCCAGGGCCTGCTCCACGATGCCCAGGTCCTCGAAGATTTCCAGCGTGCGGGCCTGCACCGCCAGCGCGCGCGACAACGGCGAGGGCGCCGTGAGTTGCTCCACCACACGACAGCTCAGCCCATGCCGCGCCAGCTCCGATGCCATCGTCAGGCCCGTTGGCCCGGCGCCCACCACCAGTGCGTCCAGCATGTGCAGTCCTCGTTCACTCCAGCTCGACACCATGGCCGGCCTGGACGTGACCGACGTCCACCCGTCCCCCCTCGATCCGCAACCCCCCGCGGAAGGAATGCTCGCGAATGAAGAGGTGGGTGTCCAGGTCCGCGTAATCGAAACCGCCCAGGCCCGCGGCGAAGTGCACCGCGCTGCTCATCGCCAGGGTGCTCTCCAGCATGCCGCCCATCATCAACTCCATGCCGAAGGCACGCGCCACGTTCCACATGGCCAGCGACTCCACCACCCCGCTCTTCATCAGCTTGAGGTTCACCCCATGCGCGCCGCCCTCGCGGCCCAGGCGCACCACGTCCGCCACCGTGCGCGCCGACTCGTCCGCGCAGATGGGCACCCGCGAGGAGCGCGTCAGCTCGGCCAGGCCCTCCCAGTCGTCGCGCGGCACGGGCTGCTCGAAGAGCGCCAACGGAACGCCCGCCGCCTCCAGCCCGGACAGGAAGGCGCGCGCGCCCGCCACCGTGTAGCCCCCGTTGGCGTCCGCGAACAGCCGGGTCCCGGGCGCCTCCCGGCGGATGATGACCATGCGCCGCACGTCCTCCTCCGGAGTCAGCGCGCCCACCTTTACCTTGAGGGTGCGAATGCCCCGCGCGACGATGGCCCGCGCCGACGAGGCCGCGTGCGCCTCGTCCCCCGCCGTCACCGTCATGTCGATGTCCAGCGCGCTGCCCGCGCCTCCGAAGAAGGTGGCCAGGGGCATGCGGTGATGGCGGCCCAGCGCGTCCAGCAACGCCAGCTCGATGCCACAGCGCGCCGACGGAGCCCGGGGCAGCGCCTCCCCGAGCCACGCGCCGATGGGCCTCCACGCACTCGCGTCCCGGCCCACGAGGGCGTCGCGCACGGAGGCCATGGCCTCGATCGTGCTCGCCTGCGTCTCACCGGAGACGGCCGTGAAGGGCGCCGCCTCGCCCAGCCCCACCGTGCCGTCCGCGAGGGTGAGTCGCACCAGCACGTTGTCCGCCCGCTCCGGCGCTCCGGTGGCGATGGCGAAGGGCTCGGTGAGCGGGAGGTTCAGGGGCTCGAAGCGCAGCTCGGTGATGACGGTCGGGTTCATGGGCTCGTGGGGAAGGAAGGAATGAGAAAGAGAACGGAGCGGCGGAAGTCAGCGCGAGGAGCCGAGCGCCACCAGCGCCGCCGCCATGACCTGCTTGAGTGGAACTCCGGCGGACTCGGCCACCCGGCGGCAGTCTTCGAACTCGGGGTGGGCGTTGAGCACCACGCCGTCGCGCAGGCCACGCTTCACGCGCACCGGACCCCAGGGCGTCTCGACCTCCACCCAGTCGCGCTCCAGGGCCCGCCGCTCCACGGGGTAGGAGCGCACCCCGAGCGTCGTGGACTCGCGCAGCAACAGGTCCACCATGACCTCCTTCGCGCTCGACTCCACCAGCACGCTCAGCAGGTGCCCCGGCCGCGCCTTCTTCATCGTCGCGGGCACCACCCAGGCGTCCAGCGCGCCCCGCGTCAACACATGCTCCAGCAGGTAGCCGAGCAACTGCGGCGTGCTGTCATCCAGGTTCGCCTCGAGCACCCAGAGGCCCTCCGTCTGGCCCTCGGCCCGGCCCAGGGTGGCGCGCAGCACGTTGGGCCGGTCGCGGAAGTCCTTCGTCCCCACGCCGTAGCCGATGCGCTCCATGCGGAAGTCCGCCGGCGGCGGGGCGATGCGCGTGAGCACCTTGAGCAGCGCCGCTCCCGTGGGCGTCGTCAGCTCTCCCACGCCCTCGAAGCGCACCGGCAGCTCCCGGAGCAGCTCCAGCGTGGCCGGCACCGGGATGGGCATGTTGCCGTGCGCCACCCGGATGGTGCCACTGCCCAGGGGCGGCGGCGCCGCATACACCTCGGGGTCTCCGAGCAGTTCCAGCACCACCGCCGCCCCGCAGATGTCCACGATGGAGTCCACCGCGCCCACCTCGTGGAAGTGGATGGCGTCGAGCGACACCCCGTGCACCTTCGCCTCCGCCTCGCCGATGGCGCGGAACACCGCCAGCGCCCGCTCCTTGACCCGGGGCGGCAGAGTGGGCGCCGCCTCGATGAGCGCGCGGATGTCCGAATAGGCCCGGTGGGGATGCGCCTCGCGCTCGTCCAGCACCACGTCCAGGTGCGTGCCGCTGATGGCGTGCCGCACCGCCCGGCTCACCGCCAGCTTCCAGCCCGGCACCCCGAGCCCACTGAGGGCCCGCGTGAGCGCCTCCGGCGACACGCCCAGATCGATGCCCGCGGCCAGGAACATGTCCCCAGCGATGCCGCCCACGGGCTCCAGATAGAGAACCTTGCGCATGCCCGTGTCCCTCAGCGCTGCCCGCGCGTGCGCGAGATGAGCGCCGCGTAGAAGCCGCCCCCGAAGCCGTTGTCGATGTTCATCGTCGCCACGTTCGAGGCACACGAGTTCACCATCGCCAGCAGCGCGGACACTCCGCCGAAGTTGGCCCCGTACCCCACCGACGTCGGCACCGCCACCACGGGAATGCCCACGAGCCCTCCCACCGCGCTCGCCAGCGCTCCTTCCATGCCCGCCACCACCACCGCCGCGTGCGCGGATTGAATCTCCTCGCGCCGGCGCAGGAGCCGGTGGATGCCCGCCACGCCCACGTCGTACACGCGCGTCACCGTGGCCCCCATGGCCTGCGCGGTGAGCGCCGCCTCCTCGGCGACGGGAATGTCGCTCGTCCCCGCCGTCACCACCGCCACCCGGCCCGCCTTGGGCTTGCCCTGCTTCACGTGGAAGATGCGCGCCACCGCGTGGTACTCGCCCTTGGGATGGGCGGCCAGGAGCGCCTCGGCCTTGTCCGGCTGCAGCCGCGTCACCAGCACCGTCTGCTTGCGTTCCACCAGCGTGGCCACGATGCCGAGCAACTGCTCCACCGTCTTCGGCTCGCCCAGCACCACCTCGGGAAAGCCGAAGCGCAGGCTGCGGTGGGTGTCCAGCGTCGCATAGCCCAGCTCGGCGAAGGGCAGATCCTTGAGTTGCCCCACGGCGGCGTCCACGGAAACCTTGCCGCCCTTCACCTGCTCGAGCAGTCGGGTGAGCGTCTTCTCATCCATGGCCGCTCCCTCTACTCCACTCCGCACGGGGCCGCACGCGGCAAGCGCTCGCGCTGTGCGGGAATGAAAAGGGCCCCGGACTTCTCTCCGGGGCCCCTCCTTCCCTCAACGGTGCGTCATCACGGCCCGTGAATCACGACGCACGGCGCCGCTTGCGCAGCAGGCCGCCCGCCAGCAGGGCCAGACCGCCCATGGCCCCGCCGCCAGTCCCCGCGCAGCCGCCACAGCCGTCCGCCCCATCCCCACCGGGGGGAAGCTGCCCCGGGTTCACGAACACCACCGTGCTGCGCCCCGGCACGGTGAAGGAGCCCGACTGGAACGACGCGCCGCGCACCACCGGATCCGACGAGCCCCGCTGCACGGGGTGCAGCACCATCTCGCGGTTGGCGTACTCGGGAATCTGGAACACCTGCTGCTCGTCGTTGGCGTTGAAGAACACCACCACGTCGGTGACGCCATCAGCGGCCGCGCCGTCCTGGAGCTTCATGACGATGAGGCCCGGCACCTGCGAGGGGCCCGTGTTCAGGAAGCTCACGTGCGCCTGGACGTCCTGGGCGGTGCGCTGGCGGAACAGGGCCGCGCTCTTGCGGATGCTCAGCATCTCGCCGAAGTGCTCGTGCGCGCGGCGGATGTGCTCCGGCGTGGCCTTGAGCGCCGGGTTGCCCAGCAGTTCCTTCATGGCGGACCAGTTGCCCTTGTTCTTCTCCTCGGGGGGCAGGCCCACGCCCCAGTTGTTCGTCGTGTAGGTGAAGTCGAGCGCGTTGAACCAGTCTCCCGAGTTGTAGCTGTCGCGGTCGAGGGACTTGGAGCGCAGCAGCTCGTCGCCCGCGTGGAAGAAGGGAATGCCCTGGCCGAGCGCCACCAGGCTCAAGCCCATGTTGTGCATGCGCACCCGGGTATCCAGGTCGGCCGAGGCGGGCGCCTTGAACTGGACGGCGTCGAACAGCGTCTCGTTGTCGTGCGCCGAGACGTAGGTGATGACCTCCTGGGGATCGGAGGTGTAGCCGGCGGGCTGGCCGTTGTAGTCCACCTCCGAGCCCTTCACCGTGTTGCCCTCCTTGTTGACGAGCGTGTAGTCACGCAGGTTGCCCGCCGTGCCCACGCGGATCTGATCCATGTGGTGCAGCAGACGCTGGCGCTGCTCCTCGGGCGTTCCGGAGGTGGCCGAGTTGGGGTCGTACCAGAGGCCGCTGATGAAGCCCTGCTCCTTGAGGCCACTGAACGGACCTCCGCCGCGCGCCGCGTCGCGCAGCCGGTCACTGAAGGTGCCAATGCCCGTGCCCGTCATGTTGAGCTGGGTGGCGTTGATGCCCCGCGCGTTGCCCTGCACCTCGCCGAAGTCCCAGCCCTCGCCGTAGAGGTAGATCCTCGAGCCGTCCACGCCGTCCTTCTCCACGGTGAGCGCGTGCAGCCGCTCCTGGATCTTGAGCAGGTTGGACTTCATGTGGTGGCCCATCAGGTCGAAGCGGAAGCCATCCACCTTGTAGAACTTCGCCCAGGTGACGAGCGAGTCCACCATGAGCTTCTCGAACATGGCGTGCTCGGAGGCGGTGTTCTGGCAGCAGGTGCTCGTCTCGACGTTGCCGTCCGCGTTGAGGCGCTGGTAGTAGCCGGGCACCACCTTGTCGAGCACCGACGTGTCCGACAGCCCCGAGCCGTTGACGTGGTTGTAGACCACGTCCATCACCACGCGCAGGCCGCTGTCCGACAGCGCCTTCACCATCTGGCGGAACTCGACGATGCGCGAGTTGCCATCCGGGTTCACCGCGTAGCTGCCCTCGGGCACGGTGTAGTGGAACGGATCGTAGCCCCAGTTGAAGCCGTCCGCGTCCTTCACCGCCATCACCGCTTTCTGCTGCTCCTCGGAGTCCGGCGGCAGGGCGGCGAGGTCGCCCGCGGGTGTCTTCTGCTTGGAACGGTCCTCCTCGATGGTGGCGATGTCGAACACCGGCAGCAGGTGCACGTGCGTCAGGCCCTTCTGGGCGAGCCCCGCAGGTGCTTCATGCCGTTGGACTCCAGCTCGGTGAAGGCCAGGAAGGTGCCACGCCTCGGCTCGGGCACCGTCAGGTCGTGGATGCTGAAGTCACGCACGTGCAGCTCGTAGAGGACGATGTCCTCGGGCGCGTCGAGCGCGGGCTTCTTCAGCGAATTCCACCCCTGGGGCGCGAGCGCCGGATCCGCCAGGTTCACCACCCGGCTGCGCTTGCTGTTGAGGGACAGGCTCAGCGAGTAGGGGTCGGTGACCGGGCTCTTCACCACCTGCTTCTGGGAGGGACGTACACCTCCACCTCATAGAGGTAGAACTTGTTGCGCCAGCTCCCGTCGACCTTCGCGCTCCAGATGCCCGTGGCGGCATCGAGCGACATGGCCACGCGCGTGCCCACCGACTCGGGCTTGGAGTTGCTGTAGAGCAGCAGCGCCACGTTGCGCGCCGTGGGCGCCCAGAGCTTGAAGGTGGGGGTGTTGCCCGACCAGGTGACGCCCAGGGCCTCGTCGTTGGCGTACAGCGCGTCCAGCGCGAGCGGCAGTTGCACGCCCGTGGCGTTCACCACGTCGCCCCCCGCGTCCGTGAGCGACAGCGCCATCTGCCCCTTGAGGATGTCCTTGACCTGGATGAGGTCCGCGTCGGCGATACGCAGCACCGTCAGGCCCTTCAGGTGCGGGTACTTCTCGGCGATGTGCGGAGGCAAGCCCGCGGGCTCGATCGACAGCGGCAGCACGCTGCCACCCGAGATGCCCGTCGCCCCGAACGTCATCGCGCCCGTGGGATCGTGGTGCAGCCGGAAGGTGGCCCCAGCAGGGAGCTGGGCCGTGCCCGTGGCGTTCCAGGCCAGAAGCTCTCCGGACACCCAGTAGGCCCGGGCCCGCTCGATGTCCCCCTTGGGCACGCCGACTACATCGATGGTCAAGATGTGGCTCGTGGGGTTGTAGGAGAAGACCACGGGCATTCCCGAGGAGGGCACGGAGAAGCCGATATTGTTGGTGCCGCCATTCTGCCCGTAGCTCTCACCCCAGCCCTCGTTGATGGCGACCTTGCACTCATAGCTGCCCGCGGGAATCGCCGTCGTCGTGAACGTGTAGGTCCCATCTCCGTCCACGTCCTTCAGCCACGAGCGCAGACAGTCCGGCTGCCAATCCCCTCCGGCGAAGAGACGGGAATGACGGGGCAACCCAGCTCGCCCTGGAAGCTGCCCGCCACGGTGGCGATGACGGACTTGTTGTGGGTGACCCAGTGGCTCGCGGGGTCGTAGTAGAACTTGACGCTCTCCGGCTGGCCAAGCGTCAGCGAGTACTCGGCCCCATCCTTCTCGCCCTTCTGCCCATAGGTGGACACCGTGCCCGCCTCGTCCACGGCCGCGCGGAAGGTGGTGGGGCCCGCCGGCAGCGCGAACGACTTCGTCCAGACGAGATCGGTCGTGTCCTGCTCCAGACGGGACGTGGTGCAGGCCGTGTCGTCCGGAGCGCACAGGGGCGAGGAGCCAACGAGCGTGACGCTCGCGGGCTGCGCCGAGGCGGCTCCCGCCGAGAGCAGGGATAGGGCACAGAGCAGGGTCCGCGCCCGGGTTCTTCCGCGGGGTGGAGATGCAGGGGTCATGGGTACGCCTCTTGCGTGAGCTAGCCGCCGCGCGGGACACGGACGGCCGGACACCAGTCGGAGAATGGGAGCAGACACCCCGGCGCGACCGCCTCACGAAGACACGGAAGCACCGCGGTGCCTCGCGAGCGTATAGCAGAGGGAACACACTCCTTCACCTGAGGCACTGGCCCGCGAGCGAGGGACGCTGGTAAGCCAGCCGCACCATGCCCCGCGCCTCGCGTCTGTTGCCCCTCCTCGCCGTGACATCCTGCGTCACGGGTCCGGCGAACCCGAATGAACCGACCCCCGCCCGGGTGGAGCTCGCCGCGCCCGCGAGTGACGCCCGGTACGCACACGCCGTCTTCTACGAGCTGTTCGTGCGCAGCTTCCAGGACTCCAACGGAGACGGAAAGGGAGACCTGCCCGGCCTCATCTCCCGGTTGGACTACCTCAACGACGGGGACCCGCGCACCACGACGGACCTGGGCGTGGACGCGCTGTGGCTCATGCCCGTGTTCGCCTCGCCGAGCTACCACGGCTACGACGTGACGGACTACGAGCGCATCAATCCGGACTACGGCACCAACGAGGACCTCGAGCGCCTGTGCGCCGAGGCCCACCGCCGGGGCATGCGCGTCATCGTGGACCTGGTCATCAACCACAGCAGCTCGCAGCACCCGTGGTTCATCGACTCCGCGTCCTCGCCCGACTCGGCCCGGCGCGACTGGTACGTGTGGAGCGACAGGGACCTGGGATGGAAGCAGCCGTTCGACACCCCCACCCCGGGCCCCACCGCACGCCCTCGGCGGCGCCTACTACTACGGCGTCTTCTGGAGCGGCATGCCGGACCTCAACCTGCGCACGCCCGCGGTGCGCGAGGAGATCAAGCGCATCGCCTCCTTCTGGCTCGGCAAGGGGGTGGATGGCTTCCGGCTGGACGCCGCGCGCCACCTGATCGAAACGGGTGACGGCACCACCGGTCAGGCCGACACCCCCGAGACGCATGCCTTCTGGAAGGAGTTCGCCGAGCACGTGCGGAGCGTGAAGCCCGACGCGGTGCTGGTGGGCGAGGACTGGACCACCACGCCCCTCATCGCGGCCTATTACGGCTCCACGGAGCGGCTGCCCCAGGGGGACGAGCTGCCGCTCAACTTCAACTTCCCGCTCGCCAGGGCGCTGCTCGAGGCGGCCCAGAGTGGAGACGGCAACGGCATCGCCCTGAAGCTGTCGGAGATGAGCAGCCACTACCCCGCGGGCGTGGCGGACACGCCCTTCCTCACCAACCATGACAACATCCGCGTGGCCACGCAGCTCGCCGGCAAGCCCGGGCCCCTGGTGACCGCGGCGTCGGTGATGCTCACGCTGCCCGGCTCGCCCTTCCTCTACTACGGCGAGGAGCTGGGCCCGGCCAATGGCCCCACGGCGAAGGACGAGGACAAGCGGACGCCCATGCCCTGGGACTCGAGCGCGGCGGGCGGCTTCACCACCGGCTCGCCCTGGTTCGCGTTCGCCCCGGGGCACGAGCTCACCAACGTGGCCACGCAGACGAAGAATCCGGGCTCGCTGCTCTCGCGCTACCGCGAGCTCATCCGGGCCCGCCACGCCTCGCCGGCCCTGGAGCGCGGCGGCCTCACCCTGCTCACCTCCACCCGGGGCCGCGCGCCCACGCTCGCCTTCCTGCGCACGCTCGGCGCCGAGCGCGTGCTCGTCGTGCACAACCTCGGCGACACCGCGCAGACCACGGGGCCGCTCGAGTTGGAGGCGGAGTTGCTCGAGCCCCTCTTCACGGACGCCTCCGTGGGCTCACCCGCGAAGAGCGGCACCGCCTGGAGCGTCACCCTGCCCGGCCGCGCCACCGGCATCTGGCGCCTGCGGTAGCGCGGACGCACCGGGCCCGGTTTCCCGGGCGCCGGGACGACTCAGACCACGGGGAACTACTTCTTCTCCTTCTCCGTGGGCGCCGCCGCGCCGCCCACCATGGGGATGGTGGCCTCCTTCTTCACCGCGCCCTCCGCGCCACACTCGAAGGCGAGCGCGTCGTGCTGGGCCTTCACCTCGGAGGCATCGCCCTTGCCCGCACCCGCGAGCATGTCCATGACGTGCGGATCGCACTCGCCGTCGTTGCCACCGCCGAAGCGGTGCTGACCCTCGTACTCATTCACCTTGCGCGTCATCAGATCCTTGTCCGCGGGGAAGCCCTCGTTGGACTGGATGAGCACCGGTAGCGCCACTGCGAGGATCTCCTGCAGGCCCGGCGCGTTGACGGTGGCGGTGATCTTCTTGCCCGAGCCCTTGACGCGCTCCGGGACGAGGACGTTGTCCTTGACGGCGCCAGCCTTGGAGGCGACCTCGGACTTCACGCGCTCGGCCCCCGCCGGCGAAATGACGATGGCCTTCTCCCAGCCGAACTCGGGGGCGAACTTCACGTTGAGCCCGGGAAGGGACTCGGTGGAGCCGCTGCCCGGCTTGCCATCCGTGTCGATGAAGATGAAGGCGAGCTGCACGGAGAAGCCACTGCCCGTCTTCCAGGCGTCCTCCAGGGTGGAGTTGAAGCCCAGGGTGACGTCGAGCTTGTCGCCCTTCTTCGCGAGGGAGAAGTCGGTCAGGTCGAACGAGCCGGGCTTGTAGACGGGGTCGGTCGGGTACTTGTAGGTGCCCGGGCCGTTGTCATCCCCGGTGGGGTCCTTGAAGGACACCTTGTTGGCGGCGAGGGCGGGCGCGCTCAGCAGCGCCGCGGTGAGCGTGAACCACGCGAGTCGGGACGTCTTCATGAGGCACTTCTCCTTGGGGTAAGGCAGAGGCGAGGAAGGCGGACGGGCTAGCCCTTGACGCTACCGGCGGTGAGCCCGGACACGAGGTACTTCTGCAGGAAGAGGAACAGGAAGACGACGGGGATGGACACGATGATGGAGCCCGCCGCGAAGTAGCCCCACTGCTGCGAGTAGCCACCCACGAAGAAGCGCAGGCCCACGGGCGCCGTGTACATGGCCTCCTGGTCCATGAAGGTGGCCGCGAGGATGAACTCGTTCCACGCCGTCATGAAGGAGAAGAGCGCCGTCACCGCCACCGCGGGCTTGGCCAGCGGCAGGATGATGGTCCAGAAGATCTTCCCCACCGAGGCGCCCTCCATGAGCGCCGCCTCCTCCAGGTCCTTGGGGATGGTGTCGAAGTAGCCCTTGAGCATCCACACGCTGAAGGGAATGGACGTGGTGGCGTAGACGATCATCAGCCCCAGGCGCGAGCTGCCCAGCCCCAGCCACTGCACCAGGATGATGTAGAGCGGAATGAGCATGAGCGTGCCCGGGAACATCTGGGACACGAGGAAGGCCATCATGCCCGTGCGCTGCCCCACGAACTTGAAGCGGCTGAAGGCGTACGCCGCCGTGCACGCGAGGAACACGCCCACCACGGTGGTGCCCAGCGAGATGACGGCGCTGTTGAACAGCCAGTGGCCGAAGGGCTGCTCGGTCATCACCGAGGTGAAGTTGGAGGCCGACCACGTCTCCGGCCACGGGATGATGGCGCGCACGCGCTCGAGCATCGTGGGCGACTCGGGCAGCGTGGTGATGGCGAGGCTCTGCCGCCCGGAGAACGCGATCGTGATGACCCAGAGGATGGGATAGAGCGCGAAGAGCGTGAAGAGCACCAGCAGCACGTGCAGCGGCCAGTGCGGGATTCCGTCACGACGCGAGAACATCAGGCGGCCTCCGTGGCGCGCGAGACCCGGTTCTGCACCATGCTGTAGAGCAACAGGATGCCGAAGATGATGGTGGAGTAGGCCGCCGCGTAGCCGTGGCGGTAGAGCTGGAAGGCGTACTTGTACGCCTGGGTGATGAGGATCTCCGTCGAGTGGCTCGGCTCACCTTCCGTCACCAGGAAGATGACGTTGAACTGGTTGAAGGTCCACACCACCGAGAGGATGACGGCGGGCACGAGCGCGGGCTTGAGCGCCGGCAGGGTGATGGCGGTGAACTGCTGCCAGCGGCTGGCGCCATCCACGCGCGCCGCCTCGTACAGCTCCATGGGGATGGACTGGAGCGCGCCGAGCGACACCACCATCATGAAGGGGAAGCTCAACCAGCCGTTGGTGGCGAGCACCGTGAGGAACGAGGTGAAGGGCGTGTCGTACCAGGACAGGCCCTGGCCGCCGAACATGCGGATGATGTGGTTCACCACGCCGAACTGCTGGTGGAACATGCCCTTCCAGATGAGCGCGGTGATGTAGTTGGGCATGGCCCAGGGCAGGATGAGCAGCACGCGGTAGACGGGCCGGAAAGCCAGCTTGTCCACGTTGAGGATGAGCGCCAGCACCAGCCCCAGCGTCACGCCGAGCACCACGTTGGTGATGGTCCACACCACCGTGAAGAAGAGCGTGTAGTAGAAGTTGAGGTAGTTGAAGACGAGCGAGCCGTCCTGCGCGCGCTTGACGATGTTGAAGTCGCCGAGGATCTCCACGTAGTTGCGCAGGCCGACCCACAGGTTCACGAACGGCTGGCCCGCGTTGTAGAGCGTGGAGTCGGTGAACGACAGGGCGATGCCGTAGAAGAACGGGAAGAAGACGAGCACCAGCATGCCCACCATCGCCGGGGCGATGTAGGCGTAGGCGGTGCGGTTCTCCACCACGGTGGCCACCGTGCGGTGCACGCCGCCCAGGCCGATGAAGAGCAGCACGACGAGCGCCACCACGCCCAGGCCCGTCATCGCGCGGCCCACGCCCGAGCTCAGCTCCTCCATGCGCGCGGACACCACCGACTCGTTCACCTGACCCTCGGGGCTCACCAGCCCCAGCGGACGGCGGTACGCATCCGCGTCCCAGTCCCCGGGCCGCAGCGCGGGCTCGGTGGCGAGCTGCCGCTCGGCCATCACCGCCTGGGCCCGCTCGGACATGGCGCGCACCTGCTCGGCCACGAGCGTCTGCGTGCCCCGCACCTCGGCACCCAGCGTGCCCAGCGAGTAGGAGCCATAGGCGCCCAGGCCCAGCACGAGCGCCACCACAGAAACGGCGACGAGCACACCCTGGCGCCGCGCCACGAAGGACGCCACGGCGCACAGCGCCAGCGGCAACAGCCAGCACAACAACAGCGTCGGCAACGAGGGCTCGAGCGGGGCCGCGAGCGGCGCCGTGGCCAGCTCCACCATGCCCACCACCGAGCCCTCCACTTCCACCGGGGCGCTCAAGAGGCGTCCGCCTCCGGGCAGCGCCTCGGCCTCCACCTCCAGCTTGCGCGCTCCCCCTCCTCGCGGTTGGTCTCCACCGCGGCGCGCAGCCGCTGGCCGCGGTCATAGAGCGGCTTCTCCTCGCGGCTCAGCCGGCGCGGCGCCGCGCGCTCCCCCGCGTCCTCGGGGAAGGTGGACGCCTCCAGCCGGATGCCCGAGAAGGCCACCACCCGCACCGCGCTGCCGGCGGGCAGTTGCGTCTTCCAAGTGTCCACCACCGCGCGCACCGCGTCGCCCGAGCCCCCGGCGCGCTGGACGAGATCCTCCAGGGCGCGCAGGGACACGAAGGACTGACGATCCGCGCGCTCGGTGGAGACGCTGTCCAACGCCTTGGCCAACAGGCCCTGGGCGATGAACAGCGCCACGCCGAGCGAGAGGAACAGGCCCACGAGCACCCGCCCCCGGTGGAGCGCACCCGCGCCTCCGGAGGGTTCGCCCGAACCGGGGACACCATTGAGGCCGCTGCTGTCGGTCAGCAGGGCGGCGGGATTCCCAGGTTCGCTGCTGGGAGGCTGGGGGACCACGTTTTCACGCTCGACCTCTCACTTCTTGCGCAGGCTGGCCACGTCCTTGGCGACACCCTTCTGGGCGGCGTCGAGGGCGGCCTTGGGGGTCGCGGTCTTCTTGAGGATGGAGCTCATCGCCGAGGTGGCATGGCCCCAGACCATCGACATCTCCGGCACGTTGGGCATGGGCACCGCCGTGTCGACCTGGGCACGGAACGCCTTGAGCTGCGGGTCCGCGGAGACCTTCGGGTCGGAGTACACCGCCTGGTTGGCGGGGCTCTGACGGCCCTCGAGCGCGAGCACCTTGGCGCCCTCGGTGCTGGTGAGGAACTTCGCCAGCTCGAACGCCGCGTCCTTGTTCTTCGACGGCGCGGCGACATAGACGCCCTCCACCGTCGTCCACGGACGCATGGGCTTGCCGCCCGCCTCGTCCAGCGTGGGCAGCGGCGCGAGGCCGTAGTCCACGCCCTTGGCGATCTCCCCGAGGAACCACGGGCCGGAGAACACCATGCCCGCCTTGCCCTCGTTGAAGAGCGAGGTGATGAGCGCCGTGGTGGGCTCGGCCGGAAGAATCCCGTCCTTCTCCTTCCACTTGAGCAGCAGCTCGGCCGCCTTGACGTTCGCCGGCGAGTTCATCGTGGGCGCGCCATCCGCGCCGAACACGCCCCCGCCAAAGCCGTTCATCAGCGCCGCGTGGTAGTAGAAGTCACCATAGGCGTAGGCCAGACCGAAGCGGCCCGCCTTCTGGTCGGTGAGCTTCTTGGCCATCGCCACCAGCTCGCCGCTCGTCTTGGGCGGCGTGGGCACCAGCTTCTTGTTGTAGATGAGCGTGATGGACTTGTAGTTGAGCGGCAGCCCGTAGGTGGTGCCGCGGTAGACCATCGCCTGGAGCGTGGAGGGGATGAAGCGCTTCTTGAGCTCATCGTCCAGGTAGAAGTCGATGGGCTCCACGGTGTTGCCCGCCTCGATCCATCCACCGAGCCGGTCCTGGGCGAAGATGAAGACGTCCGGGCCCTTGCCGCGCGGCACCGTGGCGGAGATCTTGTCCGCGTAGGCGTCATACGGCACCGCCAGCGTGTTCACCTTGATGCCCTCGGCGGCGTGGGCGGCGTTGAACTGGCCCACCAGCTTCTCGAGCGCGGCCTTCTCCTCGGCGCGGTAGCCGTGCCAGAGGACGAGTTCCTTCGTCTCGGCGGCGGAAGACGCCGAGGGCAGCAGGGCGAGCACACAGGCGCTCGCGGCCGCGAACATCCATCGCAGGTTCTTCATGTCGGGGGAGTCCTAGGAAGAGGAAGGGATAAGGGAAGGCGCGGGCTCAGGCGGACAGCCGTTGCTCGGTCTCGGCGTCGAACAGGTGCAGCGAGTCCAGCTCCACCAGCACCTTGAGCTTGGAGCCCGTGGCGGGCGGTGGTGCGGCGGCAGGCGGAAGACGAGGGAGTTGTCGGCCGGTGCGAGTGGACGATGACCTCGTTGCCGAGCGGCTCGACGAGGTCCACGTTCACCTCGATGGGCGCCGTCTCGCCCCGGGCGGTGGCCTCGGGCGACTGGATGTTGTCGGGGCGGATGCCGACCTTGAGCTTGCGCCCGCCCTTGCCCGCGGTCACCGCGCGCATGCTCTGGGGCACGGGCAGCTTGAAGCCGTCTCCCTCGAGCACCTCGCCATTGGCCGACAGCGTGGCCGAGGTGAAGCTCATGGGAGGCGAGCCGATGAACTGGGCCACGAAGACGTTGGCGGGACGCTCGTACACCTCGAGCGGCGTGCCGAGCTGCTGCAGCTTGCCTTCCTTCATCACCGCGATGCGGTGGCCCATCGTCATGGCCTCGATCTGGTCGTGCGTCACGTAGACCGAGGTGACGCCCAGGCGCTGCTGGAGCTTCTTGATCTCCGAGCGCATCTGCACGCGCAGCTTGGCGTCGAGGTTGGACAGGGGCTCGTCGAAGAGGAACACCGCCGGCTTGCGCACGATGGCGCGGCCGAGCGCCACGCGCTGGCGCTGACCGCCCGACAGCTGCTTGGGCTTTCTGTCCAGCAGGTGGGTGATGCCGAGGATCTCCGCCGCCTCGTTCACCAGCTTGTCCATCTCCGGCTTGGGCGTCTTGCGGATCTTCAGGCCGAACTCGAGGTTCTCCCGGATGGACATGTGCGGATAGAGCGCGTAGTTCTGGAAGACCATCGCCACGTCCCGGTCCTTGGGCGGCAGCTGGTTCACCACGCGATCCCCGATGGACAGGCTGCCCCCGGTGATCTCCTCCAGACCGGCGATCATCCGCAACGCGGTGGACTTGCCACAGCCCGACGGACCCACGAGCACCATGAACTCATGGTCCTGGATGTCGAGGTTCAACCCCTCGATGACGGACACGTCGCCGTAACGCTTGGCCACATTCTTGAAAACCACACCGGACATTCAGGCTCTCCTCCGAGGGCCCGCTCGGAGGGGCCCCTCTGCCTGCTAGGACTGCACGAACTTCACGGGGCTCGACCCAGGATGCGGGCAGACAGCGCCTCGACGGTGATCTCCAGGGTCGGACCCGCCTCCAGTCCGCCTCCGTCGAGCAGGTCTCGCGCGGCCGCGCCACCCCACGCCTCGGGCCAGGGGACCGAGACGGAGCCTTCTTACCACCGCGATTCACCGCGACAACCACGGCGTCACCGGACTCGGGGTCGTGGCGCACGAAAGTGTAAACATCCCCCTCGGTCGCCAACCCCTGGTGCGAGCCCCGCGAGAGCGCGGGATGGGCCCGCCGGAGCGCGACGAGCTTCTGGTAGAACTGGCGCAGGGACTCGTCACGCGGCAGCCCGGCCCCGGGACCCACGCGGCGCTCGCCCCAGGGCATGTCGCCGCGGTTGGCGGGCCAGTCGCCCCCGGGGCGGCCCACTTCCTCGCCGTAGTAGATGACGGGCATGCCCGTGGTGGTGAGCTGCAAGAGCGCCGCGAGTCGGAAGCGCGCCTTGTCCCCCGCGAGCTGGAAGAGCGCGCCCGGCACGTCGTGCGAGGACAGGAAGTGCGACAGGAGGTAGCCCTTGCGGACCTTGTGGCGCGAGCGCAGGTAGGCGTCGAAGGCCACGGTGCGTCCGCGCCCCTGCACCCACGCGAGCGCGCTGCCCTGGAAGCCGAAGTCGAAGCCCGCGTCCAGCTCGTCCCCGGAGAACCACGGGTCGAGCGACTCGCGGTCCCCGCCCCACACCTCGCCGAGCAGGAAGAAGTCCTTGCCCAGCTCCTCGCGGGTGCGGCGGCGGTGCTCCCGCCAGAAGGCGTGGTCCACGTGCTTCACCGTGTCCAGGCGGAAGCCATCCACCCCCGAGCGCTTGCCCCAGTCGAGCTGCGCGTCGAGCAGGTACCGGCCACCTCGGGCACTTCCGTCTTGAAGTCGGGCAGGCCGGACACGCAGCTCGTCACGTCGTCCTGGCCACACGTCCCCTGCTCTTGCGAGCGCAGCCATCCGCTCGTCCGGGGATCCTTCTGGTAGCGCGAGTCGTAACCCGGGTGGTTGTACACCACGTCCAGCAGCACGCGGATGCCGCGCTGGTGGGCGGCGTCCACCAGGGCCTTGAGCTCCTGCTCGGAGCCGAAGCGCGGGTCGAGCTGCTGGAAGTCCTCGGCCCAGTAGCCGTGGTAGCCCCAGTCCGGAAAGCCCGCGCCGGTGACGAAGCCGTCGATGTTCTTCACCACGGGGGTGATCCACAGCGCCGTCACGCCCAGCGAGGACAGCTCGTCGAGCTGCTCGCGCAGGCCCTTGAAGTCTCCGCCGTGGAAGGTGCCCGGGGCCTTGGTGTCCACCTGGAGGTTGTTGGCCGGGTCGCCATCCGCGAAGCGATCCACGACGACGAAGTAGAGCACCTCGTCGGACCAGGGGCGGGGCGCCACCGTTCGCGCGGGAGGCGTGGACGCCGCCACGGGAACGGAAACCGCCGCGTCCGTGTGAACCTCGGACGTCACCTTCTCGGCGGAGGGCGGTGCATGGAGGCAGCCCGTGAACGCCAGGGGGAGGAGCAGCGAGGTCACAACCGGATGACGAGTGTTCGCGCGTGTAGCCGGGGGGCGGCGAGACGACCAATCAGCCATTGCGCCGCACCTTTTCACACCCGTTGCGGAATGGAAACCTCGATGCTTTGAGTGTCACGATTCAGCGTCGAACCCGACAGGTCCTGCCCGGGTTTTCACCCGGTGCGCGCGCGACGGGAGACGTTTCAAGTCGGGGAGTGCGCCCCGCGCGGCTACACGCCCAGGCGGGTGAGCAGCGCGCGGGAGCTTTCCTGATCCAACAGCAGCAACATCTGGCCGGACACGGCGGGCACGCCCACGGACGAGAAGCGCGTCTCCAGCACCACGACCCGGCCATCGCTCCCGGTGGCCTGCATCACGTCGGTCAGCACCGGGCCCGCCGTGCCCCGCAGGAGCACCGGCACCGTGGGCAGCAGCCGCCAGCCGGTGAGCATGCCGATGGCCGACAGGCACGCGCTCGCCACGATGTTGGCGGCCTCGGACAGGGCGCTCTCCCGCTCCTCCTGGGGCGCGTCCTCCCGCCGCAGCAGCAGCGACTCCAGGGCCACGCTGTCCTGGGTGGGCATCACCAGCAGCAGCACCCCGCCCAGTTCCCCGTCCATGCCCAGCTTCGCCGCCACCACGGACGCATGGGCCCCGCCCAACAGCTCCGTGAGCTCCGGGGTCTCGGCCACGAGGGCGCGGGGAATGGACAGGTTCACGGTGCGGCCACCCACCAGGCGCGCGAGCGCGTTGATGGCATGGCCGCAGCCGATGTTCGCCACCTCTCGGAGGGCGTCCAGCTGAATGTCGCTCGGAAGAGGGCTCACGCGGATAGCAACCTTGGCACGTCCAGGATGAAGACCGGCCGGCCCGTGCCCAGGATGGTGACCCCTGAAAGCCCTGGGAGCAAGTCCAGGGGCCGGGAGAGCGGCTTGAGCACCGCTTCTTCCTGCCCCATCAGTTTGTCGACCGCGAGCGCGACGCGGCCGGATTCGCCTTCCATCACCACATAGGGCCGCACGCCCCCCTGCGGGGCGACGCCTCGACTCCCACCAGCTCTCCCAGGGCGTACACCGGCAGCAGGCCCTGGTTGTGGGGCAGGAGCGGAATCTGCCGGCTGCGCTCGAAGCTTCTCCGAGTCGGCCTCCAGCGCGCCCACCACCTTGGCGATGGGCAGGCCGAAGACTTCCTCCCCCACCGACACGAGCAGGAGCTGTACCACGGCCACCGTCAGGGGCAGCCGCAGGGTGAAGCGCGAGCCGCGGCCCAGCTCGCTCTCGATTTCCAGCGTCCCGCCCACGTTCTCCGCCACGCGCTTGACCGCGTCCATGCCCACGCCGCGGCCGGAGATCTCCGAGACGTCCTTCGCGGTGGACACGCCGGGCAGGCACGAGAGCAGGAGCGCTTCCCGGTCCGCCATGCGCGCGGCGGCCTCGGCCGACACGGCGCCCCGGGCCACCGCCGCCTCCTTGAGCTTCGCCACGTTCATGCCGCGGCCATCGTCCTCCATCTCCAGCACCACGCGGTCGCGCACGCGCCGCACCGACACCACCACCCGGCCTCGGGGCGGCTTGCCCGCCGCCACGCGCTCCTCGGGCGACTCCAGGCCATGGTCGATGCAATTGCGCAACAGGTGCAGCAGCGGATCCGCCAGGTCGTCGAGGATGGCCCGGTCCAGCTCGATCTCCGCGCCGGTGATGACCAGCTCCACCTCGCGCTCCTTGCGCCGGGCGATGTCGCGCGCCGCGCGGGGCAGCCGGTCGGTGATGAGCGACAGCGGCGTCATGCGCGCGCTCATCACCTTGTCGTGCAGATCCTTCACCAGCGTGTGCAGCCGGTACACGCCCTCCTCGATGGGCGGGCGCGAGCCCTCCGGCAGCATCTTGCCCAGCTCACGCAGGCGCGCGGTGGCCAGCAGCAGCTCGCCCGCGGTGTCCAGGAAGTGGTCCAACAGCTCCGTGCGCACGCGCACCGTGCGCGCGCCATCCGCCCCCGTCGCGGCGGCGCCCCGGGCGGCCTCCGCCGAGGCCTGCAGCGCGCTCGCGGGATTGGCCACGGGGGCGGCGGCGGCGACCACCGGCGTCATCGAGACGAGCTCCACGTCGGCCACGTTGCGCAGGGCCTTGCGAATGCCCTCCTCGGACTCGGTGGATTCCAGCTCGAGCTGGATGGTGCCCTCGGGGATGCGGCCGGCCTTGAGGTCATCCAGCCCGGGGCGCAGGTCGTGCAACGTGCCCAGCCCCAGCAGCCGCTTGTGCATCAGGAAGGCGCGCACGCCCGGCGTCTGGCAGGTGGGGGACAGGCGCAGGTGCATCGTCCAGCGCGGCACCTTCTTGGACTCGGTGTCCTGCCGCGCCAGCTCCTGCGCCTTGACGGCCTTGACCACCGCGGTGGCGAGCTGGGCCGCCGCGGTGCTCGCGCTCACCCCCGCGGGGGTGGGGGAGTCATCGGACAGGAAGTCGGCGGGCAGGGGCTCGATGGAAGAAGCGGGGGCTCGGCGACGGCGGGCTCGGGCTCGACGGGAGCGGGAGGAGGAGCCGGCGGCGCGGGAGGCGGCGTGGGCGGCGCGGGGGGCGGCACCGACACGGTCGCCGAGGCGATGGAGTCGGTCAGCCGGCTGAGCACCTTCGTGGCGGAGGGCCTGGCCGGTGAGCAGGCTCACGCGTTCGGCGAGCTGCCCGAGCAGCACCGAGGCATCCTCGGGGGTGCGGTTGTCGGCCACGCAGCGCACCTGGGCGAGCATCGCGTCGGTGGCGGACAGGAGCAGGTCCACCAGGGTGCGCTCCAGGCGGCCGGGGTCCTGGCGGATGGCGTCCACCAGGTCCTCCACGCGGTGGGCGAGCACCGCGATGGACTCGAAGCCCATCGACGAGGCCATGCCCTTGACCGAGTGCGCGTGGCGAAACATCGAGTCCACCACGGCCCGCGCGCCCTCGCGCTCGAGCTGCACGAGGTCCCGGCCCAATCCTTCCAGATGCTCGCTCGCCTCGGTCAGGAACAGGCCGAGGTAGCGGGACATGTCCATGGTCATGTCCAGCCTCGGTGATTCATCGATTCATGGGAGGGGACTCAGCCCTCCCCCAGGACTTTCTTGACGACCGCCAGGACGTCCTCGGCACGGAACGGTTTGACGATGAAGTCCGAGGCACCCGCCTCGATGGCCTCCATCACCAGACTCTCCTGCCCCAGGGCCGAGCACATGATGACCACCGCGTTGCCATCGAACTTGATGATTTCGCGCGTGGCCTCGATGCCGCTCTTGAAGGGCATGACGATGTCCATCGTCGTGAGGTCCGGCTTGAGTTCCTTGTACTTCTCCACGGCCTCCAGCCCGTTGGCCGCCTCTCCGACGACCTCGAAGCCACCGGACGCGAAGATGTCCTTGATCATGTTGCGCATGAAGATGGCATCGTCGACGACCAGCACCCGCTTAGCCATGTGAAGCTCCGCCTCCGCGTAAGGCCCCGAGAGGGCCGCGGACACTACCACCCGCCCATTTCAGACAGCTACTCACTTCTGCGCCGCGGTGAAGAGTCCAACCACCGCGGAATCCAGCCCTTCTGGATCCAACACCGTCACCGCGAGGCCTCGCAACCGCGCGACGCCGCGCACCGCCGGGACCGTCTTGCCTGGAGCCGCGCTCACCCGCTCCACGGCCTCGATGCCCTCCACGTCCGTCACCAACAAGCCGAGATCACGCCGGCCCCGCTCCAACAACACCACCCGCCCGTTGGGAGAAGGCCCCTCGGGCAGACCCAACAACTGCCGCAGCTCCACCACCGTCACCACCCGGCCCCTCAGGTTCATCACCCCCGTGACCGCCTTGGGGGCTCGCGGCACCCGGGTGAAGCGCTCCGGAGGGACCACCACTTCCTTCACCGCGATCAGCGGCAGCCCGTAGCGCTCCTTCTCCACCCGGAAGATGACGTGCCGCACGAGTGCTCTTCTACCAGCAATCCGGGGAGCGGGGAAAATCCGCGCCCACGAAGACACAGAAGGAGGGCTCGGACGAGGGCCTGGAGGAGAGCCCGGCCGCCCTCATGCATTGAGCCGGAAGCTGCGCACCACGCTCTGCAGCTCGATGGAGAGGTTGGTCAGCTCGCTGGCCAGCGACGTCATGCGCACCATGGCGTCGGTCTGCTCCTGGATGACGGACTGGATGGCCTCGGTGGAGGTGGCGTTGTTGCGCGCCACCAGGGAGATCTCCTCGGTGGCCTTCACCATCTCCTCGCTGCCCTTCTGCTGCTCGCGGGCGCTGTCGGAGATGAGGTGGACCTTCTCGGCCACCTTGCGCACCGTGTCGGTGATGGAGCCCATGGAGCGCACGATGCCGGTGAGGTCCTCGCGGCCCTCGGCCAGCTCCTCGATGCCCACCTTCATGGCGCTCACCACGGCGGTGGACTGGCCGGAGATGTCGCGCGCCAGGCGGGAGATCTGCTCGGCGGAGCGGCCCGCGCTCTCGGCGAGCTTGCGCACCTCGTCGGCCACCACCGCGAAGCCGCGGCCGTACTCGCCCGCGCGCGCCGCCTCGATGGTGGCGTTGAGCGCGAGCAGGTTGGTCTGCTGGGCCACCTGGGTGATGGCATCGACGATCTTGGAAATTTCCTGCGTCTTCTCGCCGAAGGCGAACACCTGCTGGCTCGCCGCCTCGATGCGGTTGAAGACCTTCTTCACCTTCTCGCCGGCCAGCAGGGCCGCCTTGCTGCCGTTCTCCGCGGCGCTGCTCGTCTCGGCGGCGGTGCGGGCGGCGTCCTCGGCGCTCGCCGCGGTGCGTTGGATGCTGCTGGCCATCTCGGTGATGACCTTGGAGGTGCGGCCCACCAGCTGCGACTGGGTCTCGGCGCCCCGGGCGATCTTGTCCATGGACAAGCCCACCTCTTCATTGGTGCCGTTGACGTTTTCGGCCGAGCCCTGCAGATCCTTGGCGGTGTCCGCCACGCTCTTGGCGGTGTCCTGGATCTTCCCCACCAGCTCGCGCAGGTTCTCCTGCATCTTGCGGATGGCCAGGGCCAGCTCGTCGATCTCGTCGCGGCGCCAGGCGCGCGGCGGCTCGACCACCAGGGGCTTGGACAGGTCGCCCTGGGAGATCTCGAAGGCGGAGCGCGAGAGCACCCGCAGGCGAGTCACGCGCGGCAGGTAGCGCGGCAGCGTCAGGGACAGGGCGAGCGTGATGCCCAGGGCCAGGGCGATGCGCCACCAGAAGGTGAGCAGCGGCTCGGTGATGAAGAGCGTGCCGGTGAGCACGCACCCCATCATCAGGTAGCCCACGAAAATCTTCAGCTGGAGGGAGACTTCATGGCCTCCCATGCTGGATTGCTCGACCGTGCGCAACAGCCGCTGCACGGTGTCGCGGCGGGGAGTGAAGCCGGGAGGTGGATCGTCGCGAAGAGGGCGGCGCACGGTTTCGCTTTTCAGGAAGGCGGCAACGGCGGACTCCAGGGTTTAGCCCTCCCGTTCGGAACGGTCAATCCGCCCCCGGAAGTGATCGAAGCCAGCGGGCAGGCGCAGCGCTCGCCCCCCCGTGACACGCGTGTGTCCGGCCGGACCCGGGGTGAGCCGGCCTATACGGGTAATGGATTCTTCCGCCCGGAGGCACGCTCGCTCGAAGGCGGAGGTGCGCCCGGGTGGGACGGCGAGCAGCAGTTCGTAGTCCTCCCCACCCGCCAGGGCCCCCTCGAGCCCCAGGGAGGCCCGCACGGCGCGCGACATCGGGAGCCGTTCCAGGTCCAGCTCGGCACCCGTGCCCGAGGCCCGGCACAGGTGGCCCAGGTCCTGCGCGAGGCCATCGGAGAGGTCCAACGCGGCGGAGGCGAAGCGCGAGGCGAGCCGGCCGAGCGCGATGCGGGGCACGGGGCGTTTCTGGCGGAGGATGGCCGGGGAACGCCGCCGGCCGGCCTGGAGTTGGGCCGGCCCAGCCGGGCGTCGCCGAGCGTGCCCGAGACGTACAGCACGTCCCCGGGCCGGCCGCCCGCGCGGGTGAGGGGCGGGCTGCCCGGGGACAGCTCGCCGGCGGCGGTGAGGGTGACGGACAGCTCGCGCGCGGAGGAGAAGTTGCCGCCCACCAGGGCGATGCCGTGCTCGCGCGCGAGCGCGCTCATGCCCCGCGCGAGCCCGAGCAGCGCGCGGCGGGGAAAGTCGCGGGGCAGCGCGAGCGCGCAGACGAACCAGCGAGGCAGGGCGCCCATGGCGGCCAGGTCCGACAGGTTCACCGCGAGCGCCTTGTGACCGATGTCCTCGGGAGAGAACCAGGCGCGCGTGAAGTGCACGTCCTCCACCACCGCGTCCGTGGTGATGCACTGCGCGCCTCGGGACGGCGCGAGCACCGCGCAATCATCCCCGGCCCCACGGGCACCCGGGCCCGGGGGAACTGGGACAGGAAGAGATCGATGAGGGCGAATTCACCCGCGCGCTTCTGGCTCACGCGCCGCAGGGTAGCGCACCCGGCCCGTGAAGCGCCCGCCCGCCCGTCCGCCGTCCGGACCGCCCCGGGGCCCCGGACTGCCGGACGGGGCGGGCAGGCCCATGTTGAGGCG
This sequence comes from Cystobacter fuscus, assembly GCA_049060065.1. Classification (GTDB taxonomy): domain Bacteria; phylum Myxococcota; class Myxococcia; order Myxococcales; family Myxococcaceae; genus Cystobacter; species Cystobacter fuscus_B. The sequence goes on from JBMEQP010000002.1 coordinate 9,289,034, forward strand.
CACCACGAGGGACGAACCCAGGGAGACAGGTCATGGACTACGACAAGAAACCGGGCCGTACGAGCAAGGTGAAGGAAGCCCTCAAGCGCGACCTCGAGCAGACGAAGCACGACCTGAACCACAAGAAGGGTCGGGATCTCAATCAGGACGTGGGGGACACCCTGAAGCAGGCCACGGGCAAGGAGCCCATTCCGCCTCCGTACCTGCCCAGCCCCGACAAGAAGTAGGCACCCCGCTCCAGCGCGCGAAGCTCCATCCGGCCCCGCCGGGTGGAGCTTCGGTGCGTCCTGGGGGGACTAGAAGCGCTCGGGCTCGGTGTCCACGGGGGGCGGGATATAGGCCGGGCCCTGGCCCGACAGGGGCGGCTCCTTCGGGAGGACCACCCGGAAGCACGAGCCCTTGCCCACCTCGCTGCGCACCGACACCGGCCGCCGTGGCCTTCCACGTAGCTCTTCACGATGGCCAGCCCCAGGCCCGCGCCGCCGTACTCGCGCGTCGGGCTGTCGTCCACCTGGTAGAAGCTCTGGAAGATGCGGTCGCGCTGGTTCTCCGGGATGCCCACCCCGGTGTCCTCCACCTCGATGTGGTAGCCGGCGGTGGCGAGCTCCGAGCGCGTGCCCACCTCCGACAGCCGCACCTCGATGCGGCCCAGGGAGGGCGTGAACTTCACCGCGTTGGCCAGCAGGTTCACCACCACCTGACGCAGCTTCTCGCGATCGGCCACCACCCGCGGCTGCGGCCCCACCGGCAGGTTCGCCTCGAGCGTCAGGCCCTTGCGCTGGGCCTGGGGCGTCACGCTGGTGATGGCGCTCTCCACCATCTCCCGCACGTCCACCCACTCGAAGGCCAGCCGCACCTTGCCCGCCTCGATCTGGCTCATGTCCAGGATGGAGGAGATGAGCTTGAGCAGCGTGTTGCCCTTCTCCATGATGGTGCGCACGAACTGCATCTGCTCCGGATTGAGCCCGCCCACCAGGCCCTCGGCGAGCATCTCCGAGTAGCCGATGATGGACGCGAGCGGCGTGCGCAGCTCGTGGCTCACCGTGCTCAGGAAGCTCGACTTGCTGCGGTCCGACTCCTTGAGGCGCTGGTTGAGCCGCAGCAGCTGCGAGTTCTGGTGCTCCAGCTCGCGCTGCGTCTCCACCATGGCCTCCAGGTGGAGCTGCCCGGTGAGATAGGACTTCTGTCCGGCCGCCAGGAGCGCCGTCAGCACCTGGGACAGGTGCGTCACCATGCGCGCCAGTTCCTCCTGGGACAGGTGCCGCGCGCTCGCCCACGCCTCGCGCACCCGCTCCGCGTCCGGCCCCTCGGGACACACGGGCGTGCCGCCCTCGTCGGAGGCGTAGGGCCCGAACACGACGCGCCCGAGCACGTCTCCCTCCCACACCACGGGGACCACCACGTAGCACAGGCCGGTGAGACAGGTGTGCAGGAGCAGCTCGCCCGCGCCCTCCGTTCCCAGCACCTGCAAGGGGGGCAAGGCCGCCAGCGGCCCCTCCTTCACCCGCGTCACCTGGGCGGAGCAGCGCACGCGCACCGTGGGGTTGGCGCCGATGAAGCCGCAGAACTCCCCGTGCGCGCCCTGGGCGTCCGCGAGCGTCCGGTTGCGCTCGTCCAGCACGCGCACGCCCACCTGGTAGAGCGCGCCCAGGCTCTCCACCACGTCCCCGAAGGTGAGCGGATCCAACAGGTCCACCAGCGACAGCTTGCGCTGGAGGGCCAGGCCGGTGGGCTCGGACCCGTTGCCCGTGGGCCCCGGTTTCTCGGCGCTCATCGCGACTTGCCCCCCAACGGGGGGTAGAGCGCTTCCAGGGGCGTCCCCTTGAGGTCCATCTGCTGGAAGATGTGGCCGAGGAATTCCCGCTCCTCCAGGCCGATGTTGCGCGCCAGCCGCATGCGCTCGTCCAGGTTGCGCCACGCCGACTGCAAGAGCGCGTGCAAGGTCTCCATCACCCCTTCCCCGCGCAGCGCCACCGCGCCCACGATGGGCTCGGTGCCCCGCTGACGCGCGGCCTCCAGCTCCTCGTCCGTCTGGGCGTCCGGCAGGTCCCTCTTGTTGAACTGGATGACCACCGGCACCTGCGAGGTGTCCAGGCCGTTCTCCCGCATGTTCGCCCGGAGGCGGCGCCAGGAGGCGTTGTTCTCCGCGCCCGCGCTGCGGCGGCTGTCGGCGATGAAGGCCACCGCGTCCGCGTTCTGCAGCACCACGCGGCGCGTGGCGTCATGGACGACCTGGCCGGGCACGGTGAAGAGCTTGAGCTTCACCTTGAAGCCCGACTGGCTGGTGAAGAAGACGGGGAGCAGATCGAAGAAGAGCGTGCGGTCCTCGTGTGTCTCCACGCTGAGCAACCGGCCGCGCGCCTCCGGCCGGGCCCGCGCGTGGATGCAGCGCAGGTTCGTCGTCTTCCCACTCAGCCCAGGGCCGTAGTAGACGATCTTCAGGGTGAGTTCGCGCTGGGCGTGGTTGAGTTGCACGTGCGGAGCTCAGGGTGCCGGGCAAGAAGGGGAAGGATCGGCCAACCCGCTCGGGGAGGACGGTTTTTTATAGTGAAAGGTGTTCATCATTGAAAGCCGTCTCCGGTTTGTCGCATGGGGCAGCCCCGGAACGAAGCGGCGGCGGGCGACCTTGGAATGCCCGGGCCACGTGCGCAGTTTGGGGTAGTCCGGTCCCCCCACCCATGAGTGGAAATGTGCGCTGAACCCAAGGGCGTGCAAGGGAGACAATGAAGCGGTTAGGATTCGTAGCGCAATGGAGGAGCAAGGCATGACGATGAAGCGGGTGGAGCCGGGCGTGGAGGTAGGCGCGATGCCGGTGCCGGACATGACGACCATGCCCAATGACCTGGCGCTGGCGGTCAAATTCAACGCCCCGAGCGACGAGGACATGGCCTCCGTGGCCGCGCTGCGCGCCAATTCGGAGCCGTGGCTGAGCCGCGGAGAGACGTTGGAGGACAGCCTGAAGGCCCTCACGGGGCTGCGGCCTTTCGTGCAGGTGGCCAAGGTGCAGAACCAGGTCGTGGGTTACGTGACGGTGGAGCGCGACGGCCCGGTTCCCGGCGCCGCCTATATGCGCAACATCGTCATCAAGCCGGAGCTGCGCCGCAAGGGCGTGGGACTGGCCGTGCTCAACCAGGCCCTCCAGGTGGCCCGGGACATGTACCGCAAGACGATCGCCCTGCGCGTGGACCCGGCCAACGCCCCCGCGGTGAGTTTCTACCGCAACGCGGGCTTCACCACCGTGGCCACGGTGGTGTCCAAGAAGTCCGGCAAGCTGCGCCTGCTCATGTCGCGCGAGCTGTGAGCCGGCCTGGGCAGGCCCGGCCCCTCTCCGAGGGACCGCTCCTTCCCTCGTGTGATTCCGCCCGGATGGGGCCCTCTCGAGGGGCCTCGTCCGGGCGTTTCTTTTTCCCGCCGCCTGTCCGTCCTCCCTCCCGGCGACCCGGGACGACGGCCGCATTGCCCCTCTTTCGGGAATACCCGACATTCCCAGTTGTGCTGTACCCTTTCCCGTCGGCCCCCCACTCCCCCCGGAGGGCCCGAAGGGTGGCCCCGCGCAATGAAGAGCTTCACGGAACTGCTGCGCCAACTGGCTCGACCGGCCGTGGTGGAACTGACGCTCATCAGCGGGCGCGCCCCGCTGGCCAAGACGGGCGCGGGCTTCGAGACGCTGGATGAGGGCCTGCTCACCCTGGAGGGACTGCAGGAGACGCTCAAGGGCACGGTGGGCGCCGCGCGCGTCGCCTCGCTCTCCGAGAAGCCCGGGCAGTGGGGCCTGAAGCTGGAGGGCTTCGGTCCGGTGATCGTGGGCGCCATGCGCCGCGGCGACGTGCTCCACGTGCGCATCCTGCGCGGCGAGCCCGCTCCCGCCGTGGCTCCCCCGCCCGCCCCGCCTCCCGCCGCGACAGGCAGGCCCGCCCGGTCCTCCGGTATGCAGATCCTCCCCAGCACCGGGCGTTCCGCGCCCGTCGAGCCACCTCCCTCGGCCCCTCCGCCCACGGCCGAGTCCAGGGCCGAGGCCTCCACGGAGCCCCGGCTCGCCGTGCGGCCCGCGTCCGCGGGCAACCCGGCAATGCTCCTGGAAGACGCCCGGAGCCTGGGCGCGAGCGACCTGCACATCATCGCCAGCCGCCCTCCCCTCTTCCGGCTGGTGGGCGAGCTGCTGCCCCACGGCGCCGTGCTGCCGCCCGAGACGGTGGAGAAGATGCTGCTGCCTCACGTGCCCGACCGGCTGCGCCTCGTGCTCGAGCGCGAGGGCAGCTGTGACTTCGCGCTCGACCTGGGAGCGTCCGGCCGCTTCCGCGTCAACGTCTCCCGCCAGCGCACCGGCTACAAGGGCTGCTTCCGGCTCATCTCCCGCGAGATTCCCACCCTCGAGTCGCTCGGCCTGCCCGCCGACATCGCCAAGGCCACCCACCACCACCAGGGCCTCATCGTCGTCACCGGCCCCTCGGGCCACGGCAAGACGAGCACGCTGGCGGCCATCGTCGACATCATCAACCGCGACACCACCCACCACGTGCTCACCGTGGAGGATCCCGTCGAGTACCTCCACCCGCGCAAGAAGGCGCTCCTGAGTCAGCGCGAGGTGGGCACCCACACCAAGAGCTTCGCCAGCGCCCTCAAGGGCAGCCTGCGCGAGGACCCGGACGTCATCCTCGTGGGCGAGTTGCGCGACACCGAGACGGTGCGCATGGCGCTCGCCGCCAGCGAGACGGGCCACCTGCTCGTGAGCACCATGAACACCCAGAGCGCCGCCAAGACGATCGACCGGCTCATCGATCTCTTCCCCCGGGCGACCAGGCCCAGGTGCGCATGACGCTCGCCAGCAGCCTGCGCCTCATCGTCAGCCAGCGGCTCCTGCCCTCCACGGATGGCAAGAGCCTCGTGGCCGCCGCCGAGCTGCTGCCCGGCTCGGTCGCGCTCGGCAACCTCATCCGCGACAACAAGACGTTCCAGATTCCCTCCCTCCAACAGCGCGGCAAGAGCCTGGGCATCGTGCGCTTCGACGACTCGCTCGCCGAGCTGGTGCGCTCGGGCCGCACCACGCTCGAGCACGCCCGCGTCTACGCCGAGAACCCCGACGAGCTCGAGGCCGTGGTGACGGGCAAGCGCCCCGGCTCGCCTCCCGAGCCCTCGCCTCCGGACGGCTCCAAGCCGCTGCTCTCCAAGATGGGCAACCTCCTCAACCGCAAGAGCGCCTGACCCATGAGTTCCTCGAGTGCCTCGCCGCGCATCGCCGCGTTCTTCGACAAGCTCCTCGAGCACAAGGGGAGCGACCTGCACCTGAGCATCGGCCACCCGCCGCTCGGCCGCATCCGCGGTGGACTCCAGCCGCTGCGCGAGGAGCTGCTCACCCGAGCGGAGCTCGAGGCCATGCTCTTCGAGCTCACCAGCCCCGAGCAGAAGCGCCACATCACCGAGGAGCTGGATCTCGACTTCGCCTACAGCTACGGCACGCGCGCGCGCTTCCGCGCCAACTACTTCTACAAGACGAGCGGCATCGCGGCCGTCTTCCGCACCATCCCCAGCCGGGTGCTGTCGCTCGCGGAGCTCAACACGCCCGAGGTGGTGCGCAAGCTCGCCGAGCGCCGCAGCGGCCTCGTGCTCGTCACCGGCCCCACCGGCAGCGGCAAGTCCACCACGCTCGCGGGGATGATCCACCACATCAACCACACCCGCGCCGCGCACATCCTCACCATTGAGGACCCCGTCGAGTTCGTGCACGAGTCGGTGAAGTCCCAGGTGACACACCGCGAGGTGGGACTGCACGCCTCCAGCTTCGCCACCGCCATCCGCTCGGCGGGCCGCGAGGACCCCAACGTCATCCTCATCGGCGAGCTGCGCACCAACGAGACCATGAAGCTCGCGCTGCAACTGGCCAGCTACGGCGTGCTCGTCTTCGCCACCGTGCACACCAACAGCGCGCCGGCCACCATCGACCGCATCATCAACTCCTTCCCCGCCGACGAGCAGCCCCAGGTGCGCGGCATGCTCGCCGAGGGCCTCGCCGGCATCGTCGCCCAGCAGCTCATCCGCACCGCCGACGGCAAGGGCCGCGTCGCCGCCCTGGAAATCCTCATCGGCACCAGCGCCATCGCCTCGATGATCCGCGACAACAAGGTGTTCCAGATCGCCAGCAAGATGCAGTCGAGCCAGGGCCTCGGCATGCAGACGCTCGACATGCACCTGGAGCGGCTCGTCGCCGCCAACACCATCACCCCCGAGGCCGCCCTCGAGAAGGCCCAGGACAAGGAGTCCTTCGTCAAGACGCTCCAGCGGCTCAAGCCCGACTTCCAGGTGTCCGCCGCCGACGGAGGCGAGGCGCTCGGGCACTGAAGCCCGTGCCTCACTCCTCCACGTCGTACACGGGCTCGCCGTGGAACCACGCATGGAGCGAGTCGTGCGAGTGCGTGCGCCGGCCGGCGGCAGGCTCGCGAGGAAGGACCGCCCGTAGCTCTTGGTGACGATCCGCCTGTCCAACAGCGCCACGATGCCCCGGTCCGCCCGCGTGCGGATGAGCCGCCCGAAGCCCTGCCGCAACGCCAACGCCGCCTGCGGCAACTGGTAGCCCCCGAAGGGTTCCTCGCCCCGCGCCTCCAACTGGCGGATGCGCGCGGCCACCAGCGGATCCCCCGGCGAGGCGAACGGCAACCGGTCGATGATGACCAGACTCAGCGCGTCCCCCGGCACGTCCACGCCCTCCCAGAAGCTGTGCGCCGCGAAGAGCACGCTGGGCTGCGAGCGGAACGCCTCCAGGAGCTGCTGCTTGGGCCGCTCGCCCTGCAACAACACCTGATAGGGCAGCCGGTGACGCGCGAGCGCATGTGCCCGCTCCATGTTGCGCAAGCTGGTGAAGAGCACGAAGGCCCGTCCCCCCGTCACCTCGCACAGCCGGACGATCTCCTCCGCCGCCGCCTCGATGAAGCCGGGCGCCGCGGGATCCGGCAGGTGCGTGGGCAGGTACAGCGCCGACTGCCGCTCGAAGTCGAAGGGGCTCGGCACCGCCACCGTGCGCACGCTCGTCACCGGTGAGCCCTCGTCGTCATACAGCCCCATGCGTCTGGCGAAGAAGTCGAAGCGGCCCGCCGCCGCCAGCGTCGCCGAGGTGAACACCACCGTGTCCACTCCGCCGTAGAGCCGCTCCTGCAGCTCGCGCGACACCTCGATGGGACTCGCGCGCAGGAACACGCCCCGCCCCCGCGCCTCCGCCCAGTACACGTGGTCGTTCGACTCCACCTTCTGCAGGAAGGAGAAGTCCGCCACCGGTCCGCGCACCGGCGCGTGAGCAACGTCAGCTCCGGCTCGCGCTCCGTCGTGGTGAACGCCGAGAGCGCCGAGAGCGACTCCTTCACCTGCTCGATGGACCCGGACAACTGCTCCAGCCGCTCGGGCTTGAGCGCCACCGCGCCCTCCTGCTCGGTGAGCCCCAGCACCCGCGGCGCCTGCGAGAAGAGCGCCTCCGAATACGTGCGCAGGCGCACCACCAGCGACGACAACATCCCGAAGCGCGAGTCCTGCGGCGACATCACCCCCAGCGCGTCGCGCACCAGCTCCTCCAGCCGGAAGCTCGACACCGAGTGCCCGAAGTAGCTGCCCGCCGCGTCCTCCAGCGCATGCGCCTCGTCGAAGATGACCGCGTCATACGGCGGCAGCACGCCCTCGCCCCGCTGGCCCCGGCCCCGCAGCGCCAGGTCCGCGAAGAACAGGTGGTGGTTGACCACCAGCAGGTCCGCCGACTCCGCCGCCCGCCTCACCCGCGTCACGAAGCAGTTGTCGTACACCGGGCACTTCGAGCCCAGGCACGTGTCCGACGTCGTCGACAGCCGGCCCCACGCACTGAAGGACTCGGGCAGCTCCAGCTCGCTGCGGTCCCCTGTCTCCGTGCTCCCCGCCCACGTCTTCAGGTGCTTCCAGTACCGCCCCTCCTCGCGCGAGGCGAACTGCGGATCCTTGCTGAAGGTGTCATAGCGGTGCAGGCACAGGTAGTTGCTGCGCCCCTTGAGGTACACCGCCTCGAAGGACAGGCCCATGCGCTCGCGCAACAGCGGCAGGTCCTTGAAGAAGATCTGCTCCTGCAGTGTCTTCGTCGCCGTGGACACCACCACCCGCCGGCCCGACAACAACGCGGGCACCAGGTAGGCGAGCGTCTTGCCCGTCCCCGTCCCCGCCTCCGCCAGCAGGTAGCCGCGCTCCTGGAAGGCCCGCTCCACCGAGCGCGCCATCTGGAGCTGCTCCGGACGGTACTCGTACGCCTCCAGCGCTGCCTCCAGCGCACCGCCAGGGCCGAGCAGGGAGTCCACCGAGGGAAGATGCGAGGAAGCAGGCAGGGCCATGGTCGGGGGCGGCACGAGGCGGGGGAAGACGGGCACGGAAAGATAACAGCCACCCCCTGCCGCGTCGGGTTTTGCACCCACTCGCCCGGGCTGCTCGCCTGGGGGGCATGACGCCCCGCGCGGAACCCGGTTTCAGGAGGAGAGAGGAAGCGTGAACGCGACCAGACAGGTCAGCGGCCAGCTCTTCTCCACACGAGCCAACAGGCCTTCACCTGCCCCGTGCGTCCTCGGCGCCTTGCCCGTCCACTTCCTCCACGAACGAGGCGTCAGACGGACCGCGACTCGAGCGGGTTCCGGGAAAGTCCCGTCCAGGGAGGACACACACCCGAAGAGCGGAACTTCTTGCACCCCCCGAAAAGTCCCTTTCCGTAAGTCTTACTGCCCTCCGGTACAATGCCAAGGCCGCGCACTTCACAACCCCTTGGAATCAGGAGGCATCTCCCCTCCTGGCCCCTGGCATGCGGACTGCTATGGACCCCGGGCAGGACGGGCGGGTCGAGGACCAGCAGGTCGGGGCAGGACGGGCGGAGTCGGGGTTGGGGCAGGACGGCGGATTCGGGGTTCGGGGCGGAACGGCGAGGTCGGGGCAGGACGGGCGGGGTCGGGGCGGACGGGTTTTCGAGTGGGGTTGAGCAGTACGGGGGCAGTGCATCACGGCAGCAACACTACGGGGGTAGTGGGTAGAGGAGTGCGTCGGGGGGGATCCGCTGGGGGCGGATCCTCCCCGATTCTTTTTGGCGTCTCCCGCTCGCGGCCCGCGTGGCACGGTGAATCGAGAAGTTCCTCTCTCTTCCCAGGAGCCCCATGTCTCCGCGTCCCTTTCGCATCGATGTGCCCCAGGCCGTGCTCACGGATCTTCAACGCCGGCTGGAGGCCACGCGCTTCCCCGAGCCGCTGCCCGGTGAGCCCTGGCAGCACGGCGCCGACGTCGCCTATGTCCGCGAGCTGTGCGCGTACTGGCGTGAGCGCTACGACTGGCGCAAGCACGAGGCCGAGCTCAACCGCTTCCCTCAATTCCTGTGCGAGGTGGAGGGCGTCGACATCCACTTCTGGCACGTCCGGGGCAAGGGCCCGTCTCCCCTGCCGCTCCTGCTGACGCACGGCTGGCCCGGCTCCATCTACGAGTTCCATCACCTCATCGAGCCGCTGACGAACCCCGCCGCGCACGGAGGTGACGCCCGGGACGCCTTCGACGTCATCATCCCCGCGCTGCCGGGCTATGGCTTCAGCGGCAAGCCACGCGAGCCGGGCTGGGATGCCACGCGCGTGGCCGCCGTGTTCGACCGGCTCATGGTCGAGCACCTGGGCTACTCCCGCTATGGCGCGCAGGGCGGTGACTGGGGAGGCATCATCACCACGGCGCTCGGGGTGGGGCATGCCGAGCACCGGTGGGCATCCACCTCAACTTCGCCCTTGCGTCGCCACCGCCCGGACAGGAGCAGAGCGAGCTGGCGCGAGAGTATGGCCAGAAGATGGCGGCGTTCTCCGCCGCCGAGAGCGGCTACAGCCACGTGCAGGGCACCAAGCCCATGTCGCTCGGCATCGGGCAGGCGGATTCACCCGCGGGGCTCGCCGCGTGGATCGTCGAGAAGTTCCGCACCTGGAGCGATTGTGGCGGGGACGTCGAGCGCGCCTTCTCCAAGGACTGGCTGCTGACGAACCTGATGTTCTACTGGGCGCCCAACAGCATCGCGAGCGCGGCCAACCTCTATTACGAGACCTTCGGCATGCAGCGCCTGGACTTGAAGACGCCGGTGCGCGTGCCCACGGCGCTCGCGGACTTCCCCAAGGAGCTCGCCCACACGCCCCGGCCCTGGCTGGAGGCGCGCTACGACCTGCGGCGCTACACGGAGATGCCGCGCGGGGGCCACTTCGCCGCCGCGGAGCAGCCAGAGCTCTTCTTGAAGGACGTGCGCTCGTTCTTCCGGGAGCTTCGCTAGGAAACCGGGGGAAGTTCCTCCCTGGTAAGTCTTACCGATCCTGGACGGGCTCCCAGACCTCGCTCTTCGTAACCCCCTGAAATCACGGCCTCCTTCCTCGCGAGCACACTGGCATCCGGACTGCAATAGCCCTCTGGCACGAAGTCGGGATGAGGCAGCACGGGGCAGGACGGGCGGGTCGGGGCAGCACGGGTAACACGGGGCAGGACGGGCGGGTCGGGGTCGGGAAAGACAACCATTTCAGGGGGAGAAGGAGTCGAACGGGGGCAGTACGGGGAGCGCCACTTGGGGAAGTGGCGCAAGCAAAGTGAGTCGGGGAGGAGCTGCTGGGGAGCGGCTCCTCCCCGATTCCTTTTTGGGTCTCAGCGGCACTCCGGCAAGGCGAGCGCGGCCCTCGGAGAGGACCGCCAGATGGCCGCGAGGGCCTCACACGTCCCGGCCTCGGACGCACCGGAGGCGAGGCTGCGCCAGAGGGCCTGGTTGCAGAACACGAGCTTCCACTCCCTCTGGACGAGTGCCTGGAACGCCGCCACGTCGTCGCGCCGCGAGACGTCGAGCGCGCGCAGTTGCTCCCGAGGAGACAGGCCTTGGAGCCAGACCGAGGTGGGCACGGGTCCGGTGTAGCTGGCGCCATACCAGACGGCGCTCACCTGGATGAGCGAGGCCAGATGGGCGTTGAACGCGGCCAGTTCCCCGGCGGGGACCCACAACTCCTGATGGCGCGAGTCGCCCACCACCTTCACGTCGAAGGCGCGCAGGTAGTCGGCCGCCACCTCGAACGAGGTGACGTACCCGGCGAAGCCCGAGCGCACGTCGGGAGGGTTCCAGTCGCGGGCGATCTGCTCGGCGTACCCGGCGTTGAGGACCGGGTAGAAGATGGGCTGCTCCGGCAGGCGCGGCGGAAACGCCCGCGAGCCCGTGTCGAGGATGAGCTCCAGTTCGAGAAGGCTCACGGGCCGGTACAGGGTCTGCGTCCGAGGAGGGATCATGGTGGTGAAGGAGGAAGAGGCCACCGACCCCTAACACCGCCTGGCCTGACAGAGGGCCCCAGTAGAACCCGGAGGTTGAGGTTCCAGGTGCAACTCCAAGTGCGAGAAGCCTAACCGGTGCAGGGCGGGCTGACAGGCAACGACCCCTGCCGTGATAGCTAGGCCTCCACCTATCTCAAGGGCTTGATACCGGATGCTCTCATGCTCTCGACAAGGCCCTGCGCCAATTGGCGGTCCGTGGGCTCGGGAGCTGACTGCGCGAGTGCCTCGAAGGCGGGAAGGTAATGGCCGCAGAAAGGCTTCTGCCCATACGGGCACGTCGCACAGGGATTATCGAGGCGCCGTTCTCGAAGGGCCAACATGGCCGGTACGTGAACCAGAACACACCGCCCGCGGCCAGTCGCGCCAGAAGACCCCCCACGGTCCAGGGAAATGACCAGAGGACCGTGCAACCATACAGTGCCGTGCCAGCCCCCAACAGCATCCGGGCCATGATCTTGTATGGTTTTCGTTGAATGAACGGCTGGAGCGCCGTGGGGCCCACTAGCGCCGCGGACACAACCAACACGGTCAAGGTCGAAAGTGAGGCCAGGAACACCGGGGTGGCAACAAGACCGAGTGCGCCCCCCATGAACACGCAGGCACATCCCAGACATACGGCCCGTCCCCTGATCCTCAGGAGGTGATGGTCATAACGGACACAGTCAGGATGATGCGCGAGCGGGCGCAGGCGAGAGACGGCAGATATCGCGCTCTCGGGTGCCCCTGGCCTTCCGATCACGGAGTTGTTTCCGAGTGAAAGATCAGGATGGCGGACTTCTTGTTGCCACAGCAGGACTGCGTGCTGTCCACGTAGACCTGCTGCAACTTGTAACCCTGCTTTTCCATCTGGTTGGACACCGTCTCGATGTCCTTGGGGTTGATCGCCGTTGCTCCACAACCCATGTCGATGATGTGCGTCTTGTAGGCCAAGCTCCCCTCCGAATTCAGAGACGGCACACTCTAACATCAAGCTTCTTTCGAATGTTACCTACCCGACATTCCCGGCGTGTGGATTCGCGTGGAGTCCAAACCAGTTAGAGGAAGTCCCCTCAGCTTCTTTTTGGGCCTCTCCGTAACCTTTTAAAGGCCCATTTCGTGGTCCCGCCGAGAGCCCCGAGCACGGGGCCCGAAAGGGAACGAGACCATGAAGACGACCGACGTGGCGGTGGTGGGCGGAGGGCTGGGAGGACTGGCGGTGGCGACGCTGCTGGCGCGGGGGGGCCGGCGGGTGGTGCTGTTCGAGAAGGCCGTGCACCTCGGCGGCCGGGCGCACACCACGCTGCAGGAGGGCTACCACCTCAACCTGGGCCCCCACGCGCTCTACCCGGCGGGAGCGGCGGCGCGGGTGCTCGGACAGCTGGGCCTGGAACTCAAGGGACGGGGGCCTCGCGGCGAGGGCGGCTTCGCGCTGCGCGGAGGCCGGCTGTACACCCTCCCCTCGGGGCTCGTGTCGCTGCTGACCACGGAGCTGCTGAGCACGGCGGGCAAGCTGGAGTTCGCCCGGGTGATGGCGAGATTGAGTCGCGCGGACGCCTCGATGCTCAAGGGCATGAGCCTGGAGGAGTGGCTGCGCGCGAACGTGTCTCGCGACGAGGTGCGCGGGCCCGTGGAGATGCTCTTCCGGTTGTCGACGTACTGCGCGGACCTGGCGCTCCTGGGCGCGGACGCGGCGGTGGCGCAACACCAGGCGGCGTTGACCCATGGGGTGCGCTACCTCGATGGGGGCTGGGTCGAGCTGGTGCGCGGACTGACCACGCTCGCGGACGCGGCGGGAGTGGAGCGGGTGCTGTCGGCGCGGGTGGAAGAGGTGACGCGCGACGAGGCAGGCGGACGCCCCCGGGTGCGCGGCGTGCGTCTGGCGGACGGAACGGAGTGGGCGGCCGAGGCGGTGGTGCTGGCGGCGGGACCTCATGAGGTGGCGGCGCTCCTGCCGGGGGACGCGGTGGCGGCGGGCTGGGCGACGCGGGCCGTGCCGGTGAAGGCGGCCTCGCTGGAGGTGGGGCTGTCGCGGCTGCCCAAGCCCGGAGCGCTGACGGCGTTCGGAGTGGATCGGCCGTGGTATGCGTCGGTGCACTCGGCGTGGGCGCGGGTGGCCCCGGAGGGAGGAGCACTGGTGCACGTGGCCAAGTACCTCGGGGAGCGCGACGCGGTGGCGAGCGAGCCGGAACTCGAGGGGGTGCTGGACCTGTTGCAGCCGGGCTGGCGGCAGTGCGTGGTGACGCGGCGGTTCCTGCCGGGGCTGACGGTGATGCACGCGCTGCCGACGAAGGCCGAGGCCTCCAGGGCCGTCCCCGGCCGGTGGTGGAGCACCTCCAGGGCCTGGGCCTCGTGGGGGACTGGGTGGGGCCCGAGGGGATGCTGGTGGATGCCTCGCTCTCGAGCGCCGAGACGGTGGCCCACGCATGGACAGGCAGCCGCGTGGGAGCCCGCGCGGCATGACGTCCGCGGGCCACGAGGCGCTGGAGCACGCGGCGCGGGAGCACGAGCGCTTCCTGTGGGGGCTGTGCTACCGGATGACGGGCGTCGCGGCGGACGCGGACGAGCTGGTGCAGGAGACGTACGCGCGGGCGCTCGCGACGCCGCCGGAGCGCTCCGAGGAGCTGCGCCCCTGGCTCACGCGCGTGGCGATGAACCTGGCGAGGGACCGGCTCCGGCGGCGCAAGCGCGAGGACTACGTGGGGCCGTGGCTGCCCTCGCCGGTGGAGACGGGGGAGGAGGCGGTGGCGTCGGTGGAGGCGCACCTGCCCGGAGGCGGCACGACCGAGGGCCGCTACGAGTTGTTGGAGAGCGTGACGTTCGCGTTCCTGCTGGCGCTCGAGGCGCTCACGCCGCGGCAGCGCGCGGTGCTGCTCCTGCGCGACGTCTTCGACTACCCGGTGCGCGAGGTGGCCGGGTGCTTGCGGATGAGCGAGACGAACGTGAAGGTGACGCACCACCGGGCGCGGGCGGTGATGGCGGCGTATGACCGGGAGCGGTGCGTGCCCACGCGCGAGCTGCAGGAGCGGACCCGGCGGGCGCTGGAGGACTTCCTGGGGGCGCTCGTGTCGGGGGACGTGGCGGCGGCCGAGGCGCTGCTGGCCGAGCCCGTGCGGGCGCTGTCGGACGGGGGCGGCGAGACGTTCGCGGCGCGGGTGCCCGTGGTGGGAGTCAAGCGCGTGGCGCTCTTCTACCGGCGGCTGCACGAGCTGGGCGGCGTGGCGGACGCGCTGGAGGTGCGGATGATCAACGGGCTGCCCGCGCTGGTGGCCCGCTGGAAGCAGCCCGCTCCCGGCCGACCCACGCGGGTGGTCCTCCGCCTGGACATCGGCGAGGACGGACGGGTGCGGGTGCTGCACTCCATCCAGGCGAGCCGCAAGCTGGCGGGACTGCCCACCGCGACGTGAGCAGTCCGCCTGGACCTTCCGGGCGGTGAGCGGACACCAGGCTCCGTGTCGCTCACCGAATCGGGAGGAGTTGCTCAGCGCTGGAGCAGCAGCGTGTTCCTCCCGAGGAGGCCGACCCCACTCAAAAGGTCCAGCCGGCCATCCCCATTCGCGTCCAGCACCGAGAAATGCGGAGTGGCATAGGGGCTGTCGGAGTCATAGGACCCGAAGCACTGCTCCGGAGCGAGCACCCCCTGGCCCGCGCCCCGCAGCACGGAGACGGAGCCAGCGTTGAGGTTGGAAGACAACACGTCCCACCATCCATCCGCATCGACATCCGCCAGGGTCAGGGTCGTGCAGTTGCCTTGTGTGGAGTAGGAGCCCAGGCGGGTGAATTCCCCGGTGCCCGTGCCCTTCAACACCTGGAGGGAGTACTTCACTTTGGGTTGCTCGTAGACATCGCGGCAGTACACGGCATCCAAGACGCCGTCCTGATCCAGATCCGCCAGGCGCAGCTGGCCCGTCATGGCATCATCTCCGAGCGACAGCCCGGGTCCAGGCGTGAAGGTGCCATCACCCCTGCCCATCAGCACCTGCGCGCCCACGCCGGTCCCGGACCGCAGCACCATCACATCCAGCTTGCCGTCACGGTCCAGGTCCGCCAGCACCGCCTGCCGCAACAAGCTTCCGGTCGCCAGGGAGACGGGCGGCTCGAAGGTCCCATCTCCCCGGCCGATCAACAGCCGCGCCTCCCTGCCAGAGGAAGTCTCGCTCACGGCGATGAAGACGAGGTCTGGTTTGCCATCCCCGTTCACGTCGCCGGATTCCACATGATCCACGAGCGCTCCCAGCGAGAGCGCGACGGCGGGACGCAGGGTGCCATCACCATTGCCCAGCAGGAGCCGCGCGGGCCCAGAAGAACCATGCAGCACCACGTCCAGCGTCGCCCCCACATCCACGTGAGCCACCTGCACCGCGACACTGGCGGAATCCACCATGGTGACGAACTCGGGGTTCGACAGACCTCCTGGGCCCCCGAGACTCATCTTCACCAGCGATTGCGACATGGGGGAGGTCGGATTCCTCGAGGTGGAGATGAGATCCGTCCACCCATCGCCGTTGAAATCTCCGACGGCGGAGAGGCCCTCGGACTGGATGGGCAGCGTCCGGGTCGTACGCCCCGGGCCACCGAGCCACACGCGCACGTCCTTGCTTTCCCACTGCAGCGTCACCACGTCGGACACGCCATTCCCATCGAAGTCGCCGGTGGTGACGAAGGAGGGCCTGCGTCCCGAGGGCAGCCGCACACCCGGCGCGAATGTGCCATCTCCCAGCCCCTTCACCAGGTTGAGCGTGTTGCGCGCTTCGAAACCGGTGTTCTGCTCCTGCTCGATCGTCACCGCGAGATCCAGGTGGCCATCGCCGTCCAGATCGTCCGCCTCCAGGAGGGTCGGGTTCGAGGGGTTGGGAGCGCCCGGGACCGAAGCCACGAGCACCGCCGCGGAGAATCCGCCCTGCCCGTTGCCCCGGCGCAGGCGCAGCTCGGTGGTGGAGGACCCGGGGCTGGCGATGAGCTGGTCCACGTGGCCATCCTCGTCGAAGTCCCTCAGTACCGAGTCCAGCATCCAGACATCCCCCGTCTGCTGCTGGGTGCGGAAGGTGCCATCCCCGTTGGACAACAGCACGACGAAGGGCCTGCCAGTGCTCGTGGCCACCATGTCCTGAAGACCATCCCCATCGAGGTCGGCCGTGGCGAGCCTGCTCGTGAAGGACCAGTAGGTCCCCGGGGGCTGGAAGGCAGCCAACGTCCCATCGCCCTGGTTCAAGAAGAGAACCAGGCTGCTGTATCCCTTCTTCAGGGCCACGTCGGGACTACCGTTGCCGTCGAAGTCGGCGACGACGAGGCTCGACTTGCCGCCAGCGGACAACACGCCCACCTGCATACCCGCCTGCACACCGTATTGGATTACGGGGGCGAACGAACCATCCCCGAGGCCCCGCGCCACGAAGAGGATCTGCTCATAGCTCCTCGTCCAGAGCAGATCCAACGCGCCGTCCCCGTCCAGGTCCGCGGCGACAGGCGGGGCGTCATCGGGCAGGTTGAAGCCGAGGACGAGCGGGACGGCGGGCTGGAAGCCTCCGTTGCCCAGCCCCTTCATCATCAGCATGGGGCCGTAATCCATGACGAGGATCAGATCCAGCTTGCCATCCCGATCGAAGTCGCCCGAGGTCGCCGGGCGGGGTATGTCCTTCTGCGCGCTGCTGACGCGGCTGCTGTCCATCCACACATCACAGCCACGGCCGAGAGCGGGCAGGGCCAGCGCCACGGTCCTCGAGTCCAGCGCGGCGCCCGGCACCTGGGCGCTCACGCGCACGTTCACCGAGGTGGCCGCGCGCACGTCCACGGCGCGATTCCACAGGAAACGGTGGGCCACGCCCTCGGGCGAGGTGGAGCGCGCGAGCAGCCCCTCGTGGTCCGTGGAGCCCGCCTGGGTGACGCGCTGGAAGGAGCCATCGCCCTCCGCGTCCACCTCCACCACGACGTCAGCGCGCTCCCCGTCCGGCTGCTGGAGGGTATAGGAGATGGACAGGCACCCGTCCGAGGAGGCCGGCACCGCGAGGGCCGTCACCCGCGCGGGCTCCTTCAGCAGCCGGACCTCGGGCGAGGCCGACGACACGACGCCGGAGGGCCGCACGGGCTCACAGGCAGCCCCCACCGTCATCGACGCGACAATGAAAGAAGACAAATACCGTGACACGAACATCCCCCTTTTGTTGGAGATCGAGAGCGGTGAAAGGCGCCGCCAACTCGGGTGGCGCCTTATCCCAACGCGTGACCCGACACGTCAAATGACTCGTGCCTTCGTGCAAGCGACGGGAATTGGTTGACGCCCATGTGAGAAGGATTTGCTCGAAACCAGGTCGAGCAGCTCTTTCATCACGATGAGGCGCGGAAGGTGCCACACCCCGGTGACAGCAGCGTGACCACGCTCATCGTAAGGCGCTGCTCTGGCCGTCACGCAGGCGTCCCCCCCATCAAGGCCGTGGGACTCCTCTCGGACGTCCACCCCCTCTTCCCGCGCGCGGTGTTCGCCCCGCAGCGCCGGAGCGTCTACCCTGATACCAGGAGGATCTCTCCATGCGCCTCGCCTCGTGGATGCCCATCGTGCTCGCCGTGCTCCTGGCGGCCTTTCCCGCCTCGGCTCAGGTTTCCCCCCGCCGCTGCCTTCGGTGGATCTGGGCATCCACGAGCTCCGTCTCCAGGCGCGGCTCCTTTCCACACGGACGGAGGAGGACCTGTGGGTCCTCGGCGACGCGCAGTCCGCGGTCCGGGTGGCGCGAAGCACGGACGCCGGCCGCTCGTGGCGAGTGGACGCCCAGAGCAGCGAGGCGTTGATCAAAGCGCTCCTCGCCCATTCGCACGACACCCTCGACCACCTGATCTGGCTCGGCCCCGACACGGGCATCGCCGCTGGCGACATCGGCCCGCGGGTGCTGCGAACGACGGATGCGGGGCGCTCCTGGAAGTCCATTCCCCTCACGGACGGGCTCCGGGTCCACGACCTGCAACACCTGGGAGAGCGACTCTGGCTCTGTGACTCGTCCGGGCACATCTTCCGCAGTGATGACGCCGGGGCGAGCTGGCGGGAGCTGAAGGGCACGCCCTTCAATGACGAGGCTCGCTGTCTGAGCATGTCCTTTCTCTCCCCGGAGAGCGGATGGGTCCTGGGAAGCAACGAGTCCCTCTGGTCCACGGAGGATGGTGGAACGAGCTGGCGGCGTCTGCCTCTTGGCGACTTCACCCGGACACAGCGCTTGCTCCGCGTGGTCCGACTCACCCCCAGGTCGCCTGGCTCCAGGGCGAGGGCTTGTGGATCCAGGGCGAGAGCGGGTGGGTCCAGGGTGAGAGCAGGCGGTTCGTCACGACCGATGGAGGAGAGACCGGCGGCCCAGGGCCATGGAAGAAAAGGAGCCGCTCCTCTCCGTCGCGCGAACTCCCGGTGGCCAGCGCATCCTCACCGTGCGGCCCGCTGGCGACGGCGTTCCGGTGGAGCAGTGGGTTCCCTTCCTCGGAGAGGAAAAGACAGCCGTGCTGGGTGAGGACACCGTCGTGATGCTGGGCAAGAGGGGGCTGTACACCTTCATCTCCGGCCAACTGCTGCGAGCGGGCCCCCCTGTCAGCCAGGGTTCAGGCGTCCTGACTCCACTCGAGGGCATTGCCCGGAAGACACCCGATGAGTGGCTGGGATGGGCCGGCGACCAGATCTTCGCCTCCCACGATGAGGGCCGGAGCTGGTTCCAGGTGGGCCGTGTTCCCCAGAGTCCTCTCCGGGCGATCGCCTTCCTGAAGACCCAAACGGTTCTCGCCGAACCCGGTACGGGGGCACTGCTGCGCTCGGAGGACTTCGGGCGCACCTGGAAGACGAGCACGAGTCCCCTGGACGCCCATGACTTCGCGCTGGCCTCGGGCCGCACCACGACCCCAGACAACCCCTTCGAGTGCGTTCTCGGCACCTCGCCCGCGTCGATGAAGATCCACTACCAGGAAAGCGGTTGCTTCAACGTCTTCGGGGGACGGCTCTCCGTGCAGTTGTCTCCCGGTGAAGCCCTGCTCTCGGTGGAGCGGTACCAGGGGGAGCGGAGGGGAAGCAGGTGCGCGAGCGCAGGAAGCTCTCCCGCGGTGACGGGGAGCGCATCGTCCGGGAGTTGATGGCGGCGGCGACCCGTCAGGAGACGATGCCCGACTGCGATTCCACCACGGTGTATTCGGCCTCCATCGAGTGGTCCTGTCCTTCGGGACCCATCAAGAAGGCGTCCGTGAGCCTCAACGATTCGAGCTGTGATCCTCGGGACCTCCCGTCCCTGAGGACCTTTGGCGCCGTGCCTCCCGACGCGTATTCGCGCACCCTGGGCATCCATCAGGCCGTGCACGAGGTGCTCGAGCGCACGTCCCGCTGAAGCGAAGGGGGAACCGCCCTCCCCGCCCCCTCGGCCCCGCCAGCGCACCGTCGAACTACGTCGTCAGGTATTTCTTCAGGGATTCGTTGGCGGCGTTGCGGTACTCCGGGATGCGGCCGCGCTCGGCCTGGGCG
Source organism: Cystobacter fuscus (assembly GCA_049060065.1). Lineage (GTDB taxonomy): Bacteria > Myxococcota > Myxococcia > Myxococcales > Myxococcaceae > Cystobacter > Cystobacter fuscus_B. Next base: position 9,308,793 of record JBMEQP010000002.1, read on the forward strand.
AGGGCCTGCTTCAAGCGCGCCGCATCGAGGTCGTGGGTGTAGCACGGGGTGCCGGGCTGCTGGCGCCAGGAGTCCGAGAGGCTCCCGGCATCGATGGCATCGAAACCGAGCTCTTCCACGAGCCGGAGCACCTTCGCCCGGGCTTCGGGCGGATCCCCCGCGACCGGCAGCGCGATCCTCCCCGGTGTGCCCTTCGGAGTGCCCTTCTCCAGGAGGTGCTTGAAGAAGATGTTGTTGAAGGCCTTGACGACGGGGCGGCCGATCCGCGACGCGACCCACTCGCTCTCGACCTTTCCGCCGTCGAGTTCCTCGAGCTGTCCATCGCGGATGGGGTAGTAGTTGCCCGTGTCGATCACGACGACGTCCTTCGGCACGTTCGCGAAGAGATCCTTCGGCAGGTCCAGGACGGCCTTCTGGGGGATCGTCAGGACGACGACCTCGCCGGCCCTGGCTGCCTCGGCGGGGGTGACGGCCTTCGCACCCGTCTCCGCCGCGAGTTCGCGAAGCGTCTCGGGCCCGCGCGAGTTCGCGATGAACACCTCGTGCCCGAGCCGGGTCCAGCGTCGAGCGAGGGTCCCACCGATCATTCCAGCGCCGATGATTCCGATCTTCATGTCGCCATCCTCCTGGGAGTGATTCCCATGACTCCGTGCGCCGGTTCGATGCACGACCCCCACGAAGGGTTCGCGGTGATCTCGTGCAATCGGATCAGCCGGATGGGGGCCCACCCCTGGCATGGTGTGCCCCCCGCGAGGATGAGCAGGTCCTCCCGGTCGCTGGTCAAGCAGGCATCAGCGGCGGGAAGCCCCTGGCTCCGGGTTGCTCGTCACTCGGAGCGGGCCCAACTTTCATTCATGAAGCTGCCCGTCATGCCTCCGGTGTCGCCCATGCTCGCCAGTCTGGTGCGGGAGATTCCAGGGGAAGGCGAGGTGCTCTACGAGCCGAAATGGGACGGATTCCGCGCCATCGTCTATCGCGACGGAGACGAGGTCATCCTCGGCAGCCGCAACGAGCGGCCGATGACGCGCTACTTTCCCGAGCTCGTGGAGTCGATACGCACACATCTGCCGCGCCGCTGCGTCGTCGACGGTGAAATCGTCATCGTGGGCGAGGACGGCGGGCTCGACTTCGACGCGCTGTTGCAGCGCATCCACCCGGCGGCCTCACGCATTCGCAAGCTCGCGGTGGAGACACCCGCCTCGTTCGTGGCTTTCGACCTGCTCGCGCTCGACAAGCGGGACTTGCGGCCGCGGCCATTCCACGAGCGCAGGAAGTTGCTCGAGAAAGCGCTCGCGGAGGTCCGTGCGCCGATTCACCTCACGCCCGCCACGCGCAGCCGCGAGGTGGCCGAGGCCTGGTTCCGCCGCTTCGAGGGCGCCGGGCTCGATGGGATCGTCGTCAAGCCGCTCGCCCTGCCGTACCTCGAAGGCAAGCGCGAGATGTACAAGGTGAAGCACGAGCGCACCGCGGACTGCGTCGTCGGTGGCTTCCGCTGGCACAAGGACGGCCAGGGAGTCGGCTCGTTGGTGCTCGGCCTCTACGATGAGCACGGCACGCTGCACCACGCGGGCGTCGCCACGGGGTTCACCGCGAAGCAACGGGTGGAGCTCGCGAAGAAGCTCGAGCCGTACCGGAAGCGGGCCCTGGAGACGCACCCCTGGCGCGAGTGGGCCGAGGTGGAGCACGACGCGGTCCGGATGCCGGGGGCCCAGAGCCGCTGGAGTGGGCAGCGCGACCTGAGCTGGGAGCCCGTGCGCCCGGAGCTCGTCGTCGAGGTGGCGTACGACCACCTGCAGGGCATGCGCTTTCGTCACGCCACGCACTTGCGGAGGTGGCGCCCGGACCGGACGCCGCGCTCGTGCACCTACGCGCAATTGGAGCGCTCGGTCCCGGCCGAACTCGTCGAGGTCTTCGCCTCCGGGCTCGAGGGCGCCACCGCCCACTGAGTTTCCAGCCCTCGCGCCCGGGTCGGTTCAACGGCTTCCGCCGCGACGCGGCTTTCGCTGCGCACGTGCCGCGAGCGCCGGTTTCGCGCGGACAGCGCCCGCGCGGGGCGCCGCGCGGAGCGGTTCGTCCTTCTGCTTGTCGAAGTGCGGAGGAAAGGGGGCTTCACCGAGCCCCTCGGCCTTCTGTCGCTCGAAGAGCTCGAGGAGGCTGTCGAGCGCGAAGGCACGCTCGTCCATCCTTTCCCAGACGTCACCGAGCTTCTCGTAGCGCCGGGGCACCGTGGCGAGCGTCAGCTCCTCGGGCTCCACGTCCGCGACCTCGTCCCAGCGCAGCGGGCAGGACACGCGCGCTTCGGGATTGGCCCGCACGGAATAGACAGACGCGATGGTCCTGTCCTTCGCATTCTGGTTGAAGTCCACGAACACCCGCCGGCCGCGCTCCTTCTTCCACCAGGCGCTCGTCGCCTTGCGCGGCATGCGCCGCTCCACCTCACGCGCGAGCGCGAGCGCGGCGTGGCGAACCTGGGTGAAGTCCCAGTGCGGTGCGAGCCGGACATAGACGTGCATGCCGCGCGACCCGGACGTCTTCGGGTAGCCCACGAGCCCGTGCTCCTCGAGCACCTCGCGCACGCACAGGGCCACCTCGCGCACGCTGGAAAAGCGCACGCCCGGCTGCGGGTCGAGGTCGATGCGGAGCTCGTCCGGGTGCGCGAGGTCGCTCCGGCGTACCGGATGCGGGTTGAAGTCCAGACAGCCGAGGTTCACCGCCCAGACGACGTGCGCCGGGTCCACCGGGCAGAGCTCGTCCGCGCTCCGGCCGCTGGGGAAGGTCACCTCGGCGGTCTGGAGCCACTCGGGCGCGCCGGCCGGAACCCGCTTCTGGAAGAAGAAGGCCCCCTCGGCCCCATCCGGATAGCGCTTGAGGGCGCACGGGCGCTCGCGGACGCCGCGAAGCACCCCTTCACCGACGGCCAGGTAGTACTCGATGAGGTCGAGCTTCGTCTCGCCGCGCGCGGAGAAGAAGACCTTCTCCGGCCGGCTGATGCGCACGGAACGACCCGCGACCTCCAGGAGGGTGAACGCGTCGGACATGTGCTCAAGCTAGGTCCACTTTTGGGACGGGTGAGCGACATGAGGGGGTAGCGCCCGGCTGTTCGGCGGCTGAGTGAGTGGATGTCCAGGTCAGCCGCACCCGCGTGCCACGGGGCTCCAGGGAGGCGATGGAGATTCCCCACGAGAACCGCCGGGCCAGCCGCTCCACCAGCGACAGCCCGATGCCGAAGCCCTCCCGGCCGGGCTCGACACGGCCGAAGCCGACGCCGGTGTCCGAGAGGACCACGCCGTGGGTTCGATGTCGATGACGATGCGTCCCTCGTTCGTGTAGGCCAGGGCGTTCTTGAGGAGGTTGCCCAGCATCACCAGGGCCACCGGAGCGGGAATGGGGGCGAGGACCTTCCCGGAGGCCTGGAGGGTGACTTCCACGGCGGCGTCCTGCCGCAGGTGCGCGTACCGCGCGACCAGTTGCCGCGAAACATGAAGCAGGTCGCAACGCTCCTCCGCGCCGCCCTCCCGTGCCAGCCAGAGGATGCCCTCCGTCAGCAAGCCCATCTGGTCCACCGCCTGGCGCAGCCGGCCGAAGGTCTCCGCGTCTCGCGGCGGGTCGAGCTCCAGGATTTCCACCGCCCCCAGCGCCACGGCCAGGGGCGTGCGCAGCTCGTGGCTGGCGTCGCGGTTGAACCGCCGCTCACGCTCCAGGAGCTCCTGGATGCGCGCGTCCCGGGCGCGCAGCGCGTCGAGCAACGCGCGCACCTCCGCCACGCCTCCATCGTCGTCGGGAAGCGCCGCGCCTTCCTGCCGCAGCCGCGCCACCAGCTGCTCCAGCGGCCGGCCCAGGCGGCGGGCCACGAGCAGGCCGAGCAGCGCGGCGGCCAGCAGCGCCAGCAGCGCGCTGGTGAGAATCAAGCCGGAGGTCCGCCGCAGCTGGGCGGTAGTGCTCGTCAGCGCGGTCACGTCGAGCACCACGTACCGCGAGCCCCCGTCCGCCGCGCCGGGACGGACCGCGACGTGGAAGTGTCCATGGCCGTCGGTGGCCACTTCGTATTCGCCGCGGGGACGCGTCCGCGCCAGCCGCGCCCCCAGCCAGGGGGGCAGCGAGGCATGGTCGGCATGAGCGGTGAGGCCAGGCAGGGGCCCCGGCTCGGGCCGGTCCGCCTCGGCGGCGACGAGCCGGTTGAAGAGGGTGTCCTCGAGGTCGTAGCTGAAGAGCGTGAAGAACGCGCCCATCAGTGCCAGCGCGAACGCCGCGGACACCGCCATGGCGCGCAGCAGGATGTCACGGACCGGTCTGGCACCTGCTCGCATCCAGGCTGTACCCCTCGTTGCGTCGTGTGGTGATGGCATGGTCGAGTCCCAACGTGGCGAGCACCTTGCGCAGGGCGTAGATGTGGGTCCGCAGCGCGCTCGACTCCGGCGCGTCCTCCCCCCAGAGCCGCCGCGCCAGTGTCTCCGAGGAGAGCGCGGCGGGCGCGGCCTCCATCAGGAGCCGGAGGAGGAGGGCCTCGGTGCGTTGGAGCCGGACGGTGCGCTCGCCGCGGCATACCGGCCGCTCTCTGGCTCCAGCGTGAGGCCGCCCACCTGGAGCCGCCGCCCGCTCGGAGGCACGGGCCGGCGCGCGAGGGCTTCCAGCCGCCAGCGCAACTCCCGCAGGGAGAAGGGCTTGACGAGGTAGTCATCCGCGCCCGCCTGGAAGCCCTCCTGCTTGTCCTCCAGCGTGTCCCGGGCCGTCAACATGAGGATGGGGACGAGCCGTGGCGCGAGCTGCCGGATGCGCTCGCACACCTCGATGCCGCTCATGCCCGGCAGCATCAGGTCCAGCACGATGACGTCATAGGTGTGGGCCAGCGCGAGCGCGAGCCCCTGCGGGCCGGTGGACGCGAAGTCGAGGACGAAGTCCGGCTCCAGGAACCTCGCGATGTTGGCCTGGAGGTCACGATGATCCTCGACGACGAGCACGCGCATGGTGGGACGGTGGCACGCCTGGAGCCGCGGGCTCCAGTCCGGAGAGGGCGGGAAGGCTAACCGCGGCCACGTCAAACGAGCGTCAACCGGGAGTTGACGCGTGGCTGACCCGCGCGCCGGCAGTGTCGGTGCCCTTTCTCCCACGAGGAGTACCACGATGATGCGCTCGCTGTTGCTGGGGCTCTGGCTGCTGTCCACCTCCGCGGCCCACGCCGCCCGCCCCGCCGTGCCCATGGAAGTCCATGCAGGGGATGGGGAACGGATTCCCGTGCAGGTGCTGGAGCCAGAAGGGGACGCGGCGAATCCGCCCGTGGCCGTCCTGCTGCATGGCCTCACCCGGAGCAAGGAGGACTGGCTGGCGGATGCGCCTCCCACCCATGGCGGGGCCTTGACGGAGCACCTGCTGAAGTCCGGCTACCGGGTCTACATCATGGACGCGAGGCGGCATGGGGAACGGGCGACGCCCGAGGCGCGACCCGGTCAGCTCGCCGGCGCGCGCATGCGGGCGATACCGCGCCATATCAGGCGATGATCGTGGACACCGTGCGGGATGCGCAGGCACTCCTCGCCAAGGTGCTCGCCGGGAGCAAGCCGCCGCGGGTGCTCGTCGCCGGCTACAGCATGGGCGCCCAGGTGGGGCTGCTGCTGGCCTCACGCGAGCCGCGCGTCACGCACCTGGTGACCATGGTGCCACCGCACGTGGACCCCGTGCTGGGAGACGCCGCGCCCGTGAACCGGATGGGCGGCATCCACCAATCCTGGCTGCTGTTGACGGCGGCGCAAGACACGTTCTCCACGGCGGAGAACAACCAGGCGCTGTTCGACGCCGCCCCCAGCAAGCACAAGGCCCGCGAGTCCTTCGACAGCGGGCACGCGCTGCCACGCGAGTACGTCGACGCGGTCCGCCGCTGGTTGGCCGAGGCGCGGTAGCGCTCCGGCTGCCTGGCTCGAATCGGGCAGAGGCCCTCCCCGCGCCCGGTGCGACTCCGGGCGCGGGAGGGCTCACTCACGAGCGCTCAGGGCACCGTGTCCTTGCGCGGGACGGAGGCAGCGCGCAGGCTCGACACCTTCGAGTTGACGGTGTTGGTGTCCAGGTAGGCGTCCTTGGCGAAGTACACCCAGTCCACGTCCTCGAAGTAGGTGCGCGCGCCGCCGGAGGGGCCGAGCTCGATGAACCACATCTGGAAGTCGAGGAACTGGTTGATGATCGGCGCGAACTGGGCCGGGTGGTTGGCCCGCTCCACGCCATCGATGTGATAGACATTGCCCGAGGGCGTCGCGTGCAGCACGAGCGTGTGCCAGCCATCATGGCTGTAGCTGAGCCGGGCCGAGGTGCTCGCCGTCTTGTTCTTGTCGAACGAGGTGATGAACATGGTGGGGGTGTTGCCCTGTCCCCAGCCGCCGTTGGGCAGGTACTCGTAGTCCTGCTCCGAGTAGCTGGGGCTGCTGTAGGGCGTGAGCGCGAAGAAGGTCTCGACGTACTTGTCGGCGAAGACGCGCGTGCCGGACAGCGGGGTGTCGCGGAAGCGCATCCGGGTGGCGTAGGTGCCGAAGCGGAACTTCTGTGCCTGGGTGAGGACCTCCGAGTGCGTGGTGCCCGCCGCGGTGCCGTTGGTGCTCGCCCGCAGCCGCATCAGCCGGTCCGAGCCCTCCGTCACCATGGAGATGTTGCTCGCGGACCGGTGGCGCCACTCACGCCGGGGCCGCCCGCGTACGTGCGTACATTCCAGAGGTTGGTGAACGCCGCGTCGCCCGTGCCCGAGTAGGTGAAGTCATCGAAGAACTCGGCCAGGTTCGAGGGCGGCGGGTCCGTCGGGGGAGTCGTGCCGCCCGTGGGGAGCGTGCCGCCGCGCAGGCCGCCGGTGGGCGCCGAGCCCGCGTCGTGCACGGTGATGCGGCTCCAGTCGGTGGGCGCCGTCTGATTGCCATAGGAATAGTCATCCGTCTCGTTGACGGTGGCGCCCCCGAAGGTGATGCCGAGATCGATGGGCGCGGTCGTCGCGCCGGCGGCCGGGCTTCCGGCCGTGCTGTTGAAGCGGATCTCCACGTACTGGTCCGCGCCGGAGGCGGACGCGCTCCCGGTGGTCAGCGAGATGGCCGAGCAGCTCGGCGCGTTCCACCACCAGCACGCCGGAGCCACCGTGGAGGCGCCATTCTTCGTGAGCCAGTAGCGCACGACGATGTTGCTCAGGGGGATGGCGGCCGAGGTGTTGTTGCGCACCTGGATGCCCGCCTCGATGATGTCGTCGTTGGGCCCCGCCGCGTTGTAGTTCTGATACTGAACGGTGAAATCCGCCGTCCCCGCGAGGCTCTCGCTCAAGGGAACCACCAGCGACATCGCGGCGAGCAGGCTCTGCTTCCAGATCGTCTTCATCGGCTCCTGGTCCTTTCCCCGGAGACCACTTGGGCCCGTCTCCGTGGGGATTCGTTCGGGTGACGCACGCACCGGCGCGCGACCACTCTGGAAGTAATAGAGCATCCTCCCGATTTAATGGGGTTAATTCGGAATAACTTCAATCCTATTAATTCCTGAGAAGCCAGTAGCTGCCTTGGCAACTTTACTTCAAGTGTGATTGACCGCATCGCGGTTCCCCTGACACTCCAGGTGCTCGTGAAGAACACACGCCATGCACCTGACGCGAGGCCGCCCCCCATCGCGGCGCGTCGTCTCCCGAGCCGCCGAATCGGAGGGGCCTTGCTGGCCCTGGCGGTGGTCGCCCTGCTGACAGGGTGCGCCACGGGCGCGCCTCGAGGGAACCTGACGGGCGGCTTCGCCCCTCACTCATCCTCGCTCCACGACGGCTCCACATCGCGGCGACCCGTGGCCGTTGCCGCCCGAGGAGAAGCGACAGGGGGCTCCGGCGAGCTTCCCGAAGACACGGCCGACCCCTTCCAGGTGGTGCAGGAAGCCAGCGGCCTCAAGGAAGAAGCCCGGCACCCGGCGGGCGCGGCGCTCTACCTGGGGCAGGCACGTCAGCTCCTGGACCAGTTGCTCAGGACGCCCGTGACGTACCGGAGTTTTGCCCCGCGCCGGGTGCTGTGCTGGTTGTTGAGCGAGGTGCTCGCGGGCGGCGAGCGCGTGGAGTACGCCGACTTGAAGTGGCGTGCCGAGCGCTTCTGGTTGCTGGTGATGGTGCGACCCGGTGGCTACCTGGTGACCGCGCTCACCGGCACGCCCCTGCAACGCATGGGGCAGCTCCAACTCGTGGAGGGCCAGTGGCGGGTGGGGCGCCTCGCGGTGGGCGACTTCTACTTCTCACGCGGCGGCGTCTTCTACCCGGTGAACGAGGCCTTGCGGCGCGTGGACGTCCCACCCCTGGCCGAGCTGGGCCTGGGCAAGGACTGGCTCAACGCCGCACTGGACGGGGCCCAGGTCGCCCTGGGGGAGATGGTGGTGTCGATGGCCCACTCCTCCTCCATCCCGTCCGCACCGTGGAGGACCGGCCCAACTGCCCACCACGGTGGCGAGCCTCATCGTCTCCTCACCCGAGTACTTCGCGCGCTACGGGGCCATGTCCCGGGAGGACCAGATTCGCGAGGCGGCACGTCTGTCCACGCACGTGCTCATGCTGCTCGGGGGAACGGAGGCCACGGTGGGGCGCATGGGTGGGTTAGGGGCGGAGCTGCCCGTGCTGTCGCTCACCGCCAGGGGTGAGTTGGTGCTGGGCGGAGCGGCCGTGGCGGCAAGCACCGCCACTGGGGGCATGGCACTGGGCGACCTCTCCATCCTCCACATGGCGGGGCGAGGACAGGTACACACTGGAGGCGCGAGCAGCAAGAAGGGCAAGTCCTCCCAGCCGACCGCAGCGAAGGGTCCCGGCAAGTGGACCTACAAGAAGCCCACGACCGAGTCCAGGCGGGCCCTCGAGTATCAGGAACGGATCACGGGACGGCCAGCATGGTACGTGTACATGTTTGATGAGCTGGAGTTCGACGGCTTCAACGGCAAGGAATTACTCGAGGCCAAGGGTCCCGGCTATTGCTCGTTCTTCAACCCGGATGGCACACCCAAGTCCTGGTACAAGAGTTCCGGAAAGTTCGACGAGATGATGAATCAGGCTGAGAAACAGTCCAAGAGGGCTCAGCGGGAAGGACTGCCGCTGATCTGGCATGTCGCCGATGCCAAGGTCGCGGAGTTCCTTCGTGAAATGTTCAGGCTAGAAGGATGGAAAAACATCACCGTCCACTACAAGCAAGCGGCGCGGTAGGGGAAGGAGCACGAATGCAGGAGAGTTATTATGCAGGGGCATACTGGGGCCCTCGGAAGGAAACAGCACTGGACTGTGCCCGTCGCGCGGAACTCTTCTTCCACATGCTAGCGCGCTGTGACCCATCCTTCGCGCAGTGGTATCGGGCAGGCCGGGGATTCCCCCGAGGGCTGCCGGGCCATCCTGTTCAATCGAATGTCGACGATTTGGAGAAGCTTCTGCTGCAAAGTAGAAATCGAACAGATGTCGGCAAGAAGATCATCGAGGATCTGGGATTCAGCCGAATCATGTGGAATGCCAAGAATGAGGCCACCGATCTCCACCTCTCCTGTGGAAAATACTCGCCATGGGGTGGCCCCAACGTATGTCTGCTCAAACCGCCCAGGCAGAGCTCTGTGCTGGAGCGAATCCTGCGAGTGCCCGTGCTCGCCGAAATACTCACAGCCATGGCCACCGCGTGGGACCCTGATTTCGCCACGGCCAGCTCATCTCAGATGTTGGAGCTCGTGGAGAAGCGAGGGTTCGAGGTCCGGGTAGGCTGGCTGACGTACCTGTCGCGCCGTCTGGGCACGCTGCCCCCACTGCCCGCGCCCGTGCGCATCGAGCCGGTGGGCTCCCTGGGCTGGCTCCTCGTCCTCTCCCCCGAGCCCATGACGGCGAGCAACCCCGAGCACGTGGCCTTCACCGCCCGCATCCGCGCACTGCTCGACCGGGCCGGCCTCATCGAACGTCCGGAACCCGGGCCCGCCAGCGAATGAGCCAGAGTAGGCGAACGGGGACATCGCAAGTTCGTCACCAGGACGAAGAATGTCAGCGCTCAGTACTTGAGAGCCTCGACCAGCGCGGAACAAGCCCGCAGCTTCTCGACGGACTCATGGAATGAGCGCTCGGCGAGCCACACCTCCTCCGCGGGAAACGTCTTGGCGAGCGCTTCGTTGTGAAGGTCTCCGACACAAGGCAACAATGCCTTCTTGGGCTGTGAGACTTCATCAAGGAGTCGCCTGTCTGCGGACCACGACTCGATACGCTGCACATGATCTGCAGAGGTATGCCGCTCCTGGCAATGCGCGAGGAGTTCTTGCGTCGACTGATAGAGCCAGGACTCGATGCTGTAGCACGGAGACAGAACCAACAGACGAGCAAGTGCGGCTTCAATCTCCTCGGGAGACAGTGCGCGGAGTGCGCCCCGTCCGGAGGGAGAAGGCGGAGTGGCTTCACCTCGCAGGAGCTTTCGCACGCGCTCACGGATGATCGATTCGAACTTCTGGCGATTCTCACTGGTGTCGCGCTCGGCCCACACTCGGTCGGTATCGAAGTGAAAGACGACAAATCCCCCAGACTCCATCAACCGGGCCGCGATCGCCCCGAAGAGCACAATGGAATCCCGTGTCGGAGGTTCCTCCTTCCAACTGTTTGCACGAGTCCCTTGGAGGGCGCGATCATTCTCCGGCAGAGGCTCGATCTTGATCCGATTCGGATTCAAATCGACGTTGGGCACCACGATCTTGAGCGTTTCCTTCAAGAGTTTCTGGACAGTCGCCTGAGCCTGACGACCCGAGTCCTCGGTCAGGAGGAGGATGCGCGCACGGACAGGCATGGCGTGTCACCAAAGGCCCTTGGTGAGCAAGATGTCTGAGACGCGCTGGATGCCTGTCTGGTATGCCGAGAAGAAGGAGTCGGCTTCTTCCTCGGTGGGATTGCGCCAGACAAGTTTAGCACCGGCTTCGCCGTCGATGCGTTCACAGAGGATGAACGTCTGGCGAACCTCCTCTGCACTGTCGAACCGCAAGAAGTCGAGCAACAGAGGGTTCTGGCTCGTCAGGAACGCTTGGCGGTCACCAATCTCCTTCAGACACGCCGAGATCCATTCATGGTGAAGGCCGTTCACGAGTTCGTCCGCGATGACCACGTCACCTGACGCATCGACATGGGCAAAGAACGCGAGCAATCGCTTCTGCCCATAACTAAGCAAGTCATGGGAGATTTCCTCACCCGGTCTTTTAAAGAAGAACCTAAGATTACTAAACCGGACAGACTTCCGTTCCGCCCCAGACTCAAAGTGCTCCACATCAAAGCGAGTGCGTGCGGAATCGTAGCCAAGAACATGGGCTGCTCGGCCAAGAAAATCTAATTCAAACTCAACCGACGCTCCCATCACAGTCAACTCCTCAAACATCACAGAAAGCATCGACTTTGGGACCCCCTTGGTATTCCCTGTCGAAACACCAATGCCGAACTCTCTTTTCAATTCAATTCTCAGCAGCCTATTGAAGTCCTCAAGGCTTTCGTCCATACGACGCGCAGATGGAGCAAGGGCTGAGAAAATATCCGCTATATCCTTACCCGTCATCTCCTCACCCAAATACTTATTCACATATGTCAAGGCGGAAGCAACCGACACAGCAAGATTCTCCTTAAAAATTCGCTCCACGCTAGCTTCCTCATCATTCCTCCTGATAGAGACTGTATTTGGAAGCATATCGACACGCAGAAGGGCTGCGCCCTCTTTCTCGAACACGATTGCGTCGGTTCGACGAAGAACGGAACGGCCCTCACTGGAGTGCAGCCCTAATTTCACGAAAAGTGCCGGCTCTTGGACCCGCTCCTGGATAAGCGTATGCTCAAAACTGAGAGCTTCACTTGAGACATACCGGCACACGTTCAATTCATCACCCTTAAGGGTGTCATCTTCCGCCCCTGTCACGGTCGCCAACAAGCGCAGGAGCGTCGTCTTCCCCGCCGCGTTCTTGCCGAGCACCACGTTGATACCGGGACGAAACTCCAGGGTCGTCGGCTTGACGTTCCGGAACTTGTTGATCGTGAGCTTCGTCAGCTTGTTCATCGTTCCATCCTGAAGCGGAGCGCCACGAGGAGCGGCGCGGCATCCGGACCCGACCACAGCCCCTCCCAGGGGGTCAAGGAGGCAGGCACACCGGACCTCCTGACCAGCAGATCACACTGCCCTCCCATGCCATTGGCCACGAGCGCGGAGCGTGATTTGACTCCCCCATGAGCCTCCCGTCCCCCGCCGCGAAGTCCGCGTCTGGTCTGTCCACCCTCGAAGCCTCGATCCGCCGGGACCTGGAGCGCCTCGAGTACCCCAAGCGCCCCTGGGTCCTCTCCCGCAGCGCGAGCGACGGCCGCCCCATCCTCGACGTGCTCATCATCGGCGGCGGCCAGAGCGGCCTCGCCGCCGCCTTCGGCCTCATGCGTGAGAAGGTCAACAACCTCCTCGTCGTGGACGACTCCGCCCCCGGCCTCTCCGGCCCCTGGAAGACGTTCGCGCGCATGCACACGCTGCGCACCCCCAAGCACCTCACCGGCCCCGACCTCAACCTCCCCAACCTCTGCTTCCAGACCTGGTACGAGGCCCAGTTCGGCGAGGACGCCTGGAAGGCCGTGGGTTTCGTCCCCAAGGAGCTGTGGGCCGACTACCTCCACTGGTACCGCCACGTCCTCTCCATTCCCGTGCGCAGCCACACCCGCGTCGGCGCCCTGTCCTGGCTCCCCGAGGAGCGCTGCTTCGCCGTCCCCGTCCGCTCCACCGACAAGAACAGCCCCCAGGACGCCCCCGAGGAGACGCTGCTGGCGCGCAAGGTGGTGCTCGCCACCGGCATCGACGGCTCGGGCCGCTGGGAGACCCCCGCCAACGTGGCCCGCCTGCCCCGCGAGCTCTGGCTCCACACCCGCGATGACATCGACTTCGAGGCCCTGCGCGGCAAGCGCATCGGCGTGCTCGGCGCGGGCGCCTCGGCCTTCGACAACGCCTCCGTCGCCCTGGAGCGCGGCGCCGCCGAGGTGCACCTCTTCTACCGCCGCAAGACGCTGCCCACCGTCAACGCCTACCGCTGGGCCGAGTTCGTCGGCTTCCTCAAGCACCACGGCGATCTGCCGGACGCGGACCGCTGGCGCTTCATCCGCCGCATCCTCGAGATGGGGCAGCTCCCCCCACACGACACCTACCAACGCGCCCGCGCCCTCCCCCACTTCTTCCTCCACGCGCAGAGCCCCTGGCAGGACGTCCAGGCCGTGAATGGGAAGGCCCAGGTCACCACCCCCCACACCACCTTCACCTTCGACAAGCTCATCGTCGGCAGCGGCACGGTGACGGACCTGTCCTTGCGCCCGGAGCTCACCCACCTCGTCGGCGACATCGCCCTGTGGAAGGACCGCTACACCCCACCTCCCGAGGAGGCCCACTCGGACCTCGCCCGCCACCCCTACCTGGGCCCCGGCTTCGAGTTCCAGGAGAAGGTCCCCGGCCGCGCCCCCTACCTCGGCTCCGTCTTCAACTACACCTTCGGCTGTCTGCTCTCGCTCGGCTTCGGCGGCGCGAGCATCTCCGGCATGAAGTACAGCCTGCCCCGGCTCGTCGCGGGCATCACCCGGCAGCTGTACCTCGAGGACAAGGACGCCTACTTCGACTCGCTGATGAAGTTCGACCTGAAGGAGTTCGAGCCATGAGCCAGGACTGGGTATTGCGCGGCGAGCGCGTCGTCACGGACACGGGCGTGCGCCCGGCCGCGGTGGTGGTGCGCGACGGCAAGGTGGCCGCCCTCGTCGGTCCCAAGGACGTGCCCGCGGGGCTGCCAGTGACGGACGTGGGGCAGAAGGTCATCATGCCCGGCGTGGTGGACAGCCACGCCCACATCAACGAGCCCGGACGCACCGAGTGGGAAGGTTTCGCGACGGCCACGCGCGCCGCGGCCGCCGGTGGCATCACCACCGTGGTGGACATGCCGCTCAACTCCATCCCCGCCACCACCTCGCGCGAGGCGCTCGCCCAGAAGGCCGCCGCCGCCGAGCGCCACTGCGCCATCGACTATGGTTTCTGGGGCGGCGTCATCCCCGGCAACGCGGGCGAGTTGGACGCGATGATCGACGCGGGCGTCGCCGGCTTCAAATGCTTCCTCATCCACTCCGGCGTGGACGAGTTCCCCCACGTGACGCGCGAGGACCTCGAGCGCGCCATGCCCCTGCTCGCGCGCCGGGGCGTGCCCCTCATCGTCCACGCGGAGCTGACGGCCTCGGAGAAGCCTCCCGAGGGCGACACGCGCACCTACCAGAGCTACCTCGCCTCGCGCCCGCGCAAGTGGGAGGACGACGCCATCCACATGATGGTGGAGCTGTGCCGGAAGTTCCGTGGCCCCGTGCACATCGTGCACCTGTCCTCCTCGGACGCGCTCGGGGAGATCGCCTCCGCCAAGAAGGAGGGCCTGCCCTTCACCGTGGAGACGTGTCCGCACTACCTCACCTTCGACGCGGAGCACATCCCCGATGGCGCCACCGGTTCAAGTGCGCGCCCCCCATCCGCGAGTCGGAGAACCGCGAGAAGTTGTGGGCCGGCCTCGCGCGCGGCGACATCGACATGGTGGTGTCCGACCACTCGCCCTGCACCCCCGCCCTCAAGCACCTGGAGCAGGGGGACTTCGGCCGCGCCTGGGGTGGCATCGCCTCGCTCCAGTTCAGCCTGCCCGCGGTGTGGACCGGCATGCGCGAGCGCGGCCAGGGACTCGAGCAGCTCGTGCGCTGGATGTGCCACGCGCCCGCCCGGCTCACCGGCCTCACGGGCGTGAAGGGCTCGCTCACCCCGGGCGCGGACGCGGATCTGCTCGTCTTCGACCCCGAGGCCTCCTTCACCCCCGACGCCACGGGCGTGCTGCACCGCCACAAGCTCACCCCCTACGCGGGCCGCGCGCTGGTGGGCGTGGTGGAGCACACCTGGGTGCGAGGTCAGAAGGTCCACACTCGGGGCGAGCCGCCGCCCTCTCCCACCGGCCGGTGGATTCGCCGCCCTTCCACGGCGCGGCGCGTGGAATAAGGTAGCCCTCCCGAGGAGAAACCCCACCATGCAGACACCCGAGGAAGGCAAGGTGCGCGTCGCCTTCGCCGAGCTCATCGATCTGGCCGCCGAGAAGGTCGGCGGCCGCGCCCTCTACGCCAACGACGAGTTCTTCGCCCCCAAGGAGAACCTGCTCAAGCCGGGGCGTGGCGTCTTCATCCCCGACAAGTACACCGAGTTCGGCAAGTGGATGGACGGCTGGGAAACGCGCCGCAAGCGCGTGCCGGGCCATGACTTCTGCATCCTCCAGCTCGGCCTGCCCGGCACCATCCGCGGCGTGAACGTCGACACCAACCACTTCCTCGGCAACTTCCCCGAGTACGCCTCGGTGGACGCGCTCGAGGTGCGCGGCGAGGCCACGGTCGAGTCGCTCGTGGACGCCGCGTGGACGCCCATCGTCCCGAGGACGAAGCTGGTGGGCGGCACGCAGAACTACCTCCCCGTGGCGAGCGAGGCGCGCTGGACGCACCTGCGCCTGAACATCTTCCCGGATGGCGGCGTGGCGCGCTTCCGCGTGCACGGCGTGGTGCGGCCGGATCTGGAGAAGCTGCGCGGCAGCGAGCTGGTGGACCCGGCCGCGGCGGAGAACGGCGGCATCGTCGTCACCTGCAACGACTCCTTCTTCAGCCCCAAGGACAACCTCATCCTCCCCGGCCGCGCGGCCACCATGGGCGAGGGCTGGGAGACGCGCCGCAAGCGCGTGCCGGGCTTCGACTGGATCGTCGTCAAGCTCGCCACCGCCGGCACCGTGCAGCGCGTGGAGGTGGACACCAACCACTTCAAGGGCAACTTCCCCGACACCTGCTCGCTCGAGGGCTGCTTCCTCGAGGAGGACATCCTCGACTTCGCCAACGCCAAGGACATCTCCTGGCAGGAGATCCTCCCGCGCACCAAGCTCCAGGCGAGCCACCGCCACTTCTACGAGCAGGAGCTGCGCGAGAAGGGCCCCTTCACCCACGTGCGGCTCAACATCTTCCCGGACGGAGGCATCAGCCGGCTCCGGGTGCACGGACGGGCGGCGTGAGCCGGCTCGCGTGGCTCAACGGGCTGTCCGCCGAGGAGGCCCAAACGGAGTTCTCGCGCTGCTGCGGCTCGACGCGCTGGGCCGCGGCGCTCGCCCGGGCGCGGCCCTTCCCGAGCGAGGCGGCGCTGTACGAGCGCGCCGAGGCGCTCTGGGCCCAGACGGGCCCCGAGGACTGGCGCGAGGCGATGACGCACCACCCGCGCATCGGCGACGTGTCGCGGCTGCGCGAGAAGTTCAAGGCCACCGGTGCCTGGAGCGAGCAGGAGCAGCAGGGCATGCGGGACGCGGGCGAGGACGTGATTCAAGCGCTCGCCGACGGCAACCGCGAGTACGAGGCCCGCTTCGGCTTCATCTTCCTCGTGTGCGCCACGGGCAAGAGCGCCCGCGAGATGCTCGGCCTGTTGCGCGAGCGCATGAACAACCCGTCGGACCAGGAGCTGCGGGTCGCGGCCGGGGAGCAGGGAAAAATCACCCGCATCCGCCTGGAGAAGCTTCTCTCGTCCCCATGAGCACCCTGTCCACCCACGTCCTCGACACGCAGTCGGGCCGCCCGGCGGCGGGCGTCCCCATCACCCTGGAGTTCCAGTCCGCCGAGGGCTGGCGCGAGCTGACCCGGGGCACCACCAACGCCGATGGCCGCGTGCGCGACTTCCTGCCCACCGGCACCCGGCTGGAGCCCGGCGTCTACCGGATGACGTTCCACACCGGCGAGTACTTCCGCGCCCACGCCCTGCGCGGCTTCTATCCGTATGTCTCCGTGGTGTTCGAACTCACCGCGCCCGAGGAGCACTACCACGTCCCCCTGCTCCTCAGCCCCTTCGGCTACTCCACCTACCGGGGGAGCTGACCTCTCGCCATGAGCTCTCCCCTCTCCTCCGAGCGACTCGCCATCACCCGCGCGGCGCTGGCCCACGCCCACCTGTCGTACGCGCGCCACCACCCGGAAGCCTCCCCGCGCCGGCAGCCCGTGCACACCATGTACGGCGGTGCCCACCTCTTCACCGCGCAGACGGCCCGGAAGATGGGACGTACGGCCGTGAACGCGCTGCGCGAGTACGCGCCGGATGGCCACACGCTCGCCGCGTGCCTCGGTCTGGACGAGGCGCTCGCCGAACGGGTCCACGCGCGCGTGCTCACCAAGCTCGAGCGCGAGCCGGTGGAGGACTTCCGCATCGACTTCGAGGACGGCTATGGCCACCGCTCGGACGAGGAGGAGGATGGCCATGCCACCACCGCCGCCACCGAGGTGGCCCGGGGCCTCGCGGACGGCACCCTGCCGCCCTTCGTCGGCATCCGCGTCAAGGCGCTGACCGAGGAGCTCTTCGACCGAGCGCGCGCACGCTCGGGCTCTTCATGGGCACGCTCCTGGAGCGCACGGGGGGACGACTGCCGCCGGGGTTCGTCGTCACCCTGCCCAAGGTCTCCCTCCCCCAGGAGGTGACGGCACTCGTGCGCATGCTGGAGCTGCTGGAGGCGGACCACGGCCTGGAGCCCGGCGTGCTGAAGCTGGAGTTGATGGTGGAGACGCCCCGGGCGCTCTTCACGCCGGACGGACGCCTCGCGCTGCCCACGCTCGTGGAGGCGGCACATGGGCGCTGTGTGGCGGCGCACCTCGGGCCGTATGACTACACGGCCTCGCTCCACATCACCGCGGCCCGGCAGGACCTGCTGCACCCGGCGTGCGACTTCGCCCGGAACGTGATGCAGGTGTCGCTCGCGGGCGGTAACGTGGCGCTCTCGGATGGCCCGACGAACGTGCTGCCGGTGGCGCCCTACAAGCCGGGAGCGCACCCGCTCACCGAGGCCCAGCGCGAGGAGAACCACCAGGTGGTGCACCGCGCGTGGCGACGGATGTACACGAACACGCGCCACGCGCTGGAGCGCGGCTTCTACCAGGGGTGGGACCTGCACCCGGCCCAGCTCCCGGTGCGCTACGCGGCCGTGTACGCCTTCTTCCTGGAGGGACTGGACGAGGCTCGCGCCGGCTCAAGTCCTTCGTGGAGCAGGCGGCCCGGGCCACGCGGATGGGCGAGGTGTTCGACGACGCGGCCACGGGACAGGGACTGCTCAACTCCTTCCTGCGCGGCCGGCCTGCGGCGCCGTCACCGAGGAGGAAGCGCGCGCCACGGGCCTGACGTTGGAGGAGCTGCGCGGCCGCTCGTTCCTCCGCATCCTCCAGGGCCGCCGTCCTCCCGAATAAGTGACCTTCACAACCGGAATCACCCTCTCAACCCAAGGGAAGAACCTCCATGAACGAGAAGATCGCGAACCTGCCGCTCAAGCGCATCGACGGAACCGAGACCTCGCTGGCCGCCTTCAAGGGCAAGGTGCTGCTGGTGGTCAACGTGGCCTCGCAGTGCGGCCTGACGCCCCAGTACGAGGGCCTGGAGAAGCTCTACAAGAACTACCAGGCCCGGGGGCTGGTGGTGATGGGCTTTCCCGCCAATGAGTTCGGCGCCCAGGAGCCGGGCACCAACGCGGAGATCCAGGACTTCTGCCGCTCCAAATTCGGGATCGACTTCCCCATGTTCTCGAAGATCGTCGTCAAGGGCGAGGGCCAGCACCCGCTCTACCAGCACCTGACGGAGACGCTCCCCGAGGCGCGCTTCCCCGCCAACAGCGCCATGCGCGCCCGGCTGGAGAAGCACGGCGTGAAGCAGCAGAAGAGCAACGACATCCTCTGGAACTTCGAGAAGTTCCTCATCAACCGCCAGGGCGACGTGGTGGCGCGCTTCTCTCGGACACCAGCCCGGAGGACCCCACGCTGACCCAGGCCATCGAGGCCGAGCTGGCCAGGGCCTGAGTCCGCGGGCCCTACCCGCGCTCGGAGAAGGAGGGCGGCCGGCGAGGCAGGTGGACGTGGAAGGTGGTGCCGTCCTCCTCGGTGGACGACACGTCGATGTGGCCGCCGTGGACGTCCACGATGTGCTTCACGATGTAGAGCCCCAGGCCCACGCTGCGCGAGGCCGTCGTGCCCGGGCCCTCCCCGCGCTGCATGGGCTGGAAGAGGCGCGTGAGCACCTCGGGCGCGATGGGCGTTCCACCATTGCGGACCTCCAGTTCCACTCCCGGGGGACCCCCGCGCGTCGAGACGGTGATGGGCGTGCCCGCCGGGCTGTACTTCGCCGCGTTCGTCAGCAGGTTGGTGAGCAACTGCGCCATCCGGTCGCCGTCCCACTCGCCCCGGCCCTCGCCCTGCTGGAGCAGTTGGAAGTCGCGCTCCGGAAAGCTCATCTGCACCTCGTCCAGCACCTGCCGGGTGAGCAGGTGCAGGTCCATGGGCTCGGGCCGGATGGGCAGGCCGCCGCCGAGGCGGGCCTGGGTGAAGTCGAGCAAGTCCCTCACCATCCGGGTGCCCCGCTCGGCCGAGGAGAGGATGCGCACGGCGGTGCGGGTGGCGTGCGCGTCCAGGGTCTCGCGCCGCAAGAGCGCCTGCGCGCCCAGGGTGATGGCGCTCAAGGGGTTGCGCAGGTCATGGCTGACGATGCCGATGAGCTGCTGCTCGAAGTCGGCGCGGCCCTTCATGTCGGCGGCGAGCCGCTTGGCCTCCGTCACGTCCCGGGCCACCGAGAACAACAGGCCCTGGTGCGGCTCGGGGGTGGTGCTCCAGGACAACCAGCGCCGGTGCCGTCGCGGTGCCGCATGCGGATGTCCGACTGGGTCACCTCCTCGCCCTGGCGCAACCGCTCCACGTTCGCGGCATGGGCCGCCGGTCCTCGGGATGGACGAGCCGCTCGAGGGGCATGGACAACAGCTCCGCCTCGCTCCAGCCCAGGGTGCGCTCCCACGCGGGGTTGATGCGCTTGAGGTAGCCGTCGAAGCCCGACACGCACAGCAGCTCCCTCGAGAGGGTGAAGATGCGATCGAGCTCGACCTCGGCGCGCTTCTGCTCGCCCACGTCGCGCAGGAAGATGGCCATGCCGCCGTCCGGCGTGGGGTGGGCCCGGGCCTCCAGCCAGGAATTCACCTCCTCGCGGTGGTCCAGGAAGCGCACCGGCACCCGCTCGTGCATGCACCGGTGGTACTCGGCCCAGTAGTCGCGGGTGGGCAGGCGCAGCTGCGGCCACAGCTCCCAGATGACGTGGCCCAGCAGTTCCCCCGGGGTCTGCCGACCATCCGCTCGAGCATGGAATTCACGCGGGTGAGCCGCCAGTCCTTGTCCACGGCGAGGAAGACGTCCCCCATCGTCTCGAGGATGTCGGCGATGCGCTGATGGGTCTCGCGCTGCTCCTTCTCGGCCCGCTCGCGCGCGCGCACGCTCGAGAGGAGCACGGACACCTGCCCCGCCAACATCCGCAGGAAGTCCTGATAGGGCCCATCCAGTCGCGCACGGGGCGAGGCGCCCAGCACCAGGAAGCCGAACGGCGGGGACGACTCCCCCATGCCCAGGGACAGGACGAGCGCCTCGCGCGGCGACTCCGGCCAGGGGCCACCCGGCAGGCGCTCCGTCCGGGCTCGCAGGTCCACGCGCAGCAGGGCCTCGGACCGCGCGGCGGCCAGGGGCCAGGGGCTCGGGACGGAGGCGTCGAGGACGAGCTCCTTCGGACTGGCCGCCCCCCGCCTCCAGCCCCACGGCGAGCGACAGACGGGCGCGCCGATCGTGGCCCTCGCACAGGTACAGCAGCGCGAAGGGCACATCGGCGGAGTGGAACCGCAGCACGTCCGCGATGCGCTCGCAGGCTCGTGCGACGTGCCCACCCCGTTGGTCTCGGTGGCCAGATCCCTGAGCGCGAGCAGTCGCCGCTCGGCCAGCAGCATCTGGGTGTCCTCCACCACGGTGACGAGCACCCCCACCACCCCATCGCCCTGCCCCCAGACAGGGGCATAGGAATCCGTGAAGTAGCACTCCTCGGTGAAGCCGTGGCGATGCAGGAAGAGCAGCAGCTTCGCCCGGGTGTTGGACACGCCCGACTCGAGCACCTGCCTCATGCGGGGCTCGAGCTGGGGCCAGACTTCCGGCCACGCCTCGCGACAGGGGCGGCCCAGGTAGGCCGGGTGCTTGTCGCCCATGAGGGGGAGGTAGGCGTCGTTGTAGAGCTGGACGAGGTCCGACCCCCACAGCAGGTTCATGGGGAAGTGGTTGGCGAGCACCGTGCCCACGCAGGCGCGCAGCTCACGCGGCCAGGCGAGCACGGGACCGAGCGGCGTCGAGGCCCAGTCCATGGCGCGCATCCGGGCGCCCATCTGGCCGCCGCCCGGGAACATCCGCTCGACGGCCTGACGCTCCAGCTCGTGTTCGTCACTGTCCATGAACCTGTGCCTATTGGGCGGGCGGGTATTTCTGCAACTTGCGTTGCAGCGAGCGCCGATGCAGGCCCAGCCGCCGCGCCGCCTCGGAGATGTTGCCCCCACAATCGGAGAGCACGCGCTGGATGTGCTCCCACTCGGCGCGAGCGAGAGAGGGAGGCTGGAAGTCCTCCGTCACCTGGGCGGCCTCGCCCGGGCCGCGCGAGAAGGCCAGCAGCAGATCATCCACGTCCGCGGGCTTGGGCAGGTAGTTGAAGGCGCCGAGCTTCATCGCCTCCACCGCGGTGGCGATGCTGCCGTAGCCGGTGAGGACGATGATGCGGGTGGAGCCGTCCAGCGCGTGCAGGGCGCGCACGAGCTCCAGGCCGCCGCGGCCGGGCATGCGCAGGTCCACCACCGCCACCTCGGGCGACTCGCGCGTGGCCTGGGCGAGCGCCTCCTCGTAGGAGCCGGCGGTGCCCACCTCGAAGCCGCGCTCGCGGAAGGCGCGGGCCAGGCGCTCACGGAACACCGCCTCGTCGTCCACGAGCAACAACGTGGGAGCGGAAGACAGATGGGAATGGGGGCTCGTCATGGAGCCACTTGTGTCGAGGAGGACCCCGGAGACAACGCGGCGGATTGTCGCACCCCGGCCACGGGCCGGTCAGCACCACGCGCGTGCCCTGGCCCGGGGTGGACTGGAGCGAGGCTGTCCCCCCAGCCCATCCAGCATGGCGCGCGTGAGGAAGAGCCCGAGCCCCATGCCCTCGCCGGGCGCCTTGGTGGTGAAGAAGGGCTCCCCGGCGCGCGCGAGCACCTCGGGCGGCATGCCCGCGCCCGAGTCCTCCACCGACAGCCTCCAGGCATCCGGTCCGGACGACAGGCGCAGGAGCACGGGCGCCTCCGGCGGAGAGCCTGCAGGGCGTTCTTCACCACGCCGCGCAGCGCCCGGACGAAGGTCTGCGCGGGGACGAGCGCGCGCTCGTGCCGGGCGCGCTCCTCCATCTCCACGCGCACCCGCTCGCTGCCGGGCAGTCCGCCGAGGGCCTCCTCCACCAGGGACGCGGGGGCGCGCGAGCCCGGCGCCTCGCCCTGGCTGGCGCCCGCGTCGGCGGCCATCTGCGCGAGGATGTCGCGGCAGCGGGCCACCTGGGAGCGGATGAGCTGGACGTCCTCGAGCGAGCCGGCCGTCTCGGCGGAGCGGGGCAGGTGGCGCTCCAGCTCGCGCGCCACCACGGCGATGGTGGACAGGGGCGTGGACAGCTCATGCGCGGCGCCCGCGGCGAGCGTGGCCAGGGCGGTGAGCTTGTCGCGACGCGCCGAGGCCGCGCGCGCCGCCACCAGCTCCGCCTCGCGCGCCGACAGGGCCCCCGTCACCCGCCGCACGAAGTAGACGATGAAGGCCGCGGCCAGCGCGAACGCCGCCCACATGCCCTGCAGGTGCATGCGCATGTCGTGGATGTGGTGATGGGGCGTGTCCACGAAGAGCACGCCGAAGCAGATGATGGCCAGGGCGGTGAGCGCCCACGTCCACCGGCGCGCAGCACCACCGCCGAGAGCGCGATGTGCACGATGTACATCGCGCTGAAGGGGTTGAAGGCACCGCCGCTGAGCGCCAGCAGCACCGTGAGCAGCACCACGTCCAGGGCCATCACCGCCGCGGGCACCACCTCGGGGAGCGCGCTCGCGCCGCCGCTCCCACAGGGCCAGGGCCGTATTGCTCGCCACCGCCACGGCGATGGTGGCGAACAGGGGCACGAGCCGCTGGGGCAGGCCCAGGCCGAAGTGCACCCCCAGCACGAGCACCACCTGACCGATGATGGCGCCCCAGCGCAGGCGCACCAGCCACGACAGATCGATGGCGTGGGCGTCGCGCACCGGGTTTACGGAGCCCCGAAGGAGAGCTTCCACACGCGCACGCCCATGGCCACCAACAGGATGAGCAGCATGAAGAGGAAGACCCCCAGCGCGGCCATGCGGAACTTCGTGCCCTTGTCCGGCGGTGGCGTGGCCAGGAGCATCGAGCCGGCCGAGGCCAGCCGCAGCACCTCCTCGCGCCCGCGCAGCGCCATGGCGTCCTCGGGCTGGCGCGCCGGGCGGATGCGGTAGAGCCGGCCGAGCGCCGGCAGCTCCCCGCGCTCGGACGCCAGCGCGAGCACCTTGTCATGGGCGCTCTTGCTGTCCCACAGCTCCAGCACGCCCAGCCACGTGGAGGACACCACGGGCGAGGGGCGGAAGTCGTCCTGCCGGTAGCGCGCGAAGTCGAGCCCGCAGAAGGGGCACACCACCGAGCCCTCCTTGCGCGTCCCGATGCACTTGGGACAGAAGCCCGCCGGGGGCATGAAGGCGTCCTCCGATATCGAGGAGCCCGAGCCCACCGAGGGCATGGAGCCGGTGTCGCGCACCACGCGCAGCGAGCTGCTCGAGGCGCGCGCGCCCTGCGCCGGAGGCGGAGCGGCCGGGGGCGGCGGCTCGGGCGGGGGCGTGGAGGGAGACTCGGATGGCGTGTGCGTGCGCGGCGACTGCTGCACGTCCGACAAGCGCAGCACCGTCAGGTTCGCCCCGGGCGCGTCGGACAACGACGGACGGGAGGGCTTGTCCTTGGCGGCCCCGGACTCGGACGTCTTCGCGGGCGCCTTGAGGAACTCGGCCACCTTCACGGGCTCCGGCGGCTTCACGGGCTCGGCCGGCTTGTCCTTGGAGGCGCCCTTCTCCTTCTTGCGGCGGTTCTCCCGGGCCTCCTCCTCGATGGCCTGCAGCAGCTCCGCGGGGACCGCCATGCGCCGGGTGGGCTCGTTCTCGATGGGATCCGGCTCGGCCTCGTCCTGTCCGAGCGCGATGATGGGCCCGCCCCCATCCGACTTGTCCGACTTCCTGGCGGCCGGTGCCGGGGCAGCGCCCTCGTCCTGCTCGATGACGCCGCGCATCTCCACCTTGCAGCGCGAGCACTTGAGCACGAGCAGACCGTCTTCCACCCGGAACGCCGCCGGGGGAACGAGCCGCTCACACGCCTCACAGAAGTACTTCACCAGATCACCATCCGGATAGGCACGGGCATGGCACACCCCGCCAGGGCGAGGAAGCATAGCGCGCACACCAGCTTTCTCCCGAAGCTCAAAGGCTCGGCGGGGCGGGTGAGCTCGGGATGACCAAAGCCCACCAGTTTGGTGGCGACCAGGAGCCAGACCGCCCAGGTGACGGTGTAGAAGAGGGTGAGGAAAAGAAGCACCAGCGCCATGGCCTTGCCCACCCACCGGGCGCGAGGGCCCCAGAGGGCGTAGGCCATGTGTCCGCCGTCGAACTGGCCCACGGGCATGAGGTTGAGCACCGTCACCAGCAGGCCGAACCAGCCGGCGATGACCACCGGGTGCTCCTGGATGTCCCGGCCGGGCGGCAGGGGGCCGAGCACCAGCGCCTTGAGGCCGCGCATGAGCAGGCTGTCACTGAAGATGATGGCCTGGTGTCCGAAGAAGGGCTCCTCGGGAGGGGCGGGCAGGAGCGAGAGTTGCTCCCCGGCCCATTGCACGGCCAGCCGCCCCAGGTTCCACAGCGAGGTGGAGCCGGGGAAGTCGGTATCGGCCACCGGGGGGCGTCGATCCATGGGGAGTGGGCCGGGCCCCAGACGAGCAGGGGGAGCGCCACGGCCAGTCCGGCGAGCGGCCCGGCCGCCCCGATGTCCACCAGCGCGTTGCGGGTGGGGATGGGGGCGCGGATGCGGATGACGGCGCCCAGCGTGCCCACGCCCAGGTAGGGCAGCGGGATGAAGTAGGGCAGCGACACGTCCACCCCGTGCAGGCGCGCCAGCACGTAGTGCCCCATCTCGTGCGCGCCGAGGATGGACAGCAGCGCGGCGCTGAAGGTGAGCGCGTGCGCGAGCCGCTCGGCGTCCGGCAGCGGACCGCTGGGGAAGGCCCGGTCGAAGGTGAGGGACGTCGTCCCCACCGTGAGCACGAAGAGCAGCAGGTGGAGCCAGAGACGGTGGGTGGCGGGACGAACGGTGACGCGCTCCATGGGGAGTCACGGGGTAGCAACCCGTTCCGAGCATTTCAATACGCCCATCCATTGCTTGACTTGAAAGCGGCCTTTGCTACGACCCCCACGCCACTCGAAGGCCGAGCAACTCGTCGAGGGCTTGCTTCATTCGACGGGGGCTCTGAGCCTGAGCGTTTCGGAGGAAACACACGATGAAGAAGGCGATTGTTGCGGCGGTTCTGGCGAGCGGTCTCGTGGCGTGCACCAGCGTGGAGACCGCGGTGGTTTCCGGCAATGAAGTGGCGGCCACCGGTGGCGAGCCCATCGCCGTCATCCAGGGCACCGCCCTCGGCCTGACCGCCATCTTCCACGTCATCGACCTGGTGCAGAGCGACCTGGACACCGTGGTGAACCGGCTGCTGGTCAGCGAGGCCAAGGCCATGGGCGGCAACAAGGTGCAGCTGCTCGACGCCGCCACCACGCCGCGTCACGGCATCTTCGCCCTCACCGGCACCATCATCGCCTTCCCGCTGTCCACGGCCACCGGCGTGGCGGTGAAGTAGTTCCCCGCTCTCCGTCTTCCACGGAGGGTTCGACGAAGGCCCCGCTGGCGACAGTGGGGCCTTCTTCCGTTTGGGCCCACACATGCCCGCTCGCTTCCTCTTCCTCGTCCTGCTCGTGCTCACCGGCTGCCGCCGGGGAGAAGACCCGTCCGCCCTGCTGGCGGGCGTGCGGCAACGCCTGGCCGCGCGCGACGGCAAGCTCACCAGCTACGTGCTCGCGGGCACGGCGACCGAGGGGGCCCAGACGATGGACTTCCAGTTCGCCTACCGCGCCCCGCTCAAGATGCTGGGCACGCTCGGGGCGCCCGCCTCGCGCACCTTCGCCTGGGACGGGGAGCGCCTGGTGGAGCGCGATGACGGGGCACGCCGCTTCTTCACCTACGAGGACACGCTCACACCCGAGCAGCGCATGGGCGTGCTCACCCAGCTCTTCTCCCCCTTCGTCCCCGAGGGCTTCCGCGCGCCGCTGTTGCCGGGCCAGGGCGTGACGGCCCGCCGCGCCCCGCACCCGCGGGGCCCCGAGGCCGTGGAGCTGACGGTGAGGCCCGCGGGCAGTGACGTGGAGGTGACGTACGTGCTGCGCTGGCCCGCCCTGGACTTCCTCGGCAAGCGCATACGCAGTGGCGAGGCGCTCTCGGAGCTCCGGGTGGAGGAGGAGCAGTGCGAGCCGGGCCTGGAGTTGTGTGTCCCCCGGCGGCTGACTCAGTGGGCAGGCGCACAGCAGGTGGCACAGACCGTCCTCACCCGTGTGGAGCTCAACCCCGTGCTGCCCGCGGAGACCTTCGCGATCACCGCGCCAGGGGGTTACGATGTCGGCTCCAAGACATTCACACCCCAGGGGGGCCCGTAGCGAATTATTCCGGGTTGAACCCCTTCAGGGCCATCCCCACCTTCTCCCGGAAGGAGTGCGACGGTATGGCGCTGGTGCAAAACGTCATCTTCGATGTGGACGGCACGTTGGTGGATTCCGTGGACGAGCACGCCGAGGCCCGGCGACGTGCCTTCCTGGAGTTCGGCCGGGACGTGCCCTTCGCGCACGTGCGCAGTCAGATTGGCAAGGGCGCGGATCAACTGCTGCCCGTCTTCTTCACCGAGGACGAGCTGGAGAAGTTCGGCCAGGAGCTGAGCGACTACCGCTCCGCGCTCTTCAAGCGCGAGTTCATGCCCAAGCTGCGTCCGTTCCCGCAGGTGCGCGAGCTGTTCCAACGGCTGCGCCAGGACGGGCTGAAGCTGGTGCTCGCCTCGAGCGCCAACGAGGACGAGCTGGAGCGCTACATCCGCCTGTGCCGCATCGAGGGGCTCACGCACGGCGAGACGTCCAAGAGCGACGTGTCCAAGTCCAAGCCCAATCCGGACATCTTCGACGCGGCGATGGAGCGGCTGGGCCGGCCGGATCCGCACAGCGTGGTGGTGATTGGCGACACGCCCTTCGACGCGCTGGCCGCGGGCAAGCTCGGACTGCCCAGCGTGGGGCTGCGCTGCGGCGGCTTCCCCGAGGACGACCTGCGCACGGCGGGCTGCCGCGACGTGTACCAGGATCCCGCGGAGCTGCTGGCCCGCTACGAGTCCTCGCCCAACACGTGGCCGTGGACGGCCGAGTCCCTGTCCTCCAAGGACGAGGAGTCGCGCTGACGAGGAGAGACGAAGGCAGGAGGAGCGTGCGGGTGGCGCGCTCCTCCCGCTCGGTGTGCCGGTGTGCCTGGGAGTGGAGGACTGCACACCCGCTGGATTCCCCGCTGTCGGCTGGCTGGACCGCCGTCCAATGCACAGCTTGAATGGGCATGAACAGCGAGACCCATCCAGATGCCGCGCTCCGCGCGAGCCCCGAGCGCCTCTCCGTCGATGAAGGGCCCGCGATCCTGCTGCTCAATCCCAACTCGCGCATGGGCGGGGAGGCCTTGTCGGCCACGCTCGCCGCGCTCGAGGCCCGGGGCATCCGCCTGACGGCCAGCCACGAGGTCCAGGATCACGAGGAGATGGAGCAGTTGCTGCACGCGGCCGTGGCGGGCGGCGTGCGGCGCATCCTCGTGGGCGGCGGAGATGGGACGCTCAACTGCGCCATCAAGCCCCTGCTTGGCCAGGACGTGACGCTCGGCGTGCTGCCGCTGGGCACGGGCAACGACTTCGCGCGCTCGCTCGGCATCGAGCCCACGCTGGAGGCCGCCTGTGACGTCATCGCCGCGGGCTACACCGCGCGCGTGGACGTGGGGCTCGCCAACGGCCACCCCTTCCTCAACGCGGTGAGCCTCGGCCGGCCTCGGCCATCGCCCGGCGGCTCACCCCCGAGCTCAAGCGCCGCGTGGGCAAGCTCGCCTACCCCGTGGCCGCCGCCGCCGAGCTCTGGGAGCACCAACCCTTCCGCGTCCGCGTGGTGACCGACACGGAGGATCTGGAGCAGAACGTGCTCCAGCTCGTGGTGGGCAATGGCCGCTACCACGGCGCGGGCAACATGGTGACGCCCGACGCAACGCTCGATGATCACCTGCTGGACGCCTACGTCATCGCGGCGCCCTCGGCCGAGGCGGGCCGCGAGGGCACGGGGCTCGGACACGTGCAGGACCTGTCCACGCTGGCACGCGTGGCCCTCACCGTGCGCCGGGGCGAACACCGGCCCACCCCGCCGTCAAGGCGGTGAGCGGGCCGCGCATCTTCGTGGAGGCCACGCCTCCGCAGGACGTCAACGCGGACGGGGAGATGATTGGCCAGACGCCCGTGCGCTTCGAGCTCGTGCCATCGGCCCTGCGCGTCTTCGTGCCCGCGCACCCGGCCGAGCCCCACTGAAGCCGCCTGGGGGGCCTACGCCTTGTCGAGCGCCAGCGAGAGCGCCTGGGCGGTGAAGTTCACCAGGGGGATGATGCGCTGGTAGTTCATCCGCGTGGGCCCGATGACGCCCACCGTGCCCAGCACCTGCTCGCGGCTGCCGTAGGGGCTCGCGATGACGGACACATCGCCCGCCGAGGAGAAATCGCTCTCGGTGCCGATGAAGATCTGCATCTCGCGCGCGCGCTGCACCCTGTCGAGCAGCGACAAGAGCTTGTGCTTCTCCCCGAGCGCCTTGAAGAGCGCGCGCATGCGCTCGACGTCGGCGAACTCGGGCTGCTCGAGGAAGGAGCCGGTGCCCTCGATGAGCACGCGCTCGCCCGTCTGGAGATCCGTGGCCGCCGCGCCCAGCTTGAGCGCCTTGGCCGTGAGCGCGTTGTAGAGCGCCTGCTCGTGATCCAACTCGGAGCGGATGCGCTCGCGTGCCTCCTCCAGCGTCACCTCGTGCAGCAGCTCGGACAGGTAGTTGCTCGCCTTGAGCAGCTCGTCCGAGGTGACGGGGAAGTCCACCGTGAGGAGCTTGTTCTGCACCGGCCGTTCTGCCCCACGAGGATGGCGAGGACGCGATCCTCGCGCAGGCGCACGAACTCGATGCGGTGGAACACGGCGGCGTCCGGGCGCGGGGTGACGACGACGCCCGCGTGCCGGGTGAGCGCGTGCAGCAGGCGCGAGCCTCCGAGAGCAGCTCCTCCATGCCGACCTCGTGGGTGAGCCCCGCGTGGATGAGCTCGCGATCACGCGGGCCGGGATCCTTCAGGCGTACCAGGGTGTCCACGTAGAAGCGGTAGCCGCGGTCCGTGGGAACCCGGCCGGCCGAGGTGTGGGGCTTCTCGAGGAAGCCGAGCTCCTCCAGGTCCGCCAGCACGTTGCGCAGCGTGGCCGAGGACACGTCGAACTCGGGCTTGCGCGCGAGGTGTTGGCTGCCCACGGGCCCGCCCGTCGTGATGTATTCCTGCACGACGGCACGGAGGACTTCCTTCTCGCGATCGCCCAGCTCCTCGGACATCTTGCTCACATTCCCTGGTGACGGTGCGGTGACGCTGGTGGAGCCCCTGCTCGGCACGGCCCACCGAGAGTGCACTGAAAGTTTAAAAAGGCGGCGAGAACGGTTCAATCCCCTTCTCCCCGGTTGCCCCGGACCCGAGCGCTCGGAGGTCGGACCGTCAGCGGGCAGGAGAGCGGCGTTCGGGTGGAGGAACCGGCGGCGGAGTACGCCGGGGGCACACATCGCGGGGGGGCGGGAGGCACGTTAGAAGCAGCGCGCCTTGGCCACCCTGTCTTCGCCCACGACTCCCTCCTCGAGCTTGCCCACCGCCGCGCCCCTGGCGGAGGGCAGCCGCGCGCTGCTCGTCTTCTGCCTCTTCGCGCTCTACGTCATCTGGGGCTCGACGTACCTGGCGGTGCACTGGGCGCTCCAGGGGGCCTGCCGCCCTTCCTGATGGCCTCGGTGCGCTTCCTGACGGCGGGGCTGATTCTCTACACGGCGCTGCGGTTGCGCGGCGCGGCGAACCCCACGGCCCGGCAGTGGGCGGGGGCGCGGTGCTGGGCGTGCTGCTGTTGCTGATGGGCAATGGCGCCGTGGTGTTCGCCCAGCAGTGGGTGTCCTCGGGAGTGGTGGCGCTCGTGGTGGGCAGCGTGCCGCTGTGGGCGGCGCTCTTCAGTGGGCTGATGGGCCAGTGGCCCGGACGCGCCGAGCGCTGGGGACTGGCCATCGGCTTCTGCGGCCTCATCGTGCTCAACATGGGCAGTGAACTGCGCGGCAACACCTGGGCCACGCTGGCCTTGTGTGTGGGCCCGATGAGCTGGGCCCTGGGCTCGGTGATTTCACGCCGGCTGCCGCTCGCCGGAGGGCTCATGGCCAGCGCCACGCAGATGCTCACCGGCGGCGTCTTCTTCCTGCTGGTCAGCCTCCTGCAGGGCGAGCACCTCACGGCCATGCCGAGCACGCGGGCCCTGCTCAGCCTCGCCTACCTCATCATCTTCGGCTCGCTCGTGGCATTCAGCGCGTACGGCTACCTGCTGCGCCACACGCGGCCAGCGCTCGCCATGAGCTACGCGTACGTCAACCCGATGGTGGCGGTGCTCCTGGGCGTCATGTTCGTGGGCGAGTCCTTGAGCCTGGGCGGCCTCGTGGCCATGGGCGCCATCCTCGGCTCCGTGGTGCTCATCACTCGCGCCCGGGCGTGAAGCGGCCGCATGGGGCCACGAGGCCATGTTGATAACCCCACGCCGTGAGAACCCATCACCCTCGCTGGCTTGATGGCCTTTGATATTGAGTTCAGAGTTCGCATGACGCACGTGTCTGGGAACGTGAGCCATGAAACTCTCTCGCCTCCGCGTGCGGCGGCTCGACCATCCGAGCCTGGAGTATCGAATGCACGCGGCCCGCGAAACCCTGGAGTGGGCAGCCAACCGCGATATCAACCCGGTAGTGTCGGGAAACGCGGGCCATCCCCCGCCCGGAAAGACCTCGGAGCGCATGGTCCCCCAGACCGCCAGTACCCGCTCGACTTCGACCTCTGAGCCATGAGCCGCGATCCGAAGCAGAAGCCGCCCACCACCCCGGATGGGCGCTACTTCGTGATGAAGGGCGTGCTGTGGCGGTGCTCGGACCCGGGACTCGGGCCCAAGCAGCGCGCGCTCCTCGTGGAGGCGCTCATGCACGCGCGGCGAGACGTGGGCCGGGCCCTTCGCGCCGGGGACTCGGAGGCCGAACGCCGGCGCGCGCCCGTGTCCACAAGGCCAAGGTGGCGCTCGGGGAGCGGGGCCCGCCGTGGTGGACGGATGGCGCTCCGGACTTCAACCGCCACCGGGTGGAAAACACGCCCTATGCCGCGTGGTTCCACGCCCTGCCTGCTCAGATCGAGGGCACCTCGGCCGGCACATCCTCGTAGTACGCGATGACGTTGCCGTAATTGTAGACGTTGTTGTCGGTGTTGATGGCCTGGCTCGCGTCCTTGGTGCAGGCCGCCGCCGTGGGATCGAACCGCTTCCACTCGCCATCCGCGCCCTTGTACTCGACCCAGGCGTGATTGCCCTTGTTCGTCTCTCCACCCACGACGCGGGCATCGATGCCCGCCGCCTCGAAGCGCTGCGCCGCCTCGACCGCCATGTCCGTGCAGATGCCAGACTTGGAGGCATCGAAGTTGTTCTCGTTGCCCACCGCGGCATCAAACGACTTGCCACCCGAGTTGTCGTAGTTCCAGCTCGTCGCGTCCTGGGCAATCTGCTGGGCCACCGCGTCCGCATTGCCCGAACCATTGAACGAGGGGCCCTGCCCGGGGGGCGAATCGAGCCCCAGATCCGTCGGCCCCCCTCACCCAGGGCCTCCAGTCCACCCGGCCCACCCGCCTGGGGAACACCGCCACCACCGCCACCACCACCGCCCGGGATTCCACCACCGCCGCCACCACCACCGCCACCGCCAGCGCCCTTCTGCGAGGGCTCGAAGCCATCCTGGGTCAGCGCCTTGATGAGCTCCTGCAACAGCTTCATCAGCTCATCGATGTTCGGCTGCTGCTTCGACGCGGGGGCGTCGGCGAACTTCGTCTCGGCGGGAGCGATGGAAGACCGCGGGGGAGCCGATAGGAGGACGAGGAGGGGAGGCGGGAAATGGACATGGCGCGAGGTCTCGGAGTCGTCGGGAAGGGAGCGGCATCAGCCCGTGCCGCCCACGCTCTCCAAAGCAGTCCTCGTGCCAGCGCCTTCGGAACCTCTCGATTCCTCATAACCTCCCAGCATCATTATCGAGAGCTGAGGCCCCACCCCCGGGGACCCGGTGACAGCCGTCACCAGTCGACCCGACTCCTGATGACTGATGTCACCGGGCCCCCCCCACGTCCAGTCACGGAGCCACGGGGCCGAGCGCGCGCTCGGCGAACTTCCTCGCGGCCCGGAGCAGCTCGTCACTCAGGGGCGTGCCACTCACCGCCCTCGACAACGAGAGCGCGCCATACATGAGCGCGATCAACCCGAGCGCCTGCTGCCGGTGCTCGCCCTCGGACCCCATGAGCTCGGCGAGCGAGCGGACATAATGAGACAGCTCCTTCTCGAGCGCGCCGCGATAGGGCTCCCCTTCCCGGGCGACTTCCGGGGCGACGCTGGGCATCACACACCCCATGTCCGGATGATCGCGGTGCTGGCGTGACAGGTAGCGCTCCACCACGTTGAGCACCCGTTCCCGGGGCGAATCGCCCTTGGCCGAACCCAGCAGCCGGTTCCACATGGTGCTCGCCGCGCTCTGGATGGTCTCGGTGAAGAGATGTTCCTTGGATTCGAAGTGCCCATAGAAGCCGCCGACGGTGAGCCCGGCGCCCTTCATGACATCCATCACCGAGCTGGCCTTGATGCCCCGCTCACGCAGGAGCGCCGCCGCCGAGGCGAGGATGGCTTCACGCGACTTCTGCTTCTGTTCTGTCTTCTGGTTCATGAAGGGACCCCGGTACGACGGCTCAGAGCCGCTCGATGATGGTGGCGATCCCCTGACCGCCCCCGATGCACATGGTAATGAGCGCGGTCTGCTTGCCGCTACGCTCGAGTTCATCGAGCGCCGTGCCGAGCAACATCGCGCCGGTCGCGCCGAGCGGATGGCCGAGCGCGATGGAGCCTCCGTTGACGTTCACGCGCTCGGGATCGATGGCCAGCGCGCGAATGGTCTGGAGCACCACCCCCGCGAAGGCTCGTTGATTTCCCACAGGTCGATGTCGCGCGCCTTCATGCCCGCCGGGCGCAGCGCCTTCTCGCTCGCGGGCGCGGGGCCCGTGAGCATCAGCACCGGCTCGGTGCCCACGGTCGCCATGGCGCGGATGCGGGCGCGCGGTTTGATTCCCCTCTCCCGGACGTAGCGCTCCGAGGCGAGCACCACCGCGGCGGCGCCATCGACGATGCCGCTCGAGTTGCCCGCGGTATGCACGTGCTGGATGGCCCGGGCCCGCGGATAGGCCGCGAGCGCAAGCTGATCGAGCGTCTCGCCCCGGGGCCCCGCCACCGTCTCTCCCATCGCGACGAAGGAGGGCTTGAGCGCGGCGAGCCCCTCGGCCGTGGTGTCCGGCCGGGGAACTCGTCCCGCTCGAGCACCACCGCACCGGTGCCTGGCTGCCTCACGGGGAAGAGCGACTTCACGAAGCGGCCCTCCTCGATGGCGCGCGCCGCGTTCTTCTGGGAGCGCAGCGCCACGGCGTCGAGATCCTCGCGGGACAACCCCTCGAGCGTGGCGATGAGGTCGGCGCTGATGCCTTGGGGCACCTGGAACAGGCGCTCGCGCAGGTGCGGGTTGTTGCCATCCTGGCCGCCGCCGTCCGCGCCCATGGGCACGCGCGACATGCTCTCCACGCCCCCGGCGACCGCCAGGTCCATCGCGCCCGAGGCCACTCCCATGGCCCCGAAGTGGATCGCCTGCAGCCCCGACGCGCAGAAGCGGTTGAGCGACACCGCCGACACCTGCTGGGGCCAGCCCGCGGTGAGCACCGCGTTGCGCGCCGGTTGGCGCCCTGCTCTCCCACCTGGGAGACACACCCCACCATCACGTCCTCGACCTCGCCCGCCTCGAAGCGCCCGCGCGCTCGGAGCGCGTTCAACACCTGCGCGAACAACTCCTGCGGGTGGATGCCCGAGAGGGCTCCTTGCCCGCCTTGCCCCGCCCCCGGGAGTGCGTGCGGCGTCGATGACATAGCTGGTGTTCATGGCCCGGCTCCTCGCCTGAGTATTATCTCAGTAATATGTCCGTCATCATCCCAGGAATCAAGTCGGCACCCCGGGGAGGGCACCCGGAGGGACAGTGCGCGCGGTGTTCACCCTGGGCCAGATGATTGGACTTGCATGAAATCTCCTCCCCGCCCGGCTCGCGCGTATGGATGAACTCCACCCGGAGTCCCGCCACTCACGGCGACTGCGATTGGAATTGTTTATGTCAGCCACAAGCGCTAAGGTGACTTTCACTGGAATCCGGCCCTCGCCGTTCTTTCCTGTTCAAACCCCAATCATAATTGCCCCGCTGGAAAGGCCCCCATGTCCCTCTCCATCCGCTCGCGTGCCCTCGGCGCGATGCTCTCGCTTGGATTCTGCGCGCTGCTCGGCGCGCCCTCTTCCGCTCGGGCCGCCAGCACCGAGGCGTGCGCCGGAGGCGGCTTCAAACTGACGCTGCCCAATGGGACGACCCTGTCCGGCTCGGCTCGGACGAAGATCGACCGGCGGAGCCTGCCCTCGCACGGCACGCTGCGCGTGCGTGGCACATACATCGACTTCGACATCGATGTGTCGACGTTCGCCGTCTACAACTACACGCTCAAGGCGACGACCAACCCCCTGGACATCACGGGTGGGGTGACCACGGTGCTCTTCGCGGGCAAGGTGCCCAACCTCGGCACGCAGACGCTGGAGAAGGATGACCTGGATGTGGAGATGGGGGCGGGAGATCTGTTCCTGCTGCGCCGGGGCGAGCGCATCAAGATGAAGATCCAGGCGAAGGACTGCGCCCAGGGCGGCATCTTCCAGATGGAGCCGGAGACGGAGACGGCCGGGGCGACGATCGACATCACCCACACCCTGGGGCCCGACGTCTTCTATTTCACCAACCCGTACACCGGGAAGATCAACTTCGGCAACGCCCAGCTCATCCGGGGCAAGGACAGCCCGCAGGTGGCGGCGAAGCTCGTGCAGGGCGAGCGCGAGACGGTCTGGCGCGTCACGTCCGGGGGTCGCATGGGCGGCGTGCTCGGGGAGGACGCGGTGGAGAATTCGCCTCCCGCCACCTCGTGCACCCAGGACTGCCGGGCGCAGAACCGCGTCCAGGGCAAGTACGACGTGCCGGATCCCGTCTACGAGAACGACGGCGGCGGCATCACGGGTGGCGGCGACGACTGAGCGAGCGGACAATCGAGGGCCCGGGCGGTCCGGGCTCTCGCGCAAACGCCGCGGAGCGGTGCGCGGTGTCTAGGCAGGGACGGGGTGCATCTGCGAGGCTCGCCCCCGCGTGCACTTCGAGATGCCCCTGCTCATCGGCCTGATGGTGGCCGCCAGTACCCTCGCGATCGCCGCCAAGCGCGTGCGCATCCCCTACAGCGTCGCGCTGGTCGTGGGAGGTCTGTTCATCTCCGTGGCGGGCCTGCTGCCCGGCATTCCTCCGCTCAACCCGGAGTTCGTCTTCCTCGTGTGCCTGCCGCTGTTGCTCTTCGAGGGGGGCATCACCGCGGACGTGGCCAACGTGCGCGCCAACCTGGTGCCCATCGCCACGCTGGCGAGCCTGGGCATGGTGCTGGCCATCACCGCCACCGGCACCGCGCTGCACTACGCGCTGGGGCTGAACTGGGGGCCGGCGCTGCTGCTCGGCGCCATGCTCTCCGTCACCGACACCGTCTCCATCCTCTACGCCTTCCGCCGCGTGGCCGTGCCCCGGCGCCTGTCGGGCATCATGCAGGGCGAGAGCCTCTTCAATGACGGCACCGCGCTCGTGGCCTACGCGGCCATCGCCGGCGTGGTGACGCGGGGCGAGACGAGCTTCTCCCTGCCGCTGTTGAGCGCCCAGGTGGTGCTCGCCACCGTGGGGGGAGTCGCCATCGGGCTGGCGCTGGGCACCGGGGCGGGCTTCATCATCCGCCGCACGAGGGATCCGCTCGCGGAGATCATGGTCACCACCGCGCTCGCGCTGAGCGCGTACACGATTGGCGAGCAGGTGCACCTGTCGGGAGCCATCGCCGCGGTGACGGCCGGACTGACGACGGGCATCACCCTGCGCCGCCACGTGGCGCCCCAGAGCCAGGTGGCCATCCACACCTTCTGGGAGTACGTCACCTTCGGGGTGAACACCTTCCTCTTCCTGTCGGTGGGGCTCGCCACGAAGCCCGGGGCGCTGGTGCGCCACCTGCCGCTCACCCTGCTCGCGGTGGCGTGTGTCTTCGCCGGGCGCGCGGTGGCCATCTACGGACCCTTCCTGCTGTTGCGCTGGCTGCGCCTCGGCCTGCGTGCCCGTGCGCTGGCAGCACGTCTTCATCTTCGGCAACATCAAGGGCGCGCTGTCCATCGGCCTCGCGATCGGTCTGCCCGCGGGCACGCCCGCGCGCGAGGAGCTGGTGTCCATCGCCTTCGGCGTCACCTTCCTGTCGCTCGTGGTCCAGGGGCTGACGCTCACCGGCTTCCTGCGGCGCCTGGGGCTCATCCACGAGGACCCCGTGGCCCACGCGGTGAGCGAGCAGCAGGCTCGGCTCATCGCCAGCCGCGCCGCGCGTCAGGAGTTGGAGCAATTGCATGACCAGGGGCTCATCCCGCGCGCGGCCTACGAGCACCTGCGCAGCGACTACCGGTGGGCATCGCCAGCGCCGAGCGGGAGCTGCGCCGGCTGAGCGAGCAGCACCTGACGCAGGCGGCGCGGCTGGTGCTGACGACGCGCCGGCACCGGTGGACGCCGAGCGCACGGCGCTTTTGTCCGCGCGGCTCGCGGGCCTCATCCCCGAGGCCACGGCGGAGGCGCAGCTCGCGCGGTTGGACGCACGCACCCTGGAGCTGGAGCACGTGTTGTCGGATGTGCCCGATGAGCCTCCGGGCAGTGGGAGGAAGACGACATGAAGGTGGTCATCGCGGGGGGAGGCCGGGTGGGGGGCGCGCTGGCGGCGCGGCTCGTGAACGAGCAGCACCACGTGACGGTGGTGGATCGGGACGCCGCGACGTGCCACCGCCTGTTCGAGGACATCGGCGTGGTGACGGTGTGCGGGGACGCCACGGATCCACGGGTGCTCGAGTCCACGGGCATCATCAACGCGGACATCGCGGCCGGGGTGCTGGCGCGCGACGCGGAGAACCGGCGTTCGCCACGCTGGTGCGCGCGGTGAGCCCGGCGCGCGTCATGGTGCGCATGCTGGACAGCCGCTACCGCGAGCCCTACCGGCTCGCCGGGGTGGGCGAGCTGGTGGAAGAGGCGGAGGTGGTGGTCACGAAGATGGCGACCGCCATCGACTTCCCCCAGGTGGCGGGCTCGCTGCCGCTGGCCGCCGGGGACGCCATCCTCTTCGAGCTCAAGGTGAACACCAAGGCGGTGGTGGCCGGGCGCACGGTGGCCCAGGTGCGCGCCCAGACGGACTTCCCCCGCGAGTGCGTCTTCATCGGCATGGTGGATCCCGAGGGGCGCATCACCCTGCCGGACGGCAACACGGTGCTGCGCGCGGGCCACACCCTCATCCTCGTGGCGCGCCGCGCCGAGCTGGCCCGCGCGGTGGAGTGCCTCACGCTCGAGCCCCAGAACACGCTGGACACGCCGCTGGCGGACATGCTGCGCCGGGTGGACTTCCTCGCGCCGCTGGGCACCGAGGAGGTGCTCAAGCTGGCGCACGGCGCCGAGTACCTGCGCAAGGACGCCGGAGAGCCCATCTTCAAGAAGGGGGACGCGGGAGAGACGTTCTTCGTCGTCGTCTCCGGGCAGGTGAACCTCCTGGGCGAGGGCAACAAGCTCGTGGAGGTGGTGAAGCCCGGGGGCTTCTTCGGGGAGCTGGCCCTGCTCACCGGCGAGCCGCGGGCCACCCATGCCTCGGCGGCCAGCGCGTGCGAGCTGGCGAGCGTGGGCCGCGAGGACTTCCGCGGCGTGGTGATGGCCAACCCCGTCATCGCCCTGGAGATGAGCCGCATCCTCGGCCAGCGGCTGTCGCGCATGGCGCAGGAGGACCCCGCGCCGCGCAAGCGCAAGGGCCTGTTCGGCCGCTAGCGCGCGTCGCGTCCATCGGCGGCCACGGGCAGGACGCGCCAGGCCACGTTGTCGCCCTTCGCGTCGCCGAAGGCGGGCTGGAAGAGCTCCGGGTGTTCGGCCATCCACCGCGCCTCGATGGGCGCGGGGGCCAGCGTCACCACGTAGTCCACCCGCGCCTCGCGCACCCGCCGCAGCCACGCCGGGAAGTCCGCCTGGGCGAACGTGTCCTTCAGGGCGTAATCCCTCACCGAGCCGTCCGGAGAGATGGGCACGTAGGTGAGCGTGTTCCGCAGCCGGCTGCCCATCAACGGGTACCAGTACCAGTTGTGTCCGGAGATGTCCCATCCCGCCGTGACCGCGAGTCGCAGGGGGGCCTCCCCATCCAGCGCCTTCCACACGGGAAGGCCCTTGCTGCTCGGGATGACGAGCGGGTGAAGTTCGTAGGACTGCCCCTTCGCGGCGGAGTCATAGATCTCGTAGCGCAGCGCCGCGCGGACGGCGGCGATGGCCTGCCAGCCGCCCACGAGCAGCATGACCGCCGCGAGCAGGCCGGGGAGGAGCCGGTGCCGGCGCAGACCCCACGCCACCAGGGCGGCGCCTCCGCCCAGTGACACCAGCACGGCCGGGAGCACCAGGAACACCCCGCGCGCATCCACCCAGGCCCAGCCGCATGGCAGCCC
This sequence comes from Cystobacter fuscus, assembly GCA_049060065.1. Taxonomy (GTDB): domain Bacteria; phylum Myxococcota; class Myxococcia; order Myxococcales; family Myxococcaceae; genus Cystobacter; species Cystobacter fuscus_B. Next base: position 9,347,762 of record JBMEQP010000002.1, read on the forward strand.
GAGCAGCAGCTCCAGCAGGAAGCAGCCCCAGAGCAGGAGCCGCACCCACTCCTCCTCCAGGAGGGCGGCGAGCAGCAGGCACGTGGCCAGCATGCACAGCACGAAGCGGGACGAGGTGGACGCCCAGGCCGTCCAGAGCTGCCGGCTCATCGAGCCGAGCAGCGTGCTCGCACCGCAGACGAGCACCAGCAACGAGCGTGCACCCCACCGGCGCCGGGTCCGCACCGCGGCCAGCAGACCCACGGGCACCAGCAGCAGCGTGTGGCCCAGCCCCAGGTGATCCGTCCCCGCCAGGAACCGGGAGAACAGGATCGCCATCGCCAACTCCGGCACATCGAGGGGCGTGGTGTTGAGCAGCTCTCCCGACTCGAGGCCGGCCAGCGCCGGGCTGCCCTCGGAGATGCGAATCCCCGCCAACGTCAACGGCCAGGGAAAGAACGGGGAGCCGTGGAGCACCCAGGCCCTCAGGTAGGGCAGCACCCCGAGCAGCAGCGCCAACACCACCAGCGCCGCGTGGAAACGAGGCGCCCGGCGCGAGCGCCATGCCTGGAGCGTGCCCCAGCAGACCAGCGCGCCGCCGAGGCAGAACACGGGCAGGCCGCCGGGCTTGATGCCCGCGAGCACCCCCAGGGCCGCCATCGCCGCCACCCGTTCGCCCTGCCGTCCCGGGCGCAGGCTCGCCAGTAGCAACGCCATGGCCAGCAGGAAGAGCGCCAGGATGGTGTTGTCCACATAGCTGGCGGTGAGGGCCGCCATCACGATGGGCACGAACACCGCCGTGAGTGCCGCGGGCACGGCCATGCGCCAGCGCGCGCCCAGGCCCCTCGCCATGCCATACGCGCCCACCAGCGCGCTCAGCCAGATGAGCCCACCGGCCGGCGCGAGGAACCCATCTCCATGGTCGGGCAGCATGGCCCAGGCCGACAGGGCGTCGCCGTAGGGGAGGAAGTACTGGTAGTAGCTCCAGGCATCGGGGGCGAGGAGGATCTCGTCGCGCCCGCTCTGTACCCACCGGCCCGCCTTCACCAGGTGATAGGTGAGCGAATCCCAGGCGAGCGGTGGGGCGGCGAGCCCGCGCAGGAGCCGGGCGCCGACGAGCAGCGCCCCCAGAGCCAACGGCCCCAGCATCTGCTCGCGCCGCATCGCGCGGCCCATCGCCCGGAGCCGCCGCAGGTCCCAGCGAAGGGCCACCCCGCCCGCGCCCACCCGCGGACCAGCAGCAACCCGGTGAACGGCACCCAGAGCAGCAGGGCGGCCCCCAGGGTGAAGACACCGAGTCCCAGGAGCAGCTCGAACGCGGCGATGAGCAGGCCATACGCGAGCGCCAGCGTGGCGCACGCCCGGGCCCACCCTCCGTGGCGAATCCCCAGCTCGAGGGCGAGGAGGTAGGCGCCGCCGAGGCAGCAACACAGCAGCAACAGCGCGAAGAGGGCGGAGAGACCGGGCATCGGGGCACCGGCAGACTACTCCACCCTCCCCACCCGGCTCACACGGCGAGGCGCTCAGCGCTGGAAGTCCACGCCCACGCCCAGGCCCGCGGAGTAGCCCTGCAACAGGTGGCCCTCCGCCTGGGGGAAGTGCACCGTGCCGCCCATGAGCACGCCGTAGAGGGCGGGCAGGAAGCGGTGGCGCAGCTCGGCGGCCACGGAGTAGCGCGGCCTGCCCGTGAGGTCCGTGAGGATGACGCGCAGCTCGCCCACCGTCTTGTCCCCGGGCAGGTGCAGTTGCAGCGCGGCGTCCGCGTCCACCCGTCCGGTGGTGACGAAGTACTCGCCCGAGGCGCTGACGCTCAGCGCCAGGTCCTCCGGGTTGAGGGGAATCACCGCCGCGGCCACCTCGCCATACCCCGAGAAGGTCCCCGGCAGCACCTCCTCCGCGAGCGGCGTCGCGCTCAGGCCCACCCCGGAGAAGCGCGCCAGCTCGTAGCCCGCGCCGAAGAAGCCGAAGCGGAAGCGGCCGCCCTGGCGCCGGCCCTCGAGGCGGCCGGTGATGTCCAGCGAGGGATCCGGCTTGCCCCGCACGACGAGGCCCACGGTCGCGCCGTAGTCCGGCACCGACTCGATGAGGGTGTCCGCCCGCGCGCCCGCCGCGGCCTGGAGCCAGAGCTGGAAGGTGTCGCCGCGCACCACGCCCGCCTGCAACCCGAGGCTCGCCGCGGACAGGGAGGGCGCCGTGCCCCCCGCCAGACCGAAGTCATGCGCCACGTCCACCGACAGCAGGAAGCGGTCGAAGGCCGTGTCCTGATCGCTCAGCACGCGGCCCAGGTCCAGCGGAACTCACCGGCGAAGAGCCGCGCGGCCAGCACGTCGCTGGCGAACACCTCCACCCGGGTGGGGCCGAGGTAGGCGACGAAGTTGGCCCCCGCGGGGTGGTAGTCCTGGGAGAGATTGTTGTTGTAGCGGTTGACGAGCCAGCCCGCGCCCAGCGTCCAGGTGGAGAACGACCCCGCGCGCAGTTGCAGCATGCCGTCATCCCGGCCGACGCGCAGCTCACGCACGAGCTGACCGAAGTCACTGAGCTCGTCCCAGTCCTGGCGCCGCAGCCGGGCGGCATGGTCCGCATCCACCTGGGAGGGCTCCGTGTCGAGCAGCCGCAAGCGCAGCGGCGCCCCCATCTCGAACTCGAACTCCTCGCCGCCCTTGACGCCCAGGCGGGGAAACACGACCACGAAACCGTCCATCCCATTGGCGCCCAGGCCCGAGGGAAGGGCGAGTGCTCCCGCCTCGAGCGAGGCATGGAAGCGAATGCCTTCTTCCGCCGGGGCGGGATTCTCGACGAAGGCCCGAGGGGTCTGCTGAAGCGTGTAAGCGAGGAGGAGGGCACCGATCATGGCGCGTCACTCTAATCCGCCTTCCGCCACACGTCCGTGAACTCCGGCCTCGCCAGGAGTGCACCTTGTCCCTCTGAACAGCGTACGACCAGGCGTCCAGTCGCCGACGGGACGAGCCGCTCAGGCGACGACGACGATGTGCGTGCCGGTCGCCTGGGACATGGCGCGCGAGGACACCAGCTTCGCGGCGGCCTTCGTCTCACCCGCCACGTCGAACGCCGCGGCGATCAAATCCCCCAGCGTCACCTGCACCTTGCTCACTGGACGGCTCGCCTTCGCCTTGGCCACCACCCGCCCCGCCTTCTTCACCTGACGCGCCACCTGGTTCATCACCGCACCACTCCGCTGGGTCTTCGCCATGGTTCGCCCCGTCCCTTTGAGTCGCTCGTCCACCGTGTTGCCCGCCGCCCACCGCCACCGCCCGACGGGAATACTTCTTAGCAACCCGTGTGCCCGCCTCTAACCCCTTGAAATCAGGAGGAGACCGCTTCGAACGAGCGCACGAGGCCCGGGCCAGGGACTGACATTTCTACCGGGTGGCGGGGAATGCCTCCTGGAACGAATGACCGGACGCCAGACCAGCGGGCATGCATGCGTCGGGAGCCGCTCAAACGACCTCGGGCCCACGCGGCGCCAGGGAGGCGGCCGGGTGGGCCCGAGTGGGGAAAGCCAGGAGGGGGAGGAGCGGGTGCTACTTCGCGGCGGGAGAGGAGAGCACGAGGATGAGCTCGCCGCCCACGTGCTTGCCGGCGCGCTGGTAGACGGCGCCCTCGCGGCCCAGCTCCACGTCCACGGCGGACAACTGGGGCACGTCCACGCGCAGGGTGGCGGTGTCGCCCTGCAGGCGCAACAGCCGCAGCGAGGCGGTCACCCCATTGGGCAGCTTCACCTCGGCGGGCACCTGGGTGCCCACCTCCAGGGCCTGCTGCGACAGGCGCTTGAAGGAGGTGAAGTTGAAGTTCTGCTTCTGGAAGGTCTCCTTCATCTTCTGGAGCTCGGGAGGACTCACCTCCGAGCCATTCCGGGAGACGAGCACCACCGCCACCTCCACCTGGAGCTTCTGGGCCTTGGCGGCGGGAGCGGGAGCCTGGGCGCGCGCCTGGGTGGGAAGGAAGGACAACCCCAGCAGGGACAGCAGCAGCGGGGCCACCAGGGTGCGCGTCGTCATCGTCACAGTTCTCCTCCCTTGGGCGGTTGCTCCGGCGCCGCGGGCTTCGCGGGCCGGCGGGCCGGTACGTCCTTGAGCGACTCCCCTTCCAGCTCGTCCGTCTCGTCACCGGGCACGCCGCGGGGTTTGGCCGGAGAGGCATCGTGCGCCGCGGGCGCGTCCTCGTCCACCGCCCAGATGATGGTGTTACCATCATCGGACTCCAGCACCACCGGGGCCGCCGTGGCGCCCTCGGAGGCACGCACCGCGCGCACCTTCATGCGCTCGGCGCCATAGCCCAGGGGGCGGAGGGACGGTTCATCGCCATGGGGACGGCCACCAACACCACCACCGCCGCCGTGGCCAGCGAGGAGAGCATGGCCGTGCGGTGGTAGAGGAACATCTCCGAGAGCGAGATGCGCACGCGCTCGAGCAGCGGCGGACGCTCCGGCGTCACCCGCGCCATCACCTTCTGGGTGAAGTCCTTGAAGTCCACCTCATCTACCGCCATCTCCAGCCCCACGCGCAGGAGCGCGGACTCGGCGCGCAGGTCGGCCGCCCGGCTGGCGCAGTCGCGGCAGGCACCCAGGTGCCGCTCGACGTTGATGCGCTCGGCGGGGGACACCTCGCCATCGATGTACGGCGACAACAACGGGATGAAACGCTCACATGCGGGATTGGCGGGGGCCATGGTGTTTCCTACCCGTTCCAAGAGGGGACGTGCGGCTTGGACGGTAATGGAAAAGCAATATTCCAAGCCGTCTCACTCACTGCCCACTCCGCTCTTGGCCTCGTCCAACTCCAGGTATTCACTGAGGATTTTCTGCACCTTGGCCCGGGCGTGGAAGAGCCGGCTCATCACCGTGCCCTTGGGGATGTCCAGCGTGCGCGACAGATCCTCGTACGACATGCCCTCGACTTCACGCAGCAGCAGGATGGCGCGGTGCTTCTCGGGCACGCTGGCCAGGGCCTCTTGAATCTTCTCGGCCAGCTCGCGGCGCAGGGCGCTCTTCTGGGGGTTGGTGCCCAGGCGGCTGCCCAGGGCGCCGATGCGGGCCTCGCCCAGATCCGTGGCGATGGACTCGTCGAACTCCTCCATCTGCCCGCCCGAGGAGCCTTTGCGGCGCATCACGTCGATACAGATGTTGACGGTGATGCGGTAGAGCCACGTGTAGAAGGACGAGTCGCCCTTGAAGTGGTCCAGGTACTTGTAGACCTTGACGAAGGCCTCCTGAGAGACGTCCATCGCCTCGTCCTTGTCCTTGAGCATGCCCAGCGCGACGGCGTACACCTTGCGCTGGTAGCGCTCGACGAGGAGCTTGAAGGCGCGCTGGTCTCCATCACGGACGCGCTTGACGAGAGTGAGGTCGTCGGTGGCCAAGGGGGGTCACCCTAGCACGGGCCACCCTCTTCCCAAGCATTCTCAGAGGCTCGCGAGCATGGCCACCAACAAAGCGGCCCCCATCAGGCAGACGACGGCACCAAACGCCAGTTGACTCCACTTCTCCTTGAGCACCGAGCTGTCCTCGGGCGAGGCGCGCAGCGAATGGAGCACGCTCCAGAGCATCTGTGGCCCCAGGCGTTTGTTCGTCCCTCGACGGTCCCGCTCCTTCTTCTCCTCCTCCCACTCCTGGCGAGGGTCGCGCGGGGCGAGCACCCCGGGCGCGAGCGCCTGAGCCTGCTGCGCACCAGCCGCCTGGACGCCCGCCTGGCCAGCGGACGGAGCCGCGCGCTCCGCCTCCTTCTCCTTCTGCTCGGACACCCGTTGGCCCTGGGGCTGACGCGCGGCGGCCTCCTTGCGCGCCTCGGGCTGCTCCGGTGTGCGGTGCTCCTCGACCACCGGCAGGGAGACCTCGGTGGGCAGCCGCTCGAGACCGGGCTCCATGTGGACCTGGTCGAGCCGCGCGTGGAACTCCTCGAGGGAGGAGGCATCGAGCAGCTCGAGCGCCACCTCCACCCCATCGCGCCCCGTGCGAACGTCCCGCAGGGCGGCGAAGCCGTTGGCGGTGAGCGTCTCGGCGAAGGCCTGGCGTCCCGCCGGCGTCTGGCCCATGGGATTCCTCGCGTTCGCCTCGGCGTAGGCGCTGAACATGGCCCACAGCTTCAGGGAGCGGCTCGCGGAGGACTGCCTCGGAGGCAGCAGGAGCAGGTTCTCCGCGAAGTGCTCGGCGAGCGCCTCCTGGCCGACGAGGCCGGAGAGAGCCGGCAACAGCTCCTCCAGGGACACCTCGCCCCGAGCACCGGGAAGTCCCGTCGGGGAGGCGGCCGGCGAGCCGGGCTCGGAGGCGGGAAGCGCGGGGCGTCCACCCGACCTCGTCGAGGGACGGGACTCGAAGAGCGTGCCGGCATTGGGGAGCCGCTCACCTCGCACGGTCCGGGTCCCCGCCTCTCCGCGCGGAGCCCCGAATACTCCCGTGGACTGGCCTTCGGCGCCCCGGCCCCGCCCGGGTCCTCGCGGCGGAGCTTCCGGCGTCCCCAGCTCCGAGGGAGCCTCGAACCCGCTCGCCGCGTCCTCGGCGCTCCGGGGCTGACCCGGCACCTGGGGCCGTCCTCCCGGAGTCCGGGGCTCCTCCAACTCGCGAGGGATGTCGAACTCACCAGAGGACGCATCCGCGGCGTCCCGCGTCCGGGTCGGCACCTGGGGCCGCTCCGCCGACGCCCAGGGATCATCCACATCATGCGGAACGTCGAACTCACCGGAGGACGCATCCGCGGCGTCCCGTGCCCGCGTCGGCACCTGGGGCCGCTCCGTCGGCTCGCCCAGCTCCGGGGTGCATCGAACTCACCGGAGGACGCATCCGCGGCGTCCCGTGCCCGGGTCGGCACCTGGGGCCGCTCTCCCGAGGGGCGGGAGCTCTCGAAATCCGACCCGCGCGCGCCACCCTCCTCCGTGCGGCCACGCGTCCGGGGCCGCTCCGTCGAGGGACTGCTCTCGAAGACCTCCGCGGACTTGCCTTCCCGGGGGCGCTCGGTGCGGGGAGTCTCCCGGGGCATCAACTCATCCTGGGAGAAGTCGATGCCGCCGCCCTTCGTCTCACGCGGGCCGCCCGTGCGGGGGGACTCGCCCTCCGGAGCGGGGCGCCCTCCCGACGTCGTGGTCCCCGGGTCCAGCGGCGAGCGGCCGATGCGCGTGCGCTCCTCCCCCATGCCCGGCCTGTCGCTCCGACCCGTCTCCAGCGGCGAGCGGCCGATGCGCGTGCGCTCCTCCCCCATGCCCGGCCTGTCGCCCCGACCCGGCGAGCCGTTGCCGGAAGCGCGAGAAGGCACGAAGCCCGAGGACCCCGGAGACCCCTTGATGTTTCCAGCCTGGCTCATCCCTTGGATTGTCGTCTGGATGGCGAGCAAGTTTCCAGGGGGCGGGCCGCGGCCTTCACTCCTCCTCGCGCTCCACCTTCACCGCGGACGTCATCCCGTTGACATCCAACGTGACGCTGAAGACGGAGACCTGTCCGTCTCCATCCCGATCACCTCGCGCGTAGCAGGTGACCTCGGCCTCCCCCAGGGGGTCTCCTGCACCACCACCTGGTACTGGTGCCGCACGTGCTCGCCGGGATCGAAGCCCAGCTTTCGCATGTTCTCATCGGGTGAGAAGGGCACCGACTGACCGCCCCGAGGCACCTGGGCGGGCACGGGGCCCGCCGCGAGGAAGACGCCGTTCTCGTCCCGGTAGGCCTGCGCGTCACCGCACAGGCGCAGCACGTTGACCCGCGCCTCCTGCGACAGGGCCGCCGCGTCGACCACGGCCCCCGCGCCGCCCGGCGTTCGCAACACGAAGACACCGAGGGCGCCCAGCCCCAGGACGGCGACCACCGCGCCGCCCACGAGCATCTTCCCGTTGCGGGTCATCTCAGGCACCCACCCAGTCGCGCGGGCGACGGAGCACCTCCACCAGACGCGCCTCCTCGGTGCCCGGCTCCGGGTGGTAGTCGTAGCGCCAGCGCACCACTGGCGGCAGGGACATGAGGATGGACTCGGTGCGCCCCTTCGTCTCCAGACCGAAGAGGGTACCCCGGTCCCACACGAGGTTGAACTCCACGTACCGCCCGCGCCGCAGCTCCTGCCAGGCGCGCTGCGCCTCGGTGTAGGGCGTGTCCTTGCGCCGCTCGGCGATGGGCAGGTACGCGGGCAGGAAGGCCCGGCTCACGTCCTTCACGAAGGCGAACTCGCGCTCCAGCGCCTCTCCCGTGTTCTCGAAGAAGATGCCGCCCACGCCCCGCGCCTCCTCCCGGTGGCGCAGGTGGAAGTACTGATCACACGCCTTCTTGTAGCGCGGGTAGTACGCGGGATCGTGCCGGTCGCACGCCTCCTTGTGGACCCGGTGGAAGTGCACCGCGTCCTCCTCCTGGAGGTAGTACGGCGTCAGGTCCGCGCCCTCGCCGAACCAGGCCTTCGAGCCCTGGTGGATGAAGCGGTAGTTGGCGTGCACGGTGGGCACATGCGGGTTGCGCGGGTGGAGCACCAGCGACAGGCCTCCCGCCCAGAACGTGCGCCCCTCCCCCTGCAGCTTGCCCGCGAACGCCTCCTCCAACTCGCCGAACACCACCGAGGTGCTCACCCCGCCCTTCTCCAGGAACGCCCCCTCCTCCAGCACGCGGCTGCGTCCCCCGCCGCCACCGGGCCGCTTCCAGTGGTCCTCGCGGAAACGGGCCTTCCCATCCAGGCGCTCCAACGCGCCACAGATCTCATCCTGGAGGGAGTGAATGTGATCCGCCATCTGCTTCTTGAGCGTCTCCAAATCCACCGTCATGGGTTCTCCTGGGTCGCCACGGGTGCCTCGAATTGCAGGGGGGCTGTCCCCTGCACGAGGTTGCCCGCCGCATCGAATACATCGATCTTCGCCCTATAGCTCTTGCCATCTTCCAGGGCGAAAGCGCCCCCGCAGGCGCCATGGCCCAACATGGCCACGCCGTCATGCAGCGGGAGGACATAGTGCTGGGGCGCCATGTTGTCCTTGTCCTTGCCGCGGCTGAGCGTCACCTGAGCGTACGCGGGGCTGTCCTCGGACAGGGACATGCGCAGCTTGACGAAGCGCTCGCTGCCCTCGCGGGTGCGGCGGAAGATGCCCTCGCTCACCACGGGACGCTTGAGCCAGCGCGGACGCGCCAGATCCTGCCCCCGCCCGCTGTTCCACTCGGGCATCGAGCGGCCCATCATGTTGTTGAGCACCTTCACCCCGGGCAGCACGTCGTCCAGGCGCAACGTGTAGACGAGGCCCGGCTTGAGCGGGCCCGAGAGCCGCAGGACGACGAGGGTGCGTCCCAGGGCACTCGTCCAGCCGCGCTGGACGCGCACCTCCACTTCATGCCCCTCCGTCTGCATGCGCAGGACACGGCCGGGTAGCGTCCCCACCTTCTCGGACAGCGAGCCCACCCCCTCGAGCAGGAGGCGGGTATTGGTGGGAACCACCGAGCCCGGCGCGGAAACAATTGCACACCATCCGCGGGGCAGGCGGCATGGGCCGAGGGAACGAACAAACAGAGCGTGAGCAGCAAGCCGACGAGTCGCACGAGGCCTCCGAGTCTGCGCCGGCCCGGCGTCGGAGGCCAGCGCCGCGAAACCTCTCGAACTCCGTCCCACATGTCCCACCTCGGAACAGGGACGGGCCCTCGGCCGAAGGGCCGAGGGGGCCGAAGCGCGCCTCATAGCAGGCAAGACTTTCCCGCATCACGACGAGCAGGCACTCGAGGTGTCTGGGGTTGAGCTCGCCGCGTGGGGAGCGGGGGCCCAGTAGGGCCCCCCTACGCGAGACTGGCGAGGATCCCAGCGACCTCCCGGGCCTTCAGGATGAAACCGACGTGGCTGGACTCGACGGTCCTCACGTCGAACCGGTTGTGCGGCGTCAGGGCATCGGCCTCGGCGATCATCTTGTCCTGCATGGCGAGCGGGATGGAGCGATCCTGGGTGAGCCGGATGTAGCTGTGGGGGATCCGCCCCCAGGTGCGCGCATCGACTCGCGCATCGGCCACCATGACCGAGATGGACTCGTCGGGCTGCAAGGTGTTGAGGAAGGCCCGGAACTGGTCATCGGTGGCCTCGGCCATCAGGGCGGCCTTCGCATTGGCGAGGAAGGTCGGGTCCGATGACCGGTAGTTGGCCCGGCCCACGCCAATCTGCGTGGGATTTCCCACGGCCACTCCCGCCAGGCTGGGCAGCAGGCTCTCGTTGTTCTCCGGCGTCTGACTGTACTCGGCGATGCTGGGCAGCTCGACGCAGCACCAGGCGGAGATGTAGACGAGCCGGGCGAGCAGGTCGGGGACGGCGTTGCCGACTCCGCTGATGGTCACCCCGCCCATGCTGACACCGACCAGGATGACCGGCCCGTGCACGGCGACGCGCCGCACGATGTCGACGACGTGGTCCACGTTGTCCTGGAGGCTGAAGCGCGCCATCGCCGACGGCTCGTTGGCGAACGCCTCCAGGTCCTGGGGGCCTGGTACGAGATGGGGAACTGCGCGTCGAAGCCATGGCCCGGTAGATCAACGGCGAGCGTGCGATGCCCCAAGAGGGTGAGCTCGCGAAGCAGCGGAGCCCAGCTGAACGAATTGCTGCCGGCTCCGTGGACGAACACGAAGGTCGGCTGCCCCTTCTCGCGTGAAGCATCTCGGTGGGTTGCTTGAGTCATGGGATTCCGTTCTCGGCGAGGTGGAGGAGGTGACTGCTCCTCCCCCACCGACGTCTGTGGGGACACCCTGTGGCCTATCCCTCCAGACCACTCTACCCCTCAAGCCGAGACGTCGGCCACCCGGCGGCACCGCTTCCCGCCATGGCCTCCCCCCCTCGGAACAGCCCCACCGTCTCCTGGTGGATTCTCCTCACCCCGGGCGGACCCTGGAACGCCCCCTCACCCGGATCGAACCGCTTCTTCACCGGGCTTCTGGACGCCCTGCTTCAGCCGCGCCTCCACCAACGCCCGCAGCGCCTCGAAATCGAACGGCTTGTCCAGCCGGGCGTTGTCCACGCGCGCGAGGAACTCGCGGGCCGTCGCCGTGAACGCCCCGCCCGTGATGAAGATGATGTCCCGGGCGCGCTCGGGCATGCGCCGGGCGAGCGCCTCATGGAACTCCATCCCGGTCATCTCGGGCATCATCACGTCACAGAGAATCAGGTCCCACGGATGTCCCCGCTCCATCCACGCCAGCGCCGCCTGGGCCCGATCGAAGGCGATGACCTCATGCGTCCGGCCCAGGGTGCGCTCCATTGAGGAGAGCACCCGGGCCTCATCGTCCACCACCAGGAGGCGGCCACGCCGCGGAGCCGTGACCTCGGCGCGCGGGGACTCGGGCTCGGAGGGTGCGCTCGTGGACTCGCGCCGCGCGGGAGGCGGGAGCACCACCCGGAACACCGTGCCCTTGCCCACCTCGCTCTCGAACTGAAGCTCCCCTCCATGTGGGTGATGAGCGTGTGGGAGATGGACAGCCCCAGCCCCATGCCCCCGCCCACGGGCTGGGTGGTGAAGAACGGCTCGAAGATGCGAGAGCGGATGGACTCCGGAATGCCACGGCCCGTGTCGCTCACCTCGATGAGCACCCGCCCCTCGGCGTCCACGCGCGTGGTGATGCGAACCTCATGCTGGTCCGCCGCGCCCTCGGGAATGGCGTGCGCCGCGTTCACCAGCAGGTGGAGCACCACCTGCCCCAGACGCCCCTCGTTGGCGTACACCGGGGGCACCTCCTGGTACTGCTTCACCAGGCGCGCCCGGTGGCGGATCTCGTTCCACGCCAGGGTCACCGCCGAGTCGATGGTGTGGTGGAGCTCCAACCATTCCATGCGCTCGTCGGCCGGCCGGCTGAAGGTCTTCAGGTCGCGCACGATGCGCCGGATGCGCTCGGCTCCCTCATGCGCCTCCTCGAGGACCTGGGTCAGCTCGTCCGCCCCAGGCGCTCCGACCCGGCCCTCGCGCACCTCCGTCAGCGCGTAGCTCAGGTTGGCCATGACATACGCCAGCGGGTTGTTGATCTCATGCGCCACCCCGGCCGCGAGCGTGCCCACCGAACTCATCCGCTCCGCCAGCTCCACGCGGGCACGCAACTCCTCGCGCTCGCTGATGTCCACGCTCACGCCGATCAGGCGCCGTGAACGGCCCTCGGCGTCGCGCAGGATGGCGCACCGGCTGAACATCCGCCCCCATTTTCCATTGGCGAGGCGGAAGCGGTACTCGTCCGTCCACAGCGGGACGCCCTGGGCGATGGCACGCTCGAGGCTCTCCTTCACCCGCGCCCGGTCCCCCGGGTGGAAGCGATCGAACCACCAGGAGATGTCGCTCCTCGCGTGCTCCAAGTCATCACCGAGCAGCTCGGCGACGCGCGGGTTCCACGTGAGCTGGTTGGTCTTCAAATCCCAATCCCAGATGGCGTCATGGGTGGCGCGCTGGAGGATGTCGATGCGCTCCTGGCTGGTGCGCAGCTCATCGATGAGCCGCCGCTGCTCGTGATTCATGCGCCGCAGCTCCAGCAGACTGACCACCTGCCGGGCCAGGGCCTCGAGCGAGCGGGTCTGCTCCGGGGTGAGCTGGCGGGGCGTGTAGTCGAGGACACAGACGGTGCCCAGCGCATGCCCCTGCGGGTTGATGAGGGGGACGCCCGCATAGAAGCGGAGGCTCCAGGGCGCGGTGACGAACGGGTTGTCGCGGAAGCGGGCGTCGGCGGTGGTGTCCTCGATGATGAAGGGCCCGGGCTGAAGGATGGCGTGGGCGCAAAAGCCCTCTTCCCGCGAGCACCCCTCGATGTCCACGCCCTGGCGGGACTTGAACCACTGGCGCGCCTCATCCACCAGGACCACGACGGCGATGGGGGTGCCACAGATCCGCGAGGCCGGTGGGTGACGTCGTCGAAGGCCAGCTCGGGCTCTGTATCGAGCACCGCATAGCTGCGCAGGGCCGCCAGCCGCTCCTGCTCGTTGTCGGGCAGTGGGGCGGCCACCGCGCCTCCAGCGGGTGGTGAGTCGGGGACGCGTGCCATGGTCAGCTCCTGCCGATGCCGTGACCCGGCCCCGGTCGTCCCAGCCACTCTAAAAGCCCTCCTCGAGACCCACCACCCCTCGATTCGAAAGTCATGGAGGGACCAACCCCCCGGCCGAGGCGATTGTCCCTCCATGAACCTCGTGGACCCTCACTCACGCATCAGGCGAAGACGTCCGCCACCAGACGGCCCTGCGTCTCCATTCCCTCCAGCCACGCCGTGGCCTCCGCCTCGGAGCAACCCACCGTCTCCTGGTGGATTCTCGCCAGCGTCTCGCGCACCGCGGGTGCCATGCGCCGCCCATCCCCGCAGAGGAAGAACATCGCGCCCTGGGCCAGCAGCGCCTTCACCTGCTCGCGCTCCTTCCACAGCCGGTGCTGGACGAACATCACGTCGCCCTCGGGCTGGCGGAAGAAGGCGGGCAGCACCTTCACCACGCCCTCGCGCTCCCACGCCGCCAGCTCCTCACGGTAGAGGAAGTCCACCTCCGGGTGGTCGCACCCGAAGAAGAACAACGCCGGCCCGGCCGCTTCACCTCGCGCGTGGCGCAGGGCGCGCTCCTGGATGAAGCCCCGGAAGGGCGCCAGTCCCGTGCCCGCTCCCACCAGGATGATGGGCGTCGCGTTCGACGCGGGCGGATGGAAGGGCGCGTTCGGCGTGCGCACCGCCACCGCCACCTGCTCACCCGGACGCAGCCGCGCCGGTAGCTCGAGCACGTGCCATGGAAGCGGCCCTGGCCACTCCACGCCTCCGCGTCCACCACCGCCACCGTCAGCGTGCACACCGTGGGATCCGCCCTCGGCGAGGACGACACCGAGTACTGCCGCACGCGCATGGCCGGCAACAGCTCGAGGAAGTCCCCGAAGGTGAGGATGCACGAGGTGTACTGCTCCAACAGGTCCAACACGCTCACGCGCTTGTCGAGGATCTCCTTCTTGTAGCGCTCGGCGTCCCGGGCCAGCGCCTCCAGGTGCATGGCGTGCGGCGGGCAGGGGTTCTTCTCCGCGAGCCGCTCCAGGTCCTTGCGCGTGGCGGGCGCCGACAGCTCCACGTGCCGGCCGAGCAACTCCTGCACCGACACCGGCTTGTCCGTGGGCAGCGACGACGCCATGGCGCCCCGGCTCGAGTGCAGGACGACGGCGGCGTCCGTGCGCACCCCGAAGCGGCGCGCGGCGCGCTCCACGAGGTCCGGGTGGTTCTCCGGCAGCACCGCCGGTAGTCACCCGCCGCGTACGTCACGCCCTCGGGCAGCTTGAAGGCGAGGTGCCGCTTGGAGCGTCCGAGCGGCGACGTCATGTCGACGAGCTCGCGGTTGTCCACCAGCGTGGCCAGCTCGAGCTTGTTCTGCTTCACCAGCTCCGCGCTCGAGGACAACACCACCTCCACCTTGTAGAGCGGCTCGGAGGACACCGCGCGCGAGGACACGCCGAGCGCCGCGCCCACCTGCTCCCAGAAGGGCGCGTACCAGTGCTCGAAGTCGCCGAAGAAGTCACCCCGCGCATCCGCCTCGCCGCGCGCGACGAGCGCCTCGGCTCCCGCGGCGCTCAGCCGCTCGTCGAAGTGCTTGGGAATGGCCTGGTACGTCGCGGCCCAGTCGCGGTTGCCGCAGCCGAACACCGCGTAGCGCACGCCGAGCAGCGAGCCCTCGGGGACATTCGAAATCCACGTGTGGAAGGCCCGCGCATTGTCCGGCGGCTGGCCGTTGTAGGAGGCCGTCACGAGGACGACGGCGCCCTCCTTGGGCAGCTTCCCGGTGTAGTCGTCCAGCGGCGCCACCTTCGCCGAGTAGCCCCGCGCGAGCCCGTCACTGGCGATGCGCCGGGCGAACGCCTCGGAGGCCCCCGAGTTGGAGCCGTAGAGCAGGAGCAGAGGGGTGCCATGCGAGGCCACCCCTCCTGCTTCGGAGCGGGCGCGGTGGCGCCGGGCGTGGGCCGCGAGGCGAGCGGACGGGACACGGGCTTGCGCACGCGGACGCGCAGCTTGAGTCCCTCGGGCTTGAGCGTGAGCGTCTCGCGGATGTGCAGCTCGTACGGCGCGGGCTCCACGAGGTGGAAGCGCTGCAGCATCATGCCCAGCACCAGCGTGGCCTCCTGGAGCGCGAACGCCCGGCCGATGCACGAGCGCTGCCCGTTGCCGAACGGCTTCCACGCGTGCGGCGGAATGCTGTCGCGCACCTCGGGGGCGAAGCGCTCCGGATCGAAGCGCTCCGGGTCCTTCCACACCGAGGGGTCGCGGTGCAGCATCGTGGTGAGCACCACCGCGGTGTCGTCGCGGCGAATGGGGTAGGTGCCCGCGATCAGCGTCTCCTCCGCCTTGGGATGCACGGAGAAGGCCGGCGCGGTGGGCCACAGGCGCAGCGACTCGCGCAGGATCTGATCGATGTAGTGCAGCTGGGACACCTGCTCGAAGCGCGGCAGCTCGTCGCCCAGCACCCGGTCCACCTCGGCCTGGGCCTTCTCGAGCACCTCGGGGTGGCGCAGCAGGAAGTAGGTGGCGAAGGACAGCAGGCCGCTCGTCGTCTCGTGACCCGCGATGAGGAAGGTCACCATCTGGTTGCGGATGTTCTCCTCGTCGAGCCCCTCGCCCGTGAGGGGATCCTTCGCGTCGAGCATGAGGCCGAGCAGGTCGCGCGGGGCCTGCTCGGGCGGGAGCGCGCGGCGCTTCGCGATGAGCTCGCGCGTCACCTCGTGCATGTAGCCGATGTCCGCCTGGAACTGGCGCTGGGTGCGCAACATGAGCTGCGTCTGGAGTGGGACGCGCCGGGCGCGATTGCCCGCCTCGGCCAGGGCGCGCACCATGGACTCGACGAAGGGGTGCAGCTCCTTCTGGTAGAAGCTGTTGAAGCGATAGCCGAAGCCACACAGCGCGATGGTGTCGAGCGTGAGCCGCGTCATGTTGTCCGGCACGTCGAGCACGGCCTCGGGCCCGAAGCGCTCCCAGCGCGTGAACATCTGGTCGGCCACGTCGAGCATGTCGTCGTGGTAGTTGCGCATGGCCGCGGGACCGAACGCGGGCATGAGCAGGCGGTGGGCCTTGCCCCAGTTGGGCTCCTCGGTCATCGCCGTGAAGAGGCCGTCGCCCGCGAAGTCGCGGATCTGCTTGAGCGCCCCGCTCACCTGCTTGTCGAAGCGGCTCTCGTCGCAGACATCGGCCACCAGCTCATGCGAGCTGAGCACCAGGGCGGTGCGGCCTCCGGGGAACGACAGCCGGAAGATGGGCCCCAGCTCGCGCGCGAGCTTCATCATGTTCTGCAGGGGCGTCTCGAAGCCGACGTCCGGCACATTGCCGACGAGGGGACGCACATGCGGCTGGGGAATCGTGCTCGAAGGGGAAGATTTCATCGGAGGACTCTCCGGATCACGGTTGGAGGACGAGACGGATGGGATTGCCCTGCTTCTTCATCAAGCGCTCGACGCCCAGGGGCGCGTCCGCCAGGGGAAGCACGGCGCTGACCGAGCGGGAGAAGTCGAGCCGGCCCAGCCGCGTGAGCTTCACGAGCTGCGGCAGGTGCTCCAACCGCGAGCCGTAATGCCCCCGCACCTGCTGCATCGCCACGCAGAAGCCGATGCTCTGGGAGACCGTCAGGGGCGCGGGCGTCAGGCCCACCAGCACCAGCCGGCCCCGCGGTGCCAGCACCGACTGCGCCTGCTCACGCACGGGAGCCACGCCCGCCAGGTCCAGCGCCACGTCCAGGCCCCGCCCGTCCGTCCAGTGCAACACCTGCTCGCGCACGTCTGGCTGCTGGGGATCCAACGCCAGGTCCGCGCCCAGCGCCAACGCCCGCTCCCGGGCATCTGGCAGCGGATCGAAGGCGATGATGGGCGCCGCGCCGAACGCGCGCACCAGTTGCACGCCGTGCGCTCCCAGTCCGCCAATGCCCCAGATGCCCACGGACTCCGCGGGCCGCAGCGCCGCCGTGTCCACGATGGCCGCGTACGGCGTGGAGACCGCGTCGGGCAGGATGGCCGCCTGCTCGATGGGCAGCATGTCCGGAACGGCGATGAGCGTGTCCTGGCGGGCGAGCGCGTACTCGGCCCAGCCTCCGTCGTAATCCACGCCACGCGTGAGCGGACGCACACATCCTGTCCGCGTCATGCACAGGGCACAGGCCCCACACGATTGCCCCGCCTGGAGCAACACGCGCTGGCCCACCTTCCACCAGGTCCCCGTGCCTTCGCCGAGCTTCTCGATGACGCCCGCGACCTCATGGCCCAGGGTGACGGCCGTGAACCCCGGACGCGGCTCCACCCGCAGGGAACCGTCGATCAGGTGCACGTCCGACAGACAGATACCGGCCGCCAACACCTTGATGCGTACTTCACCCGGCCCCGGCTCGGGGATGGCCACCTGTTCCATCCCGAACTTCCCCGTCACGAGGTCGAGCCGACCCGCCAACATCGTCGCCATCTCGCTTCTCCTCTCGCGTCGAATCCGAGGAGAATGATGGGCACCCCACCTCCCAAACTCTGTCGCGACCGCGACACACTCGCGAAAAAGCGCCTCCGAGCGGGGCACCCAGAGGAGTGGCCCACCATGAAGCCTGACCGCACGGCACTCGACTACCTGGAACTCTTCCGCTCCGGGAGCTGGTTTCGCGCCACCCCGGCCGACTTCCAGGAGAGGTTGCTCCGGCTCGGCGTCCTCCGCTCCCTGAAGACGGGCCAGCACCTGTTCTCCCGGGGCAACCTCCCCGGCGGCCTCTACGGCGTGGTCGACGGCGCCATCCGGCTGCGCACGCTCGGACAGTCCGGACGGGAAGCCCTGCTCAAGTTCCTCGAGCCCCCGTCCTGGTGTGGAGAAATCGCCCTCTTCGACGGCCTGCCGGTGACCCACGACGCCATCGCCGATGTGCCGAGCGTCGTCGTCCATGTGCCGCATGCCCCCCTGGCGGCCCTGCTCGCGGAGCAGCCCGGCTATTGGTTCGAATTCGGCCGCCTCATGGCACAGCACATGCGGCTCACCCTGCTGTCCATCGACGAGGTCGCGCACGAGGCCGCGCCCATCCGGCTCGCGCGGCGCCTGCTGCTCATCGCCCAGAACTACGGGGATCTGCACGCCCACAGCAGCCGGGTCATCGAGGTGCGGCAGGAGGAGCTGGCGATGATGCTCACCATCTCCCGGCAGACGACGAATCAGATCCTCAAGCAGCTCGAGGCCCAGGGCATCGTGGGGCTGCGTTACGGGGAGATCGAGATCCTCGATCTGGAGAAGCTGCGCGAGGTGGTGGCGGGCAACGGGGGCCACCAGGCGGGCTGACGAGACAGCGCCGCGCACACGAAGCGTGCACGCGGGGCGCGCTTCCATTAGGCACTCCCCTGCATGTCCGCCTCCCCGCCCGTGGTCGAGTTGAACGACGTCTCCAAGTCCTACGCCGAGGGCGATGCCGTGCGCGAGGTGCTCGCCGGCACGAGCCTCACCCTGCACGCGGGCGAGTTCGCCGTGCTGCTCGGGCGCAGCGGCTCGGGCAAGTCCACGCTGCTCAACCTCATCAGCGGAATCGATCAGCCCTCGCGAGGCACGGTGCGGGTGGCGGGGCAGGAGCTGGGCGCCCTGAGCGAGCACGGGCGCACCCTGCTGCGCCGCGAGCGCATCGGCTTCATCTTCCAGGCCTTCAACCTGCTGCCCACGCTCACGGTGGAGGAGAACATCCTCCTGCCGCTGGAGCTCACCGGACGCGCGGGCCCGGCCTCGCGCGAGCGGGTGCGGGAGTTGCTCGACACGGTGGGCCTGGGCAACCGGGCCGCGAGCTTCCCGGATCGGCTCTCCGGCGGCGAGCAGCAACGCGTGGCGGTGGCCCGGGCGCTCGCCCACGCCCCACCCCTGCTGCTCGCGGACGAGCCCACGGGAAACCTCGACGAGGCGACGGGAAAGCGGGTGTTGGATCTGCTCGAGGAACTCACGCGCCGCGAGCGCGTCTGCGCCCTCATCGTCACGCATGATCCGGGAATGGTCGCGCGCGCCCACCGTGTGTTGCGGCTGGAGGCGGGACGGCTGCGAGAGGAGGCACGCCCGTGAAACAACGCCTGCTCCTGCGCGCGAGCCTGCGCCACCTGGGCGGCCACCCGTGGCTCACCGCGCTGTCGCTGCTGGGCATCGCGCTCGGGGTGGCGGTGGTGGTGTCCATCGACCTGGCCAATGCGAGCGCGATGCGTGCCTTCGAGCGCTCCACGGACACGGTGACTGGCCGCGCCACGCACCAGCTCGTCGGAGGCCCCTCGGGAGTGCCGGAGACGGTGTACCGCGACGTGCGCCTGCTGCCTGACGCCCCCGTGTCCGCCCCGATGGTGGAGGGCTCCGTGCGCGCGCGCAGTGGCGACCAACGGCCCCTCACCGTGCTCGGGGTGGACCCGTTCGCCGAGGGCCCCTTCCGCTCCTATGTGCCCCAGGGTGGAGGCCGGTGGACATGGGCGCCTTCCTCACCGAGCCGGGCGCCGCGCTGCTCACCGAGCGCACCGCGCGGGCCCTCGAGTTGAAGGCGGGAGATGACCTGAGGGTGGCGGTGGAGGGCGTGGAGAAGCGGCTGCGCGTGCTGGCGGTGCTGACACCCGGCGACGAGGGCAGCGCCCGGGCGATGGAGGGGCTCGTGGTCACCGACCTCTCCAGCGCGCAGGAGCTGTTCGGCCTGGAGGGACGCCTCTCGCGCATCGATCTCCGGCTGCCGGAGGGCGCCCAGGCGGAGGCCGCGCTGGAGCGCCTGCGTCCGCTGCTGCCCGAGGGCGTGGAGGTGGCGCGGCCGCGCGCCCGGGGCAACGCGGTGGCGCAGATGACGCGGGCGTTCCGCACCAACCTCACCGCGCTGTCGCTGCTGGCGCTCGTGGTGGGCACCTTCCTCATCTACAACACGATGACCTTCTCGGTGGTGCAGCGGCGCGAGCAGCTCGGCCGGCTGCGCGCACTGGGCGTCACCCGGAACGAGCTCTTCGCGCTGGTGCTCGGCGAGGCGGGCGTGCTGGGCGCGGTGGGCACCGTGGCCGGCGTGCTGCTGGGCATCCTCCTCGGGCGGGGCCTGGTGGAGCTCGTCACCCGGACGATCAATGACCTGTACCTCTCGGTGAGCGTGCGGGGCCTCGCGCTGGAGCCCTTCACGCTGGGCAAGGGGCTGGTGCTCGGCCTGGGCGCCACGCTCGCCGCCGCGCTGCGCCCCGCGTGGGAGGCGGCCCGCTCGGCGCCCGCGCTCACCCTGCGCCGCTCCACCCTGGAGGACGTGGCCCATGGCCGGGCGCCTCGGCTCGCGCTGACGGGAGTGGCCGTGCTCGCCGCGGGCGTGGGGCTGCTCGCCCTGCCCACGCGGGAGCTGCTCCCCGCCTACGCGGGCCTCTTCTCGGTGCTGCTCGGCGCGTCCCTGCTGGTGCCCTGGCTCACGGCCCTGCTCGCACAAGGGGCGGCGGGACCGCTGGGAGGGGCCTTCGGGTTGCTCGGGCGCATGGCGGCGCGGGGGGTGACGGCGAGCCTGAGCCGCACCGCGGTGGCGCTCGCGGCGCTGATGGTGGCGGTGGCCACCACGGTGGGCGTGGGACTCATGGTGACGAGCTTCCGCGGCACCGTGGCGGACTGGCTCGGCTCGTCGCTGGTGGCGGACATCTATGTCTCCCCGCCCTCACTCGTGGCCCGGCGGGGGGAGCGGCCTTCCTCCCCGGGCTCGCCGAACGCGTGCGCACCACGCCGGGGGTGGCCAGCAGCAGCACGATGCGCACGGCGCAGGTGCGCGTGGACGGGGTGCCCACGGACGTGCGCGCGGTGGACTTCGGCGGAACACCCACGCGCCCCTACCGCTTCAAGGAGGGCGAGGCGGCGCGCGTGTGGAAGGAGCTGGAGGCGCCCGACACCGTCATCGTCTCCGAGCCCTTCGCTTCCCACCGCCGCGTGGGCCTGGGCTCGCGCGTGGAGCTGGCGACGGACGGGGGCCCCGCGTCCTTCCGCGTGGTGGGCGTGTACTTCGACTATGGCTCGGACGCGGGCACGGTGATGATGCTGCGGAGCACTGGCTGCACCACTTCCGCGACGAGACCGTGAGCGGCGTGGCCCTGTATGCCGCGCCGGGACAGGACGTGGACGCGCTGGTCGCCCGGGTGCGCGAGCGCGTCGGCACCGAGCAGACGCTGGACATCCGCTCCAACCGCACCCTGCGCGAGACGTCCCTGGAGGTGTTCGACCGCACCTTCACCATCACCCACGTGCTGCGGCTGCTGGCCATTGGCGTGGCCTTCGTGGGCGTGCTCAGCGCGCTCATGGCGCTGCAACTCGAGCGCGCCCGGGAGTTCGCCGTGCTGCGCGCCACCGGGCTCACCCCGCGGCAGCTCTGGGCGCTCGTGTCGCTGCAGACGGGGCTGCTCGGAGCGCTCGCGGGGTTGTTCTCCCTGCCGCTCGGCGTGGCGCTCGCGTACGTGCTCGTCCACGTCATCAACCAGCGCTCCTTCGGGTGGACGTTGCAGCTCGAGGTGGCGCCCCCCGTGCTCATCCAGGCGCTGGGGCTGGCGATGCTCGCGGCGGCGCTCGCGGGCCTGTACCCATCCTGGAAGATGTCGCGCGCCAACCCCGCGCGGGCCCTGAGGGAGGAGTGAGATGACGCGCGCGGGTGGATTGGTCATCGGCGTGACAGTGGTTCTCGTGGGGCTCGCGGCGGGCGCGGGGTGGGTGTCCCGCGAGGCGGCGCCTCCTCCGGCGCGGACGACCACCCTGAAGGTCTCCGAGGCGCTCGGGGCCAAGGCGGGAGGAGACGAGGGGTACACGCGGGCGCTCGAGCCCCGGGAGTTCCACTTCCCCGAGGACCATGGTCCCCACGCGGGCTTCCGCAACGAGTGGTGGTACTGGACGGGCCACCTCGCCACGGCGGAGGGACGCGAGTTCGGCTACCAGTTCACCCTGTTTCGCAGCGCCCTGGCGCCCGGCGAGTCCGAGCGCACGTCCGCGTGGGGGGCGCGGCAGATCTACATGGGACACCTCACGGTGTCTGACCTCCAGGGGGGCCGCTTCCACGCCTTCGAGCGCTTCAGCCGGAGTGCATTGGAGCTCGCGGGAGCACGGACCGAGCCCTTCCGGGTATGGCTGGAGGACTGGAGCGCGGAGGCGGTGGGCGGCGAGCCCCTGCCCCTGCGGCTCACCGCGCGGAGTGGGGACGTGTCGTTGTCGCTCGTGCTGGAGGAGGGCAAGCCCGTGGTGCTCCAGGGAGAGCGAGGCCTGAGCCAGAAGGGATCCGAGCTGGGCAATGCATCCTATTACTACTCACTGCCGCGCATGCCCACGCGCGGAGAGGTGACGGTGGGCGGCAACGCTTACCCGGTGACGGGCGAGAGTTGGATGGACCGCGAGTGGAGCACGAGCGCGCTTGGCAAGGAACAGGTGGGCTGGGATTGGTTCTCGCTCCAGCTCTCGGACGGCAGCGAACTCATGTACTACCAACTGCGCCGGCGCGACGGCACGGTGGATCCCTTCACCTCGGGCACGCTCATCCCCGCTCGGGGAGAACCCGTGCACCTGACCGCGAAGGACGCGCGGCTGGAAGTGCTCGACACGTGGAAGAGCCCCCGGACGGGGGTGGAGTACCCCGCGCGCTGGCGGCTCGTGCTGCCCTCGCGCGACCTCTCCCTGGAGGTGACGCCGGCGCTCGCCGACCAGGAGTTACCCGTGACCGTGCGCTACTGGGAGGGCGCGGTGCGCCTGTCGGGCAAACACGAAGGACAGCCCGTGGAGGGCCGGGGTTACGTGGAGCTGACTGGCTACGGAGACTCCCCTCCCGCGCGCGCTGAGCGCCCGTGTCGAATGGGTCAAACCATTTCCAAATGGACAGAGCTATCTCATGATCGTCTCGGACAAGAGCGATGTGCAGAGTGGCTCCTGCTTCAGCTTCCAGGTGGGCTTCGTCAACTGCGCCCCCAGTGAGCACTCCCTCCAGCCACTGCCCACCGGCACCACCGTGGTGCTACAGGGCGGATGGTTCAATTCCTCCGCGAGCGCATCGGCGGGCTACCGCCGCTTCGACAGCACGGGCCTCTTCAACACCGCGGGTAGCGCCTACGAGGCCACATGGACCTGTGAAGTCCACCACGAATAGGCCGTGCGAGGGAGGAGGGTGCTGGCGGACCGTGAAGCAAGCCCTCCTTCTCATACGCCGCCGAAACTTATGCCACCCATCAAGGCACTCGGATGTTGCACTTCCGAGCCTTTCCGTGGACCCATCTGGCCCCGCGGTACAGTAATATCCGGTCCAGTGGCCACGGGGCGCCCCGTGTCGGGGCGACCTCGGTCATTACCAATGCGAGTGCCGCATTAGAGGAATAAACGCTCATGGTGAGTTCTGTCGGCAAGGGTCCATCCGGTCAGCGGCCAATCCAATCCCAGGCGACGCCCCAGCACGCGACGGCGGCGCCTACGACGGCGGCGGCACAGCCCACGGCGCCACCGCCACCGCCACCGCTGCCGGAATCAAAGCCAGCGAGCACCTTCACGTCGTCTGCCCAGCAGCCAGCGGTGAGTTTGACTGCGACTCCCCTCCCGGCTCACCGAGGCTGCCATCCGCTTCTCCGGCATCGCTTTTCAACACGAGGAAAACGGCTGGCTCTCCCCCGCCGGCGCAGGAGAAGGCCTCGGCTTCGGCTTCGACCTCGGCCTCGACCGGGGAAGGAAAGGTGCCAGGAACGACTCAGCCCATCCAGGCAACGGGCCAATCAGGGATGGACAAGCAGTACTTCCACAACAAGGACGACAAGTTCGGGTGGCTGGAGACGAGTTCCGATGTCGTGCAGCGGGAGATGAAGGCCTACAAGAAGTTGGCCGAGATCGAGGGCATCAAGCTTCCGCAAACCATCGAGGTCTCGGGCGAGGACTACCCCATGCTCACGGGCAAGGACGGAGGCGAAGCCAAGAAGGCCCAGAGCGGGTACTTCGTCGAGCACCTGGAGTTCGGCAGGACCTTCAAGCCCAAGATGATGACCCTCGGGGTCCCGAAAGCCATCGTCAACACGTACAAGAACCTTCCGACGGACGAGGCCAAGGCCCAGATGCGGGGTGACCTCAAGGCCATCCAGGACAAGCTCGGGGGCATCTCCGATGTCGTCGGCGAGCTGACCCTGGCGACGAACCCGCGGACTGGTGCGGTCTACATCTTGGACGTCGGCCCCAACTCGTCGGGAGATGTTGGAGGAGGACCGGCGAAGAGTGCCCACAAGGGATTGGATAAAATCCTGGAAGCCTGCAAATAGGCCCCCTGTCGCTCAAGAGACCAGACCGGCATCATTGCCCCGAGTGGGCGCAGGCCCGACTCCAGCCCGAGAAGGTGTCCGAGAAGGTGTCAAACACCTCGTACGGGCCGAGAAGGTGTCAAACACCTCGTACGGGCCGCCGAGCCCGGCCCGCTCGTAGTTGCCGAGGGGCTCGAACCACGGGGGCGCCCATCTCGGTGGGCTCCACCGCGAGCGCGCCCAGGCCGTGGTAGCCCTTGGTGCGCACCTCGCCTCCTGATTGGGTCCGGCTCAGAGCGGCGGGCAACCTCTATTGGAGGCGGCGGGAAGCGAACCCGTGAACAAGGCGATGGAAAACCCTAAGCAGGACGCGCTGTTACCCGCTATCGCCTTGATTCTCCTCGGGTTCGTCATCCCGCCCCGTCCCACCCAGTGCCCTCGTTTCCGCCCCCAATCCCCGCTGGCGGGGTAGAGTCGACGGGAGGCGCGGTGCCGCTCGGGTTCGTCGGCGCCTGCTGCGAGGGTCTGCTCTCGCTCGCCCTCTCGCCGAGTCTCACCCACGGTCCGTTTCCTCCACGCCGCTCATCGAACCGGACGTGCAGATTTCCTGCATCCGGCTCTCGGACAGGTTTCACGCGACGCGTGTCAGCGCAGGAGAGCACGCACCTCCAGCACTCCGAGGCTCCGGTGCACCTCGTTATACTTGAAGCGTGACGTTGCTCGCGCCACCCTGTGCCTCCTGCTCAGGAAGTTCCTCACCCGTTCGGTCACGTGCCAGTCCAGCACGTTGAACGCGTGCACCGGCGAGTCGTAGGCAAAGTACGTTGCCCACCCTCGCAGGAACCGGTTGAGCTCGCCCGCTATCTCCTCCCAGCGCTCCGTCCTGCCGCGCCGAAGGATTCGGCTCACTTCACCTCGGGCATGCTCCATCGCCTTCTTCGAAGGTCGGGCTCCCAGGTACTTCTGGCCGGTCTTCTTGTAGACCAGGGGTCCCAGCTCGTACCCGAGAAAGCGGAAATGCTCCTTCCGCGCATCGCGAATGCTCGTCTTCGTCTCGTTGAGCGTCAGCTTCATCCCATCGAGCCATTCTGCTTCGACTGCCTGAGCGCCTCCGTCAGGACGTCCCATCGATGGGTCTTGTCGTACAGCGCGTAGAACCGGAACGTCGGCTCCGCCTTGGCCTTCGCGTACAGCTTCGCTCGGAGCTCTTCGAGCTTTGTGGGGGTTGTTAGGCTCACGCCAATCTCCCGCTGCGTCTGCTCCTTGCGAAGCACCCTGAACCAGGGCCCCTTCCCTCCACGGTCATTACCCGCTTCATCGGTAGTACGGGCCCTTCCGACTCCTGGCCTTCGCCACGCCCTGACGGCGTGTTCGGGTCGCTACCCCGCTCGGACCAGGTCTCCCGTGTTGCGCACTTCACCGTGTGCTCACATGCCGCGCCCCACTACCCCGGTGGTCCACCCGGCGATGTTGCTGTCGACCTTCGCGCCGGGCGCCCGGCCTTCCCTGTATGTGCGTCAGGTCGGCTCCCACGATTGCCCTTTCGGGGCCTGCTCGGGCTTCACTCACGTTGCGGCCTACAAGCTCGCTCGACCTCCTTTCGAGGCCTTCTGTCTCTGGGCTTCGAGTCCGAGGGTCACCCCTCGTCCCCGCCAGATAGCTACCGAGGGGGTCGACTTCCTCCTCGGGCGGGACTTCCACCCGCTGGTCAAGTGCACCTTCACGGCGCACGCACACTGGGGGCACATGCGCTCCACCTCCCCGCCTGCATCCTGCCCCACGCCGGGCGGTGTGTGACTGGCGGGGCCCTCCCGTGAACCCACAGCTCGCTCCCCAGCACCGGGGGCCTGTGGCAGAGGGCATCGGCTTGACGGCTGTGCGGGCTCAACCGGCGCGATGACGAGGACGCTAGTTGAGGCGCGAGCGGCCTGGATGCCCGGTATCCCCCGGCTA
This sequence comes from Cystobacter fuscus, assembly GCA_049060065.1. Lineage (GTDB taxonomy): Bacteria > Myxococcota > Myxococcia > Myxococcales > Myxococcaceae > Cystobacter > Cystobacter fuscus_B. The sequence goes on from JBMEQP010000002.1 coordinate 9,373,826, forward strand.
TGGGCAAGCGGTCGCCTATCCCGGCACTGTCCGCGAGACGCGCCCGGCTGGCACCGTTCCCCCCTGAAGCCCTCCACAGCCCCGAGCTGCGGCTGCGTCACCCTGGCCCCCCGCCGTGCCCCCGGCGCTCTCGTTCGTAGCTGGCGGGGCGCGTTTTCATACTCCGAGCGGCCCCGCCAGGATCCAATGGGTTCTAGCTCAAATGGAGGACCCGCCCATGTGTCTCCGAGCGTGCATCGCACTTCTGCTCTATGTCTCCGCCTGCGCTACGTCAGCGCCGAGCCCGGAAGAGCCCGTGGACTGGGACCCGAGGTATGCCAACCTCCAGCGAGCGGCGACGCTGCCCTGGACGGACGGGGGGCGGTGCGCCGTCCGCGAAGCTTCCGAGCCCTGGCCCGTGTTGGCGGAGCGGTGCTATCAGGCCCTCGACCATGACCGGCTCGAGTTTCACGACCTCACGGGACGATGCGCGGTGGCCTCAGCGGGCGCTGCGGCAATGGGGCTCGGAGTCTGCGTCCTCGCGGCGCCGGAGATCGTCGTGGGCGCGGTAGTTGTGGCGGGCGTGGTGGTGGTGGGATTTGCCATCAAAGAGGCCCTGGAGGCTTACGAGAAGAGGGGCCGTCCCCAGGTTCGGCCGCCGCCTACGCTGCCGGTGCCGGAAACGCGGCCGGTGCCTGAAGTGAAGCCCGTGCCTGTAACGAAGCCCGCCCCGCAGGAGACCTCGCCGACAAAAAGACCCAAGCCGGAGCCAAAGGGGCCGGATTTTTCCCGCCTCTGGATCCACCCGAGACTTCGGAGCGAGCTCGCCGCAGGTGCGAGCCCGTACCGAAGAAGTATCACCGTGGCGGCAATAAACTGCACAACAAGTGCGCCGACAGAATTCCGAACAACAGCAACCCGGGTGGGGATGTGTTCGTGAATGGGAAGGACTTCGACGCGCTGCAACTGGTCACGCGCACGCTGTGGGAGGTCAAGACCGATGACTTCGACACGTACCCGCCCGAACTTCGGAGAATTGTGCTTGAGGACCAAGTGCCGGAGTTGCAGTACGAGCGAGCCCTTGCTCTGGCCTGCGGATTTGACTTCAAGGTCGGTGTGCGCAGCGCAGCACACAAAGCTGCCCTGCTCAAGCAAGACCCCACCCTCAAAGTTGTCATCATGGAGTGGTGCTGAAATGCCTGCAACGCAAGAAAACGACATTGGTATTATCGTCTACGCGCCTGCGCTCGTAGGTGCCGACAGCCGCCCTTTGGCTGTTGTTCATGGAATGGAACGCGCGTTCCCTGGCTTACACCTGGAGTGGACGATTTCTCGCGAGGGGAAGCTGATCCGGCTACCGCAGCGCGAATCATGGCTCGCCCAAGGGAGGCCGACCGGAAGGGGGTTTCGGCTCATTTGCAATGGCGACGAGAGCTACCGGGTAACGGTGTCTGGCTGGGAAAGCCCTGCGGGCACCTCGCCGGGTGGTCAGGCACAGTTTGAAGTCCATGCAGCCCTGCCGCTCAACGCAACCGGCATTGCAGCGGCAGCGGACGTGCTAGAAGCTGTTGCGGAGGGCGCTCGCGCGTTCTGGGGGCGCGTGGATCCGGATGGGATAGCCGTGACAGTCTCAGAGCAGTTTCGCCACCCGGGGGAGGATCCGCATGTCCCGCCTAAAGGGCTGCCTTCACTCAAACTCCCATGGGAACTCCCCGCGCCTGAGATTCCGCATTACCTGGGGTGGCTGAACTATTGGTCCGCCGCTGCCGCACAGGCCATCGGCTTTCCGGACCCGGCCCGCGACGCGGAGCTGCTGTCACGCTCACGGCGTACCGCGTCGGGCGGGTGGGTTGTGCAACTCACCGAGGCGCCGCTCGACCTGGACAACCCCGCCCACCTGGACGCGCTCAAACGGGCCTACGAGCGCTTCCCGGAGATCGGCGGGCGCTCCACGCCTTGAGGCCCGGCACGGCTCGCCGTGGCCGTGCTCAAGGCCCCGCCCCCGCCAGTGTCCAGGGCTCGGCGCCGGGGTTTAAGAGGCGCAGCCGCACAGCCACGCTTGCCGGGTGGGTCTCGCCCGTGGGCGTGTAGCTGTAGCTCCAGGCATCATCGAGCCGCAGCGCGTTGGTTGGCTGCTTCGTCAGTCTGCCAAGCGGCTTGAACGCCACGACCCCAGCCCCCTCCAGCCATGCGGCCCCCATGAGCCCGCCCGGCTCCTCACGCTCAGCCAGAAGCCTCGCTTTGTCCTCCTGACACTGGCGCGCTTCGGCCTGTGCTTCGTCACGCTCTTTCTTGAGCACCTCTGGCGGGCGCGGCTGCCGGAACACCTCCACCCGGCGCGTCCCCTTTGCCGCATGGCCCACAAGCCAAGAGCTCGCGCTCGCCGGTGCCGCTCCATCCGCGAAGCGCACCGTCACCTTTACCCGCTCCCCTGGCAGATAATCCCCCCTGGGAATGACGTAGAGACTCAGCCCGTCTTCCCCGAGTGCCCAATGCGCGAGGCGTCCCACTGGCTGAAACTCCACCGTCCCCCCAGCGACGCGGGAATCTCGGAGAATGGCGCCGAGCCCTTCGCTCGTCCTGCCCTCAGCCTCTGCGCCTCCTGCCGGAACTGCTCCAACTCCTTCTCCACGTGCACCTCCAGGTTGATGGCCCGGAGGTCTCACGTCGCCACCCCTCTCGTCACGACGGGGCCCGGCGAGCAGTTACGAGGCAACCGGAGGGGTCGCCTTCTCGTGCAAGGGGCGAGGGGTGTGCCCCTCCTGCAATGCGAAGCGCGCGCATGTAACGGCCGTGTACCGGTGGAGCGTGTGCTGCCGCACGTGCCCTACCGTCAATGGACGCTGTCCTTTCCGCACCGGGTGCGGTGGGTACTCCTCAAGGACGCGTGACTGCTCTCGGACGTCCTCACCGTCTTCCTGCGCGCGGGGGCACGCCCTACAGCGTCGGCGAGCGCGGAGGCAGGGTATCCGTCGTGGGCAGGCCGGGGCCGTGTCGTTCATCCAGTTCTTCGGCTCGGCGTTGCAGGTGGCACCGCACTTCCACTCGCTGGTGCCGGACGCGGTCCTACTTCCCGCACCAGTCAGCCCACATACCGCTCCCTTACTCCCCCGCTGAAATGAGGGGATGGCTCAGGCTGACGGCAACATGAGGAACCCCCGTTGGTCATACCGCTCCAACAGGGTAGTCCTCCTCCCTGACTCCGTGTGTTTCTACGGGCCGTCCGCGGCAAATGCTGGCTTCGCGAACGTCGGCAGCGGCAATGTCACGCTCGACGGCAGTCCTTCCATGCCGCCTGTCCGCATGAATGCATAGACAGCAGCCTTGGCCTTCGCATCCTCGCGCAACAAATAGAACGTCCCATCGTGCCCACCCCGGTGCACGACGATCGCATGTCCATGTGAGTAATAAGGCAGCACCTCCAGCGTGTTCTCGATCGGCGTCGACGTATCCCAGTCGCCGTGCACGAACACCACCGGAATGTCCGTCGGCACGACGCCGCGAAACGCGTCGCCCATGTCGGCCGTCGGCCAGGCATCGGCGGCCGCCAGATACGGCGCGAAGTTCCATTCGCCCAGCACACCGACCGCCGGGTCGGTGCGCAGCCGATGCGCGCGGGCGGGCGTGACGCCGAGGCTCGTATCCACCAGCGGACCGATGACCACGCTCTTGCCCGCCTTGCGCTCCTCGATCGTGTCGCGCGCCCAATCGTCGTAATGCCGGTGATAGAGGCTGAGCACGAAGGCCGGCCATGCGCTGGCATCGGCCGAACGCTCGACCAGCGCGTTCTCGAAATCGCCCACGCCGAGCGTCACCGCTACCGGTTTCCCCAAGTCCTTGTCCATGACGGAAACGACGACCGGCGCGGCGGCGAGTCGATCGTGCACGGCACGCAGGGCGGCCATCGTTCCGCCTTCGGGCAGATAGGGCTTCAGGCCAGGATCGCGGTCCGCGTCGAAGGCGATCCGCTGCATCGAGGCATACACGTGGGACGGCATGTCGTAGCCATTGTCGAGCGGCTCGACGCCGGAGAGGACCGCTCGTGCGACGGACCCGGGATGCCGCTTCATCACCGCGAAACTCCACTGAGAGCCGAAGCTGCCACCGAACAACGTGATGTTGTCATAACCGAGGGCCGCTCGCAGGTCGTCCACATCGTCGGCATACGCACCGATGTCGTATCCCGCGAGGTCCTTGCCCGGAAACGAGGCCAGCGCCCTGCGAGCCTTCGCCAGCGCACCGGCTTTCGACTGGGCGATCGTGGCTGGCTCGTTCAGCGCATGGGGCTCCGTACTCACCTCCAGCATCTCGCCCCGAGAGGTGTAGCCACGCTGCTCGACCACCACCAGGTCGCCGACCGCGCCGAAGTTGATCCACGACTTGAGGCGGCTACGACCCGCGTTGTCGGATGGGTCGAAGGCGCCGAGCACGGCGAGACCGGGGCCTCCGGGCAGCCAGAACACGGGCGGTGCTCCGGTGGGTCGCGGCGCGCGGATACGCGCGAACCCCACGCCAATGGCACGGCTACCTGCCTTGTGCCGGTTCTCCGGCACGTAGAACGTGCCGAGCTCGTAATTCACCGTCACACCGTCGGCGGTGGTGAGCGTGCGGCTCTCGCTGACGAGGGATCCGACCTTGGGGGCTGGCTCCTTCCCCATCGCCGTCGCGGCGATTCCCATCAGGGACATGGAAACGACGAACTTCATTCCGCGTGCGAAAACCACCCTTCTCATGGTGCGCCCCTCGTTGTCGGTGTCCGCGAAAGCTCGCGTGCACACCGCGGCCAGTCAAGCGCACCGAGGGGGCTCATCCATCATATCAATCCCAAACACGGGGCGGGACGGTGCTGGGTGCGCCCGTCGGGTCGCGGCGGGAAGGCGCTCACGCGTGGACAGGTCCGTGCGAGAGCGCTCCCTCACTTCCGCCGATGCGGGCCGGCTACTCGAAGATGGCCTTCACGTCATAGGAGCCACTGGTCCAGTCGGTCGCGAGGTACCACGTTCCCACTGTCGGGGTGGTCCAGCTGCACCCCTGCGAGACGCCCGTATTCGTCGAAGCACAGTTGTACTTCGTGCTCGAGGCGGGCTTGAGGCCCTGGACGTACAGGATGAGCTGTCCCGGGTCGCTCGACGTCTCCGTGGGGCCCCGGGTGGTGATGGTCAGCTTCGTCGCCCCCGAGGGCACCTCGATCTTGAACCGGCCGTTACCGGTGAGTTCCGTCACGGCCACTCCATTCATCAATGACGCGTAGGTCGTGTCGTCGTTCCAGCCATCGATGCCATCGTTGATGGTGACCATGTTTCCCCAGGACGCGGTCGCGGGCGTCTTGGATTTGATGGACACGCGCCGCTGCCCCGTGGAGCTGTACGAGAAGGAATCCGGGCACAGGGTGAAGCGACCGGACGTCGTGCACGTGAAGACGTTGTTGTAGGACATGTCCGCGAAGCGCACGTCGGTCGGCGGATTCACGCCCGACTGGATGTCGACCCGCATCATGTCCGAGGCCGAAGGGATGGTGACGGAGAAGATCTGGGCTTCATTGGGACCGATGTAGATGTTCGGAACCGGTGTGCCCAGCGTCAGCGGGATGACCTCGTTGGTGATGCTGTACCGGGCGGTCAGCACCACGTCCTTGAAGTCCGTCCTCCCCTCGACGCGGATGAGCCATGTCCCCGGTGCCGGGTTCTCGAAGACACAGACCTCCAGGTTGGTGGGATCTTCGCTCCGGCAATCCGCTTCCGTGAGCGTCGGGCGGGCGCCCTGGCGGACGGCGAGGTCCGCATTGCCCCGACCACCGGACATGCCCACCACCAACCGGTTCTTGCCCTGAGGCACCTCCACCTTGAAATACTGCACGGAGCCCAGGGAGCCCTTGAACGCCACCACGTTCTCCCCGCTGGCCAGTGCCCTCACGCCCTCTCCAGGCGTCGTCGCGAAGGTCGTTACCGGGCGGGCGCCCGCGAAGGACTGGGTGCCCCGGACGGCCACGTACCGGTGCCCGGCCGCGGGTTGGCGAACTCGCAGTTCTCCTCGTTGTTGGGATGGGTGGACGCGCAGTCGTACGTCGTGCCCGGCGCCTCGCCGTACTTCACGTACAGGTCCGCGTTGCCCGTCCCACTGCTGAGCATCACCCGGAAGTCGCTGAGCCCGGATGGGACTTCGACCTTCCACACGCGCTCACTGGTCGGCGAACCCGCGAACGGCTGCTCCTCGAAGCCCGGCGTCAGGAGCGGGAGGGTGGAGGAGGTCGTCGCCCGGACGATGCCCCGCAACGCGGCCTTGCTCTCCACCAGGACGTACCACGCACCCGCCTGGGGATTGTCGATGACGCAGGAGCGGCCGGCCGGGACGTCGTTGTACGTCCAGGACGTCCCCTTGCACGTGAACAGGGACGTCGCGGGAACGGCCCCGTACCGGACATACAGTTGCGACGGGGTTCCGCCCTGGAAGACATGGTCCACGCGCAGCTGTGCCTGTCCCTCCGGAACATCGATTCGCCAGTACCGGAACTCACGCAGCGCGCTGGCGGTGAAGGCCACGGGAATGCCGTCCGCCAGTGGGGAGACCGGGCCGCCCCCGTACCACGCGGCCAGCATGCCGTAGACGATTCCCGTCGTGAAATACACCGTGACGTAGTAGCGCCCGGGCTGGGGATTGGCCAGCGAGCAGGGAGTCCTGCAACCGTCGCTGTAGTTCGTCGGCCGGTGCCGTACTTCACCATGGCCCAGTTGCCATACTCGTTCGTGAGCGTGAAGTTGGCCTCCGACTGCCCCTCCGGAACGTCGAAGGAGTAGTGGAGGCGTTCGCCGCCGTACTGCACTGGCTGGTCCTGCGACAGCACATACACCGGGGGATACCCCGCGGAGAAACTCAGGCCCGAGAACGAGGTGAAGCCGCGCACCAGGATGTACCGGTGCCGGCGCCGGAGCCTGGAACCTGCAGCCGGTGCCGCAGGCCGTGCCCTGTCCCCGCTTCGGTGGCGTGCCCTGCTGGACGAACATCTCGGCGACGCCCGTCCCCTGCGTCGTCTGGATGTTCAGGTACGGCAGGCCCTCGGGAACGGTGATGGAGTAGTAGCGGTCCTCGACCGGGCTGCCGGAGAGGCCGGTCACCTGCTGATAGTTCTGCAGCGGTGTCACCGTTCCGTTGCTCGTGGAGGCCACCACGCGGGCAGTCAGATTCAAGTTGTAGAGCGCGGTGTCCGCCCGGAGTATCAGGTACCACGTCCCGGCTTGTGGATTGTCGAAGGTGCACGAAGCGGGGCCGCTCGAGTAACTGGCGAGACAATCCACCGCGCTGTTCCCGGGGAACGGGTCTCCCCGCTGGACGTAGAGCGAGCGGATGACGGACGAGGTCTCCACCACGAGCCGGGACTGCCCCGAGGGGACGTTGAGTGTGTAATAGACCAGGTCATCCCTCGCCGCGCTGATGCCCGTCACCGTCTGCCCATTCGTGAGCGCCACGGGCGTCTTCGCCGTTCCGGTCACCCAGGGGAGGATCTGCGTCGGAGACTTGTTGGTCGTCAGCAGGACGTAGTACCGGCCCGCCTTGGGCTTGAAGATGTCACACGTGACGTCGCAGTCGTAGAGCGTATCCGTGGGACGAGCACCCAGCCGCGCCTTCACGGTGCTGGTGCCCGAGGAGTCGATCTTGAACCGGCCCTTTCCCGCGGGGACGTCGACGAAGAACATCGTCGGCTTGTTGGAGTAGTGGAACAGGTTGACGTTGGGGGCGAGCGGCAAGGGCTGATTGAAATAGACGACCAGCTTCGCATTGTCGTACGCCGACTGGCCTTCGACCCGCACGCTCCAGGTGTCGGCGGCTGGAGCCTGCACGTTGCACCGCTCCTCGTTGTCGCTCCCGCGTGAGCTGCAGTCGTAGAGGATGTTGGTGGGAATCTCACCGCGCTTGACGGCCAGGTTCGCGTTGCCGGTGCCACCCATCAGCGCGAAGGAGACTTCCGAGAGGCCGACGGGAAGGTTGACGTAGAAGTAGGTCAGCGAGCCGGTGGCTCCGCTGAGCGTGATGGGGATGCCGTCCTTGAGCTCCGTTCCAGGCAGCGTGACGGCGCTCGCCACCTGGGATTCGAGGGGGGTGGATCTCCGGTTCCTTCCGTGCGGCCGCAGCCCACGGCCAAACTCCACATGAGTCCAACGAACAGGACACCGCGACTTTCAATGCGCATGGTTTCGTTCCTGGGACCTTCAAGTCCTCGAGATGCGGCGAGGACGGATTATTCACGGAAGGTCCGACATGAACGGCCACGCGGAGTAGGGGAAGGAAGAGTTCCTCCACCCGCCACCGGTCACCGCGCCGAGAGGGTCGTGCCTGAAAGGCGTTCACCCAGGCTCCAGAGGCGCCGGGCCGCTTCGGGGTCGACGGCATAGGGCATCACGCCGGTCTGCCGCGCCGATCCCTCGAGATCCCCACGGGCCGTGGCCATCTCGTCTTCCACCCGGGCGATGTCACAGTTCTCGCAGTAGACGCCTCCCAGACCGTCGAGACGCGGGCTCGTCGCACACCAGACGCTGGTCGCGGCTCCCTGCGCGACCGTCTTGATGTTCCTCGATGGGTCGATAATGGGATCGCCGTGCGCGTCGAGGACGCCCACCGCCTGGAGTTCCTCGCGCGAGAGATGTTTGCCGAGCCCCGTGGCCACGATGCTGCCCGGGTGGACGGCAAAGGCACGCACCCCTGACGACTCGCCACGCGCGTCCAGCTCGAGCGCGAAAAGGATGTTGGCTGTCTTCGATTGCCCATAAGCCGCCCAGCGGTCATAGGCCCGCCGCTCGAAGTGGGGGTCCTCGAACACGACCGGAGAGTAGTGATGACCCCAGGAGGATACCGAGATCACTCGCGCTCCGTTCGCCTGGCGCAGGGCGGGCCAGAGCCTCGCCACGAGCTGGAAATGACCCAGGTAATTCGTCGAGAACTGTGACTCATATCCCCGTGCATCGCGCGCCAGGGGACACGCCATGATTCCCGCGTTGTTCACCAGGAGGTGCAGCGGCCGGCCAGTCGCCAGGAACCTCCCGGCGAAGGCATCGATCGAGGCGGGGTCGAGCAGGTCCATCACTTCGAGCTCGACGTTGGCGAGCCCCTCGAGCGCGGCCCGGGCATTGTTGGGATTCAGGGCCGGGACGATGACCCTGGCGCCCGCGGAACCCAATACCCGCGCGGTCTCCAGACCGAGGCCAGAATCGCCTCCCGTGACAATGGCGATCTTGCCGGTCAGGTCCCGGCCGTGGATGACCTCGGCCGCCGTGGATGCGGAACCGAAGCCAGACTCGATTGGAATTTGGGGAGTAGGCATGCGAGGGAGATATCCCCGTGCCTCCGGATTTTTAATGCTTGAACGTACTGAAAACATGCGTGATCGTTCGAAGATGAGCGATGATCCTTTCTCCGACATCCTCCGGCTCGCGAATGCCCGCTCGGTCTTGTCGGGCGGCTTCACGGCTGGAGGTTCATGGGCGATCCGCGTTCCGGCGCCCGAGAACATCAAGTTCTTCGCGATCGTGAAGGGTGAATGCCAACTTCGCATCGATGGCGAGGGGGTACCCGTACGAGTCGAAGCGGGAGATGTGGTCTTCATCTCGGCGCAACGCTCCTTCGTTCTCTCGAGCGATCCACGGGCCATCCCAAAGGACGGGACGCGTGTCTTCGCCACGAGCACCACCCGGTTCCCGAAGCTGGGCGAAGGCGAAGACTTCTTCCTGCTCGGCGGACACGTGCGCATCGACGTGGCGAGCAGAGGCCTTCTGGAGGAACTGCTGCCCTCGCTGATGCATGTTCGAGCCACTTCGCCGCAAGCGACGATGTTGAACTGGCTCATCGACCGGCTCGTTCACGAGCACGAGACGAACCTCTCGGGGGTCAGCCTCGCATCGGAGCTGCTCGTCCAGCTCATGCTCGTGCAGACCCTGCGCGCGCATCTCGCGACAGCCAGCACCCTGCCGGCCGGGTGGCTCCGGGCCATGGGAGATCAGCGAATCGCTCCGGCGCTCCGATTGATGCATCGCGAGCCAGGTCATCCCTGGCGGCTCGAGGAGCTCGCCAAGGCGTCCGCGATGTCCCGGACCCACTTCGCCGTGCACTTCAAATCGGTCGCCGGGGTCTCGCCGCTGGCCTACCTGACCGCATGGAGGATGCGGCTGGCCCAGCGGGGATTGCGAGACGAGGACGCCTCGGTCGCCGAGCTCGCGCGGTCGTTGGGCTACACGTCGGAGAGCGCGTTCAGCAACGCCTTCAAGCGCGTCACGGGCCGTGCACCCAAGCACTACCGAAGCGCGGCGAAGCGCCACGCGCGAGCGGGCGCGCCAACCCCGGCTGTTCCCGCGCCATGATGGCAGCGCCGTCCCACGGGCGGCACATCCCCGGGGACCGCGTCACCCCGCTACACCAACGGCAACAGCAGTGTGGCCGTGGCCCCCCTGCCCGGCCCCTCGCTCTCCAGCGAGAGCTGTCCGCCCAGCATCCGCGCCGCCAGCGCGCTCGAGTGCAAGCCCAGGCCATGCCCCCCTCGCGGGTGGTGAAGCCCTGGGTGAAGAGATGCTCGCGGAGCTCCGGCGCGATGCCCACCCCACTGTCCACCACCTGGATGCGCGCCATGTTGTCCGCCGCGTCGAGCCTCACGTGCAGCTGCCGCTGGCTGGTGGGAGTCGCGGTCATCGCGTTCTTGGCGTTGCTGATGAGGTTGATCAGGATCTGCAACACCTTGTGCTTGTCCACCCGCACCGAGGGGAGCGCGGACAGTGATTGGACGATGTGGACGTCCTGGCGTTTGAGCGCGGGCAGCTGGATGCTCAATGCGTCCTCGACGAGGCGCGACAGATCGCACTCCTCGGTGAGCAGCGTGCTGCGGGCATAGGTCTGCTGCACCTGGACGATGGCCCGCACGTGCTCGATGTGCTTGTTCATCGCCTCCAGGCCCTCCTGCAGCGTCGAGTGCTCGCGGAGCAGCTCCTCGGCGAGGTGCGAGAGATAGTGCGGCAGCTGGTTGCCGATGGGGTCGCGGGTGAGGAAGTCCACCAGGGAGCCCTCGTGCTCGTCGAGCATCGAGGAGACCTGCTTCACCCGCAGCATGCGGGAGGTGCTCACCGTCTGGGTCAGCACCTGGACGTTGATGATGGCACTGGTGAGGACGTTGCCCACGTTGTGGAGCACGTTGGTGGCGATCTCGGCCATTCCCGCCGCGCGCGCCGTGTCCACCAGCTGGGCCTGGGCGTGCCGGAGCTCGCGTGTGCGCTCCTCCACCCGCTTCTCCAGCTCGTCGTTGGCGCGGCGCAGGGCGACCTCGGCCTGCTGGAGTTCCGTATACAGCCGCGCGTTCTCGAGGGAGATGGAGGCCTGGGAGGCGAGGTGGCCGAGCAGGGCGATGCGCGAGGGAGAGAAGGCGTTGCTGGCCGGGCAGTTCTCCAGGTAGAGCACCCCCGGAACTCCTCCTGGCGCACCAAGGGCAGGCACAACACCGAGCGGGCCTCGCCGCGCTGGAGCCACGCATCGGCCGAGAACGGGTGGGGCTGGGAGGCATCTCCGATGAGCACGTGCTCCCGGGTGCGCCGGACGTAGGAGAGAAGGGTCCACGGCAGGCGCTCGTCCCGAGGGCGGGCGACGGGCCCCTCCAGCGCGGGGTCCGCGAGGGCCACCACCGAGAGCTTGTCGCCCTGGGGGAACAGCAGGGCGCCACGCTGGGCACCAGCGTTCTCGATGGCCACCCGCAGCAGCGTGTCCCCCAGCCGGTCCAGGACGATCTCCCCGGAGATGGCTTGCTGGGCCTTCACCAGGGTGAGCGCGTCGAGGTGCGTGGAGCTCGTGTCCGTGCTGGTCTCCTCCGCGGACGGGAGGGAGGGCGAGTGCACCCACTGGGAATCCAGTTGCTGGACCTTGCCCAGGGCGCCCCAGCGCAGATAGGCCTCGCGCGCCTTGCGGGCGTAGGCCTCGGCGATGGTGGGCACCGCGCGCTCGGACCAGAAGCGCGACGCCAGCTCGCTGGCCAGGGCCAGGTCATGGATGCGCCCCTGCTCGCGCGAGGCCTGAATGGACTCCTCGTAGGCACGCAGGGCCTCGGCCTCGTGGCCCAGGAGGCGCGCCAGCTCCGCGGACACCATGCGCTCGAGCGCGCGGAAGTTCTCGGGACAATGGCTCGTCCACTCCGCCAGCCGCGCCCGGTGCCCGCGAATCTCCTCGAGGGCCGGTCCCCGCGCTTCCGGTGTCATCTTCCCGAAGCAGGCGGCCAGGGTCAGGGCATGGAAGAAGTGGAAGTGCAGGAGCTGGACGCGGCCCAGCAACGACCAGCTCAGCGGGGCGGCCCGGTCCGCCGCCTCCCGCGCCTCGTCGTACGCCCCGCCCAGGTAGCGCGACTGCATCTTGATGAGCCAGTACATGCACCGGGCGATGGCCGTGCGCTCCGGGGTGAGCCGGGCCTCGAAGGACGCCTCGGTGAAGTCCTCTCCGTCGAGCGACTGGAACGAGGCGGTGCGCCCCCGGAGCTGCTGGGTGAGCCGCTGGTAGACGTGGACGATGTCGCGCACGTCCCCGAAGCCGCTCGTCCGCGCGAAGTCCAGCCGCGCGACCGACTCCTGGTAGACCTCCTCCAGGGCATGCCCCAGGGTGAGCCGCTGCGAGACGATGTGCGTGCAGCAGAAGCCGGCGATCTGGAAGTCACTGGCCTGGAGCGCGTACTGGAAGGCCGCGCGCAGGCTGTTCAGGGACTCGGGGATGGGCTGGAGCCAGTGGCTGAGCATCCCCATGCCGAAGAGCGCCCTGCCCCGGAGCACGGCCACGTCGTAGCGCTCGGCGAGTGCGCACGCGAGCTGGCCGAAGGCCGGCTCTCCTGGTAGCGATTGAAGGCCAACCCCAGCACCATCCCATACGTGGAGTACCCGTGGACGGAGGCCGGCGTGTTGCCATGCCGGATGCTGAAGCAGACCAGCTTGCAGAGGTGGAGCAGGTACAGGTGCCGGTCCGTGTTGAGCGCCGACGTGTTGAGGGCCACCAGGAGGCTCATCGTCGCCTCCTTCACCGGATCGCTCAGGCGGGGCAGCTCGACGAGGCTGGCGATGGACCGCTCCCCGAGCAGGGCCCCCACCTCCTCCTGGGCGGCCACCACCTCCTCCCAGGTGGGGTGCGGTGAGAGCGGCATCCCCATCATCGCCGGGCCCTCCAGGAGGCTGTCCACGGCCACCTGGTTCTCGCCAGCGGCCACGTGCAGGTCGCACTTGAGCCGGTAGAGCGCCGCCATCTCCGCCGGAGTGCGCGGACGGCCGCGGAGCTCCTCCACCATGCGGCGCGCCTGGGCGGCGTTGCCGCTCATGAACTCGCAGCGCGCGAGATCCAACCGGAGATTGAAGGCCAGCGCGTGATCCACCTCCCAGGGGTCTCCGGGAAGGAGCTGGAAGGCCATCGCCAGATAGGTGATGGCCGAGCGGTAGGCGGTCGACGCCTTGGCCCTCGCGCCGGCCTCGGCGTTCAGGCGCGCGACGCGGTGACGCTCCTCGGGGTCGGTGAGCAGCTCGGCTCCGGTATTGAGCTGCCCCACCACCTCGAAGAGGTTCTTGCGCACCTCCTCCGGCGACAGACTCGCCAGCAGCAGGCGGCCCACGCGCAGGTGGACGGCCTTGCGCTGCGCCTCGGGGATGAGGGTGTGGGCCGCCTGGTGGATGCGGTCGTGGAGGAAGCGGTACTGCTCCGGGCCGGTGGTGGCCAGCACCCCCTCCTGGAGCGCCAGCTCGAGGCCCTGTTCCACCTCGCCCGGCTCCTCCAGTCCCGAGATGACCAGCAGGGTGCGCAGCGAGAAGGTGTTTCCCACGCAGGCCGCCAGCCGCAACAGATGCTGTGTCCGGGGGGAAACTGGCGCAGCTTGGCCACCATGAAGTCGACGACGTTGTCGGAGTAGCCCTTCTGCCGGGCGCCCTGCTCGTCCCAGCACCAGGAGCCCTCGGGCGTGCGCACCAACAGCCCGTCCTGGTGGAGCGTCTGCAGGAAGCGCAGGAGGAAGAAGGGGTTGCCTCCGGTCTTCTCTCGGGCCAGCGCCGCCAGCGGCCCGACGAGCTCCGCGCTCGCGCCGGGCAGCGTGTCCAGGACGAGCCGCCGGACATCCTCGAGGCTCAGCGGCTCGAGCTGGACATGGGACATCCGCGCGCCCGCCCGGCGCAGCTGCTCCAGTGTCTGCGTCAGCGGGTGGGAGGAATGGACCTCGTTGTCGCGATAGGCGGCGATCAGCAGCAGCGGCGGTGTCTCCGGGTGGGTCAGCAGATGCAGCAGCAGCTGGAAGCTGGCCAGATCGGCCCACTGGAGATCATCCATGAAGAACACCAGCGGGTGCCCCAGCGTGGCGAAGACGCCGAGGAACCGGCAGAGCACCCGATGGAAGCGCTGCTGGAGCTGGGAAGGCGGCAGCTCCGGAACGGGGGGCTGTCTGCCCGCGACGAGCTCGAGCTGGGGGACGAGGTCCACCAGGAGCTGGCCCTGGCCCTCCCAGGCGTCGCTCAGGCCCTGACGCCACCGCGCCAGCTCCTCATCGGTGCCGCCGAGCAGCTGCCGCACCAACTCCTGAAGGGCCTTGGCCACGGTGGCGTAGGGGATGTCCTGCTGGAACTGGTCGAACTTGCCGCTGAGCAGGAAGGAGCGCTGCCGCACCACGGGCTTGTGCAGCTCGTTGACCACCGAGGACTTGCCGATCCCCGAGTAGCCGCTGACCAGGACGAGCTCCGGGCGGCCGCGCTCGGCGACGCGCTCGAAGGCCTGGAGCAGCACCTTCGCGTGGCCGTCGCGCCCATAGAGCCGCTGGGGGAGCTGGAAGCGGCTGGGGTAGTCGTGCCGGCCTGGCACGAAGTCCTCGAGCACTCCCCGGCTCAGCCCCTCCCGGCAGCGCTCGAGATCGGCCTTGAGTCCCTCGGCGCTCTGGTAGCGCTCCTCGGCGACCTTGGCCAGCAGCTTCATCACGATGGCGCCCAGGACGGGTGGCAGCCCCTTCACCCGCTCCGTCAGGGGCCGCGGGGCCTGCGCCATGTGGGCGTGGAACCACTCGAGCGCGTCGCGCCCCTGGAAGGGGCGCTCGCCCGCCAGCAGCTCGTAGAGGGTGATTCCCAGGGAGTAGAGGTCCGTGCGGTAGTCCACCGAGCGGTTCATGCGCCCGGTCTGCTCCGGGGACATGTAGGCCAGCGTGCCTTCGACCAGGGAGGCTTGCGTCACGTCCACGTGCTCGACGAGCTGGAGGCTGGCGATGCCGAAGTCGAGCAGGCGCGTCTCGCCCGAGGGCGTGAGGATGATGTTGGAGGGCTTGATGTCCTTGTGGACGATGCCGCGGCGATGCATCTCCGCGACCGTCGAGGCCAGGGCGATGGCCAGATCCACGGCCCGGGTCACCTCGAGCGGCTCGCCGGTGGACTCGGACAGGGGCGTGCCGTCCACGTCTTCCAGGAGGAGCACCGGCCGGCCCTGGAGCTGCTCACACGCGTGGGCCCGGATGACGCCGCGCGCGTCCTGGAGCCGCTGCAGGATGCCGAACTCGCGCAGGTAGTTCTCGCGCTCACGAGGGCCGGGAGCTGAAACCCGCGGCGTCTTGAGGATGAGCTGCAGGCCATCGGCACCACGAACAGCGCGGAACAGCAGGCTCGTGCCCGTGGTCTTGAACGCCCCGAGCAGGGAGTAGCCAGGAATATTCAGCATCCAGGCGAAGCCTAGCGCCCCGGGCGCGCTTCCTTGAAGGGCCTCGAGCCTCCGAGCAGACAAGCGCCACGCTCTTGTCCACGGCCCTCCCCGGCCTCTCCGCCCCCTCGACAGGTCCCCATCCGCACTCGGCGTAGCACCCGAACCGTCCACCCGAGCGTCCACGGGGGGCGCCCGGCGACTTCACCGTGCCGCCGCCATGGAAGGCGGATGGAGCTCGCCATCGAGCCACGTCCGCAGTTGCGTGAGCCCATCGCTGAAGCGCGCGTGGCCCACCTCCGGCTCGAGGTCCTGGTTGGCGCGCAAGGACTGGTTGGGAATCCGGCCCTGGATCCACGCGTCGCAGAGGGAGTCGATGAGCAGCACGTGCTCCTTCTTCACGGCGTCCATGCCGAGCTCCGAGACCCGCTGGTAGAAGCCGGGGTCGATCTTCTCCGGGTACATCCAGCGGCCGTTGCGCTTGATGGGACGCAGGACGGGGCTCAGCCGGATGACCGGCCCATCCTGGACGACGTCGCGCTCGTCCCGGGGCAGCCGGTGCCCCAGGGTGACGTGCGCGACGAAGCTGGCGGAATCGGGCGGGTCATCGACGATGCAGAGCGCCGCCTTGCGGATGTCACTGGCGAGGCCCGGCTCCTCGGGGATGTGCAACAACCGCTTGTCCTCCACCTCTCCGGTGGCATCGGGAGGAAGGGACAGCACCATGCCCGTGCCCAGACTGAGCACGCGAATGGAGGAGGGATCCACTCGCGCCGCGCCATCTCCCACGTGACTCAAGGCCTCCACCACCCCGGCCATCGTGGGGTTGTTGTAGCCGCCCATGGCCCCGTCCCAGAAGCGCCGATCCAGGAAGGTGGCGGGCTCATCGAAGAAGGTGATGGGGGCGTTGCTCGAGGCATGCACCGCCTGGGCGAAGGTCGGGTTCCTCGCCGGTGAGCGCGAGGCCGCCGGGCTCCCCGACCGGGTCCGGAAGAAGATGGCACGCCGGCGGTCATAGTCGAACGCGGTGATGACGATGTCCGCCAGCCCCTGACCGGCGCGGGCCTTCCACTCCTCCATCGTCAGCCGGGCGAAGCCCTCCAGCCTCGACTCCGAGAAGGCCCGCTCGAGCCCCTCCAGCTTCTTGCGTGCCGCGTAGCGCGCCTCCAGATCCTGGAGCGCGGGAATGGCCGCCAGCATGCGCTGGTACCACGGCCGCTCGACGAAGATGCTCCGGCGCCGGCCTCGTCGCGGAAGAGTCGCAGCAGTTGCCCCAGGGTGAAGTCCGCCGCCAGACCCGCGGCGACGATGCTCCTCCCGAGTTGGCCACGACGAGCTGGAATCTCCGAAGCACCTCGTGGCCGCGCGTCTCGGGGCCGAAGAGCTCGATGAGCGCCCGGACCTCGATGAGTGCCCAGGTGCCTCCTCCATCCAGCGACAGAATCTTGAAGTGCTCCATGGTGTGCCCCCTCATGCGCAAGGACACCTGGAGGACGGCCCCGGGTGGAAGCAGGCCCGGCTCCGGACGTCGGCTCCCGAACGGCAGCATGCCTGGATTCGAGGCGCTGGCGGCTCTCCCTGGGCTCCGGGTGACCGGTACCCGGCAAAACCCACCCGGTCCGAGCACCCTCGCGCAGAAGATGCTGGGCCGAGGACGGAAGACGTCCCCTCGGAAACACGCGGCCCCACGAGAGGCCAGACCCCTCCCCTTGACGGGCTGGAGTTACCCCTTGGCGGAATTCTGGAAGAAGCTCGGCCGTGGCTTCGATAGAACGCTCCATGCCTTTGCCCTCGGGATTCGGACAATGACCTCCAGGATGTTCCAGAGCCTGATGCTGCTCGGGCTGTTCATGGCCCCAGGTGCCTGCACGTGCAAGAAGAGCGACGAGGAACTGCTTCGCGAATACGAGTCGAGGAACGAGTCCTTGCCCGAGTCGCTCAAGCCCATCGAACTGACGCTCTACGGCTTGAACTACACCGACCTCTACATCAGCAGCTTCTCCGTGTCGGGCATTGGAGGGGCCGACATTCCCGTCAGTTCTCCTACTGCCGGAAGCAGTGGCGGCGTGTGCTGCATCCCCTGGTATCCCGGTGCGGCCCTGCCCATCCCCATCAAGGTTTCCTGGACACGGGACAACATGCGCCGCTGTGAGAAGGAAGTCATGATCACCGGCCCCGTACCTTCGAATCCAGAGAACTTCGCGGTGCATTTCTTCCCCGACGGACACATCGAGATCGAACTCACAGAAGACTATCCAGAACTCAAACTGCGACTGGAGCGGTACAGCCCGACACAGCGCAAGCAGTCCGGCAACGCTGTATTGGACGAGCAAGTCGCCAAGTGCAAAAATGTCAACTCCCAGTGACCAGAAGAACCGGTACTTTCCAGTCTGAGCAAATCCGTCGCGTTCTTGAACATGCGCAGCAGCAAGACCGCACGAGCACATGGGGCCAAAGGAAACAGTGCCCAGAAGACCCCCTCTCCAGTGGAACACACGTCTCCATCTTCTTCGATGGTACGGGAAACAATCTGGAAGCGGACCGTGACACCGGAGAGCACAGCAACGTGGCTCGGCTCTTTTTGGACCATCTTGAAACTCCGGAACAAGGCATATACCGCCACTACGTGCCAGGTATTGGAACGTATTTCCGGGAGATAGGAGACCCCGGCGGTGAACTCCTGGGCAACGGGGCGGGAGGAAAGGGTGAAGACCGACTCAAGTGGGCGATGGCCAAACTGGAGAAATGCCTTGCCCGAAGCAATGGCCGACAAACACTCCATCTCGCGCTGTTCGGATTCTCGCGTGGCGCCACGCTCGCACGCGCATTTGCCCTGCGCATCGCCCAGAAATGTCAGCGCCGTGGAGATGGCGTCTGGCTCATCACGCTGGGTCAACGCACGTCACCCATTCGCCTGTACTTCATGGGGCTGTTCGACACCGTGGCCTCGGTGGGACCCCCCTCAGCCTCAACAACACGGCTTCCGTGCTGTTGAGCGCGGTCAGCACGCGTGCGGGCATGATGGATCGCAACGCCCGCGACCTCTCCAAACTCGCGTTTGGCACCGAACCGGGTGCGGATCCCGCGCCGGGATTGTCCACTGGACATTGGGCCTGGGCCAGTGATCTCCGCATCCCCGAGATGGTGGAGGATTGTCTTCACATGGTGGCCGCCCATGAGCTCCGTAATTCGTTCCCCGTGGACAGTCTTCTCCAGGGACTGGAGTCCCCTTCCAACTGCCGCGAAATGCTCTATCCCGGAGCCCACTCGGACGTGGGTGGTGGCTATCGCCCGGGAGAAGGAGCCCGAAGCCGGACGAATGGCTCGCTCCTGAGCATGATTCCCTTGAGGGTCATGCGTGAGCAAGCAATTCAGGCAGGCGTCCCCTTGGGCAATGGCCTCAATAGCCAGGACTTCGCCGAGGATGCCGCGAGCAAGGAGTCATTCGAGCTGCTCCACCAGCGATTCACTGGCTACATGAATGCCGTGGGTTGGGGCGAGCAGTCCCTCGGCGCTGGGGTCCTCGCCCACATGAAGCGCTACTACCAGTGGCGCTTCCACCGGATCACCCGTGACAGGAATGACCGGGCGGCCCGTCGACCCACCAAGGACGAAACACTCCTCCGGGAGTTCCAGACCGGTGGAAGACCGAACAGCAGAGCTTGTCCAAGGACACGGAAGCGCTCAAACGAAAGTACTTCACCCAAGCGCAACGGACCAGTGAGTTGCACAATTCATTCGGCGCCCAGCGTCGTCAGCAACTCCTGCAGAAGGAACAATTCATGGCCAACGCCATGAAGAACGACTACCTGTCCCTCAAGGCCCGCCTGGACACCCTGCCCAGCTCGGACGGTTCGTTCCTGGAATCCCTGAAGGTCTACGACGAACAACTCCTCGAGGACGCTCGCGCCATCCAAGCGCTCGCGAAGTTCCTGGGCCGGCAGAAGCTCCGGCCCCACTATCAGCAGCTGCTCCAGGCCTACGAGGACGAGCAGCGCGGACAAGGCTTGAAGGATCAGACGATCATCCAGTTCTTCGACACCTACGTCCACGACTCGCTGGCGGCGTTCGCCCAGGACTCGACCCTGCCGTCCGATCCCCGCGTCATCTATACGGGAGGCAACAACAAGATGAAGTACGCCGTGAGTCCGCCGCGCGGCCAGCCCATGCCGCACACGGCCCTCGGCTGAGTCTCCGGACACCCACTGCTGACGGCACGTCGGGCGGACCCTCTCGATGATGCAGGGCGCCAACGAGTCCCCCGACCGACCATCCGTCCCTCCCTGAATTTCTTCAGCCAGCGGTAAACCTCGGCCCTGGCAGCCATCCCCCCATACCTTCCTGTTTTACTTGATTTAACCAGTTAATGGGTTATACAAGTCTCCCCATCATGGGCGGGTAACCGCATGAGGGGAAAAGAATGAGGAGAGCGAGGCTGCGACTCACCACGCTGCTCGCGTCCACCGTGATGGTGGGCTGCGGTGGTGCACGGGATACGGACAACGCGGACCCAGCGAGCAACGACACGGCAGGCGCCACGGTCCAGGCCGCCCCTGTCAGTGCGGGCGCGCAACCGGTCAACACCGTCCTGTCCTGGGTACCGCTGCGGCTGAACGTCTACTACACGTTTGGGGTCACGACGCCGAACTACACCAACCGCGTCCTGCGTCATTATGAAAGCCGGCGCGCACGGACGTCATCGGGACTTCGGCGACGGAGAAAGCGGACTCGAGTTTCCGCGTCGTGGTCGGCCTGGCCGACAAGGATTGCTATTCGCTGGAGTCGCAGAACTACCCGGGCAGATACCTGCGGCATTCCAACTCACGGATTCGCCTCGACAGCCGCGACAACACCCGCGTGTTCGACGAGGATGCCACGTGGTGCACGCGCCCTGGCTTGTCGGGGCAAGGCGTCAGCCTGGAGTCGTTCAACTTCCCCGGCCGCTACATGCGGCACATCAACTCGGAAGTGTGGCTCGCGCAGCCGGCGGCTCGCTGCCCAGCGATGCGGCGGCCAGCTTCAACGAGGACGCGAGCTGGAAGGCCATCAGCCAGGCCAGCAGTGACTTCAAGGCCTGGGGAGACGAAACCCTCAACAAGATCGAGCAGGACTTCCGCAAGCCCGGCAGCAACCTCTACTACGAGGGCACGGATCGCCAGGCGACCGCCTTCAATTGGGACGCGGGCACTCAGCTTCATGCCTTGATCGCGGGCGGGAGAATCCAGCAGGCCGAGGCCTTCGCCAACGAAATGCACCAGGCCTACTGGTGCTACACGAAGAACCGCTGGGCGTACAACGCCGTGGCCTATGGATGCGGCGATCGGTACTACGACGACAACGCCTGGGTGGCCAAGGGCCTGATGGAGCTGTACCAGAAGACCAACAACGCCACCTATCTGAACAGGGCCAAGGAGGTCCTGGCGTTCAGCATGAGTGGAGAGAACACCCCGACCAGCAACCCGAACGGCGGCATTCGTTGGCATGAGGGAGACACCGGCGGCCATTGCCTGTGCGCCACGGCTCCGACCACGGTGGCCAACCTGATGATCTACCGGGCCACCGGAACCCAGCAGTACCTGACCGACGGCTTGCGGCTCTACAACTGGGTGAAGGCCAATCGCTTCGGCTACGGCCCTGGCTACCGGGGGTACGAGAACGCCGTGGTGGCCCAGGCGGCCATCCTGTTGTTCAAGATCACGGGCAACTACACCTACCTGGATGACGCGCGCCACATGGCCTACGCCATGGAGTCGACGTACATCGACTGGCAGACCCGCGCGCTGAGGGAGACCGGGCAATGGGGGGCCACGACATGACCAATGCCTATGTGGACCTCTACGAGACGGATGGCGACATCAACTGGTTGAACATCGTCGCGGGCTACCTCCAGTTCGTGCGTGACAATGGCAAGGACGCGAACGGCCGGTACCCCGAGTGGTGGAACAGCGTGGGGCAGCCCGGCAACCCCGTCCTGCTGTACCAGGCCTCCGCCGCCCGCGCTTTCGCCCGGATGGGGAACACCCGCGGGGGCACGATCAAGCCGAGGGATCCGGTCGCGATCTTCAGGGACTGCAACTACACGGGAGACTGGAGGGCGGGCCTCTGGGTGGGCCGCTACAAGCTGAGCGACCTCCAGTTCCGCGGAATCGCGGGCAAGGACATCTCCTCGGTGCGGGTGCAGCCCGGCTACAAGGTGACCTTCTACGAGAACGCCGATTTCACGGGTGCCTCGCTCGTCAAGACCGCGGATGATGGCTGCCTCGTCGCCGCGGGGTGGAATGACCGTGCCAACTCGCTGGTCGTCGAACCGGTTGCGCCGATCGTCGTGGTCCACAATGACTGCAACTTCACCAGCCCGGGCATCCACCTCCCCGTGGGCAGCTACGACGAAGACACCCTGCGGACCCTGGGGTTCAGCCCGGATGTCATTTCCTCGCTCCAGGTGGCCGACGGGTACGAAGCGGTGCTGTACGACGGCGGCCGGTTCGATCAGACCTCCCTCACCACCGGCACCAACAGCTGTCTGGTGGGCGCGGGCTGGAACGACAAGACCGCCTCGATCATCGTGAGGAAGAAGGCCGCCAAATAGGCCCGCGCGGGTGTCAGGGGATTCAGGAAGGCGCCCGCCGTGGCGCTAGACGAATCCTCTGACACCTTCCGCGGGGCTGCGCGGCAGCAACACGGTGAACGTGGTTCCCTCCGCCTCGGTGGAGCGCACCTCGACGCGGCCCCCGTGAGAGCGGGCGATCTGCTGGACGATGAAGAGGCCCAGGCCCAGGCCGGACGCCGGAGACCCGCCGTCCGAGGCCCGCCGGAAGGGCTCGAAGATGTGCGGGAGCAGGTCCACCGGGATGGGCGCTCCCCCGTTGCGAACCTCCACGCACACGGTGTCCCCCCTGTCGCGCAGCATGAAATCCACGGGAATGCCCTCGGGGCTGTAGTCCAGCGCGTTCTTGCCCAGGTTGCCGAGCAGTTGCGCGAGCCGGTCCGGATCCCACTCGCCCTGGAAGTCTCCCGCCATGCGCAGCCGGAGCTGTCGCTGGGGGTTGCCCACCTTGAGCTCCTCCACCACCTGCCGGCAGATGGCGAGCAGATTGGCCGGACGGGGACTGATGGGAATGCCGCCGCCCAACCGTCCACGGGTGAAGTCGAGCAGGTCGCCAATCATCCGCTCCATGCGCTCGGCGCTGATGGCGATCCGGCGCACGGCTTTCAGGTGGTGCTGGACCGCGCAATCCGAGCGCATCATCGCGTTGACGGACAGGAGGATGGCGTTGAGCGGATTGCGCAAGTCGTGGGAGACGATGCCGATGAAGCGCTCGCGGAATTCCGCCGCCTGCCGCAGTTCCGCCTCGGCACGCTTGCGCTCGGTGACATCGGTGTTGACGGCAACCGCGCCCACGATGTCGTCCCCGATGCGGACGGGGGCGGCGGCGCAGCGCACCACCACCTCCCGGCCCGTGCGCAGATGGCGCGTGCGGACTTCCTGGGTGGTCGGCTGCCCGCGGAAGGCCCGCATGAAGGGCTCTTCTTCCGCGGAGAGCCGGTGGTCATCCTCGGTGGAGCGGTTCTGGAGCCGCGCCCCCAGGGTGGCCACGTGCTGATTCAGCTCCTCCAGGGATTGGAAGCCGAGCATCTCCAGTGCCGCGGTGTTGGCCAGCCGGATGCCGTTGGCATCGCCCACGTACAGGGCATCCGGGATGCTCTGGAGGATGGCCTCGAGGATGGCCGCGTTGCGCGCCAGTTCCTGCGCGGCCCGCTTGCGCCCGGTGATGTCCAGGACCGTGCCCAGGAAGCGGATGGGCTGCCCCGAGGCATCACGGTGGACCCGGCCCTGCGAGCTCACCCACCGCTCCTCCTGGTTCTCGAGGGGAAGGGTGCGAAACTCCATGGCGAAGCGCCCCGTACTGCCCGGCGCGAGGATCTCCCGCACGCGGTGATCCACCTGGAGACGGTCCTCGGGATGCACGCACGAGAGGAAGGTGGGGTAATTCACGGGGGCACCCGCTGGCAGCCCGAAGAGGGCACGCAAGCGCTCGTCCCACTCCAGCGCGCCCGTGGTGGGGTCCAGGTCCCAGATGCCCAGCTCCATGGCCTCCGTCGCCGGGCGGAGCCGCTCCTCGGCGACGCGCACCTTCTCGGCGGCGAACGCCTCCATCCGTCGGCGCGCCTGGACCAGCTCCGTCACGTCCGTGGCAACGGCGATGACGGCGTCCACCCGGCCCTGGGCGTCGCGCATGGGCTCGTAGACGAAGTTGAAATACACGTCTTCGATGGCCCCTCCTCCAGGCGAGCCACCCGGGCGGGCATCTCCATCCCCACGAAGGGCACCCCCGTGGCGAGCACCTCATCCAGGCACACCTCGAAGCCCTGGCCCGCGGCCTCGGGCAGGGCCTCGAACAGGGGCTTGCCCAGCACGTCCTCCGGGCGGCGGCCCCAGAGACGGCACACCTGGGAATTGGCCAGCTCGATGACGTAGCGGGGGCCCCGGAAGATGGCGATGGCGGTGGGCGCCTGCATGAAGAGCGAGTGGAGCCACTCCCGCTGACGCTCGGCTTGCGCGCGGGCCTGGGAGGCCAGGGCGAGCGATTCGTCGCGCACACGCACCGCCTCCCACAGTTCCTCGTTGGCGGCCTGGAGTTCCTGGCCCCGGCGGAGGAGCTCCACCTCCATCTCCAGGTTGCGGCACTGGAGGGCCTCCGTGCGCTCGCGCTCCTCCTCGCGGCGGCGGGACAGGCGCACGAAGTCCGTCACGTCCTCCACCCGGTGCAGGAGGTAGAGCACCTCGCCCTCGGGGGAGAGGACGGGGGTGTTGACGGGACTCCAGTACCGTTCCTCGAAACCACCCCCCTCGGAGGCGGGACGCCGGATGTCGTACTTCTGCACGGCCATGGTGTCTGGCGCGCGAGTGGCCACGGCCCGCTCGAGCGAGGCACGCAGGTTGCGCACCCCGGTGGCGTTCGGATCCGCCGGGTTGTCGGGGAACACCTCGAAGAAGGGGCGGCCGAGAATGCCCTCGCGAGTCGTCAAGGTGGCACGCAGGTAGGCATCGCTCACCGCCACGAGGGTGAAGTCCGCGTCCGGGATGGCGACCAGGTAGGGGCCTGGGCTCTGCTCGAAGAGGAGCTGGAAGTCAGGTGGGGACGGCAGGGGCATGTTGAATGAGGCGGAGGAGTCGAAAGTAGCTGTGTTCAACAGTGGGACCTGCCCAGGACTTCGGGCAATCGGCCCGAGGGCCGGGCAGACAACCGATCGACCTCCGTGCGGCACCGGAGACATCCAGCGCATTCCTCACCGCTCAGCGTGCCGGGTCATGGAAGATTCCAGACCATGGACCAGACCACACGCGGGCACTTCACCCAGTTGCACAGCACGGACGCCGAATCCCGCGCGGCCTCCTTCATGCACCTGTTGGAGCTCACACAACAACCGGTGGAGTGGGCCTATGAGGTCTGGGATGAGTTGCTGAAGCTCCTGCGCGAGGGCGACAACCACCAGCGGGCCATCGGGGCACAATTGCTCAGCGGTCTGGCCAAGAGCGATCCCCAGCAACGGATGCTGAAGGATCTCGACCAGCTCATGGCCGTGACGAGGGATGAACGGTTCGTCACGGCGCGGCATTCCCTCCAAGCGCTCTGGAGGGTGGGAACCGCCAGCCAGGCCCTCCAGAAAGAAGTGGTGGACCGCCTGAGCCAGCGCTTCCGGGACTGCGCCACCGAGAAGAACGGGACCCTCATCCGCTACGACATCCTGGAAGTCTTCCGGAAGATCCACGACCAGGTGCACGACGAGCAGCTCAAGCAGCATGCCCTGGCGCTGATCGAAACCGAAGAAGACCCGAAGTACCGCAAGAAGTACTCGGGGCTCTGGAAGGACCTCGTCGCCAAGAAGCGCGGCGCGAAGGGATAGTGCCTCGGCGGCACTCGATGTCGCTCACTCCGCCATGGGCTCGGGTCTCGGCCACGCGATGAGGCCCGCCCGGTCGAGCAGCTCTCGGATACGGGAGGTGAACGCCACGTGCTCGGGGTTGCTGGCCGTCATGGGCTCGGGGGAGAGGACGAGGAGCCAGCCGAGGGTGCCCACCGACTCGATGCGCACGGGCGCGGGCAGCGGAGGCAGCCGGCCCCGGCGTCGCGACAGGTACGTCAGCCAGCCCACCCGCACCTCGAACCCCTGTTTCTCCAACAGCTCCACCATCTCCGAGGAGCTGGCCATGGCGAAGTCCGGGTCCCACGCGGTGGCCATGGCGGTGAGCACTCCGGTCAGAACAGACACGTGCAGGAGCCGTTCCCGTATCGGGCTCTCCCGGGTCACTTTCAACAGACATGAATTGGGGCCGCCCCAGGGAGAGTATCCACCACAGTGGATGCTGAGGTCCGTGGCCTCCTTCTTCGCATTCCACATCATCTGACTAAAGCCCAAATCCTCGATGACCTGCTTACCGACGTCCGTGCGATTCCTGCCCTTGAGGAGCCACTTCTCCAGCGCCTCCACCTCTGTCTTGACAGGGTGGCCCGGCAACTCGCGGGGGAAGCCTCGGCCCGCTCCGTACCACTGGACAAAGGACGGGTCACACCGCGCCAGCATGTAGAAGAAGAGTTCCGCGCGCCGCGCACACTCCAGCGCCGTCTCCTGGCGTGGTCCCCAGTACGCGCCCACGTAGTAGTCCTCCAAGTCCTCTATCATGCGTGCTCCTCCTCTTAGCGCGTGGGTGATGTATGATGGATAGCGGTGTTGTTCCATCCTCTTCGCATGAACTCCTTCCGAAGGAATCCAGCAACTTTGGCATCAGCAACATGCCACGTCAGCGGCAAGCCCAACTTTCGAGCCATCTTCCATTGTTTCTCAGCTTGTTCCATCATCTGATTGTACTTCCCTGAGATCCTGTACCAGTACTTGGGAGTACCATCCGGATTGAAGAAGGAGCAGTAGCCAGGGCCCTTGGCTTCCAACAGTTCTTTGCCGTTGAAGCCGTCGAACTCCAATTCTTCAATCATGTACACATACCATGCGGGCCGTCCCGTTATCTGTTCTTGGTACTCACGCGCCCGCTGGGACTCAGTGGTGGGCTTCTTGTACGTCCACTTGCCGGGACCCTTCGCCACGGTCGTCTGGGCGGACTTCCCCTTCTTGCCGCTCGCACCTCCGGTGCTTCCCTGCCTTTTCCCCGCCATGTGGAGCAGGGAAAGGTCTCCCAGTGCCAGACCCCCGGTAGTGCTCGCGGCGCCCCCCACCACGACCGCTCCGCCCAACACCAGCTCTCCCCTGGCAGTGAGCGACAGCACCGGCAGTTCCGCCCCCAACCCCCCCATGCGCCCCACCGTGGACTCCGCTCCCCAAGCAGCATGAGCACGTGCGTGGACAGACGTGCCGCCTCGCGTATCTGGTCCTCCCGGGACATGCCTCCATAGCGAGCGAAGTACTCCGGCGAGGAGGCGATGAGGTGCGCCACCGTGGTGGGCAGTTGCGCCGGTCCTCCACGGTGCGGACGGGATGGAGGAGGGAGTAGGCCATCGCCACCACCATCTCCCCCAGGGCGACCTGAGCCCCATCGAGCGCGGCGTTGAGCCAGTCCTTGCCCAGGCCCAGTTCGGCCAGAGGTGGGACGTCCACGCGCCGCAAGGCCTCGTTCACCGGGTAGAAGACGCCGCCTCGCGAGAAGTAGAAGTCGCCCACCGCGAGGCGCCCCACCCGCCACTCGCCCTCCACCAGTTGGAGCTGCCCCAGGCGCTGCAGGGGCGTGCCGGTGAGCGCGGTCACCGGTAGCCATCCGGTCGCACCATCACCAGCAGCCAGAAGCGCTCGGCACGCCACTTCAAGTCGGCGTACTCCACGCGCTCGCCGCCCGCGAGTACCTCGCGCAGCAGCCAGCACAGCACCCGACGCGGAGCGAAGCTCCGATACGTCACGGGCGTCCTGAGCAACTGCTCCAGCAGTTGACGCGCCTGCCCCAGGTAGAGTGCCGCACCCGCCGGATGCCGGGCTTCTTCCCCAAGGCCACTGGCCTCCTGCACCACCTGGAAGGGATCCGCCGTGTCCTCGAAGAATCCGCCGGAGCCTCCCGCCGCCTCTCCGGCCATGGGTGTGGCCTCGGGCCGCCGAGGTGCGGAGTTGTCATGGAATGAGGAGGCCCGCGAGTGGAGGCCGATGCCGCGGGTCAGGCTCCCGCGCGGAGCGCCCGTTGCGCACCCGGTCAGGAGAACGACGGCGGCCAGGGCCAGCAGCGCCTCACGGCGGCCCACCTTCGCGACATGTCCTCTCGCGGGAACGAGCCCGCGAGTCGTTGACGGCAACATGAGAGACCCCCCGTTGGTCGTACCGCTCCAACAGGGTAGTCCCCTGACTGACGCTCCTCGGACTTAAATCGAGAACACCTGCTCGGGAGGCGCGTCGCGCGCGTCCCGGGCCGCGAGTTGTAGGCGAGCGACTCGGCCAGGCGCTCGGGCTTCTCCGTGCGCGGCATCCTCATCAACTGGAGGAAGGCCTCGCGGTCCAGGCGCAGGCGTGGGTTGGAGACGCGCTCGTGGCCAATCGTGCTGAACGTGCGCCCGCCGTAGTCATGCGCGGGGAACACGAGCGTGTCGTCCGGTAGCGACAGCAGGCGCTCCAGGCTCTCGTACTCGGCCTCGGGGTCTCCCGTGGGCAGGTCCGTGCGGCCCGTGGCGCCGATGAGCAGCGTGTCGCCCGTGAGCACCCGATCGTCCAGCACCAGCACGAGCCCATCGGCCGTGTGGCCCGGGCTCGCCCAGACCCGCACGCGCACGTCGCCCACCGCGAGTTCGTCCCCCTCGCCCAGCGGCCGTTGCACCGCGTGCGCGGGCGCCCCCATGTGCACCGCGCTCATCATCCGCGCGAGCTCCCTCCCCCGGACAGATGGTCCGCGTGGGTATGCGTGTCCACCACGGCGATCAACTGCAGCCGGTCCTTGCCCAGCCGCCGCAGGTAGCCCGGCACGAGCTCCAACACCGGATCCACGATGATCGCCTCGCGCGTCCACGCGCTGGCGATGAGATACGTGCGACAACTGGCCCCGCCGTTCAGCTCCTCGAAGATGAGCCCCTTCACCCCAACCCCGTCCGTGCCGCGAGTGGTACCCGCGTCAAGCTAGGCACGGTCCACCCCCGGCGAGGTCCAGCGGCCCGCCAGCCCCCCCAGGCGCTCGGAAGTCGACGCTCCGGGGCGCGCGTCAGCGGGCGGCGGTGGGCACGGCCGCGTTCAGGTGCGCGTGAAGTGTCTGGGTGCTGACATACAGGAACTGCGCGTCCCCGAAGGCCAGCCCGTCCCCGTCGAGCAGCGCCTGCTCCTCGCCGCCGAGCTGCACCGAGTTGACGTAGGTGCCGTTCATCGAGCCCGCGTCGCGCAGGGTGCACCCCCCATCCGCCTCGCTCCAGCGCAGCATGGCGTGCACCTTCGACACGGACGGGTCGTGCACCACGACGGAGCAGCTCGACTCCAGCCGGCCCACGGCGAAGACCTCGCCATCCTGCTTGGGGTGGAGGAAGAGCACCTGCAGGTGCTCGAAGCCCTGCAACATGGCGAGCAGCCGGTCCGTCAACCGCGAGCGGTGCGCCATGAACACCGTGCGCGAGCCGCCCATCTGCTGGGCCACCATCTGGAACACGAGCGAGGGCGGCTGCTGGATGAGCGCCACGGGGCCATGTTCGGCCACGAACGTCTCCACCTCCACCCGGGCCCGCGCCCGTAATTCCTTCACCGAGGGCATGGCGCGCCACGCTAGGCGCGCGCCGCGCGTGCCAAGAGCCTTGGCTCGGGTATGGTGCACCCCCACACCCTCCAGGCAGCCGCAGGAGAGCGCACTCATGGCGAAGGCGAAGTACGTGCTGGCAGTGGACCAGGGGACGACCGGGACCCATGTCTCCATCCTCGACGACAGACTCCGGGTGGTGGGGAGCTCCTACCGCGAGTTCCCCCAGCACTTCCCCAAGCCCTCGTGGGTGGAGCACGACCTGGACGAAATCTGGGCCACGGTGGAGCAGTGCATCCGCTCGGCCCTCAAGGACGCCGAGCTGTCGGGCAAGCAGATGGCCGCGGTGGGCATCACCAACCAGCGGGAGACGACCGGGCTGTGGGAGCGCGCGAGTGGCAAGCCGCTCGCGCGCGCCATCGTGTGGCAGGACCGGCGCACGTCCGAGCACTGTGCCCGGCTGCGCGAGCAGGGCGAGGAGGCCCGGGTGCGCGAGACGACGGGCCTGGTGCTGGACCCCTACTTCTCCGCCACCAAGCTCTCCTGGCTGTTCGAGCACGTGAAGGGAGCGCGCAAGCGCGCCGACAAGGGCGACGCGTGCTTTGGCACCATCGACACCTGGCTCGTCTACAAGATGACCGGGGGCCAGTCGCACGTCACCGACGTCACCAACGCCAGCCGCACCCTGCTCATGGACGTGAAGCGCCCGGCCTGGGACGACTCGCTGCGCACCCTCTTCGGCGTGCCGGCCGCGTGCCTGCCGGAGATCCGCGGCTCGGCCGAGTCCTATGGCACCACGCGTGGCATGCGCTCGCTGCCCGACGGCATCCCCATCACCGGCATGGCGGGCGACCAGCAGTCGGCGCTCTTCGGCCAGGCGTGCTTCGCCCCCGGTGAGGCCAAGTGCACCTACGGCACGGGCGCCTTCCTGCTGATGAACACGGGCGAGACGCCGGTGACGTCGAAGGCGGGGCTGCTCACCACGGTGGCGTGGAAGATTGGAGACCAGACGACGTACGCGCTCGAGGGCAGCTCCTTCATCGCCGGGGCCGCGGTGCAGTGGCTGCGCGACGGGCTCAAGGTCATCAAGAAGTCCTCGGACGTGGAGGCGCTCGCCGCGAGCGTGAAGGAGAGCGGGGACGTGGTGTTCGTCCCGGC
Organism: Cystobacter fuscus; assembly: GCA_049060065.1. Lineage (GTDB taxonomy): Bacteria > Myxococcota > Myxococcia > Myxococcales > Myxococcaceae > Cystobacter > Cystobacter fuscus_B. Next base: position 9,404,319 of record JBMEQP010000002.1, read on the forward strand.
GCTCGCGGGGCTGGGGGCGCCGCACTGGCGGCCCGAGGCGCGCGGCCTGTTCGCGGGCATGGACCGCTCCACCACGGTGGCCCACCGGCGCGCGCGGCGCTCGAGGGCGTGGCGATGCAGATTCATGACCTGGCCGAGGCGATGCGCCAGGACAGCGGCCGGCAGATTCCCGCCTTCAAGGTGGACGGGGGCGCGTCGGCCAACGACCTGATGATGCAGTTCCAGGCGGACATGCTGGGCACCGAGGTGGTGCGCCCCAAGGAGCTGCAGACGACGACGCTCGGCGCGGCGTTCCTCGCGGGCCTGGGCGCGGGGGTGTGGAGCGGCACGGACGCCATCCGCCAGGCGTGGAAGGTGGGCAAGGTCTTCAAGCCGAAGATGAAGCCCGAGGCCCGTGAGAAGTACCTGACCAAGTGGCGGCGCGCGGTGGAGCGCGCCTGAGAGGAGAGAGCACGCCATGGCCTACGACAAGACGCAGTTGAGCGCCGCGGAACTCGAGCGGTTCCTCGCCGAGCACACCGGATGGAAGCAGGAGGGAGGCATGCTGCGGCGCACCTACGAGGCGCCGAGCTTCCTCGCGGGCATCGAGTTCGTGAACCGGGTGGCCAGGGCGGCCGAGGCGGCGGACCACCACCCGGACATCGACATCCGGTGGCGCAAGGTGACGCTGGCGCTGGTGACGCACGACGCGGGCGGGCTCACCTGGCGCGACACGAAGCTGGCGGCCGAGGCGGACACCCTGTTCGCCCAGGTGGCGTCCGCGAGCTGATGCGCGCTCGACTGCTCCTCGCGGGGGTGGTGCTGGCGGCGTCGGGGGCGCGGGCCCAGGACGACGTGCCCGTGAGCACCCGGCCCGAGCGGCTGTACCTCAACTCGGGGGTGCTCATGGGCTCCTCGCGAGAGGTGGGGATGGGCGGAGCCTACGTGGGCATCGCCGAGGGCGTGGTGGGCTTCGCCAGCAACCGGCGGCGCTCGCGCACCGCTCCCCCGCCTGGACAAGGAATGGGACGTGGGCGTCACCCTGTCCTGGATGGACCTGCCGCTGGCGGAGGCGCGCGGCAAGGACCTGGACAACGACGGCGCGCCCGACGACGCCCCGGAGACGTTGCAGCTCTTCGGCGCCGTCATGTTGCAGTACCACAACGTGGGCGTGGGCTTCTCGCTGCGCAACTACAGCGTGGGCTACTGCAACACGCCCGCGTGCGACCGGGATGATCTCATCCGCGTGTCGCAGCTCCACGCCTCGCTGGCGGGCGCCGTGGCGCTGGGCCGGGACGATTTCATCCTGGGCTTCGGCATCTACAGCGCGCAGGCCGTCTTCAATCACCGGGGAGAGGGCGACTGGTTCTACGGCAACACGGGCGTCGCGTTGGATCTGCTCTACCGGCCCCTCGGACGGCCCTACCGGCTGGGCCTGTCGGTGCGGCCGGAGCTGCGCGGACCCTGGAAGCGCCAGGAGGGGCAGGCGTCCTTCATCGCGGGCCGGCAGCTCTACTCGGCCGTGGTGTCCCCCTCCACGGTGTCCCTGGGCCTGAGCTGGCGCATGGGCGAGGGGGCCGGGCTGTACAACCGGCTCTCGCCCGCCGCGCGCCAGCAGATGCTGGAGGGTGACTACTTCGCCGAGGTGCCCCCCGAGGCCGACAGCCGGGCCGTCGAGGGTCGGTGGCTCTTCAGCGTGCAGGCGGATCTCCTCGCCTCGGTGGAGAACGCGGTGTCGGTGCACTCCTTCACGGCGCTCACCCCGGCCGAGCGCGTGGGGGCCTCCCCCTGGTGCAACCACGCGCGGGGGTGGAGTACGAGCCGTTCCTCGGACGGTTGCGCCTGCGGATGGGGGCGTTCATCGAGCCCTCGCCCTTCGAGGACCGCTCACCCCGGCCGCACCTCACGGGTGGCTTCGAGCTGTTCCTCTTCCGCTACCTGGATGACTGGGCGGTGACGGCCTCCTTCGACCTGTCCCGGCGCTATTCCGACTTCGGCATCTCCGTGGGCTTCTGGCGCTGAAGCCCCCGGACTCGAGCGCTCAACCCCGGCGGCCCGGACGGCGCCTCGCGGCCTGACGACCTCCGGGCAACTGCCGCCCCGCGTCCTCCAGGTGAGCGGAGCGAAGGGGCCGCGCCGCATGGGTCTCGACACCGTTGGCGTCCTCGGGCAACGGCCGATCCTCCTCCCGGCGGAGCGGGGGCGCACCGAGCAGCCGGGGATCCGGCTGCCAGTTGAAGAGCAGGATGGCGATCAACACCATCATCACCACCGTGCGCCGCAGGGACGCGGATTCCTGGAAGAGTGGATGTGGAGTCATCAGCCTCCCAACAACCGCCGGGGGAAATCTCAGCCCGCCTGCTTCAGGAACAGCGCCAGTTTCTCGTAGGCCAGCGCCAGCGCGGGAATGGGGGCGCTCTCGTTGGCCTGGTGGGCCTGGGCCGTCTCGCCCGGCCCGAAGTTCACCGCGTCCACGCCCAGCTCGGAGAAGCGCGCCACGTCCGTCCATGCCTGCTTCGACGCCGCCGGCAGGCCCGTGAGCGCCATCAACCGCTGGAAGAGCACGTTGTCCGCGCACACCCGGCCGCTCGGCGCCAGGTCGATGAACTCCAGCTCCGCCGCGTCGCCCACCAGTTCGCGCACGTCCTCCTGCGCCCGCGCCACCGACTTGCCCGGCGCGAAGCGGTAGTTGAGGTTGAGCTCGAAGGACTCCGGCACCACGTTGCGCGCCCGCCCACCCGCCGCCTTGGTGATGCTCATCACCTCGTGGAAGGTGAAGCCGTCCTGCACCACCTCGCGCCGGGGCCGGGTGAGCAGGTGCGCGAGCAACGGCCCCGCCTTGTGGATGGCGTTCTCTCCCTGCCAGGGCCTCGCCGAGTGCGCGCTGCGGCCCTTGAAGCGCAACGTCACGTGCAGCGTGCCCACGCACCCCACCTGCACCACCCCGTCCGTGGGCTCCATGGCGATGCCGAACTTCACCCGCTTGAGCTCCGGCCGCGCGTCGAACAGCGGCCCCAGTCCGCTCTCCAGGTAGGGGCCCTCCTCGCGCTCGTAGAGCACCCACACCAGGTTCACCGGCAGCCGCTCGCGGGGCAGATCCTCGGCGAGCGCCATCATCACCGCGAGGCCCCCCTTCATGTCCGAGGCGCCCAGGCCGAACACCCGCTCGCCCTCGATGCGCGCCGGCCGATCCTCCGGGTGCGCGGGCACGGTGTCCAGGTGGCCCACGAGCGCCACCGTGGGCCGCTCGTCCTGGAGGTGGCCCAACACCAGCGAGTGGCCCAGGCGGAACACCTCGCTCGCGGGCAGGTGCGAGCGGGCCCAGTGCTCCACGTGGTCGGCGAGCGCCCGCTCCTCGCCAATGGGGCTGGGGATGCGGCACAGGGCCAGGGTGGACTGCGCGAGGCGGGTGGCGAGGTCGGTCATGGAAGAAGGGGCTCCCGGAGGGCCTCAGTAGAGCAACCCGTTCTCGGGCTGCAAGGGGGAGGCAGCTCCGTCTCGCCGAGCATCTGCCGCAGGTTGATCTCGATGGTGCGGCTGAGCGCCGTCATGGGGATGTCGCTGTAGCTGTTCTCGAAGGGGGTCTCGACGTCGCGGCCCACGGCATCCATGGCGATGAAGAGGAAGGCGATGATGGCGGTCACGAAGGGCGTGAGCAGACCGAGATCGGCGACCACTCCGAGCGGGAGCAGGACGAGGTAGGCGCGCACCATGGCGTGGGGCAGCACGTCGTACTGGCGCGGGATGGGGGTGTTCTTGATGCGCTCGCAGGCCCCGAGGATGTTCATCAAGTCGTTGAGCGAGTTGTTGAGGATGGTCAAGCGGAGCATCGACTCGACGCCTGGAATCTGGCTGAGCACGCGGCGCAGCCGCGCCGACATCCACACGACGATGGCCGTGGGCACGTTCTGCTCCTCGCGCAGCGCCTCCAGCACGGATGGGTGGAAGAAAGGCTGGAGGGAGGGGAAGGGATCCTGGCGCCGCAGGTGGCAGCGCAGCGCGTTCATGAAGCCGATCTGCGCGTACACCAGCTCGCGCGCGTCCGCGGTGATGGATTCGAAAAGCACCGGGGTGTCGACGCGTCCGTCCGGCGGGGCCTGGAGCACACCGAGGGCGGCCGGGTCCGTGGGGACGTGGGGGGCGATGAACGCGCCCCGCGCCGTGCCGAAGCGGTCGCGCACGGCGCCATCGCTCACCCCGAGCGTGCCGCCGTGGGGCGACGTCTCCACCGCCGTGCGCAACAGGCGCGACGTGGCCCGCGGCACGCTGGAGACGGTGGAGGACTCATTGGACAGGGAGCCGGGCAGGAAGGTGAGCACCTGACGGGCGAACGTGCGCGACGTGTTCACCAGCGAGCCCCACAGCGTGCGCGCCTCCCACCACCGGTCATAGGCGGAGTTGTTGCGGAAGGTGAGCAGGATGCCGACGGTCGCGGCGAGCACCGTCACGGGCAGCGCCGGCACCGCCAGGAAGGTGAGCTCGAGTTCGCTGTACGCGATGACCACCGCGGTGGCCACCAGCACGTGCACCGCCACCGGACGGCCCGTGTACTTGAGCACGATGCGCCAGGACGGCGTCTTGCCAACAATCATCTCGACCCTTCCCGGGGTGGCCGAGCCACCCCTGAACCCCTTGGCCAGCGGCGCCTAGACGGAAACGGCGAAATCGCGCAGCGCCGAGTTGAGGCTCGTCTTCTTGTCGGTGCTCTCCTTGCGCTGCCCGATGATGAGCGCGCAGGGCACCATGTAGCGGCCCGCGGCGAACTGCTTCTCCTTCATGCCGGGGATGACCACGCTGCGCGCCGGCACGCGGCCCTTGTAGACCTTCTCCTCGGGGCCGGAGACGTCGATGATGGGCGTGGAGGAGGTGAGCACCACGTTCGCCCCGAGCACCGCCTCCTCTTCCACCACCACGCCCTCCACGACGATGCAACGGCTGCCGATGAAGGCGCCGTCCTCGATGATGACGGGCGAGGCGGTGGGCGGCTCGAGCACGCCCCCGAGTCCCACGCCACCGGACAGGTGCACGTCCCGGCCCACCTGCGCGCAACTGCCCACCGTGGCCCAGGTGTCCACCATGGTCCCCGCGCCCACGCGCGCGCCGATGTTCACGTAGCCGGGCATCACCACCGCGCCCTTCTCCACGTGCGCCCCGTAGCGCACCACGCCGGGCGGCACCACTCGCACGCCCGCCGCCTCCAGCCCCTTCTTCAACGGAATCTTGTCGAAGAACTCGAAGGGCCCCACCTCCATCACCTTCATCTCGGAGATGCCGAAGAAGAGGAGGATGGCCTCCTTCACCCAGGCATTCACCTTCCAGCCCCCGGCGCCCTTCTCCGCGACCCGCAGGGCCCCCGAGTCCAGCAGCGCCAACGTCTCGCGCACCGCCTCGGCGTACCCGGACTCCTTCAACTTCGCCCGGTCCGCGAATGCCGCGGACACCTTCTGGGACAGCTCTTCGATGGAGGACATGGTCACTTCTTCAAGCACGAAACGCCTGGGGACGCATCATCCTCCTGCCTCAAGCCGGAGCGTGCGAGGACTCGGACAGGGGGTGGATGGCCGTGACGATCTCCGTGCTCCACCGGTCCCCCGCGGGCTCCAGCGCCGCGCGCGCCTTGCCCGACACGGTCACGCCCCGCCCCGACACTCCCCGGATGTGCGACAGCGGCACCGCCCACAGCTCCTTGTCCTTCGAGCCGCGCCGGTACACGAACAGCACTGTCTGGCCAATCGCCTTCACGCGCCCCAGCATCGTGCCGTCCTCGTCGAGGACCTTCATCGCGTGCTGGATCGACCGCCGCTCAAAGGGGAATTCAACCAATCCGCGTTCATGGCTCCACCTCCCTGGACCCAACCTCGAACCGGCAATGTGGGGTCCGAGCCATCAGGAGGGGAGTCCCCCTCCGCGCCGGTTCCCTGGCTGCTCACACAGGCAGGCCTGCTTCCCCGGGTGGCGGGGGCCCCTGCGAGCGACAGGGCTCCAGAGGATTGACGCCCGGGCCAACTGGCGCCATGGACCCGGTCCCATGGCCTCCCCCCATCCGCCCCTCGCCACCGCCTACGACGCCGAGCACTTCCGCCAGCTCGGGCACCAGCTCGTGGATCAGCTCGCTGACCACCTCGCCCGCGCCACGCGCCGCGAGGGCCCGGTGCTGCCCTGGGCCCCGCCCGAGGTCCACATCGCGAACTTCCCCGCGGACTTCCCCGAGGAACCCACCGGGGATGTCCCGGCCCTGCTCGCCCGCGTGGTGGAGGGCTCGCACCACCTGCACCATCCCCACTACGTGGGCCATCAGGTCTCGGCGCCCCTGCCCCTCGCCGCCCTGTGTGACTTCGTCTCCTCGTTCCTCAACAACGGCATGGCCGTGTACGACATGGGGCCCATCGTCACGGCGATGGAGCACAACGTGCTCGGCTGGATGGCGGGGACGCTCGGCATGCCCAGGGGCGCGCGGGGCGTGCTCACCTCGGGGGGCTCGGCGGGCAACCTCACCGCGCTGCTCGCCGCGCGCCGGCCAGGGCCGGCTTCGATGCGTGGAATGGAGGCGCCAGCGCCGGGCCGCCGCTCACCGTGCTCGTCCCCGAGACGGCCCACTACTGCCGGCGCGCGCCACGCGGGTGATGGGCTGGGGCAGCGGGGGCGTCACTCCCGTTCCCGTGGACGCGCACTACCGCCTGCGCCCGGAGGCGCTGGAGGACGCGCTCGCCACGGCCCGACGCGCCGGCCGCCATCCCATCGCCGTGGTGGCCAGCGCCGGCTCCACGGCCACGGGCGCCTTTGATCCACTCGAGGCCGTGGCGGACTTCTGCGCGAAGCACGGGCTGTGGTTCCACGTGGATGGGGCCCATGGGGCGTCGACGGCGCTCAGCCCGCGCTACCGCCACCGGGTGAAGGGCATCGAGCGCGCGGACTCGGTGGTGTGGGACGCGCACAAGATGATGATGATGCCGGCGCTCATCACCGCCGTGCTCTTCCGCGAGGGCCAGCGCTCCTTCGACGCCTTCGCGCAGGAGGCCAGCTACCTCTTCACGGGGCAGGACACGCGCTCGTGGCACGACGTGGCGATGCGCACGCTCGAGTGCACCAAGGAGATGATGGCGCTCAAGCTGTACACGTGCCTGAAGGTGCTGGGCACGCGGATCTTCGCGGACGCCGTCACGGCGAGCTTCGATCTGGCGCGGCGCTTCGCCGAGCGGCTGGAGGCCGCCGGGGACTTCGAGCTGGCCGTGTCCCCGGACTGCAACATCGTCTGCTTCCGGCACACGCCGGAGGGCATGCCCCCGGGCGAACTCGACGCGCTCCAGGTGCGCCTGCGCGAGTCACTCGTGCGGAGCGGGGACTTCTACCTCGTGCAGACGACGCTCGGCGGGAAGGTGTGGCTGCGCACCACGCTCATCAACCCGCTCACCACGGACGCGGACCTGGAGGCCCTGCTGGACGCCCTGCGCCGGGCGGCGTGAGAGCTATCGGAATGAATCCACGATGAAGACCGCAGCGGTCGTGGAATCAACGACGGCGGTTCCGGGCAGGAGTCGGGCCGCTTGCGCAACTGACCCATCCCCATACGGGCGACGGCACACAGGGGGATTTTGTTGCCGCCATTCATCGGCTGGGCCTCGTAGTAGCGGATGACGGCCTGTGAACCACCAGTCCAGACGCGCCCGTAGAGCCGCGATGGCGCATCGAGAAGGCCGAGATCATTCTCAAGCATGCTCTCGATGGGTCCCTCGTACAGCGTGATGGGGGTAGCTGACTGGTTCGCGTCGATCTGCACCACGGCCGCCTCGCCGACGAACAGGCGCAGGTAGCTCATCGCCTTGCGAGCCTCTTCCGAGCACTCCTCCGGTCCCGGAGTCCCATCCGGGCGAAGGCCCACTCCCCCAGCGGGGGTCACACATCCTGCCAGCGACATCAGCAGAACGGAGCAGCACGAGCGCACAAGCTTGGAGGAAATCATGGCTCCGCTCCTACTTCGCAACGAGGTCCGGATCTAGCTGGATGAAGGCCTGCCGCAGTCCATCATTCCGATAGACTTCGAGGAAGACCGAGGTCAGCTTGCCGTCTTCCATGAACGCGCTCCTGTCCGCGACAATGGCGACGACACCCGACTCACCGGGGCCAATCTCGGAGGGCAGCGAGCGTGCGGCGACAGCGCGCTCCTGGCCTGTTGCGACGGACAGGACACGTGCCGACGTCATGCTCCAAGGCTGTTCTGGAGACAGATTCTTGATGCGAAAGACGACCGCCGCCTTGCCCTTTCCCTTGTACAGGGTCGCGTTGACGTCGGCTGCGTCGTCCTTGCCAGTCACGTAACCCGCGAGCTTGAACGGCGTCTGCTCCAATGCACCCGAGGTCAACAGGGCGGCCAGGGCATGGTCTCCCGAGTGCTCCTCCTGGCGGAAGCGCGCGAGTTGCTCGGACAGGGCATCGTTTTGATCGAGGGCTCGCATCAGTGCGTCGTGCATGGCCGCGTAGCTCTCACGGTCCTTGAACACGTCGATTTGCTGGTCCGCCCAGCCCCACTCTCGAAGACCCTGGGGTCTCAGGATAAAGGCCACCTCCGTCCCATCCACGAGCGTCACGACCAGGGGGATCGCTTCGTCGGAGGCAAGCTCGTGGAGGGGTTCCAGGATGACCTTGTTGCGGGCCACCACCAGCGGCTCGAGCCGCCCCTCCCAGCCGAGCATCTTCGTCTTGTCCGGATCCACGGCCTTCTCGAACCGGAGCGTGGTGACGACCTGAGCCTTCACGTAGACGCGATGGGTGGGATGGCCCGGGTGCTCCGAGAGCAGGAGGGAGCGGACAGCGAGCTTCTCGCTCCCACCCGCCCGGGCCGCCGACGCCATGAGGACCACGAGCAAAATGAGCTGGACAGCCGTCCTGGGAAGTCGCATGGTCCGGGCAACTTATGAAGGCGGGTGTGGGGCCGTCAAGCCGCTGACGCCGCGACGGGAGACGTGGCCGCCACGCATCGTCCTGCGGCGAGCCAGAGCACTCACTCTTCGAGCGAGGGTCTCCCCCCAGCGTCTGTCGTGGACGCTCGCGGCGATGTGCGGTGGACCAGCGGAGTACGCGCGGTAAGGTGGGCACGCGCATCGGCGGGCGAGCGGCGATGCGCGCAAATGGACCCGCGTCGACATGTAGGACACAAGCCATGGTGAAGCTGAAGCGCCTGAAGATAGAGAAGTACCGGAACGTGAAGCCAGGAACGGAACTTCGTTTCCGGGACTCGCTCAACGTGATGCTGGGGCGCAACGGCACGGGCAAGACGACGCTGTTGAACCTGATCGTGCAGCTCCTGAGCTGGGACTTCTCGAAGCTTCATGAGGAGGCCGCCAGCCTCGAATATGACTTGCATACATCTGAAGTGGAACTGACCGTGCGTTTTCGCACGGAGGTGCTCCGAGAGTCTGTAGGGGGCGCTGATACCCAGCCTCCTTCGGGCAAGTTACTGACCATGGGGCTCGTTCAGACAACCCCTCGTTACACGACGATTCTGGAGATCGACATCGTTCGTCCAGGGGAAAAACCATGGGTGCTTCGTTCAGAGGGTGCGATGCTAACCTTGAGCGAGCAAGGCGAACGCTCTCAGACGATTGCAGCTGAGCGTTCATTGATGGGGGAGCAGGCTCTAATCACGATTCTGGAGACTCTTCTTTTTGCTCCTACCTCCAAACAACTTCAAAATTTACTCATCGCACTGGCTCCCGCCAGCGAGCTTTGGCTACTTTTCCTCAAAAGGTTTGATGAATCCCTTTGGTATTTCGATCAAGTGGTTGAGCGAGAATCGATGTCAGCCATGAGATTCTCAAAGGGCTCCGACCGATACACTGTGGTTCCCGATGGGCCCACTCCCTTTGTTCAACACTTGGAGAACGCACTCGGACAAAATCCAGAGATTGGTGACGTAGGAATTGAATCGAAAGACGAAGGACAGGAGTTTCTGCAACGGCTCGTCGAACTGCTTGGCTTCGAATCTGCTCAGGTTCGTCTCCAGCGCATCGCGCGGTCGGCCGACCCTTCCCCCGGCTCAAGTTCGGAAACATCCAATTCTATTTCACCCGGCGGGATGGCTCCATCATCAATCACTCGCTCCTGAGCTACGGACAAAAACGACTCCTCGCATTCTACTATTATCTGGCCACGTACCCGACCAGTGTCGTGGCTGACGAGTTGGTCAATGGAATGCACCACGAATGGATCGAGGCCTGCCTGGAGGATCTCGGCGAGCGCCAAGCGTTCCTGACGAGCCAGAATCCGCTGCTGCTCGACTACCTCTCCTTCGAGTCCGCTGACGAGGTGCGCTCCTCGTTCGTCCTCTGTCGCACGGAGTTCCATCAAGGCCGCGAGCAACTTGTCTGGGAGAACATGACCGTGGAGGATGCGGAAGGGTTCTTCAAGGCGTACCAGGTGGCGATCCAGCACGTCAGTGAGTTGCTCCGAACGAGGGGGCTGTGATGAACCGCGCCGCCACTTGCCTCTCCGTGCTGGTCCTGACGGAGGACTCTGGGCCGAAGGCGTTTGAAACGCTCCGCGCCCTCGCGAAGGAGCTGCTCAAGCAGGTGGACGAGTACGTCCAAACGAACAGGATCTCCTTCGAGCCCGTTCGGAACGAACTGGCGCTGCAGGCGCTCCACGCCAACATCTGGAAGAGCACGAAGCCCAGGGACCGGCGAAGCGGGTGGAGCTCATCCGCACGCTCGCGACCCAGGTCCTGCTGGAGGACGGATGGGTCCTCTTCCATTTCGACGGGGATCGTCCCTGGGGCACTCGGGATTCGAGCGAGAACGTGGCGAAGTTCCAGACGCTTGTCTGGGCGAGCGTCCGGGAACTCGTGGTGTTGAAGTTCGCGGAGCAACGGGATGGCTCCACACCGCAAGCCCTCGAAGCCCGTGCGCGTGTGCGGATGACCCGGCTCAAAACGGTGGTGCCGTTCTACAGCATCGAGGCGTGGCTCTTTCAAAACACGCACGAGGCCATCCGAATCAGCCAGGAGTCCTACAGCGGACGGGATGTCGAGCAGTTCCAGGCATGGGCCCAGGACCGGACCACGCTCGATGAGGTGCTGAAGCCCAAGGAAGCCGTGAGCCTGGGCGCCGCGCACAACCTGGACCTCGCGTCCAACGGGTTCCCGACGCGGGAAGTCCACGCGGCGGGCAAGTCCTTCGCCGCCGTCGTGGACGCGCTGAAGCAGGATGGAGAACTGCGCGACGCCCTGGCCCGGACCTACACCCACGGGTGAATCACGGCTCGCTCTATGTGTCTCCGCGAAGCCCCTACCATGAAGGGAGGATGCGGATGTCCTCCGGGAACACGGGGTCCACTTCGTACTCGCCGAGGAACTCTCCGCTGAAGCCCTGGATGACGACGCGCTGTCCCTGTTCGAGCTCGCTCACGTCGATGCCCGTGCCGGCATTGACGAACACGAAGGTGGGACCGGTACCGTCATCCACCGCGAACTTGTATCCGAAGGGAAGGTCATTCTCGATATCACTGACGATGGTGCCCTGGATGCGGACGAGGCGGCCCTCGGTCTCATCGCTCACGTCGCCGGTCTTCACGGGATGGGGTCGGGGCACGTGCGCATCCCCCAGCACCTCGATGGACGTCGGTGCCACGCTGAGCACCTGCCCGAAGGAGTTGGTCAGAGTGCCCGTCACACGGACCACCTGGCCGACCTCGATGTTCGCGTCGAGCGAGTCGAGGATGTAGATGCCGACCTTCCCCTCCTGGATGGCGAAGCCATTGTCATTGGGAAAGAAGGCTCCCGTGAATGACGTCGCCACCCCCACCACCGTCACGGTGGTGCCCAGGGGTTGTTGGCGAGCGGCGGCGATGGAGCCGGTTGGGGGCTGCGCCGCGACCGGGCCAGGAGTGGCAATAGCCACCACCGCGAGTAACGCGGCCAGTCCGGCCACCCACTGCATCCTCATTGCCACCATGACGTGCTCCTGGTTCTGCTTCCCGGAGGAAACGTTGAGCGCCAGCGCCGCATGGCGCGTCTGGGCTTCTAATCGGAAATCCACGGGGTGACAGTCGTACCCGGGTCGCACGACTCTGTCTCAACCTGGGCTACGGGTGTGTGAGGAAATCGGCTCCAGAGAGGGCAAGCAATTCCAGGACCGGAGCGAGTGTGAAGTGAAGATCCGCGACTTCTCTCAATGATAGCCATTGCGCGCCATTCCCCCCTCCCCGGTCCTCCATCTCCGGCACGCCGTGGGGCGCGCCTTCAATCGGCCTCCTATTTTTCCGATATTCAGCAGTATATTGCCGCCTACCCAGGTGTTGACTCATCCACTGGAGTTCGCATGTCGTCGACAAAGTCGAGTGAGAACGAGATGGCCGAGGCCGTGAAGAGGCTCGAGGCCTTCGCGAGCGAGAAGGAAGACATGTCGTTGGAGTTCTCCAAGCCCCTCACCGCCACGGAGGTGTTGATGCTGGAGTCGAAATACGAGCTGAAGCTCCCGCCCAGCTATGTGCATTTCCTCCGGACCTACGGCACCTTGACGGTGAGGTATGGCGGCGAGGAACTCATTGGAATGGAGCGCCCGGATTATCTGCATGCGGCGGCGCCAGATCCTTCCGACGCCGCGGACGGAGATGACCCCGACGTGGAGCAAGCCATCAAGGAGGCCCTGTTCTTCCAGCGCATCGACTCCGAATCGGTGGAGAACTTCTGGTGCTTCAATCCGCGCGACCGGAGCCCGGAGGGGGAGCTGGGTGTCGTGCCCTACTACCACGACGAGACGTTCGCGCTGCCCCAGTTCCTCGGAGGCGAGGAGGCGAAGCACTTTCGGGACTTCTCCACCCACATCGTCAACATCATCGACGAGTTCATCGCGACCTACGGCGAGGCATAGGCACACGGGCTGTGCTCCGCCGGGCCGGTGGAGAGGCGTGATGTTGGAGGGTGAATCACGGCCCTCTGTATTGGAGCACGATACCCAGGCGGTTACGCGCCTCCGGCAAGGGAAGCGTGAAGAGCTGCTCCAGGGGCTCGGCGATGAGGCACCGGGCCCGCCGGGCCAGGGCCTCGCCGCGCGCGGAGGCCTCACGCAACGCGGCGCCCTGCCCCGGGCGCACGAGGGGGTAGAGCCGCCGGCCCCACCGGGCCGCGCGATCGTAATCAGGGCTGTAGTGCTGGGCGGACACGAAGGACCAGACGCCGAGCTCACCCACGAGGCTGGTGTCGAAGCCGAGCAGCACATGGAAGGCGTCGTGGAGCAGGGGATAGCGGACCTCCAGGCGAGAGGTCCTCGCCAGTTCCTCCGCCACCTCCCGCGAGACGATGAAGGGCTTCAATCCCTGGTCATCCATGAAGCGCGCATACTCACGCCCGAAGGTTCCCTCGGGAAGCCGTCGCAGCGCATCGAGGTCGATCGATGGAAAGGGCTCCTCGAGCAACTCCAGCTTCGCATCGAGTTCAGGGTAGGCCCTGCCACCCGTCGCCGCGCCTTTCAGGGCCGCCGCATCGCCGATCCGGCCCGCCCTCGCGCTCTGGACCGCTCGCCATAGTATCCGCCACTTCATGGTGTCTCCCCCCGCTCTCCACTGGAGCCGAGCCGCTGGACTCGGGAGTCTACCTGAAGTCCCCTCACAACTTGCGCAGGGCGCGGCCGAGCACGGGCAAGAGCGCCAGGACGAACACGTTGAGCCCGATGGACCAGGCCACCAAGGCCTTCCACCACCGCGCTTCCACCTGCCGGGTGCCCAGCGCCATCAGCACCCACAGCACGGGCAGGAAATCCAGGCTGAAGCGCTGCGCGTTCAACTGCACCCAGCCGTTGTTGTAGTAGTGCAGCATGTGGACGAGGCACAGGCCCACCATGGTCCAGGCCGCCCACCGCAAGCGGCGCTCCGGCCGCGCCGCCAGCGCCACGAAGAGGAAGGGACTGGCCAGGGTGAGCGACGTGCCCATGCCATCGATTCCCACGGGCGCCAGCATCCGCGGCCCACCGAAGTGGAAGTGCGGCCCCTCCAGGAACATGTGGAAGAAATTGAAGGGCACGTACGCGGGATGGAACAGGCCATAGCGCTCCACGCGCGCGGCCAGGAAATCGTCCAGGGGCATTCCCGCGTAGCCCGTGTTGAAGGGGTCCCCGAAACGCAAGGCATTGAGCAGCAGGTACACGCCGCCACAGACGCCCACCAGCACGAGCGCCCATGCCCCCTCGCGCACCTGCCGCCGGCGGCCCTCCCCCGCGTGACGCCACCAGACCACCCACAGGATGAAGGGAATCAAATAGACGCACAGCTGGCGCGACAGGAAGGCCAGCCCCGCCCACAGCCCCGCCCGAGCGCCCCGCGCCGGCCCCAGCGCCTCCTCCAGGGCCAGCAGCGAGCACGTCACCGCCACCACGTGCGCGAGGAACCACACGCCCTCGCTCTGCACCACGCAGAACCAGAAAGCCGTCCCCGCCAGCAGCGCCGCCACCAGCCAGGGGCGATCCGCCTCGGGAATGTCCAACCGCCGCAACACCCGCCGGGCGAGCCACGCCACGAGGCCCGCGAGCACCAGCGCCACGGCCCGGTAGGGCACGTGCTCGTGCCCCGTGAGCGCCACCACCGGCAACACCACCAAGGTGGGGAACGGGGGGAAGGCCACGTAGTAGCGGTCCCCATACAGGCTCAGGTCCTCCACCGGACCCGGTACATCCAGCCGCCCCGCCAACCAGCTCTGCGCCTGGAGCCCGTAGAGGTTGGGCCCCCCGTAGTACGGCAGACGAAGGCTCAAGCCGAGCGCGACCAGGGCCAGGAGGACGAGGAGGACTTTGCGCGAGGAAGGCGGGAGGACCATGGGCGGAGGGCGCGGGTACTTACCACAGCCACCGTTCCCCCATCGCCTCCAGGCATGACACGCCAGGCGCGCGGCCTGCCTGTGCTATGGAGGCCCGCGACACAGCCCCCCACCATGACCCCTGACACACTCCCCACGGCGGAGCCCCGTCTCCCTCCGCGTTCCCTGCTCCTGGCCACCTGCGCGCTGTTCCTCGGCGTGGTGCTCTGGCACGCATGGCTCAGTGACGACGCCTACATCCTGTTGCGCTCGGTGGACCACACGGTGCGAGGGTACGGTCCGCGCTGGAACGTCGCCGAGCGGGTGCAAGCCTTCACCTGCCCGCTGTGGACGCTGCTCGTCACGGCTGTCTACGCCCTCACGCGCGAGGAGTTCTTCACCACCCTGGCCCTCTCCGTCACGGTGACCCTGGGGGCGCTCGCCCTGTGCCTGCGCGCGGCGCCCACGCGCACCCATGCACTGCTCGCGGTGCTGGCGCTCACCGGCTCGCGGGCCTTCGTGGACTACGCCACCTCCGGTCTCGAGAACCCGCTGTCGCACCTGCTGCTGGGCGCCTTCCTGCTCGTGCTGGCGCGGCCGGAAGCCGGGGGCACGTACCGGCTGGGGTTGCTGTCGCTGCTGGCGTCCCTGCTCATCACCAACCGCATGGACCTGGGGCTGGTGGTGGGGCCCGCGCTGCTCTGGGAGGCGTGGCACGCGCGGAGCTGGCGCACCGCGGGGCTGCTGGTGCTCGGACAGGTGCCCTTCCTCGCGTGGGAGGTCTTCTCGCTCATCTATTATGGCTTCCCCTTCCCCAACACGGCCTACGCCAAGCTCAACACCGGCGTGCCCTCGGGAGAGCTCGCGATCCAGGGACTGCACTACCTGGACATCTCCACCCGCTATGATCCGCTCACCTCGGTGGCGCTGCTGGTGGGCTGCGGGGTGGCGGTGCGCTCGCGCCGGCCGGTGCTGGTGGCGGGCGCGGTGGGGGTCGCCCTGTACCTGCTCTACGTGGTGCGGGTGGGCGGAGACTTCATGGCGGGCCGCTTCTTCACCGCGCCCCTCTATGCGTCGGTGATGCTGGGGTTGCTCGCGCGGCCCACCCTGTACGCCCGTGGAGTGCGGCGAGCGCTCGTCGTGCTGGTGCTGTCACAGGTGCCCGGTCCGCTGGGGGCCGCCGTGGCCGAGGCGGCGGGCGTGAAGCCCCCGCGCTGGTACAACACGCGGCAGAGCGAGCCCGAGGGCATCACCGACGAGCGCGCCGTCTACGCGGAGGGCGCCGGCCTGCGCCACTGGCGCCCGGGACGGCCGTGGCCCGCCTACTACTTCTGCGACGAGGGACGCGCGGATCGCGCCAGCCACCCCGAGGGCGCGGTGTTCCCGGCCTACAGCATCGGCATGAAGGGCTTCTGCGCCGGGCCCGCCCTCCATTACGTGGACATCTACGCCCTGGCGGATCCACTGCTCGCGCGCACGGTGCGCCCGCGACGCTACTGGCGCATCGGCCACTTCGATCGCGACGTGCCCGACGGCTACCTGGAGACGCTGAGCACCGGACGCAACGTCATGAAGGATCCCGCCCTCGCCGAGTACTTCGACAAGCTGAACCTCGTGGTGCGCGGCCCCCTCTTCACCCGGGAGCGCTGGCGCGCCATCTGGGAGCTCAACCGCCAGCGCACCGCGCCCTCTCCAGAGTCCGCGCGCTGAGCAGGAGCGCCGAGCCTCCGCTGCGTATCCATCCCCACCTCCTCCCCATGCGCCGCGGCCGGTGGTGGGGCGGCTAGGGTTGATGGCGCACCCAAACGGGAACGAGGAGGCACTCCAATGAAGGGACTCACGGGCAAGGTGGCGCTGGTGACGGGGGAAGCTCGGGAATCGGGCTGGCGACGGCGAGGGAGCTGGGACGGGCCGGGGCGAAGGTGGCGCTGGTGGGCAGGGGGAAGGAGCGGGGCGAGGCGGCGGAGCGGGCCCTGCGGGAGGAGGGGCTGGAGGCGCTCTACGTGCCGGCGGACATGGGGCGAAGCGAGGACATCCGGCGGATGGTGGGCACGGTGGTGGAGAAGTGGGGGCGGCTGGATGTGGCGGTGAACAACGCGGCGCTGGGGGACATGATGTTGGTGCCACTGACGGAGCTGCCGGAGGAGGAGTTCGATCGCATCCTCGGGGTGGACCTCAAGGGCGTGTGGCTGTGCATGAAGTACGAGATCCCCGAGATGTTGCGAGCGGGAGGCGGGGCGATCGTCAACGTGTCGTCCATCAACGGGCTGACGGGGACACCGATGGGGTCGGCGTACACGGCGGCGAAGCACGGGATGCATGGGCTGAGCAAGACGGCGGCCATGGAGTTCGCACGGCAGGGCATCCGGGTGAACGTCGTGTGCCCGGGGGCGCACCGCACGCCCATGCTGGAGGGGCTGATGGAGAAGATGTCTCCGGGGGACCCGAGGAAGGCGGAGGAGCAGTACTACCGGCGAGGATTCCCATGGGGCGACTGGGAGCACCCGAGGAGTGTGGCAGGGCCATCACCCGGCTGCTGTCGGAGGAGGCCTCGTACGTGAATGGCTGTGTGATGACGGTGGACGGCGGAGTCATGGCGGGACTGTGAACCGCCACGGTCTTCACCGGGGGAGGGATGGCCCCCCTGCCGCGCCGGGCGTTAAGCTGCCCGCCATGAGCGCTCCGCTGACGGCCACCTCACGGCAAGCCTCCGCCCCGGTCCTCACCGAGGCACGACCGGCGTCCTTTCCCCGATGGGCGGGCGTCGTGGTGTTGTCACCCCTGGGCGCGCGCTACCTGGGTCTGGACGACGAGGGTTTCGACTGGTTCCTTCGCGGCACCGGTGTGCCTTTCGGCGTGGCCGGTGCACTCACCTTCCTGTTCGCGCTCCTGTCGCTGGGCCGTTGGGGCTCGCGGGTCATGCTCTCCCAGAAGCATCCGTATGAACCCTGGCTCTGGGACCACTCCTGGCGCCGCGAGTTGCACGACCAGCGATTCACTCAGCTCCTGGTCTCCTGGCCCGTCAGCCTCGCCCTCCTGGCGATCCTCGCCGTCGTTCATTGGCTGTTCTACAGCCGGGTCTTCAGCCAGGGGCAGGTGTTGCCCGGTACGCTCCTGGGCCTCGTCCTGCTCGGCTTCGACGTCATCATCTTCGCGAGGGTGCTCGGGCCCACGGTGCTCGGCACCCTCGCCCTGCTGCGCTTTGGCCGGATGTGCCTGCGCCTGCCCGGAGTGCCCCTGGAACTCGGCTCCCGATGCCGGTGCACCTGGAGGCCCAGCCGAGCCTCGCCCGCCTGTCGAACATGAAGGTCGAGTTGCGGTGCATCCGGGAGTGGGCGGAGACGACGGGCTCCGGCGACGACCGGATCACACAGTCGGTAACTCGCATCGAGCACTCGCACGCATACACCGCGGACGCGGCGGCCCTCCGCGAGGGCAAGGCGCTCGCCCTTCCCCTCGAGCTGCCCGGGGGCCCCGAGCACTCGACGGCGCTCCACGCCTCGCGCAGCTGTCACTGGGAGCTCAAGCTCTCCAGCGAGGTGCCCGGCGCGAACCTGGACATCACCTTCGTGCTCCCCGTCTATTACACCGGGGGCGGTAACCCCGCGCGGGCATGCTGATCCTCAGCCCAGCGTCATCGTCATGCGCACCAGGCGGTTCATGCGCAGCCCCTGCTCCAGGGGACCCACCCACTTCTCGTCCTGGAAGCCCATGCGCGCCCAGAAGCGACGGCCCGCTTCGTTCTGTTCCACCGCCGCCAGCCTGAGCAGCCGGCCGCCCTCGGCTCGCACCCAATCCACATAAGCCCGGAGCACGGCCTCGCCCCGTCCCTGGCCTCGCACCTCGGGCACGAGCAACAGCAACCCCAGGTACCACTCCCCGGGCGAGGGGTAGTCCCTCAATCCCTCGAGGACTCCGACCTTCCCCCCGTGCATGGCACACAAGGCCAGCAGGTGGGGCTGATCCGGCGTCAGGCCCGGAGGACGCTCGGAGGGCATCCGGCGCGCTTCGTCCTCGGTGGCGGGCCGGCCATAGACGAGCTGGTGATAGTCCTCGCAACGCGCGAGCAACGGTTGCAGGCACTCCACGTCGGCGTCGGCCACGCGCTCGGCCGTGAGGTCCGCGGCACGGAAGAGGACGGTCATGCGCCCTTCCTAGCACGCCTCGCCCGGTGGCTCGGGTCAGCCGCCCTTCATGAAGGCCTGGAGGCGGGGGACCATGAAGTCGAGGAAGGCGCGCACCCGCCGGGGCACGCGCTGACCTCCGAGATGCAGCGCGTGGACTTCCTCCGCGTCGCCCGTGCCATCCCTGACCAGCACCTCGACCAACCGGCCCGCGACGAGGTCCGCCGCCACATGGAAATCAGCGAGCCGGGCGAGCCCGACTCCCGCGATGGCCATCCGCCGTACCGTCTCGCCGTTGTTGGCTAGCAGGTTGCCCCCGACGGTCCGGTCGACGATGCGCCCGCCCTGCTTGAGGGGCCAGACGGGCGCGGACCGGCGGAAGTTGAAGCCCAGGCAGTTGTGGTGATCGAGGTCGTCGATCGTGCGGGGCACCCCATGCCGCTGGAGATAGGCGGGTGAGGCCACGATCTTGCGCCGCGCGATGCCAATCCTGCGAGCGATCAGGCTGGAGGACTCCAGTGCGCCCACGCGGAAGGCCACGTCGGTGCGGTCGAGATAGAGGTCCACGATTTCATCGGAGAGCGACAGGTCGACGCGGATGTGGGGATGCGCCGCCCAGAAGGCGGGCAACAGCGGCTCCACCCCGCGCGCGCCGAAGGCGACCGAGGCGTTGACCCGCACCGTCCCGCTCGCATGTTGCGCCCCGTGGGAGAGGTCCTTCTCGATGTCGTCGAGTTCGGTGAGCAGCGACGTGCTGCGCTCGTAATAGACCTGCCCCTCGTTGGTGAGGGAAAGACGGCGCGTGGAGCGCTCGATGAGGCGCACCCCCAGCCGCGTCTCGATGCGGCCAATGAGCTTGCTGACCGTGGAGGGGGTCATCATCATCTGCCGCGCCGCCTCGGAGAAGCTTCCCGCCTCCACGACGCGCACGAACACCTGCATCTCACCCGCACGATTGTCCATTCCACGTTCCCAGCTGTGAACCAGCTTCACAGATCATGTGGTGCCGTGCCGGATTATCAAGTGCGGCGTGCACCCGCATCTTGTGCGGCACGAGGGCGGGCCAACGCTGGACTTTCGTCTGAGCCCACCCACGCGGAAGAAAGGAACGCGGCATGAAGATCTTCGTGACGGGAGCAAGTGGCTATATCGGAGGCTCCGTTGCCAGCTTGCTGGTGAAGAAGGGGCATCAGGTGCGCGGCCTCGTGCGCAACGCGGCCAAGGCCGAGGGCGTGCGCGCCCAGGGCATCGAGCCGGTGATGGGCTCACTGGACGACGCGGCCCTGTTGGAGGCGGAGGCGAAGGCGGCCGACGCGGTGATCAACGCCGCCGACAGCGATCATCTGGGCGCGGTGCAGGCGCTGCTCGCCGGGCTCGCGGGCTCGGGCAAGCGCTTGCTCCACACGAGTGGCTCCAGCATCGTCGGTGACGAGGCGATGGGTGAGCCCTCCGAGCGCACCTTCACCGAGGAGACGCCGGTGAAGCCCGAGCCGGACAAGGAGCACCGCGTCGCCCTCAACAAGCGGCTCCTCGAGGCCGCGCCCGGCGTCCACACGGTCATCCTCTGCAACACCCTCATCTACGGCAACACGCTGGGCCCGCCCGCCCAGAGCGTGCAGATTCCCCGCTCGTGCACGAGGCGAAGGAGACGCGGATCGCCCGCTACATCGGGCGCGGGTTGAACATCTGGTCCAACGTCCACATCGCCGACATGGCGGAGCTGTACCTGCTCGCGCTGGAGAAGGCGCCCGCCGGCAGCTTCTACTACGTCGAGAATGGCGAGGCTCGTTCGGAGACATCGCCCGCGCGATCGCCCGCCGTCTCGGTCTCGGACCAGCGCAATCCCTGCCGGCCGGCGAGGCCATAGCGAAGTGGGGCCGCGAGCTGGCGGTGTTCGCGCTCGGCTCCAACAGCCGCGTCCGCGCGGACAAGGCGAGGACCGAGCTCGGCTGGAAGCCCACGCATCGCTCGGTCACCGAGTGGATCGAGCGGGAGCTGGTCGGCTGATCAGGCGCCTCGGAGAGAGTCAGGACCCGGGGCGCATCCGCTCGCGGAGATAGGCGTCGTAGGCTTCCTTCATTGGAAGCTCCTGGTCCACGCGCAACCTGCGGCGCGTGGAGCGCACCGTCTGGCCCGTGACGGGATTCACCCCCTCCTTCTCGTACTGCTCCCACACCACGCCCGAGCCACGCCGCTGCCAGGGCGGTAGCTCGTTGAAGTTGATGCCGCGCTGGAAGAGCAGCTCGTTCTTGAAGCCCACGGACTGGCCGTGCAGGGCCCGCGAGCCTGCGCCGCGCTCTGGCCCTCCTTGCGCAACGTCCAGTAGCACCAGCCATTGAGCGCGCACCGGGTCGCGTCCGCCTGACGCCAGCGGAAGTAGTCCAGCACCGCGTCCTCGTTCACGCCCAGCCACACCCGGCTGTCGAACACGGCCGGCACCCCCGCCGCGTGCGTGAAGGTGGCGCTGGCCGGCCCGCGCTGAGCGACACCAGCTTCTCCACTTCCCGGTCATAGAGCGACCACTCCGGCCGGAAGAGGACGGAGATCTCATCGCTCTCCGTATAGGCGTAGATGCCCTGCAACTCCTCCAGCAGCGCCGAGGCCGTCCGCACCATCTGCTCGTGCATCCGGACGTCGAAGGGCTTGTCGTAGTGCGCCTCGGTGAAGCGCGAGAACCCCCGGCCATCCACTCGCAGCACGCACCACGCCCCGCGCAACAGCCGCAGCGAGTGGAAGAACTCGCCTTCGCGCATCCGGGATTCGAAGTCACTCGGGTCCATCTCGCCCCCTCGCTCAACCCGTGATGGGCAGCATCGCCCCTTCCGGGTGCGAGCCCTCCACCATGAAGAGCATCCGCGTGGCGAACCGGAAGCCCACCCGCTCGTAGATGCGGCCGGCCTCCTCGGTGATGGTGCTCAGGAACAGCATGTCCACACCCCCCGCGAAGGCCTCCTGGGCCAGCCGGGACGTCAGCGCGGTGCCGAGCCCCCGCTTGCGGAAGCGCTCGAGCGTCGCCACCCCGCCGAGCTCGGCGATGCCCTCGGAGGGCGGGGTGAACATGCCGACCACGGCGGGCTCTCCCTCCACCCGCCCCACCATCGCCCGGCCCCGCGCCAACTCCTCCAGCGTCTTGGAGATCTCCTCCTCGGAGGCCTCGTAGGGCTCGCCCGGAGAGAAGCCCCGCCGCGCGGTGGTGCAGTACGCGCGCACCTCCTCGCGCGGGGAGCTGGACGTGAGGACCGACCACGCGAGCCCCTCCGGCCCCGCCACGGGCGTGAAGGTCTCGGGCGTGCAGACCATCACCCGGGCCTCGGCCTCCTGGCGGAAACCGGCGGCGAGCAGTGTGTCCGCCGGGCCCGGGGCCAGCTCGGAGACGTACTCGAAGCGAGCCACCCTCCCCCGCCGCTGGAACTCCTCCCGGAGCCGCCGCAAGGGCTCGCGCACGTCCCCGGTGAGGGGCCCGTCCGGAATGGCGTAGTTGAAGTAGATGAGCGGATCGAAGGCGTGGAGGAACACCGTGAACGGCGGCACGGAGAGCGACTCGTAGCGTTGCGCGGCGGCGTGGCGCATGTACGACTGCAGGCGGTCGATGAGTGGGCTCATGGCGAATCCTCGGAGGGCGGGCGCCGGGTGTCACACTTCCCGGGGCCGGGCGGAGAACGAAGAGTCGCGCGGAGCCCGGAAATCGATTAGAGCGCCAATCGCCATGCTCGTCTCCGTCGTCATCCCGGTCTACAACGAGATCTCCACGCTCGCCGAAATCATCCGCCGTGTCACCGCGGTGGACTTCCCGAAGGAGCTCGTCCTCGTGGACGACTGCTCGCGCGACGGCAGCCGCGAGCTGCTCCAGCGTCTGACCACCGAGGGCCTCGCGGTCGTGGGCGGCACCCCGCAGAACCGCAACGAGGTGCGCGTGCTCCTGCAGGAGAAGAACCAGGGCAAGGGCGCGGCCCTGCGGCGCGGCTTCGCCGAGTCCACCGGGGACATCATCATCGTGCAGGACGCGGACCTCGAGTACGACCCGCGCGACATCCCCCGCGTGCTCCAGCCCATCATCGACGGCGATGCGGACGTCGTCTTCGGCAGCCGCTTCACCGGCACGCCCCGCCGCGTCCTCTACTTCTGGCACTCGGTCATCAACAACCTGCTCACCACGTTGAGCAACATGACGAGCAACCTGAACCTCACCGACATGGAGACCTGCTACAAGGCCTTCCGCACCGAGGTCATCCGCTCCGTCACCGTGGAAGAGGACCGCTTCGGTTTCGAGCCGGAGATCACCGCCAAGGTGGCGCGCGGCGGCTGGCGCGTCTTCGAGGTGCCCATCAGCTACCACGGGCGCACCTACGAGGAGGGCAAGAAGATTGGCTGGAAGGATGGCGTGCGGGCGCTCTACGTCATCGGGAAGTACGCCCTCAAGCGCTGAGCCGCCCACCCAAGCCACGGGCTTCACGGCGGCCCGATCCGCGGTCCCAGTGCCCGTCATGACGGGCATCCCCACGTTTGGGACATGCTACCTCGATACGTCCTCTATGGCTGCGCGGGCTGGGTGCTGGAGGTGTGCTTCACCGGCATGGAGAACGCCCTGAAGGGGGACCGGACCGGCACGGCGAAGACCTACCTGTGGATGCACCCCATCTACGGCGCCTCGGCCCTGGGGTTGGAGCACCTCCAGGAGAGGCTGCGCTTCCTGCCTCGTCTCGCGCGGGCGCTCGCCTACACCGCCGTCATCTTCGGCGCGGAGTTCGTCAGCGGCTGGCTGCTGCGCAAGGCGCTCGGCCGCTGCCCCTGGGACTACGACGGCAAGGGCTGGAGCGTGAAGGGGCTCATCCGCCTGGACTACGCCCCCTTCTGGTACGCCACCGCCCTGCTCTTCGAGCCCATGCACGACGCCTTCCTGCTCGTCACCCGCGAGGCCCTGCGCCATGCGCCCCAGCCCGCGCTCCAGGCCTCCTCCCCCGCCCCCACCCGGCGCGGCGGCGGCGACACCGTCCTCCCCACCCGCGGGGCCGGGTGGCCCACGTTCTCGCGAATTCGTAAAAATTCCGACAAATCAGGACAACTGGAGTAAAAGGTTCCGGGGTTGGATGCTCTGCGGCCGGGCCCCGGGCTTGACGTTGCCTTTTCTTTCTGCAACGGGGGCCGCGTAGTAGGTTGCCGCGCGATCCCACTGTTCCGTGGGAATTGACGACGCAGTCCGGAAAGTTCCCGCCCCCGTATGTTCGACTGGCTCCACATCTCTTCTCGCGTGACCTCGCCATCGACCTGGGCACGGCCAACACGCTCATCTACATCCGCGGCCAGGGCATCGTGTCCAACGAGCCCTCCGTGGTGGCCGTCCAGCAGGACGCGCGCGGCGGCAAGAAGGTGCTCGCCGTGGGCAAGGAGGCCAAGGAGATGCTCGGTCGGACCCCGGGCAATATCGTGGCCATCCGCCCGATGAAGGACGGCGTCATCGCCGACTTCGAGATCACCGCGGCGATGTTGCGCTACTTCATCCAGACGGCGCACAACCGCAAGTCGCTCGTCTCCCCGCGCATCGTCATTGGCATTCCCTCGGGCATCACCGAGGTGGAGCGCCGCGCGGTGCGCGAGGCCGCCGCCAACGCCGGCGCCCGTGAGGTGTACCTCATCGAGCAGCCCATGGCGGCCGCCATCGGCGCGGGCCTGCCGGTCACCGAGCCCAGCGGCAACATGATCGTCGACATCGGCGGTGGCACCTCCGACGTGGCCGTCATCAGCCTCGCCGGCATCGTGTTCGCCAAGAGCGTGCGCATCGGCGGCGACAAGCTGGACGAGGCGATCATCCAGTACGTCAAGCGCAAGTACAACCTGCTCATCGGCGAGCGCACCGCGGAGCTCATCAAGATGGGCATCGGCACCGCGTACCCCACCGAGGAGGTCATGACCATGGAGATCAAGGGTCGCGACCTGGTGGCCGGCGTGCCGCGCACGCTCACGGTGAGCAGCGACGAGGTGCGTGACGCGCTCGCCGAGCCCGTCAACGGCATCGTCGAGGCGGTGAAGCTCACGCTCGAGCGCACGCCGCCAGAGCTCGCCGGCGACATCGCCGACCGCGGCATCGTGCTCGCCGGCGGTGGCGCGCTGCTCAAGAACCTCGACACGCTCCTGCGCGAGGAGACGGGTCTGCCGGTGTTCCTCGCCGAGGATCCCCTGTCCGCGGTGGTGATGGGCGCGGGCAAGGCGCTGGAGACGCTCGACATCCTCCGGCAGGTCTGCCAGCCGGGCTAGGCCGCCTCTCCTGCCCTCCAGCACCAGCCGGACGGGCAGGCGCCGTGGGTGGATGGACTCCGCCGTGTTCATCTCATTGGGCAACGCCACACAACCCAAGAGAGGAGCGGAGGATGATCGACCCTGGAGAAATCCACGAGGGAATGACGGTGCGCGATGGGACCGGGCGCAAGCTCGGGACGGTGGAGAACGTGGGGACCACCCACTTCGAGCTCGGTCAGGGCTCGCCCGCCCGCCGGGAATACGCGGTGCAGTTCCACCGTGTCGCACGCGTCCAGGGCGCGGACATCTACCTCACGCCGACGCACCCTCCGCTGCCCCCCGAGGAAGAGCCTCCGCCCCGCCGGGCGTGAGATCCCTCAGGGACACTGAAGCGTCCGGTGTCCGCGCGCCCAGAAGAGCAGGGCCGCCGCCAGCGACGGAGCCAGCACCGCCACGATCATGACCAGCCAGTCGCCCCAGCCCTCGGCGCGCGGCAGGTTGTAGAGCAGGGCCTCGAGCAGGGTGAGGCTCGCATCACCGGTGATGACCCAGGCCAGCAGGGTGGCGAGCCCCCGGCGCCAGCGCCGCACGAGCGAGAAGAGCGCCACCGTCAGCCCCACGTCGAAGAGCACCCAGGCGGCCTGGACGTGCCAGGAGGGGAAGTGGCTGGTGGTGATGGGCAGCGCGAGCAGCACCGTCCAGGGCACCAGCAGCACCGCCGTCAGCCAGACGAGCAGCAGGGGATGCTCCAGCAGGCTCCTCGCGCCAAAGCGCAGCAGGCTGCCCTGGGCGAAGGCCTCGAGCGAGTCGTACACCGCTCGCACCGGGCCCCGCGTCCGGGGCCACGCGAGGAAGACGGGATCCCACGCATGGGGGCGCAACCGGGACTTGAAGGCCCGCAGGCCCTCGAAGTCGTAGAGGGGCTTGCCCAATCGGCGCGCCAGCCGCAGCACCCCGGCCACCTCGCCCGACAGCGGCGCCGGCCCAGCGTCAGGAAGTGCCGGCCCTCGGCCGCCGCGGCGCGCATCACCCCGTCCACCAACAACTCCACGGTGCCATTGGGCGCCCGCTTGTCGCGCAGCAGGTGCTGCACGAACCAGCCCTCGCGCGCGTACACGGGAATGGCCGACAGGAAGGCCACCACCTCCCCGTCCCGCTCCGCCACGAAGCAGCGCCGCTCCTCGGGCCAGTCGAAGGGCGCGAGCTGCACCAGGAAGCCCATGGGCGCCATCCGCCGCGACTCCAGCCAGCGCGCCATCAACCGCTCCATCGCCACGCGCACCGGACTCGTGGGCTCGCGCACCTCCGCCACGTCCACCACCCGCACGCGCACGCCCTTGGCCCTCGCGCGGCGCAGCTGCTCGCGCAGGTGGCGGCTGTCGCGCAGGCACTCCTCCCACCGCCGCGGGTCCCACACCGGCTGCTCGCCAATGAGCAGGGAGTCCAGGGGCGTGGCGCGTAACAAACGTGTCTCGATGGCGAAGAAACACACCTGACGGCCCTTCGTGGCCGCGTGCGCCGCGAAGCGCTCGGCCACCTCGGCGAGCCGCTGCGTGGCGGCGATGGGCGCTCCGGCCACCACCCACGCGCTTCCCGTGTCCACGTAGGCCACGCACGCGTCGTCCCCGTCGAACCAGTACGCGTACCCGGGCTCCAGCACCTGGAAGGACGTGGTGTTCCATCCGTGACGCCGCAACAACTCCAGGACTCGAGACTTCTCCCCGCCTTCCCCGTTCATGGCCATGCCGTGCTCGCGTGTGGGTCCAGGTCCGAGCGCGCCCCTGTCGGCGAACACCCACTCGGCCCCTCATTGAAGTGACACGGCGCGAAGCGGCGCGGTAGATAAATCCCCTCCCATCCCTGCAAGGAGTGAGTTGGGTTGACACCTCGACATGTATTCTCCGCTCTGCGCCGCCCGCTGGCGGCGGGGCTCGCGCTCTGGGCGCTCACCGCGCTCGTTCCCCTGAGCGCGGCCCGCGCCGACGACGAAATCGAGGAGGACGAGCGCCTCTTCCCCCACGCCGGCAACGCGCGCCTGCTGTCCAGCGATGAGGCCGCGCCCATCAAGCACCTGACCATCGGCCTGCAGCGCACCGCCATCCCCCTGGCCCTGGGCATCGCGGTGGACACCTCGCTGCTGGCGGACATCGCCACCGCCGCCAACGTGGGCGTGCGCTGGGGCGCCGAGTGGGGCATCCACCGCTTCGTCATCGGCGGGCGCTACACGTGGTTCCTCGGCGGCGAGACGCTGTCCGGCGCCATCAGCGAGCAGGTGCCCGAAATCCAGCGCGTCGACGTGAACTTCAGCGGGCCCAGCGTCTATGCGCTCTACGGCATCGTGCTCGGGCGCTTCCTGGTGCAGGGCGAGGTGCGCCACTACATCTACCAGAACACCGTCACCACGGCGACCGGCGCGGTGGTGTTCAACATCATCGGCAACCTGTCCGCCGTCGGTGAGCTCGGGGTGCGCTTCTCCGAGGGCATGCCCCTGCGCGGCGCGTTCGGTCTGCGCTACGGCGGCCCGACACTCGGTCTGTCCCTCGGCCTCGCGTACGTCGACGTCACCGAGCCCCTGCTGCCCTACAACGAGGGCCGCGTTCCCTTCCTCCCCGCCTTCGACCTGTCCCTGACCTTCTAATGAACCGCCTCGCTCCCGCCCTGCTCTGCTCCCTGCTGGTCACCGCGTGCTCCGCCGAGGTGGCCATCGACTCGGATCCCATCTCCACGACGGTTCCGGTCACCTCCATCTTCGAGCCCACCTATGCCGAGGTGGCCATCGACCTGCCCGCGGACACGCAGGATCTCGCGGTCCTCGTGAAGGAAGTGACCGCCACCCTCACCGTGGTCAACCCCTCGACCGTCTTCACGCTGAACGCGTCCGCGCGCCTGTCCCTCGAGGGCACCGCCACGCCGGATCAGCCCCTCATCTACACCCCGCGCAACCTGCCTCCGTACTACGCCAAGTCCCAGGAGCTGCTGTCGTCCAACTTCGAGCCCACCTCGCGCAAGGAAGTCACCATCCCCAGCTCGGAGACGTTCCTCAAGGCCGTGCGCCAGCCGCGCATCTGGTTCATCGTGGCCAACACCATCTCCAATGCGACTCCCGGCACCGGGGGCCTGCCCGTGGAGATCCGCCTGGAGAACGCCATCCTCCACGTCACCGTGGAGAAGAACTTCAGCGGCCTGGAGGGCGCGCTGGGCATCACCGGTCTCTAGAACCCGGCTCTCACCGCGCTCCCGCCGGACGCCCGGCGGGCAGCGCGAGCGAGCGGTACGCCCGCGACTCGGCGAAGGTCGGCAAATCCGTGGGACGCTGGTGCCACCAGTTCATTACCAGCGTCACCCGCAGGCGCGACGTGCCCGGCAGCTTCCCATCGGGAATCTGGTTGCGGGCGTCCAGCACGCCGTGGGTGAGGTTGCCCCGGAAGCACGTGAAGCGGTTGGGCCGGGGCATCACCAGATCGAACTCGTCCGTGTCGGGCGCGAGCGACGGGTTGTCCTCGCACGGCAGGGCCCGCGTCACCGCGAGCGCCCCACCCCGCACCCGGTTCATGAACAGCAGCGAGGTGAAGCGCGGATGCACGAGCGGCCCTCCCTTCAGGGCGAGCTTCTCGTCGCGATCCTGATGGAAGTCCACCTGCACGTCCGTGGTGTACATGCGCGACAACCACCACTCCACCCCCGCGATGCCCCGGCGCACCGGCACGCGCGGGCGCAGCGCGAGGATGGCCTCCTCCACGAGGTTGGTGGGCTCGCCCAGGTCGAACCAGAAGGTCGTCTGGTACGTCTGACGCAGCCGCTCGCGGCCCAGCGCGCGCACCCGCCGCCACAGGCGCTGGAAGTGGGCCTCGGGAAGGGCGGAGTCCTGGAGGAAGACGAGCGGCGCGGGGGGCGGCATGAACGTTCTTCTACACCACCGTCCCATTGCGCGCCCGCGCGGGGATGACGAGCGTTGCCCCCTTGGCCCACCCGTCACACACGGGCCCGGGAGGACCGATGGCAGCCACTCGACGCGCCAGGAGCGCTCCGTGGATGACGGGGCTGCTCGTCACGCTGGCCCTCTCCGCGAGCGCGGCCCCCGCCCCGGCGCCCGCCGCCGAGCACGCCGAGGTGCGCGGCTACATCGCGCGCACCTGGGACGCGCTCACGCGCTCACTCGAGTCCTGTGAGGTCTTCGCGGATCCCAAGGTCGCGGGCCGCGCCGTGCTCTACCTGCCCCGGGAGCTGCCCGAGCCCGCCATCGTCCAGCGGCTGCGCCAGAAGTGCCCGAAGGTCGAGTTCCTCCGCCTGCCCGAGGCGCTCACCGGAGCGGGACAGGTGGACGTGCGCGCGTTGGAGACCCAGGGACTGCTCTACCTCGAGCACCCCTACGTGGTGCCCGGCGGCATGTTCAACGAGATGTATGGCTGGGACAGCTACTTCATCATCCGGGGGCTGTTGCGCGACGGACGGCGGGAGCTGGCCCAGGGCATGGTGCGCAACTTCTTCTTCGAGCTCCAACACTACGGCGCGCTGCTCAACGCCAACCGCACCTACTTCCTGTCCCGCTCCCAGCCGCCCTTCCTCACCTCCATGGTGATGGAGATCCACCAGCGGCTCCCGGAGGACGAGGGCCGCGCCTGGCTCACCGAGGCCTGGCCCTTCCTCGTGCGCGACCATGCGCTGTGGGTGAGGCAGGAGCACCGGCGGGCGACACCGGCCTGTCGCGCTACTTCGACTTCAACGAGGGGCCGGTGCCCGAGCTGGCAGTGGACCAGGGCCGCTACTACCGCGACGTGGTGGGCTACTTCACGCGCCACCCCGAGCAAGGACGGCCCTTCCTGCGCGAGGTGGACCGGGACGCCGTCTCCCCGAGCGCCACGGCCCCCGTGTTCCTCACCCAGGTGTGCCAGCGCGACCCCGGCACCACCGTCTGCACCACCCAGGGCGCCGTCACCCTCACCGAGGACTTCTACCGGGGCGACCGCGCCATGCGCGAGTCCGGCTTCGACATCTCCTTCCGCTTCGGGCCCTTCAGCGCGCGCACGCACCACTTCGCCGCGGTGGACCTCAACAGCCTGCTGTACAAGGCGGAGACGGACCTGGAGCGCATCGGCACGCTGCTCGGCCGCGACGCCGAGGCCCGCGCCTGGCACGAGCGCGCCACGAAGCGCCGGGCGCTGGTGGACTGCTACCTGTGGGACGCCGAGCGGGGCATGTACTTCGACTACGACGTCGAGAAGCGCCAGCGCTCCACCTACGAGTACGCGACGACCTTCTACCCGCTCTGGGCGGGACTGGCCTCGCCCGAGCAGGCGCGCGCCGTGGCCGCCCACCTCCCGGACTTCGAGCACGCCGGAGGGCTCGCGATGAGCCGCCAGGAGACGTCCGCCCAGTGGGATCTGCCCTATGGCTGGGCGCCCCTGCAGCTCCTCGCCGTCGAGGGCCTGCGCCGCCATGGCCACGACGCCGACGCGGACCGCCTGTCCCGGAAGTTCCTCGACATGGTCGCCGAGAACTTCCGCCGCGAGGGCAACCTGCGCGAGAAGTACGACGTGGTGAAGCGCACCACCGAGGTGCAGGTCACCGCGGGCTACGCGCACAACGTCATCGGCTTCGGCTGGACCAACGGCGTCTTCCTGGAGCTGTGGCATGGCCTGCGCCGCGAGCCCACGCCCGCGAAGCAACCCGCCTCACCGTCCCAGGCGCCGCGGCCTCCGGCTCAGTGAGCCGACTGCGCCGACAGGGGCTCGGGCTCGGGTGACTGGGGCTCGCGCGCCGCCGTCTCCAGGTGGTCCACCCGCCGCAGCTCGGGGAAGCCCCAGGCCCACAGCGCCACCACCACCAGCGTGCCCACCGCTCCGGACACCACCGCCTTCTCCGCGCCCATATGCTCGGCGAAGGAGCCGGCGCGGAACTCGCCCAGCTCGTTGGAGGCGCCGATGCAGATCATGTTCACCGCGCCCACGCGGCCCCGCATGTCGTCCGGCGTGGCCAGCATCTCGACCGTGCCGCGCACCACCATGCTCACCATGTCCGCCGCCCCCGCCACCGCCAGGGCCACCACGGACAGCGGCAGCGAATGGCTCAGTCCGAAGACGAGCGTCGCCACGCCGAAGATGGCCACCGAGATGAACATCTTCCACCCCGCCCGGCCCCCCAGCGGACGCGAGGCCAGCACGAGCGCCATCACCGCCGCACCCACCGCGGGCGCGCTGCGCAACAGCCCCAGGCCCCAGGGCCCGGTGTGCAGCACGTCCTGCGCGTAGATGGGCAGCAGCGCCACCGCGCCCCCCAGCAACACCGCGAACAGGTCCAACGTGATGCTGCCGAGCAGCAGCCGCTGACGGCGCACGAAGTGGAAGCCCGCCAGCAGCGTCTTCACCGACAAGGGCTCGCTCGAGGAGCGGCCCGTGCGGATCTTCAGCGAGAGAATCCACACCACGGTGAGCGCGCACAGCGAGGCGGAGCCCACGTAGGCCCCCGTCGCTCCCAGCCAGCCATAGAGCACACCGCCCACGGCGGGACCCGCGATGGTGGCCACCTGCCAGGACGTCGAGTTGATGGCCACCGCGCGCGGGAGATCCTCGGGGGGCACCAGCCGGGGCACGAGCGCCCCGCCCGCGGGCGCGTAGAAGGCCCGTGCCGACCCGAAGAGCACCAGCACCCCATAGACGAAGCGCACGTCCTGGATGTGCCCCAGCGTGAAGGACAAGAGCAGCAGGCTGCACAGCAGCATGACGCTCTGGCACACCACGAGGATGGCGCGCCGGTCCACGCGGTCCGCCACCTGTCCGCCCACCAGCGCCAGGGCCACGAAGGGCAGGAACTGCGCGAGGCCCGTATAGCCCAGCGCCAGCGCGCTGCCCGTCAGCTCGTATACCTGCCACCCGATGGCCACCGATTCGATCTGCACCGCCAGTCCCGCGCACAGGCGGGCCAGCAGGAACAGGCGGAAGTCACGGTGGCGGAGAACAGAGGGTCTGGGCGCGGGGGCGTCGGACGAAGGCATGAGGTCCGAGGGCTCTAACGCAAACCCTCCTCCTCGCCAGTCATCCCCAGTCGGGCGGGCAGGGCCCCGCTCGCGGCTCACCTTCCTCTCGGGGTGAGCTGGATGAGCACCGCGCGGGCCTCCTCCACCCCGCGCACGCACAGCCTCCCCGGAGCGTCCCAGCCGAGCAGCTCCTGCTCGGCCAGTGGCTCGCCCGACACCTCCGCCCGCCCCTCCAGTCCATACAGCCACACGCTCCCCCTGCCCTCGAGGGGGTACTCGCCGCCCGCCGCCAGCTCCACCACGTCGAGCCGGGCCTCGGCGAGCTCCCGATCCACCATGAGGTTGAAGTCGCGCACGGGCCCTCCGAGCAGCCGGCTCTCGAAGGGCACCTCGCCCGGAAAGCGGAACGGCGCACTGCCCCGCTCGAGGACCACCTCGGGGGCTCCCTCCCGGCGCAGCGCCATGCCCTCACCCTCGAGGAAGAGCAACGTCCGATCCACCCCCGGGAACAGGGAGAACGGCCCCGACGAGGCCACCGTGGCGATCGACAGGCGCAGGAGGAAACGCTCCGGCTCTCCCGGATGTGGCAACCTCAGCAGCTCCCGGGTGATGCCACCCCCGTTCTTCCAGGGCATGTCGCGGTAGTCCGTGGGTCCCCATCGTCTCATCGTTGCCCCTCTCGGTTGCCCCTCTCGTGCCGCGGACGATGACCTCACGCCGCCCGGGCCCGAACAATGTGGTTTTCCGACATACACCCCTCGTGGGCAGGAGGGTGAAGGCCAGCAGGGGGTGGCACGGGGAGCCGTTACCCGGTGGACGCCCGAGGGAAAAGGCATGCGCGTCCGGCCCGGCAAGCGCTCGCGCTCCCGCTAGAGTGCCAGCGCCTATGGCTCACCTGACCGAAGACAAGAACTTCCGGCTTCCCCTCTCCGTTCGCCCGCGCCGGTACGCGGCGACCCTGACGCTCGACCTGGAGGCCCGCGCGTTCACGGGCGTGCAGACGATCGAACTGGAGTTGGGGAAGCCCACGGACGAAATCATCCTGCACGCCATCGCGCTGAAGATTGGCGAGGTGCTCTTCCGCACGAGCGATGGCCGCATCTGCGTGTGCAACGACGTGCGCGTGGTGCCACAGAGCGAAACGGTGGTGCTGCGCTTCCCCGAGCAGTTGCCCGCGGGAGCCGGAGCGCTGGACGTGGCGTGGACGGGCCGCTTCACCGAGGGCCTGCGCGGCCTGTACATGGCGGGCAAGGTGGCCGCCACGCAGTTCGAGGCGGCGGACGCGCGGCGGCTCTTCCCGTGCTTCGACGAGCCGGCCTTCAAGGCGCGCTGGGCGCTCACGGTGCAGGTGCCCGCGGGGCTCACGGCGCTGAGCAACGGCCGGCTCGAGCGCGAGGAGTCCGACGGCCACGTGCGCAAGCTGTACTTCCAGGAGACGGAGGTGCTCAGCTCGTACCTGGTGGCGCTCGTGGTGGGCCCGCTGGTGGGCACCGTCGAGGAGGCGGTGGAGGGGATTCCGGTGCGCACCTGGGCGCTGCCGGAGAAGGCGCACCTCACGCGCTTCGGCCAGGACGCGGCGCTCGCGGCCCTGCCCCGGCTCCAGGCCTACTTCGCCCTGCCCTATGCCTTCGGCAAGGTGGACCAGGTGGGCATCCCCGACTTCGAGGCCGGCGCCATGGAGAACGCGGGCCTCATCACCTACCGGGAGATCGCCCTCCTGCTCGACCCGGCCACCGCGCCCCTGTCGGTGCAGAAGCGCGTGGCCGAGGTGGTGACGCACGAGCTGGCGCACCAGTGGTTCGGCAACTGGGTGACGATGGTGTGGTGGGACGACCTCTGGCTCAACGAGCCTTCGCCACGTGGATGGCGTACAAGATCGTCGACTCGTGGAAGCCCGAGTGGCGCGTGTGGCTGGACTTCGACGCGGGCAAGGCGGCGGCGCTGCACCTGGACGCGCTGCGCTCCACGCACCCCATCCGCGGCGAAGTGCGCAACGCGCACGAGGCCGGTGAGAGCTTCGATCTCATCACCTACGAGAAGGGCGGCGCGGTGCTGCGGATGATCGAGGGCTTCCTCGGCGAGGACGCCTTCCGCGAGGGCATGCGCCAGTACATGCGCAAGCACGCGCGCTCCAACGCGGTGGCGGATGACCTGTGGCGGGCGCTCGCCAACGCGTCGTCGCAGCCGGTGCTGGAGCTGGCCAACGCGTGGATTGGGCAGAACGGCTACCCGCTGGTGAGCGTGTCGCTGGAGGGCCGCACGGTGAAGCTCTCCCAGCAGCGCTACTACTCGGAGCCCGGGGTGAAGAGCCACGAGCTCTGGCCGGTGCCCATGGTGCTGCGCTACGCGGACGCGGGCGGGGTGCGCGAGCAGCGGGTGCTGCTGCGCGAGTCCCACGCCGAGTTGAAGCTGGAGGCCACGGGCGAGGTGAAGTGGCTCGTCGCCAACGCGAGCTCCACGGGCTTCTACCGGGTGCAGTACGACGCGCGGGCGCTGGAGCGGCTGTCGGCGAGCGTGGACGCGCTGGAGCCCAGCGAGCGCATCTCGTTGCTCGCGGACCAGTGGGCGCTGGCGCGCAGCGGGCAGGCGACGCTGGCGGCGTTCCTGGACCTGGCGGGCCGCTTCGGCCACGAGGAGGACGACGCGGTGCTGGACGAGCTGGTGGGCCGGCTCTCGTACGTGGAGAACCGGCTGGTGGACGGCGAGGACCAGGAGCGCTTCCGCCGGTGGGTGGAGAAGCTGCTGGGCGCGGGGCTCGAGAAGCTCGGGTGGGATCCGGCGCCGGGAGAGACGGACCGGGTGAAGCTGCGGCGCGCGGCGCTGGTGCGGGCCATTGGTGGCGTGGCGCGCAGCAAGAAGGCGCTCGCCGAGGCACGGCCCCGGGTGGAGCGGGCGCTCAACGGGGACACGAGCGCGCTGGAGCCCAACCTGCTCGACGTGGCGGTGAGCATGGTGGCGCGCGAGGGCGACCGGGCGCTGTACGAGAAGCTGATCGAGAAGATGCCGGTGGAGCCGGATCCGGCGACGCAGCGGCGCTACCTCATGGCCATCACCGCCTTCGAGGATCCGCAGCTGGCGGCGGCCGCGCAGCAGCTCTTCTTCGGCGAGAAGGTGAAGATGCAGGACGTGGCGAGCTTCCTCACGGGGCTGATGGCCAACCGCACGGGCCGCGACGCGTGGTGGGCGGAGAAGCAGAAGCGCTGGAAGGACGTGCTGGCGCGCACGGGCGCGGCGCCCATGCTGCTGCGGCGGGTGGTGGAGTCGCTGGGCGCGCTGCGCGAGCGCAAGCAACTCGACGAGGTGCGCAAGCTGCTCACGGCGCACCCGGTGGAGGAGGCCGTGCAGGCCATGAACCAGACGATCGAGAAGCTGGAGCAGGACGTGATGCTGCGCGAGCGCGCCCTGCCCGAGGTGCGCGCCGGCTCCAGAAGCAGGCTTGACGGGCTGTTTTCCCTGATGCTTCCTTGAGCGCCCCGTGAGGCCCCGGCTTCACGGGGCGCTCTTCTCTCGTGCGGAACGGTCCGTGAACTCAGAATCCACTTCGGCAAAGTCCAGCGAGAGTGCCTATCCGCTGCCGTCCCTGCACATTCAAAACTTCAGGGCGTTCAAGGACCTGCGGCTGGACAACCTGGGCCGCGTCAACCTGATCGTCGGCAAGAACAACGTGGGCAAGAGCACGCTCCTGGAGGCCATCGCGCTGTATGCATCGGGACCAGCAGTGCTCTACGAACTCGTCAATCTGCTACAAGCACGGCAAGAGTTCCAAAGGCCGCTCCTTCAAGACGAGCATGGCCCCGTCGTGGACCTCTACCGCACCTTTCATTCACAGACGCATCTCGCCACCAGCAATGGCACCGCAGCGACATGCAGCATAGCAGCACCACCCAACATCAAAAACTCAATTTCGATATACCTATCAAGCCAACCAACAAAAAAGACACATTCACTCTTAATCACAACAAACGAAACAACCTATAACATCGTCAACCAATCCGGTCTTGGACCACTGATCACAGACTCCCGAACATTGGAGCGACCATTCTCTTGCCATTTCATTTCCTCCCTTGGAGCGGCGAGCAAGCAACTAGATTGGCTATGGGACAGTATTGTTCTCACTGATCGAGAGCAAGATGTCCTGCGTTCTCTTCAGATCATCGCTCCAGAGATCGAGCGAGTATCTCTCGCCGAAGGACCCAAGACGTCGGCTCAAGGTCGAGTCCCACTGGTCCGCAGGACAGGCATTCGCGACCCGGAGCCCTTGCGGAGCATGGGCGACGGTATGAACCGAGTCTTCGAACTGGCACTCGGGCTCGCCAATTCTAAAGACGGACTCTTCCTCGTGGACGAACTAGAGAACGGCGTGCACTACAGCGCCCAGGAACAACTCTGGCGGCTCATCCTCGAAACAGCTAGCCAGCTCAACGTCCAGGTCTTCGCCACCACCCACAGCTGGGACTGCATCGAGTCCTTCCAGCGCGC
This sequence comes from Cystobacter fuscus, assembly GCA_049060065.1. GTDB lineage: Bacteria > Myxococcota > Myxococcia > Myxococcales > Myxococcaceae > Cystobacter > Cystobacter fuscus_B. The sequence goes on from JBMEQP010000002.1 coordinate 9,440,887, forward strand.
CGCGAGCTCCCACCCATCGAACGGTGCACTCATCAGCCTCGCGCGACAGGAAGGCGAGGTGAAAGGCACCGTCTTCAACGAGCGGGATCTCGAGATCATCACCCGCGAATCCATCGAGGTTCGTTGATGCCTCCGCCCCGAGAGCATGTCCTATTGGTCGAGGGCAAGGACGACCGCGAGGTCGTCTACCAGTTGTGCAACCACCACCAACTGGACAACCAGAGCCTGTTCACGGTGGAAGCGAAGGAGGGGTATGAGCGTCTCCGGGACGATCTGAGTGTCCGCCTCCGGGTCCCGGCGCTGCGTACCATCGGGACCATCATCGACGCCGACACGAATCTCTCGGACCGGTGGCACTCGGTGTGCGACGTGCTGGCGAGAAGCGGCTACACGGAGCTACCTGCCACTCCAGCGGAAGACGGAACGATCCTCGCGGCGCAGGGCCGCCTGCCCCGCTTCGGCATCTGGGTCATGCCCGACAACCGGCTGTCCGGGATGCTGGAGGACTTCATCCAACACCTCGTCCATCACGGCGACCCCCTGCTCCCCGAGCCCAGACATCCGTCGATGGGATTCCGCCCGCCGAGCGCCGGTTCCAGGATGTCCATCGCTCCAAGGCGCTCATCCACACGTGGCTGGCCTGGCAGCAGGAACCCGGAACACCCCTCGGACTGGCGGTGACCGGGCGCTACCTGGACGCCAACCACGCACTGGCCCAGCGCTTCCTCACGTGGCTGCGGAAGCTGTTCTCCACCCCCTGAGGCGAACCGCTCAGCCCTGGAGGTCCAGGTCCGAGGCCGACTCCTTCGCCTCCGGGGAGCGTTGCGGAATGAGGTGGCGCGCGACGACGATGACGAGCGTCAACACGCCCGGCAGGAAGAGCCACGGGCCCGGGCTGTGGGAGTTCTTCATCAAGAAGAACCACAGCATGAGCCACACGGTCATGAGGGTGAGGAAGAGCGGGTGCAGGCCCCCGAGTCCCCGGTGCTTCACGGCCGAGCACGCGAGGAACAACAGCGTGAACTGGGTGAGCGCCACCAGCGGCAACTCTCCACCCCGCGTGCCCGACGCCCACGTACTCCCCGGCGTCCACGGCAGCAGCAGCGAGACGCTGCACAGCACCACGCCCGCCAACACCCACGGGTGCGACGCGGACCCCGGCTCCCCCTCGGGCGAGCCGTCCTCGGGAGGGACGAAGTACCTCCGGCCCTGGTCGTAGCCGAGCACCCCCCCGGCGAGCATCCACACCCACGAGATGGGCCCGTAGCCCAGCATCAACAGGGCATACCCGCAGACGAGCAGCGCGAACGTCTGGCCAACCGCCGGATGCTCCATCTCCCGGGGCAGGTTCGCGAGCGCCGGAGGCAGGGGCGGTACGGGCCGGCCCGGGTACTCGGGCGCCTCGTGCACCGGCGCCACTCGTTCACCGCCGCGAGCGCTCCCCACAGGAGCACCACCCCCGAGCCCATCAGGCCGATGCCCGGGATGGGAGGCGCCACGGAGAGCACCAGCCCCACCCCCACGAGCCCCACGCCCACCAACGTCAGCGAGCCGCCCGGCAGGCGCGCCCGGAAGCGGGGATCATCCAGCAGCCCCTGGAGCGTGCCGCCCACCTGCGTCACGGCGACGAACAGCGCGCTCGCGGCCTGGGACAACCCGTCCCCCCAGGAGTCCGCGGGAGCGGGCGGGCCCTCTCCTCGTAATCCGGCGCGGCGCCGTCCGGATTGTCGTCCTCGGTGCCGGTGACGGCGGTCTCCTCGTCCTCGGCGGCGTACCGAGACTGAGAGACCTCGGTCCGCTCGTCGTCCTCGTCCGCCTGGACGTTCAGGGGCTCGCCACACTCGGCGCAGTAGTCCAACGACTCGTCGTCAATGACGTGACCACATTTCGAGCAACGCATGGAGCCCCCGGGCGCGAACCAAGCATAGGCCACTCCTCTCCCACCGCAGCCACCCGCCCCCGCCGGGGCTGTTCACCAGAGCATGTCCTGGTCCTCGGTGACGCCGGGCACCGCGGACAGCACATGCGTGTGGCCGTCCACGCGCACCGTGCCCTCGAAGAGGCCCAGGGGCTGGGCGAAGTGGCTCACCACCACCTTGAAGTCATGGTCCTCGCGGTGCACGTGCAGGGGTTGGAAGCTCAGGTCCACCACCCCGTCGTCCGTGCGCAACCGCCACGGCTTCATCAACTCCTGACGGTCGTACTCGAAGCTCGCGCGGCCCAGGGGGATGAGCCGGTTGCCGAGCCACAAGGCGTTCTCGTTGGTGTGGGAGCTCACGTTGAAGCCCTCGACGAGGTTGAGGCCCACGGGGGTGCCATCCGCGAGCCGTCCCGCCAGGAAGGCCCAGCGCCACGCGGTGTGCCGCGCGAGGTAGCCCTGGGTGTAGTCCGTGCCCCCCACGCCCCCGTCGAGCTGGAAGCGCTTGCCCCCCGCCTCGATCGTGCCGAAGGCCAGCATCCCGCCGCGCTTCTGGGTGACATTGACGAAGCCGTCCCCCTCCACGGGGGCGATCACCGACAGCGCCGGAGCCCCCCCGGCCACCAACAGGCTCCCATCCCACTGGAAGGTCTGGAGGCTGCCGGTGCGCAAGCGGCTCACGTCCACGCGCAGCCGGTAGCGCTCGTCCTCCGCGCCGCGCTGCGCCGTCATCCGTCCGCCCAGCGTGCGGAACGACACGGACAGCCCCGCCCCGGGCCGGTTGCCCACCTCGGCCAGCGGGCCCGGTGCCCCCAGGAAGCTCACGTCGCAGAGCACCCGCCGCTCCTTCAAGTCCAACGCCACCGCGAAGGCATTGGCCGAGTAGCCCACGTCCACCACCGCGAAGAGCGCCAGCACCTCGCGCGTGGCCGCCAGGGTGTAGTGCCAGCGCTTGCGTTTGAGCAGGCGATCCTTCGCCGCCGACGGAGCCCACCGGCCGGTGAGCTTCTGCAAGTCCACCTCGGGCAGTTCACCCTGGTAGGTGCCGAAGCGGGGCTCTCCGGACGCCGTGGCCACGGAGGCCGGCGCCAACATCAGCGTGAGTTCTCTCTCCGGGGTCATATCGGCTCCAAGGTGGGCCAATGCCCGCCCACCGTCTGTTGTCCGTGGGTACGGCCGGAGCGTCGCGCACGGAAGATCCGACCCCACTGTGAACAAGTGGTTGAAGCCCACTCCCGCGGGCCAGGTGAAGTGATTGTACCTGAATGAACGGCTGGCGCCTGCCCGCTCCCCACCGTGAGGGCACGAAGCCCGATGACGCGGCGCACCTTCCCTGGTGACTTTTCCGGTAGATGTGTCAGACGTTGTTCGTAAGGTCGTGCGCGTGGGGAACAACGGCGGGTATGGGGAGAGAGGGGCTCATGAGCACGAGCAGGCTGTCGGCGGGTGATTTCGTTACCAACCTCCAGCGGAGCTTCCAGGAGGGCTCCTTGGAGTTCCTCGTGGGCGCGGGCGCGTCCATCGCGTCGGGCTTGCCGTCCTGGAACGAGCTGAACCGCCGGCTGCTGAGTTCCTTCCTGGCCCAGGAGCACAGCGACCTCGAGTTCCAATCTGGCGACCTCGATGTGGCCGCCCGGATCTTCGTGGACAACTTCGGCCGGGAAGCCGTGGTGGATGTCGTGCGCGACAAGCTGCCCACGGAGCGCTACCTCGACATGCTCCGCGACGCGCTGTACCGGGGCGTCCCCAAGGACGTGAGCAGCATCCACCTGGAACTGGCCGCCATCCTGGCCGCCTCGATGGACACACCCAGGAGGCGACTGCACGGCCTCTACACCTTCAACTTCGATGATCTGCTGGAGCGCGCGGCGGAGCGTCTGCTGGGAAAAGCACCCGAGGTCATCGTGACCGAGGAGCGGCCCGCGGAGCCACACGTCGTGCACCTTCACGGCTACCTCCCCCGGCTCCGGGGAAGACAACGTCGGGCACGGTGGTGCTCTCGGAGAAGGACTACCACGAGGCGCGGGGAGACTGGGCGAGCCGCAAGCTCGACGATCTCTTCATGGAAGAGAAGAAGACCGTGTTGATGGTGGGTTTGAGCCTGGCCGATCCCCGGCTGCGAGGGTTGTTGCTGGAGCGCGTGAAGAGGGCCCAACGCCACCAACCCGTGGCACGCGTCTACGCGCTGCTGTCGAACAATCCGCCCTCGCCCGGCGCGGAACTCATGGAGCGGCTGGCGCGCAACTTCGTTCGACGGCACCGGGAAGACTTCTGGGCGTCCTGGCAGATGCACGTGCTCGACGTCGAGAGCCACGAACTGGTGCCCTTCTACCTGCGACAGATCCGGCTGGGTTCCAACGGAGGGGTCTGGGCCGAGAAGGGAGAAGCGTTCCTGCGTGCCACCTCTCCGGTGTTCAAGGAACTCTACCGCGAGGAGGTCCAGCGCAGTGCCATCCACGTGCTCAAGGGAATGCACTCCATCTTGAAGCGACGATTCGCTGTGCTGCAGGAGGAGGAACTCCATATGGGGGGATTCATCCCGGCGGAGGGGGCGCTCATCCAACTGGGTTTCCGTTATCGCGGTGGAGACGGCACGGGCGACATCATCGACGAGCCCTATGCGCGAACGCGGCAACTGAGCGTTGCCTCCATGGAGAAAGCGCAAGGAGCCTCCGGCTTCACTTTTCTCCGCGGAGTGACGCTCGAAGCGTCCCGGGACCCCCGGCTGCATGCCAACTTCACGGCATCCATGCTGGAGTCATGGACGCACGATCAGATCTTCTCCTCCATGGTCTGTGTGCCCATCTATGACTCGGTCCACTGGGTCCCCATCGGGGTCGTCTACCTCACATCGAATCGACTCAAACCCTTTTGGGCAGGGCTCGACACCCGGGACTACGGCACACTGGAGACCTTGCTCCGCAACACCTTCACCGAGGTCTTGAAATACGCCCCCATCTAGACGTGAGGACTCCGCTCGGAGGGGGAGGTGGACGATGGGCAGGCCCATGCGAAGATGCACACAAATGATGGAGAGGTAGCCATGAAGAAGGTTCAACGGGTCCAAGTCGATGGATACACGGTGGTGACGGTGGGTGACTCCTCGCTGCACGACCGAGCGGCGGCCCGAGCCCTGGTCAAGGCGATTGCCCAGAAGGCCCGCGAAGAGGAGAGGTTGAATCGACAGGCGAAGCAGTCGTCGACCCAAGAGCCACTGACCCCGCCTGGAGCCCCGAAGGAGCAATGAGCACGCTCGTCCCGGCCCGCCTCCTGTCGCGTCTTGGCCTCGGAGTGCTCGTCCTGGCAATGGCGGTGAGCGCGAGTGGCTGCGTCTTCGCCGCGCCCACCTGGAAGGGCCCCCGAGCGATCACTTCGATGGCCGGCGCTTCTTCAACCTGGAGCCCCGCGAGCAGCAGCTGGGCTTCATGGACTGGATGCGGACGCGTCGGCCCGGCCCGTGGAAGGACTGGCACGACGTGCCGCACGGTCCGCCTCCGCCCGAGCGCGTGGGCCGCGGCGCCCTGCGCGTGACATTCATCAACCACGCCACCGTGCTCTTGCAGCTCGATGGGCTCAACATCCTCACGGATCCCATCTACAGCGAGCGGTGCAGCCCGGTGTCCTTCGCGGGACCCAAGCGCGTGCGTCCGCCGGGCATCCGCTTCGAGGACCTGCCGCCCATCGACGCGGTGGTGCTCAGCCACAACCACTATGATCACATGGACGTGGCCACGCTGCGGCGGCTCCAGGAGAAGTTCCCCGCGATGCGTCTGTTCGCGGGACTGGGCAACGGGGCGTTCCTCGAGGGCGAGGGCCTGCGCCAGGTAACCGAGGTGGACTGGTGGAAGGAGTTCCCGCTCACCCCCGAGGTGACACTGGTGAGCGCACGCACCCAGCACTTCACCAACCGGGGCATGACCGACAGCGGGGGCACGCTGTGGACGGGCTACGTCTTCCGGGGGCCACACGGAGCGACGTACTTCGCGGGAGACACGGGCTGGGGCCGGCAGTTCGCCGAGGCCCGGGAGCGCTACGGGCCCATGCGGCTGGCGGTGCTGCCCATCGGGGCCTACAAGCCCGAGGGCTTCATGTCGCCGGTGCACATCTCGCCGCGCGAGGCCGTGCAGGCCAGCGTGGACCTGGGCGCGCGCCACAGCGTGCCCATGCACTTCGGGACCTTCCGGCTCGCGGACGATGGCGAGACGGAACCTCTGTGGGACCGGCGGGGGCTCTGGCGGAGCGGGGCGCGCAGGCCCCGAAGTGGTGGGTGCTCGGCTTCGGCGAGGGCCGGGACGTGCCACCCTGACTTCCAACGTCTGTACACGAGCCCGACATTCCAGGTAGGAAGGCCCCAACAGCGGGAGGCACGGACATGAGCGGCACCCCAGGCAAGAAGGGCGACAGGATCGGGCCGTATCGGCTGGGCAAACGCTACCGGGGCACCGACCCGGACGAGGGCTCCATCCACGAAGCGCACCATGTCGAGACGGGCGCCCCGGCGCTGGTGGTGCTCCCGGGCGCGGGCGAGGACGGACACCCGCGAAGCGCTTGGAGCGTCCGGGCCGAGGGCTCCATCCATCCGCCCTACCAGGCCGTGCACGTCGAGCAGACGCCCCAGGGACGCGCCTCCCTGCACGACTTGACGCTGCTGCTCATCCGGCTCGCGGGCGCCACCGCGCACATCGAGAACCGCAAGGACGCGCACGACCACTTCAACCGCGTGCCCGCCCTCGCTCGCCTCCGGAGACAGGTGCTCCGCTGGGGACTCCCGGGGGCCGCGGCGGCCATGGCGACGGGACTCGTCCTCTTCCTCTGGCCTCACGCTCGCGAAGCGACGAGGGCGCGGACCACGAGCGAGGATCTCGTCTTCTTCTCCGACGGAGAGGATCTCGCGCATCCCATCGCCTCCTACCCGATGCCGGAAACGCCCTTCAAGGAACAGCGCAAGCCTCCATGCCTCGAAGGAACGGAGGTGGAAGTCCGGGGCGGCTGCTGGATTGAACACACGAAGAAGGCACCCTGCCCTCGCAGCACGGCCGAGTACCAGGGCAAGTGCTACATCCCCGTGAAGAAGCCACAGCCCACCCCGAACGCCCTCCAGCCCTGACGCGGGGAGCGGCAGCCGAGCAGGCAACCCCTGTGTGGGAATGGTCGCTTCTCGACGGCATCCCCATCCTCGCTGACAGGCGAAGTGGTCTCAGCCACGAGGGTGGACACATGAATCGAAGCGACATGATGACCGCGGCGGGGATGGGGGCAATGGCGGGGATGAGGGCGCTGAGTGCTCCGGCCTTCCTGAGCCAGCACCTGGCCGAAGAGGAGCGAGCGCGAAGGCGAATCCCGTGGAGCAGTTCCTCGCGTCGTCGACGACGGCGCGCGTGCTGCCGGTGCTCGCGCTGGGCGAGCTGGTGCTGGACAAGCTGCCTGGGATGCCCTCGCGCCTCGTGCCGCCGGTGCTCCTCATGCGCCTGGCCTCCGGGGCCCTGGTGGGAGCGGCCGTGGCCCGGCAGAAGGAGCGGCCCGTACTGGGCTTCGCCGTGGTGGGCGCGGTGGCCGCGCTGGCCTCCTCGTTCGCGCTCTACACCGTGCGCGAGTTCGCGACCCGCAAGCTGCGCATCCCCAACATCCTCGCGGGCTTCCTCGAGGACGCGCTCGTCGCGTCCGCGGGCCACCGGCTCACGGCGGTGATGGGATAGGCACGGCGAGCGCCGCCCCTACTCGCGCTCGAGGCGGGCGGCGCGCGCGGCGCGAACACGCTCGGCGAGGTGGTCCAGGCCCGTGTCGGGAAGGCCCGCCTCGGCGAGCTGCCGTACGGTCTCGTCGAGGTACTCGGCGTTGGAGCCGTTCTCGCCCTCGCACCGGGCGAGGCGCTCGATCATCGTCGGCTCGCTCAGGGATGGCTCGTACAGCGGGCCGTCGGGGTCGGTACAGAACGTCAGCGCGGTGATGACGCCACTCGGCGTCCGGGCCTCGAGCCAACAGGGCACGTAGAAGGGCAACAGCATCTCGCGCTCCCAGACGCGCCGCAGGTCCTCGCGCACGGTGCGCGCGGCGAGCCGGTAGGCCAGTCCGCGGCAGCGGTGTCCCCGGACGAGTCCCAGACAGAGCCCGGGGCGCCGCTCGGTGCCGCGCATCTTCGGGTCGGCGAGGCAGAAGATCCGCTCCCAGCCCTCGAGGGTCGCGGGCCGCCGATCCTCGGGCGAGAACGGCGGCTCCTCGAGCATGGAGCCATAGACGAGCAACCAGGAGTCACTCCGGGTGACGTCATGGGGAGCGGCGGCGAGCGCCCGGTCGAGCGAGGCGTCGAGTTCGGCCTGGGTGCGGAGGTGGTAGTTCACGGTTCATTCCCTCGCGCACCAGCGCCCGTCGGAGTCCTCCACGCCCCCCATCGGGGAAATGATCCACGAAGCCAGATGCGTGGAGGGAAGGTAGGGCGCGACGGGTGGGAGGAGAAGGGGCTCGCGGAGGGGAGGCGGGAAGGAGCCCATGGCGACGAGTCCGGGTGCTCATGACCCACCGCGGCGTGGCTTCCGGGAGCTGTCCACCCGCGAGGGGCTGGATACATTGGGCGGCGCCATGGATGACGCGCGGCACGAGCCGGAGGGAAATGCTTCGCCGGAGAGGCACCGACGCCCGGTGATGGAGTCCCTGCGCGAGTACGGCCGGGGCATCGCGGGTGGGCTGCTCTTCAGCCTGCCGCTGCTCTACACGATGGAGGTGTGGTGGGCGGGCTTCATCACCCGGCCCATCCACCTGCTGCTCTACCTGCTGGGCACCTTCGTGCTGCTGCTCGGCTACAACCGCTATGGCGGCTTCCGGCGGGACGTGAACTGGAGCGAGGTGCTCTCGGACTCGGTGGAGGAGCTGGGGCTGGGGCTGCTGGTGTCCACGGCGGTGCTCTTCCTGATTGGCCGCATCACCGCGGACAGCTCGTGGCCGGAGGTGGTGGGGATGGTGACGGTGGAGGCGGGCAGCGTGGCCATCGGCATCTCGGTGGGCAGCGCGCAGTTCGGCGGTGGGGGCGGAGGCGGGGGCAAGGGCGGCAAGGAAGGAGACGAGCAGAAGGAGCGCGATGAGGCCGAGCGCGTGCCCGGCCAGCTCGTCATCGGCTTCTGCGGAGCGGTGCTCTTCGCGGCCAACGTGGCGCCCACGGAGGAGATCGTGATGATCGCCGTGGAGCTGACCCCGTGGCGGCTGCTGGGCACGGCGCTGCTGTCGCTGCTGCTCGGCGGGCTCATCCTCTACCAGCTCGACTTCACGGGGGCGCGCCGCTTCACGAGGCATCGCCGGCTCGGGGACGTGCTGATGGGCACGGTCATCACCTACGCGCTGGCGCTCGTCTCCGGGGCGCTGGTGCTGTGGTTCTTCGGCCGCTTCGACGGCAATGGGTTGTCCATCTGCGTGGCGCAGGTGGTGGTGCTGGGATTCGCGGGGACACTCGGTGCCTCCGCGGGAAGGCTGCTCATCCAATCATGACGGCGAAGTGGAACTGGCTGGAGCGGATCGTCTTCGCGGTGAGCTGCGTGCTCGTGGCGGCGGTGCTGGGCTTCATCGCGGTGGACGCGTGGACGATGAGCGACACGCCGCCGGACCTGGTGGTCACCGTGGGCAGGCCCCTCCAGGGGAGTGGGCACTGGCGGGTGCCCATCACGGTGGAGAACCGGGGAGAGGAGACGGCGGAGGAGGTCCGGGTGGGGGTGGACCTGCGCCAGGGGGGCGAGGTCCGCGAGCGCTCCGAGCTCTTCCTCTCCTACGTGCCCCGGCACTCCCGGCGGGAGGGGTGGGTGACCTTCCTCCACGAGCCCTCTCCCGCCGAGTTGGAAGCGCGACCGCTCGGTTACGCGAAGCCCTGACCGGGTCGCTCGAGAACGGCCGGATCGGCACCTCACGCGCGAGGAAGCGCGGAGACAAACCTCTCGATGATCGCGGTGACGGCCTCTGGCGCATCCTGACTGACGAGGTGCCCCGCCCCGGGGATGACGTGTTCGGTGATGCCTTCCGCCGCGGCCCACCGCGGCATCGCGGTGGCGATGTTTCCCGTCTTGTCGGCGGAGCCCCTGATCAAACAGAGAGGAGTGGAGTCCGGTACGAGGGCTCGGGCGTGACGAATCCGACCGTCGCCTTCAAGACCTCGATGAACCGCGGCTTGCTCATCTGCGCGAACGCGCGAACCACGTCTTCCCGAGCGGCGGACGTCACCGCCGACGCACGCGCCATGAGAAGCCGAAGTCTCGACTCTGGCACCAACGCGAGTGACGGAGCCGCCAGCTTGAGCAGGAAACGCTCGGTGGCGGTGAGCGGCCCTGTGTTCCAGGTGGCGCCCATCACGATGAGGGCCCTGTAGGATCCGGGGCTCCGCCGAACGACCGCTTGGGAGAGATTGCCGCCGAGCGAGAGCCCCACCAGCACCGGCTTGAACAGTCGTAGATGTTCGATGAGTGCGAGGAGATCCCGGCACGCGCGCTCCCCGGTGAAGGGTTCGCCGTTCGGCCTGGAGGCCCCGTGTCCGCGCATGTCCCATACCACCACCCGGTGCCCCGACATCGCGAGTCGGTCGTACTGCGCGTCGAACATGTGATGGTCGGCGCCTGCCCCATGAGTGAACACGATCGGTGTTCCTTCTCCTCCGCTGTCCGCATAGCGGAGAAGGCACCCTTCGACACGAAGCCCCTGGCTCAGCATCACCATATGAGCGACTCAGGAGCGGCCGAAGATGATGCGCTCGTCGCTCAGCAGGCGGGCCGTCCACGCGAGGAACACCCCGGCGAACGCCGTACAACTCACGAGCCCCAGCACGAAGGGCAGCGGGCCGAGGGGCTCGCCGCGCATCAGTTCCTGCACGAGCATCTCCTGCCCCAGCACCGGCACGGCGAACATCCACATCTGGCTCTGCACGGGCGAGAGCGCCAGCACCATGCCGGGCAGCGTGGGCAGGAACGACAACATCTGCATGTACGTCTGCGCTTCCTTGAAGGAGCGCGCGAAGGTGGACAGGAGCATCTGTCCCGCCGAGGCCATGAGCGCCAGGGGCACCACGCCCGCCCACAGGCCCAGCACCGCGAGCGGATCCAACCGCACCTTCACGCCCAGGTCCTGTAGGGGCACCCGGTTCATCACCAGGAGGAAGGCCACGAGACACAGCGTCGTCGCGGCGATGGCGAACACCACGGCGGTGAGCCACTTGCCCAGCACGAGCGCCTCGCGCCGCACGGGGTTGAGCAGCAGGGACTCCAGCGAGCCGCGCTCGCGCTCACCCGCCATGGCGTCGATGGCCACGCTCATCCCGCCCGAGAAGGCGGCGAGCACGAGGAAGATGGGGATGATGGACAGCAGGCTCGCCGCCAGCCGCTCCGGCGTGGACAGGTCCACTTCCTCGATCTTGATGGGCGAGGCGAGCTCCGGCGCCACCCCGCGCGCGAGCAGCCGCTGCGCGCCCAAGAGGCCCGAGTACCCGTTGAGCAACTGCTGCACCCGGCGGATGGTGGTGCGCGCCTGGTTGCGCGAGTTGTCCATGACGAGGTGCACCTTGGCGGTGCGGCCCGCGGCGAAGTCCTCGCCGTAGTCCTCGGGGATGATGAGCACCGTGTCCAGCTTGCCCGCCTGGATGCGCGCCTCGTAGTCCGCGGGGGCTCGGTGAGCGTGGCGCCGGAGCGCTCCAGGTAGGCGACGAGGCTCGGGGCATGGGAGCGGCCCAGCACGGGCAGCTCCAGGGGCTTGTCCTTGTTGAGCCAGGAGGCCATCACCGTGAACATCACCCCGAAGAGGATGGGGCCCAGGAGGGTGATGCCCACCGCGCTCCACACCGAGCGGTGGTCGCGCAGGTGGTCGCGCAGCTCCTTGCGGAACACCGTGGAGAGGAGCGACTTCATAGCATCAACCCCTGATCACTGCCGATGATCGCCACGAACGCCTCCTCGAGGTTCTCCTTGCCCGTGCGCGCGCGCAGCTCGTCCGGGGTGCCCTCCGCCACCACGCGGCCGCGCGCCACCACCACGATGCGGTCGCACAGCGCGGCCACCTCCTGCATCACGTGGCTGGAGAACACGATGCAGTGGCCCTGCTCGCGCAGGCGGCGGATGAGCGTGCGCACCGCGCGCGTGCTCATCACGTCCAGGCCGTTGGTGGGCTCGTCCAGCAGCACGTTGCGCGGCCCGTGCACGAGCGCCCGCGCCAGCGCCACCTTCATGCGCTCGCCCTGGCTGAAGCCCTCGGTGCGCCGGTCGGCGATGTCCTTCATGTCGAGCAGCTCCACCAGCTCGGCGATGCGCGCGTCGAGCGCCGCGCCGGACAGGCCGTGCAGCTCCCCGGCGTAGCGCACGTGCTCGCGCGCGGTGAGGCGCGGATAGAGGCCGCGGGCATCGGGCAGCACGCCCAGGGCGCGGCGCACGTCCAGGGGGCGCTCGGCGACGTCCAGGCCATCCACCTTCACGCTGCCCCGGTCCGGGCGGATGAGCGAGTAGAGCATGCGCAGGGTGGTCGTCTTGCCCGCGCCGTTGGGCCCGAGCAGCCCCGTCACCACGCCATCCTCGGCGCGGAAGCTCACGTCCTCCACGGCCGTCACCGCGCCGAAGCGCTTGTGCAGGTTCGTCACGTCGATCATGGCACCGGCCCCGCGAAGGAGGTGAAGAAGGGAGGACGGGCCGGCTCTCGCGGCACTTGGGCTCGAGTCCCTTCACGCTCCCGTGCGTCACGAAGTCCGACATCAGCGTGCGCGCACACCCGACGGTGTACGTTCCGTGGCCCACGCCGGGCAGCACCACGTGCAGGCTGTTGGACAGCGTCTTCTTCGCGTCCTCGGCCCACTGGGGCGGCGTCACGGGATCCAGCTCGCCGGACAGGAGCAGCACGGGCACGTCCGACGTCACCGGGTCGCGGTAGCCCGCGGGCACGCTGCCCCGAGGCCACAGCGCACAACTCCTGAGCGTGTCGCGCAGCTCGCGCTCGCCCATCCAGGAGCCGCGCGCCTCGCGGACGATGGCCTCCTCGGTGATGAGGGGCGCGTCCTCGGAGCACACCACGGACAGGTGCATGCCCTGGCTCATGTTCTTCTCGAGGCTGCCGTGCATCGTGACGTAGAGGGCGACGAAGGGCCCCCAATCGCCCTGGGTGGCGCGGTCCACCACGAGCGGGAGCATGGCGGCCGTCTCGGGCTGATAGAGCAGGGAGTGCAGCGCGCCCACGAAGGCCGTGCGGGTGAGGGTCACGTCCTCGGGGGCACCGGTGAGGGGGTGCTGCACGCGGGTCTTCAGGGGCTCGCGCGCGAGGCTCTCCAGGAGCGCGGTGAAGCGGCCGCGCAGCTCCGGGTAGCGATGCGAGCACGCCGCGTCCTGCTCGCAGCCCGTGAGCAGCAGATCCAACGAGCGCTGGCCGTCGCGCGCGACGTAGAGGGGGAGCACGAGGGACATGGGCGCCACGCCATCGAGGATGACGGTGCGCACGTGCTCGGGGTGCTGGCGCAGGTACACGAGCGCGGCGCGCGTGCCATAGGACACACCCCAGAGGTTGAGCTTGTCGTAGCCGAGCGCCGCGCGCACCTCGTCCAGGTCATCCATGGCGATGGGCGTGGTGTACAGGCGCACGTCCGCGTCGTAGCTGGCCAGGCACGCGCGGATCTCCTTCTCACGGAAGGTGTCGTCGAACTGCTCGGTGAGCGGCGCGGTGGGGGGACGGGATTGCATTCGAGCGGCCGGGAGTCACCGGTGCCGCGCTGGTCCACGAAGACGAGATCCCTCTGGCGTTGGATGCGCTCGAGCAGTGGCATCACCTGCCCGGCGAGCTTCGCGGCGCCCTGTCCGGGGCCGCCGGCCAGGAGCACCAGCGGATCCGACAGGGGCGAGGAGGCGAGCGCGGGCACCACCACGACCTTCAAGGGCACCTTGCGCCCCTGCTTCGCCGCGCGGTCCTCCCACACCTCCAGGGTGCCGCACAGGGCCTGCCGTCCCACCCCCTCCAGGCGGCACGGAGCGAGCGGCAGCGTACGGTTGGACTCCCCGCCCGCGCTCCGGGAGCAGGCGGACAGCGACAACAAGGCGCCGAGCAGGACGGACAACCAGCGGAATTCGCGCGGTCTCAAGGTGCTCAAGACTTACCATCGCCCCCCACCCGGTGCACTGTCCCGGTGACGGCCCGCGCGAGGGGCGATTGAATGGCCCCGGCGCTCTTCCCGTCCGCCTCCCTACCCATGAAGACGAATCGAACCTTCCTCCTCCTCGCTGTCCTTGGCCTCTCGCTCGGCACCGGCTGCGCCGCGCTGCAGAAGATGGCCAAGAACGCCTTCAAGAAGCCCACCCTCACCTTCAAGACGGCGCGCCTGTCCCAGGCCTCGCTCTCCGACGCCACCGTCGACCTCGTCTACCAGCTCAACAACCCCAACCCGCTGGGCCTCAGCCTCGCGTCCATCAGCTACGCCTTCTTCGTCGAGGACAAGCAGGTGGTGGCGGGCACGCCCGCCAAGGGCCTGAACATCGCGGCCAACGGCAAGTCGGAGCTCGTCTTCCCCGCCAACGTGCGCTTCGCGGACATCGCGCCGGTGGTGACGACGTTCCTCAACAAGGACAGCGCCCGCTACAAGGCCCAGGGCAGCCTCGGCGTGAAGACGCCGCTGGGCGTGCTCAGCTTCCCCCTGGAGCACGAGGGCACCTTCGAGGTCCCCAAGATTCCCCAGGTGCAGTTCCAGTCGCCGCGCATCACCAACGTCACCGTGCAGGGCGCCACGGTGGAGTTCCCCCTGGTGGTGAAGAACCGCAACAGCTTCGCCCTGCCAGTGGCGGGCATCGGCGGCGCGCTCAAGGTGGCGGGCGCCAACGTGGGCAACCTCGCCACGGGCAACCTCGGCCTGCTGGAGCCCGGTGGCACCAAGGAGCTCACCCTGCCCCTGAAGATCAACTTCGCGAGCGCCCTGTCCGCGGCCAACGCCCTGCGCTCGGGGGGCAACGCCCAGGTGATGCTCGACGGCCAGTTGCAGTCCGGCTCCCAGAACGTGCCGATGGACATCTCCCAACTCCTGAATTTCCGGAAGTAGTTCGCGGCGGAGAGGAGGGCAGGCTGGCGGACGAGGTGTTGTCGGTTGTTCCCCGGCGCATCCCCCGTTACGGTTGCGCCGGAAATTCCCAACGGACCCCGACATCCGCCATGCGCCGAATCCTCTTCAAATCCAAAATCCACCGCGCGACCGTGACCCAGGCCGATCTGGATTACGAGGGCTCGGTCACGATCGACCGGAACCTCTTGCGCGCCGCCGACATCCTTCCCTTCGAGAAGGTGGCGGTGTGGAACGTGACGCAGGGCACCCGCCTGGAGACGTACGCCCTGGAGGGTGAGGCGGGCAGCGGCGTCATCTGCATCAATGGCGCGGCGGCGCACCTGAACAAGCCGGGAGACCTGGTCATCATCGCCACGTTCGCCGAGGTGGAGGAGAACGAGGCGAGGAACTGGAAGCCGACGGTGGTGTTCGTGGACGCCGCCAACCGCATCGTGCCCGGGGTGACGGAGGAGATTCCGGGCCCGGCGCGGCGCATCGCCTGAAGCACGTTCCATCGCCTCGCTCCGCTTTACGCTCCCGCGCGGGCTTGCCATGCTCGCGCGCGAGGGGCGCGCGGAGGCGCTTTCCAGAGGCGAGGGACGAGATGAAGTGGACGTGGGCAGGCGCGGTCCTGGTGGGGATGCTCACCGGCTGTGGGGCGAGCCGAGAGGCATTCCGTCCCAACCCCAACGACGATGATCCGCTGGTGGGTTCGGTGAAGGTGGTGCGCGCGCCGCTGAAGGATCGCTGCGAGCAGCATGGGCGCTCGTCGGTGCGCGGCCCGTGCGACGAGGCGCGCTACCGGCGACCGAGTACACGCGGCGGCTGTCCGTGGGCGACGAGGTGTGCCTGGAGGACGGCTATGGCGAGCAGCCGGGGCCGGCGTGCAAGGCCCGGGCGGTGGTCATCGACACGGCGCCCGACCAGGTGAAGCTCGAGGTGCGCTCGACGAAGCCGGACTCGCGCTGGTTCCAGGTGGAGATGCGGCACGCCTGGTACGAGGAAGGGGCGCTGGTGGACCTGTACCTCGAGGAGCAGGGTTATTGAGGGGAGGAGGGCAGCATGGCGTTCTATGATCCCATCGCCGACACGGTGAAGAAGCTCACCCCCGCGGAGCTGAAGAAGCTGGCGGACACGAAGCTCACGGACCTGGTGCAGCAGGAGGTGCCGCGCGCGCGCAAGCGGGTGCTGGAGCTGGAGCAGCGCTACCCGTCCGCGGGCGTGCGCGAGCGGGCCCAGCGGCTCATCGACGAGAAGAAGCACGTGGCGAGCATGACCGGAGGCATCTTCGGTGCCTTCGGGCTCGTGGCGCTGCCCATGGATTTGACGGTGATGGCGTGGCTGCAGCTCACGCTGCTCGTGGACATCGCCACGCTGTACAAGGTGAACCTCAAGGGCACGCACGCGCTCAACGAGCTGTTGGACCTGTACGGCTACACGACGGGCGTGGGGACCCTCCAGCGCTCGGGGCCGCGGGTGCTGGGCAAGGTGGCCGAGGTACTGCTCCAGAAGGGGGGCCTGCAGACGCTCGGACGGGCGATGCCCCTGGTCGCCGCGCCGGTGACGGCGTACCTCAACAACCAGCACATCCAGAAGGTGGGCGACAACGCGGTGCGCTTCTACGAGGGCTTCCACAAGGCGCACGCGAAGACCCGCGCCGCCTCGCAAAAGTGAGAGCCACCCATGAGCGAACGCGCCCCCCAGGTGTGTCCCCGGACGGGCGCCTACCTGCGGCCCCACTTCGAGGAGCTGCTGGCGCGCGCCGTGTCGGACGCGCACCAGGCCCGGCTGCCGCTCACGCTGCTGTGGGTGGACGTGGATGAGACCCAGGAGGGCAATGACGCGCACGGCCGCGAGGCGATGGACACGGCGTTGAGCGCGCTGGTGGACGAGCTCGCCGCGGAGCTGGACGGACGCGGGCCCATCGGACGCATGGAGGGGGATGCCTTCGCGGCCCTGCTCTACGCGGTGACCCCGGACATGGGCGAGCGGCTCGCGGAGCGGATGCGTCGCCGGTTCGCGGCGAGGCGGTTCGGCCCGGAGCCGGGCGGCTTCCACCTCACGGTGTCGGTGGGCGTCGCGACGCTGCGGCCCCAGGAGCCGTATGGCAACCTGCTCGACGCGGCCGAGGCGTCCTGTCTGCAGGCGAAGCAGGCGGGGCGGGACCGGGTGGTGCGGCGCTAGGCGTCCTCCCGCCCGCTCACGACATCCCCAGCGCCTTCATCCGCGCCTTGAGCGTGTTGAGCGCGATGCCCAGGTCCGCCGCGGTCCGGGTCTTGTTGCCGCCCTGCCGGCTCAGCGCCTCCTGGATGTCCTGGACGGTCAGGGCACTGGGGCGCTTGCGCACGGGCGGCAGGGTATCCATCGAGGGCGAGCCCGTCCTCAGCAGCAGTGGCACCAGCGGCCCCGGCGCGCCTCCGAAGCCCAACGCGCGCTGCTCCAGATAGGAACGCACCGCCTCGAGCGAGATGAGGGCCGGCGCGCTCGCGTGGCCCTCCAGGGACTGCTGGGCCGCCTCGCGCGCCACCACGGTGCGCACGGTGGACTCCAGCTCGCGGATCTGCCCGGGCCAGTTCGCCCGCGCGAGGAAGTCGAGCGCCTCGGGGGTGAGCTGGGCGTCGTACTGCTGCTCGACCTTGAGCCGGTGCAGGAAGGTGGCCACCAGGTGGGGGATGTCCTCGCGCCGCTCCTCGAGCGTGGGCAGGATGATGAAGTCGCCCGCGGCGAGCCGCTGCGCCAGGTCCGGCCGCAAGTCCGTCTGCCGCAGGGGCACCTTGGAGGCGGAGATGAGGCGGAAGCGGGGCGGGGGCTCGCGGAAGTCCGCCGGAGCGCCCAGCGGCGCGAGGCTCCCGGTGCCCTCCAGCACGTCCACGAGGAAGTCCTGGGCGATGCGCGGCAGGAACTCCACCTCGTCCAGGAAGAGCGTGCCGCCGTTGGCGCCGTAGAGCTTGCCCACCCGCGCGAGCGAGGCGCCCGTGTACGCCCCCTTGAGGTGCCCGAGCAATTCACTCGTGAGCGAGGCGGGATCCTGCGGCAGCCGCCCACAGTTGAGGATGACGAAGCTGCCCTCCAGGCCGCCGCGACGGTGGATTTCCCGCGCGATGAACGTCTTGCCCGTGCCCGAGTCGCCCCGGAGGAACACCGGCAGCGGGTGGCGGGCACACCGGTCGATGGAGCGCTCGAGCTGCACCGTGGCCGAGGAGACACGGGGCGCGGTGTGGGGACGCGCCCCCCCTCCAGGGGCATCTCGGCCAGCAGGGTGAGGCGGCTCCTGCCGTTGCCCAAAAGCACCATGTCCCCCGCCTCGAGCACCCGATCCTTCGAGGGGGTGAGGCGCTGGAAGCGCACCCGGGCCTCCTTGCCGGGCGCGTCCGGGCGGCCCACGTAGCTGCCATTCTTCGAGTCGAGGTCCCGATACACCCAGCGGCGATCCTCGCGCAGTGACAGGCGCCCGTGCTGCCGGCTCACCGCCTCGTGGGAGAAGACCACGGTGGACTCCGGCGACCGCCCGAAGATGTAGGCCCGGTCTGGATACAGCGGGGAGACGAGATCCTCGATGCCCTCGCGCTGCACGCGCAGCGCCTTGGGCTCGCGGTAGGGCCGGTTCCACCCCGAGGACGTGTCCGGCTCGTTCTCCCGGCGCCCCCGCCCCGCGGCTCCCTCTGCCCCGCCTGCTGCGTCCTTGTGCCCGCCTGCCATTCTCACTCCGAGTACGTGACTGCTGTCAGGACTGATAGCAGTTTTGACGTCTGGCGAGCGCCCGGAGCGGGCTTCGCGGAAGCGATGGGATTAAAAGTCTCTGGCACCACGGTAATAAATGAGGGAGGGTGCGCTGGCACGCAGTGTGCTTGGAAGTGGTGCCGGCAACCGGCCGTACGGGCCCTCCTCCCAGGAGCACGCGTGTTCAACATCACTGTCGGGTTCATTGGTGAGAACAGCACCCAGACCGGGATCCTCAAGCGGCGGGAGATCGCCATCGGGAGGGATCCCGCGAACGATCTCGTCCTCGATAACGGCAGCGTCTCACGTACCCACTGTCGACTGGTTGCCATTGAAGGAGCCACCATCGTGTTGGACGAGAACTCGAAGAACGGAACCTGGCTCAACGGCAAGCCCGTGGACCACCCCTCCGTGCTCAAATTCGAGGACGAACTGGTCATCGGACCCTACTCCCTGCGCGTCCAGTCCCTCGTGGGACAGGGCACCGCCCAGGACATCCCCGGGGGGGTCGCTTTGACCCCACGCCTCGGGCACACATCATCCTCCACCCCGGGACAGACGGCGCTGATCCGGGGGCTGTCGTCGCTGGAGAACCGGCGGCAGGAGCTGCGCTGGCTCATGCGCGAGCCGGCCGCCCACCCGCGGGTGGACGGGCTGTTGCGCGCGGCGCTGAGGGATGGCGACCTGGAGGTGCGTCTGACGGGCGCCCTGACGGCGGCGCGGCTGCGCGCCCGGGAGATGCTGCCCCTGTTGCAGTCCTCGGACACGCCCACGCTGCTGCAGGAGGTGGACGAGCCGCGCGAGCGCCGCTTCCTCGAGCAGCTCTGGTATGGGGTCATCCGCTACCTCCAGGAGCGCCGTAACCCGGGGGACACGGTGCCCGGGAGGGATCCGCTCCGGCCGCTGTGGCAGCTGCTGGCGGGGGAGCTCGAGGTGACGGACTCGGCCTCGCTGCTGCTGCACTCGCTGAGCACCCCCCTGGAGACGGGGCCCGGGCCCACCGCCCTGCCCCCGGGCGTGGTGGAGGAAGGCGGCCTGTACTTCCTGCGCCGCTCGGGCGTGCCCCTGCAGTGGGTGGCCCCCATCGAGCACTGGCTGGGCGCTCCCCCCGTGCGCCGCGTGCGCTCCGCGGGCTTCTTCGTGGCCCGCGTCCCCATGGATCGCCCCCTCGCCAAGTGGGTGGGTCATCCGCAACCCGTCCGTGTCGTCTCTGACCACGAGCAGGTGTGGTTGGGCTCGTGCAAGGAAGCGGAGCGGCTGTGCGCCCAGCTCTCGCAGCTGGAAGGTGTCACCCTGCGGCTGCCCACGGCGGACGAGTGGGAGATGGCGGCGCGCGGCACGGATGGACGGCGCTACCCGTGGGGCAACATGCCGCAGGAGGACTGGGAGGAGTGCGCCTCGCCGTGGGGGGTGGACCACCTGGTGGGGGACGTGCCGGAGTGGACGTTCGAGCCGGACAGCGGCACCCAGCTGCTGCGCGGTGGCGTGGAGGCGCGCACGTGGGTGCGCCATCCCGTCTACCCGGGCGAGGAGGAGTTCGCCGCCGCGCTCCGCTTCGTCATCGCCGGCGTCTGAGGAGGCCCCGGCTCACGGTGGCACGTCGCGTTGGCCCGGGCAGAGCAGGAGCTGCCGGGCACGCGCCTGGGCCTCGGGACTCGCGGTGAGCCACTCGCGCACCGCGGCCACCTGGTAGGCCATGGTGGCGCTGTCCGCGGCGCGCTGTAGCTGCGCCACATCGTGCGCCGACAGCGCCCAGCTCAAGGGCGCCGTCTGGCTGAACTCGAAGGGCTGGGTGGTGAAGAAGCACGGCTGCCCGGCGTTCAGCTCGTCCTGCACGAGGCTCAGCAGCTCGTCGTTGCGAAACGACATGCTCGACTCGCGCGCCTGGAGCACCGCCTCGATGGGGGACGTGAGCCCGCCCATCACCGCGCCCGCCCCGCTCTCGCGCAGCGTCGAGAGCCGGCCGTTGCGCAGGTGATCTCGAATCTGCAGCAGCACCACGCCCGACGTGCACGCGCGGATCCACCCGCGATGCGCGTGCAACCACATGAGCGCCAGATCCACCCCGTAGTTGTCGTAGTAGCCGGCGTCCACCACCCGCACGCGCGGCGCGGTGGGCAACGCGCTCGCCGGGCTCATGTAGGGGAACGAGGCGCTCATGCGCGCCGCCGTGGCCACCGAGAAGACGGATTGCCTGCGGGGAAGAGCTGGAAGAGCTGCACGCCCGACAGCGAGAGCAGGGCCCGGAGCCTCCTCGCGCGAGTCTCCCTTCGCGTCCGCCACCAGGATGCTCGACTCGGACGAGGTGAGCACCGACAGGTCCAGGTTGCTCACCAACAGCCGCCGCCCGTCCTCCACCAACATGGGCGAATACACGAGCGAGGGCAGCCACCCGGACGCCTCGCCCGGACGCAGCGCCTCGAAGGAGCGCCCCAAGAGGCCCTCCGTGTTGCGCACCCAGGTGTGCTCCAGCGAGCGTCCCCGGTCCTCGCCTCCGGGCAGCAGCAGCGAGATGGCCGGGGAGGAGAGGCTGTCCTGCTGCATCACGGCTGGCAGGGAGAAGTCCCCGGGCAGGCCCTCGGCCCGCAGCGCCGTCACCCAGGTGCCCGCCGCCACCATGCCTCCCGAGGCGCCGGTGACCAGACGCACATAGCGGTGGAAGCCCGGCACCCCCTCGGGCCCCTGGAGCTTGGAGAGCACGTGCGCCGTCCAGGCCGCCGCGCGGATGCCGCCGCCGCTCGTCGCCACCAGCGCCATGCGGGGCTTGGGACCCGGCGCGCAGGGGCCCGGCGCCTCCTCGGACACGGGCGGCGTGTCCCGGGAGCCAGCCACGAGGCCCCGGGCGGTGGCTCCGCCCGCATCCGCACGAGCCACGCCTGGAGCGCCTCCTCGTCGCCGAGCAGGCCCGTGTCCCGGGGAGGGCCCGGGCTCGTGCCCGTGTACGCGGGCGGCTGGGACAGGGACAGCTCGGCGTAGACGGAGTCGTCCGCGCACCCGCGCCCGCCGAAGAGCACCAGGGCGCCCGCGAGCAGGAAGGCTCCCATGTGGCGCGAGGGGAAGAAGAAGCGGACCGCGCCATAGACGGCCCCGCTCAGGCCCACCGCCACGCAGATGACCACCGCGGGAGACACCCAGTTGTGCACCCCCGTGAGCGCCACGTTCGCGGCCACGACCAGGTAGCCCAGCCCGAAGAGCAACAACAACCAGGCCTGCAGCACGTGCAGCACCAGCAGGTGCGTCGAGCGCCGGCGGAAGAACGTCGCCCCGATGCGCCGCAGCAGGCGGTGCCGGCGCCAGTCCGACTCGCTCCAGCGCCGCAACCACTCGGTGCCCCGGGTGAGCAGCACCATGACCCCGAGCGCCGCCAGCTCGCCGAAGAGGAAGGCGAAGTGCCGGCGGATGAGGCACGGCACGCTGAGCACGCCCAACAGCAGCGGATAGGTGCCGGTGCGGAACAGGTACCAGCCGAGCGAAGGAGGCACCCCGCCGCGCTTGCCCGGCCGGGGCGCCAGGGCCCACCGCTCGTCCGCGTCCAACAGGTAGCCAATGAAAGACAACTGCCCGAGCAACATCGCCGCGATGAAGCCCGCGATGAACGTCACCCGGGGCACGTCATGGAAGAAGAGATTCGACAGCCCCAGCGCGTCGAAGGCGCCCCACACCATGGACACCACGAGCGCCTGGAGCACGAGCAGCACGGGGCTTCGGCTCCACCATTCCAGGAGGGGACGCAGCGGTTGCGCCGTCCTGCCCCGCCACCAGTTGCGCACCCACGCCCAGGACATAGGCCCCGAGCCTGCCCCAGAACGCCTGCCCCGGGAACCCCCACCCCTCCTCACGGGCCGCGGGGTACTCCCCGCGCCCGGGCGCTCAGGCTTGCGGCTCCTTGGCCTTCTTGCTCGCCTCGATCTGCCGGTGCACCTCGGCCATGTCGAGCGCGCGCACCTGACGGATGAGATCCTCCAGGGCCGCCGCGGGCAGGGCCCCGGGCTGCTCGAAGAGCAACACCCCGTCCCGGAACACCATCAGCGTGGGGATGGAGCGGATCTGGAAGCTGCCGGAGAGCTCCGGCTGCGCGTCCGTGTCGATCTTCCCGAAGACGATGTCCTCATGCTTCTCGGCGGTCTTGTCGTAGATGGGCGCGAAGGCGCGGCAGGGACCGCACCACGAGGCCCACCAGTCGAGCATGACGATGCCCGGCTTGGAGACCGTGTCCTTGAAATTGTCCTTGGTGATTTCGAGCGTGGCCATGGGAAAGCTCCTAACGGACGTCCAGCAATTCCACCTCGAAAAGCAACGTGGAGTTGGGGGGAATGACGGGCGGATAGCCCCGGGCGCCATAGCCCATCTCCGGCGGGATGGTGAGCTTGCGCACGCCACCGACCTTCATGCCCGCCACGCCCTGATCCCAGCCCTTGATGACCTGGCCCGCGCCCAGCCGGAAGGTGAAGCCTTCCTTGCGGTCACGGCTGCTGTCGAACTTCGAGCCGTTGGTGAGCGTCCCCACGTAATGCACCGTCACCGTCTTGCCCGCCACGGCCTCGGTGCCCGTGCCGACCTTCGTGTCCTCCACCTGCAAACTCATGCGTCACCTCCCATTTGGAAAGAATCCCACCTTAACGCCCCCTTCCGCGCGCCGCACCCGGAAGGGTGGAAAAAGAGCGGCGCGGCACCCGGAATCGCAGGGCGCCGCGCCGTGACTGTCCTGCCTTCGTCACTCCCGGGGAGCTTAGAACGTACCACCCAGGTTGATGGTGCCGGTGTAGCGGCCCGTCCAGGTGTCGGCCTCCACGCCCGGGGAGAAGTCGTTGTTGAGCAGGAAGTTGTAGTTGATGCGCGCGTCGGCGGTGAAATCACCGATGTGCGTACGCAGACCCGCGCCCACCGGGACGTTGGCGTTGGTGTCGTCGCGGAAGCCGGTGTCTCCGGCATTGCGGACGTTGTAGCGGTTGAGACCGAGGCCGCCCAGCACGTAGGGCTGCACGGGCGTCGCCGCGAGGCCGAAGGTCAGGGCCGCCGGCCGCCGTTGCGGATGATGTCCGGACCACTGCCCGCGTTGCCCCTCAGTTCGTTCGCCGCGCCGGAGTAGCCGAGCTCGATGCCGAACACCTTGCTGGGCTTGATGGCCGCCGTCACCCCCACGGCCGCGCCGGGCCGCACCTCGGGAGCCAGTCCGCCGGTGTAGCCTTCCACACCGCCGCCGACCAGCACCGTCAGGCCGCGCATGTTCGCTTCCTTCTTGGGCTTCTCGTCCAGCGCCCTCAGCGCCTCGGCCTCCTTCACGTCGTAGCCGGAGCCGCCAATGGCCTCGGAGTCACGCACGTCGTAGTCGCGCTGCAGCGCCGAGGGCTGCTCTCCGGGCAGCAGGCCCGCGTGCGGCTCATGTACCGGAGCCCCGCGCCTCCCGTGCCCTGCTGCAACGGCGTGCAGTAGAGTGTCACCCCACCCTGGCCCTGGATGATTTGAGAATTCGGAGCCGCGGGCGGAGGCGGAGGTTGGACCGCGGGAGGCGCCGCCACCGGCCCGAGCCTCCGAACCCCTGCTGTTGGAGGGTCGTATCTCCGGCGCCGCCGATGCCCATGTCAGCCGGGGCTCCCTGCTCATGCCCCTGGTTCACGTCCGTCTCGACTTCCTGGGCCATCGCGGCGCCGCTCGTGAGCACCGCCGTCACAAGACCCGCCAAAATCTTCGTGTTCATCCGAACCTCCAACCGTCGTGTGGGTGACAGGAAGTTCGTTACCGGGGTGACGTTCGGCAAGGAGTGGCCCCCGGGGGCGGGCGGCCCTCCTGCCTCCGGGGCAGTCGAGCAGACGGCCCCGGGCGGCGCGTGTCAGCCGCGCGTCCAATCACTGCTCGTCACGACGGGCAGTTGCAGGGCGCGCTCGCGATCCAGGTCCAGGTTGCCGATGTGCAGGGACAGCGGGGCCTGCACCCACTTGTAGATGGACTGGAGGAAGAGCCGGATGAACTTGTCCACGTAGCCGCGCAGCCGCTCCGCCTCGACCTCTGGGAACATCGCCTCGAGCGCATGGAGCATCTCGGCGGGCACCAGCTTCTCGCCTGCGAACAGGTAGAAACACGCGTCGAGGATGGGAAAGGGCATCAGCTCCTCCTCGCCCACCTGGTTGTGCGCCAGCTCCGGTCCGGCCGGCTTGGAGAGCACCTTGCGGATGCCTTCGTAGTTCGTCTGCTCCAACAGGTAGTCCAGCAGGTACATGACGACCGTCTTGGGCACGTTGGCGATGACGGCGAGCGCCCCCATGAGGTCTCCACCCACGGTGGTGTAGCCCACCGCGCGCTCGCTCATGTTGCCCGTCTGCAGGAACAGGCCCCCGCTGGAGTTGGACCAGTTCCACATGCGCTGGGCGCGCAGGCGCGCCTGGATGTTCTGCTCGGTGAGGGCCGTGGGCTGGGCGCCGCCGAGCATCGTGCGGGTGACTTGCAGCTCCCGGTCGAACGCCTCCTCGATGGGAATCACCTCGAAGGGCACGCCCAGCTCGCGGGCGATCGTCTCCGCCGCGTCGCGCGTGGCGTCGCTCGAGTAGCGGCTGGGCA
This sequence comes from Cystobacter fuscus, assembly GCA_049060065.1. Taxonomy (GTDB): domain Bacteria; phylum Myxococcota; class Myxococcia; order Myxococcales; family Myxococcaceae; genus Cystobacter; species Cystobacter fuscus_B. The sequence goes on from JBMEQP010000002.1 coordinate 9,466,101, forward strand.
TGTAGAAGGCGCGGATGAGGCTGCCCGGGTTGTCGGGCCGCACGCGTTTGGCGTAGCGGTGGGCGACGAGCAGGGTGAGCAGCGAGTCGCGCCCGCCGGACAGGGCGATGCCGAGCACCTTGAAGGCCCGCGTCTTCTCGAAGTAGTCGCCCACGCCGAGCGACAGCGCATCGAGGATGTCCTCGCACAGCGCCTCGCGTCCGGAGCGGCGGGTGTCGGGCCCGGGCAGGAAGAAGCTGCGGTGGGCGGGCACGGGGTAGCGCAGCTTGTCGCGCCGGGTGGTGACGGCCTGCGTGCAGTCGATGGTGGGCACCAGCTTGCCGCCCTCGCGCAGCCACGTCTCCCGGTCATTGCGCCAGGTGGTGTTCTCCGTGCGCAGGCGCAGCGTGCGATCCAGGTCCACCACCGCCGCGGCGAAGCCCTGGCGGAAGCGGGGCTCCTCGGCCACGGGCTTGCCGTTCTGGTTGATGAAGCCGCCGCCATCGAAGATGAGGCCGTCGTTGCTGCCCAGCGCGTTGGAGTAGGCGATGGTGCACTGGAAGTCCGCGGCGCGCGTGGCGAGCTGCTCGCGCCGGGTGTCCACGTGGCCCAGCCGGAAGGGCGAGGCGGACAGGTTCACCACCAGCTCCCCGCCCGAGTAGGTGCGCCGGCGGATGGGCCCCTCGGGGCTCAGATGTCCTCGCACACCTCGGGGGAAATGATGCCGAAGTCGAAGCGGAAGAGGTAGTCACCGAGCGGAATGCCCCGGAACTGCTCGTGCATGCCGGGCACGCCGCGGGCGAAGGTGCGGCCCTCGTAGAAGATGCTGTAGGTGGGCAGCTTCTCCTTGGGGACGAGCCCCACCACCTTGCCGCCCGCCACGATGGCGGCGCAGTTGTAGCGCAGACCCTGGTGCGCCACCGCCACGCCAATGAGGAACACGCTCGGCAGCGAGGCCGTCTCCCGGGCGAAACGCTCGAGCTGGGGCCACTGGTTGTCGACGAAGCCCTGCCACTGCACCAGGTCCTCGGGGGGATAGCCGCCGACGAGCGATTCCTGGAAGACGCCCACGGTGACGTCGTCGGCCGCCATCTGGCGTGCCAGCTCCAGCGCCGCGTCCACGTTGCGGGCGAAGGCACCCACGGTGACGTTGACGCTGGCGAGCCCAATCTTCACGAGCCGCATGGAAAGAGTGCCTCCTCGAACTCAGAACGGGATGAGGCGCGCGAGCAGACGCCCGGACGGCACGCCATGCAAGCGCCTAATTCAGGGGACCCGTCGGCTTGACCGGACTCAAACGCGCGACGAGCTCCGCCACCTCTTCCACGACCTCCACGAGCCGCGTGCGCACGTCCAGCTCGCACAAGAGCTCCTGGCGCCGCTCGGGCTCCGGCACGATGGCCGCGGCCACCACGTCCGCCAACATGCCCCCCTGGGAGCGCGCCGCGAGCGGCAGGAGGTTCTCCGCGAAGGACACCGGCACGCGTCCGGCCAGGTCGAGCACCGCCTGCCGCAGCCGCTCCTCCTCCGGGCCCTGGTAGACGGGGTCCGGCAGCGGGTGCACCCGCACCTCGCGGTAGAGCTTGTCGGGAGGAAGCTCCGCGAGCAGCCGGGCACGACACACGCCCTGCAGGAGGATGTTGTAGCGCCCGTCCGGCAGCTCCTCGTGCCAGATGATGAGCCCGGCGCACAGCATGGGCTGCAAGGGGGCCGCTCCCCGTACTGCCCTTCCCAGCCCGGCTCCAACTGGGCGAGCGCCATCACCTTGTCCCCGGCGAGCGCGTCGCGCACCAGGGCCCGGTAGCGCGGCTCGAAGATGTGCAGGGGCAGAACGGCGTGCGGCAGGAGGACCGCGGAAGGCAGTGGAAAGACCTTGAGCGCCTGGGTGGTTCGCTCGATGCGTTCGAGGGCCGTCGTCATGGGGAGGCACCGTAGCCCGGTCCACCGGCCCGGGTGAATGATGGGGTGTCGCCAGCCGGCAGGCGGGCGTCTTCCGGGGGACGGAAGGCTGATAACGCGTCCACTTTCCGCTAGCGTGCGCGCCCTCGATGACCGAACCCGCTCCCGTGGCCGCCCCTTCCGAGAAACCCTCCTGGTACCGCCGACTCTACCTGCGCGTGGAGTCCCTCTCGTCCACCCCCCATGCCCTGGGCGCCATGATGCTGGTGTCCGTCGTGGACGCCTCGGTGTTCCCCATTCCGCCCTTCGCGCTGCTCGTGCCCATGGTGCTCGCCCAGCCGCGCAAGTGGGTGCGCTACGCGCTGCTCGGCACCGTGGCCAGCCTCCTCGGCGGCTTCATCGGCTACTACCTGGGGGTGCTCGTGCACCAGGGGGCCCTGAGCGCCCTGAACATCAACCTGGACGCGCGCATCGAGCGCTTCGGCATCAACGCCACCGTGGGCGAGCTGCTCGGCCAGAACTTCTGGGTGTTGGCGCTGTTGTGCTCGGTGCTGCCCACGCCCTTCAAGATCGTCGCCATCGGCAGCGGCATGGTGAGCGTGCCGTTGGAGCGCTTCTTCCTCGCGGCGCTCATCGGCCGCTCGGCACGCTTCTTCGCCGTGTCCGGGGTGATGCGCTTCTTCGGACCCACGGCGCGCAAGTGGCTGCGCGTGTGAGCGCGCCGCGCTAGGCCGCGGACGAGGTGGCGAGCGCCTCGTCGATGGTGGCCAGCAGCTCATGGGGCCGCACGGGCTTCTCCAGGACGCGGTTGCGCACCGTGCGCACGAAGTCACGCATGGCCTGGGTGTAGGCCCCGCCGGAGATGAAGACGAGCCGCTCGAGCAGCTCCGGTGCGTGCGCGCGCAGGTGCGAGTAGACGTCCATCCCGGTCGTCCCCGGCATCTGCAAGTCACACAACACCAGATCGAAGCGCTGTCCCGCGCTCACCCACGCCAGGGCCTCGGCGCCGCGCGTGGTGATGACCACGTCGTGCGAGGGCTCGATGAGCATGCGCATGGACTGTGCCAGGCGCGGCTCGTCGTCGATGATGAGGATGCGCCGGCGCGGAGCGGACTCGGCCATGGCGCCGGCCGGCTCGGGCTCGGCGGGCGTGGCGGAGGTCTGCGTCGCGGCGGGCAGCACGAGCGTGAAGACGCTGCCCTTGCCGGCTCGCTGCGCACCCGCAGCTCGCCGCCATGGGACTGGACGATCTGCTGACAGATGGCGAGCCCCAGGCCCGTGCCCTCGTCGGAGGGCTTGGTGGTGAAGAACGGCTCGAAGATGCGCGAGAGCACGCTGGGAGACATCCCACAGCCCGTATCGGACACCTCCACCAGGGCACGGCCGAGATTGTCACCGCCCGTGCGCACACGCACCTCGTGCCGCTCGGGATTGCCCTCGGGGATGGCCTGCAGCGCGTTGATGAGCAGGTTGAGCAGCACCTGTCCGAGCCGGGCCTCGCAGCCGAGCACCGGCGGCGGTGAGCCGAAGTCCTCCACCAGCCGGGCCCGAGCACGCACCGCATGAGCCGCCATGCGCATCGCGGGAACCACTACCGCGTTGACGTCCAACATCTCCCGCTCCTCTCCTTCCTGCCGACTGAAGACCTTCAGGTCCCTCACGATGACGCGGATGCGCTCGGCGCCCTCGCGCACGGAGTCCAGTCGGGTGCGTGCCTCGGCGAGGTGCTCGGGGCCCTGCCGCAGGCTGCGCGCCACGCCTTCCAGGTTCAACAGAAGGTAGGCCAGTGGGTTGTTGATTTCATGGCCCACACCCGCCGCCAGGGTGCCGACCGCGGCGATCCTCCCCGCGGAGACGAGCTTCTCCTGCAACTGCCGTTGCACGGTGAGATCATGGTGCGTGCCCACGACGTACGACACCTGTCCGCCCCCACTCGGGATGCGCGCCGGTGCATCTGACTGAACAGCCGCGAGCCGTTCTTGTGCATCAGTACCACTTCACCACGGAAGTCGCCGTCCTCACGCAGGGTGTCTTCCACCCGCTGCTGGACGTCCTGCCCCGCCGCGCAGAACTCCCAGGGGGAGCGGCCCACCAGTTCCTCCTGGGTCCAACCGCTCATCTCCTGGAAGAAGGGGTTGAGGAACACGATCCGGGGCCCCTCTCCCGGGCGCTTCTCGCAGATGACCACCCCCTCGCGCACGTTGCGCACGGCGGTGGTCAACGCCTCCAGTTGCGTCCGGGCCGCCCCCTGCTCGCGGCGCACGACCCACCCCAGCAGCCCGACGCCGGTGGCGAGCGCCAGGAAGAGCTTGAACCCGAGCAGCCCCGCCGAGCGCGCGCCCTCCCCCAGCACGAAGGCCCCCGAGGCCACGAGCGCATTGCCCATGGACACCGCCATGAGCAGCACCAGGCCGAGCGCCGCCCCCGGTGAGCCAAAGCGCAGGGCCGCCCACACCCCGAGGGGAAAGAGCACGAGCACCTGCGCGGAGACGAGCGAGGAGCCCGGCAGGCCCACGCTGAAGGACCACAGACACACGCCCAGCAAGAGCCCCATGAGCGCCAGCCCCTCGCGCCAGAGCGTCTCCGGCTTGCGCCGCGCGAGCAGCATCAAGGCCACCCCGGCCCCCAACATCCCCAGCAGGCTCTCCGCCCAACCCCGCCAGACGAGCGGCCCCACCGCCTCCCAGGAGAGCGTGTTCCGGGATGCGAGCGACAGCACACCCGACGGGAGGCCCACCAGGGTGCATGCCGTCGCGGAGCAGGCGAGCACTCCCACGTCCTGGAGACGTGCCTTCCCGGCGGAGAAGCCGAGGTGCCGCAGCAGCCACACTCCCAGCACCGCCTCCAGGGTGTGACCCGCCGCGAGCAGGAGCGCCAGGCCGGGAGAGGGGGCGCCCGAGAGCAGATGGACTCCCAGTGAAGCCAGGAAGACGGCGGGCCAGCGTGAGCGGCCCAACAGAAACAAGCCCGCGAGGGCCACGCCCAGGGAAGGCCACACCGGATGGGTGAGGCCCCCGAGCGACGCCTGGGTCATCCCGAGCCAGGAGGACGCGAGATGCACGATCGCCAGCGCGAGCGTTTCGGCGAATCCTCTCGAACCTTCCCAACGGAAATGATCGAGGCGCTGTGATTGCGTCGGAATGGCGGTGCCCCCCACACACGTCCCGGCTCTCAGCGGCGTGGATGAGCCATGTTAACCGGCCCGCCGTGCGACGGAAACGTCCACCGTCCTGGCTGTTCTCCTACCGAACAGACATTCCCGGGCGAGCTCCCTCAGGAAGCGAGGGCACGAGGCAGGGCCAACAACTGCCGGAGCAATTCCTCCACCGAGCGGGCGATCACCCGGGCCCGGTGGGTCCGCAGCTCCTCCTCGTCGCGGAAGCCCCACGTCACGCCCACGCCGTACATGCCCGCGGCCCGGGCGGTGTCCATGTCCACGGACGTGTCGCCGATGAAGGCGCAGGCGCTCGGCTCCACGCCCAGTTCCGCCGCCACGCCGAGCGCGGCGGTGGGGTCCGGCTTGCGTGGCACGCCGGCGCGCTCGCCGTAGACGGCATCGAAGCGCACACCGGGCAGGAGCGCCGCCACCATCCGACGGGTGGCCGCATCGGGCTTGTTGCTGAGCACCGCCAGCTTCACGCCTTCCGCCGCCAGGCGCTCGAGCATGGGGAGGATACCCGGGAAGGGCCGGGTCTGCTCCAGCATGTGCTCGGCGTAGAAGGCGCGGAAGGTGGCGAGTACGGACTCCCGCGCGTGCGCATGTGCCTCGGGGACGGATCGGGCCGTCAGCATCTGGACACCATCGCCCACGAAGTGCCGGTAGGCCGACAACGGATGGGGGGGCAGGCCGTGGGTGCTCAGGGCGTGGTTCATCGCCGCGCCAATGTCGTGCAGCGAGTCCACCAGGGTTCCGTCCAGATCGAAGAGCGCGGCGCGAAGGGAGTGGGACATGACACCCCGCAACACCAACGCCCCGGTCCGGACAAGTCCGAGACGCGGGGCGCGGGTGGTTTCCAGGCGTGGGAGCCTGGACGTGACGGCGACTACGGCGTGGCGGCGGCGGTGGTCTCGCCGGGGGCGCCCGCCTCGCCCTTCTGCAGGGTGGCGAAGTTGATGTTGTTGTAGCCCGCGCTGGCGCAGCTGAACATCACCCGCTTGATGATGGCGAACTCCACTTCCTTGTGGGCCTGGATGTTCACGTCACCCTTGAAGGCGTTGGTGTTGCCCTCGGCCATGGCGTGGAGATCCTCGAACTGCTTCTTCATGTCCCGCAGCTTCTCCTCCAGGGCGGGAATGTTGAGGTACTCCTCCTTGACCAGGTCCTGAACGCGGCCCACGACGTTGCCGGAGATGGAGACTTCCTCCCCGGACACCATCACCACCGGGTTCATCTCGATTTCCTTGACGTTGACCGCCTCGGGCAGCTGGATGTCCTTGGTCATCATCAGCACCTCGCCCGTCGCCGAGAAGTTGGCGATGAGGAAGAGCACGATGATCACGAACATGTCGACCAGGGGCGTGATGAGCACGTCGGCGTTGCCACTCTTGTGACCGTGCGTGCCGTGGCCGAACACCTTGGAGTGTTGCAGCCGTTTGCAGTAGCGCTTGCCGGGAGCCTTGATGGCCATGGTGTGGATGCCTTCCTAACCCATGATGGCGGACACCGAGACCTGGGGCAGGCCGGCGCCGATGCACTGGTCGATGATCCGCACCAGGTCTTCGTAGTGGACCTTGTCCTCGGTCTGCAGCGTGATGGAGGACTGATCCGGGAACTGCGACTTGAGCTCCTTGAAGCGCGCGAGCAGCGGCGCCAGGTCCAACTTGCCGTTGGCCCCGCGCTTGGCCTCGATGGACGGGAACTCACTCTGATCCGCCACCAGCTTCAGCTCGGTGGGCGTGACGAACAACGTGAGCTGGACCGTCTTGGTCTGCTCTTCCTGCTTCTGTTCCTCGTCGGTGGAAGGCCCTCCGGCCTGTGCCACCTGGAGACGGCCGATCTGGGTCCAGACCGCCGTCATGATGAGGAAGCTGATGGTCACCGCCATCAGGTCGATAAAGGGGGTGAGGTTGATGGCAACGTCGAGCGACTTCTTGCCTTTGCCTCCCCCCAGGTCCATTCCGCCGGCCATGGGGCTCTCCTTTCCTTTCCGGAGCGCGTCGTGAACCTACCGACAACGCGCCCAGGGTTCGGGTTTCGTCAGGAACGAGGAATCACTCCTCGTCGTGGCCCGCGGACGCCGACACGGTGGCGTTCTTGAACTTGTCGCGGTTGTTGACGATCAGGTTGAGCACCGCGACGCTCGTCTCGTTGATGTCGTTGACGATCGACGTGGCGCGGCCCGAGAGGATGGAGAAGGCGACGACGGAGGGGATGGCCGTGAGCAGCCCGAAGCCCGTGCAGTTCATGGCTTCCGAGATGCCGTTGGCGAGAATGGTCGCCTTGTCGGCCGGGTTCACGTTGGCCACCGCCTCGAAGCAGGCGATCAGACCGGACACCGTTCCGAGCAGACCGGCGAGCATCGCCGCGTTGCCGAGCATGGCCAGATAACCCGTGCGCGCCTCGATGCGGGGCGTCTCGCGCAGGCTGGCCTCGTCGAGCGCCGCCTGGACCTCCTCCTCGCCCTTGGGCACGTTCATCAGGCCGGCCTTGATGACCTGCGTGAGCGGCGTCTGCTTCTGGCCGGACACGTAGTTGATGGCCTTGTCCAGGTCACCCGCGTAGATGTGCTTCTTGAGGCCGCGCAGGAAGGCCTCCTTGTTGATGGACGCCTTGCCGAACAGGATGAAGCCGCGCTCGACCATGATGGCGAGGGCGAACACCGAGCAGACGGCGATGGGGTACATACCCCACTGACCGGCCTCCCAGCGCTTGGCGACCTCCTCGAAGAACGAGCGCTCACCGCCATGGCCGGCGTTGGCAAGAATGGTCAGGTTCGTCACAAAGCCCAGGTTCATAGTTGCTTGTTGCCTCCAAAAACATTGCGGACCCGGCGTGACGGGCCTTCGCCATTCCGAGCCCCTCACCCCGCTTCCATCCGCGAGGATCATTGGCCCGCCATTGGCATCAATTGGGGGCCGACTTTAAGAACGGCTCTCGAAGTGTGTCAAGACACGGCCTGCTCCCTTAGTTGCTGAAATCTCACGGGAATTTTGGGAGGAGAACTTCGCCTGGACGCCCGGTCACATGGCGGACGGACGGTGTTTGACGCACCGCGCCGTGCCCTTGACGAGGCGGTGGCGCTGCGACTAAGGCGCCGCGCATGGCCCGAAAGCGGATCGGTGAGTTGCTCCTGGAGAGGGGGCGATCAGCACGGCCCAGCTGGACGCGGCGCTGCTGGCCCAACAGCGCACCCGGCAGCGGCTGGGCGCCACGCTGGTGGCCCAGGGCGCGATCACCGAGAAGACCCTGGCCCACGCGCTGAGCGAGGCGCTGGGCGTGCCGGTGATGGATCTGCTCGGCCGCGTCCCCGACGGGAACGCCCTCCACCTGCTGCGCGCCCGCTTCTGCGAGCAGCACGACGTGTTTCCCATCTCCCTGCAAAACGTGGGCGGGCGGCACGTGCTGGTGGTGGCCATGGCGGATCCGCTCGACTCCGCGGCCTTGCAAGAAATGGAGTTCACCACGGGGATGAAGGTGAGCCCGCGCGTGGCGCCCCTGTCGGCCGTGCGCGCCTGCATCCAGCGCTACTACCACCCGGACGTCCCCGCTCGCACCACGTCCTCCACCGGCCTGCCCCTGGCGAACGAGGACGACGTGGAGGAGATCATCCTCGGCCAGGAGGAGCTCGCGGGCGAGGGCGACGAGATCATCGTCGGCGAGGAGGAGTTGCCCCCGGGGAGATGACACGCCGCGTCTCGCTCGAGCAGCTCATCCAGGAGCGCGAGCAGAAGCGGCGCGGCACCCGGCGCGGCCCGGCCCGGCGCGCGCCCTCGGGGGACGTGAGCGCCGCGCTGGACTCGCTCTTCGGGGAGCCGCAGTCGCAGGGCTCGGCGGTGGATCCGGTGGAGGAGCTGGAACGCAAGTTCTGGGCCCTCATGCGCATCATGGCGCGCAAGGGGCTGCTCACGAACGAGGAGTTCACCCGCGAGCTGGACGACGAGCCCGAGGGCTGAGACAGGCGTTCAGTCCGGCAGGGGCAGGCGCACCGAGAAGGTGGTGCCCTGTCCCAGCACGCTCTCCACGTCCAGCCGGCCGCCGTGCTTCTCCACGATGCGCTGCACGATGGACAGCCCCAGCCCCGTGCCGTGCCCCTCCGTCTTGGTGGTGAAGAAGGGCTCGAAGATGCGCGAGAGGTGCGCGGGCTCGATGCCGCTGCCGGTGTCCTTCACCCAGACCACCGCCTCGCGCCCCTCGCACCGCGAGCGCACGGACAGCCGCCCTCCGGGACGCATCGCGTGGCAGGCGTTGGTGATGAGGTTGACGAACACCTGCTCCAGGTTGGAGGGGACCCCGGAGAGCTGCGGCACCTCGCCGAAGTCACGCTCCACCTCCACCTGCGCCTTGACCACCACGTGCTCGCAGTAGCCGAGCGCCTTGTCCAGCAGCGCGTTGAGCCGCACCGGCTCCGGCTTGTTCTTCGACGGCCGCGCGTAGGACGTCAAATCCCGGGTGAAGCGCAGGATGCGCTGGCCGTTCTCCAATATCTTGCGCAGCTTCTCCGCGTCCGGGCCCCCGAGGCCCCCACGGGCACGCGCTGCAGGAGCGCGTCGGCGTACGTCACCACCGCGGTCATCGGGTTGTTGATTTCGTGCGCCACGCTCGCGGCGAGCTGCCCCAGCGAGGCGAGCTTCTCCGCGTGGATGATGCGCTGCTCGAGCTGCGCCACCACCGTGACGTCCTGCCCGATGGCCATGACGCCCTCCACCTCGCCCTGGGAGGAGAGCGACGTGGAGGTGGCGAACGAGGCACGCGCCTCGCCCGAGCGCGTGCGCAGCCGCAGCTCGAAGTTGGGCAGGTCCTCGCCCCGGAGGGCCGCGAGCAGCACGGGCATCAGCCGCAGGTGCTCGTCGCGGTGCACCAGCCACGCCACGTCCCGCCCCAGCACCTCCTCCTTGCTGAAGCCCGTGAGGCGGCTCATCGCCCGGTTGAAGACGACAATCTTGCCCTCGCGGTTGGCCACGACGATGAGGGCGTTGGCCTTCTCCAGCAGATCCTCGAGGTACTTGCGCACGAACGTCAGCTCGTCGATGAGCTTGGCGTTCTTCACCGCCACGGCGACCTGGTTGGCCAGCTGCACGAGCACCCGCTCGTCCTGGTAGGTGTTCATCTCCGCGCGCGAGGCGGGATACTCCAGGTTGATGGCGCCATAGAGCTGGCCACTGGCCACCAGCGGCGCGCTCACGCCCGCGACACTGCCCTCGAAGAGCAGCGGCACGCGGCCGGCCACCACCACCTTGCCCGCGGGCAGCGCCGACTCCACCAGGTGCATCTTCTCCGCCGCGCTGCGCTTGAGCACCAGCGGCTCGCGCGAGCCCTCCTTGAGGCGGCCCTCGGCGTAGAGGCTGGTGAGGGAGCCGGTGCGCGCGTCGGTGATGCGGATGCAGAAGGAGCGCCCGGGAAACAGCTCCTTGACGCCGCGCGCCACCGCCGCCACCAGCTCCTCCTCGCTGCCGGCCTCCGCCACGCTGCGCCCCAGGTCCAGGAGCACGCCCTCGGTGCGCGCCTGCTCGAGCAGCGCCTGCTCCACCACCACCAGATGGCCACGCATGTGCTCCGACTCGCGCCGCCCCACCACCGACACCGAGTCGCCCCGCCGCGTCAGCTCCATCATCACCGCGCCGCCCTGGGGCAGCGCCACCTTCACCTCGCTCGAGCCCCAATCCTCGGGCACGGGCGTGTCATCGAGCGCCTCCATCATCTGGTCCACCGTGAGGCCATGGTCGAAACAGAAGCGCTTGAAGGCGGCGTTGCCCTGCAGGAGCCGCAGCGACAGGTCGCAGAGCGCCGCGGGCACCTCCACCGCCTCGAAGAACGCCCGGAAGGCCTCGGCGGAAGGCTCCTCCAGCCCGGGTACACGGCGCGACTCAGTCGTCATTGGAGCTGGCCTTGTCGAGGTCCAGGATCTGCTGCGACCCTATGTAGGCTTTCGTCTCGAAGCGGGTGATGCGGCCTATCTTGCGGACGATCTCCGCCATGCGTTCCGCCTCGCGATAGATGATGTCCACCGGCTTGTACGCGGCGTCGTCCTCCTTGAGCTTGCGCTTGAGCAGCTCCGCGTAGCCCATCACCGAGGTGAGGGGCTGGTTGAGCTCGTGCGCCGTGGTGCCCGCCAGCGCGACGATGACGGCGTTCTTCTCGCTCTCCTCCAGGCGCGTCTCCACGTCCGACAGCTTGCGCTCGAGCGCCATGCGGTCGCGCAGGTCCGTGAAGATGCCCACGCTGGCCACCTCGCGGCCGCCCTCGTGGACGATGGAGGCCGTCATGTTCACCGGCACGAGGTGCCCGGTACGGCTGACGACCTCCTGGCGGCACACCTCCAGCCGGCCCCGGCCGCCGAACTCCGGGCCGCGCAACTGGCGCATGATGCGCCGCGATACCCCCTGCGGGTAGAGCTGGTCCACGTGCAGTCCTCCCAGCGCCTGCGCGGCGGTGTAGCCGAAGATGGCCTCGGCCCCCTTGTTGAAGAGGATGATGCGGCCCTGCATGTCCGCGGCGACGATGGCGTCCACCGACGAGTCGATGAGCCGCTCCAGGAAGTCCTTGGTGTGGTGCAGCTCGTCGGCCAGCAGGCGCGCCTGGGTGACGTCCCGGAAGGAGAGGATGATGGCCCTTCGCCCATCCTCCAGCGGCCCCGCGGAGAAGCACAGGGTGAGGCGACGGCCCCCGGGCAGGCGCACCATCATGTCCACGTCCGAGCGGGACTCGCCGCGCCGGGCCGCCGTCACCAGCTCCATCAGCACCGTCTCGTCCAACGGCTGGGTGATGTCCACCAGGTGCCGGCCCATGGCAGCCTCCGAGGACGTCTCCAGGATGGCCTCGCCCGCGGGGTTGAGGCTGAGCACGCACGCCCGGTCATCGAGGATGGCCACGCCCTCGCGCACGTTGGCGAAGAAGAGGTGGTAGGTCTCCAACGAGGCGGCCTTGGCCTCGGCGGCGATGCGCGCGGACATCTCGCGCTCGGTCTTCCCGCGCACCGACAAGAGCAGCGAGGCGTTGCGCAGGGCGACCGCCGTGGAGTGGGCCACCGTGTTGAGGAAGTCCATGTCGTGGGGAGCAAAGGTACGCCGGTCGCTCCCCCGGGCACGCAGGAGCAACACCCCGCGCACCTCGCCCGTGATGATCAGCGGCAGCGCCACGAGCGTGTGGATGTGGCGCGTGGCCAGTTCCTCCTGCACGCCCTCGAACAGCGGATGGTGCGGCGCGTCCTCCACGACGACGGGCTTGCCCGTGCGCGCCGCCTCGCGCACCTCGGGGTAGCGCTCCAGATCGATGGGAACGTCCTGCGGACCCGAGGCGTCGCTGGCGGCCACCACGCGCGCGCCCTCGCCCTCCCGGTTCAACAGCACCAGCGTGGCCCGCCCCACGCCGAGCCGCTCGGCGATCCGGCGGGTGACGTCGTGCAGCAGGGCCTCCACGTCGAGGCTCTCGGCGTAGTCCGCGGTGAGCTCCACCAGGAGCGCCAGGTCCTGTTGCCTGCGCCGCACCTCCTCGCGCTTGTATTGGTGCTTCATCGCGCGCCGCAGCCGCCGGGCGACCTCGTGGCAGCTCGCCCCGGAGGTCATCACCTCCTCGGGGTGGAACGCATCCACGGTGGAGAAGGCCTCCTCACCCGGCGCCACCCACACCACGACGGAGAGCGCGGCGCCCACGGGCGTGGCGACCAGCGCGGTGAGGGCGGCATGGGCCTCGGGCAGGGTGAGATCCGCCAGGACGAGCGAGGCCTGCTCGGGAGCCTCCACACACTGGAAACCCGCCCGGGCCACCGCTTGCCTCAGCGGCTCGCGCGTGGCCAGGACCGCGGGCACCAGGATGACGCCAGGACAGGACTCGGGGGCGGACACGCCCTCGAGTCTACCCCGGCTCACGGCTCAGGGGCAGTCCGACTCCCGCGCGCCCATGTCCGGAGCCCGGCCGCACCAGTCCTCGCCCACCGCCAGGCCGGCGTCACGGGCGGGCGAGGAGGACGCCAACCAGAAGTCCCCCGCCTCGGCATCCACGAATCCCGGAGCCTTCTCCACGGAGTGGGCGTCCCAGCCCGTGCTCTCCTGCCGGTGGAGAGCTCCTGGTCGCGGGAGTCCTTGCGGAAGGTGGGTGCGTCCCCGAGCGGGGAGTAGAGGTTGCCATCGAAGGACAGGCCCTCCCAGTCCGTGCCGACCCGCACCGCCAGGGCCGCGCAGCCCCCGAGGATGTTGTTGCGCACCTCCACGTCCTCGCTCGCGCCCGACTCGCCCTTGCCCACGACCAGCCCATAGGTGGGCATGTTCCACACGGTGTTGTGCACCACCTTCACGTCGATGGCGGTGTCGATGCGGATGCCCGAGCCCTCACTGCCGTCCGAGTTGACCCCGTCGAACACGCGGTTGCGCCGCAGGACGATGTGGGTGGGCGGAGCGCCCTGCCGGACGCCGCCAATCTGGATGCCCCGGCCGTTGTCGCGCACGTCGTTGTCCTCGAGCGTGACGTCGCGCGCAGACATGTGCACCACCACGCCCTCCCCGCCCGAGGTGGAGGAGCGGCGATGGCCCCAGATGCGGTTGCCCCGGAGCGTCACGCGGGTGCACGTCTTGATGTCCGCGCCATTCTCCCGGTTCTCGTGCAGGTCATTGTCCTCGACGAGCAGGTTGTCGAACGGGGTGCCCTCCTCGGTGGAACCTCCTCGGAACTCAGACACTGCACACCATCTCCGGAGTTGTGGTGGATGTCGTTGGCGCGCACGGTCACGTTCTTGGAGTTGGTCTGCACGCACACGCCGTGGCTGTCCGCTCCGGAGCGCTGGAAGTTGGAGATGGTGTTGCCCTCGATGAGCACGTCCCGGGCCTTGCTGGCGACGAAGACGCCCGCCCCATCCGTCCCGTTCTTGAGCGTGCAGCCGCGAAGAATGCCGTGGTGCGCGCCCTCGCCGCGCCAGTACGCCGCGAAGGCCCTGTCCCCCGCCGCGTCGAAGGTGATGCCCTCGACGCGCCAGTAGGCCCGGCTCACCTCCAACATCGGCGTCCGGTTCCCCGAGCCCCCTTGAAGACGGGCTTCGCGCCGGGCGCGGCCTTGAGCGTGAGATAGCGCTCGGAGGAGCCATCCCGGGCATCGAGCCGCAACCGCTCCGAGTACGTGCCGGACTTGAGGAAGATGGCCTCGCCCGGCTGGAGCAGCGACTGTGCCTTCTCCACCGTGCGCAACGGCGCCGACTCGGTGCCCGCGGCGGAATCCTTGCCACTGGGAGACACCCACAGGATGCGGGAGAACTCTGGAGGAGGCATGGGTGAAGCCGAATCCGGAGCGGGCGCGGAAGGAGCGGAGGGAGAGGCTGGCGCGCCGGTGTCGCCGGAGCGGTGGGCAGCGGCGTGGACACGTCTCCGGAGGGGGCTGGAGAGGCCGTCGTCGAGGAGGGCAGCTCCGGGTGGAAGGTTCCGAGACCGGAGCGGGTTCTCGTGAGCCACAAGCGACAACCCCCACCAGCACCACGGAAGAGACGACGGACTGCAGCCAGCGGACGCGCATCCACACTCCTTGTGTGAGCCGCGATCCCAATGGGGACCCGGAAGACCCGCGCCGGACAGGTCGCCACTTCCCGTCATTCCCCCGCCGCTCTCCGCACGGCTCGTCCGTTCGTGGAGCAACGGAGCAAGGGAAAGGATTTCAAGGGGTTGAGGACCTGCCAGGAAAGGCGCTCCGTCCCTACCCCAGGTCTTCAGGTCGCAGGCGGGCCCACACGAAGAGGGGACGAGCCCCCACTGCTGGTGGAACCCCCTCGCGAGGGTTTGGACCGCTCCGGTTCAGCCCTCCACCCGCAGTGATGTTCAGCGGCATCAGCGACTGCTTCGCCTCGAGGCACAGCCCGGCCACGACCGGGATGCCCAGCCGCTCGAGTTCCTCCGAGGGGCCGCTCTCCGGAAACACGAACGCCCCGGCCCGAAGGCCGAGGCGTTCCCGGTGAAGCGTGGCGATGCGGTGAGGGCCTACCCGCGGCCGTAGGGGCCCCGGCCACGGGGACCCAGACCCACTGCTGCGAGGTCTGGGTGTAACCCGGCACCCAGCGCTGCTCGTAGTGACCCGGCTCGCACGCGCGCACGTAGCGGCGGGTCATCACGCACTGCTCCTCGATCCAGACGCGCTCGTAGTGACCCGGCACCTCCGTGCGCACCGTCTGCAGTTCGTAGCGGCCATCACGGCCCCGCGAATGAGAGGGGGAGGAGGCGGCGCCCGGTGCGACTCGCGGCCGGGCGCCCAGTTGCTGGCCACGGGGGACGCGGCGTGCCGGGTGTTGTCGGCGGCCGTGGCGGCCACGGGGGTGAACAGGAGTGCGGAAAGAGCCAGGGTGAAGAGTCCGTGCTGGAGCGCCATCGTCGTGTCCTCCCAAATCGTTCTTGCCCCTTCTGACGGGGACCCCTCCCTTTGATTCAAATCCAGTGCATTTCCCTCGACGCTCCCCCCTCTCGCCCGACTCCTCCGGGTTCGCTCGTTGACAGTCCCGGGTGGTGCCCGCTCTCGCGCCCGGCGGGCGTGCGCGCCGGCTCTATTCTCCGCCTCCTCGACGAACCACCAGGAGCGGACACATGGCGGAGCAATCGAAGCTGACCACGGCGGACGGCGCGGAAGTCGCGGGCTACTTGAAGGCGGCCGAGGGCGGTGCCAGCCGGGGAGCGGTCATCCTCATCCACGAGTTCTGGGGCCTCACGGACCAGGTGCGCGGCGTGGCGGATCGTCTGGCGCGCGAGGGCTTCACCGTGTTCGCGCAGGATCTCTACGGCGGCAAGGTGACGAAGGACCCCTCCGAGGCCACGAAGCTGATGAACGCCCTGGACATGAAGCGGGCCGTCCAGGAGATCTCCCGCGCGGCCGAGGCCCTGCGCCGCCGGGCTCCCGGCACCAAGGTGGCGGTGCTCGGCTTCTGCATGGGCGGCGCCCTGACGCTCGCGGCGGCGGCGACGGCTGGGCAGCTCTCCGCCGCCGTCCCCTTCTATGGGATTCCCCCCGAGTCGGTCGCCGACGTGAAGAAGATCCGCTGCCCGGTGCTGGGGCACTTCGCCAACAACGATGACTGGTGCTCGCCGGACCGGGTGAACGCGCTGGAGAAGGCGTTGAAGGGCGCGGGCGTTCCCGCCGAACTCCACCGCTACGACGCGAGCCACGCCTTCGCCAACGAGCAGCGCCCCGAGGTCTACTCGCCCAAGAACGCCGAGCTGGCCTGGAAGCGGTCCGTGGAATTCCTCCACGCCCACCTGGGCTGAGCGGCTCTCCAGCCAGACGAACATGGGCTGGCTGGAGCGCAAGCAGGGCCTCCAGCGGGGCTCCAGCCGCTGCCCCTCCCGGGATGCTGTCCCATCTTCAACAGGGCAGGTCGCACGTCGGGGGACTCCGCCCCCAACGGCCTCGGGAGGAAACGCATGTCCGACATCATCGATCCCAAGGGCTCCGTCCCCGTGACTCCACGCTCCGATGTCTTCGTGGACCAGACGCGCGGGCAAGAGTTGGAAGGAAGCCGGTGCGTGCCGCCGCCTTCTCCCTCGACGATGGACCCGTGCTGATGCGCTCCAGCGACCCCTCGCTGAAGCACCGGGGCCTCACCATCGGCTTTCTCACCATGGTGAGCATCAGCTTCATCACCTTCTGGATGCCCGGACTCGGCTCCCTCATGGCCGGCTTCTTCGGAGGCTTCTTCGCCAAACGCTGGAAGCGCTCCTTCATCGCGGCGGCCCTCGCCTCGGTGGTGGTCCCCCTGGCGCTCCGCTTCCTCGACATCATGAGGCCCGTGCAGGGACTCCACGACCTGTATGGCATTGGACTGGTGAACTGGACGATCCTCCACATCGTCAGCCTGTTCATCGGCACGGCCATGGGCGTGTACTCGTGCCCCCTGGTGGAGCGCAGCGGCGGTCTGCGGCAGGAACTCCCCGAATAGCGCCCCTGTGCGGCACCCGCGCCCGGCCGTGGGTGCCGCTCCTCGGGTGGCGAATGACATCTGGCCTGGAATCGCCGCAGCACCCGCCCTCGCGCGGGTTCTAGGATGCGCTTGTGAGCACACCCCGTATCGAGGCCGCCCTCGCCCTCGCCACTTCCGCCGCCCATCAGGGTCCCCACTCGACACCGCCCGACGGGCGACCTCGCCGCCACCACTTCGCCATCGGCGATCCCCAGGCGGACATCACCCGCTTCCTCGCCGTGTTGGATCGGCATGGACTGCTCGGCGCGGACGGCCGCCTGATCCCCGACGTCCAGCTCATCTCGGTGGGAGATCACTTCGACTGGGGCAGATCCACCGAGCGCGACACCGTCGCCACGAGCGCTCTCCGGCTGATCGCCTGGATGGCCGCGCACCCGGCGGATCAGGCGGTGCTGCTGCTGGGCAACCACGACCTGGGCCGCGTGGGCGAGCTGGCCGGCTTCACCGACGCGCGCTTCGCCACCGCCCAGGTCGAAGCGGACGGCATCTACCAGGGAGGTGACGTCGACGAGGCGCGGGAGCGCGACTTCCTCGCCCGCCACCCCGAGCTCCCCAACGTCGAGCTGGTGGCACGCGACTTCGGCACCTTCCGCGAGGAGCAACGCCGCTGGGTCGACTACCTGCTGCGCGCCCGGCGATTCCGCGTGGCCCACGCCGCGGCGGAGCGGATGATCGTGCTGCACGCGGGAGTGACTCGCGAGGATCTGCACGCGGTGGGGCTGTCCGAATCACTCCACTCGCACGCCTCCACCGTGGCGGAGATCCTCAATCAGGCACTCGACTCCGCCGTGGCCGCCTGGACGCGGGGACCCTTGCACATCCCCGGGCTGTACCGGCCCGGCGACGCCACGTACGGCGAGGGCCGGGGCATCTTCTACCACCGCCCGAGTCTGAGCCCCGAGGACACCCTCCACCGCGACGCCACCCCGCGCCGGCGCTTCGACCCCCGCCGGCTGCCCCTCGGCCTCACCCAGGTCGTGGGCCACACCCGGGACAAGCGCTGCCGGGAGTTGCTCGTGCTGCCTCACGACACACCCCATGACGGGGTGCTGCGCTACCTCGTCACCGATGGCACCACCATCGACTACCGACCCGGCACACCGCGCGCCTCCCACCCGGGCGAGGCCGTGCTCCTCTTCACCGATGGCGGGATGCGCGAGTCGCCGTTGGAGGCATTCCAGATGCTCGACCTCGACACCCGCGGTCCAGCGAGGCCCCTTCAGGGCGCCGCGCCGGGAGAAGCCCCATGACGAGTCACTGGCGGCGATCGATGCTGGTGCTCCTGGGGCTGCTGGGCCTCGGCGGATGCGCGGGGCCCTCCCGGACGCAGAAGTCCTCCGCCCTCGAGGAAGCCCGGCGCGCCGAGGAACGTCTCGCGGAGCATGTGGAGTTCCAGGAGTCCTCCGCCGAGGAGGATGAGCGGACGGAGCGCGAGTCCTTCGCCCAGAAGGCCATCGCGGCCCTGCGCGAGGCGGGCGAGACGCGGCCCATCCGCTACGACGCCGAGGGCTTCCTGCTGGAACTCGGGGACAAGGACCCGAGCACGGTGTTCCTCGGCAACTTCTTCGACGAATACCAAGCCATGCCCCCCGAGCAGCGTCACGAGGTGCTCGGCCGCCTCACCCACGTACGCTCGGCGCCCACGATGCCGGAAGCCTTCGCCGACATCAGACCCCACCTGATGCCCGTGGTGCGCGGCCGCACCTTCTTCGAGCGGCTCCGGCTGGAGGTGAAGGGGCGGAAGGATCTCGCCACCCTCCTGTCCTGGAAACCCCTGGGCGGATTTCTCGGCGTGGGCCTCGCCTTCGATGGTCCAGACACCTTGCGCTACATCGGCCCGGACGAGCTGCGGCGCTGGGGCGTCTCCTTCGAGGAGGCGCTCGCGCTCGCGCTGGAGAACCTGCGCCAGCGCAGCTCCGAGTCCCTCGAACCACTCGCCCCCGGCACCTGCCGGGCCCTGGCGGGACACGTACGCGGCCTCGCGCCTGCTGCTCGACGAGGTGGTGCGCCGCTGCCCTGTGCGCGGAGAGCCGGTAGTGCTCGTGCCCCACCGCGACCTGCTGCTCATCACGGGCTCCGACGACGAGGATGGGCTGAGCCGGGTGGCGAGCATGTCCCTGGACGCCCTCCTGGCCCCCCGCGCCCTGGATGGACGTGCCCTGCGTCTGACGTCCGGAACATGGGTGCCCTTCATGCCCGAGCGGCTCAGCAATGCCTGGAAGGACTTCCGCCAGCTCGAGCTCTTCTCCCGGGCCCGGGACTACGACGAGCAGACCCGGCAGCTCGACAAGCACTACCAGGACACGGGCGAGGACGTCTTCGTGGCGGCCTTCACGCCCTATCAGGATGAGCACGGGCGGAGCCTCAGCTACGCCGTCTGGCAGAAGGGCATGACCACCCTGCTGCCCCGCGCCGATTTGATCTTCTTCGTGGACCCCGATCAGGGAGAGCGGGCCCCCCCGTGGGAGTCGCGCGGTGGGAGGACGTGGCGAAGGTGACCGGCGCACTGGCCACCCCGGTCGAGGGGCTCTATCCAGAGCGCTACCGCGTCCGTGACTTCCCCTCCGACGAGTTGCTCGCCCGGTGGCGTGCCGACCCGGGCGACCTCTTCGACGAGAACGAGCGCTGACGACGCGCGGGCGGCGGCTACGCGCGCGCTGCCCCTTCACCTCCGCCAGCTTCTTCTCCAGCGCGGCCACCATGCGCGGCGAGGCCTGCACCGCGGAGAGCGACTTCGCATAGGCGAGCGCGTCCTCCAGCGTCTTCGCCGCCTCGTCGCGCTCACCCCGGGCGAGGTGGATCTCCGCCCGCTCCGAGAGCACCCGCAGCCGCCGGCCTCCTGCACCTTCGCCAGGGCCCGGGTGCTCGCGGCCAGCGCGTCGTCCAGCCGGTTCAGCCGCCGGTAGAGATTGGCCAGGCGCGCGGGCGGGTTGTAGTCGTTGGGGAGCTCCCGCTCGCTCTGCTCGATGGCCGGCACCGCGCGCATCGGATCGCCCAGCACCAACGCCGCCGACATGCGGTGCGAGTCGAACACGGAGCGCGCATCCGGAGTGGGCGCGCGGGAGGCTCGCCCTCGAGGAACGACAGCCACTGTCCGGCGAGCGCCTTCGCCCCGAGCTCGTCCCCCGCGTGCGTGCGCGCCTCGACGAGCAGCTCGTACACCCCCGAGCGGTCATCCGCCGGCATCGCGATGTCCGCGGACAGCGCCCGGCGCCCCTTGTCCTCCAGCGCGGCGATCAGCTCCCTGGCTCCCGGAGTCTCCGGCGGCACCTGGAGGGCACACGACAGGCCCAGGCCCGCGGCGTTCGCCCACGAGGCCGACGGAGGCACCCGGGGCAATTCCGCCAGCGCCGCGCGCGCGCACGCCTCATGACGCTTCGCCCCGTGCTGCGCGACGAGGAGCGACTCCAACGCGCGCCCACGACGGGACCAGTCCGCGGGGGCCTCGGCGAGCGCCTGGGCGAGCACGTCCGCCGCCTCGGCCGATTTGCCCTCGCCATAGAGCGCGTCGCCCCGGGCGAGCAGGGCCTCGGGCCCCTTCGCGGCACCCTGGTACGCGCGCTCCCCGTCCTCGAAGAGCTTCTCCAACTGCGCCACGGTGGCGCTGCCCGCGAAGCGCACCAGCGCCTTCTCCTCCTTGGGGTCGAGGATGAAGAAGGTGGGCCAGAACTCCACGGGGTACTTCTCCAGGAAGGCCGCGCTGGAGGGCAGATCCGTGTCCACCTCGAGCCAGACGAAGCGGCCCGCGTGCCGCGCGAGCGCCGCGTCCGTGAAGACGTAGGCGCGCATCGAGCGGCAGGTGTGACACCACGGAGCCCAGGTATCGACGAACAGGGGCAGACCTCGCGCCCTGGCCTCGGCGAGGGCGCGTGGATAGTCATTCTCGATGAACGGCAGGGCGCCCGAGGCGTGCACGGCGGACGGCTCGGACACGGACGCGCCGCGCTCCGTGGCGCACCCCCACACCCCCACGGCCAGCAGACAGAAGATGGGCAGTCTCATGGGCTCGGCACCCTAGCCTGGAGCCGAGCGAGGGAGAAAGCAGGGGGCCATGTGCCCCGCTCACCCGCCGCTCCCCGTGCCCACCTTGGAAGGCATCGCGTGACCCTCCCCCGCGAGCCCGGTGGTAGGCTGCATGTGCACAACCCACCCCGCGAGGGGACCCTCTTCACTCTCTTCCCGACCCCATGAGGGACCTATGAGCGGCCGAGTCCTCCTTGTCGATGACGACCCGAGCATGGTGGAGCTGCTGCAGGCGCGCCTCACCCGCCGCGGCTTCTCCGTCACCTCCGTGACCCAGCCGGAAGCGGCCGTGCCCCTGGTGCTCGAGCAGCCCTTCGACGTGGTGCTCACGGACCTGAACATGCAGGGCATGAGCGGCACGCAGTTGTGCGAGCGCGTGGTGGCCAACCTGCCGGACCTCCCCGTGGTGGTGGTGACGGCCTTTGGCAGCATGGAGACGGCCGTGGCCGCCATCCGCGCCGGCGCCTATGACTTCATCACCAAGCCGGTGGAGATGGACGCGCTGGTCCACACCCTCACGCGCGCCGTGCAGCACTCCCAGCTCAAGGGCGAGGTGGTGCGGCTGAAGAAGATGGTCACCGAGTCGCAGAGCCTGGGCGGCCTGCTCGGCTCCAGCCCGCCGATGCTCAAGGTGTACGATCTCATCACCCGGGTCGCGGACTCGGACGCCACCGTCATCATTCACGGCGAGAGCGGCACGGGCAAGGAGCTGGTGGCGCGGGCACTGCACGACAAGAGCCGGCGCGCCTCGGGCCCCTTCGTGGCCGTCAACTGCGCGGCCATGCCCGAGGCGCTGCTGGAGAGCGAGCTGTTCGGTCACGCCAAGGGCGCCTTCACCGACGCCAAGACGGCGCGCGCGGGCCTCTTCGCCCAGGCGCACGGAGGCACGCTCCTGCTCGACGAGGTGGGGGAGATGCCCCTGGGGCTCCAGCCCAAGCTGCTGCGCGCCCTCCAGGAGCGCCGGGTGCGCCCGGTGGGCGGCAACCACGAGGTGCCCTTCGACGTGCGCGTGGTGGCCGCCACCCACCGGGATCTGGAAGGCATGGTGGAGGAGCAGCGCTTCCGCGAGGACCTCTACTACCGCCTCAACGTCGTGCAGATGGAGCTGCCGCCCCTGCGCGCGCGCGGCGGCGACTGCCTGCTGCTGGCCCAGCACTTCATCGAGCACTTCGCCGCGCGCGCGAACAAGCGCGTCACGGGCCTGAGCGAGGCCGTGGCCGAGCGGTTGATGAGCTACAGCTGGCCCGGCAACGTGCGCGAGCTGCGCAACTGCATCGAGCGCGCGGTGGCCGTCACCCTCACCGAGCGCCTCGCCGTGGATGACTTGCCGGAGAAGATCCGCGCCTACCGCGCCTCGCAGGTGGTGGTGGCGAGCCTGGATGCCTCCGAGCTGACCACGCTGGAGGAGGTCGAGCGGCGCTACATCCTGCGCGTCATGGAGGAAGTGAAGGGCAACAAGTCACTCGCGGCACAGATTCTCGGCCTGGACCGCAAGACGCTCTATCGCAAGCTCGACCGTTTCAAGGAGGGTACGGGAGAGTAGTCCCCCCGCACCGCTTTCCATGGGCATCCCGCCCGGCGCGTGCTGTCCTCCGGGAACTGGATGAACGACCTCGCTCCCCTGCGCACCGCGCTCGAGTCCGCCCTCGCCCTCCTGCCCACCCCCGAGCACTTCGTCGAGGAAGGCGACGCGGACACCGCCCGCCGCCTCCAGGAGCGCCTGAGGCGCGACCTGTTGCCCCGGCTGGGAGGCACGGACGCGCCCCTCTTGCTCGTGGCCATCGCCGGACCGAACAACGTGGGCAAGTCCACGCTCTTCAACGCGCTGGTGGGCACGCCCCTGTCCCCGGCCCGGCCCGAGGGTGGCCTCACCAAGCAGTGCCTCGCCGCCGCCCACCCGGACACCTGGTCGGGCTCGCTCCGGGACTTCCTCACGCGCCGCTACGACATCGTCCTCGTGGCGCCGGGCGACACGGCTCCGGTGGATCAACCCGGGCCAGCGGGGCGGCTCTACCTCGTCCTCGCCGACGCCGTGCCCCGGGGCCTCGTGGTGATGGACACGCCGGACTTCGACAGCGTCTACCGCGACAACCGCGAGCGCGCCGAGGCCCTGCTGGTCACCGTGGACGTGCTCGTCTTCGTCGTCAGCCGGCAGACGTACCAGAACGCCGCCCTGGTGGACTTCCTGCGCACGGCGGTGGGCCACGGGCACCCCTATCTCCTCGTCTACAACGAGGCCACCCGCGAGGAGACGGCCCGGGGCCACCTGGAGAAGCTGGCCGCGGACGTGGGCCACCCCGCCCTGGCGCGCTACCTCGCGCCCCACCAACCCGAGGTGGAGGCCGGAGAGAAGCCACTCGCGACGCACCCGCTCGACGGCGGCCCCCCGCTGTCCTCGCTCCTGGGAGAGCCCGAGCACACCCGCGCCCTCAAGGCCCGGGCCCTGGAGCCTCGCTCCGGGACGCGCGCGCGGACATGGAGCGGCTGGCCGAGCCTCCACCCGGGCGGCACGGGAGCCCGAACGGTTGCGGCGGCGACTGCGCCACGAGCTGCTGGGGGTGGGCCGGGCCGCGGCGCTCAAGGCGGTGCCGGCGGATGTGCTGGTGGAGGCCTTCCGCGACGAGCTCGACGCGCGCAGTGCCTTCCACCGCTACGTGCGCCTGCCCTTCCGGGGCCTGGCCACGGCCCTCACGTTCCTCTCGCGCCGGTGCGCCGCTCGTTCACCGGCCCCGAGCCCACCGCCGCCCCGGTGGCGCAGGCGACCGAGGACACCCTGCGCGATGGCGTACGCCGGCTGGTGGAGGGCCCGGCCCCGGAGGTGGCCGCCCGGCGGGGAGAGGCCGCCACGCGCGAGCTGCTCGCCCAGTCCCTGGGCCCCGCGACCCTCGCGCGCCTGGAGGAGCCGCCGGGCATCGAGGGACTCCAGTCACGGCCCGAGGAGCGCGAGGGCCTGTACGGCTTCTGCCGTGGACTGGTGGCCCAGGAGCTCCACGGCGGCGCGCGCGAGGAGCTGCTGCAGACGCTCGCCACCCTCGTCTACTCGGTGCCCTCGGGGGCCGCCGCCGCGGTGACGGTGGCCACGGGGGCCTCGGCCACGATGCGGTCATCTGGGCCGGCACGCTCCTGTCCACCCCGCTGCTGGAGCGTTTCGTGGACCTGCTGGGCGCGGACCTGCGCGAGCGCGTCACCCAGCGCTGGGCCGACTCCCATGGCGCCCTGCTCGCCCAGGCCCTGGAACAACGCTTCTTCGCGCCGCTCCTGGGTGCCCTGGACACCCAGGTGGCCGGGTGGAGCGCACGGCGAAAACCCTGTCCGAGACAACCTCGCGAATCTCCTTCTAAAGTGGAGTCGTGTCAGACCCCTCCGCATGATGTACTTCACCGCGACACGCGGAACACGAGGTGGGTGGGATTTCGTCGTACATGGGTTGAAATCTGGCTCGGTCGGAGTGGGAAAGCGGGTTGGGGACAGCGAAGCGGGTGTGGGCGAGGGGGTTCGGGGTGACTTCGAAGGTAGGGTCGCGGTAGTGACCTATGCAGTCCTGTTCCAACAACCTGATGCGTCGTATTCCGCCGTGCCTACACTGTAGGGTGGGTTCAGGTATGGATAAGAAACTGGCGAAGACGATTGGAGAGGCCGCGCGTTCGGCCCGTCTGCGTGCGCAACTCACCCAGGCGGATGTAGCGGAGATGGTGGACCTAGTGACGGAGGTGTACGGACGCATCGAACGCGGCGGCATGGTGCCGAGCGTGCCGACGTTGTTGAGGCTGTGCCGGGCGCTGAGGATCTCCGCGGACGAGTTGCTGGGGCTGTCGGGGCCCGACGGAGCGCTCAAGCTGAGCGAACCGCCCAACGAGCAGGGCGAGAAGCCCGAGGTGAGGGCGGTGCTGAGGGTGTTGCGCCAGCTGGACTCCGGGCAGATCAAGCTGCTGGGACGGCTCGCGGTGGCACTCAAGAAGGAGTAGAGCGTCCACGGGTGAGAGGTGGGATCGTATGCCGGGTAGGCGTCCGTGCCCCCTTCTACAGTGTACCCCGGGGCATTGCTTGACCGGGGAGGTTGGCCGGGGAATTCTGCGCCCCGTGCCCGTGGACCTCATAAGAAGAATGGCCGCCCTGATGGTGATGCTGCTGGTGGCGGTGGGCGCCGAGGCCCACGCCGATCAGCTCCCCACGGTGGTCATCGACCCCTACCCTGTTGCCCCGCCACCGTCTCAACCGGGGACGGGCTTATGCACCGCGTCACGGGTGTCCACGAATCCGGCCGCGGACTTCCCCACGAGCAGTTCCGCCTTCAACTTCGGGGTGAACACGTTCCTGGACACCTCGCCGGACGCTTCCAATCCGAACGCGCGTGTCAGCTCGGTACTCCGGACGTTGTTCGATCTATCGAACAACAACGACTCCGGGTTGAGGCTGAGCTACGGGGACTTCGAGAACGCCGCCCCCGGGTGCCGCAGCGGTGGTTGTGACTTCGTCGTCAACGACACCTCCACCTCATTCGCGACCCGGCTCCGCGGCTACTTCCACGTCACCCCGGGGATGGTGGGTCTGCCGGTTCATTTCGGCTTCTACGCCGACGACGCGGTCGCCTTCACCATCTACGACAAGAAGTTCCGCGCCTATCCGGTCATCAATCGGCCCCCCGTGCTCGGAGCAGCTACCGGCGCACCACCAACAGCGTGACCTTCCTGAAAGAAGGCCTCTATGCCGTGGAGATCCTCTACACGGAGGTCACGGAACACGCCGCGTTGGAGATGTCGGTGTTCGTGGGAACCTTCGCCGACTTCGAACGGCCGGCGAACCAGTCCCCCGTCGTCAAATTGAAGGACGCGGGCTTCGCCCTGGTTTCGCCCCTCTCCCTCTACCAGACGGAGACCGGGCGCCCGTCGTACCCGGACCTCAACAAGTGCCAGCAGTGCAATCGCCAGTTCGCGAACACCTCGGGCAACAACGGCTGCGACCCCAGCTACTACTGCAACGGAGCGGCCCTCTGCGCCCCCTGTGACTCGGCCTTCTTCTGTGGCCCGAGTTGCTCTCCGTGTGGCGGCAACACGCCCCTGTGCGTCAATCGCAACGGGACCTTCACCTGCGGCCAATGCACGGAGGACTCGCAGTGCCCCGGGGGCCGCTGTGACCCGCTCACCAACCAGTGCGGTGGCTGCAACACCGACGCGCAGTGCCCCAGTGGTCAGCACTGTGACACCGAGCAGCACGAGTGCCGCGAGTGCATCACCGACGAGCACTGCGGCCGCGGCCAGTCCTGCACCGACAACACCTGCCAGTCCTGCTCCACCAACGACAGCTGCGCGGGCACCTCCTGCAACTGCTGCCCGGACGGTCTCCAGTGCGCCTCGCCCACCCCGGGTGCGCCCCCCTCCTGCGTCGAGTGCACCAACGACACCCAGTGCTCCGACGGCAAGCGCTGCGACACCGCCAATGGCCGCTGCGTCGCGCAGGTCCCCGAGTGCAACACCTCGGAGCGCTGCGGCTCCCAGTGCGCCAAGTGCCCCACGGATCGCCCCTACTGCCTCGACGGCCGGTCTGCGTCACCTGCCGCACGGACCTCGAGTGCGGTGACGGCAAGTTCTGCCTCAGCGGCGAGTGCGCCTCCTGCACCACCAACAACCGCTGCGGCTCGCGCTGCGAGGCCTGCCCCTCGGAGACCCCCATCTGCCTCACCGACGGCACCTCCGCCGGCAGTTCGTGCGTCGGCTGCACCGAGAACTCCCACTGCGGCCCCGGCGGCACCTGCGACCCCGTCTCGCGCACCTGCTCCACTCCCACCTGCTCGGTGACCTGCGCCGAGGGCACCCTCTGCAACGGCGACTCCTGCGTCGAGTGCTTCGTCGACGCCCACTGCCCCTGTGGCGGCACCTGCGACACCGCCACCAACCAGTGCACCAGCTCCTGCAAGACGAGCAACGACTGCCTCGGGGTCGAGTACTGCTCGGCCGTCACCCTCGAGTGTGAGCGCGGCCGGCGCAAGCCCGGCACCGAAACCCAGGGCGGCGCTCCCTGCTGCGGCGCCACCGGCGAAACCGCCCCCAGTGGTCTCGCCCTGCTGCTCATCGCGGCCGCCTTCCTCCTGCGACGCTCCCGGGGAGTCGCATGAGCCGTCTCGCGCCCCTCCTGCTCGTCCTCCTGCTCTCCCGCGCCGCCTCGGCCCAGGACGCACGCTTCGACGTCCAGGCCTTCCGCCCCTCGGGAGCTCCCCAGGACCTGGTCGGCGTCGGGCAGTCGCGGCCCCTCTCCCACCTGTCCATCTCCGGCGGCGCCTACCTCAACTTCATGTTGGATCCGCTGGTGCTCGTCGCCGCGGGCACCAACTCCAAGTCCGTCAGCCTCGTGGGCAACCGCCTCCAACTGGATGTCATGGCCTCCGTGGGCCTGTACAACTGGGTGGAAGTCGGCGTGGACATGCCCCTCGTCCTCTTCCAGGGCTCGGACAACCTGGAGGCCATCGGCACCGAGGGCTTCATCCAGTCCTTCACCCCCGCGGACCTGCGCCTCACCGCCAAGGCCGCCATCCCCGGCCTGCGCCGCTCCGCCGAGGGCAACGGCTTCGGCGGCGCCCTCACCCTCGGCATGAGCCTGCCCACCGGCCTCCAGGACGCGTTCGCCAGTGATGGCTCCGTCACCTGGTCTCCCGGCCTCGTCACGGACTACCGCTTCGAGTCGGGCGTCCTCCTGGCCTTCAACGCCGGGTTCTGGCTACGGCCCGCCCGCCAGTTCGCCAACACCCTCTGGGGCAACTCGCTCACCTTCGGGCTCGGCGCCGAGGTGCCCATCCTGCGCGCCAACGGCATCACCGCCATGGGCATGCTCACCGGCAGCACCCCCCTGGAGAAGCTGCTCAACCAGCCCCAGGCCCTGCCCACCGAGCTCCTCTTCGGCCTGCGCTGGTACACGGGCCTCGGCCTCACCTTCACCGTCGGTGGAGGCGGCGGCTGTGGCTGCTCGCCCACCTCCCCCACCCTCCGCCTCTTCACCTCCCTCATCTGGGTGCCCGCCAAGACCCGCGAGTGGGAGGCCATCCAGCGCTTCAAGGAGCCCCCGGAGCCGCCCCTTCCCCCGCCTCCCCCGTGGATCCCGACGGCGACTCCGTCATCGGCGAGGGCGACCGCTGCCCCAACGCCCCCGGCCCCGTGGAGAACGGCGGCTGCCCCGACACCGACCGCGATGGCGACGCCGTCGTGGACCGGCTCGACCCCTGCCCCGTGCTCGCCGCGGGCCCGCGCGGCCGCAACGGCTGCCCGCTCGCGCGCATCGAGGGCAACAAGATCGTCATCCTCGACCAGGTCCACTTCGCCACCGACCAGGACGTCATCCTCCCCGAGTCCTTCCCCATCCTCGAGGAGGTGGCCCAGGAGCTGCTCGCGCACGAGGAAATCCAGCGCGTGCTCGTCGAGGCCCACACCGACGCCCGCGCCAACGACGCCTACAACTTCGACCTGTCGCGCCGCCGCGCCGTGAGCGTGCAGAACTTCCTGCTCGACAGCGGCATCGCCGTGGAGCGGCTGTGCTCGGCGGGCTTCGGCCGCAGCCGCCCCCTCACCGCCAATGACTCCGAGGCCAACATGGCCCTCAACCGCCGGGTGGAATTCACCATCCTCCCGCCCGCGGAGGGAGCGGCCCTTCCCCCCTGTCCGCCAGACCCCGCCGCGGGCTGGCAGGTGCCTCCGACGAAGAAGGGCGGCAAGCGCTCCGCGCCCCAGGGCACGCGTTGAGGAAGAGGAAGCAGGCCCCTCGGGGCCCGGGGCAACCCCCTCGGTGACGGGGGGGCACCACGCACGGGCCACTTCGAGGCGGCGGGGAAGGAACGCTCGGGGGGGAGAGGAACTCCCCGGGGACTCCGCCCGGGACGAGACGCCCCGGGGCGGGCACCTCACGGGGAGACGACTAGCGGCTGGCCGTCTTGACCTCGAAGACGACCTCGGCCGCGGCCTTGCGCCGGCCGGCGGTGGCCGTCACCACCGTGCGCCCGGGACCCACCGCCGTCACCTGCCCCGTGGGGGTCACCGTCGCCACCGACCAGTCCGAGCTGTACCAGGTGACGGGCACGTCGCTCAGCGCGATGCTCCGGTTGTTGAACGTCCGGGCGCGCAGTTGCTGCGTCTGCCCGGGCTTGGCGAAGATGACGTGGGTGGGCTCCACCTCCATGCGCGCGAAGTCCGAGCGCACCACCTGCACCGGCAGGCGGCGGCTGAGCGGCGGCACCGTCACGGTGATGGTGGCCTGGCCCGGCGACACGCCGATGAGCCGGCCGTTCTCCACCCGCGCCACCGTCTCGTCACTCGACTCCCACTGGGGCGGCACGTCCACCAGGGGCTTGCCCAGCTCGTTCTTCACCACGGCGGAGATGGCGATGGAGTTGCCCGCCGTGAGGAAGTCCGCTCCCGCCACCCGGATGTCGAGCTGGCTGGGAATGGACACCTGCACCTCCACCGAGGCGCGCACCTTGCCGGCCGCCGCGGCGATGGTCGCCCGGCCGGACTTGCGCGCCACCACCACCCCGTCCACCACCGAGGCCACCTCCGGCGCCGAGCTCACCCAGCGCAGGTCCGCGTCCTCCACCGGCTTGCCCGTTGCATCGAGGGCAATGGCCTCGAGCACGACGGACTCGCCCTGCTTGTGGAGCGGGCGGCTCTCCGGCATGGCGAGGGACAGGGTCGCCGGCGCGGAGCGGCAGCCCCCCAACACGAGAGAAGACAGCAAGAGCAGGGAACGGGCGGACATCGAGCGATTCACGGGGGCAGGGGGGCGGGCGGGCGTCAAGACGACGTGTCGAACGGCGGCGAAAGGGATTGTATTTCGTTACGCCCATCACGCCATTCTTTGCAAGCCCTCCCCTGTCACTCTGCTCGCTCGACCGAGCCTCCCTTCATGCGCGGAGGAAAGTTCCGTGGTTCACGCCTCCGCGGCCCACTCCAGGCGGTGGGTGGCCCCGGGCGGAGCCAGGCTCACCGGTGGCAGGTAGAGGCCCGTGAGCTCCCGGGTCCACCACTCCCCCGTGCGCCGTCGGGTCTCCCGATCCGTCATCCGGTAATCGTAGAGCACCGCTCGAATGAAGCGCGGGGGCCGCTCTGGGAAGGGATTGCCCGCGAAGAGCCCTTCCACCTCGGGGGCGCCCTCCAGGAGTCTCACTGTCAGTGCGAGCAACCGGCAGGCGGTGAGCCCAGCGCCGCGAACCACATCTGCCAGTCCAGACGGGGCTGATGCGGCGCCACCCACCGGGGCGGCGCCTCCAGCGCGCCCACCTTGTAGCGGAAGGGGTACTCGCGCCACGTCCGCCCATCCTCGGAGCCCTCCAGGGAAATCTCCGGCCGCCGCACCGTCATCACCGCGAAGAGCCCATACCCATTCACCGCGCGCAGGGGACGCGCCCGCCGCTCCAGCCACGCGAGCCAGTCCGGCACCCGGCGCGGGCGGTCGAAGCGGCCCAGCAACTCCAGCGCGCCCAGGGCGAGCGGCGGCGCCACGGACAGCGCCCCCACCGCCGTGCGCCAGAGGGCCCGAGGCCGGGCGGGCGGGGGCTCGGGCAGCACCCGCCCCAGGGCCGCGTCGTCCAGCAGCCACAGGCCCAGGGCCAGCGACTGCACGTTGAAGAAGCCGTAGTTGCCCGTCACCAGGATGACGCCCTGCAACCCCGACAGGAGCCAGAAGGTCAGCAGCCGCAGCGGCCTCGGGGCGAAGACGAGGAAGGGAAACACCGTCTCCAACGCCAGCACGGACAGGGTGGAGTAGCGCTGGACCCGGCGGGGCAGCTGGTGCGCGGCCCACCCGCCCCGCGTGGGCAGCGGCGCCGTCTCGTAATACACGTCACACGCGGTGAGCTCCCGCCACGTCCGGTCGCCCGACTGGATCTTCGACAGCCCCGAGCCCAGGTAGAGTCGGAAGACGAGCATCCGCCACGCGAACACCTCCAGGGCGGTGGGCTCCCGGAGCCCCGCCCCCGGCCGCAACCCCGCCGGGGCGGTGAGCACCGCGAGCAGCCCCATCTCCAGCAACAGCGCGTCCCACTGGAAGGAGAGGAACTCCCGCCCCACGGACACGTAGGACAGGTAGAGCGCCCACAGCCCCGCCAGCGACGCCTGGGGCGCCACGCCCAGCATCACCGCCAGCGACAGGGCCTGCCCGGCGCGAATGCCCCGCACCAGGGCCGCGTCGGACGCGTCCCGCCAGAACACCGTGGGCAGCTTCAGGTAGCGCTCGCGGCCCAACGCGACCAGCCGGGGCGAGCCGAGCAGCTCCTTCACGGGCAGGATGCCGCGCGAGCCATGCAGCCCCAACACCTGCCGGCCCAGGGAGGTGAAGGCGATGAAGTAGATGCCCCCCAGGGCCACCAGGAACGTCTGCCTCACGCGGCGGTGCTGGGGCGGCGCCACGGAGCGCTCGACGAACCGGGCCAGCCACCCGCCCCCACGCGCCCGCGGGCGCCGCTGCCCCTCCCCGAAGGGCAGGGAGCCGAGCATCCGGAAGAACACCTGGGCACCACGGGGACTGACAGCACGCATGGGGGCCTCCTCCGTCCTCCACCAAACCTGGGAGCGGCGCTCCCCGGTGCCACCCTCGCGAGTCCCCCGCTCCCGAAGGGCCCAGGCGACCGAGCCGGACTCCACTCCGACTCCGCGCGCGGGTGCCTAGCTTTCCCCCATGAGCCAGCCCAAGAAACGAGCCCGGCGGACCGAGCAGGTGATTCCCGGAATCCACCGCTGGAGTGTCGAGGATGACCGGATCGGCGGCGTGCACAGCGAGGCCTATGCCGTGGTGTCCGATGACGGCGCCGTCACCCTCATCGATCCCCTCCCCATCACCGCGGACGCCCTGAACGCCCTGGGCCGGGTGGAGGCCATCGTGCTCACCGCGGGCAACCACCAGCGCGCCGCGTGGTCCCTGCGCAAGACCTTTGGCGCTCCGGTCTGGGCCCCGGAGAACGCCCATGGCCTGGAGGACTCGCCCGATGCCACCTACACCAACGGGGACAACCTTCCCGGAGGACTCGTGGCCTACCACACGCCCGGCCCCGCCGAGGTCATGTACACCCTCTGGAAGGAGCGGCCCCGGAGCGTCGTCTTCCTCTCCGACCTGCTCACCCATGACGAGGAGGGCACGCCCCGCTTCGTCGACAGCCAATACCAGGACGACCCGGCGCGCACCCGCGCGAGCGTGCGGCGCATCCTCGAGCACCTGCCGGTGGAGGTCGTCTGCTTCGCCCACGGCCGCCCCATCCTCCACGACGGAGCGGCCGTGCTGCGCCGAGCCCTGGGCGAGGACTCCGAGTTCCCCGCCCCCACCGGGGCCTGAAACGAGAGAAGGCCCGCGAGCAACCCCGCGGGCCTCCCCTTCAGCTCGAGTTCAGCTCAAGGCGCCGGCTTCAGCGCTGGCGGCAGACCCTCCAACACGCACAGGTTGGTGGTCTCCTCGCAGTAGATGGGGAACGCGGGATCCAACGTCGAGCCCTGCCGCACCGCCCGGCAGAGGCTCTCATCGCGCACGGGGGCGTGCCCGCTTCGCACTTGATGGCGGGGAACACACCCACCGCCTCGTACGAGGCCGTGCAATCCCCTTCCGAGTAGACCAGGTCCGCCACCCACTGCGTGCCGGGAATGGCCGCCCGGCCCTGGATGCGCACGTTGCTCCACCGGTAGACGCGCTCCACCCCGCCCACCACCTGCCGCGCCTCGCTCATCGCCGGCACGGTGCAGACGTTGTCGTCGGAGGGGTACTCGGAGGTGAACGCCCCCGAGGCCGACGCCGTCACCGGCGCACCGGGGGTGCCCGTCACCAGGGAGGCGGCGTTGAAGTAGACGGTGGGCGGGGTGCCGGAGTTGGGGATGCGGAAGGCCTGCGCGCCCACGAGCTCCGCCTTCTTCTGGGCGCAGGTGCCCGAGCCCGTCTTCAAGACATAGCGCACGGCGTGATCGCCACGGCCCACGGTGCACTGGGGAGCGGGCTGTCCGGTGTCACAGGCGCCCAACAGGGCCATGCATCCAACGGAGAACGTCCAGGTGGCGAGGAGTCGTTGTGTCTTCATGGTGTGTGGCTCCGGACTCAGAACGCCACGCGCGCGCCGATGCGGACGCTGCGCGGTGCCCGGTAGGAAACGGGCTTGCCGTAGTTGGGGTTGAGGGTCGGCGACTGGCCCGCGCGGTTCTTCACCTCCGACAGGGGCGTGCCATCCGTGATCGCCTCGATGTTGTCGAAGGTGTAGTTCTGGTCCTGGCCGGTGACGGCCTGGAAGTTGAACAGGTTGAAGGCATCCAGGGTGAGGGTGGCGGTCATGCCCCGGCCGAGCTTGTGGTTGAAGCCCACGTGCGCATCCACGTTGTGCACCCAGGGCAGCCGGCCCCGCTGCCGCGCGGCAGGATGTACGTGAAGCCCGCGCCGTAGATGTACTGCGAGCCCGTCACGTTGAGCGGCGTGCCCGACTGGGCGCGGTACGACAGGCCCACGTCCACGCTCGCCACGTTCGACAGGAGGAACTCGCGCGAGCCGAACAACTTGAGGTTGTGGGTGCGGTCCGAGGCGAGCGGGCCCTCCTTGTTCTGCGTCATGGAGACCAGGTCGAACTCCGAGGTGACGTTGGGCGCGAGGACGTTGTTGTCCGGGCGGTAGAAGCCCGGGTAGTTGCCGCGCAGGTAGGACCGGTGTAGCTGGCCTGCGCGAGCCACAGGTCCGCGAACGCCTTGGTGAGGTAGACGGACACCGCGTCGTAGTCGCGAATGGCCTTGGGGAACGCGGCGCCGATGCCCCGGCCCGGGTTGCCGATGAAGTAGTTGGTCGCCTCGTTGATGGACATGTCCTCGATGACGTCGTTCATCATGCGCCGCACGTAGCTGACGCCCAGCGTGGCGCGCGGGAGCACCTCGTACTCACCGCCCAGGGTGATTTCGTCCGAGGACTGGGGCCGCAGCGCGGGGTCCACCGGGCTGTTGATGGCGAAGGTCTGCCCGTTGTAGCGCGTCACCGCGGTGGACGGCGCGCCCGACACCGGCGCCAGGTTGCGCGAGTCGCGGCAGTCCGAGTACGGCGCGGCCTGGGTGAGCGGATCGCACCGGGGCCTCCCGCCGTGGCCTCGCGGTTGCGCGTGGCGGTCAGGCGGGTGACGTTGGAGAACTGGGAGTTGATCATCGCCAGCACGCCGTTCTGGTAGTAGCGCGCGTAGGTGGCGAACAGCTTGGAGCGGCCCGTGCGGGTGAAGTCATAGATGAGCCCCACGCGCGGAGACACCGGTTGGGCAGCGCGAAGGCCACGTTGCCCCCGTTGCCATAGATGGTCTGGGTGTCGTAGCGCAGGCCCGCGTTGAGGGTGACCCGGTCCAGGATGCTCCAGCTGTCCTGCAGGAAGACGCCCAGGGCGTCGGCGCGCGTGAAGGTGGGCACGCTCGGCTGGACGACCGGCTGGTCCGGGCCCCGGAGGTAGCCGAAGGAGCGGAAGTCCGAGAAGGTCCTGCCGTCGGTCGACTCGTTGTAGAGCACGCCGCCCGAGTAGGCGCGCTCGTCCTGGTTCGTCATCAGCTCCACGTCGGCGCCCGCCTTGATGACGTGGTGGCCGAGCGCGGTGAGCAGCAGGGTGCCCACGGCGTTGGCCTGATAGCGGTTCACCGTGCGATCCAACAGGAAGCCGGGACCGCCCAGGAAGTAGCGCGACACGGGGCAGCGCACGGCGTTGGCCGTGCCCGCGGGGTCGCAGACGGAGGGGTCCGGCAGCGTCTCGAAGTCGTTGATGGAGTGGTAGCTCGGCGCGGTGTTCGTGCCGGTGCGGCGCATATCGAACTGGGGGATGCCCGACAGGCCCGTGCTCTGGCCAATGCCACTGCCATCCACCGGCAGCGTGGTGTCGTGCTGGAAGTGCCAGCCCACGTTGGCATCGAGCAGCACGCGCTTGTCCAGGAAGGACGAGGACAGCTTCAGCGCGATGTCGCGCGTGTCCTGCGTGTAGAGGTGCGCGAGCGTGTCGTAGCTGCCGTTGATGATGTTGCCGGCGGTGGTCTCCGTCTCCACGAGCCCGCTGTCGAGGTTGTAGCCGAAGCGGCCGTTGCCTCCCGAGCCGCTCGGCGTTCCCGTCACCGACAGGGTGAGCCCGTGGTCGGGATGCACCTGCCGGGTGAGCTTGCCGATGTACTGCACCGAGCGCTGGTCCGCGAAGTAGCGCTGGAAGGTGCCGGGAATGGGCTTCGTCTCGGAGAAGCCCTCGGCGTTCTTCACCGGCTTGCCATCCTCGCCGAGCACGAAGACGTTGAGGTTGCGATCGAGCGCGCGGCGGGTGAAGGACGGCGCCACGCCCGCGAAGAACCACAGCTTGTCCTGGACGATGGGGCCGCCCAGGGTGGCGCCAAAGTCTCCAGGTTCCACAGCCGCTGCGTCGTGGTGATGACGCTGCCCTCGGCCGCCACGCGCGTGGGCGTCCCCTCGAAGACGCCCGGGGTGAGGTTGCCGAACACCGAGCCATGGAATTCATTGGAGCCGGACTTGGTGACGGCCGTCATCACGCCACCCGCGGCGCGGCCGAACTCCGGCAGGAAGCCACCGGTGATGACGTTCACCTCCTGGATGAACTCGACCGACAGGGGCGTGCCCAGCGTGCCGAGCGCGGGGTTGTTCGTGGAGAGGCCATCCACCTGGAAGCCGTTCTCCGGCGAGCTGGTGCCATTGAGCGACACGCCATAGGAGTCCGTGCTGGAGCCGGGGGCGAACTCGGCGAGGCTCTCGAAGGAGCGCGACGCGGAGCCCTTGCCGCCGGGGCGCACCGTGGCCAGCCGGTTGATGAACTCCGAGTCCACGTTCACGCCCGTGCGCGCGGAGCCCACGTCCACCGAGGGCGGCGTGCCCGACACCTCCACCGTCGTGGAGAAGGTATCCGGCAGCAGCTCCGCGTTGAGGCGGATGGTGCGGTTGAGGCGCAGGGTGATGTCCGTGCGCGAGTAGGGCTGGAAGCCCTCGCTGTCGAAGCGCAGGGTGTAGACACCCGGAGGCAGCTGCGGGATGAGGTAGAGCCCCGTCTTGTCGGTGACGACGGTCTGCTCTCCCTGGAGGCTGGGAGAGGTCGCGGTGACCACCACGTCCGCAACGGGTTGCTTGTTGCTGGCATCCACCACCGTGCCCGTCAGCACGGATGTGTTTTGCTGTGCCTCGGCGCGCGGCATCCACGTGCACACGCCCAGCAGCAGCGCCGTCACGAGGACACGCGCCTGTTTGGACTCGAGATGAAGGTTCAAAGAGCTAGCCTCTCCGTGCGACGCCAGCGCGCTCCATGCCCGCCGGTGCCGCGGTGCGTCGTCACCTAACGGGAAATCCAGACAAAAACAAGAGAGGGCCGGCGGGTCCCACCCCATTGCCCGGCTTCCCGGCCACGTGACATGAAGTGAGGCAATGTCCTTCCTGCATCAGGCCTTGATCTTCCTGACCGCCGCGGTGGTGTTCGTCCCTCTCTTCAAGCGGCTCGGATTGGGCTCGGTGCTGGGCTACCGGCGGCGGGACTGGTCATCGGCCCCTGGGGCATCAAGCTCGTCTCCGACGTGGAGAGCATTCTTCATTTCTCGGAGCTGGGCGTGGTGCTGTTGCTCTTTCTCATCGGGTTGGAATTGCGCCCCGCGCGCCTGTGGGAGTTGCGCCGCTCGGTATTTGGCCTGGGCGGAGCGCAGGTGGTGGGCACGGGCGCGCTGCTCGCGGCGGTGGGCTGGGGGCTCGGGCTGCCGCTGCCCACCGCGCTCATCGCCGGGCTCGGGCTGAGCCTGTCCTCCACCGCCTTCGCCCTGCAATTGCTGGCGGAGAAGAACGAGCTGACCACGGACCATGGCCAGGCCGCCTTCGGCATCCTGTTGTTCCAGGACCTGGCCGTCATCCCGCTGCTGGCGCTCCTGCCCTTCCTCGGCGAGTCCCCGGAGCCCCGGGCCCCGGGCGCCTCCGGGTGGCTGCATGTCGTGCAGGTGGTGGGCGTGCTGGCCACGGTCGTCCTCGGGGGCCGCTACGTGCTGCGGCCCGTGCTGCGCCGCGTGGCCGCCACCCATACCCAGGAGCTCTTCACCGCCACGGCGCTGCTCGTGGTGGTGGGCACCGCGCTGCTGGTGAGCCGGTGGGGCTGTCCATGGCGCTCGGCGCCTTCCTCGCGGGCGTGCTGCTCGCCGACTCGGAGTTCCGCCACGAGCTGGAAGCGGACATCGAGCCCTTCAAGGGCCTGCTGCTCGGGCTCTTCTTCATCGCCGTGGGCATGTCGGTGAACCTGGGGCTGCTGGTGCGCTCGCCCCTGCTCGTGGGGGGACTGGTGCTCGGGCTGGTGCTGCTCAAGGCCCTGGTGCTCTTCGCGCTGGGCCGGCGCGTCTTCCACGACACCTCGCCCGCCATGAGCCTGGCCATCTGCATCTCCCAGGGCGGCGAGTTCGCCTTCGTCCTGTTCAGCCTCGCGGTGGGCTTCCAGGTGATGGAGCGCGAGCTGGCGGATCTGCTCGTGGTGGTGGTGAGTCTGTCCATGGCCGTCACCCCCGTGCTGCTCATGCTCCACGACAAGCTCCTGCGCCCCCGCCTGCGCCGCGCGAACACGCGCGCCTTCGACGTGTCACCCGAGGAGGATCAGCCCGTCATCATCGCGGGGCTCGGACGCGTGGGGCAGGTGGTGGCGCGCGTGCTGCGCGCCCGGCGCATCGGCTTCACCGCCCTGGACATCGACGCCGAGCACATCGACTTCCTCAAGAAGTTCGGCAACACCTTCATCCACTATGGCGATGCCTCGCGGTTGGACCTGCTCCGGGCCGCGCGCGCACAAGGCGCGCGTCTTCGTGCTGGCCATCGATGACGTGGAGGCCTCGGTGCGCACGGCGGAGACGGTGCGCCAGCACTTCCCCCACCTCTTCATCTTCGCGCGCGCCCGCAACCGCCAACATGCCTACCGGCTGCTCGGCGCGGGTGTCACCCACATCATGCGCGAGACCTTCGCGGGTAGCCTCGAGATGACGGAGGACGTGCTCCAGGCGCTCGGGCTGTCCTTCTCCCAGAGCAAGGACACCGTGGAGCGCTTCCGCGCGCACGACGAGGAGCTGTTGCGCTCGACGTACGAGCACCAGGGCGATGACAAGAAGCTCGCGGCCATGGCGGCCCAGGCGCGCAAGGAGTTGGAGCAGCTCTTCGCCAAGGACGAGCAGGAAAAGCCCCTCTGAAGCGGGCTCAGTCCTTGGGCGGGGTGTTCATCGCCGCCTGGAAGGCGTCGCGGTCGAGCGCCCCCTCCAGCGCGACACCACCACCGTGGCCACCGCGTTGCCGATGAAGTTCGTCAGCGAGCGGCACTCGGACATGAAGCGGTCCACGCCGAGGATGAGCGTCATGCCCGCCACGGGCACGTCGGGCACCACGGACAGCGTCGCCGCGAGCGTGATGAAACCCGCGCCGGTCACGCCCGCCGCGCCCTTGGAGCTGAGCATGGCCACCAGCAGCAGCAGAATCTGCTGCCCCAGGGTCAGATGCGTGTTGGTCGCCTGGGCGATGAACAGCGCCGCCAGCGTCATGTAGATGTTGGTCCCGTCGAGGTTGAAGGAGTAGCCCGTGGGCACCACCAGTCCCACGACGGGCTTGGCGCACCCCGCGCGCTCCATCTTGTCGATGAGGTTGGGCAGGGCGGACTCGGACGAGCTGGTGCCGAGCACCAGCAGCAGCTCCGCCTTGAGGTAGCGGATGAGCTTCAGGATGTTGAAGCCGTTGAAGAACGCCACCAACCCCAGCACCCCGAGCACGAAGACGAGCGAGGTGATGTAGAAGGTGAGCACCAGCTTGGCCAGGTTGTAGACGGAGGCAATCCCATACTTGCCGATGGTGAAGGCGAACGCGCCGAAGGCGCCCACGGGCGCCGCCTTCATGAGGATGCTCACCAGCCGGAAGAACACGCTGCTGAGCGACTGGAGCAACTCCAGCACCAGCCGGCCCCGCTCCCCCACCATCGCCAGGGAGACGCCGAACAGGATGGCGACGAACAACACCTGGAGGATCTCCCCCTCGGCGAAGGCGCTCACCACCGTCTTGGGGATGATGTTGAGCAGGAAGCCGGTGACGCTCTGCTCATGGGCCTTGGCGGTGTAGCTGGACACCGGCCCACGTTGAGCGAGGCCGGATCGATGTTCATCCCCGCGCCCGGCTGCACCACGTGGGCGATGACCATGCCCACCACCAGCGCGAGCGTGGAGAAGGTGAGGAAGTACGCGAACGCCTTGAGGGCGATGCGGCCCACCTTGCTCAAGTCCTGCGAGCCCGCGATGCCCGTGGTCACCGTGAGGAAGATGATGGGGGAGATGACCATCTTCACCAGGTTGATGAAGCCATCCCCCAGCGGCTTCATGGACGCGCCGAGCGACGGGTAGAAGTGGCCGAGCAGCGCTCCGATGGAGATGGCCACCAGGACCTGGACATACAGGTGCTGGTGAACCTTCCGGGGAGCGGCGTCCTTCTTGATGTCCTGAACATCCATGGTGCGTGAACCCCCTTGGGGGGACCGAGACGAAGGCGCGCAGCCTAGGGTCCGCGTTCCGCGCCCGCCACCGGACAGACGGGTTTCGGAGTTCCTTGGAGCACGGAGTGCATGACGCGCAACGTCAGCGCGCCCCCCGCCCCACTCCGGGCTGGGCAGGGACGCCCGCCTTGGCGAGGCTGGGCACGTGGACACCTCCCTGCCCGACCCCGAGCACCTCGAGCGCCTGCTCTCCGCCGCGAGCACCCTGCCCGCCCTCGCCCCCCATGCCGCCCGCCTGGAGCGGCTGCGCCAGGACTACGCGCGCGGCCTCGAGCGCCGGGACGCTCCCCTCACCGTGGCCCTGGTGGGCGCCACCGGCGCGGGCAAGTCCACCCTGCTCAACGCCCTGGCCGGACAGGCCCTCGCCCGCGAGGGGGAGGATCGGCCCACGAGCACCGCCGCCACCGTGTTCGCCCCCGAGTCGCTCGCCCTGGAGGAGCTCGCCGGGGTGGGCGCGCGGGTGGTGCGCTACACCCCGGGCCCGCGCGGGTTGTGGAGCGGCCGGTGTTCATCGACACGCCGGACCTCAACAGCGTGGCCACCGTGCACCGCGAGGTGGCGCGCGCCGCCCTGGAGCGCGCGGACGTGGCGCTGGTGGTGATGCACCGGGGCAGCGTGGCCGAGGCCACCCAGGCCGAGTTCCTCGCGGAGTTCGCCCGGCGCCGCGCGCTCGTGTTCCTCGTCAACTTCGCGGACGAGCTGTCGGCCGAGTCGCGCGAGGCCCTCAAGTCCCAGGCGCGCCGGCTCGCCGTGGAGCGCTACGGCATGGAGGCGGAGTCCGTGCCCGTCTTCGCCATCAGCGGCCGCGCCGCGCAGCGGGGGGAGGACCCGTCCGGCGAGTTCGGCGCCCTGCTCTTCCACCTCCAGTCGCTCGCCACGCGGGCGGTGGCCGAGCGGGTGCGGCGCACCAACGCCGAGGGCGCCCTGGCGGAGCTCACCTCGCGGGTGGAGGGCGCGCTGAAGGAGACGGAGGACACGCTCGCGCGGACGCGCTCGGCGCTCCAGGAGGGGCTCGGCCGGGCCGCCACGGGGTTGAAGGAGGACTTCGGCGCGCGGCTGCTGCTCGCGCAAGGGCACCTCGCCACGGAGGTGCGCGGCCAGGCGGCGGGACGCTTCTGGGGCCCGGCGGCCTGGGGCATGCGGCTGTCGTCCGTCGGCGTGGGGGGCCTGGGCGCGGCGACGCTGGTGGCGCGGCGCAGCCTGCCCGTGGGCCTGGCGGTGGCGGCCACCTCCACCGTGCTGGACGCGGTCCGGGAGCGCACGCGCGCTCGCGCGGCGGAGACGGCGGTGGTGGAGCCCTTCGAGGACGACTTCGCCGTGGAGGCCGCCGCCCGCGCCGCGCTGACCCAGGCCCGCGCCCTCGCGCACGCGGGCGGACTGCCTCCCGAGTCCCTCGGCCTGCCCGACGTGGAGACGCTGCTCGCGGAGCTGAAGTCCGCGCGCGCGAGCGCCCGGCGCTACACCGTCACCACCGCGGTGGCCGAGGCGGTGGCCGGCTGGTGGCGCACCGCGCGCTGGTTGGTATTGCCGCTCATCAACCTGCCCCTGTTCGCGCTCCTCGGCCATGTGGCCTACCGCGTGGTGCGCGCCTATATCGAGGGCCCCCTGCTGGGCGTGGACTACTTCCTCAACGCGGGGGCCCTGCTCGCGCTGCTGTCGGGAGCCGGCGCGCTCATCTCCTCCGCGAGCCTCTCGGGCACCACCCGCGCCGTGCGCCGCGCGGGCCAGGAGCGCTTCACCGTGCTCCTGGAAGCACTGGGTGTCCGGCTCGGAGAGGCGGTCCAGGACAGCCTGCGCCCCGGACGCGAGGCCGCCCGGGCCCTGCTGCAGGGACGCTGACTGTTCGACACCCACCCTGTACCCCGGTCCCCGTGGGCATCGCGCACCCCCGTGCACATCCTGGTGGCCGATGACACCGGCCCCCTCGACGATCCCCTCGTCCGTCCAACCCGGGCTGCGCCTCCAGCACTACGAGCTCATCCGCGAGCTGAGCGGCCATGGCCTGGGCCAGAGCTTCCTCGCGCGCGACACACGGCTGGGGCGCCGAGTGACCCTCAAGTTGCTGCCCACCCGGGACGACGGCTTCACCCAACGCATCCTCACCGAGGCCCGCGCCGCCGCGCGCCGCGCCCACGAGAACATCGCCACCCTCCACGAGGTCGGCCAGTACGAGGACGGCCCCTTCCTGGTGTTGGAGCACCTCCAGGGCCAGTCCCTGCGGGAGCACACCCAGGGGCAACGGCTGCCCTCGGTGCGCGCCGTCGAGCTGATGGTGCCGGTGCTCAGGGCCCTGGCGTGCGCGCACGAGCAGGGCCTCGTCCACCACGCGCTCACCCCGGACAACATCCTCGTCACGGACTCGGGCGGCATCAAGGTGCTCGACCTCGGCATCGCCCGGGTGTTCCAGACGGGCGAGCCCTGGGGGGACACCTCCCAGGAGGCGCTCTCCGGGGGGCTGCTCGACGACGACGGGAAGGATCTCACGTGCCGGGGCACGCTGCCCCGCACCCTGGAGTACCTGTCCCCGGAACAGTGGGGCCAGGGCGGCCCGGTGGATCACCTCACGGACATCTGGGCCGTGGGCATCATCCTCTTCGAGCTGCTCTCCGGCCAACACCCCCTGGGCCCGCTCCGGGGTCCGGAGCTGGCGGTGACGGCCCGGCTCGACCTGCGCCTGCCCCCGTTGCGCACGCTCGCCCCGGGGCTGCCGCGCGAGCTGGCCGCCGCCGTGGATCGCTGTCTGCTCAAGTCCCGGGACGAGCGCTGCCCCGACGCGTCGACGCTGCTGCGCGCCCTGGAGCCCTTCCTCCCCAAGCGCTTCCACCCCGAGCCGCGTCCGGACACGCCCCCCTACGTGGGCCTCGTCCCCTTCCAGGAGGCCGACGCGGACCGGTTCTTCGGCCGCACGCGGGAGATCGCCACGCTCGTCCACCGGCTCCACTACCAGCCGCTGGTGACCGTGGCGGGCCCCGCCGGCGCGGGAAAGACATCCCTGGTGCGCGCGGGCCTCATCCCCACCCTCGAGCGCTCGGGCACCCCGTGGGAGACGTTCACCCTGCGCCCGGGCGCATCGCCGCTGGCCGCCCTGGCCCAGGTGGTGGAGCCCCTGGTGGGCTCGTCCCAGTCCATCGAGCAGGACATCCAGGAGCAGTTCCAGCGCGAGGAGCGCCTGCGCACCGAGCCCGGCTACGTGGGCGGCGTGCTGCGCGACAGGGCCCGGCGCCAGCGCCGGAAGATCCTGCTCTTCGTCGATCAATTCGAGGAGCTGTACACGCGGGTGCCGGATGCCCGGGAGCGCGCGGCCTTCACCGCGTGCCTGACGGACCTCGCGGACGATGTCACCTCGCCCATCCGCGTGGTGCTCTGCGTGCGCTCGAGCTTCCTGGACCGGGTGCCCGAGGACGAGCGCTTCATGGCGGAGCTCGCCCAGGGCATCTTCTTCCTCGGCGCGCCGACGCGGGACGGCCTGGCCGAGGCGCTGGTGCGGCCGGCGGAGCTGGCGGGCTACCGGTTCGAGACGCCCTCGCTGGTGGACGACCTGCTGGCGCACCTGGAAACGACGCCGGGCGCGCTCCCGCTGTTGCAGTTCGCCGCCACCCGGCTGTGGGAGTCCCGGGACACGCGCAACAAGCTGCTCACGCGGGATGCCCACGAGGCGATGGGCGGCATCCCCCACGCGCTGGCGAACCATGCCGACCGGGTGCTCGCGGGCCTGTCCACCCGGGAGCGGGCGCTGACGCGGCTGTTGAGCACGCGCCTGGTGACGCCCGAGCGCACGCGGGCCCTCGTGATGATGCAGGAGCTGTGCGAGCTGACGGACGACGCGGCGGAGTCGCGGCGGCTCA
Organism: Cystobacter fuscus; assembly: GCA_049060065.1. GTDB lineage: Bacteria > Myxococcota > Myxococcia > Myxococcales > Myxococcaceae > Cystobacter > Cystobacter fuscus_B. Next base: position 9,509,437 of record JBMEQP010000002.1, read on the forward strand.
TCGAGCATCTGGTGCGCGCGCGGCTGCTCGTGATGCACAGCGGAGGGGACGAGCCGAACACGGCGGTGGAGCTGGTGCACGAGTCGCTCCTCCACGACTGGCCCACGCTGCGGCACTGGTTGAACGAGGGCCAGGAGGACGCGGCGTTCCTGAAGCACCTGGGCCGGGCGGCCCGGCAGTGGCAGGAGGGCAGCCGCGACAAGCGCCTGTTGTGGCGCGGCGAGTGGGTGGAGGAGGCCCGGCGTTTCCAGCGGCGCGGGCACGGGGTGCTGCCGGCGCTCCAGCGCGACTTCCTGGAGGCCGTCTTCACCCACGAGCAGCGTCGCCTGCGCCGCGAACGGGCACTGCTCGTGGGGGGCGTGACGGTGGTGGGGCTGGTGCTCCTGGCGCTGGCGTTGGTGCTCCTGCGCGAGGCGAGGACGGAGACCGAGTACCAGGCGGCGGCGGCCCGAGCGGCCGCGGAGCTGGCGCACGGCGCGGAGACGCTGGCGCGGGACGCGCAGGCCCGGGCCCACGCGGCGGAGAAACGGGCGCTGAGCGAGCTCGCCGAGCGTCAGGCCCGGGAGCTGGAGCAGCGCAAGGAGCAGTCCGCCCAGGACGAGCCCACCGGAGGATGGTGCTGGCCCACGAGGCGCTGCGCGTGGAGCATGAGGAGTGGGTGGCCGCGGTGCGGCGCGAGCGTGCGGCGCTCGAGACCATCGAGCGGCTGCGCGGTCCTCGCGGCTCGGCGCGTGTGCGCGAGGCGCGGCGGGAGGCCGTGCGCGCGGGGAGGAAGCTCGATGCGCTGCTGCGCGAGGAGCAGGCGCGCTCGACGCCCCTCGTGCAACGGGGGAAGGGGCGCTGAAGCGGGGGACTAGCGCGAGCCGCCCGAGCCGTCGTCGGACGCCTGGGCCTGGGGAGGAATGCGCGAGGAGTCGAAGGCCGACTTGGACACGCGGTCCATGATGGCCTTGGCGCCGGTGGGGATACCGCCCGCGGCCTGCTCGCCTTCACGCGCGGGGGTCTCGGGCGCCAGGGGCTGCTGGGCACGCGTCGCCTCGTTGGCGGCCATCACCGACAGATCCGTCGTATTGCCACACCCGGGAGCGGCGATGAGGGTGTCGCGCACCGGATCTCCATAACCGACGATGCGCGCGGGCACGGAGGGGTTGTTCCACCCGGGGCTCACCGTGTTGGCCACCTTGAAGTGCAGGTGGGGGCCGCAGGACCAGCCGGTGTTGCCCGAGTAGCCGATGAGCTGTCCCTTGCGCACGGTGTCGCCGGGCTTCACCACCACGGCGCTGAAGTGCAGGTACTGCGTCTCCATGCCACCGTCGTGATTGATGACGACGTAGTTGGCGTACGGAGCCATCTTGGGATCACACGCGCCCTGGGTGCTGTCTCCGCGCGCCATGCGCACCTTGCCATCCTGGGCCGCCACGATGGGCGTGCCGATGGGCATGCGGAAGTCCCAGGCGTAGGTGTCGTTCTGCAGGTGGCTCCCCGTGTCGTGCCCCTGACTCACCGGGAACACGCGACCACAAGCGAAGGGGACACCCACCTCCGGAACCACCGTGTTGCGGGTGGGGGTAACTGCCGGGGCGGAAGCAAGCAGGAAGATCGTGGGGATGAGCATGGGGGTGCCGCGCGAGAACGGCCTGCTCCCTTTTACTATTCCGCAACCCCCCGCGTCTCCCCACCCCCGGAGCCAGGCCAGGGGGCAGGCGGCCGGGCATCATGTCGTATGAAGGGGAGACGGAGGCGGCCCCATGGCACGACAGAACAGTTACGTGGAGTACACCCTGGAGTTGCTCGAGCCGCTCGGGCCCGTGCGGGCGCGGGCCATGTTCGGCGGCTGGGGCGTGTACCTGGGGGGGAGGATGTTCGGGCTCATCATCGAGGAGCGGCTGTACCTCAAGACGGACGAGCTCACGCGCCCCCACTTCGAGAAGGCCGGGGGCGAGCCCTTCGTTTACGACGCGGGCAAGGGACGCAAGCCCGTGACCCTGTCCTACTGGACGCCGCCCGCGGACGCGGCGGACGACGCCCTGGCGCTGCTGCCCTGGGCCCGCCGGGCCGTGGAGGCTCCCAGCGAGCCCCACCCGTCAAGCGGCGCGCGTCGCGCCCTTCTTCTCCGCCTCGACGTAGAGCTTCTCCACGTCCTCGCCGTACTTCTTGAGCACGCTGCGCCGCTTGAGCTTGAGCGAGGGCGTGAGCATGTCGTTGGCGGTGGTGAAGTCCTCGGCGACGAGCAGGAAGTGCTGGGGCTTCTCGTAGTTCTTGATGCCGGGGGTGAACTCGATGATCTGCTCGCGGTAGAGCTGCTGCACCTCGGGCAGCTTGAGCAGCGCGGGCATCGAGGTGTCCAGGCCCTTGTCCTTGGCCCACTGGGTGAGCGCGGCCGTGTCCGGGACGATGATGGCGGTGTTGAAGGGCTTGTTCTGCCCGTGGAGCATGACGTTGGTGATGAAGGGCGAGAGCTGCAGCGCCTGCTCGATGGGCGCGGGCGACACGTACTTGCCGTTCTCCAGCTTGTACTGCTCCTTGATGCGGCCGGTGATCCACAGGAAGCCGTCGTCGTCCAGGTAGCCCATGTCGCCGGTGCGGAAGCCGCGCTCGCCGGTGAAGACCTTCTCGTTCTCCTCGGGCAGGTTGTAGTAGCCGAGCATCACGTTGTGGCCGAAGACGACGATCTCCCCCTGCTTGGGGTCACCCGTCTCGGTGCGATCGATCTCCACGCGGATGCCGGGCAGGGCCGTGCCCACCGAGCCGATCTTCCGGCGGTTGGGGTAGTTGGCGGTGGCGATGGGGGACGTCTCGGTGAGGCCGTAGCCCTCGTAGACGGTGATGCCGAGGTTGTCGATGAACTCGGCCACCTCGCGCGAGATGGCCGCGCCGCCGCTGAAGGCGTACTTCATCCGGCCGCCGAAGCGCGCGCGCACCTTGGAGAAGACGACCTTGTCGAAGAAGGCGTGCTGCAAGTCCAACAGCACGCTGGAGCGCTTCTGCTCGGCGAGCGCCTTGCGCTGGCGCGCGACCTCCAGGCCGCGCGTGAAGAGCGTGCGCTTGAGGGGCGACTCCGTGGCCATGCGCTTCTGCAGCGAGTCATAGATGCGGTTGAAGATGCGCGGCACGGAGAAGATGAGCGTGGGCCGGACCTCGCTCAGGTTCTCGATGATCTTCTCGGTCGACTCGGCCAGGCCCATGCAGGCGCCCATGGAGAACAGGGCGTGCAGCTCCACCGTCTGGCCGAAGACGTGCGCCCAGGGCAGGAAGCACAGCGAGCGATCCTCCTGCGCCATGGGGAAGATCTGGTGGATGGCGCTCACGTTGTTGGCGATGTTGCCGTGGCTGAGCATCACGCCCTTGGGGTTGCCCGTGGTGCCCGAGGTGTAGATGAGGCCGGAGAGCTCCTCGGACCTGGGCGAGGCGATGGGCGAGGGCGCCTCGGCGCCGCGGCGCAACAGGGCCGCGAAGGTGTCGGGCTCCTGCTCGGTGCCGGAGAAGCGGATGATGTGCTGCAGCGCGGGCAGCTCCGCCTTGGCGGCGGCGAGCTTCTTGGCGATGGCGTCCGTGGCGGCGAACACCAGGGTGGCGCCACAGTCCTTGAGGATGTACTGCCACTCCTTCTCCTGCTGCTGCTCGTACATGGGCACGTAGGCGGCCCCGAGCGTGTAGGCCGCGTAGGCGCCCACGGCCCACTCGTGACGATTGTTGGAGATGACCGCCACGCGATCCCCCGGCTTCACGCCGAGCTGCACGAGCCCACCGCGCAGGTCATCCACCTTCTGACCGAACTGGATGTACGTCATCTCCACCCACTGGCCGTTCTTCTTCTCGAGGAAGAGCGGACGCGGACCGAAGGTGGCGATGCTCTTGAGGTAGATGTCGACCAGCGTCTCGAACCGAGGACTCGTCATGAGGTGTGGGCTCCTGGAATGGGCGGTGTCACGAGACGCCCCCCTTGAATCTCCGTGGCCACAAACTATCTCAAAACCCAGCCCTACTGGATGGGTCCCGAAAGGTGACGCAGGGCGTCAGACGGAAAATGAAAACGGCGCCCCCCGGGTAGAGGGCGCCGCCGCGAAATGTGACGGCCTTTCAGGCGCGGGCTTCTTGCTGCATGAGGTGCAGACCGATGCGCTTGTTCCCCTGCTTGCCGGGCGGGGCCTCGGACGAGGGCACCAGGGTCGCCACGGCGTTCTTCGCCAGCGCCGAGGCGAGCGCGGAGCCGAAGATGAACACGAGCTTGCGGCCCAGCTCGAGGGCGAGCGGCTGCTTCTTGGAGGCGGAGGCGACCTGATCCGGATGCTCCCAGGCACGGCGCAGGGCCCGGCCGCGCCGTTCCCACACGATGCGCGCCTGACGGCGCTCGTTCCACCAGGAGAAGCCCGCGCCCACGACGAGCATCGCCACCGCGACGCCGCCGGCCGCGAGGAGCGTCTCGCGGTTGCGCGCGAGGAGCTGGCGCACCTGGTACTTCACGTCGAGCGCCCGCTCGCGGCGCCGATCCAGCTCCTCGAGGGTGAGCAGCAGCTCGTCGCGCAGACGATCCGCGGTGCGCTCCACCTGCTCACGATCGCTCATGTTCGAGGTGTTGGAGCCGCTGGGTTTGTTCTGGTCACTCATTGCAGTGTCTCCCGGGTGCGCACGACGTCGGTCTTCAACCGCTCCTGGGTGTGCGGCAGGGGCTGGGTCGGCAGGCGCTTCTTGCCGGCGAACGCGAGCCCTCCGGCCACCAGCACCAGGAAGACGCCCACCAGGAGCACGCCCAACCATTGCGCCAGGGGAAGCGCGAGCCCCACCGCCACCAGCATCGCCGCCAGCCCCACGAGACCCAGCACCGCGCCCGCGCCCAGGAGGATGCCCGCCGAGCGAGCCGCCTTCACTTCCTCCTTGAGCTCCTTCTTCGCGTGCAGGATCTCGGCCCGCGCGAGCAGCCGTGCCTCGTCGATGGCATGGCGGATGAGTTCCGCCGTGGACAACGACTCCAGCTGCCTGCGCTCCAGCCGTTCCGATTCGATTTCCACGCCACTGCCTCCCGAAGCGTTCAGGACCGCACCAGGTGGTGCCGGTGTGTCCCGCTCTCTCCCGAGAAGCTGGAAGCGGGGGGGCGTGGGCGGAAGTCAGACAGGGCGAGGCGGGGCTTGCCCGCATGCTCGCCGAGCCTTCAGCGGCGCCGGCGCTGCTGTGCCAGGGCGGTGGCGAGCGTCTCGCGCACCTGACGGGCCTGGAAGAGGCGATCCGCGGCGTCCACGAGCGTCTCCGCGTAGAGCACGCTCTTGCGCAGCCGGGCGGGGATGGAGGCGGTGCCCAGGTGGCAGCCCATCAGCGCGCCGGTGCAGGCGGCGGCGGCGTCGGCCTCGCCCCCGCAGCGCAGGGCGAGCTCCACGGCCTGACGGAAGTCGTGGGGGGCCTTGAGGGTGGCGTAGAGCGCCATGAGCAGCACGGGCACCACGTGCGGGGGCAGGCCGTCCACGCCCTTGAGCTGGCTGGGCGGCACGCTCACCTTGCGCAGCTGGGCCATGGCGCGGGCGGGATCCCACGTGAGCAAGCGGGGCAGGTGGCGCAGCTCCTCGGCCAGCTCCTGATCATGCGCGGCGGCCGCCAGGGCCAGCTCCTCGCAGAACGCGGCGGGCGTGGGCGGCTCCTTGGTGGTGAGCCCCAGGGCCACCGCCTGCGCGAAGGCGGCCGCGGCCGCGGCGCACGTCGGGTCCTTGTGCGTGAGGACGGACAACACGCCCGCGTCGTGGCGGATGCGCACGCGGCTCTTGCTCTCGAAGAGGCCCACCACGAGCGCGCGGCTGAGCACCGAGTGGCACTTGACGCCCAGTGGCGCGCCCGCGCTCATCCACGGCGTGCCCTGCGCGAGCTTCTGCAGGGCCTCGGCGAGCGCCTTGGGAGGCTGGAGGATGATGCCCTCCTGCCACAGCCACGCCGGTGCGCCGCGGCGCTGCGCCCATCCACCTTGCCCTCGCGGATGACGCTCTCGGCGGTGGCGAGCATGAGCTGCGTGTCGTCGGAGAACTGGCCCTTGGCGTACTTGCCCCCGCGAGGACGGGGCGCGAAGTCATCCGCGAGTCCCGACACGCGCAGGAGATTGGACGGCGGGACGCCACGCAGGGGAAAACCCAGGGCATCTCCGATGGCGAGTCCCAGGAACGCCGCTTGAAACCTGTCCTGGCGCTCGGCGGGAGTCATCGACATGGGGAGGGGCAAGATAACCAAAACGCGAGGCATGACCAGCCCCGACTTTCATCTCTCACGACTTCGTCACGACTCCCGTAGGGATTGCGTGAAGGGGGCGCTCCCACCACAAGCCACTAAGCGTCGCGACCCAGGTTGACAACGGCCTGCAGTCGGGCAACGACCGCCTCGGCGCCCTGGTGCAGATGCACACCATCCCAGAGCGCGGGCGTGAGTTGTCCACCCAGTTCCCGCCATGCGGTTTCCGCCTCGGCGAAGGCGACGTTGCGAAAGAGCACGCGATCCTCCAGCGCGTAGTCCACCACGTAGCGGCGAGCCACCGCCGAGGGAGGATCCGCGATGCGGTGGAAGAGCACCAACACGGGTGAAGTCACCAGAGGCTCCAACGAAGAGGCTCCAACGAACACCGCCCCCGGCCCCATCAACCAGACAGGGAACGAGGGCGGAGGCAGACGTGAATTCCAAAGACAGACTCCCGCCGCGGCAAAGGGGCGGAAGGGGGGAAGAGCTCAGCGGGCGGAGGCCGCGATCCGGGCCGTCTCGCGGCGCACGGCGGCCTGCTCGATGGCGAAGCGCGCGTCATCCGAGGACAGGCCGCGCAGACGCTCCATCGACTCGTTCATGCGCCGGCGCGCGCCCTCCACGTCGATGCCGGTGACGGGCTCGGCCACGTCCGCGAGCACGAGCACCTTGTCGTTGGTGACCTCGACGAAGCCACCGGCCACGAAGTAGGTGTCGGTGTGGCCGCCCTCGCCCTTGAGCGTGAGCGTGCCCGCGTCCATCAGGGACAGGAAGGGGGTGTGGCCCGGCCGCACGCCGAACAGGCCGTTGGCGCCCGGGACGATCGCCTCGTCCGCCTGCACCGACAGGATGCGCTTCTCGGGGGTCACGATCTCGACCGTCAGCTTGGCCATGGGGCTCGCCACTCCGTGGGGACTGCTTGTGTCAGAAGGTCAGTCGGTGGGTCTTGTCGCCGCCCACCACCTCGAACTCGATGTTCCCGGCATCCGTCAGGCGCGGGCTCTTGCCCGGCACGCCGACCATGCCTTCCAACCACTTGATGTGCTGCGACATCTGCCGCACCTGGGGCAGGGCGCGCGTCGGCACGAACTCCAGCAGGCGCCGCTCCTGCAACCGCGTGCCCTGGCGGTCCACTTCCACCGCCACCTGGGTGTTGGCCCACGCGGGCACCTTCTTGTACTTCCGGCCCGCGAGCTTCTTCTGGCCCTTGGGCGCGAGCGGGAACAGCACCCAGACCCGCTTGCCGTCGTTGGAGACGAAGTAGAGGTCGTCCGCCCCACCCACGCACTGCTCGAGCGTCCACACCGGGCCGCTGTCCTGGGAGACTTCCAGGGAGCACCGGCCCGGGCCCCGCTCCACCATGCGCACGGAGAAGTCTCCGTTGGCGCTCACCCGGGGCCGGCTGGCGCGCTCGTCGGCCAGACCAGGAAGTGCCCACAACACCATTCCCACGCAGATGGAGCGCAGCATGTGGATGACCTCCTGGCCCGGACGGAAGGGCTCAGCTCGCCGCGAGCTTGCGCGCCTTCTCGACCGCCTCGTCGATGCCGCCCACCATGTAGAAGGAGGACTCGGGCAGGTCGTCGTGCTTGCCCTCGGCGATCTCCTTGAAGCCCTGGATGGTGTCCTGGAGCTTCACGTACTTGCCCTTGGCGCCGGTGAAGACCTCCGCCACGTGGAAGGGCTGCGACAGGAATTTCTGGATCTTCCGCGCGCGCGCCACGAGCATCTTGTCGTCCTCGGACAGCTCGTCCATGCCGAGGATGGCGATGATGTCCTGCAGCTCCTTGTAGCGCTGGAGGATGCCCTGGACGCGGCGGGCCACCGCGTAGTGCTCCTGGCCCACGACGTCCGGCGACAGGATGCGGCTGGTCGAGTCGAGCGGATCCACCGCAGGGTAGATGCCCAGCTCGGAGATGGCGCGGTTGAGCACCGTGGTGGCGTCCAGGTGGGCGAACGTGGTGGCCGGCGCCGGGTCCGTCAGGTCGTCGGCGGGCACGTAGATGGCCTGCACGGAGGTAACGGAGCCCTTGGTGGTGGAGGTGATGCGCTCCTGCAGACTGCCCATCTCCGTGGCCAGCGTGGGCTGGTAACCCACCGCGCTCGGGATGCGGCCGAGGAGCGCCGACACCTCGGAGCCCGCCTGGGTGAAGCGGAAGATGTTGTCCACGAAGAGCAGCACGTCACGGCCCTCCACGTCGCGGAAGTACTCCGCGATGGTGAGCGCGGTGAGGGCCACGCGGGCGCGCGCGCCGGGCGGCTCGTTCATCTGGCCGTACACCAGCACCACCGGCTCTCCTCCAGGTTGTCGACCTTGATGACGTTGCTCTCCTGCATCTCGTGATACAGGTCGTTGCCCTCGCGGGTGCGCTCGCCCACGCCGGCGAACACGGAGAAGCCGCCGCGCTCCACCGCCACGTTGCGGATGAGCTCCTGCAGGAGCACCGTCTTGCCCACGCCGGCGCCGCCGAACAGGCCGATCTTCCCGCCACGGGTGTAGGGGGCGAGCAGGTCGATGACCTTGATGCCCGTCTCGAACATCTGCACGCGCACGTCCTGCTCGGTGAACGCGGGCGGCGGGCGGTGGATGGACCAGCTCTCCTTGGCGGCGATGGGGCCCTTCTCGTCCACCGGCTCGCCGGTGACGTTCAGGATGCGGCCCAGCGTGGCCTTGCCCACGGGAGCCTGGATGGGCGCGCCCGTGTTGGTGACGGGCTGGCCGCGGCCCAGACCCTCGGTGGAGTCCATGGAGATGCAGCGCACGGTGTTCTCACCCAGGTGCTGGGCGACCTCGAGCGTGAGGTTGTTCTGCTCGGCGCTGATGTTGGGGTTGGTCAGCTTGAGGGCGGTGTACACCTCCGGGAGCCCACCGGGCGGGAACTCCACGTCGACCACAGGACCGAGAACCTGGGTCACCTTGCCTACCGTCGGAACTTGAGCGCTCATGGACTGTCTACCGTCTCGTCGAAAGGGTTGCCCGGGGGATGGGCGCGCCCCCTCTACAGGTGGGCGCCCCCGGGGTCAAGCCTGGAGGCCGTCTGGCCAGAAGCACTGCTTCTACTTCAACGCCTCCGCGCCCGACACGATCTCCATCAGCTCGTTGGTGATGACGGCCTGGCGGGTGCGGTTGTAGGTCAGCGAAAGGCTGGCGATCATGTCGGTGGCGTTGCTGGTGGCGTTCTCCATCGCCGACATGCGCGCGCCGTGCTCGCTGGCGATGCTCTCCAGGAGCGAGCGGTAGAGCTTGATCGCCACGGCCTGGGGCACCAGGCGATCCAACACCTCCTGGCGGCCCGGCTCGTACTTGAAGTCCACCAGGGCGGGCGTGGCCGCGGGGGCCTCGGGGGCCGTGGTGGCGCCACCGGCCGTCAGCGTCTGCAGGGGCAGGAGCTGGGAGACCGTCACCTTCTGGTTAATGGCGGAGAGGAACTCGTTGTAGATGACGTAGACGGCATCCACCTCGCCCCGGAGGAAACGCGCGCTCATCTCCTCGGCGACCTGGGAGGCCTGGACGTAGTCCGGCTTCTGGGACAGGTGGCCGAAGTCCTTGCGCATCTTCTGGCCGCGCTGGCGGAAGAAGTCGTTGCCCTTGCGGCCCACGGTGGAGATCTCCAGCTCCACGCCCGTGCCCTTCTCGTACAGGAAGCGGCTGGCGCGCCGGATGACGTTGGAGTTGAAGCCGCCGGCGAGGCCGCGGTCCGAGGTGAGCAGCAGCACCTCCACCCGGCGCTCGGGGCGCACGGTGAGCAGCGGATGCGCCAGCTCCTCGCCCTGGGAGCGCGCCACCAAGTCGGAGATGATCTGATCGAGCATCTGCGCGTAGGGGCGCGCCGCGGTGATCGCGTCCTGCGCCTTGCGGAGCTTGGCGGCGGCGACCATCTTCATCGCCTTGGTGATCTGCCGCGTGTTCTTCACCGAGCGGATGCGCTTGCGGATGTCGCGAAGGGACGCCATGGGGCCAGCAGCTCCTCTGGAAACTCGGGTATGACAGCGGAACCCGGACGCGGCCCCCTATATAGGCTGGTGTGGTGGCCGGTCAACCTTGGCCTTCCACACCCGGCGGATCACCCGGCAGCGAGCAAGCCGCTTCCCCACGCCCTCGCGAGGGACGAGAATGACTCCTCCGGCGGTTGAGCCGGAATCGCATGCGAAGGGGCCGTCAAACGATGCGCCGGGCGCGCCGGTGGCCGAGGGCGTTGCTCGTGCTGGGGCTGAGTGCCGCCCTGGGCGTGGCGGCCGCCTCACTGTACGTGGAACACCGGTACGTGGACCGGATCGTCCCCCAGGCGCGGGCGCCCCATGCCCCGGTGGCGCTCGTCTATGGGGCGGGGCTCGCGCCCGGCGGAGTGCCCTCCCCGTGCTCGCCCAGCGGCTGGACGCCGCCCTGGCCCTCTACCATGGGGGCAAGGTGGAAGCGCTGCTGCTCAGTGGGGACAACTCGGACCGCTTCCATGTCGAGACGCACGCCATGGCCCAGTACGTGCGCGACCGGGGGTGCCGGACTCCGCCATCCAGGAGGACACCGCGGGCCTGTCCACCTACGACAGCTCCGTGCGGGCCCGGAGCATCTTCGGCGTACGGCGGGCGCTGCTCGTCACCCAACGCTTCCACCTGACGCGGGCGCTCTACATCGCCAACTCGGTGGGCATCGACGCCTGGGGCGTGGCGGCGGACGAGAGCAGCCCCCGGACGCGCCGCTATGCCCTGCGCGAGACGCTCTCGCGGGTGCTGGCGCTCGGCATGGTGTGGGCGGACGCGCCCCCCGCTACCCCTCCGGACAGGCCCCGACCCCCTCGCGCTGAGCGCCCCGGCAGGCGGGCAGGCACGGCCGCGTTGCGAGGAATCCCCCGGGTCCGCACCGTTGGGCAAGAGCAGCCATCCCGGCGTGCTTGCCTGGAGAGAGCGTCATGCGATTCAAGAAGCTCGGAGCCGAAGACGTGGGTGAGTCCGAGTCCCTGCGCCACCGGGACCCGGTCACCGGCCGCGAGGAAATCAACTTCACCGATGCGGAGCTCAGCGCGAGCCCGCCCCTGGAGGACGAGCCCGACTTCCGGGACATCCTTCCGGACCAGATCCAGGCGTTCGGGGAAATCGACGAGGACGCCGAGGATACGGTCACCGCGCGGCCGAGCCAGCCGGTGCGTCCGTACGCGCCGGACGAGCTTCCCGAAGGCTAGCCGACAGGTCCGCTCATGACCCAGCGCCCCCGTTCCCCCTCGCAGGTGACGCCTCGCACGGTGTGGACGGTGGGCCTGCACTCCCTGGCGATGCTCGCCGTGTTGTGGATGCTGGTCATGAGCTGGACCGTGCTGTCCTGGGCCCTGGTGGCGATCTTCCTCGCGCTGGCGGCTCACCCACTGGTGAGCGGGCTGGAGAAGCGGGGGATGCGCCGGGGCGTGGCGGTCATGGGCGTGGGCCTGCTCGGCCTCGGCCTGCTGGCGGCGTTGGTGGTGACGCTGGTGCCCATGCTCATCGACCAGGGACGCGGACTGGCGCAGGCGGCCCCGGACTTCATCGCCCGGCTGCGCCACCACCCCTGGGTCGAGCGGATGGACGAACGCTACGATCTCATCTCCCAGGCGTCCGAGGAGCTTCGCCGCCACATCTCGATGGCCCCGGGGCCCCTGCTGGGCGTGGTGACGGACGTGCTGCGCCACCTGCTGGCCGGGGTGACGATCTTCGTCCTGACCATCTTCTTCCTGCTGTTCGGCTCCGACCTGTTCAACACCGCGCTCCAGTGGGTGGAGCCCTCCCGGCGCGAGCACTACTGGCGCATGGGACGGCGGATGAACCAGGCGGTGGGCGGCTATGTGGCCGGCTCGTTCTTCGTGGCCCTCATCGGAGGCGTCTTCACGTCGGTGATGACCCTGCTGCTCGGCGTGCCCTACTTCCTGCCCCTGGGCCTGGCCATGGCGGTGCTGGGACTCGTCCCGTTCGTGGGCTCCTTCCTCGGAGGAGTGTTGGTGGCCGGGACCACGGCCGCCTCGGTGGGAGGGCGCCAGGGACTCATCGCCCTGGGCCTCTTCCTCGTCTACCAGCAGGTGGAGGGCAACCTGCTGCAGCCACTCGTCCAGCGCCGCACGCTCAAGATGAACCCCCTCATCATCGCCCTGGTGATGTTGGTGGGCACGGGCCGGCGGGCCTCATCGGAGCCCTGTTGAGTCTGCCCATCGCGGGCGCGATCCAGGTGTGGTTGCAGGACCGGCTGACGCGGCTCAACGAGCAGTGGCGCCATCAGCGGGAGGAGGACGGCAAGAGCCGCCTCATCCTCCTCCCCTCCGCCAGGGCCTCGTGAAGACGCCCGTCCAGCTCCGGCCCCCATGAACCACTAGGAAGCCGGAGCGAGAGGCCGTGGCTCAACGACGGCCACGCCCACCCGCGGACTTCTTCGCCGGAGCCTTCTTCGCGGCGGCCTTCTTCGCCGGAGCCTTGCTCGCCGCCTTCTTCGCGGTGGTCTTCTTCGCCGGAGCCCTGCTCGCCGGAGCCTTCTTCGCGGCGGCCTTCTTCACCGGAGCCTTCTTCGCGGCGGCTTTCTTCGCCGGAGCCTTGCTCGCCGGGGCCTTCTTCGCGGCGGTCTTCGTCCCAGCCGCCTTCTTCACCGGAGCCTTCTTCGCGGCGGCCTTCTTCGCCGGAGCCTTGCTCGCCGGGGCCTTCTTCGCGGCGGCCTTCGTCCCAGCCGCCTTCTTCGCCGGAGCCTTGGCCACTGGAGCCTTGGTCGCCGGGGCCTTGCTCACCGGAGCCTTGGTCTCGACAGCCTTCTTCGCGGCCGACGTCCGGGCCGGAGCCGCGGTGTCCGCCTTCGCGGGACGCGTCGCTTCGCGCCGGCGCTCGGCTTGGACGGCGCCTTCGGCTCCACCTCGCGCAGAGGCGTCACGGGCCCGGAGCGTTCCTGGGCAGCCTCCTTCCGGATCTTCCCCATGCGACGCCGGGCGGCGGCCACCACGGGCTGCTGCAACTCCTCGTCGGACTCGTCCGCGCCGGTGGGCTCGGCCTCCTCCTCACCCTCCTCGGTCGCGGCGGCCTCTTCCGCCTCCTCATCGCCCTCCTCGGCCTCTTCCTCCTCGCCCTCGTCGGCCGCGGCTTCCTCCGCCTCCTCCTCACCCTCCTCGGCTTCCTCCGCCTCCTCCTCACCCTCCTCGGCTTCTTCCGCCTCCTCCTCTTCGCCCTCGTCGGCCGCGGCTTCCTCCTCCTCGCCCTCTTCCTCCTCCTCGTCCTCGGCCTTGGGCGACTCGCCCTCCTCGTACTCCACCGAGAGGTCGCTCAAGGCGCCCTGTACCGCGGAGAGGGCACGGGCGTAGGTCCGGTCGCCGAACTCCTCCACTTCCTTGGGAGGAACGAGCACCTCGAGCATGGACTGGAGCGAGCGGTACAGCCGCAGCTCGCGCGCCTCCGTGTCCCAGGTGCCGTAGACCCAGTCGTCGCCCAACAGCGGCTCCACCCAGCCCGGCAGGGGGCTCTCGGCCTGCTCCTGCAGCGCCGACTTACGTGCGGTGAACAGATGACGGTGCGCGCCCTTCAGGCCGATGCGCCAGAGCCCCGCGGCTGGCAGCCCCTCCACCATCAGCCGCGTCTTCTCCAGCACGCTCGGAGCACCCTCGGGACCATGCAGCGCGAAGATGGTGACGTCCCCCTGGAACTCCCCTCCGTTGAACGCGCGGAACAGCGTGGCGAGCTCCTCGGGGAAGGGAACCCCGTACTCGGTCTCGGCCCGCTGGACGTCCTCCTGCCCCACTCCCGCCGACGTCCGTACCGCCGACTTCTGAAGTCCCTCCAGCCACTCGTTCATGTGCCCTCCACGTCGATGGACCCAACTTATGGTGCCCAGTCTCGCGATGCAGTACGCCTCGCCCCATATTGTGCACGGCCCCGCCTCCCAACGGACAGCCTTTCCGCGTGGGGCTTCCCCCGCGCGCGGTTGAATCACCGGCCCGGTGCCGTTAGACGGAGTCGGCATGGCACATCCCGTGAGCTACGACGCGACGCCGCAGACCTTCGATGCCCTGGTGCTGGAGCCCCGGGACGAGCTCGTCGTGGTGGACTTCTGGGGGCCCGGCTGCCCCAACTGCGACATCTACGCCGCCGCCGAGCCCTCGCTCCTGTCCGAGCTGGAGGGCGCGCGCATGCGCGTGGTCAAGGTGAACGCGTACGAGCACGAGGAGCTCGCACGGCGCTTCGGCCTGTACGGCATCCCCACCTTCCTGCTGTTCCGCGACGGCGAGCGGATCGGGAAGATGAGCCAGTACTACGGGCGCGAGTACTGGCTCGGCGTCATCCGGGATCACCTGCCCCCCGCCTGAGCCCTCCCCGAGCTCACGGGGACGTCTGGCGGCGCAGCTCCGGAAACGGCGAGGTGGGCGAGCTGTAGCGCCCCGTCACCAGCGACCAGTGCAGGTTGCCGCGGATCCACGCCTTCAGGCCCTCCACGTACCCGAGGAGCCGGGGGTCCGCCAAACGGGACGCCTGGAGCAGCTCCTCGCACGCGACGAACGCGTCCGTGTCCGCGTTGATGATGTCGATCGCCGTGGAGATGGCCTCGCGCAGCTCCAGCCCCCGGTTCACCCGCAGGACGTGGACGAAGTTGTTCGGGTTGCGGTGCCAGAGGACCTCCTTCTCGAAGGAGAAGAGATCATTGGTCAACGCCACCACCCGGGTGCACAGCAGCCGCAGCCGCCGCACCAGCGGCAGGCGGAACAGCTCCTCGGGCAGCTCCTGTCCCGGCTCGGCGAACTCCACCGGGTCCTGCGCCGTGTACATCCCCGAGTCCAGGGCCCGCTGCTCGATATAGGACTCGAGCTCCGGCACCGTGCCCTCCGTCCAGTGGCGCGCCGCCGGGAGCGCGCCCCCGTAGAGGTAGTCCTCCACGTCGCGCACGAAGCGCTCCATCCACGGCTCGCTCGCCGGGCGGCTCATGCGCTGGCGCAAATCCCACGTGAAGCGCTCGAGCGGCGTGGCCCGGGCCCTCAACGCGCCGCCGCGCCACACCTCGAGGCACGCGTCCACGTACGCCTTGAGGTACGCCGGCCGCTGGCCCACCTCCGCCAGCTCGTCGACCTCGTCGTCGAAGAGGAACAACCACACGTGCCAGTCATTGCACAGCTCCAGCCGCTCCCACGTGCCCCGCGGATAGACGTGCGCCGTGAGCAGGCCGAACTGGCTCGCGTCGAAGCGCCGCACCCGCGCTGGCTCGTGCCGCAGCAGCTCCAGCGCCAACACCCGCCCCCGGGTGCCACGATCCATCGCCGCCGCATACAGGCTCGGCTCGCACGGCAATGCCGCGGGAGTGCGCAGCAGGGACAAACTCGGCCCCTCCACTCGCACGGACTCATCGGGGAGCGCCGCGCCAGGACCGGACCCGCGGGTGCGTTGTTGCATCGAGGCACCTCGCATGGCGCCCCCCCACGAGGAGCCCATGCCTTCCCTTGAAGACCCTGGAGAGAATTCTTCAACGGCAGCGCACGAACAACCCACACGTGGGCTGGAGTGGTCGTCCCCCCAATGGGCCAGCCGTTCAAGCCCCTCCCTGTTGCTGAACGTAAGCAACCCGTACTCTAGAATGAACGGTGTTCACCGGGAACCAAGGAAAACGTCAAAGAATCGACGATCCCCGGCCGCACAGGTGAGGGGCCGCGCGCTCGGGGTGCGCGCTAGAGTCCGGCGCCATGAATTCCAGGCCGGTGGTTGTCCTCAGACTCGCGGCATGTGGCCTCGCGGCCGTGCTCGCCTCGGTGGGCTGCGCCCACTCCTCCTCGTGGAAGTCCGTGCCCACCCCCTCGCCTCCGCCCCGGTGGCGCCGCCCGAGGGCTCCCGGCCCCTGGCCGGCTCGCTCGAGGACTTCACCCGGGCGTGTTCCACCGGGCTCGAGCGGGCGCGCGAGCGGATCGCCCACCTCAAGACACTCTCGCCCTCGCGCGAGGGCCTCGCGGTGCTCGAGGCCTATGACGAGGCCATGGCGGCGCTCGGGGGCTGCACCAGCCTCGCCGGGCTCGCGCGCGAGGTCCATCCCGAGGCCGCCTTCCGGGACGCCGCGCGCGAGAGCGAGCAGCGGGCCGATGCCCTCCAGGTCTCCATCGCCCAGGATCGGGCCGTGTACGACGCGCTGAGCGCGGTGGACCTCGCCCAGGCGGATGCCGCCACGCGCTACTGGATGGAGCGCACGCTGCTCGACTTCCGCCGCGCCGGCGTGGACCGGGACGACCCCACGCGCGAGCGGGTGAAGGCGCTCAACGAGGCCATCCTCAAGCTCGGCCAGACGTTCAACCAGAACATCGCCGAGGACGTGCGCCGGGTGGAGCTGGAGCCGCGGGAACTCGCCGGCCTGCCCGAGGACTTCGTGCGCGCCCACCCGCCGGGAGCCAACGGCCGCGTGGTGCTCACCACCAACTACCCGGACTACTTCCCCTTCATGACGTACGCGCGCGACGCCCAGGCGCGCGAGAAGTTCTGGCGCGTCTACCACCAGCGCGCCTTCCCCCAGAACGAGCAGGTACTCGCCCAGCTCATCGCCCGGCGCCACGAGCTGGCCACGCTGCTCGGCTACGCCTCCTGGGCCGCCTACGTCACCGAGACCAAGATGACGCGCACCCCCCAGGCGGCGGCGGACTTCCTCGTCCGGGTGGAGGGCGCGTCCAAGGCGCGCGCCCAGGAGGAAGCGGAGCGGCTGCTCGCGCGCAAGCGGCGGGATGAGCCGGCGGCCCCCCGCGTGGAGCCGTGGGATCAGGACTACTACGAGGACCAGCTGCGCACGGAGCGCTTCGGCTTCGACTCACAAGCCGTGCGGCCCTACCTCGAGTACGGACGCGTGAAGAAAGGGGTGATGGACATCACCTCGCGCATGTGGGGCATCGCCTTCGAGCCCGTGAAGGACGCCGCCGTGTGGCATGCCGACGTGGAAGCCTATGACGTCACCGACCATGGCGAGCGGCTCGGGCGCATCTTCCTCGACATGCACCCGCGCGAGGACAAATACAAACACGCCGCCCAGTTCGACGTCGTCACGGGCCAGGCCGGCAAGCGCCTTCCGGAGGGCGCGCTCGTGTGCAACTTCCCGCGCCCCGGCGAGCTGATGACTCCGGACGAGGTGGAGACGTTCTTCCACGAGTTCGGCCACCTGCTGCACCACGTCTTCGCGGGCCGTCAGAAGTGGAAGGGCATCAGCGGCATCTCCACCGAGTGGGACTTCGTGGAGACGCCCTCCATGCTGTTGCAGCAGTGGGCCAGCCAGCCCGCCATCCTCCAGGAGTTCGCCCGCCATCACCAGACGGGAGAGCCCATCCCCACCGCGCTCGTGGAGAAGCTGCGCGCGGCCCGGGAGTCCGGCAAGGGATTGTGGACGCGCCGCCAGCTCTTCCTGTCCGCGGTGTCCCTCGAGTACTACTCCCGGCCGCCGGGCTTCGACACCACCCAGGTGCTCGCGCGACTGCAGGAGCAATACAGCCCCTTCCGCCACGAGTACCGCGAGGGAGCGCACTTCCAGCTGTCCTTCGGTCACCTGGAGGGCTACTCGGCCGCGTACTACACGTATCTCTGGTCACTCGTCATCGCCAAGGACCTGGAGACCGCGTTCCAGAAGCAGGGCTACCTCGACCCGGCCACCACGATGAAGTACCGCCGCACGGTGCTCGAGCCCGGTGGCTCCAAGCCCGCCGCGGAGCTGGTGAAAGACTTCCTCGGACGGCCCCACGGCTTCGACGCCTATCGCGCATATCTCGATGCGTCATGACGGGAGGACACTCCACCGGAGCGGCTCGTTTGAGAGCCGACAACCCCCCTGTCTGTTCCCGTGGACAGTAGACCGAACCCTTGGAGTAGGTCCATCCTCCCTGACGATTCACGACACGCAGGGGGGATACCATGAGCAATGGACAGAAGAGGTGGATGCGTTGGTTGAGCCTCGCCGGGACCACGGCTTTACTCCTGGGCGAAGGAGCATCCGCTGAACCCAGATGCATCCGGGTCTTCGCATGTGGATGTGACGCGGACGGCAGCTACGTGTACTGCTCCGAGTACTGCTGATTCCAACGCCGGGAGAACGTGCGCATGCGGCGTGACCATTCCCATGCGGGTTGGAGGGTATCGGCGGTGACGATACTCGGGCTGGGGCTCCTGCTCTGGCTCACCCCTCCATCCCGGATGCAGTCGGTGAGTTCCTCGATGAGCCCTGCGAGTCGGCCGTCACGGGCATGCCTTCCGCCCGTCACGTCCTCCCGCCCGCTCCACCGCTTCCCCAGGACACCTCCCGGGAAGCGGTGGCGCCGCGGTCCACGGCTCCCCCTTCCACCTCCTGGTCCACCGCTCCACCCCCTTCCGAACACCTGCTCGCCAGTACCTCCCCGAACGTCTCGGTGGACGCCTCGCTCCTGCCACCGGCCACCAAGGACATCTCGTCCGATGGGCTGCCCGCCGCCGCCACGCGCTGCCATTGGGAAGGCGACGTGTTCAAGTGCGGAAGCTGTCAGAGCAGCGCGGACTGTCCCCAGGATCAAGGCTGCCTCATCAACCGGGAGACGCGCCGTCTGGAATGCATGGCGTCCGAGTGCGAGGAAGACGCGCACTGCTTTCCCGGCACCACCTGCCGTGAGCTCAAGACGGGCACCAGCAACGCCGCCATCCGCCGGTGCATGCCGGTGGGTGAGCGCGACGTGGGCGAGAGCTGCGATCCCGACTACATCTCCCGCTCCGGAGCCTGCCGCGAGGGCCTGCGTTGTCTCAACCAGGTCTGTACCCAGCCCTGTCAGCTCGGCGTGCCCTCGAGCTGCCCCCGGGGCCACACCTGCACGGACGACTCGGATGGTCCGGGCTGCGTCCCCGACTGCGAACAGCTCGGCTGCGCCCCGGGTGAGCAATGCAAACGCCTGCCGAACGGCGGCAACCGGTGTCTGGCCCGGGTGACGGGCACGTGTCCGGAGACGCCCTGCGCACAAGGCGAGCGCTGTCTCATGGACGGGGGACGCGGCCGGGGCTCGTTCTGGTGTGCCCGCGAGTGTGAGCCCTTCCGTCCCGGAAGCTGTGGCCCGGGACACGTCTGCGGCTGGGCGGGCGGCACCACCAGCGCCTGCTTCCGTCAGTGCGACCCCAAGCAGCTCGACTCGTGCGGCGAGGGCTGGATGTGCGCCACCGTGTCCGAGGACCTGACCCAGTGGGGCTGCCGCCCCTCGGCGTTCGAATGAGGCCCGCCCGCCCTAGGCCACGCGCTGACGCGAGGACTCGGGCAGGTGTTCGACGTTGGCGGCCTGACGTGCCGCCGACCGCCACACGGCCGCCGTGTAGTCCACCACCGAGGCAATCGCCGTCAGGCCCACCGCCACCACCAGCACCGGGACGAGCACCGGCACCACCAGCACGGCGAGCAGCGCTCCGAGCTGGAGCGTCGTCACCACCTTGCCCAACATGCGTGCCTGGAACTTCACCGGCCTGAGCCTCGGCACCACCCGGGCCACGAGGAAGCCCAGTCCCGTCGCCACGTCGCGCACCACGAGCACGCAGAACGCCGCCAACGACAGCCGGCCCTCCAGCACGTACGTCAGCAGCGCCACCATCACGAAGCCGCGATCCGCGAGCGGATCGATGAGCGCGCCCCAATACGACTCCAGGTGCTTGCGCCGGGCGATCCACCCATCCAGGAAGTCCGTCAGGGCCGCGGCCACCACCAGCCCCACGCGCAACAGCGACGCCTCCCACAGCACGAAGGCGGCGGCCAGCGGCAGGCGGGACAAGGAGAAGGTGTTGAGGAGCACGAGGCTCGTCCGGCGGCGCATGCCCCTAGATTAAGAACGCCACCCGTTCATCGCATGAGGGCTCGCCAAGGCGCCCCACGAGGGCAAGGCACGTCCGGCCGCCCACCAACGAGGCGTCGCGAGCGGTCGCCTTTTCGCTAGTCCACACATCGCGGCGCCACGTGCCGCGCCTCTTATCGACTACCCGATAGAGCCGCTCATTCCCGGGGGAAACCCGCGCTCCCCCACACGGCCAGACCGAGATTGCACGCCCGCTGTGCTCAACCCAGGAGCGTGTTCGAGATGAGTTCTTCCGCTGGAGATCCGGGCGCCGGTCGGCCATCCCCGACAGCCCCCGCCCCACACCCCATCACCCTCCGGGTCAACGGCGCGCCCAAGCAACTGGACGTCGCCCCGTGGACCACCCTGCTCGATCTGCTGCGCGACACGCTCGATCTGACGGGCACCAAGAAGGGCTGTGACCACGGCCAGTGCGGCGCCTGCACCGTGCTCGTCAATGGCAAGCGCATCAACTCCTGTCTCAGCCTCGCCGTCACCCAGGACGGCGCGGAGGTCACCACCATCGAGGGGCTCGCCTCGGGCGGGACGCTGCACCCCGTCCAGGCGGCCTTCGTCGAGAAGGATGCCTTCCAGTGCGGCTACTGCACCCCGGGGCAGATCTGCTCCGCGGTGGGGCTGCTGCGCGAGGGCCGTGCCCAGAGCCTGGACGACATCCGCGAACTCATGAGCGGCAACATCTGCCGCTGCGGCGCCTATCCCAACATCCTCGCCGCCATCGAGCAGGCGCGGCGCCAGGGCAACGGAGGCCAGACACCATGAACCGCTTCTCCTACGAGCGCGCGGACACCATCGCCGGGGCCGTGAGCGCGGCGAGCCAGACGCCCTCGGCCCAGTTCATCGCCGGCGGCACCAACCTCGTGGACCTGCTCAAGGCCAACGTCGTGCGCCCCGAGCGGCTCATCGGCCTGTCGCGCCTGCCGCTCGACACCATCGAGGAAACCAAGGACGGCGGCCTGCGCATCGGCGCGCTCGTGACCAACGCGGACACCGCCTACCACCCGCTGGTGGAGCGGCGCTATCCGCTGCTCGCCCGGGCCATCCTCGCGGGCGCCTCGGCGCAGCTGCGCAACATGGCCACCACGGGCGGCAACCTCCTGCAGCGCACGCGCTGCTACTACTTCTACGACCCGGGCACGCCCTGCAACAAGCGCGAGCCCGGCAGCGGCTGTGGCGCGCGCGAGGGCATCAACCGCATCCACGCCATCCTCGGCACGAGCGATAAGTGCATCGCCACCCACCCCTCGGACATGTGCGTGGCGCTCGCGGCGCTCGCCGCCACCGTGCACGTCACCGGGCCCCGGGGCGAGCGCACCCTCGCCTTCGCCGACTTCCACCGCCTGCCCGGCGACACGCCCGAGCGCGACTCCAACCTCGAGCCCGGTGAGCTCATCACCGCCGTGGAGCTGCCTCCCCAGGGCTTCGCCTCGCACCACACCTACCTGAAGCTGCGCGATCGCCAGTCCTATGCCTTCGCGCTCGTGTCCGTCGCCGCCGCGCTCGAGCTGGACGGCGGCACCATCCGCGAGGCGCGCATCGCGCTCGGCGGCGTGGCACACAAACCCTGGCGAGTCCCCGGCGCCGAGGCCCTGCTCCAGGGCAAACCCGCCACCCGCGAGAGCTTCCAGCCCGTGGCGGGCGCGCTACTCCAGGGCGCGCGAGGCTTTGGTCACAACACCTTCAAGATTGAACTGGCCCGGCGCGCCATCGTGCGAGCCCTCTCCCAGGCCGCCGGACTGGAGCACTCCTCATGACGACGCCCTCCTCGCTGCTCGGACAACCCATCAGCCGCGTGGACGGGCCCCTCAAGGTGACCGGCCAGGCGAAGTACGCCGGGGAGTTCAACGTCCCGGGCCTCACCTACGGCCACGTCCTGTCGAGCACCATCGCCCGGGGCCACATCAAGAAGATCGACGCCAGCGCGGCGCTCGCGCTCCCGGGCGTGCTGCACGTCTTCACGCACGAGAACCGGCCGAGCACCGCCTGGTTCGACCGCAACTACAAGGACGAGGACGCCCCGGCCGGCTCTCCCTTCCGGCCACTGGATGGCGCGGACATCGTCTACAGCGGCCAGCCCATCGCGCTCGTCGTCGCCGAGACCTTCGAGCTCGCCCGCCATGCCGCCTCGCTCATCCGCGTGGAGTACAAGACGAAGGAACACGAGACGGACCTGGGCGCACAGCGGCACAAGGCGCACTCGCCGGCTCCCGGCAAAGGCGGCTACCAGCCCCCGCCCAAGCCCCGGGGCGACCCGGACAAGGCGTTCAAGAGCGCGCCCATCCAGGTGGACGCCGAGTACTCCACGCCCGTCGAGCACCACAACCCCATGGAGACCCACGTCTCCACCGTCATCCACGAGGACGACGGCACGCTCAGCATCTACGACAAGATTCAAGGCGTGCAGAACAGCTACGACTACGTCTCGCGCGTCTTCAAGCTCGACAAGGAGCAGGTGCGCGTGCGCTCGCCCTTCGTCGGCGGCGCGTTCGGCTCGGGGCTGCGGCCGCAATACCAGTTGTTCCTCGCCGTCATGGCGGCGCGCGAGCTCAAGCGCTCGGTGCGCGTGACACTCACGCGCCAGCAGATGTTCACCTTCGGCCACCGCCCCGAGACGCGCCAGCACGTGGCGCTCGGCGCGGCCCCGGACGGCACGCTCCTGTCCGTCATCCACGAGACGCTCAGCGAGACGTCACGCTTCGAGGACTACTGCGAGGTCGTCGTCAACTGGTCGGGCCTGCTCTACCAGTGCGAGAACGTGCGGCTCGACTACAAGGTGGCCCCGGTGGACCAGTACACGCCCATCGACATGCGCGCCCCCGGCGCGGTGCTCGGCGTCTACGCGCTCGAGTGCGCCATGGACGAGCTGGCATACAAGGCCGGGGTGGATCCGCTCGAGCTGCGCTTCAAGAACTACGCGGAGCGCGACCAGAACCAGGACAAGCCCTTCTCCAGCAAGGAACTCAAGGCGTGCTACTACCAGGGCGCCGAGCGCTTCGGGTGGGGCAAGAGGAGCCCCGCGCCGCGCTCGATGCGCGAGGGCAAGCAGCTCATCGGTTGGGGCGTGGCCACGGGCATCTGGGAAGCGATGCAGCAGCAGGCCGCCGCCAAGGCGGTGCTGAGCATCGATGGCACGCTCACGGTGAGCAGCGCCACCGCGGACATCGGCACTGGCACCTATACGGTCATGACGCAGATCGCCGCGGAGACGCTCGGCCTGCCCCTGGACAAGGTGACCTTCAAGCTGGGTGACTCCTCGCTGCCCAAGTCTCCCATCGAGGGCGGCTCGTGGACGGTGTCCTCGGTGGGCACGGCGGTGAAGGAGGTCTGCGAGAAGGTGCGCGAGCA
The DNA here is from genome assembly GCA_049060065.1 of Cystobacter fuscus. Lineage (GTDB taxonomy): Bacteria > Myxococcota > Myxococcia > Myxococcales > Myxococcaceae > Cystobacter > Cystobacter fuscus_B. The sequence goes on from JBMEQP010000002.1 coordinate 9,532,779, forward strand.
GGTGTTCGCGTTCGCGCGCAAGGTGCACCACTCGCCCCTGGCCAAGGCGGAGCTGGACGAGGTGACGTTCAGCGGGGGCCATATCCGGCTCAAGTCCGATGCATCGCGCGCGGTGTCCCTCACCGAAGCCATGCGCCACGCGGGAGTGCTCCACGTGGAGGAGCAGGCGATGGGACTGCCCAATCCCAAGCAGATGCAATACACGCGCCACACACTCCGCCGTGTTCGCCGAGGTGAAGGTGGACGAGGAGCTGGGCGTGGTGAAGGTCACCCGCGTGGTGAGCGCGATCGCCGGTGGACGCGTCCTCAATCCCAAGACGGCGCGCAGTCAGATCATCGGCGGCGTCGTCTGGGGCATCGGCATGGCGCTGGAGGAGGAGACGCTGCTGGACCAGAAGCTCGGCCGCTTCATGAACCACGACCTCGCCGAGTACCACGTGCCGGTGAACGCCGATGTGCACGACATCGACGTCATCTTCGTCGACGAGGAGGACACGATCGTCAACCCCCTGGGCGCCAAGGGCCTGGGAGAGATTGGCATCGTCGGAGTGGCGGCGGCGATCGCCAACGCCATCTTCCACGCCACGGGCAAGCGCGTGCGGGACCTGCCCATCACGCTCGACAAGTTGCTCTAGGCAAGGAGCGCGGGAGAACCAGGCCCGCGCTGGGAGTTCCGTACCTTTTCGCCGGAGGCTCCGAGCGGCGGGTTCAATTCCCGCCGCTTCCAATAGAGGTTGCCCGCCGCCTTGAGTCGAATCCACTCCTAACGAGGAGGCGTGGAGCATCTTGGGAGACCAAATCGGTTCTTGTCGGACCAAATTTGGACCAAATCCGTATGGCGTATGCGTATAGGCAGGAGAGAGGCCGAGTGGAGGGGGAGGGCTGGTGCAGAGGGGCCGAGGAGGGCCGCTGACGGGTGCTGAGAGCCGGGCCGGTGGAGAGGCCACGCAGCCTCCTTGGGCAGGCCTGCCCCTGCCGCCCTCGCATGAGGAGCGCGGCAGGAGCATCAGGTCTCTTGGCTGTGGCGGCGTAAGCCTCAACACCATGCGTCCTGGGGTGGCGCTCGCGCCGGGGTCAGGCTCGCACCTGCCGTGGGCAGTCCCAGGTGCTCCAGCGCGTCACGCTCCTCTCCTCCGCACCTGCTTGGGGAGCCTCCTCCTCCGCCGCATCCATCCACCCGCCCGCCACCGGGCAACAGGGCTCCCATTCCGCCTATACTTCCGGGCAGGAAGGCGAGCACATCTCATGAGGAGCTGACAGATGGCTGGAGCGAAGCGACCGTATGTGCTCTGCCACATGGTCCCCTCCATCGATGGACGGATCGTCCTCGAGAGCTGGAAGACTCCGCCCAGCACGCTGGCGGAGTACGAACGGCTGGCCCTCACCTTCGGCGCCGATGCGTGGATCGTCGGCCGGATCTCCATGGAGCCCTACGCCGGGAAGTCGAAGGTCCCGGCACGCAAGACGCCGCAGCCGATTCCGAGGACGGACTTCATCGCGAGGCGCGAGGCGGAGTGCTACGCCATCGCGCTCGACCCCTCCGGCAAGCTCACCTGGAAGTCGAACATCCTCCCTGCTGGGGAGCAGGCGGTGACGATCCTCACCGAGGCGGTCTCGGACGACTACTTGGCCTTCCTGCGAGCCAGGGGTGTCTCCTACCTGTTCGGGGGCAAGACGGAGCTGAATCTGAAGAAGGTGCTCGAGAAGCTCCGGAAGGAATTGGGCATCAAGAAGCTGCTCCTCGAGGGCGGCGGGAAGATCAACGGCACCTTCCTCGCCGAGGACCTCATCGACGAGTTGAGCGTGTTGTTGGTGCCCGTCGCGGACGGAGCCATCGGCACGCCGTCACTCTTCGACGTGCGCGAGGGCAAGGGTCCGGCTCGCCACCTCAAGCTGGTCTCCATCGAGAAGCGCAAGGGAGACATGGTCTGGCTGCGCTACAAGCTGAAGCGCTGACGCGCCGCCTGCTTGATGGCTGGATGATTCAGGCGGCCGCCGTCAATGCCGTGGCGCAGAACACTCTCGATGAGTTCCGTGCTGGCAGGGAGGGGGGACACGAGATGAAGCACGGGCTCGTTATTCATGTACACGGCGTCGCCTCGCCCAAGGAGGCGGAGCAGCTCGAGTCGCTCGGTATAGACCTGATAGGTGTCGTCGTGGGCGAACGCGCGACGGGGAGGGTCATCGCCAGGGACGACGCACACGCGCTCGCGGCGTGCCTCAAGCGAGCTCGGCTGTGCGTGGAGCTGCTCGGCGAGGCTTCGCTGCTGGAGCCCCAGGCGGCGCGGAGGATGGGCGTCCAGGTGGTGCAGGTCCCGTGGGGGGCAGAGGTGCCACAGACCGGCGCCGGGCGCTCGCGCAGGCCAAGAGGGGAACGGCCTGCCGAACCGGTCAAGCACACAAGATGGAAGTGACCAGGGTTCGGCTCCTACGATTCGTCTGACACCTTTCTCGGCTGATGCTCCTCGCGGGCGGTCATGAGCTGCCGGTAGGGAATGACGCGCACCAGCTCCGCGAGCGTGGTCTGCCCGGAGGCAATCTTTTCCAGCGCGTTCTCCACGAGGGTGCGGAAGCCGTGCGCCCGCGCGTGGCGGCGGAGCCGTGCGCTGTGGGCCCCCTGGGCGATCAGCTCCTGCAGTTCCGAGTCCATCACCAGGAGTTCGTAGATGCCGGTGCGCCCGCGGTAGCCGGTGTGGCGGCACTCCTCGCACCCGATTCCCGTCTGGGGCTGGATGCCGTCCAGCAGCGGACCGAGCAGTTCCTTCTGCTTCCGGGTGGGTTCGGCGGGTGCCACACATTGGGGGCAGATACGGCGCACGAGCCGCTGGGCCAGCACCGCGAGCAGCGAGTCCGCGATGTCGGCGTCATCCAGTTCCAGGCCGCGCAGCCGGCCCACGGCGCCCACCGCATCGGCGGTGTGGAGCGTGCCGAGCACCACGTGCCCGGTGGCCGCGGCGTTGAGCGCCATGCTGCCCGTCTCCAGGTCGCGGATCTCCCCCACGAGCATCACGTTGGGATCCTGCCGCAGCAGCGCGCGCAGCAACTGCGCGTGCGACATCTGCGGGGTGACCTCCTTCTGGTTCACCTTGGGGACGTAGTACTCGATGGGGTCCTCGGCGGTGATGATCTTCTTGCGCCCATCGTTGAGCTGCGCGAGCGCCCCATAGAGGGTGGTCGTCTTCCCGCTGCCCGTGGGGCCGGTGACGAGGATGAGGCCCTCGGGGTTGGAGAGCAGGTTGAGGAAGACCCGCTCCGTGTCCGGGCTCATCCCCAGCTTGCTCACGGGGACGAGCCCCTCGCTGGAGTCGAGCACGCGGATGACCACGTCCTCACCGCCCGGGCTCGGCACCACGCTCACGCGGTAGTCGACGACCTTGTGCTCCTCGCCCTGGACGATGACGGCGCGGATGCGGCCGTCCTGGGGCCGGCGGCGCTCGGTGATGTCCATTCCGGCGAGGATCTTGATGCGGCTGACCACCTCCTGCACGGACTCCGGATCCATGTCCGTGTAGGCCTGATGCAGGATGCCGTCGATGCGGTAGCGCAGGTCCACGTCGTCGCGGTAGCTCTCGATGTGGATGTCCGAGGCCCCGCGCTCGACGGCCCCGGCGAGGATGTCATCCACCAGCTCGACGGACGAGGGCGGCTGTCGCGAGGGCGGGCGCTCGCGGATGACGAGATCCGACTTCGTCTGGGGCCCGGCACCGAAGCCCGTGCGGAGGGCCGTGTCGATCTCGTAGCGGTTGAGCTTCACCGGCTGGATGGCCCGCTGCAGGAAGTCGGAGATCCGGAAGCGTAGGGACTGGTTGTCCGGATCCGTCATGCCGATGATGACGGGCGTGTCGGACGCCTGCGCGTCGATCTTCCCCAACACCACCACGGAATGGCGGCGGCAGAACGGCTCCGGGAGCAGCCGCATGGAGTGGCGATCGAGGGTGTACTGCGAGAGTTCTGAGAAGGTGTCGGACCCCTGGGCCATTCGGGTAGGCATAGCACGCCGGGAACGTGCGCAGGGCTCCAGCACACACTCCTAACAAGGAGGCGCGGCTCGCATCAGGGGACCAAGATACGGACGTGCCATGGGATGACCCCCTTCGTGGTTCGGGGGCGCCCATACCAAAGTCATGGCAAAAACGGGAATGGCCATCATGAACACGCTGAGTGGAGGAGGGCCGCGGACCGGAGTCACCCGAGCACAGGCCATGCCGCGTTCAATCACCAGGCAGCGGTGGGAGACCGGGGGGCGTCTGGTACGCCTTCTCCTGGGTGGGCCCGAGCCGCTCTTGAATCCATCCCGAGAGTGCCTGCGCCTCCTCGCCCAGGCGCAGCTCGTCGGCTGCGGCTTGAGCCCCCGTGCACTGCGCCGTCTCGTACAGCCGCAGGACATCCGAGCGCACCAGCTGTCCGAAGACGGTGTGGCCTGAATCGAGGCGAAAGGCGAGGCGGGCATCCCAGGGAGGCGGGGTCAGCGCCGCGTCACTGGAGAGCGTGGCCTGGGAGAGAGCCTGCTGGAGCTGCCGCAGCAGGGAGGGAGGCAACGTGGCGATGCGTCTGCCTTCCGGGCATGAGAGCAACTCGATAGCGGAGAGATGGGCGGCTTGCGTCTTGAGGAGTTGCCCCGGTACGGGACGGGGTTCGGGCGCCTGTTCCACTGTTGCCACGGGCTGGCCCTTGGGCGTAGCGGGGAGTGCCGGCGCCGCGCCGGGACGAGGTTCCTCCTTGCATGCGCCCACCACGAGGAGGGTGGCGAGAAGTCCGGTGATAAGCCGTGCGCGAGCCTCCTCAGAAAAGAATGTAACCAGTATCATCGGGGACCCGTCCAAAGAGCTTGTTCAACGTCGTGTACTCGAGGGCGTAGGTGAGCCTGTTGATGTACATGTGGTGGTGCTTCTTCCCGCCCACGGGGACTGCTCGGAGGTCCGCTCCCATTCCGGGAGGCGCGCCATAGACCTTCAGACCACCGCCGACCGCCGTGCTCAACTGAGCCATGTAGTTGTATTCCAGGATGCTATCCTGGAAGTATTTCTTCGCGTCTGCCGCGGTCATCTTCTTGGTGGCTTTGTTCCACTCGAAGGAGATGCTCTCGCTGTCACTCTTGGCCTTGGCGATGGCGCGGAGGAGATTGCGGTAGGCGGTGGTCGCCATGCATCCCCAGATCTTGGCGATGGCCCCCGTGGCGAACGCGGCCTTGAAGTCCTTCAGGAGGGGCATGTTGACGAGCGCAAAGTCCTTGAGCCGGGGGTCCTTATCGTTCGGATCCCGCCGGGTCTGTTGCGCGCCGCCCACGGCGTAGGCGGCTCCCTCATAGGTCTCGACAAGGATGGGCCCACCGGCCCATGCATTCAAGATGTAGAGCTGTTTCGTCGTGGCTCCAGAGGTCTCACTGCTGGAAGTGATGGACGGACAGCAGAGGGGGGCGCTTCCCGTGAACCACCTGGGAACCAGTCCGGTGCCTTCCTTGACGAGGGACAGGGGGAAGACGAACTCCGGGTGCCCGCGACGGAAATGCACAGTTCGTACTTTCCCGGTTTCAGGCCACTCAGGGAGAGGTACGGTGTCTTTCCCGGCCCTACGGGAGTGCTCGTCACGGATGAAGGTTTGAGCCTGATGGCACCCAGGCTGAGCGGAGCGCTGCTCTCATCTGTCGCGTTGACCACCAGATAGGGACTCGTACTCATCGCATGGGCCTCTGGCTGATGAAGGTACGAAGTGTACGAGTCTCCGACGGCGCCCGTCCAGGAGGCCTCACCAAACTGGGGACATTTGGGCCCCTCGTGGCAAAGAGGCCGCGAGTTGTCACCCCCAACCCGGTAGGGAGCATCGCCCTCGTCCGTGTTCGCCGAGTGGCGGCGGCGGTCGCCAACGCCATCTTCCACGCGACGGGCAAGCGCGTGCGGGAGCTGCCCATCACGCTCGACAAGCCGCTGTAGGAGCCAGGGAGCGCGGATGGGGGCATTCCGCCCCGTGACAGGGCATCTCGCCCCCATCCGTGCCTCCCGCCCCGTCCTCCTCCGAGGGAAGAGCGTTGGCATGTCCGATGCTCTGTCTCCGGGCATCACCCCGGCAACTTCGCCGGGACTGAGGGAAGCAGCCATGAAGAACGCGATCTCGAAGCTGATGGTGGTGGGAACGTTGATGATGGGCAGCGCGGTGATGGCCGCGGATGCCCCCGCCGCGCCCGCCAAGCACGCCGAGCATGCCAAGAAGGCGCCCAAGAGCGAGACCAAACCGGCGGAGGGCACCGAGGCGGGCACCGCCACCTCGCCCGCGCACCACTCCGCCAAGAGCACCAAGCACAAGGGCTAGTCCGCGCCGCGCGGAGCCGCGGGAGTCCAACCCCCGCGTGTTCTCCGCTGTTGCTCTCACCGCGAACATCGAGAGGAAAGGCCCGCCTCGACGTTTTTGGCTCCCGTGAGTTCCAGGTACCGTTGGATGAGGCACAAGCGCGCTTCATCGAAGGCGGCCCCGTCATCGGGCACGCGCCAGGCGGTGGGGATGAGCCCGCGTGCCACCCTCCGGGCAAACTCCGGGTCCCCCGCATCGCTCACGGCCTTGAGCCACTCGTAATCCTGGACGCCGAGCCGGATGAGCTTGAGCCGGATGGAGGGCAACGGAACCGCCGTGGTCCCTCCAATGCTCGAAGGTGTCCCGGGATAGAAGAGCGTCCCGTCCCCGTTGCCGTTGAAGCGGAACTGGTTCGTCCAGGCCGTGGAGAGCATCCCCACCGTCTGGTAGTAGAGCTCACCCGTGGCACCCGACAGGAAGGACACCCACTCCAGGGCGCGAGCCTTCGTGGCCGGCCGATCAATCATATAGGAGGGCCAGCCCTGTCCCGGCTGGTTCTCGGGGGCCCACTCGTTGGCGACACAGCCATGGGACATGCAGCTCTGGTACATCCAGAGCTCCCGGTGGGGCAGCGACAAGAAGTCCGTGTAGCGCTCCAGTTGAGGCCCCACGTAGGGCGGCTGTGTCCCGTCCATGTAGTTGACCAGCACGACGAGGGAGTCGATGAGCCCGACCAGGTTGTGCGCTTCCAGGTCCGTCACCGTGGAGGTGAGGAGCGTGCTCACTTCGGGCGCGCCCTGCCGCGACAAGGTGGCGCGCTGCTCCACGGCCTCGAAGGAAATGCCGTAAGGCGGCTCGTCACCGACGTAGTCGAAGGCGCGGGACAGCCAGCCGCGCTGCACGGCCTCCTCCTGGAATTGCGCGAGGCCCTCGAGCGTGGCCGGGCCCAGATACTGCCAGCTCGTCATCCGGGCCCCTGGCAGCCGCGAGGGAGCCGTGCCGTCGAGGAAGGCGCCCCAGTTCGCCGCGAAGGTCTCCCAATCCGGCAGGCTCCAGGTGGCCTGACCCGGCAGACGCGGGAAGGCGCTGGCAAGGGAGATGCGGTGCTCGAGCGCCATCCGGTGGAACATCCGCAGCAGCGGTACCTGCGTCTGCTCGCTGCATTCCGGCGAGCCGGTGTAGGCGCGGCAGACATGCGGCGGCCAGAGGAGGAAGGCCGTCTTCAGCGAGGCGGTGCTCGGCATGAGCACATCGACGACGGTGAGGTGGACCTCCACTTTCGACCGATAGCCATCGTTCGCCGTCACCTGGACGGTGCCCTTGTAATGGCCCGGAGGCGCGTCCCTCGGGACGAGGACATCCACCCAGATCGCGCGGGCCTCACTCGCGGGAACGTCGAAGGGAAAGGCCTGACGCTTCTCTCCCATGGTCTCGTCCACGTCGGGCACCAGCCCGTCCGGCCAGCGCCCTGGCTCCGAGTCCGGAGTGGAGCGCTGGGTGATGTCGAGGAATGTTTCCTGATAGAGCGTGATGTGGCCGCCCGCGATGCGGCTCGGCCCCTCCAGTGCGGTCAGACTCGCGCGGACCCCCGTCAGCCCCGTTCTTCCTCCGTGGAGCCCGACCTGGAAGGAGACAAACTCGTTGCGTGCCGCGACCAGCCGCAGCGCGGCCGGGGAGCCGGCTCGGCGTCAGGTCTTATCTTCGTCGTCGCGGTCTCGCCCCAAACAGCAGGCCGAGACTGCGCGACGACCGCGGTGGAGAACAGCAGCACAACCCAGAACAGATGGCGCGAAGAAGTTCTCATGACAGACATGTTAGGGACTGGGGCGAAGCCCGTACTCGGGGACGGCCTCGAGGGTCGCGGCTCGGTTGCTCCTCGGCGTGCCTGAGTCGGGATGGCCAGCCCCCGCCTCCCAGCGGAATACTCCCGGCGAGCCGTGGAAGTTCGGCCGGGTGTGAGGTGCGTCACAGCCGCCGGCAGGTGTCATGCGAGGCTTTTCCTCGGAGTATGGGTCATTCTACATTGAGCTGGCCGTCCAGCGGATGGGCAGAGGCTGGTGCACCGAGGAGAGGCCGTGGCACACCGGGCGGGGTACACCATTCACCAGCAGCTCCATGCCAGCGCGCGCTCGACGATCTTCCGGGCCACCCGGCTCCGTGATCTGTGCCCGGTCATCCTCAAGCTGACCACCAGCGATTACCTCGACCGGCGCCGCACCCTCGAAATCCGCCGCGAGTACGCCATCGCCCACCGCGTCCAGGGAGGGGATCGTTCAGGTCCTCGGTCTGGAGGAGTTCCCCGACCGGATGGCGATCGTCCTGGAGGACTTCGGTGGCACGTCCCTGCGCCATCTGCTGAGCGAGCGCGGGCCCCTGGACGTGAGCACCTTCCTCGACTTCGCCGTGCGCATCAGCGCGGCGCTCGGGCACATCCATCACCACGGAGTCATCCACAAGGACATCAAGCCCCAGAACATCATCGTCAATCCCGCCACCGGGGTGCTGAAGATCACGGATTTCTCCCTCTCGGTGGGACTGGCGCTGGAGGTCGTCCCTCCCGAACTGCCCACGCACCTGACGGGCACGCTGGCCTACATGGCGCCCGAGCAGACGGGCCGCATGAACCGGGGCGTGGACTACCGCGCGGACTTCTACGCCCTGGGCGCCACCTTCTTCGAGCTGCTCACCGATCGCCACGTCTTCACCACGAACGCGCCGCTGGAGCTGCTCCACGCGCACGTGGCCCAGACACCGCGCTCACCGAGAGCCCTCGTCCCCGAGGTACCGGAGTGCCTCGCGGCCATCATCCTCAAGCTGCTGGCCAAGGCTCCGGAGGAGCGCTACCAGAGCGCCTGGGGGCTCATCGCCGACCTGCGGGAGTGTCAGCGCCAGCTGCGCGAAGGGGCACGGCCGGGTCCTTCCCCCTGGGCACCGAGGACCATACCCACCAGTTCCACGCCCCCCAGGGACTCTACGGACGCGACTCGGAGATCGCCCTGCTGAGCGAGACGTATGCGCGCGCCGCGGCCGATAGCGGCCAGTTCCTGCTCATCCGCGGCCCGGCGGGCATCGGGAAGTCCTCGCTCGTCAACGAGCTGTACCGGGTGACGGCCGCCAGCCAGGGGAGGGTGGCCATCGGCAAGTGCGACCAGTTCCTCCACGGCGAGCCCTTCGATGCCGTCCGCCAGGCGCTGCAGCACCTGGTGCGGCGCACGCTCGAGGAGGGAGAGGCGGAGACGACCCTCATGCGCGAGCACCTCCAGGACGTACTCGGGGCGAACACCGCCGTCCTCGTCGAGGCCGTCCCCGACACCCGCGCGCTGGTGGACGAGCAACCTCCGCCCGCACCGCTCCCCGCCTCCGAGTCCAGGAACCGCCTCACCCTGGTGCTCACGCGCACGTTCCAGGCGTTCGCGACCCCCGAGCGCCCGCTCGTCCTCTTCCTGGATGACCTGCAATGGACCGACAGCGCCACGCTCCTGCTGCTCCAGGCCCTCGCCCGGGATCCCTCCACCCGGCACCTGCTGCTCGTCGGCGCCTACCGCGATACGGAAGTCTCCACGACCCACCCCCTCACCCTGGCGCTCGACGAACTGCGTGCCACCGGCACGTCCTGGGCGCAGCTCCACCGGTCCCCCTGGGCCTCGAGGATGTCGCCCGGATGGTGCACGAGGCCATCGCCGCGGACGCCGGACGCGAGCTGGAGCTTGCCCGCTTCATCCTCTCGAGAACGGGAGGCAACCCCTTCTCCGTCAAGGCGTTCCTCCGCATCCTCCATGGGCAGGGACTGCTCCGCTTCGACACGCGGAACCATCAGTGGGAGTGGGAACTCGCCCGCCTGGAGTCCCAGGCGCTTCCCGACGACATCGTCACGCTGATGGAGGCCGATAGCCGCCGGCTGCCTCCGGAGACCCGCGACCTGCTCCAGCGCGCGGCATGCCTGGGCGTGACGTTTGGCTTCCGCGACCTCACGGTGGCGCATGGGGCCACGGCCGGGGAGACGGCGCGCGCCCTGTGGACCGCCATCGAGCTGAAGCTCGTGCTGCCACTCGACAGGGACTACGTGCTGCTCGACCCCCAGGGCGGCGCGGCGGAGCCCACGGACCTGGATGTCTCCTTCCGCTTCGTGCATGACCGCGTCCAGCAGGTCGCCTATTCGCTCATTCCCGAGGACGAGCGCGCCGCGCGGCATCTGGAGGTGGGCCTGCGCCTGTACGAGGATGCCCGCGCCACGAAGACGCTCGATGAGCGGGTGTTCGCCATCCTGCCGCACCTGGGCCACGCACCGGAGCGCATCGGCCCGGACTCGCTGCGGCTCGAACTGGCCGACCTGCACCTCACGGCGGGGCGCCGGGCGAAGAGCTCGGGCGCATACCGCACCGCCTGTGCGCTCTTCCAGACGGGCGGAGTGCTCATCCCTCCAGCCGCCCGGGACCAGGAGCACGAGCGAACCTTCGCGTTCCAGAAGGAACTCACGGAATCCCTCTATCTGGCCGGCGACATCGAGGCGGCGACTTCAGGATTCTTCACGCTGTGTGCCCACGCTCGCACCCCGCTGCAGCGCGCCAGCGTCCTCGTCCTGCAGGTCATGCTGGGGAATCTCGGCGCCCGGTACGCCGAATCGCTGGTGCTCGGTCTCGAGGGACTGCGCCTGCTCGGAATCGACATTCCCGACTCGCCCGATGACACCACCATCGCCTTCGAGCTGCGGGAGGTGGCGTCCGCCCTGGAAGGCCGCGACCCCACGGAGCTGCTCGAGCTGCCCCCGATGAGCGAGCCGAACGCACGCCTCGCCTCGGAGATGATCAGCACCATCTCGACCTCCGCCTACCTGGTGTCCCTGAGGGTCTTCATCCTCCTGGCGCTCCGGCACGTCCGGTTGAGTCTGCAACACGGAAACAGCCCCTTCTCCCAAGGCGGCTATTCCCTCTATGGCATCGTCCTCGCGACCGTTCTCGACGACCCCGCCGCTGGCCGACGGTTCAGCCAGCTCGCCATCGAGCTCGCCCTACGCACCCGGGACCCGATGCGGCACGCACAAGCGCTCTTCGTCCATGCGAGCCTCATTGATCACTGGACACGAAGCGCACGTGCCGGCCTCTCCCAGTTCACCGAGGCCTACAAGCTCATGCTCGAGTGTGGGAACTGGCAACACGCGGGAATCTGCTTCACCTTCTTCGCCGCGCGACGCCTCGCCCTGGGAGAGCCCCTGCAGGAGCTGCTGGCGGATAACCAGCAGTTCATCGACTCTCTTGGGGTCCACAAGGATCCCGACAACCTCTATACGCAATGGGCGCTCCAGCAAGTGTTGTTGCGGCTGACGGGCGCCCCGCAAGAGCCGCGACAGACCCTCCAACCCACCCCTCCAGACGCCAGCGTCCAAGGCCTACGTCGCGCTGGGGCGACTCGAACAGCACTACCTGCTGCAGCAACCCGAGCTGGCGATGGCGATGGCGGAGGAGGTCGCCGCGCTGAGGAGCGTCATCCCCGGGTTCTTCCAGCTGACCACGCACGCCTTCTATTACGCGCTGAGCGCGGCCGCGGTGTACCCGTCGGCCAGCGAGAGCCGGAAGCAAGAATTGCTCGCGCTCATGGAGCAGCAGCGTGCGTATCTGGAGAAGTGCGCCCGCCGCGCGCCGGAGAACTTCTCGCCCTACCATCTGCTGGTCCGCGCGGAGCTCGCCCGCGTGAGGGGACAGCACAGCGAAGCGCACACCCTGTACGAGGAAGCCATCTCGGCCGCCCGCTCCAGCGGCTTCACCAGCGTGGAGGCCATCGCGTGTGAACAGGCCTTCCGCTTCCAGGCGGACCTGAGTCGTCAGCCCCTGGCCGCCGCTTATCTGCTCGAAGCCCTCAACGCCTACGAGCGATGGGGCGCGGCGGGCAAGGTCCATCTCCTGGTGGTCGAACAGGCGCAGCGACTGCGCTCCTCCAACGGGGGTCTCGAGTCATGGGATCACAAGCTCCAGCGAACAGGCCTGTCGGTGGCTCACCCCCTGGGTGGCGAGTACCCGGAGAGCGCCTCCTCCTCCGACCTGTCCAGCACCGAGTCCCTCCCCGAGGCGCTCGACCTGTCCTCGATGATGAAGGCCGCGCAGGCCATCTCCAGTGAGCTGCACTTCCCGCAGCTCGCCGCCAACCTCATCGACATCCTCATGGAGAGCACGGGGGCCCAGCGTGGCGTGCTGGTGCTCCAGCGGGGGGAGACTTCTTCGTCGAGGCTCGGGCGAGATCGGTATCGGCAGCGGCCCCCTCGCGCCCGTGCAGCGCCCGGCGCACAGTGACGTGCTCAGCCAGAGCATCACCGAGCTGGTGCTGCACACCGGCAGCCCCCTCCTCGTCGACGATGCCTCCGCCCAGGAGCCCTACCGCGATGATCCCTACATCGCACGACGCAACGTCCGCTCGGTGCTCTGCGCGCCCATCCTCCACCGCAAGCAACTCCTCGGCCTCTTCTATCTGGAGAACAACCTCATCGCGGGCGCCTTCAACTCCAACCGCCTCCGGGTGGTCGGCATGCTCTCGGCGCAGGCCGCCATCTCCCTGGAGAACGCCGGGCTCTACCGCAAGCGCGAGGAGTCCAACCGCACCCTCGAACACCGTGTCCAGGAGCGCACGGAGGAGCTGCACCACAAGAACGCCGAACTCCAGCGCGCCCTGGAGCGCCTCAAGGCCATGCAGGCGCAGATCATCACCCAGGAGAAGCTCGCCTCCCTGGGCTCGCTCACCGCCGGCATCGCCCACGAGTTGAAGAATCCGCTGAACTTCGTGAAGAACTTCTCCGAGCTCTCGCTCGAGCTGTTGCCCGAGCTGTCCGAGGCGGTGCGGCGCGCCCAGGCCACCGCGACGCAGGATGAAGTAGACGCCCTGCTCAACGAGCTGAAGCAGAACATCTCGAAGGTGCGCGAGCACGAGCAACGCGCGAGCGGCACCATCAATGGGATGTTGCGGCACGCACGCAACAACCGGGGGGCGCCGCAACCCACCTCCATCAACGCATTGGTGGAGGAGGCCATCCGGCTCATTCAACAAGGACTGCGCGCCAGGAATCCCCCACGCCACGTGTCCGTCGACATCTCCTTCGATGAAGCCGTGCCACAACTGAGCCTGGTGCCCGAGGACTTCCGCCGCGTCATCCTCAACCTGTTGGATAACGCCTGCTATGCGGCCCAGGAGAAAGCCCGGCGGTCCGAGTCAGTCGAGCCGCCACGGCTGAAGGTGTCCACGCGCTGGACCGGAAGCGAGGTGGAGATCCGGGTGCGCGACAACGGCGATGGCGTCCCCGCGGCGGCGCGCGACAAGCTCTTCACCCCCTTCTTCACCACCAAGCCCACCGGAGAGGGAACAGGGCTGGGCCTGTCACTCAGCCACGACATCATCGTCGTCGCACTCGGTGGAAGATTGAAGGTGGAATCCGAGGAGGGACGATACGCGGAATTCACCATCGTGCTCCCGGGGGAACTCGCACGTCCGTCCGCATGACTCCCACGGTGTCAGACGACTCGTAGGAGCCCCACTCCCACGGTGTCCTCCCACGGTGTCAGACGACTCGTAGGAGCCCACGTGGGCTCTGTGTCAGACGACTCGTAGGAGCCCACGTGGGCTCCGGGGGGCGGAGGCGGCCGTACTCGTTTCGAGAAACGAGGTGTTTCTGGATGGCGCTCCGGCGCGGCTCGAAGGCATCCTGCCTGGACGATGAACGACCAGGAGCTACTGGAGAAGACGCTGCACGTGGCCCGGGAAGCGGGACTGTTCCTGCTTCGCAAGCATGGCTCCGTGCTCCCGTTCGGGCTGACCCTCGACCCGGCGGGCGACAACCCACTCACCTATTTTCCCCGGGACCAACTGCCCCGCGCCTCCTGGGACGAACTGCTCGACGCCACCCTCGCGCACCTCGAGCGCCGCATCGACTCGGGCGGCATCGGGGCGATCGCGCTCGTCACCACGCTCGAATCCGGAAGCGAGTCCGGCATGGGCGTCCAGGTCGAGACACGCGCCTCCTCGCTCTTCCTCGTGTACCCCTACACTGGAACCGGACAGGACCGGAGGCTCGGGGAGCCCCAGGCGGCGGAGGGGTTGCTCGTTGGACCGCTCCTGGCGCCCTAGTGGAGTGTCCGACAAGTTTTTCAACATAGTCGAGACCAGGGGGCTGGTTGGGTGGAGGAGGAGACTGGGTAAGTTGGGTGGATGAGGAGACGACCGCCGCACCTCCTCCACCTCTCGCCTGGGGAAGTGGCCTACCTCAAGACGCTGGTGGAGGACGGACGTACCGAGCAGCGCGTCGCGCGCCGAGCACGCGTCCTGCTGGCCATGACGGAGCCGGACACCGTCGTGTCGGAGTTGGCCGATAGGCTCGAGTTGGAGCGCACCACCATCTGGCACTTGTGCCGTCGCTACGAAGCGTACGGTGTCGATGTGGTGCTGGAGGCACCCCGCTCCGGCCGTCCGCGGGAGCTTTCCCCCCTGCAGCGAGTGGCGGTGGAACAGTTGGCGTGTTGTGAGCCGGCGGGCGTGGGCTTGCAGATGACGCACTGGTCCACCCGGAGCCTGGCCCTGGTGGCACGCCGACGGGGCATTGCCCCCTCCCTCTCCCACTCCACGGTGGCCCTCATCCTGCGCGATGCTGACTTGCAGCCTCACCGCACGCGCTACTGGAAGACACCCACCCTGGACGACACCTTCCGTCACAAAGCGGCCCAGGTGCTGTGGTGCTACGAGCAGGCGCAGCAGTTGGCCCAGAAGGACGAAGTGGTGTTGTGCGTTGACGAGAAGCCCAACATCCAGGTGCTGCACGGCGAGCAGCCCATGCGGCGCATGCGGCCGGGCCTCATCGAACGCCGGGAGTTCGAGTACGTGCGGCGTGGCACGGTGAACCTCCTGGCCAAGCTCGTGGTGCACTCCGGCCGCATGCGCAGCTGGGACCTGGAGAGAAACAACGGGGAGTGCCTGCGCGCCGTCCTGCCGCAGCTCCTTGGGGACCATCGCGACGCCAGGCGCATCCACCTCATCTGGGACAACGGCCCCAGTCACACCGCCAGGCAGACGCACGACTTCCTTCGCACTCACTACCCGCACGTCCGGGTAATTTTCACTCCAGCCCACGCCTCCTGGCTCAACCAGGCGGAGTTGCTGCTACGCGCCTTCGCTGAGCGCTACCTACAACGAGGGGACTGGGCCAGCCGTGACGAGTTCGTCGAGCACCTCGACGCCAGCTGGCCCGAGTACAACCGCTTCTTCGCCCACCCCTTCACCTGGTCCTGGACTCGCGCCAAGATGCACTCGTGGGTGGACCGCCACCTGTCCTGACTATGTTGAAAAACTTGTCGGACACTCCACTAGCGGGTGTGCCACGCCACCGAACGGTCAGGTCTCCGGGTCGCCCCGTGGTGGCCCAGGGGACGCCTTCACGACGGCGATGAAGCGCAGCAAGGCGGGTGATTGGAAATATGCGCGGAGAAGCGCTACCTCTCGTGCATGGGAACGACCGCCATCGCCTCCACTGCCGCCGGAACGCAAGCCGCTCCGGCCGGCATGAGCCGTCGGCTGCTCTGGACGCTCACCGCGGCGACCGTCCTGGCGGTGGGCAACATCTACTACGCCCAGCCACTGCTCGGGGAGATCGCCTGGTCCTTCCGGCAATCGGCCTCGAGCACCGGCACCATCCCGATGCTCAGTCAGCTCGGCTACATGGTCGGCATGCTCTTCCTCACCCCGCTCGGTGACGTGCTCGAGAAGCGCGGGCTGCTGGTGGTACTGCTCGTTTGCTCCGGGATCGCGCTCCTCGCCGCGGGCATCGCGCCCACGTTCCCGCTCTTTCTCGTGGCGTGCCTCGGGCTTGGCCTCACCGCGATACTGGTGCAGATCCTGATCCCCTTCGTGGCGGTGTTGAGTCCCCCCGCGGAACGCGGCCGCAACCTCGGCACCATCTTGAGCGCGGCGCTGCTCGGCCTGCTCGTCTCGCGCACCCTCTCCGGCTTCCTGGGCGCGCACCTGGGTTGGCGCGGCGTGTTCTTCGTGGCCGCTGGTGCCATGTTCGCACTCGCGGTGGTGCTGCGGCTCGCGCTGCCACGCTACGAGCCGCCCACGCGCCTGTCGTATCCGCGGCTGCTCCACTCGGTGTGGAGCCTGTTTCGAGACCTGCCCGAGCTGCGCGCGATCGCCCTGACCGGCGCGCTGATGTACGCCGCGCTCTCGGCGTTCTGGGCCTCGCTCGCCTTCTATCTGCAAAGCGATACCTTCCGCATGGGCCCGGAGACGGCGGGCATGTTCGGCCTGATCGGCGCGGCCGGGGCGCTCGCCGCCAACCTGACCGGCCGCAACGTGGAGCGCCTTGGCGCCCGGCGGCTGGTGCGGGGAAGCATCCTGCTGATGCTGTTGGCCTGGATGGTGTTCGCGGGCCTGGGCGCCACGTGGGCGGGGCTCATCACCGGCGTGCTCCTGTTGGATCTCGGCGCGCAGACGGCGACGGTCTCGAACCAGACCGAGCTCTACCGCATCCACCCGGAAGCACAGACACGGCTCAATACCATCTACAAAGTCTTCTATTATGCCGGCGGCGCGTGCGGTTCCTGGCTCAGCACGGCCGCATGGGACCATTTCGCGTGGCGCGGCGTCTGCGCGGTGGGGGCGATGTTCCTGCTGCTCGCCTTCGCGTGGGAGCGACTGCGGCCCGCGGCGCGCGGCGACGGTCACCGGAGGACTCGCGCGCGCGAGCGGAGGACGGCCGTAGCGGAGTGTTCAGAGCCGGAGTCTCGGGGAGCCCCAGACGACGGAGGGGTCGCTCGTCGGACCGCTCCTGGCAGCAGAAGTGTCAGACAACTCGTAGGGGAATCTCTCCGAGTATGCGTGTGGCCGGGCCGCCATCAGGACGTCAGCTCTTTCTCCTCTTGTTCTCGCCCTGCTTCACACCTTCCCCCTCCTCGCTCCCATCCCAGTTTTCCCCTCGAACAAGCCCTTACCAGATGACTCCTCACTGGATTGTCTTGTTCGCAGTTCCTAGCTCTGAAGTGCAGCCAATTTCGGCGGCATCCTCGAAAGGGAACTGGATCATGAACGAGAACGCGATGGACCCGAAGAAGCTCGACCCCAACACGAAGACCATCCAGCTCCTCTCGGATGAGGCCCTGGAACAGGTCGCCGGTGGCTGGGGTGGCCGGGGTGGACGAGGTGGACGAGGTGGACGAGGTGGCCGGGGTGGACGAGGTGGCCGGGGTGGCCGGGGTCGCGGCTTCGGAGGGTATTCTTACGACGACTAGCGGATGGGCCGCTCGCCTGCCGGGACAGTGACTCCCTGCACCATGGACAGCTCGTGAAGATACTCTTGGCATCCACGCTGGCATTGCCCGCGTGGATGGGCGCGACATAGGGCGAGAAGGGCGCCTCGCGGCTCCAGCCGTGGGCCTCGAACACCTCGGGCTCACACGCGTTGTCGGTGGCACAGGTGCCTGGGTGGTGGGGGAAATGACCACCCCCCCACCACCGTCTCCAACGTCTCGTCGCTCAGATCCGGCAGCGACGAGATGTCCCTCACCACCTCATTGACGCTCACCAGTTCCTTCTTCATGTCGGCATCCTCGTGCGTGGACGTGTGACCTGCCCCACCCTCGCGACCGCGCGCCCGGAGCTGGACAGGGAGACAGCCTGGCTGGAAGACCGGGTTTCCGCTCGACGGGCCCCCTGGGTCGCGGTGGTTGCCGGAAATCGAAACTGGACGCCCTGCGGCTAGACTCGAGCGCCATGAAAGCCCTGCACCGCAAAGAGCTCTACGGCTGGTCCGTCTTCGACGAGGCGCGCAACCTGGACTTCCACAGCGTCCTGTGGGTTCGCCCCGAGGGCAACGTGGTCATCGATCCGCTCCCGCTGTCCACGCACGATGCCGCGCACCTGCGCTCGCTCGGAGGCGTGGCCTGGGTGGTGGTGACCAACTCGGAGCATGTCCGCACCACCCGCGAGCTGGTCTCCGCCTTCGGCGCGAAGGTGGCCGGCCCCCGCGCCGAGGCGGAGACCTTTCCCTCCGGTGCGACCGGTGGCTCGCCACGGGCGAGGAGCTCGTCCCCGGGCTGGTGGCGGTGGAGCTGCACGGCTCCAAGACGCCCGGCGAGCTGGCCCTGCTCCTCGAGGACACGACGCTGGTGACGGGGGACCTGATTCGTGGCCACCTGGGCGGACGGCTCAACCTCCTGCCGGAGGCGAAGCTGAAGGACCCCGTCCAGGCCCGCGCCTCGGTGCGCGAGCTGCTCGCACGAGGGCCGCGCATCGACGCGGTGCTCGTGGGCGATGGTTGGCCGGTGTTCCGCGGCGGGCGCGCGGCCCTGGAGGAGCTCTCGCCACCCGGTGCCACGGCCGCTCCATGAACGGCTCGAGGGAGGGGCCGGACTCCTCCTTCATCAGGACCCTGCCCCGAAGCCGGTCCCAACTCCCTGGGCCGCCGCGATGTACTTCTTCAACGAATCCCGGGCGTCTCGAGAAGCGATGGCGAGAGCATGCGTCGTATCGCCGTCCGTCCCGAACCTCGACAGCAGCGAATACAGCTCCAACTTGAACTTCAATTCTTCTGCGTGCTTGTTGAACTCTTCCCTTGGGTTCATCGGTTGCACCTCCACTTCCGTTCCACTTGATGGAGAAGGCACTGCACGTGGCCAGGGAAGCGGGACTGTTCCTGCGTCGCAAGCACGGCTCCGTGCTCCCGTTCGGGCTGACCCTCGACCCGACGGGCGACAATCCAAGAACCTATTTTCCCCGGGACCACCCGCCCCGCGCCTCCTGGGACGAGCTGCTCGACACCACCCTCGCGCATCTCGAGCGCCGCATTGGCGCGGGCGGCATCGGAACCGGGCGGAGCCGGAGCCTCGGCGAACCCCAGACAGCGGAGGGGTTGCTCGTCGGACCGCTCCTGGCGGGAGAATTGTCAGACAACTCGTAGGGACAACTCGTAGGCGTTCTTGCCCCGCTTCACCCGCCTCTCGGATGAGGCCCTGAAACAAGTCGTCGGCGGCTCTTGGGGGGGTGGCCGGGGTGGACGAGGTGGCCGGGGTGGCCGCGGAGGGCATTTTTACGACGACTAGCGGCTGGGCCGCTCGCCTGCCGGGACAGTGACCGCCTGCGTGTAGAGGCGCAGTGCGGCCCACACGGCCGGCGGCGCGGTGTCTCGGGGGAAGGTGTCTCGGGGGAAGGTGTCAGGCAATTCGTAGAGGACGCCGGGAGCGCGGGCGCGTGACCCACCGAGGTGCCGCTCGGGTCTCGCACAGGCGAGAGACCGCGAGGCCCGGCCCGGAGCCACTCACGTGCTCCTGGTAGGCCTGGGCCACCTTCGCCTGGAAGCGCTGGGCATAGCCATCACAGAAGTTCTTGTAGAGCGTGCCGGTGGCCCCTTCGGCCAGCACCGCGCAGCCTTCGCCACACGAGGTGGCATAGCGGCACTTGCGGCACACGGGGTTGGACAGCACGTTGCGCCTCCGCCACGCATGCAGGTGCCACACGCACCTTCCGGGCTCCTCGAGGTGCGCGGCAGTGTGGGGCGACGCTCTTCGGGTGGTTGCTGCTCTCGCTGGCCGGCTTCGCACGGTCGCGCTCCCGCTCGATGCGCTGACGGGCCCGGCGGGAGCGGACCACGGGGCACCTGTCGGGTAGACCGGGGCAGTTGCCCACCCCGGCCCCCCACAGATCCGGACAGGCGGAATTCCCGCATCCGGCTCCTCGGCTCATGGTTTCGCTGCGAGTCGGTGACACCCCTTCTCGCACCCTGCGCTGGATGAGCTGCTCGCCAGCGTCGCTATCCGTTGGAGTTTCGTTGAGACGGTTGTAGGGCTCGGTGTCCCCGCCATCTTTCCCTCCCTCGATTCCATGTTCCGGTGCCCCCTTCCCTCCACAGGGTCCGCCCGGGTGCGTTCCCCTGCTTCAACGGTACTACGAGGCACTCCGACTTCCTGACGACCTTCACGCCCGGCTTCGTTTCCTTCGCCAGCGCGCTACCACCGCCGCCCGTCTTTCGCTCCCGCGGGAGTCGGGCGCCCATCTCCCTCGGGCCTGGGCTTTCTTCCGGTTGCCCTCCGGCCTCTTCGACGTGGAGTCGTCAGCACCTCCCAGGTTCCTGGTGAACCCTCTTGTCTGCGTGCCCCGCTCTCAGACCCCGGCGAGACCCCAGGACCAGGCCTGTTTCGGCCCTGGGCTGCTGCCTTCCGCTACTCGTACGGCGTCGGCTCTCGCGACGATTCAGATCTTTCGAGGCTCAATCACGCGGCCCACATACTCGCTGTCTACGCTTCGCAGCCCGGGTTGCCCCGGCACCACGCAAGACTCGCTTCCGGCTGGCGGCCTCCTTTGCCGGGCGGGGTTTGAACCCGCAGGGTCCCTTCGTGAGGTTTCCACTCTCTACATTGCTTCCTCCTCACCCAAGCTTTGCCTGGCGCACACGAGTCGTCTGACACCTTCCGGAGGACACCTTCCGGAGCCGCCTGCCTCCACACCTCAAGCACGCGAACACATCCAGGGCGAACGTCCTGCGCAGCAGCCCGGCCTGGTCCAAACGGGGTGTGCGCTCCTTCCTCGGCTCCTCCACCGTCGCGGCAAAGGCGGGGCTCTCCTCCTCCAGCCCCGGCTCCGCCCCTGCTTGAGGGATCGCGCCTGAGCAGCGCGTGCGCACCGGTAGGACGGAAGGGCAGGGGAGACAGGTTCACCTCCTGTCTCCCCCGTGTTCAAGCGCTGCGCGAACGCCACGCTGTGTCTCGCTCAGTCTTGATACGTGCCGTTCACGAACCGGCAGTCACGCGTACCCTTCGGGTAGAGCTGGTCGACCTTGAGCCAGACTTCGCCGATCATGCTCTGCACCTTGGCGATGGGACGGCGCACCTCGATCACGAGGCCGCAATGGGTGTCGCTGCCGACCGCCAGGCTACTGCGTAACTTGGTGGCTTCGCGCGCAGCCGCAATCGCGGGATCGGGCCGCTTGTAATTGGACACGCGCGGCACGCCCGTCTCGAGCGCTGAGGAATAATCTTCCAGGAGCCCCTTGTCGTCCCAGCTCGTCGCCACGGCGTTCTTGACCGCGTTGCGCGCGAGGTCGTCGCGGCAGTCAATCTGCACGCGCTCCGCGTTCTCCTCGCCTGACTCGGCCAGCGATATCTCGCGCGTGACAATCCACCACGCGCCGGGGAAGCGCGGGTTGCGCTCCTTCGGCGCATTGGCTGCTACGCCTGCGAGCGCCACGCATACCGCCACTTGTTGTTGGTCGAAGGTGTAGGAGCGGGCGAGCACCACCCACTGGAGCTTTCGGTAGTCGAAAGCGGCGCGGAACTCGGACGGAATCGCCTCGAACACACGGTTCTTGCCCGCTTCCGAAACCATCGAACTGTAGACGCGCGCCATCGTGGGGTCGGCGGGCTCGCTCTTCACCTTGCCTGGGCCTTGGTCTCGCGTCTTCTCGATGCCCTCCAGCAGTTCGGCGAGAGGAACTTTCGCGAACGTCGACGCCGCACTCTTCAGGGCTTGAGAGATGCAAGAGTTGCGCTGCTCGTCATTGAGCGCCCCGACCGTATCCGAGAGAGTAGCGCCGCTGTAGGTGACGGCTGGGACGCGGGCCGAACGCCCCGCGGGCGCTGCCTCCGTGAGGCCGATGATAGCAAAGCAGTAGTTCGAGCCCTTAGGCAGCGAGGTGCTCATCGTCAGCACCCAGATTGCGTCGTTCGCCGAGCGCAGGTGGCTCTTGACCTCGTCGGGAAGTTGCTCTTCGAAGAAGTCCTGAAGCGTCGCCTCCGAGAAGTACTTGGACGGCCGCTCGATGCGGAGCTTCGATGGCACTCCAGCATCCTCGGCTCGCACCCGCGGTGCGACGAGCGCGAGCGCGAGCGCCGCACACGGTACCGCCCAACGTACCGACTGCCGCCAAGAACCGTGCTGCAACGAACCACACTCCGCCACTGCTCGTTGTCGCCACATCGCCTCACCTCTATTCCTATCTGTCTATCCCTGCCGCCTATCACGATGGCCTGCACGCTCGGTGAAATTTCGGAGCATAGGCCGGATGGGAGCCCTGTTGCGAACGAGGGCGGGGTAGGTGGCCTGGGCACTCACCCGGTGCCCAGCTGTGGCTCCTCGAGGATCGGGCCCACTCCAGGACGTAGCGCGCCCGCGTCTGCCGGTTCACCTCCAGGCCATGCTCGCGGCAGAAGGATAGGCGGAGACGACGCTGAGCAGGTTGAGGGTGATTTCCCGGCCTCGTAAGCCCCTGGAAGCAATCGCTCACGGGACGGAGCGGAGGAACGATCCACTGTGAGATCAAGGCGTTAGCCGGTAACAGCGCGACCTGCTTGGGGTTTTGCTTCCGCCTTGATGCGGGTTCGATTCCCACCGCCTCCGCTAGAGGTTGCCCACTGGGCTTGATCCACTAAAACGGCTCAGGCCCAAGTTGGCGCGCGTGGTGCACCGGCATGGAGGAGCGCACGGCATGCAGGGGAAGGAGGATGGGCTGGCCGCTGAGGATGTGCCAAGAAGCGGGCTACTACTTCGTCACGTCCAGGTGATTCCAGGGACGACTGTTTGGGGCCCGTGTACGCTGCCCTCCCCCGTCCTCCTCCTCAAGCTCTCGCATGCAACGCCTCCAGTGGATCCAACGCCTCCAGGCCATCGCCCAAACGGGCCTCACCTATGCCAGGGACCCGTACGACTTGGAGCGCTACCGCGAGCTGCGCGCACTGGCGGTGGAGATGCTCGCGGCGGAGGCGGGCGTGCCGGAGGAGCCGTTGCGACTGGTGTTCGCCGCGGAGGACGGCTACCCCACGCCCAAGGTGGACGTGCGGGCGGTGGTGTTCCGCGAGGGCAAGGTGCTCCTCACCAAGGAGCGCGCGGACGGGCGATGGACGCTGCCCGGCGGCTGGGCGGACGTGGGCAGCAGCCCCGGCGAGATGGCCGCGCGGGAGACGCTCGAGGAGACCGGCTACCTGGTGCGCCCGGTGAAGCTGCTCGCGGTGCTCGACAAGGCGAAGCACGCGCACCCGCCGCAGCCCTCGTACGTGTACAAGCTCTTCATCCGCTGCGAGTTGGAGGGCGGCGCCCCCGGGAGACGTTGGAGACGGAGGGCTGTGACTACTTCGCACGGGATGCGCTCCCACCGCTCTCGCTCGACCGGGTGACGGAGCCGCAGTTGCTGCGGATGTTCGCGCACCTGGATGACCCCGAGCGGCCCACGGACTTCGACTGACGGCGGCCGAGGTGTCTCCGGCTGAGGTGACAAAGAACTCGTCGCCCCCTCGAGACAAAGACAGATGTGCCAGGGGATGACCCCCCCGTGGTTCGGGGACGCCCATATGATAGGTGAGGGCCAAGAATCTACAGGAGCGGCGATGATGCCGACGAACTCGGGCGGCCCGAGTTGCCCGATGTGCGCGAACACCCATGTGATGCAAATGATGGCAAGCTCATAACCAATCAACATCGAGATGATTTTGCCGGAGAAGGTGTCAGACGATTCGTAGGAGACGAGATGTCGGAACGAGTCCTTTGACTCGACTTTCGCCATTTTTGGGCAGCCAAGAGCCGTAGGTCATGCGGCTCTCGGCTGAGGCCGAGAAGGGGGCTGGGGCAATCGGACGAGAAGAAGACGCGGGTCCACCCAATCCACGGAGGCGAGCGTGCGCACCTGTCGGGTAGACCGGGGCAGTTGCCCACCCCGGCCCCCCACAGATCCGGACAGGCGGAATTCCCGCATCCGGCTCTTCGGCTCATGGTTTCGCTGCGAGCCGGTAGACGCTGTGGACGATGCGCGGCGCGGGCAGCGGAAATTGCTTGAGCAGTTGCCAGAGTCTCTCCGGCGTCAGCCCCTTTTGCGAGCGCCGCGATAGCCACTTGTTCCACCTGTTTTCCACCTCCC
The DNA here is from genome assembly GCA_049060065.1 of Cystobacter fuscus. Classification (GTDB taxonomy): domain Bacteria; phylum Myxococcota; class Myxococcia; order Myxococcales; family Myxococcaceae; genus Cystobacter; species Cystobacter fuscus_B. The sequence goes on from JBMEQP010000002.1 coordinate 9,556,927, forward strand.
GTGCGAAGGCGGTGAGGGCAGCCCAGTTCCCAGTAATCCCGTAGTAGCTGTAATGCCCTCTCACCTTCTGCGTGAGGCAGCGGTGTTGCTCCTGTATTGGCTGGTGCCGATTCAGGCGGCACCATTGCGCCACCCTCTTCAGCGCCCGGCTGAGTCGGTTGGTGGCCGTCTTGCGCTTCACCACCCATTTGCCCCACCGGGACTTGCCCCAGTAGTGCTTGAAGCCCAGTAGGTCGAAGCTCCGGGTCCACCCTGTCCCCTGTTTTCCGGGCGCGGTGGGCGGAATTCAACCAGCCGGGTCTTCTCCGGGTGGAGCGTCAGGCCGTACTTCTCCATCCTCTTGGGAAGTACCTCCATGACGCGGCGAGCATCTTCCTCCCTCTCGAAGCAGATGACGAAATCGTCCGCGTAGCGTACGAGCTCCGCGCGTCCCTTCATGCGCGGTTTGACTTCCTGCTCGAACCACACGTCCAGCACTTCGTGCAGGTAGATGTTCGCCAGCACGGGCGAGACGACCCCGCCCTGCGGTGTCCCTTCGTCGGGGTACGACACGTTCCCCTCCTCCAGAATCCCCGCCTTCAACCACTTGCCGATGAGGCGCAGGAGCACCCCATCTCGCACCCTGCGCTGGATGAGTTGCTGGAGCTGGCCATGGTCCAGGGTGTCGAAGAACTTCCGGATGTCCACTTCAAGGACCCAGCCACCTTTCATCTCCGTGAGCACTTCCCAGAGGCGCTGGAGCGCTTGATGCGCGCTCTTTCCCGGCCGGAAGCCATATGAGCAGGGCAGGAAGTCCTGCTCGTACACCGCTTCCAGCACCATGGCCACCGCCCTCTGCAGCACTTTGTCCTCGAAGGTCGGTATGCCCAGGGGCCGGGTCGACTTCCCGTCCCCCTTGGGGATGTGCACGCGCCTGACGGGCGGCGCTCGGTAGTCGCCGGACTTCGCGCGGTTGAGCAGCGATTGGAGGTTGGCCTCCAGTGCTTGCGCGTATTGCTTCGCCGTCTGTCCGTCGATTCCGACTGCCCCGTCCTTGCGCGTGCGCCGGTAGGCCTCCTGGAGCCACTCCAGGTCGATGTAGTGGGCCAACGTCGTGAACGCCATGTCCGGCGCCTGCCTCGCCAGCGTCGCTATCCGTTGGAGTTTCGTTGAGACAGTTGTAGGGCTCGGTGTCCCCGCCATCTTTCCCTCCCTCGATTCCATGTTCCGGTGCCCCCTTCCCTCCACAGGGTCCGCCCGGGTGCGTTCCCCTGCTTCCTCGGTACTACGAGGCACTCCGACTTCCTGACGACCCTCGCGCCCGGCTTCGTTTCCTTCGCCAGCGCGCTACCACCGCCACCCGTCTTTCGCTCCCGTGGAGGTCGGGCGCCCATCCTCCGCGGACCAGGGTTGTTCACCGGCTTCCCCAACCGGCCACTCAACGTGGAGTCGTCAGGACCTCCCAGGTTCCTGGAGGACCCTCCTGTGTGCGTGCCCCGCTCTCAGACCCCGGCGAGACCCCAGGACCGGCCTGTTTCGGCCCTGGGCTGCTGCCTTCCGCTACTCGTACGGCGTCGGCTCTCGCGACGATTCAGATCTTTCGAGGCTCAATCACGCGGCCCACATACTCGCTGTCTACGCTTCGCAGCCCGGGTTGCCCCGGCACCACGCAAGACTCGCTTCCGGCTGGTGGCCTCCTTTGCCGGGCGGGGTTTGAACCCGCAGGGTCCCTTCGTGAAGTTTCCGCTCCTACATCGCTTCCTCCTCACCCAGGCTTTTCCTGGCGCACACGAGTCGTCTGACACCTTCCGGAGCCTTCCGGAGGGCCCTCCCCTCCAATAGGGGGCGTGCCGGTGCACTCCCACCGGGGTGACCTGGGCGAACTCCGGGGACACAACGGGCTTCTCCTGGCGCACACGAGTCGTCTGACACCTTTCGGAGACACCTTTCGGAGCTCAAGGTGGAGGCCGAACTCCCTTCATCAGGACCCTGCCCCGAAGCCGGTCCCAACTCGCTGGGCCGCCGCGATGTACTTCTTCAACGAGTCCCGGGCGTCTCGAGAAGCGATGGCGAGAGCATGCGTCGTATCGCCGTCCGTCCCGAACCTCGACAGCAGCGAATACAGCTCCACCTTGAACTTCAATTCTTCTGCGTGCTTGTTGAACTCGTCCCTTGGGTCCATCGGTTGCACCTCCACTTGGGCGGGGGAAAGGAGCCACTCCCGGCTGGGTGGCCTCGTTGTCTGCTCCTCATAGACATGGCATCCCATCAAGCGCGATACCCCCTTTGATGTACAACGAGCCTGCCCCCCACCTCGGAGGCCGACCCTACGCACCTCTGGCGCAGGAGCACGGAAACCCAAGTGCACCTACGAGTCGTCTGACACCTTCCGGAGTCGCCAGAGCAGTGCCGCTCGCCGCGTCAGGAGTTCCCCAGCTTCGACGGAAATCACCATCCCCCTCGCCCGAGCCAATCCCAACAGCGCGCGACTGTCCGTTTGAAGCGTCAACCGAGCGGGCAGCGTGCTTCTCAGCATCAGCCCGCTCTCGACCGCATAGCGCAAGGCAGCGAACCGATTACTCGACAGAGCGCGGAGCGAGGCGTGGACGAGTTCGGCGTCATTGTTCGCGATTCCCCGCACGCCGTTCCACACATCATCCCGCGGATGAACGAAACCAGCGTCGATCCAATCGGTCCACGAGCTTTCTATTTCGTCGGCCGCGCCTTCGAACTCTCGGCCGGACAAGAGGCAAAGTTGCCGGGCAAGAATCATTGTCGCAGCGGAGAGTTCGATCTCTGGCAGTTCGCGCTTGAGGAAGCGCAAGTGGAACTCGGCCACTGCGGCATTGTCGTTAGCCGCGATCGCTTCCAGCAGGCCACCCATCAAGAGACCGCAGAGGACCATCAGGTACTCGCCTGCCTGTGGGCGATCACTGCCGGACCAGAGTGCATCCGGCACGTTGGAGCGAATGAGCGCGAGCCACGCTCGGAGGTGGCTCGCGAGAAGCTGTTGCACCTCGGTGATATCGCGCTCCTCCATGAGGAACACCGCGCGAGCCTGCGATTCCAGCCGCTGTAGCTCCGCAACGGGATCATCGGGAACCCAGGGTTCACGGCCGAGTTGCTCGAACTCCTGCGCTGCGAGTACTCGAAGTCGAGATTCAAGTGCCAGAGTCATGAAATTCGCCAGCTTCCTTCAGGCGTCCTTGCTCTCCCGCTGCGTCATCTGCTCGAACTCATTCGGTATACCCTTTCTCCCTCTTCCGAACCGCGCCCACCGCAGGCATCAGCGAGTCCGACACAGAAGAAGCCCTCGAGCGGTACCACCAGATCGCCGAGGAGAACCCGGCGGGCCTCGACAGCCCCTCCGGAGGGTGTTTACAGCCGGGCCCGCCTGAAGTAGGGGGCGGACATGCCCATCCTCGCCCTCGTCCGACACGGACAGTCCCTGTGGAACCATGAGAACCGCTTCACCGGCTTCGTGGACGTGCCCCTGACCGAAAAGGGCCGCGCCGAGGCCCGGCAGGCCGCCCAGTCCCTCCAGGGCCTGGGCATCAAGTTCGACGTCGCCTACACCTCCGCCCTCACCCGCGCCCAGGAGACGCTCGCCATCATCCTCGAGTCGCTCGGCCAGCGCGTCCCCGTCATCCGCGACGCCGCCCTCAACGAGCGCCACTACGGCGACCTCCAGGGCCTCAACAAGGAAGACGCCGCCAAGCGCTGGGGCGATGATCAGATCAAGATCTGGCGCCGCTCCTACGACGTGCCGCCCCCCAATGGCGAGTCCCTCGAGATGACCGCCAAGCGCGTGCTCCCCTTCTATGACCGCGGCATCAGCGGCGACCTGCGCCTGGGCAAGAACGTGCTCGTGGTCGCCCACGGCAACTCCAACCGCTCGCTCGTGATGAAGCTCGACAAGCTCACCGGTGAGCAGGTGATCGGCCTGGAGCTCGCCACCGGCGTGCCGCTCGTCTACGAGATGTCCAAGGAGTGCGAGGTCATCAAGAAGCACGCCTGAGTCCCCAGGCGCCCCGGGGCCCCACGCGGGGCCCCCTTCCTCCGGCTCAGCCCAGCAGCGCCACCAGGCCGGCGAGCCCGAGGACGAGGAAGTACAGCGACTCGCCAGCGAGGAGGCTCCGCCCACCAGCGACGTCGTGCTCATGTCCTCGGGCAGCACCTCGCCCTCACCCGGAGCGCCGGCCACCTGGGGCACCGCCCGCCGCGACAGCGTGTTCCAGAGCGAGGACAGGATGCCGCCCACGCCGAACCACAGCGCCACCGACAGGTTGACGAAGCCTCCGAAGGACGAGGCATAGGGGCTGGACAGCAGCACCGCCTCCATCACCCACCCCACCGCGAAGCCCGTGCGCGAGCCCTGGACGAAGCGCGTGTAACGTTCATTCCGCTTGAGCAGCTTGCGCGCCACCTCGATGAGGAAGCCCACCACGAGGCCGAAGAGCAGCGCCTTCACCGTGTGCTCCGACAGCGTGCCCAGGCTGCGAATGGCGCCCACGATCTTGTACGTCATGGCCGAGCCCCACTGCCCCACGGGCGCCGTCGGGTCATCGAGCTGGTTGATGGCGAGCACCGGATAGGCGCTCATGAACACGCGCGCCAGCCCCACGCACAGCACCGCGCCCATCACGATGCCCACCACCTGGTAGCGGAACTGCACGGTGCGGTCCGTGCCCAGGCGCCAGCCCGTGGAGCGGTCCTGCTGCATGTCACTGCCCACCGAGGTGCAGATGAGCAGGATGCTCGCGGACATCAGGCCCACCAGCGGCTCCTTCAATCCCAGGAGCGACATGAGCAGCACCGACACCACGAAGGCGCTGGAGATGGGGTTCTGATCCGTCATGCCGTAGGCGATGCCGTTGATGAGCACGAAGAGCAGCGACAGCGCCATGCCGAAGAGGATGAAGCCCAGGGGCTGGCCGAGCAGCCGCGTGGCCACCAGCACCACCGCCACGCCCCAGAAGACGACCCACGCGAGCAGCCGGGGCAGGTTCACCTGCTTCCACGCGGGCACCTCGTCCGCGGGCAGCCGCGCCCGGTTGCGCACCCGCTCCACCGCCTGCACCGCCAGCAGCGACAGGTCCACCACCGCCGCACCGCAGATCATCGCCAGGCCCACGAGGAAGCCAATCTTGCGGAAGGGCTCGTCCGGCCCGAGCCAACCGTGCTCGCGCAGCCAGGGCGTCGCGGCCGCGCCCAGCAGACCCCCCACCATGGCGGGCACCGTGATGCGGCTGCCCACCACCAGACCCACCCCCACCGTGGACGCGCTCAGCCCGATCGCACCCAGCCGGCCACGTGCTCGGTGAGCCGGCCACCCACGCGCCCGCGCCCGCGCCTCCGCCCAGCTTGGCGATGGAGCGCTTCAACAGCCGCTTGTCGGTGAGCGCCCGCAGGATGTTGGCCACCGCGTGGCCCGACGGAAAGTCCAGTTGCAGCCGGTCCACGAGCAGCGGCGTGTAGAGCATCCCCACGCCCACGCCGAACATGCCCACGCACCCCAGGAAGAGCATCAGGTGCCGGGCGGGCGGCTGCGGCATGCCCAGCCACACCATGGCCTGGATGAGCACCGCCATCGCGCACATGGAGGCCACCGACGCCGCCATGGTCTGGATGTAGTTGGCGCCATGCTTGCCCTCGGGGCCATAGCCGTAGGTGACGGCGCTGCCGAGGATGCCCGCCAACACCTGCCCGCCCACGAAGATGCCCAGGCTGAAGTTCATGTACGAGGCGGCGATCCCCCCCAGCGGCCCCAGCACGAAGATGGCCACCGCGCTGAGCAGCAGGTGGAACTTCCACGAGCCCGGAGGGGAAGCCACCCGTAGCGCGGCCGCTGAAGGGACGGCGGCGCCTGGGGAATACCAGTGGGGGAGGAAGGGAAGGGCGGGAGGACGGGCCGGGCCATGGGGGCCCGGAGGCTAGCCTACTGGCAGATCCCCGGACAGTCGCTCGTCTGGCCCGGATCGCACTCGTCGAGGGGATCGTCCACACACCGCTTCGACGTGGGGCAGCCCCCAAAGGCGAACCCCCCACAGCACAGCACGGCGCCCGCGGGCACATCGCAGGAGGACGCGTAGTTCTGGCAGCTCCCTCCCGCCGCCGGGCGCGCGAACGTCCTTCCCTCCGTACACACGGGCTCCTCGTCCACGGGGCGGTCTCCACAGCCCCCCAACACGGACACCCACGCCCACAGACACGACAGCACGAGTCTTTTCATGCCCGGCATTCCAACAACACCTTCAGATGCGCGAGAAGGACCAACCCACCGCGTGTCCATTCTCATACGGCATCACCCCGTGGAACGAGCGCGGATCCTCGTCGAACACCAGCGGCAGGAAGTGCCGATCCCCATCCCACAAGGGCAGCTGGAAGATGTCCTTCACCGGCACCCACGACAGCTCGCCCTCCACGTTGCGCTCGGCCGGCGTCCCCTCGAAGCGGTCGATGCGGAAGATGAATCCCAGCCAGTCCTCCCCCTTGGGACCAAAGCCCGGCCAGCTGATGGTGCCGCGCAGCGTGAGGTGCGTGCACTCGATGCCCGCCTCCTCGCGGATCTCCCGCCGAATGCACGCGACGACGTCCTCGTCCGCCTGCATCTTCCCCCCAGGCCGTTGTACTTGCCCAGGTGCGCGTCGTCCGGACGCGCGTTGCGGTGGACGAGCAACACCTTCGTGCCGTCCGGAGACATGACATAGCCAAGCGTTCCAATGATGGGCGTATAGCGCATGCCCGACCTCTTATCTCCTGAGCGCCCCTTCGCAAATCATCGGCGGGTAGGCCCCGCGCGGGGAACCCCGCTCCCCTCGGGCAGGACGCCTCAGTCCCGGTAGCCGCGGGCCTGGAGGTTGAACAGGTGCGCGTAGCGGCCACCGCGCGCCATCAGCTCCGCGTGGCTGCCCAGCTCCTCCACCTGCCCGCCGTGAAGCACGGCGATCCGGTCCGCCATGCGCACCGTGGAGAAGCGGTGCGAGATGACGAGCGCGATGCGGTCCGCCGCCAGCTCTTGGAAGCGCTCGAAGAGGGCGTGCTCGGACTCCGCGTCGATGCTCGCCGTGGGCTCGTCGAGGATGAGCACCTCGGCGTCCTCGCGCATGAAGGCGCGCGCCACGCCCAGCTTCTGCCACTGCCCTCCGCTCAGCTCGAGCCCCTTCTCGAACCAGCCGCCCAGCATCGTGTCGTACTGGCTCGGCAGCGACTCGATGACGGTGCTCGCCCCACCCTGCTCCGCCGCCCGGATGATGCGCGGCCGGTCCTCCAGCGCCTCCACGTCGCCCAGGCCGATGTTCTCCGCCACGTTGAACTGGTAGCGCACGAAGTCCTGGAACACCGCGCCGAAGCGCGAGCGCAAGTCCTTCGGATCCATGTCCTTGAGATTGACGCCCCCGTAGAAGATGTCCCCCTCGGTGGGCTCATACAGCCGCAAGAGCAGCTTCACGAGCGTGCTCTTGCCCGCGCCGTTCTCCCCCACCAGCGCCAGCTTCTCGCCGGGCTCCAGCCGCAGCGTCAGGTGGCGCAGCGCCCAGGCCTCCTTGCCCGGGTAGCGGAACGACACGTCGCGCAGCTCGATGGCGTTGTGGTGCCCCCGGGGCGGAGCGCGGGCCGGCAGCGCCCGGGGCGCCTCCTGGCCGGTGGGGATGTCGAAGTAGGCGAAGAGGTTGCTCATGAAGAGCGCGCCCTCGTACATGCTGCCCACGCTCGACAGGATGCCCTGGAAGGCGCCCTGGCCCTGCCGGAACACCCCCAGGTAGAGCACCATGTCACCCACGGTGATGGTGCCCAGCGACGCCCGGCTCGCCACGAACGCGTAGCAGCCATAGAAGGCCCCGAGCGACACGAGCCCCAGGCCCAGGCCCACCCCATGCGCCTCAACGCCAGGGAGCGGTCCTCCTGGAAGAACTTCTGGAACAGCGTGCGGTAGCGGCCGAGCACCAGCGGCCCCAACCCGAACACCTTCACCTCCTTCACGTGGCTGTCGCGCGTGAGGATCCACTCCAGGTAGTTGAGCTTGCGGCCCTCGGGCGCGCGCCACGAGTAGAGCCGGAAGCCTTCCTCCGCGAGCCGCGCCTCGGCGATGAACGCCGGGATGCTCGCCACCAGCAGCACCACCACGCTCCACGGCGAAAGCGACACGAGCAGCACCGCGTACGTGGACAGCGTCACGAGGTTGCGCACGATGGAGAACACGTCCATCACCAGCCCCAGGGCCGGCTGCTGGCCTCGCGCCGGGCGTTCTGCATCTTGTCGTAGGTGTCCGAGTCCTCGAAGTGGCGCAGCTCCAGCTCCATCGCCTTGTGGAGGATGCGCTCGTTGATGAGGTTGCTGAGGTTGGCCCGCCCCAGCTCGCGCACCAGCGCCAGGGAGCGCTCCACCACCGTCGAGCCCACCATCAGCCCGAACTCCAGCGCCACCAGGTGCAGCACCCCCTCGCGCGCCACCACCCCGTCCACGATGAGCTTGCCCACCCAGGCGATCGCCGCCGGCATCACCGCGGCCAGGAGCGTGAGTCCCCCGAGCGCCACCGCGATCCGGGGACTGGCCTCCCAGAACAGACGGAAGGTGCCGGGCAGTTGCCGGAAGAGGCTGCCCGCGTTCTTCAGCCGGGCCTTCAACGAGGGGGGTGGGGACGTCGGACGCGACGGAGGAGGCACGCTCCCTCTCTAACGCGTCCCTCCGTCATTCGCCGCAGGCCCGCCTGCTCTCCGAACGGACTTGGACAATCCACCCGCCGTGTTCCAGGGCTATGATGGCGCGGCCCCTCTCCTCCTGGAGCCGTCCCGATGAAGCGCTTCGTCATCGTCTTCGACAACGAGCCCGCGGATTCCGCCCCCTGGATCGCCAGTGCCTGTGCCTCGTCCCGGCTCACCTTCGTGGACAACGAGGCCATCATCAACGAGCTGGCCCAGAACAAGGACGCCCGTCCCCTGCTCACCGGCAACACCAAGGAGAACCCCCAGCTCGCCCCCTTCTACAAGGCCGCGCTCGACAAGGTCGCCGGGGACAACCAGCGCGTGGGGCTCTACAGCACCAGCTGGTTGCTCTACCTCGGCCAGGCCGATGCCTGCGTGCTCGACTTCGCGGGGCTGGAGGAGCAGCGCATGCTGGCGCTCGCCACCGGCATGGCCCAGAAGATCGGCGACGAGTACGTCGCCAAGTACAGCGCCCTGCTCCAGGACAAGGCGCGCAAGGTGCTCCCCCCGAGCGCATCCTCGTGCTGCCCGCCAAGGAGAAGGCCGCGCGCAAGGCGGAGCTCGCCGCCGCCTTCATCCAGAAGCTCGGCTAGTCGCCTTCCATGGGAGCGCCGGGGACCCCCGGCGAGTGGAGACAGCGCCACGCGCCGGAGGGCCTCGTTCGCGTCACCTCATGGCCGGGCGGATGACCCCCGTTGATGACGAACTGCGATCCCGGCTGCTTGACGATGTCGCCGTCGGCCGAGCCGGTGATGGTGACGTTCGTCAGCGTCGCGCTGCCGAGGGCACCGCTCATGGCCAGGATGCCGGCACCGTTGCGCGAGTTGCTGATCCGCACGTTGCTGATCACGACGTTCGGCATGTTGCCGCCACCGTTCTTGAACTGGATGCCGTCGTAGGTCGAGTCGTCGATGTCGGTGTCCCGGATGGTGACGCCGACGATCTCCCGGGTCGACGGGAACAGGGTGATCGCCCCGAACTCCTGGTCCTCGTTCCAGAACGCGCCACCGGTCCGGTAGAGCCCGTTGTTGGCGATCAGCGTCGTCCCCGAGAAGGGCAGCGGGTCGTGGTCGGTCGCCAGCATGATGCCGGGGTAGTTCATCGTGTCGTAGACGAGGTTGTTCTCGATCGTGTTGCCGTAGCCGCCGTAGATCGCGATGCCATTGGCCCGCCAGGGCAGTTGGATGGTGTTGTTGATGAAGTGGTTGTCGTGGGCGATGTCCACCGCGCGATCCTTGACGTAGGGGTTGGCCCAGACCGCCAGGGAGTCGTCACCCGTGGTGCGGAACGACGAGTTGAACACCTGCGAGTTGCGCGTGCCATTGCTGAAGTTGATACCGTCCGCATAGGTATCGCGGATGCGCATGCCACTGAATTGGAGGCCGTCGGCCGGACCCCACAGCTCGGGGATGTTGTCGTAGTCACGGCCCACCCAGACCGCCACGTTGGCGTGCTCGATCCACACGTTGGTGATCTTCGTGTTCTTGCCGAACCGCCCGTTCAGGCCGACGCCTCCCTCGGCATTGCCGTCTCCCCCACGAATCCGGCCGGAGCCGAAGATCGCGATGTCGGAGATCTGCACGTTGTCGTCGATGTCGAAGCCGAAGTTGCCCTCGTGGGGGTGGTTGATGCTCGCCGTCTGGTTCTGCGGCTCGATGGTGGTGTAGAGCTGCGAGTGCCACATGCCCGCGCCGCGGATCGTGACGTTCCGGATGCCCACCTGGTTGTACATCCCGCGGTTGAACGGATCGTCCGTGAGGATCTTCTTCTCCTGCCGCCACTGCCCCTCGGGGATCCACACGCAGCTGATGACGCCGTTCTGGTCGTCCGTCACCGCCCGCTGGATGGCGTCCGTGTCGTCGATCCCATCATTCGGCACCGCGCCGTAGTTCGTGATCGACGTGCACTCGGCGGGCTTGCTCGTCGGCGGGGCCACCTGCTCGAGGTCGATCAAGTCGATGACGTAGAACGACGCCGTGTCCGTCGCGTCGCGCTGCAGACGGAACGTGGTGCCGGCCGGGTAGGTCTGCGCGAGCAGCGCGTGCGACTCGTCGAACAGCCGCCGGGCGTCGGCCTGGGGCGTGTTGGTCAGCGCCTCCGGACCGTCGGTGTTCCCATACAACCAGCTGTGCCGCGACGACAGCGTCAGCTTCCGCACGAAGGTGCCGTTGGCGTACAGGCTGATCGTGGCCTCCTGGCCGCCTCCGTTCGGCGCGTCGGGGATGGAGTTGCGCACGACGATCGCGTTGGCCGCGTTGGTCGAGGTGAACTCGACGTAGTGACCGGTGCTGCTCAGGCGCACGGACTTGCGGCCCGAGGACTCGGTGGCGAAGTTGGTGTGCCCGAAGGTCCGCAGCGCGTCCGTCTCCAGCAGGGTGCCCTGGTAGCGGCCGGCCTCGGCCTCGTAGGAGACCCACGGGACCGCCGCCCCGCGCCCGACCACGATCGACTGCGAGGCCGTGTTGTTGTTCTCGTTGGTCTCGGCGACGACGCCGGTCGCGTCGGCCGTGGCCGTGACGGTGGCTCCCCCGCTCGTGGCGGTCCAGCTCCCGCTGGTGGTCACCGTGACGGTCGCTCCGGCGGCGATGGCCGGGGTGGTGGCGTCGAGCGTGCCGCCGCCCACCGCGACACGGGTGACCGTGGCCACCCCGACCGCCGTGGTCCCACGGTTCTTCACCGCCACGCTGAACCTGACCGGCGCCCCAACGGCCGGGTTCGCCGGGTTCGGGCTGATGCTCAACACCTGCAGGTCGGGCCCGGGAGCCTCCGACACCGTGAGCCGGGTCGGGTTGCTGAACACGTTGTTGCTCTCGTTCTGCTCGACGACGGCGCCGGCCGGGTCGACGACCGCGCCAATCGTGTAGGACCCGGCGGTCTTCTTGCCGATCGACGCAGACACCGTCGTGGACGCACCGGCCGCGAGACTGGCGACCGCGGCCGTGGCGCCCACGGTGCCGTCGACGGTGAGGTTGACGGTCGTCGCCGCCGCGGGCCTGGTACCGGCGTTCTTCACCGTGGCCGTCAGCGTGATCGTGTCGGACTCGATCGGCGAGGCCGGCGTCGCGGTGACTCCGGTGACCGTGAGATCGGGGTTGGCCGAGGGGGCGCCGTAGACCTGGAGCTCGGAGACCTGGGCGTTGCCGGACCCGGTGTTGCCCGTGAAGACGACCCGGACGTCGGCGGCGGTGCCGGTGAACGGCACGGTGACCGTGTTGCCCGTCGCCGGATTGAACGTGTACGCCGCGGAGGCCTTGAGCGAGGTCCACGACCCGTTGGCCTGAGCGCGGCCCTGGACCTCGAAGGTCTGGGTGCGGGTCGACCAGGCGGCGGCCGGAGGCAACTTGATGACGACGCCCGAGAGATCGACGCTCGTGCCGAGCGAGACCGTCAGGTGGCTCGGGTACTGGCCGCCCGCGCCCTCCCAGTAGGAGTCGGCGTTGCCGTCATTGGCGTTGGTGGCCACGTACTGCCACTCCGTCGAGGAGCCCACGATGGGCTTGCCGAGGGCGAGGTTGGTGCCGGTGGGCGGATTCGGCGGCGGGTCGGTCGGCGTGGTGACGGCGGTGCCGCGGACCTCGAGTTCGGAGAGCTGACCCGCGTTCCAGCCAGTGTTGGCGGTGAGGGTGACGCGCACGTAGCGCGCGGACGTGTCCGGGACGTCGATCGTCACGGTGTTGCCCGTGGATGGGCTGAACGTATAGGACGCGCTCGCCTTGAGCGTGGTGAACGAGGCGCCATCGGTGGAGGACTGGATGGACAGGGTCTCGTTGCGAGCACCCCAGTCGGCCGGGAGCCGCAGGACGACGTCCTCGACGGTCGCGGCCGAGCCCAGGTCGACCTGCGCCCACTGGGGGAAGACTCCGTTGGTCGATTCCCAGTAGGAGCCCTGGTTGCCATCCGTGAGGTTGTTCGCCGTGTAGGGAGCGTTGCCGCTGCTGGCGGAGGCGGGCTTGCCCGCGGAGAGCACGGTCGAAGCCAGGGACGCACTCCGCGCGGCGACCGCCACGCCCAACGGCGCGACGTCTTGCCCGTCAGGCGAGCCGCCCGCCGGGGTGCAGGCGCTCGTGAGGAACAGAATCGCGCCCGTGGCACGAAGCAATGGCCCTGAATGTTTGAAATTGCTCATGAATCCAGCCTTGGTGAGATGAAGGGTGAAGTCTGTCATCACGCCTTAGAGGCGCTCGCAATGGGTCTCGGGTTACCAGAATCGACAGGGTGCAACCCAGCGGGTGCCGCCGCACGTGCCCACCCGGGTTGAAGGCTGTCCGAGAAAATCGATGAAATCAAGGATTACTTGTAGTAATACCTGCCACGTGGCATCATGCGGAGTTGGCCCACTGTCTGGCGGGTTCGAGGGGCCCTCGCAGTTCCAGCATGACGCGGAGCACAGATGAACATCGAGACGAGGCGGCTGCGCAGGTATCTCAAGGGCCCGATCCTGATTGCCCTGACCGCGTTGGAAGCTGGCTGTGGACCCGCGGTCCTGGACGACACCCGGTTGCAGGAACTCGCCGAGCGCGAGTCGGCGGCGACCGTGGCGGCCGTGGACCACCAGCCGTTCAAGGTGCTGACCTACAACGTCCGGCAGGTGAACGCGGATGACACCGGCCTCTACGCCTGGACGCAGCGCGGCCCCGGCGTCATCAAGCTCATCTCCACGAGGAACCCGGACATCTTCGGTGTGCAGGAGGCCTCGGCCGCGGCCATTCAAAACGATCTCATCAATGCCTTCCAGGCGACCTACGGCTATTACAAGCCCGGGAACGGAAGCCCGAAGATGATCTTCTACCGCCGGAGCCGGTTCCAGTTGGCCGCCGGCACCGACGTGCAGGGATACTTCAGCATCACCAATCCCTATGCCACGAGCGACGCGTGCTATCCGAATGCGTCCGGGCGGACCGCGTCCTGGATCAAGCTCGATGACACGCTGACGGGCCGCCAGTATTTCGTGGTCAACTCGCACCCCGCCCATGCCGTGGCGTGCGGCCTGGCGCGTGAGAAGAACGCCGAGCAGATCCGCGCCGTCATCACCCAGAAGGCCCTGGGCCGTTCCGTCATCGTGTTCGGTGATTTCAACTCCGACCCCCAGAACCCGAGTTCGACCAACGACGACTCCATCTCCCTGCTGGAGTCGGGGGCTCTCCCGCCCTGTTCCGCTCGGAGCGGCATACCGGGGCCACCACCGAGGACACCGCGACCTTCAACAGCGCCTGGAAGTCCCCGGCCACCAACACCAACCGGCTCGATTACATCTTCGTGAGCGGTGGAGACATGACCACGTCGGACTACGTGGTCGACAGGAGCACCTACAACGGCATCTCACCGTCCGATCACTTCGCCGTCATGGCGACCGTCCGTCCCGCGGTGTTCCAGCCGGGCTCGACGGTGGACGCGCACGGCACGGGCAGTTCGGCGAGCACGCGGTTCTATTTCGCCGACGTGACGGGTGACGGCTGCGCGGACAAGATCGCCTGGAACCCCACGTTGCTCAGCGGCGCGACCCAGGTCTTCCGCTCCACCTGCAACGGGGCCTTCGATGCCGGAGTCGTGAACGACAACGGAGGGAGCGCGTCCGATGCGACCCAATTCTACTTCGCGGATGTGAATGGGGATGCGTGCGCGGACAAGATCTACTGGAACCCGACCTTCGACTCGGGCCACACGCGGGTCTACCTGTCGAACTGTGACGGAACCTTCCGTTGGACGAACTCGAACGACAACGGAACGAGCGAGTCCAGTGCGACCCGCTTCTACTTCGCGGACCTGACGGGGGACAAGTGCGCGGACAAGATCTACTGGAACCCGACCTTCGACTCGGGCCATGCGCGCGTCTACCTGTCGAACTGTGACGGAACCTTCGTCTGGTCGAACTCGAACACCGACGCGGGCAGCAGCCAGAACAGCGAAGCGCACTTCTACTTCGCGGACGTCACCGGCGATGGCCGCGCCGACAAGATCCTGTGGGACCCCGCGGCGGAGTCGGGACGCACCCGGATCTACGCCTCGAACGGCAACGGCACGTTCACCCTCTTGAGCGCGCACACGGCCGGCACGAGCGGCGTGCCCGAGACGCGCCTCTACTTCACGGACGTCAATGGCGACGGTCACGCCGACAAGATCTTCTGGCGTCCGGACTATCGCGAGGGCCGCCTTCAGATCTATCTCGGTTCGGCCACGGGTTTCGCGGGTGCGCCCCTCATGGACAACACGGGCTGGAGCCAGTCCGCCAACACCCAGTTCTTCTTCGCCGACCTCGATGGCAGCGGTGCGGCGGACAAGGTCTACTGGAACCACGCCGCGACCGACAGCAACTCCCGCGCCTACCTGTCCCGGTATTGAGGCCCCAAGCCAATCGTCTATTTCGACATCCAACCCCAGGGAGAAACCATGTCCAAAGTGCTCCACGGTGTCGGCGCCCTCGCGGCGCTCTTCGTGTCCGTGCCTTCGGCGGCCACGGCGGCCATCTGTAACAAGTATTGCGATGGTCGAGACCCGGCGCTGTCGCCGACGGATCGCCAACCGGTCACCGCCACCATCTACTCGCGGACCCTCGTCCTGCACTTCGACGATGACGACGCGATGGCGTGGGGATCCATCGAGAACGGCAACCCGGGTGACGAGGTCTGGCTCGACCGCTCCTTCGATGGGGGACGCTCCTGGGCCTCGGGCAGCAAGCTCGGGACCACGACGACTCCCCAGGGGTTGCGTGGCTGGCGCACCTCGATGTTCAACGTGGACGACTGGGGCGCCCGTGGCGTGGGGGCGATCCGCGCCTGCGGCAAGGCCGGCGACCGGCCCGAGATCGCCTGTACCCCCTGGGCTCGCACCACGTGGAATGCCTGGGACCGGCGCACCGCCGCGGCGACCGCGCTGATGCAGTTCTATGACAACAACACCGGCCTCTTCAGCACCACGGGTTGGTGGAACTCGGCCAACGCACTGACGTCGATCATCGACAACATCCGGGTGTCCGGCATGCAGAGCTACGGCTATGCCATCGCCAACACCTACGACCGCAACCGCTACGCCCAGGGCGGCAACTTCACCAACGATTACATCGACGACACCGGCTGGTGGGGACTCGCGTGGGTCGCCGCGTATGACCTGACCCACGACAGCCGGTATCTGGACACCGCCCGGGCCGACGCCGATTACATGGCGCGTTATTGGGACAACCTGTGCGGCGGCGGTGTCTGGTGGAGCACGGCCAAGACGTACAAGAACGCGATCGCCAACAGCCTCTACCTGCAGCTCAACGCCGCGCTGCACAACCGCATTCCGGGTGACACCGTCTATCTGCAGCGGGCCCGCGCGGAGTGGTCCTGGTTCCAGAGCACCGGAATGATCAACTCGTCGAACCTGGTGAATGACGGCGTCAACCTGAGCACCTGCCGGAACAACGGGGATGTCACCTGGTCATACAACCAGGGAGTCCTGATCAACGGGCTCGTCGAGCTGTACCTCGCCACCGGTGACAGTGCGCTGTTGACCCGCGCGCGCCAGATCGCCGACGCGTCGACCACGAGCACGGCGCTCAACTCGAACGGAATCCTCCGGGAGCCGTGTGAGAATGGCGGCTGCGGCGGCGACGGCCCCTCGTTCAAGGGAGCGTATGTCCGTGGATTGGGCGCACTGAACTCGCTGCTGCACGACCATCCCTACACCGCCTATCTGCGCCGTCAGGCGGACTCCGCCTACGCGAAGGATCGCAACACCCTGGACGCGTATGGCCTGCATTGGGCCGGGGGCCTGGACTCCACGGACGCGGCCCGTCAGCACAGCGTCGTCGATCTGCTCAACGCGACGCCCTGAGCCCACGAAGGCGGGAAGCCGCTGAGTCGTCAGCGGCATCCGGCCGGGTGTCGGCGTCCCGGGAGCGCGTCAGACTCCGACGAGGCCGCGTTGGAACTCGTTGATGTCGCCAATCAAGTCCGAGGCTCCCTTGACGACCCGGGCCGTGCCGAGAATCGCCTGGAGCGGACCCGTGATGCTGTTGAGTCCGGGGAACACGCCCGCCACGTCCAGGCCAAGCTGACCGGCCGCCAGCGCGATGTTGAGCGCGTCCTTGGGCTCGGCCTTGATGGCGTCCACCGGGTCCTTGGCGCTGCCAATGGCGCTCACCCCGTTGACGATGTTGCCGAGCAGCGGCACCGACCGGAGTCCCGCCTTGGCGCCGAACTTCGCGGCCTCCGTGGCGATGCGCTCCTTGAGCTCCCCGGGCAGCGCGTCCACGAAGCGGCCGAACATGCGCGTGAGGTTCTCGATGCCCTGGCTCCCGAAGGGCAGCTCCTGGCCCGCGATCTTGAAGTGCTCGCCCTGGCCGAGCAGCGCCGTGCCCGTCTGGGCGATCTCGCTGAGCGCCCCGCCGATGTCACCGCGTCCGAGCTTCTCGGCCGCCTCGAAGATGTTGGTCACCGCGCCCGAGTCCACCATGGCCGCGTTGAGTTCCTTGTCCTCGAACAGCCGGCCGATGCTGCCCGGAATCTTGGACAGCGAGTTGAGGAACGCCTTGGCCGCCTCGGGGGCCGTCTGGGCGATGGTCTTGCCCGTGGTGGCGATGCCGGAGAGGAAGCCGCTCACGTCGCCGCGCTGGAGCGCGCCGAACGCATCCCCCAACGCCTTGCCCACCTGCTCGTTGCCCAGCAGGCTCGCCGCCGCGGCGAGCGTGTCTCCCGCCCACTCGGGCACGTGGAGCTTGTCGGCCAGCGCGCCCACCATGCGTCCGCGCAGGTCCGGCGGGATGTCCCCCAGCGCCTTGCCCAGCGAGCGCAGCGCCTCGCCCGGCTTGCCCTGGGCGAACTGGGCTCCCGCCTCCATCACGTCGAAGGCCGTGCCGCCCAGCGCCGCCACGTCCGCGCCGCTCTGGATGCCGAACGGCTTGAGCTTCTCCATGAAGCCCGCGTTCTGGGCGAGCGCATGGGCCGCCGCGTCCCGCACCGTCGCGTTGCCGAGGATCTCCCGAGCGCCCTGCACCAGGTCGCCCGACATCATCTTGTTGAAGGAGGCGTGCAGTTCGGGATTGGTGACGAGCTGGTGGACCAGCTCCTTGTCGGTGAGCAGCGAGCGCGCGATGCCCGAGAAGGCGTTGTCCGGCAGCTTCGCCGCCGTCGTGGTGATGGCCTTCTCGACGATGGACGGAGGAATCTTCCCCGCCGCGTTGCGCAGGTTGGTGATCGCGGCCTGGAAGTCTCCCTGGCCCAGCGCCTGACCCGCCTTGAGCAGATCCGGCAGCCCCTTGCCCGCCTGGATCAGCTCGGACGGGGTGATGCCCAGCGCGGTGATGTTGTCGCGCAGGCCCTGGGGCAGCTTGCTCACGAGCCGCTCGCCCAGCTTGTTCAGCAGCTCCGGCGCCGCCTCGGCCGCCTTGCTCAGCGCGTCGATGCCCTCGTTGATCTTCCCGTCGGCGAACGACCGCGCCGCGTCGAACAGGTGCGGCGCCGCCGCCCGCCTCGACCAGATCCTTGGGCTCCAGGCCCGCCTTCGCGAGCATGCCCTGGACCCCCGGATCCTTGCCGATGGCCGAGAGCGCCGCGTCACGCGCGGCATCGTTGCCCAGCAGGCCGCGCAGGCCCTCCATCCGCGTCTGCTCATTGAAGAGCTTGCCCACCTGGGAGTGCAGGTCGCGGTTGGTCACCACCTGGCGCAGGAAGGCGTCGTCCGTCAGCAGCGACTTCGCCGCGCCGAGCTGCGCGGGCAACTGCTGCGCCAGCCCCTTCATCGCCTGGGTGGTCAGGTCCGGCGCCGAGATGGCCGCCTCGCGCAGGCCATTGAAGGCCTTGCCCCAATCTCCTTGGAAGCCGCATCCGCCGCCTCGTACAGGTGCGGCAGCGCCAGGCCCGCCGAGCGCAGCTGCTGTTCGGTGATGCCCAGCTTCTGGAACTGTGCCTTCACGCTCTGGGGCAAGGCATTGACGACCTTCTCGCCAATCTTCGCCGCCAGTCCGGGCGCCGCCTGCACCGCCGCCTGCACCGACTCCAGTCCGCCCTTCACGTCCCCCTGCTGGATCTTCTCGAACGCCTCCAGCAGCTTCGGCGCCGCCGCTCCGGCGTCCACCGGGTCCTGCGGCGTCAGGCCAATGCGCTCCAGCTGGCCCTTCACCGTCGGGTCATTGCCGATGGCCGAGAGCGTGGCGTTGCGCGCGGCGTCGTTGTTCAACAGGCCGCGCAGGCCCTCCATGCGCGTCTGCTCATTGAAGAGCTTGCCCACCTGCGCATGCAGGTCGCGGTTGGTCAACGCCTGACGCAGGAACCCATCGTTGGTCAGCAGCGACTTCACCGCGCCGAGCTGCGGCGGCAGTTGCTGCGCCAATCCCTTCATCGCCTGGGTGGTCAGGTCCGGCGCCGAGATGGCCGCCTCGCGCAAGCCATTGAAGGCCTTGCCCCAGTCTCCCTTGGAGGCCGCGTCCGCCGCCTCGTACAGGTGTGGCAGCGCCGGGCCCGCCGAGCGCAGCTGCTGCTCGGTGATGCCCAGCTTCTGGAACTGTGCCTTCACGCTCTGGGGCAAGGCATTGACGACCTTCTCGCCAATCTTCGCCGCCAGTCCGGGCGCCGCCTGCACCGCTGCCTGCACCGACTCCAGCCCGCCCTTCACATCCCCCTGCTGGATCTTCTCGAACGCCTCCAGCAACTTGGGCGCCGCCGCTCCGGCCTCCTGGAGGTCCTTCGGCGTCAGGCCAATGCGCTCCAACTGGCCCTTCACCGCCGGGTCATTGCCGATGGCCGAGAGCGCCGCGTCACGCGCGGCATCGTTGCCCAGCAGGCCGCGCAGGCCCTCCATGCGCGTCTGCTCATTGAAGAGCTTGCCCACCTGGGCGTGCAGGTCGCGGTTGGTCACCACCTGGCGCAGGAAGGCGTCGTCCGTCAGCAGCGACTTCGCCGCGCCGAGCTGCGGCGGCAGTTGCTGCGCCAGCCCCTTCATCGCCTGGGTGGTCAGGTCCGGCGCCGAGATGGCCGCCTCGCGCAGGCCATTGAAGGCCTTGCCCCAATCTCCCTTGGAAGCCGCGTCCGCCGCCTCGTACAGGTGCGGCAGTGCCGGACCCGCCGAGCGCAACTGCTGCTCGGTGATGCCCAGCTTCTGGAACTGCGCCTTCACGCCCTGGGGCAGCGCGTTGACGACCTTCTCGCCAATCTTCGCCGCCAGTCCGGGCGCCGCCTGTACCGCCGCCTGCACCGACTCCAGCCCGCCCTTCACGTCTCCCTGCTGGATCTTCTCGAACGCCTCCAGCAGCTTCGGCGCCGCCGCTCCGGCCTCCTGGAGGTCCTTCGGCGTCAGGCCGATGCGCTCCAGCTGCCCCTTCACCGCCGGGTCATTGCCCACCGCGCCCAGCACCGCGTCGCGCGCCGAGTCGTTGGAGAGCAGATCGCGCAGCGCGCCCGTGTCCGTCGGGTTGCGCATGAGCTTGCCGAACGACTCGTGCAGCCCCGCGTTGGTGATGAGCTCGCGGGCCACCCGGTCATCCGTCAGCAGCGACCGGCCCAGCCCGGGCGGAAGGTTCTGCGCCAACCCCTTGAGCGCCTTCGTGGCCACCTCCGGCGCGGCGAACGCCGCGTCGCGCAGGTGCCCCAGCGCCTGCTCGGGGTGTCCCTGAATCACCGACTCCGCCGCCTTCTGCAGGTGTGGCAGCGCCGGACCCGCCTTCTGCACGTCCTCCGCCGTCAGCCCCAGCTTCTCCAGCACCTTGCGGTCCGCGGCCGCCGGCGCCTGCGTCGGCGCCAGCGCCGGAGTGGACCCCAACCGCTGCTGCTGCTGGGCGGGCGTCATGCCCCGCTCGAAACCATCCCGCCCCTTGGGCTGCTGCGGCTTCACCTGGTTGCGCGCCGGCACCGCCGGAGCCGCCACGGGCCGCGCCGGGCCCTGGGCGGGCTTCGCCTCGGAGGACCGGGTGGGGGCTTGGGGCTTGGAACCACCGGCCTTGTCGATCGCCATGATGCAACCTCTTGAAAAGATAGGGGCGCCCACCGGTCAGGCCGGCGGCGGGATGTATCCAAATACCGAGATGGTGGATTATCGAATCTCGAGAGCCGGGAGTTGCGCCGGGAGGATCAGCGCTTGCCGCCCGCGGCGATGCCCTGGTTCACCTGCTCCAGGGCCTTCTGGGTGAGCTCGATGGCCTTGGCCTTGTGGCCGCCCTTGTCATCGGGCGCGGCGTTGAGCGCGGCCAGCGCATAACGCAGGTGGACGAGGGCCTCGTCCAGCTTGGGCTGCCCCTCGGCGAGGGCGTGCTGGGTGAAGCCACCGAGGAAAAAGGCGACGAGGGCGGCGAGGACGGTGCGGCGCATGGAAACCTCCTGAGGTGGGGACAGCGGACGACGGGTTGTAGGAACTTCAGTGTTCCAGACAGGCAATCCCACTCGGACGCAGATTCACGCGCACGCGCCAACGGCGGACGGGACCCTTGAGACGTCCACGGCCGAACACGCCGGTTCCACGTCCCCCGAGGGACTCGGCAAACCCTTTGCAGAGGAGCGCATCACACTGAAGGAGCGTGCCATGCGCGGAGTCATCACTGGACGAGAGGTGCTCGAGAACCTCGGCATCATCTACCGGGAGTTCGGAGCGGCCTGTGTCATGCGATGTCTCTGGGTCCTCGCCCGGGGTCGCAGTACCACCTTCCTCGAGGTGGCGTGCCAACCCGGCCTCAAGCAGACCCACTACTCCTAGGACTCGTCGTCCGGCTTGGCGGGATGCGCCGGGTTCTTCTGGACGTAGGAGACCTGGGGACCCGACCCGCCACGACCCGGATGCGGCCCACCTCGCTCGGGCCGATCGCCCCGGCGGTCCATCGGACGCCCCCGCGGGCCCGGTGGCTGCGAGGAGCGCGGACCTGAAAGCCCCGCCTGACGCTGAGCGTCTCCGTTGCCACGTGGAGGGCGATCACCTCGCGGAGGACGCTGCTCCCGGAAGGGCTGCCCCTCGCGCGGCGGCCGCTGCTCCCGGGGACCCTGTTGTTGCTGCTGCTGCTGGAAGGGCTGCCCCTCGCGCGGCGGCCGCTGCTCCCGGGGACCCTGTTGTTGCGGCGGCTGCTGGAAGGAGCGCGCATCACGCGGCGGCCGCTGCTCCCGTGGCCCCTGCTGCTCCCGTGGCCCCTGGTCTCGCCAGGGCCGGGGACCGTCCGCGTCCCGGCGCGGCGGGCGATCTCCCGGGGGACGAGGACCCCGGCCGTCCTGCGAGCGCGGACCGCCCGAGAAGCGCCGCTCGCGCGAGGGCTCTCCCTGGAAGCGCCCGGTGGGCTCGAAGTCCGGCGTCAGCTCGCGCTTGACGTAGGCCCGCCAGATCTCCGCCGCGTCGCCCGCGCGCGCGCAGGCTCGGGTCCACCGCCTCGAAGTAGCGGCGCAGGTTCTCGATGTCGCGCCTGAAGAAGAACTCGGCCTGGCTGTTGGCCGCCGCGCCCACCACCTGCGGAAGGTCGATGATGGTGGCGCCCCGGTTGCCCAGGAGGATGTTGAACGCGGACAGGTCGCCGTGGATCAAATCACAGCACAACATCCGGATGGCCTGGTTGCGCAGGTCGAAGTAGAGCGCCGAGGCCTCCTCGGGCGTCAGCTGCGCCTCCTCCAGCCGCGGTGCCGGGTGACCCTCCAGGTCCAGCACCAGTTCCATGAGGAGCACGCCCTCGTAGAACATCACCGGCCGGGGCACGCACACGCCCGCCGCGTGCAGCTTGAAGAGCGCCTCCACCTCGGCGGTCTTCCACGCGTCCTCCGCCGCCGCCACGCCGAAGCGGCTGCCCTTGGCGATGGCGCGCGCGGTGCGGCTGTTGCGCACCTGGCGCCCCTCGCGGTAGCCCGAGTTGTTGCGGAAGTTGCGGTGCTCGCGCTCCTTGTAGATCTTGGCGGCCACCACCTCGCCGCCATGACGCACAAGGTACACGTCCGCCTCCTTGCCACTCTTGAGGCGGCCCACCACTTCGTCAATCACACCATCGGTCAGCAGGACTTGGAGCGCTTCGTTCATTCGTTTTCGCGGCGAAGGTCCCTGGGTTCTATCACGTCTTTCCGAGAGGCTCAGCCCACTCGTGCTCGCGCCCCTCGGGCGCTCCCTCGATGGGTGGGACGTACGGCCAGCCGGCCAGCGGTCCCCTGCCCGCCTCCCGTGAGAGGTAATCCGCGGCGATGTTGGCGCTCTCCATGATGGTGAGCAGGCCACTCCCCGGGTGTGTGCCCCCACCCACCCAATAGAGGGACTCCACGTTGGGGCTCTTCACATGGGGGCGCAGCGGCCCGAGCTGCATCCAGGTGTGGGACAGGTTGAACACCGCGCCCCGGAAGACATTGAAGTCATCCCGCCACGTCTCCGCGGTGAAGTAGCGCTCGGCGCGGATGTGCTCACGCACCCCCTTCAGGCCTACCTTTTCCAACATCGTGGGCAGGCGCTCGCGCAGGGTGCGCTCGGTGGCGGCCCAGTCCACGGGGCGCGAGGTGTTGGGCGTGGGCACCAGCACGTAGAGCGTGGAGTGGCCCGCGGGTGCCCCGCTCTTGTCCGTCACGCACGGGTTGCACACGTAGAAGGGCGGGTCGTCCACGTCCACCTCGCGGTCCTCCAGCGCGTCCGCGTCGGTGCGCCGCGCGCTCTCGGAGAGGTAGATGAGGTGGTGGGGCAGCTCGTCGTAGACCCGGTCCAGGCCGTAGTAGGCCATGAAGGTGCTGCACGAGTACTTCGCCTTCTGGAGCGCGGCGTCCGTGAGCCGGGAACCCGCGCGCGACTCGGCGGGCACGAGCTGCTGGGCCGCGTAGGGCAGGTCCGCGTTGACCACCACCGCGTCGGCCTCCAGCCGCTCGCCGCCCTTCAGCCGCACGCCCGCCGCGCGGCCGTACTCCACCAGCACCTGCTCCACCGGCGTGCCCAGGCGGAAGGTGGCGCCCAGGTCCTCGGCGCACTTCATCATCCCGCGCGACAGGGCGCGGAAGCCCCCTCCACGTGCCACACGCCGAAGGCCAGCTCCAGGTAGGGGATGACGCCGAACACCGAGGAGCAGTTGGTGGGGTGCAGCCCCAGGTACTTGGAGGGGTAGGCCAGCGCGTAGGTGATGCGATCGTCGTGGAAGAAGCCGTCCAGGTGCTTGTAGAGCGTCTGCCAGGGCTTGAAGCGCAGCGTGGGGAACAGGCGCCAGGGCGCGTAGTAGCCGAGGCTGTCGGCCGGGGTGGCCATGAACTTCTCGTAGGCGAGCGGGTACTTCTCCCGACCCTCCTCGAGCCAGCGGCGCAGCGCGGGGGCCTTGTCGGGGCCGAACTTGGAGACCTCGCGCTCCATGCGCGCCACGTCGCGCGTGGTGTCCAGGTGGGTGCCGTCCCAGAAGTGCACCCGGGTGTTGGTGTCCAGCGGCACCAGCTTCACGTAGTCGGAGATGCGCTTGCCCGCGCGCGTGAAGATGCTCTCGAGCACCCCGGGGAGCTGGAGGATGGAGGGCCCCGTGTCCAGCGCGTACTCGCCCGCCTCCCCGAGGGTGAGCCCCTTCATCCGGCCCCCGGGCACCGCGTCCTTCTCCACCACGGTGACCTTCAAGCCCAGGCCCGCGAGGTTGATTGCCGCCGACAAGCCTCCGGGCCCCGCTCCCACGACGATGACGTGACGAACCATGTCCCACACGATGCCTGGAACCCTGGAGAGTTCCAGCCCTCCTGACGGGCGAGCTGCATCCCCGCCCTCCACCTGACACCCAGGGTACGGATTCCGGAGCCCCGGACGTTGTCCCGCACGAATGAAAAAGGCCGTCGCGGGTGTCATTCTCCAGACCCTCAGGGCCCTCCAGAGGGGCGGTGGCTCCCTCGCCATCCCGCTTCCGGTATCGGGGCGGCCGGGGCCCTGGAGCGCCGTCCCCCGGGGCTCCCCGTCCCCGTACTCGGAGTGATTACGCATGGAGCAGACCCGGGGGCCGACGCCAGACGGCGCTCGCGCCGGGAGGACCCGGGGCAGGAGGCAAGCTCGCGCATGGAACGGCTGCTCACCGTGCTCTCCCAGGGCTACCGGCGATGAACAGCCTCACCGGGGTGCTGGGCGCCGGCTCGTCCACCCGCCCCGGCCGCGAGCCCAGGCCCGCGCGACCCCGGAGCGCTCGGTCCCCACGTCCCACTCCGGTGGGCAGCGCACGTCGGTGCTGGAGCTGCTCGTGGAGCAGAGTGGCGACGCCATCATGATGGCGGACGAGCGGGGGGTGATGCGCATCTTCAACGCGGAGGCCGAGCGCCAGCATGGCGTGTCGCGCCGGGAGGTGCACGCACGGGACTGGACGGACACCTTCGGCCTGCTCACCCTGGACGGCCGCCCCATCCCCCTGGAGGAGCTGCCGCTCTACCGCGCCCTCCAGGGCGAGCACGTGAGGAACACGCGCTGGATGGTGCGCCGCCCGGACGGCGCCGTGCGCATCCTCAGCGGCACCGCCTTTCCCCTCTACCACCCGGATGGCTCGCCCGCGGGCGCCGTGCTCACCGCGCGCGACGAGACCGAGCGCCTGGAGATGGAGCACCGCTGCGCCGAGTCGCTCGAGCGGCTGCGCCGGACGGCCGAGTTCCGCGAGCGCTTCCTCGGCATCGTCGGGCATGACCTGCGCAACCCCCTGGGCGCCATCGACCTGTCGGCCCGCGTGCTCGACCGCTCCGGCCACCTGGACGAGAGCGAGCACCGCATGGTGGGGCGCATCCGCGCCAGCACCGAGCGGATGACCCGGATGATCGGCGAGCTGCTCGACTTCACCCGCAGCCGGCTGGGCGGCGGCATGCCCATGCAGCCCCAGGTGGCCGACCTCGCCGCCATCTGCCGCGAGGCGGTGGACGAGGTGCGCACGTCCCTGCCCGGCGCGCGCGTGTGCCTGCGCGTGCTCGGGCACGGCGCGGGCGAGTGGGACGCGGGACGGCTGAACCAGGTCATCTCCAACCTGGTGAGCAACGCCGTCCACTACAGCCCCCGGGGCAAGCCCGTGCGCGTCACCCTACGGGGCGAGAGCGTGGAGGACGTGGTGATCACCGTCCACAACCGCGGGCCTCCCATTCCCCGGAGTTCCTGCCCGTGCTCTTCGAGCCCTTCCGCCGCGGCCCCGGCCCCGGGCCTCCAACCGGGACGGGCTCGGGCTCGGGCTCTACATCGTGCGGCAGATCGTGCTCGCCCACGGCGGCCAGTTGGAGGTGAGCTCCAGCGCGGACAAGGGGACGACCTTCACGGTGAGACTGCCCCGCCTCCAGCCCCACCTGCCGCCGCCCGCCCCCTTGGGTTGACGCGTCTGGCCACCGGCTGGTAAGTGCTCACTTAACACCCAACCCGCCAGGAGGAACCGAGTGCACGCCTTTACCCTCAGTGCGGTCAGTCTGCTCATCGTCCAGTTCATCGTCATCATCGGCCTGTCACGGCTGCTGGGGCGGGCGGGGCGGTGGATGGGCCAGCCGCTGGTGATCGCCGAAGTGCTGGCCGGCATCCTCCTGGGCCCGTCGCTGCTCGGATGGCTGTGGCCCTCGGCCATGGAGACGCTGTTTCCGGTCAGCTCCATGCCGGTGCTCAAGATGCTCAGCCAGGTGGGGCTCATCCTCTTCATGTTCCTCATCGGACTGGAGCTGGATCCCCGGCTGCTCAAGGGGCGGGGCCACGCCTCGGTGGTCATCAGCCACACGAGCATCGTGGTGCCCTTCGCGCTGGGCGCGGGGGCGGCGCTGTGGTTCTACCCGCGGCTGAGTGAGCCGTCGGTGCCCTTCAGCTCGTTCGTGCTCTTCATGGGCGTGGCGATGAGCATCACGGCGTTTCCGGTGCTCGCGCGCATCCTCACCGAGCGGCGGCTGATGCAGTCGAAGGTGGGGGCGCTGGCCATCACCTGCGCGGCGGTGGACGACGTGACGGCGTGGTGCCTCCTGGCCTTCGTCGTCTCCATCGTGCGGGCCACCAACCTGGCCGAGGCGGCGATCACGACGGTCGTGGCGCTCGCCTACATCGCCTTCATGATGGGCGCGGTGCGGCCCTTCCTCGCCCGGCTGGGCGCGCGCGTGGCCAGCCGCGAGGGGCTCAACCAGAACGTGATGGCGCTCACGCTCATCATGCTGCTCGCCTCGAGCTTCGCCACGGAGCTCATCGGCATCCACGCGCTCTTCGGCGCCTTCCTCTTCGGCGCCATCATCCCCAAGGAGGGAGGCCTGGCCGAGGCGCTCGCGGAGAAGCTGGAGGACGTGGCGGTGGTGCTGCTCCTGCCGCTCTTCTTCGCCTTCAGCGGCCTGCGCACGCAGATCGGCCTGCTCAACAGCACCGACCACTGGCTCATGTGCGGCCTCATCATCCTCCTGGCGTGCCTGGGCAAGTTCGGCGGCAGCGCGGTGGCGGCGCGGCTGACGGGCTCCAACTGGCGCGAGGCGGGGGCCATCGGCATCCTGATGAACACGCGCGGGCTGATGGAGCTCATCGTGCTCAACCTCGGCCTGGACCTGGGCGTCATCTCGCCCACGCTCTTCACGATGATGGTGGTGATGGCGCTGGTGACCACGTTCCTCACCACGCCGCTGTTGCGCGTCATCTACCCGCCGGAGCAGCTCGCCCTGGAGCGCGCCGTCACGCCCGCGCCGCTGACGCTGCCCACCGCGCAGCCCTTCACCCTGCTCATGTGCGTGTCGCATGGCCGGGCGGGCGCGGGCATGGTGACGCTCGGGCGGGCACTCACCGCAGGCACCGAGGCGCCTGGCTCGCTCTATGCCCTGCACCTCATTCCCCCCACCGAGCGCGCCTCCTTCCACCTGAAGCACACACCGGAGCCCCAGGTGGAGCAGCGCACGGGAGAGGAGGGCCCCATGGCGGCGCTGCTCGCGCGCGCGCGGCGCACGGGCCTGGAGGTGCGTCCGCTGTCCTTCGTGTCCGCCGAGCCCGGGCTCGACATCTGCCGCACCGCCGAGGCCAAGCGCGCGGACCTCATCGTGCTCGGCTGGCACAAGCCGCTCTTCGGCCAGACGGTGCTCGGCGGCACCGTGCACGAGGTGATGAGCGAGGCGGCCGCGGACGTGGCGGTGCTGGTGGACCGGGGCCTGGAGAACGTGCGCCGGGTGTTGGTGCCCTACAGCGGCAGCCGACATGACCGGGCGGCGCTGGGGCTGGCGCGGCGGCTGCTCAAGGGCGTGGGGGCGGAAGTCACGATCCTCCACGTGACGTCGCCCACGCCGCAGCCGGGCCGCACGCCGGCGCGGCTGCTCGTCGACGAGCTCTTCCCCGGGGCCTCCAGCCGGTGCACCTCAAGGTGGTGGCGCACGCCTCGCCCGAGGACGCGGTGCTCGCCGAGGCCGCCCAGGGTGGCTACGACTTGATGGTGGTGGGCGTGGGCGCGGAGTGGGGCCTGGAGGGCCACCTCTTCGGCCTGCAGCGCGAGCGGCTCGTGCGGGACTCGAACCTGTCGCTGCTCGTCGTGCGCCAGCCGAAGCCCGCCGCGAAGCCCGCCACCGAGGCCGCCCTGCCCGGCACCAACGCCCCGTCGGCCGAGCCCCTGCGGGCCGGCGGCGGTGCCCCCTGACTCCCAGCGCCCGGAAACGAAGCCCCTCCGACACCATGCACCCAGGAGCCACCCTCCGTTTGTTGCGAGTGGACGCGGGCCTGAGCCTGCGCGACCCGGCGCGCCGCATCGGCGTGTCCAGCGCCTACCTGAGCCGCGTGGAGAACGGCGTGGACGCGGTGCCCACGCCCGAGCGGCTCGCCGCCATCGCCCGTGAGCTGGACGTGCCCCCCACGCTCCTCATGGACGTGGCGCACCGGCAGAGCCCCTTCGTGGCCAACTACCTGGAGGAGGTGCCCGGCGCCAGCGCGCTCCTGGTGGACGTGGCGCGCCGACGCCTCACCTCCGAGCAGCTGCTGCGCGTCCGGGCCTTCCTGGACGCGGAGTTCCCCGCCCCCACGCCCATGGCCGACACACCCGCGCCAGCGCTGGGCCCGGTGCTCACCCCCGGCCGCATGGTGCTGCGCCTGACGTGCTCCGCGCTGGAGGACGCGCTGGACGTGGCGGCGGGGCGGCTCGCCGCGGACCTGCCCGGGGTGAGCGCCTCCCAGCTCGTGGCGGAGCTGCGGCGGCGCGAGGCCGAGTCCTCCAACGCCGTGGGCAGCGGGGTGGCCGTGCCCCATGCCTTCGTGGAGAACACCCCACCGCTCGCCGCCCTCGTCACCCTGGCCCAGCCCCTGCCCGACGAGACCCCGGACGGCGTGCCCCTGCGGCTGCTCGTGGTGCTCGTGGACGGAGAGCAGCGCACGCACCGGCTCATGCGGCTCGCCCACGTGGCGCGGCTGGCGAGCCATGGCCTGGCCGGGCGGCTCTCCGACGCGGAGCAGCCCTCCCAGGTGCAGACGCGGCTCGCGGAGCTGGAATCCCTGCGCTGAAGGCCCCCCCTACGTCCGGGACACGCCCCGCCGCTGCTCCACCGATCCCGCCCCGTCCTCGGGGCCCGGGACCTCGGCGGACGGGGAACGCGCGGCGAGTTCCTGCCCTCCCCGCCGCGTCTCGCAGTACGTCCTCACCACGGTGTACAGCCGGTCGAGGTTGAAGGGCTTGCGCAGCACCGCCTGCACCTCCGGAAGGCGGATGTGCTCGTCCACGGACAGCAGGACGATGGGCACCGAGCGCAGCGCCGGCTCCTGGCGGATGAAGCGGATGAGCCGCGCGCGCTCCATCTCCGGCAGCGTCTCGTCCAACAAGACGAGCCCCGGCCTCCCCATCCGCTCCAGCGCCTCGAGCGCGCCCTTCGACCCCAACACCGCGGCCACCCGATACCCGTCGAACTCCAAGGCCGCCTGGATGGCCTCGAGGACGTCGAGCTGGGCTTCGACCACGAGCACGGATGCGCAAGGAGGAAGCATGGGGACCGCTCACTTTCAGCGGAAAACGCGGGAAGGTAGGACAGTACGGCAAGCGTGCAACAGCACGTGTCGAAAATCCAACGATTCGAGACCTGATGCTGGCGGCCGCGGAAAAGCACCCCAGCTTCATCCATTGAACGCACGCACCGCCTGTTCGCGTCCAGGCCCGCTTCCCCCGAGCCATCGAGGTAGGCACTCCGGTGCTCGACTGCATAGGATGAGAGGCCGATGGCGCCGCCCCCGCTCGCGAAATCCTACTCTTCACGCTGGAGTCGCAGCGCTACGCGCTGCCCCTGGAGGACGTGCGCGAGTTGGTCCGAGCCGTCCGCCTCACCCCCTTGCCCCGGGCCCCCTCCGTGGTGGAGGGCCTGTTCAACCTGCGCGGAGAGCTCATCCCCGTGCTGGACATGCGCCGCCGCTTCCGGTTGCCGGCCCGCCGGCTCCTGCCCTCCGATCACTTCATCATCACCCAGGCGGGGCCCCGCGTCATGGCGCTGCGCGTCGATCGCGCCGAGGGCATGCAACCGCTCGAGCCGCACGCCCTGGACACGACGCCGCGGGAGCTGCCCGGCGTGGGCTACGTGGCCGGGGTGGTGAAGCTGCCCGACGGGCTCGTGCTCCTGCATGACCTGCGCACCTTCCTGTCGGAGGCGGAGGCACTCGAGTTGGAGGACGCGCTCTCACAGGAGGGTGCCGCGCGGTGAGCGACTCCACGCCCCCCTGGCGGCATTGGGGCTACACCGCGGTGCTCGAGTTCGTCGCCGCGCGTGCCGGCCTGCTCACGCCCAGCTGCCTCGCGGCCGCCATGGAGGGCATCGACCGGGCCATGGCCCGCGCGGGACTCGCCGAGGACTTCTCCGCCTACCTGCCCCGGCTGGAGGCGGACCCCGCCGCCCTGGATGATCTCCTCGTCGAGCTGACCGTGGGGGAGACGTACTTCTTCCGCAACCCCGAGCACTTCGACTTCCTGCGCCAGGAGGTGCTGCCGGACCTGCGCCAGCACCGGGGCGAGGGGCACGTGGTGCGCGGGTGGAGCGCGGGCTGCTCCTCGGGCGAGGAGCCCTACTCGCTGGCGGTGCTCCTGATGAAGGAGGGCCACGAGCGCATGGAGGTGCTGGGCACGGACGTGTCGCGCGCGGCGCTCGCGCGCTGCGAGGAGGCCAGCTACGGCGAGTGGTCCCTGCGCGGCCCGTGGGTGGACCACGTGCGGCCCTACCTGCACCCGGACGGCAAGCGCTACCGGCTCGCCCCCGAGGTGCGCTCCCACGTGCGCTTCGGCTACCTCAACCTCGCCGAGGACTCCTGGCCCTCCACCCCCCAGGGCGTGTGGGGCATGGACATCATCTTCTGCCGCAACGTCCTCATCTACTTCAACCGCCCCACCATCGAGGGCGTGGCCCGGCGGCTCCACGCCACGCTCGCCGACGGCGGCTTCCTCATCACCGGCCCCTCGGATCCCCCGCTCAACGGGCTCGCCCCCTTCGAGACGATCGTCACCGAGTGGGGCATCGTCTACCACCGCCCCGACGCGACCCGGCCCACCCGGCTGCGCTCCTTCCGCCACACCCCGCTCCAGGTGGTGCCGCCCGCGTCCGACTTCCCTCACGCCCCACCGCCCGCCGCGGCCCCCCTCCCCGAGCCGACCCCCGCCCCACCTCCCCTTCCCGCGCCGCCCCCCGCGCCGCCCCCTCCCGCGGCCCCCGGGAGCGGCCTGGACGAGGCCCGACAGGCGCTGGCCCGGGGGGACTGGCGCGAGGCGGCGCGGCTGGCCGCGGCGATGCCGGACGACACGGAGGCCGTGGGGGTGACGATCCGCGCCCTGGCCAACTTCGACGCGCCGGCCGCCCTGCGCGCCTGTGCCGTGGCGAGCGAGCGCCACCCGCTGGCCGTGGAGCCGCGCTACCTCGAGTCCCTGGTGCTCCTGGGCCAGGGCAAGCTGCGCGAGTCCGAGCGCGCCGCGCGCCAGGCGCTCTACCTGGAGCCGGGACTGGCGGTGGCGCACCTCATGTTGGGCCACATCCTGCGGCGCCAGGGCGAGCTGACGGGAGCACGGCGCGCCTTCTCCACCGCCGCCGGCCTGTGCGCGGCGCTGCCTCCCGAGCAGCCCGTGCCCCTCGGCGATGGCGAGCGCGCCGACCGGCTCCTGCGCGTGGCACGCGAGGAACTCCAACGGCTGGATGACTCCCAGGAGAAGGGCTGATGCCTGAAGACGAGAACATGAAGCGGCGCGGGCTGGACTGGAGCGCCGCCTACCGGAGGCTGGCGCGGCTGGCCGCCTCGACCGAGGCCGCCCTCCAGTCCGATCCCGAGCAGGAGCAGGCGGTGCTCGACGAGCGCGCGCGGCAACTGTCCCGCATCGCCACGCCCACGGCCGCGCCGGGCCACCAGCTCGAGCTCATCCTCTTCCACGTGGACGAGCAGGACTACGCGCTGGAGACGCGCTTCGTGCGCGAGGTGTTGCGCACCTCGGAGCAGCGCGTGCTCCTGCCCGGCGCGCCCCCGCAGCTGCGCGGGGTCACCCTGCTGCACGGCGAGGTGCTCGCGGTGGTGGAGCTCGCGCCCCTGTTCGGCCGTCCCGCCCCCACCCAGCACGGCCCCGTGCTGGTGCTGGGCCCGCACCGCGCGGAGCTCGGCCTGCGCGTGGACCACGTGCGCGAGGTGCTCTCGCTCGCCCGCGACTCGTTCCTGCCGCCTCCCGCGGCCCTCAGTGGACAGGATCGAACGCTCGTGTCGGGCATCACCCGCGAGGGGATCATCGTGCTGGAGGGGGAGGCGCTCTTGGGGGATGGTCGCCTCTTCTTCGACCTCTCCGAGGAAAGGGTTACATGAGCATCGGGAAGAAGATCGCCCTCGGCTTCGGCCTGTCGCTGCTGGCGCTGCTCGCCGTGGCCTCGGTGGCCTACCAGGGCGCGCAGCAGATCACCCAGACGACCACCCTGCTGCTCGAGAGCCGCGAGCAGGCCCGCCTCATGCGCGAGATCATCGCCAACCTGGTGGACGCCGAGACGGGCCAGCGCGGCTTCATCCTCACCGGCGATACCAGCTACCTGGAGCCCTACAACCAGGCGCGCAGGAACCTGGACGCCAACATCTCCAAACTGCGCGACTACCTGAACGAAGAGCCCACCCAGCAGACCCAGCTCGACCGGCTCAAGCCCCTGGTGGACGACAAGCTCGCGGAGCTGGCGAAGACGATCACCCTGCGCCAGCAGGGCCAGACCGACGCGGTGCTCGCGATCGTGCGCTCCGGCCAGGGCAAGGAGAACATGGACCGCATCCGGGACATCCTCAACGAGATGCTGAGCACCGAGGACAAGCGCTGGTCGGACAACGAGCGGCAGGCGAAGGAGAGCGCCCAGCGCAGCATCTGGGTGCTGGCGGTGGGCACGCTGCTCGGCTTCCTCGTCGTCAGCCTGGGCAGCTGGTTCATCACCCGGAGCATCACCAGCCCCATGGACAAGCTGGTGGCAGGCGCGGATCAGATCGGCCGGGGCAACTTCGCCCACCGCATCGACGTGGTGAACGACGACGAGACGGGGGAGCTCGCCACCGCCTTCAACGCCATGGCCGAGCGGCGCCAGCAGGCCGAGACACAGCTGGCCAAACAGGCCGCGGAGCGCGAGCACACCCTGCGCACGGTGGCCGAGTTCGTCAACCAGCTCGCGGGCACCACGGCGGAGATATTGGTGAGCACCACCCAGCAGGTGGCCGGCGCCCAGGAGCAGGGCAGCGCGGTGGCCGAGACGGTGAGCACCGTCGAGGAGATCGCCCAGACGTCCGAGGAGGCCGCAGGGCGCGCGCGCACGGTGAGCGAGTCGGCCCGCCACGCCGAGGAGGTGGGCCGCAACGGCCGGCGCGCGGTGGACGAGGCCGTCACGTCCATGGTCGCCGTGCGCGAGCAGGTGGAGTCCATCGCCTCGCGCATCCTCGCCCTGGCCGAGCAGGCCCAGGCCATCGGCGACATCATCACCACCGTCAACGACATCTCCGAGCAGACGCACATGCTCGCCCTCAACGCCTCCATCGAGGCCAGCCGCGCGGGCGAGCACGGCCGGGGCTTCGCCGTCGTCGCCGCCGAGGTGAAGGCGCTCGCGGACCAGTCCAAGAAGGCCACCGCCCAGGTGCGGCAGATTCTGGGGCAGATCCAGAAGGCCACCCAGGGCGCGGTGATGACCACGGAGGAGGGCACCAAGAGCGTGACCACCGCCACGCGCGTGGTGTCCCAGGCGGGCAGCACCATCCAGACGCTGGGCGATTTGCTCGGCCAGGCGTCGCTCACCGCGGCGCAGATCTCCGCCTCCGCCAACCAGCAGGCCACCGGCATCGGGCAGATCCGCCAGGCCATGCGCGACGTGAGCCGGGCCACCCAGCAGACGCTCACCAGCACCCGGCAGACCGAGCGCGCCATGCAGGACTTGAACGGCATGGGCCAGAAGCTCAAGAGCCTCTTGAGCGAGTACGGACGCGCCGCATGACGATGGACCGCGACCGCCTCGCCCAGGCCCTGATGGCCACGTTCCTCGAGGAGCTCGAGGGGCACGTGGCCGCGCTCAACCGGGACTTGCTCGCGCTGGAGAAGGCCACGACCCCCGCGCGGGCCGGCGAGCTGATGAACTCCCTGTTGCGCACGGTGCACAGCGTGAAGGGCGCCTCGCGCGCGGTGAGCGTGGGCCTCATCGAGACGGCGTGCCACCGGCTGGAGGAAGTGCTGGCGGCGGTGGACAACCAGGGCCCGGCCCACCCGGAGCTGATGGAGCTGTGCTTCGCCACCGCGGACGCGCTCGACGACGCGGGGCGCCGGCTCGCCACCAAGCAGGACTTGAAGGGTACGCCGCTCGAGGAGCTGCTGCCCCGGCTGGAGGCAGCGGCCCAGTCCCCCGAGTCCCTGCGCGCCCGGGCGCTCGTGCCCACCCCGCCGGAGCCCGCGCGCCCGGCGCCCGTCCCCCTCCGCCCGCCGCCACCACCACGCCTCCGCCCGCCCCCGTCACGCCCACGTCCCCGCCCGTCACGGCGTCGCCCCCGCCGGAGTCCTCCGCGCCGGCCGCGGAGGGGCTGCCGGTGCGCGTGTCGGCGCAGAAGCTGGACGCGCTCCTGGCGCGCAGTGGCGAGCTGCGCGTGGCGGGCCTGCGGCTCGAGGGCCGGGTGGAGACGCTGGAGGCGGTGGGCGAGGAGCTGACCCACCTGCGCCAGCGGCTCACCGGCGCGGAGGCCCTGGTGGCGCGGCGGCTGGAGACGCGGCTGGCGCAGCTCGGCCGGGCGCTCGCGGCGGACCGGCGCACGCTCCTGCAGGCCACGAGTGGACTGGACGAGGAGGTGCGGCGCGCGCGCACCCTGCCCTTCGCCGAGGGGTGCGCGGGCCTGGAGCGCAACGCGAGGGACTGGCGCGCGCGGCGGGCAAGCAGGTGCGGCTGGAGGTGCATGGCGGAGCGCTGGAGTTGGATCGCTCGCTCCTGCAAGGGCTGCGCGAGCCGCTGCTGCACCTGATGCGCAACGCGGTGGCGCACGGCGTGGAGACCCCGGCCGAGCGGCTCGAGGCGGGCAAGCCCCAGGAAGGCGTGGTGACGCTGACGGCGCGGCTGCGCGGCGGGCGGGTGCAGGTGGTGGTGGAGGACGACGGGCGGGGACTGGACCTGGGCGCCATCCGGGAGAAGGCACGCGCACGCGGGCTGCCGGTGTTGGACGACGCGGGCGACGCGCGGCTCATCTTCATGCCCGGCCTGAGCACGACCGAGGCGGTGACGTCGGTGTCCGGACGCGGGGTGGGGATGGACGTGGTGCGCTCGCAGGTGGAGGCCCTGCGCGGCAACGTGGACGTGTCCTTCGTCCCCGGCCAGGGCACGCGCTTCGTGCTGGACGTGCCCCTCACGCTGAGCACCCTGCGGGTGCTGCTGGTGCTGGTGAGTGGCCAGACGTTCGCCGTGGCGGGCGAGAGCGTGGAGCGCCTCCTCCGCTTGGATCCCGGCGACGTGCGGCGCGTGGAGGGCCGGCAGTTGTGGGCCGGACCCGAGGCGCTCCTGCCCCTGTCCACGCTCGCCCAGGTGCTGGGCCTGCCCGCGGGCACGCCGCGCCCGCACCCGAGCGCCCTCTTGCTGTCCGCGGGGGAGGTGCACGCCGTGCTGGGCGTGGACGAGGTGGTGGCCGAGCAGGAGGTGCTCATCCGGGGACTCGGCCCGCGCATCCGCCGCGCGCGCCACGTGTCCGGCATGGCCGTGCTGCCCGATGGGCGCCTGGCCCCGCTGCTCAACGCCCCCTCGCTCGTGCGCGCCGCCGAGGGCCGCACCGCCGCCGTGGGCCTCTTCCCCGTCGCCGCGGCGCCCACCGCCCGCCGCCGCGTGCTGCTCGCCGACGACTCCATGACCACGCGCGCCCTGGAGCAGAGCATCCTCGAGGCCGCCGGCTACGAGGTCCTCGCGTGCTCGGACGGCCAGGAGGCGTGGGAGCGGCTCCAGGCGGAGGGCGCCGACGCGCTCGTCTCCGACGTGGAGATGCCCCGCATGGACGGTTTCACGCTCACCGAGGCGGTTCGCGGCTCCCCGCGCTTTGGCCGGCTGCCCGTGGTACTCGTCACCGCACGCTCCTCCGACGAGGACAAGACCCGCGGGCTCCAGGTGGGCGCCAGCGCCTATCTCGTCAAGAGCGCGTTCGATCAATCCCATCTGCTGGAGACCCTGAGACAGCTCCTATGAAGCCCGACAAGCTCCGTGTCGTCGTCGCCGAGGACTCGCCCACCGCCCGGCGCCTGCTGGTGGAAATCCTGCGCGCGGACCCCACCTTCGACGTGGTGGGCGAGGCGAAGGATGGCGTGGAGGCGCTGGAGCTCACGCGCCGCCTGCGCCCGGACCTGGTCACCATGGACATCCAGATGCCGAACATGGATGGACTGGAGGCCACCAAGCGCATCATGACGGAGGTGCCCACGCCCGTGGTGGTGGTGAGCACCCTGGTGGAGCGCGACATCCAGACGTCCATGACGGCGCTGCGCTCCGGGGCGCTCGCGGTGTTGCAGAAGCTCGTCGGGCCCCAGGCGCCGGACTTCGAGGCCGAGGCGCGGCGGCTGCGCGACACGGTGAAGGCCATGGCCGAGGTGAAGGTCATCCGCCACTGGCCCAGCCGCGATGGCGCCCCCACGACCCGCGCGCCCCTCGTCACCGCGCGCCGGCGCAAGCCCGAGGTCGTCGTCATCGCCGCCTCCACCGGAGGCCCCGCGGCGCTGCACCGCATCCTCTCCGAGCTTCCCCCACTTCCCCCTGCCCATCCTCGTGGTGCAGCACATCGCCCTGGGCTTCGGCAAGGGCATGGCCACCGGCTCGACAGCGTGTGCAAGCTGGAGGTGAAGGTGGCCGACGACGGCGAGCCCCTGCGCCCGGGCGTCGTCTACATCGCGCCGGATGATCGCCACCTGGGCATCCGGCCCGACAGACACGTGGAGGTCTCCAACGCCGCGCCCGTGGGAGGCTTCCGGCCCTCGGGCACGTGGCTGTTCCGCTCGGCCTCGCGCGTCTACGGCGCGGGCATCGCCGCCGCCGTCCTCACCGGCATGGGCCAGGACGGCCTGGATGGTCTGCGCGAGGTGCACGAGACGGGCGGCTGGGTGATGGCCCAGGACGAGGCCACCAGCGTGGTGTACGGCATGCCGGGCGTGGCCGTGTCCGCCGGCGTCACCGACGAGGTGTTGCCCCTGGACAATTTCGCCCGCCGCTTGCGTGAGCTGGCGGGCATGACGGAGGGCGAGTAGCCCGGGGGAGTTGCGAATTCCACCCCCAGTCCTTACGTACCTTCGCGCGCTTGCCCGCCAGTCCGCTCCCAGCCTGGACTGCATTGCTTGGGCGTGAAATGAAGAGACTCCCCCCATCGCTGGTTGTGGCGACACCATGAGCCCTCCCCCTCCGGATTCGAACTGGCATTCAGGGCCCAACCGGACCCGGCCTATCTCCTGGACGAAACGGGGCGGGTGCTCGCGTGCAGTGACAAGGGAGCGCTCGTGCTCGGCATGCCCCCCGAGCTGCTGATCGGTCAGCACTGGGCCCGGCTGGCCCCCCTGCTGGAAGAAGGCGCCCGCCTGGAGGCCGCGTGCGGCACCGCCCTGGCGCAAGGCAGCGCGCCCGTCGTGCAGGCCGTCTGGCCGAGCGCCTCGGGCGGCCCCCGGCCCCACAGCTTCACCCTCACCGCGGTGCGCGAGGAGGGCACTGCGCCCCGGCTGCTGGTGATGGCGCGTCCGCTCACCGAGGCGGAGACGGTGTACGCGCGCGCCCTGGGCCTGGAGCAGGCCGCGCGCGCCGAGGTGGAAGCCGCCGAGCGCCGCCAGTCCTTCCTCTACCAGGCGATGACGACGCTCTTCGCCCACGCGCCGGACCCGAAGGGCATGTACACGCTGCTGGCGCACCTGGCGGTGCCGGATCTGGCCGACTGGTGCATCGTGGACGCGGTGGAGCAGGGCCCGTGGGTCACCCGCGCCGCCGTGGCCCACCTGGACCCCACCCAGGGCGAGCAGGCCCGGGCGATGAGCGCCCGCTTCGAGCGCCGGCCCGCGCAGGTGGGCGTGCTGCGGGTGCTGCACACGGGCGAGCCGGAGCTGGTGTCGGCGGTGACGGACTCGCTCCTGCGCGCGGCCGCCAGCGAGCCCGAGCACCCGGAGATGCTCCAGCGCCTGCAGGCGTGCTCGTACATGATCGTCCCGCTCAAGGCGCGCGGGCACACGCTGGGCGCGGTGACGTTCATCTCCAGCACCTCGGGGCGGCGCTATGGCCCGAGCGACCTGGCGCTGGTGGAGGACCTGTGCGTGCGCGCCAGCCTCGCCATCGACAACGCGCGTCTGGTGGGCGAGTCGCGGCGGGCCACGCGCGCGCGCGAGGACTTGCTCGCGGTGGTGTCGCACGACTTGAAGAACCCGCTGGGCGTGGTGCAGCTGGCCTCGGCGCTGCTGATGCGCGGGGCCCAGGGCAAGCCGGGCGGCGAGCAGGTGCAGAAGCAGGCCAGCCGCATCCAGTCGGCGGGCGAGCGCATGGCGCGGCTCATCTCGGACCTGTTGGACTGGGGCCGCATCGAGGCGGGCGGGCTGCCGCTGGAGCCGTCCGAGCAGGACGTGGCGTCGCTGGCGGGCGAGGCGCTCGAGAGCGTGCGTCCGCTGGCGGAGGCGCGCGGCCTGAAGGTCATGACGCAACTGGCCGAGGACGACGTACGGGTGCGCTGCGACCGGACGCGGGTGCTGCAGGTGTTCGGCAACCTGTTGGGCAACGCGGTGAAGTTCACCCCGGAGGGGGCGAGCTGATGGTGGGCGCGCGGGTGCAGCGCGGCGAGGTGCAGCTGTGGGTGCGCGACACCGGCGCCGGCATCCGCCCCGAGGCGCTGCCGCACATCTTCGAGCGCTACTGGCAGGCGAAGGAAGCGGAGAGCCGGGGCACGGGCCTGGGGCTCTACATCGCCAAGGGCATCGTCGAGGCCCATGGCGGCCGCATCTGGGCCCAGAGCGAGTGGGGCAAGGGCAGCACCTTCACCTTCACCCTGCCCCTGGCCAACCGCGCCGCCGCCGCCCGCGACAACACGAGTGTCTATTCGGCGGGCTAGTCACTCCGGGCTAGAGTGGGGGGCGCCCTATGCGCACCCCGCTTGCCCTGCTCCTGGCGCTCGCCGCCCCCTTCTCCGCATCCGCGGGCGATGACGTCACCGCCCCGGCACCTCGCGCCCTCGCCCCCGCGCAGCTGCGCGCCGATGTGGGTGTGCTCTCCACCGGCCTCGTCGGCACGGGGAGCGCGTGGGCGGACACGATCACCGCCCAGGCCCTCTCGGGCCACGTGCTCTTCGGCGGACTCACGCTGGAAGGCGCGCTGCTGTCGCTCGTGCCCCTGCACTCCGGCCGCACCGGCGCGAGCCTCACCCTCACCGCCCGCGTGGGCTACACCGGCGAGCTGTGGAGCCTCGTCGGCGGCCCCGTGGTGAACCTCGGCTATGGCTCTCGGCCCGCCGTCCAGGTGCTGCCCTCCATTCAAGCCCTGCGCCGCGTGGGCCCGGTGGACCTGCACGCCGGGCTGTTGGATCTCCACGGCCTCGTGCCCGCCCACCTCGGCGCCTCGTGGAAGGGCGTGGGCACGGCCTATGTGCTGCCCGTGGGCGCGCGCGCCTGGGCCGCAATCCCCCTCACCTCCACGCTGGCCCTGCGCCTGGAGGGATTCTTCTTCCAGCTCACCGGTTCCCAGTCCGCCTTCCTCACCGTGGGCCTCTCGACCCGCCCCCTGCCTCCACCGGAGTGTCGCCATGAGCCGCCGTGCCCTGCTGTTGGGCCTCTCCCTCCTCGTGGGCTGCACCGGGCGGCCCTCGTTCGATCCCGCCACCATCAACGCCGCGCCCATCGGCCAGGGCCTGCCCCGCGGCTTCCTCCTGGGCGCCTCCACCGCCAGCCACCAGGTGGAGGGCAACAACCAGAACGACTGGACCGACTGGGAGAAGGGCACCTACCCGGACGGCTCACCCCACATCCGCGACCGCAGGGAGTCCGGCATCGCCGCGGACTCGTGGAACCGCTTCGACGAGGACATCAAGCTGCTGAAGCAGCTGGGTGCCAACGCCTACCGCTTCAGCGTCGAGTGGAGCCGCCTGGAGCCCGAAGAGGGCACGTGGAACGACGCGGCCGCCGAGCGCTACGTCCAGTGGGTCCGCGCCCTGCGCGCCAACGGCATCGAGCCCAACGTGACGCTGCACCACTTCACCCTGCCGCGCTGGGTGTCCGCCAAGGGCGGCTGGGAGAACCCCTCCACCGTGGAGGACTTCGCGCGCTTCTCCGGCCGCGTGGCCGAGCTGCTCGGCGAGCACGTGGACTGGTGGGGCACCATCAACGAGCCCAACGTCTACGCCGTGTTCGGCTACATGGACGGCGTGTGGCCCCCGGGCAAGCAGAGCACGGGCATCGCCGCCGAGGTGCTCGCGCGCCTGCTCGAGGCCCACGCCCGCTCCGCGCGGCAGGTGCGCGAGCACGACACCTGGGACGCCGATGGCGACGGCAAGAACAGCCTCATCGGGCTCGTCCACCACGTGCGCGTCTTCCAGCCGGCCACCGGCTCCACCACCGACACCGTGGTCACCGGCCTCACCGACTCCTTCTTCAACCAGAGCGTCACCGAGGCCCTGCGCACCGGTCACATCTCCATCCTCGTGCCTGGGGAGATCTCCATCGAGCGCGACGTGCCCGGCCTCAAGGGCTCCGCCGACTACCTCGGCATCAACTACTACACCCGCGACCACATCCGGCAGGACTTCTCCCCGTCCTTCTCCCACAAATACGTACCCGAGGGCCGCGAGACGAATGATCTCGGGTGGGAGATCTACCCCGAGGGCCTGTACCTGTTCCTCAAGCGCTACGCGAACCTGGGCATGCCACTGGTGGTGACGGAGAACGGCATGGATGATCGCACCGGGGAGCGCCGGCCCTACTTCCTGCGCAGCCACCTGTACGCGGTGGAGCGGGCGGTGGCGGAGGGCGTGCCGGTGCGCGGATACTTCCACTGGAGCCTCATGGACAACTTCGAGTGGGCCGAGGGCTACGAGCCCCGCTTCGGCCTGTTCCGGGTCGATTGGACCGGAGGACAGGAGCGTCAGGCGACTCCCGCGGTGGAAGCCTTCCGCGACGTGGCACGCAACCTCGGACTCACACCCACTCCCTGATGGCGGCAGAGCGAAAATCCCAGTAAGAACGAGGAGACAGGAGCGACACCATGGGCGTGATCCAGTTCATCGATGAGTTCCGCGAACTCCACACCAAGGCGCGGCAGGGAAAGCTCGCGGAGCTGGAGCGGCCCGCCTACATGGCGGCGCGCGAGCAGTTCGCGCGGGCGTTGCTCAACGCGCAGGGCCTGATGCTCGACGGGGCCGAGGCCCGGCGCCACTACCGCGTGGCGCACCAGCTGCCGGTGGAGTTGCAGATGGCCTACGGCAACGTGTGGACGAACACCCTGGACCTGTCGGCGGGTGGCTTCTCGGTGATGCTGCCGCACGCGGTGGACGTGAAGGAGCGGCCGAGCGCCCTGCTCTACCTGCCGGACGGCACGACGCTGGCGGGCACCGTGCGCGTGGTGTCGCAGTTCCAGCGGGCCGACAAGCACCGCGCCTCGTTCGCCTTCCTGGATCTGACCGAGCGCGAGTGCGATCTGCTCGAGGGCTTCCTCATCGACTTCGCCCTCGAGCGCGTGGGTATCACCCCTCCGTGAGCCGTGGCTCGCGGCGCCTGTCCCCTTCGAGCCCCGGAGCCCCGGAATGAGCCCCAACCAATGGGTGGAACAGTTCCGGCGCCTGCACCACCGGGCACGCCAGGGTCAGCTGTCGGAGAGCGAGCAACGCAACTACCAGGCCGCGCGCGAGTACTTCGCCCGGGCGCTCACGGCGGCGCAGGGGCTGAGCGTGCCCGCGAGCCGCTCGGCGCGCCGGATGTTCCGCGTCGCCCAGGGGCTGCAGGTGGACCTGACGTTCGCCGCGGGTGCCGTGCGGGCCGTGACGCTGGATGTGTCGGTGGGAGGCTTCTCGGTGATGATGCACAAGCCCCCGCCCGAGACCGAGGAGCCTGGGTTCTCGCTGCGCCTGCCGGGCAATCAGGAGCCAGTGGTGGGCCGCGCGAAGCAGGTGTCGACGCAGCGCAAGCTGGGCACCACCCACCGCGTCTCGTTCAACATCCTCGGCCTGTCGGAGAAGGAAGAGCAGCGCCTGGAGTCGACGCTGTTCGACCTGGCGCTCGAGCGCATCAAGTAGCCTGGGGAGGGGCACATGAGCGAAGCCCATACCGATGCCATCGTCGTGCTGGTGACGGCGCCCACGGCGGACAAGGCCGCGGAGCTGGCCCGAGCGCTCGTGGAGGAGGGGCTGGCGGCGTGCGGCAACGTGGTGCCCGGCCTGCGCTCCATCTACCGCTGGGAGGGCAAGGTGCACGACGAGCCCGAGGCACTGCTGGTGCTCAAGTCCCGCGCGCCCCTCTTCGAGTCGCTGCGCGAGCGCGTCGTGGCGCTGCACCCCTACGAGTGCCCGGAGGTGCTGCGGCTGGACGTGGCGGCCGGCCACGCGCCCTACCTGCAATGGATTGCAGACAACGTGCGCGCCTCACGGTGAACAGGCTCAATGGAGGCTGGAGCACCTCACTCAGGCGGCGTTTCAGGCAAGGGTTGTCCCAGAATTCCCTCGAGAGCCCTCTGGGCATGTTCCTTGAGGATTGCCATGCTCGCGGCGTCGTCGAAATCAATGGACCGCACCACGTTCCTGAATCGGGATAGCGCGGCCATGCACTCCACGCGATTGGAAAACACCTCCGACTTGATCCTCTCCTCTCGCTCAACCATATCAAAAACAATGGTTGCATCTTCATGGAAGGTGTCTCTTAGCATCGCATCGCCCATGGAGCGGCGAGCCTCCTCCAGTGGTTGCCCCATCACGATGTGCCCCAGGCGATTGATGGCAGCGAAAACGCGAGCGGCCTTCTCACTGGTTGGGTCTAAAGACATTTGAGGCCCCTTGCTGACGCATGCTTGAAGTCTGTGAATGCCGCTCTACCCAGAGAGGCAAATCGGCCCCACGAAAACGTTTTTCCCCATGACGGGGATGAAGCCGAAGGCTGTCCCTGTTC